>NZ_CP159508.1:0-4262500 GCF_051131155.1 Pseudanabaena minima str. Chao 2107
AAGATCGTGATCCGCCGTTAGCCCTCTTGACCACAACCAACGATGTCTGTTGATATTTCCTTAGAAACCCTCTGGAATCAAGTTCTTGAACTGCTTGAAAGCCAACTTAGCCGTCCTACCTACGAAGGATGGATTAAGACAGTTGTGGCTGACGAGCTTACGGCTGATCGCTTGACTATTCGCACGCCCTCAATTTTTGCTAAAAATTGGCTGCATAAATATTATGTGCAAAATATTGCGGATGCAGTCACTGAAATCCTTGGCTATCCAGTAGAAATTCATATTGAGGCATCTCCTAGTAGTGAACCGCCCACAGGTCAGCCTGAGCTAAATCTCCATCTTGACAGCGTAGAAGCTAGTCAAGATGGGATGTTGGAAACAGCGATCGCTGCTGAAGCAGTTCATGCCATGGCAGCCGCAATCCCTACTGCGCTCAATAATGTCCAAAGCCCTCAATCATCAGACAGCAACGGCAACGCGCAACGTCCTAGTAATCTCAATCCTAAGTACAATTTCAATCGTTTTGTGGTTGGCTCCACCAATCGCATGGCTCATGCGGCGGCTTTAGCGGTGTCTGAGTCTCCTGGGCGTGAATTTAATCCTTTGTTTTTATGTGGTGGTGTGGGCTTAGGTAAAACACATCTGATGCAAGCGATCGCCCATTACCGCCTAGAAATTGAACCGAAAGCAAGAATCGCCTATGTATCGACGGAGCAATTTACTAACGATTTGATTGCGGCAATTCGCAAAGATAGTATGCAGAGATTTCGGGAGCTATATCGCGAGATTGATATGCTGATCGTTGATGACATTCAATTCATCGAAGGTAAAGAATATACTCAGGAGGAGTTTTTCCATACTTTTAATACGCTTTACGAAACTGGTAAACAAATCGTATTAGCCAGCGATCGCCCACCTGCTCAGATTCCCCGTTTGCAAGAACGACTTTGTTCCCGTTTCTCGATGGGATTGATTGCGGATATTCAAGTTCCAGATTTGGAGACACGCATGGCAATCTTACAAAAGAAAGCCGAATACGATCATCTCAAAATCCCTGCCGATGTTCTGCATTATATTGCCGCTAGCTATACTTCCAACATTCGTGAATTGGAAGGAGCATTAGTGCGAACTGTTGCCTATATCTCGATTTCGGGATTGCCGATGACGGTGGAAAATGTTGCTCCAGTTCTCAATCCTCCTAAAGAACCTGTAGAGGTATCTGCTGAGATGGTTTTGAGCGTAGTTACGGAAATGCTGAATATCGATTTAGCCGATCTATTAGGAAATTCACGCCGCAGAGAAATCAGCCAAGCCCGTCAATATGTGATGTATCTCATGCGTCAACATACGAATCTCAGCTTGCCCAAAATTGGTGAAGCGGTAGGCGGTAAAGACCATACAACGGTGATGTATAGTTGCGAAAAGGTCGCTCAGTTGCAATCAACTGATGGTGATATTGCCCAGTTGTTAAGGCAGTTAAGCGATCGCATCTATCTCGTTGCTCAAACTAAAAATTAATGGAGTAAACAGCGCAAAGCGCTATCCACACTTACCACACTAAAAAACTATGCAGATGATTGATTTTGCCGTAAATGGAACTTTAATGCGAGGACTAGAGTTAAATGGGAACTTGCAGAAGGTAGGGGCAGTATTTGTAAGAGAAGATGTAACAGCACCTATATATCGGCTTTGGTCGATCGCTGATCGCCATCCTGCGATGTTACGAGTTAGCGAAAATGGACAAGCGATCGCCTTAGAGATTTGGTCAGTTACTCCCGATGCTTTGGGCGCAATTTTATTATCTGAGCCTGCTGGTCTATGTATTGGTAAAATTGTTTTAGCCAATGGACAAGAAGTTTTAGGCGTTCTCGGTGAACCATTTTTATGTGAAGGACAAAAGGAAATTACTTCCTATGGTGGGTGGCGAGCTTACACATCGAGTTAAACAAAGAACTCTTGTCGCTAGCCAAGCAGGGCAACCACGGGGGGATTGCCCCTACCTACTTGCTAATTAAATGTTCTGTAGGGGCTGTGCCCCCGTGCCAGCCCCAAACCTTAGCGATCACAGGAATTCTATCTGCGTAAGGTGACTTTTTTATTTGATGGGTAGTTGTAAATGGGAAGGATATTCCGCGCCATAAAAAATTTGCTGTGTTGCCTCCACCAAGTCACTGACTGTCGCCTCTGACGGTAACTTCTGCGTATTAGAATGTCGCTCGATCGCAGGAAAAGCTGAACTCGCGATCGCTACGCCAATCCGATGCCCTTGAGCAAAATTCTGACAGGTTGGACGCAACTTAATGCGATATTCATTCACCACATCAGACTCTATCCATTCAGGCTCAGTCCATGATTTACGGAACTTAGCGCGTAAAACACCCATTGACACCAGCATTTGCTTACCATCGGGATAAATATCTAAAAGCTTAATTACCCAATCAGTATCAGGAGCCGTAGTAGCTGCATAGAGAACAAATTCGGGAATACCTGCGATCGCTATATCTTGCTCCAATTCTGAACTCTCATAAACTAATACATCCCAACGATGATGCACATTGCGCTGATCGTAGAATCCGTAGGGAGTTGTAGGGTTGGGATTGCGGGGATCGTAGACGTAGATATCGGGTAATTGGTGATTGGTGATTGGTGATTGGTTGCTTAGTTGTTTTTGGGAAGAGAGATAGAGTGTTTTCGCATGAGGATTTTTCGGGAATTCTGGTAAATCTAGCCAGTGATTTTTGCCCATGAAGAACATCTGCACAGGAGCGCGATCGCAGATTCCATTCTCAATTCCCTTTAACCAAAAATCAAACCAATCTACTTGCAATTGATCGATTTTAGAAACAGCCGCTTCACCAAAATCAATCTCACCAACTTTCGGCAGCCAAGGCATATGCTGCCAAGGTGCAACTACTAAATGCTGTGGTTTTGTTGTTGCAGATTTGGCGTGATGGTAAGTGCTAATCGTCGCCTCAATAAAAATGTCAGCCCATCCCGCAATGTGTAAAGCAGGTAAATCATAGCGATCAAAATAACTGAGAGGATTTAGCTGTTGCCAATATTGATCATCAGCTTGTTGGTTTCCAATCCAATCAAAAAAGAATTGACCAAAATCTCCAAAAGACTCATTCTTAAATAATTCTATTTCACTTAATGGCACTGTCTCTAACCATTTAGAGATCTGCTTTTGGGCTTCAAAAAGATTGGTTGCCTGTGGTTCTTTTTTTAAATACCATGCTCGATTTTGAGCTAGCTGTAAAGCCCAGCCTAAGTCAAAGTCCAGACAAAGCGCACCACCAAAATAAAACCAACCGTGATATAAATCCGCCGTCGCCATAGTCGGACAGATTGTAACTAGTCCTTCAGGCTGTTGCACGGCAGCTTGGAATTGGGTTACCCCCTGATAGGAAAATCCATACATTCCCACCTTGCCACTACTGCCTTCTAGTTCCTTTGCACACCATTCCACTGTGTCAAATCCATCATCATATTCGCTAACAAATGGATAGAACTCTCCCTCAGAAGTGCCACAACCACGCACATCTTGGATCACGACAATATAGCCTTGGCTGGCATACCAACTGGGATGAGCATAGGTACAACTAGAGGCGATCGCTCGACCATAGGGCAAGCGCATCAATAGCACGGGCAAAGGCATGTCAACATTTTTGGGTCGGTAAATATCAGCCGTCAAGTTAAGGCGATCGCGCATGGGGATCTTGACTTGACGCTGGACATTAACTTGAGAATGGAATGAAGTTAATTTAGGAGGCATAGAGATATCCTAGTCCTGTTGCCAATCAGGGAAGATCTTTCTGATTTCAATTAAGAGATCATCAAGTTCTTCTAAGGCTTGGATCACATCGATGCTCAAGCTACCCAAATTATCTTTGAGAGACAACTGCACCAATAATTCACGCTTGCTAGCGATCGCCACAAATCTTTCTTTTAAAGCTTCAGGAGTAGACATATCTTAGGTTTTAATAAGTTGTTTTGGATTGGATTTAAGTAATATTTTAGCTCAAAAGCTATAGTCCGTGATTCTGTCGTTATTTTGGACTAAATAGCCAGCCTTTTTTCCAAAAGTAAAATAGCAATCCACCAGAAATAGACATGATCAATAGCCAAAAGAAAGGATATCCAAATGGCATTTTTAACTCAGGCATGTTCCATGGAATCTCGGTATCAAAGTTCATTCCATAGACTCCTGACACGAAAGTAAGGGGAATAAATACCGTTGAGATGACAGTCAGAAAGCGCATGATCTCATTGGTACTATTGCTCAAAGATGATAGGTAAATATCCATCAAGTTGGCGGCAAGTTCGCGATAAGTCTCAACCATATCGATTACCTGTACCGTATGGTCATAACAATCACGGAGAAAAACCCTGACCTCTCGATCAATCAAAGGACTTTCTTCACGAATTAAAGAGTTAATAGCATCACGCTGCGGCCAAATCGCACGACGTAGCAACAAAAGTTCGCGCTTGATTTTATGGATTTTATCGAGAGTTTGGCGCGTAGGATTAGCAACTACTTCATCCTGCAAATCTTCGAGACGTTCGCCGTAGTCCTCTAACACAGGGAAAAATCCATCAACGATCGCATCAATTAGGGCATAGGCAAGATAATCAGACTTTTGCGATCGGATTACTCCACGATTGCGATGGATGCGCTGACGAATTGGCTCAAATACGTCGTTTTCAGGCTCTTCTTGGACAGTGAGGATGTAGTTTTTGCCTAGGATTAAACTTACCTGCTCATCATAAAACCCCCGACCATCTTCACGGCTAGTCACCATATGCAAGATGATTAATTCCTGATCCTCAAAGCTCTCAACCTTGGGACGCTGGGGAATATTAACAATATCTTCTAATACAAGCTCATGAAGTCCAAAAACTTTACCTAGACGTTTCAAGACTTCTTCTGAACCCAAACCCTGTACATCTACCCATGAAACTGAGTGACTATCTAAATAGGGAAAACAGTCTTCGGGCGTAGCAAGCTGAATGCCTAGAGCTTCATCGGCATTGTAATCAATCAAGAAGATATTGGGAATAGCCGCATCTTCATCAATGATTAGCGTTCCCGGTGGACTGCCTGGTTCTGGTTCATTGAAGTCATAAAATTCCAATTCTTCATCATTTTCTTCAGAATCATCTTCAATGGGACTAGGTTTAAATCTGGTGGGGTTGTGAAGCATGGTGAAGTGCATTATGAAATACAGTTGTCAGTGTGCCACATTGTTAAGCCAAGTTCGTCTATGAAAACGCGGATAGTATAGGATTTATAGCAATTACAGCAATTTTCGATCAAATGAACCACAAGAAATTTTTTGAAAGGGTTGCTTCGCAACCCTTTCAAAAAATTTCTTGGTTTGAGCCTGAGCGTAAAGCACTGTAACAAAAGGGTTGTCATACTTTTGTTGGTTAAAAACCAAACCCAGTAAGGGTTTTAAAAACAAAAAATAGTTACATCATTTTTTGTTTTGGTACTATTTCTGAGCAGTCTCCCTTCAATTACTGGGATTACCATTTTTTATTCTATGAAATATAAAAGAAATCTAATCAAGATCAATAAATTTAATTTGTTGGCGATCGCCTCTATTAGCATCTTAAACTCAGCTTTTGCAGGGAAAGCGATCGCGGGATCTCTACCAGATAAAATCCTGTGGGGCAACCCTACCTGTGATGTGAGCAAGGCGGAAATCTTGCGAAAACATGAATTACGAAAATCAGCTTTAGTCACAAATCCTAGTAGCTCTACTGCTCAATCGCAATATCAGGCTATTGTCCAAAAGCATAAGTCAGAATTACAAGCCTGTCGCGATCGCAGCAAACCCCAAACACAAGCCACTTGGGTAAGGCTATATCCCAATGATGTTAAGTCAGGCGTGTTAGAGGATGTTTTCGACAAAATGGCAAATCGTGGCTATAACCAAGTTTTTGTCGAAGTTTTCTATGATGGTCGCGTCTTACTACCTGTTGCTGATAATCCGACACCTTGGCGATCGGTGATGGAGGAAGCAGTCAAGGCAGGGGAAGTGCCTGCGGATTATGATCTGTGGCAAAGGGCGATCGAGATTGGTAGAGAACGGGGCATCAAAGTTTATGGTTGGTCATTTACGATGAATTTTGGCTATGGCTATAGCGAAATCAAGGGACGCTCAGGAGCCTTAGCACTTAATGGTAGAGGGGAAAATAGTATTGCCAATACCAATTTTGATCGCAACATGGTTAGTAATGGACGTGCTTTTTACGAAGATGCCTATGAAGTTGATCATCTGTTTGCCGATCCCTATAGCGCGATCGCCAAAGCCGATCTGACAGCCGTAGTTAAAGCTTTAATGAAACGCAATCCTGATGGGATGGTATTTGACTATGTGCGCTATCCCACTAATTCCACGGGTGAATTGATCAATAACGTCAAGCAGCTTTGGATTCATGGACAGTCATCGCGATCGGCTTTGCTTAATAGCATTGACAATAAAAATGTGCGTGAGCTAATGGCAATTTATCTCCAAAACGGGGATCTCACGGCTGATGATGTTATTCAGACTGAGAAGAAGCTAACAGAGAGCATCAAGGTACAGCCAACCAATATCAGAAATCCTAGGGAAACTGCCACGATTACTAAAGGATTACTTTGGAATATTGCAACTAATCACGCCTACCAAGGAGTAGTTAATTTTGTCAATACAATTACTATTCCACTCCAACAAAATAATATTCCAATTGGAACAGTTTTCTTCCCTGGTGGCAATCGTGTTGAGGCAGGTCGATTCGATCCTAAAATGCAACCATGGGATCGATTCCCAAAATTTATGGAACGCCATCCGATGACCTATGCACTTTGTGAGGATGGTCAATGCGTTGCGGAACAGGTCGCTGAGGTTGTCCGCCAATCTGCTCCTGAGACTTTAGTTTGTCCAGTTTTAGCAGGAACTTGGGGGCAGAGCTTTGATGGACATCCTAGCTTTGAGATTCAAACGCGAGCTATCCTTGCTAGACAACCAAAGATTAATTGCATTAGTCACTTTGTCTATTCATGGATGGAACCCGAAAGCGATCGCCTTCGCAAATTTGGAAAAGCCACAGGTCTAGAACCCGCAACTCTTCCAAACTGACGTTACGTGGAAGTTTCTAAAGTAGGGGCGGGTTTTGCAGATAGATCCTGCATTCAGCACAGAATTATCAACTAAACCCGCCCCTACTGCATACACAATAACCTGACGGAGTGATGGTTCCACGTAACATCAGTTCCTAATTAAGTAAGGACTTCGCCATAAAACAAAGAACCCTAATTTAAAAACAGTGCGAAGCATTGTTTTTAAATTAGGAAATCGAACAAACGATGGGCAAGTTCTAATTTTGAGCAGAGGGGAGTAGTTTGCTCATGTCCCTCTTTATGAATGAATATGGCTTGATTGGTATCAGTGCCAAAACCTGTTAGGGAAGTATTAACGGCATTAGCCGCGATCGCATCTAGCCCTTTGCGCTCTAGTTTCTCCTGTGCTGCGGCGCAAACCTCTGCCTCAGTTCCAGTTTGCGCCGCAAAGCCTACTAGTATTTGCTCAGGACGTTTACGAGTGGCGAGATCGGCAATGATATCAGGAATATATTCAAGTTCAAGATTTAAGGGTAATTCTGATTTTGGTAATTTGCGATCGCTTTGCATTTTAGATCGCACATCACCAACAGCCGCAGCCGCGATCGTGATATCAGCATTAGGGAACTCTTCGAGCATGGCTTGGTGCATTTCTGCGGAAGTACGGACTACCCTCACCCCTATCCCCTCTCCCATGGGGAGAGGGGAACTGGAGGTAGTTATAAGGGTGACCTTTGCGCCACGATGGATTGCTGCTTTGGCGATCGCAATTCCCTGTTTCCCTGTCGATGGATTGCCGATAAACCGTACAGGATCGATAAATTCTCTGGTTCCACCTGCATTAACTAAAATATGCTTCCCTTTTAAATCCTGTTTGCCTTGAGTAAACAAGAAAGATTCTAAATATTCCAGAATAATCTCTGGCTCTGCCATTCGACCAGTCCCCACAGCATCACATGCGAGAATCCCATCCGTCGGTGCGATCGCTGTATAGCGAGAATCCTTTAATAACTTATGCCAATTCTCCTGCACGGTGGGTTGTAGCCACATAGTTGTATTCATTGCTGGCGCAAAGAGAATTGGACAATTGGAAGCGAGAACAGTATTAGTGAGAAGATTATCCGCCATGCCATAGGCGAGTTTAGCTAGGGTGTTTGCGGTCACAGGTGCAAGCAGAAATATATCCGCCCATTCTGCTAACTCAATATGCAATGGTCTACCATTAGTCGGTTGCCAAAAGTCAGAGTCAGTATAAGCAGGTTGGCGCGAAAGGGTGGCAAAGGTAAGCGGAGTCACAAATTCCGCAGCCGATCGCGTCAGGATAACCCGCACTTCAATGCCGCGCTTCGCTAGGCTAGAAACTACTTCACAAACTTTATAGGCGGCAATACCTCCAGAGATTCCAATCAGTATATGATTCATAGTCTTAGCATAGTTTGCAAATTATTCACATCCGCAAGACGGACTTCTCTCATTTTCTAAAATTCGTCGTCAGCTAGTCCAAATACTCTTTGTAAAATGCGACGATTTTCTACTTGTAGTCCTCTTACTTCGGTCTGCATTTCGCGGATTGCTGTCCATTGCTCCTGTTGCGATCGCGCTAAGTTGGTCATCGCTGACACCAAGGTTTCGATCGCTGCATCATTGCGGGCTTGACCTTCGCCCAGTTTGGCGAATAGTCTAGATGATTCAAAAATGAAGCTATCTAATTTTACGCTTGTGCTTTCAACAGTAGTTGCTAGGCGATCGAGTCTTTCATCTGTCCATCTTTCGGTCATGTTTTTTCTCCTTTAACTTGTTTTATTCCAAATCTAGCACACCCTGCTTGACTTCCATTTGCTTTTCAGCCGATTTTAAAACTTCTAGGGCAAGGAGGATTTCAAGGCGTTTTTGTTCTTCGATGATTTCTTGAACAGTGACGATGCGAATTTTATCAACGGGGGCGCTCATGTATTGGCTTTGATAAATTCCTGCTTCCTTGGCTTCCTTGAGCATATCTTTGGTGGGCTTTTGCAGGGTGATAAATACTCCTAGTACGGCGCTTTCACGGGTCATTGTGCCTTGCAGATCGCGGATATCGCCTGATTTGACTTTGCCTGATTTGACTTGCAGGATAATTTTTTCAGGATCATCTTTTTCACTGCGAAAGTAGGCAATTCCGTCAATGCCTTTGTCTGCGCCTTTCTTTTGGTTGATGGTGGCGCGGTTGTTGGAATAGGTAAGCACAGCCCATTTTTCAAATTCTTTACGGGTGCGATCGTCGCTTTTATTAGCCAGCGCTTCGGCAGATTTCATGTCTTTGGGAATGCCGTTAAGCAAAATATTGTCTAATACGCCTTTACCAAAGCTGTCTTCTAATCGTTTGAGGATTAAGCTAATGCTTTGATAGGTGATATCAATTCCAATCCATTGGCGATTTAATCTTTGGGATACTGCAACGGTTGTACCGCAACCGCAATAAGCATCAAGAACTACATCGCCTTCATTACTGCTGGATTTTAGGATTCTCTCTAATAAGGCTTCTGGTTTTTGAGTTGGATAACCTAATTTTTCTTTTGCTTTTGCAGATATAGGTGGAATATCTACCCATGTATCTTGAGCAGAAACTCCAGACATCTCATCTAAGTAATGCTTCAAACGTGGCATACCATTGCGAGTATATACAATACGATTTTCACTCTCGAAACGTTCCATATTGCTTTTGGAGTATGCCCAATATCTTCCTTTGCTCGGAAAAGCTCCTTTCCATTCGTACGATGTATCACCACCAGCTTTAGCTGCTGTCAAATCACTAGTTTTATATCGACGACCTGTAATCTCCTCAATGTTACTGTAGTTTGTACGGATATATTCTTCGTCATAATCAACATAGCTTGTATTCCATATTAGATTTGTTGTTTTTGTATAAAAAAATATCACATCATGATTTCTTCCAAACCTTCTTAGTCCTTGAGCAGCGTCATTGTGTGCATTTGTTCTCTTCCATATAATTTCATTCAAAAAATCCCCTCCTTGAGAGCAAAAAATTGAATCTAGTATAAGTTTGAGATAATGAGAAGCACTTGGATCGCAATGTAAATAAAAGCTTCCAGTTGTTTTTAAAACTCGATAGATTTCCGCAATTCGTAACGTCATACTGACAAGATAAGCCAACAAACTCCCCTTCCCCAAAACCTTAGTCAAACCAGAAATGAGATCGATACTTTGCGAAGTAAAATGACCTAAATAATTTTCTTGAATCTCTGCCAAACCCTGATTTGCAATATCATCTCAAGTCCAAGTATCGATAAAAGCTTGCGCCTGCGCCTGATCTTCTTTCCCAATATTGTTATAAATCTGGTTATAGTTCCGCTTCGAGTTAAACGGCGGATCGATATAGCACAAATCCACCGACTCATCCTTGATATGCCGCCGCAACACCTCAAGATTATCCCCATAGAAAAGTTGATTTTTGGGTTGATTTGGCATAAATACTTCATTTAATAGCTATATTTAATTTACGTTATCATAAAGGCTAGATAGTCTTAAATTTGCGACTTAAAAAATATGCTCACTGCTATTGACATCGGCACATTAGTAACTCGTACTAACAACAAAGGCGACATCCGCCCCATGATCACAGGCACAAAAACATCAGTCAGTAGGATTGTAGTCTTGTATAAACAAGGTGCAGATGCCGTTGAAATTTCCCGCCGCATTAGTCATCTAAACCTTGCTCAGGTTTATGCTGCTTTAGCTTATTACCATGCCAATCGCGATGAAATTGAAACAGAGTTAGCAGAATCTGATGCTGAATATTGGCGATTAGCAGAACTACATAGTCCAAAAGCTGAACTGATTTACACATGAGTTAGTAAATTTTGAGTTGAATGAAAATGCTAGGATAAATCTAGACAAAAGAAAAATGCTTTTATGATACAAACTAATGAACCACTAGCAGAACAGATCATTAGCTTGAGAGTTCCTGTCAGTCAAATTGAAATTGTTCAAGCCAAAGGCATTGACTGGATTCGAGAAGCGATCGCTGAGAAATTACAGAGAGAATCTGTAATTATAATTTCTGCTGAAGCTAAAGCAGTCCAAAGGTTAGATAGATTAAACAACCAAGACAACTATACAACTCTTGGCGAAATCGGCGAACCAATTGATATTACAGCAATCCAAAAACATCTAAGACAACGTGGCAAAAAGCAAATATCAATTACAGATTGACAATCTTCTTGTCAAAGAGGACTTACCTCTGCTACCTATAGAACTATTAGAAGATTTTACAAATCTCATTAAACCATTGCTACAGTTAGATCCCTTAAATTTTGGAGGAGTCTATTCTAGCCGTAATCTGATTGGTAAGTTGCAAGGATTTCGCGCTCTAGAGATTGACTTAGATAATAAAGTTTACCGTCTAGTTTATCGGATCTATGAAAAGCCAGCACCCCGTCGTGTTGTGCTTATTAGCTTTGGAGAACATGATCCAGCTTATGAGAAAGCCAAGCAGCGCAAACACAAAAGCTAGCTGTTAACAAGCACATACAATAAACTCTATGGCTGACTGCTAAATTCGGAATTACTGACAATTTCTTGCGATCGCAAATCGATTTCGGCGACTTTGATTTTATTGGAAGATGTGTAGAAAACAGACAACCGATTATTTTTAATTGCCGAATAACCGTTAAATCGCTCAACCTGATCGATTAATACTTTAAAACTCGTACCTGCGGCATTAGAGATAGCAATTTGTTTCTGATCGCGATCATTGATCCGTTTATCGTTGTTAGTATCTTTATCCACTAACACATACAGAAAGGCAACTACAGGAACTGGCTTCTCCTCATTATTAGCATTCAAAATGAGATTATTGTCAATAGGATTGCTATTTTGAACTAAAGCGATCGCAGATAGAAATAGTCCTTCGCTTTTCGGTCTCAACCAATAGGAGCGTTTTTGATTAGGATCAAAGAAGATGTAGTTTTGAATGGAACTAGATTCTTTAGAACCTGCTCTGTAGTCATAGTCTTGAATTAGATACAGTGGCGCTTGCAGGATTTCAGAGCCTGAGATCGGTGTAAACGTGCCAATTTCAGTCTTTGCCTTAACCTGCTCATTGTTCGCGATGTTTATGACACTATCAACTTCTCTAGTTCTCGTAGCTTGCAAGATGACATAAACTGCTGATGCTGATAACGAGAGTATTGCAAGAAGTCCACCCATCAAAATAATGACAGAATTAATGCGCCAAATATAGTGAAAGATTCGCCGTGATTTCATATTTGCTTATGGTTTACCTGAGGTATGCGGCAGGAGCGCTAAACCTAGTTATTTCAAAGACTTGCAGTGCAAGTCTTTGAAATAACTAGGTAATGACTAGGGCGCAACGTAGCCTTGAATATTCTCAGGACGTAAAGGACGCATAATTTGATTCGCACGAACTACCTGTTGATCAGTACCTTGGACAACGATTAAATATTTACCCTCATTAAGACGATTACGGAGAGGCACAGAATCACTACTAGTTGCCACCCCAACACCGCCGCCGATAAATATACTGCCCATTGCGCCGCCGAATGCGCCGAGCAAGCCACCAACTAGATGATTGCCAATATTTCCAGCCCAAGCAAAGGTATGTAAATCGGTAACGAGGCTAAACCCAATTCCTGCTAGAAATCCAAAGGGAACTAGCCAATAAGCCATAAAAAAAGCTTGTTTGCGACCTTGCACAAGGGGATCGATAAACCCAAATTCTTCCGCACTCTTGTAGCCTTTACCCAAGATTGAAATCGCTTCCATCGGAAATTTTGCTGCTTCTAGCTGGGTATATACCTCTTCAGCCTTGAGGCGATCGCTCCAAACACTAACCAAATAGTTCATATATTCTAAAAAATTACTAATAACTTCTAGCCAATATCCTATAGCGCAAAGCGATCTAAATAAATTAGGGCTACCCAAAAACTAATGAAGTGCCGCGCGGAGCGCGGCACTTCATTTAAATATTGGCGAGTTCTAAAATTTTTTGCCAATGCGCCTCAGATACAGGAACGACTGACAGACGACTAATCCGAATTAGGTCAAAGCCTTCAAAATCTGGGTCTTGTTTAATTTGAGCAAGGGTCACAGGCTGAGGTAGCGATCGCACAGCCTTTACATCAACTACTGCCCGTTTGGGGTCGTCCAATTTCGGATCAACGTAGGGCAAACTAACCACTTCCGCAATACCCATGGCACGCCGTTCATCGCCTGTGTGATAAATCAGGGCAAGATCTTTGATCTGCATTGTGCGGATATGCTTGAGCGCCAAATTATTATTCACACCATCCCAAATCGTTTGGCGATCGCGTTCTAGGTCAGCATAGGAATAGACATTGGGTTCACTTTTAAGCAGCCAATAAGCCATGATGCAAGTCACTGAAACTGTTTTGCCATTATAAGTACTTGTACAAAATAAATTATCCAAACCCATAAAGTTGCGACCCGCAGGGTCGCAACTTTATGGCGCGGCAAAGCCTTTACTTAAACAAAACAACAAAAGAAGAAGTGATTGATCCTGTAGCTTTGGGTTTCACATGTATGTCAAACTACACCCAAAAACTGTAGTGAGTCGAACATAAGAAAGATCTTTGTCGCTTATAATCAGTAATGCCCCACTTAAAAAATTCATACTAGAATATTTACTTAGTACCTATGCACAAGGCTAAGTAAAGAGCTATGCTCTAAAATCTGCTTTCATTCAAATGATTGAACGCAAGCTTGGTTCAAATGTTAAGTCTTGGCTTAGAACTCAAGCTCTAACTAGGGTAAGAGTGACAATTTGCAATAATCTTAAGCGATTTAAGTCAGTCTAAAGCAAATTTCTGTAAGCAAGATATTAACAGTTTTGCATCTGTTAATAAAAAGCTTAATCTAGAATTAACAATGTACAAGGTACGAAGTGACGCAGTGAGAGCTTCATCACCCACCTTAAGAATCTCATAATTTCAACATATATTTTTTGATAGCAACAGATAATCCGATGGAAGTGAGCCGCGTGAATACAAGTCAGTCTAATCAGTCTGGAACTAATAATCTTGTCCAAGGGCCCTACTGGCTGGTGGAAGAGCGTGATGCCTGTGGGGTAGGATTTATTGCGGACAAAGAAGGTCGTGCTAGCCATAAGATTGTGAGCAATTCTCTCAAAGCACTGACTTGTATGGAACATCGCGGCGGATGTAGTGCCGATCAGGATTCGGGCGATGGGGCAGGTTTGATGACCGCAATTCCTTGGGGTTTGTTACAAAAGGAATTCACAGATTTGACCATCAATCCTGAGTATTCAGCTTTGGGGATGTTTTTCTTGCCACAGGATAATGATCATGCGGCTAAATGTCGCGCCATTACCGAGAGAATTGCCGCAGAAGAAGGCTTAAAACTCCTACGATGGCGAATTGTGCCTGTAAATCCAGAGGTATTGGGTGTGCAGGCTAGGGAAAATCAACCCCAAATCGAACAAGCGATTTTCGTGGCTGATGCCGATCATCAACAGACCGATCAGATCGAGAGAGCGATTTACATTACCCGTCGGCGCATTAAACTTGAGGTCAAAAAGCTAGCTCCTGATCTCCCCAGCGATTTTTATGTGCCATCCCTTTCTAACGCCACTGTCATTTATAAAGGGATGGTGCGATCAGCGGTATTAGATGCGTTTTATGCAGACCTGCAAAATCCTGATTATGTGTCGGCTTATGCGATCTATCACCGTCGTTTTAGCACCAATACTCTACCAAAATGGCCCCTTGCTCAACCGATGCGTTTTCTCGGTCACAATGGTGAAATTAATACTTTGCAGGGAAATACCAATTGGTTCCTTGCTCGTCAAGGCGATCTCACCCATCCTACTTGGGTAGACGCAAAGGGCGATCGCCTCAAGGATTTGCTACCAATTCTTAAGCCAAATGAGAGTGATTCAGCAACACTCGATCACGTTTTTGAATTGCTAATTGAGACAGGGCATAGTCCACTTGAGGCGATGATGATCCTTGTGCCAGAAGCCTATGAGAATCAACCAGATTTAAGCGATCGCCAAGCAATCGTTGATTTCTACGAATATTACAGTGGCTTACAAGAAGCTTGGGATGGACCTGCTCTACTAGCCTTTAGTGATGGCAAAATCGTCGGTGCGGCTCTGGATCGCAATGGCTTACGTCCTGCTCGTTACATGATTACTAGCGATGGCATGGTGATTGTTAGCTCAGAAGCAGGAACTGTGGATATTCCTGAAACAGATATCATCGAAAAAGGTCGCCTTGGTCCTGGACAAACGATCGCTGTGGATTTGCAAACCCATGAGATTCTCCACAACTGGGAAATTAAGGAACGGGTTGCTAAAGCTCATCCCTATGGTGAATGGATTAAACAATATCGTAAGAATCTAGAAGTCAAACCTTTTGCAGAAGCGCCAACCCTCGATGAGCAGAAAGTTCTCACCTATCAAACCGCCTTTGGCTACACCCTCGAAGATGTGGAAATGGTGATCGAAGCGATGGCTCAAGATGGAAAAGAGCCAGTTTTCTGCATGGGTGATGATGCACCCCTTGCATTTCTATCGCAACGTCCCCACCTGCTCTATGACTACTTTAAGCAGCGCTTTGCACAGGTAACAAATCCACCAATCGATCCTCTCCGTGAGGGAACGGTGATGTCTTTATCGATGTTTTTAGGAGAAAGAGCGAATTTGCTCCTTGCCACTCCTGAAGCGGCTCATCAGATTAAGATATCCAGTCCTGTCATCAATGAGACTGAGCTTGAAGAATTGCAGAATTTGGGTTTTGCGGCGACGCAGTTAGATATGCTGTTTGCGATCGCCTCAGGAGCTGATGGACTGAAGGAGGCGATCGCTAAGCTCAGTGATGCTGCTGTGAAGGCGGTTCGCGATGGTGCAAAATTGTTGATTTTAAGCGATCGCAACTTGAGCGCTGAAAGTGCCTATATTCCACCTCTGTTAGCCGTGGGCGCTGTCCATCACCGTCTCTGTGCCGAAGGGCTTCGTATGAAGGCTTCGATCATTGTGGAAACGGCTCAATGCTGGAGTACCCATCATTTTGCGTGCTTGATCGGGTATGGAGCCAGTGCCATCTGTCCTTACCTAGCCTTTGAAACCACACGCCAATGGTGGGGCAAAGCTAAAACTCAAATGCAAATGCAGCAGGGCAAAATCAAGGCTCTGACAATTACTCAAGTGCAAGATAGCTATCGTAAAGCAGTTGAAGGCGGCTTACTAAAAATTCTCTCGAAGATGGGAATTTCACTTCTGTCGAGCTACAGTGGCGCACAAATTTTTGAAGCGATCGGTATTGGCGAAGAAGTAATTACCAGTTGTTTTAAGGGAACAGTTTCCCGTGTTGGCGGGGTTAACTTCGCCGATATTGCGTCGGAATTACTCAGTTTCCATTCTCAAGCCTTCCCTGAATTGCAAATCAAAAAGCTAGAGAACTACGGCTTTGTGCAGTATCGCCCCACGGGTGAGTACCACATGAACAGTCCTGAAATGGCAAAGGCTCTGCATAAAGCAGTAGCGGGTGATGGCTATGACCATTACGAAGTCTATCGGACACAATTACAGAATCGCACACCAACGGCGCTACGAGACTTACTCGAATTTAAGAGCGATCGCCCTAGCATTCCCCTAGACGAAGTTGAAGATGTTTCTGAAATCCTCAGCCGCTTCTGTACAGGAGCCATGTCTCTGGGAGCCTTGAGCCGTGAAGCCCACGAAGTCTTAGCGATCGCTATGAATCGCGTTGGCGGTAAATCGAATTGTGGTGAAGGTGGCGAAGATCCAATTCGCTATCTACCAATTAATGATGTGGATGCTAACGGCATTTCCGCAACATTCCCTCACCTCAAAGGCTTAAAGAATGGCGACACCGCTAACTCAGCAATTAAACAGATTGCATCGGGACGTTTTGGAGTCACTCCTTCCTATCTAGTCAGTTCCAATCAACTAGAAATTAAAGTTGCTCAAGGTGCGAAACCTGGAGAAGGCGGACAGTTGCCAGGACCAAAAGTCAGCAGCTATATTGCCATGCTCCGAAACTCCAAACCAGGGGTATCGCTAATTTCACCACCTCCACACCATGACATCTATTCCATCGAAGACCTCGCGCAGTTGATTTATGATTTGCATCAGATCAATCCCACTGCGAAGGTATCGGTTAAACTGGTATCGGAGATTGGGATTGGCACGATCGCCGCAGGTGTAGCTAAGGCAAACGCCGACATCATCCAAATTTCAGGTTATGACGGTGGTACGGGCGCATCCCCCTTGAGTTCGATTAAGCATGCTGGCTCACCTTGGGAACTTGGGCTAGCAGAAGTGCATACGGTGCTGATGGGTAATAAATTGCGCGATCGCGTTCTCTTACGTGTCGATGGCGGATTTAAAACTGGTTGGGATGTGGCGATCGCGGCTCTCCTCGGTGGTGAAGAATACGGCTTTGGTACGGCAGCGATGATTGCTGAAGGTTGCATCATGGCAAGAGTTTGTCACACAAACAAATGCCCTGTCGGTGTCACTTCGCAACTAGAACAGTTCCGCAAGCGCTTCCCTGGAACACCCGAACATGTGGTCAACTTCCTTTACTTCGTCGCTGAAGAAGTTCGTCAAATCCTTGCTAAGCTCGGTTACAAATCCCTCAAAGAGATCATCGGACGTTCCGACCTATTGGCTCAGCGTCAAGACTTGCAACTCGCCAAACTGAATCTCAATCAAGTAGATTTAGGTTGTCTCATCAATCTCCCTGACACCAAGAGCGATCGCAGTTGGTTAGAGCATTCTCCAACTTCCCATAGTAATGGTGCAGTTCTGGATGATGAAATCTTGGCAGATCTCGAAGTGCAGGAGGCGATTGCTAATCAAACCGATTTAAGTAAAACCTATGCGATCGTCAATACTGATCGTTCAGTGCCTGCGAGAGTATCGGGGGCGATCGCTAAGCAATATGGCAACTCTGGACTGGCTAGCCACCTCAACCTCGAATTTGTAGGCGCAGCAGGTCAAAGCTTCGGCGCATTCAATATCAATGGCTTGAATCTATCCCTAGTCGGTGAAGCTAACGACTACATTGGTAAAGGGATGAATGGTGGCACAATCAGCATCAAGCCAAAATCTGATTGCACCTTCAATCCTGCGGACAATGCCATCATTGGCAACACCTGCCTATATGGTGCAACGGGTGGCTATCTGTTTGTACATGGACGTGCTGGCGAACGCTTTGGAGTGCGGAACTCTGGTGCAAAGGCAGTAGTAGAAGGAACAGGTGACCACTGCTCTGAATATATGACGGGTGGTGTAGTTGTAGTTCTAGGAACCACAGGTCGTAATGTTGGTGCTGGGATGACAGGCGGGATTGCTTACTTCCTCGATATTGATGGCAAGTTTAAAGAGCGCTTAAGCCAAGAGGTTCTCAAAGTCCAGAGAGTTTGCACCGCCGCAGGTGAGAATCAGCTAAAGGAATTGATTCAATCTAGCTATGAGTATACTGGTAGTTCTAGAGCGAAGGAAATTCTCGATAATTGGTCTAGCTATTTGCCGAAGTTCTGGCAGGTTGTGCCACCTTCAGAGCAGAATAGCCCTGAAGCAACGGATGCAGTGCCTGTAGCAGCAACTGTTTAGAATCAACAAAAAAAGAGGGCATATGCCCTCTTTTTTTTGTTGATTCTAAGAGATTGTTGGAGAAGTATCCTAAGCAGGCAGATTTTTATTAACTTCTATCACAGTAATCTTACCGTTTTCGACTACGGTATTGCCCATAATTGTGTTGTGCATTGCCTCAAACTTCGATTCTGCATCGATTGTACATTCAAAATGCAGTATGACATGGTAAAGCTTGCTAATTGCTTCTCCATCAGGCGATCGCTCCACGGTCAGCATATCCACATTTTGCTGTTCTTCAGCAATCTGGCGATACTGCTCTGCTAGCTTTTCTAAAGCGATCGCAATGGAATGTTCTTGGGTTTGACCATAACAATTAATGGTGTTTTGGGAGGGATCTAGCAATGGGTTTGATAGCTGGCAAAGATAATAACCATTATTCTCAAGGGTTACAGTGATGGAAATGTTCTCACTATTTAGGTTGGGATTGGGATTCATGCATGTTGTTTGGTGTAGGTTTATAGTGGAGTTTGAGAAGTTGATGAACGGGTAATACCTGCATGGCTTAGGTTTGACCGTCATTATCACTAAATTCGACTTCGTAGACTTCGGGTGCGAGAATTTCGACTGATCAGGCGGTTACTGCTTGTTTAACTTGATCTCGGACTTGAAACTCTCTTAAGAGTTTAAAAAACATTTCAAAGCCTGTCTTTTCATCGTGACAGGAGAGCATGATTAGTTTTGCCCATGAGGTAACGGATCTTACGCCTAGTTTTTGCTGTAGCCAAGGCTGAAATTCGTTATAAAAGTCTTCTTCTTCTTGGGTGAGTTCTTCATTGATCTGACTTCGTGCAAATTCATATCCAGCCAAAAACATAAATAGATCGCTAACAGATTGACGACCTAAATACATTCCTGAGTTCTTTTCGATCTTTTGTAAAAGCTCAAATAGTCCAATCATTTTATGCCTCTCAAAAATGTTACAAATTAGTTAGTTCATCGACTACAAAAGAGCCACTCAGACAACTAAAGTCTTTTAGCCAATCTGCACGGGACAAGCCTTCAGCAGACAAATTATCAAATACCTTTCCCATGACTTCTACTCCATAATGAGTCCCATTTTCAGTTATTGATTCTTCTAATCCATAGCGATCACTTGTGATAAAGTTGTCACTACGGCGTTTGGTTCGTAATCGTAGGATTTTTGCTTCGATACCCCGCTTTTTTAGCCAACGCATTACGGTTAGGGCGCATTTATCACATTCTAGTAATGGATAATTAATCGTAATCCTACCAATTGCTTGCCAGATTTCCTCCTGTTTTTCCATGGTTGAAGTAATTTTTATGTTTTTTAGGATTAACTAGCTTTTGGGCTTATGAAAGAAATCACTAATCTTACTGAGAAAAGCATCGTACAGGGTCGCTTGCTTTAGAACTGCGAGAATAACTGTCTCAAAGGATTGTCCTTCCATTTGTCCTGTGGCTTTGAGTACAAAAATTACAGCAATAGTCATCAGCAGAATAATTGAAAACATTGCCACAATTAGCTGTGTAATATTCAAAATCCCTGCGAATGCAAGCACTAAAAACGCTGTAGTTGAAAATAGAAATCCAAAAGATATTGATGCAGCAATCACTGAGGGAAGTTGTACTTTCTCTGATTGGG
Organism: Pseudanabaena minima str. Chao 2107; assembly: GCF_051131155.1. Taxonomy (NCBI): domain Bacteria; kingdom Bacillati; phylum Cyanobacteriota; class Cyanophyceae; order Pseudanabaenales; family Pseudanabaenaceae; genus Pseudanabaena; species Pseudanabaena minima. The sequence goes on from NZ_CP159508.1 coordinate 20,395, forward strand.
GTAAGTTTTCGGGTTGGGGCTTCTCAGGTTCGGGCATGATATTTGCTTGTTGGTTGATGTTGTGGATATTAACATTTACAATAGGCTGCGATCGCCGATCGCTATCCCAATCGCTTTCTCGTAAGCCTTCTTTTGAACGCGATCGCCTGTCTTCGATACCATCAATAAGTTCGCGGATATTGTATCTGTGCTTAGCATTTTCAGGATAACAGGTTGTCTCACCATCATCTAATAATTGGAGGAGGTGCTTATAACTGACAGTAACTTGGAGATTATCGGGGAGAACGATACGCTCATCGGGAGTAAGTTTTGGACGGTCATGAATATCGTCAAATTTGTCGCGAATTACGGAGAGAAAATTGTGGCGGGTGTAGGGATTGCCTTTGATTTTGACAGAGATTTTGGTGTCTTCGAGATCGGCTTTGATGTAGGCGAAGTTGCCTGTATCGGAGGCGAGGATTACGCCTGTACGCCAGTAGGTGCGGCTGTTGGTGTGGGCGATTAGTTTGTGTGCTTTGACGATGAATCGGGAAATGACGCTATTGGGTAGGACTTTATCGTAGCGATATTCAAATCTCAGGCAGTCGTCCCATGTGCCTGTGTGGGGTTCATCTTTGGGTAGTAAATCGGGAATCAGGTATTCGGGATAGTCTCGATCGCGGGAGTTTTCCATTGCAAAGCAAAGCTCGAATTTTTCCATCATTCTGAGAATGAATTTACGCGCTTCTTCAGTAGTGTAGCAGTCCTGTTCTTTGCTAGATTTGGGCTGAAAGATACGCTCTGTATCTTTCCAATGCAATACGCCCTGATATTCTGTCATCAAGAGGTTATCGTTAATTATTTTGTATACGCCGACTGTGACCCATTCAGGCTTGAGAACGTTAGTGTTTTTGAGGTGTTTGTCATTGGTAAAGTCGATGATATTGGTGTCTTTGAGTCGTTTATCATCAGCGAAGTTGAGAACGATGCCCAGTTCATGCAGGAGGCGGACAAGGGTATGGCGCGATGATTCTCTAGTGATGCCCGTTTCGATACATTTTTGTTCGTATTCCTGATAGGTGATGTAGTCGCGATCGTCCTGTTCCAGTTTGTCCTTGAGGTTTAGCCATTTGACGGGTATGGGATCGAAGACATGGGGCATTTCGTTGGCGATGATTTCGGTGATTTTTTGTTTGAGTTCGCTAATCCCTAACCCTGTGGCGCAGGATGTGCCGATAAAGCCTTTGATGTTGGGATATTTGGTTTGCAAGCCGTGGCGATCGAGGTCGAGGGGATGGTCATCTATTTTATTGCCGACAATTATCACGGGGGCTTGATTTCCGAGACTTTCAATCAGTTTCAGCCAATATTCGATGCGATTGGCAAGTTCGTCTTCGCGGGTGTTGATGACTAATAGATAGAGGCTGCGCTCGGTGAGAAAAAACTGATGGGTGGCGTGCATGATTTCCTGTCCGCCAAAGTCCCAAACCCGCAGTTTCACTTGTTTATTGTTGGCTGTAATCTGCCAATCGCGAATATTAATGAGATCGGTTTTGCGTTCATCTGCATTAAATTTATTGTCGATTAAGCGATTGACCAGTGAGGTTTTGCCTACGGTTCCCTGTCCAACTAAAATCACTTTCGCTTCGTTTAATGGCTGTCTTTCTCGCTCTAACCAAAAATCAAAAATCGCTTTAGGGTTTTCATGTTCATCAAGAATTTCTGGCGGAATTGGTAAGAGATTATCTCTAAGATCAAGTGTATACAGATGGGGTAATTGGGTGATAGCGTTTGGTATTTCCGTAATTCGGTTACCAGAAAGGTAAATCTCAGTAAGATTGGCTAATTGGGTGACAGCGTCTGGTATCTCCGTGATTTGGTTGTTATCGAGGGAAAGCGTATTCAGATTAGCTAATTGGGCGATCGCATCTGGTATCTCTGTGATTTGGTTATTATCGATGGAAAGAGCATTTAGATTAGCTAAGTTGGCGATCGCATCTGGTATCTCTGTGATTTCGTTGTTATAGAGGTAAAGCGTATGCAGATGTGGTAATTGGGTGATAGCGTTTGATATTTCCGTAATTCGGTTACCAGAAAGGTAAATCTCAGTAAGATTGGCTAATTGGTTGATAGCCTGTGGTATAGACTTGATTTGGTTGTTATCGAGGGAAAGCTCCGTCAGATTTGCTAAGTTGGCGATCGCATCTGGTATTGTCGTGATTTGGTTGCTCTCGAGGCGAAGCTTTGTCAGATTTGCTAATTTGCCAATCGCATCAGGAATTTGCGTAATTTGGTTGTCACTGAGGTCAAGCTGAGAGAGATTGGCTAAGTTTCTGATCGCATCAGGAATCTGCGTAATTTGGTTGGAACGGATGTCAAGATCAGACAGATTGGCTAAGTTAGCGATCACATCAGGAATCTGCGTAATTTGATTAGAACGAAGTTTAAGTTGAGTTAGATTTACTAATTTGCAGATCGCATCAGGAATCTGCGTAATTTGGTTGTATGAAATATGAAGTTCTTTGAGATTGGTTAATTGACAAATCTCTTGAGGAATGGAATTTAAATGGTTTCCTGCATTATACCTACCTAAAATCAATCTTCCCAGACTTTGCAACCGTCCAATTTCGCTCGGCAATCCTTCCAGATCCTTCCCCGACAGATCGAGTTCTGTCCATCCCTCTCGTTCTGCTTGGGCGATTATTGCCAATAACTCTGCATCATTCATAAGGAAAAAGTAGAAAGGAAAAAGGAAAAAGTGTTTTTTTAGCTTGCAATTTAATCTGAAATATTATTCATAGAAATTCCAATACATTTTTTATCGATTCATGGGAAGTTCTTTGCAGCAAAGCTAACAGCCTTCGCAAAGCTTCACCAATCGGCAACTGCGGCGACACAATAATTCCGAAATGTTCCTGTTCTGAAATCACATAGTCATTGTGCAGCAAAACAAAATCTTTCACATTGAAAGTAAACATACAACTAGCCTGCTCGACCGCATACTCAATCTGTTCGCGATCATTTCTTCCCTTCCGTCCCAACTCCTGCACATGAATTGCTTCATATCCCCTTTTGCGTAAAGCCGAAGCCAAGTCAAGCTGCACATCTTCATCTAGCAATAACTTCACCTTAGCCATCTTTAATGACCTGCTTTAGGATGAACTAACGCCCGACTCTTCCAATACTCGATATTAGAAGACTCTTCCAAATCCTTCTCAACTTCCTCCTGATGATCGAAATAATAGGCAAGTGCCGAATGTACCTGAGAAGGTCGTAAATGGGAAAGCACACTTAAAATTTCATCCACATGCATCCCCATCTGATAATACCCCGCAATCCGCCGTACCGTTACTCTTGTACCTTCAATAATTGGCACACCACCCGCAATCTCAGAACTAGCGGCAATATAAGGATAAATTGTTGCGGTAATACTCATAGTTTCAGGTAATAACGAACTAATTATATTTTACAAGATTTTTAGATAGGCGATCATAGATCTTTTTAGATAAAATACCAGTATCGAGAACTACACGCTGACTCATTTCTGACCATATCCTTCCATATACTTCTGATTAAAAGAAAGATCGTCAACGCCACCTTCAACAGCCCCTTCCCATTTTTTGAGTAAATCACGAGGAGAACCTTGGGGTTTTTTAGTAATTGGGCATTCAGATTCTTGGGTAACTTGCCGATCTCCCAACTCAAACGTGAGAAATTCAATAAATCGCAAAACTTGTTGCTGTTGCTCAGTGCGAAGGAAAAATAAAATCGATCTCCACCTACTTCCCAATATGAGCGAACTATTTCTATTACGGCAAAGTAAGGTGACTTAAGCCACCTTACTTTATATTTGTTAGCGCATCGATTCGCGATGAACCTTGACTAATTTAATTTCATCTTCTTCTGCAAGATACTTATTCATCATATAGACCACATACTCAGGTTTGAGGTTGCTATCAGGCTTGCAACTTCCCATGAAATGAATTTTAGGGAATTCAGGATCAGGGTTGATTACATTGATCGCAAAAAGGCGATCGCGTAATTCCAACATTTGATTGCGACCCGATTTCGAGACTTTTGGCATTTGGATTGAAGTAGCCGCTAGCACACAGTAACTCGCACCTTCCAGTAAATCCATAATGTCCGCCGCATTGCGTTCCTTAGACGTAATAAAAGCACAAGTAAGCGTATATTCGGCAACTTCGAGCATCGCATCCAAAGAAGGCGCATGAACAGGAACTTCCTCGATCGCATAAATTGGCAGATCCGCATCTAATTCTACTTTGAAACGTTCTTGAAATTCTTCAATGGGTATAGTTGCCGTTAGCTCAAAATCCACAAATTCAGCGCTGCTAGTCTGACCGAGAGGCAAAGCCTTCGCTATAGAAATACGTGGTAAGGGATTGAAGCCTTCAGTATGAGCAATGGGCAAAGCGGCACGCCTAGCAGCACGCTGAAAGAAGCGATGCAAGTCTAGATGAGAAATTAGACTCATATCGCCTAATTTGCCAAACTTGAGGCGGATGCGTTGGACTCTAGGCGGTACTTTGGGCTTCTCTAGGGAAATGGGTGGCACTTCAGGCGGTGGAATCACCTCGTTATGTCCAAATTCAGGACCACAGACTCCACAATGGGAACAACCACCAAAGGAACAGTCAGGAACGATCTGAGCCGCGATCGCTCTTTCCCAATCTTCGATCAGCCATTGCTTATCGATACCCGTATCAATGTGATCCCAAGGTAAAGCATCCTCCATTTTTAACGATGGTGCATCCCAAACTAGATCTGCTTCAGCAATTGCCTGTGTCCATGCACCAAAGGCTTTTTCGGTATTTTCAAACCATGAATCCATACCCGCGCCCAGTTGCCATGCACGATACAACACTTTACCCAAACGGCGATCGCCCCGCCCGACAAAGTCCTCCATCGCACTGATGCGAACTTCCGTATAGTTCACTTTCACTCCACTGAGACGACGAAACTCCTTGCGAAGTAATTGTTGCTTCCGTACAAACTCACCACTAGAGACGGTGAACCATTGGAAAGGTGTATGGGGCTTGGGCGTGAAGTTAGAAATAGTCAAGTTAAAGGAAATTTTCTTTCTTCCCTTTTGTGAACATTCATTTTGGAGCCATTCCACTGTATTGACAATACCAATTACATCTTCATCGGTTTCTGTCGGTAAGCCAATCATGAAATAGAGTTTGACCTTGTCCCAACCTTCGACATAGGCAGTTTTTACCCCTTGCAATAGCTCTTCATCGGTCAAGCCCTTATTAATCACATCCCGCAAGCGTTGGGTTCCCGCTTCAGGTGCAAAGGTTAGCCCCTGTTGACGACCATCACCACTACGCAGCATATGGGCAATATTCTCATCAAAGCGATCAACTCTTTGGCTAGGCAATGAGAGCGTCACATGTTCTTCTTTGAAGCGATTCTTGATTTGTACGCCTACTGATGGTAACGCGAGGTAATCAGAACAGGAGAGAGAAAGTAAAGAGAACTCGTTATAGCCAGTTTCACGAATGGCTTTCTCAATGGTATCGACAACTTTTTCAGGCTCGACATCACGGGCGGGACGGGTAAGCATCCCTGGTTGGCAGAAACGACAACCGCGCGTACATCCACGCCGAATTTCAATAGTAAGGCGATCGTGGACAGTTTCCACTAAGGGGACTAAGCCTATGCTATGTTCGGGCATTGGTGTCGCCACACGCCGCAATGCACGGGGAGAAACATCGCTACGGTTGGGAGTAACTGCGCCTGTTTTCTCATCCATATCATAGAATTCTGGAACGTAAACCCCATCGACTTCATTGGCAAGATCTAGTAAGGTTTCACGACGAGTTTTACCTGCAAGTTTCGCGGCTTTGAGAACTTCTCCAATTTCAGGTAATAGTTCTTCGCCATCACCGAGAGCAAAGAAATCAAAGAAGTCGGCATAGGGTTCAGGATTAGAAGTGGCAGTTTGTCCCCCTGCAAAGATTAATGGGCATTCCTCAATACTTAATTCGCCCCTTTCACTCCATGTCATGGGAATATTGGCTAGGTCAAACATTTCCAAAACATTGGTTGCGCCTAGTTCATAACTTAGGCTAAAGCCTAAAATGTCAAATTCCCGCAGCGATCGCTTAGACTCGACAGCAAACAAATCTGTTTTGGTTTCGCGGAGTTTTGCTGAGAGGTCAGGTGCGGGGAGATAGGCGCGATCGCAAAGTTGCCCATCTTTAGAATTAATAATGCTGTAAAGGATGATATGTCCCAAGTTTGACGCACCCACTTCGTAAATCTCAGGATAAGTAAGTGACCAGCGCACGATCGCCTCCTCCCAAGGTTTATGCACTGCGCCAAATTCGTTACCTAAATAACGGGCAGGTTTGAGGATTTCAGAGTTAAGTAACTGTTCTACGGGTACAGGCATGATTTCACGACGATATGAGCTAAACCTATTTTACATTTAGCGCGAACGCGATTCCAATAGTGGCATTTTACTCTTCAGAAATACCAAGCGATCGCAACTTTGCCAATAATAATTCCACCTGTTTTTGTGCAACATCAGCCCTTTGCTTTTCGATTTCTGCCCTGTGCTGCTCAATATCTGCCCTTTCCTCTCCCGTGAGATAGCGATCGCCTCGTTCATCGAACCAGCTTAAAACTTCACGTCTAAAGCGATCGCTAGGCAATACATAGCGACCTATACCTAAACCGATCTCTGGCATCCACAATGGTTCACCAATCTGTAATTGGTAATTACCATCAACCAATTTATAAACCTCTAAGGGCAAATGTCCATCGCGCCGCCAGAATTGAGGATTATAAATCACGTAATATTTGACACCTAATTTGCGATAAATCTCTAATTTCTTTTCATACTCGTCGCCATAGGTATGGGATACCACTTCTAGGGTCAAAATTGGGGCGGTATAATCTTCTTCCCACATGACATAGCTCCTACGCGACTTGCCGTTTTTGCGGCGCTCAACACCTAAGCTCAAAAATCCATCGGGAATTATGGGAACTCTGGGACTTATATCAGTAGTGTGATAGATGCCCATATCGACACCAAAGTACCAATCATCGCGACTTTTCCAGATGTATTCCAGTAGGAATAATAGTAAATTTGGTAAAAAATTCTGGTCTTCGTTATCCACAGGCGTATCGTCAGAATCGGGTAATTCGTCACTAGTGGGTAGATGTTTGAGATCGATTTGTAGCATCGGAATCACCTTAAAAGTATCTTAGCTATCTGATGGGTATTATAGGCGATCGCAAAATAAGTAAGCCAAACAAGTAAAATGAGAGCATCATAAAAAATACAGGATTTTATGGCATACCGTGACTTCACTTTTAGTAAGGTCAAAGAAACTTTTCAGTTATCCGTTGACGAAAAGACAAATCTTTTTGCAGATACAGCCAAAGTTACACCGTCCCAAATCCTGACGACACTACTTCAAGAAAATCTATCTTTTGCGATCGCTGTTGGCACTGAGAAAGCGCGATCAGAATTTATTATTGCTCAAGTTTTAAGTGAAGTTCGCCGCCAATTGAACTATAAAATTTCATTGTTTTCTGGCTCAGAGTTTACAGTTGATCGCGATCGCGGTTTGACAGGATTTTGTGATTTTTTATTGAGTAGTTCTGAAGAACAATTAGAAATCACGGCTCCTGTGGTAATTATTGTTGAGGCAAAGCGAGAAGATATTTTTGGTGGTGTTGGTCAATGTATTGCGGCGATGGTTGCAGCCCAAATCTTTAACGAACAGCAGCATAACGAAATCCCAATTATTTATGGAGTCGTTACTAGTGGCACTAACTGGCGCTTTATTAAGCTAGAACGAAACTTAGTCCAGATTGATGCGGTGGAATACTATATTAGCGAGGTGGATAAGATTTTAGGAATATTATTAGAGCCATTGCGATCAGTTTCTCAGCTTGTAAGTGTTTAAATTGCTGTAATTTCATTTAAAAACTAACATCTTCATAAAGATCTTGAAATTTCCCTTCAAAATTAATACTTAATAGTTGAAAACTGTCTTGCTCTCCAGAATATGTTTCTAAAAACCAGCGTCCCTCTTCTTTGCGAAAGCAGTCAATTCTTTGACGTTTTGTATTTACGAGAACGTATTCTTCTAGACTGTCTAACTGCTGATAATCAGCAAACTTATCGCCTCTGTCAAATGCTTCTGTAGATTTTGATAGAACTTCAATAATTAGTTTAGGAAAACGCTTATGATTTGGGGTTTGGGTATCTCTAGGATCGCAAGTCACCATCACATCGGGATAGTAAAATCGATTCAATACATCTATCCGTGCTTTCATATCTGACATATAGACTCGGCAACCAGATCCACGCAAATGGTTGCGAACAGCAAAAGCCATATTCAAGGCGACCGTTACGTGAGGATCATTTGCTCCAGCCATTGCATAAACATATCCATCGATATATTCATGTTTGATATCGCTTTGTTCCTCCATTTCAAGATATTCATCTGGAGATATATAGTTAAATTTTGGATTGGCAATCATGGCTTACTTACAGTGAGTTGCTAGTAGATATTTTTCAGTTTAACCTTTAACCTTCATCACTAAACTACTAAATAATATTGCTAAACTTTGATATATTGCCATTTTCTCATATTGTCTTTTAGCTCATGCCATTTTCCTCAGTAATTCGTTCATTAATCCGATCGCCTCTCACTGATGAACTAGAGAGTAAGCTGATGCGATCGCATCAACTCACGCTTTCGGGTTTATCGCGAGTTGGTAAAGGGCTCGTTAGTTCGACTCTGAGCCAAAAACAAGAACGGCTGATGTTGGTCATTGCTGCCACAATTGAGGAGGCAGGGCGCTGGTCAGTGCAGCTAGAAACTATGGATTGGCAGACCGTGCATTTTTATCCCACTTCTGACGTACTGCCCTACGAACCCTATGCGCCTGAATCGGAGGTCGTTTGGGGACAAATGCAAATTTTGGCGGATTTAGTCAACTGGGACGAACGGGAAGGAGAAAAGAAAAAAGTAGTGATCGTGGCAACCGATCGCGCTCTCCAGCCACATTTGCCCAGCCCTAAAGAATTTAAAGAATATTGCTTATCTTTAGAAGTTGGCACAGAGGTTACACTGAAGGAAATGTCAGAGAAACTTACTCTGATGGGCTATGAGCATACATCAACGGTCGAGACAGAAGGACAATGGGGAAGACGTGGCGATATTATTGATATTTTTCCTGTTTCCAGTGAAATGCCTGTGCGGATTGACTGGTTTGGCGATGAAATAGAACGGATTCGAGAATTCGAGCCTTCTACCCAAAGACCACTCGATAGCATTCCCTCAGTGATTCTAGCACCGATTAGCTATGGGCATATTTTAGGCAAACTACCATCAAATGAGCGCGATCTACTAGATGATGAATTCAGCGTTCAAGGATTTGCAGTTCATCCCAAATCTACAGCTTCTCTATTAGACTATTTGCCGACTTCAGAGAACTGTTTGGTAGTAATTGATGAAATCGATCAATGCAAGGCACACTGCGATCGCTGGTACGAATCCGCCGAAGAAATTGCTCCCCGTTCCCACGGGAGTGTGACTGGGGGTGAGGGCAAACTCCATCGCTCCTTTGCTGAATGTTTAGAACAAATATCCAAGTTTGATCGCCTTGAATTATTTGAACTAGGTGAAGAAAATCGCGGCGTGAATATGTCCAGTCGGTCGATTCCTGCAATTCCCCATCAGTTCGGCAAAATTGCCCAAACCATCCGTGACTATCGCGAACAGAAATATAAAATCATTCTCATCTCCGCCCAACCTTCGCGCACAGTAGCACTGCTGCAAGAGCATGATTGCCAAGCCCAATTTATTCCCAATGTCCGAGATTATCCTGCGATCGACAAAACCCATAATCTCCGCATCGCCGTTGCTTTAAAATATTCGGGCATTGCTGAAATCCAAGGTTTTGTGCTTCCCACTTATCGGATTGTGGTGATCAGCGATCGCGAGTTTTTTGGACAACATGCCTTGGGTACTCCCAACTATGTTCGCAAACGTCGCAGGGCAGTTTCTAAACAAGTAGATCTCAATAAACTCTCCGCAGGTGACTATGTTGTTCACAAAAATCATGGCGTGGGTCAGTTTATCAAATTAGAAAAATTGACGGTCAATAATGAAACTCGTGAATACCTAGTTCTCAAATATGCCGATGGATTGTTGCGCGTCGTCGTCGATCAGATGTCAATTTTGTCGCGTTATCGGGGTATGAATGAGGGTAAGCCAGAACTGCATAAAATGACTGGCAAAGCGTGGGCAAACACTACTGCTAAAGCCAAAAAAGCAATTAAGAAAATTGCTTTTGATTTGCTAGAACTTTACGCTAAGCGATCGCAACAAGTAGGATATGCTTTCCCTCCAGATAATCCTTGGCAACAGGAAATGGAAGATTCTTTCCCTTATCAAGCGACTCCTGATCAATTGAAGGCGACTCAGGATGTGAAGCAAGACATGGAAAGTTCGCGCCCAATGGATCGCCTCGTCTGTGGCGATGTGGGATTTGGCAAAACTGAAGTTGCTATCCGTACAATTTTTAAAGCCGTCACAACAGGAAAACAAGCGGCGCTACTGGTTCCGACCACGATTCTCGCACAGCAGCATTATCACAGTTTGCAAGAGCGCTATGCAGCTTATCCTGTGAATATTGCACTACTTAATCGCTTCCGCACTACATCCGAGAAAAAAGAAATTTGTCGTAAGCTGAAGACTGGAGAACTGGATATTGTTGTCGGAACGCATCAACTTTTATCCAAAGATGTGGAATTTAAAGATTTAGGACTATTGGTCATTGATGAAGAGCAGCGCTTCGGAGTTGCTCAGAAAGAAAAAATCAAAACCATGAAAACGGAAGTTGATGTTCTTACCTTGTCAGCGACACCAATTCCTAGAACTCTCTATATGGCTATGTCTGGCGTGCGTGAAATGAGTCTGATTACGACACCACCCCCTTCAAGGCGATCGATTATGACGCATTTATCGCGTTATAACCCCGAACTAGTTCGCGCTGCAATTCGGCAGGAACTTGATCGCGGTGGTCAGATCTTTTATGTGGTGTCGCGCATTGATGACATTGAGGAAGTTTCGGCACGAGTTCATGAAATGTTGCCATCGGTACGCATGGCGATCGCTCACGGACAGATGCCCGAATCAGAACTAGAAGCAACGATGCTCAGTTTCAACAGTGGTGAAGCCGACATGATGATCTGTACTACGATTATCGAATCAGGGTTAGATATTCCCCGTGTCAACACGATCATTATTGAAGATGCTCAAAGATTTGGACTGGCGCAGCTTTATCAATTGCGTGGTCGGGTTGGTCGGGCTGGCATTCAAGCCCATGCTTGGTTGTTTTATCAGGAAAAAGGTGAACTCACCGATGTCGCTCGCAAACGACTCAAAGCAATTCAAGAATTTACCCACCTAGGGTCAGGCTATCAATTAGCGATGCGTGACATGGAAATTCGCGGTGTAGGGAATCTCTTGGGTGCAGAGCAATCAGGTCAGATCAATACGATTGGCTTTGATTTATACATGGAGATGCTGCAAGAGGCGATCGCCGAAATACGTGGCTCGGAGATTCCTGAAGTCGATGATACGCAAGTGGATCTCCCCATTACCGCCTTCATTCCTGCCGAATATATTCCCGATAGTGATCGCAAGATGAGCGCATACCGTGCGGTAGCCTCTGTAAGTTCTCGCCGCGAACTCAACCAAATTATCGAAGAGTGGAATGATTGCTATGGAAAAGTACCAGCACCTGCGATGCAGCTTGTCAAAGTAATGGAATTGAAGTTAATTGCTAAGCGCATCGGTTTCTCGCGCATCAAACCCGAAGGTAAACAGCACATTGTCCTAGAGTCTAAAATGGAAGAACCCGCATGGAAACTCCTCCATGAGCATCTACCTAGTCATCTGCGATCGCGCTTTGTTTATAGTCAAGGTAATGTCACCGTGCGTGGCTTAGGCACACTATCTCACGACAAGCAACTTGATAGTCTGATTGAATGGCTTGACATCATGCATCTTGCCAAAGCTGAAGCTTAATTAGTAATAGCTCAACGTAGGAAAATTGACAAAGGGGCAAAAGCTGATAAATTAAAGAAATGAAAGAACTACCCAACCTAAAAGAACTAACAGACGAGGCAAAAGAAGCCTTGATAGTTAAGTTATGGGAAGAACTACAAAAACTACAGAAACAGTTAGAAAAGAAACCAAAGAAGACTTCAAAGAACTCAAGTTTGCCACCAGCCAAAGGATTTAAAGCCGAAATCAATAATCAAGAAGAAATAGATAGCAAACGAGCAGGAAGCATAGGTAGAGACGGAGGAGGTCGCCAACTAAGTGAAAGCCCCGACCAAACGATCAAAGCAACTGTAAAAAGTTGTACAGAATGCGGGAAAGAGATCATCGAATCAATGCAGATATTACTGGAACGATACGACAAGATCGATATACCACCAATCAAGCCCATCGTTACCAGAATCGAAAGGTATGGATGCAAGTGTGAGCATTGCGGACAGGAACAGATAGCCACAGTACCAGTAGACATGGAAGCAGGTAGTCCCTTTGGAGAAAGAATAGCTGCGCTAGTGACAACGATGAGATACAGTCACGGTATAAGCTATGGAAGAATGCAGCAAATGCTGAGTGAAGTATTTGGCTTAGAGATATCAGAAGGAGGTATCGCCAATCTCTTAACAAGGGTGAAAGGACAACTAGAGTCGGAGGTGACAGGAATACTCCAAGCCCTAAAAACATCTCGTCTAGTATGCAGTGACGAAACCAGAGCAAGGGTAAACGGTAAAAATCAATGGGAATGGGTATTTCAGAACGAACAAGTATGTTTTCATATCATCCGACCGTCTAGAGGCGCAGATGTCATCGCCGAAGTGATGGCAGAGCATCAACCAGAGGTGTGGGTATCAGATTTGTTTAGCGCCCAAAAGACCAATCCAGCGACAGAATGGCAAGTTTGTCTTGCCCATCAACTCAGAGATTGTCAGTATGGAATTGATGCAGGAGACCAGATTTTCTCTGGCAGGATGAAAAAGCTGCTGCTACGAGCTTTGGTGCTGCGAAGGCGATGGTCGGATTTAGCTGACTCTACTCGTTATCAATATCGATGTCGATTGTATCGAGACCTCGACAATATTTTAGCTCTGTTACCTACTCAAGAAGATGGACTTAGATTACAGAAGCGATATCTAGAATTACGAGAAAACTTATTTCTGTTTTTGGATGACCACACCATCCCGCCAACTAATAACTCTAGCGAACAGGCTTTACGTTGGAGTGTCATTTTTAGAAAAGTTACGAATGGTTTTCGCTCCGATTGGGGGCGTGACTTATTTGCGGCTGTTCGTTCCATTGTCAATACTGGAAAAAGACAAGGCTTTTCTGCTTTTGAGTCCATTCTTATCGCTTTGAATCCTCTCAAATCATTGTTTTCTATAGGTTGAGCAATTACCTTAATTATTGAGAGCTAACGGTAGTTATGAAATTTATTAATCCCAAAATTGACTTTGCCTTCAAGAGAATATTTGGCTCAGAACAAAGCCATGACATTTTGATTAGCTTTCTCAATGCCATGCTTTATGATGGGCTTGATATCATCCAAGACTTAGAAATACTTGACCCATACCTTGCACCAAAGATACGTGGCATTAAAGATACCTACGTTGACGTGAAGGCAAATATTCGCAATCAAGGAGGTGAAATAACTTCTGTGATTATTGAAATGCAAGTGTTAAACGTAGAAGGCTTTGAAAAGCGAATTTTATACAATGCTTCCAAAGCATATTCTACTCAACTAGATATTGGTGAAGACTATACAATTTTGCAACCAGTCATTGCACTGACAATTACCGATTTTGAGATGTTTCCAGAGTTAGAACAGATTCTATCTCGCTTCATTCTTAAGGAAAAGACTTACCTTACTGACTATCCAGTTTATGATATTGAACTGGTCTTTATTGAATTACCCAAATTCAATAAAGAATTAGAAGAGCTAGAAACCATCACCGACAAATGGCTATATTTTCTTAAAACTGCGCGTAAGTTAGATGCTATACCAACAGTGATGGAAAATGAGCCAGCAATCAAAAAAGCTTTTGCGATCGCCAGTCAAGCCAACCTTAGCAAGCAGGAGCTAGATGATTTAGAGCGCCGTGCGATCTTTATCCATGACCAACGCAATGCCCTCAAAAAAGCAACCAGATTGGGGCTTGAACAGGGTAAGAAAGAGGGAATTCAACAGGGTATTGAGCAAGGTATCGAGCAAGGAGAATTAAAAGCAAAACTGTCGATCGCTCAGCAACTATTGGCATTCCTAGATGACGAAGCAATTTGTCAGAGTACAGGGCTAAGTTTAGATGCGATCGCCAAACTCAGAAATGGCTAAAGTGATCGCAAAATTTCCATGATCGCCATATTTTTTTGATCTGCAAATAAAACAAAATATGTCAGATGCTCAAATTAGTGTTATAAAGTTCGCAAACTAGACGCAACCAATTAAGCCAATTAAAAAATTAGTGCCAAACTTAGTCCCTAGCGTTATTTCAGATGGCATTGTTACGAGGTGATTTCTTCAATGGAGAGCAATAATATTCGTAGTAATAGTAATTACGAGCAGACCCTCGCGGGAGTCACCAAGGACTTGTCAGATCTGCGGGCAAATATCTTGGGCAAACTCAGCCGTGAAATTTTGATTTTACAAGCCCAAAAAAATGCCCTAACTGATGATATTCAGCGCCTCCAGTCTCAGCGTAAGGAGCTAGAGGTGTTAACTGTCGCGCAGCAAGGCATGAATCAGCAAGAAATCCAGCGCCAACAATGGATCGAGCAACTTGCCCAAGCGATCACCTATCATTTAAAAAATGATGTGATCGTCACTAACTCAAAGGTACTCAGTGATCATTCTGAGAATTTTGAGCAATTAATGCTTAATCTTGATGGTGCTATTCGAGCCACATTCCAGTCTTTACAACGGGATGTGGATACATATCAGCGCGATCTCGACGATCAGATGCAACGTATGTATACACAACGGCAACAAGGCGAGTTAATGCTCTCGGCTCTTGTTGAAAGAATTGATGAATACTTACGACGATCATCGGGCGATCGCTACACAGGTGGAAGTGTCGCGAGTAGTCCACCAATCAACTTTACGGGGACATCTGGTTTTGCGGGGGTGATCGGCACTAATGGCAGCAACACTGCACCTACTATTCCTAACGGCAATGCTAATTACGGTCAAATTCAGATTCCTACATTCAATAGTAGTCAATTTAGGCAATATGACCCAAATGACACTCGCCCCTATGCTGGTGATCCCACAGAACCATTTAACTCTTTAGAATCAGCTCCTTCGGTTCCCATAGCTCAACCAACTAAGAAGCTCAATGATTGGTGGTTAGGATTTATATTGGTATTAGGCGCTTCGGTAGTTTTGTCCTTGCAAAATATTTTGGTAAGGGTGATTTTCTCCAACTCCAGTATTTTTGGACTGTTTAGTTTTGGCGGATTGATTAAAGCCACTGTCCCCAACTCCTTCATGTTGTTACTGTTGCGAATGCTGTTCGCAACACCAATTATGTGGATGGTTGCTAAGTTTGTTTTTCGGGTGGATGTATTACGAGACTTTCAATATTTGCTCACACCTAACCGCAGATTGTTGTTCTGGCGGGTCGCTTTCAGCGCTTTACTGCAATTTGCCTCTTTTGCTTTCATTTATGTGGCTTTAGGCATTTTGAATCCAGGATTAGCCGTCACTCTATTTTTCATCTTTCCGACAGTTACAGTTTTGATGGCTTGGCTGCTGTTTGGCGATCGCCCTAGCAAGGAGCGCTGGTTTGTAATCGGGGTAATTTATGTAGGCATTATGCTAACCTACAATGTCTTTGGCGTGAATAAGCCTGATACTTGGGGAGTGATTGCAGCAATGCTTTCAGGAATTGCTTTCGCGGGATATATCATTACCTCTCAGGCTTGTTTTAAACAACTAAATCCTGTTTCTTTTACATCAATTAACTTTGCGATTATTTTGCTACTGTGTTTTGGGACATTACCATTCACCTTGGCTTCGATTTCCTTTAATAGCTCACTTATATTTATGTGCTTCTTGATTGCACTAACGACTTTAGGTGGTTATTTGCTGACCAGCTTTGGTACAAAGTTAATGGGTGCAGCGCAAGCATCGATTGTGAGTGCTAGTGGACCTGTGTTTACCACCTTCTTAGCATTCACAATCTTGGGAAACAAACTAGATTTTATCCAACTATTTGGGGTATTTCTAGTGACAGGTGGTGTGGGGCTGCTCAGCTTACAAAACATGTATAAGAAACCTGCTAAATAAAAAAGGTGAGATGGGCTTAGCGCCCCCTCACCTTTTTTATCTAAAATCCTGTAAAGTAGCTATTACAGTCCTTAGGGATAAAAGTGGCAATCAGTGGTCAAAACTTCACATCATTCAGAACAAGAATCAACTTCATCCTCATCGCAAACTCAACAATTCGTGCGATCTCTTTGGCGTGGGCTTGCCCGTGAGCAAGGTTTGCCAGTATGGGCTTTGTTAGCGATTTTTTTGGTGATGCTGCTACTGTGGAATTGGCAGCTAATCGCGGCAACCAGTGCGGGGATCTTTGCCATGACTGCGGTCTATATGATGCAGGACTGGAACTGGAATGTGATTTTGTGGCGCATTCAGAAGTTTTTGCAAAGTCCCTATCGCCACTTACCTTTATCAGTCGCGAGCGGCACGGTCACCGTTTTTTTGACCTATACAGTATTAGCTGTATGGTCAGACCAAGAAAATCATTGGTTAGCGTCAGCCAACATTTTGCAGCTTGTCGCAACTTTAGGGATTTTAGTGTTGCTCGTACGTCAAGCTTTTAGCCAATGGTTGCAACGTCAACAAAATAATTTTGATCAGCTTATTACTCAGCTAGCAGTAAATGATGATCTAGCAAGACTGATTGCCATTAAGAAAATCAATCAATATGTTCAAGATAATTGGTTGCCTGCTGCTCAAGAACGGGCGATCGCTGATTATTGCCAAGTATTGCTAAATCGCGAAACCGAGACAACTATGCGTGAGGCAATTTTTGAGACTTTAGAGTCATTGCAATCGATTACAGCCAAACCTGCTCTTCAGAGATCAGCCAATAATATTTAGATGATTAAGCCGCGCTCTGCGCGGCTTAATCATCTAAATTCAAGATATTAATCACGATCTAACGTTAACTAGAGATTCATGCAAACTAAAGATCAAATTCTCGATCGCCAAGTTGCTTTATTAGTTCAGAGTACACCTGATGAAGAAACGGCTAGTGCAGTCAGTTTGATTGCATCAGTACTAAAGGCGATCGCTCAAAATCTTAGGCATACAATTTATTTTGTGATTCAAGATATTGAAGGTGGTTGGTTACTCACACCGCTTAGCAATCACGATAACCCTGAAATTGAAAAAACAACAATTTATGCCTATTGCGATCGTACGCCTGCCAATATTGATCGATTGCGATTAAATGATGAAAATCTCGAATGTGGAGAATATAACGTAATTGATATGCTGTTTCGCCTAATTGGGATGAAACAGGTGGACAGCATTGTATTTTTTGATCGAGCCACGGATACGCAAAACGGGATTGAAATTGTGCGCACCGATATTGAAGAATTATGCGAAAAACAAATTAAACGCGCTCAGTTTGGATTGCAAAAGCTAAACGAACTTAAAAATAATGCCAATATTGCCTAAATCAATAAAAGGGACGCTTCGCATCCCTTTTATTATTCATAGTCGATGAATCCACACATGACAGCACCATCGACAGAGCCAGTGCCACTTACTAGGCAAGCAAGACTATCCTTGTGACTTACGGTTACGATGCGGTCATAACTACGACCAGTAAGTAAACTGTCCGCGATCGCCATTACTTCAGGGGTGGTGTTAACTGCAAGGATAATTTGCTTGTTGTTAATATCAGCACTGTCATAACGGACTTCAGTTTGAGGAGCAGTAGGATTTTGATAAAGTGCGGCAATAATCGCTGTTTGAGCATTAGCTGATGTAGCAAATGCAAAACCTGAAATGGCGAAACCCGAAATGGCTAAAAATGTGGCGACGATTGTACTTTTCATGACTGCCTCTACTTCTACGTTCTCTAATTACTTGCAACGAATTAGAAAATCAAACTTTTATAAATTTAATTTTCTATCAAAAGTAGCGATAGCTACTTCCTTCTATCAATTCAACCGACTGGGTGATCTTTAACTTGTGAGTGATTAACTCCATGAAGTCATCATCTAGCTTTTTTTGATAATCACCAGTGACATCAGATATCTACCCTTGTGATTGCGATCGCACTCCGTAGTGATATAAAGTTTTGCGCTTAATTCCAACCCCCCAAAACGAAAGCGGTGCAAAGCACCGCTTTCGTTTTGGGGGGTTGGAATTTGCTAAAGGGAAAGCTTCACACAGACTCCACTTTCTAGGTTTTATACTGACAGTAGTCTAAACAACTGAGATTTAAACAAATGAAACCTCTAATCAAGTCTTGTGTGATTATTTCAGGACTAATCAGCGCGATCGCGCCAATTAGCTGGACAGAAGTTGCCTTTGCTGATCCCAACCAAGTCCGTCAAGTTTTGCAAACTAGAGAATGCCAAGGTTGCGATCTATCAAGGGCAAAACTAAGTTTTGTAAACCTCAGGGGGGCAAATTTACGCAATGCGAATCTGTTCTCAGCGGATCTTAAACTTGCTGATTTACGCGAGGCGAACTTAATCGGCGCGATCCTTGATAAAGCGGATCTAAGGGGAGCAGATCTTACGGGCGCAGACCTGACCAGTGCATATACGTCAGAAGCTAACTTTTGTGGTGCAATTATGCCCGACGGACAAAAATCAAGCGAAGGCTGTCCTAAAGCACCAAAATAGACAATTCTCTATTGCATTTGTGTAGAATTGTATGCAAAGGATTGAGAAAGTTGGAAAACTATTACCTAAACTCAATTAAAGCTTTAGGCTAGAGATTATTTGAGTTGATCTCACGTCCTTATATTTATTCGTCCAAGCGGAGTTCCGCCCTATGATTGACGCTATTATCATTTTCACATTCATCCTCGCGGGAGCAGGTACTGGCTTTCACGGTATTGATTTTTTACCACCAGAGGCGATCGCTAATCTGAATATCCAAAATTTACGTTGGGTAACTCTTGGAGTAGGATCTGTGGTTGGACTAATTGCAGGCTTGATCGTCCAAAATACCTATCGCCGTATCGAAACGAATATTCGATCAATGCCGCTTGAGACGATTTTGGGTCGTGCTGTTGGATTGGTATTTGGTTTACTGGTAGCTAACTTGATGCTAGCACCATTATTTTTGATCCCTATTCCTGACAACTTTGACTTTATTAAGCCACTCACTGCAATTTTAGTAAGTATTATCTTTGCCTATTCGGGGATGACGCTGTCGGATACTCATGGGCGTGCACTGTTGCGTTTGATTAATCCCAATAATGTTGAAAGTAGTCTCCTTGCTGATGGGACTTTGCGTACTGCATCAGCAAAGGTTTTAGATACTAGTACCGTAATTGATGGACGCATTCAGACTTTAATGGAGACGGGCTTCTTAGAAGGACAATTATTGATCCCCCATTTTGTGATTCAAGAATTGCAGACGATCGCTGATAGCTCCAACGATCAAAAACGGGTACGTGGTCGCCGAGGATTGGATATTCTCAACAATATGCGTGACCAGTTTAGTGATCGCATCACAATTCATTCCGCCGATTATGAAGACTTGCACACTGTTGATGCCAAGTTAGTCCGTTTAGCCCAAGAGCTAAGCTGTACCCTAATCACCAATGATTACAACCTCAACAAAGTTGCCAATTTACAACAGGTTGAAGTTTTAAATATTAACGATCTTGCCCAAGCTTTACGCCCAACCTATTTGCCAGGGGATCTGATCGAAATCAAGGTACTCAAGGAAGGTAAAGAAGCATCGCAAGGCATTGGCTATCTTGAAGATGGCACTATGGTGGTAATTGAGGAAGGTCGTGAGTACCTCGGCAAACAAATTATTGTGATAGTCACTAGTGCTTTACAAACTTCGGCTGGTCGGATGATTTTTGCTCGTCACGAAGCGATCGCCACTGTGTAAGGCAAAAGTAAAAAGTAGAAAGTAAAAATTAATTACCAAGTCACTATCGCCTATGCAAGTTTTGCCCTCTCACTCACAGCGACAATTGGTATCGGGTAAAGTCGGGTGGGGCTGGCGGCAGGCGACTTATCCTATTTCTGCGAATTTTATTTTTGCAGGTTTTTTGATTCTAATGTTGGCGATCGCTCAATTAGTGCGACTAGGTGATGCGAGTATTTTGGTGCTCGTCGGTGTCATATTAATTGTGGGCTTTGTAGTTGGGCTATATACAGCTAAATCTGTAGTTGAAGTATGCCGCCAAAACTCAGATTATTTATTTTCGCAACCTCAGTTAATTGGGATGACAGCCTATTGGTTAGTCTTAATTGCAGGGCTAAGTAACTCTTCGGAAACTTTCGCAAAGTTATTTATCTCAATGTGGTGGATTTTACCTGCTGCTATTTTCACAGGTATGGCTAGCTCTCTAGCTTGGCGATCGGGTAAATCAAAGACAGCATCTGAGAAACAGCTAATCATCGAAGCCGTTAATGCAGACATATTGAATGTAATTACCTATTCTGACCAGACAGTTTTGGTTAGTCCATCGGCTCTTGGTCAGCAGCCAAGACAGTTTAATAGTCTGGTGCTAATTGTGTTGGGCTTTTTCTTTTGGACGATGCTTGACTTCTCCTCAAATTTAAAGGCGATCGCCGCGATTGCTTTGACAACTTCGGGACTGACAGGTTTTTTTACATGGCAAGCCCAGTTGCGATCGCCAGAGAAAGTTTTACATTTGAAGTTTAGTGGCTTATGGGGGATTGGTGCGGAATATGCGATCGATCTACGCCCATTTTCAAGTCTATCGGTAGTTAAATTGCAAGAGGCGAGTGGCGAACTAAGCTGGATGCAGCTATCGGGAAATAACAGTGACATCACCATCCCATTAGCGATGACAATTGTGCCATCTAGCACCAAAGAAGGTACAAATCAAAATGATCAGTTAGGGCAAACCATTCGTGATCAGTTTCATCTTGCGAAACAAGAATCTGAGCGTGACAGTTTAGGGATGGCGAATGTATTACTGCCGCAGGGTGCGGGAATTTTAGCAGGAACCGCATTTATTATGCTGGGGGGATTACTTCTATTTATTTTTCCTTTACCCACAAATCTATCTGCAGAAAGCATGATCTCTTGGCTAGGTGTTTGTCTGGTTAGTCCTGCGATCGCCAGATTTTTCTTGCAACTAGTTGCCCCTAATAGTCTGCAAAGCGATCGGCTTAGCTATATCAAAAATCATTTACAACCTTGGGAAATCGGTACAGCACTTTTACTAATCAGCGCTTTTTTATTCAGACAACCTACACAGAACATCAATTCCTTAGTGACATTCAATCAATCATTGCCCCTATTAACGCTAATTTGTGGCTGGCTCAGCATTAGCATTGGCGTTTGCCTGCTTTCCTTTGTACGACGCACACCTCTTTGGAGTACTAACTAACCAAGCAAAAAACTCGCTTCGCGAGTTTTTTGCTTGGTTAGTTAAGCATCGCTGTACATTCGAGAATTAGTTTTTGGTTGGTGAGGGAATAGGGTTGAATTTCTAAGGCGCGGCGAAAAGTTGCGATCGCCTCGTGATAATTACCGATCGCCGCATAGCACAAACCTAAACCGTGAACTGCTCCAAAATGATAAGGATTCAGGGCGATCGCCTTTTGACAATCTTTGATTGAACGCTTGTAATCTCCTTGCATATAAAACAAAACTGCTCGTCGATTCCATGCTTCCACAAAGTCTGGCTGAGCATGAATTAATTGCGTAAGCATCAGTTCCGCCTGTCTCACATTACCGCTATCAGCCATCATTTGGCTCTGTCGCAAAACTTGTAAGCCCTGCATTCCCTTTTGCATAAACCACATTTCCCAAAGCCCCTGTGTGGCGCGGTCTCGTATCTCCTCATCTTCACTTTTGAGGTCTCTCAACAATTCTTCGATGGGCTGGCTCATTAGTCTAGACAAATAAATTTATAGTACTCAAATAGTTTTTGAAGAACCTTGCTTTGCAAGGTTCTTCAAAAACTATTTGATTTTGTTGCGATGGCAAAGCGCAATAATCTAAAGTTTGAACTAAAAGCGGGACTTGTGTTAGTTTTTTAACTCATACCTAAGAGATATTTTGCACGTATGTCTATCATACAAATTACTGTCCAAGAGCTAGCCGAACGTTTGGCTGGAGATCGTCAAGATTTACAACTGATCGATGTGCGTGAACGTGATGAAGTGGAGATTGCCGCGATCGCTAATTTTACGATCTTGCCTCTCAGTGAATATGGAGAATGGTCTGTAGATTTTAAGGAAAAGTTTGATCCCCATGCGGAAACATTAGTGCTGTGTCATCACGGAATGCGATCAGCCCAAATGTGTCAATGGTTAATTAATCAAGGCTTTACTAACGTCAAAAATATTGGTGGCGGCATTGATGCCTATGCCTATGCGGTTGAACCAAGCATGGCTAAGTACTAAAACCCAATAAAGTAAAGCGCCCGCTACGCGGGCGCTTTACTTTATTGGGTTTTAGTTGGCGGTCAAGAAAGGAATGCTGAAAAATACTGCTAAACCGATCGCTGAGACAATACAGGTAATGATCGTGATAATGATGAACTTACGATCGCTTGCACCGTAGAACCTATTGGGTAGTGAACTAGCCAATACCATTAACCCAATTAAGACGAGAATCCCAATAAATAAGGTGCGATTCATAGGCTTTTGATTCTAAATTATAGAGAGGTGGCGCTTAGCGCCACCTCTCTATAATAAAACCATACCTTACGTAATCTATCTATGACCGATTGGTTGTGGCTTCAGCGATCGCTACCTGCAAACATGACAGGTGCAGATGTATGGCAATCGCTTTATGATGATGAACCGATTACAGTTCTGCTAGAAAGCCCTGCCACTGATACAGTTCCTTCAAAACTAGCAAGATATTCGATCTCCGCAGGGAAACCACAACAATTTTGGACTCCTGAAGTTGGTGAAATTTTGCCATGTTTGGAAAAATTGCGATCACAGATGCAAAATTCTCATTCTGATTTACCTAATCATTTGCCGTTTACAGGGGGATATTTAGGATGGTTAGGCTATGACCTCGCTTGGGAAATTGAACGCTTGCCATATACCAAACCTGACACCTTGCCTTTTCCCGTTGCATTTTGGTATGAGCCATCTAGTTTTGCGGTGATTGATCATCAGACTCAAACGGTATGGCTAGCCGCTAGCGATCGCCTTGAATTAACCGAATTAAGCGATCGCCTTAGCAATTTAGAAAACAAGGGGCTTACCCCCCTTGCTTTTCCTAGTAAAGCTCACATTGCACAAGCTACTCCAACTTATTTGCCAGAGCGACAAGGCTATGAAGCCATGGTGGAAAAAGCGAAACAGCATATCTATGCTGGCGATATTTTTCAGGCAAATCTCTCAATGCGGTTTGGATACCCTTGGGACTCGGATGGGTGGCAACTATACCGCCATTTACAAAAGATTAACCCATCACCCTTTGCAAGTTATTGGCGCACAACTTGGGGAGAAGTAATCAGCGTTTCGCCTGAGCGCCTAGTTAGCTTACGCGATCGCTATGCCGAAACTCGCCCGATCGCAGGTACAAGACCACGAGGCAAAACTGAACAGCAAGATCTCGACTTTGAGCGTGAATTACTTGCCTGCACTAAAGAGCAAGCCGAACATATTATGTTGGTTGATCTAGAGCGCAACGACCTTGGACGAGTTTGTGAATGGGGCAGTGTCAAGGTCGATGAGTTATTAGCAATCGAGCGCTACAGCCACGTTATGCATCTTGTCAGTAATGTGGTGGGTACATTACGTCGCGATTGCACTGTGGTTGATCTTATTCGCGCCACTTTCCCTGGGGGAACAATTACAGGCTGCCCGAAAGTACGCTGTATGGAAATTGTGGAAAAGTTGGAACCACAGCGACGCAGTTTGTTTTATGGCTCCTGTGGCTATATCGATAGACGCGGCAACATGGATCTGAATATTTTAATTCGGACTTTACTCAAGGCTAATGATCATATTTGGGGACAGGTTGGTGCAGGAATAGTCGCTGATAGTATTAGCGATCGGGAATGGCAAGAATCTTTGCAAAAAGCCCAAGCTCAACTAGCCGCACTAGGCTTAGCTTAGCCCCACGAGAGATTTGCAGCGCTTAGCGCTGCAAATCTCTCGTGGGGTTTGCAATCCTATAGAATACTTAAGCACCTACTATCGCTATATATCTATCCATGAGTGGAACCAAGCTCTACGAAGGCAAAGCCAAAATACTGTTTACAACAGATGATCCCAATATTTTGCTATCGCGCTACAAAGATGATGCAACCGCATTCAATGCTCTTAAAAAAGGTACGATCGCTAACAAAGGGGAAATGAACTGCGCGATTACCTCACATATTTTTCAATATCTCGAAGCGCAAGGCATTGCTACCCACTTCATCAAGCAAGTTTCACCCAATGAGATACAGGTTACTGCTGTCAAGATATTGCCGATTGAAGTTGTAGTTCGGAATATTGCCGCAGGGAGTATTTGCAAACGCCTTGGTTTAGCTCAAGGTCAACCGCTCAAAAAGCCCCTAGTTGAATTTTTCTATAAAAATGACGACCTTGGCGATCCTCTAATTACTGATGCTCATGTCGCTATGCTTGATCTTGCTACTCCTGAACAAGTAGCTCAACTCAAACAACTAGCTCTAGATATTAATCACCATCTGCAAATATTTTTTGACCGTTGCAATTTGATTCTCGTTGATTTTAAGGTGGAAATTGGCGTTGATGCTGATGGGCACTTACTACTAGCCGATGAAATTAGTCCCGATACATGCCGTCTCTGGGATAAGGCGATCGCAGACCCCACTGCTCGTATTATGGACAAAGATCGATTTCGCCAAGATCTCGGCAATGTTGCGGAAGCCTATCAAGAGGTGATGAAACGAGTCTTAGCGGCGATCTCTTAAAAGCAATTTTGCGAAAATTTGCAAAAAAGGGCTTCAACGGTAAACTTTTTAATTAAGTATGATTTTCAACATCAGCTATCAACATGACAAAATTTAGTTCTCAGCTAATTACTGCTAGCAATATAGGTGTATTGAAAGTTATAGTTATTTATTACTACCATTCTCAGAAACTTTCTGTTCACATTTGACCGTCAATAGTTTCCTGTTCAGTATTCTGTTTAAATATTCTGTAGGTGTTTGGAAGACTTTATGCGTATAAACTTGCTCGTATTCACAGCCATTGCCGCATCCAGCACGTTACTAACAAGTCCTTTGCTGGCACAGGCTGCTCCTGCAAAGCAAGAGATTGCTCAAGCGCCAACCCCGCAGCCAACTACTCCCCCCACTACAACGGAGGAGCCTCCTACTCAGCCAAGTACACCAACTCCTCCAAATACATCCCCAACCTTTAGCTTACCTTCTACAACTCCTCCCCCAGCAACTACAACTGAAACTCAAGTGCTAGTGGGAGAAGTTGCTATTAAAACTCCAGAAGGTCAGCCTCCTTTACCGCCTGAACTAGAGCAAAGAATTTATGATGCGATCGCGACAAAGCCAGGACGCACAGTAACTCGTACACAACTTCAATCTGATATCAATGCTGTATTTGCGACAGGCTTTTTCTCAAACGTTCAAGCGGAGCCAGAAGATACCGACATTGGTGTGCGCGTAACTTTCTTTGTATTACCCAATCCAGTCCTCAAATCTGTTAATACAGAAGGCACTAAAGTACTAGAAGACGGTGTAATTGATCGTATCTTTGGTTCACAGATTGGTAAAGTCACTAATCTCAAAGATATTCAAACAGGGGTTAAAGAACTTGAAAAATACTACCAAGACAAGGGCTACGTTCTAGCACAAATTGTTGATATCAAAGCCACACCCGAAGGAAATATCAATCTCGTTGTATCTGAAGGCGTGATTGAAGATATCAAGGTTGCCTTTATCAATGAAGATGGCAAAACTGTAGACAATGAAGGCAAGCCTGTTACTGGCACTACTCGTGACTTTATCATTACCCGCGAGTTGACGATTAAAGAAGGTGAAATCTTCAACAAAAATACAGTTCAAGGCGATCTACAAAAAGTCTTTGCGCTTGGGTTATTTGAAGATCTCAACATTGGGCTTGCCCCAGGAACTGATCCGCGTAAAGTAATCGTGACCGTCAATGTCAAAGAGCGCAACACAGGTTCGATCGCCGCAGGTGCAGGTTTAAGCTCATCAACAGGTTTATTTGGTACGGTTAGTTTTCAACAACAAAACCTTGGTGGCAACAACCAAAAGCTCGGTTTAGACATTCAAGTTGGTGAACGCGAATTACTATTTGATCTAAACTTCACCGATCCTTGGCTAGCAGGTGACCCCTATCGCACTTCATTTACTGCCAATATTTTTAACCGTAGTTTGTTTAGCTATATTTTTGACACCCCAATTGGGATTGGACCTGACAATGTTAGCCCTCGCATCAACCGACTTGGTACGGGTTTCAGTTTTTCTAGGCCTTTGGGCAATGCCACCACAGCCTCACTGGGACTACGTTACGAACGAGTTAGTATTACCAATAGCAACAACAACGTCATCTCTCCTACCGATTCTCTAGGCAATCCTCTTTCTGCTAGTGGTGTTGGACAAGATGATTTACTACTATTGCAATTTGCCTATGCTACCGATCAACGAGATAACCCAATTAAGCCATCCTCTGGTTCTGTATTTCGGATTGCTTCGGAGCAATCGATTCCGATTGGGTTAGGTTCAGTTTTCTTAAATCGTGTTCGTGCTAGCTACAGCTACTTTATCCCTGTTAATTTCTTAAACTTCTCCGAAGGTACGCAGGCTCTTGCATTTAACATTCAAGCAGGGACTGTAATTGGTACTTTGCCACCCTACGAAGCATTTCAATTAGGTGGTAGCAACTCAGTTCGTGGTTGGGATGAAGGCAAAATTGGTAGCGGTCGTAGTTTTGGTATCTTCTCGGCAGAATATCGCTTTCCTGTATTTAATATCGTAGGCGGCGTATTGTTCTTTGATTATGGTACTGATCTAGGCTCAGCTTCGGCAGTACCAGGTAATCCCGCAGGAGCGCGAAATAAACCAGGTAATGGAGCTGGTTATGGCATTGGTGTACGGGTACAGTCGCCTTTAGGTTCTATCAGAGTGGACTATGGCATCGGTTCAAATGGCGGTACACAGTTTAGCTTTGGTCTAGGAGAAAAATTCTAGTCATGCTCTACCAACAGACGATCGCTGCCCCATTTGCTTTATCGGGGATTGGATTGCATAGTGGTGAGAAAGTTTCTGTGACTGTCAGTCCTGCGCCCATTAATTCAGGTCGCTATTTTATCTATGGTGAAGCAAAGATACCTGCGGATACAACTGTAGTTTCGGCTTCGCAGCTATCGACGGAGTTACGCCAAAATGGCACAGGTGTTCGCACGGTCGAGCATTTGCTGTCAGCTTTGTTTGGTATGGGTATACATAATGCCTGTATTGAGCTTGATCGTCCCGAATTGCCTATCCTTGATGGGTCGGCGTTACCTTGGGTGGAAGCGATCGCTAAAGTTGGTATTGATACACAAGTACAAGGAGATCGCCTAATCCCTCTATCTGAATCAGTTACAGTATCCAAAGGTGACAGCTTTGTCACGGCGATACCTGCGTATACTTTGCGCTTCACCTATGGCATTGAATACCCAACTCAGGCTATTGGTGAGCAATGGTTTAGCTGGTCACCTGCGATCGCTAACTTCAGCGAAAGATTTGCTAGTGAAATAGCACCCGCAAGAACTTTTACGCTTGCAGCATATATTGATCAAGCGCGTTCGGCAGGGTTAATCAAGGGCGGAAGCCTAGAAAATGCGCTGGTTTGCGATGCTGAGAAGTGGATCAATCCACCTCTACGTTTTGCCGACGAACCATGTCGTCATAAACTTTTAGATCTTATTGGTGACCTAAGCTTGCTAGGATTCTTACCGAGAGCGCATATTCTTGCCTACAAAGCTAGCCATAATCTTCATGCTGAATTTGCGATCGCCTTAGCTCAAAAGCTATAGCCTCACAATTCATTTTCCTCCTATGCAAAATTAGTTAATATGTCAACTTTGACCGAAGAACCCACCATAAATAGTGCTGACCTCAATACTGATAGTACCGACAACGTCACTAGTCAGGTTTTAATGATCGAAGATATTCAGAAATTGTTGCCTCACCGCTACCCATTTCTGCTAGTTGATCGCATTATTGATTTTGTGCCAAATAAATCTGCCACAGGAATTAAAAATGTCACTTTTAATGAACCATTCTTTCAAGGTCATTTTCCTGAAAGACCGATCATGCCTGGTGTACTAATTGTCGAGGCGATGGCGCAAGTAGGTGGTATCGTCCTAAGACATTTACCAGGGATGGAAAATCAACTCTCATTATTTGCTGGTATCGATAAAGTTCGATTCCGCCGTCCTGTAGTTCCTGGCGATCGCTTAACTATTACTACCGAGCTATTAGTTGCACGCAAGCGCTTTGGTAAGATGCATGGACGTGCAGAAGTGGATGGTCAATTAGCCTGCGAAGGCGAATTGATGTTTTCATTAGTTAATCTTTAAATCTTTTAACTCTAGTTTCAAATTTTAATTTGTTATCTGGCGATCCAAGCGATCGCAAATCAAGCGATCTAACTTAGTATCAAGCGAGCCAAACTTTTTATGCCTGTGTCTCATGCGCCTGTGTCTGAATTTATTCACCCGACAGCCATAGTGCATCCTGATGCCCAACTCCATCCGACTGTCAAAGTTGGAGCTTATGCTGTCATCGGTGAACAGGTGAAAATTGGCGCTCATACTGTCATTGGGCATCACGCCATTGTCGAAGGGAGAACCGAAATCGGCGATCGCAACCAAATTTATCCAGGAGCCGCGATCGGTTTGGATTCTCAAGACTTAAAATATTCGGGTGCTGACAGTCTCGTCCATATCGGTAATGACAACCGCATTCGTGAATATGTCACAATTAATCGCGCCAATGAAGCTGATGAAGTTACCTATGTTGGCAACGGTAATTTACTGATGGCCTATGTCCATGTGGGGCATAATTGCGAAATCGAAGATCGCGTAATTATTGCTAATGGCGTAGCTCTAGCAGGACATGTACATATTGAGTCTCATGCCAGAATCAGCGGAGTACTAGGTGTACACCAGTTTGTGCGAATTGGGCGATTATCCATGGTGGGTGGTATGAGTCGGATCGAGCGAGATGTGCCTCCTTACACCCTAGTTGAGGGTAATCCTTCACGGGTAAGAACCTTAAATCGAGTTGGGATTGATCGAGCTGGACTAGATGTAGAAACCCAACAAGCTTTGAAGTCAGCGTTTCGACTGTTATATCACCAAGATTTAACCCTTGTTGAAGCTCTTGAGAAACTAGTTACTCTTGTTGATAACCCTCATGTTCAGCATTTGCGCCAATTTTTACAAGATTCGATCACTATTTCTCAACGACGTGGACCAATTCCCAGTCGCGTCTAATCCCAAAAGTCCAAATAGTCATGGCGGCGCAAAGCGCCTCTATGACTATTTGAGCCTTTAATTTGTTCTAACTACAGCTGTCGCGTTAGGACATAAAACCAAAATAGTGTGAGTCGGCGCTTCGCGCCGACTCACACTATTTTGGTTTTGATTTGTCTTGATACAGGTGGCTATAGCTATATCGAAATACTTTAACTTAAGCATTACTGCATAAAGTTATACCAAAGCACAAAATGGCGGAGCCATTTTGTGCTTTTAAAACCCTTGTTGGGTTTGATTTTCAATTCACAAAAGTGTCGCCACACTTTTGTGAATTGGTATTAAGTTGTACAAAAAAGAAGAGTCAGAAAGAATTTCTGACTCTTCTTTTTTGAGGTTATAGCGATCGTCTATACAGACAAGTGGGTACGATCTAAATTATCAAGGTCATAGAAAAAGCTCTATTCGTTCTGTTTGGAACGCCTATCTCATACATAAGAATGAATAATGTATTTTCTATCCTCTATTTAAGACAATTATGTTACGATTAGTAACGTAAATGCTTTAAATCTACATACTCTGTTGTAAAGAGCGTTTGGTGAATATGTCAAGTATTAATAGCTCAGGATTTGGCGGGGAAAACTCATATATCGGCAGACCTCAATCCAAAACAACTTTCGATCTGCTTCAACCTTTACGTAAGACCATCGATAACTTTGAAATCCACAAGTCTAAAACAGCCCATCGCATTGCTAAACTAATTCCTGCTCAATGTCCCTTTGAGCGCACCATTAAATTCTTTGGTCACACCCTCATTCACATTCCACCACTTTGTAAACTCAACCCTGTATACGATGAACTTGTAGGGCTTCGATTCCGCGCCCTTTGCTTTTTAGCTGATCGCTGTGGCGAAGACATTAGTGCTTATTGTTAAGCTAATTAAAAGGTTGCTTTGCAACCTTTTAATTTTATATGCGAAAAATAAATGATGTAAGCTAAGCTTGCATCATTTATTTTTTGTGCTTAGGAATTTGCATATGCAAAAAAAAATGCAGTGGCTATGGCGATCGCTAGTCGCCATTTTGGTCTCTGGCTTGATCGTTGTTACCTTGATCGCCTTACAGCCGAGTAATGCAGCGATCGCGCCATTACCTGACCCGTATCTCACCACAGGAAAGCTTGCTGAAGGCGAAAAGGTCTTTAATGAGTATTTAAAAAATAATTCTCAGGATGACAAAGCTCGCTTTGGGTTGGGTGTAATCCAATTTATGAGTGGTACTGAACGTTTAATGCAGTCGCTTTATCGTTATGGAATGATTCAAAACCCTGTAAGTGGATCGATTCCTTTTTTCCGCTTGCCAGTACCTCAAAACCCCAAACCACAAACTTTAACTTACGACGGACTCCAGCAGGTTTTTCAGAATTGGATTGATGATCTTGCTACTGTACGGACTACCCTCGAACCAATTAAAGATCAAAATCTTAAACTTGCCCTTCGCTTAGGCTTAATTCGTTTAGATTTTGATGGCAATGGCAAAGCCGATGACAAGGAAATGCTATGGCAGATTTTTAATTCTGTGACTGGTGCGAACGTTACCGAAAAAGATGCCCAACAGTTTTTAATCGCTTTTGATCGTGCTGATGCTTTGTGGTTACAGGGCTATACCCATGTCTTAGGAGCAATTAGTGAATTTTTACGCGCCTATGATAGCCGTGAGTTATTTGCTGCTTGCGCTCACTTATTTTTCCAAGATGTAGATACGCCCCATAAATTTTTGCTCTCGACGCGCAGAAAATCTCCTGAAGACTATAGTTCCAGTTTTTTTGAGGTTCTCGATTTGGTTTCAGCGGTTCATCTTGCCAAGTTCCCTTTAGCGGAACCGCAAAGGATGACGACTATTCTCAATCATATGAAATCAGTAATTAGTCTTAGCCGTGAGTCATGGAAGTCTATTTTGGCAGAAACGGATAGCGATCGCGAATGGATTCCCAATCCTAAGCAGACTTCTGCAATTCCTCAAGTTCGGGTTACGGAGGAAATGGTGAAATCTTGGCTAGCCGCTCTTGATGAAATCACCGCAATTCTTGACGGCAAGAAGAATTTACCTTTCTGGCGTGATGAGAATCTCAGCATTGATTTTGCCAGAATTTTTACAGAGCCACGCACTTTTGATTTGGGATCTTGGGTACAAGGAACAGCCGCTACTCCCTATTTAGAAAAAGGAAAGGTTACCGATATGAACGTTTGGAATACGATGGTTAGTGCTTTTGGTAGTAATTTATTTGGATTTGTCGTTTGGTTTAATTGATAATCCCTACTATCGCGATTATCAGTCTAGTTAATTACGGGTTTGTGTCCCCGCCGAAGGCGGGGACACAAACCCGTACCTCGCTTGCTTGAAAAGCGCTATATGACAATGAAAGTTTTGCTCAAACCCAAATACATGAAGGTGGCACTTCGAGCCACCTTCATGTATTTGGGTTTGGGTTGTAAGTTCTACTTGCGGCGTACAATGCAGCCCCATAGGCTGCTTCTGTTTGTTGAGACTGTTGCATCGAGATCTGTAAATGGCGATCGCGTATTTTTGTCCACACTATATTTTTTGCCCCACCCCCTGCGGTGTAAATTTGCTGAATCGGCGAAGCACCTAATTCTTGCAAAAGTTGATAGCCCTTTGTCTCAATTCTTGCCATACTTTCGAGCAATCCATGCAAAAACTCAACGGGATCATCAGGACGTGGTTCTAGTCTTGGCGCAAGATGAGGATCATTAATCGGAAACCGATCGCCTATTTGGGTTAGAGGATAGTAATCCAATGAACTAGCCATATGTGGATCAATGTGATCGCTAAACTCTTGCAACTCTGAATCTGTAAAAAATTGTCGCAATACAGCACAACCGACATTGGAAGCCCCACCCACTAGCCATAAACACCCCAATTCTGGATGCTCAAACCGATGGCTATAAATCCCGTAACGTGGATCATTAATAGGGCGATCGCTTAAAACTTTTAGCACCATCGTTGAACCGAGAGAGGTCACTGCTGTACCAATTGTAGGTGTCGCAGTGCCAACACTAGCTAAAAAAGCGGCATTACTATCAGTTGTTCCCGCACCAATCGCACAATCTAAAGGCAAATTTAATTTTAAGGCGATCGTCTCCTCAATCTTGCCTACAGTTTTACTTGGCGCAAAAACCTCAGGCAAAACTACCGCAGGATTATTGAGTAACCATGACTGTAACCAATCTGGATATTGCAGAAGCAGGGGATCATATCCTAACTTGAGTGAATTGTGATAATCACTCACGCCCAATTTGCCATGAAGTAAATAACCCAGCCAATCAGCTTGATGTAGAAAATAAAGCGATCGCGCATAGCTTGTAAATGAAGCTCGAATCTCAGCATCGACAAGGAATGAAATTAATTTAGCAAAACTTGAAGTTGCACTACAAACTGAGTGTTTTGGTGGTGCGATGTTTTTTACTTGATCTACAACTTCAGACTTACAGGTATCGCTATAGATCATTGGTGGCGAGAGCGCCTTACCAGTGCGATCACAAATCAAAATAGTTGCCGAAGTGCCATCAATAACTATTTTTCTGGTATTTTGCCTAATTTCTTGAGGTAAACCTGTAATTACTTCATAAAGCGCTAATTGCCATGTTTTGCAGTCACGAATGTCATATTCAAATCGAAAGACTGCTGCAATCTCGTTACTTGTATTAATGGCGATTGCCCTCACGCCTGAAGTCCCAAAATCAATACCTAAAAAGTAATTCATGCTGATTGCCAATACAGCATTTTATGCTGACTTAAAACCCAGAAATATTTTTAAAAGTGTTGCTAAGCGCCGCTTTTAAAAATATTTCTGTACTACTTTATTAATTAGTAGCAGGGTGGATAATGTCCACCCTGCTACTTACTACTTTTTCAGGGGAATATTTTTTTCTAAACAAGTTTTCAGCATTTTTGGATCAAATAAAACTGGTAAGAAATGAATACTTTTTACTTCTTTAAAATAGAACAAAATTGGAAAAGAAAACCAAAATACCTTCCAATCTTGCCACTCTTGATAAGGGAAAGTGCGAAACTTTTCTTGCGATCGATAAACATCTAAATCTGTCGCGGTAAATACTAACCGAATCGTCGCTGCTTGATAAACTAAAAACAATCCAAAAATTGCAACTACACCCGCAGCAATTGGTTGAACCCAAATAAGTGGTATTCCTGCCAACACAAGTACAACAGGTATTGCATAGTTTGGATTTAGTTCTGTAGCCTGCGATGCAATATTTGGATCAACAAAAGGATTTGAAGTAGTCATAATGATTTAAATGATTGATTTATACCTATAGATATACATTTAATTCTAGGTCTATGGCTTCTTTATTGAAGTGATAGGATAAATATTATTGAGCTAATTATGCTCTTTAGTTGGTTTATTCTTAACTAATTACGCTTTTAGCACATCTGGTAATTTCTATATTAAGCTTAGGAAATGTCTATGAACTTATCCTCAACAGCGAATGACTTGGATCTCCCTTTACACCAAGCTGCCAAAGATCCTAAAGTCTGGAGTCATCTCAAACAAGCGATCGCTACCAGTTCAGGATTTGATAAGTGGCAGCGATCTCGAAATGGTGATCCCAAGGGCGATCCCAAAGATGTTTTAGTAGTACAAGAAAGCGTTCTTGATGATCTCGTGCGTAGCTACTTACGTGAGACACTAGAAACGTTAGCGTATTAATTGCGAGATTTTCTTGTGAGCGAAACATCAGAAACTCAGTTTGAAACCTTAAGAGAGCAACTAGCTATAGATGATATGGGTATTCGGATGAAAGCCCTTCATGCTAGTCGCTCTCTTCCCATTTCTGAGAGATTTACTTTACTCTCGATCGCGGCGATCGACTCATATGCACGTATTCGTTATGATGCTGTTAGTCAAATTGGTACAGTCGGCACGGTTGATTTAGAAAAATCCTTAGCAATTTTAAGTGATCGCTTATCACTCGATCCTGAAATTGATGTGCGTGCCGCCGCCGCCGCTTCGCTTGGTTCTCTACAACTTACCCAAGCCTTTGATTTACTAAAAAAATCTTACGAGTCCACTAACGATTGGATGTTTCAATTTAGTATTGTGGCTGCGATCGGTGAGCTAGGCAATCCTCAAGGCTTTGATTTACTAGCTGAAGCTTTGCAAAGTCCCAATGAGCTAGTTAAAATTGCAGCGATCGGCTCCCTCGGTGATTTAGGCAATCCCGCCTCGGTGGCACTTCTGTTGCCCCTTGTCGAAGATCCCGATTGGCAAATCCGACATCGAGTCGCCCAGTCTCTGTCCCAGCTTGGCGGATCTGAAGCCAGAGCAGCTCTAGAAAAACTTGTCAACGATCCAATGCCCCAAGTCTCTGAAGCAACGCGATCGTTTCTCGCATGATGTGCAGTTAAAACAAAGGGGAGTTGCAGTGCGAAGCACTGCAACTCCCCTTTGTTTTTTAAATTGGCATTAGCCTAAATTAATTGGACGTTCCAATACATCCTCAATAGAGTAAGGACAATCGACTGGAAATTCTAAATCTGTTTCTTTTTGTGCATTTAAACTAGCTACCACATAAGTTTCGTCTAACCACTCATCGGTCAGATAACGCTTTAGGCTGGGACTATCTTTTAAATAACGAATGATATGAAGTCGTTCTCGTTGAATAGTTATCTGCCAACTCTTTAAGCTAATCTGGGGCTGATAGTCCCACTTAAGCAAATGGTTCACAATCAAACGTAGGCTGCTTAGTAAGCGATCGCGTTCTCGCTTTGACAAATCGCGTACCTCTTCTACCAAATTATCGATATCCAACTCGGCGAACCGACCCGCCGACAATAAATCAGCTATCTGTTCTGCCCAGAGTCCATAATCCTGCTCATATAGTACAGTCATTGTCACAACTCCAACAAAGGCGCATCACACTTAACTATATATTATTTTTTAAAATCAAAAAGGAGAGGCGCTCTGCGCCTCTCCTTTTTAACTAGATAACACTAAGTCTTAGAACGAGAAAGTGGTACGGATTACACCAACAGTCGCAGTACCGTTAGCATTGGCACTGTTTTGGTTGAATACAAAGAATACACCAGGAGTAATGCTGATATTCTTAGAAACACGGAAGCGATAGAAAGCTTCCAAGTGATAAGGAGTATCAGGACTACCTTGTGCAAGACCACCAATACTGGTTCTCAATAGGGGCTGACCGAAGGAAACAGCAGCAAGATCGCCTTCAGTAAACAAATCCTTAGCGGATAAAGATGCTAACCAGCTAGTGAAGGTGGTCGAAGAATTTATACCAGTTGCATCAGCAAAAGACCAAGATCCCCAAGTATTAAAAGTAAACTTCTTGGTGATGTCCCAAACTAAGCTACCAACAACAGTGTTGCTCTTAATACCAGTAACACCAGCAGCTCCACCCAAAGAGTCAACGTTTAAGCCAGCACTTAAAGTGTTGCCAACTGTGTAAGCATTGGCATAGCCAATACCGAGAGTCAATGCGTCAGATGGTTTGAAAACCAACTGAGCAGC
Organism: Pseudanabaena minima str. Chao 2107; assembly: GCF_051131155.1. Lineage (NCBI taxonomy): Bacteria > Bacillati > Cyanobacteriota > Cyanophyceae > Pseudanabaenales > Pseudanabaenaceae > Pseudanabaena > Pseudanabaena minima. Next base: position 56,677 of record NZ_CP159508.1, read on the forward strand.
AAGCTTAGTATCGTTACCAGTTACACCGCCTTGACCAGTGGGAGTACCTGCATTAGCAGCACTGTACATTAGTTCAAGAGCAGCTTGATTGTTAAACTTAAAGGCCAAACCTGCAATTGCTAAACCACTATCACGACCACTAGAAGCGATGCGGATCAAAGGATTAAAACGACCAAAGCGAGAGATTGTACCTTGGCTGTCACTTTCGAGAGGATTCAAAGGACTGATAACATCTTCTGGAGCGCCAATAGGTGCAATGTAAGCTGTGATGTTGTCACCAATAGGGAATTTGTAGTATAAGCGACCGATATTAAACGAATTGTTAGTATTGGTGTCAAAAGATAGACGGCTGCCATTCCAAGAGTTAACACCATTGTTTAGTGCTGTACCAATGTTGGGATTATTAGCTGCTTCCAGACGGGTTCTTAACAAGTCCTTACCAGTGAAGCTAGTGTCTAGGTTAAGACGAACACGATAGCTGAAGGTAGTATTGGTCTTGTCAAAAGGAGCGCCACCACCATCAGAAGCAGCAGCAAGAGCCATGATTGCTTCGCCACGTAGCTTGGTAGTTGTCGAGAATTGCTGAGCTTCGAGCTTAGCAGTCTTAGCATCGAGAGCATCAACACGACCACGAAGAGTTGCTAGCTCAGCAGCAAATTCTTCTTGTAGCTTTTGCAAAGTTGCGAGGTCTTCTTTGCTGACCTTATCAGCTAAACCTGCGGAGATAATTTCGTTGATCTTGTCTAAGCAAGCATTCAAACCAGCAGCAAATTCGTAACGGCTGGTTGCTTGTCTACCACGGAAAGTGCTGTCAGGGTAGCCAGCGATACAACCGTAGCGCTCTACCAAGGACTGCAGTGCAGTGAAAGCCCAGTCAGTAGGGCGGACATCACTGAGTTGAGATACTGAAGTTACATTTTGAGCAACTGCACTAGGACGAACCAAGCTGTCAGTAGTTACGGAGCGGATTACTTCAGAATCTTGAGAAGCTTGAGCATTAGCAGCACCGCTAATCAAAGCAGATGCAGCAACAGCGGCGGAGATTACAACGCTGTAGTTTTTCTTAGAAAACTTAGACATTTTGGTTACTATTCCTCACAACATAACAGCATTAAATATCTGTGTGTCAATAATGTAGCAATAATAGCAGCACAAAGTTAAGTGTTGCTCAATACATTGGCTATGTTAATTATGTATTTATGCTCATCAGATATAGAGCAATTGCAACAAACCTAAAAACTAAACTTGTAAAATACTTAGAGATGATGCACTAAGAAATCTAAAGTAGAATTTCTAAATTAAAGTTCAGATACAAAATATTTGCTGGAGCAATTGGGCTAAAATAGGATCAGTAGGGGAACACTATACAAGCTAACTTTGCAAATTCGTAAGTTGCTTAAGCCCTATAAGCATGGAAAAAAGCTAGAGCTAAACTCCCTACAGAAATAACTAAAGTTTCTTAGGGGAATGCTATTCGGGATAAATATATATGCGTTTCGATCCATATTCACTATCCTGTATTGAGTCTGTAGTACCATCACAGAGCTATCAAGATCGTCTCTAAGAAGATAGATTAACTTCCACAGTTTCGTTTTGATAAGTCGAATCTATCGAAGTTATTTGTCTGTGCTAATCGTCGAAATCTTGACTGTCGTTGATTTGTGATGTTGATGTTTGCTTCTAGTTTGTGTTTGTAAGTAGCTCTCTACTTTGCTGTTACCCCTCGTTTGCTCTAATTTGCTCACCTTAAACAATCGCTCGACCTTCGCCTCATGGAATTCTCGATTAATCAACTGTTAGACAATTTCTCTGATGACAAGCTAGTTACGCCCAAAGCGATCGAAAAAAAACTTGGGATCGGTGATGACAGCAAAAGCGTTCGCCGACTCCAAGTTGCCCTTGATGCGCTTGAAAAAATCGGTATTCTTGAAAAAGACAAAGGACGATACCGCCGTATCCACGAAGAAGGTCTGGTAGAGGGTCGTTTGCGTTGTTCAAGTAAAGGTTTTTGCTTTGCGATCCAGGATGTTGAGGGTGCTGAAGACATCTATGTGCGTGAAAGCCGTTTAAGTAATGCTTGGAATGGCGATCGCGTGTTAGTGCGTGTGACTAAAGATGGAGTTAGGCGGCGATCTCCTGAGGGTGAAGTACGTTTGATCCTTGAGCGATCAAATCCAACTTTGCTTTCGACCGTGAAATTCACTGATGATAGTTATCGAGCTGTACCACTAGACGATCGCCTATTATTTGAAGTGGAGCTAGTACCAGATGAGGAAACTCCCGATCTCAGTGTCGCAAATGGCAAATTAGTACATCTAGAAATGGTGAGATTTTCCTTGGGGAATCACTTGCCTTTGGGACGCATTTTGCAGATTTTAGGCGATGATGCCGAATCGACAAATGATATTGATCTGGTATGTTGCAAGCATAATTTGCCCAGAAGATTTAGTGCCAAGGCTTTGACTGCTGCGGCGAGTTTGCCTAGGGGTGTGCGAAAAGCTGACCTTAAACATCGTCTTGATCTACGCAAGACCCTAACTGTCAGAATTGGTAATGCCTCAGCAATTTCGATCACAGAGGTGGACACTGGATGGGAATTGGGTGTCCATATTCCTGATGTGGCGACCTATGTGACGGCAGGTTCACCTTTGGATTTGGAAGCTCAGAAGCGTCTACGGTCATTTTTCTTGGGTGACACCATTTTGCCGATGTTACCTGAGATGAATGTATTTAATCAGCCCGAATATCTCACAATGTCGGTGTTGATTAAATTGGATCATGAGGGAAATATGCTTTCTTTTGAGATTCAGCCTTCAGCAGTATTGGTTCGGGCAAACTTGAGTTACCAGAGAGCGCAACAAATTCTTGATGGGAAAGTAGCGGTTGATGAGGATGCGCCTAGTCAAGAAATTGATACAGAAGTAGAAGAGTTAGTCCATCTAATTGCCAAGGTAGGAACTTTACTGCAAGGGCAGTCCAATGCTATTAGACTGGTATTGCCACAGGTTCCTTCTCAAGAGGCGGATGAGGGAGTACGTGGCTTGACGGTAGTTCCCTTAACTTTGCAGATCTCTGGCAAGGTTATAGAAGTAATGATCTTGGCAAATAAAGCGATCGCTTCGCATCTACAATCTCTATCAATCCCAAGCATTTATTTGCGACAGATTCCTCCAGATCAAGGTAAGGTTGATGACTGGACAAAGCTATTAGAGAGCATGGGGATTTCGGCGCAATTAGAAACACCTGAGCAGATTCAAATTGCTGATTTACATCGGATTTTGGCGCAGGTAAATCAGCTTGAACAGGACGCAACTCGCGATATTCTCAAATATCTACTGATGTCTATGTTTAAGACTAATGAGTATGTACTTGCGCCGTCACTCCACTTTGGATTGGGATTAATTGATCAGCCCTACGTGCATGGCGTATTTCCGCAAAATCATTATGGCGATTTACTGATCCAACGCATTTTACATACTGTATTTGAAGAAGGCCGAGATCGCCGTAGCATCAGAATTAAAGATGGCATAAATCTTCGCAGTTCTAGCGCTCATGGTCAGGTCAATTGGAGCGTTTTACCACCTGAAACGGAACGGCAATTAATTGAAGATTTGGAGGCAATTGTACCAAAGCTCAATCAAGCCGATGCTTTGTACCACCGTTCAATTTCTGATCTTGATGGATTGCGTAAAGCAGAATTTATGCGATCGCATACAGGCGGTAACTTCTACGGTATCATCACCAGTGTTCAGTCCTATGGCTTCTTTGTGGAGATCGAATCTCTATTGGTTGAAGGACTAGTGCATGTTAGTTCCCTTAAGGATGACTGGTATGAGTTCCCATTGATTAATGGGAAGGGTCGAGCAAGAGCTTCAACTTTGTTGGTTGGTCGTCGTAGTGGTCGCCAATATTGTTTAGGAGATCGTGTAGAGGTACAGGTCAAGGGGGTTGATTATTATCGCCAACAAATTGACTTAGTTGCCGTAGTGAATTCTGAAAGCGATCGTGACTTGTCTAACTCCGAATCAGGAACTAGGGCAGAATCAGAGGAAGCTTTAGAGCTTTCTGACGATCTCGATGCAGAAAACTTAGAATGATCTCCTAAATAATTCTCTTAGGCTGAAGTATTTCTCTACTCCAGCCTAAGTCACACCTTAGAATTGCTCTAGCCCCAATTACTCTTTCCCACGAGTTCTCCACCATGTCGCTTTCCCGCCTATTGGTGACCGTTCTAAACCGTCTTCAGCCATCTGCGGAGACGGTTATGCTTGTTTCGGCGATCGCTGTGGGCTTAATCAGTGGCACTGGTGTAACCCTATTTCGTAAGCTGATCTTATTTACCCAAGAAATTTATTGGCATGAACTAGCCGTAGTTCTCAGCAATCATTGGCATTGGGCGATCATATTTATTCCGATGGTTGGAGCGCTAGTTGTCAGCCTTGTACGCTTAAAATTAGATAAATTAGATCAAGCAGAAGCGAGGACTGCTAACCGAGAACTAGGGCTTTCCTATTCACAGGTTCCTCTAAAAACTGTGGCAGCAGCACTTTCCCTAGGTGCAGGTGCTTCTCTTGGTCCTGAAGGACCGAGCGTCGAGCTAGGTAGCAATATTGGCTCTTTGCTTGGTCAAATGCTGCAATTTTCCAGTGAACGTATTCGCTTACTGATTGGGGCGGGGGGAGCCGCAGGCTTAGCCGCAGGATTTAATGCTCCGATCGCAGGTGTATTTTTTGCCCTTGAAGTCTTGCTCCGTGATTCCTATCGCACTAATAAATCTAGTCCCAACTCTGATGTAAGTGTTGTTGTAATTGCCTCGGTCATTTCGGCGTTAGTTTCTCAGATTAGTCTCGGTGAACGTCCAGCTTTTAGTTTACCTGTCTACGAAGTACGCAGCTACTGGGAGTTGCCTTTGTACCTTGGATTAGGGGTGCTGGCTAGTGCCGTTGCCCTGATGTTTACTCGCGCAATTAAACAAGCAAAGAAATTTTTTGCAGGGGAATGGGCGATCGCCCCATTTATGCAAAAGCTATCGATGCCCATCAAATTACTGATTGGTGGACTATGTGTCGGGCTGATTGCCTTAACTTTTCCTGAAGTAATTGGGATTGGTTACGAAACGGTGGAATCGATCTTGCAAGATACACCGTTCACGATTCCGCTATTAGCAATTTTGTTGGTAGTTAAACTTTTATTGACGGCGATTAGTTCGGCGAGTGGTTTTGTCGGTGGTATTTTTGCACCTTCAATTTTCCTAGGAGCCGTTTTAGGTAGTTTGTATGGACAAGCGATCGCCAGCTTTTTGCCTGCTTCGATCCCGATCGCTGCTTCGCCCGCCTATGCCCTTGTGGGAATGGCGGCAGTTTTGGCAGGAACAGTTCGTGCCCCCTTAACATCTGTATTGCTGCTATTTGAAATGACTCGCGACTACCGCATCGTTTTACCATTGATGGCAGCCGTAGGACTCTGTGCATGGGTACTTGACCAAATTGATTCATCAAAATCCGCTGATCGGATGATTATGCAATGGTCTGGTCTACCCGCCGACATCGAAGTCCTTGAAAAAATCAAAATTGCCGAAGTCATGACACTCAATCCTGCATCGGTTAAATATTCAATGCCTTTAATGCAAGCCGCCCAATTTATCACCAGTGGCTACCACCATAGCGCCTTAGTATTAGATGAAATTAACCACTTGCAAGGGATTTTAACCACTCAAGACTTAAAACGTTTGCTATCAGCACCTGCAACTGATCGCCCCCTTGAAGACATGACTGTCCAAAATATTTGTACCAGTGAGGTAATCTGTACTTTTGCTGATGAGTCTCTTGCTGAAGCTTTAAAACGTATGGCAACAAGGGATTTACGCCAGATGCCTGTAGTTGATCGCCACCAACCCAAGCGGGTAATTGGGATGGTAGATCGGCTGGCGATTACCACAGCCTACAATACAGCACTAACAAAACGAGCGATTACTGCTAGAATTACAGCGACTAAATCGACTGTACCTATTGCGAATAATACTTATACAGCTATAACTAACGTTGCTAGTAATGGTTCTAGTAATATTTCGAGCAATAGTGCTAATGACAAGAGCAACGATAAAGACAATAATTTAAGTAATTTAAATAATTCTCTAAGTAACACTTTAGATAGCACTTCAAACAATAACTTAAACAGAGAGTCAGATATTCATAGTTCTGAGGCGATTTCCTCTTAAAATTTACGCAGAGATTGTCTTAAATATCTGGCAATTAGCCCAAACAAGGATGTCATGGATAGCGAAGAAATACTAATTGAATTTGTGGGAAATGGCGATCGCGCCAATGGTGAGTCGATTAAATCGATCAGCACTACTAAGATTAAAGACAGCATTCAAAGACTTGCTAGCTTGGTGCAGCAACTCGCTACAGACAGCTCGCCAAGTCATGCCAATGGGTTAGCGCTAGATGAGGTCGAGATTTCGATCAAACTCACAGATACAGGCGAAGCAATTTTATTAGGTGATGGTCAAAGTAATGGAGCCATGACTTTACGGTTTCGTCGTCCTCAAAAAGGATTAGCGATCGCCAGTGGTGAACCATCTACTCAATTACAAGCACTCACTTCTAGCACAGGCGTTGACTATACCAAGTTAAGAGCCTTGCTATCCAGTGGTAAATGGCAAGCCGCAAATCAAGAAACATGGAATGTGATGTGTCATGCTGCACGTAAAAATATTGGTTCAGTGTTGACAGCCGAAGAGATTAAACAAATTTCCTGCGACGACTTGCAAATCATTGATAACCTGTGGCGGCAGTATAGTCAGGGTCGCTACGGATTCAGCGCTCAAAATCAGATCTATATGTCATCAATTCTGGGATAAGTATATGGACGTAATTAATTACAATCCAAGCCTGTAAAGTTTAGCTTCGCAAGGATGTGCAACTCTACAGGTTTGGGTAATTTATTTGCACAGGTACTTAGTAACTTCATCATCTCAATTTACAAGGCAAATCATAAGGGGTTAGTGTCATGGATCAGGATAAGCAAAAACAGATTACAGGCTATTTCATTGAGGAGGCAAAAGAACATCTCCAGACAATTGAATCAGGGCTACTCAATTTGCAATCACTGATGGGTAACTCTGAGTCGGTTAATGAAATATTCCGAGCGGCTCACTCAATTAAGGGGGGAGCAGCCATGCTGGGGTTTAGTAGCATTCAACATGTTGCTCATAACTTTGAAGACTATTTTAAAGTTATTCGAGAGAATACTAATTTTCAAGTCGATCAAGATTTACAGACACTTTTTTTACAAGCTTTTGACAAATTACAAGAGCTAGTTGAACATTTGCAAAGTCCTTATGGGCTAACCAAAGATGCTGTTGATAACGTTATGGCAGGCTCTGATCAAATTTTTGCAAATCTCAAAAATCATCTTCAAAATTTAATTTCAGGAAAAGAAACCCAAGGTAATGCACTAGATGGAGAGACAAAAATTGATACAAAAGCCATGGTGACAGCATTTCAGTCGGAAGTACCGCTTAAATTGCGAAATATGCTGGAGTTATTTAAGCAACCTGATAGTCCTCGTAGCCGTCAAAATCTAGCGGCAATTTGTACTCAGCTACAGCAAATCGGTGATCACTTTGGTCTAGCACCTTGGTCAGTGTTGATGGAATCAGTCAACATAGCTGTATCCAATCCTAACAATCAATTTCGCACCCTTGCACCAATTCTCATCAAAGAAATCAAACAATCTCAGGAGCAAGTTTTAGCGCAGAAAGCTGATCAAATTAAAGCATCACCGCAGTTATTACAATTACTCCCAGCCAATGTCACCAGCAAGTCACCAGCACCTAAAACGACTTCTTCACAGACTACCAAAGCGGCTAATATTGCTTCGGAGAATACTTCAGCTGATGAGGTGAGTAAGATTTTTGGTGCAGTCATCGAAGAAGATAAAGCGATGAAAGGTTGGCAAGTCTTTAGCGATTGTGTTGGGTGGCGACAAAATGGAACTTGGATTGCTTCCAATGCTACTTCTCCTCAAACTGCTCCTGATGGACATTTTCCCACACCACTTTGGTTAGCATCATGGCATCAATCTAAAGATTCTAAAGCTAAAGAGTTTCAAGCTCAGTATGCTGCTCTCTTAGCGAAGATTGCTAGCTGTAACATTAATTAATTATCTTAAAGAGAATGGAACATGCAAAGTGCTGCCCATTCTCATAATAAAGTTTTACCATTTACATTCAAGAGGGTTGCTTCTGTGAGGAGTCTGTTTGCCACGATTTTAGCGATTAGTGCTAGTACTTCAGCTTTGCCTACGATCGCTAATCCCATCAAAGATGTATCTGTTAGTCCCAAATTAACGAACTCTTTAAGTACTATTGCTACTGGAAATATCCAGAACTCTACATCTAGTCAATTTGCCCGACGTTCTCTTGATCTTGCTAAACAGATTCCCATAGATATAATCGGATTAGTCATGGTTGATCTGAATGTAGACTCTTGGAATGTGTTTGGTAAATCTCAAACTGCCGATCCAATTTCTGCGCTTGATCAATTATTGACATTTTTTGGTCAATTTCCCCAAATCTCCATTGCTAAAGACATTCAACCTTGGCTGGGCAAAGAAATGGCGATCACCTTTGCTGCGAATACTGGGGAGCACCTTGAGTTAACTTTTACAGCCTTATCTCCAATTACAGATGTACAGAAATTTGAGCTTTTTCTGAATAAGTTAAAAAGTATCAATTTGCCGAAACCAACAGAAACTCTATATCAAAATGTCAAAATTCTAGAATGGCAATTACAAGAAGAATCTATTGGAGCCAAGAAGCCAGTTCTATCTCAGAAAAAAACAGCAATCGCATTAAAATCTTTGCTAAGTGTCAAGCAAAATAATGCACCTGACACAGATGATCAAGAAGAAGATTCTGAATCAGAAGAAGATCCAATTGATCCAAGCATTCCTGACTTTAGCTTAAAAAGCTTGGTGATTGCCAAGTTGCCCAGTGGAATTGCGGTAATTTCTACCAATCGCCAAGCAGTTCAGAAAATAATTGATACATCTATTGAAACTCCTGAATTAAGGTTACCGTCTCTAGCTGCTCATCCTCTGTTTTTGAGATCTCTAAATAATCCTCTATGGAATCGATCGCTGATTGCAGGTTATGGTGATTTTAAAGGGCTAGGTCAAATTTCTGAGCTTGTGGCTGCGGATCTGCCTGAGACTTCGGAAATCCCGGGATTTAGTCGTGAAGAATATATTCAAGGCTTGAAGTATACGCTGGGACAGTACAGCAGTTTTGATCTATTCACATGGGTAACTCCCAAAGGTCTTCGTAGTCAGAGTAATAGCTATTTCTCGGAAGTGCGATCGCCTCTACCCAAGGATACGGAAACTCGTGATCGCCTGCTGTCTTACCTGCCCTCGAATATCTATGGAGCAATCACTAGTCGCAATCTCAATCGTCAATGGCAATGGTTTGTGGAAGAGTCAAAAAAGCAACCTTCCTACAAAATTTTTGTTGAAGGACTGCGAATGCTTACTCCTTTGATTGCTGGTTCTGGATTAGATCTCGACATTGAGAAAGATATTATCTCTTGGATGGATGGAGAATATGCAGTTGTTGTGTTTCCAAGTGAACACTCTCCTTTTAAAGAAATTGGTGTTGATTTGACCATAGGAGCGTTAATTCGTACATCCAATCCTGAAGCGGCTAATGCAACTCTTGCCAAATTAGCCAAGTTTTTTACTGGATTTACGGAGATGGATGAAAATATTCTCCAATTGAAAAAGCGTCAGGTAGGTACAACATTACTAACCAGCTTTGAGGTTCCTGATAATCGAGTCGCTGGTAAAACCCAGAGCATTTTTGCCTATGGCTGGCGCGATCGCCAGACCTTAATGCTAACCTTGGGTGCAAATACTGCATCAGCTTTTATTCCCATCCCCAAGCCTGCTTTGGCTGAATCAGAGATGTTTCGCGATGCGATCGCTGATATGCCCCAACCAAACTTTGGCTATTTTTATCTCAATGCTAATGCGATCGCCAAACAAGTCGTGACATTAGGTCTTCTCTTTACAGCACCTAATTTGGACATTCCACCAAGTCAAGACAAGTCATCGCAACCAGTAATTCCCGCCGAAATCCAAAAGGCAATTGATCGACTTGGAGGTGCAGTTTTTGTCTATTCCGAAACTAGCGATCACTTTCAGTCTGATTTCTTCCTTGGAATAAATCCATAGTATAAGTAATGGTGGCGCTCGCACCGTCATTACTGTTTGTTTTTTTGAAACACTGTATCCTAAGAATTTATAACTGTTTTGCTATGGCAATCATATATGATTCCCATAGCAATGATGGTTTAACAAATGTCTGATATGTCAACTCAACTGCAAAAATTAGTAATTGCAAGCGGAAATGCTGGCAAGATCGAAGAGTTTCGCGCTTATTTAGCAGACTTAGGTGTAACGCTGATTTCCAAACCTGACAGTATTGATGTCGATGAAACAGGTACAACTTTTATTGAGAACGCTCATCTCAAAGCTTCTCAAGTCGCGATTGCTACAGGAGAATGGGCGATCGCTGATGACTCTGGATTAGAAGTAATGGCTCTTAATGGCGCTCCAGGAGTGCTTTCTGCTAGATATGCTGATACAGATAGCGATCGCATTAATCGAGTCTTATCTGAACTTAATCATCACTCCAATCGCGAAGCCCAATTTGTTTGTGCGATCGCGATCGCCTCACCCGATGGTGCGATCGCTGCTGATGCATTAGGAGTTTGCAAAGGCGAGATCGCCAATGCTCCTCGTGGTAATAATGGATTTGGATATGATCCAATTTTCTTAATACCAGAGTTTCAGCAAACCTTTGGTGAAATCCCACCAGAAGTTAAAGCTAAAATAAGTCATCGCGCCAATGCGCTCTCTATCCTTCGTTCCAAATTACAATATTTCGTAAATCAGTAAATTCTTATAGCTATAGCAACGCAAGAGATAGCTAGGACAAATCGCCAAAAAGATAAGTGGCGGCGAGAAGCGCTGCCACTCAAGCAAAGCTTACATTGCCATACTACTTATTAAACGAATTACAAAATATTTTTTGAAAGTGTTGCAAAGTAACGCTTTCAAAAAATATCTTGGTTTGGATTTAAGCGTAAGACTTTATCAAAGACTTTTAAAATCCTGTAAAGCAAGGCTTTAAAATCTATTCGAGAAACGTCATTGGCTGAGCCACATTATTTCTGGTAATAATGTCAATTAGTTCCTGTTTAACTTCTTCTGCTTGTTCATTATCAACCTGACAAGTACCAGCATTAGCATGTCCACCACCTTCGTACCTCAACATTAACTCACCGATATTGATCGGACAGGTGCGATTGAGAACCGACTTGCCAACTGCAAAAACAGAATTCTGTTTTTGTCTTCCCCACATCTGATGAATAGAGATATTACACTGAGGATATAGAGCATATACCATAAAACGATTGCCAGCATAAATCGTTTCTTCCTTCTGCAAGTTCACTATAACTAATTTGTCGTGAACTTCTGCACAGTGCTGAATCTGTCTCTTAAATATCTCCTGCTGCACAAAATAAAGATCTACTCTCTCCTTAATATTCGGAAGTTCCATAATTTGTTCAATGGTCATGCTCCGACATGCCTCGACCAATTCCATCATTAAGGCATAGTTAGAAATCGTGAACTCACGAAATCTCCCCAAACCTGTCCGCGAATCCATCAAAAAGCTCAACAATACCCATCCCTGAGGAAGGAGAATGTCATCGATATCAAACTGTGCTGAATCACATTTGTCTACTGCTTGCATCATTGCTTGCGAGATCTGTGGAAACTTTAATTTGCCACCATAGTAGTTATAAACAACTCTTGCTGCTGATGGAGCTTCACCTTCGATAATATGGTTTTCAGGAGTATCATAAATTCGCATCGTTTCACTTGTATGGTGATCAAAGACTAAATATGCACCCTCTATATATGGCAAGTTAGTCAAAATATCGCGATCGCAGACCTCTACCTTCCCGTCTTGGACATCTTTTGGGTGGACAAATAAGATCTCATCAATCATATCGAGTTCTTTAAGCAACACAGCACTGACGACACCGTCAAAGTCACTACGGGTAATTAATCGATATTTTTTGGTTGTGGATGACATACGCTAATGCCCTTGATAATCTTACAAATATTATGATTCTGTCCATAACTATAGCAATGCTTGAGTTAGTTAGGGCAAATCAAATTCAACCTATGCGACTTTTCTGAAAGTGCGTTCTAAGCTCCCATTTCTATGAGTCAGTTTAAAATTAAAACGAACTGAGGTTAAGTTAAGTCTGAAGGTAAGGTTAATCAACTAATCTTAATTTTTTGTCTTGTAAGCGTAGCGTGAATTCGATATAGCTATTTGCGCTTCACTTCGCGCCAGCAATTCTAATTATGAAACCGATTTTGATAATGAGCATTGCTGACTTCGCGCAGTACAAACAGCGCAAAATGGTAAAAATTGCTCTGCGATTTTTACCATTTTGCGAGTGCGTCGAATTGATGTTAAGTTTAGAGATCGCAGTAAGCAGAGACTTAAATTGTGCAGAAATTACCTTACAGAATTTGGCTCTTCTGGGGTTTTCGTGTAAATTGTAAAGAAATGATACAATAATCGATGATATGATGAATCTGAAACTGTTGCTTAGAAAGGCTTCTGGAAGATATTAGCTATGCTTGCAAACCCAGAAAAGCCAGTTGTTGTTTGGGGTAGAGCTTCGTAAATGTGTTTGCTAGAACGCAATAACTAGAACGCAATAATAAGGGTACTTATATGGACAGAATAAAATATGCATTAGGTTTGGTATTAGCCAAATTATTTCCTAAAAAAGCTGATGAAATCCGCGAAAATTTTACGATTCCTAATTATCTTTGGAGTAGCCGAAAAGTCCCTGTTGTTGATAGATTAATTCGGTTTTACCTTGGATGCAAAATAAAAAAGCAAAAGGGTAAGATCTCAGATGAGTTGGAATCAATCCATAGAAATTTTTGGAGCAAAGCAGACAAGTATTTTGCTGACACTAAAAATAGAACGGAAGAAGTACATATACCAGCACATAAGAATATCGTTCAAGGGCTAATCACTTTATTAGAGGATAAAAATATTCAAACTGTGTGCGAATTTGGGACTGGAGATGGAAGTTGGTTGAATTATCTGTCTCAACAATGGACAGTTGTTAAGAAATTTATTGGGATTGATATATCAGAGCATCAAGTTGATGACAATAATAGAAAGTATAGCCACCTTACATTTGTTAGGTCAGATTTAATTGAATGGACTGAGAAAAACGCAACACACAATACCCTATATCATACCTGCGGTGGAGTTCTTGAGTATTTATCGGAAGACTCAGTTAGGCGACTCATTCAGATATTGAGAAATCAAGCAAAAGATTCGATAGTATTCTTTATTGAACCTCTTTATGGTGATTATGATATTAACAAAGATATTGCTTCAGAAATAATCAGTTTTGAATATTCATACACCCATAACTATGTTCACTTGCTCAAATCAGCAGGCTTTGAAATCATAAGTCATGATGAAAAAGAAGTGGGTTGTTTGGGCAGAATGATTATTGTGTTAGCTTATAATAAGGGGTGATTTAGGATTTGCAAAAGTATTATGGTGCAACTGTTTTCATACATAGAACTACAGAGTTTCGCGCTTAAACTTAAATCAATAAATAATTTTGAAAGTGTGGCAAAGCGCCACTTCTAAAATTATTTTCTGTGGGTTGTTTGAGTGGTAGATGATGTAATAATCAAAGAGTGGTCGCAGATTATTTTTAGTCCGTAAGAAATATCTTAAGTGATCTCCACACTAGTAAAGACTTGCTTATTGAACTACATATTGTAGTTGTAATAGTTTTTAAAATAAATTTATGACCAACATTCTCAAACGCACTCCCTTGTATGATCTCCATGTTGCTGCTGGTGCGCGATTGGTGGAATTTGGGGGCTGGGAGATGCCTGTTCAATACAAAGGTCTGGTTGCAGAACATAATGCCGTGCGATCGCAAGTTGGAATGTTTGATGTGTCGCACATGGGCAAATTTGCAATTTCTGGGGAAGGTGTTCTCGAAACCTTAAACAAACTTGTGCCATCTAATTTAGGAAGAGTGAAGGTGGGACAGGCGCTATATACGGTTTTACTCAATGAACAAGCAGGGATTATTGATGATGTGATTTTTTATCGTCATGAACCTGATGGAGAGCGCGAAAATTGGTCAGTAATCGTCAACGCTTCAACTACTGACAAAGACAAAGCATGGTTACAACAACATTTAGGCGATCGCCTGATTGATAATTCGGCTTCGCAAACGCTCATTGCAGTTCAAGGCAAAACTGCGATCGCTACGCTACAAAACATCATTACTGAAGATTTATCCAAGCTACCCCGTTTGCGGTTTGGACATACTCGTACCGAAGTGTTAGGTGTGCCCAGTTTTGTGGCGCGGACAGGCTACACAGGCGAAGATGGCTGTGAAATCATGACCGATATCGAAACAGGTAAGGCTCTTTGGCAAAAACTTCTCGATCTCGATGTTGCTCCCTGTGGCTTAGGTTGCCGAGATACCCTGCGCCTAGAGGCAGGAATGCATCTTTATGGTCAAGATATGAATGATACGATCACTCCTCTGGAAGCTGATCTAATGTGGATTGTGCATCTTAAAGAGAAAGGTGATTTTATCGGACGTGCGGTTTTAGAAGATCAAAAACTAAATGGAGTCTCTCGCAAATTAATCGGTTTAGAACTAGAAGGACGCAATATTGCTCGTCACGATTACCCAATTCGGTTTGAAGGCGAAACTGTCGGTATTGTCACCAGTGGCACAATGTCACCAACTTTAGGCAAGGCGATCGCTTTCGGCTATGTACCAACTCACCTCGCTAAGAATGGTCAAATCCTCCAAGTCCAAATCCGCGATAAAGAGTTTCCTGCCAAAGTAACTAAGCGAAACTTCTTATAGGACTTGAGTCAACAACAAGTAAAACCGAAGAAACCCGATTTTTTGTGGGTTGGCTTTGCCAACCCACAAAAAATCGGGTTATTGACTAACGTCAGTTTTCCGAAAGTAAAAAAAAGATAAGAATCGCTTAGCGATTCTTATCTTTTTTGCCATTTGCTTCGTACAAAGCACGAAGCAAATGGCTATATCGAAATTACGTTTTGATACCAAATCACAAAATGGCGTAGCCATTTTGTGATTTTAAAACCCTTACTGGGTTTGGTTTTTAATTCCCGAAAGTGTAGCCACACTTTCGGGAATTGGCATGATTAAGCCGCAGGACTTTAAATCTAGGTTTCGGTGAAAAGCAATCATTGTTTTTTCGTGTTAGCAAAATCTTAGATATGTTTAAGGTGCATTAGCAAAAAACTAGTTTTTTGAGCTGGCTATTAAATATCAAAATAGCTTGACAATCGGATCAGAGGTAAGTTAGGATAATGTGCTTATGTCTAGAATTAAAACTAAACATATACTCCGCCCACTAAAACTGCAGTCATTAGTGCATGAATAAGCCTACTCTTGTTACTCCTGCCTTCGTTCTACCAGATCTTGTAGAAATCCAGCGGGAGAGTTTTCGATGGTTCCTAGAAGAAGGACTTATTGAAGAGCTTGAGAGTTTCTCACCGATTACAGATTATACGGGCAAAATGGAACTCCATTTTATTGCCAAAGATTATAAACTCAAGCGTCCAAAATATAGTGTTGATGAGTCCAAGCGTCGGGATGCCACCTATGCCGTACAGATGTACGTTCCCACCAGGCTTATCAATAAAGAAACAGGAGAAATAAAAGAGCAAGAAGTTTTTATCGGCGATCTGCCTCTGATGACAGATCGTGGAACATTTATTATTAATGGCGCTGAGCGAGTCATCGTCAATCAGATTGTCCGTAGCCCTGGGGTTTATTACAAACAAGAGATTGACAAGAATGGTCGCCGTACTTACAACGCCAGTCTCATTCCTAACCGAGGTGCTTGGTTAAAGTTTGAAACCGACAAGAATGATCTTGTATGGGTACGTATTGACAAAACTCGTAAACTTTCCGCACAGGTATTACTCAAAGCGATCGGCTTAAGTGACGCTGAAATTCTTGATGCGCTTACCCACCGTGAGTATTTCCAGAAAACAATTGATAAAGAAGGTCAGTTCGACGAAGACGAAGCGCTGAAAGAGCTATATCGCAAGCTCCGTCCAGGTGAACCTCCTACGGAGTCGGGTGGACGTGAACTATTGCGATCGCGCTTTTTTGACCCTAAACGTTATGACCTCGGAAAGGTTGGACGTTACAAGCTCAATAAGAAATTGCGCTTAAATACCCCTGACACCATGCGGGTATTGACCGAAAAGGACATTCTCACGGCGATCAATTATTTGATTAACCTCAAATTTGACATCGGTGAAATCGACGACATTGACCACTTGGGTAACCGTCGCGTTAGGTCAGTTGGTGAATTGCTACAAAACCAAGTTCGTGTTGGCTTAAACCGTCTAGAGCGAATCATTCGCGAACGAATGACTGTCTCTGATGTCGATGCACTCACCCCTGCATCTTTGGTCAACCCCAAACCGTTAGTAGCTGCGATCAAGGAATTCTTTGGTTCCAGTCAACTATCTCAGTTCATGGATCAAACCAATCCTCTCGCTGAGTTAACCCACAAACGCCGTCTTAGCGCCCTCGGACCTGGTGGTCTGACCCGTGAACGCGCAGGTTTCGCGGTGCGAGATATTCACCCTAGCCACTACGGTCGCATCTGCCCCATTGAAACTCCTGAAGGACCTAACGCCGGTCTGATCGGTTCCTTGGCAACTCACGCCCGTGTGAATCAATACGGCTTCATCGAGACTCCTTACTATGCAGTCGAAAACGGCAAAGTTCTCAAGAATGAAGAACCTGTCTACATGACTGCTGATGAAGAAGATGAATTCCGTGTGGCTCCTGGTGACGTAGCCACTAACGATGAAGGTTACATCTTTAACGAAATTGTACCGATCCGCTACCGTCAAGAATGGGGTACTGCTTCACCTGAAGAAATTGACTATGTCGCGGTTTCACCCGTGCAGATTATCTCGGTAGCAACATCGCTGATTCCCTTCCTTGAGCATGATGATGCTAACCGCGCCCTGATGGGATCGAACATGCAACGTCAAGCAGTTCCACTTTTGCGTCCTGAGCGTCCTCTGGTCGGTACGGGACTGGAAGCGCAAGCGGCTCGCGACTCAGGGATGGTCATTGTCTCGCGTGTTACAGGTGAAGTCTCCTATGTCTCTGCCGATGAAATTCGCGTTAAAGCTGATGATACTGGGCTGGAAAGCATCTACCGTCTGCAAAAATATCAGCGATCAAACCAAGATACCTGCTTAAATCAGCGTCCTCTGGTATGGGTTGGCGATACGGTCGTAGCAGGGCAAGTGCTTGCTGATGGCTCAGCAACTGAAGGCGGCGAAATCGCCCTTGGGCAGAACATTCTGGTTGCCTATATGCCTTGGGAAGGCTACAACTACGAAGACGCAATTCTGATTAATGAGCGTTTGGTAATTGATGACGTTTACACCTCGATTCACGTTGAAAAATACGAAATTGAGGCGCGTCAAACTAAATTAGGTCCTGAAGAAATCACTCGCGAAATTCCTAACGTTGGCGAAGATTCCCTGCGTAACCTTGATGAGCAGGGCATTATCCGCATCGGTGCTTGGGTTAGTTCTGGGGAAATCCTTGTTGGTAAGGTTACTCCTAAGGGTGAATCCGATCAGCCCCCTGAAGAAAAGCTTTTAAGAGCAATCTTTGGTGAAAAAGCTCGTGATGTAAGGGATAACTCTTTGCGTGTTCCTAACGGTGAAAAGGGTCGTGTCGTTGATGTGCGCGTATTTACTCGCGAACAAGGTGATGAATTACCCCCCGGAGCCAATATGGTCGTCCGTGTTTATGTTGCTCAAAAACGCAAGATCCAAGTCGGCGACAAGATGGCAGGTCGTCACGGGAATAAGGGTATTATTTCGCGGATTTTACCGAAGGAAGACATGCCTTTCTTGCCTGATGGTACTCCTCTCGACATCGTGTTGAATCCTCTAGGTGTACCTTCACGGATGAATGTTGGACAAGTATTTGAATGCTTGCTAGGTTGGGCTGCGGAAAACTTGAATGCTCGCTTTAAGATCGTACCTTTCGATGAAATGTATGGCGAAGAAGCTTCTCGCGAGTTGGTACATGGCCAGCTAGAACATGCACGTAATCACACTGGCAAGGACTGGATCTTTAATGATGGATTCCCAGGTAAATTGACCGTATATGACGGACGCACTGGCGAACCATTCGATCAGCCCGTGACCGTTGGTAAAGCCTACATGCTGAAACTAGTTCACCTTGTCGATGACAAGATTCACGCACGTTCGACTGGACCTTACTCTCTGGTTACGCAGCAGCCTCTCGGAGGTAAGGCTCAACAAGGTGGTCAGCGCTTTGGAGAAATGGAAGTGTGGGCTTTGGAAGCTTTTGGTGCTGCCTATATTCTCCAAGAATTGCTCACTGTCAAGTCTGACGATATGACGGGACGTAACGAAGCTCTCAATGCGATCGTGAAAGGTCATGCAATTCCACGTCCTGGTACTCCAGAATCTTTCAAGGTATTGGTACGCGAACTTCAGTCGCTATGTTTGGATGTGTCAGTTCATAAGCTTTCTGAGGATGGGAGCAATCAAGATACTGAAGTGGATCTGATGGTGGATACTGGTTCCCGTCGCACACCAAATCGCCCAACCTATGAGTCAGTCTATCGAGGTGATATTAACTTTGATGAGGATGATGATTAATTATTAGCTGTTGGCTGTTAGCTGTTGGCATTTAGCTTTTTGGATATCCAAAGCTAAATGCCAGTAGCTAACAACCTTTCGCTAACTAAAGTTTGGTGCTGAAATTCAGCGAGCGCAATTCAATTATAAAAAGCTAAAAGCCAATGGCTAATAGCTTTTAGCTTTTGATCTAAAGAACTTAATTTAAGGACATTGTAACGTATGGCGAAAGTGGAACAGCGATTTGACTATGTCAAGATTGGCTTGGCATCACCTGATCGCATTCGTAAGTGGGGCGAGCGCGTTCTACCAAATGGTAGTTTGGTTGGCGAAGTCACAAAACCTGAGACTATTAATTACCGCACACTGAAGCCAGAAATGGATGGCTTGTTCTGTGAGCGGATTTTTGGTCCTGCTAAGGATTGGGAATGTCATTGTGGCAAGTATAAACGTGTGCGCCATCGTGGTATTGTCTGCGAACGCTGCGGCGTAGAAGTCACGGAGTCGCGAGTACGCCGTCACCGCATGGGCTTTATCAAGCTAGCCGCTTCAGTTACCCATGTATGGTATCTCAAGGGTATTCCTAGCTATATGGCGACTTTGCTAGATATCCCTTTACGTGATGTTGAGCAAATTGTTTACTTCAATGCTTACGTTGTCCTTAATCCAGGGATTCAGTCTGAAGTTGATGGCGAAGTTACGGTAGTAAATAGCCGTGAAATTCGTGTTCGTGGTATTGATGGTATTGAGAGAGCTTATCATCTCCACCCTAAACATGTTCCCATCACATCAGAAGGAAAAATTGTTGAAGCTGGAGAAGCGATCGCGAGTGCCTATAACCTCTCTTACAAGCAATTGCTTTCTGAGGATCAGTGGATTGATCTAGAAGATCAAATCTATGCTGAAGATCCTGTCTTAGATGGCATTGAAGTTGGTATTGGAGCGGAAGCAATCAAGCAATTATTGCAAAATATCAATCTTGAGAAAGAAGCTGAACGTCTTCGCACAGATATCGAGAACTCCAAAGGTCAAAAACGCGCCAAATTAATTAAACGGTTGCGCGTAGTTGACAACTTTGTGGCGACTGGTTCTAAGCCCGACTGGATGGTGTTAGATGTCATTCCTGTAATTCCTCCAGATTTGCGTCCGATGGTACAGCTTGATGGTGGGCGTTTTGCTACCAGTGACTTGAATGATCTCTACCGTCGGGTGATCAACCGTAATAACCGTCTGGCGCGTTTGCAGGAAATTCTTGCACCTGAAATCATCGTCCGTAACGAAAAACGGATGTTGCAAGAAGCCGTTGATGCCTTGATCGATAACGGTCGTCGTGGTCGGACGGTAGTTGGCGCAAACAATCGCCCACTTAAGTCTCTCTCAGACATTATCGAAGGTAAGCAAGGTCGTTTCCGTCAAAACTTACTCGGTAAACGGGTTGACTACTCTGGTCGTTCTGTTATTGTGGTGGGACCTAACCTGAAGATTCACCAATGTGGTCTTCCCAAGGAAATGGCGATCGAGCTATTCCAACCCTTTGTAATTCATCGCTTGATCAAAACGGGCTTGGTGAATAATATCAAGGCTGCGAAAAAGCTAATTCAACGTAATGATCCAGCCGTTTGGGACGTACTCGAAGATGTGATCCGCGAACATCCTGTCATGCTGAACCGCGCTCCAACGCTTCACCGTTTGGGTATTCAAGCCTTTGAACCATTGCTAGTTAGTGGTCGTGCGATTCAATTACATCCCCTTGTATGTCCCGCCTTTAACGCCGACTTTGACGGTGACCAAATGGCGGTTCACGTTCCCCTATCGATTGAAGCTCAGGCTGAAGCCCGCTTGTTGATGTTGGCTTCTAACAACATTCTCTCGCCCGCAACGGGTCGCCCGATCGTTACCCCTAGCCAAGATATGGTTTTGGGCTGTTACTATCTCACTACTGAAAATCCCTATAAGCAGAAGGGGCAAGGACGTTACTTTGCTAACTTCAATGATGTAGTAATGGCATACGAACAAGGTGAAATTGATATTCATGCCAATGTTTGGGTGAGATTTGAGGGAATCGTTGAAGGTCAAGGTGCAGCCAAAGAAAATGAGGAGCCTAAGGTTACGGTTCTTGAAGATGGCACAAAGGTCAAGGAGTATGATTTCCGACGTACTCGTGAAGATGCTGAAGGTGGCTTGATTTCGCAATACATCAAAACTACTCCTGGGCGCGTGATTTTCAACCAGGCAATTTATGCGTCTCTAGCTAGCTAAATGTTGTGAATAGTCACGCTTTGTGGGGCTATTCATAACCATAAAATTTCGATTAATTACTCAAAAGATTATTTAATAGCTTAATACCATGGCAGATTTCACGACTAGCAACACGGATTCGCCTGAAGAGAAGAAGCCTCAACGCTTTATCAATAGCACCATTGATAAGGGGCAGTTGAAGAAGTTAATTGCTTGGGCTTTTACGCATTATGGAACAACTAGCGCCGCCAATGTTGCTGACCAATTAAAAGCACTAGGCTTTCGCTATGCAACACAAGCTGGCGTGTCAATTAGTATTGACGATTTGCAAGTTCCTGCTAGTAAGAAAGCTTTGCTAGCGGCGGCTGAGCAGGAAATCGAAGAAACCGAAAGCCGTTATACAAGGGGCGAAATTACTGAGGTTGAACGTTTCCAAAAAGTAATCGACACATGGAACGTGGCTAACGAAAACCTCAAGGATGAGGTTGTGAAAAACTTTAAGAGTAATAACCCCCTTAACTCGGTATACATGATGGCGTTCTCTGGAGCGCGTGGTAACATCTCGCAGGTACGTCAGCTAGTCGGTATGCGTGGTTTGATGGCAGATCCACAAGGGGAAATCATCGATTTACCGATTAAGACGAATTTCCGTGAAGGTCTGACAGTCACCGAGTATATTATTTCATCCTACGGTGCGCGTAAAGGACTTGTAGATACAGCGTTACGCACGGCTGACTCTGGATATCTTACCCGTCGTCTTGTTGACGTATCGCAGGATGTAATCGTTCGTGAGAATGACTGTGGTACGACTCGCGGCATTAAGCTCAAAGCGATGCGTGATGGGGAAAAGACCTTAATTAAGTTGTCCGATCGCCTATTTGGTCGTGTGGCGGCTGAGGATATTGTCGATCCTAATACGGGCGAAGTAATCGTCATGCGTAACCAAGAGATTTCTGAAGATCTCTCCTTGGCAGTTCAAAAGGCTGGGGTCGAAGAAGTTTGTGTGCGCTCCGCCTTTACCTGTGAATCGACGAGATCGGTTTGCCAGATGTGCTATGGCTGGAGCTTGGCTCATGCTGAGTTGGTAGATATTGGCGAAGCGGTAGGTATCATCGCCGCCCAGTCGATCGGTGAACCTGGCACACAGCTAACCATGCGTACTTTCCACACAGGTGGTGTATTTACTGGGGAAGTTGCCGAACAACAACGCGCTCCCTACGATGGCACAATTAAATATAGTAAAAAGCTAAAAGTTCGTCCCATGCGTACCCGTCATGGTGAAGATGCATTCATCGTGGAATCAAATGGCGACTTTACCTTAGAAAGTTCTGAAGGCAAGCGTACCTATGCAGTTACCCAAGGTTCGACTCTATTAGTTCGTGAAGGACAAAAGGTAACTCAAAACCAACTGATGGCTGAGGTTTCGGCGACAGGTAAAACTTCTCGCAAAACTACAGAAAAGGCGACCAAAGCGCTAAATACTGGTTTGGCTGGTGAAGTTTTGTTCTCAGATCTAGCGATCGAAGAGAAAAAAGACCGTCAAGGTAACACTAGCTATGTTGCTCGTGGTGAAAAAGGTCGGGTTTGGGTATTGGCTGGTGAAGTCTATGACTTGCCTCCAACGGCTGAACCAACTGTAAAAAATGAAGCCTATGTCAAAGAAGGTGATGTACTTGCAGAAACTCGCTTGATTACTGAGCACGGTGGAGTTGTCCGTCTAAGTGAAGAAGATAGCCGCCATAACCGTGAAGTTGAAATTATTACTGCTTCAGTGGTATTAGATCAAGCGATCGTCAAAGAAGAAAGCTACCAAGGTCGTGAGCATTATGTTCTGGAAACTCAAGGTGGTCAGAGCTTCTCGCTCAAAGCTTCCCCAGGTTCAAAACTGATTAACAATCAAGTTGTTGCCGAACTTATTGATGATACTTACCAAACTAAGAGTGGCGGTATTATCAAATTTGCAGGTGTGGAAGTCGCTAAGCGCAGCAAGGGCAAGCAGGGTTATGAAGTCGTCAAGGGTGGTACTTTGCTTTGGGTTCCTGAAGAAACCCATGAAGTTAATAAGGATGCTTCCCTATTGATGGTGGAAGAAAATCAGTTTATTGAAGCTGGTACTGAAGTTGTGAAAGATATCTTTAGTCAAACCGCAGGGGTAGTGGAAGTATTCCAAAAGAATGACATTCTGCGCGAAATTGTGATCAAACCAGGTGATTTACATCTTGTTGATGATCCACAAACTGCCATGCAAAAGAATGGCACTTTAGCTCAACCAGGCACAGAAATTATGCCAGGATTGACTTCCCCTGAACTGCGCTATGTGGAATATCTGGACTCAACCGAAGGGCCTGCCCTACTACTGCGTCCCGTGGAAGAATATCAAGTTCCTGATGTACCAACGGTTCCTAGCCAAGAGTCAGTCAACCAAGAAGGTCGCTCGATTGGTCTACGGGCTGTGCAGCGTATCCCCTACAAAGATGGCGATCGCGTCAAGGCGATCGATAGCGTTGAGCTACTCAAGACCCAACTATTGCTAGAGGTTGACACCGATGCCCCTCAATTGGCTGCGGACATTGAGTTTATTCCTAATGACAGCGATCCAGGTAGCTTACGTTTGCAATTGGTAATTCTGGAATCCTTAGTGATTCGTCAAGATAACTCTGGCGATCCAGCCCATACCAACTCACGCACCCGTTTGCTAGTAAATGATGGCGATCGCATTGACCCAGGTGCAGTTGTTGCACGTACCGAAATTCTCTGCAAGAAAGCTGGTCAGATCCGTGGCATTCGTCAAGGATCGGAAGTAGTACGTCGCTTACTAGTTGTCACCGAGGCGGATTGCATCACTACACCTTGCCCTAATCCCACGGTTCAAGCTGGCGATCTTTTACGTTCGGGCGATGAAATCGGTGAGGGAGTGATTACTGAAGAGTCGGGACAAGTCCTCAAGGTAGAAGATGGCTCCGTCGTATTTCGGATTGGTCGTCCCTATCTGGTATCCCCTGGCGCATTGTTGCAAATCCATGATGCTGACCTTGTACAGCGTGGTGACAACATTGCATTGCTAGTGTTTGAGCGTGCCAAGACTGGAGACATCATCCAAGGTCTACCTCGGATTGAAGAACTCCTCGAAGCTCGTAAGCCCAAGGAAATGTGTGTACTTGCCCGTACTTCGGGTACAGCCCAAGTTACCTATGACTCAGATGATAATCCTGAAGTGAAGATTCTCGGTGATGATGGGGTTTTAGATGATGATTACTCATTCAATGCAGGTCAAAGTGTAATTATCTCCGATGGTCAGAAAGTCTTAGCTGGTGAAGCTCTCACTGATGGACCCGCCAATCCCCATGACATTCTCGATATTTATTTCCATGCTTACAAGGAATCTCTAGGAGTCAGACAAGCTGCCCTGATTGGTTTGCAAAAGGTACAAGAGTTCTTGATGAACGAAGTCCAATCGGTATACCAATCTCAAGGTGTAGACATTTCCGATAAGCACATTGAAGTGATCGTTAAACAGATGACTTCTAAGGTACGTATCGAGGATGGTGGTGATACTACTCGTCTCCCAGGTGAGTTGGTAGAACTCCATCAAGTTGAACAAATCAATGAGGCGATGGAAATTACAGGCGGCGCACCTGCGGACTATACGCCTGTGTTGATGGGTATTACCAAGGCTAGTTTGAATACAGATAGCTTTATCTCGGCAGCGAGTTTCCAAGAGACCACTCGTGTTCTCACGGAAGCTGCGATCGAAGGTAAGTCTGACTGGTTGCGTGGCTTGAAGGAGAACGTCATTATTGGTCGTTTGATTCCTGCGGGTACTGGCTTTAATGCTTACGATACGCCAATCGTGGATGTCGATAATGGCTATGAGCCAGATCTTGGCTATGACGAAGAAGCAGATGACGTGATTATTGATGACAATACTGCCCGTAATTATCAAATCATTGAGCCTCGGATCGAGCCAATCCGTGTTGTCGATAAGCCTCGCAGTCGTCGCAGCTTTGACGATGAGCTAGTGGATGATGATGTGGAGTTTGATGATGACGATGAGGAAGATGATGATGATTTTGAGGATGAGGACTAAATAAAAAAGCGGTGCTTAGCACCGCTTTTTTTACTCATTGATAAACCTTTTCTATTGTCTTTCTGAGCTATTTTTCACTGATTTCTCTGAGGTAATTAATTCAAATCGTATACCAGTATCAATATATTTTTGAAGGTATTTATTTTTCTTAAAGCTATTACCCCTTTCGCTTGTCGTTGCTTCAATCCAAGCTATATCTTCGCTTTTCTCTTTGGAATTCTTGAATATGTCGTTCATAGCTCGAATTATTGCTGCATTCTTTAATGACTTTGTATCATCTTTTTCTCTGCCATTAGTATCTATTAATTCCTTACAAGTAAGATGTTTTAAGTGTATGTTGTTGATAAACTTGTGAGATATATTTTTTAGAAAAGAATATAATGCTATGATACCAAGCTCAGTTTGTTTATCCCCTTCTTTTTCGGGTTTTATAGTTCCAAACTTTTGATTGACAAGACTTAGATAAAGAAGAGAAATCATTACTCCCCTAATAGGGATTGGAGCTTTGTTTATATCATTTGACAGTACACACAAATGATAGAACAGTAATCCAATTAATCCGCTTGCTATGCCAAAACAAACAAGCGGAAGATAAATCCACTTATTTTTGTTGTTAATACCATGTAAAGCAGGCAGTGAAGACCAAGAGTCAAAAGCGGTAACTATTGATATTACTAAAAAGCAAAGAAGTTGATCGATTATAGTCTGCTCCATTTTTGACTACTCTTTTTGGGTGCTTGCTCCGTCGGGATTTCCAAATCCACCAGCTGGATAAATACGATTTGATCCAACTTTTCCTTTTATGTCATAAGCCATGCTAGCTTTTACTTCTTTCCCAAGTTTTGTTAAGGAAATATAATCTTTTTCAACAACAACTAATTTTTTTTCTTGCAAAAGGCGAACCGCTTCATCTGATTCATTTGGAGTCAACCTTGCTTGAACAGATACCGAAATCAAGTCATTTGATTTCGTAACAAGTTCAAGCAAGGCTGCGGCTTCCCCAGTCAAAGTTAATCGGCTATCCATAATATTTGAACTCCCTAATGGGTATCCATGTCGAGCTAATATGCAAATATGTTTATTAGCTATCAACTATACGTTAATTATGTCATATCTTAAGAAAACTTCATGAAACCGTAACAAAAAATGATTATTTTAAAAATAAATCAAGACTGACAGATGAGGAAATTGCTGAGAATAATGCTATTGAAGTAGCCAAACAAAAAAAGAATTTTTAAGTTTAGTTTGTAAAACATATTGTTAACGACTTTTTCTATAGATTACGAAGAGAGGTAATTGCTTGATTAAGCGTTCGCAGTTCTTGCAAAATTTCTCGTAATAGCCGATTAGTCTCGTTTTGAGTAGATTCTTGTACCTGAATTGTCACTTGTTTCATTTTCAAGACATCCCTCGCAAATCTTGACACCTCTGTGGGATGAAATAATAAAGGATCGCGATCGCTTTGACGGAGTTCAGGATTAAGCCTAGTGGGGTCATAGGGTAAGTTTAATAAACCTTGCTCTGGGTCAGTATTGGCATAGCGATATACCGAAGCACGCGATCGCCCTAATGCTTTTTGGATTGCTTCTACATCCATTAGCTCGTAGTTATGATCAGTTTTTAGTTCAGCGTGGGAATACGCAGGATTCATGTTGTCACGAGCATTCATAGTCATCTTGAAATAGCTTCAACTTATTATGCAATGTCGCCAAGCCTGATTAGTCCAAACCTGTAAAGTTGCGCCCCACACGAGTGCAACTTTACAGGTTTGAGTAAATTGTTGGGCAGTCCGCTACGCGCACTGCCCAACAATCTGGGGTTAGGTTATAACTATTATGCTGAGCTACTTATAATAAAAGCTGTATTTCGTGGAGATTTCGGTGAAGCGTAATTTTATGCTCTCTTTTTTGAGTCGTGGCTTAGCTACAGCGATCGCTGTGGTGATGCTCGGTAACTTGCCCCTATCTTGGCAATCATCTTTGTGGCAATTGTCAGGTAATCAAGCATATGCTGCTCAGCCTGATCTAGTTGCTAAAAACGCTATAACCTCTAGTCAACCGTCTAGTCAATCGCCTGATTTACTAACGGGTAATGTCGTTAAAACTGTTTTAGATAATGGATTGACGGTTTTAACCAAAGAAGTAAATACGGCTCCAGTGGTCACCGTCCAAGTATGGTATCGCGTTGGTTCGCAAAATGAAAAAGCAGGAATCACAGGTATTTCCCATCAACTTGAACATTTACTATTTAAAGGAACTAAAGAGCGTCCGATCCAGTTTGGACGACTGTTTAGTGCATTAGGTAGTGACTCTAATGCTTTCACTAGTTATGACATGACCGCCTATTTTGGGACAACAGGTAGCGATAAACTGGATGCCATGCTTAGACTGGAAGCCGATCGCATGGTTAATACTGTCGCTGGTGAAAATGAACTCAAAAGTGAGCGTACTGTCGTTTTATCGGAACTAGATGGCGGAAATAATAGCCCAGGCACAAGACTTTATCGACAGGTGATGCTAGCCGCCTATCCAGATAGTTCTTATGGCTGGCCAGTGATTGGCTATCGCCCTGATGTCGAAAACTATACGGTTGAGGATATCCAAAATTATTACCGTACTTTTTATCGTCCTGATAACGCCACACTGGTAATTGTTGGCAATTTCAACACCGCCGATACACTTAAAAAGGTGCGTGAAATCTATGGCGCGATCACCGCTCCCCCAAAACCTAAAGTTTTAATCACCCCTGAAGCCCAACAAAGTAAACCCAAACCACCAGAACCGAAATCAGCGCAGGAGCCAATTCGCCTCAAAGAGCCTGGCAGTGTGCCATTTTTGCAAGTGGTCTATCCGAACTTGCCTAAGGTTAATGATGCTGATGTCGCGGCGATCGATGTGATGGACAGCATTTTGACATCGGGTAGAAGCTCTCGACTCTATCAAGCTTTGGTAGAGACAGGCTTGGCTAGTAGTGCCAGTGGTAGTGCCTCATCAATGATTGGCACAGGTTGGTATTTTATGAGTGCTACTCCGACCGCAGGTAAATCTCTCGAAGAACTGGATCGCCTGTTACTTGCCGAAGTTGAAAAATTGCAAACGCAGACGATTACGTCCGAAGAACTAGAGCGGGCGAAAACCAGTATGCGCGCAAGCTACATTTTGGGTAATCGGGATGTTAATTCACAGGCTATTCAAATTGGGTATAACCAAACCGTAGCTAAGGATTATCGCTATAGTGATCGCTATTTGAGTGCAGTCGATAAGGTCACGAGTGCCGATGTCAAGCGCGTAGCCAAGCAATATTTACAACGCGATCGCCGTGTGGTTGGATATTTTGAGCCATCGGTGATTACGGCTGGGGCAGGAACAACGCCTAGTAATGCTCACTCTTCGGATGCATTTAAACCCAGTTCTCCCGTTGATCCTGCTGAAGTTGCCAAATACTTACCAGAGAGCGCTTTAGTTGCTAAGGCAGCAATTCCCCCTGAGGTCAATCCTGATAAGTTCACCCTATCCAATGGATTGAAAGTTCTGTTATTAAGCGATCGCAGTACCCCCGCTGTAACTTTGGTTGGCGAAATTGACGCAGGAGCAGGTTTTGACTCGTCTGAGAAAGCTGGTTTAGCGGTCATCACAGCTCAAAATATCACCAATGGTACGGTAACTAAAGATGCATTAACCCTTGCCTCGCGGTTAGAAAATCGTGGAGCCAGTTTAGGATTTTCGGCTGGTCGTGAAAGTGTCGGTATCTCTGGTATATCACTGTCTAAGGACTTGCCAATTGTGATCGATCAATTAGCTGACTTGCTCCAAAATGCGACTTTTCCAGCTAAAGAATTTGAACTCAATCTTCAGCGCAATCTTCTCGCCTATAAGTCAGAGATGGATAACCCCAACTCTTTAGTGCGTCGGATTTTTCAATCAACGCTCTATCCTAAAGGACATCCATTTCAGGCAATGCGAACTGAAGAAACGCTCAAGTCTTTAACCCGTGAAGATTTAGTTAAGTTCTATAAAACCTATTATCGACCTGACAATACGATTCTCACGCTCATGGGTGACTTCGACCCTGCGGTAGTGAAATCTTTACTCGAAGAAAAATTGGGTAAATGGCAAGCTACAGGTAAAGCGCCAAAGTTTCAGTACCCCAAAGTTCCTAATCTTGAACGAACCAATGAAAAACAAGCAACTTTAGCAGGTAAAACTCAAGCGGTAACCATCATCGGTCATCCGAGTATTTCCCGCTTCGAACCTCAGTATTACCCTGCGCTCTTGCTGAATCAGGTTGTCGGTGGTGATACCTTAGCCAGTCGTCTTGGTACAGAAATTCGCGATCGCCTTGGTTTGACCTATGGCATTTACAGCTATTTCCAAGCGGGTAGACCACCGCAGGGAGCATTTATTGTGCAGATGCAAACCAGTGGTAAGGATACGGAAAAGGCGATCGCGGCTACGGTGGCGTTGCTTAGATCTGTCCGCGATAAGGGCATAACTCAAGCTGAATTTGATGTGGCAAAAAAGAGCTTGCTCAATGGCTTTAGTACTGAATTTGCTAATCCTGACAGCGTGGCAAGTTCTCTACTCAGTGATGAAATCTATGGCTTCCCAGTTGGCGATTTCTACAAGTTCCCCCAGCGCATCCAATCAGTAACTCTTGAGCAGGTCAATCGTGCAGCTAAGGAATTATTACAACCCGATAATCTCTTGATTGTTTCGGTAGTTCCTAAAGCTGAAAAATAGTAATACCAAGGGTCAAAAGGGTAATGCCCCTTTTGACCCTTGGTATCAAATCCATGAATTACGATCACAATGGACAAGCTTTCTCTTTTCCCAACTGAAGACGGATCAGTTACTTTTTGGTCAGACACTTTTCAAGAAACATTTCATAGCTCCCACGGTGCAAAACACGAAGCCGAAGCTAAATTTGTCATACCTGCCAAAATTACTGAGAAAGCCAGAACTCAAACTCAACTCAACATTCTCGATGTTTGCTATGGCTTAGGCTACAACAGCGCTGCCGCGATCGCCTGTGTCTCCGAAGTACCTGATTGCAGGGCAAATCTCCACATCATCGCTCTCGAAAATAACCTCGAAGTCCCCCAAAAAGCGAGCGCCGCAGGATTAGTAGATATTTGGCAACCTGCGATCGCGCAAATCTTAAAAACTGCTGCCGAAACTCAAACCCTAGTTACCGAAAGTTTATCTTTACAACTACTCATTGGCGATGCCAGACAAACCATTAGCCAAGTCCCTCACAAATGGGCAGATGCCATCTTTCTTGATCCCTTCTCACCACCCCACTGTCCTCAACTCTGGACAGTCGAGTTTATCCAGCTTTTAGCCAACTGCCTCAAACCCGATGGCTATCTGGTTACTTACTCCTCATCCGCCGCCGTTCGGGCTGCCATGCTGTTGGCAGGACTACAAATAGGAGCGATCGCCCCCATCGGACGCAAATCCCCCAGCACGATCGCCGCCTTTGCACCCACACCATTACCACCAATTTCCGACACCGAAGCCGCTTTTTTAAAAACTCGTGCGGCGATTCCCTACCGCGATCTCACCTTACAAAGTACAGCCTCAGAGATTATTGCTCTTCGCCAAGATGAACAAAACAACAGCAATCTTCCTCCAAGCTCTAGCCTCCGTAAAAAAGTTTAGACATAAGCAATCCTAAATGATTTGTGAGAGTGCGCCTAAAAGGCGCACTCTCACAAATCATTTAATCTCATAAAGAAAAAAGTTTAGATATAGCGCGAAGCGCTATATCTAAACTTTTTTGTGGAAATTATAGACATTAGATCATTCATGCTCTAACATAGATGATCGCGACTTTTTTGGCATTCCTCATGAACGCTTCTGAAATCATCCGCTCAATTGAAGCGGAATATATCAAAACGGATCTTCCCACAATTTATGTGGGTGATACTGTCAAGGTTGGAGTTAGGATTAAAGAGGGCGGCAAAGAGCGTACTCAGCCATACGAAGGCGTAATCATTGCAAGACGTGGTTCTGGCATTAACTCTGTCATTACCGTTCGTCGTGTATTTCAAGGAATCGGAGTTGAGCGAGCCTTCTTGCTACATTCTCCCCAAATTGAAAGCATCAAAGTGATTCGTCGTGGTAAAGTGCGTCGTGCTAAGCTCTATTACTTACGTGACCTCGTTGGTAAAGCAACTCGTCTTAAACAACGATTTGATCGACCACTATAGAGCAATCTATGGTTATACTAAGTATCAAATACTATTTTGTTATAGCAATTGATACAGTAGATATAACTGGTTGCGTATCGAAATCGTGTTTTCATTACGTGCGTCCTTAGTTCAGTTGGTAGAACGCAGGTCTCCAAAACCTGATGTCGGGGGTTCGAGTCCCTCAGGGCGCGCTTCACCAATTTCATAAGATCGAAATTATTTAAGTTTGTTCAAGACTTTACTTAAACACATCGCATTTATCAAGATTGCAAAGGGATCGCAAGAGTTGCCGCTATGACGAAAAACGAACTAAAAGAGCAACCAAAAGAAGCACCGAAAGCTGGAGCAGATGTACAGTCTGAACCAACTGGAGTTGCCAAACTTTTTGTAGAATCCAAAGCCGAATTCGGTAAGATTGTTTGGCCCACCCGCCAACAACTTATTAGTGAATCTGCATCGGTTCTTTTGATGATCGTTGCAGTAGCAACCTTTGTTTATCTAATTGATGCTTTGTTTAAGGCGATCGCATTGCAGGTGTTTCAATAATGTTTACCGAGGACATCGACCACTCATCTAGTGGCCACGAAGATGAAGACGTACTATTTAACTGGTATGCCGTCCAAATCGCTTCAGGCTGCGAAAAAAAGGTTAAGTCGAGCCTAGAGCAACGCATCAAAACTCTTGATGTCGAAGATAGGATCAAGCAAATTGAAATTCCGCAGACACCGACCGTCAAACTTAGAAAGGATGGCAGTCGAGCAACTTCTGAGGAAAAGATTTTCCCTGGGTATGTTCTGATCCAAATCAAAACTGTCAGAAATGAGATCGGACAGTTAGAAGTTGATGACGACGCATGGCTAGCTGTTAAAAGCACGCCCCATGTAATTAACTTCGTTGGTACAGAGCAAAAACGTCATTACGGTCGTGGTCGTGGACATGTTAAACCTCGTCCTTTAACCGAAAAAGAAGTCGAAAGAATCTTCCGTGTCACCGTCGAACAAGAGCCAGTTCTCAAAATTAATATGGCTCAAGGCGACAAAATCAAAGTGCTTAATGGACCCTTCAAGGATTTTGAAGGTGAAGTGGTGGAAGTTAGCCCAGAACGTAGCAAACTAAAAGCCCTTCTTTCCATCTTTGGTAGAGACACTCCTGTAGAACTAGAATTCAATCAGGTTCAAAAGCAAAACTAATTCACTCAAACGCAGGTTTGTAGATTTTTTAACGGCTAAAATCAATGGCTAAGAAAGTTACAGCAATTATCAAGTTAGCACTTAATGCTGGTAAAGCTAGTCCAACTCCACCAGTTGGTCCTGCTTTAGGTCAGCATGGTGTCAACATC
This sequence comes from Pseudanabaena minima str. Chao 2107, assembly GCF_051131155.1. Lineage (NCBI taxonomy): Bacteria > Bacillati > Cyanobacteriota > Cyanophyceae > Pseudanabaenales > Pseudanabaenaceae > Pseudanabaena > Pseudanabaena minima. Next base: position 89,378 of record NZ_CP159508.1, read on the forward strand.
ATGATGTTTTGTAAGGAATATAATGCCCGTACTGCTGATCAAGCAGGCATGGTCATTCCTGTAGAAATATCTGTTTATGAAGACAGAAGCTTCACCTTCGTTCTCAAAACACCACCAGCATCAGTTTTAATTCAAAAAGCGGCTGGTATTTCCTCTGGTTCGGCAGAGCCTAACCGTAAAAAAGTAGGTTCGATCACTAGAGATCAACTGCGCCAAATCGCGGAAACCAAGATGCCTGATATCAATGCAAATGATATCGATGCAGCAATGAAGATCATTGAAGGCACGGCAAAGAATATGGGCGTTACCATTAGCGCTTAGTTCTTAGCTTTGTAAACTTGCAAGATCAACAAGCAAGATCAATAAGTTTCAATAAACATTTTAGTTGGGGGAGGGAATTAAGTTTTCCGATCGCACCCCGTAGGAGCAATCATGGCAAAAAAAATCTCGAAGCGTCTTAAGGAAGCTCTCAGTAAAGTTGAAGCCCGTCCTTATGCACCAATTGATGCATTGGAACTAGTTAAGGTAACTGCAACTGCTAAGTTTCCTGAATCTGTAGAAGCACACGTCAGACTAGGTATCGATCCGAAGTACGCCGATCAACAATTGCGGACAACGGTGACTTTACCTAAGGGAACAGGTCAAACAATTCGTGTAGCAGTTATTGCTCGTGGTGAAAAAGTTGCTGAAGCAACCGCCGCAGGTGCAGATATCGCTGGTTCTGAGGAGCTAATCGATGAAATCAGCAAGGGAAGAATGGATTTTGATTTGCTGATTTCCACACCTGATATGATGCCTCAAGTGGCTAAGCTCGGTAAATTGCTTGGTCCAAGAGGATTGATGCCTTCGCCTAAAGGTGGTACGGTAACTACTGATTTGGGTGGTGCAATTAATGAGTTCAAAGCTGGTAAGCTAGAATTCCGTGCTGATCGTACTGGAATTGTTCACATTCAGTTTGGTAAAGCTGCTTTTCCTGCTGAAGACTTGCTAACTAACCTCAAAGCTTTACAAGAAACGATTGATCGTAATCGTCCTTCTGGCGCAAAGGGTAGATACTGGAGATCACTCTATGTGTCCGCAACGATGGGACCAGCGATCGAAGTCGATGTTGCGGCCTTACGCGACCTCAAACTTGCAGAAGCGTAAATAAAGCCTTTCTAAAGTCATTATCCTTGAGATTACTTAGCCCCAAGCAGTAAGAATCTCAAGGAACTATTAAAAGCTCAGTCTAATTGTTGTAATAAGCCTAGAAAGAAATTTCGACAACTGAATATCTCCATAGACAGCAGGTGCTAATTGCTTAATTTCCTGCCGAGGTGTTTTAAAAAAGATTCTTGAGAGAATACTTTTTTGGCCTCGGTCTGCGAAAAGACGAGGCTTTTTTAATGACTTTTAAAGATACATACAGCCAATTTAATAGCGAGTCAAATCGTTGAAATTGGTTCCAAACACAAGGAGGTGAAAACCATATGGGTAAGACCCTAGACCAAAAGAAATTTTTAGTCGGAGAAATGACCAAAGAGTTTGAAGGAACTCAGATGGTCATGGTAATCGACTATTCAACTCTGTCAGTAGCTGAAATTACTAAGCTCCGCCGCTCACTCCGTCCTACGGGTACGGTGTGCAGAACTACTAAAAACACTTTGCTCAAGCAAGCAATCTCTGATGTGCCCGAATGGAAATCTCTTGAAGGGTTTCTGGTTGGTCCTTCGGCATGTTTGTTTGTCAAAGATGACATTGGTGGTGCTGTTAAGGCTTATCAAGCATTCCAAAAGGAATCTAAGAAAACTGAACTGCGTGGTGGTGTCTTAGAAGGTCGTGCTTTGACTGCAAAAGACTTGCAGGCGATCGCTGATCTACCTTCTAAGGAAGTACTTATCTCGCAAATTGCTGGCGCAATCAATGCGGTTACCGCCAAGATCGCGATCGGCATCAAAGAGGTTCCGCAATCTCTGGGCAGAGCTATCAAAGCTGTTTCCGAAAAAGAAGCTGCTTAAGAAGCGATTGGCTATTAGCTATTAGCTATTAGCTCAATCTCTATAAAAGCTAAAGGCTAATTGCTAATAGCTAACAGCCTCAAGCAACCAAACCTAAAATCTAATCTAATTAATTAAAGAGAAAAACTATGTCTGCAAAAATCGACAGCATTATTGAAGAACTAAAGTCTTTGAGCCTTCTTGAAGCTTCTGAATTGGTCAAAGCGATCGAAGAAACATTCGGCGTTTCGGCTGCTGCTCCTGTTGGTGGCATGATGATGGCTGCTCCTGGTGCTGGCGCTGCTGCTGCTGAAGAAGTTGAAGAAAAGACTGCTTTTGACTTGGTACTTGACGAAGTTCCTGCTGATAAGAAGATCGCTGTTCTAAAGATCGTTCGCGAAATCACTGGTTTAGGCTTGAAAGACGCTAAGGATATGGTTGAGTCTGCTCCTAAGACGATCAAAGAAGGTCTGCCTAAGGCTGATGCTGAAGCTGCTAAGAAGCAAATCGAAGAAGCTGGTGGTAAGGTTTCCATCAAGTAATTGTTGGCAACATTTATTTTGGGAATATCCTGCTTAGCAGGATATTCCCAAACAATCATAAAGGCACGCTATGCGTGCCTTTATGATTATTAACTGATGTTACGTGGAACTCAGATGATGAAACTCTTGCTGCTAGCATAACAGGGCAACCACGGGGGGATTGCCCCTACCTGTAGATTTTAGATCTTGTAGGGGCTGCGCCCCCGTGCCAGCCCTAGCCTTACGCCATCGCAAGAATTCCTTCCACGTAACATCAGTTATTAAAGAACAATAGTGCTGAGCTAAGAGACGCACAGTAAAATAAAGAACTGATTTTTGTGGTGCGGCTTCGCCGCGCCACAAAAATCGGGTTCTTTATTAAATTGCAGAACCTTAAGCTCAACACTATTGTTGATTATTAGGTACTTTTATGAACGATCCTTTATCAGAATTATTTGCGGTGATTGTCGATCGCCGTGAGCATCCGCAAGAAAGTTCGTATACTTGCAAATTATTTGCTGGTGGCGACAACAAAATTTTAAAAAAGATTGGTGAAGAATCCGCCGAAGTGGTGATGGCTTGTAAAGATGATGATCCCGATGCGATCGCCTCAGAGGTGGCGGATTTGTTTTATCACACCTTAGTAGCGATCGCGCATCATCAAGTCGATCTGCAAATGGTATATGAAAAACTCGCTCAACGACGCTAAAAGTCAAAAACTTAAGGTTGTACTTTGCACAACCTTAAGTTTTTAGTACGCAATACTTAATTAATGCAGTAAGATTACCTATGAATTGATCAAAGGGTAGATTGCTGTGGCATCGAATAGTGTAGAGCGTTCTCAGTCTCTGGCAAGCAGTATTTTAAAAGGCACTCTCAAAGCTGTTGGTGGCACATTGCTGGGCATTATCATGATTGGTGGTGCGGGAGTAGCGGGTGCACTTGTAGGCTTAGCTCTCAGCTTTCGCGATCTGCCTGATTTGCGAGTCCTCAAAGGCTATGTGCCAGTTGAGACTACTTACATTTACGATATCAATGGCGGGCTGATAGCACGGTTACATGGGGATGTTAATCGTGAAGTTGTTACCCTCGATCGCATTTCGCCACACCTTAAGCGATCGGTTCTGGCGATGGAAGATGCGTACTTCTATACCCACAAAGGCATTGATCCCAGCGGTATTGGACGCGCTATTTTAGCCAACTTTAATGCAGGTGGAACTGTTGAAGGTGGCTCAACCCTGACACAACAATTAGTTAAAAATTTATTTCTCTCTAATGAGCGTAGTCTCAATCGCAAAGTTGCCGAAGCGGTTTTAGCTATGCGTGTTGAGCAGGTATTTACCAAGGAGCAAATCCTTGAAATGTATCTGAACCAAGTGTTTTGGGGTAAAAATACGAATGGTGCTGAAACTGCTTCTCAAAATTACTTCGGCAAATCTGCCGCAGATTTGACCCTTGGTGAGGCTGCGATCTTGGCAGGCACGATTCAAGCCCCTTCGGTCTTTAATCCTGTTGATAACTATGCTGAGGCAAAAAAGCGTCAGGGACTTGTACTTGATCGACTTTTAGAGCTTGGGTGGGCAACAGAGGCTGAAGTAAAAGCTGCAAGAGCGCAAAAAATCACAATTCGGAAACAGGGTATCTCCTACGAAGCAAGCCGCGTCCCCTATGTGTCACAGGCAGTCACTGCTGAGCTAGAAGAAAAATTTGGTCGTGATGTTGTTCTTCAAGGTGGGTTAAGGGTTCAGACAACAATTGATCTAAAGCTACAACGTATTGCCGAAGAGGTAGCTGCTGAAGGACATAAGGACTTAGTAGATCGCGGAGCCTATGCTGATCAACTAGCTCTAGTTGCCGTTGATCCACGTACAGGATTTGTGAAGGCGCTAGTAGGTGGGGTTGGTGACTTTGATAAGAATCAATTTAACCGTGCTGTATTAGCAAGAAGACAACTGGGATCATCTTTTAAACCCTTTGTTTATTATCTTGCTTTTGCCTCAGGTAGCTACACTCCTGACTCAGTGATAGACGATAGCCCAATGTCAATCCCTGATGGTGATGAGCCTTATATTCCTCGTAACTATGACAATAAATTTTCAGGAGCGATGAGCATTCGCCAAGCGATCGCCGTTTCTCGAAATATTCCTGCTCTGAGGCTGGGGCTAGAATTTGGTAATGAAAATGTAGTTGCTCTCTGTCGCAAACTGGGTATTAACAGCCCAATTATTCCAGTTGTTTCCTTACCCCTTGGCGCTGCGGATGTTACTCCTATGGAGGTAGCAGGAGCCTATGCAGTATTTGCTAGTGGTGGCTACAAGTCCAAAACTACATTGATTGCAAGGGTTACTGATCGCAATGGCAATTTAGTCCTAGACAATACTCCTAAGCCTGAACTAATCCTTGATCCGATCGCTGTTTCCTATTTAACTGATGCATTGCGCGGAGTTGTTACTAACGGTACTGCAACAGAGGCGCAAATGAGTGATGGGCGACCTGTAGCAGGTAAAACGGGTACTACTTCGGATTTTCGAGATGCTTGGTTTGTCGGCTATGCACCTCAATTATCAGTGGCAATTTGGATCGGCAATGATGATTACTCGCCAATGGCAAATGGTGTCACAGGAGGGGTCTATGTGGTTCCAATTTGGCGTAAGTTTATGGAAAGAGCTTTAGCTGGTCAACCAATCGAGCAGTTCCCTGTTCCAAGTGAAATCCAAGAAAAAGAAGGTACTAAAAAGAAAAACTAGCAAAGCAATACTCGGTAGTGCTAAATAGGTAAGGATGGGCGGCGCGAAGCGCCGCCCATCCTTACCACCATAAATCCTTTCCTTTTTAGGACTACCCAATACTCTTTGCTAAATCTGACGAAATTATGTGGCAACAAATTTTATTTATTTTGCGATTATTGGTTTATTCAGCGATCGCGTCAGCAGTAATTAAATATGTTGCGCCTACTTGGAGTTTGCTGGCGAATAATTTAACTGTGGATGTGATGAATGCGATCGCTGTATCTGCAATTACCTTACCCGTTGGTTTATTTGCCTTTGTTTTGTGGCTTAAGCGCTAATTCGCATTAGATTTGAGAGGCGGCGCTTTGCGCCCAAATCTAAACAAGCTTTGCAAAATTCTTGGTCATGACGAAGCAATTACGACCGTCAGGCATGACATCGTATCTGAGTTCGTCAGCAATTGTGTTGGCGATCATTAACCCTCGACCACCTGTAGGAATATCATCAATACTTTCAAAATTTTTGTTTTTTTGTGATTCCATAGTGGCTCTTTCAATTTCTGCTTGAAGATTAAATGGTTCACCAAAGTCCCAAATCTTCATCTCTAAAAAATATCCAGTCTTATCGATCGCAATCTCAATATCGATTGGCGTTTCTTCAGGCATCCCCTCATGGGCATAGGAGACTACATTGGTAAATACTTCAACTAAGACAAGATTGCACTGCATCCAAGTTTGCTTCGGCAATAAATTTTGAAATTGTTGAAACCACTCTTGCAAGTTAGCAAGAGCATAAATATCACTGTTAAACTGAATATAGTAATGCTCTAACACTGATAACTTATCTGACTTTCTACGAATCTAGTATTTTTAGGTTTAAGTTCAATTACTGGCGGTTGTACCAACGCATTAATACACCCGCAAGTTTTTCTGAGTCATGACATACAGTGCCATTGTCTTTTTCTCGCATGATGTTAGCCATTAAAATAGGGCATCCCATAGCAGAAAGGCTATCACGATCTAGATATGTAAAGTGTGACCCAGAAGAAGCATAGTGTTGTAGAGATCGTTCTGAAGGTGGATGCTTTTGGGCTAAAACCACATCAAACAATCGCACACCTGCGATCTCGTCTAAAACTCGCACATAATCAGATACAGCATATCCGTCTGTTTCACCTACCTGACTCATGATATTACAAAGATAGATCGATGGCACATTGCGATCAATCAATGCTTGCAGTATTTCAGGTACAAGTAGGTTAGGAATAATACTTGTATATAAGCTTCCAGGTCCAATCACAATCAGATCGGCTTCGCTAATATCCTCAATGGCTTGGGGTAAACCCTTAGGATTATCTGGCTTACAGCCAATATGCTTAATTTTACCTTTGGCTTCAGGAATATTTGATTCTCCCTCAACATATCGTCCATCTTCAAATTCTGCCCATAGCACCATGTGATCAAGGGTTGCTGGCAATACGCGCCCCCTTACCGCTAATACCTGTGAACTAGCTGCGATCGCTTTTTCGAGATCACCTGTGACTTCACTCATGGCGGTGAGAAATAAATTGCCAAAGCTATGACCAGTTAATCCTTCTCCTGTTTGAAAACGGTATTGAAATAATTCTGTGACTAGTTTCTCCTCATCGGCGAGTGCTGCGAGGCAGTTACGAATATCGCCTGGGGGCAAAACTCCATACTCACGTCGCAAGCGTCCAGAGGAGCCTCCATCATCGGCAACAGTGACGATCGCCGTAATGTTAGCGCTATATTGCTTCAGCCCACGCAACAAATTTGATAAACCTGTGCCACCACCTACGGTTACAATTTTCGGTCCACGGTTGAGCTTGCGATGGGAAACTAGCAGTTCTAATAGTTCTTTGTCTTGATTGGGCATCAAAACTTGGGTGATCGAACCGAGAGCACGTTTTTGTCCTAGCCACAACAGTCCTAGTCCGATTAAAAGTGCGAGGGGACCACTCATATTGCGGGGCAAGATCGATACCAAGGTTTCGATCGCATTACCAATCAAGCGTGACAGAAATAAGATCGGTGTTAGTCTTGCGGAAATGGCAATCCCTAACACGATTAATACAATGCCGATGATGCTAACTAGTAGCCATCGCTTCACAAATAATCCTGGTAAAAACCACTGAAATCCTCTCAGCCACTTGCTTCTCTTCAGGGCTGGACGATATCGATTTGCTGGTGGCTTTTTTGAGGGCTTCATTTAGCATCCTGTAATATGTACCAGCACTTCGCGGGTATGACCCAAATTGCGATGTTCCCAGACAAAGATTCCTTGCCAAGTGCCGAGGGCAAGTTTACCATTAGCGATCGGGATCGTTTCTGAGGTTTTGGTAAGAGTGCTGCGAATATGTGATGGCATATCATCAGCCCCTTCGGAAGTATGGCGATATTTGCTGGCATCTTCAGGAATCAATTTTGTGAAAAATGTTTCTAGATCAGCTAATACATCGGGATCAGCATTTTCTTGGATAATTAAGCTAGCTGATGTATGACGTAAAAATACATTGCATAGACCTATCTTTATCCCTGATTGAGATAAGATAGCATCCACTTGATGGGTGATATTGTGTAGTTTTTTGCCATTGGTACGCAAAGCGATCGTTTGCTGCACCATAGTTTGGACTGTATTTGTGTTCATTGAGTATCTAGAAAAGCGCCGACTATGGATAATGCTACCACTGGCGCTGTGATGGCGGATAAAACCCGATCGCCTAACGATACAGGGATAAATCCTGATGCGATCGCCATTTCCTCTTCTCTAGCAGTCCAACCACCCTCGCTACCTGTGGTAATGATGATCTCAGAATTTTCTTCCCCATTTGAGTTTTGCAGACTAGTTAGTAAATGTGGGGCATTATGACTAGTTACGCATATATATTTACAAGTTGGTGACTTTGAGCTTGCCAGAGTATCTAGCCATGCAGCTAATGTTTGGGGACTATTAATTTCAGGTACATAATTACGCATTGATAGCTCGGCCGCTTCCTCGGCGATGCGTTGCCAGCGATCGCGTTTTTGGTTGCCAATTTCTGTACCTGATTTGATGATTGTGCGATCGCTAAATAGAGGCACAATTTGACGTACTCCTAGTTCCGTAGTTTGACGAATTACCGACTCGATATTGCTGCCTTTAGGCATGGCGATACCAAGAGTAATCTGGGCGGCTAACTCAGAATTATTTTCTAATTTGGCAATGACTTCCGCAATATCGGGATCATTGGACAGCTTTGCTAGCCACCATCCACCTTGGCGATCAAGGGCAATAAATTCGGATTCCGCTTCTAATCTCAATACATTGCATAGGTAATGTCTTTGCTCGGTGGTAAGTGCGATCGAACTATTAATTTGTAAAGCTGACAAGACTTGGTGTGCTTGTAAAGTTAATCTTTGCAGTCGGCGTTTTTTGATCACAGCTTAGAGGAGTTATTGAAATTACAAGAATTTATAGCAATAAAGGGTTTGCTTAGGGCATAAAACCCCAAATAAAAGCGGCGGTGCTTCGCACCGTCACTTTTATTTGGGGTTTTGGTGAAAGTTAGCCTTCGGCTAACTTTCACCAAAACTGCTTAAAAAAAAAGGTTAATGGCGGCACGAAGCGCCGCCATTAACCTTATCCTGAGTAAAAATTGCATCGCTATACAATGAGAATTGCAAGGTTTTGAGTTTTTATTTTGCTGTAAGCAAAATGAAAACCTTCATAATGGCGAGTTTGCTTTACTAGAGGATAATTCGCGATAAACTTTAACCTAAAAGAAATTTTGAAAGGCTTATGCACGGCAAATTTACATTGCATCCCCCCATACGCTTTGGAACTGACGGTTGGAGAGGCATCATTGCCGATGATTTTACCTTTGAGCGCTTAGCCGCAGTTGCCCCGATCGCTGCTTATATTCTCCGTGAGACCTTTGGTGCGTCAGGTAGTAACACAATTATTGTGGGATACGATCGCCGCTTCATGTCTGACGCTTTTGCCAAACGTACTGCTGAATCCGTAGCCGCGATCGGGTTTGATGTTTTACTTGCCGATGGCTTTGCCCCGACACCTGCCTTTAGCTGGGCAGCATATGACCGCAAAGCTTTGGGAGCTTTGGTAATTACAGCTAGTCATAACCCTGCCAACTATTCGGGTTTAAAAATTAAAGGTGCATTCGGCGGCTCCGTATCTCCAGATGTGACCGCAAAAGTTGAAGAGATTTTAGAGCGCGGTGATTTTGTCTATGAAAGTCATCATCTTGACAAAAGAGTAGGCACAATCGAAACCTTTGATGCATGGGCAAGTTATTGCGAAGCTTTGCGGGGCAAGGTAAATATTGAAGCGATCAAGAATGCGATCGCAGTGGGAAAGTTGACCGTATTCGCCGACGTAATGCATGGAGCCGCCGCAGGTGGTTTAGCAAAAATTTTAGACTTGCCATCTACAACCCAAGCCAATTTAATTGAAATTAATAGTGATAGTGATCCCCTCTTTGGTGGTGGTGCGCCTGAGCCTTTGCCAAGATATATTGCTGAACTCTTCCGTCAAGTCAAAACCTATCACCACGATCATCCTGACCAGACTTTGGTGGGTTTTGTCTTCGATGGAGATGCCGATCGCATTGCGGCTGTGGATAGTGAAGGTAATTTTTTAAGTTCCCAAATCCTGATTCCGATCTTGTTAGAGCATCTCGCAAAGCATCGGGGCTTCCAAGGGGAATTGATTAAGACTATTAGTGGTTCTGATCTGATGCCTAAAGTGGCGGCGCTCTTTGACTTACCTGTGTATGAAACTCCTGTGGGATACAAATATATTGCCGAAAGAATGCTTTCGGGAATACCTTGTTTATTGGGAGGAGAAGAGTCGGGCGGTATCGGCTATGGTAATCATATTCCTGAGCGGGATGCTTTATTGTCGGCTTTGTATGTGTTAGAGGCGATCGCTGAATCTGGAAAAGATTTGAGCATTCTCTACAGTGATCTCCAAAAGCAAACTAATTTTGTCTCTCATTACGATCGCATTGATAAGAAGCTCTCAGGTATGGCGGCGCGTGAGAAATTAGTATCTACGCTGCAACAATTTTCATTGACTGAAATTGCTGGGCGCAAAGTAATAGATGCTAAGGCTCCCGATGGCTTTAAGTTCCGTTTAGCGGATGGAAGTTGGCTCTTAATTCGGTTTAGTGGAACTGAACCATTGCTAAGGCTCTATTGCGAAGCTTCTACTCCTGAACTTGTGCATAAAACTCTCAATTGGATTTCCAATTGGGCTGAGCAATTCAACTAAAAAAGGAGGGGCGTTTTACGCCCCTTCTTTTTTGTAGCAATTACTTGTTAACTGATGTTACGTGGAACTCAGATGATGAATCTCTTGCTGCTCGCATAACAGGGCAACCACGGGGGGATTGCCCCTACCCTGTAAATTTTAGATCTTGTAGGGGCTGTGCCCCCGTGGTTGCCCTAGACTTACGCCATCGCAAGAATTCTTTCCACGTAACATCAGTTATTAACAAGCTTCAGCTTCTAATGCACAACGTAATGTTGATAAACCTTTCTTAAGTTGACGTGAAATTGTGACTGCACTCACTCCTAACATTTTGGCAACTTCTCTTTGAGGAAGATCTTCAATAAAGACAAACTCAACAATTTCTCTAGTGCGTTGCTCTAAGAGAGACAGCGCTTGCTGTAAACGAAACTTTTCATCCTGTTGTAACTGCATATTACTTCTAGGATCGGCAACAAGATCACCGATAGAGGAAGAATCTTCTTCTTCAGAACGAATTGGTGCATCAAGACTTAGGGGAGCACGATTTTGACAGGCGAGTTTTGCTTCTTGCCATTCGCTGAGTGTCACACCAAGGGCATTAGCAACTTCCTTTGCGGAAGGTTCTCTTTGCAAGGTATTACGCAATTTTTGCATTACTCGTACTGATTGTTGTTGCAGATCCATCCAACGGCGAGGGATGCGTACTGATGAATTTTTGTCCCGTAGATAATGCTGAATTTCGCCACGAATGTAACGCACGGCAAAAGAGCTAAAGGCGTAACCTCGATTTAGTTCAAACCGATCAACTGCGCCGATTAAACCCAAGGCTCCCACCTGTAATAAATCGTCATATAATTCAGAGTGACGATCTGCCCAGAAATGGACTTCTTTTTTGACTAGACCAATATTTAGGCGCACGATGCGATCGCGTAGGTATGCTGATGGTGCTTTACGATATTGCTTGAGTAATTCGAGGGTTGTGGTTTTGTCCGCCGCCGAAAACTCACGTACTTTATGAGTGGTAATGCTCGACTGAGTAGGAATATCAGATAAAAAAGTGATTGCTGCGGTGGTCATAGTTTTGCCCTGAACTAATCAAGCTGGTTAATTAAGTCATGAAGAACATTGCTTGTTTCGATGTACTTAGATTAGGGGCTTGAGGAGCGATCGTCACCTTGCAGGCTGTTAGGGATTTTTTGATTTGTCAAATACCTAACACCTAACAAGTTGTTAGGTGTTAGGTTTAGAAAGAGTTAGAATTATCTTTAGGATGTGATTTTATGATCATTTATTCTTCTTTAACTTTGTTTATTTAAGATGCTGTTATGCCAACTCATAAAAGTTTGATAACACTTTTATGAATTAAAAATCAATCCCAGTAAGGTTTTTAAAAACACAAAATGGTGTAGACATTTCGTGCTTTGGTGTTAGATATCTGGGGACAGTAAGTTGGTGATATTGGGAAATATTATTGAACTCATTTAAATTTAACGAATTACTCAGGCTTCAACTTAACATTAGTTTCCAATTCATGAGCTTCTAGCTATGGACAATTTACGAACTGAAACTGAAAAATCCCCTTTGCAGTCAGTGGGATTTGTCGAACTAAAGACTGATATCAATGTTTTAATTGTGGACGACTCGGAAACCGATCGCCTCACTTATGCTCGTTATCTGCAATTAGACTCAGAAAACGTCTATCACATTATCGAATCAGAAACCTTAGAAGAAGGGGTTGAATTGTGGCGATCACAGCAACCTGATATTGTGCTGCTCGATCTGAATCTGCCTGATGGCGATGGCTTAGAATTTTTAGAGGCGCTCAATGTGGATCATGCAGGAGACCGTGTTCCTGTGATTATGTTGACGGGGCAGGGAAATGAAAAAATGGCTGTTAATGCCATGAAATTGGGGGCGGCTGACTATTTAGTTAAAGGGGATATTACAGCGAAATCGCTCACTACTGCGGTTAAGCAAGTACTGCGAGAATCAGTGTTAGGTCAGCAATTACGGCGATTGCAACAACAGCAAAGATTAATCGCCGAAATCGCCCTGCGGATTCGCGAGTTTCTGAATTTAGAAGATATCTCGAATGCAATTGTTAAAGAGGTGCGTCAATTTATAAATGCCGATCGCGCCGCTATTTATAAATTTAATCCAGATATGAGTGGCACAATTGTTGCCGAAGATATTGTCTCACCTTGGCAGCCTTGTTTAAATGTGCAGGTTGAAGACACCTGCTTTCGAGAAAATCTTGGCGGTGCATATTGTGAGGGCAGGGCTTTCGTTGCCAATGATATTCATGCTGCTAATTTGACCGCTTGTCATGTACAACTGCTCGAAAGATTTCAAGTACGTGCCAATCTAGTAGTGCCGATCCTATTACCAAATGAGAACAAGCGCATTTTATGGGGTTTGTTAATTATTCATCAATGCTCAGCTCCAAGGATTTGGCAAGAGTCAGATATCCAACTACTTCAGCAGCTAGCGGTGCAGCTATCTATTTCCATTCAGCAAGCGATCGCTTATCAACAAGTGCAATCCGAACTGGCAGAGCGCAAACGAGTTGAGCTATTACTCTTAGAGCAGCAGGCTGAGCTAGAAGAACGCAATAATCTATTAGAAATAACAAGTGCAGACCTAGAATGTACTGTGGAGGAATTGAGGGTCACTACTGAAGATTTGATCGCTCAGCATCAACAACTAGAATACGAACAGATACGCTACCAAAATTTATTTAACTTTGCTCCTGATGGTTATCTGGTGACAGATACATCAGGCAGGATATTAGAAGCAAATCAAGCAATCTTAGATCTGCTTGTGATTATCCATGAGGCTATTTTAGGGAAACCATTAGCTAGTTTTATTGACTTTTCTCATTTGGAACTTTTCTATGACCAAATCAATTCTCTACTATCTCAAAACAAGTTAGAAGCAACTTGGGAACTTACCATAGTTTCGCGTCAGGGTAAGACTTTTCCTGCCGAAATTACCTTAACCAAAAATATTAATCCTGATACGCAGAACGTTCAACTTTTATGGATAGTTCGTGATATTAGCGATCGCAAACGCGCCGAGCAAGAACTGCTCCAACTTAATCAATCGCTAGAAGTGAAAGTCTTAGAGCGCACCCAAGAACTGTGGCAAGTTAATCAGATCCAACGCGCGATTCTTGATGGTACAGACTACGCGATTATCTCCACAGATTTGAATGGCATCATTCAGACTTTTAATGCTGGTGCAGAAAAAATGTTTGGCTACCGCAAGGAAGAAGTAGTCGGTAAGGTTACAAAAGAAATTTTCTACGATGCTCAAGAGGTGCTCGATAAAGTCACCAAAGCCTCAGCAAAATTAGGGAAAGATCTAGGCGTGGGATTCGGAGCATTAACCTCTATGGCTACGGAAGGCTTGATTGACGAAGAGTGGACAAATATTCGCAAAGATGGATCGCGCTTTCCCGTATCAATATCGGTGACAGCACTTAAAGACGACAACGATCAACCTATCGGGCTTTTGAGTGTCAGACAAGATATTAGCGCTCGTAAACTCGCTGAAGAAAGTCTCAGAGAGAGCGAACGACGTTTTGAGAATTTAGCGGCGGCGGCTCCTGTGGCGATTTTCCAAATCAATCAAAATAATGAATGCACCTATGTCAATGAGTTTTGGTCTCAAATTACGGGGCAAGAACCCAGTATGGCTCTGGGCTTTGGATGGCTTCAGCCCATTCATCCTGATGATCGGGAACAGATCCATCAAAAATGGACGCAAGCTGTCGAGCAACAAGCATATTATCAAAGTGAAGGAAGATGTATCAAACCAGATGGAACAATTTGCTATTTCTATTGCCAAGCTATACCTGAACTCGATGAAAGTGGTGTTTTTACAGGTTATATTGGCACATTAACCAATATTAGCGACTTCAAACAAGCTGAAAATGCCTTGCGAGAGTCTCAAACATTACTCCAAACTGTTCTTGATGCATTTCCATTGTCTATATTCTGGAAAGATCGCCAATCAATCTATTTGGGATGTAACCAACTCTTTGCTGAGGCATCTGGAATCAAGTCACCCTCGGAAGCGATTGGTAAAAGCAATTTTGACTTTTCCTATACAGAAGAAGAAGCGCTTGGTTATCTTGCTGACGATCAACAGGTGATGGAGTCTGGCTTAGCGAAATTGAATATTGAAGAAACAATTACCTTGCCTTCTGGGGAACAGAAATGGATACAGACTAATAAAGTTCCTCTACGGGACTCAGAGGGAAATGTGATCGGCGTGATGGGGACTTTTCAGGACATTAGCGATCGCAAAGTTGCCGAAAAAGTTATTAAACAGCAACTTGCTGCCATTGAAGCCGTGGTCGATGGTATTGCAATTTTGCAAGACAATAGCTTTGTCTATGTCAACCAATCGCATCTAGAAATGTTTGGTTACAAACATCCTGATGAACTTTTGGGCAAATCTTGGGCAGGGCTGTACTCCGCAGAAGAGCTATCTCGGTTCGAACGTGAAATATTTCCTGTACTAGTGCGCGATAACTCATGGGAAGGAGAAGTGATCGCTACCCGTAAAGACGGCTCTACTTTTGATGAAGGGTTATCTCTCACCATTGCTGAGGATGGCTTGCTGATTTGTGTATGCCGTGATATCAGCGATCGCAAACAAGCAGAATTGCAACTACAGAAAACTACTGACCGTCTAGCTTTAGCACTTAATTCTGGTGCGATCGGCTGCTGGGAATGGAATATTCAACAGAATCTTCTCGTTTGGGATGATCGGATGTATGAACTATATGGAACATTAAAAGCAACTACTTCCCATATACCTTATCAAATTTGGGCAAATGCCATACATCCTGATGATCGTGTCGCTACTGAAACTTTACTCCAACAAGCTGTCCTAGGACAAGCAGAATATGATTGTGAGTTTCGGATCATTCATCCTGACCATAGTATCCACTTTATTAAAGCCTATGGAAAGGTTAAGCGAGATGCTCAAGGTAATGCTGAAAGTATGATTGGGGTTAACTTTGATATTAGCGATCGCAAACAAGCAGAAATTGCCCTACAAAGTAGCGAAGACCGTTTTCGTAGAGTATTTGATTCTAGCGTCGTCGGTATGCTCTTTGCTGATTTTCAGGGACATGTTACCGATGCTAATGAGCGCTTTTTAGAGATGGTTGGCTATACCAGAGAAGAGTTCCTATCTGGGGCAATTGATTGGCTAGCGATGACTCCACCCGAATATCTTGCTAAAGATTATGCTTGCATGGAAATTCTGAGAGCACAGAGTCAAATTGCTCCTTGGGAAAAGGAATATTTTCGCAAAGATGGTAGTCGTGTCTCGATCTTGATTGGAGCTGCATTGCTGCAAGGATCAGTTGATGAAACTATTTGTGTGATTTTAGATATTAGCGATCGCAAACAAGCTGAGGCTCAACTACTACAAGCTAACGAGGAACTTCTCCGTACCACCAAGCTCAAGGATGAATTTCTCGCCAATATGAGTCATGAACTCCGCACGCCGCTCAACTCCATTTTGGGACTGTCGGAGGTTTTGCAAGAGCAAGTTTTAGGGGGGCTGAACGAAAAACAATTAAATGCGATCGCCACAGTCGAGTCAAGCGGCGAACACCTGCTATCACTGATTAACGACATTCTCGATCTATCAAAAATTGCATCAGGAATGATGGAACTAGATATTGCATCAGTCTCAGTCAATAATCTTTGTAATTCCAGCCTTATTTTTATCAAACAGCAAGCATTTCATAAGCGCATTCAAGTCGTTAGTAATATTCCTCAAAATCTAAATCAGATTAATATCGAAGAGCGACGCATTAAACAGGTACTAATCAACCTGCTCACCAATGCTGTTAAATTCACCCCACATCAAGGACAAATCAGTTTGCTGGTTGCCGTCGGTAGTGGCGATACATGGCAAGGTGAGGTGACAATTCCTAAACGACTTCGAGAAATGAATTCACCGATGATCGTATTTCAAGTTGTAGATACTGGCATTGGCATTGCCCCCAAAGATTTACAACTACTCTTCCAGCCCTTTGTACAGGTAGATAGCGCCCTCAACCGTCAGTACGAAGGTACGGGCTTAGGACTCGCTCTAGTCAAGCAAATTGTCGAACTGCATGGTGGTCAAGTTACGGTTGAGAGTGAACTTGGCAAAGGTAGTCGATTTACATTTGCTCTACCCTATGAATTCTCTCTGTCTAGCATTGCAGAATCCGAATCAACTGCTGCAAGTTCACTTCCACAGATTGCAACTCCTGAAAATGTGATCGCGCCACTTATTTTACTGGCTGAAGATAATGCAGCGAATGTCCAAACCTTTATCTCTTATCTGAACGCTGTCAACTATCGTGTCATCGTTGCTAAAAATGGAAAAGAAGCGGTGGCTATGGCGAAAGAAAATTCTCCAGATGTTATCCTCATGGATGTGCAAATGCCAATTATGGATGGTCTTGAGGCAACCAAGCTAATTCGCCTTGATCCTAACTTGATTAATACTCCCATTATTGCCCTAACTGCTCTGGCTATGGAAGGCGATCGCGAAAGATGTCTAGAGGCAGGTGCTAACGAATATCTCAGTAAACCGATCAAACTCAAGCAGCTAGCAACTGTAATTCAACAACTTTTATCGTCGCTTTAACTTAGAACTTTGAATAGAGTCAGCATGTGAATACAGCCACAATCAAATCATCTAAATTATCTAAATTATCTGAACTAAAGTCAGCAATTATTCGTGAACCGTTGATCGTTAATGCTGGAGCAACTGTCATGGAGGCGATCGCCTTAATGAGTAGTGGGAGAGTGCAATGTGATGCGGAGAATCATAGCGACAATCATCAGCAACAATTTCTGCAAGAGGCAAGATCTAGCTGTGTCTTGGTATTGGAAGAAGAAAAGTTGATCGGCGTAGTGACCGAGCGCGATGTGGTACGCCTCAGCGCTCAGCAACTAGACCTCAATCGTCTATTAGTCCGAGAGGTGATGGCACATCCTGTGGTTACTATGCGCGAGTCTGACCTTACAGATTTATTGTTAGCAGTCAACCTAATTCAGCAATACCACATTCGCCATTTGCCTCTTCTCGACGATCAAGATCTCCTCGTGGGAATGGTAACTCATGAAAGTTTACGCCAAATTACCAGACCCATTGATCTCATGCGGCTGCGATTGGTGTCTGAGGTGATGACTTCTGATGTAGTGTGTGCTGCTCCCGATTGCTCGATGTTGGCGATCGCGCAAATGATGGCAGGGCAGAAAATTAGTTCGGTGATGATTGTTGAGACATGCAGAACAGATGACTCCCTCCAGATTCCAGTGGGAATAGTGACCGAGCGTGATGTTGTGCAGTTTCAAGCTCTAGGCTTAAACCTTGAAACCTGTATCGCGCATACGGTGATGAGCACGCCGATTTTTGCGGTTACGCCAGAGGATAACCTGTTGACAGTGCAGCAAATTATGGAGCAGAGGTTGGTTCGGCGCTTGGCGGTGACAGGTGAATTTGGCGAACTATTAGGAATCGTCACACAGACCAGTTTGCTCCAAGCCTTAAATCCGATTGAAATGTATAATTTAGCCAAGGTTTTAGAGGCAAAAGTAGAACAACTAGAATCAGAAAAAGTAGCTCTGCTAGAAAATCGAAATATTGAGTTAGAACTTCAGGTTGTAATTACTCAACGTATCCGTCAATCCCTCGATCTCCCAATAATTTTTGATACCGCTTGTCAAGAAATTCAGCAATTACTGCAATGCGATCGCGTCGGTATTTTTAAACTCGATCCTGATTCTAATTTTGATTATGGCGAATTTGTTGCCGAGTCCGTTGCCGATGAATTGTTCTCCGTCATGAAAGTTCGCATTTCTGACCATTGCTTTGGCGAAGGCTATGCCGCCGCCTATGCCAAAGGTCGAATACAGGTCGTGAATGATATAGATAACGCTGGTCTGATGGACTGTTACCGTATTGCCTTAACCAAGATTCAGGTAAGGGCAAATCTAGTGATACCAATATTACGTGGCAACAACCTATGGGGCTTGCTATGCATCCATCAATGCGCTAACACTCGCCAATGGCAAGATCATGAAATTAATCTAGTCCAACAAATTGCGAATCAATTAACGATCGCTATTCAGCAAGCTAGTCTATATGAGCAATCTCAACAAGAAATTGCGGAACGTAAACAAGCCCAGCAACAATTAACCGAAACTAACCAACAACTCGCCCGTGCAACCAGACTCAAAGACGAATTTCTCGCCAATATGAGCCACGAACTGAGGACACCGCTCAATTCGATTTTGGGAATGAATGAAGCTCTACAGGACGAAATATTTGGCAGTATTAATGAGCGCCAGCTTAAAGCATTGCAAACCATTGAGAGTAGCAGTAAGCATCTTTTAGAATTGATTAATGATATTCTTGATGTTGCCAAAATAGAGTCTGGACAAGTCACGCTAGAACTAACAGCGACAGATCTCGACAGCCTTTGCAAGTCGAGCATAGCATTTATCAAGCAGCAAGCGTTAACCAAGCGAATTCAATTAATACCGAGAATTCCTAAGAATTTGCCAGAAATAATGCTAGATGAAAGGCGGATTCGGCAAGTCTTAATCAATCTACTAAATAATGCTGTTAAATTTACTCTAGAAGGAGGGACAATCACGTTAGAAGTATCGCAAGTTCAACTTGAAAGTAGTACAACTAATCTAACGCCTCTAAACTACATAAAGATAGCCGTGATTGATACAGGGATAGGCATCTCGGCAGAAAACATTCAGAAACTGTTCCAGCCCTTTATGCAAATCGATAGTGCGCTGAACCGTCAATATACTGGCACGGGATTGGGGTTGGCTTTAGTCAAAAGGATTGTAGAAATTCATGGAGGAACCGTAGAACTGACTAGTGAGGTGGGAGTCGGTAGTTGCTTTGCGATTAATCTTCCCATTAATGTCGGCGACCCAGCAATCGAAGAACAAACTGAGCAGGACTCGTCAGGACAGTCTCAGATCGGTCAGAGCCAAACTGAAGAACTAATTTCACCCTTGATTTTGCTAGCAGAAGATAACGAGGCTAGTATTGCGACATTCTCCACTTACCTCGAAGCTAAGGGCTACCGCATTTTATTGGCAACTGATGGACAAAAGGCGATCGATCTTGCCAAAGCAGAGCAGCCCGATTTGATTTTGATGGATATCCAGATGCCAGTTATGGATGGATTAGAGGCAATTAAACAAATTCGTCTTGATGCCAATTTAGTTAATATTCCGATTATCGCTTTAACGGCTTTGGCAATGGCAGGCGATCGCGAAAGATGTTTAGCCGCAGGTGCTAACGAATATATCAGTAAACCGATCAAACTCAAGCAGCTAGCAACTGTAATGCAACAACTTTTATCGTCGCTTTAACTTTGAACTTTGAACTTTGAATAGAGTCAGCATGTGAATACAGCCACAATCAAATCATCTAAATTATCTGAACTAAAGTCAGCAATTATTCGTGAACCGTTGATCGTTAATGCTGGCGCAACTGTCATGGAGGCGATCGCCTTAATGAGTAGTGGGAGAGTGCAATGTGATGCGGAGAATCATAGCGACAATCATCAGCAACAATTTCAGCAAGAGGCAAGATCTAGCTGTGTCTTGGTATTGGAAGAAGAAAAGTTGATCGGCATAGTGACCGAGCGCGATGTGGTACGCCTCAGCGCTCAGCAACTAGACCTCAATCGTCTATTAGTCCGAGAGGTGATGGGTCATCCTGTAGTTACTATGCGCGAGTCTGACCTTACAGATTTATTTTTAGCAGTCAATCTACTCCAGAAGTCCCACATTCGCCATTTGCCAATTCTCGACGATCAAGATCTCCTTGTGGGAATGGTAACTCATGAAAGTTTACGCCAAATTACCAGACCCATTGATCTCATGCGGCTGCGATTGGTGTCTGAGGTGATGACTTCTGATGTAGTGTGTGCTGCTCCCGATTGCTCGATGTTGGCGATCGCGCAAATGATGGCAGGGCAGAAAATTAGTTCGGTGATGATTGTTGAGACATGCAGAACAGATGACTCCCTCCAGATTCCAGTGGGAATAGTGACCGAGCGTGATGTTGTGCAGTTTCAAGCTCTAGGCTTAAACCTTGAAACCTGTATCGCGCATACGGTGATGAGCACGCCGATTTTTGCGGTCAAGCCAGAGGATAACCTGTTGACGGTGCAGCAAATTATGGAGCAGAGGTTGATTCGGCGCTTGGCGGTGACAGGTGAATTTGGCGAACTATTAGGAATCGTCACACAGACCAGTTTGCTCCAAGCCTTAAATCCGATTGAAATATATAATTTAGCCAAGATTTTAGAGGCAAAAGTAGAACAACTAGAATCAGAAAAAATAACTCTGCTAGAAAATCGCAATATTGAATTAGAGCGTCAGATTCATGAAAGAACCGCATTTTTATTGGAAGCAGAGAAAGCGTTACAAAAAATCAATCAATCATTAGAGTTGACAGTTCAAGAGAGAACTCAAGAGCTATGGCAAGTCAATAAACTGCAACGAGCAATTCTTGATGGTACGGATTACGCGATTATCTTCACTGACTTAAATGGCATTATTCAGACCTTTAATGCTGGTGCTGAGAAAATGTTGGGTTATAGCACAGAAGAAGTTATCGGCAAGATCAAGTCCGAAATCTTCTTTGATCGTCAAGAACTTATCAATAGGGCTTCTGGTATTTCAACCGAAGGAGAAGAAAATATTTGGGAGTTTAGCTCATTCTTGTCTATGGCGAATCAAGGGCTTCTTAGTGATGAATGGACGCATATTCGTAAAGATGGATCGCGCTTTTCTGTTGAGCTATCGGTGACACCCCTTAATGACGATAATGGGAAAACGATTGGCTTTTTAAGTGTCAGCAAAGATACTAGCGATCGCAAACAAGTTGAAAAAGCCTTAAAAGAAAGCGAACAGAGCTATGCTAGCCTCATGGCAGCGGCTCCAGTAGGAATCTTCCGCACCGATGCGATGGGACATTGCACCTACGTCAACGAGCGCTGGTGTAGTATTTCAGGGCTGACCCTAGAATCTGCCTTAGGAGACGGATGGCGACAAGGTCTCTACTATGAAGACAGGCAAGCCATCAGTGACGAGTGGTATCGATCAGTGCAAGAAGATCGACCTTTTTCCCTTGAGTATCGCTTTCAACGTCCTGACGGAGTATTAACTTGGGTTTATGGGCAATCAGTCACCAAACTTGATGTCGATGGAATCATCACAGGCTATGTCGGGACGATTACAGATATTAACGATCGCAAACAAGCTGAAAAAGCCTTAAAAGAAAGCGAACGTCTTTTCTCAACATTGGTCGCTACTTCTCCTGTTGTCATTACTCGCTTCGATCTTAAGCCATTAAACTGTATCTACGTCAACGAACGTTGGAGCGAAATGACAGGAAGATCCGTCGCATCAGCAATGGGGAGAGGATGGCTCGACGCAGTGCATCCCGATGAGCGAGATATGATCAGAGGATTGACAGAACATGAGTTCTTCTCGCCTTTATCTCGTCAATTTGTGTTGACTGGGGAAGGCAGACATCTTCGCCCAGATGGCACAATTAACTGGTATTTTTCTCAACTCGTCAAAGAATACAATGAGAGTGGGGAAGTCACTGGCTACATCGGAACGTTAACTGATATTAGCGATCGCAAACAATCTGAAACAAAATTGCAGTTAGCTAACGAAGAACTGAAGCGTGCAACCAGACTCAAGGACGATTTTCTCGCCAATATGAGCCACGAACTGAGGACACCGCTCAATTCGATTTTGGGAATGAATGAAGCTCTACAGGACGAAATATTTGGCAGCATTAACGAGGGGCAACTTAAAGCATTGCAAACCATTGAGAGTAGCAGTACGCATCTTTTAACATTGATTAATGACATTCTCGATGTTGCCAAAATAGAGTCTGGACAAGTCACGCTAGAGCTAACAGCGACAAAGCTCGACAGCCTCTGCCAGTCGAGCTTAGCATTTATCAAGCAGCAAGCATTAACCAAGCGAATTCAATTAATATCGAGAATTCCTAAGTATTTGCCAGAAATAATGCTAGATGAAAGGCGGATTCGACAAGTCTTAATCAATCTACTAAATAATGCTGTTAAATTTACTCTAGAAGGAGGGACAATCACGTTAGAAGTATCACAAGTTCAACTTGAAAGTAGTACAACTAATCTAACGCCTCTAAACTACATAAAGATAGCCGTGATTGATACAGGGATAGGCATCTCGGCAGAGAACATCCAGAAACTGTTTCAGCCCTTTATCCAAATCGATAGTGCGCTGAACCGTGAATATCAAGGAACTGGATTGGGTTTGGCTTTAGTCAAAAGACTTGTCGAACTTCATGGAGGAAACGTAGAACTGACAAGCGAAGTGGGAGTCGGTAGTTGCTTTGCGATTAATCTTCCCATTAATATCGGCGACCCAGTAATCGACGCGCAAAGTGAGAACTTGTCAGGACAGTCTCAGATCGGTCAGAGCCAAACTGAAGAACTAATTTCACCCTTAATTTTGCTAGCAGAAGATAACGAAGCTAATATTGCGACATTCTCCACTTACCTTGGATCTAAGGGCTACCGCTTTTTATTGGCAACTGATGGACAAAAGGCGATCGATCTTGCCAAATTGCATCATCCTGACCTGATTTTGATGGATATCCAGATGCCAGTTATGGATGGATTAGAGGCAATTAAACAAATTCGTCTTGATCCCAATTTAGTTAATATTCCGATTATTGCTTTAACGGCTTTGGCAATGACTGGCGATCGCGATCGATGTCTAGCAGCAGGAGCTAATGACTATCTCTCTAAACCCGTCAAGCTTCGACAACTTAACCTCTTAATTCAGGAGGTTTTAGGCTCCGTAAAATAAGAACCGACTAAACCCCAAGAAGACGAGTGGCGGTGCAAAGCACCGCCACTCGTCTTCTTGGGGTTTATGTCCTAAGCAAAATTTGGTATAGCTAACCTTTATCAGGACAAATAGTGTGAGGCGGCGCGAAGCGCCGCCTCACACTATTTGTCAAAGCTCAAGAATTGAATGGCGACGCTCCGCGCCGCCGTTCAATTCTTGGGCTTGGCGACAGCTATAAAATTACACTTTTGGTAATTGGTACTGAGCAATGATTCGCTTCGCAAATTCAGGGACGTGAGCTTCTAGCTTCTTGGGATAATTGCGGCGCACGTAGAGATAATTGCGGACAAAGTGAGAATCAATGGAGAAACGCCCATATTCCAAACCTTTTGGCCCAATTTTATTCACTACAAAACTGATGATCCAAGCTAACCAAATTGGTAAAGTCACTGCCTGATCGTATGCCGAGATACCCTGTTGCACGGCGGCACGGCGATCGCCACCAGAGATCACAGGTTGAGTCTGCAATTGATCCTTGATTAACTCCAGCATCTCTTTGCCCGTCTCATTTCGCACCACGATCCATTGCCAGCCAAAGGTTGCGCCCATATAGCCCACGACGATATCAGCGAGGGCATTGGTGTAGTCAAAGCAAGTCATGCAGGATGGGGCGAATACATCCTTAAGTTCCTTGGTATTTAGTCCAAAAAATGGCACTAACTCCGTCGAACCATCGGAATGCTTGAAATGTACATTAAAGTCCTGCATGAATTCGTAATGCACTACCGTTTCAGGCGATCGGCTAGTGGTATCGAGAAATTTCTGTAAGCCTTCTCTCGTGACGTTATCAGTACAGGGTGTCCCCAATACATACAGCTTTTCTAAGCCCAGTTCTTTCTCGACAGTTCGCAGGGCTTGAATTTGGCAGCCGACACCGATCGCCAATAATCTTTTAATTCCCGACTGCTCAATCTGTTCTAATACTGAGAGATTCGGTGAAAGAGTCGGTTTATTCACCCGTGCAGCAAGAATTTCCTCACGATTTCGGGCAATTATAGGCTGTGGCTTAAAGCGATCGCTAGCACTAGACTGCACACAGACCACACCTTCAACTAACCCTTTTTCGAGCATCTCGATCGCCAGAGTAGACACAATGCCTGTCCATTGCGCCCCTGCGATCGGTTCAGTTTTGCGGGCGGCGATCATTTCTTGATGCACGCCGAAATAAAGTTCTTTTTCATTATCAAGATCACGCGATCGACCGTGGGACTGAGTTTCGAGTTCGTCAATATGCTGCGTGATAAATGCACAAGCCTCTTTGACGTAATGAATGTAATAGGTATCACAGAGACCACACTCACTGCATAATTCTTTGGCAGGACGACGCTGTGTATCCGCAAGAGCTTTGGCTTTGCGATGGGATGGGACAACCGACATTTTGCTATTTCTGACTATAAAGAGCTAGCTAGATCATAGCTTTTTTGGGTTGTTGAGGATATCTGAGAACGCAAAGCGTTCTTCTCAGTTATAACTGATGTTACGTGGAAGGAATTACTGCGATCCTCAAGGTTGGGGGCTGGCACGGGGGCACAGCCCCTACAGTTTCTAAAATTGTACAGGTAGGGGCAATGCCCCCGTGCTTGCCCTGTCACGCTAGCAGTAGGAGATTCATCATCTGCGTTCCACGTAACATCAGTTAAAAAGAGGGGGCACAAAGCGCCCCCTTTGTCTAAGCTTTAAAAAGGAATTGAGATACAAAGACTTGTACCTACATTTTCTTGGCTTTGGATATCGATTTTACCGCCATAAAATTCCACTAAAGTCTTGGCTAGAGACAAACCTAGTCCCATACCCTGCTGTTCATAAAATTGACGCTCAAATTGAATAAATGCACCAATGCTAGCGATTTGCTGTTCATTCATGCCACGTCCATGATCTTGGATCGTAAATATCCATGTACCGTCAGTAATCTGACTACTGATAGTTACCTTGCTACCCTGTGGAGAATATTTGAAGGCATTATCGATTAACTCTTCACTGATTTTAGTTAAATCTTCGGACGAAACTGCAAGATTAATTTCGGCAAGATTTAGTTCTAGGTCATCTAGGCGATCGCATGATCTCGCCTTGCGATCGCCCAGATTGCTAATAATCATCTGGCTATTGCAGGGATAAGTCGAAGTAAACAGAGTCTGACCTTGAGATTTCATCACAATTAATCGGCTATAAAGCAAATAGTTTTGGATCAGCCGATAGAGACGCTTCGCTGACTTATGAATACCATCAGCATATTCATAAACTTCAGAAGGAAGTAGCTCTTCACTTTGCATCATCATCAATTCTGACAGCCCCATAATTCCTGAAAGAGGAGTCTGCAATTCATGGGGCAAAGATAGCGTAATGCTAGTTCGCAATGCTTCCATTTTTTCTTCGATGCGTTGGTCTATCGCCTTTTGCCTACCTAGACGCACAGCGATCGCTTCTAGCAATTCATCCTTTGTACAGGGCTTTTCTAAGTAATCATCAGCTCCTAACGCCATCCCCTTGCGAGTACTGCGTCGATCCATCATCGAGGTCAAAAACAGAAAAGGAACAGTACTTAATGCTTTATTTTGGCGCAATTGCTCGAGGACTTCATAACCGTTGAGTATTGGCATCATTACGTCACAAAGGATCAAGTCAGGATGTTTTTGGCTTGCTAGATTTACGCCTCTTTCACCATTTTCCGCAGTAATTACTTCAAATCCTTCTAACGAGAGTAGATCTTCTAAAGATTCTCGAATTAAGTCTTCATCTTCGATGACTAAGATACATGTCATGCTTTTGCCTGTTTTTATTCAGATATTACCCACTTAATGCTCTAGCTAATCAAACAGCTACTTATGAATTGATATAACGTCATAAGTTTCCTAAGCAAACTTAAGCCCAAAAATATAGTAGCGGTGCAAATTTTTGCCGCTCTATTTTGAATATTTATCTAGCAAAATTGTAAAAATTGAGCCTTTGGGTTGATTATTAGTCACTGAGATTACTCCTTGATGCGCTTCAACCATCATTTTACAGAAAGATAGTCCTAAGCCAATTTGTGAGACTCCCATTACAATATTGCCAACTTCATACTTTTCAAAGATTACTTGTTTTTGTTCAGGGCTGATGCCAATACCACAATCAATAACTTCAATCTTGATCAAATCTTGGCGATCAGGATTTTGGGGCAAAAATTCGACTCTGAGAATAATCGAACTTTGATGGGGAGAAAATTTGAGGGCATTATCTACTAAATTGGCTAATACACGCCGAATTAAGTGCATGTCGCCAGATATATAAGCTGGCTGTGAAGGAAATTCACCTAAGATTTGAATCTGCTTATTAGTGGTTATTGTTTCAAAATCTGCTATCACTAACTTGGCGATCTCGGTTATATCAAATTTAGTGTGATTGAGAATGAGCTTATTCGCTTCGATTCTACCGATGGTCAAAATGTCATCTACTAGCAAACGCATTTGCTCAATCGTTTGACCAATCTGGGCAATTCTCTTTTTAGCGCGATCGGGCAGATCCAATACTTTGAGAGAGTCACAACCCAATAAGATGCCAATTAAAGGATTACGAAGATCATGCACAATGGTCTGCATCATTTCTTCGCGTAGCATGATTGTCTGTTGGATGTGATCGTATTGCGACTTAATCCGCAACATTGAGCGAACACGGGCGCGGAGTTCAGTGCTGTTAATTGGTTTACTAATAAAATCATCGGCTCCTGCGTCAATACAACGAGCCAGATCTTCTTTATCCGATAGGGCGGTAACGATAATAATCGGAATATGCTGCCATTGGCGATCCGTCTTTAGTTTTTGACATACTTCGATGCCGTCTACGTCTGGCATCATGACATCTAGCAAAATGAGATCAGGATTAATACTTTCAAGAGAGGCGATCGCATCGGCTCCATTGTCACGATGGTGTAGCTCATACCCCTCTTTAAACAGCAAAATTTCTATTACATCAAAATTAGCTGGTTCATCATCTACAACTAAAACTACTTGTTTATTGCCCATACTGTTCATATTTGGGTCATATTGGGGTTAGGACGGCACGAATAAACATTCACAGCGTTGTGCACTCACACCCGAACCAAGAAATTTTTGGGAAGTGTTGCTCAGCAACACTTTCCAAAAATTTCTTGAGGTTCGTTTGATCGGCAATTGCTGTCACTTTGTACACTAGGTTATACCAATTCAAAAAATGTTGTCACACTTTTTTGAATTAAAAACCGAACCCAGTAAGGGTTTTAAAAACACAAAATGACTAAGCCACTTTGTGTTTTGGTATTAACTGACTATATCTTCTATTCTGACAGGTTTTCATTTACCATGACTTAAGTACTTGTACAAAATAATTTATCTAAATTTTGTAAGGTTGTACCTCGCGGGGGTGCAACCTTACAAAATTTGGGTTTGCAATTAATTTCGCGGAAACAGCCCATGACTTCAGATGTCAAAACCTTAGCGGCGATCGATGTTGGTACAAATTCCATTCATATGGTAATTGTGCAAATTCAGACATCGATCCCTAGTTTTAGTGTGATTGAGTCAGAGAAGGCAACCGTAAGGCTAGGAGAGCGTTGCGCTCAAACAGGGAATTTGACTGAAGATGCGATGAAGCGATCGCTGGAAGCTCTTAAGCGTTGTCAAGAAATCTGTCGTACCTTTAAGGTTGAAGAAATCGTGGCTGTGGCGACGAGTGCGACCCGTGAGGCTCCCAATGGTCATGATTTTATTCGCCGCATTTACGAAGAAATAGGCTTACATGTTGAAGTTATTTCAGGACAGGAGGAAGCTAGACGCATCTACTTAGGTGTCATTTCGGCGATGGAACTTAAGGATGAGCCACATCTTTTGATTGATATTGGGGGTGGTTCTACGGAGATGATCCTAGGAGATGGTCGCGATCCGATGCATCTTAGTAGCACGAAGATTGGCGCTGTTAGGTTAACGGATTTGTTTGTCAAAACTGATCCGATTTCTCAAACGGACTACGATCGCCTATTGGGTTATATTCTTGGCTCGATTGAGCGTCCCACCGATGATTTGAGATTTTTGCTTAAGAATAAACTTGAGGGCAAAACGTTAAAGGCGATCGGTACATCTGGCACAATTGAGACTCTGATATCTCTACATGCCAAGGAAAAGCTAGGGCTAGTTCCTAATCCTCTACAAGGTTATGAACTTCCCTTCACTGATCTAGAAAATATTGTCTGGCGGTTACGCCGAGCTAATTTAGAAGAACGCACGGTCATGGTTCGGCAAAAGAGAGCCGAAATTATCTTAGCAGGAGCCGTAGTTCTCTTGGAAACCATGCGCCTATTAGGAGTTCCCAAAATCATGCTCTGTCAGCGAGCCTTACGTGAAGGCTTGGTGGTGGATTGGATGATCCGTCATGGCTATATTGAGGATGGTTGGCGCTATCAAAGCACAGTTCGCGATCGCAGTATTCTCAAACTTGCTGATAAATATGGCATTGATACTAAATACGCCAAACATGTGGCGGAACATGCGCTGAGTTTATTTGATCAAACCAAGGGGATTTTCCATGAGTGGGGTGATGATGAGCGTCATCTGCTCTGGGCGGCGGCGATGCTGCATAACGCAGGACATCACGTCAGTCACGATGCTCACCACAAGCATTCCTATTATTTGATTCGCAATGGGGAGTTATTGGGATATACCGAGTCTGAGATTGAGGCGATCGCCAATCTGGCTCGCTATCACCGTAAGAGTGAACCCAAGAAAAAACATGACAATTTCCAGCGTTTAGATAGTGAGCATTTAAAGTTGTTTGTACGTCAAGCGAGTACATTTTTGCGTTTGGCGACAGCCCTTGATCGTCGGCAAATTGGCGCGATCGCTGCGATTCGGGTAGTTTGTAATCCGCGTACTCGTACTTGCTCTTTACAACTCACACCTAGGCAGACTAATGATCCCTGTACTCTAGAGCTTTGGAGTCTTGATTATAAGAAACAACCGTTTGAGTCTCAGTTTAACGTTACGCTGTCAGTGTCCTTAGAGTAGAGAGGGTTGGTGCTTAATTCCAACCCTCTTTACTGAGATTTATGTTATGGAAGGCTCTCTCTCCTTAATTATTATTATTGCGATCGCCGCAGGTATTTTTGCCCGTGCCATAGCGAATTTTTTTCGTGTGCCGAGCATTGTGTTTCTGCTGATTTTTGGTGTAGCACTGGGGGGAAATGGCTTAAATTTAGTACAGCCACGTCTATTGGGGGATGGCTTAGAGGCGATCGTTTCGATTTCTGTAGCTCTGATTTTGTTCGATGGGGGACTGAATCTGCAACTCAAAGAATTGGGTAAGGTTTCGGCTAGTTTACGCAATTTAATTACAATTGGAACCTTGATTACCCTAATTGGTGGTGGGATTGCCGCCTATTGGTTGAGTGAGTTTCCTTGGACGATCGCCTTTTTATATGCGGCTTTGGTGGTGGTGACAGGACCAACGGTAATCAATCCAATTATTGAAGAAGTGGGACTTGATCGCCGCCTTGCCACGATTCTCGAAGGGGAAGGAGTGCTAATTGATGCGATCGGGTCAGTGCTAGCCGTGGTCGTCCTTGATGTCGCTTTAAACCCGACTTCTAGCGCTTTTGCGGTGGTTAGCGATCTCGGTTTGCGGCTAGGGGTTGGCGGTGTGCTAGGGGCGATCGCAGGATGGTTATTGGGTAAATTTTTGCAACGTGCGGCTTTTCTTGCTGAAGATACTAAAAGTGCGGTGGTTGTGGCGGCAGTTTTAGGACTATTCGGCATTGCTCAAGAAATCCAAAGTGAATCGGGACTGACAGCAGTTGTCTTGATGGGGCTTGTCTTACGCGCTTCTGAAATTCCCAATAGTCGTGACTTGCTGAAATTTAAGAGTCAACTTGTAGCTCTTATAGTTTCCGTTCTATTTATTTTACTCTCGGCAAATCTTTCCATTCCTAGTATTTTTGCCCTTGGTTGGGGTGGGGTGCAGACAGTTCTCTTTTTGATGTTTATTGTCCGTCCGATTAACGTGATTGTCAGTACATGGAATAGCAGCTTCACTTGGCGACAAAAGGCTTTCTTGTCATGGTGTGCGCCGAGAGGGATTGTGGCAGCTTCGGTAGCGTCACTCTTTTCGATTTTATTAACTGAACGTGGAGTCAATGGCGGTGAATCGATTAAGGCGTTAGTTTTCCTGACGATCGCGATGACGGTGTTTTTGCAAGGACTATCCGCCAAATTGGTGGCGAAACTTCTAGGACTCAATCAGCCTGACATTTCTGGATTGGTGGTTGTTGGCAGTAATCCAATTGGAATTTTGGTGGCACGACTATTTCAATCGAATGGACAACGTGTAGCGATTATTGACACTAGTGCGGAACTTTGTAAACAAGCTGCTGAGTATGATATTCCCGCTTTTGTGAGCAATGGTTTAGATGCGAAGTCTCTGGCTGAGGCAGGGCTTGACTCGGTGGGAACCTTTGTGGCGCTGACGATTAATACCGATGTGAATATCGTGATTGCTCAACTTGCTGTCAAAGAATTTAAACCACCCAGAGTTTTTGCTGTTTATGTCAGAGAGGCGGAGAGTGATCGCAATGGTGAACCTGAAGTCCAGCAAGCTTTTAGCGCCCGTGTTCCGATTAAGACTTGGAATCAATATGTTCTACAACGGGAAGTAAGAGTTGGTGAATTTTTGCTCACCGAGGAAGAACTACAAGATCAGTTAAATCGGTTTAATACGATGTTTAATGCGGGAATATTGCTGCCATTGCTGTTTGAGCGCAAAGGTCAATTGCAAATCGTATCCGCCGATATGACATGGGAAAAAGGCGATCGCATTTTATATTTGTTATACACTCCTAAAGCTTTACCCCCTGCTCAATCCGAAGTTCTACCACCCAAAACGCTAGACATCACACCAATGGTTCTTTCGGATCTGGACATTGCCCAAAAGACTAGTGATTCTAATGGGGTTGGTTCACGCAGCAATAAAAATAATGATAGTTCTACTAGCCCCGATTATTTCTTGAAGATGGCAAAGGATATTTTAAATAGGCGATCGTAGAAGTTTTATCGATGCTTTAGCCGATCGCTAAGGTTGTTAATGGTTGAATAGTTTGCAATTCATCATTTTCTGTTTGTTGAGCGTGATATAAATCCCAACATTGTTGCAGGTTCATCCAGAAGTCTGGTGATGTGGAAAAGAATTTTGCTAGACGGAGTGCGGTGCTAGGGGTGATGCCTCGGCGGCGATTGATGATTTCATTTACTCTCTGATAAGGGACATGAATGGCATTGGCTAGTTCTTGTTGAGTTAATCCCAAAGGAATGAGAAATTCTTCTAGCAACATTTCCCCTGCGTGGGTTGGTGGGCGATGGGTTGGTATGCGTGTCATATTTTTTCCTGATATTTATACTTCTATCTTTAAACTTCAGTGATAATCTACAATTTCTACTTGATTTGCTCCTGTGCTAGTCCAGATAAAGCAAATTCGATACTGGTCGTTGATGCGAATACTATGCTGACCTTTGCGATCGCCTGCTAATGCTTCCAGTCGATTGTTGGGTGGAACGCGAATGTCGTTGAGGGTTGTTGCGGCGTTGATTTGGTCGAGTTTGCGGGTTGCAACTTTACAAATGGATGCTGGACAAACTTTTCTTGCCTCCTGAGAGTTTTTGCCATTGAAGATATCTTCAGTGCCTTGATTTTTAAATGAGACAATCATAATTTAGCATAGTAACACGGATGTCATGCTAAGTATGTATTTCCTGACGCAGGGCGAGATAGTGTTGATAGTCATTTGCCCATTCGATAAATTCAATTTCATCTGATGTTTTTCCTTGGCGATATTGATGGAAAAATTCTTCAGAGTCGAGTTTATGTTGATTTTCGTAGATGCTAAGTCTTTTGGCTACGGCGATGAAGGCATCGAGTGGGGATAGATAGGTAATGTTTCGTTTAGGCATATTTATTTCTCTTGGTATTCCTGAAAGTTTTTATCATTGGGAATCTTAAGGTAACGAGAATAGCTTCAACTAAGAGCCTAATTTTGTTTCTCCTTTTCAGCAGCTTCTAGTAATTTTTTGCTCATTTCGATGGAGATACCGAGAGGAGGACAGATAATCTTGACTAATTCGATGCCACCTGCCAAAAACATATCTCGCAGATTGGAAACCTTTTGAATTGCTTGAATAATTCTGGTAACTAGAGTTTGTTCTTCAGCTTTGTTAGTGGCTGGGGTATTTAGGTTAAGTTGTGCGAGCAATTCCTGCACTTCTTTTGTGGCTTCGGCTAGGCTTTGTTTGGGAACTTCGGTCTTTTGAACAATTTTCTGTTCGTTGACATTGCCGCCGAGGTTGGCGATATTGGCTCCACTAAAGTTTGCGCCGCTAAAATCATTTTTAATTTCTGTCATGTGTATTATGTTTCTTTGTGGGTTTGATAGGACTTTATCATTGTTGTTTTCTTCCTGCAAAGGTGTTTGGGCTATGTCGTAGTTGTAGTATTTGCATCGGGCTTGGATGGCGGTGATGACTGAGAGGGCTTGTTGGCTGGATTCTGTGGGGATGAGGGTGAGGAGATGGGGGAGTTGTTGGGTGAGGGTGGGTAAGTTGCGATCGTTTTTAGTTATATTAATCAACGCCTCTTGTACCCGCAAATGCATATCAAAACCGCCATATTTCAGAGATTGAATAAGTGATTCAATTGCTTGTTTACCGCCAATATTTTCTAATGCGCCTATTAATTTATTTTGTACATTTGAATAATTAAAATTAACATCGCGGAAGTTGAAACTCTCAATAAGATGATGAAGTGCTTTTTTACCGCCGATTTTACCCATTACCTCTGCTACGCTCTCGACAATATAAGAATTTTCATCTTTCAGCAAATCAATAAGATGTTCAACAAATTCTTCACCTCCAATTTTGCCTAATGCTTCTGCCGCAATTGCTCTAACATAAGGAAAATGTTCTTGATCTTTTAAGACTTTTATTAGAGGTTCAACCGTATTGTAAGAGCCAATTTGGCTCAATGCACACGCAACACTCTCACGAACATAGGGATCTAAATCATTAAACACTTCATCAATAAGAGGCTGAACTGCTTTTTCATTCCCAATTTCACCTAAAGCTCTTGCAGCACTTTTGCGGACATTGGGATTATTATCTTTAAGTAAATCAATAATATGTTCAATAGCTTGTTCGCTTCTAATTTCCCCTAATGCCTCTACTGCCTTACTACGAACATTAGTTTCTTGATCTTGGAGAGATTGAATGAGCGATTCAACAGATATTCTACTTCCAGTTTTACCTAAAATCTTTGCTACTTGTCCCCGAATATCAGGATTTGGGTCATTAAGCATATTAATAAGATGACAAATACCTTTGTCACTGGCAATTTTCCCTAATGCCTCAATTAGATTTCTACGAATATAATTATCATTATTTTCATCTTGGAGATTACAGATAATATCTTCAGCAGCTTGATCGTTGCCAATCTTTTCTATTGCACATATTGCCTCTCCAACAACGAGGATATTTTTATCTTTGAGTAAGTCAATTAAAGGGGCGATACATCTATTGTTACGGATTTTTCCTAATGCTTCTGCTGAATATTGACGAACTTCATAAATTGGATCGCGCAGAGATTCAATAAGAACATCAATAGATTCTTCACTACCAATTATCCCCAAAGCTTCTACTGCAAATCTGCGGACTTCATCGCTACAACTTTTTAGGACATCAATAAGATGTTTTACAACTTGATCACTTCCAATTCTAGCTAAAGCTTCTGATGCCGCTTTAGGTGCATCATCTATTTCGGCAATTAATAAATCACCAGTACTTTGACAAAATTCCCATAGGCAAGGAATATCCAATTCATCAGTAGAGACAGGATTTATAGTTTCGTCATTTGTGATTTTTCCTAGAGCCTCTACCTCGCTACTACGATTAGAATCTCGATTTCTAAGTATGTCAAAAAGAGGTTCAATAGCTCTTTCATCGCCAATCTCCCCCAATGCCTCTGCTGCTCTTCTACAAACAAACGAATCTTGATCTTGGAGAGATTGAATAAGAGGTTGAACGGCTTGCTTGTTGCCGATTTTACCAAGCACTTCTATTGATTTTATGCGAATATCAGAATCTTGATCTTCGAGGGTTTGGATCAGAGATTCAACTGCTCTATCATTGCCAATTAAGCCTAATGCTTCTATTACCTTAGTACGAACATGAGGACTTTGATCATGGAGAGATTTAAGAAGGGATTCAATAGCATTATCACTGCCAATTGAGCCTAGCACCTCTACTACTGTTATACGAATACCAAAATCTTGATCTTCGAGACATTGGATAAGAGATTCGATAGCTTTATTTGTACCAATAGCTCCTATAGCAGTTAGCGCACTCATCCACTTATCACCATCTTGCTGTTTAGAAAATTGCAAGAGGGATATGATCGTATAATCAGATTTCGTTTCTCCTAAAAGCTCAATCGCCGACCCCTGAGGTATTTCCCGTTCCTCAATTTCCCGAATCAACGTAAAGAATCAGGTAAGAAATTGACAAAAGAGTCAAAGTGGTTAAAGTAAAGGGATGAAAGAACCACCACAATATGAACGAGAAGCACTAGAAAACATGCCAGTAGGAGAACTGGTAGAAGTAATCGTGCGCCAACAAGAATGGGCACAGCAAATATATGAAGAAATAGAGAGCCTAAAAGCAGTCAACAACAGAAGTAGCAAAGACTCATCAAAACCGCCATCAAGCGACCTATTAAAACGGTCAGAGAAAAAAGTCGAAGAAATAGCAGAAGAGGAGGGTAAGAAAAAAGTAGGAGGACAATTCGGACATAAAGGAAAAACGAGAAAAGGATTTAATCGAGTAGATCGCTTTGAGACGCTCTCGCCCGAAGGCTGTCCAAATTGCGGAGGACAAGCATGGACAGAGATAGGAGTCAGCATCAGACAAACAGCAAGATTGGTAGAACAACCAATTGAAATCGTTGAATATCAGCAACAGGAATGTCAATGTAAGCACTGTGGCGCAGTGGTGTGGGGAGAATTGCCTAAAGATGTGATTGGCGAACAAGACCTAGAAGCAAGCCTACAAGGGATGTTGGTATGGTTAGGGAATTATGGACATATGAGTTATAAAAAACAGCAAGAATTGCTAAAAGAGATGGGACTAGTCGAAATCGGACTAGGAACCATCGCCGCCACCAATGAGCGAGTAGCAGACAGTATTGAAGCAAAAGTGGAAGAGCTAGCAGATTGGATTAAAGACCAACCCCAAGTTCAAGTCGATGAAACACCGTGGCTCGTCAAAGGCGTAAAAGAATGGCTATGGTCATTCAGTGGTGAAGGTTATGCGCTATATCGTGGTGCAGATACTCGTAGTCGTGCCGAACTAGAGTCAATGTTGGGAGAAAGCTATGATGGCGTATTGTGTAGTGACGACTATAGTGTGTATAACGGTTACGCCGTTGAGCGACAACAGAAATGTCTGGCTCACCTAAGACGACACTTTAAAGCACTACTTAAATTAACCCTTAAATCTCAACAAGAAATTGGGCGTATATTCATTAGGCTGATTGATGAAGCATTTGAACATCATGCGACTTGGCAAAAAAATCGTGATACTCGACCATATTTTAACTGGGCGATTGATTTTAAAAAACGAGTCAGCCAAGCTATCTCGGATTGGATGCCCAAAGTTGGCTATGCCGCAGGTAATTTATTAAAGTCCCTCAAGAAGAAATCGGCTCAATGGTGGTATTTCCTTGAAAATCCTCATGTCCCTCCTGACAATAATCGTGCCGAGCGTAATCTCAGACTTGCTGTTACCAAACGCAAAGTTTGTGGTGGCTCCCGTTCTATGGATGGTTTTCGCAATACCGCCGCTTTATTGACGGTTATTCAAACTTGTAAAGCTCAAGGTAAATCTGTCATTGATTTTTTCCGTCAAGCTTTAATTGATCCTTCTTCCATCTCTCTCATCCCTATTCTTACCTGAATTCTTACGAATCAACAACCCAACAGTCTTTTCCTGAAACTCATACTTCACCGCCCCAGCCAACCTCGCCCCCAACCGCAAATCTACCTCCAGCGCCAGCCTTACCACCCGCACCGCCTGCTCCTCACTCTCCATCAACTCCAACATCAACGCCAAAGGTTCCGTCCATTTCAAATAATTGAGATAGACTTGCTGTAATCGTTCATAGCTGATTTGTTGATTCTCTAATAGTCCTAACAACCATTCCGCAGCATAATATTCCTGAATTAATTGATGCTCAAATTCAATGAGATCATTACTAACCTGAATTAAATGATGGTTTAGTAAATCATTTAGCCATCGAATTGCACAATCATCGGGATATTCTACTTTTCCTTTCAAGAACTCAACCAAAATTCTTTCTGCTCGTTGACGTGAAATCGCTACCCGCGAATCTGTTAGATTTTCCCCAGAGATCATCTCAAATGCTAGGCACTGCAACAATCGTCCCCACCAAATCTGAGAATTTTTATATGTTGTTATGCTGCCTTTAATTTTACTTGTATAAATTTTCTCTATAAAGTCCCGAAATACCATACCCAAATTTGGTGGAATTTGTTGTGATGGGGTAAATATCCAACACAACATCCATAACAACAAAGGCGTTTGCCCAAACTCCCGCAACCGTCCCGACAACTGCCGCAACAACCTCTCCCCCTGCGTCGGCAAATACGCCATCACAAACTGCTGCATCTGCGGTTCCGTCAAAGGCTGCATCTCTAACCGCTTCCCAATCCCCAAATCCCCACCCGCACTCAACTCCCGCGTCGTAAAGATCATCGGGCAAGTTTTTTGATAAAGCTCCCGAAATTGATTTACCATGACGCGACCGCGATCCGATGGCAACTCATTCACCCCATCCACCAACAGCAACAACCGCCCCTGACGCAATAGCTGCTTAATCCCCGCCTCATCAATATCCAAGGCAGGATCGTGTTTGTGCATAAAGGCAAGAATGCGATCGCATACAGACGACTCATTCGCCTCAGAGGTCAAATACCGCAACTCCACCAACACAGGAATTTTCGCTTGCTGATCCTTTAACGCATTTTCCGCATCCTGCAACAACAACCGCGCCAAAGCCGTAGACTTCCCCGACCCCGGTCTACCCACTAGCAACACATGATCCGCCGCATACTTACAGATCCCCTCTAGTACTGGCAATCGTTCGATTTTTTCTTTTTTCTCTTCCCCTTTTTCCGTTCGACTGACGCTCACGGCGGAAGCCTTTTGACTTTCTACTTTTTCCTTTTCCACCGTCTGCACCATCAAGCCGAAATCAAAAAAAGCAGGTACAATGCGATCGCTTTCTACCCGTTGCGATTCCCGCCCCGTCGCATCCGTCAGCGTATACAAACGCCACCACTGCTGATAAGCGCTTATCAGCGATCGCAAATAATCATCAAAACAAATCTCTGCACCCATTCTGTAAATCTTTTCCTAGACTGTGGTTGCGAAATATTGACTATAAATATATCAGGACAATTTAGAAAACCTCTATAATTCAAGGCGATCGCTACTGTCACTTAAGCATAAATAATCTAGGTATTGGCAACATGACAAGGGTAAATAGCGCTGAACAATTGCTAGAGCATTACAACCAAGGTGAACGAAACTTTGAAGGCTCCAATCTAGATGGCGCTAACTTAAGTGGATTAGTTTTAAAAGAGATTAACTTGAGTAGAGCTAACCTAAGAAAAGCCGACCTTACAGGTACAGATTTAAACAAAGCAATCTTATTTCAAGCAGACCTATCAACCGCAATATTGAATCGAGTTGAACTCAGTCAAGCAAACTTAACAGGTGCAAATCTCAGTCGTTCACTAATTACTGGTGGAATTCTCAAAAAGACGATTTTGCTAAAAGCATCTTTAAATGGAGCGATTCTAATCGGGGCAAATTTGACACAGGCAAGACTTCGGCAAGCTGACTTAAGTGACACAAATTTAAGTAGTGCGGATTTGTCAGAAGCAGTAATTACAGAAGCCAAGTTTACCCAAGCAAGATATAGTATCAGCACAAATTTTCCTATTGGCTTTGATCCCGTTATTGCAGGTATGCAAATTTAGGAAAGCGAAGGGCGATCGCATCCCTAAACTGACGCATCACAATCACTCAAGTTTTTTAAGCGTCACAGGTTAAGAACCCCGACTTTTTCTAAGCAAGTAAAGTCGATTTGTAAATTTACCAAAAAAGCCGAGGATCTGTACATTGATAATTTTCTTTTGCTTACATCCTTAAGACAAAAGGCGATCGCACGTTACTTTACTTTTTAGGGGTAGAATCTAAGGGATTTTCTTGTACATTTACTAAAAAATTTTGCTTATGTACGACTGCATTGTTGTGGGAGCAGGTCCATCTGGTGGTTCAGCCTCCTATCATTTGGCAAAACGAGGACGATCGGTTTTGCTACTCGAAAAAGAGAGCCTGCCTCGCTACAAACCCTGTGGTGGTGGCGTTTCGCCTATGGTACAAGAGTGGTTTGACTTTGACTTTTCGCCAGCAGTATCTCTGACAGTCCAACAAATTCGCTACACATGGCAAATGGGTGATCCTGAACTCGTTGCCCTTGAAACCAAAGAACCCGTCTGGATGGTACGTCGAGATGTTTTTGACCATCACCTTGTGCAGCAAGCCCAAAAACTAGGCGTAGAACTTCGTGATAATACTGGCGTTACAGGGATTGAGTGGAAAAGCGATCGCTGGTTAGTCAAAACCGAAAATGATGTTTTTGAAGCCAAGTATGTAATTGCTGCTGATGGAGCAAAAGGCAGCATGGCAAAATGGTTAGGATTTAAAGAACGGAAACGCCGCATGGGAGCAGCCCTTGAAGTCGAAGCTCCCTGTCCTGCACCAGATGTTAGTGCAGCGCATTTTGATTTTGGCTCTGTTCAAAATGGATATATTTGGAACTTCCCAAAAGCTGACGGTTATTCCATCGGAGCAGGGACATTTATCGGTGGCGAAAAGCAAAATCTTAAGGAAATTGCTGCTAAATATGCCGAGGAATTTGGAATTAACGTCACTTCCATGAAGCAATTTGGACATCCCATTTGTCTATGGGATGGTCATCAACCATTGCATACTCAAAATGCGCTACTCACAGGCGAGTCAGCTTGTATTGTTGATCCATTCACGGCTGAGGGCATCCGTCCTTCGCTCTTAACTGGTATGTTTGCTGGTCAAGCGATCGATGAAGCGATCGGTGGTAATACTGATGCGCTCAAGCAATATACCCTCAGAGTCCAAGAAGAATGGGGTGAAGATATGGTATGGGCGCAACGTATTGCCAATATTTTCTATCGCATTCCTAGCTTTGGCTACAAGATGGGAGTGAAGCGTCCTAGTGCTAGTCAGCGCATGGGTAAAATTCTCTGTGGTGAGATGCGTTATCGTGATGTGGCAGGAGCCGCCATTAAGCGTCTGACTAAGGGACTAATGGGCATGAAGTAAAAGAAGAGGTGGCGTAGCCCTGCACTCAAGTGCGGGCTAAAAGCTCAAACCCGTTGAAACGGGTTGTTTAGATTCTTTAGTCTGCTTCACCAGACTTGAGCTTTTAGCCAAGAACTTGAGTTCTTGGTTTATTTGCGTAATTCCTAAAAGTACAAACTGATGTTACGTGGAACTCAGATAATGAACCTCTTGCTGTTAGCATAACAGGGCAACCACGGGGGGATTGCCCCTACCTGTAAATTTTAGATCTTGTAGGGGCTGTGCCCCCGTGCCAGCCCTAGACTTACGCTATTGCAAGAATTCCTTCCACGTAACATCAGTACAAAGTAAAAATATGACTAAAAAAAATTATCGATTGCTATTTCTATCTACTCCTGTAGGAGCATTGGGATCGGGAATCGGTGGGGGGGTGGAATTGACCTTGCAAAATGCGGCGAAAGCTCTAATTGCTAAAGGGCATGAAGTGGAAATCGTCGCGCCTGAAGGTTCCGTTACCAATGTTACCAAACTGACCCAAATTGCAGGAAATATGCAAACTTCGGCACAAACTCAAGTAGGCGCTGACATGGTTGTTCTTCCTCAAAACTCAGTTCTCGAAAATATGTGGAGCTATGCGAGGGAATCACAGGATCAGTTTGATTTGTTATTTAACTTTGCCTACGATTGGCTACCTCTGTACCTCACACCATTTTTTCGCCGCCCGATCGCCCATTGGATCAGCATGTCATCACTTTCGCCCGTAATGGATGCGATGGTATCGAAAATCTCCGCACTTTGCCCTGATGCGATCGCCGTTAATACTCGCGCCTGTGCAGATACTTTCAGTCATGGCGATCGCCTAATGATTATGGGTAAGGGGATTGATGTAACGCAATATAATTTTGTCACTAAGCCAGATAAACCAAGCCTTGCATGGGTCGGACGTATTTCTCCTGAAAAGGGTTTAGAAGATGCTGTCGAGGCAGCACAGGAGAGTGGATTCCCTTTGCATATTTTCGGATTAATTCAAGATCAGAGCTATTGGTTGGATATTCAGGCATCTTTTCCTAAAGCTGAACTTCATTATGAAGGATTTTTATCTACTGATGGTTTGCAGCAAAAACTAGGACAATGTAGTGCTTTATTAATGACTCCCCGTTGGGTTGAAGCGTTCGGGAATGCGGCGATTGAGGCGTTTGCCTGTGGTGTGCCTGTAATATCCTATCGTTCTGGAGGACTTACTGAGATCGTTCGGCATGGCAAAACAGGATTTCTTGTGGAAATGGGAAGTGTGTCTGGTTTGATTGAAGCAATTTCTAAATTAGACCAAATTGATCGCGTTACCTGTCGCCAACA
Organism: Pseudanabaena minima str. Chao 2107; assembly: GCF_051131155.1. Lineage (NCBI taxonomy): Bacteria > Bacillati > Cyanobacteriota > Cyanophyceae > Pseudanabaenales > Pseudanabaenaceae > Pseudanabaena > Pseudanabaena minima. The sequence goes on from NZ_CP159508.1 coordinate 130,662, forward strand.
ACTTGAAGCGGAATATTCTTTAGAAGTATGGGGCGATCGCCTAGAAAAATGGTTTGACAGACTGATTGCAAGCTATGGCAAGACGCAAATTATCTAAAAAAAACAAGAGGATGGGGGCACGAAGCGCCGCCATCCTCTTGGTGATGATTGTTATAATTACTGATGTTACGTGGAACTCAGATAATGAACCTCTTGCTGCTAGCATAACAGGGCAACCACGGGGGGATTGCCCCTACCTTTAAATTTTAGATCTTGTAGGGGCTGTGCCCCCGTGCCAGCCCTAGCCTTACGCCATCGCAAGAATTCCTTCCACGTAACATCAGTAATTATTTAGAAAAGTTTAATCAAAGACATATGCAAACTATCAAGCTCGGCTCCAATGGTCCAACTGTAACCGCGCTAGGTGTGGGAACATGGGCATGGGGTGACACCCTGTTTTGGGCTTACGGCAAGGATTTTGGGGCAAAAGATGTAGCGGAAGCATTTCAAGCTTCTGTTGATGCAGGTATCACATTTTTTGACACTGCTGAAGTCTATGGATTGGGTGAATCAGAACGCTTAATTGGGAAGTTTTGCAAGCAAACTTCCCAGCCAGTACAGATTGCCACCAAGTATTTCCCATTACCTTGGCGTTGGCAGAGATCGGCGATCGCTGATGCTCTAACCGCCAGTCTAGAGCGTTTGCAAACAGAGCAAATTAGCCTCTATCAAATTCACTGGCCTTTAGAATTTCTACTCAAGACCAAGGACTTTATGGAAGTTCTTGCGGAGGAAGTGAAAAAAGGACGGATTCAATCGGTGGGAGTCAGCAATTATTCTGCGGATCAAATGGCACTAGCTCATCAATATCTAGCCGACAAGGGGATTCCTCTAGCGGTGAATCAAGTTCCTTACTCTTTATTAACTAGACAAATTGAGCAGAATGGAACTATTGAAAAGGCAAGACAATTGGGAGTGACGATTCTTGCCTATAGTCCCCTTGCTCAAGGTTTACTGACAGGGAAATATACGCCAGAATCTGTGAAAAATCTTCAAGGTGCGCGGCGCATTGATCCTCGCTTTAGTCCTAAGGGCTTACAAAAGTTAGAGCCTTTATTCTCAACGCTTAAAGATCTATCTGCAAAATATGATAAAACACTGGCTCAGGTTTCTTTAAATTGGCTAGTTGCTCAAGGAAATATCATTCCGATCCCTGGGGCAAAAAATGCCAATCAAGCTAAACAAAATGCTGGCGCTTTAGGTTGGTCATTAACACCTGAAGAAGTAGAACTGCTCCGCCTCAAAGCCCCAAAAATTTAGTCCTTAATTAGGGCTTGCTGAAAAAGAGACTAAGGGAAAAGTAGTGGGCAAAGAGGAAGGGGATAATACTTTGAGTGTCTACAAGGAAATTGCCAAGAAAAAGAATTAAAGTTAAAAAGGGGTTTCCAAGAAGGAAGAACAAAGAGTTGCCAGCAAAAGATAAACCAAGACAAACCGAAAAAAGCAAGCTGCTTGAGCAGCGCTTCCAAATTCATCACCAAGAAAGTGATAGCGATCGCCGTTTCCGATGTATTTGCCAACTTGGACATGACGCGATTTAGACTGAACCGTCGTTTAGCCAGTCCAAACTTACCTTCAATTTGATTGCGAACCTTAGCATCTTCGAGAGTCTGCTTGCGAATAGCCGCCAACTCATCGGGTACAGGTCTGCCCAAAGGCGGAGCCGTAATCCGAATACCGAGATTTCGACAATAGGCGCGATTGCTGCGAGTGCGGTAAATCTGGTCAACGTAAACCGCTTCAGGATAATGTCCAAAGCGAGATTTAAACAATGCTACTTGTTGCTGCAAATCCCCCGATTCATTGAAGTTATCCCAACTGAGATGGTCGAGAAAGGCATGACCATCGACACAACTAACTGAGAGTTTAGCGCCAAACTCCACAGGTGTTCCTGCCTTACCTCTGACAATCGGACGTACATGAGGTTGCGTAATACTGACGATGCGGTCATCTATGCGATGACCACCTTGCTCGTACATCCATTGTTGTTGCCGATATACTTCACTGACGACTAGCAAGTTCCGATAGAGACTCCTCTTCAATTCCGATAGCTTTGCCCCTGCGGCAATTAGAGTGTCAATATGGGCAAGATTGCGACGCACATATCCCAACTGTTGGCGCAATGCTTTGCGAATCCTTTTACGATTGGGTTGGCGTTGTTTGGCAATTTGGAGATACGCTGTCCTTGCTTCACGGCGATAGGTGCGTGGTTTCTTCGCTAATTGTTCTTTCACTTGTTGGTAAAGAGCATCAATCACTATTTCCGTTTGTTCTCTTGCTTCGTTCAACAGTTTGATGTCAGTGGGATAACGGATGTCGGATGGCGCGACTGTTGCATCTAGCAGCAATTTTCCTTGGTTTGCTGGTTCTGGTTCTTTCTGTTCCTTTTCTATATTCTGCTCTTCTAACTTCTCTTCTATCTCTTCTCTTTCTTCTTTCTTGTACTGCTTTGCTTCCTTCTCTTTTTGTCCCGACTCTTTAGGAGGCTTCACAATCCGTTCGTTGATTCTGCCCACGATCTCTAGATTCAATCGCTTGCGGAAATGTACCATCATGCTTGCTTCAAATGGGGCGTTGTCGCTGTACTCTGATAAGCCTAGGAAGTATTGTAAATATGGATTCTCACGAATTTGTTCTACTGTCTCTTCGTCACTTGTTCCTAGCTTCTCTTTGATGATCAGCGCCCCAAGTGCTATCCGAAATGGTTTTGCTGGTGCTCCTTGTCCTTCGCTAAATTGTTCTGCATATTCATTCTCAAATTCTTCCCACGGCACTAGTTCTGCTAATCTTACCCATCGATTTTCTCCTGATAGTTTGCCGCCAAATGGTAAGTAGAAGTTCTCGAATGATAGCTGTCCTGTGGGGGATTGTCGGTACATGCAATTTTATTGGTGCAAGGGTTTTTCTAGCTTTTCTTGCTTTTTCTTGCATTTTATCTGTTTTCGTTCTCCTTAGAAACCTTTGCTTGTATGCTTTTCTTGCTTTTTCAGTAAGCCCTAATTATCCATGTTATGCAGAAGGTTGTAAGACCCTCACCCATAGCCCCTCTCCCAAAGAGGGAGAGGGGGACAAAAAAAATCCAAAAGCGTCTCTTACTCCCCTTCTCTCCGCTTGGGAGAAGGGGTTGGGGGATGAGGGCAACTACGTAAGGTGAGTTAATTGTTTCAAGAAGTGCGTCGCTCCGCGACGCACTTCTTGAGGATTTATGAGCGCTTGCGAATGGGAATTTGGACTTCGCGACGTTTTAACGGAGATGGCGTATAGGGAGAGTCGTAGAGAAATTCTCGTGGTTCACCAATAATTTCATACTCTGGATGATTAGCTAACCACTGTTTTAACCTTGCAATATGTTCGGGATAACTACCATAGCTATAGGCTCCCTGTATTCCTAAACTGACAACGAGCATCGGCGGATGGTCTTCTACTTGAATATCAGGAGATATTTGCTGTGGCTTGATCTCGTTATTGTTATACAAAAAGGAAACCTTAGCTTTGCCCAGTTGCATGGGCTGATCGATAGTAGCGATCGGGTAGCGAGCTTCGACAGGAGCAGTCATCGAAATATTGTTACTACTGATATGGCGAAATAACGGGTTAAAGGAATAACTGGTAGCATCACTAAGGTTTCCTTCATAGGTATACGTACCTGAACGATAGGCAGGATATTGCTTAACTTCGATTGTGTCGTGGGGAGTGGGCGTGGGAAATCCGACGGGTAGAGGAGCAGACATAGCTTTTTTTACGGCAAAGAATGCAACAGGAAGGGCGATCGCACCAACAATGATGAGCAATGTAGAAAGTTTCATATTTCTATTGTAAGAGGTATTTCTAACTATGTATAAGCATATGGGCTTGGAGACCAAGCCCCTACCTTTACAAAAATGTAGGGATTTGGTCTCCAAATCCTCTTTAACTTAATCAAAAACCAAAAGATAAGTGTCAGTGCGAAGCACTGACACTTATCTTTTGGTTTTTGCGATAAAGCAAAGTGCTATAAATACTGATAAGTCTTGAATATGTAGATAACAATGATTGAGAATTCAGTGAAAGTGAGCCAAGACAATAATAAGTGGCAGTTCTGGATCGATCGCGGTGGCACATTTACGGATATTGTCGCGCAAAATCCTGATGGTGAAATCTTGATTCATAAACTGTTATCTGAGAATCCCGATCGCTATAGCGATGCACCGATACAGGGGATTCGCGATATTCTTGGTATCCCTCAAACTGAGCCTATTCCCATAGAACAAATTGCTGCAATCAAAATGGGAACGACAGTGGCAACTAATGCGCTCTTAGAACGCAAAGGCGATCGCACAGTTTTATTGGTTACTAAAGGCTTTAGGGATTCTTTACGCATTGGTTATCAGCATCGCCCCAATATTTTTGCGAGACATATCGTTTTGCCTGAAATGCTCTATGAGCAAGTAATCGAAATCGAAGAACGCTATAGCGCCCATGGAGAAGTTCTCCTGACCTTAAATGAGGATTTGGCGATCAGAGAATTACAAAAGGCTTATGATTTAGGAATTAGGGCTTGTGCGATCGCTTTAATGCATAGCTATCGCTATCCTCAGCATGAGCAAAAACTAGCCGAATTAGCTCAGCAAATCGGGTTCACGCAAATTTCCATATCCCATAAAATTAGTTCTCTCATTAAATTTGTGAGCCGTGGTGATACTACGGTTGTCGATGCCTATCTATCACCAATTCTCAAACGCTATGTGGATCGGGTGAGTTATCAACTTAATCAGACTCTTACCCCTAGTCTCTCTCCAGCAAAAGAAGGGGATCAGATTGCAAAATATTATCCCCTCACCCCTAGCCCCTCTCCCGCAGGAGAGGGGAATCAGACTGCTAAATTAATGTTCATGCAATCCAATGGGGGACTGACAGAAGCCGCATCTTTTCAAGGCAAAAATAGTATTCTATCGGGTCCCGCAGGGGGGATTGTTGGTGCAGTACAGACCTGTTTGCAAGCGGGGTTTGCGAAAATTATTAGCTTCGATATGGGAGGGACTTCTACAGATGTAGCTCATTATGCAGGAAGTTATGAGCGATCGCTATCTACAGAAGTCGCTGGCATCAGGCTAAGTACGCCCATGATGTCCATTCATACGGTGGCGGCCGGTGGTGGCTCCTTACTATTTTTTGATGGTGCGAGATATCGCGTTGGTCCCGAATCCGCAGGAGCTTTCCCTGGCCCGGCTTGTTATCGCAATGGTGGTAATTTAGCCGTGACCGATTGCAACGTCATGTTAGGGAAGTTACAGCCTGAGTTCTTTCCCAAAGTATTTGGCAAAGATGGAGATTTACCACTCGATCGCACAGTTGTAATTGAGAAGTTTACAGAATTAGCCCAAACCATCAGCCAAGCAACAGGACAAGCCGTTACTCCTGAAGTCGTTGCCCAAGGATTTCTAGAAATTGCGGTGGAAAAAATGGCGATGGCGATCAAAAAAATATCAGTACAGCGTGGTTACGATGTTACTGAATATGTTCTTTGTTGCTTTGGTGGTGCAGGTGGTCAGCACGCCTGCGCGATCGCCGATGTCTTAGGCATGACGCAAGTATTTATTCATCCCTACGCAGGGGTTTTATCCGCATATGGTATTGGATTAGCAGATATTCGCACTATCCGCGATCGCACAGTGGAGTCAGAACTAAATTTAGAATTACTAGCAGAATTAGCAACTATTGCTCAAGAACTAAGTGAAGATGCGAAGAAAGAACTTTTGCATGGTGACCATCCTAACGGTGATTTGCAGATAGAGACTAGCTTGAGACTACGCTATGCTGGCACAGATTCTTCCTTAACAGTGGCGATTGGAGACTTCTCGCAACATATTTTAGAATCCTTGAGAACTAGTTTTGAGGCATTGCATAAAGAGCGCTATGGTTTCATCTTTGCAGACAAAGTGCTGATGGTAGAAGCGATCACTGTAGAAGTCATTATTTCAAGGAAAAAGGAAAAAGGAAAAAGGAAAAAAGCTAACAGCCAAAAGCTAACATCTAATAGCCAGCAGCTAACAGCCAACAGCCAAAAAGTACAAGTCTATATGGCAGGCGCTTGGCGAGAAACTCCCATCTTGCGGCGAGAGGATTTGCAGGTGGGCGATCGCATTCAAGGGGCAGCGTTGATTATTGATGCGACGGGAACTAATGCGATCGAGCCTAATTGGGAAGCAGAGTTAAATGAGGATGATTGTTTGATCTTGAGAAGATCCCCCCTAGCCCCCCTTGTAAAGGGGGGAGAAGATTCTCTTCAAGTCCCCCTTTATAAGGGGGATTTAGGGGGATCTCTATTTAAAGTCGAAGACAGATCCCCCCCAGCCCCCCTTATAAAGGGGGGAGAAGATGCTCTTCAAGTCCCCCTTTATAAGGGGGATTTAGGGGGATCTCTTCCTGATCCGATTAAATTGGAAATCTTTAATAATCTTTTCCAATCGATCGCTGAACAAATGGGATTTACGCTGCAAAATACTAGTGCTAGCGTCAATATTCGCGAGAGACTAGATTTCTCCTGTGCCATCTTTGACCGTGATGGTGAACTGGTTGCTAATGCTCCGCATATTCCTGTACATCTTGGCTCAATGGGTGAAAGTGTAAAAGCTTTGATTGGCGATCGCCAAGGTAATATCCATTTTGGAGATGTCTTTGCCACGAATAATCCCTACAACGGTGGGACGCATTTACCTGATATCACCGTAATTACGCCTGTATTTATCGAATCTGAGCAGCCAATTTTCTATGTTGCCTCACGGGGACATCATGCCGATATTGGCGGGATTACCCCTGGTTCTATGCCTTCGCATAGTACGAGTATCGAAGAAGAAGGCATTCTCTTTAACAATTTTCAGCTTGTAGAAAGTGGCAAATTTTGTGAAGCAGAAACCCTTGCTTTGTTAACTTATAGTCAATACCCAGCCCGTAACCCAGCCCAAAATATTGCAGACTTGCAAGCTCAAATTGCAGCGAATGAATGTGGCGCAAAAGAACTTCAGCGTATGGTTGCTAGTTATGGTGCGTTAACTGTACAGAACTATATGCGCCATGTGCGGGACAATGCCGAGTTAGCGATTCGGAAAGCGATCGCTAATTTGGTCAAGGAAACAGGAAAAGGGGAAAAGGAAAAAGATGAACGTAAGTTTATTTATCCCATTGATAATGGAAGTCAGATTGTGGTATCGGTGAGTTTAGATGCGAACGCAAGAACAGCAAAGATTGACTTTAAAGGAACTTCGGCACAATTAGGGAATAATTTTAATGCACCTCTAGCGGTCTGCAAAGCTGTAGTTCTCTATGTATTTCGCACCCTCGTTGATGATGAGATTCCCCTTAATGCTGGTTGCCTTGTTCCGTTAGAAATTATTGTCCCTGAAGGCTCGATGCTCAATCCTGTCTATCCTGCGGCGGTAGTGGCGGGAAATGTGGAAACATCTCAAGCGATCGCCAATGCTTTGTATGGCGCATTGGGCATGATGGCAGCATCACAGGGAACGATGAATAACTTTACCTTTGGTAGCGATCGCTATCAATATTATGAAACTATTTGCGGTGGATCGGGATCTGGGATGGATTTTGATGGTACGGATGCGATCCAGACTCACATGACCAATTCCCGACTGACTGATCCTGAAATTCTGGAATGGCGATTTCCTGTACTTTTGGAGCAGTTCTCGATTCGAGAACATAGTGGCGGTAAGGGCAAGCATCAAGGCGGTAATGGTGTTATTCGACGGATTAAGTTCCTCGAACCGATGACTGCGGCGATTTTGTCGAGTAGTCGCGTTATTCCTCCCTTCGGTTTAAATGGTGGTGAGTCAGGAGCAACTGGGCGAAATTATGTGATTAGAAATGATGGCGCGATCGCTGATTTACCTAGTACAGCCACAGTGCAAATGGAGATGGGCGATACTTTTGTGATTGAGACTCCTAGTGGTGGTGGTTATGGGTAAAGAAAAAATGTTACTTAGTAACAGTTTTTCTTGGATCAGTCATAATAAAGGCGATTCCTGATTTTTGAATTGGAGCGATCGCCCATGACTGCCTCACCACAGCAGTATTTGCGCCTTGATCTTGAGATAGCAGTTCCCCATAGCGTTGTCCTTGATGGATTGGACGCTTGGTTTGAGTGGGATCTGATATCTGAAGTGGATTTTAAATGGCGCAATAATCGCCGTTCAGCAAATCGCCTAACGGTTGTGGCGATTCAAAACGATCTGATTCTCCAAGGTCTGGATCTTTGGCTAGAGTTAGGCTTAATCAAAGAGAAATCAGTAAAACTAATTTGCGAAACTCGTTTCGTTTGCGACATTAAGGCAAAGGCAGCAGAACCAGCGATCGCCAGTAGAGGTTCACTAATTGCGGAACCAAATCGCCCACCTGCCAATATTTCGGGTTCGCGATTGCCGCGATCGCCTATTGAATCGCCCATTGAAAAGATACCGATAAAACCTAAAGCACCTCAAGAACCGAGTAAAGTTGCCCAAACGGTGCGATCGCTACTATCAGAATTCAGCACCATGTGGTTGCTATTTCTGGGCGTGTTTCTGGTGGTGGTTTCTTCGGGATTGCTAGCGGCTAGTCAATGGGATAACTTTTCATCACAAATCCAATATTTGCTGCTGTTGGCTTATACGTTGGGATTTTTTGGCGTGAGCTTCTGGACAAGTAAGAATGAACGTCTGCGAATGACCACTCGCGCTCTGCAATTGGTGACATTGCTCTTAGTTCCTGCGAATTTCTGGGCGATGGATGGTTTAGGCTTACTCAAAAATCCTGCGGGAATAGGAATTAGTGCGATCGCAGGTTGTTTACTTTCAGCGATCGCTGTTTTTTTATTGCAAACATCGTTCGTATTTCGCGAAACTCAAGCATTATCGGATGACGCATCTACTAACCAAAAGAAAAAACGAGCCAAAAGACAACTTAGCCAAATCTCAGTTTTGGTGATTTTATTACTGGGTTGGCTACATCTAGGTTGGTTTCTATCTCCATACTATCCATTAATTGCTGTCTATTTGGGCATCAGTGGGCTTGCGATTTCAACCTTTCTAAATCGTCGTCAAAGCTTAAATACTGCCGATAGTTCGACATTTCCCCTTGCGCTGATTACGGGGGCTTACAGTACTGTTTTGCTGATTAGTCGAGCACTTTTGTTTGGAAATGTTTCGGTTTTTAAATTAGGTTTAGCTTTTGGGGTTTGTGGCTGGGTTCTAGTACAAATTACGAACAAAGCAGATACGAACAAAGCAGAAAAGTTGCGATCGCCTTCTGAAGCCTCAGATTTAACTACAGCAAATTCATCGAACCTTTCATTTCAAGCGAATTTAGGCAAGGTTTTGCTAGGTTTAGGTTGGTTAGTGTCAGTTTGGGATCAATATCCTTGGCAAACCTTGATGATTAGTTTATTAATTGCTTGGATACTCAGCGATCGCCTAATCAAACTAGAGCAAAGCATTGATTTAACCTATTTATTTTTGTGGGGCTTACAAATTCTGTGGTTAGGTCAAAGACTAATTCCTGATGCTTGGAAAGTAGTTTCTAAACAGCAATTAATAGCCTTCTTTCAAACTCAATCGGCAATTAATTTGCTAGGAATTTGCCTGTTTCCCTATTTGATTGTGACTTTGATAGTTGCCGCAATTTATCGCGATCGCCAAAAGTTCCATCTAGCTGATACTGCGGAATTACTCGCTTTAGGGTTTGGGGTTTTACTGACTATTCTGAGTTTTGGTTATCCGTTACCGATATTTGTCAACCTATCGCTTTCAGCCGTCACCCTCTTAATCGTCCAAGCAAGGCGATCGCCTGTTAGCAAAGATCTGCATAGCCTAGTTTATTTCGCCCATATCGTTAGTCTCAGCGCAATTATCTCAGGTGCTTTCTTTTTCACTCGTTCCACTGAGATCTTTACATGGGTTGGCTTTCTGCTCATTACAATGTTGATTGAATGGAGTGCAGTTTTAGTAATAGGGAAGTTTAGCCCTCCCCCCCAGACCCTCTCCCAAGGGGCGAGGGGAGAAAGAAATCAAATTCAGATTCACTCTGCGAGTGAATCCCTAGAAAACATCTTGCCCCCCTCTCCCTCTGGGAGAGGGGCTGGGGGTGAGGGCATCTTACCCACTGAGAGAATATCTGGGAGCAATCTCCATCTACAAGCATGGCGCGATAGCGCATGGCACATTGGCGCAAGTTTAGCCGCCCTTAGCTATATCTTGCTTTGGAATGATCCATTTTCAGGACAAGGTGATAATAGAGAACTACTATTTTTAACCAGTTCTTGGGGTGTGGCTTGGTTAAGCGTACCTTTGTCTCTAACCTTTTTAGGAACTTGGCGCGAATTTGCCGATCGCGATTTGGCAATTAGATTGAGCATTGCAGGGCTCGCGATCGCCCAGTTTTTGACATGGCAAGGTGATGGCTCGCGGTTGATTGGTTTGGGTGTTGCCTTTGCCCTGATGCTAGTGAATACGCGCCGCAGCAAATCGCTGCTCACCGCTTTTAATACGGTCGGTTATGGCTTATTATTTATCGCCTTTTTACTGTGGCAATTCAAATCTAATGATGGCTCAACAGCCCAGTTTATCTTCTGGACTAATGGCATGGTTTTCAGTGCCATTTTGCTATATGTTCTCAATCATTGGCTCAAATATCGCCGCGATCGCCAAGTTCCTAATCTCAATTTATCCTTAAATCAATCCTATTCCCAAGCCTTTGATATTTGGTCAGCTTTAATCTCCACATCCGTTCTGATTTTACAAACGGTTTTAGCTGTTCTTGTTTTTGGCTTCAATGGTGATGACCAACTATTTGTCAATCTTTTACCCAGTACAGTCTTGGTTACGTTAGGACTGATTTATCGAATCTGGCAATCCACCGCAAAAGTTCCTTTTTGGGCAGAATGGGGAGTTGCATGGAGTGTGGAACTGCTAACTTCAGGAGCGATCGCAGTTACAAATGGCTCAGCACTTGAACTCGCGATCGCCAATATTGCCTTGGGCTTTATCACCCAACTAGGCGGCGATTGGTGGATGCAACGCTCAGGTAAAAATGAATATCCTCGCAGTTGGGATGTCATTCCCTTGATTTACGGTGTGATGGGTTCGCTATTGAGAATCGGGAGCTTTAGCAGTCTTACAGGTTTGTTTTCGCTAAGTACATCCCTCATCGGTATCGGCATCGGGCGCAGAGCTTCCCAATCTAATCCTATGTTCAAAGCGCTTACCTATTTGTCCATGGTAGTAGCGACTTTCTCCGCCTATGAGTTACTTTTCTATCAAATGGTGTCCCGTTCTCAAGGTGGTAGTCTTGGCGATGGCTTAGTGATTCTGGCGACCTTAGGTTGTGCGATCGCTTATGCCTACAAACTCTTTGTCAACTGGATCGCTCCTTATTTAAGACTTTCTATCCGAGAGATTGGTATTTCGGCGCATTTACATTGGACTGCGAGCGCCATCTTTTTGTTATTGGGAAGCTTCTTAAATCCATCGGCTACGGGTGGTTTACTGGGTGGCGGGATTGGCACTGCGCTGACAGTTTATGCGATCGCTGAGGGTAAGAAATCCTTCCTAGCCCCCCTTACCAAGAATGGGATAGATCGAGTTCCACTCTATAAGGGAGATTTAGGGGGAGCAGATCTCTGGATTTATACAGGAATAACTACCGCAATTGGCGCGATCGCCTATTTTATTTACTTTGCTTTCCCTAATCCTTGGTTGATTGCGAACTTCATTCAGCCCTATGCGGCGGCGATCGCCTGTATCGGGGCAACAATGCTCTATTTACCACCTTGGGAAGAATGGGGATGGGCAGAACGTCCTTGGCATAACTCCGCTTTCCTATTGCCATTGCTCTTTATATTTATGACCCAACAGGTGATCGCCACACCTTGCCTGATCATTGTTGGTGTTTTCTACGCCATCTATGCCAAAGTTCGAGACCAAATCCGTGCTACTTACATCACAGTATTTCTATGGGATTGGGCGGTTTTCCTTTACATTTCTTTAATTAGATCATCCAGTTTCGATATCAATGCGATGATCCATGTGGCGGTGATTGGCTTCTCTGGACTATATTTTGCTCAAGTCGAACCCAACCTGCGATCGCCTAATACTAAAGCGCTTCGACATGCTTTTCGAGTTCTCTTAAGTGGTGGTATGGGATTAGTTGCCTTTCTTTATTCCTTTTCTAATACTACGATTGCGCTCTCGACTTGGGGCTTAAGTGCCGCTTTTATCATCGCAGGGCTAGCTTTTCGGGTCAGAGCCTATCTCTTTATGGGAACGTTCACGTTTATTTTGTTAGTAATCACTCAAGCTGTCATTTTAGTTACGCAATATTCCTTCTTAATGTGGGCGCTCGGTATTATTGCAGGGATTGGATTCATTCTAGTTGCTGCTAATTTTGAAGTCAGACGCGATCGCATTCTCGCTCTATTTCGCAATGTAGCGATCGAGTTGGAAGCTTGGGAGTAAATGCAGTTAGCAGTGATTGCCTAATCTTACAAATTTTCCTTGAGTTAAATCTTGCGGTAGATCAGGTGTTTAAATCAATGGAGTTTAGACTAAAAAGGTAAGAAAGGCAGAGTAAAAGAGATACAAACTGCCTAAAGTAGATAAAAAAGAAAAGACATATCTACAGCCATGATTATTGACAAACTACAGGAATTCCGTCAACAGGTATAGAACCCATTTGGTATCTTAGGAAGAGTAAGAAAAGGGTTAAAACATGGAATATAGCAGCAGTCTAAGCGATAAAGAGTGGAGATTATTGAACCTCTGTTGCCGAAAAGAAAGAAAACTTGTCCGCCAAAATGGACAAAACGGGAAATATTAGATGGCATACTTTACCAACTGAAGCAAGGAAGTAATTGGGCAGACTTACCCAAGGATTTGCCCCCATACTCCACAGTGTATTGGCATTACAAGCAATAGCGAGCATCAGGAGCACTGAGGGAAATCATGACTACATTGCACGAGCAAGTGAGAGCGCAGCCGAAAAAAGCCTAAGTGGACAACCTTAATCATCGTCGATTCACAAGCCACCAAAAACACCTGTAATGCAAGCATTGATTCAAAAGGTTACTGCTCCTACAAAGTCACCAATGGCATCAAGAAAAATCTCGGTGTGGATTCTCTCGGTTTGCCATTCTTTACACTTTGCACTAAGGCAAGTCTGTCCGACGACAAGGCTTTGATTGAAATGTTTGCTCAAAAAACATTGTGAATATTCCCAAGATAACTGTCATGGTTGATCATGGCTATCAACCCGACAAGCTCATCCCTGCTCTAGAAGAGATTTATCCGCAGAGCATGACCAAGATTAGGTTTAAGGTTGCACCGAAAATGTCTAGACAGGAAAAGAAGGCTTTGGGTATATCTGGTTTTGTGGTCATTCCTATGCGTTGGATTGTGGAACGTTCCAATGCTTGGATGGAGCTTTGTAAAAGTCTGGTCAAAAACTTTGACAGAACGTTAGTCAATGCTAATGCCAGAATTCACCTTTGCTTTATTAGGCTTATGCTTAAGCGTCTTGCTAACGCTTCCTAAGATGCCAAATGGGTTCTATAGGAGAGCGTTGTCATGAGTTGCGAATTCGGGATGCAGAGAAAAACTGGAGAATCATTTATCGAATTGATGATGATGTAATTTTGATTGTAGATATTTTTAATAAGTCAACGAGAACGACACCTAAAAAATGTGATTGATATTTGTAAAAAGAGACTTAGTAAATATGATACTGATTAGGCGAATATGATTGATCAAGCTAAAAGAGAGCGTTTAGAAGCTAAAGGTTGGAAAGTTGGATCGGTTTCAGATTTTTTGGAGTTAACGGCTGAAGAGTCAGTTTTAGTTGAGATTAAACTGGTGCTTAGTCAAAATCTAAAGGAGCGTCGGCAAAAGATAATGACTCAAAGTGAGCTTGCTTCTAAAATGAGTTCTAGTCAGCCTCGGATTGCTAAGGCTGAGAATGGGGATGCTTCTGTTTCTATTGAGTTATTGATTAGGGCGATGTTGGCGACTGGTGCTACGCCTCAAGATATTGGTCAAGTTATTGCTGGGGTAAGGTAAGGCGATCGCCCAACCATTCACCCAAAACACGATCGCCCAACCTCGCACCAAAAATGCGATCGCCTATCCATGATCTAAAAATTGCTATAATCAGCCATATATTTCATCGTTAGTAGAAACTATGCAAGTAAAAGACTTGACTGTAGAGCAACTACAAACTTTAATCCGTAATACTGTGGATGAACGTTTGGATGAATACTTTGGCGATCCTGATCAGGGACAAGAAATCAAAGAATCATTCATGGATAGTTTGCTAAACATACGAAAAAAACGGATGGAGGGAAGAGCTACTATTCCAGCATCAGAAGTATACAAAAGATATGGAATAGATCAATAAATGGCTTATTCAGTAAGTTTTGAACCAGAGGCTATTGATGATTTAGACCAAATTTCTCAGGTTGTGCGTGGGCGGATTCTGAAGAAAATCCAATGGTTGAGCGCTAATTTTGAAAAGATTTCGCCACTGCCATTGACTGGTCAGTGGTCTGGATTTTATAAGTTGAGAGTGGGAGATTATCGAGTCATTTATGAATTTGATATAGAAAATCAATTGATCTTCATCGCTAGGGTAGGGCATTGCAGGGAAATTTATTAGAGTTAGATCACCTCACAAAAACATGATCGCCCAATCACTCACAAAAAATGCGATCGCTATAATCACCTATCAAAACAAAAGTCTATCAAAATCTTTATAACTTTCTTTGAATGATGTTAAATAGTTAATATCTGAGTAAAATAGGAACAAGTTAAAAATCTAAAGGTGTCAGTTATGACCCAAGCATTACACGCTGCTATTGAGTCGGTTAACGTTCTTAGTCTAGAAGAAAAGCATCAACTCTGGTTAATTCTCGATGAAGCGATCGCCCAAGCCGAAGAGCAAGACTGGTTAGAGGACGATGAAACGGCTGTGGAAATCCAGCAAGTACGCGAAGAGTATAGAAAAGGTGAATACATCACATTTCATCAGTATCTTGCTCAGAAATAGCTATGACTTACACAATTATCGTCACGAAGTCTATCCAAAAAGATCTAGATAATCTTCCTAATGACATAAAAGCTAGAATTTACAGCAAGATATCGAAACTATCCGAAGATCCACGTCCCGACAGCGTAACAAAGCTGAAGGGTTATGAGAATGAATATCGGATTAGAATTGGCGATTATCGAGTTCGTTATGAAATTCTTGATAAAGATGAAACTGTTTTGCTGTTGCAATGTAAGCATAGACGAGAAGTTTACAAAAATCGTTAAATAGCGATCGCCCCACCACTCACTTCTCAACAACACGATCGCCCAACCACTCACTAAAAACACGATCGCCCAACCACTCAACAAAAACACGATCGCCCAATCACTCACTAAAACACGATCGCCCAATCACCCACCAAAAAAGCGATCGCCCAATCACCTAACCAAAACACGATCGCCCAAACACTCCCCAAAAACGCGATCGCCAAAAGCTGCTTGTTGTTGTTAAGCTAGAATTATATAGATTTGGTTTATGTATGAGAGTTTGAATATGCAAATACTCCTTAACGATGAGAAGACAAGAGAACTGCTCACTGAAATCTTAATTGACTTGATTAAGACTAGAAAGGAGCTTTTTGCGGAAATATTTCAAGATGCTTTAGAAGAAGTCGGTTTAGGGAATGCGATCGCTGAGGGTAGAAAAAATGAGTTTGTTCCTGAAGAGAATATCTTTGCGCTTCTGGATGGTGATGTTGCATGAATGTTAGGTTTGAGTCTAGGTTTGAAAAGGACTTGAAGTTAGTCAAGGATCGTAGTCTTTTGGCAAAGTTGAAGCAGATAATTTTGACCTGTAAGCAAGCTGAATCTTTGGGGGAAATCAATAATCTAAAAAAGATGCAGGGATATGATAGTTTTTATCGCATTCGTCTAAGTGATTACAGGGTAGGGATAGAAGTTTTGGAAAATGAATTAATCTTTGTAAGATTTTTGCATCGTAAGGATATTTACAAGTTTTTCCCTTAAAGGCGATCGCCAAATCATCCCCTTACAAAAACATGATCGCCAAATCATCCCCTCCAAAACACGAGCGCCCAATCACCCTAAAAAATACGATCGCCCAATCACCTACTACAATTACTTTTTAACTATCTGGAGGTGCATAAATATCAGTGCCAATAGTTTCTACGAACTCGTTGGCAAATGAGAAATTATTATTAGGTGAAATTACAAATCGAGTTGCCATAAATACTTGTCCAGCGTTTTCATGCTCTATCATATCTGGAGTCATCTTTACAGGAGAAAGATAACAATCTAATTTCTTTAACATTGCCCAATAATTTGGCTCTTTGCAATAAAGCACATAATGTGGATTAATTGGATAAACTATATAGCTTCCCTCTGACATTATTCCCATGCCTTTAAGCCACATTCTATTATCTCCCGTTTTAAAACATACAGGATTATCTGATGTCCAGAACGGTATTTCAGTATCATTACGAGCAAAAAGCCAAATTGACTTCTCTATTCTCTCCGCAATTTCCTCAACTAATCCGCTACTGCAAAGCATATATGCGTGAAGATTTATTTTCTCGTTAGGAGATATATCGGAATTATCTTGTCCAACAAGTTTAGGAAATAGCGCGAGAATATCTCTTTGTTGGGCAGTTCTTAAGAATTGAACAGATATGAAAACTGATAGGAGCCGTCTTTCTTCTGGTGTAACTAGAAGTTTTTCCATTATCTGCATTGAGTTCAATGATTCAAGCCACTTATTCATAACTATTGATGTATCAAACTCTAGCTTAGACAGGTTATGCTCCAAGAAAAGTGGATCATACTCACTGCCAATAAATTCGGGAACACGATAAAAATGCTGCTCTGCTGCAACACCATATGGATTACCTTTAAAGACTTTTTTAGTATTTTTATTCCATACCCAAAAACATTCCTTTTTGTCAGCAAATTGTTTCAAGTAAAAGCGGGGCACGTAATGATGTAATTTGGGTGAACTCATGGATGTATGAATTAGACGAATTAAAAATGCGATAGTCTAGTTAGATGAACCCACTATAGCTAATCTAACTAGATTTATACAGCTAGACCAAACTGCGACTTATTTCAACCTCTCAATTACCCGATCGCCTACTCTTAGAGCATTAGCAATAATCGTCAAAGCAGGACTCACTGCCGCATTAGATGGAAAGAAACTGCCATCTACAACGTAGAGATTATCGAGATCGTGGGTGCGGCAATCGCGATCTAAAACGGAAGTTAAAGGATCATCACCAAAGCGACAAGTTCCGCATTGATTGGCGACTACTTGCAAAGGCGACTCGGCACGGGGATGTAGGAAACCAGTACGGAAACCATCTAGGGACTTTTCGATATTTTTTAACACATCAGTCCAGCGATAAATTAAGCGATCGTGGGCTTCCATATTGTTGGGATTGTAATCGATATGGATTTTATTGTTTTCAAGGCGCACCCGATTATTTGAGTCTGGCAAATCTTCCGTTTGCGCCCACCAGCCGATCGAATGGGTTGCTAACTGCTTCAATCCAAAGTTGGGCATGAGCTTGGCAACAATAGAGAATACGGGAGGAGATTCCGCAAAAATGATGTCGGTGAGGAGTCCGCCAGAGTTCTGAATATGTCCCATTGGATAGGGAAAATCCGCATCACCCCAATAGAAATCATTCACATAAATAGACTTTTGGAAGGAGCCGTTATTGGGCTTAGTGCTGAGTTGGACTACCGATGACAGCAAGCTTTTCATCAAATTCCGTCCAACTTGATCGGAACTGTTGGCAAGCCCTTTGGGATGGGAATCATTAGCCGATCGCAACAGTAGCGCCGCCGAATTAATCGCACCACAGGCAAGCACGACGATATCACCTAAAAAGAGATAGGACTGTCCGCCCACTTCCGCTTCTACACCTTTCACCGATCGCCCTGATGGATTGGTATGGAGACTGACTACTTTGGCTTGAGTTTTTAAGGTGACATTGGCATATTTCAAGGCGGGGACGAGGCAACTTTCTTCAGAGTCGCTAGTGGGGTCATCCTGTTGACGGGTCAAGCCGAGGGGAATTGTGGAGGGATGCAAACCTTGATTAGCGATCGCCTCATAGATCTTCTGCATCTCAGGTTCATGACTCACCGCAACATAGGGATAATCAGCGCTGTGAGTTGGTTCAGTGCTGTCAGAATTTGTCTCGCCATGCACTTTGTAGAGATTTTCGGCTTCGGTGTAGTAAGGCTCAAATTCGTCATACTTCACGCACCATGCGGGGGAAATTCCCGCTTGATGAGTGACTGCTTCAAAATCCTTCTCGCGCCGCCGCAAGAGAGCCGCCCCGTAAATTTTTGTGTTTCCACCGATCGCATAGTTAGTCTGTGGTGAAAATGGCTCCCCTGATTGGTCATACCATTGTTCTGGAGCATGGTAGCGATCGCGTTGAAAGATATCGATATTGCTGCGATTCTGTTCTTCGAGGGGCATAAAGTCGCCACGATCGAGAATCAGAATTTTTTTGCCTGTGGAAGCGAGTTTATAGGCAAGGGTTCCACCCCCTGCACCAGTTCCCACAATAATCACATCGTAATAATGGTCATCAATAATCATTGGGTTCTCCTTCTCTAATTCATAGGATCTGCTATAAGCGGAGGTTCGATCCCCCTGCCTTCGGCATCCCCCTTAAAAAGGGGGACTCAATTATTTGAATTTTCTAAACTGTTCTAAAGCCCCCCTTTGCAAGGGGGGTAGGGGGGATCGAGCTATTGCCAAACATAAATCAGCGTAAACAACGCAATCCAGATCACATCAACAAAATGCCAAAATAGCGAAGTTGCCTCAATGCCATATAAGCCCTTGTCATATTCTTTAGGAAGGAACGATCGCACTAACATGATTAACTGCAACAGCACACCCGTCAAAACGTGTAAGCCATGAAAGCCTGTCAGCAAATAGAACGTACCGCCAAACACGCCATCACCAAAGCCAAAGGCTAAGCCACTCCATTCCACGGCTTGACCATAGAGGAAGTAACTACCCATCGCGATCGTTAGCAACCAAAAGGCGCGAAAGCCCCAAAGTTGCTTTTTATGGAGGAACTTCTCAGCAATGTAGATCGTGAAACTACTGGATACGAGAACGATTGTATTAATTGCAGGATCTTTGATTTCTAAGCCCGTTACGCCTTCAGGAAGCCATGCGATCGCTGTCGTTTTATAGACAATGTAAGCAACAAAAAAGCTCAAAAAGATCACACTTTCGGAAAGCAGAAAGACGACAAATCCGAACATACGGTTATCGGAATGCTCATGATTGCTGGCATGGCTGACTTCTAAGATCGAATTTTCGCTAACAGAACTATTAACTGGTTGCATGATTGACCTCCAACTTATCAGGATTTGCTACTAAGGGTTCATCTTTACCGTAGCCATAGGGTTCCGAAATGATGATTGGTAACTCTTCAAAGTTCTCATGGGATGGTGGCGAAGCAACTAGCCATTCTAGACCGATCGCTCGCCAAGGATTTTTCGGAGATTTTTCCCCCTGTACCCAAGAGCTAACCATATTCAGAATAAAAGGAATTGTTGATACGCCTAAGAGAAAGCCACCGAGACTAGCGATCACATTCCAAAAGGCAAATTCGGGATCGTAGGAGGCGACGCGGCGAGGCATTCCGTGCAAGCCAAGGGGATGCATCGGGAAGAAACAGGCATTTGTACCGATGAAAGTGAGGATGAAATGGAGTTTGCCTAAGCCTTCGGAATACATTCTCCCTGTCATCTTTGGGAACCAATGATAGAGGGCGGCGTAAATGCCCATCACCACCGCACCGTAAATTACATAATGGAAATGCCCCACTACAAAGTAAGTATTATTCACATGGATATCGACAGGGACAGAGGCAAGCATGATTCCCGTAATCCCTGCAAAGACAAACATCACCAGCGCTCCTAATCCGAACAGCATGGCAGTATTGAGCTTAATCTTGCCGCCCCAGATGGTCGCCACCCATGCAAAAACTTTAATTCCTGTCGGTACAGAAATTAACATCGTCGTTGCCATGAAAACCATCCGCATCCAGCTAGGTGTACCACTAGCAAACATATGATGCACCCACACAATACCGCTTAATCCTGTAATGATGAGAGAAGACACAGCAACGACTTTGTAACCAAAGAGAGGCTTACGGGCATAGACAGGGAAAATCTCGGAGAAGATGCCAAATACGGGCAGGATAATTACATAGACCGCAGGATGGGAATAGAACCAGAAAAAATGTTGAAAGAGAACGGGATCGCCGCCTTTAGCAGGATCAAAGAAACTAGTTCCAAAGGTTAAGTCAGACAAGAGCATCACGGCTCCTGCGGTGAGGGCTGGCAATCCGAATAATTGAATGATCTGGGCGGCAAGGACTGTCCAGACAAACACAGGCATTTTGAACCAAGTCATCCCTGTGGTTCGCATTCGGAAAATGGTCGTCACGAAGTTAATCGCGCCCATAATCGAGGCAACGCCCGAAATCGCCACTGCCAGCAACCACAGAAACTGACCATTAATCAAATTACCTGTGGGATTTTGCAAACTCACGGGTGGATAAGCCCACCAACCCGATTGCGAAGTACCTCCGGGGATAAAAAAGCTTGCCATCAGGATCACTCCAAATACAGGAACCATCCAAAAGGCAACGGCATTTAAACGGGGGAAAGCCATGTCACGAGCGCCGATCATTAGTGGCACGAGGTAATTCGCTAGACCTAGCAACATGGGAAATGTCCAGAGAAATAGCATGATCGTCCCGTGCATCGTGAACATGGAGTTATACACAGCGCGATCAACTAGATCTGATTCAGGGGTAATTAGTTCACCCCTAATCACCATCGCCAGCACGCCACCAATGAGAAAGAAGAAAAAGGAAGTAACAATATATTGAATCCCAATCACTTTATGATCGGTACTAAATCCAAAGAATCGCCGCCAGTCTTCAGGTTGCTCAGACTGGGGGGGAAGATCGGCGATCGCATCAATAGGAATATTTGTCATAAAGAATAAACTTGATTAAGAATTATGGAAACCGATGATATGTTGAATTAATTGAGTCCCGATCGCGAGCTACCTGAAAATCCACTGGGACAAGTAAATTGCTCACCATTGAATATAGGCGTAGGTGGCTTATCGAAAGTATTGCTTTCCGATATACATAGAATGGAAACTGTAGCTTGGCGTTTCTTGTCGTAGGCAACAGCACCAACAAGCCCAGCGATCTCAGCTTTAGTAAGCCCTAAGCGAAATAGGTCAGTTGGTACTTCTCTGGGGATTGCATAAATATATGCGCGATCGCTAATTACTTCTGTAGAGAAGAGATAACGAGTTGTTGTGTCAGGAATCGGTGCAATCTTTAGGGACTCGAAAGATTTGCTAAAAGTCCGATGCTCTAGGTAGTAAGCTTCTTGGGATCTAAGATAAGTACCAGTTGCTTGTATTCCTGGATTTCCGCAAGCGCAACTAATCGGCACTTGAATAAAGCAAATTCCAATGCCTAAAGGAATCGCCCCAACAGCAATCAGAGCTAGAGGTTTAGCAGATTTTTTGACAGGAATTACTTCAGCTTCTTTTCCTAATAGATCAGACATCGCTTAACCTCGCAAATTAATTGGCATAATTCACCACAGGGGGAGCCGCAGGGACAACCGTAGCCCAATTGGTTGCATTGGCGCGTTTAGCATATTCACTCGCCGCAGGATTGTAGGCAGGGGCAGGAGTTGCGCTAGAGGCATCCGCTAGCCATTTTTGATAGGCTTCAGGGGATTCCACCACCACATCGGTTTGCATCGATGCGAAATAAGTACCGCTATATTCCGAATCCCGCAGACGATATTTACCTTCGCGGATGGGCGTAAATTCAAAATCAATATCATGTCCAGGAATGACATCTTGCTTCACTCGAAAGGCAGGAATATATAAGCCATGCAACACATCTTCAGAATGGAGGACAAGCTTAATGCGGCGATTATTCGGCAAATGTAATTCGGTACTGCTGACTTCGCCATTTGTGCCATTAGCGTAATGAAATTCCCAAGCCCATTGCCTTGCTAGCACTTGGATTTTTTCAATTTCCTCCGTCTTCGGTTCACTGACCTCATCTGCATTTGCTGCTGCCATCATTGCTCCGTGATGAGCGTGATCCATTGGTCCTAAAATCGACATTTGATCATAGATTTGATAGCTGTAGGTCGCAATCCAAATCACCAAAATGAAGGGAATAGCTGTCCAGATGATTTCTAATTTGACATTGCCTTCGATGTGGGGACCATCACTGAGATCGTATTTCTCGGCGCGTTGAAACAGGATTGAATAGGTCAAAGTGCCAACGACACCAAGAAAAATAAAAGTTCCTAAAGTCACCAAAAAGCTAAAGAGGTTATCCACCAAAACTGACTCGGCGGAAGCTTGGGGCGGAAACCATGTATAGGCAACCTGTCCCATCCAGAGACTAATCAGAGCGATCGCGATCGCTGCAACTCCTAAAATCAAAATCGTGCGAAGTTTCATATCATCCCCCTTACTTCAATAACTGATTGAGATCGACATCAGGACTGAAGCGTAAAAGGCGATCGGCAGTGATATGCACCCCAAACTCTGAGGCAAGCTGTGCGCCCAAAGTACCATGCACAAACATCAGCGCAAAAATTCCTAGCCCTGCTAAGAGATAGCTCCATTGCACCTGCTGACCCATATCCTTACGCCAGAGAAAGCGCTGAAAGCCTCTCCAGACAGTCATTCCCACAATTAGGGTTAATAACAGGACACCACCGACACCATGCCAGATCATCGTATCCATCGCTTGCAAGCCCCAAGCACTTTTCACATTCTCATCGGGAGTCGCTAGTAGCATTTCGTAAAAGCCAACTGCAACCGTAAAGAACGTAACGATCGCTGCCGCAAGCATGTTATACCAACCCACATCAAAGAAATTTGACCTTGTTGCAGGGATCGCCATAAATTTGAATAGTGGCTTTTCCAACACAAAAAACACGCCCACAATATCAAACCCGATCGCCACAATGAATAAGCCAAGGGTTAAATGAACGAGGTTGGGATGCATCGGAATGCTGTAGGGTAAACCATTCAATCCCAACTGTCCATGCAGTTGATCAATCAAAGTTGCCATTGAAATCATTTTAAGCTAGCCTCCCGTATCGCTTCGACAACTGGAACTGTATGGAGTCCATAGACCCAAACTAATAAATCACCTAAATAAACTTGAAAGAGAACGATTCCTGTTAATAGGACACCGACTCCTAAAAAAGATATTGGTAAAGTCTTGGGATCACGTACTCGTAAAACGTAACGCCATCCAGTGATCGCCGCAATAATCCCTGATAGAGACCAGCCAATAATTGTATGTAGATTTAAAGTGGGTTCTACAGATGGATAGGGTTCCGCTAGCCCTGCTTCAACTTGTCCAAAAATGATGGCAATAAAGATGGAAATGGTAGCAAAGAAAAAATTCCACCAGCTAACTTCGTAAAATCGAGGATTGCGCGTGAAATAGCCGATTGCATCGCATACTACGGCAAATAACACCATTGCAATCACAAAATGCACCACAATCGGATGAATTGTATCGGGATAAGGTAAATTATGGTCATTTAACGATGGTAAAGATTTCAGCATAGCTATTGTTCATTCTTAACAAGATAATTGATTTCCCGATCGTACTATTAGGTTAAGCCAAGATTACTAGGCTTTAGCAAATGCTTATCTAGATTTAAGAAAGCTACTGATAGCTTAGTTACAGAACTTTGTATTCAAGTCTAAACTAAGGGATTTTTGAAAGTGTTGTAAAGGAATTCTTTCAAAAATCCCTTCTAAGTAGCTAGGCATAAATAAACTAAAAACCGAAAAGATTGTTCCGCCTTGCTTAGCTCGTTTGTTAGCTGCATCCGCTTCATCGCATAAATAAACTGAAACCCGAAAAGATTGTTCCGCCCGCGTAGCGGGCGGAACAATCTTTGGTTTTAGGTTTTAATATGCTCATCTACTTAGCCTATTTGAGAGAGAATTGATGTAATTACATCAATGTAAGTTGTCAGTTAATTGCCATTACTAATCAATTTCTATAGCATTGCGTTATTCCTTCTTTCAAGTCAAAAGACATCCTGTCATACAGTCACGTATATGACGCTAACAAGATGTGATTCCAATATCACTAGCGGCGTGCTTCAGTCACTAATTCAGGCAATACAGGGCAGGGTGCATCCTCTAACTCATAACTTGCGTCTATATCTGGTAACCTCAAAAACTCCTCTAAGGTTAATGGTTGCTTTGTCTCTTGGCTAGTTACGCTTTTTTCAGTAGCAATACTGGTCATGTTTTCGCTCCTAATCAAATTAGACAAGTTATGCCCTAATTTAGCAAATGGGCGATCGCCTCTATTAGAAAAGGCACAGCATTCTCATCCCAGAAGCCTTCTGAGCGTCGCCCTATTAATAGTTGAAAATGTAAATTAAAAGCATGGGGATAGCCATTCACCTCAAGGCAAAGCTCTTCAGTCTCTAAGGTACAGCAAATTTTTTCCCCGTCTGACAACTCACCTGCCATCAACTGCATCGTCTCTGCAAGTTGTGAAGCTAATTTACAAAAATCTTTAAACTCACCCTCAGTTAGCTCGATCGCCCAACTGTCTGCCCCCACCAGTCCTTTATATACATCTACGTCTGAGCGCCAGCCAACCCGCCAACCCTCGCCACAAAGTAGCTGCTTTGCTGCGTTTTGATCTGTGAAATTTAACATATTTATCTAAGAATTTATAGTTTGTCGCGCAAAGTGCGACAAACTATAAATTTAAGCCTTTCAGTCGCTTAGAATTTCAGGCTGGGAAATTTCGTCAGACATTTCCATAATGGCGCGGAGAATAGGCTTCATCATGCGATCGTCATAATCATCATCTTCATAGCGTCTAAGTTTGGCACGGTTAGCGACCTGTACCGTTATGCGATAACGATTGGAAGAAGCATCTATCAGTTCTTCGACACGACGAATAATTTGTGATGAATCAATAGTGTAGCGTTTTGCCATAAAACCGAAAGAAAATGGGTCTTTTAAGTCTAGCGCGATCGCGCTCATGTTGAACTGAACAGAAAATATTTTAACCAACCAAGGTTTGTGATGTAATATGATGGTCTTGCATAGCTATTTGGGGCGGATTTTTCAAATCCATGACTGCAAAGAAAGTACTGGTAATTGACGACAGCATCATGATCCGCAAAATGGTCAAAAGCATTTTGGCAGGAAAATATGATGTTTTAGAAGCAAGTGATGGCAAATCAGGGTTAGATGCCGCTCGCCGAGCCTTTCCTGACCTAATTTTGCTTGATTTCGTGATGCCCAAATACAATGGCTATCAAACTTTACAGGCTATCCGTCGCGTCGAAGGATTACAAAAAGTTCCTGTAATCATGATTTCAGGGCTTAAAGAACAAGTTACTGAGCATGTGCCTGAGCCATTCACGGAGTTTGATTTTCTTGAAAAACCCTTTGAAGCGGATGTGTTAGTTGCCCGCATTCAAAACTTTTTAACGACCGAACCTTCTCAACCCGTCTCAGCAGCAACTGCCCGATCTGCACCTGCTGTGGTGAGAGATCTGCCGCGTGCTGAAGAGCCAAGTCTGCAAATGATTGTTAATCGACTCACTGCAACTGAGACTTTGCTAGTACAAGGGATTGAAAACTTGATTCAACGGGAAGTTGTGGCGCGTTTTAATGAGTTAAATACTCGAATTGATCATCAAGATCAGGCGATCAATTCTTTGAATCAGCGCATGGACAAAATCTCTGAACAAATCGATCATCAAAATAAAGGTTTGATGGTGATTTTACGAGAGTTAAAAGTTTTACAGGCAAAATAACTAGCAAACGTAAGTAAAGAATTCAATCAAAAAAGAGATGTAAATGTTTGATTTGCATCTCTTTCGTTTTGTGTAGCTACACTTCAGAGAATTACTGCTTTAAAAAGGCAATAATTTTATAGAAATAAAAGAGATAGATAGGACAGATCAAAGCCCAAAACGAAAGTGACAGCAATTTTTGCTGTCACTTTCGTTTTGGGTGTTATGTCCTGAGTAAACCTTTTATTACTATAAGATTTAGTATCAATATGAGTATGTTAATATTTAATCTGTTGTTAACCAATGATTAACTATAAACACACTTTAATGAATGAAAAAAAATATTAATGAAATAATTATTACTTTTGTGCCAAGCTTGCTGGTTCTAGGAGTAATTGCTATAGCTACGATTGCCTTTAAAGTACCAACAGAGCTTATGACTAAAGACATAGCTGTTATTGCTGGAGTTCATCCTCTTACTGGAGTCCTTTCAAGTCTTGGATCTTTTGGTTGGTGTTCGGCGGCAACAGTTTGTTTCTTTTCGGCAATAGCTTTGCGAAGCTTTAAACCTAAGAAGATATTTAATTTCTTTTTCTGTGCTGGGATATTGTCTATTTATCTAGCTTTTGATGATTTCTTTATGTTTCACGAGCATCTAGCTCCACAGTATTTAAAAATAAAACAAATTTATATTTTGATTGCAATTGTAATAGCTGTAACAGTTTATTTGGCTAGCTTTTACAAATTAATACTCTCAACTGATTATCTTTTAATTGTTTTAGCTTTGCTCTTTCTTGCCTTTTCAGTTTTGTTAGATGTTGCACAATACAGATGGATTAAGCTAGATGATAACTTACAAGACTTCTATGAAGATGGATTCAAGTGGTTAGGCATCATCAGTTGGCTTAGTTATTTTTCTTGCACTTCCTATCAATTTTTTCTTAATAGTTTGAGCAAAGATAGTTAATTTAACGTGAGTTTGATATATCTATTCACATTGTGTGAAGCACGCCGTAAATGGCGGAAAAGGGTAAGAATCGCTTAGCGATTCTTACCCTTTTCCGCTTTCGTCGAACTGACGTTTAATGCAAGTTTTGCTTAGGACATAAAACCCAAGAAGTAAGGGGTGGTATTTTGAACCGCCCCTTATACCAATTCACGAAAGTGTTGCAACACTTTTGTGAATTAAAAAATAAACCCAATAAGGGTTTTAAAAACACAAAATGGCTATGCCATTTTGTGTTTTGGTATTACTTCTTTGGTTTTGGTTTGTACTAGCTAACTATTTTTTACTATATATATAGCAATCCTATATCATTTGTGGATTTTTTTGGTTTGTGGAAGGACACCCCGATGGGGTGTCCTTCCACAAACCATTTAGGATTGCTATAGCAATCCTAAATGAATCATGAAAAGTCAAAGCTCATAATAAGGGGCTTAAGTCCCTTGCCTTTCTTACGAATGATTTAGGATTGCTATAATTTGAAAAAACTAACCAACAAAAAAGAGTTGCTGAATTGCAACTCTTTTTTGTTGGTTAGTTTAGATTGATGTTTTTAGCGAGTAGTAATTGTTTCTACCTTGGAAGCATCTATCGCTACTAATGGAATATTGGGAGAAGAGTTAACAACGATCGCTTCTTCGTCTTCAACTTTAGGAGTAGATAAATAAAGCACCACAATTGGCACAGCTCCAACGACAATACCCAACAAAGCTGGAACGTAAAAACCTGCATTAAAGCTCAATATCAACGCAAACATAAAGTTTCCTGCATACATAATTGTAGGGAAAACAATTTGTTGGCGATTGAGAATTGGTTGATTGTCTTTCCCCCAAATTAGTGATGCAACAGTCATAAATACACAACCAGTTCCGAACCAGCCAAAGAAGTTTTGGTAAGGCATTCCGTAGAATTCGCCTGCTTGATGCCATTCCCAGAAAGGATAGGGGGTTTGGCTCATCGCGGGGTCAAGCACAAAGTCCCAAGAAGTCAGCATTAAAGAGCCTAGAGCGATCGCCAAAATTTTGTAGCCCCAGCCTGTGCCAAAGCGCATCAGCGTTGCGGATACTAAGAAAGCAGAGAATCCCATGTAAAACCATGATAGGGGAATTGTGAAAGGTACTAAATCTGCAATTTTGTAACCTAACCCACTGAGATAGGCATAAGCACCAAAAGGAAATCCAGTACTAGTTCCTAGTAATTCACTACTTAAAGAAAGCCCGATCGCAGGAATGCAAAATGCAAGTGTACGTTTGAGACCGATAGTTTGCTTCCCATAGAGAAAAGCGGCGATCGCGCCAAAAATCATGTAGGATGCACCGCCATTTTGCATTCCCCATGAAAAGACTTGCAAACCAGCTTCAGATAAGCTTTCAATAAACTCGGTATTTGGCAGTACGAAAATCAAGCCAAATAGACCAAACACCATTGAAACTAGGTGCATTCCTAAATTAATCCATTGTGCGGGGATCGCTCTCCTCATCACGCCATTTACTCCCAGAAATAGTTGAAATTTACTTGATTAAGTTTGAATTTTGCTTTAATTAACTTAACAAAAGTATAAACTAGCATACCATTCATTTTTGAGTTTGATGTTTACAGCACTTAAAGCTACAGAATAGAGACAGGGATGGGCACTATTGGCTTATTTTGTTGTCCAAAATGCTAATAGCAAGAGAGAAACGGCGATCGCAAACCACAAAAAGTTATTGTTGCTCTCAGTATTTGGCTTCTCAAGAGGAACTTCGCGAAATGGCTTTTGATTATTGGTTGTAGTGTTACTTTTCGCCACTGGCTTCGATTGATACCTATCAGGTGATTGCAAAATGGGGACTTCTGATACAACACCTTCAAGTTTGCTTAACTGTGGCGCAGTCAAAATTCCCAACATGTAACGAGATGATTTCCGCACACTATTAACTGGGTGCTTTTTAAGGCTACGGCATAGGGCGATCGCCTCTTCTGTCTTACCATCTGCATCATAGGCATTAGCTAACCAGATTAAAATTTCACCGCCTAAAGTAGTTTCTAAAATGGCTAAAGCACGGGCGCGATCTAGTATGGCGATCGCCTGTTGATAGTTACCACTTTCAAAGTTACTAACTCCTTGTTGATATAGCTCCGATGCTAGTTGTTCCGCACTGATTTCTTCCATCAGTAAATTCCATACCTCGATTAGTAAAATTAGTCAAACGATTTTGAACAAGGATTTTTATTCCTTTAGAGCTTGGACTATTTGGTAATTAGCTGCTGGCAATTGATAGGTATCTAGCTCATCGACGGTTACCCAACGGATTTCTGAACAAGCGATCGCCTGCGGTTCGCCTGAGATATGGGTACAGTGATGCACAATCAAACTTACTCTCAGTGTTTCATATTCAAAATCGACGGTGATCAAATGATCGCCAACTTCCACATTGATCGCTAGTTCCTCTTGTAACTCACGTTTGATGCACTCAGCCGCAGTCTCATGTTGCTCAATCTTCCCACCAGGGAATTCCCAATATCCAGCCAGCTCTCCTTCAGGCAAACGACGATCAATCAGAATATGTTGGCGATCACGATCCCAGACCACCCCAACACCGATACAGCGATACTTTTTCGTTGGCACATTCATTGGCACATTAGTCATCAATAAACTCCAGCTCTTTAGCCACTGGAGTTAAACCTTTTTCTGCTAGCCATTCTGGGTTATACATTCGGCTCTGATATCGACCACCACCATCACAGAGAATTGTGGCGATCGTATGACCTTTGCCTAGTTTTCGCGCCAACTTGACTGCACCAACGGCATTCAAAGCCGCCGAACTACCGACAAACAAACCGTCGTGCTTTAGTAAATACTGAGCCATCTCGATTACTTGCTGATCAGTGCCTTGGAAAGCTCCATCTAGTTTTGCTCGATTAAAGTTTGCTGTTGCTCGGTTGATGCCAATACCTTCAGTAATCGAACTACCTTCAGCCTTAAATTCACCCGCAGTCACGTAGCTATACAAACCCGAACCAGTGGGATCAATTAAATAGGTAGCAATTTTGGGGTTTTGTTCTTTAAGGTAAGCAGTTACGCCGCCGATCGTGCCACCAGTACCAGAGGACATGACAATTCCATCCAGTTCGCCGCCAGTTTGATTCCAGATTTCTGGTGCAGTCGTGTAGTAGTGCGCGTCAGAATTAGATAAGTTCTCAAACTGATTT
The DNA here is from genome assembly GCF_051131155.1 of Pseudanabaena minima str. Chao 2107. NCBI lineage: Bacteria > Bacillati > Cyanobacteriota > Cyanophyceae > Pseudanabaenales > Pseudanabaenaceae > Pseudanabaena > Pseudanabaena minima. Next base: position 160,842 of record NZ_CP159508.1, read on the forward strand.
GCCCAAAAAGAATTAGTAACTTCTTCTGACCGCTTTCGAGCAACGTGATAGTAATTATCAGGACTAGAAAAAGGTGCAGGGTTAGTCAGTTCTACTTCAGCGCCTAAAGTCCTCAGCAAATCAATTTTTTCTTGTGATTGATTACTTGGCATTACAATTACACTCCGATAACCACGTGCATTGGCAACGAGAGCTAAACCGATACCTGTATTGCCTGCCGTTCCTTCAACAATTGTGCCACCAGCTTTGAGGATTCCCGCTTTTTCAGCTTCTAACACCATAAATAAAGCTGCTCGATCCTTAACGCTACCACCTGGATTTAGGAATTCAGCTTTTCCTAAAATAGTACAGCCTGTCGCTTCTGAAAGAGACTCGATTTTAATGAGAGGGGTATTACCCACAGAGTTAGCAAAACCAATACGAATATCGCGTGTCATGGAATATTACAAGAGATGAACTACAGCAAAGATTTACAACTTGTTGATTAACTTCAGTATATTTGGGTCTGTAATTAGTTATATAGATATTTGCAAATTTGAATTTTCTGGGTTTATTTCAGTTAAACGTAAGTTATCGCAGATAAACGCCCTAACTTAACCAAATCTTGAAAATTAAAATTAGCGATCGCTATATGTGAATGAATGCATTACTTACCAAGCATTTAAAGATGCATGACAGACACTATAAGTTCTATATTACGGTAACCATATGAAATTCTTAGTTGCTATCGATGGCTCTCAAGCTAGCGAAAACGCTCTTGCAAAAGCTTTAACCTTTGCAGTTCCTCTAGAAGCCGAAATTGTTTTGTTGACTGTGGTTGAACCACTTAGTAGCTACATACCTGAGGTCATGCTACCCACGGGTGACTGGGTTGGTTGGCGTGGGCTGCCAGATGTGGAACTGGAGCGCAAAATCTTAAATGCAGGTCAATCTCTGCTCCAAAAAGCCCAAGATACTTGTCAAGCTTCACAGATGAAAACCCGTACTAGACTAGAGACAGGTCAACCTCGTGACGTAATTTGCTATGTGGCTAAGGAGGAAACCCCAGACTTAGTGATTTTGGGATCGCGAGGATTAGGATCGATTGAAAGGATGATGCTAGGCAGTGTTAGCGATTATGTGATGCACCATTGTGTCTCACCAGTTTTAGTCGTGCGCTAAAATCTAAAAAAGTCTAAAAACATTGCTAGTTAAGATAAATTTCAATCAAACGAACTAAGAAATTTTTTAAAATTTCTTAGTTTGAGTTTGAGCTTAGATCTTTGAGTTACTTCTGGACTTTCTAGACTATTTTGGAAAAGGCGATCGCTACTATTTTGGATAGTTCTGCCCCCCGTCAAGTTCTTGTTTGTCAACATCGCACCTGTGCAAAGGATGGTGCGGCTCAAGTCTTGGCAACATTACAACAGCAAAATATTGCCAATGTAAGTATATGTGGTTGTTTGGGACTATGTGGCTCTGGGCCAATAGTCGTTGTATTGCCAGATAATATCTATTACTGGCATGTTACGCCCAAAAAAGCTCAGGCAATTATTGAAATGCATCTAATTGGCAATGTAGAGATCCGCTCAATGATGCATCCTCGACTACATCCGAATAATTAACGATATGCAGCTTCGCCGTACATCGCTAATTATTCGCTAGGGATAAATCCTATTCTTTGATCCCAATTCACGAAAGTGTTGCCACACTTTTGTGAATTAACAAACAAACCCAGTAAGAGTTTTATAGCTATAGCCACCTGTATCAGGACAAATCAAAACCCAAATAGTGTGAGTTGGCGCGAAGCGCCAACTCACACTATTTGGGTTTTATGTCCTAACAAGAATGGCGGCAGCTATAAAAACACAAAATGGCGGAGCCATTTTGTGTTTTGGTATTAACGTGAGTTCGATATAGCCATTTGCGGCGGGCTTTGCCCGCCGCAAATGGCGGAAAATGGTAAGAATCGCTTAGCGATTCTTACCATTTTCCGTTTTCGTCGAACTGACGTGGTATTAGTAGAAATCGAGTAAGTACAGAAAAGCCCACGTAGAAACATGGGCAAACTTGCAAGTATTAAGTGATAGAAAAAATAAGTCCTGAAAAGAAATCGATATCTATTACTCAATTCATAATTAAAAAACAAACAAATTTAATAAGCTCCAAATCCAGACAAAACTTTGGGAACAGTCATCAATAAAATTTTCAAGTCTGACCACAAAGTCCAGCTGTGCAGATAACTTAAATCACAATCAGTCACAGCATCTAAATCAAGCATGGTTGATCTAGCACTTACTTGCCACGCACCAGTGACACCTGGTAGTGAATTTAATCTTCTTTTGCGATCGCCATTAATACGCAAAGCATCATACAAAGCCCAAGGACGAGGACCCACCAAACTCATTTCACCACGCAAAACATTAAAGAGTTGAGGAAGCTCATCAAGACTATACTTACGCATCCAACGACCGACATTAGTGATTCTTGGATCGTCTTCACATTTATGCAGTCCAGTTTGACCACTCATCACTAAATGATGTAGTTTGTCAGCATCAGTAATCATGGTACGAAATTTAATGATTCTAAATAACTTACCACCCTCACCAACACGCCATTGGTGAAAAAATATTGGACCACTTGAAGTAGTCGCAATAATCACAGCTAAAGCAAACATAACTGGACTAAGAATTAAGAGAATAAACAAAGATGCTAACCAATCTAAAGCCCGTTTTACGATCCAAGTGATTGGCTTGTTTATTTGTGGTAATTCATTTGCATAGGGCAGGTTTAACAATACAGATTTTTCAGATCTATAACATACATCAGCTAAATTTTTAAGTTTAGCTTCACCAATTTCAGGCTCAACCTTCACTAAATTTAGTTTAGTCTGACTATATTTACCAAATCTGGTATTACTTAATATCAAGCACATAAACATACTCAATTGAGTACGAAATAATGAACCTAAGGTACTTAGAGTAATCTCGATTTGCTTGGTATTAAACATTGAATTAGATATAGATGAAATCTCTGTTTGGTGATCAATTTGAATTACTTGTGGTTTTCTGACGATAATCCCTGTCATTTCTTCCTCTCGGTTATTCTTATATCTCTAATACTTCAGCTTTCCTAATCTAGATTTCAACAGTTTAATTTTGATTAATATTAGTGCGTACGTATATGTATCTATCTAGCAATGAATTTTGGCTTTTCCAGTAAATTTGAAGATAGATACGGAGCTTTTATAGATATATTTATCTATCAATTCCATAGATATAGCAACTACTATAAGTTAGTAAAAGGTCATACTAAAAGTTATATAAAAGTTATATTCTTGTTTGATATTTTGCTGGAGTACCACACCTATACAGATGCTTTTCCCCACAAAACAAAGAAAGTGTCGGTGCGAAGCACCGACACTTTCTTTATGGGTTTTGATTTGTCCTAACTATCTCTTTTATACAAAAGTACAAAATGGCGTAGCCATTTTGTACTTTTGTATTACTTAGTTTTATGCACTATCTTCTTCATCGCCAATGGCAACTGATTTGTAGCTATGCGGTAATTCTTTCACTGCATTAGCAATTACCCCTATTAAATTCAACTTTTGGAGAATAGATATGGCTTGAGAGAATTCTCCACGGGTAATTCGATCAATGCGAGCTACTGCAACCACTCCACCACTACATGAGGCTATTTGAATTGTGTCAACTGTACCAAGAATAGGCGGGGAATCAATAATGACAAGATCATAATCCTGCTCAAAACTGGAGACTAACTTTTGCATCCACTCTGAACTCAGCAAAGTGACAGAATCACTGGGAATTGGTCCAGCCGTGAGAATATCAATAGCTGAGTTGGACGATTGGATCACATCTTGACTATCCACAGCACCTTTACTAGCAAGTAAGGTTGATAAGCCTCTTTCGTTTGGTAAGTTTAGTTGCTTATGTAAAGTTGGCGATCGCATATCTGCATCGATTAGCAGGACTCGTTTGTGTAACCGCGCGGCACTAGTAGCGAGTCCAAGAGCAATCGTGGATTTACCCTCACCAGGAAGAGCCGAGGTGATTACCAGCGATCGCACACTGATTTCTTGAGAAAAACTATTAAGTTGAATATTTTTATAAATTACATCTAACCCCTCTCGGAAAGGTAACCATTGGACAATTTCAACTGTAAGTGGTGAGACTGATTGACCTTTAAGAAACTGGGGTAAGAAACTAGAGCTTGATTCTTCAGCTTGCAAGTATTGTGGAGTCATACCCAACAATGCTAGAGAAGCAATTTGCTGTTCTAACTCGCTATAGGTATGCATTGTATCGTCTTGCATATCCCTAAGAAAAGCAGCCATACCACCAATAAACAACCCAGCAACTATGCCCAGCAACAAATTTCTACGTAAAGTATCTGCGGTGTCAGTCGAGCCAAGACTAGGTTCCTCAACAACTTGCCAATCAAAGCCGCCTCGAGTAATCTCTAAACTTAGTTCTTGACGATTTTTGAGCAAAGTTTGCAACGTATCTTGCTGAACCTTCAGCTTGGGTATTAAGGTTTCGTATTCACCAAGTAATTTGGGTAAGCGATTGATTTCAGAGCGTAGAGCTTGTTCTTGAGATTTCAAAGAATCGAGCTTAGACTGGAATAGCGTAATTTGAGTCTGAGTTTCCATAATTTGGTTTGCTAAGGCTAAATCAACACTACTTAGCTGATCAACATTCCATTTAGGATCATTGGAGAAATTGCTATCCCCTAAAATACTTCTTTTTTCTTCTTCAAGACTACTCTGCTGTTGCCTGAAACGTAACTCAAGAGCTTCAACAATAGGATTAGCCGATTGGAATCTAGCTTTTTCGCGATTTAGTGCAACTTCGATACTTTGCATTTCCACGATAAGGGCTTGATAACGTGGCGACTGATTTAAGCGGGTAAGTAATACAGCGTCTTGTGAAGATAGGTTGAGTTTTTGTTGTAGAGATTCTAGCCGAGCGATGGCTTGATCGTATTCTAATTGGGTACTGCGTAATTGTTGTTCGATCCCATTGAGGGCTGTGGTAACTTCAGTTACTCGCTGAGTAGCATCAAAAAGATTATTTTTACGACGAAATGCTTCGATCGCATCAGCAGCTTCAGAGATACTTTGACGAACAGTGGCAACTTGCTCATCGATACCTGCTAAGCCCTTCTGCAAGCGCTTTTCCTGCTGCTCGCGGTTGTAGTCAGTATAAACTTTTTGAAAAGCTCTTAAAACTTCTCGCGTCTTTACAGGATCTAAAGCTGTGTACTGTACTTCGACAATTTTGGTTGGGGCATCTTGTGAACCCAACATATCAATTTTTAAAGATTGCAGTTCAGCACCAGTAATACCAGGATACTTATCGTTTAGCAAAGCCGCAGCTTTTTGAAACAATGAAGAACTTTGTAGCAAATTTAATTGCGTCGCATAATCAATCTGAACATTTGAGTCAATAAATGAGGAGGAATTAGACTTGTAAGTTGACTCAACTAGTAATCGCATCACACTTGTGTATTTAGGCTTAGAGTTGATGTTTATAAAAACAGCAATTACTAAACCTAAACTTAATCCACCCAAAAGCCAAAAGCGTCTACGAGAGAGAACCGCAAAAATTTTCCCATAACCTGGATCTTGTTCAGGGAGAACAGGAACTGTTGAATTTGCAGCATTAATATTCATCATTTAACCTTCTTATAGTTCCAGTAACTAAAAACGCTTCTGTTCAGTTAAGTTGTTTTTGTGATTCCTCTACTAGTACAGATTTCTTCTACGATCTGATTAACCTTTGTGAAGAATACTAATTCGGAAAAGTTAGAAATAGCATGTTCTCGGATTTTGGCATAGTCCCAATCGATTTTTTGAGCTTTGATTATGGCATTTTTTAAGGATTCCGCAGTTTGTTGCTCAAATAAAATACCCGTTAGTCCTGAAACTTGGGTATCCATGACTCCGCCAGCACCATAGGCAATTACAGGCGTACCACTAGCGTTTGCTTCAATGGGTACAAGTCCATAATCTTCTAAAGCAGCAACAATTACAAACTTTGCTTTTGACATAAGATTGCATCGATCACGATCACTAACATGACCAAGAAATTGAATATTGGGACGTGCTCTTGCTTGCAATTGTTTCGTTTCAGGACCTTCTCCTGTAATCAGCAGAGGCAGATCTAAGCTATTAAAAGCATCAACAATTATATCAAGCCGCTTATAACTAAGATGTCGCGAAGAAACAAGGCAGTAATCATCTTTTTGATCTGAAAAGGTAAATCGACAATCGTCGATTGGATAATTTACAACTACCGCATCTTTTTTATAGGTTTCTTGAATCCGTTTTGCGACTGTGGTGGAATTAGCAATGTAATAATCAGGAGACTGGGCATAAAAAATGTCTTGTTGACGCATTTTTTGAAAAATCAGCTCAATCAAAGGTTTAAAAAAGCTATATGTGCCATATTCTCTCAAGTAAGTATTGGTGTCCCAGAGAAAGCGAGTAATATTGTGGCAAAAGCAAATATGCACTGCATCAGCACGCTTTTGGACTCCTTTAGCAAAACTAGCACTACTGCTAAGAATTAAGTCGTACTTGCGAAGATTTAAAGAACTAAAAGCCTTGTAGTAAAATGGCGCAAATAGGCGAAAGTATTTGCGAGTTGCAGGAATATTTTGCAAAAATGTTGTGTAAACTGGGCGATCACCTAGATCGATTGTATTTCGGCGATCGTATACAGATGTATATATATCTGCTTCTGGGAAATGCTTGCATAAAAGTTCAAATACCCTTTCAGCACCACCACGTTGCGTAAGATAGTCATGAACTAAAGCAATTTTCATTGGATTTTTATGGAACTGTTTAGGGTTACTAATTTCAAAGAGCAATATTCCAACAACTCTCATTATAAAATTGGTTTTGATGAAAGATTGCTGTAGGCAGATTATCATCAAAACCAATTTTGGGGTATTCAACGTCGCAGGCGCTAAATACCCCAAAATTGCTTTCATAATTAAAATTGCTATCAATATCAATATTCATAACAAAATACAACAAAGCATAAAACGTCTTAGAATGACAAGAGTGAAGTTATATAAAAGTTATATTTATATATTTAAGGCGCATCTATGACGGCTGATGAGGCGGTAACATTTGTAGAGTTGTCGTTAAAAGAGCGCAGTCTGTCTCGAGTTGAGCAGTCTGTCTTTCTTGGGGTATGGCAGGGCTTGTCTTACTCTGAGATTGCTAAGCAGACTGGCTATGATGCTGGCTACATCAAGTTAGTCAGCCATAAGCTTTGGCATTTATTGACAGAGACTTTCGGCGAAAAAGTAACTAAAAGTACGGTACAAAATCTAATTCGTCGTCAAATACAAAAGAAGCTAGCTGATTCTCACACAACTATCCCCAATTTACAGTCTTCGGGAAACAGTCATCAAGACTGGGGCGAAGTAATCGATGTCACTTTTTTCTATGGTCGGGAACATGAGCTGGATATCCTAACTAAGTGGATAGATCACGATCGGTGTCGGTTAGTGGCTCTTTTGGGTATGGGAGGCTTAGGCAAAACGGCTCTGTCGGTCAAGCTTGCTCAACAGCTACAAGATAAGTTTGATTTTGTGGTGTGGCGATCTCTCAATAATGCCAAGACCCCCAGTGAAATGTTAACGGCTGTGATCCATTTCCTGTCACAGCAGAAAGAAACTCCCGATACCACGGATACCAATGCCTTAATTTCGAGATTAATGGAATACTTACAGCGCTATCGCTGTTTATTGGTATTAGACAATTTTGAATCAGTTCTAAAAGATGAAGCTCAAGCAGGGGCTTACCGTAAGGACTTTGAAGGCTATGGCTCACTGTTAAGAAGGGTTGGTGAAGTTTCCCATCGTAGTTGTGTCGTGATTACTAGCCGCGAAATGCCTGAAGAAGTCGCCACATTGGAAGGGGACATTCTGCCAGTGAGAGCTTTGCAACTAACTGGGTTAGACGAACCTGCTGCCGAGCGCGTCCTCGAAGCTAAGGGTATCAAAGCCATGAGCGATGATTTGCATCGTTTAGTAGATTGGTATCGTGGTAATCCTTTAGCACTGAAAATTGCGGCAACTTCGATTAAAGATCTCTATTCAGGTAGCATTAACCGCTTTTTAGAGCAAAAAACGATCATTTTTAGCGGTATTGGCAATCTGATCGAGCAGCAATATCAGAGACTGACGGCTCATGAGAAACAAATTATGATTTGGTTAGCAATTAACCGTGAGCCAGTTCAGCCTAATGAACTACACTCAGATATTGTGCCAAAGATCGAGCAAAATCATCTCATGATGTCACTGCGATCGCTAAAACGGCGATCGCTAGTTGAGCATACAGCCGCTGGTTTTACGCAGCAACCTGTGGTCATGGAGTTTGTCACTAATTTATTGATTGAGCAAATTTATCAAGAAATTACCCAAGAGCATCCTCTCGGTGCTTTACCAAATATCCAATTAAAACTAAATCGTCAGCTTTTCTATTTACGCCACTATTCTCTGATCAAAGCAACTGCCAAGGACTATATTCGCCAAAGTCAAATTCGTCTAATTTTAGAACCTCTGGTCACCAAACTTTTAGGACGTTTGGGTAGTAAGCAAATGGTTGCTAAAGAGCTATTTCAAACGCTTGAGGAATTACGAAGACGTGAACTACGCCCCGAGGGAGAACTAAAGTCAACCTTTGGCTATGGGGGCGGCAATATCATCAATTTGTTATGTAATCTTGGTATTGATTTGACGGGGACTGACTTCTCCTATCTAGCCATCCGCCAAGCTTATTTGTCTGAAGTCAAATTACATCGAGTGAACTTTGCGCAAACTGCGGTCATTAAATCAGTGTTTGCAGAGGTAATTGGTGGAGTTTTGGCGGTCGCTTTTAGTGCTAATGGCAAATTACTAGCGATCGGTGATACTAAAGGCGATATTCATCTTTGGCAAGTCAGTGATGGTAAACCAATACTCACTTATCGTGGGCATAAAGGATGGGTAGTTTCCGTAGCCTTCAATCCCGAAGGTACGGTTTTAGCGAGTAGTAGTGTTGATCAATCGATTAAGTTATGGGATGTCTCAACGGGAGATTGCTTAAACACTCTGCAAGGATATATCGGTGCAGTTATGTCAGTCGCTTTCAGTCCCGACGGCACAACTTTGGCTAGTGGTCATGCCGATCGCACTGTGAGACTGTGGAAATCAGGGAAATGTATCAAAATCCTGCATGGTCATGAAGATATTGTTGAAGCTGTTGCCTTTAGCTCAAAGGGTAACTTACTGGCAAGTAGTAGTGACGATTGCACTGTAAGGCTGTGGGATATTGATACTGGCGAGTGTTTTCAAATATTTGAAGGACATGAAGATATCATCTGGTCGATCGCCTTTAGTCACAATGGCAATGTTTTAGCCAGTGGCAGCGAAGATAAAACCGTAAGACTATGGAATGCGGATACAGGTAATTGCATCAAAACCTTGTCAGGACATACCCATACAGTCTTTGCCGTTAGCTTTAGCCATGATGGTTCAACCCTTGCGACAGGAAGCGGCGATCGCACAATTCGTCTTTGGGATCTCAAGACAGCTCAATGTTCTAAAACCTTAACTGGGCATAACCATTGGGTACGTTCAGTAGCCTTTCATCCTGAACGCTTAGTTTTGGCGAGCAGTAGTGGCGATGAAATGGTGAAACTCTGGGAAATTGACACAGGCTTTTGTATGCGAACTTTTCAAGGACATACGGGGCGATCGTGGACAGCTAAAAATGATAATCAGGGCGATAGCCAAGTGTCAGGCAATGTCTCTAATGAACATCTCCTTAATCTCTGGGAAGTTACATCGGGTCAACAGTTTCGTATTTTGCAAGGTTATACCAATGCTGTGCGCTCAGTTGTTTTTAATCTTGAGCAAACGATTTTGGCTAGTGGCGGTGATGACTCAATCATTCGTCTTTGGGATATCCAATCAGGTGAATGTATTCGGGCTTTGCATGGTCACGCAGGACATGTTTGGCAAGTTGCCTTTAGTCCGATAGGAACCCTACTGGCTAGTTGTGCTGAGGACTGCACAATCAAACTATGGGATGTCAGCAGTGGCAATTGTCTAACTACCATCACCGAGCATCCCGATTTAGCTCGAACTCTTGTATTTAGTCATGATGGTAAATTGCTAGCAACTGGTGAAACTAGCCGAGTGATTAAGCTCAGAGATATTGTGACTGGTGAATGTTTGCGGATTCTTCAAGGGCATACATCAGCAATCTTGGCGATCGCCTTTAGTAACGATGATCGGTATATCATCAGCAGCAGTCGCGACAAAACTGTAAAAATCTGGGACACCAAAACAGGAGATTGTCTGCAAACGCTAGATACACTTACCTCGATTACTTCAAATATCAAATTTATGCCAATGCACCCCCATATAGCTTTTGGCTGTGGGGATCAACTGATCTATCGATGGAATATTAAAAGCGGTGAATTGATCTCTGAGCGGCTAGGTCACGATGGCAACATCTTGACAATTGCTGCTGATCCCAAAGGAGTCTTACTAGCAAGTGCAGGTGAAGATGCTCAAATAAATATTTGGAACTGGCAAACTGGTGAAGTGATCAGCTCCTTAGTTGGACATATTGGCACAATATATTCAGTGTCATTTTCTGCGGATAGCAATCTGATCGCTAGCAGTAGTCGTGATGAAACTGTCAAACTCTGGAATGTGCAGACAGGTGAATGTATCAGGACCTATCGCGAACCTCGTCCCTATGAAGGACTGGATATTACTGGGGCAACAGGCTTGACCTCTGCTCAAAAAGCGAAGCTTATCGCCCTCGGCGCGATCGAAAGATAATTGACGGCTGGTAAAGCGCTCCATCTATTGTCGGATAACTTGCTCATAAACAGATTTCATTTGAGTAGCAATTACCTGCCAGTCATAATTTTGCTTGACATAGGTTTGACAAGCTCTCGCACTGGGAATGTGTCTTTGACCAGATAAAGCTTCGATCATTCCTTGTGCTAGTAGATCGGTTGTATTACCTTGCAAGACAAGCTCAGGAGAAAATGGCAGTAAAATTTCAGGAATGCCACCAATCGGTGTACCCAATACTGGTGTACCTGCGGCTAGTGACTCAATCACGATCAATCCAAATCCTTCTAGTGATACGGTCGGCACAATTGATAACTCAGCCGCTCGGTAGGCGATCGCCAAGTCTTGATCAGGCACAAACCCCAATAACTGCACATGATTTTCCAGATGCAATTCTTGAATCTGCGATCGCAACGCTTCCGCGATTGCCCCTTTGCCAGCAATTAGTAGCAATACATCAGGATGTTGCTTGCGCACCAAGGCGATCGCGGCAATCAAGTTCTCTAAACCCATACGTTGAACTAGTCGCCGCACACAGAGAATAATTCGCCGATCCTTTTGCCAACCTAGTTTTTCTCTTGCTTTGGCGATCGTTAAGTCCAAATCAAATTCTGCTGTATCAATGCCTCCACCGACGATAAAAATCTTTTCTAATGGCACATTATAGGTTTTATGCAAAGTCTGTCGAAATGCCTCAGACAACACAATGAAGCCATTAGCCCTGCGATAAACCAATTTTTCGACTACCCATTTTCCCCAAGTCGATAAACGTCCTGCGCCTTCAGCTTGACTCTCCAATGCCCAAGGACCATGAAAATGCATTACTAATGGGACTTTTCCCAAGCGATCAAGTACAGGCAATGTATACAAAGCAAAATGTGAAGCAACCAAATCAAATTCTGAATTCGCGATCGTATGATTGAAGGCTTTTCTCATGCCTAGCGATCGCTGCCATGTTGAGCTTTTTACTGAAGCAAATGTTTTGACTTGGCCACCAGAACTTTGGAAAACGCGATCGGAGCCAGCCACCAGACCATTTACCTCAACTCCAACTTTGGGTAGGTAATTGACACAACCGTAATAAACGCGAGCCAATCCACCTGCTTCTTCTAAAAACCAGCTCGTACCTAGCTGTAATGTTTTCATAAAATCTTATTAACTATTGACATCTCTACATAAAGCCGAAGATAGCATAATGCTAGCCCTGACTTTATAGCTATAGCCACTTGTATTAACGTCTATTAACCTCAGTTCGGGTTAAGCTTGCAAATTTTACAAAGCCCAGAGACAAAAGCATTGCTTAGTAAGGCTTTTGTCTCTGGGCTTTGAGAGAAGATTTGGTCTCCCAGCCCCTTTTTTCTGCTTCTAAGTAACATGAGTTAATATTAAATATAAAAGCAGCGCCAAGCGCTGCTTTTATACTTTTGGTTTTTATGTGCCAATCAAAACTTGCATTGCTATATAAAAACAATTGAGTTTCATAATTAAAAAATTGTCGTTATCATTGCTCAAATTTGGATATCACTCTACATGGCTTATACGATCGCCTCAAATATCTGTGAAGGCATAGCAGACTGTGTACCAGCTTGTCCTGTTGCCTGTATTGAACAGGGAGAGGGCGCAAATATTAAAGGGACGATCTGGTTTAAAATTGATGCCTCAATTTGTATTGACTGTGGCGTTTGCTTACAGGTATGTCCTGTGCAGGGGGCGATCTTGCCAGAAGAACGACCAGAATTAGTAATCTAAAAACTTAATTTTGATGATTCCAGTGCCGAAGACAATGATTTTCATCAAAATTGGTTTTTAGATGAAAATCAGATTGATCTGTAATAGGCGTGATAGTATAGACTTCAGTACTAGCAGGCAAGTAGTCAAGAGGAAACACACTAAGATAGCTGTGTTTTACCTGTAGTACACAAGCTCCGAAGAAATGTATCTGACTATTACTTGTTGCATGTTTTGCAAGTAGCAGCTAGATCTACAGCAGCAAAAAGATCGCATCGGTGATGTTTTTTGTTGTGATCGGTTAAAGAGAAAAGCACTCAAAGAGTGGGCAATTGTCCCACTTTTTTGTTTTTAAATTAGCTTTTTACAGCTTGAATCAAAAACTCTTACGTCAAAAAACAAAGAAACGCTCACACTGTAAGCTCAAATCGTAAATTCTATGAGTCATCCTCTAATTCCGCAAATTTTTCAAATTGCTGAAGAAGTTGCCTCGCCCCTTGGGTTAGAGGTTGTCGATGTGGTGTTGCATACCAATAAAAACCCTGTGGTCTTGAGGGTCGATATTCGCAACCCAGACCAAAATACAGGGCTAGAAGACTGCGAACGCATGAGCCGTGCGCTAGAACCAACTCTTGATGCGATCGATTTGATTCCCCATGCCTATGTGTTAGAAATTTCTAGCCCAGGGGCGGAACGTCAGTTACAAAGCGATCGCGAATTTGTGGCTTTTCGGGGCTTTATGGTCAATGTCAGCACAAACCCACCTTATGATGGCAAACAAATTTGGAGTGGTCACCTCATATCACGCAACGAGACACATGTGACGATTAGCATCAAGGGTCGGATTATCAATATTCCCCGTGAACTTGTTGAGCGTGTTGAATTAACCAAAATGGAATAACAAAGAAAATCTATGACTAGTCAATTCCAATAATCAGAGCAAAACTCTGATTCATCCTATTTCTAAGAACCTAATTTAAGAGCTGCTTTTGGGTGCTAAAAGCGCTAAGCGATCAAATTTCCCTTAAAGAGTGGGAAGACTTAAACTCTCTACCCTTTTTATGGGGATCTAAAGTAGTTCTTAAATAGTCCCTCAAGCATTGTAGTTATTGATTTTTATAGAAGCGAGAAAACTTATGTCTTTATTGAATTTACCTGGATTAGGGCAAATGGTGGAAGTGATTAGCAAAGAACGTAATCTCCCCAAACATGCTGTCCAAAATGCTTTGCGAGAAGCTTTACTCAAGGGATATGAGCGCTTTCGCAAAACCTATCGCTCCGATGGAATTAACTTTGAAGAAGAACATTTTAATAATTTTGATGTAGAACTAGATCTTGAAGGTGAAGGATTTCGGGTTCTCGCGACAAAAACAATTGTTGATGAAGTTGGTGATGCCGATCATGAAATTGGATTGTTTGAGGTGCGTGAAGTTGCTCCTGAAGCACAAGCTGGTGGAACTGTAGTTGTTGATGTGACTCCAGAGCAGGGCGACTTTGGACGTATGGCAGCAATCCAAACTAAACAAGTCCTAGCTCAAAAACTGAGAGATCAGCAGCGCAAGATTATTCAAGAAGAGTTTCAAGACATTGAAGGAACAGTCCTGCAAGGTCGAGTGTTACGTTTTGAAACAACCTCTGTAATCGTGGCAGTTAGCAGTGGATTTGGACAACCTGAAGTTGAAGCCGAACTTCCCAAACGTGAACAATTGGCAGGTGAAAGACCTTATCGCCCCAATATGACCCTGAAAGTATATCTAAAGAAGGTCTTTGAAGGTTCACGCCGTGGTCCTCAGTTGTTAGTCTCACGAGCTGATGCAGGTTTGGTAGTGTATTTGTTTGCCAATGAAGTACCTGAAATTGAGGAAGAAATCGTCCGTATTGTGGCTGTGGCAAGAGAGGCTAATCCGCCATCCCCTGCGGTTGGTCCTCGTACTAAAATTGCTGTAGATACACTTGAGCGCGATGTTGATCCTGTAGGTGCTTGTATTGGTGCGAGAGGAGCGAGAATTCAGGCGGTAGTTGCTGAGCTACGCGGTGAAAAGATAGATGTGATCCGTTGGTCACCCGATCCTTCGACCTATATTGCTAATTCCTTAAGCCCTGCAAGGATTCATGAAGTACGCCTAATTAATGCTAATGAAAGAATTGCCCATGTGATTGTGCCTGAGGATCAGCTTAGTTTGGCGATTGGAAAAGAAGGTCAAAATGTCCGTTTGGCAGCGAGACTAACAGGCTGGAAAATCGATATCAAAAATTTGGCAAAGTATGACTATGAAGATGAAGACCGTAAAGCTCAAGAAAGCATTGCCAGAACATCGACAATTCTTGAAGCTAATCATGATGATGAAAATGACTATGACAACGATGAAGATTAAGATCTCCAAAAATTGCAAGCAACTAAACTGCAAAATTTTTGTTTTAGTCCAAAGCGCTGTAGGGGTAAACTAGTTTGGCTCTAAAGCTACACCGTCGTTGTGTTAGTTGCCAATGTGTCGCTATGCGCGATACTTTTTGGAGGATAGTACGTGTGCCGATCGCTGATCAGCATTCCAACGAAGATAAGTCCAACCATGATCAAGCTCGATATCAAATTCAACTTGATCATGGCATGGGTCGATCCGCGTATGTTTGCCAAAAGCTGGAGTGTTTACAAATAGCTCAAAAGAAAAATCGTTTAGGGCGATCGCTCCGCACCCATATCCCGCCTGAAATGTTTGAAATTCTCAAATCACGTCTCTAATCCAAATTCAATTAGTAATAAGGGACGCGCAGTAAAATAAATAACCCTTCCCAGCAAAGTTATGAGCAAACAGACAATTTTGGTTACAGGTGGCGCAGGCTATATTGGCTCTCATGCAGTCAAAGCGTTGCAGCAAGTTGGTTATAAGGTAGTAATTTTAGACAATCTCGTCTATGGTCACCAAGATATCGCTGAAACCCTAGATGCGGAATTGATTATTGGGGACACAAATGATCGAGCCTTGCTTGATCGCCTATTTAGCGATCGTCAAATTAGTGCTGTTATGCATTTTGCAGCCTATGCCTATGTTGGGGAGTCGGTGACACAGCCTGACAAATACTATCGTAATAACGTTGTTGGCACTTTATCTTTGCTGGAAGCAATGATTGCCGCAAATATAAAAACCTTTGTGTTTTCTTCTACCTGTGCTAGTTACGGCGTGCCACAACAAATACCAATTACTGAAGATCATCCCCAATCGCCGATCAATCCCTATGGTGCGACTAAGCTAATGGTTGAGCGGATTTTGCAAGATTTTGATGTTGCCTATGGGCTAAAGTCGGTAATTTTTCGATATTTCAATGCGGCAGGATCTGATCCTGATGGGGCGATTGGTGAAGATCATGATCCTGAGACGCATTTGATACCGCTAGTTTTGCAGACAGCTATGGGTATCCGAGAAGCAATTACAGTTTATGGGTCTGATTATCCAACCGCAGACGGAACTTGTATCCGTGACTATATCCATGTAACTGATCTAGCTGAAGCACATGTATTAGGCTTGGAATATTTACTTAAGGGTAACAAGAGTGAAATTTTTAATCTTGGTAATGGTAATGGGTTTTCGGTCAAAGAGGTAATTGATGCTGCCAAGCAGATTACGGGTAAGCCGATTAATGTTGTGATGGGCGATCGCCGTGCAGGAGATCCACCAGCTTTAGTAGGTAGCAGTGAGAAAGCCAGAGCTATCTTGAATTGGCAACCAAAATATGCTGATTTAAACTTGATTTTGCAACATGCATGGCAATGGCATCAAAAACGACATGCTTAATAAAAAAGGGACGCGAAGCGTCCCTTTTTGCTAATTCCAAAGGCTAAATGCTATGGAATACAGGTTTGTTTCTCCCGCCTTCGGCGGGGAAACAAACCTTTGTACTTCGCTTGCTTTAAAAGTGCTATAGCAGCTTGTCAATTTTTTGAGCTAGCTCAAAGTCAAGGGCGCTGATACCATCAGCATCATGGGTAGTGAGGTCGATCTTGACTTTGTTATAGACATTAAAAAGTTCAGGATGATGCCCCATCTTGTCAGCAACGATCGCCACTTTACTGATAAAGCCAAAAGCTTCCACAAAATCCCGAAACTTAAAGTTTTTTTGCAACTTATGATCAACAACTGCCCAACCTGCTAATTGGGCGAGTGCCGAAGAAATTTCTACTTCAGATAATTTTTTAACAGCCATAACTCTCACAAAATATAGGATTAACCCTATATTTACACAAAACTAAAAAAAGAAGGCTGCACATTGTGCAGCCTTCTTTTTTTAGTTTTTAATGGGTTGATCGCGATACCACCAAGATAGGATTTGTACCCAATTCCAGCCATTTTGAGCCATTTGTTGGGTCATTTCTTGATCAAGGTGCTGACCATCGGAAACAGGCATATATCCGCCACCCCAGCTAATCCAGTTGCGAGGCAAACGGGCGCGATAATAACCTTTAAAACCAGGTCTGAGCATATAGCCTGCGGTTGAGGCAACCGCCTGATCGCTACGACTATGGATTAGGGCGATCGCTTGTCCCGTCTGAGGATCAAAGCGATAGAAGCCTTTATATACTTGATCGCGAGTATCACTCACAAGATCATAGGGGGCTTCACCCCATTTACGTTGACGTTGGGTATTGACAGCATAGCTACGAGCTGCCACTGCTTGCGCCATTAATGCATCCATATGCCAACTAGCAGGCATTTCGCTAGGTACAACGCTACGAAGATATTCTTCAAGGGATAACACGTTAACCGCGATCGCCTTGTTATTCCAAGCTCGCAATTCGATCTCGCCTGGATAAAGATTGCTGCCGACTTGTACCAATCCATTATTACTAGGGGTAATTCGATATGCAGAAGTAAGTGGCAAGGTGTACCACTTACCAGGATCGAGACGGCGGCTTGCCTGCCCTGAAGCTTGGAGAGTTGATGGTTGAGTCACAGCTACAGACATTTTGGAGCCATTTTCTTCTCTTACCAAAACCCTTAATAGATTAGCCGCAGCAGCCTGAGAAACTCCTGCAACTACTACCAGCATCAAGGACAAAATTAGCGTGTACATCCCTTTGGAGAAGTGTTTCATCATTTAGTTAGTCACTCACACCTGTAAGCAAAGAATGTAATAAATTTTTAGTAAGATTTGAGGCATTTTAGTTTAGCCTCGGATAACCAGATAGTTTAGCAAAACAATCTGATTTTGATAAACATTATTTCTGCATATTTATACCAGCTTTTGTCTGAATTTTACCGAGGTAATTTAATAAAAACAAAAAACGTTTCGGCAGGCTTTGCCCGCCGAAACGTTTTTTGTTTTTATATTTAATTGAGCCTAGCCACTTAGTACATAATGGTAACAAGGGAGAGTAAGCGTGCGGTTGCGAAATTTGTCTCAAAATTAACGAAAGGCTATGGCGAGTGCAAGTTTTGAGGAAAGTCCGGGCTTCCATGAAGATCAGGCTGCTGGATAACGCCCAGTGCGAGTGATCGTGAGGATAGTGCCACAGAAAAATACCGCCTATTGTAGAGATAGCGCGAAGCACTACCTCTACAATAGGTAAGGGTGCAAAGGTGTGTTAAGAGCGCACCAGCAGAGGCGTGAGGCTCTGGCTCGGTAAACCCCAGTTGGAAGCAAGGCGAGAGGATACAAGTGTTGCGATCTTCAATTGATCTTGTGTCCGTTGCTTAATGGGGTTGCATAGTGAAAACTAGGCGATCGCAGATAAGTGTGTGCCGCATGAGGTATTTGGTAACAAATATCCCAGATAGATAACCGCTAGGGTAGTTGCTAAAACTCCCGAAACAGAACCCGGCTTATGTCTTACTCTTCCTATTAAAATTTGGTAGTTGTGCAAAGTAATTTTTTTAGTATCTGTACTATGAGTGCTTTGTGACTTCAATATAAATACATTGCAGGATTTATAGCGTGAATTTGCATAAGTCCTAGGTTCTAGACTTAAAATGTTTTTCAGTTTTGTATCACTGCTTTTCAAAAGACAAAGGACAGATTTTAAGTTTTTTGATTGATATTCACCTTAGAGATCTGGTACATCTAGAATCTACATGAGATCTCTTAGATTGCAACCTGAAACTGCATTTGTTTTTACGAAACATTTTAACTAGAGTAATTAAACTATGGGAATTGCTCCCAACCATTCATCTTTGCTCCCAGAAACAACCCACAACATTTCTCGCAAGTGGTCTGGTAGAGCAGTTATAGGAATTACCTTTGTCTGCCTGATCTCAACACTCAGCGTTAGGTTTTATTCTGAGCCGCGCTTAGGAATAGGTACATTTGTTGATCAAGATCTAAGATCGCCTAGAACGATAGTAGCTACAGACATTGAGGCAACTAAACAGGCAAAAGAACTAGCTAAACAACAAGTAATACCTATCTATCGTAGTAATCCTGAGATTGATGCTAATGCTATCAAGCACCTAGAAGAACTTCTGCAAGTAGGTGATAACCTGAGGATATCGTCTGGTAGTTTACCTTACGTTGATCGCCAAATTTTGAGCGATGACGTGCAACGATATTTTAGACGAATACCAGATTTTGAGTGGTTGCAGTTACAAGATAGGGCTAATCGACTTGCTGCTAATGTCAATAATCAGACTGCTATATCAGGTTTTATCAATAGAGATAAAGAAGCCCCATCCGTAGCATTGGCTGAGCTAACTCTATACAAAATTAATGCTCTTCCCCAAGACTATCAAAAGCTGATCAATACTGTGACTGAGATTCGCAAAGCCTATGCGATGACTCAGGAGAAAGCAACCAAAGGACCTGCGATGTTTCGCGATCGTCTCTTGGAAATGACCAATGAAGAATGGGAAAACTGCAAGAAACTGACGCGGCAAGCATTGATCGATGTCCAGTCCACAGGGATTGTGGCTGGATTGCCCGATGACATGCTGCAAAAACGGTTAACGAATCTGAGCAATTTGCCAACCAATGAAGAGCATCGAGCTATGTCGATCGCTTTGCTCGGTGCCACAGTCAAGCCAAATATGACAATTGACTATGTAGGTACAACTGAAAGAGCAATTAAAGCATCTGAATCGGTTCAGACACAAAGGATTTCGCTGAAAGCTGGTGATTTAATTGTAAAAGGTGGCGAGAAAATTACTGAGCGGCAATTTGTTATTTTAGATGAACTCAAAATGACTCAAAGACAAGTCAATCTAAAGGGATTGGTCTTGATGGTCACAACTACAGCGCTCTGCTTTGCCATATTTGGCTATGCCAACCGACGATGGCAATATTTACTCAAAGTCAAATTACATATCAAAGATATTTTGGTGCTTGGCATTATCTGTACAGGTAGTGCTTTAGCGACCGTGGTGATGGCTCCGAACATGCTCGTATTTCTGCCATTAGCAAGTATGAGTTTAATCATTGGTAGTTTTTATAGTTCTCGCCTTGCAGTTCTTGTCACCTGTCTCACCTCAATCTTACTAGCGATCGCGATTAGCTCTGACTTACTAGCTCTTGTGCCGATCATCATTGGCTCAATTGTCGCTGCGGTGATTACTAATCGCCCTCTAACGCGATCTCATCTAGCTGCAACAGGACTATTGGTCGGCTTTTTACAAGCGGCTGTATATATTGCGATTGCCATTATTGCTGGCTCCACACCACCAGTGCTGATCGCCATCACAGCCCTTCAGTATTCCTCGGGCGGACTAATTGCCGCGATCGTTGCCCTTGGCGCGATTCCTTATTTAGAACATATTTCTTATGCATTAACCCCATTTCGTCTAGCGGAGCTAGCGAACCTGGATCGCCCTTTACTGCGCCGCCTAGTCACAGAAACCCCTGGAACTTTTCAGCACACTTTATTTGTGGCAAATCTTGCTGAAGCTGCCGCCCGTGAACTAGGAGCTGATACAGCCTTAGTACGCACTGGTACGCTTTATCACGATATTGGCAAAACTCTTCGCCCTGAATATTTCATCGAAAATCAAATGGGGCAGCCTAATCCTCACGATATTCTTAATGATCCTTGGGAAAGCGCTCAAATTGTCAAAGAACATGTTTCAGGTGGTATTAAACTAGCTCAAAAATATCATCTCCCTGAAATGCTGCAAGCATTTATTCCAGAGCATCAAGGCACGATTACGATTACCTATTTTTATTGCCAAGCCCAAAAGCGATCGCAGCATATTGTTGAGTCAGACTTTCGCTATGTTGGACCGATACCTCAATCGCGTGAAACAGGAATTGTGATGTTAGCGGATGCCTGTGAAGCCGCCCTGCGATCGCTTGGAACAGATACAACCCTTGAAGCCGCTAAGAGCTTACTCATGAGGATTTTTCAAGCTCGATGGGATGATGGTCAACTCAAAGATTGTTCATTGACTTGGGAAGATTTAGATCGAATAGCGCCTGTATTTATCAAGGTCTGGCAAGAGCGTAACCACGGTCGGATTAAATATCCAAATCTAGCCGACAAACTTGATCCATCAGGCTCAGCTTTACCTGATCATCTTTGCAAACCCAAAGATGCACTAACACCTAAAAAGATTGCTTTGAAATAAGGAGTCCTGACTTGCAGCTATTCCAAAAAGAGAGGGACGGAGCCAATCTCTGCCCCTCTCTTCTTGGATGGCAGTTCCCAGTCCACTTGACGACAGTTAATAGATGTTGCCATTTTTGTTAGGACATAAAACCCAAATAGTTTGAGGCTGCGCTTCACGCAGCCTCAAACTATTTGGGTTTTGATTTGTCCTGATACAGGTGGCTATAGCTATACAAAAACACAAAGTGGCGTAGCCACTTTATGTTTTTGTATAAGTATGTTTTGAGTATAAACACTTATATTAAATACAAATAAAAAATATCTATATATTTTCTTAACTATTACAATAGCCAATTTGTATTTTGATAATGCTCAAAAAGATTGTCATCAAAGCATTACAGGAATCAGTTAAGACATTGTTAAATTTATGCCTTGTTCGGGATCGCTGAACCTAACTCTAAGTAAAGGTTAGAGCCTGATTTATCCCCAATTCTCACCCTACATAATTATATTAATTAATAAAAATTTTTAGTAAATTTGGCAAAGTCAAATTTAAGATATATGAACTCTTCAGGTAACTCAGTTACAGCTTGTCGATTGTGTCAGCACTACAATCCTGAAGGAAGAAGGGGCGGGTTTTGTGAAAAGTTAGATGTTCCTGTCAGTCCCGCATGGAATGCTTGTAGTCTAGCAGCCCATCCTTTTGAGCCATCTTGGCAACCTACAGATGATTTCAATTCCTTATTAAATGAGTCCTTTCATGACTCAATTCCCTTAGTGCATGAGCACACTATAGAGCTACAAGAGGTTAATGGGCGATCCCTTAGCTTCTCAGAATATTAAAAATATTAAATTGTTAACTAGATCTCAATACTTGGATTTTAATAAAGCCACTGATTGATGAATTTAAGATAAATCTAAGAGATTGTAGAGATCGTAACAATATACAAGTCATAGTAAATTTACATATGATAATCTTGATTAATTGAGATTTTGTTAAGTCTTACTGCGATAGGTAACAAGTGCTAGCAAGGGTTTGGAGTGCAGCAATTTTAGGCATCGATGCCATCCAAGTGGGGGTGGAAGTCGATGTATCGGGAGGATTACCAGGGATTACCTTAGTGGGATTACCCGATACCGCAGTGCAAGAAAGCCGAGAAAGGGTTAAAGCTGCGATCAAAAATGCGGGCTACGCTTTTCCTATGCGGAAGATTGTCATCAATCTTACTCCTGCCGATCTACGTAAAGAAGGACCTATTTTTGACTTACCAATTAGCATTGGCATTTTAGCTGCCTCTGAACAGGTCGATCCACAGCTATTGGGCGATCATTTATTCTTGGGCGAAGTTTCCCTTGATGGATCATTGAGACCTGTTTCAGGTGTGTTGCCAATTGCGGCTGCCGCTCAACGTCTAGGTATGGTTGGGATTATTGTTCCCAAGGAAAACGCTCAAGAAGCAGCTCTAGTTAAAGGTTTAGCAGTATATGGCTTACAAAGTATCACCGAGGTAGGTGATTTTCTAGCACACCCCGACAAATATCCGCCAATAGTTGCTAATCCTGAGTTGAAATGGCATGAAAGCGAGTTTAAGCTAGATCTTAAAGATGTTAAAGGGCAGCAACATGCTCGTCGCGCTTTAGAAATTGCTGCCGCAGGTGGGCATAATCTAATTTTTGTGGGTCCCCCTGGATCGGGAAAAACCCTATTAGCAAGGAGGCTACCAAGCATTTTGCCCAATATGAATTTTGATGAAGCCCTAGAAGTAACTAGAATTCATTCTGTGGCTGGTCTATTAAAAGGTAAAGGTTTAGTAAGCGATCGCCCCTTTCGCAGTCCCCATCATTCTGCCTCTGGTCCCTCGCTAGTTGGTGGTGGGAGCTTTCCCCGACCTGGAGAGATTACGCTTGCCACAAACGGGATCTTGTTTCTGGACGAATTAACAGAGTTTAAGCGGGACGTATTAGAATTTTTGCGCCAACCCCTAGAAGATGGCTTTGTGAGTATTTCCCGTACTCGTCAATCGGTTACATTTCCAGCCCAATTTACCCTTGTTGCTAGTACAAATCCCTGCCAGTGTGGATATTATGGTGATTCGGTACAGCCTTGTACTTGCACACCCCGTCAGCGTGAGCAGTATTGGGCAAAACTTTCAGGACCATTGATGGATCGCATTGACTTGCAAGTAACTGTGGCAAGGTTGAAACCTGAAGAAATGACGCGATCGCCAGAGGGGGAAACCTCCAGTGCTGTGAAAGATAGAGTCCAAGCTTCCCGCAAAATTCAACAAACCCGCTTTCAAAAAGAGGCTAAAGTAAATTGCAATGCTCAGATGCAGTCTAGACATTTGCGGCAATGGTGCCAACTAGACAACCCTTCCCGTGACTTGTTAGAGTCAGCAATTAAGCGTTTAGGTTTATCTGCTCGCGCAACTGATCGCATTCTCAAAGTATCCCGCACAATTGCCGATCTCGCCAATGCTGAAAATATTCAAGTAGTCCATGTAGCTGAGGCAGTTCAATATCGCACCCTTGATCGTGTTACTTAACTTAAAAGCACCGTTGTTATAACGTCATTTCGCCGCAAGTGGCTATATTAAACTCCCGTCGGGCAAACCCTAAGGATCAAGTTGTGCCGCAACTTGATCCTTAGGGTTGATTTGTCTTAATACAAATGGTGACAGCTATTATATGGGCTATACCAAAACACAAAATGGCTACGCTATTGCGTGTTTTGGTATAGCCCTGTATGAGTTTTAGATTTAATGCACAAAATTTCGTCACACTTTTGTGAATTGGTATTACATACAGGGCAACTTACCCAGAAATTTAAAAATTATTTTGGCTTTAATAGGAGAGCAAAGCCCTATACATGCTATTTTGTGTCTTGACTTTCGGCTCTACTATTACATCTCTATATCGGAGAAGACTAAAATATGAACAGTTTAATAAATAATTAAGCGCTAACTTAAAATTTAAGATGGGCAAAGCAAAATGCCAATCATATTAACCCTAATATATTTGTTTGGTGAGTTGCTAGTGGAAGAATCCTATCGGGGCATTCATGTATGAGTACAGTTCTGGTGGTTGAAGACAGCGTGACACAAAGAGAAATGATTGAGGACTTACTCAAAGGTAGTGGCTTAACAGTTAAGACCGCAGGTGATGGTGTGGAAGCACTAGAGCAAATGCAAGGCAGTTGCCCAGACATCGTAGTTATGGACATTGTCATGCCCCGCATGAATGGCTACGAGCTATGTCGTCGTATTAAAACTGATCCTAAAACTGAGCGCGTTCCCGTCGTAATGTGTTCATCTAAAGGTGAAGAATTTGATCGCTACTGGGGAATGAAGCAAGGTGCTGATGCCTATATAGCTAAGCCATTTCAGCCTCAAGAACTAGTAGGCACTGTAAAGCAGTTACTTAGAAAAGCTTAAGAATTTCACGAAGAATGCTAAAAGTGTAGACAATTCTTGATTATTTAATGGCTGTTAGTTAACATCAATACTTTAATATTTGCTCAATGTTCTCAATGTTTATTTTTCAGTTTAGTTTTTAAAACTTGAAGACACTTAAAATTTGCTATTTTGCAAGGTAGAGATCCTCAAATTATGGTAGGAAACCAAGAATTCTTCCCTGGCATCGGACAAGATCAGGCTACAGACTTTGATCAAGGCATCGAAGCTCCAGAAGGCGAGCTGCACTTAAGATTTTTTGTGGCTTCTGGAATTGAGTTTGCTTTACCTGCAATTGGAGTCAGTCAAGTTTTGGAATATGCTCCAGATCGGATCAACCCCATGCCCAATGTTTCCCCACTGCTGCTAGGTACAGTGAATATTCGGGGTAGAGTAGTTTGGGTAGGAGATCTCGGTCAATTTTTGGGAGAGGCTCCCCCAGTTAATACTGATCGCGCAGAAATTTCAATTATTGCGATCGAAGATCAGGGCATGATGTTAGGTTTAGCGGTAGAACAAATTGGCGTAATGGCTTGGCTTGATTCTTCACAACTCAATGTCTCTAGAAATAGCTCTGACAGTATGGCTCCGTTTATCAAAGGTGAGTGGATAATGGAAGATAGCGAGCCCCTCAAGCTGCTAGATCAAGTCAATATTTTACGATCAGCACGGTGGGCATCCTAGATAAAGTAATTTCAAGATGATTTCGCGCAAATGGCAGAGACTTTAGGGATTTTAGGAGAAAGCAAATGGCATCAAGTACACAATATCAAAAAGAATACGAAAAGGCTTCCTTAGCCTATATGCAAGGAGACTACAGCCAAGCTGGTAAATTGACACAGGAACTGGTTAAAGTCTGCCCTAGCGATCCCATGTATCGTCTACTTCATGCCCATATCAATCTTGCCCTAGAGCGTTATCAAGATTCAATTGGTGAATATGAAACTGTTTTACATTTGACCGACGACAACTCAATTTTGGAATATGCCCATAGTGGTATTGCAGCCGCCAAAGAAAGACTAGATATAAATGATGATAGCTATGGTTTAGGGGGTATTGGCGGCGCACCTAGCGAATTTGGTAATCAGCAATACGCTTACGAAGATAATACCTATAACCAATCGACCTATATGCAGGGATCTTGGTCTACCGATGATAGTGGTGGCCAAAGCACTGGCTCAAATCGTACTGATGATTTTGATTTTGAAGATTTTAGTTCTGATACTTCAATGAATGGTTCCAGTCAGTACAGTTATGGTGCGGAAACTCAGCTTACAGGAGAGTCAAGTTTTAATTCTAGTTATAAATCTAGCAATTCTTCAGGGAATATGACTGCGGATACCGATGTTGTCTTTATGGATGAATTTGATGATTTTGATGACATTAGTGAATCATCTTTTTCAAGTTCATTTGGTGATTCTGAAGCGACACAGATGGCTTCAGACCGATCTATGAATGATTTTGGGAATCAAGACTTTACAACTTCGGGCCGGTCAAATACAACATCATTAGCTAATCAAGATATCTCGGCTGCAAGATTTAACCAAACAGAAAATGAGGCTGAGCTATTTGGGCTAGGAGCAATTAATACACCAGTGGGTGCAAAGAGAGCAGGTGCTGATATTGTCACCGAATCATCTGAACAAGGTGGTTTATTTTCTCCTTTTGATAATATGCCGCTTAAGACTAAGAGTGTGATCACGGCGATCGCCGCAGGGGTTGTTGCCATGGTTGCCGCAGGGATAGTTACAAACTTCGCCACAGGTTCAATCTCTGATAAAAGCTCACGGGAGCAAGTGCGGAATACAGGTTGGATGATGGGTGGTGCAGCCGCATTGGCAAGTGGGGCGATCGCTTGGGGACTAGGCAAACGCTCTTCGAGACTGATTGATCAGTCAACTGCTAACTTACAAGCTCAGTTTGAGGCAGTTATTCGTGGTGATATGAGTCCCCGCGCCACTGTTTATAGTGAAGATGAGTTTGGTAGACTTGCCACAAGCTTTAACCAGATGATTCAGTCGATTGTCTCTAATACCACGGAAGCCCAGCGCAAAGCTGCTGAACAAGAACAAGCTAAAGAAGATTTACAACGTCAGGTAATCCGCTTACTTGATGACGTAGAAGGCGCAGCGCGAGGTGACTTGACTGTACAGGCTGAGGTGACTGCCGACGTACTTGGCGCGGTTGCTGACTCCTTTAACCTCACGATTCAAAACCTGCGCGAAATTGTTAACCAAGTAAAAATTGCGGCGCGTCAGGTAAACGAAAGCTCTCGCGAAAATGAAGCATTCGCCCGAAGTTTGTCTTCAGACGCATTACGTCAAGCTGAAGAGTTAAGCGTTACCCTAAACTCAGTACAAATGATGACCGAATCGATTCAGCGTGTAGCTGAAAGCGCGCGTGAGGCGGATCAAGTTGCAAAACTTGCTTCTGAAACAGCGATCAAGGGCGGTGATGCCGTAGAACGCACCGTAGCAGGTATTTTGGACATTCGCGAAACGGTTGCGGAAACTACTCGCAAGGTAAAACGCTTGGGCGAATCCTCACAGGAAATTTCTAAGATTGTAGGTTTAATTTCGCAGATTGCTTCGCGGACGAACTTACTCGCACTTAACGCTAGTATTGAAGCAGCAAGAGCGGGTGATGCAGGTCGTGGTTTTGCGATCGTTGCGGACGAAGTTCGACAACTTGCCGACCGCGCTGCGAAAGCATCTAAAGAAATCGAACAAATCGTATTGCAAATTCAGAGTGAAACTAGTAACGTGCAACAAGCGATGGAAGTCGGTACACAACAGGTTATTGATGGGACAAAACGTGCTGAACAGGCGCGTCAATCACTCACAGACATCATCCAAGTTTCCCATCGCATTGAAACTTTGGTACTATCCATTACTGAAGATACAGTTAAACAAACCGAGACTTCAAGGACAGTATCGCAAGTTATGCAATCAGTTGAGTTGACCGCTCAAGAAACTTCGCAAGAGTCTCAAAGGGTGTCAGCTTCACTACAAAATCTCGTAGGTGTTGCCCGCAGCCTACAAGATTCTGTGGAACGATTCCGCGTTGATTCGGGTGATAAAACAACGGGAGTTCGTTAGGATTATTACCTTCTAGCTATGCTACTCACACCCTAATCATTGAGAGGATTCTGTCATGAACTCGGAACAACAACAGCAGCGAATCATGGGCTACTTCATCGAAGAAGCTCGCGAACATCTTCAGACCATTGAGCAAGGCGTATTAAACTTGCAAGATGTTTTAAATGATTCCGAATCTATTAATGAGCTTTTTCGTGCTGCTCACTCGATTAAGGGCGGCGCTGCCATGTTGGGAGTCGGGAGTATTCAGCATGTTGCTCACCGATTAGAAGACTTTTTCAAAATCCTCAAAGAAAATTCGCAAATAACTGTTGATGAGCGCTTAAAAAGTTTGTTGTTAGCTGGATTTGATCCCTTGTCAGAACTTCTAGATGAGTTGCAAGGTGGTTACAAAATATCTGACGAGTTAACTATTGAAACCAATAATCGCGTTAAGCCTGTATTTGCAGAGTTGGAATCCTATCTAAATCAGTTAGTGTCAGATACTGATGGG
Source organism: Pseudanabaena minima str. Chao 2107 (assembly GCF_051131155.1). Classification (NCBI taxonomy): domain Bacteria; kingdom Bacillati; phylum Cyanobacteriota; class Cyanophyceae; order Pseudanabaenales; family Pseudanabaenaceae; genus Pseudanabaena; species Pseudanabaena minima. Next base: position 189,009 of record NZ_CP159508.1, read on the forward strand.
AAAATTTCCGTTGAAACATATAGTCACGAACCAGAAATTATTTCTCAGCCACAGCCAGTAGTTGTTTCTCAGCAGTCGGTATTTCAGAAAGAAATCACGACTAAAATGCGAGATATGCTGCAATTGTTTCGAGCGACAGATAATGCAGAAAGCCGATCGCAGTTACAAGCAGTTTGCAATTACTTCCAAGAGATTGGCAACAAATTTGATTTGCGAAATTGGACTAATTTAGTTACTCAAATTAAAAATGCGATCGCTCAGCCTAATAACTCATATCGTACCCTTGCTCCGATCTTGATTCGAGAGCTAAAAGAAGCCCAAGATCTAGTTCTCTCAAATCGGGAATCAGAAATTGGCGTGTCATTACAACTCCAAAATCTATTGCCTTATCGATTTTCGGAGCCAGAGGATGATGAAGTTAGTACAATTTTTACTACTGCATCTGGGGATATGGGCGAAGACTCGATGGTAGATGATTTTGAGGTTGATGCTGATATATCCACTACTAAGGATCTAGATATAGGTACGAATCCAGATGTAGATATCGATCTATTTGCTGATCAGGTCAATGAAGAATCATTTGATTTGACAGAAGATATCCAAGACAACCAAATGGATTGGATGGATGGCGAATATGAAATCACCGAAAATCAGCATATTGACGGGCCGAAAGTTGGAGCTTCAGAATTAAAATCTCTAGCAATTTTGTTTGAGAATGATGATATTGATTTTGATGCTGCTTGGGAAGATATCGAATCCAATGAAACGAATATAGCAAACCATGGAGTCACTACAACTTCAGACAGTCAAGATGAATTTGCTGATTTGCTTGACGATAATTCTGACAATAATGACTCAACAGTTCCTAATCTAAATAGTGAGCAATCTAGAATTGATCAGCTCTTTGGAGATTTTTCCACCCAAGATTCTGTGGCTGAAGATACCAGTAACTCTCTATTCCCTGATGATCTTGATGATTCATGGCAACAAGCGAGTGATATTGTTTCAGGAATTAGTTCTGAGTTTACTTTAGATAGTGATAGTGAGCAGTCAAGCCTAGATACTTTATTCCCAGATGATTTTGCTCCTGAGGAGTCCTTAGAAGACCAATTGGATGTGGATTTAGGTGATGCTGATTTAGGTATGGATATTGTCGAACAAATCAGTGATTCTCAAATTGATGATGCGATCGCAATCAATGATCAGTTTAATGATTTTAATGATAGTGATCTAGATTTCAACGGTGATGTCAACAATGACAATATTAATGACAACATTGATGTTAGTGAATTCAATATTGATGATATTGATTTTTCTCAATTACCAGATCAGACAGCATCTACTGAACAGTTTATAGATAGTGGACTTGCTGATACGGACGAGTCTCAGCCCCTGTCTAGTGAGGAGTATTTTGCGGCACTCGCAATGAATGAAAATGCGGCTAGTGATGATAACGATGATCCTAGCGATGAGCCATTTGCCTTGACTTTTTCGGAAGAGGGCATGAATTTGCTTGATGAGCCCTTTGCGATCGATGAAAATCTTGATGAAATGCTTTTGGAATCAACTCCAAACATAGTTAATGATGAAGAGTCTAATTCTGATATTGATAAATTCTTTGAAGATTCTGAAACTATCGAATCTAGTGATCATGTAGAGACGATATCAGAAAACAACAACTTTGATGGAATTGATACGACTGGATTGAATTTATTTGATGAACTAGGGTTTGATAATGATGAATTTGATGAACCTGTTGCTCCTTTAGGGAAAGGAGAGTCGGCAAGCACATCCGATATTACAGTCGATGAAAATCCTGATGACTTCTTAATAGCTGCAACTGACAGTTCAGATATTATCGATAATCTTGACTTTATTAATGAAAGTGGTGAGTTTATAGAAGAGCAAATTTCTACTATCAATAATGCTGAATTAGATGATAGCTTCGATGCTGTAGTAGAAGATGTCTCTACATCAAATTTTGTTGATTTCACTGAAGAAAATGAAATTGATGAAGCAATTCATGATGCTAGTGATCTCAATAACTTCTTTGCAGAATCTGAGGAGGGAGAAAACATTTCTGAAGCGATCGCTGAATTGACCAACACTGACGACTTGGGTGATTTCTTCGCAGAAGTTGACGAACCTGTAGTTGCTACAGATATCTATGATGTTGTCAATGATATTGATGAATTTACTAACACTGATGATTTGGGTGATTTCTTTAACTCTGAGGAATCCGAAGAACCTGAACTAATTGGTGGCATAGATAGCGATTTAGCTAGTGAGTCAGTCAGTTTTGCTGAGCAAGGTAATCAATTAGATGATTTCTTTGCTGATGGATATTCTGAAGACCCTGAAGCTATCACTAACGATATCAATAATAGTTTTGATAGTTTTGATCAAGGTGTTGTTGATAGTTTTGATCAAGAATTAGATAGTACTGATGACGATCTGGGCGATTTCTTTAATCCTACCGAAGAGCTTGAAGTTTCTGGTGATGTGAATAATGAGTTAGATGTTTTCGCTGAATCAGTTGATTACTCTGCTGAATTAACTAGCACCGATGATTTAGGTGGTTTCTTCGCAGATTCGGAAGAACCTGAAATTCGCACTAGCGATATTCCTGAAAGTGATGAAATTGCTGCTGAATTAACCAGCACTGATGATCTCGGTGATTTCTTTGCAGACTCAGAAGAGTTTCCTGATAGCGATACAATTGCTGCTGAATTAACTAGCACCGATGATTTAGGTGATTTCTTCGCAGATTCTGAAGAGCCTGAAATTCGCACTAGCGATATTCCTGAAAGTGATGAAATTGCTGCTGAATTAACCAGCACTGATGATCTCGGTGATTTCTTTGCAGACTCAGAAGAACCTGAAATTCTATCTACTGAAGACATCAATGATGAATTTGGCAATGCTCTCACTGATAGCAATGAGTTTGATGATATTGCTATAGTTGATACAGTCGATAGATACGAAGAGCAGACAGAAGACTTTATTGATTTTGATGTTACTCAAGATGCTAATTCTGAATTCTTGTCAACATTAGACATAAATGAGAGTATTGCTGAAGTATATTCTGATGACTCTGAAAGGGAACTATTCGAGCAAATCGATTCTTCTGATGACTCTGATATGGCAAATTTATTTGCTAATGCTGGTGAAGAAGATTTAACTGTTCTAGAAAATGATTTTAACTTTGATCAGAATAGATCGCTAACTCAAAGTGATGATATCAATGATTTTGGAAGTACATCAGACCAAGACTTTGAATACGAATCTCTAGAATCAGTGTCAACAGAATTGGCAGACAATCAAGAAGATCTTATTATTGAAGATAATGACACTCCAGTACAAACAACTATTGATAGTTTGGTGGATTTCTTCCAAGGTGATGACGATTCTGAAGTAAGTTTGTTACAGATGCCAGAAGAAGTTGTAAGTGAAAACCTAGCCATTGATGAACCCCTTAGTTTTGGTGAATTCAATGAATTTGAAACCTTAAACGAAGAGCATTCCGAAGTATTGAATTATGCGCTTACTCAAGAGCCAGAAACGGACAATCTATCACCTGAGCATCAATTGCAAACTGAAGAACTGAACGGGATTGATGATAACTTCGACTTCGATGATTTGGAAGCGATGATTGGTAGTTCTGTGAATATACCAAATGATATTAATGATGGAAATGGCACAACCTTCAACAATCAAATTACAGAAACTGTTATTAATGCTCAGTCTTCAGTGAATTCTGATGATATGGATTTTGATGAATTAGAAGCTCTTTTGGGGGACTCTGGTCGCTTTGATGACTCTGGCACAACAAATAGTTTAGGGACTACTCCTACCAGCGCACCAGCAAGTTCCACTGATGACTTTGACGAGTTGGAGAATATGCTCCAGAGTGCTTTTGCCAAAGATGTCGGACCAATCAAAACTAAAGCTCCTGCACGTCAACCCGCAGTTGCTCGTAAGCAAAGATTAACTGACTCGACGATGCGTGTTGATGTTAAGTACCTAGACAGTCTTAATAACCTTGTTGGGGAATTGGTTGTAAACCGCAACCTTTTGGAACAGGATCAGGAAAGGCTACAGCAGTTTATTACAAACCTATTGCATCAAGTCCAACTGCTAAGTGATGTATCTCAAAGAATGCGTGATCAGTATGATCGCTCTTTGCTCGAAGCATCTTTAACCGCTGGGCGTGGGCGTTCGTTCAGTAGTAGTTTTGAGACATCCTCATATTCAGGTGATGGAGCTAGCTCTCATAGTTCTGTTAGCAATGACTTTGAGGGCATTGAGTTCGATCGCTACAATACTTTCCACGTTTTATCCCAAGAAATCATTGAGTTGATTGTCCGAGTCCGTGAGTCGGCTTCTGACATTGAGTTCGTGGTTGGTGAGACAGATCAGGTAACTCGCCAGTTAGGCACGATTACCACTCAAGTTCAAGACGATTTGAAACAATCGCGCATGGTTCCCTTCGCGCAAATTGCCGATCGCTTGCCTAGAGGTATTCGCGATCGCGCTCTCAAAACTGGCAAACAGGCGGAGCTAGAAATTTTTGGGCGTGAGACTCTAATCGACAAAGCGATTCTGGAATCTTTGACCGATCCACTAACGCACCTTGTGAATAATGCGATCGATCATGGTTTAGAAGAACCTGCTACTCGTCAAGCGGCTGGTAAATCAGCAACTGGTAGACTGACCGTAAGAGCCTACCACCAAGGTAACCAAACTGTAATTTCCATCAGTGATGATGGTGCGGGCATTAGTACCGAAAAAGTGAAGAAAAGCGCTGTTGCGAAGGGAGTGCGATCGCAAGCTGAAGTTGATCGCCTCAATGACACTGAAGTTTATTCTTTGCTATTTGAGCCTGGATTTAGTACTGCGGCTCAAGCCGATGAATTTAAAGGACGCGGGGTTGGTTTAGATGTGGTCAAAACCTGTCTAGATGATATTCGTGGCGTAATTATTGTGGAATCAGTGGTTGGTAAGGGTACTACCTTTACAATTCGCCTACCGCTTACCCTGAGTATTTCTAAGGCGATGTTCTGCATTAGCGATCGCGCTCGGATTGCGTTCCCCGTTGATGGCTTTGAGGATATGGTGGAAGTCCCACAGAGTCAGATTGTACTTAACGAAAAAGGTCAACCCTGCTTACCTTGGCGCGATACGATTTTGCCATTCCAACATCTTTCCAATTTGCTCTCCTATAGCCGTCACCTCAGTCGCAGCAGCATCTATGGTAAGCAAGAAAATGATGAACTTTGCATTATTATTCTTCGCAATGACACTAGTTATCTTGCCCTACAGGTTGATCAATTCCTTGGTGAATACGAAATCGTAATCAAGCAACTTGAGGGACCCATTCCGCAACCTGCAGGAATTGCAGGGGCAACCGTTTTAGGGGATGGTCGAGTTATGGCGATCGCTAATGTGTTGGAATTATTTGACATTGCTAGTGGCAGGTTACGTCCTTCAACTTCGGGTGTCACGATCCAGCCAACTGTCGAAGAAGATGTGGCTGTCGATCCGACTGTACTGATTGTTGATGATTCGATTACGGTACGAGAGCTACTATCGTTGACCTTCGCAAAAGTTGGCTATCGTGTGGAACAAGCCAAGGATGGTCAGGATGCATGGGAAAAACTCCGCGCTGGTCTTCCTTGCGACATGATCTTCTGCGATATTGAAATGCCTCGCATGGATGGATTAGATCTACTGTCGAGATTACAAAAGGATTCTCGACTGAAAGAGATTCCTGTGGCTATGTTAACTTCACGAGGAGCCGATCGCCATCGTCAGTCAGCTATTCAGCTTGGGGCAAAGGGTTACTTCACTAAGCCCTACCTCGAAGAAGAATTACTGAGTGCCTCGAAGCGTCTACTAGCTGGAGAAACTCTACCTATCTAAGCCAATAGGCGAGCGCCTATAATACAAATCAAGAAATTGCTCCGCAATTTCTTGATTTGAAAACCCTTGCTGGGTTTGGGTTTCAATCAACGAAAGTGTTGTCACACTTTCGTTGATTGGTATAATACTAACTAGATAGCTAGGATACTTCTGGGATTAGCTGATGCTACAAATAGATCGTCAATATCTACCCACCAGCGACGAATTACCGGATTCTGACGATACACCTGTGGATAACGAAGACCAGAATTTTGTACCGAATTTACTATTATTCTTATTGGAATATATTTGGAAAAATCGTGACGATTGGTACTTTGGTGTGGATATGGGTATCTATCACACCACTGGCGTGAGTCCGAGAGTTCCTGTGATTCCCGATGGATTTTTGAGTTTGGGAGTGGAACGTCGAAAAAATGGCGGATCGCGCAGTAGCTATGTGATGTGGGAAGAAGAAGATATCGCACCGATCTTGACCTTAGAAGTTGTATCCCATACCTATGGCGATGAATATGAAAAGAAATTCGATATTTATCGCAAATTAGGTGTCAAATATTATGGAATTTACAATCCTCAATTCTGGCGGCGAGATGGACATTTGCCTTTAGAGATTTACAAATTAGTAGATGGCGATTACCAATTACAGATTGGTGAGCCTCTATGGATGCCAGAGATCGGTTTAGGGATTGGAAGATGTATTTTGCCAAGCGATCGCTTTAGGCGAGAAGTTTTAAGCTGGTTTGATGAACAGGGACAGCGTTATCTTACAGGTGAAGAAAAAGCAGATATTGAGATGCATCGAGCTGATATAGAGAGCCAAAAAGCAAAATCTGAAAAACAACGGGCTGATGCTGCACAGAAACAGGTTGAGTTCTTATTGGAAAAGCTGCGATCGCTTGGTATTGATGAGAATTGATAGCAAATTATTATTGACACTTAGGAATAAGTTTAGAAAAAATGGCAAAGCGCGGCGAAGTACTTGTGGCAATTATTCCAACAAAATCTGACATGAAAATTGCTCGTGAGCAACACTGGTATAGAATTCCTATCGAGCAAGTAGAACGCCTTAAACAACGCGATATGTGGGAACCGAAATGGTTAGCCTTTTATCAACCAAAGGTTTTTGGTGATGAGGCTTTTGCTATCAATTATTATGCTTCCATAAAGTCTATTAGTCAGGTTTTCAGATACGAGCTTTTCCCTGATGAATCACAAAATCCAAAAAGTCAGAAGCGTTATTACAAAATAGATATACAGTCTATGGAAAAACTACCGCAGCCAATCTATAGCCGTAGGCTCAGACGTATATTGTTCATTTCTACAACTTGGGAAAAGCTTATAAATGCAGTCGAAATTAACGATTTATGGGATGAAAGTCCATTAGAAGATAAGCTTTGGGCTGAATTAAAGCGTTATTCCATAGATGCTGAGCGCCAACATGAAGAGAAAGTTAAGAATAAAACTTATCTCCTTGACTTTGCAATTTACTGTGAAAATGGGAAAATAGATGCAGAGACAGATGGTGATACTTGGCACTCAGTCAGAGAACGTATTGCGGAGGATAATCTTAGGGATAACGATCTTGAGACTGTTGGTTGGCGAACTATCCGTTTCAATTCTCAACATGTCAAAGAAGAAATGACGGAATATTGCATTCCTACAATTCTAGAAAATATCAAAAATCTAGGCGGATTAAAAGATGATAAAAAAAGAATGCCCCGCAAAATTGGTTTAGATGGTTCGGAACAGTTGAGTCTATTTTAGGAGCATACTTAGGTTAGGATTGGCGGAATAATGATTGCCTATCCTAACTTAGATATCACGATATAATAACAATCAGATAGCAAGACACATTTCGGATTAGCTGATGCTACAAATAGATCGTCAATATCTACCCACCAGCGACGAATTACCAGATTCTGACGATATACCTGTGGATAACGAAGACCAGAATTATGCTCCTAAGTCTCAAAATTGAAAATTTTGCCCTGATCGATCGCTTAGAGCTTGAGCTATATGCAGGGCTAAATATTCTCACAGGCGAAACAGGAGCGGGTAAATCAATTGTCCTCGACGCTCTAGATGCTGCTCTTGGAGGCAAAGTATCAGCGAGAATGCTACGAACTGGAGCAGATCGCGCCAATATCGAAGCGACTTTTTCAACGAATCAGGCGATCGCCCAGTGGCTAGAGATTCAAGAAATTGATGCTCTCGATGCCGAAACGCTGATTTGTAGCCGTGAAATTACGGCGAAGAGTAATCGAACCCGCATTAATGGTGTGGTTGTAAACAAGCAACAGATTCAAGAATTGCGCGATCGCCTTGTTGAGATTACGGCTCAAGGTCAGACGATTTTACTGAGTCAAGCTGCTCAACAACGAGAATGGCTAGATAGCTTTGGCGATCAAGTTTTTAATCAGGCTTTGTCATTGCAAAGGCAAAAAGTCGCAAAACTATTTGAAGCAAAGGAGCGATCGCGCAAAGCTCTCTTTGATCGTCAGCAGAATGAACGCAATCGTTTACAGCATTTGGACATGTTGCGCTATCAGCTTAAGGAATTAGAATCGGCGAATTTAGATGATCCCGATGAATTAGATAATCTCGAAAGCGATCGCAATCGGTTAGCCCATAGTGTGGAATTACAAAAGCAAGGCTATGCCGTGTACGAAGCGCTTTATCAGAATGATAGTGGGAATGCTTGTGCGGATTTATTAGGGCAAGCGGAGTCAATTCTTACGGAAATGGTCACCCTTGATCGCGAAGCTGAGGGCATTCTTGAACTAGTTTCTAGTGCCCTTGCTCAAGTCGAAGAAGCAGGTAGACAGATCAACAATTATGCCAATCGTCTTGAATCTGACCCCGAACAATTGGAAGCGATTGAACAACGAATTAATAAAATCAAGCAAATCTGTCGTAAATATGGCACGCTTCCCGAAGCGATCGCCTATACCGAAAAGCTTCAACTTGAACTTGCTGAACTTACCGATCAAAGCATTTCCATTGAAGATTTGGAACGCAAAGCTGCGGCTGATTTACAGGCTTTGCTGAAGGCTTGTAAAAAGCTGACGGAATTACGTCGGCAAACGGCGATCGCTCTCGAACAAGTGCAAATCGATGCTTTGAAAATGCTGGCGATGGAAAAAGTTCGTTTTCAGGTCGGAATTTATCCGAGTGAACCCAATGCATTAGGCGGCGATCGCATAGTCTTTGAGTTCAGCCCTAATCTTGGTGAGCCTTTACAACCTCTTGCGGAAACTGCTTCAGGAGGAGAAATGAGTCGATTTTTATTAGCGCTGAAAACCTGTTTTGTAAAGCAGAAAACCCAAGATTCTCAACCAGCACCTGATGAATTTAATCATGCGAAGGTTGGCACAATGGTATTTGATGAAATTGATGCTGGCGTATCAGGTCGTGTTGCCCAAGCGATCGCAACGCAACTCTGGCAACTGAGCCGTAGTTCTCAAGTTCTTTGTGTGACTCACCAGCCATTAATTGCCGCGATCGCTGATCGACATTTCCATGTTAGTAAGCAAGTAATCGGCGATCGGACTCAAGTACAAATTCGTCTCTTGGAATTGGAAGAACGGAAACAGGAGTTAGCTCAGATTGCTTCAGGAATGAATGTTGAGGAGGGGAAAGAAGGAAAAAGGAAAAAGGAAAAAGGAAAAAATATTGATAAGGAGAGTGTTAGTAGTACGGTGTCTCAGGCGATCGCTTTTGCTGAGTCTTTGCTAGAGCAGGCTGCTACGATCAAAGCTAGTAGTTAAAATATTAAGGTAGCCCTGCACTCAAGTGCGGGCTAAAAGCTCAAGTCTGCTGAAGCAGACTAAAGATTAACCTTAAGCAACTCGTTTCAAAGGGTTTAAGCTTTTAGCCCGTACTTGAATGCAAGGCTGCTGCGGATAACGATGCTCTTTATAACTAATTTTAAAGCTATGACAACTCAACCTCAAACTGATAAACAACCTTGTACTGAAACTAAGCAAGAACCCATTCTCTGTAATCACTGTTTGCGTACAGCTACTAATGGCATTAAATGTCAGGGTATCTGTGTTGCTGATAGTGGCTATTAATTGTTGATGATATTTCTATCTATCAGAAAATCTTGAAGCGTGACTATATCTAGGAATAACCCCGTAATAGACTCAGATATTGCTAATCATTGCGGAATTTTACTATTTCTAAATTATAGATTCTCGATAATTTACACTAAGGGCATAACTATCAACAGTATTCTTAAAAGAGTAATGATGTGTGGCACTTTGCGCCGCGCATTATCACTCCCCATAACATTAATTTATGTCACAACCAACGATTGAATCAGTTTTACAAGAAAAACGCTTGTTTGAACCATCAGCAGAGTTCTCTCAGGCAGCCCATATCAAAAGTCTTGCGGAATATCACCAAATTTACGATCGCGCTAAAGCCGATCCTGCTACATTTTGGGCTGAGCTAGCCGATCAAGAACTCCATTGGTTTGAGAAATGGCACACCGTTCTCGACTGGCAACCGCCATCGGTGAAATGGTTTGACGGCGGTAAAATTAATATTTCCTATAACTGTCTCGATCGCCACTTGACCACTTGGCGCAAAAACAAAGCGGCTCTAATTTGGGAAGGTGAAAATGGCGACTCTCGCACATTGACCTATAGCCAATTGCATCGCGAAGTTTGTCAGTTTGCCAATGCCCTCAAACAATTAGGAGTTCAAAAAGGCGATCGCGTTGGTATTTATATGCCAATGATTCCTGAAGCAGCGATCGCCATGCTTGCCTGTGCCAGAATCGGCGCGGTACATGGTGTCGTATTTGGTGGATTTAGCGCCGAAGCTTTGCGCGATCGCCTTGTCGATGCTGAAGCAAAACTTGTTATCACCGCTGATGGTGGTTGGCGCAAAGATGCGATCGTGCCATTAAAAGAGCAAGTAGATAAGGCGATCGCCAATGGAGCCGCACCTTCCGTTACCGATGTCTTGGTTGTGAAACGGACAGGTCAGAATACGCATATGACCGCAGGGCGCGATCATTGGTGGCATGACTTACAGCAGGGTGTTTCTGCTAAATGTGAAGCAGAGCCAATGGATAGTGAAGATATGCTATTCGTTCTCTACACTTCTGGCAGCACTGGCAAACCAAAAGGAGTTGTGCATACTACGGCTGGCTACAATCTTTATAGCCACATGACCACCAAATGGATTTTTGATCTCAAAGATACTGATGTGTATTGGTGTACAGCTGATGTGGGCTGGATTACAGGACATAGCTATATTGTGTATGGACCCTTATCAAATGGTGCAACCACATTGATGTATGAAGGAGCACCTCGCCCTTCTAATCTTGGCTGTTTTTGGGATGTAATTGAGAAGTATCAGGTTAGTGTCTTCTATACCGCACCCACAGCCATTCGCTCCTTTATCAAAATGGGTGAACATCATCCTAATACCCGCGATCTTACCTCACTGCGCTTATTGGGAACCGTCGGTGAGCCGATTAATCCTGAAGCTTGGATGTGGTATCACCGCGTGATTGGCGGTAGTCGATGTCCGATTGTGGATACATGGTGGCAAACAGAAACGGGTGGAATCATGATTACAGCACTTCCTGGAGCCGTTCCCACAAAACCAGGTTCGGCAACACTTCCATTCCCAGGAATTATTCCTGATATTGTCGATCTTGAGGGCAATCCTGCCCATGACAATGAAGGTGGCTATCTGATCGTGCGCCATCCTTGGCCAGGAATGATGCGAACGGTTTACGGTGACCCAGAGCGTTTCCGTAAGAGCTATTGGGAGCATATTCCCCCCAAAGACGGCAACTATGTCTATTTTGCGGGTGATGGCGCTCGTAAGGATGAAGATGGCTATTATTGGGTGATGGGTCGTGTCGATGATGTAATTAACGTTGCTGGTCACCGTTTAGGAACTATGGAAATCGAATCGGCATTAGTCTCCCATCCTGCGGTTGCCGAAGCTGCTGTAGTTGGTAAGCCTGATGAGTTAAAGGGTGAGGATATCTTTGCGTTTGTGATTCTGGAAGGCGATCGCCAACCTAGTGAAGAACTCGCCAAGGAACTCAAAAAACACGTTGTCGGTGAAATTGGGGCGATCGCTCGTCCGAATGAGATTCGCTTCGCCGAGGCTTTGCCTAAAACGCGATCGGGGAAAATTATGCGGCGTTTATTGCGATCGCTAGCCTCTGGTCAAGAAATCACCAGCGATACTTCTACATTAGAAGATCGTTCAATTTTGGATAAGTTACGCGAAGGTTCTTAACAAAAAAGTCTGTGCATCGCACAGACTTTTTTGTTGTTTAATACCAAAACACAAAATGGCGTAGCCATTTTGTGTTTTTAAAACCCTTACTGGGTTTGGTTTTTAATTCACAAAAGTGTTGTCATACTTTCGTGAATTGGTATAACTGATGTTGCGTGGAACGCAGATGATTAATCTTTTGCTGCTAGCGTGACAGGGCGACCACGGGGGGATTGCCCCTATCCGAAAAAATTCATTTTCCGTAGGGGCTGTGCCCCCGTGCCAGCCCCAGACCTATGCTATGACAAGAATTCCTTCCACGTAACGTCAGTTATTTAAGTTCTGCTAGAGCTTTGCGGGCTTGATTTAACCCATCAATGTTACCTTGTTGATTAAAGAATCTTTCAGCACTTTCTAACATCTTGCGGGCTTCGATCGCCCGTTGTTGAGTTGCTAATAACTTGCCTAAGGCTAGATAAGTTGGTGCATCCTCTGGCTCAGCTTCAAGGATTTGGCGATAAGCCACGATCGCCCCCGATAGAGAACCTTGCTGAATATAGATCTCCGCGATCGCCCGTTGTAACTCGATCAAATTATTAACAGGGATATTTCTTGCTCCTGCGGCGCGACGGAGAGAGGTGATCGCTTCAGCATAATTGCCTTCACTTTGAAAGACCTTAGACATGGCAAGATTGGCTTGAGGGTGTCGAGGATCGACTTCTAAAGCTCGTTTGAACTTAGCGATCGCCTCTTCATATTGATTTTGCTCAGCAAATAAACCACCAAGCGCCACCAATACATCAGCGTCAAAAGGCGCAATTTTATCAGCTTGGTTATAGGCGGCAAAAGCTCCTGTACGATCTCCTGAGAGTTTTAGAACGTAGCCCAAATTCAGATAAATCTTGGCATTTCTAGGAGCAACCGCGATCGCCTGACGATAAATTTTGGCAGCTTCGGCATATTGTTTTTGTTCCGTCAACAAAAAGCCAACACTGTTGTAAGCATCAATATTTTTGCGATCCAAGGCAATTACACGACGATAGGCGGTTAATGCGCTGGGATAGTCTTTAATGCGGACATAGACAAAACCTAATGCATTAAAGGCTTTAGCATTATTGGCATCTAGTTTGGTAGCTTTGTCTAGAGCCGCGATCGCCCCAGAATAATTATTCTGTTGGGTTAGTAAAAAGCCAAGGCTAGTTAAAATGCGCGAGTTTTTCGGCTCTAGATTTGCCGCCTGCTGATAAGCAGCGATCGCCCCTGCAATGTTATTATTTTGCCACAGTTGCCGCCCCTGCCTAATCCATTCTGTCGCATCTTTTTGGGTTTGGGCAGAGACACTTTCAGCAATTGGCATCGTGATCGCTCCTGCGATCGCTGTTACTAGAGCAAGATTTGTCAGTTTGGTGAGTGAACGAAACAAAGGCATAAGCTTTCTGATTTACGTTAATTAATTTTCATAGTTATGCAAATAACGCTTGACTATAAAAATTTTATTCTTCTGAGTTTACCTCTTCCATATTAACAAGCATATTAACAAGCTCGACTGAGTTAGGTGCATTACGTGCGTCCGTAAAATCTGTGCCTTCAATACTCTTAAGGGTCGATAGATAGGTTCCTGTCAAATCTGCTCCAATTAATTTGGCATTAGCCAGATTTGCCCAATTTAGCTTGGCATTAGTCAAATTAGCGCGGCTAAGATCGGCTCCAGCGAGATTTGCACCCGTTAAATTTGCCCTTGTGAGGTCAGCTTCGGTGAGATTTGCCCCGCGCAAGTCTGCCCCATTTAGGTAAGCTCCTGTTAAAAAGGCGTTTGATAGATTTGCCCGACATAGACGCGATCGCGTGAGGTTGGCGCTAGTCAAAAACGCATTACTAAAATTAGTCTCTACTAAGACTGCATCACTAAGATCGGCTTCAATTAAAAATGCTTCGGAAAGATTTGCACCAATTAATGATGCTTGTTCGAGAATAGTGCCATTGAGATTTGCTTGAATCAGAATTGAACCACTCAAATTTGCTCTTACTAAATTTGCCAGATTTAGTTCCACATCTTCTAAATTGGCAATATCAAGAGTTATTTCCTCAAGATCTGATTCAATAAAATTTGCTCCAGTCAAATTCGCTCCAGTCAAAATCAATCCGATGAGCGATCGCTTACTAAAGTCGCGATCGCCCAAAGCGTAACTTTCGAGAAGTTCTTTTGCATTCATGATTGATTGACAGATGATTAGGGACGATAACCCGAAGCAAGCAACTGCGCGACTGACTTGGCATGGTAGGACAAGATAATATCTGCACCAGCACGCTTCATGCTTAACAGAGTTTCAAACATTACCTTCTTCTCATCAATCCAGCCGAGTTGCGCGGCTGCTTTAACCATTGCATACTCACCACTGACGTTGTAGGCAGCTACAGGTACATTGGTTGCATCTTTGACCTTGGCGATGATATCCAAATAAGCGAGAGCAGGTTTGACCATCACAATATCTGCACCTTCAGCAATATCGAGATAGACTTCCTTAATAGCTTCACGGGAATTGGCTGGATCCATTTGATAGGTTTTTTTATCACCAGACTTAGGTGCAGAACCTAGAGCATCACGGAAAGGACCATAGTAAGCAGATGCATATTTTGCTGAATAGGCGAGAATCCCCACATTCTCAAATCCAGCTTCATCTAGCCCTTGTCGAATCGCTCCAATCCGACCATCCATCATGTCAGATGGCGATACAAAATCAGTTCCAGCAGCAGCTTGGGAAATAGACATTTTGACAAGAACTTCGACTGTCTCATCATTGAGAATTACGCCGCTATCATCAATGATGCCATCATGTCCATGTGTGGTGAAAGGATCGAGGGCAACATCGGTAAAAATAATAATATCGGGAACTACTGCCTTAATTTCTCTAACTGCACGCTGTGCTAGTCCTTCAGGATTGAAACTTTCACTTCCTGTAAGATCTTTTTTCTCTTCAGGTACAGCAGGGAAAAGGGCGATCGCCTTAATTCCTAGTGCATAAATCTCTTCTACTTCTTTTACCAATAGATCGAGAGTAAATCGATAGGCTTCGGGCATTGAGGGGATTTCAACACGATTATTCTCTCCTTCCATCACGAACATGGGATAGATGAAGTCATCTGTTGATAGATGATTTTCTCTAACTAGGCTACGGACAGAAGGATTACGGCGGAGACGGCGAGGACGATGTGTGAGTTGCATTGATGTTTCTTGACTTTTCTTAATGAATTTGCGTTAAAAACATTTAGTAAAACATTTATTTTTTAGATATGTATTATACCAGAATCACTAACACTAATTCCAAAAAGAAAAGTGGCGCGATGCGCCACTTTTCTTTATAAACACTCAAACGTTTACTAAAAAGAAAGGCAGCGCTTCGCGCTGCCTTTCTTTTAAATACCCAAACGTTGATAGATTTGGTCAAGATTTTTAAGATGTTTATTAGGATCAAAACAAGCAGCTAACTCTTCTTCAGAGAAAGTTTTCTTGACGGTTTCATCTTCGCTGATCAACTTACGGAAATCACCGTCAGTTTTATTCCATGCAAGGTGGGCGGCGTTCTGAACGATCGCATAGCTATCTTCACGACTCAAGCCCTTAGTGACAAGTCCGAGCAGCACCTGCTGACTGAAGACCACACCACCATAACAATAGAGATTGCGCTCCATGTTGTGGGTATGCACCAATAGATTTTTGGTCAAGTCAGTGATTTCTCGAAGCATGAAGTGAGTGAGAATGCAGCTATCAGGGAGTAATACCCGTTCCGCCGCACTGTGGGAAATATCGCGTTCATGCCATAGGGCAACGTTTTCTAGAGCCGTGGTCGCATAGCCACGCAACAACCGCGCCATACCCGTTAAACGCTCGGAACGGATCGGATTGCGTTTGTGAGGCATGGCTGACGAGCCTTTTTGTCCTTTGGTGAAATGTTCTTCAACTTCGAGGACATCAGTGCGCTGAAGGTTACGAATTTCGACGGCAAAGCGTTCGATTGATGCGCCGATCAGGGCTAATACTTGCGAAAACTCGGCATGGCGATCGCGAGAAATTACCTGCGTCGATGCACAGTCAGGCTGTAGTCCCAACTTTTGACAAGCGATCGCTTCAATACGCGGGTCAACATTGGCATAAGTACCAACAGCACCCGAAATTTTGCCGACAGCAATCGTTTTATTTAAGTTCAAGAGGCGATCGCGATGGCGCAACATTTCTGCTAACCAGCCAGCGAGCTTAAATCCAAAGGTAATTGGCTCCGCATGGATACCATGCGTCCGACCCGACATAATCGTGTAGCGATGTTGTTGGGCTTGGTAGCGAATGGCTTGGATGGCTTCTTCTAACTGGGCTTGGATGATTTCTAAGCTATCGACTAATTGCACTGCTAGAGCCGTATCTAGCACATCGGAACTAGTCAAGCCGAGGTGGATGTAGCGCCCTGCATCACCTACATATTCATTTACGTTGGTCAAAAACGCGATCATGTCGTGCTTGACCGTTAACTCAATTTCATTGACGCGATCGGCATCAAAGTTTGCTTTCGCCTTAATTTCTTTGACAGCATCGGCAGGAATATATCCTAGTTCTGCCTGTGCCTCGCAAACGGCGATCTCAACTTGCAACCAAGTTTGGTATTTATGGCGATCCGTCCATAACCGACCCATTTCGGGTAACGTATAGCGTTCTATCAAAACTTACGCTCTTGAAATAATCACAATTTTTAATTATAGCAAGTTTTTCTAGCCATAGCTAAAACCCAAAAATAGAAAAGCGGCGCGAAGCGCTGCCTTTCTATTGCATCATTGTCAAAATACCTTGCTGACCCAGCAACATTTCGCGCAAAAGGCTAAAAATACCCACCCCGATCACAGGCGAAATATCAATGCCGCCGATGGGTGGGATTAATTTCCGCAGCACGAATAGTAAAGGCTCAGTGGGGAAAGTAATCAGGCTATAGGGAAATTGCTTGAGGGGAATCTGGGGATACCATGTCATCACGATGCGAAAGATATACATGAGGATGAATAGTCCCAACACAATATTGAGCGCTAAAGAGCTAATGGCGATCGCGTCCACAACAGTAACCAGTTTCTAATTTCAAAGTACTTATGTGATCGATCCTAACAGTTTTACTTGCGTTTGAACTAGATCATGCCTCCATAAATTGCAGTCCCCTCATTACTAATCCATGCCCAAAGTTGATCGCCATAGGAAAAACGCCACCACTCATTAGGATGTCTTACCAATCCACTATGGTTCATCACTTCATTTAATAACTGATGTTACGTGGAACGCACATGATGAATCTCTTGCTGGTAGCGAAGTAGGGCAACCACAGGGGGCTTGCCCCTACTCCAAAATTTAAAGATTCTCGTAGGGGCTGTGCCCCCGTGCCAGCCCCAAACCTATGCCATTACAGGAATTCCTTCCACGTAACATCAATTAATAATTCGCGATCGCAATGAAATTCCATTTCTAAACTATCAACAGAATTTACAAAACAATTAGGTAAAGGGCGATCGCTTTATTTTCCAAAAGTTCTCATTCTAATCTTGTCTTCTTCGATAACACTTTTGACGTAATTCTTCAACAGCATCAAAGGGGAAATTTTCATTAGCAAGGAACCTCATAAATTAAGCAGAAATAGCATAGACTTTTTCGGATTTGAGAGCAGCACTGGCATAGCTGAGACAAGCTTGGATATCTGCAACAGTTATACCTGGATAATTTCGCAGAATTTCGTCAATGCTCCAGCCTTGTGCTAGAAGATCAATGATAAATTCAACTGCAAGTCTTGTTCCCTTAATAATCGGCTTGCCAACTAAAACATTTGGATTAACAGTAATTCGAGTTTGCCAGTCCATAATTCAAGCTGTGTATTCTAACACTCTCAATATAGCTTTTCTTCTTGATATATAGACAAATAATCTCTACATTTCTTCAAAATATGGAACTATACAACCCCTCCATAAATAGCCAGTTTTGCATTACTCATCCATGCCCAAAGTTGATCACCATAGGAAAAATGCCACCACTCATTCGGATGTCTCAAAAATCCGCTATGTGTCATCACTTCATTTAATAATTGGCGATCGCAATGAAATTCCATTTCTAAACTATCAACAGAATTTGCAAAATAATTAGGTAAAGAGCGATCGCTAATTTCATCAATAGGAGAACCCATATTTACAGGAATCACGCCTTCAGCATGATTTCTGTAAAAGGTGACATCGATCGCCGCACCCGTACTGTGAGGCGGCGGCATTGTCGGATCATGGCTAGGAATTGCCCAAAACTTCATCACTTCCCCCATGAGTGAGTTTTTTTGTTCTTCAGAAAGAGAATTAACTTCTAAACCCTTACTTTCTGCTAACTGCGCGAAACTATAATCCACCATAAACTGCTGCACAGGAATTGGGCGATAGGCATCAAAAATTGCAATTTGATAATTGGGTCGAATAGTTTGTAAATAGGCTTGAGATTTTTGCAGTTTCTCTAAAATACCTTGACGCACAAAAAAAGGAGAGCGATCGCCGTAAGGTGCGCCCAATGACATATATGGATGAGGATCGATGGTTATGATGTTTGTGGTAAGCGCTACTAGAGGCTCACCACATTCAGCGATCGCAATACTTTGATAGGGCTTCATGGTCAAGGAAAAAGGAAAAAATAACGCTAACAGCAAATAGCTAAGTAGCTGAGCATAACTAAAAAAATAGAACCAAAACCTGTGGCGCACTCTGCGCGTGCGCCGCAGATTTTGGGGTTTTATATTTAATTGCGTCTAGTTACTTATAGCCATATACGACTTGATCGCTAATAATGAGTAAATACACTTACTGTACAAAAGTTAACAGTTTTTTGGATATACTCCGCTAAACTTTTGGCTACGCTAATTCTGATGTGAGGAGGACAAGGCGATCGTTTCTACAACCAGTTCAACCAATGCAGGTATAACCACCAATCTACAACAGCCTATGCAATCGACGATGGATCTCGGCAACGCTTCACAAACTATTGAGCCAATCGAATTAACCACGCTCGAATCTTCGCAAATGCCCCAAATCGAACCCAACGCCCCAGTCCTCCGTATTATTGGCAAAGCACCATTATCAGGTCATGTCCCCATTAGTGGTGCAAAAAATTCGATCCTTGCCCTGATGGCAGGCACACTTTTATCCTCCGAAGGCTGCCGCATTCGCAATGTCCCTAATCTCGCTGATGTACAGCGTATGGGCGACATTCTCGAAACCCTCGGTGTGAAAATTTCGCGCAATGGTGAAGTTCTAGATCTTGATACCAGTAACTTGACCACCAACTCTGCGCCTTATGAATTAGTCAGCAAAATGAGAGCAAGTTTCTTTGCTCTTGGTTCATTATTAGCCAGACTTGGCTCAGCCAGAATGCCTCTACCAGGTGGCTGTGCGATCGGTGCGCGTCCAGTAGAATTGCATGTGCGTGGTTTGCAAGCCTTAGGTGCAGATGTCCAGATTGAGCATGGCATCGTTCAAGCCTATGCCAAGAGCCGTAACGGACGTTTGCAAGGTGCAAAAATTTATTTGGATTATCCCAGCGTAGGCGCAACCGAAACCCTAATGATGGCGGCAACGCTTGCTGAAGGGGAAACAATTATTGAAAATGCCGCGTTAGAACCAGAAGTCACCGATCTTGCTGATCTCTGCATGGCTATGGGCGCCAAGATTAGAGGTGCTGGTACTAATACGATCATCATTGATGGTGTCGATAAGCTACATTTTGCTGATTTCACCGCCATTCCCGATCGCGTTGAAGCCGCAACTTTCATGGTCGCCGCCGCAATTACCCGCTCAACCCTATCGATGTCCCCTGTGATTCCCGCGCACCTCACCGCCGCGATTTCTAAATTACAGGATATTGGCGTGACAGTTCGCCAAGATTCGGACAATATGATCACTGTCATTGGTGGCGATCGCTATCGGGCAGTTGATATTGAAACCTTGCCTTATCCTGGCTTCCCAACGGATATGCAAGCGCAATTTATGGCATTACTAAGCATCTGCGAAGGTAATGGCGTAGTCACCGAAACTGTATTTGAAAACCGCTTGCAGCATGTTGCCGAACTCAATCGCATGGGTGCAAATATTCGCCTCAAAAACAATGTGGCAGTAGTGACAGGTGTTCCCCAACTGTCGGGCGCTCCCGTTATGGCAACGGATTTACGTGCCTCAGCAGCTTTGGTCATCGCAGGACTAGCTGCCGATGGTGAAACCACAGTCATGGGCTTACATCACCTCGATCGCGGCTACGATCGCATCGAAGAGAAGTTACGCAATGTTGGCGCTAAGCTCTATCGCACCACTGAGACTGTTGCTGTATAAAGCTAGCTATTAACGTGAGTTCGACATAACTATTTGCATCGTGCAAAGCACAATGCAAATAGCACTGAGATAAGGGTTGCTTAACAACGCCTTATCTTAGTGCTAAGAATTCTTCCATTTGAGCCATTTCTAATTTCATTCCTAATCGATAGAAACTATCTTTTGCTTTAATACCCCATTCCTGCGATCGCTCAAGATTTCCTTTTGCAAGTTCAAATCTGGCATAGCAACGCTCAAAAAAGGCAATCCTTTGGCGATCGTGATTGCGTTCGGCGGCAATAAAGCCAGTCATTAACAATTTTTCAGCTTTTGTGAAATCGCCTTCGATGATCGAAATATCGGCTAACCATCCCCTTGTGTAATTAGTGTAGCGTTGCCATTGAATCTCTAAGGCTAAATCTAAAGCAGTTTCATAGATTTCCTTTGCTTTGTCATAGTTTTGCTCTTGATAGAAGATATCGGCTTTAGTGCATAGTCCATAAATCTGAAAGCGAGTGCGATCGGGATCTTCAAGTTCTAAAGTGAGGCGATCGCAGGTTTCACTCCATTGACGAGCAGTTGTGTAATCCCCTTTGCGAATATTTAGAATTGCTAGATTATCGGCTATCTCACAGCGTGTAAACATCGTGCCATAGTCATTGCTGAGTTGCCATCCATAGGACAAATGATGTTCGGCATAGTCAAGTTGTCCCATCATAAGCATAATCCATCCACTCATCGCTCTTAGCTGGACAACCGTGAGCCAGTCTTCGCGCCGTTCGCCTGATTCGACTACCCAGCCTAAAATTGCCATGCCACGATCCCAGTGACCATACAAATAGAGGTAATAAGCAAGACTAATACCAATATCGCGTCCATCGGTATAGCGATCGCGAATCGCGCACCAATCGAGAACAGAGGCAAGATTTTCCCATTCTGCTTCTAGATAGTCATAGTGTGAATGCCAATCTCCCCAATCCTTGCCGCCATACTTTTTCGAGAATTCCAAATGCCAACTAATCCAGCGATCTCGCATTTCTACTTCTCTTTCGTTTTGCTTTGCTAATTCTTGTAAAACATATTCACGGGTAAGGGATGACATTTCATAACGCTCTCCTTCTTGAAAAATCAAAGATAGTCTTTGCAATTTTGCCAAACTCTCATTCGCAATGACATCATTTGCTTCTAATCCTGCTACAGCAATTAGCGCCTCGCGTCTGGGGCTTTGGTGGAATAGGGAGATCGCTAGTAATAATTGATAGGCTGGTCTTTGGGAAATCCCCTGTATCAATGATTCAAAGCAGAATTTACCAATATCTTGAAATAAGGGAGTTGTTCTTTCAATTAAATTCGTGAGGGAAAATCCATTAGCAAGTTGTCCAATTGCATAAATTAGGGCTATAGGAACACCACTAAAACGCTGATATAACTGCAATATTTCTTCATCATTAAGATTAACGCCTTTATCAGTTGCCTGTTGACGAATTAATTGCAAACTATCGATTTCTGCTAAAGCATCTAGACGGAGTGATGCATAAATAACGCGCTGTTCACGACTAGTGATAATTGCTTTGGTTGTATTTGGTAAATCATCAAGAAAGCTAATAATTTTATCTTTGTCTTCGATAGTCTCTAGGTTATCGATTATCAAGAGTGTAGTCTGTGCAGATAAGGCTTCTTTAACTTTTTGAAACTGTTCTATGGGATCAATAGCTTGGGTAATGGCGGGGGCATCAAGGGTAGTAGCGATCGCTTGAAAGATATCGAGCAAACTAACCTGACGTTTGAGCTTCGCTGTAATTCCTGTGGGTAACAGATTGCTCTCTTTTGCAGATACAAAAATAATCGCCTCAAATTGCGGCGGTAAAACTTCTAAATCTGGAGTACTCAGTAACTTGAAATCACCTCTATTTTCGCGTAAATACCGATATTCTAAACATAAATAAGCGGCTTGCAGTACAAGGGCTGTTTTGCCAACGCCACCCATGCCACTGACGGTAATAATTGGCGATCTATAGTCTAGAGACATGACGCGCAGCAGTTGCTCAAGTTCGCTTTTGCGTCCTAAAAATTCATTGGTTTGGTGCGGTAGTCGCTGTTTGGGGAGACAAAGTAAAGCAGTGCGATCTAGGCGATCAATTTTGGTTGTTGATTTAGTTGAGGTATTTAGGCGATCGCTTTTCCGAGAAGGCTTTTGAGTTAGGTTGGATGCTTTACTACTCTCTGCAATATCTCGCCAATTTTCAATTCCGACAGCTTGGCAAATCCTGATAAAGGAGTCCTCTCCAATATCCTCGCCTGCCAGAAAGCGCTTAAGTCCAGAAACAGAGACAGTGGCTGCCTGACACCAACGTGTATCTTGTCGGTTCCACTTTTTTCTGAGTCTCGCCTCATGGATTTTTTCTAAGCCTTGAACTGACGCTTTTAAGGACATAGCGGATTTACTTATCAGAAATTAGTTTTTTTGCGATCGGCGCGGTGACTTGGTTGGCTGAATTTGTTTTTCAGAAATTTTTTGTAATTTTTGAACTTGTTTTAGGGTAAGCCCTGTAACTTTGGCAATTACCTCTACAGCAATATCAGAACGCAGCATATTGATCACAATCTGGTTGGTTGCTTCAGCCTTGCTTTCGTTTTTGACTTTGGCTAAACCCTGAGCTAAACCTTCAAGCAGTATTTTTTGATGAATTACTGACTCTTTCATGATTTCTCTACTGAGTAATCTTTGCACGATTTCCTTGTTTAAGGCTAACCCAGAAATAATCGATGTAGCCGCATCGACATCACTTTTTACTTGCAAGTTCTGATGGTTCGAGTTTGGTTAACTCTATGGGTTTACTAAAAAGATACGTCGCGAAGTCTTTAGAGAAGTTTTCGACTAAGAATTTTCATGTATTGTCGTACATCTATAGAGCTAACTCTTGGATAAGAATGGGATAAAAGACCTCTCAATTGATGTCACCAGAAATTATTTAAATTTCATTATTGATCGAATAGAATTATTTTATTTTTACCTGACTAGTAAATTTAATATAACCAGATAAGACTTTTTGAAATACACGAATATTTTAAAATAGAGATTCTCTTAATTATTTTTTCGAGATCAATTAATAATAGTTAAAATAAGACATAATTTTAGCTCAAGATATATTTAACTGAGCTAATTTGAGCTAAAAAATGAAATAAAACGAGCCATTTTTTAAATGTTTTTCAGTTATTTTTCTAGTGATTGCGATGTATTTATGATTGAATGTAAGGGAGTAAATTTATGCTAATTGAAAAGATCGAAAGTAAAAAGTTCTATCGATTTTCTAGGATTTCACTATGCGTAATCACTTTTACTGCTTTGTCTGCTCCGAGTTTTCTAAATCTTGATTCTCAACAACTAGAAGCTCGACCTTGCAAAAAAACATGGTTTGGTAGATTGGGATGTGCGCTCGATCCGACAAACCCTGAAAGAAATGGAGGTATAGTTCAACCATATGTTGTAAAACCAGTTCAAAAAGCGGTAAAAAGGTATGCTGCACGTGTAACATGTGGAACAGCTGGAGCCGTGACTGGTGCAGCTTTAGCGTCTTCAGGATTTGGTACTGGATTGACTGTTGTAGGCGGTACACTTGTTAGTGAGGGATGTTATAAAGTCTGGGAACAGTAATATTTCTTTTTGTTCCCTAAACTGGGAGTGTGGAACTATCTCTAAAATTGTTATCTGCACTCCTCTATTGTTTTAAATTTGATAGATCGTTTTGCTTAGGCTCGTTCATTCTAGATAATTCCTCAAGGTGATTTATGAAGGTCAAAATATTAGGTAGCATTTTAACAGCTTCGGCTTTGTTCTTTGCATCTCCTGCGCTTAGAACTGATTTTGCTTTTGCCAGAGATCCTAATAAACAAAATATATTTCGACTTTCAACTTCTGAGGATATTCGTAATACACAAAATGAGCTAAGAAATGGGAAAGGACCTGTAGTCATTCTTGTAAGTGGTTTTGGTGGATGTAGGAATGGTATATTTGATAGTGGTTTAGAGAATTGTATTGCCCGTAGTCTATTTCAAAAGTTTAGAGAAAACGGTATTGCTGTTTACGATGCAGAGTGGAGTTCTGTAGATGCTACACAGAATTTTGGATCGGACAAGAAATTTCGAGAACAGATGCGAACGATAATATTGCCAAGTATTCCAGATAACAGACCAATTATTCTAATTGGTCATAGTTTTGGTGGAGACTCAGTTTTAAAAGCTGCCCAAGATGCTAATGTTATAGGTAAGAGAATTGCACTTTTGGCAGTTTTAGATGGAGTGGCAGGTGGCAATATAAGAACTAGAGAAGCAGTACCAGCAAATGTAGACTATTTCTATAATCGTTGGACAACTGAAGGTACACAAGTTGTACGCTTACTGATGAATGTTCCTGTAGATGCAAAGGCTTCTGGGAAAATAGACCTCTGTTCGGCAAGAGACTGTAGAAACCAACATCAACAATCAGTCCGAAGAGATGAAAATGGGAATGTGAGGACAAATCTTGGTGGTTTAAACAAAGAGTCTCTCTATCATGGTGTTGGAATTTTTGGTAATGCAGCCATTCACGATGATGCTTATATTCAAGCAAGCTTATTTGAGCTTACCAATTCTATTAAACTAGCAGTCGATCCTCCTAGTAGAAGTGATGTTGCTGGATTATTTAGGAGTGTCAACAACTGGGTTTCTCAGACTAGTTCTCCTCAATTTGTTGGTGGCTTTCCTAACTTTCAGCAAGCAGCAGGAAATATGCGAGGCATAGTTAGCATCAATGCCAAGGGCGCAGTATGGAGAGACATTTTAGGGCGTGAGCTAGGAGATATTAGCTCAGATGCAAAAAAAATTGCCGCAGTTGATGAGTGGGCAAGAGCTAATGGCTATGCGGGTGGCTTACCCAACTTTAATCATGCGCGTAACAATAATGGCGAGAATGTGCATGGAGCCATTCTCTTCAAGTCAGGTTTGGTAGAACGCAGAGTAATAGACAGAGCAGCAGATCTCAAAAATAAGTACGAGGATTTGGAAGCTTTGTTTCGCTCCGTTGACAACTATGCTGGTAGCCAAGGATTTGCTGCTGGTTATCCCTCCATGCGATGGACAGGACGAGGAGATAAAATCGAAGTTGTATTGATCAAAAATACTGGCATTGAGAAACAGGATGTTGCCTTTTCAAATCTGGTAAATCCACCACAGACTCCCTATATTACAATTACTCCAGAGAATAACGGCTATTTTCAATGGATGTTTCGGAATGTCAATACTTGGGTAGATGTTAATCACAAAAACTATTTTGTTGGTGGATTTCCTAATTTTCAAGCTCGTGACTATTTACGCGGCACATTAAGCATTGGTCGTAATGCGGGGGGCTTTAAAGACATTCCAATTCAAGAGCTAGGTGATATTAGTTCTCCTCATAAGCTTATTGCAGCAGTTGACCTATGGGCAAGACAACGCGGGTTTGCTGGGGGCTTACCGACATTTTACCAAGCAAGATACAACGGTGTAGAGGTGCGTGGGGCAATTCTCATAAATCCAAACTCGGCAGAACGGAGGCTAGTTTCTCAAAATGAGCTTAATAACTTTGAAGATCTTGAGGGACTTTTTCGGGCGGCTGACGAATATGCAAACAAAAATGGTTTTCGCGCTGGCTACCCTTCGTTACGAAAGGTGGGTAATCAAGGCACGATTGAAGTAGTACTAATGAGAAAAGATGCAGTTGCATGGAATGATGTTTCATTGAATGACCTTAAGAGTCATACATCTAACGTAGTCTATCGCATCCCACAGCTTGGAGATCCTGGTTATATTGCAACCTCAACAGGTGGCACTGATGGCGTAATAGGAATTCGCCGTGAGATTTCTCCTGTTCTTTCACCCGATATAAATGGCAAATCTCCAATTCAACTAACTCTTGGTTTACAAAGGAAAGTTACTCATTATGGACAAGAGTCTTGGCAAAGAATTCCAGAAAACACTCAAATTTATATTGGAGAAACTATTCGATATGTTGTGACTGCTAGCAACTTTAGTAATCATCCAGTCGAAAATTTAGTAGTATTCCAAGAAATTCCTAAAAACTCGTTATATTTTTTAAATTCAGCTACCTTACCAAGATTTGTTGAAGGAGCAAAGTTATATTTCAGTATTGATGGAGGGAAAACATACAGTGAACAGCCTATGATTCAAGTAAAACTGGAAAATGGTGAGATTTTTACCCAACCTGCACCAGCAGATAGATACACTAACATCAAATGGGATTTCGGATCCAGATTACCCGCAGGAACATCTAGTAGTGTAACTTATCAAGTCTTGATGAGAGATGTACAGAAAACCGAAGCACCACACAATTAACGAAACTTCGGATTTTTAGATTGGCTTTTTTTGTATATTATTAAATCGTAAGTCCCTATGTCCGTAGTTTTACTTTTTATAATAATTAAATAGTAGAAAAAGTTGCTATAAATTTAAGAAAATTGCTGATATGTTGATAGACAATAATGAGGCAGCCGAACAACTTACCATCAAAACATCTATTAACGAACAGCAGGTAATTGATCTGGTTAATAGCGCATCTAAAAGAATCAATGCCCGAATTAGTTCTAAAGGTCTAGATATCTCTCTTGTTTTAAAATCATAGAGCGCTCGCAGATCGCTAGAAACACCTAAACTATAATCAAGGGACAGCCAAACCAATCTATCCATAACAGATGCCTCAAATTACCATTGATTTACCTGAAAACTTAGTTGAATCTGTTGAACGACAGGGAACAGCTACAGCGTGAAATTTATCGGATATTTTAGCCGACACGCTTTAAACTAATCAGATAAAACGTAAATATGGGTAACCTCACAATTATTAGCGAAACAGGCTTTCCCCATGCTGCTTGCTTATTTGAGTATGCAGAAGTCAAAACTTGGTGCGGATTTAAGCCGAAGATCCCCAAGTTTCCAGCATTTTGGGGTTATGTTGATCGCTCTGATCGTGCAATATATACTAAGAAATCAATCCGCTTTGAAATTCCTGATCAAACCTTACAAGAAGCGATCGCTATCCTAGAAGAGAAATATACTAATCGCTGGTTTTCAATTTGGTGGGGAATTAATTGTATTGACTTTGCGATCGAGGCGGCTAAATTATGTAAACTCCAAGTCCCTATTCAAAAGAAACTGTTTCCTTGTGATTTAATTCATGACCTAAAGCAATTAAACTTTTAGTTAAAGAATACAAGTACAGAGCTTGATCGTACAACAGAAGCTTGATTCCCGTATAATTCAACAAAGGCGCTGCATAGCAGCGTCTTTGTTGTTATTAATAAAAATTCATGACAGAGCTTTGCGCGATCGCCCTAGGTAGTAACCTGAGCAGTGAAATTGGTGACTCTCAAAAAATTGTCCAAGCAGCGATCGCCCAACTCGCTACCCATCCTGAAATAGAAGTGGTTAGGGTTTCCCGTTGGTATCGGACTAAGGCGATCACTTTGCCCAATACTGCGCCGCAGCCAGACTACATCAATGGCTGTGCTGTTTTAAGAACTACGCTTAATCCGTTTCAGTTATTGCAAGCGCTATTTTATACAGAGCAGTTTTTTGGGCGCGAACGTCGTGAACGTTGGGGGGCAAGAACTCTCGATCTAGATTTACTACTCTATGGCGATCTCCAAATCGATACACCCGAATTAGTATTACCGCATCCCAGAATGAGCGATCGCGCCTTTGTTTTGTTACCCCTAGCCGAAATTGCTGCCGATTGGATTCATCCCGTACAAGGTTTAGCCATCTCTGAGCTATCTCAAAATCCCCCCGACTTAGATTTGAGCTATCCGATTGCGCTTGACGCTAAGGAAATTGTCTTAATCTGAGATTGAGTGTATCTCTTGCATTAGGTGACAGACCTAACAAATTAAAAAACTAATTTAAACAATGACAAAGCGATCGCTGATGTTTTGGGGTTATGTGGACATCCAATTAATCAACCTAGTTTTGATGCGTTTCAATCGCCACAACTAATGCGGGTCTGAGCTTTCCTGTCGTTAAGTCAGCTTGAGGAAATCGAACTAGAACAATATCTCCCGATTTCATGATTTATAGATTTCCTTAGCGTCTTCCAAGAAATACTCGATTTCATCATCTTCACTAAAAAATTGGATAAGCGAAAACTCCTGCCATTGACCACTTTCCCAATCACTATATTCTGAGATTTCTTGTTTATTGGTTAATATTTGAGTAAATTTAGCGATTTGTTCGATGATGTGATCTGGCAAGCTATCAATTTGTTGATGGAGTTGTGCGCGAGTATTTACTGGCATGGATTAAGTACCTCATCAATTTTCGGGAACAAGCAAAACAAAATATTGCTAAATAATTCGCTGAAGCAATCGAGCGCAATGCGCCCGTTTGCTTAAATTCTAGGAACTATGTCCAAACCGAATTGCGTATACGTCTTGTTCTTTGTCGGTGTAGATTTCGACATCGGACTTGGGGTGTGATACGCATAGAAGGATATAGCCCTTAGCATCTAGCTCTTCACCCATGCCACCGATGCCCATGCCTTGGCTCTGATCGACTTGCCCCTTCACAATTTGAGCAGCACAAGTGGTACATACACCCGCATAGCAAGAGCATGGCAAATCTACACCCGCAGCGATCGCAGCATCAAGAATGGATTGGTCTTCGGGGACAGCAACAGTAAAGGTTTGTCCGTGATGATGAAGTGTGGCTGTAAAAGTCTGAGTCATTTTTTATAGGTTTTAGTGCGTAAAGAGAATGATACGATGTTCAATTGGCTTAATTTTATCTCCTCCTATGCAACCCCGCCACATCGCCCGCGAACTCGCACTGTTTAGTATCAATCAATTACCTAGCCAACCCCAAAAGCTAGAAACAAAAACCTTAGATGACATTGTGACAGCAGTTGTGCGATCGCTGCATGATGAAACCAAAGAACTATTGCAAACTGCCAGCGCTGAGTTACAACGAGGTCAGGAACGTGTATCTGCTAGCGAAACCCGTACAGGTGACATTCGCCAAGATATCCAAGCCGTTGAAGGCATGGTGCGTGAAGCGATCGAGCTGACTAAAAACGCAATTAACAATATTGGTGCAGCTTTAGAATTTCCTGTAACCCTAGTATTGTCACAACGCGCCGAAGTGCGTAACTATACGATTGATATTCTGAAGACTGTAAATAGTAAGCGATCGCAAATTGATGAAACGATCAGCAGTGCTTTAGTTAATTGGCAAATTGACCGATTAGCTCAGGTGGACAAAGACATTTTGCGAATTGCGACTGCGGAAATGATGTTTATGAGTGTGGCTAGTAAAGTAGCGATCGATGAAGCTATTGAACTGGCTAAGCGTTATAGCAGTGAAGATGGTTATCGGTTTATTAATGGTGTTTTACGTCGCATTGACGATCAACTAAAACAAACCCGTAAATCTTAACCGAATATTTTGCATAACAAAAAGGCGACGCAATGCGTCGCCTTTTTGTTATAAAAGAAAAAAGCGGCGCATCGCGCCGCTTTTTTCTTTTATAACAAGAGAGTCTAACTAGAATAACTATTTCGATTCAGTAAAATCAGCATCGATTACATCGTCGTCGCCACTAGCGGCATCCTTAGTTCCATCTTCAGGAGCAGCGCCAGTTGGAGCTTCCGCACCACCTTGCTGATAGACCGATGAGCTAAGAGCATACAAAGCTTGCTTCAACTCCTCAGTTTGGCTAGAGATGGCTTCATGATCATCCTTGGCAATGGATTCACGGAGATCTTTAACCAAGCCTTCGATCTTAGTCTTGTCAGCGTCAGGAACCTTGTCACCGAGATCCTTGAGTTGTTTCTCAGCTTGGTATGCGAGAGAGTCAGCTTGGTTTTTCGCTTCAATGCGATCGCGCTTTTCTTTATCAGCCGATGCATTGCGCTCAGCTTCATTAACCATGCGCTCAACTTCATCCTTAGGCAAGGTTGAAGCACCAGAGATCGAGATGGTTTGAACTTTACCAGTTCCCTTGTCCTTAGCAGTTACCGATAGCAAACCGTTAGCATCAATGTCAAAGATAACTTCGATTTGAGGTACGCCACGAGGAGCAGGAGGAATTCCATCGAGACGGAAGGTTCCCAAGCTCTTGTTGTCGTTGGACATTTCGCGTTCACCTTGGAGAACATGAATTTCCACATTGCTTTGTCCATCAACCGCAGTCGAGAAGACTTCTGATTTCTTAGTAGGAACGGTGGTGTTTCTGGGAATAATCTTGGTCATGACTCCACCCAAGGTTTCAACACCGAGAGATAGAGGAGTTACGTCAAGTAACAAGATGTCTTTGACTTCACCAGCCAATACACCCGCTTGAACTGCTGCACCGATCGCAACTACTTCA
Organism: Pseudanabaena minima str. Chao 2107; assembly: GCF_051131155.1. NCBI lineage: Bacteria > Bacillati > Cyanobacteriota > Cyanophyceae > Pseudanabaenales > Pseudanabaenaceae > Pseudanabaena > Pseudanabaena minima. The sequence goes on from NZ_CP159508.1 coordinate 219,925, forward strand.
TCAGGGTTAACGCTTTGGTTAGGGTCTTTGCCAAGAATCTTCTTAACGACTTCTTGCACCGCAGGAATACGGGTAGAACCACCAACGAGAACTACTTCATCAATTTTGGATTTGTCGATTTTGGCATCACGGATGGCTTGCTCGACGGGAACACGGCAGCGATCGATTAGATCAGAGCAGAGTTCTTCAAACTTGGCACGAGTCAAGGTGGTATCTAAGTGCTTAGGTCCATCTTGAGTGGCGGTGATGAAGGGGAGGTTGATTTCAGTTTGAGTTACGCTCGAAAGTTCAATCTTCGCTTTTTCCGCAGCTTCAGTCAAACGTTGCAATGCTTGCTTATCTTTGCGAAGGTCAATGCCTTCGGCAGACTGGAACTGATTCGCAAGGAAATCGACGATCTTTTTATCGAAGTCGTCACCGCCGAGGTGGGTATCACCACTGGTGGACATTACTTCAAATACACCATCGCCAACTTCGAGGATCGATACGTCAAATGTACCGCCACCAAGGTCAAATACGAGGATGGTTTCGTTGGTCTTGCTATCAAGTCCGTAAGCTAGAGCCGCAGCCGTAGGCTCGTTGATGATGCGGAGCACTTCAACGCCTGCAATCTTGCCAGCATCCTTGGTAGCTTGACGTTGGGAATCATTGAAATATGCAGGAACCGTGATAACCGCTTGAGTGACGGTTTCACCTAAATATTTGCTAGCGTCGTCAACTAACTTACGCAGTACTTGTGCCGAAATTTCTTCGGGTGCAAATTGTTTACTAGCTGCAGGTGCATCAATTTTGACGTTTTCGCCTACCTTCAAAACTTTATATGCAACTTGCTTTGATTCGCCACTAACTTCGTCATAACGTCTGCCGATAAAACGCTTTACTGAATAAAAAGTGTTGTCGGTGTTCATCACAGCTTGACGCTTAGCAATTTGTCCAACTAAGCGATCGCCATTTTTGGCATATGCAACAACTGAGGGTGTGGTACGGAAGCCTTCGGCGTTTGCAATCACCGTTGGCTTGCCACCTTCCATGACGGCGACGACTGAGTTTGTCGTACCTAAGTCGATTCCAACTACTTTAGCCATAAGGCTTCTAACTCCTAAGTTTTGTTAATCTTTAATCTCATACAAGATTAACTACTTTTCCTGATTAGCACATCAGGGGGACTCTACCTAATCTGGTAGGGTTTCCCGTACAAATGCCAAAAAGTAAAGTAAAGGCGGCACTTCTGACCACCTTTGCTTTTTGGCACATACGACGTGATTTCGCGATCAGAGAACAGCAAAGTTGGCGGGATCTTGATCGCGACGATGACGGATAGGAATGGGTGGACTTTGCCGATCACCTGCTAAAGCCGCAGTTTTCTCAAGTGATTCTCTGAGACGCTTTGCTGCATAAATCGACATGTCACGAGGTACGCTAATGCGATCGCGCAAATACCTTAAAGCAATATCAGAATTAGGTGGTGGCGCACAATCTTCACCAGTCATCATATTGGTTAAAGCACAACGTAGAGCTTCATCAAATAATTTATTGTCCTCAGGATTGACTTTAATGATATTGGTTCGATGTTTGATCACTCTTTGCAATGCTTCTTGACGAGAGTTATCAGGCTCTGCATAGGTTACGTCAGGCAGCCCAAACCAAGAGCCATGATCCACTCGCTCCTTATTGATGAGCATCTGTGGTTCCCCATTTTCATAGCAACCTCCCATTTGTGGTGGTAGGTCATGGGCATGGGTATGGAAGTCACTCTGCGTACCGCGATAGGTTGAACGACTTTCCATAGCATCAAACCAAGCGGACATGCGTGGATTGGCTTCGCGCAGAGAATAGCCTTTGTAATAGTAGAGACTAGCATTCATCCGCTCGACATAGGGCGTAAAAATCACATCCGCAGTACCAAAATCTTCAAGAAAATAGGGGCTAGGGGTACTACCTAAAACCGCTTCTACTTTTTGCATAACTTCGATAAACTGTTGACGGTGGCGCTGCTCTTGGGCGGCAGAACTGACAGGACGACAGAGCCATTCACACCAAGCTCGAAATAGAGTTCTTTCTAATCGTCTAATGGGAATTACTTGAGCATCAAGCATACTGTGTCTGAGAGAGCCAAACACCTTCTCTAAAGCAATCAAGATATCATCGCTTTCAGTAATGATTTTTCCATCTAAGGCGATCGCAGGTAACATTCCCGAAGGCACAATCTGTTTGTACCACCTTTCCTTTTCGCCGTAGCAAAACATGGTTACTTTTTCGATGCGGTAGGGAATCTGTTTTTCCTCTAACCACAGCCAAATCTTTTGACAGTAAGGACACCATGCATGATTGTCACGATATAGTGTCACCCGTACATCGGCTTCGGTATGTCCAAATAGGCGTAACCTTGCTTGTGAGTTAGTAGAACCATTGACAGTATCTATGTGGAAATCTGTGAGGGATTCTAATTCTGTCCAGTTTAGCGGAGCAATAGTCATAGAAACAGGCGTGATGATTGGGCAGGGTTTTAATCCATCATAGTGCCATAAATTGCGATCGCGACACTCACAGTGCTTTGCGCCAAAAATTCACACTATAAAACTAAGCCCAATCAGATTAAATTGAAGCAGTTGCTCATAGACGAGAAATTACCAAAGTAGGATTGTAGAATTTTGGCGATCGCAATCTTGTAATTGGGACGATAGCGGATGCCATAGAGCATCAGTTTTTCGTGCATGGCAAGGGCATTGGCGAGGTTTTCAATTCTTCAAATTTTTCGCCCCTTGTCATTTCTAGCAGTGCCTTTGCTTCGTAGAGGTTGTTGATGACGGGTGTGGCGCTCATGCCTAAGACGCAGAGTTCAGGATTTTGGCGGGAGTATAGTAGGGGGTTAAGGTTTTTTTGCGGCGTTTACTTTCTTTGTTGGGATTGGGATCGCTTTGTTTGACGTTTTGGATTTCATCGATGACGACAAAATCGATCTTAAAAAAGCAGGTATGTCATTATAATAGAGATATTTACGAAGAATTCACAATTAAAGCTTTTTCAGTATAAAAATGTACCTCTAGAACAAGATAATATGCTAATTGAATTTAATGTCGAAAACTATAGGTCTTTTAGAGATGAAGCGAACTTTAGTATGGTCGCAGCAAAAATCGTTTCAAAAGATAAGAAGTTAGATCAGGAAAATATTATCCAAGTAGACTCAAAGTTAAGTCTATTAAAGAGTGCGGTTATTTACGGAGCAAATGCCAGTGGCAAGAGTAATCTCCATGCTGCTCTACGTTTTATGCGTTGGTTTGTACTTAATTCCTCAAAAGAATCTCAAGAGGGGGAGTTAATAGCTATTGAACCATTTAGACTCAGCACGGAAACAGAACAACAATCATCTGTTTTTGAAATAATTTTCATTCTCAATAAGAGAAAATATCGATATGGATTTGAGGTTACTACCCAAGAAGTTATATCTGAATGGCTATTTGACGTTCCAAGCACTAGGGAACGAAAACTTTTTATTCGTGAAAACAATCAAATTGATGTAAAAAAATCATTTAGTGAAGGTATAGGACTCGAAATAAGAACTAGAGCTAACGCTCTTTTCTTATCTGTTGTTTCGCAATGGAATGGAAAAACAGCAAAAGAGATATTACATTGGTTCAACACTTTGTCAATAGCGGAACCAAATGCTAATGATGGTCGTAACAGGAGATATACTATTAAATGTTTTGAGGATGGTTTGTATAAACCTGAAATTATTGAATTTATAAAAAAATTGGACTTAGGAATAAGTGGTATTGAAATAGAACCAGATTTTTCTATGGTTCCGCAAGTTCTTCAAGATAGGCTTACTGAGGAGTCATTAAAAGTTTTGGGTAGAAAATCAGTAAAAACACTTCATTGGAAATATAGTCAAGACGGAGGTAAATCGCCTGTATTTTTTGATCTTGATGCCAATGAATCAGAAGGTACTAGGAGATTATTTGCCCTAGCTGGTCTATTAATAGATACGTTAAAGCAAGGAAAAATTCTATTTATCGATGAATTTGATTCTAGTATCCATCCTCTCATCACTTGTGCAGTTATTAATCTTTTTAATTCAAAAGATACTAATCCTAAAAATGCTCAAATTATTTTTATTACGCATGACACTAATCTTCTAAGTCATAAAATTTTTCGCAGAGATCAAGTCTGGTTTGCAGAGAAAGATGAACAAGGTTCCACTCACCTTTATTCCCTCGCTGAATATAAAATACCTACTGAAGAAGACTCAAAAGAAGACACTTTCAAGAAAGTAAGAAATGATGCTTCATTTGAAGATAATTACATACATGGTAAATATGGTGCTATTCCATTTATCGGTAATTTGCAAAGTTTATTAGGTAATTCAAATGGCTAAACGATCACGTACTGAGGTAAGAGATCAGAGTTATTCAGAGAGAACCATTAACACGCGAGGTGTTTTGCCGTCATTTCTGATTATTTGTGAAGGGAAAAAGACTGAGCCTAACTACTTCAGGGCTTTTCGCATTCCAGATTTATCTGTGGAAGAATTGGATGTGATTGGATTAGGCGATAATACATTGAGCTTAGTAGAGAGAGCGAAACAAGAAAAAGGTGATAGGAAGTATGATTACGTGTGGTGTGTTTTTGATCGAGATTCATTTCCCGCAGGAAGATTTAATGCTGCCATAACTTCTGCTTACGATAATGGGATGCACATAGCATACTCAAATGAAGCATTTGAATTATGGTACTTACTACACTTTCATTTTTATAACACTGGGATATCACGAGACTCCTATAAATCAAAGCTAACCAAGCTACTCAAGCATAAATATGAGAAAAACAGTACAACAATTTATGAAGAGATTAAAAGTAGACAGCCTAATGCTATTAAAAATGCTACGAACTTGATTAGTCAGTACGATCCACATAGACCCGAAAAAGACAATCCTTCAACAACTGTACATTTTTTAGTTCAGTGTCTAAACGCTTTAATAGAATGCATTCAAAAAGGAAGGAAATCTGAAGATATTGAACTTCTTCATAAATGTTTGAATGAATACCACTCACAAGCAAGAAAAAATTGCGGGATATTTGATTAAGTGATTTTTTAAAGGGTTCAACGAGGGAGAGCGCCGTTTTGTTTGGAGTTTTGGGGGAAAGACGCTCGGGTTTTGGGGGTGTTGTTGGGGCGATCGCTGTTTAATGTGGGAAATAGGCGATCAGGTTTTGTGGGTGATGAAGGTGCGATCGCTGTTTGATGTGGGGAATAGGAGATCGGGTTTATGCGTTACGAGAGGCGATCGCTGTTTGGTTTGAGGGAATAGGCGATCGGGTTTGTGGCTGGTGAGGGGCGATCGCTGTTTGATTGGGAAATAGGCGATCGGGTTTTGTGGGAGATGATGAGGGCGATCGCTGTTTGGTTTTGAGGGAATAGGCGATCGGGTTTTATGGGTAGTGAGGTGCGATCGCTGTTTGATTTGAGGGAATAGGCGATCGGTTTTGTGGGTGATGATTAGGGTGCGATCGCTGTTTGATGTGGGGAATAGGCGATCAGCTTTATCCCAAATGTTAAAATTAAATTGGCACTATCAATTAAAAACACATGACTGAACAAATTACGATTCAAGACATTTATGCACTATTCCGCGAAAGCAAACAGCAACGCCAAGAATATCAGCGTATCGCCGAACAAGAAATGGCAGATCTTCGTAAAATTGTTGCCCAAACCAACAAACAAATAGGAGGATTAACTAGTCGATGGGGAGAATTTGTAGAGAACTTAATTAAACCTGCCGCCGCAAAATTATTTAGAGAACAAGGCATAGACGTACACCACACTGCCTTACGAGTTGATGCACAAGATGAAAAAGGTTCCATTGAAATCGATATTCTTGTAGAAAACACTAATGAAGTCGTAGCGATCGAAGTGAAATCTCATTTAGAAGTTCGAGATATAAAGCGTTTTTTGCAAACATTAGAACGATTTAAAGAAGCGTTTCCCAAATATCAAAACTACAAACTCTATGGAGCCGTTGCTGGAATAAAAATAGATGAAAGATCCGATCTCTTTGCAACACAGGAAGGACTATTTGTAATCGCCCCCGCAGGAGATTCAGTCATTATTGCCAACAGTCAAATTCTTGAACCAAGAATTTGGTAGTTCAATTACTTTTATTAACCAGCGATCGCTGGTTGCTTTTGGGAATAGGCGATCGGGTTTTATGGGTGTTGAGAGGGCGATCGCTGTCCTTACCAATGCTCTATCACCAAACCATCCACATAATCAAAATCTGAATCATCAGTCACAAGCACCCAACCCCGTTCCAAACAATGCGCCGCAATCCAAACATCATTCATCGGAATTGGTCGCCCCTTTCGCTTCAAAGCCAAACGAGTTTGTGCATAAACAACAGCCGTTTTTCTCTCAATTGGAACAACTACACAAGCCTCAATAAACTCCAAATAGCGAGGTAAATTTTTTAATGCGCGAGTAGAGTTCTCAGCACCAAACAATAACTCTCCCGCCACAATCGCCGACAAAAAAATTTCTGGCAACGCCAAAACTCTTGAAACAACTTCAGGATCACCATTCAAAAAACGAACTGCAACGGAAGTATCTAACGCAATTTCACCACTCATTTATATCCACCTGACGGCAATTATTTCTAATCGTGTTCTGTAAATCAGCCGCCTCATCGTCACTTAAAATACCCGCAAATTTAGCTAGAGGATGATGAATACGTGTCGTCTTAACCCGATGTAAAAAATCTAAAACTACTTTGACTAACTCATCTGGAACCTCTGTAAGTTCTTGGATAAGCTGCTCACGACTAGTCATGTATTTGACCCTCTTTAGCAAATTTATCGCTAATATTATAACGAATCAGCATCAAAATGAAATATCCATAATTTAGGCGATCGCTGTTTGATGTTGAGATTTAGGCGATAGGGTTTTGTGGCTGGTGAGGGGGTGATCGCTGTTTGATGTTGAGGTTTAGGCGATCGGGTTTTGGGTGTTGTGGGGCGATCTCTGTTTGTTGGGGAATAGGCGATTGGGTTTATGGGTTGGGAGAGGCGATCGTTGTTTAATTTGAGGGAAATAGGCGATCGGGTTTTATGAGTGATGTTGGGGCGATCAGTTATAATTATGACCAATCCAGTAAGTTATATTGGCTGCTATGACCAACGCATTACAATACATCTGTGATTCAGAAGGGCAAACTGTCTCCGTAGTTGTCCCCATTGCCTTTTGGCAAGAACTAATGGCAGAACGAGAAACTGCTTATTTGCTCAGTAGTCCAACTATGAAAGAAAGACTACTTAAAGCTAGAAAACGTCAAGATGGAATTTCTTTGGAAGCAGCTTGTGAAAAACTTGGAATTTGATGCAGATGCTTTTGAAGACTTAGCTTGGTGGATTGAAAATGATCGTAAAAAAGCATTGAAAATCATCAAACTGATTCGTGAAGTTCAACGTAATCCATTTGAAGGCACAGGTCAACCCGAAGCTCTAAAACACGATCTATCTGGCTGTTGGTCGCGCCGTATCGATCAAGAACACCGTCTGGTTTATGAAATACTAGACAATAAAATCAGGATTCTCGCTTGCCGTTTTCACTACTAGAAATCGCTGTTTGATGTAGGGAATAGGTGATCGGGTTTGTGGTTGGTGAAGGGGCGATCGCTATTTGATGTGGTGGGAATAGGCGATCGGGTTTATGGGTGGTGAGGGTGCGATCGCTGGTTGATTTGGAGGAATAGGCGATCGGGTTTTATGGGTAGTGAGAGGCGATCGCTATTATTACAGGGCAAATTAGATGGAAATCTCAGCATAATCACCAAGTTTAATTGCATTGATGACATCACAAACTTTTTCAGTCTGCGTCCGAATTTTTGGCTATGAAGTAGAGAGTAAAACAACAATAGCAATTTGGCGATCGCTCAAATTTTGTTGATAGCGCAAATTCCGATCCGTTGTCACAAATATTTGATATCCCTTATCTTCCGCAGATTTGAGCAAGTCTCCATTCGACAGGTTAGACCAACCCTCTTCATAGGTAGTTGTCACAGAATGTTCTGTCAAATATTGTCGCAAAGGTACAGGAGTTCCCTGATCGAAAAGAATCCTCATAATTTAAGCCGCCTCAGCTAGCATATCAAGCTCATAGTTTAGTACAGCCTCAACCTGCAATCGCTGTACAGGCGGAAACCACTCCAAAAAGTCTTCTACTGTTGCACCATCGCGCAAATTTTCAAACAAAGCCGAAACTGGAACTCGCGTCTTCCGAAATACCCAAGCACCACTCACTTTATAAGGTTCTCTTTCTATAGCATCTAGACTTTCCCAATGCCTCATACACTGCACCTCTGCAAAGTAAAAATATACCTAACAACTCGATTATAAACCAACTTGAAAGTAAGACCTGACTGTTTAGTTGATCGCTATTTGATTTGAGGGAATAAGCGATCGGGTGTTAGTTGGTGAGGGGGCGATCACTGTTTGATTTTGAGATTTAGGCGATCGGGTTTGTGGGGGATGAGGGTGCGCTCGCTGTTTGATTTGGAGGGATAGGCGATCGGGTTTGTGGGTGGTGAGTGGCGATCGCTGTTTAAGAAGTAGGGGCAACTTATACAAACTCACACGAGTCATTGATTGATATAACAACTCCTGCGGGTAAAGAAGTAATCACTTCACTTATTCGTTCCATCAATGGCAGCAAATAATCAGGTCTAGTACTACGAGCATCCAAAATGACAATTCTCAAACTCTTTCCCACTAAATTTTGCTGATAACGCAAGTTCTTGTCCGCAGTAATAAAAGCATCAAAGGGATGATTCTCAGCTAAGCGAAGAATTTCACTATCCTTAAACCCACGCCATCCCATATCATCAACATTGTAAACTTCATAACCTCTAGAGAGAAAAGACTGCTTGAGTTTTCTACTCAGAAGATTTTCATCCAATAATATAATCATCAAGCAGAACGTTCCTGAGCAATTAATAATTTAGCAGCACTTTCCAAAACCCTCATGACTTGTGATTTTAGATAAGGAAAATCATCAATAAATTCGGCTAAACCTCCCTCACCTTCAAGATAGTCAAAAAAAGTCTGCAAAGGAACTCGCGTTCCCTTAAAAACTGGAACTCCACTCATAATATCGGGATCGCGATGAATAATCCCTTTCATTTCCAATAAGTTATTTAGTGTCATTACATTGCACGATATAACTTATTTCATTATAAAACAAAAGCATAGAAAGGCGATCGGGTTTGTGAGTGTTGAGGGGCGATCATTGTTTGGTTTTGAGGATATAGGCGATCAGGTTTTGTATGTGTTGAGGGGCGATCGCTTTTTGATGTGGGGAATAGGCGATCGGATTTTGGGTGTTGAGGGTGCGATCGCTGATTGATGTTGGGAATTAGGCGATCAGGTTTTGTGGGGTTGAGAGTGCGATCGCTGTTTGATTTGAGGGAATAGGCGATCGGGTTTGGTGGTGGAGAGGGGTGATCGGGTTTTGTGGGTGGTGAGGGGGCGATCGCTGTTTGGTGTGGGGAAAAGGCGATCGGTTTTTGGTTGGTAAGGGGTGATCGCTCTAAAATCCTAAGCCGCAGTAAGCTCATATTGCAAAGTAAGAAATTCATTAGCCTTCAAATAGGCGATCGCAAACTCACATCCATCAGAATCCGCAAACTCCACCAGATAGTCAACCCCTTGATTATCCTGATGAATATCCACAATCGTACCAACTAAACCCACTGGCAAAGCTGAATTAAAATCATATTCTGCTTCCATAAGAGAAAGTCTATCTATAGAAATTGGTTTTAGAATAGCAATCGTATCGAGTAACTGTGGAGTTTTCATTATTTCTCTCTCTTTAAAAAAGCACTAATCAATCGTGGATAACCAGATTCCATACTAACTTCCCAAATAGTTCTTAGTTCAGCACCTCCTGTATTAGGAATTTCGCAGTCCACCTTGTATTCTTTACCAAATTTTGTATTACTCTCCTGCACAACTTCACCTTCAACTGCCGCAACTTGAATTAATTCAACCAAACGATCAGCATTTTGAATTGTAATACCCAGTCTGGATTCAAACACTCTTGCCTTGTCTTTACCCTTATCATGGTTGATGTTTAAGCAATATCCTAAAATCTTTTGCATAGAAATTTCAGGGCAATCGCCATTTGGTAATTTCATAGGCAGAAGTCAATACTAAATTAATCTTAAGTATACCCAACTGTGAGGCGATCGCTGTTTGATGTGGGAAATAGGCGATCGGGTTTGATGGGTGATGAAGGGGCGATCTGTCCAAATAGTCTGACAAGTATTAAAATTAGATATATCAACAGCTTCAATTCTATGAAACTACCAAACGGCGATAAAGCCGAACTAGGTGACAAACTAGAAAGATACTGTCTGAACTATGAACATCAGAAAGGTAAACATAAAGCCCTATTGTTTGAAAAGCGTCTTGGGATTACCATCGCCAACAAAGAAATTCTAGAACAAGCTCTACAAGAAGCAGCTATCGAAGGTGAAGCCGAACTTTTTAAAATCGATCAATATGGTACTCATTACGATCTTGCATTTTCACTCTGCACAGATGTTGGCGAATCCCTAGTTCTAAGTTGTTGGATTATTAAAATTACAGAAGACTTTCCACGCCTAACTAATACTTACCCTATTGATTAAAAAACACTATGAACGAAATCCAAGAATACGATCTTGTGGCTCTAACTGAAGATGCGATCGCCACTCACAAAGTTACCCATCAAAAAATATTACTCCGCCGAGGACAAATGGGAACGGTCTTAATGTCATTTGATCATAAAGCTTTTCTAATCGACTTTACCGATCAACAAGGCAAAACTTTCGCAATGGAAACAATCGAACCAGTAAAATTATTACGCCTTATTACCGAACCAGAATTAGTTCTTTCTTAAACTTAGGCTCATTTTGAGGTGGAGGTTTTGGCGATCGGGTTTTGTGGGTGATGAGGGGCGATCGCTGTTTGATTTGAGAAATAGGCGATCGGGTTGTGGGTGGTGAGGGGCGATCGCTGTTTGATGTAGGGAAATAGGCAATAGATATTTATGAAGAATCATAGAAATTGCGATCGCAAAGAAAGATCAGTTATCATTAAATTAGATCCGAATTAAGTGCTTTGACAACTATGATCGAGCTAAAAAATATCCATTCACTGAGCGACTTCAAGCGCAACGCCAAAGAGTTTATCGAACGCATTAAATCAACACAGTCACCTATGGTGTTAACCGTTAACGGTAAAGCTGAAGTCGTTGTTCAAGATGCTCATGCCTTTCAAGCAATATGCGATCGGGCTGAGCAAGCCGAAGCCGAACTTCGCGCCCTAAAACTCGCAACACTACAACAAGACATTAACCTCGGAATTGCACAACTCAAAAATGGTGACTACACCGAATACGATTCGGACACATTACCCAATCTATTAGAAAATATTAAAAATCGTGGTCAAAAACGCTTAGCTCATCAAAATGAATCGATTTAAGATATCCCGACAAGCAGATAGTGACCTTGAGGATATGTGGGTATATCTTGCTCAAAACGATTCCCTAGCAGCCGATTTATTACTTGCAAAAGTCCTTGACAAGTTTCCTACGCTTGCACAGTTCCCAGAGATGGGAAGAAGCAGAAAAGAGCTTTCTGAAGAACTGCGTAGTTTTCCAGTTAAGCCATACATTATCTTCTACAAAAGAATGGAAAATCACATTGAAATTGTGCGTATTCTGCATCAGTCTAGAGATATTGAAAATCAGTTCTAATACTTGAGTAAAATTCAAGTGTTTTTTTGGATGTAAAGAAAAGACGATCTCTGTTTGATGTGGAGAAATAGGCGATCGGGTTTGTGGGTGATGAAGGGGCGATCGCTGTTTGATGTGGGAAATAGGCGATCATTTTTTGTGAGTGATGAGGAGCGAGCAGAATCAATTATTCATACCTTACCCTGTTTTGCATAAGCATCCACAAGATTGGAAATCATCTCTTGATATGAAGAATTGCGGCGTTTAGCCTCGCGCTTAAAAAACTCAATACTTTTTTGAGTAAATTCCATCGTAATCGTTACCGTTTTTTGCTTCGGAACTAACTGATTCACTGGAGGCAAAAAATCTTTAACAATAGTGACATTACCAATTGGTTCAGCAGGATCAGGCATTGTGTTGTTCATGAAATTTCCTCCATTTACGCCATTGAGCAGCCCCAAATATCCGAATCACTCCATCTCGATAAGTAAAACGTACTGTCAATACAAGATCATCTACTTTGCCTATACAAAACCAACGTTCCTATAACTCACTATGCTCCGAATCATGAACAATCAAACGGTCTGGATCGAAAAAAGCATATTGAGCAGTTTCAAAATCTAAGCCATGCTTTGCCCTATTATCAGCCTCTTTTTGCTCATCCCACTCGAAAGTGGTACTCATATCAACTCACCACATGGACTATAAACCATAAGCGTTTTAATCGACAATTCATAACTATTTTAACGTGAGTTCGATATAGCCATTTGCGGCGGGCGAAGCCCACCGCAAATGCCGAAAAATGGTAAGAATCTCTTAGCGATTCTTACCATTTTCCGCTTTCGTCGAACTGACGTTATTTTAAATATTTAGATTTTACAACTACTTTTAGTTTTTTGTTGTGACAGCGCTTCTTGATGTGGAGATTTAGGCGATCGGGTTTTGTGGGTTGTTATGAGGTGCGATCTCTACTTGATTTGAGGGAATAGGAGATCGGGTTTTATGGGTGGTAAAGGGGTGATCACTGTTTGATTTGAGAGAATAAGCGATCGGTTTTTGTGGGTGGTGAGGGTGTGATCGCTATGCAACTCCTATGATTTACAAATAGCTTTAAGAACTTTAAGAATCTGTATGGAAGGCTCAGACTCAATCAACGATAGAGAAGGAAATAGCTGATAGCTTGGTGATTCTCCAGCACAGATGCGGATAAACTGAAAATGCAAACCATTTGTTGCTAAACCCCAAACTGAAGACTGAGACTGCAAAGACTCATGAGCATAAGTTAATAATTGCGGAATCCCTGTAAAAGGTTCAATCCCCGCTCTCTTTGCTTCAACTATTAGCACCCAAAGCTTGGTTAAATTTGGAACTCCAGATTTTTTAACCGCCAAAATATCATATCTACCAGTAATGCTAGTATCCGCTTCGAGAATATCAATACGCTGAATATTTTCTTCTAAAAGCAACTCGATCGCTTGGTTATAGTAACCTGTCAAATTCATCAGAGGCGCAAGCGCAAGAAACTTAATTTGTCCTTCGGAAACTCTACCTGATAGAAGGTATCGACGAAAATTAGTACAAATATCAGTTAGTTCTGTTTGCTCAAAATCAGAAACAGATTCTAGATCAAGATAATCAGAAAAAAAACCCATCTCTCCAGACTCGTGAAAGCCTAACAGATGTTGTACATCTTCAAAATTTAAATTTTTCGCGGCAAGTGTAACCATCTTGACCTCTTTAAAATTAGCAATATTTTCTATCTTAACATCTGAGCAATTGCATTGAATCTTAGTAAATGGCGATCGCTGTTTGATGTGGAGAGTTAGGCGATCGGGGTTTGTGGGTTGTGATTGGTGATCGCTGGTTGATTTGAGGATTGGGCGATCGGGTTTGTGGGTGATAAAGGGGCGATCGCTGTTTAAGAAGTAGGGGAAACTTATATAAACTCACATGAGTCATTGATTGATATAACAACTCTTGCGGGTAAAAAAGTAATCACTTCACTTATTCCTTTCATCAATGGCAGTAAATAATTAGGTCTAGTACTACGAGCATCCAAAACAACAATTCTCAAGCTCTTCCCCATTCAATTTTGCTGATAACGCAAATTCTTATCCGCAGTAATAAAAGCATCAAAGGGAGGATTCTCAGCTAAGCGAAGAATTTCTCTATCCTTTTAAACCCACGCCATCCCGTATCATCAACATTTCAAACTTCACGACCCTAGATAGAAAAGACTGCTTGAGTTTTCTACTCACAAGATTTTCAGCCAAGCAAGAAATAGCTAGGACAAATCAAAACCTAAATAAATGGAGGCGCTGCAAAGCGCCACCTTCATTTATTTAGGTTTTATCTCCCAATCGAAACTTAGATTGCTAAGCATAGTTGTAATATTTTATGCTGAGTGAATAATAGGTACAATCTGCTAAACTTATTTAAAGAAATGCAAATTTATTTCTGATCTAATCAAATTTAGAAATTCAAGAGTTTTACGATCACAGAGACAGGACTTAAAAAAGTATGAGACTGAATATCTACCAAGTCTCATCTAAGCAAATATATAGCTAAACAAATGGGGAGCATTAATTTATGATACTTGTTACAGTCGGGACTGAGCAGTATCCATTCAATTCTTTAATGGATTGGATTAGTTTGTTGATCAAGGAGGGGATTATTAATGAAGAAGTAGTCATTCAGTATGGGGCTTCAACACGCTTACCTGACGATGTTAAAGTTAGTAAAATAATTCCAGAAACACAATTTAAGCAACTTGTTGAGCAAGCAACCGCAGTAATTGCTCACTGTGGTGAGGGTAGTACCTTATTGCTTGAAGAATTTGATAAGCCTTATATTTTAGTTCCACGCACGGTTAAATTTCATGAACATGTTGATGATCATCAGTTAGAAATGGCTGAGGATTTAGAAAATCAAGGCGTACTCATCGCCAGATCGCCTGCGGATCTAGTCAAGTTCTTGAAATTAGTGACTATTCCTCGCAGTCCTCTTAGTTTTAGTGAAGACAAAGCCCTATGTGAATATTTAAGCGATCGCTATCCTAGTCAAGACTATCAGAAGATTCTGTTAGTTTGCTCTTCAGGAGGTCATTTTAAAGGAATGCAAGGACTCAGCAAATATTGGCAAACTATTTCACAGCGAACTTGGATTACCTTTAAAACAGGCACAACTCAGACAGAATTGAGTGCCGAAAAAGCTTTTTGGGCTTATAGTCCCACCAATCGAAATATTCCTAACTTTATCCGCAATTTGTATCTAGCGATCGATATCTTAAAAAAGGAACGCCCTCAGATCGTTATGTCTACTGGAGCTGGTGTTGCCGTTCCCTTTTTGGTGTTAGCTAAATATTTATTTAAAACCAAAGTGATTTTCATTGAGTCAAAAACACGCATCCGTGATTTGAGTCTGTCAGCAAAATTATTGCGCTCATGGAAAGCTTTGGACTTGTTGATTGTGCGTTCTGAAGAAATAGCTGATCTTTATCCTGAAGTAGTATATATTCCGACCAGTAATGAGCATCAATCCTTAAAGTTTGGGCTACATGATGTGCAGATTACTAATTTTCATGACACTGTTTTGATCAGTACGCCTAAAAATATATTCAATCCTGAAGCCCGTAAATTAAAGGAGGATTTTCTACAGTTATGCCAAGAGGAGGAAAGCTTTCGGAAGATCATCATTGACATGTCGAATACAGAGTTTATAGATAGCTCAGGTGTTGGCGCATTGGTAGCTTGTTTAAAAGTTTTGCGGCAAACAGATATTCAATCAGGTAAGCCAGAACCAACAGAACTTGAGCTTTGGAGTGTCAATCCTCAAGTGTTATCAATTTTAAAAATGACAAAGCTCGAGCACATTTTTTACATTGAACCATCTACTCGTAGCAATCGTTTGCCGAGGCAAAAAAATGAGCGATCGCTAAACAAAACAAATCCTTTGGCGAGAATCTTACATCAAATCTATGAGTTTTTGCTTGGTATTCCTATCCTCTGTGTGATTGCCTATGTGATGTATTTTTTCTACCCTGCGATCGAGCTAGATCCTTCTCTAACAGTACATCCATCGGTTCGGAGTTTCCCGAAACGGATTATGGATATTTTAGGAGCTTTGGTGGGTTTAAGTTTTACAGCAGTTTTGTTTGTACCAATTGCGATCGCGATCAAACTCGAAAGTCGTGGACCCGTTCTCTTTAAACAAAAACGTGCAGGACTGATGAGCAAACCCTTTGGGATTTGGAAATTTCGCTCCATGGTCAAGAATGCAGAAATGCTGAAGCAGAAAGTCACCAATGAGATTGCCAATGCCACTGATGGAACACCTAAAAGTAGTGATGGTGGTAAGTTTTTTAAAAATAGTAACGATCCGCGCATTACCAAGGTTGGGAAGTTCTTGCGTAAAACCAGCCTAGATGAGTTTCCCCAATTCTGGAATATCCTTAAGGGCGATATGAGTCTGATTGGTACAAGACCACCTACCTTTGGTGAAGTCGGGCTATATGAACTAGAGAACGAATATACTGATGAAAAAATGACCGAATGGAGTCGGCTCGATGTCAAACCTGGACTCAGTGGAGTCTGGCAAGTAAGTGGGCGCTCGACTGTTAGGAGCTTTGAAGAAGTAATGGGCTTTGATCTTACCTATAAGCGCAATTGGAGCCTAAAATATGATCTGTGGCTAATCTGGAGAACTATTGCAGTCTTATTTGAACGGAACAATGGCGCAGTTTAGAAGATGGCATCAACAAAGCAAACCTAGGTGGTTAGACTTAATCTTGCCACGTAATTTAAGATGTGTAATCTTGGCAATGATTGCGATCGCCTTTACCAATGCCCAACCTCTAGAAGCAATCCCCCTATCCCCAGGCGATCGCATTCGCCTACTTATCCCCGAAGGAGAATTATTTAACGGCGTATATGAAGTAAATAACGATGGAACCATCTCCATTCCCTATTTAGCGCCATTGCCTGTAGTTGGTTTAGAAATTCTTACGATTCAAGACTTAATCAAAACTCAGTTAATTACCAAAAAATATTTTCAACCGCAATTTCTGCAAATTTCAATTACGCCTCTAGCGCTTGCACCAATTGCTGTGAATGTATCAGGGGAAACTTTTCAAACGGGGCGAGTCCTGATCAATAATCGCAGTGCAGAGGTTCGTGCTCAGCAACTTACACAGTCATCAGGTGACTATGCTCCTGACAGGTTTTTAACCTCGGCTCTGCGGAGCGCGGGAGGCGTAACGCCTAATGCCGATATCACCAAAATCAGCATAATTCGCAAAAATAAGAAGCTGACCGTTGATTTGACAGGGATTTTTACTGGGGAGCCAGTGGAAGACATACCATTGATCGCAGGCGATACAATTATCGTTCCTAAAAGAGACTCTATCGATCCCCGAATTGTCCGCCCTTCTCAAATCACGCCCCCTGGGATTACTGTCTTTCTGTCAAATTTAACCATACCTGCGAGTAGTAACGCCACGTCGGCGATCGGCAAAGATTCTACTGGCTTTCCTTATGGTTCGCGATTTTCGCAAGCAGTATTTGCCGCCAACTGTGTCGGAGGCACTGCACCCACCAATGCGCCGCGCCGTGCCGTGTTAGTGCGAACAGATCGCCTTACAGGGGAAACCACCGCCATTGATCGCTCCGTTGAGGATTTAATTCGCGATTCTAAGGATCAAATTAAGAATCCATTTTTAATGCCGCAGGATAGCATCGCTTGTTACGACTCGACTGTAACGGAAGTGAGGGGCGTTTTAAATTTTGTGGGGGATATTCTCAATCCGATTAAATTGATTCGTGATATTTTCGGTGGGAGCAGTCAATGAGTAAGGAAGCTTCTCCTGAAACTATTGATTTGTCTGAGCCTAAGCGATCGCCACGCTTTGGATGGTGGTTTTATGTGTTAATGGGATTAGCGCTGAATGCGATTATCTGGGGAGGAGCTTTGACCTATCTGAAAAGGACAAAGCCCAAATTTGTGAGTAAAATGGCAATCATTCTCCCAGGGGGAAATGTGGGCGCAAATGTGAACTTACCGAGTATTGGTCAAGCTTCCTCTTCAAGTACTGCTGCTTCTGGTGGATCTTCTCTCGATCCCCGTGCAAATTATCAATATATTCTCAATGATGAGCCTGTATTAGAAGAAGCAGCCAAGTCTCTGAATATCAAGACTTCCGAATTAGGAAAGCCTAAAAGTAAATTAATCGATAATACTTCCATTTTGCAGGTGGAAATTGAGGGGCCAAGTGCAAAAGAAGCTCAGGAGCGTGGCTTTGCCCTTTACAATACGCTTATGGCAAAGGTGAGTAAACTGCGTAAAGATGAGATTGCGCGGCGGGACGATGGCACACAAGCAACTCTGGACATGGCAAAGATTAAATTAGCGGAATCTCAAAAGAAATTGGCTGCTTATAAAAGTCAGTCGGGACTGAGTACCAGTGAGCAAGTCAAAGAAGTGGCGGTGAGTTTGGAGCAATTGCGAAAACAAAGGGCGGAAATGTTGGCTCAGGATATATTAATTAGCGATCGCCTTCAGCAATTATCAAATAGCCTTGGTTTAAGTGTCGATGAGGCAAGCGCCGCCTTTACTTTGCAGTCCGATCCGATTTATCAACAAAATCTCAGGGATTTTAGTGAATCATCGGCGACCTTGACGACTTTAAGTTCTAAATGGGGCGAAAATCATCCTAATGTGGTTAGAGAAGCGGCGAGACAACAAAAGGCTGGCATGGCGATTAGCGATCGCGCCAAATTCTTATTAAAGCGTCCAGTTGATTTGCAAGAGTTGGCAAGGATCAATCTAAACGTAACGGGTAGTGCAGGGAAAGAAAGTCTATATCGGGATTTAGTGGCTGTCCAAGCAGAACAGAGTGGCATCGCTGGGCAAGCCGAGGAATTGGGTCGCCAAATTGAAAATTTTGACAATCGCTTGCGGGATTTGACCCAAAAGCAATTGGAACTAGATCGCCTCCAAAGGGATGCTCAAGTTGCCGAAGCAGTCTTCGCTTCTTCCCTCGCCAAAATTGACCTCAGCAAATCGGATATTTTTACCGCCTATCCCTTAGCACAATTAGTTTCGCCGCCTAGCTTGGCAGATGAACCCGCATCGCCACAACCAAAACTAGTCTTGGCTGGCGCGTTTGTAGGTTCGCTCTTTGTCTCCACAGGCGTATTTTTACTGTGGAAGCGCAAGTCGATGGGGCAAGAGCCAAGACAGGAAGTAGAACTTTCTGAGGTGACTGAGTTACCAACTTTACGGGCGATTTCCAACAGCGATCGCAGCAAGACGGGGTAACCACAATGAAAATATTCAAATTTTTGCAAACCCCTGAACAGTACAAGATTACACCCGAAAACCTCGAAGAGAAGTTGGTGTGGTATTCAATCGTCTGGACTTTTGCTATTTATTTCATTGGTGGGTTATATGTATTAGGTGCAATTTTGCCTTGGCTCCTATTTGGCATATTGTGTTGGCGTTGGTGGCAGCAAGATCCCCATACCCCGCTAAAAGATCGGATTAGGATTCCCATTGGCATTTGGATGTGGGTTGGGGGCATGGTGATGATGCAGGTGTCGCTGATCATGGGACATCTGGACTATTACCTAGAGATGGGACAAATTATTAAATCATCCATTGGTTGGGCTAAGGGATGGGCGATCTTAGCTCTATTTCCGATGGCAGGATGTTTACCAATTCGTCCAAAACTGTTGTATCGGGCGGCGGCGCTGATTTGTACGATGGTGTTTTTGTTCTCTCCCATCTTTATTGCTGCTTACTATGCCAAATTACCTGAAAAATTATTTATCTCACCATTACAAGCAATCGGCGGTCCCGGCCCCGAATTTTTTGAATTCCGTCTCTATGAAATCGATCCTGGGGATAACACACCGCGTTGGCGATTATTTACGCCTTGGGCTCCCGCCCTAGGATTTGTGGCAAATATTTACTTCTTTATGATTTTGCGCGAACCTTGCAAGAAGTGGAAATACTTAGGAATTGCAGGTTGCATCATGATGTGTCAAATTTCTAAGTCCCGATTAGCCCTGCTCTGTTTGCCTGTGGTATGGATTTTGGTAGAATTATTATCAAGGATTTCACGACCGATCGCGTTAATGATTGCGGGGTTTATCGCTAGCACGGGAGGGGTGACTTTACCAATATTGATGGATGGAGTAGAAAGCTTTTCTGAACAATTTGCTGCCGCCCGTAAGGATTCCTCACGAGTACGCGCCGCTCTGGGCAGAATTGCGATCTACCGATGGCAAACCGAAGCTCCAATTTGGGGACATGGCATTGTCGAGAGTGGTCCGCACATGGTGGAGTATATGCCCATTGGTTCCCATCACACTTGGTATGGACTGCTATTTGTCAAAGGCATCGTGGGGTTCGCAGCTCTAGCAGTACCGATGATCTATAGCTTGGGGGATTTGCTGATTAAATCACAACGTAATGATACTGCCAAACTCGGCTTAACCATGTTGTTGGTGATCTTTCTCTATACCTTTGGCGAAAATCTGGAAATTTTAGCCTATCTATTTTGGCCGGGATTAATCGCGATCGGTATGGGATTTCTAGAACGTCCCAATGATGAGCAAATAGAAGCTAGCGAAGCTTTGCCAGTAGAAATAATTCCCAAAATTAGTAATAAAAATAGTGAGGAGATTCCCCAATGACATCATCAATAAATTCTCTAGAACGTAAACCCAAAATTGTGCATCTACTCAGCGATCGCAATGTGGGCGGCATCAAAAGCACCAGTGGCAGCCTCACTAATTCCCGCCTCAAAGAAAAATTTGAATTTCTCTTTCTCACCGAAAGCGAAGCCCTCAAAAATTTATCGACAATTAAACCTGATGTGGTGATTTGGCATGATCCTTGTTCATGGCGATCGCTATGGCGATTATTAAAACTCAGGTTTGCAACCAAACTACTCATTCATGAGCATCACTATGCTGAAAGCTTTGAACAGTGGAAAGTGCGATCGCCTTGGCGGTTTCATTTAATGCTACGTTTAGCCTATGGACTTGCCCATAAGGTTGTCGCCATTTCCCAAGGACAGCGAAAATGGATGCGATCGCATCGTCTTGTAAATCCAAATAAACTTGCTAATATTCAGCAATGTCGGACTATAGATGAGTTTCTGACCTTACCTCTTAAATCTATTGACTCAACTCTGATATTGGGAGCCTATGGTCGATTCAACCAGCAAAAGGGATTTGACACCTTACTGCGGGCAATGCCAAAAGTCCCAAATCCTCAAATCCAATTACTAGTCGGTGGTTATGGAGAGCAGGAAGACTTGTTAAAATCCTTAGCTGGTGATGACCCACGCATTCATTTTCTGGGTTCTATTTCTGATGTTCCATCTTTTCTCGCAAAATGCGATGTGATCATCATTCCTTCTAATTGGGAACCTTGGGGTAATGTCTGTTTAGAATCCAAGGCAGCATCCAAGACAGTAATTGTCTCGAAGGTCGATGGACTAACAGAACAGGTAAATGACTGTGGGGTACTAGTTCCCGCCAATGATCCTGAGGCTCTAGCCGCAGCGATCAATCAAGTTTGTGAGATGCCGCGATCGCAACTGGAAGCATGGGGCTTACAAGGTCGCATGGATGTGCAGAATGCTTGGGAAGAATATATGACGGCATGGGAGGCGCTGCTATCAGATTTATGCAAAAACTAATCCAGTCAGTAATTGGCTTCATTCAGAAAAAACTAGCGAATCGCTTTGCCCGTAATATTGGCTGGTTAGGCTTGTCAGAAATTCTCATACGCATCTCGCGATTGGCTGCCACGGTGGTCTTAGCGCGATGGCTCTCAGAATATGATTATGGTTTGGCGGCGCTAGTACTAACGACTAATGAATTTGTGAATGTGTTCACGCGCAATGGCATTTTCGATAAGCTGATCCAAGCTAAAGAAGAAGATATTGAGGAATTATCCCAAACTGCCTATTACATTAATTGGTTTATTTGCGGTGGTTTATTTCTGATTCAATGTCTGGTTGCTTTGCCGATGTCATGGATTTATAAAGACAACCAAGTAATCCTGCCAATCTGTGCGATGGGATTGGTCTATCTGATGTTACCGATGGGACTGATCCAAGCGGCGCGATCGCAGCGTGAAAATCGCCTCCATGTCTCGGCTTTAGCCAATGCGCTCCAGATTTCTACTGACAATATTTTGACGATGATTCTGGCTTGGCAAGGCTTTGGAATGTGGGCGATCGTCTTGCCGAAGGTAATTGTCGCACCGATTTGGGTGGTTGTGCATCGCTCCAATAATCCTTGGCGATCGACCAAATCCTTTACGCTCCATCGTTGGCAGGAAATCATCCATTTCGGGCGCAGTATTCTTGGTATCCAAATGCTTGCCACGCTCCGCAATAATCTCGATTATTTAATTGCAGGGCATTTCTTAGGAATTAAAGCCCTTGGTTTATATTACTTTGCTTTTAATGCAGGACTAGGGATTAGTCTTAGTTTCATTACCGCCGTTGATGCAGCGCTCTATCCACACCTTTGCGAAGCCAGAAGTGACCCTGCCCAATTTCGTGATCGCTATCTCCAAAGTTTCCAGTCAATCACCAAGGTAATTGTGCCAATTGTCTTAGCACAGGTATTACTTGCGCCGATATATGTTCCCCTAGTATTTGGTCAGAAATGGATTCCTGCAATTCCATTATTGATTCTCATTTGTTTATCGGCAATTCCCAGACCCTATGCCAATGCTGCATCGAAAGCACTTTGGGCTATGGACAAACCAAGTTGGGATTTGATTTGGAATGTTCTATTCACAATTATTTTTGCGATCGCTATTTGTGTAGGCGCAATTTGGAAAATTACAGGTGTGGCGGCTGCGGTGATGATCATTCATTGGGGGGCAATCCCAGTCTTTGTACTGTGGGTTAAGAAATACATTACAAAGCCAAATCTTCAAGAACAAATATCATAAATCATAGGAAAAATCATGGTCAAAGTATCAGTAATTGTCCCCGTTTATAATGTTGAGCGTTTTATCCAAGAAACAATTGCATCAGTCTTAGCACAAACATTTCGAGATTTTGAATTAATCATTGTTGACGATCAATCTCCCGATCGCAGTATCGAGATTTGTGAACAGTTTACTGATTCCCGCATACAGATTATCCATCAAAAGAATCGAGGTTTGGCAGGGGCAAGAAATACAGGTATTCGTCATGCTCAAGGCGAGTATATTGCCCTATTGGATAGCGATGATCTTTGGTTACCCGAAAAGCTAGAAAAGCATGTCCAGCATTTAGAAACTCATCCTCAAGTTGGGATTAGTTTTAGCCGCTCTGCCTTTATTGATGAAGACAGTAATTCCCTCGGCACGTACCAAATGCCTAAACTGACCGATATTGACGCGCCACATTTACTCTGTCGTAATCCCATTGGCAATGGCTCCGCTCCTGTAATTCGTCGTGAAGCCCTTGAGGGCATTAAGTTTCAAGATAATCTTTATGGCGAAGTTGAGGACTTCTATTTTGATGATCAGTTTCGTCAGTCAGAAGATATTGAATGCTGGATTAGAATCGCTATTCAAACCAATTGGCAAATTGAAGGTATTCCTGAACCGCTTACTCTCTATCGGGTCAACTCTGGTAGTCTCTCCGCAAATATGGACAAGCAATTAGAATCATGGGAAAAAGTAATCGCTAAAACGCGCACCTACGCTCCTGATTTATTGGCAAAGTGGGAATCCCTTGCCCGTGCCTACCAGTTCCGCTATCTCTCCCGTCGCGCCATTCGCAATAAAGATGGTAAAGCAGCAGTAAAACTTGTGAATCGAGCCTTGGCAAGTAATTGGAAAATTTTAATTTATGAACCCATGCGATCGCTTCTAACGATTTTTGCGGCTTATTTAATCTGGGTATTACCGCGCAGTTGGTATAACAGCATTGAGAACTTTGCTCTCAAGTTGACAGGTGACAGCCAACGTAAGGCGATCGCCAAGAGTAATCAGCGTTAGAGCCAGTACCTACCAACACAAATAGCGATCGCCTTTTGTCATCATCAATCGCGATCGCTAAGTATCCCTTAGTATTCATTCTTGTCTCATGCCTAAAAAGTGTCGTTCCGAATTTTTTGTATGGCTTCTTTAAGACTGCCAATTTCACTAGAGCATATTTGAAATACATCCAAAGCATCAATACTAAAATAGTCATGAGCTAATATATTTCTCAAGCCCATGATATTTGCCCACTCAACATCAATATGCTGATCAAATGCTTTCTTACTAATCACTTTTTCAAGTTAATTAATGTTCTTGCCAATTGCAACTAACATCATCGCAATTCCATCTAGTCGATCTAGTCCATTATCATCACGTAGAAAGTCATCAGGTGAGGTGATGCCTGAAAATCTTCTCTCAATTCTTCTAATTGCTTCCTCAATTTCAAGAAATAACTCTAGAAGCATTGTTCGATCATACATAAACAGCCTCCCTCTCAATCCTTACTTTTAAATACTTATTCATCCCGTACCAATATCGAATTACATCCACTTCTTTGCCAAACTTTGCTTCTAGTTCGTTTTTAAGTCCAATACGTTTTAACATATTCGGTTCCATTTCTACCACAATATCAATATCGCTTTCTTCGGTTGCCTCATTTCTTGCCACTGAGCCAAAGACACCGATCTTAGTGACTTTATAGCGATCGCGTAGTTCTGGCTTTAAAGCGCGTAACTCATTCAATATATATTCTTTGTCTAATGAACTTACAGGCATCATTCACCTCTAAAAATCTTGTCATCATACTTACAAAGTTGTCTCTATCCTATTCATGATCGCATATTGCTTTCAAAATCTGCGATCGCCTAAACATTAAAAGTTAAGTAAGGCAGAAATAAGCGATCGCATTTTGCCATCATCAAGTGCGATCGCTAATAGAGTCTTGTAGATAAAAATAATCGCCTCAAACATCAAAAGTTAGGTAAGGTAGGAAGTTGCGATCTCACAATACACCTTAGTATTCACGAATGATAAATACTGGCATACTAGACTTGGGCTGATTTTGCTTTTGAATACGAATTAGGCGATCGCTAAGTTCTGTTGTCTGAGATTGCAAAAAGTCATTGATAAATTTGGCTTGTCCCTGATAGTCGCGATCATCTTTACAAATAATGATGCCACTATGATTAATACCGCTACGATGTAAATCGATAAAATCATCACGGTTAAATGTGATTAGAATTCGATTTTGATTTGTGGCAAATCTTAGAACTTCAGGATCAGGAATTCCTTGATTTGCTTGTCCTGCATCGTAGGAGGTTAGTACATCGTGACCATAATCGCGCAGGATTTGCACAATATCTATCGCAAAGTTTTCGTTGGAATAAAGTCTAGCCAATGATTGCTTCCTCTTGCTCGTACTTATGAGAGGCGATCACGCGATCAATTTCTTCTTGATGTGCAGTGTAATAGAATCGGGCGTTACTCAAGTCATCTGTTGTCAATGAGGGGAAGTTGCGTAAAAGCTCTGGGATATCGGCTCCTTGTTGTTGGAGTGAGATGATTGTCCAAACAGGGATGCGGGTATTGCGGATTCTTGCATGACCTCCACATACGCCGATGGTTTTCTGGATTGGGCGAGATTTTAGTTTTTCTTGCAATAGCTCATATTCATCTGGTGCAAGGGATTCAATTACTTGGGCTAGGGATTCTACTAGTTTTGTATTCATAGCTTGGAATCTATGCTCTCAGATTGATATGTCATAACTAATTTTAGCCGATCGCCTTTTGTCATCATCAAGCGCGATCGCGAACAGAGTCTTTTAGATAAAAATATATAGTGGCAAAAGTCTTAAGGGGGAGTAAGGTAGAGATAGGCGATCCGCATTTTACATTAATCTTTTCCGTTATCTATTTTAGGTTTAAATATGCTTGTGCGTTATACAACACAAATCACCTTTTAATATGTTACGCTGAAAACTAGATTCTACGATGTTAATAGTTTATATAAAATAGCGAATGACTAAGATAATTTCTCTATTCAACAACAAGGGTGGTGTTGGCAAAACAACAACTGTTTTTAATTTAAGTGCTTCCCTAGCCAATAAAGGCAAGAAGATCCTTTTGATTGACTTCGATCCTCAATGCAATCTTTCTATCGCAACGATTGGTTATAAGGAATTTGCGGAGTATCTTGAAAGAACAAAAGAATATCCTTTTGGAAGAACTATTAGAGCTTTTGCACAGCCTTCTTTACAACCAACTCAGAGTAGTAAAACCTACACAACGCAACCTAAATATCAGCTTGAACATCAGCTAAATGTTTTTCATAATAAAGATGAACAAACGCTAATCGATGTTATAGCAGGTGACTTTTGGCTCAATAGTTTTGCTGATGTTTTAACTGTTGGAACGGATGTTGTTCAAGGCTCAGGATTGTATAAATTTTTAATCCCTTTTCTATTGGTAGAAAAGCTTAAAGAAGAACAAAAGGTTTATGACTATGTATTAATCGATCTACCACCTTCTTTCAACACACTAGTACGTTCTGCTTTATATTGTTCTGATTATTTTCTAGTGCCTTGTACACCCGATTCTTTTTCTTCCTACTGTGTCAATTTAATTGGAGAAGTCTTACCATCTTTTATTGAAGATTGGAATCAGGGTAGAAAACGCTATGAAACTTCAAATAAATATGACGAAGTTATACCTTCAAAGGGACAGCCTAAATTCGGTGGCTGGATATTTAATGGATTTGATACAACTACATACACTAGTACTAAAGAGCGTAAAGAGATCGGATCTGATAGATTTCATCTTGACAAGATATTAGATACCATGAAATACAGCCTTTTTCCTAAGTTGAGGGGGATTCCTTATTATTATTGTCTTCCTGATTTTGTTACAGCCGAACCCGCAGCAAAAATTGAAGACTTAAATACAATGGCTGCTGAAATTCAAAAATTGAATGTTCCCCTTAATAGTCTATCTTCATATAAACCAACAATGTTTTCCGTTTGGTCAAAATCGCAGAAAGAATTAATAAGAAGAATGAACCAAGAATATGACTCTTTAGCAGATTATATAATTAATAATTTTTAGTAAGGGAATATTCAAATGCCAGAACTACTTGGAAGAATCACCATTAACCCCAGACAATGCGGCGGTCGTCCCTGCATTCGTGGCATGAGAATTCGTGTATCAGACGTTCTCGATCTATTTGTAGCAGGACTCAATGCCGAAGAGATTTTAGAAGAAATGCCCGATCTAGAAAAAGATGACCTCAAAGCAGCACTAGCCTATGCATCGCGTAAACTCAATCATCCCGTATTAGTCGCATGACCATCTGGATTGATGCCCATTTATCACCAGCGATCGCCCCTTGGATCTCTAGAACCTTTGGCATAAGTGCCTTCGCTTTACGAGATCTGGGTTTAAGAGATGCAGAAGATCCCGAAATTTTTGAAGCAGGTAAAGCTCAAAAAATTATTTTTATGACCAAAGATAGTGATTTTGTGGATCTAGTTGAACGTCTCGGATCGCCGCCGCAAATTATTTGGTTGACATTTGGTAATACATCTAATGCCCAATTAAAAGAGATTCTAACCGCTACTTTACCAAGAGCCTTAGAAATTCTGGCTACAGGTGAAGCATTAGTAGAAATTAGCGGAAATTAAATTTAAAATTATCGAGAAAAAAATATGGCTGAAACAGTTACCTTACAAATACCAGAAGCATTGTACCAACGCCTAGCGATCGCGGCAGGAGCTACCCAGCGATCGCTAGAAGACGTAATTTTACAAGCCTTGCAAATTGGTAGTCCCCCAACATGGAAAGACGTACCCGAAGAATTTCAAACCGACCTTGCCAGCTTAGATCGACTTGACGACGATTCATTATGGCAAATTGCCCGTAGCCAAAAAACTCAGCTAGAAATGGAACGCTACGAATCCCTATTAGCAAAACAACAAAATACAGCACTTACTGATTCCGAAAAACTGGAATTAGATAACCTCCGTAAAGATAGCGATCGCTTTATGTTACGCAAATCCCAAGCCGCCGCAATCCTCAAATGGCGTGGTCATAATGTTCCCAGACTAGCAGGGTAGGTTTTGTGTCAGGCTATATTTCCCAAAATCTGCGATCGCAAATAGAATCAATTGACCGTAAGCGTTGCTGCTATTGCCTCACAACCGAAGCAAATAGCGGTATGCCTATGACAATCGATCATATTCAACCAGTTTCAAAAGGAGGACTGAATACAACTGAAAACCTATGTCTTGCCTGTCGAACTTGCAATGAATACAAATCTGACACCACAGAAGCGATCGATCCATTAACAGGCGAACTTGTAGCTTTGTTTAATCCACGAAAACAAAATTGGAAGGATCATTTTCAATGGAATAATGATGCATCTCAAGTTGAAGGTTTAACAGCGATTGGACGTGCAACAGTTATCGCTTTGCGGATGAATAATGCGGTCATTATCGCTACTCGCAAACGTTGGTTTGCAATTGGTTGGCATCCGCCAGATTAACTTATAAAAACTATCAAACTCCTATTTCTGCAATCTTGCGTAAAACTTGCCATGCAACCTCTAACTCACCCCGATTAACCAGAGGAGCCAAAACCTGAGACATTGCATATTGCTTACCCTCCATCTTCACAAACACAATATCATCACCATTCGTCAACATCGCAAAAGTCGGGCGATCGCCATTCGGACTAGCCATCAAATAAGCCAAAGTTTGCGGCAAAGCAGACCAAACCGACTGCATCGTTTTCTTTGACTCTAAAACAATAATCCACAGGCGATCGCGCAATACCAACACATCAATTCGCCCCTGTAGAGTTTCTTCACTATCAGCAACATTGATCGCAATCGACTCCTCCGCCTTAATCCGAAAAGGAGGATCGTATAAACCAGCGATCGTGAGCAATGGCGAAACTAGCAATAGCATCACCGTACTCTCTAGCAAATGTCCACCAGAGCGATGATAAATATAACGCCGCCAGAGAATCTCTAAATTGGCGCGATCGCTAGGCTTGATCTCTGGTAACTGGTCATACCATTCCGTAAAAAAATCTCTCGATTCACTACGACTCAAGCCAAATTTTCCCTCTGCTTCAGCGATCATTGTGATAGCTTCAGTAACAGCTAATGTTTGCATAGTGAATACTTTGAGTTGGGTTTTAATACAATAATTCTAATCTCTAGCTCTCAATTCCTAACAAGTCGTTATCCAAATATTATCCAAATATCTTTTAAAAAACGCGATCGCCAGTGTAAATATTATCCCGTACAAAGGATAAACTTGATTTTATAATCTATAAGGGATAAACTTGGTTTTATACCCTAAAAAGGATAAAAGCATCAAACCATGCTAATCCACTCCTCCAAAGAACTAGCTGAATATCTACGCGATCGCCGCAAAAGACAAAAGTTAAGCCAAGCCGAAATAGGCGATCGGGTAGGCATCAAACAAGCCACCATCTCCGCCTTTGAAAACAACCCCGAAGGCACAAAATTAGAAACTCTATTTAAACTATTCTCCGCTCTAGATCTAGAAATACAGATTATACCCAAAGAAGAAGCTCGTAAGCCTAGACAAGGATGGAAAGAAGAATGGTAAGAACAAGGCGCGTCAATAGCCTCAATATCCTCATGAATGGCTATCTAGTCGGCACTTGGCAAAACTTACCCAGTGGCGCAATGAACTTTCAGTATGCAGAAGAATGGCTAGAAACTGACGGAGCGCGTCCCATCTCTTTATCAATGCCCTTACGCAGACAGTCCTATGAAGGAGATCTGGTCTATAGACTTTACTACTCATGTCAGTCAGCCAATTTTTGAAGGAATGTTATCTTTAGCCAAGCGATCTCTAAATGTAAAAAGTTAGCAATCATAAGCATTGTACCAACGCCTAGCGATCGCCCTAATACTCATTCTAAAAATACAGAAACATAATGAAAGAAGTTGATCGAAACCCACCACAAATCATCCCCAATATCCAAGAAACAGCGCAAACACTCTTTAGTGAAATTCGTCAGCTTATTGACGCAGCCAAACAACGCGCTGCCGTTGCCATCAATACCGAAATTACTATGCTCTATTGGCAAGTCGGAGATCGCATTCAAACCGAAATACTGAAACGTCAACGCGCCGAATATGGCAAACAGGTTATAACAGAACTTTCTCAACACCTCACCCAAACTTACGGTAAAGGCTGGAGTGAAAGACAACTGCGTTATTGCATCCTGATAGCCGAAGTTTTTCCTAATCGAGAAATTCTGCATACACTGTGTGCAAAATTGAGTTGGTCACATCTCAAGCTAATTATGGGCATAGATGACCCACTGAAGCGTAACTTCTACATTGAGATTACGCAGCTCGAAAATTGGAGTGTTCGCCAACTACAAGAACGCATCAACTCCATGCTATTCGAGCGCACCGCCATCTCCCGCAAGCCTGAAGAAACCATTCGCCATGATCTAGAACAATTACGCGAAAACAAGCAAATATCACCCGATTTACTACTAAAAGATCCCTATATCCTAGACTTTTTAGATATAAGTGATCGCTACCTCGAAAAGGATCTAGAAGATGCCATCTTGCGAGACATCGAGAAATTTTTACTAGAACTTGGCGCAGGATTCACATTTATCGCAAGGCAAAAACGTATCCAAATTGATAACGATGACTTTTATATTGACCTGCTGTTCTATAACCGCAAACTCAAACGCCTAGTAGCAATCGACCTCAAACTCGGTAACTTTCGCCATGAATACAAAAGCCAAATGGAACTCTATTTACGTTGGCTTGCCAAATATGATCAAGAGAGTGACGAACTACCACCATTGGGAATCATTTTATGTGCAGGTAAAAAGCAAGAACAAATTGAATTGCTCGAACTAGACAAAAGCGGTATCCATGTCGCCGAATACCTCACCGTATTACCACCCAAAGAATTACTTCAAGCAAAACTCCAACAAGCGATCGCCTCGGCTCGTCGTCGATTACCTTCGTTGGAACAAGATTGATATGTTTTTGAGCGATCGCTATTTCACAATCAAAAGCTTTCTTATATTTCTGCAATCTTGCGTAAAACTTGCCATGCCACTTCTAACCTCTCCTGATTAACCAAAGGAAACAAAAACTTAGCCCTTTCAAGTTCATTTGAGAGCCGCCGCCTGTTCAGTTTTAACGATCAAACCATCTTGAATCCGAATAATTCGCCGAGTTCTCTCTGCAACATCATGCTCATGGGTAACTAACACAATCGTAATTCCCTGTGAATTTAACTCCCCTAATAGTTCCATTACCTCATGGGATGTCTGCGTATCTAAAGCTCCTGTCGGTTCATCCGCCAGAATTAACGCAGGACGATTAGCTAAGGCACGAGCGATCGCTACACGTTGCTGTTGTCCGCCTGATAGTTGATTAGGACGATTGGACATGCGATCGCTAAGTCCGACTTTCGTTAAGGCTTCAGAGGCAAGACGATGACGTTTTTCTTTGGGAATATTGGAATAAATCATCGGCAGCATCACATTCTCGATCGCCGTTGAGCGTGATAGCAAATTAAACTGCTGAAACACAAACCCAATCCGACGATTGCGAATGAAAGCGAGTTCATCGTCGTTATAGGTCGTTAATTCGCGGTCTTCGAGATAGTATTTTCCTGACGTAGGGCGATCGAGGCAGCCGATAATATTCATCAGCGTTGATTTGCCTGAACCTGACATGCCCATAATCGCCGCATATTCGCCCGACTGAATCTCTAGATCAATCCCTTTAAGAATTGGGACATCAACCTCACCGAGACGATAAGCTTTACGAATATTATTGAGACGAATCATAGATTTCCTTAAGTTGCATTTTCAAACCCAAGATTAAGAACCTCTAAGAAGTTCTTATCTTAGAAACCTTTTAAGAATTACTTTCTGCGGTCAAAAGTTCTAAGAGATCCCCCTCAATCCCCCTTAAAAAGGGGAAGAAGAAAATTCTCCCCCCTTTTTAAGGGGGGCTGGGGGGGATCTAAACCCTCAAACGTAAACAGAGAGACTTGTGTGTACACGGTAGCTTTTTAAGGGGGATTGAGGGGGATCTAGACAATTCTTAAATGGTTTCTTAATCACTTCTGAGCGCTTGAATGGGATCTAACTTAGCCGCACTCCTTGCAGGAATTACCCCAGCCACTAAACCCACCACCATCGATAAGCCAAAACCAGCCACAACTGCCCAGATCGATACCAAAAATGGAAATCCAAAAATTGTTGCCGAAGTATAGGCGATCGCTACACCAAAACCAATCCCCACGACACCACCCAGCCCCGACACTAGAATTGCCTCAGTGAGAAACTGATTCAGAATTGCCGATCGCGTTGCTCCTAAGGCTTTCCTGACACCGATTTCGCGAGTACGTTCCACCACCGAAACCAGCATAATATTCGCGATGCCAATACCGCCAACGATCAGAGATATCGCCGCGATCGCGCCGACCATGAGCGTCAGTAAGCCCACAATATTCGTAAAAGCACTGACAATATCGGTCTGGTTAACGATCCGAAAGTCATCGGGTTGAGGTGGATAAATCTTATGTCGTAGGCGTAAGAGATTAGTTAACTGAAATTGTGCAGCATCAATTTCTGATTCATCAAAGGCTTGCACCCAAAATCCACTCACCGAGATACCTTGCAAGGCATTATTACCCACCTGTCTCGCCGACATATTTTTAAGCGGAATAAATACGCGATCGTCCTGATCAAATCCACCTGAAGCCCCTTTAGACTCCATTACCCCAATTACTTGATACTGTTCACCTTGAATCCGAATCCTCTCGCCAATGGCATTGGCATTACCAAATAGATCCGATTTTACCTTTGAGCCAAGCACCACTACAGATTTAGCATTATCAATATCTTCCTGTTCAAAATATCGCCCTTCATTTGGGAAAGTATTACGAATTGGAGAATAGTTGACATCTGTACCGATTACAGTTGTCGAAGTGTTTTGATTGCCATAGGAAATCTGCCGAGTTCGCTGCAAATACGCCGAGACCAACTTCACCGCAGGGGCTTTTGCTACAGCCTTAGCATCTTCTAGGGTCAAAGTGGAAGCAGTACCACCACCTTGACTAATGCCACCTGTCCGTGCGGAACCTGTGAGAACATTAATGGAATTTGTGCCAAGGGCTTGTAATTGATTTTCCGTTGACTTTTGAATACCTTGACCAATGGATGTAATCGCAATTACAGCCGCAATTCCAATGATCACGCCCAACATGGTTAGGGCAGTTCGCAATCGGTTATTCCAGAGAGACTCCGCTGCCATAGTCAGAATTTCGGCAAAGGGAACCTTAGCAACTTGAATTCGTGGTTTTGCTAATGGCTTTGACTTTTGCATATGTGCTTAACCCCGACTTCTTTGAGGTGACGAAGGTGAAGGAGATAGCCCAGGAACACCTCTAGGCTCAGTACGTGGACGTGCAGAACCTTCTGGAAAAGAAACAAAAATTTTCTCATCGCCTGTTAATCCTGATTTAACCTCGGTTTTGTCGTCAACCGTGAGTCCAGTTTCAATTGGTGTAAATACAGCCGTTTCGCTTTGCGCCGTCTTGACATATACGCCTGTAAGCCCCTTTTCTCGAACGATCGCCACAGTGGGGACAACGATCACATTCTTCAATTCACCAGATCTAAATTCTAAACTGGCATTCATCCCTGCTCGCAACATTTGCTTGTCTTCAGAAGTGATTTCGGCTTTCACTTCAAAACTGGTGACATTCTGGTTAACGATCGCCTGCGGGGAAATCGACACTACCCGACCCCGAAACTTTTTGGTCGGATAGGCATCAACTTGCAGCGTCACCTGCTGACCGATCTCAATCCGCGCAATATCGGCTTCAGCCACATTCGCCACAACTTGATTGTTACTAGCAAGGGCAAGAATCGAAGAAGCCGTTGCTGAACTCACCGAACTTCCTGATGTGGTTGGTGTCACAAAAGCCCCTGGGTCAGCGTATTTGCGGACTACCACTCCATCAAAGGGAGCGCGAATAATTGTGTCTTCTAACTGAGACTGCACACTTTGCAAAGATCCTGCGGCGGCTACAACTTGTGCCTGTGCACGGTCTATCTCTTCAGGACGTGAACCTGATTGCTGCAAAGATAAAGCCTCTCGCGCCTGTGTCACCCTAGCGCGATTAGCTTCCATCGTGGTTCTAGAAGCATCCAGATCGCGCGAGGCGATCGCCCCTTCGCGATAAAGCTGTTGATTTTGGCGATAAACGATCTCTGATTGCTCAAGAGTTGCTTGGGCGTTAGTTAAATTGGCTTGAGCTTGGGCAATATCTTGAGCGCGATTACCAGATCTTAATAGATCGAGACTTGCCTGCGCCGCTGCCAGATTTCCATCCGCTTGGGTGATTTGTCCTAAGGTATTGGACTCATCCATATAGGCAAGGATTTGACCTGTGCGTACATTTTCTCCTTCCTTGACCAGTAAGCTCTTGAGTCTCCCTGAGCTTTTAGGACTGACGTTAATTGACTTTTCAGGTTGAATTGTCCCGTTAGCAGTGACGATAATTGGTAAGGTTTCTCGCTTAACAGCAACAGTGCGATCGCGTCGGCGCGTTTCCCGATTATTCGCAGGTGCAGTCAATTGCGTATAGGCATAGTAACCACCACCACTAACCGCAATTAGGAGCAAGATGATGGCAATCCGCCATCTCCAATGTCCTAGGAACTTTTTTTTTGGCTGTTCTAGCTCGTCTAGCTCTTGTCCTTCGGTTAAATCCATTTCCTGCGGTTTCAGTTGTTTCTCTGTTTGCATAAGAGTTAAGTCAATGGTTAATGGCTTTAGACACTTATACTCGATCAAACGTTCACTTGAACTTACCTGATTTTCAATAGATGGCGATATGCAAAATAAATCTGCTCGTTATTATGGGTTTCTCTCAATCGGAGCGGCACTATTGACGATCGCTCTAAAATTAGGCGCTTATCTGTTGACTAATTCCGTAGGATTTTTATCAGATTCCCTTGAGTCGGGAGTTAATCTCGTTGCTGCGATCGGGGCAGTGTGGGCGTTAACCTATGCCGCAAAGCCACCAGATGAAGAACATGCCTTTGGACATTCTAAAGCTGAATATTTCTCTAGTGGATTTGAAGGCGCGTTGATCTTAGTTGCGGCAGTGAGTATTGCGATCGCCGCCATTCCCAGATTATTAAATCCTCAACCTCTCGAACAGCTTGGTATTGGTCTAGTCCTATCATTAGCGGCTTCAGCCATTAATGGCTTAACAGCTTTGATCTTACTCAAAGCAGGCAAGCGACTACGCTCAATTACTTTACGGGCTGATGCTCACCACTTGCTAACCGATGTATGGACTTCTGTAGGCGTAATCCTCGGATTATTATTAGTTTCTGTTACAGGTTGGTTAATTCTTGATCCTTTGATTGCTTTATTAGTCGCAGCAAATATTGTTTGGACTGGTATAAAGCTGATCCAAGAAAGTGGATCAGCCCTTTTGGATGCCTCTATTCCTCTAGAAGAGAGACAAATGATTGATGAAATTTTGTCTCATTACGATTCCCATCAAGTCCAGTTTCATGCAATCCGTACCCGAATGGCAGGTACAAGAAAGTTTGTATCTTTTCATATTCTGGTGTCAGGCAATTGGTCAGTCCAACAGGGGCATGACTTATGTGAAGAGGTTGAAACCGCCATCAGCAAAGCTTTACCCCATGTAAATGTATTCACCCATTTGGAACCATTAGAAGATCCCAAATCATGGACAGATCAGGATTTATAGTAGTAAAAGCGATCAAATCAAAGGTGAAGCGAAGCTTCACCTTTGTTATAACTGATTCGTTGCAAAGGTGTCGCATTGATCGATATTGCCAGTACTTAAACCACGCTTAAACCAAGTTACCCTTTGTTGAGAAGTGCCGTGAGTAAAGGATTCTGGAGTTACATGCCCACTCTTAGACTGTTTTTGCAAATAGTCGTCACCTATTTGTGTTGCAGTGTTTAGAGCCTTGGTAATGTCCTGATCGGAGATCAAACCCCGTTGAGCCGTAAAATGTCCCCAAACCCCTGCAAGGCAATCAGCCTGTAACTCTATTCTTACTGATAGCTCGTTGGCTTTAGTCTTACTTGAATTTGCCTTTAACTGCCTTACCTTGCTTGATGTACCGCGCAAATTTTGAATGTGATGACCAACTTCATGGGCGATCGCATAGGCTCGCGCAAAGTCAGCATCATTCCCAGCCGTAGCTTCTAGATACTTAAAGAAGCCCATATCTAGATAAACTTTGCGATCGGCTGGACAATAAAATGGACCTGCCGAAGTTTTGGCTGAGCCACAGGCTGAATTAACATAGCCGTCAAAAAGAACTAACTTTGGGGCTTGGTAATTAGTTTTGAGCTGTTGTTTAAAAATTCGCTCCCATGTGTCTTCAGTATCACCAAGAACAGATTTGACAAAAGCCGAGTCTCGGTCTTTGGTTGGTGTTTTGACTAAAGCTTGTGGTGCTGGTGCGGGTTTATTATTGCCACCAATTAAACTCAAAAGCTGGGTGGGATCAATTTTAAAAATCAGACCAGCGATAACAGCGATCGCGATACCACCAGCACCTAAGCCGCCCAACATGCCCACAGACGATGAGCTTAAGTTCGATGCTTCTGATGACTCCTCCGAACCATCACGCTGGTCTTCTACGTTATCGCTTTCACGCATCTCATCCCATTTCATATCGCCAATCCTGCTCTATGTGATTTCATTGTTGTGAATATAGCGCTATCAGCCTCAACTAAAACCAAATAATTTTTTAAAATACAGCTATTTCTTAAGCTATAGCTGTAGCCATTTGCATTGGGACAAATCAAAACCCGAAGACGAG
This sequence comes from Pseudanabaena minima str. Chao 2107, assembly GCF_051131155.1. Classification (NCBI taxonomy): domain Bacteria; kingdom Bacillati; phylum Cyanobacteriota; class Cyanophyceae; order Pseudanabaenales; family Pseudanabaenaceae; genus Pseudanabaena; species Pseudanabaena minima. The sequence continues at coordinate 256,595 of NZ_CP159508.1, forward strand.
TGGCGGCGCGAAGCGCCGCCACTCGTCTTCGGGTTTTACGTCCTAACAAGACTATAAATGCGTTTCTCTCGCGTAGTGGGAGCAACACATTTAGGCTCCCATACCAGAATATTGTTGGATTCCCTTACGCCATAGCCAACGATTGGCGACAAAAAAGATAGCCATCCATCCTGCCATGATGCCAATTCCTTGCCAAACAGCGATCGCTTTGCCCACCAAAAGAGCCGCAGGAAAATACACCATGTAAGGAAAGGGAGTCCACAGGACAATATCGCGAACTAGCGGTGGAAATACATCTAGAGGGGCAATGATGCCTGATAGAAATATATAGGCTAAAAACCAGAGTTGCTCGATCGCACTCGCACGCTCGGTCCAAAATGACAGAAGTCCAAAGGTATATTGGATCAAGAATCTCAACAAGAAGGCGATCGTGACAATGAATGTCGCCATCAAACCTGTTGACCATGAGGGAACCCAGAACGATTGCGGATAGAGAATAAAGAATAAAGCAATCAGCACTACTAGCATCGGTAATCTGGCAAAACGTTCCGCAATGTGATTAATCAGATGATGCCAAAATGGATCGAGGGGCTGTAATAAACGATGCGAAAGCTGTCCTGAAATTAGTTCCTTCTCAAAGTCCCAAATCACCCAAACAATATTAAATTGACGCACCACAAACACGGCTAAGAAGTAACGAATAAACTCTAAAGCTGTGAAACCAAAGCTACCAGTTTCTGAAGCTTTTAGCCATGCTCCCATTAAAATAAATGGTAAAGAATTGGATAATAACCAGATGAAAAGTTCAGCCCGATATTCGAGCATATAGGCATAATAGGTGGCAAATAAAGTCGTCGTAACGCGCAATATATATCTAAGCTGCATAGGTCTTTTCAACTGTTAAGATAAATATCCTAACCCGTAATACCACAACCAAAAAATGGCTACAGCGCTTTGCGCTGACTTAAAACCCAGAAATATTTTTGACCATCGGCGTTTAGTGCCACTTTTAAAAATATTTCTGTAAGTAGCTAGGCACAAGAAAACTTAAAAAGCACAGATTAAGATCCCCGACTTTTTCTAAGCAAGCAAAGATAATTTACAAATTCACAAAAAAAGTCGGGGATCTTTGCATTTACAAGTTTCTTTTGATGACCTAATTACTCTTAAAGCCTCAATAAACTGTACGCCATGTCCCGCACCCAAACATCTAAACCTGTGGCTAAATCTGTCAAGAAAGGATTTGCCCGATCGCCAATATCCATAGAGTTAAGTGCTTGCTTAATTGTTAAAAATGAGGAGCAGCGTTTACCAAAATGCTTAGAGAGTCTAAAGGCACTTGCCGATGAAATCATTGTCGTTGACACAGGATCAAGCGATCGCACGGTTGCTATTGCCAAAAAATATCAGGCGCGAGTATTTCATTTTGAGTGGTGTGATGACTTCTCACAGGCGCGAAACTATGCGATCGCACAGGCTAAGGGCAAATGGATTTTAGTAATTGATGCCGATGAAGTTTTAGAGCAAAGTGCGATCGCTACTTTGCAAGAGGTAATGCAACGAGATGATTGTCTAGCGGTCAATCTTTTGCGATCAGAAATAGATGCACAGCAAGCTCCCTATTCTCTCGTACTACGATTATTTCGCAATCATCCAGCGATTACATTTACAGGTATCTATCATGAATCTATCGATCAATCGGTGGCAGCTTTACAAGCGCAAGAACCTCATTGGCAAGTACTAAATGTAGAAGTTCCAGTTTTACTGCATTACGGTTATACGGATAGCGAGATCCAACTTAAGCATAAGTATGAGTTTGCTAAACAGCTAATGCACAAGCATTTGGAAGCATTTCCTGATGATAGCTATATGCTCAATAAATTAGGAGCTTTGTACATCAGTAGTCCTCAAGAGTGCGATCGCAGTTTAGGAATTGAGCTATTACAAAAGGGATTAGCCTTACTTGAGGATACCAATCAACAAAATTTAATTCGCTGTGAATTAAATTACCATTTAGGGCTTGCCTATCACCAAAACGCAGATTGGGAACTAGCTAAGAGCGCCTATGAGCAAGTAATAGCCCTAGATGTTCCTAACCTTGTGAAGCTTTCTGCTTATCTCAATTTAGGCAATATCTATCAAGAACTCAACCCAAAAGAAGCGATCGCCTATTTTGAAAAGGTAACTCAAATCGCTCCCAATTTTGCCCAAGGACATTTTAATTGTGGAATTGCGCTCAAAACTTCTGGACGTTTTATCGATGCGATCGCTGCTTACCAAAAAGCAATTGCTCTCGAACCGAACTATGCCGAGTCACATCAAAATCTAGGTGTCGTGTTGATGAAAGTAGGCTATTTCCCAGAAGCGATCGCTGCTTTTACCAAAGCCATTCAACTCCATGAGCAACAACAGAATTATGAAACTGCGGAAATCTTGCGATCGGCTTTGAAGGAATTCACTTAAGGGCAAGGAGTAAGTAAGGGCAATTCATGAATTGCCCTTACTTACTCCTTGTAAAGATTTGATTTGTTCACCAAGATTTTTCGCTAATACGGCGCGATTGGGACAGACAGAAACTCCTGCATTGCGTAACGCCTCAGCCGCCCATGTATTGCAGTTAAATGCCGAGAAATATCTCGGTACAGCCGCATAGAAGCTACTCACGCCATATTGACCTTTGCCGATCGCTGCTGAGCGATCGCCTTTCTCATTCACCACAAAAGTTTGCTTCACATAAGCAAATAAATTTTGAAATCCTGCTTCTGATAACTCAATCGGTAAAACAGGAAATTTAAAAAATTTCTCAGGTGCTTCGGCAAAGCTTGCTACATGCATCACACTATCCGATGGAATAAATACAGCCCGAAGCATTGAAGGAATCGACTGATCACCTGCAAAATAAAACTGGCGATCGCCCCATCCCACTTCTACAAATGGAGAGTCTTTCCATTCTTCCGCACCAAAAGTTTCTCCTGACCTTTGCGCCCATGCTAAGCCAGAATGCCATTCATGTTGGACAAAATAAATCGTGCGAGTTTTGGCATTGGGAGCAGGCGGAAACAGCCCCGCAGTTGGACTAGGGCAATAGAGAAAATAACTGGCGATCGCGATCAAAATCCCCAGTAATATTCCTAGAACTATATAGAGCTTATGTTTACGTGTCACTTAACTGACTAGTAACTTTAACTACGGTGAAGAGTTTCGACTACGCTCAACTCTCAATATATGGCGTTGGCTGAGCGAAGTCGAAGCCCTAACTAATTACGCAGATCGGAGATCGCGCTAAGAGCAACATTAGCGATCGCTTGATCAGTTGCCTTGGGCAAATGGTAATACTTACCACCACCTGCGGCAGCGAGTTCTTTGGCAAAGCCAGTAGATACGAATTTGTTTTCCGTATCGATCACCAACAGACCCAAATTCAACGCCCGAATCTTACGACAAATATCAATTAACTCGGCTTTGATATCAGGCTTATTTTCAGGATCGATGGGTTCACCCTGCGATCGCGCCAGTGGAACATTGCCGCGACCATCGGTAATTGCCACAATCGTTACCGAACCAACGTCGCCCGACTGTCGAGCATTCATTGCTACCCGCACTGCTTGAGTTAATCCATGTGCCAAAGGCGAACCACCACCACAGGGCATCGTGTCAAGACGACGACGCGCCGCCTCAATGGAACGGGTGGGCGGTAACAATACATCAGCTTTTTCGCCTCGGAAGGGAATTAGCGAAATTTGGTCGCGGTTTTGATAGCTATCGGTCAACATCCGTAAAGCTGCACCCTTAGCCGACTGCATCCGATTGAGCGCCATCGAGCCAGAGGCATCTACCAAGAAAATTGTCAGCGCTCCCGCCTTACGTGCTAACTTCTTCGCTCTGATATCCACATCCTCAACGATCACTTTACGATGGGGTTGGCGCAATCTTCTCGCTTTTTGATAGGGAGCCGAAGCGCGAAGTGTGGCATCTACGGCGATGCGATCGCTTTTCCCTTGAGGCAGAATTGGCTTGATGTAACGCCCACGCTCTTGAGAATAGATGAGGTTGCGCGTACCTGATCGCCCTTGCTTTTGCATCGACTGAGCAAAAAATAACACTTCTGGATCAAGAATTACACCTTCTGGATCAAAGATAAACTCTTCAGGAATTTCAGGAGATTCATCTTCCTGCTCTTGCTCTTGTTCCTGATCCTCTTGATTATCATCCTGCTCCTGTTCGCCATCGTCTTGATTTGGTGGCGGCGGCGGTGCTTGTTGTTGCTGTTGCTGCTCGGGTTGTTGTTGCTCAGGAGAAAGAGGCGATCGCGGTACGATTACCAGTTCTACCGCTTGACGCAAATCATCAGCATTAACTTGAGTCCGACTTTCCAATGCCGCCGCCGCCTTCGCTACCCGCAAAGCAAACAACTCAGCCCGATGTCCTTGCACTCCACCACGTACTGCTTCCGCAACGAGATACTGAATCTGCGCCCTAGAAATGGTCACATCCGTGAGCCATTCTCGCGCCAAAATAATCTGTGTCCGCAGATCGTCAATATCCGAGTCATAGCTACTCAAAAAGGCTTCAGGAGAATTGGCATATCCCAATACCATATCTACTGCTTCTACTCGTTGATCGAGGGAGAGAACTCCATCAGCCGAAAGATTAATCGCAATCCGATCCATCAGATGTTCGCCTAAAATGCCTTCTTCAGGGTTATAGGTGGCAATCAGCAAAGGTTGACAAGGATGTTGATAGCTGATGCCTTCGCGTTCGACTTGGTTATAGCCTGTAGAAAGAACGGAAAGTAGTAAATTAGAAATCTGTGGATCGAGTAAATTAATTTCGTCAATATAGAGAACGCCACGATGGGCTTCTGCTAAAATCCCTGGCTGAAATACAGTCTGACCTTCGCGCACCGAGCGACTCACATCCACCGAACCAATCAGCCGATCTTCGGTAATTCCCAACGGAATTTGGATGAATGGTGCAGGAATAACTTTGGTGACGATTTCGCTCTTGTCTTTGTCCTTCATTGCCTTGATTAGAGCATCGTCCCATGTGTCGGGCTTAGTTGGATCACAGTTACTAAGAGACTCAACGGCAACTTCGATTGGAGGTAAGAGAGCATGAATCCCACGAGCAAGGACGGATTTTGCCGTGCCGCGTCTACCTGCGAGGGCGATGCCACCAATCGCAGGATCGATCGCTGCTAGCAGTAAAGCGGTTTTAATCGCTTCTTGACCAACTACTGCTGCTAGAGGAAATGTGATAGGAGTGTAGGCGGTGTTTGTGGTTGGGTTGACAGGCGGCGAAAAGACCATGCGATCAAGTTATAGGTTAGAAAATATAAAAGTTTTAAGAAATGAAATTTTAAGCTTCGGGTCAATTATAGCGTTTAGTAGTCTAAGCTAAGATTTAGATCTGGCTCACTCAGTTAAAAATATTAAGCAGTCATGGCAAAAACAACATGGGATAGTCTGGTGTTTGAGTCGCCATACCTAGCAGTGGTGACAGCAAAGCAATTGTTGCAAGAGGGACAGATGACTGAAGCCTACAGCCTTTTGGAGAGTTTAGAGGAGTCAATGGGGCGATCGGAAAAGAGGGGGGTGAGCAGTCAGCTAACTCGGTTGATGTTGCATGTGATCAAGTGGAAATGTCAACCTGAAAAACGTAGTGCTAGTTAGGTAATTTCGATTCGTTCGGCTCGGCGTGAGATTGCGGAAAGTCAGCGAGAGATGCCAAGTCTGAATAGAGATTTTTTAAATTCGATTTGGGATAAGTGTTTTGTGGCGGCGAAACAGGATGCTAGGGATGAGATGGGCAAGAAATCCGAAATTACGGCGCTAAGTTGGGAAGAGGTTTTTGAACAAAAATATACAATTTGGGAAGATGATGATTTAACTTAATTAGGTGTATTAAGGTTGCTACAATAGTATTTGCGTGAATTATTCACGTATTTTTGCCTTTTGAGTAAAAAATTATGCTTTTAGACTTTACTGTAGAGAATTTTCGCTCAATTAAGGGCGCGGAAACACTTAGCGCTGTGGCGGCGAGTAAGAGCAAGGCTAAGCCCAGTAATAGTGAAAGCCGTCGTCGAGTTAAGTCTGATGATGAAATTGCTCAGCCTTTTCATGTTGAGGGTTGGGATATTGATGTTTTGCCAGTCATCGCAATCTTTGGCGCTAACGCTTCAGGTAAAAGCAATGTTTTAAAAGCTCTAGATTACTTACTCAAATTTATGGTTGAAGGAAATTATGATCGCGGAGCGGAACTAATTCCTTTTAAGCTTGATAAAGAAATTAGAGAAAGTCCAACTTGTTTTAAACTTCGTACTATATTTGATGGAACTATATATACTTATTCTTTAGTCTTGAATAGTAATAGAATTCTTGTAGAAAAACTAGAATATGCTATTGCTACTACAAAAAGAACTCGTCTTTTATACAGTAGGGTTTGGAACGAAGAAAACCAAAAATTTGATTGGGATAAGCGTTCAGCTTTTTCTGGGGCGCATTATCAAATCAGAAATAGTTTGCAGGAGCGTGAGCCTTTTACTATACTTTTAGTTAGGTTAAATATAAATGTAATTAATTCTCTTTTTGAGTGGCTAATGAGTAGTTACTTATACATAGATATTGGGCAAGATAAAATTGATAGTGAACTTATTAGTTTGATACAGCAATATCACTCTTCACGTCCTGAATATCCTAAAATATTAGAAGAGACTAGGAACTTGCTAAGAAAATTTGATATTGGTATTCATGATATTGAGATCCATCAAGCTGACAACAATGAAAAATTTCAAATATATGCTCTACATAAAACAAAAGATAATGAAATTATTTCTTGGAAATTTGAAGAAGAATCTACAGGTACTCGAATCTTATTTACTCTGATTTATGATGTACTAATATCATTTCAGAAAACCCATCTATTGAGATCTGATGAGTTAGGTTCAAATATTCATCCAAACATAGTACGAGAAATTATCAAACTTTTTCAAGATTCTAAAACTAATCCGCATCGTACTCAATTGATTTTTACTAGTCACGATAATACTTTACAAAGAAATAATTTACTACGGCGCGATCAGATTTGGTTTACGCAGAAGCGTCCTGATCAAAGTACAGAACTATATTCACTGAGCGATTTTAAGGTGCGTAATGATTTAGCAATTGATAAAGCATATCTAGATGGAAGATTTGGAGCAGTTCCATTTATTTCTGATGGAGATGATTTTATGCCAGTAGGTGAGGATAATGGCTAAATCTTCTTTTAAAAGAAATGCTCCTACGAGAACAGTTGGTAAAAAGATTTTGATAGCTTGTGAAGGCAAATGCACAGAACCAAAATATTTCAATGCGATTCGTCAAGATCTACGACTGACTACCGTACAAGTTTTGATACTTCCTCACGATGGAACCGATCCGCTTAGCGTTGTAAACACCGTATTGGAAGCCAGAAAAGATAAAAAACGTGAAAAGACTTGGTTTGACGATCAAGATTCAGCATGGGCAGTCTTCGATGGTGATGAACATATCGCAAATAATCGCCCCAACTGGTGTCAAGCTATTCAAATTGCAAAAAGTCAAAAAATTAATCTTGCGATCACCAATCCCAGTATTGAGTTTTGGTATCTTATTCATTTTCAAGATCACTCAGCGACTATTGCACGAGACAAAGCAAAAGAACGCTTAAAGCAGCATATTCCCAATTATGACAAAGCTCGGTGCTACTATCTAGAAAAGCTAAAGGGGCTGACTCAAGATGCGATCGCTAGAGCAAAACACCTTGATAACTTAGCCAAACATGATAACCGACCAGAATACTCAAATCCTTGTTGTAGTGGCATATCCCAATTAGTCGAGATGATGTTGAAATTAGGTAACTGAATTTCCTGATTCCCCTCTCCTTTGCAAGGAGAGGGGCTAGGGGTGAGGTTTTAAACCCATCAGTAAATTAGAACGAGAATACAGTTCTCAATGTGCCAACAGTGATGGTGCTATTGCCACTGTTGTTATTGGGATTGAAAATGAACTGCAAATCAGGAGTAATGCTGATATTGTCAGAGATAGGGAATCGATAAAACAACTCCACATTGGTTTGTGTGGCATTACCAACTTGGCTATCAATGAAAGGTTGTCCAACAGCGATCGCAGCCATTGCACCTTCCTTAAACAAATCAGGAAACGCAAAACCTGCTGACCAAGTTTGGGGACTTAGAGAAGTATTAGCTGAAGTCGTGTAGCTTGGAAGTGCTGCGGAAATGGCAGTAACGCGATTACTGATATTACCGAATCCATAGCGACCAAATAGTGCCACAGATTTATTAAAAGCCCACTCAAGATTTACGCCACCTGTGTTGTAGTCCAGATTATTTACCGAAGCGCGAGTATATTGCAGACGGATCGCAAAGGGACTAGCATCTTCGGAATTCTTCGGTGCAAATTCTAACTCAACCGTACCTTGATAGGGATCACCAAATAAACCACGATTGATCGTGCTGTCAGAGGTTGGGCTATTAGCATTCTGGGCGACATAACCTGCTCTCAAGGTAAAAGCACTACCACCAAAGTTCCATGCGATCGCTGCACCAGCACCATCATTCACAGGCAGAATCAATGGATTATTGATAAACATGCCACTAGAGAAATCAGCCGACTCATTATTGGCAAAACTATTCGCATCCAGATGGTCATTCAGCGACATATTTGTGCCAATTGAGGCTTGAATATCTTTGCCAATGGGGAAATCGTAACGCAAGCGATTGAGGGTAGCATTTGTACCAACACCACTATAGTCAAATCTAGAACTGTTAGCGAATCCTGTGAAACCTAAGAAGTTTGCAGGAGCATCGAGCTGATTATTAAGTCCTGTCCCACCATTGCCAAGCTCGATCCGCGTGAGCAACAAATCTTCCCCCGTGAAACTTGTATTAAAGTTTAGACGCACACGGCTGATTACAGTGGTATTGACTTTGCCAGCATTAGTTGTAGCTGCTCCAGTTGAATCTAACAGAAAATTATTTCCAGAACTTCCTGCCGAAACAGCCGCGATCACTTGACCTGTGAGCTTAGTTGTCGTTGAAAATTGCTGCGCTTCAAGTTTGGCGGTTTTGGCATCGAGGGCATCGACACGACCACGCAATGTTGCAAGTTCAGCCGCAAATTCTTCCTGTAATTTTTGTAATGTCGCGAGATCCTCTTTGCTAACTTTATCAGCTAGCCCTGCGGAAATAATTTCGTTAATTTTGTCGAGACAAGCATTTAAACCTGCGGCAAATTCATAGCGACTAGTGGCTTGTTTACCGCGAAAGGTGCTATCGGGGTAACCTGCGATGCATCCATAGCGCTCAACTAGAGACTGTAACGCCGTAAAAGCCCAATCAGTGGGACGTACATCACTAAGTTGTGAAACTGACGTGACATTTTGGGTTAGGACATCTTTTGTTGGCGGTAACGACTGTGCTAACGCACTGGATATGGTGCTAGGCAGCATCCCGATCGCTGAAAAGGCGATCGCGCCAACTAGGGATACTTGTACTTGTTCAAACCAAACTCTCGACATCACGTAACTCCTCACTTGCATATATTTAGGTTAAGCTTAATAGTAATTAATATCATTAAAGGATGGATATTTTAAAGGGTTTGACAACTTAGTTTGCTCTACAGAGTAAGAAAGTTTAATAAAATAGATAACTATTAATATCAATAATAGCTGTCAGATTGTTACAAACAACTTTTTTATACCCTTGAGAAAACCTCTAAATCACTTGCCTCTTTAAGAATGATAATCATTATCATATGCTATGTAACAGCTAAAACCATATTTCTGTAATAATTCGTTTATTCCTTATTAGTATTGCCGAACTCTGTTAGTTGTCACCGCTCTTGTTAGGACATAAAACCCAAATAGTGTGAGGCGGTGCGAACACACTATTTGGGTTTTGATTTGTCTTGATACAGGTGGCTATATCTATATGTGTATAAAACCTCAAAATAAGGTAGTGATCCTAAAGGAAAACAGACGATATTGCTTGAATACTAAATGTATTGGCTAGAATCTAGCTAGCGTTCAACAACCGAGCCTGTGGTACAAATACTCGAAAATCCCTTAAGGGTTGGTTTACAGCAAGAAAGAACACCTGAGCCATCGATTCTAGTCATCTTTGGTGCTTCGGGTGACTTGACAATCCGAAAGCTAGTTCCTGCAATCTATCACCTCAAGCAGCAGCGTCGCTTACCTCCCGAACTCACAATCGTGGGTGTCGCACGCCGACCTTGGAGCCATGACTATTTCCGTGAGCAAATGCGTGAGGGTGTGGAAAAATTCTCTGTCGGTATTGGGGCTGAAGCAATTTGGGACGATTTTGCTGAAGGCTTATATTATCAATCGCTTGATATGAGCAATATTGACGATTATCGCAAACTTGATGAATTTTTGGGGCAAATAGACAAAGAAAGAGGCACTCGTGGTAATCGCGTCTTCTATTTAGCCGTTTCGCCAAATTACTTTACCGATGCGATCGAAAAGTTGGGGCAAGCTGGCATGATTAAGAATCCCCAAAAAACTCGCGTGGTAATTGAGAAGCCATTCGGACGTGATTTGTCATCATGCCAAGACCTGAATCGGGTTGTGCAGAAATCTTGTGATGAAAAACAGATCTATCGTATTGACCATTACTTAGGTAAAGAAACCGTTCAGAATCTGTTAGTGCTGCGATTTGCTAATGCGATTTTTGAGCCATTATGGAATCGTCAGTTTATCGACCACATCCAAATCACGGTTGCCGAAACTGTTGGCGTTGAGGATCGGGCAGGTTATTACGAAAACTCTGGAGCGCTCAGGGATATGTTGCAAAACCATTTAATGCAACTATTCTGCCTAACTGCAATGGAACCACCAAATTCTATGGATGCGGATTCTCTTCGCAATGAGAAGGTGAAGGTAATTCAGGCAACTCGACTTGCTGATACTCGCAAATTAGAGCGATCATGTGTACGTGCTCAATACAGCGAAGGTTGGATGAAGGGAAAACAGGTACAAGGCTATCGCCGCGAGCCAAATGTTAACCCTGAGTCTTTAGTGCCAACCTATGTGGCGATGAAGTTTGAAGTCAATAATTGGCGTTGGCAGGGTGTTCCTTTCTATTTGCGAACTGGCAAACGGATGCCTAAAAAAGTCAGCGAAATTGCGATTCAGTTTCGTGATGTGCCTTATTTATTGTTTCAGTCGGCAGCTAAACAGGTGTCCCCAAATGTGCTGACGCTAAGGATTCAACCCAATGAGGGGATTGCATTAAAGTTCGAGGCAAAAATGCCAGGGGCTGACCTGCGATCGCGATCGGTAGAAATGGACTTTGGCTATGGCAAAACCTTTGGTATTGAAGGTTCCGATGCTTATGATCGCTTGTTGTTAGACTGTATGTTGGGCGATCAGACCTTATTTACACGCGGTGACGAAGTCGAAGCGGCTTGGAAAGTCGTAACCCCAGCGCTTTCAGCTTGGGAAATGCCCAATGATCCCAGTGTTGTTCCACAATACGAAGCAGGGACATGGGGACCATCTGAAGCTGAACAACTGATCGAACGTGATGGGCGGCAGTGGCGACGACTATAAACACCTTAAATAATTTGGCGTTGCCAAATTATTTAAGATCAATATAAACGGTGTTGATTCAACAAAATTATGAATACGCAAGCAACTTCCGTTGTATCTTTGCAAGCTCCCAAAGATGTCTCGGTATCTCAAGTCGAAGCAGAGCTAAGCAAAATCTGGCAGTCCTATGGCGAAAATTCAGCAGCCCGTGCTACTACATTTAATCTGTTAGTGTACGAACCAGAAACTATTGGTGCGGCATCACGGATGGCTTCTGTTGATGCGATCGTTTCTCAAAGTCCATGTCGAGTCATTGATTTGGTGACTCTAGATGAAGAAGATCAAGGTATATCAGCACAGGTAGCAGCCTACTGCCCAATTCAAAAAAGCCGTAGTTCCCTAATTTGTGGTGAATATATCACTCTCACGGGCGCAAAACGAGCCTTTGATCGCGTACATAGTATTCTTCCAGAATTGCTGATCCCCGATTTACCTGTATTTCTATGGTGGAAAGATAGTCCTGCGCCCAATACGCGCATGTTTGAGAAGCTAGTTAATTTAAGCAATCGCTTAATTATGGACTCAGCTACCTTTGCCAATTCTGAGGCGGATTTGCTCAAAGTGCAAGGCATGATCAAAGTGGGTACGCAAATTGCAGATTTGAATTGGCAACGTCTTGCACCTTGGCAAGAGTTGACTGCTCAAGCGTTTGACCAACCCGATCGCCGTGCTGCTGTATGGGAAATTGATGGGATCACCATTGACTACGAACGTGGTAACAGCACTCAAGCGCTCATGTTTCTCGGTTGGATTGCCAGTCGTCTAGAGTGGGAGCCAATCGAACGTAATGCTGAGGGTGGTGACTATGACATTCAGCATATTATTTTTGAAGGTCGCAACGATATCCAAATTAAGGCTGAGTTAGCAGCGATTCCTATTGGAGATGTAGGCGAGGTAGTTGGCGATCTGATCGGTTTGCGCTTAACAGCCTCTAATCAAAATACTGATGCTTGCAATGTATTTTGTTCGGAATCTACAGGCTGTATGCGGATGGAAGCTGGTGGTGGAGCGCAAAACTATCGTGTGCATCAAGTATCACCCTTGTCTGATCAAAGTGCTGACACTCTCCTTGGTCAACAACTACAGCGTTGGGGTAGAGAGGCTCTCTATGAAGAAAGCCTCGCTCTCGTAGCCAAAATACTTGCACTATAAAAAAAGGCTCGCTGATGCGAGCCTTTTTTATTGATATAGATGACGTGGAGATGTTTTGTATTTCTGTAAACCTCTATTAAAACTCCTCTATTTCTAGTTGTCCCACGATGAAGGCAACGCATCCGAATGCACAGGTAATCGGTAAGGGGTTTTTGAGGATAAAGCTAAAGATTGATGCTAGACAGGAAATGGCGATCGCTGCAAATGTCCATGTCTTTTCATCATCACTCATACCTTTGGCATTTTTAATAGCTCGAAGAGTATCGTTAGGAATTGGCAATGGCATTACAGAACTGGGTGGAAATGCCCAATAGTTACAACAACGTTCTACAAATAGGTCAGTCCAACCATTTTCTTGACACCATTCGTCAATCCATTCATCCCGAAAACGCTTCATATGCACAAATTATTCAGTAATTCTCTAAATAGAGAAACATGAGCGGCGTTTGATTGCTACTCATGTTTCTTTTACTTAGGTTAACAGGATATCCACGAATCGGGGCATAAGTTACAAAAACTTAAAGATGCATTTATCGCAATGCAAGTTTTACTTAGGACATAAAACCTAAAAGAGAATGGAGACGCTTCGCGTCTCCATTCTCTTTTAGGTTTAAGAGTGATGGCTTATCACTAGTTTATTGCTTTGCTTCAACATTGACAAATGAGCCGTGACTTTGACATTGTTCAAACGATGTAGTCTTGCCAGCAGCTAATGAAGGAGTCAAACGCTCCTGCTCAATTTTGCCTTGACGGTTGCGGCGGTTGACTTTCACATTTCTTACTGTTCTGCCAGTAGAATTTGTGGCTGTATAGGTGACGCAGTTTGGTCTAGAAGATTGTCTAGTTGAGATTGGCAGATAGACGGTTGATGCTTGTGATTGAGCGACAAGTTGAATTTGAGCAGTGTTGATTGTTGTACTGAGAAGTAAATCGAGCATTGTTTTTAGAATATTGTAAGTTAATTAATAGGTATTTCCCTCTAAAAATTAATCTTACCTTCATTTTGATAGCAAAAATCCATGTAAATGTAATTTGCATGGATTTTGTGGGTTATTAAAGAGAGATATCTATGCAGCTCAAAACCCAAATAGATAAAGGCGGCGCTTTGCGCCGCCTTTATCTATTTGGGTTAGTAAAACTTATATTGCTATATATTCCAGAAATTTGTCATTTAACGGAAACTTCTGTATGAGCTTCAGGGATAGCTTCAACAGTGGGCGGACTATTTACACCGCGAATTGTGTCGAAAGTACCTTTGATAAAACCAGCGATCGGCACAGCTACCAATAAACCGAGTACCCCATTTAACTTAAAGCCAATATCAAGAGAAATTAGCATCCAAACAGGATTTAATCCCGTTAACTCGCCAACAATTCGAGGACCCAGTACATTCTCCACAATTTGAATTATTGCCACCGCAACTAGTAACACCTTGACTCCAAGCCAAAAATTTTGTAAGGCGATTAATAGACTAACGGTGATAATCGTACTGGAGCCACCAAGGGGAATTAAACTAGCAATGCCAATACCAAAGCCAAAAAGTTGAGCAAGGGGAACCCCTAAAATCAGCATGGCAGTAGTTTGTGACACACCGAGAATCGTTGCTAAAGTTACCTGTCCAACGATAAAACGCTCGAAATTACGAGGCAATAAATTCCGAACTTGATCATTCCATTTCTGGGGGAGCCAACTTAGCAAACCATTCCACAAAAAGGAGCCACGCAGAACGAGAAAAATTGAAAATATCAAGGTTAAGAAGATATTTACAAGACTACCGATCGCTCCAAAGACAATACTAAAAAGTTGACTAGTCAGTGATCGCAAGACACCCGTTAACTTTTCGATTAGTTGATTGAAGGTACTACTGATATCGATCGGTAACTGCTGGGCGATCGCCCAAGTCTCAAGAGTTTGTAGCTGCTGCTGACCCGATTTAATCCATTCAGGTAAGCGCACGATTAATTCATTTGCCTGTGCCAAAATTAAAGGCACAAGAAAAATTGCTAAGGTGCTAAGCAGCATGAAAAATATCAGGATTACAAGTCCTGCGGCAATGCCCCGCTTGACCTTCAGTTTGATCAGAAAGCGGATGGGATAATCTAGCAAAAACGAAATAACTGTCGCCGTAATGAGAATACTGACTAATGGTTGTAATTCTCGGCATAGCAATAACAATAACCACCCGTTTAGAAAAATTAACGGGAAAGTTAAGCCAAGTGAAAACCAACGAGGCAGCTTATTGAGGGTCTCAATCATACGAAACAATATGACGCGCTAGGTATCTACTTAAAATTGTGCGCTAAAAGTGTTGGTTAAAACACAAATCTACTAAAAGTTTGCCACAAAGATTAAAAAACAAACCCCAAAAGTCGAGTTCAAGGCAAAGCACTATGCTTGTCTTCTGGGGTTTATCCTAAATAAGCTTGGCGAACCCTCTCATCAACTAAGAGATCTGATGCTTGCCCCTCAATGGTAATCACGCCCGACTCCATCACATAGCCGCGATTGGCATGTTGCAGAGCCAAGGTGGCGTTTTGCTCAACTAATAAAATCGTGACCCCATCTTGGTTGAGGTTAACGATGGTTTTAAAAATTTCGCGCACGATTTGCGGGGCTAGCCCTAAACTTGGCTCATCTAATAGCAACAACTTGGGGCGGCTCATCACCGCACGGGCGATCGCTAGCATTTGTTGTTCACCACCACTTAAGGTTCCAGCTAGTTGATCGCGACGTTCTCCAAGGCGTGGAAATATCTGAAATTGCTTTTCGATATCAGCTTTAATCCCCCAGCGATCGCTACGCAAAAAAGCCCCTAACTCTAAATTATCTAAAACCGTTTGTCGAGCTAGTACTCTGCGCCCTTCTGGACTATGGGCGATGCCAGCTTGCACCACTTCATCTGGTCTTAAGCTCGTAATATTTTTGCTGTTGTAGAGAAGCTGTCCTGATCGCGGTGATACTAGTCGTGAAATCGTGCGTAAAGTTGTCGTTTTACCAGCACCATTTGCCCCGATTAAAGTTACTATTTCTCCCTCATTGACAGTTAAGCTCACATCTTGCAAAGCCTGAATTCCGCCATAGTTAACATTAAGGTTGTTGATTTCTAACACCGATCCTCATCTCCCAAATTTTTAACCTAAGCTATACTAAATCAAACAATGAGCTATGAGTGACGCTTTGCGCTCCAGCTCATACACTTTATATTGCCGTGGAGCCTTGCAATGGTTCTTTTGAATGCAGCCTACCATCGGTTAGCGAAAATCTGATCAGAGAGTTTGATGAAGAGCTTATTGATGAGATTAAATGTCCACCAACTGATTTAGAAAGTGACGAGCCAGAATTGGAAAGTGATTTGCACCGTGAACAAATTGATTTATTACTTCGCTTATTGAATCAGGCTTGCTGTGGAGTGATCAGCTTGAACTGTATTTAGGGCTTGCTGAAAAAGAGACTAAGGGAAAAGTAGTGGGCAAAGAGGAAGGGGATAATACTTTGAGTGTCTACAAGGAAATTGCCAAGAAAAAGAATTAAAGTTAAAAAGGGGTTTCCAAGAAGGAAGAACAAAGAGTTGCCAGCAAAAGATAAACCAAGACAAACCGAAAAAAGCAAGCTGCTTGAGCAGCGCTTCCAAATTCATCACCAAGAAAGTGATAGCGATCGCCGTTTCCGATGTATTTGCCAACTTGGACATGACGCGATTTAGACTGAACCGTCGTTTAGCCAGTCCAAACTTACCTTCAATTTGATTGCGAACCTTAGCATCTTCGAGAGTCTGCTTGCGAATAGCCGCCAACTCATCGGGTACAGGTCTGCCCAAAGGCGGAGCCGTAATCCGAATACCGAGATTTCGACAATAGGCGCGATTGCTGCGAGTGCGGTAAATCTGGTCAACGTAAACCGCTTCAGGATAATGTCCAAAGCGAGATTTAAACAATGCTACTTGTTGCTGCAAATCCCCCGATTCATTGAAGTTATCCCAACTGAGATGGTCGAGAAAGGCATGACCATCGACACAACTAACTGAGAGTTTAGCGCCAAACTCCACAGGTGTTCCTGCCTTACCTCTGACAATCGGACGTACATGAGGTTGCGTAATACTGACGATGCGGTCATCTATGCGATGACCACCTTGCTCGTACATCCATTGTTGTTGCCGATATACTTCACTGACGACTAGCAAGTTCCGATAGAGACTCCTCTTCAATTCCGATAGCTTTGCCCCTGCGGCAATTAGAGTGTCAATATGGGCAAGATTGCGACGCACATATCCCAACTGTTGGCGCAATGCTTTGCGAATCCTTTTACGATTGGGTTGGCGTTGTTTGGCAATTTGGAGATACGCTGTCCTTGCTTCACGGCGATAGGTGCGTGGTTTCTTCGCTAATTGTTCTTTCACTTGTTGGTAAAGAGCATCAATCACTATTTCCGTTTGTTCTCTTGCTTCGTTCAACAGTTTGATGTCAGTGGGATAACGGATGTCGGATGGCGCGACTGTTGCATCTAGCAGCAATTTTCCTTGGTTTGCTGGTTCTGGTTCTTTCTGTTCCTTTTCTATATTCTGCTCTTCTAACTTCTCTTCTATCTCTTCTCTTTCTTCTTTCTTGTACTGCTTTGCTTCCTTCTCTTTTTGTCCCGACTCTTTAGGAGGCTTCACAATCCGTTCGTTGATTCTGCCCACGATCTCTAGATTCAATCGCTTGCGGAAATGTACCATCATGCTTGCTTCAAATGGGGCGTTGTCGCTGTACTCTGATAAGCCTAGGAAGTATTGTAAATATGGATTCTCACGAATTTGTTCTACTGTCTCTTCGTCACTTGTTCCTAGCTTCTCTTTGATGATCAGCGCCCCAAGTGCTATCCGAAATGGTTTTGCTGGTGCTCCTTGTCCTTCGCTAAATTGTTCTGCATATTCATTCTCAAATTCTTCCCACGGCACTAGTTCTGCTAATCTTACCCATCGATTTTCTCCTGATAGTTTGCCGCCAAATGGTAAGTAGAAGTTCTCGAATGATAGCTGTCCTGTGGGGGATTGTCGGTACATGCAATTTTATTGGTGCAAGGGTTTTTCTAGCTTTTCTTGCTTTTTCTTGCATTTTATCTGTTTTCGTTCTCCTTAGAAACCTTTGCTTGTATGCTTTTCTTGCTTTTTCAGTAAGCCCTAGTTAGGTATCCACGAACGACAATTACGTTGGGTTACTGCAAACGGTGAAATTGTGCCAATGCCAGAGGAACAGGAACGTATAGCTAAGAAACAAGACATCCTAAGGGCTGATCGCTTAGAGGAAATTTTGCGATCGCAAGGTATCGACCCAACCTAATAAAAAAGCTCCCCTTGCGGGGAGCTTTTTTATTAGGCTTGCCAGTTAATCCAATCTTGAGGTTTTAGGAAGGTTGTGTGCAATTCCGCTTCAGGGGTATTGGGTTCAGGATGATAATCGTAATCCCAACGGACAAGAGGAGGAAGTGACATTAAAATTGATTCAGTGCGTCCGTTGGTTTGTAAACCGAAAATTGTGCCG
This sequence comes from Pseudanabaena minima str. Chao 2107, assembly GCF_051131155.1. Taxonomy (NCBI): domain Bacteria; kingdom Bacillati; phylum Cyanobacteriota; class Cyanophyceae; order Pseudanabaenales; family Pseudanabaenaceae; genus Pseudanabaena; species Pseudanabaena minima. Next base: position 274,912 of record NZ_CP159508.1, read on the forward strand.
CGATCGTAGACGAGGTTGAATTCTACATAACGTCCACGACGGTAGAGTTGCCATTGCTTTTCGCGATCGCCATATTCCATGTTACGGCGACGATTGGCGATTGGGGTATAGGCTGGTAAGAAAGAGTTACCACAGCTTTGGACAAAGGAGAAAATCTCTTCCCAAGTACGAGGAACATCACCGATCTCATCACTCATGACTTGAGCAGTTGTCGAGTCGTTACTATTTTTGTAAAGTCCATCTTCACCGTTTTGGTAGTCAAAGAAAATGCCACCGACTCCACGAGTCTCGCCGCGATGCTTGAGGAAGAAGTAATCATCACACCACTGTTTGAACACAGGATAGTAATTAGGATTGTGGCGATCGCAAGCATCTTTAAGTGTAGTGTGTAAATGCTTAGCATCTTCGCCAAAGCCATAGTAAGGGGTGAGGTCAAGTCCGCCACCAAACCACCAGATTGGACCTGCTTCAAAATAGCGATAGTTCAGGTGTACTGTTGGTGCGTAAGGATTTTTAGGATGTAGCACCATCGAAGTACCCGTTGCATAGAAAGTTTCGCCTGCAACTTCTGGATGATGGCGCAAAATGGCTGGTGGTAACTGGGAGCCATAGACCTCAGAAAAATTTACACCACCTTTGTCGAAATAGTCGCCATCTGTAATTACACGAGATCTGCCGCCACCACCTTCAGGACGCTCCCACTGATCCTGTTTAAACTTGGCTTTGCCATCTAGTTCCTCTAAACCTTGGCAAATGCTATCTTGTAGGTTTTGCATGAATTGTTTCACGCGAGTTTTAGAATCAACAGGAACTTTGCGTAAAACCTTGCTAGGAGCGACAGGGGCGATAGTCATAATCGTTATCTTTCTACTTACTAATATTTCGGGGATTTGGACTTAAGATTTTTTTATAAGCGTTTATCACTAATAAATACTCTACATTTAGTCTGTGATACCTAGGTGAAATGTAAAGCATTGTGTAGTAATTTATCGCGATCGCAAACCTATAGCTATCCATAGAGTTGGGATCTGGAACCAGATTTTAATGGCACGGCTTAGCCGTGCCATCAAAATCTGGTTCCTTATTAAAAGGTTTTAAAATCACAAAATGGCTACACCATTTTGTGATTTGGTATTAACTATGCTAGATCTGCCAGACCAATTTTTAACTTTGCAAACACCTCGGCTCATCTTGCGGAAATTGACAATCGCTGATGCCAAAGATATTTTTACCTATGCGAGCGATCCCCAAGTTGCTACTTACACCCTGTGGGAAGTACATCAGTCAATTGATGATACCTATGCCTATTTAAACAATATTGCCTTTGAACTATATCGTTCTGGTAAAGGTATGGACTGGGGAGTAATTGACAAAGAAAGTAACAAACTGATTGGAACTTGTGGTTTGCACACTACGCCTACTCATCGACGTGCGGAGTTAGGATATGCATTAGCGAGAGATTATTGGGGACAGGGATTAATGACGGAGGCAGCAAAAGCAGCGATCGCTTTTGGCTTTCATGTGATGCAATTACTCAGAATCCAAGCCTTTTGTGCTGTAGAAAATATTGGTTCTGCAAAGGTTTTAGAGAAGACGGGAATGCAATTTGAAGGGATTTTGCATAATTATGTTTTCACTAAAAATCGTCCTTGGGATGTGAAGATGTACGCGATCGTGCGATCTCTAGATTTCTAACAAAACATCAGTTCGATATAGCCATTTGCGGCGTGCTTCGCACGCCACAAATGGCGAAAAATGGTAAGAATCGCTTAGCGATTCTTACCATTTTTCGCTTTCGTCGAACTGACGTTAATAAAAAGCTCTCGCTCAGCGAGGGCTTTTTTGATGATTAGTCAAAACCAAGGAGGTCAAAAATTTCGCGATCCTTCAGTGGTTGAGCATACAAAGGCTCAGCATTTTCCAGCATCCCTTTAGCCAGTTTGAGATATTCTTGCTGAACTTCGAGAACTTCAGGATCAGGGTCCATTTCAAACACTGTGCATTTTTTCAAACGACTGCGACGAATGGCATCAACGGTACGGAAATGAGCCAAGGTTTTCAGACCAACGCGATCGTTGAACTTGTCAATTTGATCGGTTCCTTCACTACGGTTAGCGATAATGCCACCAAGACGAACACGATAGTTTTTCGCTTTTGATTGAATCGCGGCGACGATGCGATTCATTGCAAAGATGGAGTCAAAGTCATTTGCCGTAACAATCAAGCAATAGTGAGCATGTTGCAATGGTGCAGCAAAACCACCACAGACCACATCGCCCAATACATCAAAAATCACAACATCAGTATCTTCTAGTAGATGATGCTCTTTAAGAAGTTTGACAGTTTGACCTGTGACATAGCCCCCGCAACCAGTACCTGCGGGAGGACCACCAGCTTCAATACACATGACTCCGTTATAGCCTTCAAACATGAAGTCATTAGTCTGTAACTCTTCAGAATGGAAGTCAACGGTTTCGAGAACATCGATTACAGTTGGCACCATTCTCTTAGTGAGAGTGAAGGTGCTGTCATGCTTGGGATCGCACCCAATTTGGAGGACGCGCTTGCCAAGGTGAGAGAATGCTGCTGATAGATTAGAGGAAGTGGTAGATTTACCGATACCGCCTTTACCGTAGACGGCAATCACCAAAGCACCCTCAATAACCATTCCTGGATCTTGATGTACCTGAACACTACCTTCTCCATCTTCACATTTAGTAATTGATGGTGGATGCGCTGTTAATACTGCCAAAATAAACTCCTATAAAACAACTATATTTATAAACTTCTATTGGGTGCGTTGCACCCAAATCAATTACTTCCCGATCGCTGCTTTTGCTTCGTAGAGAGTTTCTACGGTGATCGAAGTGAGTCCGCGATCGCTAGCAAATTTCTCAGTGTTGCGCTTGATTTTGCCACGTACAAAGAAGGGAATCTTCTTCAACTCAGCTTCACCATCAGCGCTCCAAGTAATTCCCTGCAACTCTTGAGTCACTTCCACAGGCGTAAGAACAGCTTGATTAGAACCACCTGTCGAGGCGATCGCGATCGCTTCTCCCACTGATTCAGTCGATAACGTTTCGCGGCGATTCTCCTGTGATGGCGCAGTATGCAGATGGCTCATATGACCTTCCGCAAACTCGAAGTCTTCACGGAACATCCCAATCAAATGCTCCTCTAGACCCATCATCAAAGGATGCACCCAGCTATCAAAAATCACATTCGCACCTTCCCAACCCATTTGGGGTGAGTAACGAGCAGGCACATCTTGAACATGGATTGGTGCAGAAATTACCGCGCAAGGGATACCCAAGCGTTTGGCAATATGTCGTTCCATCTGAGTGCCAAGCACTAGTTCTGGAGCGGCTTCAGCAACCTTGGCTTCCACAGCAAGATAATCATCACTAATCACGGCTTCGAGTCCGTGCTTTTTCGCCACTTCGCGTACTTCCCGCGCAAATTCACGGCTATAGGTTCCAATACCCACAAGGGTAAAGCCTAGTTCTTCCGTAGCAATTCTTGCAGCCGCTAAGGCATGAGTTGCATCGCCAAAGATGAATACGCGCTTACCCGTTAGATAGGTGGAGTCAACTGATCGCGAATACCAAGGAAGTCTGGAAGCATTAGCTTCGGAGGCTGATGATACTCTTGCAGCATCCCAGTTTCCTAAAGTATCAGATTGCGATCGCTGCAAAGCTTCACTAACATCAATATCCGCAACCCTGCCAATTTCTGCAATAAAGTCACGAGTTGCACCCACACCGATTGGCACTATCTTGACAACTGGTTGGGCAAAACTGCGGGTCAACCACGTACAAGTAGTAAGTGCGATTTCAGGATAGAGACAAATATTAAAGTCAGCATCGGGAATCCGCATCAAGTCATCTGGTGTTGCTCCCATCGGAGCGACTACATTCACATCAACGCCAATTTCCCCAAGTAGCTTAATCACTTCGCGAATATCATCACGACACCTAAAGCCTAATGCTGTTGGTCCTAAGATATTAGCTTTCGGACGAATATGAGGATCTCGCTTAGGTCTTGGTGTGTTTGGAGCAGGGACAACAGGCAAAAGTAAAGTGCGGACTAAGTGATATAGAGTTTCACTCGCACCCCAATTTTCTTTTTTAGAATAAGCTGGCAATTCTAAACTCACGATCGGAATTGGGATGCCCATCCCTTTAGCGAGAGAACCTGGCTGATCTTGAATCAACTCAGCCGTGCAACTTTCGCCAACCAGCATTACTTGAGGCTTAAATCTCTCATAAGCATCACGCACTGAAGTCTTGACCATTTCCGCAGTGTCACCACCCAGATCGCGAGCCTGAAAAGTTGTATAGGTTACAGGCGGACGGCGATCGCGTCGCTCGATCATCGTAAACAGTAGATCGGCGTAAGTGTCGCCCTGTGGTGCGTGAAGTACATAATGCACTCCTTCCATACTAGTTGCAATTCGCATCGCTCCCACATGGGGAGGACCTTCGTAAGTCCAGAGGGTTAATTCCATAGGTTATATATCAATTAGTTTAAAAAATAAGTGTGATTTGTAGAGCGCAAAGCGCTCTACAAATCACACTGTTAATCTTCTGCGTCTCTCAAGTGGACGGGCAAACAATTCTGCTAAGTCGGCAGCTTGGTCATAACCATGAATTGGTGAAAATACTAATTCGATTGACCACTTAGTTGCCATACCTTCGGCTTCGAGAGGGTTGGCAAGCCCTAAACCACAGACGGTAATATCAGGTCTAGCTTCACGACAGCGATCTAGCTGCTTTTCTACATCCTGACCTTCTGAAAGTGCTGTTCCAACAGGTAGTAGGTTAATCTCGCTGTCCATCAATAGGCGATCGATGTAAGGCGTACCGACTTCGATTAGTTCCATGCCACATTCTCTAGACAGAAAACGTGCTAAAGGAATTTCTAACTGTGAGTCGGGGAATAAAAATGCTTTTCGACCTGTCAGGGCTTGACGATAGCGCTCTAAAGCAATTTTGCCACGGCTTACAGAGGGGGCGATCGCCTGTTCAAACTGGTCATCAGCAATATTCCAAGCATCAGCCGCAGTCTTTAACCATGAAGTCGTTCCTTCGATCCCAAAGGGATAGGGCGATGGTAATAGGGTTGCGCCGCGAGCTATCAGTGATCGCACAGTCTCACTTAAAAATGGCTGTGCTAGTAATAATTTTGTCCCTTTCCCAATGGGCGGTAAATTTGCCGCACGACGAGGCGGAAAGAAATAAACAGGTCCAATACCCATTTTGTCAAATAGTCTTTGAAACTGGTCTTCTACCACATCCGCAAGGCTGCCAACCACCATTAGACTTGGTTCATCTTGGCTACGGGGCAATACGGGAACCATTGATCCTAGACAAGCATCTTCACCCTGAGTAAATGTGGTTTCAATGCCACTGCCAGAGTAATTAAGGATTCTGACTTTTGGAAAGAATCTGTGATTTAAACGTTCGGCAGCTTTGGCGAGATCAAGCTTAATTACCTCAGAGGGACATGATCCCACTAAGAACAAAGTACCAATATCAGGGCGACGCTCCAATAACTGATCGACAACCCGATCAAGTTCTTCGTTAGCGTCGGCAAGCCCAGCCAGATCTCGTTCGCCAAGAATTGCGGTTCCAAATCTTGGCTCGGCGAAGATCATCACTCCTGCCGCCGACTGAATCAAATGGGCGCAAGTTCGTGATCCCACCACAAGGAAAAAAGCATCCTGCATTTTACGGTGTAGCCAGACGATTCCTGTCAAGCCACAAAAAACCTCTCTCTGTCCACGTTCTTTAAGTACGGGCAGATCAGCGGCTGATTGATTTTTTATATGGGCAGGAACTTCTGTGCAAGGCTCTACAGCCATGTTTTGCTCTCCTATTGGGCTAAATCCCTAGTTTTTTCTTAAAAAGGCTAAGCCTTCATCTTTGGCAGGACTATGCCCTGTCTTATGTCAAAAAGTTGTTTGATTGCTAAGCAATCGAATAAGTTAATTCCCTTTACTATATTTAGTAAAGCCAAGAGATGGGGCAAAAAGTTGCAAAGGTTTACAGGAATCGCATAAGTAAAGGTGAGTATAAAGCGTCTACCTCTGCTGATAGCTTAGACGTAAAATAAGGAACCCAAACTTTGATGGCGCGGCTTCGCCGCGCCATCAAAGTTTGGGTCTTATCAAATTGCAGAACCCTTGTTGATATATTTGATGCTGAAAGGCAAAGCAACCGTAACTAAATGTTAGATTTTTGGACTAAAACCAGTGGGACTTGGATTAATGTTTTGGCGATCGCCTTCGGCACATTCCTCGGACTCATTTTACGCGGTCGTTTTCTTTCTCAGTCGTTACCTATTCTCAAGCAAGCGATCGGGCTAATCACCATGTTTGTCAGTATAAATATGGCAAATAGCTTACTTAAGGTTAAAGCTGGCGCTTTAGACGGAGTGATTCTATCGCTGATTGCATTAATTATTGGCGGTGTAATTGGTGAATTAGGTCAAATCGAGAAACGTTTAGAATCGGTTGGCGATTGGTTAAAAGCGAAATTTAAGGGCAAAGGTAAATTTACAGAAGGGTTTGTTGCGGCAAGTCTTTTGTTCTGTATTGGACCAATGGCAATTATTGGCAGTCTCAATAACGGACTCAGAGGTGAAGATAATCTTTTGGTTCTCAAGTCTGCTCTAGACGGCTTCATTTCAATCGTATTTGCTAGCACCTATGGAATTGGTGTTGGATTCTCGGCTTTGCCCGTTGCTCTGTATCAAGGCAGCTTATCCTTGCTGGCAGGAAATTTAGCGCAAAGCTTACCCGATCCCGCTAATGCTCAGCCTGTACTAATTATTACGGGCGTTGGAGGCTTAATGCTTTTGGGACTAGGTTTAAACTTGTTAGAACTCGCTAAAGTCAGAGTTGCATCTTTTTTACCAGCTTTAGCGATCGCGCCATTAGTTTACTGGTTAGCTGATAATCTCAAATAAAATTACAAGAATTCAGTCAGTAATATTATTGAATAGTCCAAAATTACACTTATAGACAATCAATAGATACAAAATACATGATCATCACTTATCACAATTGGCTTATCATGTTATTCACAAAGTATTAAATAAAGCGTCTAAATCTTCCGAGACTTTCTCTGTGTTGCTTTAATCTATAAATTGATAAATTATTTTACTTGATTTATCAAACGCTATATCTTAGGGTGTTTTTAGCTGTAGCTATAGTTTTTGTTGTCCTCTTTTAAAATAAATTTTCCAAATCAATTTATTTCACATTTAACTTTTCTAAATTCAGAAGTTTGCTCCACTTTATCTTTATACTGATCCAACAAATTTGATATTAGCAATGATATTACCTCAGGTTAATTGGAATACTCGATTTGCTCCAGCCAATGATAACCCCCAAAAAGCAAAGTTTGAGCCTGCCCTGGAAGGACTCAGAGGACTAGCAGCTATATGGGTTTTCTACTCCCATGCCATATCTTCATCATATGGATTGGATCAAGGATATAAACCTTTAGCTATATTTGGCGGAGGATTAGATGCCGTTCTCATCTTTTTTATCATGTCTGGATATGTTATTGGAATTACGAATACAGACAGTTTTTCTGGAGCTAAGGCTAATCTCTATTTACTGAGACGGGCTGTCCGACTATTGCCAATGTATTTATTAGCAATTGCTTTTTCCTATTTAGTTTCTCCAATAGATAGTTGGCAGACTGTCCTTGGCAATATTTTCTTTTTACAAAATCTTGTTGTTCCAATAATTTCAGGTAATGGACCTCTATGGTCGCTAAATTACGAATTCTTTTACTATTTAGCATTTCTTGCTATATGGCGTTTTAGACCCAAAATCATGCCAATCATGATTGGCGTTGTGATCATAGTTTTCGTTGGGACAGTTTTTAGAGGATTTCCAAGTATCCTAGTAAGCTATCTTACTGGATGGTTTTTTTGGTTGTTTGGTCTATGGCTTGCGTGGCGAGTGCCATCACAAAATCGTGAAGTGTCTGTTCCACTTTTGAGTGCAATCTTAGTACTTTTAGCCACATCGGAACTACATTTAGGCGGCACTCTATTTACTGTTCTCAAGCTCAATAATTCTGGCACTTTGGGGCTATTGAGTTTAGGTGATGTTGTATCTTTACCTGCTTGTATATCTTTATTTATACTAGTTGTAAATAGACCTATTCAATCAAATGCTGCACGATTGATCGGGGCTTTAGCCTTTCTGATGCCATTTTCTGCTATCTGTTACGGAGTCTTTTTAAAAAAAGGTGGTTTAGGCTCAGAAAACTGGATTGCAGCCGCAATTGAAATTGCTTTGGCAATTGCTTTGTTTTGGTTTAGATTAAGCCCTTCAATACTAAATCGTTTTGCTTTTTTTGGAAGTATTTCCTACGGGATTTATATCTTTCACGCTCCATTTATATTCTTCATTCGCAATTACTTTCCTAGCTCAGTCTCAGGCACTATATGGACTTTCATATTGCGATTAATCTTACTCAGCATTTTTACCCTAGTCTTGTCATATCTTATGGAATTAAAAATCCAACCTAAGATCAAAACTTGGTTTCAACGCAATATTGTAGTTAGGTTTAAAACTAATAACTAAGGCTTAAGGTTCTGCGATTTAATAAACAACAAGATTATTTGAGATAAGTTTTCGCTACGTCTTAAAAATTTTTGTTGTTTATTTTAACGTCAGTTCGACAAAAGTGGAAAGCACGCCGCAAATGGCTATATCGAACTCACATTATTGCTACTTTAACCCAATGCACAAAATGGCTAGACTGTTTTTTGTTGTTAAAACCTTTGTCGGGTTGGCTATACCAATTCACAAAAGTGTGCCGACACTTTTGTGAATTGGTATAGCAATGTTAAGTTGTGCTTAGATATAAAAAACAAAGGATAAGTGGCGGTGCGAAGCACCGCCACTTATCCTTTGTTTTTTGCTCTATCGTTGCCATATAACCTCACAAATGAGTATTGCTTATTTGGAGAGAATCAAGCCTTACAAATTCTTCTTCCTATGCTATATAGTTAAATAAGCTCCTCTGTGGCGTGCGTGACTACCGATAATGTGTCTTGATCGATAATTGTTTTCTAGGAGTCTTCGTAATCTCCGCCGCAGTAAACCAGACTTGGATCTGGGAACTTAAGTTAGGCTGAGAGCCAATGCTCCACCTGGTTTTACCGGGTCAAACAACTGAGGTAAGACGGCGTTGCGGAGGGGTGAAAAATCAAAGTTTTTAAAAAATGGCTCTGTGCATTGCACAGAGCCATTTTTAAAAACTTTGGGAAAATGCTTGCATTTCCATCAAACCATGCTATATTAACTAAGCGAAACAACGCGGGGTAGAGCAGCCTGGTAGCTCGTCGGGCTCATAACCCGAAGGTCGATGGTTCAAATCCGTCCCCCGCCATTTATATGTAAAAAAAGCTGCATTATGTGCAGCTTTTTTGCGTTTTAAGCGTTGGTAATACTTCTAAATAGATATCCAACTACTACACCAATAATCAATGCCCAAATTTGACCAGACTTTACAAAGTTATTCCAACCTTTTCCTAAATCGCCCATTACATCTTGCTTAAATTGTTGGGCTAGTAAATCCATATTGATATGTGAGTTGAGATCGGCAATATGGAAATGTAAATTGCTAGGAACATCGATCGCTGAAAAATGAAATGATAAGTCAGCGCTAGTTACTAAATGTTGAGCTACTTCAAACATAATATTTTAGTCTTGGGTTAATTTACTAGAGCTTTATCTTTTATATGCAGAACCACTAGGGTCATGTCATCAGTATGAGTATGCCCTTCTCCAATAAAGTTTTGCACTTCTTGGAAGATGTAGTCAAGAATCATCTGGGGGCGAGTTACATCATCAGATAAGGGAAAGCAATTTTGACAAGCCCAGTCTAGGGCTTTGCGGAGATTTTCTTCGTCAAAGCGATCGCCTTCTGGACTAGCCGCCTCAGTAAAGCCATCGGTGTAATAGATGACGACATCACCTGAATTTAGGTGAGTACTGCGCTCTTCATACTTTGATCCTGCCTCTAAGCCTATCAAAGCACCCATTGTATCGAGAGCATGAACAGATCGGGTTTTAGCTCGCCAATGTAAGGCGGGAGTATGGGCAGCGTTACTAAAGGAGAGTATTTGGGTTTCGGGATCATATTCTGAATAAAACATGGTCACGAAACGATGAGATTTCTCTAGATCTTCATACATTACCTCATTAAGATGTTCCAGAATTTTGCTGGGAGAATGGTTATTTAATACTTCCGCTCGCAACATTCCTCTTGTCATCGTCATGATCAAGCCTGCGGGGACACCCTTACCCATGACATCACCAACGACAAAACTCCAGCGATCGCCTTTTTGCATCGGGATAAAGTCATAATAGTCGCCACCCACTCGGCTAGCCGTAGAGCAACGCGCTGAGATCTCAATGCCTTGAATCTTGGGACAGTTGCGAGGTAAGAGTTGGCGTTGGATTTCTGCGCCGATCTCCATCTCCCGATCTTGACGCTCTTTTTTGATTAATTCGGTAGTGAGTTCATGATTTTCTAAACCTACTGAGGTTTGATCTGCAACAAGGCGCATCAAAGTCCGCTTGTTATCTGTCCAAATATAATCAGGTTTGCGGCTAAAAATATAAAGACGACCCCGCACCGCATTTTTGACTAAAACTGATGTGCCGTACAAATGAACATCGGCACCAAGGTAACGGCTGACCATCTCATCAAGAGCGGTTGGACTGCCTGTTAAAACCTGTTGGATAGCCCTCTCGATCGCTGTTCTAACTTGTTGGGCTTTCATGCCGCCTTGATTGCGCTCAGGACAATGCAAAGACTCTAGGCGCATTTGTCCACTTGCTTTAAATAAAATTAGCGCACCACCATCGGAGTCAGTCACACGACTGGCAATTAGGGGAATTAATTCTAGAAACTGATTGAGGTTACTAAAGCTGCGGAGAGCGTAACCCAAAAAGCTCAGCAGCTCATGGATTTTATTCTGATCCTGGCTCATCCGTCTGAGCAGGTCTTTGAGATCCTTCATTACCATCACAGAGGCATTGTCAATATCTGGCTGTGATGGAAGTGATCTATTTCTAGGTGGCAATGATAGAGACATACCAATGCTGCAACGCTAGGTGGTTTGAATGAAAGCTAATTTAGTCAAACAGTGTAGCCTTAGTTGGACAGAAATTAACAAACGATTTCAGGAATTTTCTAAAAGTATTTTTGCGGCGCGGAGTGCCGCAAAAAACTAGTTACTTAATAATGCTTCGACAAATTCATAGCTTGAAAAGGGGCGCAAATCTTCAATGCCTTCACCTGCGCCAATAAATCTAATTGGTAGACCAAGTTGTTGGACTACAGCGATCGCCACACCACCTTTTGCTGTGCCATCTAGCTTCGTAAGGATCACGCCTGTGATCCCTGCGGATTGGGCGAAGACTTCGGCTTGTTTGAGTCCGTTTTGTCCGAGGGTGGAATCTAGCACTAGCAAAGATTCGATTTTGGCATCGCTGGATTTTTTATCGACGATGCGGCGAATTTTGCTGAGTTCTTCCATCAGATTTTTCTTGTTTTGCAAACGCCCTGCGGTATCGACAAGTAATAACTCAGTGCCTCTAGCTTGAGCCGCGCTAATCGCATCAAAGACAACGGCAGCAGGATCGGCATTTTGGGCAGGGTTGCAAATTACATCTACATTTGATCTTTGTCCCCAACTCTTGACCTGTTCTACGGCAGCTGCACGGAAGGTATCAGCAGCAGCAATCAGGGTTTTGTAACCAGACTTGACGCTTAGGTGTGAGAGCTTACCAATCGTTGTAGTTTTACCAGCACCATTTACACCAGTGATTAGCCAAATATTCAGTTGATTCTTTTCGGGAATCAGCATAGGGATCGGCTCACCGCCTTTCTGTGCTGATACATCAAGCATCTCGCGCAGAATTTGCTTGAGATAGGCGATCGCTTCTTCAGGTGGCAAAACTTCTTTACGCAGTTTGTCTTGGAGCTTGGCAATAATTTGATCAGTTGCCTTAACGCCAACATCAGCCTGCAATAGCAAAGCCTCAATATCATCAACTGAATCAGCGCTGAGCGGTCCTTGTCCAACGATCGCTTTTAGTTGATTAACTAATGATAAACGGGTTTTATCTAATCCTTGACGTAAACGATTTAGCCATGTGATCTCTTCGACAGAGATTTCTTCGGGGCGACGACCTTGGGATGCGAGAACTTCGGCTGACCAAATAAAATCATCATCAAACTTGATGGTGGCTTTGCGTCTAGAGGTAACTTCAGGTTTGACTTCTGGTTCTGGCTCAATGATCGCTGTGGCTTCAAGAGCGGCAATCCGAGCTTGGCGATCGCTTTCGGACTGCATCCAAAAAGGCACTGCTTCAGGTTCAGGGGTAGTTGCTTCTGCGGAAATAACTTCAGCGATCGCAGGTTCAACGGATGCAGGAACTTCAGTGGCTGCTTCTGGAGATATTTCTGGAGATATTTCTAGGGGCGACTCTGCAACTGGCTCGGTAATTTCTGGCGCAGCTTCAACAATTGCAGGTTCGGCAACTGGCAATGCAGTAATAACCTCAGGCTCACTAATTTCTGGAGCAACATCTGATTCGACAATCTCAGGTTGAGCAAGTTCAAGATCAGTCGTGTTGACATCTGGCTGATTAATTTCTGTCTTTGGGGATTCTGCTTCAGATGCTTGATCTTCCGCAACTTCGGCTTGTTGTTGCACATTGGCATAGGCAGCCTTCGCCCAATTTAATAAATCTTGTGATGCTGGTGATGCGATCGGGCTAGTACCATCAGTAGGTGCAGATTCAGGCGTTTTTTCTTCAGTTTGAGCTGTCTCTACAGGTTGGTTATTCGCATCTTTGTCATCATCAAACTTTCGCCGAAACCAGTTAAACACCATACTAATACCCTTGCGCCATGCCTGAATCTATATTCAATAGTTTTTAGAAGATGCGAAGATCTCTCAAAAATTATTGAATATGTGGTCAATTTACTAGGATAGTTTACGGTGTATAGGTTATTAGCACTAAATCAAATCTAGACGGTTTTCCGAAATCCATAAAAAAAGAAGCGACGCTTTGCGTCGCTTCTTTTTTTATGGATTTATTTCTTTTTAATATCTTTTGCCATGTTGAGAAATATATCCATACTCGAATCTACGCGAGTATTAATCTTTGGCTCAAATGTGGGTTGTGGCTTTGGTTCAGAAACACTACTGGTAGAAACATTAATTTCAGAACCTTCTGTTTTCTCGGTTGCTGATATGATTTCTGTGATTTCAGCACCTTTGACACCGTTAATAGTTGGAAATGTCTTTTTGACAGCCTTGGGTGTACGCATGTAATCAATGTTGCCAAAGGTTTTAGCGGAATCTTCATCAAGAAAATAAGATGATTCTGTGTTATCTGAATCCCCTTTTTTGTCCTTTTTGCCAAACAAGCCGAAAAGAGCCATGTATTTATACCTACTTTTCTAAAATTGGGTTGAATTTGTTGTTTTATTGCGATGTGTAACATTTTAGCAACATACAGTGCAATCGCGATCGCGATGATCGCGATGATGTTTAACAATAAAAAAAGCAGCACTTAGTGCTGCTTTTTTTTGATTCATGGCGCAAAGCGCCTCTTTAATTACAATCTGTAGTTAGCGTTGTTAATCCGCTCACGCCCCATAGACTCATCAGGCTTTTTGAGAGTGAACTTGTCAGCATTTGCTTTGATCAGTTCTTTTTGTGCTTCATTTAAACCATCGATTTCTAGCACCTCAGTTAGTGACTTGTAAGGCGCATTTTCAATAATGATCCGACCTAAGGTTGGATACATACCACGTACTTGACGGAAAGTGTTGATATTAGCGTTGTTCAGGTCGATTTTGCTAAGATCTTGTGTATAAAAATTGGTAGCAGGTAATTCTTCGGCAAATGCAGAGTTACTGCCAAAAGAACCTAAAAAGCCAGTTGTCAAAATTGACGCGATCGCCACTAATAAAACAGAAAAGCGTATAAGTGCTTTCATGCCTAAAGTCTCTCTATTAAAAAAATAATTTATTCACTTTCGAGATTAGCAGAAAAGTGGAAACCCAAAACCTTAGGGCTGGCAAATAAAGTATATGTAAATAATTATTTCCATTTGTTAACTTCTCTTTACAATCCTTTAAATAGATTTTAAATCAGTAAATAAGATGTAATACCCTTCACTGTAATGATCCCAGCCTTAATTTTCAGATTTATGGCGATCGCGTAGGTTTAAGTAACTATAAACAACTACAGAGTCGGTAAGTGACCATAGGTAAAATGACTGTCTAGAAAATGGGTGGGTAATTACAACGGTTACTTTTGAATATGTTAAGTCTCGAAAACTTCCCTTGGCTCACGTTTATCATTGCCTTTCCCATAGTTATGTCCCTGATGGTTGCCTTTGTCCCAGACAAAGGTGACGGCAAAACCATTCGCTGGTTTGCCCTTTTAGTAGGACTAATTGACTTTGCGGCGATCGCCTATGCCTTCTGCACAAAGTATGACTACAGCAACCCTAACCTCCAACTCGTTGAGAGCTATTCTTGGGTTCCCCAATTGGGGCTAAATTGGTCAGTGGGTGTTGATGGACTCTCGATGCCTTTGGTATTGCTGACTGGATTTATCACCACATTAGCAATCTTGGCATCCTGGCCCGTTACTCTGAAGCCACGCTTATTCTTCTTTTTGTTGCTGTCGATGTATGGCGCACAAATTGCTGTATTTGCCGTTCAGGACATGCTGCTATTTTTCCTAACGTGGGAATTAGAGCTAATACCTGTATATCTACTGCTCTCGATTTGGGGGGGATATAAGCGCCTATATGCTGCCACGAAGTTTATTCTTTACACGGCGATCGGGTCACTGTTCATCCTTGTTGCTGGTCTGGCGATGGCATTTTATGGTGATACTGTCACCTTTGACATGGCGGCACTAGCTAATAAAAACTACCCCCTCACCTTCCAATTGCTGGCTTACGGTGCATTCTTGATTTCCTATGGAGTCAAGTTACCGATTTTCCCTTTGCATACATGGTTACCTGATGCTCACGGTGAAGCAACTGCACCCGTGCATATGCTTCTTGCAGGGATCTTGCTAAAAATGGGTGGCTATGCGCTGATGCGGATGAATGCAGGCATGTTACCTGAAGCCCATGCTTACTTTGCCCCGATCTTAGTAGTTTTGGGCATCGTAAATATTATTTATGCGGCGCTTACGTCCTTTGCTCAGCGTAGTCTCAAACGCAAAATTGCCTATTCCTCAATTTCCCATATGGGCTTTGTGCTGATTGGTTTAGCTTCATTCACCGATCTCGGTACGAGTGGCGCAATGTTGCAAATGATCTCTCACGGATTAATTGGCGCGAGCTTATTCTTCCTTGTGGGCGCAACCTACGATCGCACTCACACATTGATCCTTGATGAGATGGGTGGTGTTGGTCAGCAAATGCCAAAAATCTTTGCGATGTTTACTACCTGCTCTCTTGCTTCCCTTGCTTTACCAGGGATGAGTGGATTTGTCGCTGAGGTGATGATTTTTGTGGGCTTTGCTACTAGTGATGCTTATAGTGGCACATTTAAGGTTATTGCCCTCCTGTTGATGGCAGTGGGTGTAATCTTAACGCCTATCTATCTGCTCTCAATGTTGCGTGAAATTTTCTATGGTCAGGAAAATAAAGCTCTCACTTCCCACCAAGATCTCGTTGATGCAGAACCTCGTGAGGTCTTCATCATCGCTTGTCTATTAATTCCAATTATCGGCATCGGATTCTATCCAAAAATCGTGACTCAAATCTATGATTCGACCACGACACAACTGGCGACTACTCTGCGTGAGGCAGTTCCAGCACTGGCTAATAAACACGATAATAAACGTCTGGCAAGCCTACAGTCTCAGGCTGCACCAAGTTTAAGTAAATAGACTAAAGAAGGTTCGCTTAGCGAACCTTCTTTTTTTATCGATATTGGGTTATAGGGTTTGCAGAAATGCGACAAGATTAAGAATTTGGATATCTTGAAAATATAGCTGTCGCCAAGTGTTTGAGGACATGAAACCCAAGAAGAGAATGGCGGCGCGAAGCGCCGCCATTCTCTTCTTGGGTTTTGATTTTGTCCTAACACAATCGACGGTAGCTATATAGCTGTCACCAGTCTTAAGTACCTGTGCAAAATAAATTACCAAAACCCGTAAAGTTGCGCCCCTGTGGGGCGCAACTTTACGGGTTTTGCTTTGTAATTAATTATGCCTAGCTACTTATTAGGCGATCGCTCTTGACTGGAGATACCAAAATTTCTAACTTGCACGAATTTTATAGTAAGTAGCTAGGCATAAATAAACTAAAAACCGAAAAGATTGTTCCGCCCGCTACGCGGGCGGAACAATCTTTGGTTTTAGGTTTTAATATGCTCATCTACTTATTTCTGAAAACCGCGATAAAATCTTAGTCTAGTTGCAGCAAATTTCTTAGAAATCCCGATCGCATGATTTTCCCTGAGTATTCTGACTTTATTAAGCTATCGCAGCAGGGCAATTTTGTACCTGTATATATGGAACTGGTTGCCGATCTCGATACGCCTGTTTCGGCTTGGTATCGTGTTTGTCAAGGTCAACCCTATAGCTTTTTATTAGAGTCAGTTGAGGGCGGCGAGAGGCTTGGACGTTATAGCCTATTGGGTTGTGATCCTCTATGGGTACTAGAAGCCAGAGGCGATCGCACCACGCAGACATTTCGCGATGGCACAGTGAAGGAATTTATAGGCAATCCCTTTCAGCATTTGAATAATTGCCTCGCACCAATTCATCCTGTGCATTTGCCCCAGTTACCGCCGAGTTTAGGGGGACTATTTGGCTATTGGGGCTATGAATTAATTAATTGGATCGAGCCGAAAGTCCCTGTATTTTCTTGCCAAGAGGGAGACACGCCTGATGGTGTATGGATGCAGGTGGATAGTTTGCTAGTGTTTGATCAGGTCAAACGCAAAGTTTGGGCGATCGCCTATGCAGATTTGAGTACTGGTAATGATCTGGAAACAGCCTATAAATCAGCTTGCGATCGCTTAACGGTGCTGGTGGATAAATTGCGATCGCCTCTAGATCGCCAAAAAACAGCGATTACTTGGACAAATCCCCGCTTGCAACCGCCTGTGAGTTACACCAGTAACGTTACTCGCGAAAAATTCTGTCAAGCTGTAGAAAAAGGCAAGGAGCATATTAAGGCTGGTGACATTTTTCAAGTGGTGCTTTCACAACGCTTAACCACAGAATTTAAGGGTGAGCCATTTAGTTTGTATCGTTCCTTGCGGGTAGTTAATCCTTCGCCTTACATGGCATTTTTTAACTTCAAGGATTGGCAGCTAATTGGCTCTAGCCCTGAAATTATGGTCAAAGCGGAAGTAGTTGATGGAATATCGCGCACAGTCCTACGTCCGATCGCAGGGACTCGCCCTAGAGGTGCAACACCAAAGGAGGATGCGGAACTAGCCAAGGATTTACTCGCTGATCCGAAGGAAGTTGCCGAACATGTGATGCTGGTGGATTTGGGTCGCAATGATCTCGGTCGTGTTTGCAAAAGTGGCACGGTGAAAGTTGATGAGTTGATGTCGATTGAGCTTTATTCCCATGTGATGCATATCGTCAGCAATGTCGTTGGTGAAATTCGTCCAGAAAAAACAGCTTGGGATCTGCTTCAGGCTTGTTTCCCTGCGGGTACGGTGAGCGGTGCGCCAAAGATTCGAGCGATGGATATTATCCATAACTTAGAAGGCGATCGCCGAGGCACTTATGCTGGAGCCTATGGCTACTATGACTTTGAAGGTCAGCTAAACACAGCCATCACGATTCGGACAATGGTAACGAAGGATGGAACGGCTAGCGTGCAGGCGGGTGCTGGTGTGGTAGCTGATTCCGATCCTGAGAAGGAATATCAAGAAACCTTGAATAAAGCAAAAGGGATGTTGGAGTCGTTGCGCTGTTTGGGATAGTGAATAAATGAGAATGCGATCGCTCAAATCTATTAGTTGAGATTAATGGCGATCGCATTTATCCGATGCAATTGAGTCTGACAAGATGGATTTAGAGCAGAGACTAGCGGAACTAGAACGCAAAAGAGCAGAAAGGGATAAATAGCGATCGCTAAATTTATCTCTTTGATGATTAGCGATCGCTGTTTGTAACAGGTCTTAATCAACTCTTGCGGATAAAACTATGATTTTAATAAGCGATCGCCAAAATCCAACATCGGTTGAGAGTAAAAGAGCGATTTTATTAAACTAAATGATTATGAATCGAGCCTTTAGGTAGTTCGTCATAATCCCCTTCCCTATAGAATCTCAAACGATTTTTGTAGACACCTTGATAGTTAAAAAGATCTAAAAGAACAAGCTCTAAATACCATAAACTCAAGCGCCATGCTTCTTTTCTTATGCTTTTGGGATGTACTTTTTCCTTTTGTTCAAGATGAGTAAGCTTATTGCGAACTTCCGTAATTGCCTTAGGCATATTAATTTTCTTTTCTTCAATCCTCTAGCAAATGATAGAAAAGAAGATAAACCACTTAAAATATCTAGTGCTTCTTCAGAGGTAATACCAATTCACGAAAGAGTGGCAACACTTTCGTGAATTAAAAACCAGACCCAGTAAGGGTTTTAAAAACACAAAATGGCTATGCCATTTTGTGTTTTGGTATAAATGTATGTTTGTTGCTCTTTTCAAGTTTAGCTACATGGGTAATTGCATATCCGCCCTCATCTTCTAGAGAGTTAGTCAGTTCTTTGATTTTTTCTAATGGAGCAATCGTTACTTTCCATCCATTTGCTTCTAATAAAAGCTGACAGCTATGAAAATTTGTGAGGTGAAATATTACATAGGAAAGATTTGAATTAGAAGTGATAACAGCAGGCTCATGTAAAAAGCCTGAAACCTCTGTTTTTATTCCTACCGAAATTGATATTTAGTAGCATTAGCCTTACAGGAAACCTTTAAATTGACCAATTCTAAAACATGTGATTCTTTAAAATTAGATGTAACACTATTGTTAGATTCAAAAGAATATTTGATTCTTGTTGTGGGAAACCAATTAAGTTTTACGACTCCAGTTCCATGAGCTACGATATCCCGATCTCCTTGTTTCCCAATAAATTTCATGTCTCCTTCGTAGAGAGTCAATGGTTGGTTTATCTCCTCTGTTACATATACTGGAGTTAGTGATTGAGGATCAATACTCATTATGATTACATTTTTGATTTTTTGTATTTAACTATGACAATAATCTTTGTTTTATGAAAATTCAAGTAAGAGCAGCAAATTTTTTGTGCAGAGGGGTATTCCTTAGGAATTTGAGATCGCGAAATTGCTCATGTCAGGGCGATCGCCTAAACTAGAATGTAATCAATAAATACAGGTAATTAAGCAATGCAAATTACAGTTGATATTCCCGATGAATTTCTACCAAAAATCAAACAAACAGGCTTCTCCCTGCAAGAAATTGTTGCGAAGGCAGTTCAGCAATATCTTAATAGTGAATCAACTTTACTACAAACACAGACTTGGCAACTATGCGGTAAACTGCAAATTTCACAGCCAAAAGAAACGAATATCGTTGATGTTTCCACCATTGAAACAAACTATGCCGAACAGATTGACGATATTTTGTATGGGAATCTCTCATGTTAGAAGTTATTCTTGATACATCAGCACTTATAGCCTTTTTTGTCGGCTCAGAAAAACACCATAAAGCAATACGCGATTACTTTTTCGCCAATCCTAAAACAAGATGGGTAATCATCTCAACGGTCTTTGATGAAACCGTCACTTGGCTTCGTGTCAAAGTTTCTATTAAAGACTCAATCACTATTGGTCATATATTACGAAACGAACATCGTTATATTGCTCTATCTGAGATGGATGATACATGTGTATGGGAATCTTTTCAACGGTACAATGACAAAACATGGAGTTATACAGACTGTTCACTATTAGTTATGTCTCAACGATTAGAGATACCTACCATTGTTTCTTTTGATGAGCATATTCGTCAAATGAGTGGGCTAGGAGTTAATTGTGTACCGTTAATTTGAGAACCTATGAAATATACAATTACACTGCAATGGTCTGATGAAGATAAATGCTTTGTTGTTTCCTTGCCAGACTTTACCAACATCAACCAACCTTGCACTCATGGCAAAACATATTCTGAAGCACTGCAAAATGCTAAGGAACTGATCGAAATTCTAATAGAGCTTGCAATCGAAAAGAATGAACCATTACCGAAGTATAAACCATATTACTATGGCAAAATATCAGAATGATTAAGTGGGAAATTGCTCATGTGAAGGCGTTCGCCTAAACTAAGATTTAAGCTTAATAAATATTACAAATAGAACTTAGCCAGACTTTACTGAATATTAACTAAATGACGAAACCTCTATTGATTGTTGGCAGTGATACGGGTATAGGGAAGACTGTTTTAACAGCAGCTTTAGCGGCTTATTGGCTGACCTATCGCGATCGCAATGTATCTCCAACTGAACCAAGTAAATCCCTAGGCATTTATAAGCCTTTGCAGTCGGGAGAGGGCGATCGCGAGTTCTACAACCAGACTTTCTCGCTTTCGCAAACCCTTGCTGAAATTACACCTTTGTATTTTGAAACGCCGATCGCTCCTGCGATCGCTGCTTATAAAGAAGGAAAAGCAATTGATTTGGGGTTGATTTGGCAACAGTTCCAAAAATTGCAACAACAGAAGGAATGTCTATTAGTTGAGGCTATGGGAGGTTTAGGCTCACCAATTACCGATGAATATATCGTGGCGGATTTGGCGAGAGATTGGGCTTTAGACAGTATTTTGGTTGTGCCTGTACGTTTGGGAGCGATCTCTCAGGCGATCGCCAATGTCGCTTTGGCGAATGTACAAAAAGTTAAGTTAAGAGGAATTGTGCTGAGTTGTTCGCAAGTTTACACATCTGAAGAAATAGAAGAACTTGCACCGCCGCAGATGATTTCGCGACTTACTTCTATTCCTGTTTTAGGGATCTTGCCCTATATACAAGATTTGAGCGATCTTTCACAATTAGCGCGTGCGGCTTCAGAGTTAGACATAGAAAGAATTCTAATTTAGTCAAAGATGAGTTGCAGCGCGAAGCGCTGCAACTCATCTTTGGGTTTTATGTATCGACACTAATGATATAAATGAAGCTATGTATGATCGCCTTACTTCTATAGCTTTTCTCAAGCAAATTTCTGCTGATCGCCAAGATGTTGATCATGGTGAAATTGTGGCGACTTTGGGCGATCGTGTAATTACCTTGGGGCGTGATCCTAGTTGTGAAGTGGCGATCGATATCAATATCTATGGCTCGGTATCGCGTCGTCATGCGGAGATTCGTCCCATTTTTGCGGAACAGAAAAATCGTCAAGATGCTAGGCAGAAGTTTGAGGGGTGGGAAATTTGCGATCTTGATAGCGCTAATGGCACGTTTATTAATGACCGTCGTTTGTATAGCTGTTATCCACTCAAGCATGGCGATCGCATCCAGCTAACTAAAGGTGGTCCCCAGTTTGTATTTGAATTAGAGTCTAGTCCCGATACAGCTTTAGAAACAGATATTAGGAAACGTCCGCGATCGCAAATTACAAGTATCACACTGACAAAGTTATTACCAATTTTTTCGACAGGTAACGATCTTTGGAAAAAAGCCTATCTCTTACCAGGGATTGCAACAGTGGGCTTTGTGGTGATGATGTTTGCTTTTTTAGGACAGCCCCAATTATTTAACCTCACAATTTCCGTATATATCAGCCTAGCCGCCTATTATTTTGTCTATCAACTTTGTGGCAAAAATAAACCTTGGTGGGTAATTTTAGGCGCAGCAATATTTACGGCGTTGATTCTTAGAAGCCCGATTTTAAATATTTTTCTGTGGTTCTTTTATAAAGTTCTACCAGGGACTGCACCAACGGGGCAAGTTAGCTTTATCAGTGTTCTGATTGCGATGTTTTTTGGGGCGGGTTTAATGGAAGAGTTGCTTAAGGCTTTGCCAGTATTTGCGCTCTGGTTTATGGGGTTACGACTGGGGAAGAAATGGCGATCGCGTGTAGGTATTAGCGAACCATTAGATGGAATTTTGATCGGTGCGGCTTCGGCAGTGGGTTTTACGCTGACGGAAACCTTGGGGTTATATGTACCCAGTATTGTGCAGAGTGTGGCAAATCAAGCAGGGAGTTCTGAGATTGCGGAACTGACAGGGCTGCAATTATTGATTCCCCGTGTACTTGGCTCTGTGGCGGGACATATGGCATATAGCGGTTATTTTGGCTATTTCATTGGGTTGAGTATTATGAAGCCTTCCCTTCGTTGGCAAATTCTCACAATTGGATATCTCAGTTCGGCGTTGCTTCATGCCCTTTGGAATACGAGTGCTTTAGTCAGTTTTTGGCTATTAGCAATAGTCGGCGGTATTTCCTATGCGTTTCTAGTAGCAGCAATTCTCAAGGCTCATAGCTTTTCTTCAAAGGTATAGAAATCTGGTAGTAAAGATTCAGCGATTTGATATTTTTGTGGCGCAGCTTCACTGCGCCACAAAAATATTGGTTCTTTATTAGCGAAATTATGGGTGTGCTATAGTTTCTCTACATATGTGATTAGTTACCACTATCTCTATAAACCCGTGATTGCTCAAGTATCATCACAATCCACAGAACTAAATCAGATATCTAAAGAGACGGAATCTCAGCATTTTGTTTTTCCGAATCGATATTCATGGAAAGAATTTAAGACACTTTCTGCTTTAATTGGTGATTCGCGTAATATCCATCTCAATTATCTTGACGGGCTTATCGAGATCATGACTACATCGGCTGCCCATGAAATCATCGTGCATTTACTCTCGATGTTATTGGGGATTTATTTTGCAGAAAAGGATATCGATTTTATTCCGACAGGTAGCGCTACTCTAGAATCAGAAGCTAAAGGTGCAAGTGTTGAGCCAGATTTATCTTTTTGTTTTGGCAATAAATTAGGTGATCGCGATTTAGCAATTGAGGTGATTTTTACGAGTGGAAATGTAGCGAAGTTAGAGCGTTATCGG
Organism: Pseudanabaena minima str. Chao 2107; assembly: GCF_051131155.1. Classification (NCBI taxonomy): domain Bacteria; kingdom Bacillati; phylum Cyanobacteriota; class Cyanophyceae; order Pseudanabaenales; family Pseudanabaenaceae; genus Pseudanabaena; species Pseudanabaena minima. The sequence goes on from NZ_CP159508.1 coordinate 298,044, forward strand.
CGCTTTCATACAAAAGAGGTTTGGTTTTGGGAAGATGGTAAGTTTTCGCTGTATCGGTTACGTGAAAGTGGCTATGAGGCGATCAACCAAAGTGAATGCTTGCCTAATCTCGATTTAGAACTACTCACCCGTTGCTTACTAATGGCGGAACCAAAATCTGCACTCAAAGTATTTCGTCAAGGGCTATAGCCGATATTGTCGATAGATCTCACTGGCAGCGCGATGTAATAGGGAATGTCGATAAACTAGCGATCGCATATCTTCGCAATAACCACCACCAATCACACAGGCAACGGGAAACCCTTGAGAAATACAGGTACTCAAAACCTGCATATCGCGACGATAGAGTCCCGCATCGGTAAGAGCCAATTTGCCTAAGCGATCGCCTATATGCGGATCGACTCCTGCATCGTAGAGTACGAGGTCGGGTTTAAATTCCGTTAATAAATCTGGTAAATGATTAGCCAGAGTGCGTAAGTATTCATCGTCTTCCATTCCCTCCCGTAAGGGAACATCGCGATCGCTAAATTGTTTAACAGACGGAAAGTTAATTTGGCAATGCATCGAGAAGGTAAATACATCTGGCTCGTCCTGAAAAATGAGAGCCGTGCCATCGCCTTGATGCACATCCAAATCAACGATTAATATCTTCTTGACTAAACCTTCTTGGCGTAAAACTTGGGAAGCGATCGCCAGATCGTTAAATATACAAAAGCCTGAACCATAGCTAGGAAAAGCATGATGGGTTCCCCCTGCGGTGTTGCAAGCTAATCCATGAGCTAAGGCTAGCCTTGCAGTTAATAATGTGCCACCAACAGCGATTCTTGTGCGATAGGCGAGTTCGGGACTCCAAGGTAATCCAATGCGGCGCTGAGCCTTGGGGGCGAGATTGCCTTGCCAATAAGCATCCACATATTCGCGATCATGGACTAAGGCGATCGCATCTAAGTCTGGTAATTCTGGCTGAAAAAATTGCTCAGATCGCGCCACACCATCAGCCAGTAAAATCTCATACAGCAAGCGAAACTTTTCCATCGGAAAGCGATTGGTATTAGCGATCGGCGCGACGTAATTGGGATGATAGATAAGAGGTAAATCCATGATTCCTAATCAAAAAGCAAAAACCGTGCATTGCACGGTTCTTGCTTCTATACTTTCGCTAACTGCTTGCTCTTAATCACTTCTGCGGCGCACATCTTGCCTGAAAGTGTCGCGCCTTCCATGCTGTCGATGTAATCTTGCATTGTGTAGCTGCCTGCGAGGAAGAAGTTCTTTACAGGTGTAGCTTGAGTTGGACGGAAGGGATCTTTACCAGGGGCTTCTCGATAGAGCGACTGCGCCAGTTTGACCACACTTGACCAAGTGACATTCAGTTTATTAGAAGAAGGGAAAATCTGATGCACTTGAGCAATCATCTTCTCAACGATCGCTTCATTACTGAGCTTAATGTAATCATCCGCAGGGGTAATTACTAATTGCAATAGGGAACCTTCGCCTTCTTTGTAATAGTCAGTGGGGCTAGTAATTGCCAAATCGGCAAAGGTGGAGAAATCTACTTTAATGGCATAAAGCAAATTATCAATATCCGTTACCCAACCATCAAAGCGTAGTTGCACGGTAATTACAGGCACAGCATCAAGCTTATAGATATTGTCAAATTGTGACCATGCACGCCATTTCTCAGGAATGATTCTCTTTACTCCTGGAACATCAGTGGCGCAGATATACACATCAGCATTCACGATTTCTTCGCCATCTTCTTTGCCAATGATCAAACCTGTGACGCGAGTATCTTCGCCTTCGCCTTCAAAGAGAACTTCACGCACACCACGACGCAAATGAATTTTGCCACCTTTAGATTCAATTAGTTTCACAATGGGCTTATGCAAAAACTCATCGGGCGCACCTTCGAGCATTCGCAAAATCGAAGCTTCAGTTCTCGATGCAAAGAATTGGAAGATGGTGAGCATACAGCGTGCGGAAATATTTTCGCAGTCGATAAAGCCTAATCCGTAGGCGATCGCATCCCACATTAAATCGAGACTCGCTTGCGATCCGCCCATCCCCAAAAACCAATCTTTAAAACTAATGTTGTCGAGGGCGCGGATTTCTTTCATTGCGCCAACATGATCGACTAAGCCGCGAATTAAGGGACTCCGCCCGATCGCGATCGCATTTTGGATTTTGTCTTTAAGTGGTAATTGTCCTGTGGTTACGAATGCTTTCAGACCATGAAAGGGTGCGCCGCCAAAGTTGCGAAAATCGAGGGCAGCCTGTGCGCCACCTGGATTCACGAAAATATGGGTATGTTCCTTGAGGCGGAGATGCTCGAATGCGCCTGTTTTTTTCATCAGTGCAAAGAGGTTGTAGTAGCAGCCAAAAAATACGTGCAAGCCCATTTCGATATGGTTGCCATCTTTGTCTAGCCAACTGCTGACTTTGCCGCCCACAAAGGGACGGGATTCAAAAAGTTCTACCTCATATCCTTGTTCGCTAAGCTCTACGGCAGTACTCATACCTGCTAAGCCTGCACCAATAATCACTGCTTTCATGTTTATGCTCGACCCTGACTGTCGTTACCTTGTTGTTAAGTTTTGCTTAACATATTGTAATCTTGTTTGGGTCATTGGGGGATAGCGATCGCCTATCGCCAAGGAAACTTTAGCTGTCGCCAGTCATGTTAGGACAAAATCAAAACCCAAAAGAGAGTTGCGGCGCTTCGCGCCGCAACTCTCTTTTGGGTTTTATGTCCTGATACACTTAGCGACAGCTATATGATAAAAATATGCGCTCAAATGGTTGTTTGCGATAACGGCGATAGATGTCAAAATCATTGTCTAATGTGGCGATCTTAGTAACAAATCAGTAAAGTCGTCATTTTTAGCTATGCCTTGCTAATAGCGTCTTCAATCTCGTCTAGGCTAACGTCTGCTTGATCTGATTTTGCATAGATGAGTAAAAGCAAGATTAATTCAGGTGAAATCACTTGATAGATAACGCGATAACCGCCGCTTTTTCCTGTGGGAATATCACTGTTTTTGGCACGAACTTTAAAGATGGTGAAGTCTAGACCAGTGATTTGATCGCCGATAAGATTTCCATTTTGTAGCTGTTCGATTATTGGTTGGATGTCAGATTGAATTTTGCGATAACGTTTAGTTAGTGGTTTTAGGCGGCGAATGAAGGGTAAGGTAAAACGAACTTCGATCATAGGTTTATGTTGTAGCGTCTTCCCAAAGTTGTGATACTGGGAATGTTTGTCCTGCTGCGGCAAGCCTTACCGATTCTTGTAAGTCGGCTAATATTTGTTCTTTGGGTTCTTGTTCATCAATCCAAGCTAATCCACTAATATTGTCAGTGTTTAAGGAATGGATTAGCTGTTGCCAAATCTCTAAGGGGACAAGCACATCGGTTGTTTTGCCTTCTGAATTGGTGACGTAACGAATAAGGTTTTCAATTTGGGCGATCGTCATAGCTTTAATTCTCCTATTTTTTATTTTAGCGTTGATAATTTATTTGCGATTTTCTTGAGCAATACTTTCTGCTAAGTAGCTTACTGTTTCTTGATCTAAGGTGATTGATAGCATTTTTTTAATCATGAATATTGATTAACAACATATTGTAATCTTGTTTGGCTATATGGTTTATGGCGTTTAGCTTTTAGCTTTTTGAGTGAGTCGTGTCAGACTGGTAAAAAACTTGCGGAACTCTGGACATTTTTGTTGGGCGATCGCCGAGTCAAGTTGTTTGATAAAACGGGCGGTATGTAGTTGTTTGGAATATCTCATTCCTTCTTTTTGTTCTGAGGCTTGGATAATAGCGTTGGAAAGTTTTTGATGATAGCTCTGTGGAAATGCGGGATCTAGTCCAAAATTTTCGGGATTGCTAAAGGATAGTTGGCGATCGCTTACGAGCCAGTGCTGCATTGCCTTACATTTATCGCGAAAGTCGGGGTCTCTGGCTAAGGTTTGCTCCCAATCGGCTATCACCCAAGACTCTAATTCGGGTTTGGCGAATCCGATGATGTGATTAACTGGCGGAATGTTTGGGTTATTTTGCCATACATGATTGAGGAGATCTATAAATTCTTGAGATTTCTGTTGACAGAACTCGTTTGGATCGTTAGTGCCTTGGGGTGGATAGTCGAGATCGTCAAAAATCAAAATCAGATCGCATATGGGATCGTTTAATCTGAATTTATGATTTAATCTCTCCTCAATTTCTTTGAGCAATGATTTACCCGTCAAGCCTTGAGATGCTCGATTTGTCTTAGGTTTTGCGCCTAATTTGTTGGGTTTTATTCCTTCCTTATTACTAACTGGTGTCACTCTTTGGAAGTCACAATTTGGAAATTCTCTGCGTAAGTAGGGAAGTAGTCCTGATATTTCTGATTGTCCGCCTCCTGCAAATACCCATACGATCACAGCGCCCAGCCTCCGATTTCAGGTTCACCTACTCGATACAAATCGCCAAGTTCCCAACCTTCATCTAGGCGATCTTGGAGGCGTTCTCTGGATAGAGTTTTGACATGGAATAGGGTTTGTTCTGGGTTGGAGGCTTCAAAGACATGGACATTTTCGAGGCGGTCTGTGAACTTATCCAATAGGTCGGGGCTATGGGTAGTGATGATCACCTGTGTTCTAGCGGCGGCGTTTTTAATCCATTCGGCGAGGTAGCTCAACCATTGAACATGTAAGCCGACTTCTGGCTCGTCAATGACGATGAGGGAGGGTAAGTTAGGAGAGTTGAGGATGATTGCCCAACATAGCATTCTGACTGTACCATCGGACATTTCATCAAGGTATAGAGGACGTTTGGTATTTTGTAAGTGCCATTCAATGCTAATTCTGGTTCTGCCTGTTCTGATGGGGCGAATGCGTTTTGTTTGTGGCACGATGTCACGCATGATGACGTTGAGTTGGTCTTCAAAGTCGATGCTTTCTTGGATGAGGTTGTCTAGGACTAGGGCTAGGTTTTCACAGTCAGGATTGAGATATTTCTCTGGAGATCCGATTTCTGGTTCTGCATTACGAATCTCTTTGAGATTCATATTATTAGCACTATAAAATCGCCAATCAGAGATAAGGTTAATGATTTGGCGGCGAATATTAAATAGAGTTTCTGTTTTTGGAAGATCTTTTATACCCTCTAGTAATTTCGGCATAATAGTTAAGCCAATTTCATTAGATGGAATTTCGTTTACTTTAGTACATCTTAAATGCAAACCATCTTCAGTATCAAAAATAGCTCCATATTCGTTTGATTTGTATGGAAATTGGTAATAGTATAAAGGTTTAACATCTTTTTTCGGATTATATACAGACAATGATTCTGTGTGAATTTGTGGAAATCTTTTAGAAGAACATAGGAATGATAAATAGAAATTTACCTCATTATTAATAAAATTATTAATAGCAAATGTAAATATTAAATCCACTTTCTCTGGTGGAGCATCTGATGCACTTAGCATTTTAGAATAGCCTAACAGAGATGTAGATTTTATGAAATGTTTAATGCCATCTTTGTCCGACAAAAATTCATCTAAAATACCAACTTTTAAAAACTTTAATAAGCTAATAAAGTTACTTTTGCCAGAGCCATTAGAACCGATAAATATGTTCAATCCTTCGCTAAGTTTTAAACCTTGATCTAAGTCAAGATTTTTATATCTTTGGGCGCTGACTTCGCTAATACATTTTATGTTCATGATGTTGCCCCCTCACTAGTTCTCAAGGCTTCTAGTTCTTCGGGTGTAAATGGGTTAAGTCCAGATTTTAAAACTTCAAGCCAACGTTGTCGCTTTTCTAGTATTTCTTCCTCAAGTTCCCCACTGTTGATTGCTGCTTCAAAGTCCTCAATTGCACCAGTCAAATTGCCAGTTAATGCTCTTGCGAGACCACGAGTATCAGCAGAGTCCCCTAGCTCAACAAGTTTGTCACAGGCAAATAGAACATCATTGGCGCGATTATGTAGACTACCAAACCAGCCTAATTGATTCCAGTAGAACGCAGAAATCTCTAAATTCGGATCGATGGTTTGGGCTTCAGTATAAGCAGCAATTGCACTATCCACATCACCAGAAACAACTAAATCAGATCCATTGCATAGCAAAACTGCCGCTCTAAATTGCGGATTGCTAGCTAAAGCGTCAGATACATTAATTGCTTTATGTAAGCCTCTAGCATTTGACCAGATTTTACTTTCATTTGATGAAATATCACGGAGGTCTGCGCCACCGAGGTCTGCACCACTGAGGTCTGCGCCACCTAGGTATGCGCCACTGAGGTTTGCATCACGGAGGTCTGCGCCACGGAGGTCTGCGCCACCGAAGTATGTGCCACGGAGGTTTGCGCCATCGAGGAATGCGCCACGGAGGTCTGTGCCACGGAGCATTGCGCCACGGAGGTTTGCGCCGCCGAGGTCTGCGCTACCGAGGTCTGCGCCACTGAGGTATACTAGGAATAGGACTGCGCCACGGAGGTTTGCGCCACGGAGGTTTGCGCCACGGAGGTCTGTGCTACTGAAATTTACGTTAGTTAAAAATTTGCTGACTATATCCTTAAAACCACCATTTCTAAGACATTGCCCATAACCAATGATACGGAGCAATCGAGTTGAGTCATCGGTCGCTCCATCTTTTGAACTATATTTGCAAGGATGGAATGAAACTTTGTCTTTTAGTTCTGATTTTACCTGAGCATAACGATGGAAAGTAAACATTAAAATCAAAACATTCAAGCCAGTATAAACATCAACCTTACGTTGCCCGATTGGAAAACATTGCTTCTGCATTAAACGGGCTTTCTTAAGTGGTATAGGCTCTCCATCCGAATCAACCGCATCAATAAATTCTCCATTACTCCAAGCCCAATAAAACCCATATAAGCGCTCAAACAACCTCACAAAATCATCATCTTTGTCTTTAAATTCCTTTTTAATCAAAGCTGTCAAATATTCCACAATCTCAGAAGTCAGCGCTCCAAAACCAAATAAGTCGTATACCTGCCACTCTAAATCTTTCTTATCCACTTTCCAAACTTGAAGATGAGGATTACTTAGATCTGGCTTTTGCTGCGACCATTTCATTAAATTATCAACAAATCTCTCTGCACAAAGAAACTCACCAAAACTCTTGTGCAGAAATTCCATTGAATTATCTTTGGTATCTGATGATTTTAAATAGAAAGTTGCTAATGCTATGGGCAAATTACCTTCTTCATGTTCTGCATGAGCTTTCAGTTTAGTAACCAGATCAAGCTCTAATCTGTCTTTTATAGCATCCAAGGTAGTAAATATTCCTCCAGACTGTACAACACATAAACCAGCTTCTTTCAAGATATAGCGAAGTTCTTCTTTGTCTAATTTTGTCAAATCTTGATTGAGATTTTTTCTGCCTTTGGAGCGTTGTTTATCTAGAACCCAATCCAATGTCTGCTCATAAATCAAAATTTTGGTACTATTTCCCGCATTTTGAAAGTTTTCAATCTTAAGGTTTCCATCCGTGTGCATTGCTGCCAAAAAGTACATTAGCATCGGCTCTTTCGCTAATGTTTTAACCTGTTCAGGACAGTTTAGATCACTTAGAAAATCCTTAAATTCTTGAGCTTTATCTGCACCTTTAAGTTTTGCCCACTTCTGTAACCATTTCTCCTGTAATTCTGCACTCATATCGAGGATTTTCACCCGTTCCAAATTGTCGGGCATATCTTTCTCAATCCCAAACAGTGCAAGTGGTCTACCTGTAATAATTACTCTATGACCACGCTCACTATTTTCCTGACACTTAGTTTGAAACTCAGATACCAGATCCAGAAAATCTTTGAGCTTGAGATCTCTAATACGTTCTAGAAGAAGCTCATCAAATCCATCCAATACAAACAAAAAGCGAGTATTAGGATTGTTGAGCCATTCCTCCCCAATTGTAAATGTTCTCTTTACTGCATAACTTAGAAATGTATCAAAGTGATCTACGGAATCCGTAATATCCCGCAATCTAATTAAAATCGGAATCCAAATTGGATATAGCTCTCGCCTAACGCGATCAACAAACATCCGACAAAACACACTTTTCCCTCGCGCTGGTTCCCCTTGGATAAATAGTACCTGTCCCGATTTGCTCTCATCATTGAGTAAACCTAGCGCCCATTCTTCAATAAATTGAGGTTCGCTATTGCTACCATCTTTTGCAATCTCCGCAATCTTTAACTCTACATAGATATCTTTAAATCCAAAATTATCGTCAAAAACTGACTCACTAGGCTGCTTTGCAATGAAATCTTCTAAATAGCGATCTATGCTCAGATAGGTTTTACTATCGCTTTGCCAATCTCCCCCATAAACCGCTCTTAGACTTTCAACCTTGTCTTTCAACTTAGTCAAAACAAACTTTGTTTCTCGATGCGTTAGCCGTGACACCCTCTCAACAACAATCTTAGCAGCAGACTCTCCCATACCTGACTCAATCAAGCGCTCAGCCAGAATCGGATTCATTGCCTTTGCCAACTTCGACTCATGAAAACAATCCAGTACTTCGCAAGCCTCATTGTCATTGAGTGAAAGACTCCTACCCAATTCTGCAATTTTCTTTTGAAGGCGATCGGAAGCCTTTGCATCTTCTAATTTTTTCAGCAATTGCTGATTTTCATCTCTGTTTAGAAAGTTTTTAAAGCTCTCTAAGTATGCCTCTTGTCCCACAAGTTCAACACAATCTGCAAAAGATAGCTCCACCTTTGCTCTATCTAAAGAAAATTGCAGCAACTTACTGGCAATTCCCACCAATGGCAAAGCAGAACCAACCACTTGCACAATGGGCAAATTTAAAACATCTAATACCGAAGAAACCTGACCAATCAAGGGTGCTAGCTCAGAAAGTGAACGGTTCTCGTTTATTGATTTAGCTAACTCTATAAAAGTTTTGCCCGTATCAACTGTTCCCTGCGTAAATTCAGAGATCGGAATATCGGTGGTGAGAATCTCACATAACCTTTGCCAAGCACCCTTTGACATATTGTACTAACTCTAGAAAAGCTCTTGCTATTTTAGCCCAAGTTTCATCATCATTTCAGGATTTGGATAACTGGATAAAGTCTATTTTGCGGTCAACTAGGGTTAAGTCTTCGTGGATTAACAAGAGGTTTATCTGCTCGGCGAGGACGACGACGTTGACGGTAATAAGCTTTTATTTCTTCTTCAGGAGTTAACTTGAGACGCTGAGCTAGCAGCAGTTTGACCTGTTCGACAAAAGGCGATCGCGGATTCCATGTATAGAGACGGGTTTTTCCTACCGAACGGCTCACTAGCAGTCCTGAGTCTTCAAACTTCTGGAGTTGTTTTTGGACAGTACTCAAAGCAACACCATAGGTATCAGCGATCGCCTTTCCATACCCTTCGTCATAATTGGCAAGATATAGCAAAACCTGCTCAGGTGCTTTACCACCAAAAAGTTCTTTCAGCATGTCTTTCAGCTTAAATATATACCTACTATAAAGCTTATCTAACCTATATAATAGGTATATCATGGATTTTGTTATATAACACAGAGTAATCCCTCAATAACGCTTGATCGTACAGATTGCTATACTATGACGATATCGCTCATCGTAGGACTTTTATCATGACTCAGGCGATCGCTACTACCCCTGAAACTGCTAATAATTCCATTGTGACAGAAGCCCAACCAGCAGAGCAGCTTCTTTGGACTAGTGCTGACCTAGAGCTGATGCCCGACAACGGCAGCCGTTATGAAATTATCAATGGAGAACTTTACGTGACTAGAGCGCCCCACAATAAACACCAAGATACCTGTGGCAATTTTTACTATGCGTTAAAAGCGTGGTCAACAAAAACAGGCATAGGGTATACGGTAATTGGGGCAGGCTTAATCTTTGGTGATAATGATGATGTTATTCCTGATGTAATCTGGATGAATAAGGAGAAATATGCTGTTCTAATTGATGACACGGGGCATTTTCGTGGTGCGCCTGACTTAGCGATCGAGGTTCTTTCTGCGGGTACTGATAATGAAAGGCGCGATCGCGAAATAAAGCTTAAACTTTATTCATCAAGGGGAGTATTAGAGTATTGGATTGCGGATTGGAGAGCCAAGCAAATTCAAGTTTATCGGCGTGAGAATGGAGTTCTCAAACTAGCGATGACTTTATTTGCAACTGATACCCTTACTTCTCCGCTTCTACCAGATTTTTCCTGTCTGCTCTCCCAGATTTTCGAGTAAGTCATGTCAGGCTAAGGAAAAATTTGCGGAGTTCTGGACATTGTTGTTGAGCAATCAGGAGAAATAAAATCAAGATCGTCCGATTGATACTCATTGATGTTGACGGTAATAAGCTTTTATTTCTTCTTCAGGAGTTAATACCAATTTAAAAAAGTGTTGTCACACTTTTTTAAACTAAAAACCAAACCCAGTAAGGTTTTTAAATTAAGAAATGGCTACGCCATTTCTTAATTTGGTATAACTTGAGACGCTGAGCTAATAGCAGTTTGAGCTGTTCCACAAAAGGCGATCGCGGATTCCATGTATAGAGGCGGGTTTTTCCTACCGAACGGCTCACCAGCAATCCTGAATCTTCAAACTTTTGGAGTTGCTTTTGGACAGTACTCAAAGCAACTCCATAGGTATCAGCGATCGCCTTTCCATACCCTTCATCATAATTGGCAAGATATTGTGATATTGCTACTTCAGTCCAGTACTTCCAAAACCACCGATACCGCGATCGCTGTTTCCTAATTCTCCTTCAATATAAAGAGCTTGAATTACTGGCTTTAATACTAACTGAGCAACCTTCTGCCCTTTGGCGAAGGTATAGGCTTCCGTTCCCAAATTAATCACAATCACTTGAATCTCGCCACGATAACCAGCATCAACCGTCCCAGGGGAATTGAGAACTGTAATCCCATGTTTAAGAGCAAGCCCACTCTTAGGACGCACCTGAATTTCGTAACCAATGGGAATATCAACAGCTAATCCTGTAGGGATGGCAACACGTTGCTGTGGTTGCAATGTGACTTCAGCGACTGAATAAACATCAGCACCAGCATCGCCAATATGAGCATAGCTGGGAATTATAGCTTCAGGATGTAACTTTTGGAACTTGATTTCGACGGTTTGCATTGATTAGAAGGTGATAATAATAAAGACACGAGGATGACAATGGGCAGCGCTTTGCGCTGCCCATCATTGAGTTCTAAAAAGTTAGATTGTTCGGATTCGAGGTGGGTTTGGTGGGTTCAGGAGCAGGCTCATTCGGATTAGGTACTGGTGATGGAACAGGCGATCGCGGCGGCTCCGTAGGACTAGTCGTAGGCGAAGGAGTAGGCGATGGCAATGGTTCTGTCGGAGTTGGTGAGGGCGTAGGTGTGGGAGTGACTGTAGGCGTGGCTGTGGGAGTTGGAGTTCGTGTTGGAGTTGGTTGTGGTCGGACAGGTGCTTCTAACTGAACATCAAGTTTATAGGTCGTTTCACTCGTACTAGTGGTTTTGATCTTGATATAGTACACACCATCTTTTTTCAGGCGACCTTGCCAATATCCCGTAGCATTGTCGATCGCTTTACGGTCTAGGCTAACTTGATCATCACTTTGGATGGTCATTTGTAAATCTGCACCATTTAAAGAAACGGTAAGAAGCTCATCTTTTTCACCATTAAAACGGACATTAACAACTTGTCCCGCCACGATCTTATCACTACTAAATCCGCGATTTAAGCCCTCATTCACGGACTTGAGTTCAAGGCTAGTATTGATGTTCGTCACATTTGTGGCGCTTGGTGTGGCTGTGGGAGAAGCGATCGCCGACTCAGTAGGAGTTGTTGTAACTCGATTACGACTAAAAAAGAAAGATGTAACCGCCCATGAACCAACGCCAGCCACTAAAACAATTAAAATTCCTAAGAACCAATTGACGGAACCACTACTGTTTGATCGAGTTGGTGCATTTTGATTGCTATATGCAGGGTTGCGGTTGCTAGCACCTGCAACAACTGTTCTCTGAGGAATATTAGCGACAACATTGGAAGGTACTTGCCGTCCTACTGCATAGGTCTTTGCACCTGAAAAAGAGGCTTGAGCAACTTGCAGAGCTTGCATTACCTCGTCCGCTGAACGATAGCGATTGGTGGGTTTGTAGCTCAACATTTGGTTGATCACTCTTGCAAAAGCAGGATTGACATTAGCAAACTGCTGCCAATTCCACGCTAAATTGATGCTATCAAACAGTTCCGATGGCTCTTTGCCAGTCAGTAAAACAATCGAAGTTACTGCAAGGGCATAGAGATCACTATTGGCATAGGCACTCCCTGACTGCAATTGTTCTGGTGGCGCATAGCCCGCTTTACCCGCAACCGTTGAGGCAGGAATCCCCATTTGCGAATTGAGTTTGGCATTAGTTTCTTGGACAACACCAAAATCGATCAGCACAGGTAAATTATCCTGCGATCGCAACATCAGATTTTCAGGAGAAATATCGCGGTGAATAATATTGTGACTATGCAGATAGCTCAGCACTGGCAAAAGCTGCTGCATTAACGCAAAAATTTCATTCTCCGAGAATGTCTGCCCAACCTTGAGGCGATCTAGTAACAAATTACGATAGTTTTTGCCCTCTACATAGTCTTGAACCAAGAGCAACCTGCCCTCTGACTCAAAGGTAGCGCGGAAGTCTGGCACTTGGGGATGACGGATTTGATAAAGTACCGAGGCTTCACGACGAAAGAGTTCTTTGGCTTTTTCGGTTACTTCTAGAGAATCTTGCGGCGGAATAAATTCTTTAAGTACGCAGGTTTCATTAAAGCGCTCTAAATCTTGTGCTAAGTATGTACGCCCCATACCACCCTGTCCAATCGTTGATCGGATTGCATAGCGACCTTTAAGTACAAAACCTTGAGGAAATGGGGGTTGCATAATTAATACCTCACCGCCATCGCACTACCCCGAATGATATATTTCGGTCCTTCAATATCAATTGATGTACCGACCTTAACCTTTTCATTGGCAAATACAGCCCCATCATTGGTAATTTGGGCAGTTGCTTCGAGGGTGATCGCTAGGTCGGATTGAGAAGTGGCGACAGCGCGAGGATCATCAAAATAAACGGCTGTACCATCAGCTTTTGCGGCGACAATTTTGGGAACTGAAATATCTACTTTTTTAATTGTGACTTCGCCGCGTGGTTGATTGCGGATAATAATTTTCACTTTGTCACCGACTTTGACAAGGTTTTGAGGCTCATTAGCACTTAAACCGCGTACATTCATATCTACTTGGACTGTCTTATTTTCGGCAGATAGCACTTGAGCGATCGAACTGCCGCTATTGCCAGGGACGATGAGTAAGCCAATCAGGATAATCAGGATCGTCGCGATCGCGCCAATGTCCAGAATGCTGAATTTACCAAATAAACGACCTTGCCGATCTAGAAGTGCCATGCGTATTTTCAGGATGTAACGGTGGAATAGAGTGTTAAAGGTTTGCTAAAGCGACAAAGCGCTTACAGCATTACAGTATAGCAATGGCTAAGACGGTTACAGTGTTTTTTGTGTGGCGCGGCAAAGCCGCGCTACACAAAATTTGGTTACAGCGCGTCCCTTATTACTTACGGGGTAATGCGTTTAAAAGTTCTTCGGTAATAATTTCGGTCATGATGCGCGACATTTGGGGCATCAAAATTTCGTTAGTACGCTGAAAAGAGTCATTAAAAATCTGTGGCATCAGGCTAATTGCCTTTTTGCCAGTTGACGACTTATAAAATCCGATAATGTCGCGCAATTCCGATTCGGTAAAATACTTGTCATAGATCGGATAGGAAACCTGTTCAATTAATTGATTGACATCAATTTTTTTGACCACGCGATCGCGGTACTTGCCAGCCATGCGTGAAACGATCTCACTAAATTGTTTTTGAATTTCTGGACGATCGCTGTCGAGAGTAGGAGCATTTTTGAGAACCGCTGATACCAGCTTCGGCAACTCGGAACGCACCATCGAATCCATGATCTGTTCAGCATTTTTAGTAGATTCTGTAATCTCTAGCAACTCTTTGATCAAGGCTCGTTTTTCTTGTGAAATAATCGGCGCAGTAGGCTTAACAGTAGGCTTGACAGCAGGCTTAGTTGTATTACTACTTTCTTGAGGTGTTTGGGCGATCGCTTGATGAGATGAGGGTAAGACTAAGGCAGTAAGTAATGAAGATAAGGCAGTAGTTAGAAAAATGCGGTTTAGCATAATTTTTTTTAGTGTAATGAGGAAAACCTGTGGCGCACGCGCAGCGTGCGCCACAGGTTTTAGATTAGATGAGTTACTCATGAGGACATTTTTTCGAGATTATAGGTGAGTTTTTCAGCGATCGCCGTTACCCAATTTTCATCTTGCTTAGTATAACTACGGGGAATATTTGCTCCTAATACCATGACTCCTTTTTCGCCCAGAGGTTGCACGATTACGCCCTGAGTATTTTCGGGTAGATAGTCAAACTCCACCCGACCTGGATACAGCTCTAATTTGACCAAATAAACTGGCTTTTGGGTTTTCATCACGCGCTCAGCGATCGCGCCAATATTTACCTGTTTGCTTTTGCCTAAAATGCCTCGGCGGAGAATAGTTTGGCGATCGTAATAAACCGCTATCACCTTAGTTACTGTATTAGTTAGCAAAATATGTGAAGCCCAAGCCAGTTCAGTTTTAATTGCATCGCTTAGCGAGTCATCAATTTCTAAACCTTCTGCGCCAATCAAATTTACAGCCTCAGGTGGCTTCGGCTGAGCTTGTTGCCACAGCAACCCTACTAAAATCAACACGGCACTCAATAAAACCCCTAGAGCATCAGCGCGAGATTGGCTAGCCGTGAGATTGAATGTTACCATCCGATTTGCTAGTAGGGCAAAGCCTCCCAATGTCCCTACTACAAGGGGCAAATATCGAATCATGTTTACTCTTATACTCAAATGACAATAAATACACTGCTTTTATAGCTGTCGCCAGTCTGGTTAGGACATAAAGCCAGAAGACGAGTAAGTAGCTAGACATAAGTAAACTAAAAACCGAGAAGTTTGTTCCGCCCGCGTAGCGGGCGGAACAAACTCTGGTTTTGGGTTTTAATTAAGTTGAGCTACTTAGCGGCGCAAAGCGCCACTTCGCTTCTTGGGTTTTGATTTGTCATAATACCAATGGCTACAGCTAGCTATAAATTAGCATTTCTGTGAAACATCTATGCTGCCTAGCGAACTCCTGATGCATCGACTGAATGGCGAAACCGTCGTTCCTAAAAAATTAAAAGTAGATGAGAAACATCAGGCGCTCGCCATAGAATTAATCGCAATTTTTGAGAATGCTAAGGGTGGTACACAGGGTGAACTCGATCGCCTATTACAAGAACTTGAAGGCGATACTCCCGACTATCGGGTGAAGCGAGGATTAGCGCATATTCTCAAGTCGAGTTTTAGCACCTTTGAGATTATTAGTCCGCTTGAGCCGCAGGAATTACGTCGCCGCATTTTTGAATTATCAGCGCAAGTAGTCCCTAGTCAGCAAGCTACAAAGCAAACTCTCACTCAACTTGCCGACAAACTAACTGAAGAACTGAAACGCGAAGTCCTACCTTCTCAAATTACAACAGGTCTATATGCTGATCTGATGGAAAATCGGATTCTGACACAATTTGAAAGCCCTACGCCTGAAGCTCTCATTCATCGTTATAATCTCTCGCAAGTACAGGGAATTTTCTATCGGGCAAGTCATATGACGCTCAAAGTCCATCGAAATGATCCAGGAGAATACAAGCTACTGTTCCGTTATCTCAAGCTATTTCAATTGATGTCCTATATCGAAGGTGATGTCGATTATGGCTTTACGATTACCGTTGATGGCGCAACGAGTTTATTTGGTACAAGTACCCGTTATGGATTAGCGATCGCAAAGCTTCTACCTGCTTTACTCCATGTTACCAAGTGGAGCCTCAACGCTACCCTTGTTGAAAAAGACGCTTATTCAAAACAAAAGCGCACTGGTTTATTTACGCTCGATTCTAATTGTGGCTTAGTTAGTCATTATCCTGCTGGCAAAATGTATGACAGTGCGATCGAGTCATCGTTTGCCGAGCGATGGGCAGAACTCAAAACGGAATGGAAGTTAGAAAGAGAAGTGGATTTAATTCCTATCCCTGGAAGCGTGATGATTCCTGATTTTCGACTGGTACATCCTGATGGGCGGAGTTATTTATTAGAGATCGTTGGTTATTGGCGACCTGAGTATTTACGCAAGAAGTTTTCGCAGGTGCGGCAAGCTAATTGCGTAAATTTGATTTTGGCGATTTCTGAACGACTGAATCTGGAGAAGGCGGGAGTAAAAGTAAGTGATACGCCTGCGCTGACAGTTTGGTTTAAGGATAAACTTTCGCCCAAAGTCGTTTTACAAGCGATCGAATAAATCGCAAATATAGCAATCCTAAATGGTTTGTGGAAGTACACCCCGATGGGGTGTACTTCCACAAACCCAAAAAATCCACAAATGATATAGGACAGCTATATAGCTGTCGCCTAGTGTATGAGGACATAAAACCTAAGAAGAGAATAGCGGCGCTTCGCGCCGCTATTCTCTTCTTAGGTTTTGCTTTTGTCCTAACACAATCGACGGCAGCTATATAAGCTAAACAACAAAATATTCATGGAACATCAGTTGTTTAGATAAAGTCTGAATAGTAATTGAGCCCAATTCATGAAAGTGTAACTACATTTTTGTGAATTAAAAACAAAACTCTTACTGGGTTTTAAAAGCACAAAATGGCGTAGCACTTTTGAGGATTAAAAGACCAAATCAGTAATTATCTAGGTATATGAAATATTAAAAAACAGATTAAACCATCTGACTTTTTCTAGGCAAACAAAGACAATTTGCAGATTCACAAAAAAGTCGCAAATCTTTATATTTAGGACTTTTTTGATTGCCGACTTAATAGTTTAAAACACAAAATGGCGCAGCTATTTTATGTTTTAAGATAAGACAAAAAGCCTATTTACCTGTATTTTTTTGCGTCTAGGATGAGTTATCATCTGTTTTTCTATATAAACAAAGCTAGCAAATCATTTAGAGAATGAAGATTAAGCAAAAGTTGGTTCTGAGTTATTTAGCGATCACTGCTATCAGCAGCTTAGTTGGAGTCATCAGCTACAAAAATATAGAAACAATCAACCAAGATTTTCAAGCTGTTTCCGAGGGAACTATTCCTACTAACTCAGCGCTTAAAGACCTTAAAAATTCGGGTTCAAAAATTATTGCTGCTACTTCAGAATATACAACGATCTCAGCACGCTCAAAGATTTTGCCTCTAACCACAGAAATAAACGCAGCTTTACTTGAGGAAGAAGAAGAGGTAAAAGAAGGATTTTTGGCATATGATATAGCCTTGAATCAGTATAAATCTATACCTGAGAACTTGTCTGCCGATAAACTAAATGCTCTTACCCAAATTAAAGCCGCAGGTGAATCCCTCAAAGCAAATAGCTTAAAATTAATTGAAGTTCAAAAAACAAGCAATGATCCCCAGAAATTTTTTGAGCAAAAAGAGGAGTTCGAGGAGAGCGAAGAAGAATTTATTAAAGCAATTGGTATCGCCCTAAGGACTGAAGAATTAAAGTTACAGAGGCTTAAGGATGAAGTCCAGGTTGCAATTATTGATAGTCGCAATATTTTTTTAATTACCAGTATTTTTGCATTTGTTTCTGCGTTAGGAATTGGGCTAACTTTATCAGCTTCAATCATTAAGCGTTTACAAGAATTGGTTCTATCTACTAAACAGATTGCCCAAGGGAATATAGATGTGCTGCTTCCATCCCCTAAGAATGATGAATTGGGACAACTCAGCCAGAGTTTTGCTGTTATGCAAAATGAACTTAAATCCAACTTTGAGCGACTTGAAGACACTGTAGAAGAACGCACAAAACTTTTAATGCTTGAACAGGCTAATTTAAAAAAGAAACTAACTCAAGAGCGTCTGGTGTTAAGCATTGTTGAACAAATACGTCATTCTTTAGAGATTACGGAAACCCTCAGCTCGGTTGCGGCGGACATGCGCTCAGTATTTGCTTGCGATCGCGTAGCCATATTTCAATTTAACGATCAAAACTTTGCTACCTTTATCACCGAATCAGTAGGGCAAGGTAATGATCCTATTGTCAGTGGCACCCTTCAATCTTTTTTCGTCGAGAATAAGTCTTTTCGATCTGGGTCAACTCATCTCGCCATCAAAGATCATGAAGATCATGAAGATATTTACTCACGTTTGAGTATGCCAATATTTGAAGGTGACCGACTTTGGGGAACATTAGTTGCTTTTGATTATCAGCAGCCTAGTCGTATTTGGACAGAAAGTGAAATAGCGATCGCTACAGCAGTTTGCTTACATGTAGGAATTTCGGTCAAACAAAATAATCTATTGAATGAATTAAAGCATTCTAAAGAAAAAGCTGAAGCTGCAAATGTTGCCAAAAGTGAGTTTCTATCGATGATGAGTCACGAGATTCGCACTCCTATGAATGCGGTAATCGCTGTAAGCGACCTTCTTAGTTTTACTGAGCTTAATGAAGAGCAAGAAGATTATGTCCAGATGATTCTTGATGGTGGAAAAGTATTATTAAATGTGATTAATGACATTCTTGATTTTTCCCGTATAGAAGCGAATCACCTAGAGTTAGAGATCAAAACTTTTGGATTACGTAATTTTATAGAGAGTACGGTTAACTTACTCAGACTACAAGCTAGTCAAAAGAATCTAGGTTTATTCTCCGTGATTGACCCATTGTTACCAGATTTATTGTGGGGAGATAGCAATAGAATAGGGCAAATTTTAATTAATTTGGTTGGTAATGCCATTAAATTCACTGAATCTGGAGAGATTAAAATTTTAGTAGAAATGCTAGATCAAAATGAAGACAACTGTACAGTTAAATTTAGTGTTTCAGATACAGGAATTGGAATTGAGCCTAAGAACCAAAGCAAACTTTTTGATCCATTTATTCAGGTTGACTCCTCAAACACCCGTCGCTACGGTGGTAGCGGTTTGGGGCTAGCAATTTGCAAACGTCTAGTTGAAAAAATGAATGGAACTATTTCGGTGCGATCGCAATTTGGAAAAGGTTCAACATTCAGTTTTGTGATCCAGTTAAAAGAAGAGCAAGAGCAACTCTCAGATCTTCAAAAGGATATTCTCACAGTTCCCTCCACTGCTATATTCTCTCCACAAGCTATTGTCACAGAAGAAAATCTCCAAGTTTTAGTGGTAGAAGACAATTCCTTAAATAGGATCGCAGCACTAAAGTCTTTAGAAAGAATGGGATACTCGGTAACTTTAGCAGGAGATGGACTGGAAGCGATTAGCTATCTTAAGCAGCAAGATTTTGATTTAATATTTATGGATCTGCATATGCCCCAATTAGATGGGATTGGAGCTACTCGGTTAATTCGTCAAGAAATATCTGATTATTCCCCTTATATTATCGCCATGACCGCAGATATGACCCAAGGAGTAAGGCAAGAATGTCTAGATTCAGGCATGAACGACTATATTAGTAAGCCTGTCACGTTTAAAGAATTAGCCTCTGCTGTAAAAAGAGCATTAAAATCAATGGATTCCAAATCAACTTTAAAATCTATTGATTTATAGCAATGCAAGCTTTATGTACTATAGCAATGTAAGTTTTGCTTAGGACATAAGTAGCTCAACATAATTAAAACCCAAAACCAGAGTTTGTTCCGCCCGCGTAGCGGGCGGAACAAACTTCTCGGTTTTTAGTTTACTTAACGTCAGTTCGACGAAAGCGAAAAATGGTAAGAATCGCTAAGCGATTCTTACCATTTTTCGCCATTTGCGTCGTGCGAAGCACGACGCAAATGGCGATATCGAACTCACGTTTACTTATGTCTAGCTACTTAGGGCTTGCTGAAAAAGAGACTAAGGGAAAAGTAGTGGGCAAAGAGGAAGGGGATAATACTTTGAGTGTCTACAAGGAAATTGCCAAGAAAAAGAATTAAAGTTAAAAAGGGGTTTCCAAGAAGGAAGAACAAAGAGTTGCCAGCAAAAGATAAACCAAGACAAACCGAAAAAAGCAAGCTGCTTGAGCAGCGCTTCCAAATTCATCACCAAGAAAGTGATAGCGATCGCCGTTTCCGATGTATTTGCCAACTTGGACATGACGCGATTTAGACTGAACCGTCGTTTAGCCAGTCCAAACTTACCTTCAATTTGATTGCGAACCTTAGCATCTTCGAGAGTCTGCTTGCGAATAGCCGCCAACTCATCGGGTACAGGTCTGCCCAAAGGCGGAGCCGTAATCCGAATACCGAGATTTCGACAATAGGCGCGATTGCTGCGAGTGCGGTAAATCTGGTCAACGTAAACCGCTTCAGGATAATGTCCAAAGCGAGATTTAAACAATGCTACTTGTTGCTGCAAATCCCCCGATTCATTGAAGTTATCCCAACTGAGATGGTCGAGAAAGGCATGACCATCGACACAACTAACTGAGAGTTTAGCGCCAAACTCCACAGGTGTTCCTGCCTTACCTCTGACAATCGGACGTACATGAGGTTGCGTAATACTGACGATGCGGTCATCTATGCGATGACCACCTTGCTCGTACATCCATTGTTGTTGCCGATATACTTCACTGACGACTAGCAAGTTCCGATAGAGACTCCTCTTCAATTCCGATAGCTTTGCCCCTGCGGCAATTAGAGTGTCAATATGGGCAAGATTGCGACGCACATATCCCAACTGTTGGCGCAATGCTTTGCGAATCCTTTTACGATTGGGTTGGCGTTGTTTGGCAATTTGGAGATACGCTGTCCTTGCTTCACGGCGATAGGTGCGTGGTTTCTTCGCTAATTGTTCTTTCACTTGTTGGTAAAGAGCATCAATCACTATTTCCGTTTGTTCTCTTGCTTCGTTCAACAGTTTGATGTCAGTGGGATAACGGATGTCGGATGGCGCGACTGTTGCATCTAGCAGCAATTTTCCTTGGTTTGCTGGTTCTGGTTCTTTCTGTTCCTTTTCTATATTCTGCTCTTCTAACTTCTCTTCTATCTCTTCTCTTTCTTCTTTCTTGTACTGCTTTGCTTCCTTCTCTTTTTGTCCCGACTCTTTAGGAGGCTTCACAATCCGTTCGTTGATTCTGCCCACGATCTCTAGATTCAATCGCTTGCGGAAATGTACCATCATGCTTGCTTCAAATGGGGCGTTGTCGCTGTACTCTGATAAGCCTAGGAAGTATTGTAAATATGGATTCTCACGAATTTGTTCTACTGTCTCTTCGTCACTTGTTCCTAGCTTCTCTTTGATGATCAGCGCCCCAAGTGCTATCCGAAATGGTTTTGCTGGTGCTCCTTGTCCTTCGCTAAATTGTTCTGCATATTCATTCTCAAATTCTTCCCACGGCACTAGTTCTGCTAATCTTACCCATCGATTTTCTCCTGATAGTTTGCCGCCAAATGGTAAGTAGAAGTTCTCGAATGATAGCTGTCCTGTGGGGGATTGTCGGTACATGCAATTTTATTGGTGCAAGGGTTTTTCTAGCTTTTCTTGCTTTTTCTTGCATTTTATCTGTTTTCGTTCTCCTTAGAAACCTTTGCTTGTATGCTTTTCTTGCTTTTTCAGTAAGCCCTACTTAAAACCAAAAAGATGAGTGGCGGCGCTTTTGCGCCGCCTATCCATAGCCAAATACACTTAACGAGAGCTATAGATACTAGGGATTGCAATAAGAGCAGTACATCGGATCGGCAAGTTGAATTTTATCTGGAAAGAGAACTTCTTGCTGAAATAGACAGCGATCGCAACGATAAACATTAGCGCGGGTAGCTCTTGTCGGCAATCGGCAAAGCTCGCAGGGCAACCCCTTAATTCGCTTCACTACATCGAAATTCACAAAATTACAATTGGGACAGAGTTGCTGTAGTTTGCGAACGAGATCTTCTGTTGCTTTGGTAATATTTTTCATGCGAGTGGGATTATATAGCGCTCGCATATCTGTCTCTATGTGGATTTGAGGGGATTGTCTCAGCAACTTATGGACAGACTCCTTGAGTAAATCTTCTGAATTAATACCTTTATAAATTGATTCTTTTGCGGAAGTCTGAGCATCTGGGATTAAGACAACTGCATGATCGGGAAAGCCAATTTTGAGAGCGAATTCATAGGCTTGCTCATAGCTAGAAATCTCTTGATGGCGAAAATTAGTATCTGCGGACAGAGATTCGCCATATACAGTGAAATCATGCTTTTTATCCAGCAATAAAACAAGTTCGCGATTGTAAGCTATGCCAAAAATTGGATGTGGAAAGAAACTACCTTCACTGGCGATCGCTAAATCTGCATCACTTATCTCTAAAGCCTTCTCAGCCTTAATCTTCGCAGTTTCAATTTGATTGGCAGTGCGCTCAATATCGCGGGTAAATGTACCAAAGCGATCGCTGTCAAAATCCTGCGCTACAGTGATCTTGACTCCTAATGATACTTCGAGGACTGGGGCGATCGCTAATTCCTTGCGGTGCATTGTTGCAATTACCGCAAGGCGATTAGTAAACTCGATCCGATGGTCTTGTTCCCCTCTCCCAAAGGGAGAGGGGCTGGGGGTGAGAGCATCACTCATCATGGGCAAAGCGATTATAAAGAAAGTCTAGAGCCGTATTTCTAAGATCGTAGTATAGAGGATCTTCCATGATTTGGGCGCGATCGCGGGGACGTGGGAAAGGAATTCGCATGATTTCGCCAATATTAGCAGCAGGACCATTGGTCATCATTACTAAGCGATCGGCTAGGAAGAGAGCTTCATCAATATCGTGAGTAATCATCAATACTGTGCAGCGATGCTCTGTCCAGATCTGTAATAGTTCCTCTTGGAGTTCCTCTTTGGTAATTGCGTCCAATGCGCCAAAGGGTTCGTCAAGGATGAGAACTTCAGGACGGATTGCCAAGGCTCTAGCGATCGATACCCGTTGCTTCATCCCTCCTGAAATTTGGGTGGGTTTTTTCTCCGCAGCTTCACTCAAACCCACCATTGCTAGGTGATGGCGCACGATATCATTTTTCTCGCTCTTAGAGAGATTGGGATTAACGGAGTCAACGGCAAGCATGACATTTTCGTAAACCGTTAGCCAAGGTAATAGCGCGTAGCCTTGAAACACCACCATGCGATCGGGACCAGGTTTGGTGATTAATTTGCCATTAACTGTCACTTCTCCAATGGATGGTTTGGAGAAGCCACCCACCATGTTCAAGAGCGTTGATTTGCCGCAGCCAGAGTGACCAATCAAACAAATAAATTCGCCTTCTTGGATATGCAGATTGACATCCTTAAGAACAACATATTCACCCTTGGGCGTGGGATAAATCTTGGAAACATTTTCAATGCGAAGGAAAGATTCTTGAGGGGGGATTTGGGCGATTTGGTTTGTATGTTCGAGAATGGTTTGGGTCATGTTCTTTTTGCTCTCTTTGAAAAATTGGTTGTGAAAGTAGGTAGGTTGTTAAACGTAGTGGACTGTTTCATCTAAAGTGATGCAATAGTCGATCTATCAAAAAGCTTGTTAAGACTGACTTCACCTAGTTTTCTATTACACTATTTTAGATGAAACAGTCCAGTAGGATGGGTTAGCGATCGCATAACCCATCATTTTGATCTAGTTGAAAGGAACTAAGCAACCATTCGTACTGATTCCATCGCAATTTCTGCCATCGTGATATTGCGCTTAATATCTAGATGGTTGAGATAGCCAATGGGATCTTCAGCATTAAAGGGAATATCATCAAAGAGTTGAATCGCATTGCGGCTGTAGGTGATGTCTGTTAATCCCAACTCACGGGCTGCGGTACTGAATACACCGACGCGACAGGTTTTCTCCAGTACTTCTACCCAGTTGCGAGGGAAGGGAACATCGCCCCAACGCGCCATCTGGGTAATGTGCCAGAGATGCTCAGAACGGCTAGGACGGTTGACTCCAGCACCATAGAACTGGTGGTGAGCAGGTTCGCGCATGGGGGTGTCAAGCGCACAGGTGACATCATCAGGGTTGCCCAAGTGGATGTAATTAACATTAGTGCTGACATAGGCGCGACGGGAGAGAATCTGGCGGATCTCTTCAGCATTGTTGGGATCGGCGCAGTACATACAGGCTTCTAGCAATGCTTTGACGAGAGCGATATGGGTGTTGGGATAGGCGTTTGCCCAATCTTCACGAACACCGAGAACTTTGCCAGGATGACCATTCCAAATTTCGAGGTCAGTTGCGACGGTGAAACCGATATTTTCCATAGCAGCACGGAAGTTCCAAGGCTCACCGACGCAGAATCCATCGATACTACCTGCTTTGAGGTCAACTACCATTTGGGCAGGAGGAATGGTTTTCAGTTCGACATCAATATCGGGGTCGATGCCACCTGCGGCTAGCCAATAACGCAGTAGGAGATTGTGCATTGATGAGGGATGGACTACGCCCATGCGGTGTTGACGATCGCGAGTACTTTGCAACATCGCCTTAAAATCAGCGAGGGTATGAATGCCGCGATCGTAGAAATGCTTGTCGAGGGTAATGGCGTTACCATTGCGGGTCATGGTTAGAGCCGTGACGATGGGCTTGCAAGCGCCAGCACCGCCGAGGGTGAGCCACATTGGTAAACCTGAAGGCATTTGCGCCGCATCAAGATAGCCGCCCGAAATCCCATCGACAATACCGCGCCAACTGGTTTCACGAACGAGGGAAACTTCATCGAGTCCATGCTTCTGAAAGAAACCCTTTTCCTTGGCAACAGCAATCGGCGCACAGGCAGTTAAGGGAACGAAGCCGATCTCTAAGTTGACTTTTTCTAAGCCATGTCTCGATACAGTGGTAACCTTGCGAGCATTCAATTTCTTGACACGCTTTTGTTGGTTCAAGAAGTAAATGATTTCACTGCGAAGGCTGTAGTAACTAGGATGATTGACCGCTTCCATGCGTTGACGGGGACGGGGAATATCCACTTCGAGGATATTCCCAATTTTCGAGGCAGGTCCATTGGTCAACATCACAATGCGATCGCTCAGCAATACCGCTTCATCAACATCGTGGGTAACCATTACGGCGGTGATCTGATCTTCATTACAGATTTGCATCAACTTCTCTTGCAAGTTACCGCGAGTCAGTGCATCCAACGCGCCAAAGGGTTCATCAAGAAGTAGCAGTTTAGGACGGACAGCCAAGGCGCGAGCGATCGCTACCCGTTGACGCATCCCGCCTGATAGCTGGGTGGGTGGTTTGTCGATCGCATGGGCAAGTCCGACCATGTTGACATAGCGTTCTACTAAATCATGACGCTCACCCTTGGGCAAATGGGAAAGCACTTCGTCAACGGCAAGAGCAACATTTTCGCGCACCGATAGCCAAGGCAAGAGCGAATAGTTTTGGAATACCACCATGCGATCGGGACCGGGACGAGTTACGCGCTCATCTTCGAGCATCACAACGCCGCCACTGGGTAAGTCCAAACCTGCAATCATGTTTAGCAAGGTGGACTTGCCACAACCAGAGTGACCGATGAGAGAGATAAATTCACCTTTTCTTATTTGGAGGTCAATTCCTTTGAGGGCAATATATTCTTTTCCACCGCCTAAGGGAAATGTTCTCTCTACCTGATCAACTAAAACAAAATCCTGCATTTTAAAATTCTCCTTTTATAACAAATCTCTCTGTCTACGTTTCAAGGTATAGATCCCCCCAGCCCCCCCTTATAAAGGGGGGAGAATAAAATTATCTTCTTCCCCCTTTATAAGGGGGATTGAGGGGGATCTCTTTACTTCTGTTCTTCAGGCAAAATTACATTTTGGAGCCATGCTACAACGCGGTCAAGAATCAAGCCCACAGCACCGATATAAACCAGAGCCAAGATAACTTCTCCTACCTTGTCATTGGTGTAGGAGTTCCAGATGAAGAAGCCGATACCGACAATACCTGACATGATGATTTCCGCAGCGATAATAGCAAGCCATGCTAGACCGATGGAAATGCGTAAACCAGTGAAGATATAAGGTAGTGCTGAAGGAATCAAAATCTTGAAGAAATACTTTTGCTTAGAAAGTTGGAGGACTCGCGAAACGTTGCGATAGTCTTGGGGGATTTGCTTAACACCAACGGCAGTATTTAACAGGATTGGCCAAACCGCAGTGATAAAGATAACGAATAATGCGGCAGGTTCATTTTGACGGAGAGCCGCAAGTGCGATCGGAACCCATGCAAGAGGTGGAACTGTTCGCAAAAATTGGAACAATGGATCGAGCGCTTTATCAATAACCGCATTAGTGCCAACTAGAATCCCGACACTAATACCCACGATCGCTGCAATTGAGTAGCCCTTTGCCACGCGCTCAAAGCTAGCGAGAGTTTGCCAGAATAGCCCTTTATCAGTACCACCGCGATCGAAGAATGGATAAAGCAAGAGGTTGCGGGTGGATTTTTCGGAAAGGATATTCAAGGGGCTGGGCAATTTGATTAAACCAACGCCAGAGAGAATCTGCCAAACAAGCAAAAATCCGAGAATTCCAATGATTGGAAGCGCCCAATTCTGAGCTTGCTTTTCCCAAAACTTCGATAGCGATCGCCCAAAGCTACCGTTACGATTACCAATACTTGCTGCCATAATTTTTTGTTCCTGTGAAATTTAATTAGTTTTTAGTCTTTAGCTTTTAGCTCTTGGCTTTTAGCTCTTAGCTTTTAGAAAGTGAATGTTGTCCGTAATACTCCAACGGTTGCGGTAGGTGCGTTGTTGATACCTTCAGGATTAAAGACAAAGAACACGCCTGGGGTAATGCTGATATTTTTAGAAAGTTTGAAGTTGAAATATCCTTCCAAGTGATAGGGTTTTGTGGTAACTCCAGTGGAATTCGCAAGTCCGCCAACAGCATTACGTGCTAGAGGCTGTCCAAAGATCAGCCCAGCTGTGTTGCCTTCATTGAAGACATCATTGAAATGAAATCCTGTCATCCAACTAGTAAAAGTGGTGGAAGCATCCTTATTAGTAAGGTTGGCAAAAATCCAAGCGCCAGATAGATTAAAAGCAATCTTCGGAGTAATCCGCCAAGTCAAAGTTGAACCGATAGAATTCATTTTGATTGGGTCAGTTAGTGCTGTACCTGTTCCACTAATTGCATTAATGTCTGCGGAAGCTAGACCAGTTCCCAAGATGTTGATTTGGTGATAGCTATTGGCATAGTTTAGTCCGATATCTAGATTGGAAGTGGGTTTGAGGGTTAATTGGGCGGCTGCAACGCTACTACCACCGAAGAAACCTGCACCAAGCAAAGTATTGGGATTGTTAGCAGGGATCGCAGAGTTGACGCTTCCGTACAAAGCTCGAAAATCAACCTGCTCGGAAGGAGTCCAAATGAAACCAACAGCAGCAGCTAGCCCAGTACCAGATGTACCGCCCGACACACGGGTTGCAGCATTTAAACCTTGACCAAAACGGGAGATCGAGCCTTGACCTTCACTAGCAAACGGGCTAATTGCGGGGAAAGCATCGGAAACCTCTGCATTAGAGCCTGCGAACATTGTCAACTTATCAGCTACAGGGAAAATGTAAAGTAGCTTGTAAAGATTGACCGAGTTAGCTGCTGCCGTGTTGGAGTTAGATGGATTGAAATTGAGGAATTGATTCTCAAATCCCAATCGGACATTACTAGAACTGCCAAGGGGATCGGCATAGCCTAAGGGTGCAGCTAGGCTGTTGATATTGGTAGCTTGCAATCCTGTAATCAATAAGTCTTTACCAGAGAAGCTAGTCAATAAATTCAAGCGAACGCGGTTATTAAAAACAATGTTAGTGTTTGTGCCACCGTTGTTAGGATTGGCTCCTGTTGCGCCCGACACACTGAAAATTGCTTCGCCACTCAATTTAGTTGTCGTAGAGAACTGCTGCGCTTCCAGTTTGGCAGTTTTCGCATCAAGGGCATCAACTCGACCACGGAGAGTTGCGAGTTCGGCGGCAAATTCCTCTTGGAGCTTTTGCAAAGTTGCAAGATCTTCTTTGCTAACCTTATCCGCTAATCCTGCCGAAATAATCTCATTGATTTTGTCAAGACAAGCATTTAAACCAGCCGCAAATTCATAGCGAGAGGTCGCTTGCTTGCCACGAAATGTGCTATCGGGATAGCCTGCGATGCAACCATAGCGCTCAACTAGTGATTGTAAGGCAGTAAAAGCCCAATCTGTAGGACGCACATCTGAGAGTTGAGAAACCGATGTGACATTCTGAGCAATGGGATCATTAGCGATCGCCTTAAGTTGAGTTTCGCCAGAAATTTGGGGAATAGTAGTTTTAGTTTCAGTGGATGCAACTGTCGAAGAACTAGTAGGATTTGCCTCCGCTGACAAAGATATCGTGCCTAAAGCTAGGGGCAAGCTTAGTAGAAGCAATCCGAGATGACTGGTATGAATTTTCAAGATTAATTTCCTCACACAATACTTGTTTATTTTTTAAATTTTTTGAGCAAATTTTTTGACCTATGCCTTCTTGATCTTTAGGCTGTCAAGATAGGCTTGAGGATTTTCAGGATCGAACTTTGTACCATCAAAGAATTCCTCGATACCGCGAGAGGTGCTAGTAGGAATATCAGAGAAACCTGCTTCTTTGGCTGCTTCTCTCCAGATATCTTCACGATTGACCTTCTTAATCAAATCTTTTGCTGATGCGAGAGATTCCTTTGGTAAGAAGCCCCAACGCACACTCTCGGTGATGAACCAGAGGTCATGGCTTTGGTAGGGATAGGAAACATTGCCCTTCGCATCTTTCCAATAGAGCGTAGCCATGCTCTTGTCATCAATAACGCGACCGTCACCCATGTCATATTTGCCCATCATGGGAGCTTCAAGGATTTCTGGGTCTACACCAAAATAGTTCTTAGTAGCAACAATTTGAACTAACTCTTTGCGATTATCGAAGTTATCGCACCATTGCTGGGCTTCCATAATCGCCTTAAGTAAAGACTTAGTTGCCTTTGGATACTTATCCACCCAATCCGCACGCATTGCTAAATATTCTTCAGGATGTCCCTTCCAAATTTCGGCGGTGAGGGCAGGGATGAAGCCAATCTTCTCTTTGACGATACGGTAGGGCCAAGGGTCGCCTGTGCTGAAAGCATCCATTGTGCCAGTTTTCATATTGGCTACGGTTTGCGCCGCAGGAACAGTCAACAATTCGATATCTGTATCAGGATCGACTCCATTTGCTGCTAGCCAGTAACGAATCCAGAATTCTTGATTGGCTTTAGGGAAAGTGTAAGCAGCTTTAAATTTCGCTCCTTCAGATTTTGTCTTCTCAAAGAAATCCTTGGCTTTGTCGATTTTTAGGGTTATCCCTTTATCTTTATGTTTGCCTGCCACTGCGATCGCATTACCATGGGTATTTAACTGCAACAGCACATACATGGGGATTTTGAGGTTATCGGTGATAATTCCCTCGGAAATTAAATAGGGCATTGGCATTTGCCATTGACCGCCATCAATACCACCTGCGGAGGAACCAATTTTGACATTATCTCTAGCGGCTCCCCAGTTGGCTTGTTTGGATATTTCCACATTATCCATGCCATATTTTGCGAAAAATCCTTTCTCTTTGGCAATAATTAATGGTGCTGCCTCGACAATTGGCAAGTATCCGAGACGTACTTTGGTTGTTTCGGGAACCTGTTCAGGAGGAAGACTTATTTTTGCAGCCTGAGCTGATGTAATCATTGGGGTGTCTTCAGGAGGGTTGCCAAGACATCCTTTAAGTAAGACGGAACTGAGGGCTGTAGCTCCTGCTGTAGCTAAAAAGCGTCGTCGTGAAAAGTTGTTATTGAAACCAGACATAGTTCCACTCCTAAAACATAATAAATAGGTTTTTGAAAAAATAAGGCAGCAAAAACTAAGCTGCGATCGCTCTTGAAATTAATCTGCAATTTTGACTTGCACATTTCAAGGTAATCTCAACTCATCGCGATTTGAGAAGCTAAGTTATTTAAGATGACTTAGCGAAAATCTTTAAGAACGATTGATTGGTTGCTATTGATATATTAGAGTTAAGCCTTAATAGAGTAAAGTCTATTATTTTTATAATTATCATAGATGATAATCTATTGAAACTGTCCTATCAATGACTAACTTTGTTCGCACATCTCTCTAAATCCCTATAAGTAGTTATTACCAAAGAAGAAGGGAACAAGAAATTAGAGCGACTCAAGTTTTGCTATACAATTGCCATAGCAACAACACATGAATTAAGTATGGATACAGCAAGTCTCAATGCTCTGCTCAATAGTGGTGCGATCTTGCCAGAACTAATTGTCATTGGGACATTGGTGCTTGTATTGATCGTTGATCTAATTGCATCAGGACGAAAATCAGCAAATGTGCTACCTAATATTGCGATCGCTGGTTTAGTCGCCTCTACTGCTGCCCTTGTGTGGCAATGGACGGGACTAGAAAATCCGATCGCCTTTTTGGGTAGTTTTAATAGTGACAAACTCAGTATTATTTTTCGTGGCATTATTGCCCTATCTGCTCTCCTAACGATTCTCGTTTCAGTACGTTATTTAGAGCAGTCAGGCGTAGTAGTTGGCGAGTATCTAGTCATTTTGCTCAGTGCGACCCTCGGTGGTATGTTCCTCACTGGTTCCGACGAAATGGTGATGGTATTTGTCTCCCTTGAAACCCTGAGTATTTCGTCTTACTTGCTGTCGGGTTACACCAAACGCGATCCGCGCTCCAATGAAGCGGCGCTCAAATATTTATTAGTCGGTGCGGCTAGCTCGGCGATTTTCCTTTACGGGATGTCCTTGCTCTACGGACTTTCGGGCGGCGAAACCTCTCTATCGGCGATCGCTTCAAAGATTACCGTTAGCAACACGGCTCTAATCATTTCGATGGTATTTGTGATTGCGGGGATTTCCTTCAAGCTCTCGGCAGTACCTTTCCACCAATGGACACCAGACGTTTACGAAGGTTCACCTACCCCTGTAGTTGCCTTTTTGTCGATTGGCTCTAAGGTGGCAGGTTTTGGTCTAGCGCTCAGATTTTTGATTACCGCGTTTCCTCTGGCTTCTCTACAATGGCATTACGTTTTTGTCGTATTGACCATTTTGAGTATGGTCTTGGGTAATGTGGTGGCGATCGCCCAAACTAGCATGAAGCGGATGTTGGCTTATTCCTCCATCGGTCAAGCAGGTTTTGTGATGCTTGGCATGGCGATCGACTCCGAAGCTGGTTACGCCAGCATGGTGTTTTACTTGATTCTGTATCTGTTCATGAACATGGGTGCTTTCGCCTGTGTGATCCTGTTTGCTTCCCGTACAGGAACTGACCAAATCAGTGAATACAGTGGCTTATACCAAAAAGATCCTTTGCTGACCCTCGCTTTGAGTGTTTGCCTCCTCTCACTTGGTGGTATTCCTCCTCTCGCTGGATTCTTTGGTAAGCTCTACATTTTCTGGGCAGGTTGGCAAGCTCAAGCCTATGGCTTGGTCTTACTAGCGCTAGTCATGAGTGTGGTTTCTCTCTATTACTACATCCGTGTCGTCAAGATGATGGTAGTTAAGGAGCCTCAGGAAATGTCTGAGTCGATTCGCAACTATCCTGCGATCACATGGAATCAGGTGGGTATGAAGCCTCTCCAAGCAGCGCTCGTATTTACTCTGATCTTCACAGCGATCGCAGGTATTGCGTCTAATCCTCTCTTCTCCCTATCCAATCAAGCTGTAAAAGAAACCAAGTTCCTCCAAGCTAAAGCTCCAATATCAAAACCAGTAGCGGTCTTACCAACAACTGCACAATAAAAAAAGGGCGCGATGCGCCCTTTTTTTTGCTAATTTTTCGGTTGTTTTGTTGTCTGTTTACTTTAATTGTCTACAGTAAACTTTCAAATAAATATGAGTATAATCATTAATCCTGAATGGACGTTTATAGAAGCACTACAAGCTGCATGGAAAGCATATAGTGGTGGAGTTGAGCTTGGAGCGCCTAATAGAGTACGTTGTCTAGAAAGATGGGCAAATGTAGTAGGTAGGGAAAGAGCTGTTTATGAACTTAATGCAGTATTGAGTGAATATGCAACCTATAAAGAAGCTGCTAAAAGTTTTGGGATGTCTGTATCTACCCTTAGCAGAATAAGAAAAAATTTCAATGCAATGCCAAGTGCAACGCTTTTCTCAACAGTTCCAAGCAAAATCGAAGAGCATATAGCATCACTAAAAAAGACTGAAAATAATATAGATGATATTGATCAAAGTTTGGAAAAGTTTCTCCAGCTTGCAAAGCAAGACAGTATTGATCCCATTGCTAGAATGATGGAAGTTTTAGTCAATCAAGATATTGAATCATCTATTCAAGAACAAACTCTTCGTCAAGTCCTTGCAATAGTTGAAAGAGCAGGAATCAATGTCATTTCTAGATTGTTCGATTGGATTACAAATATTGCAAATATAGAAGATATTATTAATACTCTTGAGAATCTTGAGATTGATGACTTACAAAAACTAAATGCAGCAATTGGTCTAGGTAATCTCAAAAGTATTTTGTCAATCTGGCAAGTAAATCAGGAAAATAATAGCGAAGAATTTTGGCAACAAACACTCGCACAAAATTCTTTTGTATTTGCTCAGATTTTCTCATTTCCAGTAATTATTGTGGGAAATAAAGCTTACTTAGGTGGAAAAAATTTTGGAAATACTGGAGGAAATATAGTTGACTTTTTATGTGCAAATAGTTTGACTAAAGACGCTGCTCTAATAGAAATAAAAACACCTCAAACTAGGCTTCTTGGTTCCCAATATAGGGGTGATGTATATAATATTTCAAATGATTTATCTGGGTCTGTAATTCAGATTGCCAACTACAAAAAATCATTACTTCAAAACTATACTTCTCTTATAGGTGATCAAGAAGAAAGATTTGATGTATTCAATCCGAAGACTATCGTTATTATTGGTAATGCTCAAATTGAATTAACAGAATCAAGAAAGAGAAAATCTTTTGAATTATTTAGATCAGGATTAAGTGATATTCAAATCATTACTTATGATGAGTTGTTTGGGAAAGTTGAGTTTCTTGTTGCTCTGTTGCAAGGTGAAATTGTTAATCATATTGGTTGATTTATCGTAATATGATTAACCAATATCTATAAATTAAAGAAAAAATTATATGTTACGCCTAGAGCAGTCAGAGTAACAACACTATCAAGAATGGTTAAAGGAAGAACCTTCAGAATTAATTGCAAAACTGCGATCGCATAGGGAACAGATAAAAAAAGAACTTTTACTCATTCCGTGAAAATATATTTTTGACTTGGCGATCGCATTAGGCGTTAACACAGTTTAATTCCCAAAAGCTATAATCAGTAATGATTTGCGAATCAAATTATGCTTCTGCCTACAAACGCAGCGATCGCTGAAGAAAAATTGACAAAATATCTCTTAGTGCTTTTGCCTAAAGATGACAAATCGCAATTTCTTCAGAAAGCAGGATATACACTAGAAAACTGGCAGCAGCTAGAAATTGACCTGAGAGCGCAAATTTTGACACAACCTGCCAAATTTGTAGAAACGACAATCTATGGGAGTAAGTATAGAATTGATGCAATCCTAAGAGGAGTTAACGGAGTAGAGCTTGAAGTTACTACCATCTGGATGCTAACAAATCAACAAGCAAAGTTTGTTACCCTAGTTCCTAAACGTTTGAGTGATCGCGAGTAAATACATGAAACCTAAATTTCCTTTATTCTCAGAAGTTGTCTTGCTGCAAGATATACCCATGTATAACCTCAAACGTGGTTCAGTTGCTACGGTTGTAGAACATTATCCCATGACTGAATTGGCGCAAGATGGTTATAGTCTTGAAGGGTTTAATATTCCAAATGTGACAGTCGAAGTTGCCGAATCACAAATTATCTCTGTCGAACAATGGCAGAAAGAGATGGAAATATTAGAAAAACTACATCAATTAAGCGTAGTAAAACTAGTTCATTTAGAGTCGTACATCGAGAAACTATTAAGCGATGACAGTAGCGATCGACTGAAAGTATCTTAAGTGGCTATAGTCCCAAAGAAATTTTAGAAGAACTGCCAATCTTAAACCTAGAAAAAATCTATTTAGCTGAAAGTACTCTTATGGCTGTTACACTACCTATTTCTAAAACAATTTTGTCTGTAGCGGATGTTGAAGAAAAATTTCAACTATTTCCCTGCACCGCACCTACATTTTTTAGAGAGTGGCAGGACAATTTGCCAGAACTCACTGAGATTGAAAAAGCCGCACTTGATCGCCTATTAGTCAGATTTACAGCACATAGAAGGCGTGGCATCTTAGCCGAAGGTGCTGTTGACAAGCTCATGATATCGCCATTGCTAGATTTAGTCGGATTCTATGAGCCTGAATACGAGGTGCGAACTGAAGAATCAGTTGAATTTGCCCTAGAAGGTGATGAAGAAATTTTGCGCGGTAGAATTGATACTTTAATTGTGCATGAAAAGCTATGGGTATTAGTGATTGAAGCAAAACGCACGATTATGGCTTCATTAGCCATGCCACAAGCTTTGTCATATATGATGTGTAGCCCACAACCTGATATTCCATCATTTGGAATGATCACAAATGGTGATGAGTTTATTTTTCTGAAGGCGATCGCTCAGCCAACGCCTCTATACAGTGCTTCGAGATCGTATTCAATATTTTTTCCTACTGGCAGTCAAGATTTAGTTGAAGTGTTCCGCATATTGAAACAGATTAAAAATCTTCAGAAGTAATTGCTAGGGTTGCGATCGCATAGGGAACAGATAAAAAAAGAACTTTTACTCATTCCGTGAAAATATATTTTTGACTTGGCGATCGCATTAGGCGTTTTAGTTGTTTAAACTCTTTTCGTAGTTGCTAGTCTCTTTCTTAGTAACCGTGAATTTCTTTTTACGGGTGAAGTTAATTTTTTGTAGTGCTTGCCTGATTAGTACTGGACTGACAGGTTTTCCCCATTTTTCAGCCATTTCTTTTTGTGTCAAATGTTCATTGGCTTCGGCAAATGCTTTGAATGCTTCTAGGTCTTTGATTTTCAGCTGTGGTTCCCGTCGATACTCATTGGGAGATAAACTTCCTTTCTCTTCTCTACGTTTTAACCACTGATCTAATGTATTTCTGCTAATGTTCAAGGTTCGGCAGACATGACTCTTTTTTTCTTCTCTGTCGATCGCTGATACTGCTTTCTCTCGTAGGTCTAAGCTGTAGGCTGCTGTCATTTTCGTTTCTTTTTCTCTCTCCTATTTCTATATTATGTCCTAAGCAAACCTTTTTGCTATATACATAAAACCAAAAAGACGAGTGGCGGCGCTTAGCGCCGCCACTCGTCTTTCTAGCTATCTCTTGCATTGTCATAGCATCTCTCCCTTTTTCTAAGACACTCTTTTCTCAATTATCAAGATTATAAGGGAGTCTTTAGTGGAACTTGTGGAATTGGTACAATGCCAGAGACAATGAGGTTTTAAGATTTTTAGGAACAAGAAGCTTGGTGTTTCTTACCAACCTTCTTGTTTCTGAATCAATGTTGAAATGACTAAGCAGCAACTTGCTTAGAGCTATTTTTATGTTCGCGCATGGAGTTCACAAAACGCTCGAAGAGATAATCAGCATCGTGAGGACCTGGGCTAGCTTCAGGGTGATATTGCACTGAGAAGATAGGCAAGGTTTTATGTTCTAAACCTGCGACGGTGCGATCATTGAGGTTGATATGGGTCAACATGGCGGGAGATGCGTCAAAGGATTCTCCTGTGAGTGCAAAGCCATGATTTTGGCTGGTGATTTCCACTCGGCGATCGGCATTTTCGGCTTGGTTTTGAGCTGGTTGATTTAAGCCACGATGTCCAAACTTGAGTTTGAAAGTATCTCCACCCATTGATAAGCCCAAAATCTGATGTCCTAAGCAAATACCAAACATGGGTTTGTTAGCTTCTAGTAAAGCCTTTGCCGTTTCAATGCCTTGGGTAACTGCGGCTGGATCTCCAGGACCGTTGGATAGGAAGATGCCATCGGGATTGTAAGAAAGAATCTTCTCCGCAGAGGTATCAGCAGGAACGACGATTACACGGCAGCCGTAGCTAGCGAGTCGGCGCAAGATATTCCGTTTTACGCCAAAGTCGATCGCCACAACTGTCAGAGTTTCGCCTGTTAACTTGGATGGTTCGATAAACTCCCATTCCGAGATAGTTTTTTCTGCCCATTCATAAATGCGATCAGTGGAAGCTGCTTGAGCAAGATTTTGACCCTGCATGGATGGCGCTGCCTTAACCTTAGCAAGTAACACTTCAGGATCGAGGATTTCGGTGGAGATGCCGCCATTCATTGCGCCGAGTGATCGCAACTTGCGTGTTAAAGCGCGAGTATCAATCCCTGCAATGCCGACGACATTATGAGCCTTGAGGTAATCAGGTAGAGACTGACGCGATCGCCAGTTACTTGGGACAGCCGTAATGTTACGTGCAATTACGCCGCGCACTTGTGGGCGATCGGATTCATCATCTTCGGGAGTTACGCCTGTGTTGCCAAGTTCGGGGCAGGTGAAAGTTACAATTTGTCCTCGGTAGCTGGGATCGGTCATTACCTCTTGGTAGCCAGTCATACCTGTATTAAATACCACTTCACCGATCGCGGTTCCTGATGCGCCAAAGGCATAGCCACGGTAACAAGTACCATCCGCCAAGACTAAAATCGCTGCTTGCTTTGTTGCCATATTCAAATACTCTTGCGTTGCTGTCCACTATTCAGTTACTTATTTTGGACACTAGCGATCATTCTAAACGTTATCTAGGTCACAAGATCAAAAAAGAGGGCTTGCAATGCAAGCCCTCTTTTGTATTTAGCTAATCACTTCAGCGATTTCAATTACTTGACCATCGGGGTCTTTGACCAAAAAGTTAAGTGGTTTCTCGCTACGGACTTTATGTTTGATCCCTTTAATTTGAATTTGCAATAAAATCTGCTCTACACAGTCACGGTTAAAGCAAATATGCCGTCCTCGATTGACATCAGTAGCATTTGCGCCAGGGACGATATGCAGTTGGACGTTTTTCTTAAGCAGATACCATGCGCCCTCCATGTCTGCTGAATATTGCTGCGATCGCGATCGCCTAGCTTCAGCAGGAATATAAATGGGGTCGGCAGGTGCGCCCATGCCATATTCATAGCCATAGTAATAATGTAGCGGCACGTCGGCGATCGGCAATTTCAACTCGCCTTCATAAAAATATCGCGCTTGATCGAGGTTAGAAACCATGATCGTATGTACTTTCGGTGCGCTGGTGAGAAACATCCACATGGCAACAGCGTATGCACCGAGGAGCATAACCATGATGCCTTGAGTAGAAAAAATTGACTCCATCGTAAAGTAACTACATATTAAGAGACTTAGGCTTTTAGTTTAACGCAACTGTCATGGGTTTAAGTAATTGCGTAACAGTTTGGGGATAAATCCTATGTAGTTCTGGTTTAAAAATCTTACCGATCGCTTGCTAAGCGTAAAATTTTCCCTGCTAACATCGCTGCTCCGAAACCATTATCAATATTCACCACACCCACACCTGTCGCACAGGAATTAATCATCGTCAGCAAAGGTGCAAGCCCATTAAAACTAGCGCCGTAACCAATACTTGTCGGTACAGCCACAATCGGACAATCCGCCAAACCTGCAACTACACTTGCCAACGCCCCCTCCATGCCTGCAACCACAATAATCACATCAGCATCCGCGATCGCATCACGATGACTGAGCAGGCGGTGGATTCCCGCCACACCCACATCCCAAAGCCGCTTCACCCTAAATCCGCATAACTCACCAGTCACAGCAGCTTCCTCAGCGACTGGTAGATCGGCGGTTCCTGCGGTGATGATCGTGATTGTGCCTTGCTTTTTCATGGTTGATTCACCGAGGCAGCAAATTTGGGCGATCGGGAAATATCTCAATCCGCGCAAAGATGACCAAATTTGTTCATAAACAGAAGTTGAGATTTTGGTTGCCATTACTAAGGGATTTTTAGACTCCATCACCTGCATAATCTGGATAATTTGCTCAGGTGTTTTACCCAAGCCAAAAACCACTTCAGGAAAACCAGTTCGTAAAGCGCGATGGTGATCGATTTTGGCAAAGTCTCCCACTGACTCATAGTGGAGATATTTCAATTCTTCTAAAGCTCTCTCTGGACTGAGTTCTCCTTTCGCTACTGTTTCCAGAATTTGCTTTAAGTTGTCATGCATAGAGGTTCAATGTACTGATACTTCCAATATAGCAATGTAATACCAAAGCCCAAATAAATAAAGGCGGCGCTTCGCGCCGCCTTTATTTATTTGGGCTTAGCGACTTATCCACAAGGCTTTGGAAATAGAGAAACCCCGCAGAAGCAAGAAACGTAAAGTAAGCGATCGCTTGTCCAAAAAATAGGCGATCGCGAAAGCCAAACATAGCTTTGAGCAAAATCCCCGGAAATTCTTTATCTGGCAGAATCTCATGGACATCCCAAACTAAATCACCTAGTAAACAAGAAGATATTTCAGTTGTTGCCTCAGTGGGAAAACAGAGCGAAGTTTGGGAGAGCTCGGCAAAAGCTGCTACAGCTTTATCCAAATGCCCGATCGCACTGATCACCAGCCCAGCCACGATTAGCAATAAAAAGACTCCCATCGCTTGAAAGAATACTTTGAGATTAATGCGAATCCCAAATTGAAACAGAGCTATCCCGATCGCTACTGCTCCCACTAAACCAGCGATTGCACCAATGATTGGCACAAGTCCACCTTGCAGCTTTGCGGAAATAAAAATTACTACCTCAAACCCTTCTCGTAATACCGCGATTAAAATCAGCGTAAAAACTGCCCAACCAGCAGTCTTTTCATCAGCGATCGCCTTACCGATTTGACCC
Organism: Pseudanabaena minima str. Chao 2107; assembly: GCF_051131155.1. Classification (NCBI taxonomy): domain Bacteria; kingdom Bacillati; phylum Cyanobacteriota; class Cyanophyceae; order Pseudanabaenales; family Pseudanabaenaceae; genus Pseudanabaena; species Pseudanabaena minima. The sequence continues at coordinate 336,994 of NZ_CP159508.1, forward strand.
TCGATTTCTCCCTTCAGCGATTTGGCATTTTCAGTCATCCATACCAACATCCAACTCAACATAGCGATCGCGGTAAGTCCCAAAGCTCCTTGCCATAACTGCCCATAAAAAGCGGCTTGGTTTGGTTCTGTACTTTCGACTTGCTTGAGGAACCAGTTTAGTAATATCCCCACCACAAAGCTCGCCAAAACTCCTGTGCCAATGCCACCAAATACCCAAGGATTCAGCGCACTGCGATCGGCTTTTTTGAGATATGCCATCACAATACCAACTACCAGAGCCGCTTCGACTCCCTCGCGTAAAGTAATTGCAAAAATCGGTAATGCAGTACTAAAGTCCATACAAGTTTCCTTATTGACTGGCAACATCCAGCCTAGCTTTAAAAAAGTAGTAAATACGTTGATCGTGTTTGAGTTAACCAGCACCCAAAACGATTAGAAAGCACTCACCCGAACCCATTGCTGACTCATGGTTTGCTCATAAAGAGCTTCTAAGCGATCGATATTTTTCACTAGAGTATAGCGATCTAGAACTCTTTGTCTTGCCTTGATACCAATAATTTTTGCCATCTCTGGGTGATCAGCAAACAAAGGTAAAAGCGTACAAAGTTGCGAAGTTACCTTATGAGAATCAAGAATAATTCCCGCACCATTCTCTATTACTTCACCATCTGCGCCCACATCTGTCGCTATACAAGCCACACCGCAAGACATCGCTTCTAGCAGTGATAGAGATAAACCCTCTACTAGCGAAGGTAAAATAAACACATCCGTCCCACGCAAAATCTCAATCCGTCTCTGCTCATCGGCAATATATCCCATCCAAACAATGCTGGGATCATTGCCATAAAAAGTCTTCAAACCTGCTAACAAAGGTCCAGTCCCAACGATCGCTAGTTTGCAACCCTCTGGCATTCGGCTTTTACGCCACGCTTTGAGTAAAGCTTCAACATTTTTCTCCGCAGCTAGACGACCTTGATAGAGAAAAAGTACATCAGCTTTCAGTTCCTCTTTAATATTTGAAGCCCCTGGAGAATAGCGATCGCTATCGACTCCATTGGGAATAACGGCAATTCTGGTATTAGGAACTCCTAATTTATTTAGCAGTTCTTTTTGAATATTAGAGAAGATAATGACTTGATTGTAGTCAGCTAAGGATGGTGCATAAATTTGATAGGTGAGTTGCTGTGTACTAGAGGCAAGGTTACGCCGCTTCAGGTCAAAGGGTTGATGAAATGTAGCTACAAGGGGTAAATCGAGTTCGGCACAAATTTCTGGCAATCGAAAATCGAGAGGGGATATAGCAAGGGATGCATGAATCAGATCGGGCTTTAGCGATCGCAAAGAATCAACAAGAATCTTATTTGCTCTTAAGGATGGAACCGTGTAAATAGTGGATTTGTAGAGGAACGGTAAGGCGACATCTTGCGTTTCTTGAGCATGTTCTTCTATCTCATCATGGTCTGAATCACTTTCAGGGGCAAAATGCATAAAGCTGACACGATGCCCGCGATCGAGTAACGCATTTGTAATTTCGCGACTATAGGTCACGTTGCCACAAGCAGGCGATTTTTTACCTAACCATGCAATATGCATGAACTACACCACATTATTACCAAAGGTATAATACCAAAACTAGTGGCGGCGCGAAGTGTTGGGGCTATCTTTCAAGGTAATTGTGTTGCGGTCGCAATATAAAAAGAACAGCTAGCACGAAGTGCTAGCTGTTCTGAGGTATTTTATGGGTCGCCCGGGATTTGAACCCGGAACAAATCGGTTAAAAGCCGAGTGCTCTACCGTTGAGCTAGCGACCCATTTATAGTGAAGAACGTAAACTTTTATATGCATTCCGCACATGTGTTTTTTACGCGCTTGGCTAGTCTAACATGCATTTAGCAAATTACGCCAGTTAAACTAAAGGGTCTTACCTCAGTAATTTTTATCGAAAGAGTCTGACCGATTAGTTCAGCTAATGATTTGCCAGTTGTGTTCTCGGTAAAGGCAATCCGATTAGTGCGGGTACGTCCCATAATTTGGTTAGGATTTTTATGATTTGTCCCTTCAATCATGATTTCTTCGATGCGTCCAGCGTAACGCTGCGATCGCAAAGCCGCATTTTGATTAACGGCATGGTTAAGACGCTGGAGGCGATCGCTTTTAATTTCTTCACTCAACTGATGCTCCCAAACTGCCGCAGGTGTACCAGGACGAGGAGAATAAGCTGCCGTATTCACCAAATCGAAGCCAATATCATTTACCAACTGCACTGTGCGCTCAAACTGCTCCTCGGTTTCCCCAGGGAAAGCAACGATCGCATCAGCAGTAATCGCCGCATCGGGCATAATCTCGCGAATGTCGTCAATAATGCGGCGGTAGCGCTCGTGGGTATAGCCGCGAGCCATTGCTTTGAGAATATCGTTGTCACCTGACTGAAAAGGAATATGGAAATGTTCGCAAACCTTCGGCAATTCGGCACAAGCTTTGATTAGGCGAGAACTAAAGTAACGGGGGTGACTGGTGGCGTATCGAATGCGATCGATCCCCTCGACATCATGGACGTAATAAAGCAAGTCCGTAAAGGTAATCTTGCCACCAATCCCTGCACCGATCCCACCTGCGGGCAAGTCGCGCCCATAGGCATCAATGTTTTGTCCAAGTAAAGTAATTTCTTTGTAGCCCTGAGCTGCCAACTTTTCAATTTCTTGACGAATTACTTCGGGGGTACGTGATTGTTCACGACCACGTACTGAGGGGACGATGCAATAGGTACAGTTTTCATTACAGCCATAAATGACATTGACCCAAGCAGATACGGAGCTATTGCGGCGTGGGGTGGTGATGTCTTCTTCGATATAGGCTTCTTCTGTGGCAACTACTTGATTACCATTAAATACCTGTGCCAACAGATCGCCGAGGCGATTGACATGTTGAGGACCCATCACTAGATCAAGTTCAGGTACTCTTCGCAATAGTGCTTCACCTTCTTGCTGGGCAACACAGCCAGCCACAACCAAGGTTAATTTAGGGTTGTCACGTTTGCGCTTGGCTTGTCGTCCTAGGTACGAATAAACTTTCTGCTCGGCATTGTCACGAATGCTGCAAGTGTTATACAAAATCAGGTCGGCTGTTTCGCTTTCCTCGGTTGACTGATAGCCCATATCTTCCAAAACGCCAGCCATGCGTTCGGAGTCGGCTTTGTTCATTTGGCAGCCGAAGGTGACGATGTGATATTTCTGAGCAGTCATGAAAGTGTTTAACCAAGCCGAAATTATTGCTGTCCTATTCTAATATCTTTCAGCATGGATTGTTTAGTAAGTGTTTAGCTTTGGGGCGATCGCCAATGAAAACCTTTAAATTTCAGGCTATACTTAGGCTATACATTTACTGTAAGAATAATCGCCAAAAGCTATGTTGGTTAAGGTTCAGAAATGGGGCAATAGTCAGGGAATTAGACTCAGTAAAGAAGTTTTAGCTGAGGCAAATATTTTGGTTGGTGATGAGCTAGAGATTATCTCTACAAAAGATCAACTTGTCATCAAGCCAGTTCGCAAAATTCGTGGTAAGTATCAGCTTCAAGATTTAGTTTCTCAAATACCTCAAGACTATAAGCCGCAAGAAGAGGATTGGGGATCTGCTGTAGGTTTGGAAGCTTGGTAGATGGCTAATTACATTCCCAAAAAAGGAGATTTGATAATTCTCACTTTTGATCCACAATCAGGGCATGAGCAAAAGGGAAGGCGACCTGCTCTAGTCGTGAGTAATAGTCTCTTTAATCAACATACGGGTTTAGCGATCGTCTGTCCTATTACAAACACTAAGCGTGATTTCCCATTTCATGTGGCGATCTCTAATAGCAAGACTCTAACAGGCTATGTAATGGTAGAGCAAGTAAAGTCTATCGATTACAAATCAAGAAAAGTAAAATTGATAGAAGCTGCTTCAGAAGATCTAATGGCTGAGGTTTTAAGCATTTTGGATGCTTGTATTTATTAAAACTGAGTTTGAGGTTTAGTACCGTTGTGAATCAATGCGTGATCTTGACCTAATTCATTTGAAAAATATAGCGATCACATATCTCCAGTGCTAAATTGTTTGTAAAGTTGTAAAATTTCACAATAAATTACTTAGATGTTGGATAAAATGGGAGTTAATAAAAGAGTTTTTGCAAGCTTGTCTGAGCAAGCTAACTTTTACAAATTGAAGGAAAATTGGGAAGGGCAGAAAGAATATCGTATCTATCATAATTTGCCCTTTCTCATTATCTTTAATATTGATGAGATTACTGATATATCAGACATTGAAAAATCTCGATTAAAGAAGACAAGTATTGACTTTACTATATGTAATAAAATAGATGAACCTTTGATTTGTATTGACTTTGATGGTTTAGGACAAGGGGTTAATCTGGGTAGTCAGTATTATTCAAATCGTAAAGTTGGTTTTTGGAGAAAAGAAATTACTGAATTGAAGCTAAGAATCGCTCATACTTTTCTGTTCCCATATTTTGTAGTTGGGTCTAGACACTTTAACGATCTTGGGGAGAAAATAAAACTTACAATAGTTGACGGAATTATTGGAGCAATTCTATCTAGAAGAGATTTTGATAGAAGATTTCATGAAGATCTTTTCCCTGAAGGTGCGGGGTGGTCACAAGAAGAATATGAAATTCTGAGTGCTAAGGAACAATACAAAATTTTTAAGCAATGGGCTATTGGTATAGAAGTTGAGACAGAGTTAGATAATAATCCAATAGCAAGAGAAATTAGTAGGCTCTCTCATAAACTTAATGCTTGGTCACATTCTTTAAAAACCATGAGTCTTCCTTCTTCGGGAACTGAAGAAAAGGTTTTGCGTGGCTCGAAAGTTATTATCCACTCACAATCATTTGGAGATATTGAAGAACAAGTCTACTTACCAAATTTCAAAGTTTCTGGATTCTCTGCTAGTTATCTTGCTGAGCAAATTGCTCGGTTATTGGCGCTGGAAAAATTGAGAGTATTAACAGAAAATGGAGGCAAAAAAGTATCTCAGAATGATCAATAATTATTGACCGCTCGGACGTAACACATCATTTTTTTGCACATTTAGGAAAGCTATAAGTTATTGTCTTTATTGATGAGGCATGTGAAGCGATCGCGTGATCGCCAATATATTAGAACGATGCAAACAAAAAACTGACGGGAATATATGTTGACAGTTTATTTCACAATTGGTTTACCTGCTTCTGGTAAATCCACATGGGCTAAAGCTAAAGTAGATAAATCACCCAATGCAATTAAGCGGGTAAATAAAGACGAACTTCGTGCCATGCTTGATAATTCCTACCATTCCAAAGGTAATGAAAAATTTGTTTTAAATATGCAAGATCTGATAATTAAATCAGCGTTAGAGGAAGGGAAGCATGTGATCGTCGATAATACACATCTTGCCCCCAAACATGAAGCACGGATTAGAGAACTAATTAAGGGCTTAGCAGTTCTAGAAATAGTAGACTTTCGGCATGTACCTCTAGAGACTTGTATTGAGAGAGATTTGAAGCGGTTTAACTCAGTCGGCGAGAAAGTAATTCGCGATATGTACAATCAATTTATCGCACCACCTAGAAAACCCCAACCTGCTTATAATCCAGACTTACCCGATGCGATTATCTGTGATTTAGATGGAACCATTGCTTTGATTGGCGATCGCAGTCCCTATGATGGTGCTAGCTGTGAGAAAGATTTAGTAAATGAGCCAGTACGCTCCATTTTGCAGACATCAGGAAAAGCGATCGTGTTTGTGTCTGGAAGGGAGGATAAATACAAGCCTCAAACCTTGGCATGGTTGGAGAAGCATGGGATCGAATTTGAGAGTCTCTATATGCGAAAGTCTGGTGATATGCGAAAAGACAGCATTGTCAAGAAGGAAATTTATGATCAATTTATTCTTGATAAATACAATGTTGCCTTTGTGCTGGACGATCGCGATCAAGTTGTTAGAGTCTGGCGAGATCTGGGTTTAACCTGCTTGCAAGTTGATTACGGTGATTTCTAGCTTTGATAGCTTCCAAAGTAAGAGTGGCGGCGCTTCGCGCCGCCACTCTTACTTTGGGTTTTGATTTTTCTTGTATGGCTATAGCAATAATCACCAAAGTTTTGGGCAAAGCTGTCCTAATCGTTATAATACAATTAGGAAATTATTAAAATTTGTAAGAATTTATATAGGTTTGCCCAACATATAAGTACCTTGGCATAACTAAAAACCAGAGCTAAAATGTGGCGCACGCTGAGCGTGTGACACATTTTAGGGTTTGCCCACGTACTTATCATGTTGCAAACCTGCTAAATTTCCCTGAACATTTATCTGCTGTCTGCATTAATCTAAACTTTTATGGCTAGCCTTCCCTCTCTTACTGGTGCTGAAATTCGTGCAAAATTTCTCAATTTTTTTGAGGAACGTGGTCACAAGGTACTGCCTAGCGCCTCACTCGTACCTGCTGATCCGACAGTACTATTGACGATCGCGGGAATGCTACCATTTAAGCCCATTTTTTTAGGACAGCAAGAGCCTGAAGTGCCTCGTGCCACCACATCCCAAAAATGTATCCGCACCAATGATATTGAAAACGTGGGTAGAACAGCACGTCACCATACATTTTTTGAAATGTTAGGCAATTTCAGCTTTGGCGATTATTTCAAAAAAGAAGCGATCGCTTGGGGATGGGAATTAGTAACTAAAGTATTTCAGCTACCGCCCGATCGCCTAGTGGTTAGTGTTTATCACACTGATGAAGATGCTTTTGCGATTTGGCGTGATGCGATCGGCATTCCTGCCCATCGGATTCAGCGTATGGGTGATGACAATTTTTGGGCTTCAGGAGCGACAGGACCTTGCGGACCTTGCTCAGAAATCTATTATGACTTTCACCCTGAATTGGGTGATGATGCGATTGATTTGGAAGATGATTCAAGGTTCTTAGAGATTTACAACCTTGTGTTCATGGAATTAAATCGTGATGCCGATGGTAATCTGACTCCATTAAAAAAACAGAACATTGACACAGGCTTGGGCTTAGAACGGATGGCACAGGTTTTGCAAGGAGTTCCCAATAATTACGAAACAGATTTAATCTTCCCAATAATTAAAAAAGCTGCGGATATTGCAGGGATTGATTATCACAAGAGTGATGAAAAAGTGAAGACTTCACTCAAGGTGATTGGTGATCATGTACGTTCGGTTGTGCATATGATCGCTGATGGCATTAATGCATCAAACGTCGGACGTGGCTATATTATGCGTCGTCTTTTACGTCGAGTAGTACGTCACGGTCGCTTGATTGGCATCTCTGGCACATTTGCGTCTGAAGTTGCCGAAGTAGCGATCGCCCTTTCCGAATCGGTTTATACCAACACTCGCGAAAGAGAACAAGTGATCAAAGATGAAATCAAAATTGAGGAAGTTCGCTTTTTACAAACTCTAGAGCGTGGTGAAAAGCTACTCGAAGAGATTCTTGCCAAACCTGAAGTAAAAGCCAGCAAAACTATTTCGGGTGTTGATGCTTTTACCCTCTATGATACCTATGGCTTCCCATTTGAATTAACTCAAGAGATAGCTGAAGAAGAAGGATTTGCTGTTGATGCTGATGGCTTTGAGTCCGAAATGAAGAAGCAACAAGAGCGATCACAAGCAGCCCATGAAGATATTGACCTAATGGCAAAGGACAACTGGGCAAATATCGCTAAGGAAATTGGCAAGACTGAATTTCTGGGCTATGCAGAACTTAGTAGTACGGCAACGGTCAAAGCAATTCTCGTTAATGGTGAACTCGTAAAAACAGCGATCGCAGGCAATAAAGTCCAAATCGTATTAGATCAGACTCCCTTCTATGCTGAGTCAGGTGGACAGGTTGGTGATACGGGCTATCTCGCTATTGGTGAAGCGATCGCCAAAATCAGTGATGTGCAAAAACAAGCAGATCTGTTTATTCACATTGGACAAATCGAGCGTGGTGAAATTGCTGTTGGCGATAGTGTTAATGCTCAAATTGCAGTATCCGAGCGTCGGCGCATTCAATCACACCATACGGCGACTCACCTTTTACAAGCTGCCCTCAAGAAAATCGTCGATCCAAACGTCTCTCAAGCTGGTTCTCTAGTCGATAGCGATCGCCTCCGTTTTGACTTTAACCTCAATCGGGCTGTCACTGGGGAAGAAATTCAGCAAATTGAACTCCAAATCAATAACTGGATCGCTGAAGCCCATGACTCTGTAATCGAAGTATTGCCCATAGCTCAAGCCAAAGCCAAAGGTGCGATCGCCATGTTCGGTGAAAAGTACGGCGCTGAAGTTCGCGTTATTGATATTCCTAACGTATCGATGGAACTTTGCGGCGGTACGCACGTTAAAAACACTAGCGAAATCGGCGTGTTCAAAATCATTGCCGAGGCTGGAGTTGCTTCTGGTGTGCGCCGCATCGAAGCGATCGCAGGTCAAGCGGTTCTGGAATATCTGACAGTGCGTGACAATATCACCAAAGATTTAAGCGATCGCTTTAAGATTAAACCCGAAGAAATTAGCGATCGGATTACAGGACTGCAAAATGAGTTAAAAAATTCCCAAAAAGAGATCGAATCTCTCAAGCAGCAACTAGCTTTGGTTAAGGCTGATAGCCTCCTCTCTGAAGCGGAACCTGTTGGCACATTTAAAATTCTCGTTGCTCAACTTCCCGATATTGAAGCAGAAGCCCTCAAAGCGGCTGCTGAAAAACTATCAGCGAAGTTAGGACATAGTGCAGTCGTGCTTGGCTCCTTTAGCGAAGATGGCAAAGTCACACTTGTCGCTTCTTTCAGTAAAGAAGTAATTGCTAAGGGGTTACAAGCGGGCAAATTTATTGGTGCGATCGCCAAAATCTGCGGTGGCGGTGGCGGCGGTCGCCCGAACCTTGCTCAAGCAGGTGGGAAGGATGCAAGCAAGTTGCCAGAGGCTCTAGGGGCTGCGGAACTTCAGTTAAGACAAGCCCTTGGTAATTCTTAACAATTCCCTTAAGTCAAGATAGAAGTCTAACCATGAAACTACACTCGTTAGAAATTGAAAATTTTCGAGCCATTAAACATCTCGAATTAGATTTTACTGACGAATTATCAAAACCAAGATTAATGACTTTAATTGTTGGTCCTAATGGTTCTGGTAAAACTTCTATCTTTGATGCTATTGCTATTGTTGTAAAAGCTTATGGAGATATAAAAGATTTCATAATAAGAGATGGCTTAGTTGTGTCACCTCGGCAAATTATCAGAGGAAAGGGAAATATCTCTAAAATCGGGTTTTCATACTCAGTAAGTGAAGATGAAGTAGCAGCTATTAGAAAACTGTATTCCGAGATGGCATATATGGGACATATGGAGATTGAAGACAAATTATCATTAGGTAAAAAATTTCCTGTACAAGAAAGTTTAAATGTAACTTGGTCATTCCCCTCTTTTAGTATCTCTAACCAATCGTCAGATTTAATTGACGTTTTAGGAGCGCGAGCAGTAGCTCAAAAAGCTATTGTGGGAAATTTGGAGTCTCCAAGCATCTTAGAAAAAATTGGTGGAGTTTGTTACTTAGATCAAAGGAGGACAGTACGATTAGAACATAGTATTTTCAACAATAAAAATGAAGAGAATATAGACAATGACGTTCTCTTATTACTTTATAAATACTATTCTAGGCACATCACATGGAATGAAGAAAAATTTGGTGAGTCATATTGGTCTAGGATAAAACGATTATTCAACAAAATTTGTTATCCATCAGAATTAGTGCGTTTTGAGTCTGGACCTGATTCAGATACACTTATTTTCAAGAAAAATGAGCTTGAATATGACTTGTATCAAATGAGTTCTGGCGAGCATCAAATCCTAAGAATATTAGTTGGTATGACTTCAGCAATTGCAAAAAATTCAATTGTGTTAATTGATGAAATTGAACTTAACCTGCATCCAACTTGGCAAAAAAGATTGATTAGAGCCTTGAGAGACGATACAGATAATAATCAATATATTTTTACAACTCATTCACCTGATGTGATTGGTCTTTTCTATGACTCAGAAATTATTCATCTTGGGAAATTGTCAGAGTAGTTAATAATGAATATTAAAGACGACACTCTATATATCCTAGTTGAAGGAGAACCAAATAGTCCTGAAGTTGAATCATTTGGTCGGCTTTTATCATCAGATATTAGTACAGTAAATTATGAATTTATTGAAATTGGTGGTAGTAGCAATTTTAATACAGTCGCAAAGCTAATATATAACAAAGTAAAAAACAGAGAAAATTCTATTCATAAAGTAATTCCTGTATTAGCGATCGCAGATCGTGATTTTCGTAAATCGTCAGAAGATAATATCGCAGACAATCTTTTGATTGAAAGAAACAAAGCAAAAATCATCTATTGGGAACGCCATGAATGGGAAAACTTTTTACTTGATGAGCTAGATGTAATCACATATTTCTTGAACCAACTACCAGATAAATCATTAAACAATAAGCCTACAAAGCAAGTCACAACCCCGATAACAGAGGAAGTTATCAATGATTTTTTATTACAGTATTTTCAAAGTCAGGTTCAAAAAGAATTTATAGAATGTATTAGATTTAGATTTCTACATTCAGATAAGTTATACCCTAAATTAGAAGCGCCCAATAACATTACAGGTATAGATGATTTACGAAAATGGTATATATCGCAAATAGATGAACAATCTCAACGATCTAAAAATAAAATAGCAAGCTGTGCTGCTATTTTTGATCAAGTTTTAGAAGAATATAATTGGAGAAATTGGATTGAAGATCCACAGTCTTTACTACTAGAGGATTGCAAACAATATTTTCGTGGTAAGGAAGCCTTTACAAACCTACTAAACCACTTGTCAAATGAATTCAAAATCCATCATCTTCATGAGAACAGATTAAAAGAGCGTATTCTCAGAGATTTAGAAAATAGTAAAGAATCGATTCTAGTTTCTCAGATTAATAAACTACTATCCCCTTACTTAGGAAAAGCCAGGGAGATTTTAGAATGACAAATAATTATTCTATTCAATTCCTAATGTCTACACATAGCTATTTATAGGATTAGAGAACTATGCTAACAAACATTAAAATGCTGATTGAAGCTTGCAAAAAATCATCTATTTCCTATGAGATTTTGCATCCTAATCAAAACTTAGTCAAAGTCATAATTGGCGATCGTGACTATTACTTTACTAACTATTCAACGCCTTTAACGCCCCAATCTGTTGCCGAAATTTTTAAAGATAAGCAATATTTTTATCAAGTCTTTCAATATGTCGTAAAAATGCCGCGAACTCAATCTTTCATTTCTCCCTACTGCGATGAAAAATATAAAGAGTACTTACAGTTTTTTTCCATAGATGAAATTGTTGCCGAAATTGAGAAAAAATTTAAACTGCCCATTATTCTCAAAAGAAATCGGGGTTCGGGAGGAAGCAATGTTTTTAGATGTCACGATCCGCAGCAAATGCAAAAGGCTCTAGAGCATATATTTAATTTCAACTCTAAAAGCTATGACTATATTGCACTTGCTCAAGAGTCTATCAATATTGTCAAAGAGTATCGCTGCGTATGTCTCAATGGCGAGCAAGTGATTTTGTATGACAAAGACTTTTCGCAAGCAAAATTTACAGGCAATCTCAGTCCTTTACATTGGGAAGGGGCGATCGCTAAACAAGTAAGCGATTCTCAAGTTATTCAGGCGATCAACGAATTCATTAAACCTATTTTTCAGAAAATGGCGATCGCTTATGTGGGTTTAGATGTTGCTTTGGATGATCAGGGGAGTTACTGGTTAATCGAAGCGAACTCACACCCGAACTTTGATATTTTTATTCGTGATAATGGTGAAGATGCGATTATCAAGCTTTTTCAGAAAATTTTGGAATATTTAGCACAAAAGAAGGGGCAGTGCTAAGCACCGCCCCCTTCTTTTAACTAACTAAAAACTATAGCAAGCCGATTTGAGAAAGGATGCCTTGACCAGTGAGCAACTCTGTCGCTAAACCGATAACGAAGCCAAGCATTGCAAGACGACCGTTCCAAGTTTCAGCGAAGTTGTTAAAACCAAATTTGGGATCTGTAGGTGTAGTGTCAGACATTGCAATTATCTCCTGTGTGTTTTGATTTCTAGACTTTAAAAATCTTTGCTTGAATTAATAATACTTTATATTTCTTAACAAGCTATACCACCAAAGATAGATTCGATAAAGCTATCAGAGCTATTACCAGAGCAAATGAGACAAGGGGCTTAAGCCCCTTGTTAAAGATCCACAAGATGAGGGAAGCTCTGTCACACTCATCTTGTGGATACTCGCGCCAGTGAGTCCCACAAAAACAAAAGCTGCCGAAATCATGCGATCGCGGCAGCTTTTGGACTACCGACAGACTCGCGCCAGCGAGTCTCTACAAAACAAAAGCTGCCGAAATCATGCGATCGCGGCAGCTTTTGTAAAAAATAAAAATAAATGAGAGCGATAGTAATAGCCAAAGCTATTAATTAGACATCGTAAGTTGCCTTACCTGTAAACTTGACGCTTATAGGGTTAGGGTTATCACCAATCTTGCGGCTGACGCTATTAGCGGCAACGCGACCAGCATTCACCTTCTCAGGGAATACACCATCACTAGGATGTAGATAAACTTGGTCGCCATTAGGAAATTCGCGCCAGATTTTGTAATTGGTGATCTTAAATTTACGCAACTGCGTACCCAAAGCAAGAGCTTGCTCTTTCTTAGCTAAGTAAAGCAAGTTATCGCCACTAACCATAGTTGCAGCGCCGCCTGTGGGCATTTCAAATACTTGCTCTTTGGGGCTATTCCAAGAGATTAAGTACTTTTCTTCGGTGAAAGCGGAGTTGAGCAAACCACCTGTGCTACCACCCCAGATAGGGGTTTTGCCTTTAGGGGCAGGTGCAGTAAAGGTTGCTGTTTCTTCTGACATTGAGATGTTCTCCCAAATTGCGTATATGCTTTTGATATCAAGAGCAAAGATATCATTTCTATATACCCCTGCTTCAAGCTTACTTAACGTTACTTTACGAAGCTTGACAAAACTTTTAGAGAAAAACCCAAATCATTTTAACAGGGCTGGCAAAGCTAGCCTTATTAAAATGATTTGGGTTTGAGTCATGAACTAATTAGACGACTAAGATACCGTTCAATCAGGATCGCAGCGACAATATCATCAATGGGGCGATCAGGCGATCGCATTCCGAGGGGTATTAATTTCATTAAGCCTTTGGCTGGATAAATTTGCCAAAACCTTTGACGCGCCTCTTCGCTGCTAAAACGTTCATCTACAGTAATAATACGTAAATCAGGGAATGTGGATTTTAGTTCGGCTTTCCACTGCTTAGAGGCCGTTTGATCGCCCATGATCATCAAGGAAATGGGATAGCTATCTAACAAGTTACCGACTTTAGAGATCGCTTCTAAGCTGGGGATGACTGCCTGAAAATGCAGCTTACGATCTAACCCCATGACAGCGACACCACATTTTTGTTTTCCTGGATCGAAACCTAGCAGCACAGATAGATATTCCTAAGTTGATAATTCGTAATTCGTCATACCAATTCATGAAAGTTTGACAATACTTTTATGAATTAAAACCCAAACCTAGTAAGGATATTTAAGTTAATAGATGGGTAGCCATTTCTTAACTTGGTATAGTTAGTAATTTTTGTTTCGCTGTTCACGATTATATACTTTGGATAAATTCGTTAAGCCCATTACGATAGGTTTCGAGGGAATCCAGAAAGCCTCCGTTATGATCGCCACGTAGTTTAACTAGGTTTTTAGGCTGATTGGCTACTTGAAAGTTGCGATCGCCATGATGAAAGGGGATGATCTCATCATCGATGCTATGAATCACTAAAACAGGGATTTTAATACTGGGCAAGCGCTCAATGGAGTTGTAGGAAAATCGCGACAGAAATCGAATTGGCATGAATGGATAAAGCTCAGCCGCGCGATCGCTAATTGAGGTAAATGTTGAGGCAAGCACCAAAGCACCTGCATTATTGTTGCCATTGGGTTGTGAGATTTTCTGGGCTAAGTAAGAGGCGATCGCGCCCCCCAGAGATTCACCATAAATAATAATTTTTTGCGGGGGAATTTGTCTTTCTTGAGTCAGATATTGCCATGCCGCTTCAACATCCGCATAAGTTCCTTCTTCGCTAGGAGTCCCTCCACTTTTGCCATAGCCACGGTAGTCAAACAGAAAAGTCGCCAGTCCTAACTCTCTAAAGATTGGTAAATAACTGATGCGGTTGCTAATATTGCCACCATTACCATGACAAAATAAAATCACGCCTTTGCCCACTAAGTCATTATCTTTAGCTGGTACAAACCAAGTATCTAAATTGATATTATCTCTAGTGGTAATTTGAATATTTTCAAAATTTATTCCAAGAATTGCAGGTGTTTCTATGACATCTTTACTAGGCATAAAAACTAAGCTTGACTGACCAATATATAACACGATCGCTAAGCCAATATATGCAAAGGCAAGAATGCGAATAACAGGTAGTAAAAACTTCTGGAATATTTGAAGTAATAGTTGTAAGTTTTGACTCATATCTCCTCTAGTATTAGCAATTAGATATAGTTTATAACCTATAAAAATATTTTGAAGGCGGCGCGAAGCGTCGCCTTCAAAATATTTTGGACTTTAAGTCAGCGCAAAGTACTGTGGTAGTTTCACTGTAATAATCGAGAGATTTTCTTAAGGATTTGGAGTACAGATAAAAGTTCATTAGTTCTACGGTTATATAGCGAGAAATCATTGGAAAATTGATACTGCCTAACTTCATCTTTTACGACTTTAAGAAATATTGAAAATCCACCATTGCTAATAAATCCATAGGTTGGTTGTGATTGATTAGGGCTATCTAGCATATAGGTAAGTGCTTGAGCCATACCTGATTCGATGCTAAATTCTTGTCCTTTCGATTCAATGACTAGTACCCACAGTTTTTTGTGAATTACGAGTGTATCAATACGTCCTTGATAGATAGTTTCTTCATTTTCGTCAAATTCTATCGATTCAAGTTGAACAGGATATTCTGCTCTGATGTCAAAAGGTGGATCGTAAAAACTTGCCATTTCAAGCAAAGGGGCGATCGCGATTTGATTAACCAGACCTTCGCTAATATGTCCATGATGGCGATGGTAAAGATAGCGTTCTTTTAATAAATCACAACGTTTTTTCTCCGCTTCGGTCAACTCTGGTAAGTCTTCATACCATTCACTGAAGAAGCGATCGCTAAGAGATTGCTGTACAGAAAACTTGGTTTCTACTTCTAGCAAACTATTAACATATTTAGAAATTGCTAATGTCGTTACCATCACTTCTAATCCTTATTTTTGTATCTAATTTCCTAAATTTGTATTAGGTTCTTAACTGCTTCTTCAATATTTTCTTGTTTGATTAAAGACTCACCTACTAATACAGCGCTTGCACCACAATTTTGGACAAAATCTAAATCTTGACGGGTATAAATACCAGACTCGCTTACCCAGAGATATTTATTTCTAGTTTCTGAATCTAGTTTATCCATTAAAACTTTGGTCTGCTCAAGCTCGACGACAAAGTTTTCTAAATTGCGATTGTTAATCCCGATTAAGTGCACATCAGGAATTTGCAAAACTCGATCTAATTCCTCTTGCGTATGTACCTCAACTAGAGCTGTCATCCCCAACTGATGAATTAATGCTTGTAACTCAGTCAAATCAGCATCAGTGAGAATCGCTGCAATTAATAAAACAGCATCCGCGCCATGCGATCGCCCCCAATAGATTTGGTAGGGGTCAATAATAAATTCTTTGCACAGTAACGGTAAATCAACGACTTGGCGCACTAGTTGCAGATTTTCAAAACCGCCTTGAAAAAATTCTGCGTCGGTCAATACCGAGAGACAACTTGCGCCACCAATTTCATAGGCTCTAGCGATCGCTTGCGGATCAAAATCTTCACGAAAGACACCTTTGCTAGGTGAGGCTTTTTTAACTTCAGCGATCAATGCGGGCTTGGTGCGGGAATTTTGCAAGCTGCCATAAAAATCTCGCGCTGGTTGCACATTTGCCAGTTTCGCTTTCACTGAATCTAGCGACTCGTTGGCGTACATTTGCGCTACCTCACGCTCCTTTTGCCAGACAATTTTTTCTAAGATATTTTGGGGCGTATCTGTGATAGCGGCAATCGCATAGCCTTGGTTACGAGCAAATTCAGATTGGCGACGTACTTGCATTGATAAAACAACTCTTACGGTGAAAGGAAACAATTTTTAGCATAAATCAATTTATGGAAAACCTATCTAGACAGCGCTTTTGTAAATAGCTTCATAAATAATGAAGTTTCTTTATAAGCAAAGAGGTCATTTTTCGGTATATTTGCCTGTGTAATGTGAGTTGAGCATAGTTTTTATGAGCGCGATCGCAAACTCTAACCAACCCGAAGACAAGCCAAAGACTTCGCGAGTTCAATCTTATTGGCGAAATATCCCTTGGAAAAAGTTAACTAGTTTGGTAATGGCGATCGCCCTGTGCTTTTACCTCACGGCTTGCGGTGGTGATAGTAAACCAGTTAGTAAAAAAGCCACATCTAAGGCAGTAGCTGTACCTAGTGTCAATATCACCGAAGTTTCTCCGCCCACTGAAATTCAACGTCTCAGTCGTCTACTTGATCGCTACACACCTCAGGTAAGTATCATCAGCCCGAAACCTGATGAAGTTTTAAACGATACGCAAGTATCGGTGAAATTTGATGTAAAAAATTTGCCAATTTTCAAAAACGCTGATTTTGGCTTGGGTCCACATATCCATGTGACTTTGGATAACCAAGAATACAAAGCCGTTTACGATCTCAATCAAACCGCAACATTTGATCATCTCAGCGCTGGAACCCATACAATTCGAGCCTTTGCTTCCCGTCCTTGGCATGAGAGCTTCAAAAATCAAGGCGCATACGCACAGACTACTTTCCATGTCTTGACCAAAACAGGTGAAAATACGCCAGAACCTAAGACTCCTCTGCTTACCTACAGCCGTCCTGTAGGAACCTATGGGGCTGAGCCAATCATGCTTGATTTTTATCTACAAAATGCACCATTGCATTTGCTGGGCAAAGATGAAGAGATGCTTGATGATTGGCAAGTTCGCGCCACCATTGACGGAAAAAGTTTTACCTTTGATCGCTGGGAGCCAATCTATCTCAAAGGATTTAAAACTGGACAAAACTGGGTAAAACTAGAATTGCTAGAGCCAGATGGCGATGCGATCGCCAACGTGTTTAATAGCACTGCTCACTTGATTAACTATCAACCTAATGGCTCTGATACATTATCAAGATTAGTCAGTGGCGAAAAGATTGCCAATATTGATGCGATCGTCAATCCAGACTATGTACCACCTGCCCCTGAAGTAACACCTCCTGCTGTTGAGTCGGCAAGTCCTGCACCTGCTGCCACCACTCCTACTGAAAAGCCAGCAGAGACTCCTAAAGCTGTGGTTCCAGTTCCTGTTGCACCAGCACTCAAGGAAGATGCTAAACCTTCAGTAGTTCCTGTTACCCCTGTGGTGGTTCCAGTTCCTGTCGCACCATTGCTTAAGGAAGACTCGAAACCTTCAGTAGTTCCTGTTATTCCTGTAGTTCCAGTTCCTGTTGCACCAGTCAAAACAACTCCAGAAGCGATCGCGCCAATTGCGCCAAAATCATCACCAATTCCTGAGCCAGTTAAGGTTAAATCTACTCCTGTTTTAGAACCAGTCAAAGTTGCACCAACGACTGCGCCAGTAAACACTAAGGTTGTACCAATTAAGGTCACACCAGTTGCTGAGCCAGCCAAAGTTGCACCGATAAAACTCAAAGCTGCACCTACTCCTGTAGTGGTGGAAACCCCGAAGCCAGTTGCACCAACTGTCAAGGTGAAAACTGCACCTGTTGCTGAGCCAACTAAAGCGATCGCGCCTAAAGTAGTAACTCCTCCCGTGAATTCTAAGGAGTCCATGAAAAATGCAACTCAGGTAACTCCAATTGCGGAACCAGCCAAAGATGTCTTGCCTGAAAAAGAGCCTAAGACATTTAAGCCAACTGCTGCTCCCAAGGATGTATTCAAAAATTTCAACTTTGATCCACGTAAATTTTTCCCCGCCAAACCTGAATCAGGCAAGACTGAAGAGACAAAGCCAGTATCTAGTTCTCCTGATACGAAGGAAACCGCAGAAAATAAACCTGATGCTAAAGCAGCAGACAAGCCTCCAGCATTGACGGATTTATCAACCACCACATCAACACCAATTAAAGTGTTAACCAAAAAATAAATAAAAATAAATAAAGGGCGGCGCTAAGCGCCACCCTTTATTTATTTTCAGCCAATCCCATGGGACTAAGTTGATTAGTTTTCTTTTGGATATCTAACACACGGTAAATCCCAGTTTCTTGAGTTTTACCTTTGAGAGCAAATTTACCAACAAACTCAGTCTGGAAATTATTATCTAAACGCCGATGCGTCTCTTCACTAATCAAAATGTGATGGGGCCCGCCATCAACTTCTTTATTAAAGCTTTCTAATCGAGAAGCAACGTTAACCGCATCTCCTAGTACAGAATATTCAAGACGCTCCGAACTTCCCAAACTTCCTGCAATCACTAGCCCAGAGTTAATGCCAATTCCAGTCGAGACAGGAGGTAATCCTTGGGCTACCCATACCTCATTCATTTCTGCTAACTTACGGGCGATCGCTAAAGACGCAGCAACAGCACATTGAGCATCACGGGTACGCTCCACTTCATTGCTATGGGGAATCGGTACACCAAATACTGCCATGACCGCATCCCCAATATACTTATCAACCATTCCACCATAGGCTAAAACTTCATTAGCGATCGTTCCCAAATAATTATTGAGCCAGTTAAGCGTCTCTCCTGGAGCCTGCGCCTCCGCCGCCGTACTAAAGTTTCGCATATCCGTAAACAAGACTGTCACATATACCTCTTGCCCAGTGATCCGCCCCTCTTGCAGAAACTTTTCACGGTTTGACCAAATGATATCGGCTAACTCCTTAGAGACATGTCGCGAAAACAATCCCATCAGCACTTTGCGTTCTGATTGCTGAATTGCAAGCTGATAAGCCATAACCAACACATTCGCCGAAATCAAACCCAATAGAGCAGGGAATAAGGGTATCCACAAAGCCTGACCAAAAGCAAAATAACTAACCCAAACTAAGCCCCCAGCGAAAATACTTAAAAGTCCAATATTTTTGCCAGCATGGGAAATAAATGCTGCCATCGCACCACCAGCGATCGCCCAACATAAAATCCAAATGTTTTCGACTTCATTAGACCATACCTGAATGAATCGGCGATCGTCTAAAGTGCTACTAATCAACTGACTGACAATATTTGCATGGACTTCAACCCCATACATCACCTCACCCTCAACATTGACAGGTGTAGCAAAGCTATCTTTAGTACTTTCGGCAGTTACACCTATTAGGACGACGCGATCGCGTAGCTTCTCAGGAGTGACGCGCCCCTCAAGTACATCAGTAGCCCGAATATGCTCGAAAGCTCGCACCTTTCCCCGATAGCGAATCATCATTTGATATCCACTATCATCCTCTTTGCGATATGCCCCATAATTCGCAGTTAATCTAGGAATTATTTGGTTGCCTGCTTTAAACTGAATTGCATCGGGGTTAAATTCAATACTTTTTTTGTGTAATTTTTGTAAATATAAATTGGCGATCTCAAAGGCAAAAGACCCTGAATCCCCAACGATTGAAGCCCGCCGCACCAGCGCCCCTTTGTCAGTAGGTAAGTTGACATATCCATAGGTGCTAATTGGTTCTAGATCTTTGGCAGGATCAACACCACTTCTACCTGATACAGTGGCAATAAATTTAGCATTGACCACATTTCCTGCATTCTTAATTGCGGTTACTAACTCATTACGACCTTCCAATACAGGTAAATCTAGATATTTATCAATGCCGATCACTGTAGGTTTGGCTACAGCAATTTGATTAATCAGTTTGGCAAATAAGCGATCTGAAATCGGCCATCGCTCAGAATATAGCTTAGAAAAGTCTTGAATATCAGCTTCTGAAATTTCAACAATGACCACGCGCCGATCTTGAGGTTCACGGAGTTGCGATCGCATTAAACTGTCATAGACCCAAAGCTCAATTTCTTTAAAAGCTCCATTTTCTCTTAATCCCAAGACTCCTAGAGAAAACGAAAAAGTAATCAATCCAGCTACTAATTGCTGATGATTGCGCTTACAGAACGCTCCGAAATTAACCAAAGCAGAAGGTAGTTTCATTGCGGTTGCCGAAAAAAAAGAGTGCGTTGTTACTTTTTGTCAAGAATCGAGTTTTTTACAACAATAGCAATTGAATCTCATTGTTGGAATAGTTCACTTTTCCTCACAAATTAGCACCTGCAATTTAAGACAGAATCTATTCTTTTGGTGTTGTTACACAAAAAACAGTTTTTCAATCTTACTGCGGGCTACTAATGTAACTTTTACCCAATCTAACTGCATTGCTCTATATCTATACATCGGCGAAATTGCGTGAACTCAAAAAAAGAGGCGGTGCTTTGCACCGCCTCTTTTTTTTGAGAAATTAATTATTTCCAGTTCTTAGCTACAACTTCGGCTAAATCAACAACACGTTGGCTATAGCCCCACTCGTTGTCATACCAAGCTACAACTTTCACCATGTTGCCACCCATCACCATAGTTAAAGATGAGTCAACAATCGAAGAGGCATCAGTACCACGATAATCAATGGATACCAAAGGCAATTCGTTGTATTCCAAAATGCCTTTCATGGAGCCTTCAGCAGCAACACGGAATGCTTCGTTCACTTCTTGAGCGATCGTGTGCTTTTCAACTTCTACAACAAAGTCTACAACCGAGACGTTAGGAGTTGGTACGCGCAAAGCAATTCCATTCAATTTGCCAGCTAGCTCAGGCAGCACAAGAGCAACTGCCTTAGCTGCACCAGTTGAAGTTGGCACAATGCTCAAAGCCGCAGCTCTCGCTCGACGGAGATCACGGTGGCTAGCATCAAGCAAGCGCTGGTCACCAGTGTAGCTGTGGGTAGTAGTCATCACACCCTTAACAATGCCGAAGTTTTCTAGAATAACTTTAGCTACGGGAGCCAAGCAATTGGTAGTGCAGCTAGCATTACTGATGATGTGATGAATATCATGGTTGTACTTATCTTCGTTTACGCCAACTACAAACGTACCATCTTCGTTTTTGCCAGGTGCTGTAATCAAAACTTTCTTAGCGCCTGCGCCAATATGTCTACCAGCACCAACCTTGTCAATGAATACGCCTGTAGATTCAATAACTAGATCAATACCCCAATCTTTCCAAGGTAGGTTGTCAGGATTGCGATCGGAGACTGTTTTGATGGTTTTGCCATTGACAGTAATTGTGGTGTCATCAGCACTAACTTCGCCAGCAAATTTGCCGAGCATGGAGTCGTACTTGAGCAAGTGAGCGTTAGTTCTGGGATCGGATGTATCGTTAAGTCCAACTAATTCTATGTTTGTTTCTGAGCGACCAGCCCAGCATCTGAGAAAGTTACGTCCGATACGTCCAAATCCATTAATCGCTACCCTGATAGTCACTTCTTATCGCCCTTTATATAAATTTAACTTTTTACTTTAATCTGATGCTTATGATACCGAAAAACCGTCACCAATTTATTCTCTATTCAAGCAAAATTTTGAATCTTTCTAAAAACCAAAAAGGTAGGAGCAATTCATGAATTGCTCCTACCTTTTTAGTTTTTAGATGAAGTAGGCTATGCCTATTTCATATATTTTTTATTGACTACACCGTAGTTGGAATTTTCGATTTCACTGGTGCAAAGCTAGGCACAACAATCGATTTGTCCTGCTTGGTGAGGCGATCGTATAGCTCCTTGGTATTAGGGTAGTTAGCCGCAGGGAAAGTCTCGAAGCGGTTGTAAGGTACTACATCTTCGCCAAATGCATCGAGGAATTCACGGCTGTTAACCATTTCCGTAACCATTGCCTTGATGCCACTAGTTGCCAAAATCACGTTATATTTGCGGATTTCAGCTTGATCGAGGGGTGCACGTCCTAAGAAGTGCTTTGTACCTAACTCGATCACCTTGGTGTTCGGGAATGGTGTGTAGAATTCCTTGATGTAAAGGTCGGATGTACCGATCGCCAAGATGAATTCCTTGACCGTGGTTTCTTTGTTGAGCAACTTGGAAGTAAATTGGCTGAATTGTGAATCAGCAACGTAGGCATCCATGTCCCGCTCGAACACTTGACGATAAGCAGCCCTTACCAAAGCGCCCGCTTCCACAGGATCAGTTGTAGTGAGCTTGAAGATCTTACGTTGTTCACGTTTCTTGTCAACACCTTGGTTGATGCGATCGCGGATCGATACAGAAGAACGTTCTTCGGTAACTTGACCAAGTTCGACAAACTTAGGCGTTGGTTCAACCACAACTTTAGTGCCTTTTTCTTCGCCCAAAGTGCCGTTGCGATTGTTGCGAAGCGATACACCTGCGGGGGTCAGATAGCGCTCATAAGGAACAGTATCTTCACCAAAGGCTTGCTCGTATTCCTTGGTGTCAAGGATCGCATCAACGACAGCGTAGAAACCTTTCTTTGATGCTAGATCAAAGTAAGCATTCATTTCTGCACGACCGTAGGTAGGGCGACCCAAGAGGCGACGATGGGTAAATTCGATCGCCTTACAAACATAGAGCTTAGTCCAGTAGCGATCGCGGAAGGTAGGTGACTTCGCCAAGATGCGGACGAACTCACGCACGGAGATATCGCCATTTTCCAGCTTGATTTCGGCAACGGTTTGACGCTGACCAGAGTAAGGAATAAAGCCAATAATTTGCAGGTAAATAGCACGAATTACCGCTTGGGTAGAGCTTTCAGAGCTAGTGATGCTCAATCCCTTAACTGAAGATTTTCTAGCACCTTTACCGATCTTGACGTTATCACGCAGGGTTTGATCGAGTTTGAATACCTTGGGACTCATCGGATCGATTGAGCCAGTTGCCGATGGGTTACCAAGTTGGTTGGTAATACCAGCACCATTGCGGATCAAGATGCGACGAGTATCTTTGCCGAAAGGAGCGGGTGATGCGCTGGGGTTGCGAGTTTCTTTGGGGAAAATCGCGCCAAACTTAATTTCTAGAGGATCGTTACCAGCACCATAAACATGCTGATCGGGCAATGGATTCTGATAAGCCGCAAACAAGGTGATGAATTGAGGAACCTTGCGGAAAGGTGCTGAGTAGTTGAACAGGTCAAACTGTGCGCCCCAGTTACGAGCAGTTTGAGCTTCCTGTCCGTATCCACGTTGGTAAGGTACGGTTTCTTCGCCGAAGTAGTCACTATACTCTCTGGAGTTAACTAGTGCATTGACTAGGGCAGGTAGACCACCTTTGGAAACGATCGCAAAATAAGCAGCAACTTCTTCACGGCTTTCAGGAGAGCGTCCAAGGAAATGCTTGAATGCTAGTTCGACAGCACGGGAGTTGATGAAAGGTAGGAAAAACTGATCGCGGTATAGAGGCGACAAGCCTAGGCGACGCACAAATTCACGTACCGAGATTTCACCATTTTTTACCTTAGAGTCAAGGTCAGAAATACTTTGGCTATAGGCACGGGCGATATCACGCTCGAAAACTTGACGATAAGCAGCTTTAACTACTTCATTTTTCTCTGCCCCAGTCATGGCAGCCTTCATTACAAACTTCTGACGACGCTCTGCGGTGTTGAAGTAGATCTGAGGTAGTGCCAATCCTTGTAGATCGGGAGAGTTGCGCTGACGGACTTTAGGTGATGGGGTTGCTGCCTTGAATTCAGCGATCGCCACATCCATATACTGCTTAATAATTTCAATCGCAGTAGGATCGTTAGTGAAATAACTTGCTGCTGCTTGCTTCATAGTTTGTAAAGCAACGATCGTGGCATCGGTCGAGCAAGCTGCCTCGATGATTTCACGTAAGCCGCGCACATTTTGAGCAAGGATATTGGGGTCACCTGCAACGATCGCATAGGTGGCATAGCGCAAAAACCATGACAAGTCACGTAGGGACTTCTTCATGCGGTCTGCGCCATAACGGGAAATGTTAATTGGGCGGAAATTGGGTGGAGGTGCATCTACAACACCAATAAGTCCTGTATTACTGAAGAAATTCTTGATGGTTCCTAAAAAGCCACCTTCGCTTGCTTCGGTATAAGTGGTTGTCCCAAGTTCCATGCCAACCTTGACATCAACTACGCGACCAGCGCGATCAATTTCAAGCTCTTCTGAACCTTTGGGCTTTTCCAAAAATGCCATGGCGGCTCCACCCGTAAAAATACGGCTAGCTGCCTTGGATACAATGTTGTCTGAGTTTTTGGTCAAAATCGCAGCAATTTCGATGCGCTTAAGTCCAGATTGAAAGTATGTGGACAGATCATCTAGTTCGCTACGAGTCGCAAAGCGATCTTGTTGCTCTATCTGGGAAATTGTGGAAGTTATAGCGGTCTGATATAGACGAGGGCGGGCATTTACTGCACCACTTGACGCTGTTACGCTCATGTGTCTGCCTTGTGATCTTTAAAGGGTATGTAAAAAGTCGAAATAATAACTACCCAGTATAGGGTTTTCCAACTAAATATCTAACTCTATCTCATCAGAAAATGCTGCATTTACAGGTATTTCAACCAAAAACTAACGATAAGTTTTGTAAAGCAAGTACCTTAGTGATGCTGAATATTCATATATAGCTGTATGTAGGGCATAAGCGCGATCGCCTTAATCGCCATATTTTAGATTTTGTTAAGCTGGATCTAAATTTTAGTCTCCAAATTAGTTGTCAGGCAACCAACTCAACAAGACAGGTAAATTTGACCATAAATTTAACACCCCCTAAATCTTATGATTGCCACACCTTATAAACCCAACGAAATTTCACCTATTGCATCATCGATTGAACAAGCCAGACCAATATCTGAAAATCGGGTCTTGCTATATGGGGTTAGCTGGGAAACTTTTGAGAGTTTATTAGCAGATGTTGGCGATCGCCGTTCAACTCTATTTCATTACATTAATGGTACTTTAGAGATTATGTCTCCTCTCTCACTGCATGAAGGTAGCAATCGATTTATTGAAGCTTTACTCGGTGTATTTGTTGATGAGTTAGAAATAGATATGAGACGGTTGGGATCTTTACTGATGAAGATACCAGAGTTAAAGGTTGGGGGAGAACCTGATTCTTGCTATTACATCAAAAATGAGGTGGTGATCCGCGAGAAAGAAAATGTCATTGCCGGACAAGATCCACCTCCTGATTTGGTTTTAGAAGTGGATATCACTAGTCCTAGCGATCGCCGTTTACCAATCTATGCGCTTCTCGGTGTGCCTGAAGTCTGGCGTTATGATGGCTATAGTTTGGAGTTTTTAGGTTTAGAGAATGGAGAATATGTTCCCATTGAAAATAGTTTGTCTTTTCCGACGTTACCCGCAGCAATTATTGTGGAATATGTGCAGAAGCGATCGCTCTTAGGGGAAAGTAAAACTTTAAAAGAGTTTCGTGCATGGGTAAGGGCAAATTATTCACTGCAAGCGGAAGTTTAAATTTTTGAATTTGGGTGTGATTGCTATTTTAAAAATCAGATCTTTTTCTGTTTGAGGTAGAATTAAAATAATTGCAGAAAAGTTTCATGCTTAATACAATTAAAGCAACATAAAAAAGAGTAGAAGTTCACTTAATTCTGCTGACTAGTGTTTATTTAGCTTCGTCACACAAGATGTTTCAAAGAGTTTAGAAGTTAGTTTTATGTTTGAATATATTATTCACGTGCCTTTTCCACTTAAACTAAAAGACTGTGAGAGTGATGAGATTTCATGGATGAAGGTTGCCCAATACAATTTTGATCCAGGTTTGCAAATAGATGAAGAAATTAACTTGAGCACACATTTTGGTGGATGGGGTGATAAACCATTCTTTTTCAAAAAAGCACGGGTTGTTAGAAAAGATAAAATTGTCATATCTCAAAAAGGGGGAGATATCTTCAGGATTGATGTTTTTGTTGAGATAGCGGATAAAGAAGATCTTGTAAGAATGCGAGAAATTCTTAGGAAGTTAAACCCAGGAAAATTTGAGGATTAATATAAACCTAGAAATATTAGCCAATTTTAGCCCACTAAGTTCAACTCTTAAAGAACACAAGAATGTCAACAATATCCCTAACTGAAGCTCAATTTAAACTTCAAGATCTGATCAATGAAGTCTCACAATCTCACGAGCCTATTCTGATTTCAGGAACTACATCTAATGCTTTTCTAGTCTCCGAAGAAGATTGGAAAGGGATTCAAGAAACAATCTATTTACTTTCAATTCCCGAAGTTGGTGCGTCAATTGTGGAAGGTTTAGCTACTCCCATTAGTGAATGTAGCGAGACATTGGAATGGTGAATTGGAAATTGGTATACACCAAGCAAGCTCAAAAAGATGCCAAGAAAATTGCTGCAACTAATCTCAAAAGTAAGGTTGCTGAACTTTTATCCATAATTCAGGTGAATCCATTTCAAAATCCACCACCTTATGAAAAATTGGTTGGTGATTTAGCTGGTGCATATTCCCGCAGAATAAATATCCAGCATCGACTTGTTTATCAGGCGATCGAATCAGAGAAAACCATTAAGATAATCAGGATGTGGACGCATTATGAGTAAGTGCGATCGCAGATTTTCGATTTTATAAAAACTGATTGAAAGGCAATTTCAAAAATAGCTTTTATGAAGGCTAACTATTTTTGGGCATTCTATAGTGTCAACATACACAATCTAAGGTTATGTGTATTGACGCACCCCAAAAGATATAATCGCTTAAGACTTATTTACATAATCATAGACACAATCACAGATTTATATGGCAGAGGTTACTTTTTTCAACGCCCTCAGAGCAGCGATCGATGAGGAAATGGAGCGCGATCCAGCCGTTTATGTTTTAGGCGAAGACGTGGGGCATTATGGCGGCTCCTACAAAGTAACCAAAGACCTTTACAAAAAATACGGTGACTTACGCCTACTCGACACCCCGATCGCAGAAAACAGCTTCACAGGTATGGCGATCGGCTCAGCAATGACAGGTTTGCGCCCAATCATCGAAGGCATGAACATGGGCTTTTTGCTGCTAGCCTTTAACCAAATCTCCAATAATGCGGGGATGTTGCGCTATACATCTGGCGGTAATTTCAAAATCCCGATTGTCATTCGGGGACCTGGTGGCGTTGGACGCAACCTTGGCGCAGAGCATTCACAGCGTCTCGAAACTTACTTTCAAGCTGTCCCTGGGATTAAGATGGTGGCTTGTTCCACGCCTTACAATGCTAAAGGCTTGCTGAAGTCAGCAATTCGTAACGATAACCCGATCCTTTTCTTTGAGCATGTGTTGCTATACAACCTCAAAGAAGACATTCCTGACGAAGAATATTTGTTGCCTCTCGACAAAGCTGAAATCGTGCGTGAAGGTAGCGATGTTACCATTCTCACCTACTCAAGAATGCGCTATCACGTTCTCAAGGCTGTTGAGACTCTAGTTGATAAAGGCTACGATCCTGAAGTGATTGACTTAATTTCACTAAAGCCTTTGGACATGGAAACTATTGTTACCTCGTTGCGTAAAACCCATCGGATTGTGATTGTTGAAGAAGGAATGCGCTGTGCCAGTATTGGTTCAGAGATTATTGCTTCGATCAATGACAGCTATTTTGATGAGCTTGACGCGCCGATTGTCCGTTTAGCCGCCCTTGATGTGCCAACTCCCTATAACGGGGGCTTGGAAAATCTGACGATTCCTCAACCTGAAGATGTAATTGCCGCAGTTGAAAAGTTACTTGCTTAAGTCTTAGCGCAAAGCGCTATAACTTAACAAAAGAAAAGAGGATTTGGAGACCAAATCCCTACATATTTGTAAAAGTAGGGGCTTGGTCTCCAAGCCCTAATCTCAGCGTTTCAAGTAACATCAGTTCCTAAAAGAAAGGAGGCGCGTAGCGCCTCCTTTCTTTTAGGAGACTTCAAGTAAATCTTGCCAACAAGTTGTGTATTTTGGCGATCGCTGTTCAGATTTAGATTTCCAAACTTGAATCACTCCAGTAGTCGCAAATCGTAAAGTATCTCTGCCATATATTTCATTGATCGTATCCATCACACTCATCAGATTGCGCGATCGCTGCTTTTGCTCATCATCACTAACATCAAAAAGATTTCCTTGAATTTGTTTTTCAGACACAAGCCCTGTCATGATCACACCAGCTTTTTTGAAATGTTGTCCTTGACGATAAACACTTTCAGTTAACTGTGATGCAACACGGGATAGTTCGATAGTGTAGTTAGTGGATAAATCTAATTCTGCGGTAGCACTATTGGAGTAGAAATTATCACGAAAAGGACTAGTCCTCGCAAAAACGGTAACCACACTGGCTGCTTGTTTCTGCCGTCGGAGTTTTTCGGCGGCTCGATGCGTAAAAGAGGCGATCGCTTCCTTTAGTTCAGGTAGTTTATGAATCGACTGAGGAAAAGAGCGAGAGACGCAGGTTCCTTTTTTGGGGTTATCCATCAATTCCATTGGTAGGCAAGACTCTCCTCTTAATTCTCTTTGTAGTTTCAAGCCGACAATACCCATTTTGTTGCGAATCAAGCCTTCATGGGCTTCTTTCAAATCTAAAGCTGTAGCTATTCTTCTTTCTTTCAACCAATTTGCATATTTAGAGCCAACACCCCAAATATCGCCAACATCCACTTGAGATAGAATTTCATCCATAGATGCATAGACACTGAGATCGAAAACACCTGATCTAGATTGCTTTGCAATGAGATTAGCTAACTTTGCCAAGGTTTTAGTCGGCGCAATTCCTACGGATACAGGAATTCCTACCCATTGCATCACTCTTTGACGGATCTCGTTGCCATAGGTCGTTAAGTCGCGATATCGAAACCCGGATAAATCAATAAAGGCTTCATCAATTGAGTATATTTCCACATCAGGTGCAAAATAAGCTAGTGTGGACATGACTCGACCCGATAGATCGCCATAGAGACTGTAATTTGAGGAATAGACTTGAATATTATGGCGCTTAATCAGTTCATAAATTCGGAATACAGGTACACCCATCTTGATCCCAAGATCCTTCACTTCCTGCGATCGCGCCACTACGCAGCCATCATTATTTGATAGAACTACCACAGGTTTACTAGTGAGTGCAGGATTAAACAAACGTTCGCAGGAAACGTAAAAGTTATTGCAATCGACTAGGGCGAATCTTTTTTCGACTTTTCGGTCTAACACAGTGGATGGCATTAGTGACAACTCCCCAAATATGTAAGTCGGAATGTTCGTTAATGAAAATGGTTTGATAGCTTTCGTTTTCAGGGACTAGAGCTATTTCTCCTCTCAGGTAATGCAAACGTTTGACGGTGATTTCTCCTAGCACGACAGCGATGACAATATCATTGTGAGTAGCTTCAATCGAGCGATCGACGATCAACAAATCGCCATCATGGATATTAGCTCCTGTCATCGAATTCCCTGAAGCCCTTACAAAAAAAGTTGCCGCAGGATGAGTTACTAGATAACTATTGAGATCGAGCTTATGTTCCACATAGTCTTCCGCAGGAGAAGGGAAGCCCGCAGGGACAAAGCAATTTTGTAATGGCAATTCTAGCGTAGTACTCATATCAGGAAGATGAATATCTCTAATAGTTTCAGCAAGATCGCGAACCTGCTCTTTTGTCCATGAGTCAATATTTACAACGTTCTTATTTGTTAGCAACTGGATATTAGGAGCAGATTGATCCTGTCTACTGCTTTTTAGTTGCCTAAACTTATCTTGCGGCGGATCGTCACTTTCCATAAGCTCACTTTTGATTAAAGTACGATATTCAAAACTTTAACACGATCACTTATGTATAGCAAGATCAAAAAAAGCAGAGACTGCAAAAAATGCAGTCTCTGCTTTTTTAGCGTAGCCATTTGCAGTGTGCTTTGCACGCCGCAAATGGATATATCTTTTTTAATCTTAGCTAAGCAGCTTGAAAAATCATTTGATTGGGTACTGAGACCCAGACCTGAAATTTTTCTGTGTCAGGGGTAATCAATACGGCTAAACCCAAATCTAAGTCTTGTCTACAGGCAGAGATCGCTTCGTTCAAGCTGTTGTATGCCCTGTCGGCAACAAAAGTTTTGCCTAGAAATACAATCCCGCGCTCCCTGCCAGCGATGGTTATGACTTCAATTGGGCGAGTTTCATTTAGTGAGTTGAGAATCATGGCTGTTGGATAGTTAGGCTTGAGATATTTGAAGGAATTTCTCTATAGCTATGAGTATCGCTTTCTATAAGTGTTAGGACTGCGATCGCTAATTATTGTTTCGGTGATGTCATGTGTGGTAATTTGCGATCGACATCACTAATCTAGAAATTTAAGCCTATGGATAGGATGCAATCTATCAGACCAATCTCCATTTGCTTAAGTAGCTAGGCATAAATAAACTAAAAACCGAAAAGACTGTTCCGCCCGCGTAGCGGGCGGAACAGTCTTGGGTTTTAGGTTTTAATATGCTCATCTACTTATTTCGCAATGGCAACAAAATCTTGGTGTCAGAATGCTTTGATTCAATAAAACAGGACTATTTTTGCCGTCCATTGGGTGGAGGAATAGAGTTTGGAGAAAGCAGTCAAGAAGCGATGTTGCGCGAAATTGGGGAAGAGCTTGCGCTTGAGATAGAAAATTTAAAATTAATTGAGGTAATCGAGAATATATTTGTCTACGAAGGTAAACAAGGGCATGAAGTTGTATTTGTCTATGATGCTAAATTTGTAGATAAATCTTGTTATGACAAGGAAGTTCTAACTTATTACGAAAGTTCCATAACTACGGAACTCACTGCAAAATGGCTGTCTTTAGCAGATATGCAGCAAC
The DNA here is from genome assembly GCF_051131155.1 of Pseudanabaena minima str. Chao 2107. NCBI lineage: Bacteria > Bacillati > Cyanobacteriota > Cyanophyceae > Pseudanabaenales > Pseudanabaenaceae > Pseudanabaena > Pseudanabaena minima. The sequence goes on from NZ_CP159508.1 coordinate 368,019, forward strand.
AGAATATACGACTAGTTCCAGAAGGTTTGAAGAGTTTACTGTTTGCTTAAAGAAATAGATAGATTGCTTTGAAATCTATCTATTTCCTGATCACTAAATCGGAATGTTGGGATTTGAACCCAAGACCCCCACTACCCCAAATTTGAGTTCTAAACCTTATATTTCGTTCTATGCATGAATTTAACTGCATATGATTAATTGCTATACCAATTTTATACTGCTTTTCAGATATTGGGGTGATAAAACGAAATATATACAATTAGGCTGTGCATAGATGTATCACTGATTAAATCGCCAAATTACAACATCATCAGAGTCGTAGAAGAAGAGATTCTAGTGACATTTGTAAGCTTGAGGCTTTAGCGTTATCGATCGCTAATAAATTTAGTTTGTCAGTATCCGCTACTAACTGAGCAACAAAGGCATCATGATCAAGTTTTGCCTTTTCCCCAGTCGTGTAGTCCTTGAGTAATTTTTGGACTAGCTTGGAATGTTTACAGGAATTAAGTTTTTTGAGCGTTTCAGTGACATCTTGGCGCGATATACCTTGCGGAAAGCTAGATAACAGAGCAACTCGCTTTTTAATCTTGTTAAGTCGTTCAGAATTGACATTGATATTGGCTATGGTATCGACTTGGACTAAGTCAGTTGATAGATGCTGCTTGAGTTTTACTAGTAGTTTGTAAAGGTTGCTTGCTGAGGTGAGTAATCGATTGGCAGCAATTACTTCGCTAACTTCAGGCGTATTAAAGGCAGTGGCGATCGCTACACCATAGGCATCACGCTCACCTGTTTGATCGTTCCAAAAAATATCGCGTTGCTGTTCGGCAATTACTGCGCCATTGGGGTCAAAATATTCGACTTTAAAAGCTGCTAAAGCCATTGGTTCGTTTGTTTTGTTGCTACTTGTTCCCAATGCGATCGCATTAGCTTGATAGTCTTTACCTAGTTCAGCAATTTTTTTACTCAAGTCCTCGGCATACAAAATTTCTTGATGAGTGTATAAGTCATGAGAATTTTCTTGCTGGCGATAGACTTCTTCTTGCAGATTTACATGCTCCATATTTCGCACCTTGGCAAGACTTTGAATAAATTCCACATACCCTGGCAAGATCGGATCGTCAAAAAGGGTGTCACCATAAACTGAAGCACCCAGAGTATTTGCATCTGTGACATTAGAAATTTCACCATCTGGGTTTGCCAGATCGCCAACGAGTTTTTTGTTGAGATTTTTGAGGCGGCTTGCTTGCCTTAATAGCTGACTTTCACTGTTGGCGTAGTAAATCACAATGTTTTCGGCTTTGTGCTGCTTAGGTCTGTCAATCCGCCCGATACGTTGCTCTAGGGTCATGGGATTCCAAGGCAAATCGATATTGATTAGATAGTCAGCATCTTGGAGGTTTTGACCAACGGAGAGTGTTTCTGAACCGATTAGCACCATGACTTCTGCCGATGGATTTGGGCGATCGCTAGGATTTTTGCAAGTGGCAACAGGGGCAAAGAGTCGAAATAGCTGTTGACGCTTGATACCGTTCGTTTGGCGATTGTATTTGATGAAGTTATGGGGCGCAAATTGCAGGGGACGAGTTGCGTTTTCGGGAAAGTAGGTTTTTGTAGATCCGATCGCCATGCCAATACCTTGACTAGCGATCGCACTGTCCCTAGACATATGCAGATAGTAATCAAGGACAGTATCGGAGAAGGTGGAAATCAGTAATACTTTTTTGCCTTGGCTAATTAAGTTTTTAACTTGCTGTGTTACCTGTTCGCGTTTATGGTCTTTGAGGAATTCATCGGCAAGCAAGTTTTGGATCTGCTCCATCTGCTTTAAATCCTGTTCACAGGCGGCGAGCATCAGGTCATAAATTTGTTTAGCTTTTTCAGGATGATCGATGAGAGCATCAGTGGCTTTATTGATTTGAGTGCGAAGCTGTTGACGCTTAGTTTCTTTGCTAGTTTCAGGATCGTTATTTTCTTCCTCCTCTTCTTCTTCATAGTCTTCATCTTCCATGAAGAAATCTGCCTCATAGTCGAGTTGATAATCAAGTTCTATCTTGGTTTGTTTGCTAAAGCCGTAATGTTCAAGGAGAAAGTTATTTAACCCTTCAGCAGTGGGAGCATCAGAAATTTTTGCTAAGCGATCGCTCATTAATTTAATTCGCATCCTGAAATTAACAATGGTGCGACGCAGAGCATACATACTTGATTCAGCACGTTGTAGGAAAAAACGCCTTTGGTTTTTAAGTAGCGATCGCTGTTCGGCTGTACCTGTGAAATAGCGCAATGGGTCAGCAAAGGGGATATATAGATTGGTTTCAAACTGAGTAAAGATTTGCTCTAGGGCTTGCTCGGTACTTGGTTCAAATTGGACAGGGAGCCATTCCGCAAGACGTTTAGCATAGACATTCATTTCGGGCATTGCCTCGCGCAACATCTGGCGAGTACGTTGCAAAAAGAGTTGCTTATAGACGCGGCGAAATAGGTCAGTGCGATCGGTGAAATTTTCGACCCCACTTTCGCGACTGGCAAACCAGTGGGAGACTTCAGGGGGAAAGCCAACTTCCTTAAAGCCCTCCAGACGGGTTAAGAATGGGCTGAGGATGTTGTAAATATCTTCGCGACGGTTATTCCAAGGCGTAGCAGTTAGTAATAGAAATTGTCTCTGTTTGCCATTGCGTTGATCTTGCTCACGGATTTGTAAACAGGTCTTATGGATGCGGTTGTTAAAGTTACGGATGCCTTCGTGAGCCTCATCAATGATCACCAGATCAGCGCCTTCAAAGCGATTAAACTCCTCTACAAATTTGCTTCCCTTTCGGCTCATTAGGTTTTTGTTAAAAAGTTCATAGTCCTTATGGCGACGTAATCCAAGCTCGGACATTTCTCGTTCCCAGTTTGACCAGAGCTTTTGAGCCGCCACGATCGCAATTTTCGCCTGACCACCTTGTTGTTCTTTCTGTTCGCGATAGAGATAGGCAACCGCCGCAGCTAAGCGCGTTTTGCCAAGTCCGACGGCATCGGCACAGACAGCAACTCCAAAGTCTTGCATTACTCTCAGACAATGCTGTGCGCCTGATTTTTGATGTTCATAAAGAATTCCTTCGTTGATAAGCTCATCAAGATAACTGTCCTGTTTGACCCGAAATTGGTTGGGGCGTTGTTTTGCCATCCAATAGAGAAAGTCATTAGGTGTGCCATATTCACCTGCGAGTATTTTTTCAACTGCTTCTTTAAAGCCAAGGATTTCAGGGAACTCAGGAACTTTAACAATATTGCTAACTTTGGGCGCGATCGCAGGATTAACTTTGTATTCTTCGCCTTTTTTATCCCTGACTCGAAAATCATTAAGAGTCTGTGGTGGATGATTGGAATCGACTTCTACATCGGCTCTTATCGAATCCTGAGTTTGGTCTGTAATCGTGACTGTGACTAGCGGATCGTCAATGACCGTAACTTGCGTAACTTGATCGAGGTTGTCCCCTGTAATCTCGACTTTAGTAGTTTCCCCGGAGGGAAGCTGATCAGGGCTAATGGTTTTAATATTGGGCTTTTGGAATTGAGCGCGGCGATCGCGTTCGGCTCGGACTTGTTGCAAAAATTCTAAGCTGATGTCAAAGGCTAGATCTTGACGATGCCATTCTTGATCGAATTGTTGGATACTTTGGGCGATCGCCTCACGATCTAAATCATCCCAAGAATATAAAAAAGTGACGCTCTCAGCATTGCGGGAATGGGCAGCACGGGTGAAGTTGTCTGAACCTTCATGAAGAATATGGTTATCGAGGGAATCGCTAAAGATCCCCGTCTTTTTGTGATAGATGGCACGTCCCTGCTCCATTTTGATGAGCTTGATTTGTAGAAACTCCAAGCGCACAAGCTCCGCCAAAATCTCTGTATGGCTAAAGGTGCTATCGGCGAGTCCTTGCAAAAATTCTTGTAAAGTACGCTGGGCGAATTGGGCGCGATAGTCAGGGTCTTGGAGTTTTTCGAGTTCGCTAATATCAGACTTTTTCGTAAAGCCTTGCCAATCCATCAGTAAGAGGATTCTGCCATCGGTCTGAATAATTGATTGCAGTGGCTCCTCGTAGAATTTGAGAATGCCACTATCAAAGTAAGCGGTAGAGCGACGATAGATGCTGCTACGTTCTAGCATCTGGGCGATCGCAAGATTATATTTTCCTAATTCATCGGGTAAGTTATAGCGCCGTTGGATGCCTTTAATCGCTCTGAGGCTACCTTCTAGTAATGCAGGTTCTTTGGTAACGCGATCGCGCTTTAGGAACTTCTCAATGTTTTTGATATTGCCAATTCTTAGCAAACTTGTACTAGGGACATCCCCTTGTTTTTTTGGGAGATAGTGATAAACCTTTGCGTCTTGTAAATCAATGCGAACGACGATATGAGTGTCTTTTTTGCTGCCTAGCCCGAAGAATGAGGCAATGTTTTTAAGAAGGCTATCAGCGTCACGGTGTTTGAAAACTAGCCAATATTGGTTGTCTAGCCCTTTTATCGGACTACCTTGGGGCAAATAGTAGGGGCGCTCGTTGCGGATTAAGTCTTGAATAATGGCTTCGAGCATAGGAAAGTCCCCCCTAAAAAATGTATATATTTTGATTTTGTGGATGAAATGCTATAGGTAGCGTAGCTAGAGTTTCTAGGATGTTAAGTATGACTAAATCTATGGGATTTACGGATATAGAGAAAAAATGAGATAATAAGAGACTACATTTTTTAACTTTTAATAACGCTACGCCTTTTTTAAGGCAGTAATTAAGATAATAACAAGTTTCCTGAAATTTAACATTAAAACATTGCAGGTTGGGAGGTTGCTATGACACAAACTCAGCTTCAAATGTCAGACCTATATGATCGTTTAGATGCGATCGGGTTTCCTAAAAAGTATCTGCAAAATAAAATATTGCCTGATTGGTGGACTGATGACGTTGACGCGACATCAGGGGTTTTAGTTGAGGGGGCTTTGTATCTCTCACGGCGATTGAACTTGGATATGCGATCGCTACTAGGTGCTGAAACTAAGCCTATATTTGAGGCGGCTTGTCAGCCCAAATTTAAGCTTAAAGTTGGTACGAATAAAGAACAGCTTATGATTCCCCGTGCTTTGTCAGCACGAATTGCGGAAATGGTTGCTTACGCTTGTTTGCGCCCCTATCAGGCGATTGATGGCTTATCAGTGGCGGATATTCGTCAGCAAATCCTTGCTAAACAAGAGGTGGTTGATTTAGATGGGGTACTAGATTTTTGTTGGCAATATGGTATTCCTGTTATTCATTTTTCTGAATTTCCCTCTGGTGTGCATAAGTTTCATGGCATGGTTGCCTATTTTTATCAACGTCCTGTCATTTTAGTTAGCCTTAAAGATCTTTCACCAGCTAGGCTTTTGTTCATCATTGCTCATGAGGTGGGGCATATTTTGAAGGGGCATATTGATAGTGAAGGAATATTAGTTGATGAGTCGATCGAATTAGAAAGTAGTGATACGGAGGAATCTGAAGCCAATCAACTTGCTGCTGAACTTTTGTTGGGTAAGTCGGGTATTAGCTATGACCTTTGGCAAAAATTTGTAAGTGGAGAGCAGTTAGCGAGTCAAGCTGAAGAGTGGGGAAATAGGGATCGCGTTAGTGCTGGTGTGGTTGCTTTAAATATTGCTTGGAATCGGGCTAATCGGGCAAGTAATCCAAAAGATAAGGGAATTATTTGGGCAACTGCAAAAAATGCTCTAAAAATCCTTGAACCAAGTCCAAATGCACCACAGCAAATTAATCGCTATCTTGCTACAAATCTTGACTGGGAAAAGATGGGAGAGGAGAACCAAGATTATTTGGCGACGATGTTGGCATTAAATCTTGAGTCGGTTGGGTGATTGCTCTTGGCTAAGATTTGCTTTCTAGATAATGACATCATCTACAAATTAGTAGCTTTTCAGCTATTCGATGAGGCGATCGCTATCTCTGACCTGCAAATCGATAAACCAAATCTCCGAGTCCTACCTACTGCCAAACATTTTTTCCGAGGTAAACAAAAGAAAAATGGGGCATCTCCCGATCCAATTTTGACGGAGGTAATTGAGTTGGTTAGTAGTTTCGCTTCTGCTATTTCTGATGTAGATGATGCGGTTACAGAAGAGTTGATGCAGTTACAGCAAGTTGCGGGGATTCATGAAGGAGAACGGGCTTTAATTGTGGCGACGCGATCGCAGACAGATTTTTTATTGCTTAGTGGTGATAAGAACTGTATGACGCAACTAGCGACAATTCCTGAACAAATTTATAAGCGGTTATGTGGACGGGTGATTTGTTTGGAGCAGATTATTTTGAAGCTGATTGAAGTTAAGGGTTTTGTGTTTGTTTGCGATCGCATTTTACCGATGGTTAGTTGTGATAAGTCTCTTCAAATATGCTTTGGCTATTCGACTCCTGCTAGTGAGGAGAATGTAATTGCGGGACTGAATAGCTATATCAATGACATTCGGCAACAAACTCCAAATTTGTTAGCAGATTTGTAATTTGTAAGCTTTCTTCTCACCTACTGCAAGACTTCCCATTCATCAAGAGCTACAGGCTCTAAAGGATTGAGATATTGAAATGGCTTACTCAACTGATTATCGAAAGTATTTCTGTCTCCTACTTTTGTCTCAGCATAGGATAGGGCTTCATAGATATCGGCTTCTTCAAGGTATGGATAGGCTTTTAAGATTTCAGGAATCGTGCGCCCTGATGCCATTAAGCCGACCACAGTACCAACTGTAACTCGCATACCGCGTATGCAGGGTTTACCTCCCATTACTTCGGGGTTAAATGTGATTCTAGTTAGCTGTTTCATAACCATTACCTTTTGGGTTTGTGAATAGTTTACTGTTGGGCATAATGCAGTTCCATTAACCTTTCATAATTTGCATCATCTCTATCCAAAATATTCTCAATTTCTGCGCGATTTGCATGGTAGTAAGTCAATGCTGCAAAGACTTGGGCAAGGTTTAGCTGAATATCACGCGCAATTTCTTCAGCACCCATGCCTGATTTCCAAAGTGTGGCAATGCGCCCAACCGAAACTCCTGTACCTGCAATGCGAGGACGATTTCCGCAAATATCAGGACTACTGACAATCAGCGTACCAATATTGATAATAGTTGCTGTCATAGTTTTAGGTTTCCTACTCTTTGATCATTATACAAACCGCTATACCCTGCTGAATATCCAAGACTTTTACTCAATGGGAAAGCTGGGAATGGCAACATCGATCGCTTTCATAATCTGCATGGTTTCAGAGAGTGCGACGATGATTTTTTGATAGTGGTTGAGGTCTTCGGGGCTGAGTTGCCGACCTTTGCGGTCTTTGAGCCATTTGTGACAAACTTGATAGCCACCGACATAGAATTCCCAAACGCTTTTGGATACTCCTGTAAATCTGTCGCCTTTTTTATTGATGATGACTTCGCCATCGCTATATTTGGGATGTCCTGCATCAACTACAAATTCGCCGCCTTTGTCGATTATTTGCAGATCCCCCCTGCCCCCCTTACTAAGGGGGGTGTCCGATAGGACGGGGGGATCGAGTTTGGGTGATTTCATCAGGTGCAATGCAACCAATTCTTCGCCATATTCGCCAAGTTTGCGGAATAGTTGATCGTCGCTGGTGAGGGGGACACGGGGAAAATCGATTTTTAGAAATTCGGCGTAACGGGTGCGATAGGTTGGGGAATGGAAGATTGCATAGATGTAATAGAAGATTGCTTCTGGGGTTGGGGGGTAGCCTAGTTGTTTAGTTATTTCTTTTAAGAAATCATCGGAGAAGTTTGGTCGGCGTTGTTCTTTTATTGTCGATGTTTGAGGATCATTGGAATCGGGGTAGAGATAAAGAGGGTAAACAACACCACCTTCTTTAGTTCTAACAGAAATGATATGCTGATCAGTCAACGAATTTGTAACCCAAATATGATCAAATGGAAGTGAGGCTAGTTGTCTAACAGTAACTAATGCTAAATTGTCTAATTCTAAATGTTGCATTACCCGTCTATTTAACCGTGCAACAAAGTTAACATGATAAAAAATAAACCTTGTGTCAAATGGTCTAAATGATTCTTTTCTAATATGATTTTCTATTTCCGAAATACTCAAAGACAATCTAGCGGTATGAGCATTCCACATATCTTGATCAGCTAATTTTAGATCAAATACTTTAGTTGCTTCTTCATCAGATTTTGTATTATCTATGAACCCTTCTATTTGTTTATAAAGCTCATCAAAAGTCTTAGCAATTACTAAATTGTCACGTTTAGTCAAACAACCAAGCGAAAATTCAGTCATTACTTCAGTTATCTTCCAATATGCCAGAAATTCCTCTAAAGAGTCGTTATTTTGTGGAATAAACAAATGAAAAGGCTTTTGAGGTTCTATTTCATTCCAATCTGTAGAATTAACATCATGAGTCGATAGCCAATCATATTTAACCTCTCTCATCCCATACAAATGCGCGTGTTGAATATCAGACATTACTTTTTAGATAATTGCTTAAAAAAATCACTTGATTAACCATATCTTCTGCCGTGAGTGAAGCCATAACCACAGACAAACCGTACAATCTCTCACCAATCGAAAAATCCTGATGCATTAACAATATTCCAGCATGAACTTTACCCTCGGCTAAAAATTGCTTATGGATTTTGCTAAAGTCGCGAATGTTATAGGTGCAAATGACTCGATTGTTTTGACCAGCCCATAACAACTGTTCCTCATCTGAAAAACCTTCGCGTTTAACCTCACTGACTGTCGTTACATCTATCTCCCTCTGACGTAGCGCCATCAACAAAGCCCGATTCATACTGTCTTCATCTAGATAGAAGCGAATATTAGTCATTATTAACTTCCCTTCGCCGCCAGATGTTCAGCATATAAGCGATCGTAATCCTCTCGATCTTGACGCAAGGATTGATCAATCTCCTCTCGATTCGCATGATAGTAAGTCAGCGCCGCATAAACTTGAGCCATACTCAGATAACCCCAATTATCCGCAATTTCTTCAGGCGTTAAACCTTGTTTCCATAATGTCGCAATGCGTCCAACCGTAATGCGTGTATTCGCAATACGCGGACGATTTCCGCAAATATCAGGATCGCAAACAATAAGCGTACCAATATTAAAAATAGTTGCTGTCATAGGTTTAGGCTCCCTGCTCTTTGATCATTATACAAACCGCCACGCCCTGCTGAATATCAAACACATTTTCATCCTTTGTGCCATCCACAGCCGTCTCCTTCTTCTTAGAGTTACCATGCAAATCTAAAATCCTAATCCAATTAAAACTCTTCGCCAAACTCTGACGCATTCCCCGAAAAGTCGGATTATCCAAATAACCATGATTAGTCACAAACGCCAAAATCCCTGTCCCCGTCTTATCAATTCGCCACTGTGAAAAGCGAATAAACTTCACATAGTCATCCTGCAACCATTTCGGATTCTTCTCTCCCAATGGCAACCCATCCACAAAATAATAATCCTTCACCAAAGCGCCCACCCACTCGCTCTTATTTTCAGAATGTCCAGAATAAGGAGGATTGCCAATTACCACCATGATTTCAGATTGCTTTTTAACTACTGCCCCCTGCTTTGCTTCTGCGGCGATCGCCTCCTCCATTTCAGGGATATTTATCTTTAACTGTTGAGTTTCAGTTGTTATCTTCACATCATCCAAAGTATTAATCAGATAAACCCCCAACCTTTGCGAACTATCAAACCGATAACCCGACTCCTCCAAAAACAAACCCAACTTCAAATGACAAATCGCATAGGGAGCCATCAACAACTCAAAACCAAACACACGCGGCAACAAATGATCGCGCACATAATCCGACCATGAAATATCACCAAGCCTTTGTTTAATTAGCGATCGCGCCTCACCATCATTCTCAAAGCGATCGTGAATCAACTTAAAAATCCATAACAAAAACGTCCCCGTTCCACAGGCAGGATCGAGAATCATTACCTCTGGATCAGCCAATCCAAGCGGCTTATTAAACTTCTCCTTAATTAAAATATCAACCGATCGCACCATATAAGAAACCACAGGCTCTGGCGTATAGTAAACCCCACGCCGTTCGCGCATCTTCGGCTTATACGCCGCCAAAAAGTCCTCATAAAAGCGAATCACAATATCCTCACGATTCATCTTCTGCTCAAAATCAGACAAAATCGCATCCATTTTCGCCGCTCTGAGAATGCCAAAAATTTCTAAGATGCCATCGCTTAGTTCATCCCCAAACTCATCCAAACTATGCTCAGACACATCCTTAAACAACTGCCTCAGAAATGGATTTGTCTCAGGTAAACAGTCCCAAGCATCCTGACGAGTGAAATAGGTAGGAATAGTTTTCTGTTCTTTGCGATCGCGCACTTGCCGAAATACCCTCGCTGTAAACAAACCATAGGCGATCGTCTGAGCATAGATATCTGCAAAACTGTAATCCTTCTCATTCTCCGCAAACGGCTTGAGACTTGGCAGCAACTCCCTTTTAAAACTCTCTAACAATCGCTGTAAATAATCATTAGCTTGCTTTTTAGCAAATACATCAGAAATTGCTTGCTCTATTTGACGGGTCACAAGGGCTAACTGGATCGCCAACTCTTTCGCCGTCTCAATCGGTTTATAAAACACCCAATCCACATTAGGCAAAAAAAGCAAAGCTGTCTCAGTAATCTTGTTAGCCCATTGCATTGTCCCCCATTGCAAACGCCCCAATCGCGCCTTGAGGTCATCACTATCCCAAGCAAAAATTTGAATCTGGCTCTTACGCAACTTCCCTTCCGCAGGTAACACTATCGCCACCCGTCCTACTCGCTCGGCAACTGGCAACAGTAAATACATCACAGGAGTATTTTCGGGTTCCTGATTCTGATAATGCCCATAGATTTTCTGCTGCTGTGGTTTGTCAACCAAAAAGTCCTTAATCTCAGCATCACTAAGCCGATCTAGCTCCTCATAAAACCCCACTGCGATCGGGCAAGTATTCTGAGCCTGTGCAATATCCTGCCCTGCTCTCACATACCGAAACCCCGAACCCGTCCGATCCAACTCCTGCAACGGATAGCCCAAAAATTCTCGCAAAGCCTCAACGCGCTGCGCCTCAGTCCCCATTGCGATCGCTTCAAATTTAGGCAAACCTTCAGACATCTTCAAATCCTTATCGATAGAAATACAAAAGAAATACAGAATTTTTTAGGATAATTACCAGCATACAGCCCTTTGCATAAAAAATATTGAAAGCGGCGCATCGCGCCGCTTTCAATATTTTTTCCAAGTTTATAAATCGGAATGTTGGGATTTGAACCCAAGACCCCCACTACCCCAAAGTGGTGCGCTACCAAGCTGCGCTACATCCCGTTGCGTTTTTGACGCTTTCCTATGATAACACGATGATTTGCAAATTTGGCTAGCGCGTAAAAAATATAGCGATCGTAATTAGGTGAGACGTAAAGAACCTCGCTTATTGCGAATTTTATTTGCCCATATTGCGTTTTAAGCGATCGAGTTCTTCATCCATTTCCCAACGCCGAAAAGTTTCTTCCAGTTGATCGTTAGGATCTCGAAAAGGTGGCGTGTAAAGGTTATCCCAATTTAAAGGTGTACTAGTCGGTGATTTTGCTTTGGCGGTTTTGGCTGCTTCCGCTATTTTGGCTTGGACTTCCTTACGACGCTCTTGGATTTGCACCTGTAGAGCTTGACTATCGATCGCTCTTTTTTTGACCAGTTCCATCTGTGCCCAAATTTGATTACCTTGTCGCAATAAAGCAGCTTCACGCTCTTTTGCGGCACTAGCTAGATCAGGGCGATCAAAGGATTCAGCTTTGACAGTGCGATCGTGCCAGACCCGAATTTCTTCGGCAATTTCTAGAATCCGATCTTGGAGTTTTTTCTCCTCTAGTTTAGAGCTAGCAATTAATTTCGTTATTTCTTCTTCTTGCTGACGTAATTTATCTTCGAGGATTTGCAACTCAATTTGTGGGTTATTGCGAATAAACTCCTCTAGGCGGGTCTCTAAAAAGCGAGATATATCCTCTATTAACCCCATATACTTTCCTCAGATGTTTTAGGCGCTTTCCAAAAAAATTGTAACTCAATATCAACATTGGCATTGACACCAAACCGAAAAGAGAGTGGCGGCGCTTTACGCCGCCACTCTCTTTTTGGTTTGGTTAAAACTTTTGACCAACAAATATAGTTTTAGTTTCCTTACCACGTTTGAGGATGATCTCTTGCTGACTAACGCGCGATAAAACCCAGCCTGTATTATTAATTGCTTTGCCTAACCCGATGGATTGCACAGAGCCATTGATATCAATCATGGCTGTAGAGCGATCGCCCAAATCCAGTATTCCAATTAATGTATACGATGGTGCAGGTGCAGCAGCAACTGGACGAGATACCGCCGCCGTATTTGATTTTGTAGCGCTTGCGGGGTTAGAAACATCGATGGAGTTGTTGGCTGTGACAGGTGGTAAGGCAAGAGGTGATGGAGCATTACCACTATTGCTTAAAGCTGGTGGTTGATATACAGGCACATACATGGGTTGTTGCATACCATTAGCAAAAGGATTATTTGCGCCAACGGGTAAAGGCATATTGCTAACTAGTGGTGCAGTCATCAGCGGAATACTGTTACTGATATTGTTGGGATTAGTGGCGATCGCCCGATTTTTATCTGCTACTTCCGATAACATCCGTTTAATTTCTTCACCAAAAGATTTGTTGGCAGCAGTATCTTTAGATGAAACTTGAGCAACAGTAACTGATTGGCGACCCAGCCAAATTCCATGATTAATTGTCCACATGACTGCGGCAATCAAGGCTGAGCTGCAAGCAAACACCAGTAACAGCCGATCAAGTAGGTTGTATTTTGGAGCTACTGGTTCAGGTGGTATCGGTGGAAGGTTGCTAGTCGGTTCTGGATTCCGCATGATGTAGGGTTGAATCCAGAGGACATCCTGTTTAGAGATGGGTGGTAAGGCAATATCAGCGACATTAAGTTTGGTAATGCTAACGGTATCTTTTGAAGTTGACATCTCTTTTTCGGAGGCATCAATTTTGGAAATGGCTACTATGTCTGAGCTTGAAGAGTTTACAGAAGCATAAGGGGCTGATGATTTACTTTGTTTGGTTTGTGAATTTTTTGACCTAAGCGATCGCTGCTTAGCATAATCGACATGGAGTGTGGATTCGACATCTCCAAATAGATCGTCCATTAAGTTATCAACGTTGTCTGTATAAGCATCAACGTCTTGAGTTACATAAAACTGGTTTTTATTATCTGTATTTTGCATCATATGCCGATCCTATTCACTCCATGAGCCTTACACATTTGGGAGTACCCAAAATTGTGCTTTTTTACCGCTATCTTAGCCAAATCACAATACTCTAAACTTGTCTCAGCACAAATAAGAAAAAATAATACTGGTAAGTGATACCACAAATTGTCTCTAAGCGCCACAAATTCATACTAGATTTCGCAAATCTTTAAGCCAAAAAGAAAAAGGACGCAATGCGTCCTTTTTCTTTTTGGCTTAAAGATTGATGGCGACGCTTTGCGCCGCACAAAATGAAAACCGAAGAATAAAAGGGCTGCTCAAAGCGCAGCCCTTTTATTCTAGATTCTGACTAGATCGGGATAGATCGTCAGAACTTCATCGTTAGTGAGGGTGTATTCCTCAGACTGTGGTTCCCATAACACTTCCACAGCTAATAGGTTATCTGTAGGCACAGAGCCAACTACTGATAGCGCCGATTGTAAATCTGCGGAAGAACGCAAAATTGGTAATTTACTTAGAGTTTCACCAGCCACAGCAAGTAAAAGCGTCACCACGATATATTCGCTAGGATCTTCGAGACTGATGCTGCCTTCGCTGGGCAATGTTGCCGCAGTTTTGCCTTGCAGTACCCGACCACCGACATTGCTCAAGACTTCAGCATTGAGTTTGCTGCGCTCAGACATCACCAAACTATTAAATTTTTGTTCAGCAAGGGCAAACTTGGTATTTTCGTTAGCGCTACTTACATAAACCCAATACTCAGGATGACGCATCAGAGCGATCGCTGTTTCGCGGGTGACGGTAGCTAAACCTTCTGATGTTGAGGTGTCCGACTCTAGCGCGAGACGGGTTAATTCTTGTTGCAGCGATCGCGCGGAGGAGAGTAGACCCACTTGGATTTTAGCAACACTAACTTTGCTACCCATGCCAGTAATGCCTTCGCCATTACCATTGCCGCGAAATGCTTGCATAATTGCACCTGCGACAATTACCAGCAACAGGATCGTAAACAGTCCGCCGCCGCCACCACCAAAAAACATGGGTAGGAAGAAAAATCCACCACCACCACTATTGTTGTAATAACTGCTACCGCTATATCCTGAATTGGACGGAGCAGAACGACTGGGGGCAGATTTGAATGAGCTACCACCAATGCGACCACCTGAACGTTTGGCAAAAGCCTCATGGGCATTACCAAAGATAGTCATCGCCACTAGTGAAATGGCTACTAGAGATCGCGTCCAGGCTTTGACGTGAGTTTTAACTTTTTTCATAAATTCGGGGCTAAAAAACTTCATAGGTAAAAGGCTATTGCTCAAAGAATTGCTATAGATGTTCTAGATCAATTCTAACCTAGCCAAGATCTGCTACATGGATTGGTCAGCACCTGCGGCAGTTGCTAACCAATCCATTACCCGATCGCCTAGTGATACGCCATCAAGGCGATCAATTTCGCGCACACCTGTGGGGCTAGTGACATTGACTTCAGTTAGGTAGCCGCCGATAACATCGATACCCACAAACATTAAGCCATCACGCTTTAGGGTTGGTGCAAGTTGAATGCATATTTCCCGTTCGCGATCGGTAATATTGACCTGAACAGCACTGCCACCTGCTGCCATATTGCCACGAAATTCTCCTGTTTGGGGAACGCGATTAACTGCGCCAATTGGTGCTCCATCTAGCAAAATAATCCGCTTGTCACCCTTTTGTGCGTCGGGTAGATATTCCTGCACCATTACGGGAGTTTTGCCAATATTAGTGCTGATTTCGATGAGGGAGTTGATATTGCGATCGCCTACTTCCAAAAACAAAATCCCCTCGCCACCCTTGCCGCCCAGTGGTTTCATAACTGCCTTGCCCTCAGCCGCTACAAATTCGCGAATTGTCCCTTTATCAGCCGTCACAATTGTTTTGGGAATTGCTTTGGTAAATTGTAGTGCGTACATTTTCTCGTTAGCAGCACGAATGCCTTGGGGAGAGTTAAGAACTCTCGTTTTGCTAGCATCCACATAGTCGAGAATATAGGTGGCATAGAGATATTCTGTGGTGACGGGTGGATCGGGACGCATCCACACAAATTGCATAGCTTCTAATGGTTGAAATTTTCCCTCGGCAACTTCATACCAAGGATTTGGGACTTGCCACTTACCATTAACTAGTGGCACAGGATGAATTTTAGTAGGTTGTAAAAAAGCCCAAGCCTTGCCATCTTTGACACTGAGCGTATTCATATTAGTGATAAATACTTCATATCCCTTACGACAAGCTGCTTCCATCAGGGCTACACTGGTGTCATGGGCGGGATCGAGTTTCGCGATCGGATCAATAATAAAGGCAAGTTTCATGGGATTTTATTGATTTTTAGAGCTTTTAACACTCAATCTATCAGTTTTATAATCAAAACCCAAAAGATAAGTGATGGTGCTTCGCGCCATCACTTATCTTTTGGTTTTTGCACTCACAACCAAGAAATTTTTTAAAAGTGTTGCGAAGCAACACTTTTAAAAAATTTCTTGGTTTGGGTTCTATTCATCAATAGTAACTGTGGAAACTAGCCGTAATAATTGGGGGATTTCATCGGTTTCAGGTGCAAATTCCAACTGAGTTTCACGGGTAGGCAAATATCCTGACTCTGCAAAAGAGATTAACATTCTCTGCAACGCAATCCAGACTTCCGATTCAAATTCCCAGTCATAGCGCGAGTTTGCCCGACCTGCGATCGATCTCAAAGCCCAAAAGTAACTATTACGGACGATAGAACCTTGTTTGTTATACTTTGGTACATCATCTCGATGAATAAATAGAACTTCGTTCTCAATCTTAACTCGCATACTCTAGACTTGCCTAAACGTTTATTTGCAAAATTCTTTCCAGTCTTGATGTACTTGCTGACTATAGGTCTTAGCGTATTCCATTAGTTCTGTTTTCCACTTTGTTTTGCTTGCAAAATCAATTAACTGATCAGCGATCGCAGAGCCTTGTCGTCCACTAGTTCGCAAATGTGACCAAGCCACAATCTGCCCTAGCGATCGCATTAATTGCTCAGATTTTGACAACTTGTCATCCCATTTCTCAATCTTCAAATGATCAGTGGGACTTTGTGTAGACTGAAGTTCTCGCAATACAAATGCATCTTTACCAATAGTTACAGAATGCAAAAAAGCAGTTGGCATAGCCTGAAATCGCTTCTGAATGGAAACAATGCGATCGGCTTCATTTTGCCATTTTGGTTGTTCCCAAATAACATAGGGATTTAGAGAAGAAGGAAGAGATTTTTTAAGATCGAGTAGATAATTGCCATCGGGTGAGCCTTTACCTTCTACCAGTAAAACATAGCGCTCAATCCCCAAACTTCCTTTGCCTGCAATACGTTGAGCAACATCTAATAATTTGAAAAATTGAGGATTAGGTTGTTGAGATGCAAAGGATTCTATAAACTTGGTTACCTTCTTCCTTTGTTGTTCAGAAATTGGCTTTGCTTTTTTGTTGTCAATTTTTAGCGATCGCCTTTGTTTATCTTTATCTAAAACTGTACGCTCATCAAGGAGTTCCTTGCGCTGGACTTGAGTCTTGCGAGAAAGCATCGCTTCAATTACTGAAGGAGCCATATCTGCACTCATCCAATAGGCTTTGCCCTCAGCGATCGCCTGAGTATAGGCATTGAGGAACTGATAACCGAGGCTTTCCGCAACTGAAGGCTTAACAGTAAAGGTTTCGGAAGCCACAAAAATACTGGTTAATAACCGCACAATTTCCCAAGTACATGGAGCTAGTACAGCTTCATCAAAATCATTGACATCAAAATAAACTTGGCGATTATCCGCTTTGTAATTGCCAAAATTCTCAACATGGAGATCGCCACAAACCCAGACCAGAGGAGCTTTTTTTAACCAAGATTTAATTGGCAAGTCTTCATAAAACAGATGACAGGTAGCTCGAAAAAAGACAAAGGGATTTTCTTTGTCTGCACGCATTGCCGCATATTTGTTTTTGAGTAGTTCAGGATCTCGTGGTTGACTGAGATTAAAACGCTGAATGCGATCGCGAATATTTCGACTTGCCATAAACATCCCCAAATTAATGTAGTCAACACTTCAGGTTGACTACATTAATTAAACCCCAGTTTGGGTTAATTTCAAACTGGCTCCTAGAAAGGTTTCACAGCGCGAACTCTTTATAAGACCCAAAAAGTAAAAGCCTCGCTTTGCGAGGCTTTTACTTTTTACTGATGTTACGTGGAACTCAGATGATGAATCTCTTGTTGCTAGCACGACAGGGCAACCACGGGGGGATTGCCCCTACTCTAATAATTTAGATTTTTGTAGGGGGGGCTCCGTGCCAGCCCTATACTTAGATGATCGTAGGAATTCTATCCACGTAACATCAGTTTTTAGATTTTAAATTTTTGGAGCTTATAGCAATGTAAATTTTGCTTAGGACATAAAACCCAAAAGATGAGTGGCGGCACGAAGCGCCGCCACTCATCTTTTGGGTTTTGATTTGTCCTAGCTATCTCTTGCACTGCTATATTCTGTAATCACGTTAATTTACTTTACTAAGCCCTGTGTAAACATTTTCATTTACTAATCCCAGCCAAGGATCACTAGCAGGGGTGAGAAATAGCTCATCGTATACTCGACGATTAAGCGCGGTTAAAGTAGCAGTATCACTATTTAGAAACTCACCATTGGCAAACCAATTATGAATCTGTGCGTGAAATACATACTCATTGCGAACAGTATCCTGCGTGATCGCCCGTTCAAAACTATTCACAACTGTGGACATAGAGGCACTTGGGGATAGTTTACGCTGCATAACATTCAGACTACCTTGATCGAGATAGACACGATTCTGATAAAGCCTTGCTAATCTAGCCCAATTGACATCACTAAGCTTGGCAAATGGGGAAGGCGGTGTAACTTCAGCTAGAGGCTCACCAGTAGTACGGCTTAATGTAGGCAATTCAACCATCATCTTTCCCACGGTTAAACGGCTTGCCAGCATTGCACTAGCTTTGGGATCGGTAACAGCCAATGGCAATAATGGTTGGGGCGGTAAACGCAAACGGGTGAGATCTGAGCGCCAATTTTTTTCTAACTTAGCGTAGCGATCGCGATGATATTTAACCAAAACTTCACGTCTCAGGCTTAAATCACCATTAAGATTGTTAACTGAGTTTGCGACTCTCTCTGCATCCTTGAGATTTTCGATAAAGGCTTGGGGACTATATAGCCCTGGAATCGCATCAACTGGACGACCTTCACTGTCCAGAACATAGTGAATGCTATTGCCAGTGAGAGTTTGTTCTAGCTTACGACCATCCCCAAAATCAATCGTTACCTTCGGCACAGGACGCTCTGATTGCCAGTGCAAAATAAAGCGATCGCGCAGCAGTTGTGACACCGCCGCATTAGGATAAAGCGCTGTGCGGAAAAATCGACTATTAGCACAACTCAATTCGTCATTAAGATTGCCCAACAAGCGTAAAGACAAAATCGGCTTACCCGTTTCTTTTGATGCAGTCTTAGCCGCTTCTAAATCTTTGTACCAATACAACTTTGAGGCATCACAGTCCTTCTGCTGGCAAATTGCGTCTAAAGTTGCTCGTAATTGCGGATTATTCGGCAAATCCTTTTGATAGGCTTTCCAAAATGCATCCACACCCTCGTTTTTAAATTCGCGTAACCTCGCGATCGCCTGTTGGGATGTTACTTGGTCTTTGGAAGCCGCTTGCTGCACAAGGCTGTCTAAACTCGGCTGCTCTGAGGCTCTAGCTGCCTGTGGTGAAGAGATGGCAGAAAAGGCGATCGCGCCCAAGCTCAGCAAAGTGAAACATGAATTAGCCAGCGTTGTCTTGACAAGCATTATAAAAATCTCCCTAATCGCATAGGCTTAAATTTACCCCGACAGACGTATTTATAATTCATATTGTTCCTACAAGATGTTTGATAGATCTTTGCCCCACCAAACATTTTGTAGGAACAATCAAAGCTAGCGACAGCCATAATATAGCTGTCGCCAAGTGTATGAGGACATAAAACCCAAGGAGAGAATGGCGGCACTTCGCGCCGCCATTCTCTTCTTGGGTTTTGATTTTGTCCTAACACAATCGACGGTAGCTATAAAATCCATAGCAAAGCAAGTTTTACTTAAACCAAAACCCCAGAAGATGAGTGGCGGTGCTTCGCGCCGCCACTCATCTTCTGGGGTTTTGTCTTGTATTAGCTAATTGTTGCTTTGCTACAAAAGACATAGCAAATTACTAAGTTTGTGTTCTTACATTACTTGCAACGATCCCCGCAAAGATAGACAATGTTTGCATTCAGAAAAAATATGCAAATAAAAAAGCCAAGATAATCCGAAGAATTTATGAAAAACGTACTGGCTATCATTCTGGGCGGCGGACAGGGAAGCCGACTATATCCCCTCACTAAGACCCGTGCTAAACCCGCAGTCCCCGTAGCAGGCAAATATCGATTGATCGACATTCCTGTGAGTAACTGTATTAACTCAGGAATTGAAAAAATCTATATCCTGACGCAGTTTAACTCCGCATCACTTAATCGACACGTCAATCAAGCCTATCGACCTGCATCCTATTCTGATGGCTTTGTGGAAATTCTTGCCGCGCAGCAGACCCCCGATAGTCCAGATTGGTTTCAAGGTACAGCCGACGCTGTTCGTCGTTATGCATGGCTTTTAGAATCTTGGGATGTCAGTGAGTATTTGATTCTATCTGGCGATCATCTGTACAATATGGACTACGAAAAATTCGTCCGACATCACCGCGAAACTGGGGCAGATATTACCCTTTCAGTATTACCTGTTGATCAGAAAAAAGCCTCAGCCTTTGGCTTGCTTAAAACTGATAGTACTGGCAAAGTGATTAACTTCCTAGAAAAGCCTAAAGGTGAAGCTCTAGAGGGAATGCGTGTTGACACCACTAAACTCGGATTGGATCAAGCTTCCGCGATCGCGAACCCTTTCATCGCTTCAATGGGAAT
The DNA here is from genome assembly GCF_051131155.1 of Pseudanabaena minima str. Chao 2107. NCBI lineage: Bacteria > Bacillati > Cyanobacteriota > Cyanophyceae > Pseudanabaenales > Pseudanabaenaceae > Pseudanabaena > Pseudanabaena minima. Next base: position 388,342 of record NZ_CP159508.1, read on the forward strand.
CTATGTATTTAACAAGCAGGCTATGTTAAAGCTCCTTAGCGAGAATCCCGAACACACAGATTTTGGTAAAGAAATTATTCCTGATGCAATTCACAATTTGAATGTTCAGGCTTATCTCTATGAAGGATATTGGGAAGATATTGGAACCATTGAGTCTTTCTATCAAGCAAATCTGGAACTAACTCGCCATCCTGCCACTGGTTTTAATTTCTACGAAACCAAAAAGCCAATTTATACTCGCGCTCGTTATTTGCCCCCTAGCAAAGTGCATGATAGCAAAGTCAAGGATTCAATTATTGGCGAAGGATGTATCCTCAACCAGTCCACAATTACTAACTCAGTTGTTGGTATTCGGATGCATATTGAAGCCAATTGCACAATTGAAGACACACTACTGATGGGTTGTGATTTTTATCAACCTGAAGAGGATCGCGCCTCAGATCTCGAAAACAACAAAGTGCCGATGGGCATTGGCGAAAATACGATCATTCGCCATGCAATCATTGATAAGAATGCCCGCATTGGCAAAAATGTGCAAATTATCAACAAGGATCGAGTTCAAGATGTAAATCGTGAAGAACAAGGCTATTGCATCTGTAATGGCATTGTTGTCGTTGTCAAAAATGCTGTTATCCCTGATAACACCATTATTTAAAACAGAAACGGCACAAAGTGCCGTTTCTGTTTTATTAGAACAATAAAAGCCTTGCTTAGCAAGGCTTTTATTGTTTATATAGAAGGCTGGCGCTTGTGCCATTCCGTTGACTGCTCGTAGCCATAGGCAACTTGCAACAACACATCTTCTCTTAAGACATTAGAGATCATTTGCAAGCCAATTGGTAGTCCTTTGGAATCAAATCCACAGGGGATACTAATCCCTGGAAGCCCCGCCAAATTTACAGGAATCGTCATCAAATCAGAGAGATACATTCCCAGTGGATCTTCCGTTTTACTGCCTGCCTTAAAAGCAGTAGTAGGTGCTGTTGGACAAACTAAAACATCAACCTGCTCAAAAGCTTTTTGGAAATCTTGAACGATCAGAGTTCTGACTTTCTGCGCTTTGAGATAATAAGCGTCATAATAACCAGCCGATAGAACATATGTCCCAATCATAATCCGCCGTTTTACTTCCGCTCCAAAGCCTTGTTCGCGAGTATTTTCATACATACTTAGCAAGTTCTCAGCATCCTGATCACGGAAGCCATACTTTACGCCATCGTATCGAGCAAGGTTTGCAGAAGCTTCTGAAGGAGCAATGATGTAATAAGTAGGCAATCCGTAGCGAAATCGAGGACAGGATATTTCATAGACTTCTGCACCCATAGCCTCGAAATGCGCGATCGCTTTTCTGACTGCAACTTCTACTTCACTATCTAAACCTTCGCCAAAGGTTTCAGTAATTACACCAATTTTTTTACCCTTGAGGGACTGTGTTAAATCTGGGGTTAGTAAAGCCGCGTAGTCAGGGACTTCGATGTTAATGCTGGTGGAATCCTTAGGATCGTAACCTGCGATCGCTCCTAAAAATATAGCTGCATCTTCAACAGAGTTTGCAAAGGGACCAATCTGATCGAGGGATGAAGCAAAAGCAACTAGCCCAAATCTAGAAACTAGTCCATAGGTAGGCTTTAATCCCACGACTCCACAATAGGAAGCAGGTTGACGAATTGAGCCACCTGTATCTGAACCCGTAGCGATTACACATTCACCACTAGAGACTGCTGCTGCCGAGCCACCCGATGAGCCACCAGGCACATAATCTTTATTCCAAGGATTAGCTGTGAGGGCGATCGCTGAGTTTTCGGTAGAACTACCCATCGCAAACTCATCGAGGTTAGTTTTGCCTACCATGACAGCACCAGCCGATCTCAATTTCGCCGTAATTGTCGCTTCGTAAGGTGGCACAAAATTTTTCAGCATATTGGAGCCACAAGTGGTAGGCATTCCCTTGACACACATATTGTCTTTCATGCCTAAGGGAATACCTGCTAGTGCTGGTAAATTCTCACCTGCGGCGATCGCGGCATCGATGACTTTGGCTTGGGCGATCGCTACTTCGGGAGTAACTGTCACAAAACTATGTAATTTCGGCTCTAACCGATCAATGCGATCTAAAAACTCTTGAGCAATTTCGGTAGCTGATCGCTCTTTATTGATTAAGGTTTGACGAATTTGGGCGATCGATGACATAAACAAGCTGATGGGTTATTGGGCAGAATCCCAATTATAAAACCAAACTAGCTAATGCTAACGATGGGGTAATTTAACAATTTTCTGGACAAGTGTGGAGAAAGCAAATACAATATATCCGCAAATTAAGGTACGTTCGCACCGTTTGGAGGTCATTATTCCTGAACCGCTAACCCTGACTGTGAGTTTACGAGGCAGCCGCGAAGTCAAGGACACCTATCAATTGATCCGCCTCACAGGTCTTCTAGACGCTTTTTCTGAGCCAGCCTTTAAAAAGGTCATTGGCAAATGCGTCGAAGATGGTCCTACCAACGTGATATTAGATCTGTCAACCATTGATTTTGTCGATAGCTCTGGACTTGGGGTTTTAGTGCAAATGGCAAAAAAAACTCAAACTTTGAGTGGCACTCTCCAAATTATTACCAATGCTAGAGTTACTCAAACTGTCAAATTGGTTCGCCTAGATCAGTTCCTCTCACTACAAACATCAATTGATGAAGCTCTAGCCAAGCTTGACCAGACTAAAAAAAGTTAGTCAAAGTCAATTGCTCCCATGATCAATTAATCTAAAAATTCAACCTAATAACTTAGGCTTAAATCAGATAATTACTTGAGCTAAACTTTGTATTAAGTTTTCGAAAAAATTAAGTGGGGTGAATTTTCTAAATTTGAGTTTTGCTTTGACATGAGATTAATAACTTTAGTGGCTTTGACATTGTCATAGCTTAGTCAAAATCAAATTACAACGCTTTGAGCTTAAACCCAAACTAAGGATTTTAAAAGCGTTGCGAAGCAACGCTTTTAAAAATTTCCTTGTGTTTCTTTTGATAGAAAACTGCTGTATGATGTAGACAAGATAAAATTTATAGACAAGTATGGGCAGGCTCCGTCTGCCCATACTTGTCTGAAATAAATGTAAATGTTGAATGTCTAAACATTTTGTCTACATACAAACTAATTAACCTAAATTATTCTGTAATGGCATTCTTTTGTAATGTCTCTTAGCCCAACAGTTGACAATATTGCTGAGATCCCAGCCTCGGCTCTCGCCTATATAGGAGACGCTGTTTATGAAATGCAAATGCGGTTGCATTATTTACTCCCGCCACGCACCGCAAAACAGTATCACCAACTTGTAGTTAGCCAAGTTAGAGCCGAGCAACAAGCAAAACTTCTCGAAAAAATCGATCTCACAGACTTTGAGTCCGATTTAGTAAGACGTGGACGCAATGCTGCGGGATCTACGCCACGTAAAGTTGATCCCAAGATTTACCAAAGTGCCACAGGATTTGAAGCTTTGATTGGTTATCTTTACTTAACCGATCGCGATCGCCTTGACCAAATTTTCACACAGCTACTTAGCCACATCGATAACCCAGCGCCGCCATGACAACGCAACCCAGACTAAAATCTAAATCTGACAAGAATTCTGACCGAGACGGAGAGAGGAGTTACGAGAAACGCTCCGAAAAGTCCTTTGATAAATATTCCGATAAGAGATCTGATAATCGCTCTGACAGCAGAGCCGATCGCAGCACTGGTAAATATAGCGACAAACGCTCTGATAGCCGATCCGATAGTCGTCCAGAAAAAACTGCGAGATCCTTTGACAAGCCCTACAAATCTGACAAGCCTTACAAGTCGTCAGATAGAAATACAGATAGAAATTTTGATAAGCGCTCCGACAGCCGATCTGACTCTTCTAAATATTCTGGATACGCTGGTAAATCAGACAAGTACTCAGATCGTCGTCCTGAGAAGGATTTTGATAAGCCCTTTGACAAACCCTTTGAAAAGCGCAGTGACTCATCGTCTGAACAGAGGTTTGAGCGAAAGTTTGACAAGCCCATCGGCAAAAAGTTTGGTGACAAATTCGCCGAAAAGAAATTTGGCGATAAAAAGTTTGGCGACAAGAAGTTCGGTGATAAAAAGTTCAGCGACAGAAAGTTTGAACGCGGCGATCGCCCCGAACGTGCTGATCGTAATTTCGGTGATCGTCCTGATCGTGATTTTAGTGATCGTAAATTTGACCGCGATCGCTCTGAGCGCAACTTCAGCGATCGTAAAGTGCCTAACTTTGAGCGTCGCTCTTTACCGCCTGTCTCGCGTAATGTTGATCCCGACGGTGAACTAGGAATTGTGCCACCCGTTCATAATCCTGAAAATCCTGACATTGTGTATGGTCGTCATGCAGTTGAAGCGGTGCTACAAAGCGATCGCAGCATTAATCGAGTTTGGGTAACTACAAGATTGCGTTATGCCCCAGATTTTTTACCACTGATTGACGAAGCTAAGGCTGCGGGAGCAGTCGTCGATGAAGTCGATAATACAAGACTGGATCGCATTACAGACAATGGCAGACACCAAGGTATTGCCGTTCAAGTTTCTGCTTACGAATATGCTGATCTTGATGAGTTGATTGTCAAAGCTAAGGAAAAATCGGCTAATCCTGTCATTGTGATCGCAGACGGTATCACTGATCCCCACAATTTAGGTGCAATTATCCGCAGTGCTGCTGCCCTTGGAGCACAAGCCTTAGTGATTCCACAGCGTCGTGCAGCAGGAATTACAGCCACAGTTGCCAAAGTTGCCGCAGGAACATTAGAAATTTTGCCAGTCGCTCGTGTTGTTAATCTCAATCGCGCCCTTGAAAAAATCAAAGAAGCGGGTTTCTGGGTGTATGGAACAATGGCGGGGACAAGCGAACCTATTCACAAAGCCAAATTTTCAGGGGCGATCGCTCTAGTGATTGGCTCAGAAGATGAGGGACTCAGCCTCTCAGTTCAAAAAAACTGTGACTTTCTTGTTTCTATACCTTTAGATGGAAAAGTGGAAAGCCTTAATGCATCTGTAGCGACAGGAATGGCTCTGTACGAGATTTTCAGACAACGTTGGGTTAATACGTTAAACCTGAACAATTTGTCTTGAAGTCATGTTTTAAGTTATATAAAGATATGAGAGAAAAGATATAGATACATTATTTCACTATTTTTTAATTTAAATTAAAAAGAGCAGACAATCTTGTATCTAGCTATTTCTAAATCCTCGAAACCATTCACTTTAATTCTGTAAAATCATGGGTGGTAATTTGTTTAAGAACATTTTTACATCAATTCTCGAAACATTTAGTTTGGCTGTGTGGATCGAAATTGTTACCGATTCACCTCATTGCACTTATTACTTTGGTCCTTTTATTAGCGAGGCTGAGGCTGAATCTGCCAAAGTCGGTTATATCGAAGATTTGGAAGCAGAAGGTTCTAAGGGACTGGCTATTACAATAAAGCGCTGTAAGCCTGAAAACCTGACTGTTTATGATGATTCGCTGGATTTTAAGTTTGACCGTTTTCTTGTATTTAGCGGTCAATCCTAAAACCACTAAATCTATGAATTAGACTAGGGGCTAAAGCCCCTAATTTTTAGTGAGATAAATACATATATGTTATTTGGACTTGGCAAAAAATTAACACTTCCATCAGCGTCTGAAGCGCTTAAAGGAAGAAATTCGGCAATTCCTACAGCGTCTCACCATTTTGTAAATGGGAATGCATTGAAACCACCTTTTCCCGAAGGTATGGACATGGCTGTTTTTGGTTTGGGCTGTTTTTGGGGAGCAGAGCGTAAGTTTTGGCAACAAAAAGGGGTATATGTAACTGCGGTAGGTTATGCCGCAGGACTAACTCCTAATCCAACCTATGAGGAAGTTTGTTCGGGCATGACAGGACACAATGAAGTTGTGTTGGTCGTGTTCGATCCTAAGGTGATTAGTTATGCTGATTTGCTTAAGGTTTTTTGGGAATCCCATAACCCCACCCAAGGAATGCAGCAGGGTAATGATAAGGGTACGCAGTATCGTTCAGGTATTTATGTGTACAACGATGTCCAACGCAAACTTGCGGAAGATTCGCGAGAAGTTTATCAGGATGCTCTTAAGGATTCAGGAATGAAGCAGGGCATTACGACAGAAATTCGTGATGCTAGTGAATTTTATTATGCTGAGGGCTACCATCAGCAGTATCTCGCCAAAAATCCAGGTGGCTATTGCGGGCTAGGTGGTACTAACGTCTGTTATCCGCCTACTGTTGCAGTTAGCTAAAACCCTAAAAAGCTTCGTAATGCGAGGCTTTTTTTATTTCTGAAGTGCCGTACTCCATGCGGCACTTCATTTTTTTAAAGAGTTTTTATCACCATTTGTGCCAGCTTTGTGGCTGCTCCTGTTTGTCCACATACTTGTTTTAAGCGATCGCGCATTTTATCGAGTTCATCAGGATGATCAAGGTAAAACAAAATTTCCTTGGCAACTTGGGTTGGAGTCAAATTTCCCAAAAATTCAGGCACGATCGCTGTACCTGCCCAAATATTTGGCCAAGCTAACAATTGCCCTTTTCTTTGAATTTGGGCAATTAAGGTGGAATTAATTAAAACCCTGAGAAATTTACCCAAAACAGGCGCAGTAGTCAGTAAACCTATGATTCCGTCCCATCCTACCTTCATATCTACAAAATTAGTGGGCAATAGGACAATCATTGGTTGATTGAGAGCTGCTAGCTCGGCTGTGTTTGCCCCAACGGTCGTGATACAGAGTTGACTGCTTTGGATGAGGGCATGCGCTGGGAACTCACGATGAATCTGAATTGCTGTGCCTTTAGTGGTTACCAAATTCTCATCGATCAAAGTTGCAGTTGCTGCTTCACTATCGGCTGTAGGAAAACTATTTTGAGCATACTGCGCTAGAGTTTCTGGGGTAGTTGTTGGGGCTAAGGCAATTACTAATTCTAAATCAGGACGCTTTTGCTTGAGGATATCGGCGATCGCCACCACTAAAGGCACACCGATCTGTAATTTATGTCCTTTGGACCCCGGCATAAAGCAGATTCGTAAGCTAGATCCAGAATCACTAACTGACTTTGGTTCTACCCGATCAACCATCAAATCTCCGACTAAGATTGCTTTCTGACGAAATTCTGCTGGGATCTTATCGGCGATCGCTTGATTACGCACAGCGAATAAATTTGCCCAGCGATACCATCTCGCCTCCCATTCTGCATAGATTAAAGTTTTGTAACCTAGCCGCTTGGCGATCGCGATCGTAAAAAACTGATCGCCACCTAAAAAAATTACAATTCCTTGCTTTGCCCATTCCCAGTTAGGAGTTCTGCCCCACAGCAAAAAATCAAAAAACTGCTCCTGCGGCAATACCCGCTCAACATTAGGAAAGCTTTGGGCGAGTTGTGACTCTCTCCCACTGGCGTTCTGACAAGGTGAGAGGGCGATCGAGATACGGATTTTAGCTGAGGTCTCAGATGTTCGCTGTTGCTCGATCTCCAAAGCCTTGAGAAAAGGATATACCCATGTCGTTAACTCCCCAGGTCCATTCGACAGAATTAAAATATCTGTGAAAATATTGGCAGGTTGAGGATTGTTAATCATAGTTAATAAACTTGGCTAATAAACTTGTAAGAGTAGATAGAGAAATTCGTACCCTCTCTACTTTATGGGTTGATTGCTAGAAATTAGAATGGCGGGATCGAATTCACGATAAAATTATGCACTCATGATCGAGTTAAATTAAAAGCTAGTAACGAAGCTTTTACCCCAATTTTTTACTCAAGTTTTTTATAAGCGTCACGCATGTGGATTTAAGTAGTTTATTTGATACACCAAAACCCGTGATCGGGGTCATTCATCTTTTGCCGTTGCCTACTTCGCCGCGTTGGGGGAGCAGCCTTAAAGAGGTCATTGATCGAGCCGAACAGGAAGCAACTGCCCTTGCTGCAGGCGGAGTGCATGGAATTATCGTAGAGAATTTTTTTGATGCTCCGTTTACCAAAGAGCGTGTTGATCCTGCGGTGGTCAGTTCCATGAGTCTGATTGTGCATCGTGTCAAGCAGATGGTAGGCATTCCCGTTGGCATTAATGTGTTACGGAATGATGGTCATAGTGCTTTAGCGATCGCTTCCTGTGTCGGTGCAAAGTTTATTCGCGTCAATGTCCTCATGGGCGTAATGGCAACGGATCAAGGCATTATCGAAGGGGATGCTTATAAGCTCCTCAGATATCGCCGTGAACTAGGATCAGATGTGAAAATTTTTGCTGATGTTTTGGTAAAACATGCTCAGCCTATTTCGGTTCCGCAGATTGCTGCCGCAGTTCACGATACTGTCCATCGCGGACTTGCTGATGCCGTAATTTTGTCGGGATGGGCGACAGGACATGCTCCAACATCTGAGGATCTCAAAGAGGCAAAAATTGCTTGTGGTGATACACCTCTGTTGGTGGGATCTGGTGCAACATGGGATAACGTACCGCAGTTGATGGAATATGCTGATGGTGTAATTGTCTCTAGCTCACTCAAGCGTAATGGTCAGATTCAACAGGCGATTGATCCAATCAGAGTCAGTCGTTTTGTCGATGCGGTAAGGCTAGACATTGCTAATAAAAAAAATAAGCATATTGCTGAAGAAGAAATACGCCGATCGCCACCAGTATCGATTGGATAAAATAAAGACTAGAGGTGCATAGCGCCTCTAGTTATACCAAAACATAAAATAGCTACGCCATTTTGTGTTTTGAAAAGCTTTACTGGGTTTGGTTTTTAATTCACAAAAGTGTCTTCACACTATTGTGGATTGGTATTATAAATCTATTAGCAGGTAGGTAAAAAATTGTCAGGAACAGCTACAAGAAAACGATCTGAGCCTTGGTTGCATCGGTGGTCGCGCCCTGCGATCGTCGCTTTGACCCTATTTGGCTTTTCTCTAACAACTTATTTGACCGTAACTCACTTCTTTGGTCAAAAAGTCGCCCTATGTGATGTTCAAGGCAGCGGCTGTGATTTAGTACTGAGCAGTGAGTATGCCAAGATTTTTGGAATCCCACTAACAATTTTTGGCGCTTTAGGCTATCTCACTTTGGGGCTTTTGGCAGGGTTGCCACTGATCTTAAAGAAAGATGATCCCAAGGCGCAAGCGCAACTCAAGGAATTAGCCAACTTCTTGATGTTCATGGTTTCTTCGGCAACATTTGTGTTTAGTGGATACCTGATGTATCTACTTGCTTCAGGCAGCATCGGTGGACAGCCTCAGGTCTGCCTCTATTGCATTTCCTCAGCCGCTACCATGACCGCCATTTGGGTGTTAACAGTATTTGGAAATACTTGGAAAGATGTTGGCAATCTCTTCTTTACAGGTGCGATCGTGGCGATCGTCACTCTAACTGCAACTCTTGGTATTTACTCGAATCAAGCTAAACTAGCAGCTCAGAGTAACTCGTTTGCAGGACGGCTAGCCTTACACTTAACCGCAACTAATGCCAAAATGTATGGTGCCTATTGGTGTTCACATTGTGAAAACCAAAAGAGAAAATTTGGCGAAGCTCAAAAGCTAATTCCCTATGTTGAGTGTGATGCGAAAGGTGTCAATCCACAAACTGCCCTATGTCAACAAAAAGGCATTAAGGGCTTTCCCACTTGGGAGATTAATGGCAAAATGCTTTCAGGTGAACGAAGTTTAGAAGAATTAGCAAATGCGTCTGGCTATACAGGTGCTCGTAACTAAAAAAAGAGAGTGCATTGCACTCTCTTTTTTTATAATCTCCAATAAGTTGCCCGTTCTTTGAGCCAGCCATTTTTTCGCCATTTTTCGACAATATCAAAGACCCGATCGCGTAAATCTAAATGTTGCAACCCACGCGGTAAGGCAATCCCTAAACTATGTACGGCAAGGGGTTGTCCAATAATTTCAAAATCAGGATGCTCCTTAAGCCATTGGGTGAGACTAGTGAGATCGCCCACAAAAGCTTTGACTTTTCCCGATTGTAAAGCCTCTAAACCATCTGCATAGGAACTTGCGCCAATGATCGCCGCCTTGGGAAATTGAGATTGAATCACTGCGATCGCTGCCGAATTTTTGAGTACACCAATTGCCAAAGGGAGATTTAGTTCTTGAGAGGTTGTGCCACGCTTGGCAATAGCGATCGTGCTATCGGTGTAGTAGGGCAAAGAAAAATCAACTAGACGTGAACGGTTATTGGTGACTGTGATTTGGGCGATCACCACATCAACCTGATTATTTTGCAATGCTGTTAGGCGATCGCGATTTTTTAATGGCACTAGTTCAACTGGAAAATTTAGCTCTTTTGCCAACTCACGGGCAATATCAATTTCCAGTCCTGATAAGTTACCGTTGCGATCGCGAAATCCTAGAGGCGGCAAATTATCTTTGATCCCGATAATTAATTTGCCACGTTTTTTGATTTTATCGAGAGTATTTATTTCTGGAGTGACGGCTGAATTCACTTCTGCGGCGATCGCCCCAGGATCTGGCTGAAGCAACTTAAGATAATTTCCCCCAGCGAATACGATGATCGTTGCGATCATTGTTAGGACAAAGGTATTACTTTGAGCTTTTCTCACATAACCTCCTTAAAATCTCAAAAACCAAAAAAATAAAAAAGCGGCGCAATGCGCCGCTTTTTTATTTTTTTGGTTTATACAACAGCTTTTGCTTTTTCTACGATCGCAGTAAATGCTTGTGGATCGAGAATGGCAATCTGAGAAAGCATCTTACGATTGATGTCGATATTTGCTTTTTTGAGTAGCCCTGCAAATTTGCTATAGCTCAAACCCTGTTGGCGAGCCGCAGCATTAATGCGGGTAATCCAGAGGCTACGGAAATCGCGCTTCTTCTTGCGGCGATCGCGGTAGGCATTACGTAGAGCTTTCATTACCTGCTGGTTAGCAGTGCGGAACAGCTTAGAGTGCGATCCGCGAAAGCCCTTGGCTAATTTCAGTACTTTGTTGCGGCGCTTTCTAGCTACGTTACCGCGTTTTACTCTCGTCATGGCTTCGTTATTATCGTGATTTTGTTTTATTATTTGATTTTTTACAGGGTGCTTGCACCCTGTAAAAAGCTCTTAGGCGTAAGGCATCATTGCGCTTACTCTGTCATTATCAGTCTCATCAACTATAGCCATTTGACCCAATCTGCTCTTACGAACAGTGGGCTTATGCTCTAGTAGGTGATTGCGACCAGCGTGGCGGCGAGCAAACTTGCCGCTACCCGTTACCTTGAATCGCTTGGCGGCAGATTTACGAGTTTTGAGCTTAGGCACTTCTTTCTAGTCCAAATTTTTGACCTTTACGAGTGTACCATAAGGTAATGCAACATATCGCATTTAGGATGAAATTCAAATAATTATCATTTCAAAGCCGATTTAAAATTTTCTGTTACGTAGCAGGTACAGAAAATCCTAAAATCGGTTTCAGTCGAACTCTATGGCACAACCTGCTCTTACAACTTAAGTATGGAATCTAGTTCAGAAATTAAGACCAAACGCCGTGTGTTTATCAGTACGGGGGAAGTTTCAGGCGACTGGCATGGGGCAATTTTGATTGAGGCTCTACGTGAACGAGCCGCTCTTAGAAATGTTGAATTAGAGATCGTCGGACTTGGTGGCGATCGCATGGCAGCAACAGGTGCAAAAATCCTCGGCAATACAGTTGGGATTGGTTCCATAGGTGCAGTGGAAGCTCTGCCCTATATTTTGCCCACGATCAAGGTACAGCGAGATGCTAAAAAATGGTTGAAGACTTCTCCTCCCGATGTGGCGGTCTTAATTGATTACATGATGCCCAATCAAGGAATTGGCTATTATGCCAAGCGTACTTTAAAGATTCCTGTCATCTATTACATCGCGCCACAAGAATGGGTCTGGTCTTTTAATGACAAAAACACCAAAGCGATCGCCGCTTTTACCGACAAGCTATTAGCGATTTTCCCTCAAGAAGCTGTTTATTACGAGAAGCAGGGTACAAATGTGCAATGGGTCGGACATCCCTTTGTAGACCTGATGGCAAATATACCTGATCGCATGTCAGCACGTAAGCAACTGGGTATTGCTGAAGATGACTTGGTAGTAACGCTGCTTCCCGCTTCACGTACCCAAGAACTGCGATCGGTGATGCCGATTATTCTTGCCGCCGCTAAAATCATTCAAACTAAGCTACCCCATGTCAAGTTTTGGCTGCCACTTTCCTTAGAGCGCTATCGCCCCGAAGTTGAGAAGTTGCTGAAGGAATATGACATCAAAGCTACGATTATTTCGGCTCAATCACAAATCGCGATTAGTGCTGCTGACTTGGTCTTGAGCAAGTCTGGAACAGTAAATCTAGAGACGGCTCTTCTCAATGTGCCACAGGTAATTTTATATCGAGTCAGTGCGATTACCGCTTGGATTGCCCGCAATATTATCAAGCTTCAATTGCCATTTATTTCACCAGTCAATTTGGTAAATATGGAATCGGTTGTACCTGAGTTTGTACAGAACGAAGCGATTCCTGAAGCGATCGCTGAATCTGCTTTAGAACTACTAATCAATCCTCAAGCAAGGCAAACTATGCTTGATGGATACATCAGAGTAAAGAACAGTTTGGGAGAGAAAGGAGCGATTAACCGCGTTGCTGATTCGATTCTTGATTATCTATAAATCTACTCTTGTCACTGAATAATTAGGGGATGTGCCACACATCCCCTAATTATTCAGTAGATGATCATTTCTACGACTATTCTATTTGATTCTTAATCTTTTCTAAGATACGGAATACTTCGACTAAGTTTTACATAAAGCCCAAAAGATGAGTGGCAGCGCTTCGCGCTACCACTCATCTTTTGGGCTTTATGTTTTAAGCAAAACTTACATTGCTATATAAGTAGCTAGACATAAGTAAACTAAAAACCGAGAAGTTTGTTCCGCCCGCGTAGCGGGCGGAACAAACTCTGGTTTTGGGTTTTAATTAAGTTGAGCTACTTAATATCTAAATCAACATCTAAAGTGCGATGATATATAAGCGATAAAGAAATCTCGCTCACTTAACTTTGTAAGACAACTATGCCAACCCCCGTCCCTACACTTCCTACTGACTCCGAAGGACTATTAAAACTCTTACGCCATAAGGAAGGAACTTGGGTGCAGTGGGGAATTGCTTGCCAAATGCTTCAAAAAATGGGTGAGAATTCTCTCGCAATTTTTGAGAATACTGGCTTTGAACCGATTCAACAAAACCAGATTGTGGTTGCGTCTCAAGTCTATGCTAGTCTGCAAGCAGGTAATGCTGCGGATATTGTCCTCGCTCATTTTGAACAGAAGGGCAGTGACATTCTTAATGAGTTGCGCGTACTCAATCAATCAGAACGTGTTGCTATGGCAACCTTTGCGCTTGAAAAAAATCTTGATGTTTTGGAAGCTAAGGATGTTGTTAAAGCCATTAAGGAAGCTTCTAATGTTGCTAACTTGCCTGAAGGATTTACGCGCCATCCAGGGGACGCTGTGGTGTTGCAAATCTTGAAAGCGGCGCAAGGCAAGATCGATCCACAGGAACGTACTAGGCTGATTGCGAGGGGATTGCGGTTTGCTCATAGTGAGAAAGCGCGCGCAGCGATCGAGCGTCTGCTTATGGACATGTCAGCGCCAGCAAAGAAAAAAGCGCCGAATCTACCCAACTTCCGTTACGATGCAGAAGATAGTATTCCTCGGATCTTGCCTGTGGTGGGGACATTACCCATGTCAATTGATATGTTTAAGTCATCTCCAAAGACTGAAGAACTAGCACCCTTTGGAATTGTAAGCTCCTCCGTTGCCTCCACTTGGGCAACTCTGCCTGGTTGGTTTGTCGTTCATGAAGCAGAAGATGGGGTAGTGGTTTGCTGTAATACTGATACTTTACAGGTTGCGATTAATCAAGAAGTTCTTAGTTCTGTCCGCGATCGCGCCGAGGATATCTTAGTATTAGTCGATCGCTCACAACGTGAATGGGATGAGAATAGCTATTTTGCGATCGCTGGTGAGGATGGCAATCTCAAGTTTGCATGGTTTGAGTCTCAACCAGAAGTAGAACTCTTAGGCAAAATCACTTTAACTTTACGTCCCAAACGCTTTTTTGACGAAGCCGCCTCTCAAGATCGCTGGCAGTTTGAAGAATAGTGGGAAACTAGCTAATGTGAGTTCGGAATAAGCTACAAAATAATAAAAGCCTCGCGAAGCGAGGCTTTTATTATTTTGTAGCTTAGAAAGGTTTCGCAGCGCGAAACCTTTCTAAGAAGCAGTTTGAAATTAAAAAGCAAAACCCAAGAAGAGAATGGCGGCGCTTCACGCCGCCATTCTCTTCTTGGGTTTTATGTCACTTGGCGACCGCTATGTGAATTAAAAATCAAACCTAGTAAGGAGATTCAAAACACAAAACAGCTACACCGTTTTGTGTTTTGGGATGAGCTAAAATTTGGGCAAAGCAAAACTTGTTTTTAGTATTTACTCATGATTATGACCAATTTCCATAGTTCACAAATTCCAATCGCCATGACGATCGCTGGCTCTGATAGTGGCGGTGGCGCAGGCATACAGGCTGACTTACGCACCTTTGCTTTTCATTGTGTTCATGGAACCAGTGTCCTTACCTGCATCACTGCCCAAAATACACAGGGAGTAACGCGGGTAGATGCGATGTCGTCTGAATCCGTAACTGCACAATTTGAAGCCGTGATGATCGATATGCGAATTGGAGCAATCAAAACAGGGATGTTGCTCAATCAAGAGATTATTAAAACGGTTGCGAAAAAGCTAGTTGCCTTTGGATTTGGGAATGTGGTGGTTGATCCTGTGATGGTGTCACGAACTGGGGCGCAGTTAATCGATGACGATGCAGTAAAGACAATGCGAGATTTGTTAATTCCCCTTGCGGCGATCGCTACGCCCAATCGCTATGAAGCACAAATTCTCGCCGATATGGATATTCACTCTCTTGAAGATATGCAAACGGCTGCCCAAAACATTTACAAATTAGGAGCGCGATCAGTTTTGGTGAAAGGTGGCGGAATGACGGGCGATCTTAAAGCCGTTGATGTTTGGTTTGATGGCGATCGCCTTGAGGTTTTGCAGACTGAGGTAATTGATACAACCCACACTCATGGTACAGGTTGCACCCTCTCAGCCGCGATCGCTGCCAATCTAGCGCTCGGCAAATCACGGTTTCAAGCAGTACAAGAAGCCAAGAACTATGTGACGGAAGCTTTGAAATATGCCTTAGCGATCGGTAAAGGACAGGGACCAGTTGGACATTTCTTTCCATTGTTAAAGTAGGGGCAATCCCCCCGTGGTTGCCCAGATCCCTAGGGGTAGGCACGGGGGCGCTACCCCTACTGCTTTTAGGCGGCTCAAATTATTTTGCCAAGAATTACTAAACTTTGATCTTTCCCATCTAATTCGGCAACTTTAGGCAAAAATCCCCATTCTGTAAACCCAAAATTTTCAAATAACCTGCGGCTAGTGGCATTGTGAGCAAACACAAAGCCAATGAGCTTAGTAATATCGAGCTTGGGACATTGGTCGATCGCATGACCAAGCAATTTTTTGCCAATACCCTTGCCTTGATATCTAGGAGCTATGTAAACACTGACTTCGGCGGTTCTATGGTAGGCGGGACGACCATAGAACATCTGTAAACTGAGCCAACCTAGAATCTGCTCGTTTTGATCACTTTGAATATCGTGACTACCAATTGCCATTACCCAGACAGGATAGCGATCGCCATGCGATCGAAACCAAGCACGACGACTCTCGACAGAGATGGGTTCAAGATCGGCAGTGGCAAGACGACTGGGAATAGCGGCATTATAAATCTCAATAATTGTGGGTAAATCGGCTTCTACTGCCAACCGAATTTGCATAAAACACATACTCCCTAATGGTTTTGCCAAAACCGTTTTGTGTGTCGTGGTTTTACCGCGTCATACAAAATTGTGTTATTAAAAACCATACATTATCGTAATTTGCAACCAAGTAAAATACAGCATTTTTGTTAAAAGTGTTGCAAAGCAACACTTTTAACAAAAATGCTGGTCTCTATTTCTGTCCAAAATGCGACAAAAGCATTACCTAGTGCTGCTTTTAATTTTGGGGTTTTAGTCTATGATTGGAAAGGTAGTTATCTCCTTTTTATGGAATTATTTGCTGGCTTACTTACGACGGTTTTAGGTTTGGCAGGCTCACCAGGAATTGCAATTGATAAAATTGCGACGGATTTTTTGCGTGGGCAAATTGTACGAGCTGATGTCTTAGAAGTTCGCGTTGATAACGCTCCTAACTATCAAGTTCTTTTAGGTAACGTCGATCGCATCCGTGTAGCGGGTCGTGGTGTTTACATCTTAGAATTTCTGCGGATTGATCAGATTGACCTAGAAACCGATCCGATTAGCATTGATCCCAACGTGTTGCAATCGGGCAAAGTTATTTTGCGTCGTCCATTACAAGCGGCTGTGCGCGTTGTCATGCGCTCTGAAGATATTAATACCGCCCTGCGATCGCCTAATGTACAATCTTCCTTTAAAAATCTCAGCATTGACATTACAGGCAGTAATAAAAATCCCGAAATATTGGATTTGATCGATCCCGAAATAACTTTTTTAGAAGGCGATCGCCTTCGCCTTACCGCTTCACTACAGGCAAAACCTACTCCTGCTAAGCCTAATCCTAGTAAACTTGATGTCTCTATAAATGCAGAACTAAAAACTATCGGTGGCACAAGACTGCAAATTATCAATCCTAAAATTGAATTGTCAGGCACACCAGTACCTGAGCGAATTGCTAAAGCTTTTACTGAGGGATTGAATAAAGTTTTAGATTTGCGTCAGTTGGAAAGCAAAGGCATTACAGCGCGAGTGATCAGACTAGAACTTACGGAAGGAAAAATGCAAGTCATTGGTTTTGCCAAAATGGATTCTCTACCTGAACAATAATCGTAGCTAAAGCGATGTACGCTCTTGAAAAACCTAGAGAAATTTTTTAAAAGCCTGCTTGGCAAGCTTTTAAAAAATTTCTCCGTACTACCTAAAATCTAAACAGACTGTATGAGTCAATGCCTCAATCCTAACTGCAATTATCAAAATCCCGATCCTGCGCTGATTTTTTGTAGTCAATGTGGATCAAAACTGAAGATTGGCGATCGCTATCGGTCGATTAAAATTCTTGGTCAAGGTGGTTTTGGTAGAGCTTTTATCGGTATTGACGAAGCCCTTCCTTCTCATCCACACTGTGTAATTAAACAGTTCTTTCCTGCCGATCTTAGTAGTGCGGTAAAGGCAGCCGAACTGTTTCAACAGGAAGCAATTCGCCTTGATGATTTGGGAAAACATCCGCAAATACCGACCTTATTTGCCCATTTAGAGCATGATGGTCGCCAATATCTAATCCAAGAATTTATTGATGGACAGGATCTATTAAAGGAACTGCAAGAGCAAGGTGCTTTTAGTGAAGCTAAGATTCGGATGCTACTGGGGGATTTACTGCCAGTCTTGCAGTTTATTCATGAACGCAATGTCATTCATCGCGATATCAAACCTGAAAATATTATCCGTCGGCGATCGCTGAGTATATCTGGCTCTTTATCTGGCTCTACGGTAGCTGGGAGTCATGTGTTAGTTGATTTTGGTGCAGCAAAATTTGTGACGACAGCAGCACTAATGGAGACAGGAACTCGCATCGGAAGTGCGGTATATGTTGCACCTGAACAAGTGCGCGGAAAAGCCATATTTGCCAGTGACCTCTATAGTTTGGGTGTGACTTGTATTCATCTACTTACTAATGTTTCCCCATTTGAGCTAATGGATATGGATGGAACGTGGATATGGCGAGATTTTTTAGAAAATACTTCCGTTAGTCCTGTCCTTGGTCAGATTCTTGATCGCATGATCGCTTTGGCTCCCAGTCACCGCTATCAGACGGCTCAAGCAGTTTTAAATGATCTTAAAAATTTAACTGCTCCTTCCCATCAAGCCTATACTCCAAGATTTCAAAGATCTAGTTATGCCAAAGCCTCTGCCAAAACGCAGATTACGCCAATCTCCACACCTAAAGCACAACCAATTAAGGCGATCGCGCCGCCATTATCACAATTTTCCTTTGAGACAGCGATCGTAACAGTGCATCGTTTGGGGATTGGCAAACTCGCTAAACATCAATTGCAAATTAGTACAAGACAAAAAACAGGAAGAATCTATATTGAGACGCTAGGTCATGTCCAAGGCAAACCGATAGGCTTGGACATGGTATTCATTCCCGCAGGGAAATTTCAAATTGGTTCGCCTGTTAGTGAAGTAGAACGTAGCAATGAAGAAACTCCACGCCATATTGTGAACGTTCCTGCTTTCTTTATGTCACGCTTTCCCATTACTCAGAGACAATGGAAAGTATTAATGGATAATAATCCTGCGATGTTTATTGGGAATGGCGATCGCCCAGTGGAAATGGTGTCATGGGAAGATACACAAGTCTTTTGTCAGAAATTAGTGGAGAGAACTGGGAAACCCTATCGATTACCGAGTGAATCGGAATGGGAATATGCTTGTCGAGCGGGAACATTAACAGCTTTTGGCTTTGGCGAAACGATCGCTGCTAATTTGGCTAATTACAATGGTGCGAGTCCTTATAAATACGCGCCACAAGGAATCAGTAACTCGTCAACAACTGAAGTCGGTACTTATCCAGCCAATGCTTTTGGACTACATGATATGCATGGCAATGTGTGGGAATGGTGCGCAGATCATTGGCATGATGACTATGACCTTTTGCCTAGGGACGGTTCGGCATGGACACAGGGAGGTGACCGCAGTTGTCGGGTAGTGCGAGGCGGCTCATGGCGCGATCCTGCCCATTATTGTCGCTCAGCAAAGCGTTTTAAAAATGCAGCCAATCAAGGCGATCGCAGTACAGGCTTTCGCGTCGTTGTCACTTTAGCCACGCAATAATGCCTTCTCTAACTGAGCAAGGTTAATGGGCTTACTGATGCATGTATCAATACCTATAGCAGCATATTGCTCACGATCTTCTGTTGTTACATTCGCGGTCACCGCAATAATGTATGGACGAGAGTCGCGATCCCATTCTGCAACAATTCTTTTGGTGGTTTCGATTCCATCTAGTTCAGGCATGTGGATATCCATCAAAATGACATCGTAATCCTTTTCCCGTAGCTTTGTAAGCACCTCTAAACCATTTTGAGCCATATCAGGTTCATAACCTAATCTTTGTAAGAATTTTTGCAGTAGCAATTGATTATATTTAACATCCTCGGCAACAAGAATACTTAATGACCTTGCTGGTGATGATTTATCGTTATTAACGATCTCGCCAGTTTCAAGGAGATGCTCAATTTGTGTGGATTCGGTTGGATTTTGAGCAGATAGTAAGGCGATCGCTCCCCGTGATGGCATAATCAGCGATTGACCTTGATTTACCTTTAAGTCCAACTCAAAGCTGAAGGTGCTACCCACTCCAAGCTCACTCACCACCTTAATTTCACCACCCATCTTATTGACGATACTTTGGCTAATTGCTAAGCCTAAACCTGCCCCAACGGGCTTTATTTCGGCTTTACCGACCTGCTCAAAGGGTAAAAATATCTTCGTAAACTCTGATTGAGCTAACCCTATACCTGTGTCAGCGATCGCAAATTGAATGAGCTGATTAGAGCCTTTGGTAACTGAAAAAGTAATCGACCCTTCAGGATCGGTAAACTTGATGGCATTACTGAGCAGATTGAGAATGACCTGTCTTAATCTTTTTTCGTCTGCATAAATGGTTTCAGGAAGATCCGATGCAAACTCAGTATTTAAGGTGATGTTTTTCTGTTCAGCTTTAATGGACACCATGCTCATCGTAATATTCAGGAAATTAGATAGAGTCAATATGTTTGGCTCTATCTCCATTTTGTTAGCTTCAATTCTAGAGATATCGAGTAGATCTTCAATTAGCAAAAGCAGATGTTCACTTGACTGACTAATAATTCCCAGATATTCCTGAGACTCTAAATCTAGATGGGGAGTATCTTGGAGGATTTGTGTAAAACCCATAATTGAATTGAGCGGAGTGCGTAGTTCATGACTGATATTGCCCAGAAATACACTCTTAGCCTGATTTGCCCGCTCATAAGCAATCATTGTTTCTGACAAAGTTTGGTTTCTATTAACTAGTTGTTGCTTTTGGAGATTACGCTCAGTGATATCTTCGATCGCAACTAAAATCATCTTTCCAACATTGCCTTGATCAATCTGACAAGCATTTAGTAACATTGTGCGTCTGCCTAAATGAGCAAATTCCTGTGTGATTTCATAGTCTTGGACAGAAATATCTAAAAAGAGAAGATCATTTAAAAGCGATCGCAGTTTGGGAATATCCCAATCTCCATTACCTAACGTAAAAATTGATTGTTGTTCAGTGTGGTGAGGATGTATTTGAAAGATTTGATAAAAAGCTGAATTTGCCGTAATTACTTGCAGATCAGCATTTAGTACTACGAGAGGCTGACGTAAAGTCTCAATGATTGCTGTGGCATAATTGTGGGAAATTTCTAACTCAAGAGCACTGCGCTTAAGCTGATCGATATCAAATAGACTGATCACTACGCCATCAATGCGATTGTCCGTAGTTCGATAGGGTCGGATTCTCATACTAAACCAATGCCCTAAGTGATCCTGCACATCCTGTTCATAGGGAATCAGAGTGTCAATTACCGATGTCACCAAGTCTCTAAGATTCTGTACACTAAGGTTATTCTGAATGTCGCTAAATGGTCGCCCAACATCACTAGAAATCAGATTAAACGCTTGCTCAGCCATTGGTGTAAAGCGTCTAATCCGTAAATCACCTGATAACATCAAGATGGGGATATTCACACTGCTGAGTAAATTTTTCATGTCACTGTTGACTTGATGCAACTGAATATTACGACCACGTAACTCATCATTAATCGTACTTAATTCTTCATTAGTAGCTTGGATTTCCTCTTTAGCTGTTTCTAGTTCCTCATTAGCACTTTGTAATTCCTCATTACTAGACAGGATCTCTTCTCCAGCTACTTTGAGATCTTGATTATTCGCTTCTTGTGTTTCAATGATTGATTGCAAATATTCTTTGGTTTTTTCTAACTCATGGGTGAGCCGCACTACTTCTATATCGGCTCTAGTTGCTTTCTCTTTGCGAGACTTGACAATTGAGTTTGTGCCAGAAGTTAGCCAAATTGGTGTGGGACGGTTCTCAAATAACACCAAAAAATATTTATCGTCATTAGTCTTTAACGGAATTACATCCAGTTTCACAAAAACACCTTGCGATAGCTCAATACCATCTATAGTAATCGGCAAATCTTGCTCTTTGGCGCTATAAATCGCTGATCGCAACTCTAGCCGTAATTCTAAACGCGCCATTTTCAGTAAATTCAGACTAGCTTTACCAGGAGATGGCTCTAAATAAGGGCTAGTCTGTCCCCGAAACTGTAAAATTTCTAGATCAGAGTTGATCAGTACCCCCGCAGGCGCATATCGACTCAATATCACCTGATCGGCTAGCTGTTCTAAGTTTATTTCCGCAGGAATTTCATTGCGTTTTACCAGACTGGTAGACTCGCTCGCCTGTGTACTTTTGACAAAGTTAAAATTGAGCCGTGATGATGCGGATACTTTGCTCTTATAAATGCGATTCTTTTTATCAACGAGTGTAAATAAATCTCCCGCATTGCCAATTCCTTCCGAACTGCCCAACATTAAAAAACCAGTTGCCTTTAGTGCATAGTGCAAAATTGGCATCACCTTTTTTTGAAGCACTGGTTCGAGATAAATCAGTATATTGCGGCAGCTAATCAAATCTAATCTGGAAAATGGTGGATCGCTAGTCAAATTTTGACGCGCAAATATACATAATTCTCTGACGGACTTACCAATCTGATAGCCTCCTTCCACTGGTGTGAAAAAGCGTCGTAACCGCTCTGGTGAAACATCAATCAACAAATTCTGATGGTAAATTCCCAGTCTTGCCTTTTCGATGACATTTTCACTAATATCCGTAGCAAAAATCTGAATAGCGGGTTTGACAGGGTAATCATCTAGATATTCCAATAAACTAATGGCGAGCGAATAAACTTCTTCCCCTGTCGCACAGCCCGCTACCCAGATGCGAATTGGTAAATCCAATGTTTTATTCTGACTAATTACGGGAAATACCAACTTCTGTAAAGCTACGAAAGAATCAGGATCGCGAAAGAAACTAGTTACACTAATCAAAATATCATTGTATAGTCTTTCAACTTCAATAGGATGCTCTTGCAAGTAGGCTGTATATTCTTCTAAATTTTGGAGATTCAGTAAAGCCATTCGCCGCAAAATTCTCCGTCTGATCGTACCTTTCTTATAATTGCTAAAGTCTGTCCCCATCGCATTCTGCAAGAGATGGAAAATCATTGGTAAAGCTTCTTTCCTTTCGGCACTTTCTGTCAAAGTTAATGCAGACTGCTCCTCAGGTTCATAGAGAGTAATGGCAGTACTAACATCGGTTTCACGCCTATTGCCAGTGCTAATATTTACGAGTTCTGCGGCAATCTCTATGGGTGACAACACAAAATCTACATAACCCGATGCGATCGCAATCATTGGCATGGTAGGAAATTCTGCTGAGGCAAGATCTTGAGCGAAGGTAGTTCCACCCGCTGCTTTAATTGCTCTTAAACCTGCTGTGCCATCTTCATTGTTGCCCGATAAAATTACGGCGATCGCCTGATCGCCAAGATCATTCGCCATTGAGCTAAAAAATCCATCAATCACCATGTATTTGCCCTTGACCCGTCGTCGTGGTTCAAGCCTCAAAACACCTTGTTCCAAAGTCATCAAAGTATTCGGCGGAATGACGTAGACGTGATTTGGCAAGATTTTCATGCCTTCTCTAGCTTCATTGACAGGCATCTGCGTGGTATTTCGTAAAATCTCGCTTAACTGGCTATCATGTTGGGGAGCTAAATGCTGAATCAGCACAAAGCCCATACCTGTATTCGTTGGTAAGTTTTGGAGAATCTGGGTGAATACTTCTAACCCCCCCGCCGATGCACCAATTCCAACAATTTTCAAGCATTTCTGGGATGACTGCTCAGAAGGGGGCAATAAATCAGAAAAAAGAGTTTCATCTGGATTTGAGGCGGATTCAGAGTTCACTAGTTTTTATGTGTTTATTGTTCCTGCTAATCTTACCGCAGAAACCTCATAAGCTAAATTTTATCGTAGGCGCAATTCATGAATTACTCCTAAATCTTTTTATCCAAAAGCACAAAATGGATACGCCATTTTGTGCTTTTAAAACCCTTACTGGATTTGATTTTTAATTCGCAAAAGTGTTGTCGTACTTTCGTGAATTGGTATTTATAGATACCGTCGATTGTGTTAGGACAAAAGCAAAACCAAATAAGAGAATGGAGACACTTCGTGCCGCCATTCTCTTATTTGGTTTTATTTTCTCATACACTTGGCGGTAGCTATACTTCTAAAAGGTTCTTAATTTTTAATTTTAATTGATGTTATGTGGATAGAATTCCTACGATCATCTAAGTCTAGGGCTGGCACGGGGGCACAGCCCATACAAAAATCAAATTATTGGAGTAGGGGCAATCCCCCCGTGGTTGACCTGTCGTGCTAGCAATAAGAGATTCATCATCTGAGTTCCACGTAACATCAGTTTCAATTGAATCGATATTAGTGCATCGATAAAACAAGAGCATCTAGTTTTCTGATTCTTTCAACCATGATTTTCATCACGTTAAGTGCGAAGTTAGGAGTTTGTTGTACCAAAAAGGTAAATCGTTTGTGATCAACAGGTACTAGCTTACATTCAGTTTTAGCGATCGCCGTAGCGCTTCTTGGACTGGAGCTAATTAGAGCCATTTCCCCAACGATTCCACCAGCAGCAGTGGTATCTAGTAACTTCCCATCTATCGAAATTTCTACTTCCCCTTCAATGATCGCATACATGTGATCAGCGATTCCACCCTTTTCAAAGATCACTTGCCCTGCGGGGATGATCATAAAGTCTTTGGCGTTATTAAACAAGTCAATTGTAGTCAAGATTAAACTCCACTTTATATAAAAGTAAATCAAACAATAATTAAGAATATGTTCTTTATTGTAATTGCAAAGTGAGAAATTTTAGCCATTAGTTAAAATCTTGAAAATAATCAGCTATATCCTCTAACAAAGAGGATTTTGGGAATCAAATCAAACTTTGTAAATCCAATTTATAATTTAACTAATAAGGTTAAATCTACATTAACTTAAGATTAAATATTTGTAATAACTGTACAGTTAACACTGCGATCGCCGCTCCAATTGTTGTGTTAATACCATTGACGATTTCATTAGTTAGCCAGTCATACTTTTCTTGCAAAGTTGCACCGATCAGGCTTTCGATATTAGTGGCAATGAAAGCAGCGATCGCACACCAAAGCAGATCCCAAGGACTAGTTAGTAAACCCACTGCCCAACCAACTGCGGCGATAAATAGTGAACCAATAACTCCTGCGATCGTCCCTTCGAGACTGACAGCGCCCTCTGTACCTGCGGCAACAGGCTTGAGCGTGGTGATCAAAAATGTGCTTTTGCCATATGCCTTACCGATTTCGCTTGCTGTTGTATCCGCAAGCTTGGTGCTAAGACTAGCAACATAGGCTAATAACCATAGCGGATTGGGAGCGATCGCCTGACCAATCGCACAAACAGCCCCCGTAGCAGCCGATCCCCAAAGATTTTCGGGACCTCTTGCGCCATCTCGTTTCTCGGCAATACCCTTAGCTTCTTTGATGTCCTTGCCGATGCGAGTTACCCCCGAACCAACGATGAGATAGCTTAAAATAACAACATAACCTTGCCATCCCAGACAGCCCCAGACCGTTATCCCTAATGCCCATGCATGGAAAATACCTGCGGTGGTCAAGACTTTGCGAGGTAATAGTAAAGCGATCGCACCAAGAATTGTATTGAGAGTGATCGCGATCAGCCAACCCAGTGAAATTGGGAAACTATTTATCATAGAAGTTAATCTTAGGTAACTTAATCAACATACTACGCAGGAAAAAATAATGGCAGCAGCACTTGAGTTATTTTGGGAAAATCTTGAGCGGTTTATGGCTTGGAATCTTTTCTTAGCAATGATTCCCTGCGTACTTAGTTTTATGTTATTTGCCAAGCGATCGCCAAAGCGATTACCGATTAATCCTCTGTGGTGGTTTGGTCTAACAGTTTTTATATTATTTCTGCCCAATGCGCCCTATGTGATTACTGACATAATTCATTTTGTCAGAGATATGCGAGCCGATGTTTCAGATAATGGCATTATTTTCGTGTTGATTCCCCAATATATCGCCTTTATATTACTGGGCTTCCAATGCTACGTGATTTCTTTAATTAAGCTGGTTCAATATGTAGATTGGCTCAAACTGACTAGAAAAATAACTTTGCTGGAAGTAAGCATAAACTTTATCTGTGCGATCGGCGTGTATTGGGGAAGATTTAATCGCTTAAATAGTTGGGATGTGTTTACCAATCCCCAAAGTGTGCTCCAAGATGCCATTCGCAACTTAGGGAATCCTAATTTTTTCCTAGGTACAATTATATTTTTTATTATCTTTACTAGCCTCTATTACATTTTTAAATGGATTAATATTGCCATGGTTTTCTACTGGCAAAATCACTCTAACCGACTCCCTGTATAGCCTATATGAAAGCTCACCAGCTAAATCTCTCGATCTCGTTTGGTGATTATGCTCATCAAGTGATTCATCAAAATTTCTATAGAGTTATAGATCAAGAAAAATCTGTGCTTCGAGATCAAGAGATTGAATCGTTGCATCAAATGCGAATTGGAATGCGGCGATTACGAACAGCGATTAATGTATTTGACAATGCGATCGCCCTACCCAAAGAAGTTAATAATTCATCGATTGGCAAAATTGCTAGAAGTTTGGGAGAGACGAGAGATCTTGATGTTTTACAAGCAGCTTTGATAGACCGCTATCAGCCTTTATTATCGAAGGCTGAAAAATCTAAATTCGATCAGGTTATCAAACACTTGCACCAACAAAGCGCTCAAAGCTTTCGGAAATTACAGAAAACCCTAAATGGCGATCGCTATCAAACCCTTAAGCAAGAAATCCAAGATTGGCTAGTCCACAACATACAAAGCGCTACTAACGACACCACTTGTCCAACTTCCTACATAGGCGGAAAACACACCCTGCGGATGCGTTTTCCACTATATAATCATCCCCATAGATAGTTCGCATCCTTACCCTAAACTTATGTCTGCTGCCCCTTACGGTTCTTGGAAATCACCAATTAGTTCTGATTTAATCGTTTCTAGTAGTATTCGCCTCGGCGCGATCGCCATTGATGGAGGTAATGTCTATTGGAATGAGGGCAGACCAACAGAAGGGGGCAGAAATGTAATCATGCGCTATGACATAGATGGCAATTATCGTGAGATGACACCTGCCTCTCTCAATGTGCGATCGCTAGTCCATGAGTACGGTGGCGGCGAATATCTAGTAGAAGATGGACGCATTTATTTCTCTAACTTTAGCGATCGCCGCATTTATCGCAAAATCGGCGGTAGTTCATGCAAACCATTAACACCTGAAAGTGCTTATCGTTATGCCGATTTTGTTTGGAATCGTATTTATGGCAAATTGATCTGTGTGCGCGAAGATCATACAGGCGAAGGCGAACCGATTAACACCTTAGTGGCTGTAAATACTAGCAATGGTGAAGATGTTCAGGTATTGGTTACAGGTGCAGATTTTTATGCTTCGCCACGGTTGAATGCCACTGGTGATAAGCTAGCATGGATTAGCTGGAATCATCCAAATATGCCTTGGGATGGAACCGAACTCTGGGTAGCCGATCTGGTGGAATCAGAAACTGGCGTTCTCATGATTCAAAATCCACAACTAGTCGCAGGTGGTGCTGACGAGTCAATATTTCAGCCAGAATGGTCGCCCGATGGCAAGCTCTACTTTGTAAGCGATCGCACAGGTTGGTGGAATCTTTATCGTACTTCCGTAGAAGCTACTGCTATTGAATCGCTCTGTCCCAAATCCGCCGAATTTGGTTTACCTCAGTGGGTATTTGGTATGACTACCTATGACTTTACAGGTGATGGCAAAATCCTCTGCTCCTATACAGAGCATGGCAAATCCCATTTAGCAATTCTCGATCCTGCTAATTTGGGAACAGGTTTACAAGAAATTTCTACTCCCTTTACTTCAATTTCAGGATTACATTGCGAAGGCGATCGCGCCGTGTTTCATGGTGGTTCGGCAACGGAACCAACGGCGATTGTGTTACTAGATTTATCAACGGGAACTTGGCAAAAAATCCGTGTTGCTTCTGATTTGCAACTCGACCCAGACTATATTTCTGCCGCTCAGTCTATAGAATTTCCCACAGAGAATGGGAAAACAGCCTATGGATTATTTTATCCTCCTAAAAATAAGGATTTCCAAGCAGATGAGTCTGAAAAACCACCCTTGCTCGTCAAAAGTCATGGTGGTCCCACAACTTCAACTTCGGGAAGCTTGAGTCTTGGCATTCAATATTGGACAAGTCGCGGCTTTGCGGTGCTAGATGTCAACTACGGCGGCAGCACTGGCTATGGACGCGAATATCGCGATCGCCTCAAAGGCAATTGGGGTATTGTCGATGTTGATGACTGCGCCAATGGTGCGAAATTTCTTGCCAATCAAGGTTTAGTGGATGGCGATCGCTTAGCGATTTCAGGAGGCAGTGCTGGCGGCTACACGACCCTTTGCGCTTTGACGTTTCGTGATGATTTCAAGGCAGGTGCAAGTCATTATGGAATCTGCGATCTCGAAGCTCTTGCTACAGATACCCACAAGTTTGAGTCGCGTTATCTCGATAGCTTGATTGGGAAATATCCCGAACAAAAAGAACTCTATGTTCAGCGATCGCCAATTCATTTCACCGATAAGCTATCCTGTGCGATCGCCTTTTTCCAAGGTTTAGAAGATAAGGTCGTACCGCCGAACCAAGCAGAAATGATGGTGGACGCTTTACTTAAAAAAGGTTTGCCCGTTGCCTACGTTCCCTTTGAAGGTGAACAACATGGCTTCCGTAAAGCCGAAAATCTCAAACGTGCCCTTGATGGTGAGTTCTATTTCTATTCCCAAATTTTTGGATTTAAACCTGCCGATGAGATTGAGGCGATCGCGATCGAGAATAATGCTCGCGCTTTGCATTAATAGAAAGGCGGCGCTTTGCGCCGCCTTTCTATTAAATGACATGATTTAAATCTGATGGGGATAGATGGTCATGAATGATTTGTCCATCACGAAACCAAATAATCCGTCGCGAATTTCGAGCAACATCGGCTTCATGGGTGACCATCACCACCGTAATACCACTCGCATTCAATTCACCAAATAGTTCCATCACTTCCTGAGTAGTATGCGAATCTAGCGCCCCTGTAGGTTCATCGGCTAGCAACATCACAGGATTATTCACGATCGCCCTCGCGATCGCTACCCTTTGCTGCTGTCCACCTGACATTTGGTTAGGGCGATTATTTAAACGATGTCCCATAGCAACCCGTTCAAGAGCCGCCGCAGCTCGTTCTTTTTGTTCTTTAGGACGAATATCTGCATAAGCCATCGGTAACATTACATTCTCGATCGCCGTAAGTTGTGGCAAGAGATGATATTGCTGAAAGATAAAGCCAATTTTGAGATTGCGAACTTTAGCCAGATCTGCTTCCTGCATGTGCGAGACATCTTGTTCATCTAGAAAATATTGCCCTGATGTGCTGCTATCTAGACAGCCAATGATATTCATGCAAGTGGATTTGCCAGACCCAGAAGCCCCCATAATCGCGCAATATTCTCCTTCTTTAATCACAAAACTCACATCATCTAGCGCCTTCACTAGCGTATCGCCCTGTCCATAAAATTTACAGACATTATTCAAGCGGACAATCTCTTTTCTAGAGTCAAATATTTCTGAAGTTATCGCGATCGCGTTGGTAGTAATCATAAATTTATTTTCTAATGAGAGGCAGCGCGAAGCGCTGCCTCTTATACTTTTGCTAAATACTTCTCAAAGCCACAATAGGATCGAGTCTGGATGCTTGTCGGGCGGGGAAGATGCCAAAGAACAAACCAATTCCACCTGAGACACCAACGGCTAGACAAATTGCCCCAATGGATACACCCGCTTTCAACGGTGAAACTGCGGCGATAAATAAAATACCACCAACACCAATACCTGTACCGATCGCTCCTCCTAGTAAGGACAAAATCACTGCCTCGATCGTGAACTGGGTGAGAATATCGCTCGGTGAAGCGCCGATCGCTTTGCGGAGTCCGATTTCGCTGGTGCGCTCGGTGACTGACACCAGCATGATATTCATAATGCCAATGCCACCAACTAGCAGCGAAATCCCTGCGATCGCCGCCAGCATGATCGTCAGTGCGCCTGTAATATTACCGACTATTTCTAGCGCATCCTGTTGGGTACGCACTGTAAATGTATCGTCAGCATTCACATCGGAAGTGCGGTGGCGCAATCGCAATAGGTTAGAAATTTGGAATTGGGCTGCGTCTACATTGTCATTGCTAGTCGCAGACACATTGATTACGGCGACAGCCACACCATAGGGCGAAGTTTTGCCCGTAAGTTGGCTAGTCATCGTCGTAATTGGCAGAAAAATTGTGTCATCTTGGTTTGTACCCAGAAACGCGCCTTTTTCTGACATGATACCGACTACTTCATAGCTAGTGCCTCGGATTCGCACTGTCTGACCGATAGCCGATCCCTGTGGAAATAACTCCTTGGCGATCGCTGCTCCAATCGTGATTACCCTTGCATTTCGCTTAATATCTTCCTCATTAAAAAATCTTCCTGAACTAACTTCCGCATTGCGAACGACCGCGTAGCTTGGTGTTGTGCCGATTAATGTGGCGCGTTTAGTATTGTTGCCAGCGATCGCTAATTCAGAGCCATTAATCTGTGGTGCAACACTGCGAACGGTGGGGACTTGGGTGGCGATCGCGTCGGCATCAGCTAGCACAAGGCGATTGGGCGGAGCGATTACATTTCGCCGTGCATTGTCAGTACCTGTGATCACAAAGATTACATCCGTACCAAGGGCTTGAAACTGCTCTGCGGCGTACTTTTGCGCTCCTTGACCAATCCCCACCATCAAAATTACGGAGGCATTCCCGATAATGATACCGAGCATCGTCAATGTACTACGCAAACGATTAGCCGCAAGGGTTTTGCCTGCCATCCGAAAGCTTTCCCAAGTATCCATCCTTAAAATTTCCTGATGTATCTGACTTTAAACTTTGCAAAATCGATAGTTTCGGTAATGAAGTGACGCACTTTTGTGCAGCACTTCATTACTTCTCTAGGTCTAATGCAAGTCTTAACTCTAGTGTATGGTCAAAACTAAATCCTGACTTCAACCATTGGGCAGTATTTGGGGATAAAAGAGTAATGGCGGCTCTAAGCGCCGCCATTACTCTTTTTGGTTTTGCTAACTTAAGCCTTGCTATATAATCACTGTGTTGAGCATGGTTGATGAAGCAAGAACCATTGCACCCTATAACGAAATTTTATGGCTAAGTATATCTTTGTGACTGGCGGTGTTGTCTCTAGTATCGGGAAGGGCATCGTTGCCGCAAGTTTGGGACGATTACTTAAATCTAGGGACTATTCGATCGCAATTCTCAAACTTGATCCCTATATCAATGTAGACCCTGGTACGATGAGTCCTTTTCAACATGGGGAAGTTTTTGTTACCGAAGATGGCGCAGAGACCGATCTCGATTTGGGACATTACGAGCGCTTTACTGATACTTCCATGTCAAAGCTGAGTAATGTCACCACAGGTGCTATCTATCAAGGTGTCATCAATAAAGAACGGCGTGGTGACTATCAAGGCGGCACTGTTCAAGTGATCCCGCATATCACCAATGAAATTAAAGAACGCATTCATCGTGTAGCGAATAACGGTAATCCCGATCTCGTGATTGTCGAAATTGGCGGTACGGTTGGTGATATTGAATCTTTACCATTTATCGAAGCAATTCGTCAGTTTCGTAAGGATGTGGGTCGGCAAAATGTGGTGTATATGCACGTTACCCTCATGCCTTGGATTGCTTCCGCAGGGGAGATGAAAACCAAGCCCACGCAGCACTCAGTTAAGGAATTGCAATCCGTGGGGATTCAACCTGATATTTTAGTTTGTCGTAGCGATCGCCCTTTGCCTCAAAACATCAAGGATAAAGTCTCTGAGTTTTGTAACGTGCTGCCAGAGTGCGTAATGACAGGGCAAGATGTGAAGAGCATCTATGAAGTGCCGCTAGCGATGGAGCGTGAAGGTTTAGCTGAGCAAGTATTGCGACTCCTCGGTATGCAACAACGTCAACCCGATCTCCGCAGTTGGCAAACCCTTGTCGAGCGTCTCTACCGCTCTGAGCATCAAGTAGAAGTGGCGATCGTGGGTAAGTATGTACGCTTAACCGATGCCTATCTCTCGGTGATCGAAGCCCTTAAACATGGTGCAATCGCTGTTAACAGCAATGTCAACTTACGCTGGATCAATTCAGAAGATATCGAAGCCTATGGCGCAGAGAAATTCCTCAAAGATGTCCATGCGATCGTTGTTCCAGGTGGATTTGGTCATCGTGGCGTTGATGGGAAAGTTGCCGCTGTGAAGTATGCCCGCGATCATCGGATTCCATTTTTAGGATTATGTTTAGGAATGCAATGTGCGGTGATTGATTGGGCAAGAAATGTTGGGCAATTAGGCGATGCCAATAGTGCCGAGTTTGATCCAGAATCCAAAAATCCTGTCATTCACCTCCTACCCGAACAGCAAGATGTGGTTAATCTCGGTGGCACAATGCGTTTAGGTCTCTACGCCTGTCGTCTTGCACCGAACACTCTAGTTGGTGATCTCTATAAAGAGTCAGTAATTTATGAACGTCATCGCCATCGTTACGAGTTTAATAATGCCTATCGATCTCTCTTTCTTGAGTCGGGTTATGTGATTAGCGGTACTTCTCCCGATGGGCGTTTGGTCGAAGCGATCGAGCTTCCTAGTCATCCATACTTTATTGCCACGCAATTCCATCCTGAGTTTCAATCTCGCCCAAGTAGTCCCCATCCACTTTTCCAAGGCTTAATTAAAGCGGCTTTAGATTTGCAAAAACAGCGTCTTGATAATGGTTCTGAGTTAGAAAGTTCTCCAATTCTTGAACAACTTAATGAGCAAAAACAAGAGTTTGCTTCAGCAACATCTGTCTAGAACTTAGATCTGTACCGCAAAATCAGTTCTTGCTTTTTGATGTCGTAGCTTCACCACGACATCAAAAAGCAGTTTCTTGATTAAATTGCAGAACTATTAGAAGTTCAAATCCGAACCAATAAATTTTTTAAAAGTGTGCCGAAGCAGCGCTTTTAAAAAATTTATTATGGATCATGTTAATCTGACTGTCTGAATTTGATTTTGTAGATCGCTATGACTGGATTTGTTGGGCTGCACGTTCATACTGAATATAGTTTGCTCGATGGGGCAAGTCAGATTCCTGATATGGTCAATCGCGCCGTTGAACTGGGAATGCCTGCGATCGCTTTAACTGATCATGGAGTCATGTATGGCGCGATCGAGCTGATCAAGGTCTGCAAATCTAAAGGAATCAAGCCGATCATTGGTAATGAAATGTATGTCCTCAATGGCGACATTACCAAACAAGAAAAAAAGAAGAAATATCACCAATGCGTCCTCGCCAAAGATACACAGGGCTATCGTAATCTCGTTAAACTGACTTCCATTTCTCATTTGCAAGGCTTTCAAGGCAAAGGGATTTTTGCGCGTCCATGTATTAGTAAAGATTATTTATTGCAATATAAAGAAGGATTGATGCTCACTTCGGGATGTTTAGCGGGAGAAGTTCCACAGGCAATTCTCAAAGGCGATCCCACTTTAGCGAGAGAAGTCGTAGCTTGGTATAAAGAACATTTCGGGAATGATTATTATTTAGAAATTCAGGATCATGGATATCCTGAAGATCGGATTGTGAATGTAGAAATCTGCAAAATTGCTAAGGAATTTGATATTAAAGTGATTGCCACCAATGACTCTCACTTTACCTCTTGCTTGGATGTAGAAGCCCATGACGCATTGCTCTGTATTCAAACGGGAAAATTAATCTCCGATGAGAAGCGGCTCCGTTATAGTGGCATGGAATATCTCAAATCCTACGATGAGATGAAGCAACTATTTCGGGATCATTTGGAAGATGATGTGATCGAAGAAGCTCTTGCAAATACCCTTGAAGCAGCCGCGAAAGTTAAGCCCTACGACCTCATGCGCGATCCCCGTGCTGCTGATTATCCTATTCCTGAAGGGCATACTGCGGATACTTATTTTGAAGAAGTGACATGGCAAGGCTTACTACAAAGATTTAATGCAAAGACCCATGCCGAGATTTCACAGGAATATCAAGAGCGCTTGCGTTTTGAATTAGGCATCATTATGCAGATGGGCTTCTCTACTTACTTTTTGGTGGTTTGGGATTACATCAAATATGCCAGAGATAAGCAGATTCCTGTCGGTCCTGGGCGAGGTAGTGCCGCAGGGTCTTTGGTCGCCTATTCTTTAGGAATTACGAATATTGATCCCATTCATCATGGACTTCTCTTTGAAAGATTTCTCAATCCTGAGCGGAAGTCGATGCCTGATATTGATACCGATTTCTGTATCGATCACCGTAGTGAATTGATTGATTATGTAACTCAACGCTATGGACAGGAAAGAGTTGCTCAAATTGTCACATTTAACCGTTTAACCTCTAAAGCAGTTCTCAAAGACGTGGGACGAGTGCTAGATGTGTCCTACAGCGAAGCTGACAAAATGGCGAAGATGATTCCCGTTTCCCGTGGTAAGCCAGCTAAATTAAAGGTAATGATTTCTGAGGAGTCGCCTGCTCCTGAATTTCGAGATCGCTATAAGCAAGATGCGAAAGTATTTGAATGGCTGGATATGGCGATGCGAATTGAGGGGGTGAACAAAAGTTCAGGTGTTCATGCGGCGGGAGTAGTGATTTCGCCTTTCCCATTGGATGAAGTTGTGCCATTACAGCGCAGTAATGAAGGTCAGGTAGTAACGCAATACACGATGGAGGATTTAGAATCCCTTGGTTTGTTGAAAATGGACTTCTTAGGATTGCGAAATCTTACGACTATCGAGCATACGAGTAAGCTAATTCGCAACAATCAAGATCCAAATTTCCATATTGATGCGATCGCTCCCGACATGTCCACTGAGGAAAATCAAAAAACCTATAAGCTTTTGGAAAAAGGTGATCTAGAGGGTATCTTCCAATTAGAATCATCGGGAATGAAGCAGATTGTCAAAGATCTCAAGCCTTCTAATATTGAAGATATTTCTTCGATTCTTGCCCTCTATCGTCCAGG
Source organism: Pseudanabaena minima str. Chao 2107 (assembly GCF_051131155.1). Classification (NCBI taxonomy): domain Bacteria; kingdom Bacillati; phylum Cyanobacteriota; class Cyanophyceae; order Pseudanabaenales; family Pseudanabaenaceae; genus Pseudanabaena; species Pseudanabaena minima. Next base: position 422,880 of record NZ_CP159508.1, read on the forward strand.
TCCTTTGGATGCAGGACTAATTCCAAAGTTCATTAATCGTAAACATGGCAGAGAAGCGATCGAGTATCAGCACCACACCTTAGAACCAATTCTAAACAATACCTATGGAGTATTATGCTTAGCCAAGGGAACTTTAATTGCGAAACCTGATGGCACAAGTACACCAATTGAGAATATTCGTAAGGGTGATGTAATTCTCTCTTCTGATGGTAAGCGCGTATGGTCAGCAAAGGTCGCAAAGCAATGGCAAAGTGGCATTAAATCTATTGTCAAAATCACGCTATCAACTGGTACAGAGATTTACTGTACGCCAGAACATCGTTTTCTCACGCCACAGGGCGATCAGTTCGCCTATGAGTTAAAACCTTTAGGAAATATCAAAAATGCTCATGTGAATGGTTCAATCATTTATGAAACTTGGCAAATCTCTAAAAATCATAAATGTCTGGACTCCAACGAAGCTTATTTGCTAGGTATGTTAATTGGTGATGGTCACTTAACTTCTAGTTCACCTAATATCGCTTGTTCAAGTGAGGAAACAGCTATTTGGCTAGCTAATCTCATAGTTGCAACGTGGGGTGGTGAGCCAAAACATTATTTCCATACCCGTTGTTGGTATGCCTATGCGAAGTTTAATACACAACCAAAGCCGACACCTCTAACTATTTTTATGGATAAAATTTATGGTGATAGAGGTTGGAAGGTTAATTCTAAAGATAAACATTTACCTTTAGATATAGTTGATTATCAAGAAAGCGATCGCATTGATGTTTTGCGAGGTCTATGGGATAGCGATGGCTCCTACACTCATAATCCTTATTTTCGGAGTATTTCTACTCAACTTCTTAAGCAAGTAGGGCAATTGCTAAGCAGTCTAAAAATCTCTTACTCTCTGCATTCAACCCATGTAATGATTACAGATATTGCTCGGTTTTATCAGCTAATTGGTGAGCCAAGATTGCCAGTAAAACTTACTGGTGAGAAAAAATATAACTTTATTCCTGTTCCATCTTTACGAATGCAGGAAGAATTAGAAGATGCGATTGCTAGAACAGATCGCGAGAGTCGTAAGACAGCTAAACGTTCCCTTCAAGCAGGTGTAATGTTTAAACCTGTCCGATCACAATATGCAACCAAAATCGAAGGCTGGACAGAAATTTATCAAAAGATCTATGCCGAAACATACTTGCAGGATGTTCGTCCCGTATTTGTTGTAGCAGTTGAAGACTGGGGAACTAGCGAATGTTTCGACATTGAAATGGTAGACCAAACCTCTCCCTATTTCTTGGCAAATGGAATTGTTACCCATAATTGCTATCAAGAGCAGATCATGAAAATGGCTCAGGATTTAGCAGGATATTCTCTTGGTGCTGCGGATTTATTGCGTCGGGCGATGGGGAAGAAGAAGCCTGAAGAAATGGAAAAGCAGCGTTCTATTTTCCTTGATGGCTGTGCTAAGAATGGAATTAGATCAGAGATTTCTAATGATCTATTCGATCAGATGGTTATCTTTGCGGAGTATTGCCTCAGTTACGATACTCTAGTGCGAACTGTCGAATATGGTTTGATGCCCATCGGTAAAATCGTAGAGCATCAAATTGAATGTCAAGTTTATAGCGTTGATGAGAATGGCTTTGTCTATACCCAACCCATTGCCCAATGGCACGATCGCGGTAATCAAGAAGTATTTGAATATGAGTTAGAAAATGGCGATCGCATCAGAGCTACTAAGGATCATAAGTTTATGACTACTGAAGGTGAGATGCTAGCGATCGATGAGATTTTTGAGCGTGGATTAGATTTGGCGATCGCAAAACAAACTTGAAATACGTTTAAGTAAAAAACTACGCTACAATCCCCGCTTGAAAAATCTGATTAGCCGTCAAATTCAATTCTGGAAAACTGGGCGAGATCACCCGTTCATCCCCTTTAAATGCTGTTACCTGATACTCGTCTTCAATCAATTCATGCACCAAAATTGTTGGCTGTTTGGGATTACCAATAAATCTTCGCCCACCAATTCCTAAATAATCTACAGTCCAATATTCGGGAATCCCAATCTCTTCATAATCTTTCACCTTAGTCAAATAATCAACCCGCCAATTTGTGCTTACCACCTCGATCGCAATGATAATGGAGGCTCCCTGAGTTACTGTAGATTGTTTCTCCCACAATGGCTCATTTATTAAATTAGACTGCTTCAAGATTAAAATGTCTGGCAAATAAGCCGATTCTGCATCATTTACTTTAACAAACGCTTGACTAGGTAAAAAGTAAGGTAGATTTAATCGCCTATATGCAAATACCAACTCTGTACACAAAAAGCCTTTAACTTCTTCGTGCTTTCCTAGAGGCTGGGGCATTTCAATAATTACTCCATTATGTAATTCATAAAGTCTATTCTCTGGCTTCCATTGGGCAAATTCTGCAAAAGATACCAATTCAGTCTTAGCTAAACTTTGAACCATTTTGAGTTACCTACTTTCCTACCAATCAGCGCAATTATAACAAATCTTGTTAGGACATCAAACCTAAGCAAATGAAGGCGTTACTCTGCACTGCCTTCATTTGTTTAGAATAAAATATTTGGCTTTACTTCAATGCTTTACGCTGTAAAATTTGCCATAGGATTAGCCCTGCCAGCCAAGATAAACTTGCTGCCAACGGAACAAATAGAATTCCTCCCACAATTTCTAGAGGGGCAATCGCGCGTAGCACCCAGACATGGACTAGATAAGTAGTAAAACTTGCCTTAGAGAATGTCTTAATCTGTGGTTGAATTGCTTGCCAAACTCCAAAAGTGAGAGGTGGTAAAAAATTTTGGCTCTCTCTTTTGATTTTGGGATTTTGCCAAGAAATCGACCATAGTAAGAAAGAGAAAGTCAAGAAAAGCACAGTTGGACGAGTATAGTGACCGACGGCTTCAGCCGAGTTCTTAAGTATGGCTGTCCAATAGAATTCGCTTAATTCGATAGTTGCAACGATCGCAAATAAATATCCCCATGAATGCGATCGCCAATTTGTCACAAATAGACTAGTCCAACCGTGATCTTTAGCTAACCAAATTCCTATTTGAAAGTAGGATAGCCAATAGATTACATGATCGCCATTAGGCAAAAAATTTGTCATATTTGGCAGCCATCCAAAGATCGCCGATCCCCATCGTAAACTCACCAGAGCAAAAGTAATGAGAACTAATCCAATCAGTCTTTGCAAAGAAAAGTTAAATCGCCGTAGTAATGGATAAACTATATAGCATTGGAAGATAATTCCGAGGAAATAGAGGTGATAGTCACCCATGCCCGTAGAGATGGCTTGCCAAAACTGTTTTCCTCTCTCTAGCCAATCTGCTGTAAGAAACTGCGATCGCCCAACGATGTTGAGCAAAGTAAATAGAAAATAGGGCGGTACAATCCGCCAGAGGCGGCGTTGGATAAATATTTTTAGATTAAATGGGCGATTATCTTCCGATTTAGCTAGGGCAAAACCTGACAAAATCACAAATAACGGTACGGTAAAGCGACCTACTTGATTAATGATTGTATCAATAAAGATTTCAGGAGTGATAGTAGTTACATCCTTTACCCCAAACCACCAGTGATGAGAAGCATGAATACCAATCACAATAGTGGTGGCGATCACCCTTAGTAGATCAGAGAGTTCCCAAGTCATGAATAAACCTAGATGATAGAAGCAATGCTTCGTGCTGCTTCTATCATTTAACATGATTGGGGATGCGTAGTAAAATCAGGAACTAAGTTTTTGAGACTTGGTTTCGCTACGCCACAAAAACTTGGTTCTTGATTAAATCTCAAAACCCTTAGATCATATAGATCTTCGGGGTTTTTAAATCTCCATTTTCAAGGCTTCTCAAAAGATTCTCTATACCTTCTTTTCCACCTACTTGCACTGTTCGCAAGATCAGCAAACTATCTTCCAATAAAGTTTCCACATCAATGGATTGATAATCAGGAAGGTAGGACGGTAATCGACTTGTCCCTTCACCTAAGAGAATTGCCGCACCATGCCAGTTTTGATTTTTGAGATGATATAGTCCAACGGCAATTTGCAGAATGCCCTGATAAAAAGCCCGATCGCTTTGCCAAGCATCATTCCAAATTGCCTCTAAGGTGTCATGACAAGCATAATAATCACCACTATTAAACTGAGCGATCGCTTCTTCAAAGGTCGTCATATTCTCAATGCTTTTGATGTTATGTCTATAGCCTGAAAATTAAGTGATAGTTGCAGCGCTAAGCACTGAAACTATCACTTAAAGTAGAAAAGGGGCGCTTAGCGCCCCTTTTCTACTTTAAGTGATGTGGTCTAAGCAATGATTAGGTAAAAATGCTGTCCAGCCATTGTCTAATTTGACACGACAGCTAACACTAATTACTTGCTCAACCACACCTTTATGATTGGCATACTGTTGACGATTAGCATTTACAACCACAAGGTCACCTACTTTAAAAGTTTTGCTTAGCGATTTATGATCTGCACCTTGTTTTTTATCACTAACATTAGGAATCGCTGCTTTTTTGAGAGTTGGGGCAGAATGAAAAGTCAAGGAAGCAGCTTGCTGTCCATTTACTTGATAGTTGTAGCCACGACCTTGGATAAGCTGCAAGCTCCCAATCTGAACATTTGATAAATACTGCACAAAGCGATCAACAGATATTTCCATTACTTCAGCAAGGTCTTCAAACATGACTGGATAACTCCAATAGTTTTCGCCCACTTGCAAGTCAGCTAGCTCTTTCCATGCATCAAATAGTTTTTGTCCAAACTGTAGTTCTAGATCATTGTCGCGATCGCTATTTGACTTAGCAACAGAACTTGTAGTGCTGCTAGATATCAGACTTTCAAGTGCTTTGAGCAAGTTTTCCGCAACGCGATCGCTCGCTTCAGTCCTTGCTCGAAGGTATTCGAGAATCTGCTCAAACAAAGATTCGCTAACATTGACAGCCATAAAACTACCCGCACTAATCGCCTTTGATTAACCTATTTGAAAACTGCTTGTTGGACTCTGAAGTATTGGAACAATTCAGCTTTTAGACTTTTTACAACGTTTGGCAATCAAACCCAAATCAAGAGATTTTTGGAAAGTGTTGCTTTGCAACACTTTCCAAAAATCTCTTGTGGTTTGTTTGATCAGTAATTGCTGTAAATATTCTCTAAGTTAACATCAATCAGTTAACACCGAAAATGTTTAAGATCAAAACCCAAAAAGTAACGACCTTAAAAAGCCCCACTTTTGTGATCAGGGTTTTAGGGGCAGTGTAAAGTAACGCTCTTGCTATCTTGAGCAATGTCTTAACTTGGGAAACCACCCAGTCCAGCTTGCCAATTTTTGGGTAATGGTTCATTACAAAACTGATGAATTTCGGTAATGCGCTCAAACAGCCAAGGATAACTTTGCCGATAAGCAGGAATTAAACCTAATGGCGACAATAAAGCTGCCGCAGTCAAGTCGGCAACACTAAAGCAATCGCCTACCAAATAGCCATCTTGCCAAAATTCGCTGAGCATGGCGATCGCATCGGCAATTTTTTGAGCAGCAATCTTCGCGGAATTAGCATTAATGCCATACTGCGATCGGACAGTTGCAATCACAATTTGACTCATCCAAGAAGGATCAATCTGTTTGCCCTCATTAGCTCGAAACTGATAGTAAACAAACCGAGCCGCTGTACCAATAAATTCATCAAAATAATCTTCCAAGCGCAAGGCTTCCTTTTGTTGCAAACTATCTTCCAAATACAGTGGTGGGTCAGGTTGATAGGTTTCCAGAAACCGAATAATTTCGGTGGAGTCAGCAACTACGGCAGGACAGTTTTTTTGTTGAGGCAATAGTACAGGCACAGTATGTGAGCCTGAAAGAGGTTTAACTCGTAAAATATGTAAGGCAGGAGTGAGATTTTCAACTTGATAGGTAATTTGCTTATAGCCAAGAGCCAGCCTAGCTTTACGGCAATAGTGAGAAGTACTGAATTGTAATAAAAGCATGGCTTTAAAGCTTTAAAATTGGCAAACTAAACAAATTGGGCTACTAAAATCCAAAACAAAGTTGGCGAGATTATCTCGCCAACTTTGTTTTGGATTAGCAATTCTCATTATAAAAATCATTTTTTTAAAAGCACGACAATGGCGTGCTTTTAAAAACGATTTTGTTGTTTCCAGCCGTTGGTGATGGAAACAACAAAATCGTTTTCAAAATGAGAACTACTGATTTTGGATTTTAATTCAAAAAAGTAGCAAATCATATGGTATAGTCTCGACTAAATTTTTACGGTCTACGGTGCTGTCGCCTATGCAAGCCAATCCAGTCTTTAAACCTACAACTTCTCACTCTGGTTATCAGACCTCTCAATCTGGTTATCAGGCCTCAGTACCTGTGACTGTGTATCGAGAACTGGCTGCGGAGTTGCAATCTACTCAAGCAAAGTTATCTTTTTTTCAGTTGCAAAATGAGCAACTAACTAAGCAAAACCAAATGCTTTTGCAAGAGTTTGAAGCGATCGCCCAAGCCACAGATCGAGTACAAGCAATTCTCACACAGTCTAATTTACCTGACTCAAAGCTAACTGATGTGTTAGCAGGTATCCGTGCTTCTTCACAAATTAATCCTGCCCCATCAAGAAGTAATCCTCAACCTCAAGGTCGTCCTCCCGTAGCTAAGCCTCGCCCTACGGAGAAGCCCACACAGGTCAGTCCCCGTAAAGTTGCTGTACAGCAGACAACCAACGCTATCCAAGAAGCAATTTCTAGGGCGAGACAACTTGCCACTGAGCCAGTACAACCCATTGATAGCGATTCAATGGCTAGTGAAGCTCTATATTACGATAGCTCTTTTGCAGCCTTTGAAGCCCCTGCTCCTACATCGACCCCAAAAACAAAAGTTTTGCCTAAGCTAGAGATTCGTGAAGAAATATCTTCTCGACCTCTTCGTACTGAGTCGATGGAAGAGGCGAATGAGTCTACAGGCTTAAGTGGTTGGGTCTTAACTGCAACGATCATAGCGATCGTGCTGACTTCTTTTGGTGCTGGTTATTTGCTAATGCGTCCATTTGTAAAGTAAAAATTCAGCAATTAAAAAAGGAGCAAATCTCCTTTTTTAATTGTTTATAAGTCAAAGCGGCGCAAAGCGCCGCTTTATTTTTGTAACTTTAAAATCAAACCCAGCAATGATTTCAAAAACACAAAATGGCTACGCCGTTTTGTGTTTTGTTATTAATGGGCTATAGGTATAAAATTAGGTCATGGATAGACGTAAGTTTTTAGTTTTAAGTGGGGCGGCGATCGCCACTCTTGGGGGATGTCAATTATCAAATCCTTTTGATCAGCGCGATCGCTTACGGATTATAGGTTTGTTAGGAGCCTTACCCAGTAAAGTTATCAATCAATTTGAATCTGCTTCCAAGACAAAGGTTGAATTTAAAGCTGAAAATGCCCCCTCAAAACTTTGGCAAGAACTACAAAATTATCCTAATGTCGCTAAAGAAAAATCACCACATCTCATCAGTATTGGTGATAGTTGGCTAGATCAAGCGATCACTAATTCTTTAATCCAACCTATTACTCCCAATCTACTAGAAAAAATTCCGAAGTGGCAAAAACTATCCCCCCTTTGGCAACAGAGTGTTACGCGCAATAATCAAGTGTGGGGCATTCCCTATCGCTGGGGAGCAACAGCGATCGCTTACCGTAGCGACAAACTAAAATTTAATATTACTCAATGGTCTGACCTGTGGAGACCAGAATTAAAACTAAAGCTATCACTACCAGACGATGCCCGTGAAGTAATCGGTCTAGTTCTTAAAAAAATGGGTCAATCCTATCAACTAGAAAACTTAGTTGAACGGCAAGATATTTTCGCTACACTGACCCAAGAACTAAAAAGCCTTAATGCACAAGTTTTAACCTACTCTTCTGATAATTACTTGCAGTCTCTATTAGCAGACGATACATTTGCAGCAGTAGGTTGGACAAGTGATATGCACAAAGCCCAAAAGCAAAACCCCAATCTCAAAGTGGTGATTCCCCAAAATGGCACAGCACTCTGGAGCGATATTTGGGTAATTCCTAAAGGAGAAGTGGCGTTCGCCGCGACTGAATGGATAAATTTTTGTCTCACACCTGAGATAGCTGCCCAAATTACATCTTTGACTGAGGCAGTTAGTACATCAAGTGAATTAGATCAAGTTCCTGCTAGCGTCAAAGCTGATTCGCTCAAGTTTTTCTCACAGGATATTCTCACTAAAAGTGAATTGATCGCACCTTTGTCTCCGTCAACGCTTACACAATATAAAGACCTTTGGACTAAGCTGCGATCGGGAACTATATAAGGGCTTTGCCGTCAAATCAAGAAATATTTTTGATGGCATGACTTCGTTGCACTATCCAAAATGTGGCTCTTAATTATCCTAAACACTTATCTAAGTAATTCGGCGTAATTAAGCAATAAACTTAAAACCTGTATAGCTTACTTATGAGGCTGTATAGGTTCTTGAGGTTTATATTTAACTGTGACTACTCACCTAGACAGAAGTTTTAAATTGGTATAATTTGCCAATAGTAGTTAGTAAGTAGCTAATCATAATTACAAACCAAATCCAAACTCTGTCCCACCCATGCAGCAGACAGTTTTAAGTTTACTTATGCCTAGTTACTTAAATGATGAATATTTACTATTAGGGAATAAGTAAAGATGAAACTTTACCTTTGGCAAACTCTATTCCAATACCCTACCCAATCTTCTAAATTAGTCTTAGTGACAGTATTCCTTGGCACAATTAGTTGGTGTGGACAAGTTGTAGGACAATCAAAAAGCAATAGTTCTTATGGCTTAGGCGTAGTCCAAAATCAATCTTATGTAGGACAGGTTAGATGTGCAGATTTAGCTAATCTCGTCTCTATCGATCTCCTTGCTCCAGACGACGGAGCAAGAACACTTTCAGAGCGTCCAACTTTTTATTGGTATATCGAGCATAAATTATTACCATCAAAAAATTCAACGCAAGTAAGTTATAGCAATAATTTTTATGTAGATTTTTTTGTGCGAGATGGCTTTGCTCGTAATGCAAAATCAATTTTTCGTTCTCGGTCAGAAGTAACTCCTAAAGTCAAGTCTGGTCTATATCGCTTTGAGCTTCCAGCAAATGCACCTTCTCTTGAAGTAAATAAAACCTATAGTTGGCATATTCGTTATATCCAACCTAGTGGTCAAGACAATAACGATATTACTAATCAAATAGACATTAGAGCAATTATTAAGCGAGAAAGTAATCCTTCAGTCATGGAGAAAGTGCAATCTGCTTCTACGCATTTAGAAAAAGCGAGAATATTTGCGGAAAATCTGTATTGGTATGATGCTCTCGATGCATATACCAAATGGATTGATGTAAATCCTAATGACAGAGAAGCCTTACGTGAGCGTTTAGCAATGTTGGATCAAGTAATTGAAAGTTATCCTAAGAAGAAATGTATTGGCAAATATAACGTAAACAATTCAAGCTTAATTAATTCCAAGCAATCAATACCTCAGATCATGAAATATAGTCCATCAAGATAATTGTGGTGATACCCCACTAAGGGAGTGAAGCATCACCCTATGTAACGTGAGTTCTGGATAAGCTAAAAAATTTTAAAAACCAAAACAGTAAAAGCCTCGCTAAGCGAGGCTTTTACTGTTTTTCTAGAGAGGGTTTGCGCCGCGAACCCTCTCTAGAAAAACAGTTTGAAGTTAGCTAGACCTTGAGTTATAGCCATTTGCGTCGTGCGAAGCACGACGCAAATGGCGGAAAATGGTAAGACTTAGCTATTCTTACCATTTTCCGCTTCGTCGAACTGATGTTAACCTGAACTGAGGTTATGTGGAATATGGATAGTTGTAATCACTGCGTTTACGCCATTCCATTTCATTGTTAACTACTTTATGTAAACATTCTTCAACAATAAATGGAGCATTGCGCCAATTAATATCATCACGTTGCAAAATCCAACTCACTTGCTCCAGTGATTCTTCCAGTTCTGCCTCAAAACGTGCTAGAGGTAGAGGTTTTTTCTCTAAATTTGGAGACTCTACACAAACAGCGATCGCCTCTTTAAGAACTGCAACAACTTCTTTGCCGTATACTTCTCTCGCCCTAAGCCTCAGTGCTTTATAACCTTTTTCTGAAGTTGCATACATTGGCGGCAATCGATTTAATACGTAAGCAGTTGCCTCTCCTAGATCGACTGTTTCAGCGATCGCAGGGTGTAATTTCTGAACTTGATGATAGGCAAGCGACAATACTAATTTTTCTAGTACATTACTAAATTGATAATTGACATCCACCATGTAGGTTTGAAAATCTCTAGCTTGTCGCTCATCCTGACTAGGATTGACAGATGTTTTAATTTGTCTACCCTTCCAAGATATTTCTGGGGATTTGCGCCCCAAAGCAGTCTCATCTCGACCAGCAATTGCGTCACGTTTACCTATAACTGTATAGGTGTTGCTCACTGCACTTTTGAGTTTAACTGTCATCAAGGCATTCTCTAGAGCCGTAGGAATATCTTTCCAAGAGGCATTTTCTGCACCTAAAATTTGTTGGAGTGCAGCAAGCGATCGCGCATGACTAGCAACCTCCTGTGATGGTAGGGGTCTTGCGTCTCTAAGTGCGTCAGGCTTAACACTTACGAGCGCCCGACGCACTGCGGATTCAATTTGCGATCGCATTTCGGTGGCAACTTTTTTGCGTTGCCTCAACCATCCTACTTTTGATGTGGCATACATCGGTGGTAGGCGATTAAGCGCATAGGCTGCGACTTCACTTAAATTAATCTGATCGCGTCGGTATTGCGGTAAGTGAGAGATTTGTAAATCAATTTCTGCAATTACCATCTCCTCTATTGCATTTTTGCAACTTTGCATATCAAGCCGTCCCAAACCCAATATGAAATTGAAATGTTTCTAAAATGGAAAAGTATTAGTTTAGACTAATTGCAAATTTTTTGGAAATTGCAAAGAAATCAAAATTAAAATCATTCAGCCATTATAGCAATTGACATAATACTTACAAAAAAGTTCAGATTTATTGCAGCAATTCTCATAGTAAAAATTATTTTTTTTGAAAACCTGCTAAAGAGAGACTTTCAAAAAAATAATTTTGGAGTTTTCAGCACATTTGATACTGGAAATATCAAAATTCTTTTCATAGTAAGAATTGCTGAATTCATTGAGAAGAGATGTTGCTGAGTAACGTATCTTTCTCTTTTTATATACAGGCTAATTTCATTTTCTACTGCGATCAATGCGGTATAGCCATAGCATCAAAGCTAATACTCCAACCTGTAGTCCAAAGCTACCTAAATTAGCTTCTAGCTCTCCATTGCCTGCAATTAATCTTGCAAAAAAGATAACCGCGCCAATAAATCCCGATCCTGCAAAAGCGATGTAGATAAATATGCGGAGACCTCGATAGGGAGATTTGGCTTCACGCCTGAGACGCTCGTACTGTTCAGAATTGAGTTTAGGCACAATTTTTAGTTAGCTGTTATAAAGTTGAGTGCTTCGCACTCACTTTTTATATTATTGGTAATTATTTAATGTCAGTTCAGCAAAGACACAAAATAGTAAGAATTGCAAAGCAATTCTTACTATTTTGTGTCTTTGCGCTGTGCTTTGCACGCCACAAATGGCTATATCAAACTCACATTTATTTAGATTTCATGGCTGTGCGATCGCATAGCCAAATAGTATTACCAGTAATCAACCGTGATGGATATTGGTTGACATCCCCTTGAGGCGCTAACACTGCAGTTAACGCTTTTGCCTTGGCAGCACCTTCAATCATGAAAATAATCTCTTTCGCCTGATTAATCAAAGGTACAGTCATGGTGATTCGAGGTTGTCCATCTTTTTCACCCACGGTTACAAGGCGATCGCTAACTTTAAGAGCCTTGGTATGTGGAAATAGCGAGGCTGTATGCCCGTCGTCCCCCATTCCCAACAAAATTAGATCGAATTTAGGAAATTCTCCTTTATTGACACCAAAAAATTCTTGAATATGCTGTTCATACTTTGCGGCAGCGATCACAGGATCATGAGCATCAGTTGGCACTGCATGAATATTTGACTCAGGAATAGCTACATGACTAAGCCATGCTTGGCGAGTCATCCCTTCATTACTTTGTGGATCGCTGACAGGTACATATCGCTCATCCCCCCAAAAAACATGTACATTTGACCAGTCCCATCCTTTACTTGCTAAGAGTTCATACAAAACACGAGGTGTACTACCACCTGCGGCAACGATGGTAAAACGTTCATTTTTAGAGATTGCTTCATCATAGGCAAGTTGACATAATAACAATGCTCTTGAGGCGATTTCAGCGCGATCATTCCAAATTTCTACTTGTCTAGCCATAAAAAATACCTCTGTAGCGAAGAAATGGTGGGTAATGAAATGAATGATGCATTTTGTATTTTTTGATAAATTGTATTTTTTGATCAATTTGACTGATCAAGATGGTCAACTTTTATCAATTTTTATCAATCAATCTTAAGAGAGGTGTCTTTTATTTCATTTTGTGTGATTTTTGACAGTACTAACGAGCAAATGTATTAACCTATAAAATGTTAGAACAATATTAAGGTTAAGGTAAATTGTCATGACACCTGCTATCATACGCCTCTTCTGGGACTCAGTTAACCAAGCGCAGCCAAATCTACTTTTAAATCTGGATGATGATGGACTGATGAGCTGGCTGGTTGACCAAGTCCAACAGCGCTCTTCGCTCGATTCCCATCAACAAAATGATCTCAGTAACTACATCAGCAATCGTCTACCCTTAATTCGAGAAATGGCGTATCAGAGCTAGTTGCTCGAATACGATTGATTAGAACTTATTTAATTCTAAGGTTTTTTAAGATAGCGTATTTACTTCTCAAGTACTACCTTTCGATTAGGCAAAGAGCCTGACTACATAATATTTAGGAATATTTAGGGGATTTTTCTAAAGGGGAACATCTTAAATTTCTGACAGTACCATACGCCAAAATGTTAGGATACTTGCCTGAGCTATGCGATCGCTGGTTTCATTCCTCTGCAAATTACTCACAGTTGTTTCTAGCAATTATTTCTAGCGTATGTCATCTGCAAGAATCATCGACTTATTACGTAGCGGTCTAACTAGTCAGTCCTATATTGTCCGTGGTTGGGTGCGGACAAAGCGCGAAGGTAAGGAAATTACTTTTTTAGAACTAAATGATGGTTCATCACTACATGGGTTGCAAATAGTTTTACCGCAGACGATTGATAACTACACAACGCTAATCAAGCAAATAACTACAGGCACGTCCGTAGAGGTATCTGGCACTTTAGTTGAGTCCATGGGCAAAGGGCAAAGGGTAGAAATGCAAGCCTCTGTGATCGCTATTTTTGGTATAGCTGATCCTGAGACTTATCCTTTACAGAAAAAACGTCACTCAATCGAATTTCTTCGCACCATCGCCCATTTGCGCCCACGCACAAATATGTTTGGTGCTGTGTTTCGTGTTAGAAATGCTTGTGCCTTTGCAATTCATAAGTTTTTTCAAGAACGTGGTTTTTTATGGGTACATACACCAATCATTACCGCTAGTGATTGCGAAGGTGCTGGCGAGATGTTTGGTGTAACTACTTTTGACTTAAATAAAGTGGCTGCGGCAGGTAAGTCCGTTGATTTTGCACAGGACTTTTTTGGGAAGCCAGCCTTTTTGACAGTCAGCGGTCAACTAGAAGCAGAAATTATGGCAACTGCTTTTTCTAACGTCTATACTTTTGGTCCCACTTTTAGGGCTGAGAACTCGAATACTTCGCGCCACCTTGCCGAGTTTTGGATGATTGAACCAGAGATGGCTTTTTGCGATCTCGAAGGAGATGCAGATCTAGCCGAAGATTTTCTCAAATATATTTTCAATTATGTTTTGGAAACTTGTCCTGAAGATATGGAGTTTTTCCAAGAACGGGTAAATGCTCAAGTAATGACCAATGCACGCAAAATTGTTGATGAGAAATTTGAGCGAATTACCTATACAGAAGCGATCGCCATTCTCGAAAAGAGCAATAAAACCTTTGAGTTTCCTGTGTCATGGGGATTAGATCTCCAATCTGAACATGAGCGATTTTTAGCAGAAGAACATTTCCAAAAGCCCGTGATCGTGATGGATTATCCATTGGGAATCAAAGCATTTTATATGCGGGTGAATGAGGATACTGCAAGTGATCGCCAAACTGTAAGAGCAATGGATATTCTCGCTCCAGGTGTAGGTGAAATTATTGGCGGTTCGCAGCGTGAAGAGCGTCTCGATATCTTGGAATCCAGAATTCGTAGTGTCGGTTTAAATCCTGAAGACTATTGGTGGTATCTCGATCTACGTCGCTATGGAACCGTACCTCATGCTGGCTTTGGACTAGGCTTTGAACGTTTAGTCCAGTTCATCACTGGCATGGGAAATATTCGGGATGTAATTCCATTTCCTCGATGTCCTCAGAGTGCTGAGTTTTAACTTAAGTTTAGCCATTTGCGGCGTGCTTTGCACGCCGCAAATGGCGGAAAATGGTAAGAATCACTTAGCGATTCTTACCATTTTCCGATTTCGTCGAACTGATGCAGGTTTAGGCAGAATGAAGAGTGCATTGCGCCCTTCAACCTGCATGAGCTAATTCACCCATAATGTAAGTTGCCGAGATCGCTCGATCATCACCCATAATGATCGTCGCAAATAGTTGATCGGAGATTTCATCAAGTGTGGTTGCCATCTCTTCTGAAGATTGATTTCTTAATGCCATAATTGGTGTTGAGCGCAAATTTAGTACTACAAAATCGGCTTCTTTGCCAATTTCAAAATTGCCCAATTTATCCTCAAGACATAATGCTCTTGCTCCCCCCAAAGTCGCCAAAAATAATGCTTGAAATGCTGATAATTTTTGCGATCGTAACTGTGCAACTTGATAGGCAGCACTAGCTGTTTTCAAGATTGAAAAACTGGTTCCCGCACCTATATCGGTTCCTAATCCGACTTTTACAGGTGTTTCTGAAGATTTTGCTTTCTCTAATTTGAATAGTCCGCTCCCCAAAAATAGATTGGAAGTTGGGCAAAAGGCGATTGCCGCTTTTGCTTCAGATAATCTTGCAAATTCGCGATCAGTAAGTTGGACTCCATGAGCAAATACAGATCTTTCAGCTACTAAACCAGCTTGATCATAGACATCAAGATAACCATCACTTTCAGGAAACTCAGCAATAACCGCATCTACTTCTTTCACATTTTCTGAAAGATGTGTATGTAAATAAACATCAGGAAATTCCTGCAAAAGTTTACCGATATTAGTTAGTTGATCTGGTGTCGATGTAAGTGCAAATCTCGGCGTGACTGCGTAAAGTAAGCGATCGCACTTGTGCCACTTCTCAATTAGCTGCTTAGTTTCTAGATAAGAAGATAATGCTGTGTCTCTCAAAAATTCTGGAGCATTACGATCCATCATTACTTTGCCAGCAATCATCCGCAAATTACGACGCTGCGCTTCTTCAAAAAATGCATCCGTAGATTGTGGAAATACTGCGGTAAATACCAAGGCGGTTGTAGTTCCATTTCGCAGTAGCTCATTAAGAAAGATAGAGGCTATCTTTGAGGCATAATTGCGATCAGCAAATTTCCGTTCTGTGGGGAATGTATAGGTACTTAGCCATTCTAATAACTGCTCGCCATAGGAAGCAATCATTTCTGTCTGTGGAAAATGAATATGTGTATCAATGAATCCTGAGACAATTAGGCGATCGCGATACTCTGTAATCGGAATATCTTTATATTTAGCTTGCAGATCTTGATAGTCACCTAAATCTTTGACTTTTCCATTTTCAACTATCAGCAAACCATCGGTAAAGTAACGAATACAATCAGCTTCTGGGGCATAGAATGGATCGGCGATCACATCTAGAAAACTGGCTCGAAATCCTTTAATCGGTTGATGTTGCATAGTTAAAAAATAGTAATCGAGCAAAAAATGCTTAGTTTAATGAGTTTGGTTTAATGAACCTATTTTTCGCATTTTTTAGTTTTAACTGTAGTCGCAAAAAGTACAATAAATTTACATGAGATAGACATTGCATAGACATTACTAGGTACTGATTAATTAGCCAAAATGAGAGGCAATAAAAGCTCAGCAATAGTAATACTCCAACACAAAATAGCTATGTCATTTTGTGTTGTATAGCTACAGTTACTTCTTAAGAAAAATCAAAAAACAATAATTGATTGGCAGTACATAGCGCTACCAATCAATTATTAAACTTTACAAATATTGTGTGCGCGGTTATTAGCTATAAAAAAGCCCCCTCTAAAAATAAAGAGGAGGCTTTTTTATCTAGCTATTTCAAAGAATCAATCTCGAAGATTAACCATTGATAGAAGGAGCGCTCATAGCAACAGGAGCAACATCAACAGCAGCCAAATCGAGAGGGAAGTTGTGAGCATTGCGCTCGTGCATTACTTCCATACCCAAGTTTGCGCGGTTGATTACGTCTGCCCAAGATGGTACTACACGTCCTTGGCTGTCAGAAATCGATTGGTTGAAGTTGAATCCATTCAAGTTGAATGCCATCGTGCTTACGCCCAATGCGGTGAACCAGATGCCAACTACTGGCCATAGTGCCAAGAAGAAGTGCAAGCTGCGGCTGTTGTTGAAGCTGGCATATTGGAAAATCAAGCGTCCGAAGTAGCCGTGAGCTGCAACGATGTTGTAGGTTTCTTCTTCTTGTCCGAACTTGTAGCCTGCGTTTTGGCTTTCGTTTTCGGTGGTTTCACGAATCAAGCTGCTGGTTACCAATGAACCGTGCATTGCACTGAACAAGGAACCGCCGAACACGCCTGCTACGCCCAACATGTGGAAGGGGTGCATCAAGATGTTGTGCTCTGCTTGGAATACGATCATGAAGTTGAATGTACCACTGATTCCCAAAGGCATACCGTCAGAGAAGCTTCCTTGTCCGATTGGGTAGATCAAGAATACTGCGGTTGCTGCTGCTACGGGGGCAGAGTATGCTACGGCGATCCATGGACGCATACCGAGGCGGTATGACAATTCCCATTCACGTCCCATGTAGCAGAAAATTCCGAGCAAGAAGTGGAAAATTACCAATTGGTAAGGACCACCGTTGTATAGCCATTCGTCGAGGCTATCTGCTTCCCAAATGGGGTAAAAGTGCAGGCCAATCGCGTTGGAGGATGGTACGACTGCGCCGGAAATCATGTTGTTGCCGAATAGCAAGGAGCCTGCTACTGGTTCACGGATACCGTCAATATCGACAGGTGGTGCTGCGATGAAGGCGATTACGAAGCAAATGGTCGCTGCGAGTAAGCAAGGGATCATGATTACGCCGAACCAGCCTACATAGAGGCGGTTGTCGGTGCTGGTGATCCAGTTGCAAAATTGATCCCACAGTGACGCACTTTCGCGTCTTTGTACTGCTGTTGTCATGATTGCAAATAATCCTTGTTGGGAATGAATAGGTTATGAAAATTTATATATAAGCTTACGCCTATATAAATAGGTTAGTGGATGTATTGAGTAATGTAAATAGTTAAATCTTAAATCTATCTATAGATAAATGCGAGCGCTAACAAGCCCCAAACATTTAGAAATGACCGATCATTTTGACTTCGGTTTCCAGTACCACACCATAGCGATCGCTAATCACTGTTTTAATGTGTTCTATGAGACTGAAAATATCGTTAGCCTTTGCACTGCCAAGATTAACGATGAAATTAGCGTGTAGTTCTGAGACTTGAGCATTACCAATTTGATAGCCTTTCAGTCCAGCATCTTGGATAAGGCGTGCTGCAAATTGGGGTAAAGGATTACGAAAAACACTACCGCAGTTAGGCAAGTGATAGGGCTGCGTAGTATGCCTGACTTTGAGCTTTGCCTCAGTGTCGGCAGCGATCGCCTCTGGATCACCACCAATCTGCAATTTGAAAGTTGCCTCTGTGACTAGTTGCGATGATGCTTGTAAAGCCGATGTGCGATAACTGAAATCTAAGTCTTGGGGATAAATTAGCTTAGATTCACCAGTCAAGCTAACAGTCTGTACTGATACCACACAATCAGCCGCACAGCCACCCTGTGCTCCCGCATTCATTACTACTAATCCACCCACAGTTCCAGGGATGCCAACCGCCCATTCAAAACCTGACCAACCACGACTAGCCGCTTGCATGGCTAAACGTGCTACAGGTTCACCTGAAGCGGCTGTGACCTGTCCAGATTGCTCATCAAACTCAATCCCGCGTAGATGACGTGTGCAGATCACTAAACCCGCTAAACCATGATCGCTAATTAAGAGATTGCTCCCTGCGCCAATAATCGTGATCGGTAAGTGGCGATCGCTTGCCCATGTCAGACTATCGGCTAGTTCTGTAGATGTGCGAGGCGAAATAAAGTATTCAGATGCGCCACCGACACGCATCGAAGTTAGCCCTGCCAGAGGTACATTTGAGCGAATTGGAATTTGGGTTTGGAGATCGAGTGACATCAGCTTGGGAGTAAAACTAATTAGTAGAGGAATTGATTTGCGATTCCTCCATTTCTTTCATTGTTGGTGCGATCGCCTGATTGAGATTGCCAGCACCGAGAAATACGGCAAGATCTCCAGATTGCAGTTTTTTGACTAAAAATGCTTGGACATCTTTGAGGGTTGGCAAATAATGCACTTGATCGCGCACAGCAGCGATCGCCTCGGCAACTTGTGCGCCAGTAATCTTGCCATCGTTAACTTCACTGGCAGCATAGATATCGGTGACAATCACCATGTCTGCATCGGTAAAGGATTGGCTAAATTCTGATAAAAATCGATGGGTACGGCTGTAACGATGGGGCTGAAAGATGGCAACTACCCGACTAGTAGTATTTTGTTGTCTGGCTGAGGCAAGCGTGGCAATAATTTCACTGGGATGATGGGCATAGTCATCGACAAAAGTAATCCCGTTCTGCACGCCTTTGCTCTCAAAGCGGCGGCTAGCACCGACAAAATCAGGTAAAGCCTCAGCGATCGCTTGCCATTCAACGCCCACATAACGTGCCACAGCAATCGCGGCTAGCGCATTACTGAGGTTATGTTTACCGAGAAGCCCTAATGAAATTTGCCCCAAAGGTTTGCCCCGTTCAACCACCAAGGCTTGTGTATCTGATGGCGAGTACTGCACCTCAGTTACCGTATAGTCTGCCAAAGGATCAGTCAAACTATAGGTTATATCCAAACTAATATGCTCTTTTACCGTTGGGCAATCAATAGAGCCAACGACAACTTCACAACGTTTTGCAAAAGTCTGAAAAATTTCAATGACCTGTTCAAGGTTGTGGTAATGATCAGGATGGTCTAACTCAATATTGGTAATAATGCCAATGTGAGATAAAAATTTCACTAAGGTGCCATCGGATTCATCAGCCTCTGCAACTAGGTATTTACCATTGCCTAAACGGGCATTTCCTTGCCAAGCACTAACTTCGCCGCCAATGATAATACTTGGATCGATTCCGCCTTTGAGCAGTAAAAATCCTACTAAGCTACTGGTCGTCGTTTTGCCATGTGTGCCTGCAACTGAAATTGCCTGAAATTGTTCGATCAAAGCGGCTAATAAATCAGAACGATGCAAAATTGGCAAGCCATTAGCTAGAGCTACCTGAAACTCGGGGTTTTGCTGATTGATTGCAGTCGAACAGACAACTTGGGGAGCATTTGCTAGATCGATGTTGTCTGCATGATGCCCTTGAAAAGTTTTTACACCAAGATCCTGTAGCTTTTGAGTGATGCGATTGCTACTAAGATCTGAGCCAGACACCGTAAATCCTTGCTTCGCTAAGATATAGGCGATCGCCGACATACCGATCCCGCCAATACCCACAAAATGAAAAGGTCTACCGCTGAAATCAACTGGATTCAGCATTTATACTTCTTACCTACCAAATAACGAGCCTAATAATAACAGATCAAAAGGTGCTGATTCGCGTCACATTTTGATTTAAACCATTTGATTTAAACCATCAGGGCTTCTAATCCTTCAGGGTTGAGGATACACAACACATCGCGATCAGGAATACGCTGAATCAAATTTTTGCGTTCTAGTTTGCCCAATACACGGGTTACTGTCTCTCTGGCTAAACCACTGAGACTACTAAGTTCCCGATGGGGCAAATTGGGTATTTCTAAGCCACCACTGACTTTTGTCCCTTGTCCTTCAGCTAGAAAAAGCAAGACATCAGCAACACGAGAAGTACTATCTGCCTCGCGTAAGCGTAAACGTCGATTAACTTGACGTAGGCGCTTTGCCATCAGTCTTGCTAAATGTATTCCTGCGGTTGGCTCTGTTTCAATCAAATGTACAAAATCTGAAGCTGGCAGGCTGCCGATAGTTGTGGGCGTGAGTGTAATCACGTCAGTTGATCGCGGGACTTGATCGAGTGGAGCCATTTCGCCAAACATCTCGCCAAATCCGAGAATATTTAGGGTGATTTCTTTCCCATCGAGATTATAGGTGCGAATTTTTGCCCAGCCTTCCAAGATGAAATAAACCGAGTTGCCCCAGTCATTTTCTAGCAAAATTACCTGATCGGCTGGATGACTGCGCGTGACCATGTGGGCTGTTGCCCGAATTACGGCTTCATCAGGTAACCCCACAAAGAATGGGGCAGACATAATTTTTTGCTGAAGATCAGTTCCATCCCGCATAGTGGCTGCTCGTAGCTCTTAAAAGATTTGCTGTAAGTAATCACTCTATCCGAGTTTGTAACGATAGGTATTGCAGATCAGCACAATGACTTAGTTATTTTAATTAATTTAGAAGCCAAATCTAAAGCAATTTATGAATAAGTAACCCATAAAATACTTGTTAAAAGGTTTTTATTAAACACTTTTAACAAATATAGCTATAGCCACTTGTCTCAGGACAAATCAAAACCCAAGAATTGATTGGCAGCGCTCTGCGCCGTCAATCAATTCTTGGGTTTTACACTTGGCGACAGCTATATGCTGTTTGCTCAGAGCATTAGTGCAAGAAGTGTAAGGATCTATAAATTAGGACAACAGTATCTATCCAAGTGGGACTTACCTAAATTAATTTGCGTTCCCAAGTAATTTGTGTAGCCTTGAAGCAAGAGATTTAATAATTCCGTTGGGGTGAGTTTCTTCAGTAGGAGCGATCGAGGCTTCAATGTCAGCAACAACTTCTGGTGGGAGGTCTAAGATCCTAACTAATCTTTGATAAGCTGCTGCTTCATCAAGGTTGATCATGGGTTCATCAGGACTGCGCCGACTCGATTGGATCACTTGGTAGCCAAGTCTGAGAGTCATTTTCCGATCTTCGATACTTTTGATGTTTGGGATGACTTCTTCTAGAGGAATATTTTGACCTAAGTAATCTTTAAGACGAGTTTTGAGATTGCTACGGTCTGTTTCAGTTTTGGCAAATAACATTGCAAATTCATCAAGCATCAGCCGAATTTCATCAGGCTCAAGTTTGCCATCAGCCCAAGCCATTGCTGCTACAGCCCGAAGCATATCCATCTGACGAGGACTAATCGGAGGTGGGAGTTCTTGAGGTGTCATAGATTTACCCTTAGCCAAGTTTGTTTGCCAAATATGCACAAATCATAGGCTAGATTTTATAAAAACATGTCTTACTTTATTAATGTTTATAGGGTTGCCATGTGGAAGCATCTAGACAAAGATTTTGAATCTTGATCTACCTTTTAGTAAATTTCATTTACAGCTGTCGCCATTCTTGTTAGCACATAATACCAAAACCCAAACGCAAAGATTGTGAGGCGGCGCGAAGCGCTGCCTCACAATCTTTGCGTTTGGGTTTACAGGTGGCTATAGCTATAGATTCTTAATTATTTCAAGATGAAAGTTTTTGTTTAAGTAAATCGACATTCACGGCGCTTAAAGCAATTTGAATTTCTAAGCGTTGTTTTTCGTCACGAAATAGTAATACTGCGTCACCATTAGGTTGAATGATGCTACCAAACTGTGGATCGGTGACTTGAATTTTTTGATAGACGATTTTAGGTAGGGTGATGCGGAGTTGGTAGCTACGACCTGAAGATGGCAGGATGTCTAGCTGTTGATTAAATAAATCGAGTTGGAGATAGCCGACGGAGATGTTGCGTTCGTCGGGGCTATTGGGCTTATACCAATAGAGAGTGATACCTCGTAAGCTTGGTGTTTGAATTGCAAAGGTTTCGTCGAGAGATTGTTTGTTCCAGTCGATCGCATTGCGATCGCTATTTTCAGTTAAGGGGCGTTGTTGCCAGATAATTTCTTGACCTGCAAGAGATGTCCACCATTGGGCAATGCGGGCAAGATTGGCTTCAGCATCAGGATCAGTGCTGCCAAGTGTCCAAGTAATGGTTGAGTCCATTAGTTTTTAGCTACGTTTATTTGACATTTGCGTGCAGAATAAAAGCATAGCAGATGCATTTGAGGAGATCTAAGAGAAATGTTTGGAATTGGCTGGCCAGAGGTAATTGTGATTTCGCTTGTGGGTGTGGCAATTTTTGGGGCAAAGCGTATCCCTGAAATTGGTCGCAGTGTGGGACAAGCTTTGCGTGGGTTTCAAGATGAAGTGAAGGGTAGTGGTGAAGCTGCTGATAGGTCAGACTCCCCAGATAAAGACTAATAATTACCAGTGCCATAGGCACTGATAATTATTAAAATCGGACTTGGCTCAGCATTTCAACATATGGTGAACCTTGAGCGATCAGTTGAATTAAGCGTTCTTCGGGTAAAGACTCCAGAAATTCTTCGTCTTCGTGTAGAGATGGCTCAAGTTTGGGGGATTGTTTCTCAGGAGATTGCTTTGGTATTGAGAGATTAATCTTAAGATGCTTGGGTGGGATGGTAAGCAGTTTACTAGCCCATTCGATCGCTACTACGCCAAGGGGAAAGTCCTCACCTCGCCAATATTCTTCTAAATGCAGGCTGGGAACTTGAGGAGGCTCTAGTCGATAAAGATCAATGTGATAAAGTGGCAGGCGACCTTCAGTATATTCATCAATTAGAGTAAATGTTGGACTCGTGATTGTAGTGCTAATGCCAAGTGCGCGACCAAAGGCTTGCATAAAAGTGGTTTTGCCACTGCCGAGATTGCCTTCGAGCAGAATAATTGTTCCTGCGGCAACAATTTGCGCTAGTTTAGTGGCGATCACTTGAGTTTCATCAAGATTATTGGCATAAAGCTCAATCTTTACAGTCTCAGTCATAATTCGGGTAAACTTTTGTATTGTAGAGGTTTTCATTTTGCCAACGGCTAAACGAAAACACAAACCCTTACTGTAGTTGTTTTTTGTTTTACGAATAAGTACGCACGCATTCGTAAAACACTCTAGGAATAGGAGAAGAGTCTAGTTACGTCTAAATGGTTAGCAATGACTAGTCATAATTAAACTCTTCGCAGCCTTGTTTTTTATATTATTGAGCTAATTTCGGCAAAGTTTTTATGGATACGGATATTCTTCAGTCACTCGCTCATCTTGATCAAAGTGGTAATGCTCAGATGGTGGATGTGACTCATAAACCGCAAACGGTAAGACGGGCAATCGCTGTTTGCGAAATATCTATGAAAACAACAACATTGGACGCGATCCAAGCAGGGAATGTAAAAAAGGGAGATGTGTTAGGTACAGCAAAACTAGCAGGAATTATGGCTGCGAAACAAACAGCGAGTTTGATCCCCATGTGTCATCCTGTGAATCTAACTAGTGTGGATGTCAAAATCCTACTAGATGAAAATATTCCTGGTTATCAGATTGAGGCTGAGGTCAAAACTAAGGCGGAAACTGGTGTAGAAATGGAAGCGATGACTGCTGCCACGATCGCGGCTCTAACCCTTTACGATATGGCAAAGTCTCTCGAAAAGACAATGATTATCTCAAATACAAGGTTGATACATAAGAGTGGGGGTAAGTCAGGGGATTTTAACGCCCCCAAAGGTGAATATTGCGATCTTTAAAAGTAGAAGCCGTGATTTTCACGGCTTCTACTTTTAAGCTACTTTATGACCTGCGATCACGATTAGTTCTCGGATTTTGACTTCAGTTAATTGACTTTCTACATCTAAAGACTTAGTTGTAGAGTCACCTGTAACTATTGCCGATGCGTCAACAGCTTGGATTGCTTTGGTAATAGTTTCAATACAACTAGCGCAACCGATGGAAGGAACGGAAAGCGTTAAATTCATAAATAATTAATATAAAGGTATAGCGATCGCAATTATAGTTGAGCCATGAAGCCTGAACTATAGTCTCTATGTTTTATACCAATTCATAAAAGTGTAACTACACTTTTATGAATTAAAAATCAGGTTCAGTAAGGGTTTTTAAAACACAGAATAGCTAAGCTACTTTGTGTTTAGGTATTAGGTTAGTAGCTCGCAGTTTTTAACTGTCTTTTGGCGACGTTGCAAGGCTTCGTCGTCCCCCCAAAGAGTTTTTGCAGAAACCTTAACGGTAAGTTAAACGATAAGTTAATAGTTGTGATATTTGGTCAATGGCAACTATGCAAAATATCCTAGATTATGTTCAATGCGGTATTTTTATTTTGACTATTGAGTCAAATGAGTCAAACTTGCAGACTTCAGATGTCAATGATCAAGATCATGCAGCGTTTATATTACGGTTTGCAAGCGCCAATCTTATCTTTGGTCATCTTGTTTTTGGGGAGCGTAGTATCGACCAAACAGTCGATCTAGTTGGCTTGCAGCCAAAAGAATGTTTACCATTAGAATTTGCTCAGTTATTGAATGAGCATGTTAGTCAGTGCTTAGAAACGCAGCAAGTTGTTGTGTTTGAGACAAAACTTGATTTGGTGACCAATCGACTATTATCAATTTCCCTATCCCTCAAGATTGATGGAAATGATCATTCAAAACAGATTGTTGGTACTTGCCAAGATATTACTACCGTAGAATTATCTAAATCACAAGTTAAAGAGTTTAATCAAAAAAAATTCGGTCATTTAGTAAGCGAAGTGTCTGATGCCTTTGTAGTAGTTGATCATGAGGGTATTGTCCGCTACGTCAATCAATCAGCAGAGAACCTATTTGGTTGCAAATCTGATGATATTATCGGCGAGACTTTTGGGCTACCTGTAGTTGCAGGAGAAAGCACAGATATCGATATTCTCAACCGAGGTAGTACTACCTCGGCAGAAATGCGTGTGTCTGAGGCTATGGATGAAGATCGTAGAGTCTATGTGGTTGCCTCATTGCGAGATGTTTCAGAACGGAAGCGGGTAGAAGAATCACTACAATTACGCGAACGGGCGATCGCTGCAAGCTCTAACGGAATCGTAATTACCGATGCGACTCAGCCCAATAATCCGATGATTTATGTGAATCCTAGTTTTGAGAGGATTACAGGTTACAGTGCAGCTGAAGTGCTAGGACGTGACTGTCGCTTTTTGCAAGGAGGCGATCGCAATCAAATCGGACTTTTAGATTTACGCAAAGCAATTCAAGAAAAGCGAGAATGTCATGCCGTCTTACTTAACTACCGTAAAGACGGCACACCATTTTGGAATGATTTGTATATTGCGCCAGTATTTAACGATCATGGCGAACTGACTAACTACATTGGCATTCAAACTGACATTACCGATCAGGTCAAATCAACTCAAAGATTACTCGAAAGCGAAGAGCGGTTGCGGACAGTCCTAACATCGATCAAAGAAGGGATTACCTTTAGTGATGATTCAGGCTACTTCGCAATTTTCAATGCTGGGATGGAAATCCTTACAGGATATACCTTTGCAGAAGCAAATGCCAGCCATGATTTTACAACTTTCCTGTATCCTGATCGTGCTGAACATGACAAAGCTTTGCAACGATTGCAGCACTTACAAGAAACTGGGCAAGCAATGACGGTCGAAACGCGCATTTGTCATCGTGATGGCACATTTAAAGATGTTTTAGTTTCTACAAGATTAATGGCATATAAAGGCAAACGGATGTATTTGAGTAGCTATTACGATATTACTGAGCGTAAAAAAGTTGAGACCCAACTACGCTATCAAGGTGAAAGAGAACGCTTATTAAATGCAATTCTACTTAAAATTCAATGCGAGTTAAATCTCGATCAAATCCTAGCAATTACTGTTAAAGAAGCTCAAGAATTACTACGTATTGATCGAGTGGTTATTTATCAGTTTCAAGAGGATTGGAGTGGTGCATTTGTTGTTGAAGCCATTAATGCGCCAGTATTATCCATTCTTGGAAAAATGATTAATGATTCATGCTTTAATCAAGATTATGTACGGAAATATCAAAATCGATCAATCTCAAGTATAAATGATGTAGATCTTGCTGATTTAAGTCCTTGTCACAAAGATCTGCTGCAATGTTTTCAAGTAAAAGCAAATATTGTAGTTCCTATTTCTTTTGGTGACACATTATGGGGCTTATTAATTGCCCATCAATGCTTTGCGCCGCGCCAATGGGAAGAATTTGAAATTGATTTACTAAGGCAGTTGGCTAACCATGTAGCGATCGCCATTCAACAGGTAAAACTCTTTGATAGAGTCCAAGATCTCAACAAAAATCTAGAACGGCAAGTTGCAGATCGCACTCAGCAACTCGAACAAAGTCTTAGCCAACTGGAAAGAGCTTTGCTTAAGGAGAAAGAGTTAAACGAACTCAAATCCCAATTTATCTCTAGAGCGTCCCATGAATTTCGCACACCACTAGCTACGATCCAGACTGCAAGTGATTTATTGCGAAACTATGGGCATAAAATGTCAGATGAGAAAAAACTAGAGAGAATTGATAAAATTCAACGTGAAGTTAAAGGCATGACTAACCTTTTAGAAGAGGTATTAATCATTGGCAAAACTGAATCAGGAAGATTTGAGTTGCAGTTAGAAGAGATTAATCTTGAAGATTTCTGTCTGGAAATTATTGAGCAAACTAAGTTGCTAGGAAATGGTAAACATCAAGTTATTTTTAAAAATATAAATGTTCCTTCAAAAGTAACAATTGACCCTAAATTCTTTAGGCAAATCATTTCCAATTTATTGTCAAATGCAATTAAGTATTCACCTAATGCCAGTGAAGTCAAGTTTACTATTTCATTAACTAGCGATCACGTACCAAAACTTCTGTTAGAGTTTCAAGATCAAGGAATCGGTATCCCTCTAATTGATCAAGAAAAGATTTTTGAACATTTTTATCGTGCTCATAATGTTGGTATGATCATAGGCACTGGATTGGGGATGGCAATTATCAAAAATTCAGTGGATATTCTTGGGGGAACAATTCAACTTAATAGTGTTGAAAACAAGGGAACAACAGTAAAGGTAAAACTGCCTTACCTAAAGGAATAGATGCAATTATGACCACAATTCTAGTCATCGAAGATGTAGAAGCTTTGCGCGAAGAAATCATGGAGACTCTCTCCTATGAAGGTTTTGATGTACTGGGGGCAGAGAATGGAGTTGTTGGTGTCCAAATCGCCAAAACCTATTTGCCAAATTTGATTATCTGTGACATAGCTATGCCAGAACTAGATGGCTATGGAACCCTGGTTGCACTGCGAAAAGAGCCAAAAACGTCAATGATTCCGTTTATATTTCTGACGGCGATGACCGAAAAAGCGGATATGCGTCAAGCGATGCAACTAGGAGCAGATGACTATCTTACTAAGCCGTTTACCTCTACGGAATTGTTAGGTGCGATCGCCTCACGATTGCAAAAGTACAACTCTGTTAGAGAGCATTACTATGATGAAATCAAAGCCGTGGGAGAAAGATTTGAATATTTATCTCATCACGATGGTTTGACTCAACTACCAAATCGCATTCTTTTTCATGAATCACTGAGCCAAGCTGTATTACACGCCAAGATTAATAACAAATCTCTAGCTTTGTTGTTTCTGGATATGGACAACTTTAATATCATTAACAACACGCTTGGCAATGATATCGGCGATCAATTATTTAAAGCGATCGCCGAACGACTAAAGCGCTATACAGCTCCATGCGATATGGTGGCGAGAATACAGGGAGACGAATTTGCACTGATCATTTCTGATATCAAAGATCCGACTAGTATCAAAATGGAAACCCAAAAAATATTAGATTTATTAAGTCGCCCTTACAATCTATATGGACATGAGGTTTTTATTACTAGTAGTATTGGCATCACTATTTTTCCTGAAGATCATCAAGAGGTAGAAGGATTAATCAAAAATGCTGAATTAGCAATGTATTACGCCAAAAATCATGGCAGGAATAGCTATAAACTCTACAGTTCAGACCTGAATGCACAATCTTCAGAATATATGGCGTTAGCCAATAGCCTGCATCGCGCCATTGATCGCAATGAACTGCGGGTTTTTTATCAGCCTCTAGTGGATCTCCAATCTGGGCAAATTGTCGGTGCAGAAGCCTTAGCCAGATGGCAACATCCAGATTTAGGGATTATTATGCCAAGCAAGTTTATCCCCGTTGCTGAACAAACAGGACTAATTCTCCGTTTGAGTGAGGTAATCCTCTATTCAGTATGTGAACAAATGCGATTATGGCGCAATTCTGGCATAAATTACGGATTTGTGGCAGTTAATCTATCTGGTCAACATTTTCGACCAGACAACAATCTAATTGAACTAATCAGTAAGGTTTTACAAGAAACTGGGACTGAACCAGAGCATTTAGAACTTGAGCTTACTGAAAGTATCATTATGCAAAATGCCGAGTTTACAATTCAGGTGCTCTCTCAATTACAGGCGATTGGCGTAAAAATAGCGATCGATGATTTTGGCACAGGCTATTCTTCTCTAAGCTACCTTAAACACTTTCCCGTCAATACTCTGAAGATTGATCGCTGTTTTATTCAAGACATCACCACAGATCGGCATGATGCGACGATTTCCCTAGCTATCATTGATCTTGCTCATAGTTTGTCATTGCAAGTTATCGCTGAAGGTGTCGAGACTGCCGAGCAGATTCAGTTGTTAAAAGATAATAGTTGCGATCAGGTACAAGGTTATTTCTTTAGTCCACCATTACCTGCACCTGAGTTTGAGAAAATGTTGATTGATGGTAAATGCTTATAGAAGAAAACACTCTACGCCCTCATTTTTTGTTGATTTATTAATGCTATAAACTTTTACTTGAGTCCTTTTAACCCACACGTCATGAGTAAATCTAAACGCGCCTTAATTACAGGTATTACTGGTCAAGATGGATCTTATCTATCAGAACTTCTACTAGCTAAAGGATATGAAGTCCACGGCATCATTCGTCGATCCTCGACGATTAATACTGATCGCCTCGATCATATGTATCAAGACCCACATCTACCAGAAACTAAATTATTCCTGCACTATGGCGATTTGACTGACGGTACAACTTTGGGACGGATTTTAGAAGCAGTTCGACCTCATGAAGTATTTAATCTTGGTGCTCAGTCCCATGTGCGCGTTAGTTTTGACTCACCTGAATATACGGTTGATGCAGTGGGGATGGGAACTTTACGTTTACTAGAAGCATTGCGTGACTATCAACAACGCAACACTCGTGAAATTCGTTTTTATCAAGCAGGCTCATCGGAGATGTATGGCTTGGTGCAAGCAGTACCCCAAAATGAAGATACGCCTTTCTATCCGCGTAGTCCCTATGCCTGTGCCAAGGTCTATGCTCATTGGCAAACGATTAATTACCGCGAATCCTATGGGCTATTTGCTTGTAATGGCATTTTGTTTAATCATGAGTCACCTCGTCGTGGCGAAACCTTTGTGACCAGAAAGATTACAAGGGCGATCGCTCGCATTGTTGCTAATCAGCAAAAAAAACTGTACTTAGGTAATCTGGACTCTAAACGGGATTGGGGCTACGCCAAAGACTATGTAGAGGCGATGTGGTTAATGTTGCAACAGGAAAAGCCTGATGACTATGTGATCTCCACGGGGGAAACACATTCAGTGCGCGAGTTTTTAGAAGAGGCTTTTGCATACGTCAATCTCAAGTGGGAAGACTATGTAGAGATTGATCCACGCTATTTTCGTCCTGCTGAAGTGGATTTGTTATTAGGCGACTCGACTAAGGCAAAACAAAAGCTAGGTTGGGAGCCTAAAGTTACCTTCAAGGCTTTAGTTGAGCTAATGGTAGATGCAGATTTAGAAGCATTGGGTTTGCCTAACCCTAAAGGCACTCAGTCTCAGGATATTGCTACATTGAGAAATATTGGACAAGGATCGACTTGGTAGATTAAAAGCCCTGCAACGCAGGGCTTTTAATCTACTCGTACTTTACTGAAGAAATTTTTATGACAGACAATCAATCAAAACTACAATTCAAAGATCAAAAGATTCTAGTAACTGGTGGTGCTGGCTTTTTAGGAAAGCAGGTGATTGCCCAATTGATCGCTGCAGGTGCGAGCAAAGATTTGATCACTGTACCCAGATCAAAAGATGATGATTTGCGATCGCTTGCTGTCTGTGAAAAAGTTGTTCAAGACCAAGATCTAATTATTCATCTTGCCGCACATGTTGGGGGCATTGGGCTCAATCGTGAAAAACCTGCCGAACTTTTTTATGACAATTTGATGATGGGTGTGCAGTTAATCCATGCTGCTTATCAAGCTAAAGTTCAAAAATTTGTTTGTGTTGGCACAATTTGCGCCTATCCCAACTTTACACCCGTACCATTTAAAGAGGAAGATCTCTGGAATGGCTATCCTGAAGTTACCAATGCGCCCTATGGTGTCGCCAAAAAAGCCTTGCTAGTGCAGCTACAGTCCTATCGTCAACAGTATGGGTTTAATGGTATTTACCTGCTGCCAGTTAATCTCTATGGACCAGAAGATAATTTTGATCCACGTAGCTCCCATGTAATTCCTGCACTAATTCGTAAGGTTTATGAGGCTCAGCAAAAAGGAGATCGCCACATTTCGGTATGGGGTGACGGTACACCAACTAGAGAATTTGTCTATTCTGAAGATGCCGCCAGAGGAATCGTTATGGCATCAGCGACTTATAACGAGTCAGATCCTGTAAATATTGGTACTGGCTCGGAGATTTCCATCAAGGACTTGATCCATTTGATTTGTGAATTAATGGGATACGATGGCGAAATTGTCTGGGAAACTGACAAACCCAATGGACAGCCTCGCCGTTGCCTTGATGTGGAAAGGGCTAAACAAGCTTTTGGGTTTACTGCACAGGTAGGTTTTCGTGAAGGGTTAAATCAAACGATTGATTGGTATCGTCAAAATGCCGTCTAAATAGCTATTCAAAAAGAGCGGTGCTTCGTGCCGCTCTTTTTGAATAGAAACAAAAAAATTTGATTTTTCGTACTTTCAAGTCTTGCATATGTACCAAGCTTTGGTATGATTAAAATCCGCACGACGAAATAAACAACTTCGCAAAAAATTTTGCGATTGCCTTTGTTGAGTTAAGCGAGGAGAGATGGCCGAGTGGTTGAAGGCGCAGC
Source organism: Pseudanabaena minima str. Chao 2107 (assembly GCF_051131155.1). Taxonomy (NCBI): domain Bacteria; kingdom Bacillati; phylum Cyanobacteriota; class Cyanophyceae; order Pseudanabaenales; family Pseudanabaenaceae; genus Pseudanabaena; species Pseudanabaena minima. The sequence goes on from NZ_CP159508.1 coordinate 454,383, forward strand.
ACTGGAAATGCTGTTTAGGGGTAACTTTAACGAGGGTTCGAATCCCTCTCTCTCCGTACACAAAATAGAGATAGCGCTTTGCGCTATCTCTATTTTGTTTTGATGGCGATTGCTATAGTAAAGCGTAAAGCAACACAGCTAAGGACTTGATTTTTATATGCTTTATACACCACCTTGGCATCTCACCAATGGGCTGCTGATGACCCTTTATACTGCTTTGCGGGTAAGTCGAAAATGGGAAGACTTCACAGTTGAACCAGAACCTATTTACCAAGAGCATATTTTTACAGGTGCAAATGGTGTGCCGATCTTTGGTAAATATGCAATTCCACAAAATGCGAAAGGAACAATAGTGGGAACCTATGGCATTACTGGAGATTTGGATAATCAGTGGTTTCTCAAAATTCTAGGGCGTAAGGCGATCGCTAAAGGATATGCCGTTGTTTTGTTTGATTGGCGAGCGCATGGCAAAACAGCAGAGCTTTCCCCAGCATTGACATCTGATGGACTATATGAAGGCGAAGATTTTATTAGGATTGCCAATACCGCTAAACAATTAGGATGTCCTGCTCCCTTTTGGCTAACGGGATATTCCCTTGGTGGTCAGTTAGCTTTATGGGGGATCAAGGCTGGAGAGACGATCGCCAGTTGGGGGAGCGATTTAAAAATTACATCTGCTGATATTGCAGGCGGAGCCGTAATTTGTCCTAGCGTTGACTCCAATCGATCGCTTACTTATTTAGTCAAAGATGAACTGGGTAGATTTCTGGAAAAGGCGATCGCTCGAGAATTAAAGAAACTAGGACGGAGCATAGCAAAAATGCATCCTGAAGCAATCAATCGTGATGCCGTAGAACGTGCTAATAGCATTTGGGGGTTTGACAATGAATTGACGATCGCCAAATTAGGCTTTGACTCTGTAGAGGAATATTACGATGCAAGTTGTCCGTTATATTTCATGCCGCTTTTGCAAAAGCCAACCTTAATTCTTTATGCTGCTGATGATCCAATGTTTGATCCGTCAATCATTCCAGATTTAGAAAAAATTGCCGAAGATAATCCTGCAATTAAACTTATGGTCACACAGTATGGAGGGCATGTTGGTTATGTTAGTAGCAAAAAAAGCCAAAACCAATATGGCGATCGCGATCGTTGGTGGGCATGGAATCGCGTTTTTGAATGGATAGAATCTCAATCATAACAACAAGCCCTAAAAGTTTAGAGTTTTAGTCGTGTCCTCTTGCTCAAGCCGTTCAAAATGCTCAACTGATTTATGCTCTAAATCGACAAACCTCTTTAACTGCGAAAACACCCGATAGTTGTCTAAATTGATATCGGCTAGATCATTCTCAACATTTTTCATTTTAATTAAGCTATAGTCTGTATCCTCATCAAAAATAGCAAGTGTGACATTTAAAACATCAAGAAAATTAATAAAAGAACGACATTCTGTTTCATCATATACGCTATAAAACTTGAGTAATTCAGCAATATAGCTTTCCAAATAAAAGCGAATATGCGGCAAAATTAGAACAATTTTTAGTAATAAAATTATCGGATTCAGAAAGTTGTCATATTCTAGTGATAACTTTAAAAATTCAGAGGGCTTACGGCGTTCATTTAACAGCAGATATTGCAAAACCCGATTACAAGTTGCGTAAAGTAAACTAATAGGCATTATTTCTTCATCGCGATGTTCTTGAAAATGTTTTAATTTCTCAACAACTGTCAAACGTAATACCTCAGAAACCTCTAAATCATTCTGCGATATACCTAGGTAATCAAGTAGTCTGACTTTGAATTCTAAGAAAGTTATATTCTGAATTTGTTCATAAAAGTTTTTGGCAGCTTTGCGATAGTTGTCATTGCCCTGCTTATTCAATACTCTTTTAATTAAAAGTAGTACCCCATCACCCAAATTGGTTGGATTTGGACGTTGAGGATGTGCGCCTAATCTGGAATCAATACGCGCCGTATACATTGCTAAATCAAACTTAAATTGTTTCTTGATCTTTCGAGATAAATTTGCGGCATATTGACGTTGTTCTAAAGGCTTTCTTGGATCAGCATATTCCGAGATGAGTAGATATGAGGAAAAACGCTCACTCCAGTTATGATAGCTCTTGCTTATACCAGCTCTGCCTGAGAGCGATCGCAGCGTATTATATTCTTCAGATTGAACAAACTTTTGGAGCCAATATCTTAACTTCTTGAGCTTATGAATTTTGGTGGGAATGCCAATAGTATCTGATAAGAAAAGATCAACTAACTTTTGGCAAGCACTGATATTTCCATTAATTGCCCAGTTGTTATTGAGAATATAGCAACAGCGTAAAAGAGCATACTTGAACTCACTTTCTTTATTGTGAAAAATAATTTCACCTAGAGCATAATAAGCATTAACATTATCAATCTCTTCATATCTGATGAATAATTTGTCAAACTGATTTAAAATTACTTCAGCATCATAATGTTTGATAATTCCTAAAAAGAAGTTATAAATATGTTGCTGAGCCTTCTCTATGCTACCAGCCGTTATATCGGTTACTGGTTCAGAGAATCGATTAAATTGATTTTGATTATAAAACTGTGTCATATTAATATTTTCTTTAACAACAGCAAAAAATCTTGAATTTTAGACTTGACTATAACAACTCTAAATCGCTTATAACTTGATAAGTTTGCGAGAGAGCATACCCTTCAGGTTAAGTCTTCCACAAATTATTTAGGATTGCTATACATTATACTAATCAACAAAAAAATTCATCTAAACTTATCTCATTCAAATAACTTATTGTTTTGGGATAGAGTTCTAATAATTCGCCGTTAAAGCTATTTATCAGAAAATTTAGGTTTTAGAATGATTTAGATTTGTTTCTTTGGATTAATTCAATATAGTAAAAATGCTGTATAAGTACGTAGTAATTTTTATTGTGAATTCTAAACTTGTAATGACAGAGATATTAATAAGCCTAAAATCACGATTTCTGCGATTTTGCTTATGACAGACTCTGCTCAAAATTGATTCATATCATGAGAATTACTAAGTAGCTAAGCGGAATCAAATATAAAATTCAAAACCTGTGAATTACGCTATACGTGTATCACAGGTTTTGACGCTGATTTTTAATTATGCCTAGATACTTAATAAATAAATTTTACCTAAGGGAAATTTACTCTTACACACATTATATAATTTATGTAAAGTTGAGTCATGCTACTAAACGCTTATTTTTAAGGTATAGACTTTGCCGTAAGATAAGTAGCCGATTTTTGAAGTCATGGAGAATCGTGCCATCAAAAATTGAGTTATTGATTAAATTGCTGAATTCCACGTATTAATTTATTGATAAATATAGATTTTGGGATTTGTAGGAGCAAGCCCTGAAGATTGTCACCCAATCGAATTAAAAACAAGTCCTAGTCAATTATTTAGAGGTCCCAAACAGGGTTGCTATTCTGGTAATGGTTATTTATTGCTATAGCCACCTGTATCAGGACAAATCAAAACCCAAATAATGTGAGGCGGCGCTTTGCGCCGCCTCACATTATTTGGGTTTTACGTCCTAACAAGAATGGCGACAGCTATAGTAGCTATTTTCAGGGTAATGCTGAAATACAAAATGGCTCAGCCATTTTATACTTTTAAAACTCTTACTGGGTTTAGTTTTTAATTCATAACAGTATCGTCACACTTTTGTGAATTGGTATAAAAGTAGTTGTCCAATTTTGCTAAGTTTGACAAATAGGTTGTATAAAACCTTTATAAACCCAAGAGCTACTCGCAAAAATATAACCGACTAAATTAAGATGCCAGCTTTTAAAATTTTTGATAACGATATTGATTTTGAAACTCTTCAAGAATATCTTGGCTGTGAGGTGATCGCCATTGATACTGAAACTATGGGGTTGATTCCCAGACGCGATCGCCTATGTTTAATTCAAATTTGCAATGATGATGAGACTGTAAGTTTGGTAAGAATCGCACAGGGCATTAAAAGTGCGCCCAACCTCAAGTATTTATTTGAAGCCCCTGAAGTTAATAAGGTTTTTCATTTTGCTAGGTTTGATGTAGCAATGTTGGAAGCTCATCTTGGTATTGCCACTCATCCAATTTTCTGCACTAAAATTGCTAGCAAACTGGCGAGGACATATACCGACAAGCATGGTTTAAAGGAATTGGTTCGCGAACTTGAAAAAATTGAACTAGATAAAACTTCGCAATCTTCAGACTGGGGAAATGTCCAAGTTCTATCAGAAGCGCAACTACAGTATGCAGCTAATGACGTTCGATACTTATTATCTGTTTATCGCAAACTGATTGAGATGCTGATTCGAGAAAATCGTTATGATTTAGCGAAAGCCTGTTTTGCTCATATTCCGACACTTGTTTATTTAGATTTACTAGGATATGCAGATGTTTTTGCTCATTAATGAAACACTGTTGACTTATCGCACGTAAGGAAATAGTCAAGGAAGGTATGAGATATGAAATATATAGCTGTCGCCATTCTTGTTAGGACATAAAACCCAAATAATGTGAGGCGGCGCAAAGCGCCGCCTCACATTATTTGGGTTTTGATTTGTCCTGATACAGGTGGCTATAGCTATAGATGCTTTCCAAAATATTAAGACAAAAAAGAGAAGCATTGCACTGTATGGAATGCTTCTCTTAATAAAGAATAAGTGGCGGCGCTTAGCGCCGCCACTTATTCTTTTGTTTTTTAATCCTAAGCAAAACTTCTACTGTTGTGCCAATTCACAAAAGTGTGATCACACTTTTGTGAATTGAAACCCAAAACCAATAATTAGGTAGTGCGAGCGATTCGCCGCACTACCTAATTATTGGAGAGGAAGTATATAAGAGAGGTCTCATAGCAAAAGATCAGAGTTCAAGGTTACAGCTAAGTCAGTATTAGGATTGACAGAAGCAAGAGTTACACTGTCACGCCCTAAAAACAGACCAAGCAATGTACCAATTCCAGCACCTCCGAGAATTTCTTCGGTAGCGATCGCGCGATCGCCTGTTACCGCAGAGATGGCAGCAGCAGCAGCAGCACCGAGTGCAGCATTTTGGAGCAGTCCACCAATACTAACGCCCTTATCAACTCTCTCAGTCTTGGTTACAACTTTAGAAGTAGCATTGATAGCCCTTCTCTGACCATTGGCGAACACAAGTTCACTAGCAAAGAACTGAGCACCACCTGATACAGTTCGCAATTCACCCACAACTTGAGTACCAGCAGGTATCAAAATTGTGCCTTGAGAGTTGGCAATATTTTGCGCCACATTTAATACAAGAGGAACTTTTTCGTCAGGTCCAAGCAAAATCTTATCTTTGGAATACTGAACTGTGATCGTATTTCCTGCGGGAATTCTGACCTGATTTTGAACAGGGGGAGTGGTTGTGGTCTGTCCCACAATATAAGGTGAGGCGATCGCATTTGCCTGACCTGAACGTACTAACGATTGATAGATAAATGCGGCAACCTCGGCTCTAGTTGCAGTTTGATTAGGATTTAAGAACTGAACATTGGGATAATTAACCACCAAGCGGTTCTCAGTTGCTGCTGCTACACTATTTCTTGCATAGTTAGGAATGCCAGAAGCATCAGCATAAGTTTGTAAAATTGTTTCAGGTGCTTGACTCACTGAATAATTTAAACCATTAGCAAGAGCCACTAAAACTTGTACACGAGGAATATTTTGAGCGGGTTCAAAAACGTTGCCTGGATAGCCAGACATAAAACCTGTTGTGTATGCAGTCTGAATTGCTGAAGCTGCCCAATAACTTGAATTAACATCAACAAAGGTAACCCCACCACGGATAGGCGCTTTGTTTACAGCTTTACTAAGCATCGCGGCAAATTGTGCTCTAGTTACTGGATCATTTGGACGAAATCCCCCGTCAGGAAAGCCTTTAATAATGTCCCTTGAAGCTAACTCTTGAATAAAAGTCTGCGCCCAATATCCTGTGGGCACATCATTAAACGTAGTCTGAGCAAAAGCAGAGGTTGCGCTGATCAAAGGAATTGCACAGCTACTAATAAAACTAACAGCAACAAGTAATGCAGTGCTAGAACGTTTAGTTTGATTTGTCATTTTGAGTTTTTCTCCTATACACATTTATGCATATGTGATAGACGACTGTATATCTAAACTAAATGTTCCTAAAAGATTTTTAAATCTAATTCTGAAATGATCACAAGTCCTTGATTATTTCTGTTTTCTAATTCAATAAGTCAACCAACTCAAACATTAAGGCTCGGTAAATATAGGTTTGATTCATCAAGTTAATTAAGCAAATCAACCAAATCAAACATTTTATTAGGCAAACTTTTAAAGCATCAAATAAAAAACTTATAGCGCTTATCAGTCTAGTGAAGTACGGGTTTGTTTCCCCGTCTTTGGCGGGGAAACAAACCTTTGTACTTCGCTTGCTTGTAAAAGGCTATAGCAGTCCTATACATTTGTGGATTTTTTGGGTTTGTGGAAGGACACCCCATCGGGGTGTCCTTCCACAAACCATATAGGCTTGCTATATATAAAGTCAGATAGTTATTAAATATGGCAAAAAGTGATGCTTTATAGCTGTATTGAAGTGGTTAGACTAAAACACAAAATGAGGTAGCTGCTTTGTATTTAAAACTTTACTCAGTTTACTTTTTACTTCACAATAAGTAATTGAACATAATTAATCGTAAAGAAAACCCTTTAAAGTTAAGCCTCGCAGGAGCTCAACTTTAAAGGGTTTGGCAAATTATTTTTCACACGTACTTCGGTCACACTTTTGTGAATTTAGTATTACCAAGAAGAGAGGAGCGGCGCAAAGCGCCGCTCCTCTCTTCTTGCTGTAGCCATAGTACTATCCATGTTTTTCTGAGTTAAGCAATATAGAGATTGCTATATGATGGATATAAATAGCTTGAATGCCTGACAGTAAGCCTTGACTAAGTTTCAATTTGACTCTATTCCCGATGCCCTTAATGACCTCAAATCTGGTCGGCTCATTGTCGTTGTCGATGATGAAAACCGAGAAAATGAAGGCGATCTGATTGGGGCTGCCCAGTTTGCCACACCAGAGATGGTAAATTTTATGGCAGTGAAAGCTCGCGGACTTATCTGCTTAGCTATGACAGGCGATCGCCTTGATCGCTTAGATTTACCATTGATGGTTGATCGCAATACTGATAGTCAACAAACTGCTTTTACTGTCAGTATTGATGCCGTAGAAGGGACATCAACAGGAATTTCAGCAGAAGATCGTTCACGCACAATTCAAGCAGCAATTAATCCAAATACCCGCCCTATTGATCTGCGTCGTCCTGGGCATGTTTTTCCTCTCAGGGCTAAAGATGGAGGAGTACTGAAACGGGCGGGGCATACTGAGGCGGCTGTAGATCTTGCCCAAATGTCGGGTTTATATCCTGCTGGCGTAATTTGTGAGATTCAAAATGATGATGGCTCAATGGCACGACTGCCTGAGTTAATTGAATATGCTAAATTGCACAATCTTAAATTAATCAGCATTGCCGATCTAATTAGTTATCGTTTAGCCCACGATCGATTTGTGCAGAGAGAAGCGATCGCGAAGTTACCATCGCTATTCGGTAACTTTCGAGTCTATGCCTATCGCAACACCATTGATAATACTGAACATCTAGCGATCGTCAAAGGCGATCTAAGGGAATTTCCTGACAACGAAGTTTTAGTACGAGTACATTCTGAATGTCTGACAGGTGATGCACTTGGATCACTGCGTTGTGATTGTCGGGGACAGTTGCAAAGCGCCTTAAAAATGATTGAATTTGCTAATTGGGGCGTAGTTGTCTACTTGCGACAAGAGGGACGCGGCATCGGTTTAATTAATAAAATCAAGGCATATTGTCTCCAAGATGGTGGCTTAGATACAGTCGAAGCTAACGAAAAATTGGGATTTGGAGCGGATCTGCGTACCTACGGAGTTGGAGCGCAAATCTTGCATGACCTTGGTATTAAAAAAATGCGTCTAATCACCAATAATCCTCGCAAGCTAGCAGGGCTTAAAGGCTTTGATATTGAAGTAGTTGGACGCTTACCCCTGCTAATTGAAACTAATGAGCATAATTGGCGCTATCTTGAAACTAAAGCCGAAAAGCTCGGACACTTACTATTGCAGACCAAATTAATCACGCTTGGGATTCGCTGGACAGAACAGAAATCTCCTGAATGGCTCACACAGTTGCGTGAAGTTGCGGCAACAAACGATTTGCTTATGCAAGAAGAAACATCTACAGAGTTTGCGAGTTTATTTGCTAATGCCGATACACAAGACCCTGCCTTATTAGCAAAGGATATTGCTAGTAAGCTCTCGATTGTCCATCTAGGGTTTGATCGCTCCAATGAGATTTCCGACGACTGGTATGAGCAACCTAATCATCCCTATCGACAAGCGATCGTGCGTGTATTCAAGCATTTAAAACAATGGGAGCAGATCACGACCTTTAAGTTTTGTGTGGCGCTCAATGATGCTGAACTACCTGAAAGTTTTGTGGAGACAATCAATCTTGGGCTTGCTTGGAATACCCCTTGGAAAAGCGATCGCATGTACGAGTGGTTTAACTTTTTCCTCCACGACGGCGACGATCTTGCCATTCTAAATAAGTAAGATAACCAATGCCACTAGTAGCGATCGCCATCAGCACAATGGCAGCCCAGAAAAAAGTATTGAGGAGAATAGCTTCCGACATAAAACTTGATTGATTTTTGCTAACTAATCATAATTTATCAAGTGTATCGCGATCTCCTGATTTGCAAACCAAAAATAGAAGGGCGGCACAGAGCGCCGCCCTTCTATTTTCGGTTTTGATTTATCGTGACTAATTCGAGCATTGCCATAAAAATTATTGGCGGCGCGAAGCGCCGCCAATAATTTTTATGGCAGTTTGGGATATTGACGAAAATTAGGTTTGCGCTTTTCGAGAAATGCTTGCTTGCCTTCTTGAGCCTCCTGCGTCATGTAAAACAACAGAGTCGCATTACCCGCTAGTTCTTGAATACCTGCTTGACCATCACAATCAGCATTAAAGGCAGATTTGAGACAACGGATTGCTAGAGGACTCTTATCTAAAATCTCCTGCGCCCACTGAATGCCTTCAGATTCTAATTGCTCTACTGGCACAACCTTATTTACCAAGCCCATCTCTAAAGCTTCTTGAGCATCATATTGGCGACAGAGATACCAAATTTCGCGGGCTTTTTTCTGCCCAACTAATCGCGCCAAATAGGAAGCCCCAAACCCACCATCAAAACTACCTACCATTGGTCCCGTCTGACCAAAAATAGCATTATCGGCGGCGATCGTTAGATCGCAGACTACATGCAGCACATGACCGCCACCGATCGCATAACCAGCAACCAATGCAATTACAGGCTGAGGCATGGTGCGAATTAATCGCTGCAAATCGAGCACATTCAAACGTGGTACGCCAGACTCAGAAATGTAGCCACCATCGCCACGCACTTTCTGATCGCCCCCTGCACAAAAGGCATATTTACCATCATCTGCAGGACCTGCGCCCGTTAGCAAAACTACTCCAATCTCCACATCTTCTCGTGCATCCGCAAAAGCCGCAATCATTTCTGTAATCGTTTTTGGACGAAAAGCATTACGAACTTGGGGGCGATTAATTGTGATCTTTGCCATTCCATCGGCTTTGTGATAGAGAATGTCTTCAAATTCGGCGGCGATCTGCCAATCAGTCATGGTTTTGAGATAGAAAAGTACAGAAACTCATTTTATCATCGGCTAAAGCCGACATATCTTTTTTCATCTAAACACACTTGAGTCTAGATATAGCTATTTGCGTCGTGCTTCGCACGACGCAAATAGCGAAAAATGACAGCAACCAAAGGTTTAAAACCCAAAATACAAGTAACAGCGCGAAGCGCTGTTACTTGTATTTTGGGTTTTGATTTGTTTTGCATTGCTATAGCTGTCGCCATGCTTGTTAGGACATAAAAAACAAATAGTGTGAGGCGGCGCAAAGCGCCGCCTCACACTATTTGTTTTTTAATTTGTCCTGATACAGGTGACTATAGCTATATATGCCTAAAGATAGCCCTCATGTTTTAATGCCATCTTGCAAGAGGATTTGGTTTCCAAATCCCTACATTTTTCTAATGGTAGGTGCTTGGTCTCCAAGCCAAAATTTCTGATTCTACTAAGCCTTTTAGTGCTTCGGCAAATAAAACATGCAAAATCTGGAACAAATTTTTTATTTTAATAGTCTTTGATAAATTGTTAAATTTTGTCAGATATCACACAGACAGCTTATAAGATACTAAGCTATAAATATTATGACTGTACGGCTAGAATCTGTGCTCAGGAGAAAAGCAAAATGATTATTGTATGGAATAGCTTTTTCTTAGGAGTTATTTCCGCTTTTGCCTGCTCTAGCTTAGCTTTGTGGGTAATGGTTACACTTTCATTGGGGAAATCCCCTTTACAATTCAAATAACTTGTCGGCTAACGAAATGTCTATAAAGCTAAAGAAGAAGCATCGCAATTATTGCGATGCTTCTTCTTTAATATTGTAAGGTTTTGTGATTTTCATTGAACCAATACTCCCCTCCCATTCTAAACGAATAAGCACTAAATCCCAAGAATTAGTGGTGGGGTTCTTCGCGTTGCATCATTAATTTTTGGTTGTGAAGTGAGTAGCACAATGAAAATCGCTATATGGGTTTTGGTGGTGACGATTGCTATAATTAAGTTCGCAAACATATTCAAAAATTTTAAGTAAGGGCAAATAATGGCGACTCCTCATAGGACAAAACAGGTAAATCTTCGTTTTCCTCTGCCTTTATTGAGCCAAATTAAGACACAAGCTGATGCCAAACAACAGGCGATCGCTGATTGGATTTTAGCCGTGGTCAGCCGAGAGTTTGAGCAGAAGCCCGAAACATCACCAGAGACATCACCAGAAAAATCTCCATTTATATTGCACCCCGAACTTTTGACATATGTGGAGAATTGTCTAGCTCCGTTACATTCTCAAATTAGCGAATTGAGGACGCAATTGGGGGAGTCCAGAGCCTGATTGACAAAGGGACATTTAGTCAGGCAAATGTATCGGCTCCCAACGAAGAAAATTCCGACCAAAATGATAATAGTGCTAATGGCTTTAGTTCATCACCAAATGCGAAGCCACTATTTAACTCATTAGCAGGATTTGCGTTAGAAGTAGGCGATCGCCTTATCATCAATGGCGAAGAAGTAACTTTTAAAGGATGGGTCGATCAGTCACAGACAGCGATCGAAGTGAAGACGATCGCGGATGATTTATCTTCAGTTAAACAGGTTCGAGCTAAAGAGATCAAAAGTTTATCGCGATCGCAGGATATCGATGAGATTTCAGCATCACAGGATGTTACTAATAAGTCTCATCATGACGAAGATCATGTAAAGCCATCATCTGACGAATTTGTTGATCAGAGTAATGCTCCTGTCAGTGATAACCAAAAATCTCCCGATTCTGACGATCATACTGAATCATCTGTTGACTCGGAAGAAACCACGGAAATACCCAAAGAACCTGAACATAATGCTTGGGAAGTATGGACATATCTAGAAAGACAGCGCCTAAAAACGCTCAAATTAATCAATACATTCCAAGCAGAATGGGAAGCTAATCGTTTTGTGCGTGAAGCTGAACGTAGCGCTCCAAGCAATTTGCGAGTTCACTACGAGATTCGCCCAGTTTGGTTAGACGCAGCTGAAATTATGGGAGGTTATCAAAATGATCAAAGCTCTCCTAAATCTAATAAATCTAATGAGCGTCAAGTTGAGCGAAACGATGAAGACTATGCCGATGCGATCGATGTCGAGGTAATAATTTAATGTGAGTTCGATATATTTGTGTCGTGCTCCACACGACCCAAATGGCTAAAAATGGTAAGAATCGCTTAGCGATTCTTACCATTTTTAGCTTTCGGTGAACTGATGGTAAAGTTGCGCCCCGCAGGGGTGCAACTTTACGGGCTTGGAAAATTTATTTTGTACAAGTACTTACGCTCTGCGTATGACCTATGTTTTACGGTAAAATTCCTAAAGCAATATAAAGCAATATTATTTATTTAAAAGAGAAAATCATGGGAGAAATTGGTAATGCAATGGTCTTATCGATGGTATTAATTCCTGTCGGTATTGCCTTCGGATACTTCTTACTAAAGCTACAAGGCGAAGAACAAGAAGAAGCCTAATATTTCAAGAAGCGGCGCTTAGCGCCGCTTCTTGTTTCATCAGTTCGGTAAACCACACTATAGCCGTTGCAACCATTTCGGTTAAATTAGCACTCAGTCACCTAGAGTGCTAAACCACTCTAGACAACAACAAAAAATGTTAGTCAACTGAGTGAATACCAATGGCAACAACGACATTAAACGTAACTACTGTAAAACCTTTAGCCGATCGCGTATTTATCAAAGTAAGCGCTAAAGAAGAAAAAACCGCAGGCGGAATTTTCTTGCCTGAAACCGCAAAGGAAAAGCCTCAAGTTGGTGAAATCGCCGCTGTAGGACCTGGCAAACTCGATGACAAAGGTGAGCGCCAAGCCCTCGAAGTTAAAGTAGGAGACAAAGTTTTGTACTCCAAGTACGCTGGCACTGATATCAAACTTGGCACAGATGAGTATGTGCTGCTAGCAGAAAAAGATATTTTAGCGATCGTTGCATAATCACTGGTAATTGGTAATCGGTAATTGGTAATCGGCAACTGAGATCGAAACCCAATCACCAATCACCAATCACCAAATTGTTTGTTAACCCCTTACCTAGTTACCCAATTAAAAAATATGTCTAAAAAAATAATTTACAACGAAGATGCACGTCGCGCCCTAGAGCGTGGTATGGATATCTTGGCTGAAGCTGTTGCTGTGACCCTAGGTCCCAAAGGTCGTAACGTAGTTCTTGAAAAGAAGTTTGGTTCTCCTCAAATTGTTAATGATGGTGTAACCATCGCTAAGGAAATTGAACTAGAAGATAATGTTGAAAATACTGGCGTAGCCTTAATTCGTCAGGCTGCTTCTAAAACCAATGATGCTGCTGGTGATGGAACTACTACTGCTACAGTTCTTGCCCATGCAATCGTTAAAGAAGGTCTACGTAACGTGGCGGCTGGTGCTAACTCGATCGCTCTCAAGCGCGGTATTGATAAAGCAACTGCTTTCTTGGTTGGCAAGATCAAGGATCACGCTAAGCCTATCGAAGATTCCAAGGCGATCGCTCAAGTTGGAACTATTTCGGCTGGTAACGATGAAGAAGTCGGTGCAATGATCGCTCAAGCGATGGATAAAGTCGGTAAAGAAGGTGTGATTTCCCTCGAAGAAGGTAAATCCATGTTCACCGAATTGGAAATTACTGAAGGTATGCGCTTCGACAAGGGCTATATCTCTCCTTATTTCGTCACCGATGCTGAGCGCATGGAAGCTTCTTTTGAAGAACCAGTTCTCTTGATCACTGACAAGAAAATTGCTCTAGTTCAAGAACTCGTACCTGTTCTCGAACAAGTCGCTCGCTCTGGTCGTCCTCTGATCATCATCGCTGAAGACATCGAAAAAGAAGCGCTTGCTACTCTCGTTGTGAACCGTCTGCGTGGTGTTCTCAACGTTGCTGCAATCAAGTCTCCTGGATTTGGCGATCGTCGCAAAGCGATGCTTGAAGATTTGGCAACCCTCACAGGCGCTCAAGTAATCACTGAAGATGCTGGACTTCGCCTTGATGCAGTCAAGCTTGACCAACTCGGTAAAGCACGCCGCGTGATCATTACCAAGGACAGCACTACTATCGTTGCTGATGGTAATGAAGCCGCAGTTAAGACTCGCGTTGAGCAAATCCGTCGTCAGATTGAAGAAACTGAATCTTCCTACGACAAGGAAAAACTACAAGAGCGTTTGGCTAAGCTATCTGGTGGCGTAGCCGTAATCAAGGTCGGTGCTGCAACTGAAACCGAAATGAAGGATCGCAAACTTCGTCTTGAAGATGCGATTAACGCAACCAAAGCTGCCGTTGAAGAAGGTATCGTTCCAGGTGGTGGTACAACCTATGTTCACCTTGCTCCTGAGCTTCACTCTTGGGCTACAGCTAATCTGACTGGCGAAGAACTGACTGGCGCAATCATTGTTTCTAAAGCATTGTCTGCTCCTGTTAAGCGGATTGCTGCTAATGCTGGTTTCAACGGTGCAGTAATTGCTGAGAATGTCCGCGAAAAAGACTTCAACATTGGCTTCAATGCGATGTCTGGTGAATTTGAAGACATGTTTTTAGCTGGTATTGTTGATCCTGCGAAGGTGACTCGCTCAGCATTGCAAAACGCAGCTTCGATCGCTGGCATGATCTTAACTACTGAATGTATTGTTGTTGATAAGCCAGAAGACAAGGCTGCTAGCGGTGGCGGTGCTATGGGTGCTGGCGGAGACTTCGATTACTAATTAAGGGGTTCGCTAAGCGAATTTTAATCTCAAAAATAGAAGGGAGTGCGTAGCGCTCCCTTCTATTTTTGCATTAGGACAAGACTGTCGATAACTATAAATATCAATTCACAAAAGTGTCGGAACATTTTTGTGAATTGAAAATCAAACCCAGTAAGGTTTTTTAAAACAAAAAAATGCGTAGCCATTTTTTTGTTTTGAAATCAAAGCTCAAGTATGAAGCGCTATAATACCAATTCTTGAAAGTGAGGCTAGATTTCAAGAATTAGAAATCTAGTTCAACAAGGTTTTTGAATTACAAAAATAGCAACGCTATTTTTGTAATTAGTATAGTGAGGTGAATGGATGCTCTGGAAATCAGCCGAAAATGATAAGTTGAAATTAGAGTGGAATTGGCTACAAAGTGTTGCTATCTTTATGGTTATTAGCAATGTTTTTATGCCAGCTTTTGCTTCATTACTAGCTTTGAGAGTTCTGTTTCGCTATGGATGGAGAGCGATCGCCTCACCAGTAAATCAAGCTTATTTCGGGTTGTCGTTATGGATGATTTTCACTACCATCATCGCTTTTAACCCTCCCACTGCTGCGGGTGGATTAGCGAATTTCTTACCATACTTTTTTTTAGCTGCCATTACTAGCTATATTATTCGTACTTCTACCCAATTTATTCATCTTTTATGGTTATTGGTACTGAGTTCCTTAATGGTGAGTGGATTTGGAATTTTACAAGCCGTTATCGATCGCCCTGATTGGATATTCCCAAAAGTGATTTTTGATAGCTACCCGATTCCGATGGGATTTAGTCCTGATCGCCGCATTCAGTCATTTTTTGGACATTTCAACGAAACAGCTGCTTACTTGTTAATGATTTTACCGATCGCTTTACATTTTGCACTTGGCAAAGTTAAAAGTATCTCCAAATCTCAACAAGTGATCGCTACTATAGCGTTAGCCCTAGGAACTTGCGTACTTGTTCTGACTGGTTCACGGAACGCTTGGGGACTTGTGATATTTGGTGCTGTAATATTGGCGATCTATTACCGTCAGTGGAAACTAGTGGCAGGATTTGGAGTTATCTCGCTTGTCATTGCATGGGGGGTATTTGGGCATGAATTGGGTTTAGGCGGTGAAGTGGTGCGATCGCTATTACCAGAAGGATTTGTCAATCGCTTAGCCAGTACAGTTGATCCAAAATTAGGTGGTTACTCTTCTACAGCCGATCGCTTGAATGCATGGCAATTTGCCCTCTCTCTCATCTCTCAGCATCCAATTCAGGGCTGGGGGCTACGCAATTTCCCACTTGTAGCCCAATCTATGGGCTACAACTTGCGCGGATTACCCCATGAGCATAATTTGTTTTTAGCGATCGCTGTTGGTTCTGGAATTCCTGCACTGTTAGGATTTATCGGTATCATCGGCTGGACAATCTACGCATCATTTACATCAGCACTGATCAAAGAGTCGGAAGGAATGATTGTCGCAGTTACAATTGGGGTAATGCTCTTTTTGTTTTCTGGTTGGTTAGATTTAGTACTCTATGAACCACGTTTGAGTATGTTGTTATGGTTTTTGCTAGGTGGGATGTATGGCTTAACCAGACATGACAAGTAAAGGAGGCGCTTAGCGCCTCCTCTACTTACAGAGATTTGTGTTCAGACCCAAATCAAAAAAATTTTGAAAGAGTTGCGAAGCAACTCTTTCAAAATTTTTCTTGTGGCTCGTTTGCTCGGCGATTGCTGTATTAGCCCAATGCAGGCATAACTCTGGGTAGCTCAAGGCGTTGTTGAGTGGTAGGACGACGAGTAGTTCGACCTGAAAGGCGGAAACTAAGGCTTTGCAACTCAATATGCAATTGGCGATTTTCCTTTTGGAGTGCTTCAATTTTTTGTTTGATAGGAACAATCCGCTCTGCAAACTTAGCCCGATAAATATTTGGCAACTCCTGTACAACTTGCTCTAGCATCCGATTGCGATCGCTCATTTCTTGGATGGTGTGACGCAATTCTAAAGCTTCGCGATCGCGATCTTGGATTAGTGCTTGTGACAAGGCTAATTGATTTTCGACTAGCGCTAGTTTTTCTGCCAAACAACGCATTTCTTCTGAATGCTGCTCATGCACCTCAGCATTGGGCAAAAAAGCAGTATTTCCCTTGACCAAACGAAAAAGCTCTTCAGAAAGCTGCTGTACTAGCAGATCCTTTTGTTCTAAATCAACCTTAAGTAAATTGATTTCCTGCTGAAGATTGGCTGTCATGTTTTCGGAGGGATTCGCGATGGCATTTACTGTGGCATTCATAGGTGCAATTCATTAAGGGAATTTAGGCTAAGATATATATCACACAAGTACTCAATTGGCAATTTACATTTTTTATTTGACATCAAGTTTGATGTAAGTTTTACTTTTATTTTTCACTGCCATGGCAGTCCTAAATGGTTTGTAAAATAGGGCACTTTCAGGGTGAGCCATTTTCCACAAATGCAAATTTCAAAAACTATAAATAATCTAGGATTGCTATAGGCACTGCAAAAAGTAATATTAATGGTGCTACAGTACCTAATTATTTATCCATTAAAATGATATTTTTGTGCGATAATTCCAATTAAACTGCATCAAGAGTCTTTCTTAAGAGCTTCATATATGGACATATGGCAAGTTAGAGATCAAATTTCGAGCTTAGTGCAGAAATATAAACCACATGTCGATTTTTTTGCGATTCGATTGGAGCGATCGCAGGGAGCAGATATCTTTTTACGCAGCGGCAAGATTGAAACCTTGAGTATGGGTATCTCCATTGGCGGGCAGGTGAGAGCTTGTCATCGAGGCGGATGGGGATTTGCTAGTTTTAATGATTTGGAGAATTTGGAAGAAAAGCTGAAAGAAGCGATCGCGGCGGCAAAATGGGTGGGTAATGAAGCAACTGTTTTAGCTGACGTGGAACCTTTACAGGCAAAAGTATCACTGATTCAGGAAAATCTCCAGAATATTGCACTTATCGACAAAAAGAATTTGTGCGCTCACTATACAGATATTTTGCGATCAGTTTCTGATCGCATAGTTAGTACCTCTGTGCGCTATGGTGACTGTACACAGCAACTGGTATTTGCGACATCAGAAGGAGCAATGATCGAGCAGGAATGGGCTGACTGGGAGTTAAGATGTTCTGCGATCGCAAGGGAAGGTGATACTGTCCAAACTGGTAGAGAAACCTTTGGATCAAGGCGAGCCTATAAAGATTTACTTAATTTAGATCAGCAGGTAATGGGGGCAGCTCAAAGGGCTGTGACAGCGTTAGATTTACCGACGGTACAAGGCAATACCTACACAGTGGTAATCGATCCGATTTTGGCGGGATTATTTGTGCATGAAGCATTTGGGCATCTCTCAGAAGCAGATATGCTCTATGAAAATCCCGATATGCTAGAGACGATGAGCATTGGTAGAAGATTTGGCTCGAATGACTTACAGATATTTGATGGCGCAGCAGTAGCTGAGCATCGAGGTAGTTATCTTTATGACGATGAAGGTGTGCCTGCGACAACAACACAATTGATTGCTGATGGTGTATTAGTTGGGAGGTTGCATTCGCGGGAGACGGCAGGAAAGTTGGGTGAGCAAGTAACTGGAAACGCAAGATGTTTGGATTATCACTATCCGCCAATAGTAAGGATGACTAATACTTGGATTGGTCGGGGCAAAACACCTGTGGCGGACTTATTCAATGATATTCCTGTGGGTGTGTATGCCAAAAATTGGCAAGGCGGAATGACCAATGGCGAGATGTTTACCTTTACCGCAGGGGAAGCTTGGATGATTCGCAATGGCAAAATCGCTGAGCCTGTCAAAGATGTGACACTTTCGGGCAATGTCTTTGAAACACTGGGAGATATCGAGGCGATCGGTAATGACTTTGTGTGGGATGAGTCTGGAGGTTGTGGTAAAGGAGGGCAGAGTGGGCTGGCAGTTGGCTGCGGTTCGCCAAGCTTGAGAATTAAGAATGCGATCGTTGGAGGCGAGTCCCATGGCTAGAGTCAAACCAGAGCTTAAATCAGTTAACTTCCAATTAGTCCAAACGATCGCTGATCAACAAATAACTGAAGATCGATTGAATTTGCAGCTTAATCGATTAAGGCTCATGTATGATTTTGTATCAGCTTTGAATAATGCTCAAACAGTTGATGAAATTTATCAAGTTGCTTTAAATGGAATCTGTCCTCCACTGCGAACTTCGCGAGCAGCCGTGATCCTTGCAAAGTCTTACCAAGGTTTAAAATATCAAGAATCTATAGGACTTAGTCAAAAATACAAGCAGTCTATCGAAGCTTTTTTTGAAGATCCATCTCATCAAGTAGAATCAAAATTTCGATCTTTCCCTTACTGTGCAATACTTCCTAGCGATCGCAACTTGCAGAGCATCTGTCAAGCTGAAGGCATTGGGGCGATCGCCGTGTTTCCATTAGAATATGAGCGCAGACATTTAGGTGATATTGTCGCGTATTTCGATGCTCCTAGACAGTTCACTGAAGAAGAAGTCCAATTAACACAGACAATAGTTACTTATGTTGCGATCGCGCTAACCCGTAAGCAAGCAGAGCAAGCTCTTAAGGAAAGTCAGCAATTTATCCAACGGATTACCGATACAATCCCGAATATTCTCTATATTTACGATGTAGAAGTAAAACAGAACATTTATTGTAATCAGGCGATTACTCATATTCTTGGCTACTCCTTAGCAGAGATTCAGTCTATGGGTGAGTCCTTGCTGCAAATTATCGTGCATCCTGATGACTTTGCGAAAGTAAAAGAACATCATGCCCATGTACGCGATCAAAAATCAGAAGATTTATTTTTTATTGAATATCGGATGAAAGATGTTCATGGTAAATGGAAATGGTTTTACAGCCAAGAAACTGTGTTTTTACGAAACTCTGATGGCGCAGTTAAGCAAATAATCGGTGCAGCTTCAGATATTACGGAATTGAAAGAAGCAGAAACTAGACTACAATCATCACTTGCTGAGAAGGAAGTTTTATTAAGAGAAGTCCACCATCGAGTTAAAAATAATTTGAGTGTGGTTGATAGTTTACTGTCAATGCAGGCTCGTTATATAGATGATGCCGCAGCTTTAAGAGCAATTTCAGACAGTCAACGGCGGATTCATACAATGTCACTGATTCATGAGCAATTGTATCAATCTCAGGATGTGGATAAGGTTGATTTTTGCGAGTATCTACAGCGTCTAGTTGGTAATCTGTATAGTTCTACAAGTTTTAATACTAGTCAAATTGAATTGAAGTTAGATATTAATCCCACTTTATTAAATATTGATACTGCGATTTCTATGGGATTAATCGTGAATGAGTTATTAACTAATGCCTTCAAATACGCATTCCCGAATGAACATCAGGGATTGATTGAGGTGATTTTATATAGGTCTGTGGATGATCATAATTTACATTTAATTATTCGTGACAATGGAATTGGTATTCCTGAGTCTGTTGATTTTAATGCGACAGCTTCTCTGGGTTTAAGATTAGTCCGCATTTTGACACAACAATTACGAGTAAGCTTGGATTTATCCTGCGATGTGGGTACAAGTTTTCATTTTACGTTGGACACCAAGCCCTGTAAAACCTAAACAAAAAGAGGCAGCACGAAGCGCCGCTTCTTTTTTGTTCACGCAAAGGATTACGGCGATCACATCACAGCAAACATATTTTACGCGCCAAAGTTTACTAGGATCGATAATAAGTTAAGTTTTCGTAAAGAATTAAAAATAACAACGTTTGTTATCAGCCTACCGTGTTCATGTTGCCGAATGCGCTTAGCAAGGGATTCCGCCTTTGCCATTGAATGATCAGCAAACCTCGGCGCTCTGTGAGCTATTGCAAAATCCCCCGTAGGTGAAGAGGAATTTTTACTAGCATTACTACGCGATCGCATTCCCCTAGGAGTCGATCAAGCTGCCTATGTAAAGGCGGGATGGCTAACAGTGATCGCCAAGGGTGAACTCACATCTCCTCTAGTATCTTCTAGCTATACTCTTATTCGGCTTGTTTTTTGTTTTCAAATGATTACGCACTCATTTGAAAACCACTGTAGTATTAGAAGTAATAGGTTTAAGATCTGTAAAGATACGCAAATAGTCTGACTCGAAACGATCTTATGGGAAATGTAGAAAAAGATGATCGCCTCAGAGAAGTAGCACAAATTTACAATCCATCGCGTTCTTACTATCAAAAACAAGGCGGTGTAGAGCGTTTGATTGACCTGATCGCCACAAAGATCCGTCAATCCCTTCAGGATGACTTCCAAAAACAACGGGACTGGGATCTGCTGATCATGTCGATTGCCTCCAAAATTCGGCAATCTCTTCAGCTAGGCGAGATTTTGCAAACCACAGTCGATGAAGTACATCAATTGCTGCGATGCGATCGCGTTTTGCTGTACAAATTTGCTCCCGATTGGAGTGGTCAAGTGATAGTCGAGGCAATATCTGCTCCCCAATGGTCATTGCTTGATCGCGTAGTGGTGGATGAGTGCTTTGAGGCATCTTGGCTAGAACCATACCAAGAATCAAAATTTGTGGCGATCTCCGATGTCGAGAATGCAGATCTAACTCCTTGCCATGCCAATTTTTTGGCTGAATTTCAGATTAAAGCCAATTTGGTTGTCCCCGTTTTCCAAGAATCCAGTCTTTGGGGACTACTGATTGCCCATCACTGCACAGCTACCCGTCAATGGCGTACCCAAGAAATTGAAGGATTGCAGCGTATTGCTGTGGAGGTGGGCATTGCGATCCGTCAAGCGATGTTGGTGGAGGAGTTGCAAGCTGCAAAAATGGATCTAGAAGCGCAAGTGATAGTACGGACTCAGCAGATTGAGGCGGCAAATCAACAGCGTTTTCAATTGGCGGCGATCGTCGAATCTTCACGAGATGCCATTATTAGTAAAACCACCGATGGGATCGTTACCAGTTGGAATCGGGCTGCCAAACAGCTATTTGGTTACAATGCCGAAGAAATGATTGGCTCATCGATTAATAAGTTAATTCCGATCGCACTGCAAGAAGAAGCGATAAAAACCTTGCAATCGGTTTGCCAAGGCAAAATTGTCGCTACTTACGAAACCAAAAGGATACATAAGGACGGCAGTTTGCTAGATGTGGCTTTGACGATCTCACCAATTTATAACGAAGCGGGGCAAGTAGTAGGCGCTTCAAAGATAGCCCGTGATATTCGCGATCGTAAACAAGCAGAAATCGCCATACGTGAAAGCGAAGCGAGGTATGCCGCCTTAACCAAAGCTGCTCCAGTAGCAATCTTTCGGTTTGACCTTGAGGGCAAAGTCATCTATATGGATGGGGGCTGGAGCAAGATGACAGGTAAACCCACAAGTTTTGCCCTTGGCTATCGGTGGCTAGAAATGATTCACCCTGATGATGTTGGCTATATCCAAGCCAATGTGCAGCAATGGCTAGAGGCGAAGGATGGCAGTCTATTTCAGAATGAAGCACGGGTTTTGCGTGATGATGACAGCATTGTCTGGCTTTACAGCCAAATGCGCCCTGAGATAAATGATGACGGCGAAATCATTGGCTATGTGGGGACTTTGACGGATATTAGCGATCGCAAACAGATCGAATTAGCACTCCAAATCAGTGAATCGCGCTTACAAAAAAGTGAAGCATCATTACGAGAAGCCCAGAGAATTGCCAATATTGGGAATTGGGAATTTGATGTTCAAAATCAGAAAATCACTTGGTCAAAGGAACTTTTTGGGATGTTTGGACTTGATCCTAATCAGCCAGAACCAGAATATGCAGAGTATCTGCAAATGATCCATGCCGATGATCGTGAAACCTTTCAAAGAGTTGTCGGACAGGCGATCGTCAAAGGTGATCCCTACAAAATCGACTACCGTGCTGTTTTACCCGATGGTTCTATCCATTATCATGAGGGACGCGCCGAGGCAGTCAAAGATTCCCAAGACAATGTGATCAAGCTCATGGGGATATGTCTAGATATTACCGAGCGTAAGGAATTAGAAATTAACTTAGCCCAAGCCAAAGCCAAAGCCGAAGAAGCAACTCAGATCAAAAGTTCCTTCCTTGCAAGTATGAGCCATGAGATCCGCACTCCTATGAATGGTGTATTGGGCATGGTAGATATTCTGGCAAGTACTCCACTAAATGAAGAACAGCAAGACTTTGTAAAAACAATTAAAGATAGTGGCGAAATTCTGTTGTCGCTGATCAATGACATTCTCGACTTCTCCAAAATTGAAGCAGGAATGCTAGATATGGAAGCAAGGGATTTTGTCTTAGAAGAGGCAATCTCAGGGGTTTATCAGTTATTACGAAGTCAAGCTATTGATCAGCAAGTCTCCCTCGAATATGCGATCGCCTCTCACATTCCCAAAACTCTAATTGGCGACTCTACCCGTCTGCGTCAAATCATCCTCAATCTCGTGGGTAATGCTCTGAAGTTTAGTAAACCGAATGGAAAAGTTACCGTTACAGTTAATGGGCGTGATGTTACTGATTCAAGCCATGACTCTCCTCAATATGAGCTACTCTTTGCTGTCTCAGATAAAGGTATTGGCATCGAAGGCGATCGCATTACAAAGTTATTTCAACCCTTCATCCAAGCCGATGCCTCCATTAGCCGTAAATATGGAGGCACAGGGCTAGGCTTGGCGATTAGCAAACGTCTTGTAGAATTAATGGGCGGTACAATTTGGGTAGAGAGCTTTGGACAAGTGGGAGGCAAACCTCCTCTAGATTGGCAATTGCCTTTTCCTTCACAATCTCAAGGTTCAATTTTCTACTTTACAGTTACCTTAGCTCTCAACAATAAAATCGAGCAATCATCAATCGCCTTAGCGAACGAGACTCCAATTGTAACCACCAACCATAAGCCTCCTTTGCGGATTCTACTGGTAGAAGACAGTCCTGTTAATCAGAAAGTTGCTCAGGCAGTATTCAGGAAAATTGGCTACCCATTGGAGGCGATCGCCAATAATGGAATAGAAGCAGTTTCCCTAGTTCAAAAACATGATTACGATCTCATCTTGATGGATATGCAAATGCCAGAAATGGATGGAATTACTGCTACAAAAATAATTCGTCAAGATTTAAATAAAAAAGTTCCGATTGTTGCCTTGACAGCTAACGCTATGCACGAAGATCGCCAAATCTGTCTGGACGCAGGGATGAATGACTTTATGAGTAAGCCTTTTAACACCAAAATGATTACAGACTTTATGAATGATTTCCATAACCCGACTAGGGAATAGCAAAGTACTTAGAGTCCTAGTGAGCCTCATTTTGAATACCAACGAGAAAGTTATATCAAAAATCTGTTCGATAGAATAGAGACATTGTTCAAATCAACTCCTAATCGTCTAATTTTGCATTCAAGATAATTGTAACGCGATCGCTTAATTGCTGTATTTTACGCACCAAAGTTGATTAGGATCGATGATAGATTAAGTATTTGTATAAAATTAAAAATAACACCGTATGTTATCAGCCTACCGTGACCATGTTGCCGAACGTGCAGCCCAAGGAATTCCCCCTTTGCCCCTCAATGCTCAGCAAGCCTCAGCCCTTTGTGAGCTATTGCAAAATCCCCCCGCAGGCGAAGAGGAATTTTTACTAGCGTTACTACGCGATCGCATTCCCCCTGGGGTCGATCAAGCTGCTTATGTAAAGGCGGGTTGGCTAACAGCAATCGCTAAGGGTGAAGTTAAATCGCCTCTAGTATCTCCCAGCGATGCGGTGGAACTGCTCGGCACGATGGTCGGTGGCTATAACGTGCATACCTTGATTGATTTGTTAAGCAATGATGATTTAGGTGATTTAGCAGCAAAAGCGCTTAAAAAGACCCTGCTCGTATTTGATGCCTTTAACCAAGTTTTAGAATTATCGCAAACTAACGCCAGAGCCAAAGCGGTCATCGATTCATGGGCCGCAGCCGAATGGTTTACCAGTCGCCCCGCCTTGCCTGAAACTGTGACTGTAACCGTATTTAAAGTCACAGGCGAAATTAATACCGATGACTTCTCTCCTGCATCCCAAGCATTCTCTCGTCCTGACATTCCCCTCCATGCACTCTGTATGTTGGAGTCGCGCATTCCCGATGGTTTAAAAACCATTGCCGAACTCAAGGAAAAGGGTCATCCCGTCGCCTTTGTCGGTGATGTCGTTGGCACAGGTTCTTCACGCAAATCCGCGATTAACTCGGTGCTGTGGCACATCGGTAACGACATTCCTTTCATTCCCAACAAGCGATCGGGCGGCGTAATTTTAGGAAGCACGATCGCACCGATCTTCTTTAATACTGCCGAAGATGCGGGAGCCTTACCAATTCAGTGTGATGTCACCAAAATGGAAACTGGCGATGTGATTACGATCCACACTCGCGAAGGCAAAATCACGAACGCCGCAGGGGAAACTCTCTCTACTTTCAATCTCACCCCCGACACGATCGCCGATGAAGTTCGTGCAGGTGGTCGTATTCCTCTCTTAATTGGTCGTAGCCTTACCGCTAGAACTCGTCAAGCCTTGGGACTTCCCGCCAGTGATGTATTCATTCTTCCCGCCACTCCCGCCGACACAGGCAAAGGCTACACCCTCGCCCAAAAAATGGTGGGCAAAGCTTGCGGTGTCGCTGGTGTGCGTCCCTACACTTCCTGTGAACCCTTGATGACCACCGTTGGTTCTCAAGATACAACGGGTCCCATGACTCGCGATGAATTGCAGGAACTCGCTTGCTTAGGATTTAGCGCTGACTTGGTAATGCAGAGCTTCTGCCATACTGCCGCCTATCCCAAGCCTACCGACATCAAAACCCATAAGGAACTTCCCGACTTCTTCTCCAATCGTGGCGGCGTAGCCCTCCGTCCCAACGATGGCATTATCCATTCTTGGTTAAATAGAATGCTCTTGCCTGATACCGTTGGCACTGGTGGCGATTCCCATACCCGTTTCCCCTTGGGCATCTCCTTCCCCGCAGGTTCGGGACTCGTTGCCTTTGCTGCTGCCCTTGGGATCATGCCTCTCGATATGCCCGAATCAGTTCTAGTGCGCTTTAAAGGCGAATTGCAACCAGGGGTAACATTGCGCGATATCGTCAATGCGATTCCCTATGTTGCCATTCAGCGCGGCTTGCTCACCGTTGAGAAGAAGAACAAAAAGAATGTCTTCGCAGGTCGAATTATGGAAATCGAAGGTTTGCCCGATCTCAAAGTAGAGCAAGCATTTGAACTCACCGATGCCACAGCCGAGCGTTCCTGCTCTGGTAGCACGATTAAGCTCAGTACTGAAACCGTTGCCGAGTACTTGCGATCGAATGTCGCGCTGATGAAGAACATGATCGCTCGCGGCTACAGCGATGCTAAGACTCTATTACGCCGTATCGCCAAAATGGAAGAATGGCTGGCTAATCCTGTTCTATTGGAAGCCGATCCCGATGCCGAATATGCAGAAATCATCGAGATCGATCTCAATGAGATCAAGGAGCCAATCGTCGCCGCACCTAACGATCCTGACAATGTGAAGTTGCTCTCGGAAGTAGCAGGCGATCGCGTGGATGAAGTCTTTATCGGTTCCTGCATGACCAATATCGGACATTACCGCGCCGCCGCTAAGGTTCTCGAAAAAGAAGCCGCCGTCAAAGCCCGTCTCTGGGTCGCACCACCCACCCGCATGGATGAGTTCCAACTCAAAGAGGAAGGAATCTACAGCACCTTTGGTGTGGCTGGAGCCAGAACCGAAGTCCCCGGCTGCTCTCTCTGCATGGGTAATCAGGCAAGGGTTGCCGATGGCGCGACCGTATTCTCCACTTCCACTCGCAACTTCAATAACCGCATGGGCAAGGATGCTCAAGTCTATCTCGGTTCCGCCGAACTCGCGGCAGTCTGTGCCTTGCTAGGCAAGATTCCGACTGTGGAAGAGTATCAAGCGATCGTCACGAAGAAGATAGATCCTTTTGCAAGTTCTTTGTATCGCTATCTCAATTTCGATCAAATTGCCAATTTTGAAGATCAAGGTCGGGTGATTCCCCTAGACCAAATGCCTCGTATTGAAGACATTTTGGGTATGCCTGTAACTGCAAAGTAGTAATTTAACGTCAGTTCGACGAAAGCAAAAAAAGCTAAGAATCGCTAAGCGATTCCTAGCTTTTTTTGCTATTTGCGACGTGCGAAGCACGCCGCAAATAGCTATATCGAACTGACGTTAACAAGAATGGTGGCAGCTATAGCAATGTAAGTTTTGCTTAGGACATAAAACCAAAAAGATGAGTGGCGGCGCGAAGCGCCGCCATCATCTTTTTGGTTTTGATTTGTCAAACGTGAGTTCTATATGTTTAAAGGCTTACTAAATTGTCGCGATGAATTACAGTCTCTTCACCATCAAAGCCTAGCAGTTTAGGGATATCTTCTGATTGAGAACCAAGAATACGAAGGATATCACTACTGCTGTAGTTAGAAATTCCCCTCGCGATTTCTTTGCCATCACGATCGCATAAACTCACAGACTCATTCGCATCAAACTTGCCTTCTACTTGCATAATTCCCGCAGGTAAAAGCGATCGCCCTTTGCGAATAACAGCCTGTACAGCTCCATCATCTAAGAATAACTTGCCCAAAGGAACCATACCATAGGCAATCCAGCGTTTACGAGCATTCACTGTTTTGGGTTGAGCCGCAAATTGCGTGCCGAAGTTCTCGCCGTGAAGAATCGCTAACATGCGATCGGGAAAAGCACCCCTAGTGATTACTGTGCGAACGCCTGCTGCCGAAGCAATTCTAGCCGCATCGAGTTTTGTGGTCATGCCGCCAGTTCCCCATTGTGTGCCACCACCTTGAGCGCCTAATGCTTGCTTCTCTCCGATCGCTTGTCGAAGTTCTTGAAGTTCTGAATATTCCACAAACTCAATCGGTTTAGCTTCAGGATTTTGACGTGGATCGTCAGAATATAGGCGATCAACATCGGTTAGTAGAAATAACCAATCAGCTTCGACAAGACTAGCTACTAGAGCCGATAGCGTGTCATTATCACCAAATTTCAATTCATCGACAGCAACCGTATCATTCTCATTCACAATTGGCACTACGCCCATTTCCAATAATTCATGGAATGTGGCATGGACATTCATATAATGCTGACGCTGAATCAGATTTCCACGTGTTAATAAAACTTGAGCGACAGGCTGTTGCAAAGAACCAAAAAAGTCATCATAAATCCTGATTAAGCGCCCTTGTCCTACAGCAGCGACGGCTTGCTTTTTGGAGATTTTGCGCGGACGCTGTTTCAGTCCCAGTCTGCCACAGCCAATTCCCACTGCACCCGAAGAAACTAAGACAACACTATGCCCCTCCCGTCGTAGATGCACGATCGCTTCAACTAATTTGGCGATCGTCGCTAGTTGCAAATCTCCTGATTCAGGATGACTGAGGCTAGACGTGCCAATTTTAATAACAATGATCTGCGGTTGCATTTGTAAAGAGTAGGATAAAAAATCTAGCGATTTTTTATCCTACAGTGCTTTGCGCTGAAATAAAACCCAATATTTATGTTGAGAGTGTTGTAAAGCAACACTCTCAACATAAATATTGGGTTTTGTTAATGATGCAGTTGATGTAGTGAGGTTGTAGTTTTAATAGCCGATCGCTGCGAGATCAGGATGGAAACTGCCAACTTTGAGACGATGGACTTCTGTTTCCATTATGCCGTTAGGATATAGACGTAAATGGCGAAATCCGGGGGGCTGACTGTCAATTTGGAACTTTTGATTTTTGGGCTCAAACTGAATACAAGTCGAAGGAGTCACTAAACAACGTACAGAATTATGGGGAGTTTCATAAACTTGATCAAAGTCTTGATGGGCATGTCCATTCAAGACCACTTCTATTTGTGGATGGCGATCGCAAATTTCCCAGAACTGATCTTGATTTTCTAAACAAATACCATCAATCCATTTGGAACCAAGTGGCACCGCAGGATGATGAAAGGCGATTAAAGTCGGGCGATCAGGATGCGCTGCCAGCGTATCTTCTAGCCATAATAATTCCGATGCTGCTAAGTATCCGTGCACTGCGCCGACAACAACTGAGCTAAGTAACAAAATTCTCCACTTACCCACATCTAGCGATCGGCTAAGGTGAACATATTCGCTAGGTAAATGCGCTTGCATCAAGGGCAAATCATCATGATTACCAGCTAAGCAATAGGAATGAATCCCAAACTTATCTAGCGATCGCCTCAAGCGATCATATGATGTAGCACTACCATCTTGAGTCAAATCCCCTGTCAAAAGTAATAAATCAATCTGCGGCAAGGTTCTTTTAATATTAACTAAAACCTCTTGAAAAGAGGCTTCTGTTTGAATGCCAACCAAAGATTGTTCGATATCTTCAAATAGATGAATATCAGTTAATTGTGCAATGGAAACGAAACTACCATAATTCATTGGATTCTTCACACTACCTAGGCTTGTACAGATAAGCTTTACAGCATTTACCGATCAAACGAACCACAGAATACTTCTGAAAGTGTTGCGAAGTAGCATTTTCAAAAAGATCTTGGCTTGTGTTTGATCACAAAGCGATGTAAGTAGCAACTATTTATTTCTATTGTTACTTTTTTAGAATACTTTTTTAGAATACTTGAATGCATCTAATAAAGCAGTAACTGCTCAGCCCATAGAGCAGAAGACCAGATTTTTAATCTGTTTACACTATTGTTTGAAAATTGTTTGAAACATTGTCAAAAAACTAAGGCAAAAAGCAGATATAAAAATCATATGTCTGTCTACTAACTTATGATATCTATAATCAGTGCAATGTGATTTGTATCACAGCATATCTAAGCTTTAAGTAGATGGGCATAATTAATTGCAAGACCAAACTTCTAAGATTGCGCTCCTTACGGGTGCAACCTTATGGGTTTAGGTAATTATTCTGCACAGGTAATTATGTTATTTGGCAAGTCTCGAACCTATAACGATCCGATCCATGGTGCGATTACTCTTGATAGCAACGATCGCACGGAGTCTCTACTAATTCAATTAATTGACACACCTGAATTCCAGCGTTTGAGGCGGATTCGTCAACTTGATATTGCTTATTTTACATTTCATGGGGCTGAGGGTTCGCGATTTACGCATTCTCTAGGTGTAATGGCTTTGACCCGTCGCGCCTTTGATGCGGTCGCCACGAAATATCCTTACCTGACGATCCATCGGACAGTTGTTTTAGTTGCGGCGTTGCTTCATGATCTTGGTCATGGAGCCTATAGCCATGCATCGGAAGAAGTATTTGGGAGTAATCATGAAATATGGACTCTCCGTTTGCTAAAGTTCGGCAAAATTGCTGAGGTTCTCAATAACTTTTCGACAGACTTAATTGCTGACTTAGAAAAAGTATTTACGAAAAAATATGCAGTGCCATTGATCTATCAGCTCATCTCTAGTCAAATCGATTGTGATCGCCTTGATTATCTAGAACGTGATAGTTATTTCACGGGTGCTAAATATGGACAGTTAGATCTGGATCGCATTTTGTTAGCTCTACGGTTTGACCCAATTTCTCAGAACTTAGTAATTGGGCGTAAGGGGATAGTGGCGATCGAGCATTATTTGACTGTGCGCTATTTTATGTATTTGCAGATCTACAACCATCCTAAAAACCTAGCGGCAAGATTTTTGTTAGAAAGGATCTTTCGGAGGGCAAAGATTTTAATTTCTACAGGAGAAATATTTAGCGATCGCACCATGACGGCTTGGCTAACTCAAGATCCACAATCGCTAACCTGTGAGGAGTACTTCGCCTCCGATGACACTGTGTTTGCCTATCATATTCATCGATGGCGCGATAGCAGCGATCGCACACTTGCGGATTTATGCCGCCGTTTTTTAGATCGCGATTTATTCCGAGCCACTGATATTTCGCATTTGGATGACATTCAGCAACAAGAGAGTCTCGAAAGTTGGCGTGAAAAACTAATTTATCAAGGGCTAGAACCTAAGTACTATTGTGGGATTCGGGTCTCACGGACTAAAGGTTATAGCATTTACAAACAAGGCATCAATGTCCAGACTGAGCAAGGTTTACAAGATATTGCGCGGTTGTCGCCACTAGTACAAGCGATCGTGCAACCAATTCAAAGAGCATGGCTAGTGCATCCATAGTCTCAAAACAGAAAAGGTCGTAACCCTTTTCTGTTTTGAAAATCCTTACTGGGTTTTATAGCTACAGTCACTTGTGTTAACGTGAGTTCGATATCGCCATTTGCGGCGTGCGAAGCACGCCGCAAATGGCGAAAAATGGTAAGAATCGCTTAGCGATTCTTACCATTTTTCGCTTTCGTCGAACTGACGTTGTGTTAAGACACAAGCAAAAAAACAGAGGCGAATTGCGGCGCTTCGCGCCGCAATTCGCCTCTGTTTTTTTATGTCCTAATACACTTGTCGACAGCTATATTTGTAATTCCATCGCTTTGCACTCAAAAAGTTGCTTGCAAATTAAAAAATGAGCGGGCTTTGCCCGACCATTTTTTAATTTACTTTCCCAACTAGCCAATAGGTCATCATTTCACCTTTTCCTTTAACAGGAATCAAACCACGTTGCTCAAAATTAAATTGATCGCGTAATCGTAAATATGTACTCTCGGTAACCTGAATAGACTTTGGTGTCCCCAATGACTCCATCCGACTAGCGACGTTAACCGTATCACCCCAAAGATCGTAAATAAATTTCTTCGTTCCAATCACTCCAGCAATGACTGGTCCCGAATTAATACCAATTCGCATCGAAATTTGGATGCCTTCCCGCGACTTAACTTGAGAGATTGCTTTTTGCATATCGAGAGCCATACTGGCGATCGCTGCTGCATGATCAGTTCTTGGCTCAGGCAATCCACTCACCACCATATAAGCATCACCAATGGTTTTGATCTTTTCAAGTTTGTATTGATCGCACAAATTATCAAACATCGAAAAAATACGGTTCAGTAGACCAACCAACTGTACTGGTGACATGTTGCTAGAAAGTTCAGTAAAGCCCACAATGTCAGCAAATAAAACTGATACTTCTTCAAATCCATCTGCCATTGAGGCGCGGCTATGTTTGAGTTTTTTGGCAATCTTCTCAGGCAACATATTCAGCAATAACCGCTCAGAACGTTCTTGTTCGGCTCGCAGTTCTTGAAGTATGCAGATGCGTTCGGTGACATCACGAAAATACCAAACCATCCCATAGAACTTACCATCGGGAGAATGCACCTGTCCTGAATAGCAATCAATCACGCGGCGATCGGCAAGATAAATTTCTCGTTGAGTATACTTTTCAGGAGAATCATAAGCATTTTCAAGGGCTTCAACTAGTCCATCAGGTAGTTGGAGGTGATGTTGCAAGAGGCTCAGCAAGCCCCCGTACTCCACAGATTGAAGAACTGATTCAGGAATTTGCCACAATTCACAAAATCGATTGTTATAGCTAACAATCCGTCCTTGCTCATCCACTGCCAAAACTCCGTCTACCGAGGCTTCACGCTGGGCTTTTAAAAGCGAGTTACTGCGCTTTAAAGCTTCTTCAAATTCTTTGCGCTGGGTAATATTGGAGAATTCACGCGATCGCACCAGTGAAATCGCTAGTTGCTGACAGAGCGATCGTAAAACTTGTAAGTAATCAGTTTGTAATAGTTTTTGACTAACTCGATCTTCTAAATAAATTGCGCCCAATAATTCTCTATCTTCGCATAGGGGAATACATAGCCCTGCTTGAGGAGAATTCGCTAACCAGTAGGGATCATCAGCAAAATGTGGATCAGGATTGTCTTGATCCCAAGTGGTTTCTATGCGATTGTCAAGGGTATAACGCACCATTAAGACTGGCAAGCTAGAAGCATCAGCACTAGCAAGAGTGAGACTTTGTTTGATTTCTAAGTTTGGCGATCGCTTAGAGAGCATGGCAGCGATCGCAAATTTTTGATCATCCGCTAAAATCACAACGCCTGATTGCGCTTCTGATAATTCTAGTAATGCTGAAAGACTCAGACTAACTAGCTTGTCAACATTTAACTCTCGCGAAATATCTTGTGCTGCTTTGAATGCAGCAACAAGGTTAACTGGTGACTGATTTGCCTCATTTGTTGCGCTCATCAATTTTATTTATCCCCGAAACTTGAGGGCAAATAATTGATCTGTGATCGTAATTGGAACAATGACATATATCAATCAGAGCCTGAAAAACTTGCTCAACCCTAACTCACATGATCAATCTGTAGCATCAGACATTTTACTGAACATCTACGACTACCCCCAAAGAGAGAGGTTCGGTTTAAGTTCAAACCAACTCCCAGAGAGGGTTCGCTCCGCGAACCCTCTCTGGGAGCCAAAATAGTAAAAGCATCGCGAAGCGATGCTTTTACTATTTTGTAGCTTATCTCGAACTCACGTTACTTCACGGTACTCATGTAATCGTGATTTTAGGACTATTGTACCAATTGTAAGTTGGACTATCAGGATCATCATCCACCCCTAATTTACTCTCAGCACCATCAATTCGTATCCGCACCAGATATTCACCAGCTTTAATATTCGTAATTGGAATCTCAATGGTGGAAAGAACACTAGGCAAAGGAGGACGATCAAATAGATAGACAGATGGATTATCAGATGTCCATTCATTCAAAGCTAAGACTACTTTCTGTTTCTCACGTACTAGTACATCTAACTGAACTACAACCACTGCCGATCGCAAATTATCTTCGAGTTCTTCTAATTGATTCACCGACATATTCACAATAGTCGGACAGAGCACAAATGGCATCACATTTGAGGCGATCTCATTGGTAATTAGCGGCGAAGTGCTACCAATGCGATGGATCACCTGTAAACTTTGCACCCCAGCTTGGATTTGTGGTAAGTCCATATTCTCTAGGGAAAAAATAATTTCACGATCTTGAACAGAAGTGGGACTAATCACTAAATCCCCAACATGGATTTCTACCGTTTGACTTTGGAGATTTCGTCCACGAATAATCATCACACTACCGATCACAATCGGTTCAAAGCGACTACCTTGAGCCACGACCTGCTCAATGTAAGGTGATGCAGGAAATGGAGCCAGTCCTGCGGGAGAAGCATCGCGAATTGGTAAAGCTCTCTGAAAGTTTTCCCGACCTTCGACGATTACTAGACAAGCACGATAGGCGATCGATAATACATAGGGAACTTGATAAAATACTGACCAAGCCTTAGATAGATCCTCTAGTGAAATATCTACAGGCACAATATGAACCTGTTGAATTTGATCAGCAAGATCGGAATCTACTAGAAATGGAAATGTAGAATCATTGCAAGTAGAACGAATCAATTCAGGAGTGAGAATCCGTTTATCCACAAGGGTACTTACCACACTTCCCAAAACTCTCTGGGGTTGCAATTCCGCATCATTGCCATAGCAACTCATCATGTAAAAAAGATCGATCGCCACTTGACGATTAAGGGGATTTCCCTTGGCTCGATTGGGTGTAGAGTCATAATTAGCTAGTGAAGGATTGCTCGTCACTTGATATAGGAAAATATTTACCCCCACTTCTGGAGCGCCTGTAGAAATTCCCCCAGGAGGTAAAGTAGTGGCTCGCGCACCTTCAATATCCTGTTGAATGACCGCTTGCAAAACCCTTTGTAGAGTTGCTGTCACCGTAGCGATCGCTAAATAATTACTCATCTGCACTCACCAAACCTAATTTCAATGCTCTAATGATCGCCTGTGTCCGACTAGCCACACCCAACTTCTCAAATACACTAGTGAGATGTGCCTTAACAGTGGCGATCGTCACATGCAAGTAGCGAGAAATATCTTCATTAGAGGCTCCCTTGATTAGCCAGTTCAGCACCTCCTGTTCGCGATCAGTAAGATGGATCGTAGAATGCCCCTGTAGCGATCGTCCTGCATAGAAATGAAAAATCCGAAAGAAACTCGTTGCAATATCGGGTGGCAAAAAGATTTCATCATTCATAACTGTTGAAATTGCCTCATAAAGTTGACTGCCAATACGATCTTTCGCCACATACCCTCTAGCTCCCAACTGCATCGATCTAAATACTAATTCATCTTCACGATGAGATGACAAGATTAAAACCTTGCCATGATAATCCAACCTTTTAAGATCCATCAACACTTTTAGACCGCTATCTTCGGGGGATTTTAAATCGAGTTTGACATCTAAAAGAATTAAAGAAGGCTTCTGCTCGATTACTAACTTGATTGCTTGGACGCAAGAGGTTGCTTCCCCGACAATCTTAAACTGGAGATAACAATCATCACTATAAAAACTCAGTAGTGTATGTAAACCGCGACGGAAATTAGAATCATCTTCTACCAGTAAAACCGATACTATTTGAGCCGTTGTTGTCATAGATCATTTGTCATAGATCATTGATGCTTAGCAATTGAAGCTTAGCAATTGTTAACAGTTTTTTGATGAACTCTTTAGTGATTAAGGCTTAAAGCCCAAGAATTTCAATAAATTTTAACTCTATCTAGAAGTATAGACTAAAGTCTAATAACCCTTAATTTTGATCATCCTTACTGTATACCTCTATAGACATAGTTAAAGGGTGGCATATGGCACTAGACTACTTCGCCCCGGGCGTATACGTCGAAGAGGTTGATAAAGGCAGTCGTCCCATTGAAGGCATCAGCCTCAGTGTGGCAGGCTTTATCGGATTTACCGAAGACGTACGCGGCGATGCTGATCTGTTTAAACCGATGATGGTTACATCATGGGATCAGTATCGCGAATACTTTGCAGCTCCTGGCTCCGATGGATACACCGACTTTGATGCTTACTTACCCTTTGCCGTTAACGGTTGGTTTGTCAATGGTGGTGGACGTTGTTGGGTTACTAGCATTGGTACAAGACTACCTGGCTCAGAACCTCCTGCTCCCGAAGCAACTGCTCTGCGTATTGGTACATCCAATAACAAGCCAACATTGATGTTTAACATCAAGCCTGCCGATGCCTCCGCTAGCCAGTTGGCTCTCCCCTCAACAGGCGATCGCATCAAAGTCATCATTCAAGAAAGCACTCCCAAGCCATTACCCGAAGATGCTCCTGCTGATGCCGAGCCACCCTTAAATACTGGTGAATTCTTCAACGTTGTCGTTGTCCAAGGTGGACAGGAGTTGGAGAAATACGAGCATGTCTCGATGAATCCACAGGTTGCTCCTGAAGTTGCTGACTATGTAGTAACAGCGATCGCTGATTCCGAATATGTCACCATCGCTGACATTTCTACCAGTGGTCAACCTCTTTCTCGTCGTCCTGCAAATGGATCTTACGAAATTGCGCCACCTCCTTACATTTCTTCGATTGATCGCTTTGCTCGCGACTTGCTAGGACAAAGAGATGATCGCACTGGCATTCAAGGCATGTTTGAAATCGATGAAACAGCAATGATTGCCTGCCCAGATCTAATGCGTGTCTACGAAGCAGGACTAATCGACATCGATCAAGTGCATGGTGTCATGGAAATGATGCTCAGCATGTGCGAAAACTCCTTCCCTGGTCCCGCCTTCCGTATGGCAGTCATCGATCCTCCTCCGATCAAGCCCTCCAA
The DNA here is from genome assembly GCF_051131155.1 of Pseudanabaena minima str. Chao 2107. Lineage (NCBI taxonomy): Bacteria > Bacillati > Cyanobacteriota > Cyanophyceae > Pseudanabaenales > Pseudanabaenaceae > Pseudanabaena > Pseudanabaena minima. Next base: position 490,484 of record NZ_CP159508.1, read on the forward strand.
AGGCATGGAAGCCGTACCACCAGATCGCCAAAAGCCTCAAGACGTAGCCCAATGGTTGAGCATGTTCAACCGTCGCTCGATGTTTGGCGCACTCTACTACCCTTGGATCAAAGTCGCCAATCCTCGCAAAGGTGGCAAGCCATCCTACGTTCCCCCTTGCGGTCACGTCATGGGTTTATGGTGTCGCACTGACCAATCACGCGGTATCTTCAAAGCTCCTGCCAACGACACTCCTAGAGGTGTGCTTGGCTTAGCCTACGAAACCAACATGCGTGAGCAAGAAATGCTCAACCCCATCGGTATTAACTGCATTCGTAACTTTGCTAGCTACAATCGTGGCTTCAAAGTATGGGGCGCACGTACCTTGGTCGAACCAGACAACATTCAATGGCGCTACATCAGTGTCCGCCGCTTGATTAGCTATATCGAGAAATCGATTGAAATTGGAACTCAATGGGTCGTCTTTGAACCTAACGATACTGACCTATGGGCAAGAGTAACTCGTACCGTCAATAACTTCCTAGAAGGACTTTGGCGAAATGGCGCATTATTTGGCGGCGCATCCTCAGAAGCGTTTTACGTCAAATGTGATGCCACCCTCAATACCCACGAAACCATGATGATGGGTCGCTTATACATCGAGGTCGGTATTTGCCCTGTCCGTCCTGCTGAATTTGTGATCTTCCGCGTCAGCCAATGGTCACCTAACAGTTAACTATTTATTAAGAAGAACACCCATAGGGTGTTCTTCTTATATAGATCCCTAAAATTATTCATGCCTATTTTAAGATTTATGCTTTGAATCTTACCGATTGATAGCTTTAGATTTTAAAATAGTTATCTATACCGCAAACCTGTAAATCAGCTTTCAAGGAGGAAGAATGGCAGAACTTAAACCAATTCCTACTAGTCGATACTATGTAGAATTTGCTGGGTTGGAAGAAAAACTAATTAAAAGTGTCTCTGAAGTTACTTTTACGGGTCAAACCGCAGGACATGAAAAGCCACTAGCATCCACCAAAGGCGGCAAAACTATTTGGCAAAGTACATCGGCAGGTTTTGAAGAAAACCCCAATGTCACCATTGAAGTCTATGTCGCCGAAGGAGACATGGCATTTTATAATTGGTTCCTAGCTGTTATGCCTAAAAGCGAAGGAGGCAAAGGGGAATGGGCAGCAAATCGTAAGAATGGTTCAATCACTGCATATGATAGTGGCGATAATGAGGTAATTCGTTGGGATCTTATCAACTGTTGGCCTAAGTCTTATAAAGTAAGTGATTTCAGCTCTGAAAGTAAAGATTTGGCTGTTGAAACCTATGAAATTATCGCTGAGCAAATCAATCGAGTGAAGTAGATTCGCTCACATGTTTATCGCATTATCAAAATTTTGAGGGCACAAAAATATGGCAGCAGGTGAAATTTTAGCCTCATCTAAATATTACTTTAGCTTAACGGGGCTGGAGGACTTGGTTGTAAAAAAAGTCAGTGGTATTGGCTCCACTCTCCAAACAGCTGGAGATAGCAAGTCCTATGGAGTAACAAAAAAGGGTGCATCAGTGATTCAAGCTACTGTTACAGGTGCAACTAACAGTAAGCTTACTGTTGAGTTTGTCTGTACCGTTGGAGATGATCGCTTAATCAAATGGTATAGTGCCTCTCATTCCGAACCGTTCGCAGGTGGTGGAACTCAAACCAAGGGCGAGCGAAAAACTGGTACGATCACTCTTTACAATCAGGGCGGCGAAGCTGCTGCTACTTGGGAAGTGACTGGAGTAATGCCTTCTAGCTATAAATCAATTAAGCTAGAAGCTGGTTCTGAAGGACTAGCCACTGAGACAATTGAATTTGTATATGAGACTTTGCACCGCAAAACCTAAAAACAGTTGTGAGTGGTGCTCAGGCACCACTCATACTAAAAATTGCAAGAGGGTGGTTTGATGGCAGACGAACAGCAAATAGAATTTTTAGCTAAGTCTAGATTTTATGTAGAAATTACTTTACAAGGTAGTCTAGAAAAAATTGATGGCTACTTTATGGAATGTAGTGGATTGTCTCGAAGTCAAGAAGCAATTGAAATTGTTGAAGTTACTCCACAAGTATGGGGGAGGAGTGGTTCGACAAAAGGACGGGTTATCCGCACAAAGCTTCCAGGAAATGTCAAAAGTGAGAATATTACGCTCAAACAAGGACTGAATATTTCCATGACCATGTGGAAATGGTTAAAAGCAGTAGAAGACGGTAACTGGGCACAACAACTCCGAGATGGTGACATCACTGTTTATGACCAATCTGCAACAGAAAAAGCAAGGTTTCGATTTAATGGCGCTTGGCCGATGCGTTACAAAGTTTCCGAATTTAAAGCTGATGCTAGCGAATTTGCGATTACTGAAGTAGAGTTATGCGTTAGCGACTTTTTACGGATTAATTAATAGATTAATTAAACACTTATGGTTCAAATATGATTCAAACAGAGTTTGAATTTACTCTACCCAAGGGCTATGTCGATGGGGATGGAAATCTACATCGCAAAGGTGTAATGCGTTTGTCTAGAGCGATCGATGAGATTACACCGATGCGAGATCCTCGTGTCAGGAATAATCCTGCTTATGCAACGGTAATTATTTTGTCTAGGGTAATTACAAAATTAGGTGGATTAGAAGAGATTAGTTCGATGGTTATCGAAAATTTATTCGCCAGTGATCTTAGCTATTTGCAAAAATTTTATCGTCAGATTAATGAGCTAGAAGATAGAGAACTGAGTACTTTGCCAGAATCGCCAGAAAATCCTTCTAACTGACATCAAAAGAGTCTGTGTAGAGCATAGGCTCTCTTTTTTATTATATAACTATGCCAAATATCTATGAGATCCCTTCAGACATAAATCAAACAGAAAAATTTGAGCAACTAGAAACTGGTCACAATATTCTGATTGAACGGATTATTTCCACAGGGCAAACTACACCTGAAGGTGAATGGTACGATCAAGATGTTGATGAATGGGTGATTTTATTGCAAGGGGAGGCAAAGATTGTCTATGAAGATAGAACAGCGGTAGAGCTAAAATCTGGAGATTATTTAATGCTCTTGGCGCACCAAAAACATCGAGTTGAGTACACTAGCATTGAGCCACCATGTATCTGGTTAGCTGTTCATGGTCAATTGCGATCGCTATAGCAGAAAAAGATTGAGCTAGTACAAACCAAAACCCAAGAATTGAGGTGCGGCGCAAAGCGCCGCACCTCAATTCTTGGGTAAGCAAAACTTGCTTTGCTATATAACTGTCAAAAGAGTTGCGGCAAGAAATGTTGTAATTTAACGTGAGTTCGATATAACCATTTGCGGTGTGCGAAGCACGCCGCAAATGACGGAAAACGGTAAGAATCGCTTAGCGATTCTTACCGTTTTTCGCCTTCGTCGAACTGATGTTAATTTAGGAATCCCTTTGAGCATTACAATTCATGATTCCTTAGCAATTTCCTCTAGGATCTGGTCAAATACTTTTCTCAAAATCAGCTTTTCCGTTGGAAATATATGGGGAACTTCATCGATCGCCTCCAAAGAATTGTTGTCTAAAACTAGACAACTTTCTCCGTCAGCCATCAGCCATTCTAGTTGGAGTAAAGCATCGCGATCGCCTAATTCGCTGGTGTATCCCTCCCGAAATTCAAGCTCTATATCTGATTCATAACCATCAACAGGAATGAAAGCAGTTAGTTTAGCGTGATAACGAAGATTCAAATCTACGGTATATTTAAGCCTGATTAGGACTTGCTCTAACAATGAATAAGTAAGCATATTATGATTGATCCTAAACTGGTAGGGACTCCATCGATCCAATCTTCAGGATTACTATTATATCGTGGCGATCGCTTTCCTACAGTTCTTGCTACAGGTTTGCTTGGTATAGCTACAGTCACTTGTGTTAAGACACAAGCAAAACCCAAGAGGCGAATGGCGGCGCTTCGCGCCGCCATTCGCCTCTTGGGTTTTATGTCCTAATACATTTAGCGACAGCTATAATTGCTCAACTAACGACAGTTCGATGAAAGCAGAAAATGGTAAGCATCACTAAGCAATCCTTGCCATTTTCCGCCATTAGCGGCGTGCGAAGCACGCTGCTAATGGCTATATTCAATTAGACAAGCTCAACTGCTCCTAGTGCTTTAAGAGTAGATTTTTGAGCATCAGTTAACCCTTTGATCCTAGTAATATTCATATCTTCATAGGGTTTAGGGATTTTCAATGATTGGAGACTTTTGCCAGATTGCAAATCCAAAAGTCTAGTCACTCCATCCTCACTTCCATTAGCTAAAATCTGTCCATCAGCACTGAAAATCACATCTCCCATATAGCCAATATCAAATTTCTCTTCTAAATTGTTGAGGTATTGATGAGTCTGCAAACACCACAGCTTTACCTCGGCGGCATATCCTCCAAAGGCGAGAATTGATAATTTGGGATTTAAGGCTATTGTCCAGACTGGGAATTGGGTTGGCAGAGTTCTTATACAAGAGCCTGTTGTTAGATTCCAGAACTTAAGCGAGCGATCCATGCTGCCGCTAATTAATATGTCATCTTGACTAAAAGCTAAGCTTTCGATGCGATCGCTATGTTCTGCAAAAGTCATTAAACATTCCTGCGATCGCAAATCCCAAATTTTAATCATGCCATCCCAACTACCACTAGCAAGGATTTCAACCTTGGGATGGATCGCTAGAGCTTGGACAGGGCTATGATGACCATGCAGAGTATTTAAGCATTTTGAAGTTGGGAGATGCCAAAGCTTGATGGTTTGGTCACCACTTCCAGAAGCTAAGATTTCACCATTAGCAGTAAAAGCAACAAATCTTACCCAAGCGGAATGCCCTTGGAGAATTTGCGTGCAGGTTCCATTTTTAACATTAAAGATCTTGATGGTATGGTCATAGTTGCCACAGGCAAAGGTTTGCTGGTCAGGGCTAAAGGCAACTTGCATCACTCCAGACGTACCAAGATCGAAATTTCTCAAACATTTTGCATTCTGAACATCCCAAACCCTAACACTTTGTTCTTCATAGCTAAAGGAAAAGAGAAGATTTCCATCAGGACTAAAGGCTACAGGTTTAGTAGCTTTGTGATATCCCTGAATTGTTCTGATACATTGACCAGTATCTACATCCCACAACTTCACAATCCGATCATCACTACCACTAACTAAAGTTTTCGCATCGGGACTAAAGGTCACTGACCAAATGCGATTTTTGTGACCATATAAGGTTCTAATTACTTCGCCTGTATCTACTGACCAAAGCTTCACAGTTTCATCATCACCTGCACTCACCAACATTTGACCATCGGTACTAAAAGCAATCGACCAAATCTGTTTTTGATGTCCTGCGATCGCTTTCACGATTTTGCCAGTATGAATATCCCAAATCTTGACAAGGCAATCTTCTCCAGCGCTGGCAAGCTGTCCATCGGAGCGATCGCTTTGTGGCGCAAAGGCAACAGAGTAGACAGCATTAGTATCAACAATTGTGCGAACACATTCTCCAGTTGTTACGCTCCATAGTTTAATGGTGTGATCCAAGCTGCAACTCGCAACCATCTGCCCATCAGGACTAAAGGCGACCGATCTCACGATCTGCTCATGTCCCTCTAGGGTCATCACGCATTTGCCCGTTGCGACTTCGGTGAGTTTGACTGTGCGATCTCCACCACCACTGGCGATCAGTAGATCGTCAGGGCTAAAGGCAATACTGGCTACCCCAAGTGCATGGGCTTCGATTGACAGTAAACATGCTCCTGTATTCACATTCCACAACTTCACCATGCGATCGATGCTACCGCTTGCGATCATTTGCCCATCTTTACTAAAGGCTAGAGAAAATATAAATTCGCTATGAGCTTGAGTTTTAAGCAGTTGGCTACCATCCGCAACTCGCCAAAGATAAATCCAGCCCCTTACATCGCTAGTTGCTAAAATCTTGCCATCGGGACTGAAGGCTGTCGCTATCACACTACTAAAAGTCACTCTAAAAGCCGATCTGGCAAGATCGCAGTTAGTAAAGTTAACTTGAGGAAGTTCCACTTCTCTAAGATCAGCTTGCCAAATGGATAAATTAGAGAAGTCATAACCAGTTAGATCAATATTCAGACAACAGAGCAGATTAACAAGATTGCCACCTGCATATCCTTGCTTTGGTATAGTTTCCGCTTTTAGTCGAGCGAGGGTCGCAGCGATCGCTTGATAACCTAACTTATCGGCAATGGGCTGAAGGATAAATCGAGTTTGAGCATCACGAATATAGTCTTTTGCTGTGGCTTCGATGAGGGCATGACTATGGAGTAGATTTATCTTCTGTTCGGTGCAGCTAATCTCCTGACAGATCTTGTCGATGAATTGATAATTGACATATTCCATCACAACAGGCTGGAGCGTAAACCCATTAGCCATAACTTCTATGAGCGATCGCTTTTTCAATAATTCTAAAGTCACAATCAGCTTTTGCTTTGATTCTATGGACAGCAAGTTCTCTTTTAAAGCAATTGCTGATATTGGCTCACGGGCGATCGCTAGCCAGTACATTACTTCTTGCTCAGATTCCGATAGTCTCAAAAACTGACGTTGGAGCAGATCATGAATGTCTCCAAAAGTCAGTCCACCCTCTCGCATCAATGTCAACATTTGCGAGACATCGCCACCTAGTAAATCGCGAATCCCTGCGGCGACAATTTTTAGAGCTAGAGGATTTCCCGCATAGTGGGTAATGATTTCCTGCCATTCGGTCTCGTTTGCCCCCATAGATTCTCTCGCCAATATCTGCAAGCCATCCTGTTGTGATAAGCCTGATAAATGTAGCGATCGCACTGAGCCTCCCATCAATCTCGATAATTCTGGCGGTGCTTCGCGACTGGTAACCACTAAACTGCTTTGATGATTACGTTCCCCAATATATCTAATCAAATCACCATAGCCTTCATAACCAGATCGATAGCCAGAGAGATAGCCAGAGCGATCGCTCAGAATCGACTCCCAGTTATCAATTACCAACAAACATCGCCGCGCATCTAGATAGCGCATCAACAGGTCAAGCTGTGCAGGTAAATTATCTGGTAGTTCGAGTGGTTGAGGGTGAGAGAGAAATTGCAAAATATCGGTGAGGATGCTTGCAAAAGATGGTGCATTACGCAGCGATCGCCAGATCGTAAATTCAAATTCTTCTTTTAATTGATGGGCAAGTTGTGATGCTATAGAAGTTTTGCCCATGCCGCCCATGCCCAAAATGGTGACAATTTGATAGTGATCGCTGATTACCCATTGCTCTAACTGTTGTAGCTCGGTAGTACGCCCTAAGAAATTAATAACTTGTTGAGCTTCTTTTAAATCGACTTGAGGAGTCTTTGCGATCGCTTCTTGCCAATCTATACCCAAAAATTGACAAAGCTGTATGAAGGTATCTTGGCGAATGTCATCCCCTTGAAAGAAACGTTTGGCGACACCAATTGATCCCGCTTTTTCTAATACTTGGCTAGCAGTTTGGGAAAGTCCAATCTGACGTAATTTATCCTTGAGTATTTGCTGTCCTCGTTTAGACGCTTTTGCCATATTTTTTTGCCATAGTTCTAAAGGGCTAGCACTCTCAATGAGTTTGCTAGCCCTATTTTACAGATCGAGGTAATCGCGATCGCAAAATACCGATCCCATTAGCGATCCTTTTACCGATCCTAAAAGTGAGTCTTTAGTACAAGTTAGCTCAGGCATCCTATTAGACAAGCGTTATTTATAGCTAATCGGAGTTAGACATGAACAAGAATTTTTGGCTCAAGGGTTTTCAAGTTAAGGCAATTATCATCTCACTATCGTTAGCCTTACCAGTCGTTGTTATGGCACAAACCTACAGCGATCGTCAAGTCAATTCTTATACTTCTCAAGTACCTACATATTCTTATTCAATTGCCGACTTAGCTAATGCAATGCGTTGGCATTGGTGAGTAATGCACAGGTTCTCATTTACATATTCATGAGAGATTGAAATAAAACAATGTGTTATCAAGCAACTCAAAATTTAGCAATCAATATGCAAATAACAAATGGCAAGCGGTTTTATATGATTAAAAAGTGAAATCTCGACAAATTTATAGATTGTTATTATTCACAAACATTATTGGAGGAAGATACCCATGCAAATTGAAAAAGAGGATCTGGACTGGGCAGTTGACCAAGATTTGATCGATGCAAATGTAGCTGATAGTCTCTGGCAGGCTTTGCTCGTAAGGAAACAGCATGTACCCAAATTTGATTTTGCTAATGTGTCCTACTACTTTGGTGCACTCATCGTCATTTTTGGGATGTTTTTCTTCCTAACCCTTGCTTGGGAATCGCTAGGGGGAAAGGGGATATTCGCCATATCTTGCATCTATATACTAATTTTTGCTATGGCAGGACGACATTTGTGGTTTGAGCGTGGGCTAAAAGTTCCAGCAGGTTTGCTCACAACTATTGCTGTATGTAGGGCTTGCTGAAAAAGAGACTAAGGGAAAAGTAGTGGGCAAAGAGGAAGGGGATAATACTTTGAGTGTCTACAAGGAAATTGCCAAGAAAAAGAATTAAAGTTAAAAAGGGGTTTCCAAGAAGGAAGAACAAAGAGTTGCCAGCAAAAGATAAACCAAGACAAACCGAAAAAAGCAAGCTGCTTGAGCAGCGCTTCCAAATTCATCACCAAGAAAGTGATAGCGATCGCCGTTTCCGATGTATTTGCCAACTTGGACATGACGCGATTTAGACTGAACCGTCGTTTAGCCAGTCCAAACTTACCTTCAATTTGATTGCGAACCTTAGCATCTTCGAGAGTCTGCTTGCGAATAGCCGCCAACTCATCGGGTACAGGTCTGCCCAAAGGCGGAGCCGTAATCCGAATACCGAGATTTCGACAATAGGCGCGATTGCTGCGAGTGCGGTAAATCTGGTCAACGTAAACCGCTTCAGGATAATGTCCAAAGCGAGATTTAAACAATGCTACTTGTTGCTGCAAATCCCCCGATTCATTGAAGTTATCCCAACTGAGATGGTCGAGAAAGGCATGACCATCGACACAACTAACTGAGAGTTTAGCGCCAAACTCCACAGGTGTTCCTGCCTTACCTCTGACAATCGGACGTACATGAGGTTGCGTAATACTGACGATGCGGTCATCTATGCGATGACCACCTTGCTCGTACATCCATTGTTGTTGCCGATATACTTCACTGACGACTAGCAAGTTCCGATAGAGACTCCTCTTCAATTCCGATAGCTTTGCCCCTGCGGCAATTAGAGTGTCAATATGGGCAAGATTGCGACGCACATATCCCAACTGTTGGCGCAATGCTTTGCGAATCCTTTTACGATTGGGTTGGCGTTGTTTGGCAATTTGGAGATACGCTGTCCTTGCTTCACGGCGATAGGTGCGTGGTTTCTTCGCTAATTGTTCTTTCACTTGTTGGTAAAGAGCATCAATCACTATTTCCGTTTGTTCTCTTGCTTCGTTCAACAGTTTGATGTCAGTGGGATAACGGATGTCGGATGGCGCGACTGTTGCATCTAGCAGCAATTTTCCTTGGTTTGCTGGTTCTGGTTCTTTCTGTTCCTTTTCTATATTCTGCTCTTCTAACTTCTCTTCTATCTCTTCTCTTTCTTCTTTCTTGTACTGCTTTGCTTCCTTCTCTTTTTGTCCCGACTCTTTAGGAGGCTTCACAATCCGTTCGTTGATTCTGCCCACGATCTCTAGATTCAATCGCTTGCGGAAATGTACCATCATGCTTGCTTCAAATGGGGCGTTGTCGCTGTACTCTGATAAGCCTAGGAAGTATTGTAAATATGGATTCTCACGAATTTGTTCTACTGTCTCTTCGTCACTTGTTCCTAGCTTCTCTTTGATGATCAGCGCCCCAAGTGCTATCCGAAATGGTTTTGCTGGTGCTCCTTGTCCTTCGCTAAATTGTTCTGCATATTCATTCTCAAATTCTTCCCACGGCACTAGTTCTGCTAATCTTACCCATCGATTTTCTCCTGATAGTTTGCCGCCAAATGGTAAGTAGAAGTTCTCGAATGATAGCTGTCCTGTGGGGGATTGTCGGTACATGCAATTTTATTGGTGCAAGGGTTTTTCTAGCTTTTCTTGCTTTTTCTTGCATTTTATCTGTTTTCGTTCTCCTTAGAAACCTTTGCTTGTATGCTTTTCTTGCTTTTTCAGTAAGCCCTATGTATGGTTCCACTTGCAATTTATGGCTTTCAGCGCATGACGGGTATCTGGCCATACGGAGATCCAGGCAGTTATCGTAACTACCATGTGTTAGTAAAAGCCAGTTGGTTTTACATGGAACTGGGCACAATTCTCGCTGGGATGCTAGCACTTTGGTGGATTCGCTTTCCCTTCCTAACAATGCCGATCGCTTACTCGCTATGGTACATGTCAATGGATTTGACACCGTTGATTTTTGGTAAAAATGAATTTGCTTGGAATGAGCGATGTCTAGTTTCTTTCTGGTTTGGCATAGCCAATGTTGTCATTGCTTTTTTCATTGATCGGCGCATCCGCCGCAGTCAGGGTGACTTTGCCTTTTGGCTATACTTGTCTGGACTAATGGCTTTTTGGGGAGGTTTAACGCTAATGAATTCTGGTGGTGAATGGGAGAGATTTCTCTATTTCCTAATCAATCTGTTTTTGATTCTTCTTTCTGTTTTGCTCAGAAGACGTGTATTTGTCATCTTTGGCGGCATGGGAGTGATCGGTTATGTGGGACATCTTGCATATACAGTATTTAGTAGTTCGCTACTGTTTCCGATCGCGCTTTCTTTTGTTGGTGTTTTCATAATTTTTGCTGGGATACAATACCAAAAAAATTACACAAATTGGGAAAAGTGGTTACATCGTATCCTTCCTGAATCTTTGCTACAAATTTTGCCAAAGGATATTTGAGTCTAAGAATGAAGAGAGTAAGCAGATGAGCATATTAAAAAGTAAAACCAGAGATTGTTCCGCCCGCGTAGCGGGCGGAACAATCTGTTCGGGTTTTAGTTTATTTATGCCTAGCTACTTATTAGTCAATCATTTTGACTTTTACAAATTGACTTTTACAAAAGTTCTATTTTGATGTGAGAAATTCGTGAACTATTTAGAAGCATTTTCACCAGACTATGCGATCGCTCGGGAGCGCTTTCGAGCAAAGTCTTTGGCTTGTGGTTACGATTGCATAGCCTATCCAATTGATCGAGTGAGTCCAACTGGTTAAGAATTAACGATTGATGTGGCGATCGCAAGCGCACCTAAACCCCAACGAACCGTAATAACTTCCAGTGGTTTACATGGTGTAGAAGGCTTTTTAGGGTCAGCAATTCAATTAGCTTTGTTAGAACAGCAGCAGATAATTGATTCGCGATCGCCTGATACGAGAGTATTACTCATTCATGCCCTAAATCCCTATGGCTTTGCATGGCTAAGACGTTGGAATGAAGGCAATGTAGACTTAAATCGTAACTTTTTACTGCCTGAAGAAGAGTTTACTGGTAGTCCTAAAAACTATCCTAAATTTAATGCTTTCCTAAATCCAACTTCACCACCATCAAAATTTGAACCCTATATATTGCAGGCTATTTGGCTAATCTTGAAGTATGGCATGACTAGTTTAAGGAACACTCTTCTAGTAGGACAATATGATTTTTCAAAAGGGCTTTTCTTTGGTGGTAATGCTCCATCGAAAACTCAAAAGATTCTTGCTGAAAATTTATCTAAATGGATTGGCAATACTTCAGAAGTATTGCATCTTGATTTCCATACAGGCTTAGGAAAATGGGGAACTTATCGGCTTTTGATGGATGCGTCAGCACAAACAAAGTCTTATACAAGACTAACAGAGAGATTTGGTGCAGATACAGTCGATATATCTAGTACAGAAGGTGTGTCATATCAAATTCGGGGTGGATTAGAAACTTGGTGTCAAAATCTTTTGCCAGAATGTCGCTATGATTTACTAACGGCAGAGTTTGGGACTTATCCAGCAATTAGAGTCTTGCAAGCACTTCGGGCTGAAAATCGCGCTCATCATTGGGGGAATTCTCAACGAAATTATGACTGGACAAAAAATCAATTAGTAGAATGTTTTGCGCCCACTTCTTATAGAACCCATTTGGTATCTTAGGAAGAGTAAGAAAAGGGTTAAAACATGGAATATAGCAGCAGTCTAAGCGATAAAGAGTGGAGATTATTGAACCTCTGTTGCCGAAAAGAAAGAAAACTTGTCCGCCAAAATGGACAAAACGGGAAATATTAGATGGCATACTTTACCAACTGAAGCAAGGAAGTAATTGGGCAGACTTACCCAAGGATTTGCCCCCATACTCCACCTTGAGTTCTTTGCGGTCTTCTTTGGTTTCTTTTCTAGTTGTTTCTGTAGTTTTTGTAGTTCTTCCCATAACTTCATTATCAAGGCTTCTGTTGCCTCGTCTGTTAAGTCTTTTAGGTTGGGTAGTTCCTTCATTGCTTTGATTTATCAGTTTTTGACTTTTTGTCAATTTTCCTACGTTGAGCAATTACTTTTTTTGAATATAGCCCTATATAGCCATAAAAGGTTTGCTATGGATCACTAGGCTCTTCATCAAGATCAACAATCTGTCCATTAAACAGTTCTGCTAAATTTTTGATTACTCTGTCATCATCTGACATTCCAACATAACCTTGGGGTTGAGACGTTTGCGGTTTCTCTGGACTAGGATTTACATTTGCAGATGGAACTGTTGCTGGAGGTGCAGGTTGTGGATTAGGGCTGCTGGGATTGGGCCGAGAGACAGGTGTCGCTGTAGTTGCAGGAGTGGCGATCGCTGGACTAACTGGAAGAGGTGCATTAACTTGAACTTTCTCAGCTTGAGGCGGCGTAGTGACAAAGGTAAACATCACTTTCATTGGACGCTGCAAATACTTAGCAAAAACTTCTTCTAGCTCTGGTCGCTTCTGAATCACAATATTCTTGGTGGTTTCATCGCGCTTCCCACCTAAACCAATTTTGACGCTATTACTCTCAAGCGTCAGAATATGAGCCTGTATCTGGATAAAAACCGATTTTGTGGGTGTTGGCAACATTGATAAAATGCTTTGCCACATCTGATCTAGATCGTAACCAACCGCAGCGAAGTCATCAAGGTCATCAATTCCCGATGAAATCGGAGTTTCGACAATGGGGGGAGTGGGTATCGAATTATTCTCTGGTTCCGATACCTTGGTAATTGGAATTGTCTGGGTTTCTGGTTTTGGTGCTACTGGAACTTGAGAAACAGGCTCAGTCCTAGGTGGTTGGGGCGTAAATTGTGGAGTTGCGGTTGTATTGCGTGATGGCACAAATGGTTGAGATTGAGATAGAACAGGAGCTTGTGACTGGGCGATCGCCCCCTGTGCTGATGGTAGTAAACCCATGAGCGTAACTTCTAGCCAGAGGCGTGGCTGTGTGGAGTTACGGATTTGTAGCTCAGCCGATCGCAAATGTTGTTGACCTAACAAAATATTGGGAATCGCTAAACTCTGCGATAGGTGAATCAATCTTTCCCAACCAGAACTTGTCATCGCAACAAGGTCACTGCGATCGCTAGCGGTTTTGGCAATTAATAAATCACGATACACATTCGCCAAATTTTGCAACACGATCAGAGGTTCTCGTCCGCGATCCATAATGCGCCGCACATAATCAATTAATTGTGTGGAATGATCGGCAGCGATCGCCTCAATTAATGATAGTAAATCCTGTTCTGGAACAGAACCTACCAAATCCCATACAGCTTCAACCGTAATCTCTCCATCTAATAAACTCAATTGATCGAGCAAAGATTCAGCATCACGTAGTCCTCCCTGTGCAATTTGAGCGACTAAAGTCAGTGCTTCAATATGAATATTAATGTTCTCATTTACGGCAATTTTTCCTAAGTGCTTGACCATCGCATCAAGGGGAATCCGCCGAAAGTCAAAACGCTGACAACGGGAAATAATCGTCGGTAAGACGCGCTGCGGATCAGTAGTTGCGAGAATAAATGTAACGCGATCGGGGGGTTCTTCTAGGGTTTTGAGAAGTGCGTTAAATGCTGCTGTACTTAACATATGGCAGTTATGTACTAACAAACCATTAGCTACAAAGTTGTGATTGTCTTCTACTTCAATGTCATAAACTGGCTCATCACCAACGACTGTTACAGATTCTACCCGCTCCAAACTTGTATTCCAATTCTCCACTTCCGCAACTACAGGAGACAATATGTTCATCCCAATTTTGATATTGCTTGCTGGTGTCCATCCTGATTCTGTTCTGATTAAATGATTACCTGTACATTGAATCGATCGCTGATTAGTTTTAATAATCAATGTGGGCTTCACACCACGATCTAACCAGCGTAAAACTTTTTTATATTCCCATTGAGCAGAGTTTTCGTTATAGCTTAAAACCTGTTTACCTAATAAATCTTGATCGTCAATACGCATTAAACCTGTATCAGTCTGTACGAGCGTATCGCCAGTCAAGCATTCATCAATAATATAAACCTTAAATCTTGCCTTAACTGGGGCAAACTGAGCGCGTTCGATTAACTCGCGAATATTATCAACGCCTGTATTACTTGCCGCGTCAATTTCGGTAATATCGAGAGCATTACCATTGGCGATGCTATGGCATAACTCACACTTGCCGCAGGGATGAGGAGTTGGGCTGTCAGAACTCAGGCAATTGAGCGACTTTGCCATGATCCGCGCACTCGATGTCTTGCCAGTCCCCCTTGCACCCGTAAATAGGTATGCAGGTGCGATGCGCTTAGTATTTAAGGCATTGCTAAGGGTATGGGCGATCGCCTCTTGACCAACGAGGTCATCAAAGATTTGCGGTCGATACTTGTGGTGTAGTGGCTCATAGCCCATAGGAACACAATGATGCTCAAGCACTGCTGGTCAAATATATCATTCACCAGTATAGCGATGAAAAACCCGTAAAGTTGTGCCCGCAGGGGCGCAACTTTACGGGTTTTCGTACTTTATTTTGCATTAGTTTTACATTAGTACTTATAGCGGTTTTCACTAACTTAGCGGACTAGCATTGTAAACTTATCTTAACTACCCTTAGTAATTACACCTGAATCCTGCTGTAACCAAAGCCAATGCAACCAACCGATCCGAAAAAATTTACTGAAAAAGCATGGGAAGCGATCGTCAAATCGCAAGAGGTCGCGAGACGCGCTCAACATCAGCAACTAGAAGTCGAGCATTTGCTAATGGCGCTATTGGAGCAGGAAGAGGGCTTGACTACGAATATACTTACGGCGATGTCAGTCCCCATGGCAAGGGCGCGACGACAGGTCGAAGAATTTTTGCGGAGACAGCCCCGTGTGGCAAGCCCAGAACAATTGTACTTGGGACGCAACTTAGAAGTATGGCTCGATCGCACTGAAGAGCATCGCAAGGTTTTTGGTGATGACTTTATTGCCGTTGAGCATATGCTGTTGGGATTAGCCGATGACGATCGCATCGGTAAACGGCTATATCGCGATTTAAGTATTGATCGCAAAAAATTAGAAGAAACGATTAAATCACTGCGGGGTAGCCAGACTGTCACCGATCAAAATCCTGAAGCGAAATATGCCGCATTGGAAAAATATGGTCGTGATCTTACGGAACAAGCAAAGCAAGGTAAGCTCGATCCTGTGATTGGTCGTGATGATGAGATTCGGCGCGTTATGCAAGTACTGTCACGACGCACTAAAAATAATCCTGTGCTAATTGGTGAACCAGGGGTCGGTAAAACAGCGATCGCTGAGGGATTAGCGCAAAGAATTATTCGTGGTGATGTGCCAGAATCTCTCAAAGACCGCACGATTATTAGTCTGGATATGGGATCGCTGATTGCAGGGGCAAAATATCGCGGTGAATTTGAGGATCGATTAAAGGCAGTTCTTAAGGAAGTTCTCAATTCCGATGGCAAGATTGTGCTGTTTATTGATGAATTGCATACGGTAGTTGGGGCTGGGGCAACACAGCAGGGTGCTATGGATGCGGGGAATATTCTCAAGCCAATG
This sequence comes from Pseudanabaena minima str. Chao 2107, assembly GCF_051131155.1. Classification (NCBI taxonomy): domain Bacteria; kingdom Bacillati; phylum Cyanobacteriota; class Cyanophyceae; order Pseudanabaenales; family Pseudanabaenaceae; genus Pseudanabaena; species Pseudanabaena minima. The sequence goes on from NZ_CP159508.1 coordinate 506,545, forward strand.
TTAGCGCGGGGTGAATTGCGCTGCATCGGCGCAACTACTCTCGATGAATATCGCCAATATATTGAGAAAGATGCAGCTCTGGAACGACGTTTTCAGCAAGTTGTGGTCGATCAGCCAACTGTGGAAGATACGATCTCGATTTTGCGCGGACTAAAGGAACGCTACGAGGTGCATCATGGCGTAACTATTTCTGATTCGGCACTAGTGGCAGCAGCGACACTTTCTAATCGTTATATCACCGATCGCTTTTTACCAGATAAAGCGATCGATCTGGTTGATGAATCCGCAGCAAAATTAAAAATGGAGGTTGATTCTCGCCCCTTAGAACTAGATGAAATTGATCGCCGCCTGATGCAATTGGAAATGGAAAGATTATCCTTGCAAAAAGAAGGAGGCTTTACCCCTGTGGAACGAACGGAAGCCGAAGGCAAAGTCGTCTATAAAACTAAGAGCAGTAAGGCTGTCCAAGACCGTCTCGATCGACTTGACAAAGAAATGAACGAACTACGCGATCGCCAAATCAGCCTCGATGATCGCTGGCAACAGGAAAAAGATACCATTGATAATCTGCGATCGCTGAAAGAACAAATCGATCAAACTAAGTTACTGATTGAGCAATCTGAACGTGAATTCAATCTCAATCGTGCTGCCGAACTCAAGTATGGCAAGTTAACGGAACTAGAGAAAAATCTTGATGAGGCAGAATTAGAGCTAAATCGAGCCAGAGCCGATGGTTCAATTCTCTTTCGTGAACAAGTCACTGAAGATGATATTGCTGAAATTGTTGCGCGATGGACAGGCATTCCCCTCAAAAAGTTACTCTTATCAGAACGTCAAAAATTATTGACCCTAGAGAAACATCTCCACGATCGCGTCATTGGTCAAGATGAAGCCGTCACTTCGGTATCTTCAGCTATCCGTCGCGCCCGTGCAGGGATGAATGATCCTAACCGTCCCATTGGTTCATTCCTGTTCTTGGGACCTACAGGAGTGGGCAAAACGGAACTGGCGCGTACCCTTGCCGAATTTCTATTTGATTCTGATGCCTCAATGGTACGGATCGACATGTCGGAATATATGGAGAAACACTCGGTTTCCCGCTTAATCGGAGCGCCCCCTGGTTACGTTGGTTATGAAGAAGGCGGACAGTTCTCAGAAGCAGTGCGTCGTCATCCTTACTCAGTGGTGCTTTTTGATGAAGTCGAGAAAGCGCATCCTGATGTATTTAATATTCTTTTGCAAGTTCTTGATGATGGTCGCATTACCGATAGCCAAGGGCGCTTAGTGGATTGCAAAAATACGGTGATCATCATGACCAGTAATATCGGTAGCGATCGCATTCTCGAAGTGTCCAAAGATTTACCTAGCGATCTGGATGGGGATGCTCGTTATGACCAAATGCGCGATAAGGTGCTGGATGTACTTCGCAATCACTTCCGTCCTGAGTTTCTCAATCGCATTGATGAAACAGTAATTTTCCATGCATTACGTCGCAATGAAATTCGGTCAATTGCGGAGTTACAAATTAAACGCATTGAGAACAGGCTGAGCGATCGCAAGATTTCCTTAAAACTGAGTGAGGAAGCCAAAGACTATATTGCTGCTGTTGGTTATGATCCTTCCTACGGTGCGCGTCCTTTAAAACGTGCCATTCAAAGGGAAATCGAAAACCCCATCGCCAACAAAATTCTGGAAGGAACTTTTGCAGAGGGTCATCAAATTTACATCACTGTAGAAAATGAGACACTAGTTTTTAGCTAAGCTTAAACAGCTTGTCGAAATAACTCAAACAGCCAAGGGGCTTAAGCCCCTTGGCAAAGCTAGGAAGCTCTTCCAATATCAGCAATTTATTAGTACAAGATGCCTCATCGCAACTTTAATTGAGAGGTTTTTATGCAAAATACTCGACTTAGTACAATCGTAAGTGTCAGTGTTGGTCAAATATCCCAATGGTCGCGAAATCCTTGGCGACGGACATCGTTGATATTGATTAGTTTGTTGGTAGGCTTTTTTTTAGCATCTGTAATCTCCACTATATCGGGAGCCAAATCTGAGCAAGATATCACGACTGCGGCAATTACTCTGTTTATTGTGGAAATGATTAATCGCTATGTTTATACTGTCAAACGAGTTACTCCAAGCGATAACGCAGCACCGAGACTATTAACCAAGGAAATTTTAAATTCTCTTAAATTAGGTTTAGTTTATGGACTATTTCTGGAAGCCTTCAAGCTTGGTTCATAATTACAGCGCTTTTCTCTTTATATCTGATGTTACGTGGATTGAATTCCTACGAGCATCTAAGTCTAAGGCTGGCACGGGGGCACAGCCCTACAAAAATCTAAATTATTGGGGTAGGGGCAATCCCCCCGTGGTTGCCCTGCTTCGCTAGCAGCAAGAGATTCATCATCTGAGATCCACGTAATACCAATTCACGAAAGTGTGACAACACTTTTGTGAATTAAAAACCAAACCCAGTAAGGGTTTTAAAAACACAAAATGGCGTAGCCATTTTGTGTTTTGGTATAACATCAGTTTATATCTTTCAATAGCAAAAAAAAGCTCGCATAGCGAGCTTTTTTTTGCTAACTGCGACGATGGGTGACTTGGTCAGCATATTCAGAAATGCGAGCAGGTATTGACGTACCAATCAAGATGATATTGACCTTGGGCGATCGCGTTTCTAGCACTTCTAACAATTCGTCCTCAGTAATTAGCGATCGCGCCACTAGCAAATCAGCTTCATCGAGGATCACTAAACCCGCTTGTGCTGACTTAATTGCAACTTTGGCATAGTCCCATAGCTCTAATACTGACGATTTTTCAATATCTGTCAATTCCAGCCCGTCTTTAGATAAATCACGCTGAGCTTCACACCTCAGCCATTCTAGATTTTCAACAAGCCGACGGGGATTGCTCAAACCTTGATTAATGCCTGTCTGAAAAAATTGGATGAGTAAGACATTTGTACCTTGTCCTGCAACACGCAAGCCTTGGGCGATGATATCGGCATAGAGATTGCGATGGGGTGCGATAAACACCTGCACCTGACCTTTAATTGGAGTCACGATGGATGATGGTTTAGGTGAATTCGGATCTGCTGGGTTCGTTTTAGGCTGATGTTGGTTGTTTTTTGGGTGATTCGTCTTAATCTGAGCCGTCTTAATTTGAGCAACCATAAACAAATCTAGTGTTTAAATTTCCACCATGCATCATAACAGACACTAGATATAGAAATCATTCAATCTTTAACATTTGTTAGCGATGTGGTTGAATCCCACATTACTAATACCAAAACACAAAATAGCTATGCCATTTTGTGTTTTTAGAAACCTTATTGGGTTTTGTTTTTAATTCACAAAAGTGTTGCCCCACTTTTGTGAATTGATATAACTATTCATTTGAAAGCATTGTGAAGCAACGCTTTCAAATTTTTGGATGGTTTGGGTTTGAGCGCAAAGCGCTGTATGATGCTCTGAGTGCGTTTAGGTTAAATAAAAGTCCGTGTTAGACATTAAGCTCGTGCGATCGCAGCCCGAACAGGTGCAAGCTCGCCTCAACAGTCGAGGCAAAGGTTACGACATTAGTAGATTAGTCGAATTAGAGCAGGAAGTTCGTGCACTCGAAACTCAGCGATCGCATTTGCAAGCCGAAAGCAACGAAATTGGTAAGCAAGTTGGACTCAAAATGAAGTCTGGTGCGCCTGAGTCGGAAATTCAAGCACTCAAAGCGCGATCTCCAGAAATCAAACAATTGTTAGCAGAACTAGAACCCAAGGAAAAATCCTTGCGCGAAGAAAGCAACGCCATTTTAATGACTTTGCCAAATTTGCCTAGTGAAACCACGCCCATTGGCGCAAATGAAACCGAAAACGTCGAAGTGCGTCGTTGGGGTGATGAATACAAAAGCGATCGCACCGACATTCTGCCCCATTGGGAAATTGGCGAAAAATTAGGGATTCTTAATTTTGAACGCGCCGTTAAAATCTCTCAGGCTCGGTTTGTGAATTTGATTGGCGCAGGAGCAGCCCTCGAACGCGCCTTAATTCAGTTCATGCTGAATACCCACACTGCCAATGGTTATATCGAAGTTGCGCCGCCCCTTTTGGTGAATACCGCTAGCCTGACAGGTACAGGGCAATTACCCAAGTTTGCCGAAGACTCATTTAAATGTGCCGAAGATGATCTGTGGTTGATTCCTACTGCTGAAGTTCCCGTTACGAATCTATATCGTGATGAAATCTTTGATGAAGAGAATTTACCAGTTCATCATTGTGCCTATACTCCTTGTTTCCGTCGTGAAGCAGGAAGCTATGGACGTGATACTAGAGGTTTGATTCGGTTACATCAGTTCAACAAAGTGGAACTAGTTAAATTTGTGCGCCCCGAAAACTCGGCGGAAGAGCATGAAAAACTAGTGCGCGATGCCGAATCCATTTTGCAAGCATTGAAACTTCCCTATCGCGTTGTCGAACTCTGCACAGGTGACATCGGCTTTAGTGCCGCCAAATGCTATGACCTCGAAGTTTGGCTACCCACCGCTAATACCTATCGCGAGATTTCTAGCTGCTCGAATTTCCATGATTTTCAAGCGCGTCGAGCAAATATTCGCTTTAAGAGTAAAGGCAAGAAGGGAACTGAGTTTCTGCACACTCTCAATGGCTCAGGATTAGCTGTCGGGCGTACCATGTCCGCAATTCTAGAAAACTATCAGCAACCTGACGGACGTATCTTAATTCCTGAAGTGCTACAACCTTTACTTAACAGACAATATTTGTAGAAAAATTTGTAGAAAAAGAATGCTGTGTGCGCTTTTTCTGCAAAACTATCGCGAGACTTAACTATGGCTACGATCTACCGACTGCATCCAGATAATCCGCAACCTCGCACCATCGCCCAAATCGTTGCTGCTTTGCGCGATGGTGCGATCATGCTCTATCCTACGGATACAGTCTATGCGATCGGTTGCGATTTGATGTCTAAGTCAGCCGTAGAGAAGGTTCGCAAACTCAAGCAGATGTCGAACGATAAGCCATTGACATTTTTATGCTCGTCACTCTCTAACATTGCTGAATATGCGAATGTTTCTAATGCCAACTATCGCACTATGAAGAGTCTTGTGCCAGGGCCTTTTACATTTATCTTGCCAGCAACTAAGCTTGTGCCAAAATTGGTATTAAATCCTAAGCGTAAAACTACAGGGATTCGAGTTCCCGATCATGGAGTATCCCAAACAATTATTGAAGCGCTAGGAAATCCTATTATTTCCACGTCAGCTAATCTGAGAGAAGACGATCTTGATGATGAAGACTTTAGTACTCAGATTAAGAATGGAAAACAGCGTAATGTTTGTGAATTGCCGAAAATAGAACTGTTTGATCGCTTTTCTAAATTAGTTGATTTCATCGTTGATGATGGCTCTGATCACACCTATGAAGTATCTACAATCATCGACTTGACAAATGACCTGCATCCAGAGATTCTACGTCAAGGATTAGGAGAAGTTAGTTTTTTATGATGCAGAGCTAAGCATTTTGCCTATTTGAGCGCTATCAAAACTTTGTTGTGATTTTATGAACCTTATAGTTATACCAATTCCCGAAAGTGTAGCTACACTTTCGGGAATTAAAAACCAAACCCAGTAAGGGTTTTCAAATCACAAAATGGCGTAGCCATTTTGTGATTTGGTATTATACCAATTCACGAAAGAGTGGTAACACTTTCGTGAATTAAAAACCAAACCCAGTAAGGGTTTTGAAAACACAAAATGGCTATGCCATTTTGTGTTTTGGTATTAGATATAAGGAATTTTGCTATGGTCAATCTAACCAACTTTAGCGTTAGTGCTAAATAGGTAAGGATGGGCGGCGCGAAGCGCCGCCCATCCTTACCACAATAAATCCTTTTGGTCTCCATTCGGGTTCGCTGTTAAGCGGTGTTATTGGTAAGAAAAAAATTTGTCTATCATGTTTGGGGGGATACAGTCTATCTTGCTTCAAGAATGGAATCATCAGGAGTTGCTGGTCAAATTAACGTCTCACAAGCTAATCACAAGCTACGTTTGAGTTAGTCAAAGACTCTTTTGAAGTAGAGCATCGTGGGAAAATATTGGCAAAAAATATGGGAGAAGTTGACATGTATCTAATTAAAGGGATTAAAAGTTAAATCATCAGTAAGATTGTGTGTTGGGCGCTTTGCGCCCAACACACAATCTCAATACCGAAATGTAAAACGACGTAGCCGTTGCCTGTCTTGAAAAACCTTACTGGGCTTGAATTCAAAAGCTTTAGATGACAAATTGCTGTAGATGTAGCGCTTTGCGCTATAACCTGTGACTAATACTTTTATTCTGGAGATGAGATCAATATGCGTACTCTACGAAACTTACCGCTCCTATCCCTTGCTCTTGTTTTAGCTGGCTATATTGCCTATGGATGGTTACTCTCTATTCATAAAGCTGATTGGCGGATCTGGATTCCCGCTGGGGCGATCGCCTTTGGTATAGATTGGTTCTTTTCATTAGCTTGGGCGATCGCGGCGGTGATATTTGTCTTTTTGAAAAAAGAGCAGTTTTTGCTATCCCTTGGCATTAGCATTATTTGGGCATTTCTAATGTACGTTGCCAGAAATGAACTTCGAGCTTTTATGAACAATCGTGGCTGGAATTTCTTTGCCCTTGCCATAATTGCTGGTGTGGGACTAGGTCTAGGATGGTTTACCGATACGTTACCTACAATCCGTACTTTTGGCGAATCATTAGTTAAATAAAATTCTGAATTTATAGCAGCGCAAATTTTGCTAAAACCTAAAACCAAAATATGCGTTGCAACACTTTGCGCTGCAACGCATATTTTGGTTTTAGAACCTGCTTTACTATGGCTGTCTTATAGCTGTCGCCAAGTGTATGAGGACATAAAACCCAAGAAGAGAATGGCGGCGCTTCGCGCCGCCATTCTCTTCTTGGGTTTTGCTATGGCAGCTATAACAATAGGCGATAGCTATACTTGTTACTAGTGCTACTTTTCCAAAACCCCATAAGTTGCTTAATGATGGTAGACACAACTAAAACTATCATCATTTTTTCATGCGTTTGGAACAGTTACAGGCTTTTTTGGCAGTTGCGGAAACAGGAAACTTTCAACAGGCTGCTCAAAAATGTGGAGTTAGTCAGTCAACTATCAGCCGACAAGTGCAGTCTTTGGAAGCAACTGTTGGCATACTGCTGTTTCATCGTCAGGGGAATGCGAAGCTAACCTTGGGTGGCGATCGCTTGTTACCCCATGCTAAAAAAATTTGTCAGATTTGGTCAACGGCTGAACAAGAGTTGCTTGATTTGCAGGCAGGCAAGCAAACAGAACTTTGTGTAGCGGGGATTCCTTCAGCATGTGCTTATCAGTTACCACCGATATTGCAAAGATTTTCTAAGGTTTATCCCAATGTTCAGTTGCGAGTAACGACATTGGGAAGCGATCGCGCTCTTAAGGTGCTCAAGGATGGCTTAATAGATATTGCGATCGTGATGAACAATCCATTTTTAACCGCGAGTTCGGAAATGGTAGTTGAACGCCTATATGAGGAAAAAATCCAACTTTTGCTACCTGTTAATCATCCCCTCAGTAAAAAAGAATCGCTAACATGGAAAGATTTGAATAATGTCCCCCAAGCTGTATTCAAAGACGGCTATGGACTACAGCGTCTTGTCCAAGATCAGTTCAATCGCCAAGGAATACGTTTACATGCAGCTTTGGAGCTTAATTCTCTTGAAGCTTTTCGAGGTGTAGTTAAGCAAGGTAGCCTGCTAGCCTTACTTCCAGAAACCTTTTTAGTGGAATTAAATCACGATCCAGACTTAGTAGTGCGATCGCTCCATGATCCCTGTCTAACTCGCGAAATTGTCCTTGTGACTACCAGCGATCGTATTCAAATTCCGCCAATTCAATATTTTTGTAAACTTGCAGCCCAGATGATTCAGCAGGAAATGCCTGTGACTTTAAAAAGTGCTCTGTAAGCCCAGAAAGCAGAGACTATCTACTTTCTAGGCTATAATTCAACATCTAACTGACTTTTGCATTAAATTCACCCGTAGAATAATGAGTAAAGAATTTCGCGAATTTTTGCGTAAAGTTGGTAGCGGTACACATACCAGCAAAAGCTTAACGCGCCAAGAGGCTGAGGCGGCTACGATCATGATGTTGCAGGGGATTGCTACACCTGCTCAGATCGGTGCATTTATGATCGCCCATCGCATTAAACGTCCAACTAGTGAGGAACTAGCAGGGATGCTCGATGCCTATAAACAGATGGGGGCAAAACTTGCACCGATCGCATCCCATAAACAAGTTTTAGTACTGGGATCACCCTATGACGGCAGATCAAAGACAGCACCAGTTAGTCCTGTAACGGCGATCGTTTTGGCAGCCGCAGGGATTCCGATTTTGATGCATGGTGGCGATCGGATGCCGACCAAAGAAGGTTTACCTTTTATCGAAATTTGGCAAGCTTTGGGGCTAAATTGGCAAGATCTGACTATTGAGCAGGTGCAATCCAATTTAGAAACCAAAAATTTTGGGTTTGTCTACTTGCCCAAACATTTTCCTCTTGCCCAAGGGCTAGTTCCCTATCGTGATCAAATTGGCAAACGCCCTCCTTTTGCAACCCTTGAGTTAATGTGGTCTCCCTATCAAGGCAAGCAATTTATTGTTTCAGGTTTTGTCCATCCGCCTACTGAAACGAATATTCGTGAAGCTTTTGCTCAGCATGGGCTTACCGAATTTGCAACGGTCAAGGGTTGGGAGGGAAGTGTGGACTTACCGCGATCGCGTACAGCGATTATCGGCATTAATCACGGGGATCTCTTTGAGCGGCTGACTCTATCTGCGCGAAACTATGGATTTAGCTCTGAAGATCCTGCGATCGCTAATGCTTCAGAAATGGCTACAAAAATCGTTTCTGCTCTCAAAGCCGAACCTTCCGAATATCTTAATTCCGTATTATGGAACTGTGGATTCTATCTCTGGCTCTATGGGCTACATGATGAAATTAACGAGGCGATCGTTCATGCCCAAGAAATCATCAATAGTGGTAGAGCCTTAAAGAAATTAGAGGAGCTACAAGCTTAACTTCTCAAAATCAAAAATGATTGATATTGGTTCTCATTTGAAGATGATGAGTTGTATTTATTACAGCAATCTTTTTATAGGCGATCGCCTTTTTATTTCGTGATTAAGACAGGCGATCGCTAGGTTATGCTGTGGTGTAATGGTTTAGCTTGTTGTTGACAGTGAATGCTAATCAGTCCTTAGCCTAAGCGTGATAGTCCTGATAGGGATATACTTTTGGCTGTTTTGAGTTTCTCGACTATTTTTGTGGCGATGGTTGATTGGGCTATATTATCAAGGACTGCTGTGAAGGTCATGGATTGGGACTAAGGGTTCTCTATTCTAGTTAAAATACAATCCCTTCATAGAGAAGCTCGATCGCAAACTCAAATTCAAGACTTGATAGGGTAATCGTATCGCCAGCAATATAGGGATAATACAGCCACATTCTGCCTTCAACCCGTGCGTAGCGTTCTACTGATATTTTGTCGGAATTGATGAGTATATATTCTTGTAAGCTGGGGATAGTGAGGTAATTGGTAAATTTCTCGCCGCGATCTCTGGCACTGGTTCCAAGAGATAGAACTTCGGCAATTATGGTAGGACTTTGGATGAATTTACGGGCGTTGATATCTTGAGAATCGCAACTGACGACGACATCGGGATAGTAATAGGGGCTATTGGTCGTAACTTGCACTTTGACATCGGCGACGTTGATGCGACAGCCACGCGATCGCACTTGGGGATATAGGGTTCTGTAGAGGTTGAGGGTGATGTCGTTATGGGCGAGTGTGCCGCCTGTCATGGCAAATACTTCTCCGTTGATATATTCATGGCGGAGATCTTGTTGGGGTTCCCATTCAAGATATTCTTTTATGGACATTCTGGATGGTTCTTGAGATATGGCAAGCATATTATTCTGGGTTGCATTAGATTGAAGATTGTGAGTTTTGCCTATTGTAGCAAGCTTGTTATGGGCGATCGCTAACTAATTCTATAGTTCAATCAATCCTAAGCTAATTTTGTAATTGCTCAACGTAGGAAAATTGACAAAAAGTCAAAAACTGATAAATCAAAGCAATGAAGGAACTATCCAACCTAAAAGACTTAACAGACGAGGCAAAAGAAGCCTTGATAGTTAAGTTATGGGAAGAACTACAAAAACTACAGAAACAGTTAGAAAAGAAACCAAAGAAGACTTCAAAGAACTCAAGTTTGCCACCAGCCAAAGGATTTAAAGCGGAAATCAATAATCCAGAAGAAACAGAAGGCAAACGAGCAGGAAGTATAGGAAGAGATGGAGGAGGTCGTCAACTGAGTGAAAATCCAGACCAAACGCTCAAAGCAACTGTAAAAAGTTGTGCAGAGTGTGGGAAAGAGATCGCTGAATCAATGCAGGTATTACTGGAACGATACGACAAGATCGATATACCACCAATCAAGCCCATCGTTACCAGAATCGAAAGGTATGGATGCAAGTGTGAGCATTGTGGACAGGAACAAATCGCAGCATTACCCGTAGGACTTGAAGTAGGAAGTCCCTTTGGAGAAAGAATAGCTGCCCTAGTGACAACGATGAGATACAGTCACGGTATAAGCTATGGAAGAATGCAGCAAATGCTGAGTGAAGTATTTGGCTTAGAGATATCAGAAGGAGGTATCGCCAATCTCTTAACAAGGGTGAAAGGACAACTAGAGTCGGAGGTGACAGGAATACTCCAAGCCCTAAAAACATCTCGTCTAGTATGCAGTGACGAAACCAGAGCAAGGGTAAACGGTAAAAATCAATGGGAATGGGTATTTCAGAACGAACAAGTATGTTTTCATATCATCCGACCGTCTAGAGGCGCAGATGTCATCGCCGAAGTGATGGCAGAGCATCAACCAGAGGTGTGGGTATCAGATTTGTTTAGCGCCCAAAAGACCAATCCAGCGACAGAATGGCAAGTTTGTCTTGCCCATCAACTCAGAGATTGTCAGTATGGAATTGATGCAGGAGACCAGATTTTCTCTGGCAGGATGAAAAAGCTGCTGCTACGAGCTTTGGTGCTGCGAAGGCGATGGTCGGATTTAGCTGACTCTACCCGTTATCAATATCGATGTCGATTGTATCGAGACCTCGACAATATTTTAGCTCTGTTAACTACTCAGGAAGATGGACTCAGACTAAAAAAGCGATATCTAGAATTACGAGAAAACTTATTTCTGTTTTTGGATGACCACACCATCCCGCCAACTAATAACTCTAGCGAACAGGCTTTACGTTGGAGTGTCATTTTTAGAAAAGTTACGAATGGTTTTCGCTCCGATTGGGGGCGTGACTTATTTGCGGCTGTTCGTTCCATTGTCAATACTGGAAAAAGACAAGGCTTTTCTGCTTTTGAGTCCATTCTTATCGCTTTGAATCCTCTCAAATCATTGTTTTCTATAGGTTGAGCAATTACCAAAAAACAATTTGAGGTGGCGCTTCGCGCCACCTCACACTATAACAGCGACAGCTACTCAATATCTCTAGCAAGTCGCTAAGCAACTCTTAATACCAATTCACGAAAGTGTGACAACACTTTCGTGAATTAAAAACCAAACCCAGTAAGGGTTTTCAAAACTCAAAATGGCGTAGCCATTTTGAGTTTTGGTATAACTTTAATCATCTTTGCAAACGTGATTTCGATATCGCCATTTGAGTCATGCGAAGCATGACTCAAATAGCGATATCGAAATCAACCCAAGTTGGGGAATTGAAAACATAGCGATCGCGTCCCTGTTGTTTAGCTGCGTACAAAGCTTCATCAGCAGTGGAGATGAGCATCTCAGGCGATCGATCCGATGAGGGAATGACGGAGGTAATCCCTAAACTGATCGAAACAATGTCACGTACCTCTGAACGCTCGTGGGGAATGGCTCTAGCACGTAGGGATTTTTGAATGCGTTCGGCGATCGCGATCGCCCCCTTGCGATCAGTATTAGGCAAAATAATCACAAACTCTTCACCACCGTAACGCGCCACGAGATCAGCAGACCGACTACTCCCTTCCTTGGCGGCTTGAGCAACTTGAATTAGACAAGCATCTCCCGCCTGATGTCCATAGCAATCGTTATAACGTTTGAAATAATCCACATCAAATAAAATCAGTGAGAGGGGCATTTGTTCGCGTTTGAGGCGATGCCATTCTTGATCTAACTGTTGATCGAAGTAACGACGATTAGCTACTTGCGTGAGTCCATCTAATGTGGCTAATCGATATAGCTCCTCATTGGCACATTGCAGTTCGGCGGTACGTTCCTCGACCTTCTGCTCTAGGGTATAGGTATACTGCACCTTCTCTGCGTAGAGTTGAGCGTTGGTAATCGCGATCGCTGCCTGACCACTGATTAATTGCAAAAACTCAATGTGGTTACTCTTGAAGGCAGCAATCGTCACTTGATTCTCCATGTAAACTACGCCCACTAAATTCCCCTGATTGATAAGGGGATAGCAGATAATCGACATGGGCTGCACCGATTGGATATAAGGATCTTGAGTGAAGTCACCAATATGGGTTGCATAGTCAAGGACTACACTTTCTTGACTGCGGGTCACATAATATAAAACCGACTCGGGTAAGACCTGATTCAGCGCTTGCTTTGGAAAAATGTTTGCTTGCTCGCCACTAATATAAATGGCGATCGCTAAGTTCTCAGATCGTTCTACAGGGGGTTCTATAGGCAGTAGCAAGCAACCCGTTTGCGCTCCTGCATTTTTTAGGAGAATTCGCATTAAAGTTTGCACAAGGTCTTTGAGGACAATTTCACTAGCGATCGCTCGCGAGGCTTTCATCACCGTAGCTAGATCGAGATCGGCTCCAGAATTTCTACCGCCCTGTGTATTCAAAGTATTCAAGGTCGTATGCGGGAAGCGTGAGGAGGAATTGCTCACGGGCATATGTAATATCTGCGGATATTGGCTGTCCAGCAGTTTGACTTTAGCGATCGCCCCCCAACGCAAATAGGCATGACGTGCCTCCATCATGTAGATTCGCGCGATCGTTAACTTGTCCCAGTTCCGATAGAAATTAGCCGCAAGCTCGTTGGCTAAAGCTTCCTCTTGCAGGTATTGATTTTGTCTTGCTCCTGCGATCGCCAGATCGTAAAGTTCCATCGCCTGTTCTTTCTGCTCTAGTACGCGACAGATTTCTGCTTCGACTAATTGCCACTTGTGCAAGTGATTCATGGGAGCATGATCTGCCCAAAACTTTAACTGAGATTGATTATCTTGAATACGTTGATATTGGCTTTTTAAACCAACTTCAGAATTACCGATCGTCGCTAACAAAATTAAAGAGTCATAGAAATAGAAGTTAGCTTTGCAAATAATCCCCACAATCGAGGTAACGTAGGATCTGGCTTGAGTAATATCGTTATTTGCATCAATTAGTTCTTCCATTAAAAATCGTAGGAAAGCACGATGTAAATAGAAGAGAAATAATCGTAACCAACTGTTTGCGGCGAGAGATTCGGCAATTAGTTTTTCTGTTTGGGTAATTTGAGCAAAATGCTCTTCCACCTTATTGGGATTACCTAGTAAAGCCGCTATGGCAGCCTTAATGATTTCGCAATAGTTCGTATTAGTAATCTGCTTAAGATGATGTAACTGTTGCCCATAGGTATTAACTGTCGTTTCTATCTCTCTAAAAGGGAGTCCACTCCAGAAAGCATTAATACAATATCCATAGCCACAATAGCCTGTATGTTCAAATTTTCCTGTTTCTAATCCAGTTTGATAGCCTTCCTGAAGGATAGGCAAGGTTTCGTGAAGATGGAACTGGCGATGGTGCAAAAATAGCCCTACTGGGACAAAGGTTTCCGAACGAATATCCTTGGCTTCGGGTTTAGAAGCTAGATGATAGGCAAGGCGGCTAAACTTTACCGCAGCATCAACATCTTGCAAACTGATAATCAGGAAAACTCCATAGGCGGCATAGCTAAAAGCGGAGCTATGACTATTGCCATATTGGATCGATAAACCCACCTGTAAGGTCATCACCAAGGGATAGATCGGTGCGCTGAGAATATGGCAGGCGGGAATCATCATCGCCGCAATCTGAGTTATTGCCAGAGCTTCAGGTTCTCGCATCGTAGGCAAATCACCCAAATCAGCAATTACGCGATTACCGATTAAATCTTTGATCTGTTGAATCGCCTGTAGCCTTAATTCGGAAGTAATCACTTCTGGGATTTGCACTCCTAGTTTTTGGAGAATTGATTGGGAAATGGCGATCGCTTCAGCAAATTGATTCTGAAAAGTTAAAGATTGAATTTTGATAGTGTAGGCAGGTACTTGCTCAATGATGCTTTTAGCATGACGAACGATTGTATTTACATGCAAATCCATGCGCTCAAATTGGTTACAGAAGGAGGCAGCTTCAGCGGCAAGCTCATGTAGCTGTAAAGTCATCGCATAATGCTCTTGCCAAGATGAACTATCCAGCAAGCCTAGTCCGATTTCAGCATATTCATGGGCGGATTGATAGGCGGTTGCTAACTTGGCTTTGCGACTGGCTAAGAGATTGAGTTGGGCTAAGCGATCGCGTTCAGGTTGATTAGTGATTAAGGCAATACCATCATTGAGATGTTTAACTAGCGTAAAAATCTGTTCGGATTGGGTTGCCTCTGACCAATGTTGTAGCAATAACTGCCCAATGTGATAGTGGGTGGGGTTGCATTCCTGTTCTGGGATGAGGGCATAGGCAGCTTGCTGAATCCGATCATGTCCGAATTGATAATCTTGAATGAGGATATTGTCATCAAAGGGCGATCGCGCAATCACAAATCCCTGTTTGATGGCAAGTTTGAGATCCTCAAAGATATCCTGTGCAAGGCGATTTTGGACTAGTGATAGGGTGCTGAGATCAAACTCTGTACCTAAATAAGCAGCAATTGATAGGACTTTCTGCACAGACTTGGGTAGTTTCTGCAATTGCCCGACCATTAATTCCACCACATTATCGGTGAAACCCATTTGCTCAATTTTGTCTAATTCCCAAACCCATTCCCTAAAACTATAATTAAAACTCAGTAAGTTCTCACTGTAGAGAGTTTTGAGAAACTGATTAATAAAAAAAGGATTGCCTTCAGTTTTGCGGATGACTAATTCGGCTAACCCTTTGACATTGAGAGTCGGTTGATGCAATGTCTCGGCAATCAATTGTTCGATTTGCTCAATTGCCAATGGTGCTAGCGTAATCCTTTCTACATTGACTCCTTTATCCTGTAGTTGATTAATTATTAAAGTCAGGGGATGACCTGCTGACACTTCATGATCACGATAGGCGGCAATTACTAATAGATTTTGAATGTGGCGATCGCCTAACAGCTTTTCTAATAATTCTAGGGTCGCAAGCTCCGCCCATTGCATATCGTCGAGAAATAGCACCAAAGGATGTTCGGGGCTACAAAACACTTGGATAAATTGTTGAAATACTAGATGAAATCGGTTTTTAGTTTCAGCCGCGCCTAACATCGGTACGGGAGGCTGAGCGCCCATGATCAATTCCAGATCAGGAATGATCTCTGTGATCACTTTGCCGTTGCTACCCAAGGCGACTACTAAGCGATCGCGATATTGTTGCAGTACTGCCTCCGATTCCCCTAGTACTTGCTTGACTAGCTCCGCTAAAGCATAAACTAAAGCTGAGTAAGGAATATTACGTTGAAACTGATCGAACTTGCCCGTAATAAAATAGCCGCGTTTCGCGGTAATCGGTTGATATAGCGATCGTACAACTGCGGATTTGCCAATACCAGAATAACCTGTAACTAAGATCAATTCGGCATTATGACTATTCTCATCCACTTCTAATGCTGGAGTCGCAACCCGTTCAAATGATGACAGAAGTTGATTGATTTCCTGATCGCGTCCATAGAGTTTTTGCGGAATTTGAAATTGATCGGGGATATCGAGCCTCCCTAATGGAAATCTAGCGATCGCACCTGTTCTCTCCCATTGCACCCAACATTCCTCTAAATCCGCCTTTAATCCCCATGCACTTTGGTAGCGGTCTTCGGCGTTTTTTGCCATCAGTTTATTGACTATCTCCACTAGCACTAGAGGAATCTGTCCTTTTTTTATCTCTAATAAAGAATCTGGCTGTTTGGCAATATGGCAATAGATTAACTCCATCGCATCGGAGCTTTGAAATGGCAATCTTCCTGATAGTAATTCGTAGAAAGTTATACCTAATGAATAAAAATCAGTGCGATAGTCTAGTGATCGGTTCATCCGCCCAGTTTGTTCAGGAGAAAGATAGGGTAATGTTCCTTCGAGAGTATTTGGAGATTGCAGTACGGGGTTTTCTCGACTGAGTTGGGTAGAGATACCCAGATCTATCAGTTTGAGTACTTTGGTTTCCAGATTAAAAGCGATATTGGCGGGATTAATATCTTTATGGATGATGGATTGGCTATGGAGTTGACCTAGGGCAT
Source organism: Pseudanabaena minima str. Chao 2107 (assembly GCF_051131155.1). Taxonomy (NCBI): domain Bacteria; kingdom Bacillati; phylum Cyanobacteriota; class Cyanophyceae; order Pseudanabaenales; family Pseudanabaenaceae; genus Pseudanabaena; species Pseudanabaena minima. The sequence goes on from NZ_CP159508.1 coordinate 523,103, forward strand.
TAGCTAATTTAAAAGCTAGCGTAAAAAATAGATCCAGTGGTAAACCCTGCGGATATTTCTGTAATAGTTGAGAGAGAGAAGTCCCCCCAAAGTCCTCAAAAACAATTACTAGGGTTCTCTGCCATTCTTCTAGTTGTAAGGCTTTGATCACCTTGGATAGTTGCAGTTGATGGGCAAGGTTATATTCCTGTCGATAACGGCGAATTTCTTCTGGTGTTGGATATGCGGCTTTTAAAACTTTGAGGATTACTGCTTGACCACTTTCTATATATCGAGCGCTATAAACTTGAGAGCTTGCACCGTCATAGATTTGCGTTAATTCTTCGTACTTAGAAAGAATGGTCATAGCGATCGCTTAACAATTATTTTAAATATACCTATTAAGTAATAACAATATATGTCTACAAACCATTACCGATCGCAAAAAATGCTGACCAGAAATAAGGATGATTATATTCTTGGGAATTGATTAAAGCAATTTGCGATCGCCTTAATGACTCAGAAATGGCAACATTCTCTTTTCGCATTTCCGCATAAAAAGTAGTCATCAGCGAACCTGTCCCCACATCATTAACCGACCACAGAGAAGCGATCGCATTTTTTGCCCCTGCCTTTTGCACCTGATAGCCAAATCCTAGAATTTCTACACCACTACCAAAAGCACCTAATCCTGTCTGACAAGCACTTAAGATGATCAAATCCACATTGGGAATTTGCCAATCCGTGATTTCATGAAGACGAATTTTATCGCCATTACCAAAAATAATAAAGGAGTTATCTGGTGCACCCGTATTGAATTCAGCATGGGTAGCAAGATGAATAATATTATGATTTTTTAGTTTCGATTCGATCGCTTGGCGACTAAAGTCATTTTCAGTTAAAGCAACAGAGTTTTGGAATTTATTAGCGATCGTTTTGACCTCAGTAAGTGTTGCAGGTAAAGCAACTTGTCCAAACTTCTGCTCTCCCTCTCTCCCGCCAAATGCTCCTGCTAAGATACTGGGTTTAGTTTTGGGTTGGGGAGAAAAGTCAGAGAGGCTGTAGGCGATGAGATTGCTAATTCGATATTTCTCCACTAGCCATTGCTTGCCATTGTAGAGAGCCGCGAGGGGAACATAGCGTAGTTGACCATCAGGAGCATAGAGGATAGTTTGAGCTTTGGCTTGAGCAAGTTCAGTTTCGATTGGTTTAATCAGCAGATTATAGATTTCGGTAGCAGGATCTTTGACATCATCGGAACTAACATCTCGAACCCCTTCCCTAAAGTTAGAAATTAAAGCTTCTAGGTTATCCTTGGATATTTTCACAGTACGGCTGATGGGGAGTGTATTCGGTGAGAAGAGGATGATTTCAAGGCGATCGCTTAAAATCAGAGGATAAAGTAGTACAGTTCCCTGTGGGATTTGTTGGAGATAGTCGGGGACCTTGTTGATTTCTGATTTGGGAAGCTGTTGGATCTGCTTAGCAAGTAGGTCGTTAATTGCAGGACTATTTTCAAAGCTAACCGCTAACAGCTTATCGCTAATCGCTTTCTCTGGTTCTAAAATCCTTACCCCTTGAGCAGTGCGATCGCTTCCTTTAATGTTTTTAAGATAGTCTTCTAGTTCCTGCACCTTGAGGAGATCAAGAATTTGCAAGGCTTCCATGACTCGACCTTGTTGGAGTAATAGGTCGGCAAGGCGGCGGTAAGAACCTTCCACATTACTTAAATAGGAATTTTGTAAATCTCGATCAAGTTTACGAATATCTTTACGGATCGATTCACTGATGTTGACTGATTGCTTGTAGAAAACAATGGATAAATCCGTTTGTTTTTGTTTTTCAAGAGTCAAGCCGATCTGATTTAGAGCCATTCTTTCGCCATCACGGTTTTTGATCTTACGGGCGATTTCTAATCCTGCGTTATGATAGTCAATTGCTTTCGCATAGTTACCAAGGGCATAATAGGCACTTCCCATAGAACCCAATGTTTTCCCTTCCCCACGGCGATCATTGACTTCACGGGCAATTTTTAAACTTGACTCATAGTATTTGATCGCTTCATCATAATTACCCTGCGCTTCGTAAGCATTCCCTAAATATCCTAGTGATTTCCCTTCACCACGGCGATCGTTAATTTCTCGCGCCGCTTCCAAACTCGACTGGTGATATTTAATTGCCTCCTGATAGTTACCCTGATCGTAGTAGGCATTGCCTAAGTAACCGAGAGACTTGGCTCTGCTCAGTCGATCATTGATTTTAGTAGCGATCGCTAAGCTCTGCTTGTAATAGCTAATCGATTTGGGATAGTCCCCAAGTGAGCGATAAACCAGTCCTAAAAAGCCGAGAGCCTGTCCTTCTCCGCGTATTTCTTTGATCTCACGGGTAATTGCTAAACGCTTTTCCTGATACTCAATGGCTTTAGCAAAGTTACCCTGAGCGCGATAGGCATTACCGAGATTACCCATGGCATTGCCTTCCCCTTGACGATCTTTGATTTCGCGGGCAATAACTAGACGCTGCTCGTGAAATGCGATCGCTTTCACATAGTCACCCTGAGCATAGTAATTCATTCCCAAATTACCCAAGGCTGATCCTTCGCCACGGCGATTGCCAGTCTCACGGGTAATCACTAAGCTTTGCTCATGGTGGGCGATCGCTTGAGAATAGTTCCCCAGAGCGCGGTAGACAACGCCGAGATTGATTAGAGACTCTCCTTCGCTACGGCGATCGCCTAGCTCCTGTGCGATCGCTAAACTCTGGCGATGAGAAGCGATCGCTTGTTCATAACGTCCCAACGATTCGTATGTTTTGCCTAGATTTCCATGCAATATTCCCTCTTTCTGACGATCTTTGATTTCTTGATAGATAACTAGGGCTTGTTGCCATGACTGCAATGCGGTTTCAAACTGGCTGAGTTTATATTGCTGAGTTCCCAAATCCAACAGCTGATCCGCTTCTGCTTTGCGAGTTTGAGTTGTTTGTGTTTGGGCGTTCACAAAGGACTGATCAGGCGGTAGTAAGATTCCACCAAGTCCAGTTGCCAATACAAGTGTCAGCGCATAGAACCGAGAAGTCATGACCTTATCCTCAAGTTTTACAACAATTATATTTAGGATGGGCTTTGCCCATCTAATCTTACCGTTTAGATTTATTTAGAGTTTTACGCATAAATCCGTAAAACTCTCACCCCTAGCCCCTCTTCCAGTAGGCTACCGCGTATACACAAGTTATCAGCTATAGCGTGAGTTACTAATGATCCCCCTCAATCCCCCTTAAAAAGGGGGAAGAAGAAAATTCTCCCCCCTTTTTAAGGGGGGCTGGGGGGGATCTAAACCCTCAAATGCAGACAGAGAGGTATTTAACGGCAAATCCCAGTAGAGAAGAGGGCAGTTTTGGTTTTGCGTAAGTCAATTTATTTATGGACTTTGCCATCAGGAAGTGTCGCACCTTTAAGAATCGCACCGACAAGATTAGCGCTACTTAATTCAGCACGATTGAGAATCGCGTCGGTCAGATCAGCATTAGCGAGATTTGTCCGCGCCAGATAAGCTTCAATAAGATTAGCGCGAACCATAATTGCTCCATGGAGATTAGCACGGCTGAGATCAGCTCGAGTCAATTTAACATCCGTGAGATCAGTTCCTTTCATCTGTACGCGACTTGCCTTAATATCTGCCATAACCGCATTTCGCAATGAAACTCCATTGAAGTCTGCATCAATTAAGATGGCGCGTTCCAGTTTGGCATTATTTAAAATCGCGCCTGAAAGCGTAGCACAACTAAGGTTAGCCTCCGAGAGAAAGACACCCTGCATATTGGCATTATTTAACTTCGCTTCAATCAGATTAGCCCCACTGAGAGTTGCTTCTTGGAGATTTGCTCCCCTTAAATCCGCTTTGTGTAAATCCGCCCCAGATAAATTTGCACCGCGCAAATCCGCACCCGATAGATTTGCCCCCGTTAGATTCGCAGTGCTGCGCTTCTTTTTACCAGTATCAATTTCATGTTGATCGCCGATCGCTCTTTCTTGTCTGAGATTTGCACCTTTCATACAAGCACCGACAAGGTTCGCCCCACTCAAGTTCACGGTTCGCATATCCGCATCAATTAAGTTTGCATCCATTAAATTAGCAAGACTAAGATTGGCTCCAAATAGCGTCGTTCCTTGCAAACTAGCTCCATGCAAATCCGCATTGGATAGATTGACATTACTCATGCTTGCTTGATTAAGATTTGCACCACAGAGATTTGCTCCCACCATCAAGGCTCCGCGCATATTCGCACGAGTCAGGCAAGCAAAGGTGAAGACGGTACTATTGAGATAGGCTTTAGATAAGTTAACATCTAGCCAATCGGTACGACTCAGATTTGCACCGCTAAGTTTGATGCCATTCAGATTAAGCCCACTAAAGTCGCGATCGCCCTGTGCATAGCGGCGCAAAATATCTTGAGAAGTAAGTGCTGCATCCATAGTGTGAGTGTGGTTACACTTTCGTTGAATTAGTATAAATTACAGCGCTTTGCGCTCAAACCCAAACCAATATATAGCAGTCCTATCTCATTTGTGGATTTTTGGGGCTTGCGGAAGGACACCCCATCGGGGTGTCCTTCCGCAACTCATTTAGGATTGCTATATGTTTTGAAAGTATTGCTTTGCAATACTTTCAAAACATATATTGTGGTTCGTTTGAATGGTAATTGCTGTATGGCAAGATCATAGCGGTTAGCAATGAAGAAATGCGAAATTCCTGTTTTTACTTTAAACAATTTGCGATCGCTCAAGACAAATGTGCGATGAAAGTAGGAACAGATGGCATTTTGTTGGGTGCATGGGCAAAGCTACCTGAAAATGCTCAAATTCTGGATATTGGCACAGGGACAGGATTGCTAGCCCTAATGTTGGCTCAGCGCTCGCAATTATCAAATACATTTTCCAATACATTTATTGATGCAGTGGAAATTGATCATGATGCTTATCAACAAGCTAAAGAGAATATCGAGAGTTCGCCTTGGCGCGATCGCATTAATATCGATCATGCCAGTGTTCAAGACTGGGTGATCGCCTGTTCTCAGCAATACGACTTGATTATTTCTAATCCGCCATTTTTTGAGAACGCCTTTAAACCTTCACAAAATTCCCGAAACTTAGCTAGACATAGTGACAGCCTTTCCCAAACAGATCTTCTCCAAATCGCATCGCAATTGTTAAAACCAAATGGACATTTAGCAGTTATTTATCCCACCAATTTAGCTAATAATTTTCTCACTAAAGCTCAAAGTTTTAATTTATTCTGCGATCGCCAAGTTCATGTCAAACCAACTCCGCAAAGTCCAGTCAAACGGATATTACTAGAATTAAGCCCCACTCAATATCCCACCCAAACAACGATGCTCACCATCGAAGAGAGAAAACACCTGTACACGCAAGATTACATTGCTTTAGTAAAAGACTTTTATCTTAATTTATAAACTGATTTTACATGGAACTCAGATGATCAATCTCTTGCGGCTAGCATAGCGGGGCAACCACGGGGGGATTGCCCCTACCTGTAAATTTTAGATCTTGTAGGGGCTGTTGTGCCCCCGTGCCAGCCCTAGACCGCCGCCATCGCAGGATTTCACATGACATCATTTACAAGCAGAAAAGGAGGGCGGCGCGAAGCGCCGCCCTCCTTTTCTTTGGCTTTGCGATAAAATGCGTGATGTACATCCGCCCAAGTTGTCATGGTCACCCCTGAAGCTCTCAATCAATTACGCACAACCCTCCGCAAAGGGCAACAAACAATGGCGGATTGGCAGGGTGGTGAGCTTGCCGTGTCCGCAGTGCCAGGGGCAGGGAAATCAACAGGTATGGCGGTAGCCGCCGCGATCGCGATCGCTAATTTTAATCTGCATCGTCAAAAGCAATTAGTAATCGTCACCTTTACGCGATCGGCGGTGAGCAACATTCGCAAAAAAGTCTCCGAGCATCTCAAAAATCTGCGCTTACCGCAAAGCTCTTTTACAGTTAGTACTTTGCACAGCTTGGCGTACAACATTGCCAGCACCCATCGAGAACTATCAGGATTTGGGGCAGGGGAAACTAAAATTATTTCGGAATCGCTCAAGCAGAAGTTAATTCGCAATGCCACAAATATCTGGGTAAAAGAGAATCCCAAATTGTATGACCTATTGCTAGAAGGGAAAAACTTTGACGGAGAGGATACGGAACGATTACGACGACAGACTGTATTACGCACCGATGTATTGCCTAGTTTAGCAAGAGAGGCGATCGCAACAGCCAAGAGTTCAGGTTTGAGCGCGACGGAATTGCGTGAAGCGGAAGCTCCCGATGGTGGTGATATCTTGGCGATCGCGGCGGGACTTTATGAAACCTATGAACGACTGTTGCGGCAAGAAGAGGCGATCGACTATGACGATATGATTTTGGGAGCGTTACGGGTCTTAAGAAATGAAGGTGTTCGCAAATATTGGCAAGAGCGAATTTTTGCTGTATTTGAAGATGAAGCACAGGATTCTTCACCGTTGCAAACGGAGCTGTTAGAGATTCTCGCCCTCACCCCCCAGCCCCCTCTCCCTCTGGGAGAGGGGGAGTCAAATTTCTTACTTCCCTCTCCCAGAGGGAGAGGGACAGAGGGAGAGGGCAAAAACCTGATGCGGGTTGGCGATCCTAATCAAGCGATTAACTCCACTTTTACCCCTGCCGATCCACGCTTTTTTAATGAATTTTGCGATCGCTGTAGTCTTAATTCGCAACTTTCAACCCTTGATCAAGCAGGACGCAGTACCAGAAATGTGATGCGAGCCGCAAACTATATGCTGCATTGGGTCAATCACTCCGAATACGCCAAGATTGAGAAGCCGTTCCGTCAGCAAAGAATTCATCCAGTAGATGCTGATGATCCTCAAGCAAATGCTAATCCTGAACCCATTGGCAAAGGTGTAGAAATCTATTTGCCCAATACTATCGATGATATTGAGCATGAGATGACGATGATCGGCGATCGCATCAAGCAATTACTTGCTCAAGATCCCAAACTGAGTATCGCGATTTTGGTACGTCAGCATAATCAGGGGCGCTTTGTTGCCGAGTCTCTTGCATGGCTGACCAAGGAGCATGAGATTAAAATCTATGATGTCGAACAAAGTGATCGGCGATCGCGTGTACCGATGGATATGTTGGCAATTTTGCAGTTTATGGAACGTCCCCACTCCCCCGACAATCTCAAATTAGCTCTAGAAGTTCTCAAAGATCGCCAGAAAATCTCATCACAGCAAGATCTCAATGCGCTCGCCAGTAATCCCGAAAAGTTTCTCTATCCGACTTTGTTAGATCCAGCTTTATCAACCCTTGCCCAAGAAACCCAAGCTAAATGCATCGGTTTACTACGCGCTAAAATCGAACTTCCGTTATATAACCTAATTCCCTTTATTGCCTTTACTATCTACGACGAAGAGGCAGGGCTATTGGCAACTGCTGATAAATTAGGCGATCGCCTCAATCAGCAACTGGTGGGCAGCTATTCCATGCAAACTGTAATCGAATCGCTAAGGGAAATCGTCGAATCAGAAAATTTTGAAGCCGTCGAAGATGAAAATCTGGAAGGGCGATATATGACAGGGGGACAGGTAACACTGATCAGTCTACATAAAGCCAAAGGGCTAGATTGGGATGTGGTCTTCATGCCATTCTTGCATAAACGTATTTGTCCTGGAGAGGCTTATATTCCTGAATCAGTTAAGTTTTTAGGGGACTTTGGTTTACCTGAAGTGACAAGGGCGCAAATTAGAGCGATCGTGCATAGCGATCGCCTTCCCAATGCTGAGGAAGCTTGGCGACAATGCAGTTACCTCAAGCAAGCCGAGGAGTTTCGGTTACTCTATGTTGGCATGACCCGTGCTAAGCGATTATTATGGCTATCGGCTGCTCAATCTGCTCCCTTCAGTTGGAACACCTTAGAAAATCGCACTGAAAATGCTGCCATTTGTCCTGTGATCACGGAGCTAGCCAAGAAATTTCCTGAACTTGTCTCATGGTAGCGGGACTTTGCTTTTTGCTTTATTGAATTTGATTCATAGAGCAATTCCTTCTCTACGGATATTGTTTAAAAGTGGGGTAGATTTGTTCTTGAAGTCTTCTTCTGAGATGGGGATTACGGAAAGGAGTTCGTCGTATTGAAGGCTGAGTCTAGATTTGATTACGCCCATGTGGAAGATTTCAGCAGGAGGGGAGATGGGAGATTTGAGGATGACTGCAACATCAATGTCTGAGTCAGTTGTGGCTTGATTTCGTGCCTGTGAGCCATATAAAACGATTTGCAAGAATTTACTGCCATACAGGTGTTGCAGTTCTTCACGAAATTCTGTTAGTAGGCTATTTAACTTTGGCGCTAATGTTAATTGATTCATATTTTTCCTTTTCCATTTGGAGATTATCTGCTTGCTCACTGGCTAATTCGGCAGCATAGTTGATGGTGGCAAAAATATCTTCAGGTGTGAGGGTGGGGTAACTCTGCAAGATTTCTGCTTGGCTGACTCTGGCGGCGAGGTTGTCGAGAATGACTGACACCATGATTCTCGTTCCTTTGATGTATGCCTTGCCATGACAAATAGATGGATCTGTTGTAATTCGATCTTTCCACACCATAATAAAAATCCTCGTAATTGTATAGGGATTAACGCGATCGCAATGTTCGCTGTCGTATTTTATTTCGCTCTAGCACGGTAAACATTTCTGTTAATTTTATGTTGTCTTCATCAAGTAAGCGAATTAGATGCTGGGCAGGTTCTAATGGGGTTAGCGGCTGATAGCGAAAGTAAATGACTCCTATGGGTTTTGGTAAAAATCGCCGAAAAATTAATTCGCCGTAGTCGCGATCAAATGTCAGAATAATTCTATTTTCACTAACTGCTCTTGCTAAGACTTCGGTATCTTTGATTCCTGAAGAATCTTCCATGATAGATGCGATGTCTAAGCCAATATCTCGCAAATTTCTAACGCTGACTAGGGGAAAATTTTCGTTTGCTAAAAACTGCATTAACTTGCCTTTAGTGGTGTTGGAATTGTATATAGCGTCATATCGCGCATACATTCGCTGGTAAAGGCAAATACGGCTCTGAGTGAATTTTGGTTTAGAGTGGGATAGTTCTCAAATATTTGTTGTTCTGTCCAACCTGCGGACAATAAGCCCAATATAAATTCGACGGAAAGCCTTGTGCCTTTGATGACTGGCTTGCCGACTAATATATCGGGATCGGAGTGGATATAGTTTTCCCAGTTCATGTAATCGCTCTCTAAGTGCTAATTTGATTTTAACAATTTTAAGATCTCTTCAACAAAAGTAATCTGTGAAGGCAAAGATCCCCGACTTTTTTTGTGACTAGTGCAGATGGTCTATAACAGCAAAGAAAAAGTCGGGGATCTGAATCTCGGCTTTTAAAGTTTTTTATTCCTTACTACTGAATGCTTGTGCTATTTCTTCAACGGTTACGCCTAAAACCTTTGCCGTTGCTTCTAATAGGCTCTGGTCTTGGGTGGCTTGATAGATGCGAGAGAGAATATTTACAGTCATTTCCACATTATGCTGATCTTGGAATTGAGCGAAGATTTCTAAGGCTTGTAGTAGATTTTGACCTGCTTCAGTGAAGTTATTTTCTGCTTTTGCTAATAGTCCTAATTGAGCGTATACGCGGGCTTGGGAGTAGTGATCGCCAAATTCGATAAAATTCGCGAGAGCCTTTTGATAGTATTCCTGAGATTCAGCATATTCACGCAATAATTGGGCAACCACTCCAAAACTTTGGTATGTGTTAGCTTGGGACGAGTAATCGTCAAACTCGATAAATATATTGAGAGCCTTTTGATAATTGTGCTGTGCTTCAGTATATTTCTGCAAGTCTAATTCAAGATTTCCTAACTGAGCGTATGTGCTGCCTTGGGAATAAAGATCTCCAAATTCGATCTTTATCGCTAGAGCCTGTTGATAGTTTTGTTGCGCTTCAGCATATTCTCCCAATTTTTGGGCAGCCATACCCAAGCAATGATAAACATTGGCTTTTCCCTGTTTATCTCCAATCTGTTCTTTAACTAGTAAAGATTGATTGAAATAACATTTCGCATTCTCAAATTCCCTTGCAATGTAACAAAGAACACCCAAATTATATAAAGCTTCAAATTCACCATTTTGGAAGTTAAGCTCACGACAAAGCTCGATCGCCTGTTGAAAATAGAACTTTGCTTTATCAAACTCACGGATTGATTGATGAGCCTTACCTAATTGATTGAGCAATTCTAACCTCGTGCGACTACTTGCTTCCGTATCTTCAGCATATTCTTGCAATAGCCTCTCTAATAAATCAATACGTTCCCCTTGTTCGGGTTTAGCAAAATAGCGATTGGGATTATGAGAAAAGTTAGAGACTTCGGCAGTTAAGCGATCGCGGGTTTCGGGAGGAGTTTGAAATTTAAAGGTTGCTGATGTCCATGCCCAAAAGTCGGGCGCAAACTGGGCGATGCGGGTTACAGCGTAGTCGGGTAAAGCAAACAGCACAGGATGGTGAATCACGACAGGGAAAGAATCACGGGCATAATTGAGATTGGTTAATATAGGCGGATTGTCACCACTGTAAGCGATCGCTTTTTCCAAACCTTGCAAAATCAAAACTAATTTTTTATCAGGTTGAATCTCGATCTTGGCTAGATCTTGCTTAATTGCCTCCAACAGAAACCGTAAGTCTGGATCGTCAAAGCGTAGCACCACAAACTGAATAGATTGACATTTTGGATGTTCCTGCAACGCTGTGATTAAAATATCGATGTCAGGTGGAAAATTGATCTCAGCAAACGCCACCTTAAAACCTTTGGACATCTGCACAAAGGCAAGCAAAATCTTAAACACTTCCTGATTTTGCTCTAGCAAAGCAACAATCTGAGCGCGATCATCGTTAGGGATTTGAGAGGACACTGATTGCTTTGGTAAAGGCATTGCTACGCATAAGTAAAGGATTGGGATAATTCCAGCGATCGCTACCGTTATATTCTAGAACCGCCGTACTATAGAGCATCTGGACTTTAACATCTTCTTCATCGGAAAAATCTTTGTTTAAAGCAATATAAGCCAACTCATTAAAGTATTTTTTATTAGAAAGCGATCGCTCCAAACTAAACTGAAGTTGCTTAATCGCATATTCCACATCCTCAGCCAAGATCTTGTCATGTTCGCGACCACTCGCCGTCAAACAAGCTCTCTGCATCAACTGCATCAATTGCCGAATATGCCCACCACTTGCCTTTACTAATTCCATTAGCTCATGACGCGAATCAAAAATCACATTTACATCTACCCGTTTCTCAATGATTTTTGCCACAGCATCTAAACTTTTTTGATTGAACTCTAAGGGATATTTAGCGCGATCGAGTTCATAGATATTCACCATCGGCACAATATGCGGATCGTCAAAGGAGTTACTCAAACCACGCGATGAATAGAGAGCCGAGATCGGAACTGTGTAAATTATCGAACAGTGTAATGATGTCAGTTGAGCTGCATAGTCAAAAAACAACTTGTCAGACACTGCAAGCGGACAGCGATCAAGATTATCAACAATTACCAAAAAGCCTTTGTAATTGGGAAACTTTTTCCGCAACTTTTTCAGCCCATCCCCCAATAATAAATTGATGTCACCCTTCATACGGGTAAACTCTTTTTTCAAGGTTTCCCGAATCGTTGTTTTCTGAGATGAAGAATTCTTAAAAACCCCCTTTAACTTAAATAAAAGCTTGGCGAAAAATGAAGCCTCACTACCCAAACTTGCTGATGCTTCGACATCTAAAGACAAGGCGACTGATCGCTCGTCTTCTGTCGTAACCACTTTGAACCAATCCTCTACACTCTTGAGTAATTGCTGATCAAAGGTAATTTTAATTTTGGGATCTCGCAAAGCTTGCTCTACCTGACCGATCACCATTAAATAGATATCAATATAATCCAAATCATTAATATCAGTTTCGTCTTCCACATTCAAAAAGACAGTCAAATATTGATCCTTACACTTATCCTCAATGCGCCGTAACTCAGTACTTTTGCCACAACCACGATGCCCTGTAAATAAAATCGTAGAAAATGACTCTGGTTTCTGCTGCTGTAAAATTTGCCCAACCTGAGTGATTGCCTCACTATTTCTCGCTTCTAGCAATGGCAAATAAAATCGCTCTAAGCCCTTGCCCTGAAGTGGCTCAACATCACAGATTTCATAGGCATCTGTGAGATTGGTGGCTAAATCACTAGCGAGATTGGTCATGACTGGTTTTAGCTTAAATTCATGTCTAGGCTACACAGCTAAATCATAGCAGCTAAAGTCTTGCCAAGAATTGAGAAAAACTTAACCTGACTTAACCTGAGATTGTGGATGCTAAGGTTGATGCTAAAATATGCCTTGATATTTTGTTAGGAAAACAATCTATGACGACTAGACGTACTGATAGCGCCTTTCCTGTAAGTTATAACCGCGATACTGATAGTTTGGTTGAAGGATTGACTAAACGTGAATACTTCGCAATTTTGCTCATGCAAGCCTATACAAACACCAATACAAAATTTGAAGACGATTACCAAAAGGCGCGTCTAGCCGTTGCGGAAGCTGATGCTTTGATCGATATTCTTGCCTATGAAGCTAATCCTAAAGCTTTGTAAAGAACGACCGATCGCTCAAATCCTCCTAATTTTTGCCAATAAGTTCTGGCTGCCCCAAAATCAATTAATTAAGAAGTAGTCATGTTGATTCCAGCTATTGACAAAATATTTACCAAAAAGCTAACTATTCATCAGCTTGGCAATCCAGCTTTGAGAGAGATTGCCAAGCCGATCGCCAATGTACGCGATCGCGAAATTCAGAAGTTAATTGATGAGATGCTGGTTACGCTCAAAGAAAGTAAGGGTGTAGGTTTAGCGGCTCCTCAAGTTGGGCGATCGCTACAATTAATCATCATCGCTTCTCATCCCAATGAGCGTTATCCCAACGCGCCCCAAATGGAACCAACAGCGATGATTAATCCCAAAATCATTTCCTCCTCAGGGGAAACTGAAAAAGGCTGGGAAGGTTGTCTGTCAGTACCGATGATTCGGGGGCTAGTACCACGCGATCGCCAAATCGAAGTGGAATATCTAGATCGTCAAGGTGATCGGCAAGTCACAAAGCTAACAGATTTTGTCGCCAGAATCTTTCTGCATGAATATGATCATCTCGAAGGAAAAGTGTTTCTAGATCGCATGGAAACCAACTTAGATTTAGTCACAGAAGCTGAATATCAAAAACTCAATAATTAACTGATGTTACGTGGAAGGACTTCCTGTAGTGGTGGAAGATCAGGGCTGGCACGGGGGCGCAGTCCCTACACAATCCTAAATTTTAGGTAGGGGCAATCCCCCCGTGGTTGCCCTACTGTGCTAGTAGCAAGAAATTCATGCCTGAGTTCTACGTAACATCAATAATTAATTAGTAATTCTGGTCAGCAAAAATTATTGATTAATCAGGATTAAAAATTATGGCAGTCATCAAAAATGTTTTAGGCGAAAATCTGGCACTATGCTGTTCATCGCCAGTCACAGGATTTTATCGAGATGGATTTTGTCAGACAGGAGCGCAAGATCTGGGAGTTCATGTCATTTGTGCCCAAGTTACTGATGAATTTTTAGACTACACCAAAGCTCAAGGCAATGACTTAAGAACACCCGCACCGATGTTTAATTTCGTAGGACTAAAGGCAGGCGATCGCTGGTGTTTATGTGCATCACGATGGAAGGAAGCGCTAGATGCAGGCGTTGCACCACCCGTAGATCTCGCTGCTACCCATGAAGCGGCTTTAAAAATTGTGTCTCTCGATGAACTCAAAAAACACGCAATTTAAACCCAAAAGAATGGATAATTCAGTCTTTTGGGTTTAAATTGCTAATGATGAATTTTTTGCTGCTAGCGTGGCAGGGCAACCACGGGGGGATTGCCCCTACCCAATTCATAATTCAAGTTATGTAGGGGCTGTGCCCCCGTGCCAGCCCCAGCCCCAGCTATCGTAGAAATTCTATCGGCGTAGGGTGTTGTTACTACAATTCTTGGCAAATCTTTTCCCAAGCAGCCACAGGATCAGGTGCGGCAACAATCGGTCTACCAATTACTAAATAACTAGCACCTGCGGCGATCGCTTCTTTGGGAGTCATCACTCGACTTTGATCGCCAACTGCGGCTCCTGCGGGACGTACCCCTGGGGTCACAAAACAAAAATCATCGCCAAGCTGCGATCGCAGATTTTTTACCTCATGTGGTGAACAAACAGCACCAGTTAGCCCACTTTCTTTTGCTAAAAGCACCAGTTTTGACACATATTCAGAGACTTCCATAGACACTTTGAGATCGGTTGCTAATTCCGCAGCCGAAATACTAGTTAGTAGCGACACCGCTAAAAGTTGGGTTGACGAACCTTCGGCTTCACCTTGGGCAGCTTGCATCATCGCCTTACCACCCGAAGCATGAATTGTTAGGAAATCCGCACCATATTTTGTGGCAACTCGACAAGCTGAAGCCACCGTATTAGGGATGTCATGCAGCTTTAAATCTAAAAATATCTTTTTATCTCTTGCTTTCAATTCACGCAAAATCGTACTGCCATCGGCGATAAATAGCTCTAGTCCCACTTTCCAGAAACCTACTTGAGGCAAGCGATCGCACAAATTTATAGCCTCAGCAGTTGATGGGACATCCATCGCCACAATAATTTTTGATTGGGGATCGGTTTCAGGATTAAGGTTTATTTTCATTGCTTTATCGCAAATTTGAACGATACTAGAGCCTAATCCTATTACGTATTGGCGTTCGGAGGATCTATGCGCGCGGTATTGATGGCAGGTGGTTCAGGAACAAGATTACGCCCACTCACTTGTGATATGCCAAAACCGATGGTATCGGTACTAAATCGACCCATTACTGAGCATATTCTCAATTTGTTGAAGCGTCACGGCATCCGCGAAGTAATTGCCACCTTGCATTACTTACCCGATGTCATTCGCGAACATTTTGGCGACGGCTCAGACTTTGGCGTAAATATGATGTATGTGGTCGAGGAAGATCAACCACTAGGAACCGCAGGTTGCGTCAAAAATGTCGAAAGTCTTTTAGATAGTACTTTCACGGTCATTAGTGGCGATAGTATTACTGACTTTGATCTCACCGCCGCCCTCAAATTTCATCGCGCCAAAAAGTCCCAAGCTACTCTGATTTTGCGCCGAGTCAGCGATCCCATGGCTTTTGGTGTGGTAATTACCGATGAGCAAGATCGCATTCAAAGATTTTTGGAAAAACCATCAACGAGCGAAGTTTTTTCCGATACGGTGAATACAGGCATTTATATTCTTGAGCCAGAAGTTTTAGATTTTTTACCAGCTAATGAGCCAAGCGACTTCTCTACAGATTTGTTCCCCCTGTTACTCGCCAAAAATGTACCGATGTATGGGTATATCGCCAGTGGTTATTGGTGTGATATCGGCTCTTTAGATGCTTATCGACAGGCGCAGTATGATGCCATTAGAGGACGAGTTCACTTAGATCTAGACTATGTGCAGTTACGGACAGGATTATGGATTGGCAAACATACTGTCATTTCACCCACCGTCCAAATTGAGCCGCCTGTACTGATTGGGAGTAATTGCTCCATTGGCGATCGCACTAAGATTTCCGCAGGTACGATCATCGGCGATCGCGTCACCATTGGCTCCGATTGCGATCTGCAAAGACCGATTATTGGTAATAGTGCCATGATTAGCGAAGAGTGTCATCTGTGGGCTTGTACCATCTCTCGCAATGTTCGTGTTAGTCGTCGCGCCCATGTGATGGAAGGAGCGGTAGTTGGCTCTAATTCTGTAATTGGTGAAGAGGCGAGAGTTTTCCCGAATGTGCGAATTTGGCCGAGCAAACATGTGGAAGCTGGCGCAACCCTAACCACGAATTTGATTTGGGGCGCAATGGCTTCACGGAATTTGTTTGGACAGCATAGTGTGTCTGGCTTAGCCAATGTCGATATTACGCCCGAATTTGCCGTGAAGTTGGGGGCAGCCTATGGTGCAACATTGCGTCCCAATTCCCATGTGATGGTTTCACGGGATCAGCGCACGATTTGCCGAATGCTAACGCGATCGCTAATTTCAGGATTGATGTCTGTAGGCATTAATGTCGAAAACCTTGAAGCAACAGCGATTCCCATTTCGCGGTTTATTGCCCCCAGTCTGGGGGTTGTTGGCGGTATTCATGTGCGCGTCCACCCTGATCGCAATGACTGCGTAATGATTGAGTTCCTAGATGCCAATGGAATTAATATCAACAAAGCCGCCGAGAAAAAGATTGAAGGCACATTTTTTAAAGAAGACTTTCGCAGGGCAAGGATTGAAGAAATCGGCGAAATTAGTTACCCCACTCGCGTATTGGATTATTACAACAGTGGCTTTGCCAAAAATATTGACGTTGAGGCGATCAGATTTAGCGATTGTAAAAAGATTGTCATTGATTATGTTTATGCAGTTTCAGGAGCAGTTTTGCCGCGCATTTTAGGCAAATTTAGCACCGATGTCGTAGTTCTCAATGCCAGTCTCAATGAAGTTGCTCCTGCTCCCGTCGATCGCGAAAAAATGTTAATTCAGCTAACCGATGTGGTCAAGGCAGTAAGAGGTAACTTTGGCGTACAGGTCTATGCTAATGGCGAAAAATTTATCCTGATTGATGAATTAGGAAAATCCATTCGCGATGAGACATTAACGGGTTTAATGGTGGAAATGGTGCTGACATCACAGGTTGGCGGCACAGTAGTTGTTCCTGTTTCGGCTTCGGGTATGGTGGAACTGATTGCCGAAAAGCATGGTGGCAAAGTGATCCGCACCCGTGCTAATCCAACAGCTTTGATGGCGACTTGCCATAGTACGGAGGGTGTAGTCCTTGGCGGTTCTGCCGAAATGGGCTTTATTTTTCCGCAGCTTCACCCAGGATTTGATGCGATGTTTAGCATTGCCAAGATCATGGAATGGATCACCCTGCAAAAGCGATCGCTGTCGCAAGTCCGCGCACATTTGCCCCGTTGTCATTTTCGGAAACAGATGGTGCGCTGTCCTTGGAGTATTAAAGGGACACTCATGCGCCACCTAGTCGAATCTTACGGACGCGAAAAAATGGAGCTGATCGATGGCGTGAAGGTTTTTTATGGCGATCGCGATTGGGTTTTAGTGTTACCTGATGCAGGTGATCCGATTGTGCATGTTTTTGCAAATGGTTTTGATACCCCCTTGAGCAATGGACAGGCTTGGTCTGAGCGTAATCTCCAAGATGTTTGTAGTCACATTGAGGGCTTCTGTAAGCTCCAAATTGCGCTATCTAAAGATTCTGTACTTCTAGATAATTAGGGGCTTGCCAAAAAGTTTTATGTAGCGCGGCTTCGCAGCGCTACATAAAACCTCTTGAGTCTTTGGGAGATTTTTTTACTAAATGGGTTGACAAAACCCCATCACCCTTTGCTATAGTAATTACCGCGCAATCAAAGAGATTTGTGAAACGCACCCAAAAATTATTGGGGTGTCGCCAAGCGGTAAGGCATCTGGTTTTGGTCCAGACATTCCGAGGTTCGAATCCTTGCACCCCAGTTAATTCAAAAAAGCTCCTCATTGAGGAGCTTTTTTAGTTTTTACTTGCATTGCTTAGGACAAATAGATGAAGGCGGTGCGAAGCACCGCCTTCATCTATTTGTCCTAGCCAGCAAAATTATCTTTTTGTCCGCGAATTCTGGCAAATACGCGATCGGGAATCTCAATACCCGCCGATCGCTGAATAGCGGGAAAGTCCCAACGCATAAAGGGATTAGTCCGCTTTTCCAATCCAATCGTAGTTGGCACAGTTGCCTCACCTCTTTGACGCATTGCCGTTGCTATTGTCATCCGTTCTTGTAAATCAGGATTATCCTGATCTACCGTCAGCGCAAACTTGAGATTGCCGAGGGTGTACTCATGGGCGCACCAAACACGAGTATCATCTGGTAGTTGACGCAATTGCGACAATGAAGCAAGCATCTCCGCAGGAGTCCCTTCAAACAATCTGCCACAGCCTCCAGCAAACAAAGTGTCACCACAGAACAATTCCCCACCCTCATCACCACTTGGCGCAAAGTAATAGGCTATGTGAGCGTAGGTATGACCAGGCACAAAAAATACCTGCGCTTCCCGATCGCCAAAAGTCACGCGATCGCTGCCTTTTAAAAATACTTGCTGATGGGGAATGCGATCGCGATCTTTTTCACCACCATAAACAATGGCACTGGGAAACTTTTCAATTAGCGCCTTATTACCGCCCACATGATCGCTGTGATGATGGGTATTAAAAATCGCTACCAAAGTTGCCCCTAACTCTTCTATTTTGGCTAGTACAGGCTCAGGAACAGCAGGATCAACCACTGCCGCAGTGTTGCTAGCAGGATCATGTAAGACAAAAACGTAATTGTCACTTAAAACGGCTAGACGATAAATATTCATAAATTCGGTTCCTGCGATTTCATTTTATGTGGCATGGCAAAGCCGCGCCACATAAAACTGGTTCTTGATAATTATGTGGATTGTAGTAAGGCGATCGCGGCTTCTAGACGCGAAGGATAATTTTTAGCAAACTCCTCAAACCATAAGCCTTCACCACCAAGGGGATCAAGCTTTTTTAACCATTCAGTTGCAGTTTTAGAGATCGCCTCTTGATCCTTAGCTTTTTGGCGATCGGCGATTTGCTGTAAATCGCGATCAATCACTGGTGAAGGCTGGCTAGTTAAAGTTTCCGACGTTACCTGTGGAGAAGTGTAATCAGGTGCATAGGTTTGCGAATTACTTTGCGAATGGCTTTGTGAATTATTACGCAAATCATTTAACAAACTATCCAATGAGTTAGGGGCTGGGATACTCGTCTGACTGGGTAAAGGCGAAGTAGCGATCGGCTGATCCTGATGCTGTTTATTAGCATTCGGCTCTTTATTTGGATCTTTATATTTACCCTGAAGATCGGAAAGAATGGATTCAAGAGATTCCATTTGATTTGTATTTATTTATAAAATTTGTTTGTACTTAATTCTGCTTTTGAGTGGCGCGGCGAAGCCGCGCTACTCAAAAAATCACCTAATCATTACTGATGTTACGTGGAAGGAATTCTTGCGATGGCTTAAGTCTAGGGCTGGCACGGGGGCGCAGCCCCTACAAGATCTAAAATTTACAGGTAGGGGCAATCCCCCCGTGGTTGCTCTGTTATGCTAGCAACAAGAGGTTCATTATCTGAGTTCCATGTAACATCAATCATTAATCGCACTCAGTAATACTTCCGCCAAGGTCATATCTTCCATATCCGCAAGTGTAATCGTGTCCACAATGTCAAAATTTGCACCAATACTCTGTAATTTGTCATCTAGAGCCTTCAGAAAATCAGTAGCACTAGCATCGGAACCAACTTGAATAAACGAGATGGCTAACTCTGCATCAGAATTCATCTTCTTTGTGGCTTCGATGATGACTTCAAACACAGAACGGCGATCGTCTGGCTCTCCATCAGTAATTACTAAAATTGTTTCTCCACCTTTAGCTTGACCAGCCTTTTTGCGTTGAAAGAATTGATTAATTGCATCTTGGAGAACAGCAGTGAGATTAGTCCCACCCATCGGATCATTTTCTTGGAAAATTTGCTCCACCTTCACTGCCGAAACATTGTCATATCGCTTAAACTTTCCTGAAAATAAATATACCGTAATCCCATCGGGATCTAACTGATCGCATTTACGAGCAAGGGCAAGTGTCGATTCCTTAACAATTTCCCACCGACTTTTGTTAGTGCCTCTGTCAGTGTTTGACATGCTTCCACTTTTATCGATGATCAGCGTATAGTCACGTTTGTCTAGCATATACAACTCCTTCGCAAGAATGTGAACTAGGTTAGATTATATCTGATGTTACTCACCTTACGCAGAGCGAAGCCCTGCCTCCCCCTACAGTAATTACCAATTAAACGAACCACAAGAAAACCTTTAAAAGTGTTGCTTTGCAACACTTTTAAAGGTTTTCTTGGTTTGTGTTTAAGCACAAAGCGCTTTAAATTATTGACCATTGATTATGATAGAGATCGATTTTGATCCTTTCCTTAATACTTCCTAAGCTCATGGCAATGTTCGACATTTGTACCCCTTGGTCTCCTACTGCCGACCAACCCAAAGCGATCGCCCAATTATTCGATGGATTACAAAAAGGACTACGTTATCAGACACTGCTGGGCGCTACAGGAACAGGCAAAACCATGACCGTAGCCAATGCGATCGCCAAATATCAAAAACCAACCTTGGTACTTGCCCATAACAAGACCTTGGCAGCGCAGCTATGTAATGAATTGCGCGAATTCTTTCCCAATAATGCGGTCGAATACTTCATCAGTTATTACGATTACTACCAACCAGAAGCCTATATTCCTGTTACCGATACTTATATCGAGAAGACCGCCTCAATTAACGATGAAATCGATATGTTGCGCCACTCAGCCACGCGATCGCTCTTCGAGCGCAAGGATGTGATTGTGGTCGCATCCGTAAGCTGTATCTATGGTTTGGGAATTCCTGAAGAATATCTCAAGGCTTCAATTCCTTTAGCGGTAGGTGTGGAATATGATCAGAGGGAATTGCTAAAAGCATTAACCAATGTGCAGTATGAACGCAATGATATCGAGCTAGGTCGTGGTAAGTTTCGCGTCAAGGGGGACATTCTAGAAATTGGTCCCGCCTATGAAGATCGCACCATTCGCATCGAATTTTTTGGTGATGAAATTGAAGCGATTCGCTATGTTGATCCTGTGACGGGTGAGATTTTGCAAAGTTTAGAAGCACTAAATATCTATCCTGCACGGCACTTTGTCACCCCTGCCGATCGCCTAGAAATTGCCTGTGCAGAGATCAAAGAAGAACTAGAAGCGCGACTTGAAGAGTTAACCAATGCAGGAAAATTACTTGAAGCTCAACGTTTAGAGCAGCGCACAAAATATGATTTGGAACTATTGCAAGAAGTTGGCTTTTGTAATGGAGTAGAAAACTATTCACGACATTTAGCAGGTCGTCAAGCTGGTGAATCTCCAGCCTGTTTGGTGGATTATTTCCCAAAAGATGACTGGTTGTTGATTGTCGATGAGTCACATGTTTCCATTCCGCAAATTAGGGGCATGTATAACGGCGATCGCGCAAGGAAGATGACACTTATCGATCATGGTTTTCGCTTACCGAGTGCGGCGGATAATCGTCCACTTAAGGCTGATGAATTTTGGGGCATGGTCAAGCAATGCATTTTTGTGTCAGCAACCCCTGGGGATTGGGAAATGGAAGTATCTGAGCAAGTTGTCGAACAGATTATCAGACCGACGGGTGTTGTCGATCCAGAAATATTTGTGCGTCCAACGGAAGGGCAAGTCGATGATCTCTATCATGAGATCCAAGAAAGGGTCAAGCGGAAAGAGCGGGTATTAATTACCACCCTAACTAAGAAAATGGCTGAGGACTTGACCACATATTTCCAAGAGCGTAACCTTTCTGTGCGTTATCTGCATTCAGACATTAAATCAATCGAACGAATCGAAATTCTCCAAGATTTACGCAGAGGAACATTTGATGTGTTGATTGGAGTCAATCTACTGCGCGAAGGGCTAGATTTACCCGAAGTTTCCCTAGTAGCTATTTTAGATGCAGATAAAGAAGGATTTTTAAGAGCCGAGCGATCGCTGATTCAGACTATCGGACGGGCGGCGCGAAATATTGGCGGACAGGTTATTATGTATGCTGATCGCATGACGAACAGCATGGAAAAAGCGATTTCCGAAACAGAGCGTCGTCGTCGTATTCAGATTAAATACAATGAAGAGAATCAGATTACCCCAACATCAATTGTGAAATCCATTGAAGGTAACGCAATCCTTGATTTTCTATCTGTGTCGCGCCGCCTCAATGAGCGTCAACTTGAATATGTGGTGAATAATGCCAAGGAAATTTCGCTAGATGATATTCCTTCAATCATTGAGCAATTGGAAGCACAAATGAAAGATGCGGCAAAGAAGCAAGAATTTGAGCAAGCTGCTGCATTTCGCGACAAGATTAAGTTACTGCGCGATCGCTTACTGGGTAAAGCATAAATCTAGAAAATCAAGATAATATTTAGGAACAAATGCAGGTGCGTCCACAAGTAGAACACCAAGATAAACACAAATTCAATGCGTATTTTATCCCATAGCACTTTGCGAGATTTTTGGGAATCTCACCCTGATGTTGAAGAAGCTTTAAAAACTTGGTATTACGAAAAAGGCAACAACTATCGACTAATAGTAGCAATTCGTTATGATATTGGTATCGTGTTTGTTAAGTTTATTGGCACTCACGCCGAATATGACAAAGTAAATGCGGCAACAATTTAATTAGTATTCTCATAGAGGTAAATGTATGCAATTACGCCCTATCAGGACTGAAGCAGACTATAAAAAAGTCCTACAAGAAATTGAATCTTTATTCGATGCTGCTCCTGATACCCCTGAATGCGATCGTTTAGATATTCTCAGTACCTTAGCTGAAGCCTATGAAAGATTGCATTTTCCTATAGAAATTCCTGATCCAATTGAGGCAATTCAATACTATATGGATACTCGCGGCTGGTCACAACATGATTTAGATGCTTGTCTTGGCGATCGCGCTAGATCGGTTGATGTATTATCTCGTAAGTTTTCTCTAACATTAGAGATGATTAGAAAGTTAAACCGAGAGCTAGGAATTCCCGCCGAGATCTTGATCCAGCCCTATCAATCATTACAAACTTCCGCATGATAGAAAATAATCAAAATGCATATTCAACAAGTTCAGATTAAAAACTTTCGCTGTTTTGAAAATCTAACGGTCAACTTAAATCCAGATATCAATATATTTGTTGGCAATAATGGTTCTGGTAAAAGTGCGGTATTAGATGCGATCTCAGCAGCTATAAGTCCATACTTATATGAATTTCAATTGAGGCTTGATGTAAATATTAAAGATAAGTATATAAAAGAGCTTAATTTATTTCAAAAAGATGTAATAAATGGAGAAAAAATTGATAGAGTTGTAAATATTATTCAATTTTCAATTACAGTAACAGATATACCCGAATTTACAACTTCGTATTTTAAAGAAGTAACTGACAGCAATAATTTGGGTTCACCACTTCATAGCAGAATTCCTTCTGAACTTCATGATTATGTTTATCAGCATGGAGAGCATTTAAAAAATTATTGGGACTTTCCAGTTTGTGCTTATTATAGAAGCCATAGAAGCCTAATAGAGGATCTTGATATACAACTTGATTTTAATCAAGATTTTTCTCCGTTTGATGCATTGAAAAATTCTTTTGATGCAGTTGCTAGTTTTCGTGATTTAGTTGTTTGGTTTTTTGTTCGTGAATTTCAAGAGTTAAGAGAGGGAAAAAAACAAAAAAATATTGAATTTGAGTTCCCTGATTTAAAGCAAATACGAAAAGCAATTTCTATTATTATTGCACCAAGTGCTCGTGTATATTTTTCTCAGGTAAATTCGTCAGCTACAATAATGGTTGAGTGGGAAACTGAAACAGGTGAAAAAATTGAATTGTCACTTGATCAATTAAGTTCAGGATATCGAAATATGCTAGTGCTTGTGATGGACTTTGCAAGACGTTTAGCACTAGCAAATCCACAGATGGAAAACCCATTAGAAGCCGAAGCCGTATTAATGATTGATGAGCTAGATTTACACCTCCATCCAACTTGGCAGCAAAAAATTATTCCCGACCTCCGTAAAGTATTTCCTAATACTCAAATTATTGCTACCACCCATAGCCCCGAAATTGTCACCACTGTAGAACGTCATCAGGTCAAAATTTTAGAAAACTATCAAATCAAAGAATGCCCCTCACCAACTAGAGGCATGAAAAGCTCTGATATTGTGAGTAGTGTCTTAGGACTAGAAAATTTGCGTCCAGACACCGAAGAATCAAGGACATTGACCGCACTTTTTGAAGCGATCGATAATAGTGATTTAGAAGAAGCAAAGCGACTGCGAGATAAGTTACAACATTGGAAGTCATTTGATCCAGATATTACTAGAGCCGATATGCAAATCCGTCGCTTGGAGCGTGAAATTACCGCATGAAAAATGTGTTTAAATCTTCAGAACCAGAGGAGATTCAAAAATATAAAAAGAAAAACGCGGCTGAATCTAACAAATGGAAAAGCTTCAGACGAACTGGTGCTTATAATTCTGTTCGTGAAACCCTTATAAAAGACCAAAAAGGGCTTTGTGCGTATTGTGAAATCGATCTACATCCCCAAGATCGCTGTGTCGAACATTTTATTCCACGAAATCAATCTACTCCAGAAAATAACTACGATCTAGACTGGCAAAATATGTTAGCTAATTGTAGAGGAGGTATGGAAAATATTGATATTTCTGAAGAAGAAAATGAGCGCAGGATCTCACAACCACCTAACAGATTTGCCTGTTGTAGTGCCGCTAAAGCTGATTTTATTCCCAATGAGAAGTTCTTAAATCCTCTTAAATTGCCAACATTAAGATTATTTCGTTTTAGCAGTTTAGATGGCGAAATTAGACCTGACGCAAATGCTTGTGAAAATGCTGGTATTCCCTTTGAATATGTGCAATTCACTATTCAAACGTTGGGACTCAATGTTCAACGACTAAAAAATGAAAGAGTAGCTATAATTTCTGAAATCACTCAAGAACTTGATCAGCGAGACGATGGAATTATTAATCCAATTTTACTAAAAAAGCAAATCGCCTCAGAACGTTTCGGAGATGGTAAACATGATTGGCCAGCATTCTTCACGACTATTCGTTGGGTTTTAGGAAAAGGTGCAGAAGAGCATCTGGTTGATATTTCTTACTTAGGCTAGACGCAGCTTTATCAATACAAGCTAAAATTTTGTGCGATCGCTTACTTGGCAAGTCATAAAAAGATCATGGCTATAGCAAAGCAAGTTTTGCTTATCCAAGAAGTGAGGGGTGGCGCAAAGCGCCACCCCTCACTTCTTGGGTTTTGGAAAGAGAATGTTTGCTTCGCAAACTTTTGTCTCTTAAAAAGCCCATGCTACTAGGAAAGAACTAACGATGTAGGTAAAAGCTTCGATAAAGCCCACACCCAAGTTTGGTGTTTCTTGCTTGGCAATTTCGTCAGAGATTTTGACCCCTGGTACAAGAATCAAATCGGCTAGACATCGAATCGCTGCTAATAAAATTAATCCACCTGCTAACGCGATACCGTAGATAGAAAAACTCACTGTCCAGTTCTCAAATTCTGGAATAAAGGCATTACGAATAACATTTGCGACACCAACGATCGCACCTGCAAAGGCAACCCCAGCCGCAGGATTGTTGCGTTTAGAGATTTCGCCATAGACATCGTAAGCAGCAATCCGAGGATAGACGACACTCACTAAAACCAAAACCCCTAAACCCAATAGCCAACAGACCAAACCTACAAATAAACTACCTCCCTCTCCCGCAATAGCGCTACTAAGAATCAGTCCATTGCCAATATGACAACCTGCTTCCAAACTTCCAGCGCCAATACTATGCTCTTCCCGCACTTCTCTAGAACAGTCACATCGCCGCAAAATTGTCAAATCGAAAATCCAAGCTCCAGCAAGCATTAGCAAAATAGAGAACGCTCCATAACTGGCTAAGTTAAGCAATACATCTTGCCAAGAAGCACTAGTTCGGGTAAGTGTTCCACCCATAGCGATCGCCAGCCCCATGTAATAACCAACTAGGGCGATCGCAACCGCAGGATTATCGCGTACAAAAAGCTGGAGATTGAGATTCATGCGTCGAAATAGCTTTTGGTAAGCGAGTTGTCCTAGCCAAAATAGCGCAAATCCTAAAAGCAGTTCCATTACTACTAGAGGAGTGCGATTTATCTCTTGCAAAATTCTTTCCATACTCCATTTTCTCCAGCCCTATGATACCGATTCTCGAAATAAAAAACTTGCTGATAGCATAGCAGGGCAACCACGGGGGGATTGCCCCTACCTGAAAATTTAGAATCTTATCAGGGTTGGCACGCACTATCCACAAACACTACAAGTTAACAAATTTACAAGTAGGGGCTGTGCCCCCGTGCCAGCCCCGCTACGCTATCACAGGAAGACTTTCTACTTAAATAAAATATTGGGTTGACAGCAAACTTGACAGTCTTCGACATACGACTGTTGCATTCCCCCACTAAAATCAACAAATGTCGCATTAGTCTCGCCACAAAAAGCGCAGGTATATTCAGCAGTATCTTGCATGGTTTAAAATTTAATTGTAAGCGATTTGATGGGTTGTTTGAATATTACTCAAGGTAGTCAAAGCGATCGCCCATTCATCTCCCCATAAAACAGCGATCGCCCCTAATCAAAATCAACAAACAGCGATCGCGTGTTTTCTGGTTTAATACCCACGATTTGGTTTACAGTCGGCAAAACTTATTGCCTCTGTATCCAAAAAACTAGCGATCGCCATTTCAAGGGTTGCTTCAATTGGATAATCTATTTCTTTGGCACGAGTAATAATTGCTGTTCTAATTCTCTCAGGTAGAAGTTTTAAAATAACTTCTGCATCTTTAGATGAGATTCGCTCTACCATTTCTACTTGCATAAATTTACTACTCCATTGGGATTTGGACATTGTAGGGTGGCTCAGTAGATCGAGATTTACGGATTTTCAGATTTCATTGATAACTGGTCGTCTAATTGTGATGAATTTTGTTTAATTAATCGCATTAGCAATCTTAGTCCTTAATTGACTGATCCTGAATTGGGGAATAATTTGGCAACATCAGGATCTAGGGTGACGGTGACAGCGCTTTTATTTCTTCCCTGACCACGAGCAACAACAGTCATTTGAGTAAAATCATATTCAGGAAGTAAATCATCTTCCATGTCAATCTCAAAGTTCTGATTCATATGCTTGACGTTCTTTACGAGTAGCTGGACGGACGCTAATTAAACGTGTTGTATTTGCCTTTCTGTGTAAGATACGACTAGTAGTCTACCTCTAGCCGATTCTCCCATGATAATAAAACGTTGTTCTTGAATGGAATGTGTCGGATCGGCAAAAGTTAAAAATAAAGGATCGTCAAAGACAGAGGTTGCTTCATCAAAGGTTATTTCATGTTTAGCGAGGTTACTTTTGGCTTTGGTTTCGTCCCAATCAAACAGCATGGGTTAATCTTTTAACATTATTCTTAAATTATACTGGATCGCGCCTAATCAAAATCAACAAACAGCGATCGCCCCTTCATCTCCATCACCAAAAAGCGATCGCCCCTAATCAAAATCAACAACCAGTGATCGCCCCTTCATCTCATTCACAAAGCGATCGCCCCTCAACTAAATAGCAACAACCAGCGATCGCTTATTTAAGCATAAAACTTTTATAAATATTTCTTTATATTATCATACTCAGTACAGGACAATATAAAGAAATGGAATGGTAAAGTCGACTGAAACTTTTACTCAGTATAGATTGCGATTATTTTGTCTTAGATCCTTGATAGAAAAACGTTTTAAGCTTTTTGTCCTGTACTAAGATTATCTTGTCTTGTGGTGTATTTTCTTATTATGAGAGAGGCTTTATGTAAATCTTTGACAAAATGTTTTGGTTTAACTATTAAAGAATCTTCTTCTTTTCCTCCCTTACCAGTTTTGACAAGTATCGTAGTACATCCAACTGCCTCGCCAGCGGCAATATCAGATGTTTTATCTCCGACCATAAAACTTTGTTCTAAATCTATAGCAAAATCTTTTGAGGCTTCTATTAGCATCCCTGGAGAAGGCTTTGAACATTCATGAGCTATAGCTCCATGTGCAAGATTGCTTGACTCAAGATATGGAGAAAAGTAGAAAGCATCAATGCGTCCCCCAAATTTTTCAACTCTTGAGCGAAGCTCTGAATTAAACCTAGACATCTGTTCTTGAGTATAGTATCCAAGTTCTATTCCTGCTTGGTTAGATACAACAATAATATGTAATGAAAGACTAGCTAAGATTTTTAGCCCCTTGACTGCTTCAGGAATCAGAGCTAAATCATCAATTTTGTAAGGGTAATGGGTATCAACATTAATTGTTCCATCTCGATCTAGGAAAACAGCCTGACGATAATGAGATGTGATTGCTTGCGGCCAGTCTCTCATTTTAATTTTTCCAGAAAGTTTTTGTTATCCAACTAGCTACCAATATATATATTGTTGCTAATATGATTAGAGGTATAATGAAGCCGCCTTGCCAACCTTCCGTGAATCCAATATAGAGGGGAGATATTAGACATACTGCCCACAGTGATCCAATGTAAAAAGACCTTCTAATACCTGGAATTGCTTGTTTTGCATAGTAATTTTCCCATCCTACTAATTTAGATCCACAAAGTTGTTCTAACTTTGGTTCAATTTCACTTCTAAGGTAACTAGCAAGAACTTTATGCACACGGTAACTGTATAGGATTAATGTTGTGAAATAAATAGAAAATAATGGTGCAGCTAGAAGAACCCTGTAAGTAAAACTTATCAGTGTTGATTGGGTATTGGAAGTTGTACTCGCAGTAGCTGCAATACCTACTAATGCTCCAAGAGAAACAGTAAGTTG
Organism: Pseudanabaena minima str. Chao 2107; assembly: GCF_051131155.1. Lineage (NCBI taxonomy): Bacteria > Bacillati > Cyanobacteriota > Cyanophyceae > Pseudanabaenales > Pseudanabaenaceae > Pseudanabaena > Pseudanabaena minima. The sequence goes on from NZ_CP159508.1 coordinate 551,801, forward strand.
CACAGAGAACTGATCTCGCTGCTTAATTCTTTGTTTAATCTCATTGCGTACATCTGCTCTAACTGATTCTAGATGCTTAATAGCAAATTCTTTCTCGGAATATTCTATTGAGTTCATGTTAACATCCATCCTCTGTTGTAATTTATTAACTATCTCTTGTCTGACTTATGACCCTCAGCTTAAATTTTTAGTGCGGCTGCATCATTTTCATAGCCATCACCCTCTGACTGAAACCATGAAAGTGTTTGAGGATCGACTTGCACAAGAGCATTCAATGGAGATACAGGCTTCCACCAACGAGACTTATTGAAAAACTCCTCAGTCAAAGGTGGAATATCAGATGTATCAATCTCTAATTCTGACAGTGCGTCAAGTTTAGCCCAATTCGTCTCTGAGGTATTGTTCATAACATTATGCAGCAACTTCAACATAAGCGGAGTAGGTAGAAGGCTTAGGAATTTCTATCCCTTCTTCGATAAGTCCATCGATATGAAATTCAAGAGCTTCTTGCATATTTTCATTAACTTCTTCCAGAGTTGCCCCCGTAGAAACACAACCTAAAACATCTGGCGAATATGCAGAATAACCTGTTTGCATCTTTTCTATAACTACAAGATATTTCATATTTCATACTACGGGAAAATTCGATATATTTCGCGGCGATGCGCTACTCTCTGACAAATTATTTGCTTGAGTGACGCATCTACAGAAATACCGATCCTATAATCACCAACACGAATTTTATACTTGTCAGGATACCCCTTCATCTTTTCGATATAACCGAGATTAAATGGATTCTCCGATTTTAGCTCCTGAAAAACAATATTTTCAATGCGACCTTGCACATTAGCTGGAAGTTGAGCAAGCTCTTTCAGGAAGCGCTTAGTGTAATCAACTTTCCACATTTTGCAATTTCAATGATTGATAGTACGAGTAAGCGTCATCACCAGAAAGTAACTCGTCATCTTCTACTTCCTGCATCAACTTAGACAAGCCAAAGTTTTCTAAAATTTCTTCGATTTGATTATATATGGCTATGGGAATTTGCACCGCAAGGGGACGATGCTGCTCATCAAAAACATATTGCTTTGGGATATCAAGCATCAGTAAGTTACCTCAATATTCTTGTCATATACTAGCACTAGCCATTTTGTACGTGAATGCAAATACTATTGCGACATTTTTATAAAAATATGCTTGTTTTGCTACAATGCAAGAATATCCAATCCAATGGGGTGATATTAGCCATGAGTAAAGAATCTAGAGAAAGCAGTTTAAATAGCTCAGTCACAAGCCCATCCAGCGCAAACAAAACTGCAAAGAAAAAAGTTTTGAGTCGAAAGGAAAAGATTGAGGCATCAAAAAAAGCTAATCAGGCAATGATGAAAGCTTGGAAATTGATCTCACAGAGAAGCTCTAATAGCTCAGATGCCAAAGATCACATTTGACACAAATATTTTCATATCCCGAAAATATGTCCAACTATTTTTCTAGATAGCAAAAAAGCCCCGCATTGCGGGGCTTTTTTGTTTGTTAGAGCTTAGTAACGAGCGCTGTTAGGCTTGTGTACGATGAAGCTTTGGACTTGGCACTGCTTGATGTTGTCGAAAGCAACAACACGGATGAAGCTACCAGGATAGCTAGAGCGGCAAGCTTGAACTTCGCTCAAAACTTCTTGAGGAGTTCTGGCGTTGAACAAGGGCAACTTCCAAAGAGTCCAGTAGTGAACAGCAGGATCGGAATCTTCGTTAAATTCGATCGCAGGATAGAAACCTTGCTTCAAGGTGTACTCGATTTGACGAGTGATTTGAGCATCGCTCAAAGGGGGAAGGTAAGAAAGAGTTTCGTAACGACGCTCTTTTGGTAAAGTTTGCATTATTTCCTCGCGATTGAAATTATATTGCTATTGATTTTTTTGGGTGGAAGCGCGATCGCCTTCAACATTTGAGTCAGCAGCAACTTCTGGAGAACTTTCGAGAACAACTTCTGGACTAATTTCTAGATTACTCTCTAAATCAGGTTCAGAACTAAGATTCTCACATTCTGCATATCCTTCAGAAGCCTGAACATTCATGATGCGCTCAAAATGCTGACGACGAAGCTGCATATTTGATTGTTGGATGCCAGTACGAGTCATTTCTGGCAGAAATTCTAAAATCTCATTAGCAAGATGCTCCCGTACTGTCATAACCCGAAAAGCCATTTCTTGGTGAACCTCAAAAAGGTCTTTGATATAAAGCTCGCCATTTTGGAGTCTTTCGCGCGTCGAGAATTGATTAAACCAGAGAGCTTTTAACTTATCGGTTTCTTCCAATTGCTCGGCAATGGTCTTGACAGCCTCGAAGGTCAAAAAATTGATCAACATTTTGGCTGTGGACTTAGTACTGCGCTTGATATCCATAGGCTGAACTTAACCAAGATTTATTACTATAGTGTTTCACAATGCGAAACACTATAGTAATGGAGCTAATCAATTAGACGGTATCCATTGCTTCAAACTCGAACTTGATTTCCTTCCAGAGTTCAAGAGCAGCATTCAATTCAGGAGACCAACGACCAGCTTCACGAAGGATGTCGCCACCTTCACGCATCATGTCGCGACCTTCGTTACGTGCTTGTACGCAAGCTTCGAGAGCAACGCGGTTAGCGGTTGCACCAGGAGCAGCACCCCATGGGTGACCCAAAGTACCACCACCGAACTGTAAGCAAGAGTCATCGCCGAAGATTTCAACGAGCGCAGGCATGTGCCATACGTGGATACCACCCGAAGCAACGGGAAGTACACCAGGCATAGAAGCCCAATCTTGAGTGAAGTAGATACCACGAGAGCGATCGAGTTCGATGTGGTCTTCACGCATTAGGTCAACAAAGCCCATGGTGATGCCCTTTTCGCCTTCGAGCTTACCAACAACGGTTCCAGAGTGGAGGTGATCACCACCAGACATACGAAGGCACTTAGCCAAAACGCGGAAGTGAATCCCGTGGGTCTTTTGACGGTCAATAACAGCGTGCATAGCACGGTGAATGTGCAATAGCAAGCCATTTTCGCGGCAATACTTAGCAAGAGAGGTGTTAGCTGTGAAACCACCAGTCAAGAAGTCATGCATGATGATTGGTGTGCCAATTTCCTTAGCGAAAGCTGCACGTTCCATCATTTGCTCAGATGTAGGCGCAGTTACGTTCAGGTAGTGACCCTTAATTTCGCCAGTTTCAGCTTGAGCTTTTTCGATTGCTTCTTGTACAAACAGGAAGCGATCGCGCCAGCGCATGAAAGGCTGAGAGTTAATGTTTTCGTCGTCTTTGGTGAAGTCCAAACCGCCGCGTAGACATTCGTATACAGCACGACCGTAGTTCTTCGCAGAAAGACCTAATTTAGGCTTAATGGTACAACCCAATAGAGGACGACCATACTTGTTCAACTTGTCGCGCTCAACTTGGATACCGTGAGGAGGTCCTTGGAATGTCTTCAGGTATGCAATGGGTACACGAATATCTTCAAGACGCAATGCACGAAGAGCTTTGAAACCAAATACGTTACCAACCAATGAGGTGAGCAAGTTGGTTACAGAACCTTCCTCAAACAAGTCAAGAGGATAAGCGATGTAAGCGATGTATTGATTATCTTCGTTGGGTACTGGTTCAACATCGTAGCAACGACCTTTGTAGCGATCGAGGTCGGTCAACAAGTCTGTCCATACAGTTGTCCATGTACCTGTAGAAGATTCAGCAGCTACCGCAGCAGCAGCTTCTTCTGGAGGTACGCCTGGTTGAGGCACAAAGCGGAAAGCGGCGAGAAGGTCAGTATCTCTGGGGGTGTAATCGGGGGTATAGTACTTTAGTTTATAGTCCTGAACACCTGCGTCGTACCCAGCCTTAGCTTTAGACTGTGTTTTTGAGTAAGACATTAATATCTCCTTACTAGATTTAAATGAGAATCAGTAAACTGCACGAAGCTCTGCAAAAAAACTTAAGAGTCAGAGTCAATAGTCAAATCGAAAATTAAAGAAAGATTAAAAATCTATTAAAAATCTAATTAGCCCTTTTGATGTCTGCTTCTTCTTGGAATAATTTTTTGCTTTATATAAGTTAATCCTATCAGGAATCCTTCGTGTGAATTCCTTGAGCGATGTCTTTAATTTAAACACAAAGTGCGTATCCACTTTTACTTTTTTTGCAAAAAATTTTTTAAAACTCGCTGTTTTTGGCAACAAATTCATATAAAAAATTTATATAACTCTAATAAGCTAGATATATCCCCTAGTACTTGTTTTTGCGAGATATTCCTAAACCAACAACCTAAAATACTTGACGGATAAGGATTATAGAATGAGCATGACTATAGGTTTATGTTAAGAAAAATATGAATCTAGCAATCTATTTTAGCGATCGCCTGATACATACCAACACAAAAACTAATATGAATAGTTAGGAATTTTAATAAGATTAAAACAATATTAGAAATCCTAATAGCTTATATATAAATACAAAATCAATTGATTTTGATCTAACTTTGTTGTTAGCTCATCTATCGTTTTAACTAGAGTATTTCTACTCATTGCTATTATTTCCAAAAAAAAGTAAGGGCGCTTTGTACCCCTAATTTTTTAGACGATTTGCTGTGTCAGCCATGCTAGCAAGACTAGTTCTAAGCTCTGATTATTTTTGTGCATTTCTTGCTTGACCCATTGCGCGATCGCGTCGATCGCCGAAAAACTAGAACCTGCTTGCCATTTCACATCAAGCCCCATAGATGTGAGGTGAGTGCCTTCGAGGGTTTGCAAGCTGACAGTTTTAGGAAATTTTTGCTTGAGTAACTGAGCAAGGGTAGAAATTTCATCAAGCCCATCGTCCACAAATTTGATTAATAAATTATTTGCGGTTTGATAGTTAGCTGTAATTAGCTGTTCAGTTTCCTTGGGGGTAGGGGTGAAATCCATTGACGACATTTCGGGAATCTTGCCAGCTAGTTCTTTGAAGAACGGAATTGAGCGATCGGCGCTGTAGTTGTTGTAGGCAATGTATATGTTGCCACTGCGGTTAGGTTTGTACAGACTATTGATTAATAGATGGATTTTACAGCCCATACTATGCCCCATGCCAAACACTGGGAAATAGTCAAGAAATAGTTTGCTGCGAGCCTTGCGAAATGAGGTATGGACTTCACGAGCAATTTGACGATGGTCGAAGGTGTTATTTAAAAATGGGGTAGCAACGATCGCATAGTTATTTTTAGCAAGCTGTTCGAGGACGCGACCATAGGCAACATGGGGCGCAGCCGCAAAAAATGCGCCACCTAAAAAGTGAATTACGCCCTTGGGTTTAGGTGGTGTCAATACCCAATTTTCTTCAATTTGCTTCCACTCCATCAGTTTTGCCACTATTTACATTTCTTTATATTTATATTCATCTTATAGCAAGGCAAGGTTTGCTTAGGAGTAAAACCCAAAAGATAAGTGGCGATGCTTCGCACCGTCACTTATCTTTTGGAAATCAACCCAAACTGAGGTTAATCAAGAACGATATTTTGCTTATTTTTATTGCGAGAATATATGGATCTTTATTCGCGATTAGGTTTATCGGTGGCTTTGTTTAGTAGCCAGAGGGAGCAGACTAAACCAACAAAGTGAGCAAAGATAATATTGAAACTAGCTTGAATGATTTGAAAGTCGAGGGGCTGAATTACGGAGTTGAAGCTGCCTGCACCAGGTAATATTGCTTGTCCTTGTCCTGCTCTTAGAGTTAAAGCACCAATAATCGCAAAGGCTCCCAGTAAAGTGACAAACATGCCAATTAGATTAATAATCAATCCAATTTTGATTTGAAATACAGTTTGGCTTTTGGTTGGGCGATCAGGCGATCGCAGCTTTTTTGACATTTGCGTGTAACGATAATTCCAGAAAATACTTGCGCCTAATACCGCCACACCTACCCAAGCAAAGCTCAGTCCTGGGAGTGTCGCGGGACTGGTATCTAACCCTGTGGGACTGACTACTTGTCCAGCCCTGGGAAATAAGAAAAGTTGTAGTAAGACAACAGATGAAACTACACACAAAACAACTTGTGTCCAAAAGGCTGTCCAGCCCCAACGCCGAAATGCTAAAACAACGCGCAACACATTGGGCGAGACATCGCCATTATCGTCTTCTTTTTTGGCATTTTTTAGTTCTCTGGGCATTTTTTTAGTGGGACTGCTAATAAAACCAGTAAATACTATAGCGTTTTCCGCTTTCTTCCAAAAAAGTAATAAGGGCGCAAAGCGCCCTTATTACTAACAATATTTTGAAATATCTTCGCCTTTATCAGCGAGATAACTTAGCGATCGAAACCGTAATCCGACCAGTTGATCATATAGAGGATTAATCTCGCACATCGCAGGTATATGCATAATCTTGCGTCCAAACAAGACAATATCACGCTCAAAAGGGCATTGTGCAGGAACAACCTTACAGATTAAATTAGCAAGGCGTGAATCATGAATATCCATATGATCAAGCCATTCTTTAACAGGCTCTAATACACTGGGGTGATGTTCTTCGTGATGAGAGTTAGCTTCTAGGTTTTTACGTAAATCGTTAATAGGTTTTACTTCTTGCTTGAGCGCCTTGCTAAATCCTTGAATGACCTGATCTTCAGTATCTGTATATTGACCATCGGCAAGAGCCATCATTACAGCCATTCGCAAAAAGTTTTCGCCTACCTCGCGATCGCTACCCAATGCTTCAACCAATTCTTGAGCGCTAATCGGTTCAAAATTAGAAATTGTTATTGCTTCTCCCCATTCGTCACTATGGCTTATTTGATCGAAAAGGGTACGCTCTTGTTCACTGTAATCATTATCTGCAAGAGCTACGCTCATGAGTCCGCGAAGCCAAGCGGAAATCTGTGATTGTGTATAAGGTTTACGGTTTGTTTGCATAACACATCAGTCTACAGGTTGACTAAAATCATAGATTGATTTGCCTTGATTTGTTGCTAATAATGCATTAAGGAATGTTTAACAATCTTCATCCCTTTAACATAGCAATTCTCATGATGAGTGGCGGCGCGAAGCGCCGCCACTCATCTTTTGGGTTTAATGTCCTAAGCAAAACTTACATCGCTATATTTTGGTATTTCCAGCGCCTTAGGCGCTGGAAATACCAAAATATGAGAGTTTAGATCGACAAAGGTACATTCATCCATTTTTTTTGCTGGTGAGACTCTTGGGTTAAATCCATGAGCAACTGTGACCATGCACCTTCATAGAGACTCGGAGTCATCGGTTGACCTAATTGAATGGACTTGACCCAGCGATCGCACATGGCTAACACAGGCGCAAGACGACCATCAGTATAGGTTTTCGGAAGTTCATATTCTGGCGGAATCGGCAAGATTTCCATGTCGGTGCGATCAATTTTGCCTTGTCGCAAGCTAAAACCATGCACATAATCCGATTGATTGGAGCTACCCAATACAAGAGTTCCATTTTCACCATAAACCGTCAGCCAATGCCCACGACCGCGATAGGTGACAGTACTCAGAGAAATATTACAGGGAGTTCCATCGGCAAGTTCTAAGAGAATGTTACAGGTATCATCGGCATCAACGGGGCGCATAACACCACCAGCATCTGGTCGTTCAGTAATGCCTGTGCTGAGTTGACCTGAGAGACTCTTGATATCGCCAAATAGCCAACGTACATAGTCAAAAGCATGGGAACCGATCGCACCTAATGCACCACCACCATAGGCTTTTTGGCTATACCAATTCCATACCCGCTTAGGATCGGCACGTCCTTGCACTAGCCAATCGATTTGAATCAGTCTTTTTTTACCCACATGATTTTGCTCTAGTAGATGTTTGAAATATTGCCATTGTGGAACACAACGAAATTCAAAATCGGTGGCAGTGATCACCTGTTGTTCTTGAGAAAGACGATAAAGTGTGATCGCTTCTTGGAAATTCATGGTCACAGGCTTTTCTAGCAAAACATGCTTGCCAGCTTCGATCGCGGCTTTTGCCTGTTCATAATGAAAACTTGGCGGTGTGGAGATGGTAACAGCCTGAACTTGTTGCAATGCGAGTAAATCTTCAAGGCGATTGCAAGCATGGGGAATATTAAATTTATCAGCAATTTGTTGGGCTTTGAAGCGATCGCGATGGTATACCGCCACAACTTCTGTATCAGGATGAATTTGCAGAGCAGGAATATGGATGAGCTGTCCAAATCCTGTTCCAATAATACCAACACCAATTTTTGACATATTTTTTCTAAGGGTTCAATAAAATCTCTGAGAGATCCCCCTCAATCCCCCTTAAAAAGGAGGAAGAATTAATTCTCTCCCCCTTTTTTAAGGGGGGCTGGGGGGATCTGAATTAATTCTTGAATGGGTTCTAAAACTCTATTCCTGCTTGAGCTTTGACACCTTGCTCTCTAAAAGGATGTTTGACAAGTTCCATTCTTGTTACTAAGTCAGCAACTTCAATTAGTTCAGGAGGTGCGCCTCGACCAGTGAGAATCACATGGGAATCAGCAGGTTTCTCTTTTAAACCAGCAATCACCGTTTCCACATCAAGATAGCCGAGTTTGAGAGCAATATTTACTTCATCTAGCAAAACTAGTTTGTATTCAGGATTTTTGATATAGCCCAATCCCACTTCCCAAGCTTCTTTAGTTTTGGCAATATCGCGATCACGGTCTTGGGTTTCCCATGTAAAGCCTTCGCCCAAAGCCTGAAAAACCAGTTGATCCTGCCACATTTCAAAAACTTTCTTTTCCGCAGGTTCCCATGCACCTTTGATAAATTGGACGATCGCGACTTTATATCCATGTCCTAGCGATCGCAATACCATCCCCAAAGCGGCGGTAGTTTTGCCCTTGCCATCACCAGTGTTGATAATAATCAGCCCTTTTTCGAGTTTACGCTCTGCGACTCGCTGATGTTGTACCTCTTGGCGGCGTTGCATCTTGGTGCGATGTTGTTCGGCGGTAAGTTCAGTCATAAAGGATTCCTGTTGAGCGGCAGTCAAGTATTGAGTTGCTAAAACATTTTATCGCAACCGTCATAATGCTTAGAAAAAATTAAAACCAAAAAAGTTAGGGTCGGTTGCGAAGCAACCGACCCTAACTTTTTTGGTTTTTGTTGGTATATTTAGCCTTGACGCTACAACGGCTGAATATGTTTAAGAAAATCTTCTCCTATGGTTTGCTTGCATTTGTACCGATATCGGTCATCGGTCACTTGCTAGGATGGAATTCGACGCTGGTGTTTGTGACCTCAGCGATCGCAATTTTGCCCTTAGCAGGTTGGCTTAGCACCGCAACTGAGGAAATCTCGGTAGTTTTAGGGCCTTCATGGGGCGGTTTGTTAAATGCGACTTTTGGTAATGCAACGGAGCTTATCATTGCGATCGTGGCTCTGAATGCAGGATTTACTAGCGTGGTCAAAGCTAGCATCACGGGTTCAATCATTGGCAATCTATTACTGGTAATGGGCTTGTCCATGTTTTTGGGTGGACTACGTTATAAAGAACAGGAATTTCAGCCAACAATGGCAAGGTTAAATGCTTCAGTCATGAATTTGGCTGTAATTGCAATTTTGTTACCAACGGCTGCAAATTTTACAACGGCGGGGATCAGTGAAGAAATTTTGCAAAAGCTATCGATCTCAGTGGCGATCGTGCTGATTGTTGTTTATTGTTTAACGCTTCTCTTCTCAATGAAAACCCATGCCTATCTCTATGATGTGGGCAAGTCAGAAGCAGATGATGCTGAAGAAGAAGAAGGTCATCCTCAAGTCATCAATCTTAAACTATGGATTGCGGTTCTATTGGGAGTAACTTTATTAGTCGCTTTGGAATCAGAGCTTTTAGTGGGAACTTTAGAAGAGGCAACAGCCCAACTCGGTTTAACAGAACTATTTACTGGGGTAATTCTCTTGCCAATTATTGGTAATGCTGCCGAACATACAACGGCGATTACGGTAGCGATGAAGAACAAAATGGAACTATCGGTATCGGTTGCTGTAGGTTCAAGTATGCAAATTGCGCTATTTGTTGCTCCTTTGCTGGTGATTATCGGTTGGTTTATGGGTCAACCGATGGATTTAAACTTTAATCCCTTTGAGTTAGTGGCGGTTGCTGTGGCGGTACTGATTGCCAACTCGATTAGTTCTGACGGGCGATCAAATTGGCTAGAAGGCTCTTTACTAGTAGCGACATACGCTATTCTAGGCTTTGCTTTCTATTTTCAACCAGTCTAAACAAAAGCGGCGCATTGCGCCGCTTTGTTTTAATCGCTATACAATCTCCGAAAGCGTGGATCAAGTTTGGCGCTTTTCTCTCGATTACATTTTGCACAAAGAGTTTGAAGATTACTCAAGTCATTAGCTCCACCTTGCGCGAGAGGAATAATATGATCGACTTGTAAGCTTTTAGCAGTAAGGTCAATTTTGTGACAGCTTTGACATTGATAATTATTCCGCTCAAAAACACATTTTCTAGCTTCAGGGGGGATTTGAATACGAGGTGTTTTATCATTCATAATATTGGATTTGGGCAATGATAATGTAGTCATCTACTATGTAGTTACTATCAAATCGTAAATTAAACAGCTCTTTTTTGATGGGAGATATATGTTTTTGAAGAGGTAAATTTACCTGAGCAAAGTTACTGAAGCTAGTATTCATTTTATCTCTTGTGGGAGTTGAGTCTACACGTTTATACCAAATCAATTGTAAAGAGAATGATTTAACAAAACTTTGAATAATTTCTAATTCAACTTGTTTTGTTTTTTGCTTTTCATCAAAGAGAGAAAATAATTTACTTTCTTGAATAATTAAGACAACATAGCCATCCTTAGCCAGATGCTTTTGGAAAATATCTAAGTAGATTTGCGTAGAAGTCGTTCGACGGTCATACTCCCAGAAGAAACAGTGAGAGACAACGATAAAATCAAAAAACTCTACAGGTAAATTGTCAACTTTTTGTTTGTAGTAATCGAACAAATTAGAACTATCTAATCTCCAGAAAGTATTACTAGATGGATGATTATCAGAAATGTATTCTTGCCAAAACTCTAAACCCGTTTTTAAGAATAAATCTTGTTGTTCCAATGCATGATAGTTTATATGCATCGAAGTTTCTAAGCCATTCTTATGAAGACGTTCAATTAAGCCTGCTAGTCCATACAACATTGTTCCATGTCCTGCAGCAACATCTAAAATCTTCAAGTTATTTTTTAGTTTGCCAGAGCGGTAAATTAAAAACCACGCAAGATAGCTACAGTAAGTATTATCTAAGAAATACTCTAATAAATATACATATTCAATTAAAGGATAACTGTAATCAGGATCTTTACCTAACTTAACTTTTTTAAGTTCTTGATAGGCTAATCGAATTTCATCTGGATTACAGTAATTAAGATGCCTATTTATATAATTTGCTAGCTTAGATTCTAACTCATCAAAAACTTCACTATCAATCCCTGTAAATTGTAAAAATTCAGTGTCTCCAGATTCAAATTTAAATTTTGTCTCGTGACAAATGAATCTAACAATTTCAGAATCAACTTCAATTATGTCATTTGCTAACTTTGTTGTAACAGGTAGAGCAACTAAATTTTGACTCTCATGAATTTCTGATACTCGTTTGCGTAAGCTTAGTGTCTCCTTTTTATAAATATCTAAACTAGAAATTAGTCTTTGATTTTCCAGATATAAAGATTCTAGAATAGAAAGATTAGCATCTGATTTTTGGATTTCCTGAAATATTTTTTCGGCAAGCTTAAACTTTTTCCCCTTTAAAGCAGATGAAAACTGGTAAGAACGCCACCAATTTTTAAACAAATTAATCATTAGTCATACCCAAATCCGTTTTTTCCTTCCCTTATGTCTATATTAGGCGAAAAGTTAACCAAATCACATAATTCTTTCTTGAATATCTCATATTGTTCTGCTTCATTGTCATACCACCAAGCATATTTAGATTGCAAAGTGATCGCTTCTTCACGGGTACTAGCGACTAATGACTTCTTTTGGTTAGCATGAAAAGGTTGAATGACAATTCTTTCGGCGATCGCTAATTTTTGTAAAAAGGCTTTCTTATCTTCAGGTAGTGTGGGTAAAAGTGGGGTGATTGTAACTGAATATTTGGCACTAGAAAGACTGTGTTGAAGCTTACCAAGAGCTTGTAATCTGGCAATAATACTCGGTGACTTTGGTTCAAAGTCTTTTCTTACCGATTCGCTACCTGTAGGAATACTAATATTAATTCGTAGGTATTGCAGCTTTTGCAAAATATCAATGTCTCGGACAATCATCGGACTACGGGTCTGAATTACCAGTATTGGCTGAAATTTGGTCATCACCTCTAAAAGTTGCCTCGTTAGTTTTTGCTTTGACTCAATCGCTTGATATGGGTCAGTCACGCTACTCATATAAATACGAGGCGGAGTATCTGGGTGTTTTCTTTTCCACCGAGCTAACTCTAATTCAAGTAATTCAACAGCATTTTGTTTGATGATTACCCAGTCACCCCATTCCTTCCTAAGCTTTTGATTTGGGCTAAAGGCTGCTGCATAGCAATAACTACAACCATATTGACAGCCTTGATAGGGGTTTAGAGTAAAGTCGTAAGCATTGATAAATCCGCTTGCCTTGGTAAGCAAAGATTTCGCATCTTTAGTGTAAATTGCAGCTTTTCCGAATAGCATAGTTGCCTATCACATTAGTTTAGATAGCCAGTAATTAAGAAGTCTGTACCAACTTGTTGAAACTGCGATCGCACTAGACTCATTGCATCAGTCATCATCATTAATCCTAGATCATCAATAGGACTAGGAGCCGTAAATCCCCCAATTAACTTAGGCGCGATAAAAGCATAAACTTTTTGTACCATTTTAGCCTTAATGGCGACTGCACCTAAACGTCCTCCGCATTCCCATAAAACTGTATTACAACCTCGCTTCCCCAACTCTTGCATCACAAATTCAGGAGATATGTCATCTAGTTCGAGAACTTCAACTTGGCGATCGCGTAGCTTTTGCTTTAATTGAAGATTGACATCAGGTAGAGTGATGACCAAAGTTTTTTCAGTATCTGTAACTTTCCATAAATTAGCTTCATCAGGCAGATCACAACTTTGAGTAATGACTACTCGCAAAGGACAATGATCGCTCAACCCATGAGTATTTAAGTGGGGATTATCGAGCCTAACAGTATTGCCACCCGTAATAATTGCATCACATCCTACTCTCAAGTCATGCACTAAATGTCGTGCCTCTGCACCAGTAATCCAATAGCTATGCCCTGAAGGTGTCGCTATTTTGCCATCAAGAGTCATCGCATATTTAAAAATGCCAAAGGGCAAATTCGTTTTCATGCGATGGAAGAAGGCTTCATTGAGATTCCAACATTGCTGTTCTAAAATACCTGTAATAACTTTCACACCTGCCGCCAGCAAGCGATCGCGCCCAGTCCCAGACACTTGTGGATTAGCATCGATCGCCCCAATGACCACCTCACCAATCCCTGCTTTGATAATAGCTTCCGAACAGGGAGGCGTGCGTCCGTAATGATTGCAAGGTTCTAGATTGACGTATAAAGTAGCATCTTGTAGATCCTCACCTGTTTGCTGCGCGGCGCGAATTGCGAACACCTCTGCATGAGGTTCCCCTGCCTTAGGATGGAAGCCTTCACCTAGTATCTGTCCATTTTTCACAATTACACTTCCCACCATCGGATTTGGGGCAGTTTTGCCTCGCGCCTTTTTAGCAAGATCAATACAACATTGCATCCAGCGATCGTGCTGTGATGTTGATTTTTTATCTATGTTTTCTAACATGTAGGCTATCTAAAAATTGTAAATCTATAGTTAATGCTAAATCAGATTGTGCAAGCAAATAGTAGAGGCAATTCATGAATTGCCTCTACTATAGCTGCCGTCGATTGTGTTAGGACACCAAAAAGAGAAGGGCGGTGCTTCGCGCCGCCCTTCTCTTTTTAGATTTTATGGGCAAAAGCTATATTTGCTGATTCCTACAGTTTTCCTATTAAGAAATAAGTAGTCATTACCCCTTTACCTTTGATATCGATCGTTTTTTGAGGATCGAATTGGAACTTGTCCTTTAAAACTTGATAGGTTACCTCCGTAACTTGAATGCAACCTGCAACACCATGAGACTCCATACGGCTAGCAATATTCACCGTATCTCCCCAAAGATCATAGATGAATTTTTTCTTGCCAATTACACCTGCGACAGCCTGCCCAGTATGAATACCGATCCTCAACTTAAAAGGACTACCATCAGGACGGATAAACCTATCAATTGATTGTTGCATGTCTAAAGCCATAGAGGCAACTGCTTCAGCATGATCAGGACGTGGCACAGGCAGCCCACCTACTGCCATATAAGAGTCTCCAATCGTTTTGATTTTTTCTAACCCATAGAAGTCAACTAAACGATCAAATTCGGAAAATATCTCATTGAGCATATGGACGAGTTCATTAGCTGATACTGAAGATGCAAATTCTGTAAATGATACGATGTCTCCAAATAAGACTGTTACTTCGTCAAAGGTATCAGCAACAATCGCGCCGCTAGGTTTTAATTTGGAAAGGGTAGAATTTGTGAATATTTCAGAAGTACTTTTAATCGGAATACTGGTAGGCGTATAAATCGGAGAAGATTTCAATCGCTCAGCGATCGCCTTTGGTAAAACGTTAAGTAGTAGGCGTTCTGAACGCATTTTTTCAACGCGCAAGTCATCTTCGGCGCGGCGGCGTTCTTGAGCTTCCATTCCTAAAGACAGTAACTCTGACAGAGAATTGGCAAAGCTAATTTCTTCAAGTAACCAAAAACGTTCTATTCCAATTTGTTCAAACATCAAAACACCAGTGATCTCACCACCAATGTCGAAGGATGATATTAATAGAGATACAATACCTAGAGGATGGAGATAAGATGGTCGTAGCTCGATCAATATTTCTTCTTCCTCGATATCTTCTATCACCAAGCTACGATTTTCTTGCAGCGCTGTAAAAAAGTTCGGAAATTCATCTGTTCCCAGAAAGTCAGCTTCGCTGTGGGTATTACTACTTTTGATATAAAGATCGAGACAATGCAATCTAGTTTTCGTATTGTCAAATAGCCAGACACTCACGCGCTCAACATCTAGAGTCTGACTAGCCGTTTCAGTAATATTCTGCACTGCTATAATAAAGTCTCCCAAGTTAAGTGCTTTATTTTTAGTGAGATTGATTAAGATCTTTTGTTGGCGGCGCAGTTGTTGCTCTCGACGTTGCAACAAAAAATTACTCCGTTGCAGCGATAGCTGAGAATCAGCTAGTTCACTGGTTCTTGATTGAACTCGAGACTCTAATTCTGTATTAGCTTTTTCAAGACGATTAAAGGATTCGGTCAGCATTTCTGCCATTCGATTAAATGACTCAGATAAAACTTTGACTTCACTTGTGCCTTGCACTGATACCCTAGAGTCTAAATCTCCATTAGCGATCGCTTGAGAAGCACCACTTAACTTGAGCAATGGTTCTGTAATGTAACGCGCTGTCATCATGCCAATCAAGATCGCACAACCTAACGCAGCCAGACTAAACAAGATTGTTATTTGTTGGCGATGATTAATTTGTTCCATAAAACTAGATTCGGGTAATACCACCACAATCAGCCAATCTAGTCCATCACGATCGCTCCAAGGCTGCACTTGAATAAAATATTTTCGACCTTCAAGGTTGGGTTCTAGGTATTCTTTATCTTGAATCGAATTAAACCCACCAAATTCATTAACTAAATAGCGAGCCGTCGCCCGTGACAAAGGATCTCTACTATTGAGAATATTTAGGCGTTGAGGATTGCCATTGATAATTGAAAACGTCTTTTCACTACTAGAAGTCCCTACGACTAGCCCTGATCGCTCAATTATAAAAATGCGTCCTGATTGATCTGATTTTAGCTCATTTAAAAAGGAATTCAATTGCGTGAGAATGAAATCAACACCTAGCACCCCAATGATTTTGCGATCGCGTTCATAAAGTGGATAGCTATGAGAAATTGATAAGACTTCAGGGCGATCAACCCATTGATAAATTCTTGACCATGTTGGCTTACCTGCTTTGATAGCATCTGCATACCAGCCCTCTTCTCGGACATCTTCATCAGTTTCAATTATTTCTTGCAATTTTTGGCGATTACCTTTCCGATCAGTTGAAAAACTCGCAGTTTTAGTAATTCCTCTCGCTAAAGTTGTCTCATTAATTACTATTTTTCCATTATCTTTACGTTCAACACCAATAAACTCTTGGTTATCAAAAGCAAAGTTAATATAGCCAACTTTATATAGATTAATTTGTGTCCAAAAGAATGCCCCTACTTGCTGAAAATTCTTTAAATTGAGCATTCCTAACTTTACGGCATTAGCATTAGTTTGATTAATCTGTGGTGGTACTTGTAAATAGTTATCAAGTTTTGTACTTATACGATTGCTAACCTCTCCACTCAATTGGGTTGCTAGTTCCCCAACTGCTTTCTGTCCATTCCGAAAAGAGAAGACCCCAACTACGCCAACAGCTATGCAGATCTGCACTACAAAAGGGACGACTAAAATCAAAGTTAACGGGATATTTCTAAATAATTTCGGTGTATATGAGATTTTCAACATCATGTGTAACCAATTTATCTTGAAGATATGTGGTGCAGTTCATGCAGTGCTCTTACGATGACATCTTGCTAAATCTCAGTTCGTCCTTTAAGTATATAAGTGATCATTTCTCCTTTGCCTTTGATATTAATTGCTTTTCTTTGTTCAAGTTGATATTTGTTTTTTAAAAGTTGATAGGTTGCTTCAGTTACTTGGATGCACCCAGCAACACCGTGTGACTCCATCCGACTTGCCACATTAACCGTATCGCCCCACAGATCATAAATGAACTTTTTAGTACCGATTACACCTGCGATCGCCTGTCCCGTATGAAT
This sequence comes from Pseudanabaena minima str. Chao 2107, assembly GCF_051131155.1. NCBI lineage: Bacteria > Bacillati > Cyanobacteriota > Cyanophyceae > Pseudanabaenales > Pseudanabaenaceae > Pseudanabaena > Pseudanabaena minima. Next base: position 568,770 of record NZ_CP159508.1, read on the forward strand.
ACCGATTCGCAGTAAAAATGGACTACCATCTAAACGCTTAAATTTCTGAATCGATAATTGCATTTCTAGAGCCATTTCAGCGATCGCCTCCGCATGATCTTTACTTGGTACTGGCAGTCCACCCACCGCCATATAGGCATCACCAATAGTTTTAATCTTTTCTAAATCATACAAATCCACAAGGCGATCAAATTCCGAAAAAATATCGTTTAGACAGTTGACCAAATCACTTGCCGAAATAGCCGCAGCATACTCCGTAAAATTGACAATATCCGCAAATAAAACCGTAACTTCATCAAAGGCATCGGCAACGATCGCTCCATTTACACCATTATCCAGATTATCTAACATCGGATCTATGGTCTGATCTAGTAGCATCTGGTTAGAGTATGTCTCAGAGACTTTATTGGCTACAGCCTTTGACTGTGACAATTTCAAACGCTCTACAATCTCTTGGGGTAGAACATTTAACAATAAACGTTCCGACTTCATCTGCTCAATTCGCAACTTCTCTTCAGCCCGATGACGCTCTTGAGACTCCATTCCCAAAGACAATAAGTCTGCCAAAGAGCTTGCAAAACTATCTTCTTCAGGTAGCCATAAACGCTCTACATCAGTATGTTCAAAGAGCATAATGCCTGTTACTTGACCATCGACTTCAAAGGATTTAATTAATAAAGATACAGTTCCTGAAGGTTTAAAATGTGAATCAATTAGTTCTTGCAAGCATTCTTCTTCTTGCACATCTTCTACCGCGATCACATGTCTTGATCGGAGAATTGCAAAAAACTTGGGATAATTCTGGGAAGTTAAAAAATCTGCTTCTGTATGAGTATTGGTACTTTTAATATATAGATCAAGACAAAGTAATAGAGTTTGAGTCTTATCAAACAGCCAAATACTCACGCGCTCCACATTTAAAGCATGGCTACCTGTACGGGTGATGTTTTGCACAACATCAATAAAATTTCCTCGATTAATTGATTTGTCTTTAGTTAAACTAAATAGAACATCTTGCTGCTTAAGAAGTAAACTTTCACGACGGCTTAGCAAAAAATTAGTACGCTGAAGAGAAGCTTTTGAGGCATTTAATTCATGAGTTCTTTCTTGAACCCGTAATTCTAATTCTTGATTTGCTCTTTCTAGATTTAGAAATGAGTTGGTGATCATTTCAGCCATCATATTAAAAGATTCTGAAAGCATTTTAATCTCACTAGTTCCTTCTAACTTGACTCTAGTGTCAATCTTACCGTTAGTAATTGCCTGTGAAGCTTCACTAAGTTTGCGTAGAGGTGTGCTAATCGATCTAGCTGTAATCATCCCAATTAAGATGGCGATCGCCAATACTGCCCAGCACATCAAAATCATCGTCTGGGTATAGTTTTGGGCAGAGCCAGTGAATTGGGAAGCAGGTACAACAATGATAATTAACCAATCTAGTCCAGAGTCATCTTGCCAATTTTGGACACGAATGAAATATTCTTCCCCACCTAAAATAGCTTCTATATGTTCAGATCTTTGAATTGCATCAAATCTGCCATACATTTTTAGTAAATATTTGGCTGTTGTTTGTGATAGAGCATCTTTACTATCTAGAATGTTTAGTCGCTGAGGCTTGCCATCAACAAGCAACAAATTTGATTCTGAAGTAGAAGATCCAACGATTAAACCCGATCGCTCAATTACAAAAAAACGCCCATTGTTACCATATTTCAATCCCCGTAGAAATATACTAATCACATCAACATTTGCCTGATTGTTTACCTGATTATTTTGCGGTAGCAAATGTAAATGGTGATTAAGCTCTGTACTAATGCGTTCGCCTATTTCACCGCTTAAACTTTCGGCGATCGCATTTACTCTTTGTTGTCCATTGTGAAAAGTGAATAGCCCAACTACTCCTGTAGCTAGACAAATCTGAATCACAAAAGGAACAACTAAAACAAATTTAAGTGGAACTTTTTTGAATGATTTAGTTATATAAGAGTCTATTGGCAATATTTTAAACATTATGCATAATGACTTGCGTTAAAGATAGCAAAATCTTATTTTAGAGGAGCGTAATTCGATGAGAAATCCATACAAATCATTTAAGTTTACTCTATCAGGTAAAAAAGCTTAAGCCCATTGTTACAAGCTTTAAGGCTGCTATATTCGACCTTTAAGTAGATAAGTAATCATTTCTCCTTTACCTTTAATATTAATCGCATTTCTCTGTTCAAATTGATATTTGTTTTTTAGAAGTTGATAGGTCACTTCAGTAACTTGGGTGCACCCAGCAACACCGTAGGACTCCATGCGACTGGCGACATTAACTGTATCTCCCCACAAATCGTATATAAATTTCTTAGTGCCAATGACACCCGCGATCGCATGTCCAGTATGAATACCAATCCGCAACGAAAAGTCACTACCATCAGACCTCTTAAATTTTTGAATCACCGTTTGCATCTGTAAAGCCATTTCAGCGATCGCCTCTGCATGATCTGCACTTGGCACGGGCAGCCCACCCACAACCATATAAGAGTCACCGATAGTTTTAATTTTTTCCAAATCATACTGTTCCACAAGGTGATCGAACTCTGAAAAAATTTCGTTGAGGACATTTACCAATTCACTAGCAGAAATAGAAGCAGCATATTCGGTAAAGTCCACAATATCAGCAAATAGAACCGTAACCTCTTCAAAGGAATCCGCAATAATTGTGCCACTAGTTTTTAAATGAACTTTGGTCTTTAACTGCACAGACTTCAAACGCTCAGCAATCTCCTGAGGCAAAACGTTTAGCAAGAGACGTTCTGACTTTTTCTGTTCGACTCGTAAGCTTTCTTCTGCACGTCGCCGCTCTTGAGCCTCCATTCCTAAAGCCAATAAATCAGATAGAGAATTAGCAAAACTAATTTCCTCTTCTAACCACAAATGCTCAATCTCAGTATGTTCAAAAGCAAGTATACCCATGATTTCACCACCCACTTCAAACCTAGACAATAGAATTGAAACAATATCAAAGGGTTTGCAGTATGTGGTAACTAATTCCTGAAGCATATCCTCCTCTTGCACATCTTCGATCGCAATGCTGCGGTTTTCTAGTAGCGCTGCAAAAAAGCTAGGATATTCCTTCGCTGTTAAAACCTCAGATTCAGTATGTAGATGGATACTTTTTTGATATAGGTCTAGACAATGTAATACTGTTTTACTTTTATTAAAGAGCCAAATACTGACCCGCTCGACATTTAAGGCATAACTTCCTGTTCTTGTAATATTCTGGACAGCAACAATAAAATCACCTTGGTTGATCGCCTTATCTTTGGTCAAATCAAACAAAACGTTTTGCTGTTTTCTCAGTTGCTGTTCACGTCGATACAAAATAAAGTTTGTCCTTTGCAGCGATGCTTTTGAGGCATCTAACTCATAGCTTCTTTCTTGGACAAGGGACTCTAATTCCTGATTTGATTTTTTTAAGCGTTGTAAAGTCACAAGGCTCGATCGCACCAAAACGATCACAATTGTGATTAGGAGAGCCACACCGCTTAGCGACACCAGCAAGATCGGCTCACTAATATTTTCGATATTCAGGATGCTTAAGTGTTGTGATTTAGGATCTAACTGACTATCAAAATTGCCATTAAGTAGATTTCTCAGCCAAAAAACTATTGCGGTAATTTGCAAACCAAAAACTGCCACTAAAGCAATGATTAGCGGTACATTTTGAAAAAGATTAGCAAAATAACTAGTGGTCAGAGGTTTAGGGTAACAAATACTAAGTCCAATTTATGCTTTCATGCTAGCCCGATCACTAATAGTGGTCAATTCGCACAATTGCTGACTTATATAGTGGTGTAGAGGCGCGTCTCTACACCACATCAATCACAAAGCCATAACCGCTTACTCTTTGCCCTGCACGAATTTTGCAACCCTTGCGTAATTCAACCTGACCATCAACCTCAACATCACCATCGATAATCATCAATTTTGCTACGCCACCAGTATCAGCAACCCCACAAACTTTCAATAAGTTGCACAAAGTTATATACTCACTCGTCAATTCAAATTTTTCGTGGATTATTTCTGGCATTATTTTTAGCTAAAGATATCGAAAATCAAGCATTAATTTTTTTGTAAAAGCCGCGCTCGCGTGGCTTTTACAAAAAAATCTGGGTTTTGCGTTAAAAAGTAAGCATAATAGATGCAGTAACTATAAATCTAAAAAAGTTCGTTAAAATTTCCATGAGTCAACTGTGGCAAGAGTTAGAGCGCGAAGTCGAACGGCGACGTACCTTTGCAATTATTTCCCACCCTGATGCGGGGAAAACAACATTAACCGAAAAACTATTGCTATACGGAGGTGCGATTCACCTTGCGGGTGCGGTCAAGGCTAGAGCCGCCCAACGTCATGCCACGTCAGACTGGATGGAATTAGAAAAGCAACGCGGAATTTCGATCACTTCGACAGTGTTGCAGTTTGACTATATGGGCTATTGCATTAATCTGCTGGATACCCCTGGACATAAAGACTTTAGTGAAGATACCTATCGCACCCTTGCGGCAGCTGATAATGCAGTGATGCTCGTTGATGGGGCAAAGGGGCTTGAGCCACAAACCCGCAAATTATTTGAAGTTTGTCGGATGCGATCGCTGCCCATTTTTACGTTCATCAACAAGATGGATCGCCCCACCCGTGAGCCTCTGGAGCTACTTGATGAAATCGAGAAAGAATTAGGGATTACACCCTATGTGATGAATTGGGCGATCGGTACGGGGGATCAGTTTAAAGGTGTGTATGATCGCGCTAGCAAAACGGTGCATTTATTTAAGCGTAGCGTTCACGGACAGCGAGAAGCTGATGTCAATATCTATCCATTTGATGATCCCCAAGCGATTAAGTTTATTGGCAAGCAGCTTTACGATCAGCTTTTAGAGGATTTAGAAGTTCTTGATTCTGTTGGTGCAGAATGGAATACGCAGGATTTGCATCGTGGTAAGCTCACACCGATTTTCTTTGGTAGTGCGATGACGAATTTTGGCGTGGAATTATTCTTAAAATCTTTCCTTGAATGTGGTTTAACTCCATCCGTTCACGATAGCTCAAGCGGTGAAGTCTCACCCACTGATGAGGATTTCTCAGCGTTTGTGTTCAAACTCCAAGCAAATATGGACCCACGCCACCGCGATCGCATTGCCTTTGTGCGGGTTTGCTCTGGCAAGTTCGAGAAAGACATGAGTGTGACCCATTTACGAAGTGGCAAAAACATTCGGTTATCCCATGCTCAAAAGTTATTTGGTCAAGATCGTGAGGCGATCGACGTTGCCTATGCAGGCGATGTGATTGGTTTGAATAATCCAGGGATGTTTGCGATCGGTGACACGATTTATCTCGGCAAAAAGCGCCAATATGCAGGGATTCCCTGCTTTTCGCCAGAGCTATTTTGTACTCTTCGCAATCCTAATCCCTCTAAGTTCAAACAATTCCGTAAAGGCATATCGGAGTTGCAAGAAGAAGGCGCAATTCAAATCATGTATTCCGTGGATGAAGCCAAGCGCGATCCGATTCTTGCGGCTGTCGGTCAGTTACAGTTTGAAGTTGCTCAATACCGCCTTCAAAGTGAATATAATGTCGAAACGATGTTGGAATCTATGCCCTATTCGGTAGCACGATGGGTTGATGATGGCTGGGATGCTCTCGAAGCAGTTGGCAGGTTATTTAACACAATGGTGGTCAAAGATAGCTGGAATCGCCCTGTCCTCCTATTTAAGAACCAATGGAACTTAAATCAAGTGGAGGCTGATCATCCGAAGTTAAAATTAAAGGCGATCGCGCCAATTGCCGAGATAACCAAAGCTAACGTTAATTGATTCTCAAAATGTTTCTCAACTTCAGGCGAGTCGATTTTGACTCGCTTTGATTGCTAGGAATCTCCTCAAAAGTGCGGGCTATGACATTGAGAGTTCTGCTGAGTATATGGATGCGATCGCTCAAGGATGGCTTATGGCAAGACAAGCTAAGCCTCTATTTGGTATAGATTGGAAGTCTTTATGGTCAACGTCTCTCAATGAGGTTCGTGATGGTTTCAATATTAAGAGCAGTTTCAATCTCTAAAAAGGGGAAAGTGCGATCGCTATATCTCAAACATGGGATATCAACCAAAACAATCGCGATCGCCCAATACTAAAATCAAACAGTGATCGCCTTGAGAAGTACTTCATTAATGATTACTTGATACTCAACTCCTTTTTTTTCTGCTTCAGCTTTTGCCCAAGTAATTATTTTAGGATGTAGCTTAATAGAAATTGATTGGTAATTTTCTATTTCGTTTTTAAGTGAAGATTTACTCTGCGTGAGGTTGATTCCAAATTGTTGCTTAATAGCTTTTTCAGCAGCTATTACTTCTGATTCACTAATTCTTCTTGCATTAGCAAAAGGAAACTCAGTTTGATTCGGCATACTTTTTTCTCTCCGATTTACTTGCAGGTCTAGTGCTGATGATTCTAATAGTCTCTTCTCTCATTGTGAAAATCACTACTAATATACGATTTTCGTATGATTTCCCAATAATCCATTCTCTTTTTTCTATTATTGAATGAGTTGGATCAGGCGCGATTAAAGCTAATGTATCTGTCCATACGGTTGTTGCTTCTTCAAAGGAAATTTTGTGCTTTTGTTGATTTTGCTGTTGTTTGTTTGCATCCCATTCAAATTTCATGCCTTTAGCGTATACAAATTATTATAGCCAGTGACTAGTTTTCATCATATCGACTACTGAATAATAGCCTCTCCACAAAAAATCAACCAGCGATCGCCCCCCTCAACACCCCCAAACACGATCGCCTCTCCACAAAAATCACACAGCGATCGCCCTATCTAAAACTGCAACTTCCATTTTTAATTTTTCGCCAACTTCATCTTCAGCTATATCTAAATCATAATCCATTTGCAATCCAAGCCAAAATCTGGGGGACATATTGAAATAGAACGCTAAGCGAATAGCAGTATCTGCGGTAATACGTCGCTTACCGTGAATGATTTCGTTGATACGTCGTGCGGGAACTCGAAGAGCCAATGCTAGTTGATTTTGACTCAAGTTCATCGGCTTGAGAAATTCTTCTAGAAGAACTTCTCCAGGATGGATTGGATTAAGTTTATCTTCGTTCATTTTGATTCCTCAATGATAATCAACAATTTCCACGTTGAAAGCGTCATCATTTAGCCATTCAAAGCAAATACGCCATTGATTGTTAATCCGAATGCTATATTGACCTTCGCGATCGCCACTTAGTCTTTCTAATCGATTTGCTGGTGGAATACGAAGTTCTTGAAGGGTTGGCGACTGGTTTAGCATACGTAATTTTCGCAAGGCTACTTGCTGAATTTCTGGTAGCAATTTGCGCGATCGCTGTCTTTCAAAGATTTTCTGAGTTTCTTTATCCTTAAAGCTTCGGATCACGATCAAGGAATAGTAAGTTTATATTCGTATTATATAACGTAGCGCGTTAAATGTAAAGGGTTATACCAGCGATCGCCACTCAACCCCAAAAATCACGATCGCTACTCCATAAAAATCAAACAGCAATCGCTCTTAGCAGACCTTTGAGCAAATAGTAGAATTTCAGACTTTTGAAAATGAATGAAGTAAAATAAAACAAATTGAACTTTAGTGCTAATTGGAACACAAACATATGGATCCTGCAACAATAGGTGTTTTAGGTGTTTTAGCATCAGCGTTAATTTCTGCTTTTGTTGCTCATCAAACATCTTCCTTGCAACTAAGAGTTAATACCGATCAACAATTTAGTCTTTTGTTGTTTCAAAATAGGCTGGAATCATATCGTTCTCTATATAAGCATCTAAGCGATTTTATTAAAATCCTTAATTTTGGAAAACTTTCAGATCAAGGTGTGTTAGACACAGCAATATCCAGAGATGATGTTGTTCAATTTCTTCTAGGGCTTGAAAAATGGGATAGTGAAAATGCGATCTACTTGACTAATTACACATCTGGAATATGTATAAAGCTACGTAAAGAGCTTTACCAGCTTATCAGTAAAAGTAATGAATACTTTAAGTCTGAGTTGGGAATTGGTTCTTTAGCTAGGGAAATGCTTTACAGAAATATCGCAGGATTGGAAGCAGCTATTAAAAATGAGATTGGAGTATATGCAATTAGACCATTCCCAACCAACACTGACTTCAAACCTATTTCTACATACGAGGAGTCAAGAAAATATGCAATAGACGCAAAAGAAAGGCTTAAAGCGTTGCCTGATAGTGATCAATTATAAGGGTTCTGGAGCGAATAACAATTGTGGTGCAATAGAATTTTGTAGCCCAACAACGCAGATTTTTTAAAGATATTACACTCTGGATAACTAAAAACTTTACAAAGAATTGATACACGCCAGTTAAAGTTGTCTATTTCGAGTCAAGATTAGGCAATCAAAAATGATTTGCTTCATTGTTTGAGTTCGGATAAGTTATCGGCAATTCCTTTCAGGATGTGTCCCTTCGCAAAGAAAAATAGTTTTTAACTGATCGCAGATAACCTTCAATATTTTAGGATTTTTGGTAAGGCAAATTTCTAGATGCTAACGATACTAATCGGGTTAACTAAGCCATGTATCATTTAATCTGTAATAGATCCGCAAAAAATCCGCCCCATTGACATGAGCAATCAAACCTCAAAAATCACCTATACCTTTACCGATGAAGCTCCAGCCCTAGCTACTTACTCTCTACTGCCAATCGTCCAAGCTTTTACAAAAGCCGCCGACATTGAGGTTGAACTCAAAGATATTTCTCTAGCTGGGCGGATTATTGCGAATTTCCCTGAATACTTAACCGAAGCGCAGCGTCAACCCGATGCCCTTGCGGAACTGGGCGCTTTGGCGCAAACTCCTGAAGCATATATCATCAAGCTCCCGAATATTAGCGCCTCCCTGCCACAGTTAACGGCAGCGATCGCCGAGTTACAAGCTAAGGGTTACAACATTCCCAACTATCCTGCTGACCCGCAAACTGAGGAAGAGAAGGCGATTAAAGCGAAATATTCTAAGGTTTTGGGCAGTGCGGTTAATCCAGTATTGCGCGAAGGTAATAGCGATCGCCGTGTCGCCTCAGCCGTCAAAGAATTTGCTCAAAAGCATCCCCATTCCGTTGGTGCATGGTCAAAGGATTCTAAATCCCATGTGGCGCATATGACTGAGGGGGATTTCTACGGTAGCGAGAAATCAGTGATAATTCCCAAAGCAGGCGTAGTCAAGATTGAATTAACCACAGCCGATGGTTCCATTCAAGTTCTCAAGGAAAAAACAACTGTATTGGAAGGGGAAGTCATTGATGCTTCGGTGATGAGTGTCAAGGCTTTGCGGGAGTTTTATGCTCAAGAAATTGCCAAGGCAAAGGTAGAAGATATTTTGCTATCACTCCATGTCAAGGCAACGATGATGAAGATCTCTGACCCGATTCTATTTGGTCATGCGGTGACGGTCTATTATCAAGATGTATTTGAGAAGTATGCGGATACTTTCAAGCAATTGGGCATCAATCCAAATAATGGATTGGGCGATGTTTACGCCAAGATTCAATCTTTACCTGATGAACAGAAGAATGCGATCGCCGCAGATTTGCAAGCGGTTTACGAGAAGCAACCACGTTTAGCAATGGTTAATTCTGATAAGGGAATTACGAATCTTCATGTTCCTAGCGATGTGATTATTGACGCATCAATGGCGGCAACCATTCGCACCTCTGGCAAGATGTGGGGAGCAGATGGCAAGGCTTATGACACTAAGGCAATGATTCCCGATCGCTGTTATGCCACTATTTATCAAGCTTGTATCGAATTCTGTCAAGAAAATGGAGCCTTTGATGTCACCACGATGGGGAATGTTGCTAACGTGGGCTTGATGGCTCAGAAAGCGGAGGAATATGGCTCCCATGATAAAACCTTTGAGATTCCTGCGGATGGCGTGGTGCGGGTTAGTGATGAAACGGGGACAGTTCTCATTGAGCATTCTGTTGCTAAGGGTGACATCTGGCGGATGTGTCAAACTAAGGATTTACCAATTCAAGATTGGGTGAAACTGGCGGTTAATCGCGCCAGAGCAACAGGCAATCCAACAATTTTTTGGCTCGATGAACATCGTGCCCATGATGCGAATTTGATTACTAAGGTGAAGACCTATTTGCAAGACCATGACACCACAGGGTTAGATATTCAGATCATGGCTCCTGTGGCGGCGATGAAATATACCTGTGAGCAGATTAAGGCGGGTAAAAATGTAATTTCTGTAACTGGTAACGTTTTACGAGACTATCTCACGGATCTATTCCCAATTCTGGAATTGGGAACCAGTGCCAAAATGCTCTCGATTGTGCCATTGTTGGCAGGTGGTGGGCTGTTTGAAACGGGTGCGGGTGGTTCTGCTCCGAAACACGTTCAGCAGTTTCTCGAAGAAGGACATTTACGTTGGGATTCCCTTGGCGAATTTTTAGCGATCGCCGTTACCCTCGAAGACCTCGCACGCAAAACCAATAATGAGAACGCGAAGATCTTGGCGATCGCTCTAGATCAAGCCAACAGTCTCTATCTCAATAATGATAAATCGCCTTCCCGCAAAATTGGCGGCATTGATAATCGTGGCAGTCATTTTTATATCGCGCTTTACTGGGCACAGGCTCTAGCGGAACAGGATCAGAATTTGGAACTTAAGTCAAAATTTGCTGAGTTGGCGAAGATCTTGGCGGATAAGGAAAGCCAAATTATTCAAGAATTGAGTGCCGTTCAGGGTCAATCCGTCGATATTGGCGGCTATTATTTTGCAGATCCTGATAAGGCTAATCAAGCGATGCGCCCTAGTCAGACTCTGAATGAGGCAATTAATTCACTCCATTGATACCAATTCCCGAAGCCCTGCACTCAAGTGCGGGCTAAAAGCTCAAACCCGTTGAAACGGGTTAATTTATAGTATTCTGTAGTCCACTTCAGTGGACTTGAGCTTTTAGCCAAGAACTTGAGTTCTTGGGTTATTTGCGTAAATCATATAGATTACAGCAATTGCTTAAAGTCGCTTCACTTTACTTTTTAGAACTTTTTCTTCCACTTCATTAATTTGGACTTCTCGCAACCTCGTTGCATAGGCAGGGAAAGGAAATCCAACCAGTAATGGGGATGGAACTTCAGGCTGATGGATAAACATACTGCCAGATTTTAATAATAGCGATCGCTTCCGACAAGCTCCAGTCAAAAAGTTATATTCAGGTCGTTCCACTTCGGCAGAGTCAAGACGACCAACTACGCGCACTGCCGCCTGTCCGACCACACGACGTTCTACTTCTGAAGCAGTTTGTTGTGCGCCGATTAAGATAATGCCAAGCGATCGCCCCCGCTCCGCAATTTCCACTAGCAAGTCTTTAATAGGGCTACGACCTTCCTTAGGTGCATATTTATTCAACTCATCAAGAACAATGAAAACTACAGGATATTGACCGCGCTTTTCCTTTTCCATGAAGAGCTTTTGAAGCAATACACCCACCACAAACTTTTGAGCTTTGCTGCCGAGCTTGTTGATATCAGCGATCGTTAACTGATATTCCGCCGCTAGTGGATCGAGTTGATATTTTTGCAACTCCTCCGCAGGGAGATCACCACGAATCAAATGCCCCATTTCGTCAGCAATACCCCATAAACGTCTAGTTAGGGCTTCGGCTGTTGCAGGTGTATTGCGACCAAGCCATTTCTGATCTGCATTTTCTACTAATTTATCTTCAAGAAATAAAATTAAATCCCGAAATGTTTCTACCTTATCTTTGCCATCTTCCCCATAGGCATCATCTAAATCCAGACTAGCTCTAGGTAAAAATCCTAGCTTCCTATCATATTTATCATTATCCATCGCTAGTCTGGCTAGGCGCTCTTCAACAATGCTAGCCAGAAAGCCAATATTTCCGCGTTCGAGATCATCTCCTGCAAATAAAAAGCGAAATAAGCGATCGCGACAAAATTCACGCATTCCCCACACATAGGCGGAAATATTATCGGAACGCTGATCGAGGTGTGGTTCTATTTCTTGGGTATTTTTCTTGGGCGCAACACAAAATCTTACATCCCTAAATGGCTCTACAGGCAAATCAAGGGCATGATAGGTATGGCGATCTTCCTCTCGCATTTTATTGTTGGGTTTATCTAAGAAAAATAAATCTTCCCCTTTGACATTAAAAATGAGTGCTTTTGTATTCGCTCTCTTAGAACCCAAAGCCGCCGAATTAAAAATAGAATGTAGTAAAAACAAAGCAAAAGAAGTCTTCGTTGCTACCCCTGAAATCCCTGAAATATTGACATGAGCGCCCTTTGTGCCATCAATAAATTCATAGTTCAAATAGGCTGGACTTCCATTTCGCATAACTCCTGCGGAGATGCGTTGCTCCATGCCATCGAAATTTAGCGCAAATCGGAGATTCTCATCTTCGGCTAAATAGACAGCATCGCTCGGTTGTGGTGGTAAATATTCTTCAGGCTCAATGCGTGTGACTTGAATATGCGCGGCATAGGACACATTCACAGGCATACTGCCAGTAGTAACCAGAAATGTATCCGTATCAAATTGGGTTCCTTCATGGATCGTTCTCACATGATCGACCACACCATAAAAGTTGACGATGCCCTTTTTGTCGGGGCGATCGGTTTTTACTTGCACAACATCATCGAGACGAAGGACTTTGCCATCACTTACGGCTACCCAAAACTCAAGCGGGGTTGCATCTTTGGTTCCTAATATGTATCCAATCGGCTCGATCATGTGATTAATTATGAAGATTAATGATTTGAGAACAAGACAGAATTTACTATGCAAATTCTGTCTTGTTTTGATTATCTATTTCTACTTGCAACTTCTTGCTTAATAGCTTGCAAGGTGTCATCTAAAGCTTCTTTGAAAATGCTATAAAAAGCGTCAGTAGGTGTACCACCCTTGGGCTGAGCATTAACAGTGTAAGTAATCAAAATTTGAGTAGGTGGACGACGTGGCACGGTAGAGACAGGTTCTATTTTCCAATATCCTTCCATTTTGGCAAGATCCCCATCAACAAGTCGAAAATCAATTTGTTTGCGATCGGTCTCCTGAATGGCAAGTTTAGTACGCGAGACAATCGAAACTAAAAAGACTTGACGTGAATCTACTTGCTCGATCACCTTGCGATTACCACGACTTTCAAGAATTTTACTAGAAGTCATGTTGGGAATAAATTTGTAGAGATTAGCATAGTCGGTCAAAACTCGCCAAACTGCATCAGTTGAGGCGGTGATTAATACACGCGCTACATATTTACCATTACTACCTGTGACTACAGTTTGCCCCTTACGCAGAGAATCACGCTGGATCGAAGGTAATCGATCAACTGGTCCATCAAATAGGGCGGCTCGGGCTGGGAGCGTTGGTGTACAGCAAGCGATCGCGATCGCCATAAACATCGCTGATCCTGCGGAAAGTTTTGTCACGATTTTCTTGCCTAATTTCTGACCTAGTTTTTGATGGGATTGCATAGACTTTAGATAGGATGAATACTCTGTCATGGAATTAAGTTCTTGTGTATGTATATCAAAATTTGTGGGATTACGAAACTCGATCAAGCACAAGCGATCGCTCAAATGGGTGTAAATGCACTGGGATTTATTTGTGTAAGGGCTTCACCACGATATATCAGTGCAACTGCAATTGCTCAAATCACCTCTAGTTTACTCGTTGCTCAGTCGGAGAATGTGGGGGGTAGTCCCCAATTTGCCTCACTAGACTTGATTGGCGTATTTCTGAATGCAAGTTTTAGTGAAATTTGTGAAATCGTTACGCTAGCTGGACTAAATGCGGTGCAGTTACATGGGGATGAATCTCCAGAGTTTTGTGATCAGATGCGATCGCATCTCAACATTATTAACCCGAAAATCAAGCTGATTAAAGCATTGCGAGTCAAGGATCAAGCGGGTTTAGAGCAAGCACATCTTTTTAGTAGTGTAGTTGATGCAATTTTACTTGATGCTTACGATCCACATATGGCTGGAGGTACTGGTAAAACTCTGGATTGGCAGATGTTGCGCGATTTTCGTCCCAATTGTGACTGGTGGTTAGCAGGAGGACTATCTCCTGAAAATGTGACTGAGGCGATCGCTTTGGTAAATCCAAATGGTTTAGATGTATCCAGTGGGGTCGAACGTGCTGCTGGGGATAAAGATCTATCGAAAGTTGAGCAATTTGTGCAGAGATGCATTTGCGATCGCGCAGAGTAGTCCAGCACTCAAGTCCAGCACTCAAGTGCTGGCTAAAAGCTAAAACCCGTTGAAACGGGTTACGGAAAATTTTTTTTAGTCTGCTTCAGCAGACTTGAGCTTTTAGCCCGCACTTGAGTGCTGGGCTAATTCTGAGCTTAGGGGCTAGCTTTGCAATCTTTATAGATCTGCTTAAACTTTTGCTGCTGAATACTGTGATCGACTATTGGCAAAGGGTAATCACGTTTTTTACATTGATGTGGCGGAATATTGCCACTTAAAAGTTCGGCAGTCGTTAAGCCTTGTAATTCAGGTAACCAGCGCAAAATATACTCACCTTCAGGATCATATTTACGAGCTTGCGAGGCAGGATTAAAAATCCGCAAAGGTTTTGGGTCCATGCCACTAGAGGCACTCCATTGCCATCCACCATTATTTGCCGCTAGATCACCATCTAGTAATTTCTGCATAAAATAGCGTTCGCCCCATTGCCAATTAATGATCAAATCTTTTGTTAGAAAGCTAGCAACGATCATCCGACAACGGTTATGCATCCAGCCTGTTTGATTAAGCTGGCGCATCGCTGCATCAATAATCGGATAGCCTGTACGACCTTCACACCAAGCTATAAATTTTTCCTCATCATCATCCCAAGGGAAATTTCGCATCTGCGGACGATAGGCTCCTGTTTCGAGTTCAGGGAAGTAAAACAGCACATGCTGATAAAATTCGCGCCATGCAAGTTCTTGTTTCCATGTAGTGATCCCCGTGGCTTCCTCTTCACTACGGACAAGCTGCTCAGCCGCGGTCGCCTTTTCCCAAACCCTTCTAATCCCTACAGTCCCAAACCGCAAATGTGGGCTAAGGGTCGATGTACCCGCATGGGCAGGAAAATCCCGTTCAGTTTGATAGCGCAAGATCCCATTGCCATCACAAAAAGCTTCTAAAAGCTCCATAGCTGCGGCTTCACCAGCTTTCGGTAAAGTGATGTCATTGATAAATTTGAGTTCCCGCAAACTTGGCAAAGCCATTACAGGCAGATGCTCATAACTAGCTAAACCTGTTAATTTCTGAGGTGCATCAAAGGGTTTAGGCTTTGGCTTAGCTTGCCAATTGCGCCAAAAAGGAGTGTAAACCTTGTAAGGTTCTCCTGCTTGGGTAGCGATCGCATCGGGAGCAATCAAACCAATATCTATAAAACTTTGAACTTTAATTCCTAATTCTTGCAGGGCATTAGTTGCTTCGCGATCGCGTTTAATCGCAAATGGTTCAACATCTTGATTAAAAAAGACATGACTTGCCTTAACCGCCTTGGCTAATTCACAAATCGAATTTACAGGCTGACCATACATAAATAACAAATCACTGCCCAACCGCCGATAATTAGCTTGCAACTCCCGCAAGCAACCCAGCATAAAGTCAACCTTGCTACCTTCGGTCACACCATCGTCGAGAATATCAGGATCGAAAATGAATACCCCCAGCACGATCCCCTGATCGCCTACTTGCGCGATCGCCTCACTCAGCGCAGGATTGTCATCAATTCGCAAATCCCGTCGATGCCAGACTAAAGCGATCGGGTTTTGGGCGATCGGATTACCCGAATTACTGGCTGTTTTAGGCATAAATATCAATGTCTTTAAAAATATCTAAAAATTTTTCTATATGAGTCAGTTTAGCAAAAGCTTAGTGGTGCTTGGCTTTTGCTAAACTGAGGGAAGCGCAAAACGCTACACGCGCTCAAAATTCATGGTTTGGAGATTTCTGTCATGCCAGTCAAAATCGCGATCTCGCAAATTCAGCTAGATCAAGGGCAACGAGTCACCCTTGAAGATATTAACTGGCAAGAATTTGAAGACATTCTCGAAGATTTAGGCGAGCATCGTCACTCACTAATTGCTTATTACAAAGGAGTATTGGAAATTCGGATGCCATTGCCAGAGCATGAACGCGCTAAGGTTTTGATTTCAAATTTATTAGTTGTTTTGTTAGAAGAACTAGATTTGGAGTGGGAATCTTTAGGATCGACGACTTTTAAAAGTAAAAAAATGCAAGCGGGGATTGAGCCTGACGACTGCTTTTATATTCAAAACTACCAAGCGATGATTGGTAAACTACGCCTAAATCTTGATATTGATCCCGTACCTGATTTAGCGATCGAGGTGGACTTAACTTCAATTACCCAGATCAGTGCTTATGAAGCTTTAGCTACACCAGAAATCTGGCGATATAACAATGGGAAACTAGAGATTAGCGTATTTGAAGATGGTAAATACCTTAACTCTTCTGTTAGTAAATCTTTCCCATCAGTGCCAGTCATTGAAGGAATTTCTTTGTTTTTAGAAAAAAGTAAGAATAAGCCGATAAGTGTATTGCGACGAGAGTTTCGGCAATGGCTACAAACATTATCCATATAGCAATAAAATAACGTCAGTTCGATGAAAGCGAAAAATGGTAAGAATTGCTAAGTGGTTCTTACCACTTTCCGCTTTCGTCAAGCAAAGCACGACACAAATGCCTACATCAAACTCACGTTAAATAGACAAATCAAGACCCAAAATACAAGTAGCGGCGCTACTTGTATTTTGGGTTTATAGACTAGATTTTACGCTTTATAACCATAAAAGTAATATCATCAAGAACTTTGTGCGATCCAATAAATTCACGGACATCTTTTATTATAACTTCTCTGATTTGATCAATAGGTTGTTTATGTGATTCACTAATTACTTGGATTAATCGGTTTAGCCCATAATGTTGTTTACTTGGGTTCTCAGCTTCAGGAATACCATCAGTATATAACAAGACTATATCTCCCAAATCTAAGTGGATTTCCAACTCAAAGATAAATTCAGTAATCTCATCAGTTAATCCAATTGGAAATCCTAGAGAGTCTGTATCAATAATTTCTATCTCCCCATTTAACCGAACTACAATTACACTTTCATGCTGTCCACTTATATAGAGTTTATTGTCATGATAATCCATAAGAATCAGACTTAAACTCTTATCGCAATTCATGCGTTGAAGATTTTCATAGATTGTTTGATTAACCGTAGATAAAAATTTAACAGCATTTCCTTCTCCATTAATTAGTAAGGTTCGGATCGCAGTTTGTACCATAATCATGATTACGCCACTTTCTAAGCCATGTCCAGTAACATCCCCAATGCCGATTTTGATTCGCCCATTCCGCTGTAAAACATCATAATAATCACCACCCACTTCATCCGCAGGCTCCATAAATCCCACAATATCTAATTCTTTAATACTATTTAATTCTTTTTTTCTTGGTAAGATCATCTCCTGTAGCTTGCGAGTAACTGCTAACTCGGAACTCATTCGATAATTTTCTACAGTTAATCGTTGATTTAGAGAATTAATTTCTTGATTAGCTTTTATTAATTCTCTGGTACGCTCATCAATAATATTTTCAAGATTTCTGTTAATTTGATCTAACTGAGTATAAGCTTTATCTTTAAGGATAACTTGTTCCTGTAGTTTTTCTGAGGCTCGATTGTTTTCAGCAACTAAGGCTAAGACTGCAATTGTAGTAATTAACATTACCCCCATAAACAACTGCAAGAATATGAGAGAGTTACTCTCTTGAGAAACCTTATAAAAAACTCCAAATTTATAGGCAGTACTTACAGATGCAGCCATCGAAACAACCATCGCAATTAAGGTTGTAATTTTTGCTCCAAATCGAGAGGCAGACCATAGTAATGGTGGCAATAAAAAATATTCAATTGGTTGATTTTCTATCAGTATTAAACGGAAAATTATCGCTAAAATTAATAAACATAGAAATAGTTCTTTTTTGTCAAATTTATTGTCAGGATTATCATTGGATTTTATGCTTGAATGCTTGTTCCACCAAGCACAAATTAGAGGCGAAAATAGTAATACTCCGATCGCATCGCCAACCCACCACCCCCAAGTAACGCTCCAGTATATATCCCAAGGAATTAACCCAGCCCAAAATACAATTAAAGCTCCTAGCAAAGCTTGCAAAAGAGTTCCGCTAAAAGTAACAACAAGAGCAAACATGACAAAACGTTTAACGTATCCTAAGAAATCATTTGTCTTGTTGAAATGTATGACTAATGTGGTGGAGACTAAAGCACCGATCGCAGGTACAAGTCCGCCAAAAATAGCGAAAGGGAAAGGTACTTTAGAGGTAATAAAACTATTTATAGTTGCTCCCAAAAATATTCCTACCCATCGCGATCGCCCCCTTGACAATAAAGCTCCAACTGCTAGTCCAGCAGGGGGCCATACTGGAGAACCTAGCTGAGACTGTGGTAATTTCAACACTAATGCGCTTAATACAAAGTAACCCACTGCAATAATTAAGTTATCAATCCACCAAACAGTGCTGATTGTTTTTTTTGTCTTTAGCAATAATTTCATTTGGTCACAATATCAAAGTTTGCTGATAGCCCCCCAATGCTTTTGGGATGTTTGCTGCTCAAAATGTACTGTTTTGAACACTAGTACTATGCTGATTGGGACAGCGATCTGGTGCAGCTATTCCCTATAATCTCCAAAAGATAAGTAGGTAAATTTTTCATAAAAACTGAGCTAATGTCAGGAAACCGTAAATATTATGTCCTTCAAACATAAATTATCAGTTAATAAATGACCAACAACTCAAAGTTTGTGCTTGGATAGGACAAGGGGCATTACCCTCCGCCTTAGGGTCAGCAGAACGGCAATAAGACAAAGTAACCATTCAGGAATAATTCTATGCAAACAAATGTTGCTAATCAAACCAGCAATATTACGGTAGAAGACGATCGCACAGGTTTAAGTATCGAAACCCTCAAGCGTGCCTTTGCCGACAACCTGTTCTACATACAAGGCAAACTCGCTATTATTGCCAACTTCACCGACTATTACATGGCGTTGTCATACACCACACGCGATCGCCTATTGCAACGTTGGCTGCAAACACTCAAGGTGTACCACGAGCAAGACATCAAAACTGTTTACTACCTGTCAGCCGAGTTTCTGATGGGGCGACACCTTGGTAATAGCCTGATCAACCTTGATCTGTACGAGTCGATCGAACAAGCCGTCAGAGAGTCAGGACTAGACCTTACCGAAGTACTAGAGCAAGAACCCGATCCCGGACTTGGTAACGGTGGTCTCGGACGTTTAGCAGCTTGCTTCCTTGATTCCCTAGCCACTTTAGAAATTCCTGCTATGGGCTATGGCATTCGCTACGAATTTGGGATCTTCAATCAATCAATTCAACATGGCTGGCAGGTAGAAATCCCTGACAAATGGCTAAAGTGTGGCAACCCTTGGGAAGTCGTGCGCTACGAATCCACTGTACAAGTTAAATTTGGTGGACATACTGAGGTTTACAACGATGATCGTGGTCGTCCTCATACCCGTTGGATTCCCAGCTTCACCGTTGAAGGTATTCCTCACGACACCCCCGTCCCTGGTTATCAAACCAATACCGTCAATACCCTTCGTCTGTGGAAAGCCGAAGCAGGCGAAGACTTTAACTTCCAAGCCTTTAACTCTGGCGACTATGATGGCGCAGTGGCTACAAAGATCAAATCAGAGACTATTTCCAAAGTTCTTTATCCCAACGACAACACCCCTCAAGGTCGCCAGTTGCGATTAGAGCAGCAGTTCTTCTTCGTTTCTTGTTCACTCCAAGACATCATTCGTCGTCATCTCAAAAAATATAATCGTTTGGATAATCTCCCCGATCATGCGGCGATTCAGCTAAACGATACGCACCCTGCGATCAGCATCGCCGAAATGATGAGATTGCTAGTTGATGAGCATGAACTATTCTGGGATGAAGCTTGGCGAATCACCCAACGTACTTTTGCTTACACTAACCATACTCTCATGCCTGAAGCTCTAGAAAAATGGGGTGTTCCTCTATTTGAGAGCCTACTGCCTCGCCATTTAGAGATTATTTACGAAATCAATCATCGCTTTTTGCAAGATGTGCAAACTTGGTTCCCTGATGACAATGAACTATTATTACGCCTATCGATTATCGAAGAAGGCGGCGGCAAGAAGGTAAGGATGGCAAACCTTGCTACTGTTGGTAGTCACGCGGTCAATGGGGTCGCAGCTCTGCATACAGAATTGCTAAAACAAGATGTCTTGAGAGATTTCTATAAACTCTGGCCAGAGAAGTTTAATAACAAAACTAATGGTGTCACCCCACGCCGTTGGGTACTATTGGCGAACCCAGCTTTCGCCGAATTGATTACCGAGAAAATCGGTGACAGTTGGCTGAAGCATCTTGATGAGCTTCGCAAACTTGAAGCTTTCATTGACGATCAAGCTTTTCGCGATCGCTGGCGACAAGTCAAGCAAGCCAATAAGCAGAAGCTGGCTGACTACATCATGGCTCACAATTGTGTAGAAGTTGATGTCAACTCGATTTTTGATATCCAAGTGAAGCGCATCCATGAGTACAAACGTCAGCATCTTGATCTGCTGCATATCATTGGGCTGTATCTGAGGATTAAGCAAAACCCCAACATCAAGATGACTCCTCGCACCTTTGTATTTGGTGGTAAAGCGGCTCCTGGGTATTTCATGGCGAAGTTGATCATCAAAGCAATTAATGCTGTAGCCGATGTGGTCAATCGTGATCCCGATGTCCATGGACGGATTAAGGTTGTCTTCCTTGCTAACTTCAGTGCTTCTCTTGGGCAATTGATTTATCCAGCCGCCGACTTATCTGAGCAAATTTCTACCGCAGGTAAAGAAGCATCGGGTACTGGCAACATGAAGTTCACAATGAACGGTGCGTTGACAATTGGCACTTTAGATGGAGCCAATATTGAAATCCGTGAAGAAGTTGGCGAAGATAATTTCTTCCTCTTTGGTCTAACGGCGGCGGAAGTCGAGAAGATGAAGTACGAAGGTTACAATCCTCGCTACTACTACGAGAATAATGAAGAACTTCGCAATGTACTTGATCGCCTAGCGATGGGATATTTCTCTCCTGGCGAGAAGGACTTGTTCAAGCCTCTGGTTGACTCACTCTTAAACCATGACGAATATATGTTGTTGGCTGATTATCAAGCCTACTCAGATTGTCAGGCAAAGGTTAGTGATGCTTACCAAGATATTGAACATTGGACGACGATGAGTATCCTCAACGTAGCTCGTTCTGGTAAGTTCTCTTCTGATCGCACGATCAAAGAATATTGTGATGAGATCTGGAAAGTGAAACCCGTTAAAGTGGAATTGGAACCCTACGATCCTGCAAGGGCTACTCTCAATGTTGGTGGTTAATCTCTAAAGCTCAAAGAATAAAGGCTCGCTTAGCGAGCCTTTATTCTTTTGCAGTAATACTAATAGAACTTAAACAAAAAACGAAATGTAGGGGCAATTTATGAATTGTCCCTATGGTAAAATTTTATGAAAGTCGCCTTTTTCAACACTAAACCTTATGATCGCCATTCCTTTCATGTTGCGAACAAACTGCATCAACATGAAATAGTTTTTTTTGAATGTCATCTCAGCCATGAAACTGTTTCCTTAGCCGCAGGATATACAGCGGTCTGTATTTTCATTAATGATTACCTCGATGCTGAGATGTTAGAGAAGCTTGCTCAAGGTGGTACAAAATTAATTGCTTTGCGATCAGCAGGTTTTAACCATGTAGATTTAGCGGCGGCATCACATTTAGGATTAACGATTGTGCGCGTTCCAGCTTACTCTCCCTATGCAGTTGCTGAACATGCCGTTGCTTTAATTTTATCGCTTAATCGTAAAGTCCATCGCGCCTATAACCGTGTTAGAGAAGGTAACTTTTCCATTGAAGGATTGCTCGGTTTTGATCTGCATAATGCAACGGTTGGTGTAATTGGAACTGGACGAATTGGTGCAATTTTCGCCAAGATTATGCAGGGATTTGGTTGTAGATTAATTGGCTATGATGCTTATCAGAACTCAGCTTGCTTAGAAATGGGAATGACCTATGTGCAAATATCAGAATTATTTGCCCAGTCAGATATTATTTCGCTCCATTGTCCACTGACTCCCGATTCACATCATTTGGTTAATGCGGAAGCGATCGCCCAGATGAAAACTGGGACAATGCTGATTAATACTAGTCGTGGTGGTTTGATTGATACTCAAGCCGCGATCAACGGTCTGAAATCAGGTGCAATTGGCTATCTCGGCATTGATGTATATGAGCAAGAAGCAGACTTATTTTTTGAAGATTTATCCAATGAAGTTATTCAAGATGATATATTTCAGCGCTTGTTGACTTTCCCCAATGTGATTGTTACGGGACATCAGGCTTTCTTTACCAGCCAAGCTTTAGCGAATATTGCCGAAACTACACTCGCCAATATTACTGAATTTGGACAAAGTGGAAATTGTGTAAATGAAGTCAAGATCGAACAGGCGATCGCCTCAAAATAAACTAACTGTAATGGAAGCTACTTATAGCTGTCGCCATCCCAAACCCAAATAGTGTGAGGTGGAGCGAAGCTCCACCTCACACTATTTGGGTTTGGTTTTCAAAACACAAAATGTCGTAGCCATTTTATGTTTTGGTATAATTAGGGCTTACTGAAAAAGCAAGAAAAGCATACAAGCAATGGTTTTCAAGGAGATCGAAAAATGATAAAGTCAAGGCGATCGCACCATCATTGCAAATCCATAGGATAGATATTTAGCGATTAGATTCAACTCGATTGGTAATTGCTAGAAAGTGCAGCTTTAGGTATGGGGAGCGACTGTTGAAGCTCTAATTTAGAATCAATGTTCTCCATTTGATTTTTCTCCCATGCTCTAACTTTCGTTTTTGCCTCATCAAAGATCCGTTGATAGTTGCCAATTCTGACTTTAAATGATGCTTCTTCATTGAGTAAATTCCATAAGGGTTTGTAGTCGTTATAAGTTTTAAAGTAAGCTGACTCGTTCTTAGGTGCAACAGAATCTGTCCCAAACAAGAAGCGATCGGGATACTTATTGATGAGGTTTGCAAATGCACGGGTAGCTTTTGGTTCTTTTACAAAGTATTTCGCTACTTCATCCCAAGAAATATCAAAATTGACATGTTGATAATCTGGATCTTTTAAGATCTCCTCTAGTAAATTTAGATGATTTTCTCTAGGTGCAACAATACGCCCTAAACCATTGTGCGCCCAGATAATTGATGTTTTTGGATGGTTTTTAAAGAGAGTTTTAAGATTATCAAAATAGGCGGGTCTATCTCCTGTAATGGGTCGAACAGTGTCAATATCACAATGGATTAAAGTTACCAATCCAATATCACCAGCTAGAGCAAAAACTCGATCTAAAGCTGGATTAGTCAAACTTGCCGTATGCCCAACCACCTTATCACTGACAAACTCTTTATGAATTGTGAATTCACCAATTCCAGAGAAAACTCCAGGGTACATCTTTAAGACTCGGATAATATGAGCAGTTGCATACATATCTGTAGGATTAAAACCAGTAATCATCGGGTCAAAATGCTTTTGCTGATCTGGAGATAACTTGAGATATTCTTGGGCAATCATTGCGTCTACTAACGAATAGTAATAAAGTTCTGTATCTGAGAGTAAATAATAGTCGGGAGCGCGTTTACCATCAACGAAGTAGTCCCATTTTTGTTGAAGGGGAATTCCAAATATTGCTACTCTGTCAACCTTATTGCCCAGCAGATTGAGAAAATCGTTTATTTTAATTCCTTTTTGAATATAGTTGGTCAAATGAAAGTGGGAATCATTAAACAGGATTTGGTTTGTCCCTTGAGTGCGACCTTCTTTGCCGATTGCCGAAAACGACAAGGAAATCACAAATAAAATCGAGAACAAAAAAGCAACTAAGGAAAGTTTATATCTCTTTAAATAAAGCATTTTTTAACCCCAATGATCGGTTTTGTCTTTTACTAGCTGAATTCTGAAACGACTACTGCATCAGGTTATACCCAACGATTCTAGCTTTATCTCCTTCTATGACTAGCACAAACTCTTCGGTGATAGTGACATGGGTAAACTCAGTGTTATATGTGAGAGTTGCTAAGGTCTCAGTAGGTGTGGACTCG
This sequence comes from Pseudanabaena minima str. Chao 2107, assembly GCF_051131155.1. NCBI lineage: Bacteria > Bacillati > Cyanobacteriota > Cyanophyceae > Pseudanabaenales > Pseudanabaenaceae > Pseudanabaena > Pseudanabaena minima. The sequence continues at coordinate 593,079 of NZ_CP159508.1, forward strand.
ATATTAAATCCTAATAAGTTAGAGCTTTTGACCTTTCCCAGACGCTCATGGATAGCTTTACAAGCCTTAAGGGCAGCACTTTTTTCATGTTGTTGCTTGAAGCGATTATCTGCTTGTTCGTAAATTTCACTGCATTGCTGAGCGTTCAGTCGATTATGGAATTCTACAACAGCACTCTCCGCAAGCTCTTTTCCTTTCATTAGTCCATTCCAAAGAGCACAAGAAGAGAGCAAAATTGTTGCGATGATTGGAATAAATAGAGAGCGAGATATTTGTTTGTACATATCGAACATCTCCAACCTTATTAAAAACTTTTCAACTGACGTAACTCTTATATCTCTGAGAATCAGGCAGTTATGCAACAGTGTTGCAGCTAGGAAAAGAATATTCCCGTTCTAGAGGATGATCGGTGCGAAGTCCTGCTCATCCTAACTTCCTAAAATTTTTTATGGAGATTGACAAGAGAGAAGTTTAGATTGCGGGTAGGTAGATAGCAGTTGCTTCTGACGCTCTTGATTCGATCGCCCATAGGTATTGAGCGATCGCACTGCATCAGGAGCAGGAATTGTCGATAAAATTTCTTGTCCAATATCGCTAAAGGTAATCACTTCCTTAATTTGGAGATCGCGATTTTGGTGTTGCTGATAAAGATCGTTGTAAGCAGAAGCGATCGCTTGCCATTTGTCTTGAGGGCAAAAACTGCGATCAATGAGAATAGTAATTTGGGTAGGTGGTAAGGCAAAGGCGATCGCACTGCCCACAAGGCAAAATCCTAGCCATCCCAAACCAAGAGTAATCACAAGCTTACGATTAAGTTTATTCATGGGTTTACAGATTAGTTTGAAAGATTTCTTTGAGGAGGTTCTGGACGTTTTGGGGCGTACCGACTTGAACTGTTGACTCGCGGAGAGCAGCGATCGCTTTCAGTTCTTGTTGATTGACTTCGCCATAGGCGATTGGATAAATCCGCACATCGCTAAACTTCATCAAATCCTTGACCTCTTCAAATTTCAATCCTGTAGTCACTTCGCCATCAGTTAATAACAGCAATCGAAATACACCCGTAGGATCAGCTTTGCGGCGTTCCATGAGTGGGGCTAAACCTGCGATCGCGCCATCATAAAGAGCTGTATTCCCATCAGCTTCAAGTACATTGATCGCAGCGAGTAAACGCTTATGTTGCAAGGCATCGAAGGGAGATAGATTGACTATATTCTTGACGCGATCGCTAAAAGTGATCAAACCAACTTGATTGCCAGCATTGATTTCTTTCGTAGCAATGCGTAAGCCTTCTTTAACCGCTTTGATGCGATCGCCAGCCATCGAGCCACTGGTATCAATCACCATCATCATATAAACAGTTCGCCCACCATCTTTACGTTGTTTCCAGAAAGTAAGTGCCGTTTTGAGAACTTCTCCTGAAGGAATAGCAGGAAAGTTCTTTTGCTTAAAATGTTCCAATACCTCAGGAGCTGCAAAAGCAAGTTTCTGCATGGATTCAGAAGTTGCAAATTCGGCAAATTGTTGTAATCCTTCTTGTTGTTCAGGCGTATTCCAATCAAAACCTACTAAAGGGGCATTATGAGGTATTCCAAAGGGAATATAGGCAACTTGCTCAAACCCTGGGAGCTTTTTCAAAGCTGTAAAAGCTACTCCATCAAGAGGGAAAGCTTGCATCTTTTGCTGATCGCGTACAAAGATATCTTTCAGTTCTAAGGTTGTAACTGATGTGACGATCACTTGCTTCTGGAAAGCATCAAATACAGAACTAACTTGAGGAACCTTTAAATCTTGGACTGTGAGGGGTTGCTTATCGCGATCATGTCCTGCGGCTTGCCAAAGAATTGTATAGAGAAGATTGAGTGCTGTTGAACTTGAATAGGGATTGGGATAGCCAATAGACATTTTTCCTGTGGTGATAGCATCAAGCAAACGAACGAAAGTTACTTCTCCACCTTTAGCTAGTTCTTGGTAAATGTCACCTCTTACTGCAAAGCCAGTACCATTGATTTGTAATGCTGGAGAAATTACTTTGACTGGGACACCATCACTTTTGAGGATTTCAATCCACAAATCATTGGATGGACTGAAGGCAGCAGGTTTCATCGTCTTAGAAGAGATCAGCCGTTCGGCTAGACCAGATGCAATATTCCGAACTCCTACTCGGACTACCTGACCTGACTTTAAAGTGATATTTTTCGCGTTAAAAGCTTCAGCAACGTCAACTAACCAGCGCTCATCTTGTCTTTGAGCATTAGCTTTTTCCGCAGAGCTATAAATCTCAACATATACTTGTTTGGGATCATTGGTCGGCTGAGCCGCATATAGAGGGAAGTCTTCAATTTTGGGCAGTGGTTCTTTAATGCTATCCGTAGAATATCGCGCTGCTGCCGCATCGGAAACTAAGGCTTGTTCGATTCTAATTTTAGGTAAAAAATCATTTTGAATTGCTTTGCTGGCTGTCTCAAAAGAGTCGATTTTAATCGTTCCACAAGCGACAAGTAAAGTCAAACTAAGCCCGATTGCAAACCATAAAGATCGCAGAGTTTTGAGTTTTTTAAATAGGCGATCAAAAGCTAAATCAATCATAATTCTTGCTTTATTCATTATCATAAACATAATTTTGGCTGAATTTATTTGTTAAATAGTTTTTCAAACCAATTAAACCAATCATCAAAAATACTACGTTTAACTGTGGTTGTCTGATAAGCATTAAGGTTTAAGAAGAGACGTATAGTATTAGCAATTTCATTAGCTTCTGATTCTTTGAATTCAGTTCCAATAAATAATATTGGTATAAGATAAGATTTATTATTACCATCAAGAATAGAAATAGTATAGGATTCTTCTCTGTGATAATCAGCAGAGTTTTTTCTCCTAATTCTTCTATAGTCTTATCTAAACTAATCGCTCTGATTTCACTAAGTTGTATTTCAAGCAAGTGCTTTTTTCTCCACAATGCTAAAACAATTAATTTGCCAATATCTTTGTCAAAGACATATACCTTACCAGATAGTATATACAATATTAATATAGCTATAATCAAATACAAAATCATACATATTAAAATGTTGTTAGACGAATAACCTCTAATACACCAAATATTTAAAAGATAAGACTTGTTAGCATTAATTGATAAGCTTGATGAACTACGATCAGACAAAAAATTATTTAATTTGATAATTTGTTTATCTAATAAATTTGGAGATATATACAAATAAATCTCTTCTTTCTCAGTAACCAATACTAACAAATCATTCCTTGAAATTAAACGGTCTGAACTTGAAAGTATATCAATTGTTTTTTTAGTCGTTTTAAGTAACCTCCCATGTTTATCATTTATTACTTTTTCTTCATTACCAAACAAATAATTTCCAGATAGTGAGCAACTAATTTGACCTTGTGCTTTAGTACAATTTAATCGGGAAGAATTTAAAGCTCTAGGCATTATAAATAATTCATCTATAATTGACACGGGTAAAGATACTGGCAAATTAACACCCCAAAATATATCTACACTAACAAAGAGAAGCACCATTGATAAAACAATAGCGATCACAATATTGCTAGGGAATTGAATAATAAGTTTGTTCTTCCTATAGCTAACAAATGCAGAAAACTTATGCTTTGAAGGTTGATTGATTTTATAAGACATAATGATTTACCTATTCGTTACTAGTTTTCATTTGCTTGCAAAGTGATTTTGTTCGTATCGATCGCTAATCTCAGCTGAGCAGGAAGCTCCATTTTGAGATTAGAACTATTGCGATCTAGCGAAAGCAGTAAAACTTGATCTTGTAGATTTTGTAAAAGTTCATGAGTAGCTTGGAGGCGATCGTAACTGGCTTGTAAACGTCGCTGGGCAACCACGCGATAGTTCTCTGACTTCACTTGATCGATAGTCGCGATCGCATCAGAAACCTGTCCCGCTAAATCCAAAACAGTGATCAAAGTCTCTAAGATATCCACCGTCATATCTGGTTCCTTCTCAACTATTTTTTCAGCATAAGCATGAATCTCCCTCGCCCATGCCTTTACCCTCCGCCACTGCATTCCAGTAGCGAGCGACTTGTGTTCTAATCTATCCAGTTTTGAAGCAAATACATAGCGATCGAGCAAGTTATTTTCATTCAGCCAAGCAAATTCCTTCTTAACTAGCCATGACCATGCACCAAAGACGATCGCGGCGATCGCACCACCACTCGCAATCACAATCGGACGCGGACGCAGTACCGCCACAAAACAAGCCAAACCCAAAGCCGTTCCTGCCAAAAGCATATAGGTTTGTGGTAATTGGAATAGTTTTGTCCTTTTCATAGGATGCTTACCACTAGGAGATGTTACTACTACTCTCGGTTCAGTCGGTATTGAGTTAGAGATGATAGTGTCGAGTCCTGCGCCGTATTGGAGCCTACCCACTGGCTGTATAAAATTAGGATTCATTTCTTTAGTAGTTACTTGTTCAACCCTAGAAAACAACCATTGCAAAGGCTTTTCTGCGGGGTTTTGACAGATAATCGGTAGCCAAGTCGCACAGGGGAAGCGATCTTCAATGCCTTGCAAGCGCTCTCTCGCCCGACGGACTGATAAGTAACAAGAGGTTCCTCTTGAGAAGTCTTCGAGAAAGTAATGGAGAAATTTCTGTGCCACTTCATCGGGGATCGGTTCACGCATCACGATTACTTGGGGAATGTGCAAATCAAATAGTGATCGCGCCAAGCCCAAACCATCACAGGAGTTGAAAATCGCTAACCTCAACCCATTGGATACAGCAGTCCTCAGGGCATAGCGCAACTGTTCCATCCTCAGACTTTCTGTTTCGTTGATATAGATCCTACCAATATCTTCTTGAGTGGAACTATGCCCTGCAAAAAAGAGAATATCCCATTGCTGTTGCCATAGCTCATCATTAAGTTGTTGGCGCTTCGGTTCTACTAACAGAGATACTTCTGCATTAGGTAATTGTTCAAGCATGGCGCGATCAGCATCGATATCGATACCTTCACTATTACCGAGAATTATGAGTATACGAATCTTATCAGAATGTTTTTTGGTAGGGGTGATACTGGAATATGCAGGAGCAGCGATCGCAATTTCGGACTTGGTAAAGCGGCGATCAAATAAATCCCACAAATGCCAAGGCATCTTCTGTAAATAGGGATTTCCCGATTGCAGAAGTACTCGTACTTCATCATTTCTGTAGATATTATCGGAGACTAACTCCCTCGCAGGCAGGAAAGACTGCGATCGCAACCATTGATTGAGTTGTTCTGAGAGCTTTTCGGCAGCATCATAACAATCTTCAAGAAAGGAAACGTTAGTAACAGCATTTGCATCTGCCGACAGTCTCGTTGTTCCACCTATCTTTAAATAAGAAGATTGCCATGCATCATAGAGTTGAGGCAATTCTTTTAATGGAGGCAAATTTGCAGCGATTTCGGATGATGGAAGTGCTCCTTCTTCACCAATCTGGATTGTTACTGCAAAACCCTGCTCGAAATTACCGTCATTAAATTTAAGGGTTACTAGCTTACCCATAATGGCGATCGCTCCATCAAAATATCTACAAATTCATCATGCACATTTTATTTAGATTTGTCATTAAATTACCTTTGTAAATACAAAAAGCAAATTAAAAATGGTTGCTTAGTTTCACATAGCTCTGGTGATCGCTGAACTATGCAGTAAAAAGCTAACTATTTAGCTACTCATCAGACTTAAACAGCTAACTTACGCAGTAATTAACAAAACTTAAACTTTTCCTGAGTCATGAATTCTCATCGTCCACGCTTGAGAGCGTAAACAACCTTTTCTACCATTTTCTTTTTTGATTGGGATTTCTTAACTGTTCTGATTTTAGTAATCTCTCTGCCAGATCCCCTCGTCTCTTTACCAATTCTTCAAGCTTTTGCTGTAATGGAGTGCATTCAATATCCACCTGTAAATCTTGGCACCACTTCCTCCAACAAGCTAACCATAAGCCCAACTTTTCATCCCATCTCAAGTGATGGGGGCGCGATAATGCGAGCAACATAATAAATGAGACTAATCCAAAAGCGACTAAAAACGACCATTCCAGAGACATATTGAGATTTAGATGTATAGCTACCGTCGATTGTGTTAGGACAAAATCAAAACCCAAGAAGAGAATGGCGACGCTTCGTGTCGCCATTCTCTTCTTGGGTTTTATGTCCTCATACACTTGGCGACAGCTATATGTACTTTGCTGGTGATTTTTAGGTCTAGGCGATCGCCCAGCTATGCAAAAAGCAAATTAGCGATCTCCTTTTCTATTGTTAAGCATTGTAAAGAACTGCGTAAGTTCCCAGATTAACCATGATGACTAAATAGATTAAAGATGCAAATCGAGAATTCTACTTGCATACATCATCAATCTTTAGCGATAGATAAAAGCACATGTAACTCACAGTCAAAAAGATATGAAGAAAGTAATGTATTGGTTGATTGGAGAAAAAGCTGGTAGAACCGTTGTCGGAACGTGGAACTGGCTCTGGGGAATTCCTGTAGATGCAGGCGGCAAAGTGGCGGTAGCAGTTGCCGAGGAATCACTACAATCGATGCAAGAAGGTGTACATCGTCTAGCAGAAGCAGTTGCTATTCAGGATGCTTCCTATCAAAAAGCCAAGAAGATGCACGAGTCAAAACTTAAAGAATTAGAAATTCTCAATAGACAAGTTGCGACTGCCCAGAAGCTTGGGAACGAGTTAGCAGCAAGGCAGACAATGGCAAAAGTGATTCAGATCGAGCAGGTTCTACCAAGCCTCGAATCAATGATTCGTCAAGCTGAACAGGCGGTCAATCAGTCTAAAGCAAAGCTCGATCGCGAACGAGTAAAGATCGAGTCATACAAGTCTGACATGCAGAACATGAAAGATCTTGCTGAGGTAAACGAAGCTTTGGCAATCATCGCCAGTGTCAATAATGAGTTTGATATTGGCTCAGCCAAGAGTCAATTTGAAGAGGCAAAGAACGCTGTGGAAACTCGCAATTTGCGAACAAATGCACTTGCCGCTCTATCGGAAAATCCGATCGCAGTAGTAAATGCTGAAATCGAACAAATGACTTTGGAAGACGAAGTAACGCGCCGCCTTCAGCAAATCGGAAATTCTGACCTTCAACAATTGAATTAATTTGACTTAATCAGAGAGTAAAATCAAGGAGTAAATTGTCATGGCAAATTCAAAAGCAAACAAAAATTTCTCTTCACCACCACCAATTGTTTTCATCTTGCTATTTTTGAGTTTGGGTATTGGTGGATATTGGTGGTCTCAGAAAGCTTCAAATCCACCAAATTCTTCTGTTTCTTCAAATCCACAATCTCCATCTGCCCAGAGTTCCCAGAATGTCATTAGTATTGGAGACAAAATTCTAATTAGCGATAAGCTAACACCCGAAAAACAAGCAGGTGTTGATGCTTTGGCAAAGGGAAACTGGAATGAGGCGATCGCTAAATTTCAAGCTTCACTACAGCAAAATCCTAACGATCCTGAAGCCTTGATTTACTTGAATAATGCCAAAATCGGGGATGGAAATACCCTAAAAATCGCCGTAAGCATCCCTATTGGCAGTAACCTTGATGTTGCACAGGAAATCCTGCGGGGTGTAGCGCAGGCTCAAGATGAGGTCAATCGCAGTGGTGGCATTAATGGAATTCCCATAAAAGTAGCGATCGCTGATGATCGTAACGATGCCAATCTTGCTTCTCAAATCGCGACAGAATTTGCGAAGGACGATAAAATTCTGGCAGTTGTTGGACATAATGCCAGTAATGTATCTCTAGCTGCTGCGCCTATTTATCAACAAAATAATTTAGTCGCGATTTCTCCCACATCTAACGCTGTAAACCTATCGGGAATTGGCAGCTATATTTTTCGCACCGTACCAAATATCCGTAACGAGGCTCTTGTTTTAGCGGAGTATGCCACCAAGGCAAAAAATCTTTCAACGATTGCTATCTGTTACGATTCTAGCTCTGTGTCAAGCCAATCGCTGAAAGCGGAGTTTACCGATCGCGTCGTATCTAATGGCGGACGTATCGCTAAAACACCCTGTGATTTTGCGGCTATAGACTTTAGCCCTGATCGCATCATTCCCAAGTTCATTGCTGAAGGAGCCGATGGCTTACTTTTACTGCCCAATATTGACAAAATCAATGCAGCAACGGATATGGCAAGAGCTAACCAAGGGAAACTCTCTTTAATGGGCAGTTCGGCAATGAATACTCACAAGACTCTCCAATTAGGTCAGAAAGATGTTAATGGTATGGTGATTAATTCAATTTGGCATCCCGATACCGATTCTGCAAATCCTTTTGCTAAAAATGCTCAAAAGCTGTGGAGTGGAATTGTTAATTGGCGCACAGCAACATCTTATGATGCAATGCAGGCAATTATTGCAGGATTAAAGCAAAATCCTACTCGTAGTGGCTTGCAACAAGTGATTTCGCAGCAAGGTTTTTCGGTTAATGGAGCTACAGGAGTTGTGAAGTTTCTACCCTCAGGCGATCGCTCTGATACAAATATGCTCCTCAAAATTCAGCCAAGCAAATCATCAACTGGCTACGATTTCGCTCCCATGCAATAAATATCTCTTCTGATGAAATAAAGCACCGCGCTTAGCGCGGTGCTTTATTTCATCTAGATAAACTCAGTTCGGGTTAATTGTAAACTGGCTCCTAGAAAGGTTTCGCGCTGCGAAACCTTTCTAGGAGCCAAAACAGTAAAAGCCTCGCTTTGCGAGGCTTTTACTGTTTTGGCTTTTAAAATTTTGTAGCTTATCCCGAACTCACGTTAAATAGTAAAATTTTCTATCAAAGAATTGTCATTAAGAGAGACTCGAATACTAAAACGCTCTCCGATACTGCCACTAAATTGAATATTAATATAATTATCAACGCTTCTAGCTTGTCCTTTTAAAAATTCATTGCCCGCATCATCCAAAACGACTAATTCAATCAATTCAGGCAGAAAAGCTTCTGAAATTGGATAAAGAGATAAACGAATATCGATCTCGTTTTGACCCTTTGGCGAAATTGTAGCGATTAAGGCTAACAAATATTTAGGCGTTGTAACACCAAGTTCAAACAATATGCCACGTCGAATTTCCTCTGAATTAGTCAAATTGTTGCGGAGAGACTTTGAGATTTCTTTTGTACGATAAGCATACTGAGACTGTTTGCTATCTAGTAGATTTTCTATCTCTTCCCATCCAGACTCAAAGAGATTCTGTAACCAGTTGCTAAGACTTACAATAGCTTTATTACTCCCAAAATTTTGTTGACTAGATTCTCGCAAAGCTGCGATCTCCATACATAAATTTTCAATCGGTTCTAAGCGATTAAGGGCAATAAACTCGGTTGATACTTGCTTTACAAATCCCAAGAGCCTTGCCGATCGCAGATTTTCCTCAAATTGCACAACTACATAGCCGATCCGATCTTCCCAGACTTCGGGTGGTACATAACAGGTTGATTCCCCCAATTGGAGTGATCGGCATTCTAATTTACCAATTCCCTCAATTTCTAAATCCGCAACATCTGCACAAATTCTCACCACAGGATGCCAACTATCACTAGTTTGCAAACTAGTTGAGATTCCCATCATCTCTAAATAATCATGCATTACTAGTACCGCTAAAGTATTACGCTTCAAGCGTTCGGTAACTTCTGGAAGAAGTTGTTGCGATGCAACCGATCGCGCAATATCACGATACTGATTAGAAATTGGTAAAGACAGAAAATTTTCTTCAAGATTATTCATATTTATTGCTCTTGAGTGCGATTAGGCAACTCTTTGCTGTTCATAAAATTCTTTTAAAAGAGGAATACATTTTCTTTGATAAAAGCTGCTGAGTGTCGAGATTGGAAGTGCAAATTCCTGAGCCAAAATCTGCCAGCTAGATTCAGGAGGTAAGCGTCTGAGAATTAAAACTTGAGCATTAACATCAGCGCGATCTCGTATATATGTACGCTGCAAAACTTTAGTTTTATCTGATTCCACCCATTGTCGAACTTGATCTAGCAAATTAGATGGCTGTGGCGGTGCAATTATGAGATCTACTATCTGATCAGTTATTTTGCGATCTTCTCCTTCTTCTAGTACATGTTGCAATTGCTGTTGTTGATTTTCGATATACATATCTTGCAATCGGCGCTTAAGGTAAGCATTCATCCAAGTAATAACATTACTGCGATCGGAGTCATAGGCAGACTTTGCGGTAATAGCCTCACAAAGATTTCGACAAAAATATAGCCACGTTAGTTGCAAAGCATCTTCGTAATAGGTTGAGCTATCTTTCCAAAGTTTCTGTGAGCGATTAATTAATCTAATCAGTGAAGTTAACGCCCTCTGTCGAGCAATACTTCCGTGTGGATGCTGACAAGTTTCTTGAACAAGCTGCTTTAATTGTTGTTCTAAAGCGATCATTTTAGAAGTCTATAAACTAACTGTAAATCACTTAACTATAACGCTCTACGTTATGGCTTATTACTTCTCAGCTAATATCAGCTATGCATCATAAGTAGCTTTTTTGTGGCGCGGCAAAGCCGCGCTACATCGCGCTACATTAGGATGTCCAAAGTTTAGGTAAACAATAAATGATTGTGGCGATCGCAGGCAATACTATTGGCAAAATCACACCACCCGAAATATACATCTCGATACTCACTAAGATATACAGACTCAAGCTAGCACCCAGCACAATATAAACCTGTCGTTGCGATCGCGGTTGCCAAAACCCCACTAGAATTGCTCCACCAGTGAGAAATACCATCACCATCCAAGAGTCAGGAATTGGCACAACATAGCGATCGCGCAAGAAATGATGGACTGCATAGGCTTGCACTTCTCCACCTGTATAGCTTTCACGTAGTTTAGTTGATGCAGATTGCTGAAGCCAATAACGCACTGCGGCTGGTTGGACAAAGGAGTCTTCGCCTTGTTTAAATATTCCCGCTTCAGAATAGTTTGCCGAAATGATTACGATTTGAGAATCTAAGATTTGTGACTTGTTCTGCAATAATTGCCACGCAGGAATTGTTTGGTAAATGCGATCAGGAGGAATGGAAAAATCAACAATGGGATGCAGCCATGACTGACTGATCGCACCTTGAGCAAAATCTGTAATTGGTGACATTTGCGCTTTAGGTGAAATCAAATTGCGAAAAGTTTTACCCTGTAGACGGAGTTTGTCAGAGATTTGAGTGAAGAGATTTTCATTGGGAGTTAGAGGCGATCTCAACTTTTGAGTTTGTCTGAATCGATGCAATCCTGCTAACAAATAGGTAAATGGCAATTTAGGTACATCAGATTGCACTAGGGGCAAATACTGCACCGACATATGAATATGTCCATCCACGCTGCCATTGTTACTGGCAATTTCAGGTAAAGTCTCTAACCAATTCCCTTCACTATAAACAGAAGTGAGGACAAACCAAGTCTCATTTTGTTGATTTACCCCATTTTGAATCGCTTGACCTAGAGAGCGATCGCTTTGTGCATCATCCTTGCCATCTTTGCGATTGCGATGGGAGCGATCAAGTAGATAGTCAATTCCGATAATTTGAGCCTTTTGGCTAGCTAAGTGATCAACTAATTGCGCTAAATAGAGGCGATCCATTGGATACGGATCAGCGATCGCGGCTTTTTGTAAAGAAGTTTCATCAATTTGGACTAAAAGTACGGGAGGGGATTCGTTGGGAATGCGTTGAGTTTGCTGGCGATAATAAGCTTGTAGCCAAACGCGACGATCAAGCATCCATTCTTGAAAGGATGGAATAAGGCTAATTGCTAACAAAGTACTAAGAGCAATTGCCTGTAATGGCTTGGGTAAAACTCGCTTGATGAATGCATTTATCCCCTTGCTGGGTATTTGAAATAGGGGCGCATCGGGGTAGCGAAATAGCGAAGGAATGAGATATACCGATGGAAATGTTAAGCGTTCTTCTTGTAAATAGCGACAGGCTTCAAACATAGATGTGTGAGCATCGTGATGTTGTGCCAGATTTTTGAGAAACTGCACCAAAAAACTCTGGGCTGCCAGATTGTGAATCGGTTCGCGCATAGCGATCGCCTGCGGTATACCTACTTTAGAGAGCAACCATGCTGCGATCGCAGTGCCATTGCAAGAATTAAATATTGCGATTTGCAACCCTTTTTCCTTTGCTTGCAATAGATAAGGTTCTAAATCGCTCATAGTCAACGAGTGTTGAGGTGCAACCAGTAACTTACCAACCGTTAAATTAGTTTGGTCGCTATGCCCTGTAAAAAAGAGAATATCCCATCCCTGCTCATCGGCGATCGCATTACAGATTTTTTGTTTGGGATTAATTTTATTAGCTGTATTGCTATCCCAACAAAGGGAATGAATTTCTGCTAATCTCGACAAAATTTGCATTGCTTCGCGATCGTGCTGAAAACTCAACCCCGTTTCATCGCCAAAGATCGCTAAAACCCTAGGTTGGCGGCGTGTTTTTGGTGGCAAAATTTCTTTACTTGAAGAGAAACTTCTGGCAATTCGCACTGTGTTAAGGGCAGCAAATTCATCATGTAACTTCCAAGCTTCCCAAGGCAAGCACAGCAAATCATCAGAACAATTAATCAGTAAATCTATATGTACTGAAGATGGATCTAAAGATTTGGATTCAATAGATATCAGGCGAGCTGATCGCTTCACCTCTTCCCACAGCTCATAGAGTTCTGGACTACGTAGCCAAAAGTTAAATTCTCGAATTAGCTTCTCTTCTGCTTCCCGTAGTTTTTCATGCCAATCCACATTTGAGAGCGAGAAGCTACCACTGCTCTGTACCTTTCCCCGTAAGGCGTTAGCTATAGACACATGACGATAGTAGTTAAGATAGGAAAGTTGCCATTCATCATAGCTCTTAGATACAAGTTCAGAATAGCTAATAATTATACGTGGAAGACATTGATTTTTCCCCCATTTCAGATGAAATCGGCATTGTGTCCCAATTTTCTCAACTTCTAGATAGTAAGTCGGCATTTAGAGCGTGGGGTAGAAGGCAAAAGCTGGTAAGGTTAACATAACACCACTGGGCAAAGAAATCGATACTGTGAAGGCTTCATTTTGATTACCTGTGACACAGGCATAAAGATAGAGATCTTTACTATTAGCTTCTAAACGTCGATCTACTAAAACTTGCTGTTGATCGCGAACACGCATTCTCACGCCATGGGGAATCTCATTAATAGCTTGACTGCCTATCACAAGCAATAAAGACCATTCAGGATTTTCGGAGAACTTACTATCAGTCCATACTGTCGCATAGAGACGCAAATGGCGATCGCCTAGTTGAAAGTCTTGGTAGGCTGCTTTTGCAGAAGGGGGAACCTGAACATGCAAACGTTCTACTTCACTAACTATCGTTTCTAGTTCCTCTCTAGGCGAACGTAAATCTGAAGAACGCATCATCGGTGCGTAGGTAGGTAATAGATGCCAAGACAAGTTTTGTGCGACTTCATCCAATTTTTCTTGCAACCATAGTCCCGTGTTAAGGATTAGCTCCGTTATCTTAACTTGGGGTAATTCCGTAATTGGTTCTAGTTGCGATGCTGTAATAGGCTCTAAATGTTGGAGATACAACAATAATCGTTCAGGTTCATACTCAAATAGTGATATTGGCACTTGGTAAGTATTGTCATGATCGCATTCTGAGGTCTGTAAATACTTTATGAATTGTGAATAGTGACTAAACCCTAAAATCACAGCCTGCTCAATTTCTTCCTGGATTTCCACAACGACTATAAAAGCATTATGGTTTTGAGCAGTAGCGAAGTTAGGATTAATAAAATTCCTGTGAACTTCCACCCTATCCCCAGATGATTGCGTAATTGCCAATATGTAAAGGATGAAATCTCTAATTTGCAAGTACTTGCTGCTTGTGATGTCTTCTAGTGTATGTTGAGGAGATAAGTGGGGTAGGCGATCGCTTAGCCATTTCTCAATAGTTAAATAGGCGAGTGCATCCAGATAAGCTTGCCATCGGTTATTAGCACTTTGCGATAGAGCGATCGCTTGACGAATAATTGTGGAAGATAAAGCGATCGACTCAAGGGGTATGGTTTCAAATTCGCTAATCATTGGCTTTCCCCCAGAACTGAGTAAGTTGATTGTCATCATGACGTTGATTGTTTATTCTAATTCGTTGTCTATTCATAGCGCTAGTTATGTATTAGTTATGCAATCCTTAGCATTGATGTACTTGCTGTAGATACTTACAGAGCTTAATCGCAAACCGACTGCGAAAAGGAGTTCCTTTATTCTTAATACTTTCAGTCTCGGCATGTTCCATTTCTTCCTCCACTAGTTCCTGCAAAACAGTTTCTAATTTTTGATCAAGTTCACATAGTTGTGAAGCGTCAGCATAGAACTTAACTAGTTCGATTACTTGATTGCGTAAGCTCCCTAAGATTTCACGGCGAATATCTGACCTTAATTCCTTTAATTTGAGGAGGCGCGTTACCTGATATTGTGCACCTAACCCGACTGAGACTGCAATTTCTGCCATAGTTTGCCCATGACAATGAAATAGACTTAGTCCTGTGAGGAAGTTTGCTGCATGATCAGGCGATCGCTGTTTAAGTTTGGCATGGTGTATTTCTGTTACTTTGGCGATCGCCTGTTCTAAACTTTGCTCAAACTGTTGACGGTATGCTGCTAAGAAAGCCAAAGCCTCATGCTCATCTTCACGATTAGTCATTAAAGTCTCAGGATTAATCGATATATTTGGTTGATCGAAGGAGACTTGCCGAGACTTGCCGCCTCTGGCCTGAATGCGATATTGGCGTAATTTGCTTGCCATCTCTTGCAATTTACCTAAAATATTAGTTGCCCCAATATTTACAATATGGTTCTCAGTATGATTTACAGCTAGATATTCGCTAATCTTCTGTATCTGCTCTGGAGTAGGTGCAGGACATTGACCTTTGCTTCCATTTAACCGCGACTGTAATCGATCCATTCGATAAACTACATGATAGGCTTCTAACAGATTCTTTGACTGTTGAATGGAATATTGAGCAGTTTGATAAAACTCGCTATAAATGCGCTCTAATTGCTTTGGACTAGTGTCATTGAGAATAGCCCAATCACTGACTAAATAAACACCATGCTCCAACAAAAAAGCATTTAACTCCCGATTTTGTTTTACTTTGCGACTTGTCCAAGTTGCTAAATTACTACGTTCATGCTCAAAACTATCCAAGATTTCACGGGCAACTGAGATAAATCCACTTTGGTTTTGAGGTCGATCAATAAAATCATTCAACACAAAAACTAGTAGGTCAGGATATCTAAATCCATGGTCTGTTCCAAATTGATTAGCAATCTGATAACAAGTTTGTTCGATTTGATTGGAAATAAAGCACCGCAGACAAATTTCGGCGATCGCTTCGCCACTTTGCCACAACTGCCATAGTTGCCTCTGAATTTGTAAATCTGTCAATTCAGGAACAGCATCAAGATCATCTGTTGCCGAAAATTGCTGCAAGAAAAACTCTCTAGCATTGGCGATCGTTTCGCGGATGCATTGCCCTGTAGCCCTTAACTTTACAAATTGCCAATAATGGCTTGCTTTCATACCAATTTCCGTAGCTATGCCTATCTGTTACTACTTCTCACAAACTTTGATCTATGCAGTTGAGATACCCTAAACTACTCGCTTTCGTTTCAACATATTCGGTCCCATTTCTACCAAAATGTCAATATCATTTGATGGTATCGATTGAGGTATCTCCACGGAAGATGTCCTGCATTTTTAAAAAGCATCATTCCGAATTTTTTGCATAGCTTCTTTAAGGTAGCCTATTTCGCTAGAGCATATTTGATATACCTCAAACGCGTCAATACTAAAGCAGTCATGGGCTAAAATATTTCTCATTCCCATGATATTTCCCCACTCAATATCAATATGCTGATCGAAAGCTTTTTTGCTAATCATTTTTTCGATTCTATTAATATTCTCGCCAATTGCGACTAACATCATCGCAATTCCATCTAGTCGATCAAGTCCATTATCATCACGCAGAAAGTCCTCAGGCGAATTGATACCTGAAAACCGTCTCTCAATTCTTCTAATTGCTTCTTCAATTTCAAGAAATAACTCTAAAAGCATTGTCCGATCATACATAAACAGCCTCCCGTTCAATTCTTGCTTTTAAATACTTATTCATACCGTACCAGTACCGAATTACATCCACTTCTTTCCCAAACTTTGCTTCTAGTTCGTTTTTAAGTCCAATGCGTTTTAAAATATTTGGTTCCATTTCTACCACAATATCAATGTCGCTTTCTTCGGTCGCTTCGTTTCTTGCTACTGAGCCAAAGACACCGATCTTCGTGACTTTATAGCGATCGCGTAGTTCTAACTTCAAACCACGCAACTCATTCAATATATATTCTCGATCTAGCGAATTTGTAATCATTAATTTACCTTGCTACCTAATCCTTTGGTAATCCTAGATCTGGTAAACCTTTCACTATTTTAACGGTTTCTAAGCTGACGGTGATGACTTGCTTAATCAATCTCACGATGTATTCTTCATCATCAAGGCAATTAGGATCGTTGGTGATGCCGCTTCGTTTGTCGGTGCTGACTTGGTATTGATCGATGATCCAGTCTAGGGCAGAACGGTTGCCTAGTTTATATTCAAAGGTTTCTGGGGGAATGCCTGTAAGGGTGAGGAAGTCGTTATATTTGATTTGGGTTTTGTCTTTGCTGAGGCGCATTTTTTCGACTCGCCAATCGATTGGCAGGTCTTTATTTTCGATATGTTTGAGGCGATATTCGGGTTGTTGTTCGTAGTTGATATGGATTTCGGTGAGGCGTTTTCCTGCTGTGGCAAAGGGATGAAATTCTGGTGCGAAGGGGATGCGCGGTAGTTCGCGTTTGAGGTTGGCAGCGTAGCGTTGGCGATAGTGAGGATGATGGAGTAGGGCGTAGGTGTAATGGAAGATGTCCCATTTGGTAATTTTGGGATCTTGATAATGAGTTTGGAATTGTTCTAATGCCCAATCGGTAATATTTTCTTGGCGATTAGTTCCATCTTTATCATAAATATAAAATGGGAAACATTGAGTTTGTCTACCGCCATAGTGCATACAGGGAATACAGTTTGTTACTTGTGAAGAGAAAGGTACTTGAGCCTCACACACAACAGAAATTATTTTATTCTCTTCTTCTGTATTTGGGGTAGGAAAAATGATGGGATTATTGAATATATCTTGATTTAAAATAGGGTCAAAGAATAGATAAGAACTTGTATAGGGTCTATACATAGAACGCCTAATTTTATGTTCTGAAAACTCTGCTAATCTGGCACGTTTTAAATCTGCTTTCAGATCTCGACTCCAACTTATCCTAGATTCATCGTATAGAACAAAATCATCTAAATTTATATATTGATCAGATCTGTGAATCCATCGGCTAACTTCCTGATTATAAGTTTCTATATGTAGTTTTACTTTCTCTACTAAATGATCTCGATTAAAGTTGTAAACCCATCTGTCTCTGTTGGTAACTACACCAAGACTGTAAACTTTAAAGATTGAATTAACGGAGTCCTTACTTGAGCGAGATTCTTTATTCCCAATCGAGATAAAATTCTCAAATTCTTCTTCTAAGCCTTGAGTCAACCAAGTGTTACTTTTTGTTGGTTGTATATTTTCCCAATCAATATTCCTAATAGATTCAAAACTATCGAGATTACTTAACTTTTCCTCTTTTCTTAAAAAGTCATTAAAACACTTATACATGATAGTTGCTTTAAGATCAGGTATATCTGACAAACCTTTTTTGACACAGATATTGATGCTGACACCTACTTGAATACCGAAAACATTATGGGTAGTTCCAGATATTTTTGGATTTTTTCTGACATCTCCTAATAAATCAACAATATAAATGGAACTAAATTCTTGACTCAAATATTGTCTTACTCCATCAAAAGCACGCTGCTCTAAAAAGCCGTTGTTAGTTACAAATGCTATGATTCCTTCTCCATCTCTAAGGATTCTATCAGAAGCCCACCGAATAGCCTTTACATAAGGATCTCGAAGTTTATTTACATTAGTAGCTTTAGAAGCTTTTGCATAAGTATCTGCTATTCGATTATCAATACCTTGTCGATCACTTCTCTCATACTTACGGTTTTTGTTATTGTCATTTTCATCAACTTGGTTGGTATTGTATGGTGGATTACCAAGAATCACAAAAATTGGAGATTCCTGCTGTTTTTTGACTCTCTGAGTGTTTTCTGGGACAAATAACGATAGCTGTTGCTCATCAATCATTTCAAAAGTATCAACTAAACAAATCCCCTCAAACGCCTCATACTTCCCAGTCTGCTCAAAATACTCATGCTCAATATTCATCGACGCAATGTAATAGGGCAACAACATCACCTCATTGCAATGCAACTCATGCTCATACTTGTGAGGCAAAGCCGACTTTTGGATTTCCGCAATCTCACGCATCACCCGCATAATGAAATTTCCCGTACCCACAAACGGATCGAGAATATGCACACCCTTATCCACTAGAGACTTGCCAAACTCCCGTTGCAAAATCTCCTCCACACTCTTCACCATGAAATTCACAATCGGCTGAGGTGTATACACAATCCCATGCGTATCCGCCACCTTTGTCGAAAAACCCTGAAAGAACTTCTCATAGACCGTATTCAAAAAATCCTGCTTTTGCGAAAAATCATCAATCGTCGCCGCCGTCTCTTCGATCGCCCCATAAAACCGATCCAAACTACTCAAAAAATGAGCGCGGCTAAAATGCTTAGAGGTTAAAGCATTGATCACCTTCTCAATCTCAACGGCAATAATATTTCTCTGAGCAAAATCAGGATTATTAAACACACTCCGAAATATACGCTCGGTCAGCAAATGCTGAATCAACATCTCCTCAACTGCTGATTCGGCAAGATTAGGATTAATCGACTGCCGACAAAGCTGCATAAATGCCGCAAACGCATCGATAAATTTCTTGTTAGTTTTCTCCTGTGTGCGGATTAGCTCTAGTAGCGCTGTAGCATGATCCTTCACGCGATCGCCAAATTCCTCAGCCGCCTTCTCCCATTGTGCGATCGCTGGCGCACGATATTCAAAAAACTGGCGCACCACATCCACCAATTCTTGATCTTTGGTAATGTCCACATCCATCACCAACTTGCCATCTTGATAAAGAATCGCGCGATCGGGTTGTTGAAAAATAATATTGTCTTTGGGATAGCCTACAGCAAACTTTTTCTGAACTTCCTTCTTCAGATCATCCTTACTATCCTTCGCTTCCCAATAAGCACGCGGCAAATGATAAATATCTACCAACGCCCCATCAATGCGAATTGGTTGTTTTTGCGATCGCTTAATCGCAAATTGTTGCTCCAAAGTCCAATCAAACTGTCTTCCACAGGACTCAAGCAACTGCTGAAAAGCCGACAGCACTGCGCCCTCATGGACTATCCCTAACTTGCTATAGCGATCCAAGGCTTCATAGTAATTCTTAATCGGCTTGTGTGATGGCTTCAGGCTGAGACTAGGCATATTAAGACTGCACGAGATTTTTATGTGATAACACTACTATAGACTGAGAATGTTTTTTTGTTGCATAGCTCTTGATTCTCTAGAATTACGTATATGACAAAGACGTGTTGGTAAATTTTATGTCTTTATTCTGGAGTTTCTTTATCGCAATTTCGCCAGCGATCGCCATTCTTTGTTACTTCTATGAATGTGATCGTAAAATTGGTGAATCTTACCAAGACAAGTTCAAAGCTCTCTTGATGGGAATGGCTTGTATCATTCCTGCGGGATTCATTGAAGGACTGGGCGCATATATTTTCTCTGGGAATAAAGTCGCTGACTATTTCCAACAAATAAATATTTCGACAGAGACTCCTGCGTTTTCTTTATTAGAAGCTTTACTAGGAGGATTTGTTCTATCTGCACTCATTGAAGAAGCTCTGAAACTATTGATTTTGCTAGCTGCATTTAGAAATAGTGAATCCTTCAAGTCCAAAAACAATATTGTGATGTTAACGGTCTGCCTTGGACTGGGATTTGCTTGCATCGAAAACATTATGTATGTGTTTACGCTGTATAGCAAAATGGGACACCATATCGCCCAAGCCAGAGCATTTGTGAGTTTGCCGATGCACGCGATCGCAGGTGTAATTATGGGCAGTATTCTCGCAGAGGCAAGGAGTAATTCTCAACATCGTCTATGGATTATTCTCAAGGCTCTGTTTGCTGCGATTCTTCTACATGGTACTTTTAACTCCTTGCTATTTCTTCACACTTGGCTCAGTTCCCTAGTGGTGTTTATCGGTTTATTCGGTAGCATCTTCTTTACAGTTCGATATTTCCAAAAACTAAATAAAGTTACGCAAGCAGATAAAAATATATCGAACCAA
The DNA here is from genome assembly GCF_051131155.1 of Pseudanabaena minima str. Chao 2107. Lineage (NCBI taxonomy): Bacteria > Bacillati > Cyanobacteriota > Cyanophyceae > Pseudanabaenales > Pseudanabaenaceae > Pseudanabaena > Pseudanabaena minima. The sequence continues at coordinate 613,535 of NZ_CP159508.1, forward strand.
GCGATCAGCAGTAAAAATGCTCGCAAATGGTGGCATTGGCATTGGCATTCGCCAATTTTATGGTTGATAGGAGTTTCTACAGCGATCGCAGCTAGCTATTGGATACCACAGAGCACGAGTCAATTTGCAGGACGCAGTGGCAATAACAGTGTGAGATCTAGGGCTGTAGCCAGCAATGATGAATATGAAATCTCGCAAATTAAAGCTAAATCTGAACGTAGAGACTACGCAGGAGTAATTCGTGACTGCGATCGCCTACTTCGCAAAAATCCACAAAATCCCACAGCTTATAATTACAGAGGCATTGCTTACTTCTATCTACATAATTTTGACCGAGCAATCGAAAATTATAGTCGAGCAATTGAAATTGACTCAGAATATGCATTTGCCTATTTTAATCGCGCTGAAGCCTATTTTAGTCAACAGGATTATGACTTAGCCTTGGCAGATTATGATCTGGCAATTCAAGCCAAGGGCGACTTAGGAGACAAAGGGAAGAAGCGACTTGCGGATATCTATGCTAATCGAGGCGACGCTCTAGGTCGATTAAGACGATTTTCAGAAGCTTTAGCCTCAGCCGATCGCGCAATTGAAATTGACTCCCAGCATGGTTTTGCGTGGTATATTCGCAGCCTTGCTCTATTATACTTATATCGAAATCAAGAAGCCTTACAAGCTGTAGACAAGGCAATTGAGTTTGAGAACTATGCCTATGTCTGGCATCAACGCGGTGATGTGTTGTACGAAATGAAACGTTATCCTGAAGCGATCGCCGCTTTTGACAAGGCAGTACAAATTGATCCCCAATATGCCCGCGCTATGTATAGCCGAGGCATAGTTTTAGAAGAACTAGGACGCGATCGCGAAGCTCTGCAATCATACAATAGCGCTCTAGCGCTTTACCCTGAATGGGAACAGGTCAAAAAATCCAAACAAAAAGTCTTGCGTAAATTAAATAAGAAAGCAGGTAGATAAGATGAAAGACCAAACACAAAATCCAAAGAAAGTAAAGGCTTTCCCAGATCTTAAGGAAAAAGCTCAACATGGGGATATCAGTGCAATTTCCACGCTGATGAATCGCTCTTTTCAACGTCGTGGAGTGACAGCTTCAGTCAAACTAAAAACAGATTGTCTTCAGATTTTATTGGAATCTTCAGAAGTGCCAGATCGTTCAGTCTATGTTTCGATGATTTTGGTAGGTATCCAAAAATTAGCGATCGCCAATGTCAATACTCTGGAAATTTATGGCAAACGGACAGGTTCTAATATGCCTAACTGGAGTCATAAAGTAAATTTGAGTCCACATTCACCTATAAACACAGCCATAAACACGCAATCAACTACTCCAGAAATCGCTCTAGAAGTTCAGCAAATATCTCCTGATCTAGCTACTAGCGAGCCTTCTCAGAAGTTGATGAATGTATCTTTGGAGGCATCTTTGGAGCCACAAACACAATCATCAAAAGAAACAGTCAAGAATAGGAATTCCAACTTACTAAGTCGCTTAATTCAACAATTGGGAAATCGATTCAATCTCAGAGCCGCAATCTATGGGCTTTTGCTCGATACCATTAGCACCGAGGCAACAGTATTTTTCTTTTCTTCAATTATGACTGTATTCTTTACAATTCAAGGGAAAAGCCTTTATCAAATTCAATCAGAATTTTCTAGTAATTTGTTTTTGATTATCTATCTTTGCATTGGAATGACATTCTCTTGTGCAGGAGGTTTTTTCTCGGCTCATTGTGCCAAACAGAATCAAATTTTCAATGCGGCTTTAACTGGAATCATATCAACTAGTTTAGGAATACTCATGCAATATACCAGTCCGTCATCTGTTCCTTCATGGTTTCATACTGCGGCTCTTTATCTAACAATCCCTGTAGCGATCGCTGGTGGTTATCTCCGAAAAATCTCGCTGAAGAAGCAAATGCAAAGAGCATAAATACTCTCAAAATCATTGAGGATGTTTAAGTTAATTTAGCGACTTCCTTTTGGGCGAGGTAACCGAGAGTTATTTTGGTGGAGAATGAAAATATTCATAGAATCACTGAGAGATAACTTTGATAATTCATGTGAACTCTGGGTGTTGCTAGCGATCGCTGCCAAAGAATTGCTAAAAATTGAGGTGATCGCTATAGCTACTAAAAATCCATTGCTTAAAAATAGTCTCATATCTTTTTCCTTCAACTGATGCTTAACAGATTGCCAAAAAAATTGAATTCAAAAGGCTCATTCATGGACTCAGTGTTTGACTCACTGGTTAATAACTTCCACTGCCAGAAGTTTTCAGCCCTATTAGCAAAATGAACTCGCTTTATTTACCTGTCATTCATCAAAGTTAAATCTACGCGACTTGTTACAAAACTTAAACCCATAAGAGCAATAGCGGCGCAAAGCGCCGCTATTGCTCTTATGGGTTTTATGTCTTAAGCAAAATTTGCATTTCTATAGTAAGTAGCTAGGAATAAGTGAACTAAAAACCAAAAAGGTTGTTCCGCTCGCGTAGCGGGCGGAACAACCTCTGGTTTTAGATTTTAATTAAGCCCAGCTACTTAATAAAGTGCCATGATCGCGCATTGGCAGTTTATTACTATAAAAATAATCCACCAGATTACACACTAAATTTTATGAATACTATTCGATGGATTCGCGTGATTCTTTCCAGTATTTTCATTGTGCTTGGTTTAGTTTTTGGCACATATTTTTATATCAAAGAGCATCAATTAATCTCCATTGCACCTCAAGGATATATCGCGAGATTTTTACTGGATTTTAGTAATTTATAACTATAGCCACCTGTTGTATGAAAACCCAAATAGAGTGAGGCGGCGCGAAGCGCCGCCTCACTCTATTTGGGTTTCATGTCCTAACAAGAATGGCGACAGCTATATTTTAGAAAAGAACTTATGGCTGTCGCCCTTTGTATCAGAACAAATCAAAACCCAAGATGCTAGTGGCGGCGCTTTGCGCCGCCACTAGCATCTTGGATTTGAAGATTGGCGACAGATTTAATATCTATCATTTTTAGATAGTTAAATCATATGATTAGCGTACAATATTCATGAAACTGTAGCGATCGCAGTGACAAATGCAAATAATTTTGGGAGAAATACTATGCCGCGAGGTGGAAAACGTCAGGGAGCAGGTCGTCCTGTGGGTACTGGCAAATACAACGAAACAACTAAAGCCGTTCGTTTACCCGTCAGCCTTGCTGATGAAATTTTAGAAGCTCTTGCCAGAGATCCTCAACAGGTAGAACCATCGACTATTGTCTCATCTATCTTTAAGACGGACAACAATAATATTAAATGCCGCGTGCCTCTCTATCTCAATCCCGTTGCCGCAGGATTTCCTGCCCCTACGGAGGATTATATCGAAGGCAAAATTGATCTCAATCATCATCTTGTTAAACATCCCGAATCTACGTTTTTAGTGCGAGTAGTTGGGGATTCGATGCAAGATGCAGGTATTCATCCGCGTGATTTACTGGTAGTCGATCGCTCCCTAGAGCCGATTAGCGGCAAGGTGGTCATCGCTGTCGTCAATGGTGAATTAACCGTGAAACGCTTGCGTAAGCATCGCAACAAATTATGGTTGATGCCCGAAAACCCTAGTTTTCAGCCCATTGAAATTGACGAAAATGTGGAATTACATATTTGGGGCGTAGTCACTAACGTAATTCATGCTTTGTAGTAAGAATCTAAGCTACAGAGATATAAAGCTAGGAAAAAGCAGTAAAAATATTGATTAAACAATTTAAAGTAAGATTTTGGCTATAAATCAGAGATGACATTTGGCTTTGATTAGCGTACATTAATCAAAGAGTTTTTGGTCTTGTCTATGGCTCGCTTTCCTGATTCTTCTGCACCAATCCTATCTTTGTCAGCTTCTAAGGCCCGTTCCTTTGGTATATCTGAAAATATTGTCGGCAAAAACGCTTCCTCCGAGTTCTTTGCAGTTTGGCAAATGCTTTGTTCGCGTCTGGATGCACACAAAGATAATTGGCAGGTTAGCTTTTCCTCTCCTGTGGCAGTGTCGGACTACATTACGATGCGTTGTTTGCTAACCGTGGGTGACATCACCCGTGAGGCAACTGGTAGCGATAAAGGTTGTTTAATTCAGGTGGGATCTGCTACGATCGGAGTCCATGCGCCTGAAAGAGCTATGCTCAATGCTTTTTGCAATGCTGCTGTTCATTTCGGGATTATTTTACCCTTCAAGCAGATCCGTGCCAAAAAACCTCCAGACGATGACCATGATCTTGAGGCTGTGGTCAATATTCTTCGCAAGATTCAACGTAAGCAAAAAATGAAACGCGGTTTCAAAGCTTTAGCTAATCTTGCTAATTTGATGACCCGCCAAATTAATTAAGCGCAAAGCGCTAAAACCCGAACCAAGAGACCCTTAAAAGTGTTGCAAAGCAACACTTTTAAGGGTCTCTTGGTTTATTAAAACCCAAGAATTGAGTGGCGGCGCTTCGCGCCGCCACTCAATTCTTGCTACTGCTATAAAATAGCCTTAACAAGGGGCTTAAGCCTGTAAATACTTGATCAAATGACCAAAGCCTAGTAAATTGCTGTCCAACCAATCCACTATTGCAGTCATGTAGGTGCTTGTTGTTATGCTGGAGCTTCATGGATGGTTAAGCGGACAGAAAAAAACTTTCACCAAAAAATCAATAATTTTTAGGGCAACGGTTTATACAGGGCTAGGCTTAACTAGCTTTGTCTCTTTTGCCTTGCCCATATTGGCTCAAACAGATCGAGCTAACTCCTTAACACCACAAATCATTACGCCCACTCTGCGATCGCCTTCGCCACAATTACCAACCCAAACCCCAGCACCGCTCCCATCACCCGATGAGTTGCTAAACCCTTCACGTGAGCCTGCCACTCCTCAAAAAGAAGTACCTGTAACTGGAACGATTACAGTCAGTCGATTTGAGGTGTTAGGTAGCACCGTATTTACGAAAGCAGAACTTGATCAGATTCTGAGTCCTTTTACTAAGCGACCAATCACTTTTTCAGAACTGCTGAAAGCGCGATCGCAGGTTACAGATCTATATATAAGCCGAGGATATATAACCTCAGGAGCCTTTATTCCTACCCAAAACTTACAGAATGGGGTGGTGCAGATTCAGGTAATTGAAGGTGGCTTGGAAGATATAAAAGTAACTGGCGTTGAACGGTTAAGTCCAGACTATGTGCGATCGCGGATGAATATTGCGACAGGTGCACCCCTCAATCGCGATCGCCTGATTCAAGCCCTCCAAGTGCTCCAAATCAATCCCCTAATTGCTAGTATATCGGCAGAGCTATCAGCAGGTACGAGAGCTGGGCAGAACATTCTGGAAGTGCGGATTAAAGAAGCAAAATCTTTAGAAGCGCAACTATCTCTGGATAACAACCGTGCTCCCAGTGTTGGTTCATTGCGTCGTAAAGTCCAAATTAGTGAAGCGAATTTAACGGGATTGGGCGATACGCTGAATATTGCCTATAGCAATACCGATGGGAGTAATTCCTATGATCTTAGCTATATATTACCGATCAACCCCTACAATGGCACGATCGCTTTTACGTTTAATAATGGCAATAGCAATGTCTTGGAAAAGCCCTTTAATATCTTGGATATTTATGCGAATTCCACATCCTATGACCTGACTTTTCGCCAGCCCATTGAGCAAACACCTAGTCAAGAAGTGGCAATAGGTTTCACAGCTTCCTATCGTGAAAGTTTAACTAGTTTGTTAAAGATTCCATTTCCTTTGTCCGCAGGAGCAGACGATAATGGCGTAACTAAAACTACGGTTTTACGAGCCTTTCAAGAATTTACACAGCGCTCTAGTCAGTCGGTAATTTCATTGCGATCGCAGTTTAACGTAGGACTAGGTGGTGTATTCGGCTCCAATGTAAATACTAGCTTCCCTGATAGTCGCTTTTTTTCATGGCGTGGACAGTCGCAGTATGTCAATTTACTTGCACCTGATACTTTTCTATTACTCCGTGGGGATTTGCAATTAGGTGATCGCGCTCTGCTACCGTCAGAGCAAATTGGTTTTGGTGGTCAAGATACCCTACGCGGTTATCGTCAAGATGTATTGCTCGGCGATAATGGACTAAATCTATCCGCAGAGTTGCGAGTACCAATCTTGCGGATACCTGAATGGGAAGGTTTATTGCAAATAGTTCCATTCGTTGATGCTGCTGCCGTATGGACGAGTTCTGGAGAAGCAAACTCCAGTTCCAATACATTATTAGGCACTGGCTTAGGCTTGCGTTGGCGGATTGGCTATACTTTAGATCTTCGGCTTGACTACGGCATTCCATTGATTTCTGTGCCAAATAGTCGCAATACTGCCCAAGAAAATGGGCTTTACTTCAATCTCAATTTCACAGGGTTTTAGAATCTATTGAAGAATTGATGGGACTCAGAACGCAAATGATAAATTTCTTATTAAGAATTACCGAGATCTCCCAAGATCCTTTTTTACCCAAAATAGAGTTTTGGCGCTTTGCGCCAAAACTCTATTTTGGGGGACTGATGCAAGTCCCTAAGCTGATTTTGGCAGACTTGGATGAATGATCGACAATTGAGCAGTTCGCGGTAAGTCATAACCCAAGGCGAGCATCCGCACCATTCTTTCGGCTGCATTCGCTACTAAAATTGGTGCTTGATTGATCGCTTCGGCTAAATCACAAGGACTTTCTAGGATTGTAGTAAACGCATCAATGCCATGCTCAATATTGATTGAAGCATTTTCTCCAATCGTTCCTGCGATCGCAATCACAGGTAAATTATAGCGCTTCGCTCGTTTAGCCACCTCCACAGGAATCTTACCTCGTGGTGTTTGAAAGTCAATACAACCTTCAGCAGTGATGACTAAGTCACTCTGTGGCAACCAGCGATCTAATTCCAAATATTCCATCACAATGTTATAGCGAGGATGCAGTTTTGCTCCTAGTAATGCAAACAAACCTGCTCCCAAACCACCAGAAGCTCCACTTCCTGGCATTTCGCGTACATCTAAATGGAAAGTCTGCTCAATCACTGCCGCATACTTTTCAAGAGCAGATTCCAAGGATGCCACAACCTCTGGAGAAGCTCCTTTCTGAGGACCAAATACCCGTGCTACACCACTAGTCCCGCACAAGAGATTATGCCAATTACAAGCGACATCAATTTGTACATTTGCCAATCGTGGATCGCGATGGTCGGTGCGAATGTGATCGAGCCTGCGCAACTCTCCTCCACCCAAGCCAATGGGGCGATCGCAATCATCCAGAAGTTCTACTCCTAGTGCCTGAGCCATACCTGCGCCTCCATCATTCGTACCAGAATCTCCACACCCAACTAAAATTCTTTCAGCGCCGAGATCCAGCACAGCACGAATTAATTGTCCAACTCCATAAGTTGTTGTTAATTGTGGATCGCGAACATCGCGAGGAACTAACCGCAAACCTGCCGCCGCCGCCATTTCCAAAACAGCCGTCTTTTGATAAGTTCCACCCAAAAAACCAAAGTGAGACTGTACAGGTTGTCCCACGGGACCCATTACTTCCATTTCATGAATTGTCCCACCTGTTGCTGTAACTAAGGCTTTTGTAAAACCCTCTCCTCCATCAACGAGCGGTGCTTTCCGAATTTTTGCATCAGGAATCACTCGCAAAATACCTTCAGCAATACAGTCAGCAACCTCATCCGCACCAATGCTTTCTTTAAATCCAGATGGAGCAATAAGAATATTTAAACTCATAATTTTTTCCTAAATTCCTAAAAAATGTTGTAAAAAAAGTGTTGTGAAATTGAATCAAATGCTTCTAGATGCAGCTCGCTATTGCAGCTCATGGAGGTGATAGTTAAAACTTCAGTCCAACCCATTGCCAGTAGGTGAGGTAAAACACAATTACTAACCCCAAATGCAAGGGAATCATGATTAGACTTAGACGCAGCAAATCTCTAGATTTGAATGTTTTTTCTTCGCAGTCTTGGAAGATGAGTAATGCTTTAGAACTCACAGGCATTGTTAAGCAGTAGTCCATTCCTAAAGTCCCAATAAACATTACTGCAACTGGATTTAGATTCAACGTTGCTGCTAAGGATAAAAATGCAGGGACTAAGGCTACAGCTCTAGCTGTATGAGATGTCATGTAGAGATGAGAAGTTAAAGCGATCGCTGTCAAAATTAGCAGAATCATGATTTGCGATTCTTGATTTGCAATTCCGCTCATATTAAATGTATGGTCAATCACCCATTTAGATGCACCAGACTGGACTAGCGAGTGCCCTATGACTAAAGCTGAACTGACGAAAATAATCAGATTCCAAGATACCGATTTGAGCGCATCTTTCCAGCTCATGACACCGATATTAGGTAGTGCTAGTAATGCTGCGCCAAAGATAGAAACTGTGGCAATTTTTAAGCCATGCAATCCCTCCGTTAACCACAACGCCAACATGCCAATGGCAATCAATAAAGTCATGCACTCCAATCGAGAAAGATTAGATTTAACAGCACTCTCGGCTGAGATTTGGATAGGTTTCTGGCGCTGTCTGCGATCGAGGAATGCATATAAGATCGCTCCACAAGCTCCAAAACTAGCAATGATTCCGAACGGCAAACCATATAAAGCCCATTGCCCAAAAGAAATATGTTGCCCTGTCATCTGCGTGAGTAATTCATTGGCAATCAAATGGGAACCAGCACCTACCAAGGAAACAATTGTGGAAACCAAGATGATTGTCGGAATTAAAATTGCTAATCCACGACTGATTTTGGGGTCACGAATCTCTGTCGTTACGCTGCGGAAGATTGGTAAAGTAACTGCGGCTCGTCCTGATGTAGAAGGAATCAAAAAAGAGAGCGGAATAATAAATGCTGTCATCGCCCAAAACAATCCGCTTACTGTCTTAACTCTCCCCATAATCAATTGATTTAGTCGAGCCGAAAGCCCAGTCTTCTGAATTGCAGCGCCCAATATAAAAGCCCCAATCATTAACCATATAATTTCATGTCCAAGGGACTCGAAAAAAAGAGCTTGGGGAACTGCTCTGGTCAAGACTAGAGCCAATGTTGCTACCAGTGCGACATAACTCACGTTCAACTTTGTCAATGTCCAAAGGATGACTGTTGAGCAAAAAATCAATAAAGACCAGCGCCCTGCGATCGATAGATCTTGAGCAAAATTGATCGCAATTGCAGCTAAAGTAATTCCAGCAATCGGGAGTAATGTCTTCAAATACTTTAATGACTGGAACACGTGGAGTTGATGATTTGGAACAACAAAGCTCATTTCTTACTAACCAACAATAACGGAAATAAATTAGGAATCTCTCTGTCTTTACCCGCTGTATAGTTTGCATTTATCACTTGCTAGGTGGTAGAGCAATCAAAAGCTTAAGGCTAGGACTTAATTGCCAATTAACTTTTACTTAACCCTTTTTTAATAAGAAGCTGATGAGACAAACATGAGAAAACTCTTATCTTTGGTTAGAAAGCGTTTAAGAATTGTCAGCAGTATGCTTTCTAAGCATTTGCATATCAAAACCTAGTCATGCAAACAATCATGAATTATTCTTATAAAATTCATGATTTGTATTAACGTCAGTTCGACGAAGGCGAAAAATGGGAAGCATCGCTTAGCGATGCTTCCCATTTTTCGCCATTTGAGCCTTTTAACGTAAGACTCAAATGGCGATATCGAACTCACGGCATGGGTTGTTAAGGGGGGGATTAAGGATTATCTTTTGGGGCTTTTACCGATTGAAGTTGTATTTACTAGCAGTAACCCCAAAAAGCTCTAACGTTACCTAGCTTTGGAAATTCCTGAAGTGTGGTTTTGGCAAGAAGGCGTATTTATTCTCTATCGGTTACGCGATCGCAAATATGAACCTATTTCCCGTAGTGAAATTCCAGAGCTTGCAGCTTTAGATATAGAGTTACTGACTCGCTGTGTCTTAGTAGCGGAAACCTTAAGATTAGAAGCCGCAAAAGCCTTCCGCAATTCTCTAAAAAGTTAGAGATTCTGCTCATACTTTAGTGAAGAAATAATCATCTCAGCAAAAATGCGTATCTATCTCCAGTACATAATCCTGATTTCATGACATATTACAGAACTTAACGCAAATATAAGCTTTTGGTTTAATCCAGAAAAGTAAAGCGTTGTATGCTAAGCATATCGATAGAATGAAGGTGGTTCTGAAGAAATGAAGTATATGGGAGAGCATAACTTTAAGAAAACGGCGATCGCATCAGTAATATCCATAATTAGTTTTAGTCTTTTCTCATATGAAAGTTTTGCTCAGAATGCGATCGCGCCAGATGCAACTTTGCCAACTAATACTTTAGTTAACTTTGATAGTACTAGCAAAACCTATACGATTACGGGTGGTACTGAATCTGGTGCAAATCAGTTCCATAGTTTCCAGAATTTTTCAGTACCTACTAGCAATACTGCGTACTTCAATAACTCTGCTCAAACGACAAATGTGATTGGGCGGGTTACGGGTTCTAATATTTCCAATATTGACGGCATACTTAAAGCTAACGGTGCTGCAAATTTGTACTTGATTAATCCCAATGGCATTGTATTTGGAAAGAATGCAAAGTTAGAGATTGGTGGTTCCTTTAGTGCTAGCACTGCAACAAGTTTAAAGTTTCCTGATGGTAGTGAGTTTAGTGCTACTAATCCCCAAGCTCCGCCCGTACTAACTGTTAATGTACCATTGGGCTTACAGTATGGTGTGAGCAATACAGGAGCGACAATTACCAATCAAGCAAACTTGGTAACAGGTCAAGACTTGGTTTTAAATGCTGACAAATTAGATTTGCAAGGACGGCTACAAGCGGGTAGAGATGTCACGCTGAAAGCACAAGATCGGATTCAGATTCGAGATACTTCTATCAGTCCATTTGTGGCGGCAGCAGGTAGAGACTTACTAGTACAGGGACATCAATCGGTTGATATTTTTGCGCTGAATAATAGGCAGAGTGGTTTGTTTTCGGGGGGGGATATGCTGTTGCGATCGCCTAATTCTATAATCGGTGATGCTCATTATTATACAGGCGGAAATTTTAAAATCGAGCAACTAGACGGGACTCTAGGCAATCTAGAAAGTCCTGACGACCCCATCATTCGCTCTGCTGGTGATGTGACTTTTGGAATCTATATAGGTAGTTCTCTCCATATCCTTGCTGGTGGGAAAGTAAACATTGGCACAATATTGATAACTGGCACAGATACTACTGGTAATACGATTAATCCAACACAAACTCCCAATCTTGCTGATGTTACACTTTCTAATGGCAGGACACTTACTATCAATGGTAGTACTAACCCAACTGTAGATATTCGCTCAGGTATGAATCCTTCAGATATAGGTATATCTGGAGTAATCGGTGCAGATTTTTTTAGTTGCGCTTTTTTTGGAATAAACTGCTTTTACAATAATTCGCTGACAAGTATTGTTTTCCCTAGCACTAATCAAGGTGCAACTGGCAATGGTATTACTATCGGTGATATTAAGGTTAATAGTCCTAATGGAATTATTTTGCTCACGAATAATTACAAACCGAATCTAGCTTTATCAAATGAAGATATCGTCATCACAGGGACAGGAAGTTTTGGATTCCAAGGTATTGACACCCTCAGTTCTACAGGTAATAGCGGTTCTGTATTCGTTGATTCTAGAAGAAGTATTGAATTAACAAGGAATATTTTTACGTTCTCAACTGCTGTATCTGGTATTGGTGGTAATGTTACTTTACTGGCTAACAATGATATTCTCTTTGGAGACAATGCTGTAATTAATGCTAATGCTCCTTTTCTGGGTGGACAAATCGATCTCAGAGCTAATGGAGTGATATCAGGGCAAGGAATAAGCATTCTTAGCACAAGTTTTGCCTCTACACTCAATGGTAATAGTGGCGATATTAACATTACATCTGCATCATTGTTTTTGACAAATTCCTCTACAGACTTTTCTCAAATAGCAACTGCCACTTCAGGCACAGCCAATGCTGGCAACATTATGCTGAATATTTTTGGGGATGTGACGTTTGACGGTGCAGTTAATAACTTCCCAACTCAAGTAATAAGTAGAGTTTCTCAAGGTGCGACAGGTAACGGTGGGATTGTCAAAGTTATTGCAGGAGAGCTAAATCTCCAGAGTGGTGCTCAAATTAGCTCTGTAACAGAAGGGTTAGGAAAATCGGGAGATGTTGAAATTTTTGCAAATGCAATTAATATTGATGGTGTCAGAAGCTCTATCAATAACCAAGTTAGTCCTACAGCCAATGCTAGTGGTGGCAAACTAACTTTAAATGTAGGTACATTAAACGTAACTAATGAAGGACAGATTAGTACGCTTACTTCAGGCAATGGGAATGCTGGCGATTTGATGGTCATTGCGACTGGTGCTGTTATTTTTGATCGCAGTACAGCTTCTTCAGCTCTTAATCTTAGTGGAGTCGGCAAGGGTGGGGATTTATTCATCTCTGCAAGGACATTGCAACTACTCAATGGTGCTCAGGTGGGTGCTGGAGTATTCGGCATTGGCGATGGCGGTAAAATCACCATTCAGGCTGACACAGTAACGCTTAGTGGTACAGGGCTAATCTCAGGCTCAATAGTTAATAGCGCGATCGCCACAACCGTGGAGAGAATTACCGCGATCGGTAATGCTGGAGATATAGATTTGAGTACTCGTCTTCTCAGTCTAAGTAACGATTCTTTTATCTCAGCAGCCACCAAAGGACGAGGCAATACTGGTAATATCAATATCCGTGCTAGTGAAAGTATATCAATAAATAATAGTTTAGTTAACAACCGTATTGACACTACTGGGAACGGGAAAGGAGGAAATATCAACATTACCTCACCATCGATCTTTATCAGTAATTTAGGTCGAATCAGTTCCTTGACTACTGGAATAGGAGATGCAGGCAATCTAAACTTATCGTCCCAGTTACTCTCTCTCTCAAATAATTCTCAACTCCAAGCAAATACCAATGGCAATGGCAATGCAGGGAGCATTACAATTGCACCAATCAACACTTTTGCCAATCCTAATAACAAGCCTAACAATAAAGTCAAGATAGATGGTAGTTTCGTTTCAGTAGATGTGAATACTAAGGGCACAGGAAATGCTGGAATTCTCTCAATTACATCAGACTCACTACAAGTCCTGAATGGTGGTCAAATTTCAGCAGGAGTATTTGGGAAAGGCAACGGCGGACAAATCACCATCAGTTCTGACACAATTAAACTAGACGGGAGAGGTATTATCCTTGGACAAGATGTATTTAGTGGTATCTTTTCATCAACAAACGATAATGCGATCGGTAATGCAGGCAGTTTAGATGTTAGGACTCGTAACCTTGAGATATTAAATAGTGCGGTTATTAGCGCAACAACACAGGGGCTAGGTAACGCAGGAAAAATTGCAATTCGAGCTAGCGATGCCATCTCTTTAAATAATGGGTCAATTCGCAGTAATGTTGGGGTAACTGGTCAAGGGGATGGCGGTAATTTAGATATTTTTGCAAATACATTACGCCTTGAAAATCAATCAGCTTTGAGTGCTTCTACGGCTAGTGCAAATAGGGGTGGAAATATTGCAGTTACTTCTAATAGCTTAGAAATTGCTGGTGGTTCACAGTTACGTACCACTACCTCCAGCAGTGGTGCAGCAGGTAATATCTCACTATTCCTTACTGATCTATTAAAAATAGATGGAACTGATAGTGGTATTTTTGCAGGAACTACAGCTGTATCCACAGGCAAAAGTGGCACGATTTTTATCGATCCTGAGCTGGTAACTTTGACGAATGGTGCAAAAATTTCTGTGAGTAGTCTCGGTAAAGGAAATGGTGGCAATATCCAATTAATTGCGGGATTGCTATCTCTTGATACTGGCTCACAGATTATTGCCGAAACAGCAAATGGAGAAGGAGGAAATATTGTTTTGCAAGTGCGAGACTTACTATGGTTGCGAAATAGAAGTCTGATTAGTGCTACGGCTGGTAATGATGGCAATGGTGGCAACATTAACTTGAGTGCAAATTTTATTTTGGCATTTGCCAAGGAAAATAGCGATATTGCTGCCAATGCTTTTAAAGGGAAGGGTGGTAATATTCAGATTAATACCCAAGCAATTTTTGGAATGCAGTTCCGTCCACGTTTGACTCAATTAAGCGACATTACCGCTAGTTCAGATTTTGGTGTAAATGGAACGGTTAATATTAATACCCCAGGAGTTGATCCTAGTAAAGGATTAAATAATTTACCTGTAGATATTGGTGATGCCAGTAAACTTGTCTCTCAAAAATGTTTAGCCGATCGCCAAGATAGCGCATTCGTGATCACAGGACGAGGTGGCATTCCTGCTAGTCCTGCTGATGTGATTAGCGGTAGTAACTTGCAAGAAAATCTGGGTACAACCAGCAATCAATTAGCTAGTCAGTCCAGCCAATTAATTAGACAATCCTCACATCAACAGCCTAATTCTGATCGCATAATTGAGGCGCAAGGATGGTTAATCAATCCCTATGGTGAAGTTGCTCTTGTAGCAGAAGTTGTTCAAACTATACCTTCACCAACTTGGGCTAAACAACTACAATGTCGTTAATAAGTATTAGCAATTTTGCGGCTTTTTCTATTATTTAGTAATGTTATACTCCTCAAAATAGAGGCTTAAACATTTCGTATGGCAGGAGAGAAATAATGATCAAAACCAAGATTAAAGTCATAATAATCTCTTCAGCTTTTTCGATGATTAGCTTTAGTCTTTTCTCACATGCAAGTTCTGCTCAGAATGCGATCGCACCTGACAATACGCTCCCCATCAATACTTCAGTTAATTTCAACAGCGCAAATCAAACCTACACGATCACAGGTGGTACTCAGGTTGGGACAAATCAGTTTCATAGTTTTCAAGATTTTTCAGTGCCAACTAGTAATACTGCACATTTTGATACTGCACCAACTACGGTTAATGCGATCGGTAGAGTTACAGGTTCAAATGTCTCGAATATTGATGGGATATTAAGAACTAATGGAACAACGAATTTATATTTAGTTAATCCAAATGGAATTGTGTTTGGTGCAAATGCCAAGTTAGATATTGCTGGCTCATTTAGCGCTAGTACTGCTAATAGTATTAAGTTCTCTGACGGTAGCGAGTTTAGCGCGACTAATCCCCAAGCGCCGCCTTTATTAAATGTGAATGTCCCTCTAGGCTTGCAGTATGGCAATAGTAATACAGGGGCAACGATTGTCAATCGGGGAAATCTCTCGGTGGGACAAGATTTAGTTCTCAATGCGGATAAGTTGGATTTGCAGGGGAGTTTGCGATCGCTGCGAGATTTGACGCTGCAAGCTCAAGATACAGTCGAAATCCGTGATCTAAATATTGATACAAGCAGTAATTTGGCTGGAGTTAACGCGGGTAATATTCGTGTTGAGGCGCAGGGGGATATTGCGATCGCAAATGCCAATTTGCGATCGTCCGCATCGGTTTTTGAAAATGCTGGAAATGGTGGAGCTATCTATCTCTCTACTTCTAACGGCAATATCTCGCTAACTAACTCAAACGTAGATTCATACTCATCTGTCAACTCCAATACGGGAAATGGAGGGGCAATTTCCCTTTCTGCTTTAAATGGTGATATCTCGTTAACTAACTCATTCTTATCTTCATACTCGACTTCAGTCTTTGGCAACAGCACTAAAGTTGGTGGAGCGATCGCCTTATCCACATCTAACGGTAATATCTCCCTTACTAACTCTAATTTAAAATCTTACGCACAATCAATCTTTGACAATGCTGGCAACGGAGGCACGATCTCCTTATCAGCTACTAACGGCAATATATCGCTTAACAGCTCCAACCCTTCTTCATATTCAAGATCAACAATAGGCAACGCAGGGAATGGAGGTGGTGTTTTCTTCTCTACGACCAATGGTAATATCTCGCTAATTAATTCAACAACAATTACTCAGTCGCTTGCCGAGTTTGGCTCTGGTAAAGCAAGTAATGCTGGTGCAATCTCTTTTTCAGCCTCCAACGGCAATATTACATTTAATAATTCGACATCGGTTGCGAATTCGCAATCTAGGTCAGGCGATGTCGGGAACGGAGGTGCAATTTCTTTTTTTAACTCCAACGGCAATATCTCCCTAATTGGATCTAGTGCGATCGCTGATGGTAAAAATGGAGGTGCAATTTCTTTCACCAACTCTAATGGTAATATCCTACTCTCAGGATTAGTTTTACGCTCTAATTCTACCTCTATAAATGGGGGAGACGGAGGTGCAATTTCCATCTCTAACAATAACGGTGATATTACAGGTTCGTTTATTAGTTCGACTTTCTCCACCTCTGGGCATGGAGGGGCAATTGCTGTCTCTAATACTAACGGTAATATATCTATCTCTAGATCGATTTTTTCCTCATATTCGCAATCTAATGCTAGCAATACAGGAAATGGGGGAGGGATTTCTTTCTCTACTTCCAATGGCAATATCTCACTAGATGTCTCACGCTTATACTCGTACTCAAGTGCATCAGTTACTGGCAATGCTGGAAATGGTGGCGCGATTTCTTTCTCTACTTCCAATGGCAATATTTTACTGACAAGCTCCGATCAATCCTCATACTCAAGCTCGGAATTTGGCAAAGCAGGCAATGCTGGGGCAATCTCATTCACTACCTCTAACGGCAATATTTCACTTATCAATGGCTCCTACTCTTCCGCTTACTCACAATCCTCTTTTGGCAATGCAGGAGATGGGGGGAAGATTTCTTTTAATACCTCTATCGGTAATATCTCGCTCATTAACTCAGCATCATTTGCATACTCGATCTCAGATACTGGTAATGCAGGAAATGGAGGGGCAATTTCTTTCTTTACCTCTAACGGTAATATCTCGCTTACAAGATCAGCATCATATTCCTTCACCAATTCGACTAATGGCAATGTGGGAAACGCGGGTGAGATTTCCTTGTTTGCATCCAATGGCAATATCATTACAACTGGTGCACTGCGTTACTTGCTTGCCACCGCAATATCAAAACTGGGAGAAAGCGGAGCTGGTGGTGACATTAAAATAGTAGCGAAAGACCAAATCAGTAATTTTGAGATCTTGACTCAATCATCTACAGGGAAAGCAGGGGCTGTAAAAATTGATGGATTGGGAGATCTGACTATTACGAATGTTCAGATTAGTACTAGTCAGGATGTAAGTTTTGATGCTCCATTTACTGGAAGAATTACCTTTGAAGTTGGGAAAAGTGGGAGATCGGGAGATGTAGTGATCGCTAATACAGTAGGCAGCCTCACCTTTGCCCAAACCACGATCAACACAGCCACACAAAGTAAAGACCCTGCAGGCAATATCTCGATCACCAGCCCCACAATGATCACCTTCCAAAACAATAGTAACGTCACTGCTACAACCAATGCCCAAGGTAAAGCAGGAGACATAACTATTAATGCACCTATTGTCAAGATTAACGACAATTCCAAAGTATTAGCAGAGACTAATGGCACAGGAACAGGCGGAAATATTACAATCAATGCTCCAACATCTGTGGACTTAACGCGAGTACTTGATGCATTTCCAGTTCTATCTGTCCAAACCAACAACGCAGGCAAAGCAGGGAATATCGTCATTAACACACCGCTCCTCACACTCACAGATAAAGCAAGGATTACCGCTACGGCTAGCGCTACCGCTACCAATCCCGACGGCGGCGGTAGCATCACCCTCAATGCCTCCCAAATGAATCTTTTCGGGACAGTCGGTGTATTTGCTGAAACCCAAGGGATATCCCCAGCAGGGACTTTAAAACTCAATCCCTATAATAATCTTGGCTATATCAACATCGCCTTAGCACCTAATTCCCAAATCTCTGCTTCCACTTCTAGCATCGGCAATGGTGGAGATTTGTTTGTCACAGCTCCCCAATCAATAGCGATCGCAGGACAAGGAAAACTCGCGGTCGAAACAACAGGGCTGATGGACAATGCAGGCAAAGCAGGAAATATCACATTTACGACCAAAAAGCTTACTCTCAGCGATGGAGTTTTAGTATCCGCTTCCACATCTGGAAAAGGCAAAGCAGGAGATATCTTTGTGAGAGCCGATGACTTTAGCATCTCCAACGGTGCACAGATCCAAACTGCAACATCGAGTATCGGTGACTCAGGCACAATTGATGTGAGGGTAGTGAATCAATTTAATCTTTCTGGATCAAAAACAGGCTTATTTGCGAATACTTTAGCTAATTCCACAGGAAGGGGTGGAGATATCTTTATCGACCCTGAATCTGTCACCCTTCGCGATGGTGCACAGATTGCTGTTGGTAGTCTCGGTGCAGGTATTGGTGGCAATATCACCCTCATATCGAACTTCCTCACGTTGCTAAACGGTTCTTCCATTACTGCCGAAACAGCTAGCGCTAATGGAGGGAATATAACCCTTAACATACCCTCTATCTTGCTGTTGCGCTCTGGAAGCCAGATCAGTACTACCGCAGGTACAGCCCTTGCAGGTGGTAACGGTGGGAATATAAATATTACCGCTGGTTTTATCGTTGCTCTACCCAAGGAAAATAGTGACATCTTCGCCAATGCCTTTACAGGTAACGGCGGCAATATTAATCTCACGACTAATGGTATCTTTGGACTAGAATTTCGACCTGTCCTCACATCATTGAGTGACATTACTGCTAGTTCTCAATTTGGTGTAAATGGAACAGTCAATATCAATACTCCAGGGGTTGATCCCAGTAAAGGATTAACTAATTTACCTGTAGATATTAGTGATGCGAGTAAACTTGTCTCTCAAAAATGCTTAGCCGATCGCCAAGATAGCGCATTTGTGATCACAGGACGAGGTGGCATTCCTGCTAGCCCTGCTGATGTAATCAGTGGCAATAATTTACAAGAAAATCTGGGTATGCCGACTAATCCAGAACGCATAGCTGAGGCGGGCAGAAGGACGATTAATCCCTACGGTGAAGTTGCATTTGTAAGGGACTCTTCTCATACTGTGCAAACTCCATCTTGGGCTAAGCAAATACAATCGCATCAATCTACTGAGGCATTTCCCGATCGCATAGTTGAGGCGCAAGGATGGACTATTAATCCCTTTGGTGAAGTTGCTCTTGTAGCGGAAGTACCTAAAGCTATACCTGCGCCGACTTGGGCTAGACAATTACAATGCCGTTAATACCATGCCGTTAACCAGTAGAGACAATAAATCTATGAAGTGCTTATTACCAAGTTTTATGAAAACGCTACCCTCTAAATTTTTGATAAAAGCAATTTTGATAAAAGCAATTCGGAGTATTGCTTTTATCAAAAATTTAAGTTTTGTTTTTCTGTTATTTTTTCTGACTGCATTTAGTCAACCCCTGTTAGCAACTGCTATTACTCCACCGCAGAGTTCTCAAATAGTTCAAGCAAATTCAGAACAGCCAAATACATTATTTAATCGCGGTAAATTGCTTTATCAATTAGGACAATGGCAAGAAGCAATTCAAGCTTGGGAGCAAGCTACAAAACTCTATCAACAACAAAATAACTCCCTAGATCTAGCGATAACTTTAAGCAATCTCTCTCTAGCTCATCAGAAATTAGGACAATGGCAAGAAGCGAAACGTGCGATCACCCAAAGTTTGCAAATAGCCCGATCTCTTGAAGTTAATCCCGCAAGTCAAAGAGCGATCGCTCAGGCTCTAGATACGCAGGGAAATCTATATTTAAACCTAGGTAAAGATGAAGAGGCGATCGCTGCTTGGCAAGAAGCTGCGATTTTGCATTCTCGACTTGGCGATCTTGATCATCAGATTCGTAATGTGCTTAATCAAGCTCAAGCCCTGAAAAATCAAGGCTTTTTTCGGCGATCGCTGCAAACTTTAGAATCAATTCAACAATTATTACCAAAAATTTCTGATGATCTACTGACAGCGATCACTCTCCATAACTATGGTGATATGTTGACCACAGTTGGTGACCTAAAACCTGCACATCAGCCTTTAGACAAGAGTTGGCAAATTCTTGAGCGCATTAATAACAATGAGCAAAAGAGTATTGTGCTGCTAAGACAGGGAAATCTCGCCCGACTCGAAGGCGCTTCTAAAAAAGCCGAAGAATTTTATAAAAAGTCTGCCCAAACAGCAGGGCGATCGCTTACCAGTTTACAAGCCCAATTGAATCTCTTGAGTTTACTAATTGATTCTAATGATGGGCAAGAAGCTGTAGAGATGCGATCGCAAATTGCGCCTCTATTATCAGATCTAGAAACAAGTCGTGAGGCAATCTTTGTAAGAATCAACTATGGTGAGAGCTTACTGAGACTCACAAAGTTAGTCCCTCAATCAGTAGCCAATTCTCTATTAGTCGAAGCCGCCCAAACATTAGCAGTTTCAGTCCAGCAGGCTCAATCCATCAACGATAGTCGTACTATTGCCCATGCGATCGGCAGTCTTGGCAATGCTTACGAACAAAGTAAACAAATCGAAGAATCTCAAAAACTCACTCAACAAGCTTTAGCGATCGCCCAAAGTATCAATGCCACTGACATCGCCTATCGTTGGCAGTGGCAATTAGGCAGACTGCTCAAGGCTAAGGGTGATATCAAAGGTGCGATCATTGCCTATACAGAAGCCGTCAATGGGTTACGCCAATTACGCAGCGATCTTGTATTTGTGAATCCCAATGTGCAATTCTCATTTCGAGAAACCGTCGAGCCTGTCTATCGGCAACTCGTGAGTTTATTGCTGCAAGATGATACGGGTGATAAACAGAAAAACTTAATCACAGCGCAAGCTGCGATCGAATCATTGCAAATTGCCGAACTAGTCAATTTCTTCCGTTCTGACTGTCTTAATGCTGCCCAAGTGGATATTAATCAAATTGATAGAACTGCGGCGGTCGTTTATCCAATCATTCTCGAAGATCGTTTAGAGGTGATTCTCAGTCTGCCTAATCAACCGCTCCGTCATTATGCTAGTAAAGTCACAGCCGCAGAAATCGACGATATAGTCATCGATTTACGTCTGAATCTGCGAGATCCCTCTTCAGAGGATTTTCTTTCGAGCGCTCAAAGTATTTATGATTGGTTGATTCGTCCTGCTAATAGTGCGATCACCCAAAGTAATGTCAAAACCATTGTTTTTGTTTTAGACGGTTCTTTAAGAAATATTCCCATGTCCGTTTTGCATGATGGGAAGCAGTTTCTAGTTGAGAATTACAGCATTGCTCTCACACCGAGTCTGCAACTCCTCGACCCCAAACCGATCGCTAAGCAAAAAGTTACCGCCCTAATTGGTGGATTGAGTGAGGCAAGACAAGGATATTCAGCATTACCAAATGTCAAAGGCGAATTACAGGAAATTAACAAACAAGTTCCTTCGAGTTCGACCTTGCTTAATTCTAGTTTTACGAAACAAAATCTTACCCAAACACTGACCTCCCTGACTTTTCCGATCATCCATCTTGCTACTCACGGCAACTTTAGCTCTGAAGCTGAAAACACTTATTTGCTCACTTATGATGGAAAGTTAACCATTGAAAATCTTTATCAGTTGTTACGTTCTAATAACCGCAGTGATTTAGAACCAATTGAGTTATTGATTTTGAGTGCATGTCAAACAGCGGTGGGAGATAAGCGTGCGGCTCTAGGTTTAGCGGGAATGGCGGTACGGGCAGGAGCGAGAAGTACGATCGCCTCGCTTTGGTCGGTTGATGATGAAGCTACGTCTAGGTTTATGATTGCTCTCTATCAAAGTTTATCCTCAGCCAATGTCACCAGAGCCGAATCCTTAAGACTCGCCCAGCAGTCTCTTCTCAAAAATGCAAAATACAATCATCCCTTTTATTGGTCTCCCTTTGTATTGCTTGGTAACTGGCTATAGCAGTTGTGCAACCCCAAACAAATGAAGGCGGCGCAACGCCTTCATTTGTTTGGGGTTTAGCAAAAGTTAGCGGAACCCCAGAGGCTAGTGGCGGCGCGAAGCGCCGCCACTAGCCTCTAGTTTTATATCTATAGCAAAACTAAAGCAAAACTAACTTGCTTTGCTTAGCAGTCCTATATCATTTGTGTGTGGATTTTTTGTTTTGTGGAAGGACACCCCGATGGGGGTGTCCTTCCACAAAACATTTAGGATTGCTATAGATATAAAAAAGGAATGAAGTGCCGAGGCACGCTCGGCACTTCATTCCTTTTAAACTTTGGTATGACGCACTGCGGAGAGAAGCCCATACTCGATACCTTCGCCAAGGGCTTTACAAGAAGCATCGATAATATTGTTTGATACTCCCGCCGTTGACCAGCGCCTTTTGCCATTACTGAACTCGATTAAGACTCTAGTAGTAGCTTGAGTTCCAGAATCACTGTTGAGAATCCGTACTTTATAATCAGTGAGATAAAAGTTTGCAATTTCAGGGTAGAAGCTAATCAAGGCTTTACGAAGGGCGACATCAAGAGCCGCCACAGGACCATTACCTTCAGCAGCCGTAAGATGCTCTTCATCTTTGACCAGTACTTTTACCGTGGCTTGGGAATTGACAGATCCATCTTTGTGAGTTTCATCTGTAGCGCAGTAAACATGAAAACTACTAATTGTAAAAAATGTAGGGCGATCGCCCAAAGCTTCGCGCACTAATAATTCAAAACTTGCCTCCGCAGATTCAAACTGATAACCAATTTGTTCGAGTTCTTTAGTCTTTTGCAAGATTTGCCGACAGGCAGAATCTTCTTTGCGTAGACAAATGCCAAAGGTTTCCACTTTGGAGATCACATTGCTGAGTCCTGCTTGCTCAGAGATGACGATACGGCGATGATTGCCGATACTTTCGGGAGTGATGTGTTCGTAAGTAAGGGGATTGCGCTGCACCGCGCTCACATGAATTCCACCCTTGTGGGCAAAGGCAGAAGCACCGACAAAGGGGGCATGGTCATCGGGCGCAAGATTGACGATTTCACTGACTTGGCGGGAGACTTCAGTAAGTTGTGATAACTTGGCGGGAGCAATGCATTCATAGCCCATTTTTAGCTGCAAATTGGGGATCACGGTGCAGAGATTGGCATTGCCGCAGCGCTCACCATAGCCGTTAATTGTGCCTTGTACCATCGTCGCGCCATGCTGTACTGCTGCGATCGCATTGGCGACGGCTAAGCCAGCATCGTTATGGGTATGAATGCCAATTTGCGGCGAGCTACTACCCCATTGACGCAATGAGTCATACACAACTTCTGTAATTTGCGCCACTTCATCGGGCATCGTGCCACCATTGGTGTCGCAGAGGACAAACCATTCCGCTCCAGCGTCAAAGGCGGCTCTTAAGGTCTGAATTGCGTAGTCAGGATTATGTTTATAGCCATCAAACCAATGTTCGGCATCGTAGATCAGGCGGCGATCGCAACTTTTGAGATAGGCGATCGTATCGCTAATCATGGCAAGATTTTCGTCAAGGGTAGTACGTAATCCTTCAATCACATGAAGATCCCATGATTTGCCAAAAATAGTAATCCACTTGGTTTCCGCACCAATGATGGGTACTAGCATCGGATCGTCCTGAGCTTTGATCCCTGCGCGTCTAGTTGAACAGAAAACTACGAGTTCGGCACTGCTAAGTCGATACTCCTGCATTCGTCGAAAAAATTCACCATCCTTAGGATTTGCGCCAGCCCAACCACCTTCGATAAAAGCAACTCCCATCCGATCAAGGCGATCGGCTATGCGTACTTTATCTTCTACTGACAGTGATAACCCTTCGCGCTGAGTGCCATCGCGAAGGGTTGTGTCGTAGATCAAAATATTTTGATTTTCCATATTTAAAATTTTCAATTTTTATGAAAGTCTTCTAGCAGCAGACTTTCATTGGTTATTTACCCATAGCTTTGACTAAGAAAATGCCACCAAAGTACAAAATACCAACAGCACCCGCCAATAAACTTTGAGTCATTGGATCAGTCGATGGGGTTAGTACTGCGCCAAGGATAACCGCACCAAGGACAACATAGCGCCAACCTGCGAGCATTCTGGCGGAGTTGACAATGCCTGTCATTGCTAACAAAGCCTGAATTACGGGAATTTGAAATGCTAGCCCTGTACTAAATAACAACAACAGTACAAACTCAAAATAGCGATCAATTGACCAAAACTGCTCAACTACGTCGCCGCCATAGCTAATAAAGAAATTGAGAGCCGCAGGGATCAGCAACTCGTAAGCAAACACAATCCCTAGGACAAATAAAATACTAGAACCAAAGACAATCGGTGCGATCGCTCGTTTTTCTTTGCGAGTCAGACCTGGCAAGATAAAGCGCACAATCTGGTACAAAATTGCTGGGCTAGCCACCAATAAGCCACTGTATCCAGCGACTTTGATCGATACAAAAAAATATTCCCCTGGTGCAAGTTGTAAAAATTTCACTCCTTGAGCAGGAATTTCTAATAGAGCGACAATTTTATTAACTACAGCGAAGCAACCAATGATCGCCACAACAATGGCTATTAAAGCGTAGAAAATTCGCGATCGCAGTTCTTCTAGATGATCGAACAGGGACATCTCGACATCTTCAATGGCTTCAAGATCGTCATCAATGGGAGGATCGACAATGGCGATCGCAGACTCATTTACGTCCTCAATAGGTTTTGTGGACAAATCCTGTGGTTGCTCTGCTTCACTTACCGTCTCTAGCATGGTGTCGTTACTAAAATCTACTTGTCGATTGCTTAACCCGATTGCTTAACAAACTTATCAAATAATCGAAGCCTATCGATACTATAGCAACCAAATCCGACTTTGATGTTTTGCTATGAATATAGCTGTAGTCACTTGTATTTTTACAAGCCAAAACCAAATAAGCGAGTGGCGGCGCGAAGCGCCGCCACTCGCTTATTTGGTTTTGTGTCCTGACAAGAGTCGCGATAGCTATAACTCGGATGACTTCAATGTTAAGAACATTAACTTCTTGCTGCATTTAGGCTTGCTTTATGTGAACTTTCTGACATTTACCTGTGTCTAAACAACAAGAATGTTAGATTTAATCATGGGGTTAAGGAGATGTTTCATGTTGTGGCTCACTATGTAAAATTTCGGGGAACATAAATGGCTTCATTCAAAGTTTTAGGATTATTGACGATCAGTTGTGCAGCATTTTCCATAAATGCCCCAAGCTTGAAGGCTCAAGTGACTATTGGTGCTAGTCAGCCTAGTGGCTTGTCACCTGCTCAGCAAATTCTCATGGATATGCGACAGACTAATGCCCCTAATGTTGGTGGTGGAAGTATGCAGTTATTGCGGTTTACAGAGAATAATGTCACATTCGCCCCCCTAGAAGGTTTAGATCGATTGTTTAATTGGCAGACTTCAGAAGATACAGGAACTACGGCGGAGAAAACACTGGGCGATCGCGTTGAGGAGTTTAAACTCATTCAGCGCCAGCAAATAGTCTCTGATAGCCAGATTTTTGAAGCTATTAGTCGCATCAGCAAGAAAAACTAAAACTGACAAAAAAGAGCGTTGCGAAGCAACGCTCTTTTTTGTGAGTGTATATTTGTGCAAAATTTGTGCCGCGATCTGAGAAAATTGGGCTTATATTTTTTATTAAAATTTTTTAGGCAATCTAACTAATATGTTTGACGTTCCAGAACTGACCTCGATCGCAGAGGCAAATCCTCAAGAATTAGCAGAAATGATTTCTGAGTTAGAACAGTATCGCGAAAGAATTGTTAACGAAACCCTTGCCACAGCACAACGCGCTAAGATCATGAAAAGCCAAGCTCTAGCCAATTTAGAGCCAAACTTAGCCAAAATTGATGCTACCCTTCAGTCACTGCGTCAACAGCAAAGTAAAGTTTAAAATTTTTCCGCTATAGAGGTTTTCATTTTGCCGTAGGCAAAATGAAAACCGCAAACCATTACTATGATAGTTTTTTTGTTTTGTGAATGAGTAAGCACTCATTCACAAAACGTTATAAAGGCAGATTATGATGGGCGGCAAGAAGCATCGCCCGTCATAATTGCAGAAACTTTATCGACATTTAACAATGGATACCCCAGTTCTAGATATTCAAGCTGCAAACGATATTCTAATTCAGCAGGTAAATGATCAAATTTCCCTTGGTACTTTCGACAATAGCGATCGCCAACTCATTGGGCAGCTAGTGGAAGGACTAGGTGATCCTAGAGGAATGGTCAGACTCAGATTTGCGGAAACTATTGGTGAAATCGGTGAATTAGCCACCCCCTTCTTAACGGAAGCGCTTACCAATCATCCCAATGTTGTCTTAAGGAGAGCAGCAGCTAAAACCCTGACAATTATTTCCGATCCTACTGCTGTACCAACCTTACTCAATTCTTTTCTCAATGATCCAGATACTGTTGTGAGAAGTTCATCGGCGGGAGCATTAGCCAGAACTGGAGAAGCTTCGGCTACAGCTCTATTAGGGATTTTAGAATCCCCTGATCAACCTCAAGATATTAAAGGACAGGCGGCATGGGCTTTAGCCTTCATCGGTGCTGATGCCGCAGAGCACTTATATAAAGCTCTAAATTCGGAATCTTTAGATGTCCGTTGTGCTGTCATTGGAGCCATTGGTCATGTTGCCCAAGAGCAATTAGATGAGAAGTCCTGCAATGTTCTCATTTCGGCACTCACTGATCCTGAACCAATTATTCGGACTGAGGCAGCAGCAGCGTTTGGTCAAGTGGAATATACTGAGGCAATTCCGCACTTAATCTTAGCTTTGCAAGATTCGGATCTTGGTGTTCGCAAAGCTGCCATTAATGCACTTGGGAAGATTGGCAATTCCAGTGTGATTAACTCTTTACAACCATTATTAAATGATGAGCAAGAGGCGGTGCGAGTACTCGCAAAATTAGCGATCGCCCAAATCAATCGTCAGTCTCAGAAATAGAAAAAGGCGCTTTGCGCCTTTTTCTATTTGGGGGAGTAATTAATCATTTGTTCTACATTAGCTGTTATGCCTTCACAAATCTCGTCAATTGGTAAGTCGTTAAAGTCATGACCAAAGGGGTTCTCAATCTCGTTACCGATTTGTTCTACTCCTAATAAAATAAAACTTACTAGTCCTACAGCGATCGCTGCTAGCCAATCAATCTCAATTACGAGGTGAAATGGTAACCCAATACAGTAAATCAAAATCAAGCGCTTTAAATAGATGCAATAGGCAGGTGGGAGTGGGGTCTTAAGAATGCGTTCACAACTAGTTAAACCTTCTACTAAAGCATTGAGGTGACTGTTCATCGTTACAAAATAATTAGTGTCAATGCGATCGCTTTGAACTTGCTTTTGTAAATACTCTCCCAACCAGAGCGTCAATTCTAAAGGAGCATGTTTTGTATTTCGCAGCTTGATAATTTCTTCTTCACTAAGCAGATTATCCAGATCCTGTTCAATCATTTCACTGCGTAGATGGCGTTTTGTCGCGATCGCAAAAGCCGTTAATAACTTAATCGATTTTTCTTTTTGTGGCTTTTCCTGTTCATCAGCATTGGTTGATATTTGCATTAGCCTTGATAAATTGCGAATATTCACTACCAAAGTTCCCCAAGCTTTTCGTCCTTCCCAATAGCGATCATAAGCAGCATTTGTCCGAAACACCAAGAGCAAACCTAAAACCAGATTAAAAACAACATTGTTAGTCAGATCACCAAAAACTTTGAGCGATATTTGTGGTTCGTAATAATGAAACAGAGAGACTAAGAAGGCAAAACCTGCAAAAATTATAACTCTCGGTAAAATAATCGGTGCTACAGAGCCTTGAAGCTTAAATGCAAGATTGAACCATTTCAAAGTCATAATCTTGGTCGTCTTAAAAGTTGATTGCCTTAAAAATTGTATAATGCTTTGTAGTAGAGTGGAACGATAGGGCTGGGGCTTGTATACAAAGCTTACTTTACAAATATGTAGGGATTTGGTCTCCAAATACTCTTTTAAGATGACATAAGAACATTATGACTATCTTTGTTTCACGTAAGTAGCTCAGCATAGTTATAAACAAAACCCATATTTCTGTACGGCCCGCATAGCGGGCCGTACAGAAATATGGGTTTTAAGTTTACTTATGCTTGACTACTTAACATCAGTTATAAGAAGAAGTGAAATCTATTCTTTTGAGAGCAATTTACTATGGAATTTCGTCAGGATTAATCCCCAGAGATCTGAGGTAAGCGACAAGCTTCTCCTTTTCATGGCGTTCTTGATTGGCGATCGCCTCTGCCTCAATCCTAGCTTGCTGCTCAAAAGAACGCTCCAATTCTGCCTGAAACCTAGCGCGTTGTTCCTGTGATCGCTCAAACTCCGCTTCAGCATACGAACGTAAAACTTGATTAGAAATAGGATCAAAGAAACGAAAACCGCGATCTGAATACAAATGTAAATCTAAACCTAATACTTCACTATGAAGTGATAAAGTATTGTCAGACAAGGTTGAAGAAGCGATCGCTACATACTCACCATTCTCCAAACGTACACCCTGCAATGATGTTGGTTTTAAATATTCACCAGTTGGGTCATATTGAAAATACTCTTTAACTCCCAAATTACGATAAATTAATGGATTCTGCTCGCGGTCTTTCGTTACCGTTCCCTTAGAAGTTATTTCCAACACAAAATCAGGAGCTTTCCCTCCCTCTTCATAGATCTTGTAACTAACACGGTCTTCATTACTCATGCCAAATACCACAAACGTATCTGGTGCAATCCTTTTCTCGACGTTCTCTTCTCGATAACGGATAAATAGATTCCCAGACACATATACATTTGCCTGTTTCTCAAACCATAGCCTTAATGCTTCAGTCGTATAGCTAAGATTGCGCCTTTGTTTATCGCCCTCTGGCATTGGCTCAAAGTCCTCGTCTGGGTATTCAATTGTGGAGAGTAACTTAAGATCATTAGAAATTGTCATGATGCCACTCCAAGTCAGATCTATCTCTAACTTAGCATATTGTACAAAAGCACAAAATGGCTTAGCCATTTTGTGCTTTAAAAACTTGACTGGGTTACTTTTTCATAGATTACAAAGCTTCACCTCGTCGATAGAGTTCACGAGCATAGTCTGTCCAAGTTCCCTGTCCCCAATAACGGAAGCAGCTAGTTTGCACTAAGAGATTGTAAAGCAGAGCTTGCTGATAGTCCGATCGCTTAGTAACTGAGGGATCTTGTGCTACAAGAGCATCATATTTCTCATGGAACTTGGCACTGAGTTTATTCATCGGCTCCAATACATTTTCATAGCCATGTACCCAACTCATGCTGTTTGTCCATGATGCGCCATCCATGTGGAATTGATGGTCACTTGCTTTGAGTTCAGTAATTGCTTGTTCAACGGCGGCTGTACTAAGACTGTGGTTTTGATCAACCTTATGCCAAACCTTATGCTGTTGCACCGCTTGAATAGTCGGGTAGTCAAGGGTACTGACTCCAGATGCCTCGATCATTTCTAGATATTCGGTTCCATTTAAGCCCACAACTCCCGAACTACCACGACCATTATTTTTTAGTTGATCCCATATCAAGGGATAGTCGCGAGGGAATTCATTCATCATCACACCGCCATTCTCACCATCGGCAATTTGCGAAACTAGCGAAGGTACAGAAATATTGCCAAGCATCTGCCTGCCCCGACCTTTAGCCTCATGATAAGGCTGCATTTGGGCGACTAGTTTCGTATCTGAGCCTTGGGTTTTAATCAAAGCAGTGATACTAATCGATTCACCAGTGGAATTCATCGCCACTAAACGATTGGGCAAATACTTCTGATCTTGAGTTAGTCCTGAGCCATCAAGACTTTCTACGGAATGTTCCTGAACCATTAACCATCGATAGCCGCATTCTTTGAGAGCCTTTATATATTCATAGAGCGTATCGGGATGATTGGGAAGATGCATCTCAGGAGGCGAGAACCCTTTAACCCGTTTTAGAGCATCAATGCCAAAGATAGAAGCAAAATGACTTTGCCATGCTTGAATATGTAGTTTTATGTCAGGAATTGGTGTCGATGGAATCACCGCATGACTCCACATTGTGCCAAGCCATTCTACATAGGGTTGATATTGGCGATCGCAGGTAATACGTTTGAGGTTGTCCAAAATGTCATGGCGCTGCATCTGCTGCAAGCCCCAGAGCAAATTTCCTGAATAGTCCAACATAATCCGAGGATTACTGCCTTGTGCGACCAATTGCGGGATAAAATCGCCCATGCGGCTGTAGCACCAAGCAAACACGGAGGCATTGTGGTTATCACCTTCGCCCTGATGTTCAAACATATGTTGCAGATTGCAAATCAGCGCTCCATTTGCTCCTGCGGGAATCGTGGGTTGGTGCATATGCAAGGCACAGGCAAAGGCAGCGGTAATCTCTTCAAGGCACAGATTATTATTATTTAAAAATAGAGGTGCATCATCTTGCACGGTGCGTTGAATTACGTCTTCATTTCCGCAAATAGCGGGGAAATCAGAGGCAACAGAGCTTGACGGTATAGATGTAATCAAAACTTGTAAAACCTCAATATAAATTTATAGCGGCTTTGAGATCAATCTGAAGTAATCTCAAAATCGCTATATTACATTCTGACAGTACTTGTGATTAAGTACTTATAAAATGGTGTGCTTCGCACACCATTTTATAAGTACTTGACTTTATAAGTAGCTAGGCATAATTAAAAAATAGAATCAAAAGCTGTGGCGCACGCGCAGCGTGCGTCACAGCTTTTAGGGTTTTATAATTAATTGTGTCCAGCTACTTAAGTAGTTAGGCGTAATTAATTGCTGATAAGTATCAATCCACAAAATTGTTAAAACACTCTCATGAATTAACGCCAGTTTGTCGAAAGCGAAAAATGGTAAGAATCGCTTAGCAACTCTTACCATTTTTCGCCATTTGCGGCGTACAAAGCACGCCGCAAATGGCTATATCGTACTCACGTTGAATTAGAAACCTAAACTAGCAGGATTTCTAAAAGCTAAAATGGCTATACCATTTTAACTTTTGGTGCAATTAGGAAGCAGGTAACTCGCCAGTGACGTTGACTTTAAAAGCTTTGACTTCGTTAGCTTTAGGCAAAGTCAGTGTGAGGATACCATTGGTATATTCAGCCTTAACTTGTTCGTTTTCGATCGCTACAGGTAATGCAAAGACTCGGCGGAATTTACCATAGCTCATTTCACTCCAGTAGTAGCCTTTGTCGGATTCTTCCTTACGTTGAATGTGGCGCTCGCCAGAAATTGAGAGAGAATCCTTGGTTACTTGGATATCGAGATCTTTAGCTTCGATTTCAGGAAGTGAGAGTCTTAGAGTTAAGTGGTCACCATCATCGCGTAGTTCACTAGCAGGAACCCATCCGCCCTTTGATGTTTCTTGATCTAATGGTGCAAATTCGCGGAATAAGCGATCGAACTGACGACGTACTTCTTCCATTTCTTGGAAAGGTTGCCAACGTACTAACATAAATATCACCTTAAGCTATTTCAAAACAACAATGAGTTAACAATGAACGTTAGGAAGTAGATGAATAATTTGATGTTTTGTACTTCGCTTTCGTTCACAGGATTATTATGAAATAGCCGTAAAGCTATGAGGAGCAGGAGAACCACACTTTTTAAGTGCGGTTCTCCCTACAGGTGTCTGTGCTTTGGGATTAGGACATAAAAACCAAGAAGTGAGTGGCGGCGCGAAGAGCCGCCACTCACTTCTTGGTTTTTGATTTGTCATTAAACCTACATTTTATTGACAATAAATTCTGTAATTTTGAGTAATCCTTCTTGGGTTTTGAGATTACTAAATATAAAAGGTTTATCACCGCGCATTTTTCGGGCATCGCGATCCATTACGCTTAGATCCGCACCAACATAGGGAGCAAGATCAATCTTGTTAATTACTAATAAATCAGATTTAGTAATTCCAGGTCCACCTTTGCGAGGAATTTTGTCACCTGCGGCAACGTCAATCACGTAAAGCGTTAAATCCACAAGTTCAGGGCTAAAGGTAGAAGCGAGATTATCACCGCCGCTCTCTACAAAGAGTAAATCTAAATCGGTAAAGCGAAGTTCTAATTGCTCGATCGCTGCAAGATTCATGGAAGCATCTTCGCGAATAGCAGTATGAGGACAACCACCCGTTTCCACACCCACAATGCGATCGCGGGATAGAGCCTCACTGCGAACTAGAAATTGAGCATCTTCTTGAGTATAAATGTCATTGGTGACAACGGCAATCTGAAAATGCGATCGCATCGATTTGCAAAGGGAATCAACAAGGGCAGTTTTTCCAGACCCAACTGGGCCAGCAACTCCGACACGAAATGGTGACATTGGGATTTATCCTGCTTATATATAGGGTAAAGTAGAAACGACGCTTTGCGTCGTCTCTACTTTACTGTAATTTTAGCCAATGCACATTGTTACACAACGTTTATCGAGAACAGATTTATCAACTGACGGAAAGCAATTGGTTGATCAAAATTCTCTCTTAACACTTGCACTCATTGCTGAAGATAGAACCCGCAGCCGTCACCGATTTATGACAGTTGAAGGAGAAGAGATTAATTTACAGCTTCCAAGAGGTACAGTACTTAGAGAAGGAGACATTCTCGCCGATGAGCATAGTCAAGCGATCTCCATTGTCGTCGCTAAGCCTGAACCAGTTATCACTGTTACAGCGAAGCATCCCCTTGAATTTTTAAGAGCCGCCTATCATTTAGGTAATCGTCATATTTCATTAGAAATTACGGAAACCTATCTGCGTCTATTGCCTGATTCAGTGTTAGAAGATATGGTTTTACACATGGGATTGACCGTAACTCACGAAACTCAACCTTTTCAACCTGAGTCTGGGGCTTATCATCACCATGATCATTAATCCAAATTCTTGGCAATTATTGCGGCTATTGCAACTCACTAGTCCTGCTTTACCAGTTGGTGCTTATAGCTATTCTGAAGGAATTGAATATCTTTGCAGCAATGGCACTATTCAAACTGATTCAGATTTGTGTGATTGGTTAAAAAGAGAGATGCATTTTGGATTTGTGACTAACGAAGCTGCGATCGCCCTACGCGCTCATCAGGCAGTCATGTCTAACAATATCACTGCTTTAAACTACTGGAATAATTGGCTGTCATCAACTAGAGAAACTGAAGAAGTCCGTCTTGCTAGTTGGCAAATGGGACAGTCTCTAATGAAGTTATGGCAGCAACTTCCAGATCATCAAGATGATCAATTAGCTATTTATAAATCAATCAACGAACTTTTACCAACTGCTAAAGAAAATTCTTTTGGGAAAGGCTGTAACTATGCGATCGCCTTTGGAATTGTGGCAGCTAGTTTAGGAATTGATGCGAGTAATACAATCGTTGGCTATATTTATAGTTGGCTATCTAATCTAGTTAGTGCTGCTGTTCGAGCTGTTCCATTTGGACAGACTATAGGACAACAAGTCATATTCAGACTCAATCCTGATATTCTTTGTAGTTCTCAATTAGCCTTAAAACGTTTAGATAATGAATTGGAATGGTGTGGTTGGGGTGCAAGTTTAGCTTCAGCCAATCACGAGACTCAATACTCACGATTATTTCGTAGTTGATGCTAACCTGAAAATTATTAAAACTGTTGTCAAACAACAGTTTTAATAATTTATTAGTGGTTTATTAAGTTATACATGGCTGCCGCCAGTCACGTTTAGGGCAACATTCAAGCGCAAAAGTGAGTAACGAAGCTTTGCTTTAGTACTCACTTTTACGCTTTATGTCCTGATACACTAGGCGACATCTTGGTGTAAGTTTGGCAATTTCTTAAAGCTGTTCTAGAATTGTTAAAGCCAATCGATTAGAAAAGTATGGAAACTGACAACCCCCAACTAGTTACTACTGAACAACTTTTCTTGGCTAAGATTGAGCGCTTGGAGCAAGAAATGCAAGTGCTGCGAGCGCAGAATATCATTTTAAGAGAGCATTTAGATGCAAAAATTACACAAGGAGAACAATTAACGCAAGCTAATCATCGTCTGCAAACCGAAATAATTGATCGTCAACAGACAGAGACTGCTCTGAGATTACTTTTAGATCGGCTTTCAAGTGAAAAAAATGATCTGGAGATCATTCTTGATACCACCACATCCCATAGTGACACGATTGAAGCCCTACTTTATGACAAAGCTTTATCACTAGCCCGTGAAGTAACTATTGATGGGTTGACCCAAATTGCTAACCGTCGAGCCTTTGACCAAAGATTAGAAACAGAATGGCAACGCTTAGCTAGAGAAAATTTGCCACTCTCTTTGTTACTTTGTGATGTCGATTTTTTTAAGCGCTATAACGATCGCTATGGACATCCTGCGGGAGATGATTGTTTGCGGACAGTTGCCAAGGCGATCGATTCCTGTATTCGTCGTCCTGCCGATCTTGCAGCTCGTTATGGCGGCGAAGAGTTTGCGGTAATTTTGCCGAATACTGTACGAGAAGGGGCTACCTTTATTGCTGAAGAAATTTGTCATGTCATTGCGGAATTGCGTATTCCGCATGAAGCTTCTTTTGTCAAAGATCGAGTTTCCGTCAGTATTGGTATATCTACAGCTCTACCCGAAAGAAATGTACATCCAAGAAGCATCATTGAATCTGCTGACAAGGGGTTATATCTCGCCAAAAATCAAGGACGCGATCGCGCTGTATATAGTAGTAACTACTAATTAGGGCTTGCTGAAAAAGAGACTAAGTGGAAAGTAGTGTGCAAAGAGGAAGGGGATAATACTTTGAGTGTCTACAAGGAAATTGCCAAGAAAAAGAATTAAAGTTAAAGAGCGGTTTCCGCGAAGGAAGAACAAAGAGTTGCCAGCAAAACAAAAACCAAGAAAAACCGAAAAAAATAATCCGCTTGAGCAGCTTGGAGATATGCTGTCCTTGCTTCTCGTCGATAGGTGCGTGGTTTCTTCGCTAATTGTTCTTTCACTTGTTTGTAAAGAGCATCAATCACTATTTCCGTTTGTTCCCTTGCTTCGTTCAACAGTTTGATGTCAGTGGGATAACGGATGTCGGCTGGCGCGACTGTTGCATTTAGCAGCAGTTTCCCTTGGTTTGCTGGCTCTGGTTCTTTCTGTTCCTTTTCTATATTCTGCTCTTCTAACTTCTCTTTCTTGTCTTCTTTTTTCTCTTCTTTCTTGTCCTGCTTTTCTACTATCTCTTTTTGTCTCGACTCTTTAGGGGGGGCACTATCCGTTCGTTGATTCTGCCCACGGTCTCTAGATTCAATCGTTTGCGGAAATGTACCATCATGCTTGCTTCAAATGGGGCTTTGTCTCTGTACTCTGATAAGCATAGGAAGTATTGTAAACATGGATTCTCACGAATTTGTTCTACTGTCTCTTCGTCACTTGTTCCTAGCTTCTCTTTGATGATCAGCGCCCCAAGTGCCATCCGAAATGGTTTTGCTGGCGCTCCTTGTCCTTGACTAAATTGCGCTGCATATTCATTCTCAAATTGTTCCCACGGTACTAGTTCTGCTAATCTTACCCATCGATTTTCTCCTGACAGTTTGCCGCCAAATGGTAAGTAGAAGTTCTCGAATGATAGCTGTCCTGTGGGGGATTGTCGGTACATGCAATTTTATTTGTGCAAGGGTTTTTCTTGCTTTTCCTGCTTTTCCTTGCATTTTATCAGTTTTCGATCTCCTTGAAAACCATTGCTTGTATGCTTTTCTTGCTTTTTCAGTAAGCCCTATGTAGCGATCGGTCTTACTGACAAATCTCGACATACTTGTCTCAGTTGAAATGCTCCTCTCTGGGCTGCTGTCTCAAAACTACTGATTCGCTCGTGACATAACGGGATTGCCCAACTCCCTGACATTTCTGGTACCCATCCCAAGGTGCTGTAGTCATGCCCCAACACAATTGGTTTGTTACCTTCAACCAAATTCGGTTGATGCACAAAACTCCTGTCTTTTAAGGTTTCGGCATGGGGGCTTCCCCATCCTGTATGGTCGCCTGCTAGCAATGGTCGTATATCTTTGGGTATTTGTTCGACACACAGTCGTCTAAGCTTTCCCCGTCTCGGACGGCTATCTTTTAATGATTCATACAGACTTGACCATTTCCGTCGATACACTGCTGATAATGATAATTCTGCAAATGACTTTACACTTGGACTGGTTAACACTGCATCCATCAAGTCAAATATTGCATCCCGTCCGTTCCCTAAAAATCTATATACCTGTTGACGAAAGTTCTGTAATTTATCAATAATCATGGCTGTAGATGTGCTTTCTCTTTTTCATCTACTTTAGGCAGTTTGTATCTCTTTTACTCTGCCTTTTTTCCTTCTTTAGTCTAAACTCCAGCCCCTAGAGCAACTGATTACGACTGTACAACAACTACAACCTAGCGATCGCGCCCAAGTAGCCAAAGCCTTAATTCAAATAGAACTAAAATCAGATCTGACCAAATTACTTGAAAAACTGTATAGCCAACCCCCTATAGATGAAATTACAGATGCCGAGATTATGAACGAAATTAAAGCTGTGCGTCAGCAATCAAGAAACTAGACATGAAATTGAGATGTGGCGCTGATTGATTTTTGAGATAGGTGATCTCTTAGTTCTTCTTCCATTTTGTCTAGTTTTGCTTGATTAAAACCATTACCCGATTGACAGCATCTTGGACAAAAACTTTGAGAAACTCATCACGGCGATTTAGTTGGAACTGACGCTGTACTACTTCCGCGATACCACCATCACCCCAATCGCGATCGCGACTGAAATATTCGATAAAACTCTTGCCAGCAATGCGGGTGAGATAGGCAGCCGTCACTGATTGAATCGTCGCCTTGAGTACCAGTCCTACGACCGTTACGGAAATGACCGTAGAAACAATTTGGACTACCCCTTTAACGATGCCGAGACTAACGAGAGTGCGGGTGAGAGAATTCGCTAATTCTTTACCGCGATCAATATTAATTTCACAGCCGTAGACTTTCCCAATTTCTACAACCATTTGTGCATTAATTGCGGCTGTAGCTAGAAGATCGACTACTGGTAAAGGCGTGGCAAAAACCACGCCAACTACTAACCATTGGAACTTCTCCACTACCTTTTCGGCTTCTGCTTGTTGTTGTTGCGAGAGGGCTTCGCGAGTTGCTTCCGTAAGCCTTTGCGATCGCAATAACACATTATCCGCCACCAGTTCATCGCCCTCATAGCTAAGAATATCGAGCATACGGGCTAGCAAGGGTTGGATTTTAGGGTTAGGCGTAACGACTTCGCCAGAGTCGAGGGTAATCGAGGCAGGATTGGCAGCGATCGCAACGACATCTTCGGGCGCGATCAAGTCCAATACTCGCGATCGCAAGCTGGTTTGAATGATTTCGCGATCGCTTTTGGTGAGCCGATCAATTTTATTGAAAGCAAGCACAGTTCGCTTACCGATTTTCGTAAGCGCTTTGAGAACTTCATATTCTGAGCGTCGTAAGTCATCATCGACCACAAATACAATCAAGTCTGCTTCTGTAGCGATTTTTCGGGCTTCCTGTTCGCGATCGCTACCCAAGGCACTCGCTTCTAAAATTCCTGGACAATCAGTGATTTGGACAGGTACATCTAGATTGGGAAACTTCACAGGCATATAGACTTTCCCCAGTTGCGTAGTTCCCATAGTAGCGCCGACTTCGCCTCTAACTTCAAGATCTTGAAGTGCTAAATCGAGCAATCCATTCACTAAGGAAGTCTTACCTGCGGAGCCGACTCCAAACACCACCACCCGCAATTCTTGACGAATGAAATTCTTCTTGAGTTGTTCTGTTTGCTCAGCGAGCGATCGCCGCATCACCTCATCTTGGATTTGCTCAACTTGACGCTCTAGGGCTTCGAGGCTATCTTGGGCAGCTTCGATCTTGTCGGTAGGAACTTCAGGAAGTGGTCGGGGTGGAGTTGGTTCGGCTTGAAAGAGATTAAGATATCGCCAGATTACAAAAAACAATCCTACTAATGATCCCATTACTAACAGCACAACGAAGCCACCCAAAATTGGCGATGAAGTGGCGACAAGTTGATAGATTTGAATAATGCGATCGAGTAAGGGAACGACAAACGAAATCACTAGACCAAAGCAGCCTAAAACAAGTAGCGATCGCAACCAAGGAAATTTTCTTTTCATTGGCTTAGGACTGAGGTTTTACAGGGAATTTTGCAGGGTGAGACTTCCGCCACCACCTGAAAATAATTTTCTCTGATTCCACCCACAAAACCAACAGCATACTGAATCCAAAGCATAAGCCCAACTCTGAAGCCGAAAGAGCATCTGTCCCGAAAAATTGTCGTAGGCTTGGCACGTAGAGCAGCGCAAGTTGCAGGATCGTGGTAAAAATTACGGAAAATAAGAGATATGGGTTGGAAATAGGATTTAACTCAATGATCAGTTTGGAATCAGAACGACAGGCGAGGGCATGACCCATTTGAGCAATACAGAGAGTTGTAAATGTAATTGTTTTCCAATGCTCTTGCCATGAGGGATTACCAGAGTTATAGACAAGTTCCATTAAGGAAATAGTTTGCAAACCAAAAACAACACCAATTCGCAGGATATACCAACCTAATCCCCTCGCAAAAATATTCTCTTGGGGATTAAAAGGAGGTCGTTGCATTACATCAGCTTCTGATGGCTCCACGGCTAAAGCTAATGCAGGTACACCATCTGTAACTAGATTCATCCATAGGATTTGTAAAGGGCTAAGGGGAACTGCATTAACACCGAGAAATGGAGTGGAAGCGATCGCAATCACTTCACCGACATTACTACCAAGAATATATTTAATAAAGCGGCGAATATTCGCGTAAACCGTGCGTCCTTCCTCAGTTGCCGCCACAATCGTCGCATAGTTATCATCCAGCAAAATCATATCGCTGGCTTCTTTAGAAACATCTGTTCCCGTAATTCCCATGGCAATTCCGATATTCGCCTGTTTGAGTGCAGGGGCATCATTCACACCATCACCAGTCATCGCCACCACTTCACCACATCGCTGTAATGCTTGGACGATTCTTAGTTTATGCTCAGGGGAAACTCTGGCATAGACAGCAGTTTGTCGAGAGAGAGTCGTGAGTTCATCATCGGTCATCAACTCAATTTCTTGCCCCGTTAAAACGCGATCGCTATCTGGATAAAAAATATTTAAGTCACGGGCGATCGCTTGGGCGGTAAGTTGATGATCGCCTGTAATCATCGTCGTGTGAATCCCAGCCTGACGACTGATTTGCACAGCTTTAGCAGCTTCAGCCCTGAGCGCATCCCGAATCCCGATTATTCCTAACCAAACGAGATTATTTTCTATATTTG
Organism: Pseudanabaena minima str. Chao 2107; assembly: GCF_051131155.1. Taxonomy (NCBI): domain Bacteria; kingdom Bacillati; phylum Cyanobacteriota; class Cyanophyceae; order Pseudanabaenales; family Pseudanabaenaceae; genus Pseudanabaena; species Pseudanabaena minima. The sequence continues at coordinate 652,889 of NZ_CP159508.1, forward strand.
CTAGTTCTTCCTCTGTCGGTAATTGTTCTAAGGGCAGATAGGCAAATCCTAATACCCGCATTCCTTTAGAAGCAAGGAGAGTATTTTGAATGTTAATCGCCGTTTTATAGGAAGTTGTAATTAAACCAATTTGCTTATCGATTTGAATGCGATCGCAGCGACTTAAAACTAACTCTGGCGAACCTTTACAAAATAGAAAGTAAGGTGTACTCGGTAATAAAGACGCGATCGCTCGTAGGGCTTCGGGTGTATCTTCGGCATTCATACTGTTGATGGTAGCGATCACGCTCATCATTTTCCGCTCAGATGTAAAGGGAATCTCTGCAACCCTTGAGAAATAATGCGTAAAGTGCAACTGCCAAAGATTAGCTTTTCCTGCCAAAGTTAATAACGCGCCTTCGGTAGGATCGCCAATTATTTTCCATTGTGAATTATTGGTAGCCACAGGCAAGGGGCTTAAGTTTCTTTTTCCTTTTGAGGTTTGGCGATCGCTCATTTGTTCAACAGTCTTTTTCTGGAGATAGGAGTCATTGCAAATTACACCTGACGCTAGTAAAAGCTGTAATTCTGCACATTGATAAATACTGAGATCACTAGCTAGCATATCTCCTGCTAGTCGGGAAAGCGAAAACTCACCAATTGGTTCATAGCCAGTTCCGCTTATTTGGGCAGCATAACTTGTAGTAAAAATATTTTCGGCTACCATTTTATTCTGGGTCAGCGTTCCTGTTTTATCGGAACAAATCATGGTCACTGAACCAAGGGTTTCCACCGCAGGCAATTTCCGAATCAGTGCATTACGACGTACCATTCTCTGAGTGCCAAGGGCAAGAGTCACCGTAATCACCGCAGGTAAACCTTCAGGAACTGCTGCAACCGCCATACTTAAGGATGTATTTAGCAACTTCACAAAGTCACCATTCCGCCATAGCCCTATGCTAATTACGATCGCTACTAGCACCAAAGAGGAAACTACCAAAGCCTTAGAAAGTTCGGTCATGCGTTTTTGTAAGGGAGTTTCTTCCAATTCCACATCTTGCAGTAGATTCGCAATCTTGCCTAATTCTGTTTGCATTCCTATCGATGTGACCAGCATCATCCCGCGTCCTTGCAATACCTCAGTCCCCTGAAAGAGCATATTGCGGCGATCACCCAATGATTCGTCTTCATGAAATATTTGATCGGCAAACTTATTTATGCCTTGCGATTCTCCCGTCAGCGCTCCTTCTCTGACTTTCAGCTTGATCGCCTCTAATAAGCGTCCATCCGCCGCCACCTGCATCCCTGCATCCACAAACACAATATCCCCTATTACCAGATCTGCTGAGAGGATTTCCGTAACTTTGCCTTCGCGAAGGACTCTTACATTGGGAGCCGCCATGCGTTTTAAAGCCGCAAGTGCTTCCTCGGCACGACTTTCTTGGACATAGCCCAAAATGCCATTGAGAATGACGATCGCGGCGATCGCTACCGCATCTTTGGGAAAATTACCCACCCGCAAATCTAATCCTGCGGAAACTACCGCCACTCCCATCAGCATCAACAGCATGATGTTAGTAAACTGATCGACAAAAATGCTGAGCTTAGAGCGTCCCGCCTTGCCAGTTAATTCATTACGACCATAGATCGCTTGGCGATCGCTCACTTGCCACGACTCTAGTCCCAACTCTGGATTTGTGTCCAAAGCCGCGATCGCTTCATCAATCGTTAAAGTGTGCCAAACTGGCTTTGTCGGTAAATTGTTCATTGTTTTTGCCAACAATCAGAATGCTAGAGTCTCAGCTTAAGCCTATCAGAGTCTATGCCCTCTCTAAGCTAAGTTGTATTGAGAGATTGTTACGACTGACATAAGCGCGATCGCTATACAAGATAGTCCTCATGCAATTCTGAGGGAATATCAAGAACGCTTACCTGCTGTAAATCCATACCACTCATCTACAAGGGGATAATATTTATAAATATCAGAGCCAAAGTGGTAGTTCCCATAGGGGTTAGGCTGATAGGCAAATCCATAAAAGTCAGAGATATCAATAAAGCGAAAGTTCGCAGTACTAAAATAGATGCCACCACGACTATCGCGATCGCATTCTATGACGCGATATAAACCTAACCGTTGGTTAACTGGTTTGCTATTACAGATTGAATTGAGCTTATCTACATCCGCAACAACCGACTCAAATGCAGGACGTGATACTGAAAAGGCAATTGTTTGGGGCAGATTGGTTTTTAATAAAATTACTGTTAGCCCTAAAGTTATTGCAGCAGCGATTACTAAGGTTTGAATTGCAGGGAAAAAATTTATTTTCTTCAAGATTTGCATCCCAACTACAATTATCACTACAAATGCAATTAAAAGCGGGATTCCATAAATATACACAATCAAAAGAAGAATAAAGGGCAGATCGGCAAGCTCCCCAGGGAAACAACTAATCCACAGTACTCCCAAACAAATTAGGTAATAGCTCAACGTAGGAAAATTGACAAAGGGGCAAAAGCTGATAAATTAAAGAAATGAAAGAACTACCCAACCTAAAAGAACTAACAGACGAGGCAAAAGAAGCCTTGATAGTTAAGTTATGGGAAGAACTACAAAAACTACAGAAGCAGTTAGAAAAGAAACCAAAGAAGACTTCAAAGAACTCAAGTTTGCCACCAGCCAAAGGATTTAAAGCGGAAATCAATAATCCAGAAGAAACAGAAGGCAAACGAGCAGGAAGTATAGGAAGAGATGGAGGAGGTCGTCAACTGAGTGAAAATCCAGACCAAACGCTCAAAGCAACTGTAAAAAGTTGTGCAGAATGTGGGAAAGAGATCGCTGAATCAATGCAGGTATTACTGGAACGATACGACAAGATCGATATACCACCAATCAAGCCCATCGTTACCAGAATCGAAAGGTATGGATGCAAGTGTGAGCATTGTGGACAGGAACAAATCGCAGCATTACCCGTAGGACTTGAAGTAGGAAGTCCCTTTGGAGAAAGAATAGCTGCCCTAGTGACAACGATGAGATACAGTCACGGTATAAGCTATGGAAGAATGCAGCAAATGCTGAGTGAAGTATTTGGCTTAGAGATATCAGAAGGAGGTATCGCCAATCTCTTAACAAGGGTGAAAGGACAACTAGAGTCGGAGGTGACAGGAATACTCCAAGCCCTAAAAACATCTCGTCTAGTATGCAGTGACGAAACCAGAGCAAGGGTAAACGGTAAAAATCAATGGGAATGGGTATTTCAGAACGAACAAGTATGTTTTCATATCATCCGACCGTCTAGAGGCGCAGATGTCATCGCCGAAGTGATGGCAGAGCATCAACCAGAGGTGTGGGTATCAGATTTGTTTAGCGCCCAAAAGACCAATCCAGCGACAGAATGGCAAGTTTGTCTTGCCCATCAACTCAGAGATTGTCAGTATGGAATTGATGCAGGAGACCAGATTTTCTCTGGCAGGATGAAAAAGCTGCTGCTACGAGCTTTGGTGCTGCGAAGGCGATGGTCGGATTTAGCTGACTCTACTCGTTATCAATATCGATGTCGATTGTATCGAGACCTCGACAATATTTTAGCTCTGTTACCTACTCAAGAAGATGGACTTAGATTACAGAAGCGATATCTAGAATTACGAGAAAACTTATTTCTGTTTTTGGATGACCACACCATCCCGCCAACTAATAACTCTAGCGAACAGGCTTTACGTTGGAGTGTCATTTTTAGAAAAGTTACGAATGGTTTTCGCTCCGATTGGGGGCGTGACTTATTTGCGGCTGTTCGTTCCATTGTCAATACTGGAAAAAGACAAGGCTTTTCTGCTTTTGAGTCCATTCTTATCGCTTTGAATCCTCTCAAATCATTGTTTTCTATAGGTTGAGCAATTACCAAATTAGTTGCAAGATCAACAACAGTATAAGTAGGAAACGATTCACCATTCTTCAGCACCTTATTTAGAAACTTGCCGTAGATTATAGCGATCCTAAACAGGTGAGAGTGCGCCCCTTCGGGGCGCACTCTCACCTGTTTATAAGGATTGGTAAATAGATCGAACAAAGAGATCGCAATTTAAGGTTACAGTGTAGTAAATCTGACCCTTTACAACCTTTATCAATTCCGCTCCGCTATGTCCTACGATACTCCTCGCATTGCCAAAGTCCACCGCAAAACTGGCGAAACCGATGTCACTGTGGTGCTAAATCTTGATGGCACTGGCAAAGGCAATATCAATACTGGTATTCCTTTTCTTGATCACATGCTGCATCAAATTTGTTCCCACGGATTGATTGATCTTGATGTGCAAGCAACAGGTGATTTACACATTGATGATCATCACACCAATGAGGATGTGGGGATTGTGTTAGGACAAGCTCTGGGGCAAGCATTAGGCGATCGCAAAGGAATTAATCGCTTTGGGCATTTTGTTGCTCCCCTTGATGAATCTTTAGTACAGGTAGCTCTCGACTTTTCGGGTCGCCCCTATTTGGTATATGGCTTAGTGATTCCCAATCAACGAGTGGGAACCTATGACACAGAGCTAATCCGTGAGTTTTTTCAAGCTGTGGTTAATCACGCGCAAATGACACTGCATGTGCGCCTCTTAGAAAGCGGTAATTCTCATCACATTATCGAGGCTGCTTTCAAGGCGTTTGCCCGAGCTTTACGGATGGCGGTAGAAGTCGATCCACGTCGCGCCAGCATGATTCCTAGCTCTAAAGGTGTTTTATAGCACTACCCCCCAAGATGAGATGGCGGCGCTTCGCGCCGCCATCTTAATTCGTGGGGTATATAATTTTAAAGCAAACCCTCTAAATCAATGGTGGTTTATGGCTGAGGCATTGAGTATAGGCGATCGCCTAGAATTTGGCTTTTGGGAAGCAGGCTGTATGATTTGGGTTGGCGCAAAGGACTTTGCTAGCCAAGACTATGAAGGCTTTTGCAATTTACTTTGGGATAACGATCAAGAGAAATTAAAAGCAGCCATCCTTGAACAGAAAGCATTTCTGGCGATGGATCTCTATCAAGATGATGGCTACAATGTCCGCGTTGTGATGGGAGAACTCAATGAACAAGAAAGTGATGAATGGGTGGCACGAGTACGATGGCGACTTGATCTATCCTGTGGACAAATGGTAGTTTCAGGTGTGCTCGGTGATGAAGAGGAATTTGATGATATAGCTGAAGCAAGGGCGATCGCAGATAGTAGTGATTCTTTACAATGCTTTGTCGAAGTTCCGCCAAATGAATACCAAGTTGAAGTATATTCCTATGCACCGGGGGATTTATCCACGGGCTGGGGACAGATTGTGAAGCCTGACCTATTTAAACCAACAGCAGAAATTATTGCTGAGCCATTAAAAGCATATTTCGAGCGAACCCGCCCTAATACAACTATGCCTGCATGGATCGGTTGTGAAATTGAAGAAGATCCAGACCTTCTCCAAAAATATTACCGAGAAGCCTCCACGCAACAATACACCGATTTTGTAATTCGGCTCTCACCTGTTCTTGAGGACTTACCGCCACCCGAACTCGTAGAAAGTGGATTGGTAAAATGGGAGTTTCGCAAACCCGAACGCTGTCCTCTTGGCTTAATTAGCTAACAAAACTCAAGAAGTGAGAAACGACGGGAAGTTCCATTTCTTATAGCTGTCACGATTTGTACTAGGACTAATCAAAATCCAGAATGCGAGTTGCGGTGCGAAGCGCCGCAACTCGCATTCTGGATTTGTGTCCTAACAAGACTGGCAACAACTAAACTTCAATATCTAGTCAGCGATCGCTACTTGGTTACGCCCATTTCTCTTGGCTGCATATAAAGCATGATCAGCCGCCGTAATTAAGCTCTCCAACGAATTGCCATGTTGACGGATGACGGCTATTCCTAAACTAATCGTGATTTGAATATTAGATGGCGTGGGATTTGTCTCCACATAGTAACGTAATCGCTCCGCAATCTCCTTCGCTTGATTAAGCGTCGTATCAGGCAATAAAATCAAAAACTCTTCCCCCCCCCAACGACTAGCTGAATCTATTTGTCGCATTTTGGTTTGGAGAATTTGGGCAAGATGCATGAGAACAATGTCACCAGCATCATGCCCATAGACATCATTAACCCGCTTAAAAAAGTCCACATCAATCAAGATAATCGCAAACTGGCGATCGCTACGATAAAACTGATTCATCACAATCTCAAGCTGATGCATCATTGCCCGTCGGTTAAGTAAACGAGTCAGCACATCTGTGTTAGCTGCAACCTTCAAATCATAGAAAAGCCTCTGACAGACCATCATGATAAATCCAGCCGTTAATAGAAAAGTAAACACAGATACGAAGATCAAAGTGGAAGCATTTAGCTCGTTGGGAACAAATAACTGATTAGGTGGATTTTTGAGAAGGAGTATAACTCTACCTGCCAATGAAATTAATAAACTAATCATGACAATCGCCATAAACTTAGAAGCTCCAACAAAGCTTTTATGGGAAGTCGTTAGTAAACAATAGGTAGATATGGAAAAAACAACCATTTGAAAGATTGTTTGAGTAATGGTTTTAAATACAAAAACATCTTTAAATATCAAAAAATATGACTGAACAACTATGAATAGAAGATTAATAATTAATAGATAATGGGGCTTAATCTTTTTGTCAGTAAATTGAGCAATTCCCAAGCATGAGATGGAAGTACCTATGAGAAGAAAAAAACCTGCTAAAACTAATGTTAGAGAGACGAAGGGGCTTTTAATTAAACTGATAAAATAGCTAATTATTGTGAAAGCTCTACCAAACGTATAGGTTTTGACTCCGCGATATTGATTTACCAATGAGCATAAAAAAATCAGTATTAACAACTGTAAAACTGCATCAATACTAGTCATTAAGATCATTGTCTGAACGTCAAGATTTACCAAGATTGTAAACATTGCATCAAAAACTGGATTTGTGCTTGGGTATGGCTTGCCATCAGGGTTAAGCGAATACGCGGAGTGGGAACGGTAGGCGGACGGATGGCAGGTGCAAAGATTCCATTTTCGCGTAAGTGGGTTGCCATTTGTAGCGTTTGTGGAATATCGCCAACCTCGATCGCCATAATCGGTGAATCCATAGCGATCGCTCGAATGCCCAAATTTTGTAAACCCTGTGTAAATAGCGCCACATTTCGCCAAAGCTGCTCACGGAGAGTATGCTCAGTTTTGACAATCTTAATTGCCGAGATCGCTGCGCCCGTATCCGCAGGCGATAGCGCTGTCGTATAAATCCAAGTAGCGGCGCGATTGCGTAAATAGTCGATTAGTTTTGCCGAACCTGCCACATAGCCCCCCAAACTGCCCAAAGCTTTGCTCAGGGTTCCTACTTGAATTAAGTTTTCCCGAATTCCTAAAGCCTGAGTTAAGCCACCGCCGCGATCGCCAAATACACCCGTGCCATGCGCCTCATCAACTAACACCATACAGTCGTATTGGTACGCCAAGTCCATTATTTCCCGCAATGGTGCAAGATCTCCATCCATACTAAACACACTGTCGGTCGTAATCAGGCAACGTCGATATTTCCCTCGATGCTCTTGCAATTTGGCGGTAAGGTCAGCTAAGTCCAAATGTTGATAATCGATCGCCGTTGCGCCACTGAGCAAGCCACCTTTTTTCAAACAAGAGTGATTGTAAGCATCACCTAAGATCAAATCTCGCGTCCCCACGATCGCCGCAATTGTCCCCAAATTTGCTAAGTAGCCAGAGCTAAACACTAACGCCGCTTCGGTATTTTTGAGATCAGCGATCGCCGCTTCTAATTCCTCATGCAAAGCCAAATGCCCCGTTACTAAGCGCGATCCCGTTGAGCCTGTACCGTAGATTTCTGTCGCCTTAATGGCAGCGTCAATCAAGCGGCGATCGCCTGCTAAACCCAAATAATTATTGCTAGCAAACATCAACATTTCGCGCCCATCAATGGTGGCGATCGCCCCTGCTTTGCTCGTAATGGTTTGCGTAGAGCGATACCAGTTAGCTTTGTGGATCGAGTCTAGGGAGCGATCGAGCCAGTCGTAGGGAGTAGCTAAATGAGTAGATATAGGTTCAGGCTTCACACTTCTTTACAAATTAGGATTAAAATCTTTATAGGATAAGCGGCGCATAGCGCAAATTATCCTACCGTTATTATCTAGGTTTAAAAAATGACTGTTGCATATCCTCGTAAACTTCGTGGACAGCTAAGCGCCCAAGACATTCTCGATCAAGTGGTGCGTCAGCGTGAAATCCACATGGTCACAATCAATCGCTATCGTTTCAATGAACAACGTAGTTGCAAAGACTTGACCGACCTCATCGAAAGACTCGACGGCAAGCCCCGTGACTTAATCAAAGATTTATCGCATCACGTTGCCGATGAAGCGCGTCATGCGCTCTGGTTAACTGATTTGCTCTATGAACTTGGTGAAGATATCGGCACTCCTCCTGGAACTTCCTATATCGATGAGTTTGAGCGCTTCATTAGCCATGATACGATCACTACTGCTGAAGATGGCATCATCGAATCACTTGCAGCGATCAATGTCACGGAAAAGCGTGGTTGTGAATACTTCGCCGCCCATATTCGCGCCCTAGAAAAAGCTGAGCAAACTCCCGAAAACATCAAAATTCGTGAAACGATCGCCCAAATTCTTCCTGAAGAAGTTGCTCATGTGCGTTGGGGTAATAGCAAGCTAGCCGAAATTGCTAAAAAGAGTGAAGCTCTCCATGCCAAGGTGGATACTGCTAAGCGTAAATATGCTGCGATCGAGCAAGCTGCCTACGAATCAGGAATGGATGTTCTCGCTGGTGCAGAAGTGCGCCGAGTGGAGAATTTGATGAAGATTGCCGATACACTTCCTCTCTGGCAACGTCCTCAATACTTAATCGATCAACTTCCTCAGACTTTGTTCTCTACCGAATTGCAAAAAACTAGAATCGATCTAGTTAAGAGAGCTTGGGAAAAAGATCCATCTTCTTTTGTCGAGAAATTCATTCCTATGTTCTTTAATGCGAATTTGAAAGATACGGCAAATAAGGCAGGAACCTATTAATAATCACCACAGACAAGGGGCTTAAGCTCCTTGTTCTATTTAAGACTTCAAGTTTGCTAATATTTTAAACAAATATCTGATGTTACTTAGAACAAAGATAGTCATAATGTTTGTTTGCACGTCATAATTCAAAAAGGATTTGGAGTCCAAATCCCTACATATTTGTAAAGGTAGACGCTTGGAAACCAAGCCCCACCTTCAATACCATATAAGTAGCTAGGCATAAATAAACTAAAAACCGAAAAGATTGTTCCGCCCGCGTAGCGGGCGGAACAATCTTTGGTTTGAGGTTTTAATATGCTCATCTACTTAACATCAATTAAAAAGGAAGAGGCGCGATCGCGCCTCTTCCTTTTTAGTTGGAGCGTAACTTCTCTAATTCTGAACGTAAACCTGCTAGCTGATCTGTGAGTTCTTTTATCTCATCCCGCATACTTGCTTTTATAGATTGATTAGACCGCTCCGATGGACTATCCGTTGTATTGTCATCAACAGTTTTAGCCGTTGTGGTGACAGTAGTTAAACCTGCTGATTCAGAAGTAGTAGTAGATGAGCCGTTTACCTGTTGCGCGATAAACTTGTCTACATAGCTACGAGCCTCAGCCTCAGTCGTTACACCCTTTTCAGCAAGCTCTTGAGTAATCTCATCAAAACTGCGCCCCAACCTTTTGAGATTTTCTTCGCGTTTGGTGGGGTCTTGGATTACCTCAAGTAATGATGATGTTGCACCGAGGGTGACATAGTAGCCTCGTTGAAAAAGCTTTTCTAAGTCGATGGTATCCATAAAACTCCTGCGAATGTGTAGTTTTGTAATATATTCTAACCGATATATTTGACACGAGTTTAAAAGTGAGTGGCGGCGCAAAGTGCCGCCACTCGCTTTTTGGGGTTTGATTTGTCTTAATGCAAGTGACCTAAGCAAAACCAGATAATATTTTAAAAGCCTTGCAAAGCAAGGCTTTTAAAATATTATTTTTGTAAATACCATGAGTGCAACCGCGCAGTTAACTACGCAATTAGAAGAACAAGTTATTTTAGTGGATACAAGCGATCTCCAAGTGGGGATTGCGGAAAAATTGCAAGCACATCGTGAGGGTTCACTACATCGTGCTTTTTCGATTTTTGTGCTGAATTCACAGAATCAACTTTTATTGCAAAAACGAGCTAAGCATAAATATCATTCAGGAGGACTGTGGACAAATACCTGTTGCAGTCATCCGCGCCCCCACGAAATGACATTAGATGCGGCTCATCGTCGTTTGCAAGAAGAAATGGGCTTTGATTGTGAGTTGCAAGAGCTATTTAGTTTTGTTTATCGCGCTCAGCTAGATCATGAACTAACTGAGTATGAGTTTGATCATGTGCTGCTAGGATATTGCGATCGCGAACCTGTTCTCAATCCTGAAGAAGCCGAAGATTGGAAATGGATAGATTTAAAATTTTTGCAAGCTGATATTCAAGAAAATCCACAATCCTATACCTATTGGCTACGTGATTGCTGCGATCGCTTCATTACTGAACTAGGATAAATACAAACAACTCATTGTTTGTATTTATTTTTCTGGAGGAAAATATGGAAACTTATTCAGAAGAACAAGTCGATCAAATTCTCCGTTATGCCCTTGCCAAGAGAACCAATGGTCAAAATCTGACCAAACAGCAAGTATATGAGATTGCTTCTGATATGGGCATCAGTGAAGCCGATTTTTTAGCATCCGTTCAGGAATGGCAATCTACACAAGCTGTTCGCAAAGAGCAAGTAGAGTTTGACAAATACAAAAAAAAATCTTTAAAGTCAAATGTCCTGAAATATGCGATCGTTAATTCTTTTTTAGTAGCACTCAACCTGTTTACATCTGGTCGAATCGGCTGGGCAATCTATCCTCTATTGTTTTGGGGATTAGCTATTGCACTGGATTCATGGGTTATTTACCAGTCAGAAAGCGAAGAATACGAAAAGCAATTCCAAAAATGGCTACGCAAACAAAAGCGCGATCAGCTTACTGCCCAAATCACAGGTAAATTAACCACTAGCCTCGAAGAATGGCTTAAATAAAAAAAAGAGGTAATGCGAAGCATTACCTCTTTTTTTATGGGGATTTTTTATGCGGATGGAGAGACTCGAACTCTCACATCAAAGATACTAGAACCTAAATCTAGCGCGTCTACCAATTCCGCCACATCCGCTTGGTTTAGGTGTTTTTTGCACCGAATAAAATAATACAGCAATCTTGGTAAATTACTACACAAAATTTTAATAGACATCTAGAGGTAGTAATGTGCGGCGTAGAGAGCCGCACATTATTTACAGCAATTTGCGCTTGCACACAAATCAAGAAAAAGCTTAAAAGCATTGCTAATCAATGCTTTTAAGCTTTTTCTTGTGGTTTGTTTAATTGGCAATTGTTGTAAGAATTTGGTATTAAGGGGCTTTGCCCCTCAATACCAAATTCGTGGCTGGGGGATGAGTAAAAGTAACCAAATCGAGAATCTAAGGCTGATAAACAAAAGGCTTAAGCCCCTTGCCTTTCTTATCAAATGATTTAGGATTGCTATACAATCATTTTGATTAGTTGCCTGATCTATATTCCTATTCTGAGCCTACCATTAGCATCCTTGTTGAGCATGTCCGTCTAGTGCATATCCATAAGCCTCAAAAAATTGATCTAGAGCAAATTTACCCCTGTCCTTGCCCTCGCAAACGCGGCAAGCTAAAGCCGATCGCATTGACGGATGCTTTTGGATGCGATCGCTGCTCTTTGCTATTTCAGCTAGAAAACGACGGCTATAGTCTATTACAGTTAGGTGGGATTGAGTCTCAACAACATACATGGCAATGGACTGGTAAATGGCAACCTATTTATCGAAATAGCCAGCAAACTTGGATAGAAATGGCTTTGATATATACGGCTTCACTGTTGTTTTTTGCTTTAGTTATTGTCTGGGCGCTAAATCTCAAATCAACTTTAGGTATTCCTCTAGCCATTTTGTTGTTTACCCTTTTAGGTTTGCTAATATGGCGATTGCTCGTGATCCGTCGGCGCGATCTTTAACAATTATTTATTACTGAGTATGTCACCAGAAGACCTTACAGGCTTCATTTATAAATCCCATGATGCGGCGCTGCAACTGATGCAAATCTCTACTAGAGACCGCGATAGTTTGCTGCTAGAAATTGCCAATAGCATTAAAAAGCATAAAAACGAGATTTTAGAAGCGAATACGCTGGATTTAGAAGCTAGCCGCGATATGGCTGTACCTGAGTTGGTATTAGAGTGGCTGAAACTGACTCCCGAACGTCTCAACAATGCGATCGAATGTCTGATCCAGCTTGCGAATCTGCCTGATCCACTTACCCTGCATGTGGGCATAAATGGCTATCAGCGAGTCCCTTTAGGCGTAGTAGCTTTTATCTATGAAGGCTTTCCTCAACTGGGCTTAATTGCGGCGGGCATGTGTCTTAAAGTCGGTAATACAATTATTCTCAAGGGCGGGAATGAAGGCACAAATACCCAAGAAGCGATCGCGGCAATCGCTAAGGAAATCCTCATAGCTAGAAATTTTCCTGAAGCATGTATGTCCTGCGTTCCCAAAGGGGTGACCCTCAAAGAACTAATTGTCCAAGAAAAGTATTTGCGATTGGTGATTCCCTATGGTCGCCCTAGTTTTGTGCAGCAGGTAAGCAAACAAGCAACGGTTTCCGCTTTGCCCATCTCTATGGGCAATTGCTATCTATATTTAGCGGCTTCAGGTAAGTTAGACTTTGCCAAAGAAATTATTCTGAATAGTCGTAAAGGTGATCCTGATGCAGTCAATGCGATTGAAAAGGTTGTCGTACATCGATCTTGGCTTGAGCGATCTTTAATTGATCGCAGTCTCGGTGAATGGATTAGTAATCTTAGAAAGCTAGGTTTAGTAGTACGTGGTTGTGCGGAAACAACCGCCTATTTTCGGCAATTTCTGGAGGAGTCCCATAGCGAGGAAACAGACAAACCAAGTCAAATTCTTATTGACCAATCAATCGAGTCTGAGGATATTTGGGGACAGGCTTATTTAGATGAGACGATCGCCATCAAGATTGTTAATGATACTGAAGAGGCGATCGCATGGATTAATCAGTACAGCAGTGGTCATGCCGATGTCTTGCTGACTGATTCCCTATCTGAGCGCGATCGCTTTGTCAGTCGTGTTAATAGTAGTACGATCTTTGTCAATGCCCATAGTCGCTTTAGTCGCTGCTCTAAACTTAACGATAGCGGCAATGCCAAAATTGCACTGGGGATGTCTAGCTTAAAAACGCGAGGTGCATCGAGATATCCGGGGGTGATCGATATCTATGCGCTGACGACCACTAAACAAGTGATGACGAATTCATGGATGTCATAAATTTAGCAGTAGCGCTGAAGTAATACTTCCAATTTCTCGACTGGCGATCGCGGCGAAAATCTTGGTAATTCCTGTTCTTGTTGGCGATCGTTAAGCAAACAAAGTACTGGGATTTCATACTGATAGCGATCGAACCAGTCTGGATTACTAGTGATATCTCTAATTTCTAGATCGAAGGCAACTTGCTTTACCTGTTGTAATTTTGTCAGCAAACCTTCACATAGGCAGCATCCTTGCTTGCTATACAAAATTAGTTTCATAGATTTTTTGTTGAATATAACTTCACTATGTTATATTATTAATCCGTCAGAACGCATAGCTCAGTTGGTTAGAGCACCACGTTGACATCGTGGGGGTCGGTGGTTCGAGTCCACTTGTGTTCATATACAGTGCCTTACGCTAAAACTAAGCCAAAGTTAAAAACAGCATAGCCTTTTTTAACTTTGGGATAAACCTTGATCGATCACTTTGGGAAGTAGCATCATAATACTGGCATCAAAAGCTCGTTTAAAATCTGGATCGGAGACATAGCGTTTATATGTCTCCAAATCTTGCTTACGTTCTTTATTCATAGCTTCTCTGATTAACTGCTCGAAGGCTAGATGACGGTTCTGCTCGTCTTGGTTGTTGACTACTTGAGATTCGTAATTAGGATGTTTAGTTATATGATGCACGATGTTCATAAACTTGACTGCATTCCATCCTGTAAAGAATCGGGTATTAAAGGCGGCAATAATTTCATCGAGGGGATCTTTTTGGATTTCATCGTGAAAACCGCGTGGGTTAGGGTTTTGCGGATCGAGTTCGGATGCGTTTGCATCTAGGGTAATAGTGTGATTTAGTTTGACGCGCTCTAAGCCATAGGTCGATAGATCGATGCTTTCGAGTAGCTGATCGAGGTGTTCTTGGGTGGGATCTTTGACTATCAGTTTGGGAATGAGGAATTTGAGAAACCAGTGCAACATTTCCCATTGCATATTATTGAAGGGAGTGATACAGGCGACTTGAGCGTATATTTTGACAAACTGTTTGGCTTTGATTTTGAAGTCGATTTTGGCTTCGTTTTCTAGTTCTAGTTCGCGGTCGAATCTATGGGCAGCAGTGTCAATTAAGGGACTAAGCTGATCGGCTTCAGCCTTATTAAAAAAGAGTTGGTTAAATTGCTGAACTTCAGACCATTCATATACGCCAACACCGTCTAATGCTTCTTTGAGGTCGTGGAGAACATTGACATCGGTGGGTTGGCTGAGGGTTGTCGAGGTATAGAAAGGGTCAAAGGCTTTTTTAATTTCATCAATGGTATTGAAGAAGTCAAGGATGAAGGTATCGTTTTTGGCTACGGATGCATTGCAACGATTAAGACGCGATAGGGTTTGGACGGCTTGAACAGATTGCAGCTTTTTATCGACATACATTGTGTGCAGTAAGGGTTCATCAAAACCTGTGAGGAACTTATTAGCAACCACTAAAATTTTGTAGTCATCCTTTGCAAATTCTGTGGGGATATCTTTGCTAGGAAATCCGTTAAGGATGTCTTCGGTGTATTTGATACCATCGATAGTTTTTTCATCAGAAAAAGCAACGATCGCTTTAAATGGCATATTAGCGGCGGTGAGAGCGTCGCGAATCGCAAAGAAATAACGGATCGCGGTTTCAATATTCCGACTGACGATCATGGCTTTGGCTTTGCCCTTGAGCTTTTTCGGTTGCCAAACCTGTTCGATAAAATGGTTGAGCATAATATCGGCTTTGGTGGCGATCGTTTCTTGGTGCGATTCTACATAGGCGCGGAGTTTTTTTTGAGCTTTGGCGGTATCAAAGAGGGGATTATCTTGAATGGATTTTCGGATTTCGTAATAGCTTTTGTAGGTGGTGTAGTTGGCTAAGACATCGAGAATAAAGCCCTCTTCGATCGCCTGTTTCATCGAGTAGAGGTGAAATGGTTGAAATTTACCATCGGGGAGTTTGATGCCAAATTTTTCGAGGGTAGCTGGTTTGGGTGTGGCGGTGAAGGCGAGATAGGATGCGTTTTTACTTAACTTGCGTCCTTCCATTACCTTGAGGATTTTGTCTTGGTTATCCTCTGGATCTTCTTCATCCATGCCGATGGTCATGCTGAGCTTATCGGCAGCTTGTCCGCTTTGGGAGGAGTGCGCTTCATCGATAATGACGGCAAAGTTCCGATCGCTAAGATTTTCAATACCATCAACGATGAAGGGGAATTTCTGGATCGTGGTGATGATGATTTTTTTGCCAGTTTCTAAAGCAGTTTTGAGTTCTTGGGAGTTGCTGGCATGGGCGATGATATTTTTAACGGCGGCAAAACCTTGGATGGTGTCCTTTAGTTGTTTGTCGAGAATACGGCGATCGGTGACAACGATGACGGAATCAAAGAGGGGTGTAGATGCACCTTGGGCATAGAGTTCGATCAGTTGATAGGCTGTCCATGTAATCGAGTTGGATTTGCCTGAACCTGCGGAATGCTGGATCAGATATTTATGTCCTACGCCATTTTGTTGGGCATGGGTGAGGATTTGGCGGACGACATCGAGTTGATGGTAACGGGGGAAAAGTAGGGTTTTCGATTTGGTGGAGAGGGTGGCGAAATGCTCGATGATTTTGGACAAGCTTTCACGGGTGAGGGTTTCTTGCCAGAGGTAGGCGGATTTGTGTCCATTGGGGTTAACTGGGTTACCTTTGCCGTAGTTGTTGCCTTTGTTGAAGGGTAAGAAATAGGTGCTTTGGCGATCGAGTTTGGTGGTCATCCAGACTTCATCAGTATCCACTGCAAAATGAACAAGGCAACGGGCAAATTGAAATAGGGGTTCTTTAGGATCTCGCTTGTCGCAATATTGTTGCTTAGCGTGGTATGTGGTTTGACCTGTCCAAGTATTTTTTAATTCAAGTGTGGCGATCGCAATGCCATTGATAAATAGAACGATATCGATGGAGAGTTGGGGGTTACTTTCGGAATAGTAGACTTGGCGCGTCAGGGAGAAGATATTGCGATCAAAGTTGGCTTGAATTTCGGGGTTGTTGTCGTTGTGGGGGAGGCTGTAGAGCAGGGTGAGGTGTGCGTCATCGATCGCTAGTCCTTTTTTCAAAACAGAGATAATGCCATCTTTTTGGATTTTACGATGAAGGCGTTCGAGGATCAGGCGTTGCCAGTTGGGGCGATCGCGTAGTTTGTCGAGTTGTTGCGATTGGGTGGTTTCGAGAAATTGCCAAAATTTTTGTTTGTCGATCGCAAATTCGCGATCGTAGTCAGCCGAATCCCCTTTTTCATAGCGTGAGTTGGTAATTAGCGATCGCTCGATGAGGTCTTCTAGTTTTTTTTCGTTGGTTTGGCTGACCATAATTTGATATTTCTAAAATTTATGATGGCAAAGATAAGCGGCGCAACGCGCCGCCTATCTTTACAGTTTTCCTGCTGCAAAGATTTGATCGGCGGTGAGTTCTAGGCTCGGAAATGTGGGGGATTGCAGCCGATCGCTATTTCTAAATAGTTGGCGATGATAGCGATCGCCTTGCAATGTGCAGATCGTGAGGGTGGGTTGTTTGGGTGTGCCGATATATTCTCTGCCACCAAGTCCGAGATAGTCAGCGATCCAATATTCGGGGATGCCTAGTTGAGCGTAGTCTTCGGCTTTACGGGCATAGTCATTTTGCCAGTTGGTGCTGACAACTTCAACGATCAGTTTGATCGATTGACCTAAGCAAATGATCGGTTCTTGTTGCCAGAGGGGTTCTTGGTGGAGTTGGCTTTGGTCAAGGACGATGACATCGGGGCGAAAGGCGGTTTCTGTGCCTAATAGTTTGATCAAGCAGCGATAGGGAATGAAAAATGGTGCGTTTTGCTGATCGATCGCGATGTTGAGTTTCCGTCCGATGAGGGCGGCTACTTGTTCATGTAGTCCTGTTGGTTCCAAATCAATTAGTTCTCCATCAATTAGTTCGTATTGCGTTGTGTCGCCATATTTGGCGATAAAGGTATCGGTGCTGAGTAGTTTTGGGGCAAGTTGAACCATTTTGATTACCTTATGAGTAAAATTTCGTTTTCGCTATTGGTTGCAAATTCGGTGAGGTGTCTTTTGCTGGGATGTTGAAAGCCGAGGATGATGTCTTGTTTAGGTATGTCGGCGTTGAGCAGATCGTCAGCGATACAAAAGTTGGTACTGTCTTCTTCTATCCAGATTTTACCGTTTTGGATTTGTAAATAAAGGATGATATGTTGAACTCGTTTTTTGCCATCCCATCCAGTGCGAAGCCATAGGTATTGATCTCGTTCTGGGTCGAGGGCTAGGCGATCGCAAATTGGATTTTCTTGGTTTTGATGTTGGTTGAGGTTGTAGTAGTCGCTGAGCAGGGTTTGGATCGTGTGGCGATAGTAGGTTAATTTATCCATAACTGTATGCGCTCCTGTTGGGTATCTACAACGATAATTTTTAAGTTGTTTTGTTTGGTGATTAATTGAATTGAGGCACGTTGAAAAAAGTTTTCGTAGGTGAGGTCGTCGATCGCTAGATAAAGATTATATTCAGGTTCGGTGATCTGGATGAGGTTACGGTAAACGATGTACTGCCCGATGGCGTTATGAAAGTCATACATGGGAGATCTACCAATAAAGCTTTTGATCTCGACAACGATTTTCTGTTCCTGACGTTGTGCGGCGATCGGCTTTTGGGCTGCGAGGTCTGCATAAAGTTCAGCGTCTTCGTACTTAATGAAGTAAGGATCGGCGGTAATTTCCCATCCGTCCTGAATAAGCGCGTTTTTGACCGCATCATGGTAAATGTCTTTTGCAGGCATATTTACACATTATCTCTTTTTAATGCCATTGCGGAAGGTGTTGGAGGCTTCGAGGCGGGAGGTTTGGGCGATCGCAATGCAGTTTGTGAGCAGGTCGATATCGAGGTTGGCTAGTTCTGGTATTTGGCTTTTGGCGATCGCTTCGTAGTGGTCATCATTGAGGCGATAGAGGCTAAATGTACCGTTTTGCCAAAACCATACTTCGGGAATTTGTAATGGTTGATAGCGTTGTAATTTTTTGGGGCTGCCGCTACTAAAGGTTATTTCAATAACGAGATCGGGTGTGTTTTTGGATGCGCCGAAACAATAGGATTCATCTGGCTCGACGGAGACTTCGCCTTCGCGTTGTTGGGTCATTGAGCCTGTGGGTTCAAATTCGATGTTGCTTTCTAGACAAAATAGTTCGATCAAGAATCCAATGATGGTTTTGTTAAATTCGTGGGCGCGTCCGCGCATGAGAATTTCGATGGTTTCTTGATAATAAAAAAGTCTGACTCGGTTAGATTCGGCGAAACCTGCTTGAATCAGTTTAAATTGTTCCCAAGTGATGCCCGAATAGACGAGGCGTTGATCTTGGTCTTGTTCGCTGGTTATGGCGGTGCGGAGTGGGGTTTGAGTCATGGTGATATTTCATTACCAATGGTTTAAGTATGACATAAGGCTAAAAAGCGCGATCGCCTGTATTCATACTTTGATTTTGCCTGTAACTGCTTCTGCAATGAGAGTTTTATGAAATTCTCTAATTTTCTCAATATCATTTTGTATAAACTTACAGCCATAATCTATTTCTTCTGTATATCTAGAGCAAAGATCAGCAATTTCTTTCTGCTCACTAATACTTGATGGATAAATTATTGGAATATCAAAGACCTGACCAACTCGTAAATGGCTTACTGTACTGCCAGCAGATTTAATGGCAACATATTCTTTGAGTGCTTGAGATTGCAGAAAATATAACAGGTAGTTGCTTAAAACCTCATTTTCATTAGTTTTGATACCCATCATTCTTTGTCCAAGACACATCTCAATATTATTATCTGGAATCATTGCAACTTCTCCTGCGGGTGCTTCTCTAGTAAAAACTAATTCATTAGGTAATGGCTGTCCTTTCTGTGTCCACTTTATAAAATTATTTCTATCAGTATAAAAGCCATCTTCAAGACTTAATTTCCCATTTCTGACGTTAGAAGTACGAATAACAAAATATTCTCCGTTTTCAAAATATTCTGGGGTTCTATTTTTACAGTCATAAATATTTTTTACTGAAAACTTGAGGCGTTGAGACTTCCAATGTTCAGGGATTTCGCCTATCCACTCAATACCACTATCACGCATAGGGATATTAGGGTTTAGCCCTTTAGTTACAGCGCGATTGATGAGGATGGCTTTTTGTTCGTTAAGGAGTTCGATTAGGCGTTGTTTTTTAGCGATCGCTTGGTCTATGTCATTGGTAATGCGATCGAGAAAATCAACAATTCTATTGACTTCATCATGAGGTGGCACTGGTGAATAAAGAGTTTTAAAATCTTCATACCGCAGACTATTCATATCACTACATAGTCCATAAGAATGCCGATTAGCTTCTCTAATAAATAGTTCTGTACGGTAGAGATAATGGAAGAATTTAGCGTAATTTTTGTTGCGCGTATTTAGGATGATATAAGCTGGACTGACGATACCAGTGTAATCTGACATACCGATCGCACCCTGCCACATTCTCATCTTGTTATAAGCTAAATCTCCTCGATACACTACCTTGTATTTAGACTTATCTTCATTCGACGAATCCTTTTTGATTGAAATTTCACTTTGTCTAATAACACCTTGATCGATAGTTACTGACAACAACTCCATATCTGGGCGATTAGTTTCTTTTCTTTCATCAAATAACCCAAGATTTCTCTTAGATTCCCAATGACTAGGAATCTCTCCTAACCATTCCACACCACTATCTTTATAACTCTCATACTTAGGAAAAGCCATATTTTAAAATCCGTATTTAGTTAACTCATGTAGCGATAATGGTTGACAGAAAAATCAGGAGGCGCAGAAATTTTGACTTCAAGCCACACCATAATCAGTATATTTGCGTTTATACGGCGGCTGTAAACCCAAAATAATATCCTCCCTCGGTACACCCAACTCCACCAACTCCTCAGCAGGATCGAGATCCGTCATATTGCGTTGTAGCCAGATTTTGCCATCCCGAATATCAAAATGCATCACACAAGAATAAACCCTTACCGCCCCCTCCCAACCAATCTCTAGCCATTGATAATGATCGCGATCGCAATCAAAAATTAGCTGTGTTTCCAAACCATCCTTAGGATTACCCCAAGAAGCGTAAGTGGTCAAAATATCTTGAATATATTTACGATAAATACTTAGTTTATCCATGTCCGACCTCACCAAAACTAACTAACCTCTTTAACAAGCCCTCAGTCTCCTGCTCTAACTGCAAAATCTCTGAAGTCACCTCCTCCAAACTTCGCAAAGGCTTATGCTGATAAAAATACTTGTTAAAACTAATCTCATAGCCGATCTGCGTCTTATCCAAAGCAATCCAAGCATCCGTCACATGAGGACGCACCTCCCGCACAAAATAATCATGAATGACTTCTTTTAATGGCACATTTTCATTATCCCGTAACTCACTATCCGACTCATACTCAACCCACTCACCCTTCACACCCGTAGCCCAGAAACCATAATCCTGTAAATGCTCCTGCACCGTTCCCAAAGACTCCAATAACTCCTTGAGCTTATCCCCCTTGAGTTTATGAACCTTCTTCACCACCTTAGCCGCCGACTCATCGCGCCAACTAATCGCATTTAAAACTTGATTCTTCTCACTCGATGACAGCTTGATTTCTAGCTTTTTCAAGGCTCCATCAAACATAATCGCAAACTGATTAAAGTCTAGATATAAATCCCCGCCAATATGCCCCATCAGCCTCTCAGCCGATCGCATCAAATCTCTCTGAGTCTCCCAAGTCTTCACCGATAACAAATCCTTACGATTTTTAGGAGATACCGCAAGTTCCTCTTTATCAATATATTCCTCGATCGCCTTTTTATACTTAGGATCGTTTTCCAACTCAGCATATAGGCGATCGCCCCATTCACCATAAGCCCATTCCATCACCTCACGCAAAGCAGGGACAAACCGCAAACTCGCCACCCGTTCTGCCGTAAACTGAGCCGCTAACCGCAAAGGACGCTCCACCGTCACCTTGTAATAGCCAAAATCCCGATTATCAAAAACCTTAGAAATCTCTCTCTGTCTCCCCTCGCCCTCTGAGTCATATTTAGAGAAATGCGATCGCATTTCTAAATATATTTCCGTAATCTCCTCAATATGTTCAGGAGCAAACTCGCAATTCTTCGCACCCAAATTTTTACGCAACTTGCGATACATCTCCGAAGCATCAATCAACTGCACCTTACCCCGACGATGTGGCGCTTTATGATTCGCCAAAACCCAAATATAAGTAGTAATCCCTGTGTTGTAAAACAAATTATTTGGCAGTTGAATAATTGCCTCTAACCAATCATTTTCGATAATGTAGCGGCGAATATTACTCTCACCACTACCCGCATCCCCCGTAAACAAAGACGAACCATTATGCACCGACGCGATCCGCGAACCCAAAGGACTATCCTCTAGCCGCTTCATCTTGCTGACCATATCCATCAAAAACAATAGCTGTCCATCCGAAGATCGCGGAATCGCAGGCACTATTTCCGCAACCCCTTTAAAATTGGGAAGCGATACTTGAAAACGTGGATCGACAACATCCTTGCCATCCAAAATCGATTTTTGTTCCCCCTTCCAAGACTTCCCATAGGGAGGATTGGACAACATAAAATCAAAGCGCATCCCCGCAAACTCATCCGTCGCCAAAGTCGAACCAAACTTAATATTTGCAGGATCGTTCCCCTTAATCATCATGTCCGATTTACAGATCGCATAGGTTTCCCCATTCACCTCTTTCCCATAGAGATAAATCGCCGCCTTAGACCTGATTCTCCCATCAGGATCGATCATAAAATTCTGTGATTCCGTCAGCATTCCCCCTGATCCACAAGCTCCGTCATAGACCGTAATCACAGGAGGTAAGCGATCCTTCACAGGTTCAAACAAAATATGCGTCATCAAATCAATAACTTCGCGGGGCGTAAAGTGTTCTCCCGCCTCTTCGTTATTTTCTTCATTAAACTTCCGAATCAACTCCTCAAATACATAGCCCATACCCAAATTGGTCAAAGGCGGCAACTTACGTCCATCAGGATCGATCGCCTCATCAGGACTCAGATTAATGCGCGGATCGATAAATTTCTCTAGCACCTCCAACAATACATCCGCCTCCACCATCCGCTTGATCTGGTTACGTAGCTCAAACTTCTCAATAATTTCCTTAACGTTATCGCTAAAGCCATCTAGATAAGCCTTAAAATTCGCCTCCAAAATTTGACGATTATTCGTAACCGTCTTGACTAACTTGGTAAGCGTCCAGTCAGAAATATTGAAAAAAACATAACCACTTGCCTCTTGCAAACCTTGCTGATCAAGATCGGTTAATCCTGCATCCTCGCGCTGAAAACGCACCTCTTCTAAAACTGCCGCTTTGCTTTTCTCCAAAAGGCAATCCAGACGGCGCAACACAAACATCGGCAAGATCACATCGCGATACTTGCCCCGCACATACACATCCCGCAAACAATCATCCGCGATCGACCAGATAAAGGAGACGATTTTATTATTGATGGTGTAGTCCATAGCCAACGAAAAAATTATGAAGATTATTGATCTTACACAACTACAGGCGGTTTGAGTTAATCAATCAAAGGCGCTTTTTACCCCGTCACCTTGTTGACAATGCTCAAAAGTCCTACTCTACAAACTTTCTAGCAAATGAAGATACCACGTTGACATCGTGGGGGTCGGTAGTTCGAGTCCACTTGTGTTCATTTTTGTTATGTGCTACAAAAATTTTCGATCAAAAGATCTAGAAAAGCTTTGAAAGCTTTTCTAGATTTGTATTAGATCGCTTTGCGATCTAATACAAGGGAAGATGCAACGCTGAAACAACCTGAAGATCTAGATAACTGATGTTACGTGGAAGGAATTCCTGCGATCCTCAAAGTTGGGGGCAAGCACGGGGGCGCAGCTCCTACAAAACATAAATTTCTCAGGTAGGGGCAATGCCCCCGTGCTTGCCCTGTTACGCTAGCAGCAAGAGATTCATCATCTGCGTTCCACGTAACATCAGTAGATAAGAGCATCTTTAATCAATTGACGAATACTTATAAATCCACGCTTGAGACGGTCAGGCTGATCGTAAAGTCTGGCAATTAATAGCACCCCTTCTAGCATGGTCAGAATTTGTTCTGCGAGTAAATCTGGATCAGTGCGATCGCTTAATTGCTCTTTTCCATCCCGCAACATTTGAGCAAATAAGGCTTGCCATTCATCAAAAACCTTTTGGAGATGAGTACGAAAGGTCTCGTTATATTCGGCTAAATCGACAATTAAGTTCCCTAATAAACAACCTGCACAGTTAATTTCAGCAAGATGTTTTGCTTCAATTTTATCAATTGTCAATATGAGTCGCTGAATCGGATCATCGGTAACTTGAGAAGCTGATAGAAAGGCATTTTCTCTGATTTTGTGCCACTGGAAATCAATCAGCGCATGGGCAAATTCATCCTTTGATTGGAAGTAGTTATAGAAACTGCCTGACGAAGCCTGAGTAGCAGCAAACAACTCCTTTAAGCCAGTTGACTGTAAACCCTGACGATGCACAAGATCGATCGCTGAGGTGAGAATATCTTCGCGAGTACGTTTGAGATTTGCCATAAACTAACTGATTTTCATATTAGGCATAGCGTTGAAACTTGTGAGGGATAGCGGTTTTCATTTTGCTCTAGGCAAAATGAAAACCGCTATATTTTTTGAGAGGGAGTTATGTTACCACTTTTTATAGGGTAGGAATTTGCCATTCATCGTGACTTTGACGCGATCGCCTTTGGGATCTTCCACTTTGTCGATATCGAGTGTGAAATCGATCGCACTCATGATGCCATCACCAAACTTCTCATGGATGATTTCCTTCATAGGATAGCCATAGACCTGCATGATTTCATAGAAGCGGTAAATCAATGGATCGGTGGGTACTACTGGTCCCAACCCTTTACTAGGATAGGAACTTAGAGCCGTAATAATATCTTCCCCTAGTCCTAATGCTTCAGCAATTTTTGTGGCTTGTTCCACACTGGCGCTATTTTGACCATAAAAAAGCGAAGCAATCCAAACTTCATCTTGACCTAATAGCTTTTCGAGGTCAACAAAGCTCAAGCCTTTGGCTTTTTTGGCGGCTAATAGAGTTTGAGTAAAAGATGGAAATTCAACTGTCATAATGTTTTTGGTATTTCTAGATATTTTGTATTGGGAATGTAAAAAATTTTGCTGTGCAAAATTTTTTACATTTTCCTATATTCTTGCGGCTTCAACAGCACGAGTTTCACGCATGAGATGCTCTTCCATTTCCGCTTTAAGATCATGATATCCCGATTGTTGGTCAAGATTTTCACGCGATCGCGGACGGGGAAAAGGCACATTCAGGATTTCATCAATCCCTGCGGCGGGACCTCGCTTCATCATCACGATTTTATCGGAAAGCAGCAAGGCTTCCTCAATACTATGGGTAATCATCACCACAGTTTTACGTTTCTGTTCCCAAATACGGGCAACTTCATCCTGTAGGAATCCACGAGTGAGCGCATCAAGTGCGCCAAAGGGTTCATCCATCAATAGGATTTGGGGATCGATCGCAAGGGCGCGAGCAATGCCTACCCTTTGTTTCATCCCACCAGATAGCTCATGGGGATGTTTTTTCTCGGCTCCTTTTAAGCCGACTAGTTCGATATATTCATAGACACGACTTTTGCGATCGGCGAGAGACATTGTAGGATAGACCGTCTCGATCGCAAAGTGTAAGTTCTCGGCAACCGTCAACCAAGGCATCAGTGCATAGTTTTGAAAAACTACTCCGCGATCGGGACCTGGGGCATGAACTTCTTCCCCATTGATTAAAATCGCGCCACTGGAGGGACTAGTTAAACCTGCAATGAGATTGAGAAGTGTGGATTTACCACAGCCAGAGGGACCAATAATCGAGACAAAAGTATTAGGCGCAATGTCAAAATTAATATTTGCTAAAGCGACATAATCCTTAGAAGTACGGCGAGTGAGCTTATTGATCAAGCCACTTCTGCCACGATAAACCATTGAAACATCGCAGATGGAAATCTGTGCTTGCTGAGTTGCCATATTTGCAGATGCTTTTTCCATAGAAGACACGATCATACTTCTCTCCCAAATGAAACCCAATGTTGCAGCAATCCAAATAGGCGATCGATGATTAAGCCGATCGCTCCAATTAGCAGGATCGCCGTGATGATGCTAGTAATACTCAGGTTATTCCATTCATTCCAGACAAAGTAACCCACACCCGTACCACCGATCAGAATTTCCGCAGCCACGATTACCAGCCATGCAATCCCTGCACTAATTCGCATACCTGACACAATACTCGGAGCCGCCGCAGGTAAAATCACCTTCGTAATTGTCCGCCAAGGTGAAGCGCCAAGTGTACGGGTCACATCAATATAGGTCGGATCAACATTACTCACGCCAAATTTGGTATTAATCAGAGTCGGCCAGAGACTGGTAATTGCGATTACAAAAATGGCAGTGCTTTCTGAATCTTTGATTAGACCCAAACCAATAGGCAACCAAGCTAGAGGTGATACAGGCTTGAGGATTTGAATAAATGGATCGACAGCCTTGGAAACTACAGGAAATAGTCCAATCAGCACGCCTGAAGGAATCGCGATCGTCGCGCCCACGGTAAAGCCAATCGCAACCCGACGTAAGCTAGTAATCAAGTGCCAACCAATCCCGCGATCGTTCGTTCCCTTTACATAAAAAGGATTAGAAACCCATGCCCAAAAGTCGGTTAAAGTTTGTGAAGCAGATGGCATCAGGGGAGAAAACCAACCTTTAACTGCACCTACTTCCCAAAAAATCAATATCGAGCTAAGGATCAATAGGAATAAAACAAATGCTTGCAAGTCTTGATTAGGCAATACGCTCTGAATAATTACCATAATTGGATTTGAGCGGGGTCGCGACTTGGGCATTGGAGGAGAATAGTCCATAGTTTTCTCTCTTTTTGATTAGTATTTGATGTTTCGGTAGTGCTAGCTAAGAAATCTAAGAAACCATTTAAGAATTACCTTCTGCGTTCAACACTGCCAAGAGATCCCCCTCAATCCCCCTTATAAAGGGGGAAGAATTTAAATTCTCCCCCCTTTATAAGGGGGGCTGGGGGGGGATCTAGATAATTCTTAAAATAGGTTCTAGACCTTAAACTGCTTAATCTGTTCTTCGATATAAGCTTCAGGCTTAGCAGGATCGAAGGAGTCATACTTCAACTTCTCAGTTCGCTCTGTTTCCGTTGGCGGAGTTTGACCTAATTCCTTTGCCAATTCACGAGCTAGATCGGTTTGATAGATATCTTGAGCGATAGTTTTGTAATCAGCCTTATCTTTGGGCATCAAGTCCCAACGCACAAACTGCGAAGAAATCCACTTGGCAAAACTCTTCCAAGGATAGGGATCGAAACCAATGCGATCGGGAACATCTAAGGTATTGCCCTGACCATCCTCAAACTTACCAGTTAATACTGCTTTTAAGACTGGTTCAGGTTGATTGAGATAGTTCTTTCCTGCGATCGCCTTGGCAATTTCTTCACGATGTTTAGGATCATTGGCATAGCCAGCACCATCAATAATCGCTTTATTAATGGCGCGGTAAGTATTCGGATTGGTGTCAATCCATTTCTGGCTAGCCGCAAAAGCGCAGCAGGGATGTCCAGCCCAAATATCTTTGGTGAGCAAATGGATAAAGCCAATCTTATTAAAGACAGAACGTTGGACGACGTTATCAGGTAGTAGGAATGCATCAAGTTGTCCCGCTGTCATCTTCGCGATCGCATCAGGTGGTGGAATTACTTGAATCTGCACATCCTTATCAGGATCGAGTCCACCAGCCGCTAAGTAGTAGCGCAACAACAAGTTGTGCATGGAGAAAGCAAAAGGGACACCAATACTAAATCCTTTAAAGTCTTTGGCTTCTTTGACTTTGCCCAAGTGCTGATTAGCAACTGAGATCGCTTGACCATTAATATTCTCAATACTGGCAAGCTTTACAGGAAAAGCGGTGGAACCTAGTCCTAGAGACATGGAGATCGGCATAGGTGAAAGCATGTGATAGGCATCCAACTCACCTGCGATCGCAGAGTCACGAATGGCCGCCCAACTAGGCATCTTCACCAATTCCACCTTCAGACCATACTTCGTATAAAAACCCAATGGTTCTGACATGATAATCGGGGTGGCGCAAGTGATCGGTAAGAAACCAACTTTTAAATTGGGTTTCTCCACTCCCGCAGGTGGTGTATTTGGGGTATTGGTAGTTGCCTTAGAGGGAGTCTCGGTCGGAGGTGCGGAAGGACATCCTGTAAGCGTTACCACGGCGGCGGCGGCAGCTACTTTAATGAGAAATTCACGCCGACGGAAGGTGCTAGATTGCAATGTATCGGTAAAGAATTCCTGTGCTTGGGGACCAAAGGCAGCACTAAAGGCTTCTTCAACACCGCCAGCCATCTTGATCAGGTCATAGCAAATTCGCTTTTGACTCTCAGAAGCATGGGATAATGAACCCTGTTCCAAAAGT
Organism: Pseudanabaena minima str. Chao 2107; assembly: GCF_051131155.1. Lineage (NCBI taxonomy): Bacteria > Bacillati > Cyanobacteriota > Cyanophyceae > Pseudanabaenales > Pseudanabaenaceae > Pseudanabaena > Pseudanabaena minima. Next base: position 680,931 of record NZ_CP159508.1, read on the forward strand.
TGCCACAGGTCTGCTTTCATGGCGTTGGTTTCCCATGACTGCGCCATCAATTGAGCGCGATCAGAGTAGTGACCCATCCGCATCAGGTCATTCACTAATTCCACGGGATCTGTCGGCATTCCTTCCATAACGCTCTGATGCTGATCAGCATTATGATCTGCGCCGCAGGGACAAGCATTCCATAAATTATTGTTTATTTGAGCAACAGAATAATCAGAAGTTTGAGCAGAGATTGAGTTATTTCCTATCGCTGAAGCGACCATCTGTTCTATGAGGTTAGATGTCATGGTTGGTTATTATTTGTGTTTTTGAGAATAATTCTTGATCCAATGAATGCAGTTCAATTAGCCATAAATAGCTAAAGATAAATTTAATTATTTAGTACTCTAGCAACTTATTTGTAATTAAATCGGTATAGATATATACGAAAAATATTACATTATTAGTATGTAAGCGCTTTACAGATCATTTTTCACTCTGACTATCAATTAAATTTTTAATACTAGAAAATCAATAAAATCCACAAATACATAAATTACATATAAATCCCAAATAAATCGTGACAACCTAAAAGTAAAAAAAAAACAAGGGGCTTAAGCCCCTTGCCTCTCATATCAAAAATATTTTCTGCTTTGTATAACTGGTAATTACTATAGTATTGATAAGTAGTTGGAATTAAGAGTAGGATGTGTTAGCGATAGCGTAACGCATCCTACAAACTACAAATAATTAATCCTTTACTACTTACAGATTATTTCTTAGCTTTTAAATCTAATTTATACCAACCAGTTTATGATTTTCTCTCAGCAGGAAATAACAAAGTTTTATTTTTAAAATAAAACTTTGTTAGACTCTTAGAGTATGATTTAGCTATTTAAATTTTAGCTATATTAATCTTATAAAAAATAGCTATTTCTAACTAAGACATACTTGCTAATACTTTGCGTAAATGTTTGAGCGCAGGTGTCACCATAGCAACGAAATATGATTCGCGTAAACGGCGATCGTACACACTGCCATGTACATAACTGATCGCACCTGCATGGAGCATTAATGATTGCGAAGCTCTAAGTGATAACTCTGAAGCAGTTGCTCTTGATTCAATTACTTCCCGCAAAACTTCTTTGCTAACTAGTTCTCGACCATGACCGATCGCTTCAGCTAAACGATAGGATTTTAATCGTAGCGTTTCGAGTTCACTTTCCATTTCGTCAGGACGATCATCGAGGTATTGATTAACATGCTGCTTAGTTTTATCAATCCTTCGCATTAAATCAATACAATTTTGGGTCAAGCCCAAGCCCATCCCCACCTGCATTAGGATAAATCCTGGTTTGATATATTCTACATAGCGATCACATGGAGACGCTAACACCCAATCATGACTGACAAAAGCATTACGAAACAAACATCTAAAGGTATTTGTCCCTTCAAGAGCAATAAAATGAACATCTTGCTTCAGTTCTAGCCCTTGCATTCCACCCCGTGCGATCGCCATCAGATAGTTGTCAGTCCCTTCTATTTGAGCAGATATCCCAAATAAATGCTGATCGCCGATATTAGAAACCCAAGGCAATGTGCCATTGAGAATATAACCACCTTCGCAAGGCGTAGCAATAATTTTAATCTTCTCAATGCCAGCAAAGTGTTTCATCGGATTAGATAAACCCGTCCCCGACAAAAGTTTGCCTGTAGCAACTTGCGGTAAGATTTGTTCCCTTAGAAAAGGATTGTCCGTGTTTTGTAAATACCAAGAGCAAGCATTATGACACCAAGCCATAAACCCTGTGCTGAGACAAGTTTCCGAGACCATTTCGATCGCTTTCAATGCAGGTAATACGCCCCGTCCTGTACCACCATATTCAGTACTAACACCTTGAGCATAAGCACCTAGACTACCAATATCACGTAAAAACTCTTCTGGATAAATCCCTTTTTGATCAATGTTAGTAACATCAGGTGCTAATTTTTGGGCGATCGCCTCTTTTAAACTCTGCATTAATGCTGCATCAGTGAGCAGTTTTTCTTGAGGTTGCTTGATTATGGTGTCACTAACCTGCATTGCTTCTTCCTTTCTCTTAATTAGTATTTTTTGATTGAACAGGATATGCCGCACTAAGTGCGGCATATCTTGCATTTTATGCTAATGAAACTTCCATATCGACAGGATTACGGAAAGTATTAGCAACTGGCGACCAGTAATTTGCATGTTCTAGAAGTTCAGCAAGTTCTTCCTCAGTTGCATCGGACTCGATATCGACCTTCACCCGCACAGCACTGATACCTAAACGCTTCTTAGATAGATCTCCAATACCCCATACACCAGTGATGTTAATGTCGCCTTCGAGGTGTAGCTCTAATTTAGAGAGAGTAATTCCACGCATGATCGCATTAGCATGAATACCCACGGATAGGCAAGAACCCAAACAAGCTAACAAAGCTTCAGATGGGTTCGGAGCGGTATCTTGCCCTAGTAATGTGGGTGGTTCATCAATGACATGCTCAGGTAAATTACGCACGTAGTTCAGGTTGCGAAATTGTCCTTCACAGACAGTTTTTACTTTTAATGTACCGATGACATTGGGGTTAGCCTGTGCTTTTGCTGCTAGGGCTTCTAAGCCATCTTTACTGACTGGACGCAAGGGAGTGATTACGGAGGCTGTTGTAGTCATAATTTTAAGTATTTGATATTTCTTGACTAATCAAGCAAATAGAACGATCTATACAATTAAATACTATACAACCTCCCGTGATTTCCGTATCTTCGATTACATATAACAATTCTAAATAATTTGTGAGAGTGTGCTCCTTTAGTCTGCACTCTCACAAATCTGCAAATCTCACAACTCATTTAGGACTGCTGGTAATGATGAGGGACGCGAAGCGCCCCTCATCATTAGGCATTTTGATTTGGCAAAGGAGATCGATATAATATTCAAAAATATATTGAATTAATCCATGTCGATCGCATTTAGTAAATATCACGGCTTAGGTAACGATTTTATCCTGATCGATAACCGTCACAGTGCCGAACCAATTCTCACCTCTGAGCAGGCTGTCAAATGGTGCGATCGCAATTTTGGTATAGGTGCAGATGGAGTCATTTTTCTGTTAGCTGAGACAAATGGTGAACATCGGATGCGGATTTTTAACTCCGATGGTTCTGAGCCAGAAATGTGCGGCAATGGAATTCGTTGCTTAGCGAAATTCATGCAGGACTTGAATATTTCCACTACAGATGGAAAGTATCAGATTCAAACTGGTGCAGGCTTGATCGTGCCTCGAATGGATGCAGATGGACAGGTAACTGTGGATATGGGCAAGCCATTTTTGACTGCTGCCGAGATCCCGACGACGTTAAGAGACAGCGATCACAAGGTTATCAATGTTCCACTTGAAGTTGGCGGCAACATTTGGAATGTAACGGCAGTGAGCATGGGTAATCCTCACTGTATAACCTTTGTTAATGATGTCGATGCAATTCCTTTAGCAGAGATTGGCACTCTCTTTGAACATCATCCTGTCTTCCCAAAACGGACAAATACCGAATTTGTGGAAGTAGTTAATACTAGCTATGTGAAAATGCGTGTATGGGAACGTGGTGCAGGGGCAACTCTGGCATGTGGTACAGGTGCTTGCGCGACGGTAGTGGCTGGCGTTTTAAATGATCTTTGCAATCGCACCTGTACGGTAAATCTCCCTGGTGGCGATCTCAAAATCCATTGGTCAGAAGAAAGCGATCGCATTCTGATGACTGGTCCCGCAACTTTAGTATTTACTGGTTTAGCAAAGAACGAATTGTAAATAAGCTGTGGCTATTGTGGCTCTTTGCGTCACAATTACCGATTAAGCGAACCACAAGAAATTTTTAAAAAATTTTACAAGGCGATATTTTTAAAAATTTCTTGGTTTGGGTTTGAGCGCAAAGCGTAACAAGTATAAAAAACTAGAGATTTTCAAAATGAGCGAAACTATATTTAGCAAAATTATTAAGCGGGAAATTCCTGCAAGCATTCTCTATGAGGATGAACTTGCCCTTGTATTCCGCGATGTCAATCCTCAAGCTCCCGTACATTTTCTTGTCATTCCTAAAAAGCCCATTGTGAAGCTTTCAGAAGCAACCATAGAGGATCAGACCTTGCTAGGACACCTCTTACTTGTAGCTAATAAGGTTGCTGCTCAAGAAGGTTTAACTGATTTTCGTCTAGTCGCGAATAATGGTGCAGGCGCAGGGCAAAGTGTTTTCCATTTACATATTCATGTTTTAGGCGATCGCTCCTTTACTTTGCCCCCTGGTTAAACCATAAAAAGAGTCGGTGCAAAAAGCCGACTCTTTTTATGGTTGGTAATTTTTCCCAATCGCAATTTCATAGGTTTTCAAATACAATCCAAATCTAGTGATTGCGACATTACTAATGGGAGTAACTTGATCAAAATGGGCGATCACTTTATCAGTAAGGGGATACCATTGGTCAGAAATTAAGATGGCATTTTTACCTTTTTGTTGTGCTGCATTATCTAGGTTCCAAATTGTAAATTGACTAATCCGCTTAGAAATAGCCGTCACATCAGGGTTTCCCATCTCATAGGCAAGTGCTGCTGCTGAACGATAATCAGAAGTAATTAAGAAGGGTGCTGCTGGCAAGGTTTTGCTGATTTTCTGTACTTCAGCAGCCACCTCCTGCCATCCATAAATCATGCGCCCATCTTGATCGCCATCCTTCCCAAATATGGCACTCACTGGGAACATACAGGAATTCCACACAAATAAAATTGCGAATAATATTCCAAAGACTTCTGCTCCATAAAAAATTTGCAGATTTTCTCTCCCTCTCTCTATGGAAGAGTGGGCTGGGGGGGGAGAGAAACATGCTAATGGCAATAATGGAAATAGCAATAAATAAGCATGAATATTCCAATAATAGAGCGCTGTAGAAAATAGCGAAACTACCATTAATAAACCTGTAGAAGTGATAAAAGTCCAAAATGCTACTCTTGTGTATAGCCCATTTTCCTTGCAAAAGCCTCGCCATAGCAACCATGCTAAAAATGGCGAAAGCATTAATAATGAAATCCCAATAAAGCCCAATGGTTCTAACAATCGCATAATCACAGTGCCACTATCGACACTCCGATTTGCATAAAAACGGAAGGATAAAAAATTATTGCTGTAGTTCCAATAAAATACGGGTAGAAAAGCGATCGCACTAATACCAACACATAACCACAAGCGGATATCTTTAAATAATCTTCTTAATTGTGAATCTGTAGTGATCGCTGCTAATAAACCCAATGTCATAAACAGCGAATTATATTTTGTTATATGAGCTAGGGAGAGAGCGATCGCACTGCCATATAGTCGCCAACTTGCTCCTTTGCCATTGATTAAATATTCATCAAGAAAGCGAATGCAAAGATATGCACCAACAAGACTAAGAGCGATCGCTAAATGGTCATGCCATGCCAAGGAAAGCATTATGTTATATAACGGTGAAGCCATGACTGCGAGAACCACCCACCAAATATAACGACTGGCTCTTTCTTGATAAAGATATCGGAGAATGCAGTAATAGGTATAAAAGAAGACGCTGCTAGTAACGAGATTTAGCGATCGCAAGGTGAGGAGGGATTTGCCAAACCATGTAGTAATCCATCCCTGTAACCATGCCTGCAACGGTGGATGATCGTAATAGGAAAAGTCTAAATGCTGCCCCCATAGCCAATAGTAAGCTTCATCAGGATTTGGTGGAGCAAATAGCCAAAAGATGCATCGCAGTAAAATTAATAACAGCAAAAATATTGGTGGATAAAAGCTCATTAGTCTTTAGCGGCTTTACTTTGATAACTGATAGGTTTAGATCTCCGACTTTTTTGTGCGAGCAAGGATAGTTTGTGCATTTACAGAAAAAGTCGGAGATCTTGGCTACTTGCTAATTGCGCTTATTTACTCACCAACTTACTTGATAAACTTTGCGTCAAGAGGCGGTCGATCGCGTTTAACTTGACGTGAATTTTTAGATTTCATATTTGGGCGATCGCCATAGGGGACAGTATCTGGATCGTCATCTTCATATTCTTCCTCTTCTTCATCTTCATATTCCTCTTCCTCTTCTTCATATTCTTCATCCTCATAATCATCCTCAACAAATTCTTCTTTGTACTGGGATTGAGTGGCTTTGACCTGTTCTTTGATCTCCTTACCAGATCCAGAGGCAATCACAGCCCGACGAATTAAGAGATTTTGCCGCCATGAAGCGATCGCATTAATCACAAATGCTAGAAAACCGCCACCAACAAATGCAGCTAACATGGCAACACTCAGGGGAATCGCGATTGTCTTTTGCCCTAAAAAGAAAATCTGTACGACAGGCTGTAAATTTTGGACAAAGATAGCTGCAAGTAGGGTGATCATAATCCCTAAGAACACAAGTTGCGCGATCACGATCGCACCCGAAGATTTCTTATTAACAGCATTAGCGGTTTGAGAAAAACGCGATCTCGTCATAGTTCAGCATCTCCTGTGACCATATTAGAAGGCATTCTACCCTGCCAGCGCAGGATTAAATCTGCATCAATATCCAGTTGATCGAGCGCTCTCGCAATCACAAAATCCACCAAATCCTCGATCGTCTGCGGGTTGTGATACCAAGCAGGAATCGCTGGTACAATTCTCGCCCCTGCTTCCGCTAAAGCAGTGAGATTTCGCAAATGGATCAAACTTAAGGGGGTTTCACGCGGTACGATTACCAATTTCCGACCTTCTTTAAGATGGACATCCGCAGCCCGCTCTAATAAATCAGAACTTAATCCGTGAGCGATCTTCGCCACCGTTGCCATACTGCAAGGAATTACCAGCATTCCCAATGTCCGAAATGACCCACTAGCAATCGTTGCCCCCACATCGGCAAATTGATGACAAGTTAGTTTGCCATCATGGGTCTCACTGCGATCGCGCCAAAACTGTTCTTGCGATCGCAAATTACTCGGCATGGCAATATTATTTTCCGATTGCCAAACCATCATCGCCGCCTTAGAAGCCACCAGATCGACGTTGTAATGATTATTTAATAAAAATTTGAGCGATCGCACAGCATAAATCATGCCTGATGCCCCAGAAACCCCTAATACAATCGCTTTTTCAATCTCTTTGTTATTTTGCATTCAATATCTAAATTCAGCATTTAATTCAGCACATTAGCTCAATCATAGCTCTGTTTGTTAAGCTTAAAGTTATATAGCTGTCGCCAGTCATCAAAGTAGAAAGTGGCGGCGCTTTGCGCCACCACTGCTCTAGATTTAATATAGGCTGCTGCTATAGCCATTAGCCTCACGATAAATATGTCGTGATCTAGCAAATTATTGATGAGGCAAAGTTCTGTAACTTGGTAGGTAACTATGTTAGTAGGCAAAACATTAAAGAATCGGTACAAAATCCTCACGGTTCTGGGGAGTGGGGGATTTGGTGATACCTACTTAGCACAAGATATAGACTTACCCGGTCACCCTACCTGTGTGGTTAAACAACTCAAACCCAAAGATACCAATCCCAATGTTTTGCCGATCGCCAAAGGTTTATTTGATCGGGAAGCAGAATATTTATACAAATTGGGAAATGCTCATCCCCAAATTCCGAAACTATTTGCTCATTTTGAAGAGAACAACGAGTTTTTTTTGGTGCAAGAGTTTGTGGAAGGGCATAGCCTTGCTGAAGAGATTCCCATCGGTCAGAGATTATCAGAGAGTGCAACAACTACCCTATTACTAGAGGTTTTAGAAGTTCTCGCCTTTGTTCATCAAAATAATATTATCCATCGTGATATCAAACTCACCAACATTATGCGCCGTCGGCAAGATGGCAAAATCGTTCTCATTGACTTTGGTGCAGTTAAAGACATCAGTGCGTTAAAAACTGACTCCCAAGGTCATACTGACGTTACCGTTAGCATTGGTTCCCCCGGATATATGCCAAGCGAGCAAGCAAGAGGGAAACCTCGCCTCAGTAGTGATGTTTATGCTGTCGGTATGATTGGCATCCAAGCTCTTACGGGTATTGCACCTGATAGCTTGCAAGAAGATGCAAACACAGGCGAAATCCTGTGGCGCGATCGCGTAGAAGTCAGTAATGCTTTTGCGGAAGTACTTCAAAAAATGGTGTTTTCCCATTTTAGTCAGCGCTATAAATCAGCGATCGATGCTTTACAGGCAATGCGATCTCTTTGTGCTACTAACATTAGCTATAGTAATAATATTGCCCCAACTGAGGCGATCGCTTATCCATTATCTGGTTCAGATTCATCGCCAACTATAGTTACCAATACAGGTAGAGAGACTGTACCTGCATCTGCACCAACCACACCACAAGCCCCTATCCCAACCACACCACAAAATCCTGTCACAACGCCCCATGTCACAGTCTCCGCTCCTAATCCAATATTCTCGAAGTATCAACCATTTCTATGGATCGCCTTGACTGGAGTAATATCAGTTTCAGCAGCGATCGCTACAGCAATGCTGTTACCAAAACTAACTAATCAGACTAGTAGTAATAATCAAATTGAAACTACAAAAGTACCAACAAGTTCTCCATCAATTTCTCAAACTCCTTCCCCAAGTCCAGAAACTCCAGATCCCATAGAAACAGAAACTCCAGAGTCATCTCCCATAATTACAACAACTGATTCCACTATGCCAAGTTTTGGGGCGATCGCGCGTTCCCCTTCGACTCAAGCCAACGGATACTCATGGAACTTTACTTCACAAAAGGCAGCCGAAACTAGAGCTTTGAGTGAATGTGAGAACAACTCTAATTCAGGGGATTGCAAAATATTAGTCTGGGCGCAAAATGCCTGTATGTCATTGGCTGAGGGATCTAATGGTGCGGCAGGCTCAGGCTGGTCAACGGATATGATTGCTGCCGAAAATACCGCAAAACAAGTTTGCCAGCAATACAAAGGTGTTAATTGTGCTATTACCCGCACAATTTGTTTGCCATTTCAACAGTAAACTAAAAAAATGGCGACAAAACTAGCATCTATGCACCATTACTATGGCACTTCCTACTGAGTTTAGAGAGATTCTGACTAAGATATTACACAACGCAGCAAAGATATTAGATAAACATTTGCAAGAACTTATACTTGCACAGAATGCGCTGATTCTTGATAATGAAGTGTTTTTAGTACCTCCTGAAATCATTTCCGATCCAAGGTACTTGTCATTAGAGCTAAATAGAAAAAGCTCTGGATTCAGTAAAACTATTCTTGATCTATTAAGTGAGTGGCAATTTATTCGTATTACCAAACAAATTGATGATTTAAAATCTCCTTGGGAATCAAGTTATATATCGGCTAATTTTAGTCGCAAAATTCTTGATCATATTCTCATCGATAATGCTAAAAAACATCGCTTGTTAGTTTTAACTGCACCTTTTAAAATAAGCCCTAACTGTGTAGCTAGTCTCAGGGAAGATCTTGAGATTGAACTAGCTGAAGACTTAAGAATGTTGTTTTTAAGTAACAATTATCCTTTAGATAGTGAGGAATGTCCGATTGAGTTTTATAGCGATCATTTTTATAATACCATTAACAATGATGATATCCATCAATTACAAACAATATTAACAAATATTCCCACATTAATCTTACATAGTAGCATCAGCGACTACAAAGCTTATTTTCATCTAATTTTCTGGCTTCCATATAGTCAATTTGTTGTCACTTATACACTGCCAGTGATGCCTTGGGAAGAAGCCTGTGAAATACTGAAAGCATCAGCCAAAGAAGAAAGATTAGCCTTGAGAATTATCCGTCAAATCATTATTTCAATCCAAGAATTTCTAGCAGCTTTTATTTCAGACTGGTATTATTTACACTTAAATCCCTACTATTCTCCAAGGTTATTACAATCAATTAATATATTAACTACTCAATATTTTGATGCAGATTTACTTGCACCTTATATTGATATTCTAAACAGGGTTCAAAAGCAACAACAGTTAATCAATGAAAATCTATTAAACACATTCTCTAATCAACAAAAAAATACTAGTAAAAAACTTATCCAAAGAGTTAAAGAATGGTCTTTAAGTAGTGTACTTACTACTCACTCTGGATGTGTTCATGCCCTTGCTTTTAATAGCGATCGCAGTATCTTACTGAGTGGAGGTAGTGATAGTGTAGTCAGACTATGGCATCCTAGTACAGGTAAGGTAAGCTTAAGTTTAAAGGGACATACAGGCGATGTTTTTGCTGTAGCAGTAAGCGATAATGACAAATTTTTTGCTAGTAGTGGGAGTGACTGCAAAGTATTAGTGTGGAATTTAGGTAAACTGCAAGAACCGATTTGTTTTAATGAACACTCTGCATATGTGAGTTCTCTCGTTTTTTGTCCAGATAATCGCTTGTTAGCCAGTGGTAGCTATGACAACTCAATTCATATTTGGGATTTATGGTAAAGTAAAATATTTCGAGTTCTCACAGGACATTCCTCCTATGTAACTTCGCTTGCTTTTAATACTAAGGGTGATATTTTAGCCAGTGGTAGCTATGATTGCTCGATTCGACTCTGGAACCCTTTAGAAAAAAAATCGAAACTTACACTTACTGGACATACAGATTATGTCAACTGTATTGCCTTTAGTCCTTTTAATGATTTACTAGCTAGCGGTAGTCGTGATGGCACGATTAGGTTATGGCGACCAGAAACAGGAACTACGATCAAAGTTCTCAAAGGACATACTGCGGGTGTTAACTCTCTTACGTTTAGTCCTAATGGCGATATTCTTGTTAGTGGTAGTAGCGATCGCTCAGTTAGATTATGGAATACGAGAGTTGGTGAGGAGATAGGAATTCTGACTGTAGGTTCACATCCAGTTCTCTGCGTACATTTCTCTAAAGATGGTAAACAGTTAGCTATGGGAAGTAGTTGGACTGACAATATTAAGATTTGGAACTGTAGCTAATACCAACGCCATTTACGTCGTGCGAAGCACGACGTAAATGGCAATATCGAACTCACGTTAATACCAATGTACAAAATAGAGTAGCCACTTTGTGTCTTGAAAACCCTTACTAAATTTGGCTTTTATCCAAATAGAGAGATGCGGCGCTTTGCGCCGCATCTCTTTTAGACAAGACTTTTTAGTTCGATTAGAGAGCTAACTTTATTGACTAATTCTAAGGTTGAGAAACCTTTAGTAAGATAATCAGTTGCCCCAAGACGACTTGTCTCACGTGACCATTCTTCTGCAAGACGAGACGAAATCACCAGAATCGGCATATCTAATCCTGCTTGACGACAGCGATCAATCAACGTGAATCCATCCATACGTGGCATCTCAATATCCGTAATTAACAGAGCAGGTTGACTGTGTCGTTGTAGCCATTGCCAAGCCTCCATACCATCATCGCAGGTTGTAATTTCATATCCTTGTGGCGACAAACTGCTTTCAATTCGGCGACGCATCAGAGCGGCATCATCTACAACTAAAATTTGCCGATCGCTAGATAGATCGAGGAAAGAAGCTGTTGACTGCGAACTAGAAATCGTGAGGCGTTCAATCCCTGACGAGAAGAAGGTTTCCACAAAGGAAAGTGCATCAATGACAGGAATCAATTTTCCGTCAGGCATCAAGCTCATACCGATTAAACCAATTGGAGCAACCAGAGGTGCAGGAATTGGATTTACTAATAGATCACTCTGTCCAACTAAGGTATCGGCAATTAACCAAACACCACGATCGCTATCTGATTGTTTAGTCCGTACAGCGATCGCTGATGGTAAAAGTATGCGGGTTTCAGTTTGTCCTTGCCAATACTGATAGAGATCGATCGCTGGTGTTTTCCCTTTCTCCTCTTGTACCTCAATGGTGTAGTCTGAGCGATCGGTCTTTTGCCAGAGTAAACTTTCAACGAGGGTAGTTGTGTAAATTTCAGAAGTAGGAACCGCAAAGGTGCGATCGCCTGCTTGCAGGAGCATACAGCGTACAAACAGATGCGGTACGGGAATCTGAATCGTAAAAGCTGTACCTTTGCCAAGTTGAGAGATAAGGCTGAGCTTGCCATTCATTAGTGCGACTTGGCTTGCCACCACATCCATACCCACACCCCGACCAGAAATATCGCTAACGACTGTAGTGGAAGTAAAGCCCGATTGACATAGGACGCTTAATAGTCGATCAGAAGTGCTGGTATCCGTCAGTGGTAATCCTTTGGATTGGGCAATTTGACTAACGCGATCAGGATCAATACCTCTACCATCATCACGAATACTGAGGTCAAACATGCTACCACGTCGTTTCAGAGACATTTCGATTTTGCCCTGTAGTGGTTTGCCTAATTTCTCTCGTTCAGGCGCGTCCTCAATGCCATGATCGTAGGAATTACGCAATAAATGTAGAAGCACAGGCTCTAAGCTGCGAAGTGTGCCTGCATCAAGTTCCAGTTGCTCACCAATAATCGTAAACTGTACGACTTTACCAACACGAGTCATTAAATCTCGTAAAATCCCTCTCGATCTAAAAGCTAAAGTTGAGAAGGGAACAAGGCGACTTTCTTCGATGGTTTGTTGGAGATTGCGTAAGCTGCGGTCAAGAGTTTGGATGCTATCGGCTGTGCGCCTTGCCGATTCACCTGTTTCTGAGCCTAGTTCAATTAAGCGCAGACTAATTTCTAGTAAGCGGTTAATGGCAGTATACCCTTGACGATAGCGCTCAACTTTTAGCCCATCTTGCTCCCCTGATGCGTCTAGCAATGCATAATCATCTTGAACTTCGCGTAATTGAGTAATGTATTGAACACTGTTTTGCGCGAGTGAGACTAGCGGCAGTAGATTGGAGTAAACCGATTGGTAGAATCCCTGTGTAGCACGAGTTGCCATTAAGGTTTCAACTAGATACTGAGATGATCGCTCTAAGCGATCAAGTGGCACAGGGATTTGAATGTCCGCCGTTGGCGAAACTGGTAAATTAGTTGTAGAAGGGACTTCATTGCCTGCGACTAAGGTCGGTTCTATGCTTACGGAGGGTGCTATTGATTCTTGTTCAATCTCAAAAATTCCACCTTGACGAGCGCTTTCTTTAACCTTTTGCAGAAATGGCATCCATTCTGCGTGCCATTGCTCACAATCTAGGCGATCGCAAAGTTCACTTCCCTTTTGTAAAAATTCATGCCAAGTTGCCGCTAAGTTTATTTCTGAGCCAATTTCTTGTAACTGGGCAATAGTTTGCTTAGCGATCTCACAAGCTTCTTGTGGAACCTCACCTGTAAGCGGTAAATCTTCGATCGCCATTTCTAGCTCAAGCGTCACCAAATCAAAACCTTGATCAGCAAATTCTTGCTGAACTTGGCGCATTTCGTTCCATTCGGGTAAATATTTAGATTGAATGCGATCGCGTAGAGTTTGAATATAGTTAACTGCGGCTTCGGGGTCGCTGAGTTCACCCATCTGAACTGCACCGATCAATAACTCACCAGCTTCAATCAAAGACTTCGCTAATTCGCCATCAGCTAGTGGTGGGGCAACATCGAGATACCGCAGATCGGAAAGAACATCCTCTAGTATCGTCGAGACTTGAAGTACCGCTTGAAAACCTACAGTAACAGAACCACCTTTAATCGTATGTACACAGCGATATAGCTGCTGAATATCTTCGCGCCAACTGGCTATGCTTAACTGATGGACAGTCTGCACATAGAGTTGCAAATATTTCTGGGTATCTAATTCAAATAGAGTACGCAGTTCTTCTTGCAGTTGTAAATCATCAAATTCAGAATTTGGCATTATTTCGCTATTCGCTATCAATTTGTGATTAGGGTTCTGCGATAACTTATCTGGGGCGAGGCAACATCACAGATAAGTTATTTGTCAGTTTACAACCTGAAATTTTTCAACTTCAATCGATTCCATCTCGTCCATTTCCGTAATCTGCGTTTCTAGCATTGGTGGTAAACGGAAAAACTGCACCCTTTCTAGTAGTTGACGAGCCAACATACCCATTTTGCCTGATTGATCACGGGTAAATTGAGCTTGAGAAGCAGAACGTTCCGCGATCGCTTCAATATCTTGGATCGAGGCTAAGCTAAATTTGACGGCTTCCGCAATTGAGCGTGATGAATCAGTTACGGCAACGCCAATTTCGGCTAGTTCCTCCGTTACAGTGGCGATGTTGGTAAATGACTGCTCCGAACTATTCACACTGTTAGTGAAGTCCGACACAAGGCTATTCACATCACGCACGTCTTGATCAATACCCGATACAACCACATCCACAAATCCCGTCCTTTGTTGCAATACCACTAGCCCCTGATTGGTTTGGGTTGCCAAGTTATTTACCTGTGAGGCGATCGCTTCAAATTCCCTTGCGACGGAGACAAATTGTTCAGGATCGCGTTGTTCTAGCGCTCTTGCTGCCACCATCGAAGCATTAGTTGCTAAAACTTGCGTTAAGGAAGCGAGGCGTTTTTGATCCAACACAAATTGTTTAGCAAGCGCCACGAATTCCCCCAGATTTTTAATTCTTTGCACCATCTGCACCGTTGCGGCTTGTAGAGACTCAATCGAAGCCGTCAAGTAAATAATTTGTTCCTCCCCTTGTCTAACTGCCGATCGCACCCTCTGCACAGCTTTGTTGGCGGCGATCGCTTGTTGCGCCGCATCTTGGGCTAACTGGTTTACGTCCTCAATTCCTAAACGGGCTTGTACCACTAAAACTTCCTGTTGCTCAGCATTTTGGGATACGGCGATCGCTAACTGCTCAAGGCGATTAGTCCGAAGAGTTACCTGTTGTGCAGTCTGCAATACGGCTGCCAGCACCTCCGCTAGCTGCTCAGATAGACGATTGAGCGTATCCGCAATTAAACCAGTCGCATGGGGACTGACCTCAGCCTTAGCTGTTAAATCACCCATCTCCAGTTCTGAAACCACATCCAACAGGTGCGAAATTTCATCTTGAAAAATATTATTTTGGGCTTCAGCCTCGACTTGAGCCGTAGACTGCTCCTGCTTGTTTTGGGCAAGGTTAAAAGTCATCTGATTAAAAATATCAGCTAATTTGCCAATTTCATCCTGTGCGCCAAGCTCCACAGTTGCACCAAAGTCCCCTGAGGCATATCGTCTGGCGATCGCTTCTAGACCCCGAATCCTCTTGCTAAGCGTACTACCGATAAATAAACCAAATAGCGCACTAATCACAATCAAAACCACTCCTAAGCCAAACACAAATAAGGTGGCATCGGACAGTTGCCTTTTTGCCTCTTGGTTGACAATCGGTGCAAGACTATTATTTAAATACAAAGCGGCGATCGCAAAGCCAACTAAGGATAAAAAGCTAGTTGAACCGATCGCAAAGAGGATTTTGGCGCTAATCGGCAAATTATTTAACCAACTGCTCTTATTGGAAGCTTGTCTAGATATCGGGGCAGCAGCAGCAACGGCAGCCTTCCTCTTTCTTTTTGCATTCGCTTTTTTGCTTGAAAAGGGAGGTTTATTTGCCATATATAAACATATTCAACAGTTTAGAAATGTCAAAGATCAGAATAGTTTGAAGTTTGCTGATTAGTAAACCGTCAATTATCTTGTCTTTTTAGGTTGGATGTTAACAACATACAGCTTTGTGTTGAAACTCTTGAGTGTGCTTCGCAACAATGTCAAAACCAATTTTAGAGTTTTCAACGCCTACGGCGTTGAAAACTCTAAAATTGGTTTTGCTGCTCTCTTAGCAGCTATAAAACAAATGTCAGCAAGTTCCTGTATTCTTGACTATTAACTTTTTAATTTAATAAATTTACCAATCAAGCGATCGCCATGCATCAAGCGTATGTACTGGGACTGGGACAGTCTGGAATTTCTGCGGCAAAACTTCTCAAAGCTGATGGCTGGCAAGTAACAGTTAGTGATAGTAACGCCAGCACCAGCTTAGAGCAACGTAAGCAAGCCTTAGAGTCAGCAGGAATTGCAGTTGAGCTTGGTGGATTTCCTGACTTTGCCCAATTAATTGAGTCGGGTCAAAGTGTGGAACTCGTCACTGTTAGTCCGGGGGTTGCTTGGGATTGCCCTGTTGTTGAACAGGCACGATCGCTCGGTATTGATACGATTGGTGAGATCGAACTAGCTTGGCGCTATCTCAAGCATATTCCTTGGGTAGGTATCACAGGAACTAACGGCAAGACGACTGTGACATCTTTGACGGCAGCAATTTTTCAGGCGGCGGGACTAAAAGCGATCGCCTGTGGCAATATTGGTTTTCCCGCTTGCGAAATAGCGTTACAGGTCTTGCATAAACAACTTAAGCCCGATTGGATTATTGCAGAGTTAAGCAGTTATCAGATTGAATCAACGCAAAATGTTAAGCCTCAAATTGGTATCTGGACAACCTTTACCCCAGATCACCTTAATCGCCACTATACCCTTGAAGCCTATCGAGATATTAAGGCAAGTTTGATCGATCAGTCCGCCCATATCGTTCTCAATGGTAATGATCCCTACTTGGAGAATTTTGGGGCAGCCATGTGGCCAAAAGCAATCTGGACAGGAATTGATGATCAGGTGGTGGAGGCGATCGCCGATGGTGCTTGCATTGACAAAGGTTGGGTTAAGTTTCGTGGTGAGCCAGTTTTTCCGATCTCCCATTGGCAGCTTTTAGGAAGTCATAATCGTCAAAATTTATTGATGTCGGTGGCTGCCGCCAAACTGGCTGGGATTGATGCAAAACATATCGATCTTGCCATCTCTAATTTTCAAGGTGTCCCCCATCGCCTTGAGCATGTGTGCTTTTATGAAGGCATTGCTTTTATTAACGACAGCAAAGCCACTAACTATGATGCTGCCGAAGTAGGCTTAAGAGCAGTCAAGCCTCCTGTGGTCTTGATCGCTGGCGGTCAACCAAAGCAAGGTGATGCAAGTGCATGGCTAGAGCAAATTCGTCAAAGAGCGATCAGCGTATTATTAATTGGAGAAGCTGCGACCTTGTTTGCAGAAATGCTCAAAGATGTAGGGTTTAAGGATTATGCCATTGTAGACACCCTTGAAAATGCTGTAAGACAAGCAGCCCATATTGCCCATAGTCGCGCTCATAACCACCCTAGTCAGCCTTTGCCAACTGTGCTATTCTCGCCTGCATGTGCTAGCTTTGACCAGTTTGCTAACTTCGAGCAACGTGGCGATCGCTTCCGCCAACTTTGCCAAGAGCTTAGCCCAGAATTTCGCTAAGAATTTCGCCAAAATATAGTCATGAACCCATCGCTTCCACCCAGAGACCTAGCCACTATTAATCTTTTTAAACGTCGCACTGTACTGATCTGGATGATTCTGGCTCTGTCGATGATGGGGTTAATTGTGCGCTTAGTTTTTTTACAGGTGGTGACATCATCTGAATTACTCGAAAAGGCGCGAAGACAGCAAATGTTTACTTTGCGACCATTTATTCCCCGTCGCACGATTACTGATCGCAAAGGTGCAGTTTTAGCTCTAGATCGCCCTGTCTACACATTATTTGCCCATCCACACCTTTATAAGGAAAAACCTGAGGTGATTGCTGAAAAGCTTGCGCCAATCCTCAGACGACCAGCCGACAAACTGCTCAGTATTCTCAGCCGTGATACTACTTCTACTCAAGTGGAGTATTGGCTATCGGAGGAGAATGCTGATCGCATTCATAATTTGCGTCTAGATGGATTAGACCTAGTCCAACAGCGCCATCGCCTCTATCCCCAACAGGATCTTGCTGCTGAACTTCTCGGCTATGTAAATGTCGATCATCGTGGTCAAGCAGGGATAGAGCTTAGTCAAGAAAAGTTATTAGAGCGAACCGATCAATCGCCCTCAGTTACCCAAGATGGTAATGGCAAGTTAATTCCTAACCGTATTCCTGCGGGAATGCTCCAAAGCGATCGCACAAGCTTGCAAATGACAATTGATTCGCGCATTCAGAGGACTGCTAGGCAAATTCTCAAGCAGCAAATGGTGAAGTTTGGTGCTAAGCGTGGCTCAGTGATTGTCATGGATGCCAGAGATGGTGGGCTGCTCACCCTTGTAACTGAGCCAACCTACGATCCTAATCGCTACTATGAGTCCGATGTCAAACTCTTCAAAAATTGGGCAGTTTCTGACCTCTACGAACCAGGTTCTACTTTTAAACCTCTCAATGTGGCGATCGCCCTCGAAGCAGGAGCAATTCAGCCTGACACAGTATTTAACGATGAAGGCGCTTTAACCATTGGCGGCTGGCCAGTCGCTAACTTTGACTACGATCAAGTGGGTGCAGTTGGACCTCTCAGTATTAGCCAAATTCTAGAGCGATCGAGCAATGTGGGTATGGTGCATATTGTCCAACGCATGAAGCCTTCAGTTTATTACGGTTGGCTAGAGCGAATTGGGCTAGGAGATATCTCTGGTATTGATTTGCCGTCGGAAACACCTAGTACCCTAAAACCCCAAGAGCAGTTCCTTGAATATGTGATCGAACCAGCAACAACTTCTTTTGGACAAGGATTCTCACTCACACCAGTTCAGATGGTGCAATTGCAAGGTATCCTCGCCAGTGGTGGTAAATTGCTCACGCCCCATGTGGTCAAAGGTTTAATTAATGAAGAAGGAGAGGAGTACTATCAGCCTAAATTACCCACGCCTCGACAGGTAATTTCGCCAGCTACGGCTCAAAGGGTTGTGGAAATGATGACTAATGTTGTCGAAAAAGGAACTGGTCTACCTGCACGTATTCCAGGATATCGAATTGCTGGCAAGACTGGTACTGCCCAAAAGGCTTCAACTACTGGTGGTGGTTATTCCAATGCCAAGATCACTAGTTTTGTCGGTATTTTTCCCGCTAAAGAGCCTCGCTATGTGGTGTTGGCAGTAATTGATGAACCCGTTGGAGCTGATGCGTTTGGTTCTACTGTAGCGGCTCCGGTTGTGAAGACAGTAATCGAGGATATCATTGTTAGTGAGGGCATTCCACCTAGTCATCCTGAAGAAGTAATCTCCAAAATTCCCATTCTCGCTGATCCAACCCCACCTCCCGACTTAAAACCTGCTCCCAATAATTCTCCTAATCCTGAGCCTAAACCACCTCGCGATCGCACTTAATATTAAAGCCCTTACTGAAAGAGTGCGTCCCGAAGGGACGCACTCTTTCAAATTAAAAGGTAAAGGGCTGCGCTTCGCGCAGCCCTTTACCTTTTAATCCTTGCGTTTGCAGGACTACCCTCAAATTTGTGAATTGATATATCGGTAGTTAAGATTTGTTAAAATGACATAGGTTAAACAAGTCTAGGAAATAGTGATGGCAAAAGTTGAGATTTATACATGGCGGATGTGTCCTTTCTGTATTAGGGCAAAACATTTACTCGATAAGAAAGGCGTAGAATACACGGAATATGTCATCGATGGGGATGAAGCAGCGCGATCGGCTATGGTAGCTAGAGGTTCTGACGGCAAACGTTCTGTCCCCCAAATTTTTATCAATGATCAGCATATTGGTGGTTGTGATGCTATCCACGCGCTAGATGCTAAGGGAAAACTTGACCCTTTGCTAGCATAAAACAATAAAAATAAAAGCCTCGCACAGCGAGGCTTTTATTTTTATTTGGCAACTACGCGAATGACTTTTTCTGATCGCACTAAGTCACTTTCACCTGCAAAAATCGAGCGCCCTTGACTATTAGGTAACTCTAGAGGAATCGCACCCAAAGGCATTTGCACAGTTCTTAAACCAATATCATTTTCTTGACCTATCAAGAAAGTTACAGGTAAATCAAGACGAGGCTTGGCGATCGCAGTCATGCTGACTAATCGATCAGCTCGCGATTGGAACTTGAAGCATTGTGAGCCAATCGCCCCTCGCACCGCAGAGCGAATATTCGCCGCCGCTATGCGTTTGGCAAAACCCTCAGCCGTAATCAAAATCAGTTCAGAATTGGGGTTATTTTGTAAATCAAGAATCGACACACCAATTTGAGTTTCTGAACTGCCTAGACGCAGAGCAATATTTCCAGCAGCGGTACGTCCAACGGTGGGAATTTGGGTTTCATCAGCTTTGAGGCGTAGGATTCTACCAGCAGAGGTGGCGATCGCTAGTTCTTGGTCTAAGCCGACAATATCAGCCCAGAATAGAGCATCATCTTCTTTAAATTTCGCAGCAATCAGTCCGCGTGCGGTCATATCGGCAAATTCAGCAAGAGGCGATCGCTTGATTTTGCCTTGACTAGACAGCAGGACTAAGCCTTCCGTTGATTCAGGATTCTTTTCCCAGACAAACTGCGACACAATGCGATCAGTACTATCGGGTAATAGTGTAATTAAAGGCGTAGCCCGTCCTTTCCCTTTGATGATAGGTACATTGGCAAGGGTAAGGGGAAACGCTCTACCTGAACTAGTCATAACGACCATTTCGCGATCGCTACGGGTGTCATAGGAAGCGATCGTCACATCATCTCCTAAATCCGCAGATTGCGAGGCTCTAGAATTAGGCTCTAGGCTTTTGATATAGCCTTTATGCGTGAGTTGAACTGTAATATCTTGCGGCTCGGCTATGGGAATATTTAGCTCAGTTGTCAGAGAAATTAAGGGAACTTCTACTGGTTTGGGTTGTTTATTAGTTGTTGATTTAGGAGATTTGCGATCGTTTACTTTCTCAGTGACATTCCCAGTGTCAAGGGTTTGCTGAATCTGGCGATCGCTTTCAGTGTTTTTAGATTTAGAACTTTTCGAGGTGGCTCTTGTTGGTTCTACTTCGTCAATGTCGGTCACTTCGATACTTTGTCGATTTCCTAGTAATTGCCATGCAAGATGCGTGCGCCTAGGGTCACTATGACGTTTTTTATGATCGCGCAATTCTTTTTTTAAGAATTTCATTAACTCGCGGCGATCGCCCAATAATCTCTCTAATCTCGAAACCTGTTGCTGTAAGGTTTCTAGTTCTTCACGGATCTTCTGTTGCTCAATTGCTGTAATTCGACGTAAAGGCATCGAGAGAATCGCTTCAGCTTGGATTTCTGACAAGGCAAATTCTGTTTGTAGATCAGTCTTAGCCAGAGCGCTATTATTCGCAAATCGGAGAATCCTGATCAGGCGATCAATATCTTGAAGAACTAGCACTAGTCCTTCCAATAGATGCGATTTTTCTTGGGCTTTTTTTAGCTCATAACGGAAGCGCTTCGCAAGGGTTTCTTCTCGAAAAGAGAGGAATTCTTGCAATAGTTCGCGCAGACTCATTTGCTTTGGTTGCGAACCTTTGAGTGCTAACAGGATCACCCCAAAATTTGATTGCAAAGCTGTTTGACGATATAGCTGATCGATAATTACTTCAGGGGCAATGTCTTTCTTTAATTCAATAACAACTCGCATCCCTGCGCGATCGCTTTCATCGCGAATATCGGAAATGCCCTCGATTTTGCCATTGTTCACTAGTTCGGCTATTTTCTCGATCCATGCCGATTTATTAACTTGATAGGGCAGTTCAGTCACAATAATTGCTTGTTTCTGGCGCTTGCCTGTACCTTTGCCCCCAAAATGCTCAACGGTCGCAACACCGCGAATCGTAACGCTACCACGTCCAGTTAAGTAAGCCTCGCGCACACCATCCTCATTCATGATGATCCCGCCTGTAGGAAAGTCTGGAGCAGGAATCAAGCTCAGTAACTGCTCGTCAGGCAAATTAGGATTATCAATTAAAGCGATCGCGCCATCGACAACTTCACTCAAATTGTGCGGCGGAATATTGGTAGCCATCCCCACAGCAATCCCTGTAGAGCCATTGAGTAATAGCATTGGCAATTGAGCAGGCAGCACGGCTGGCTCTTGCTCTGAGCCATCAAAGTTATCAACAAAATCAACAACATCTTCTTCGATTTCGCTCAGCAAAGCCTCATTACCGATCGCTGCCAAGCGACATTCGGTATAACGCATCGCCGCCGCAGGGTCATTATCGACAGAGCCAAAGTTGCCATGCCCCGCCAATAATGGGTAACGGCTGGAAAAGTCTTGCACCAAACGTACAAGGGCATCGTAAACCGATTGATCGCCGTGGGGGTGATATTTGCCCAATACGTCACCAACGACACGGGCGCACTTACGAAAGGGACGCTCTGGCACAAGTCCCAGCTCATGCATGGCATAGATAATCCTGCGATGCACAGGTTTAAGACCATCACGGGCATCAGGCAAGGCACGTCCGACAATCACGCTCATTGCGTACTCAAGGTACGAGCGCTGCATTTCTGTATGCAATGAGGTCGGTATGATATTTCCCCCGTTAGACTCCAACCCGAAATCTAGCTGTTGTTGCCCTTGCTTTGCCATAAAATCTACGAACGCTGTACAAGATAATCACGATAACAAAAACAATGTAACAGCAAAATCAATACCACATCAAAAAAGAGAGATGGTGCTTAGCACCATCTCTCTTTTTTGATGTTTATTTACTTTTCTGTCATTCTCCATACACCATCCCAGTCATCTTCAGGAGCATTTAGTAAAAAATGCTGACAACGGGTGATATGAATATTCGCCGCCTTGTTGTTTTTATCAAGTTCTAGTACCTCGGCAAACTCAGCAACGGCTTTACTAAACTTCCGCGTCAGGTAATGCTCACGGGCTGCATGGTAATGCTCAATGATGCGAGTTTGGATCTCGGTCAGTGGATCGGATTTTAAACCGATTAATTCATACACACTCACAGGCTGATTTTTGCCCTTGACTTGAATACGATCAAGTTCGCGTACCCAAATGCGATCGCTACAGAGATTGTAAGTAGTTTCGCTAATGATCGCATCTGTACCATATTGCTTACTTGCGCCCTCTAGTCGTGAACCAAGATTCACACCATCGCCGATCGCTGTAAATTCCATCCGTCTGGTAGAGCCAATATTGCCACTGATCACCGTATCAGAGTTAATACCGATGCCAATTTTGATCGTAGCCATATCGATTTCTTTTTGATTTTGTGGCTTCAGTTTTTCGATCCGCTTGACATTAAACTCCTTTAAACGATGGCGCATATCGATCGCCGTCTGTACTGCCATCCATGCATGATCAGGAATTGGCAAAGGCGAACCAAACACCGCCATAATCGCATCACCGATGTATTTATCCAGCGTGCCTTTGTAATTAAAGACTGCCTCCACCATCGTTTCAAAATATTCGTTCAACATCATTACCACGTCTTCAGCAGCAAGGGATTCTGTCAGTGTGGTGTAGCTGCGAATATCGGAGAATAATACGGAAACCTCTTTGCGATCGCCGCCCATCTTGGCATCACCACCAGCGAGAAGCTGTTCAGCTAGCTCTTGGGTCATGTAGCGATACATCGTACTTTTGAGGCGTTTCTCTTGACTAATATCTTCCATCACGACTAGAGCGCCATGAACACCTTCGCCTTCGTCTCCTTCAGACATGGTGTTAATGGAAATATTGATGCTGTGTTGTTCACCATCAGTAGAGCGCAGGGTTTGATCGGGATAATATTGCTTACGGCTTTTTTCGTCACCACCCTGCAAGCTCGTATCAAACCATTTAGTGAAATTTGCCTTTTCAATATTGATCAGTTCATACACTGATCGACCTTCTAACAGAGCATTACCGACTCCAAGTAAGTCATAGGCGCGTTCATTGGCAGCGATAATTTTGCCATGTTTATCCGTAGAGATCACGCCATCGGAAAGGCTTCGCAAAATGTCTTTTTGCATTTGCTGTTCTTGTTTGACCTTGGCGAATAGCTTGGCATTTTCTAGCGCCACACCAGCTTGAACGTTGAAGACCTTCATGAATTCTTCATCATTACTATTAAAGCTTGCCTTGAATCTTTCAGGGGAAGCTGGCCATGTGTTGGGATCATATTCAGGAAAATCGCCACGCTGAATCTTGTTAACTAATTGAGTAACACCAATTAACTCTTTGTTAGAGTTGAAAATTGGCATACAAAGCAGGCTGCAGGTGCGATAGCCATTAGCCTGATCGAATTTTTTAGAATTATCAGCATCAGGATGCTCGTAAAGGTCAAAGGGAATATTTAAGACTTCGCCTGTAATAGCCACACGACCCGCAAAACCTACGCCCATCGGTACGCGCAATTCCTTAGTTAGCCCATACTGATCGACTATTTGTGTCCAGAGATCATTGCGATCGCGATCAATTAGCCACAATGTACTGCGATCGGCATTCATCAATAACTTGGCTTCGCCCATCACCTTTTTGAGGGTAGCCTCTAGATCTAAACTTTGTCCTAGAGACATGGCTGCTTTCATCAGTGCATCGGCAGCACGTTGTTTTTGGGCTGCTGAATAAAAAGCCTGCGAGCTTTCTAAAATTAGGCGCATTGATGGTGCAAACTGAGCAAATAGAGCCTGATCTTCTTCCGTAAACCCAATGCGATCAACACTTTCTTCGAGGGGGACAGAAGGATCGTTAATTCGTAACTTATTAATTAACTGCACCACTGCAACTAGTTGATCGTTATCGTTCAACAGGGGCATGGCAAGCATGGAGTAAGTGCGATAACCAGTACGCTCAAACTGCCTTTTAGCTTGAGATGATCGCGGATCATCAAAAAAGTCAAAGGGAATATTGACAATATGACCATAGGTAGCAACTTCACCAGCGATGCTAGTTGGTTCTGTCGAAATCCGAATTTCAATATTTTTGCCATCTTCACTAGGCACATTTGTCCAGAGTTGATTTTTATCGGCATCTAATAAAAAAATCGTGGTGCGATCGGCCGAGAGCAATTCACCAATTTTGCCGCGAATTGCTTGCAGCATTTCATCAAGGATCACATCAAAGTCGGTGTTGAGCATTCCGAGTGTTTGATTGACGATCCTTAGTCGCTGCTCAACATCATTAACGACTTGGCTAAACTTTTCGGGAGTAAGTGGGGCAAGCACAGAAGCAAAATTACCTCCTGCGGTTACCGCTAAGGCACTGGAGCTGCGATCAGAACTATCTTGAAAATTAGTTAAAGCTGGGGCTGGATTGTTAGGCTTGACAGATGAAGATTCGCTTGACGATTCGCTCTCTGCAATCACATCGATCGTAGCCTCAATCGTAGCGTGGGTATCTATGGATGGTATGCGAGAAGGGGATGATGGTGTCATATCAGCACTAAGATTTTCGGTTTAGTCCCAACTTTTTAAGAGCGTTGATGCTTATCGAAGCACTCTTGTTCCACTTGCACTGTTGCTTTTGAGTTTATGCAAAGCCAATTTCGTCAAATTGAAAAAATTATCTTAGCACTCCTCAGATTGAGATCGCAAACCTAGAAACTATAGGCGGCGCGAATAAACGCCTTAAGTAAATCAACAAGATTGCGCCCTGTGGGGCGTAGTCTTGTTGATTTACTTAAGACGATCAGGAATAATTCGAGCTTGGATCATCTCGAACAGGCGATCGCTAACGGCTTCAGTGGTTTCATCCTCTGTGACCATGATCGAAATATCGGCTTGAGCATAGCGATCGCGGCGTTGGTTATAAATATCATTAAGGGTTTGTAATGGATCAGCGGTTTGTAAAAGAGGGCGTTGCTCAGATGCTGTTTTGAGACGATGGTATAAAGTCTCAACTGGGACATCAATCCAAATAACGATGCCATCGTGTAGGTGTGACCAATTGAGCGATCGCATGACGATCCCGCCACCTGTAGCCACGACTAGACGGGTATAAGCCGAGACTTGTGAAAGTACCTGTTGTTCAAGATCGCGAAATTTATCTTCACCATCATTGGCAAAAATTGCTGGAATTGATTTCCCTGCACATTGCTCAATCAGTGGGTCGGTATCTAAAAAGTTGTAACCTAGTTTTTGCGCTAAGAGTTTGCCGACGGTGCTTTTACCTGCACCCATCATCCCAATTAAAAATATATTCGTTCCGTTGAGCATTTGCCTGTATCTAAAATTTATGATGGGTAGTTTGCATTCCATCGTGACTAAAGCAATATTCTCATAGCATCAGGTTTACAAATCATCTGCGCCAACGTACTTATACGCTTTCACAAAAATATCGTCGCAATTTTGTAAATTAACGTGAGTTAGATAAAGCCATTTGCGTCGTGCGAAGCACGACGCAAGCGGAAAATTAACCTCAGATCGAGTTGGTTTCAAACTAGCTCCTAGATGTCTAAGACCCAAACAGTAAAAGCCTCGCTAAGCGAGGCTTTTACTGTTTGGGCTTTTAAAATTTTGTAGCTTATCCCAAACTCACGTTACTTCTGCTTTTTCGGTCGGAGATTGCTATAAAATTTTTATTGCTATCTTGACGATTATGGTAGAACTGTACGCTTAAGATATTTAAGATTAAATTTTCAAAAGTACGTTGTGAATGCTGAACTATCGCACAGTCTTGTCTCATAAAAATTTGACTAAAAAATGGATATTAGGTTTAGGGATTGTCAGTGTTGCCGCGATCGCCAATACCTTATTTTCTCTTGAGCATGACTGGCATTTACTGAGCATAAGCACACTGATGATCGGCGGCTCACTTTTATTTGTGAATGTGCGAAAGAGCTTTGCTGCTGGGATAGAACAACCGACAGTAATTGATCGCAGTTATCTATTTAAAGAATTACAGCAAGCACAAAAGGCGATCGCCAAAATTGCCGATCCCAGTAAGCGCATCACTTTAGAACAGCAAGCGCAGCAAATTACCAGTAATCTACAAAAAAATCATTTTCAGATCGTCGTTTTTGGTACAGGCTCCGCAGGAAAAACTTCGGTAATTAATGCCTTATTGGGACGTAAGGCAGGTAAGACGGGAGCAGCAATTGGCACAACGATCGCTCGCCAAGAATATGACTTTCAAGGAATTGATGTCTCACCTGTTGGGATAACGCCAATTCATAGTGAAAGCAAAGTAAAACGACAAATTTCTTTGCTTGATACGTCAGGGATTCAAGAAATGGGGGCAATGGGGCAACAAAGAGAAATTGAATCTTTGCAAGTCGCCCAGAATGCCGATCTGATGATTTTTGTAACGGCGGGTGATTTAACTAATAGCGAATATGGCGAACTCGAACGCCTTGCTGGCTTAGGTAAACGTGTAATTCTTGTTTTTAACAAGACGGATTTATACTTACCAAGCGATCGCGAAAATGTATTAGCTAAACTCAGAGAACGCACTCAGCATTTCTTAGCTTCCACTGATATTGTGGCGATCGCCGCTCAGCCCAGTCCCATCAAAGTACGTCAATATGCCAATGCTGAAGATTCAGTTCACAATGCCGCCATCCAAGAATGGTGGGAAGATCTACCGCCCGATGTGACTGCTTTAAAAGAACGCATTGAGACAATTCTTTCTAATGAGTGGGAAGATTTGCTAATTCACAATACCCATCTGCAAATCAAGAATTTGCTACAGGAAATCAATGGCACAATTAATCATCAACGTCGCCAAGATGCTGCCACAATTATTAATCGTTATCAATTAATCGCCGCTACGACAGTTTTTGCGAATCCTATCCCTGCGATTGATCTGCTGGCTGGAGCGGCAATCAATACCCAAATGTTGATGGATCTCAGCAAAATTTATGATCGTCCCCTCAATTTTAAGCAGGCTCAACAATTTGCGATGATCATCGCCCAGCAATTATTACAACTTGGCTGCATCGAGATCGCCAGCTCAGCGATCGCCTCTTGCTTTAAGGTAAATGCCATCACCTATGCGATCGGTGGCTCGATGCAAGCTGTTACGGCTGCTTATCTAACTCACATTGGTGGCATGAGTTTTGTGGAATATCTTGAGCAGCAAACTGAAACGCAATCTGCTCCTGCAATGACTAATGCAATGCAACAAATATGTCAAAAAACCTTTAACGCCCTACAAGGCGATCGCTTCTTTATCGATTTTGCAACTAGTATTTCCAGTCGCATCGCTAGCAAATACAGCACTTTGCGCTCATAAAAAAAGGAGGGTGCTTTGCACCCTCCTTTTTTTTGTTTAATTACAAGTCGCCACTGTTAGCAGATAACAAAAAGATAATGACGGGACCAGAAACGACAATCAGCGCTAAACAAGTTAATTGGAAAATTAGCTGAAAATTAATACTGGAAAATGCGGAAAATACAGGGTTTAGGAAGTCCATAGCGGTTTTCTTAAATATGATTAATAAATCAAACAAAAATTCTAGAGATATTCTAGCAAGCATCGCTACTCAAAAAATCTTTAAAAACCAGAAAGTTAGAGAGAGTCGCTTGGGTAATCTCTCTAATTTTCTGAGTTTTGTGAAAACCTGAAATCGGTTTTGATAAAGAAGCGCTATCATTTGAAATATATTCAAAACATTCAGAATTGGTAAGAGTTATACCTGTGCGTCATCGAATTTGGTTGTTGGCAATACTTGCATCAGTCAGCGTTGGAGCCTCTCCACTACGCGCTCAAGCTCTTCTGCCCCACACAACAAGGATCAATTTTGGAAACTTAGAAGAGCAAGCACTCAATTTGGCAAGGGAAGCAGCCCAACTCGCTCAATTTGAGCAGTACGATTTGGCATTACCTCGCGCTCGCCTAGCCGCACAACTAGCGCCCAAAGCATTTCAAACTCAAGGTATTCTCGGCAGTATCTATCTCCGCAAAGAGCAATATGCTGAAGCTATTACAGCCTTGAAATTGGCTCTTAATCTCAAAAAAGATGAGCCGACGATTTTATTCAGTTTGGGGGCTGCCTATCTCCGCAATAAAAACTATCCCGAAGCAATTAGTCACCTCAAACAAGGACTAACCCTTGAGCCAAAGTCAGCAACAGCGATGTTTGACCTAGGGAATGCTTACTTTTTGACCAAACGTTACGATGAAGCGGTGACTATTTACAACGATGTCCTAGTTCTCGATAACAAGTTTTGGGCGGCTACCAATAACATCGGTCTAGTTGAGTACGAGCGTGGCAATGTCGATCAGGCGATCGCTAAATGGCAAAACTCACTCAAGCAAGCCGAAAAAGTCGAGTTTCTTGCGGCTGAGCCAACCCTTGCCCTTGCCACGGCTTTTTATCGTAAAGGCGATCGCACTAAAGCCGTTGAGCTAGCTGTTGAAGCGATGAAAATCGATCCACGCTATGGCAAAATCCCATATCTAGTTGAAAATCTCTGGGGCGATCGGCTGATTGCTGATGTGCAAATAGTCCTGTCACAACCTCAAGTCAAGCAAATTTTAGCTGAGAGCGATCTATCAACTCGCCAAGTTCCCAAGATTCGCCGTAATTAATCCAATATCAAAAAAAGAAAGCCACACTTTGTGTGGCTTTCTTTTTGATATTGGATTAACGTCAGTTCGACTAAAGCACTTACCAATTTCTGACATTTGCGGCGTGCTTTGCACACCACAAATGGCAATATCGAACTCACGTTAATTTAGTTGTTGCTTGCTACAACTTCCTTGCTTTTAACTTCGGAAAGTCTAGGGAAAGAAGATTGCTCAGCAAAAGTTTCATTATGCCTGATCAAAGCAACCTGTTCATGGGCAAAACGCATCTGTGAATTGATTGCAGTTGTAGTTGCATCGTAGAGATTGGTTGCTATTTTAGGATAGGCTCCAATCGCAATGATCGGCACTAAAAAGCAAACTGCAATAAAAACTTCGCGAGGTCTGGCATCACTAAATTCAGCTTCACTAGGCAAAACGCAATTTGTACCGAAGCAAACTACATCTTGGTTACCTTGAGCCTTGAGACTAATGTCCGAAATATCGCAGGATGGGTTGATATCACAGGTAGGATTCGCATCGGAAGCGTAGAAAATCTGACGCAACATAGACAACAAATAAATCGGCGTGAGAATTACTCCGACTGCGGCTAGAAACACTGTCACCGTACGGAAGGTGGAGCTATAAACATCACTGGAAGTCATCCCAACAAAGATTGAGATTTCACTAGCAAACCCACTCATACCAGGAAGGGCTAGGGAAGCCAATGCCCCAACAGTAAATAGTGCAAATACCTTGGGCATTACCTTCCCGATATAACCCATCTCGGTCATTAACATCGTGTGGGTGCGATCATAAGTTACACCTGCGAGGAAGAACAACACAGAAGCAATTAAACCGTGAGAAAGCATTTGCAACATCGCGCCACTGATTCCCAAGTCAGTGAACGATGCAATCCCGATTAGCACAAATCCCATGTGCGACACCGATGAAAAAGCAAGGCGGCGTTTCATATTGACTTGGGCAAAGGAATTCACAGCACCGTAAACAATATTTATGACACCGAGCATTGCTAAAACTGGCGCAAAGTAGACATGGGCATGGTCAAGTAATCCCATATTCAGACGGATTAGACCATAACCACCCATTTTAAGTAATACACCTGCCAAAATCATCGATACGGGAGAAGATGCTTCACCGTGGGCATCAGGCAACCAAGTATGCAAAGGGAAAATTGCGAGTTTGACACCAAAGGCAATTAATAAACCTGCATAAAGTGAAAGTTCTAAAGCAAGCGGGAACTCCTTAAGAGTTAGCTCAGCCATGTCAAAGGTGAGGTTGTTGCCGTAGAGAGCCATCGCTAAGCCAGCAACTAAGATAAAAATAGATGCGGCGGCAGTATAAAGTAAAAATTTGGTAGCTGCGTACTGACGTTTCTGACCTCCCCAAATCGAAACGAGCAGATAGACGGGAATTAGTTCAACTTCCCACATGATGAAGAATAGCAATAAATCTTGGGCAACAAATACGCCGATTTGTGCAGAATAAAGCATCAACATCAAGAAGTAAAAAAGGCGTGGTTTGATATTAACTTGCCATGCAGCAAAGATGGAAAGAGTGGTGACTAGTCCTGCTAGCAGCACCAGAGGTGCAGAGATGCCATCAACTGAAACTGCCCAACTAAGACCTAATTGGGGTATCCAAGTGTACTTTTCCGCGAGTTGAAATGTCGCGCTGCTCGGATCATAGTTCTTCCAGAAGGCATAGCACATCAAAATGAAGTCTGCGATGCCTACACCTAATGCATACCAACGTACAGTTTTGCCTTCTTTGTCAGGCAGTATGGGTATGAGTAAGGAACCTACGAGGGGCAGCAGGACGATCGCGGTAAGCCAAGGAAATTGGGCTGATGTCATGTCAATGAGAATAAATACTTACTCTAGGGAATGTTAAGCATTGTACTAAACTTTACAAAGTTTTAAGCATTATTCTTTTCGATGCTTATCATTAAAACAGCAAGGGCTTTGCTTGAAGCTATCTTTATGTATTAAATCCAAGCAAGCCTAGTTCGACTAGATGCCTATAAACTACATACCTATAGCTGTGCAAAACCCGTAAAGTTGCACCCCGCAGGGGTGCAACTTTACGGGTTTTGTTAGTTTGCGCCGCAAACTACTTCTTGGGTTTGGAGCCTAACAAGAATGGCGACAGATATAAAAAACAAATTGTAGGGGCAATTCATGAATTGCCCCTACGGCTAAATTTTGCTTAATGATTCGTTGCTGATACTCCCTTCCTACGCAAGAATTAGTGGCGCAGCACGAAGACCGCACCACTAATTCTTGGGTGGGAAAGGCTAAACGATCACCTTTTGATAAAGGACGTTTATAACTGTGAAAGCGATCGCCTAAAACAAGAAATATCGCTGTGCCATTGGCAATACTGACGCTGGCTCACAGGTCAATAATTCTCCATCAGCACGAACTTCATAGGTCTCTGGATCGACTTCCATCACTGGCAACGCATCATTGAGCTTTAAATCACGTTTACTGATATTACGAGTTCCTTTAACCGTAAGTACTTGCTTCTGTAAACCTAATTGACTAGGAATACCTCTCTCCATTGCAGCTTGAGAAATGAAAGTAAAAGATGTAGGTGCGATCGCGCCGCCATAGCTGCCAAACATTGGACGCATATAGACAGGTTGAGGTGTAGGGATACTGGCATTGGCATCACCCATCTGCGCCCATGCAATGAAGCCTCCTTTCAATACCATTTCGGGCTTTACGCCAAAAAAGGCAGGATGCCAGAGAACGAGATCGGCGATTTTGCCAACTTCAATGGAACCGACATATTCAGAAATACCATGCGTGATCGCAGGATTGATCGTGTACTTTGCCACATAACGCTGTGCGCGGAAATTGTCGGCTCTGGTAGCTTCGGGACTCGCCAGCACTCCTCGCTGTACCTTCATTTTGTGAGCAGTCTGCCAAGTGCGGATAATTACTTCGCCAACCCTTCCCATAGCTTGTGAATCGGAAGAGAGCATACTAAACGCACCGATGTCGTGGAGAATATCTTCAGCAGCGATCGTTTCGCGACGGATTCTTGATTCTGCAAAGGATACATCTTCGGGAATGCTAGGATCGAGATGGTGACAGACCATTAGCATATCCAAATGTTCGTCAAGAGTATTTAAAGTATAGGGACGAGTAGGGTTTGTGGAAGAAGGAAGTACATTCGCTTCACCGCAAATCTTGATGATGTCGGGGGCGTGACCGCCGCCAGCACCTTCAGTGTGATAGGTGTGGATGACACGATTTTTAAAAGCAGCGATCGTATCTTCCACGAATCCTGCTTCATTGAGCGTGTCCGTGTGGATGGCAACCTGCACATCGTACTCATCGGCAACACCTAAACAAGTATCAATCGTGGCAGGAGTAGTTCCCCAATCTTCATGGAGTTTCAACCCAATTACCCCAGCTTCGACTTGTTCAATTAGTCCTTCGGGCTTGCTGCTATTGCCCTTACCCGAAAAACCTATATTCATCGGAAAAGCATCGGCAGCTTGCAACATTCGATAAATATTCCAAGGGCCGGGGGTGCAGGTGGTGGCATTTGTACCTACAGCAGGACCAGTGCCACCACCGATCATCGTCGTGATCCCAGAGGCGATCGCTACTTCAATTTGTTGGGGACAGATGAAATGGATATGGGTATCAATGCCGCCTGCGGTGAGAATCCTGCCTTCTCCTGCAATGATTTCTGTACCCGCACCGATAATGATGTTTACATTATCTTGAATGTAAGGATTTCCCGCCTTCCCGATCGCGACAATTTTGCCATCTTTAATCCCCACATCCGCCTTTACCACGCCCCACCAATCGAGAATTAAAGCGTTGGTAATCGCGACATCAACGGCTCCATTGGCATTGGTAATTGGTGATTGTCCCATGCCATCACGGATTACCTTACCACCACCGAATTTGACTTCATCGCCATAGGTGGTGTAGTCACGTTCCACTTCAATAAATAATTCTGTGTCAGCCAAGCGAACTTTATCACCAACGGTAGCGCCATAGGTTTCTGCGTAGGCGCGGCGGGACATTCTATAACTCATTCGTTTAATTCTCCAATTTGCCTTCTACTAAAGCATTAAATCCATAAATCTCGCGAGTACCCACATAGGGAACGAGATTTACTTCCTTTTCATCCCCCGGCTCAAAGCGGATGGAAGTTCCCGCAGGAATATCAAGGTGTGTACCTTTGGCGCGATCGCGATCAAAGATCAGCGCTCGATTAGTTTCATAGAAATGATAATGGGAACCAACTTGGATCGGGCGATCGCCTGAATTAGCAACCTTGAGCGTAGTCACTTCGCGACCCGCGTTTAATTCAATATCACCTTCTTGAGTAATGATTTCACCAACAATCATAAGTTCTTCTCCAATTAAAATTTGTTTTTTGCCATTTGAGCCTTGAGATTCCCGACTTTTTTGTTGACAGCATAGATAACTTCTGAATTTATAGAAAAATCGGGGATCTGTTTGCTAGATATTGAGGATCTCGGTAGCAGTTAAGTCCAATTCAGGAAAAGTCCGTGAAATAATTTTGTCATCTCCTGTAAATCTAGTTGTTTGATATTTACCATTTTCATCTAGCAAATTCACAAACACCGTGGGGACTTTGGGATTACCAAGAAATTCACGACTAGCGATCGCTAAATAATCCACAATCCAATATTCGGGAATACCAATCCGTTCATATTCCTCAAACTTGTCAATATAATCATCCTCCCAATTTGTAGAAATGACTTCAACAGCTAACTGAATTTTGTCACGAAATCCTTTATAGTCACTACGATTAGAGCGCCAAGATGTTGCATCAATCACACTTAAGTCAGGTACACGTCCACGCTCATTTCCGTCTTGGTCGATACTTCTTATGGGAACCGCTCTCTTAATGACATAGTTAAGAGATAATCGTTCGACTTCACGGTAAAAACGTCTATCGATAAACTCTCCAACATCGTCATGATTGCGTGTAAATGCCATCTCAAAAATCTCAACTAGCTCACCATCAATAAGTTCATAATGTCCATATTCAGGATAAACTTTTAGAAACTGCTCGAAGGTAAGTTTCGGTTCTACCTCTGTTGTTTTTTGTTGTTTCTGGGGTGTTGCGATCGCAATCATCTCAGACCTCCATAAATTATTTGGATTGCTGGTTAGCGAATAGGATTATGTACTGTCACCAGTTTAGTTCCATCAGGGAAAGTAGCTTCCACTTGCACATCATGAATCATTTCGGGAATACCTTCCATCACATCATCACGGGTGAGCAAAGTCGCGCCATAGGACATCAACTCGGCAACCGTGCGACCTTCCCTTGCTCCTTCCAAAATCTCCGCAGTGATGAAGGCGATCGCTTCAGGATAATTTAATTTCAAACCTTTAGCTTTACGACGCTCCGCTAATAATGCAGCCGTAAAAATCAATAATTTATCTTTTTCTTGAGGCGTAAGTTGCATGAATATCTACCAAACTCATTTACTTAGTTTGTGATTTTGGCTTCACCAAAATCACAAACTCACCAAACTCTAGGTATGCATTTATTGAGTTTCTAGTTTTAGCGAAGCCAAAATTAGAAACTCACCAGACTCTAGGTACGCATATTGCTCTATCCCTATAGGATACACGCAAAAGCTGCCAAATTTGTTGAAACCATTTACGTGCATCACTGGAGGAGTCCCCACAATAGCGGCAAACTAAACCTGAAAGCGATCGCGTAACTCCTGACATTCCTTGATAACTTCCCTGCTCCCAAGTAGAGCGAATCTGTGTAATTAATTCAGGTTCTACAATAGCGCCAACAAAAATAAAATTTGCAGCGATCGCATAATTATTTAAGCCATTAGGACTTCCTAACATTTCCGAATTTCCATTGAGATATTGCCGATCAATCCATAGGGGGCTTTGGTCGCGCCATACCTCCGTATGCGATCGCCAATTCCCATCTAGAAATTTCTCACCACGAGCCGTGCGCCCAAACCTGACAATTTCCCACATGGTCAATGTGGCGGCTGGTGCGAGTTCAATTCTG
This sequence comes from Pseudanabaena minima str. Chao 2107, assembly GCF_051131155.1. NCBI lineage: Bacteria > Bacillati > Cyanobacteriota > Cyanophyceae > Pseudanabaenales > Pseudanabaenaceae > Pseudanabaena > Pseudanabaena minima. The sequence continues at coordinate 716,148 of NZ_CP159508.1, forward strand.
GTTCGCTGTCGATATTGCGCTTCGGAAAATACAATTGTCTCCTGTGGGAACCATTCCAAACTTGCCCCTTCATCGATGTGAATATGGAGATTTTGTAAAGATTCAGCGCCTGTGCTGCGATAGATTTTGCTAGCAGCAGCAGTAGTAATCAGGGCTTGGGTTTGCGGTTGTAAATGAATTTTTGCAGACAGGCGATCGCCGCCGACTAAACCACCTGCGGTATGTAAGAGAATGCAATGACAAACTTCTTCACCTTCGGGATAAAGCGATCGCTGAATTTTCCAAGGTGCTACGGTGTAATTACGGGTTAATACGGTTTGTTGATTCCGTTTCGCGAATTCTAATTCTAATTCTCCCGCCCAAGGTGAAGCCATAGGAATATCTAGTTAACTTTGTAAATTCTCTGCAATAGGAAACATAGCATCTAATGCGATCGCTACATCAGGAAATGCTTGCATAGCGATACTATCACTGCTATTCAAAACCAATTCTTCTCGATAGGTGTTTTCCTCTGGCTGACGGAAAACATAAACTTGTCGCTTTTGTAAGTCGAGAATCCAATATTCTAAAACCCGATTTTTGGCATAGATACGCGCTTTCTGCTTGCGGTCTTTAGCAATAGTTGAATCGGCTACTTCGATCAATAGATAAATATCCGACGCTTCAGGATGTCGAAAGGAATATTCATTATTATCAAATCTCACAACCGCAAGATCTGGCTCTGGTTCAGAGTCGTTGCCTAGTATTACGGGTAATTGAACGCGAATATAGGCTTTGCCTCTTAATAATTCATAAAGATGATTGGCACTGCGCTGTACACTTGCAGCATGAAATGGTCTTTGTGGACTCATACAAACAATTTTTCCTTCCAAGAGTTCGACGCGATCGTCCTCATCCAAAATTCCTGCTTCAATCATTTGGTGATAATCTGCGATCGACCAAAGATGGATTTGTGGTTCAAGTTCTTCTTCTATTTCAGGAGTAATTATAATTGCTTGCATGGTATTTCTGCTCCTTATCTATCTTGATTTTAGCAAAAAACGAAGTAAAGCTCTTGAACGTTTTGTCGCTCATCGGGATCGCTTAGCTATTAAATAACCAAGTAAAGCGTAAAAATCGTTAGGTTAAGCATGAAAAAAGAGGCTAATAGAGATAAAATTAGCAAGAATAAATTTAAAAATCTTAGTTTTGAAATTTACTCAAAAAGTACACTGTTTTGCGGTTTTACTAACAACTTACATGTTTATATCGCAGTCACAGATGAATTATAAGTTAGACCCCAACTTTAACTAGGGTTATTTATGGAAAATGAAGAATTAAAAGAGCGTCTCCAAAAATTTATTGGTTGTTTTGAGATGGTATTTGATATTGATTGGAATTACACAAAAAATTCGATTGCAGATGAATATTTGATTGATAATCATGGAACATTTCTAGATCCTTTTCCTGGAGAACACTATACTGGAGGAAAAGGGGATAACTGGGCTAATAGATCATCTTTTCTTGCTGCTTACCGAGAACTAAAAGCATTTGCTATCAGTGAAGGCTTATATAATCCAGATGAAGAACCGTGGAAAATGTAGCTTGGTTTTTCGCTCTGATCGCAGTTTGGAAGGACATTTAACTGGACTAGTCGATTACTTTATCAAGCACTTGTTTAGAAGTAAATGGAGAAGGGCTAACAAAAAAAGAGGGGGAGTGCTAAGCACTCCCCCTCTTTTTTTGTGTTTCTAAACTGCTAGGAATTTCTGAATGACTTCGTTACTGAGTTCTGAAGTTTTTCCAGAGGCGACAATGCCGCCTTTTTGCATGGCGTAATACCAATCAGCTTGGCGGACAAAGTGCAAATGCTGCTCCACAAGTAGGATCGAAATCCCAGTAGTTGCAACAATATGCTTAACTGCTGCTTCAATTTCGAGAATAATTGAAGGTTGAATTCCTTCCGTTGGTTCATCAAGAATTAATAATCTAGGCTGTCCCATCAACGCACGGGCGATCGCTAACTGTTGTTGTTGACCGCCGCTAAGGTCGCCGCCCATCCGATTGAGCATTGATTTCAACACTGGGAATAACTCGTATACCATATCCAAAAGATTTTGGCGGACGGCAGGTGTAACAGGACGCGATTCTAAACCAAGCAAGAGATTTTCTCTAACTGTCATACGGGGCATCACTTCCCGACCTTGAGGCACATAGCCCACACCCATTCTGGCGCGTTGATCGGGAGTAAATTGAGTGATTTCTTTTCCAAAAAAGGAAACATCGCCCTGTCTAGGTTTTAGTAATCCCATAATTGTTTTTAACAGAGTGGTTTTACCGACACCATTGCGCCCAATTAAGCAGACCATTTTGCCAGAAGCAACACCCATATCTACATTACGAAGAATATGGCTTTCACCATAATAAACATTGAGATTATTAATTTGTAAAATCGGATCGTAAGTTTCTTCCATAGATTACCTCTGCTTTAATACCAATTCACGAAAGTGTGACAACACTTTTGCGAATTAAAAACTAAACCCAGTAAGGGTTTTTAAAACTCGAAATGGCTACGCCATTTTGAGTTTTGGTATAAATTGGCTATTAGCTGTTAGCTATTAGTCTTTAGCTGTTAGCTATTAAATTCGTCAATTACCAATCACCAATTCCCAATCACCAAAAGCTAAAAGCTAAAAGCTAAAAGCTAATCGCTAATGCTCTTCTTCCTGTTGTCCCAAATAAACTTCAATGACTCGTGGATCGTTCTGCACTTCTTCAAAATTGCCTTCGCAAAGTACGCTACCTTGATGCAAGACTGTTACCTTCCGCGCAATTTGACGTACAAACTCCATATCATGCTCAATGACGATGATGGAATGAGTTTCTGCTAGTGACATCAAAAGTTCACCCGTTTTTTCTGTCTCTTCATCAGTCAAACCTGCAACGGGTTCGTCCACTAGCAATAGGTCAGGAGACTGGGCAATCAACATGCCGATTTCTAGCCATTGTTTTTCACCATGCGATAGAAACTCAGCTTTCATTTCTGACTTATTGATCAGTCCGATCGTCCTCAAAAGATCATTGACCTTTTGCTTTTCTACTACTGATGGTGGTTTAAACAATGTAGAGAAGACATTTTTGTTGGGATTGCTAGCTAGCTCTAAGTTCTCTCTGGGCGTGAGATTAAGGTATACGCGAGGTGTTTGAAACTTTCTCCCCACACCCATTCTGGCAATTTTATGTTCAGAAAGCGATCGCGTATTTTTGCCTTTAAATCTGACTTGACCCAGAGTAGGTTTTACCTTGCCAGTAATCACATCTAGGAATGTAGTTTTACCTGCGCCGTTTGGACCAATGATTACTCTTAGCTCACCCTGTTCCATATCAAAGTTCAAGTTATTGATAGCTTTAAACCCATCAAAACTAACGGTAACATCTTCAATTTCTAGGATTTTCCCTTTCACTTTGCACCTCTGGATCTAACTCAAGACTGGGATATGTAACTGTCGGTCTGCCAAAAAAGATTCTCTTAAATAGCAATACGCCACTAGTGCGACACCATCCGACTAAACCATCGGGCAATACCATGACCACAATCAAGAACATTGCACCTTGGAAGAATAGCCAAATTTCAGGAAATTGTTCACTCAGCAAGCTCTTAGCAAAGTTAACTAAAATTGTGCCAATTAATGCCCCGATCAATGTAGCGCGACCACCTACAGCTACCCAAATCACCATTTCAATGGAAAGAGCAATATCCATTGACTTTGGGGAAATAATTCCAGTTTGAGGTGTAAATAATGCTCCGCCAATGCCTGCTAAAACGGCTGAGATCGCAAAGACTAATACCTTAAAACCTGTGGGATCATAGCCAGAGAAGCGAGCGCGATTTTCATCATCTCTCAAAGCTACTAACAAGCGTCCGAATCTACCACTAGTTAGCCATCGACAAAGTGCATAGGCTAGTCCTAAAAAGACCACAGTTAAGATGTAAAAGACTCTTTGGGTTTCAGGAGCATTGATATCGTAGCCAAAAATGGTCTTGAAATCAGTCAGTCCATTTGTGCCATTGATCAGTTGCTGCTGTCCATTGAAGAAGTTGAAAAAGATAATCGTAGTAGCTTGAGTAAGGATTGAGAAATATACACCACGAATCCTATTTCTGAATACTAAGTATCCTAAAACTGCTCCAACGATCGCAGGAATTAAGATGATCGCTAAAACAGTAAATTGGAACGAAAAAAACGGTTCCCAGAGGGCAGGAAGTTTAGTAATTCCATACAGAGGCATAAATGCAGGTAATTTCTCAGTGGCATCGGCAGGGAATTGCAGTTTTAAGTGCATCGCGAGAGCGTATCCTCCTAAGCCAAAAAACACCCCATGACCTAGACTCAAAAGTCCAGTAAATCCCCAGATCAGATCAATTCCTAGGGCAACAATCGCCAAAGCTAAAAATCGACCTAACATGGTGATTCTAAATGCTTGACCAGTTGCACTAAAAATTGTGGGAACCACAAAAATAAGTATCATTGCGATCGCTAAGCCAACCGCAACTTCAATCCCTAGCGATCGCCAGTTCTTCTGAGAAGTCAATGGAGTTGGAATATTTTTAGGAATATCTTCTATCATGCTCATTTGTCTATTACAGGCTGATGTTCAGGACTCTTACAACTCTACTGATCGACCTTTTTGAGGGAACATACCCGCAGGTTTATATTGCAAGAAGGCAACAATCGCAAGGAAAAGCAATACCTTTGCCATGCTGGTAGTACCAAAGAAAGTAAAAAATCCCGCTACGGGACTTTGTGCACCAAACAAAGTTACAAAGGTTTGTGAACCAAATAGATAGCTGGTGATACCAATTGCCATAGCTGCTGCAATGCTTCCAACTAACTTACCAACACCGCCAACTACAACCACCATAAAAGTATCAACGATGTAGTTTTGACCAGTATTCGGACCAACTGAGCCAAGGAAACTAACTGCACAGCCCGCAACCCCAGCAAGTCCAGAACCAAGGGAAAAAGTAAGTGCGTCAACAGTTTTAGTAGGAATCCCTAGACAAGAACTCATCTGGCGGTTTTGCATAACTGCACGAATGCGTAAACCCCAAGGCGATTTCTCTAAAAATAGGTAGATACTAATTACACAAATAATTGTCAGGGCAATGATAAACAATCGAACATAGGGAAATTGGATTGAACCAATTTGCATACCACCGCGTAACCACTTTGGCGCTGTTACATCTACATTCTGCGCTCCAAACCAAGGCTGAGTTACCACAATCTTATAGGTCTGAGCCATTAATACAGCTACAGTACCTGAAATAGCTAGAGACAGAGGCAGGAGAATCGCGATCGCCCAGTTACGAATAGATTCCCAATTTGGTCTTTTCTGAAGAAACCAGACACCAACAAAATACAGAATGCTAAAAACTACTAAACCAGCCAAGATAACCCAATTGACGCTACGGACAAATTGTTGAAATATAAGGCTCACGCCCCAAGTCGCTAAAAGCGTCTCAAGCGGTCGTCCATATAGATGACGAATCACTCCTTTTTCCAAGAGAAATCCAATCCCTGCGGTCACTAGAAAAGCAGCAATTAGTGCGGCAAAAACATAAAAATCTGTCCAAGGTTCTCCCAACTTTTTGAAGCCATTCTGCACTACAAAAGTCGTATAAGCTCCAAACATCATCAGTTCGCCATGAGCCATATTAATTACGCCCATCAAACCAAATACGATCGCCAAGCCTAGTGCAGCCAGTAACAAAACAGAACCTGTACTAATGCCGTTAAATACTCCTTGAAGAAGTTGAAGAAGATTCTCTGTCATGTTTCTATCAACATTATTTATCAGTATTCGGTATTGAAATTAATAGTACAAAGTGTAGAGGCAATCCATGAATTGCCTCTACACTTTGTACTTAATGCATAAGTCTTAAGCTTTCAAACCCTTAGGCAAACAGAAGCTTATGCCTTCTTAAATTTGCCACCTTTAGCTTTGTCAGAGTAATCGCAGTAGTAGCCTTTAGTTTCTGCAACAAATTGGTTCCAAGGTAGTGGAGCCACTGCTTCTTTGGTTTCGTTGACGATCTTGAACTGACCATCGGCTGTAACTTCACCAATACGCACAAACTTGGAAAGGTGATGGCTATTTTCCATTGTAACCTTACCTTCAGGAGCATCAAAGGTTTGACCAAGAGCCGCCATTCTCACTGCTTCGAGATCGTCTGCTTTACCTGCTTTCTTGACAGCTTGTGCCCAAATATTGACAGCAATATAGCCAGCTTCCATTGGATCGTTGGTAACGCGATCTGCGCCATACTTAGCTTTGAAGGCTTCTACAAACTTCTTGTTGACTGGATTGTCAACAGTCATGAAGTAGTTCCAAGCTGCATAGTGGCCCTTCAGGAATTCAGGACCGATCGCCTTAACTTCTTCTTCAGCGATACTGACAGACATCGAAGGATATTTATCTGCGGTTAGACCAGCACCTTGCATCTGTTTAAAGAAGGCAACGTTACTATCACCATTGAGTGAGTTGTAGATTACACCACCATTTGGCAAAGCTTGTTTAATTTTGGAAATGATTGGGGTTACTTCTGAGTTACCCAGTGGCAAATAATCTTCACCAACTACCTTGCCACCCAAGGCTTCTAATTGAGCCTTAATGATTGTATTAGCAGTACGAGGGAATACATAGTCAGAGCCAACTAGGAAGAATTCTTTGCCCTTGTTCTTGAGTAACCACTCTACAGAAGGTTCAATCTGTTGGTTTGGCGCAGCACCAGTGTAGAAAATATTCTTCGAGCATTCTTGTCCTTCATATTGGACAGGATAGAAGAGTAAATGATCCTTAGATTCAAATACTGGTAGTACTGCTTTGCGACTTGCTGAAGTCCAACATCCAAATACAACTACGACCTTGTCTTGGTCAATCAATTTCTTGGCTTTTTCAGCAAATGTCGGCCAGTCGGAAGCTCCATCTTCAACGATCGCTTCAATTTGCTTACCTAGTACACCACCAGCCTTGTTAATTTCTTCGATCGCAAGTTGAGTTGCGTCTACAAGGCTCTTCTCACTGATCGCCATAGTGCCACTCAAAGAGTGCAAAATACCAACCTTAATCGTGCCACCACTAGCTGCGGCTGTGCTTGTGGCTGTAGGTGATGCAGCAGTGGTTGCAGCAGTAGTTGCAGCGGTGGTTGGGGTGGCTGTTGGGGTAGCTGGAGCACAAGCCTTGATCAGGCTACTAATTCCAAGTGCAGCAGAGCCATAAACGATGAACTTACGACGATTCATTCTCTTACTCATTAACCTTTAACGCCTCCAAACTATTGAATTCTATTAAAAAAATTGACTTAACAATCTTAGGATGGAGGTTAAACCTCACTCCTCTCACACTGATCAATCAAAGATGATAGCTTCACAATCCTGATATAGTTAACCTCAATAGGTTGTATCACAGAATACTTTTTTTGACCATTACTTTTCTGATAATTCGCTTTTAAAAGCGTTTGCGATTGAATAAAGTAACTAAACTTATTAATAATTTTGTTCCACAGTTTTTTTCAATAATTTTTAATAAAAAGTTTATTTTTTGATTCATTGTCAATACCAAACTGTTGTGAGTAGTTAAGTTTCGATAAATCAAAACTCATATTTTCTTGATGTTCACTGGTTATTTGGATATTCAAAGATATTCTTAGAGAGGCTTTTATCCAGAAACATTTAGATCATTTTTGTCCCATTTAGCCCCATTTACGAATGCAAAGCGAAAAATGCAAAGCGGCTACGACACTCTATAGCAATTTATGCTCAATCTCTGGTGGATCGGTGAATCAGTAATTGCTGTATGTCTTGGTAATAAGATTTTATACAAAGGAGAAGTTTGATCGTGTCGGAAACTCAGCAAAAGCTAAATGATCCTTCCGTTACAGTAACGATCGCTCGACGAGTTAAACCAGAATGTAAGGCAGAATTTGAAGCCTTTTTAACTGGAGTTACCAATGCTTGCGGACAATTTTCTGGCTATCTGGGCAGTAATGTTTTTCGTCCTGTCAATGTCGATGATCCAGAGTATCGCATCATTTTTAAGTTTGATCGTCTGAGCAATTTACGGCATTGGGAAGCTTCAGCCGAGCGTCAGTACTGGTTTGCGATCGCCGAACCACTTACGATTAGTCCGCCCCAGATTCAGGTACTAACTGGCTTAGAAACTTGGTTTACGCTACCAGGAAAACCCACAATTACACCACCACCTAGGTTCAAAATGGCTTTAGTAACTTGGTTGGCTGTATTCCCCTTAATTACAACTATTTCTATAATTTTTCAACGTTTTTTGGTGATACTGCCTCTAGTTTTGCGCGTGGCATTCGTAACAGCGATCGCTGTGCCAACGATGACTTATCTTCTTATGCCACAGGTGACAAGATTATTTGCATGGTGGCTTTATCCTGTTACAGAAATAACTCCATCAACAAAAGATGTTGTCCCTGCGATCGCGGACAATTCCTCAGCTATTCCTCTACCTGATTTACAATCTACTACCCTAGAAGAAAAACAACTGATACCAAATTGAAGAATTTAGGAAATGACAACCAAAGCAAGAAATTTTTGAAAAGTTTTGCTTTGCAAAACTTTTCAAAAATTTCTTGCTTTGAGTTGCTCGGTAATAGCTGTAAGTAAACCATTGAAACGGGTTTGAGATTTTAGCCTGCACTCTTAGAGCAGGACTGCGTAAGTCCAAGATCTAATGGGATAATATTCATTAATTGATAAGTTGGCTTTACTTGATGAACCAAACAAGGTTTGATGCTTTAATCATCGGCAGCGGAGCTGCTGGACTTTATACTGCCCTGCGACTCGCAGACCTAGCACCAAACTGGCAGATTGGTTTAGTGACTAAAGATAACTTGTCAACTTCAGCTAGTGATTGGGCGCAGGGTGGAATTGCCGCAGTTGTTGATAAAGATGATGCTCCCCAATTTCATGGCAAAGATACCTTAATTGCTGGTGTGGGCTTGTGTGAAGTCGAGGCAGTAGATGTATTAGTTAATGCTGCGCCTCGCCAAATTCAGAACCTAATCGCCTTAGGAGTTGATTTTGATCGCACTGAAGACGGTAGCCTTGCCTTAACTTTAGAAGCAGCTCACTCCAAACGCAGGGTATTGCACTCAGCAGATACTACAGGTCGAGCGCTAGTATCTAAGCTTGCGGCAGCCGTATTACAAAATCCTAGCATTCAAGTTTTAAGTCAAACCCTAGTTTTAGATCTCTACATGCAACAGGGGCGCTGCGGTGGTGTTTTTTATCTAGAAGAAAATCAAGAAATAGGTTGCTTAATTTCGCCAGTAGTAGTTTTGGCAACAGGTGGCGGCGCTCAGGTATTTTCGCAAAATACCAATCCGCCCTCAAGTACAGGTGATGGTGTGGCGATCGCTTGGCGAGCACGAGCCGTAATTCGGGATATGGAATTTGTGCAGTTTCATCCCACAGCCCTTGCTTTACCCAATGCTCCAAGGTTTTTAATCAGTGAGGCGGTAAGGGGTGAAGGAGCGCATTTGATTGATCATCAAGGCGATCGCTTTGCCTTTAATTATCATCCTCAAGGTGAACTGGCTCCTAGGGATGTGGTCAGTCGCGCTATATTTAACCATCTCCAGAAGACCCAAGAACCCACAGTATTTCTGGATTTACAGTCAATTTCTAGAGAGAGGATCGCCCATCGATTTCCTAATATCATCAAAATCTGTCAACAGTGGCAAATTGATATTTTCTCCACCCCAATTCCTGTCACTCCAGCCGCTCACTATTGCATGGGAGGCATTGCCGTTGATTCTTATGGAGCTACTTCTATTGAGGGACTATATGCAGTCGGCGAAACTGCTAGTACGGGTGTACATGGTGCTAATCGTTTAGCAAGTAATTCCCTATTAGAATGCTTCGTTTTTGGTGAACGATTAGCTGAACAGGTATGTTCTCAAGCAACTCAGATTTTTAAGTCTCCGAAAGCGATCGCGCCCAAAATAGAAGATCATGGCAATTTGGTAACTATTCAAAATATTAAATCTGCAATTCAAAATCTAAGTTGGCAAGCTGCGGGCATCAGTCGATTTCAATCTGATTTAGAGATAGCCCTCACCCAAATCTGCACATGGCAAGCTGAGTTAGCTCAACTTGCCGAACCGTCACGTTTATGGATTGAAACTCGAAATTTGGCTGACTATGCTTATTTATTAGTGCGATCAGCTCTATTTCGTACCGAAAGTCGCGGCGCACATTTTCGTTCTGATTTTCCTGATCCTGATCCGAGTTGGCAGGTACACACAATTATCGAAGGTCAAGAGATCAGGCGATCGCCTACTTTGTCACCCGTTGACCTCTAAAAGATAAAAGCGGCTCGATGCGCCGCTTTTATCTTTTAGAGGTCTTTTTTAGGGATAGGCGGTTTTGCCGTGCATCCCAATCCCTAATTGGTGTTATTGCAATGTATATAAACGCGATTCCGATAGACGTGCTAACCAAGGAGCCAGAAATTTGTCATTGGCTTGTCTTTCTTGAGGATCTTCAGTTTCAAAAGGATGAGGTGCTAAGCCACGCAAAGCGGCTGTTGTTACACAAAACATCGACTTTTGGAATGACAGACAAATCTTGACTAGCAAATCTTCTTCACCGCGATCGCCTTGTTGATAAACCTCATGCAAATAATCGGGCAGAAAATGCCGCATATCTTGCATGAGTAAAGTGGGTGGGATTCCTGCTCCGCCAACGGGTAAAGGATCGGCATAGAGAACACCGTAATTAAATTGTGAAATTTCTGTAGAAATTTGATGCGCCTGTGCATTGTAGGAAACTGTGCCACGAAATGGGAAGGAGCGGAAAAATACTGTTTCTACATAGGGAACCGCCGTATCCATTAAGAATTTCAAATTCGCCGATGCAGGTACGATTTCATAGTCTGCGCCATTGATTAGAACTTTGTAAGTATAAGGCACACCAGCAGCAGCAACTAAACCGTCTTGAACATGCTTAACTACATCAGGAATGCTTTTGATTTCACCACGATCATAGCGATCGCTTAATTTCAGAAACATTGGCGACATAAACGACCAGAAATATCCTAGAGCGCTATAGTAGGTCATCAAACGCACCTGCTCTAGCAGAAAATCTGGAAATAATCGATGCATCACCGCCATCAAGGGATTACGTGCACATTTAGCAGCGATCGCTAATTGGGCGCGTTGTTGAAATTCTGTGGAGTCCAAATAAGCATCTAGACCACCGCCACCATGCCAAAACATTGCTTTCATGCAATATTCTGCAAATTCAAAATTAATGCGATCGTGCCACCAGTGACGACCAAGTTTATTTAGGGAGAAATCACCATTAAAGAATTTAAAGAATGGGAAAAATGCAAGAAATTGATGCTCAGAAATATAGGTAAGATTCCTGTAATATTCACCCAGCACCACACCATAACTTTTGAGGATACCAACAACCTCTACCAAGTTGTCGTGTGAATCTGGAAGCAATGCACCACCTAATTCTAGGCGTTGTTTCACCGCAGCAAGGGCTGGTTCAATAGTTTTATTTTGACTCAATACACTCATAACCAAATTTTACAATGCTTCTGGCTAAAACCCAACAGTCAGTGAGACGGACGTATCTCGCCTTACTAACTATTTACGGCGGAGAATCAATTTTTTTAATCGCTTTAGCAGCTTGCGCTGGAAGATCGCCAGAGGTACTAATGCTTTGATCAGTGGAGAACTAACTTGCAGGCTTGCTTCACTCCATGCGTTACGATGCCGATCAAAGCCATCACTTTTAGCGATCGCATATTTAACAACATCGACTAAATGCACAGGCATTGCCCAATAAAAATGATAAAACTCATTGGGATCATCAAAAAATGGACAATCCTTAAATGCCTCTGCTTCCTCTAGCGTCGGTGATTTGTTGAAGGTAAGAAATATTTTATCTAAGGCTTCACGCAATAGTTTTGGAGAAATACAAGATAAATCCGTAGGCGATCGCTCTACGAGATGTCGCACAAACGTAATTACAGATTGCTGAAAAGCTTTTAGTCCCCAATCTAGGGCAGGTTGATTGCTGGCATGTTTTAGCAATGGCAATACAGAACCATCTGGCTGCAAAGCATAGTCAAGAGTTGTTCCTTCACAGCCCGCACAAAAAACTTCCATCGCCGAAACATAGCGATAGTCGATATCATTCCGAAGACCTACAGAGTTATTTAAGTTAAAGAAAAAAGCGAGTACCTCTCCTTTATGTTTGAGTCCACCCGTAGGTTTGTCCAAAGCAAAGTAGAAACCAACGGGCATTCTTGTACCAAATATCTCAAAAGCATTTTCTAGAGAAAGTTGCAAACTACCACGCCAACCAACATCCACCAAACCAAAGGCTTTTCCATCAAGCATTTTTTCCTGATCTAAATATGCTTTTAAAACTTCGCGTTTCTGCTTGGCAATTTGGAGAATTAATTCTTGTAAAGATGCATTCTTTTCTAGATTATTTCGTAGCGCGATTCTTTCTTTAGGAGATAGATTTTTTTGCCAAGTCTCACAGGGATATCCCAATGGCTCAAAAATTGGCTGAGCCACTTGGCAATCAAGGCACATTCGAGCTAATAAACTGTCAATCGTAAAAATAGTCGTATCGTCAAACATCCATTCCCAAAAAGCTTTGTTAATCTTTGTTAATCCCGGCATTCTTAGCGCTTGACGACTAACATAGAGATAACGTAATTCCAATTCTGGATAAATTTTCGGAGCAAGTTCCTTGGCAATTTGCAGTAACATTTCACCATCTCTTGCTAAGAAGTAAATACGAGCAAGTTGTTTTGCTTTAGCCTGTTGCAAAATCCAGATTGTATAGGCAGTTAAAATAGGCGCAGCAACGGAAGCGGCAATATCGCGAATGATTGATTCTTTCGGGGTTTTGGTGTCTTTAGTTAAGCGCGTATAGCGGGATATTCCTGCCCAAATGGAAGTGATACCATTGGTAGAATCAGCATATTTTTGTAAGATCAACTCATAGCGGTTGGGATTAGCATCATTAAAGTAAATAGAATTAAGCCCTAATGACTTAGGCACTGTGACATCGGATGTCCAGCTATTACCTATGTGAGTGACTTCTTTTGCATTTAATTGCAAATCCCCTAGCACTTTTAAAAATAAATCCCCTTTTCCTTTGGATTTTCGCCATAGGGAGGATACATATAGGCGATCGCCTTCTTGCCAAAATCCATGCTGTTTTAGTCTCGCTTCCAAAAATGCTTCAGGCAAATACATATCTGATAGAAACAAAACATGGGGGTGCGATCGCCTTGCTTGTTCTATCAATTGATAAGCTTTAGGAACAGCTATTAAATATTCTGTTTCCACCTCTAGTTCTAAATTCTTGAGTTTATCAATAGTCTCTATCGCAATTTCTAAGGTGTTTGCCATCTCGCGATAGATTTCCTCTAAACTAACCTCACCACCCTGATAAAACAAACGCGATCGCTGCTCAGACTGAATTCTCACCTCACGAAAAGTCTCAGCCGAGAAATTAATCCAACCAAACTGCAAGGCGCGATCACCACAGATTTTAAAAATTTCTGTGGGCTCACTTACTAATCTTGTGAGCAGAGTATCAAAGATGTCAAAGCTAGCTATTGGTGACATATAAAGAATGGAATAAAGAATTAAAGGTCGGTGTAGAGTTAAAAAAACAAATTTTTGGTGACCCAGCAAAGCTGCACCATCAAAAAATCGGTTTCTCTTTTCTTATATATTAGAGAAAACTGATTGCCAAAATTTATGTCTAATATCACTGACGTAATGTCGCATGGCAATTTGCTTCGATGCAAACTTGTCTGGATAGATAAACTGATCATCAACATTCATAATATATTTGTCACGCGCAAGAGGATTGCCATGATTACGTTTAATTGTTAAATTGACAATCGTTTGCTCAGAGAAATAATTGGGACGCTCTTGAAGTTTTGCCAATCTTTGTACAGATTCATCCCAATCTAAAGGCTTCTTAAATAGAATGAATCCAGCATTAATTGGTTCTTGCTGTTCGATATCTTCATAAATAAGTCGCTTGTCTAAGGAGTTTTTACAGTCAGGCAAATAATAAGTGTGCATATCTCCAGAAACTGCTAAATCAGCTAAATCAGAAGCCCCTTGAAAGAACAAGATATCTGAATCAGTGTAAAGTGTTGCATCATCAATGGGAATAGACATCAGCGCAGCTAATTTCTTACCCATAGCTTGCTGCGAAGCATATTCATAGACCGATTGAGGTAAGTCATCTCTTTGGAACTTGGTTAAGAGTTGAACATCTACACAGGGATGAACACGTTTAAGTAACTGAATACTCTTTTCAGTGTAGCTTCCATCAGACATGATCGTAAATGCTTTAGGAATTCCCACATAGCGAAGAAAAGATCTCAGACTCGCCACTTGTTCAGGTAGGTCTCTTTCGCACGATAGGGCGTAAACTTTGATCGGGACTTGACGCTCTTGGGCGATCGGAAAGCTCACTAAACTTGAAAGACTAGATTTGTAGATAGATCGAAAAAAATTACCTTGGAGCTTTGCTGAATGATAACCAATATTTACCATTTATTCCTCTTGAAGTTATCGCGATCGCTATTTAATGATTATTACATCGCAATTATAAAGCCGAAATATAGCGATCGCTAATAAAAAATAAGAAAGTCAATGGGGGTATGAAACCCAATTATTAGGATAGGCGGAGCAAAGCGCCGCCCATCCTAATCCTCATCTTTAGTAAGATATTACCTTCTTGCTTTTTTAGTTCGTTTGGATGGTGAAGGATACAGCCAAAAGGCGAGGATTTTAGTTAAATATGGCATAACTGGATAGGTCAGTAAAGCGGATACAAATATCACAGAAATGAGTAAGCTTAATAATGCAGGTAGTCCTTGCAGAAATGGGTTCAGAATCAAGTTAGCGAGCAAGATTAGGGGATATACCGTAATCACCCCAATGATTACCTGTTTATAATAGGGAGGTTCTTTAGGACTTTCTGTCTTACTTTTAGGCAAGGTAAACCATAGTTCTAATCCGTTTGGCTGATGTTGTTGCGATCGCTTAGATATAAATTCTTGAGATCTTTGCATCCATTGTTGATAGACAGGTGAAGCAAGCCAATTTTTACAATGGGCATAGTTATCAAATTTCACGATGACCACATATTCAGGATATTGATGATCGCGAGGACGAATGACTTCAACCCCTATGAATCCCTCAAATTGCTGGGCTGAATGATTGATCCCTTTTGTCCAAGCTTCATATTCTTCTATGAGATTTGGCTCAACAACCTCGGAGATGACTAAGGTGATTGGATCGCTTTGTTGTCCAAATGGTTGCATAGATTTACCACTAAATTTAGTAGGGCTGAAAAGAAATAGTTTTTATACTTCACCCTTCGCCGAGAAGCATAAAAACTTCTTCATTTTACTGTGTGTGCCTTAACTACGACTAGAAGCCATATTCTCGAATTTAGTTAAGCGTGGTTCAAATAGTAGCTTGACTGTACCAACTGGTCCATTACGATGTTTAGCAATAATAATCTCAGCTACTCCGCGATCGGGAGTTTCAGGATTGTAATATTCATCACGATATAAATTAATTACTAGATCGGCATCTTGCTCAATGCTTCCCGATTCTCTTAGATCAGATAGCATCGGACGTTTGTTAGTTCTTGCTTCTACGCCACGACTTAATTGAGATAGCGCAATTACTGGCACATTTAATTCACGGGCTAAAGCTTTGAGCGATCGCGTAATTCTTGAAATCTCTTGAACGCGATTATCGGAACCCGATCCTTCCATTAATTGTAAATAATCGATCAGAATTAGTCCCAATACTCCTCCCTTTTCCGATTGTAATCGACGAGCTTTAGAGCGTAATTCTGTAATGGGAGGATTGGGCGTGTCATCAATAAATAGAGGTAATTCCGAAAGTCCACTAATCGCCATCGCTACGGTTCCCCATTCATTTTCGCTAATTTGTCCAGTGCGGAGGCGATTACTATCGATGCCCATGTCACTGGAGCGAACTTTGGATTGACTAGCTAAAAGACGGTAAACCAACTGCTCCTTTGACATTTCCAAACTAAAAATAGCCACGGGCAATCGGTGAATTTCTGCCATTTTTCGCGCTATTTCTAACCCGAAGGCAGTTTTCCCCATTGACGGTCTGCCCGCGAGGATAATCAAATCCGATCTCTGTAAGCCATTGGTCATCGCATCAAAATCATAAAATCCTGTAATTAAACCTGTAGCGGTGGAATTACCAGTACCAAGGGAATTAAAGCGATTTTCTAATTCGTAAAAAGTTTTCGTGAGAATATCGGCAGCAGGAACCAACCCTTGTTGAGCGCGTGATTGTGTAACCGCAAAAATCTTTTGTTCCGATTGATCGAGAAGTTGTGCTAGTTCAATTTCATTACTGTAGCTAATATCGACTACACCTCTAGCGGCTTCGGCAAGCTTGCGTCGTGCGTATTTGTCCGCAACTAATTGAGCATAAAAATCAATATTTACTGCACTAACGGTGCGATCGCAGAGTTGGGCAATTTTTGTCTGACCACCGATTTTTTCGAGCATATCGCGATCGCTGAGCCATGTGGTCAAGCTCATCATGTCCGTAGGATTGGACAGGTTATGCAACATTAAGCAAGCCCGAAAAATCTCCTGATGCGCCGCAACATAAAACATTTCAGGACGCAAAGTATCTAATACTCGCGAAACTGCCTCTGGATCGATCAAGATACCACCCAAGACAGCCTCCTCCGCCTCAATGTTCTGTGGTGGCAAGCGATCGCTGATAGATTCAAAGTCTTTGCTCATATAACTTACTGACTGGTTTGCTATCTGGGGAATTTGCCTAGAAATGTAGAAGGCTGGAGTGCATTCATAATTCTAGGTTTTAATTGCAAAATTAAAACCTGAAAGGATAAACAGCATTTAGAAAACCCAAGAGAGAGTTTCGGCGAAACTCTCTCTTGGGTTTTTATTTTGTCCTAATACCAATTCACAAAAGTGTCGTCACATTTTTGTGAATTGAAACCCGAACCCGGTAAGGGTTTTAAAATCACAAAATAGCTACGCCATTTTGTGATTTTGTATAACTATTGATGGCTATATAGCGGTTCACAGTCTAGTGAAGTACGGGATTGTTTTGCCCAACAATCCTTTGTATCTCGCTTGCTTGAAAAGCGCTATATAGCAGCCCTAGGTCGTTTGTAGATTTTTTAGTGGAAGCACACCCCAATGGAGCGTGCTTCCACAAACCATTTAGGCTTGCTATAGCTATAGTAATGAGAAGTAATGAGAGATTGACATGGGATTTGAGGACGTATTTGTTTTTGCAGTGGTGGGGTGCGTAGCAATCTACCATCAGCGATCGCGACAACCCACAAACAAGCAGACCCAAATATTTGTTTTGTGGATTCTAGCAGTTGCCTTGCCAACCTTGGCGATCGCTTTGACATTCATCAATCGCACCGTTTTACCATTAATTTTTGTTGCTGTGGTATTTTTGCTTTCCACATGGATATATAGCAACTCAATCTCATCAGCCAACTCAAATCTAGCAGCTATCATCCTCGATCCCAACGAAGAAAAACAACTTAAAGACTGCTTTTTATCAAGCATTTATTATCTGACAGGTTTAGAATATCGACCTCATGAAATCTTCTGTCGTGGCAATTTGCGATCGCCAAATCCCAAATATGCTTACGAAACGATTAACCAAAATATTCAAAAAGTATTTGGCGATCGCTTTATTTGTTATTTACAAGAAAGTCCCGTAGAAAATCTGGGCTTAGATTTTGGCAAAGCGCAAGATCACCAAGAAAATACAACAAACTATTGCTTTTATGTGATCCCCAACCATCTCACCAAATCGCAACCAGCTTTAAGAGATCGCCAAAGCTGGATCTCCAGCGCAATTAGTATCTTATGTACAACTTTCACAGTATTAGTTGCTGGAGCAAATCAACGTATTGAAAACTTGAGCTTGAGAAACTTACAGCAAGGAATTCCTTACTTGCTCTGCCTAGCGAGTATCCTAATCGCAAGAGCGATCGCACAGTACTACGTTTCCAGACATTATCGATTACAACTTGCTCGCCCACTTTTCTTACCAGCTCTAGGTGGTTTTGGTTTACTAGGCACTTTAAATACCAATTTCCCTACAACTCAAGGACACCCACATCAACGCCGTTTACTGTTTGATTTAGCAGCAATTCCCACAATTGCAGCCTTAACAATATCTGTAGTCTTATTAATTTTAGGGAACTGGGTGCTGGTTCCTACGACTGCAATGGTTCCTGATCCTGCGATCGCCCCATCTTTGTTAATTCCTAATCTAGCCACCTTTGACTTCAAAAATTCAATTTTTATAACTTTACTGCAAACAATTTTTTCTATAGGCAAAACAACAAATACCACAGACACAATCATTGCTTTTTCACCTCTCACCCTAGCTGGTTGGTCTGGCTTAGCAATTAGTGCCTTACAACTAATGCCCTTTGACTTACTGGATGGTGGCAATTTGGTAATCGCCATGTTTGGGCATCGTCAAGCCGTCCAAATTGCTCGCATAGCAAGACTAGTATTACTCGCGATCGCTTTACTTACACAGCCTTGGCTGAGAATTTACAGTCTCTTGTTATTTTTATTACCTGTTCCCCGCGCACTTATTTTGAACGAAAGTATTGAAATTGGTAAAGCTCGCGATCTAATTGGCATGATTTTAATCACGATCGCTTTACTAATCATCCTACCCATACCAAAATCCATTTTGTTATGAAGAGCAGACAAATAGGCTACTTATACTGAACTCACATACATTAAAACCTATTAAAGCCTTGAGTAGTCCACAGTAATTTCTGAAAGCGTTGCTTTGCAACGCTTTCAGAAATTACTGTGAGTTTTAAGTCAACAAAATCTACTGTAATCATGCAGCAATTCTCATACCAATTTTGGTGTTTCCATCGCCCTCGGCGATGGAAACACCAAAATTGTTTTTTTGAAAGCCCGACAACGGCGTGGGCTTTCAAAAAACGATTTTTATAGTGAGAATTGCTGGTAATCACGATAAAGGATTTACAAAGCGGCATCTTTATCATTATTAATTTAGAAAAATAGAGCTTGTGAGCAGTGTAGCTGCTACTTTATTAATGTTTTATTTTAAATTTTCAAGACTTTAATGTGATTTTGGGATTATCATTAACCTTGGCATTAGGTAGCCACGATTTGTTGCTACTGGTAACATCAGTTAAGTCAGCAGTAGAGACATGTTCATCCTGAAGCGCCAAGACGTTGAAATCGTCAACGTCCAAAACCCACAAAACAAAGATCAACAAATACCGATTTTGCAATATCAGGGGCAAACATTTCGGTTACTCAACATGTTTGGCGATAATCGAGATGAGGCTTTAGCGCTTTGGCGTGACTTAACTGATAACAAAGGCAAAGCTTGCGTATTATTAGAAGAGCCTCAACGTTTTAGCGTTTGGGGCAGAGTTAAACTAGACCAACTCCCTACAGCACCTACCCAGAGTTCTTCAGCAGGTACACACCTTGTCCAAGGTTGTTTACTGATATTGCAGGCTGTATATATCGAGGTTGAAGATCTTCTTGGCGTTAGACAAGCAGGTTCTTTTAAGCAAGATTTACTGAAGTTTATGCAACAGGGTAAATTTGCTCAAAGCGAAAATATCGCCGCCTTAGAACAAGTTTTGTCAATCAACCCACTTAATAGTGTGCAAATTCCCAACTGGGATGAAAGCAAATTGCAACTTCTTCTAGGTGAAATACATCGACTAGCCTCCTCCTATTTTGGAAACAATAGTTTTGTCGATAGTGCGATCGAGGCTCTAAATGAACTACCTGAATCGTCATCCGTAACAGCTTGGCTAGCAAAAACTCCTAAGGGTAAACTCTGGAATTAATCTAAATGAATTATTTCGATGTTTTCCTTTAAAGTTATGGCTTGTAGCACAATACTTGTTATTTTCTTTCTTTAAATACTTTATTTCTTATGGTTGTAGCTAAGGTGCAAGATTCATGAGTAGAGCTAAATCTCCCTCACCATCAGGGATTTCCACGCAATCTATTGTTTGGGCAGCGATCGGATGGGCAGCCCTAGCTCTAATGTTCTACCTATTTTTTAATGCCCCAACCGATGGACCACATACAATCAAGCCTGAAGAATGCGCCAAGGCAGTAAAAGATCTATTCGTCAGACCAAATTGGTATCGATACGGAACGTACATTTTTCAAACTGTAGCGATCGCCTGTTCAGGCATATTGTGTCTACGTAACTGGCGTAGCTCCAAAATCATTAGCGGTCGAAATGTTTGGCTTGGTTTGGGCATAGGTATCTTATCTTGGGGTATTGGCAATTTAATTTTTGGTTATTTAGATTTTCAATATCAAAGTGCATTGATTGCGGGTGGAGCCAAAGGCGCTAAGGACCTAGTTGAAACCTTTCCATCAATCGCCGATATTTTCTTCACGTCAACCTACGTATTTTTGTCATGGGGAATGGCAATGTCTGTGATTGGTCGCCGACTAAATCTATATCCTAAACAATGGGCAATCGTGGGTGCTGTTGGATTTATTGGGGTCGTCGTGGCAGCTTATGTTACTTTTGGCGTAAGTGGAGAGGTTTCGCTAGATACTGGGAAAATCCTGAATATTATTTATGCCCTTGGTGATATTTGGTTACTAATTGTCGCAACCATTCTATTACTAGCTTTTTGGGGTGGTAAGGCAGCTCAATCTTGGCGCTTACTCGGCAGTGCTGGTATTGCCATGTTTTTTGGTGACTTATGGTTTAACTACAGCATCAATACTGGTATCAGCAAAGTTTGTGAAGGCAAGCAATATCAAAGTGGTGAGCCTGCTGAATTTTTCTGGATTCTTGCCTTTATTCTCTGGGGAATGGCTGCTGCTTTAGAGTTTGATTTATCTTCACGACCAACAAGTCGCAGTCGGAGAAGCTAGTTTAATCAAATAACATCAGTTCGGGTTAATTTCAAAGTATTTGCTACAGAGGATTAGTGCCGCTAATCCTCTCTAATAAAAGCCTCGCGAAGCGAGGCTTTTACTGTTTTGGCTTTTTAAAATTTCTTAGCTTATCTATAGCAGTCCTATATCATTTGTGGATTTTTTTTGGTTTGTGGAAGGACACCCCGATGGGGTGTCCTTCCACAAACCATTTAGGATTGCTATAGGACTCACATTATACCAAAACACAAAATAGCGTAGCCATTTTGTGTTTTTAAAACCCTTACTGGATTTGGTTTTCAATTCACAAAAGTGTTGCCACACTTTCGTGAATTGGTATTAGTTATAAAAATGGTAACGATAGTTCTAATAATTTTTTGGGAAGCTAAAATCCAATCATCAAAATTGTTCAACAACTCAGTAAACCTAATCAAGCAGAAAAATGGCAAAAAATCCTAATCCAATTTTTGGTAATGGCTTTATTCAAGGAACTAGTCTGGATGACGATATCTTTGGCTATTTGAATGTAGATGTAATCTAACGATATTATTTTTGGTGATGGACGGGATTCCTCAACGGGTTTATCTCCAGCTTCTGACACAGTAGATAGAATCTACGGTGAAGATGGTAATGACATTATCTACGGTGGCAATGAAGATGAACCTGTTCTTGTTTGTGCCAAAGACTTACTATATGGTGGCGCAGGTAATGACTATAGCTGTCGGCAAGTGTATGAGGACATAAAACCCAAGAATAGAATGGCGGCGCGAAGCGCCGCCATTCTATTCTTGGGTTGTGCTTTTGTCCTAACACAATCGAGGGTAGCTATATGTCTTTGGTGAAGGTGGTCATGATGTACTTGATGGTAGAACTGGTGATGATTATCTATATGCGTCTATCAGGTGCTGTTGAAGGATTTGCCAAAATTACGGACTTTAACTCAGGAGATAAAATTGAACTTAAAGGTGCAAGCAGTAACTATAGTTTGATGAGCTATAACAACAATGGCATTTCTGGCATCGGTATCTATGCAAAGCTTTCCACGGGTATAATGCAAACCCAATACAACGAATTAATTGCGGTTGTCCAAAATGTTGCACCAACATTATTAAATCTAAGCAATTCTAACCAATTCAATTATGTTTAAGTTTTTAAGCCCAAAAAGAAAGGGTTGCTTAGCAACCCTTTCTTTTAGTATGCGCCATTTCCTTTAGGAAAAATCACAACTAAAATAGTTTTAAAGATTAAATGTAGATCAAGCCAAAAGCTCATGAGTTTAACATAACTAGCATCCATCTGTACTCTCTTCGCATAAGGAATATCGTTACGCCCCGAAACTTGCCACAATCCTGCAATACCAGGTCGAACGCTGAGGACTCGGTCAATTGCTGAACCATATTTACTCAGTTCAGCTTGCACTAATGGTCTTGGACCAACAACACTCATATCCCCTATGAGTACATTCCAAAATTGGGGTAACTCATCCAAACTGGTTGTCCTTAAGAACTTACCAATTTTAGTAATCCGAGGATCATGTTTGAGTTTAAAGGATGCTTCATATTCAGCACGGCTGATTGGGCAAGCATTTAAATAATCTTCTAGTGCTTGATCTGCCCCATTAATCATGGTTCTAAACTTAATGCAATTAAATTTAGAACCATTTAAACCAACTCTAGGATGAATATATAAAACTGAACCAGGAGAGCTAATGAAAACCAATAAGGTAATTGCCAAATAAACTGGTGAAAACACAGTTAAAACAATTGATGCAAATGCGATATCAAAGACTCTTTTCCCCCAAGTTGCATAATGATCTGTACGATCTGTAACCGATTTCTTTGTACGGAGGCTAACTTGACTATTTGCTTTGCTTCTAGTAATCATCAAATCTCTACACCACACCACATAGTTGAACTAATCATACAATGCCTGTCTACTTTTATTGGGGCGATGACGACTATCAAATTTCTCAAGCAGTTAAAAAACTGATAGACACCCATATCGATCCGATGTGGCGAGATTTTAATTATGCAAAAATCAATGCTACGGGGGATCTTGAGGTAATGGACGGATTAAACCAAGCTGTGACTACGCCTTTTGGTATGGGTAGTCGTTTAACTTGGCTTGCCGATACTGCGATCGCCCAACGATGCGCGGAATCATTACTAGCAGAGTTAGAAAGAACTTTCAATCATTTACCTGTAGACTCCTACATCTTGTTTACATCATCAAATAAGCCTGATGGGAGAGCCAAATCTACCAAGTTGTTACAGAAGTATGCCCAGATTTTAGAGTTTTCGTTAATCCCTCCTTGGAAAACTGATGCGATCGCCCAATTAGTAAAACAGGCTGCCGCAGAAATTGACTTAAAAATAGCATCAGATGGCATAGATTTACTAGTTGATGCGATTGGCAATGATACTCGTCGCCTGACAATGGAATTGCAAAAGTTGCAATTATCACATTATGGAAAAACGAAGCCACTTACTGCTAAAGAGATTTCCCCATTAGTGCAAGCTTCGGCTCACAATAGTTTGCAATTAGCTAGTGCTATTCGCTCAGCAAATACGAGTCAAGCACTCTCATTGATTGCAGAACTACTGCGAAATAATGAAGTCGGTTTGCGAATTTGTGCAACTTTGGTAGGACAGTTTCGCACATGGCTCTGGATTAAACTGATGCAAGAATCGGGAGAGAGAGATGATAAGGCGATCGCCGATGCTGCGGAAATTGGTAATCCTAAGCGCATTTATTTCTTGAAGCAAGAAGTACAGGGGTTAAATAGTCAAAAGCTAATGCGATCGCTAAGTATTTTGTTGCGATTAGAAGCCGATCTCAAGCATGGCAAAGATGAAACTGCGACATTGCAAACTGCAATCATTGAGTTATGCCAAGCAATGACCAAATAAGAAAAAGCAGCGCTTCGCGCCGCTTTTTCTTATTTGCGAGATTTGAAAACATGATCGCTGCTAACATGGCAGATAGATCCTTTAATCAGAAGTATGTCCGAACATTCCGCAACAGTTACCGTTGCTCTCAATAGTGATAGCCAACCTAATCGCAGTTATGACATTGCGATCGCATCGTATAGTCTCAAAAACTTAGGCGATAAATTAGTAGAAATTGGTTTAGGCAAAAAAAGCAAAAAAATTCTCATTGTCTCGAATCCTGTCATTTATAAGCACTATGGCGAGACCGTCCAAGCATCTCTAAATAATGCGGGTTTTGATGTTGCTCATTTAATATTGCCCGCAGGTGAACGATTTAAAACTGCTAATTCACTTCAAAAGATTTATGACGCAGCACTTACACATCGTTTAGAACGCTCATCAATGATTGTCGCTCTTGGTGGTGGGGTAATTGGCGATATGTCAGGCTATGCGGCGGCGACTTGGCTACGAGGAATCGATCTCGTCCAAGTACCGACTACACTGCTAGCAATGGTAGATTCCGCGATCGGTGGAAAAACGGGAATCAACCATCCACAGGGCAAAAATCTTATCGGAGCCTTTTATCAGCCACGCCTCGTTTGGGTTGATCCTGAAGTGCTAAAAACTTTACCTGCCCGTGAATTTCGCTCAGCGATGGCAGAGGTAATTAAGTACGGCGTAATTTGGGATCGGGAATTGTTTGACCTGCTAGCCCAATGCGATCGCCTCGATCAGTTGCGCTATATTTCATCGGATTTGCTACAAACCATTTTGTACCGTTGTGCCAAAGCCAAAGCCGAAGTCGTATCTAAGGATGAAAAAGAGGGAAATCTTCGCGCCATTCTCAACTATGGTCATACAGTCGGTCACGCGATCGAATCAGTTACCAATTATCGTCTCTACAATCACGGCGAAGCCGTCGGACTAGGAATGGTCATTGCGGGTGCGATCGCTGTCGAACTGGGGCTATGGACTGAAACCGATCAAGCTCAACAGGTTGCACTTATCACCAAAACTCGATTACCACAGACTTTACCTGCTGATATTGATTTAGATGCGATTATTGAGTCCCTATCCACCGATAAAAAAGTCGAAGCAGGTCAAGTGCGCTTCATTTTGCCAACGGCAATCGGATCAGTAACGCTTAGCGATCAAGTAACTTCAGCTATGGTTAACCAAAATTTACGAAAAATGATGGCATAACACTTGACACATGAAGTGGTAGTTCGTACTATACTTAAACGTTTATGTCAAGCAAAAAACTGCTAAGCTGAAGTATATCAAACACTTAATTTGTATATATTGCTTAGCATAGGCATATATTTGTAAACCACTAGTAATTTAAACCAATACCCCCCAAGAGTCTAGACAACAGAGATTTCATGACTAAAAAGCCAATTAAAGACCTTCCCCAAATCAACGAACGCATCAGATATCCAAAAATTCGAGTCATTGATATGGAGGGGGAGCAACTCGGCATCCTAACCCCCAAAGAAGCCTTGAAGATGGCTGAAGAAAAAGAGCTAGACCTTGTATTAGTAAGTGACAAGGCTGACCCTCCTGTTTGTCGGATCATGGACTACGGCAAATTCAAGTTTGAACAAGAGAAGAAGGCGCGTGAAGCTCGCAAAAAGCAACATACATCTGATGTCAAAGAAGTAAAGATGCGCTACAAGATTGAAGAACATGATTATAAAGTGCGAATCAATCATGCTGAACGTTTCTTAAAAGAAGGTGACAAGGTTAAAGCTACTGTGATGTTCCGTGGTCGTGAGATTCAACACGTTGATCTTGCGGAAGTTTTGTTAAACCGTATGGCTAGCGATCTAGAGTCTGTTGCTGAGATTCAGCAATATCCTAAGCGCGAAGGAAGAAACATCACGATGTTGATGGCTCCTAAAAAATAGTCCAAGAGCCTTATATTTTGTTTTTAAGGCTTTTTTGACAGCCAAAAAATAGGCAGTGAATAGCTTTGCTATTCACTGCCTATTTTTTGGTAAATGAATTACCCCGCCGCAAGCGGACGGGGTATCAAATTCTTTTTTACTAGAATTTATTCACACCGCAGAGCGCTGGGGTATTTACCCTCTTTGTTCAAATAAACTCCAAAAGAGAACGACGGCGCAAAGCACCGCCGTTCTCTTTTGGGTTAATTCTATATCGCTGACCATAGCTATGAAAACCCACAAAGAACTACTCTAATTTCCTTAAATGGCAACGTTATTAGTAGGAGCGATTATGGAGCAGGTGGCAATAACGTAAATGGAGTTGTAGTTGGTTTAGGTGTTGTAGAAGGGGCAGGAGCAGCAGCGGACTCAGCAGGTTGAGTAGGATCTACAGCCCCAACAACAGGAGCACCTACAGCACGTAACACTTCGACTCCATTTTGCTGCAAAACTACAATGGGCGGCTCAGAGTTAGTGTCAATACGCTTAACTAATACTCTACCGTTGGAAATCATCTGACCTGCCCTCACATAACGAGATGTTGGCTCGCCAAAAGCATCAATAATTGCGTAAATCGTACCTGAGACTTCAACAGTACCTGTAATTTTTGTGCCTTCGGCAGCTTTGGTGTCAGGAGGGGGAGGGGGAACAAAAGTAGGACGGTTGGATGTTCGCACAACTACAGCAGCTCGAAGATTGGGTTTAACTTTGGGCTTTTCCAGCAAAGTTTCTAATTTTGGTACTGGATTGATTACAGTACTAGTAAAAGGATCGCGAGATTGCTTAGAGTTAACACCTATTTTCTGCTCTAGCTCATCAACTCTTGCTTGCTTATCAGTTATAGCAATAAGCTCCTGTGTTTTTTGACCAGCAACAAATGGAGTGTTAAAAGTCGGCGTGGCAGGGGTTTCAGCAACTTTTGGGGCAGTACTTGTAGGCGCACTACCAGCAAGAGTCGGCAATGGCTGCCCTGATTCCGCAAGCGACCTCATTTGTTCACAATCTGTCCCAGGAGCAAATTTAGCTGTTTTGACAATGCCTTGTCTGGATTCCCGTGCTGTGCTGATCGTACATTCGACTGGTGTACCCTCACCGCAAGCACTAAGGATTGTAGTAACGCTAAGAATCACGCCAGCTAGGTAATAAATACGCATAATTAAAGTTCCTCTGCTGCCTACTTGGTTTTCGGTACAGCGTCATCCGAATTTTGTCGATTTTGACTGCAAGATAGTAAAGCATTATGGTAATTTTGGCAATCATTAACAAGAGATAACATCAAGTTTCATCATAATTCTACGAGTTGTCGTCCTGTAGGTTCTATATTCCCAAGATTGGTCTTGTTATTTTTAAAAGTCCAAACAGCAAAAGCCTCGCTAAGCGAGGCTTTTGCTCCTAGAGATGGTTCGCACCGCGAATCCTCTCTAGGAGCTAGTTTGCAATTAACCTAAACTGAGTTTACATAGCGATTTGTGTAATTAGTTAACGTCAGTTCGACGAAAGTGAAAAATGGTAAGAATCGCTAAGCGATTCTTACCATTTTTCACCATTTGCGGCGTGCGAAGCACGCCGCAAATGGCTATATCAAACTCACGTTTAGTTAAAAAAATATTTAGTTGTTAAACCAGTACAAATCACTGTCAGTACATGTCCTCTATACTTTTAGTAATCGCCATTGACGGAGAAATGTGTGGAAATTGCATCTGAAGTTTATCAAGGTCAGTTTGGTGAATTTACAATTACTAAAGCCGATCGCCTTAGCGTAATGATCTATCGCAGTGCTTTGGCGATCGCGGCTTTATGTTTTAGCCTAGGAGCGATGTTAGTGCTATTGCAACCTAGCAATCCTGATATCTTAAATTGGTTAACTTGGCTATATGTTGGGTTTTCCATAGGCTTGGGTGTCGCACTTTGGACGATTCATATTTATCTGGAATTACTGCATCGAGTTTTACAAATTTTTTGGGCAATTGGCGCGATCGCTTCGGTAGGTGTAGCACTTTATTTCCCCGAACCTTTGGCGATCACTGTTTATGAGTATCCAATTGCACTGATTGGTGTTGGCTTTAGTTTTGCAGCCCTAACAGGCATTTTTTTTAAAGAGACTTTTTGTTTTAATCGCTTTGAAACTAAGTTTTTAGTGCCTTTAGTACCTGTGCTAATTCTGGGGCATTTAGTGGATTTTTTAGCTGTGGCGATCGAGCAAGGTTTCTTAGCTGCTTGGGCGGTTTTATTTATGATCTTTGCGATTCGTAAAGCAACTCAAGAAATCCCCTCAGACATTGGTGATAAGTCAGTATTTGCCTATCTTAAAGCTCAAAAGCAACAAGCAGTTTAATGCAGAGTTTTTAATCAGCGAATCGAGTCAACCTGCATAGTGGGAAACAAAATGAATAAAGCCTTTACTTCTCAGGCGGATGAATGGACAGAGTCGATCGCCACAGTGCAAAAGCGCTACGATCGCGAATATCGTAATGAGGCTTTTGATTTGCCTGAAGAGGTAGAGTCGATGCCACTGTTTCGAGAATGGGTGAGTCATACTCTGGCTAGCAAAATTGCTTCGCCGTTTTGGGAACTTGCCCAATTTCAAAAAAATCAGCGTTGTTTAGATATTGGCTGTGGAGTCAGCTTTCTAATTTATCCTTGGCGCGACTGGGAGGTATTTTTTTACGGGCAAGAAATAAGTTTTGTAGCCAAAGAAGCTCTTAACTCAAGAGGTTCACAGCTTAACTCCAAGTTGTTTAAGGGCGTTCAGCTTGGGGCAGCACACAAGCTAAGTTATGAAAATGGATTTTTCGATCGCGTGATTGCTACAGGTTTTAGTTGTTATTATCCCATTGAATACTGGAAGCTAGTTTTGCGTGAAGCAAAGCGGGTATTAAAACCCAATGGAGTGCTAATTTTTGATACGATCGCCCCTGATTTAGAATTTGCGGAAAATTGGGCAATTTTAGAAACCTATTTAGGCTCAGAGGTATTTCTCACACCGCTTAGTGAGATTACCGAGCTGGTGCAGTCAATGGGTGGCAAGATTACTGCCAAAAAAGATGGGTTGCTATTTTGTATGTATCGCGTTCAGTGGTAATTTGTTGAGAGCGGCGCAATGCGCCACTCTCAACAAGTATTTGGTTTTTATTTATGTCTGACAATTCTCAAACAACTGGTGCTGATGCGATTGACGTAGCGATCGCGAAGGGCATCGATTTTGATGGCACACCCATTGATCCTAAAAAACTTGATCTCTATAGCAGCGTTATGGCGCTTGAAGCAGGTCGTCAGCGCAGTGGCGTAACCAATACCATGCGATCGCGCATTGTCCGTATTGGCGCAAAGCATATTCCTCAAGAGGAACTCAATCAAAAATTATTGGATGCAGGCTTTGCCCCATTGAAGGAAAAAGATATTGCTTATTTTTATAACAAATAACTTTTAGAAAGGGTTCGCTTCGCGAACCTTTTCTAGTATCTACCGCCTTTTGGCGTATTTAACTAAAATTTTGGGCATAATTTCTGATACGCAACCTTGCAATCAAAATGTTTAAGTATTGGCAAACTATATCTACCGCTTTAGTCACCACTTTATGTTTAACGGGACTGGGCGGCTCGATTAACTTAATTAATTTAGATATTGCGATCGCGCAAACATCATCTCGCTCTGTACGCACTCAAGACATTGAACGTCTAAGGCGTTCTGGACGGCGCTGGATTGAAATTCGTTTGCGTAGTCAGAGACTATTGGCATGGCAGGGAAATCGACTTGTTTATGCAGTGGTCGTCTCCACTGGCAAAAGCGCTACGCCCACCCCTACAGGTATTTTTAACGTTCAGACTAAATACCCTACGGCAAGAATGCAGGGAGAGGACTACAACGTGCCTGATGTACCTCATGTGATGTACTACAGTGGCAACTATGCCATTCATGGGGCATATTGGCATCGTAGCTTTGGGATTCCGATCAGTCATGGTTGTACTAATGTTGCACCCGATCATGCTGCTTGGCTTTACCAATGGGCTTCTGTGGGTACACCTGTAGTTGTGCGTTAGCAAACAAAAAAAGGGTAGTCCTAAAAAGGAAAGGATTTATATGGTAAGGATGGGCGGCGCGAAGCGCCGCCCATCCTTACCTATCTAGCACTACCCAAAAAAAAGTACCGCCCGCTTCGCGGGCGGTACTTTTTTTGGGTAGTGCTAAATAAAACTTAACGAGCTAGAAATAGACAGAGGCGATCGCCTCACAGTAACCTAGAGACGGTATCTGTAATCATTTTATTTTTCACATTACAGTCTTTAGGAATAAGGATAAAACTATGGCAGTTGCACGTGGTTCTAAGGTTCGCATTTTGCGTAAAGAGTCCTACTGGTATCGCGAAGTCGGTACTGTGGCTTCCGTTGATAAGAGCGGCATCATTTACCCAGTGATCGTTCGCTTCGACAGCGTTAACTACTCCAACATCGCAACCAACAACTTTGCGATCGATGAAGTCGAAGAAGTCGCCTAGATTCTTCAAAACCTAAAAATGAGAAGGGGCGCATTGCGCCCCTTCTCATTTTTTACAGCAATTACCGAACAAACAAACCAAGAAATTTTTTGAAAGTATTGCTTCGCAGTACTTTCAAAAAATTTCTTGGTTTGGATTTGATTGCAAAGCGCTGTAGATTTTAGTAATTTTTTTAGTTTGAGCGTAAAGCGTTACATAATAATGCCCGAATTACCAGAAGTTGAGACGGTTCGTATCGGTTTAAATGAAAATACGTTAGGTTGGCAGATTGAGGGGGGTGAGGTACTACTACCCCGTGCGATCGCCTATCCTGAGCAGCCACAGGCTTTTTTAGAGGCTCTAATTGGGGCAGAGTTTACTAAGTGGCAACGACGGGGCAAATATTTAATCGCACAGCTTTCACAGGGTAATCAATTGGGTGTGCATTTACGGATGACGGGGAGTTTGCTTTGGTGCGATTGCGATACGGCTGTAGGTAAGCATACAAGGGTGAGGCTATTTTTAAAGGAAAAGGGAAAAGAAAAAAAAGGAAAAAAGGGAGGATTGAAGGAGTTAAGGTTTGATGATCAGCGAACCTTTGGCAAACTTTGGTGGGTTCCATCTGATCAAGAAACGGAATCGATTATGACGGGTTTGCAGAAGTTAGGTTTGGAACCTTTTGACTCTGAGTTTACCCCAGAGCATTTGGGGGCAAAGCTTAGTCGTAGTGGTCGCCCAATTAAGACTGTATTACTCGATCAGGAGACTGTTGCAGGGATTGGGAATATTTATGCTGACGAATCTTTATTCCTCGGTAAAATCCATCCTCAAAAAGCAGCAAATTCTCTCAATTCAGAACAGATCAAGGCTCTACACCAAGGAATTATTCGCTCTCTTAGTGATGGTATTGCCAAAGGTGGAACAACTTTTAGTTCTTTTCAAAATGTGGCTGGTTTGAAAGGAAACTACATTGATACGGCTTGGGTATTTCGGCGCACAGGACAGCCTTGTAATGTCTGTGGCACAGTAATTTCACGAATTAAGCTTGGCGGGAGATCGACGCACTTTTGCTCTAACTGTCAGAGTTTGTAGCGATCGCATTTCATCTCAAATTAAACAGCGATCGCCCCCTTTCCCCAAACCGCTGATCACAACTCATCTCAAACCAAACAACGATCGCCTATTTTGTCAGTCACACCAAATATTTAAAGCGATCGCCACCACATTACTTATTGATGATTGTTAATATTTTCGAGCCAATTGTTTAAATCTTCTAAACTTTCTAAATCAAACAAGACCTCACTCAAGGCATCTAGTTGTTCTTGCTCTAGCTGGGGGAACAGAACTTTAATTTCATCGGGTATGGTTCCTAGTTTGCGAGAAAGCTGTTTTAGCAAAAGCGATCGCATACCTTCTTCTCTTGCTGTTTCTATAACACCTTTCATGTCTCGATAGTACTTTAAGCTGTTTTCATAAGTATCTCTTTCCTCTTGAGAAAAGTTCGTTATCTGTGCGACTTCAAATAATTGAATAAATACATTTTCTTGCAAAGGCAAAGGTGGTTCTTCTAAGTCGGGTAGATGTTTGAGTAAAAATAGCCACTTGTCAAAATGGTCTTTTAATTGATCAATCGTTTTCTTAAACTTTGGTAATTCTACATAAATAAATTTCAACTTTTCATAAAAAACCTTGCTATCTTGATCTTTTAACTCAACGATATGCACGAAAGTATCATCGTTTTTATCTTCATCAAAAACAAAATCTAAAATGCCGATGGTATAAACAGGCATAAGCTTGTAGTTCCAATCTCCTTTTTCTGCTTGTTCTTGGATGGGAAAAGAGGCGTAGTAAATGCTGCGATCTTTAAAGTAGTTATGTTTGGCTTTCTGCATTTCGACAATGAATTTTTCGCCTTTTTCGCTTTGGCAGTAAAGATCGAAGATGGCTTTACGATCGCTTGGGCTATTGCCAAGACTTTCGGTACTGCGGTAAGTGAGATCTTTGACTCGATGTTGGGGTGGCAATATTACATTAAGGAAGTCAATCAATAGGTTTTTATTTGGCTCTGTTCCAAATAGTCGCTTGAAGCCAAAGTCTGTGAGTGGATTGATATAGCGATCGCCACTAAGACGAGGATAAAACATAGTGTTTCTACTTAACTATTTATTTACGGGAACTATGGTTTAAGACTATTTATAAATCGATTCTAACAGATCCCAAAACTCGTGCTCGCCCTCTCATTCCACAAACCAACGATCGCAAATCACCTCACCTCAAACAGCGATCGTCTCGGCTATAAAAAACATTTAAACTCAGATCATGCTGTAACTAATTGAGGTTTTGGATTAGGTAATGCTGGCTCGAAACGGAGGATCATAAATTCTTCTGGAGTTAATCCTAGAGATTCGTATGTGCGACCATTGCGATCGCTAAATTCGACTTCAAAGGCTTGACCATTGGCAAGTATCTCAACAACTGTACCAACCTGTCCGCGCCATAAATTATCTTGGGGAAGATCGATAGTTAGAGCCACGACATCTAGAAGTTTTACTGAACTTGTTAACATATTTATCAGCTCCAATGACTATAGAGGGTAGCAAGTCGTTAGTTTTGGAATATTTGAACTATGTTCAATAATCCATCCGCTCCGCAGGGTTGCATTTCTATTTTGCCATGTAATCTCAAAATCCACTGTGTATCGTTGCCCAAATCTGTCAGATCTGCCTAATTTAGCTTCATGGGTTTTGATAATCTCTAGCAGAATCAGCCTTAATTCTTCAGCATCTTCTGCTTTCATGCCAAGGATTGAGGAAAACAGTCTGGCTTTATGTTTACCGTCATCATGTTCTAGATTAAGACAGTAATCCCGTAATTTACGAATATCAACAATGGCGTTGTTGGGGTAGGGAATTAGCATATCTAGCTATGAC
This sequence comes from Pseudanabaena minima str. Chao 2107, assembly GCF_051131155.1. NCBI lineage: Bacteria > Bacillati > Cyanobacteriota > Cyanophyceae > Pseudanabaenales > Pseudanabaenaceae > Pseudanabaena > Pseudanabaena minima. Next base: position 749,470 of record NZ_CP159508.1, read on the forward strand.
TGTAACAATCGTCTTTATTTTGCCATGTTTGATTGTTTTATAAATGCGATCGCCCCCTCAATCCACAATCCAATGATCGCAACTCACCTCAAATCAAACAGCGATCGCCTATTTTCTCAGACACACCAAATGTTTAAAGCGATCGCACTCTCATTCCACAAACCAACGATCGCATCTCATCCCAAATCGCCTATTTTGGTTAGTCGATTCCATTTTGGCTATCAAATCACCAAACCATTAAAAATAAATCTCTTTTACCTTTTTACCTTTTACTTGACACACTTGGCAATAGCAAACTCTCCTCAATCTCTTGTCTCGTCTCACGGCGCACATAACAGTCACTCTTCAGACACTCTACTAAAAGCTGATTCGCTTCGTAATACTGCTTCAACTTATCGCGTTGCTCCTTTGTAAGTTGCCAATCATGACCAATATTGCGATGTTCGATTAATACTTGGCGAAACTCAGAAATCCATTCTTTCCCAGAAATTTTCCACCATTTCTTCCACTCTGCCTCATCTTGATTAGAGTCAGGCAAGCTATATTTTAAATCTTGCAAGTGTCTGTACAATGTATCACCAGCAATCTCCTTTACGAACTCGATAGCCTTGTTGAGGGCAAGATTAAAATACTTATCAAAATTAAGGCTAAGGGCTAGATTTAGACCGAGATTAATGGCAAAATCCATTATTTTTTCGCAAGCAAGTTCAAGAGCTCGATCAATAGTTTTTTCTATGTCAAGAGCTTTCTCAAGAGAGTCAATAAGAGCAGGATCGAGGTTAAGAAAAAATTTATCATCTTGATAACGTTGAATAGCAAGGTTAGAATCGATCTCTATGGTTGGATATAGGTTGAGGTTTATAGGGATAGTGAAGCAATAGGCACGAACGTCAAGAAGAGTGTATTCGGTTTCTAATGATCGCGATTTCTCATCTGCCCATGCTAAAAATCCCTGTAATTTCTCATCATCTGCTAATAAACTATCAATCTTTCTCTTCATCAAAAGCAATAGATCATCTGCTTCCCTTGCCATCCCGACTGACAGCAAAATCACCTCTCGCCAACGCTTGTCAGTAATATGAGTTACTAGATTTTGTAAGGCAGCTTCTAATTTGCTAGGGCTAGTGGATACGACAATCTGTCGCGCCGCAAAGTATTCATGAAAGGTCAAATGGGAGAAAGAGTAAATCCCTCTAGCGCGTTCCACAAATAGCCCATGCTGTGCCTCTATGGATTTTAATACAGCTTCGCTATCTAACTGCAACTCTTCATCATCGGTTTTCGCATTAGCAGTATTACGAATAAAGTCACAAATATAGTCCTCAAGCTGCCTTTGCTTCACGAAATAGTCGCCTCTCTCAAAGGCAGCCAAAGCAATTTGCGAGAGCATATCCTCCTTTTTCTGTACCGATAAATTCTGATAGACACTATCTCGCCTAATCCTTCTTTTTGAGTCCCATTTCCGCAACAATGCATCCAATCCTTCCTTATAAAGTTCTGAACGATTTGCAGAGAATTTTCCCGACTCTTCAAAAGCTAAACATAACAAAGTCAGCAATAATGGGCTTGTTGCTAATTGTTGAACTCGATTATTTTGTTCAAGTTTTGCTAAAAAATCCTCGGATTTAATTTCTTTCTTACAGAACCAATTTCCAGAAAAAGTAGCAATCTGTCGCTCATCAAAATCTGCTATTTCTACGTCAGTAAACTGCTCAAAAGTGTATTCTTTCGTTGCTATTCGACAAGTCACCACTACCTTGCTTTCGCTATAGTTTCGCGCAAATTCTCGAATCTCACGCAATGCCCGATCATCATATTCAGCTCGAACTTCATCTAATCCATCTAACAAAACCAAAGCCCTACCAGATTTTAAAATCGGTTCAACTTCGATATCCCATTGACTAAATTCTCCCGTCAAAAATTGCAGCAAACTCGGACGATTTTCCCGATCCGCAAAATCCTTTAAAGTTACGAAAACAGGAATAAAATCCGTAAACGCTTTCCCACTAATACAGGACATCGCCAAGAATTTTAAAAACGTAGTTTTTCCTGCCCCTGGTTTACCCAAAATCATCAACTTGCTGTGATTCCTAACCGCTTCGATTCCCTCAACCCGCTTTTGTTTAATTCCTGATAATCCCCACCGATCAAACTCTTCAATTCCACATACAGCCCTTAATTCTTCAAGATCTTTTCTTTGATTGCGGGTTATCTTCTCCAAAATATTTACGTCCGTATAAATATCACTCAAAGCGACAGGTTGCTCCATATCCAAAACCCGCATCGTCCCGCACCGCTTCTGAATATCCCCCGCACATCTCTCCCGCGCCAGTTTCACTAATGCCTCAATGTCTATACTCTCACTCTCAGTCCCTTTTCCAGACTGCGATGGAAGTTGTCTAGATATTTCTTGCCAATTAATTTCCAGTTTTTCGCAGATTGTGACGAAGATTTGACGATCTACAGGTTTACCCGTGAAGAAATTGGAAATTGTAGAGCGTGACTGTACATCAACTAATTCCATTAGCTTCTCTTGCGTTAACTTCTTAGTAGTCAAAGCAATCTTTGCGATTTCGATGCCTGCTGCTGTTGCCTTTAAAGATCGATCGCCCACAACCCAAAATCCTCACAAAACCTTACCAAATTTATTTTATCCAAATTAACCATTCGTAGGGGCATAGCATTCCTGCAAATATCCATAAATCTCACCATCATCTCCAAATCAGGAATGCTATGCCCAAACCCCTCGCAATTCACAACTATCTGCTGACTGCTTAGAGGGTTGAGCATTTGCCAAAGGAGATCGTCGCAAGAATTTGAAAACATTGCTGCAAATGCTCAACCCCTACCGAAATCTCCAAAACACCAATAAAAACATAAGTCGGACATTACACCAACACAACTCATACATTGCTCAAACTTAGCTCAGGTCGATGTTTTCAGCGATCGCATCTAAGCTAATCACATCGAATTAAATCAAAGAAATGAAAAACACCCAAACGACCGCAGCCACAACCAGCGCTAACCCCAACCTCGATATCACCCCTCTCATTATGCCCATCAGTTACTCTCTAGCTACGGTGATTGTCCTAGCAGGGCTAGGTGCTTTTCTCCGTCAACTATTCAACCTCGGCAAAGACTAGCCATGAGTGCCATTACGATCGCCTATGTACTTAACCAATAGGCGATTGCACTTCAAATCATAGCGATCGCGAATGTTTCCGCCTTCTAGCACGCAGGAACAACTTACGCAGTTCTTCCAAACCAATCAAGATTGGTGGACAGGCTAACAAAATTAACCAATGCCAATTAGTTAATGAGGCAGTTCCGAATACTTGTCTAAAGGGAGGGAAGTCGATGAAAGCGAAGAGAGCAACACATTCCACACTAATTCCTAACCAGAGCAAACTATTGTTGGACAAAGACTGACGGAAGATAGAACCCCAAGACGAACGGCAGGCAAATAAATTACCTACTTGACAAGCGACGATCGCCGCTAGAGTCATAGTTGTCGCTTGGCGATAGATACCTGTCACCGTGGGATCGGCAGTATGATTGAGAATCATCGGAGTCACTTGTTGCAAATCTGCTAACGAGTAGCCATAGCTCCACCAGACAATAAAGAATCCCAACATTGAGAGAACTGCCTCAATTACTCCTAGAAATAGATAGGCACGAATTAGTAAGGGAACATTGAGCAGAAATTCCTGTTTAGGACGGGGTGGACGATCCATAATTCCTGCTTCGGGTGTTTCCGCTCCCAAGGCGAGGGCAGGAACCATATCAGTACCCAAATCCACCGCCAGAATTTGTAAAATCGTTAGCGCAGGCGGAATCTTAAAGGCAACCATTCCTAAAAATGGCACAATTTCTGGCACATTTGAGGCAAGGATATAGGTCATGAACTTGCGAATATTCTGATAAATTGCCCGACCCTGCTCGATCGCCACCACAATCGTCGCAAAGTTATCATCTGTTAATACAATATCCGCCGCTTCCCGCGCCACATCCGTACCATTTTGTCCCATCGCAATGCCGATATTCGCGGCTCGTAAGGCAGGAGCATCATTCACCCCATCCCCTGTTACCGCCACGATTTCACCAATATCTTTATATGCTTGCACCAATCGCAATTTATGCTCAGGCGACATCCGCGCAAATACCAAGCCGAAGCGATATTTCACCACCTGTTTTAGTTGGGCATCCGAGAGATGTCCCATGCCTTCACCCGTGACCACCCGCACTTTATCGCTGACTAGTCCAATCTGACGAGCGATCGCTTCGGCAGTCAGTCCATAATCACCCGTCACCATCGTGACTTTGATACCTGCTTGATGACATTGGGCGATCGCCTTCGGTACTTCGTCACGCGGTGGATCGAACATGGCAACTAATCCAATAAAGATCAAATCCTGCTCTAAATCCTGAGCCTTGAGATCGAGCAGTTCCTGTCCTCCCTGACGTGCTGCTAAACCTAACACCCGAAATCCTTGTCTTGCCAAGTCATCATTGGCTCGGACAACTTCATCCCAATAGTCATGGGTTAACTCTTGAGATTTGCCATCGCGCAAAATCCAATGGCAATGTTTGAGAACTTCTAAGGGAGCGCCTTTGGTGAAAGCAAGATTAGGAGATGGACTTGACCATAGTTCTGAATCTTGCCAATGCAAAACCACGGTCATCATCAAGCGGCGCGAATCAAAGGGAAGTTCCCGTAAGCGGGGATATTGCTTTTGTAACTCTTCTAAATTTAGTTCTGCTTTTCCTGCCGCGACTAAGAGAGCCGCCTCGGTGGGATCACCAATTTCTTGCCAACGACTCGGCGCATTGAGATGTACCAGACGGGCATTAGAGCAAAGTGCCGAACCAATGAGTAAAACCTTGGCTTTCCAAGCAGTTTCTAAATCAGGAGGAATATTCACCTTGCCATTGCTGGGATCGTAACCAGCACCTGTAACTTCAATTAGTCTGTTAGTGAGTACATCATTAGCATCATCAGGCTTGGGATTTGGATGATCAGCTTGCGTTGGTTCTGTAGGTAGCCAGAGGTAGCGCACGGTCATTTCGTTTTTAGTTAATGTGCCAGTCTTATCAGTGCAAATTACCGTAGTCGCACTCAGAGTCTCGACTGCGGAAAGTCTTCTGACAAGCGCATTACGTCGCGCCATTCTCTTTACGCCAAGGGCTAAAGCAAGGGTTACCGTCGGCAATAAACCTTCAGGGACATTCGCGACGATAATCCCGATCGCAAAAATAAAGCTCTCAGTCACATCCATGCCAATCAGCAAGTAGCTAAGCGCAAATACCGTAGCTCCCATACCGAGGGCGATCGCGGTAATCAGCCTTACAATCCTTGCCACTTGGATTTCTAGCGTACTGGGTTCGCGCTTTACGACCGTAGTTAAATGCGCCACCTGTCCAAACTCAGTTTCGGAACCCGTCGCATAGACCACCGCTACAGCCCGACCTGCGGCTACGGTCGAGCCTGCCAACACAAGATTAGCGATTTCCGAGGGATTTACTTTTTCTTGCATGGGCTGTTCGCCTTGACGCAGCATAGTTTTACCGCCACGAATGGAAACTGCTTCACGCAGTCTCACAGGATAAGGACTTCGTGCCACAGGCAAGGATTCTCCTGTCATTACAGAAACATCAAGATATAAACTTTCGGCAGAGATTAATCTGGCATCGGCGGAAATGCGATCGCCTTCTTCCAATTGCATGACATCGCCGCGCACCAGTTCTCTTGCAGGAATTTGCTTTAATTCACCATCTCGATAAACTTTCACCTGCATCGGCAAGACTTTTTTCAATGCCGATAGTGCTTTCTCTGCTTGAAACTCTTGCCAAAAGCTGAATATCGCGTTAATCCAGATTACCGCCCAGACTGCCCAGCCCAGTTCAGGGGTACGCGAAATAAAGGCAAGAATTCCTGCTACCCATAGCAGCAGAGCCATAAAATGCGTTAATTGATCGGCAAACCTTAGCCACAATGGACGATGGGCAGGTTCAGGTAATTCGTTTGCACCAAATTTTTCTAATCTCTGTTGAGCTTCATTTTGGGATAGTCCATTAGCAGTAGTACCTAAAGATTGATATACCTCTTCAAAGGACAAAGCCCATAGTGGTTGATGAAGTGATGCCATGCTTCTACTCCTGTAGTGAAGACTACACGCTGATAGTCTGGAATTGTTGGCATAGCTAAAAACTCAAACCCTTGGTAATGGGTTACTTATAAAGCTTAAAAATATCCTTGAGTCTGCTTCACAGGACTTGAGCTTTTAGCCAAGAACTTGGCTTCTTAGTTTGGTTACCATGAACTAAATCTATCACTAGAAGCTTTCGCAAAATCTTAAGACTCTAAAACCCAAAAGAGAATGGCAGCACTTCGCGCTGCTTATTCTCTCTTGGGTTTAAATCGTGATTCGCACGCCGCAAATGGTGAACGTGTTTTAAAGACCCTCTAACGATGGCATAAGTCTAGGGCTGGCACGGGGGCGCAGTCCCTACAAGATCTAAAATTTACAGGTAGGGGCAATCCCCCCGTGGTTGCCCTGTTATGCTAGCAGCAAGAGGTTCATCATCTGAGTTCTACGTAACATCAGTTATAATGCCAATATGTTAGGCAAGCTACTCGATCGCCGCTATCGCATTATCAAAGAACTCGCTGAAGGAGGTTTTTCGCAAACTTACCTTGCGGAAGATACGCGCTTGCCAAAAAATCCCCAATGTGTCGTCAAACACCTTAATCCCACCATTGACGATCCTGTTTTTACCCAAAAGGCGCTAGAACTATTTAAAGCTGAAGCTGAAACCTTGCAGGAATTGGGAAAACATGATCTCATTCCTCAACTTTACGCATATTTTCAAGAGAATAAAGAGTTCTATCTCGTTCAAGAATTTATTGCAGGACATCCACTCAGTAAGGAAATGTCCCCTGGTAGTCAAATGGCTGAGGCGCGGGTTGCCCAAATTATTAAAGAAGTTCTAGAAATCCTACAATTTGTCCATAAATACAATGTCATTCACCGAGATATTAAACCTAGCAACTTAATCCGTCGTCATAGTGATGGCAAGCTAGTGTTGATTGACTTTGGTACTGTCAAACAAGTACAACTGGAAGTTGCTAGCGCCCACCACAAAGCAAGGGTAACCTTGCCCATTGGCACACCTGGATATATGTCCTACGAACAAGAGCGGGGTCAATCGGTATCATGTAGTGATATCTATTCCTTGGGAATGGTGGCTCTACAAGCTTTGACAGGCAAACATCCCAGTCAATTTCCAAGAGATCGCGATAATGAAATTAACTGGCGGAGCTATGCCAAAGTCAGCCGCGAATTTGCCGCAGTTTTAGATCGGATGACCCGATGCAATCCGCGCGATCGCTATCAGACAGTTGATGAAGTCTTAAGGGATATGGCGAAGCTGCCCAAATTAAGTACTGCTTCTCCCAGAATTACTGATGATAGGGATGTGGTTAAGCTCAATCCTTGGTTATTACCATCAGTGATCGCTTTACTAGCATTAGCTGGTGGAGCTTATTTGTTGACTACAGGATGGAATCCTTTCAAAAGCAACATTCTCCCTACCAGCATTCCTAGTCTTTCTATCACCACTCCTACCGCCACCCCTACGATTGCTCCTTCTCCTTCTGTTTTAGTTCAGCCTTCCGCCGCACCTGTTCCCGAACGCAAAACCAGCTATGAGCAACTGACCCTCTATCTCCAAGCCAAAAACTGGAAGGCTGCCGATCATGAAACTTATCTATTACTTCTCAAAGCAGCAGGAAGTCAATCAGATCGTGACGGAACTTTTCACCCCGATGAGTTTAATCGGATTAGTTGTGCAGATCTAGTTTTAATCGATCAACTATGGACACAGGCAAGTAATGGCAAGCAGGGGTTAACTGCCCAGAAAAAGATTTACGAAGATTTTGCTAAAGATATTCGTAAAACATACGAAAATATTGGTTGGCTCAGTCCTACTGGTGAACTTGCGATCGATACAGCCTACGATCGCCAAACTGCGCGTTGGGAATATATCGAAGGTCGTCAACCCAATTTCAAGTCTCCACCCGTTGGACATCTGCCATTTTTGCTACGCGATCCAAATAAAAATTTAGAGCGCATAGCTACTTTATATCGATGCTCATCTTAGTGATGTAACTCCAAAGCATAAAATGGCTATGCCATTTTATGCTTTGAAAACCTTTACTGGATTTGTTTTTGAATTCACAAAAGTGTGGCAATACTTTTGTGAATTGGTATAAACACTAACAAGGATAAAAACATGAGATTAAACTTGCGTAAACTAGCTCTCCTGTTGATGATTTGTAGCTCTCTTAGCTCTGTATTTTTGGCTCATCATGCGATCGCTCAAGTTGCCGAAGTCCCTAACCCTAAGCCCAATGGAGACTTTAGCACTGCCTTTCAACGTGGTAACCGAGGTTTCTATACGATTAATAAATGGTTAGTCGTGCAGTCAGCAGGATCTGGTGCAGAAGACTATGCCTTAAATTGTCGCTACACACCAAATGGACAAGTTAGATCACAAATCCTCAGAGGAGCGATCGTTACTGCGGTTTTTAAGGAACCTGTAAATTTAGGTCGCCCAGAGCCTCCTGATGCTGCTACTGATGCGATCGTTTTAGATAGCGAAGGTTCTCCTTGGCTGCGTGTTCAAGGATCACAGAATGAATTAGCCTATCCCGTTAAGCCTGTAAGTTTTGAGCAGCTAGGAGAATGCTATGTCAAGGCAAATTTGAAGTACATTGCCCCAATCAATCCTGATTCTCTGATTGGTTATAACAAAGAATCGAGTTATTGCAAGAGTCAGGCTTTATATTGTCAATCCAAACTTTTAACATGGTTATCATTGGGGCGCAGTTGAGCGTTAAAGTCTGATACCAGAGATTTTTGGAAAGTGTTGCAAAGCAACACTTTCCAAAAATCTCTGGTGCGCTTTATGCTATTGTGTTTGTAGGAATAGGCAAAAATTTAACAAATCAAGCAAATACGTTCTCAGAAGTAGTCTTTTGTGACTATTTTCTCAATGTAATGTTTTACACCAAAAAATATATATGCAAGGGAATATGCGTATCAAGTTTCACAATCAACCGTTTGTGGATCGAATTTGGCGATCGCTTTATCTTTGCATTTTTAAAAATGCTTCATTATTCATTCTCCCCCATGAAAATGAAGCAGGTCGTAAGGCGCAGTTATCCGCCGCTACATCTTGAGATACCTGTGCCTTGCTTTTACTTTCGATATTACAGCTCTTTGTGATGTGTATCTACAGTCACTTACCCAAGAATAGAGGCGGCGCTTCGCGCCGCCTCTATTCTTGGAGTTTATTTCCTAGTACAGCGACAGCTAAGTAGCTAGGCATAATTAATTACAAAGCAAAACCCGTAGAGTTGCGCCCCGTAGGGGCGCAACTCTACGGGTTTTGGTAATTTATTTTGCACAGGTACTTAGTAAGCAAGGTCAGCGCTAGCTGACCTTGCTTATGTGAAGAATCCTGACAAATCATAGAGACGACGAAGAATTGCCATAATTTTTTTGTCGTAATTGGTATCTTCTGCCCATTGTCCTGCAAGCTGACTCAGCAATGGCGCAGTACCACGCTTAACTAGACTAAACCGTGGATCAACTAGCGTTTGTACCAAAGGTTTGGTGGTGGCATAGGCTTTGAGATGTTGGATCTGCGCCCTTACCCCGATACGCCGATCGCTAAAGCTATCACCCCTAACGCCATTACCGATCGCCCCTATACCACCAAAATTATTTTGTTCGGGTTTAACATCCCCGTCAAATTGGAGAAACCCAGTTTCTAAACACATCTGACAAAATGCGATGTCATAGTTAACGCCTTCGATCGCAGCTTCTTCGCGATAGATCGCTGGCAAGTCACCATAGAGATTTAAAGGTGCTTTATTGAGCCTTAGCAGTCGTAAAAGTTGGACTTCGGAGGTAGCCCCATCGCCCATGATCCGATCCATGCTGCCAGCAAGGACACGAGAACATAATTTTTCGCGACTAGATGCTTGGGCAACTGCTGCAAAATCTTGAGCTTGAACAGAATTTTGACCAAGACGATCCAACGTAAACAATGCGATCGCCCCAGCCCCAAATTGAAGAAACTGCTTTCTTCTCATAACTGTTCTGCTCTATCTAAATTAATAGTTGACCTTGTTGTAATAAACGTTAAGTAAATTTTGTGTTTTTTGACAAGGGGGATTTGACGGATATTGAGTTCTGGGATCACTGCAACTGCGAGGATCTTGAGAGTATGCCGATGCACTGGAAGCAAATGGAACTAGCAAAGCGGAAGCAGAAAGAACTGACAGTAAAAATTTCATGGATTTAGCCTTAGTTTATAGATGAGTTAATTGGAGTGGAGTCTAAATATTTAGAGAAATCAATAAGCTCGTTGCTTGAGAAAATTCGGGATATCAAGCCCAGCTTGATTATTAACCTGCGAATTGCCTGTGTAGAGAAGGCTTTCAGAAACCGCGGATATTAGATCTGGGTCTTGAGTTGAGATTTTTGCTAAGTCAAGAAACAAGCTTTCGATCATTTGCATTGACTCAATGACGCGATGCTTGATCTTGATGCGATCGGTGGCTGACCAAAAGGATTGAGACTCCTCAATCGAGCAGTCAGTCATCAATAGCTCAATCTCATCTAGTAAATGATTTAGAGGGCGATCGCCATCTTGCTGTTGCTCGACTTCATGCTGCTGCACCAACCGAGGCTGAAAATGATGGGCATAGATCGGTGGCGTGGGGAAGGCATCACTTTGCATATTTCCTCCCTTATCGCTGTGTTACTAAGTGAGGATAAACATGAGGTGTGCGGCGATCGCCTCCACGTTCAGCTAAATGCTTAGATAAGTGCAGCTTGGGGTAGGGCAAATCTGCTAGCACCTCTAAAATGCGGCAAAAATCTCGCTGTTGCCTTCTCCCATTCAGGAATTGCGGCATTTCTGATGAATTAGAGTTTTTTTGCAAGTATTGCCGCAGATTGGCGATCGCATTCCAAAAGCTACACATTTCCTCATAGGTGCAAGCCAGTAAAAATGCTTCGATTTCATGCAGTAGCTGCGAAAAGCGATCGGCAATACTGGGTCGGATCGCAGTCTGAGATCTTTCGCTTGGGTGACTTGGTATTAATCTAAGGTGACGTTGGGGCAAATGATGGGGTGCGCTCATGTTTCAATGCCTCTGTTTGTGAGGTTATATGAGGAAAAGTCGTTTTTTGTCGGAAAACATTATTTCCCTATTGCTATATGCACTTACCAGTGATACAAGAGTTAAATATTTCTTTATATGAGGATAAGTGAGTTTAGCGGTCACAGGTTGCTTGAAGTTGTATAAATCAACTGCAATATCCCTTGTTGACAAACACAATACAGTTCAAATTTCAATTTGCACACCAGAAAAAATAGTATTTTTTGTCTGTAAATACATGAATAAAGTCAAGAATACTAATTAGTAAGATACTGAATTCTTTGTATTTACCTAATACAAAAATGGTTCACTACTTAATGAGTAGTTTAGAGGTTTTATTTGTATTAGCCTGAAAAATAACTTTCATTTAAAAGTCGTCAATTAAGTCGCTAGGATGTTGTAAAAAGTCAAAACAAGATCTTTAAATATTTTGTTTGCAAAAACAAGATTTTAAGATAAGTTTGTCTACGGGCATGGATTAGACAACACCTAAAAGGCTTTGTTTATTTAGATACATCAGAAAAGACAAGAAAAAATTGGTACATATCCAAGCCAATGTCAGACTAAATCAGGATTTAGAAAAAAGCTGGATAAATCCATTGCAAACACCAAAATTTATGTTATTTATCTAACGTGAAAAAACAAGAATATGTTGATTTAATTATCTGCAATTGCTGTAATTAGTCATTATAAAAATGTGACTTATTAGTTTGCTAGATAAATTTAGATCGCAAATAGCTCGCAAGACAAATTCAAACAAATGCAAAGCATTTATTTGAATTCTAAAGTTTGAATTCTAGAGTTAATCCCAACTTTTGCATTACTAATCCGATACCGAGACATTACATTGAGAGGAGTTACGACCATGACTACGATGACTATTGAAGATGCGATCGCAATTGTTGATGCAGCTCTACAGCACAAGCGCCTGAGTACTATTCAGGAGCAAGTATTTCGCCAAACATGGGATGGCAAAACTTACGCTGAGATTGCTGAAACTTGTGGATACGATTCTTCTTATATTCGTGACGTGGGTTATCGTCTGTGGAAAATCTTGTCCGATGCTTTTAATGAGCGAGTGACTAAGCACAATCTCCAAGTCGTAGTACGGACTCAAGCCAACAACTTTCAAGTTAAGCCATCTCAACAGGAATCAAACCAGACAAATGCTCACAATCCTCACAAATCCTTGAGTCTCGTCAATCCTCCCAATCCTGAGGCGATCGCTATGGATCTAAATACCAAGCGCTGTGATTGGGGCAATGCGATCGACACATCGATTTTTTATGGTCGTACCGAAGAACTCAGCAGGATCAAAAATTGGGTGATTGGTGATCGCTGCCGTCTTTTAGGAGTATTCGGTATGGGTGGTATTGGTAAAACTGCCTTTGCTACTAAACTCGCTGAACAGGTGCAGACAGAATTTACATTAATTGCCTGGAAATCGCTACGCAATGCGCCCACCGTAGAAACAATGCTTGCCGAATTGGTCAGCTTTTTGACCAACCAAGCGATCGCTACTTTGCCTCAAGATTTAAACAGTCTCTTGGGTATGTTCATTCCTGCATTAAAGCAATCACGCTGCTTGATTGTGTTGGACAATGTGGAATCAATCCTTCGCAGTGGCGACACCACGGGACAATATAGTGAGGGCTATGAAGGCTACGGCGAATTGTTCCGTCAAGTTGGTGAAGTACGTCATCAAAGCTGCTTGATTTTGACCAGTCGCGAAAAACCCCATGATGTATTGCCTCCCGATAGCAGCGATCGCATGGTGCGCTCTCTGCAATTGACGGGATTGAAGGAAGAAGCGCGGCAAATGTTTCAACCAGAATTGGCGATCGCCCCTGCAACTCGTAAATTGATTGATTTCTACTGTGGAAATCCTCTTGCCCTGACAGTGGTATCACGTTCGATTAACAGCATGTTCGATGGTGACATTCAAGAGTTTCTCAATCAAGATGCAAATGTGTTCGGCGATATTCGCTACCTCCTCGATCAACAATATGGTCGTCTTTCAGAACGTGAACAACAGGTAATGTATTGGCTAGCGATCGAGCGCGAACCGATCACCACCGACAATTTGCGTCAAGATATCGTGCCAATGGTTTCCAAATCTCAAATTCTGGAATCAGTGATTTCTCTACGCTGGCGATCGCTAATTGAGAAGAATGCCAATAGCTTCACGCAGCAGCCTGTGGTAATGGAATATATGACCGATCGCTTGATCGATATGGCTTACAACTCAGCAATCGAGCGTAGTCCCGAATTTTTAATGAGCTATGCCCTCGTTCAACATCGCGCCGAAGACTATATTCGCGAAACTCAGATTCGTCATATCTTGCAACCTCTGACCAATCGCCTCTTAGCTCATTATGGCAGTGTTGATACTTTACAACGTGAATTGCATAGCTTACTTGAGACTTTGCGCGATCACCAAACTGCGATCGGCTATGCCCAAGGCAATATCATGAATCTACTGCGGGCTTCGCAAACCGATCTCACTAAAAGCTTTTGTCGTTTCCCTGAGCGGGTGACAGAGCATTCTGATTTACAAATTTTAGAGAGACTGCTCGAAAGCGATCGCGCTGGTGGACTTGCCACATGGGATCACCGCATTCCTTGGGCAAATAATCCCCTCGCACAACAGACTTCCGAATCCAAAACCCAAATTCGCAGCAAAAATCTCTATTACCAATGGACAGAAGGTTCTCTCGAACAGTTGCAACAGGAACTGAAGCAGCAACCTAAATTCCGCAAGAAGTACCATGCTTGGTTAAATGAGACAGAATTTGCAGCGATCGATGCTGATTTTGAAGCCGTAAAGATTACCGACACACTCAATCAACCCGTTGATGCCAGATTGGTTTTCATTAATGAGGTCAACATTGTCGAACCTCCTGTCGGACTGCCAACACCTAGCGATCGCCGCGCCCAAGCAAGAAAGAGAAAGCAAGAGTTGCAAGCTAATCGCGCTAAAAGACTCGGCTAAATAAAAAAGCTTCCCATTGGGAAGCTTTTTTATTTTATTTAACCTCGGCAAGCAAATTCGCTAGACGGGGATACTTAGAAACTAGACCAAAGGTTTCGGGAGAGACAACATCATAGGTAAAATGACGCTGGGCAATGCAAAAACGATCCCACTCAGCAACTTCAATGCGGAATAGTTTGATCACTGTATCCACTAGCCACGGAGTTAATTCAAACTGCCAGCCAACTTTTAAGCTCAAATGTTCGCAGAATTGTGTGATTAAATCCTGTACAGTTAAACGCTGCATTCCCAAGACTAGACGTGCTGGAGATGACGGGACTGAAGGTGCAGTGAGCAAATGCGTAACGATTTGAGCGATATCGATCGCATGGACAAAATGGAAACTACCGTCGGTTTTTAAAAATCTCGCATAGGGTACATATTTGAGAATGTCCTTGAGTCCCTTGGAAAGATGGGAGTATGGCTTATCCGCAGCACCACCAAAAACAAGAGTAGGGAATACAGTAATCAGGCGATCGCGAATAATTGAATTTTCTAAAGTCTCTAGACAAGAATGTTTTGATGCGATGTAAGCTGTACCAATTTCCCCTGCTTCTTGAATAATCTGATTATGAGAATCAAGAATGCTAGCGGTAGAGAAATAGATCGCCCGTTCGCAAACCTGTGGATCGAGCATTGAAAACAACTCAATGGTTTTGTCGCGATTAACGACAAAGGCTTCTTCCCCACCCCAACCTGCGGCTGTACTCACCACAAATTCCATAGTACGAAGTAAGTCTTTGTGATTGCCGATATTCTGCATTGAATCTTCGATCACATGTACATTCGGGTGATCGCTGAGGTTGATTTGCAATTTGCGGCGATCGCGTACTAGCAGATATAGCTCATAGTCAGTTTTTGCTAAGAGTTCTTCAATCAAATAATGTCCAACACAACCACTCGCACCTGTAATAAAAACTTTTTTTGGCATTCTCTTAATAACTCTTGGATTTTAATAATGGGTAATCAAGTCATCGCTTAGCAAAGACTTGATTTCTGGCTTGATTAATAACGTGAAAGCTCGATATATCCTTCAGGACAAGTGGGATTAGAAGTTAGGTTGAATTTGGGAGGCATCTTACGGGTTGGCTTTTGACTTTCACAGATAAGAGAGCGGGCAATATCCTCCTTCATTTCAGGTGACTTTGTGATATAAACCAAGCCCGTATAGGATTTCAAATTATCTTCTTTAGCTAAAACGGTACTTTGTACAGCTTTTTTGCTATCCAAAACTACAATTTGATATGTATAGTTCTTGGATTCAGTTTCGATTCCTAAGCCTAGCTCCTCTAGTTTGTTGGTAAAGTATTCTTTTTCTAAAAAGAATGCCTGATGACCTCGATTTATAACTCCAATATAGGTTTTGGCTCCACTTTGAAGTGCGAGAGTGGCGGAAGAAACAAAGCTAGGAAACTCAATGGACGCATCCAATTTTGTGTCATTGGAAATGCGAACCAAACGAAGCATATTCGGCATTAGTACGTTACCAACAATAGCAGGTAAATTTCCTGTGTAGTTTGAGTACTGCATCGCCGCAGGCATAAATAATTGCTGGATAATTAGCTGCCCTTTCGCGTTGATTGAAAAAGTTGTTCGGGAACCGAAACCACCATGAAAAACATCTAGATATGTCTCTCCATTCAAAGAATTAATTTGATATTCTGCTGCAACTCCGATCTTTCTGGTGGGATGAATCAGATAAAGCTTGCCGTCAGAAGTAAATACCATCGTATATGGCTCTGACTCATTGTTAGGTGTTGTTAGTTGCCATGTGCCAACTAGTTTCTGGGCTTCAGCAGGTAATTCGATTGTATCAGCAGCGATCGCCTGACCGAGAGAAGCCAAGTTATTATGGGGCATGGCAAATAAAGCAGTATTCACACCACTGGCGATCGCGAGGGTGATGGTTAATTTAGTGAGCCAGCGATGGGATGAGTTTTTAAAGAGAGGATATTGCATAAGTACTAAGTATATCTAAAGACCAGTGCTTGCCAAATAATTTTACTCTTTTTGTCAAAAGGACATGGCTATTTAGGTACATCGGTTTTGCGTAATGAAGTTATAGCTTTACATCTTTAAAATCATCTATTTTCGTCAGATACACCAACTATTTAAAGCGATCGCCCCAATCTTGATCTCAAAAAAAAGATCGCATCAAGCCTCAACATGGAGAAATTTATCATTCTTGTTTCTGAGGGTGGCAACATTAAAGAGTTGAGTTTTTGGTTAGCTTGCCCCTTTTGCAATCGTCATAGAGATGTCAAGATTGAGGCGATCGCTCTAGTTATGGATGACAGAGATTTTGATGCTTTGGAGGTTAAGAGTTATTGGGTACGGGTTGGCATCCGTCGAAAGATTAAGGCGAAATTGCTCCTAATATCGAATCAAATAGCGATCACTATCTCAAAGACAATATTTTACCAGTCCGAATATACTATTTTATTAAAATATCTTATATATTTCTTTTTGTCAACTATTTTTTAGTGTATATGCTTGTATTTCCAAAGATATAAAACATTTATGCTAATTGACAAAGCTATTTTCTGCATATATGCTCTTGTATATTGAATTGAGATTGTCATCAATGTCTAAAGTATCTTTTGATTTACCCGCAAATTTGAATGAGTCCTTGTCTGAGCTAAGAAAATCCGCAGGACTAAAACAGTCTGAAGTAGCTAAGACAATGGGTGTTGATACAAGTAGAGTTTCTCGGATTGAGACTGGAGAAATCACACCTACTGATAATGAAGTTATAAGTTTCTGTAATGCTGTTGGAACCTCTGATGCTAATAATTACCTAAGTTTCTTGCGTCAAGATTGGGGAATCCTTAGAAGACCTTTTTATAATCATCCTGAAAGAGATTCTCTCCATGTAGCTGATCAATATCTACAGCTTTTGAATATGTTTCGAGAAGAGGAAGATCTTCCTCAAGTCTTGCTTAGTGAAGCGGCAATGCATGAGGCAGCAATTCGTCAAGCAGTAGAATATCTGGAATCAACTAAACACACGGTCGCTTACATTGGTGAGATTGGAGTTGGAAAAACTTCTGCCATTTGCAAGCAGACAGAACTTCTTTTGACAAAACATATTAATAAGCCTAATGAACCAGTCTTTGAAGTTTCAGGAGGAAGAACAACAGTCTGTGAAGTGCGAATTTTACAAGGACTCGAGTATGCTATTCATGTTGAACCTCTGCTAGATAGCGAAGTTTATAAACTTGCCAATGATTTTTGTGCTGGTTTTAAAGATCCTGAAAACACTTCTGAACAGAGAGGAGTATCAGAGGAAATTGCCCGAGTACTCAGAAATATGTCTGGTTTAACAGGTAAAAAGGCGAGGATGACAGTAAAAGAACTAGCAGAAAATTGTAGTAATTTAGATGAACTATACTCGGAATTTAATACTTATCTTTCTCTATCAACCAGAACCTGTAGAAAAATTGCCTATGATGCATCTTCAGATGTCCCAGCACTTGAGTGGCTGCAAGAGAACTTTAAAGAGATAAATAATGGTCGTCATCCTGATTTTTCTATACCTAGACGTATAGATGTAACTGTACCCTACAGACCATTAAAAAATATTATCAACTATGAGTTAGAGATTGTTGATACCAAAGGCATCGATGGAACTTCAATTCGTCAAGACTTAGTATCTTTCTTGGGCGATGCACGGACTATTTCATTGCTATGCACTCCTTTTCCTCAAGCTCCTGCCCCTTCAGTACAAGCACTGATTAAATATATGCGTAAGACAAACCCATCTGAATATGTCAATGAAAAACTTTGTTTACTTGTTTTACCCAAAAATGATGAAGCACTAGCAATGAAGGATGATACTGGCGAAAATGCTGAATCAGATGAAGAAGGCTACATGATTAAGCGGGCTCAAGTAGAGAAAGCTTTACAAAATATTGGAGTTAGAGAAGTAATGCCTACTTACTTTTTTAATTCTAAATCTGATGACCCCAATGTGTTGTCTGAAAATATAGGCAGGCAGATTAAGAAACTTCGATCTAGCAAGGAAGAACAGATCAAAAATGTATCAAAAGCTATTGATTACCTTATCGATAATAAAAAAGAGGTTTATTTTCAAAAAGCCAAAAAAGAGGTTTCTAAGAGATTAAAAGACTTCATGAGCGATAATTCTAATCTCCTTGACTATGATGAGAAGATTCATAGATTTTTCCTGTATGCAATTCGAGATAGTCATGCTCGCACAGTATGGGCTTCAATGCGTAGAGATGGAGATTGGGCAAACTTAGATATTTATCTAATGCTTGGAATTGGAGCTAGAGAATCTGCAAGCAAGTGTGCAAAAAAATTCAGCGCAGAAATTTCACCTCTTTTTAAAGATATTTTAGAAGACAATGAGTTGGAACCAGCTCATCAATTTGTTGAGCAATTGCGTGAAAATTTAGAATCAGACTGGCTTCAAAAATTTGTCATTTCATCACAACAAATTGGATCACAAATCTTTCGCCCTGCTCTTGAGAATAATTCTATCTGGTTGAAGTGTTCTGACTTGTACGGTCAAGGAGTATCATTTCGCGAAGAAGTACACGACAAATTTGCAGGTTGGTTTAATGACTATAATCAGCATCATCTTTATGATTTACTCAAAACCCGCATAGCTGAATCTTGGCAATCTGAAGTTTTAGATCAACTAAATAAGCTCACAGAGTAGTTATCTTTTCTCTCAATATTTAGGTGGAATTAATTAACTAGAAGATCTTGTAGCCTCAACCTTAAGATCCTTATTTGTTAAATAATTTCACCTAATGCACTTCTGATTTCATCCTTGAGTTAGCTAAAATTTGCCATCCATCATAGGAGTCCAACCTTCAAGATAATCGACTTATGAAAAAATTTGCCTTTGTAAGCGATGCTGCCGAAAGAGAATACAAAGACTTTCCAAAAGAGATTCAACAACAATTTGGAACTAGCCTAAGAGCAGTCCAAGACGACAAAAAGCCATTCTTACCAATTCAAACTATTGAAAGTATCGGTGCTGGTGTAATCGAACTTAAAATCAATGGTAGCCCAGCCTTTAGATGTGTCTACATAGCAAAATTTCTAGATACAGTTGTCGTCTTACACTCATTTGAGAAGACAACAAACGGCGTAGATCGACAAGCCATGAAAACTATCGAGAAAAGATACAAGGAACTAAAAGCTGAAATCGAAAAAATAAAAAGGCAAAAATAACTAAGCGGCTTTAGCTAAATCCCTTGTTTGGATTTTAATAGAAGCACTTTCTAAACTGCTAAAAGTAAATTCAGTCCTAAATCCGAGCTTATCAAGCATTGAAAAAAGCATATCCAAAGTAAACTTATCAATTTTTCCATTCACAATGTCCGACACACGCGGCTGAGTAACTGCTAACCTTTCAGCCGCTTCCTTTTGCGTCCAACCTTTATTTTCAATTATGTCTCTAATCATGATCGTCAAGTCAGCCTTCAAAACCGACTTACTAGCGACTTCAGGCTCCGCGATCGCATGAAACGGACTTTCGTAAAACTTGATCGACATAGTTTTGGATTACTACATATAAATTAAATGCCATCAAATTATATAAAATTTTATATAATAAGTCAAATATAGATTTGGCGATCGCCTCTTTGGCTAAACGTGAGATAACTAGTGGTCGCCATAATGACAGTTTCCAAAGAATCAATGATAAAGGGAAACTTAAATTACCTCATTTACTGGGAAGCGATCGATCATTTGTGCGGCTTGCTTAGCGGCTTGATAGATTTGCGAAGGCAAATTGGGAACATGGGGAATTTGATATAGTAAATCGATGGTGCGCCGCATTAAACGAACGATATCGCCTTCATCAAGGTTGGTATTTTGGCAAAGCTCAAACCATTCCATTCCCAAAGCCCATTGCTCCACTAAGCCTGTTAGTTCATAATCCAGCCATGCAGGAATATCCACTAAATGGCGGCGTTGGACTGGCATCAACTCGCGGCGGCGATCGCGTAACCCATCAAGAGCATCTTCAACAGTAGGAGATAGCCCGAACTTGATCCAGTTATCGGGGCGACTATTTTCGCTGACGATCGCCGCGCAGACAGTGGCGAGATGGTGGGGTGCGAGGTTGTCTAGTTCGCCTGACATCAGGCATAGGGCTAACCACAGTTCGTTTTCACCACGCAGCGCTGCCACGACCTTACCTTTGTCAGTAGGTTGCGTATCTTCAAGACATCCATAAAATTGCAAGATGTTAACGAGACTCATAAACTCTTGCCAATGCCTTTGTCGGCGTTCATTGACTACTTTTTGCTGAAACTCAATTTGGCGTTGTAATTGGTCAAGACGATTTACTTTTTTGAAAACTGCACCGCGATCGCTCATTTTCGAGACAGGATGCTGATTCATCTCTGACTCGATCGCCATCACTCGCGCTTGCTGTTTGATTACTTCAGGAGCTAATTCTGGATCTGGTAATGGGGTAATTTTTTGAGCGATCGCCAAACTAGTTTCATCGCCATCGATCGACTGTCCTGGTCTTAAGGGCAGCTTTGCGGGATAGTCGATGTCACCATCAAGTAATAAATCACTGCCAACTTGGACGATATCTTTGTAACCGACCGTATACCAACGATTATCACGACCAAGACAGACAAACCAAGGAAATTGTCCAGAACCTTGAACTTTGGCTGCAAGAACGGTGTGAATAATCAAACCTTTATTGGTGCGAATTGTGAGTGGCGAACCCGATAGCAAATAGGGTGCGTAAGATGCTAAATCATTTAAGCGCATCTCTTCTGATTGCTGTGCCAACATTTTCAAAAGTCGCTTTTCTTCACGGAGGCGATCGCGGAGTTTGTCATAAACTTCCAATTGCTTCAGATCTACAGTTGCAAGGTCAGCTTCTAACTTAGCAATCTGTTCCATTATCGATTCGAGGCTCTGGATTTGCGGCGCGAGATTAAGATCGGCAAGATACTGTCCAAAGCTACGCTCTACCAAGTCCCTAGCCTGATCAAGGGAGTGAGTTTGCAGCAAATTCATTACCATTCCATAGCTTGGCGCAAATTGACTAACTAGCGGATCGGCGCTAGAAGTCGCAAGATGAGCCGCTTCTTTTGCGCCTTCAAAGGGAGTCTGCACAGTAACAACATAGCCAACCTTATCCATACCCCGTCGTCCTGCCCTTCCGGCCATTTGCAGAAACTCTGAGGCATTAAGTAACCGATGTCCGCGATCGGTACGCTTAGAAATGCTGGAGATAACGGTAGTTCTCGCAGGCATATTAATTCCCGCCGCCAGAGTTTCCGTGGCAAATACAACTTTAATCAAACCTTGCTGAAATAACTCTTCTACAAATCCTTTCCAAGCGGGCAAAATTCCTGCATGGTGAGCGGCAATACCACGATAGAGAGCATCAATGTGGGCAGGCTTACCAATTTCGGGATTAGCGGCTATAAATGCATCAATTTGTGGCTTTAGTCTCAGTGATTCTTCTGCATTAACAAGGGAAACATTGCCCAAATCTGTCACCGATTTGTCGCAACCACGACGGCTGAAGATAAAGTAAATCGCTGGCAGCATATCACGCTGACGTAGATGCGAAATTACGGCTCCAATGGGAGGGACAATTTTATGTCTTTCTTCTTTGGATGGTGGCTTATTGGTAAGTGGCTTGAGACGAGGATTAATCTTTTGATTGGAACTATCCAATAAAGGAAAGAAACCTTTGTTATTGCAGAAAGAATGTTCAAGAGGAACAGGACGGAAATCAGAATAAATTAACTCCGTATCACCATGCACTTTATGAATCCAGTCGGTCAGTTGTTGGCTATTTGCTACGGTTGCTGAGAGCGCTACCAGTTGCACTTCCGCAGGACAATACACAATCGATTCTTCCCATACGGTTCCCCTCTGGCGATCGTTCATGTAGTGGCATTCATCTAGTACCACCACTTCCACATCCGTAAGCGAAGTGCCAACTTCACCAATCGGTGTGCCATAGAGCATATTCCGAAAAATTTCGGTAGTCATTACTAAAATCGGCGCGTCACGGTTTACAGATGTATCACCTGTGAGCAAACCAACATTATCATCGCCAAACTGATGCCGAAAATCGCGTAACTTTTGATTGGAAAGTGCCTTAAGTGGTGTGGTATAAAAAACTCGGCGATGGTCTGCCAATGCAGCATGAATTGCATATTCGCCAATTAGAGTTTTGCCTGAACCAGTTGGCGCACAAACAACGACCGACTTACCTGCTTGCAAGGCGGCGATCGCCTGTAACTGAAACGGGTCAAGTTCAAAGGGATATAGTTCTTGTGGGTCTATTGCTTGCACGCAAGTCTGCCTAAGTAAATATGCTTATAAGTTGATTAGCAACTATGATTAAAAGTTTGCTTAATCTCTTATATTAGCCTATTGCTGAGGATTGAATGAATAACCACAATTAAAAACAGCAATTCTCATTATGAAAATCGTCTTCGTGATGAGAATTGCTGTAAAAAAAGAGAGATATTGCCAAGAAATACCTCTCTTTTTGTTTTTTTAGGACAGCGATCGCTGATTAGAACAGATAGTTAGTACTGAAATAAACAGCAGCATCTTGAAGATTGTTGCCACGTCCTTGCAAGTTTATAAATGGAAGCGCAGCATCAATTCGTATCACAAAGTTTTTAATTGGCTCGATAATTACTCCAAGTCCTCCTGCAACTAGGAAGTTTTGCGACAATGAAGGTGTGGGATTATTCCCATTATTCCAAATTGCGCCGAGATCGATAAAAGGAGCTATCTGGAAAATTGCTCGCTGAGTTTCTTGATCACGAGCAGTAACTAGGCGAGTTTCGATGCTGAGGCGAATCCCATTATCTCCTGATCGTGCGTTTTGACGAAATCCTCGCAGTGATTGCCCGCCACCAATTGTGAATTGTTGAGAAGGCAGTAAGGGATTTGCAGACAATTGGGAATCAAAAGAGGCTATCAGAAGAGCATCAGAGCCAAGCACTTGAACACGTTGAGCCTGTCCAGTCCAGCTAAAAAAGCCAGCGTTAGGTATGGTTACATAGGTAGCATTAAATAATCCTGTACCAAGATTGAACTGCGATCGCAATGACCATGCGCCATCATTGTCACGCAAAATATAGTCTTGACCAAGGCGAAATACGCTGGTGGTGCTAACACCATTGGCATCAGGTCCAATTCCAAATGGGGTTGCAAGGTTCTCAAACAAGAAAGTTTGTCCTGTCTGATGTGCAAAGCCTAGAGATATGGCAAATTCTTCGCGAGGATTGCGAATCAAGGGTTGGCGATAAACGATGTCATAGAGACTGCTCGCGCCACGGATATTAAAGGCAGCAAAGTCTGGATCAGTAATTCGATAGTTATTTGGTGCATAGCGAACTGCTACTGTTCCATTCATCGGATTGACGGGTATGCTGTAGCTAAAATCGTAGAGATTAGAGCCTCCTGTGGTGCTGCGATAATAGGAAGCTGACAGCAAATCACCAAGCCCTGTAAGATTGCGATAGGTTAGCAATGCGCCCATTCGTTCGGAACCAACAGCGACAGGTGTGTAGTTGTCAAAGCTGACAGAGCCGCCAAACTGTTTTGATTCTGCTACTTCGACAACTAGTAAGCTTTTACCTGATTCGTTGCTGGGCTTAAGGCTCGAGGTTACTTTTGTAAATAGAGGATCGGCTTTTAGGAGTCGTAACTGATCTTCGACTGCGTTGGCATTGAATGGTTTGGTGATTCCCAGTTCTACTCGCGATCGCACATAGTCAGGATTGGTTTGAACAGTGCCTAAGATGTCAACCCGTTCTATTTGTCCTTCAATTGCTTTGATTTGGGCAACTCCATTAACAACGCTTTGAGGATCGCTTGGATCAAATTGAGCGGAGGATGTGATGTAGCCATTGCTGATATAAATCTGGGTGATGGCTTCGGCGGCGGCTTTGACTTGCTCTGGGCTGATAGCTTTACCTTGCAGTGGCTGAAGGATAGTTGCGATCGCTTCGGGTGTGAGGACGGTATTGCCGATTAGCTGTACTTGCTTGATGGAATTGACTTGGGCGATCGCGGTTTTGTTTACCTTGGCGGTAGTCTCTTTTGGCTTTGCATTCTTTTGGCTTAATGCGATCGTTTCAGCATAGCTGGGGAGCACAAAATATCCTGAGCTAATTACAATTGTCCATATTAAGCTCTTGAGGAAGTCTTTTGTTTGTTTTGCCATTAGTCTGCTCACACCATTTAATTATACTGTTGATATATTTCAAGTCTGTATGACAGTCTGAAATAAACTGCACGTTAAAAGATTATAACCATTAAGACTGAACAGGATAAGATATTTGGCTTACTTTTTTAAAAAATTTAACTCAAGTATCTTAGCATTTAATTCTTGAGAAACTTCGCAGGTCTAGGAGACTTACGAACCTTAAGCAGAATGTTTTTCTTGTCTTTTTTAGTTTCAAAGTTGACATCTACCAGCTCGATATATTCATCGCCAATAAATCTACCGATTGAGCGACGGATTGCTAATTTAATCACATCTTGATTGCTCGATTCATTAATGATACTGATATCAGCATCTTTCCAAATGTCTTTAGCGTCGATCGCTAAATTGCCACCATCTTTATTCATCATCTCAACGATTACGATCAGGAATCTATCAAGGCGCTGGAATTCAATATCATCGGTTGAGAGAAATGCGATCGGAGTTAATGGTGACAAAACCACCACTTTCTTCTCATCATGACGACGAGTCTCCTTATTAGGATCTATGTCTGGCTTTGTTGTAACGACTGGCGGTGTAACAACTGGCGGTGTAACGACTGGCGGTACAACGACTGGTGGTACAACGACTGGTGGTACAACGACTGGGATATTGGTTAAAGCAAAGTTGGCGGGTGTAGCGGCTCCTGATGTAGCTGTGTTGGTATAGGTGCCTGCGATCGTGTTGGCATTAACGGAAACTGTGGCGACTCCATTAGCATTGGTGGTTGCAGTTGTGCTGACAACTGCTGTTGATGCTCCAGCATTAGGTGCGGTGAAGGTGACAGTGCTATTTGGGACAACGTTGCCGAATTGGTCTCTTACTAATACTTGTAATTGATTGGCAAATGCGGTGTTGACGACTGTGCTTTGTGGTGTGCCTCCTGTGGCGGTGATGGTGGCTGGTACATCTGGGGTGTTGGTCAAAGCAAAGTTGGCGGTGTTGGATACGCCTGTAGCTGTAGCTGTGACATTATAAGTTCCCGATGTGGTGGTAGCCCTGAAAGTTCCAGCAGTGGCTATGCCTCCCGTAATTGTTACTGTGGTGGTGCTGCTCGCACCAAACAAGCCTGATGCAGCAGTATTTGGTGCGGTAAAGGTAACTGTTTCTCCATCCACAACCCCGCCATCAAAGCTGACAGTAACTCCTAAGAGATTCCCAAACAATGTGTTGACAGTAGTACTTTGTGGTGTGGTTCCGTTTATGGGAGTGAGAGTAAATCCTCTTGACTCAAATGCACCGATATCGCGAGTACCATTAACTGTAAGGATACCGCGCTGGTCAGATGTGGTAGGAATTGCTCCACCTGCTGTAGTACTTGCATCAAGGGCAATACTGTTAGGAGAAAGGGCAAATGTTTGCGTGGAACCACCATTATTGGCGAGGGTAGTGTTAATTACCGTGCTGGCTGCTCCAGTCGGAGTAATGGGCGTTACACCTGTAGTAGTTCCATTAATACCACTTGTTGCATTTTCACCAACAATGTTCGCTCCAGAAAAATTGATAGTCCCACCTGTTCTGTTGATTTCTGGATTCCCGACTGACGAATTACCGACTATGATGCTGTTAGAAATATTGGTTGTCCCATTCTCGTTAAAAATCGCTCCCTGTGGATTGGGAGTATTACCAAAAACAGTAATATTAGATATGTTAGTTGTGCCCGAGAAGTTAAAAATAATTCCTCTACCATTAGTAGTTGAATTGCCAGAAAAAGTACTATTAGAAATATTAGTCGTACCACCCTCATTAAAAATTGCTGCTCCTGCTCTATTGGCTAATGTATTGCCAGTGAAAGTACTGTTAGAGATTGTGGTTGTTGAATTCTGGCTGTAAATTACTCCAAGTATATTTGCCGAATTGTTAGAAAAGGTACTGTTAGAGATTGTGGCGGTGGCATTAAAATTTGTTATGCCGCTACCTGCGGGTGCTGAATTGTTAGAGAAGATACTGTTATCGATATTAAGTATGCCACCATTACTAATTGCTGAACCTAAACTTCCAGAATTGTTTGAGAAGATAGTTCTATTCAGGTTCAGTGTCGAGCCTGACTCGATATCTGCCCCTGCTGCATCTGAAGCGGATCTTCCATTTGTGACAGCCAAGTCATTTATGTTGACAGTACTATTGTTGCGAATATTAAAAACTCGGACAGCATTGTTACCACTAACAATAGTATTATTTGCACCTGCACCATTTACTGTCAGGTTTTTATTAATTGGAACTGTTGCGCCTAGTGTATAAGTAGTAGCAGCCAGATTCACGGTCGCGCCAGAAGCCGCTGCATCCACACCATTTTGCACTATACCTGCAACACCCACATTGACCGTAGTTGCATTACCCGTGAGCGTACCTGTTAAAGTAATCGGTGCATTGAGATTAGTGGTGGGAGCATTAAGCACTAAGCCATTTCCAGAAGCAGAATTGATCGCTGCATCGACAGTAATAAAATTAGCTGCGGTGAGGGTAACATTTCCAACGCCAAGTGCTGTCACAATTACTGAGCTATCAACAGTGCTAGCCCCTGTATTAGCATTAACTGCTGTCAAATCAGGATCAATTCCCCCAGCCGCCACCACCGTGATCGAAGTTGGATCGAGCAACCAATTACCTGATAAACCTTGTGGAGCTGAAGTATTTACCAGTGCGGTATTGCCCACAATCAAAGTATTTTTGCCAGAAGTCTCAACTAGTCCACCATTACCGCTTTGGGTTCCAGCTTTTGCCGTAATCGTGCCATCAAATTTTGTTGTATTATCTGCCCATACGATTACTTTGCCTCCATTGCCATTAGTCAATGCATCAGCGTTAATCTTACTATTTGCATCTACTGGACTGTTTCATCTAAAATAGTGCAATAGATATTGGTTTGGAGAGCCCTAATCATGGGAAGAGGAAGGCGAGATAAAGTCTATTTAACAGTAGAGGATAGAGAAAACTTAGAACAAATTAGTCGAAATGGCTATGCACCTGCAAAAAAGATCTTGCACGCCAGAATTTTACTGATGTGTGATGAAGGAAAATACAGCAAGAGAACATGGACTGATGAAGAAATAGCAGAAGCATTGCAGGTGCATAGAAACACCGTAGGTCGAATTCGCCAAAGATTTCTGCAAAAAGGTGAAAAACCTGCACTAGAGAGACAATTAAGGAAAACGCCCCCCACACCGCCCAAGGTCGATGGCTCTAGCGAAGCCCACATAATTGCTCTGTGTTGTGCAGACCCACCAGAAGGACGTGCTGAGTGGACAATCAGACTATTAACGTCAGAACTCAAGCAAAGACAAGTTATTACCGAAATTTCCGCATCAACGGTGTGGCGTACTCTAAAAAAAACGAATTACGACCTTGGAAAACCCAGAGATTTTGTATTCCCGAAAGAGATTTAGCAAGATTTGTGGCAGAAATGGAAGTCGTCCTTGACTTGTATAGCACGGAGCCATGCGAAGAAGAACCGTTGATTGCAATGGATGAAGCATCAAAGCAACTACTCGGAGAGGTTTATCCACCAATAGCGATGCAACCTGGACAAGATAAAAAAGAAGACTACCACTATGAGCGTGAAGGTGTTCAAGCCCTATTCATGTTTGTTGACCCTCATCGAGGATGGAGACGGGTGAGTAGCCGAGATAGTCGAACAAGGATAGATTGGGCTGAGGAAATACGTCAATTGTTGGATGAGGACTATCCGAATGCACGAAAAGTAAAGCTACTCAGTGATAATCTGAATACCCATAATATAGCTTCGCTGTATGAAGCATTTCCTGCACCAGAAGCTCATCGTTTAGCAAGAAGACTAGAAATTTATCATACGCCGCGTAATGGTAGTTGGTTGAATGTAGCCGAAACCGAATTGAGTGTCTTATCAAAACAATGTTTAGATAGACGGATTCCTAGCAAGGACAAACTCAAAGAGGAGATAGACGCTTGGCAAAAGTCTCGAAATCAGAATGCATCCAAAGTAATATGGAGGTTTTCGACAAGCGATGCCAGAGTCAAACTGAAACATCTTTATCCAGTATTTGAGCAAGAAGAATAACCGTATCTATTGCACTATTTTAGATGAAACAGTCCACTACCGTTGTTGATTGAGCCGTAGGTGTTGTGCCAGTACCAAGTAAATCCCCACCAACCAGTACCGTACCGCCACCGTTGATTCCATTTGCATTGATGTTGGCACTTGCTAAAGTAACATTGCTGCCCAAAACTTGAACATTACCACCATTGTTGCCCGATACATCTAAATTCCCCGAGACGATCGCTGTTCCTGCGGTTTTACCAATCAGCAAACTTGGTAAATCTACACCGCGCAACACAGGCGCATTACCAACAGTTTGTTGATCAGCGATCGGTAGTTCAAGAGAGAGCAAGCTTCCTTCACTAGTAATTTTGATAAACTTATTATCGGGAGTCGCAGCGATCGTGATGTCACCTGAAGGTGATGTGATCGTGCCTGTATTTACGGCCATACCACCAACGAGGGTCACACTTTTTCCAGTACTGACATTCAGATTCCCTTCATTGACGATAACACCTGATGAATTTGGAGTAACACTAGGCAAAGTATTTGTAAATGCATAGCCCGTGACATTACCAGTAAGGTTGCGAACCTCATCAACGCTACTATTAATTCCAAACCAGCCATTTCCCACTTGGATTCCTGACGCAGTTGTAGCCGAGAAACTGGCAGGCACATTCAAACTCGCATTTGCACCAAACACAATTCCCGCAGGATTCATGATGAATAGATTAGAGTTTCCACCCGTTACTTGAATCAATCCATTAATTAGCGAAGCTTCTCCACCCGTTACACGAGTTAAGACATTCTGAACATTTGGATTACTCAGAAAATTAGCTATTTCCCCTGAAGATAGCCCTAATTTTTGTAAACTATAAAATAAGTTGCCCCCAGCCTGTGTTCCCCCCGTAATGTTGTATTGGTTGCCTACTTGATCGACGTTTGTATTTAATCCATTAGCACCTGTAGTGATGCTCTGGGCATGAACACCATTTGCTGATGCGATTATGCCAGTTAGTAATAAGTAACTTAAACCATGTTTTAAAATGAACATAACAAAAATCTCATAGGCTGATGCTATATATTACGATAAATAACATAGCTTTTGGGTCAGCTATTAATCACAACTTCAGACCTTATAACTTGCTTATAACTTAATTATAACTTACCTATAACCTATAGAATCAAATGTCAAATGCACTCTGACTTTCATATACTTGCAAAGGAATTATTTGCTTGGAGAATCTAATTAATTTCCAGACTTAAAGAGTAGATTTTGACTGTGTTATATCGCTCTATACTAATGTCAGTCATATAGCCAATACTATAGTTCCCAGATCTATTTGAGTGTGAAGCAGTGGAGTTATTGGTGTTAAGGTCTTTATTTGATCGGGTTAGTAAATGGGGCATAATTCTCAAATAAGAAGTTGTTGATGATATTTGCTTTCCCCCGCAAAAAATACTCGCTATTCCATAGTAGCTAAAGCTATTACCCTGAGATCATGTAACACTTTTTCAGGTAACCAAATTGTCCAAAATATTCTAAGATTTGCCTAATCACAGAAAAAAGAGACCGCGCGTAGGACGGTCTCTTTTTTATAGAATTGCGATCGCAATTTGGTAGACATCTTCAGATGACTTTAGCTTTTAGTCCGCACTTTTGGGTGCAGGGCATTTACTTAATCTTTTAAGAACTTCGCAGGTTTAGGTGACTTGCGAACCTTCAGCAGAATAGTCTTATTATCTTTTTGAGCCTCAAAATTGACATCTACTAGATCGATAAATTCATTGCCAATAAACTTACCGATTGAGCGACGGATTGCTAATTTAATCACATCTTGATTGGCTGATTGATCAAAAATAATGTCTTTAGCGTCGATCGCCAAATCTCCTCCATCTTTATTCATCAACTCGACGATTACAATCAAGAATCTTTCAAGGCGTTGAAATTCAATGTCATCGGATGAGAGAAATGCTACTGGTGATAATGACGATAGCTTTAAATCTTGCTGCACATTTTGAGCAATCGTCAATTGATTTGGGTTGATTGGCAGTGTATAGGCAAAGGTCAATCCATTAGGATAACCAGCTAATGAGAATTGATTTACCCCGCCAATATTAAAGGTTATATTACTATTAGCATCGACTAAAGTTGAACCACCAGCAATATTCACAGGATCATTAAATGTGACACCAGTATTAAGAGTGACTATGCCATTGTTAGCAGCATTGTTAATGATGATGGAGGTAAAGCCATCTTTTAAAGCTGCTAAATCGTTTTTGGTCAAATCTAGGGAAGTTGTTCCAGTGTCAGCCCCAAGCCCAACTTGAATATTTTGGTTGGTATTTGCTGGTGCTAGCGCTAAGACTAAACCATTCCCAGCCACTGAATTAGCTCCGCCATTAAAGTTGATTTCGTTAGCAGTGATCGTTGTATTTTGAGTTAGAGAAAGTGCTCCATCAAAGGTGGCACTATCTCCTGACACAGAGTTCCCATTGAGAGTAATCCCTGCAGGAGATTGGAGGATAATAGGACCACCTGCGGTT
Organism: Pseudanabaena minima str. Chao 2107; assembly: GCF_051131155.1. Classification (NCBI taxonomy): domain Bacteria; kingdom Bacillati; phylum Cyanobacteriota; class Cyanophyceae; order Pseudanabaenales; family Pseudanabaenaceae; genus Pseudanabaena; species Pseudanabaena minima. The sequence goes on from NZ_CP159508.1 coordinate 780,539, forward strand.
GTGATATTGCCAACAGCGATCGTACCCGCACTGACAGTAGGAATAATGATGTTACTATAGGCAACTGCTGTGTTAGCAGGAATTCCGGCGGTACCGCGATAAAACTGATTTCCAATCGTTCCAGTTTGATTTTCAATTCCTGCCGAGTGTGTTCCACCATCTGAGACTGCATTAGGATAATGCACTTCTATATTATTACTACCTTCAAATAGTTTGATTTGCCAAGTCACAGGTACACCGAGAAAATGAGGTACATTTGTATATTGAGTAATGAAAGTTTGGGAGCCTGATGTTCCTAGCGTTTGATAGCGAATATTGCCTTGTGGTACGTTAAAGTCTTCCCACCAAGCTGCAATCACGCCATTAGGACCTCCTGTGCTAGGTAGTGCTTGTCCACTACAACAACCACTAGATTGAGCAGGGAGTACCGTTATAAATCCATTAGAACTAACATAGACATTGGTATAGTTAGTTCCAAAGAAACCAAAGCTGAAGCCAAGAGGAATCGCACCGCTAACTTGGTCATCACCTAATGGGATAAATGTACCTGTGCCAGAAATGTCTTGAAAGTTAAAAGTTGGTGTTGAGATGCTATATGTTGCTCCTTTAGTACCAGCAGTAGTGAAAGTGACTCCTCCAAAATTTTGAGGTGCATTGTTCGGTGCATTTTGTAAAGTTGTCAAACCTGCTCTCAAAATCAAAGATGCACTACTGGTTAACGTAGGAATGTCCGTGTCAGTCCCGACCAAGCCGACATCTGGTCCAGTGATAGTGATATTCCCTGCTGTGATGCTGCCCTTGGTTTCTACCTTTAACGATACTCCCGTATAATCGCCAAAAGTTACATCACCATTTGAGCTGATAATCGGGTCAAAGAGGCTAACAAATGTACCGAGTGCACCATCCAATTTCTTAATGGAAAACCCACCACCAGTATAAGAATGTGCATCAAAAGAAACATTGCCATTACTGATCAAATCAAGGTTGCCACCACTGATAAAGGGGGTGATATTGGAATGCTTTAACGCCCAGATATCAATGGCATTATTTCCCTGAATCTTTAAATTTCCACCTGAAATGATCGCAAGAGGTGTTTTGACACTATCCCTCATTGTCACCACATTATTCGCTTGCAGCGCCAAATTTCCTGTGGTACGAACTAAACTCTCCGCGATATTCAAATTGTTTTTGGCGACAACCGTGGCATCTTTCGCTAAAACGATTGTGTTATTCACGTTAACATTGTTGCCCGTGCCCGTTAACTTATCTGTACCAATAACCCAACTGTTGCTGACACCCAAATTATTCGTAGCGTGCAAATTTACAGTTCCTGCACGAATAAAAGCGTCTTCGACAATCACATCTCCAACTTGTGCTGAGGCGATCGCAGTTCCCGCAGTCTTGCCCGTCAGCAAACTCGGTAAATCCACACCACGCAATACAGGTGCGTTACCAGCGGCTTGACGATCAGCGATCGGCAATTCGAGAGAGAGCAAACTTCCTTCACTGGTGATTTTGATAAACTTATTATCGGGAGTCGCAGCGATCGTGATGTTGCCAGAAGGTGTTGCGATCGTGCCTGTGTTTACGACCATGCCACCAACGAGGGTCACACTTTTTCCTGCACTGACATTCAGATTCCCTTCATTTAGGATGACACCTGATGGATTTGGAGCAACACTAGGCAAAGTATTCGTAAAAGCATAGCCCGTGACATTACCCGTAAGGTTGCGAACCTCATCAACGCTGCTATTAATACCAAACCAGCCATTTCCCACTTGGATACCTGATGCAGTTGTAGCTGAGAAACTAGCAGGTACATTCAAACTTGAATTTGCACCAAACACAATTCCCGCAGGATTCATGATGAATAGATTTGAGTTCCCACCCGTTACTTGAATCAATCCATTGATTAGCGAAGCTTCTCCACCCGTTACACGAGTTAAGACATTCTGAACATTTGGATTACTCAGAAAATTGGCTATTTCCCCTGTAGATAGCCCTAATTTTTGTAAACTATAAAATAAGTTGCCACCAGCCTGTGTTCCACCCGTGATGTTGTATTGGTTGCCTACTTGATCGACATTTGTATTCAAACCATCATTTGCTGGAGTAATACTCTGGGCATAACCTCTGTTAGCTAAAGCGATTACAGATATAAATAGAAGAGCGTTGGAAAACCGCTTTGGGATCACCATATAACCTCTAAGATCTCAAGCAAGATAAGTTAAGTTAAGTTAAGATTGATATATAGCATAAAATCAAGCCCACAAATATAAAGCTGTAGCTGTATGCAAAACCTGAATTGCAACTACTAAGTAAAATACAAAAAAAATAGTTTGAATTTACTTTAATATTTCCTTTGAATTACCCTATTCTTGTGAATCTATTAAGTTACAGCGCTTTGCGCTTAATTAAACCCCAAAATTTATCTGTATTACTCAAAGCCTCAATAGGCTGTAAGTAGGCAAAAAGCACAGATTTCTTGACAAATTCTAGCAATTCAAAATGAGTTGAGAGAGTATCTAGACTCAAATAATTATTCTAAGAGATATCAGAAATTTGAATCTTTTGTTTTTTTAGTTAGGATTACTTGTTTTTGATGTGGTTACCATTCCCTCCTTGCTTAATTTTGCAATTTTTTGTCCTGTACTAAGTATATTAAGTATATTTTTATAAGATTTTTGATGGCGAGGCTTTGCCTCGCCATCAAAAATCGGTTCCTTTTCCTCACTTTATGGCAAAGTCCTAAGATATGTATTGAGGTATTAAGTAGCAATGATTGATATTGGACTGACTCACATAGCGCTTCCTGTTGCCAATATTGAAAACAGTATCAAATTTTATGCCACCTATGCAGAGATGCAGATTGTCCATCGCCGCATTGATCAAGAGTCCGAGGCTGAAGTAGTCTGGCTTAGCGATCGCACTCGTCCTTTTGTAATTGTGCTAATCCAAACCAAATCTGTACAGCCTGTTTTATCACCTTTCGCCCATCTTGGTGTTGGCTGTAGGAGTCGAGAAGCAATGGATGCGCTCTGTGCAATTGCTCGACAGGAAGGTGTACTAATACAGGAGCCAAAGGATTCTGGATATCCAATTGGCTATTGGACTTTTTTGCGAGATCCTGATGGTCACACTCTAGAACTCTCTTATGGTCAAGAAATAGGTTTAATTACTGAGCAAGATTCTTAATTATCACATTTTTGTGAATTAAACAACCAAACGCAGTCAGGGCTTTTAAAACACAAAATGGCATATAGCGCTTTTCAAGCAAGCGAGGTACAAAGGATTGTTTCCCCGCCGCAGGCGGGGAAACAATCACGAACTTTACTAGACTGTGAACCGCTATAGTCATTTTGTGTTTTGGGATAAAACTACGATTTAAAAAATATGGATTCAGTAACCGTTGATTTCTCCCCTTTGTGGATATCCCTCAAGGTCGCTACTACTGCCATCTTTTTTACATTCTTTTTAGGAATTACGGCTGCCTATACCTTGCTAAACTATCGCGGCAAATGGAAATCAGTATTTGATAGTATATTCCTCGCCCCGCTCGTGTTACCGCCCACAGTGGTTGGGTTTCTACTATTACAACTATTTGGACAATATGGCTGGATAGGGAAGTTCTTACAACTGTTCCATTTCAATATTATTTTCACTTGGTATGCTGGAGTAGTTGCATCGATCGTAGTCACGTTTCCATTAATGTATAAAACTGCTCAAGGAGCTTTCGAGCAAGTAGATGGAAATTTGCTCCAAGCCGCCAAAACCCTTGGCGCTTCTGATCTGCGCGTTTTCTGGCAAATTGCTCTACCGTTAGCCTTCCCAGGGATTTTAGCTGGGACGATGCTTGCCTTTGCTAGAGGCTTAGGTGAATTTGGCGCAACATTGATGCTAGCGGGTAATATTCCCAAGCAAACCACCACAATTCCCCTTGCCATTTATGCAGCCGTAGAAGCAGGGGAAACTCAAGAGGCTTGGCTCTGGACAGCCGTGATTTTATCTATTTCATGCTCAGCGATCGCCTTTGCCAATCTTTGGTCAAATAAAAGAGAAACGAAAAACGAAAAAGCAAAAAGCAAAAAGCAAAAAATTCAATCACCAATCACCAATTCCCAATTCCCAATCACCAATTCCCAATCACCAATTACTAATCCCCAACAAGGCTTATTCATCAATATCACCAAACAGTTACCTGAGTTTGATTTACAAATTGCTTTACATTGTGTTGATCAATCAATTGGCATTTTGGGGGCATCAGGTACAGGTAAAAGTATGCTGCTCAAATGCATTGCAGGGATGGAAACTCCATCAAGTGGGCGGATTGTAGTTAATGGGAAAGTTTTATTTGATAGTACTAAAAATATTAATTTACCTAGTCGCGATCGCCATATTGGTTTTCTATTCCAAAATTACGCCCTGTTTCCGCATCTAACGGTCGCGCAAAATATTGCCTTTGGTTTGCCTAAGGAATTACCATCATTACAAATCAAGCAAAAAGTCTCTGAACAATTACATAGCATTGAGCTACAGGGATTTAGCGATCGCTATCCTCACCAACTTTCTGGTGGACAGCAGCAAAGAGTTGCCCTAGCAAGGGCGCTAGTCAGTCAACCCGAAATCCTTCTGCTCGATGAACCATTTTCGGCATTAGATACGCATCTGCGTAGCCAAATGGAACGAGAGCTAATTTCGGCGCTTAGCAATTATCAGGGGCTGACGCTATTTGTCACTCACAACATTGAGGAAGCCTATCGCATCTGTACAAATCTGTTGATTTTAGATCATGGTCAAGTCATGCGATATGGGAAGAAGGCAGATGTTCTCGAAAACCCCTCAAATCTAGAAACAGCAAGGCTGACAGGCTGCAAAAACTTTTCACGGATAAACCTGATTTCACATCATCATGTTGAAGCGATCGATTGGGAATGTAATCTCCAAGTTAACTATGATGCTCCAAACCTGACAACCCACATAGGCATTCGCGCCCACCATATTACATTTTTAGAAAATTCAGTCAAAAGTGACTTACCAAACACGATTCCCTGTTGGTTAGTTCGTACTACAGAAACACCTCACCGTATGACTTTGTATATTAAGTTAAATAATCCTCCTGACCATGATTGGGATTATCATCTACAAGCAGAAGTATTTAAAGAAAGATGGCTTATTCTCAAGGAATATTCTCAACCGTGGCAAGTTTATTTTGATCCTAATCAACTCTTTTTAGTCTAATAACTGGCGTTACGTGGAACCATCACTCCGTCAGGTTATCGTGTATGCAGTAGGGGCGGGTTTAGGTGATAATTCTGTGCTGAAGCAAGATCTATATGTAAAACCCGCCCCTACTTTAGAAACCTCCATGTAACATCAGTTAGAAGTTTGCATTTACAGAGAAATATAATCCTGAATCTTGTAAGTTATTACCGGGGTTAGAAACATTTACCAAAGGAATTCCATAATCAAGACGTAGTAATAAGTTGCGAATTGGTTGATAGGTCGCACCTAAGCCAATTCCAAATAATGATTGTGTGGTTGGGTTAATACCTGACGTGTTCCAAATTGTGCCACCTTCGACAAAAGGTAATAGCTTGACAATCGATAGTCCTTCTTCATTACGTACTATCGGAAATTGCACCTCTACAGAAGCTTGTAGTCCGCTATCACCTGTAAGTTGACCTTGCCGATAGCCACGAATAGACTGAGGTCCACCAATACTAAAACGATTAAGAGATAGTAACTGATTTCCCGAAAACTGCATATTTAGCCGCAAAAATGCCAAGGTGTCTTTATCTTCACCCAGTCGTTGCACTCTCAACACTTGACCGACCCAATAAAAGAATCTCCCATCTGGCGAATTATCATTGCGAATCGTTGCGCCTAAAACATTCAACCCCATATTAAAAGTTGAACGTAATACCCAAGACCCAACTGGATCGCGGCTAAAATAATCTTGGCTGAAACGCAAAACTCTTGACTGCGATCGCCCGTCATCAAACTTGAAATTTTGAAAATTAAATGACCGATTGTCAAAATAGGAGCCGCTATTCTCAAAAGCTAAACTACCGCCAAGCGCAAACTCTTCACGGGGCGATCGCGTTAAAGGTTGACGGTAAGCTAGCTCATAGGTTTGGGAATCCGTGAGAATATTTAAGCTATTAAAAGGTGGCTCAGTGATCGGGTTTTGACCTGCGGAAAAATTAAATCCTAGTGTTCCGCCTTGAGGATTAATTGGATATCGATAATTAAGCTGATAAACATCAGAACTACCAGCACGAGTATACCCAACTAGAATTGAGTCGCCATTACCTGTAAGGTTAAGCTCTTGCAGATTTACGCCAAATCGATAGATTCCTGTGGAAGTATTGCCATAGTTATCAAAAAATGGACGAATACTAAAAGCTTTAGCTTCAGTAACAGTGATCTGTAAAATGCTCTGATTTGGTTGGTTGCCAGTAGTCAAATTAGCTCTAATGTCACCAATTAAGGGATCAGATCTGAGTAATTGCAGCGTATCTTCCAATTGAGCAAAGTTAAGAGGTGTTGATCCTGCAATCTGGATGCGATCGCGAATATAATCATCATTTAATTTACCTGCTAAATTGCCAGCCCGTTTCACATCAACACGTTCTAAAGATCCCTCTCGTACCTGAATTGTGACCACACCATCTTTAATATCTTGTGGCGCAAGAACAGCACGAGAAGTAATGTAATTACGCTCTTGATAGATTTGACTAATTTTATCGGCAACTTCTTGCAATTGAACGAGTGTAACGGACTTATTTTGTAATGGTGCTACTAGGGCGGCAATTTCTACTGATGTGAGAATTGAACTTCCCACAATCTCGATCCGTTTAACTGGAATCAAGACTTCATTTGGTGTTGTTGGCAAAGGTGAATCTGGTGGACTAGTGGAAGGTGATGACTGAGCAGGCGCAAGAATTGGACTCGTCGGTTTAGCTGGTAACTTTGGTTCTAGAGACGCTGGTGGACTAGTTAATGGCGAAGATATAGAGGGGACTTGAGCGTAGCTAGGCAAGCCAAGCCCACTAACTAGTAAGCTTGGTATCGAGACAATCAGCCCCTTACTACTATATTTGATTAGATCTTTTAGATTTTGATTCACCTTCACACCTCAAATTGACAACTTACATAAATCTTGTTAAAAAACTGTTTTTTGTAGGGTGGCTTCGCCAAAAAAACAGTTCTGCGAAGCCATAACTTACAACCAATTACCCACCAAAATAAAAGATGACCAAAAGAAAGGATGTCTGATATCAACATTTTCAGTACCTTTGGGCAAGGAGATCGCCGCAAAACCATCAACCCCAATAATTTGACTGTTCTCAATTTTGACTTTACCTTTTAACAAATCAAGTTGTGCTTGCCTTAAAGCTGTAGCCTTACTAAGCGCATTGGGAAAAGACTTATAAAAGCTAATCATCAAAGGTGCTGTCCCCACATCGGAAACTGCCCAAAGCGATGCAAGAATACTTCGCGCACCTGACTCTACTGCTAATCCACTAATACCAAGATTGTTGCCTACGGCAGTTTCACAGGCACTCAAGGTCAACATATCGATCACAGGTTGATCAAACCTAAGGCTAGGAATTTGATACGATCGCAACTTGCCATCCCAGAATTGAATATAGGAATCCTTAGCGCGATCTTCTAAAAATTGACCATGAGTTCCTAAATGGAGAATTCCATATTTTTCCTTACCCCGTTGCGCTTGCAAATTGGCAACTGTAAAATCGCGATCTAAAAATGTAGTTCCAGCCAATACCTGCGTACCAATCGTTCTAATCTCAACTTCTACGGCTGGTAATGCGCTTAATCCTTCTCTTGCCTCAGTTAGCCCCATGGCTAGAACACGGGTGTTTTGCCGATCGCGCTCTTCTAGCCTCGTTACCCGCAACGAGGGAATATTTGCTGAAGCATAGCGCTCCACTAAGAACTGTTTCCCATCATGAAGAGCGGCAGGAGGAATCACTCGTAAACCAGAGTCCATCACAAAGACAACCGTTTCAATCTTAAGCTCCTGTAATTGAGCATCAATTGGACGCATCACCCAGTCATAGAGTTTTTTGGCTTGGTCTAAATAGTCTAGCGAACTTGTATCCCTGAGACTGGCTCGATAATCTATCAAAGCTGTAACGATTTCCTCCTCGTTAGCATAGTTAGTGTAGCGATGAAAAGGCTTGCCCAGTTCTTTGGGTGGGATTACCAAAATTTCAATGCGATCGTTCAGCATGATTGGGTAAATCAGTACAGAAGCACTACCTGAACGTTTTGAGACATCACTGAGCAGATCTTGAGCTTGACTAATACTTAATTCTGGCGGATTTAGACTTTCTCCTAAGAAAATTCCTAGCTCAGACACATAGGCTTTCTCGATCGCTTGAAATGCTTTTTCTAAGTTTTCTTCTTTCAAGAAGCGATTAACTTCTCTTTTCATGACATCTTTAATTTCGAGCAGCGCTTGCGTCTCTATATCAGCGGAATTTACGCCAACTAAAATCTTGGGAGGCGTGAAGGTCGTGTCACCTGATGGTGCGATCGATATGTTGCCCTGAGCAAAAATACTTGTGCCAACAGGAATAATCCTACTAAGGGCTAGAGTGGAAGATCCAGTAGTGACGATACCTGCGGTTCCATTAATACTAGAATTACCAATCACAAATGGATTAAGTCCACCATGTCTCAGAAATATTGAACCGCCTGAATTACCACTATTACTGGCTGTACAAATGCTGGCTCCTGCACAGGCTGTAAACGGACTAGTCACAAATCCCAGCACTCTGATATTACCTCCAGTTGATGCGGCGAAAAAATTTCCACCTTGAATCGATCCCGAAGAATTTGCTGAATTAAAAATAATATCACCAATAGGATCGAGGCTAATATTGCCACCACTACCAAGATCACTGCTGGCATTGAGATTAGTAGTTGTAATACTATTGCGAGCGACAAAAGTAATATTACCGCCATTCCCATTAATAGAACTAGCATCAATATTACCTATAGTGGTGTTAATCGCACCACTTGAACTAGTAACTGAGATTTGACCAGCATTACCAAGTATGAAAGCTCTTGAAGTAAGATTGCTAGTTGTAATATTTCCCAGAGCTTGAAGATTTATAGCCCCCGCATTGCCAGTCTGAGTGGCGACAGTAAGTTCTCCTGCTCTAGTATCAATAGTTCCTAATTGACTAATGAGCGTAATTTGTCCCCCATTTCCTACACCATCACCAGAAGAAGCAAATATATTAGCAGTAGTTATATTATTAGATGCTCGCAGAAAAACATTTCCAGAATTGCCAATATTGGAATTCCCTGCATTTATATCTCCCAAACTAGTATTGATCGCGCCACTTGAACTCGTAAATGAAATCGAGCCAGCCGTACCATTACCACCTACATCAATAAAGGAACCTACAGCAGCTAGTGGGAAAGCTCCAAATCCAGTCCTAATATTGCCTGCTGCCTGAAACGTAATGTTTCCGCTATTTCCGATGGTAGCAACTGCATGAACTCGTCCAGAGCTAACATCGATCGCACCACTGGTACTTGTTAACGAAATATTGCCAGCATTGCCAATTAGACCACCAGAGTTTGTGGCAATGCTATAAGTATTACCAAACTCAGTAAAGGTTCCTGTCGTTTGAATATTTGCACCTGCTTGGATTGTGACATTACCACCATTCCCATTGGTAATAGAGACTGCATTAATGCTATTTAGTCTGACATCTCGACCTGCTGTGAGGTTAACATTGCCAGAATTACCAACAATAGGAACTGTCTTGAGTCCTCTAAATCCGACAATATCTCGACCTGCTGTAAAGTTAATTGCCCCCGCATTTGTAGAGATGTCACTGTTGACGTTGATATCTCTTCCGGCTTGAGCCGTCAACCCTACACCAAATATAGCAATTGTCACTGGGGTATTAAAATTAATATCATTGGTTGCTTGTAAAGTGACATTTGTTACTGCCGCATTAATAAAAGCTACATCTATTTCGTTTGCTCCGATATTAGGATCACTAAATTGATCTACATCACTCAGAGAAAAGAATGTACCAGTACCAGCAATGATATTAATATCTGTCGGATCAAGCAGTAATGTGCCTACTTTTCCATTAGCAGCTAAGGTGTTTACATTCCCTCTATAATCAAGGTTCTGTTTCCCTGATACTTCCACAAAACCTCCATCACCAGACAGAGTTCCACCCTTAGCAAGTATAGTTCCTAGAAATCTGGTAGTACGATCAGACCAAACGATCGCAGTGCCAGCATTACCACTCAAGAGCGCACTCACATCAATCTTGGAATTACGATCTACAAAAGTTCTCAATGCGTTTGGGGCTTTACCATTACCCTGAAGATCTCCACCAATAAGAACTTTTCCACCACCAAGCGCTCCAGATGCATCAATCTCAGCATTTACTAATCCCACTCTCTCTCCAAAAATCCCAACTAAGCCTCCTTTGCCAGATGAATCTGAGACATCAATCTTTCCCGATAAAATTGACATACCATTAGTCACCACAACATCAGTAGGTGACGGAGTTGCAACTAGGGCAAGTGAACCATCAGCCTTGACAATCACGCGATCTGCTTCAGGTACTTTCCCTGTGAGTAGTTCTGCTAATTTGGGTAATTCTGTAATTTTGCCATTCCAGTTAGTAGGAATAGCATTATTTGTAACTTGCAATCCTAAAACTACATCAGGCGATCGCAACTCAACTTGGCTATTTCCTGCTACAGAGGTTAAGGCAATGTTTCCACTAGGAGCCGTCAATGTGCCTGTATTGATGATGCTACCACCAGTGAAAGTAATGCTTTTACCAGTATCTACTGCTAAATCACCTTGATTGATCAGCCCTGCTGGTTGAGAGACAGCAAACCGAATCGTTTTGGGATCACCACTGGGAAAGCTGAGGGAATTTTTGTCAACATTAAAGGTTCCGTTATCAAAGCCTAAACCTGTACCTGTCGTTGCATGAAATGAACCACCAATATCTAAGCGGGCATTTTGTCCAAAGACAATTCCGTTGGGATTCATCAGATAGAGATTTGCATTGGGGAAAGCTTGACGGCTTTCAATTGTCCCTAAAACCGCAGAGGGGTTGTCACCTGTAACCCGATTGATGATGTTACGAACGTCAGCCCCATTTAATGCAGAATAGCCAGTATTAAAGGTTACACCTGACTGCGGCACATTAAATTCGCTAAAGCTATGATAAAGATTGCCACCGTTGACCGTACCTGCACCTGTTGGGGCGATCGCATTGCCATTTACTTGAGTCGCTGTACTGCCATCAACCGCAATCTGAGCTTGAGTCGAGTTGGCGATACTTAAGGATGCGATCGCTGCCAAAATCAGACAAAATCTATTTTTCATTTAACTCATACCAGATTGAAGCTAGTTTTAACTACTGTTAGAAAATTGAAGTGTGAACTATCGGCAACTCTCGAAATTAAAAATTATTGAGAAATTCTTTAACCAAAAACTATTGGAGTTAACTCTATCTTTATCTATGCAGATCATCTAACCCCAAATAGAATATTTGTGCAGCAATCTTAATTGAAATTTATATAACTGTCGCCAAGTGTATCAAGACATAAAACCCAAAAGAGAGTTGGGGCGCTTTGCGCCCCAACTCTCTTTTGGGTTTTGATTTTGTTCTAACATGACTAGCGACAGCTATAAATAAATTATTGGAGGCATTTTGAAAGTTAAGTTACCACAGACTATCTTAGCCGTAAAGAATTTTTAATCAGCAAATTTTACTATTTGTTAAACAAAATCTAAAAATTTTGTATTTCTTCAAAAGGAAAAGATAGGCTGCGCGAAGCAAAGCCTATCTTTTCCTTTTTGTATTGTTAAAACTCTTACAAGATTTGTTTTTAATTTACAGAAGTGTCGTCACACTTTCAACAATTCTCATTATGAAAACGATTTTGGTGTTTCCAGCACCAAAGGCGCTGGAAACACCAAAATCGTTTTTTTTTGAAAGCCCACCAACGGCGGGCTTTCAAAAAAAACGATTTTTATAATGAGAATTACTATCACACTTTTGTGAATTGGTATTAATAAGAGTAGGTACTATAAAATAGGGGATGATCAAACCATGGTCATCACTTATTTTTTAGAATTCAACATTTAAACATGGGTAGTACATTCGGGCATTTGTTTCGCGTCACAACTTTTGGGGAATCTCATGGCGGGGGCGTGGGCGCGATCGTCGATGGATGTCCACCACAACTTGAGCTTAGTGAAGCTGATATTCAAATTGACCTCGATCGCCGTAAACCAGGGCAAAGCAAAATCGTTACGCCTCGCCGTGAAGACGATCGCGCTCAGATCTTGTCAGGAGTATTTGAAGGTAAAACTCTTGGCACACCAATCATGATTTTGGTGCAGAACAAAGATGCTCGCAGTCAAGACTATTCGGAAATGGCTGAAAAATTCCGTCCCTCCCATGCTGATGCTACCTATCAAGCAAAATATGGCATTCGTAATTGGCAAGGCGGCGGCAGATCGTCCGCAAGGGAAACGATTGGGCGGGTTGCCGCAGGTGCGATCGCCAAAAAAATCCTCAAACAAGCCGCGGGTGTAGAAATCATCGCCTATGTTAAGCAGGTTAAGGACATGATTGCGCCTGATATTGATCCAAATACGGTGACGATGGAACAGGTAGAAAGTAATATTTTGCGCTGCCCCGATCCAGTCATGGCGGAAAAAATGATCGACTTCATCGACAAAATCCGTCGTGATGGTAATTCTGTCGGCGGTATTGTCGAATGTGTAGCCCGAAATGTACCTGTCGGTTTGGGAGATCCTGTATTTGACAAATTGGAAGCGGATCTTGCTAAAGCAGTGATGTCTTTGCCAGCCAGTAAGGGTTTTGAGATTGGTTCAGGATTTGATGGAGTTCACTTAACTGGTCGTGAGCATAACGATGAGTTCTATATGGATGGCGATCGCCTTCGCACTCGTACTAATAATTCTGGCGGTATTCAAGGTGGTATTTCCAATGGCGAAAATATCATTTTGCGGGTTGCATTCAAGCCGACAGCGACAATTTTGTTAGAACAGAAAACTGTATCCGTTGCAGGTGAAGAAACCACGCTCACAGGTCGCGGTCGTCATGATCCATGTGTATTGCCTCGCGCAGTGCCAATGGTGGAAGCGATGGTGGCTCTAGTATTGTGCGATCGCTATCTCACTCAAAAAACAGTTTCTCTATAAAACTACTATTCTCATCACGAATTGCGATCGTATATTTTTTGTAAATTGCGATCGCTTGACTTATCTAGAGCGAAAGCGCTGAATACGTTTTTGGATATCGGAAGTAATCTCTTGGATTTCGGTGATATCACTAGGAAGTAAATGTTTTTGCAATAACTTCCAAATTGGTTCTAATTCTGTAGGATATTTGAGAAGTAGCAAAAGAATGTCATTTTCGTAAATGCTGGCGCGATCGAATTTATTTTGTCGGTAAAGAGAAGGCAATGCATAAAGTTTGAGAATTAGCAGACCTTCAACAGTGACACAGCGCACAGTTAAATTGCTAAATTGCCTTGAGGTTGTGCAGTTCTTGGCGATGTATTTGAAGAGTGTATTTTGAGTCAGTAAAATGTCTACTTGAAGCTTATCAAAAGTTGCTCTGACAAAGTTTTGATTTTGATCAGCAATTGTTAACTCAGGCAGTGAGGTGAGATCTTTTTGGGAAAGTATCAGATCAATATCCTGTGTGTTGCGACCATCAACATAACTCAGTAGTGCAACACCACCAACGAGTAAATAATTAATATCCCGTTGTTGTAAAAGTGCAAATAAGCGATCAATATTCTCTGATAAACAGCCTATTCCTGACTGATCACTACCCCAATTCTTCATGTCAAATATAATTCCATTTTTGACGATTTCACTAATAGCCGTCATTATTTATACCAAAGATTAATTTTTCAAATGACTTTCTTTTAGATAAATTATTGCAAAAACAAAACTTTTTATTAGCTAACTTATTCAGCATTCTTAATGGTTTTAGGAAGACTGACAATTAACTGTTTGTTTCGTATTTTAGATATAAACTCATCAGCGTTAGAACAACCAAATGAAGTAATAATCTTATGCCATTCTAATAATTCTTGGAGGTTATCAGGGATGATCTGAAAAGATTGAGAATACTGTTGAAGAAGACTTTTAAAGGGAGAATCACGCATATTATTGATAAAGGTTGTAATGACAGTGGAAGCAACTTGACATGACCATTTAGCAACTGATTGAGTAGCAACTGCATAAATAAATGGAAGAGAAATAGAGTTTATTTCTTGGTCAGATAAAATAGCTCCATATTTTTCCATAAGCCCTTCATCATCACGATTAATAGGTATCTTGTGATCAGCAATAATTACACGATGACTTTTCAATGAAGACAGAATTGTTTGATGTTCTTCTATCAATCCATCTGTAATTTTATCTCCAGCCAATAAATGAACAAGTCGATTACGAACTCTTACAAGAAGGTTAAAACTCTGAAATGGTAGTCTTCCGTTATCAAAGGGGGTATCTGAAGTAGAGCAGCTCGCTTGAAGTAATCTTATTTCAATACTTTCCCTAGCCTGTAAAAGCGGCTCAATTACAGAAAAAAGAGATTGCGCCTCAAGATCATCTCTATCTTTTGCTAATTCAATGAGTTCATTTAGAAATGCTTCTACTGTCATGACAGAGAATGTAATAGCGATGATTGCATCATTTTGCCCACCATCTGCAAAGTTAGGCTTTTGATATCTAGATCTCTGATAGGCAGATTGAGCTATTTCAAAAAGCTTTTCGGCACTTAAGATTAGGTTGTCCATGATTTCTAATTTTATGTCATATTTCTATTACGATATCTTACCCGACATTTACAAATAATGCCGCAAGCTTTGCGATTGCAATGCCATACCACTTTTGCATTCTGAGAAGTTCTCCATCAAGCGGTAATGTCGGTGGGAAATCGCAGATATAACCTAGTTCGCGTAAAGCCGAAACGATCGCACTTGGCGAAATCCACCATTGCTGTGAGATATCTAACAGATTTAATTTTTCTGTATTCTCTAAATCAAGAGATTGAACTTGGGCGCGAAATTGCTCAATGGAAGGGACTGAAAGAATGTGCGAACCAAGATAGATATAGTCGGGTCTAGCGGTGGCGATAAGCCATTGGAGATGAGTGAATGATGGCGGTAAAGTCCATAACACAACTGCTTGATAAGAACGATCTCGTATGGGGCGATCGCAATCGACATCACCTTGAAACTTATCGGCTGGGCGATCGCATCCGTATAGTAATAATGGACGCGGCAATGGTCTTGGAGCTTCGCTGAGTTTTTGCCATTTGGGCAGTTTGGTAATTACGGGCGCAGATTTATACTGCAATTGCAAATGCTTGGGCGAATTTTGAGAACTTTCCATAGCCGTACCTGTTGCCTCGCGAATGCCAACTACTTCTAATTCTACTGAAGTTGTATCTTGCCACTGATTAGCGCGTAACTTGTAAGCAATATCCACATAATCAGGCACAGGACAATATTCTCCCCATCGCCATGCGATCGCCTTAATCTTGCCGTTACCTGTATCAAGTTCTAGAGAAAGATGTTTGACTTTATCTCTACCGCGAGTTTGCTGGGAAAGTACGCGCACATTCTGACTATAAAACACAGGATCGGGATTACCAAGTCCACAAGGTTGCAGGCGATCGCAGATTTGTAACATCGTCATCGAGATCTCGCTGAGATCTGCTAGTACATCAATATTGATTAACGGCATGATGTGACTAGGGAGAATATTTTCGCGATCGGCAAATTCTCTCAATCCATTTCGCAGCTTTTCCATATTCTCCGCAGGCAGTGTAAAGCCTCCCGCCGCCTTATGTCCACCGCCTTTGTTGCGAATATTGGCGATATATTCGAGGGAATGGAAGACGTGAAATTCAGGAATTCCCCGCACTGAGAAGCGCACAGTTGCACCTTGATGATTTGAGTCTGTTTCAGAATCTTCGCCATGAGCATCTTCATAACTCCCAATAAAGACAGGTGCGCCGTAACGTTCGACTAGGCGCGAGGCAACAATGCCAATTACGCCATGATGCCAACCATTTACCTTGGAGACTTCTTTTTCATTATTTAGAGAAGATTTCTTTTTTTTGCTTTTAACGGGAGCGATTGCATTCTGAACTTCGCGATCAACGATTACTAGAACTCTTTCTTGCTTAATATCAAAACCTTCTAACTTTTTTTTAGTCATATAAGCGATCGCTTCTTCTTCAATCTCTTTACAAAGATCTTGGCGCTTGCGATTAGTTGCCTCGCATTCTTGTGCTAAAGCGATCGCTTCACCCATTTCCTCGCAAGTTAATAGATCGATAATTACTTGGGGATTGCCAATCCGCCCGATCGCGTTAATGCGAGGACCAAGCCCAAATCCGATCGCTTCAGGTTTCAATCCTGTTTGTTTATCTTTGGCAATTCCTGTTTCGTTAATCAGCGCGATAATGCCAATTACTTTAGATTGAGATAATAATCGCAAACCTTTTTTGACTAATCGGCGATTAATTCCTGTGAGTGAAGCAAGATCAGCGATCGTACCAAGGGTAAATAATTCTAATAAGGGATTTTCTAATTCGGCACGTTTGCCAAAGCGATCGCTTAATTCCAACGCTAAGACATAGGCAACACCGACACCTGCGATCGCTGCGTAGGGTGAATTAGGATCGACGCGATATTTCGGATTGAGGATTGCAGTTGCTGGTGGAATTTTGCTAACGTCTTCGGGGACTTCGTGATGATCGGTGACAATTACAGAAATATTTAAGGATTCTGCAAGAGCGATCGCCTCATATGCGGCGATGCCATTGTCCACGGTAATGATTAATTTCACATCGCGATCGTGGCAATCCTGCACAATCCGTGCGTTAATTCCATAGCCCTCCGTCATCCGACTCGGAATTTCGTATTCCACATTGCCACCTAATAATCGCAAGGTGCGAATTAATAGAGCTGTGCTAGTCATGCCATCAACATCATAGTCACCGCAGATCGTAATGCGATCGCCATTTTTAATGGCAAGCTCAATGCGATCAATACTCGCGATTAAATCAGGAAATTCTTGTTTGGGATCAGGCAGATCTTCCAGTTCGGGATCGAGAAAAATCTTTGCAGCTTCAGGTGTATCAATACCGCGATTTAGCAAAACCTGAGCAATTATGGGCGAAAGTCCCGTAGAATTAGCGATTGTTTCTGACAAATCTGGTTGTGGAGAGAAAATCTGCCATCGCTGTTGAGGTAAAAGCATGAGAACAATAATATAATTATTAAGAATGTCTTAAAAATCCGTTGCGAGTCCGAAAACCAATGAGGACTATTCCAACATTACCTGAATCAACACTACAACTTTTACTATTTATTGACGATCGCCCTAAAGCAAAGGATTTAGTCAAGGAAGTAGAGGAATTTTTGCAACGAGAAAGTGATTGCCGTTCTGAACTGCAAATAATTAATGTTGCTAGTCAACCACAACTTGCCGAACTCTTTAAAGTCGTCATGTCTCCAGCTTTGCTCAAATTATCACCTTTACCACGTCAAACGATTGCAGGTAAAAACATAATCAAGCAATTGGAAACTAGTTGGGATACTTGGAAGCAACAGGTACTAGATCAAACAACTAATCATCCACCCGAACTTGCTCAAAATATTGACTACATGAACGAGGTGGCACGTCTTGCCGATGACGTATTTCGATTGTCACAGGAAAAAGCTGAAATCGAAGAGCAAATTCGCTTCAAGGATCGTGTGCTAGGAATGCTTGCCCATGATTTGCGGAATCCCTTAACCGCGATCTTATTGGCGATCGATACCATTGAAAAGAGTGGCGACAAAATCGAGCCGCAGATGGTTTCTCGCCTACTCAAACATGCTCGAAATAAAGCACGCGATGCCGACAGCATGATCACCGACATTCTCGAAGCAGGACGGGGGGCTAACGCCCAATTTCGCACCCAACGCCAAAAGATCCAACTCGATCAACTTTGTCATAGCGTTGTTAGCGATTTCTATTTTCACAAATGTCTGGAGGGGAAAATGCAAAAGCTGATTAAGGATATTCCCACAGACTTACCGCCTGTCTACGTCGATCAAGAAAAGATCCGTCAAGTTTTAATCAACCTGTTGGGTAATGCCACAAAATACACTCCCGAAGGCGGCAAAATAGAGCTAACGGTGATGCACCGTACAGCCCAAAAAATTGAAGTTAGTATTACCGATAACGGTCCAGGGATTCCCGCAGAAATGCGCGATCGCGTATTTGAGGAGCGCTATCGTCTAGAGCGTGATGATGAAGCTGATGGCTATGGAATTGGTTTATCCCTATGTCGCCGCATTATTACCGCTCATTATGGTCGGATCTGGGTCGATGACGCGATCGGCAAAAAAGGCAGTTGCTTCCGATTTACGCTACCAGTTTACTAAGCTTTTTAATTACGAAAAAGGCGGCGCATTGCGCCGCCTTTTTATTACCAATTCACATTTGCGGATGCCGTAATCACGATTGGGTGTAACCAGCGAAATAGCACAACCGTGATAGCAACACCTATATAAGCGGGTCGTACAAATTCTTGTAAAACTAATTTCTGCCGACCTTGGGCGATCGCCAGAAATGGCACAACCGAAGTACGTTCCTTGAGTGCCAGAAATGCCTCCCCATGACGCTTAAATAAACGATGATCGCCATGCCAAACGGCAAATGAATGGTAACTGATTAAAGCGATCGATGTCGTCAGGGCAAAGGAAGTCCCCAGCCAAAGCGTATGGGCAATGCACCAGAGCGTCATACCAATTAGTTGGGGATGACGACTGATGCGCGTGATCCCCGTCTCAAATAAATGCACTTGGGGCTTTTGGATCGCCGCAACTTCTCCCAGATTAAAAGTAGCGGGATAAAGGAATAGGAAGGCGATCGCTGATAGCCCTAAAACAAATTCATGAATGCCTGAAATGCCTTGTAGATTCCACAATTGCACGCCGTCGTAGCGATGGTTAAAGTAAAAAATAAATAGGACTACCGCAAGGGGAATACTAACCAAAGCAAACAAAACTCGGTATAGCCTCTCTCCAATTTTTGATTCTGCCCAAATTCGTAATGCTGCAAGCCCACTATGGGCGATCGCGAAAGTCAAAATCAATCCCAGCATTACAAAATGGGTGAAATAGGTTGAGAAGAAAGTGCTAAAGGAGGTCATGTTAACTAATTACGAAAATAGATAAAAAAGCAAGCGAAGGTAGCGTCATAAATTTTAACTTTTATTGCAGCTAGCCATACTTTAGTTTGAATCGCAAAATTGCGAGATTCAAAACTAGTGTGATGCCATTAGCAATATAAATTGGCGCAGCATTTACCAGTAATCCATAAATTAGCCAAAGTGTAACCCCCGCAATAAAAGTAATTAACATCGGTAAAGAAATATCTTTTGTTGATCGCGATCGCCAAATCTTGATTACTTGAGGCAAAAAAGCAAGTGTTGTCAGAGAAGCAGCCGTAAATCCAAGGAGATTGGTGAAGTCCATAGGGTACACAAATAAGCTAATTTGGGGATGTTTTGCTAAGCAAAGATCTCCAAATTGAATTAAAACACATGAAACAACGCATCATCGGCATCACAGGAGGCATTGCTACGGGGAAAACCACGGTTTCCGATTATTTACACCACACCTATGGCTTGCCAATTCTTGATGCTGATCTTTATGCTCGCCAAGCTTTAGCAGGAGATCGACTCGCGAAACTCCGCGATCGCTATGGCAAATTAATTTTTGATGATCAAGGTAATCTTGAGCGCCGCAAGTTGGGGGCGATCGTATTTGATAGCGATATTGAGCGCCAATGGCTCGAACAACTAATCCATCCCTATGTCCAAGAATGTTTAATTAGTGAAGCCAATCGCCTCTCACCATCAACTGTAGTCATGGTGATCCCTTTGCTTTTTGAAGCAAAAATGGAGAGCTTAGTGACTGAGACTTGGGCGATCACCTGTGATCCCCAGCAACAATTACAAAGACTTATGAACCGCAATCATTTGTCAGAATCTGAAGCATTGCAAAGGATTGCTAGTCAAATGTCCCAATCTGAAAAAATAGAACTAGCCGATGTCGTAATTGTTAATTCCGACAACACCGAAGAGTTGTTTTTTCAAGTTGATAATGCACTACTTAACTCACGGTCAGGAATTTTCTTAAAAATGATGTGAAGTTGTCCATGCACACACTTATCGAATCAAAGCATTTTCTTTCAGCGTGCTTTTAAATTCTAAAAAACAGGGATATGCGACACGAAGTGTCGCATATCCCTAACTTAATATCTATTGCTGAGGCTTTTCAGGAGTTGTCGCAGGTAAATTTAAGGGGATTGGCTGTGAATTAGGCACAGCATTAGTTGCAGGCGCTACTTGTGCTGGTGGTGGAGCCGTTTCAGTTGGTGTCGTAAACCAACCACCACTAAGAACTACTGTTAATCCCAAAAAAGCAGCAGTTAAAAACCAAGTCACTCGATTTAGGGCTGTTTCAGCACTTTTGGTACTAGAGAATAGCTGAGCTTGACCACTAAAGCCACCTAAACCATCACTTTTAGGACTATGCAACAAAATTAAGACCACTAAGCAAATGGCGACGATAGACCAAACTATTTTTAAAGTTCCGTACATTTCAGGTATTTTTCTTTATATATTTTTCTATAAACAGCTTAACGCATCAACAATTAGATTAAAGAACTAGATGTAATGCCTAAGCAATCATCATTATGAAACTAGTTTTGAGATTTGTAGTGCGAGGGCGCGATCAATCCCAAAACTAGTTTTGATGTTTCTTTAAGCAAATTGCTGACCCAACTCAATCGGGTTATGGACTGTAATCCGCTTTTTAGAGATCGCGATCATTTTTTGCTTTCGCAAATCACCAAGCAATCGGGTTACCGTCACTCGTGTAGAGCCGATCGCTTCAGCGATCGCCTGATGAGATAGCTTCAAATCAATCGTCACACCATCCGTCGATGGTGTACCAAAATCACGACAGAGAATCAACAAAAAGCTGACTAGTCTTGATCCCATGTCGCGATGGGCAAGCGTCTCAATCATCATCTCCGTTTGTAAAATCCGTGATGACAATCCACGCAATAAGACCATCGGCAGTTCGGGATCTTCCTTCAACGCCTTCTCTACTTGATCAATTGGGACAGATAGCAACTCAACAGGCGTAAAGGCAACTGCATGATAAAAGCGATCGGAACGATTGCCAGTAATCAATGACAAAACACCAAATACGCTATTTTCTCGTAATAGGGCAACTGTAATTTCTTCACCTGCTTCGTAAACTCTAGAAAGTTTTACTGCGCCTTTAACTAAAAAGTAAAAACGTTCCGCAGGATCACCAGGGAAAAAAATTGTCTTACCGCGTTCAAACGTTTCCGTCATGGGTGGAAACATTCCCCCATTCATTTCGCGAAAGACTTCAACAAGAGCACGGTCTGCCAATCTTATATATCCTCTTTAACCAAAAATAAAACAGTATATATAGCGCTTCATAATCTAGTAAGTTAAGGAGCAGTCTGCCCACCCAAGCTAGGAAAATAGTTCTTTGTAAATCATCTACTTGAAAATCGTTACATAGCACTTTTCAAGTAGATGATTTACAAAGCCTGTGTCCCTACAAAAGGCAGGAGCGCAAGCTTGTAACTTTGTAGACTAGAAAAAGCTATGAGGCATCATTTAGCGCTTACTAGACTAGAAAACTGGCAAAATCTCAAAATATACGATCTCAAATTGCGATCTCAAATTTTAAAGAAAGTATGCCAGCACACAATCAATTTGAGTGATATATGTTAGCTTTCAACCTAATGTACATAATGAAAGTGTATGTAGTTCCACCGTACATTGCCTTCAAAGTCGTAACTCAGGAAAGCAGTGAAAACTTTTCTAATTCGTCAAAAGTAAGTCACAAAATCAGAAAGCTTGCCTAGAAACAGAGACGAGTATTCTCACTTAAACTTACTACATAATTGCAATTTGTATCGTAGTGTACATTTTCTTGAATTAAGTATAACTGTGAAAATAATCACGACACAAAAAACTTACAGATTTAAGATATGAAGGTTGCTCCCTACCTAAACATGCTACTTACAGAAGTATCTTCGTGGACTCGCCAGATTGTCTCGCCAAGGAGGTCTGCAACTGATAACACCCTTAATTGAGGAAAATAGTTTTCTTGTCTCACAGGTGTCGAGTTAGTCACTATCACCTCTTCAAACACACCACTTGACAAGCGATCGATCGCTGGAGGTGAAAAAATAGCATGGGTTGCACAAGCATAAACCTGTCTCGCCCCCTCCTTTCTCAATAGCTTGGCTGCTTCATATATTGTGCCAGCCGTGTCAATCATGTCATCAACAAGGACAGCCGTTTTACCAGAAACATCTCCAATCACATTCATTACCTCAGCCACATTATGGCTTTGGCGACGTTTATCAATGATAGCTAGAGGAGCATCATTGAGTTTTTTAGCAAAGGCACGGGCGCGAGCTACTCCCCCTACATCTGGTGAAACCACTACCAAGTCAGGTAGCTTCTTCTCATTGAGATAATCAAATAAAACTGGAGAACCATAAACATGATCGCAAGGAATATCAAAATATCCTTGGATCTGGGCTGAGTGCAAATCCATCGCGATCACGCGATCGGCTCCAGACTGCACGATTAAGTTGGCAACTAATTTTGCGGTTATGGACTCACGTCCTGCGGTTTTGCGATCGGCCCGCGCATAGCCATAGTAAGGCATGACTGCGGTGATCTGTCTTGCTGACGCACGACGGCAGGCGTCGATCATAATCAATAATTCGGTCAAATGGTCATTTACAGGGCGACAGGTCGGTTGGATCAGATAAACATCACAACCCCGAATCGATTCCTGTACTTGCACATAGACTTCCCCGTCAGCGAAATTTTTTCGCACCATAGGCCCTAGTTCTATACCTAAATAACGGGAAATCTCTTGGGCAAGTGGCAAGTTTGCTGAGCCAGCAAACAGCCTAAGTCGGTCTTCACCGCTATTTAAAGAAGGTAGTCGGTGAAGTCCATGCCTAGTAGTCGTTAAGTGTGTCACTGCAATTTATCAGGAGGTAACATAGCCATCATTCTATTGTCAGGCTTAATCCGCTATTCGCACTATCTGTTTATGATTAAATTAGATATTTTTTCCAGACAAAATAAAATAAAAGCCATAAATCAGAAGCATAGCCTCTAATTTACGACTTTTATTTAGGTGGACGGCGGCGCTGTAAAAAATCTGGAATATCTAGTCCTGGCTTACTAAGTTTGATCTCAGACTGAGATGTAGTAGGCATGGCAGAGGTTGAGGCTCTGGTTGTCGGGCTAGGTGGTAGAGGCTGCACTTTTTTAGAAATTTGCGGTGGGATCGCTGGATGAGTTTTAGGAGCAAATCCTGTAGCAATCACTGTAATCCGAATCTCTCCATCTAACTTGGGATCAATCACTGCCCCGAAAATAATATTGGCATTTTGATCAACTACTTCGTAGATTGTCTCAGCGGCTGCGTTGACCTCATGCAGAGTCATATCCTCACCACCTGTGATGTTAAATACAACCCCACTTGCTCCTTCAACGGAGGTTTCCAGTAGAGGTGAAGAAATCGCTGTCATCGCAGCTTCTCTGGCTCTGGATTTGCCTGAACCGATGCCAATACCCATCATGGCTGAACCTGCATCTGCCATGACAGCACGAATATCAGCAAAGTCAACGTTGACTAGACCGGGGATCATGATGATGTCCGATATGCCCTGTACACCCTGACGCAGAATATCGTCAGCAACTCTAAAAGCTTCTTGGACTGGAGTTTGCTCAGAAATCACTGAGAGTAGCTTGTCGTTGGGGATCACAATTAGAGTGTCAACGCGACTCTGTAAACCAGCAATTCCTTCTTCAGCTTGCTGCCCACGTCGTCGTCCTTCAAAGGTAAACGGACGTGTGACTATACCAACTGTCAATGCACCTGCTTCTTTGGCGACCTCAGCGATGATTGGTGCAGCTCCTGTGCCAGTGCCTCCCCCCATACCTGCGGTAATAAATACTAAGTCGGCTCCTTCAACGGCAGCAGCGATATCATCACGAGACTCTTCGGCGGCTTTCTGACCGATCGCAGGATTGCCACCAGCGCCTAGACCTCTGGTCAGTTTTTGACCCATCTGAAAGCGTTTAGAAGCAGATGATTGAAGTAGTGCTTGAGCATCGGTATTAAACGACCAGAACTCTACTCCTACCACATCACTCGCGATCATGCGATTTACAGCGTTGCCGCCGCCACCACCAACACCAATTACCTTAATTTTTGCAACACTGCCCAACATGATATTATCCGCTTTTGTATCAACGCCTAACTGCTGCTTCATACGATTGTGAGAGTGACTTAGGTGTAGTCTAGAGTTATTTGAAAACTCAGAAAGTTCATCCATTTGCACGTCTACTTCTCCGTTTTCCGAACCATTTGAGTCCAAATCTGACCAGTCATTTTGAGATGTCATTTATCGAGGGATGTCATAAATAGAATCGTTTTACTGATGCTCTCTAGATTTTGCTAAGCTTAAACCCCATTCGAGTCAGAAGTTCGAGTAACAGTTTAAACCTACCAGAAAAAAATAATAATAGCCTTAAAACGACAATTTAGGATTTTGTTTCAGAAGATTTATCTTTTGTTGGCATATTCATTTCTAAAATTGGATTGCTAGGTTGGCTGATATCAATATGTCTAAAACTTTTTGATTTCAGTTTTTCGGGTAATGTCCTAAGCCGATCAAGTGTCTCTAACTGTGTGGTAAAGAGTGATGGCTTGTATGTGCCAAAATATACCAGCCCTAGCTCTGTAGTCAAAATTAGATTTGATTCATCGCGGGCATCAACTTGGGAAATTTTGACCTGACTCTGGCTAATTTGGCGATATAGCGTTGACCATTGACTGATTGATCGATTATTTGGTTCTAAGATCACGAGATTCGGTTTAGCAATATTTGATGGATAAGCTTTCGCGGACACCCATATACCTTCGGCATCCAAAAAACCTAGCTGACCTTTGCGTGTGGAGTTAGCGATAGGCAAGCGTTCTTGGACTTGAATAGTTAACTTAGAGGGAAAAATAGTGCGTGAGACTAAAACTTTAGAAACTGGGGCATTTGCTTCTAATTGGGCGGTGATCGCTTGGGGTTGAATTTGAAAAATTGATTGGGGATATTGAATCGCCAGAGATTTCTTGATGGTTTCTTTAGAGAGCAGATTATTGCCCTCTATTTCAATTTGATTCGCACTGCGTAATTGCCACTCTGGGAGCATGGCAATCCAAAGCATTGCACCCGTGAGTCCCGTGATAAATGTTAACTGCCAAATACGTTGAAAGATGCGAAGGCGGCGTTGTTTTCGCAGTTGTTTGCGGCGTGCCACATAGTCTGCCTCTCCAGTGGAGATAGGGAATTCAACCGTCATCTTTGCTCCTACCTGTTCATAGTGCTAGGAGTCAGATGATGGGCTACTAGCAAATTGTCGTTCCAGCATAGCAATGATTTCTTCGCGTCGGTTGGAAATAGCTAAGGGATCGTTGGATTTGGGGCGTAAAAACATTACTTGTTCTGTACGCTTGTAATTTGATGGTTGCTTTTTGTCTATTAAAGACTGGATAGCTTTAACAAAAAATATACCTGCACTTATTACTAAAAGTACAGACACTGAGATGTAGATAACCGCTGCGATCGCCATATCTGTAAATATTTGATTCAAAAGTGCTCATATCACAATAGAGGAGCAAATCAGGTTTTTCAACTAGAGTTACAAAAATGTATAGATTTGCTTTGCAAACCTTCATAAACCCCTGCATAAACCTAAGTAAAAAGTTAGCGCTTCGCACTAACTTTTTACAGCAAAGGTACGGAGAACGCGACAACCCTATCAGATTTGATGTTGCTATTGGTTCGGTATAATCAGGCTTGATTAACAATTCAGCAACATTTAGAAATATTTAGGAGCTTTGCGCGATATGCAAGAGCAGGGAACGATCAGCATTCATACCGAGAATATCTTTCCCATTATCAAGAAGGCTTTATATTCAGAGCGAGATATCTTCTTGCGGGAATTGATCTCTAATGCCGTAGATGCCATTAGCAAACTCAAGATGGTCTCTTATGCTGGCGAGACTAATCACTCCGCCGATCCCGAAATTGTTGTCACCATTGATAAAGAGAAAAAGACTCTAGCGATTACTGATACGGGCATCGGCATGACTGCGGATGAAGTAAAAAAATATATTAACCAAGTTGCCTTTTCTAGCGCCCAAGAATTTGCCACTAAGTACGCTAGCAGTGGTACAGGTGATCAACAAATTATTGGGAACTTTGGTTTAGGTTTTTATTCGTCATTCATGGTGGCGAGTAATGTTGAAATTGATACGAAATCCTATAAAGAGGGTGCTGAAGCAGTCCATTGGTCTTGTGATGGTTCGACCACATTTACACTAGATGACAGCGATCGCAGCAATATCGGCACAACGATCACTTTGACTTTGCAAGAAGATGCTGAGGAGTATCTAGAAGAAGCATCGATCAAACGGATGATTCGCAACTATTGCGACTTTATGCCTGTGCCGATCAAGCTCAATGATGAAGTTATCAACAAGCAAACAGCACTTTGGGACAAGTCCCCCAAATCAGTTACCAATGAAGAATATTTAGAGTTCTATCGCTATCTCTATCCTTACCAAGATGATCCTCTATTCTGGATTCATCTAAATACCGATTATCCATTTGTGATTAAGGGAATTCTTTATTTCCCCAAAATGAAAGCGGATATTGATCCTAATCGTGGACAAATCAAGTTGTTCTGTAATCATGTTTTTGTCAGCGACAATTGCGACGATGTGATTCCCAAGTTCTTGATGCCTTTGCGTGGGGCGATCGATAGTACTGATATTCCTCTGAACGTATCACGTAGCTTTTTACAAGGTGATCCCAAGGTTCGCAAGATCCAAGACTTTATTGCGAAAAAAGTAGGTGATCGCCTTACGTCTCTCTATAGCGACTCCCGCGAAGAGTTCCTGAAATGTTGGCAAGATATCAGCATCTTCATGAAGTTTGGCTCGATGAATAGTGATAAGTTCTATCAGCAAGTCAAAGAAATTTTGGTGTATGCCACCACTAGCGAAGATGAAGCAGTCAAGAGCGAAAGTGGCAATTACACTACTTTACAAGCCTATCTAGAACGCAACAAAGAAAAACACGAAAATCAAGTCTTCTATACTTCCGATCCGATCGCTCAAGGGACTTATGTAGAATTGCATAAAAACCAAGGATTAGAAGTGCTGACTTTTGATTCATTTATCGATAGTCACTTCATTAACTTCCTTGAGCGCGAATTTAAAGATATTAAATTTGCGCGTGTTGATGCAGAAATTGACGATCGCCTCGTTGACAAGGAATCAAAAACCGAAATTGTTGATCCGAAAACCAATAAAACTAAGAGCGATCATCTCCAAGATATCTTCCGTGATGCATTGAATAAGCCAAAATTGGTAATTCGTACTGAGGCTATTAAAGCGGAAGATGCTGCTTCAGCACCACCTGCAATCATTCTATTACCAGAATCTGCTCGTCGGATGCAAGAAATGATGGCGTTGATGCAACAAGGTACGGTGAGCTTCCCTGAAGATCATGTGCTGCTGGTAAATACCGCCCATCCATTAATGGAGAAGTTGATTGAGCTTGATAGCAGTCAAGTTTTAGTTGGTGGTAAATCAGAATCTACTGATCTTGCTAACCTGATTTGTACCCATGTCTATGATTTGGCGCTGATGGCACAAAAGAGTTTTGATGCTGACAGCATGAAGGGCTTCTTACAGCGCTCTAATCAATTACTAACTAAATTGACTAGCAAAATCTAATCTAAAAGAGAAAGGACGCAAAGCACCCTTTCAAACCCAAAAATGAGATGGCGGCGCGAAGCGCCGCCATCTCATTTTTGGGTTTTGATTTGTCTTGATACAAGTTGCGGCTATAGTACCAATTCACAAAAGTGTGGCGACACTTTTGTGAATTGAAAATCAAACCCAACAAGGGTTTTAAAAGCACAAAATGGCGGAACCATTTTGTGCTTTGGTATAAATCTAATTTATGGGATGTAAAACGACTATCGGTTGCATCCCAGCTTCGACAACTTCACTAACACCTAGAAAATTCTGACTCTGGTCACACATTCGTAAATAAATATTTTCTGCGCCTAAGTTAGAAAAATTATCGGGAATCGCGATCGCTTGCCCCATACACCAACGCTTTGTCTCATCTTCGTTAAGTGAAACCACAGGTAAGAAATGTAAGCCATGATCGGGAGCAAGTACTTCGAGGTTACTAGATTTTAAAAATTCTGCAATTTGCTCAAAGGTTAAACTTTTATCTAAATTAAATCCGTTACTATAAGTGCGTCTTAGTGAGGATAATGTCGCGCCATAACCCAGCTTTTCTCCTAAGTCCCGTGCGATCGAGCGAATATATGTACCTGACCCACAGGCGATCGCCACATCTAATTCTGGATATTCCCCTTCAGTCCAATTTAAGATCCGAATTTCAGTAATTTCCACGGAACGCATGGGAATATCAGACTCTGAGATCTCACCGCGCCGCGCTAGATCGTAAAGACGTTTACCATTAACTTGAATCGCACTAAACGCTGGCGGACGTTGGGTGATTTTGCCTTGAAATAAGGGCAGTAATTTTTGAATTTCTGAGAGCGTTAACTTTGGACAAGGGCGATCGCTAATTACTTCACCTGTAATGTCATCGGTATTGGTAACTAGCCCAAAGCGAATTTTGGCATCATAGGCTTTGCCCTCTGGTAAAAATCTTAGAAGTCGCGTGGCATTACCAACAGCGATCGGTAAAACCCCTGTTGCCATTGGATCAAGAGTACCGCCATGACCAATTTTCTTTTGCTTTAGTAACTTGCGCAACCGACTCACACAGTCATGAGCCGTAATAGATGGAGGCTTATCGATACTAATAAATCCATTGAACATAGAAATTACAAAAAACTGTGATGCTTGTTAATTAATACCAAAACACAAAATGGCTATGCCATTTTGTGTTTTTACGCCCCTAAAAAGCAGAAATGAGTAGCAATGCAATGTCTAGGACACACATATAGCTGTCGCCAACCCAAGAAGAGAATGGCTGCGCGAAGCGCCGTCGTTCTCTTCTTGGGTTTTACGTACTAAATTGTGATAAAGTACAAGGCTTCCAGTTATGTCAACAGACAAAATGAAGCGAAAGCAAGGAAAATCTGTCCTAAAATATAAACAGTAGATATAAAGATCAAGTTTCTTCCAAGTTGTATCTGTCTTGAAAAATATGCTAGACCGCTACACCTCATGCATACACGTCGTTAGATTTCAATACTGTGTGTTTTTAGCTTCACCATTTGTGATATGGGGTGAGATAAGTTGACTCGATTTGTATTCGGCGATATTCATGGTCAATTTGATGGCTTAATGAAGTTAATTGACTTTATTAAGTACAGTCCTGCTGACAAATTGTTTTTTTTGGGCGACTTGATAGATCGCGGCGATCGCAGTGCTGATGTTGTCCAATGGGTAATAAGCAATAATCATATTTGCCTCAAGGGAAATCATGAGCAGATGTGTCTTGATGCCTTTAGCAGTAACGAAGAATCATTGATCTGGAAGGGATGGTTATTAAATGGTGGTTCTAAAACCCTAGAGAGTTATGGAGCAGCTAACCTGCCAGAGGCACATTTGAAGTGGATGCAACAATTGCCACTTTATATGGATCTGGGTGATGTATGGCTAGTCCATGCAGGATTAAATCCCAATTTACCACTCGAATTGCAGGGGGCGGCTGAGTTTTGTTGGATTCGCGAAGAATTTCATAGTGCTACTGAGCCTTTCTTTGAAGACAAAATTATTATTACTGGCCATACGATTACCTTTGTTTTCCCAGGCGTAAAACCAGGGAATTTAGTATTGGGCAAAGGCTGGTTAGATATTGATACTGGTGGTTATCATCCTAAAAGTGGCTGGTTATCTGCTCTAGATATCGATACAGCAACTGTCTATCAATGTAATACTTTTACCCATGAGTTAAGGGTAAATTCCCTATCCGATATTACGACTGTGATTGAGCCAATGCCAACCCGATCACAAAGACTGGAGATAGGCAAGACCAACGCCGCAAAGCGACGTTGGTCTTGGGTATAAGACAGAAAGGTTTCTTAGGGTGACAATAAAATCTGATATAAATCTGGGCGGCGATCGCGGAAAAATCCAAAGGATGCGCGATTAAGTCGGACTTGATCAAGATCAAAACTAGCTAAGATCACACCTTCTTCAGTGTCGTTTAACTCGGCTACTTTATCGCCGCGATGGTTAGCAATAAAGGAATGACCATAAAAAGTTTGATTTCCCTCTAAGCCGATTCGATTAGCCGCAGCTACAGGAATTACATTACTAACGGCATGACCAATCATTGCACGTTGCCAAGGATCTTTAGTATTTAGATTTGGCTCCTCTGGCTCGGAACCGATCGCCGTGGGGTATAGCAAAATTTCGGCTCCCATCAATACCATCGCTCTAGCACATTCAGGAAACCACTGATCCCAGCAAATGCCCACGCCAATTTTGCCAAAAGCCGTATCCCAAACTTTAAAGCCTGTGTCACCACCACGAAAATAAAACTTTTCTTCATAGCCAGGTCCATCGGGAATATGGCTTTTACGATAGACTCCCAATAATGAGCCATCAGCATCAACCATAGCAAGACTGTTGTAATAGACTTGTCCTGACTTCTCAAAAAATGAGACAGGTATAACCACATTTAGTTCTTGAGCTAGCTTTTGAAAATGGGCGATCGTCGGATGTTTATCTATAGGTTGCGCCCAATCAAAAAAGTAATCGCGCTCTTCCCGACAAAAGTATGATCCTTCAAATAATTCTGGTGGCAAAATTACCTGTGCGCCTTGATAGGCTGCTTTGCTCACTAAGTCAGATATTTTGGTGACATTAGTAGCTCTATCAGCATTGAGAGACGCTTGAATAACCGCGATCGTGACAGTTTTAGGGGATGACATCAGAATATTAGGATAGAAACGTTAAAATAGAGTTACATAGCTGTTGCACTAAACCCGAAAAAGCGTGAGGTGGCGACAGCTTTATCAATAGCCTAGCGCAGTCACGAAAAAATTCATGAAAAAACTTGTCATCTTATTGATTCAGTTTTATCGATTATTTATTTCACCGCTATTTCCACCAAGGTGTCGGTTTCAGCCAACCTGTTCGCAATATGCAGTGACTGCAATCGATCGCTTTGGTTTATTTAAAGGCAGTGGGCTGACTATTAAAAGAGTATGCAGTTGTCATCCTTGGAATATGGGCGGATACGATCCTGTACCAGAACTACTAGTGCATCAAGATAATCCAACATCATTGCCTTGATGCAGATTGACATAACAATAAATCTTGGACAATCGCCACAACATTATGCAAAGTAATATCGTTGCGTCCTAATAAAGTCCGTAAATCTAAAATTGCTTGTTCGTATTCTTGAGTAAAGCGATAAGCTGCGATCGGTTGCAACTCTGTATGAGGAATCTTCAGAACTTTCATGATACCAGTCCGCACATTGCCAATGAGTTCGCGAGAAAGCTCAGAAATAGCTTTTTGTCTTAAATGCTGAAATCCACGGACACTGGTAGCATACATAACTGGCAGTCGATTGAGTGCGTAGGCTGCCACCTCGCCTTTATTAAATTGCTGATCTAGGTCAGGAGGTGTGGCTTTCCCAATTATTAGAAACACAAGATGTTCTAATACATTTATTATTCCTAATTGAGCACCTAAAGTATAGGATTCCAAGGCTCTATATTCCATTTCTAAAGCATCCTTAGCTCGTTTATCGCTAGACCACGAACCTTCGGAGGTTTTTAGATGAGAATCCCAAGCTTTTTCCAATTCTAAGCGAAAGGCTTCTTGCTGCTTTTGAACTAGCTGCTTTTGCATAAACCGTTTTGAGCTAGAAAGTACCGCTCGATGCTGGTGATTTAAATGACTAACATCTTGTAATCGAGTTTCTTCAAGCCCTTGGATTACTGTTTGATCCTCTGAATTATTGATTTGGCTAAAGTGCGTACATTGTTCAGACATTTCTCTAACAATGATGGGGACATCACGCCATCGTAAATATCTTCGCTTGAGTAGTTGATTAAGTTGATGTAATACTCCTGCACTATTTAGGAATAAATGCTTAGGCAAAGGTGTAGAGTCATGTAATGGATCGCCAAATAAAATAGCCTTAATACCATGCGTGACCGTTTGAGAAATTTGAGGATAGAGTTCATTTAAAGCATAGTCATATTGATATTTCCAGCCAATCATTGACGTGGCAAATAAAGGTGGAAGTCGATTAAGTGTGTAGGCTACGACTTCTGCAACTTTGACTTTTGGTTGTATCTCTGGGCGTAGTTCTTCGATTTGAATTCTAACTTCTTTAACAATTATCTCTTCTAAGACATTGATAAATATATGCATAACGTTCTACTTACTTAGAATTCATACTAATTAGGGTCTTAGCACTTAGTAAACAACAAAGTTTTTAATTTTATTTTCTGGATTAATTGATATGATTATCGCTAAAAAAATCAATTATTATATTAATGATATTTTTGGTATTCCCCTCAGCCATAATATGTTATATATTTCATAAAATCTGCTGATTAGACTTCATTGTTAAGGTTTAATTTATCAAACAACTATTGATAAACTAACCGTACAAATCGCTTAACTTGTTTAGTAGAATAAGAGCTTAAAAAGTCAGGAAAGCCACAAAAAAGTAGAAAAATTATAAATATTTTGTATTTAATTAACGTGAATTCGATATCGCCATTTGGGGCGTGCGAAGCACGCCCCAAATGGCGAAAAATGGTAAGAATCGCTTAGCGATTCTTACCATTTTTCGCTTTCGTCGAACTGACGTTTAATTAGTTGGAAAATCAAACACTAAAAAGAGAAAGACGGCACATTGCGCCGTCTTTCTCTTTTTAGTGTAGTTAATTATTGAAAATGAGTGGCGGTGCTTTGTGCCGCTACTCGTCTTTGGGTTTTATATCCTATAACAATTACCAATCAAACGAAACACAAGAAACTTTTTGAAAGCGTTGCAAAGCAACGCTTTCAAAAAGTTTCTTGATTTGAGCGCAAAACGCTGTAAGAAAGCAGGGAGCAGATATAAAAAATAAGGAAGAGAGTCTTCGACTCCCTTCCTTATTTTTTACCCTAAACGATAGCCGAAGCCTCTGACAGTCACAATATGCTTAGGATCACTAGGATCAACTTCAATTTTTTCGCGTAACCAACGAATATGTACATCAACAGTTTTGCTATCACCCACAAAGTCCACTCCCCAGACTTTTTCTAGTAGTTGCTCTCGTGACCATACTCGACGCGGATGGCTCATAAATAGATCAAGCAATCGAAATTCTTTGGGAGAAAGATTGATTTCCGTTTCGTTGATCGTAACCCGACACTCATCGGGATACATGGTGATATCACCAAACTTATAAACCGTAGCATTAGTTGCCACAAAATCACGACGGCTACGACGCAGCAAAGCTCGGCAGCGTGCAACAAGTTCTCGCATTCCAAAAGGTTTACTGAGGTAATCATCGGCTCCTACTTCTAAGCCAACAATCCGATCAGATTCATTACCCCTAGCACTAATCATCAATACAGGAACATTATTACCTTCGTGACGCAAAATACGGCAAAAATCTAGTCCATTTATCGATGGCAACATTACATCTAAGATTACTAAGTCTAGTCTTGCAGCAGCTTTAGCAATTTGCAAAGCACTATAACCATCTTCAGCCAGTAAAACGCTGTACCCTTCTTCACGCAAAGATAGTGCGATCGCCTCTTGAATAATCGCTTCGTCCTCCACCACTAAGACACAACCGACAGTATTTTTAGGAGTCGAGGGAGCTTGTTCTGTTAAGAGCATAAAAAAGTTTTATTAGGTTGGTCTAACCGTATCCAATTTTACATTGATTACAAGCTAATTATGTAGGCAGGTTTGAATTTTGTTGTCCTGTAGGTACAATAAAATTCAAATTTATTATGTCAGTGAGAAATTAGGAATCAAGGATTTTGCCATATTTCTTAGGGTTTGATTAAGCGATCGCGCAATCTGGATATGAGGTTCATCGGATTCAATCGGCAAAATCTGAGTCATGTTGCCATGACTAAATTGTTGAATGACTAGATTTGCTGCTTCTAAACCAGTGACATAGGCTTTTTCCTGTGACCATGAGCCGTGATTGGTAATTACCCAGTCACCACTCATATATAAATTTGGGAAACTGGTAATGGCTCTAAGCAAATGCTGATAACTGCCTGGAGCAAAATGGGTCACCGCACGAGGCAACCGAATTACACTGCTATCGACAACTTTAGCCGTCTCAAATTCTGGTAAACAAGAAGCAAGATATTTCTGAACGATCGCCACAATTTCTTGATTATCGAGGGGCAAGAATTGATTAGCATGATAAAAATCGACTTCGATCACGGAGCCAGTTTCGTCAGTATATTCATCATGGAGCGCATTGAGATCAAAAAATGTCCAGCCTGTAGTCACATCAAAGCCAAAGCAGGCATTAGATGGACGGGGAATCTTGATTTTGCGATCGAACCATAGCCTTACCGCCAATACATCGATCGCACCTAAGTTCATCAAGTTACGGAATTCCCTACGTTTTTGCAAAGCAGGGCTACTAGAGACAATTTTCTGCATTCCCGAAATGCCTACGGAAAAGATTACCGCATCGGCTTCAAAGCTTTCATTGCCACAAATTACCCCTGTAACTTTGCCAGAATGATCAACTTGGACATCACTGACGCGGCGATTAGTGAGGATTTTGCCGCCAAGCTCTTTAATGCGATCGCACCAAGGTTTAAAGATTTTTTCGCCTACAGTGCCGCGACACCAAACCACATCAAAATCTGCTTGATGCGCCAAGATAAAGTAATACAGCATTCCCAAAGCCGCCGCCGCCGAGCATTGCTCCCCAGGAGCAAATAAACCAACTAACAGCATTGGCTCGAAGGATTCGCGATAAAGCCGTTCCGATACGCCATACTGACGGAATAGTTCGCGGGCAGTGATACCGTCGTAACGCTTCCATGCGTCGTCAGAGTTATCAAAATCGACGACAGCATACATTAGAGGTAATGCTGAGAGGCGATCGCTTAATGGCAATCTCTTAAACTGCGTATAGGCAAATGTGCCAAGGGGTGAAGGTAAGCGTGGCAAGTCTTGAAAAATTGGTGATTCAACTTCTAAACCTGCGGGTGAATATTGCGCTGATCGCGTCCAAGGAGTGAAAGGCTCAAGATCTAATTCTTTGACTAGGGAGAAAATATTACGGTAGGGATACCAAAATCCATGAATTCCCGCTTCGACTGATCGTCCCTTTTCTGTTTTCCATCCTGCAACCAATCCTCCAGTTTGTGATCCCGCCTCTAATAAGGTTACGTCATAGCCTTGTTTGGTGAGTTGATAGGTTGCGCCCAATCCAGCCCAACCTGCACCAACGACGATTACTTTTGGTCTTTCGGTCATTTATTTTTTTAAGTTTTGTTGCTGTTGTGTGCAGGCAAGGGGCTCAAGCCCCTTGTTCCTGAGTTCTGAAATGTTTTTCATAGTCTCTTGCTAATCTTAAAGCCGTGGGAGTCAGTTCCACAGGTATGCATCAATCCGTGAGATTCAGCAAGATGGCGAATTTCTTCAGTCTGGCGCGGACTTGGTTTCCAAGGATCGCTATTGTCATAGCCATAATAAGTCTCTACACCATCAATTCCTAGGGCGGCGGCCGCTGGGATCAAGTCTTCAGGCGATCGCCGATATCGTGCAGGATGCGCTAATACTGCTAAACCTCCAGCCAAGTGCATTGCCTTAATCACACTAATTGCTTGATAGTCTAAACCTGCGGTAGTTTTACCCTGCAAATAGGGAAGCATCGCCTTATGTTCGGGATCAAATCCATAGCCCAGAATATGCACTTCTGTAAAAATTAGGCTGGCATTTACCTCAATGCCCGACCAAAGTGTTGGCAAAGACTGGGGATCGCTAGATTGACTGATTGAGCGATCAAGATACTTTTTGGCAATGTAGTATCCTGCGATCGCATGGTGATCGGTAATAGCAAGATCAGAGACACGTAAGGCGATCGCCTGCTGAATTAGGTCTACTGGCTGCATTTTGCCGTCAGAATGCACTGTATGTAAATGAAAATTTAACCTGTGCGGACAACTCATGGCATCAACGGATGCAAAGATTTTTCGCAGCCTCTTAGTTGCGCTCGACTCTGATATCAACAGGGGAGTTTGAATCACCATGGCAAATCTCTACATAAGCAAATCTTTAACAATTCTTAATTTCTTAATCACAATTTTACCCAGATCAGGGCGAGCATCTTAACTTTATTGAAATAAATTCTCAAACTGAGGTAATTGGCGAGCCAATTACATTTACCTGCGAGTGCCTCAATCATTACTATCGGGAAAGTTAGTAAGACTCAAGCAGCAGGTAAATTCAATAAGTTTTAGAAAACATTAGGTTCACGAATACAACCTAAATAGCACACGTATCTACAGCAAATTAGGGTAATTGATCATACTGAACTTGCTCGATCGCATTGCGGTCAAGATTTTGTCCAGAGGTCTCGTAATAACTGGATAATAATTGGCGAGTTTCGACTTTCCCTAAATTCGACTCAATTTCGGCAGTGATTGCAACGCATTCATTGCCAGATATATCAATCGCTCGCTCAACGATTTTGCCATCTTTCCCGATTAAGTACTCGATCCGTTGATACTGCGACATAATCTATATAATTTTCTCAACAATAACAATTACTAACATTCTAGCGTCTCTATATCAAAAATTGCAAAATGAAAAGTCACGCTTTTCATTTTACCCAAAAGCAGGATAGCGGCACGAAGTGCCGCTATCCTGCTTTTGGGTAAATTTTTGCTTTCGTCGAGATGCACCACTAATTCTTGGGTAAGGGGTAGTCAAATAACTAACTGACCAAGAGATTTTAAAATTTGTAGTACCTCGTATAACTGATTTTCTGACTCAGACAGGGAAAAAACTTTGGATAGGGTATAAATTGGTTCAGCTTCAGAATCTAGTTTGATAAAGCGAAATTCGCGTCCATTAGTAATCAATCCAAATCTTGTTTTGGTGGCGTTAGGGCTAGAAATCATATAAGTCAAAGCCTGCGGCAAAGCCACCATCACATCATATTGAATGCTTTTAGCTTCGATTACCAATATCCAGATTGATTGTTGTAGCACTAAGACATCAATCTGCCCTCGTACCACTTCCACTCCATCCTGAGACACTAACTCAATCGATTCTTCTAGGGTCGTATAAAAAGGTGGATCATAAAAACCTGCAAGGGAAAGCAATGGTGACAAGGTAACCATCTTGACGGTTACTTCTAGCAGTGGTCGATCCGCAAGATAAAGATATTGTTGCCTTGTGCGATCTAGTTGTTGTTTCTCAAATTCACTAAGCGGGGGAGCCGAAACTAATAAATCAGTAAAAAATGTATCGTTTCTATCTTGATGTAAGTGAAATTTATTTTTGACATCATATAAGCTGAGCTTTGAAGCCTGTAAGGTTTGAACCATAGCTTTTCTCCTGTTTCCATAATATTAATTATCTATCAGTTTCTAAAGCCTTACTAACTGATGTGCCATCCATCGCAGTACCAAAATACCAGAGGGAGGCTGCTGCTTCAGCGCGGGTAACTGGCTTCTGCGGTTGTAATAAGGTTGTAAAGCCAAAGCTGCGGCGAATGTTCGAGAGATCGCGCAGTTGAGCATCGGCAAAAATTGCACTCAAAGCATTTTCACTAATACGATCGCTATCTTTAAATCCCCATGATTGGCTAACCGACTCTAAGGTAGCACTGGGTAGTGGTTGTCTTAGATCGAGGGGAATTTTCCATTGCACAAGCTCTTCCCTTAGTAACGGATCATTAGGACGAAAGCTACCTGAGCCGCCGATTAATCCTGCATTAGCTAAGCCTTGAATGATGCCAAAATCAGGATGATTATTAGGAATATCCGTAAAACTAGCGCTATCAGTTGGTTGTGCCAGACGAATTTGGCGGCTAGGCTGATTTTTATAGAGGCGATTATTGGTTTCTAATAACCATCTGGCATATTCACGACGAGCTACTAAAATATTTGGCTTAAATTGTTGTCCAGTTTTGGGGGTGATTGTTCCTAATTGATTTAAGTCTTTAATCCAATTCTTAAGTGAAGCAGGTGCTGTGTCTAGATCACTAAATTCACCAGATTGCATTTGGGAATTAGAAAAGTTTATAAAAAATAGTTCTTTGAGCGAGTTTTTGTCTGGGGTTGTTTTTTTCAGTAAAGACTGTAGAGAGATCGCCTTCATTGCACTAGACCAGCGATCGCTACTAGTAGGAGAATTAATTGGCTTTGTTGCAGGTTTTGTTTCGGATTTTGCAGTTAGGGATGGACTGGGTGATGTGGCGATCAGTGTTGGTGGATTGGGATTTTCGGCGATCACCTCAGAAGATGATGGACTAGCAGGAGCGATCGCATTTTCCAAAGAACTGCCAATATTTGAACCTTGGCAAGCCGTGAGGAAATAAGTGGTAAGACCGAACAGCAAAAATTTGCAAGTTTTAGCAGTTAACCGAGATTTGAACTTCATCAAAATTCCACACCAATATCATCAGGAAAACTCAAGTCAAGCAACTGCTCAAGGCTATAAGGACATTCATTGGGCAAGATACTTTTCTTGATTGGGGTTTCCGCCAAAATTAGCGCTAATCCTAAGCGATATCCCTTAAGCAGGGCTCTATCTAAGTAAGATTTTAAACTAGGGTTATCTGCTAACAGATCTTGAATTTCTTCTCTTTGCAACTGAACTGTGACCTGCCAACTGCGAAATCTCTTTGTGGGTTGATACTGCCATTTCAAAAGATGTCCAATCAATACACCCAATCGATTCGATAATTCTTGCTGCTTTTGCTTACCCAAAGCCCCTATTTCCTCAACCAAATTCAACAAATCCAATCTATCTAAATGCCCTAAGGACAGAAGCTTGGACTGCTCCAATGTCCAGCCATAAAAATCTGTCTCGTATAATCCTGTATTCATAGCATTTCTCTATTTGTATTTTTAGTGGCGATTAAGATGGCAGGATTTTAGAGGTAAGGATGGGCGGCGCGGAGCGCCGCCCATCCTTACCTCTAGATTATGTTAGTTCAAGAAGCATTGCCATCTATCTCAACAAGATTGGTGGTAGGTGGCAACAGAGGCACTATTGGTAATGCACAAGCAATTTCAGGACGGAAATTCGCATAGCGGCTACGACGCACCGCAATAATTTCTGTCTGGATATCTTGAGTACTTTCACCCAGACATAGTAGTAGATGTGTAGTTAATTCCAAACTTGTCTCAAAGGTGGGATGCACTACTTCCTTCGCACCAAGTTGATAAAGAGTATCAATATCAGCATCTTTTTCGGCTCTGACTACAATATCAATTTCTGGAGAAATAGATATTGCTCTCTGCACAGCTAGTCTCGTAGCGATCGGGTCAGAAATAGCAATCAACATTGATCGCGCATGATCGATTTCTGCTTTTTCGAGAACGAATGGACTAGCGCAATTGCCGTATAGATAGGGAATATTTCGCGATCGCAGAATTTCCACCTTAGATTCTGCATCTTCAATTACCAGTACAGGATAGCCCTTAGACTGCAACAAAGTGACAATGCCCTGTCCAATCCGACCATAACCACAAACTACCACATGATCATGGAGTTCCGCATTTGCCGCAAGTTCTTGGGGCATATCCAACTTATTCATCCAAGCTTGGAGAAATGGCACTTTTTCTAGCAATTCTAAGATTTGTGGTGTTGCCTTGAGCAAGAATGGCGTAACCATTAAAGTTACGGCAGTTGTTCCTAAAATTAGTAGATATACCCGACGCGATACTAAGCCTAATTTCTGTCCTTCACTAGCTAGTACAAACGAAAATTCTCCAATTTGGGCTAAGCCTAATCCCGCAAAAATGGCAACTCGCAATGGATAGCGGAAAATACTTACTAAAGGTACGACGATTAAAAACTTGCCGATCATCACGATCGCCACAAGACTGAGAATTAATTCCCAGTTTTGGAGCAGAAATACAGGATCAATCAGCATCCCGATCGCTGCAAAAAATAAAGTCGCAAACACATCTCGCAGTGGTTCAACATAGGTGAGTGCTTGATCGGCATATTCCACCTCAGAAATCATCAAACCTGCGACGAATGCACCCATCTCGATTGATAAGCCCAACTGCTCAGTCAAAAGCGCAATCCCTAAACACAGCACGATCACGCTGAGCAAAAATAATTCGCGGCTCTCAGTACCTGCTACCCAGCGTAAAAACGGTGGAATCACCCAAATCCCTACGGCGATCGCGCCACCTGCAAATAAAGCTGTCACCGACAAAGCTTTGATTACTTCGATCCCCACTGACTCAGGATGATCCAGTGCGGGCAACACCGCCAGCATCAAACCTAATGCTAAATCTTGGATGATCAACATCCCCAGTGTTACCTGTCCCTGTGCGGACTCAGTGGCATTAGTTTCCATTAAACTTCGTAGCACCACTGCCGTTGATGACAGCGACAAAATCCCGCCGAGGAAAATCCCTTGGGTTGGGGTATCCACCCATCCTACAAATACTGATACGGCTGTAGTGAGAGCGATCGTCAGCAAAACTTGTAAACTACCACCACCGAGGGCGATCGCTCTCACCTTATTTAATTGCTTCAGCGAAAACTCAACGCCAAGGGCAAATAGCAGAAAGGCAACCCCAAACTGGGCAAGAGTTTCAACCTGAATCAATTCTTTGATCAGCCCTAAACCAGTTGGACCAACAACAATGCCGCCAAAGATGTAGCCCAACAAAACTGGTAATCGCAGAGCCGCCGCCAGTAATCCGCCAAACGAGGCTGCTGCAAGAACAGTTACTAAATCAACAATTAACCGAAAATCTTCTTGCACAGAAACCAACTAAAGAACGTTGCCACCTATACTTTAGCTTGGATTTTGCTAAACCCAAAAGAGAGTTCGGTGTGGAGCGCCGAACTCTCTTTTAGATAAACTGGCAAGTGTCATCATCGCTGCTGCGGAAGAGTAAACTTGGTTGGGTAAAGTCAGTATCATCGGATTGGGATAGGTTACCTTCCGCAGGATGAAACATTGATTTAGCCTCAATCTGGTCATATAAAGTCTTGACTGCCTGAAGAATATAACTGGCCGACTGATCGTAAGCACTGGGTTCGCTTAGCGATCGCGCTGTTTGCCAGATCAATTTTTCGACTTTCTCATAGGATGAATAGGCATAAAATAATTGACGTATCAATCCATCAAGCCCATGAGTTCTCAACTCATGCCAATTATCACGATCAGGATCAAAGGGATAGTACAGCACAGAAAAAAGTAAAATCTTTGCCCGCATAGAACTTGTAAATCGCATCAGTTCCAATCGCAAGTCAAATAGATCAACTGCAATTTGCGGATCAAAGGGGATTTTACTGAGGCTTTGATGATTGTAATGATCGGGTTGATTGATCGTGGGTACGGGTGGAGCGATTGCAGGACTGACTGATGCCAAATTATCTTCATAACTGCGATCGGGATAAAGAGGCTCTAACTTGCTGAGTAGCAAATTGCCGATCACAGCATATTCCGAAGGTTTGGACACTCTCTGCACTGACTCATGGAGTAAAGCCGTCAATTGCCCAAAAGTAGGCATAAATGATACTAACTCCCTCAAAAGGCTTGCCCAATCAATGCTATTCAGTTGACGTAAATCACTTTCCCAAACATCTTGATAAGTATAAAACAAGAGCTTTTTTAGCCGCATTTGCTGAGCATCTGTATCAATACTATGGGCTACCCATGCATAAATATCAGATTCATCGCTGAGATATGGATCTAGTAATTCATCTTCAGTAAAGCTGAACTCTTGTTCTGATGAGGCTTCCGCAATAAGTGAGTTACTGAGAGGTTCTTTTATGAAGCTATTTTGAGAAGAATCAAGCGGAGCAATCAGTTGTGCTGAACCAGCATTAATTACTAGATGATTTACTGAGTAAGCAGGAGTTTGACTAGCTGTTTGAGGATTTCGTTTAAATTGAGAAGAACTTATGGGTTCGGCAATTACTGATGCTGGTATTTGTTGATAAAGTTTAGAGGCTGCATTAAAAACTATTTTGGCAACAATCAAGTATTGACGCTGTTTTTGGACAGCGATCGTCTTCACAGATTTTACTAAGTTCTCCTTTAGGGCTTCAATATTTGGATATTGTTGATACAAGTCTTCCAGTAGTTCCACAAAACTAAAATTATTGAGACGAGTGAGATCATTTTCCAAAATACCAGTACATACCAGACATACTAGCTTCTTAGCCCTTACAGGGTCTTCGCTCATTTCAAGGTCATCTGATACTTCCTCAATCAGCTTTTCCAGAGGACTCTTATTAGTTTTTTCAGGAGGATGAGGAACTGGTGGTAATTCAGAAAGACTTAGTGGTATAGCTTCGCTAAAAATAGTCTGGGCTTGGGACTGCATTAGTAACGGTTGTAGTGCTTCCAATACATCATTTGCTGATTGATAGCGTTGGCGAAAATCAAATCGCACCATTTTATCAATTACATCTGCCAATGTAGGCGTGACTTTGGCGCGATCGCGCCAGCAAAACTCACTAGTACTGGGATCTTCAGGAATCTGATTAGGCAATACTCCCGTTAGGGCTTGGATAGCTATCACCCCGATCGCGTAGATGTCACTAGCAAACATAGTTTTGCCACTATATTGCTCATTGGGCATATATCCAGGAGAGCCAATTACCAAGCTAGAAGTATGTCCGAGTTGACTAATTGGCTGAGTGCTAACTTCTTTAACTGCACCAAAATCAATTAAGACAATTTTTTTGTCACTAGCTCGACGAATCAGATTACTGGGTTTAATGTCACGATGAATTACCTGTTGACGATGGACAAAGTCGAGGGTTGGCAAAATATCAGTGAGAAAATCAATCGTATACTGCTCTCCCAAACATTGACCACGCTTAATTTCTTGCGTCAACACATCGCCTTCAATCAATTCTTGAGCGAGAAAAAATTCTTCATCCTCTTCAAAGTGCGCTAATAAACTGGGGATACATTCATGCCGTCCCAATTTATAAAGTACTTTTGCTTCTTTATCGAATAGTTCACGGGAGATTTTTAAAATTTCTGCTTGTGATGACGCAGGCTTAAGCTGCTTGATCACACAGGTAGGGCGATCGGGCAGATATCCATCTTCTGCAATAAAGGTTTGGCTAAAGCCGCCGCCGCCAAGTTGT
Organism: Pseudanabaena minima str. Chao 2107; assembly: GCF_051131155.1. Lineage (NCBI taxonomy): Bacteria > Bacillati > Cyanobacteriota > Cyanophyceae > Pseudanabaenales > Pseudanabaenaceae > Pseudanabaena > Pseudanabaena minima. The sequence continues at coordinate 824,130 of NZ_CP159508.1, forward strand.
TTGACGATTTTGTAGCGCCCAGTCAAGGTTTTACCGAGCATAATCATTTCAGTCACTGCTAGTGTCAATATTTTTGCATTTCCTTAACGTCCTAGCAAGTTAATTTTCGTCTTCTCGCCAAATAGGCAATGAAGAGCAGCGCAAAGCGCTGCTCTTCATTGCCTATTTTTTTGAAAGTGTTGCGAAGCGACACTTTCAAAAAATAAATGAGAAGGGGAGTCATTTTGAAAAAGGGCTTGGAGACCAAGCCCCTACCTATACAAAGATGTAGGGGCTTGGTCTCCAAGCCCAAATTCCTGCTTCCACGTAACATCAGTTAAGTAATTGCTGAAAATCTTTGAGGAGAGAGTGCGGCAATGATCTCATCAGATTTGCCCTTCGCATGTTCTACAAACCTTTTCGATAGAGTCGGTACATAAACAGTGGGACTAGTGAATCCAGTGAATAGGTGGAGGTTTTCGCATTCCTTTAATGGACCAACTAGCGGTAAATTGTCACTACTAAAAGCTACTAGACAATTTCGCCATTTGCCCTTTAATTCGCCAATTTTGGGCAGAACTTTACTGACATAAGCGCGAATAGCCAATTCACTTTCGATAGGATCGATCGCTGCGTAAGGATCAGTTAAAACACGGCTAAGTTGACCAAATCTGATGCGGCGATCACAATACTGAATCGCTCCAGCATCAATCGAAGGAGGTAATAGCTCATGCCCAGCCACATCCCAAATCGCATCTTGCTCAATGTCCTTGGTTGCACCTTCTAGTTCATAACGTTTAGTATCCGCAGGCATTACCATTGATCGCAATTCGATGTCAACGGGTTCTGTATCGATCGCTTCGGCATGGGTGTAATAGATTCTGGCATGAAGTCCTGATGCTTTAAGTAGAGAGCGAGACAAGCCTCCTGCACAAACAGCTACCCGTTCACTGCGAAATTCTCCCTGTTCTGTAGTTACACCTGCGACGCGATCGCCTTCGAGTAATATTTGATTGACTTTGGTGTAAATAATTTCGCCGCCCAATTTTTGGATCGCTTGCTGATGAGCTTTAACAAAACAATTTAAGTTGATATGAGCATGGGGCAGCAGTAAAGCTCCACCAATTCCATTCACATTTAATTGTGGTTCGCGATCGCAAGCTTCTTGAGCGTTGAGCAAAGTCGGGAAAATCATGCAATTAGCATATTGCGCGAGAATAGCTTCTGGATCTGCGTCAGGTTCGAGAGTCAATAGCAAATCAATCTCACGAAACTCTGTATCCATGCCCAGTTCTTGGGAAAGTTCTCGTTGTCTAGTAATTCCCTCTTGGCAAAGTTGTTGCGTGAGAGGCGTTGAACCAGACCAGTATGAGATGCCCCCATAGCCAAGACTACTACCCCCCTGAAGTTGTTGATGCTGCTCAATTAGCAATACCGAAAAGCCAGACTTTTGCAGTTCATAGCTCAGTGATATACCTGTGATCCCTCCACCAATTACAATCCAATCATGCATGGGTTTCTATCTCTTGAAGTTCGATTTCTGTCAATATATTCTCTCCAGCACCTTGGTGCTGGGTTTTTACCCATTTTAACCGCTTCGGAAGAACACACATTCTTAGGGTGACACTGGCAATTACAGGAATCCAATGCAGCATATAAATCATTCCAGAAACTGTTTTCCAGATTGCTGATTGCCATGGCAATTGATAGGCGCGTTTCAGTCCAAAAGCCATAGTTACTGAGCTTAAAGCAAGGGAGAAGCCCGCGATCGCAGGCAGCATCGGGTTATGTCTTAATACAATCGCGGCGATCGTGTCGGGAATAAAAGCAACGGTTAGTAAATATTGATTGATATAAAACAGTGAAGCATCGAAGGTTTTCAAGAATCCCATGCGCCCACTTAGTAACAGATTTCCATAGTCAAGATAGCGCTGGAAGCCCCCCTCAGCCCAGCGATTGCGCTGATGCCATAGCTGTTTTGCCGTAACTACACCTTCTTCCTGTACCGCAGGGAAATTTAGACAGGCAATATCCCATTGACACAAATGTAGTCGAATCGTGAGGTCAAGATCATCCGTAATAGTCTGCTCATTCCACCCGCCGCAGTCTTTGAGTGCGGCAAGGCGCACAAATTGTCCATTGCCGCGCAATTCCCCTACACCACCAACCCGAATCCGTAAATCTTGCAAACACCAATCCAGAGCCATTTCGGCTGACTGTCCTGATGTCCACCAGTTCTCAGAGGCATTGGCGATCGCCTTGCGTAACTGGACAGCACCAATTTTGGGTTGTTGGAATACTGGCACAAGCGATCGCAATACATGCGCAGGTACTTGAGCATCAGCATCAAACACACCAATAAGATCGCCCTTAGTTAAACTTAAAACTTGATTTAAAGCCCCCGACTTGCCACCTTGAGCTTCATTGCCACGTCGCAGGGTCTTGAGTTGTGGATATTTCTGCTTAAGTAAGTCTAAAACTTCAGGCGTGCGATCGCTGCTATTGTCATCAACAATCCACACCTCAAAGCGATCGCTGGGATAATCAATCTGACACAAATTTTTAACTAAGTTACCAATTACGGCTTCTTCATTTTTTGCCGATGCTAATAATGAGAAAAACGGTAAATCTTGATCAGAAGTTGGCTCTGAAAAACTTGCTAAATCATTTTTAGCATTAGTTCCTGAAACAATTGGCGGTAATGGCGGCGCAAATATTAACCGCAAAGCCTGAATACTAAATAACCCTATCAGCACCCATTGACTCCAAGGGGCAAGATGCAAACCAATTGTCAATGCATAGACAATTGCCATCACAATGATCGTTTTCAGCCTGCGGCGATCGCCTCCTGTCTGAAGGCTGCTACGAAAGTCCGTCTCGTGCATTTGGGGTTTTAATATATTGCGAAATGTTTAGCTTGAATATATTTAGGATACAGCTTTTGATCATTGGTTTTTAGCTATTCTCAGAACCAATTTCAACTAGGATAGACGGCACAAAGTGCCGTCTATCCTAGTTGAAATTGTGATTTTTTGTAACTTAAGCTACTTTACATTGCCAGAAATCCAGTGTAGACAATCATTTGCGATAAGAAGCTAAGATGGTAAAAGTCAAGTCAAAATCACAACTCATAATTTAATGTTCGGCTTTCTTAAACGTAAATTTCGTAAAAAAATCGCGCGTATTGAAATCACGGGGGCGATCGGTTCTAGTACAAGGAATCGCGTTCTTGAAGCTCTTGAATTTGTGGAGGAGCAGAAATTTCCTGCGCTATTACTTCGCATTGACAGTCCTGGGGGAACCGTTGGCGACTCTCAAGAAATATATGCCGCTCTCAAGAAACTGCGCGAAAAAGTAAAAGTAGTTGCTAGTTTTGGCAATATTTCCGCTAGTGGCGGCGTATATATTGGTGTTGGGGCAGATTATATTATTTCCAATGCTGGCACGATTACAGGTAGCATCGGCGTAATTTTGCGGGGGAACAATATCGAAAAATTACTCGATAAAATTGGCGTTTCCTTTAAAGTAATCAAATCTGGTGCTTACAAAGATATTCTCTCCTTCGATCGCGAAATCACACCCGAAGAAAGAGTGATTTTGCAATCATTAATCGACAGCAGCTACAACCAGTTTGTGGAAACCGTAGCCGAAGGTCGTAAACTTAGCCCCGCTACGGTGCGATCGTTCGCTGATGGTCGAGTATTTACAGGTGAGCAAGCTGTCGAGCTAGGTTTGGTTGATCGCATTGGCACTGAAGAAGATGCAAGGTGCTATGCTGCCGAATTAGTGGGACTTGATCCCAAAACCACTAAAGTCTTTACAATTAAGCCACCAAAATCCTTTGCCAGTAAATTCTTACCTAGTGGATCAGACAGTGCGATCGCGCGTCTTCAATTTGAAGCAGAAACCAGTGGAATGCCTCTCTGGATGTGGCAATAGCAAACAAGAAGCCACTCTAGAGAGGCTTCTTGTTTACTCAAAGTAGACTTTCTGCTTTCTGAATAGCTACACCCACTTGCTCACAATAAGGATCTTCCATCAGTTCCAGATGATCACACTTAATCTGAGAGACATGAACTTCACCCCGCAATATGTTACCCCAACCGCAATAAGGAAAAAACCAAGAAAGCTCGAAGTACTTGATATCTTTTTCTCCATAAATAATCTGTTCAGTACCTATGACCAAAAGAACTTTGCCACCATACTCTTTAGGTATATAGTCTAAGACAGCTTTTGAAAGGACGTTTCGTGCTTCTTGATCAAACTCAAATTTTCTATCATTAGGCTTATTGTCTAACTCATAATCATTAAAAGTACTCTTTGAGCGCTGAATTCTAGAGATGATATACTCCCACTTATCTCTGAGAGATAGTTTTGAGAGTTTAAACAGATGGAATCTTATGGTCCCTAAGTAGAAATTAATCTTATGGGCAAATCGATAAATTCTTGATACACCTATAGAGTCTGAGTCAATTAACGTTACTAGGTCTACTTTCTTACCAAGCTTTTGTAACCTTTGAGCCATTTCCAATGCTACTAAGCCGTTATAGCACCACCCTCCTAAGGAATAAGATTCACAAGATGACACGCTAAGTAGTTCATCCACTAATAAAGACGCAATTACTGAAATATAGTCATTATAGGAATTCATGGAATCTGAAAGGCTAGCCCCTGGCATGACATATAAAGGTCTCTTAAGATTTAGTTTTTTGCCAGTTCTACCTTCCCCAATCCATATAAATGGTTGAGAAGTGGTTTGCGTATCTGGCAAAATATTAATAATTAATCCACGCTTACCCAAGCGCAACCCAGCTTTACCTGCACTATGAGAAAGCAAAGCTCTATAGTCATCAATACTTAAACCTAGACAAAGATCCTGTTCATCGATTGTCTCAGATGGCTTGTCATCAATCAGTTCAGCAATTTCAGCTATGGAACTGATTTTAAACAAGGATGATAGAGGAATCTGGCAATTGAAAGCCTTCTCTATTTCTGACACTAGGCGTATAGACAATAGAGAATGCCCACCCAAATCAAAAAAGTTCTCATTAATACCAACTCGTTCTATTCCCAGTACGTCAGCCCAGATCTTAGCTAAGATTTCTTCCGTATAATTGCGAGGTGGAACAAAATCTTGATCTAATTGGATACTAGATATATCTGGAGCAGGTAAGCTTCGATAATCAATTTTGCCATTAGAAGTTATGGGAATTGCGTCCAAAAACACAAAAGCACTGGGTATCATGTAATTGGGTAAGCGCTCTTGCAAAAAAGTTTTGAAGTCTATAAATTGAGCTTGCTCTTGTTCTATGACAACATATGCTATAAGTTTTTTATCGCCAAGACTATCTTCTCTAGCTGTGACAACTGTTGCTTGGACTTTGGGATGTTGAGACAGAATAGATTCTATTTCCCCGATCTCGATACGGAACCCACGAATTTTAACTTGGCTATCAACACGTCCTAGAAATTCGATATTACCATCATGTTTGTATCGAGCAAAGTCGCCAGTTTTATAGATTCGTCCTGCACCAAATGGATTAGGAATAAATTTTTCTTCGGTTAACTCCTCTCGATTAAGATAACCTCTGGCTAAACCATCACCACCAATGCATATTTCCCCTGAAACACCAATTGGAACTGGCTGAAGATAACTATCAAGAAGATAGATTTGCGTATTCCCAATCGGTTTCCCGATGGGGATTGATTGAATAGAATTACCCAGTTGTCGAGGAATTTGATAACAACAAGCAAAAGTTGTGCTTTCCGTTGGTCCATATCCATTGATGATCTGCGTCGATGGTAAAGCTTTAATAGCTCTCTCAATATGATTAACTGAAAGGGCTTCACCACCTGTGAGTAAGTGGCAAACGCCTTCTAAAGCTCTAGGATCTGTATCAATAATTGAGTTGAAAAGAGCAGATGTTAGCCACATCGTAGTAATACTGTGTTTCTGAATCACTTCTCTCAAATCTTTAGCTGTAGGTACTCTCACTGGAGAAAGTACACACTGAGCGCCAAATAATAAAGCCCCCCAAATTTCTAAAGTGGAAGCATCAAAAGATATAGGAGCCATTTGGATGAACTTATTTTTGGCATTAAAGTTAATGTAATTCACCCCAAACAACAGTCTAGTTACGCCACGATGGGGAGTTACGACACCTTTTGGCTTACCTGTAGAACCTGACGTGTAATTTATATAGGCGATATTATCCGAATTAGCACTACATATGGGTGTTTCTTGAGATTCTTTACTAATTTTAGAGTAATCTTCATCGCCGCAAATAACTACTAGCTTCTTCGTAGGTAATTTCTCAACTAGTTGCTTTTGTGTTAATAGAACCTTAATCTGAGCATCCTCTAACATATATTCAATTCTTTCTTGAGGATAGCTAGGATCTAAAGGCACATATGCACCACCTGCCTTGAGAATGCCTAACAAATCCACTATCATTTCTAAAGATCTTTCTACACAAATACCAACTAGTACATCAGGTTTTACATCTAATTTCTGCAAGTAATGTGCAAGCTGATTAGCTCTATTATTCAGTTCTCGATAGGTAAGTTGCTGGTCTTGGAAGGAAATAGCGATCGCATCGGGGGTAAGTTCCACCTGTTTTTCAAATAATTGATGAATACATTTGTCTTGAGGATAATCTGTAAATGTATTATTCCATTCGATCAATAGCTTGTGTCGTTCTTTATCAGTTAGCATAGGCAACTGATCAATTGACTGGTTAGGATTGGAGACAATACCTTCCAATAGAATTTGGAAGTGTTCACGCATTCTCTCAATGGTGTCAGCCTCAAACAGATCGATGTTATAAGTCCATGATGCGACCAGTACATCACCTTTTTCCTCTACTGAAAGATCTAAATCAAATTTTGCCGTTGATGCGTCTATTCTGACAAACTCTGTCTCTAAGCCTAGTAGCTGCTCGGTTTGAGAAGGTGTGTTTTGGAGAACAAACATGACTTGAAATAGCGGGCTGTAGCTTAATGAACGTTCGGGATTGAGTTCTTCTACTAGTTTCTCAAATGGTAAGTCTTGGTGAGCATAGGCATCTAATGTAGTTGTACGTACTTTTGATAGCAGTTCTTTAAAGCTAGGATTCCCTGATAGGTCGTTTCGTAATACTAAAGTATTCACAAAAAAACCTATTAATTCTTCTATCTCAATTTGATTTCTTCCCGCGATCGCAGAGCCAACCACAATATCGTCTTGTCGGCTGTAGCGATGCATTAAGACTTGGAATGCCGCCAGCAAAGTCATGTACAATGTCACTCCTTCTTGACGACAAAGCTGGTTGATGGCTGCACTCAAGCTTGATAGTAGGATGTGAGTCTGCCTTGCGCCACGATAGGTCTGTAATGATGGTCGAGGGTGATCTGTGGGTAATTCTAGTAGTGGGTTTGCGTTTGCTAGTTGCTGCTTCCAATAATTCAGTTGTTTTGCTAGCACTTCACCTGATAGCCATTGTCTCTGCCAAACTGCATAGTCAGCATACTGAATCGGTAATGGTGATAAGGGATTTGGTTTACCTTCTAAGAATGCTAAGTATAGTTGAGTCAATTGTTCCCACATGATCGCCTTCGACCACCCGTCAGAGGCGATGTGGTGTTTGACTAGCAGCAAAATCTGTGCAGAAGAAGATAGCTGCAATAAACATCCCCTTAGCATTAGGTCAGATGCAAGATTAAATGGGTATTGGCTTTCTTGCTGTAGAACTTTTTGAATTTGAGCTTCCTGTTCTACTGACTCATATTGTTGTAGCTCAATAATTTTTAGATTTACTGGACGAGGTGCAGCGATAATTTGAATCGGGTTGCCATTCTCAGAAATTATATAGTTTGTGCGTAATATCTCATGATGGGAAACTATGCCATCAAGGGCTTGCTGGAGAACATCGACCTTAAGGTCTCCCTGAAAACGTATTGCTTCTGATAAGTTATAGAATGAGCTATTGGATTCTAGTTGGTCTAAGAACCATAATCTTTGCTGAGCAAAGGACAATGGCAATGGTTGAGTTCGTGAAGTAGGCTGTACAATCGCAGGAGTTACTTTTTCTGAGGCATTATTACTCTGCAATAGGGCAATAATTTCTGCTTTGCGTTCAGCTAATTCCGATCGCATCTGGGGTGTTAGTACATCTTTAGGGGCATTGCATCGGAGTTTGTCTCCATCTGTAGAGAGCTGAACACCTAAATGACGCAATTCCGATAAAAACTCTAAAGTGTTCACAGTTCAAATTCCTCCATCTCATCCATTTGATTTGTTGTAGAATCGGTATTAGTTTGTTGAACTTCGGTAAGCCAAAGCAATGTTTTGATACGATCGCCTAACTGAGCGATCGTTGGTTGTTCAAACAAAACCTTTAAAGGTATTTCAATCGAGAATACTTGGCGACACCTTGAAATCACTTGAATTGCCAACAGGGAATGCCCACCTAAGTCAAAGAAATTGTCATGAATACCAATTCGCTTTACACCTAGTACGTCAGCCCAGATATTAACCAAGCTTTCTTCCATCGCATTACTAGGTGCAACAAACTCAGTGTCTAATTGCAGACTAGATGGATCGGGTGCAGGCAAGCTTCGATAATCTATTTTGCCATTAGGAGTGATCGGCATTGATTCTAAGAAAACAAATGCACTCGGTATCATGTAATTGGGTAGATGCTCTTGCAGAAAATTCCTCAGATCAGTGACTTGAGGTTGCACTTGATCAGCAACAATATAGGCGACAAGTCTTTTGTTGCTGGGGCTATCTTCTCTGGCAGTGACAACCGTTGCTCGAATATTGGGGTGTTGAGACAGAACAGTTTCGATCTCTCCTAACTCGATACGGAAACCACGAATTTTGACTTGATTATCAATGCGCCCAAGATATTCAATATTGCCATCTGATAAATAACGCGCTAAATCACCAGTTTTATAAAGGCGGCTCCCTACTTCTATACTGAAGGCATTAGGAATAAATTGCTCATTTGTTAGTTCTGGACGGTTGAGGTAGCCTCTTGCCAAGCTGTCCCCACCTATATAGAGTTCTCCTGATACTCCGATGGGGACTGGTTGTAAATGTGTATCAAGAATATAGGTTTGTAGGTGAGCAAGGGGGCGACCAATTGGCACTTCACCATTGATGTCAATCGTATTTGGGACTCGATACAATGTGGCACTAACAGTTGTTTCCGTCGGTCCATAGGCATTAATTAGTTGCAAGCGATCGCTCTTTCCAGATTTGACAATGTATTTTTGCCAAGATCTGACTGGTTCAGGTAGCACTTTTTCACCACCAATTAGAACTAGTCTTAAAGATTCTGGTAAAGGCAGTTCGCTGACATTCAACTCGGCAACTAAATCATGCCAGTAAGCGGTGGGTAGATTAATTACAGTTAGCTGCAAATCATTGCAGGCTTGAAAAAATGTTCGTAAGTCAGATAGCATCTCATCGTTACGTAATACCAATGTTGCCCCTGTACATAGAGAGGGATATATTTCTTCAACTGCTACATCAAAATTGATCGAAGCAAACTGGAGCAAGCGATCATCTGAGGTAATTTGATATTCGGAAATAATCGTTTGCGTAAATCTTGTCAAAGCCTGATGACTAATCATTACACCCTTGGGCTTACCTGTGGAACCAGAAGTATAGATCACATAGGCTAGATTTTCTCCTGTATTAGTTCTGATGGGATTTTCTCGGCTGCACACAGCAATTTTTTCCCAGTCTGAATCAAGATAGACAACTTCAGCTTGATGAAAGGGTAATTGCGTTCGCCACTTGTTTTGAGTTAGTAGCACGGAGATATTCGCATCAGCAATCATGTAAGACAAGCGATCGCTGGGATAGGCAGGATCAAGGGGAATATAGGCGGCTCCAGCTTTAAGCACGCCTAGGATTGCCACAATCATGTCTAGGGAACGTTCTAGAGATATACCTACAAATTGATCGGCTGCTACACCGAGCGATCGCAAATAATGAGCTAACTGATTGGCTTTGCTATTTAGTTCTCGATAGGTAAGGCGTTGTGACTCAAACAATACTGCAACTGCTTCTGGTGTGCGTTCAGTCTGTTGCTCAAATAAATGTTGAACCCATTCTTGAGTATATTCTGTCGGATGATGATTCCATGATGATAGTAACTGTTCTTGCTCTGATTTTGTCAGCAAAGGTAACTGTGAAACTACCTGTTCAGGATTGGCAACTATCCCTTCTAGTAAAGTTTGGAAATTCCCAGCTATCCGCTCAATCGTAGAAGGTTTGAATAAATCTGTCTTGTAGTTCCATACAGCAATTAGTTCACTTGCACCTTCCTCTAAAACAGTTACATCCAAATCAAACTTTACAGTTTTGCTTTCTATCGGGAAGGAGCTTGCAGTTAAGGCAGCAAATTCCCTTTGCCATGTAGGAGATTTCTCAACCGAAAACATAACTTGAAATATAGGGTTATAGGCTAAAGATCGCTCTGGCTGAAGCTCTTCCACCAGTTTATCAAAGTGTAAATCTTGATAAGAATAAGCTTCTAGAGTTGTAGACCGTACTTTTGCCAACAATTGTCGAAAACTTGGATCACCAGATAGGTCAGTCCGTAATACTACAGTATTTACAAAAAAGCCTATTAGTCTTTCCACTTCAGCACGATTACGTCCAGCAATTGGCGAACCCACAAGAATATCTTCTTGCCCTGTATACCGATACAATAAAGTCTGGAATGCTGCCAGCAAAAGCATATACAAAGTCACACCTTCACGACGACAAAACTCTCTTAATGAGAAACTAAGCTTTTCGGGAAGTGGAACTGAGTGAATTTTGGCACGATAGCTTTGAACTACAGGACGCGAAAAATCTGTGGGTAATTCTAAAACTGGATTTACGTTTGCTAGCTGCTGTTTCCAATATTGAAGTTGTTGATCTAATACTTTTCCTGACAGCCATTCTCTCTGCCAAACCGTAAAATCAGCGTATTGAATAAGTAGTTCTGGCAAGGGATTGTCTTGACATGTAACGAAGGCTTGATATAGTTGAGTCAGTTCTTCCCAGAGAATTCCCATTGACCAAGCATCTGCGGCAATATGATGAATGACTAGCAACAGGATATGTTTTTGTGGCGCAAGTTGCAGCAAACAGCCCCTTAGCATTGTATCTAAAGCCAGATTGAAAGGTCGTTGGCTTTCTTGTTGTAATATTTTTTGAGCCTGAGTTTTCTGTTCTATTTCTGCATAGTTCTGCAAATCAATTATAGTTAATTCTATTGATTTGGGAGCATTGATGACTTGCACAGGGTTGCCATTTTCGGCAATATAACTAGTACGAATAATTTCATGGCGTATAGCGATCGCATCAAGAGCTTGCTGCAACACCTCTACTTGGAGTTCGCCGATTAACTGAAAAGCATCTTGGATGTTATACAAAGAGCTATTTGGCTCTAATTGATCCAAAATCCATAGGCGTTGCTGAGCAAAAGACAATTTTATATTAGTGGATTCATTTCTTGGAGTTATTGTCTGAGACGCTAATAAATCAGGATCTTGGAGCTTCAGTTCAGTGATGATTAGAGCGAGTTCAGCAATTGTCGAATTCGCAAATAGATGCCAGAAGGTAACTTCAACGGAGAAAACTTGACGACATCTTGAAATCAATTGGATCGCCAACAGAGAATGTCCGCCGAGATCAAAAAAGTTGTCATGAATGCTTACTTTGGGGAGCTGGAATAGTTTAGTCCAAATCGTGACTAAGATCTCTTCAGTAGCATTACGTGGCTCCACAAAATCATCATATGTGGATGCTGCTATCTGTTGTAGTGACGGTAAAGCAAGGCGATTGATTTTTCCGTTGGGTGTTATGGGCAATGATTCCAAAAATACAAAGAAAGATGGAACCATATAGGTAGGAAGCTTTTTAAGTAAATTTTGCCGAAGTTCGCGAATAGAAGGACGGCAACCATCTGCAAGAACGATATAGGCAATCAGTTGCTTTGCTCCTGTAGCATCGTCATCGACAATGATCGCAGAAGCTTTAACCATGCCAGAATCAAATAGAGCCATTTCAATTTCGCTAATCTCAATACGATAGCCTCGGATCTTTACCTGAAGGTCTTTTCTGCCCAAAGTCCACAAACAACCATTTGCATCAATGCGTCCTAAATCACCTGTAAAGTAAAAGCGATCGCCATTGCTATGGGTTACAAACTTTTCTCTTGTAAGTTCTTCCTTTTGCCAATAGCCTAAAGCAAGATACTGACTCTTAACAACAATTTCACCAACTTCACCCCTAGCGACTTCCATGCGATTTTCGTCCACGATTAGGACTTCTACATCATCTATAGGATAGCCCGCAGGTACAACACTGCTATCAAATTGGGTTTGCTTATCAGAAGAAAGACAGCAAATCGTTCCTGCCTCAGTAGAACCGATACCAGTGAAAAGAAGTGTATTAGCACTGCAATATTTTTGATACAGAATGAACTCTCGCCTTAACACCATTTCGCCCCCTAAAATCAATAGGCGAAGATGGGGAAACTGTTCTACTTCCGCCAAACAACTCACAAAACTCCGAAAAATTGTCGGAATCGTATGCATTATGGTAATTTCTTCACGCACAAGTAGCTTCTCTAACTCTTCTAAGCCATGCTTTTGGATATTGAGAGGATAAAGGGCTGCACCAGAAAGCAAAGCATTAAGAATTCCCCTAAGCGCTCCCATGACACTGCAAGAATACAACAAAGTCATTCGATCTGTTGGTGAAATCTGATAGGTATGAATCTGATTTCTGATGTTATGAAACAAGTTGTGTTGACTCTGAAATACGCCTTTTGGATTGCCCGTCGAGCCACTCGTATACAAAATGTAGGCAGGGGTCTCTGGGGGTATGTCGAGATCGAGGTTATCTCTAGAAGTATTTTGATCAATGTTGTCGATATTAAATACGTTTAACCTGCCTTGTGCAAGATCATTGGCTAAGCTCAGGTTTTGCGTGTTGGAGACAATCATTACCGCTTGGGAATCTTGGATAATATAGATTAATCGCGCCAGAGGGAAAGTTGGATCTAAAGGTACATAGGTTTTGCCTATTTTCAGCATGGCAAACATTCCTGCAATAAATGCTGCTCCTGTGTCTAAGAGTAGGGCAATTACTTCTGTAGCTTGTCCTTGCTGATGGAGAACTGCTCTTGCCAAAAGATTGGCATCTTTATTGAGGCGATCATAGGTAATTTGTTCTTGCTTGGTCTTGATTGCCAGATGATTGGGATACTTCTTAACTAGCTGTTGAAATCGACTAGGAATAGACTGCTCCAGAAAGTCGTTCTGGTCAGTTAAGGATGTTGCCGTTTCTTCGGTAGGTAAAGACATCAGGATTTCTCTGGGATGTTACTAGGTTGGAAATGTATAGCCCTAAAATTATGTCTGGAGCAATGTGTGAATACAATCCGTAGAAGAAGTATAATTGCTCTCCTTTCCTAGGGGGTACATTAATGAATGTAATTTCAATTTGGGCAATAGTGAGGAAACCAACAATACTTTAAACTTTACTCTAATCATTGCTAGTTACTGATTAACCTACGCGTCAGAAATCCATAAACCAACTAAAAGCAAGTAACTACTATAACTGTTTATTCTTAATAAACTGATAATTCTTAATTAAGTTAGAATCAATTTGTTAACATTAAAATACTTTACCAAAAATAGTGTCTATATTAAAGCTAGATATTATTTATAGTATCTATAGTTTTTTAGTAGTTTTTTAGTAATGGTTACTAGAAAGCAAAAGTTTATAAAAGTAGTGTAATTATATTCTAATTTTATAAGTTAAGGCAAGATATTAATTAAAAAATATTTAAGAACTCAATAAAAATTAATTTTAAGTTCGGTTAAACGAAATTAAAAAATGTTAGAAATCGCTTAGCAATCTCTAACATTTTTCGACATTTGTGTCATGCAAAGCAAGACACAAATGGTTATATAGCAATCCTAAATGGTTTGTGGAAGGACACCCCTTCGGGGTGTCCTTCCACAAACCCAAAAAATCCACAAATGATATAGGACTGCTATATGTTTTATTGCTATGGCAATGCAAGTTTTACTCAGATACTTGTGAATTAAAAACTCAATCTAAGGAGGATTTTAAAAGCGCAAAATAGCCTATCTATTTTGTAATTTAGAATAAAACTGTAAATCGTTTACAGGTGAGAAACTAGTCAAATGTGAGGTAGAAATCTAAAGATAAGATATTGTAATTCGTGCAATATCTTATCTATAAACAGCAGATGTATTTATTAACGAAATTCTTTAGAAGCAGTCCAAATAATCTGCCCAATCTTCTCAGCATTTTGCTTCATACCTACATCAGCATGGGCGCAGTCAAGCTTATGTAATTCAACTTTTCCTGCTATTAATTTCTCCCACCCATAATAAGGGAATAGCCACGATAGATCCGTCCAAAGCACATCTTTTGTCCCTGATTTTAGTCCAGTCTTTGTAGGTGCAGTTAGCACAACTCTTCCCGAGTAGCCTTTAGAAGTATGATTTCTGGATACTTGAGCAATAGACTCCCATGCTTGAGGTAATATGCGATCATACTCATTTAAAGGTCTCTTGGGTTTAGGAAGAGATTGCGTAGTCAAAGATTGACTTAACTCTCGCTCACTCTCAGGCTTACTGATCTCTTCCTTAGCATTGAATGAAAACAGTTTCTCAATAATATATTTACCTTTGTCAGCCAGTGATAGTGGTAGCAATTGCATGAAATGGAATTTAAGTATACTAAGTTTGAGATCGAGTTGACGTAATTTATAGTAGGTTTTAGATGGTCCTGGCTTGTCGATTATCGCTAGGAAAGAAACTTTTTTACCCTTATTTTGTAATTGGTGAGCTACTTCCATTGCAACGATGCCTTCATAGCAGTTCCCTCCAATCAGGTAGGATCCATCTTGAGGAACTGAAAGGAGTTCATCAACTATTACTGAAGCGATCGCTTCAATATAGTTTTCTGTGGAATGTAGCGGTGTCCAACTACCGCCAGGTATCGTATACACAGGCTGATGCAATCCCAAATTCTTACTAAAATCAGTGTAACCAATCCAAACAAACGGCTTCGATGATTGCATCTCAGTTGGAGGAACTTCTATGATTAAGCCTCGCTTGCCGATATGCTTACCAATCCGACCACCACATAGAGATAGAAAAGCTCGATAGTCTTCAATACTAAGTCCCGTAGGAACATCTTCAGTTAATATTGTTTCCGAAGGTTTTTCGCGCATCCACTTCGCAATTTCGGCGATCGTTCCCATCTCAAAGAATGAGGAAAGTGGGAAATGGTAATTAAAGACTCTTTCTATTTCCGTAACTAAACGGACTGATAGAAGTGAGTTACCTCCTAGCTCAAAGAAGTTGGCATTCACACTTATTTCGTTCACACCTAAAAGCTTTTGCCATATGGTTGCTAGTTGTTGCTCTAGCTCATCACGAGGCGAAATCACTTCGATATCCCCTAGCTTATCTACATCCAAATTGAGTAAGGCTCGACGATCCACCTTGCCATTTGCTGTTAGAGGTAAGGCATCTAAAACAACAAAGCTAGAAGGCACCATATAGGATGGTAGCTTGCGTTGAAGAAATCTCCTTAAATCTTCAACATCAATCACCTGATCAGGTTTAGAACTGAGATAGGCAACTAAAATCTTGAAGCCATTCGGTGCATCTTGACATAACACAATAGAATTATTAACAGCAGGATACTGTTCTAATTGTGTCTCAACTTCGAGAGGTTCAACCCGAAAGCCGCGAATTTTAATTTGAAAATCAGATCGACCAATAAACCCGATATTGCCATCGGGTAAATAATAAGCAGTATCTCCTGTTTTATAGAGACGATCTTGGGGATTCTTAGAGAACGGATTACGAATAAATCGCTCAGCGGTAATATCTGGACGATTTAAGTAACCACGACTCAGACCAACTCCGCCAATGTACAGTTCACCATTCACTCCAATAGGGCAGGGTTGTAAATTAAGATCTAAAACGTAGGTCTGAAGATTAGCGATCGCTCGACCGATAGGAATTTCAGAGTCAGCAGGAAGATCATTCTCGGAGCTACAGGGATCGTAGATTGTGGCTGTAACAGTTGCTTCAGTGGGACCATAAGCATTGAGCCATCTAGGATAATCCCCGACCAGCGATCGCCATTTTTGGTAGGTAGCTTTAGAAACTTTCTCTCCTCCCACAATTACGAGACGGAGCTTTTCGGAAAGCGCATGATTTAAAATCGACATACCACTAACCATTTCATTCCAAAAAGCTGTTGGTAGGTTAATTACTGTAATTGCCTGTTGGTTAAGGCTATCAATGAACTTAGTAATAGAGTTATAAACCTCAGACTGAGCTAAAACGACAGTTGCCCCATTCAGCAAGGTAGGGAAAATTTCTTCAATAGCAACATCAAAACTAATATTGGAAAACTGTAAAACTCGGTCTTGAGCATTTAACTCATATACTTTGCCAACTGCTAGACAGTGGTTAACCATACTACGATGAGAGATAGTAACGCCCTTGGGTTCTCCTGTTGAGCCAGATGTGTAAATGACATATGCCAAGTTATCTGGGGTCATCGCAATCAAGGGATTATCGTTACTATGCTGAGCAATCGCTTCCCATTCGGTATCTAGAGGAACTATTCTAAAATCATAATCTGAGAAAGAACCAAGCAGATTAGACTGAGTTAAAATCAAAGAAACCTGAGCATTACGTAATTTAGATGCTCGGCGCTCATGGGGATATTCTGGACTGAGGGGAATATAGGCTCCACCAGCCTTAAGTGTACCAAGCATGGCAATCAGCATATCTATTGATCGCTCTACACAGATGGCAACCAAGGTCTCTATACCAATGCCCTGAGATTGTAAATATTGAGCCAGTTGATTGGCGCGGCTATTAAGTTCGCGATAGGTTAGTTTATCATCTTTATCAATAACAGCGATCGCCTCAGGAGATTTCTCTACTTGAGTTTCAAATAATTGATGAATGCAAAATTCTGGAATTGGGGTTTGGGTTTTATTCCACTCATACAAGATCTTTTCTAGTTCTAGATTTGTTAAAAGTGGTAGCTCAGAAATTTTCTGATCAGGATTAGCGACAATTCCTTCTAAAAGATTCTCAAGATGGACGAGCATTCGAGAAATTGTACTGGATTCAAATAGGTCTGCATTATAATCAAATACCATCCCTAGCCCTTCATCTTGCTCCCGCATGACTAAAATCAAGTCGTACTTGGTTTTGCCATGATAAATATAACCAAATAGGGAAGTGATCGTCAGGTCAGGAAGCTTTACAGAAGCCATACCACGACCATTTGACCAAGGGGGATTGAGCGCAAATTTAACCTGAAACAAAGGCGATCGACTATGGCTTAGCCCTGGAGGTAGTTCTTCTACGAGTTTCTCAAAGGGTAGATCCTGATGTGCATTTGCTTCCAGTGATGCTTCACGGACTCGTTTAAAAAGTTCTCTAAAAGTCGGATTGCCATCAAAATTAATGCGTTGAATTAAGGTATTAGAGAAAAACCCAACTACGCCTTCAGTTTCAACTTCACCTCGACCTGCACTAGCAAAACTAATCAGAATATCATTTTGTTGTGAATACCGATGTAGCAATGTCTCAAAGGCAGCGATCAGAGTCATGAACAGCGTCCCTCCCAACTTTTGACTTAAGTTGTTGAGGCTTTCATTGAGAGACTTAGGCAACATGCGCGCACGGCGATCGCCTCGATAAGTTTGCACTATCGGTGGACGAGGATGATCGGTAGGTAACTTAACTGTAGATAGAGAACCTTCTAGTTTTTGCTTCCAGTAGTTAATCTGGGATTCGAGAACCTCTCCTTGCAGCCATTGACGTTGCCAATGGGCAAAATCAACGTATTGAATTGCTAATTCCTTCAAAGGGGAAGGCTTGCCTTCAATAAAAGCAGCATAGATTGCAGTGAGATCTTGATAAAAAACATCGGAGGAAGCACCATCACAAATAATACAGTGCATATTCCAAACTAGCAGATATTCATCATCACTCAACTGTAGGAGCAGAACCCGCAATATAGGTCCCTGTGCTAGATTGAAGGGACGACGAGCTTCTTCAGTAGCTAGTCGTAGTGCCTCTGCGTCACGCTCTTCCAGTGGGAGATGTCGCAGATCAACTACAGGCAGAGTAAGATTGACATCAGGTTCAATCACCTGTGTTGGTTGATCACCTACTGGCGGAAAGCGCGTTCTCAATACTTCATGGCGAAGAGCTACAGCTTGCAGACTTTTCTCTAACAGTGGAACATTGAGAGCTCCATTAAATCTAACCACGACAGGAACGTTGTTAGAAGAGCTATCAGGTTCAAATTGGTGTAAATACCAAAGGCGCTGCTGACCAAAGGACAAGGGCAAAGTGCCATTGCGATCAATCTTGACAATAGGAGGAAGCTGAGAACAGTTGGTTCCCGTGGCTTGACGTAGGAACTGAACAATTTCTGCCTTACGATTTTTGATCTCAGCTAAAAGTTCAGGTGTGACTGCATCTTTAGCAGCTCGATAGCGTAAGCGATCGCCTTCCAGCCAAAGGTGAACATCTTTCTGGATTAAATCAAACAATAAAGCATCAAGTGTTTTCATAGCTCGCCCTCTTCATAAAGCTCCTACAGACTGCTTTGGTCTGCTTCCGCACTTTGTCTCGCCCGAGTTAATTACTGATGTTACGTGGAAGTTTCTAAGACTCTCACCGATGGCAGCCCCTCACCCTTTGGGCGAGGGGAACAAGAATTTTTTGTGTTTTGCTCCCCCTCTCCTCTCTAAGAGAGGAGGCTGGGGGGGTGAGGGCAATCTTTGTTCTACGTAACATCAGTTAATTATGTAAAAAATATAACTGATGTATATAGATGAATCGCAAAATTCCAGAATATATCAAGATCTATGTCAGTCTAATTTGATACATCCTTTCTAGCCTTTACAATTTGATACATCCTTTCTAGCCTTTACAATTTGATACAGCCTTTCTAGCCTTTACAATAAATGCCATATATGGCCATTTAAATCGTCCTCTGATGATATTGTCTAAAGTTTTACTTAGTTTTATTTTTAGCTGATGCGGAATTCTCCATTCTAAAAAGTAGGGATAGATATTTAGCCCAAAACGAGATGTGCCAATATTTTGTAACTGCTTTGAGTTCAATAAAGCCACAATAGATTTTTCATCAAATGGTCTACTCAAATCATCATAGCTTTCTGCTTGAATGTCGCGACCCTTAATTTTTTTGACAAGCTTTGCCCTTAGTCTTCTATGCCAAGCAAAAAAGCTGTTTTTGTTCATTAATGACATGATAATTTGTCCATTCGGTTTTAAAACTCTAATCATCTCTGCAAGAGATTCATCGATTTCGTCTCGAGGAACATACTCTAAAGCTCCCATACAAAGCACTACATCAAAGAAAGCATCAGGGAATTCCAGCTTTTGAAGCTTGCCAACAGAAAAGTGTGTAGAACTTAGATGACCAAAATTATTGATACATTCTTCGATCATCTTTTCGGAAATATCAATTCCAAAAAATTCAAATCCTTTCTCTATGGAATATTTAGCCATCATTCCAGGACCACAACCAACATCTAAGATTGTTGCTTGATCGTATTTATTTAATGATTCAAGAACTATTTCTAAGCGTCGATTAAAAAAATAGGAAAAGAAAGATCCATCATTATAAGCATTAGCATATCCCTCAGCAACTGAATCAAAGTGAGTAGAGACTTTCTGATCTAGATCTGGATTATTTAAGTTGTTCATCAAATTTATGATTAATTTCTATCTATATATAGGACAAAAAATTGAACTCTAACGAAACTCTTCAGTAGCTTCCCAGATGATCTGACCAATCTGCTCAGCATTTTTCCTCGCACCTACATCGGCATGAGCGCAGTTAAGTTTATGTAATGAAACTTTTCCTGTTAATAGCTTCCCCCACCCACAATAGGGAAATAGCCACGATAGATCAGTCCAAAGCACATCTTTTTTTCCTGATTTTAGTCCAGTCATTTTAGGTGCAGTTAGCACAACTCTTCCCGAATAGCCTTTAGGAGTATGGTTTATTGATACTTGATCAATCGACTTCCATGCTTGAGGTAATATGCGGTCATATTCATTCGACGGTCTTTGGGGCTTAGCAAAAGACTGCTTGGTCAGAGATTGGCTTAACTCTCGCTCACTCTCAGGTTTATTTAACTCTTCTGTCACATTAAAGAAAAACAACCTTTCGGAGATATACTTACCTTTTTCAGCCAAAGACAGTGGCAAGAATTGCATGAGATGAAATTTAAGTATGCAAAGTTTGAGATCGAGTTTGCACAACCAGTCATGTATTTTAGATGGACCCTCTCTATCAATTATTGCAAGGAAATCAACCTTTTTACCCCTATTCTGTAATTGGTTCGCTACTTCCATCGCCACAAGCCCTTCATAGCAGTTCCCTCCTATCAAGTAAGGTTCATCTTGCGGAATTGAGAGTAGCTCATCAACTATTACTGAGGCGATCGCTTCAATATAGTTTTCTGTGGAATGTAATGGAGTCCAACTACTACCAGGTATGGTATACACAGGTTGGGGCAACCCTAAATTCTTGCCAAAATCAATGTAACCAATCCAAACAAAAGGACGAGATGATTTCAGTTCGGTTGGAAGAATTTTTACAATTAAGCCTCGCTTGCCAATATGTTTGCCAACTCGACCACCACATAGGGATAGAAAAGCCCGATAGTCTTCTAAATTAAGCCCTATGGGAACGTCTTCAGGTGATATTATTTCAGAAGGTTTTTCACGCATCCACTTTGCTATTTTGGCGATTGTTCCCATTTCAAAGAAGGAGGATAATGGGAAATTATAGTTAAAGACTCTTTCTATTTCCGTAACTAAACGGACTGACAGAAGTGAATTACCTCCTAGCTCGAAGAAATTGGCATTCACACTTATTTCATTCATACCTAAAAGCTTTTGCCATATAGATGCTAGTCGTTGCTCTAGTTCATCACGAGGTGAAACTACTTCTGCTTCTTCTAGTCTATCTGTACCTAAATTAGGTAAAGCTTGACGATCCACATTGCCATTTGCGGTCAGAGGTAAGGTATCTAAAATGACAAAACTAGTAGGTATCATATAGGATGGTAGGCTAGTTTGGAGAATGCCCTTTAGCTCTTCAACATCAATCACTTGGTCAGGTTTAGAACTGAGATAGGCAACTAAAATCTTGTAGCCATTCGGTGATTCCTGACATACCACAACTGATTTACTGACGGCAGGGTACTTTTCCAATTGAGTCTCAATCTCGAGGGGTTCAACCCGAAAGCCGCGAATTTTAATTTGAAAATCAGATCGACCAATAAACCCGATATTGCCATCGGGTAAATAATAAGCAGTATCTCCTGTTTTATAGAGACGATCTTGGGGATTCTTAGAGAACGGATTACGAATAAATCGCTCAGCGGTAATATCTGGACGATTTAAGTAACCACGACTCAGACCAACTCCGCCAATGTACAGTTCACCATTCACTCCAATAGGGCAGGGTTGTAAATTAAGATCTAAAACGTAGGTCTGAAGATTAGCGATCGCTCGACCGATAGGAATTTCAGAGTCAGCAGGAAGATCATTCTCGGAGCTACAGGGATCGTAGATTGTGGCTGTAACAGTTGCTTCAGTGGGACCATAAGCATTGAGCCATCTAGGATAATCCCCGACCAGCGATCGCCATTTTTGGTAGGTAGCTTTAGAAACTTTCTCTCCTCCCACAATTACTAGGCGGAGGCTTGCTGGAAGTGAATAATCTAAAATTGACATACCACTAACCATTTCATTCCAAAAAGCTGTGGGTATATTAATGACTGTAATTGCTTGTTGAGCAAGACTATCAATGAACTTAGTAATAGAGTTGTAAACCTCAGGCTGAGCTAAAATCAAAGTGCCGCCCTTTAGCCAAGTTGGGAAAGTTTCTTCTATCGCGGCATCGAAACTAATATTTGAAAATTGCCAAACTCGGTCTTGAGTATTTAACTCATATACTTTGCCAACTGCTAGACAATGGTTGACCATACTGCGGTGAGAAATGGTAACACCCGTAGGTTCGCCTGTGGGACTTGATATGTAAGTGACGTATGCCAAGTTATCAGGCTCTATTGAAGTTAGGAGGTTATCACTACTACACTTGGCAAGCACTTCCAAGTTAATATCTAGGCAAAACACTCTAAAACCGTAATCTGATAGAGAATCCAGCAGATTAGCCTGCGTTATAATAAAAGAAACTTGAGCATTACGTAATTTAGATAGTCGCCGACCATGGGGATAATCGGGATTTAAAGGTATATAGGTTCCACCAGCTTTGAGTACACCAAGCATTGCAATTAGCATATTTGCTGATCGCTCTATACAGATGGCAACCATAGTCTCTGTGCCAACGCCCTGAGATTGCAGATAGTGAGCTAGTTGATTGGCACGGCTGTTCAATTCACGATAAGTTAGTTTCTCATCCATAGCAATAAATGCGATCGCATCTGGATTCTGAACAACTTGGGATTCAAATAACTGATGAATGCAAAGTTCTGGAATTGGGACGTTGTTATTATTCCATTCAGATAAAATCTGCTGCTTTTCTGGAGTTGTCAGCATTGGTAGAACAGCTATCTTCTGCTCAGGATTAGCGACAATACCTTCTAGTAGAGTTTGAAAATGCCCCATCATTCTGGCAATTGTACTGGACTCAAACAATTCGGCATTATAACCAATAACCATTTCCAGACCATCGTCTTGCTCTCTCATGGCTAGAGCTAGGTCATATTTAGTCTCGCCATTATCGATGTAATTTATCAATGGTGTGATTGTCAAGTCAGGAAGTTGCACAGGAGCCATACCACGTCCATTAGACCAAGGTGGGTTAAGTGCAAATTTTATTTGAAATAGAGGAGATCTACTACGGGTAAGCTCTGGAGGCAATTCTTCAATTAATTTTTCAAAGGGCAGGTCTTGATGCATATTGGCTTCGAGAGAAGCCTCACGCACGCGCTCAAAAAGTTCTCGGAAAGTCAGATCCCCCTCAAAGTTAATGCGTTGAACTAGGGTGTTGGAGAAGAACCCCACTACTCTCTCAGTTTCTATATGACTTCGACTAGCACTAGCAAATGTAATCAGAATATCTTTCTGCTGAGAGTACCGATGCAATAAAATCTCAAATGTAGCAATCAGAACCATAAATAATGTTCCTCCTAGCTTCTGACTCAAGCTAGTGAGATCGGCATTTAATGATTTTGACAATACTCGCGCACTGATTTCACTACGATAGGTCTGAACTAAGTGAGGACGAGGATGATCGGTTGGTAACTGAATAGCTGAAAGAGGTCCTTGTAATTTCTGCTTCCAATAATTAAGTTGGGATTCTAAAACTTCACCTTGAAGCCAATTACGTTGCCAATTTGCAAAATCAACATATTGAATTGAGAGTTCTGGTAAAGGTGAGTCTTGATTATTCGCATAAGCAGTATAAAGAGTGTTGAAATCTTGATAGAAAACATCAGATGATGCTGCATCACAAACTATATTGTGTATATTAAAGACAAGCAGATGTTCAACATCAGTCAATTGTAAGAGCAACACTCGGATCATTGGGCCAGTTTCCAAATTGAAGGGGCATTGCGCCAATGATGTAGCTCTTTTTCGAGCCTCTGCATCACGATATTCGGTAGGAACTAGCCTGAGATCCTCCACTGACATGGCAATATCTACTTCAGGTAAAATTACTTGAGTAGGTTGTCCATTTAGAGATGGAAATATAGTTCGCAGCACTTCATGGCGAGCAATCACCGAATGTAAACTTTTTTCAAGTGCTGAGACGTTTAGTATACCTCTAAAACTAAACACAACAGACATATTATTGGAAGTGCTATCAGGTTCAAATTGATAAAGATACCAAAGGCGCTGTTGTGCAAAAGACAGAGGTAATGAGGTATTGCGATCAATCTTTTCAATTGGAGGCAACTGTGAGCTACTGGTTTGCGTAGCTTGACGCAGGAACTGGACAATTTCAGCTTTGTGACTTTTAATCTCAGCTAAAAGTTCAGGTGTGACAGCATCTTTGGCAGCTCGATAGCGTAAGCGATCTCCTTCTAGCCAAAGATGAACATCTTTCTGGCTTAAATCAAACAACAAAGCATCAAGTGTCTTCATAGCTCGCCCTCTTCATAAAGATCCGAAAGACTGGTTTGGGCTGCTTCCACACTTTGTTTTGCCCAAATTAATGTTGTAACTCGCTCTCCCAAATCACCTATAGTAGGAACTTCAAAGAAAGTACGCAAAGACAGTTCAACGGCAAAGCTCTTCCGCAACCTTGCAATGATTTGAGTTGCTAATAGAGAATGTCCACCTAGCTCAAAGAAATTGTCATGGATACCAACTTTCTCTAGGTTCAGTACTTGTGCCCAGACATCAGCAATCTGTTGTTCTATTGGGTTTCGAGGTGGAACATAATTTTGCTGATTAAGGTTTGTACCGTCAGGTGCTGGCAGTTCTTTACGAGCAATCTTACCATTGGGGGACAATGGCAAAGATTCCATAGAGACAAAAGCATTAGGAACCATATAGTCAGGTAGCTTTTGTTTAAAAAAGTTACGCAACTCAGTTACAGAAACTTCTTGTCCTGGGATTGGCACAAAATAAGCTACTATCCGCTTATCAGCAGGTTTATCTTCTCGCAGAATGACAACTGACTTTTGGATAGTTGGATATTGACTGAGAACTGCTTCCACCTCACCAAGTTCAATCCGAAATCCGCGAATTTTCACTTGATTATCAATTCGACCCAGAAACTCGATATTACCATCGGCAAAATAGCGAGCTAGGTCACCAGTTTTATAGAGTTTTGCCCCTGATTGACTGCTAAATGGATTGGGAACAAACCTCTCATTTGTTAACTCAGGACGATTAAAGTAACCCGATGCTATACCATCTCCACCAATGTATATTTCGCCGATCGCCCCAATGGGCATAGGTTGCAATTGGGGGTTCAATATATAAACCTGTGTGTTGTTAATGGGACGACCAATTGGCACAGAGTTACCTATAGTTTTTGCATCTTCAATGGGATAACAACAGGTAAACGTGGTGCTTTCGGTGGGACCATAACCGTTAATCAACTCACAGTTGGGCAAAGCTTCTCGAAAACGCTGGACATGATTTACGGAAAGCACAT
The DNA here is from genome assembly GCF_051131155.1 of Pseudanabaena minima str. Chao 2107. Classification (NCBI taxonomy): domain Bacteria; kingdom Bacillati; phylum Cyanobacteriota; class Cyanophyceae; order Pseudanabaenales; family Pseudanabaenaceae; genus Pseudanabaena; species Pseudanabaena minima. Next base: position 849,358 of record NZ_CP159508.1, read on the forward strand.
CTCCGCCAGCTAATAACTGTTTTAACGGACGTAGCGATTCAAGTTGTTCATCCACCATCAGATGGAATAAGCCAGCAGTAAGCCAGATAATCGTGACTTGATAGCGTTCGATCACCTGACCTAATTCGGCAAGTGAGGGTTTGTCCGATGGGAATAAAACTAACCGCGCACCATTTAGTAATGCCCCCCAAACTTCAAAGGTGGAGGCATCAAAAGCAAGAGGAGCTAATTGGAGAAAGATTTGCTCAGGGCTAAAATCAGCATAATTAGCACTCTTTACCAGTCTTACTACTCCTCGATGAACAACACTTACACCCTTCGGAACACCAGTTGATCCAGAAGTGTAGATCACATAGGCAAGATTGTCTGGAGTGACATTGCAAGTGGGATTTTCTTGGCTTTGTAAAGCGATCGCTTGCCAATCCGTATCTAAGCAAACAACTTGGGCATTACTAGGCGGAAGCTGCTCCACCAATTTTTGCTGTGTAAGTAGAACAGACACCTGAGTATCTGCCACCATAAATGCTAATCGTTCTGGAGGATAGGAAGGATCGAGTGGGACATATGCACCGCCAGCCTTCAAAATACCGAGAATGCCAATGATTGTTTCTAGTGATCGCTCAATGTAAATGCCGACTAAACTATCAGCGCCAATACCCAAGCCTCTTAAGTAGTGCGCCAGTTGGTTTGCCCGACAGTTTAGCTCTTGATAGCTAAGCTGTTCGTTCTCAAAAATCACAACGATCGCGTCTGGAGTAGCAAGTACTTGTGCTTCAAATACCTCTTGAATTGAAGAATTACGAGGATAATCTACTGGAGCTTGATTCCATGATGTTAGTTGCTGTAGCTCAGTTTCTGGTAAGAGCGGTAAACGGTCAATAGTGGTATCAGGAGCAGCCACAATCCCAATCAATAGGGTCTCAAACTCCGCCAAGCGACGACGAATCGTTGCGGCATCAAACAAGTTGGTGTTGTATTGGCACTCTAAAGTAACCTTGCCGCGCAACTCTGTGGCATTAATAAATATTTCAAAGTTCTCATAACTACGAGGATTAGTAGAGAACTCTACTTTGAGATCTTCAAACAATAGGCGATCGTTATCTAACCCTTGATCAAGGTTAAATGTAATCGGTACAAGTGGAATGCGGCTGGTATCGCGAGGGATTGCCAATTTTTCTACTAAACTACCAAAGGTAAATAATTGGTGATCGTAGGCATCCAAAATGACTGGTCGGCGTATCTGTAAGTAGTCACTGAATGCTTGTGTTCCATCCACCCAACTCTTTAAAGGGAGCAAATTGACACAGTGACTTACTAGCTGATAGTTTCCTGTTGCAGCCTGTCCAGCCGCAGGAATTCCCACCATAATTTCATTGCTTCCAGTTAACCGATGCAGAAACACCTCAAAGCTGGTCAACAAAGTAGTTGTAAAACTACATCCTAGCTTGTTTCCCAATTGCTTTAAATTGCTAACTAGAGCAGGATCTAAGTCCCAATCTTCACGAGCAGCATTGAAAGTGCGAACTGGTGGACGAGGGCGATCGGTGGGAAAGTCTAAAACAGGAATAGAATCAGAAAACTGGTTTAGCCAATATGCTTCGGTCTCGATTTCTTCTTCACTACCCTTAGCTTCTTGTTGGGCGATCGCATATTCACTAAAGTTTTCTGGTTCTTCTAATTCAGGCGTTTCTCCATTTTTTAGAGCCGTATACAATTTACCAAGATCGGTCATCAACACAGCCCAAGACCAGCCATCACAGATAATGTGATGTGCTGTCAGTAATAGAAGATTTTCCTGATCTTGAGTCTTAATTAGCTGTACCCGAATCAATGGACCATGCTCAAGGTCAAATGGAGTCTCTACAGCTTGCTTTAGCAAATCCGCTAACTTAGTATCTCGTTCTCCCGAATCCAATCCAGAAAGATCGACTTCTGGAATTTCAAGATTGAGTGAAGCTACAATACAAAGATTAATTCCATCTGGGCTAAATGTTGTTCTCAAAGCTTCATGGCGAAGGACTAGCTCTTGCAAAGCTAACCGTAAAGCATCAGTATTAAGTATTCCTCTTAACCACAACTTCTGTGATTCATTGTAGGCACAGTTAGCATCACTACCCATTTGCACTGAAGCCCAAATTTCTTTTTGAGATTCGGTCGCTGGTGCTGTTAAAAGTAATTCTCCATCTGCGAAAGGATTAAAGTCAACAGTAGTAAATTTGGGTTGAGTACCTGATGGAGAATTCATAATTTATACTTCCTATTAATGATTTACGATGACAATAATTGAGAATCTTATGTATTTTTCTTACTTTAATTTTTTTGATACAAAGATAATCTACTTTTACAATACAGCAGTAATCATGAGTAAATATACTATCTATATTTTCTCATGATTACTGCTGTATTGTAAAGCTTGAAGAGAAAATCATACATTTAGCGCCAATTCACAAACGTATTATTACACTTTCACAAATTATAAATAAGTTAAACTAATGGTTTTACAACCAAGAAATGGCTATGCAATTTCTTGGTTGTATATAAGTAGCAAGTTCTTAAATAATGCAGGATTTAATTTCATATATTAAGTTGGTAATAAATAGCAATGATTGAGTTATATCAAACCACAAGATGGCTAAGCCATCTTGTGGTTTGATATAACTTAGAGATAAATTAAAGAACCTCATTTAGCACTCTTTCTTATTATTTTTAATGATTAACAAAAGAATTTGTATTTCTAAAATCTGGTGTGATTCATCTAATATATTTTTAAAATGGATTTGTCAATTCAATTTCTACTAACTATCCCCTACTCAATATAGAAATTAGTGTCATCCAATGAATAAAGAATGTTATACTACAAAACCAAATACTATTATTTATTCATTGCTAAGGAAGTATACTTACAGACTGAGAAATATTTTCACCTAAACTATTGAATGCTGATACTGCATAGCTAGCATTTTCTCCAGCAGCTTTATCTCGAAACTCAAGCACTACATGTGGATATATGGGAGCATCACCACCATCGCGTTCCTGTCCCTGTAATGTTGCGATTAGAGTATTGTTACGATAAACCCGAAATTTTGGCAATCCATTTTCAAGATCTGGGACAAAATCCCAATTTAAGACAACTTCAGTTGTTCCGACTCTTGTAACATGCAAATCAGTTGGTGCATCAGGCTTTCGAGTTGGAGAAACTCTGTCTGGATAGCAACTTTCATGTAGATATGGTACACCTAAGAGACTAACAAGGGCTTTATTTGAACAAATACGATACCTAATCTTCTCAAATAAATTTGGATTGGAAACGTATGCTTGCCATTTATATGCGGTTTCTTCATTTGGTAGCCATGCTGCATGTAAAGGATCTCCTTTGTATTTACTGACTGGAGCTATTTCATGGGTATCTGGATTAGCCAACCAACCTTGAGATGCCTCAAGTTGACGGAGTTTTTGACTATCTTTTGTCAGCCGAGTAGTTAAGATCGAGTCCAAGTAAGGAATGGCGATAAGCCTTGTATCGGTAGATCCATGCCCCATATCCGCTTCTAGAGCAAGACCCCAAAGCGCACCAGCTTTTCTAAACCGAGAGAAAACTTGTCTGGGTAGGTCAAGCCCATCACTAAAATAGAACGTGCCAACTGCTTCGTCAGCGCCTAAAGCATACAGAACTGGCATTCCCAAAACATTTGGACTGATATCGGAGGCAAGAAGTTTATTAGGTTCTGAAAGAGAGATATTAGCGCCACCTCCTCGCATAGCTATTAAAGCAATCGTGCGATCGGGGTATTTGTGAGACATTTGTACAGCCCAGTCGGCTCCACCAGAATATCCCCAGAGTACCCATGGGGTCTCACCTAATTCGGGATGTCGACTCTTTTGCCCTAATACATGAAGAGATTTTAGAAATGCATTTTCTGAGCCTCGGTCAATGACAGCCCAACTATCGCAAGGATCAGCAGGCGGGATTCCAACTGTTTGATATTTAGTTCCGAGAATTGCTAGTTGATGCTTAATTGCTAGGGCTTGCCAGTGTAAATCGTTCGCGTAAACAAGCCCCATATCTGTAGCATCATCACCACCACATCCATGCTGCCTAACAATCACACCACGAACTGTTTCTACTCCGTTGGGAATCCATATTCGATAATTGGCTAAAATATGATTGGCTGTATCAGTTATTGGAACTGATGTTTCGTAATAGATGCCACGCTCAAGACTATTTTTTTGTCCAGTAGATATAGCTGATTGTTCTGGCAATGGCTGAGGAACAGACAACAGCCATTTTATCCATCCTAAGTGAAGCAGAAGTGTAGTTAAAGTGGCTAAAAGGAAAATTACAACAAGTTTCCATTTGATGTGAATAGCAAATGGGATGAATGGCAGTCGCATAACAGACAAAATCCTATTGAAAAACTGAACAAAGAGACATCTTGATATGCTGGTGCATATCAAGATGTCAATGCGGCATGTCTTTACGAAACACCTCCAAGTTGCAAATATTTACCGGGATTATCTAGATCAGGAATATACCAAGCAGGATTACCTTCGGGATCTCGTCCCAAACGAGCCCCTGGTTGGGGTGGACGATTGCGATCAAAGCCGCCATTATTGCCGTTAGCAACATTCTTAGGCTGTGGTAAAAATCCAATCATCTGCATTTCGGCAACAGTATCTTTAAAGGCTCTGATCACAAATTCAATATCAGCGTCGGAGTGAGATAGTGTAAAGAAGCAAGGACGATGATCCCAGACATGGACACCTTTTTCGCGCAATAAATAGAATATCAAGCTGGCATAAGGACTTTCATGGGGATAGTTGATATAGAAATAAGAACTAAAGTGAGCAATCTCAATTGGCGCTTCAATTTGCTTGAAGTATTGGTTGAGATGAGTTGCAAATTTACTGACCTTATCGGCAAGCGATCGCTGCAACTCTGGTCCACCTGCCTTAAGTTTATGGAGCACAGCCTCGGCTGCGGCTAGCGCCATAGGATGACGGACAAAGGTTCCTGCAAAGAAGGTAACTCCAACTTCAGGAATAGAGTTATCACCATATTGCCAGAATCCACCGTCAAGGGCATCCATATATTCAGCTTTACCCGCTACAATCCCAATCGGTAATCCGCCCCCAACCACTTTTCCGTAAGTTGCCATGTCAGCTTGGATATTAAAGTAAGCCTGAGCACCACCTGGGTGAACGCGGAAGCCTGTCACAACTTCATCAAAGATGTATGCGGTTCCAGATTGCTCAGTTAAAGTCCGCAAATCTTGCAAAAACTCTTTGGGTTGGAGGTTTGGATCACGGCTGCGAACTGGTTCCACTAAAATTGCGGCCAAATCATCGGCGCGATCGCGCAGAATCTGTAAAGACTCAGGCGTGTTGTAATCCAATACCAGCAGATTCTCAAACATGCAGGGCAAAATCCCAGGAGCTGCGGGCAAGGTTTTAAGCTTGGGTCCTTGGCGATAGAGCACCTCGTCAAACGTACCGTGATAATCCCCAGCAAAGGTCGCCACGAGATCGCGTCCTGTAACTGTCCGAGCTAGACGTAAGGTTGCCATTACCGCTTCCGAACCCGTGTTACAAAATGCTACTCGTTCCATGCCTGTAAATTCGGCAACAAGTTTGGCAACTTTACCTGCTAGAGGAGTTTGTGGTCCAATTTCAATGCCCTTATCCAGCTGTGCTTTTACCGCTTCTGTCACGAAGTCTGGTGACCAACCAAAGAAATTCAACCCAAAGCCATTGGTGATATCCACATATTCGTTACCATCGACATCCCAGAGCTTGGAACCAGATGCGCGATCGGTTACAATCGGATACACCATTTCTTTAAACAATGGTGTAAATCCCGAAACTGTGCGTGGATCGGCAAGGTATTTACGATGCTCCTGCGTCTGCCGTTTTGATTCTTGAGTCCGAGCGATATAACGGGCAATGATGCGATCAAGGGCTTTTTGCTGTTCCGCTGTTAACGCGGCAGTGACCGACTTTTCGATCTTAGCTCCAGGTCCAAAGTTTTTGCGTGGTTTAGGTTCCTCCGCCTCAGTAACTGTTGCAACTTCTGCCTTGATTGGCACAGCCGCAGGTGCTGGCTGTGCAGGAGGTGCTGCTGGAGGAGCAACCGTTTGAACTACAGGTGCAGCGATCGCAGGACTAATCGTTCCACCTGTTTGACTGAGTAGCTGCAATTGTTGCGCCATAATTTGCAGTTGCTGAGCCACCACAGATTGCATCGTACCAGCCATTTCAGGACTTAGAGAAGGCAGTACAGTGCCATTGTTATGATTGCCATTGGCAGGAATAGGTTGTCCGACAAAATTAGACATGGCTGGAGTATAGGTAGAGATCGGTGTGGGATTAGCAACTAAAGTTGCAGCAGCAGGTGCAGGTACAGCAGGGGACGCAGGGGTAGAGACAACTTCTACTGGAGTTGCTGCGATAGGGGTGGGAGCAGGAAATGCATCTGGGGGAAGCGATCGCAGTACAAAGTCAGACAACGTATCGAGATTGGGATAATCTTCCAGTAAATGTCGAAAAGTGATTTTAACCTTGAACTTCTTTTTCAAAGCCATGGCAACTTGGGTGAGAGAAAGAGAATCCAGTCCCATTTCCAAGAATGTTGTTGTGCCATCATTACCATCAATTTCTAGCCCTGAGGTGGTTTCTAGAACTTCTTGAAGTTGGGGGATAAGTTGTTGCTTACGAGCTTCAGTCATAATATGCGCTTGCACCTCTATATTGGGCGTAGAATTGGGTTGTAAAGATGGGATGGGTGGGAGTGATTGAATTTCGACGGTGGGCTGAATTGGGATTGGTTCAGCAGGTGGGGGCAGGGGAAGCGTTGGTTCAATCGTTGGTTTCGGATCGATCCAATAGCGCTTGCGCTCAAATGGATATGTGGGTAGTGGGATGCGATGTCGGTATTCATCAGCATAAAACTTGGCTCTGTCAAGATCAACCCCAGCCAGCCAAAGTTGCCCGATCGCCTGCAATATGGCAAACCATTCGGCATCGTTATCGGCGGTGCTACCCAAGGAGGAAATTGCAATTTGACGTTTGATGTCTTTTGCCTGTTGTCGCGCTAATGTTGCGGTTGTGGTACGAGGACCTACTTCAAGTAAAACCCTTGCAGGCTGCTCCCATAGCTTTTTAGCACCCTCGGCAAACCGAACTGTAGCGCGTAAATGGCTAGCCCAATACATGGGGTCAGTAGCTTGAGCATCGGTGATCCATTCTGTTGTTACCGTTGACACAAAAGGAATTTTGGGTGGCGATAACTGAACCGTTTTGACCATTTCAGCGAATGGCTCAATAATTGGGTCCATCATTGGCGAGTGGAAAGCGTGGGAGGTATGTAATGTTCGACAAACAATCTCCTCGGCTTCCAGTTGTTGCTGCAAGTTATTAACTACATCAGTTGGTCCCGCCACAACACAAAGCGAAGCCCCATTTACTGCCGCGATCGCTAGGTCATCACTCAGACGCTTTTGCAACACCTCTGCAGGTAAGCGCACTGAGAGCATGGAACCACTGGGCAATGCGCCCATCATCCTTGCGCGAGTCGCAACGAGTTTTAGCCCATCTTCTAGAGAAAACACACCCGATAAACATGCGGCAACAAATTCGCCAATGCTATGTCCAATCATCGCTGCGGGGCGAACACCCCAACTTTGCCAGAGAAGTGCCAGAGCGTACTCAATCGTGAATAAGGCTGGTTGAGTGTATTGAGTCTGCCGCAATAAAGCTGTGGCGGCTTCATCGTTACCATCGTTGCTCTGGGGTGGATAGATGACTTGCAGAAGATCTCGATCTAGCAAAGGACGGAGAATCTCCGCACAGCGATTGACTGCATCCCGAAATACGATTTCATGCTCGTAGAAATACTTGCCCATGTTAAGGTACTGCGAACCCTGCCCAGGAAACATGAACACCACATCTGGGTTGCGAATTTCACTTAATCTTGTGGCACTGCGATTCACATCAAGAGATTCTAATATCGCGATCGCATCTAAGCGATCGCGACAAACGACGAAACGACGATGATTGTAAGCTTTTCTGCCATGATCTAGGGTATAAGCTACATCGGCTAAGTTCGTCTCAAGATTGCGCGTGAAGTATTCCTTGAGGTTTGTCGTGGACTGCTCTAGAGCAGTACTAGTTTTTGCCGACAACCGCAATAACTGAAAGGGACGAGAAGGACTAGAGACTTCCACTAATGGAGCTTCTTCTAAAACGACATGGGCATTTGTGCCGCCCACACCAAAGGAACTTACGCCAGCCCTGCGAGGTGTCTCGCCAGCCGTCCAATCAACGAGTTTGTTATTGACATAGAAAGGACTATTCGCGAAGTCAATTTCTGGATTAGGTGATTCAAAGTTGAGGCTAGGTGGAATTTTTTTGTAATAAAGCGCTAGGGCAGTTTTGATCAGTCCTGTTACTCCAGCCGCCGCAACTAAATGCCCAAAGTTACTTTTAACTGAACCGATCGCACAGAATTGGGTAGCATCGGTCTGAGTGCGAAAAGCCTGAGTGAGAGCCTCAATTTCGATGGGGTCGCCCAATGGAGTTGCGGTTCCATGAGTTTCAATATAAGAGATGGTGTCAGGATGGAAACCAGCCGAAGCTTGCGCCATAGTGATTGCTCCCGCCTGTCCATTAACGCTTGGTGCAGTGAAGCTCACCTTATCCGTACCATCATTATTCATGCCTACGCCTTTAATCACGGCGTAGATGCGATCGCCATCATCTAAGGCTTCTTCCAATCTCTTCAGTATGACAATACCCGCACCACTGTTAAACATGGTTCCTTGAGCATTAGCATCAAAGGGACGGCAACGCCCATCAGGGGAAAGCATACTACCTTCTTGGTAGAGATAGCCTCGATTTTGAGGTGTGGTAATGGAAATCCCCCCCGCTAGGGCAATATCACATTGATTACTCATTAATCCCTGAAATGCTTGAATCACAGCAACTAGAGATGTTGAGCAAGCGGTATTAATGCTGAGGCTAGGACCCGTTAGCCCCAATTTGTAGGAGGTGCGCGTAGTGACAAAGTCCTTTTCATTGGCTAGCATCGTTTGAAATTCACCCAGTCGGTTGATGATTTCAGGACGACCGCAGATGTGATGCTCAAAGTATGTATTTTGACCAGAGCCAGCATATAACCCGATTGCACCATCGTAGGATTCAGGCATATAGCCCGCATTTTCCAAAGCTGTATAGGCTAACTCTAGAAATACTCTTGCCTGTGGGTCAAGAACTTCGGCTTCTCTGGGACTAATTCCAAAGAAACTTGCATCAAAGGTTTCGGCTCCATCAATTATGCCCCTAACACGAACATAGTTAGGGTCAGTACGTAATTCGACATCAACACTTGGATCGATTTCTGCATCAGTAAAAGTAGTGCAGGATTCTATCCCATTACAGAGATTCTGCCACAGGGCTTCGACAGTATCCGCACCTGGAAAGCGCCCAACCATGCCAATAATTGCGATGCCATCAGAGTTAATCTTTGGTGCTTTTTGCAGGAGGCGATCGCGTTGTTTATTTTTTTGTTGCGGTTGCTCTAACTGTTTATGTTCTTCGCGATCGAGATACTGGGCAAATGTGCGGATAGTTGGATATTGATAAAGCTTGACAGCACGGAATTCAGAACCTAGCTGTTTTTGGACTCTTGTCACCATCTGTAAGCCAAGCAGCGACGTGCCACCGATGTCAAAGAAATTGTCTTCAATCCCAACCTGCTCTAAGCCCAAAACACTACACCAGATTTCGGCAAGTATCCGTTCTTTGGGAGTATTGGGTGCAATAAAGTTATCCCCAACTCCCATAGAGACAGGTGCTGGTAAAGCACGACGATCCGCTTTCCCATTAGGCGTGAGAGGGATTTTGTCTAAGACGATAATCGCCGCAGGAATCATGTAATCAGCTAATTGATCTTGTAAATAAGACTTAATTAGATTGATGTTGGGTGATTGCTCAGATTTTGGTGTTATATAAGCAACCAGTCGCTTACTGCCCACAACGTCCTCACGCACAATCACTACAGCATCCCGCACGCTTTCATGATGGCTTAAAGCTGCCTCTATTTCACCTAATTCAATGCGGAAACCACGAATCTTTACTTGATTATCTAGCCTTTCAACAAACTCAATCGTGCCATCGGGGAGCCATCGCACCCGATCGCCTGTCTTATAGAGCCGTTTTGGAGAATCAGCACTGAATGGATCGGGAATAAATTTCTCAGCAGTTAGGTCGGGACGATTGATATACTCACGCGCTAGTCCCGCCCCACCAACATGAAGTTCCCCCAAGACACCAATGGGAACAGGCTCACCATGAGCATCGAGAATATAAACCTGAGTGTTAGCTATCGGTCTACCAATGGGAACTGATGTCACTTGATCGCCCAATGGTCGAGGAATGCGGTAGCAACAAGTGAATGTCGTATTTTCCGTAGGACCATATCCATTAATTAGCTGTGTCTCAGGAAGATGTTTTTGCGCGAGCCGAATAAAGCTTGGAGAGAGCGCCTCACCACCCGTGAGTAGTTCTTTCACTCCTAAAAGAGATTCAGGAGATTCCGCAATGATCGTGTTAAACAATGCGGCAGTCAGCCACATGGTGGTAACACCGTAAGTTTGAATAACTGTTTTCAAGTCTTGGGGATCGGGAATGCCATCACTGGGGAATAAAACACAGCAACCACCATGCAGCAACGCTCCCCAAATCTCTAAAGTAGCAGCATCAAAGGAAATAGGTGCTAGTTGTAATAAAGTTTGATTGCCATCTAGCTCTGTAAAACTAGTACCAAATACTAGTCTGGAAACAGCTCGGTGCGGAATGGCAACTCCCTTGGGACGACCAGTAGAGCCTGAAGTGTAGTTAACATATGCCAAGCTATCAGCATTGACCTGTGTTGCCTCTGGAATACTTTCGGCAATCTCCTTCCCCCAATCCGTTTCCAGACAAATAATATGTGATTGAGTAGGAGGTAGGCGATCGCGTAGATGTGACTGCGTAATTAATACGGGAGCTTGAGTGTCCTCTAGCATAAAAGCAATTCGCTCTTGCGGATAAGCTGGATCAAGAGGAACGTAAACTCCACCTGCTTTAAGAATTCCGATAATAGCGATGATCGTCTCAATCGATCTTTCTATACACATCGCCACAAATGTTTCTGCACCTACTCCAAGACGCTGTAGCTCACAAGCAAGAATATTCGCACGTCTGTCTAATTCTTTATAAGTCAGTCTTATTGGAACTTCCGCATTAATGGATGGCAGAATTAAAGCAATCTTGTCAGGAGATTTTGCTACCTGCTCTGCAAAGATCTGATGAATTGTGTGGTCTGAAGGGTAGGTTGCTTGCGTATTGTTCCACTCAATCAATATCTGATGACGCTCGACAGTAGTTAACATTGGCAAACTTGCAAGTTTCTGCTCAGGATTCGTGACCAGACCTTCTATCAAGGTTTGTAGATGCCCCAAAAGACGATTAATTGCAACTTCTTGAAAACGGTTGCGATCGTATCTAAGCTGCAATGTCAAATTTGTTTCTACCTTTACACCAAGAGTAATTGGGGAGTCAGGTATTGCCACAGACACTTGCTCTAGATCATCCAATATTATCAAGGTCTCAAACAGTGACATGCCTACGGGAATATCACTCCATGCTTGAATTTGACTTAGAGACACTTGAGAATATGTTTGAACAATCTTCCACTGTTCTTGAATCTGGAGTAGCCAAGCTAGACAAGTTAGAATTGATGTGTCAGCATTAATTGTGAGACGAAAGGGGATGGGTCGATTTTTTTTATTCTCTTCATCTGATATTAGAGTGGTTGAGATAGGCTGAAAGCCAAAAACAATATCTTCATTTCCACTGTAGCGATGGAGAAGTAAAGCCCAAACCCCTTGCAATATTGATGTAATATCTAGATTTTGTTCGCGAATAAACTTATTAAAAATAGAAGTTGCGGATTCATTGAGGCAAGCAATAGTTGTCTGATACTCGGGTACTGAAAGATGCTCTCTAACCCTTACAGAATCACCACCCAAAAATGTGCTTGCATTGACACCCTTTAGAAACTGCTTCCAGAAATGCTCTTGGCTAGTCAAAGAAGATTTTGACATTGATTCTGTATGTTTAACATCCATTTCAGCGCTTATTTCCATCAGAAGTCACAATGAATAGCATGTAAGGTTAAATGTAATTGAGTATACTTAATAAATTTAGAATACTCTCAAGTTAAAATTAGAATTTAGCATTTTATATCACATTTGTAAATCCATAGTTATTTAGAAATTTGGAGAAAGACGGGGTAATAAAGTTATAGAAGTTATAGGAAAGTTATAGATAGGTTATTCAGTTGTTTTTGGGTTAACTCTATACTCGCTACGTAGCTATAGTCTAGACGGTAAGATATCTATCATGATTTCAAATCATAACTGACTTATACTAAAAACCAAATTTGTTATGTAAAGAAACCTTACGTAATTTAATAATTATTTCAAATCATAGCTATTCAGAATAGCTACGTTTGAGGTTCTTTATAAAATAAATTGATGAGTTTCTAATGGCTATTTTTTCATCATCGGTTTTGTTTTCATAAGCATGAATCATTAGTGACACCCTGCCATTCTCGATAAAGCTATCCCGATGCTGATCGACAAAATTCCAGTACAGATAATTAAAAGGACAAGCAGAGTTACCCGTTTTTTGCTTCACATCATAGGTGCATTGTGAGCAGCAATTACTCATTTTGTTAATGTAATTTCCCCCTGATACATAGGGTTTGGAGGCAAGTATGCCACCATCAGCAAAGGTAGACATGCCTAAAACATTAGGAAGCTCAACCCATTCGTAGGCATCGACATAGGCAAGCCAAAACCAATGGTTTAGCTGATGCGGATCTGTATTTGTGAGATTGCTAAAGTTACTTAAGACCATTAGTCTCTGAATATGATGTGAATAGCCGTAATTTAGAACATTAGTGACAGCATCTTTTAAACAGATTAAATCGGTATTAGCATCCCAATAAAGTTGCGGTAAATTATTAAAAAATTCAAAATAATTACTCTCTCGTACTTGTGGCATTTGTGCTTCATAGTAAACACGCACATATTCACGCCATCCTAAAATTTGGCGAATAAAACCCTCAACGGAGTTAAGAGGAGCAATGTTCTGCTCATAGGCTACGATCGCCATTTTGCAGAGTTCCTGTGGCAACAACAAGCCATTGTTAAGATAGATTGATAACACAGAATGAAATAAAAAGGGTGCACCAACTTTGATAGCATCTTCATAAGCGCCAAAATTTGCCAAGCGGGTTCCGATGAATAATTGAGCTAGTTCTAGGGCGCGATCGCGAGTTACAGCATAGCCAAATTGGTCTAGGTTTCCTAACGCATTAGGTAAGTATTGGTTGACCAACTCGATGACTTCCTTAGTAATTGCATCAGGTTCCACTTCAGGAACTGTGGGAATCACAGTATTTTTTGGTAAAGCTTTACGATTCTCTTTGTCATAGTTCCAATTGCCACCGACTGGCTTGCCATCTGCCATCAAGTAGCCAGTTTGCTTACGAAGTTCTCGATAGAAAGTTTCTAAGCGATATCCTTTTTTGATTTTTGGCTTAAATTTTTCAGCATCCGCAATAAAAAAGCGATTGGGAAGTATTTCGAGGCGATCGCTAAATTGATCATTTAACGCCAACATCTGCGATCGTGTATCCCATTCTGATGGCTGCATATAGGTAAGCTTAATCTGAGGGTATTGCGTCAAGAAATCTGCGATCGCCTCAGCATGAAACCCTTCGGTAAACAAATTTAGTACAGGAAAGCCTTGTTGATGACAGGCGATCGTAAAGTGCCTCTGAGCACTCAGTATATAAACTAATTTTTGCTTATGGTGAGGAATAAATGTGGCATATTTCAGAGATTCGACAAAGATTAATAATGGCTTTTGCGCGAGTAATTCTTTGGGGAATACATCTAGATTTAGTTGATCATGCAGGATAAATAGGACGCGATTGCTATTGTTTAATTGCTGTTCTATCTTTTCTGAAATTGGGTAGTTTTCTATTTGCGAGAGAAATTCACGGGCAGTTTCTAGCATAAATATCGAATTACATATAATAAAGGCGTTGCATTGCAACGCCTTTATTATAGATTAGACCTTTGCTAAACCGCTATGACGGAGTAATGGTGCAGTGCTAGGTTCACGTCCTCGGAAGGTTTTGAATACTTCCATCGGATGCTTGCTACCACCGAGGGCAAGAACTGTATCGCGATAGAGTCTACCTGTTGAAGCGATCGCCTGTTCATTTTCCAGTCCTGCTTCCTCAAAAGCGGCAAAGGCATCAGCGCTGAGGACTTCCGCCCACTTGTAGCTGTAATAACCTGCGGCATAGCCTCCCGCAAAGATATGACCAAAAGAACATAGGAAATTATCTTCTGGCAAAGGTGGAATTACCATTGTGGTTTCCGCAAGGCGAGATCGCAATTGCATTGGAGTTTCCGATCCGCCGACTTCATAGCGATGGTGCAACTCTATATCAACAAGGCTGAAATGCAACTGACGGAGCATACCTGAACCACTCATGTAGTTTTTGGAGTCAACCAGCTTTTGGAAGTAGCTCTCGGGAAGGGTTTCACCTGTCTCATAATGCTTTGCCATACCAAACAAGGTAGCGCGATCGTAACACCAGTTTTCCATAAATTGACTGGGCAGTTCTACTGCATCCCATTCAACGTTATTAATGCCTGATGCTCCTGAATAGTCAACCTTTGTCAACATATGCTGCAAGCCATGTCCAAACTCATGAAAGAGGGTTTCCACTTCACCAAAAGTCATTAGGCTAGGCTTACCATCAACAGGGGGAGACTGATTACAAATCAGATAGGCAACAGGTAAACGAGTAATCGTCTTACCCTCTTCGGTCACCTTAGCACGTCCGATGCAATCATTCATCCATGCCCCACCACGCTTTTCCGCAGGACGACTGTAGGGATCGAGATAAAAATAAGCGATCGCCTCATTACTCTCATTCTGAATCTCAAAGAAACGGACACTCTCATGCCAAATTGGAGCTTTGCCATCCGCAGGTACTACGGTAACTCCAAATAAGCGATTTACAAGAGTAAAGAGACCTTCGAGAACTTTTGGCAAGGGGAAATAGGGACGTAATTCTTCAACGGTAAAGTTGAACTTGGTTTCACGCTGACGTTCTGACCAGTAAGCCGTATCCCAATGCTTCAGTTCTTCTGTTTCGCCTTGAGCCTTAGCAAATTCCTTTAATTCTGCAAATTCTGTAACGGCGGCAGTGTAACTTGATTGGCGCAATTCTTCCAGCAATTTCTCAACAGCATCGACATTGGGAGCCATTTTCCGAGCAAGACTTAATTCTGCATAGGTAGAGTAGCCGAGTAAATTTGCCTTTTGTTTACGCAATTCGAGAATGCGATCAATTAATGGAGAATTGTCAAATTCACCACTTGCGGCGCGACTAACAAAGGCACGATAGAGTTTCTCTCGCAAATCACGACGACGGCTATGTTGCATAAATGGTACATAGCTAGGGTAGTCAAGGGTGATACACCAAGGACCATCTTCAGGTGTGGCTTTATCATCGCCATCTAGACGAGATGCTTGAGCAGCCTGAGCTAACAGACTCGGAGGCAAACCTTCAATCTCTTCAGGTTTGTTCAGGGTCATACTAAATTCTTTGGTGGCATCAAGCACATGATTAGAGAAGTTAGTGGAGAGTTCAGCAAGTTCCATTTGAATCGCATTAAACTTTTCTTTGGCTTCACCTTCCAAACCAACGCCTGATAGTTCTGCATCACGAATGGCAGCTTCAACAATACGTTTTTGAGCTGGTTCGAGACTGTCCCACTCTGATGATCCGTAAATTGCCTTATAAGCTTTATATACTGGCTGGCTCTGACTAAAGCGGTTAAAAAATTCGATGACCTTGGGCTGCACTACTTTGTGAGCTTCACGCAAGGCTGCACTATTTTTTACACTCAATAAATGCTCGATCGCACCCCATGCCCATCCAATGCGCTCAGTTAGACGTTCTAGCGGCTCGACTAGCCCTGACCATGTAGGCTGGCGGTTTGCTTCTAGTTCAGTCAATCCCGCGCTAGTTTCTTCAAGCAATTGGGTGATCGCAGGAATCACATGTTCAGAATTGATGTCTGGAAATGGTGGTAAACCTTTGCCAATCAAGAGCGGATTAGTAACTTCACCCATAAATCATTCTTAAGTTTTGTAAACAACTATATTGATTATATATCAATGCAGAGTCAGGACTAATGGCGGCTGATGCATTAATTTAGGGCGGCTATTCCTACAATTAGTCCTTGACAAACTTGAGTGAGAAATTCTAAATCAAGAGTCTCTAGCCGATCGCTACTTTTGTGATAATGCGGATTTCGCATATTCGCGGTATCGGTAACCATCAAAGCTTTGTAGCCAGCATCCCAAAAAGGAGCATGATCGCTGCGGCGAGTATCGGGTATTGCTAAGCCGCGCCAACCTGCGGGTAGCCATTCACAGGGAACCATAGATTTCATGTGATGCTGTAAATGGACCAGATCGGGAATTGTGGGAATGCTACCAATAAGTCCAATAAAGTCACCTGTATTGGGATAGAACTTGTCTAATCCTGCGGGATAGTGCTGTGAATTGGGAGTGCGATCGCAATAGCCCAACATCTCCAAAGAAATCATCAGACGTATTTTTTGGTTTTTCTGCTTAAGCTTATCTGCATAAGCAGCACTGCCTAACAATCCATATTCCTCCATATCAAAGGCAATTAATTGAATGGGATATTTAATAGGATTTTCTGAGAAATATGCAGCGAGTTCGAGAAGTACCGCAACACCTGAGCCATTATCATCTGCACCCACACAGCCCGCTACCGTATCGTAATGTGCGCCAATAATCAAAGGCGATCGCTTTTTAGAAGAATTAGACTCAATTTGCAAAATTAAGTTCTGATGAATATTGCCATTGACTTCAAAATCATGGATGAGAACTTCACCAAATTTTGCAAAATGCGATCGGATATATTCACGAGCAAATAAATGCCCAGCCGATGCATAGTAAGGATTACGCTCTATCACCAATCTTTCTAGATGCTGGATTAATCGAAATTGTAGGGTTTTCATCATTGATCACGAATAACTTACAGCGTTTTGCGCTGACTTAGAATTTAGAAATATTTTTGAAAGCGGCGCTTTGCGCCGCTTTCAAAAATATTTCTGTATTACTTAAAACTTCAATAAACTGTACAGTGTTTTGCACTTTCCAAAAAACTAGGAAATTTTTAAAAATGTTGCTTTGAAACATTTTTAAAAATTTCTTGTACTATAGCTGTCTCTATTCTTTTTAAGACATAAAACCTAAATAATATGAGGCGGCGCTTCGCGCCGCCTCATATTATTTAGGTTTTGTTTTGTCCTGATATAAGTGGTTATAGTTATGTATCAAGTCTAAACAGGATGTCTCGTCAATGGATATCTAAAGAAGTTTCAGTGCCTGAGCTTATAAGAAAGATTGTCTCAAAAGTTGTTAGTACAAAAAAATTGGAGAAATATTTTTTAAGGATTTAGAAAATCATAATTGGTTAATATTTTTGCATTTACAAAAACAACACAAGAAGCTGATAATTATTGTATTAGTCATTGTGGTAATCATGATATGGGAATAATGAAAGCTAAGGTTGCGACTAAACTGAAGGTACGCCCAGTGGATTCGTCACAACTCACAAAACCTAACGAGACTATTGATGTAGCAGTGGGTAAAACCTATGGATTTGATAAGTTTGAGCCTGCTGAAAATGGACATCTAAAAGTTACATTGGCGGCTAGCAGTGGAACTTTTTTTGTGTTTCCACCGCATTGGGATGGTTTAGAGCCTGATGTTCCCCAAATTGTTAGTAAAAAGCAAGCTGATGCCTTCTTTGGTAGGCAAATTAGTGATGTCCAACTGCAAGATTTAAATTCTTGTCTTGTTCGGTACAAGATTACTACTGCACCTAGATTACGACATTTTCTTAGTCAAATTGCCCATGAGTCAGGTGGATTGCAATATACGCAGGAAATCGCCAGTGGTGCAGACTATGAAGGTCGAGCGGATTTGGGCAATGTGAATCCAGGAGACGGACCCAAGTATAAAGGGGCTGGGGTGATTCAGCTTACGGGACGCGCTAATTACCAAGCGTTTAGTAAGGCGATCGGCGATCCTAAAGTGATGGATGGAGTTGCCTATGTTGCGTCGAAGTATCCATTTACTAGTGCTGGTTTTTGGTGGGACAATAATAAGATGAATGCTTTGTGCGATCGCGGGGCAACGGTTAAAGAGGTAACCTTGCGGGTGAATGGTGGCTATAACGGACTGGAGGATCGCCAACAATATTACGACAAAGCTTGTGGCATCTTTGCCTAATTCATGCCTAAATTTTGAATAAAAAAGCACTGCATTGCAGTGCTTTTTTATTCAAAGGTAAGCTGGGGACGAGACTCGAACTCGTGACCTACTGATTACAAATCAGTTGCTCTACCAACTGAGCTACACCAGCAAATTTAATCCTTTGATACAATAACAGACGTGCGATCGCTTTAGCAACATTTATCGTAAAAGTCTGTGGGTTTATGTTCTAAGCAGATGATGACTTTAGCTGTCAAGTGGTTGACGTTCACAGAATATCCCTACAAAATGCTTAGTAGGAAAAGTTTTACTCTGCTTAGAAACAATATTTCGACAACATCGAAATCCTCAGATATTCGGCATGAAAAACAGAAAATATCATCGCAAACGTAGATTAATCATAAGGACATGGCTAGGACAAGCGATCGCACCCAACAGACAAATCATTATAAAACTCTGAGAATTAGCTATAGCGCTGCCCCTGCTGAGGTCAAAAGCGCTTACCGTGGTCTGGTCAAAGAATTTCACCCCGATTGCAATCATCATCTCGATAATCATGATGATATAGCCTCGATCAATCTTGCTTACGAAGTCCTTAGCAACCCCCAATCTCGCGCCCATTACGATCGCAGTCTTGGCATTAAACACTCGCCTAATGGTGTATCTCAACAGGGAGTGAAGCGATCGCCATCCAAGCGAGAAACCCACCTCAACGAAGATCAGAAGCTTGATCGCTGGTTTAAGCAAGTGTACGAGCCAATTACCGAAATGCTCGAAGTGATTTTGGATAGTCTAGATGAGCAGATCGACGATCTCGCAGCTGATCCCTACGATGATGGATTGATGGAAGATTTTGAGGACTATATTGATGAATGTCGTGGCTCCTATGCTAAGGCACAGATTTTCTTTCGGGCTTTCCCAAATCCTGCTTCGGCAGCAGGGATTGCTAGCTATCTATACCACTGTCTCAATGCGATCAGTGATGGAATTGAAGAATTAAACTACTTCACTCTAAATTTTGACGATCACCATTTGCACACAGGACAAGAACTATGGCGCAGGGCTGACGAAATGCGTTATTGTGCTCAAATGGCAATGGAAAATTTGCAAACAGGTTAAATTTGACTTTAAACTGTTTGCAGGGTGCGCTGCAACAGAATATTCTCTTTAACTACCTGACAGTACGAATTGAGCCATACAAGAGATATTTGGGTAATCTTGCCAGATTCTAAGGTGACGATGGAAAAGTTACGATACTCCCCGTTATAGCTTTTGACAATTCTTGGTGTACATGCTGCGTTAAGAAAAACTGTCCCCTTCTCGTTAGTCACAAGTACTTCACGAGTACGGTGAGAATTAAGCCGTAAATGGTGATGCATATGTCCAAAGGTAACTAGAGAGACTGTTTTGAGCATTTGATAGGATTTAGAAATTGCTTCCGTAAAGTCTGGATCGCCATAGTCACCACCACCAGCTTTCCAATCTTTCCCACAAATGGAATGTTCTTCATTTCCCAATCCAAAAGGACCATTATGCCCTAGAAAAATTATATTTTCATAGGCAGTGTTGGCTACAGATTCAACAATCCGTTGCGTCGATTCGGCAAAACTTTTAACATTAAAGCGATCGCTATAAAATGCTGCTTTCTTCCATCTAGAACTTCCCCAACTAAAGGGACGCGCCCCAACTACTGAAAGATTTAATGCAGGAAAGTCTAACCAACTATAACCAACATGGATCTTACCTAAAATATCTAATTGCTGCTGCACGCGATCTTCCCTAGTGCGATCGTAAGGACATTTCTTTTTGTTAGGCTTCTTGTGATTATCTGAGGCACTGTACCAAGCATCATGATTACCCAAAATCACGGCTTTCGGCATATCAAGATTCGCGATCGCCTTTACAACTTCCACCGATTCATTGCCAATATCACCGACAAATAGAACTAGATCGACACCTAAAGACTGAAGGGCTAAGCGATCTTCAACAGGCTGCCATAAATCATGAATATCGCCAACTACAGCTATTTTGACCGATGACTTGGGCATGAGGCAGATACTTAGGGGTAGTAGATTAGTAGTATAGCAAGCCAATAAAAAAACAAACCCAGTAAGGGTTTTAAAAACACAAAATGGCGTAGCCATTTTGCGTTTTGGTATAAGCTAAGCGCCGACTATACTAAACTTAAATTTAATCCAGATTGGGAGTGCTTCAAGCCATGTCCGCAAGTAATGGGAGCTTCGTAACAAGTTTACAAACTAATTTCAAAAGAAATTTCTGGAATTGGCGCACGATCGCTCAGTTAATTTTTTTAGCGATCGTAATTACTTGCAGTATTTTGGCATGGAATACCCTAGCCAGAAATATGCGAAATTCTGGGCTAGCAATTAGTTTTGACTTTCTAGGTGATCCTGCTTCCTTTGATATTGCCGACTCCCCTTTTCCCTATAAAGCTTCGGATAGCTATACTAAAGCCCTACAGGTTGGGTTACTTAACTCTCTAAAAGCGATCGCTGTTAGTATCATTTCTGCAACTGTCGTTGGTGTCACGGTTGGCGTATCACGGCTATCAAGTAACTGGCTACTCAAGCAACTTGCCCGTGTTTATGTAGAAGTCCTCCGCAATACGCCCCTACTGTTACAACTATTTTTCTGGTATTCGGCAATCTTTTTAACACTTCCATCCGCTAGCGATCGCATCTCCCTAGGATTCGCCACTCTTGCCAAAGATGGGATCACGATCGCCGCTTTAAAAATGACCCTGAGTTCTGAATTTTGCGCTCTAGTCTTAGGATTGACGATGTTTTCCAGTGCTTTCATTGCAGAAATTGTCCGTGGTGGGATTCTCTCAGTTCCTAAAGGACAAACGGAAGCAGCTAAAGCTCTGGGATTAACGAATTTTCAAACGATGCGAAAAATCGTATTACCCCAAGCATTACGGGTCATCATTCCGTCACTGACTAGTCAGTATGTGAATATTGCTAAAAATTCTAGTCTGGCGATCGCGATCGGTTATACCGATATTTATCGCATCGCTTCAACCACAATTAATCAGACAGGAAGACCTGTAAATGTAATTTTGATTATCATGGGCGTATATCTAGCCATGAGTCTGACTATTTCCGCAAGTATGAATTTACTAAATCGTCAGTTCCAAATTGTTGAACGCTAAAACTGATAGAGGGAGACGTTTTGCGCCCCCTCTATCAGTTCGCAATTATAGTAGTAGTATGAATAGTCAAAATATTTTAGTTTGGTTCCGCAATGACTTGCGATCGCATGATTGCGAAACTTTATATCGAGCGTCCCAAGATGCTCAAATGACAGGCGCACAGATATTTCCTGTCTATTGCTTTGATCATGCTCACTTTGATAAAACTTACTTTGGATTTGAGAAAACAGGCGCATTTCGCGCGAAATTTCTGATCGAGAGTGTGACAAACTTACGGGAAAATTTGCGATCGCTTAATTCTAATCTAATTGTCCGCATCGGTAATCCCAATCAAATTTTGACTGAACTAGCGCAGCAATTAGGAATTAAATCAATCTACTACCATGCAGAAGTCACTACTGAAGAGAAAAATCTAGAAGATCAATTACGTTCTATTTTCAAAAAACAGAACGTAAATTTTAAAAGCTTCTGGGGAAGTACGTTATTGCATCCAAATGATTTACCCTTTGAAATTGCTAATCTTCCTGAACTCTTTACCAATTTTCGTAAACAGGTTGAAGCTAATCTCACAATTCGGGAAACTTGTCCTATACCCCAAAATCTTCCTAAGTTACCAGAAAGTGTTGATATTGGCGAAATTCCCACTTTAGACACATTAGGACTCAAAGAACCAATACCATGTGATCGCGCAGTATTACAGTTTAAAGGCGGCGAAACTAAAGCCCTAAAACGACTTGAACATTATTTTTGGACTAGCGATCGCCTCCAAGTTTATAAGCAAACTCGCAATGGAATGCTCCATGCAGATGACTCTTCTAAATTCTCACCTTGGCTTGCCTTGGGTTGTCTCAGTCCGCGATATATCTATGAGCAGGTTAAAAAATATGAAAGCGATCGCCTTGCTAATGACTCGACTTATTGGCTAATCTTTGAGTTGTTATGGCGCGATTATTTCCGCTTCGTTGCCGCAAAATATGGAAACAAGTTATTCCATCGCATCGGTTTACGCGGCATAAACATACCTTGGAAGCAAGACTGGAAGCGCTTTGAAATCTGGCAAACAGGAAATACAGGTTTCCCTTTAGTGGATGCGAATATGCGCGAACTAGCAGCTACGGGCTTTATGTCCAATCGTGGTCGTCAAAATGTCTCAAGTTTTCTCACCAAAAACCTTGGTATTGATTGGCGCATGGGAGCGGAATGGTTTGAATCTCGACTGATCGATTACGATCCTTGCAGTAACTGGGGAAATTGGAACTATACTGCAGGAATTGGGAATGATGCTAGAGGATTCCGATTTTTTAATATCAATAAGCAATCACAGGACTACGATCCGCAAGGGGAATATGTCAAACATTGGTTGCCAGAGCTTACAGATCTTCCTGCCAGTAAAGTGCATCAACCTTGGAAACTTTTACCAATTGAGCAAAAACGTTTTCGCGTTCGCCTGGGGGTTGACTATCCCCATCCTGTAGTTGATTTGTTTACTTCAGCAAAAGTAAACGAAGAAATTTATAAGAATGCATTCTAGGTTCACACAGATAATTTTTTAAATAGCAAAATGACGCGCAGTAAGATAACGTGAGTTCGACGCAAATGGCTATATCGAACTCACGTTTATTTTAACGTGAGTTCGATATAGAGCAAATTTTCAGTAGCATAGCAAAGCCGTAACATTAAAATCAGTTTTATGCTCAATTGGCGATCGCTAATTACCGATTTTTAGATCATAAAATATAAAGGTAAAGGGATCGCCACTACACAGATTCAAGAGTCAGCCCAAGTTGTACAATACCCAACTTTAAGTTTACCCTCGCCAAATTCTGGAGGTAATTCAACCGATTGCTTGACGTATAGAGCAAACCAACTTTCGGTATTTAGGAGTGGATGCTCTGATTGATTCTGATTGATTGTTTGGAGATGTTGCGATAGTGCATTGAGTGTTTTAATTTTGGTGGAAATCTCAAATATGAACGATGGATCTAGCTTCGTTTCAATTTCAACATCGATATCAGGTTCTAGCTTGCCGCCAAAAACTTGACCACGTACATTTGGATGAAGGTGAAATAATTCATTAATATTAATGTGATGATATGTTTCAGGACTGACGAGGAAAGTCAGAAAGCATCCGACAATATTTTCGGTACCATCTAAGAGATCGGCTGCTAGTTCTAATATATTAACTGTAATCAAATTACCTTTGCGATCGCGCATTTGCAGTTGGCAATCTAATGGATGATGCAATGTTTTCATACTTTATTATCCTCAAACTAACGAGTCAGGTGACATTTATTTTGCAGGGGGCTTTCTGAATTTCTTCTTTGTTTTCGCTAGAAATTCTTTCTTGTCTTTTTCATCGGTCAATTTGTCATATTCACCTTTCTCAGATTCATTGAGTTCTTTAGCAGTTTTATTCCTAAGCTGAAGTTCGAGCTTAGTTTCTGGATTAATAACCCAATCTCCACCTTTCTCATATTTCATAGTGAAAAGACGACTTAGGGTTTCTTGCTTAATTGAGAGCAAATCTATTGCATTTTGTTGCACTTCTAATATCCGATCTACTAACATCATCGTACCAGCCTTGACATAATCTACCTGTATCTCTTGAGAAATTCCCGTCTTCCTGATGCGATCGCCATTGTCATCTTTCTGAGCATCTCCTGGTTTGTATTTTGCTTTATATCCCAATCTCAGTCCTATCTCTCCACTACTTCCAGAGAAACCTTGGATTTCGTTAAGCGATTTCCCTTTAGCAAATGGCTCTAATTGCTTGCCTGTAAGATTAGCAATACTGACTGCTGACATTGATGCATCTGAGCCAATAGATAACAACGAACCCATGACCCGTGGATTATCTTCATAGTCATTTCTCTGCGAAGATAGAATATTGGTAGCAACTCCATTTATAAATTGACCAATCAGTTCGGGCAGACCACCAAGCAGGTTCCTTTGCACTGGTATTAAAACTTGCATACCAGCTTCAAAAGAAGCCTCATCTAGCCTGTCCTCTTTCTTTTTAAAGTCTTTCATTTTAAATGTCTTTTCCTTGGGATCGGCAAGAAATATAAACTTACCTTTACCAGTAAATTTAAAAATCCCAACTTTCCCTTCGGCTGGAATCTCAACTTGGACAACCGTTCGACCTATTTTCTTTTGAGCATCTCCTCTACCCTGATACTCGTGGATATCGCCAATCTCCCCACTTTGTTTCTTCCTGCTTTCTGTGATTGATTTATTATCATACCTAGTCCCATAAGATCCTTTAACTCCAACTTTCCCGGACAGACCAACACCTCCAACATCTTTGATCCCTCCCGAAGCAGTTCCTCCTCCAACAAGACCAGTTTCGACAAAATTCTTTTTAGGCTGTCCTTTGTCATCCAATCCAAAAGAATCCTTTTCAACTTTTGAAGCCCATCTCTCTGCTCGTTTATAACCAACACTAGTTGTAGTTCCACCCCACATATAATTTGACATTTCTACAGGTAGCACTTTTGATTCAACAAAGCGTCGGTAAATGGCGTAAGAAATCATTCTCATTACCATTTTACTATCTTCACCTTCAGACTCAAAGTACCCCCCAATCTCAGCTTTTAGTTCGGCAAGTCCTGCAAACTTAGCACCTCCAGTAACTGTAAGTTCGCACCTTGTGTTAAGCTGCTTTGCTTTTTTTCGTTCATTTTGACAAACTAGGTGAAACCCAACAAATCCAGTGCCTGATGGATCGCAAGGAATCTTAAGTTCAATTTCCAGTTTACTCTTGTCAGCTAGATTAGGAACAGAAGCATCGATCAAATGACCGAATTTTTCCAGCGAAGACTTCATATTGCCTTCGTGCTTTTCTTTGATCTTTGTAAGATTTCCTTCACGATTACTCTTGTCAAGTTCTAAAGAGCCGCCAGTCGTGTTTGTTTTATCCAGAATATCCGTCTCAATTTTATTGAGTTTCGGGATCTCTTCTGTATCAAGATGGTTAAGGAAATCTTTCATGCCTAACATGCGAGTACTTCTAGATTTATCTCCAGTATGATCCTCTATCCAGTTATTGACATGTTCTCTGATTTCTTTAGCGAGATCCTGTGACGACTTTAAATCCTTTGTACTATAAGGATTTAGCTTGCCATACTGAACGATCAAATCTTCAATACTTTTGATGGTCTTTCCTCTTCTATCAAGCACTCCATCTTTGGTACGTTCGCGAAATGTCTTTTTATTCCAAAGCCTCTGAACTTTATTGCTAGAAATATCCTGAATTTGACTAACTTGAATAGATTTAGACAAAGGTTTACGTTGCAATCTTTGCCCATTTTGCTGCACGACGTGAGTCAACTCATGAGCAATCAACTCCTGCCCACCTCTACTGTTTGGATCGTAAGTACCTTGACTAAAGAATAGATCCTGCCCTGTTGTAAAAGCCTTGGCTTGAATTGACTTATTTAATTGGTTAGACTTAGAGTCAGCGTGTACTTTTACACCGCTAAAGTTTGCTCCCATAGCTTGTCCCATTTTTTCTTGCAGCCCAGTATCTAACGGTTGACCGCTTCCTCTTGCCTGTTGAATAGAGGATTCTAAATTAGTCGATGCTTCTCCACCACCAATGTTTTCGTACTTTTGCACCAGAGATTTCATTTGCAGTTCTTCCGCATCTGGCACCTCCTCTCTTTGAATAGCAGAGATTGTAGGTTTCATCTGCAAATCTTCTTCTGGGATCTCCTCTCTTTGGATAGATTTAGCTTGTAATGGCGAGTTAATCTGCTGAACAACTTGTTTTGCCGTACGATCTGCTTCCTGCTCATACTTGTCATTCGGCTCACCAATATTAAGTTTTGTCTGGATCGGATTGTCTCTCCTCAGAGACCGAACTTCCTTTAACCGATTATGCGATTTTCTTTGAATAGGTTCAGTAGATTCACTGGTTGGTGTAGAGATTAGTTTTTCAAGTAAACTTCCAGAAGAACTCGTTTTAGCCATACCTATTGAATCCGACTTTTCTAAAGACTCTGTGTTGGCGGATTCAGATGGGGCAAACGGTCTAGTTTGAAGATTTATAGTTAATGGCTTATCTGAAGATTCGGATTGAGAGGAATTGCTCTTTATTAATCTCATATAAATAGGAACTATTTTTTTAGTTGTAAATTTGGAATATTGCTAAAAAGCTTGAAAGAGCGTGTAGCATCTAGCAATACCAACACAAACTATCAATTCCAACTATTATTAAGCTAATCGTCTCAGAATTTCGTTAAGCCTTTATATGTAAATTAAGTATCCAATTCATAATGAGAATTGCTGTATCAGCAGGATAGTAATTAACATTTAGTCGTGTTCATCTTACTATAGTGTTCTGAAAGTCTGTGTTATCTGGCACACATTACAGTAAATAGTATGTGACTTTTATATTTGACCTCAGTTCAATCTCACAATATATTTCAGTCGATGTTGAATGCTTATGCAGCCGTCTTGATAGCAAATGGAGCGATTGATTGGGATACAGTTTTTGGTGCAAAGACCATTATCCCGTCACGAATGTGGGATGGAATAGTTATTGGTGAGTCTACAGTTATGTTTTACATTTGGATATTATGAATGGAAAGATTTGGATTCAGTAAAACATGACGGAAATAAGGGTTGCTCAAGAATTAGTATATTTATGGGTGACTTAGAGAGTGTTTGAGAAGTTAAGCGAGGCGTTTAAGGAGGATATGAATCATGCCGACATAGAAAAAAGCCTCAGAAGTTTCAGGTAAAAGTTCGTATTCTCTGTTCAAGCGTCGAAACCGAGAAAACCAAGCAAAAGTACGCTCAACCACCCAACGCTTCTGTTGGACGACAAACCCCTTTTGCCCAGCAGCAGGAACAACCACTTGTAAACACCAGTAAAAAGTATGCAGAATAGCCATAATGAAAGCTTGCCCCCTATAGCCACGATCCACCCAAATCGTTGACAGACGGGGAAAATGGTCACGAATTTGGTTGATTTTTTCTAAAAGCATAACTGCCCCCTTGCGATCATCGAGATTCGCCGCACTAACTACCACCATCAATAGCAAACCCAATGTGTCCACCAAAATATGTCGTTTTCTCCCATTGACCAGCTTGTTACCATCAATACCAACTGCTTCAGGTGATGCTAATCGACTAGCGATTTTGGTTGATTGGCTGTCAATACAACCCGCACTGGG
This sequence comes from Pseudanabaena minima str. Chao 2107, assembly GCF_051131155.1. Lineage (NCBI taxonomy): Bacteria > Bacillati > Cyanobacteriota > Cyanophyceae > Pseudanabaenales > Pseudanabaenaceae > Pseudanabaena > Pseudanabaena minima. Next base: position 877,153 of record NZ_CP159508.1, read on the forward strand.
CGTTGCTTCTCTTCCTTCACTGACTCGATACCATTGTTGCAATTTAGCATTTATCTCTTGCCATGTGTTGGTAATTCGCCAATGTCGAAAGTAATGATAGACAGTTTGCCATACGGGAAAGTCATGGGGCAGCATTCGCCATGCACAGCCTGCGGCGTTAATGTAGAAAATACCATTGAGTACTGCTCTAATATCTACGGTTCTCTTTCTGCCTCCTGTTCCTGCGGCGGGTATCAAGTCTTTTACCACTTCCCACTGACTATCAGTTAAGTCTGTGGGGTATGATTTCTTTGTTGCTTCCATAGGTCTGTCTTTGTTTTTCTATATTGACAGGCTATACCTTTGGGAGCTTTTTTATACCTTTTTTACCCCCGAAAACTTCTCAAACACGCTCTTAAGAGAATATTTTATTGGGTTTTAAGTCTTCTGAAATGCTTGAATATACTGGCTATGAAGTTGCTTAAGAGCGATCGCATCAGCTAAAAATCAATGACTAGAACTGCGATCGCCTATTGCCAATTTTGAAAATGAGAAATTATAAAAAGTAGGTTGGGCGGAGCGACAGCGCTACCCAACAGTCAATCTCATTGTTATAATGCCTGTTGGGTTTCATTCTTCAACCTAACCTATGGGATCGTGATCGCTCTAAAGGTGGCATATTTTATACACAAAATCGTATCAGTTTACATGGACGAACTTTTTAGATGTGGAAGTTTCGCAGTATGTTCATGGATGCCGATCACCACCAATCGTAATTAGAAAATCTCAATAAAAGTTCCGATAGCATAATGTCTAAAATTAAACGCAATCCGCGCATTATCCCGAACAAACATTTTTTGCATTGTATCAGGCTGGATGAGCTTCCATGATTATTTAATGTATTACTAGGACAAATGAGCCTTGTTAGACCGATTCCTTTCCCTGCAAGCGATTTAGCAAGATTTACCAACTGGCATCATACTCGTCATACTAGGAATTACAGGTTAGTGGCAAATTTCGGGGTGATCGGACTTAGGCACGATTGATGATGTGGCAAAATTAGATCTATTTTATTTTTATATAGACTATTAGCCATTAAATTTTTGATCTCGAAATCTTAGTTTAAAGAGTTAGATTGGTTCTATTTGGGAAAGGAGCGTATTAAAAATTAAGTGATAATAAGCAATGAAGTCCTTCATTGCTTGTTGTCACTTCAACTATGTTGTTTTAAAAATAGACAAAGCTGATCTTACAGAATCAAACGATTGCTCCCATCTAATTGGGACATCAGATTTGTTTTCAGGAGTAATCAATTTATCAAGAATCATCCATTTTGCTCCATAAAAACTACTGTCTTGCACAATAAGACGTTTACCCAATACAGGACTATCATCCTGCTGCTGAGACAATTCAACCGATTTAATTAAAGTCTCTGCCATCTTAAAAGTATTAACAATGTTGTCCCTTTCTGAATCTCTGTCTTCAAAAGTTCCACCCCATCCTAATTGTAGAAATAGAGCTAATGAATCCCTTACAAGATAATAATGCAGAGCGTAAGAGTTAAATCCGTATCCACTAGTTCCAAATAATAAATAATCGGATACAGGTTTTGTCATAACATCCTTTACAAATAAATCAATATCATACAAATCTCTAGTCTCTTGATAGGAACCATAGATCGAGTCAGATATTTGCAAGATGTTTTCACTCATTTCATGGGGAATAAAAGGAACTGGTAAATTCATGCCAGTAAAGTATTTCTCGATTTGCTGGAAGTTAATACTATTTGTATTCATTATTGCATTTAGATAGTTTGTGTGTGTTTGTTATTTCATTTGCTACTATATCTACTATATTTTTAATTTATCTACTTACTCTTAAATAAGCTCGTAATCTCTAAAAAATATACTTAGCGAATTCTAATTAATCTAATTAATTTATAAATGAAACTACTTGTCTTGCCATTCATCATTTCCTTTTAGTCTATTACTTTTTTCGCTGATCAATTTTTGCAAATACTTTGCTAATGAATTTAGACGACTTATGGTCGAGTTAATCTCTTCATCGCTTAGTAGATCTTGCAAAGCATCTCTTAGCACATTCGGATTAGATGACAGATCCACAATTTTTTGGGCGAATTCACTGTCAATTTCCTCAAGCTCCTGTGCAAACTTACCAGCAACAAGTTGGTGGGCAAACTGACCGTAGTCTTGAGCGTAATCTATATCCTTATAGTTTTTGCCAAAAGCTATATCGTTATCTATACCCTTTACTCCGATCGCCTTATTCTGTTCGTCCAGTTCAACAATGTAATTACCATAGTGTCTATCTACTTGTCCAGCGATGATATCCAGTAGGAAGAGATTGGATAATGCATGTCTTGTAATACCACTATTCAATATTGCTTGAAGGGCGGAAGCTTCTGAATCTCCTTCATTTGTATCTTTGTTTCGCGCTTGCTTGATTTTCGTGCTGAGATCTTTTCCTGATTTACCAACAGCTGCCTGCATCAGCAAACCCGCTTCTCCATTAAATTTGGCTTTAAACGTCGGTGGAATAACATTTGCGTTCAGTAATTGGTCTAGTCGATACATAGCGATATTACGCTCAACAAACTTAGGGTCTTTTTCTGGAATCCCAGAACCACCTTTTTCTGCTCCTCTATGACGACTATTGACCTTATCCTCATCCACTTGAGCCTTAAAGTATCCTTCAAATTCTCCTCCCTCAACTGTTTTTAGATCACCAGTTTTATTTTTGCGCACCCCAAACTTATATTTGAGTTTGGAAACTTCACTCATTTGACCATCACTGTCAATTTTTCCACCAGTCGGCTGGTTAACATCCTCATCAAATGCGTCATCTTGCAAATTGTCTAAGGACAAGAGCAAGTTGTCAATTTCGTTTTTGACTTCCTGAATCAGTCTTGTAACATATTTCTTCCGACTACTTGTATTGGAGTCTGGTGAGTTTTCCCACGCTTCAGCTATGTTGAGGATCTGTTCTAAAAATGTCAATTTGTCTGCCTCAGTATTTGCATTCTCATATGCATCTAAACCTTGCTTGAGCTTTACAAAGACCTGAGCGCTTTTACCTTTACGCGCAGTTAATTTAGTCTTTTTCTTGAAAGAAGCAGCAGATATAAGTCTCTGCACTGATTCAGGGGCAGTACTCACATTGGGAACATTAGCGCCTTTCCCATTCTGTTGGACAACATGAGTGAGTTCATGGGCAATTAGTTCTTGACCACTTTTACTGCTTGGATCATAGGCTCCTTGCCGAAAGAAAACATCGTGTCCTGTCGTAAAAGCTTTCGCTTGAATCGATTGATTTAATTGATCTGAATGTGAATCTGTGTGAACCTTTACGCCGCTAAAGTCTGCTCCCATAGCCTGACCCATCGACTGTTGCAGATCAGTATCTAGAGACTGACCACCACCCCTTGCACTCTGAATTGATGACTCTAAGTCAGTTGATGCTTCTCCGCCACCAAGATTTTCGTGTCTCTGCACTAAAGACTTCATTTGCAATTCTTCCTCTTCTTCCATTGATTCTCGCTGGATTGAAGAGATTGGTTTCATCTGCAATTCTTCCTCTTCTTCCATTGATTCTCGTTGGACAGATTGATCCTGAGTTGGCGAATTTATCTGCTGAATAACTTTAGATGCAGTTGCATCAGCTTCCTGCTCATACTTATCATTTGGTTCACCTATACTCAGCTTAGACTGGATCACCATCCGCTTGGTTTGAAGCGGCTTCATCATCAAGCGGTTCATTGTTTTTGCTTGGACTGGTGTATCAGACAATTCATTGCTGCGCTGACTAATTATTTTTTCTAGAAAATTCTCAGTGTATCCAGATGATCGAAACGTAGCATTTTCATTCAAATCGGTCTGAAGTGACGCGAAGCCTCTAGTTTGTAAATATGTTGCTTTGGGTTGGACTGAAGTCGTGATTTGGGAAGGCTTTTTTTCGTTGTCGTAAGTACGCGACATATCACTAACCCCTATATTTACTTACTTAGAAACTTCATGTATTTGATATTGTATATTCTTGCACAATCAAAAAACTTTAACGACAATTCTGATCATTTGCAGCACCATCTTGCAGAGCCGTGTTACATAACTTTATATTTGCCAAATTTACTATAGCCAGAAATAGAGAATTTTCGTTATAAGTATTTATACTTAAGCATAATTGAGATGCTCCCTGTGAAGACTTTACAATACATCTTGCTCTGGCATTTCTTCCCAAGGAATATTCCATGTAGAAGCATCTGTTCCAGCTATTACAAAATTCATCAATTCCTTACCGTGTACAAAATATGTCACCTGATTCCCAGGAATTCCACCTGATTTAATGAACTCAAATTGAGGTTCGTAAGGATTCGGTAATCCTAGATCATCAAAATGCTTATTTACGTCAGTAAATGTTTGCGGATCTACAGTAGTATCTATTTTGTAGAAGTATTTGTTTAATAATCCTTGCAAAAGTGTCGGATCTTTTGCAAAATTTAAGTTCCCAGAAGTAGAGACATATTGACTATGTTTTTTTGCTCCCGACCCAGCTTTTCCTGATTCACCAGTTGGAGCATCTGCCCTATCATTTGCAAGGACTTGATTCACATGTTCAACTATAGTAATATTTCCCCCTGCATTCCAAGGTTGAAAACCAACTTTGCCAATTACTGCTGGCAGTCTTTCATCCATGCGATATACACTATCTGGGAGAGGTGTACGATCACGCAGTCTCCAAGCCGCAAGTTCGTTAGTTGCATTTTTTAAAAGTGCTTTGACACCCGCAATTCTTTTCTTTGCTTTTTTCTCTGGTGCAGATAGATATTCGTTACAAGCACTGATTAATTCCGTTAGCCCTACCGACCTAGAAGATGCTCCATGACATTTTTTCAGAGCATTATCAATTTTTACAACATTATTTCTTTTTCCTGAAAATGCGCTATCGCTTTTATTTAAGAATTCTGCTTCTGTCATTAACTTTCTTTGAATAGTGCTTCTGTTTTGCTGAACTACATGGGTTAGTTCATGAGCAATTAACTCCTGTCCTCCTTTGCTACTAGGATTGTATTCTCCTTGCCGAAAGAATACATCTTGCCCAGTTGTGAATGCTTTCGACTGAATTGAGTGATTTAATTGATCGGATTGCGTATCTGTATGAACTTTTACAGCGCTAAAATCCGCTCCCATTGCCTGCCCCATCTTATTCTGGAGACTCGCATCTAGTGACTGCCCCCCCCCGCGCGCCCTCTGAATCGAAGACTCTAAATCAGTTGATGCTTCTCCCCCACCAAGATTTTCACGTCTTTGCTCCAAAGACTTCATTTGCAATTCTTCATTCTCTTCTTCTGTTGACTCTTCTCGTTGGATTGAAGAAATTGGCTTCATCTGCAATTCTTCATCTTCTACTTCTACTTCTTCTACTTCTTCATCCTCATCCTCATCCATCTCTTCTTCCATGTCCCATGCTCGTTGAATGGAAGATATTGGTTTCATTTGCAATTCTTCATTCTCTTCTTCCATCGACTCTTCTCGTTGGACAGATTGATCCTGAGTTGGCGAATTTATCTGCTGAACAACTTTAGATGCAGTTGCATCAGCTTCCTGCTCATACTTATCATTTGGCTCACCAATACTCAACTTAGCTTGGATCGTCGCAATCCGCTTAGCTTGAAGTGTCTTCAAGCGGTTTATTGGTTTTGCTTGGACTGGCGTACCAGACGGCTCAATGCTGCCCTGATTTATTATTTTTTCAAGAAGATTATCACCATTTCTAGATGACCGAGAGATAGCATCTTCGTCCAAATCCATTTGAAGTGGTGCGAAATCTCTAGTTTGTAAAAATGATGTTGCTGGTTGGACTGAAGTCGTCGATTGGGAAGGTCTTTTTGCGAAATCGGATGTACGCGACATGTCACTAACCCCTCAATTTACTTACTGAGTATGCGTATATTTTTGATATTGCATATTCTCGCATAATCAAAAAAAATTAACGACAATTTTGATTGTTGATCGCTCCATCTTGCAGAGTGGTGTTACATAACTTAGCATTCTGTAAATTTGTATTTACTAATGATGCATTTTCTAGATCTGCGTCAACTAAATTTGCTTCACTGAGATTAGCCTTTTCAAAATTGGCAAATTCTAGCTTGGCATTAGTGAGATTTGCTTTGAGTAAATTTGCACCTTCAAGATCGACAAATTGACGTACTGAAGTGAAGGGATCAACATAGCCCTCAGCATAGGTGTCAGTAAGGTTCGACTCTTGAAGGTTACTTTGCCTAAAAGAGGCTTCAAGCAAATGTGTATTGCTAAGGTTAGCCCCCTGCAAGTTTGCTTGCCCGAAGTTAGCGAGGCGTAAATCTGCATAACTAAGATCAGCATAGGTAAGATTTGCGTCCTGTAAGTTTGCTCCTCTAAGATCAACGCTACGCAGATTAGCCCCTTGGAGATTAGCTTTATTTAAATCTGCACCAATTAGTTTCAGTCCATTCAGATCTGTATTTTGCAAATTGCAACCCTGACAACGATTAGTTTCAATCAAGCGTTGGCGATTTAAAGTTTGAATGCGATCGCTACTAGGATCTGCCAAGGATGATGAGGAAAATGCAATTCCAATAAGTATAAACACTCCTGAAAATAATGCTTTAGAGGAAATACTCATTTTTAGACTCCCAATCTTAAGTAGTGAAATTCTATCGCGACTATCATTAAACCCCAAAAATCTAGCGCGATCGCCTTACTATTGGATACGTTATGCTCAACTCTATTATTTGGAGTAATGCGTGCTCTAGATAAAACATAATATGCACCATAATCCTATCTCTATTGAAAGCCTCAGTTATATATATCCTGATGGTATTCAAGCTTTAAAAGGGATCGATCTCCAGATTGCTGCGACCGAAAAGGTTGCGATCGTGGGCGCGAATGGATCGGGGAAATCAACATTATTACTGCACCTCAATGGCATTCTCATGCCTCAGCAAGGAGAAATCGTGATTGGGGAAATGCTGGTAACACCTCATAATCTATTGGCAATCAGGAATTTTGTTGGTTTGGTGTTTCAGAATCCAGACGATCAGCTATTTATGCCTACGGTTTGGGAAGATGTTGCCTTTGGTCCAATGAATCAAGGACTTAAAGGAACTGAGTTAAAAATTCGCGTATCGGAAGCCCTAGTATCTGTCGGGCTTGATGTCACTAAATATGCTGAGCGTCTATCCCATAATCTCTCTGGTGGAGAAAAAAAACGGGTGGCGATCGCAGGAGTCTTAGCGATGCAACCACAGGTCTTAGTATTTGATGAGCCATCTGCCCAACTCGATCCGCGATCGCGGCGACAATTAATCCAGCTTTTACAAACCTTGCCAGAAACCCAGTTAATAGCTACCCACGATCTTGATCTTGTGTTGGAATTATGCGATCGCACGATCGTATTGAGTGAGGGGAAAGTTGTTTATGATGGAAATACGAAACAGGTTCTTAGCGATCGCGAATTTTTGCTAGCACATTCTTTAGAAATGCCACTCAGCCTCAATAGCAAATGAATGCGGCGCTTCGCGCCGCATTCATTTGCTTCGGGTTTTATGTCCTAATTAGCTGGAATTAAAACCCAAAAAACTGTGGCGCACGCGCAGCGTGCGCCACAGTTTTTTGGGTTTTATATGTAATTTTGCCTAGCTACTTATTCTAAACAGCAGGAACTCCATCGAAAATATAATGATAAATTAATGTAGATATAGCGCTCCTAAATGGGTTGTAAGATTTGGAGAGTGTTAAGAGTGCGCGCCGAAGGGACTCACTCTCACGATCTATTTAGGATTGCTATATGAAAAGTTGTCATCACTATTTTGGTGGCGACTTGTTCTAAATCTGTGATTGAAAACTTGGGATTACCAATGATTTTGCGTTCTTTATTTCAGTCAGTCAAGCAAGGTAAACGCTTTTGGTTGCTCATGATTGTGCTGCTAAACTTGCCGATCGCATCTGTATCTGTACCAATGGCGATCGCCCAAGAAAAGTTACAGGACTTTGACTATTGGGCTTCACTCTGTAGTTCTCTGGTCAAGTCGCGTAAATATAAGGAGGCGGTTGAGGCTTGCAATCAGGCTATTACCTTAAATACTAATGAGCCGATCGCATGGCTAGAACGTGGTGATGCAATGGTTGGTTTAGCAATGTATACCGAAGCAGTCGTGTCCTACGATCGCTTTATTAAGTTGCAACCAGATAATTCAGGAGCCTTAGCCAAACGCTGTGGGGCTTTGAATGAGTTAGAACGCTATGAAGATGCGATCGCCTCCTGTGAGTTGGCTCTCCGTCTTGATCAAAACTGGGCTGATGCCTCACCCGCAATGGTGTGGTATATCCAAGGGGCGTTGTTAAAACGGGCGGGAAAACTTGCTGAGGCACTAGAATCCCTTGAACTAGCAATTCGATCAAATCCTAATTATTCTCTTGCCCTAACCGAACGCTGTGATATTTTTGTCTCTCTTGATCGAGCTGCTGATGCCATCCAAGACTGTGATCGCGCAATCAAGGTAAATGCTAATTGGGGCAAGGCGACACCTGCGATCGCTTGGAAAACTAAGGGGAAAGTCCAGAATCAGTTAAAACGCTTTGATGAAGCCCTTTTTTCCTACGATAAAGCTGTGGCGATCGAGCCAACCAATGCTCAGGCATGGGCTGAGCAGGGGATGATTTTATGGAGATTGGGACGTTACGCCGAAGCTTTGGCTTCACAAGAATGGGCGCTTAAGGCTAAAGAAAAATATTCCCTCGCCTTGGCTAATTCCTGTGCAGCACTCAACCAACTTCGCCAATATAAAGAGGCTCTAGCTGCCTGCAACTCAGCGCTCCAAGAAGGTGATCAACAGTGGGACTATCTTGGTCCTGCTTGGGCATGGGATCAACGAGCTAATGCTCTTAATGGTTTAGGCAAATATGAAGAGGCACTTGCTTCCGCAAATCGGGCGATCGCGCTTCAGCCAAGCCAAGCTAGTTTTTGGGGCAATCGAGCAGCTACTCTTTGGGCGTTGGGACGTTTTGATCTAGCACTTTCCTCGACAAATCAAGCGATCGCTCTTAATCAAAATTCATCTACGGCATGGTTTAATCATGGACGTATTCTGGCTTCCCTAGGGCGTACCGAAGAAGCGTTAAAAGCCTATGACAAAGCGATCGAAGGCGATGCCAATATTGGTAGTCAAATCTTTCTTGCTGATATTTGGACAAATAAATCTGCTTTATTATGGCGGCTCAATCGGTTTCAGGAATCCTTGATAGCAAGTCAACAAGCATTGGGGATCAATCCTAAATCAGACACAGCTTGGTTTAATCGTGGTTTGGCACTCATGTCGCTTGGACGCAATGCTGAAGCCGCTAATGCTTATAGTCGGGCGATCGCGATCGATGTCAAAAATGCAGACTATTGGACAGGTCGAGGCTTAGCCCTACTAGCTCTAAATAGTAATGCTGATGCACTGGTTGCCTTTGATCAAGCTCTTAAACTTAATCCTAATCAGACTCAAGCCACGATCAATAAGGCGATCGCGATCGAGCGTTTAAAACCTAAGCCAGCAAAACCATAGCGTATAGAGAGGTCGCTTTGCGCCCTCTCTATACCTGTGATTGCAACGTGCTATAAGCTAAATACCAGGAATTTCTGAAAGGTGACACTTTAATTCTTCAACCTCAAAGTTAGTCATCTGTTGCCATTCTTCGATCGTGAAGTCATACCCCTCAGCTTTCGCCATTTCCACAAAACTTTCAAGATCAGGTGCTTGATTTAGCTTTGCTTTGAGGAGGGAATCTGTTTTGGCGGCTCGATAGAGACGAGCCACTTGCTCTCTTGCCATAACCTTGATTAGGGGTAAAGTGGTGAGATATGCTTTGGACAAGAATGTATAAACAATGCAAACTTTGCCACAAATCACACCTGTGTAATTGATAATAGTCTAGCAAGAATAAGGCAAGCAATCTATGGCAAGGAAAGCTCCAAATATTTGGCAGAAATTCTGGAAACGTGTCACTGACGTTTGGAGGCAGTTTCTTAGCACTATTGACGGGCTGATTGGTAATAAGTTTGTTGAATTTTTAAACAAAACTGTCCCCACGCCCTTACGATTTCTAATTCCCTTTCTTAAGGATGATTTAGGCATTGAGCCACCTTCAATTACTTCTTTTAAGGGTATAGGGCTACCTGAAAAGATCGAGACTAAAGAAGTTTTAAAAGAAATTGCAGTTGATCAAAGGGTAGGGACAATTTGGCAAATTAAGCCACAATTTTTGCGATATCAATGTCAAGAATCAAATCCATTTCGGTGCGAATATCCTCACGAAACCGTCACCGATAATCCCAACAATAAATATTGTAAAAAATGTCAATTCCCAGCAAGCCTGCCACCTGAAGTTAAAATTCGTGGTAGAAACGGTGTTTATGAAGTAGACAACTATATTGGCATTCGTGGTACTGGGCGCATCTATAGCGCAACCAAACTCACAGACGGGGAAACATTTTTATTGAAAGAATATGTCATTCCCAAAAAATATTTTAATGAGCAGGAAACTAGAGCTTGCAAACGCAACTTTGAAGCCTCGTCAGAAATGAAGCTCTCAGACGGTAGAAAACAAGACTCGCGGTTGATTACCCCCATAGAAGCGATCGCCGACGCTCGTGAAGAGCGATGTTATGTAATTTTGCAAAAAAATGATGAAGCAATCTCCCTAGCTGAATACTTAGCTATCCATGGTGCGATGAGTAACTGGCAGGTGAAATCTTTTCTCAATCAAGCTTTACAAACCCTTGAGTCACTACATTCACAGAAATATCGATTACGTTCTGGAGTGGTGACTTCAGACTTACCTCACGGGAACTTAACTTTTTATAGCATTGCGATCAGATCAGATTTTCAGGGATTTACCGTCTATCTCAATGATATGGCGCTTTGGGAAGATCGTTTTTATCCACCCGACGTGAAAACACCTGCCTATTCTATCAATCGTGATCTTGAAGACTTGGGCTATATTGCTTTCTATCTCTTAAAAGGTGGTGTCATCGATTTAGAAAATCGTACTTGTTTAAATCCCCATGACCTAAATCATTGGGGTGATAAGGTTAATCTAGGACTGAAAAAATTTATTCAAAACTTAATCGGTTTTGGGGAAACTAGTTATAACAGTGCAGAAGTGGCAAGGAGAGCGTTATTGCGTATACCTATTGAACGCGAGGCTCTATTAGAATTTATTGACCAAGAGGAAGTTGCACCAGTTAAGAAGAATTGGTGGGGATGGCTGACAAAAAAAGTAATTGCGATCGCGATCGGGGTGATTCTATTATTGCTACTGCTTTTCTTGCTATATTTCTGGTTAACTCAACCACCCAAAGCCGCCAACCTCAATTTGCCTTGCTGTATTAATCAAATATCTGACATTCCTGAAGGTAAGTTTACCTACACGGCTGATAAGAATGGCACTTGGAATTACACACTTTTACAAAATAATTTGATTGCTAAAGGATCAACTCTCGAAGAAGAACTGCAAAAACGTCAACCAAAACTACAGCTTAACTATCAACCTGTAGATGTTGATAAAATTACTGAGAAAGGTGTCGATAAGACTTCCAATCAATTTCCGATCGCTCAATTACAATCTAACCAAGCCGATTTTGCCATTTCTAGTGTGCCTGATAATCTAGGCGGTGGCTTTATAACTCAAGATATTGCCTACGACGGCTTAACGGTGTTTGTCGCTTTTAGTTATGCCCAACGCAATAACAGCTTACCAACTGCACTGCAAGGTAAGATCACCTTTGCCCAATTACGCCAACTTTATACAGGGGAAATTATTAATTGGCGACAGTTGGGAGGACCAAACTTGCCTGTAAAACTCTACATGCCCCTAGATGATGAATCGATCAGGATTTTTGAGAAACGGGTACTAAAAGACGAATCCGCGATCGCTACTTTCCGACAGCTTGCTCAAGAAGGAAATAATGGCATTACCTCACTATCTATTTTTGATTCACTGCGGCGCGTAATTCAAGACTTTGAAGATCGCAACATTGGCAGTATTTCCTTTGGCTCAATTAGTCAGGTTTTTGGGCAATGCTCCGTCTATCCACTGACGATAGCCGATGATAACAAATCCTTTGTTGCACCATTAGTTTGGCAAACTGGCAAGGCAATTACGCCCGATGTTGATCTTTGTAATGAGAAAGGTAGTTATACCCAAAACTACAGTGATTTTATAAATAAAGTTTATCCCCTTGCTTATCCAATTTCAGTAGTTTATACCCGCGATAACCGCCGAATACCGATCGCCGAACGTTTTGTTTCGATTATGCGAACCGAGGAAGCTCAAAATTTACTAAAGCAAACTGGGCTAATCCCTCTAAAATTCCCGATTAAATAAAAAGTAAAAAAGCGAGTGACGGACGCGAATCATCAACACTCGCTTTTTTATTTTGTATTAGCACCAAAGCCCAAAAGTATCATCACATCAAGCCCAAAGCGCTGTAACTAGCTCAACATAATTAAAACCTAAACCCAGAAGTTGTCCCGCCCACTACGCGGGCGAGACAGCTTTCTAGGTTTACTTATGCCTAGCTACTTAGTGCAGTTGGCAACCAATGTATAATGTAAACTGGATATGATATGCGCTTGGTTATACGTTTACATATACATGGTAAATCGTTGATGGAAAAATATTCTGACCAACCCAAAGAAGAAGCCGAACTTGCTAAGTTTGCTGCCAAAGTTTTAAATGAACCCTTGCAAATCAGATTACTTAGCGATCGGGTTTATGAACTGCTCACAAATGAATTACGACAACAAAAAGAACGCGTTGGTAGAAATTATGAGGGAAGATTATGACAAACAGTAGTAGGTTTGCTAGAGCCGAATCATACGTTACAACCAATCATTTTTATGTGGAAATGTTGCCAACCGCAACAATTGTTGCAGGATTCACGGAATGTTCTGGATTAAGCGCAAGCGTTGATACAGATAAATTTTTTGAAGGAGGAGTTAACGATCAAAAGCGAATATTGCTAAAACAGACTTCTTTTACGGAAGTAACACTTAAGCATGGTGTAACAAATGACTTAAGTTTCTGGAAATGGTTTACGGCAACAACTAACCGTAGAAGAAATATCCGAATTTTACTTTTCAATCAAGCTGGTGAGACAAGACAATGCTGGACATTGATTGGAGCAGTTCCTGTTGGTTGGACTGCTCCATCACTTCAGGCAGACGGCAATTCTGTTGCTATTGAAGAACTAAAGTTGGCGATCGAAGGTTTAACCGTATCTTTTGAGGGCGGTGGAGCAGCGACAGTAGTTACAAGAAATTCTGCAAGTGGTTCTTTCCCTAGTTCTTAGACCATGACTGAAAATATCGAAATCCCTTTTGAGGCAAATAAAGATGGAGATATACCTGAAGATCTTCCATTAGGCAATTATACGCCCCTGCTTGTACCGCCATCTCTTGGGCAGTCATTTTTACAACCAAAATTTATCTATCCTTTAGGGGCAGTCTCATTAGTAAATCCCGATAATTTAGCGGCTGAAAATGATTTTGAGCAACTGAATAATACCTTTGATAATTCTCCTTTTTTTGATCAACCTTTACAATCAGATTCTCTAAGTAGGGTTGATAGTCAAGCTACAAATCAACCTAATATCCAAACAAAGGCTGTTACTTCTAAAAATAATCCACAGAGGCAAGTACAAACTGAGCGATCGCCAATTGATTCTCCTAAAAGCAACTCAATTCAACGGCAAACCCTAGATTCTTATCAAGCACAATCCCTTAATTCCCAAAATTTATCAAGTCAAGAATTTAGTGTAAATCCTACATCAGATCATAATTTTCAGACAAGTTTAGATGCAAATATATTAGAGAATACATCTATTCAAAGATCTGAAGATCTATCGTCAACTATCAATGTCACTAATTCAAAAAGTGATCGCACTGAGCGAATTCAAAGTCAAATCCAAAGAACTTCTGAGCCTTCTTCAACAAGTAGCCCAAATCCTCAATTGCCATTAAATTCTAACTTGCCTTTTTTAGAGACAAATATTGAGCAAAGTAATCCAAGTAATCAAGATAAATTAGTTCAAAGACAGACAGATGAAAGGCAAACAGATGAAACTAATTTAGCTTTTACAAATATTGATCTTTTAGTGGGCAATCGCCCTAATCAAACAGAATCTAATTTATTTACGGTTGATACTCCTCAATCTCCTCAAACTGATGTAGTACAAAGACAATCTGATAGTTCCACAACCAATATTCAAAACCCACAAATTCAATTAAATTCTGATTTGCCTATTGCAAACATTGATACAGGTAATAATCTAGCTGGCGATCTCAATCTTCAACCAGAGTCTAGTTTTGTTAATGCCAATAATGCCAATAATATTTCTCAAACTGCACAAGTCTCACAAGCTAATACTCTACAGAGGCAAGCTAATAATTTTCCTGTAAATAATATTTTTCAAGCTGATCTTACTCAGCCAATTCAAAGACAGACTGATTCGTCTATCTCTAATAGCGAAATTTCTACAGACAATAATACTCAGCCAAGTCAAGACCCTTCAGAATATCCCATTTTAGATAATGTTGCTGACAGCGATCGCACCATTCAGCAACAATTTGAATTATCTCCTGTCGATAGAATCCAGATTCCCCAGACCGATGAAATACAGAGACAACTTGATATAGCGTTGGTAGATAATATTTCTCAAGGTGATCTCACGCAACAAATTCAAAGGCAAACTGATTTATCTCCCTCTGGAAATACTGCAAGTATTAACACGCAACAAATTCAAAGATTTGCTGAATCTCCAGTTTTAGATAATATTTCACAAAGCGATCGCACTATCCAGAGAGAATCTCGCTTATCTAGTGTTGATAATACACAATCTTCTCAATCAGATTCTCTACAGCAACAATCTCGTATTTCTTCTGATGTCTCTAATGAGAATACTATTCCTGAAGTTAATCGTACTATTCAGCGAGAATCTAATTTAGCTGCTACTGATACAACCCAATCACCTCAGACTGATGCGATAAGAACCCAATCTAATATTTCAGTAGATGATTTTTCTCAAGGCGATCGCTCTATTCAAAGAGAGTCTCTAGGAACAGTTACCGATATTACACGGTCTGACGAAATACGAAGACAATCTGATGTTAATCATATTTCTCAAGAAGATTACACTCAACAAATCCAAAGACAGTCACAGCCAGATATTGCTACTGTTGATAGTTCCGTAAACAACAATATTCAGTCAATCTCAAAACCATCTGAATCTCCTATTACTAAATCTTCTCTTGCTGATAATGTTGTTGAGAGCGATCGCTCTCTGCAAATTCAAAGACAACCTGATCTAACTATCTCTGATAGCAGTAATTCTACAAGCAGCAATATTCAACCAATTCAAAGACAACCTGAGACTCCTATTTCAGATAACAGTTTTTCTCAAAGCGATCGTACTATTAACCGAGAAACTGATTTAGCTCCTACTAATCTTGGGCAAGATTCTCAGAATTATGACATACAAAGACAAACTGATATTTCGTTGGTAGATAGTCCTTCTAAAAGCGATCGCGCTACTCCACAAGAATCTAATTTGTCAGATAATAATGTTACTCAATCTGTTGCAAATGATGAGATACAGAGAAAATCAGATGTTTTTACTGTAGATAATTCTCCTCAAAGCGATCGCACTATTCAAAGAGCGTCTGAATTATCTACTGTTGAGCCTACACAGATTTCTCAGCCTACTCAAATACAGAGACAGACTGATATTACTTCGATAGAGCCCCCCCCTACAATCAACAGCACTCAGTCAGTTCACAGATTTTCTGAACCTCCTATTGCTTCTGAAAGCGATCGTGCTATTCAACTATCATCTACTTTGTCAAATATTGATATTGGTCAATCATCCCAGAATACTAGTATCCAGAGGCAAACTGATCAAACTAATATTGCAGATTTACCTGAATCGGATAGTTCTCCTACAAGCAATAACTCTCAGCAAATTCAAAGCTCTTTTGAACCTGCTGTCTTAAAAAATATTCCTGAAAGCGATCGCATTATTCAGCGGCAACCTGAGTCGGAGCCTACTGATAGAACAATATTCCCAACTGATGAAACACAGAGACAACTTGATGTTTCAGTAGCTAATAACGTCTCAGGAAGTGAACATATCCAACCAATTCAAAGACAACCTGATACATCTATCTCTAATGATAATCTTCCCTATGAAAACATTCAGTCAATCCCAAGAACTTCTGAACCTCCTGTTTTAGATAATATCAATCAAGATAATCGTCGCAATATTCAAAGAGAAACAGATTTAACTTCTCCTGCGGATATTAGTCAAGATATTCAGACTAATGAAATACAGAGACAAACTGATGGTTTAGAAGCAAATAGTATTCCTGAAAAAGATATTCAACTATCTTCTACTGATATAACACAAACTCCCCTAACTGATAATGTTCAGAGACAACCTGATTTGTTTGCAGTAGATAATAATATTGCTAGAGATAGTCGCACTCAACAAATTCAAACAAGACCTGATTTATCAACCTCTGATATTTCCACAAACAGAGACTCACAACAATTTCAAAGATTTAGTGATACTGATATTTCTACCGTAGATCAGATCTCTGAAGGCATTCAACGCAAATCTAGTTTATCTCCTGATCTTAACCAATTTCGACAAACTGATGCGATCCAGAAAGAAACTGATGTTTCGGTAATTGGTAGCATTGATCAAAGCGATCGCTCTATTCAACGAGAATTTGATTTTTCCCCTACAGATGACATTACACAATCTCTATTAACTGATTCTTTACAGAGAGAATCAGTTAATGCTCAAGTAGATAATAGTATTTTCTCAAATGAAACTACTCAACAAATCCAAAGACAGGCTGATCTAAATATCTCCGATCGCAATTCTGAAAATGACAACATTCAGCCAACCCAAAAAACTTCTAAATCTCCTGCTTTAGATCATATTACTCAAGATAATCACACTATTCAAAGAGAAGCAGATTTATCTCCTATTGATAGTACGCAAGTTCTCCAACCTAATGAAATACAGAGACAAACTAACATTTCAGACGTAGAAAGTATTGCTCAAGGTGATCTTCCTATTCAAAGAAGTGCAGATTTATCTCCTACTAATAGTCCACAAACACCCCAAATTGATATTATTCAAAGACAGCCTAATACTTCTACAGTAGATCATAGTACCTCTGGCTCTCCTCACACTCAACAAATCCAAAGAACATCTGATTTGTCTGACTCAGATATTATTCCTAACAGTAACATTCAGCAAGCTGTAATAGTTTCAGAATCTCCCATTTTAGATAGTCTTTCAAGAAGTGATCGTACTCAACAAATTCAAACAAAACCTGAAGTATCGACCTCTGATATTTCCACAAACAGGGATTCGCAACAAATTCAAAGAATTGATGATACTGATATTTCTACTGTAGATAGTATCTCTGAGTCCATACAACAAAAAACTGATAACTCTGCAATAGATGCGATTTCTCAAGGCGATCGCACTATTCAGCAAAGAACTGACTTATTCAATAATTTTAATAATATTGAGATTCCCCAATCGCCACAAATTAATGACATACAGAGACAACCTGATGTTGCAATAAATATTGCTCAAGAAGATCTTTCTCAACATATCCAACAAACTGACTCGTCTATTTCTAATAGTAATACTACAGCCAGCCCTGTCGAACAAATCCAGAGAGAATCTGATGTTTCTACTATAGACATTAAGCAAAATCTTCAGACTAACGAACTACAGAGACAAACTGAGCTTTCAGATAGTATTTCTCAAGGCGATCGCTCTGAAGAAATTCAAAGTAATTCTGATTTATCACCCACAGATAGCAAGCAAAGCTCTCAAGCTAATGTTATTCAGAAACACCCTGATATCTCTACAGTCAGCAACAGTATTTCCGAAGATAGTCTCACTCAACAAATTCAAAGAACATCTGATTTACCTAACTCAGATATTGCTACTAACAGCAACATTCAGCAAATTTCAGGGGTTTCTGAATCTCCTGTTTTAGATAGTCTTTCACAAGGCGATCGCACACAGAAAATTCAAACAAAACCCGATATATCGACTTCTGATATTTCCACCAATAGAGAGCTACAACTAATTCAAAGATTTGTTAATACTGATATTTCTAATGTGGATATTAATTCTGAAAATATTCAAAGAAGAATTGACTCAACTCCTGTCGAGCTTACACAATCTCAAGCTGATGAAACACAGAGACAGCCTAATATTTCGTTTGCGGATAATACTACCCAAAGCAATCTCTCTGTTCAGAGAGAGGCTAACTTATTTAGTAATGTTGATACTATACAATCACCACAAACTAATGGCATACAAGAGCCATCAAATATTTCAATAGATAGTACTACTCAAGAAAGTATTGTTCAAAAGACACAACAAGCTAGCCCATTTATTGCTGATAGCATTGATATCAGCAATCCTGTTCAACCGATTCAGAGAGAAGCTGTTGTAGATCATGCCGATCAAAGCGATCGCACTATTCAGAGAGAGCCAGATTTATCGCCTACTGATGGCACGCAAATCCCTCAGACTAATGAAATACAGAGACAAACAGACAGTTCAGAAGTAGATAGTATTGCTCAAAGCGATCAACCTATTCAAAGCAAAGCTGATTTATTACCTAATGATAGTACATCAACTAATCCTCAAGCTAATGTTATTCAGAGACATCCTGATATTTCTACAGTAGATCACAACACTCAACAAATTCAAAGAACATCCAATTTACCTGACTTAGATATTACTTCTAACAGCACTATTCAACAAACTGTCAGAGATTCTGAATCTCCTATTTTAAATAGTATTACTGAAAGAGATCGCCCACAACAAATTCAAAGGACATCTGATTTACCTAACTCAGATATTGCTAATAACAGCAACATTCAGCAAATTTCAGGGTTTTCTGAATCTCCTGTTTTAGATAATCTTTCTTCACAAAGCGATCGCTCACAACAAATTCAAACAAACCCTGATGTATCGACTTCTGATATTTCCACCAATAGAGATCCACAACAAATTCAAAGATTTGTTGATGCTGATATTTCTAATGTGGATATTAATTCTGAAAATATTCAAAGAAGAATTGACTCAACTCCTGTTGAGATTACACAATCTCAATCTGATGCAACACAGAGGCAGACTGATATTTCTTTAGCAAATAATGCTGACCAAGGCGATCGCACTATTCAGAGAAAAAATGACTTATTTAATAATAAGGACTTGCCTATTTCTGATAGCAATGCTAATCAACAAATTCAGAGGGATATTTTTACAGATCATACTGACCAAAGCAATCGCAACGATATTCAGAGAGAAAATAATTTGTCTGACGTATCTGCTATGAATATTGAGCAAGACTTTCAGACTAATAAAATACAGAGACAACCTGATATTTCATCAGTAAATCATAATGACCAAGGTGATCGCAATCAACAAATTCAAAGACAGTCTGACGTTTCCATAGATAAAAATATTCAACCAGTTACAAATTTTGCTGATTCCCCTATTTTAGACAGTGTTTCTCAAAGCGATCGCAATATTCAAAGAAATACTGATTTACCACCTACTAATATTACACAAACTTCCCAAACTGATGGTATTCAGAGACAATCTGATGTTTCCACAGTAGACATTAATATTTCTGGAGATAATCGCGCACAACAGATTCAAACAAAAGCTGATTTATCGACCTCTAATATTCCCACAGATATAGATTTGCAACCAATTCAAAGATTTAGTGACGCTGATATTTCTACTGTAGATATTAATTCTGATTTTTCATCTGTTGATATTACACAATCGCCTCAAGCTAATGACATACAGAGACAATCTAATATTTTACAAGGAGATCTCACTAAACAAACTCAACAGAGCGATTCACCTATTGATGCAATACAGAGACAGTCTGATATTTCAGCAACAGATATTCCTCAGAGCAATCACGCTATTCAACAAGAATCTAATTTATCAACTGTTAATATTGAAAATGCTATTACAAGATCTCCTCAAGGTGAAGCAATACAGACACATTCTGATGTTTCTATAGTAGATAATATATCCGAAAATAATTCTATTATCCAAAGAGAATCGGATAAATTAGATGTTGATATTACGCAATCTTCTGTAACTAATGATAGACAAAATCAATTACAAAGTGGATTACAAAGAGAAATTTCTGATTCTAAAGTAGATAATATTTCTCCAGTTGATCACATCCAACAAATTCAAAGAGATTTAGATCCCTCAGAAGTAAATAATGCAGATCGTACTTTATCAATCGATCATACTAATTCAATTCAAAGATCTGCTGATTTAGTTGATCTAAATCCTGAAGCAACTTTTCAAATGTCAGATAATTTAGAGCATAATAATCTTCAACAAATACAGAAAAAATCTGACCCGAAATCTAATCTCACTACTCCCAAGAAAGATGACGCCATTAATAACCAAGCTCCTGTAGAGCAAAATGACAATCAAACAATCATTCAAATGTTAGCTGATCCTAGTAATACTCAGGATTTACAACTTCCCAAAGCCATTAAAAATCTTGCTCATACTAATTACTTAGGCAATTCATTGTTACTACCATCATCCCAAATACCTAGCCCCATGACATCACAAACAATACAGCGATCACAAACAAATCGACGAGATCGACCTGCTCAAGGCAATTTGCCCAATAGTTTAGACAACTTGGCTCAAACAATTCAACCGAAACTAGACAACAATTCTGACAATAGCAATAGTCAAACAAGTTCTATGGGGTGGTCAAACATATCAGAATTGTTAGCAAACTTACCACCTCCAAAGGCGAGTTCATCTAAAAGCTCACTAAATAAACAAACAACTAATACTAGCGATCGCAGTCCTCTCGCAACTAGCCACTCAAGTTCGTCAACAAGTTCTACTAGCAATCAAACAACTATTCAGCGATCGGCTGATAGTCCTACTAGCGATAATGATCAAGACTTATACTTAACCCCAACAGGATTACAAAAAGGAAATCCCAACAAAATTACAAATACTCGATCTAATACAATTCAACGCGAACTTGCATCTGATACTTTGCCAGAAGCTCAAGTTTCAGTTAATACCAATCATAGTTATAATGCCGAGAACTTTGCCGAAAATCTTGAAACCCTTGCTCAAGAGATATATATTTTATTAAAGCATCGCTTAGAAACAGAAAGGGAACGACAGGGAACGAGATATCAAGGAAGATTACCTTGGTAATTCAAAGCTTTAATCAGTTATTTTAGAGATTTTTTCAGAAACTTTTAGGTAAACAGATTATGACACTCGTTAAAGCAATGCTCACCACTACCGATGCAGGTGCTGTAGCCATCAATTTCCAATTTAACCCCGAAAGTTTGTCGTTTTCGAGAACGGTTAATTGGAAAGTAGAAGATGGTGCATATACCGCAGCAGGTTTTCCAAAAGTTTCTTACTCCAATCGAGGTGCGGAAACTTTGAAGTTGTCAAATTTATGGTTTGATACTTATGAATACCCAACCAAAACAAGTGTTCTCGATCTCATCTCGCCGATCATCAAATCCACAGAAATTGCAGGATCATTAAAACGTCCACCCGTATATATATTTGCTTGGGGAGAACAATATCTTAAATGTGTTGTCACCAACATTAGCTATGATCTAACCATGTTTCTCGCCGATGGTACTCCTGTCAGGGCTAAGGTAAGCATTGATCTCCAAGAAGTTGATGACATTTAAGTTAGTTGATGACATTTAGAAATATTCCCAACAACACTTTTTTATTAATAACTAAAATTACCAATGCCAGCAACATATAGATCTCAGTTTTCCCTTACAATAGATGGAACTTCTGCTTCCGAAGATTTGATTGCCGATATTTTACAAGTATCCGCCGAAGAAAGCCTGCATCAACTCGGCATGTTTACACTGATCATTAGTAATAATTACTTCTATGGTGATAGCACAGTACCTTGGAAGCATATGAGCAAATTTGCGATCGGTAAAAAAGTCAAGATTGGATTCACCGCCAGCACCACAGAAGACCCTGACTTTGACGATGCATCGTCTGCATATGTCTTAGAAGGTGAAATTACTGCCATAGAAACAGATTTTACGGCAGACGCTAAGGCTCCGATTATCATTCGTGGCTATGACGTTGCCCATCGCTTACATAGAGGTCGGCACAATCGTTCTTTCATAAAAATGAGTGACAGCGATATTGTCAAAAAACTAGCTGGTGAATCTGGCATTGCAATTGGGACGATCACCGCAACTACCCCAATCCATGAATATGTATTCCAAGAGAATCAAACGAATATGGAATTTTTGCAGGAACGCGCAGCACGCAATGGTTTTGAGCTATATATGCAAGATGGGAAGTTAAATTTTCGTAAATCCACAAAAGGTGCAGAGATATCTCTTAAATGGTTAAAAGATCTATCTAGCTTTCGAGTCCGTGTTACGGGGGCAGAGCAAGTTAACTCGGTTGAAGTAAGAGGCTGGGACTACAAGACAAAAAAAGCGATCGTTTCTACAGCATCCACTGAGTCAGTAATTACCAGCAATACTAGCGGTAAAGGCAGTTCAACTAGTAGTGCATTTACTGGTAAGCCCACTGCTCCGAAAGTGATTGTTGTCGATCAGCCAATTTTTAGCGCTGCTGAAGCTCAAAAAATCGCTCAATCTTTATGTGATGAATTAGGGGGCGAATTTGTCAATGCCGATGCAAAAGGCACTGGTAATCCCTTAATCAGGGCAGGTAAGGTCATAAAGCTAACTGACATGGGCAACTATAGTGGTAGTTATTATGTTACCGAAACTCATCATTTATTTCAGAATCGAACGTACATTACCCATTTCAGCGTGCGCGGTCTGCGTGGTGGCGATTTGTATTCCATTTTGTCATCCAAGACTCATTTGCAACCAGGTCAAACCATGTTGGTTGGTATAGTTACAAACAATAATGATCCTGACCAATGCGGAAGGGTCAAAGTTAAATTTCCGACGCTTACCGAGGAACACGAAAGCAACTGGGCTAGGGTTGTAGGCGTGGGCGCAGGTTCAAATAGAGGTTTTGACTGTCTTCCAGAAATAAATGATGAGGTTTTAGTAGCTTTTGAGCATGGTGATATTCATCGACCTTATGTAATCGGTGGAGTATGGAATGGTACTGACGCACCACCTGAGGCTGTAGCCGAAAGTGTTGCAAGCGGTAAAGTCCGTTTACGAACTTTTAAGACTCGCCTTGGACATAAGTTACAGTTTGTTGAGGAAGACAAAGGGGCTACCAAAAAAGGAATCTATATTAATACTGTTGGCGGACATAATCTTAGAATTAATGACAGCGACAAATTTGTTGAACTCGAAACTACTGGTGGTCACAAATTTCGGACTGATGATAGTAGTAAGGTAATTAGTCTCACTTCAACGGGAGATATAACGGTTAAAACTGGTACATCTGGGACAGCTAAAGATTTAACGATTAATGCGGCTAATATGACCTTAACCGCAACAACCAACATTACGCTTAAAGTGGGTAGTAACAAAATAGTGATTTCTAACACAGGTGTAGTAATTGAAGGAACGCAAGTACAGATTAAAGGTACGGCTACAGCCAAAATGGAAGCCCCAATGGTTAATGTCGAAGCTACTGGAATCAATACAATTAAAGGTAGTTTAGTTAAGATTAATTAGTGTGATTAATTAATATTTTTAAGAAGTAATTATGGGACAACAAGTAGTTTTAAGTGGAATACTTCAATGTAGTTTTGGCGCTGCACCAGTTCCGCTCGTGGTCACTCCTGAGAAGCTCGTCCTTGCGGGAAATCTTCCCGCTGCGAATATTATGGATCATATACCAATCAAGAATATTCCTTCATTTGGACTTTGTAGAGCACCGCTCAATCCTGCGGTTATTGCTGCGACTGCCCTCCCAGTACCTGGAGTGCCAAAACCAGCACCTTGTGTACCAGTAACACCTGCTCCTTGGATTGTTGGAGCGCCAACTGTCTTAATTGGTAATTTTCCTGCGCTTAACAATTCTTCAAAGTGTATGTGTGTTTGGGGTGGGGTGATTTCAATTAATTATGCTGGACAGGCAACAGTACAGATTCCATAAGCAACTATTAGCAAACATGAGTGATTTAGAAAGAGACTATCTGGGTAGGGGAATTTCGTTCCCTTTACGGATTAATGTTCAAGGTGAACTAAAAACTGATGGTGGCGATCGCAACTTGGAAGAGTCGATCGCCACAATTCTAAATACAAAGTTAGGAGAGCGAGTATATCGCCCTAATTTTGGCAGTCGCTTATCGGATCTCACTTTTGCGCCGATGAATCCACAGACAATCTTGCTAGCCAGAATCTATGTTGAGGAAGCATTGAATAGATGGGAACCTAGGATTAAGGTTACAGGAGTTTATGCAGAGCCTGATCCAATTAGAGGACGTTTAGATCTAAAAATCCTCTATGAAATAAAGGAGAGCCATGACCGTCGTAGCATGGTTTATCCGTTTTATTTACTACCCCCCAATGGCAATTAAAGAACCGATTTTTTATGGCATGTCTTTGCCGTGCCACAAAAATTGGCTTTAACTTTTTGAAATAATTTGGTATTTAATCGCGAAGGGTAAACATAGCTAGTAAAATCAAAACATCGCCAAATTCACCGAAGAGCATTGTGTAATGACGAAAGAGTTTGATTTTCTTCCCAATTTGCCAAAATCTGATCTTGACGATCGCACCTTTGCAGAATTGGTGAATGAGTGTCTTCTCAGAATCCCGCGCTATTGTCCAGAATGGACAAATTATAACCCTAGCGATCCAGGTGTTACTCTGATTGAATTATTTGCTTGGTTAACCGATCAGATGTTGATGCGGTTTAATCAAGTACCGCGACGTAACTATGTTGCTTTTTTAGAATTATTAGGGATTCGCTTACAGCCACCTGCACCTGCTCAAACAGAGGTAACTTTTTATCTGAGTGCCTCTTTACCAGAACCCTATACAATTCCTGCGGGGATTGAAGTTGCTACGCTGCGAACTGAAACTGAAGATGCGATCATCTTTAGTACCGATCAACCTCTGGTAATTGGGAATCCCCGCATTTTACATTTACTAGCTGCACCTAGAGCCGAAGAAAATCCTGAGTTTTTACGAGATTTACTCTTAGATGTATGGACAGAGGATCGCGAAGAGGGTTGGTCTGGGCAGGAAATTGCCCTATTTAGTGAACCACCTCAACCAAATAATTGTTTCTATGTAGTGTTTGATGGAGAGCAACCGATCAATGGTAATGTAGTAGCCCTCAACTTGAAGGGAGAATCAGCAACAACGACAGGGATTAATCCTAATAATCCACCTCGATTTTGGGAAGCATGGAATGGCAATGCATGGCAACCTGTACTCCAAAAAGAAAGTGACGATCACACGAAAGGATTTAGTTTTAGTGAATTAGCCAATGAAGGGATAAATCCTTTGCAGGGTGCAGAAGTAATCTTTCATTTGCCTCTAACATGGGAAGTGACACAGTTTTCGACTTATCGAGGGCGGTGGTTACGCTGTAGCTACGTCGAACCAACAGCTAATCAGTCAGCCTATAGCCGATCGCCACATATTATTGGCATGGCAGCAAGAGCGATCGGGGGAACGGTCAAGGCAACTCAATGTCATGCCTTAGTAAATGAAGTTTTGGGAGAGAGTAATGGCAAATCAGGGCAGGTGTTTCAACTAATGCACCACCCAGTATTGCCTCGTCAAGCTGATGAATATCTCCTAATTACCCCCCCCATTGGACTGCCACAAATATGGCACGAAGTTGCCGACTTTTCTGAGTCTACAGAAAGTGATCCGCACTATATTATCGATTCTACTTCAGGGCAAGTTCAATTTGGTCCTTTTGTGCAAACTCCCAATTATCAGAGTCAGCACACATTGCAACGTTTACGGATTCAAGGTGAACCGATGCAAAGAGTGGTGTCGGATCAGACCAAGGCGATCGCCATGAATACGAAGTCAACTGGTACTCAATATGGCGCAGTTCCCCCAAAAGGCTCAATCATTCAAATGGTGAAATATCGTACAGGTGGAGGGTTTCGCGGTAATGTACAGCGCGGCAGTTTGCGAATAGCCAAAAATGCTATCCCCTATGTAGCCAGTTTAACCAACCATATTTCAGCTAGTAATGGCGTTGACGCGGAATCCCTTGATGATGTGGCGGTGCGCGTCCCCAAAATGCTCCGAACTCGCGATCGCGCCATTACCCAGACAGATTTTGAATACTTGACCATGATTGCAGGAGATGGTGCTGTAGCTCGCGTCATCTGTGCACCTACTCGGAGGCAAGAGGCGGGAACTGTAAAGTTGCTGGTTGTCCCTAGAGTCCGCACTGAAAGCATTGAGCAAGGACAAGGGATTGCTCCTGATCAGTTCATCTTAACCAAGCCTCTAATTGATCGAGTATCGAACTATCTCGATGAACGGAAGATGCTAGGCATCCAAATTCAACTAGACCAACCTGAATATGTCGGGGTCTGTGTCCAGACTGAGATTGCCCTAGAGTCTTCCTATAGCAATCCACAGGTGCAGCAAGATATTGTTCGTCAGCTTAAGGTAATGCTCTATCGCTTTCTGAATCCGATTACGGGTGGAGTTAGTGGGCAAGGTTGGGAGTTTGGTCGTCCTGTTTATCCATCTGATATTGTCAAACTGTTACAAAATTTTCAAGGTGTGCGCTTTTTAGGTACAGTACAACTATTTGAGTTGCGCTATGAAAATGGCGAATGGATAAGAAGACTCGCACCACAACCAATGATTGACCCAGGTTCAGTTGGATTGATCTGCTCTTGGCGCAGTCCTAGATTACGCTCTAGCCATGTGATTAATATTGTCAGTTAAGCCCATGACAACATCTAAACACCACCTCCTATGACTCAAAAAAGTAAGCTCCAAGCACTAAGCATTCGTTTAATTTCAATGAAGTCTCCTGATGCCAATGAAGAGACTTTAGCCAGTGCTGATAATTTGGGAAGTCCGCAGGACAATCTGTTACGAGCTAATAGTGATAATGTGCGATCGCCTACTAAATGCAAACTGCTGGTTAATCCCCATGAACCGAGTGAGATTGTAGTCAAGCTCAAAAACTCTAGTAATCGATCGCTTCTAACCAACTTGCGTGTCGAAGGGGACTTCCCAACAGATTGGCTTCAAATTGGGATGGAAGGGAATGAATTGCCTCCCTATGCAGAGATGGAAGCTGTACTCTATTTTCAAGTTCCTGCGGACTTTTTTGAAAAACAAGAAGCGATCGTGCAAGGGCAGCCCCTCACAATTAATTATCAAGGGCAGTTACAAATTTATGGTGGTTATGCGAGTTCTAATTCAGATTCAGAATTTTCACCTAGACTAGAATTATTTGATATTGAGCCATTTCGGCTTTATGTGCGTCCACCTAGTTTATATCTGGACTTCTTACCTGATGCTTACCGTGAAGTAGATTTTGTAGGACGCTTGCTGAAGATCTTTGAAGAAGCCCTAGAACCCGATGTGCAGATTTTAGACTCACTCTGGGCTTATCTCGACCCAATGCTAGCACCTGAAACTATGTTGCCATTTCTAGCCCATTGGGTGGGCTGGGAAACATCACCAAATCTTGATATTGAGCGACAACGCTACTTAATCAAGCAAGCAATGCAGATTTATCGTTGGCGTGGAACTCGTCGGGGGCTACGCTTTTATATCCATTTGTTTACAGGGTTACCCCTCGATGAGCATTTACCTGAAGCAGAAAAGCACATTAGTATTTTTGAAATTACAGGACGAGGTTTTGTGCTTGGCGAAGCTATCCTCGGACAAAATGCTTCAACAGGCGGGGGGAAACCCTTTCATTTTGTGGTGAGAATTCGTAACGATTTACAAAATAGCCTTGACTTACCACTTATCCACCGAATTATCGACCGTGAAAAACCTGTTTTTTGTACCTACGATCTAGAAGTTATTTAAAGATGTCATTCACAAAGCGACTGTATCTTCAAACTCTGAGAATGTATAGCAATCCTAAATGGGTTGTGAGAATGCGCCCCTTCGGGGCGCATTCTCACAACCTCCTAAATCTTAATAACTCAATTAATTGATAAAAAATCACTAAAACACACTAAAAACCTATGAATGACTTTCCCTATCCCACAATCAAATCCTTTGAACGACTACAGGTATCAGATGGATTAATGATCAATAGTGAACGATGGAGACTTGCTCATGAATATCATCAACATCGACAAAATGTACAGTATCAGTCTCTCTTTTTACCAGGAATTATCTGTGGCTTAGGAGTTGCTCCGATCGCTGCACCTGAGAACTTACCTGCCAAATTTCGGGATGGACGTTGGGTGCAAATTCAACCAGGGATGGCGATTGATCTACAAGGTAATTTTATTGTTGTGCCAACTCCTCTCGATTTTCGGATTTCCACGACTGCTTACGATGCCGAGATTACAACCGTTTATCTAGTTCTTAGTTATGTCGATCCCGCTAAACTCAAACGGGCTAATGGCAATGAGGTACTGGTAGAAACCTTTAGAGTCAATGAGAAAACCGACTTACCCCTTGAAACAGATATTGAAATCTGTCGGATTGCGATCGCAGAAGGGAAGTTGGAAATCCAAAAGCCGATGGATATATTTTCTCCCAATGTGTCTCAGTTAGATATGCGCTACCGTTTACAAGCTCAAATTCGTCCCAAAAACTTGGTTCGAGTAGCAACTTTCAGCGACAATCAACAAAACACCATTCAAGAAAATCTCCATTTTCTCGGACAATCTTTATCCAGTCTTGCACCGAGCTTTAGCATAATTGAGCCAATCAGTAAGCTAGATATTAATGCTGAACTAACATTGAGTCATCTCAGTACCTACCATCTCATTTGTCTAACCCATGCCCAAGTTTTAACCATTAATGATGCTACACAGTTATCTTTACGAGAATACATTGCTATGGGTGGTGTCGTACTGATCGAAGCCTCAATTCGGAATAGCCAGTTGGAAAATCTATTGGAAATTTATAATGAACTCCAAAATGCTAACAACAAGCTCAAAAAAACTAGCCAATCGCAATCAATGGCTCAACAAGCTGATCAATCAAGTATTCAAGCAGAACTATTATCTGAGTTAGAAGCGATCGCGATCGAAATCAATTCGTCTACGCAAGATTTTCTTAATTCTTTTCGCAGTAGGCTTCCTATGGAAACACCGATGCAAATATTTTCTGATTTGGAGCGCACTCACCCTCTCCGTAGTCAGCCGTTTATTCTCCCAAATTTGTCAGCGCTCCTCCAGCAACCAATGCAGATTCTCACAAATGGGGGTGTAGTTGTCATACTAGGACAACTATCACCTATCTGGAGTGGTCAGTCAGATCAAGGCTTAACGAGAGAAACTATTCGCAATTGCCAAGAATTGGGGATTAATATTCTCAACTATGCTGCTCAACGCTATGGAATGTATCAAGCCATGCAAGTAAATCCTCAATACCAAAACAACCTTAATCTGCAACCAGAATCCGATCAACGCCGTATAACCAATATGGTTGATACCCTCCCATAGAACATCTAGATATTCACATTTATCCAAGGTTATTTATCCATGTCTTCGATTCGTCAAGTTTTTCCCATTGTTCTAAGCATTCAAATTACTGTGGCAGTTGGTATCACAGGTTGGATTTCATTTAATAGTAGTGAACGTGCTGTCCAGAAGCTAACTCGTCAACTTTGTGATAATTTAAATTTACGGGTTGAACAACAAATTACTTCCTATCTAGAGGAGTCAGTACGAATTAATCAGTCATTAACTACTGCCCTTAGTAACGGCAGTATTAACCCGAATGATATTAGTCAAGTTCAGAAAGATGTTTTTAATAAAGCAAGGGAACTAAATATCCAGAACATTTTGTTTTATGGTAATGAAAGCGGAACTATGGTTGGCATCGAGCGCTACATTGGCTCCGATTTTTTGCTGCGTATTCGTGAGGATGGGATTAGTCCTAATCGCCCCACCTATGTACTAAGTGGTAATGGAGTACGCGGCAAATTGATCACAAATGAAGTATATGACCACCGAACCCGTCCGTGGTATATTGCCGCTAAGCAGTCTGGTAGGGCAATTTGGAGTTCGATTTTTGTTAGTACCACTGATGGTGAACTGACTACTACCAAAGCAACACCAATTTATAACGCTAGTGGCAATATACAGGGTGTAGTAGGCATTAATATTTCACTAAAACAAATTAAGCAGTTCATGTTACAAACTCGCCCTTCGGAGCGATGGAACGTATTTTTAGTTGAGGGCAACGGTACACTGGTTGCATCTACGTCCGAAGCTCCAGTCTTTGAGAAAAATGGCAATGTAGTTAAGCGTTTTGAGGCTTCTCAAAGTCAAGATCCTAAACTAAAGAATGCTGGGCTAGCTATTCAACAACAGTTTGGTGGATTTCAAAGCCTTCAAGACGCTCAAGTAATTGAGTTTGAGTTTAATGGTGAAAAATATATTGTTAGTACTCATAAGTTGAATCAAGACTTGCAACTAGATTGGTCAGTTGGGATTATCGTGCCAAAGTCAATTTTCATGCAGGAGATTGATACAAATAACCGAGTCACTTTAATTATTATTGTGATTATGTTGGGGGCAAATATTTTGATCGGTTTGGCGATCGCCACATGGCTTTTACGACCAATTAAAGATCTGATGACTGCGGCAAAGGAAATCGAAGAGGAATCTTTTAATCCTGAGGAATTGGCTTCAGTGGCTCAGCGTCAGGATGAACTGGGACAAATGGCGCGAGTATTTCAAGAGATGGGAAGTACCATTGCTGAACGACAAAATGGTATGAAGAGTCAACTTAGTAAACTGCGCGCCGAAAAAGATGAAGCTAAAAAAGCGGCGATCGCATCGCAAATGGGACAGACTAATTCAGTAGAATCACTTCTGAGCCGTGCTAGAGCATTAAGAATAGGCGAAACCTCGCGTCGTTCTTAGACCCAATTTTGTCGTAGACAAAATGAAAATCGCAAACCTTTACTGTAGTTATTTTTAGATTTAGCAAATGAACAAGTACGCATTTGCCAAACGCTATCAGAGAAACCTAGGAGAATACGGCGATGTCCGCAAATCAAATCGGCTTAGAGATACCTCAAAAAGAACTAAATTTTAAAATCGGTTCTACAAAAAATTCTTTTCCTGTAGTTGTTGTTAATGATAGCAATCAGTTCTCTAGCTTTCAGATTGAACTCATTGCCGCAGGTGCAGATATTCAAGAAGTTGGCTATGAATGGTATACGATTTCCCCTGATGTGAGTGTGAAGATCCCCCCAGGAGATTTGGTCGAGTTTGTGGTTTCGATTATTGAAACCCCGATCTCAGGATTTACAGGGATTATGAATATTACAGTTCGGGCTTTTTCAATCGAATTACGCGAAGAAAATCGTGAAGTATTACGCATCAATCTCCAAGAAGGCGCAGGGCGATCAATTTTAAAGGCTGAAATACCTGCTCAAAAACTTCAAGCTATGCCCCTTGACGATCTAGAAATTCCTATCTTAATTGGGAATCCCAGTCAGCAAAATACAAATGTAACCTTAACCTGCCGTGATCTGCCAGATTCATGGTTTCCTAGGGGCAATACTCAACAGTTTACAGTCAAGGCTGGGGCGCAGTTTCGAGCTTCCTTTATATGTAATTTGCCATTTGATCATGATGCGATCGCCAAATCCTATCCTTTCACTATTGATATTTCCCATACTAATGGCTTACCTTCTCAATTAACATCGAGCTTAGAAGTATTGCCAAAAGGTGAGTTAGCCGTAGTTTGTTTACCAAGATTACAGACTATCCCCGCTAAGCGATCGTGGAAGTTATGGTGGAAGTTTTGGCAATCCTCACCCGCGATATTTACGCTCACAGCCGACAATGCTAGCAACCTTCCTCAAAAAATTAGCTTTGATCTAGAGAATGTTAATTCTAATGATTATGAAGACTTTTCCTTTGAAGTGTCACCCAATGATGCGGAAATTGAACCATTCAGTAAAAATGATCTCCAGCTTCAAGTTGATAAATCTCGACCTTGGGTGGGAGCATCTCAAAAATTAAATCTTTTAATTAAGGCAAACTGGCAAGATACAAGGGTTAACACCATTGATGAAGTCCAAGCGATTGAAGTTGTTGTTAAACCAGTAGTTCCACTTTTCTTAATAATTCTGATTTTAGCAATTCTTCTCTTTGTCATTGGCTGGTTGTCTGGCTTTAATCCTAACAATCCATTTCCACCTCATCAGGGAGCAGTTACATCTGTTCAGTATGATGGTATCGGAGACAATGCGATTAGTAGTTCTAACGATCGCACAATCCGTAAGTGGAATGTATCGGGATTTTATCGCCCGTTTGTTGGTTTTGATCTAGGTACTTTGACAGAAGCTCAAAAAGCTATTCGTACAGTTCGCTATCGTCCTGTTAATAATAATTTTGTAGCGTCAGGACTAGAAAATGGTGAAATCCAGATTTTGGATAGTCAATCCGAAAATCAACGTCCGATCGCCACATTTACTAATCAAGCAGATGATCGCGTATTTAGCTTAGAGTATACCCTTGACTCGAGAACCTTATTTAGTGGTCATGGGAGTGGCACAGTATTACGATGGGATCTCCAAAATTTATTTACCAATCCGCCCACCCAACCGAGTCAGATCAAGAAATTTGATTTTGCAGTTATTGCGATCGCTCTAGTTGGACAAGATGACAGCACTTTAGCGATCGCTGGACGTTATAACCAACTTGTACTTTGGAACTGGGTCAACAATACAGTTAAGCAAATCCCCTATCCCAATGTCGGTGGTCAAGATGACTATATCCAGAGTATTTCTGTACCAGATCTCAAACGCAATTTACTGGCTACAGCCGACAATCAGGGCTATATGTCAGTTTGGGATCTCAGTACCTGTTTGCAAAGCAATCGCCCTTGTCAATTAGTCGATGGCTGGAAAGATGCTCATAATTCTAAACCTGTGCGTTCAGTTGCCTTCAGTTCCCAAGGTTGCTATTTAGTAAGTGGTGGTGACGATGGTCAAACAAAACTATGGGCTTTAACTGCCAATGGTAAACGTACCAGTAATATTAATGGCAAAACTTTAGAGACTAATCGTTCTTCAGTTAGTGCTGTCGATATCCATTTGATTGGGAAGGATATTGTGACGATAAGCGGAACAACGGAAGGAAGAGTACTTGGGCAAAAAACAGAACGACTTTTTAATCTAGGATGCGATGTTAAGTAGTTAATAAAAAAGTTTAAAAGTGTGGCTTTGCCACACTTTTAAACTTTTTTATTGCTATAATAGTGCTGAGTTCTTGTTTTTTACGCGATCATAGAGTGTTTCCATCGTTTCAATAAAAGAGCTATCCTTTTTCCAGAAGGGAGGATTATCACCTTGTTTTTTGATAGCGATCGCCGACACACTCGCAGGAGCAGCAAAGGGAATTGCTTGTGGTAGGCGCTTTTGTCCCTGCCAAAATTGTTTGAGGGTAGGAGTTTCTGTAATCGCTACAGTTTGCGGCTTCGTGAAGTATGAGGTTGCTACTTCTGGCTCAAGGGTGCGATCGCCTAATTCTGATGCGAGGGCTTTGCCGAGAGGCGATTTGATTAATTCTGCTTGTAGATCTTCTTTAGAGATGCCGCGCATCTCGAATAACAAAAACGGATTTTGATCGAGTTCGCCCGATAGTCGGTAACATAGCCCTGCAATATGTTTGCAAGGATTGGAATAGTCGGGACAGGAACATTCCGTATGAAAGTCTTTGCTGCTATAGGGCAGTAGATGTTTGCCAACGGCGGTAAAACTATCTTCAATATTTTTAGGTACTTCATTGAGCAGTAATCTAGCGACTACGCTTGCCTTGGAGGACATATTAGCAATGATTTTTGTCCAGTCTTTGGCAGCGATCGCGGTCATTTTTACTTCAGTTCCATAGAGTGGTTCTTTATAGACTCCAAAATAAGGATTGACGTTACCGCGAATCGTGGCGGTGGCAAGTCCTTTCGTAATATCGAAATGGAGAATGCGACTGTCTCCAGAATAGGCGCGACCACGTTGGAGCCTACCTGAATCGGTGAAAGATTCGAGAGCGCTAATGAATTTTTGACCCCACCATGTCCGACTATGTTTTGCCATTGTTTTACTTTTTGATAATTAATGTGAATTATAGCTCTAGTCCTTGTTTGCGATATTTATCAATCAATAGATTTGTAAATTCATTTTGTGGTTGCTGAGATGCTGAACTGATCTTCTTTTTTGCAGCAACTAATTCACGGATACGAGGTGATTGTAGTCCTAGCACCATGTCGTCTTCGGGGATGCCTTTAGCAATAAGTTCTTGATCGACAAATATTTCAGTGGCGTTATGTTGCAGCCAAACTTTGTTATCAATAATATCAATCTGCATAGGACAGCCGTAAATTCGCCTTGCGCCTTGCCAACCAACATGAACTAACAAGTAGCGGTCACGTTGTTCATCAAATACTAATTCGGCAGTGACGTTTTCATAAGGTGAGACGCTTTCTTGGGCATATTCTTCGAGAAAGGTACGCACGATTTGGCGATAATGTTCTACTCGATCCATTGTTCTATCTCCTCTTTTTCTGTATTGTAAACAAGCAGCTTAACTTGAAAACGGGCGATCGCGGTTTTGACTGGCTCAAAGCGAAAAAATGCTTCGTAAGTTTCAAAGGGAACGGCTAAGTAGAGAATGCGATCGCGATCTTCTAATTCTAAAACAATTTGATAGTTGAGGAACTGTCCCAATGCTGTATGAAATTGGGAAATTGCTGAACCTCCAAAAAAGTTGTAAAAGTATAGTAACTGCACTTAAAGGTATTATTGATTGGACTCAGTTATAAGCATTCCCATAGGCTAGCTACATCACAAATGCCAGTGCTTTTACCAACAAATGATTGTATAGAATCAGAATCTTCGTTAATTAAAGAACAGTTAACATTATAGAGGATAAAGTCTTTATAGCTGTTCCAAGAAGGTGAATCTCGTAATAACCAAGAATGTCCCAAATATGGTAGATGCCCTAGAGTCATTTGAGGATTTATCCAATTAATAGTTTCGTAATTTGTCCAGTATTCATTACAGTATTCCTGCTCTCCTGAAGTAAAACACCAACCAAATTGCCTTCCCAATTTTCCAAACATATCATTTCCCAACCCTTCTCCATTAATATTGACTATATTTCTCTGTATACTGAAACCCAAAGTAGATTCACTATAGTTAACCCACAATTGATCTATTAGTTTAACAACTTCTCTACTTTTAACTTCAGTTATGATATTTTGTATGTCTGAACCAGAGAGCCATCCTTTATGTTTGGAATCGCCAAGTGCCAATAACAAGCCTATTGTTTGAGAATTTGCTTCTTGCCATTTTTGTCTTTGTAAGAAGTACTCCAGCTTTTTCCAATTTTTGCTTAAGTGTAAAAACGTAATAGCTCAACGTAGGAAAATTGACAAAGGGGCAAAAGCTGATAAATTAAAGAAATGAAAGAACTACCCAACCTAAAAGAACTAACAGACGAGGCAAAAGAAGCCTTGATAGTTAAGTTATGGGAAGAACTACAAAAACTACAGAAGCAGTTAGAAAAGAAACCAAAGAAGACTTCAAAGAACTCAAGTTTGCCACCAGCCAAAGGATTTAAAGCGGAAATCAATAATCCAGAAGAAACAGAAGGCAAACGAGCAGGAAGTATAGGAAGAGATGGAGGAGGTCGTCAACTGAGTGAAAATCCAGACCAAACGCTCAAAGCAACTGTAAAAAGTTGTGCAGAATGTGGGAAAGAGATCGCTGAATCAATGCAGGTATTACTGGAACGATACGACAAGATCGATATACCACCAATCAAGCCCATCGTTACCAGAATCGAAAGGTATGGATGCAAGTGTGAGCATTGTGGACAGGAACAAATCGCAGCATTACCCGTAGGACTTGAAGTAGGAAGTCCCTTTGGAGAAAGAATAGCTGCCCTAGTGACAACGATGAGATACAGTCACGGTATAAGCTATGGAAGAATGCAGCAAATGCTGAGTGAAGTATTTGGCTTAGAGATATCAGAAGGAGGTATCGCCAATCTCTTAACAAGGGTGAAAGGACAACTAGAGTCGGAGGTGACAGGAATACTCCAAGCCCTAAAAACATCTCGTCTAGTATGCAGTGACGAAACCAGAGCAAGGGTAAACGGTAAAAATCAATGGGAATGGGTATTTCAGAACGAACAAGTATGTTTTCATATCATCCGACCGTCTAGAGGCGCAGATGTCATCGCCGAAGTGATGGCAGAGCATCAACCAGAGGTGTGGGTATCAGATTTGTTTAGCGCCCAAAAGACCAATCCAGCGACAGAATGGCAAGTTTGTCTTGCCCATCAACTCAGAGATTGTCAGTATGGAATTGATGCAGGAGACCAGATTTTCTCTGGCAGGATGAAAAAGCTGCTGCTACGAGCTTTGGTGCTGCGAAGGCGATGGTCGGATTTAGCTGACTCTACTCGTTATCAATATCGATGTCGATTGTATCGAGACCTCGACAATATTTTAGCTCTGTTACCTACTCAAGAAGATGGACTTAGATTACAGAAGCGATATCTAGAATTACGAGAAACTTATTTTTTTTTCTGTTTTTGGATGACCACACCATCCCGCCAACTAATAACTCTAGCGAACAGGCTTTACGTTGGAGTGTCATTTTTAGAAAAGTTACGAATGGTTTTCGCTCCGATTGGGGGCGTGACTTATTTGCGGCTGTTCGTTCCATTGTCAATACTGGAAAAAGACAAGGCTTTTCTGCTTTTGAGTCCATTCTTATCGCTTTGAATCCTCTCAAATCATTGTTTTCTATAGGTTGAGCAATTACGTAAAAACTTAGCATCAATTGGTATTTCTGAATACTCAGTGTTTATGCATTCCTTTACTATCTCAATGTTTTTAAATAATCTGTTCTGAATTGAGAAAGTAAAATCTGAGTCAGTTTCTTGGACATGGTTGTAATCAGAGATTGCACCTTTTTTATCTCCTAATCGTAATCTCACTAGTCCGCGATTGTAGTAGGCTTTGACGAGTTCAGGTTGGAGGCAAATCGCTTCTGTGTAGTCGTCAAGCGCTCCCAAATTATGTCCTCGATTTTGTTTTTCGAGAGCACGATTAAAATATTCAGTAGCCGATAGAGAGCGTTGAGGATTTGGAGAAGAAAGAGTGGTTTGCGATGGAACGGGAGAAAATGATTCACCTTTCTTTCTTAAAACGAGAATTTGCGATGCTTCATTGTTAGCCAGATCGAACTCGATCGCCACCTTTCCCCATTTAAAAGCACTTTCATAACCCTTCCCCGCCCCGATCGCATCATAAAACCCCTGCGAAAACTTAATCGCCACATTATCCGCCACCCGATCTCGCATCCCAATCGTAAACGGAATATTTGCTGATATCGCATCACCCTGCACATCCGAATAACAAGCATTCAACACCACACATTCCAGATGTTCATCGCAAAGCTGCAACAAATTAGCCAATGGTTGCGCGGGAACAAATTTAATTTCATTGCTGCTAGTCGAATGCGATCGCACCTCTCCACTATCCGAACGATAGATCGCCCCCACCGACTCATCACTTACAAATAACAGCCCCTTCTCTCCCGCACCATGACCGCTAAAATGCAAAACGTGCGGTTCTAAATCCAACAAAGCGCGACGCAATTCTGAAGGGGTAGCCGCTAGACAATATTCCACCACAAAATTACCGCTTTTGCGGGATCTCTTTAATGCCTCTTTAATAGTTTTTACCTCATGGTCTAACTTCAGAGGAGAAGACCCCAAAGGATTAGCCGCTACCACCAAAATTCTGACGTGATCGCCTGATTTCTCTAACCGTTCCGCAATCCCAATATTGAGGTTCTGCACATTCACAGTACCGCCCTGCACGTTAATACCAATTTTTTCAGCTAAGGGATCGGTCATAATATTAAGACTGTCGGATGACTATATTATCGTTAGATTTTGAGTGGATTACAAGTATTTGGACAATTAGCAAAAGTAAAATCTAACTGAGTCAGTGATCGTCTCAACATCAAACACCTGAGACAAGCTAAAATCAAACCAAACCTAAACCTAAAAAATATACCCAATCGGGTTCACCCCAAAACAGGTATGAAATATCTGAACGTCCAAGAAGTTAACCCTTCCCTTGCTGCAATTGTTAATGAAGTTTCAGTTAACCAATCTGAAATTGTGATCACTCGCAATGGCATCCCCCTAGCCAAAATCGTTCCCTACACTACCTCTCGGATTAAACATTACCCACTTCGAGGAATGCCAATTACAATCTCTGCTGACTTTGACGAACCCATGTCCGATCTATGGGAAGCACTAAACGAATGATTTTACTCGATACCCATGTTTGGCTATGGTTACTGCACAATCCCAGCCAACTATCAGAAAAAGCACAAGAGCAATTTCTATCGAAGAAGATCGTGATGGCTTATTGGTTTCAGCTATTTCTGTATGGGAAATTGCCGTTAAAGCCAGTCTTGGAAAATTAGACATTCCTCTCTCTATCGATGAATGGTATCAATTAGCCAAAAGTCATTCTGGAATAATTGTTGAACCTTTAGATCCATTAGATGCGATCGCAAGCAGTCTTCTACCAGAGCCATTTCACAAAGACCCAGCCGATAGAATTTTAGTAGCGATCGCTCGACGATATCAAATTCCACTTGTAACCTGTGATGCCAAAATTTTAAATTATCCCCACTTAGAGACAATTTGGTAGCGATCGCCTAGAACTAGTTCTTCAGTAATCTCATTTATTTTCGCATAAAAACTTTTTAATTCATTAATCCATAATTGCACTCTTATTCAAAGCAATAAGCTGCTTGAACTTGTCGTTGTCTATCTCCGTGAGCCAAGACTCATCCGCGCCGACGATCGCACCAGCCAGTTTCTTTTTGTCCTCAATCATTTGATCGATGCGCTCCTCTAAGGAACCGATAGTTATGAATTTATGGACAAAAACATTTTTCTTCTGCCCAATCCGAAAGGCGCGATCGGTGGCTTGGTCTTCAACGGCGGGATTCCACCAGCGATCGAAGTGGAAGACGTGATTTGCCTT
Source organism: Pseudanabaena minima str. Chao 2107 (assembly GCF_051131155.1). NCBI lineage: Bacteria > Bacillati > Cyanobacteriota > Cyanophyceae > Pseudanabaenales > Pseudanabaenaceae > Pseudanabaena > Pseudanabaena minima. Next base: position 916,452 of record NZ_CP159508.1, read on the forward strand.
GGTGAGCGTGATACCGACACCACCAGCCTTGAGCGAAAGAACAAATACCGAAGGCTCAGTTTCAGGATCTTGGAACTCCGTAATCATCCGTTCGCGTTTATCGCGATTTGTGCCACCGTGAATATAGTAGGTGTTGTAATGCAGCTTTTGACGGACGTATTTTTCTAGAGCATCACCGATTTCTGTGAATTGAGTAAAGATTAAGATGCTTTCTCCTTCGGAAATTACTTCTTCCATCATCTCGGTCAAACGGCTAAGCTTATGCGATCGCTCGGTTGTGAAGTCGCTACCATCTTGCAAAAATTGACGGGGGTGATTGCAAATTTGCTTGAGTTTTAATAATGTCGAAAGGATTAAGCCCTTGCGTTGAATCCCTTCCACTTCATTGAGTTGTTTTTCTACATCTCTCACCACTACTTCATAAAGTGATGCTTGCTCTTTAGTGAGGTTGGTGTAGAGCTTTTGTTCGATTTTATCGGGTAGATCTTTAATGATCGATTGATCGGTTTTGACGCGCCTGAGAATAAATGGCTCGACTAGTTTTTTTAATACGCCTGCTTGAATTTGATCATTATTCTTTTGGATTGGTGTTTCAAAGGATTTTTTAAACTGGGCTTCTTTGCCCAAATAGTTGGGATTTAGGAAGTTGAAAATTGACCATAAATCCAGCAGCCGATTCTCAACAGGTGTACCTGTGAGGGCGAGGCGGTGTTTGGCCTCGAGTTTGAGAATTGCCTTGGCTTGAGCAGCTTTGGGGTTTTTGATGTTTTGGGCTTCATCAATCACAATCCGATGCCAGTTCATACTGCTAAACATGGCTTCGTCTTTGCGAATGAGAGTGAAGGAAGTAATAATCAAATCATGGGTTTGGCAAATATCCTGAAAAGCTTGAGCATTTTGGGTGCGATCGCTACCATGATGCACGATCGCACGTAAATGTGGCGCAAACTTCTCGATTTCTTTTTGCCAGTTACCGACAACGGATGTTGGTGCAATCAGTAACGTGGGCGGAATCTCATTTATCGATACAACGGCAGGAACAACTTTTTGGGATTTCGCTGTTTTTGTTGTTTTCTTGGCTTTCGTCGGCTGGGCAACTTCACCAATGGCGGCTCGCTCATTCACCAACCTAGCGATAATCTGTACCGTCTTTCCTAAACCCATATCATCGGCTAGACAACCATTTAAACCTAGACCTTCTAAATATTGCAACCATGCCACACCGCGTTTTTGATATTCGCGTAGAGTTCCATTAAGTTGCGGTGGATTTTCGATTGGTTCAAATTGCTGTTTATCCTGTAATTTTGACAGCATCTCTGAGAGGGTACTGTTGCGATCGACTTCCCAATCAGGATCAGTGGCAGTTAACTTCATCAGGTCAATCAGACTCATTGCCGATGTGCCTTGCCCCTGTTTTTGCCAGAAGGTGAGCATCTCTTGCATTTTGTCGCGATCGAGTTCGATCCATTCGCCACGAAACTTAACTAGAGGTGCTTTATCATTAACTAGCTGTTCCCATTCCTTTGCAGAAACAATTTCATCACCGATCGCTAATTCGTACTGATACTCCACCAGTTGCTCAAAACCAAAGTAGCTCTTGGCTTGAGTTTTGCTACTAGTAGCACTTTTTCCAGAACCTTTGAGCTTGATTTTTGCCTTGCGTCTACCCACAGGTGTCCACCAAGCAGGGACAACCACTTTGTATCCAGCATCTTCTAAAACCCAAGCTGATTCTTTCAGAAATTCAAAGGCTTGGTCAAGATTGAGACTTAAACCAACTGGGCGATCGGTTTCTAAGCCTTGCCAAATCGGATTATAGATTCTGGCAGCATAGCCAAGATTTAGTAATAAATTTTGCTCAAACTCTTTACCAAATTGCTTTTCAAGAGCTTTCTTTTTAGCTGCTGTCATTGTCCAATAATCGACTAGTGGCAACTTCAGCGATGGATCTTGTTTAGGCGCAACTTGAAATTGCAGTTGCCAAGTTTCCTCTTCCTTAAATGGAGCTTGGAGTTGAAAGCAAAGATAGAATGTGGAATCGGATTGGGTGCGTTTGATTTTTTGTTGCCATGCTTGCCATTGTTGGTACTCCTCTAATGCTGCGTCACCAGCAATCATCGAATCACCAAAGCGATCAGCAGAAAAATCTAAACCTCTATGTAATAAGGAATCAAATACTTGCTTATCAAATTGGGCGGTGGTTGGGGTATTAGTGATGATGCTATGCAGAATTGATTCTGAAAAATGCTGTAATAGGGTGCGGCGATCGCAAAATAATGGTTGAGAATTAAGTTCGCTAAATCCTGAAACACATGCTAGGGGCATATATTCCAAATACTGCTGTAACTCTTCTTCGTATTTCTCAGAAACAATCTCCCAAGCTGGATAAATCTCAAATTTTGCTGTTTGACTTGCTGTTTTTTTGGATTTTGCAGAAGTTTTCGTGGCTTTACCTTCAAGTTCTCGATACTTAAAGGAAGGTATATATTGATCCTTGAGAATAATCTGTTTAAAGACTTGAGTGTAGTGATACCAAAATAGTAAATCAGAGCCTAGCTGTACTTCCGCAAGATTATTGATCGCGATGAAATGTAAATCATTTAACAATTTGATAACATTAATTGCTCGACGATATCTATAACTACCTATTTTGACGGAAGTAGTCACTTGATAACAATCAATTTGCCAATACTTTAGCTCAAAATCTTCAGGATTATCGATTTCTAAATATCGTGCTGATTCTAGAGATGGTAATGGTTGATTATCGCTGGTTGGCAAAAGAAAATATTGAGGAAAGATAATCTTTTCCTTTTCGTATCTTTTATTATGTGGTTCTTCTAAAAGATCATCCTTGATAGCTAGATCTTTATAGAGAAACAACTTTAAGTCTGACTCATCCAAACTCGCAGGATGTTTTGCGATCGCCCCAGATGCTTGTACCGTTTTGGATGATTTACGCTTGGTTGTGGCGATCGCCTTCGGTTCAGTGGTCTCTACCCAAATATAAAAATTGCCAGTCTGGATAAAGTCATTATCATGATCATGAATCCAAGTACCATGCAGAATTTTCATATTACTATCACAAAAAACTAGAATTCTTTAAAAGAGATGCTTTGCGGTGTTTTTAAAGAATATCTTGATTCTGGTTTTAGCGTAAAGTGTTATAGCCTAATATATATAGCAATGTAAGAGATAGCTCGGACAAAAATCAAAACCCAAAAGAAGAGTGGCGGCGCTTCGCGCCGCCACTCTTCTTTTGGGTTTGATGTCCTAAGCAAAACTTACATTGCTATATATATCAAACCCTAGTCATTTGGAGCAATTTTGTTTTTTTTGAATGACTTTTATAAATATCCAACGTCAGCTTTAGAGAAATCTAAAATGTCATTGATTAGTTTCAATAGATGATTTTCTCCATGTTCAATTGTTTGTAATGCTCTAATCTGTTTTTGATTGAGGGAGCCATATACCTCCTCCTGCAAATTCTCTACTAATCCTAAAATAACGCTCAGTGAAGTACGAAGTTCGTAGCTCATGTTGGCAAGAAACTCATCTTTTGTCCAATGGGTCTGAGCTAACTCTTGATGAACATTCGATAAGGCTTTATTAAACTCATGAAGTCTGACCTTGGCAAGTTTGCGATCTCTAATGGCGTAGGCTAAAGCAATGCGATCGCTAATATCCCTCAGCACTCCCTGTATACCAATCACATCTCCGAGTGAATTCCTAGCAGGATTGACGTTAGAGGATACCCAAATAAAACTATCATCGCTTTTGTAATGGCGAAACTTTATTGGTACATCTCTTTTTTTACTGGGATCAAGAACTCGCTCAATACTTTTTTTAAAGCGGAGGCGATCGCCTAAATGAATAAGATCAATCATCGATTTACCAATCCAGTCAGCAGGTTGCCACCCAAATAGATCTTGAAATTGAGGCGAGAGATAAATAAAGTTACCTTCTAGATTAATTGACCAAATTAAATCATTTGAACACTCTAAAAAATTATAAAATTTCTCGCAACCTTCGGCGATGATTTCTTCTGCTCTCTTCCGCAAACTCAGTGCATCAGAAATTGTATTAATTAAGCGGATTCTCTCAAATAAATGATCAAGTGATTGGACTAATCGCTGTGAAGTCAAATATTCCTTAATCAAATAGTCTTGAATACCATTTTTGGAAGCTTGAGCCGCAGTATATTCATCAATTTGTTTTGTCAACAAAAGAGTCGGCAGCAGAGCTATTTGTCCTTGTTGATTCATCCAGTTGAGAAATTCTAGACCATGATCATCGGTTAATGACAAGCCAAGCAAAATAGCATCAGTCTTCTTTTGTGTACATATATCTTTAGCCTTCTCTAAATTATCTGTTTCTAATATTAGATAAGTATGAGGACGTTCGCTATTGAGGTAGCGAAGATATTTACGCCGATCTATTTCAGAATCATCAACAATCAAGAGGGTAGTGATCATAGAGATTAGCTAATTTAATATGAAGAAAACTCGAACAAAGTATAGAAAAGATCATGAATACTAGATATTTTTAAGGAATGCAGCACCCGAAGGGTGCATCATTCCTTAAACCATTTAGGGATGATATTAATAAGAAATCAGCCTATAGATGTTTATCTAAAGTTTTACTAAACTCTTCATAGGTCTTGACTCCAATCATCGTCTCAACTAATTCTCCATCTTTAAAGAATAGGACGGCTGGAATACTTTTCAACCCAAATTCCTTAGCTAAAGGTTTATTTCCATCAATGTCTAATTTCATGACTTGAGCGCGATCGCTATAATTTGCCGCAAGTTGATCAATCAATGGAGCAATTACCTTACAAGGACCACACCAAGTTGCTGTGCAGTCTACGACAAGTAGAGAAGTCTTTGCTCGTAGAGTTTCAAATTCAGTTTGGTCTTGGATAAAAACTGCTGTACTCATAAATTTTTTTTATTGCTTTTTATTATTTTTAGAGGAAAGATAGATTAAGACAGGTTAATATTGTGTCAGAAAGTGGGTTAGACTAAGTTTTAAAGGGGGGAATAGAACCTTTAAATGGCATTATTCAGTATTGTCACATTTTCATGAGCGCAATAAATTTATTTTAATTATTTTATTTTTATAGCCATGACAGAAAACGGGTTAGAAGGACTGTCTGTTTGGGAAAGACTAGAACGTGGTAGACGCGCTAAGGCTGCATCAGGGGGATATGCAGGTTATGGTTCGCCTGCGTTTGGACAGCGATCGCTAGATGGAGAGTTGGTGGAAGATCCTGAAGAGGTTCAAGTAGTTGAACTAATTCGTCGCCACCACAAATCAGGCAAGTCATTACAGAAGATCGCTGATTGGTTAAATCATCAGGGTTACACCACTAAACGAGGACAAACGTGGAAGCGAATTTCTGTAAAGCGAGTTTTAGATCGCTTGTATGGAAAGACTGCCAGAATTTCTGAAGTCTCAACTCAAAATGAAACCCAAGATCAAACTGAAACCCAAACTGATAATCAATCTTGTTAGCTAAATATCGATTCACCATTATCATAATATAAACTATATACAGATATAAATTTATCGATTTTATTGTAACATCTGTCGATTATATACCGATATAGGCTTAAACTCAATATCGTTTTTACACTTGAGGCTGAAAAATGTTACATTTGTCTTGGTAAGTAACTACATCCACATGATTAAAGCCCAAAACTATCCCTGTGCAAACTTTTCAGGAATCTAAGATTGAGGGTGTTTACTGAGCTACTTATCTGCCTGCTGATCTGATCGCAATTAATTTGACCATGCAATTTGACACTCCGCTTGATTGGATTCCTAGTTTAACTAGTGTAATTGAATATTCTCCTTTGATCGTGACACCACAGACACCTCTAGTTGATGCGATCGCGATGATTAGTCAAGCACATTATCCTAGTTGTTCTTTACTTAATTCAGATATTTCCGAATCCCAATCTGATCTATTAAATTCATGTTCTCAGTTAACGCAACTTGAGGTTAGAACAAGTTGCGTTTTGGTGAAGCAAGATCAAGATTTAGTTGGCATTTTAACAGCCCGAGACGTGGTGAGACTGACCGCCCAAGAAGTTGACTTTCAAAATGCTACGGTTGGCGATTTCATGACCACACCAATTGTGACAATGCCACAACGATCCGTAGGAGATATATTTGCTGCATTATTTTTATTTCGCCGTTACCAAATTCGACATTTGCCTCTAGTAGATGATCAAGGGGATCTGATCGGCGTGATTTCCCATGAGGGCATTCAGCATATTCTCCGTCCTGCCAATCTTCTCCGCTTTCGGCGTGTTGCTGATGTAATGACTACTCAGGTAATCTATGCATCTATAGACACTCCAGTTTTAGATCTAGCCTATTTAATGTCAAAGCATCTCGTTAGCTGTGTGGTTATCACTCAGACCGATGAAGAAGACAATCAACGTCCTGTGGGAATTGTTACTGAGCGAGATATTGTCCAGTTCCACGCATTTCAGATTAATCTAGCCACTACAGAGGCGCAAACGGTGATGAGTTCACCACTTTTTTTACTCAGTCCCGATGATTCATTGTGGACAGCCCATCAAGAAATGAAAAAACGTCGCGTCGGTCGAATGGTCGTCTCATGGAATTGGGGGCAAAGCTTAGGAATCGTTACCCAAACCAGTTTATTAAAGATATTTGATCCGATGGAAATGTACGGCGTAATTGAGAATATGCAAAAGACAATTCAACAACTACAGACTGAATCTCCAGAATCTGCTGAAACAATTGCACCTGAAGATAACAATCTACCAAAATCTTTGTCAAGTGCGCCTGTTGTAAGTTCAGTTGATCGTATAGATTCAATAATATCTCGTGTCTATACAACGATTCAACAGTTAATCAATAACTTTGATTTATCAAATGAAGAAATGCGATCGCAACTTAATGCAGTTCTTGACGATCTTCAACCTTTGAAACCATCATCTTTGACTGCTATCCCAGAAAAAGAAAGTGAAAAGAATGTTACTCCTTTGCAATCTAGTATATTGTTTTAGAGGCTCCATTGTAAAACAAGGAACCAAATTTTTGATGGCGCAGCAAAGCCACACCATCAAAAATCTGTTCCCTATTAAATTGCAGAATCCTAGACTGTGTAGGAATGCCAATGTTACATAACTACTTTTTATTAGGCGCGATCGCCTTGCCCTTATATTTTTCATTAGCTCCAACGGCGATCGCTGATCCTGTTAGCCAATTGCTAGAAACTAGAGCTTGTCCAGAATGTGAGTTAAGTAATGCTAATCTCTCTGAGGCTAAGCTTAATGGAGCAAATCTGAGCTTAGCAAAAATGCGGGCTGTCGATTTGCGTAAGGCTAACTTAATTGGTGCAAATTTGATCGGCGCTTATTTAAAAGATGCCAATTTTCAGGACGCAAATCTGCGCTGGGCAAACTTCACTAATGCTGACTTAGAGAATGTGGACTTTCGTGGTGCAGACTTGCGGGGAGCCAAGTTTAGTGCAGCTTTATTAAAGGATATTAATTCTCAAAAAAGTATCTTTTGTCGCACGATTATGTCTGACGGTAAGCTGAATAATCGTGATTGTCGATTATCAGGCGATTAGCGTAAGCGCATAATCTCATTGACCCAACGCAAGCGTTCGGCATGGGTAAGGTTGAGAATGTCCTCCCTTGACCAATGGAAGTAAAAAGCAATGAAGGCTACCTCCTCGTATAATCTCTCCGAGGGGTAGCCTATAACTCCCCCGATGTGGTCACATTTTGAGGTTGTAAACTTCCAAATAGATTTTGTAAATAGAGAAAATCTGGCAAAAATAGTTGCTCTAGTTGTTGGGCGGTAACTTTATTTAAAGTACCTAATTTAGCGATCGCTTGAACCAACAATAAAAAGACAAGATCATTATCTGGATTACGTCTAGACAAATCCTGCACAATCATCTCATCTTTAGCGGTCAACAGTTTCATTTTGCCCTGAGTATGCACTTCTCCATTGACATCAATTAATCCTTTAGGCAACTTAAAATCAAATTCTTCAACAATCATAATTAATTAATTTCAAAGATACTGTCTATGTTTTAAGGTTTAAATCCCTCCCAGTCCCCCTTAAAAAGGGGGGAGAATTTTCTTCTTCCCCCTTTTTAAGGGGGATTGAGGGGGATCTTTAGTAGCATTTTATTTTTGGCTTGGTGGAACCTCCGAAGGGGTGAGGATGCCGCCAGATCGCTGGTTTGGAGATGTGTTTGGAATTAACGGAGAGTCAATCTCAGGAACATCGGGAGGTAAAGCGATCGGAGGAGTTTCTTCAGGTTTAGGAGCTGGTGGTGGCGCGATCGTCTGGATAATGAAGGAGCGCATAATCACCTGCCCATCAGGATTGTTCACTTTAAGGATATAGGTTACTTCTGCGGACTTGGGACTTAGGGGTAAAGCTAGCTGTCCGACAGCAGCAATGTTACCAGGAGCAGGAAGTAAATCGATTTTTGCCGCAGCCGAAGCCTCGACTTTCCAAGACAAAGTGAGAATGGTGGGAATATCAGGATTGAGATTGAAGGAATATTGGGGTAATGCATCCTGTCCATTTACCTTCAGTTCAAGAATCTTGGCAGGATAGGGCGCGATTTTGGTAACTTCAGTTTTTTTAGTAACTAGAACTGCCTTAGGATCAACGGGTGGCTTGCTCGGCACGATCGCTAACTCGAAAATGTAATTACCTGAAGCCTTGGCTTCGGTTGGTACATTTTTACAAACCATTTGATCATTGGAAATAGTGCAGTAAGGACGTAGCGATCGCGGCAAGCCTTCAGTGAATACAAAACGCAATGGGGGACTCTTGACTTCACCTTCAGGGGATCTGCCAACAAGGGTTAATTCCCTAACTTGGCTAGTGTTAGATATACTCCAATTGAGTCGAACTTCGTTATCCAGATCAGGCTTAGGTCTGACTATTCTTGGATTGGCTGCACCCTGAGAGATGCCAATTGCCGTATAGAATACCTGTTTTTCCAAAGCGATCGCGATCGAACTTGGCTCTGTAAAATTAGGAGCTTTGGCAACATTTTCAGGTTTAGGCTCGGTTGGGGCAGGAGTTGCAGGAGCACTTCCCGATGGCGCAGCTTGGACAGGTGCAGGTGCAATGGTTGGTAAAACTGGCTTGGATTCTGTGTAGAGAGGCTTAGTTGAGGCAAACTCCAAAATCTCAGCCTGAGGAACTGGCTCTACTAAAATCTTGGTGGTTTTAACCAAGGGAATAGTGCGAGTTTTCGGATTTTTTGATGATAGGTTCATCTGAAAAATATACTGACTAGGCTTACGCGCATCAGTTGGGACGTTTTGACACAACAACTCGCGATCAATCACACAATAGTCTTTTAACTCTGGAGGAATTCCCTTGCTAAAGTTATAAACAACAGGTTGACTGAGGAGTTTATCATCCGTTGAAAGTCCTTCTACTTTGATTTCTCGTAACAACTCAGGATAAGTGATTCGCCAACGTAAGCGAATTGCTTCATTAGAAGCTTCTCTATAGGTGGATGCCTCGGATGTGAACTCGATCGCCTGTGGCACATCGGGTGGCCTAAAGAAGAACCACCAAATCAAAAAGATGATGGTTCCAATTAAGCCCAAAATTCCAATAATCAGTAAAACAAATTGCCACCAAGGACGGGCTGGCAGCAATAAATTACCAAGATAGCGATCATTAGCCAGTAGTGCGCCCTGCTTATCTTCAACTTCGATGATGAAATTTAGATAGCGATCGCTTAAAAACCGTGGCTTACATTTTTTGGTGGGTTCGACTTCGATATTGATCCTTGCCGTTCCATAGGGAGAGATTTTAATTTCTTCATTGGTCAAGGTATAGAGCAACAATCCATCTTGTTCAGGGCTACTAGTTCTGAGGATTAATTCACGTGCAATGTTGCCATTACTTTTAAAGCGCATCTCATAAAGTGAAGGCTGATTGACAACCCTCGTTAGCAAAGTCACCAGTTGAATATCGAGTTGATAGGTTGGCAGAATCTCAAAATAAGCAATATCTAATAACGTTAAGTCGGGATTGTTATCAGAATGAACACGAATTGTTGGCGCATAAATTCCCGCCCAAACATCCATAGGCGGCTTGAAAATTATCGTGACTTGTCCTTGGGTGTCAGGGTTGAGGGGTAAGCCTTCTGCGGCTTCGACCACACCCACAAGCGCCAAGCCTTCAGGATAGTAAATTGAAACCCATTTCGGATCTAGGTCGGGAACTGTAACCCGAAAGCGATCGACCCGTTCGGAACGATTAGAGACGGAAATGAGAACTTGCCAGATTTCCCCCGATCGCAAGGGATGGGGATTGTCAGATGAGGTACGCGGCAGAGTGACAAAAGTAGGATCATTGACTCTAACTACTTCTTGGATTGAAGGGAGAACAATAACCTTACCCTTGTATTGGATTGGGGTATGTTCTGGATAATGCTGGGGCGCATCAATAATTAAGGTGTAGTTATATTCATCGGGGAAAGTCGTTGGTGGTACTTGAATCAGGAATACGACTTCGCAGCTTTGCCCCACACTCAGCGCTAAGCTCTCTGACGGAAAAGCACACCAAGGATAAATCGAGCTAGAGTCTTGATCAAGTGCCATACTGATTACAGCACTGCGATCGCCCTGATTGGTGACTGTGACACACAATTCAAAACTTTCGCCTGTAGTAATTGATACTGTCCCTGATGGGTTGAGAATAATTGATAACGGTCGGACTGCCGATGAGACCGACGATATTGCGTCTAAGGTTTCAGTACTTTGTTGACGACGAAAATCAATTTCGTAGTATGTGACACCTTGAATTTGGCGTGATTCAAGAAAACCTTGGCTGATTAAATCTGTAACCTCAGCACGGGTCTCTTCTAGTTCCGCTTCAATATAAGCAGCGATCGCCTCCAACGGTGACTGTCGTTGGCGCATAATCCAATTAATAATTTGCTGTTGCCGCGTGGATAGGGTCAATATATCCACCATATTCATTCCTGCATTTTGCTCGGTGGCACTATTATCGGCGTTTGAGGCAAATATGGTTGGTTCACTCCTCATATCTATTGTGCAGGATTTTTTGTGAATAGGACAAAGGCTATACTAAGAATACAACCCAATGCATTCTGAAAAGTTTAAGGAATGACAAATTGTTGAATTGATAGGTGTGATAAGCAGAAATGATACAGCCATTTAAGCTTAAACAAGGTCATAATTTGCCATAAGATTATGATATAGAAGATCGTGATTTGCTGACAATCTATTCATACAAACTATTAATACAAAAGTCCCTTCATTAAATTTATGGGGCTTTTGTGAGCATGTCGTTATGGTGAGGGCTTCGGCATAAAATAAGGAACAGGTTTTGATGGCACGGCAAAACCGCGCCATCAAAACCTGTTCCTTGCAAGCAGTATTATTAAGCAACCAGAAATATCGTCAAACTGAGTAGCAAATCATGAATGAAGATGAAACTAAACAACGTCTAAATCTGGAAATGGAGACCATAAGTGTCAATAAACTCACAGAATTAGGAAACCTTGCCGTATCAATGGGTTTAATTGCTGGGCATGGATTTCATGGGGGTAAGTATGAGATTTTGCGGCAAGGAGAGGCGATTTTGCTACCAGTTAACGAGGCGGAGACCTATCTGGAGCAAATAATCAAAACGGTAACTTAAAAAGCATGATCGTATCGTCAAAAACACCAATCATCACCACCAAGTGGCTAAAGCAAAGCCAACAGGTTCTATTTTCGGCGATCGCTGAGATTCGCTCAACCTTAGAACAAAAAATTGCAGAAAAAAAAGGTGAGATTTTAGAAGCTCAAGTTGGATCTAAGCCACCAAAACCTCAAATTGATAGTCATCTCCAACGACTCTGTGAAAATTTTAGTCTTTCTGAGTTTGAAAGAGATGTGCTGTTGCTATGTGCAGGCATGGAATTTGATCCAAACTGGGGACTGCTTTGTGCTGAAATTGCCAATGACCACAAACAAGCCTATCCTACCTTTAGTCTAGCGATGGCTCTACTAGATCATGCTGACTGGTCAGCCCTCTCGCCAGCCGCAAATTTACGTCGATGGCATTTAGTAGAGATTGGGGCAGGAAATGCGCTTACATCTAGTCCCTTACGAATTAATGAACGAATTTTGCATTATTTGATGGGAGATCAGCATCTTGATGAACACTTGCTCAAACTTTTAGAACCTGTAGTTGCTAATTCTGTCCAGATTGATTCCCATCAACAAATCATGAAGCAGGCGCTCGCCACATGGCTAAATGCCTCTGAGGACGACGGATTAGAAACTTTACCAGTATTGCAACTATGTGGCGAAGATGTCGCTAGTAAAATGGCGATCGCTGCTGATGTTTGTATAGATTTGGGATTAAATCTCTATAAAATACCTGCTAGTCTGCTGCCCCATGATTTAAATAATCTTCAGCTCATTGCTCAGCTATGCGATCGCGAATATACGCTGAGTGATACAGCTCTATTACTAGACTGCGATCGCGATGAAGCTCCCAATCCAAATCAAGATATGGCGATCGGCTATCTGATCGAAATTCTGCAATGTCCGATGATTATTAGCAGTCAAAGCCGTCGCCGCCAACATCAACGGACAATCATTACCTTTGATGTGCAATCTCCTTCGATTAATGAGCAGCAAACACTGTGGGAAGAATCTCTCCGCGATCTAGATAGCGACATCAAAGAGTCACTCAATGCTTCCATTCATGAACTCGTCTCTTATTTTAACCTCTCGCCCACGCATATTTACAACGCCTCTCTCAAAGCTAAAAGCTCACATAAACTACAATCTAACCATACCTTCCATCAAACCCTCTGGAACGCCTGTCGCGCTCAGTCTCGCCCTCGACTCAATGAACTGGCTCAAAGCGTAGAAACTAATGCCACTTGGGAAGATCTGATTTTGCCGCCTAAGGAAAAATTCGTACTGCATGACATTGCTGCCCATGTACGTCAACGTTTAACCGTCTACGAAAAATGGGGATTTGCAGGCAGGAGTCGTCGTGGATTGGGGATTAGCGCTCTGTTTGCTGGTACAAGTGGCACTGGTAAAACGATGGCAGCGGAAGTTTTGGGCAATGAATTACAGCTTGATGTCTATCGCATTGATCTCAGTTCGGTAATTGACAAATATATTGGCGAAACTGAGAAAAATCTCAAACGTATTTTTGATGCTGCGGAAGGTGGTGGCGTAATTCTGCTCTTTGATGAAGCCGATGCGCTCTTTGGGAAGCGCACTGAAGTTAAGGACAGTCACGATCGCCATGCTAATGTCGGGGTTAGCTATCTGCTACAAAGAATGGAAGCCTATCGCGGCTTGGCAGTTCTCACCACTAACCTGAAAAACTCCCTCGATCAAGCTTTTTTAAGGCGCTTACGTTTTGTGATTCAGTTTCCCTTTCCCGATGCGGAGCAACGTGCTGAAATTTGGCGTAGAGCTTTCCCTCAAAAAACACCAATACTCGATCTAGATTATGTGAAACTTGGTAAACTCAGTGTTGCGGGTGGTAATATTCGCAATATTGCCCTTAACTCAGCTTTTATTGCGGCAGATCTCAATGAACCTGTGCAGATGAAACATATCTTGCAAGCTGCAAAAATTGAGTATATTAAACTCGAAAAACCAATGATGGATGCGGAGATAAAAGGATGGGTATAGGCAAAAAGGCGATCGCTATTTCTGCTCTCATCGTCATCACGACAGCGACATCAGTGATGGCAGCTAATCAAAGTCACGTCGATCAATTGATTAAAACTAAAGAATGTTCAGAATGTGACCTGCCTGATGCCAGACTTGCAGGAGCCGACTTGATCAATGCCAATATTAGGGATGCCGATCTTCGTAAAGCTGATATGCGTGGGGCAAAGCTAGATGGGGCAAAGTTTATGCGCGCAAATATGTTAGGTGCGGATCTGCGCTTTGCTCTGCTATCGGGGGCTGATTTTTTGAATACAAATTTGCTAGAAGCAAAACTTGAAGGGGCTAATCTTTTTCGAGCCAATCTCAAATATGCCAATCTTGAACGCTCTATTCTCAATCAAGCTTCCTTCAAAAATGCTGACTTACAATTCGCAAAATTAATTAGTGCAAAAGTCGATGGAGCTACTTTTGAGAATGCTAATCTCAGACTTGCGGATCTAGAAAAAGCGGATCTTACTAATTCACGTTTAAAAAGAGCAAACCTCCGTAGGGCAAACTTTAGTGAAGTAAATCTCACAAGGGCAAATCTAGAAGGGGCAAGTCTAGAAGGAACTACCTTTGCAGGAGCAAATCTATTCCATACCGATCTGCGATCGAGCAAGATTGATAGTGATACTTTTTTTGATCCTAAGTGGTTTCTAGTCTGGAAAATTGTCAATCAGCGCACTGAAGGTCAAACTCTGGTCGCAGCCGATCTATCGGGTGGGAATTTTGAGAAGGCGAATCTGGCAGGAGTTAATTTGGAAGATGCAAACTTCACTCAAGCCTATCTATTCATTACGAACCTCAGACGCAGTAATCTAGTACGTGTCAAGTTTAATGATGCGAATCTCCGCTATGCCGATTTAACTAAGGCAAATCTCACTGAAGCTGACTTTAAAGGAGCACAACTTTCTGATGCGAAGCTAGAAGGAGCAAACCTCCGCCTTGCTAATTTGCGGGAAAGCATTATTAATGAGGAGACAATTCTTGATCGCAAGTGGCGGGTAGTTTGGGAAATTGTCAATCGTGGTGGTGAAGATCGCAATCTTAGGGGCTTCGATCTATCGGGTGCGAATTTACGTTTAGCAAGGTTGCGAGGAGCGCAGTTAGTGGAGGCCGATCTTAATCAATCAGACTTACGTGGAGCAGATTTTGTCGGCGCAAATTTACAACGGGCAAATCTCTCAGGGGCGAATCTCACGGGCGCGAATTTGCGGGGTGCGGTGTTGCAGGGTGCAAATTTTTGTGGCGCAACAATGCCCGATGGCACTGTCGGTAAATGCAAGTAAGAGATGCTTGATCGCTTAGCTTACTCTCACTGCGTTTGCCTAAACCTTTAGCCAAGCAAAAATATCATTAGCGTTAACCTGCCAAGTCTTTAGCCCTGTCAAGACAGGTAATGCCTTTTGTTTTTAATTCATAAAAGTGTTGTCACACTTTCATGAATGGGGATAAGTCATCAACAGAAACCTATAAATGTACAGATCCCCGACTTTTTATAGCTATAGTAACCTGTATCAGGACAAATCAAAAACCAAATAGTGTGAGGCGGCACTTCGCGCCGCCTCACACTATTTGGTTTTTATGTCCTAACAAGCATGGGGACAGCTATATAAGCAAGCAAAGACAATTTGCGAATTCACAAAAAAAGTCGGAGATCTTCACCAGTGCTTTTTAAGTTTTCATATGCCTAGCTACTTATTATTAAAGCGCGTTACGCTTTCGCTAACGCGCCCTACAAATATGCTTCTAGATTCCAAATATAAACTTAGCGAACAAACGCAGGCATTACTTCGGCAGCCGTCATCAAACCATAAATACCGCGTTGATGGAACTGTTTACCCGCTTTGAGATAGCCAAATGCGGGTCCACAGACATTTGCTGCCATGCTGGTTTCATCACCAAGGGTGAAAGTATGGGTGGAGATTTTGCCCTCAAAGGTGCGTCCAGTCAGCTTCATATTGGTGCTGAGAGGCTTCTTCGGATTACGGGTATCAACTACGCCGCCAACGGTGACGCGATCGCGATCGCAAATTCCTACACGCTCGAGCATAATGTCATCGGCATGTTCCATATTTTCCAACGAGATTAACCCATTGGTCTTTTCAAGCAGAGCCTCTACTTCCACATCACTCATCGCTTGAGCCATATCAACTGTATAACCAGACATATGGGCGATATCTTCGCGGATGGTGGCACGGTAGGCGTTCCAGTTGGCAATGCCTACCCCGAAGGTAATCTCGACCTTGTGAACTTCCGCAAAGCTCTGAGCGGCGATCGCTGCGGCGGCTGTCAATAATCCGGGGGTTGCGCCACAACCAGACATATAGGTAATGCCTGCGGCTTCTAGGTCGGGGGCAAGGGCAATCATTTGCTCAACGGCACTAGTGCGTTTGATCGCGTCCACTAGCACACCCTTCCAACCTGAAGCGATGAATTGCTTAGCCACGCTTGCCATGAAGGTATTAGGCAGGTTTGGCAATGCAAGGAAATAACCATCAACATCCTTGGCGGTAGCGATCGCTGCCGCAATGCTGTCTTGAGTAAGAGTACCTACTCCTTCGAGATAGCCCAGTGAGCCTTTGTTTTGATAAGTGGCGATCGCCTTGTTAGCATCTAGCCCCTGTGGGTCATAGGCAAAGCCTTCTTTGTCGGCAGCTACGACTAGCTGCATTTCTTGCTTAGCGCTAAGCAATTTCGCCGCCGCTTGCCCTAATCCACCAAATCCTAAAATTCCAACTTTTAATGTCATTTAAGTTTAACTTCGTTTTTCGCTATGGGAGTTTACAATTCTGATGCGATCCTTTAATGTGCCATATTTTCGGACACACTGGCACAAAAGAACCAGATTTTTGATGGTGCGGCTTTGCCGCACCATCAAAAATTGGCTGACTTGATTGCTGCGTGATAAGCTAATCAGCGATGAAAACCGATACCCTCTTTTATCAACTCTTCCAATCATTCCATACGCTACTCTTTGAGCTAATTGATCGCCCAATTTCAGAAGCAGAAGGCTATCAATTCAGTACTGCTGAAATCAAAGAGAAAGCATTTCGGTTTGATGGCATCTTCTTGCCTACAGTCAACGATAAGCCAATCTTCTTTCTGGAAGTCCAATTTCAACCAAAAAATGACTTTTACTGGGAATTTCTGTCAGAAATATTTCTATATCTCAATCAATTTCGTCCAAGCAATAAATGGCAAGCTGTAGCCATTTTCGCTAAGCGCAATTGTGAACCAGAAATCGTCGATCATGTGCAGGAGATGATCACTTCTAACCGAATCATCCGTGTTTATCTGGAAGATTGGCTAAATCAAGAGGCAAATTCCCTGACTATTGCCATAATTCAACTAATATTAGCTCCAGAAAACAAAGCTCCCGAACTTGCAAGACAAATCAACGAAAAAGTCCACCAAGAACCAAACCCAGATTTACAAGACCAAGTAGTAAAATTTATAGAGACGGTACTTGTCTATAAGTTCCCCAAGTTAAGTCGTCAGGAGATCGAAGCCATGTTTACATACAACGATTTGAAAAACACTCGTGTTTATCAAGAGGCAAAGCAAGAGGGTAAGCAAGAGGGGTTGCAGTTAGGTAAGCAAGAGGGTTTGCAGAGACAAGTCGCGATGTTGGTAAGGATGCTAACCCGCAAGTTTGGGAAATTAAGCCCTAGAACAAAAAATAGGATTACAAAATTGTCGGTGACACAGTTAGAAAACCTTGCCGAAGTTATCTTTGATTTGCAAACTGTTGCGGATTTAAATACTTGGTTGCGTAACAATGGATAAAAATAAAATCTAACGCTTTAGTAATCGAGAGCAGTAAATTATGTCAGACGATCGCACTCAGAATATTCCCGTCAAGCTTGAGGATGGCACGATCATTCTGGTTGAGGTAACGCAAACTGGGCGTGAAGATGTGGCGAATGAAGCCAGTAAGTTTAAAGCGGTAACTGATGCGCTCGGCGGAATTGTCCAAGCGATCGCCGAACCGATTAATCGCGCAAGACCAAATAAAGCAACGGTGAAGTTTGGCATGGAGTTAGCGGTTGAGGCTGGTCAATTAACGGCTGTACTGGTCAAAGGCGGTGGTAAAGCAAATCTGGAAATTTCTCTGGAATGGACAAAGGAAGCTGGGACGGTGAAAACCATTGGCTAGTCTCAGTCCAGACAATCTTAAGACTTGTACGGTGAAGCTAAGTATTGATAATACTCACGGTACAGGTTTCTTTGTATCGTCTGGACTGATTTTGACTTGTCATCATGTGGTTAAAAATGCTGGCGATCGCCCGATTAAGGTGAGATGGCAAAACCAAGAGGATTTTGCAGTAGCGACGGTTTTGCAGTCTTTTCCTGATCCTGTCGATCTGGCTTTGTTGCAATTTGAGACGGCGGAGACCTTGCCTTGTGTGGAGTTAGATGGGGCGATCGCTGCTTTTGACGATCTTTTTGCATACGGATATCCTGATAACGACTCCAATGGTGCGCCTGTAACGTTTCGTTGCGATGGATTTAACGGTGATGTGCCACAGAAGATCAAGTTTAGTGATAACAGAGTGCGTCCTGGGCTAAGTGGTGCGCCGTTGCTCAATCCTGCTACGGGTAAGGTTTGCGGGGTTGTGAAATATACGGAAGATCGCAGTTTGCCTTTGGGTGGTGGTGGGATTCCGATCGCGACAGTTTTTGAATAGACCTCTTGCAGAACTGAAAATTAATCCAGAGCAGAGAAAGTTTTAGAAGCAACAAGAGCGACTTCAAAGTTATAAATGGCAGCAATCAAATTACAACGCAAACCAAAACGACGACGACGATTACGATAAGGTAAAGAGAGAATCTTAAAAATCTTCAAGCGACGATTAACATGCTCAATCGCAATACGTTGACGTGCAAGTTGGCGATTACAACGCTTATCTTCCTTGGATAATGAGCCATTTTGAGGCTTTTTGATAGGAATTTGCGAGTTAGGATGCAACTTTTGTAAGCCTTGATAACCCTTGTCTGCCAAACCTTGTGTCTGTGCGTGAAAATGAACTCCACTTGCCTTGAATAATGAGAAATCATGCTGCTTGCCCTTACCGTAAGCGGTACAAACTATCTTGAAATTAGTCAGATCGACCACCAATTGGGCTTTGAGGGCATGATGCTTTTTCTTACCGCTATAAAAATGTTTCTGGTGATATTTAGGGCGCTCAACCTTTGTCTCAGTTACATCAATGGCAATTATGGCTGGAGCCTTCTCCTGCCACAATGACTTTTTTCCTGCTAACCGAAACTTTTTCGATTTAATTAAGACATTTTCTACTTTTTTGACGATGCGGCAAATCGTCGATTCTGACACTTCCCAGTCGCTAGCAATATGAAAATAGGTGCGATATTCACGCCAATACTGCAAAGTAACCAATATTTGGTCTTCTAGACTTAGCTTTGGTTCTACACCACCTTGTCCTTTGCTTTGGGCTGCTTGTTGCATTAGCTCCGTCATTTGCGCAAATGTTTCTCTTCTTACCCCAAATAACCGTTTAAATTCTGTCGCTGATAGATTTTGACTGGCTTCGTATTTCATCGCTTAATTTGAGATCTGATAAAAAGCTTATAAATCTAACATGTTTTTGGTTCTGCAAGAGGTCTAATATTTTCCCGATCTTGCGACTCTAAATCGTCAGTTTCACCAGCAGCAACGGGGTGATGTGAATCCGTTTCAGTATGGTGCGCCTGTGTCGCCTGATCGCTTTTATGGTCGGGTGAGTGCGATCGCGGATGTCAAAAATCGGATTGGGGCAATTTCGGCGCAATGTGTGAATATTGTGGGGTTGCGGCGTAGTGGGAAGAGTTCGTTTTTGCGCTATATCAAGGAGCGTCCGCAGGTTTTCTTTCAGGATTCGCAACAGCCGTTAATTGTGTCGTTGGATTTGCAAAATTCTAAATTTCACGATCATTATGGGCTGATGGAAGGGTTGAGGCGTGGCATTAAGGCACAAGTGGGGACAGAGCCTTGGGGTAGGAGTGATAATATCGATCCCTATGAGGTCGAGGATGCTTTGCTGGAACTGAAGGAGGAGGGTTATCGGTTGATAGTGATTTTGGATGAGTTGGAGAGTATTGGTTATCGGTTGGATAAGTTTCAAGATTGGGGTGCAGATTGGAGATCTAAGGCTTCAGCGGGTTGGTTTACGCTGGTGTTTGCGAGTCGGCATCCGCTTGATCAGATTTATCGAAATTTGGGAGCGACTTCGCCATTTGGGAATATTTTTAGTACGACGGTGTTGGGGGCGTTGGAGGTTGAGGCATGGGAGAAGTTATTGCGGGATGGGTTTTCTAGTTGTGGGACGGATACGCTGAATTTGGTTAATAATTTAGCGGGGCGGTTGCCTTTTTATACTCAGATGGCGGCGGCTTTACTTTGGCAGCATGGTGATGTGGAAGTGGTAAAAAGGGAGTTTTTGTTTCAGGTGCATTCGCATTGGACAGGGATTTGGCATGAACTGTCTGATTTGGAACGTCAGGCTTTGAGAGTGGCGGCGGGGAAATCTGGAAGTGTGGTGACCCGTGAGACGCGGGATTTGTTGCAACGGTATGGGTTGTTGGGAACTGATGGAGAGTTGTTTAGTAATGAGTTTGCAGAGTTTGTGCGAGGTCAGCGATGATTGAGACTTTAAAAGTATGGCTAAAAGAAACTTGGGAGTTATGGTATTGGGCGATGTTTTATCCTTCACGGTTGCAGCAGAGGATGAATGAATGGAGTCCAGCACCAGTACAAGAAGGTAAGCGTTTGGATACCACTTTTCAAGATATTTTGCTATTTAATCTTAATAGACGATTCCTCGTGCAATTCCTACAAGTTGTTTGCTTCTTTGGTTTACTCTTTGCTTTTACAATTTTATTAAAGGGACAGATTTGGGATTGGTTCTTAATACCTATCATTCTTTTGGCAGCCTATAGTGTGGGCTTTTGTTTTTTACCCATAGGCTTGCACATACCGTTATTTTTTAACATAATTTATTTGGTTCAGCCTAGCTTTTTTATATCTACTTTACACAAATTTGTAGAAATATTACCCCCGCTTTCACAAATTGGTTTGGGTGTGATTCTTAGCTCTTTAGGAATGATAATAACTACAATTTTAGGGATAAGGTATCTAGAACAAGAAAAACATTTTATTGGTAGAAGTATACTAATCACTGGTAGCACGATTAGCATTTTAATTGGCTGTTGGATAGGAAATCCGAACTTGTTTTTTGTATTGTTAACGTCTTTAACAAATGTTTGTCTTGGCTTGTTTTTATCTTCTCGGACAGATTGTTTAACATCAAGTGATAGTTGGATATTTGTTTGGTTTGATATTGCATTCTCTGTTTCATTTGGCATTTTGTTTAGCATTTCTTTCAATACTGGGGGTATTGTTGGTGGCGTTGTTGGTGGCATTGTTAGCGGTGTCTTTACAGTCATTATCGTTAGGATATACTTATTTATATTGGATATTGGAATTTTCGAGGTGGGTATAGCATTCATCAATGAAGCTCGAGACTTTTTGTCTGACAATGCTGAGAGTTTTGGAGAAAATTGTGGAAACTTTTTTGGGAGCTTTGTTGCAGTTATCACCGCACTCATCATAATGTTTTCTTACTCTGCTTCAGGTGCTGGTGATACAACATCCTTTGCAGACATAATTGGAAGGATAATTGCAGGGAGTGGTGCAGGTATCCTTATAGGACTCATTGCAGGTTGCATTTTGAGGTTTGCCTTTACAGCAATTATGATCATCAGTAGTTATACAGTTTTCATTGCAGGTTCTGTTGCAGGTTTCGTTGGGGCTGTGTCTCTGATTGCTGTTGGGACTACTGTTGGGACTAC
This sequence comes from Pseudanabaena minima str. Chao 2107, assembly GCF_051131155.1. Taxonomy (NCBI): domain Bacteria; kingdom Bacillati; phylum Cyanobacteriota; class Cyanophyceae; order Pseudanabaenales; family Pseudanabaenaceae; genus Pseudanabaena; species Pseudanabaena minima. The sequence goes on from NZ_CP159508.1 coordinate 938,036, forward strand.
TGTTGGGACTGCTGTTGGAATTGCTGTTGGAATTGTTGTTGGGGGCGGACTTATAGTTATTAGCAACTTACCTTTACTTTGGTTTTTCCTAATTTGCTGGTTTGTTTCGGCTAGTTTTTCTCCAAATCGACAACAATGGTCAGTAATATTGATTACTAGTACTTTTGCCGCATTGGGAATCGAATATCACGGCTGGCTCATTGTTACTGCTATTCCAGTTGTTCTCGCAGGATACTATAGAATTTTGGACTTCTTCTTTTTCGAGTTCCTCAGTGAACTTCCAGTCCTAAGCCTATCCTTACTCCGTTATCCTCTTCCAATCGATGTAACCTGGCAATTAAGACACTTACCACCCTTTACAAGTGAACTGCTTTGGTTGCCTATCACCAATCATGATCGCCTATTAGTCGCCACATTTCAGGAAGATCTAGATGAAGCTTTATGCATCTTTAAAGCCATCCAATCCCAACCCCTTTTCGGATATCAAACTACAATTAATCGTGCCTTACCTCAAATTATTGCCGACCAAATTGCCAAAGTTAATACCATTCACGAACTCATTGCCACAGTATCACTAAACCACCCAACTTTACCAATCTTAGTTCCTTCACTCTACCAAACTGGAGAAACCCAGATAGAAATACCTAAAATCGTCGAAATCTTCCCCAATTTCTATATAATTGCCCAAGACATCAAAACGGCTTTGGAAATTAGTAATATTGGTTTGCGCAAACGTAGTCTGGAACGTATTAAAGAACAACTTATACTTCTAAGCAAACAACTTTCTGGCTTGATCAAACCTCAATCCATCGAACGTTGGCAGACCGTTATTGATCGTTGGCAAACCATCATTCAAATAGAGATAGATCTGTTAACACAACAGTTTCAGCCCCCAACAATCCAGAATCCCTTTGAATTTGGCAAACCCCTTGGAAAGGATAGCAGCAAATTGTTTAAAGGACGTACTACCTTTGCTGAAGAGATCGTTCGCCAGATTCTTGATGCAAAACTTCATACCATTGTCCTTTATGGTCCTCGACGCTGTGGTAAAAGCTCATTCCTGCTCAATTTACACCATCTTTTATCCAGTGACATTTTGCCAGTTTACATCGACCTTCAAAGCCTATCCTCACTCCAAAGCGAAGCTGATTTCTGTTTTGCCATAGTCCGTAATATCTATCGCGAAGCCAAAGTTCAACAAATAAGTTTACCTATCCATCCTAATCGTGAAGAATTTCATCGTGGTCCCTACCCCCACCTAGAAGATTGGCTTTATGCAGCACTGACACAATTAGCAGGTAAGCGTATTCTGATCAATTTCGATGAATTTGAAGCGATCAGTAGGGCAATGGAACAGGGACGCATTACCACCAATCTCTTTGACGAACTCCGTAGCCTCATCCAACATTGGGATCGCCTCAGTTTCCTCTTCTCTGGAGTCCAAACCCTAGACGAACTCGGAACCAATTGGAGCAGCTACTTCATTAGCGCCATGCCCATCGAGATGACCTACCTCAACCCCGACGAAGCCAGAGAACTACTCCTAAATCCCGACCCCGAATTCGCCCTCGAATACGACACAGGCATCGTAGACCAAATCCTTACCCTCACCCGTTGCCATCCCTACCTCCTCCAACTCCTCGGCTGGGTACTCGTGCAACTAGCCAACACCACTCACACCCAACTCGTCACCCCCACACTCCTCCAATCCGCCATCCCCGAAGCCTACATCAAAGGCATCGGCTACTTCACCAACGTTTGGGAACAATTCACAGGCACAACCCCCACCGAAATCACCGCAGGACAGCAACAACTCCTAGCCCTAGCCCAAGGACAACAACCCCACCCCACCAACGAGTCAGCCCAAAAATCTCTCCAAAGAATGCTCCGCTATCACATCATCGAAAAAATCGATAACCAATACAAATTTGAAGTCCCCTTAATCGAACGCTGGGTCAGAGAGAAGTCAACCTGAATATTTGTTAGCCTGTGGCAAAATGAGAGGGTAGCGATCGCGAAATTTTGGAGGTTAACCCATGCTCAAAACTGTACAGGGAATTTATAAAAATGGGCAAATTCGTCTCGCTGAAGTGCCACAAGGCATTCGCGAAAGCACTGTATTTGTTACCTTTCTAGAAAATAAGATTACTACTTGGTCAGATCTAATTTTGCAACATCAAGGTTTTGCCGAAAGTATTACCTTTGAGTCCTATCGAGATGAGCTACTGCCACCCCAAGACATAACGCTTTAAATTTGCTTGAATTTATAAATTTTTATTTATGCGATATTTACTAGATACTTGTGTAGTCAGCGACTTTGTAAAAGGTGAAGCAAAAACATCACAAAAATTAAAGTCAGTTTCTCCTGAAGATATTGCTGTTTCAGCGATAACGTCTATGGAACTGAAATATGGATTAGCCAATAATCCACAGCGTGCAGTCAAAATTCAACCCCTAATAGACTCATTTCTGAGTTCTGTTAGCATTTTGACTTTTGGCGAAGAAGAAGCAAAGCAAACTGCTCAAATTAGGAATTTCCTAAAACAGGCTGGAACACCAATAGGAGCTTATGATGTCCTCATTGGGGCAACAGCAATAACACATAATCTAATTCTTGTAACTGCTAACGTTCGCGAATTTGAAAGAATCCCAAATCTGCAAATTCAGAACTGGCGGAATGACAAATGATAATGCAATATCCTCAACCATCTTCTTCTAAGAGCGATCACTCGATGGCAGAATTATGAAAGTAGCGATCGCCCCTCATATTTCCAGTCAGGAGTAGTTTTAGCTTTTGTTTCACTTTTTATCTAACTGATTCGTGTTATCAGCTACAGTCACAATGTCATCGATAGCTCACAATAGTTACGATAGTTCTATGGGTAGCGATCGCGATCGCGTATAAGCAATGAAACCCCGCATTATCATCTGTGGTCTGGATCGAACGGGTTACAAAATTTTGAGCCTGCTGAAACAGCAAGGTTGTCTCGTTGTGGGCATACACGATCGCCCAATTCATCAAGCTGATGCCGAAATTATTATTGGTGATTTGGCGGCGGCGGAGACATTGCTTGCCGCAGGAATTCGCGATGCTCAGACCTTAATTTTGGCAGGAGCCGATGAGACTCGCAACCTATCAATTTTGATGCAAGCAAGGGTACTTAATCCCCATGTCAGAATTATTAATCGGTTGTTTAACTCCAGTTTAGGCGTGCGTCTAGACTTGACCTTGCCCAATCATTTGACCATGAGTGTCGCGGCTCTCGCTGCGCCTGTATTTGCCTTTAGTGCGATGGGAAGTCAGGCGATCGGGCAACTGCGCCTATTTAACCAGACTTGGCCGATTCATGAAGAATATATTGATGATCATCATCCTTGGTTTGGGAAACCCTTGTCCGAGTTTTGGGAAGATCGATCGCGCATGTTGATCTATTACCTACCCTATGACGAGAGCAAAGTCGATCTAGTGAGCGCCGTGTTAAATGGTCGAACTCTGCAAATTGGCGATCGGCTCTTGCTTGGCACTCAGCCCAGCGTCAGAACTGCATCGCGACCAGTCTTGCAGAAAATATCTAAACTCTTTATGAGCTTTCGGCATTTTCATGAGCATGGACGTGCCGTTCTATTTACAGCGATCGCTCTATTGCTAACAATTTTTTCGGCAACGGTGGTATACACCAGTTTTCAAATGAAGATTTCTTTAGTGGATGCGCTCTATTTTTCGGTAGGGATGATTACAGGAGCGGGTGGCAACGAGCAAGTTGTGGAACATTCCCCTGATAGCATCAAAGTTTTTACAATCATCATGATGCTGATTGGTACGGCGGTAATTGGAATTTTTTATGCAATTTTAAATGATTTTATTCTCGGTTCAAGACTGAGAAACTTTTGGGATGCAGCGCGAGTTCCACAGCGCAATCACATTGTTGTGTGTGGTTTAGGAAGTGTTGGTGTACAAACAGCAATGCAACTAGTCAGCTATGGCTATGAAGTTCTCGTGATTGAGCGGGATCTCAATAATCGCTTCTTAGATACGGTGCGATCGCATGGTATCCCCGTCATTCATGGTGATGCAAGTTTACCAACTACTCTTAAGGCTGCCAATCTTGAAAAAGCAGAAAGTCTACTTGCTGTCACCAGTAACGACACGGCAAATTTAGAAATTGCACTGAATGCTAAGGGAATTGCCCCACGGTGTCGGGTGGTTGTGCGTTACGACGATCCCTACTATGCCAGCATGGCGCAGGAAGTATTTGATTTTGAAGCAGTTCTCAGTCCTCCTGAAATTGCGGCTCCTGCCTTTGCTTCTTCGGCACTAGGTGGACGTATTCTTGGCAATGGCATTGTTGCTGATAGCCTCTGGGTAGCGATCGCCACTATGATTACGCCCAATCATCCCTTCTGTGGAAAACCTGTCCGCGAAGCCTCCATGACCGCAGATTTTGTGCCTCTCTATATCGAAACTTCTTGCCAAACCATTCATGGATGGAACTTATTGGAAGCCTCTTTAAGTGCAGGCGATATTCTCTATTTGACGATGCCAGCAGCGAAATTAGAACAACTATGGCGAGTTGCTCCTTTTCAAGTAGCGGTTAGCTAGACGGGCTGTATTGTCGGTATTATCCACATTAATTTTCTGTTATTTTGGATGCGAAACTAGCCAAAGATCTTTATCATAATGAGGAGTGACGCTTCACGTCACTCCTCATTATGATAAAGATCAACTTATGGAGTGTAGATGTTTTCGTTCCCAGTACATTTAGCAATGCATATTCCCGATGGCTACCTCAGCTTGCCAGTGAGTTTAGTTACAGGAGGTATCGCGATCGCCTTAATTGCGCTCTCTCTTAATCGTGTGCAATCAGAATATAAAGAACGTACTGTTCCGCTTATGGGTGTGAGTGCTGCCTTTATCTTTGCCGCACAGATGATCAACTTCCCGATTGTAGGGGGGACATCTGGACACCTAATGGGTGGAACTCTTGCTGGGATTTTGCTTGGTCCTTGGGCTGGCTCGCTAGTTATGTCAGTGGTTTTCATCGTGCAGACCATCATGTTTCAGGATGGTGGGCTAACTGCGTTAGGAGCCAATATCACAATCATGGGACTAATGGGAACCTTTGGTGGTTATTACCTTTATCGAGTGATTCGTTTTTTGATTGGTCGTAATACATGGTTAGGTATGAGTGTTAGCACAGCGATCGCTTCATGGACAAGTGTGGTCGTAGCGGCGGCAGTTTGTGCGGTGCTTCTGGCTCTATCGGATACAGTTCCCTTAGCTTTGGGAATGACGGCAATGCTATCTTGGCACTTCATGATTGGTATTGGTGAGGCATTTATCACCCTTGCTGTGACTAGTTTTATCTGGAAAACTCGTCCTGAACTGATTTATGATGCGCCTCATCACCTCGCTCCTCAGTCATCTCCTAATGGGAGAGAAGAATAAAATATTTCCACAAGTACCATAAACAAATGCATAAAAAAAATATTTTTATATTTTTAGGATTAGCCTTGTCTTTGAGTATTGCAGCATTCCTATCACCCTTTGCTAGCAAAGATCCAGATGGATTAGATCGAGTTGCTCAAGACTTAAAATTTGAAGAAAAAGCGACTGAAAACCCACCTACAAAACAACTTCCCTTCTCACAGGTTTTTGAAGAATATTCGATCAAAGCAGTTCCTAATGAGAAGGTATCGACGGCTCTCGCAGGTATCACAGGTACATTAGTCGTATTTGGCTTAGCATGGGGTATTGGAAAGCTTGCAATACGCAAATCTGAACCAAAATAAAAGCTGGGTCTATGCTGCTCCATATTCATCTAACAGAATCAAGCGATCGCCAGTCTCAAACCCAGAGCGATCGCTTAAATATATGGAATCAATTGGCTGTGCATACACGATTGCTCTGTATATTTCTACTGGTATTTGCGATCGCTTTAACGGCTATGGGCAGATGGTGGACTTGGGCGCTATATGCAGCCATGACTTTGCCTATTCTCTATTGGAGTAAGGTCGATTTAGGAGTTCTTGCCAAGCGCATGGCGATCGAGTTAATGTTTATTAGCGTCATTCTGTTAGGAACCCTATTTCGTGGTGGTGGTCAAGTAATTTGGCAATGGGGCTGGTTACAAATTACTACTAATGGATTAATGATTTTAGGAAGCGTGAGTATCAAAGCTTATCTATCGTTACTTCTATTAAATATTCTTACTCTCAGTACTTCCGTTCCCTTATTACTTCAAGCTCTAGTCACTCTCAAAATGCCTCCATTGCTAATTAGCATTCTTGCTTCCATGTATCGCTATATCAATGTGCTAATTAATGAGTTCAATGCCATGCGTCGTGCGGCTAATGCTCGTAACTTTGACCCGCGCAATCTCTACAACTATCAACGCAGCGATCGCGCATGGCAACGACAGGTATTAGGTAACATGCTTGGTGTCCTGTTTATCCGTACCTACGATCGCGGCGATCGCATTTATCAGGCGATGCTGGCACGCGGCTATCAAGGCACACCGATGATACTGGAATCAGCTACAGGCAATTGGCGCGATCGTCTAGCCATTGCTTGCGTTCTGGTCGTAATTCTATGTGGGGCACTAATTTAAAATCCAATAAACCAAGAACTCAAGTTCTTGGCTAAAAGCTCAAGTCCACTGAAGTGGACTACAGAATACTATTAATTAACCCGTTTCAACGGGTTTGAGCTTTTAGACCGCACTTGAGTGCAGGGCTATTGCTTTTAAATCATTTCTATGGCAGCTTGGAATATATCATCAGTCATCAAATTTAGTTCGGGCAAAATATCAGATTCAACCCTTTTACCCGCAGTAAATAGAAATAGCTGATACTCTCCTTCGATTAACTTACAAACTGTCACAGTAGGCTGCTTTGGCTTGCCAATATGTCTTACTGCTCCTAGAGCTAAATAGTCTACGATCCAATATTCAGCAATTCCCATAGCTTCATATTCTGCTAATTTCACCGCATAATCATTACGCCAATTGGTACTTACCACCTCAATTACTAAAGGTACAGTCTTTCCATTTTGAATTACTGAAGACTTTTGCCAGAGAGACTCATTGCCTAATTCCCGCCGATCTATAACCACTACATCAGGAATAAACCCTGTCTCCGCCATTTCTGGCTTTAATAAACACATCCTACTAACACGATAGTTAGAATGGTTATTGCGAACCTCTAAAGTTAGCTCCTCAGACAAAAAACTACTAGCTAATTCATGATCACCTATAGGCATCATTTCTCTAACCACTCCTCTATATAGCTCATAGCGCCTACCGTCTTCGGGATACCAATCGATAAACTCTTCAAAAGTCATGCGATCGCAGTCAACTAGTGCTTGTACCATTGCCCATACCTCTAACTTTTGGGTTTTGACTTGCCTCGATTATAACTGGTATAACTAAGTTCAATTTGCTGAAACCCTAGCAAACAATGTAATCAACACATACAGTGAAAAAACACATTCTCTTCATTTTGCCTTACCTTAATCAAGGTGGTACAGAAAAACAAGCTCTTAGTCTGATTAAAGGACTTGGCGATCGCTACAAAATATCGCTATTAGCCCCAGATGGCAAAGGCGCACCCCAGTTTCGAGCTTTACCAATCTTGCAGCGTGCCTATACCAAGTGGGAGATCAATTTTTTCAAAGGTTTTCCCGAACTGATCTCAGCAATTAAGGAAATCCAAAAAGAACAAGCGATCGATCTTGTACATATTCATGGCGCTCATGAATTAATGTTATCTGTACATTTAGCATTAAGAAAAGTTCCGATTCTCTTTACGGTGCATGGCTATCATGGAGCAGGAGCGAAATTTAGTTATCAAATGTCCTGCTGGTTTAGTAATTGGTTATCCGATCGCGTAATTTGTGTTTGTGAAGCTGAGCATAATCTTTTACGTGAATTAGGACTAAGTAAAAAGAAGCTCCATTTAATTTATAACGGAGTCAAAGAGCCAATTCTCGATTTTGATAAATCATTAGAACTTTCTCAAAAGTTTCAGCTAGATCCTGCGAGTCAAATCATTCTTGGGACAGCCGCGCGACTAGACGAGGCAAAGGGCTTAACCTATTTACTTCAGGCTTTTGCCAAATTACAAGGAGATAACCTCCGCTTAGTCATCGCTGGGAATGGTGAGTTAGAAGCTTCTCTTAAGCAGGAAGCTCAGGATTTAGGGATCGGCGATCGCGTGATTTTTACGGGCTATCTCGAAGACTTACCCAACTTGATGGAACTCTTTGATATTTTTGTATTGCCGTCGCTACAAGAGGCTTGCAGTCTTGCCTGTGCAGAAGCGATGTCGCAAGGAAAGCCCGTAGTTGGTACTTGTGTGGGAGGCATTGCTGAGCAGGTCAGCGATCGCCAAACAGGTTTTATTGTCATGCCCCGCGATCCTGATAGTTTGGCAGCTAAGCTGGCAGAACTGATTGCTGATCGAGACTTACGCGATCGCTTTGCGAAGAATGGTTACAGTCGCTATCGTCAACTTTTTTCCAATGAAATCATGCTCGAAAAAACTGCTCAACTATACGATCAAATGATCGAGAAATAAAAAAGAAGAGAGATGATGCGAAGCATCATCTCTCTTCTTTAGAAACCATTTAAGAATTGTAATTTTGCCCCCCTACCCCCCAATTCTGGGGGGAACCATATTTAAGTCCCCCAGAATTGGGGGATTTAGGGGGCTAAACACCGAGAGCTTTAAACAAGATTTTAAGTATCATGTGATTCTTAAATGGGTTCTTTAAGCAGGGACAACAATAATTAGCCATAAGGCGATCGCTAAAACCAAGGTACCCATGTGCTGAGGAAGTAGCGATCGCCAAGTTTGTCGCCCAATCTTTTGGGTCAAAGCCCATGTCAACAGCACAGAGAAAATTAACGTTGTTCCTTGCAGAAACTCAATTACCGCAGGGTGAGCGATGAAAATTGGCAGACTAGATCCATCTAGTCCAAAGGTTGCCCAACTCACTGGTAATATTCGCCCCGCTTCTTGGAGAAACAAGCGTAAATAATGCGCCAGATTTGCTCCCAAAACTAAGGGCAAATATCCATAGGCAAGTTGGATAAATGGTCTAGGCTTGTAGGTGGTAATACCATAGGGAAGCTGATAATCTTGGCAATTCTTTTTCCAGATGATGGTCAGCCAATAGAGCGATCGCATAATTCCATGAGCAGCTAAGGGAATTAGCGCCGCAACTATTAAAATGAGTAGCGATACGGCTAAATGGGGCAAGAGAAATTCGTTGCTATTCGGCAAACCTAATGCTGTTTCAATTTCTGACAATCGATGCAAAAATGCGCCACCCAGCAATAACAATAGCAGTGCGACTTCATAGGTACGCGGAACATGGGTTGTCCATAATTCGATCGCAGGAGGTCGGAGATTGAACTCCACCGATCGATGGGGACATGCCTTGAGACAAGTCATACATAAAACACAGTCGCGATTCTCTTGCAACTGAGCAGGATGGGAATAAAGTGGACATCCATTGGTTTCTAATCCTTCACCTTTTTGAATGCCACCTTTATAGCATTGATAGGTTGTACATTCGGCTGAACAGGTTCCTTGCTGAGCGCGTAATTCTGTCATTGAGAGTTTGGCAAATAACCCATTCATGCCACCAATCGGACAGAGATAGCGACACCAGTACCGACGCTCAAAAATGAGGGAACAGATCATTGCTCCAGCGGTAATCAATAGTAATAAATATGCCGAGAGATAGGCTGTATTTTGTAAGTCCCAAAGTTCTTCCCAAAGATAAATCAACACAAATAGACCAAATAAGAACCATCCTCCCCAACGTTCTGCCCAGTCTCGATTCCAAGATTTAAGTTGACGGGGAAATAGCCATAAAGAGAGCTTCTGCACAACTTCACCATAAATCATAAATGGGCAGATGGAACACCATAGTCGTCCCACAAAGGGAAAGCTAATTAAGATTAATGGCCACCACCATGCCCAAAAAAAGTTAAGCGCAATATTGCGATCGCGGGTTTGGGGTGCTAAAAACAGGGTTGCGACAACAAGCGCAAAAAAGGTGAAGGTAAATCCATAGTTAATGCGATCAGGAAACCAGTCACTGCGTAAGAATCGGCGCAGATTAGGATCGGCATTGAGCAGATTAAACCGAAATTTTTTGCCCTTAGGTTGGGTTGACCAAAATACCGATTCATCTAGCGATCGCGCACCCTGTGACTGCAATATTGCCCGTTCCACCAGTAATTGCAGTTCTTTGAGATTACCTGTGAAGTCATGGCTTTGGAGACTGCGTAGAGCTTCAGCAGTAATCGTAGGCTTGGGAATGCCGCGATCGCGACAGAACAGACTGATGTAATACTCTACATGGGGTTTAATATCAACCTTGCGTACTCTTAAGGATGGAACCTTAATCGAATGTTTAACATGGGATTCACAAGCTGATTGACGTTTCTCAGAAACCATAATGATCCTTGCTTCACAGATCAGCGGTGGATCAGTTTCATCACTGCCGACTTGCCTGAAGGTTCCATTTTCTAGAAGTTGGGTGATCTGCGGAATCAGTTCTTTTGGTAACTCTTGAATATTATTTAAAAGAAGAGTTCCCTTTCCTAAATATGTTAATAAACCATGATTCTTACCTGCTCGCCCAAATAAATCTGCACCACTAGTTTGAATAAGACTACAATTTACTTTCGCGATCGCTTCTCGTCGGTATGCCGAATTAAAATGAATTAGAGCTGCAATATTGTCTTTATCTAGTCCTGGCTCGCCCAGAATCAATACTGGTTGTCGATCTTCACTCGCCTTTTTAATCTCTTGGCGTAATCTTGTGGCATAGCGACTCTTGCCAATAATTCCTCGCTCAGCCTTAGTAATCAAGTAGGGCTGCAACACCTGCAATCGCTCTTGTATCCACTCTAGAGAAGTTTCAGAATAACTGGAAGACATAATTCTTAACAGGCTCATGCTATTGCCAACTAGAGTATACTCTTTCGACTGCAACATAAAACTGTAAGCAAAGATGGCGCGAAACGCCACCAAAGCCAAACCCAGCAAGCCCCAAAGTGGCGGCGCAGCGCGCCGCCACTTTGGGGCTTGCTGTATCAAATCATGTCTTCATTATTTCCCCATTTTCTTTGTTGATAATGTTGAGTCAGCCAATAGATAAACTTAGGAGCGAAGGATTCGCGGAAGTTTCTAAGATCTTCACCTCTAGCCCATCTCCCAAAAGGCTAAGGTGTACAAACAAGTCAAACTGTCTACGTTTGAAAGTTTAGATCCCCCCCAGCCCCCCTTAAAAAGGGGGAAGAACTTTCTTCTTCCCCCTTTTTAAGGGGGATTGAGGGGGATCATTAGTAACTCACGCTATAGCTGATAATTGTGTGTACACCCTAGCCTTGTGGGAGAGGGGGGCTGGGGGGTGAGGATTTCACGTAACATCAATTACATTTATCATTTTGATAGGAGAGAACTTTGAAGATTTTATTAGTTGAAGATGATTTGCACTCTGCGGCAATACTCTTACAACTACTCGCAGGATCTCCTTACGCCATTGATGCGGTAGCCGATGCAAAAACGGCTTGGCAATATGTGGAAACCTACGATTATGACCTGATCATTCTCGATGTAATCCTGCCTGATAGTGATGGTATTGGTTTATGTGCCAAGCTTCGCAACGAAGGCTACACCACTCCTGTGTTGTTGCTGACGGCGAAGGATAGTACGAGCGATCGCGTGATGGGGTTAGAAGCAGGAGCCGATGACTATGTGGTTAAGCCCTATCACTTTCAGGAATTGGTAGCCAGAATTCGGGCGCTATTACGTCGCTACCATGAGAGCGATACCCTCATTCAAGAATTTATGTGGGATGACTTGCGGCTTGATCTTAAGACGAATACTGTTACTTATAAGCAAAAACCTTTACGGTTAACTCAAAAGGAATATGGATTATTAGAAATATTTCTTAGACATCCACAACAGATATTTAGCCGTAGTGCTTTGATCGATCAGGTGTGGTCGGCGGGAGAGTTTCCCAGTGATGAGGCGGTGACTACACATATTAAGGGATTACGACAGAAGTTGAAGGCGGCGGGATTGCAGACAGATCCCATTGAGACTTTATATGGATTGGGTTATCGTCTCAAAGCTGCTCCTGTAGATATATCTGATTCTGTGCAAAAGCCTGCTGAGCCTGTGGTGAGCAGTCCTCTAGCTGAAAAACCTGTAATTGACGAAGACATTTCGCCACTCGATAAGGCTCGAATACAGGAAGTAATTGCGATTATGGCTCAGAAATTAATCGCGAGTTTGCCAGAGACGATCGCTATGTTCCGTCGAGTAGCGATCGCTTTAGCGCAGGACGAGTTGGACAAGGATCTGCGTTATGAAGGATATATGCAAGCGCATCGACTGATTGGCTCCTTGGGTTCCTTAGGATTTCCTGAAGAATCAGCGATCGCCCGTCAGCTTGAAAAAATGCTCCATAGCGAGTTCTCTTTGTCTATCTTTGATGCAGATTTGCTACAGCAATTGGTTACCAAGCTTGAACAGATTACCCTAAACTCACCACCAATCTCTACTGGGCAAACCTTAGACCCATCTGATTATTCGTCATTACCTTTATTATTAATTGTTGATGATGATGTTCCATTTACACAGGAGATACAACTGGAGGCAGAAACTTGGGGAATGCGGGTACAAGCAGCGTTTGATCTGAAAACTGCTAGAGAGAAAATTGCGAAGGAAGTACCTGATGTAATTCTGCTAGATATTACGTTTCCTAATTCTAGTGAGAACGGGCTGAGTTTTTTAGATGAACTGGCTCAGAGAGAGACACAAATTCCGACGGTAATGATCACCGCTACGAGTGGATTGAGCGATCGCGTGACGGCAGCACGTAAGGGCAGTTGCTCATTTATCGAGAAACCTACTTCTACAGAAGAAATACTGAATACAGTGTCGCAGGTCTTATCTCAAAGGTATAGCGATCGCCCGAAGGTGATGATTGTTGATGACGATCCAAATACACTCATAATCTTGCGGCAATTACTAAAACGGTATGATGTTGAGGTGACGACTTTGCAAGATTCTAAGCAGTTTTGGCAAATCTTAGAGTCAACTTGTCCTGATCTGTTAATTTTAGATTTGCTCATGCCTTACTATAGTGGGCTTGATTTGTGCCAAACAGTGCGAACGTCTGCTCGCTGGCATGATTTACCAATCGTGTTTTTATCGTCTCAGAGCGATCGCGAAACAATTCGGCAATTATTTATCGCGGGTGCTGATGATTATCTGAGTAAGCCAGTTGTGGAGAGTGATTTGTACACACGCATTCTCAGCCGTTTAGATCGCGGTCGTCTCTATAGATAAAAATCAGGTTGCAATCAACTTAATCTCCTCAGATTGTCCTCATTTTTGGTTGTTATTTATATTAGAAGCTATTGAGACTGGATTCAGATATTAACTATATTTATAAGCAATTTATAATATGAAAATATTCGAGCAATTTTATGAATGCCCTGTTACTGGTCAAAACTCCACAATTTGGCAGCTAAAATGCCATGTATGCATTATCCATCGACAATTTGGACAGCCAGTTGTGATCGTTTCTGTACAGAACTGCGAGATTGGTTGGTTTATTCCTGCTCAGCTTGAAGAACTTGCCACCCAAATAGTTCAGACGTTTCAGCTTAACCCTAATCGTCTACTTTGGATTGAACGTGACCCCCACTACGCTAGTCGCCCCATCAATACAGAATATAGCGAAGTTTCTTTTGATTGGCATGAAGGGGTTGCCACTAATGCTAGATGGAAGGCGATTACTAATGAAGCCGTAGAATCTCTCAGTGCCAAAGAATTTACAGGGAATCGCACTTACCTCAATTCTGAACTCGTAAGCGCTTAACTAACATCCGTGAGATCTATGTGATCCATATGCGATCTTTTACCTTCTGTAATTAACTATTACTAGCGAGATACTCTCATGTCTAAAACCTTCGTTAAAGTAACATTGATGATTGCTGTGGAAGAAGTTGATAATTTTCTTAGCGATTATCCCAATTGCTTGCATCCAGAATATTCCACACTTGCCGAATTTCAACCCAAGATATCCAATGCGGAACTACGGCAGCGATCACTAGAGCATATTACCCGTCACATTCCCAAGCGTTATGAGGTAATTGATTGTGCGAGGGAAAGTCCCGACAAACCCAAAATGCCCTACAGCGTTTTGGAACAAGGGTTACAGATTAAAGCGCTCGTGCAAGATGGCATTTTTCAAATTTTGCCAGAGTATGTATAAAAATCAGATCTTGGCATCAGATTGTCCTCATTTTTGTATTTTATGATCAGCGCATTACAGTCAGAGGAAATCTTAAATTTTATGGCTCAACCAATATCAACACTTACGCATACCAAAACCATCCTGTTAATTGATGATGATGAGATGAGTCGTTGGTTAGTGCAGTTATGTTTAGAAAATTTCGTTAATTGGCAAATACAAGTCGCGATTTCTGGCAAAGCAGGTCTAGCAGCGATCACACAGGCAGAACCTGATGTGATATTGCTAGATATTATGATGCCAGATATGGATGGATTTACTTTTATGCAAAAATTAAAAGCAGATAAGCTACACGCACATATCCCGATTGTTGCTCTGACATCCTCTACTAGCAGGTTTCGTTATCAAACATTTATCGATTTAGGATGTCAAGGTGTCATTAGTAAACCCTTTAATCCAATCACCCTTGGTTCAAAAATTTCTCAGATATTAGGTTGGTAATGAATACATTTTTAAGACAGGTCGATCATAATTTCGATGAATCTGAAGCGGTTAATCTGACTAACTGCGATCGCGAACCGATTCATATTCCTAGTTTGATTCAGCCCCATGGACTATTGTTCGTACTCACCGAGCCAGATTTGCGGATTGCTCAGGTGAGTGCTAATTCCCTTGAGATTTTGGGAATGGCGACCGATGATTTACTCGATCGCCCCTTAGCAGAATTTACAGGCGAAGAACTGATTAAATCGATTCAGGCTTGTCTCGATCGCAATTTTGAATCTCCCAACCCTCTGCGTGTTGACTTTTGCCAATTGGTGGATCACTTGCCTAGAGCTTTTAATGGCATTGTGCATCGCGCCCCTACAGGTGAAATTGTCCTAGAACTAGAACCTTGGGAATCATCATCGGGAAGTGATTTTTTTCAGTTCTATCACCAAATCAAACATAATCTTGCCAAAATCCAGACCGCCCAAGACTTAACCGCATTATGCGATTTAGTAGTAAAGGAAGTACAAGCCCTAACGGGATTTGATCGCGTTATGATCTATCGCTTTAGTGAGCAGGGGGATGGAACTGTGATTGCAGAAACCAAACAGCCTGACCTAGAGACATTTCTAGGGCTGCGATATCCTGACTCAGACATTCCAAAACAAGCGAAACATCTCTACACCCTCAACTGGTTGCGCTTAATTCCAGATGTGAATTATCAACCCACAGGTTTAGTCAGTCATGGACTCCCAGAAGCGGCATCCCCCCTACAAAACGCCCCCCTTGACATGAGTTACTGTGCCTTGCGATCGGTTTCGCCAATTCATATTGAATATCTGCAAAATATGGGGGTGACAGCTTCGATGTCTGTCTCTCTAATTCAAAACAAAAAATTGTGGGGATTGATCGCCTGTCACCATTACACGCCTAAATTTGTTCCTTATGAGACTCGGACTATCTGTGAATTTTTGGGGCAGTTGATGTCTACGGAGTTAGCCAATAAAGAAGCTAACGAAAATCTGGATTACAAACTCCATCTCAAAACAATTCAAGGTCAGTTTGTAGAACGTTTGACCAAAGTCACGGAATTTGTGGATGAACTCGACCATGATCACGAAGCGTTATTAAATCTTACGGCTGCTCAAGGTGCGGCGATTTGCGATGGCGATCGCCTGATTTTGATTGGTGAGACTCCCGATGAGCTAGCCATAAAATCTTTGCTAACTTGGCTAGAGGATCACTTTGAGCAGGATCTTTTTGTTACCGATGCCTTGTCTACTCTTTATCCTGAAATGACTGAATATCAGGCGATCGCCAGTGGCTTAATGGCGATCGCTATTTCTAAAATCCAGCACCGATATGTTCTCTGGTTCCGTCCTGAACAGTTGCAAACCGTGACTTGGGCAGGCGATCGCGATAAATCCACACAAATCGCTGAAGATGGCAGTATTCTTCTCCTGCCGCGTCAATCCTTTGCTGCTTGGAAAGAAATCGTAAGCGGCAAGTCTAACCCTTGGTTGTCCTGTGAAGTGGATAGCGCGATCGAACTGCGACAGACAATCGTGGATATTGTTTTGCGTCAAGCTGATGAACTCGCCAAGATCAACACAGATCTAGAGCGTAGTAACAGTGAACTCGATGCCTTTGCCTACATTGCTTCCCATGATTTAAAAGAACCTTTGCGCGGGATTCATAACTATGCCACTTTCTTGTTAGAAGACTATGGCGAAATTCTTAAGAGTGATGGAGCCGACAAACTGCATACATTGGTGAAACTGACTAAACGGATGGAAGCATTGATCGAGTCTTTGCTGAAGTTCTCACGGTTAAGTCGTCAGGAGTTACAAATGGAACCCCTCAATCTCAATCACTTATTGCAAAATGTGAGAGAACTATTTGCGATGAATCCGCAATGGCAAGACTGCAAGATTCAAATCCCTCGATCGCTACCGATGGTAATGGGCGATCGCCTTTTGATCGAAGAGATTTTTATTAATTTAATTACCAATGCCTTTAAATACAATGAAAGTCCTGAAAAAATAGTAGAAATTGACTGGCTTGCGGAGGAGCCGAAATCGCCTTTGGTGACAGTCTATGTGCGTGATAATGGTATTGGCATCCGAGAGAAGCATTTGGAATCAATCTTTCAAATCTTCAAACGATTAAATGCACCTAACAAATATGGTGGTGGTACGGGTGCTGGGCTAACCATTGTCCGCAAGATTGTGGAAAGGCACAAAGGTAATATTCAAGTACAATCTATCTATGGACAAGGAACCACGGTTTCTTTTACCCTACCTGCGAATGATTTCAATAATGCTGTTTAGATATGAAAAAATCTAAAAAATCCCCCTCAATCCCCCTTAAAAAGGGGGAAGAAGAAAATTCTCCCCCCTTTTTAAGGGGGGCTGGGGGGATCTAAACCATCAAACGTAGACAGAGCGACTTGTGTTCAGGGTAGCCTTTTCAAGGGGGCTGGGGGGATCTAAGCAATTCTCAATATATATATTAGTTTTTACGACCATTTATGAATAATCTCTTAACTTCTCCTTGGGATGACCTCACCCATCCCATCATTCTCATCGTTGAAGATAGCGATGAAGACTTCTATATGTTTATGAGAGCCACGCAAAGTCTCGATGAGTTACAGCGATCGCTTTATCGTTTTTTACGATTTGAAAATGGTGATGAGGTTCTTGATTACCTATTTCGTCGAGACGAATATGAAAACCTCAAGGCTCCTTTACCTGTTGCCATGCTGCTCGATCTCAACTTACCGGGAACCGATGGTCGAGACATCATTCAGCAAGTCAAACAAACAAAACATTTGCGAACTTTGCCAATTATTGTCTTGACCACATCCAGTAGTCAACGCGATATTCAAACCTGTTACGAGAATGGAACCAACTGCTATACCCTCAAACCTATGGGCGTTGCCGCCATGCAAAAAACTATTCAAACCTTATTTCAGCATTGGTTCCAAGTTGCGGTGCTACCTAGCTACGGACAGTTCACCACCTGAAATCTCGGGTGAAATCTTATGATCTCGACATCATCTCCCTCAGACTCCGCCATTAGCATTTTGATTGTCGATGATTCGGCGGAAGATCGCGCTACTTACATGCGCTATCTGCGATCGGATACTCGCCACTATACTTTTTTGGAAGCCGAAACCCTAGAGCAAAGCATAGATTTATGGCGATCGCAAGATCCCGATATTGTCCTCATTGATTATTTTTTGCCCGATGGCGAAGGCTGGGAGTTGCTAGCCGCAATGGGAGAGAGTGATCTTGTGCCAAAGCTAGCGGCGATCATTTTAACTGGACATGATGGCAATGAACAGACTATCCTCCAAACAATGCGGTTAGGAGCAGCCGACTATCTAGTTAAGCGAGAAGTTACTGCCTTATCTCTATGTACCCGTGTTGGACAGGTATGCGATCACATCATGCTTACTCGTCAACTCAAGCGATCGCAGGAGCAAGAACTTTTAATTGCCAAAATCTCGCTACATATTCGGCAATACAATAGTTTAAAAGAAATTCTCAATACAAGTGTCCAAGAAGTACGCGCCTTTTTAAAAGCCGATCGCACCGTCATTTATCAGTTCAATCCTGATTTTAGTGGCATGGTCGTCGCTGAGTCAGTCTTTCCACCTTGGGAAACCTGTCTGCACCGACAACTCAGTGACGAATATTTTCCTGAAAATGTGGGAGGAGAATATCGACAAGGGAGAATCTTTGTGGCTCCTGATATATATCAGGCAAATCTTAGTGAATGTCATTTGCAAATGCTAGCCAGCTTTCCCACAAGGGCAAGCCTGATCGTACCAATCCTTCGCCCCAATGATAAAGATAATCCTCTATGGGGTTTGCTCTGTACCTATCAATGTTTTGAGCCGCGTGTTTGGCAGGAGTCAGATATTCGCTTACTTCAGCAATTATCCGTACAGTTAGCGATCGCGATCCAACAAGCAGAACTCTATCACAATCTCCAGATGAACAATGCCGAATTAGAAAATCGGATTGCTGAGCGCACTGCCGAACTTTTTAAACGTCAACAGGAATTTGTTGCCATTGTCGAGAATTCCCCTAACGTGATCTTGCGTCTCGATCGCCAAATGCGTCACCTCTATATCAATTCGATCGCCGAAGTAAAATCAGGCATCCCTGCCGCCGCCTTTGTGGGCAAAACCAGCCGTGAGTTAGGATTACCCTCAAAGAACGTGGATATAGCAGAATCCATTGTCAAAAAGTTATTGGCAACAGGGGAAAAACAGCAGTATGAGATTGATTTTCCATCACTATCAGGATGTGAATATTACCAAGTAGAAGCTATTCCTGAATACGATATCGCGGGAGAAATTGCCACGGTGCTAATGGTATTTACCGACATCACCGCTAAGAAACTCAATGAAATCGCCCTCACCGAAGCAAACCGCCGTTGGCAATCTCTATTAGATAATGTGCGCCTCATTGTGGTGGGACTAAACTCTGAGGGAATCGTGGAATATGTGAATCCATTTTTTCTAGATTCCGCAGGTTATCAGTTAGAAGAAGTCATCGGCAAAAATTGGTTTTCTTGCTTTTTACCACATATTGAACAAGAGGTAGTAGAATCGGCTTTCTTCGGCTCACCCATCAGTGACGATAACTTCTATAAATATTATCAAAACTCCATTGTCACCAAAACAGGCGAGGAAAGAATAATCGCTTGGAACAATACGATCCTTCGCAATCAAAATGAGGAAGTTATTGGCTCAATGAGTATTGGTGAAGATATTACTGAAAAGTTAAAGGTTGAGCGCATCAAAGATGAATTTATTTCCATTGTTAGCCACGAGCTACGTACACCCTTAACATCAATTCGGGGTGCGTTAGGACTGCTTGCATCAGGTGTATTAGCCAACAAACCCGAAGTTGCCAAGAATATGATCGATATTGCGGCGATCGACATTGAGAGGTTAGTCCGTCTGGTCAATGATATTTTGGACTTAGAGCGCTTAGAATCTAATAAAGTAAACCTTGATCGTCAATGGCATGATACAGCACACCTATGTCATCAAGCCGTCGAAACCATGCAAGCGATCGCTACCGAAAGCCAAATCCAAATCTTAGCTGAATGTAAATCCTTCCAAATTTTTGCTGATAGCGATCGCCTTGTCCAAACCCTTGTTAATTTACTAAGTAATGCGATTAAGTTCTCACCACCACAAAGCCAAGTTGAAATCAGAATCGAATCTCTTGCGGAGGAAATTATGTTTCATGTCAGTGATCGAGGTCGCGGCATTCCCGAAAAGTACTTAGAAAGCATCTTTGGGCGTTTTAACCAAGTCGATGCTTCCGATTCTCGACAGAAAGGAGGCACAGGTTTAGGTTTAGCCATTTGCCAAAGTATTGTTCAGCAACATGGTGGCAGAATATGGGCTGAAAGTAAATTATTAGAAGGAAGTACGTTTTCATTCACAATTCCACACCAAAGAAAATAAGAAAAATCCCCCTCAATCCCCCTTGTAAAGGGGGAAGAAGAAAAGAAAATTCTCCCCCCTTTACAAGGGGGGCTGGGGGAGATCTAAACCTCAAACCTTAAATAGAAAGAATTAGAACAACATTATTCAGAAATTTATAATTATGCTCACTAAATCGATTTTACTAATTGATGACGAGCCAAATCTGGCTCAAGTCATAGCGGTTTGTTTAGAAAGCTTTAAAGGATGGAAAGTCCAAATCGCCAACTCTGGCAAAGCAGGGCTTAGCATTGTCGAATCCCTCAAGCCAGACGTAATTCTCCTTGATGTAATGATGCCTGAAATGGATGGCATTACTGTCTTTCAGCATCTCCAACAAAATCTCAATACTCAAAAAATTCCTGTAATTCTATTAACCGCTAAGGTACAAGCAAGCGATCGCGCCAGATTTGCTCAACTAAATATCGCAGGAACGATCGCCAAACCCTTTGAGCCACTGCAAATTGCCGATCAAATTGCCCAGCTTTTAAAGTGGTAGCTGAAGATTTTCTGTGGCGTGGCTTAGCCACGCCACAGAAAATCTTAAATCTCATCTCCCTCAGAATATCCTCATTTTTATTCTCTAAACTAAATTCAAATTGTAATTAGAAGCTGAATTGTGCTTCACAGTCCCAATGGAAAATACATCTAAAAAAACAGTTTTATTAATAGATGATGATGAATATATTTGCAAAATTGTCGAGACTTGTGTAGAAATGTTTAGTGACTGGCAACCAGTAACCGTCCCTTGCTGCGAAGAAGGTTTAGCAGCCGTTGAAAATATCCAACCTGATGTAATTTTGCTAGATATGATCATGCCAAACATGGATGGATTTGCTTTTCTTAAAAATTTGCAAGCCCATCCTGAATTTGCTAATGTTCCAGTTGTTTTATTAACTGGTCGCGTTGACCTCACCGAATCTCAAAAAATTGCTCAGTTAGGAGTCAAAGGTGCGATCGCCAAACCCTTCAATCCTGTTCAAATTGTTTCTCAACTGAAGCACATTTTAGATTGGTAATTATAGCCAAGATGAAATGTGGTGCGAAGCAGCACATTTCATCTTGGCTATAAGACAGCGACAATTATAGCTGTCGCCATGCTTGAAAACAAATAGTGTGAGGCGGCGCGAAGCGCCGCCTCACACTATTTGTTTTTTGATTTGTCCTGATAAGTACCTGTGCAAAATAAATTACCAAAACCCGTAAAGTTGCGCCCCTGCGGGGCGCAACTTTACGGGTTTTGCTTTGTAATTAATTATGCCTAGCTACTTACAGGTGGCTATAGCTACCCTAATTACTGATTTTTTCTTGTTTCGCCAAGTATTGATTAATGGGAGCATAACCCTCTAAATAACCGCTACATCCTTTAATACCAAAACACAAAATAGCGTAGCCATTTTGTGTTTTTAAAACCCTTACTGGATTTGGTTTTCAATTCACAAAAGTGTTGCCACACTTTCGTGAATTGGTATAAAGAGATCTGGCGTAAAAGGAAGAGACATATGGGAAACTCAGAACATCTTGCAATACTGAAACAAGGAGTAGCCAGTTGGAATAGATGGCGACAAGAAAATCCTGAGATTATTCCCAATCTAAGTGGTACTAACTTGAGACGAGCCAATCTCCGTGAAGCAGATTTGAGTGGAGTAAATTTACGTTGGGCGAATCTAAGTAATGCTAATTTATTAGGTGCAAATCTAAGTGGCTCTGATTTGGTGAAGGCAAATTTACGAGAGGCTGATTTATACAAGGCAAATCTCAAAGATGCAGAAGTAAATGGAGCCTATTTGAGTAAGGCACATCTACGAGAAGCTTCTTTGCAAAGATGTGATCTAAGTCTGGCAAACCTTCAGGGAGCCGATCTGACTAGAGCCTATTTTAATGGTGCGAACTTGAGTGGTGCAGACTTAGATGCAAGTGACTTGAGTAATGCTAGTTTAAGTGAGACAAACTTAAGTAATGCCATTTTAAGTAATGTCAATCTGACCAATGCCGATCTTCGTCGTAGTGATTTGACCAATGCAAATTTAGAATTTGCCGATCTCAGTAATACCAATCTCTCAGACTCAAAACTATGTACCGCAAATTTAAGTAATGCTAACTTGCAAGAATGTGACTTGAGTAATGTGGCTATTAATCAAGCTAATTTAAGTTATGCCAATTTATGTGATGCAATTCTCAGCAACGCCAATCTAAGTAATACTAATTTAAGTCATTCCAATCTCAAAAATGCAGTTCTGAGCAATGCGATTTTGAGTGATGCAAATTTGAGTGATAGTAACTTAGAAGATGCAATTTTAAGTGATGCAATTTTAAGTAATGCTAATTTGAATGGAGCAATTCTGACAGGAGCGCAACTTATCTCAGCAAAATTAGATGCTGCTTTTTTGATTGGCACTAACTTAGTCAAAGCGAATTTACGCCTTGCTAATCTAAATGGAGTAAGTTTATCTGAAGCAAATCTATTCGGAACAATTATGCCTGATGGTTCCGTACATAATCACTAATAAAGGCGATGGTGCGAAGCACCATCGCCTTTATTAGTGATTATTCCTTTGGTTTGCCAGCAACATCACCATCGCCGTCAATGTCACGACCAGTCAAACTTTCTAGAGCATCAACTGCCTTGCCTGCGGAATCTTTGGCGATCACACCAACATCTGTATTCAGCACATCGGAAACCTTTTTAGCATTTTCTTCGCCAATAGCACCTTCAACCTTGTCTTTGATGCCTTCAGCTACTTCCCCAGCCTTTTGCTGTAAGCCACTTACAAATCCACCAATTCCAGATTTTTGTTCTTCGCTCATTTTCACTAACTCTGTATAGAGTTTAAGTTGATTTACCCTAGCATTATAGTCATGTAAGTCTAAAAATTTATGTTTTTTGCAACACTATGTAAAAATATGGGACGTGAAAACTTTGCAGCGCAAAGTTTTTACGTCCATTAGAGATTAATAAGCACCTTTACCAAACAAAATTAAACGTAAAGTCTCAATCAGAATCTCTAAATCGAAGTTTAATGACCAGCGATCTATATAAAACAGATCTAACTTTGCCACATCATCAATAGTATCTAAATCCGATCGCCCCGAAATTTGCCATAACCCTGTAATCCCTGGCATAACTAGATGGCGCGTATGATGCCAATTGGTAAATCTCGCCACGTCCCTAACAGGCAAAGGTCTGGGACCAACAAGACTCATCTGTCCAAGTAAAACATTAAATAGTTGTGGAAGCTCGTCAAGACTAGTACAGCGTAAAAAATGACCAATTGGAATAATGCGTGGATCACGTTCAATTTTGAACATGACACCATCGGAACTTTTGTTAAGATGCTCTAGTTCAGCTTGTCGGCGATCAGCATCCATAAACATGCTACGAAATTTCCACATGCGGAATGATTGCCCCTGTAGTCCTACTCGATCTTGAGTGTAGAATATACTCCCTTTGGAACTGGTCTTAATGGCGATCGCTATTCCTATAAATACAGGCGATAAGACAATCAATCCGATAAATGCCGCAACCAAATCTAAACAGCGCTTAAAGATATATTCCCAGTTTGCCAGCAGTGACGACTCAATCCGAATCATCGGCATTGATGCAAAAATCTCTGGAGTACCACGTCGATGTAGCAGCATTAAGCTAGATGGTATTAACCTTAGCCCTATTCCTGCATTACGGAGTTGCCAATATAATTGAGAAGCTAGTTGAGTTTCGGGTAATCCTTCTGCTATTACTTCCTTTGCTCCAGAATTAATAATACATTGCATGGAGTGTGAGGTATTAGCGAGGGAAGAGGTAAGCACCCCAACCACTTTGTAACCTGTCCTTTTTTCGATAATGTTAGCTAAGTAAGAAAGGCGATCGCTAGGTGCAATGATAAACACAGGTGTATGAATTCTGGCGATCGGAAACTGGTCGAAGAGCAAAGTCAATAGCAATCGTAATCCGATAATCATGATCACACTACCAACCCATGCTGGGAAAAATAGCGATCGCGGAGCATCCACTGTAGGGTCGTGAAAATAACTGATCACCAAGGAAGCCATATAGACACTGCTAATAACTTGGGCTTGCTTTACGTAGTTGCGCCATTGGGACTCACCTCGATAAAAGTTGTGATAAGCAAATAATGTGACGATCGCCGCCGCAAAAGCCCAAAACAACCCTGTTAATCCTGCAAATTCTCCCCAATTCAGTTCTGGTGGCAAAGGCGAAAAGCCTTGCTTCAGGTTCCAAGATACTCTCCAAGCGATACCTAACCCCAAGATATCGCTAGTAATTAGTAATAGCGATCGCAACCAGTTGAACTCGCCCATAGACCATTTGCGCTGATTGCCAGCCCGAATGTCATATTTTTTGACATGCTTATCGGATTGTTTCTTAGCTGATTGGCGATCGCTACTCACTCTCATATCCCTCTTCTGCTCTTAACCTGATTGTGCATCACAAATTTTTCTTATTAAGTCTCAGTTCATTTATCTTGCCCAAACTCGGAATTAGTTTGGACATGTATGGTACTAAATGAGTTGAGAGAGGCTTCGACTTCGCTCAGCCAGCGTGTACTGCTGGCTGAGCGAAGTCGAAGCCCTATTTTTTAAGACTGCAAATGATTTCACCACTTGCATATTAAGACAAAATCCAATCCCAAAAGATGAATGGCGGCGCACCGCACCGCCATTCATCTTTTGGGATCTTGAAAAATTCGGCGTAAATGTTGGAGGCAAAACAAAATTACAAAGCAGGGATTATTAATCAAATAACGCTGCCACAAACGTGCTGGCTCTTGACTAAAGCGATATAACCACTCCAAGCCGATCGCCATCATCCAACGTGGAGCTTGTGAAATCTTGCCACTATGAAAATCAAAGGCAGCACCAACCCCAACCATTACAGCATCCAAGTGATGATGGGCGTGGCTCATCCAAAATTCCTGCTTAGGACAACCAAGCGCGATAAATACAACTTTTGCACCCGACTTAGCAATAAGTTGCATATCTTCAGTTAGTTGTGATTCAAAGTTAGGATCATTAATCTCGAAATATGGTGGGGCATGTTTACCCGCGATCGCCAAATCTGGAAAGCGAGATTTTAAGTTCTGCTCTAATTTGTTAAGTGTTTCGACCGTTGCGCCAAATAAATAAATAGATATATTTTCCTGTGCTGCGCGATCGCATAGAGCCAGCATCAAATCTGGTCCATAGACTCGCTGTTGATCTTTTACTCCTAGCGATCGCAAGCCCCATACCAGTGGCATTCCGTCAGGGGTTACAATTTCCGCGTTAGCTAATACTTGGCGATAGCTATGATTCCAGTAAGCCGTCATCACCACATGAACGTTAGCCGCCACAATATAACTAGATTGATTTTGCTGAGCAAGCAATGTAATGCGATCGCAAGTATCTACATAGCTAGTCGTGTCAATCCCCACATCAATAATCGATATACGCTGGCTCATAAGTACAGTTTTGGGCTGGTGAGTTTTGATGCCACTTTATGCTAATATCGCTAAGGCAAAAAATACGGCTTTGGAGTTTTGATTCGCTCAATGAATACAGAAATTGCAGAAGATTTATTCACTCAAGGTTTAGAACGCTACAAGCAAGGTGAATCTGCGGCAACCTTAATTCCTGTGTTTGAAAAAGTATGCGATCGTCAGCCCAAAGTTGCTAGCGGCTGGATTTGTTTGTCTTGGTTATATTTGCTAGACAATAACGCTAAACTTGCTGTCAAGGCAGCGCAAAAAGCTGTCAAAATTGCCCCCGAAGATCCTCAAGGTCATATTAATTTGGCGATCGCGATGCTAGAGCTATCTCAGAAGGGTGTCCGCGAGCAAGTTGAAGCTGCTCAAAACTGGCTAATGATTTTGAAAGATATTAAGCCAGAAATTGTTGAGAATTTTGAAGAGGGGCTGCGTCGTCGCCCAGACTGGAAAGCCCTTGAAAAGGTTAGAGATTGGGTATTGAATTAATCTATAATCGGCAATTTCTGGTTAATTTCTGTTTATTGTCAAAATTTGTTAATAGAAATCTATTGAATACAGCAAATAACTTTATCTAACATTACATAACTTCATACCTATTGCTTTTATGTCAGAAAAACTTAACACATGATTTTTGTCAAGGGTGTTAGGCTACCTAAATATAAATAACTGAAGCTGCTAATTTTTTAATTACAGTTAAGTGTCAATTTTTTTATTTAGAAGGAAGTTAATAAAATGATCTTAGAAAACGTTAGAGTTAAGCCCGACACCCGCAACCACAAAGGCTTCTTTGTGCTAGAGGCTTCCTACAAACTGGTTAATATCGATGGTAATGGTTGGGCTTTGATTTGTTTAGATGACTATGCTTGTCATTACGTCGATCCTGATGACCTGAAGTTGCCTAGAGGTTGGAAAAAAACAACTAGTAATGAAGTTGTAAACGCTTAGCGAACAACTTCTTGGGGTTTCCTCTATGCTTGACATTGAAGATCGATCAACTACTAAGTTAAATAAACCAAATTTTAAATAAAAAAGAGCAAACTTAGGTTTGCTCTTTTTTATTTAACGTGATTTCGATATAGCCATTTGCAGCGTACTTCGCACAACGCAAATGGCAAAAAATGGTAAAAGCCTCGCGAAGCGAGGCTTTTACCATTTTGGCTACTAGAGATGGTTCGCGCCGCGAACCATCTCTAGTAGCTTTGCAACTAACTCGAACTGAGGTTCTATTAGCTCAGAAAAAACAAAAAGCAGATGAATGCTTCACGCTCATCTGCTTTTTTGTCGAATTATCAAAAAAACCAAAAGTGAAATGAAATGCCACTTCTGGAAGATGTAATAAAAGAATTCAACAGTTAATATTTATACCGACAAATAAAATCCCCATTTTCAGTTACTTGGGTAACTGTGAATTTCTTAAGTATATTTAATAAGACAACCAATCAAATACACTTACGTAGATATCTACTTTTTACAGCAATTTACAAATAAACTCCAACACATTCTAATGTTTCACGATGAAAATCGCTTTTAGAAAAGATAAGCGTTCATAAATATAAAGTGCTGCAAAAGTGGAACCGAAAAAGCGAGATTTTTTGTTGCTCTGTTAGACTGATAAAAACTTATCTACATCCAGCTAGTGCAACTTCTCTTTCTTCGGGTGGTTTAAGGCTAGGGAACAAGAAGTGATTTTCTTCAACATACTGTGCTCCGAATAGTCCTTTTTCTGCCCAGAAGTATCGATCTGTTGTATGTTCGTTACGTCTTACAAGCAACAGTGCTGGAGGAAGAATGCCATGTGTATGAATGTACTTACGTGCAGCCGTCACAGGCTTATCTTCACCGCTATCGATACTAAATTGAGGAATATGTTCTAGGATTTTGCGCCCTTCTTGGCGACGTCTACTCTTCCGCTTACGTCTCCTTGCCAAATCAATACCTCCTAATTTAGACCCTGAAATGCGATCGGGATTACAAAAACATTGTTATTATAGCTAGGGTAAATAAGAAATTTCAACTTTTCTTTACAAATTTTTGTCACTAGCGTTTTTGTGTACCACAGCCTGATACAGTATTTGGTCAATTTCTTGCAAGTAAATCTAAAAATATTGTTAATTTGCGGCAAAATGATTTAAAGCTTCAGCAAAATCTCGTACCCCTTTAAACTGTCGATATACTGAAGCAAATCTCACATAGGCAACTTCGCTAACATCTTGTAAGTATTGCAACACCATTTCTCCAATTTCTACGCTTGATACTTGATGGCGATCGCGTACTTGTAATTGCGCTTCGATTTCATCAATGATTGATTCTAGAGTTGTTTGTAATACGCCCGTTTTCTCACAGGCACGAATCATACCTCGCAAAAGCTTGGAGCGATCAAAGGACTCACTGGCTCCATCCCGTTTCACAACAGTGATTGGCACAAACTCGATGCGTTCGTAGGTGGTAAACCGACGCTGACAATTAAGACATTCGCGCCTGCGTCGAATACTACAGCCTGCCTCTGCCGAACGAGATTCTAAAACGCGGCTATCGGTATGCTGACAAAACGGACAGAGCATGACATATCTCAAAATGTGGTGTTTGCAATAGAGAGAGCTAGCAAAGCTTTACTCTATCTATATAACTGTAAATTATAGTGGGCAGCAATTACCTATAAAAAGAACAAGAGATTTTTTGAAAGCGTTGCAAAGTAACGCTTTCAAAAAATCTCTTGTTACAGCTGATGTTACGTGGAACTCAGATAATGAAACTCTTGCTGCTAGCATAACAGGGCAACCACGGGGGGATTGCCCCTACCTGTAAATTTTATATCTTGTAAGGGCTGCGCCCCCGTGCCAGCCCTAGACTTACGCCATCGCAAGAATTCCTTCCACGTAACATCAGTTAAAGGTTTGAGTAATACTGTCTTGCCAATCTCAAAGTAGATCTAGCGATATTTGGAGGGTTATGAGAGTGCGCCCCGAAGGGGCGCACTCTCATAACCCCTTTAAGATTGTCATAGTAAAGCCCAAGAATTAGTGGTGCAGCGCGAAGCGCCGCACCACTAATTCTTGGATGGGAAAGGAGTAATTGCGTTAAAATACAAAACGTTACAAAAATTGCATGATCTGCATAAGCTAGATCTTTAGGTAATCACAAATATGGCGGTCAAACCAGATTGGTTGCGGGTTAAAGCCCCACAGTGGGAGCGTGTTGGCAATGTTAAAGAAGTCTTGCGTGACTTGGGACTAAATACTGTTTGCGAAGAAGCATCTTGTCCAAACATTGGTGAATGCTTTAACCAAGGTACTGCCACCTTTTTGATTATGGGGCCAGCTTGTACTCGCGCTTGTCCTTACTGCGATATTGACTTTGAGAAGAAGCCTCAAGCTCTTGATCCGATGGAACCCATTAATTTGGGTGAAGCGGTGCAAAGGATGAATCTAAAGCATGTCGTCGTTACTTCCGTTAACCGTGATGATTTACCCGATGGGGGAGCATCTCAGTTTGTGCGATGCATTGAAGAAATCCGCAAATTGATGCCACAAACTACAATTGAGCTGCTGATTCCCGATCTTTGTGCTAATTGGGAAGCTTTAGAGACAATTTTGGCGGCGCGTCCTCATGTGCTTAATCACAATACAGAGACTGTGCCACGGCTTTATCGTCGCGTGCGTCCACAGGGAGAATATCAGCGTAGTTTAGAGCTACTGCGTCGCGCTCGTGAAATCGCACCTTGGGTCTATACCAAGTCGGGGATTATGGTGGGCATGAGCGAAACCAATGAAGAGGTTTTGGAAGTGATGCGTGATTTGAGAGCAGTGGATTGCGATATTATTACCATCGGTCAATATTTACAACCTTCGGCGAAACATTTAACTTTGCATGAATTTGTCACGCCTGAGCAGTTTGAATCATGGCGAATCGCTGGAGAGAAAATGGGATTTTTACAGGTAGTATCTTCACCGCTTACGCGCAGTTCTTACCATGCAGAACAAGTCCAAGCATTAATGAAGTTGTATCCTAAAAATTTGTCAGTGTAGGATAGCTAAATTCTGAGACTTATCATGCTTTACTAAAAGCTGTTGGATTTTATCGGCCAGTTGCTTCAACTTAACGGGCTTGGTTAAATATTCGTTAGCCCCCACTTTTAGGCATTTTTCATGATCGCCTTCCATTGCTAGAGCAGTCAGGGCAATTATGGGAATAGGCGCAGTTTGCGAGTCAGCACGAATCAGACTAATCGCCTCCAACCCGTCCATCTTCGGCATTTGAATGTCCATGATGATGATATCTGGAGATTGCTCTTTTGCCTTGGCAACTGCTTCTTCTCCATTTTTAGCGATCGCTATCCGATAATTGATCGCAGTCAGATAGGATTTAAATGTTTGGATATTTGCTTCGTTGTCTTCAGCAAGCAGAATAAGCGGCGCGATCGCCATCTCATTATTTACTTTGAGTGGTGATGAAGTGCTTGCAACTGGCTCAGATGCGATCGCGACAGTAGACTGCTGCATTTCATAGGGCAGAGCCACAGTGAATCGACTACATTGTCCAACTACACTCTCAGCCATGACCATACCACCATGAAGTTCAACTATTTGCTTGACTAGAGCAAGTCCTAAACCAGTGCCTTCGTACTGACGGTTGAGATTGCTACTAACCTGTATAAAGGGCTGAAAAAGACGTTGCAAGTCACTAGCGGCAATACCTATGCCAGTATCCAATACTTGAAATACTATCATCGGCAAATTCATTGTTCTGATTTGTTGGGGAATCACGGCTTCTCCTTGCCATGTATCACCTTGACCAAAGGCAACTAGAAGACTTATATGTCCTTCACTAGGAGTAAATTTGACAGCATTGGTGAGTAAATTAATCAACACCTGCCTGATCCGACGCTCTTCAACCTTGATATTGTTTATATTTTGGGGAATGCTACTGGCAACTTGTATTCTCTTTTGAAATGCTAGCTGTTTGACAAAGACCAAACTGGAATTACAGAGATTTTGGACTGAGACTAATTCCACATGGAGTTCCATCATTCCTGATGAGATTTTTGAGAGATCGAGAATATCGTTAATTAGGGATAGAAGATGTGTACCACTTGATTCCACTGTGCCGATCGCACTTAATTGCTTGTCATTTAATGTGCCTAAAAGCTGCTCTTTCAAAACCTCTGATAGCCCCAATATGGAATTGAGCGGCGTGCGGAGTTCGTGGCTCATGTTGGCAAGAAACTCGTCCTTGAGCTTAGTAGCTTTAAGGAGTTCATCATTGACTCTGAGTAGCTCTGCTTCAGTTTGTTTGCGGATCAATAAATCAGCTTGAGTCTGCTGATAAAGATCCGCTTGTTGAACAGCGATCGCTAGTTGGTTGGCAATTTGTTTTACGAAATCAATTTCCATCTCCTCCCACTTGCGAGGACTATCACATTGATGAATGCATAGCAATCCCCATAATTTATCAGACTTCAGCAACGGCACAACCAGATTTGCACATATTTGAAATTGTGATAAGACCTGAATATGGCAATCGCTTAGCCCTGCATTATGAATATCACTGACAGACTGTATTTTGCCTTGTTCATACAATGGGGCATATTGCTCTCCAAAACAATGATCGTGGATTTTGACTGTCATTGCAGATATAAATTTAGGCAAGACTGATTCGGCTACGAATTCTCCATCATTAAATTTAGAGTCAGGATAGAACTCGAAAATACCAACGCGATCCGCCTTCAGAAAGCTCCTGATTTCCTCCACAGTAGTCTGAAAAATAGTTTTAAGATCGAGAGTTTTTCTTATGTTTTGAGTGATTTCTCGGATCACAAATTCTCGTTCTGCTTGTTTACGAATTAATCTTTCTGCTTGTTTAATTTCCTCAATATCAGTAATCGTGCCGAGCGCTCCGATTACTTGATTTTTATCATCCAGTACTTTCTCACCGCGTGATAAAAACCAATGGGGCTTACCATCAGCATTAAGAAGACGATGTTCACAAGAGAACTCCGAAGTCTCTCCTTCTAAATGTATCTGAAATGTATTTCTAAAAAGTTCGCGATCGTCAATGTGAATATTTGTTAGCCAATCATCAAAGTGAATTGGGACTTGACAACCATCATAGCCAAGCCATTCTTTAACCCCGCACTCTAAAACAAATATACCTGTCTGAGCATCCCAATCCCATATCCATACTTTAGCGGCGTTAGTAGCTAATTCATAGTGTTGGGCAATCTCTGCATATTTCCTCTCAGCGATATCCAACTCCATCTGTTTATAATCTTTTACTTCCTCCAAGACTGAAGCCAATGTCGAACCTAAAAAACCAATTTCATTGTTAGGTAAAACAGGCAAAATAAATTTTTCCTGTTTTTCATTATCCGCGATCGCTAACTGAATCTTTGCTAAAGGGCTGAGTACTAAATGACGAATTAACCAACCCATAAATAGTAAAATTACTACGCCACTAAATGACATCGCCAAGATCGACCATAAAGCATTTTTCAACGCTTCATTTTCCATTGCTTGGAGATCCATCGCTACGATCACCACGCCACGATATTTATTTGATTGTGATGGCTTTTGGGATGGATTTTTCCTTAACTCATTAAATACATTGCTAGTAAAAGGCAAAAATTGAACTATGACAGATTTTCCTTCTAAAGTAGTATGGATATCTACTGCTGTGCCATTATGCGATGCTTGCTGCAAATGGGAAACAAACGCAGGGTGAAAATCTGCATAGGCAATATTTGTCCCCATCAGATCCAGCTTACGACTATGGGCAAGTAAATTACCACTAGGATCAACTATTGATATCTCTACTACTGCTGGCAGTGTGGCATAGTTCTGGATAAGCCGTTCTAAGAGAAAGGTTTCATCGTCTTCAATCAACCCTTCACTAGCAAATTCAATCCCCTGAGTAATCGTTTTAGCGCGTTGGTGTACTTGCTCATCTAAATTAAATTTGAGAGATATATAGATAATAGATAAAGCAGTCACTCCTATCACCGCTAGGGATAGACCAAACCCAAGCAGTAATTGCTTAGAGATTCTGTGCTTAGGGGATTGAATGAGTTTTTTCATGATTATACAAAGCCGATATCTCGAAGATAGATTGAGAATTCGTGCACTTTATTGCAGTTTTCCTATGATGGTGATTTTATGTTTTATGCCCCTGCCAATTATTACTGGCTTTTTTGACTAGCTCACCATTAATCTTTATATCATTGCGTATATCTCGACCGTGGCGAGGATCTGATAACAACAATTCACGAGTCTTTAGATAAGCATCTTGTAAGCGCCCACCTTCAAACATGCGCCGATTCATCGCTAGGTCACCTTTTTTTAGACCTTTATAGTCTTCAGCAAATGCTTCAGTTGTCATCCCAAGTTGTTTGGCAATTGAGGCAAAAACTTCCTGTGGTTTAGTCTCCACGGCAGCGATCGCATCAAACCAAGTCTCAATAAAACGCACTAGCTCATCCTGTTTAGCAGTGATGAGATTAGATCGGGTTGCTAAACCATCAATTACAAGACTATCTACATCTGCTGTGGTGTAAATGACCTTACCTCCCACAGCTTTAGCAGTGCTTTGCATCAAAGGTTCCCATAGGGTAGCTGCACTGATCTCGCCTTTTTTAAGCATGTTTACTGCTCGTTCATTGATCACATCGATAACTTCTACATCTTCTGGTTTCATTTGATTTGCTTGAAGCGCTTCGAGTAAAATCAAATGTGAAACAGTACTGAATTTGGCACTGACTTTTTTGCCTTTCAAATCTTTTACGGAGCTGATATCAGGACTTGCAGCAATTCCATCGGAGCCAGCAGAAACATCGACAACCATCACAACAACAGGCTTATCATCGGAAGTATCAACTTGCATTACTTCTGGCAAAGGTACAAAACTCGCTTCTTGAGAACCACGCATCGTGGCTCGGATGTTATCTTGCTGATTGAGAAATTTGACAAGCTCTACATCTAAACCATGCTTGCGAAACAGCCCCGCCTCTTTGGCGTACAAAGCAATTTGATAACCAGCCCAACTATTTAGCCCCACCTTAAATGGTTTTAATGCTCCCGCTTGATTCAAACTACAACCTTTGATTGCGATCGCAGTTAAGGCAGTAATCAGAATGATGATTACAAACCTAAAAAGATTATTTAATTTCATGTTTTTGTCATTACTAACCAAATTTAATATTTGTACTTTTCTTCCTCCCCTTGCAACTACAGCAGTGTAATTGTTTAAATGCCCTTCATCTTCTACTAACAAATGATCATTATTTATAGTTATAAAGTGATTCTCATAGTATTAGATGTTACATAGTTCAGAAGATTTTTTTAATTCTTCTAAACTTCAAGAAAGCACACAAAACTGTAAATAGTCTCTTAAGAGGAACTGAGAATAATGAGGAATTTTACTGCTGGAGTTCATTCAATTAGATACAGCGCTTTGCACTGAATTAAAACTCCAGTTGCCTTGAGAAATTTTTAAAAGGTAATTTCGCAACTCTTTCAAAAATTTCTCTGTAATACTTGAAGTCTCAACAGGCTCTATTGCAAATCACCTAAGCAAAAAATGAATGATTATTACTTTTGCAAGTTAATCATTCATTATAAATTTTATAGAGGAACGTACAACCCAGCCTAGAATCTAGCGATTTCTAGACTACACGAAAGTGCCTAATTAAATGCGACGTATCTAAATAAATTCCATACCCACGGTTAACTCAAATTACTACATAAAACTCATATACAAATCATAAAAACCATAAGGTTTTGCCGATTTCTAATTGATTTATGTATCCTATTCCCTGTATTTACAATAACATAGACGCTCGCAAAAAGATCCACATATTGCACATATATAACAATGAGTAATATAGCAATCCTAAATGGTTTGTGGAAGGACACCCCATTGGGGTGTCCTTCCACAAACCCAAAAAATCCACAAATGATATAGGACTGCTATATAAGTTTTACTAAAAACATGAAAATACAAAAGATAAATGGCGGGGCTTCGCACCACCATTTATCTTTTGTATTTTGAGCAGATGCCTAGATCACGCTTTATACCAAAGTACAAAATGGCATAGCCATTTTGTGTTTCTAAAACCCTCACTGGGTTTGGTTTTTAATTTACAAAAGTATGGCAGCACTTTCATGAATTGGTCTTATCTACTCATTACCTAAACAAGGTAGTTCAAAGCGCCACCTTGTTAAAAAAACGTCAGTTCGACGAAATCGAAAAATGGTAAAAATCGCTAAGCGATTTTTACCATTTTTCGCCATTTGCGGCGTGCGAAGCACGCCGCAAATGGTGATATCGAACTCACGTTAAAAAACATACAGTTGCGCCCCGCAGGGGCGCAACTGTATGTTTTTTTAACATTTATGCTTTTATACTTAATGTCAGACGCATCGTACCTTTTGCTGTCGATGGCAAGACAACGTTTTGCAGCGATCGCTTGATCATCTCCACAAGATTTTTGTCTTTTACGGTCGAAGCGACATCATCCAGTACAAACCTTGTCAATCTACCATTTTGGATGGGAATCTCTAAAACTATAGTGCCTTTGAATCCAGATGGAAGATTGATTGACTGCAATTGTTGAGCGATCGCTTGCTTAGCAAGATTTGCATCTACACCTGTAAGCCCTGTGATATTGACCACTTGCACCTGTGAGTTAGGTGCTTGTTTGCTTACCGTCGTAGGTTCCGCAGGACTATTTGCACCATCAATACCAGTTCTCAGTCTTAGGTTAAGCTGATCACTGCCAGTAACGGCTCCTCCTTGCAATCTTCCAGAAGTGATAAAAGATTGTTGTGGTAAAGCTGAAGGAATTGGAGCCGCAGGTTTGAGAGTTTGATTATTTGCCATCTCTCCTGATGTCATACCAAAATCGACACCCTGAGGCAATTCGACAGGAACTTGAACAGTCATTTTGCTACCATCAGGATTGACACGCACTTCATCACTCACAGCGACAAAGGCGGTGTACTGCGATAGTAAGCGATAGTTGAGCGCGGTCTGGGTAACTGCGTCAACCAGAGACTTGACTTCACCACCAAACATTTGATTCATTAAGTCTTTAATGCGGGCGCGTCCCCATAGCTGGGCAATGCCAAGATTGCTATTGACATCATCAAAATTCACGTTAAGGGTTTGTTCGTAGCGTTCACCACCTGCGGCAATACCTGTGATTTTGAGCTTGCCATTAACGCGATCGCCTTTTTTCCCAAACAGAACTAAAGGTTGCTCAGCAAACAAGTCGGGAACGTTGCTGGGATAGATTTCGGGAACTGCACCCTCTCCTTCCCATTTCACTTGAATATTTGTGAGCACAGGATTATTAATCTGACGGAAGAATTTTTCGGCAACTTCTTGAGTTGGCTCATCTTGACGTACTACTTGCGCTGTGCCTCTTCCCATTTCGGCAACTCGCTCCAGCAAGTAGCGGTTGACAGAACTACCAACGCCAAAACTGTAGAGACGATTCCCTGGTTTGAGATTTTTCTGCACGGCTGCGATTACTTCGTTGTCATTGCCAATGTATCCATCCGTAATCAAGACCACACTGCGAATCCGTCCATCCGATGCAGTGGGAAATTTTGTCACCGCATTGATGCCATTCATTAATTCTGTACCACCGTTCGCATCGACTTGATCGATGTATTTCATTGCTTTCTGGCGGTTAATAGCGTTGTTTTGTAAAGGATAGCTCGAAAGCTGACGAGTGGTGTTAGAGAAGTCAATTATTGTAAATGTATCGTTAGGATTCAATCCATTGATAAACCGACGCATCAGTTCTCTTGATTTGATAATCGGATCACCTGATTGAGAACCTG
Organism: Pseudanabaena minima str. Chao 2107; assembly: GCF_051131155.1. NCBI lineage: Bacteria > Bacillati > Cyanobacteriota > Cyanophyceae > Pseudanabaenales > Pseudanabaenaceae > Pseudanabaena > Pseudanabaena minima. The sequence continues at coordinate 974,642 of NZ_CP159508.1, forward strand.
ATGTATCCATCAAGAAGACAACATCCTTCGGCACGATTTGGTCAGCGCGATAGGCGATCGCTGGAATCAAATAGGTAGCAAAATGTGAGCCTTGATCGGTATTTGTAGTGAGAACCGTAGGAACTGTGCGATCACCACTGACTTTGTAGCGCACAATCAAGTCTTTGTTGGGAATGTTATCGCCAGAGGCAAGTTTTAGCTGCACAGTTTCGCCATTGTTCTGGACATCAATGCGATGAGAAGTAGAGTAAAGATTACGAATGGGAACACCTGCATCAATTTGCAGACTGACAGTAATATCATTGCCCGATCGCGTTTCAGGTCGCAGGACAGGAGGATTAATCCGTGAAGCATCGGGAACTTGGATTGTATTGCCCTTAGGATCGATCAATTGTCCTGGGATATAGCGAGGACCTACCACCATCGGAAATACAAATTCATAATCACCCTGTTCAAATTTCAAGCTTTCGGTGTAGCGAATTGTCACCTTAATTTGTTCCCCAGGTTTAATATTTGCCAGAGACTGCGTGAAGATATTATCGCGTTCTTGCTCTAGTAAACCTGCGGTACGTCCTTCTTTTCTGGCTTGATCATAGATTTCTTTGGCTTCTTCCCTTTTTTTGATATCACCTTTAATCACGCGATCGCCGATCTTTATTTCCATATCATCGACAGCCGCTTGATCGGGCAATGGAAATACATAGATAGCTTCTAGTGGTTTGTCATAGGGATTCTGAAAAGTTTGGGTGACTTCCACTCGCGAAATGTTGCCAGATATTTTTCCTTTGACATCAGTATTGGTCAGGGTAAAAGCTTGTTGCTTGCGATCTGATGTTTGCACATATAGCCCACTGACAGGACGATCTTTGGTTGATTCATTGCTAGAACGGCGATCGCTGACTGGTTCCATAGTTCCTGATTTGACCATTGAGCTAGGAGTTGGCAAAGGTTGATTCGTTGGGTTGGACTGAGCCAATGTACGGTGGGCAATCACACCTGCAAAGGCGATCGTCAAAGGGATAGCTATGTAGATAGGCTTGATCGATTTCATGGTAATTCGCTCCTCATTGCCTACTGCATCCTTAAGCTAAACAGTTCGGCAAGGTATTAATATTTCCTAGGATTGAGTCTCCCACCAATATTGATGGTTAGTTTCTCAGTTGCAATTTTCGTAACAACAAAAATCAAAATGGTGGCAAAAAGCATTTTTTGGCACATAAAAAAGCGGTTGCTGCTAGGCAGTAACCGCTTTTTTGTACTTACGGAGAGGGGGAGATTCGAACTCCCGTTAGGTGTGACCCTAAATCTGATTTCGAGTCAGACGCATTCAACCACTCTGCCACCTCTCCAAATATCTTTTGTAGCGTCTTTGGTAAGCAAAGCAGTTGTAATGATATCACGGTATGTGTGATTTAAAACCAAGAAAGTAAAAGGCAGCACGAAGTGCTGCCTTTTACTTACCGAAACCCTTTACCCTGTGATGATTCAGTCCAGAGCATTAGTTCTCCATCAGCATTGGCGGCGGCTAACTTTTTGCCCTGTGGTTGCCATTGCAAAGCGGTGATCTCACCCATTGGCGTTTCTAAAGCCTGTACCCAATCCTTCGCATTTTTCCAAATCGCAATCCTGCCATTTTCATCGGCTGAGGCAAGGACTTCGGTCTTGGGCTTAAAGGCAACAAAGCCCACGGTGCTGTTATGACCTTTGATCACTTCACCTTCCCAGCCAATATTCAGATCAGGGTGCTTTTCCCACACGACTACATCAGAACCGCTAGAGGAAGACAGTAGCGGCGAAGTTTTGCTAGCAGACCAATCAAAGGAGCGAATCTTACCTGGAAAGCCCTGCATTCGCCAAGGAGAAGCATCAAAGTCAGTACCTAACCATTGCATCACCACCACCAAGTTATCGAGGGTACTTGCTACCAGATATTCTCCTGCACGATCCCAAACTAGTTTGGCAGTCGCAGTCGGCATTTCAAACTGAACTGGATCTTCGTACCAATCTTTAGCTGACCAGACTTTAAGCCCACCATCACCACCAACGGAGAGATACTCACCGCTCGGATGCCATGCGATCGCTAAAACCGTTGACTGCTCAAAATGCAAAGTCGTGACAATATCCAGAGTCTCCGCACTCCAGATCTGCACATATTTGCCGAAGCTAAAGGCAAATTCGGGGCGAGTAGGATGCCAAACCAGATGCTCGATCCATGTTTTGCCAAGATCAAGCGTTGCGGCGATCGCTGGTTGCTCCCCATCTAATTTCCATACACGCACCTTGCCATCTTGACCTCCTGCCGCCAGCCAGAGACTATCTGCCGAAAAGTCCAGACAATCTACCGAAACTTCCGTTAGTCCTTGTAATTCCGTTTGCTTGGTGGCAAGATTATGTCCTGCGATCACCTCATCAAAAAGGACAATTTCACCTGATGCAGTGGCAGCGGCAAGATATTTGCTATTGGGTGACCAAGCGATCGCGGTGATATATTCACTGAGCGTGATTTGTGATTGAGGTTTAGGGTTGAGGATTAGAGTTGTCTTCGGCTTGGGCATAGTGATTGTTTTTTGTCTGCATATGGATTTTAACTCAGTGCAAAGCGCTACCTATCACCGCGTGCTAGCATAATTTGATGGGTGTTTTTGTTCCTGCTAACCCAGCACCGCTTTAAACCAAATTTCAGACAATCAGCACAGAAGCTTAGCAAAATGACCAACTTGTTTCCCATCCTCGCCGCATCCGATCCCCTTGTCGCAGGCTTTATCGGCAAAGAAATCGAGAGACAGCGCAATAATATCGAATTAATTGCCAGCGAAAATTTTACATCCCTTGCGGTTATGGCAGCACAGGGATCAGTATTGACCAACAAATATGCCGAAGGACTACCTAACAAGCGCTATTACGGTGGTTGTGAATTTGTAGACGAGATCGAATCGATCGCCATTGAGCGCATCAAAGAATTATTTGGTGCAGCCCATGCGAATGTCCAGCCCCACTCTGGCGCACAGGCAAACTTCGCGGTATTCCTAACCCTGCTCAAACCAGGGGATACCTTCTTGGGCATGGACTTGTCCCATGGCGGTCATTTGACCCACGGCTCACCTGTGAATGTGTCAGGACTCTGGTTTAACAAAGTCCATTACGGCTTAAATAAAGAAACTGAGCAGTTAGATTTTGATTTAATTCGCGATCTTGCCTTGCAACATAAGCCCAAATTAATTATCTGTGGTTACTCGGCATATCCAAGGATTATTGATTTTGCTAAGTTCCGTGCGATCGCTGATGAAGTGGGCGCATACCTGATGGCAGATATCGCTCACATTGCGGGATTAGTTGCCTCTGGACATCACCCTAACCCTATTCCCTATTGCGATGTTGTCACTACTACCACCCACAAAACTCTGCGTGGTCCTCGTGGTGGTTTGATCATGACTCGTGATGCTGCCCTTGGTAAGAAATTTGATAAGTCAGTTTTCCCTGGCTCGCAAGGTGGTCCCCTCGAACATGTGATTGCCGCAAAAGCTGTCGCCTTTGGTGAAGCATTGCGTCCTGAGTTTAAAACTTATTCTGGACAAGTAATTGCGAACTCACAAGCTCTTGCCGCTCAATTACAAGAACGTGGTTTGAAACTGGTTTCCAATGGTACTGACAACCACTTGTTGCTGGTCGATCTCCGCTCTATCGGTATGACTGGCAAGGTTGCTGACCTATTAGTAAGTGGTATCAATATCACTGCTAACAAAAATACAGTTCCCTTCGATCCTGAATCACCTTTTGTGACCAGTGGTTTGCGTCTCGGCTCTCCTGCGATGACTTCTCGCGGATTGAAGGAAGTTGACTTCCGCGAAATTGGTAATATCATTGCCGATCGCCTACTAAGCCCAGACAGTGATACTGTTCAAGCGGATTGCATTGCTAGAGTTCAAGCTCTATGCGATCGCTTCCCTCTCTATCCTGAACTAGAGTATCCGACAATTAATGCCAAAGAACCTGCTCTAGCAGTCTAATCTCAAATAGAAAGGGACGCAAAGCCTCCCTTTCTCTTTTGATAGGCACATATTGAACGTTTATGAATGTAAGTTTCTCAATACCTAAAGAACTAGAATCTTATGTTGAAGTCCAGATTCAGTCTGGGAATTATGCCAATGTAGGAGATTATTTTCTATCTTTGTTGCAGCAAGATTGATAGCGAAAGGAAGCTCAAACTAAACTAGCTAGTTTGTTGCAAGAATGGCTAGACTCGGAAGCTGAACCCTTAACCACTACTTACTGGAAAGATTTGCGGCGATCAGTATTGGGTCAATAATGAGTATGGCTTTTCAAGAGATTGTAAGAGATCGCGCAACTCAAGATATCAGACGACAAGCAAATTATATTCTGGCAAACGGTAATCAAGAAAAGGATTTTTTAAGGATTTATACGATCGCCGCTAGTCATCAAGGTTAGAAAGAAGATCTTGAAATATCTCGCATTTTTTCTGAAGCCACTCAATTGTGAAACCTTTTTGTCGCAATATGCTCAAATAAGCCGCAGTATATGGTTGACTACCTTTAAAGACACCAATAAGCTCTTCATAGCATTTGATTATTTCTTGATAAGCTTGCCTTTCTGAATAGGTTGGATCACCAGTTTTTTGTAGTGCTTCGTATAGTTCCGTAACCATAGTGTTAGTGATTCTGCGTATCTTTTTTCGTTCGTCAACTAACTGCTCTCGCTCATTAAGCCTAAAAAGCTTGATACACATTGCACCCCGAAGACTGTCATTTACAGGAGACATAATCCCAGTGTGGGGATCAACAGATAGATGAAGCTCTGGATTATCATCTTCTAATTCGCTGATTGGATTAATCAGTAGGGGTTTTTCGTTGATTTCCTCATTAGGAGCTTGAGCGTGTCGTCCAACAACGGGAAAGAGTGTACTTTTAGGCTGATTACATATTGCACAAGAAGGAAGTAGATTGCGCCAATCATAGGCTAACCAGTAATAGCCAGGGTGGGGTTCCCCTGTATCAATTCCATTCTCATCCTTTAAATTAATCACTTTACGATTCTCATCCATAATTCCTGCCTTGGGGCGAAAATGCTCGACTTGAGGATATTGGTTGTCTTTAATTGGGCTTTCACAATAGGTACAGCGACCGTAAAATGGTGCGCCTTTAGTAACAAAATAGCTCTTTTTAATACTATCTCTTTTGTATAGTTTCTCGTTAATTTTTGGGTTTTCGCCTTTAGTAACTGAATCTATCGCCTTTTGGGTTTCCTCTTGACAGTCACGAATCCACTTTTTCCAGATGTCACTATCTGGCTCCTGAACAAAGATTTTCCTCACCTCTAAGCCCTCTGATTAGAAAGCTGTTGTAGGTGTTTATTAATCTCTAGCTCTAGCAATTCAGGTGTAATATCGCTTGCTGTTTTCTCAATAGCAGATTCCACTTCTCGCCTGATTAACCTTTCTGTAGCATTTTCCCCATCTTGAAGGCTTTCTTGCAACTTTTCTCGTAATTCTTGCAATTCAATTTCTTCTAGTTCTGTTAGCTCAGTATGACCAAGTAGTTCAGAGTAGCGATCAATATCAGTCAAACTGCCTTGATTACGGCTGGTAAATAGACCAAAAGCCTCTGAAGTCAGTACCTGATCGGCACGTTTACCATATAGTTCTTCCTTGTTAATCAGCTTAGCTTGAACCCCATTCTCAGGGCTACGATCTAGTTTCACTAGAAGACCACTATCAATATCAGCGACTCCTGAAGCTGCTAGAGGTGTATGCGTCGAAGCAATAATTTGAGTATTAGGAAACATCTCATGCAAACGCTGCACAAAGTGACGCTGCCAGAGAGGATGTAAATGCTGTTCAATTTCATCAATGAGTAGAATGCCGCCAATATTTCCGTTTTCTGTTAGTCGATTGGCATGAACCGCCCAACCCATAAAATCAAGCAACCATTGGCTAGTGCTACGATAGCCATCACTGAGCGCGGCAAGTGGCTGTCTACCCCAAGGTCCATCGACTTCAATACCGCGATCGCTGTAATGAAACTGATATTCGGCATGGTCATCAAGCATCAGCACTTTGAGTAATTGTTGTTCAATTTGCTTGCGGACTTCATCGCTGCGCCGCCGTAAAACTATTTCTGGATCTTGAAAAGAGACTTGGGAGGTAAACAAGGATTGCACAGCATCAAGGGTACGGTAGCCTTCATGGTTTGTGTAAGTTTGGGTAGTACGATTTGCTCCGTAACCACATACAAAAATATCTGACCACAGAAAATCAATTTCTGGATCAATTTTCTGAGTAACAATTTCACTATCTTCTGATTGCCTAATGATTTTCGTAGTAATCGTATAAGTATGTGTCTGTTCCTCTTGATCAAGATGCTTTAAAGAATCATTATTAGGATTGAGTTTTAGAGCAATCTCAATTATCTCATCTAACTTAGTTGACTTTTCTGCCCACTTAATTAATTCTTCAACTTGCTCAGCCAAACCTTGATAAGGAGATATTGCATTAGGATCTATATTCAAAGAATCTCTAAGTATTGAAAGCTTAGAATTTGTAGGGAAAGCATTAAGCAAAGCCCTGTATAAGCGTTGTGATTTTAGTAATGGAGTTTTTGTTTTTGAGATATCACGTAATACTATCTTGATAGAACCTTCATCAGCCCCCTGCCGAATGAAACCTCCAGACAAAGACTGAATGATCGCTGATGCATCACTTGGGTTACTGATTCCTATTGCTACACTTCTTAGTAATGTTGTTTTTCCTGCTGCATTATCCCCTAATACCATGAGCCAGTTTGATACACTATCACCCTCAAAGAGACTGATATTTAAGTATTCAAAGCAACGAATATTAATTAACTCTATTTCTGAAATCAATAAGTTTCGCCAAACTTGCCCCATTAATGTTTGATTCTGCGAAATCCCATTTTTTATCTTACTTAACTTTGACTTCAGATTTTTAAGAGCGCGTTGAAAAGAATCTATTTGTATGATAGTTGGATGAGGATAGTACCAACATTTTTCTTCACTATATTCTAAAACTGACATATTAGAAATGAGTATTTGTCCAATATCATCTTTTGAAAATTGTTTGAATACATAAATATAGGCAAGTGTAGAGTAATGTTGTTCAGAAATCACACGTTCGAAAGTAAACTGAAGTTGCTTAATGACATAGTTAACATCCTCAATTTGAATGCTTTCATGCCCTCGACCAATAGCTGTTACACAAGCTTCACGAACCATTTGTATTAATTGACGAATGTGACCTCCACTAAAGCGAATTAGTTCAATTAAAACATTTTCAACCGCAAAGACTTTTTTTATATTAATACGCTTTCCAATTAAACTTACTAGGGCATGGATACCTTGTAAATTGTGATTTAGTTGGCTTTGTCCAGTCTTAAACTCATAAATACTTACTATCGGTAGAATTGATGGTTTGTTAAAGCTATTAGCAATACCTTGTGATGAATACACAGCCGAAATTGGTACAGTGTAAATAACATTTGTTCGCAGGTCTTGCAATTGAGAAGCATGGTCAAAAAATAAATTGCTTGCCACATTGGGAGAACAGCGATCAAGGTTGTCAAAAATCAACAAAATCCCTTTACATTCTGGTTGCTGATGTCTTATTTTTTGTGTAGCATCATCAAGTAGAAGATTAATTATAAATTTTAATCTTGAGGAGTCTGTTTTTAGGACATTGCGAATATATTTTTTGCCTTGTGGACTACCTTTAATTTGTGAAGTTAGCTTGGCAAGGAGTTTAGATAAAAAAGGAATTGGAAATAGGCTTTCGACAGCCAATGTCACTTCCTCTGCTAGAGAAATCGAACTTTCGACAGTCTGTTCCGTTTCCAGTGTAATATCTGAAAACCAATCCTCAAGATCTTTAAGAATACCTCGATCTAACTGAATTCCTAATTTGCGTAACGCATACTCCACATACTGAGCAACCAACAGATATAGATCGGTATATTCCACATCGCTAATATCAGTCACTTCATCGGTTTCTAGATAAATAACGTGATATTGCGATCGCCAATTTCTTTCTAACAGACGCAACTCAGTACTTTTACCGCAGCCGCGATGCCCTGTGAATAAAATCGTGCTAAATTCCTGCTCATCCTGCAAATCAAGCATCGTGCTGATATTGATCATCGACTCACTCTTACGAGCTTCTCCTAGCTGGGCGTAATAGCGATCAAGATCATCACCTTCCAAAGGCTTTACATCACATACGCGATAGGCTGTACGCAAATCTGTCGCAGGTTGTAATGGCAAGGAAGACATAGGTTTACTGATTGAGATTTGAGGTATAAAAGTTGCTATCAGGTTGCATATTGACTTTAACTCAATTGCACACCCCTTTTCTCATATTGTAGTTTAGCAATGCATTCAGACTAAGCTTTGATATTTTGCATTAGCCGATCGCGCTAACTACCTGCAAAAGCATGAAAAGCAATACTTTATTTTCGCAAAGGCTTACTAGGCAAGCTTTTGTCAAAATCAAGTAATATGGATATATTATGGCGCGATCGCAATTTCAAAATCTCACAAATTACCTCCGTCCCTACTGGAGTGACTTAGCCGTTGGTACTATTGCCCTTCTAGTGGCAAATATGCTTGGCACATATATTCCTTGGCTGATCAGAGTCGCAGTTGACGATCTTAGTAAGATTCAGGCTATCGATTCTCAACATCTGATGCAATATGTGTGGCTGATCATTGGATTGTCATCACTGATGTGGGTCATTCGTATGGCATCGCGTGTGTGGATTTTTGGGATTGGACGCAAAATTGAGTACAGCCTCAAGCAACAAATTTTCGAGCATTTACTCAAACTGCCACCAAGCTACTTTGCCAACAATTCCGCAGGTGAGACGATCAGCATTGTCACTAGCGATGTCGAAAATATTCGCCGACTGATGGGGTTTGCCCTGCTCAGCATTATTAACTCAGTATTTGTATATAGTCTGACATTGCCCGCAATGATCGTGATCGATCCGATGCTAACTTTGCTATCAGTCTCTGTTTATCCGATCATGTTGGTGATTGTGCAGAGCTTTAGCGGTCAGTTGCGTGATGAACAGTTAGAAGTGCAAGAAGAACTATCAAATGTCAGTTCGCTTTTGCAAGAAGATCTCAACGGTATGGCACTGATCAAAACCTATGCTCAGGAAGAGAACGAAAGAGGAGCTTTCAGCAAATTAAACGATCGCTTACTGGATGCTAATTTACGAATGGCGCGTAGTCGCAATATCTTATTTCCACTACTGGGTGGAATTGCCAGTATCAGCTTTTTGGTATTGATTTGGTTTGGTGGCGAAAGATTAGCAAATCCAGCGAATACTACCTTTAAAGTTGGCGATTTGCTAACCCTGATTATTTATGTAGAGCGGCTAATTTTCCCGACAGCAATTTTAGGATTTGTAATGGTTACTTATCAACGTGGATTGGTAAGTATCGGAAGGATTCAAGGTATTCTCGATCTGCCCCCAGCAATCGTTGATCAAGGAGATGCGATCGCTCTTTCTAAGGAGGATGTTACAGGCAAAATTGAAGCAAGGGATCTAACTTTTACCTATGATGGTTCTCATCAACCTGCACTCAATCAGATTAACTTTACTATCTATCCAAGTGAAACTGTTGCTGTTTTAGGAACCGTTGGCTCTGGTAAATCAACCCTTGCTAGTGCCTTGATGCGTTTAGTTCCTATTCCTTCTGATCAAATCTTTATTGATGGCGTAGATATTACGAAGATGCGGATAGAGGATCTGCGTGCGATTATCTCATTTGTACCGCAGGACAGTTTCTTATTCAGTGCAACGATGCGTGACAACATTCGTTATGGGAAGCCTCAAGCCTTTGATCATGAAGTGGAGAACTTTGCCAGACAAGCACGGATCGAACAAGAGATTCTGAAGTTTCCCAAGCAATATGACACACTAGTTGGAGAAAGGGGAATTACCCTCTCAGGTGGTCAGAGACAGCGCACTGCTTTAGCGAGAGCATTATTGGTAGACACACCAATTTTAGTACTAGACGATGCCCTCTCTAGTGTGGATAATCAGACAGCAACAGGTATTTTAGGCAATCTTCCTAAGAACAAAACAGTAATATTTATTACCCACAATCTATCGGCAGCATCAACATGCGATCGCATCATTCTGATGGATGCAGGCAAAATTGTTCAAGTAGGGACTCATACTGAGTTATTAGCTGAGTCTCAACTCTATCAAAAGCTCTGGAATCAGCACAAGCTCGAAACTGCAATCAAGTAGTTCGATATAGCCATTTGCGGCTTGCGAAGCACGAAAAATCAAAAATAGAAACGGCGGCGCTTCGCGCCGCCGTTTCTATTAGATCAAAGCATCAAAAACTTGATAGCATGACTTACCAAGGGATTTTGCTTGATACATAGCAATATCAGCATCAGCAAGGATATCTTTGGGAGTTTGATAGGATTCAACACTAAAAGCCATACCCATACTCATAGAAATGGTGATCTCGTTCCCATCAAGCCAACAAGTTGGAGCCATCACCGCTTGAATTCTTTCAATCGTCGTAATTGCTTCTTCCTTTTCCTTGAGATTTTCTAGCAAAACCACAAACTCGTCACCACCCAACCTAGCAGCAGTATCACCCGAGCGAATTGAGGCACTTAAGCGGTTTGCGACTTCAATCAATAGGCGATCGCCGTTCAAATGCCCTAGGTTATCGTTAATGGCTTTGAATCCATCTAAATCCACCAAAATAACTGCAAATAGATATCCATATCTTTGATAGAGAGAAATCGCATGATTAATGCGATCGGTGAGTAAAATGCGGTTGGCTAAGCCCGTCAGATGATCATGAAAAGCTTCATAGGTAAGCTTAGAGTTTATTTGTTGCAAATGTTGCCTTGCTTCGATTTGATTCTGGACAATACTGAATAGTCCAATAGACATAACTAGGGCGATCGGCATAGCTACTGGTAGCCAATAGCCAAATGTGTAGAAGCCAAAAGCACAGACTCCCCAACCACCAGAGATGACTAGCACAATTATTATTTGTTTAAAAGTTTTACTTTGCCCAAGTATCCAAGCTAGCACCATGCCAACTACTAGCATTAATCCCCAAGTCAAATGTATTTCAGGAACTCGTAACTGATTCTGCTGTAAAAGATTTTGGAGAATGTTGGCATGTAAATGGACACTATGAGCGGGATCATTTCCATCAAAAGGCGTGACCAATGCATCATTGCCTGTAGCAGTTACACCTACAAGAACAATCTTATTTTGGAAAGTATTTAGAGGAATCCGCTCTTCAATTACATCGACAAAGGAATATTGGCGCATTTGTTGAGGGCGGTATGTCCAGTTGATGCAAAATGTCACATCTGGGTTTGGCATTGGTACATTTCCCCAGACGAGGTTATAGGCTTGTAAGGTAGCCATTGCTAGGGAAGGCGTATCATCTTTGTACAATTCTGTCCAACGCACGATCCCATCACTGCTTTTAGGCTCAAGGATGTGTCCTGAGCCGATCGCTACTTCCGCTAGCTGTGGAACTGGTAGTAACTTTTTGCCCTGAGCATTCCATGCTTGAGATAAAACAACATGTCTATTGTCAGACATCACTTTGGCTAACAATACATCAGCAGAACTAGACTCTGACCAAATTAAATTAATTGCAACTGTACTCACTTTAGCTTTAGTGAGTTTTTGGAGTAATGGTATATAGCGATCGCGAGTCCAGGGAAAGCGTCCTAATTTTTCGATACTGACATCATCGATCGCAATAATTACTAAACGCTCATCCCAATTGCGATCAATGCGCCAATTTGTAAACCGATTATAGACAAAGTATTCAAGGGGTTGAAAAGCACCCAAGTTAAATAAAATGGCGATGATTACCGTCGAGAATGTCCAAGGGATAGATTTTTGTACTATACGTTTAGAAAATAACCAGTTCATAGATACGTTGTTTTCCCAAAGGATTGGAGACGATAACCTTAATCTCAGTTCTATATATTGAATTAGTGGTTAATACAGCCCTAAATTGACCATTTCGATCAACAACTTGCTCAACTCCATCAATTGATACTGTATTGGCAAAATCAACCTGTCCGCTCAGAATCACTTGGCGATCGCCATTTTCAAACTGCTTGAAGACTTGATACTCCAGATCATTATTGTCCTGAATAGGCACTGGCTGCGAAGGTGGCTCTCCTAATATGGTCTGATTTTGGAATCCTTTATCTACTAAGACCTCTACTTTTTGGGCTTCAGTCATTACTGAACCCTCAAAGGTAGAGAGGATCGAGCGACCATCATCCTTTACATTTAACACATATTCTGTGCCTCTAACTCCCGTAACGACAGCAGGAGTATGAATATTGAATCGTGAACTAGGGTTAGAGAATCGTCGAATTTGTAGGCGTACTTGTCCTTTAGGTACTTGTAAAATTGTAATTCTTCCATCGTCGCTAGTAACTTTTAGTTCATCTATACGAACTACTGTCCGCTCAGCAACATTAACAAAGCCGATACCTGTATCAACACTTAACACGGCTGTTGATTTCCCGTCTGTGACAATTTCATCACCAATTGTCGAAAGGCGATCGCCTCTTCGCGCAGGACGATTGGTGTTTTGATTGCGTAAAAAAACTTTGCCCCGCACTTGCTCTACTTGTAAATATCGGTTTGTTTTTACTTGTAACTGAGATTGGGCAACACTCAGGTCAACTTTTCCGAATAGTCCTAAAATTAAAGCTGCACTACCATAGCTAAAAATTCTAAAAAACTTTTTAGTAGATAAGTTTTTTGTGAGGATAGTGCTTGTCATCTGTAAATGAAAAAATTAAATGTAGTGATAAAGTGTAAATCACAAGAAATCTTAAAGGAAATCTATTCTACTAAATAAGATCAGAATCTTTATTAAATTAGTATATTGAAGTCTATGATAATAAGACCAAGTATAAGATTTAGATTTCCTTTGTAGACTTATTTGCCAACTTTCTTAATATACCAAACTAATGTCTAAGTTGGCGATATTTTACAGTTTGTTTTGGTATAAAACCTTACTGAGTTTGATGGTTAATTCATACAAGTGTTGTTACGTTTTTGTGAATTGATATTATAGCTGTCGCCTTTCTTGTTAGGAGATAAAAAAACAAATAGTGTGAGGAGACGCTTCGTGCCTCCCCACACTATTACAGGAGGCTATAGCTATATATAAGCTTTGCAAACAAAAAACAATCAAGAAATTTCTTGATTGTTTTTTGTTTGTGATAATTAAAGCTCACAGAATGATGATCATGTTGTTTGAAAGATTGCTTCGATCGCCGCAACATCGAGAGGTCGGAATAGAAAATAACCTTGACCATCACCTTCTTCACTCAGTAGATCTTGCAAATAATTTAACTGAGCTAAGTTTTCAATACCTTCTGCAACAATATGCGCTTTGACACTCTGCGCTAAAGAAATGATTGCCTGAAGAATTTCCATCCCATTTGTATTTGCATGAATATTATTAACAAATGAACGATCTATTTTTAAGCCATCGAAAGGGAATTTATGCAGATAGGCAAGCGAAGAGTATCCTGTACCGAAATCATCTATATAAATATGAATTCCTGCTTGTCGCATCTGATTAAGAATACCTACTGCAAAATCAGGATTTTCCATAATTGAACTTTCCGTCAACTCAATTTTGAGATGCTTAGGAGCTAGTTGAGTTTGTTGGAGGATACTCAGACATTTTTCTAGAACATCATCTTGTGCTAGTTGTTTAGTAGATAGATTGACACTAACGGTAATATCCCTAGCCTTAGTAAAGCGTTGATGCCAAGATTTGATCTGTAAGCAAGCATTTCGCATAATCCAATCACCGATAGGAATGATTAGCCCCGTTTCTTCAGCGAGGGGAATAAACTGAGTCGGTGATATCAATCCACGCTCAGGATGCTTCCAACGAATTAGAGCTTCTAATCCCACAATCTGCATATCGTTAAGTGAAAGAATTGGTTGATAGTAAATTAGAAATTCTTGGTGATCTTGATTATTCGGATCTTGACTGAGAGCTACAGCTTTGCGGAGATCCTTCTCAAGTTGTAAGCGTTCGAGAACTCTTTCTCTCATAGAAATATCGAAAACCTTATTGCAAGCATTACCTAGCTTTTTGGCATAAAACATAGCTGTATCTGCATCTCGTAATAGGATTTCAGGAGAAATCGTTTCAGGAGCGTCATAACTGTTGAAGCCATTAACTAAATGGAACTTAATGCCAATATTAGCAACAATCTCAATGTCATGATCATTAATTTTAAATGTTTTTTGGAGATTGATTTGAATGCGATCACCAATAGCGATCGCCTCTTGTTCATTTCGCAAATTTTCTAGTAAAATCACAAACTCAGCACCACCAAACCTCGCAATTGATGAAGTATTTGGAACAGAATCTTGCAAGCATTTGCTGACTTCAATTAGTAATAGATTTCCAATCGGATGACCAAAGGTATCATTAATATTTTTAAATCGATCTAAATTAATCCAAAGAATCGCAATGAGATGTTGACGATTTTCGCTTTGAGAAGATACATTTTGGGAATAGAGTAGATTTTGTAACCGATTCTCAATTAATGTGCGGTTGTACAGTCCTGTTAAGTGATCATGGGTAGATTTATATAAAATTTGAGCATCGGCGATCTTTAGAGAACGGTACATTTGCCAACGCTCTTGTAAAGCGATCGCAAAACCTGTGAGGAGAAACATCAAAATAGGAATAGCTAAATCGATCAAGTAGTTAGCTGTAAAAGCAATAAACGCAATAACGAGCCATATTCCAGACAACGCAAAGGCACTGATACCACCAGTCCATAAATTCTGCCTAGGTAAAATCAAGCCAATGAACAGACTCCCCAATAAAGCAAAGCTCCAGATATAGGAAGGTTTAGCAACTGTAAGAGAATTTTTTTGCAATAGATTTTGCAAAACCATAGCGTGTAAATGAACTCCACTGGCAGGAGGATTACGATCAAAAGGAGTCGCTAAATTATCAATTCCTGAGGCTGTGACTCCAACTAAGACAATTTTGTTTTGGAAAGATGAAGCAGGGACTTTACCATCAATGACATCAATGAAAGAAACTTGAGGAATGCCACTGATTCGCTTTGTCCAATTAATTGATAATGGCTGGTTTAACTCTGGTAATAGGGTGACAGCAGCAGTAGTTAGATCATAGGCTTGTAAGATCGCCACCCCTAAAGTGGGAATATCTTGGATCTGCAAATCAATTTGACGCACGATACCATCCGCATCTTCACGTTTAAGAATATGACCAATTGCCACCGATGCATTACCAATAGAGGTGATCGGCAGTAGTGGTTTTCCCGACTTATCCCAAGCCATAGCCAGAACAACCTTCTGATATCTCGCAAGGGCTGACGCTAATTGCTGATCAGCAGGAGTTGCCTCAGACCATAAAATATCAAAACCAACTGCACTGGCTTCAGTTTTTTCAAGTTTGGATAAAAGCTGGACATAGCGATCGCGTGACCATGGAAATCTGCCAACTTTGCTAATGCTCTGATCGTCAATGGCAATAATTACCACGCGCTCATCCCAGGGGCGATCGCCCCTCCAGTTAGTAAAATTGTTGTAAGCCCAAAATTCGATCGGCTGTGAAATCCCCAAATGAAGCAGGGGGATTAAGACGATTGTGGCAAATATCGTGGGTAAAGCTTTGAACAGCAGACAGGCTAAACGCGACTGTATGCGTTTAGGACGATGATTTGTTAATAATTTAGAAAATAATCGAGAAATAAACTCAGAGAATGGGGATCTCATAAACTTGTATCTTTCCCGTAGAGGTTTCCACCGTTACTTTCACTTTTAGACTTGAAGGTGCAGGTAATTGTAGAGAAAACTTTCCACTGCGATCTAAAGACTGTTCTAGTCCATCTACCTTAACAGTATTAAAAGGATTAGTGTAACCTACCAAAAAAACAGTACGTCCAGCACCCGATGTTTGTCGATTAATTGCATATCTTAAGCTTGCATCATTACTAATCGGGACAGGGTTTGAAGGAGGTTCACCAACAAATGTTATATTTTGAAAGCCTGCATTAACCATTTTTGTCTGATTTCTAGCAGTTGTCGCCACACTACCCTCAAAGGTAGTAAGTACCATACTGCCGTTCGGTTTAGAAGTTATACTATACCTTGTACCCCTCACTCCACTTATACCCGCAGGGGTCTGAATATTTAGCTGAGAACCACGATTGGTAAATTTACGAATCTGTAATCTTGCCTTACCGCGGGGGACAAACAAATTGGTGATTCTGCCATTATCAGAGGCAATCCGAAAAGAACGGATTTGAATAGTTGTATTTTCTTCTACATAGATTGACCCCACACCTGTATCCACGCTCAAAATTGCCGAACTATTTGCACCTGTCGAAATTTCGTCACTGGTGGTTTGCAAGCGATCACCAACTTTTGCCGCACGATTTGCATAGTTATATAAGTTGCGATACTTAACAGTTCCCATAACTTTATCAACTTTTAACCATTGGTCAGTGCGGACTTGAATAGCCTTTTGAGCCTCAGTTTTTTGCTGATCTTGAGGTAATAAAATAGTTCCTAAGACATTAATTAAAATACCTAAACAAGTAATAAGAGCTAGATTGAGCTTTTTTCGTTTTTGAAGCATTTTGAATGCATTGTGCTACTTACTAAAAATTTACCATGTATAGCAATCCTAAATGATTAGTGGAAGAACAGTGCTTAAGCCAAAATGAAGGAAGGCGACGCAAAGCTCTGCCTTCCACCATTTTGGCTTTGATGTGCCCTAGCTAACCTCAATTCTGGTTAACGTCAGTTCAACGAAAGTAGAGAATGGTAAGAATCTCTGCCATTTGCGGCGTGCGAAGCACACCGCAAATGGCTATATTAATCTTAGGTCTCTAGGAGCCAAAATATTAAAATCCTCGCTTCGCGGGGCTTTTAATATTTTGGCTTTTAAAGTTTTGTAGCTTATCCCAAACTCGCGCTGATATTATCGTTACTCAAGGATTAGGTATTTCCCAAACATTTATATTTTTATCTTGGCTACTACTAATTAATTTAAGATTGTCAGCAGAGATGGCTAGAGAAGTTACCAAATCTGTATGACCAATCAAGTTCCAAGTTGAAGATTGCGTTTGGAGATTCCATAACCGAATGGAATTTGGACTATCTTTGCCGCCACTAAAAAGATATTTCCCATCGCTTGTAATGGCGATCGCACTGACCACATCCTTATAGTTATCTAATGTAAATTCCTGTTTGCCCGACTCAATATCCCACACCCGAATCATCTGATCATTACCACCACTAATCACTTGCTTCCCGTTGGGAGTGATTAATACACAATTAACTCCCTGCAAAGAACCTTCTAAAATTTGTAAAGTTTCGCCAGTACTAACATTCCAAACTCGTAAAGTTTTGTCGCGACTAGCACTAACAGCTAATTTGCCATCGCTGGAAATCGCAACACCCCAAATTTTATCAGTATGCCCCTTTAGCGATCGCAGCAGCTTACCTGTCGAAATTTGCCAAAGATTAACAGTATTGTCATAGCTACCACTGACCAACAGATCTTTAGTAGGGGATATCGCTAAGTTATTAATCAGGTTGGTATGACCACTCAGAGTTTTGAGGACTTTGCCTGAAGTGATATCAATAATCTTAATATTTTTATCTTGTCCTGCGGTGATAATCTGGCGATCAGATAGAAAGACTACCGATCTTACCCAGCCACCTTGATCTTTGATTTCTTTAACTGGACTGGTCTTATCCCCATCTAATTCCCAAAGTTTGACAGTCCCATCATCACTAGCACTAGCGATTACCTTGCCATTAGGACTAAGTGCGACATTCTGAACGGCATCTGTATGTCCTTGCAAAAATTTTGTCGGATTCAGACGTTTCTTTTGAAATACTGGTAATTGAATACTAATGTCTTCAAAATTGCCGATCGCCGAAATCTTAATTACTGTGCCAATACTCAGCCCCATACAAGCAGCAATCAACACAGATACTGTTAGCAAAATCGGTGAAGTTGGTTTACGGGTTGATTCTTTGATCGCCTGTTTAATTGCTTTCCGCTTAGCCTTCGTTTTGTCATGGGGCGCAAGTCTATCAATCTGTTCAATTTCTCTAAGAATCTTTAAAATTGCTTCGCAGTTAATGGGACGATCGCTAGGCTTGCGAGCAATCATTACATCTATGAGATCAGCTAACTCCTCCGAAATTTCAGGTGCATAGGATCGCCAATCAAACATATCGCGATCGGGATTGTAAGTATCAAGGGGATATTTGCCAGTGACCAAATGGATCATTGTGCAGCCAAGGGCATAAAAATCTGACTGTGGTACAGCAAATCCTTTTTCTTGTTCGGGCGCAGTATATCCAACTGAGCAAATACTAGTCACGCCTTGCAAGCCACCAACCTTGGCAAGATAGGTATGTGTAGCTTCGCGAGCAGTTCCAAAATCAATTAATACTAGCTGTCCTGAAGGAGACAGCATAATATTTGCAGGCTTGATATCACGATGAAAATATTTGTTGTGATGAACTACAGCAAGAATATCCACTAATTGCCGCAGCCAAACGAGCGCTCGTTTTTGGGCGATCGGCTTCTTTTCACGTTGATTGATCCATTGTTCGAGGTTTAGACCCTCGATTTTTTGCATGACAATACCATGCAACATTGTCCCGTTTTCGAGGGTGTGATGCACATAGGTCTCAATTTTTGGAATCCCCGCATGTTCAATCTGTCCTAATACAAAAGCTTCTTGCTGAAACAGTGATACAGCTTTACTATCAGCATTCAATTCCTGCTTCAAAATCTTCAGGATTTTGGGTTTACCTGCGGGATCGGTGGCTTCGTACACCACTCCGAAGCCACCAGCATCGCTTAATAATTTGGTGACTGTATAACAATTATCAACCAGTAATTCGGAGCCGCATCCTTGACAAGTTGGGTAATTGTCATTGTCAGGATGGTTAGGAGTAGGACAATTAGGATTAATGCATAGACGCATGGTGTTTTAAAGCATAGCAGTCTAGACTTACTATATCGCTAGCGCAGTCAATTTATAGCAAACCCATAAAAGTAGAAGGATGCTTAAGGGCTTTAAAAACAAAAAATGGCTCAGCTATTTTTTGTTTTGATATAGAAACCATCTACCTTATATGGTTAAGTCAATTTATTTATGATCGAATACATCTCGACACTTTTCATTAATGCGGCTATCTTTGCCCTGTTTAGTTTAGGACTAAATCTACAGTGGGGATTTGCAGGGCTGGTTAACTTTGGGCATGTGGCGTTTATGACGGTCGGAGCCTATACAACCGTATTGCTGACCCTCAATGGTGTGCCTTGGTTTTTAGCCTTTCTGATTGCCGCCGCGATCGCAGGGTTGCTTGGCATTATCATTGGCAGCACCGCCTTAAAATTGCGAGAAGACTATTTGGGGATCGTTACCATCGGTGTGTCAGAGATGGTCCGTCTATTCGTGAACAATGAAGAATGGCTGACCAAAGGCACAAGAGGCGTGCAGGATTTTCCGCTTCCTTTAGTTAATTTAGTCTCGCGCCAGTATTATTCATTTGTGTTAGCGGCTCTTTTGCTAGTGGTCGTGGCGGTGGTGTATTGGCGCTTAGAGTGGTTAGTGCGATCGCCTTGGGGAAGAGTTCTTAAAGCCATCCGTGAAGATGAGGAAGTAGTCAAAGCGCTTGGCAAAAATGTATTTTGGTACAAGTTACAAGCCTTTGCGATCGGTGGAGCGATCGGTGGTCTTGCGGGATCTTTTTATGCTTGGCAATTAACCACTGTTTATCCTGACAACTTTATTCCTTTAATCACATTCCAAGCTTGGACAATTGTGACTATTGGCGGTGCTGGCAATAACCTTGGTGTAATCCTTGGCGCAGCAATTTTTCAGTTTTACAATGCCATCCCACGTTTTTTGCCAGAACAAATTCGTGCTGATGGCGGTCGATTTGAAGCAATTCAGCTAATCTTGATCGGCGTTACCTTAATTTTGTTAATGGTATGGCGACCACAGGGAATTTTAGGTAACAAAAAAGAATTAACTTTAAATCGCTAGCCACAAACTGCCAATTAATTCAACGTGTCGATATAGCCATTTGCGGCGGGCGAAGCCCACCGCAAATGGCGAAAAATGGTAAGAATCTCTTAGCGATTCTTACCATTTTCCGCTTTCGTCGAACTGACGTTAATTCATTACAGTAACTAAACAAGAGAGGGCGCTTCGCGCCCTCTCTTGTTTAGTATTTAGGAATCGAAGGATCGATTTGATCACTCCATGCGTTAATACCGCCCTGTACATTGATCCCATCAATACCAGCTTGCTTAAGAATGCCAAGCGCCTTCATCGATCGCCCGCCCATTTTGCAATGTGCGATCAACTTATGCCCATTGAGCAAAGACTTGACCTTCTCTACACCATTACCATTTTCAATTTCTGGCAAAGGTACTAGTACAGTATTCGGAATTCTGCCAATTTCCCATTCATTGGGGTTGCGGACATCAATGATTACATAATCTGATGCACCAGCATCAATGATTTCCTTGAGGTCTTTAACAGTAATTTCAGCGATCGCTTTTTGTGATTCCATCTCGGTTTCTTTTTGTTGAGGAATACCACAGAACATCTGGTAATCAATCAATTCTTCGATTACAGGACGGACTGGGTTAGGACGCAGCTTGAGTTCTCGGAAAGTCATCTTTAAGGCATCGTAAAGTAACAAACGCCCACTCAAAGTATTTCCCTGTCCCAGAATAATCTTGACAGTTTCAGTAGCTTGGATCACCCCAATGATTCCGGGTAAAATCCCTAACACACCACCTTCAGCACATGAGGGAACCAACCCCGGTGGTGGTGGCTCTGGATAGAGATCGCGATAGTTAGGACCACCTTCATAATTGAAGACGGTAGCCTGTCCTTCAAAGCGGAAAATTGAGCCGTAGACATTAGGCTTATTTAGCAATACACAGGCATCATTGACGAGATAGCGCGTCGGGAAGTTATCCGTACCATCCACAACAATGTCATAGGGAGCCATGATCTCCAAAGCATTTGCTGAAGATAGCTGCGTATTGTACAAATCAATTTGGCAATGGGGATTGATTTCCAAGATCCTCGCTTTTGCTGATTCGATCTTGGGTTTACCGACCCAGCTAGTGCCATGAATAACTTGACGCTGAAGATTGGAGGTATCCACCACATCGAAGTCCACGATGCCAATGCGTCCGATCCCTGCGGCAGCAAGGTATAACAACAAGGGCGCACCCAAGCCACCCGTACCGATGCACAGTACGCTAGCAGCCTTGAGACGCTTTTGTCCTTCTACGCCAACCTCAGGCAAGATCAGGTGACGTGAGTAGCGCTCGTAGTCATCTTGGGTGAGTTGAATCGAATTTGGGTCTGGGTTGAGCATGATTAAATAAATCGCACTTTGGATGCGTAAGCGATCGCTTACGCTAATTTGGCGTGTTTTTGTATTTCTATTGTAGTTTCCTAGTTTACGCTTTAAGTAGCTAGGTGCAACTAAATATAAAACCCTAAAAACTACGGCGCACGCACAGCGTGTGCCGTAGTTTTTAACTCTGGTTTCTAATTATGCTCAGCTATTTAAGTAGCTAGGCGCAATTAAATACAAAACCCTAAAAACTGTGGCGCACGCGCCGCGTGCGCCACAGTTTTTGTCTCTGGTTTTTAATTATGCTCAGCTACTTAATGCAATGTTGTATCTTTGTTGCAGTTGGTTTAACTGCCATAACTACGATCTAAGATTTACAAAAGTTTAGATTACAAAAAATTAAAGTGTGACTGAATCCACGCATTATTATGGAGCTTATGGATACCCCTTACATTTATTACATTCCGATTTACCCTGATGATGATAATTGCGAAACGCTCATGCACTTATTCATTGGTAAACCTGGACTAGACAATGAAATCCTCACCCTATTAGAAACCCTTGACAATCGTGAACATGATGGCGAAGCCGTAGACTATGTGCACGAGTTGGAAGACAAATTTGACTTAAAGCGAGTTTCAGTTAGATTTTTGCCGCGAAAACGCGAGCGCGCAGTGCCAATTATGACTTAAACCATAAAGTTTTTGCGAAGCAAAAACTTTATGGTCAATAAAGCCCAAAGAGTATGACAGTGCAAAGCACCGCCATACTCTTTGGGCTTTTTATAGTGATATCCCCACTTCGGTTAATTTCTGTAAAGTTGACCTAGCTTGTAAAATTAGAATGGATGTAAGAAAAATAGATGTAAGTAAAGCAGAGCATTAAAATGGCATTTTTTGATTCTGAAATTGTTCAACACGAAGCCCGCAATCTATTTCAAGATTACCAAGCCTTAACTCAGCTTGGCGGTAGTTATGGCAAGTTTGATCGCGAAGGCAAAATTCTCTTTATTGAAAAGATGGAAGAGATGATGGATCGCTATAAGATTTTTATGAAGCGGTTTGAATTGTCCGATGACTTTATGGCGCAGATGACCCTCAAGCAATTGGAAAATCAGTTAGGCAATTTTGGCATCACGCCCCAGCAGATGTTTGATCAGATGAACATCACTCTTGAGAAGATGAAATCTGAACTGGAACTTCATAATTAGCTTTTTTAGCTATTATCTTTTAGCTATTGGCTTTTAAATTGTGGGCGTGCAATCACAATCACACCGCACACTGTCATTTTACTGGTAGCAAGAGTGGCGATCGCTTCGCGGATAGTCGCACCAGTAGTATAAATATCATCAAATAGAATTATTGAGCGCGAGTTTGTCTGTTGAGAAACTTGGACTGAGGGAACTTTAAAAGCTTTAGATAAATTTTGCTCACGCTCTTGGATACTTTTGGTCTGCATTTGCGCCTTAGTATCCTTGACCCGTTGCAACAGTTGGGGGGCACATTGGATTGCGGTCAAATCACAAAAACGACGGGCGAGAATTTCAGCCTGATTAAATCCTCGCGATTTTAATTTGCTGTCATGAAGGGGAATCGGAATCACGGCAAGTTTTTTACACTTTTGAGTCAATTCTTGAACATCTGGCGATCGCTTCCATCTTTCAGCTATTTTTTCAGCGATCACTTCCATAATTTCAGGATGATTTTCATATTTGCAAGCAGCGATTCCCCGTTTCAATGTGCCATCGTAAATTCCCCAGCTATAAAGTGGAATCTTTGGAGTAATGGGATGATCTTTTTGTAAAAATTCTGGTGATTGATAAGCAGTAATTTGCCGATCGCAGTCTTTACATAAAATGCGATCAGCAGGACGTTGACACAACGGACAATTGGCTTGCCAAAGGGAATCTGTAACGACATTGGCTAAGCGATCAATCCTTAAACCTTTGCTAATTGATGTGAACCAGTTCATGATTTTGGGATAATCGCTTAATAGATAGTTGCGGCGCGAAGCGCCGCAACTATCTATTATTTTTTTGACTAAAAAGTTAAGCCGCAACTGCTTGCTTGAGCGGTTGCCAAGTGACTTGGCGATCGCTCGCAGTTTCAATCACGATTTTTACACGCGGATCGCGATCGGGAATCTGGCTTAAGGTCTCTAGCTCTTGCTTGGAGAGATACCTACCTTCAATCAGCCACACGACTAAGCCCTTAGACTTTGCAGGCAAAGCATCAAGACGAAATTGGATCGCAGGAGGGATGAAATATGTGCGAATCTCAGTTTTACCAAGGTGAGAAGGACGAACACCATGAACATCCGTCAGATAACTACTTATATCGCCTAAACCACGCGCCGTAATAAAGAGAATTTCATAACCTGCATTCTTCAAGCGCAGTTGGTAGCGACCTTCATAACCACCTTCAGGAGGAACTCGCATTGCTAAAGCACCTGCTTTCTCTAGGTCTTTGACAATTTTATCGGTTGCAATCAAGGGCATGGTGACATCCTAGTCTAAATGATCAATATACAGCTAACAGTATTTTATACCAAAACACAAAATGACTACGCCATTTTGTGTTTTTAAAACCCTTACTGGGTTTGGTTTTTAATCCATACCTATAGCGCTCGTTGTGAGAATGCGCCCCTTCGGGGCGCATTCTCACAACGAGCGCTATAGAAAGCAAAAGGATGCGCTTCGCGCATCCTTTTGCTTTCTGTAAATTTGTTCAGTGTCAAGCGCTGATTAGTCAATGACTTGGACATCAATATCAATCGTGCCTGGTGGGGTAAGCCGTACAAATTTATTTTGCTGTTCTTGCAAGGGTTCGCCACAGCTAGGGCATTGAAACTGACTTGATTTTGAAGCATTAAAAGTCGCAGCACATACAGGACAATCTGCGGTAACGATGCTGCGCTTAATCCACCATTGCAAACCAAAAAAGGCAACTACAGGGACAACTGTAACTAGACCTATCAAGATGAAGAAGGAGTTAACTAACCAACCTAGCCCGATCGCACTAAAAGCCCAAAAAACAAGCATAGTTGTCAGCCAAAAGCGCACACCTGACCAGCGATCGTCTCCACCGCCGCCATTGGGAAAATTATTGCCAAATGTGTAGTATTTCATGAGTTTCAGTCCCTGTATTTACCCTTTATTTGCATGTAGCGATCGTAACACTCTTATCTGATCTTGCCCTTCTGTTCTTGGGTATGGTTAACCATAACCTCAGTTCGGGTTAATTTTAAACTGGTTTCTAGCGAGGGTTCGCCCTGCGAACCCTTGCTAGAAACCAAAACAGTAAAAGCCTTGCGAAGTGAGGCTTTTACTGTTTTGGTTCCTAAAATTTTGTAGCTTATCCCGAACTCACGTTAACCATAAAATGGCAGCGCAAAGTGCCGTGATATTTAGTTGAGATGGACATTAAGTAAAACTTGCATTGCCATAGGTCTGAACGCTATAGAATTAATTTTGTAAATTTTGGATCTATTTGCGGAACCAACGTGAACCCTGCTAGAACAATTTGTCTTGGCTTCTTAGCTGTAATCACTTTCGGCGCATTTTTACTAATGCTACCCATATCTTCTAGCAGTGGTAATTGGTCTAATCCAATAACTTCTCTGTTTACATCCACCTCGGCTGTGTGTGTTACAGGACTATCGGTTGTGGATGTGGGTAAATTTTATTCCTTCTGGGGACAACTATTTTTAGTGATATTAGTCCAAGTAGGTGGCTTGGGCTATATGACGGCGACTTCAGTACTAATGATACTAATTGGGCGTAGGTTTAGTCTGCGTGACAAGGTGACCTTGCAACAGTCCCTAGATACCAATGGCATACGTGGAGGACTGCAATTGGTAAAGTCAATCATTGCTGTGACCATGCTATTTGAGCTAACTGGAGTATTGGTTCTCATTCCCATCTTTAATCAAAAGATGAGCTTCATCGATAGCGTTTGGCAGGCAATTTTTCATAGTATCAATGCTTTTAACAACGCAGGATTTAGCCTCTTTACTGATAACTTAATGAGCTATGTGAATACGCCAGTAGTCAGCATTATTATTGGCTTACTGATTATCTTTGGTGGTATTGGCTATCAGGTGATTTTAGAAGGTTATCTGTGGTTAAGAACCAAATTTTCACGCGATCGCGAATATATTTCCTTTAGCCTAACTTTTTGTGTTGCCGTTAGTACGACGATCGCCTTGATATTGTTTGGAACTATATTTTTCTGGTTAACAGAATTTAGTAATAATGAAACCTTAGGTAAATTGCCATTATTTGATCAGATTATCGGTGCTTGGTTTCAGTCGGTAACTACGCGCACGGCTGGGTTTAACACCATTGATAATGGCAAAATGACAGTCACTGGGCTATTTATCACGATCGCTCTCATGTTTATTGGGGCAAGCCCTGGTGGAACGGGTGGCGGCATTAAAACCACGACAGCAAGAATTTTAGCTAGCTGTACGAGTGCTGCTTTGCAAGGTCGAGATGAGGTGACCATGTTCAAACTCCAAGTTCCAAACGGTCTGATTTTAAAGGCTGTTGGTGTGGCTGTGGGTTCATTGTTTACCGTGATTTGCTCAACAGGTTTACTATCGCTGACCGATCGCAATATCAGCTTTATTAGTATCCTGTTTGAATCCACTTCAGCCTTTGCAACAGTGGGCTTATCAACAGGGATCACATCCTCTTTATCTTGGGCTGGACAACTTGTAATAATTGCAACCATGTATATTGGGAGAGTTGGCATATTACTACTGATGGCAGCAATATTTACTGATACTCGTCCGAGTCTGATTAAATATCCCAAAGAGTCAATGCTAGTCGGTTGACTTACAAAAAGCTTCGCTAAGAGTGTATTTGAGAAGTTTTGCTTTAGCCTCCCTAGCTCCCAGTTCTGGGAGGAACCAGATTAAATTCCTTCAGAATTGGCTGATTTAGCGGGCGTAAACATTGTTTCTAGCTCAAAATTTTATATTGACTTCTCAAACAATCTCTAAGCAATCCCTTGAGTAATATGTAAAATTGGATTTTGTGAATGGCATTGCTCAGCAATGCTATTCACAAAATCCAAACTTAAATCACAATGCAGAATATAGGAAAATTTTGTGGATATATCTTCTTTGAGCTTTTTTCGCAGTCTACGTCATGAGAATAAACAATTTGCTGTAATTGGCTTAGGTCGATTTGGAAGATCGGTATGTTCTACTCTTGATCGATTGGGACATGAAGTATTAGCTGCTGACAAAGATGAAGAGAGTGTTTGTCACGTACGAGCCAATAACCTAGCAGCACATTGTATTCAGCTAGATTCCACTAATCCACTCGCACTTAAAGAATCTGGAATTCTCGAAATTGATACGGTGATTGTGGCGATCGGTAATTTTTTAGAAGAGAGTATTATTACTACCCTTAATGTCAAAGAAGCAGGTGTAAAACATGTAATTGCCAAGGCTTCATCAGAAATCCATGGCACATTGCTCAAAAAAGTGGGAGCCGATCTCGTTGTTTATCCTGAAGCGGAAATGGGAAGAGCTTTGGCGCGATCGCTCACGCAACGAGGAATTCTAGAACGCTTTGAACTCGATCCAGATAATAGTATTGTCGAAGTCATGGTTCCTGAAGAATTTGACGGCAAAACAATTCTTGAACTCAAGCTGCGTGGACACTATGGTGTAAATGTGATCGCGGTTAGCCATGATCAAAAGTTTGAAATTAACCCCGATCCTAACCAAAAGCTCCTTAAAGGCTCAGCGATCGTGGTGATTGGTAGTAACAAAAATATCAGTCGTCTTCCGATTTCCTGCGACTTGTTCAATAATGATGGAACTTCCGTCACCACTCAATTACCATTGCATCAATCATCAGAAGTGAAACTCAAATAGAAAAAGATAGATCTAGCTTCTTCAAGTTTAATGACTGGTGCAGATTCCAATAAGACTCAAATATTTGAGCTTTATGAATGAATTTGTACTTCGCATTCGCTTGGCATTGTTTATGCTCACATCTTAAAAGATTGGAAATCTAATCCTGATAAGTAGGGCTTACTGAAAAAGCAAGAAAAGCATACAAGCAAAGGTTTCTAAGGAGAACGAAAACAGATAAAATGCAAGAAAAAGCAAGAAAAGCTAGAAAAACCCTTGCACCAATAAAATTGCATGTACCGACAATCCCCCACAGGACAGCTATCATTCGAGAACTTCTACTTACCATTTGGCGGCAAACTATCAGGAGAAAATCGATGGGTAAGATTAGCAGAACTAGTGCCGTGGGAAGAATTTGAGAATGAATATGCAGAACAATTTAGCGAAGGACAAGGAGCACCAGCAAAACCATTTCGGATAGCACTTGGGGCGCTGATCATCAAAGAGAAGCTAGGAACAAGTGACGAAGAGACAGTAGAACAAATTCGTGAGAATCCATATTTACAATACTTCCTAGGCTTATCAGAGTACAGCGACAACGCCCCATTTGAAGCAAGCATGATGGTACATTTCCGCAAGCGATTGAATCTAGAGATCGTGGGCAGAATCAACGAACGGATTGTGAAGCCTCCTAATACCAAAACACAAAGAAGAGGCAACAGATGATATAAGAGAAAAAGGAGAAAGAGGATAACAAAATGGCAGGGGTATATAGATTAGAAATAAGTGAAAGCGAAGAAGAGCTAAAAGAGATGCTAGGGCGGCAGAAAACAGGCTCAGATAAAGAACGAGTGCAAGTATTGTACTTACTGAAAAGCAAGCAAGCTGGCACAGTGCAAGCCGCCGCTCAACTAATCGGGAGAAACCGTAGCACAGTGCAAGAGTGGATCAGAGGATATCGAGAGGGAGGAATAGCAGGAATACTAAGCCATAAACCAAGAGTAGGCAGAATACCCAAAATCCCAGATTGGGCGCAAAAAGCACTGGACAAACAACTGCAACAGGAAAAAGGATTTAATAGCTACGGAGAGATACGACAATGGCTACAGGAAAAACTAGGAATCGAAAGTACCTATAAAAATGTGCATGACTTGGTGCATTACCGAATGAAGGCAAAACCAAAGGTAGCCCGTCCCTATAGCGCCAGTCAAAACCAAGGGCAACGCGAGGAATATAAAAAAAACTCTCGGATAACCTAGCCATGGTGGCATGGTATGCCGTGACCGTGTTGGGATTAACGGGAAAAGTCCGATTCTTTTGTCAAGACGAAACAAGGATTGGTTTGAAAACCATCAGTGGTCGTAAAATAACGGCTCGTGGGGTCAAACCCAAGGCAAAAGTCCAGTGGCAGTTTCAGGCTACATGGTTATACGGCATCGTCGAACCTGCGACGGGAGAAAGCTTTTTCTATGAATTTAGTCATCTCAACACTGACTGTTTTCAAATATTTCTAGACCTTGTATCAGAGAAATTTGCAGACAGCATAATTATCTTGCAAGTTGATCAGGCTGGTTGTCATCGGGCTAAGCGTTTACGATTACCTCACAATATCATTTTGATATTTCAGCCTGCTCATTCTCCAGAATTAAACCCAATTGAGCGGGTTTGGCTACATTTGAAGCAAGGGTTGAGATTTTCTTTACCCAAAAATATGGATGAGTTGCGGCTTTTGGTCAAGAATCGTCTCTCCGAAATGACTAAATCTGTAATTGCTTCTCTTGTCGGTAGAGATTCCATACTGGATGCTCTATCTGTTGCCTCTCTTTTGTGATTTGGTATAAAGAGTCGGGACAAAAAGAGAAGGAAGCAAAGCAGTACAAGAAAGAAGAAAGAGAAGAGATAGAAGAGAAGTTAGAAGAGCAGAATATAGAAAAGGAACAGAAAGAACCAGAACCAGCAAACCAAGGAAAATTGCTGCTAGATGCAACAGTCGCGCCATCCGACATCCGTTATCCCACTGACATCAAACTGTTGAACGAAGCAAGAGAACAAACGGAAATAGTGATTGATGCTCTTTACCAACAAGTGAAAGAACAATTAGCGAAGAAACCACGCACCTATCGCCGTGAAGCAAGGACAGCGTATCTCCAAATTGCCAAACAACGCCAACCCAATCGTAAAAGGATTCGCAAAGCATTGCGCCAACAGTTGGGATATGTGCGTCGCAATCTTGCCCATATTGACACTCTAATTGCCGCAGGGGCAAAGCTATCGGAATTGAAGAGGAGTCTCTATCGGAACTTGCTAGTCGTCAGTGAAGTATATCGGCAACAACAATGGATGTACGAGCAAGGTGGTCATCGCATAGATGACCGCATCGTCAGTATTACGCAACCTCATGTACGTCCGATTGTCAGAGGTAAGGCAGGAACACCTGTGGAGTTTGGCGCTAAACTCTCAGTTAGTTGTGTCGATGGTCATGCCTTTCTCGACCATCTCAGTTGGGATAACTTCAATGAATCGGGGGATTTGCAGCAACAAGTAGCATTGTTTAAATCTCGCTTTGGACATTATCCTGAAGCGGTTTACGTTGACCAGATTTACCGCACTCGCAGCAATCGCGCCTATTGTCGAAATCTCGGTATTCGGATTACGGCTCCGCCTTTGGGCAGACCTGTACCCGATGAGTTGGCGGCTATTCGCAAGCAGACTCTCGAAGATGCTAAGGTTCGCAATCAAATTGAAGGTAAGTTTGGACTGGCTAAACGACGGTTCAGTCTAAATCGCGTCATGTCCAAGTTGGCAAATACATCGGAAACGGCGATCGCTATCACTTTCTTGGTGATGAATTTGGAAGCGCTGCTCAAGCAGCTTGCTTTTTTCGGTTTGTCTTGGTTTATCTTTTGCTGGCAACTCTTTGTTCTTCCTTCTTGGAAACCCCTTTTTAACTTTAATTCTTTTTCTTGGCAATTTCCTTGTAGACACTCAAAGTATTATCCCCTTCCTCTTTGCCCACTACTTTTCCCTTAGTCTCTTTTTCAGCAAGCCCTAAGTATTTTAACTAAACCTTAATTATTTTGGGTACAAGAAATATAATGGGAGTAATTTAAAAAAAGTTTTTACTTTCGGAGTCTAAATGATCAGACATACCCTTGTAGATAATCTAGCGGAAGATTTTCACAATGTTAGCAGTGCTTCTGTTCCGACTCTCGCGAATATTTGGGCAAAGAAGTATATTCAAAATCTGCAAGCGGATTCACCCAAGCAAGATATTAAATCTAATAATTTGGGGGAGATTCTCTCACCAGAGAGACGTAAAACTACTGCGGCAAATTTATTGCAGTCTTTACGGTTTTCCAGCGCTCAAGCATGGGCGAAGACCGAGAATCTGCTGATGGGGCAGTTGCAAGCCCACGGTATTTCCGCAGATTTAATTGATCCTTGGCAAATCGCCACAGACTCTCGTTTTTTATTGGAGCAAGCTCTCAATATATACACAGAGAATTCGCATTCTCGACTAGTCCAAATAGACTTGAACACCGATGGACAGAATCTGAAGCTAGAAAGTCACACACAACTACCTACAGTTGGTCAGCTTTCCGTAGCGATCGCCCAAAGTGTTGGAAAGATTCGCAAAAAATACACGTCGGTTGATCCAAGGGCGATCGGGTTTGTGAGTATGCAGTTTCATTACAGTGGACAGCTACTGCTCGATTCACTGCCACCCCTAGAAAAACTGATGGTAAACTCCTACTTCAAAGTCATTGATGATCATCTCTACATGCCTTTGCAAAGATGTTACGAAGCGGCTGGGAATTTGGAATATGAGGATACCGCGTTAGTGTCGGTGCGTCATTTGCTGACATTAACCAGTGAAATTGCGCGGCAAGTTTCTCAGAAAACCCTGATCATGCATTCTGACTATCAGTGCCATAGTGGGGTGCTGAGTTCACCTCAAGTTCGTATTTCGAGCTTACGAGATATTGAGATGTTCCAAGTTTATCTTTGTCTCTGTGCGCTAGAAAAAAGCGTTTCTTCAATTCAGCAAGAGCTTTTTCCTCTCTGTGTCATGCTCTATCCACCTTTAAAAGTTAGTTGGGAACTAGTACGCACTTTATTGAGATTACTTGCTCAAGAAATGCATAATCATCTTGCTAAAGAGCATGTCCAAGAGTTTGAGCCATATCTCACAATTTTGAATGAAATGTTTGGTGATGATGTGCTGCCTGAAGCCTGATAATAATAAAGCTAATGATATTAAGCTTATTACCTTAATAAGGAAGCCATGCTTTGTATGGCTTTCTTGTTAAGGTCAGGCTTTCAATCCTCAGCTTAGAACAGCTACGAACAGAAAAAATTAAGCATGACCTGTATTTGTACGATTAGCCAAGCGATCGCCATCACATCGGCAACGGTTGCCAATATTGACGAAAACGCGCAAAACAAAGAGATAAGAGGCGTTATTTCCGATAGTCGCAAACTCAAAGCTGGTGAGTTATTTGTGGCTCTAATAGGCGAAAATTTCGATGGTCATGGGTTTGTAGCTCAGGCGATCGCCCAAGGCGCAGTAGCAGCGATCGTTAGTCGTGAATGGGCTAGCTCCATTGCTGCCACAGGTTTGCCTGTACTAGCAGTTGACGATACGATCGCAGCTTATCAAGATCTAGCTCG
This sequence comes from Pseudanabaena minima str. Chao 2107, assembly GCF_051131155.1. NCBI lineage: Bacteria > Bacillati > Cyanobacteriota > Cyanophyceae > Pseudanabaenales > Pseudanabaenaceae > Pseudanabaena > Pseudanabaena minima. Next base: position 1,006,657 of record NZ_CP159508.1, read on the forward strand.
CTGGTGGCGATCGCAGTTTTCAAACCCAGTCGTAGCAATTACTGGCTCCGTGGGCAAAACTACCACTAAAGAAATTATTGCGAGTATGTTGGCTTGCTACGTCACTGACGATCATCGAGTCCACAAGAGTCAGGCTAATCATAATAATGATATTGGTGTAGCGCAAACCTTAATGGCGATCAACCCTGATCAGGATGATTTTGTAGTCGTAGAGATGGGAATGCGTGGTTTAGGTGAAATTGAGCGTCTTGCGAAAACGGCTTTGCCAACCGTAAGTGTAATTACCAATGTTGGGACAGCGCATATTGGGAGATTGGGCTCAAGGGAGGCGATCGCCCAAGCTAAATGTGAACTTTTAGCGGAGACACCTCCCACTGGCACGGTTGTTTTAAATGCAAGTAATCCTCTTTTACTGGAAACTGCAAGCAAGGTTTGGGAGGGGAAAACACTTACCTATGGTTTAGGAACTGGCGATATCAATGGGGAACTGATTGATAATCAGTTACAGGTAGAGGGTTTAACATGGGAATTACCCTTACCAGGTCGGCATAATGCTTTAAATTTTTTGGCAGGTTTAGCCGTTCTCAAGGCTTTAAATCTTGACTGGGCTAGAACAACACAAGGGTTAGGGAAACTCGATCTACCCTTTGGCAGAGCACAATTATACGAGTTACCTCAAGATGTGATCATTCTTGATGAGACTTATAACGCTTCCCCTGAAGGAATGTTGGCAGCTCTAAGACAACTTGCGGATATGCCTGCCAAGCGTCATTGGGCAGTATTGGGAACGATGAAGGAATTGGGAGAAATGTCTACTCAATTACATCGTCAAGTTGGTGAAGCGATTAGTAAATTGGGAATTGAAGGAGCGATTATCTTGACCGATGGCGAGGCAGATGCCATTTTAGCGGGAGCCAATGGATCGTTAAAATATGCGATCGCTTGTCAGTCCTATGAAGATATCACGCAGACGCTTTTACAGAAAGTCAAAAGTGGCGATCGGATTCTCTTTAAGGCTTCGCGATCGGTGGGTATGGATCAAGTGGTCAAAGCATTCCGCCAAACTTGGCAATAGTTTGCTTTAACCCAAAAGAATAATTGGCGGCGCGAAGCGCCGCCAATTATTCTTTTGGGTTTATGTCCTAGTTTTGCGCTTAAACCCAAGCAAGAAATTTTTTGAACGTGTTGCTTTGCAACACGTTCAAAAAATTTCTTGCTGTAATGCGTAGCACCATTAATTACGTTTTTTCTGGAGTTGTTGTTGAATAATTTTAACTAGATGAGATAGTTTCACAGGTTTAGCGAGATATTCATTCGCACCAACTGCTAAACATTTTTCGCGATCGCCTTCCATAGCAAGAGCAGTTAAAGCAACAATTGGAACATGGTTAATATTTGGATTTGCCCGAATCTGGGCGATCGCGCTAATCCCATCTAGGACTGGCATTTGAATATCCATTAGAACTAGATCGGGCTTTTGATCAATAATCATATCAATCGCCTCTTGACCATTAGTGGCAAAAATTAGCCGATATCCTCGACAAGTTAAATAATTAGAGAAGGTTTCAATATTAATTGGATTATCATCTGCTAGCAAAATCGAAGCATCAGCTGATAAACTGTTCTCTAAAATATTCTCTAAACTGTTATCTAGGTTGTTTATATATTGATGATCGTCAGCTAAATCATTAATGGGACTGATATTCTCTAAGTTAACGCTCTCTCTATAGGGCACAATTATCGAAAAACAACTTCCCTCGCCAACTTGACTAGTGACATTCACAGATCCACCATGCAGTTCTGCAATTTGTTTGACTAGAGTAAGTCCTAGTCCTGTACCTGCATATTGACGGTTTAGACTACTATCAATCTGAACAAAAGCTTGAAATAACTTACTAATATCTGTTGGAGAAATACCAATACCTGTGTCGATTATGGAGAAAACTAGTGCATAGGAACATTTGACAGTTAATTCTGATGATTTTGATGTTTCTATTTTCTGAAGTTTCACTTCTAAGGAGACTTTTCCATCTTTTGGAGTGAACTTAACCGCATTGCTGAGCAGATTAATCAAAGCTTGCCTCATTCGACGCTCATCAGCTAAAAATGTCTGAATATTAGGTGCGATCGCCAATTTAAGCTGAATATTTTTCTGGTTGGCTACTTGCTTGACAAAGTTGAGACTAGATTTACAAAGATACTCTACTTCTACAGAGCTAAGTTCCAAATCTAATTTACCTGCACCAATTTTAGCAACATCCAAAATGTCATTAATTAAAGCCAATAGATGACGACCACTAGTTTCAATTAGAGATAGCGATCGCATCTGTCGTTCATTGAGATCACCAAATACTGTCGTCATCAAGCCTTCAGACATACCCAAAATTGCATTGAGTGGTGTGCGGAGTTCATGGCTCATATTGGCCAGAAACTCATCTTTGAGCTTAGTTGCTCTCGCTAGCTCAGCATTGGTTTCTATTAATTGTTGATTGGCGCACTGAAGCTCTTGAGTACGTTGCTCAACCCTAGACTCTAATTGCTGATTGAGTTGATAGAGGGCTTCGATCGCTTCTTGGCGTTCAATTTCTGTACTACGCAAAGATTCTTCAGCTTGTTTGCGATCGCTAATATCTTCAATAACACCAACAAAAAGTGGCGGCTGACCGACTTCATCTAAGATTTTAGAACTAGTTGTTCTCACCCATAGCATCTTGCCATCTCGATGTAAAAGACGCTTTTCCATTTGATAGCCTTCACTTTCTCCAGATAGGACTTGAGTACGCAACCTCAAGTTATCTTCGATGTCTTCAGGCAGCATATTGTCAGTAAATCGCATTAACTGCAATTCACTTTCAGAATAGCCAACCATTTGTTGATAGAAAGGGTTAGTCCGCACAAATCTACCGTTAGCATCAGTAATCGCCATACCCACAACTGAACGCTCAAACATTGCACTTAACAGAGATTCACTGGCTCTCAAGCGTTGTTCACTCTGTTGTAAAGCTATGGTTGCAATTTTGCGATCGCTGATGTCTTCGGCGACCGCCGCAATTTGCTCAATGTTCCCTTGGGAATTTTTTAAAGGAAAGCACCGTCCCCATATCCATCGAATTTCTCCATCAGGACGCACAATCCGATACTCTTCACTAAAGGCTCCACTATCAGCAGTGAAAGCATGAGCTTGATTAATTCTATCTATATCTTCAGGATGAATCGATTGCATCCATACATTAGGATTTTGATATAAATTCTCACTTGGTTGCCCCCATATTTCTGAGTATCTAGGACTTACATACACAACTTTATTAGATCGAGCTTCACGAATAACGATCACCGCTCGATTATGGTCAGCAAATTGACGAAACATATTATCACTATCAGCTAGTGCAGATGTCCTTTCTTGTACTTGACTCTCTAATAACTTATTCTGATTTTGGAGTATTTCTAGTTTCTCTTGCTCTAGACAAGACATTTTTGATTCTAGGACAGAGACTAATTTATAAATCTCAGTTGGTTGCAGTGTCCTTAGTAGATCACTTTGACCGATGATTCCCTCCATTTGTCCATCGCTATTAGTAACTATTAAATGATTAATCATCTGCTCTTGCATAGTCTCCCGCACTGCCCACAATGTCTCATCTCGACTGACTGTTGCTACAGGGAAGCTCATGACAACATCTACAGATGTTGTTACTAGATCTAACTCTAGAGCCAGATACTGAACGATATCGCCTTCAGTAACAATGCCTACAGGATATAAACCACCATCACACTCTGAGACAATTACTACCGAGCTAACTTTCTGTTGTAACATCAAGTTCGCAATTTTTGAGACTGAAGTTGTAGGCTTTGCATAAACTACATCGGTAATCATTACCTCTCTAACCTGACGTAAGCGCAACATATCAATAGGTCGCAACAACTGCCGCAAACTCTCATGGGTAAGCAACCCAACGACTTCACCATGATCATTTACTAGGGGTAAATGTCGAATGCTATAACGATGGAAGCGGTTAATCGGCACCAGTATATCGGTAAATTCCCATTCCAATAGTGACTGTACTGGATATGTCATCACCTCAAAGATCGCCGTTTCAATTAGATTACATGTTGAATTTTGGAATGGATTTTGATCTATTTGCTCTAAATTTCGTTCTAAGTTGTCTAGATTAGCATTTTGTCCACAAAGCTTAATCAGATCACGTTCTGTCAAAATCCCAATTAGTTTTTTTTCTTCAGTTACTAAAATGCAACTATTCTGAGCATGTGCTAATTGTAAATTTGTCGCTGAGTCAATTTCGCATAGTAGATCGCAAGCTTGACTACCTACACTCATCAAGGCGATCGCATCTGCAACTGTCGCATTTGCTGAGATCGTTAAGGGAGAACGGATGATTGCCTGTTCAAGCGAAACTTCCTGACTATTAGCATACATAGGCACAACCGCAGAATTTTATAAAATTTATATCTAAACATCCCTTAGCCAAATTCTACTTTAAGTTCATAAGTTTTTGTTTGGAATTTCAAAATTGCTACGAAGAATTTTGCTGCTCTATCATTACCTCAAATAAATAAAGGTAGCATTTCGTACTACTTTTATTTATTTGGGTTTTATATCCTAAGTACGATAAAGTCGATTTTTTAAGATATTTGTCATATATTTGTTGTATTTTTCATTTGTCTTGTTTAGATAAATTACCAAAAATTAGAGATTGTAACTATGGCAATTTATATCTTGATTATGACAAGATGTAAATCTAAAAACCTGACTGGAACTTTACTAGAACTACTTTTTCATAGTTTATGAATATACTCATAGGCGATGCAGCGTTTTGCGCTTTCTCAAAACCTAGATAAATTTTGAGGAAACTTGCGAAGCAAGCTTTCTCAAAATTTATCTGTACTACACAAACCCTAAATAGGCTTTAAATCTAAGCAATAAATCACTTTTTATGTATAATCACTTTCCAATCATACTGTTACAAATGTTACTAAGCTTCAGTTAATAACCTAATCAATTCTGAAACTTATTAACTATTCTTAGCTAGATATTTGGGCAATGAATACTATTGGTAAACCTATCACAAAAATAATCCTAATAATAAAATCCTAAGTCATATGAATTGACTTTTGGTTTAATACGTTTTCTTGACAAAACCTTCAGTCTAATTTAAAGTCACTGATGATTTTTATATTGGATGCTTTTATATAACAGTAAGTGAATTAGTATACCGAGTTATCAATAGGTGATATTAGTCTAGTAAAACACCAAAATACTATTCAATGAAAGGCATGAGTAAGTAGTTTTAAAATTGTGTTAGAGGGATAGCATACCCCAAATTTTTGCTATACCTCTAAGTATTCATAGTTAATGTATCTAGTTAGTTACTTTAGCTATGATGCTAAAAAATACAACTTCTTAAAACAAACCAAGTAAGCTAATTCTCTGCACCTTAAAAATTAAAAAACACAATTTTTATGTCTGTCTTTAACAAATTAGACTTGTTTTAATCAGTCAAAAAGAATAAGAAACATAATCTTTTGCTTCAAAGCTTGTTTTACAATTTAGGTTTGGATCAAGCAATATAAATTAATTTCCATAAAATTATAGTAGTGAGAATTTCTAAATAATTGTTTACCAGAGAGCAAAAAAATAATTCCTATAGTATAGTAGTAACTCTGAAATGAGTCTTCTAAAACTCACTCAAGCGAGAAAATTTACTTTAAAGTTATCTTTGTTACCTTTGTAAATATATCTGTAATATTCTATAGTTAGTTAATGATTGTTTTGTGATTACCCTAGAAAGTAAAATAAATATTTATGCTGATAGTTAGTAAAGAGAAATGAACATATCCTAATTGCCAGTGATTCTCGTGACCGATTGTACATGTTACTTACCAGACTTGCTCAAGTGGATACATCAGCCCAATTGCAACCTAAATTTATTCAAGATTTGAAGCAGATACATGTTCTGTTTCAACAGGCTACAGGCGAATTGTTGGTCACTGGGGATCAAGAAGAAGATCCTGTATGGAACGTGTATTTTTATTTAGGGCGGTTAGTGTATGCAACAGGGGGCAAGCATCGCGTTCGACGGCTGGCAAGAGCAATCCGTCAGCATTCACCTCATGTAAATATTCAAGAATTGCTCGCCCAAGCCCAGCCCACGAAGGAAGCTTGGGAGCTAAAGATCATCGAGCAAGCTATTCAAGACCATCTACTGACAACTGAACAGGCGCGGGCAATCATCCAAGCGAGTATTCATGAGGTGTTTTATAGTTTAAGCGAACAAAAACAGCCGAAATCATCTTGGAAACCCCTAGAAGCTCTGGCATTTAAACCAATTGTTGCTTTGCCTGCGGTACAGACTTTAGATAATGTTGTTGCCGCCCAAATGAGGTGGCAGCAGGCAGGGTTATCCCATGTACAGAATATGATTCAGGGATTCTCTTTTGATTTAGCCCCCTATATAGCTAATCCAGATCAGTTAGATGTGATGCTCAAAGCTGACGCAATTTCAGTCAAAACCTATAAAACTCTTAAGAAAATTTTAAATGGCAAGAACACTCTGTGGGATATGTCGATTATTATGCATTGCTCCATGATTGCCGTGATGCGATCGCTGTTGCCTCTGGTGGTAGATGGAATTGTCGCTTTTCAAGAGGTTGAGGATTGGACTTCCCCAAATTGGAAATTACCCAATAAGCCCAAGGATGTCCCGCTTAGAGGTTTAATAGCTTGTATTGATGACAGTCCTCAAGTGGCAATCGAAATGCGTCGCATCCTTGAACCTTTGGGCTATGAAGTTCTGGGAATTACTGACCCCTTACAAAGTGTTAGTACTTTATTACAACGTAAGCCTGATTTGATTTTTCTGGATTTGATTATGCCTAATACTAATGGCTATGAACTATGTACTTTTCTCCGAAAAACTACCACATTTCAGGAAATCCCTATTGTAATTTTGACGGGACGCGATGGGATGATTGATCGAGTAAGAGCTAAAATGGCTGGTTCATCGGATTTTTTGAGTAAGCCACCAGATCCTGCAAAAGTTCTGCAAATGCTGCGAAAGTTTTTGCAAATACCTGAAACTATCTAGTTTGCAGAAATGCTCAATCAACTCAATTCATCAAAACAGTAAATAAAACAGTAAAAGTAAAGGAAACAATTTAGATATGAGTACGATTTTAGTGGTCGAAGACACAATGACCCAAGCAGAGATTATTACAGGAAGTCTCAAAAATGCTGGTTTTAATACGATCTTGGCGATGAGTGGTAATGAAGCTAGAGCAAAGATTAGTCAACAGAAGCCTAGTGCCATTGTTTTGGATGTGGTGTTACCTAATGAAAGTGGATTTGAATTGTGCCGAGATCTCAAAGACAAACCTGAAACAAAAGATATTCCGATCATCCTTTGTTCAACCAAAAGTGGCGAGATGGACAAGTTTTGGGGCATGAAACAAGGAGCTTCGGCTTATCTAACTAAACCTGTAGATGTTGCTGAACTGATCCGCACGATTAAATTATTAGTAAAAGATTAGGAAGGCGATCGCCATGACAAATCAGACGATTGGCAGTCAGAAAAATTTAAATCCGCTAGCTAAATCCCAGACTACGACTGAACAGTTTCTGTCTTTTTGTTTGGAGCCAGAGCAGCAAGCCTTACTGCCTACACATCAGTTATTAGAAATTGTTAAGGCTAATTTGTCACAAATAACGGCGATCGCAGGTTTGGACAAGAGTGTCATGGGGATATATAACTGGCGTGGAGATGTGATTTGGGTGGTCGATTTGGCTAGCCTATTGGGGTATAAACCTCTCTATGCACAGGAATATGAGCAGGAAAAATTTCAGGACAAGTGTCATATCATATTTATGCGTAGCCAAGATAATGTTATTGGCTTTGCTGTTTCACATGTAGGGCAGATGTTGAAATGTGATATTTCTAAAATCCAAACTTCAGCACTCATATTTGCAAATCCAGCAATGATGCAAGTTTGTCGGGGGTACTGGTTGAGTAGTAGTAACGAGACATTTTTGGTGCTTGATGGCGATGCGATCGCCCAGATTATCTAGACATAGATCAGTTTTATTTTGAGATTTTTTAATATTTTTGAGATTATTACGGAGAATCAGCGATGTTGACACAAGATAACCAACCCAAAAATCAACCTCAAGCATCAAACAATAACGGCGGCAATATAAATAATAATGCTGAAGCTATTAGCCAGACAGAGGTAATTTCTCTAGAAAATTTACTAGAAGACGCACCAGACAATCCACAAGATAAAAAATCCAAGAAATGGGGCTGGCGATCGCTATCTTTGCAATCTAAATCAACAGTTCTGGCGATTCTGATTGGCTCATTTCCCGTTTTGCTGGTCGGAATTGCAGGATATTTAATTGCTGACAATACTGTGACAACACAGGTGAGGACTAGTCACACACAGGCTTCTAATTCAACGGCAGACAAAATATCTAGATTTATGTTTGAACGTTATGGTGATGCACAGGTGTTGGCGAACCTGCCAATTTTTACTGACCCTAAAGTGCGAAAAATTTATAGTACGGCTGAGCGATCAGAAATTTTAACAAAATATGCCGAGAATTATGGGGTTTACGACAGTATTGCCGTATTTGATTTGCAGGGTAATACTCTTGTACAGATGCGTGGTGGAGCCCCTATTAGTAACTATAGTGATCGCCCCTACTTCCAAGAAGCAATCAAAACTGGAAAGGCGGTTCTCAACCCACCTGCATTATCGAAGTCTTCAGGCAAGGTCTCTATTGAAATTGCTGCCCCAATTAGAGATACTGAAACTAATCAAATTATCGGGGCGTTAAGAACTCGTATTCCTGTTAAAGTCATTGAGGATCTAGTCTCTACGACTAATAAGAATAGTGGATATAAAATTGTTGATGCCAAAGGCATAATTTTTGTCTCTCGCGACAAAGCTGTAGTTGGGAAACCTCTAACAGAGGCATTTGAAGGGATTAACAGTTTAATAACCAATAACAAGGCGGATTCTAAAACTTCTATAAAGTCTACCGATGGGAGTTTTAAATTAGTTGGTTATGCTCCCACACCTGAACTAACTGGATTGCCTAGCCTAAATTGGAAATTTATATTAACTGCTGACGAAGGCGTTGCCTTTCAAGCAGTATCAGAGTTGTCTTTGGTGTTTTTGCTTGGTGGTCTAATCTCGGCTGTAGTTGTAGGTTTAATCGCAGCTTGGTTAGCTAATCGCGCCGTGAAACCAATTCAAAATGCTGCTAAAGTCGTAGCTAAAATCGGGCAGGGTGATCTCGATACTCGTTTAGAAGTTACCAGTGAAGACGAGCTAGGGATACTATGCAGTAACATCAACGGGATGACAGAGCAACTTAAGTATCTGAGTGAAGTCCAGCAACAAGAAGCAGGAAGATTAGAAAATGCTCGTCAAGAAGCAAGAGCCGAAGCGGATGAACGGGCTGAACAACAGAAACAAGAAAAAGAATTTTTGCAACGCCGTGCATTAGAGCTACTGATGGAAGTAGATCCTGTTAGCCGAGGTGACTTGACGATTCGAGCTAATGTTACGGCTGATGAGGTGGGGACGATCGCTGACTCCTACAACGCAATTATTCGTAACTTACGGAAACTGGTACTAGATGTACAAGCTGCATCCCAATCCGTAACCCAAACTGCTTCAAGTAATGAAATGTCTGTGCGATCAGTATCTAATGAAGCTCAGAAACAGTCAGTATCAATCAACTCGGCGCTACAGGAAATTCAGGTCATGGCTGAGTCTAGTCGAGGTGTAGAAACTAAAGCCAAACAAGCAGAACAAGGGATGCAGATGGCGGTAGCAGTTCTCCAAGAAGGTGACGAAGCGATGAACCGAACAGTTGAAGGTATTTCCGAAATCCGTGAAACTGTTTCGGAAACTGCGAAGAAGGTCAAACGTTTAGGTGAGACTTCGCAGAAGATTTCGCGAATTGTTAACTTAATCAGTAACTTTGCTGCCCAAACGAACTTGTTAGCTCTGAATGCGGCGATCGAAGCAGCCCGTGCAGGTGAAGAAGGACGAGGATTTAGTGTAGTTGCGGAAGAGGTACGCGACCTTGCTGAACAGTCTGCTACATCAACGGCGGAAATTGAGCAGCTTGTAGAAGAGATTCAATCCCAGACTAACGAAGTAGTTGCGGCAATGGAGACTGGTACTGAGCAAGTAGTCACAGGGACAAAGCTAGTCCAAAATGCTCGTGAAAAACTGACTCAGATTGCAATGGTAAGTAAGCAGGTTAACTCAATTGTGCGTGAAATTGCGATCGCTGCGGATAGCCAAACTAGAACTTCAGATCGTATGGGTCAGACAATGCAAGATGTTGCTGCGATCGCCGAGGATACCTCAAAACAGTCTGAAGATGTAGCGCGATCATTCTCTGAGCTATTGCAGGTTGCTCAAGATTTACAGGTAAGTGTGTCTCAGTTCAAAGTCGCTTAGGTTGAGGCTAGTCAAGTAGAACTACTGACTAGCCTACTTAATTAAATATGGATTTGATTATAGATTTTAGAGATTATTATGTTAACTAAAGATAAGCCAGAAATTCCTTCCTCTGAGAATCCAGAGCAAATTTCCCCACAAAGATCAATTACTAGAATCTCATTACCAGAGAGAACTACATCTCTATCTAAAGCCAAAGTTCCCTTCTGGAAATTACCAACTCAAATTTGGAATAACTTGAGTGTAAGGTGGAAGTTGTCGATTGTGCTGCTATTAGCTTCAGGTTTGCCAGTATTAATCGTCACCCAAATTCTTGTCAAATCTTCAGAACAAGCTTCTCTTAAAGAACTACGAACTTCAGTTCAGGAAAAAGGTTCGTTCTTTGTTTCAGAATATGTAATGTGGACAAACAACGAGGCTAAACAGGATGCGGAAGCGATCGCCAAAGCGGTCGAATCGAATAGTTTTGACCTCAACGATGCTACAGAACTAGCAGCCAAACGAGCTAGTCTACAACCATTATTGCAAGTGAGCAGTGAAGGTGTTGATCCAGAATCCATTAAAAATGTGAAGATTGTCACAGATAGCCGTGGGCGCATTATTGAAGGTAATACGCTCATCCTTGACGAAGATTTTAGCAAGTTCCCATTACTTGCGCCCAGAGATCAAAAAGATCAACTAGAACTAATTCCTCAGCTATACAAACAGGGAACGATCCCCGCAGGTAGCAATTTGGCAAATTTACCAATTGTCAAAAATGCGATCGCTACAGGCAACCCGATGTACGGCATCGAACTAGTAAAACCATCAGATTTGAAGGAATTAGGACTAGAAGCCCCTGCTAATATCGGAATTCGCAATCAAGCAATCCAAGGACTTGCGGAAGTTAAGCAGCCAGCACCCTTAGGAACTTACGAAATTGAGCAGGGTAAGTCTGGACTGATTAGCATGGCAGTATACCCCATCAAAGTTAAGGGCAAAATCGTTGGTACAGCCGTGGTGGGAGCATTACTCAATCGTAACTATGGCATCGTAGACAAGTTCTCAAAACGCTACAATATGCCCACTGCGACGATCTTCGCTCAAGATTGGCGCATTACCACCAACGTTCCTTACTTTGATCCCAGTACACAAAAAACAGACAAGACTAGAGCGATCGGCACACGTTCATCCCGTGAGGTTTCTAGTGCTGTCCTCAAACAAGGCACGGAATATGTCGGGGAAACCAATATCACAGGTATTAACTATCTGACATTCTATGCCCCTCTTTACGATCATCGTAAGCTAATTGATGGTAATGCTAAGCCTGTTGGTATGGCTTATGTAGGTCGCCCTCTGTCAGAAATTCAAGAATTTATTGGTAGCCTATCCAATGTAGGTTATGCGATCGGCGGGATCTCAATTCTTGTCGCTGGTGCGATCGGTATTATTGTTGCCATTTCATTTGCACGTCCTCTACGTCTTTTGTCTAGTTTCACCCAAAAGATTGGTACTGGGGAAGTTAGCGAACGTTTAACAGATAGCGATCGCCGTGATGAAATTGGGACTTTATCACAAGAGTTAAATAACATGGCGGAGCAGCTAGAAGTTCTAATTGCAGAAAAGCAACTAGAGGCTGAACGCATTGCTGAAGCCAGACAAGAAGCTACTCAGGCTGAAGCAGAACTACGAATTCAAGAACAAAAGCGAGCCACAGAGTTTCTGCAAAAACGAGCATTGGAATTGCTGATCGAAGTTGATCCCATCAGTCGTGGCGACTTAACGATTCGCGCTAAAGTAACAGAAGATGAGATTGGGACGATCGCTGACTCCTATAACGCCACCATTAGAAACCTTCGCAAGTTAGTAATAGAAGTTCAATCTGCCTCTCAGTCCGTTTCTCAAACCGTTTTGCAAAATCAACCAACTATGCAAAACGTATCTGATGGAGCCACGGAGCAGGTAGTTGCAATTTCTCAAACCCTTGAGCGTATCCAAACACTCACCGAATTGATCGCAGGTGTAGAGATGCGTGCAGTCCAAGCCGAAGCACAAGTAGAATCAGCCAACCAAGCATTGCTTGAAGGTGATGTGGCGATGAACAGTACCGTTGAAGGTTTCACCGCAATTCGCGAAACTGTATCAGAAACTGCCGAAAAAGTGCAACAGTTGGGAGAAGCATCACAAAAGATCTCGAAGGTCGTCAAACTGATTAGTGGCTTTGCCAGCCAGACAAATATGCTCGCTCTCAATGCTTCAATTGAAGCCGCAAGAGCTGGTGAAGAAGGTCAAGGCTTTGGGGTAGTTGCCAACGAAGTACGAGCGCTTGCTCAACGCTCAGCAAAAGCTACCACTGAAATTCGACAATTAATTGAAGAAATCCAATCCCAAGTTAACGATCTGGTTAAGGCAATGGCGTTGGGGACAAAACAAGTGAACAGTGGCGCACAATTGGTTGAAGAAACTCGCCAAAAACTGACGGATATTTCGGCTTCCAGTCAACAGGTTAACCAACTCGTAAAAGAAATCTCTCAAGCAGCCGCTTTGCAATCACAAACCTCGAATCAAGCTAGCCAAACAATTCAAAACGTAGCTGCGATCGCTACTTCTAACTCTAGTTATGCCCAAAAACTGAATGATGCCTTTAGTGAGTTACTCCAAGTTGCTGAAGAGTTGCAAGTTAGCGTCGCTCAGTTTAAAGTCAGCGCTTAGAATCTATTAAAGAGAATCAGGACAGAGAATCAGTCACAAGCAGCAGGATAGCAGCCATGTATAGTACAGAAACAGAAATTCACGATCAAGCCTATCAATTTTTTAAGCAAGAAGCGCCTGAATTTTTGCAAACGATTGAGGCTGGGTTGCTATCTCTGCGCGAAGACCGAAGTACTGCGAATATTCATGCGATTATGCGTGCCGCGCACTCCATTAAAGGAGGCTCAGCTAGCCTTAATCTAGAAGGCATTAAAACCATCGCCCATCAATTGGAAGATGTCTTCCGATCGCTATATCGTTTTGAAGGCGAGATTGATGCCGATGTGGAAGGATTGTTATTACAGGCTTACGACTGTTTGCGGTTACCATTAATGGATCAACTGCAATCAGGACATTACGAATCGTCTTCAGCGATCGCTGCTGCCGAACCTGTATTTGAAGTCCTAAAGATGTATTTGGGGGATACGGATGAAGATGTTGAATTGCCGACAGCAGCCGAGTTAGGCGTAGATATTGTGCAGATCGTTTTTGAAGGCGATGTCCAACAGGGAATTGTACGGTTGCAAAATGTCCTTGCGAACCCTGAAGGCGTACCTGTGACAGGGGAGATTCGAGCGCAAATAGAAGTATTTAGCGGGATTGGCGAACTATTAAATTTGTCTGGATTTAAAGCGATCGCCCAAGCGACATTAGAAGCTCTCGAACATAATCCTGATAATCCTATTTTAGTAGGAAAAGTGGCGATCGCTAATTTTGAGACAGCCCGTGCTGAGGTTTTGGCAGGCGATCGCACTCAAGGTGGGCAACTCAGTCAAGAGTTAATCGCTCTGACAAAATCATCACCTTCTCAAGTTATTCAAGATCAGGCAAGTCAACCAACAACAATGACAACTTTGTTGGAACCATCTCCTTTTGAGGTCGAGGAGTTTGATAATGCTGATGATTGGTTCCTATCTTTAGAAAATGAACTAAATGAGATTAAATTTCCAGAACCTCAGCTAGATATAAATCCAGAAGCTCAACTAAAAACGCAAAAAGAGTTAGTCTCGGATAATTTTTTCCTAGAACCAGATCTAGAAGCTGATCTAGATATCTTTGCAGCCAATCAAGAATTTGAGCGTCTTGATGATATCTCGGAAATTAATGCAATTAATTCAGAGCTATTGAAGGAAATACCTGAAGTTGACAACTTTGAAGATTTTGATGATGTAGATATCGATCAGCTAGATCTAGATCAAAGCTTTGATATTTTTTCCACTTCACCATCTTCACCATCTTCACCATCAAATTTAGAAGCCGATAATAAACCTCTAAGCAAAAATGATTCTGATGATGTATCAGATATATCTGGATTATCTAATTTCTTTGAATCCACAAAGCCTTCACCAACCGAGCAACCTTCTTCTGCATTAGCTAGTTCTACACAGCCTCCCAAGCAGACACTAGCCAACTACGTTCCCAAAAAAACTGTCAGTATTCCCACAACCGCCACGCCTTACATCGCCGAAACCATTAGAGTCGATTTGCCTAGATTAGATCGATTGAATAATTTTTCTAGTGAATTAGTAACACAAGAGAATGCCTCAGTCCTTCAAAATCAGCAGCTTCAATCCAAAATTGAGCGCATTCAAAAACAATTCAAAAGCTTTGATCAACTGTCTAAAAATCTTCAAACTTGGCTAGATAAAGCGCAGCGATCGCAAGTTAGAACGCAAGAGCTAACTGTGGATTCTTCTCGTCTTAATGCTATTCCCACTAATTTTTCTGCTTCGGCTAGTCTACTAGCAGATTTCGATCCATTACAAATGGATTCCTATGGTCATCTGCATAGCTTTATCCAAGAAGCGCTTGAAGATATTGCTCAAATGGATGAAGGAATGCGCGACATGAAGGTTTTAATGCAGCAGACGCAGCAAACTCAACGACGCAAACAGCAAATCCTCAAGCAATTACGGTATGACCTCTTGTGGTCAAGGATGTTGCCCTTGGGCGACATCCTCAGCGGCTTACCGCGCATGGTGCGGGAGATGTCCAATAAATATAACAAACAGGTCAATCTTAAACTATTTGGTACTGGTACATTAGTTGATAAGTCTGTGCTAGAAAAACTTTATGATCCCTTTGTACATTTAGTTCGCAATGCTTTTGATCATGGTACCGAGTCTACTCAAAAACGTCTAGATCTTGGCAAGCCTTTGATTGCTACCATTGAAATTCGTGCTTATTATCGTGGTAATCAAACCTATATCGAAATCAAGGATGATGGTCAAGGCATTGACCCCGCGAAGATTAAAGCTAAAGCGATCGCAACTGGTTTATTGGAATTAGAAAAAGCAGATCAGATCACTAACGAAGATGTTTATCAGTTTTTGTTCGAGCCTAGTTTTTCGACGGCAGAAGTCGTTTCTGAGTTGTCAGGTCGAGGGATGGGACTATCTACTGTTCAAGAACAAGTCCGCAGCCTTAAAGGCTCAATTGAAATCAAGTCAGAAATAGGGCAAGGTACAACTTTTACAATTAAATTGCCGCTCACTTTGAGTATTGCCAAGCTGATGATCTTCAGCATTCAAGATCGGTTATTGGCGATCGCCATCGATACTTTATTGGGAATTGTCACTATTGATGCTCAAGAAATCCAAGTCATCCAAGGCAGAGAGTTTTACCACTTTGAAGATCGGTTAATTCCTTTATATCCCACTGACCTATTTGCAGATGGTTATCCATTGCCCAAACAACCCTTGGATATATTTAATGCTGACTCATTCACTGAAGAAGATCAGACTACCTTGCTACTATTTTCCAATGGGGATCAAATTGTGGCTCTACCGATAGATCGAGTACTCAACGAGCAGGAATTAGCAGTTAAGCCTTTTGGCAAAGCGATCGCACCACCACCCTATCTTTATGGTTGTACCGTATTGGGCAATGGCACACTTGTACCTGTAATTGATACTTCAGCTTTGTTCTCGATCAAGCATTCATCTCAGAAAACGATGGGAGAATATTTGTCTACTAATAACGCTAGTTCTACCCCAACATTACTAGAATCTAAACCAAAACCAGTCCAAAGAAAAACGCTCCTGATTGTGGACGATTCACTCACTGCTCGCCAAGCACTTTATATGACTTTAGAAAAGTTTGGCTATCAAGTATTGCAAGCAGGGGATGGACGTGAGGCGATCGAGCAACTTACAAGATCCTCTGAAATTCAAGCTGTATTATGCGATGTGGAAATGCCAAACATGAATGGATTTGAATTCTTAGCAGCCTGTCGTAAAGATCCTCGCTATCTAAATATTCCCATTGTCATGCTCACTTCTCGCAGTGGCGCTAAACATCGCGGTGTTGCTCAGATGCTCGGAGCTTCAGGGTATCTCACCAAACCCTATTTAGAGCAAGAACTATTCAAAACTATTCAAAGTCTCCTCGTATAGCTCGATGAACAAGGGGCTTACCCCCCTTGTCTGTGACCCACCATCCTGAGACTTGCGATATACGAAATTATAATTAACTACAATGCTTAGCAACAAAAAGAAAGAAGAAACTCTCAAATTCCTGATCTTCTCAATGGGAAATCTCAATTTAGCGATGGGAATTGATAGTGTAGTGCGAATTATCCCTCTGCCCAAAATTCATCGCAGTGGTAATAAACTATTGGGAATAACGACCTATGAGGATCAAGAAGTTTTAGTGATTGATTTATATAAGCAAATTTATAATCAAGAGACAAATCTAGCTAAAGGTTTTTTGGTGATTTTTGCAGGTAAATATAGCTTGTATGGTATTACGATCACCGCTTTGCCTAATGTAGAAGACGTTCCTGTGCATAAGTTACAGCCAGTACCATCCGAATATCGCGATCGCGACACGCTCGGCATTGCTAGTCACATGATGCAAGTTTCCATTAAAAAGTCTGATCCGCAAACTGTATTTTTGCTAGATTCAGAACTATTACTGAAAATGGCAAGTTAGGGACACTTAGTCAAATTCAGAACCGATTTTTGGTAGCGCGGCAAAGCCGCGCTACCAAAAATCGGTTCTATAATTAAAGTTGCGGCAATGATGGAGATTTATGCGAATCTTATTGGTAGATGATGAAGAAGAACTCGCCGAACCATTACAACGGATTTTGACAAATCAGGGTTATGCGGTTGATAGTGCTAATAGTGGCGATCGCGGATGGGAATTAGCTCAGACAGGTGGTTATGACCTGTTGATTTTGGATTGGATGATGCCAGAGAAATCAGGAGTCGAAATTTGCAACCAATTGCGCCAAAAAGGAGATAGCACCCCAGTTCTGATTCTCACAGCCAAAGATACTCTCGATGATCGCGTGACAGGGCTAGATAGTGGAGCCGATGACTATCTAGTTAAGCCCTTTGAATTAAGAGAATTGCTAGCACGAGTAAGAGCTTTACTGCGCCGTGCGCCATCACCGATCGCCCTAACTAGTGAACCTGCAAAATTAAGTTACGGAGATTTGGAACTTGATCGCGATAATCAAGTCGTATATCGAGATCAAGTGGCGATCGCTTTAACTGAGAGAGAATATCAACTCTTAGAGTATTTCATGCTGCATCCCAACCAATTATTGAGTCATGAGCAAATCTCACAACATCTGTGGAAAGAAGGAGAAGACAATCCAACGAGTAATGCGCTCGCCGCACAGATCAAGTTATTGCGCCGCAAAATTGATCGCGATCGCCAAATTTCTTTGATCAATACGGTGTATGGCAAAGGCTATCGTTTTGGCTAATGCTTATTACCGCGCCTTCGACGCGGTAATAAGCATTACGGGCTTTTGAGGTACTGAACTGTAATGGTTGAGCTTTACTTGGTAAATAAAAGCTGATATTTTTTAAAAGCTTTGCTTAGCAAGGCTTTTAAAATTGGCAACCCGCTACAAGGCGAACATATGTAAAATGGTGTCGTGAGGGCATCAATGGAGTGAAAAATTGTGGGACAGGCTCAACTACCGCCGCAGAGACCAATCAACTCTACATTCGCCAAAAATTTAGGGCGTGTAGGTGTGGGACTTGCGATCGCATTTACAGCAACCAGCTTAGGTGCTTTTTGGTATGGACGCTATTTTTTAAATGAGCAATTGTCACCGCTATTACAAACTGAGCTTACTAAGTCTCTCAAGCGTCCTTTACAGCTAGGCAAAGTTGAGCGAGTTAGCTTTTCGAGTATCAGGTTTGGTAGATCGATTGTGCCACCAACCGATCAGGAAGCAAACTTTTTAGCAGTTGAAGCGCTCGAAGTTAAGGTTGACCTTTGGAGTTATTTGACCCGTCGCCAGATTGGTCTAGATGCGATCGCCGAGCAGCCACAGGTATTTCTAAAGCAGGACGTTACAGGTTTACTGCAATTACCCAAGCTCACGCCACCAGAGCCACAAACCAAAGAAGGCTTTGTAGATCTACGGACAGTCACCTTTCGTGATGCCCAGATCACCATCCAAACGATCGCCAAAGGAGAGCTAGTATCTCTCAGTCAAGTGCAGATCGATAGCAATTGGAAAATCACCGATCCCAACAATCAAAGTTTGAAAATGAATGGTAAGGGGCGCGTCACTTTACCAAATCTTGCGGCGATCGCTGCCCCACCAAATCCAGAACAATTAAAAAAGGCGATCGAGACTGCCAGCGCTGACAAAGAAGGCGATAAGGGCAGTGTCATTTTTGCAGTTGACTGGGATTTGACCAAGGGACAAGGGACAGTTGATCTCAAGTCTCAGAAATTACAGGTTGCCTCAGTTCAAGGATTTGCAGTTAACTTGCCCGTAGAAATTCAGCAAGGGTTACTTGATGCCGAGGCGACGATCTCTCTAATTGCGGAGAAAGAGAGTCCCACTATATCGGTTACCGCCCAACTGAGTGACGGGGCAATTAAGTCTCCACAATTAACCAAACCGATTACCGAAATTTCAGGACAGCTTAACTTTGATGGTAATGATGCAACCATTAAGGAGTTTTCCGCAAATTATGGCTTGTTGACCACAACTGTTGATGGCACGTTTAATCAACAAAAGGGCTTTAACTTAAATTTCACCAGTGCCATACTGGATCTCGCGAAAGGGCTTGAAAGTTTTGACATCAAAGCTCCTGTGGCGATCGCAGGTGAGGTGAAGCTCGCAGGAAAACTCACGGGAACAGCACAAAAACCATCTCTATCGGTCAACATTACTACCCCTAAAGCCGTTACCTTTGATCGAGTAACCGTTGATCGCTTCTTAGCAACGATCGAACTCAAAGATCTCAATACGCTCCAAATCAAGAAAGTCCAAGCTGCATCCACAGGCGCAACTCTCACAGGTGAAGGACAAATTCGCTTACCTCAAAAAAATCAACCTGCGGAAATTCTATTTACCTCTAGCCTTGTGGGAGTTGCCGAAGAATTTACCAAGCTATATGGCGCGAAACTGCCCATCACCATTGGGCAAATTACGAGTTCCTTACAAATTACTGGTGCTTTAGCAAATCCGCAAATTTTGGCGCAAATCGAGGCTCCTAATGCCACCTATCCTGCAAGAGGAGAGGTGTTTCTGGCGGATGGATTAGCCACCATTCGGAATACAAGGGTTCGCTTTCCCATTGGTGAGGTTGGGCTAGCAGGTACTTACAATATTGTCAGTGGTGCATGGAAATCCCAATTAAATAGTAATGGCATTCCATTATCAGCTTTTCTCATGAACCAGAAAGGTATCCTCGAAGGGTTGATCAACTTGCGAAGCGATCGCGGTGGGTTTTCATTAGGTGATATTACTGCTGATGGCGTTGTGCGATTACCGCAAGGGTTAACCGAAGTTCCTGATGCGATCGTTGCCAATCTCACATGGGATGGCAGGAATTTACTTGTACCATCCTTACAAGTTGGTAACTATCTAACCGCCAATGGTCGAGTTGATCTTGCTTTTCCCAATAATTCACTTAAGGAATTTCCTACAGGGATTGCAGGAATTAATCTCGATCTGATTTCGCGCAATGTGAATATCAATCGCTTAGCAACCCTCTCTAGTGCTATACCTGCTCAAGCATCAGGAATCTTCAACTTTCGCGGCAACCTCTCTGGGGCGATCGATCAGCTTAAGATCGCGGGAGCCTTGCAACTGGATAATGTCGATCTAGCTTCTTTCGGTTCTAGTTTCGCTAAACAAGGACTAGTAGCTCCTTCACGCGGTTCACTAGATTTTGATGGCACAATTAATGGTGACTTGGCAGCACCAAGACTAGTTGGAAATCTACAAGTAGCTAGTTTGAAAGTCAATCAAATCGAACTTGATAAGCTGACCTTTAATGGTGCTTTAAATGGAATTGGTAGTGTCATTCAGGCGACAGGTGATTTGCTCCTAGCAGGACTGAGAGTTGATAAATTAGCTTTCGATCCACGATTAGAAGGTAAGCTCAATTTTGACGGCAATCAAGGCTTAAATGTTGATTTACGTGGAAAACGCGATCGCATTGCCGCTCGTCTAGATAGTGCTTTTCGTCCCATTGATTTTAATGTGAACTTAGGTGAGTCTACGGCGACAGGTAGACGTTTTGAGAATAATCCCCGTCGTTTACAAGTAGCAATCAATAATATCCCCCTTGCCCTAGCTGCTTCTCTCGCAGGACAAAACGATGTCAGTGGCAAGCTATCCAGTAATCTCATTGTTGATTTTACCAATAATCCCTCAGCATCAGGTGAGGTTATAGTAGAGCGTCCTCGCTTTGGGCGAGTGTTAGCAGAACGAGCGATCGCTAAAATCACTTACGCCAATGGTGTTTTGGATGTTAAAGATGGGAATTTAAGTGTTCGGCAGGGAGAAGTTAATAATGAGTATAAATTCAATCTGACCTACAATCCTAAAGCTGAAGATCCGATCGCAGGAGCCGTCGAAGTTGCTCAAGGTCGAGTTCAAGATGTATTTGCCACATTGCAATGGGCAAATATTGTCGATGTTACGCAAGGACTTACCTTTGCGAAAAATAGAGCAGTAGAATTACAGCCCTTAGAAGCAATCAGATTGATGGGAGAGCCTCTGTACAAACAGTTGCAATATCTCACTCAAATCGAACTGCGACAGGAACAGCAGGAAACCGTTGATTCCGCTCGCAATTTTAATCTGCCACCACTCACGGATTTTCGTGGTGACATTAAGGGCAAAGTCACCTTTGGATTTAACAAACGAAGGGGTATTCGTGTTGGATTTAATCTAGTCGGCAAAAAATTTGAGTATGGAAAATTTGCTGTTGACGACATTCAAGTAGAAGGACGTTATGCCTTTGGTGTTTTCAATATTGCTAAAGCAAATTTCCAGTCAGACAAGAGCTATGCACGTATTACAAAGGCAAGAATTAGACTGACTCCTTCATCAAATCCATTATTCCGATTCCGTGAACAAAGTGGCGAAATTGAATTAAAAGATTTTCCCATTGAATCTTTAAGACCATTGCCATTTTTTAGCGCAATTCCCTTTGATTTGACTGGAAAAGTTAACGGCAATCTCTCCATCTCTGGTACTACTTTATTAGATTTAGGAGTTAAAGGACAATTGAGCCTAGCCGATGGCTCCGTTAACCGTCAACCAATTGATTTTGTGGCAGTGAAGTTTAACTATGACAAGTTAAATATTAATTTCAATGCCAATATGAAGGTCGCAGGTAAGGATTCTGTTGTCGCTTCGGGTAATTTTGGTGTTTTTGGCATCTTTGACGTGAAGCTCGATGTTAAGGATGAAGGCATTGCCTTTATCAATATATTCAATCAGCCTGTACGTTGGGTAAGTGGTAAAGGCAATATCAATCTCACAGCAAATGGAACCTTTAGAGATCCAAAAATCGCTGGGAAGATGACGGTTAATAATGCCAAGGTTAAAATCGCAGGCTTACCAGGAGATTTTACCGAAGTTCAAGGTGTGATTGACTTCACTCGCGATCGCCTAATCAGTAATATCACTAGCAACTTTAGCGAAGGTAAACTCGCTTTAACAGGTATTCTCCCCATTAGTAACCCTAATCTAATCCCAACAGATAGTCCAGAGTATCAACAAGCCCTTGCTATCAACGCAGATAGGCTCAAACTAAATATTCGGGATATTAGTTCTGACAACTTTAATAGTCGAGTTATCGTTAGAGGGGCACTATTAGCGCCAGTAATTACAGGTGAAGTGGCACTAGGGGAGGGGCGACTGGTCATCGGTAATGATGCTGACCCCAATAGTTCGACCGCAGCTAATGATGACAGCAATTTAGCAGATGTCGCCTTTGATCGTCTCGCAGTTAAATTACAAAACATGCAAGTGACTCGCTTTCCCATATTTAATTTCTTGGGAGAAGGAACACTAATTGTGAATGGAACCTTCCTCAAACCAGAGCCAGCAGGTAAAATCAATATTTCACGCGGACAGTTCAATGCAATTTCAACAAGGTTCCGTCTCGATCGTGCCTATGAAAACTTTGTCGAGTTTAAACCTGCTCAAGGATTAAATCCAACTCTCAATGTCCGTGTTTCTGGCGCTGTGGCTGAGATTACCCGCGTACCGATCAATTCCAATCGTCCCGACGATTTGTTCCGTCCCAACGAAGTTCCCGTTAGCAATTTGGGGGCGCAGAAGACTTTACGAGTCCAAGCTAGTGTTACGGGTACAGCGCTTGCGCCAGATATTCGTCTTTCCAGTAGTCCACCTCGTAGCCAAGCAGAAATCATAGCCCTAATAGGTGGTGGCGTTTTACAACAACAGGGCGGATCTGACCCTGCTTCAGCGCTGGCGAGTTTTGCAGGTGGTACAGTTCTCAACTTCCTTCAAGATGCGATCGGTGATGCATTGAATCTTGCTGAGTTTAATCTCAGTCCAGTTACTACTAATACTTCAGGTAATAGCAGCACGGGCACATTAGGTCTGTCGGCTGAGGCTGCGATCGATGTCAGCAACAGTTTCTCGGTCGCTCTCCAACGAATTATTAATGATTCCACCCAACCGACTAATTTTTCTGTACGTTATCGTGTTGACCCAAATATTCTATTGCGCGGCAACTATGGTACTGATGGCAGTACAGGTATCTCAATCGAGTATGAAAATCGTTTTTAGAATTTTGATGCTCTAGAGGTTCAGGGTTTGACAAAAATCGCCAATATTTGCCATAACAATTAAGATGTTTCTATATTTTCTGATAACAATAATGCTTGAGCAGAGTAGTACATGGCATAGTAAGCACGAGATAATCAAGTGCGATAACGTTGACCTGTAAATAAAAACTCAGCAGTTTCTAAGTCTTCAAAAGCTAAATTTATTAGTTGATTGATCTCATTCATAGTTTAATTCCCTCTCGTTTAGCTACTCTTACTAAGGAAATAGAAGATGATGTAAATTCTGATTTAGATACAGGGACAATTGAAATTAGCTCTCCATATTTATCAATAAAATAAAATTTTATATCAGATGTTTTATGTACTTCTTTGGCTACATCAATGGGATCTTCGAGAACAGTCATGATATCAATATCAGAGTCTGAGGTTGCTTCTCCTCTTGCCTGTGAACCAAATAAAATCAAGGAATATAATTGCTGACCATAAAGGTTAACTAAGTTTATTTTTAGTTCAACAAGTAATTTATGTAATTTGGGGCTAATAGTATTTTGTGGATAAGTCATTGCTTTTACCTCCTATTCTATTTTAATTGCTGCATATTCTTGTTCTGTTAGTTCAAATTCTGGGTCGATGATTTTTACTTCTTCATAGGTGAGTTGATAGAGTTTGTAAACTAAGCGATCGCCTTTTCTAATTCACTGATATCAGCATGGCGATCGCTAGTAGACTTCATCGTGAGTACCGATATCAAGTAGGACTATTGCTTCTGTCTGTTCTTCAGAAATTTCTATAGTAAATAGAATTCTACAGTCATAGCCACAGGAACAGGCTTTTAATCCTGATAGTTTTCCCTGTAGTGAATGAGTACTTAATTGAGTTGCAAAAACGTCCTCTTTCATTAATTGTAATATTTGAATTAGCTTTGGTTCAAGTTGGGAGTTACGCTTGACAAATTTCCGAAATGCTCGTTTAAATTTTGGTGTTAAAACTAGTTCTCTCATTAGTCTTCTGCCAAAGTTGCTTTTAGTTCAGAAATTATGTCTTCTATGGGTTGAGGTTTTAGCTCTCCACGATGAAAGGCAGCGATCGCCTCTTTGGCATCTTGAGCAATTTCCTCTCGTCGGGCTTCAATCATTTGATTCTTAACGATTTCTAAAAGCATTTCTCTTTGCTCAATTGAAAGCTGATTAACTGTTAAAATTGCTTCTTCTAATGTAACCATTTTAGTTCTCCTAATAAGTTTAAATATCTTGATTATAGCCAAATCTCAATTTTTTTTCACTTTTTCTTTCTACTTTTTACTTGTTACCTTTCTCTACTATTTTAATCTCTTCTTCTGTCAACTCATAAAGTTGATAAACTAAAGCGTTGATCGCCTTTTCTAGTTTGCTCGTATCTGCATGGCGATCGCCTTACAGTTGACAGTTTTATATCGATGGTAATTTGATTCTAATGAGTTGTTTTTCTATAGTCTCAAATTGAGAGAGATGATTATGTATGGCTTGGGCAATTTTTTCCCAGTTGGTGTTACTTTTACAAATCACGATGCCTTTATGTTGAGGAGTTTGAGTATGTAAACGAAGGAAATTGCTCATCTGCATAGAGTTTGAACATTATCTAATCTGCCTCGTTTTCAAGGATTGCTGTGGCAATTTCTTGAGGATGGCTTTCGGCGTATATCCAAGCATTTGCTAGATCAACGGCGTTTAGGGTTGGATATGCTTCTAATATTTTTGCGTCGCTAAGCCCTTGTTGTTGGTAGCTGACTAATAGCCAAACGGGGATTCTGGTGTTACGGATACAGGCATCACCGCCACATACGTTTAATGTTTTCTCAATGCCGTGCCAACTATTTAATAGGCTGTTGAGAATTAGTTGAAATGCTTGAGATTTTTCTGTGGGTGAGAGTGCGAGTAGTTGGGGTTCTAGTTCTTTAAGTGTCATAGTTTTTTAAATTGGATATTTACAAATTGATTCTACTTTTTCCTTTTGACTTTCTAATTTTTCCTTGTCCCCTCTCTCCTTCTACTATTTTAATCTCTTCTTCTGTTAACTCATAAAGTTGATAAACCAAATCGTCGATCGCTTTTTCTAATTCGCTCGTATCAGCATTAGGATCGCCTTTTTTAGCAGTGAGAATTTTATTTACTGTAAAAGGTTTTGAAATGGTTGAGTATTTTTCCAGCGATAGGTATTGAAATCTCGATAATCTACTGACAAGATCCGACCGTGACCTAGTTCTTCTGCGAGAATGACTAGTGAGGCATCGGCTAAGTCCATTGGGAGATTGGCGTATTTTTGCATAAGTTGGGCGATTTTTTGGGCGTGATCGGGTTGCAGATTGAATGTCTCGAAGGCTCCATTCGCTAATGACTCCATAAATTTAGATTGAGCGAGTACTCCTTTTCTTTTTAGCAATAGATAGCAGGTTTCTGTGACAACACACCATGTTGTGATTAGTTGTTCATCAATTTCTCTTAATTTTTGTCTGGCGGCTTGGTGATGGGTGTCTTGTTGATCGGCTAGGGCTAACCAAAATCCTGTATCAGCGATGATCATATTTAGCCTCAAGTTCATTTGCTAGGACTTGTTTGTAGTTTGTGGATAGGTCACTTTCAACGGAGCAGCATCCGATAAATCCTGATTCTTCAAGAATTTCAAAGGATGTTTTTTGCTTTTGATGTTTGAGTTTTTGATAGTAGGAATCTATGGCATCCCGCAAAATATCGGATAGTGTCTGGTTGGTTTGTTGCTGGATATATGTGAGTTTGTCGGTGGTTGCTGGATCGATTTGGGTATTAATTTGTGACATTGTGGTTTCCTCTTTTGATTAGATTTTTAGCTCATATCAAGAGTTTTACTCTATTCTAATTGCTGTGTATTCTTGTTCTGTTAGTGCAAATTCTGGATCGATCGCTTTTACTTCGTCATAGGTGAGTTGATAGAGTTTATAGACTAAGTTATCGATCGCCTTTTCTAATTCGCTCGTATCAGCATGGTGATCGCTCATTAGGTTTATCTCAGTAAGGCGATAAATCCTGCTTGCTCAAAATGTTTATCATAGGCGATCGCTTCTAATATATTTTGTTGCTGCATGATTTGAAATGATGTGCAATCTGTGTGACTCCAAGCTTGATCGGGACGTTGATCGTATAACTCAAGAGCATTTTGAAATAGTGTGTCAGTTTGCAAAATCACTTCGATTTCAGGATTTGTAAATGCGTGTTTGATGAATCTAACGGCTTTTTGTCGATAGGATTTACCTTTGCTAGAGAAGGCGTTGAGGAGTTCAGTGAATACCATTTCACTGGTAACTATGGGCGTTGAGATTAAGGAAATTGATATTTGTCGAGCTTTTTGATGTAGGTCATCATCGGGATTGAGTAGGGCGATCCAGTAGCCTGTGTCTGCAAATACTTTTTTCATAATTCTTCTTTAGGGCTACCATATAGATAATGATCTAGATTTTTGGCAAGGTCTTTGGGAATATTTGTTTCTGTTGGTGTTTCAGCATTGACTTGATCGATAAAGCTCAAAAAATCTGGAATATTGGCTTCTTTAGTTTTTTGAATAGATTCTTGTTTGGGGATTTCGTTGGTTCGGGTTTTGATGAACAGTAAGAAGTTTAAGACTTCGCGTATTAAAAAGTCTGGGGCTTGGTCGAGTTCATGAATTAGTTGTTCTTTGTCTGACATGGTGATTACTCCTATTGTTTTTTGTTTGTGGATTTTTTTATCTATATCACAGGCTCTACTCCATTTTAATTGCTGTGTATTCTTGTTCTGTTATTTCAAATTCTGGATCGATGATTTTTACTTCTTCATAGGTGAGTTGATAGAGTTTGTAAACTAATTTATTGATCGCCTTTTCTAAGTCGCTCGTATCAGCTTTAGGATCGCCTTTTTTAGCATCAAGACATTTCTGCACAAGTTTTTCTATTGCTGTACGTTGTGGTTTGGTCACAGTAGCGATAGGAATTTGAGAAATATAGGACGTTTGCATCGCATATGTTCCACCAGCCATTTTCCCAACAATTTGATTAAGAAAAAACCATACTATATTTGAATTTAAAATAGCCAAAAGATAGTAATTAGAATTAGGTATCAAGAA
Organism: Pseudanabaena minima str. Chao 2107; assembly: GCF_051131155.1. NCBI lineage: Bacteria > Bacillati > Cyanobacteriota > Cyanophyceae > Pseudanabaenales > Pseudanabaenaceae > Pseudanabaena > Pseudanabaena minima. The sequence continues at coordinate 1,034,023 of NZ_CP159508.1, forward strand.
AGTTTTATTATTAGAATAAAACTTTTCTTCATCCCAAGCAAAAGCTTGATAAGTAGCTATTTCTTGATATAAAATTTTAGGCTGCTCAAATTCTTGCCAATAAGTAGCCGCACATCTTTGTAAAGCGTACCATTCATATCTGACACCTGTTTCAGCTTTATTTCTTGCAGATAGTTGATCTTTGAATTGAAGTAAATGTTTATAGACTGCGGGATATTTTTTTGTAAATTCTTTTTCTGCATTTTCAGATGCACCTGTAATAGATGAATCTTCATGTAATGGGAAATGCCAAGGTATAAATAGTAAATATTGATCAGCAAAATCAACGTTCCATCTTTTAACATCTCGACCCCGTAGGAAAGGCTTAATAACTTCGGCAGAAGAAGGATGCTCGTTAATTAATCTGTCACGGGTTGCGCGATCAATAATAAAAGCTTCGTTAAATCCTGTCTTAATTCCATAATAAAATTTACCGTTTACATATTCATCTAAAGGCTTACCAGCATTTCGTAATTTAGCTAATAAATCAAAGTTTTGAGAAGACTCTAAACGCCAACCGTCAGGCTTTAAGTTCTCTTGTGAGATCGTCAAACCATCTTTCTCTAATACTGTTGCAAATTGAGCAATATCTTGTTTTTTGGTTTCATCCCATGCCAAAGCTTGCACTTGATTATTTTCAGATTTTGCTTTGCTTAAAGTAATGATGCTTGGATAGGCGATTGCTTCCTCAAAAACAGGATAATCACCAAAATCAATTAAGTTATGAATAGTTGTTGAATCTGTCAAAAATTGGCGTAATTTCTCACCATAGCCAGCCCGAAAATATTTATTTGAAGAGATATAAGTTAAATGACCTTTTGCTTTTAATAAATTTAAACCCAACTCATAGAAATAAACAAATAAATCAGCAACGCCTGTATAACATTGATAATTTTGCTGCAAAGTTGGTTTTAATTCTTTAATCTCTTCTTGTCGAATATATGGCGGATTTCCAATAATTGAATCAAACCCAACGAAATCACCATTATTATTCAAAACCTCAGGAAACTCAAACCGCCACTCCAAGGCATTCTCATAGAGCCGACCGCTTTCAATATCCTCAATCTCTGCACTTAACTTATCAATCTCATTATTTAACTTATTAACCCTCTTCTCCCTTACCTTAATCTCTGCCTTAGTCTCCTCAAATAACAAAGTCTGATTTTCCACACTATAAAGCTCCGCTTGCAACTGCCGTAACTTCACCTTCTTAGGATCACCAGCCAACAAAGTCGAACTAAAACCCGCCTTAATCTTTGCGATCAAACCTTCCATTTCTCGCTTTTGCGCCTTACTTTCCGCACTGCGATAAGTCTGCACCGCATTCCGATACTGCTCAATACTAAACTTCTGCTTCTGCAAAACCTGCTTCACATCCACATCCAACCCAAACCGACTAATCAAAGAATTCCCACACTTGATATTAATGTCGATATTTGGCAAAGTTTCGAGATCCCCCCTACCCCCCCTTGCAAAGGGGGGAAAAGAATTTTCTTTATTCTCCCCCCTTTTTAAGGGGGGCTGGGGGGGATCAATCCTAATTGACGCTTGAGGCGGATCAACCCTGTAATAAGCATTCTTCAAAAGCTCAATCCACAACCGCAAACGGCAAATAGTCACAGAATTAGGATTAATATCCACCCCAAACAAACAACTCTCAATAATCGTCTGCTTCTCATGAAACAACGCCTCCTGCACACGCTGTTTCTCCGCATTATTCGGATGATAAGCAAACAACTTGCCTTCATCATCGTAAACCAATAACTTATCATTCCGCACTTCCACCCGATAATCTTTTAGCGACTTACCAGAGCGATCCAATAAAACACGCAATTCACTCTTAATCGCAATCATCTCATTCAAAGCCGAAACCAAGAAATGCCCCGAACCCACCGCAGGATCGCAAATCTTGAGACTGTTAATAATTGCATTCGCCTCTTTCTTATCCTCAATCCTCTCATACAAATCGTCAAGACTCTGACAACTCCAGCCCTTCACCTCATTAAACTTCTGCACCACCGCCCGCCGTATCGTCTCCCGACACATATACATCGTAATGAAACTCGGCGTATAAAAAGACCCATCCTTATAGCCATTAATCTTCTCAAAAATCAATCCCAACACCGAAGCATTAATTAGCTTCTCACTATCTTCCTGCGTATCCTCCAACTCATCGCGATCAAACTTATACGCATCCAAAAACTCAAACAAATAAGCCAACGCATTCAACTCACCCGATCGCCTATTCCCATTACCATCCTTCAGCACCGTCCCGCTAAAAATTGGCAAATCCCGATCCTTGAGATTGCTAATCACAATCGTTTGCTGCTCCGTCTCCGTTGGCTCAAATAGCGAACTATTCAAATAAGGCACATTCGCAAAAGCTACTTTAACCTTTGCCTCGCGCCTATCCTGCTCTCTTGCCAACACATCAAAAAACAAACTATCCAGATCATCATAGTTCTGTACCTTGGCAAGATTCAGAAAAGCAAATTCGCGATCGCCTTGATGATATTTAATTAACTGCGCCTCCAATAACTTTAAAAACAAAATCCGATTAATCCAATTAATCGACAGCCGCAGCGCCACATTAAACAGCCTCTCTTCGTAACTATCCCCAAACTCTTCAGGCTTCTTTAACTGCGAAATCTTATCCAAACTATCCAAACGACTAATCGCATTCTCAATCAAAGAACCATCATGGCGATCGCTTTCCGTCATCCGCCCAATTAACTTCTTGCCCCCTGACTTCGTTTCCGTCAAACCAATGATATACAGCAACTCATTATAAAAAGGCTTATTTAAACTATTGCTGTCGTTAGCAAAGGGCAACTTCAACAAATGCTCAGGTGAAAGAACCTTGTAAAGATCAATCAAATCTGAATTCTCAAGATCGCGCAAATCAAAATGCGTGAACTTAATGCGATCAATTACCTTAGCGATCGCAGGTTCCGCAATCTGCTTATAAAAAAAGTCCGTTGTTGTCCCACTCAGCCGCCCCGCCTCAAAATCCTGAAAATTCTTAACTAACTCCTTATCACCAAAAAACAACTCCTCAAAAATCTTCGCATCAAAAATAAACCACTCATAAACATTCGTCACCACCAAATGCTTAACCCCAACATTTCCATGCGTCACCCGCTCACGCAAAAAATATAAAACCAACTGCTGAAAAGCCTTTCGATTGAGATTATCTACCCTTGGCATCTCCACACTATTAGTTTTAGTTGGCTTCTTTGTCTCAAAGATCACCCCAACCGCACTATCCGCCCCCTTGTCATTGTGAATGACTAGATCGCTATTTTCCTTCGTATTAATGAAATAGAGATCGCCATAAAAGCTCTTTTTTAAAAAATCACTCAGCAGATTTTTATTAAACTCTTCATCCTTTTTGCTGTCACACAAAGCAAGCATCCGCCCCAAATTAGCCTTAAATTCCTGAATATTGTCAGCATCAGGCTTCATTTTTAAATACGTCTTATTTAATGCTTGCTTGAGTTCGAGCTTATTGACGATCATGAAACTTTACGTCTAGTGAAATTATCGGCTAATGCCATTATGCCTAATTTAGCAGCTAGCGATCACGCCAAATTGTTTGGTATAGCAGCGCAAGAGATAGCTATAAGATTAGTGGCAGCGCGAAGCGCTGCCACTAATCTTTTTGGTTTTATGTCCTAAGCAAAACTTACATTGCTATTCACAACCTTGAATACAGTAAGAACATCACTAATAGAACTTAGTGATGTTCTTACTGTGCTGAAATCGTTCACTTTTGAGTTAAATAATGATTCAGATTAGAAACTTGCGATCGCCTGTTCGACAATGGCTAGTGCTTGATCAATCTCCTCAGCCGAGACAATTAGTGGAGGCACAAAGCGCACCACCTTTACACCCGCAGGCACTAATAACAAACCATGCTCAATTCCTGCGGCAACCACATCACGGGCTTGGATTTGGCTAGATTCTTGTAAAACTAAACCATCGATCAAGCCCCAGCCACGTACTGAAGCTATGTGCTGGGGATAGCGATCGCAAATAGCTTGCAATCCAGTCCGCAGTTGTTGACCACGCTCTCTGGCATTGGCGATCAGATTATCCTTGACCATCGTGTTGCAAACCGACAGAGCCACGGCACAGGCAAATGGATTACCGCCAAAGGTACTTGCATGATCCCCAGCCTCAAACACATCACAATGAGCCTTACACATCATCGCTCCGATGGGAATACCGCCGCCTAAGCCCTTTGCCGAGGTGAAGATATCGGGTTGAATGCCGAGATTTTCATAACCCCAGAGCATTCCACTGCGTCCCATACCCACTTGGACTTCATCAATAATTAACAGGATTTTTTTCTCATCACAAATTTCCCGAATACGTGAAAAATAGGCGCGATCGCCAGGATTGACACCACCTTCTCCTTGCAATGGTTCGAGCATGATCGCGCAGAGTCTACCTTCATATTTTTTGACGGCATCTTCGAGGGCAGCGATATTGTTGTAAGGAATATAGTCAAAACCTTGGACGAGGGGCGCAAAATTCTTGTGATATTTGGGCTGACCTGTAGCGGTAACGGTGGCGAGAGTGCGTCCGTGAAAACTAGCATTTGCCGTCAAAATTAAAGGGTCTTCGATACCGAGCTTGGTATGGGCATATTTACGCGCTAGCTTAATTGCCCCTTCATTTGCCTCAGCACCAGAGTTACAGAAAAATGCTTTGTCCGCACAGGAGTTTTGTACCAGCCATTTAGCCAATTGACCTTGGGGTGCAAAATAAAACAAATTAGAGGCATGGTGCAAAGTTTGGATTTGCTCAGTTACCGCTTTGACCATTGCAGGATGTGCGTGTCCCAACGTACAAGTAGCAATGCCAGCCACAAAATCTAAATATTCTTTGCCTGTACTGTCCCAGACTCGGCAACCTGTGCCGCGTTCTAGCGCGATCGGAAAGCGAGCATAGGTACTCATCACATATTGATTAAACTCAGCGATCGCATCAGTTGCGACTTGTGGATCAGCCTGAACTTGAGATTGTACTTCTAGCGTAGTTGGCGACATGGATAAAAATGTGATAATGCTGTTAATTTCATTATGAATGATATGAGAGTTTTCACAGGTACGTCTGTAGTGGAATTAGCGAATAAACCCAAATTTTTTATTGAAAGTTTTGCTTTGCAAAACTTTCAATAAAAAATTTGGGTTTTACTTCAGCGCTTTGCGCTGTAATGATATTCCAGTAGTCGCAGCAAATAAAAATATGCCATACATTATTCAAAATCAAGGTACTCCCCATGAGCGCGTCTGCGATCTAAAACATGGTGTAAATACGATCGGACGAGGACTAGATAATAGTATTGTCGTAGAGGATGATGCTCGGAGTCTGTCACGCCATCATGCGGAAATTCAGGTAACGGATAAAGGGCTATATGTTACCGATTTGAATAGTAGTAATGGCACTTTTGTTAATCAGGTCAAAATTATTCAACAAAAGCTAAATCATGGTGATTTGGTGCAGTTTGGTAGTGTTGTATTTCGATTAGTTGATGAATCTCAATCTGGCGCAGCTTCTGGAGCTAACCTGACTAATCAAAATGCAATTCCCAATTCAGGTTTGTCGATTTTAATGCGCGTTTCTCCAGAGAAATCTCGTGTGAACATGCAAGATTTGCTGCAACAGCAGAAGCTAGCAACCTCAGGATCGGTACTAATGATTCAAGGTACAGATGAGGTGCAGAGGACATCGGCAAAGTTGCGAGTTTTGCTGGAGGTCAGCCAAGAATTAGCCTCTCCAGAAGCCTACTCAGCTCTACCTGAAAAGATTTTAGAATTATTACTAAAAATTATGTCAGTCGATCGCGCTGTACTATTGCTGATCGACGAGAAGACAGGACAGCTAGAACCCAAAGCCTACAAATTTAGTAATCCCAATGCGACGGCTGACCTTGATTTTTATAGTCGTAAAATTACTAACTTTGTTTTGAAACAAGGCGATGCCATTATTAGTGATGATGCTTCGCTCGATCGCCGTTTTGATAGTTCCCAGTCAATTATTCAGCAATCGATCCAAGCAGCGATGTGTGCGCCGTTAAAGCCAAGGGATCAAGCGATCGGCGTATTGTATGTGGATAATCTATCGCGTGGTCATGCTTATCATAAAGAAGATCTAGAATTTTTGAGTAGTTTGGCAAATCAGGCGGCGATCGCGATCGAAAATGCCCATCTTTATCGCAATATGCAATCAGAAGTAATCCGTCGCACCAAATTAGAGCGATTTTTCCCTGCCGCCGTTAGCAAAAAAATTGAAGAAGGATGGGACTTAAATCGGATTATTGAAACAGAGGTAACTGCTTTATTTTCTGATATTAGCGGCTTTACTGAGATGACCGCACCCATGCAGCCCCGTAAAGTTTTAGAATTCTTGAACGAATATTTCAAGGTGATGGTTGAAGATATTGTCTTCCCCTTTGGTGGCACATTAGAGAAATATATTGCGGATGCTCTTTTAGCAGTCTGGGGTTCACCCTATCAAAAGGAAGATGACGCAGTGATGGCTGTGAATGCAGCGATCGCTATGCAATGGGCAATGAAACAATTAAATGAAGATTGGACAGAACAAGGACGCGATTTGCAAATCCAGATTCACATTGGACTCAATACAGGCATGGTTGCCGCAGGCAATATTGGCTCTGAGAACCTGATTCAGTACACCAATATTGGTGACACGATGAATGTGGCTAGCCGCATTTGCACAGCCGCCAAAGCAGGAGAGGTATTTATTTCTGAAAGTACAAAAAACAAGATTTCTAGCTTAAGTCTACCTTTGGAAAAGCTGGATTTGATGAAAGTAAAGGGTAAAGAAGAGCCATTACAGTTATATCGAGTGCTTTGGGAAAATGTTGATGTTAGGGAAATGATTAGCAACATCAAAACAAGTTTTTCGGCTGGAGTCTCCTAGCGAAGCAAGTTTTGCTTCAACCCTCAAGAGTGGCGGCGCGAAGCGCCGCCACTCTTGAGGATTTGGACAGCTATAGGACAAAATCAAAAAAAAAAGAGAAAAGCGGTGCTTCGCATATATTTTCTTTTTTAACGATCCAAAGCAGGAATTTTTTTAAATGTTGCAAAGCAACATTTAAAAAAATTCCTGCTTTGGATTTGAGCGCAAAGCGCTGGATGTTGCATTAATAGCTTGCTCCTGTATAATTCATTCCTAATTTACAGAGCTTATTTTCTATATGGTTACCAACCTTGTCAAACCACTAGCGGACAACTTTTGGAGTGAATACAACATTCGTTTAGAGCCTTGGAGTATGGGCTATGATGCGCCTGTCAGCATCAATCCTGAAGAAATTCCCACTAGTGACAAGGTAAATACTGAAGTTGAATTTGATAATGGTGAATGGCAACCAATTAGGGCAGCGATCGCCCCTGAACTTCCTAATCAAATTTTGTTTATAGATGGGAGATTACGCCTTGATGCGAGCTTTTTAGGTCGGCGAGATGATGAGATATTGTATGGAGCTTTTGCGACGATTTCGGTGGGGGCGGTATTAGTTGATCGCACGATCAGTAGAGCTAAATGTGTAGCAACAGAAGTGACCAGAATTATTGCCCTAGGAGGGAATTTAACTCCGCCAGTCACGTCAATCCCGTGTCCTGTTAGTGGTCGAGGTGATTTGAAGTATGATCGCTGCCTGACTAGTAGTAGCAATCAACCAGATACACCCTCTCAACTAGTGCAAAGCGAAATGCTTGATGAAGAACTACGGATTGCTAATGCCCTCTCATTAAACAAAGAATTAATTAAAGAGAATACGCTAATCGTCCGTGATGGACCTTTGCTCTATCGGGTTTATCAGACTCCCTACGATACAATTGGCTATGTAAAAACGATGGGTAAAACTTATCTCAAAGGAGACAATGCCCAAGTCATGAGATCGCTAAAAGTGGGAGAGCGCACACCGATTTTTCGGATTTCTAAAGCCAATGATTCCAATCTTAGTTGGTATTTGCGATCGGGTAGTAAAGATCTGAACTTTAAAAAGCTGGGCTATCATGACCTACATGGGATTATTCGCATCGATCTGGATGGTGCAATTCCCCTTGAACGTGCTAAGGCGATCGCCGATCAAAGCACCTATTTAATTCCTCAATATGCCTCGCATCCTACCCGTGATCCCCGTGCGCCGCAAAACCTTACCCCAGTGGGAGCTTTAGAAAAAGAGCTTGGGCGGAGAATGGGAAGCCGCGAACTAATTTCGCGGCGATTACGTAATTTTTTAGCTGATTCTGCTAGTTTTCAGTCGCTCTAGAACACACAATATTTTTTGTAGTGCGGCGAAGCCGCGCCACAAAAAAATTGGTTCTTTATTGTAAGATTAGCAAGATTAAACAGAATTAACTAGATTGGCTCCATCAAATTCTCGAATTAAAGTATTTTTCTTAGTCATCGCTGCGATCGCTGCGATGATGTCCCTCATCGCCATGTATCTAGAGCGCGATGAACTAGTGTATATCGGGCTTGGCATCATCACGACGATTATCCTGCCAATTCTCTTACCACCATTCCTAACGGCGATCGCCGAGTCACCACTAGGAAAACGGTGGGATATTTCTCTATCGGTTATACTTGCAGGAGTCACAATATTAATGGCAGCCCATGTCACTGAGTTTGATGCCGCTTTTGCACGATGGTTTGACAGCCTGAAATGGGATGCTTTAGGAGCAGTAGGGCAGATTTTAATCGCGATTTTGGCGGTGTGGGTAGCTTGGCGACAAAATGAAATTTCTGAAGAATTAACTGGTCAACAAAATGTCATTACCCAACAGCAAACCATAGATTCCTATTTCCAAGGGATCTCTGATCTCGTTCTTGATCCGCAGGGACAATTGGAAGACTGGCCGTTAGAAAGAGCGATCGCCCAAGCTCGAACCGCAGCATTGCTGGGTGGCTGTGATGCTGACGGACGTGCGAAAATTATTCGATTCCTATCTAGTGCCAATCTTTTAACTCCACTTAAACGCGATGGCTTGCTCGGTCGTCCGATTTTGGATGGAACTGGTGGCTATGTCGTCGATTTGGCTAATGGAGTAAGGGTAGTTAATTTGGGAATGATGCTTGCTGGTCGTGATGTTTGCAATACGGATTTGCGAAATGCGGATTTGAGTGGAGCGAACTTGATTAAGACAAATTTTGTGAATTGCGATCTTACGGGTTCAAACCTCGTGGGGGCGATCTTAGCTAAGGCAAACTTGCGCGGTACAGATCTCAGTCGAGTGAGGCTATTTTATGGCAAGCTAGAAACTGCTTCCCCCCGCGATCGCCAACATCTCCCCAACTTTGAAACAGGGGAATATACAGGCGCAGTAGTAGAAGATGCGGACTTTAGCAAGGCGATCGATTTATCCGAAGAATCACGTCAATATCTCTGTGCATGGTGTGGCAAAAAATCTCGTAAAACTATCCCAGGAGGCTGTGAAGATGTACCAAATAGATTGGGGCGCTAAAAGTTGTCAAGCTTCACAACGCCAAAATTTATCACCGCAAAGCAGAAATCACAGATTAGCGATCGCCACTTTCTTGAGTGTCCAGATCTCTACCCTGACAATGATGCCGATGCTTAGTTTTGCCGAAACCCAGTCAAAACCATCTGTGCTGGAAGATATACCCGAAGAAGTTTTACGTGCAGAGATCTATACCGATGCGCGATCGCCGATCGATGGCAAACAACTCTCGGCAGCCGAATACACTGAACTCATGGAAAAACTGCGATCGCTCGACAGTATCCCTCCTGAAGATTTAGTCTCGCCAAAGGTACGCGAAGTGATCGGTCTATTAAAGCTTCGTAAATTCCTAAAACAGTTTATTCCATTTATTCCATAGGTAGAGATAAAAAATAGCGCGAGTGTAGAGTCTCGGATAAATGGTAGTTTAGCATTGTATAGCTAGGTTTCATTTGCTGATGCAATGTAGAGACAATCTCTAAAATAGTAAAACTCACAAATCTATAATGCTTTCACAATCAGAAATCAGTCAACCAATACCTTTGTGGGTTGATATTATAGTCAAATTAACTCCATCAATAATTACTCTAATGGTGGGAAGTATTGGCACTTACATTGCATATAATCAATACCGAACGGCTAAAGATAAACTACGCCTTGACCTCTTCGAGAAACGTCTTGCAGCCTACGAAAAACTACAGGAGTATTTCATGTTTGTTTTTCAATTTGGTCGTGTTGATGGGCAAGCAATACAAATTTTAGGCGAAGCTCGTTATAAGTCTAGGTTTCTTTTTGGAGATGATATAACAAAACATATTGATGAAGTCTTGGATAAAGCATTAAAAATCCAAGAACTTGATTTCAAGCTCAAAGATTCGCATTCACTTCCAATTGGAGAAGAACGCAAACGAGTAGCCGAAGAACTTAGAGATATTCTTATATGGAATTCTGATCAGCAGATATCTTCACCAGAGAGATATGCTAAATATCTACAATTCCATGTGAATTAAAACTTAAATAATAATTAAAAGATACAGGGGAAATAGCGCGATTTACATTTGTTGGAAAATATAAATTATTGCGACAGTTTATTTCATAACTAGAATCAAAAAGTACTATAAATGGCAATTATCATCGCAGGTGAGCGTAGTGGTGTAGGCAAGACCACCGTAACTTTGGCACTACTAGCAGCAATGAAAGCGCGATCGCCATCTGCTAAATCTCCAGTGCAATCTTTTAAAGTGGGACCTGACTACATCGATCCCATGTTCCATTCCTACATCACAGGGCTACCCTGTCGCAATCTCGATCCTGTTCTTACTTCTGAATCTTATGTAAAGGAATGTTTTGCAAAACATAGCCAGAAAGCTGAATATGCACTCATCGAAGGGGTGATGGGGCTATTTGATGGTGCAACAGGCAAAGATGATACTGCTAGTACTGCTCATGTCGCAAGGCTGCTAAATGCTCCAGTAGTCCTAATTCTTAACTGTGCTAGTACTTCGCGTTCCATTGCAGCGATCGCGCATGGATATCGCACCTTCGATCCACGTATTCACATTGCAGGCGTTGTGCTTAATCGTGTTGGTAGCGATCGCCATTTAGAGTTATTAACCCAAGCTCTAGAACCATTAAATTTACCAATCCTAGGTGTTCTCCGTCGTCAAGACGATATCTCCATTCCCGATCGCCATCTAGGACTAGTTCCCACTGCGGAAATGTCTAATCTCGATGGCATTATTGAGCGGTTAGCCTATTTAGGAGAGACTTGCTTTGATTGGGAGAAATTGTTGCCATTGATGTCAAGCCCTCACCCCCCAGCCCCCTCTCCCTTTGGGAGAGGGGGAGCAGAAATACTGCTCTCCCATCCCCATGCGAGAGGGGCTGGGGGTGAGGGCATCCGTATTGCGATCGCGCAAGATCGTGCTTTCAGTTTTTACTATGCTGATAATCTCGATTTGTTTAGAGAAATGGGTGCGGAGTTAATTTCTTGGAGTCCCATTAGCGATCGCACCTTGCCAGAAAATATCCAAGGCTTATATTTTGGCGGTGGTTTTCCTGAAGTGTTTGCCAGCGAATTAGCCGAAAATAAAAACGCTAGAGCGTCCGTTCACAATGCGATTACATCAGGCTTACCAACCTATGCCGAATGTGGAGGACTAATGTATCTGTGCGATCGCATTGTTGATTTTCAGGAACAGTCATTCCCAATGGTGAATATTTTCCCGACAGCGGCAAAAATGGGCAAGCGACTAACTTTGGGATATCGTCAGGCGATCGCCTTGCAAGATAGTCCCTTAGTTAATAAAGGCGATCGAGTCTGGGGACACGAGTTTCATCGCTCATCTTTAACCGAAATCTGTGATCGTCCCTTGTATTCTCTACAAGGCTATGACTCACATTTACAATATTCATCGGAAGGATGGCAACGCTATCAAGTTCATGCTTCCTATACCCATATCCATTTCGGCGCACAAACGCACTTATTAGAGCATTTTTTGGTCAGATGTCGCCATTCTTGTTAGGCTCAAAAGAAGAAGGCGGCACAAAGATTCGCCTTCTTCTTTTGGGATGATTAATAAAATCTACAAATAGAATCTGGTTTGACTGGACAAGCTTTAATCGATAGATCTTTGGAAAGTTCGAGCCTAGATAAATTAGTTAAACCTGATAGTACCTTTAAATTATTAATGCGATTTTTATACAAATTTAGTCTTCTCAATTTAGTCAGACTTGCCAGAGGCTGCACATCACTAATCTGATTTTCATCGATTTCTAACCTAGTCAAATTAGTCAAGCGTGCCAAAGGCTTTAAATTACTGATTTTGTTGCCAGACAGGTAGAGTGTTTGCAAATTAGCCAACGATTCAAGAGGCTTAATATCTATAATTTGATTGACAACCAAACTAAGATATGAAAGATTTTTTAGATTTTTAAGAGGTTTAATATCTACAATTTGATTGTCACTCAGAACAAGGTACGACAATTTATCTAAGGATTCGAGAGGCTGAAGATCGCTAATTTTATTCTTCCATAGATCGAGTTGAGATAAATTCTTTAACCTTGCTAGAGGTTTTAGATCAATGATTTGATTATTGCTTAGCTTAAGCTCGGTTAAATTTGTTAACTCCGATAGAGGCTGAAGATCGCTGATTTGATTACCTTCAATGCTTTCTATATTGAGTCTAGTTAATTTTTTGAGACTTGCTAGAGGTTTAAGATCTCTAATTTGATTACTTTGGATGTCTATCGAAGTGACATTCTTCAAACTGCCTAGTGGCTGAAGATCGCTGATTTGACTGTCGAAAAGGCGGATGGATGTTAGGCGATTTAATCTCGTGTCAGCTAACTTACAGTTTTGAGTTTCAGCATTTACTAGTAATACTTCAATTGTTTTTCTAGTTTCAGGAGATAGAGATTTTTTTTGGAGACACCATTTTTCAAAGCTTTGATTATTACTTGGACTTACTTCTGCTTGTACAGCCTGAGCAGCTAGTAAAATCGCAGTGGAAGATAGAACAATGAAAGACCAAAAAGATTTCATGGTGACAATATTAATTACGACACTAATTACAATTTCAGGATTTTAGAGCCTTTTTAAAAGAATGTACAGAATTGCCATGTTACTCGTTTTTTAAGCGATCGCTTGCCACAAACCTCATAGCTCTTTGCGATACAATTTAGGTTGAATAGTTCGATCGCAGCAAATGTCAAACGCAGAAATCTTAGAAAAAAAGACAGAAAAAGTCGTAGTCGGTTTATCGGGCGGAGTTGATAGCTCCGTTGCTGCTGCACTATTACATCGGTCTGGATACGATGTAACAGGTTTGACGCTGTGGTTAATGCGTGGCAAAGGACAATGCTGTTCAGAAGGTATGGTTGATGCCGCTCGTCTATGTGAAGAATTAGGCATTCATCATGAAATTGTTGATAGTCGCGATGTCTTTGAACAAAATATTATCAATTATCTAGTCACAGGCTATGCAGCAGGAGCTACGCCTTTACCATGTTCACGATGCAACAAAGCCGTAAAGTTCATGCCAATGATGACCTATGCCCGCGAAAAATTAGGCATCAATAAAATCGCGACTGGACATTATGCCAAGCTAAACTTTAATCCTGAATCGGGACGCTACGAATTGCGCCGTGCCGTTGATGAAAATAAGGATCAGTCATATTTTCTCTATGAAGTCGGACAAGAAGAACTAAGCTGCTGTATTTTTCCCTTGGGCGATACAACTAAAGTCGAAACTCGCAAAATTGCTGCTGAGTTTGGCTTAGCCACTGCCGAAAAGCCCGAAAGTATGGACTTATGCTTAGTCGAAGCCAATGGCTCGATGAAAGCCTTTCTCGATAAATATCTCACACCCGTCCAAGGCAAGATCGTCGATACGAATGGCAATGTTTTGGGTGAACATGATGGTACTTATCACTACACCATCGGACAACGCAAAGGGTTAGGCGTAGCGGCAGCGCATCCTTTGTATGTGATTGCGCTCGATCCTGTCAAGAATGAAGTTATTGTGGGCGATCGCTCAGAAGCCCATGAGAAAGAATGCACGATCAATCAAGTCAACTGGGTATCACTTGCCCCTACAGATATTCCATTTACTGCCGAAGTGCAAGTACGCTATCGTACTGAGCCTGCACCTGCCACTGTAATTCCCCTCGAAGGCAATCGCGCTAGGATTGTCTTTGACGAGCCACAATTTAGCATTACTCCAGGTCAAGCAGCAGTCTTTTATCATGGTGACCTGTTACTTGGTGGTGGACTAATCGAAGCTAAGCAATAAAGAAGGGACGCTTTGCGTCCCTTCTTTTTAGGCTGTTGGTACTACTTGTTTGCGTAAAGAATTTAAGCGGCGTGTTGCGGTTTCATTCTTGTCATCCAGTTTTACGACTTGTTCATACATCTCGATCGCTTGAGGTAGTAGCTTTTTCTTCTCATAGGCATGACCAAGATTATTAATAGCCGTTACGTAACCTTCTTGCAAAGCGATTGCTTCTTTATAATTTTTGATCGCTAGATCGTACTGTTCTTGTGAGAAATAGGAAAATCCCAGCGCGTTATAAACCTCAGGAATATTCTCACCGCCTTCTTTCAGCGCCTTATTAAATAGCACAATGGCTTGAGCATAGAGCTTTTTTCGCAAATAGACACTACCAAGTTGGTAATAGTCTTCGGGTGTACCTTTTTCCTTTTGGAGCTTAGGTTGGAGGTCAGAAATTACATTTTCTAAACTACGGGCTTTCAAAATCTGGCGGATAACTAACCAGCTAACCCCAGCTAGCAGCACCACTAATGCCCCAAGGTATGCGATCGCTAATGTACTATCCATAAATATTTACTAATTTCAATCAATTTTATTAATACAGTTTTTCTATCATTGCACTCTAGCAATTTGTTTAGGTGGTTTAAAAAGTAATTTTTAACAAAAAACTGAAATGCTTCTTGCAAATATCGTTTATACGAGGGTTCCTGTGCCTTTAATGATTGGTATGAGTTGACGATTGACTCCCTGTCGATAAGCAATTTGCGAAAAAGCTCTTTTGAGGGGGCTTACTTTTTCTGTTACAGTCCACAGGATAAACTGATAGGGTAAATTTAGGGCATTTGCTAAGATATAGATTTAGTTGTTTGACAATTAATTTATATCTTAGCAAATGATTGTGTAGCATCAAAAATCAGGCTCAGTCAGTGATCACACTCCTAAGTTAGAGCTTTTACCATATATCTCTTTAAGTTTTTTAGTGAAATTTTCTTTTGCATCAAGCTTAAATTTTAACAAGAGTGCAGAAAGAGTTCTTTGTATGTGGAGTGTTGGATCTTCTTTAGATGACAAACCCTGTCTTAAGCCCTCTACTGATGGCTGAATATTGGCAAATAATCTTTTAGATGCATTCGCTTCTTCTAATAGATCAGCTAAACTTTGTCCATTAATAAG
Organism: Pseudanabaena minima str. Chao 2107; assembly: GCF_051131155.1. Lineage (NCBI taxonomy): Bacteria > Bacillati > Cyanobacteriota > Cyanophyceae > Pseudanabaenales > Pseudanabaenaceae > Pseudanabaena > Pseudanabaena minima. The sequence continues at coordinate 1,049,504 of NZ_CP159508.1, forward strand.
ATAGAACAATCGTAAATGTTCCCTAGACTCCTCAATTTTTGTTTGCATTGTTCCTGCGATTTGAGTGGCAAAAGTTTCAGGGTTTTCCAATGTGATAGTTGGATTTGTCTTCACAGTCATAACCCACTCAGTTATAAGGAAACTTAAGTGCCCAGTGTACAAAGTGTACATACACAATGCTTCTTCAAATGATAAAATTTTAGACCTATTCTTAATAAAGTCTACATCAGCACCTAGTGTTTTGATGCTAGAGCCTAATGTATCGACTTTGACATTTATTTTCTTGTCTAGTTGGAGAACTTTAAATACTAGGTAGAACTGAACAGCAAAAAGAATTGCACTCAGGGCTACACCACTTCCTAACAACTGCGGATTTTGTAGAAGGAAAAGGAGTATATCTTTAGTGGCGTTTATTAATACAGGAGAGTTTTCCATATATTACTCAACAAACAAAAATTACTTAATTAGAATTTACACAAGAAGTCTTAGAAGTAAGATAAACAAACTAGTTCAGCACTAGGTAAGATCTCACCATCAATGCACCAGTAACACCAGCAACAGTAAAGTTTTGTACGGTTGAGCTTGCTTAAGATTGCTGTGATTCGCTAGAATATAGTCCTCTCTCCGATTAAACTGAGCAGAAGATTAGATAATATAAAAGACAGATTTTCATAAAAATAAAACTTTATAAAAATGCCTCTTGCTTTGCTGTTGTAACCATGTTCCAACAAATTGCAGAACAAATTACAGGGCTAGCAAATTCCATTGATATCGCAACGATACCGACAAGATCTTCTCAACATTTCGTAACAAATCTGAATGGGGCTCCCTGAAATGAATCACGGTACAAATAAAAGTTGTTTGACTAGACAAGCCCTTGAAGCCCTTAAAGTTTTAGTATTAATACCTAGCAACTCTGAGGGAAGTGGTAATGCAACTTATGATCCATCAGTTATCGCCTCTGATGTAGAGATTGATCGTGAAACTGTAGAAAGAATTCTGGGGAAACCTGGATTCGGACAGAATTGTCAACCAGCACAACTGGAAAAGATTCGGAAGCTTCTTACAAGATATAATCTTCCAGCAGATGCCAAATCTAAAAACTTCTGCACTAATCAGGAGAGATGCTGCTCTGAGAAGATTGCTGAAAATGAAAAGCCTCTTTTTATTAAAAATGGTTCTAACAAAGGAACTATTGAATTGATCCAAGAAATGCGAAATAGCATTAAAGATATTATTAAAGAGACTTGTGGGAAGCTAAGAATTTTAATCATGTCAGAGCCTGTTGATTTAGACAAAATCTACATCAATCTACAAATCACTGAGGCTTTAAAAGGGAATCGTTTGGCAGTTCCAAAACCTTTTGAAGGCGAATTGAAAAATAAGCATCTACGCCTTCTTGTAACTGGTGGTATTGGATCTGGCAAAACTACATACTTAAAGAATCTAGCCATTACTTGTATTGATGGAGTTATACTGCCAAACCAACTGCCAATCCATATTGTTTTAAGGGAATATATTGAGATCGGTAAAGGGAATGATTTACTTGAGTTTATTGCAAGTAAGTATAAGCTGGATGAATCTCAACTTAAAAAACTATTGAACGAGGAAAGTGGCGATGAATGTGATAAGTGTCTCTTCCTTTTTGATGGGTTAGATCAGGTCTCAGAAGTTAATCGAGATCTCCTGATTGAAACAGTTAGAGAGTTTGTACAAAAATATCCAAACAATGACTACATCATCTCTTGTCGCAAAATTTCAGACATGCCTCTACTAGAAAATTTTGAGATTGCAGAACTAAATGAGATGGATGACTCTATGATCGAAGAATTTCTTGAAAAACGGATAAAAGCTCTGCCAGAAAAACTTGATGATCAGCGTGTAGTTTCTGCTCCAGATCTTATTAATTTTCTCAATAAAAAGGATAATGAAAAAATAAAGGACTTGTGCAAAACACCTTTAATGCTTGCATTAATTTGCCTAGAGTATCATGCAAAAGATATAAATCACCTTAATAAGAATAAGTGGTCTATTGTTCAAGAGGCTGTCAATCTATGGCTAGAGAAATGGAATATCCAACAAGGTACTAAATTACTAAGTATTATCTCAACTCTTTTTATTGAGAATCTTTTGGCATATATTGCATATAAAACATTTGAGGATAATAATCTTTATCTTTCAAAAGAGAAACTGAAAAAATATATTCGTGATTACAATTATAGCTATCGTTTGCCCCCAGACCGATATTCTCTAGATGAGTATACTGATAGTGCTTTTGAAGCTTTAGAAGCTGTCTATGGAGTCACCTTGAAGCGGAATAACAACTTGTATTCTTTTCCTCATGTTATTTTTAGAAATTATTTTGGGATCCTTTATATTGGTCGAAATTTTCCTTCTTTAAAAGATTTTAAAGAAAATGTGGGGAATAGTAGCTCTAATTGGGACAATCTCATGAATGATGCAGAAGAAGCTTTTCTAGTTTTATTTTGAGAAAGCAATGCATTGATTTAAAATCTAGATTCCTTTTATATCATGATTGATCATAACATTTCAGCTAAGAGTCATGATTTTTTCTTCTAGTTTTATAGATTAGTAATTGATTTGAAATAAATTTTTCTAGTAACTTCTTTAAATAAATATTCCCAAAAGACAAAGTTTTGTTGTAATATAATAAACCGTGAAATTGTTTGGGCTAGTAGCTCAGTTGTATAGAGCAATCGCCTTCTAAGCGATCGGTCGATGGTTAGAGTCCATCCTAGCCTGTTTATATCAACACACAAAATGGCGTAGCCGTTTTGTGTGTTGAAAACCATTACAGGGTTCAGTTTTTAATTCACAAAAGTGTTGTCACACTTTTGTGAATTGCTATTATATATGTATATATGCGATGCAAAGCACCGCATATATACTCTGGATTTTAAAGATGAATCAATACTTTGCAACTGTGGCGAGAGGTTTAGAAGCACTCGCAGCACAGGAATTAGAACAACTGGGCGCACATGCAGTTGAGGCAGGATTTTGTGGTGTGAGCTTTGAAGGCGATCGCACTTTGCTTTATCGGGTCAATCTTTGGGCGCGGCTACCATTTCGGATCTTGATGCATCTCGATCAATTTGATTGCCTTGATGCTGATGATCTTTATCAAGGAATCAAAGCGATCGACTGGTCAGAATTTCTCACTCCTGAAATGACTTTATCGGTGAATGCAACTGGCAAAAATGATCACCTCAACCATACGCATTTCACGGCTTTACAGGTAAAAAATGCGATCGTCGATCAGCAGAAGAAGAAATTTGGCGAGCGATCGGATGTGGATGTACAGGAAGCGGATGTCCGAATCGGTGTGCATATTGATGACAATGGTTGCACGGTCAGTCTCGATAGCTCTGGCAATAGCTTGCACCGTCGCGGCTATCGTCCTGCTGTTGGCGCTGCTCCCCTGAAAGAATCCCTCGCTGCTGCCCTAATCCAGATGTCAGGTTGGCAACCCGACCAAATGTTTTACGATCCCCTCTGTGGTTCGGGAACTTTGCCCTTAGAAGCTAGTTTAAAAGCCTTGAATATCGCCCCTGGAATGTTTCGTGATCATTTTGGCTTTGAGACTTGGTTAGATTTTGATCAAGAGCTTTTAGCCAAATTAATTCAAGAAGCTGATGATAATCGTTTGGATGCTTTGCCTGCGCCAATCTGGGGTAGCGATCGCAATCCTGAAGTGGTGGATCAAGCAATTATCAATGCCAAAAACTGTGGCTTATCCAATCATGTCTATTTCTCGGCTCTCGACCTTGCGGAAGTAGTTGCCCCTGCTGATAGTGGCGTTCTCTTCTGCAATCCTCCCTATGGTGAGAGATTAGGACGTGATAGTGATTTGGGTGCTTTTTATAAGCAGTTAGGGAATGTTCTCAAACAACGTTTTAAGGGATGGACGGCTTTTGTCTTGAGTGGCAATAAGCAACTATCACAAACAATTGGATTGAAATGTGCTGAACGAACAGCCGTACTTAATGGAGCTTTGCCCTGTCAGTTAATGAAGTACGAGTTATATTAGAATTAGCATCAAAGATCCAGAGGTAAGGATGGGCGGCGCTTCGCGCCGCCCATCCTTACCTCTGGATCACTACCCCAAAAACATAGGCGATATGATGAAGACTATTGAAAATAAGCAATTATCAGATTTACTAATCGAGTTAAAAGCTAGGTTAGTAGAGCTATATGGCGATCGCTTATTTTCTTTGATTCTATTTGGTTCGCAAGCAAGGGGAGAGGCTACTTCTGATTCTGATATTGACGTGATGACAGTCCTTGATGATCCTGTAAATGTAGCCGAGGAAATATACAGAATGTCTGATATTGGTTGGCACTTTATGGATAAATATGGTGAATTAGTTTCAATTATTCCTACTGCGAAGTCCGCCTTTTTAGATTCTGCAATTTCTTTTATTCGAGTGGTAAAGCGGGAAGGTATTGAGATATGAGTGAAATCTCTAAACTGTTGAGCTTATCCTCCGAGGATTTAGAAACAGCAGAACTTTTACATGAGGCAAAGCGTTATCGTTCTTGTATATCTCGTGCTTATTATGCGATGTATTATGCTGCTCAGGCATTAGACCTCTTGCAGAACTGAAAATTAATCCAGAGCAGAGAAAGTTTTAGAAGCAACAAGAGCGACTTCAAAGTTATAAATGGCAGCAATCAAATTACAACGCAAACCAAAACGACGACGACGATTACGATAAGGTAAAGAGAGAATCTTAAAAATCTTCAAGCGACGATTAACATGCTCAATCGCAATACGTTGACGTGCAAGTTGGCGATTACAACGCTTATCTTCCTTGGATAATGAGCCATTTTGAGGCTTTTTGATAGGAATTTGCGAGTTAGGATGCAACTTTTGTAAGCCTTGATAACCCTTGTCTGCCAAACCTTGTGTCTGTGCGTGAAAATGAACTCCACTTGCCTTGAATAATGAGAAATCATGCTGCTTGCCCTTACCGTAAGCGGTACAAACTATCTTGAAATTAGTCAGATCGACCACCAATTGGGCTTTGAGGGCATGATGCTTTTTCTTACCGCTATAAAAATGTTTCTGGTGATATTTAGGGCGCTCAACCTTTGTCTCAGTTACATCAATGGCAATTATGGCTGGAGCCTTCTCCTGCCACAATGACTTTTTTCCTGCTAACCGAAACTTTTTCGATTTAATTAAGACATTTTCTACTTTTTTGACGATGCGGCAAATCGTCGATTCTGACACTTCCCAGTCGCTAGCAATATGAAAATAGGTGCGATATTCACGCCAATACTGCAAAGTAACCAATATTTGGTCTTCTAGACTTAGCTTTGGTTCTACACCACCTTGTCCTTTGCTTTGGGCTGCTTGTTGCATTAGCTCCGTCATTTGCGCAAATGTTTCTCTTCTTACCCCAAATAACCGTTTAAATTCTGTCGCTGATAGATTTTGACTGGCTTCGTATTTCATCGCTTAATTTGAGATCTGATAAAAAGCTTATAAATCTAACATGTTTTTGGTTCTGCAAGAGGTCTATTGCTGCTTTCAGAAGGTTTAGATACTTCTACTCATAAAGGAGTGATCAAATTGATAAACCTACATTTTGCTCATACAGGAAAGCTTTCCCTAGATATTGCTAAGCTCCTGAAAAGTACTTATGATCTGAGACAATCGGGTGATTATAGTACCAATTTTGTAGCTGATGAGATAATTGCTAATAGGGCGATCGCTGATGCAAAAACTTTTATTGCTGAGATTAGAAAGATTTTGCTAGATAAATAGCCTTATAAAGTGGATATTTGGGAATAAAGCTATCAAATTTAATGAAAACTATAGGTAATTTTTTTGATTGTTGGTGACCTTGATCACCAATCAGACTTACTGATCATAGCTACAATAATGAAAGTAAAATGCAAACAAAGCTTAAAAATTGTGAAATTCATTTCAATTGGGGTTATTTCCGCGATCGCCGCCTTATCTATTCCATTTTCAGCTCAGGCAGACAGTAGAAAAGCCTATTGTGAATATTATCCTAATGGTTCTAGAAGACCTACAGTATCTATGCCCTGTGTGTTTTCGATGAGTCAAGGCAATATCGGGATTCGATGGGAAGATGGAGTGTCTGATTATTTCTTGCAGAGTCGCGATCGCCCTATGGTCTATACCGATGAACGCGGTGGAATTGTCTATCAGCAAAGGGGCGAAGAACAAGCCGATGGCACTAGCGTCAGAATCATGAAAATGGAAAATGGCTCTATTTATATCTGGGGAAGTTAGCAAATTTTTTAAGAAATTTAGCAACTTTCCGAATTTTTCTCATGTCAATTATGGATATCGGTTAAGATTTCGCTAATTGTTATAACAATAAAATCTCGGCTTAGCAATAAAAAACTCAATAAAGTATAAAGATGCGTACATTCCCTCTGTCAGTTTTGTCAACTGTCGCCTTCATTGCTTCATTCCCCGTTCTCACTGCTGAAGCCTCTCCCAAAACCTTCGAGCAATGGTGTCAACAAAAAGATTCTCTGCCTGCTGCTAAAAAGAATACTGTTGAAGCTCTACTGAAACAGGCTGAGACTCAAGACTGTAAGGCTGCTAGTCAGAAGTTGAACAGTCTTGATGAGCTATGGCTTTCTAACGAAGAGATTACAGATGTAGAACCTCTTGCCAATTTGACAAAGCTTACTAAACTGAGTTTATTCGGCAATAAAGTCGAAGATATCTCTCCCTTAGCAAAACTGACTTTGTTGAGTGATCTCAATCTAACTGGCAATGAGATTAAAGATATCCGACCTCTTTCCAACTTGACAAAGCTCACCAAACTGGGTTTATTCAACAATAAAGTTGAAGATATCGCTCCTTTGGCAAAACTGACTTTATTGAGTGAACTCGATCTAGGCTTCAATGAGATTAAAGACATTAGACTTCTTGCTAACTTGACAAAGCTCACCAAACTGGGTTTATTCAGTAGTAAAGTCGAAGACATCGCTCCTTTGGCAAAACTGACTTTATTGAGTGAACTCGATCTAGGCTTCAATGAGATTAAAGACATTAGACTTCTTGCTAACTTGACAAAGCTCACCAAACTGGGTTTATTCAGTAGTAAAGTCGAAGACATCGCTCCTTTGGCAAAACTGACTTTGTTGAGTAATCTCGATCTAGGCGGCAATGCGATCAAAGACATTCGACCTCTTGCCAACTTGACAAAGCTCACCAAACTGGGGCTACTCAACAATCAAGTCAAAGACATCGCTCCTTTGGCAAAACTGACTTTGTTGAGTGATCTCGATATATCTGGCAATGAGATCAAAGACATTAGACTTCTTGCTAATTTTACGAAGCTCACTAAACTGAGTTTATCCAACAACAAAATCGAAGACATCACTCCTTTATCAAAACTGACTTCTTTAACCGATCTTGATTTAAGTAGAAATCAGGTCAAAGATATTAGACTTATCGCTGGACTAAAAAATCTGGAATCACTCTCAATTGCTAGGCTGAACATCAGCGATATTAAACCACTTTCTACCTTGACTAACTTGTTAATTCTTCAATTGCATGACAATCAGATCACCGATGTTACACCAATTGCGAATTTGACTAAGTTGTCTTCTTTGGACTTATCTGGAAATCCCGTCAAGAGTCTCAAGCCTCTATCTAATCTGAAATCCTTAGAAATTCTCAATCTATCTAAATCTCGATTCAAACCAGCAGATTGTCCCTTGCAGCCTGCTTCGATCTGCCAGTTTGTTGATGACTAGCTAGATTTGTAGTGGACTGTTTCATCTAAAATAGTGCAATAGATATTGGTTTGGAGAGCCCTAATCATGGGAAGAGGAAGGCGAGATAAAGTCTATTTAACAGTAGAGGATAGAGAAAACTTAGAACAAATTAGTCGAAATGGCTATGCACCTGCAAAAAAGATCTTGCACGCCAGAATTTTACTGATGTGTGATGAAGGAAAATACAGCAAGAGAACATGGACTGATGAAGAAATAGCAGAAGCATTGCAGGTGCATAGAAACACCGTAGGTCGAATTCGCCAAAGATTTCTGCAAAAAGGTGAAAAACCTGCACTAGAGAGACAATTAAGGAAAACGCCCCCCACACCGCCCAAGGTCGATGGCTCTAGCGAAGCCCACATAATTGCTCTGTGTTGTGCAGACCCACCAGAAGGACGTGCTGAGTGGACAATCAGACTATTAACGTCAGAACTCAAGCAAAGACAAGTTATTACCGAAATTTCCGCATCAACGGTGTGGCGTACTCTAAAAAAAACGAATTACGACCTTGGAAAACCCAGAGATTTTGTATTCCCGAAAGAGATTTAGCAAGATTTGTGGCAGAAATGGAAGTCGTCCTTGACTTGTATAGCACGGAGCCATGCGAAGAAGAACCGTTGATTGCAATGGATGAAGCATCAAAGCAACTACTCGGAGAGGTTTATCCACCAATAGCGATGCAACCTGGACAAGATAAAAAAGAAGACTACCACTATGAGCGTGAAGGTGTTCAAGCCCTATTCATGTTTGTTGACCCTCATCGAGGATGGAGACGGGTGAGTAGCCGAGATAGTCGAACAAGGATAGATTGGGCTGAGGAAATACGTCAATTGTTGGATGAGGACTATCCGAATGCACGAAAAGTAAAGCTACTCAGTGATAATCTGAATACCCATAATATAGCTTCGCTGTATGAAGCATTTCCTGCACCAGAAGCTCATCGTTTAGCAAGAAGACTAGAAATTTATCATACGCCGCGTAATGGTAGTTGGTTGAATGTAGCCGAAACCGAATTGAGTGTCTTATCAAAACAATGTTTAGATAGACGGATTCCTAGCAAGGACAAACTCAAAGAGGAGATAGACGCTTGGCAAAAGTCTCGAAATCAGAATGCATCCAAAGTAATATGGAGGTTTTCGACAAGCGATGCCAGAGTCAAACTGAAACATCTTTATCCAGTATTTGAGCAAGAAGAATAACCGTATCTATTGCACTATTTTAGATGAAACAGTCCAGTAGGATGCGTTAATGAAGCGTAACGTATCTTCCTTTTTATCCTCAATTCTAAATATTAATAGAACCATGCTCATCTCCAAAATCAAGCTATTTGGATTAATAGCTCTTGGCTATTCACTGATTTCCTTGGGACAGGCTCAGGCAGCAACCAGACCTAGCGACACATCCAAAGTGATCGCTCAGTCAACTATCGCATCCAATTCAACAACTTCCTTCCTTCCATCGGGCAAACTTAAGCAGCAATCGGAACTAACTCCAGAACAATCACGGAAGATGCGATCGAGAAGTCCCTATGGATACGCGATCATTACCTATTGGATTAATGGCGATCGCTTCTTGAAACAAGAACAATTTGATAGCGCGATCGCCCAGTTCCGCAAAGCCGCCGATGCTTCCAATGTTTTCAAACGCACAGATATTCCAGCCGCGCAAAATTTGCGATTGAAACAATGTGCGATCGCTGGTTCTGAGGCGAGATTGCAAGGGGCGATCGCCGCACGGGACTTCTATAAAAAGAATTACCGCAGACAATCGGCTGGCGATGAAGCATTAGCAGTCTATCAAAGAGTCTTTAACTCCTCCTATGAACAAGCGGAGGCAAAAAATCCGCAAGTTGCATCAGGTTGTCCCTAATCACCACTTCTTGAAAATACAACTTTCTCAACAATGACCAAAATTAGTATTTCCTGTTTGTCAGTTTTAGCAACTGTTACATCCCTGCTTTTCTCCATAAATTTCCAAGCGGAAGCATTGCCCCAAAATGCCCCTGCGATCGCCCAGTCATCAGAGGATTCTTTTAGCAGTAACGGTTTCATCATGCCTAGTAAAAATATTTACTGCGTAATCTATGGCGATCGCCTGCGTTGTGAGATTGTCAGCCAATTGAAACCGATGCCACCAGAGCCAGCATCCTGTGGTTTGGATTGGGGCGGTGGCTTATCTTTACCCAAAGTTGGTAAGCCAGAGGTAAATTGTGTTGGCGATACCATCTATTCACCAAACTACAAAACCTTGGCGTATGGCAAGACTTGGAGCAAAGGCGGCTTTGTCTGCAAATCTCGCAGCAATGGGCTGACCTGTACCAATCCTAAAGGCAACGGCTTCTTTTTAAATCGCGAAGAATGGAAGATTTTTTAAGTAAATCTTTGTCTGTCATTGTTTAGGACTTACGCAATGGGTAGGTGTGGCGCGGTCTTCGCCCGCGCCACACCTACCCCAAGCCTAACTAGTATCAAGATAAATACATAAAACCAAGTCCAAATCTATGAAATTAACTAAAATTCTGTCAGCAATCATTGTCCCTCTCATCTCGTTTGCACCTAATTTTACGGCGATCGCCAATGCTCAGAGCGATACTCCGAGAGCTTTTCGAGGACGTTGCGTTGCTGAAATTCTTGGTCAAGAAAAGGGATCACGGGTAAATATGCGCTCTGCTCCTGGAGTTGATTCTGAGATCGTTGGCTATGTCTTAGTGGGACAACGAGTAGCCCAACTGTATTACAGCATTAGCGGGTATTCACCCATCGTGCAGAAAAGTGACAGGGAAGGGGTGTCTTGGGATTATGTGGAGTACCTTGCCCAGTCAAACTAGAGGCTGGATTGCGTCGTATTTACTTGATCAGACATGCGCTAGTGCGAAACACCCTTTTTATGACATGCGCTAGCGCGAAACACCCTTTTGATCAAACTTAACACTCAAATTCTCAACCTTCTCAAACAATAATCACTATGATCTTCTCCAAATTCAAACTATTCGGTTTACTTGCTACTCTTGCTGTTCCCTTTGCTGCTCAAGCTTCTGTCGAAACAGCGATCGCCCAATCTCAGGATGATTCAACAAAAACAATAGTGGCACAGCAAACCGCAGAACCTTTCCACTCTGGAATGAGACAAGGCATTATGTACAGCGTTTACATACATGAAAAGCAAGACTTAGGTGGCAATCGTTGGCGCTTTCGTACTAGGGCTGAGTACAGCCAAGGAAAGGACTACTACAGTCCGTGGCGCACGGCAGACTGTAATGAATCTTCAATCGATGGCAAAATCATTCCTGCGATCGCTAGATACGGCGCTGAAGAAGGTGAGGCAAGTCTGATACGTGCTATTTGCGAATTACCAAGGTGATTTTCAGGCGAAAAATTTAGTAACACTGATCACGCGGTATTAACAAATAATTTCTTGCCATTCTCAAAAAAACAATATGACATTCTTAAAAACCAAACTCTTCGGTTTTCTTGCCCTTAGCTGCTCACTAATTTCCTGTGGACAGCCTCAAGCAAATGCACCCACTGCCACATCTAATGCAACACCTATTGCCACATCTAGCGCGATCGCCCAAACAACCACTGCCCCCCCAACCCCAATTGCTGAAAAAACACCAGAAGCGGCGGCGAATGGTCATAGTCTAGTTAATTCTTTTAAGGGAAAGCTTGATTCTCTTGGTATCAAAATTGCGCTTCCCACCTATGTCCCGCAAGGGTTTTGGATTGCGGCGGTCAGAACTGAACCCTGCCGTCAGGGAGACACGGTTGATGCTAACGGGGTTTGCCGCTTTGGTCCCGAATATACAGTGATATATCGCAATTCCCAAGATCATTGCTTTACGGTTGAGGCGACTGGCGGCGGTCTGGGTGGTCCTAGTAGTCGCTATACCCGTGCTGTTAGGAGCAAGATTTTTGACAAGGTGGATGTCATGATTGGCACTGGTAATGACCAACCGATAACAGATGCGATCGCTAATACTCCTCAAGAATTACGGACTGATTACGCAGGTAATTCGCCTTTTTACGCCGTGAGAACTATCAAAAGCCAAGCCGCTAGTTGGATTGATGCCGCGATTATTTGTAGTGACGCGGTTCACATGACTCCCAATGAGTTTATCAAAATTGTGGAGTCCCTAGATTGGCTACCACAATCAACATCTTCGGTGTCTTCATCGCCTTCTCAAGAAGAAGTTGAAGAAAACGCACAAAGGCAGTTTGAGAAGATTTCTAAGCAGTCTTGCGATCTCCAGACCAAAGATGAAAAATCCGTTCGTTATATGATCTGCTCTGTGCAGGGAATTAATAATCAACCTAGAGTCATCTCAGCATCGTCCTCACTTATTGAAGCGGGTGATGGCATTAGCTATTGGTTTGCCGAAGATGGCGCAGTGGTGGCTATTCGCTTTTTTCACACAGGTGAGATCTTTCTTTTTTCTGGCGATCGCCTAGTCGCTGAACTAACCATGAGCAGTCAGGCGTTCCAAAGGAGAAGCGCTAAACAAGGGTTTACAAATGAACAACGCAATAGACTAGAGGATTTGGCAAAAAATAGAGGTATAGATATTATCTCTAGGTTTAAGTAGGATATTTGGAACAAATTAACTAATTTAGTTTCAAATAGCTGTAATTAGCCTAAAAGCAATTTTTTCTCGCATTCCCTACCAATTTATCCAAATCTACCTAGTTTACACAATGAAAATCTCTCAACTTTTAGCAATTCCTTTACTCGCTGCCCTTGCTATTCCACTTGCTGCTCAAGCTTCTATCGAAACTTCCCAATCTCAAGTATCTACAACAAAATCACTTGTAGCCCAGCAGTCTACAGATACCAATGCTGAAGCTTTGCTTGAAGAAATTACCGAACTCCAAAAGCGACCCTGTGATGGCTACAACAGGACGGTCACAAAGGGAGTTAATACGTACAACATTTGTGGCAGTCGTGCTGGTGGACGTGGATCTTCACCACAACTCTCTGCTGCATCACAGTCTAGTAATGTTGTTGAGGCTAGTGTCCTCTATACTTACCACTACAACGGCAAAGTGGCGGCGATTACCTATTTTGAAGGCGATGGTTTTAGCACACTCGCTTTTGATCGGAGGGGAAAGTTGCAAGCAGAATTAACTAATAGCAGTTCCTCTTTGCGAACTACCTTTACTAAAACAGAACGCGATCGCCTCGAAAAACTTGCTAGGGAAGGTGGAACGAATATTCTCTCTAAATTCAAATAAATGTGCCTTCGTTTCATCTTCCATCAACATCATCACAAATCACCCATGAAAAACGCTATCTGTCTCTCCTTAGCTGTCAGCCTTACTAGCCTGCTCCCCGCAGCTTTTCCTGCCCATGCCCAGAGTGGTCACAACCTCCTCAGTGCTAGTCAAAAAGCATCCCTCAAATCCCTCGGTATCAAGGTCGCTATTCCCAAGTATGTGCCTCAAGGCTTTCGAGTCGCAGCGATCAGAACTGAGCCATGTCGTGCTGGCGATCAAAGAGATGCGAATGGAGTTTGTCGTTTTGGACCTGACTATACGGTGTTATATCGCAATTCTCAAAATCACTGTTTTGTAGTCCGTGCGACTGGCGGTGGTATTGGTGGTCCTAGTGGTCAATACACCCGTGCTGTCGATACCAACCTTTTGGGCAAGGTGGATGTTAATGTTGGCATAGGTATGGGTGAGCCGATTACAGAAGCGATCGCCAATACTCCCCAAGCAAATCTCTGGACTTTTCCCGCAGGTAACTCACCCTTTTACGCGGTGGCAACCCGTCAAGGCAGAGGCGATCAAATTGACTCCACTGCTACCTGTAGCACAAGAGCCCATATGACTCCCAATAAGTTTATAAAAATTGTGCAATCCCTAGAATGGCTACCACAATAAATACCTCTGGTATAGCGGTTTTCAAGCGAGTGCATACTCATTTGAAAACCAAAAAACAATCACAATAAGAGTTTTAAGTTTTCATTTTGCCTACGGCAAAATGAAAACTCCTATATCTTCAACCTTTTCTCAAGAAGAACTGGAAGAAAATGGTAGTTTGACAAGAGGCATCTAGAAAAATCAACCAATTACTACACAACAGAAAAACCTAAAACATGAAATTCATCCCCATCAGTATAATTTCTGCTTCGCTTCTATTGGGCGCTCCCTTGACAGTTCAAGCCAATACCAATAAGGCTGAATCTTTGCACAAAGCCTTTGAGGAGATTGACAAACAGTCTTGTGACGATCGCAAATCAGTCGTTGAGAAAAGCTTGGTATATAGTGCTTGTACTGCCAATGTAGGAGGTCGCGATCAATTTAGGTTTATTTCTGTATCATCAAGTATTGTTGAAACTGGGGATGGAATTGGCTATTGGTATTACCCCAATGGGAAGGTGGTGGCAATTCGCTTTTTCCATACCGATGAGCTATTTATGTTTGATGGTGACGGCAAGCTGCAAGCGGAATTAATCCGCGCCCAAAAGGTGATGGTCAATGGTCAAGAGCAGTTTCAAAATCGCTCCATCCGCACTAATTTTGATCAAGAGGAACGCGATCGCCTCGAAAAACTTGCTAAAGGTGGCGGAGAGGATATTCTCTCTAAATTCAGATCTAAATCTAAACAGATGGCTCCTAAAACAGTCGGTACAGCCAATCTATGTAACAAAGCCATCAGACAAGGCACTATCCGTTTAGAATCCATTCCCAATGTGACAATAGTGACACGCAATACTAAATTTGCTCCACTGCTCAGCCCTTATCCAAATGTCGAAGCTGGACTTAATCGCCGCTACACATTTGCTCTGAGTGGTAGCGGAGTTGCGAATGTATGGAAAGCGCCTGAAATGAGGCTTGAGATTGCACGGCAGATTATCAACAGTTGCGCTGGTGTAGCTGCGGTTACTTTTGCACGTAATGGCACGGGTGAATCTGGGACTGTAGGACTGTTTCCTGATGGCTCAATTAAGCCATTTGCCTGCGCTGGAGACTTTGATCCGCGCACTCGCAAGAGAATACCACCCATAACTTGGGGACGGCAGGCTTGCGATATCTAATTCTCTCCCCAAGGAAAGCGATCGCTTTCCTTGGGGAGGTTTAGTTTTTTAGCTATAGCAAAGCAACAGATATCAGAAAAAGTCACGCTTTGCGTGGCTTTTTCTTCGGAGCTTAGTATAGTTATAGAGCTTACAAATTTTATTGACCATGTTACGAATTACCGAAATTAAGCTTCCACTCGATCATCCTGAAGATGCTCTGAAATTAGCAATTCTCAAAAAGCTGCAAATTAAGCCTGAAGAATTAACTAGTTATTCTATTTTTAAGCGCAGTTATGATGCTCGTAAGAAGACAGATATTTATTTGGTTTATATCGTTGATGTCGAAACTACTTTAGAGAAGCAATTAAGCGATCGCTTGTCTAAAGATCCTCATGTTAAGCCCACACCTGACATGAGCTATAAGTATATAGCCAAGGCTCCCAATAGTTTAAAAACTCGCCCAATTGTAATTGGGATGGGACCAGCAGGGATGTTTGCTGGGCTAATGTTGGCGCAAATGGGATTTCGACCCATTATCTTAGAAAGAGGTAAAGCAGTACGCGATCGCACGGCGGATACCTTTAACTTTTGGAAGGGAAGAACCGAATTTAATCCTGAATCTAATGCTCAATTTGGTGAAGGCGGTGCAGGCACTTTCTCCGATGGGAAACTCTACAGCCAAGTCAAAGATCCGCAACATTATGGGCGTAAAGTTCTTACTGAATTTGTAAATGCAGGTGCATCTCCTGAAATTCTCTACATCAATAAACCCCATATTGGCACGCTTAAACTAGTCGGCATCGTTCAAAGTTTTCGTGCTCAAATTCAAGCTCTCGGTGGGGAAATTCGCTTTCAAAGTCGAGTGGAAGATATTGACATTCAAGACGGTAAAGCGAGAGGTGTCACCCTTGCTAATGGTGAATATATTGCTAGTAATCATATCGTTCTTGCTGTTGGTCATAGCGCCCGTGACACCTTCCAAATGCTCTACGATCGCGGCGTATATATTGAAGCCAAGCCTTTCTCGATTGGTTTTCGGATTGAACATCCACAAACTCTGATCGATCAAGCGAGATTTGGCAATTACGCAGGAAATAAAATTTTAGGTGCTGCTGATTATAAGTTAGTTCACCATTGTCAGAATGGACGTTCTGTTTATAGCTTCTGTATGTGTCCTGGGGGACTAGTTGTGGCGGCAACTTCTGAGGTTGGGCGGGTAGTTACGAATGGCATGAGTCAATATTCGCGTAATGAGCGGAATGCCAATAGCGGAATCGTGGTGGGAATTACGCCCGACGATTATCCAGAGCATCCCCTTGCTGGCATTGATTTTCAGCGTCGCCTCGAATCTCGCGCCTTTGAGCTTGGTGGTGGAACCTATGCTGCTCCAGCCCAACTTGTGGGTGATTTTCTTGCCAACCGTCCTTCTCAAGATCTTGGTAAAGTTCATCCTTCCTATGCACCTAATGTGAATTTATGCGATTTGAGTGAAAGTTTGCCTGACTATGCGATCGCTGCAATTCGTGAGGCTTTACCTGCTTTTAACAAACAAATCAAAGGTTTTGCGATGGAAGATGCGATGCTTACGGGTGTGGAAACGCGCACTTCTTCACCGATTCGGATTAAACGTAATGAGAAATATCAGAGTCTCAATGTGGAAGGGCTTTTTCCTGCAGGAGAGGGCGCTGGCTATGCAGGCGGGATTCTCTCGGCAGGGATTGATGGGATTAAAGTCGCTGAGGCTGTAGCGTTGAGTATGAAAGGCTGAAACCTCAACGCATATGTCCTAGTCAATACAAGTCGCTGTCATCTGGACTGTTTTGCCGCAGCTCTAAAGGGCTTTGGTACTTTAAGTCTTATGCAGGCGAAGAGGATCACTTCCAGTTAACGAGTATTAACTTTGAAGGTAAATTTGCATCTCTGTATGAAGATGTGGCTTTTTAGACGAAATGGTGGCTTATAAACTAAGACTTCAGCGCAGCAGTTGCAATCGTACAAAAGAATTCTTGGTGGCGATCGCTGTATCCTGTAATGGTAGTGACATTTACAAATCCAGCCATTTTTAAGGCTGCCTCTATCTCTGAAACTTCATAGCCAATGAAACCATGGTCGGCAAACTTTTGCTTTTCCAAAAAATCTTTAGAATTGTAACTGAGTAATAATTCGCCATCATCAGCTAAAACTCTGAAGCATTCACGGAAAACCTTACTAAGCTCTGTCCAAAAATAAATGGTGTTGACTGAGCAGATTTTGTTGACATATCTATCTGCAAAAGGTAATTGCATCGCATCGGCTAAATAGAGTTCTATTTCACTTTTATTGATTTGAGTGCGAAATTTATGCTCACAGAGATCTAAGGCATCCTGTGATTGCTCAACGCCCGCAATTAGCTGGGGCAGAGCGGTATTGGCAATTTTCTCGATTAAGTAGCCGCCACCAAAGCCAATTTCAAGAACGCGATCATCTGCTTGTAAGTTGAGATGTTGCAAAACAAGATCGTTCATCATGGCATTGTTACTATTGAGAAACCTGATCAATAATTTGCCAAACCAGCCCTTAGGAAAGCCAAGTTGACTAGCCAAAAAAGCACGAAATTTATTGATGATCATTGTTTTTTGTTGGTTTGGGATTTGCGAATTTATCAAGATGTTCAAGCTTTGCAGGAGATACCAACAGTAACGAGAACCCCACAATCAACAGCCATATTTCCCAAAGTATAAAGCCAATCGGTGTTAACTCAATCGCGAGAATAGATGGTATTGCAGTGGCGAGAAGTTCGGTTTGTCCAATCAATAACATTGGCGTTGTCATCATTCCGTACCAAGCAACCCAACGCTTAAAGATTGGCGATCGCAACATGGCAATTCCTACACCAATTGTCCAGCCAATTAGAAGAGTTTGTCCTAAATGTTCACCAATCACAACCCCGCCATACTGATGTACTGCTTGATAAACAACTTTTACCGCTTCGCGAGTAGCTACACTTGAGACTGAATCGACATACAAATTTGCCAGTAACGGAACCACAAATACCCAACGCATTAAACCCACTGCCTGAAGTACGCCTGAAAGACATCCCATCGCCGTAGCGATCGCTAAATAAGGTGAACCTTGGCGATCAATAATCTTATGTAGCAGAATACTAGCAGGGATGAATAATAGAGCCGACAAACCAAAGGTAAACCACGTCAAAATTAGTTGTAACCCACCAGCATGAAACTTAGTCAGGACATCACCAATTGGTTTACGCAAAATGTCGTCATATTCAAAAATTTGTGTTAAGCGAATGTATGGAACATTTAAAAATATAACCAATAGAACCAAGAAGATTCCTGTATAACGAACAAAATGTAAACGATTCATTGTTAATCCTTATCAATTTTATCTATCTACACAAAAGTTAGAAGCTATAACCAATACCAAGCAAAAGCCCCATATCTGCCTTGCGATCGCTTGGTAAACCAACATTCAACTGCACAGTTCCCGTGATATTTCTGGATAGCGGTACATCCACTCCACCTGTGACGTGGGGAGCAATTTTTAACCCATCTTCATTTCTAAGCATCACACCACCACCGATAAAAGGCGATAAAACAATCTGCTGAGAAGTTGCATCACGGATGGGAAAGTCAACTGTAAGATTCGAGGAAGAAGATGAAATTCCAGTTCCAAAAATCACTGTGTTATTGTGCATAGACAAGTTGTCAGTAAAGATTGTTTTAGAGAAAAGTGAAAACCCACTAGTGCCTAATGCTGAGGTGTTGCCACTTATCCCAATTGAACCACCAACACCAATATAACCACGCTGGCGAATGGCTTCTGTTGTAAGCTTTCTCAGTTCTGATTCTTTTGAATCAGATTGTGAAATTTTATTTACTGGTGATTGGGAAAAAGTTTGAGATTGAGATTCTTGAACAAGGAAAATGCTACCTGTCAAAATCGTAGAAACAATTAATAATGAAATTTTTTTAGGTTGAATATATTTGTAAATCATGGGTTTGCGTGAGGTGGTAATTTCCATTGCTGTTAAATTAAAGCTAAGACTTTTTGCTAAAATCCAACATGACGTAACACGCCAGAAAATTGACTTTTGATGCCAAGTTATGGGAAAAGTAATTTCCGATCCAAGTCAAGAAAACCATCAAGAGGCGAAATTTTCAGTAGCGATCGCTCGTGATATTTTGCAGTATGTCGCAGCGCAAGGGGTCGATTTGCAAGATATTTACCGTTCAACCAAGATTGAATCAGCTTGGCTAGAAGACCCTGATCGCCAAATCTCAGGAGAATTGCTCAAGCATTTGTGGCGAGAAGCGATTATCAAAACAGGCGATCGCGATCTTGGTTTGCATATTGGGGAAGCTTTTGACTTGCCAGCGATCGGGCTTCTTGGCTATGTTTTACTGAATTGCAAACACTATGGACAGGTTCTCGAAAAACTATCGCAATACACTCGTCTTTTTAGTCAGGGCATAGCCATTCATCATCATATTTTGGATGGTTTCGTATGTTGCGACTGCAAAATTGTTGGAGGGGTCAAAAATTATCTCCTAGATGAGCCGAGACATCCTATTGAAAGCACATTTTCAGCCTTGTATAAAGCCACTCAAAAGCTTACAGGGAAAAGCTTACAACTTCATGATGTTTGGTTTCAACATAATGCTCCATCAGATTGTTCTGAACATGAGCGCATTTTCCAAAGTCAAGTGAAATTTTCGCAATCAATTAACAGAATGATTTTTTCAGCAGATGTCCTTAATTGGGAAGTGCGATCGGCTAATGCAAACTTGCTTTCAATGTTTGAAAGCCATGCAAGCAAAATGCTCACAAATCTATCTAAAGATTCCAAATTCAGTCATAAAGTGATCAAAATAATTGTTCAGAATTTGCATGGGGAAGCGCCGCCAATTGAGATGATCGCGCATACCTTGATGCTTAGTGTGCGACAACTTCAGAGAGAACTACAAATTGAGAACACATCCTATCAACAAATTCTTGATGATACTCGCAAGGAAATAGCCTTAAAACATATTCAAAACGAGCAAACTTCAATTCACGATTTGGCTTTTTTATTAGGATTCTCCGAGCCAAGTGCCTTTTATCGCGCTTTTAAAAGATGGACAGGACAGACTCCTCGTAGTTATCGCTCCGCTTAAATGAAAGCTACTATAATGATTGAGCCGACTATTGCCATTTGGATCGCTAATGCATCGTATTGCCACTATTTCAGGAGGCTGGAACCAGTCCACCGACAGCGTTATTTTTGTTGATCAGCAACCTGCACCGATTGTGATCATCACGGCTGCGGATACGGATATTCAAACCCTTGCGGCGGCTACGGCAAACTTACCTGAAGATTTTCCACAGATTAGGGTGGTGAATGTCTTGCAATTGCAGCAACAAATCGCGATCGATACCTATGCTGAGGAGGTTTTGGCGATCGCTAAGGTAATTATTGTGCGCTTAATTGGGGGACAGTCTTACTGGAGCTATGGCTTAGAAGTGGTTAAGGAAACCGTAGCAAATACGGGCGCAGTATTGATTGTGTTACCAGGGGATGAGCGTCCAGATCCGAGCTTAACAAGCCATTCCACAACTTCGCTAACTTTGGTGAATCAGGCTTGGCAATATTTCATCGAAGCAGGGGTTAGTAATTATCAGAATTTATTGAAGTTTATTGCGAAAGAATTTTTAGATATTGCATCAGAATATGAACTTCCGCAATCAGTGCCTCGGATTGGGATATTTGATTCCCCACAACTCCCCTTGAGACAGGGGGGAGAATTTTTTTCTTCCCCCTTTTTAAGGGGGATTGAGGGGGATCTCGGACTAGTGGCGATTCTTTTTTATCGCGCTCATTACTTGTCGGGAAATACGGGAGCGATCGCTGCTTTATGTGAATCATTGCGAGAACGTAAGCTCAAACCTTTACCCATTTATGTTTCATCCTTAAAGGAGCCTGATGTACAAGCAGAGTTAATTCGCTATTGCTTGCCTGAATCTGGTCAAAAAGTTGATGTGATTTTGAATACGACTAGCTTCTCTTTGGCAAGTTTAAAAACGGATACGCCGCAAGTTGATCTTTGGGAAGCTTTGAACGTGCCTGTATTTCAGGTGATTTTTAGTGGTGGACTGAAGAAAACTTGGGCAAATGGTACACAGGGACTAAATCCTCGCGATATGGCGATGAATGTGGTCTTGCCTGAAGTCGATGGCAGGATTATTACGAGGGCAGTTTCCTTTAAAGCGATGCAGGGACAGAATCTCGCTTTGCAAACTGAGGTGTTGACCTATGAACCTGTGCGATCGCGGATTAATTTTGTAGCAGATCTGGCGGCGAAATGGATACAGCTAAAGCATACGGATGTAGGCGATCGCAAAATTGCGCTGATTCTTGCCAATTATCCTAACCGTGATGGCAGATTAGCCAATGGAGTCGGTTTAGATACGCCCGCCAGTTGTTTAGAGATTCTCAAGGCTCTGCGAAGTTCAGGCTATAGCGTTGGTGAGATTCCTGAAACTAGCGATGAATTGATGAAGCTTTTAACTACTGGTGTAACCAACGATCTCGAATCCTTTGGAATGCGTCAGATTAATCAATCTTTAGCGTTAGAAGATTATCAAAACTATTTCCAGAGTTTGCCTGAACCCGTGCAAAATGGAATTCAGACAAGATGGAATCAGCCGAAGTGCGATAAAGAATTTGCGATCGCTGGTATGCAGTTCGGCAATATTTTTGTCGGTATTCAGCCATCACGGGGCTACGATCTCGATCCTACGCTCAATTATCACGCCCCTGATTTAGAGCCAACCCATGACTATATGGCTTTCTATCATTGGGTGCGCGACAAGTTTAACGCCCATGCGATCGCCCATATCGGCAAACATGGCAATCTCGAATGGCTCCCCGGTAAGAGCGTGGCTCTATCGGAAAATTGCTATCCTGAAGCTGCCTTTGGTGCGATGCCCCATTTCTATCCTTTTATTGTTAACGATCCAGGGGAAGGCTCTCAGGCAAAAAGGCGATCGCAAGCAGTCATTCTCGATCATCTCACTCCACCCATGACTCGTGCTGAGTTGTATGGTGGTTTGCAGCAATTGGAAGGCTTGATTGACGAATATTACGAAGCGGAAACTCTCGATCCTTCACGTTTGGGCATGATTCGCGATCGCCTCATCGAAACCATCAAACAGGAAAATCTCTATCATGATTTAGGAATTTCCCTAGATCGTTTGGAGGATTCGCTAAATACAATTCTCACGACAGCCGATGGTTATCTTTGTGAAATTAAGGAGGCGCAAATTCGCGATGGTTTACATATTTTCGGGCAATGCCCAGAAGGTCGGCAGTTAAGGGATTTGGTAGTAGCGATCGCCCGTAATCCGACAGCTAATCGTTTGGGACTGACAAGGGCGATCGCGCAGGATTGGGGTTTAGATTTTGATCCGTTGACTGCGGATTTAGGCGAGTTACTTGTAGCAAATTCGCATCCATGTCTAGCAAATTGTCGGATTATTGGCGATGCAGTGGAAGTTATAGAGGAATACGCGGCGGAGTTGGTAGCAGAAATCTTTGAAGAGATCCCCCCTACCCCCCTTGCAAAGGGGGGCGAGCTTCCAATCAAAGAGATTTATGCTAGTAGCAAAAAGTCTGAAGTCCCCCTTTATAAGGGGGATTTAGGGGGATCTTTTAGAGATTTAAAAATTGAAGAGATTCCCTCTATCCCCCTTGCAAAGGGAGGTGAGACTGTAAAAGAATTAACATGGATTCGCGATCGCCTTCTCCCATCTCTCTACAAAACTAAGCAAGAAATCACAAATCTCCTGCGCGGACTCAATGGCGAATATGTGCCTAGTGGCGCGTCAGGTGCACCGACAAGGGGCAGACCTGAAGTATTACCCACAGGACGGAATTTCTATTCGGTGGATATTAGGGCAGTACCAACGGAAACCGCTTGGGATATTGGGCGCAAGGCTGCGGATGTGTTGATTGAAACCTATACGCAAGAGCATGGTGAATATCCGCAAACCTTGGGGCTATCGATTTGGGGAACTTCCACCATGCGAACGGGTGGTGATGATCTTGCGGAAGCGCTGGCTTTATTGGGAGTACAACCTGTTTGGGATGGTGTATCGCGGCGCGTGATTGATTTTGAGATTTTGCCTTTATCAATCCTCGGTCGTCCTCGTGTGGATGTGACCTTAAGGATTTCAGGATTCTTTCGAGATGCGTTCCCAAATCTGATCGATTTATTTGATAGTGCGGTGAATGCGGTTGCGAATCTTGATGAATCTGCCGAACAGAATCCCTTAGCGGCAAAAGTTCAAGCAGAATCCGCACAGTGGCAAAGAGAAGGATTAACTGTAGAACAAGCCCAAGAGCGATCGCGTTATCGAGTGTTCGGCTCTAAACCAAGTGCCTATGGTGCGGGGTTGCAGGGTTTAATCGAGTCACAAAACTGGGAAAACGAGCAGGATTTAGCCCGTGCCTATATCAATTGGAGCGCCTACGCCTACACCAGCAAATCTGAGGGCAAATCTGCTCCTGAAGCCTTTAATCAACGCCTCGGCAATATGCAAATTGTGCTGCAAAATCAGGACAATCGAGAGCATGACATTCTCGATTCCGATGATTATTACCAGTTTCAGGGTGGTATGACAGCGGCAATCAAATCCATATCTGGCAATGCTCCAGAGGTGTACTTTGGCGATAATTCACGCATGGCTCAGCCCAAGGTTCGCAAATTGAGCGAAGAGATTGCGCGAGTTTATCGATCGCGTGTTGTTAATCCCAAATGGATAGCAGGAGCAATGCGTCACGGCTATAAGGGAGCCTTTGAGATGTCGGCAACGCTTGATTATCTGTTTGCCTATGATGCTACGACTAACTGCGTTTCCGACTTCATGTATGAGGGTGTTGCGGAGGCATATATTTTTAATCCTGAAGTCCAGAATTTTATTAAATCCAGCAATCCTTGGGCGTTGCGAGATATGTCAGAACGTTTGCTGGAAGCGAATCAGCGTGGGATGTGGCAAGATGTGACTGCGGATATGTTGGATCGCTTAAAGGCGATCGCTAATGATGCCGAAGGTGCGATCGAATCTCAGACCTAACTGTCTATAGCTAACTTTGCGATCGCCAATTCACTACAAACTCAAATAATCTGATACAGAAATAATTGCAATATCTTGAAACGGATTTAGTACAAGCAAATCTTGATCGCCAGTGATGATGTAATTTGCATTCCCATTGACAGCTAGTTCTAAGAACTTATCATCTTTGCGATCGCGACAAGCTGTAATTTTTTGAACGATTTGCACATTTTCTACAATTGCTAAAAAGTCATTGAGAAATTCATTACGCAATTTTTTTGATGAATATCTATCGAACTTAGGACGATTAAAAATGTCTGTAAGTTCTCCAAGAATTTCATTAGACATGAGAATTTGTCCAGTAATAGATGCTTTGTCAAGGGCTTGTCTTGGGGTAGATCCCTTAAACAGAGCAGCGCTTAAAATTACATTAGAGTCAAGGACTATCCTGATTTTACTCATCGATGATTGCCTGTAAAATCTCTGGAGTTAATCCATTCGCTACAGCCTCATCACTCAGTCTATCCATTGTGTTTTGTAATTTACTGATTTTCAATGCTTGTCTCATCCATTGATTGAGCCATGCTTGAATCTGTTGTTGTTGTTCTGGTTGTGAAGATTGAAATGCTTGGGCAATGTCTTCATCTATTTGAATAGCGATTGTTTTCATGTTTTTTATCCTCATTTATTTAATTTTAAGAATTCTTGTTTTGAGTGATTATATGGTCAAAAACTTTCTCGCAGAGAATTTTAATTTTGGGATAGTTGTTTAACGACCATTTAGTATCTTGCATAAATTTGACGGCATCATCACAGAATGTACCTTTTGCTTTGATGGTTCCAGATTTTTCAGCAAAAACTGGCTTCTCTAGTGGCTGTGGTAAAAGGCTATCAAGATACTTTCCTAAAGGAATCTTAGGCTTTGAATATTTTTTATGTTCGATAGAATTTATATCTACTTGATGTTTCTCAAACTTATTGGCAACTATTTCTCTTAGTATTTCAACTGGTAGAAGGTTCTCAATTTCCTTTACTTCAAGAAGATAAAACCTTTCGCCTAGCATGTTGGTATAAACTTGCTTGCGATCGCCTTTTGTGGCTACATCACCATCGGCTATAAGAAAGGCATGGGCGCAAACATAACTAGCTTTAATCTCTTTTGTTTCTTTTTCATCTGGATCAAAACTCCAATGGGTTAAATTTGCACCTTGATATTCTACAAATGAGTAATGGTAATCTTCTTTGAGTTTAATTAACTGCCTATATTTTTCAGGATCGCCATGCTCTAACTCATCAATATATTTTTTCATATAAGCTTTGAGATATAGTCGATCTGTTTTACCTTCAACCCAAATTGTTGCGTTGGTAATAAAGACAGATGAGTTTCTTACTCCTAAGTCAAGTAGTATCTGTCTATCGCTTGGTGAGGATGGACGAATATGAAACTGTGGTTGAGTACCTTCGTGTTTAGAGAAATGGAATACTGAGATATTGGCAAAGTCAATTGTCATATCTAGAAAATGATTGGAATGTGAAGTGATAAAATATTGATGCTGATCAAATTTTGATAATACTTCTAAGAATGAGCGTTGCAATGATGGATGCATAAACATATCAGGTTCTTCTATAAAGAAAAGACATCTTTCTTTTTCTGTAAAAATATTAAATGTACAGATAATTAGATTTTGTAAGCCATCACCTAATTCATAAATAGGATATTGAGGCTCCTCACCAATTTTGATGTGGACTACCTTGGGGCTTTTCTCTTTTGGTATTAATGTAACTGGTTTACTTTCAAAAAAATTAGCTGACAAAAAAGCTTCAAATTCTTTAACTAGTTTTCTCTCTTCAGGTTCACCAAGTAATTTTTCTTTGAGACTTTGATATAACTCAAGTCCCGTAAATATTTGCATCTTATCAGTGAGCGAATCACTACTTCTAAAATAGTCCCATTTTGTTCTGTCCCCATAGAAGTTTTTATGTTGATCATCAACATCCAAAGGACGCATTCCTCGAAGTATAGGTATATAGTATCTTTTTTCACTTCCTAAACTTAAATTAGCATCAATGTCATCTAAGTATCTTCTATATTTAATCCCAATATCACGAAGTTTATTTCCTGTATTTATAACGCTTTCAGGAAAGCCTCCAACTGTATTGGTAGGTCTAGCTCCTTGATAACTAGCTATGCTATAAGCTCCTTGTTTAAATTCACGATTAGCTAAATTTTCTAGTTTTTCTTTTAATATGTTATACGTTGAATTATCAGCAGAGATAAATTGTTTATGTTCAGAATCAAAAGATAAAAATATCCCTGTAATATAATCTGAATTAAATTCTAAGACTGATGTAACTGGAAATGAAAAAACTTCTCTAAACTCTTTATCTAATCTATCGATTAATTCCCAAAAATCATTCTCTTTGTAAATGTTTGTATTATAGGAAAATTCCTGAAGAGAAAATAAAGCTCGAAGAAGTCTGCTCTTACCAGTGTTATTTGCCCCTATAAAAATATTTACTAAAGATAATGGTGAAATCGAATTAGGATAACCAATTCGATATTTTAAAAATAGCTCTTCTGAAGGTAAAAGTATTTCAGCATATCTAATTTTTTCTGCCATATAGTTTAAGTACTAGGTTAATAACGTCTCAACTTTGCCAATAACTTCATTAATAATATTTTCTGAAGCTTTCTCAATAAAATCAACCCTTCTCGCTTGCCAATCTAAACTCTTAATCTGATCCGCAAGAATCACTCCCTTAGTCTTAGTGTCCGTGAGTAGAACCTCAAACTTCCATCCCTTAGTTTTAGTAGTAATTGGACACAGCAAAGCCAAATTTGACCTTTGATTATAGGCGATCGGTGAAATCACAAAAGCAGGACGATGCCCAGATTGTTCATGTCCAGCCTGTGGATCGAAATCTAGCCAGACAATATCACCACGATCAGGGATGTATAGATTTACCATGCTTCATTCCCAACAGCCACACCCGTAGAAACTTCTGCATGGAGATGCTCGGAAGTCATCCCATCCAGCAATTCCTCCAGAGTATATTTTTTACGTCGATGCGGTGTCAAAACAATCTTGCCATCAACAATCTCAATATTGATTTCGCTTCCAGCTTGAATTTGCACCTGTTCAGCTATAGCTTGAGGAATGCGTACAGCTAAACTATTACCCCACTTAGCGATCGCGGCAGTCATAAAAATCACCGTCAATGTATCTATATTGTATCTACATTAGCTTAATTTACGATCTTTTGGTTTCTTTGAAGCGATCGCCTCGCTAATTCGTGAAGATGGATATAGGCGATCGCAAATATCTCAAGATAGCGATCGCATAAACAAAGAAGGTGAGTAATGCTCACCTTCTTTGTTTATGCGTTAGTTTTAGCAGGAGGTAATGACAACTTAACATGTAGCTCTTTCAATTGCGAGTCATCCACACCTGATGGCGCATCGGTCAAGAGGTCGCGTGCTTGCTGAGTTTTCGGGAAGGCAATCACATCTCGAATTGAGTCTGCACCAGCAATCAACATCACTAAACGATCCAGTCCAAAAGCCAGACCACCATGAGGAGGAGTCCCGTATTCAAAGGCTTCCATTAGGAATCCAAACTTCTCCTTTGCCTGTTCATCGCTTAGCCCGATCGCCGCAAATACTTTCTCTTGGACTTCGCGCTTGTGAATCCGAATACTACCACCACCAATCTCTGTGCCATTGAGTACAAGGTCATAGGCTTGGGCGATCGTATTGACATCAATGGATTGACCATCAGCGATATCCTCAACACGAGGCGAGGTAAAGGGATGGTGCAGTGCCTCCAATCTTTTCTCATCAGCATTCCACTCAAACATCGGGAAGTCTGTGATCCAAACAAAATTGAGCTTGCTATGATCGATTAGTCCCAACTCATGACCGAGGGCTAAACGTAGACGATAGAGCGATTCATTGACGATCGCCTTTTCACCAGCACCAAACAATAGAATCGTGCCTGCGGTTGCGCCTGTTCGTTCTAGCAGTTCATTCTTAACTTCTTCGGTAAGGCTATCTTTGAGAGCGCCGATGGTATCGATTACACCACCTTCACGCACACGGATAAAGGCTAAGCCCTTTGCGCCATATTGGGCAACGAGATTGGATAAATCCCCACCTGGTTTGATGCGGGTATTAGAAATCGCTTCATCGCCACCGATGACAGGTAGCACTTTGATAATGCCACCATTGGCGACGGTGTTGGCAAATACTTTAAATCCTGAATTGGCAAACAAATCAGTGACATTGACTAATTCCATACCAAAGCGAGTATCAGGGCGATCGCAACCATAGCGATCCATAGAGTCGGCATAGGTGAGACGAGGGAAATCACCAAGTTCTACACCTTTAACGGTTTTGAAAATGTAGCGAATCAGGTTTTCATTTAGCTCAATGATTTCTTCTTGGGACATGAAACTCATTTCCATATCCAGTTGCGTAAATTCAGGCTGACGGTCAGCGCGAAGATCTTCATCGCGGAAACATCGAGCAATTTGATAGTAGCGATCGCATCCGCCCACCATCAGCAATTGCTTAAATAACTGAGGCGATTGTGGCAAAGCATACCATTGACCAGCATTCACACGGCTGGGTACGAGGTAATCCCGCGCTCCTTCAGGAGTAGAACGACAAAGGATTGGTGTTTCCACTTCCATAAAGCCATATTCATCTTCAAGGAAGCGGCGAATTGATTTGACAACTTCAAAGCGGAGTTTGAGATTATTGGCTAAGCGATCGCCACGCATATCGAGATAGCGATATTTCAGACGCAATTCTTCTTTAATCGTGTCAGCTTCCGAAATTAGGAAGGGTAACGGCTTGCTGACAGCATTCAATAATTCAATGGATTCTGCATAGATTTCGATTTCACCTGTGGCTAGTTTCGGATTAAGCGATTCGTCAGGACGCTTAGAAACTTTACCAATGATCCTGACCACATACTCATTTCGCATTTCACCTGCGAGGTCATAGGAGGCAGGAGTACGTTGGGGATCGCTGACGATTTGCAGGATTCCTGTGCGATCGCGCAAATCTAAAAAGATCACACCACCATGATCCCGTCTGCGATCGATCCAACCGCACAAGCTAACTGTTTGTCCGATATGTTCGGCATTGAGGTGACCGCAATAGTTGCTACGCATCATGATGTTATTGGCGAAACTTTAGATAAAAAAGTGAAAATTGTAATTTTGACCATTTACTATCATAGCTTGTAAAGGATTCAAAACTTAACAAAACTAAAGTTGGTGTTGCTAAGCACTATCTTTCGTTCTTTTGGAATTTTTTCAAAAACTTTTCTAGTTCATCCGTTTGGTAATTAGCATCATGAGGATATCTTTCTCGCTGTGGTTTCCAATATAAATAGTCACATTGAGAATTTGTAAATTGAGTATGCCCATCAAGCAACCATCCATCAATAAAGATACCTGTCAGCAAAGCGAAGGAAAAATCTGTATGCTCAATCAAAGCATGACTAAAATTGGCATCGGTTAAATTAGCCTTTTTGAAAGAAGTTCCAGTTCTATTCTGAATTGATGCGATCAACCACTTGTAAAGATAAAAAGTGATGACCGCCGAAATAATCATTGGTATTAAAAAAAAGAACGCCCCTGTAAAGCTGATGAAAGTAAACCCTAGCGTTAGTCCAGTCATCATTGCTAATAAAATACCAAGGCTTGCATCACCAAATAAATTAGTGATTTTAGCGAATTTTTCAAAAACAAGAGATTGTAACATCAGTAAAACAAAAGGAATAATACTGGCAAGAAAGCCACTTATTTTTCTGTAGCTATCTCCGAACCAGCCAAATAGAATGCTGTCAATCCCGACGATCACCAGACTAAAGGCAATCATAGCGATCGCGCCAATAATTACTGTGAGAATGGAAGTATTGATTTGTTTTTGAGTCTGCCCTGTAACAACACGCTCAAAATTTGTCCCAACTAAAATCGCCTTTGTAAAATCACATCCCCGCAAATCTGAACCACTAAAATCGGCTCCAGTCAGATCAAGCCCCACAAAAGATTGATCTTGCAAATTTTGGTTGTTATAGTTTGGTAGGTTCATACTTCAACTTGTGTAGGCAATATCTTCACAATTTGCTAAGGTGAAGGTTAACATAGCTGTAACTTTTAGATCAATCTCATGACAGCAGTACCGACGGTTCGCACTCACCGATTGACAAAACAGTTTGATAATCACGTTGCAGTCAATCATATCGATTTACAGATTGATCGCGGTGAAGTCTATGGACTGATTGGACCAAATGGCGCAGGTAAGACCACATTAATTCGGATGCTTGCGGCTGCCGAAGAACCCACCGCAGGTGAAATCTATATTAACGGGGCGCGTTTTTTGCGTGGTCAAAATAATCCTGAACTGAAGCGACAACTAGGATATTTGCCCGATGATTTTCCACTTTACGACGATCTAACCGTTTGGGATTATCTCGATTACTTTGCACGTTTGTACTTTTTACGAGATGCACAGCGATCGCAGAGATTGCATGAAGTGATCGAGCTAGTGGAGTTAGAACAGAAAAAGAATGAACTAATTGCCTCACTCTCAAGAGGGATGAAACAACGGCTCAGCCTTGCACGCAGCATCATTCACAATCCAACTTTGCTATTACTTGACGAGCCTGTATCAGGACTTGATCCCTTAGCGCGAGTACAGGTTCGCAATATTATCAAGTCTTTGCAACAACAAGGAATGACGATCCTGATTTCATCACATATCTTGAGCGATCTTGCAGAAATCTGCACATCAATTGGAATTATGGAGCTAGGTCGTTTAGTTGAAAGCTCGCGACTGCAAGCACTATACGATCGCAGTAACCAAGATCAACAACAGATTATGATCTCCACATTAGGCAAAATTAAAGATCTAGAAGCAGTTTTAAAACAGTCAGAATTAGTGCAGGAATTAGAAGTTCTAGCTGATGCTGCCATGATAAGAGTGAGGTTTGCAGGGAGTCTTGAAGACTGTGCAGCTTTACTCAAATCTCTAATTGAGGCAGGTATTCCCATTTCCAATTTTCATCGCACTCAGGAAACTCTAGAAAATATTTTCTTAAAACTAGGTTATAAACAAACCAGCTAATATAAACCAAAGCCCAAGAAGAGAGTGGCGGCGCTTCGCGCCTCCACCCACTTCTTGGGCTTTATATGTCCTAAGCAAAACTTGATTTGCTATACAAAACATAAAATGGCTACGCCATTTTGTGTTTTGATACTACTCTGTTGTTGGGGAAATTGCGATCGCATTAACACTATTGGCAATTACCTGTTCAGCCGCAGGTGCAGTTAGAGGTCGCGAAAATAGATATCCTTGACCAAACTCACAACCTAATTTTTTTAAAATTTCCACCTGCTGTTGAGTTTCTACACCTTCAGCAACAACACTCATATTCAAGGTATGCGCCAACATCGTTATCGTCCGCACAATTTCGATGTTTTCTCCGCCCTCCGTCATTTGATCCACAAAGGCTCGATCTATTTTGAGAATGTTAATTGGGAAACGATGTAAATAGCTAAGGGAAGAATATCCTTGCCCAAAATCATCAATACTCAATTGAATATTTCTCGCCCTTAATTGAGCTAATTTATTAATCGTTTGTTCTCCTTGATCCATCAATGTGCTTTCGGTAATTTCTAAACGAATAGAACTGCCATCAATGCCAGTTTCCGCCAGAATGACATCAAGTTTCTCTAACACATCTGGTTCACGAATTTGATGACTAGCCAAATTGATGCTCATCTTTAAATTAGCCGCTTCAGGAAATTTATGCAGCCAAGTTTTTAGTTGATGACATGCTTCTTTTAAAACCCAGTCACCGACTGCCACAATCAATCCTGTATCTTCGGCAAGGGGAATAAACTCTATGGGAGAGATAAAACCA
This sequence comes from Pseudanabaena minima str. Chao 2107, assembly GCF_051131155.1. Classification (NCBI taxonomy): domain Bacteria; kingdom Bacillati; phylum Cyanobacteriota; class Cyanophyceae; order Pseudanabaenales; family Pseudanabaenaceae; genus Pseudanabaena; species Pseudanabaena minima. The sequence goes on from NZ_CP159508.1 coordinate 1,081,340, forward strand.
CGTTTGGGATTCTTCCAGCGAATGAGTGCTTCAAATCCTGATAACTTATCTGTTTCTAAGGAGACTATTGGCTGATAGTAAAGCTCAAATTCCTGATGCTCAAGGGCATAATGGAGTTCACTCTCTAATTGCGTTAATCTCAGGGTCTGCTCATACATCTCCTGATCGAAGAGAACATAACGTCCTTTTCCTGAGGATTTAGCGCGATACATGGCAATATCAGCATCCCTCAACAAATCAACACAATTATCATAATCAGGCGTACTGATCACAATGCCAATGCTCGCGCTTGGGAAAACGGCTTCACCTTTGATGATCACAGGAGAAAGGAACTTGTTGAGAATGCGCTCGGCAACTATTAATGCTTCACTCACATCTTGAATATCATCAACGAGAATTGTAAATTCATCTCCCCCAAGGCGAGCCACTGTATCAATGGAACGTAAGCAACTTTGCAAAATCTCCGCGATCGCCTGCAAAAATAGATCGCCCACATTATGTCCGAGGCTATCGTTAATCATTTTGAAGCGATCTAAGTCAATAAAAAAGATTGCAAATAGATAACTAGAATGACGTTTACTATACTTGATGGCATGTTCTACCCGATCCATAAATAGATTGCGATTGGGTAACCCCGTTAAAGCATCATGGGAAGCATCATGGGCAAGTAGCTCGATCGAGTCGGAAAGTGCAGAATTCAGTTCTTGTAGTCGTGAAACGTACATATAGCTCTGCATCACTAACATCGAGCCAATATAAGTCAACAGAGCAGGTGCGATCGGTATCCACCAACCCGACAAGAACAGTACATAGCTTCCCCCAACAAGAAACCCTGTGCATAAAATCACTGTACCAGTTAAAAAAATTAAGCGTCTAGTTGAAAAGATCCAAATAATTGATGCCCCAATGATCGCCCAACCAGCTATCCAGATTTCTTCCCAAAGATCGGACCAAACTCTAAACAGAGGACGATTTTCAAGTGCTGCTCCCAAGATCAATTTGACAATATTTGCTTGAAATTCTACTCCCGACATTTGAGCGGGCGAGGTAATAAAATTACTGCTATAGGGGGTATAAAAAACGTCATTGAGGCTTCCAGCTTGAGGACCAATTAAGACAATGCGATCGCGCATTAGCTGAGGATCGATGCGATTTTCTAGCACATCTTCAAGGGAGATGTAGCGAAACTTTTGAGAGGAGCCATGATAGTTCATCAGAACTTGATATCCACCAGCATCAATCCGAATATATCCACCATCAGTACTTTCTAAAGGCTGAAAAATCGCTTCGCCAAGCTTTAAGAATCCAGATTCTGATGACTTCGGTTCTATCCCTCTATCTTTTAAATATCTAAGAGCGATCGCTAAACCTAAACTTGGTAAACCCTCATTACCGTCAGGCATCGGATAAAGTAAAGCGCGACGCAATCTACCGTCAGGATCAACAATTACATCATTCGCCGATACTTGACCTAATGCCTTTAAAGCAGGTGGTGGATCAATAACTGTACTAAAGCGATCGCCAATACTTTTTTCAATGCCTATCAAATTGGGAGTGGTTTTGAATATCTGTTCTAATTCTGCGTAACCATCTCCCACAGGAATATCTCGATACAGGTCTAAGCCAATCACCTTGGGCTTTTGATCGCGGATTTTACTCAAAATTCGGGCAAGGATGCGGTCAGATGCGGGCCAATTGCCTAGATAGCGAATATCTGATTCTTGCACACCAACGATAATAATTCTTTCATCTACTGGCTCAGGAGGTCGCATTTGGATGTACAGGTCAAATGCAGCCCATTCAATCGGTTGTAACCAGCCTAGCCAGCGTAGTCCAAATACTAACAGGTAGATACTTCCACTCGACAGGAAAAAACCTCCCCACTGTTGAAATCTAAGTGGCAATTTTTCCCAATTTGACTTTAAAGTTTTAATAGCGATCATCTAACGAAGTTTAGTTGCACTTGCTTGCTTAAACCTAACTTTTTATCGTAATTCCTGAGGGGTCTACAAGTTAAAGTAAGATCAGAACCGCTAAGTTTTAATACTGAAATCAAATCGCATTGATCCTACCAAATTAATGCTTTGATGTATGCAAGCTCTTTGTCGTAAGTCCCATAATACCAACTTACAAAGGTGTGCCTAACATTTTTGTAAATTAAAAAACAAACCCAGTGAGGTCTGTAGAAACGAAAAAGGGCGAGACTATGTTTTGCCATAAAACAGTATTTTCCCTATCAGATCAAAAAAGAAGGACACGTATAACGTGTCCTTCTTTTTTGAAATTAAGCATTATGGCTGTTTCTCTATATCCTTTAAATGAACTAATGTACATGATAAGTTAAGGCTAACAATCTACCTTTCCTTGATGCTTAACTACTAATAATTCAATAACAATATCTATTGAAAGTTAGAAGTCAATAAATAAATGTATGACAAGATAGGCAGCACAGGTTACAAAATCAAGTCCTGTAAGGGTTGTGCATGAGAAGATGTAGGCACAACTTTAAAGAGTAGGCGGGAGCCACCTCCTTGAGTACGTTGTGGTTTAGGGCGATCAGATGGTGTATATCCTGCTTGGTAATTTGCTAAAGCAAATTCTGGTTGACCGACAACAAATATTATCCCCCCGATGAAGGCAACCGAAGCTGGCAGAATATCTTTGTATGACTTAAACAACATATAAATTCTGGCTCTTAAGCTACGATCAGATTTTACCTGATTTACTGGAAAAATATTACTTTATATAACTTTCTAATAACCTTTTATAGTTTCATAATGCCTCAAAAAGTTTTTCAAGTAATTATATACCTATAACTTAAGCTTAATTTTATCTTGTTAAAGTTATGCAAAGCAATGTTACGGAAATATTTTCACAACTAAAATATTTCCATTATCACTAGTGGAAATATTTTAGTTGTGAAAGTATTATTTTTGTGTTACAAAAATAATACTACGAAATCAATGAGGCTTTTATTCTAATGGGCGCTGAGGGACTCGAACCCCCGACATTCTCGGTGTAAACGAGACGCTCTACCAACTGAGCTAAGCGCCCTTTCATTTGGTCTGTTTTTTTGACCTCACTAAATATAACAGATAGTGATCACATTTAGTCAACTTTTTTATAAGTAATTTTCAAAATTAATCTTTGGCATTTCTCAAGGCAATAAAAAAGGACGCAAAGCGTCCTTTTTTATTGTTTTTTCTACTTATTGACAAGTTGGTAAGCAATTTTGTTAGTACGCTCGATCAGCATTGGCAAATCAAGGGTAGTCAATTGACCACGATCAACGACTTTACGACCATTGATAAAGCTGTAATCAACCGATGGCACAGGACAAAATATTAGGGCAGCTACCAGATCATGATGTGCGCCTGCAAACTGCGATCGCTCAATATCAATGGCAATAAAATCTGCTGCCATATTTGGGGCGATCGCCCCAATGTCATCTCTGCCCAAAACCTTAGCTCCACCAAGGGTTGCTACTTCCAAGATCTCTCTAGCACTCATTGATGTGGGATCACACTCATTGACCCTTGCGAGCAAAAAGGCAGTTCGCGCTTCTTGTAACAGGTTGCCAGTGTCATTAGAAGCCGAACCATCTACACCTAAACCCACAGGCACATTATGATTTAGCATTTTTCTGATGGGGGCGATGCCACTACCTAGGCGCGTATTGCTACAGGGACAATGCGCCACCCCTGTCCCCGTGCGTCCAAATTTTGCGATCGAATCATCACTCAATTTCACACAATGGGCGTGCCACACATCATCACCCAACCAGCCAACTGACTCAGCATAATCTCCAGGTATTTTGCCAAATTTAGCGAGGCTATAGTCTACATCAGACTTATTTTCGGCAAGATGGGTATGCAATCTCACACTGGTATAGGCTCTCGCCATTTTTGCCGATTCGATCATCAAATCTGGGGACACGGAAAATGGGGAACAGGGTGCGAGAGTCATGCGTAACATGGAAAGGCGTGAAGGGTCGTGATACTGCTCGATTAATCTTTGCGAGTCTTTAAGAATGTCAGCTTCCTTCTCAACTAAAGCATCAGGTGGAAGTCCGCCTTGACTCTCGCCAACACTCATACTGCCTCGGCTAGCATGAAATCGCATCCCGATTTCTTGTATGCCAGCTATTTCGTCATCCAATTTGCAATCATTGGGATAGATATAAAGATGATCGCTAGCAGTTGTGCAACCAGATAGAATCAGTTCGGCTGCTGCCATCTGAGCGCTGATATAAATACTTTCAGAAGTAAGATTCCCCCAAATTGGGTATAGAGTTTGCAACCAGTTAAACAGGGTACAATTTTGTGCGGCGGGGATAACTTTGGTAAGAACTTGATAGAAATGATGATGAGTATTAACTAGCCCTGGTAGGACAATATGTTTTCCATTTAAGTCCAATACTTCATCGGCGTTTTGAGGTAACTCGGCGGTGAGTCCCACCTGCTCAATCACATTATCTCTCACAAATATCGCTGCATTATGGAGCTCTCGGCGATCGCTATCCATAGTGACTAAGGTATGGATATTTTTGACTAGAAGTGTGGGCATAGATTCCGATGAATTTAAAATGTGATTCTTAATTTTTACATTAGAATTTAGTAACTAATTGTCATAGTTATAACCTTTTACGTAATTGCTCAACCTATAGAAAACAATGATTTGAGAGGATTCAAAGCGATAAGAATGGACTCAAAAGCAGAAAAGCCTTGTCTTTTTCCAGTATTGACAATGGAACGAACAGCCGCAAATAAGTCACGCCCCCAATCGGAGCGAAAACCATTCGTAACTTTTCTAAAAATGACACTCCAACGTAAAGCCTGTTCGCTAGAGTTATTAGTTGGCGGGATGGTGTGGTCATCCAAAAACAGAAATAAGTTTTCTCGTAATTCTAGATATCGCTTCTGTAATCTAAGTCCATCTTCTTGAGTAGGTAACAGAGCTAAAATATTGTCGAGGTCTCGATACAATCGACATCGATATTGATAACGAGTAGAGTCAGCTAAATCCGACCATCGCCTTCGCAGCACCAAAGCTCGTAGCAGCAGCTTTTTCATCCTGCCAGAGAAAATCTGGTCTCCTGCATCAATTCCATACTGACAATCTCTGAGTTGATGGGCAAGACAAACTTGCCATTCTGTCGCTGGATTGGTCTTTTGGGCGCTAAACAAATCTGATACCCACACCTCTGGTTGATGCTCTGCCATCACTTCGGCGATGACATCTGCGCCTCTAGACGGTCGGATGATATGAAAACATACTTGTTCGTTCTGAAATACCCATTCCCATTGATTTTTACCGTTTACCCTTGCTCTGGTTTCGTCACTGCATACTAGACGAGATGTTTTTAGGGCTTGGAGTATTCCTGTCACCTCCGACTCTAGTTGTCCTTTCACCCTTGTTAAGAGATTGGCGATACCTCCTTCTGATATCTCTAAGCCAAATACTTCACTCAGCATTTGCTGCATTCTTCCATAGCTTATACCGTGACTGTATCTCATCGTTGTCACTAGGGCAGCTATTCTTTCTCCAAAGGGACTTCCTACTTCAAGTCCTACGGGTAATGCTGCGATTTGTTCCTGTCCACAATGCTCACACTTGCATCCATACCTTTCGATTCTGGTAACGATGGGCTTGATTGGTGGTATATCGATCTTGTCGTATCGTTCCAGTAATACCTGCATTGATTCAGCGATCTCTTTCCCACATTCTGCACAACTTTTTACAGTTGCTTTGAGCGTTTGGTCTGGATTTTCACTCAGTTGACGACCTCCTCCATCTCTTCCTATACTTCCTGCTCGTTTGCCTTCTGTTTTTCTGGATTATTGATTTCCGCTTTAAATCCTTTGGCTGGTGGCAAACTTGAGTTCTTTGAAGTCTTCTTTGGTTTCTTTTCTAACTGCTTCTGTAGTTTTTGTAGTTCTTCCCATAACTTAACTATCAAGGCTTCTTTTGCCTCGTCTGTTAGTTCTTTTAGGTTGGGTAGTTCTTTCATTTCTTTAATTTATCAGCTTTTGCCCCTTTGTCAATTTTCCTACGTTGAGCTATTACCCTTTTACATAGCTTTGCGTCTAAATCCCAACCAAGAGACTGATGGAGGTGCGGTGAAGTAACATCATATTTTCGCTCATCTCGGCAAATAGGTGGAATCAGGAAAAAGAAGCCGACGAAGGAAGTCAACATCAATCCAACAGGGAAGTTCTCAACAATCTCGTCATGTCTTAATATCAATCTCCTGAGTACAGGACAAAAAATTGCCAAAGTAGAGAGAAAGGGTTCTTATATAAAGATAACCACATCAACCATAAAATACGGCTATAACTAAATATGTATTCATTGCAAAACCGCTATAGTAAATATAGCAGTCCTATATCATTTGTGGATTTTTGTGGTTTGTGGAAGGACACCCCATCGGGGTGTCCTTCCACAAACCATTTAGGATTGCTATAGCAGATTTGTTAGAGGTATCCTGTCATGAGTAATGATACAGAGCGATCGCTGTTAAATAGTCTTCATGCTTATGTGAATCGTTTTGATACATCGAATTCTCGTGAAGATCTCCTTGCGATCGCGAGTTCAATTTTGACCTTTCAACAAAAGCAAGGAAGTAATGTCAAGATCGAGTCTAATCAAACTGAAGCTTTAATTCAGCAAGTGGTCAATCAGTTTCAATCAGAACCTCTATCTCCTGTTATTGATGCAACTGCTGATACATTGGTGCAAGAAGTAAACCAATGGCGACAGTCGTTAGAAGAGCGGGTACTCAACACCCTTAATGCTTATGCTCGGAAGGTTCACCCTAATCAACTACAGAATTTACTGCCAGAGACAATTTTATCTATTCTTCCTTTAGTGGAAAACGTCCAACTGCGTAAATCAGAAGCTGAGTCTTTAATTCGGCAGGTAGAATCAAAATTTAATTGGAATAGGGAATTAGCGCAGGTAATTGATCCGAAATTTGTAGCGATCGCAGATAAATTGGTACAGCTATCAAAGTTCGGTGACTTAAAGAAATTACTACAAGACTCTCTCTTAGGAAATCGAGATCTAATTAATAGCTCTCTTGAGAATGTAACCGAATCGCTTGTAGAAAGCGAACTAGCTAAAATTATCGGCAGTAATACCCTGCATATGGATATTGACGTTGATGCTCAGAAACTAATGGTCAAGCAGGTAACACTCAAGCTTAATGTTTTACAGCCTTCGGCAACACCTTCAAAGAGTAATGAGGAAATTGCTACCCAAATGGATGCCGAAATTGAGCGTTTCAAAGCATCTCGACCAATTCCATTTCGTTTGTTTTAGCATGTATAGCTTGAACAAAAAGCAAAACCACTAAGATAAGTGGCGGCGCTTCGCGCCGCCACTTATCTTAGTGGTTTTATATTGCTATATACTCTTTAAATTATGACTCCAGTTCAATTTGTAATCCGTCCTGCAACTATTGCGGACACATCAGCTATTTTTTCGTTGATTTTGGCACTCGCTGACTATGAAAAGCTCACTGATAAAGTGACAGGCAATATCGAATCTTTGCAAACAGATCTGTTTGGTCAAAATCCCTGTATAGAAGCGATCATAGCGGAGATAGAGCCAAATCAAATTGTAGGATTTGCCTTGTTTTTTACTAGCTATTCCACTTTCTTAACCCGTCGCGGCATTTATTTAGAAGATTTATTTGTGCTGTCTGAGTATCGTGGTATGGGTATTGGCAAAGCGCTAATCTCCAATCTTGCTCAAATTGCAGTATCTAGAGGTTATGGTCGCTTTGAGTGGTCAGTTTTAGATTGGAATGAACCTGCGATCGCCTTTTATACTCGCATTGGCGCAGAGATTCTTCCAGATTGGCGTATTTGTAGAGTTACAGGTGATGCATTAGAGCATCTTGCTAACAACCAATAAAGGCGGTGCAAAGCGCCACCTTTATTTACACCACAAGAGTTTTTGAAAAAGTTAGGACTTACGTATTAGCCTTGCACTCAAGTGCAGGCTAAAAGCTCAAACCCGTTGAAACGGGTTAATCCAAACTGCTCTGTAGTCCACTTCAGTGGACTTTAGCTTTTAGCCAAGAACTTGAGTTCTTGGTTCATTTGCTTTCTCAAAACTCTTGGTTTGGGTTTGAGCGCAAAGCGCTTTAACAATCACGATTTGATGTTAATCCACTGGGCAAAACTGTCTTACAGAGCTTTGCTTTGGCTAATTGCGCTTCCGATATATTGGCACTAGTAAGGACAGCTTCAGTAAAATCTGTTTTATCAAAGATAGCGTTGGAAAAGTTAGCTAAAAACATTTTAGTGTGTTTGAAGTTAGCATAACTTAGATTCGCTCCACTAAGATTAGCCCGACTAAGATTAGAGAAAGTGATACTCGCACCGACTAAATTTGCTCTACTGAGATCAGCGGCGAGTAAATATGTATAGTCTAAGTTACTCACTGGCAGATAAGCTCCAGTTAAATCGCAAACTTGACAGTTTCTAGTGGTTTGTAGTTGGACAACTTGGCTAGGATTCAAAGCCCATGCTGGCAAGGGAAACAAAAATAAAATGAGTAGCACGATCGCCAAAAAGATGCGGTATTTCATATCTAAAGATCTCTATATTTACATCTATTAACAAATCCAATTTTTGACGGCGCAGCTTTGCCGCACCGTCAAAAACGACTAAGCTCTAAAAACATTATCATCTAATCAATTGTCACAATTACAGGCGTGTGATCGCTAGGCTGAGTAAGTTTGCGTGGTTCTATATCAATTACACAGGCTGTAGCTTTCTCATATAGAGACTCTGTTAAGAAGTGATAATCAATCCGCCAGCCACGATTGCGTTGAAATCCTCCAGAACGATAATCCCACCAGCTATAGTAACCACCACCAGATTCAAATTTCCGAAATATATCTTTAAAGCCAAGGTTTAAAACTTCCGCAAGAGCTTCTCGCTCTATATCCGTGGACATCACCTTGTTTTCGCGTCCTTTGGGATCGTAAATATCCAAATCAGCGATCGCCACATTAAAATCGCCACAAATCAGCACTTTGGTATTTTTATCTAGCAAGGCTTGCAAATATGCTTTTAATAGCTTTAGCCAACGCAATTTATAAGCATATTTCTCACTTCCCACTTCTGAGCCATTGGGGACATACATATTCACGAGCTGGACATCGCCACATTTAGCAGTGATGAGACGTTTCTGCTCATCTAAACTGGGATCATCAATTTCGCCTAATACTGATGCAAAACCCGTTTGGATATCCTGTAAAGGCGATCGCGAGATCATCGCTACACCGTTATAGGATTTTTGTCCATAAATGTAGGTTTGGTAGCCTAAGTCTGTAAATGGCGTATGGGGGAAGTCTGTGTCGATTACCTTAGTTTCTTGTAAGCACAACACATCAACTTCAGAATTGGCTTGTAACCAATCACAAACATGGGTGATTCTTGTGCGAACTGAGTTAACATTCCAAGTGGCAATTTTCATAGAGCTTTTCTTTAAAATCCTGAAGATGATATGCACAAAATGTTGCTTATCTTACAGCGCTTTGTGCTTAAACCCAAACCCGTAAGGTTGCGCCCCTATAGGGCGCAACCTTGCGGGTTTGATCAAAACATTATCGAGATAACTTATTTGGACTTTTAGGTTGAAGCTGTGGCTTTGCAACAGTTTCAACCTAAGGATTATGGTTCATGTCACAATGTGAATAGTAATTTATATTTTCTAAACATTGAGTTTGCCCAGCATGATTTCCCATAACAATATCGCCGAATTAATTCGCGCCGCTTTACCTAATGCCAAAGTTCAGGTTGAAGATCCTAATCATGATGGTCAACATTTTGCAGCGATCGTTGTTGCTGAGCAATTTGAAGGCTTATCGATGATTAAGCAACACAAACTCGTCTATGGGGCTATCCAAGAGCATCTCGATACTGGCGCAATTCACGCATTGCAACTAAAGACCTATAGCTTATCCCAATGGGAAAGTATGCAGGTTCAGGTTAACTAATCGAAAGTTGCGGCGCTTTGCGCCGCAACTTTCGATTTGGTTTTACAGCGTTTTTGGTATATTGGAAACTGCAAGAATAAAAGCCCCGAAAAATATCAGAATATAGTGGATATACTGCGATCGCTTCCTATCGGACTCTACCTCGAACAGCCGATCACATGGTTACATCGACTCGATCCACGCATCAAACTGTTTGGACTACTCACTTTTTTACTATCGCCCATTCAAGCTAATGAGCCTTGGCGCATAGCGATCGCCGTTTTATTAATCATCCTGACCTTAGCTTCACAAATTCCCATGCGAGTTTGGAAACAGCAAATGGGGATTTTGCTATTACTTTCCTTTATGACTTTAGCGATCGCCACCATTTCCCCTGATGGTTTTAATATCACTGTCCAGCCGCGCCGCCCGATCCCTGACGTAAATATCACCACTACTCAAACTCAAAACACGCCATCACTAACAATCAAACTTCCTCAACCAACCTCCTATAGTTATGTAGTTTGGAAGGCTGGCAGTATTACGGTTACTCGCAAATCTCTGGATTTAGGTGTGCGCGTTTGTACATTGATTTTCACCTATCTCTACGCACCAACTCTATTTTTGCTAGTCACGGCTCCTGAAGAAATCACAGCCGCGATCGCCGCGATTTTTGCTCCATTAAAATTCTTGAAAGTTCCTGTTGTTGAAATTGTCCTGACGCTAACACTTGCACTACGATTTGTACCCTTGGTTTTAGAGGAAGTTCAAAACCTAGGTCGAGCAATGCGAACTCGTTCAATTAATTGGAAAAGGCTGGGTTTTAAGCGCACTACTCAAATTTGGCTAATTCTTGCTGAGCGACTGATTGACAATCTATTCATCCGCGCTGAGCAGACGGCAAGCGCTATGCAAGTACGAGGCTTTACATCTCCCAATACTCACGTTGTCGTTTGGAATCCTCTCAAATTCTTTCCTCGCGATATAGTGTTACTAATTCTCTTAGTCGCAATGTGGGGTGTCAGAATTTACTATGGCAACGAGTTCTAAAAAGAAGAGAATTGCTTTACAATTCTCTTCTTTTTATTCTACGCGATAGCCCAGATCTGACAGTTGAAATCGTGATGAGCGCCATTTGGGCTGAACTTTAACAAACATTTCCAAATGCACAGAACCCATAATCATCTTCTGCATTTGCAGTCTTGCCTGAGTCCCAATCTCTTTAAGCATTTGTCCCTTTTTGCCAATGAGAATTCCCTTTTGCGAATCTCGTTCTACATGAATCGTTGCCATAACCCTTGTGATTTTCGGCTGCTCATCTACTTGATCGATACTGATCGCTACAGAATGCGGAATCTCTTCGCGAGTAAGCAAGAGAATCTGTTCACGAATTAGCTCACCCATAATGAATCGCTCAGGCTGATCGGTGACTAAATCAGGTGGATAGTAATAGGGCCCAAAGGGCAAGCGATCGCACATCATTGTCTGCAAGGCTTCTAATCCTTCCCCCGTGACCGATGAGAACTTGGCAACTTGCCAACCATGCTCCTCAGCAAAGCTCTCATAGCTAGTGAAAGTATCTCCCGAATCATCATTAAGAATATCGATTTTATTGATACCCAAAATCGTTGGAACGTTGCTCTGTAAGATTGTTTCGGCAACAAAGCGATCGCCTGTTCCCATGCGATCGCTACCATCAACCAGCAAAACTGTCATATCCACTGAAGAGATCGCACCGATCGCATTTTTGACAATGGTTTGACCGAGTAAATGGTGGGGTTTATGAATTCCAGGAGTATCGACAAGGACGATTTGGGCTTCAGGTAATGTCAAAATACCGCGCAGACGATTGCGTGTAGTTTGGGCAACAGGCGAAGTGATCGCAATCTTTTGACCGATGAGGGCATTGAGCAGCGTAGACTTGCCAACATTTGGTCGTCCTACTAATGCTACAAAGCCCGATTTAAAACCTTCGCCCGATTCTGGAATCATGATTATTTGCGATCGCTGTATTTGAGATAGGAAATGATTATATCCTGCCATAAATGTGAACATGGGCATTCCTAACGCTCATTCTTGACGGTACAAAGCAATGCTCTTTGGGGCTAGTCCATAGACAATCAGCTTTGTTCTTTCTTCACCATGCTTATTTATCGAGGCGGACGACGTACCATTGCCATGTGCCGCGATCGCCACAGTCAAGATCGCAAGCAGTTTTAATCAAGCGCTGGACTTGCTCGTTAATTGTGGTGAGGTTTTGTAAATCGGTGGGGAGATCTTGATGCTCGATCTCAACAAGCAGATCATGCAAAATTTGTTCTAATTCTGGCTGATTAACAAACCGCTCTTGCATATCTGGAGGCAGCACCACATAAGTGTCTTCGTAGTACATCATGCTGCTTGGCATATGGTTTCTCGGCTTGTGAAATTTTTTGTTTAAGAGTATAAAAAGAGCGTAAAAGTGGCGCTATGCACCGCCTATACTCGGTTAAAATTTTAGCATGACGAATGTATTGCCTTTTGAACAACCTATTGATCCTGTAGATGCAGACGAACTAGAGCCTGAAGAGTTTTTTGAGCTTGAAGAAAACTTTGAGGCTGAGCCACTGTCTTTATCTATGGAGGGATTTGAGCAGACAGAACTGCCGATCGCCAATAATCTCAAGCAAAAAGTAGAAGCGGTTTTATATTTGAAGGGGCAACCGATGAATTTGGCTGCGATCGCTGAAGCTCTGGGTTGTGAGATTGAGGATGCCGAAATGGGTCTGATCGATTTAATCTCCGAGTATGCCCATCGCGATAGTGCTTTAGAAATTGTGGAAACCGATATAGGTTTTTCGCTCAGACTGCGATCGGAGTTTGGGGATTTGGTGCATAAGCTCATTCCTGTGGATTTGGGGCGTGGAGCTTTGCGGACTTTGGCAGCGATCGCGTTGAAAAAAAATATCGTCCAGTCAGAGTTGATCGAGTTGCGAGGGGCGGGAGCCTATCAGCATGTGCAGGAATTAGTTGAGCAGGGATTTGTCAGAAAGAAAAGACAAGCAGATGGAGGGCGATCGTCGGTTTTGCAAGTAACTACCAAGTTTCATCAATATTTTGAAATCGATGATTTAACCAAATTGATTTAGTCTAGAAATTCTCATTATGAATTCTTAATTTTTAGCATCTAAAGACAAGTTAAAGTAAGATTGTTATAATGAGAATTTCTGTTTTCAAATAGGTTTAAGATTGGGTGTATTTTAAGGTTTAAGATTGGGCATCTTTATAAAATTTAAGATTGATTCTCTACCGATCACTTCGTCAATCAGAATTGTTGGCAACATTTTTCATGGGAAACAAAAAATCACTTTGTTTATTATATGTATAAGCTCGAAATCAAACTTGACGGTAAATTTATCAACAATTTTTCTACTGGTTCTATCTATGATTTGATTTTTATTGACTTGGAATTTTGGCCAGATTATGTTAATGGGAAAGCAACACAAAGAATATATGGATACACGCTAACTCGTATTCTAAAAACAAGTAAGCAACAATATATAAAAGTTGAATTTTTGGAATTTGAATATGAGGAAGAGGAACTTATCAAGGAGATTATCAGAGATATTGATAATTTGAATAATAAAATCTTTATTGGCTTCAATATAATAAATAGTGATTTGGTCACATTAAGAAGAAGGCTAAAAGCTTTATCCATACAGACAAATTACAGTAAATTAAATATTTTTGATTTCCGAAAATATTCCGATCTCAAAGGATATAAAGGCTTAAATGGTCTATTTGAATATTTAGAAATAAAGGTAAATAAAAAAATTGATGGAAGCTATTTTCACAAAAATCCTAAAAAAGTGTTTTTGAAAAAAAAAGGCTGGACAGATATTTTATTAACTATGTTTGAATATTGTTTGGAAGATGCTGCTGGTTACTTTGAGATTATTTCAAATTGGCATAATAAAAATTCCCTGATAACTAAAGATATGATTTCATACGAGTTATTAGGGTACTCAGCTAAAGAAGAAAAATTATCCTTACAGTCAATACAATTACAAGATAAAGTAGAAGAAAAAACAGGAGAAGAAATCTCAACTATAGAAGATATACAATCTAGTGAAATTCAACTTATTACTACTCTTACAGTAGCAGATTTAGAAAATTTAATCGTTAAAGTTGTACAGAAAGTTATTCAACAAGAGTTAAACAAGCTCAAGTAAAAGCAATTCTCATTATAAAAGAAGATATGTAAATAAGTGTGTGTAGATTATTATATTTGTAAACTGAAAGCGTAGCAATTCTCACTATGGAAGTTTTATTGCAATTTAGGTTGATCTATTGAGTATAGTCTCAATAATTATCTTTGAAAAGCTTATTTCCTTCGATCAAAATTTGACAGCTTAGGAAAGCATAAAAGTCATGCCCCAGAGATGAAATTACCATGCAGCACAAAAAGCAAGATCAAAAGGCTTTTGAAGACAAAGTGGAAATTGATATTAATAGTTTGTACGATTTTTATGGGGGTAAATATTGTTACTATATTCAGATTGGCGGGTATGGGTTTTATCACCTTAAACGAGATGTCCTCTCTTTAGGTACGCCACAATTTGATTGTAAAATGAATTTGAGATTGAGAGCTAAAACTATCCACAGCAGTCCAGTTTATAAATATGGATTCTACGCAGTTTTAAAAGTAGATAAAATGGGAAAAATCAAAAAGTCTTGTTATGATCTTGAACAAAAAGATGGACGTGAATTTCCACCGATTATCTAATTTTTAATTGCGCCAAAGGAAGGAAATGTAGGGGCAACTCATGAATTGCCCCTACGGTGAAATAAAGGGTTTAAGATGGGTTTTGTATAAGCCATAATTTTAATGTGCTATCCAACTTAAAATAATGCAAGCTGATTAGATTGTTCAATTTGATTGTCTTTCTTGGCAGATCTGTTAAAAGCATTTTCTCTATAAGAAAATGCTTTGGCTCTAATTGATTGAATGTCTTCAATGGAGTTAGTTACTTCCATATTGTTTTTCATTGAATCTAACATAAGTATCGACTCACCCAAAGCTTTTGCGAGAAGCGGTGGAACAGCATTGCCAATTTGTCGCCACTGTTGGGTTACAGTGCCACAGAAAAAATAATTAGCTGGAAAGGACTGAATTGCGGCGGCTTCTCTAGCAGTTAAATAGCGATTTTCAACTGGATGATAGTATGTGGTTCGACTAGTGTTAATTGTATTTGCACAATCATCGCGATCTAAACGATTTAATTTAGCTTCTCTAAAGCGCTCTTCATGAATACTTGACCAATCGACATCAAACCATAGATTTTCAGGTAAATATGCTAACTGATCTTTCTTATATCTGACACTTTTTCCTTCAGGTATATGGCTAATTCTTTCTCTTTCTAAATCATTAGCTATTTGTGATCGCTTGATATCATGATTTAAAATTTCATTATTTGATTTTAGTAAATTATCAAAAGCCCATCCTACAGTTCGAGGCAAAGGTAAATCTTGAAGATCTTGATCTGAATCTTTAAAAACTTTATCTGGATAAATGTTTTTTACACCAAAGCGATTACCTAAAAAAATAGTCCGTCTTCTTCTTTCTGGAACTCCATAATGATGTGCTGATAAAACTTTAACATCAAGGGTATAGCCTAAATCTGTAAAGCTTTTAATTATTGCTTTTAAGACATTTTCATTTCTTTTGGATAAAAGACCTGTCACATTTTCAACAATGATGTAATCAGGTTTTAAGGCTTCTACTATTCGGAGAAACTCAAGAAATAGAAAGTTACGCTCGTCTAGATGATCGTTTTGTCCAATTGTAGAAAAGCCTTGACAAGGTGGCCCCCCGCAAATTAAGTCAACCTTTTGATAATCAATTATTTCTTGAATTTGCTGGTTAGATATCTCGCGAATATCACCAGCGATCGCTTTAGCCTGTGGATGATTATGCTGAAAAGTTTCAATAGCGGCGCGATCGTGATCAATTCCCAGCAGGCAAGACCAACCAGCCATTTCTAACCCGCAAGACATTCCACCTGCGCCAGAGAATAAATCTATAAATGTTTTTTTCATGTTTATGCGGGAATAAGCTAATTAGCCAATTTTTAAATTATATACTTAGCCGTGATACGATGAAGATTATTAATTTATTGCTAAGTTAAAAATGGCGCAAACACAGAGGAAGCCTGTATATGTTTTGCCAGAACATCACGATATTCTAAGACGCATTGCCTATGAGCAGCGTTGTAATCTATCTGATGTATTGGATGCTGTGCTAGAAAATGCAGATTGGGAAGTAGTTGAAAAAAAGGCTAAAAACAAACCTTTGCAAAGAGCTAATGAAAGAGGTAGTGCTTCCAACACTTGAGCTAGTTCAGTAAATATTTTTAATTTATGTATAGAGATTTTATTTTGAGCATATTAATTAGACAAAGTACGATTATCCTGCCCGATCGCCAAACGTTAGTAGGTGATGTCTATATTCAACATGGCAAAATTGTGGCGATCGCCCCAAACCTCAACCTCGACGATCTAAATGCTGATGAACAACCTTTAGAAATCATCGAAGCAAGAGGATTGACTTTGCTAGCAGGAGTGATCGATCCGCAGGTGCATTTTCGGGAACCAGGATTAGAGCATAAAGAGGATTTGCGATCGGCGAGTCATGCTTGCGCCAAGGGTGGTGTGACCAGCTTTTTAGAAATGCCGAATACTCGTCCACTCACGATTACCCAAGCTGCCCTAGATGACAAGCTCAGTCGAGCGGCTAGTAAATGTGTGGTTAATTATGGCTTTTTTATTGGGGCGACGGGTGAAGTTTTGCCTGATTTATTAACAGCGAATCCTACCTGTGGCATCAAGATATTTATGGGATCGATGCATGGGGCTTTGCTAGTCGATCAAGAGGAAATATTGGATCGGATTTTTTCGCAGGGTGATCGCCTAATTGCAGTCCATGCGGAAGATCAGGCAAGAATTGCTCAACGTCGCAAGAAATTTGCTGGTAGCAAAGAGCCTGCACTGCACTCGATCATTCAAGATAATCAAGCAGCACTCAATGCCACCCAACTCGCAGTCAAACTGTCTAAGAAATATCAAAGACGACTGCATATTTTGCATATGTCCACTGCGGAAGAAGCAGAATTTTTGCGCCAAGATAAGCCTGAATGGGTGACAGCCGAAGTGACTCCGCAGCATTTATTCATGAATATTAGTGCCTACGAAAAGATTGGTTCCCTCGCCCAGATGAACCCACCCTTGCGATCGCCTCACGATCAAGAAGTGCTCTGGCAAGCTCTACTTGATGGCGTGATTGACTTTATTGCGACTGACCATGCACCCCACACCTTAGCTGAGAAAGGTTTTGCGGCTAGCGAAGACTTACCATCTCCTCAATCTGAGAAATCCTCAAAGGATACCGTCTTATTAGAACCAGCCAACGTACCATCGGGAATGCCGGGGGTGGAAACATCTTTACCACTCATGCTGACGCAAGCGGCTCAGGGACGTTGCTCCGTGCATCAGGTAAGCCAATGGATGAGTGCTAATGTTGCTAAGGCTTACAAAATTGCCAATAAGGGAGAAATTCGGATTGGCTGGGATGCGGACTTAGTTTTAGTTGATCTTGATAATTACAAGCCTGTGCGAAATGAAGATTTGTTGACAAAATGTGGTTGGAGTTCCTTTGAAGGATGGGAACTTACAGGCTGGGCGGTGACCACAATTGTTGGAGGACAAGTTGTGTATGCTAATGGCAAAGTCAATCCTGATGTGCGTGGTCAAGCATTACAGTTTGGTTAAGAAGATAAGATGCGGCGCGAAGCGCCGCATCTTATCTTTGGTTTAGCTTGTAAGGCGACAGCTATAACTGCTATAAACTATCTGGGTTTGCTTTAGGGCGCAACATTATGTTTCTTCTGCGAAAAATATCGATCAGGCTATCGGTTTTATTACTATCAGCGATCGCCACAGGATTATTTGCAGCCTGTAGCAACTCTGGGACTGGTAATAACTTTTCGATGCCCGCGAATGATACTACCAAAGTTTCCCCTCCACCTGCGCCGACAAACACCGCAACCACAACTCCTTCACCAACTAGTATCCCTACAGCGACTCCTAAGCCTACCGTCACCCCTATCAATTTACCCGAACTAGAAATAAAAGAACTTGAACCTTACAAACATCGTTCAGGAATTTTGGAAATGGATGTGCCAAAGGGATGGAAGTTAATTGATAAAAGTCAAACAGGTGAATTACTGTTGACTTGGAATGAACAAGCGGGAAGAGCTACTATTTCCACCAATATTTTTGTACCTCCTAGCGAAATTCCTGAAAATCGTTTGAGCGATGTTTTTGCAGTAATTATTAAAGGAATGTATGGCAATCAGACTGATTTTGAGATGTTAGCTCCTGTAGTTGAGTCAACGGGGAACATTGTGATTACGTGGACATCGACAGTGACAATTAACAACCAGAAAATTAAATTTCAAGCTAATAGTAAATTGCAGCGTCGCAATAACAAGCTGATAATTTTCACTTTTGGGGTGATCGAGCCAAAGTTTGCAGAATTAAAAGATTACTTCATGAAAATATCGAACAATCAGGTTATAGATGCCAGTCTAGCGATTCCTTAGACTCAAAATTAAGCCCCATAGTTAAAAACTATGCATCGGTTTATTTACCTCAAAATTTTAAAAAGACCATATGCAACTCGCGATCGCTATTATTGACGCATTTACGAATCAACCATTTCGCGGTAATCCTGCGGCAACGATCTTAGTTGACCAATTTCCTGAAGATGCTCAAATGCAGCAAATTGCCGCTGAAATCAATCTCTCGGAAACAGCCTTTGTCAAACCCTTAAAGCAAAATCACTTCCACTTGCGATGGTTTACCCCCAAGCAAGAAGTGCCTCTCTGTGGTCATGCTACCCTTGCGATCGCCCATTATCTGCGTGAACTGTCAACGATTTCTACGGATGTACCACTTGTTTTCTCAACCCTTAGCGGCGATCTTCACATTAGCTTTGAAGAAAGTTTAATTGTGATGGATTTTCCAGCAGTTTTATATAAAAATTGCTCAGCGCGATCGCAACAAGTATTAGCAGAGATATTTTGTGATCAATCCTATGAAGTGCTTGGACAAGCTGACGACTATATCGCCGTAGTTTTGAGTTCTGAAGAAGCAATCCAAAATTTTCAACCCCAATATGATCGCATTGCCCAATTAGATGGTTTTGGATTTATTGTTACCGCGATCGCAGATCCAGAGCAGCCCTATGACTTTGTATCCCGATTTTTTGCACCGAAAGCAGGAATTCCTGAAGATCCAGTCACTGGCTCCGCCCATTGCAGTCTTACACCCTATTGGGCAAAACGACTTAGTAAAAGCCATCTCAAAGCCAAACAATTATCAGCGCGTACAGGTGAACTCCAAGTTAGCGATCACGGTACTAGGGTTTTGATCAAAGGTGAAGCCATAACCTTTTTGCGTGGTCAGATCACAAATAGATAAAGGTGGCGCGAAGCGCCGCCTTTATCTATTTGTATGGTCTAAGCTAAATTTGCATTGCTATAGATTTAGAAAGCAATCCTCAAAATCCATTGATTCAGCGTTAGTCGATTCAGAGAAATACCACCATAGGGATACGCGATCTCCTTCATCAACAATGATTGAGAGCATCCCCAAATCTAAGTCACGACGACAGGCGGCGATCGCTTCCTGTTGATTTACATGAACATCAATTGGCAAGAAAGTTTTTCCTAAATAACTAATTCCTTTCTCATTGCCCCAAGGTGTTGAGAAATTAGTCATTTGAATTTCAGATAAAGATAGAATAATCATAACTAGCTGACACAGGACGCTCTTCACATCTCTTATGTTCAACTAATTAGCTTTAGCAAACTGTGATGACTCACTGGTTTGACTTGTGACAGTTTTAAGTATAAACACGTGACTTCAATCACCTATATATAGCTACAGTCACTTGTGTTAAGACACAATCAAAACCCAAGAGACGAATGGCGGCGCTTCGCGCCGCCATTCGTCTCTTGGGTTTTATGTCCTAATACAACGTGAGTTCGATATAGCCATTTGCGGCGGGCAAAGCCCGCCGCAAATGGCGGAAAATGGTAAGAATCGCTTAGCGATTCTTACCATTTTCCGCTTTCGTCGAACTGACGTTAATACACTTGGCGACAGCTATAGCAATCCTAAATGGTTTGTGGAAGGACACCCCATCGGGGTGTCCTTCCACAAACCAAAAAAATCCACAAATGATATAGGACTGCTATATATAGCCGATCCTAAATGATGAGTTGTAATATTTGGAGGGTAGTGGTGCATTCTCACAACCCTTTTAGGATTGCTATAAACCCAAAATAAGAGTGGCGGCGCTTCGCGCTGCTACTCTTATTCTGGGCTACTTATGATTGATTAAAGGTAAAAAAGCTCTTACTACAGTTAGCTCATAGGGAACGCTTTCAATTTCTAACCTACCACCATGCAGATCAAGCAATCGCTTGGCGATCGCTAAGCCTAGTCCAGTCCCCTGCTGAATATAGAGTTTTTTCTCAAATTTGATATACGCACCAAAATTAGCGATCTGTTCTGGTTCAATCCCCTGACCATGATCAGTTACACTCAAACAAAATTCTTTGTCATCATAACTTCCTAAAACATTCACCTCAGTCCCTTCAGGAGAAAACTTGAACCCATTATCCACAAGTTCCTTAACAATTACAGTCAAGTAGGAGTCTGAGATATGGATACTGGCATCTTTAATATCAACATGCAAATCAGAAATCCGATTATAGTGTTCGGCAATCTTCTTAGCGCAACTAGCAATCTCAAGATCAACAAAAGTTGATTTACTATTGCGGATTTGGTTTATCCATTCTGTATTGTTCTCCGTAGACTCTAACTCGGCATACATCAGAAATTTTTTGACCATTTCATGCATATCTCGCCCCGCTTTCCGAATACGCTTACCAATATCTGGTACTTCATGGGCTTGCATAGCATGATAATTTTTGACCAAAATATCCGCCAAACCCATGACTTCGATCGCAGGGAACAACAACTGATGGGGTAGTGACTTAGAGATATTGCCACGCAAGTTAGCTAACTCTTGTTTGTAATAACTATTAATTATTTCTTGTTTTTTGAACTGGGCATTGATCGCCCCCAATAGCTCATCCCTAGTAAAAGGTTTAGTCAAATAATCATCTGATCCCAATTCCATACCCTGACGAAAATCATTTTTGTCAGACTTGGCACTGAGAAATATAAAAGGGATTGTGGTTGTCGCAGGATTATTACGAAGAGCTGCGATAACTCCATATCCATCAATTTCAGGCATCATAATATCGCAGATGATCAAGCTGGGAATATTTTGCTGAGCCATCTCTAAACCAGCACGTCCATTATCGGCACTGATCACCATATATCCCTCGGCTTGCAGCATTCTAGAGGTGTTTAGCAAGACGTTTGGATTATCTTCGATGAGGAGAATTTTTTTCATGCTAGATAGCTAATATCTTTAAGCAACATTATACCGACAGCGATTGATAGTAAATCTAAGACATAATACATAGAAATCCATAGAAAATATTAAAATTCACATCTAAAACCAATGAAATTAAGGCACAGCACAATCTCAAATATAAGGTGCAGTGCAAAGCACTACATCTTATATTTTGGGATGCTCAGTTTTAACAAGGCTGATAACAGCTATAGATTTGACTAGAATTAAGCTCTTTAAAATTGGCAAATTATTGATCTAGAAGTCCTTTGTCAGAAATTGGTAAAATCACTGTAAATTTAGTGCCAATATCTAACTGACTTTCTACAGATATTGAGCCATCGTGAATATCAATACAGTTTTTAACAATCGATAGTCCTAATCCAGTACCAGGTAATATTCCCACATTTTTACCACGATGGAATGCCCCGAATAGATGCTCTAAATCCTCTTCAGGAATGCCAATACCATGATCACTAATGATAAAAATTACCTGATCCTTCTCGACAGTAAGTTGAAAGTCAACTATTTTATTTTGTGGAGAATATTTAATTGCGTTTGTGAGGAGATTAGTCAAGATTTGGCGCAATAATTTCTCATCCATTTTCACAATTAGCGGTGGGAGATTGTTTTGAAGATGAGGGTTTTCAATTGATATATTATTTGAAGATATATAAATAAATGAATTAAGAATATAATCTTGAGCAAAAGTTCTTTGCATCTGACGTAACAGTTGGCTACAAAAGCTTAAAAGATCAAATTTAGTCAGATTTAATTTTGCCTTGTTTGTATTACTTCGACTCAGAAATAATACATCCTCCATCAGCTCTGTCATATGTTTAACTTCTGATTGGATTTGATGCAGTTGTTCAACCTGTTCTTCTTTTGTCCATTCGTAATATTCCAACAACTCTGATGCACTTTGAATCGTTGTTAGCGGTGTACGGAATTCATGGGAAACTACTGATATAAAGTCCGTTTTCATTTGACTAAGTTCGCGTTCATGTTTAAGCGATCGCGATAATACCTCAGCCGAAAGTTGTAACTGTTCATTCTGCTCTTGCAGCTTTTTTTGTAATGAACATAGTCGCAAGTGTGTTTCGATGCGAGCTAATACTTCAATTAACTGAAACGGTTTGCTAATATAGTCTACCCCACCTACAGAGAATGCTTCTACTTTCTCAGATGGCTCTTCGATCGAACTGATAAAAATAATTGGGATATCTTTAGTTAATGGATTAGATTTTAATCTTGTACATACTTCATAGCCATTAATATCAGGCATCCGAATGTCTAATAAAATAATGTCAGGTAATAGCTGGTTAACTTGATCTAATGCTTCTAATCCACTAGTAGCTTGTTGTACTTTATAACCTTGCCTAACTAACATCAATGATAAAAGTTGAATATTATAAATAGTGTCATCAACTATGAGAACAGAAGCATTGTTTATCTGTTGAGAGTTTTCAAATTGATCGATTTGTTCAGGTTGATTTAAGCTTTGATTTGTCATAATTGATGCCTTTATTTTATCGCTATACTTTTTGATAATATTTCTTAATAGGTTAAATAAGATTTAAAGTGAGCTTTTATACTCCACTCAAATTTTCAATTAAATGTATTGCTATCCTAATTCATTTGAAAGATTAAAATAATTTGGGAAAGGTCTCGCCTTTGGGACGACATTTCCTAAATTATTTAGGATTGCTATACTTATGCGCTTGTCTATAATTTTGCCTTGTCTTAATGAAATTCGGCATGGGTATTTAGACCGAATTCTCAAAAACTTAGCTGATCAATTGGTTCCTAAAAATTGTGAAAAAGAAATTATTGCTGTGGCTAGCGCCAGTGATGATGGGACTGAGCTAGTTTTGGAATCCTATGCAACCCGATCGCCTGAAATCCAAGTTGTGCGATCGCTTGCCAACAATCGCGCCCAAAGGCTAAATGATGGGATTGCTGCCAGTACAGGCGACATAATTTTGCTACACCATCCTGCAACACTTTTGCCTGAAGGTATTGCCTTGCAACTAATTGAGCAGAGTTTAGGATCTGGCGGTGATTGGGGAGGATTTTGTCATAGTTTTGATTCTGCACATTGGTTATTGGACTTTACGTCTTGGTATTCTAATAATGTACGTCTTAGACAAAAAGGCATCGTCTATCTTGATCACTGTCCGTTTATAAAGCGCCAAGTTTTAGCTGAAATTGGACATGTGCCCGATCTCGATATTTTTGAGGACACTGTGTTAAGCGATCGCCTATGTCAATTCTCAAAGCCAGTGCTAGCCCAAGGCAAGGTAATTACCTCCGCAAGGCGGTTTCATCAGAGGGGAATATATCGTCATGCAATGCTTAATCAATTGTTAAAAATTTGCTATCACTTCAACATTGATCCAAGTTGGCTCAATCGTTTGTATGAACAAAAGGCTAGTATTAACGTCAAGTATGATGAGCAAGTCAAATAAAACCCGAATATTAAATGAGCGTAAATTACTCATTTAATATTCGGGTTTTGGATTGTTGATTAGCAAAGACTATTTAATGAGGAGTTTTTAAGGGTGATTGGTTCCCATAGTTTCGGCAAAAGTAAATATGACCAATTAAGCAAGACCAAGCGATTTCCAAAGCAAAAGTCTTGGACAGCGACCCTATATCGGGGTGGGGATATCTTATTTGCAACTTGGGTCGGGCTGATCTGTGCCGTGCCACCTTGCTATATGCAAACCCATTTTCAAAGCCCTGCCGAAGCAGCCGAACTAAAACTTGCTCAAGCTATAGTACCGATTGCCCCCAGAGCGGTTAATCCGCTTACCCTTGATATTACTGACGATCTCTTAGAAAGCGATCGCCCTAATCTCTTGC
The DNA here is from genome assembly GCF_051131155.1 of Pseudanabaena minima str. Chao 2107. NCBI lineage: Bacteria > Bacillati > Cyanobacteriota > Cyanophyceae > Pseudanabaenales > Pseudanabaenaceae > Pseudanabaena > Pseudanabaena minima. Next base: position 1,105,723 of record NZ_CP159508.1, read on the forward strand.
AGGCGATTGATCATAGTATTCAATATATTCGCACTCCATCGGCTGCTAAACGCTATCCTGTGGCAGGCATTAGTCAAGAGTTGATGGAGCGAAGCTTGGTTAGGTTTCGTCGGCTTGTGCAGGTATCTCGCACTGCCAAAGATTTACAGCAAGCAGTAAATCGCGAATTTGTTCTCTATCAGTCAGTTGGAAATGATGGTAAAGGTGCCGTCCAGTTTACAGGCTATTACGAAGCAGTATATAAGGCAAGCCGTACTCGCACCGATAAATTTAAATATCCGCTCTATCGACTACCACCTGACTTTGATCGGTGGCAATCGCCCCATCCCACCCGTGCCATGCTCGAAGGTAGTAAGCGGTTAGCAGGATTGGAAATCGCATGGTTAAGCGATCGCTTCCAAGCGTTCTTAGTGCATGTGCAAGGTTCCGCAAGATTTGAACTACCTGATGGCAACTTATTGACCGTTGGCTATGCAGGTAAAACCGATCAGCCCTATCGCTCAGTTGGGGCTGAGCTAGTTCGTGATGGCAAGATGCGTCTCGAGGATGTGACTTTACAAACCTTGATCGAATATTTTCAAAAAAATCCCCAAGATTTAGTCATGTATCTAAATCGTAACCCTAGCTTTGTCTTTTTCCGCGAAACCAATGGTAAGCCCGCAACTGGCAGTCTAGGAGTACCAGTCATTGCAGAGCGCTCAATTGCCACCGACAAAAAAATCTTCCCCTCTGGCGGTATTGCACTGATCCGTACTGAAATTCCCTTTGAAAATCCCACCACAGGTAAACTCGAACTTCGCCAAGTGCAGCGTTTTGCCCTTGATCAAGATACTGGTGGTGCAATTCGTGGGGCAGGTCGTGTGGATATTTTTATGGGTACAGGCGATCAGGCTAAACAACGAGCTGGGCTAATCAAAGGTGATGGCGAATTATATTATCTTGTATTAAAGAAATAAATCATTCCATCACAAGCGATCGGAGGATCAAATTCTTTTTTATTAGAGAATATACTCACACCGCAAAATGGTGTGGCATGTATCCTCTCATAGCAATTCATGAAAGGGTCGCCACACTATAGCCATTTGTGGTGTGCTTCGCACGCCGCAAATGGCAGACAATAGCAACTTATTGTTCGCTTTCGTCGAACTGACGGTAAAAACACAACATGGCTTATCTATTTTGTGTTTTGGGACTAGTTAAATGAAAAAAAAATTCAAGAAGGGTTCCGTGCCGTATTTCTTGAAAATATTGCCTGTGATAGTTGGAGAAGTTTATGCCACAAGTCAATCCTTTTACGATCAGAATGCAAGTTGCAAGGATGTTTGAGCAAGGTCAATCATTATTTGCAGAACTCAAAGTCCAAGACTGGCTCAAAGAGCGCAATCATAATCCTAAGGATTATGTAATTTGCTTCCATCAAAAAATGGCTCCCGTCGGCTCTAATTCGTCAGTGATAATAGAGATAGAACTCAAGCGTAAAGATGGTCAGCCAGTTGATGAATGGTTATTACAGGAAATTAATCGCCAAAGCTAAAGACTTAATCTGCACAAAATCTAGTTGAAAAGCTTCTGGCAAGGAGATTTAAAGAAAAACGTCATCTAAAGATGTGCGAACAAAAAACATGCAACCTGCGATCGCATAGGGTGAATGCATAGAACCAGCCGCCGAATAAATATGATCACCAGCCTTGTAGGTAATGCCGCGATCGATTAACTCGCCTTCGATCATAAAAATTTCTTCCCCAATAGCATGATGATGTAGTGGATAAGAAACATCTACTTCTGCACGAATTAAAGCAGATATTTCTCGTTGATCACGATCAACATTTATTACAGCCATCACTAAACCTTGGACAGGATGCTTCCGCCATTTGAGTTCTGTTGATCGCTTTGACATAATATCTAAAACTTCAGCTTCTATCTGAATACGCTTGAGTAACCTCTGTTTGAGATTGACAGGCACTGTCAGAGATGGCTGAGCATAAGCAAGAGTTGCGGCAACGTCCTGTAGCGATCGCAATTCTTGCTCTATTGCAGGTGATGTGGCGGCGAGTTCCTCTATAAATTGCATTTCTTGAGGGGTGCTCGCTGTAAGTGCAGTTAGTGCTAATAGGTCATTGATGTCTTCTTGGTTCATGCAGTTTAGTTCCCCATTCTCAAGCTTTTAGTTTTTTGAATTTTCTTAATTTGCTGTTTAGCTTTATATTGCTTTGCATTATGGCTGTTCTTGATTTTTGTTAGCGTTCCCTAAAAACTAAACCATTCATCACCAATCATTTCTCGTAACTTTTTTAGTCCTAGACGAATGCGAGTTTTTACAGTACCAAGGGAAATACCTGTCTTTGCTGCAATTTCACTATGACTAAGCCCTGAAAAATAGGCAAGTTCCAATGCTAGACGTTGTTCAGCAGGAAGATTGTCGAGACAAGATTTAATGTAAATACTTCTCTCTTGGATCATCGCATCATTTTCAGGACTGTCTGTCTGCCAATGCATTGTCAATGCATCTTCAGAAGCGTTGACAACTTTATCCAACCTTGCCTGATTGCGTAAGCGATCTAAAGCGCGGCTACGGGTCAGCATAAATAACCATGTATCTACTCTCGCCTTTTGAGGATTGTAGTTTTTGGCAATTTTCCATACTTGAGTGAATACGTCTAAAACTATCTCTTCGGATTCCTCTGAAGATTTAAGAATGCGATAGGCGATCGCATAAATGACCCTAGAATAGCGATCATAAAGTAGTGATAGTGACGCTTGATCGCCATTAGCAATTTGATGAATAAGTGCAACTTCATCAAGTCTACTTTCATAATCAATTTTCAAAACTTGGCGATCGCATGAATCCAATGCTAGATCCTCTCCGTATTCTTATACAAATCAGCGAACACTAAAATTTCTAGCTTTAGTTCAATTAGAAACTATTTATCGCGATCGCTGATTCAACGCAACTGACCTTCAACTATATAACATCACAATAAAAACCATGTCTAGACCAGAACAATCTTCAGGTTCAGCTTCGCGCCGACAATTAATCAAAGTTGGTTTGTTTGGGGCGATGGGTATTGCGAGTGCAGCAGCAGTTCCAGAAGTTATGGCGAAGATGCCAAACAAGAAAGATGTCATGAGCGACATCAAAGTTTTGAATAATGCCTTGTTTTATGAGCATCAAGCAATTTGGGCCTATGGGTTTGCCGCAGGTAAACTTACCAATAGTAATGTGGGTAAAGCAGTTTTAGCGATCGCCTTAGCCAACCAAGCTGATCATAAAGCTCATCGAGACTTGCTTACTAGTGTGGTTAAGCAGCTAGGTGGTGTGCCTGTGATGGCAAAGACTGAATATCTCAAAACCGTTACCCCTTATATCGAAAAAGGTGAGGGGAATTTGGACTCTGATGTGAATATTGCTAAGCTTGCCCTTGCCTTGGAAGTAGATGCGGCGATCGCCTATGGACTGGAAGTTGCAACCCTCAAAAATCCTGATCTCATTACCGCAGGTGCAAGTATTGGCTCCACTGAAGCGTCCCATGCAACCGTAATTCGGGCTGCATTTCAATCCTTGGGCGTAAGTCTCAATGTAGTACCTGCACCTTTTGTCAGTAAAGATACCCGTGATGCTTGGATTATCAAAGTGTAAATAATTGAAAAAAAGCCTTGCAAAGCAAGGCTTTTTTTCAATTGTGCGGTTTTCTCTGGAGTGAAACATGAATGTTACAACTAACGCTCACATCAATTCCCCAACCAAAATTATTTGGCGACAAGTTTGGGGGCTAGCCGCGTTATTAGCAGCAATTACCTTCAGTTGGATTGCCTATGGATTTTATCAGCCCAAAATTTTGGCAAGGATTGGATTTGTTGATTTAGCTCTATGGTTAGGCATTTTTCAGGGTTTACTTGGCGCGATTGTTGAACCAGTTGTAGGCTGGTTTTCTGATCGTGTTCTGAGACGTTTTGGAAGCCGATTACCTCTAATTGTTGTGGGCGTGACTTTAGCAGGACTAATTTTTGTGATTGTTTCGTGGCTAGTTGAAACGCAACTCTCAGAGGGAATGCGCTGGATCGTGCCTGTGCTAATGACAGTTTGGGTGATTGCGATGATTATCTTTCGCGGTCCTGCGATCGCTTTGTTACAGGGATTTGCGCCAACTAATCAATTACCTAAAGCCAATGCTGTTTTGGCTCTTGTCTTGGCTATTACTAGTGCAACTAGCCCGATTTTAGGATTGCTCCTCAAACAGATTGGTGCATCCATGACTTTTATCTTGGGAGCGATCGCTCTATTAATGGGTTCAGTACTTCTGTGGTCATCAAGCCCTCGCCACCTAGTCACAGCCACAAGTCCAGAAGTCTCTACTCCAAAAGCAATTACAAAATCTGTGGTTATGTATGCTTTACCTTTTGTGGTTGGACTAGGTTCTGGGTTAGAGATTAATTTGCTACTCCATGTCTTACCCCATAGTCTTTTTCAGGCAATTGGCAATCTTTCCGTTGAATATGTCCAATCGGGAATTCTATTAGTTGCTGGGCTGTCTACATTACCTTTGCGATCGCTATTTCGCAGACAAAAAGTAATATGGGGAATGGGACTAGGATTAGCGGCGATCGCTAGTTGTCTTACGCTAATATTACTGAGCCAAAATGGTATTTATTTAATAGCGATTGGAGCGATCGCCTCCGTTGCTCTTGGTTTAGTCTTGACTAATACGATTCCCCTTGCGCTATCTATGGTTGATCCTAGTCAGGCAGGATTCGGAACAGGACTATATTTTGGTGGTAGTGGTATGGCAACCGCTCTATTTGCAGGTTTAGTTGTAACTCAAGGAGAAATTCTTCCCCTCTATGGAGCTATGCTAAGCATATTTGCTTTGGTGATCTCTGTACTCTGTTTGAATAATACCAAATCACAAAATGGCGTAGCCATTTTGTGATTTTAAAACCCTTACTGGGTTTGGTTTTTAATTCCCGAAAGTGTAGCCACACTTTCGGGAATTGGTATAAGTTCGCACATAGTCACTAAGTAGTCAAGCATAAGTAATACCAAATCACAAAAGAGAGGCAACAGATAGAGCATCCAGTATGGAATCTCTACCGACAAGAGAAGCAATTACAGATTTAGTCATTTCGGAGAGACGATTCTTGACCAAAAGCCGCAACTCATCCATATTTTTGGGTAAAGAAAATCTCAACCCTTGCTTCAAATGTAGCCAAACCCGCTCAATTGGGTTTAATTCTGGAGAATGAGCAGGCTGAAATATCAAAATGATATTGTGAGGTAATCGTAAACGCTTAGCCCGATGACAACCAGCCTGATCAACTTGCAAGATAATTATGCTGTCTGCAAATTTCTCTGATACAAGGTCTAGAAATATTTGAAAACAGTCAGTGTTGAGATGACTAAATTCATAGAAAAAGCTTTCTCCCGTCGCAGGTTCGACGATGCCGTATAACCATGTAGCCTGAAACTGCCACTGGACTTTTGCCTTGGGTTTGACCCCACGAGCCGTTATTTTACGACCACTGATGGTTTTCAAACCAATCCTTGTTTCGTCTTGACAAAAGAATCGGACTTTTCCCGTTAATCCCAACACGGTCACGGCATACCATGCCACCATGGCTAGGTTATCCGAGAGTTTTTTTTATATATTCTCGCGTTGCCCTTGGTTTTGACTGGCGCTATAGGGACGGGCTACCTTTGGTTTTGCCTTCATTCGGTAATGCACCAAGTCATGCACATTTTTATAGGTACTTTCGATTCCTAGTTTTTCCTGTAGCCATTGTCGTATCTCTCCGTAGCTATTAAATCCTTTTTCCTGTTGCAGTTGTTTGTCCAGTGCTTTTTGCGCCCAATCTGGGATTTTGGGTATTCTGCCTACTCTTGGTTTATGGCTTAGTATTCCTGCTATTCCTCCCTCTCGATATCCTCTGATCCACTCTTGCACTGTGCTACGGTTTCTCCCGATTAGTTGAGCGGCGGCTTGCACTGTGCCAGCTTGCTTGCTTTTCAGTAAGTACAATACTTGCACTCGTTCTTTATCTGAGCCTGTTTTCTGCCGCCCTAGCATCTCTTTTAGCTCTTCTTCGCTTTCACTTATTTCTAATCTATATACCCCTGCCATTTTGTTATCCTCTTTCTCCTTTTTCTCTTATATCATCTGTTGCCTCTTCTTTGTGTTTTGGTATAAACTTAAAACCCATATTCCTGTGCCGCCCACGTAGCGGGCGGCACAGGAATATGGGTTTTGTTTATAACTATGCCGAGATGCTTAGAAGCTTAGCTTTCTTTAGTGTTTTTAGTTGTTGCCTTCTAACTGCTTCACTGCGGCTAGTTCTCTTTCTAAGAGATTGACTCGTTCTAGCAATTGTTGATTAGATGCAAGTAGCTCTTGAGTTCTTGAAGACAAATAGGGATCTGACTCCCACCAGTTAATGCCAATCTCTTTTGCTTTATCAACGGAAGCAACTAACAAACGAATCCTGATGCTCAGCAATTCCACACTGCCTACGGACACTGTGATATCACCAGCAATGACGATTCCCTTGTCTAATACTCTTTCTAGAATATCCGCAAGGGAAGAGCCAGTTGTGCTGGTTTTAATTGCTTGAGGTTTCAGCGCTTGAGACATTAAGGTATTTGATCCAATAATTTAGCGAGTCCGAGTTCTGATTCAGGCTTACCATCACCATAGCGAGAAATTAGGACATCAAAGCAGAGATCTCGAAAGTCATCATCTTTGCCAGACACAGGAATCTCATGCTCATGACAAATTTTACCAATCAGTAGACAGGCTCGTAAGCTCGACGCTTTACTACATTCCACCTGACGACGAAAGCCACGAATTAAGTTGATTAATTTCAAAGCTTGAGTGCGATCTAGTCCAACCCGATTTACCAAAATTTGCTTTTCGGTTTCCACATCGGCTTCGCCAACGTTAATCGTGATCATCCGATCAAGTAGCGCATCTTGAGTGGGATGAACTCCTGCATATTCCTCAGGATTAGAAGTAAAAATGGCACGAAACATTGGATGTACGCGCACATATTCTGATTGAGAACTATCTGGTGGCAAGACAATCAGCTTTTCTTCAAGGGCGCTGAGCAGAACGTTATTTACCTCTGGGCGCGATCGGTTGAACTCATCGTAAATTAACGTAAATCCTTCTTTAGCCGCCAAGGTAAGGCGTGAATCTGACCAGCTTTGACGCAAATCATCTTCAACTTTTAGAACGGAGTGGATATAGTTATCGACAACTTTTTTGCGAGTATAGCCTGAGTTAGAGCCGATCAGTTGTGACGATCGCAGATCCTCATCACCATAGATCAACACCATTGGTCTACCAACTAACCCCGCAAGATGCATTGCCAATGTCGTTTTACCAGTACCCGCAGGTCCACGCAAATGGATTGCAAAACCAGACTGTAAATAGCGCAGCGCCCGACGAACTATTTGCTTGGTGAAGTCAGTGCTAACAAACTGACGAGCATTAGCATGGAGAACTGTGGTCATGTTGAGGAGCCTTCTGCCATTTGCAGCAGGGTATTAAGGATATCCGAAGGATCAACTTTCAAAGTGTTGGCTCCTTGAGCTAGTAGATCTCTGACCGTATCGCGATCATTGACAACTTCTAGCAGACTAGAGTTTGTCGATAGTTGGGCAACGTAGTCAACCACAAATTGCTCGATTTTGCCAGCAGGTTTAGGTGCTTCTTTGGCTTCGACGGGTTTGGCGATCGCAGGTTCGGGTGCTGAAGTAACTACACTTTCAGATTTAGTATTTTTCTTTTTGGGTTTAGAACTGGAACTTTCTGAGGCATCAGGAGACTTTGTGGTGTCTTCCTGCTTTGGCTTGGCAACAGGTGGGTTAACCACAGCAGTACGAGAGCCTGACCAAACTGAATTGGTGAGATTAGAACGAAAAGCTTTTAATTTTAGAGCTTGGGCTTCAGCTTCAGCAAGGCGACTTGCCTCAATTTGCGCTAACGACGCTTTGACATTAGCTACGCGATCGCTAAATTCTTGCGATCTTTGTTGTGCATCGACAGTTGCATTGGTAAGACGGGTTTTAGTTAGATCGTCTAGTTGCATTTTTGTCAAAGCAGCACGATCTTGAACTAGTTGTTGGCGTTGCGCTAGGCTCGCTTGACCAGCTCGAATCCGAGCTTTGCGAACATGTTTTAGCTGCGATCGCATTTTAAAGGTACGAGTTCTGACCTCTTGGGCGCGTTGCTCACTATCTTCTGCGGCTTGCTCAGTACGAGTAGTATTAAGAGTCTCCAAGTATTCCGATACTTGAGCCGCCCGATCTTGAATCTCTTCCCTCCGAGATTCTAAGGCATTTTCAGCGATCGCTTGTCTGCCTTGTTCCCACGCAAGGCGAGTTTGCTCAGCATGAGCTAAATATTTTGCAGTCGCTTCTGCTTGAGCTTGCAAATCTCTTTCTCTTTGATCCTTTGCTAATTGCTGTTCAGCCAAAAAATCCGCTCTATCTTGTAACCGTCTCTGTCTTGCTTCTGCAAATTCTTGCATCAAAGAAGCCATAACGTTAACCTCAAATTCACTCTTTCAAATCAAAATTCTAAACTAAACTTTCTCAGCGCCGCAATTTTCAAGTTTCATAAAATAGTCCCCCTTCCCACCGTATAACTACCCTGCCAAAAATCTATTGCTTTGTCAGCAAGAAACTGACAAGATAGTTTTTAGTGTGAAGGGGGTAGAAAAGAAATCGGTAGGCTAATAATCTATTGTTTAGTGACTTACTACTAGCATTGCTAGTGGCAAATTTTACTAAGCAGCAGGTACTGCCGCCGATGCTGTTAGTCCAACAGCTTCAGCATACTTAAGGTATGTTTCCACTGAGGCGATAACAACACGAGCTTCGATTGATAATAGTTCGATTCCCACCAAAGAGACTCTCACCCATGCATCAATGACAATGCCCTTATCCAAAATACGATCGATGACTTCCGCTAGACTAGAGGAAGAGTTGACTTTCTCGACTGCCATAGTAATATTCTCCTTGAGTTAACTATGTTAGGCATATAAATTCTGCCTGTGCAAACTGTACTATACAACAGCAAAATTACTTATACTTATTTTGTATTAATTCTTTTGCATTTGCTTATCTTTCTCTATAGAGAGAACATGTCTAATTTTATAAGATATTGTGAATATTGATGATAAACTTTCTTTAAGAGGATGCAATTAAAACAGAAATATTTTTTTCTGTCGATTACCAACGATGATCGATTGCTAAAACTATGGGCTAACTAAAAGTAATTAATACAGTAAATTAACTTGAAGAAAATAGATTACAGGCTTTTAGAACTAGCTATTTTTTTGAAATTACTTTAAAATTAATATTGAATATATACTAATTCTTGATTAATCCATGAATAGCGATTCTAATAATTTATCTAATTCCAGATCAAACAATACTAGTAGTCAAGCAAACAATCAAGCCTTTAATGCTAACAATCAAAAAGAGCAAGACAGTTTTGTAAAACTTGCGATGAGGAATATGGTCAAGAAAGGTAGCACATCTCTATTCCATTTCTTTTTGACAGTCTTTGGGGTGATTGGAGCTTTACTAGGATTGGCAATCATCTTTCACTAGGAATTTGATCATGCTTGCTCAATCAAACTAGTCAATGAGAGTCATGCTTTAGATCAAAAGTTAGTAAAATATTAAAAATAACAAGTTTAGAGAATTGACAAAGCAAATAAATTCTTTTGCATTCTCATATTCGTAGGTTGGTTGTTAAAGATTGCTGTTCATAAATTAATTTGTTTCTTTGTCTGTACATACTTTAAACAATCACAATCAATTGATTGTGATTGTGATTGTTTCGTTGACCAGACTCGAATCTTTATAAAGCCTAATTTATTTGTAGACAGCAAATTAAATTTTCTCTTTAAAGAAAATGACAAAAGTTGCTATGTATCATGCATGACCAACTTTTGCGGACAAGTTGAATTGGTTCTTGAATTAAGAATGTCACAAGTTGCTAATTTTTTGTAGTTTTTTGTTGTTTAGCTGATGGGACTGTAGAGCGTTGAGTATTGATTTGTATTGTGAAATCTATCCTGAAGTTGCTGACTGCCATCCAATCACCGTAGAGCAATGGCAGGAATGGTTTGCTAAATGGGAAACCTATCTTGTTTCTGAACAGGCGATCGCGGATGGAGAGTATGAGCTATCACTTGCCGTTACTGACGATTTGACAATTCAACAGTTAAATTTGCAATACCGTCAACAGGATCGTCCAACTGATGTTTTGTCTTTTGCATCTTTAGAGTCCGATATTCCAGAGATTCCCAATGATGACTCTGGTTATATTGAACCAACTTATTTAGGAGATATCATCATTTCTCAAACCACAGCAATTTTTCAGGCTGAGGAACGCGGTCATTCGCTAACCTATGAACTCGCTTGGCTAGCAGCACATGGTTTGTTACATTTACTCGGTTGGGATCACCCTGACGATGAAAGTTTAGAGGTCATGCTAAAGCAACAAGATCTGATGTTGCAGCTAATTTCGTTGTGACAATATTAGAGGTGCGCCTCTAAGTCAACCTCAGTTTGGATTAATTTCAAACTGTCTTGGTAGAAAGGGGGCGTTCCGCGCCCCCTTTCTACCAAGACAGTAAAAGCTTCACGAAGCTTTTACTGTCTTAGCTTTTAAAATTTTGCAGATTATCCCGAAATCACGATAAGTTATGGTCAGAGATTCGCTCTAACCATAACTTATCGCTCCTAAATCAATGTAAAAATTAGTAAACAATTACTTAAGTATTTTTGTCCGTAATTTGAGTAAACTGATTCTCTAGCGTTAGAATCTTTGAAGTTTTTGGCAACTGCTGGCAAAGTCTATTGGAAATAATCTCCATGAACAACGATTTACCGCTATCAAGACTATTTTTGTTTAAATCGCCTTTCTTAACTGAGCAAATGACAAAGACTGATGATTTGGAAACACCTGAGCAGACTTCTGCTCAACGTAGTGATTCTTTTCAAATTGCCACAAATTTACTACTCAGTTTTCAATATGCTGGACAGGGTGTTGGCTATGCTTTTCGTACTCAGAGAAATTTTCGGATTCATTTGATTATTGGCGCGATCGCCTTATCTCTGAGTCTTTACTTTCACCTTTCCGCCGTTGCCTGCTCGATTATTAGTTTGACGATCGCCTTAGTTTTGGTGCTGGAGCTGTTGAATACAGCTTTGGAAGCGGTAGTCGATTTGACTGTGGGACGTGAGTTTCATCAGTTAGCCAAAATTGCTAAGGATTGTGCGGCTGGTGCGGTGCTAATTGCCGCGATCGCTGCTTTGATGATTGCTAGCGTGCTATTATTGCCCAATATTTTGTCAGTATTCTTCTAAAGTTTAAAGGAATTATTTACAACCCTTCTATCGGTTTATACCAATTCACAAAAGTGTCTTCACAATTTTGTGAGTTAAACACCAAATCCAATCAAGGTTTTAAAAACACAAAATGGCATAGTCATTTTGTGTTTTGATATTACAGCAGTCGGTGGCTAGGCTTACTTCCGAAACTATTAATTCCTAAATCTCTGACCATGCTGCTATCAATTTCTGACTTTTTTATCAGACGACCCGTATTTGCGACAGTTTGCTCTGTTGTGATCACATTATTGGGAGCAGCTTGTATTTTCTTGTTGCCTGTTGCTCAGTATCCTGAAATTACACCTCCCAAAGTTACTGTTAGTGCTAACTATGTTGGTGCTAATGCGGAAGTTGTAGAATCTACAGTTACGAACATTCTTGAAAGAGAACTAAATGGAATTGAAGGAGTCCGCTACATTACTTCCACTAGCGCTAATAATGGAACTAGTTCCGTTGATTTGGTCTTCGATTTAGGTAAGAATAAAGATCTCGCAGCCGTTGATGTGCAGAATCGTGTTTCTACGGTGGAGTCGCAGCTACCAGGACCAGTGCAGCAAACTGGCGTAAGAGTTAGTAAAGAATCTTCAGGTTTCCTATTTGCGATCGGTGTATATGCTGAAAAAGGAGAATATGACGATCTCTATTTGAGTAACTATGCTGATCTTTATATTGTTGATGCGATTAAAAAGGTTAAAGGTGTTGGGAACGTTATCATCTTTGGTGAACGTAAATATGCCATGCGTGTTTGGTTAGATCCCAATCGCCTATCGGCGCGAGGACTGACTGCTCAAGATGTCGTATCGGCAATTCAGCAGCAAAACTTACAGGTGGGTGTTGGTCAAATTGGACAGCAGCCCAATTTACCTGATCAGCAGTATCAACTTTCAATTTCAGCAACGGGAAGATTAAAAAGTACAGAAGAGTTTTCGGAAATTGTAATTAGAACCGCTAGTGATGGCTCACCAATCAAACTGCGTGATGTTGGTCGAGTGGAATTGGGAGCAGAAAATTATGGCTCGTCATTACGATTTAATGGAACTAGAGGTATCGGTTTAGGTGTATCCCAGTTACCTGATGCTAATGCTTTAGACGTTGCCCATGCCGTCAAGAAAGCGCTGGAGGAGTTAAAACCTAGTTTTCCTCCAGGGTTAAATTATGAGGTAGCTTTTGACACAACTACTTTTATCGAAGCTGGTACGGAAGAAGTACTTATATCGCTCTTAATTGCGATCGCTTTAGTCATCCTAATTATCTTTTTGTTCCTGCAAAACTGGCGATCGACCTTAATCCCTGCTGTTGCTATTCCTGTGGCTCTAATTGGGACATTTATTTTTATCAAACTCCTCAATTTCAATATCAATACCCTGACTCTTTTTGGTTTGACTCTTGCTACTGGATTGGTGGTTGATGATGCGATCGTGGTGGTTGAAGATATCACCCGTCGCATTCAAGAAAAAGGAGAGAACCCCATCCAAGCCGCGATCGAGTCCATGAATGAATTACAGGGCGCGGTAATTGCTAGTTCCTTGGTGCTGATTGCTGTATTTGTCCCTGTTGCTTTTTTCCCAGGCACGACTGGGCAATTGTATAAACAATTTGCGCTGACGATCGCCTTTTCGATCACAGTTTCCACTTTTAATGCGCTGACACTTTCGCCAACCTTAGCAGCTTTATTGCTGAAGCAAGAGCAACTACGGAGCAATTGGTTTTTTGATCGGGTGAATTGGGTAATTGATGGTACAAGGCATAACTATCAGTGGTTAGTTACGAAATCAACTAATTTCAAAGGGATTGTAATGATCTTCTTTGTGATCTCCCTTTTTATGACCTATTGGATTTATACAATTGTTCCTAGAGGCTTTTTACCACAAGAAGATCAGGGCTATTTTATTACCATCGTTCAAGCTCCTGAAGGCGTATCCCTCAACTACACCGAAAAGGTGTTAGAGAATATTGAAGGGATCATGCGTCGTAAAGATGAAAAGGGTGAACCTGTTTATCCTGAAATTGCGAATATTTTTGCAGTTGGAGGATTTAGTTTTAGTGGAAACACCCCTAATAATGGGATCGTATTTGCAACGCTAAAGCCTTGGAAAGAGCGATCGCGATCGGCAGATAGCATCATTGGTGGTATGGTTCCTCAACCCTTTGGATTATTACCTGAATTAATTTCCATTAAAGAAGCTTTTGTCATCCCCTTTCCGCCACCAGCAATTCAAGGGCTGAGTAATTATGGTGGTTTTGAGTTCCAATTACAGGATAAAGCAAACCAAGGTTTTCCAGAAATTGAGCAAACGATGGGAGCTTTGTTAGGTAGAGCAAGTACCTATCCCGATCCTAGTCGCCCAATGCTGGCAGGATTACGCCCCAATTTCAATGGCAATACGCCACAACTAACAGTGGAAGTTGATCGTATTAAAGCAAATGCTTTACAAGTCTCTTTACAAGATATTTACAGTACTTTGCAGACTTTATTGGGTTCGCAATATGTCAATGACTTCAATACCTTTGGTAGAACCTATCGCGTTTATGTCCAAGCTGATGCTAAGTTCCGTTCTAATCCTGACGATATCAATAAACTTTATGTGCGATCGCAAACAGGACAGATTATTCCCCTCAGCAATTTGGTAAAAGTGACCCAAACTGTTGGTCCCTCGATTATCAATCACTATAATCTTTTCCGTTCCATCCAAATTACTGGCAATACCGCTCCTGGAGTCAGTTCTGGACAAGCGATCGATATTATGGGTAAGCTTGCTAAAGAAGTGCTCCCTAAGAGTTTTGGTTATGAATGGTCAGGATTATCTCTTGAAGAAATTGGCTCTGGTAATAGTGCCTTCTTTATTTTCGGTTTAGGTATTGTATTTGTATTTTTAGTGCTCGCTGCTCAATACGAAAACTATATTGACCCAACCATCATCATGCTCACTGTTCCACTTGCAGTTTTGGGAGCGCTCTTAGCAGTGATGTTTCGAGGTCTATTCAATCCTAATTTTGTCAATGATGTATATACCCAAATTGGTTTGGTGATGCTGATTGGTATGGCAAGTAAAAATGCGATTTTGATTGTGGAATTTGCTAACCAATTACAGGAGCAGGGATTGAGCATTACCAAAGCAGCAATCGAGGCTTCGCAGCAACGGTTGCGCCCAATTCTGATGACTGCTTTCTCTACAATTATCGGTATTTTCCCTCTGGTAATTGCTACAGGAGCAGGGGCAGCAGCTCGGCAGTCAATTGGCACTGCGGTCATGGGTGGTATGTGTGTAGCGACTTTGTTGAGTCTATTTATCGTTCCGATTCTATACATTGTCGTTAAGAAAATTGAGGAACGGATGAAGATCGGTTTACATCGTCCTAAGCATAGCGAACTAGCGATCGCCGCCGAGTTTTATGAAGGTGGTTTGCATGGCGACTCTTTGAATGGCAATCATTCGGCTGAAGACTATCAAGAAGATAATAGTCCGAAGCCTTAGTTGTCACTAGGACTTACTACGCAAATAAACCAAGAACTCAAGTTCTTGGCTAAAAGCTCAAGTCCACTGAAGTGGACTACAGAATAATTTAAATTAACCCGTTGAAACGGGTTTGAGCTTTTAGCCCGCACTTGAGTGCAGGGCTACTAATCATAAAAGAAGGGGCGCGAAGCGCCCCTTCTTTTATGGATTTATTAATTCTTTCATTTCACGAATTGCTCTTTCTAAGCCAACTAATACAGCCCGACTGATAATGCTATGTCCAATATTTAATTCCTCCATTCCAGCAATTTGAGCCACCGCACGGGTATTCCAATAGGTTAGACCATGCCCTGAGTTGAGCCTCATTCCTAGCTCGATCGCTAATGCTCCACCTTTAGTTAATACTCCTAACTCCCGTTTAAGCTCTTCTTCATTTTTAGCATTGGCATAAGTACCCGTATGTAACTCTACTAATTTTGCACCAGTTCTTGCCGAAGCTTGAATTTGTTCTGTTTCTGCATCGACGAATAAACTGACAGGGATACCTGCTCCTTGTAATTGGTGGACAAATTTACCTAAGCGATCGCATTGGGCTTTCACATTTAATCCGCCCTCAGTTGTAATTTCTTCACGACGTTCAGGTACGAGCGTAATGTAGTCAGGCTTCACATCAAGAGCGATCGCGACCATTTCAGGAGTAGCCGCCATTTCTAAATTTAGGCGAGTCCTTACAGTTTGCCGCAGTAGACGTACATCACGCTCTTGGATATGACGACGGTCTTCACGCAAATGTACAGTAATACCATCAGCACCTGCTAGCTCGGCGATTACAGCCGCAGCCACAGGATCTGGTTCAGTCCCTCGACGAGCTTGGCGAATAGTAGCAATATGGTCGATATTTACTCCTAGCGTAGGCAAGGCTTTTTCCTCAAAAAATTTAAAAATATATTATTGCTAAGGATGACAGAATTTTAGGGTTAGGATGGGCAGCGCTTCGCACTGCCTATCCTAATCTCTTAAAATATGAATATTTCATAGTGAAGTAAGAGATTCGTGTTTCTCTCTTATTTTGGAAACACTAATTCATAACTTCATATGATACTAGAACAAATTTAAGCCTAGAGAGCAAAAGCAGCATTTTCTATCTTTATTTAGTTTCTAGGCTTGCTAGACAAAATCATTCATCTTCGCGTAGGATCATAAGCCGCCAAAAAAAATCCGAAATAAATGACCTCTGACAAAATGAAGTTGCTGGTTGCAAAAGCCGTTACTGCTCTTGCACCGACTTTTAACCAAATCGATCTCCATGTAAAAAACAATCTCGAAAGGGTTTTACAAGCTTTTCGCGATCGCCGTGTGGGAGCGCATCACTTTGCGAGTGTGTCAGGTTATGGACATGGAGATATGGGGCGCGATGTTTTGGATGAGGTTTTCGCACAAGTAATGGGAGCAGAATCTGCTGCGGTGCGCGTGCAATTTGTTTCAGGAACCCATGCGATCGCCTGTTGCTTATTTGGGATTTTGCGCCCTTTAGATGAGTTACTATCGGTTGTGGGTGCGCCTTATGACACTCTCGAAGAAGTGATTGGCTATCCCCTTACCACTGACAGTGAAGGAACAGCCTACGCAGGTTCACTCAAAGATTTTGGTATTACCTATCGTCAAGTAGAACTCACACCCGAAGGAAATGTAAATTGGGAGGCTCTGGCAAAAGCAGTCAAACCTCAGACTCGTATGGTGTTAATCCAGAGATCCTGTGGCTATGCATGGCGGCAAAGCCTTTCCATTGAAGATATTGAAAAAATTATCAAATTAGTCAAACAGCAAAATCCAAATACTGTCTGCTTTGTTGATAATTGTTATGGTGAATTTATTAGCGATCGCGAACCAACATCTGTTGGAGCCGATATCATCGCAGGCTCTCTAATTAAAAATCCTGGTGGCACGATCGCTACTGCAGGTGGCTATGTGGCGGGCAAAGCTGAATATGTGGAACTAGCTGCTCAAAGGCTTACTGCCCCTGGGATTGGACGTGAAGGTGGAGCAACTTTTGATCTCAATCGATTGCTCTTTCAAGGGCTATTTCTTGCACCGCAAATGGTTGGGGAAGCAATGAAAAGCAGTCATCTCGCCGCCTATGTGTTTGATCAATTGGGTTACAAAGTTAAGCCGCTTCCCTTTGAGCCTCGTCGTGACATCATTCAAGCGATTCAACTCGGAAATCCCCAAACACTAATTGAATTTTGTCGCAATCTTCAGCGATTCTCACCAATTGATTCCTATGTTGATCCAATTCCTGGGGAAATGCCTGGTTACGTTAGTCAGTTGGTTATGGCAGGTGGTACTTTCATCGATGGTAGTACCTTGGAGCTATCAGCAGATGGTCCTTTACGTGAACCTTATACAGTATTTCTTCAAGGTGGAACCCATTGGACACATGTAGCGATCGCCCTTGAAAATTTCCAAATTGATGATTTATCACAAGCACAATAAACAATTAGTGGTGCGTGGCTTTGCCACGCACCACTAATTGTTTATTGTGCTTCCAAATGTTGTATTACTTGCTAGCAGATTAGAAGCTGGTTCAGGTTCGAGTGGCTCCGAGAATAAATAGCCTTGACCGAAGCATTCGTCTAGAGAAGAATTAAATAAAGTTTTTAACATTGCTAATTGTAGAGGTGTCTCTATACCTTCAACCACAACACTCTTTCCTAACGTAAAAGCTAATGTCCCGATTGCTTTGACAATAATCCATTCTTCATTGTTAATAAAGGAACGATCTATTTTGAGAATGTCAATAGGAAAATCAGTTAGCCTTCTCAGTGATGAATAGCCTGTGCCAAAATCATCAATACAGAACTGAATTCCTAAATCTTTAAGCTGGTGGAGAATTTGTAAAGTGCGATCGCGATCGCCCATGACTGTACTCTCAGTTATTTCTAGTTTGAGACAATGTGGACTGATCTGATATTCACTTAAAATCTCACGAACATATTCCACTAAATTAAACTCTGACAGTTGCTTTGTCGATACATTTACACTCATCGTTAAATTAGTGTAATTAGGTAAAGATTGCTGCCAAACTTGTAATTGTTGACAAGCAGTACTTAACACCCACCGCCCAACTGGATAAATTAAATCTGTTTTTTCGATAAGATCAATAAAATGAATAGGAGAAAGTAAACCTCGCTCTGGATGTTGCCAGCGAATTAAAGCCTCAAAACCAGTGATTAAATCAGTCTGAAAATTAACAATTGGCTGATAGAACAATCTCAAAGCTTGACAATCTATAGATTCTTTTACCTCTGAGTATAAATCCCAGCTAAATCCCGTTAGCGTAGAAATCTCTTTCTGTAAACTAATATTTTGAGTTTCTAAGAGCTTAGTTTGTTCTAAAAGTTGTGCTTGTAAGGAACTTACTCGTAAATGAGTTTCTACCCTTGCCAGTACTTCAATTAAATGAAATGGTTTATTAATAAAATCAATACCACCTATAGCAAATGCTTCTACTTTCTCTTCTACATTTTCAATTGCACTAATGAAAATGATGGGTATTTGCTGAGTAATTGGATTATTCTTAAGATTACTACAAACTTCGTATCCATCCATTTTAGGCATCTTGATATCTAATAAAATCAAGTTTGGTATCCTTGTGTTGGCAAGCTCGATTGCTTCGATTCCATTTGTAGCTTCCAAAACCGAGTAGCCTTGATTAGCCAGCATAATTGATAGAATTTGCAAGTTATATCGGGTATCATCAACAACAAGAATAGTAATATTACTTTTATTCATTAGAAACGGAAGATTTAACCAATCAATTATTAATCATATAGCATTTCCCCTTTCTGTTATAGCGTTTTGCAAATGATTGCATACTCATTTGCAAAACAAAAAATAATCACTATAAGGGTTGAGTTTTTCCATTTTGTCGTAACCAAAATAAAAACCGCTGTAGTTGTAGATTAACATGAGAAAAATGTGGTTGTTAATGAGAGCCTGTTGATGAGAGGCTAAGGTCTTACACTTATTCATAAAAGTAGGATGTCAAAACTTAGATAGTAAAACTTGGCAATATGTTTTCAGTAACCTCATAGATATTCGCTATATTAAAAATTGGTATAAAATAGGTAAGCACGATGCGATGAGAACTTTATGGAGTCCGATCAGTTGTCTGTAGAAGAAAATTTACAGGAAAGTTTACAAGAAAATTTAGATCCATCTCACCAAGGAGAATCCCCTGAAGCGATCGCGATGTTAGCTAATAATGGCGCAGTCAATGAGGTCGATGAATTTATCGATGAGTCTATAGATGAAAATGAAAATATTCAGATAGAACAAGCTACAACCGACAAAAGCCTTGAGCAATCCCTTGGCTTTGAAGGTAAGGACATGGAGACTGAGGTGTTTATCGCAGCAACTAGTGCAGAACTTGAACAAGAAACTCAGCCACAAGGAAGTTTAGATACCTCAGAAATATTAACAATCATTGATCAACTAAAGCAAGAAGAGTCTGAACTTAGAGCAGAGCTAGATCTTCTTAAAACAGCCAAGTCTAAAATTTTACAAGACCAGTTAGATGATTTACAGGCAGGTATTATTCGCTTAGCCCAAGCTGATGTTGCTCGACTCGAATATCAAAAGCAAGAATTGCAATCGGCGATCGCTGTTCTGGAAAAGCGAAAGGAACGTCTTGATAAAGAAATGACTAGTACCTATGCAGGTACATCCCAAGACATTGCAATTCGTGTGCAGGGATTTAAAGACTATCTTGTGGGTAGTTTGCAAGACTTGGTGGCTAGTGCGGAAAAATTAAATCTTGTTGCAACCTCTACTCAGCCTGTAGTGGAAACAATCCTCCCTCAAGAAAAGCAACCATCCAAAGAACCTGAACCATTACGACTGTCTGAGCAAACTTTTGCAGAATATAAACAACGGGTTGATCAGCTTCTAGATCGTTATCGTACCCTGCCTGATTACTACGGACCAGCATGGAAACTCAGACGTACTTTTGAACAAGTCCATGCCGATCGCGTTTCTAAGTGGTTTTTTGAGCAGTCTGGACGTGGCGCAATCCGCACGATGGGAACACGGTTACAAAATATTCTCGTCACCTCAGCATCTATCTCTGTCTTAAAAGCTATTTATGGTGAAAAATTGCGAGTACTAGTCCTTGCAACTTCCCCCGAACGTCTAGGCGAATGGCGACGTGGTTTTCAAGATTGTCTAGGCTTGACCAGAGAGCATTTTGGTTCTGATAAAGGGATTGCTTTGTTTGAAGATCCTGAACCTTTAGCAACTAAAGGCGATCGCCTTGTCAAAGAAGGGCTAAACCCCCTAGTGGTTATTGATGAATCTGAAGAATTGATCTCGGTAGATTTGCTGCGGTTTCCTCTGTTGATAGCTTTTGGCGGTGCACCTGAAGCGAAACCTGCGGCTCCCTCAGCTTATATGAATCGTGATAGTAACCGCGAAAGCCAAAACAATCGTGATTACGTCCGTGAGTCACCACGCGACAATCCGCGAGACATGGGGCGCAACTATGCTCCTAAAGAACGAGATAATCGTGATTATGGTTCACGGGATTATTCAAGTCGTAATTATGGCGATCGCGATCCTCGTGATACTGGCTATGGAAATAGTCGTGGGCGTAACAATCAAGATTCTGATTGGGACTGGTAAAAAAAAGAGCAGTGCATCGGCGCTCCTCTTTTTTGTAAATAATAAAAAAGGGCGCGTCGCGCCCTTTTTTTATTTCTTAGCAGGAGTTGCTTGCGGTGCTAGCTGAGGTGTTGCTGATTGCTTAGTATTTTTGAGAATATACTCAAAAGAAGTGCGTGATGGCACAAACTGGAAGCGCTCAACTTCGGGGTTGGGTTTATTGTCCTTTGACACCATCGAGTCTAGGACTTGGAACAATGAAGCAACTTGGATCTTGGTTGCTTTAGCTACATCGGGTTGATCTTTACTAGCGCGATCAAGCAGGTTTTGCAAATCGGTTTTATCCAAAAAGAAAGGTACAACTTGCTCCTTTTTGCCATTTTGATCAATGCTCATGGTTAGCAAGCCTTGGTTATTGGCTTGACCACCGATTGCAAAGAAAACAGGCACATTCGGAATTTTGTCTGCTGCAATGCCTTGAGCCGTCAGAATTGTCCTTGCTGAGTCAATACTGGCTCTAGAAGGGATAAACTGGAAAACGACCTTTTTATCTTTATTTTCACGAATTACTTTATAGGCATCATTCATCGATCGCACAATGATCTGAGCCTTTTTGCCAATTTCAGGATTCGATTTTTGGACTTGACTGAGCATCATTTGGGCTTCGTCAGGACCAAGGAAGAAGAACAAAAGCTGGCTATCATCGGGTTTAGCATTTGGTTGTTGAGGAACCGCACCTAAAAGAGGTGAGCCTTTATCATCAGTAATCGTGAAAACAGGAATACTGCCCAATCTCTCCAAAACTTGGGCTTCGGTGAGGGCTTCAGCTTTGAGAGTAAATATGGGACTAACAGCGATCGCCCCTGCGACACCTGCGGTGGCTGCTAGATTAACCAACGACTTGAATACGGACATATTTCTCCTAGCTACAATACTATTTATGAGGTTTATTTGAGATTTAGAATGCAAACAACTCTATGAACGAGCCTTGAAAGGGTAAAAGTCAAACGTAATTATTGTCCGAAAGTAACTTTCTGGCAACTGTAACAATATCTCACTTAAAAAGACAACCTTTTTATACCAGTTTCAGACTAGTTTGTGAGTAAATTGTTACCCTCTAAGACTCGAATATCATAAGTATAGTTCCTCAAATCCAGAAGTGAAGTGGCGGCGCGAAGTACTACAACTTCACTTAATAAAACGTAGGATGGGTTAGCGATCGCGTAATTCACGAAAGATTTGCCCCACTTGCGTGCGACAAAAACTAAACCCCGTAAGGGTTATCCCAAAACTAAAAATGTCATAGCAATTTTTAGTTTTGGGATAACCCATAATTATTTATTAAGATGCGTTAAACACATCCTACAAATAATTAAGCCTTCTTCCTTACCTAGCGATGTTATGCCACAAGACGAAAACTTTCTTAGCTTTGATGAAATTTTTGAGGAGTTGAATTATCGCCAAGCGCAGCGCACATTACGAGATATTGTCGCAAATTTGGACTTGTCAGAACGTGAGCGGCGTGGACTAGAGGAACCACTCGAAGAGCTACAGCAAATGTTAGACAAGTTAGAGCGCCAAGTTCTGCAAATAGCAGTATTTGGTATGGTGGGGCGAGGTAAATCATCGGTACTCAATGCACTCATGGGTGGGCAAGTTTTCGAGACTGGTCCCTTGCATGGTGTAACTACAAATCGGCAAGCCGCCGAGTGGCAAATATCACGAGAAGCCATGCAAACTAATGGTGATCGCACCATCCTCAAAGCATCATTTCAAGGACGTGGTGAGGCAAGAATCGAATTAATCGATACTCCTGGGATTGATGAAGTTGATGGGGAAGGTCGTGCGGAACTTGCCAAACGGATCGCACAACAGGCGGATTTAATTCTGTTTATCGTGGCGGGAGATATTACTAAGGTTGAATATGATGCGCTTTCGGAACTGCGAGGGGCGAGTAAACCAATTTTGCTGGTATTTAACAAAATTGACCAATATCCCCCTGAAGATCGGCTCGCTATCTATGCCAAAATCTGTGACGATCGCGTAAAAGAGCTATTAACCCAAGATGAAATTGTGATGACGGCTGCATCGCCGCTTGTGGCTAAGGCTGTCCGACAGCCTGATGGCTCTTTTGAGGCGGAACTAGTTACAGGTAAGCCGCAAATTGAAGATTTAAAGATCAAAATTCTGGAAGTACTTGATCGTGAAGGTAAATCTCTCATCGCGCTAAATACAATGATGTTTGCGGATATGGTGCAGGAGCGAGTGGTTCAACGCAAAATGTTTGTGCGCGATCGTCAAGCCAATCGCATCATCTGGAATTGCGTGATCACCCAAGCAGTTGCGATCGCGGTTAATCCCTTCACTGTAGTAGATGTAATTACCAGCGCTATTATCGATGTCTCGATGATCGTGGCGCTATCCAAGCTTTACGGCATAAATATGAGCAACCGTGGCGCAATTTCACTGATGCAAAAAATAGCGATTGGTATGGGTGGCATCAGCGCCAGTGAATTTCTGGCTACCTTCGGCTTAAGTTCTCTTAAAGGTTTGCTGGGTATTGCCACGCCTGTGACAGGTGGTTTAACTCTGGGTGGTTATGTGTCAGTTGCGATCGCCCAAGCAGGTGTAGCAGGCTTCTCGACCTATGCCCTAGGGCTAGTCACCAAGGAATATCTCGCCAATGGAGCATCATGGGGCGCAGATGGTCCTAAAGCAGTTGTGAAACGTATCTTAGAAACCATTGATGAAGATTCGATCTTGGCAAGAATCAAGGATGAACTTCGTGCCAAAATCGATCTCCGCCGACTCCGAAAAATCTAGATTTGTGAAATTAATGATAATTTAGGTTCAGAGTTTGATTTTAATATCAAAAAATCACTTCATCATTTTTATGGCAAAGCTAAGTAAAATCCTGATTTTCCCCGTCAAATCGCTAGATCCGATCGCTTTAGATGAAGTCGAAATATCTGAAGGTGGAGCATTAAAAGGCGATCGCGAATTTGCCATGTTTGATAAAAGCGGAAAATACATCAATGCTAAGCGCTATCCCAAAATTCATTTAATTAGGGCAAAGTACGAACTAGGCGATCGGTTAGTGCATTTACAAATCCAAGAGCAACAAGAAGTATTCACTTTCCATTTAGATCAAGATCGAACTGCGCTTACTGATTGGTTAAGTACATTTTTTGAGCAGCCTGTAGAAATTCGGCAAAATACTATTAATGGGTTTCCCGATGATCCTGAAGCTTGGGGCGCAACTGTAATCTCCGAGTCAACTCTTACAACTGTGCAAAGTTGGTATACAAGTTCTCAAATCAGCCTTGAGCAAATTCGTCGACGCTTCCGTACCAATTTAGAAATAGCTGATACCGAACCATTTTGGGAAGATCATTTATTTGCGAAATCTGGTGAAACGGTTCCTTTTAAAATTGGTGATGTTCAATTTCTCGGCACAAATCCCTGTCAGCGTTGCCCAGTGCCTACCCGTGACATCTTCACGGGCGAAGTTTATCCTGAATTTCAAAAAATTTTCACTCGTCAACGAGAAGCAACTTTACCGATGAATATAGAACGATCGCGTTTCAATCATTTCTATCGTCTAGCACTAAATACACGCATTCCTTTAACAGAAGCTGGCAAGATTCTAAAAATAGGCGATTCTGTTAGTAAGTAGCTGGACAGAAGAAGCTAAAATTGAGATCTCCGACTTTTTCTTTGCTAGCACTTATAAATTTTGATAAGCAAAGAAAAAGTCGGAGATCTGGGCTTTTACTCAAACCATTTGCCGCGCTTAGTTTTTACTTGTTGAAAACATTCTGTCTGGAAGCTAGCCTTGCTTTACCTGAAGCTGCCCATTCTTGCAAAACCTGAATTTCCTGTTGAGCCGTTTGTGCTAGTGGCACAATTTGACTAGCCGCTTCGAGAATGTCATCGGTGGTGAAGTCACGATTTTGACTAAAGCCAATGTGCATCGCTTCGATGATCCCCTGTTCAATCTCTGCACCTGAGAAATCGGGAGTTTCATAGGCGAGGCGATCAATATCGTAGGCGCGAGTATTGTGCGGACGGTATTTGCTGAGATGCACCGCAAAAATCTGCGATCGCTCCTCTTGGTTGGGCAAACCCACGAAAAACACCTCATCGAATCGACCTTTACGCAAGAGTTCAGGAGGCAAAGCACGAATATTATTCGCAGTTGCCACTACAAATACAGGTGAAGTCTTTTCCGCCATCCATGTTAAGAAAGTTCCAAAAACACGATTTGTTGTTCCTGAATCGCCGCGACCTTCCACACCTGAGAATGCTTTGTCAATCTCATCGATCCACAATACGCAGGGAGAAAGGGCTTCCGCTAGCTGAATCATTTGTCTGGTGCGGGATTCGCTCTCGCCAACTAGTCCCGCAAACAGACGACCAACATCGAGACGTAATAGGGGTAAATGCCAGTGGTGAGAAATTGCCTTGGCGGTGAGGGATTTGCCTGTACCTTGAATTCCTGCTAATAGCAAACCTCTGGGATGGGGTAAGCCATATTTACGGGCGCGATCGCTAAAGGCTCCACCTCTTCTTAATAACCATTCTTTGAGATTATCCAAACCACCGATATCGCTAATTTCTGTAGTTGATGGATAGAATTCTAAAATCTGGGTTTGGCGAATACTTTGGCGCTTTTCTTCGAGAATTAGTTCCACATCTTTGGGACTAAGGCGACCATTTTCAGCGATCGCTTTGGCTAATACTCGTCTGATGCGCTCTAGAGATAGACCTTGACTAGCACGGACTAAATCATCGATCGCCTGTTTATTTAATTGCAGATCGTTGCCTGAGTTTGTGGAATTGGCAATTTGTTCAATTTCGATTTTTAGTTCGCTAGGATTGGGAAGTGGAAATTCAAGAATTGAAAAAAATTCACTGAGACTATCGGGAATACTAATCTGTGAAGCAATGACAATAATATTTTGCGCTTCGCTTTTGAGCTTACGGGCAAGATTTTTGAGCTTACGGGCGATCGCCACATCATCGAGAAAGCGATCGAAATCTCGCAGTACAAACACCGCACCCTTGGGGATTTTATCCACAAATTCTAAAGCTTGGAGAGGATTGCGTTTACCTGCCCCTGCATCGTTAGGATTGGACTGATAGCCATCGACAAAATCCCAAATAAACACACTACGACCGAGGGATTTTGCCACATTAGTAATCACGGCTTCGACCCGTTCTTCTTCGGCTGAAGGTATATAAATCAAAGGATAACGGGCGCGGAGGGTCAGATTTAATTCAGCTTCAAAATTCATTGATCAGTAAGCCGTGAGTAAAACGCTAGAATATCTACAGCCTATAATCTACAGCAAACTATAGCAATAGTGGCGGCGATGGTTCAAACTCCAACTAAATCTTTGACCCTTACTGAGTTTCTGTCTCTCCCTGAAACTAAGCCTGCTAGCGAATTTATTGATGGTGAAATCATTCAAAAGCCTATGCCTCAAGGGAAACACAGTACTTTACAACTTGATCTGGGTTCTAGCATTAACTTAGCGCTCAAGACTCAACGCATTGCTCGCGCCTACTCAGAATTGCGCTGTACCTTTGGTGGCAGGTCAATTGTCCCCGATATTTCCGTATTTATTTGGGAGCATATTCCCCGCGATCGCGATGGTAAAGTCGCCAATATTTTTGAAATTGCTCCAGACTGGACAATTGAAATTCTTTCGCCCGATCAAAGCCAAACTAAAGTCATTCGCAATATTCTGCATTGCCTCAGTCATGGCTCACAGATGGGTTGGTTAATCGATCCCAATGAAGAGATTGTGTTTGTCTATTTTGGCGATCGCACCTTAGCCATATTTGAAGATAAAAGCGCAGTTTTACCAGTCCCAGATTTTGCAAAGGGATTAAATCTTACCGTTGGTCAATTGTTTAGTTGGTTAGAAATGTAGCTAAAGCAAAGCTTGATATTGTTAAGCACAGGCGGCACTTTGCTATGCCTAATCTTACCTGTTTGTTCAAAAAGATCTAGACGAATTATGGGCTTAGCACCTAGATTTAGTTGATAGTGCTAAAGTTGATACGGTCAGCTTAAAGCGCCGCCTATTCCAGCATGTAGATCAAGGTTTGTAGGGTTTATTAACAATGTTGCAAGAGATTCAGTTACCTGTTGTTGCCGATGCAAAAAAGTGGACTATTCAAGACAGTGAAGCACTTTATCGGATCAATGGCTGGGGGGAACCTTATTTTAGTATTAACGAGGCTGGTCACGTAACTGTCTCCCCCAAAGGCGATCGCGGTGGCTGTATTGACCTGTTTGAACTGGTGAATGATCTCAAACAAAGGGGATTGCGAT
The DNA here is from genome assembly GCF_051131155.1 of Pseudanabaena minima str. Chao 2107. Lineage (NCBI taxonomy): Bacteria > Bacillati > Cyanobacteriota > Cyanophyceae > Pseudanabaenales > Pseudanabaenaceae > Pseudanabaena > Pseudanabaena minima. The sequence continues at coordinate 1,132,583 of NZ_CP159508.1, forward strand.
CGCCGATCCTAGTCAGATTTTCGGATATTCTCGCCGATCGCATTGAGCGCTTAAACTCCACCTTTGCCAAGGCGATCGCCCGTTATAACTACAATGGCGTTTATCGTGGCGTTTTTCCTGTCAAAGTCAATCAGCAAAGGCAATTGGTGGAAGAAATTGCTAAATATGGAAAACCCTTCCAATTTGGTTTGGAAGCAGGTTCTAAACCCGAATTGCTCATTGCTCTTGCCACCCTACGCACCCCTGGTTCATTGCTGATTTGTAATGGGTACAAGGATGCGGAATATATTGAGACGGCTCTATTAGCGCGAAAACTGGGACAAAATACGATCATTGTGATCGAGCAGCTAGAAGAAGTAGAGATGATCATTCGTGCTGCCACAAAGTTGGGAATTGCGCCTGTGGTTGGTGTACGCGCTAAACTAAGTGCTAAGGGTCTAGGACATTGGGAAGACTCCACAGGCGATCGCGCTAAGTTTGGTTTGAGCATGTGGGAAATTCTCGAAACCGTCGAACTGTTGGAAGCCGCAAATATGTTGGATTCCCTCAAGTTACTGCACTTCCACATTGGTTCGCAAATTAGTAATATCAGCACGATCAAAGATGCATTGCGGGAAGCGGGACAAATCTATGTGCAGCTTGCGAATCTAGGCGCACCGATGGGTCATCTCGATGTTGGTGGTGGTTTGGGCGTAGATTACGACGGTTCTAAAACGAATTTCTACGCTTCTAAGAACTACAGTATGCAGAACTATGCCTACGATATTGTCGCCGCAATTAAGGACGCTTGTGCTGAAAAGGGAATTCCTGTACCCACCTTAACGAGCGAAAGTGGTCGGGCGATCGCCTCTCATCAATCGGTCTTAATCTTTGATGTAGTCGGCATTAGTGGCACACCAACTCAACCCATTGAGCCATTAAAAGAAGATGAGCATCTCATTGTCCGTAATCTCTTTGAGGCGTTGGAAAATATCAATGAGAATAACTATCAAGAGATTTATCATGATGCGGTGCAGTTCAATCAAGAAGCAATTAGCTTGTTTTCCTTTGGCTATCTGAGCTTAAAGCAACGGGCAAGGGTTGAGCGACTGTTCTGGGAATGTTGCGATCGCATTCTTAAAGTGACTCGCAAACTAAATTATGTACCCGATGATCTTGAAGACTTAGAAAGAGCAATGGCTCTGACTTACTATTGTAATTTTTCAGTATTTCAGTCTGCTCCTGATAGTTGGGCGATCGATCAACTCTTCCCGATCATGCCAATCCATCGTCTCAATGAAGAGCCACTCTGTCGTGGCACGATCGCCGATCTTACCTGTGACAGTGATGGCAAAATTGATCGTTTTATCGATTTGCGTGATGTCAAATCTGTGCTTGAATTACACCCCTTTATTGCCGAAGAGCCTTATTTCCTAGCTTTATTTCTCGGTGGAGCCTACCAAGAAATTCTTGGTGATTTGCATAATTTGTTTGGTGATACTGATGCCGTACATATCCATGCAACTCCGACTGGGTATAAGGTTGAGCATGTAATTAAGGGGGACTCTATGACTGAGGTATTAGCCTATGTCCAGTACAATCGTGACTCAATGCTAGAGAATATTCGCCAAGAAACTGAACGTGCTCTCCAAGAAAAGCAAATCACTCTCGATGAAGCAAGGTTGTTTTTACAGAAGTACGAGCATTGCCTAAATGGTTACACCTATTTAAGCTAATCAAAACCCAAGAGTGTTGTGGTGGGCGAAGCCCACCACAACACTCTTGGGTTTTCTTCAGTTCCAATCAAGAAATGGCGTAGCCATTTCTTGATTTAAAACCCTTACTGGGTTTGGTTTTCAATTCACGAAAGTGTTACAACACTTTCGTGAATTGCTATTAAGCATAATGTCGCAGTTTCTACTAAAGTTACATTAGCCCAATAATGATTTGCCGTACTCCTAGAACAGTAAACCATTAACTGATGTTACGCAGGACATAGATGATGAATCTCTTGTTGGTAGCGAAGTAGGGCAACCACGGGGGGATTGCCCCTACCTGAATAATTCATGTTCTGTAGGGGCTGCGCCCCCGTGCCAGCCCTAAAACTCAGCTATCAAAGTTCTATCTGTGTAAGGTGAGTTATTAACTCAGAATTGTAAATTAGATTGTTTGGTAAAACGTGGAAATTTTATGTATCAGTAACGGACATGGTGAAGATATCATCGCTGCCCGTATCTGCATTGAACTAGAAAAGTTAGGATTTTCAGCGATCGCCTTGCCGCTTGTGGGTGTGGGACATGCCTATGCTAAAGCCAATATCCCGATCGTCGAAAAATTTACACAGGCGATGCCATCGGGGGGATTTGTCCGCATGGATAGCCGTCAGTTAGCCCGTGATGTTAAAAGTGGATTGGTGGGGCTGACTCGTAAACAATTGGGCTTTGTGTGGAAATGGTCTCGCGAAAACCGCAGAAGCAAACGGTTAATTTTAGCGGTAGGTGATATTGTGCCATTGCTATTTGCATGGTTACCATCCCAGTTTGGCGGTTGTAATTTTGTGTTTGTCGCCACAGCTAAGTCAGAATATTACTGGCGCGATCGCAAAAGTAATTTACCCCATGTCAAAAAGCCTTTTGGCGGCTCGATCTTTTTTCCTTGGGAACGCGCTTTGATGAATAGCGATCGCTGTAAGGCGATATTTGTCCGTGATCTGTTAACTGCCGAGATCTTAAATCAAGACTTTAAACTACCTGCGGTTTATCTCGGTAACTCGATGATGGATGGGCTGGAACCTAAGGGGCTTAATTTTGGTATTGGTGAAGATGAATGGGCGGTAGCAATTTTACCTGGTTCGCGATCGCCTGAAGCCTATGAAAACTGGATGACCTTGATGCTTTGCGCTCAAGTTGTTTCCCGTGCGATTCCCCATAATGTCCATTTCTTAGTAGCGATCGCCCCAGATTTGGATATAGAAGTCATCGGACAGAGCATCATTCAAAAGGGTTGGCTACGCATTGATGAAACTACCTTTAAGGTACAGAATGCGCGACTAATTCTCTTACAAGATGGCTTTAGTGATTGTCTTCATCAATGTCATTTAGGTTTAGCTATGGCGGGAACTGCGACGGAGCAGATGGTTGGTTTAGGTAAGCCTGTAATTACGATCGCAGGAAATGGTCCTCAATTCACGCGCAAATTTGCCGAAGAACAAGCGGATTTATTAGGATGTTCGATTAACTTGATCGAAAAACCTGCTCAAGTTGCCGATGTTCTCAATGAGATTTTGCAAGATCCTGATTACTTTCAAGAAGTAAGTCGTAATGGCGAGGAGCGTATGGGGCAAGCAGGAGCATCGGCACGAATCGCTAAATATATTAGTGATTTAAGCTAACGTCAATTTTTCGCCATTTGCGCCGCGCGAAGCGCGGCGCAAATGGCTATATCGATCACGTTAAGCTAAGAAACTCACCCCAAAAAGAATAAAACCTAAAAGTAAGCTGGTGGCATTAGTGAGTAAACTGAGTAATCCAGCTTGCTTTAAGGATAGTTGCCCCAGACTTAGAGTGGATATCAACCATGCTTCATAGACTACCGCAAAAATTTCAGAAACTGGCAATGTAAAACGATAGGGAATTCCTTCGGCGATCGGAATTCGATTTCCGTAACCAAACCAAAGTGCGATAAAGCCGCCAAGGATATTCATGCTGACAAAAATAAGCAAAGAGAAGAAGACAATTTTTTTAGAGGAGTCTTGGCGAATTACTTGCATAGCAAAGCCGTAGAAGAAAGCTACAACTAAGGAACTAATTCCAAAATAGCGTCCTAAGAGAATTTGAAATGGTTCCAAAGATGGAAAAAATGACCAAACTACTGGATAGCTAAATAGATTGACCATTGCGATCGCCATCAATACTCTAAAAATCTTTGCTTGGGATGCTTTGCGCCACCATAAAACAACTGCACCTACCAATAGTTCAGAGGTAATTGTCAGAAGCCATCCAGTCAAGAACATCTGACTTGTATATTCTTGAACAGGCGTTAAAATAAAATATGCAAGTTTGTTCTCTTCCTGAATTACTTGTAAAGAGTCCTGATTAACTAGCACTTGCCAAACACCACTATGAGGGAAAGATGCAGTTTTTTCTTTGGGATCTTTTAAAAGCGTAGGGCTTAGACGTAAGCGATCGGAGAACTGTCCAATTAGGCTAAACCATCTATTGGGATCATCTTGAGGTTTAGTTTTATCTATGGGGAAAGTATTAACCAGATCGCTAACCAATAAGCAGCGATCGCTAGCACAGTTAAATTGATAGCTATTATCTAAATTCAAGGCAATGGCAGGGGACTTTAAACAGCCTACATCACGACATTCACCATATTGGATAAACAATCTTGGCTGTTCACAGGTAGCTGTATTGCATTCAACTATCTGTAAACCTTGTAGGGTTTGTTTACCTACTGGATAAGCGAATGTAAACCAGTTCATCGGAGGTGGCGGCGGAGCATTAGCGCTAGCAGATGAAGCGAATAGAACAATCATCGCGATCGTCAAAATCCCAATCAATTTCGACAACTTCCATTTCATAGATTAATAGCCAAGTTTTGCTAAAATCAGAACTTCCGAAAACAAAAAGAAAGTTGCTTCGCAACTTTCTTTTGAGTATAGCGATCTTAAGAGAATAAATCTTTAAGAAAAAGTGATATCTCAGCGCGTTCACTAACATTAAAGAAGTCAAGGGGAACCACTCCATCTAAGTGACGGCTAACTACACCAAAGCCCACTCTTGCCCTGCGATAGTTGATTACTAACGGACTATTCGTGGGTAAAGGGAATCGTAGCCAAGCATCAAAACTTGGAGCCTGCGCCATGCGATCGCTCATTGCTTTGACGATCGCTGCTGAACGCTCATCAGGTAAACTACTCGTCGCAAATACATAGGCGCGTTCTAGTAACTTGTCTCGCAAATTAGGATTTAACCATGCCGAAATGATCATTTCTAAAGGGGTTTGGGGATTTTGCTTGACTGATTGCAAAGCGTTGGTGTCGTTGGCGATCGCATTAGCAAGGAGAACTGCGGTGGGATTACCCGTTTGCTGGAGTTCGTTAACTGCATTAGGATTACCATTCCACCATTGTAAGGCGGCAAAATTTAAGGCTTTTTGGGGATTACCACGATAGCTAGTTTCCAGATTGGCTAATACTTGCGGATAAAGACTCTGAAAAGGTGCGTCTTTCCAGAGTGGGCTAGTAATAAAAATAGGATCGTTAATTACTTCCGTCGTCATAGCAGCGATCGCTTCAGATTGTTTTCCTTGGCGCAATAGACTGATACCTAAACCAAAGGAAAGCGATCGCTTGTTAGGAACAAGTTCTAACCCTCGGCGGAAATAAGTTTCTGCCGCTTGAGCAGAAGCGAGATCAGTTTCTCGAAGACTTAGCCATGCTGCAGCGTTATACCCTGCTTCGTTATGAGGATTAGACGCGATTGATGTTTTGATCCATGCCAAGCCTTCTTTTTGCCATGCGGATGACTGTGGTAAATTTGGATAGTTGACCGCGAGATCGGCTAAATTCCAACCCAACTGATAGGAATAGTAGGGTTCCCAAGGAGCAAGTTGATGTGCAAATTTAAGCCGATCTTGGAACTTATCAACGGCGGCGATCGCTTCAGGTAAAAACTCTGGTTTGGCGGCTGCTAAATCTATTCTTGCTGTTGATAGATAAATAAATCCTACACTCGATGATTGCCAAGCGATATTCACAGGAACCAGCCATGCGATCGCTGCTCCCAAATAAACTGTGGCAATAATTGCTAACCAGAGGCGTGGCTGTTTTTGATGACCAAGACTAATTAACTCCCCCGTATGTACTTGCCCTAAGTAAGCAAGACTAGCAAATACAATCACCAAGCTGCCACTAATGGCAGGCACATCAAGCTGATAGTCCGTAATCGCTAACATGCCATAACCGATCAGACTACCAAACAAACCATAGGATATCGCCTGTATTTCTGGATTAGCTTGCCAACTACGAGATCTGTGCAATTTGATAAATAGAGAAATAAGCGCGATCAGTAAAAACACAAAGGTAATTACTGCACCGATCCCCAGTTCCGCCCAAAGATGCACAGGCGTACTATGTAACTGAAATAAAAGCTCAGCTTCACGTCCCGCCCATTGTGGACGGTATTGCTGATAGAGCATGACTGCCGAGCCTGCGCCCGCACCAAATAGCCAATGCTCTAAGCCAATCCGCCAACCCACGTCCGCAGCGATCGCTCTAAATAGTAACTCGCCTGATCCTTGAGTAGGGTTAGCAAAACTAGAAATTAGTCCTGATATAAGCGATCTCAAGCGATTATTTGTAGAAATTAAAAATGCTACCAAAGCGATCGCCCCACCACCGCCTAAAGCTACTAAACCGCGATTGCTACGATTGCGAAAGAAAGCCACGACAATTCCATACAAAACAATTGCTCCCAGTCCTAGAAATCCGCCCCGCGAACTGGTGGTATACAAATCAATCAACCCTAATCCGATCGCCGTTAACCACAGCGATCTCCATATCCCTGTCTGCGCGATCGCTAAACTCGCAAAAATCGGCAAGACTAGCATCAAAAATCCTGCCACATAGTTTTGATGTCCCATTGGAGCCCAATTGCGAGACTGCAAATCTGAAAAATCGTAACTAAGATTTAGTCCCCATTGATTAAGCTTGGCAAAATTAGCCAATTGTGGCAGCCATGATCGGGTAATCCACAAAAATAAACTTGCAATAATTACTGCAAATCCTAATAAGCCTTGAAATCGTAAAATTTTGGATAATTGCAAACCCGAATTCTTGGGGATTGCAGTTTCTGTATTTGAAGCGACATGCAAAAAATTATTCGTCACATACAGTGCAATAAAATAGCCAAATGCAGTCAGGCTATACCACATACCCTGATTTGGAAACCGTGAAAACATGGTTGATAAGCACAGTGTTACAAATCCAGCACCGATCGCCCAGTCCAAGCCACTACCTAATAAATAAAATGGTTTCTCACGCCGCCATAGATTTAGTAAGCCTGCGATCGCAAAGCATAATAAGCCAACTTGCCACAGCAGCACCCAAGGAAAAGCCACCATCTGGGTACTACTATCGGGGAGCAGCGTGAATAAAATATAGGCGGCGATGCCTAACTGGACGATTAACCGACCTGTATTCATAAAATTTGGTGAACTGATTTCACAAAATAATCAGCAAATAGCGTTGTGAACGGTACAAGCTTAGATTATGTCAGTAATTCCCGTGATGAAACCGATTTTGGTGTTCCCACGCTTAAGGCACTGGGAACACCAAAATCGGTTTTTTGAATGTAATACCAAAGCACAAAATGGCTCCGCCATTTTGTGCTTTTAAAACCCTTGTTGGGTTTGATTTTCAATTCACAAAAGTGTCGCCACACTTTTGTGAATTGGTATAAGCTGTATGCCTGCTTTCAAAAAACCGATTTTTATAATGAGAATTGCCATGGATTCGATTTCATCCGTACGAAAAATCCTAAAATAGAGATATTATGGCGATCGCTGATACTTAGCAACTTATGAACGGGGTTCCTGCTTTTCTTGATCCTACTGAAAAATTGAAATGTGAATCAATTGCCACAGCAATGTCTTCTAGCAGTAGTCCTGAAGAGTTGTTAAAAATTTTTTTAACCAGTTTAGGAGATCTCTTAGATGTCAATCGTGTAGCAATTTGTCAGTTCACAAACCAAGACGAGGGGATTGTATTAGTAGAAGCAATTTCTCCTAATATTCAAAGCATAAAAAATCAAACCTATCCAATTTCTTATTTTGGAGTGGATTCTCTCCAAAATTATCCACGCGATCGCCCTGTAAAGCTATCAAATGTCGCTCAAATACCTGAAATATATAGCGTCCATCAAAGTTGGCATGCCACTCAGGTTAAGGCGATGATGTCAGCGCCAATTTTGTTTGGTTCATTGACTGCACTTAATCAAATATGGGGATTAGCATTTGTCCAACAATGCGATCGCATCAGACAATGGCAGCCTCAAGAGGCTTATTTTTTATCTGAGTTATCTCAAGTTTTAGGTCAATGTTTACAGTCTTGGGAATTAAGTTTGCGATCGCCCACATTCTTGCAATCATCGCTTGTGTATGGTCAATCTATCGATGACTCTCAGGATCTAGAAGAACTGATCGTCAGAAGAGTCGAACTATCCAATGATTCAGAAGTTATACAAGTCCAACCAGAATCAAACACAGATGATATTGCCGTATCTAATGACTTCATTTTGTCCGACGATGAAGAGAACGAAATATTAGATAGAAGTCGCATCAGAAATAGTGACACTTCTATCAATCAAGCCATTAATCTGGCGATGCAAAAGCTAGAACAAAAAAACTTATATAGCTCTAGTCCTTATCCTCGTGTTTTTGCTGCCATAGATATGCCCCAAGATATCTACGGTGTTGATTTGGAATCCACAACTCTAGAGGATGTACTAGAAAGCTGTGTTCAAGATCCAACTCAAGTTCAGCCACAGACAAAAGTTGATTATTTGCAACAACGAGTTGGCGAACTGATCGAAAGTATGCAGCAAAAATTAGATGAAATTGCCGAGCTTCAGAAACAAGTACAAGAGTTAACTGCGTCCCAACAGGAATTTCGGCGAATATTGCTAGATTTACAATCCGAAAACTTGACCCAAAACATCAAAGATGCGGTTATCGAAATGTATCGATCCCTAACATCAAACCAATAAAACTTTGAGAAAGTATCGCTTCGCGATACTTTCTCAAAGTTTTATTGAGTTACATTGCCTAGAACAAATTGAGGGAGGATTTGGAGACCAAATCTCTACATTTTTTTAAGGTAGGGGCTTGGTCTCCAAGCCCAAATCCCTACATTTTTTTAAAAAATAGGGGCTTGGTCTCCAAGCCCCTATTTTTGTTATTTAATTGCGAGTGACAACTGCCTCAATATGAGCAGTTTTCGTTTTTACATTTGTGGTGGCATCAACTTGGCTTTCAACAGAGGCGATCGCCCAACGCAGTGGTTCACCATGTTTAGCTAGTTCTTGCTCAACAGTTTTAGCGATCGCTTCTTGATTTTCATTAATCTCAATTTCCGCAGTAATAAAATGGGTAGTCATTGCATTTGCTCTTTTAATTTGATAGTAATTTATGTGTGACGGCTGTGCTGCCACACAATTTTAATTAATGGATAGAATTGTATAGCGCATCGAAGCAAACTAGAAGATGAGTGGCGACGCGAAGCGTCGCCACTCATCTTCAACAAAACTAGCGACAGCTAGACATTCACTGCTAGACTAAACAAAAGAAAAATTTAACGATTAGCACACTTACTGAATCGATGCCTCAAGACACTGTTGCGACTGTTTCGACTTCTGCACTCAAGATCACCACAGACGAAGCTCTCACCATTTATGAAGACATGGTGCTAGGGCGTACTTTCGAGGATAAGTGCGCGGAAATGTATTATCGCGGAAGAATGTTTGGGTTTGTGCATTTGTATAACGGTCAAGAAGCCGTTGCTACTGGTGTCATCAAAGCAATGCGTCCTGATGACTATGTATGCAGCACCTACCGCGATCATGTTCATGCACTCAGTGCAGGTGTCACCGCCAATGAAGTCATGGCAGAACTGTTTGGTAAAGAGACAGGATGCAGTAAAGGTCGTGGCGGCTCGATGCATATTTTCTCAGCCAAGAATAACTTTTTAGGGGGATATGCTTTCGTTGCAGAGGGAATTCCCGTTGCATCGGGTGCAGCATTTCAGTCCAAATATCGCCGCGAAGTGATGGGTGATCCCAATGCTGATCAGGTAACGGCTTGCTTCTTTGGAGATGGCGCAAGTAATAATGGTCAATTTTATGAAACCTTAAATATGGCAGCTTTGTGGAAGTTGCCAATCATTTTTGTGATTGAAAACAATGATTGGGCGATCGGCATGAAGCATCATCGCGCCACTTCTGATGTACGGATTCATAAGAAAGCAGAAGCTTTTGGGATGCCTGGTTTTGAAGTTGATGGGATGGACGTTTTGGCAGTTCGGGAGCGCACTCAAGAAGCGATCCGTCGTGCCCGTGCTGGTGAAGGACCTACTGTTTTGGAATGCATGACCTATCGCTTTAGAGGTCACTCTCTGGCTGACCCTGACGAGTTACGCAGTAAGGAAGATAAGGATAAATGGTTTGGTCGCGATCCGATTAAAATTTTTGCGAGTCGTGTGCTTGAGCATGGCTTGGTAGAAGAAAGCCAGTTAAAAGCGATCGACAAAAAAATCCGTGATGTGGTCGAGGAATGTGTCCGCTTTGCTGAAACCTCACCTGAGCCAGATCCCAAAGATCTATTTCGCTATCAATTTGCAGAAGACGAATAAAAAAAGGAGCGCTAAGCGCTCCTTTTTTTATATAGCTGTAGTCAAGTGTATTAGGACAAATCAAAACCCAAATAGTGTGAGGCGGCGCGAAGCACCGCCTCACACTATTTGGGTTTCCTAACAAGAATGGCGACAGCTATAACTTACAACGGGATATTTGAGCTTGCTCCCAATCAACGTCAAGCATGATTGCGTTGGAAAAATCACAATTAACTAAAGAGGCTTTGTGAAAAGATGCTTTGGTTAGATCGGCATACTGAAATTTTGTGCCTGTAGTTGTGCGCGATGTATTGATTGTGAGACGAAATAAATACAAACTGCCAAAAATTTGTAATGGCTCGATCGCTAAAAATATTAATAGGGCAGTAAAAACGTTAAACCTCAATGAACTGGCGATCGCATTAAACGCACCAGCAACTAATATCTTGCTGAATGTTGAACCAAAGAAACCAGTCACAAAGGCTATGGTTAGGGAAATAGCAATGGCTGTCAAAGTTCCTTTTCTACCTGAGATCACAAAACTAGCTGTGAAAGTGATCGCAAAACTAACAGCAAACACCACGATCGCCACAATGGCTACCCAATAAACTGTTTCACGATTGACAAATGCTAAACCAAAAATGAAAGCAATCACAAAGCAGATCAGCAATATGGTGGCAATCAGTGCCGTACCCGCAAACATTAGCGCCATTACAAACGAGACAATCCCAGCGATCGCTTTTTGACGTTGGCTCGTGCCAGCCCGCACATTAGCAAAATTGGCAGCTTTAAGTTGAGAGCGATAAAAATTGCATCCACGAATATCCGCGCCGCTAAAGTCAGCACCGACTAGGTTTTTACTTTTAAAGGAGCGATCGCGCAAATCTTGATTTGCAAAGTTAAGACTTTGACCCATAGCGCCTGTTATAAGCTAATAAAGTTAGATAGGAGCTTTGCACCTCTCTAATCTTATGAATTTTAAGTCAATTCGCCCAAGGTTGGCTTAGAAATATGTGGAAGTCCCCAGCCTAACTTTTCACGCAAGACTTTAAAGAACTCGCCTTTCTGCAAGCGGATAAACCTTGCAGGATATTGCGATCGCTCCACCTCAACGCGATATTCTGGATATATATAACATCCAGCATTACCGTCAACAACTAACACTAAACGATGACGATTAGCGGGTGTGACGATCGCCTTCTCGGTATTGGCAAAGACTAAAGCTCGTGATGCCATTGAATGAGCGCAAATGGGAATAAGCTGAAATACGGGAATCCCTGGTTCAATCACGGGACCACCTGCGGAAAGTGCATAGGCAGTTGAGCCTGTAGGTGTGGAAATAATCACCCCATCTGCTGCAATATCGACGGGTAGGTGACGACCAATCTGCACTTCAAAATGACACATACTAGTCAAGGGTTCGCGATGTAGTACCATTTCGTTTAACGATAGGGCTTCCCAGAGCAAGCCTTGGCTATCGTAGACGCGCACCGTCATCATCGATCGCTGCTCAACTACATATTGTCCCTCGACGACTTGGGAGATCGCTTCTTCCCAGTCAGTTAAATAGGTTTCTGTTAAAAAACCCATATGTCCTGTATTGACATTTAATACTGGCAAACCCAGTGGGGCAATTTGACGACAGGCTGATAGTACTGTCCCATCGCCGCCCAAAGCCACTGCAAACATGACCTCACGATCAAATCCTAATGGCACTAAACTCTCGATCAAGGTGTGACAAACAGGAGCATCTGGCTTGCCATAGCCCAAAATGCCGCCATTGCCTGTCGCCATAACAGTCTGGATACCGCGCTTTTCTAGCCATAACTTCATATCCAAGGCTACACGCTCAGCGACAGGTTTTGAGTCGTTGTAAATAATTCCGACTTTTGGCACGCTCAATGACTACCTAGATTATTTCAAAAATTTTTGTCAGTTTTGTAATTATAGCCTTTAGCTCTTGGCTTTTAGCTTGTGATAAGTTGTGGAAATATTAAAGTTTATTCAGCATTTATTCAGTAATTCCCATGGATTGCTGCAAGTTTTTGTAGTTGTTGCTTTAACTTTTAACGTCAGTTCGACGAAAGCGGAAAATGGTAAGAATCGCTCAGCAATTCTTACCATTTTCCGCCATTTTTGGTGGCTTGGCGAAGCCAAGCCACCAAAAATCTCTTCCTTACTCCACATTCTGATCGCGTTGGTATGCCCAACTAGCAAGCAAGCCAAAAGCACAACCCGTCCATAACAGCCAAACCACATGCAGCCAAAAATAGCCGTCGTTGGTCTGTCCTGCTGACCACATTACTAGTTGTCCATAGTGATAGAAAGGCGAATAGGCGATCGCATCTTGAATAACCTGCGGAACAGGTAAGGGCAAACCACAAGTAAACAAGGCGATCGGAATAGCTAAACCAGCAATGGAATCCACACTTTTGGGATTGACCAGATAGCCTAAAGCCAAGCCAAAAATCGTAAATGGAATACTGCCAAGCAGCAAACTTGTAAATTCTAGCGATCGCTGTGCCAAGGACTGATCGACACCCAGTTTCCAAGCGCCCAGTCCCAAGATTAGTAGGAGACTCACCGCTGAGATTACCAACGACATCACCACCTTCGCAGATAGGTAGGTAAAGGGATGCAAAGGAGTAACCCGCAATAGCTTCAGCCAACCCTCGACCCGTTCTACGGCAACTCGCTTGCCCGTGCGCTCAAAGGCGATCGTTAGCAAACTCAGTCCCGCAAAGAAAACTGCTCCCAACATACCCAAGCGCTCATCTGGTGGAAACAAGGCGATCGCACTGGAAAAGAGCAAGATGCCGATCACGTAGGTGGGGGTTCGCCATAACTGTAATGACTCCGCCCATAGTTGCGGCAAAAAACCTCGCGATAGACTGCCATTCCCATAGGGCAAAGTTGAGGAATTCTTTGCTGGCATATTATCAGTCTCAAGGATCGCGTTCTCGGAGCTTGTCGTTGGGGAGTAATAGAACAATGGGACACCACCTTTCGACATTCCTACTTGTTTTCTCTCAGGTTTTTTCTCAGTAACGGGTGTGTTTGGCGGTTTGGCGATCGCACTCTGGCGATCTTCATGAATGCGACCATGATCCAAAGTAATTGTTCTAGTTGCGAGGCTGATTAACTCCTTCCAGTCGGCTTGATTGTTCGTCACCATCAAAACGGTTTTGCCTTTGGATACACAGAGCCGCAGTTGCTTCCAGAAGTCAGCATAACCCTCTGGATCAAGGTTACGCGTCGGTTCGTCTAACACCAGCAGATCGGGCTTGCCAGCTAAGGCTAAGGCAAATAACAGTCGTTGTTCCTGTCCACCCGATAGATTTGCCGCCCAGTCGTTGTGCTTTCCTGCTAAGTTCACCGTATTGAGAATCTCTTCGGTAGCAAGCGCATCGGGATAATAACTACGCACCAGATCGATCAGCTCTTTAACCGTCAGATTTTTGGGTGGGCTCACCTTCTGTAACACCACACCTACGCGCGTCTTCGCCGATGGCAGTAGTGGCGATCGCCCCAACAGCATTGCTGTTCCTGTATCTGGTTGTAATAAGCCGAGAATGACGTTGAGCAAGGTGGTTTTACCCGCGCCATTCGTGCCACGCAGGACGATAAATTCTCCTTGGCGAACAGTCAAACTGATCTCTTGAAGAATAGATTTCTGTCCAAAACGTTTAGAAACATTTTGCAGTTCGATAAAGTGCATGATTTCCGTGCTTGCATAGTCAAAAACTGTAGCGGTTTTGATTTTGCCCTAGGCAAAATCAAAGGTATCAATGCATGAATTGGCTGACGATCCAACCAACCACAAATCCTGCCCCAACTGCCACCATCACGGAGGTTCCAAACGCTGTAGTTAATACAAGTACGGTAGCGGCGCTGGCTCCTAGAGCCAAAATTACAGGCACAGTAGCTACTGGTGCGATCGGGTTGCAGCTACTAAAACTCAAGATGCAGTTGTTACTTCCTTTGTTCGCAAATAAAAACATGGTCAGCACCAGTACGCCAATTAACCCAGCGACAAGGAGGCGATTGCCAGACAGAGCTGCCCAACGCGCTGACAGTTCTGATAGGAGAGAAGTGCTTTGAGCATCATCAGAAGCGACATCTTTTGCCTGTAGTTCGGGTGATGGGGCTGTAACTTGGGCGGGTTGAGTGGGCTGGACAGCTTTACTGGCTCCAGACATGCTGGTATTCGGTTTGGAGGAAGACTGCATAGATATACCTCGTGAGGTCGAAGTGATAACTTTTACACTTTACGAGACACTTGCCGCTTTGATGAAAAATTTAACGAAAAACCACACTGCTACACCAATACCAACCGTGACGATCGCAGGTGCTCCTGCTACAGCAGAGACGATCGCTACGGCTGTGCCAGATGCAACGCCGATGGTATTGGGGTTGATGATGTCGCTAGTTGGGCGATCGCTGCTAGCAGGAACGTGGGGATCTTGCGGCTTAGAATTGGTGCGATCGCTATGGGTCAACCAATTGGCAATGGGCGATCGCGATGCGGTATCCTGATCTTTTTGCGGTTGGCACTTAGCAGTCAATGTGTTGTTCCAAGCAATGATCGGTGCACAGGAATGTTGAATTTCCCAAGTAATTCCACTCAGTAAAAGCGTCCACAGTAAAAATAGAACCCAGACAATGGCGTTTGTAGCGATCGCTTGTTTAGGTAAAACTTGTGGGGATTCTACAACAGGCTGCATGGCTTGGGGCAATGGTTGAGTTGTCCTAAATCATAATCGCAATCCTATTCTCTTGAGTTGCGATCGCCAGTTCCTTAACAAAAACTTGCAAATGCTAACCCCTTTACGCTTTCACCGATAAATTGTCCCTGCGGTGCGAGTTTAGGGCAAAGCATTCCCAAATTAAAATTATCTAAAAACTTATAGATTTCCGTGGGAATGCTAAGCCCATACAAGACGTAATCGTCATGGATCGCGAATAAGTTATGACACTAATGATTTTGGGCTAGAATACAGTTTTGTTGGTCTGGGCTGTCAAACAATGAGCGAGAATATACAGGGTGTAATCAATTCAGCTAATCAAGTTCAGTTTCTTGATGAATTTGAAGTTGTCGTCGTTGGTGCAGGACATGCAGGCTGTGAAGCCGCCCTCGCCTCGGCACGCATGGGCTGCAAAACCTTACTCCTCACCCTCAACCTCGATCGCATTGCATGGCAACCCTGTAACCCCGCCGTTGGTGGTCCCGCCAAATCGCAACTCGTCCATGAAGTCGATGCCCTCGGCGGCGAAATTGCCAAAATCACCGATCGCACCTATTTACAAAAACGTATCCTCAACAGTTCACGGGGACCCGCCGTCTGGGCATTGCGAGCGCAAACCGACAAGCGCGAATATGCTGCGGAAATGAAAGCTGTAGTTGAGAATGAGCCGAATCTCTCCGTGCGTGAAGGCACAGTAATTAACGTTTTGCTAGACCCTAACCAAGCAATTATTGGAGTCGAAACTCAGTTTGGTGTGGGCTATGCTTGCAAAGCCGTCATCCTGACCACAGGTACATTTCTCAATGGCAAAATCTGGGTGGGCAATCGCTCCATGTCCGCTGGTCGGGCTGGAGAATTCGCGGTCTCAGGACTTACAGAAACCCTCAATGCCTTGGGATTTGTCACCGATCGCCTCAAAACAGGCACACCAGCACGAGTCGATCGCCGCAGCGTGGACTATAGCAAAATGGAAGTGCAACCTTCGGATACTGAGCATAATTGGTTCAGCTTCGATCCGAGTGCATGGGTAGAACGAGAGCAAATGAATTGCTATTTAACTCGTACTACTGCCGAAACCCATAAAATTATTCGTGATAATTTGCATCTCACGCCCGTCTATGGCGGCTTTATCGATGCAAAGGGTCCGCGCTATTGTCCAAGCATCGAAGATAAAATTGTGCGTTTCGCCGATAAAGAGAGTCATCAAATTTTTATCGAGCCAGAAGGTCGGACGATCCCTGAACTCTATATTCAAGGCTTCTCAACGGGAATGCCTGAGAATATTCAATTGCAAATGCTGAGAACTCTCCCTGGACTCGAAAATTGTCATATGCTTCGTGCTGCCTATGCCGTCGAATACGACTATATTCCTGCGACTCAGTGCTATCCCACCTTGATGACCAAATTAATCGAAGGTCTATTTTGTGCGGGTCAAATTAATGGAACCACTGGTTACGAAGAAGCAGCGGCACAAGGGCTGATTGCGGGGATGAATGCGGCTCTATTTGCGAAGGGTAAAGAGATGGTGGTATTACCTCGCGCCAGTAGCTATATCGGTACGCTGATCGATGATCTCTGCACTAAGGAATTGCGTGAACCCTATCGCATGTTGACCAGTCGTTCCGAATATCGCTTGATTTTGCGATCAGATAACGCCGATCGCCGACTTACTCCGATTGGACGCGAGATTGGCTTGGTCGATGATCGTCGTTGGCAATTGTTCTGTGATAAGCAAGAGCGTGTTTATGCAGAAGTGGAGCGTCTGAATGGAACTCGCGTTAAGGAAAAGGATGAACTTGGGCAAAGAATCACCGCCGAAACAGGAGAAATAATTCGTGGTGCGATTACGCTTTCGGATCTATTGCGTCGTCCTAAGTTTAACTACGCGGAATTAATTCACTACGGTTTAGCCGATCCAAATTTGAATCGTTTTGAACGTCTGGCTGCGGAAATTGAAGTGAAGTATGTGGGCTATATCCAACGTCAAGAACATCAAATTGAGGAGGTTGCTAAGCATAGCGATCGCAAGTTGCCAACGGACATTGATTACAATGCGATCGAGACTCTTTCTAAGGAATCAAGAGAGAAGTTGAGTAAGATTCGTCCGATGACGATTGGACAGGCTAGCCGTATTGGTGGGGTGAATCCTGCGGATGTGAATGCGTTGCTGGTGTATTTAGAGATTCAACATCGGATTGCAGCGAAGACAAGATAATTAGTTTTAGCGATCGCCCTAAACACCATGACTCAAGAGTGCATTGAGTCTAATAAACATCATCATGAGTACCAAGATCGATTAACAAAACTTTGGTATCGGATAGAAATCTAAAAACTAATCTCTGCTCATAGTTGATGCTGATTGACCAAGAGCCTGCAAGATTTCCAACTAGGCTATGGGTTTTTAATGATGGATGAAATGGATCATTTTTGAACAGTTCAAGTTTTTGTTGAAATCGAGCAACGAGTTCAGGATGCTTTTTGCGCCATTTCTTTAAGATTCGCGCAAATGATTCATCCCAAGTTAGTTCAATCATCGCTAGAATCCATCATGAGATCTTCAATAGAACCTGTGCGAACTTTACCAAGTCGATAGTTTTCTTCGGCTTCTTGAATTCTTAAGGCAATTTGTTTTCTGCGTAGTTCGACCATTCTTTTTTGCAAGGTTTCGACTACAAATAGTTGATCTTCAAAGTCAAGAACCGATATAGCTTCTAAAATATTGCCGACTGTTAATGTTTGCATACAACTTGGATCAATTTTCAATGTTGTTACTTTACGATCATACCAATTTATTTTGATTAGTTTACAATGCTTGAAATGCGATCGCCCTAAGCACCATGACTCAAGAGCCAGAATCTCAACAAAATAGCAACGGTAAACGACGGATCAAGATTTATCGACGCACTTATGACTTGCCTGTACTCGGTGGCGAAAACTTAGACGAACTACAAAACGCGATCAAAAGTGGTAGCGAAGCATTGCAGCGTGGCTACATCATTAAAAAGGTACGTCAACAAGTGATGGTAGAGCAGAAAGGGGGCTTCTTAGGTATGAGTAAAAAGCTTGTACCGAAATTTATTGAAGAGACAGTAAAACAGGAATTAAAGTTTGAAGAAAGATTTCAACAACTTGATAGCCTCGTTAAAAATTACGATGCTGTTATTGCATCCCTAACTGAGCATCAAGATGATTATCAGGAATTTTTTGGGCAGTTAGCTGACGAGATCCGCGAAATTGTTACTCTTAAATGCCAAGAAATTGCCAGCGTGGAACAGGATCGTCTTGAAGTTGAACAGATCGCTCAAGCCGATTGGGACGATGACTTACTACAGATTACCGCTCAACAAAAGATTGAAATTTTAGAAACCGCTAAGACAATTGGCTATGCAGCGATCTTAATGCTCAAAAAGTTGGATCTGATGAGTCTTAGTTTAAATAAAATTGCTAACGATCAACAGACTCAAAAACAAGTCTTAGAAAGCATGGTTAAAAAGCTGTCAGGGCAGAAAAAAGCATATGAGGTACAATTAAAAATTAAACGTTTGCAAGATGAGGCAAAGGAGTTAGCTAATATAGCTCTCAATTTTGAAGACTATATGAAAAAGTTCATGGGTTCTTTTCAAACCTTGTTAGGTAACGTTGCTAACGTGGATAAGGAACTTTCTGGAGCAATGCAGGAGATTAAGCAGATTGCCGAAATGACGATGAATCAACAGTCTGCTACCTTACCAATGAATGATCGCTCTTCTCAAAAAATCCTTGATTTCCTTGTGGCTAGCGATCTGAAAAAGGAGCGTTTAATTGAAGCTTTAGAACAAGCCAAAAATTTGAATAGCCAAGTTGATTTTGATCAACAACTTAAAGATGCTTCTCCAAGTCTTTCTTTAGCTGATTGTTTAGACAATATCCAAACCTACGTTCAATTTGAACTAAAGCCGATCTTGAATGTCAGAGCAGAAAGAGAGAAACAAAAACAGGCTGAACAGGAAGCTAAATTAAAAAAGTTTCAGAAGCTGGAGAAGTATCTCAAAAATCAACAATGGTATGAGGCGGATCAGGAAACTTGGAAATTGATGCTCAAGGTAACGAATCGGGAGGAAAAAAGATATTTAGAGTTAGATAATATTAGAAATTTTCCTTGCGAGGATTTATTAACCTTAGATCGCCTGTGGGTGGAATATAGCAAGAAACATGGATTTGAGTTTGGCTTTAGTGTCCAGAAGCAGATTTATGTCGAGTGTGGTGGTAAGCTAGATTTTAGTTATCCTAGTAATGAGATTTGGGATAAATTTTGCGATCGCACTGCATGGAAAAGCGAGGGTATGTTGGTGAACTATCCCCAACCATTTTTTAAGAATAATTTAATGAATGTAAATGGACACCTCCCATGGATGGTGGATCGAGAGTGTCCGTTCATGATGACGCATCCGCTACATATTTTCTCGCATCAAGACTTGTGAAGTCTAAGGCATAAACGTTTCACACTTCTATTAACTTTTGTAAACAGACAATTAACTACGACATAATGCACCTTTCCAAGATCCGTTACCTGTCACCAGCCTCCTCACCATCACCACCATCATTTTCCGAAAATTTCTGGCAATCTGTTTTCGTAGAGGCAAAACATTCCCGCAGAAATTTATGATTTTGCAGATCCTCTCAAATCGGGAATGCTCTGCCCTAAGCCTCCAACATTGACCAAAATTTCTAAACCGCAGAGATAAATTATTCTTTACAGCAAAGAGGGTAGAGCATTTGCGTACAGAGATTTTCGTGATAATTTACAAATATCAGCGCAAATGCTCTACCCCTACATTTGTATTGTTCTGTGGTGATGTGTATTTGATGATTAATGCCACAATTTAAAACAACAAAATCATCGTAGGGGCAGAGCATTCCCGCAGAAATTTATGATTTTGTAGATCCTTTTAAATCGGGAATGCTCTGCCCTAAACCTCCAACATTCATCGATCATTCTCAAACCGCAGGGATAAATTATCGGTGACAGCCAAGAGGGTAGAGCATTTGCGTATAAAGATTTCGGTGATAATTTACAAATATTGGCGCAAATGCTCTACCCCTACATTTGCCATATTTGCCACATTTATTTTATGTCTTACAATCCTGAAATTCATCATCGGCGCTCTATCCGTTTGCAGGGATATGACTATACAAATGTAGGAATCTATTTTGTAACCATCTGTAGCTATCAAAGACAGCATTTATTTGGAACCATAGATAACGGAGAAATGAAAATAAATCTGGCTGGTCAAATTGTCTTTACGCTGTGGCAAAAGATTCCTCAACATTTTCCGAATGTACAGCTTGATGAATTTGTTTTGATGCCTGATCATCTGCATGGAATCGTTGTAATAGCAGAATCAAAAGATAAATTCTCGTTAGCTAATATTATCCAAAATTTTAAATCTGTTTCCTCTCGCAAAATTAATCGCATTAATAAAAACTATGGCGTATCAATTTGGCAGCGCAACTATTATGAAAGGATTGTAAGGAATGAAGAGGAATTAAACAATCAGCGCGAATATATCAAAAGTAATCCAGCTAATAGGGTATATCTCAATACCGAATAAATCAAAACAATGTTTTTATTCCCATAATTACTGTTGTTCTTGTAGGGGCAGAGCATTCCCGACACAATCTATCATTTTTCAGATCCGTCTAATTCGGGAATGCTCTGCCCAAAACCTTCGCGATGCATAACAATCTCCAAACCGCAGAAATAAATTATCGGTGACAGCCAATAGGGTAGAGCATTTGCAGATATAGATTGTAGTGGAGAGTTGAAAGAGAGTGGCGCAAATGCTCTACCCCTACAGCTTACAAATATTTTCCTTTTTCTCCCAAATATTGGTGGCGAAGCAAAGCCGCACCACCAATATTTAAACGATCGCTACTTTAAGGCGTAGTCGTCACCGTCAACACTTGCGGAGGAGTAGCATCCGCAGGATAGAGAAAATCAAACTGGACAACACGGCGATCGCTTGGTGGCATAGTTAATGTCACAAGAGACTTACCACGCTCACCACGACGCATCATCAAATGGACATAGCGCGTTTGTGCCAAGCCCCTGTCATCACGAAATCTCACCCTTACCGAACCACGGAAAAATACATCATCAGGAAGTGGTTCAAAAAATTGCAAACCACCAACTGGCTTGTCGTATTTGATCGGATTTTGGAATGAGAGAACGACGGTTTGGGTTTCACTGGTAGGGTTATGCAGAGGCATTGTCAAATTGTACTGCACACCATAATTGCCGTGAGCCGAATAAGCCGTATCAGGATAGCGAACCTTTAGTGGTGCTGTTTGTACTTGCCCCGTTCCCATCGTGCCATATTGCAAGAGACTTAAACCATAGGAATAGGATTCGCCACGTTTGGGAATGGCTAGATCATTACTATCTTTATCGGTCAAATTCCCAAACCATTGCGAACCTAGTTGCACACCAGCCACACGGCTATATTCAAATCTTCCTTCCGTCAAATCAGGTGGCGTAGGCACGACATCACGAGGTTTAGCTAGTTCTCCTTTTTTGAGAATCTCTTCCCATTCTTCAAGATTAGGAGCGCGTTCGGTTCCATCAGGATTAAGACGCGCATAGAGAGAGAGCGTCGCCACATAAACCTTGCCATCACTGCGTAACCTCGATAATCCCGATCGCCCATTTAAGGGCGGCTCTAATTCCTTGACAGGAATCGGCACATTCATTAACATGCGGCTTTCCTTTGGTGGAATTACAATCTGAGCAGGGAAAATATCCTGACGGCGACCTCGCAAAATGTCAAGCATGGCGCGATCGCCAGGACCACGATACACTTCGCCATTGTTATTCAAGGAGTAGCTAGGGGCATCGTAAAAAGGCGCATCGGGCTGACTGAGATAGCTAGCTCCCAGCAATATATCGACTTTGACAGGCTGATCGGTGGGATTATAGGCGATCGCGCCAATATACAAAGTTCTTAAGTCTTCTGGTGGTGGAGCTTTGGAAATATGGTGCGTAAATAAATCAAAGCGACCTTGAAAGGGAAAGTTTAAATGCGCTTTGGGATGAGCCATCCCTTCAGGTGGAAAAGCTGACAGCAAAATTCCTTCTGTTTGCACAATCTCAGGACTGTTGCTATTAAACATTGGTACATCGTCAAGTTGTCCCATAAGCGGACGCATTTCTTGGCGATCTAGAATAATTTGGCGTTGGTTGGCAGCTTGAGCAACTTTATTAGTGACAGTATGGCTGTTTACGGAGTTTGTTGTGGGTAAAACTGGGGTAATCGGAGTTAATAGCGACATTAAAAAAGCTGTCAACATAGGCTTGTAGCATCCAAAGATTGAAGCAAGTTTATCTAATAATCGCGATTATAACTAGCGTCCCGCACTAATCGCCATCATAAAAGCATCAGTAGTTGCCAGAGAAGCGATCGCAATGCCAATTCCTTGGGAGATCATCGCCTTTCGCAAAAACACTGTGCGTGCAGCCTTATAGCTCTGTAAATCCTCAATTTGCTGCATCCATGTAGCGGTAATTGCCGTTTGCAAGCTTTCATTTTTTTGCATCAACACTTCAGGAGAAAGCCCTGTAGTTGCGACTTTGCGAGGATATAGTCCCAATACAGCAAAGGCGATCGCGATCGCTAGAGCCACACATGCTGAAAGTTTGAGACTTAAATAGATAAAGTATAGGTTTTCCTGATCTGGTTTGACATAGATTTGAAAGGTAGAAGTAACACGCAAACCCAGCAATAATAATGCACTAATTTCCATAACCCCTGAGAGTTTTGTTCCTAGCGTATCGACTCCATGCTGAGCTTGCTCTAGGCAAAATTTAGTATATTCGTAGAGAAAACTTTGCTGTTCTTCCATACTTTTGTTGCTTTTACTTTTGTTTTTTTATGCGACCAGTTTATACCAAACCACAAAATGGCGGAGCCATTTTGTGGTTTTAAAACCCTTACTGGGTTTGGTTTTTAATTCACGAAAGTGTGGCTACACTTTCGTGAATTGTTATTATTTGCGCCCAAACCAAAAGATTTTTTGAAAGTGTTGCTTTGCAATACTTTCAAAAAATCTTTTGGTTTGAGTTTAAAGGGTTTTCCAAGCACAAAACGGCTTAGCCGTTTTGTGTTTTGGTATTACGATTACTTAGCGAGAAGGACCCAAACCAACAGCACCAGCGTAAACAGCTTGACTGCCAAGTTCTGCTTCAATCCTCAGCAAACGGTTGTACTTTGCAACGCGCTCACTACGGCATAGAGAACCTGTTTTGATTTGACCTGCACGAGTAGCGACAGCAAGATCGGCGATGGTTGTGTCTTCAGTCTCACCAGAACGATGGCTGATCACTGAGCGATAGCCATTCTTGTCAGCAGTGGCGATCGCTTCTAACGTCTCGGTTAAACTACCAATTTGATTGAGCTTAATCAAAATTGCACTAGCACAACCCTCACGAATACCACGTTCTAGACGGGTCTTATTAGTTACAAACAAATCATCGCCCACCAACTGCGTATTGGTGAGTTGATCGGTCATGGCTTTCCAGCTAGCCCATTGATCTTCTTCCAATCCATCTTCGATCGAGACGATTGGATATTTGGCAATCAAGCCTTCATAGTAGTTGACAAACTCTTGAGGAGAGAGAGTCTTGCCATCGATCACATAGTTACCATCTTTGAATAGCTCATTAGAGGCTACATCCAGCGCCAAAGCGACATCTTCACCTGGTTTGTAACCTGCTTTAGTTATTGCGTCAATGAGCAATTCTAGAGCTGCTTGGTTAGATTCAAGGTTAGGTGCAAATCCACCTTCATCACCTACAGCAGTTGACAAGCCTTTTTCATGGAGGATCGAGCTAAGCGCTGCGAATACTTCTGCACCATAGCGCAATGCTTCTTTAAAAGTTGGTGCGCCTACAGGCACGATCATGAATTCTTGAATATCCACGTTGTTATCCGCATGAGCACCACCGTTGATAACGTTCATGAGGGGAACTGGCAACACATTGGATAGAGGCGTTCCCAGATAGCGATATAGAGGCTGTCCAATCGCAGCCGATGCAGCTTTTGCTGTCGCCAGCGAAACTGCTAAGATAGCATTTGCGCCAATCTCGGATTTATTGGGCGATCCGTCCCGTTTGATCATGATCCGATCAACGAGTTCTTGATTGAGTGCGTCTACGCCGCGCAATTCAGGGAGGAGCTTTTCAGTAATGTTGCGAACTGCGATCAAAACCCCTTTACCGCCGTAGCGTTTTTTATCTCCATCCCGCAACTCATGGGCTTCAAAACTACCTGTAGATGCGCCACTGGGTACTTGGGCAAGACCAACTGCTCCATTTGCTAATTTAACTTCCGCTTCAACGGTTGGTTTGCCACGCGAATCGAGGATTTCTCGTGCTGCGATCGCAATGATTTCTGTGCCTTTAGTCACTTTAAGCAATTCCTTTGATGATTAAGTAAAGCTATTCGCAATAATCTTACAGTTTTGCGCTGTCTCATTTCTCAAATGTTAGGTCTTCATCAAAAAAATTGACAAAATTCACTTTTTGATGTTTTCTACAGCTCCAAGTTAAAAGAGAATGGCGGCGCGAAGCGCCGCCATTCTCTTTTAACTTGGAGAGCAAAGTTATGCAAGACACTGTAAGCTTAAGCTCAGATGTTACGTGGAAAGCTGAGATTGGGGCTTGATCTCCAAGCCCCTGCTTTACAAATATGTAGGGATTTGGTCTCCAAATCCTCTTTGAAGTACCTGTGCAAAATAAATTTCCAAAACCCGTAAAGTTGTGCCCCGCAGGGGCGCAACTTTACGGGTTTTGCTTTGTAATTAATTATGCCTAGCTACTTAAGATGACATACCTATCTTTGTTCTATGTAACATCAGTAAGAATCAATTTTTTGGTGATACGGCTTTGCCGTGCTACATCGTAGAACTCTAACTGCGTTCTATCAATACTTGTTTTAAACGCATGGGATCGCCTTGATCAATAACTTTGCCACGCTCTAATAAAAATGCACCATCAGCATAATCCAACTCATTTAACCGATGCGTAACCCATAGAGCCGTAAGATTTTTTTGTTTGACCAACTCGCGCACTGAAGCAACCAGATCGGTTTGGTTTTCGCCATCTAATAACGCCGTAGGTTCGTCTAGTAATAAAACTTCCGCGTGACGTGCGATCGCCCCTGCGATCGCCACCCGTTGCTTTTGACCACCACTGAGAGCATAGATGGGACGGCGGAGCATTTGCTCTAGATTCACCGCGCTCAGTGATTCTTTGACTCGATGTAAAGTTTCTATGTAGGAAAGATTTTCGGATGCTAAGCCAAAGGCAATATCTGCGCCTACCGTTGGCATTACTAATTGATGATC
Source organism: Pseudanabaena minima str. Chao 2107 (assembly GCF_051131155.1). NCBI lineage: Bacteria > Bacillati > Cyanobacteriota > Cyanophyceae > Pseudanabaenales > Pseudanabaenaceae > Pseudanabaena > Pseudanabaena minima. The sequence continues at coordinate 1,158,077 of NZ_CP159508.1, forward strand.
GGGATTTTGAAATACAAAGCCAACGCGAGAGCCGATCTCAATATCGCCAGAACTTGGTTTGAGTAAACTTGCTAGGAGCCTAAGCAAAGTCGATTTACCACTGCCGTTAGTACCCAACAGCATCCAAAATTCCCCTTTTGGCACAGATAAGGTGCAGCGATCGAGGACTGTTTCCCCTGAAGCCCATGCAAAGCTAAGATCGCGAACACTAATGGCGGTGGTTACAGATTGATCGGTGGGCATTGTTAATAGCAGATATGTACTTGTACAAAAAATTACTCAAACCCTTAGAGTTGCGCCCCGCAGGGGCGCAACTCTAAGGATTAGCCACGGATAAAGCCTGCGCCCATATTCGTAGAAGTCCCTGACTTTTCAGAAACCTGCACAGCCGAGATTTCGCTTGCAAGTACCGAGACTTTCTTGCCTTCTTGTTTTTCGCAGGTTAATTCCAAGACTTTGGTGTTACCGTCAGCGATCGCATTAGCGATTTCACGATAAAGCGCCTCAGCATTTTCTTGCTCCTTGCGCTGTACAGACAAAGCGATCGGATTATTTTTGAGGGTGATTTCAACTGTATACATCAGCATTGATTCGGTTGTCCTGCCTAGAAATGAAAGGTAGATAGAGTCGTTACAAGGTTTAGCGCAGATGCATTAGTGATTTGCATACCTGTTTATTACCTTCAGTATGCCATTGCATAGACAATCAAGGTTAGGTTTGTGCAGTAGAGCATCCCGTAATTGGAACAAAAAGATGAGTGGCGGCGCTTCGCGCCGCCACTCATCTTTTTGTTCCTAGCTATCTCTTGATGTAAATCTTGGAATTAAGATACATAATAAGAACTGATGCGAAATTAGCTGCGTTTATGATCGTAAAAGGTTTAGAACTACCCAACTGGGAAAATATTAAACGGGAGTGGCGTGATGCCGACCCTTTATTACTGATTTTCCCAATCCTATTGATGATTTTAGGTGGCGTTGCCATTTATAGTTCAGACTTTCGCTCGCAGCGCACTGAATGGTGGCAGCATTGGGTCACAGGATCAGTGGGGCTGGTTGCCATGTTTGCGATCGCTCGGTTTCACTACGATCAGTTATTGCGATTACATTGGATCACCTATGCCATCACCAATATCTCTTTGGTCTTGGTGATGATTATTGGGACAACGGCGCTTGGTGCAGAACGCTGGATTACGATCGGTGGGTTTAATATTCAGCCTTCAGAATTTGCCAAGGTCGGAATAATTATTTCCTTAGCTGCGGTGATGCACGATCGCCCGATCCAAAATCCGATTGATGCTTTTAAAGTAGCTTGGGTTACTGTACCACCTTGGGTATTGATCTTTTTACAACCGAACCTTGGTACGTCTTTGGTCTTCGCCGCGATTACGATTGGGATGCTCTATTGGGCAGGTGCAAGTTTGGGATGGTTGGTACTCATATTTTCGCCAATTGTGTCGGCAGTCCTATTTTCGCTTTATTTACCTGCTTGGATTGTTTGGGTAATCCTGATGGGTGTGGCGGCTTGGGTCTCATTGCCTTGGTTTCGGATTGTCAGTACGGTGATTGCGGTGGTAATCAATTTGGTGTCTGGACAAGCAGGGATTTTATTATGGAATATTCTCCACGATTATCAAAAAAAGCGCCTATTGTTATTTATCGACCCTAATCAAGATCCTCTCGGCGCTGGCTATCACGTCATCCAGTCCAAAATCGCGATCGGTGCAGGACAACTTTTGGGTCAGGGTTGGCTCAAGGGTACGCAAACTCAGCTAAATTTTATCCCTGAACAACATACTGACTTTATCTTTTCGGCGATCGGAGAGGAGTTTGGCTTTGCTGGTTGCCTCTGCGTTTTGTTGTTGTTTTTGGGCGTTTGTTGGCGCTTGCTGGTGGTTGCGGTAAATGCACGGGATAACTTTGGTTCGCTCTTGGCGATCGGTGTATTTTCTTTCATCCTATTTCAAACCTTTGTCAATATTGGCATGAATATTAATGTTGCACCAGTGACAGGAATTCCTTTGCCTTGGCTTAGTTATGGACGCTCGGCACTACTTGCTAATTTTATGGCGATCGGTTTGGTGGAGTCTGTGGCAGCCCATCGACGCACAATCAAATTCTAAAAGAAGAAGGCGCAAAGCGCCTTCTTCTTTTTTTTAGCTTTTATACCAAAACACAAAATGGCGTAGCCATTTTGTGTTTTTAAAACCCTTACAGGGTTTGGGTTTCAATTCACGAAAGTGTAGCCACACTTTCGTGAATTGGTATTACGCTTTAACTTTATCTAGACTCAGTTTCAAAATCATGCCGACAAAAATTCAAGATTATCGATCGCCTAAAGTTACCGTTATCGGTGCGGGCAATGTCGGCGGTATGCTCGCACAGCGCATTGCCAAGCAAAATTTGGCAGATGTGGTGTTATGCGATGTTGTTCAAGGAAAACCGCAGGGAATTGCCCTAGATCTTGCCCAAGCACATACCATCTCCAATCTCGATCGCCAAATTATTGGCTCTAACGACTATAACGACACCAAAGACACGGATGTCATCGTGATTACCGCAGGCTTACCACGCAAAGAAGGAATGAGTCGTAATGATCTGCTCAAAATCAATGCATCAATTATCAAGGAGGTGGTGCAGAAGGCGATCGCTCTATCGCCCAATGCAATTTTGCTGATTGTCACTAATCCTCTGGATGTGATGACCTATCTTGCATGGCAGGTAAGTGGGTTACCACCGCAGAGAGTAATTGGGATGGCAGGAGTGTTAGATGCCGCTAGATTTCAAACTTTTATTGCGATGGAATTAGGGATTTCCACAGCGGATATTTACACCACTGTTTTGGGTGGGCATGGAGATTTGATGCTGCCCTTGCCACGACTATCGACAGTAAATGGTGTCCCGATTACCGAGTTATTGTCAGAGGAGGCGATCTCTAGACTAGTAGAGCGAACTCGTAATGGTGGAGCCGAAATCGTCAAACTACTCCAAAATGGGAGTGCTTATTTTGCTCCATCGGCTGCTGCCTATGTAATGGTGGAGGCAATTATTAGCAATCGGCATCGAATTTATCCTGCGGCGGCGCATCTTACTGGTGAATATGGGTTAAAAGATATATTCATGGGTGTCCCAGTGCAAATAGGACGACAAGGTGTCGAAAAAGTGATCGAGCTGAAACTTACAGACGCTGAACTAGCAGCACTCCACGCATCAGCCTCATCGATCCAAGAAAATATTGATCTGTTGTGTAACTAACCTCAGTTCGGGTTAATTTTAAACTGGCTACTAGAAAGGGTTCGCGCTGCGAACTCTTTCTAGTAGCCAAAACAGTAAAAGTCTCGCAAAGCGAGACTTTTACTGTTTTGGCTTTTAAGATTTTGTAACTTATCCAGAACTCACGTTAACTATAGCTGTCTCCACTCGCGTTAGGACAAAATCAAAACTCAAGAAGAGAATTGCGGCGTGAAACGCCGCGATTCTCTTCTTGGGTTTTATGTACTAATCACTTGGCGACAACTATAGCAATCCTAAATGGTTTGTGGAGGGACACCCCTTCGGGGTGTCCTTCCACAAACCAAAAAAATCCACAAATGATATAGGACTGCTATATAAATCAAAATAAGGAAGATATAGCGCTTGTAAGATTTAGAGAATTGTGAGATTGCACCCCGAAGGGGTGCAATCTCACAATCTATTTAGGATTGCTATATGTCTCAATCAATTAAGTTTTGGGAATAGTGATTAGGACAAATACAAACAGGAAACTAGTTGTGCCTCAAAGCAGCGTAACTTGTCTTTTGTTTCTGCGTCCTAATTAAGATAGAAGTTAGCTATAATGCCAAACAGTGTTGCCATTTGGTATTTTTAAAACTCTTACTGAATTTGTTTCTTATAAATATATCCATGTCAGGACAAATCAAAACCTAAATAGTGTGAGATGGTTCTTTGCAATGGCTCACACTATTTGGGTCTTATGTCCTAACGAGAATGGCAACAGCTATAATTCACGAAAGTATAGCTACACTTTCGTGAATTGAGATAAAACAATTTTGATCGTGAGAATTAGATTCTGAAATCTAAAGAAGTTTTAATGAATTATAGTTAGCTGTATCATGGATGAGATTGTTAGTTAAAACTTAAAACTGATTGCAACCACCATGACCAATGCTGAAGCAATTCTTGCAGGCAGATATAAAATTGTAAAACCGCTTGGTGGTGGTGGTTTCGGGCAAACATTTTTAGCACGAGATTTGCAACTGCCAAATCAACCTGCTTGTGTCGTTAAGCAGCTCAAGCTGCAATTGCTTAAACCCCAAGAACTGGCGATCGCCAAACGACTATTTGAGAGCGAAGCAAAAACTTTGCATGAATTGGGGGTTCATGATCAGATCCCAAGGCTGTTCGCTCACTTTGAGCAAAATGGTGAATTTTATCTAGTGCAGGAGTTTGTCGAAGGGCAAACCTTGGAGGCTGAGATTGGTGCGGGAAAACAGTGGCAACAGGCAAAATTAATCTCTAGTTTGTACGATATTTTGCAAGTTCTTGCTTTTGTTCATAGCTGCCAAGTGATTCATCGCGATATTAAACCTGCTAACTTGATTCGTCGTCGTAGCGATCGCAAAATCGTCTTGATTGATTTTGGTGCAGTCAAAGCGATGAATCCAGATTCTTTAGAACACTTTATGCAAGATGAAAACCAGACTCGTAGTGTTGTGGTTGGCTCATTAGTGTATATGCCAAACGAACAATTAGCGGGTCAGCCAAAATTTTGTAGTGATGTCTATGCATTAGGGATAATGTGCCTACAGGCTATCACGGGGCTTTCCTTTAGAGAATTGCCGAAGGATAAGCAAACCAATGAATATAGCTGTGCCTTGGCTTGTGCTCAGGTCAACATTAAAATTAATTTAGGACTGGCGGCAATCATTGACAAAATGGTGCGATATGACTATCGCCAAAGATATCATGATGCAACAGAGGCTCTGCTGGCACTGGATAATCTTCTCCGCAATGCCAAGGCAGCCACAACTATTTCTAGATCTCCGCAACAACAGCAACAATTTCAGTTAGAAGAGCCTGAAGGGCAAATAGAACTGGGTTCTCATTTTTACATTCAGCGACCTCCTATTGAAAAAGATTGTCTCACAACTATGCTGCGAGCTGGCTCCCTAATTCGGATTAAAGCTCCCCGACAAATGGGAAAGTCATCTTTGCTATCACGCACTCTAGCCTATGCCAAGCATAAGGGCTATCAAGTTGCCCACTTATATTTTCAACAGGCAGATAGCGATATATTTGATGATCTAGATTTGTTTCTACAATGGTTTTGTGCCAGTATTGCTTCAGAACTGGATCTAGATGACAATTTAGAGCCTTACTGGCAAGGAGTTTTAGGTAGCAAAAACAAATGTACCAAATATTTTCAGCGTTATTTGTTGACAGCTACGGAATACCCCTTAGTCTTAGGACTAGATGAAGTAGATTTAATCTTTCAATATCCCAAAATTGCCTCTGATTTTTTTGGGTTGCTAAGAGCTTGGCATGAAAAGGCAAAGAATGAGGATATCTGGAAAAAGTTAAGATTAGTGATTGTTCATTCTAAGGAAGTCTATATTCCTTTAAATATTAATCAGTCACCTTTTAATGTCGGATTACCAATTGAATTGCCAGAATTAAATCTGTCCCAAATTGCTGATTTAGTGCGGAGACATCAACTAGATTGGCAACCTACTCAAGTAAAACAATTGATGTTGCTTACTGGCGGACATCCTTATTTGGTGAGGCAAGCACTCTACCAAATTGCAAGAGGTCGGATGAATTGGGACACTTTATTGCAATTGGCTCCTACCGAAGAGGGTATTTATGGTGATCATCTCCGCCGTCAACTAGGCAACTTAAAGGAAGATCCTGAGTTGCTGGAGGCTTATAAAGAACTAGTGCAAAGCGATCGCCCTTTGCAGTTAGATAGTCAAATATCCTTTAAATTGAGGAGTATTGGTTTAGTTAAGTTTGTCGGCAATCAGGTAGTTCCCATGTGTGATTTGTATTATCGATATTTTCAGCAAATTATGAGCAAAAACTAAAAGAAGAAAAAGGGTCAAGCCTTTTTTCTTCTTTTAGTTTTTATAGAAGGTGAATGATGATTGCAGAAAGAACTACAAATTCAAATTCAAATTATTTATATCAGGTTGGTGGCAGTCTATCTGTTGATGCGCCTACCTATGTGGCGCGACAAGCTGACACCGATCTCTATGAAAGCTTAAAATCTGGAGAATTTTGTTACGTTCTGAATTCGCGGCAGATGGGTAAGTCGAGTCTCCGAGTCCGCACAATGAAACGCTTGCAAGAAGAAAACTTTACCTGTGCAGCGATCGATATTACAGCGATCGGCACATCTGATATTACTCCAGAACAGTGGTATGCGGGGCTAATTGATAGCATTATCAGCAGTTTGGATTTGTATGATTCCTTTGATCTAGAGGATTGGTGGGAGCGGAACCGTTTGCTATCACCAGTACAGCGTTTTGGGAAGTTTCTTGATGAAGGATTGCTCAAAAAAATATCTTCGCCCGTAATTCTATTTGTTGATGAAATTGATAGTATTCTTAGTCTAAATTTTGCTGTTGATGATTTCTTTGCCCTAATTCGCGAATTATTTAATCGTCGCGCCGATCGCATTGCCTATAAGCGCCTTACCTTTGCACTATTTGGAGTAGCTACACCTGCGGATCTAATTCGTGATAAACAACGCACTCCCTTTAACATTGGTCGCGCGATCGAACTCAGAGGCTTTCAGTTAAAAGAAGCAAAGCCCTTAATGCGCGGCTTATTAACAAAATCGAAAAATCCCGTTGCTGTTCTCAAAGCAATCCTCGCCTATACAGGGGGACAACCATTTCTCACCCAAAAACTTTGTCAAATTATTCTGACCTCTTCAGAGACGATTCCTCTCAATCATGAACTTGTCTGGGTAAATAATTTAGTGCGATCGCGCTTAGTCGAAAACTGGGAAATACAGGATCAGCCCGAACACTTTAAAACAATTCGCGATCGCATCCTTTGGAGTAGTGAAAATCGACAGGGCAAATTGCTAGGACTATACCAACAAATTTTGAGGTCTGAACCATCTTTACATAAATTGGAATGTGGAATTATTGCCGATGATAGTCCTGAACAAACTGAGTTAAGAATTACAGGGCTAGTCGTTAAACGAGAAGGTAGGCTGAGGGTCTATAACCCTGTTTATGCAGCTATTTTCAATCAAAATTGGGTAAACCAAGCCCTAGCGAATTTACGTCCCTATGGTGAAGCATTTAAGGCTTGGATGGATTCTGACTACCAAGATAATTCACGATTGTTGCGTGGGCAAGCTTTGCAAGATGCTTTAGCATGGTCAGCAGATAAAAATCTAAGTAACCATGACTATCAATTCTTTTCGGCGAGTCAAGAACTAGAAAAGCGAGAAGTAGAAGTGGCTCTTTTTGCTCAAGCTGAGGCAAACCAAATTTTATCAGCAGCAAAACAAAGACTAGAGAAAACTCTAGTGGCGGAACAAGAAGCCAAGGTTAGGCTGGTGAAGATGCAGCAAAAACTGCACGCTAGTTTAATGCAAGCCGAAGTTGTTCTCAAAAGTGCTTCTGCTAAGGCAACATTTATCCTCAACCAGCAATTTGAAGCGCTCTTAGAGTCTATGGCAGCAGGACAGCAGTTACTGGACTTAGAAAACTCCACAGGCGAAAAAGCAAGTCTCCGAATGCATGGGATTACTGCTTTACATCAAACCGTTTACAATGTGCGCGAATATAATCACCTTACGGGACACCTCAACACTGTCACCTGTATTGCCATCGCGCCAAATGATCATCTCATTGCCTCAGGAAGCAGCGATCGCACCATTAAAATTTGGGACATAAAAGGCAACCTCAAACAAACCCTAAGTGGTCATACCAACTGGATTACGAGCCTAAGTTTTAGCCGCACTGGACAATATTTAGCTTCAGCGAGCCGTGACGGTACGATTAGGCTTTGGAAAATGGATCGGTTTACAAAATTATATATTGAGCAACCCATCCAGATCCTGAAGGATCATCAAGCGCCAGTCTTAGCAGTGAGATTTAGTCCTACTGATGCCATATTTGCATCCTGTGGTGAAGATGCCAAAGTTAGATTATGGCGCGATGATGGAACTGCATTTAACACCTTTACTGGTGGACATAGCAAATGGGTAACTTGTCTTTGTTTTAGTCCTGATGGAGCGCGAATAGTTACAGGTAGTGCCGATCAATTACTAATTATTTGGAATGTCAATGGAACTATTATAAGAACAATTAAAGCCCATGATAGATTTATTGAGAATGTTGATATTTCTCCATCTGGGCGAATTATAGCCTCTGTAAGTCGTGGTCATGATGCCAAACTTTGGAATATGGAAGGAAGTCTGATCGCCGATCTTGCAGGACATACTGATAAGGTTTTGGGAGTGAAGTTTCACCCTAATGGCAAATCTTTGGCTTCAGTTAGTAGAGATCGCACAGTTAAAATTTGGGATGTCAAAGGTAATTTATTGAAAACTTTGTTTGGACATAAAGGCAGTGTTCATAGTGTTAACTTTAATACTAATGGCAGTACTATAATCACGGGAAGTCAAGATACCACAATCAAGTTTTGGCGAACTAATGGTAACTTATTACCTTGTTTAGTTAGCCATACAGATGAAGTAAATTGCATTGCTTTTAGTGCTGACAGTCGGTTTATTGCCTCAGCTAGTAATGATTGTACGATTAAAATCTGGCTGCCTAATTCTCAATTGATTACATCTCTGGAAGGGCATAAAGAGAGTGTGAATAGTGTTTGTTTTAGTCCAGACAATCGATTTTTATTGTCTGTTAGTAGCGATCGCGCCATTAAAATTTGGAATTCCAAAGGAATTTTACTTAAAAGTATATACAACGAACATGAAGCCTCGATCTACAGTGTGGCTTATCGTAGTGATGGAGAGCTATTTGCGTCGGCTAGTGCTGATTGCACAGTCAAGTTATGGAGTAAAGAAGGGGAATGGATACATACATTAATTGGTCATGCTAATGCGGTATATCAAGTTGGTTTTAGTCCTGATGGCAATATGTTAGCGACAGCCAGCCAAGATAAAACAGTGAAAATATGGCATTGGGATGGAACGTTGTTACATACGTTGAATGGACATACAGGTGAGGTTTATAGTGTTTGCTTCAGCCCAGACAGTCAGACCGTTGCTAGTAGTAGTAAAGATGGCAGCATTAAATTATGGAATCTTGATGGCAAGTTATTAAAAAGCCTCAATGAACATAATGCTGAAGTTAGAAGTGTTTGCTTTAGTCCCGATGGTAATGCTTTGGTATCGGGTAGTAGCGATCGCACAGTTAAGATATGGAGTATTGATGGTAAAGAACTCTTAACTCTCCAAGGTCATCAATCACCAGTGAGAAGTGTTTGTTTCAGTCCTGATGGGGAAATGATTGCTTCAGCTAGTGCCAATAGTAAGATTATTTTATGGGATCTCAATTTGACTCATCTAATGGAATTGGGTAACAACTGGATTCAAGACTATTTGGAAACCCATGATCCTTGAAACAGTAGAGCCTGCACTTTGTGCAGGCTCTACTGGGTTTAGTTTTTAATTCGCGATAGTGTGTAGCCACACTATCGCGAATTAGGATTAACCGAGAACCTTACGTGCAGTTGCCACAACGTTATCAACGGTGAAGCCAAACTTTGCATAGCCAATCGGACCTGGAGCCGAAACGCCGAAGGTATCCATACCGATCGCTGCACCTTCAGAACCGATGTACTTGTGCCAGCCAAAAGTGCTACCAGCTTCAACACTGACGCGCTTCTTGACAGATGCAGGAAGTACGGATTCTTTGTACTCAGCCGATTGCTCGTTGAAGAGTTCTTGACAAGGCATAGATACTACGCGCACTGCCTTACCTTCTTCAGCGAGGATAGCGGCTGCCTTAGTTGCTAACTCAAGTTCTGAACCTGTAGCAATCAAGATCAGGTCAGGATTTGCCGCGTCAACAACGGTGTAAGCACCCTTCTTTGCACCTTCGATGGAAGTACCAGCGAGATTTTTAACGTTCTGACGAGTGAAAGCTAGGAAGCTAGGACGCTTACGGTTAGCGATCGCTACTTGGTAAGCAGCAACGGTTTCATTAGCATCCGCAGGACGGATAGTCAAGGAGTTAGGAATGACGCGCAAAGAAGCGAGGGTTTCGACGGGTTGGTGGGTGGGACCATCTTCACCAAGCATTACGGAGTCATGGGTGAGGATGTACAGTACACCGATTTCCGACAATGCCGAGAGACGCATTGCGCCACGCATATAGTCAGCGAAAACGAGGAAGGTTGCACCGTAAGGAATTGTGCCGCCGTGGAGGGACATTCCATTCAGGATTGCGCCCATTGCGTGTTCGCGAACGCCAAAGCGGAAGTTACGACCTTCGTAAGATCCATGTTGGAAGTCAGCTAGACCCTTAACATAGGTCATGTTGGAGTGAGCCAAGTCAGCCGAACCACCCAAAAATTCAGGAAGTACGGGAGAAAGTGCGTTCAAGCAAGCTTCTGAAAGCAAACGGGTAGAAGTTTCCTTTTGAGCAACAGGCTCAAGGGCTTTTTCCCAACCTTCAGGCAATTCGCCAGCCATGATCCGCTTGTATTCTGCAGCTTCCGCAGGATAAGCTTTTTCGTAAGCAGCAAAGCGCTCATTCCATTCAGCTTCAGCCTTAGCACCCTTATCGATCGCTTGACGGAAACGAGCAAGAGCATCGGCAGGAACATCAAAAGGTTCATGTGTCCAACCGAGGTTAGCGCGAGTTGCAGCAACTTCATCAGCACCAAGGGCTGCACCGTGAACGCCCGATGTACCAGCTTTCTTGGGAGAGCCATAACCGATGGTTGTAGTAACAACGAGCAAGCTAGGCTTGTCGGTGACAGATTTTGCTTCGGCAAGTGCCTTGGCGATCGCATCTAAGTCTTCGTTACCATCAGCAACCTTCACAACGTGCCAGCCGTAAGCTTCGTAACGCTTAGCGACATCTTCGGTAAAGGCGAGGTCGGTGCTGCCATCAATAGAAATGCTGTTGCTGTCATACATCATGATCAGCTTGCCGAGCTTGAGGTGACCACCCAAGGAAGCAGCTTCGGAAGCAATCCCTTCCATGTTGCAACCATCACCAAGGATCACATAGGTATAGTGATCGACAATATTGTGACCAGGCTTGTTAAAACGTGCAGCCAAATGTGCTTCAGCGATCGCCAAACCAACGGCATTGCCTACACCTTGACCGAGAGGACCTGTGGTGACTTCTACACCTGCTGTTTCAAAGTTTTCAGGGTGTCCAGGGGTAGGGCTACCCAATTGACGGAAATTTTTAATATCTTCGATGCTTACGCTGTCATAGCCTGTGAGATGTAGCAAAGAATATTGCAACATACAGCCATGTCCTGCGGACAAGACAAAGCGATCGCGATCAACCCACTTAGGATTTTTGGGATTAAATTTTAAAAACTGATCGAACAGCACAAAAGCCATTGGTGCTGCGCCCATCGGCAGACCGGGGTGACCAGATTTTGCCTTTTCGACCGCATCGATCGATAAAAAGCGGATGGAGTTAATGCAGAGTGTCTCAAGAGTTTGAGGTTTCGAGGGTGCAGCGACCATAGTTACAATTGCTTTAAAAATTTGTACGCATTCAGGTACATTTTCCCTCAAAACTGTCCCAATACAATAACAAATTTTAATATTTGGTATCGTCTGACTCAATTTGTCCCTTAAAAATTAGTTACAAGCATCTCGAAATTCTGTCTCTAAGTAGCTGGGCGAAATTAAATATAAAACCTAAAAACCTGTGGCGCACGAGCAGCGTGCACCACAGGTTTTTAATATGGGGGTTAATTATGTTCAGCTACTTAGAGATATTTAAGAAAAATCTGCAACAAAAATGTAAACCTGTCAGTCTTTCCAACTCACCGCGATTCTTATTGCATTAAGGTTAACTCTGTATGAATTTCATGCAAATAATTACGCTAGCGCTCTGTTTGCTACCGATCGCGGGTATAGCTGAAGCCGTTACGCCTGTCACTGCGATCGCACAATGCTCAACTAACGAGTTCAAGAGCTTTTTTGAGCAGTTTGTACATGATTCTGCGGGGAGAGAGCAATATATTTCGTCAGAAGTCCAAATTCGTGACTATCAAGATCCGAGTTTGCTAGTGATGACGATCGGTGACAAAAATTATATGGATTTTAGGATTGGGGCAATCGGTAATAGATATGTTTATCTTGATCCTTCTGCAAAATTTCGCGGCAATGATGAGCTGTTAAAGAAGCGATTAAAATTAGACTTTCAAAAAATTGATGCTAAAACATTTCGCGTAAATTATATTAGAGCCGATTTTATTAACGACAGGAAAGATAGAGATGGAAATCTAGTTAGAACCTATGGAAACCCAGAAGCCTATATTTTTGAGCATCGTGACGGATGTTGGTATCTATCCCAATCGTTAAGACAGTATAGATCATGGAAAGAGTCTAAAGAGAACAAATTATTTACTAAGATTCTTCGGACTTCTACTCGCATAAAACTTGATAACGGTGAATTTGTGTATATGGGGAAGGATGATCATACATTTTCTCACGATCTCATCGTAACTGCTTATACGGATTTGCTTTACTACAAAAAACTTGATGCTCAATTTGGATATGTGGAGTCAGACAGACGGAATCGTTGGCGTGAATGGAATATACTTCATGAAGCTGTCTCAAAAGAACTTATGAGGTTTTATTCGACTCTGCAATGCTCAAGCAAAGAGCTTGCTGTTGTGCCTAGATTTGATGACTATGATGATTCCTCAGGTAAATATGGCAGCCAATCGCTCGATCGCATAGCCAAGGCAATTGCTGAATATCATGCCTTGCATTCCGACCTGCATTTGAGTCCAGAAGCATTAAAAAATCGATGGTTAGAGATTCGCAAAAAGATATCGATCAACCCAAATGATGCTTGTTCGATTCTTGGCAAGATTCATTCATGATTTTTTCTATTAAAACTGAGTTAGGTATTTAGCATCATGAAAAATTGGAAATTTGTTTACTATCCCTCAGCGATCGCAACAGGGATTCTTACTGGTCTCATTGGATTAACCGTTATTGGCTGTTCGAGTCCTACTAACCCAACTGTACAGGAATTGCCACAGTCTCAGACTAATTCCGCAATCTCAAATGCACAGAAAGAAAATCAATCTCCAACTGACGAAACCATTAATAACAAAGGTACAGCAAAGCCTCCAGTTACCCTCATAAACTCAACCAATAAATCTCAAGATTTACCACTCCGAAAAGGAATGACCTATAGCGAAGCGCGTCAAATCATTCTTGAACAAGGCTGGAAACCTAATCCAAATGTTGAAAGCAACTTGAGAAGTACTGTAGTCAAAGCCATATTTGATAGCGGATATGTAGAAGTTAACGATTGCTCTGGCACAGGAGAAGCGCCATGTCGATATGAGTTTGTTAATCAAAATGGTGAGATGCTATATGTCGTTACAGCAGGTCGTGATAGTTTACTCAGAAATTGGTGGATTGAGCAAAAGTCGCCAAAACCAACAGAATCCGCGATCGCCAGCTATCAGGGATTGATTCCTGATGGCTGGATCGTGGAGCAGCAGACTCGCGGTGATCTGAATGGCGATGGAAAGTTAGATATGGTCTTAAAGCTCATTCAATCGGGAACTGATGCCGATAGAGAGCGAGCGCTACAGGTTTTAATGGTAACTCCATCAGGTTGGCAAGAGCTTGCCTTTGCGCCTAGGTTGTTGCTTTGCGCTAGCTGTGGCGGAGTGATGGGGACAGAGGATGGCTCACATATAAAAGTGGAAATTAATGATGGCATTTTAGTTGTGGAGCAATTGCGGGGTAGTCGGGAAGCCATGCAGATCACTCATCGTTTTTGGATTGATCGCGATTCTCGAGAGCTAGTTCGTATTGGCGAAGATATCAATCCCTACGATCGAGCTAATGGCAATCAAATTACTGATAGTCGAAATTTCTTAACTGGGAAGCGGCTGGTTGTGGAGTCGAGAGGGAAGTTGAGCAATAGCCAATCCCCCCTCCGCAGTTTTGAAACAAAGGTGTCCCGACAGCTACAAAATATTGAGTCTATTAATATCGAAGAGGTCAGCAATAGCGCCATTCCTTTACCATCGGATTAATTAGATTCATTGCGCCTAAATTTTTTCTGTATTATTTCAATTTTCAACAAACTGTAACCAAAACAAAAAAAAGCCAAATCAAAAGCAGGGAAGTATGCCTCAGGGGATACACAAGTTGCGATCGCTGACTACACAACATCAATTCGGCTCAATCCTAGAAATGCTTATGCTTACTTCAATCGTGGCTTTATCAACAAGCAAAGGGGCGACAAGCAAAAAGCATTATCAGATTTCCAAGAGGCTGCAAGGCTATATAAACTGCAAGGAAATACGACATGGTTTAACAACGCCCTAAAAAGAATTCGGGAACTAGGAGGTAGTCTGTAGACAGGGCAAGCCATTTGCGCCGCGCTTCGCGCGGCGCAAATGGCTATCTCTTTCATTGCTATAAAAAACTGTGTTGAAACTCAAATAATTGTTACAGCATCTTAAAAATTAGGGATCGATGACAATTTAGGTATTAGGATATACATAGTTAGGAAGTATAGACAAACCAACCTAACTGTTGAGTAAGTTCTTTAAATATTCCTTTGAGGGTGATAGTTATGAACGGTCTAGCTCGCAAATTAACGGACATGGTGGAATATTTAAGCGATGCGATTGCTAAAATTTTCACCCCCAACAAAGATGATTTCCCCGCCACTGGCGTACAACCCTACAAAGGCGATCCTGCCTCTGAAAGTTCTAAGTAAAACCTAAAAACTGATTTTGTTGTTTTCAAAAAAATATAAGGGAATGCTTTGCGTTCCCTTATATTTTTTTGGTGTATTGTTTATGCAGCGCATTGCGCTGTAAATAATTTGTAGATGCATCATGACGCAAACTTCGGTCACGCCACCACTCCTAGCATCACAGAGTCCTTTAGTATGGGCAAAAAAAAATCTATTTAGCAGTTGGCTTAATAGCTTACTTACAGTTTTTTGTATCTGGTTGCTATATCAGTTTGTGAGCAATGTCTGTTTTTGGGCTACGACTCAAGCTCAGTGGTCAGTAGTGAGTAGTAATTTGCGGCTGTTTTTAGTGGGGCTTTATCCTGTCGAAGAGTTTTGGCGATTGTGGAGCATTTTAGCGATCGCAGGCTGTTTGGCAGGGATCTCATGGGGATTATGGGGCAGATTTAGTCGTTTTGTGGCAATCTCTATCGGTGCGTTAGCGATCGCCCTTGCAATTTTGCTACCTGTTGATAGCATCTCCAAAATTTTGACTTTAGCAATTAGTGGTGCGATTGGCATTGGGTTTCTGGTCGGTCAGCAATGCAAAAGGTTTGCCCAAAGCTCTTTGATTTTAGCGATCTCTTGGTTTGCAACTTTACCTATTTCTCTATGGCTGATTGGTGGCAATCTGGGATTAACTGCCGTTGATGTGAATGTTTGGAATGGGTTAGTTTTAACTTTGATCGTGGCGATTTCAGGGATTATATTTTCTTTCCCATTGGGAGTTTTGCTAGCTCTAGGAAGACAGAGTACATTGCCCTTAATTAAATGGTTTTGTGTCTTATATATTGAGATTGTGCGGGGATTGCCACTTATTGGCATCTTGTTTATGGCACAGGTAATGCTGCCTTTATTTTTACCAGCAGGTTTAGAAGTAGATCGCGTTTTGAGAGCGATCGCCGCTTTTATATTTTTTAGTGCCGCCTATCTTGCTGAAAATGTGCGTGGAGGCTTGCAGTCAATTCCTAAAGGGCAAGCGGAAGCCGCTAGAGCCTTGGGCTTAAATATTCCCTTAACAATTGCTTTAATTGTCTTACCTCAAGCTCTCAAAGCGTCGATTCCTGCGATCGTTGGTCAATTTATTGGCTTATTTAAAGATACTTCCCTAGTGGCGATCGTTGGTCTAGTCGATTTGATGGGTGTGTCTCGTACTGTCTTATCACAACCAGAATTTATTGGTCGCTATGCTGAAGTTTATCTATTTGTGGCTCTAATTTATTGGATGTTTTGCTTCTCACTGTCCCAAGCTAGTCAGAAATTAGAAAGAAAGTTGCAAAACTGAAGAGTCTAAACTTACCAGAATCTTCAGTTTTGGTTTTAGTTACAACGCTTTGCGCTATAACTAAAACCAAATAGTTCTTGATTACCTATGCCCGAATTGATCGAAACTGAATTGATCGAAAATGTAGCATTTCAGCAACGCCCCACATGGGACGAGTACTTTATGCTGCTTACCAAGCTTGCTGCTATGCGATCGACCTGTCTAGCTTTTCCAGTGGGTGCAGTAATTGTCAAAGATAGACAGGTACTTGCTACAGGCTACAATGGCTCACCATCAGGCTCAGTCCATTGCACAACGCAAGGTTATTGCTATCCAGAGATGAGTAACTGCACCGTAAACAAAGACTTTCCCTCAAGGGCAGTTCATGCTGAAGCCAATGCGATCGCCCAAGCTGCTAAACATGGGATCTCTACCGATGGTGCGAGTATTTATGTCACTTTGGAACCATGTATTTCTTGTTTAAAACTAGTAGTGTCGGCAGGTATTCGCGAAGTTTTTTATGAGACGACCTTTAATAAAGGCAATAATGCGGCACTATGCCAATCCTTTGTAGATGAGGGATTAGTAACGCTTAAGCAAATTCACATCTCATCGTCTGTTCTTCAAAGAGCAAATTTATTTATCAATTCCCCAACTTCTGAATTGAGCTTATTTACTTAGACTTGTTTTATGAGTAATGAAAAAACACCAAATTCCCATCTAGCTATCTGAGACCGATAAAAGGTAGACATTTTCAAAAATTTGAGCTTATCCTATCCTGCTCAGCGATCGCTTCTATTCTAATTGTGATTCTTAAATATATTTATTGAGGTTTACTTAGCAAGAGACAAGTTTGAATAGGTATAGATATGCGAAAAATAATTTCCCAGAAAAACATTAAAACTTTTGTCATAAGAATCTTTCAAGCGATCACTTTGCCATGTATCACTTCGAGCTTATTAGTGGCTTGCAATACAAGCGATCGTGCCAAAGACTCAACTAATCACAAACTAGGGGGGACTTGGGAATTTAAAAATCCAGATGGAGTCAAAACTGGCACGGCAATTTTTGAAACCCAAAATGATGTTGATGGCAATGTTTATATTCTGTCCAATGATTTGCCATCAGGTAAAACTGCGATCGCAGGTACTTTTAAGGTCAACTCTAGTCAAACTCCCCAGCAACTTGATCTTACTTTTGGCGATCTCACTACCCAAACTATCTATGAAATCAATAATGATGGACAGTTAAAAATAGCTAATTCGGTTCCCGAGCAGCCTCGCCCTACAGCACTAGATTCTCAACCTCAACAGCTAACCAAAATTGCGGATAGTACAACTATTCCTAGTGATGTCAAAATCTTGCGATCGCAAGATCTGATAGCAACTTCAGCCTTAATTCGAGAAGCAGAGAGCAAGTCATCCATTCGCGCAATTATGCGATCGCAGCAGCAAATATTTCAAACGCAAGGACAATTCACGACTGATATCAATCAATTAAGATTAGGATTATCGCTTAATTCAGAGTTCTATAGCTACAAAGTTACCATCTTGGACAATCTAGTGCAGAATAGCGCGGTTCCTTTAAAGGATGGATTGAAAGCTTATACAGGAATTGTCTATGCGATCGCTAGTACTGATGCTGATTCCAAAGCCACAAAATTACTTCTGTGTGAAAGTAATATTCCCACTAAACAAATTCCAACTAAACCTCAAAATCAAGATGAAGGCTATAAATGCCCAAATGCTTATACTTCAATCAATCCATAAAAAATGGGCGCAAAGCGCCCATTTTTTATGGATTGATTAAAAGTGTTGTGCAGCAACACTTTTAATCAATCTCTCAGTTTGTCTTTGAGCGCAAAGCACTTAAAGCAAATTAGCCGTTCAGAACTTCGATCGCCGCTTTCACGCCAGCACCAGAGGTGAAATTAGTGTAGCCAAGTGCCGAAATCGATGCTTCGAGAGCTGCGATCGCCGTAAGAATATCGCGATCGCCTACAAAGCCAAGATGTCCGATACGGAAGATTTTGCCATTGAGGTGATCTTGACCACCAGCCATGACGATATCGAACTTCTTCTTAATCGTAGCGCGAATCTTTTCTGCATCCAGCCCTTCAGGAGGAACCACAGAGGTAATCGAAGCACTCGCTGCATCATCAGGAGCCAATAAACCCAGATTCAGAGCCTTGACTGCTGCTCTAGTCGCTTCACGATGACGCAAGTGACGCGCAAAAATATTCTCTAAACCTTCACGCTGCATTATTTCTAACGAAGCTTGCAATGCCATCACCATATTCACGGAAGTAGTGAAAGGTGTGGAATTTTTAGCCGCATCTTTACGAGCCTTGCCTAAATCGAGATAGAACTTCGGTAGATTCGCCGTTTTGTAGGCTTCCCAAGCCTTAGGACTGACAGCTACAAATCCCAATCCAGGAGGAATCATGTAGCCTTTTTGAGAACCAGAACCGACGACATCTAAGCCTAATTCATCAATGGGAACATTCATTGCCCCCAAGCTGGTGACTGCATCAACGATAATCAGAGCCTTTTCATGGGCTTTGACATGGCGGTTAATTGCGACTAAATCGTTAAGAACACCCGTAGAGGTTTCGCTATGGGTGATAATTACCGCTTTGATTTCTTTATTGGTATCAGCCTCTAACTTGGCTCGGAAATCTTCTGGATCAAGTGCCTTGCCCCATTCCGCTTTGATTACTTCAGCATTGACACCATAGGCTTGACAGACTTCGACCCAGCGTTCGCCAAACTTGCCATTATCACCAACAAGGACGCGATCGCCTTTGCTGAGGAAATTAATGATGCCTGCTTCCATCGCGCCCGTACCGCTTACGGTGAGAATTAATACATCATTAGTTGTTTGGTGTAGCCACTTAAGCTTGGCGGTCACATCTGCCATGACCTTGCTAAAATCACCGCTACGGTGTCCGATGGGAGCTTTTGCCAGAGCCAACAATGCCTGTTCAGGCACAGGTGTTGGACCTGGGATCATTAACATCAACTTATCTTCCATGAGTCGAAATCTTGAATACTTGGTTAAATACTAGATCTAGTATTCTATAGCAGTATATGAACAAATACCCTTCCCTAGCCAAGAAATAGGGGTGTGCAACAAAGCCGCGCACCCTATTTCTTGACTTTATATTCTAAGCAAAACTTAACTACAAGTTTTCCAAATCCATAAGGTTACTTAAATTCTCATTATGAAACCAATTTTGATAACTGATGTTACGTGGAACTCAGAGAATGAATCTCTTACTACTAGCACGACAGGGCAACCACGGGGGGATTGCCCCTACCCCAATAATTTAGATTTTGTAGGGGCTGTGCCCCCGTGCCAGCCCTAAACTTAGATGATCGCAGGCATTGCATCCACGTAAGGTTAGTAATAAGAAGTACTGATATAGCTTTTTTTAGTCTAGCGTTTATTTAGTCTGGTGAAGTAATACCAATTCCCGAAAGTGTGGCTACACTTTTGGGAATTAAAAACCAAACCCAATAAAGGTTTCAAAATCACAAAATGGCTACGCCATTTTGTGATTTTGTATAAAGGTTCGATTCCCTGCCGAAGGCAGGGAATCGAACCTTTATACCTCGCTTTTCAAGCATTATTTCGTAATACATAACCAACCCCACGTACAGTGTGCAGTAAGCGTTTAGAGTTATTGTCTTCTAATTTGATTCGCAGCGCCCGTATATAGACTTCGATGATATTAGACTCACCCATAAAGTCATAACCCCATACAGCTTCGAGAATTTGGTCACGGGATAGTACTTGTTGGGGATGTCGCAACATGAATTCCAATAGATCAAACTCTTTTGCAGTAAGAACTATTTTCTGTCCAGCCCGATACACCTCATGGGATGAGCGATTTAAAGTGATATCTTCAAATTGTAAGTTGTCAGAAGTCTCGGGATACATCCGCCGCATTCTGGCTTTGACTCTGGCTAGCAACTCCTCAATACTAAAAGGCTTAGTGAGATAGTCATCAGCTCCTGAGTTCAACCCCGTCACCCGATCGCTTATTTCATCTTTTGCGGTCAGCATAATAATTGGTACTTGCACTCCCGTTTTGCGTAACCTTGTACAAACATCTAATCCTGATATTTCGGGCAGCATCCAATCCAAAATCACTAGATCAGGCTGATCGTCACGGGCTATAGTTAATCCATCTAAACCATTGAATGCCACAGTAACTTCATAGCCTTCTAAACTCAGTTCTGATTCGATAAACTTAGATAATTTGGGATCGTCTTCAACTAGAAGAATGCGATTATTCATCGTTGTGGATTCCATATCGGTAAAGTAATTGTAAAAATACTACCTTCATTGGGTTTGGAGAGCACAGTTATTCTTCCATCCATTCCTTCTACTAAGCTTTTTGCGATCGCTAGTCCCAGTCCCGTGCCATCTCTGGAGCGTGTGGAAGGATCATCACTGCGATAAAAACGCTCAAAGATACGATGTTGATGGGCTAGAGAAATACCAATGCCGCGATCGCGAACATGAATTATCGCTTGCTCATCTTTAGTTGCTAATTGAATTTCCACAGGATCAGTAGAATATTTAATCGCATTATCAACTAGGTTAATTAACACTTGTTGCAGCCGATCTTGGTCAGCCAGAGCAACTATATCTTGATCGGTTGATAATAATTTTATCGAGCGATCGCTGACTTTCTCACTCATGCCTGCAACTTCCGCAGCTAAAGTATTCAGAAAGACGGGATCTCGACGAAACTGTAAATTACCACTATCCGCCCTTGCAAGGTCTAACAAATCTTGGAGCATTTGGATTGTACGCTCAGTTTCAGCGCTGGCGGTTTCGAGGGCTTGTTTTTGATAAACGCTAAGATTGTCACCTCTCCGTAATAAGCTCTGCAAATAACCACAGATAACGGTTAAGGGAGTTCGTAATTCATGGGATACATTGCCGACAAATTGATGCTGCTGCTCCCAAGAACCTGACAGCCGATGCAGCATTTCATTAAAAGCCTGTGCTAATCCCAAAATCTCATCAGGAGCCTTAGCTAGTTGCAGTTTTGCCCCACCTAAGTCGTCAATAGAAATTACACTTGCCATCTGACTCATTTGTTGCAAAGGAACAAGGGCTTTACGAATTCGCAGAGCGATCGCTAAGATCAAAACCCCAGTTGCTATGGTGCTGACGATCGCTAATCCATAAATGCCATTATTTAGTTGACGTTGTTCATTGGTGATATCTTGCGAGAGATAGACTTTACCAACTATATTTCCATCTATGATAAGAGCGCTGCCACACATGACTGCATAGCGATCGCCTATTTGGACTACCTTAGGTGTAGTTGGTACTTCGTTATAACCAATATTTGTCAAGTCTGCCGATAGGTCATGATTATTTGCAGATTTAGCAAGAATTCGTCCATCAGCACTCTTAACCAAAACCGATAAGTCTGAAGTCGAAACCTTGCTAGATGTGCGTTCTATTCCTGCGTTAATTCCGCCCGTTTCCATATACATTTCCACTAGATCGGGGAAACGCATCGCAATGTACTCCAGCATTTGCTTATGACTATTAACTACAGTCTGTTCCATGCTCCAACCTGCCCAAGCAGATACCCCCATTAAGCTAATGACGGACAGTGCGATCAGTTCTACGGTCAAACGAAATTGAAGTGAGGTGGTGGAAACTCGCTTACCAAGTAGATTAGAAATCGCTGTTCTGATTGATTTATGCATTAACATTATTAGGGGCTAAGAAGGATGTTATGGTGCTTCGAGTCATCCTTGCATTTAAAAACTTGCATTTAAAAAACTTTAGCGGTGCACCGCTCTATATCAAACTCAAAACGTTTACTATAGTCAGTTATACCGTAGATATTAAAACTAATTGTGGGTTCATCACCAATCACTTCAATCTGGTGAATTGCATTGGGCATTAAACAGAGAATATCACCTGCCATAAGTATATGTTCGCCTGTTTTGACAATACGATCTGGAAATTCTGGAGTAGGCGATCGCTGCCAAAAGGTATTTTTCTCTGCACCATCAATCAACGCCACAATTCCCCACGATCCATGATTATGGATAGGAGAAATACTTTGAGGCGACCAAGCCACAGTCTGCACCGTCAGGGCAAAGTCTGGCTCATCATAGATCATTTGAACTGACCAACCTGTTTCGCGATCGGGAAGCAAAAAACTAGTTAATATCCATTCTGAACTATTTAATAATCGGCGAACTAATGGACAAATTTTTTGTAATCGCAAACGGTCATCTTTTTCTTGCCAGATGATATCTTCAATATCTGTGAGGAATCGATAGAGTCGATAGGGCGGTGTAGATGAATCTTCTTGCAAATCATTTAGCTCAGTTGTAAGGGGAAGACATTGGCTCTCATCATTAACTAACCAGTCTTGATTTGTCTCTTGAATTGACATTACTTTAGCGATTTTTGACGATTTTGATGTTATACCAAATCACAAAATGATAATACTTTTGGGAATTAAAAAACTTACTGGGTTCATTGTTCAATTCCCAAAAGTATTGCCACACATTCGGGAATTTGTATTACTTCCTGACGTTACGTAGAACTTAGATGATGAATCGCTTGCATGGGTTGCCGCAGTATAATCTGCGTGACCTAAATCAATAATTACCAGTTGTTCTACCATCCATATCTATCCACAAAATTCTTAATTTACTACCAATAGAACTTAACCGCCAATAAACCACTTTATACCTATAAATAGATAGTAAATTCCTGCCAAAATCAGCGCAACACTGCCAAACTTGGTAATTCCTTCTGAGTATTTCAGCAGCAGTTTGGCTTGTTTAGCGAAGCCAGTCAGCAAACTAGATAAGAAAATTACAATCGTATAGCCTAAGGCATAACTTACCATCGTCAGCACCGATAGAACTTGCGAACCACTTGCCACCGAAGCTGCAAGCACTGCAAACAGGACAGGACTAGCGCAAGGGGAACTAACCAAAGCATAGGTTAAACCAACCCCAAAAGGACCAAGATTAGATCCGCCAACGTTAATGTGAGGCAAAGGAATCCTAATCAAACCCAACAAACCGAGTCCCATAATTAAAATAATTGCTCCGACAGCCACATTAATGTGACCGCGATATTCCACAATTACAAATCCTGCGAAGGAAGAAACTAAGCCAAATAGGCTAAGAATAATCACATTACCAAGCACAAACATTCCCGCTTTGATAAAAGCATCTTTGCGTGAGGTAATATTGCGAGTGCCGATATAGCTCAAATTTATGGGCAGCATAGCAAGAATGCAGGGGGAAATGCTGGCAATCAAGCCACCAATAAATGCAAGAGGCATTAGTACCATTGGATTAGCTGTGTCTTGTTGTGCGAACCATTCCTGATAGCGATTTTCCACAACAGAGATGGCATATTCCAGTCCTTTAGATACTGGGTCAATAATCAACAGAGCGAGTGCAAAACCTAGAAGTGCTAATCCTCCAAAAACAAACCATTTTTTAGGGATTTTAGAACTGGTTTTCTTGCCTGTAGTAGTTTGCATAACCAGATCATCAGTATTGCGATCGGGTTTCTGAAGATGATTCATATAAATTTCCTAAGATGAGAAATGAAAAACATTCCATTCGTCTAAGAAACCATTTAAGAATTCACTAAATCCCCCCCAGCCCCCCTTAAAAAGGGGGGAGAATTAAATTCTTCCCCCTTTTTAAGGGGGGCTGGGGGGGATCTCTTAGAGTTTTTGATCGCAGAAATTAATCCTTAAATGGTTTCTAAGACAAATGGAATGTTTTGGAATTACTTTGTCAGCGCAGCATCCAAAACTTTGGTGTAAGCCATTTTGTCAGCATTGTTGCGATGTTGAGCTAAGATCTTGCCCGTGGTGGGATCAACAATTGTGAGCGAGCCAGTTTGGGTTTTATTCTCTGCCAAAAACTTGCTCAGCCCTAGCTCCTGAGCAGTAGCTTCCGCCGCCGCCGTGGTGGTTTTATCCGATACATCTAGTACCACAAATTCAACTTTGCCATCGTATTCTTTCTTCAGTTCAGAGACAGTTGGGGCAATATTTTTGCAAGCAGGACACCAACTTGCATAGACATCAACCACAACGGGCTTGCCCTGTAACTTTTGAGCAAGAGGACCGCCAACAGAAGCGCCAGAGGAAGATTTAGCAGCGCAAGGATCAGCTTTCTTCGCAGCACAAGGATCAGCTTTCTTTGCAGCGCAAGGATCGGGTTTAGTTACAGTAGTGGTTGTGGCAGCATTGTCTTTGGATGCTTCAGGTGTAGCGCAAGCAATAAATACACCCGTACTCAAGAGCGCGATCGCTGCTAATGAAGCAAGATACTTAATTTTCATAGAACTTTTTGATGACGAATATTGATAATTGAAGGTCAAAGGGATTGGGATAGGAGATCGCCTTATTTTTTAGATAAAACTGCATCTAAGACCTTTGTATAGGTACCTTTATTGGCATTATTGCGGTGTTGTGACAAGACTTTGCCTGTGGATGGATCGACGATAGTTAACGAACCTGTTTGAGTCTTATTAGCAGCAAAGAAAGCGCTGAGTCCTAACTCTTTGGCGATCGCCTCAGATCTGGCAGTAGAAGATCGATCAGATACATCTAACACCACAAAGTGAACTTTGCCAGCATAGTCTCTTTTCAGTTGAGAAAGGGTGGGGGCAATATTTTTACAAGCAGGACACCAACTCGCATAAATATCAACAACCACTGGCTTGCCATGCAATTTCTTGGCAAGAGGTCCACCGACTGAAGAAGATTGAGCATAAGCAGCTTCACCTGAGATCGCCTCGGATAGAGATTGTTGAAGAGATTCTGGCTTTACTAATGTGATCGCCGTGCCAAAGCTTAGTAAGGAAATCGCAGCAAGTGAGTTTAAGAGCCTAGCTTTCATAGAAATTACTCGGTTAAATATTGGAAGAAATTCAATATAGAATCTATTAAAGGCTAGAAAAATGAGTGGCAGATGAGGACTAGATTGAGATTACATAAATAAAATTGGGGTGGTTTGGTCAATAAACCGCTTTGAAGTAGCTAGGCATAATTAATTACAAAGTGAAACCCGTAAAGTTACGCCCCTGAGGGGCGTAACTTTACGGGTTTTAGTAATTTGTTTTGTACGAGTACTTAAGGCAATGCAATAGATCTCTAATACAGATCAAAATCCAAAAGATAAACGGTGGCGCTGTTTATCTTTTGGATTTTGATCTGTATTGAAAACCAAATTTTTGCTAAGATTAGTAACTGGCAATAAATACAATACAAAACTTGAATTTATTTTGTTGCCACCGATCGCAAATTCTTCTAATCATCTAGTCACATTACAAACCTTGATATGCCTGATTCTCTAGCTGATTCTGCCAAACTCTATGAAAGCCTGACAACAATTTATAACAAATTGTCAGCATTAGAGAGACAGATGATCCAGATTTTTGCGATCGCTTATGAACCAGTTAATCGCAGTGTATATTTTGACTGTCTCCTTCAGCTTGGACTCAAAGATAAAGATAATAAGCACTTTACTGCCGCTAGTGTCAAAGCATACATTGATCGATTTTTAAGACTAAACTTACTTGTTGCTGATCGTTCTCAAGGTACGCAATGCCACAATTCCCTAGTTGATATTGTGATGCGGGATGCGGTTAACTCAGGACAGTTTGAGAAAATTGTTAATGTCATCGAATTACAAATTCCTGTGCCATCTTACGGCAGAATTGATGCACGCACTTTCAGAAGTGAATCGCAGTTTATTCGTGAAGTTAGAATTGGGATTTACCGTCAAGATATCAAATTTGTTACCAAGCAGTTTGAGGACTTCTATCGCTTTGGCTATTCTCAACAGAAAATTACTCTAGATGCAATTTTGTATCAAGCCTGTAGTAATCCCTTTGATACTGAATGGTTCCAGACTTTAAAATTGGAATTCTATGAAATCGCTTTGGCGACGATTTTGACGAATGGAATGCTCAAGCTGAAGCCAACCGATGAAGCCTTAACACTTTTGCTAAAGGAGTTTCAGACAAAAGGCGATCGCTGTACTGATCAGTTATTGTTGATATTGATGGAACAGAGTCTGTTACGGGCAGATTTGCAGACGGCTCAAGAAGCTTACAACCGTCTATCGAGCGACTATAAAGATGCAGGCGAGGCTTTGTTAGCTTGGCTGTATTTTCTGAAAGGCGATCGCGAATATGCGATCGCTCAGTTTCGGCAATCCCTAAAGATGATCAGAAAGGCTACAGGCAAGCGTCAAGTTTATTTCAGTGGTGAACCAGGGCTATTTTTTATATTAGCGTTGATTCAGGAAGGTACTGCTGAAAGTATGCGTGAAGCTGAAGCCTATACAGCGATCATGGCTAAGCAGACAAACCATTGGTTGCAAGTCACCTATAGCAGATTGCAAAAGGTTTTGAAGTTCCAGTTAGGTGATATTCCCCAAAAGGATTTGCTGAGTAGTGAATATATTCACAACCATACTGAAAGTCATGGTCTAGAAGCGTTTTTTAGTGCGCTCTGCCTCTACTGGGTGAACCCAGAAAAATCTAGAATCGAATTACCGAGAATTCTCGAACCATTGCTTAAACAATCAGTGAATGCAGGATATCACTGGATTTCTATGGAATCCGCAGAACTATTGGGGGAACTTGCAACTAATTCTATTCATCAAAAACATGCTCAAAAATTACGACAAGGAAATCAAATTGCCACAATTGTCAACTTGATTCGTCCTCAGGAAACTTGGGAACTAAGTCTGAATGCATTGCTAAATCTCAGTAAATCGCCACAGGAGCAAGCGAAGACAGCCAATAATTCACCACAGAGACTAGTTTGGTTTATTACTTTTAATAAGGGAACTTGCACAATCCAGCCGAGAGAACAAAAAATCAATGCGAAGGGTGTATGGAGTGCGGGACGCAATATTGCGGTCAAGAGACTGAAAGAGTCGGTGCATGAATTTCCCTATATGACTCCACAGGATATTCTGGTTTGTTCCCATGTCCAAGTCTATTCCTATCATGGCTATTATGGACAGAACCAATATGAATTTGATGAAGATACGATCTGCGCCTTAGTTGGGCATCCCTTAGTATTTTGGGAAGATTCGCCAACTACTCGTGTCGATATTGTCAAAGGAGAACCAGAACTGCTGGTCAAAGCAAGTAAAGGCGATCGCCTAGTCTTAGAATTCTCACCCCAATTAAAAGATGGACAAAACTTTGTCGTCACCAAGGAAAGTCCTACGCGCCTAAAAGTAACGCAGGTAAACGAATCCCATCGCCGTATCACCGAAATTATTGGCAGAAAAAATCGCCTCGAAATTCCCGTAGCTGCCAAAGAGAAAGTGCTTGCGGCGATTCACGGCATCTCTTCTGTTGTGACTGTGCATTCGGATATTGGTGGTGGTGTTAGTGATGCGGAAGAAGTGCCATCGGATAGCAAACCCCATGTGCATATTTTACCTGCGGGGGGAGGCTTAAAAGTCGCAGTATTAGCCCGACCCTTTGGCAATGCAGGGGCATACTACCGCCCAGGGGCAGGCGGTGCAACGGTGCTGGCGGAAATAGATGGTAAGCGCTTGCAAGCAACCCGTAATCTCAAGGAAGAGAAAAAACTGGCGAATGAGGCGATCGCTGCTTGTCTCACTCTTGGTAATTATGAAGAACATGAGAGCGAATGGACAATTGACGATCCTGAATTTTGTTTGGAGTTATTACTGGAACTGCAAGCATTAGGCGATCGCATTGTCTTGGAATGGCCAGAAGGCGAAAAGATGCGAATTAGCCATCGCGCTGATTTTGGTAACTTTCGGATGACGATCAATCAAAGCCGTGACTGGTTCGCCGCCGAAGGTGAACTACAGTTAGGCGATGATAAGGTGTTGAATATGCAGCACCTATTAGAACTTCTCGATAAAACTCCTAGCCGTTTCATTCCCCTTGGGGATGGTCAATTTTTGGCGCTTACCCATCAGTTCCGCAAACGTCTCGATGAGTTTCGTCGCCTCTCCGAAAAGCATGGCTCAGGAACTAGATTTCATCCCTTAGCGGCTCTAGCTCTAGAAGATTTTGTCGATGAAATTGACGATCTTAAAGCTGACAAGCATTGGAAAGCCCATGTCAAGAGAATCAAGGAAATGCGGAACTTCTCGCCGCAACTACCATCCACCCTGCAAGCAGATTTGCGCGATTATCAGATCGAAGGTTTTGAATGGTTGGCGAGGCTTGCCCATTGGGGAGTCGGGGCTTGCTTAGCTGATGACATGGGCTTAGGCAAAACCTTGCAGTCTTTAGCCTTAATTCTGACCCGTGCTACCCACGGAGCAACCTTGATTGTTGCCCCAACTTCAGTCTGCATGAACTGGATCAGTGAAGCCGCGAAATTTGCACCAACCCTAAATGTGATTGTGTTTGGTACAGGCGATCGCCAAAAGGTGTTAGACAATCTCCAACCCTTTGACATGGTGATTTGTAGCTATGGATTACTTCAGCAAGAAGAAGTTGGAGAAATGCTAGCCAAAGTGCAATGGCAAACGGTTGTGCTAGATGAAGCGCAAGCAATTAAGAACACAGCCACCAAGCGATCGCAAGCTGCCATGAATCTCCAAAGCGGCTTTAAACTAATCACGACTGGCACACCAATCGAGAATCATCTCGGCGAACTATGGAATCTATTTCGGTTTATCAACCCTGGACTATTGGGTTCCCTCGATAGTTTCAATACGAATTATGCCAATCCAATCGAGCGATCGCAGGATCGGGAAGCTCGTAATCAACTCAAAAAATTAATCCAGCCCTTTATTCTGCGACGGACGAAAAACCAAGTATTGCAAGAGTTACCATCTCGTACCGAAGTCACGCTGCAAGTGGAACTCACCAAAGAAGAACTCGCTTTTTATGAAGCATTACGTCGTGAGGCAGTGGCGAAATTAAGTAGCACTGAGGCAAATGCAGGACAAAAACATCTGCAAGTCCTAGCGGAAATTATGAAATTGCGCCGCGCCTGCTGCAATACCAAACTTGTCAGACCCGATATTCCTTTACCCAGTTCTAAGCTTCAACTTTTCGGCGAAGTGGTCAGCGAATTGCTGGACAACAAACACAAGGCGCTGGTATTTAGCCAATTTGTCGATCATCTGCATATCATTCGCGATTATCTAGACTCGCAAAAGATCAGCTATCAATATCTCGATGGCAGTACTCCTGCCAAAGACCGTAAAAAGCGCGTGGAGGCATTCCAAGCAGGTGAAGGTGATGTCTTCCTAATCAGTCTCAAGGCTGGCGGCACGGGTTTAAATCTCACTGCTGCCGATTATGTCATCCATATGGACCCTTGGTGGAATCCCGCCGTAGAAGATCAAGCTAGCGATCGCGCCCATCGCATTGGACAAAAGCGCCCCGTCACGATTTATCGCCTTGTGGCAAAGGGAACGATTGAAGAAAAGATCGTCGATCTGCACACTCATAAACGGGATCTAGCAGATAGCTTGCTGGAAGGTACGGATATGAGTGGCAAGGTCACTACCGATGCTTTACTGCAATTGATTAATGAGATTTAGGACTTCAGTTTTAATTGTTCTACATTCCATAATGCACCCGTCACACCTGTACTGCCAGCTAATGATGATGGTTGAGCATTCTCCACGCGATCGCGTACAGCAACTAGGTACAAAGGTATCGTTAGGTGAATTAACGGTAATTGCTCCTGCACCAATTGTTGATATTCGGCATAGATGGCTTTACGTTTCGTTTCATCCAGTTCCTGTGCGCCTTGGATCATCAGCGAATGGATTTTCTTTTCCCAATCAGCAACCTCACGACCGGGGAAAGGCGGCTCATCACCAACTGGTCCCTTATTAAACATATGGGAATCTCCATCAGTTGCCCAGAGATTAATCGCACTATTGGGTTCAGCACCTCCAGTAAAGCCTAAAATAGTTGCATCCCATTGTTTAGAGTTGTCAAGCTTATCGGAGATAATCCGAAAATCAACAGGATTGAAGTCAATCTTCATGCCAATTTTTTCTAAGTCGCTTTTAATTTGTGCTCCCATCGCAACCCTACCACCCGCAGGAGCTAACAAAGTAAAGCGCACGAGATTACCTTCAGCATCGAGGAGTTGTTGTTCAGAATTATATTTATATCCTGCTTGTAAGAGAATCTCTTTGGATTTTTCAGGCTGATAATCGTAAACCTTAAGTCCTTTTTCAGGGGGGAAGAAATAGGGACTAGGGATAGAAACTGGTGAATTTTGGGTTTGGGCTAAACCTCGCGACAGATTGGTAATCATCGCTTCGCGGTTAAGGGCATAGGCGACAGCGCGGCGAAAGTTAACATCATTAAACCATTTGGATTTTTTCGGATCAACAAATGGTTCATTGGTTTTTGGATTTCTACCCTTATTGAGATTGAACATAATAAATGCTTGCCCAGTGGCAGGACCCGCATTATAAATTTTGTAGCGATCGCGTTGTTCAAAACGCTTCAATAATTGGAAGTCTTCACCACGAAGGCGATACATATCAAGATCTTGCGATCGGAATCGCAGCAAAGCCGTATCTGGTGATTCGACAATCTGCATTACAAATTGCTCGATATAGGGCTTTCCCTTCCGCCAATAGTAGGGATTAGGTTTATAGATCACCCGTTCTGAAGGTCGATATTCTTGGATTATATAAGCTCCACTGCCAACTAATTGACTAACAGGTGTGCTCAGAGTCCATGTTTCGAGAAACTTTAATTTTTTATCTGGCGCTTTAGGATCTTCTTGGAGAGTTGGCTCAAAGACATGTTTTGGTAAAATGCCAATTCCGCCTAATGTGCGGAGAGCGGGAGCAAAGGGTTCACTCAGCAAAAAAGAAATGCGGCGATCGTCAAGCTTCTCAACCTTGGGAAGAGTCTGCGATTGTCCAACTCGAAGAACATCACGAGTACCAGTGGGAATCTTCTCATTAAAGAGAATATTTTGATAGGTAAAGAGAACATCATCAACGGTGAGCGGTTGACCATCTGACCATTTCAGATCAGGGCGCATCGTGAAAATAAGTTGTTTACCATCTTGCTGAAATTCCCATTTTTCAGCTAGCTCAGCTTCTAGATCCTTGGTAATTGGATTTTCTGAAATCAAGCCAGTAAGGGTATAGCCAATAACGATGCCACTATAAGCATCATTAATTAAAACTGGATTAAAAGTTTTGATATCACTATCAAGTGGAACTACGAGTCGATTTTTGAGGGCTTCTGGTTTGACCGCGCAACCCCAAAGCAACAGCGAACACATGCCGATCAGTAGCAGCAAGACGATTGCTTTCCATTGTTTCACCTTGGTTCGTTTCTGAATGCTTCTTCTCACGATCTCCATCTTCCCTAAAAAATAAACAAAGTAAACATTAAGATCAAAAGCTTTTAGATACTAACCATTTTTGTGGCGCGGCTGCGTCGCGCCACAAAAATGGTTCTTTATTTTACTGCGATGCCATTAGTTTTTAGTTAATAAAACTACTGCATGAACGGCGATCGCTTCTTTCTGCCCGATCGCATCCATGCCTTCGTTAGTAGTCGCCTTCACACTGACACAATCAATTGGTAAATCCATCGCTTGGGCTAGGCGATCGCGCATAGCCTTAATGTGGGGTTTGAGTTTTGGGGCTTCAGCGATCACCATCGCATCCAGATTATTCACGCGCCAACCCTGTGCGCCAATTAATTCTTGTACTTGTTGCAAGAGCATGATGCTATCGGCTCCCGCCCATTTCGGATCAGAGGGTGGAAAATAATGCCCAATATCGCCAAGGGCAAGTGCTCCCAACATTGCGTCCATGATCGCATGGGTTAGTACATCAGCATCGCTATGTCCTAGTAATCCTTTTTCGTAAGGAATTTCGACTCCCCCAAGGATCAGGCGGCGATCACCAACGAGTCGATGCAGGTCATAACCATTGCCAATACGGATATTCATAGATGAGTAGCTAAGTTTAACTATTCATAGTATAGCAAGGCAAGTTTGGCTGAGGACAAAACCCAAAAGAGTAATGGCGGCGCGAAGCGCCGCCATTACTCTTTTGGGTTTTGTGCTGATTAATTAATGATATTGATCTTTTGTATCTTGGCGCACTTTAACCAGAGTCTATTCATTCATTAATAAATTTGTATTGACCTGTCAATTTTCTCTATTAAGTAAGGCAATTCCCGTGACTCAACAGGTGACTGCTCCTATAAATGATTTTACGTTTACCCTTAACGGTGCAAAAGCTCACGTAAAAAATATCGCGCCCACGATGACACTGCTGCACTATTTACGACAAAACGGCTATGTGGGCACAAAAGAGGGTTGTGGAGATGGTGACTGCGGGGCTTGCACGGTAGCGATCGTTGGTCAAGATAGTCATGGGCAGCCTCAATATCAAGCGGTGAATAGCTGCCTAGTCCCCCTTGGCGCGATCGCGGGACGTGAGGTAATTACTGCCGAAGGGATTGCCAATGGTCAATTACATCCAGTCCAAGCAGCGATGGTAGAGATGGCTGGATCGCAGTGTGGCTACTGCACACCAGGTTTTATTATGAGTATGTTTGCGGCTTATTATAGTCACAGTCTAGGCGACGACATCTGCATTGAGGGTAACCTCTGTCGCTGTACAGGCTATTTACCAATCCGCAAAGCTGCGCAACTACTGGCAAAAAATAATGCTGATGATCATTTTAGTGCGGCGCT
Organism: Pseudanabaena minima str. Chao 2107; assembly: GCF_051131155.1. Lineage (NCBI taxonomy): Bacteria > Bacillati > Cyanobacteriota > Cyanophyceae > Pseudanabaenales > Pseudanabaenaceae > Pseudanabaena > Pseudanabaena minima. The sequence goes on from NZ_CP159508.1 coordinate 1,191,035, forward strand.
AGTTAGCAAAACCTCTGATTTGAAAGCGATCGCCTATATAGGAAGTGAGCAGCAATTTTATCGTCCCATCGAGCTAGCGGAAGCCTTGCAACTACTCCAGCAGTATCCTCAAGCAACATTGGTGGCGGGAGCAACGGATTTGGGACTGGAAATGAGTTGGCATCGGCGCACCTATCCGATCCTGATTTCCTTAGAGGGAATTGCAGCGCTTAAGCAAATCAACCAAACCGATGACTATGTCGAGATCGGCGCGGCTTTACCCCTCAGTCACATTGAAGATTTGTTGCATGGGATTTTCCCTAGTCTGGATGAAATGTTGCATTGGTTCGCCGCCCGACAGGTATGCAATCGAGCAACCCTTGGCGGTAATATTGGCACTGCTTCCCCCATTGGTGATTTGCCACCTGTGCTATTAGCCCTTGATGCATCCGTGAAGTTGGTGAGCATTGATGGTGATCGCAGCTTATTACTAGCGGATTTTTTCAAAGGCTATCGACAAACAGAACTAAAACAAGGTGAGATTATCCATTCTGTAAAGATTCCTAAAACGATTACCTCTGGTGCAACGAAACGGCTCAGCCAGTCCTACAAAATTGGTAAACGGGGTACGGACGACATCAGCATTGTTGCGGCTGCTTTTGTAATTGATCTTGATGCTAATCAGAATATTCTCCATGCCCGTCTCGCCTATGGTGGAGTCGCAGCAACTCCGATACGAGCGATCGCGATTGAGGAAATGCTCGTTGGTCAACCTTGGACAATGGCAACTGTGCGATCGGTAAAACCTGCTCTGCATGAAGCATTTACCCCCTTGAGTGATCTACGTGGCAGTGCCAATTATCGCAAGATGTTAGTAGGCAATCTGTTTGAGAAGTTTTTTGTTGAACATACATAGCAGTTGAAGCGAAGCTTCAACTGCTACCTTGTGGATTTTTTGTAGATATGGAAGGAATAGAAAATGACGATTACCGATCAGAAAGTTAGTAACCAGAAAAGCCATGAAAGCGCCGTTGGTCATGTCAGTGGCAAGGCTGTCTATACAGATGACCAGAGATTACCCGCAGGAATGTTATCGCTCTATCCTGTGCTGTCACCCCATGCCCGTGCCAAAATCACCAAACTTGATTGTACCGCCGCCTATGAAGTCGCAGGCTTAGTCACAATTCTTACGGCTGATGATGTACCTGGGGAGAATAATACGGGTGTGATTATTCACGATGAAGTGATGCTGCCAACGGATGAAGTAAGCTACTGGGGACAGGTAGTAGTTTGGACAGTCGGCGAAACTGAAGAAGCAGCTCGTCAAGCCGCCGCCAAAGTAATTGTCGAATATGAACCTTTACCCGCAATTCTCAGTATTCAAGAAGCGATCGCTGCTGATAGTTATCATCTCGACAAACGGGTGATCAAACGTGGTGAACCTGATACGGCTCTCCAAAATAGCGATCGCACACTCCAAGGTGAACTAGAGGTAGGCGGACAGGATCATTTTTATCTGGAAACCCATACCAGTTGGGTAGTTCCCGATGGTGAAAATGGCTACAAGGTCTATAGCTCGACACAGCATCCTAGCGAAACGCAAGTAATCGTGGCAAGGGTTTTGGGCTTACCCAATAGTCATGTCGTTGTTACTTGTCTGCGGATGGGGGGCGCATTTGGTGGTAAAGAATCTCAGTCTAATCCCTTTGCGGCGGCGGCGGCTGTGGCAGCACATAAAACTGGTCGCCCCGCCAGAGTCAGCCTGCGCCGACATCAAGACATGATCGTTACAGGCAAGCGACACAATTTTTGGGGTAAGTACCAAGTGGGATTTACTAATGAGGGACTAATTACAGCGGTCAAAGCTGAGCTATATGCTGACGGGGGCTGGAGTCTAGATCTCTCACCACCTGTATTATTGAGAGCGATGTTGCATATCGACAATGCTTACTATGTGCCTCATTTGGAAGTACAGGGATGGATTGCGAAGACCAATCGGGTATCGAATACGGCTTATCGTGGTTTTGGCGGGCCCCAAGGGATGATCGTCTGTGAAGAAATCATTGATCGCATAGCACGCACCCTTGGTTTGCCGCCCGAAGTAGTCCGCGAACGGAATTTCTATCATGGCACTGGCGAAACTAGCACTACCCATTACGGACAGGATATTGTTCATAATCGTATTGCTCTGGTATGGACAGAAGCAAAAGAGAAATCGCGTTTTAGCGATCGCCAAGCCGAGATTGCTCTGTTCAACCAGACTAGTGCTTACAAAAAGCGTGGTATTGCGATTACGCCTGTTAAGTTTGGCATTTCCTTTAACAAAACTGAATATAACCAAGCAGGCGCATTGGTGCTGATTTACACTGATGGCAGCATTCAGGTGAATCACGGTGGCACAGAAATGGGTCAGGGATTGCACACAAAGATGCTCCAAGTTGCAGCGAAGTCCCTCGGTGTCAAACTTGAACGCTTTCGGATCATGCCCACCAGTACCGATAAAGTTCCCAATACATCGGCAACTGCCGCTTCTAGTGGCTCCGATCTCAACGGACAAGCGGTCAAGGCAGCCTGTGAGACTCTCCGTAACCGCATGGCAACCGTCGCTGCAAAAATGCTCAATCTTGATGCCCCTGAAGATCTTGTTTTTGAGGATGATTGGATTTATTGCCGCACCTATCCTAGCGCTAGAATAGCTTTTGATGAAGTCGTAAAACGCACCTATAGCGATCGCATCAGTCTATCGGCAAATGGCTTCTATCGCACGCCGAATATTTTTTGGGATGCCAAGCTAAATAAAGGCCGCCCTTTCTATTATTTCTCCTATGGAACGGCTGTCAGTGAAGTGGAGGTTGATGGATTTACAGGAACATTCAAGTTGAGAAGAGTGGATCTAGTTCAAGATGTGGGCGAATCAATTAATCCATTACTAGACAAAGGACAAATCGAAGGTGGATTTGTGCAGGGTATGGGCTGGCTGACGATGGAGGAATTGGTCTGGAATGACCAAGGACGCTTACTCACCTTTGCTCCTAGCACTTACAAAATCCCCACCGTTAGCGAAGTCCCCGAACAGTTTCATGTACATCTACTGGAAAGAGCTGCCCAAGACGGTGTGATTTTTGGTAGTAAAGCGATCGGGGAGCCGCCATTTATGTTAGCGATGTCAGTCAGAGAAGCAATTCGTAATGCTGTCGCCGCCTTTGGTAAGGCTAGCCAAGTATCATTAGCAATTCCCGCAACTCCCGAAGCGACCCTCTGGGCAATTGAAGCTGTGAAATCAGATTCTCTCACTGCGGTAAAAGCCTGACCTATGATTTACGAAGATCTTCTAATCGCCCTTAGACAAGGGGCAGTGGTTGTGGCGACCATAATTAGCTCCAAAGGATCAGTACCAAGAGAAGTAGGCGCGAAAATGCTCATTACCAGCGATCGCTGCATTGACACTATCGGTGGTGGAGCAGGAGAAGCGAAGGTAATCTCTCAAGCCAGAGAAGTTTTACAGAGTGGTAAGAAAACACTGGTAGAAATTGACCTTACAGGTGCGCCCAATCGTCAGACTGAGGGGATTTGTGGCGGATGGATGCAGATCTTGTTAGAGCGCTGGCATGGAGAAGAAGCGATCGCTCTGGTTGAGCAGATTCTTGCATCACTAAAATTGGGGCGATCACTGACTTTGGTTACTTCTTTGGGTGATGCACATCCATATTTAATTAAGGAAAAAGGAGAAAGGAAAAAGGAAAAAGGAGGGGAGGGGTTTATTGAGATTTTGGAGCCTGCGCCGATGTTGCTGATCGTGGGTGCTGGACATGTGGGGGAACAACTTGCTAAGGTTGCAGATTTGGTCGGCTTTCGGATTGCGATTCAGGATGATCGTTCTGAATGGGCAAATCTAGAACGATACCCTCAAGCTGCTTTCATTTATTCGCATATCGATCAAGCTTTAACCGAATTATCAAATCATGGCTCTCTCTATGTTGCGCTAGTCACTAGAGGCTATCGTTACGATTTAGAAGCTCTAACGGCTTTACTCAATCGCGATTTACCCTGTTCATATATCGGGATGATCGGTAGCGATCGCCGAGTTAAGGAGGTTCTTGAGCAAGTGAAACAAATGGGAATCTCCACGGAGAAATTACAATTTGTTTACGCTCCCATTGGTTTAGATATTGGTGCGCTTACACCAGCGGAGATTGCAGTCAGTATCACCGCAGAGTTAATCATGTTGCGGCGTGGCGGCGCTGGGCGATCGCTAAAATCTATATAAAAAGTAAATAGAACAATATGGTAAACTCAAAATATTGTTGATTGAGAATAACACAAATGCAAAAAACAAAAAAAGGTGAAACTGGACTAACAGATTTACAAATCAAACGAAAAGAGGAACTAGTTAAAGAACTTAGAATAAGATTTGAGTATGTTCAGGCAGCAATAGATAGTTACAATGCTACTTTAAAAGAAGCTAATGAATTTGTTGGAGAAATGCGTGAAATTTTTGAAAACTACTACCGTGATCGAGAAGACAATTGGGAACATGCGAATTCTTACTATGATTTTGTAAAGGAATGGCAAGGTATTGAATTGGATAACTTAGAGATTGAAGATCATTCAACTGCTCTAGAAGAATTGAATAACAAAGTTATTAGGTATTGAAATAAGTTTAAATGCGAATTACTGATTAAATTAATTGCTAGTTCATTCATAATAAATACCTATGGCAAAAGATAAATTTCATACTGTAGTTAGACTAGCCTTAGAAAAAGAAGGCTGGCAAGTTACTGATGATCCTTATGAAATTAATGTTGATGGTGTTGATTTTGAGATTGATTTAGCCGCAGAGCAGGTATTAGCAGCAACTAGAAACAATCAAAAAATTGCCGTAGAAATCAAAAGTTTTATCAGCCCATCCAATATTTCTGATTTTCATACAGCACTAGGACAGTTCTTAAACTATAGAGATGCACTTGCTTTGACCGAACCAGAGCGTCATTTGTATCTAGCTGTACGTCTACCAGTTTATGAAAGTTTTTTCCAAAAAAGATTTATTCAATCGGCAATTCAAAGATATCAGTTAAGACTATTAATCTATGATGTTCCACAAAAGGAGATTGTCAAATGGCTATAAATCAATCCGTTAATCAGTATAGACAATACATTCAAAATATTCTTCTAGAAAAATCTCAACGCTCTTCCAAAAACAAAATATTTTCAGAATACGAAGTACAAACTATTTTTGACACCGAGAGAGATCATTATCAACTTCTTCGTGTTGGTTGGCGTAACAATAAACGTGATTTTGGATGTGTTTTGCATCTTGATATCAAAGATAACAAGATTTGGATTCAGCACGATAGCACGGACACAGGTATTGCCAATCAGCTTTTGGAGATGGGTGTACCCAAAGAGGATATAGTTTTAGCTTTTCATGAACCTGAAGTACGACAGCTTACTGGATTTGGTTTTTAATAGTATGACGGTTCTTAAAAAGCTGAGATAATTTAGCTTAGTTACTGACTAACTTTATGAGCGATCGCCTCTCAAGCTACAGCAATCAGACAACGGACAAAAATTCGGAAATCTCAAATCTATGCAATTCCTTAGAGGGGTGCGTATTGGTTGTAGATGACAACCCCACTAACTTGAGTGTGTTAGTGAATTTATTACGGGATGTGGGGCTGCGGGTCTTAGTAGCAACTGATGGCGAAAGTGCGATTGAGCAGATTACATATATTAAGCCCGATCTGATTTTGCTAGATGTAATGATGCCAGGAATTGATGGCTTTGAGACTTGCCAACGCCTCAAAGCAAATCCTGAAACTGTCAAAATTCCGATTATTTTTATGACGGCTCTCTCGGAAACTGTGGACAAAGTGCGTGGTTTATCTCTGGGGGCAGTAGACTATGTGACGAAGCCCTTTGAGCATGAAGAAGTATTAGTCAGGATTCGTACCCATTTAACGATCGCCAAACAGCGCCAAATCATTGAGTCCCAAAATATTGATTTGCAAGCTGAAATTGCTGAACGTAAACGTGCTGAAGAAGCCCTAACGATTTTTCTCCATGCAGTTTCCCATGACTTACGAAATCCTGTGACGGGTTTGATCATGGTATTAGATAATTTGGCTAAAACTGCAAGTTCAGAGTCAAATATTCTGTTGTCCCGAACTACACTGGAGCGAATGCAACAAAGTAGCGATCGCCAGCTAGCTTTAATTAATTCGTTACTAGAGTCCCATGTAAATGATGTTCATGGAATTATTATTCATCCTCAACCTGTGGTAATTAGCCAAGTCATTCAATCGGCGATTGACGATCTTCAACCACTTTTAGACAAAGAAGAGACCGTAATCAATTTACAAGTTTCGCTCGATCTACCTCTTGTTATGGTTGATGAGGCTCATGTCTGTAGAGTTTTCCAAAATCTAATTGCCAATGCCATTAAACACAATCCTCCTAACCTTAAACTCACGATTTCCGCAGAGATCAGCGATGCAAAAACAATGCTCTGTACAGTTGCTGACAATGGCGTGGGCATGACCAGCGCTCAAAGCGAGAATTTGTTTGAGCTTTATTCTCAAGGAAAAGCCCACAGTAGACTAAATCGGCGATCGCTTAGTCTTGGCTTAGGTTTATATATTTGTCGTCAGATTGTCCAAGCTCATGGAGGTGTGATCAGTGCCATCGGTGAACCAAATATGGGTTCTCAGTTTTGGTTTACGTTACCAATTGTTTAGGGCTTCACCATAAAATAAATACCTCAATTTTTAATGCCACTGCTTTGCAGTGGCATTAAAAATTGGGGTATTTATTAAAGCAGAATCTTTTCGCACTAGCCTTTGCAATTACTGGAAAATGCGATCGCAATCTACAAAAACAACCACATCAGCAAGATACCTAAAATAGAGCCAGCAACAACTTGGGCTGGAGTATGACCTAATAACTCTTTCAGTGGGTCATGCTCTTCTTCAAATACTTCCACCATAATTTGATTGAGAACCTTAGCTTGCTTACCTGCGGCACGGCGGATACCTGCGGCATCGTACATGACGATAAAAGCGAAAACTGTAGCGATCGCAAATTGTGGGGTGTCCCATCCTTGAGTGCGTCCAATCCCTGTCGCCAGCGCCGAAACTAGAGCCGAATGGGAGCTAGGCATACCACCTGTTTCAAATAGCACCTTGAATCTAATTTTCCCGAATTGGGCTAGCTCAATGAACAGTTTTAAGAGTTGAGCAGTCAAGCTAGAACATAAAGCAATTAGCAGAACTTGGTTATCGAGGATTTCGCCAACAGGATGGATGTTCATATCAATTGCAACGATTTTAGGATCAAGAAAAAGGGTCAAGATAAAGTTGAGAAAAGTGGGTTAGTTTTTTCGGGCAGTGATGTAATCAGCAAGCGCCATCAGAGGTAACGCCGCATCACCATAACTCACAAGTTGAGCCTTGGCTTGTTCTACAAGTTCCTGAGCCTTTTGCTGAGAGGTTTCGATGCCCCACAAGCTAGGATAGGTAACTTTTTGGGCGGCGAGATCTTTGCCAGCAGTTTTACCAAGTTGCTCAGAAGTCGATGTGATGTCTAGGATGTCATCAATGATTTGAAAAGCTAAACCAATGTTATTAGCATAGGTGGATAAGCGTGTGATGTCAGTATCATTTGCACCTGCTAGTAATGCTCCACAGATGACACAGGACTCTAACAAGGCGGCTGTTTTGTGGATATGGATGAATGTGAGAGTTTCAGCAGTCACATCGGGCTTACCTTCACATTCTAAATCAACGACTTGACCACCGACTAAACCTGTCGCTGCTACTGCATGACCGAGATGGGCGATCGCCTTTAAAATCCGCTCCGCAGGTACACCTTTAGTTTGTTCGGCAATAAATTCAAAGGCGTAAGCCAGTAAAGCGTCCCCCGCCAAAATCGCAATATCATCACCATAAACCTTGTGATTTGTCGGTTTGCCGCGCCGAAAATCGTCATTGTCCATCGCTGGCAGATCATCATGGATCAATGACATTGTATGCACCATCTCCATCGCGCAGGCGGTAGGCATTGCCGAGGCGCGATCGCCACCAAGCAACTCACAAGCAGCAAGGCAGAGGATTGGACGTAAACGCTTGCCACCAGCCATCAGCGAGTAGCGCATGGATTCATAAATTTTTTCGGGATAGGTAACAGCGATCGAAGCATCAAGGGCTGTCTCAACCTCTTGTTTGAGATCGCGTAAATACTTATCTAAATTGAATGCAACTGTTTGTGATGGCATGGCTTAGCAATGATTTCGACAATAACTTCAACAATTTCGACAACAACTAGGGTTAGAAATTGGGGCAAAATTTCCGACTATATCCAGAATGTATATTATGCAATGTCTTGCGATCGCAACCCCAAATTTTACCTTTTTACTTTTTACTTTTTACTTTTTGTTTATAACTCCACAAAGTATTGTGCAGCAACATAGTTACAGTCATAGGCCCCACACCTCCAGGAACGGGTGTGATGTGCGAAGCAACTTCATTGACACTGGCATAGTCAACATCACCAACTAAGCGCGATTTACCTTCGTAGTCAGTAATACGATTAATGCCCACATCAATTACTACTGCGTCTGGCTTGACCATCTCGGCAGTTACAAATTCAGGTCTACCGATCGCCGCTATTAAAATGTCAGCTTTGCGGGTAATTTCTGCAAGATTCTTGGTACGGGAATGGGCGATCGTCACAGTGGCGTTTTCTTCCAAAAGCATGAGGGCGACAGGCTTACCCACTAGAATGCTGCGACCGATGACGACGGCATTTTTACCAGCAATATCAATTTTGGCTTCGGCTAATAGCTCCATCACTCCCGCAGGTGTACAACTCCGCAAGCCTGATTCACCTCGCGCTAATTTGCCTAGGTTATTGGGATGCAAACCATCAGCATCTTTATCGGGATCAAGGCGATTTAAGAGGGCGATCGCATCAAATTTATCTGGCAAAGGCAACTGAATCAAAATGCCATCCACGCGATCATCGGCATTTAATTCATCAATAACTTGTTCTAGTTCAGTCTGAGTAACGCTTGCAGGAAAATGTTTACCAAATGAGGCTATCCCCGCTTTATGACAGGCGGTTTCTTTGTTTTTGACGTAGGCTGCACTGGCAGGATTGTCACCCACCATTAGCACAGCTAACCCTGGAGGACGACCATATATAGGCTGTAGCTCAGCTACTTCTTCAGCGATCGCCTTTTGCATTTTTTTTGCAAGGGCTTTGCCATCAATAATTATTGCCATAGATTGCTGTAAATTTTACTTTGCGATCATTACCCACTATTTCAATGATTGTATCGCTTGATGGGAGATAGCAGGCACTAATACTAATTCACGAAAGTTTTGTCACACTTTCATCAATTAAAAACTAAATCTAGTAAGGGTTTTCAAAATAGATATGAAATCGTGGAAAAGAATCACCTCATTACTGGTCCTGTCGCAGGACGATATATGCGCCAAAATCAGCTTTTTTACAAAATCTACGTCGCCATACAAATCAACTTGTCGATGAAGAATTGATCGCCGACAATCATGCACTGATGATGTATGCGCCACTCTTGAGTGCAGGTAAATAGACTTTAGGAATCAGAAACTTGTTGACGCGATCGCACTAACATTCCATGCTTAGGTGCAAAAATCATTGCCGCTAGAAATAGCAAGGTTTGCAAAACTACAATACAGCCACCCGTGGAGCCATCAATGTGATAGCTGATATAGGTTCCCATTACACTAGAGAACATCCCCGAAGCCATCGCAATTAACATCATGTGATCAAAGCGATCGCTTAGCAAATAAGCAGTAGCCCCTGGGGTAATCAGCATCGCCACCACTAAAATAATCCCCACGGTCTGAAGTCCCGCAACCGCAGTTAGAGAAAGCAAAGACAATAAAATGTAGTATAGGAATGTTGTATTTAAACCAATCGATCGCGCATGGGTAGCATCAAAACAAAATAGAACTAAATCTTTGCGTAATAGCGCTAGGGTTACTAAGGTGATGACGCTAATAATTACAGTCTGGACAATATCACTATCCGCAATTCCAAGCACATTGCCAAAGAGAATATGCCCTAAATCGACAGAACTTTTAATTTTGGAAATCATCACAATCCCAAAGGCAAATAGTCCTGTAAATACCAATCCAATGACCGTATCTTCCTTAATGCGCGTATTGGACTTAATAAATCCGATCGCCATGACCGAACCCACACCAAACACAAAGGCTCCGATCGCGAAGGGAATATTTACCATATAGGCAAGTACCACCCCTGGTAATACTGCGTGGGAAACTGCATCACCCATTAGTGCCCATCCTTTCAAGATCATGAAGCAAGATAGCGCTGAACAGACAATTCCCACCAAGGCACTAACCCAAATCGCTTTGACCATAAACCCATATTGCAAGGGCGCTGTAAACCAATTCACTAATTCCATTACTGTTATTCCTAAAAATTCGCAAGACTAAAAATGGCTACGCCATTTTTAGTCTTGCTGCAACTGACTTTTTGAACGCGATAAATCGATCACCGAACTGCCAAAGGTACGCGAAAGATTTTCTTCAGTAAATACTTCTGAAGTCTCACCATAGGCAAGAATTGTGCGATTGATTAGCACCACTTGATCGCAAAATGTCGTAATTGAGTCAAGATCATGGGTAGAAATAAGAATTGTATAACCTGCATCACGGAGTTCCATTAACAGGTTAATCATCATCTTCTCAGTCTTAACATCAACCCCCGCAAATGGCTCATCTAGAAGTAAAACATTGGCTTGTTGAGCTAAGGCGCGAGCAAAAAATGTCCGTTTCTTTTGACCACCTGATAGCTCTCCAATTTGACGATCGCGCATTTCCCACATTTCCACACGCTCCAAGCTATCACGCACTGCATGTTTATCTAGCGATCGGGGAATCCGTAGGAAATTCATATAGCCATAGCGTCCCATCATCACCACATCATGCACACTTACAGGAAAGTTCCAATCTACTTCTTCTGTTTGTGGCACATAGGCAACAAGATTATTTCTTTGGACAAGACGGATAGGTAAACCATTAATCAAAACTCTACCGCTCACAGGCTTCACAAAGCCCATCACTGCCTTAAATAGAGTAGATTTACCCGCACCATTCATCCCAACTAAGCCACAGATTGTTCCTGCTTTGAGTTGGAGTGATGCGCTATGTAGAGCAACTTTGCCATGATAGGCAACAGTTACATTCTCAATATCAATGCTAAATGTATTCATAATTGTTCTCCATTTATTTTGATGTAGAGAGTATTTGGTGCGAAGCACCAAATACTCTACTGTAAGCCTTTGATTAAAGTATTGACGTTATATTCCAGCAGCTTGAGATAGGTCGGAGTCAGTCCATCGGGGGGAGACAGCGAATCCACATAAAAGACTCCGCCATACTTTGCACCAGTTTCCTTCACCACCTGTTGCATCGCCTTATCACTGACGGTACTCTCACAAAATACGGTTGGTATTTGATTAGCCTTCACCACTTCAATCACTTTTTCGATTTGCTTGGGAGTAGCTTGCTGTTCCGCATTCACTGACCAAATGTAAACCTCCTTCAATCCATAATCGCGGGCAATATAAGAAAATGCACCTTCACAACTGACGATGTAGCGCTTGTCAGGGGGAATTACAGCGATCGCTTGTTTAAGTTTTGCATCAAGAGCTTGAATTTGCTGACTATAGGCTTGGGCATTTGCATCATAGGTAGCAGCATTTGCAGGATCGATTTTTCCTAACGCTTTGCGAATATTTTCGACATAGATCAACGCATTTTTTGGAGACATCCATGCATGAGGATTGGGTTTACCTTGATAGGCATCTTCGGTAATATTGATCGGCTGAATGCCTTCACTCAAGGTCAAGCGATCGACTTTAGGAAAACTGTTATAAAAGCGCTCAGCCCAACGTTCTAGGTTCAAGCCATTATCTAAAATCAAATCGGCTGATTGTCCGCGCCGCAGGTCGCTCGGAGTCGGTTCATAGCCATGAATTTCAGCTCCCACCTTTGTAATTGACTCGACGATCGCTTTATCCCCTGCCACATTTTGCGCCATGTCAGCCAGCACTGTAAACGTAGTCAGAATCACTTTTTGATCTTTTTTGTCTTTACGCTCCAATGTCGTTGTGGAATTAGGGCTAGTGGGATTGGAGGTCGTCGGCAAGTTGCATCCACTCAGACTTATGGCAAATACAAGACTAGTCAGAATAGCTTGATGGCTTTTCCAAGAGGTAAGACTTTTACTACAAATAAGTTGAGAAGGCTTCATGATTACTTTCATAATCGTTTCATTTTCTAGAATATAGCACATGCAAGCAAAAAATGAATCGATTATGAAAAGCTGGAGCGCCTAAAAAATACCTGAATGCAAGTATGCTAATCCACGAAAGCGAGATCACACTTTTGTGGATTAAAACCAAGCCCAGCAAGGATTTTAAAACCACAAGATAGCTAAACAATCTTGCGGTTTTGTGTAGCCCATCTCGACAGGTTAGTTTTACAGTTATAAATTTTGCTGAATAAAAGCGGTAAAATTAGGAACTGCATTTATTACAATTAATGAAGCTGCAATCTATTCCTTATGGTGCAATTGGTTATCTAATAGCTTTGTTCTTAGGATACTTAGTTGGAGGCTATCTACTTGCTGCTTACAATGTTAATCCGTTCATCTTGATCGGAAATTATCTAATTACTTTGAGGTTAGCTCAAACAGGAAGTGACTCAATTAGTTTAGCGATCGCATGGCTTTCTATGTGGATCTGGGGTGCTGTATTTGTATGGGCTAAACCATTGAGATTAGGGGTAACCAATCCTCAAACCGTTGCTTTTTTATTGTTATCTTGCTGGATACTTGCTACTGGCATAATTTTTTTATTGGCATTTGCTAAAGAAAGTATGTATAAGTTAAGATTCAACAAACACCAATCTATTTACGGGTTAACAATACTTACATGGGGGGCGATGACAATTGGTTGGTATGTATATCAATGGACATCAATCGGCAAATAATTAGCACTTCTAGAACAACAAAATGAATCAATTCAATAAGAATTACACTGAAAGAGATGCGGATTACTACATGCATCAAATTCCTATCCAGATTTTAAAAAAATTAAATACGGCAGAAAGAGAGGATCTAAAATCAGTTATTCATACCGCAATACCTCGACCATCTCCCAAGCTAATTGATCTTAGGTTTGCAATTGATCTTATTTTTACACGCTACTTTGTTGTGCTAATGATTGGCAAAGATATGCGTAAACAAAAAAGGAAACACCAAGTTAGTGGTATTGCCAAAGTTGCTAATGTAATTACAGCAATTTTATTAATTATCGCGATGAGTCTACTTGTTAGCGGTGTCACAATTTTAATTCTCTATCTTATTAAGTCTGCTTTAGGAATAGACTTGTTCCCAGGGCATATTACTAAGGTTCTATTTAATAATTAGCTGTTTTCAAGTTTAGTGCCACATACTTTACAAAATTGTGCATCAGCATCATGTAGCGACAATCCACAACTAGAGCAGACACAATCTTTAGTCATATCATTTACGCGATCGCCTTGATTAGCAGTTTGGACTAAGCGCTTAAATAATTCTCCTAACTGCACAGGAATCAGTGCAATACCAGTGAGTACCATTAACACAGTAGTTAGTTTACCTGCGTCAGATTTAGGCATGACATCGCTATAGCCAACTGTAGTCATTGTGAAAATAGAAAAGTAAAAAGCATCAAGAAAATTATGAAACTTGGGATTGCTGGGATGTTCGATTTGGTAGACCAACCCTGAGAAGACAAACACGATCGCAAATAATGTAAAAAGTATCTTAAATAAGATCGCTATATCTTCATTCTTGTTCTCAAATAAAGACTTTGACTCTACTAACCGAATCAAGCGCAAAATCCGAAACCAGCGTAATAAACGAATAAAGGCTACATCACTCGCCCCAAAAAAGAAGGGCAAAATCGCCACTAGATCGATAATTGCATAGAGACTAAATAGATGTTTGAGTTTCTGTTCAGCTACGCAAAGCCGCAGAAAATACTCTATTACGAATACACCAAGGATGATGTCATCCAATAAATTGAGGCGATGACGGGTGATCTCGGAGATGTCATAGGTCTGAGCAACAAAACTAACGGCGGAGGCAAGTACAAAGATCGCGATCGCGATGTTGATTAGTTTGCCAATTGGTGTAGCAAGGTCATCAAGATAAAATCTAATCTTTTCGCTAATTTTTTGTCCTAACATAAAGAATTAAATAATACCAAATTCCAGCTTTTCAAAAACAAAGCGTGAAAATTAAAGGTTCTGCTACGCAGAACCTTTAATTTTCATGCTTTGCTACAAGCTATAATCAAACATCTCCAAGCCACAGATTAATTTAGGAAGCTCTATGCTACTACAGGGACAAAAAATCACGCTCACCATCGACGATCTAGCTGATAGTGGGGATGGCGTGGGACGTTATGAAAATATTGCTATTTTTGTCCCCAATAGCGTTCCAGGCGATCGCATCATGGCAAAACTAGAATTTGTAAAAAAGAACTTTGCCCATGGGAGTATCGAAAAAGTTCTTGCGCCATCAAGCGATCGCGTCCGTCCTAGTTGCATCGTTGCTGATAAATGTGGTGGTTGTCAATGGCAGGCTGTTAGCTATCCTGCTCAATTAAGAACCAAACAAAATATTGTCCAGCAAGCATTACAGAGAATTGGTGGATTTAATCCCGAATTTCTCAAAGATCTAATTTCGCCCATTGTTGGTGCAGCCGATAGTTTGCATTATCGCAACAAAGTGACCTATCCCCTCGCCACTGGTCGAGATGGCAATCTGAAAGCAGGTTACTATCAAAAGGGAAGTCATAAAATTGTCAATCTCAATCAATGTCCTGCCCAAGATGAAAGACTTGATCCGATGCTTGCCGAATTAAAAATGGATATTCACAACCAATGTTGGGAAATATATGATGAGAAAACCCATACAGGATTGCTTCGCCACTTAGGACTCCGTATTGGTAGATCCACAGGTGAGATTCTAATTACTCTAGTAACAAGAGATTGGGATGTTCCTAACTTAGGAGTATTTGCTCAAACATGGCTAGAACGCTATGACAAAGTAGTTGGTGTAATTCTTAACTGTAATCCTGACAAAACCAATGCCATTTTTGGCAAAGAAAGCCGTTGTATTGCGGGTAAAGATTATCTATTAGAGAAGTTTGCGGGTTTAACCTTCCGTTTGCGTGGTGATACTTTCTTTCAGGTATATACTGAGCAAGCCGAAAGGATGCTAAAAATTATTGAAGAAGAACTTAATCTTGAAGGAACGGAAATTCTCTTAGATGCCTATGCAGGTATTGGCACGATCGCTTTACCATTAGCCGAACAAGTCAAACAGGCGATCGCGATCGAAATCCAGCCGCAGGCTACGGCTCAAGGCAAACTCAATGCTGAACTCAATGGCATTGATAATGTGGTTTTTCATACTGGCAAGGTCGAAGAATTAATAAGCACTCTCAATCTCCAGCCCGATATCGTCATCCTCGATCCCCCCCGCAAAGGTTGTGAACCTCAAGTAATTACCTTTCTGCGAGAAAATCCTCCTGATCGCCTTGTCTATGTCAGTTGCAATCCTGCTACTCAAGCGCGAGATTTAAAATTATTGTGTGAAGGCGATCGCTACCAACTCACCCGTATTCAACCCATTGACTTCTTCCCGCAAACATCCCATGTTGAGGCGATCGCCTTTCTCAAAAAGGTATAAATTAGAAAAGTCTTGCTGCGTTAAAATAAGCTAATGACTACCAGAAACCTAGAGAATATAACAATTCATCAATTCCGAGGTCTAAAAGAACTTGAGTTAAAAGACCTCGGACAAATTAATTTGCTTGTTGGTGTTAATAACTCAGGTAAAACTAGCGTTCTCGAAGCTCTATCAATTTATTGTGATCCTTTAGACCTAAGAACTTGGCTTATCACGGCAAGACAAAGAGAGGATGTTTATAGTAATGCTCGTACCCCACAACTTGATGCACTAAGATGGCTTTTTGATAAAGAAACGGCTCAGACAGGTACTATCCTCATATCTGGAGATGGTTCATTTGCGATTAAAAAAATGAAGGCAATGTATGATGATATTGAGGAGATGTTCATTCCTGAAAGGAAAAAGCAATTTGTTTTTATGGATGAACAAATCAGTGAAGATGAAGATGAACAAGTTAGTGGAGACGAAAGTAGTTTAGAAATACGAAAAGGAATAGATTTAAGAATTGAACTATACGATAGTCAGCCTAGGCTGTTTGATCTATTTGGTAGCGAGATTCCCGATTTCACTGAAATCTATCATCTTTGGGAAAATAATTTATCTAGACTAATACCAGCCAAAAGAGAGCCTAGATTACTTGTTTCTGTTGTTACGCCGACTTCACATCGTTCAAATATTGGTCAAATCCGCTTGCTTTCTGAAGCTCATTTTCATGATTTTAAGTCTGATATTTTAGGTTTACTGAGTCAGATGGATCAAAATATATCTGATGTAACAATCCTCTTATCTCCTGAATCCAATTCTTCTCGGTTCAATATTTATATTGAACATAAAAAACTGGGACTTATTCCTATTAGTGCATTTGGGGATGGTGTCCGTCGATTACTTCATATTGCTCTAAAACTTGCTAGTGTGAAGGGTGGCATTTTACTAATTGATGAACTCGAAGCAACAATTCATACTGATGCTTTGCAAACTTCTTTTCAATGGCTGGCAAAATGGAGCAAGGAAATGAATGTACAAATTTTTGCAACTACCCATAGCCTTGAAACTATTGATTCTCTATTGGTAGTAGCTGAGGATGCATCAGATCTAGTCCTTTATAGGCTTGAACCAAAAGAAACCGAAACAAGAGTAGTTAGACACGATTGGAGTAGATTAAAGCGCTTGCGAGAAAATTTGGGTATGGAGGTGCGTTGATGAATCGACGCTGTGTGTTGTTAGTGGTTGAAGGTAACCATGATCAAGCTTTTGTAGAAAGAGTTTTTCGTAAATTGCTAGGCTTTTCTGCTTGGGATCATAAAACAGATCCGCTAGAATCCTTATGGCAAGGACTTGTTCCTTCTTACAATCCTAAAAAGACCAAAGAGTATTACACAAGAATAAATATGCCAACAATTTTGAATACCGATGATTTGTCAATAGCTATCTATGTTGGGGAAGGGAGTAATTTGCTAGAAAACTTGATTGGAGAAAAAACGATTGGAGAAAAAACTAGCGTTCTTCAGAATATCAGTGATGCTCTATCTAATCTCAATCCTGATGCTTTTTCAGGTTTTGGAATTATTCTTGATGCCGATAAAAAGACTCCTGATGAAATAGCTAAAACATATTGCGATAAATTAAAAGAATATTTTCCGAATTTTCCCAATCAAGCTGGAACCGTAGTGAAAGGTTTACCGAATTTAGGAATATACATACTACCAAATAATTCAGATCAGGGTGTATTAGATACTTTGCTATGTGATTGCGGCGAGGTAGCCTATCCAATTTATATGCAAAGAGCTAGGGCTTATATTAACCAGTTTTCCGAGATAAAATGGAAAAGGTTTGACAAAGATAAGGCAACTATAGCAACAGTAGCAAGTGTTCTTAAACCTGGTAAAACCAATACCACCAGCATTGCTGATGATAAATGGATTAGTAGTGATACTGCTCAACAGATTCCTGCGATCCAATCCTTAGTGTATTTTTTAAGAAGTTTGATAGAAATTTAGGTGTATAAGTTGATGGTGATCGCTATCAACTCACCCGCAAACTTCCCATTTAGAGGCGATCGCCTTTCTTACAAAGTCTTAACAGCAGTTATCAAGCAACCGAACCATAAGAGATTTTTGAAAGTGTTGCCTTGCAACACTTTCAAAAATCTCTTGGTTTGGGTTTGAGCGCAAAGCGTTGTAAATGACGGTTATCGAACTCACGTAATGTTATGTTAGAAAATCTGTCTTTATACTGGTTGTAATGTCTAAAAACTATAAGATTACCCTTCTCCCTGGTGATGGGATTGGTCCCGAAATTATGAAAGTAGCGGTGGCGGTGCTACAGGCGATCGCCCCAAAATTTGATATTACCTTTGCTTTCGAGACGGCTCTAGTTGGTGGTGCGGCGATTGATGCGACAGGGCATCCTTTACCCGATGAAACTTTGCAGCTTTGCAAAAATAGTGATGCCGTATTACTAGCGGCTGTTGGTGGCGAAAAGTGGGATACCATGCCCTCAAATTTACGTCCTGAGCAAGCATTGCTTGGCTTACGTGGCGGTATGGGCTTATTTGCAAATTTACGTCCTGCTCAGATTTTGCCTCAATTAATTGATGCATCGACCTTAAAGCGTGAAGTTGTCGAAGGTGTGGATATTTTAGTAGTGCGTGAACTCACGGGTGGAATTTATTTTGGGAAGCCCAAGGGTATCGTCACTGATGAAAATGGTGTGCGTCGTGGCTTTAACACAATGGTGTATACCGAACCAGAAATCGATCGCATTGCCAGAGTCGGTTTTGAGGCTGCTCAAAAACGTCGTGGGTCAGTTTGCTCTGTTGACAAGTCCAATGTCTTGGAAGTATCGCAACTATGGCGCGATCGCGTAACGACTATTGCCAGTGAATATCCTGATGTGAAACTGTCCCATATGTATGTGGATAATGCTGCCATGCAAATTATTCGCAACCCGAAACAGTTTGATGTGATTCTCACTAGCAATCTCTTTGGTGACATTCTCTCTGATGCGGCGGCAATGTTGACGGGAAGTATTGGCATGTTGCAATCGGCTAGCCTTGGCGAAGCGGGTAAACCTGGGGTATTTGAACCTGTGCATGGTTCGGCTCCTGATATTGCAGGTAAGGATTTGGCTAATCCGCTCGCTCAAGTCTTGAGTGCAGCGATGATGTTGCGCTATGCCTTTAATGAAGGGGATGCAGCCGAGGCGATCGAATTAGCAGTGAATAAAGTTCTTGATGCTGGCAAGCGCACAGGCGACATTATGGCTGATGGATGTGAAAGAGTAGGATGCGTAGCTATGGGAGAAGCATTATTAGCCGCACTCTAAAAAGAGGTGGCGCATCGCGCCACCTCTTTTTAGACAATCTGATACAAATAACTCTTGGTTCTACTCCTCAGAAACAGTTAAACTTTAAAGACAGCGTCGCCATATAAACCTAAATACTTCAGTCACATTTTGCCCTATGCCCAATCGTCTCGCCCAATCGCAAAGTCTCTATCTTCGTAAACACGCTGATAACCCGATCGATTGGTATCCTTGGGGCGATGAAGCCTTAGAAAAAGCGAGAAACGAAAACAAGCCGATCTTTCTGTCAATTGGTTACTCCAGTTGCCATTGGTGTACGGTGATGGAGCATGAAGCTTTCTCAGATACGGTAATAGCAGACTATATGAACGATCGCTTTGTGGCGATTAAAGTAGATCGTGAAGAACGACCAGACTTAGACAGCATTTATATGCAAGCAGTGCAGATCATGGGGGAAAGTGGCGGCTGGCCTCTGAATTTGTTTCTTGCTCCCGATGATTTAGTTCCTTTTTATGGTGGGACATATTTCCCCATTGAGCCACGCTATGGAAGGCCAGGATTCTTGCGAGTACTCCAATCAATTCTGGAAATCTATCACGATCGCAATCAAGATATTCAAGATTATAAAGATCAGATTGTTCGGAATCTGCACCAAGTTAATAAACTGATTCCCGTACCAATTATTAGTGATGAAGTATTAGCAAATGGAATCGCTAAATGTGCTGAAGTTGTCACTAATCGCGATTATGGAACTTGTTTCCCGATGATTCCCTATGCCAATTTTTTGCTAAGGACTAGTCGCTTTGAAACTAACAGTACAGAACTTAAGGATAAAGCGCAACAGCGTGGTTTAGCTCTGGCTTTGGGCGGTATTTTTGATCATGTTGCAGGGGGATGGCATCGCTACACTGTCGATCATACTTGGACAGTCCCGCACTTTGAGAAGATGCTCTATGATAATGGCTTAATCATGGAATATCTAGCGCATCTCTGGCTATCAGGATTACATGAACCTGCGATCGCTCGTAGTTGTGAACTAACTGCCACATGGCTCCAGCGTGAAATGTTAGCAGAAGAAGGTTGCTTTTATGCTTCGCAGGATGCGGATAGTGAAGGAAGAGAAGGAAAGTTTTGGGTATGGAGCTATGCCGAACTAAAAAAGATTTTTAGTCCCTCAGAGCTTGATTTATTAACTCAAGAATTCACAATTTCCATAGCTGGTAACTTTGAAGAGACTAATGTCTTGCAACGTAAACAGACAGGGGAACTATCCCCAGAGATAGAATCTTGTTTAACCAAGCTATTTCGTCGTCGCTATGGCGAATATTCGCGTCCCACGGATGCTTTCCCTGTAGCTCGCAGTCAAGATGATATTCGGGAAATTGATTGGGAAGGGCGCGTACCGCCTGTAACTGACACTAAGGCGATTACGGCTTGGAATGCTCTGATGATTTCAGGTTTAGCCAATGCCTATCGAGCATTTCAGCAGCCGATTTATAAACAACTTGCGGTTAATGCTGCTAAGTTTATTTTGGAAAACCAATGGATTGAAGGCAGGTTGCAACGAATTAATTATGAAGGACAAGCGGCCGTAGCAGCACAATCTGAAGACTATGCTTTATTGATTAAGGCGCTTCTCGATCTGCATCAAGCAATTCCTGAGGAAGCAGATTTTTATCTACAACAGGCGATCGCCATTCAAGCCGAGTTTGATCGTGACTTCTGGGATGCTCTGTCAGGCGGCTATTTCAACACTACGAGCGAGTCTAGTCAACATTTACTACTGCGAGAGCGCAATTATCAAGATAATGCTACGCCTTCACCTAATGGAGTCGCGATCGCCAATTTGGTGCGTCTGGCAAGTGTAACTGGGAAATTAGAATATCTAGATCGTGCAGAGTTATCGCTCAAGCGCTTTGGACATGTAATTACGAATAGCCCTGTTGCCTGTCCTAGTCTATTGGCTGCCTTTGACTGGTTCCGCAATCATACGTTGGTTCGCACAAATCCTGATCACTATGCCTATCTCAGTCGTCAATATTTACCTGTAGTTATGCTACGAGTCGATAAACATTTACCAAATCCTGAAGCGATCGCTATGGTTTGTCAGGGTTTTGCTTGTCTAGAACCTGCGATGAGTGTAGAAATATGCGATCGGCAGTTATTACGAAGTACAACTAGGGTCAGGTAAAAAGAAAAGCGGCTCCTTGAGCCGCTTTTCTTTTAAGCTAATTCTGCATTAGCTGGTGGTTCTTCAGTCTTGCCAAAGGCAATTCTCAAAAATGGAGGAGCGAGGAACGTGGTCATGATCACCATGATGATAATGGCTACTTCTAGAGGCTTGTCGATCGCACCGCTAGCCGTACCAATCCCTGCAAATACAAGACCAACTTCACCACGGGGAACCATGCCTACACCGATCGCTAAGCGATTGATATTAGGTATTCCGAAAACTACCCAACCTGTGATGACTTTGCCGACGATTGCTACGGCGAGCATAAATACCGCGATTAATAAACCACTCCGATTTTCGGGAATCATCGGATTGAGGACACTGAGATCGGCTCTTGCACCGACAGTCACAAAGAACACTGGTACGAGTAAATCAGCAACAGGTTTAATCAGTTCATCTAGTTCATTGCGAGCATCGGTTTCATCAAGTACCAATCCTGCGGCAAAGGCTCCTAAAATTGCTTCTAAATGAATCGCATTACCGATAAATGCCATCACATAGGCAAAGATAAACGCAGGGATGACGATATTGCCGCGAGTTTTGAGCTTGGAAACCAAAGCCACAAAACTTTTGTTAAAAAAGCCACCTAAGAGGATGGAACCAAACAGGAAGGCGATCGCGCTAACTAATAGAATTGCAACGTTAGTAATATCTACTTCACCTGTTTTTGCCAAACTGGCGACCACGGCAAGAACGATGATTCCTAATACGTCATCAATGACAGCTGCACCAACAATGATTTGTCCTTCCTTGGATTTTAGCTGACCAATTTCTGCCAAGACCTTAGAAGTAATCCCAATACTGGTTGCTGTAAGAGCGGCTCCTGCAAAAATGGCGGGAATCGCGGCAACATGGAAAAAGTACATTAGTCCCAATGTCCCTGCTGCAAAGGGAGCCGTTACACCGATAAAAGCTACTACAAAGGCTTGGATACCAACTTCCTTAAGTTGGCGAATATCTGACTCTAACCCAATCTCAAACAGGAGGACAATTACTCCCAGTTCAGCTATTACCGAAATTACTTCACTTTGCTGGGCAAATACGCTGTTAACGGCTTCGGGTGACAATTGATTTAGCCACTGCAATAAGGACATTACTACAGAGTCTGACGCGACAAATCCACCTTCAGGAAAAATGACTAAGCGCAATGCGGATACACCGATAATTACACCAGCAACTAATTCTCCTAAAACAGGAGGTAAATCTAAGCGTCTAGCAATTTCACTGCCAACTTTGCTAGCAAGATAAACTATGACTAGGGTGAGCAATACCCCTGAAAGAATAATTGGCGCATTTTCTGACTCGGCGGTTGCCAGTAAAGGTTGCGGCATCTGAAATCCAGATAGATAATTGGCGATCGCAGTGATCGAAAACATAGGCTATTTTCCTTTATATTTTGGGGTGATCCAAGAAACCCAAGTTTCACATTATTACGGTTTAAGTTATCTGTCTCTAGTACGACTAGTTACATTTTTAAGAACGTAGAGCAGTAATTGTGGGGTTCGTTAGTGCAATGTAACGCATCAATTTAGTTATCAATGATGGATTAGCAATCGCTAACCCTTCCTCCGCTCCTATTAGACAGCCTTGCTGTAAACCAAATCAACGGCTTTGCGTAAAGCTTCAGTGCGATCGCTTTGAACATGTTCAACCGAAATCAACTCAAAAATACCAAGTTTGTCTAAACGCTTCGACACCTTTTGGCTAGCTCCGACCACATAGACCTCCAAGCCTTTATCATGGGCATCACGAATTGCATTTTCGATCGCGAGGGAAGCCGTCACACCCATTGAAGGAACATCGGTAAGATCCATTACTAAGACATCAGCTTCTCGCATGGCGTTATGTTCACGAGCGATCGCCTTTGATAGTCCAAAAATCATCGAACCACTGAGATAAAACAGCAATACGCGACCACCTGCTTTGTCTAGTAAATCCTTTTGTTCTTTGGTCAATCTTGCATCATCATCGGTATCGGAAATCAACTTCACTTCCTTAGATTGCAATTCGCTCAAGCGTTCAATCGTGAGGATATTCGCGATAAATACACCAATACCAACGGCGACAATCAAATCCACAAATACAGTCAGTAACAACACGCCATACATGATCAAAGAGCCTTTGACCGAAATTTTGTGCGATCGCTTCAAGAAGCTCCAATCAAGAATATCCAGACCAACCTTGAGGGCAATACCTGCGAGAACTGCCATCGGAATTGGCTCAGTATATTTTGCTGCGCCCAAGACAACTACTAGCAACACTAACGCACGGGTCAAACCAGAAAGCGCTGAAGTGGCTCCTGTTTGAATATTGACCACTGTTCCCATGGTTGCACCAGCACCTGGAAGACCACCGCAAATACCTGAGACGATATTGGCAATACCTTGACCAATTAATTCCTTATCAGATTTATGCTCAGTGCGAGTGATGCTATCAGCAACTACGGCGGTCAACAAAGTATCAATACATCCGAGAATCCCTAGCATGAAGCCATCAATTAGCATGATAGTGACTTCGTTCGCACCAAATACTGGTAAACGGAACTGAGGTAAACCTACGGGAATTGGACCAACATCACTGATGCGACGAATACCTTCGACACCATTAAATACTGTTACTGAGATGACCGTACCGACAATTAGAGCTATTAATTGTGGTGGAACTAATTTCTTGATTTTTTTAGGAGTTAAGAAAATAATTGCAAGGGTTACTATACTCAGAATTACTTCAGGCAAATTATCGGGAGAGGCTGCTTTAGAGATTAAATCGGGAATAGATAAGAAAGTCCCTAAAACACCACCTTTAGGGGGAGCCTGACCTAAAAATGGGGCAATTTGTAAAATCACCAAAATCACGCCAATCCCTGACATAAAGCCAGAAATAACGCTGTAGGGCATCAGGGTGATGTATTTACCGAGTTTGAAATAGCCGAATACGATTTGGCATAGTCCCGCGATCATCACCACGGTAAAAGCCATCGCCAAACCATTTTCAGGATTTTTGGCAACCAAACTTGCCACAATAGTGGTCATGACTACGGTCATTGGACCAGTTGGCTCAGAAATCAAAGTGGGCGTACCACCAAACAAAGCTGCAAAGAAGCCAACACAAACTGCACCATACAACCCTGCGATCGGTCCTGCGCCAGAGGCAACACCGAAGGCAAGCGCTAGGGGTAATGAGACGATCGCGGCAGTTAAACCACCAAACATATCGCCACGGAGATTATCAAATGTAATTTTGTTAGTTATTGCCATTGGTAAGTAGATTAACCTGAATCATGAATGAATTTTTAAAGAGTGATAGGAGTGATAGAAGTTTTTTATAGCTCTGCCATAAACTTTACAGGATGATATGCATTGATGTAAATCGATTATTTGTGGGTATATCATAGTATTTTATCTATGATGTGCCTATATTAATAATTCGGAGTGCTCGCTTAGAGATAAGTCTTCAATAATTAGAGGTTTTATAAAAAAGCGATCGCGCATAAACTTAGTGCCTCAGTCCACTCAACGATCGCCCCATAGGTATCGCCAGTCTGTCCACCAAGTTGACGATTTAGCCATGCACCGATGAGCCATGCAAAGCTAAACCCAATTACGGTTAAACCGATTCCTAAATAAAGTGAGTTGCAAAAATAGGCGATCGCGCAATTACCAACCGTTAATAAAATCGTCACTAGCCACACTTGCCAATGATGCAAATCCTCTTGATGAAATTTGCCTTTGCCAATCGCTTTGAGATAGGGATAAGCCATAATGGCGCGGAGTTGACCCCATCTTGCCCATGCCCAAACACTAGATAAAATCCACAAGCGCTGATCCTTAATGACAGCAAGCGCGATAACTTTTAAAAGTAAAATTGCAATTCCTGCGATCGCACCAAAAGCGCCAGTATTACTATCTGCCATCACCTCAAGACGACGCTGCGGATCGGTAACAGATAGCCCATCGGCAGTATCCATCGCGCCATCAAGATGTAATCCGCCTGTAATTAATAGTCCTAATAAAATCGTCAGTAGCGATCGCAGATATATAAACTCTGGGGCTGGTTTAATTAGTTCTAAGCAAAGGTCAAAAGAGGCGATCGCCGCGCCGATAAAAATGCCGATTAATGGCGCATAGAGAGCAATTCCTCGAAAGTCGAGCGTTCCCTGCGGACGCAAAGGCAAACAAGTATAAAAAATTAGTGCTGCTTGAAATTTTCGCCAATGCTGCATTTGAGAAAACCCATAAATTGAGAGAGGACGCTTTGCGCCCTCTCTCAATTTATGGGTTTTGGGTATCTTAGATACTAAAAATCGGGAAATTGGGTGTGATGAAAGCTAGATTTAGTTAGGATAGAGAAATATTTTTATTTAAAAAAGTTTGTTATAGAGAGCATGATAAAACAGCGTCGTCTTTGGTCTTGGCTCGTAATTAGTTTAGTCGCGATCGCCTTGCAGTTTTTCTGGATCGGTGGTGTAAATGCTGCGGTTACGGACTCTTTGCAAGAACAAAAATTTCTAACTAATGTTTGGCAAATCGTCAACCGTTCCTATGTTGACGCTGATTTTAATCATCAAAACTGGTACAAAGTCCGCCGCCAATTTGTCAATCGCAAATTTAATAGCCGAGAAGATACCTATCAAGCGATTCGGGAAATGCTTGCTACTCTGGACGATCCTTTTACGCGCTTGCTAGAACCTGACAAGTTTAAAAGTATGCAAACCAGCACATCGGGAGCATTAACAGGTGTAGGGCTGCAAATTGCCGTTGATGAACCTGATAACAATGTCACCGTGATTGCCCCAATCGAAGGTTCGCCTGCGGATACGGCGGGTGTGCGATCGCGCGATCGCATTGTTGCCATCGATAACATTCCTACTAAAGGCTTGAGCCTTGATGAATGTGCGACGAGAATGCGCGGTGCGATCGGCTCTGAAGTTAAGCTGAGTCTAGAGCGTCCACTAGCTGATAGTAAAGGTTTTGAGAAGCTTGATGTGGTGATTAAACGCGATCGGATTGCGGTTACACCAATCATTGCCAAGCTCAATCAAGAAGAGAATCATAAAGTTGGCTATATCCGTTTAAATCAGTTCAACGGTAATGCTTCAGCAGATATGGAAAAGACTATCAAAAAGTTTAAAGCTGAAGGAGCCGATCGCTATGTTCTCGATCTACGTGGTAATCCCGGGGGACTCTTTGATGCGGGGTTACAGATTGCTCGGATGTGGATTCCTGAAGGAACTGTCGTTTATACAGTTGATCGTCATGGCATCCAAGAGAGTTTTGAAGCTAAAGGTGAGGCGATTACCACAGATCCGTTAGTAGTTCTCACCGATGGCGGTAGCGCTAGCGCTAGTGAAATCCTCGCTGGTGCATTACAGGAGAATGATCGCGCTCAACTCGTTGGTACAAAGACCTATGGTAAAGGCTTAATTCAATCGCTGTATGAATTGGAAGATGGCGCAGGCTTGGCGGTAACGATCGCTAAGTACGAAACTCCATTACACCACAACATCCATAAGCGCGGTATTATTCCTGATGTGGAAGTTGCGCTGACAGAGCCAATTACTCGTAAGCAGCTTGGTACTAAGGAAGATCCTCAATATATTGCCGCTTTATCAGTTCTAGATGGAACATTTAAGAGCTTAATTGCGAAGTCTGCTAATTAACCCCCTTTCCCCCTTCCTTGCAAAGGTAGGGCTATTTCAAGAAATAGTTTAGAGAGATTTTAAGCAAACAAAGATAACATTGCGGGTAAATTATGGGCAAAATAGTCAATCGTCCAGATTTCCAACCCACAGACTTACCACGAGGTTTAGGAGAACAGGCAGGAGATCCAAGACTCACTAGGTAGCCAACAAACTAATTAGCATCATGTGCTACATACTAAGAGATCACCATGACGCTATAAAATGTATTGCGAGTTACCTAAGAAATACAAGATTTTATGCCCCGCCGTAATGACATCCAAAAGATTTTGCTGATTGGCGCTGGCCCAATTGTGATCGGGCAAGCCTGCGAATTCGACTATTCGGGAACCCAAGCCTGTAAAGTTTTACGGGACGAAGGCTATTACGTGATCCTAGTTAACTCCAATCCCGCTACGATCATGACCGATCCTGCTACAGCCGATCGCACTTACATTGAGCCAATTACGCCCGAAGTAGTCGCGCAGATTATCGAAAAAGAGCGTCCTGATGCCATCTTGCCGACGATGGGTGGACAAACAGCCCTAAATACGGCGGTTTCCCTCGCTAAAATGGGGGTTTTAGAAAAATATGGCGTGGAGCTAATTGGTGCAAAACTAGAAGCGATCGAAATGGCAGAGGATCGCAAGCTATTTAAGGAAGCAATGGAGCGGATCGGTGTTGCCATGTGTCCATCTGGCTTGGGGACAACTATGGAAGAATCCCGTGCGATCGCCAATGAAATTGGTTCCTATCCTTTAATTATCCGTCCTGCCTTCACAATGGGTGGTACTGGCGGCGGCATTGCCTACAACCAAGAAGAATTTGAAGAAATCTGTGCCTCTGGACTTGAAGCTAGTCCTGTATCGCAAATATTGATCGAGCGATCGCTAATTGGTTGGAAGGAGTACGAGCTAGAGGTGATGCGCGATCTCGCCGATAACGTGGTGATCATTTGTAGTATCGAAAATATTGATCCCATGGGCATCCATACAGGTGATTCGATTACGGTTGCACCTGCTCAAACCCTGACTGATAAGGAATATCAGCGTTTGCGTGACTACGCGATCAAAATCATTCGCGAAATCGGCGTAGAAACTGGCGGCTCGAATATTCAGTTCTCGATCAATCCTGAAAATGGCGATGTCGTCGTGATCGAGATGAATCCTCGCGTGTCGCGTAGTTCGGCGCTTGCATCAAAAGCTACAGGTTTCCCGATCGCTAAATTTGCGGCAAAACTTGCTGTGGGCTATACCCTTGATGAAATTTCTAATGACATCACTAAGAAAACGCCTGCGAGCTTTGAACCAACGATCGATTATGTGGTTACCAAGATTCCTCGCTTTGCCTTTGAGAAATTCCCAGGGTCAGAGGCAGTGCTAACTACACAGATGAAGTCTGTCGGTGAAGCGATGGCGATTGGGCGCACTTTCCAAGAGTCGTTTCAGAAAGCATTGCGATCACTGGAAGTTGGTCGTTTTGGGTTCGGTGGCGATCGCGAAGAAACCTTGCCTGACCTCGATAAGATCAAGTACAGTTTGCGGGTTCCTAACCCTGATCGCATTTTCTCGATCCGCGATGGATTTTTGTCAGGGCTATCTGTTCAAGCCATTTTTGAACTAACCAATATCGATCCTTGGTTCCTGCAAAAAATGCGCGAGATCACCGATGTCGAGCTTTCGATCAAGGGTCGGAAGCTAGATAGCATCAAAAAAGACGAGATGCTGGAAACCAAGCGCATAGGTTTTAGCGATCGCCAGATTGCCTATCTCACTGGCACAAACGAAGATGCTGTTCGTACTTATCGCAAATCCCTCGGCGTGATTCCCTCCTACAAGACTGTTGATACTTGTGCGGCTGAGTTTGAAGCGCTCACTCCCTATCACTACTCTACTTACGAAGAAGAATCAGAAATCCTCCCTTCCACAAAGCGCAAGGTCATGATTCTTGGTGGTGGTCCAAACCGCATTGGACAAGGGATTGAATTTGACTATTGTTGTTGTCATGCTAGCTATGCATTACGTGCCGCAGGGTTTGAGACAATCATGGTTAACTCCAATCCTGAAACCGTTTCCACGGATTACGACACTAGCGATCGCTTGTATTTTGAGCCATTAACCCGTGAAGATGTCTTAAACATCATTGAAGCGGAACAGCCTGAAGGTGTGATCATTCAGTTCGGTGGACAAACTCCACTTAAGCTTTCAGTTCCGCTACTGCGTTATCTAGAAGAGAATAACTCTAATACTAAAATTTGGGGTACTTCGCCAGATTCTATTGATATTGCTGAAGATCGTGAACGCTTTGAAGCTATCTGTCAACAACTAGGAATCCTGCAACCTAATAATGGTTTGGCGCGTTCTGAAGAAGAGGCGGTGGTAATCGCCCAACGTGTTGGCTATCCCGTCGTAGTCCGTCCTAGCTATGTTCTTGGCGGTCGTGGTATGGAAGTGGTTTACTCTGATGCTGAACTCGAAGACTATATGCGTCGGGCGATTATCATCGAGCCTGAACACCCCGTACTGATTGATCATTTCCTTGAAGGGGCGATCGAAGTGGATGTGGATGCGATCGCTGATCAACTTGGCAATGTCACCATCGGCGGCATTATGGAGCATATCGAAGAAGCAGGGATTCACTCTGGTGACTCCGCTTGTTCAATTCCTACTTTCTCTTTGCCTCCTGAAGTTCTCACCACCATTCGCACATGGACGATCAGTCTCGCCAAGTCTCTGAATGTAATTGGCTTGATGAATATCCAATATGCTGTCCAGTTGAATAATAGCAATCTCAAAGAGAGCAAGGTCTTCATCCTTGAAGCCAATCCTCGCGCCTCGCGTACTGTTCCCTATGTCAGCAAAGCAATTAACGTGCCCCTCGTTAATTATGCCTCGCGCATCATGTCAGGATCTACCCTTGCAGAACTTGGCTTAACGGAAGAGGTGATCCCCAAACATATTTCGATTAAGGAAGCTGTGCTTCCCTTTGCGAAGTTTGCAGGAACCGATACGATTTTAGGTCCTGAAATGCGATCAACTGGTGAAGTCATGGGGATCGATACTGAGTTTGGACGTGCCTTTGCCAAAGCTCAAATCGCCGCAGGAACTCATTTGCCTCTTGAGGGAACTGTATTCCTATCGGTTAACGATCGCGATAAAAGCGGCATCCCCTCGGTTGCGGAAGCCTTTGTTGAATTGGGCTTTAAAATTGTGGCTACGGAAGGAACTTATAAAATCCTGCGTCGTAACAATATTGAGTCCAAGCAAGTTCTCAAAGTCCATGAGGGTCGTCCCCACATTGGTGACTCGATGAAGAATGGTCAAATTCAATTGATTGTCAATTCTCCTAGTGGTGAAGAGGCGAAAACCGATGGCAAGATGATTCGACGCACGGCGCTTGCTTATAAGATTCCTGTAATTACCACCCTTGCTGGTGCAAAAGCAGCGATCGCGGCGATTCGTTCTCTCCAAACTGGAGCGATTTCTGTAACTGCGCTTCAGGATTACGCTTAAAGTCCTAACTAAAGAATACCCTCCGCATTGCGGCTACTCTGTACCCACAAGTCCTAAAACCCAGCTACATCAAGAATCAATCGCCCCATAGCCCCAAATTCTGGGAGAATAAGATAGTAACATTATTTCAAAGTCCCCCAGAATTGGGGGATTTAGGGGGCTTAGATAGATTGAAACGAAGATAGGGAGACTTGAATATACAGGCTAGCGATTTGCGGGGGGTATTTTTTGTTGCGCTTAGAGAATATTCACTCAGATCTTGTACCTGTTTGAGAGGGTTGAAGGACAATAGATAGGATGTTGCTAAGATCTCAGTTATCTTTTTTGTAACGAATACCATATTTCTTAGAATATCGTTTTATGCTGGCTGGTAGGCGACTATGGGCTTTGATGTAAATGTGAGGATGTCGGCGATGAATAAGGTTGTTGGTATTGCGATGTTGACTTTTTTTGCTTGTTGGCAAGTGCAGATAGTGATGAGTGAAAGCGTCCAAGCGCAAACAACTAAAGATCGCGAAGCAGAAGCAGATCGGTTATTGGATTTAGGAATTGACGCAAGACGCACCAGTCAATACCAAAATGCAATAGATTCCGATCTTAAGGCTCTTGCCATTTGCCGTGAACTCAAAGACCGTGAATGTGAAGGTCGTGCTTATAACGGATTAGGACTTGGATACTACTATTTAGGACAGTATGACAAAGCGATCGAGTTCCAACTGCAAAGATTAGCGATCGCGCGGGAAATCAAAGACCGTCTCGGTGAGGGACAGTCGCTGGGAGGTCTGGGAAACGCTTACTATTCCCTCGGCAAATATGACAAAGCGATCGAGTTCTATCTGCAATGGTTAGCGATCGCGCGGGAAATCAAAGACCGTCTCGGTGAGGGACAGTCGCTGGGAGGTCTGGGAAACGCTTACTATTCCCTCGGCAAATATGACAAAGCGATCGAGTTCCATCTGCAAGGATTAGCGATCGCGCGGGAAATCAAAGACCGTCTCGGTGAGGGACAGTCGCTGGGAGGTCTGGGAATCGATTACTATTCCCTCGGCAAATATGACAAAGCGATCGAGTTCCAACTGCAAAGCTTAGAGATCGCGCGGGAAATTAAAGACCGTCTCGGTGAGGGAAAGGCTCTGGGAAATCTGGGAGGCGTTTACTATTCCCTCGGCAAATATGACAAAGCGATCGAGTTCCATCTGCAAGGATTAGCGATCGCGCGGGAAATCAAAGACCGTCTCGGTGAGGGACAGTCGCTGGGAGGTCTGGGAAACGCTTACTATTCCCTCGGCAAATATGACAAAGCGATCGAGTTCCAACTGCAAAGCTTAGAGATCGCGCGGGAAATTAAAGACCGTCTCGGTGAGGGAAAGGCTCTGGGAAATCTGGGAGGCGTTTACTATTCCCTCGGCAAATATGACAAAGCGATCGAGTTCCAACTGCAAAGCTTAGCGATCGCGCGGGAAATCAAAGACCGTCTCGGTGAGGGACAGTCGCTGGGAGGTCTGGGAAACGCTTACGATTCCCTCGGCAAATATGACAAAGCGATCGAGTTCTATCTGCAATGGTTAGCGATCGCGCGGGAAATCAAAGACCGTAGCGGTGAGGGACAGTCGCTGCAAGGTCTGGGAAACGCTTACTATTCCCTCGGCAAATATGACAAAGCGATCGAGTTCCATCTGCAAGGATTAGTGATCGCGCGGGAAATCAAAGACCGTCTCGGTGAGGGACAGTCGCTGGGAGGTCTGGGAATCGATTACTATTCCCTCGGCAAATATGACAAAGCGATCGAGTTCCAACTGCAAAGCTTAGAGATCGCGCGGGAAATTAAAGACCGTCTCGGTGAGGGAAAGGCTCTGGGAAATCTGGGAGGCGTTTACTATTCCCTCGGCAAATATGACAAAGCGATCGAGTTCCATCTGCAAGGATTAGCGATCGCGCGGGAAATCAAAGACCGTCTCGGTG
Organism: Pseudanabaena minima str. Chao 2107; assembly: GCF_051131155.1. Lineage (NCBI taxonomy): Bacteria > Bacillati > Cyanobacteriota > Cyanophyceae > Pseudanabaenales > Pseudanabaenaceae > Pseudanabaena > Pseudanabaena minima. Next base: position 1,223,514 of record NZ_CP159508.1, read on the forward strand.
AGGGACAGTCGCTGGGAGGTCTGGGAAACGCTTACTATTCCCTCGGCAAATATGACAAAGCGATCGAGTTCTATCTGCAATGGTTAGCGATCGCGCGGGAAATCAAAGACCGTAGCGGTGAGGGACAGTCGCTGCAAGGTCTGGGAAACGCTTACTATTCCCTCGGCAAATATGACAAAGCGATCGAGTTCCAACTGCAAAGATTAGCGATCGCGCGGGAAATTAAAGACCGTCTCGGTGAGGGACAGTCGCTGGGAAATCTGGGAATCGATTACTATTCCCTCGGCAAATATGACAAAGCGATCGAGTTCCAACTGCAAAGCTTAGAGATCGCGCGGGAAATTAAAGACCGTCTCGGTGAGGGAAAGGCTCTGGGAAATCTGGGAATCGCTTACTATTCCCTCGGCAAATATGACAAAGCGATCGAGTTCCATCTGCAAGGATTAGCGATCGCACGGGAAATCAAAGACCGTCTCGGTGAGGGAAAGGCGCTGAATAATTTAGCCGTTACTTATGAGAGACTGAATCAAGATCGCGAAGCGATGATTTCTTATCAGCAAGCATTGAGCATTGCTAGAGAGATCGGCAATCGCGGAAGTGAAGGTTTAACTCTCGCAAATTTAGGAGATGTATTATCCAAAGCAAAACGCCCCGAACTAGCGATTCTCTTTTACAAACAATCGATCAACGTCCACGAAGCGATCCGTAAAGATATCCGTAAACTCGATAAAGACATCCAAAAATCCTATTTAGAAACTGTCTCTAGCAGCTATAAAAGTCTTGCCGACCTCCTAATTCAGCAAGGACGTATTATCGAAGCATTACAAGTCCTCGACCTCCTCAAAGTCCAAGAACTTGAAGACTACCTCAAAAACATCAAAGGCAGTGACAGATCGGCTCAAGGTGTCCGACTTTTAGAACCAGAGAAAGCTATTAGCGATAAGCTGTTAGCGGTTAGCTTTGAGAATAGTCCTGAAATTAACAGCCAACTAGCAAACAAAATCCAACAACTTCCCAAAACAGAAATCAACAAAGTACCCGACTATCTCCAAAAAATCCCTCAAGGAACAGCTTTACTTTATCCCTTGATTTTAAGCGATCGCCTCGAAATTATCCTCTTCTCCCCCAACACCACCCCCATCAGCCGCACCGTCAAAATCTCTCAAAAAGAACTAGAAACCCTAGTCATTGATTTTAAAGCTGCACTCCTTGACCCTAGCAACGAAGATGCCAAAGAGACTGCGACAACACTCTACAAATTGCTGATTAAACCCATAGAAGCTGAACTTGTCCAAGCCAAAGCCACAACGATCCTCTATGCACCCGATGGACAACTACGCTACATTCCCATCGCCGCACTCTATGACGGCAAACAATGGCTAGCAGAGAAATATCAAATTAGTAACCTGATCGCCTACAGCCTCTTTGATTTTGCATCAAATCCCAAAACTCAACCCAACATCCTCGCAGGAGCATTTGGTGGTAAAGCTGGCGATAAAAAGTTTGGACAAGATGGTTTACCTGCCACACTTACAGAAGTCCAAATGATCGCCAACTCATTCAATAACTCAGTCACCCTCATCGAAGATCAATTTAGTCGGCAAGCGATCGAAACCAAATTCAAAAATCATAATCTTCTTCATCTCGCCACCCATGCCGAATTTAACAAAGGTACTCCCGATCAGTCCTTCATTATCTTCGGCAATGGCGACAAAATATTTCTCAATGAGATTGCGGATTGGCAGATTCCGAATATCGATTTGATCGTCCTTAGTGCCTGTCAGACAGGCTTAGGCGACCTCGGTGATGGGGTAGAAATTTTAGGATTTGGCTATCAAGTCCAAAAAGCAGGAGCAAAAAATGCGATCGCCTCACTCTGGAAAGTTAATGACATCGGTACACAGGCTCTGATGGCAGCATTTTATAGGGAGTTACAAAAAGGTGATGTCACGGTTACTGAAGCATTACAACGAGCGCAAGTTTCTCTAATTAAATCATCGGAATTTAATCATCCAAATTATTGGTCAGCATTTTTTGCGATCGGTAATGGATTGTAGTCATTTGTTAAGTATCTCAGCATAGTTATAAAATAAACCCAAATTGCTGTTCCGCCAGCGTAGCTGGCGGAACAGCAATTTGGGTTTAAAGTTTAGATGGACTATTGTGAGGCGCAATCAAATTTTGTGATTTAGGAGAGCAGTTTTTGCCATGAATAAAAGTTTGGGCGCGATCGCATTGGTCACTCTTTTGTCTTGCTTGTCCGTACCAACATTAGGTAGCGATCGCCTATGGGCGCAAGAAGCATCTGACCGCAGAGCAGAAGCAGGTAGATTGCTAAACCAAGGATTGCAGCAGTACCGCAACAACCAGACTCAAGCGGCTCTTCAGTCATGGCAGAAGACATTGCAAATTTATCGAGAAATCAAAGACCGTGCAGGCGAAGGAAAAGTACTGAACAATTTCGGCATTGCATACTACATGCTGGGACAGTACGACAAATCAGTTAACTTTTTTCAACAGCGTTTAGCGATCGCCCGTGAACTCAATGATCGCAAAGGTGAAGCCAATGCCCTCGACAGTCTTGGACTTAACTACATCCTCCTAGGACAGTACGAAAAAGCGATCGCCTTCTACCAACAAGCAGTGGCGATCTTCCAAGAACTTAACGATCGCCAGAATGAAGGAAATGCCGTCGGAAATCTTGGCATCGCTTACCGTGAACTAGGTAAATATCAGCAAGCAATCAATTTCCATCAACAACAGTTAGCCATTACTCGCGAAATCAAAGACCGTGCAGGGGAGGGCAGAGCGCTCGGTGGGCTTGGTATTGTTTATCGGGAATTAGGTCAGTACCAAAAAGCAATTACCTTTTACGAACAGGACTTGGCGATCGCTCGTGAATTTAAAGACCTTAATAGTCAAGGCAGGGCTTTCAACAACCTTGGTATCGCCTATGGTGATTTACAGAAATACAAAGAAGCCGTTACCTTTTATCAACAGGCTCTAGAAATATTCCGCGATATCGAAAATCGCAAGGAGGAAGGAAGTACTCTCGGTAATCTTGGCATCGCGTATCGCGAACTAGGTCAGTACCAAAAAGCCCTCACCTTCCACCAGCAACAACTAGCGATCGCCTATGCCATCAAAGATCGCGTCACTGAGGGCAGAGCCGTTGGTGGGCTTGGCATTATTTACAACAAACTCAGACAGTACGACAAAGCGCTCCCCTTTTATCTGCGAGACTTAGCGATCGCGCTCGAACTTGGCGATCGGCGTGGAGAAGGAAGAGTATTCAATAACTTGGGAGTAATCTTTGCCGATCTTGACCAAACAACTTTGTCCATCCTTGCTTACAAACAATCAGTAAATATCCAAGAATCGATCCGCAAAGATCTGCGCGGACTAAGCAAAGAAGAACAGAAATCTTTTTTGGATACAGTAGCCCGCACCTATCGTCATCTTGCTAGTCTACTGCTAATGCAAGGAAGAATAATAGAAGCCTTACAAGTCCTCGATCTCCTGAAAGTGCAAGAACTCGAAGACTATCTCAAAAATGTGAAAGGGAACGATAGAACAGCCCAAGGAGTAAAACTCTTAGAACCAGAGCAAGTGATTGGTCGTCAGTTGTCACTTTTAAAGCTAGAGAATAGCGCAGAAATCAATCGTCAACTTGCTAATCAGATCCGCCAAATCCCGATATCAGAGCTAAACAAAATTCCCGACTATCTACAACAAATTCCTCAAGGCACAGTCCTACTTTATCCATTGATTTTAAGCGATCGCCTTGAGCTAATCCTTTTCTCTCCCAACTCCCCACCCCTCAACCACACTGTCAAAATATCCCAACAAAAGTTAGAAGAATTAATTAATAATTACAGAACAGGACTGATTGATACAAGTTCTGAAGATTATAAAGCGTCAGCTATTACCCTTTACAATCTACTGATCAAACCTATCGAAGCAGAACTCATCCAAACTAAAGCCCAGAAGATTCTCTACGCACCTGATGGACAAATGCGATACGTTCCCCTTGCCGCCCTCTATGATGGCAAAAAATGGCTGATTGAAAAATATCAAATCAGCTACCTCATCGCCTATAGCCTATCTGACTTTTCTCAAAAGCCTAAAGCTCAGCCCAATATCCTCGCAGGAGCATTTGGTGGGAAAGCAGGGGAGAAAAGATTTGGACAATTGGGATTACCTGCTACGCTCATAGAAGTCCAAGCGATCGCCAATTCATTTCAAAATTCCGTTACCTTGACCGAAGATCAGTTTAGTCGCCAAGCCCTCGAATCTAGGTTCAAAGACCATAATATTCTCCATCTCGCATCCCATGCCGAATTCAATACTGGCGTACCAGACAACTCCTTCATTATCTTTGGTAATGGCGATAAAATCCGCTTAAATGAAATCAGCGATTGGCAAATCCCCAATATAGATTTAGTTATACTCAGCGCTTGCCAAACTGGGATTGGCAAACTCGGTGATGGAGTCGAAGTTTTAGGATTTGGTTATCAAGTCCAAAAAGCAGGAGCAAAAAATGCGATCGCCTCACTCTGGAAAGTTGATGATGCAGGCACACAGGCTCTCATGGAAGCGTTTTACCAAGAACTCAAGAAAGGTAATATCACCCCCACCGAAGCATTACAACGCGCCCAAATATCCCTGATTAAATCTCCAAATTACAATCATCCAAATTATTGGTCAGCATTTTTTGCGATCGGCAATGGGCTGTAAGGGCAATTCGCAAATTGCCCTTACAACATGATTTAACGTCAGTTCGATGAAAGCGGAAAATGGTAAAAATCGCTAAGCGATTTTTACCATTTTCCGCCATTTACGGCGTGCTTCGCACGCCGTAAATGGCTATATCGAACTCACGTTGATTTATTTAAGCTGCTTTCGCAATTACAGTGCGATGACGTGGCGAATTCGCAGTGATACTAGGAGTTTCAAACCCTGCGGCAACTAGTTCAGAAGCTAGATCAAAGGAGAAGTATTGATCGAGATAGGGTTCTGTACTTTTGAGTAGAGTCAAAATATAGGGAGGCATCTTGACATAAATATCTGAATAGGGATTCATATCCATGAGAGTGAAGTAACCATTAGGACGCAAAACACGGCGAATTTCACGGAGAATTTGGCGAGTTGCATCTTGAGGTAACTCATGAAATAGCAGAAAACAGGATACAAAATCAAATGAACTATCAGGTAAGCCCGTATGTTCAGCAGTGGCATGAATCCATTGCACTTGTCCATTTTCGGCTAATTCAGGATGTTTGGTGCGCGTATTGTAATTAGCGATCGCTAAAAAATGTGGCGATAAATCCAAACCCGTAATTTTAGCTTGAGGATAAGCGTTATGGAGCGCGAAAGTACTCATGCCCACGCTGCAACCAATATCGAGAATATCCTGAGGCGGATTGGTAATATTTGCTTTCACAATATCAAAATAGCTCTGACGCAACCTCGCATCACCTTCAATTGGAGGCGTTTCATCCTTCCAAATCCGAGAATGAACAGCATAGGCAGCAACTTCCACTTCTGTCGCAGGCAACCAACCAAGATTCCCTTCTTCATAGGCATGGAAAGGCTTGAGGTAATATTCGGGATATTTTAAATTAGGATTTTGAACTTGAGCTAATTCTGCATCAAGATCTTGTTTTTGCAAATCAGCAGCAATTTGGAGCCAGTTTACACCCATCGACTCAGCACGTTCGATCATCATTTTGCGAGCGCGTTGTTTAGCGATGTTAAATAAAGGCGCGATCGCTAAAATGCTATTTACTAAGCGGGAGGCTAGTCCAATTTTTGGAGTAGTGGCTGAAGTGGTAGAAGTCATTTTAAACTTTTTAATTATAATCACAGCCATTATATAACTGTCGCCATTCTTGTAGGAAATATAGTGTGAAGCAGCGCGAATTGCTGCCTCACACTATTGCTAAGGACGTTCGACATAGTACGAGCCAAGTACGATCGCATCCATACTAGTACGCAAAAAACAGGCGATCGCTTCATTAGGAGTCCTGACCACTGGCTCATTTTCGTTTAAGGATGTATTTAAGAGCATGGGTACGCCTGTGCGTTGAGCAAAGGTATTAATCAAGTCCCAGTAAAGTGGATTGGTTCTATAGCTAACGCTTTGTAATCGCCCCGTCCCATCGACATGGGTCACCGCAGGGATTTGCGATCGCTTTTCGGGTTTAATCTTAAAAACCTTTTCCATGAATGGTGTCGGATCATCAATCTCAAAATATTCACCAACTTTTTCCTCAAGAATACTGGGGGCAAAAGGTCGAAATTTTTCGCGAAACTTAATTTTGAGATTAATAATATCGCGCATATCGGAACGGCGAGGGTCAGCCACCAAAGAGCGATTACCTAAGGCTCTTGCCCCAAATTCCATTCTTCCCTGAAACCAACCAATGACCTTACCATCACACATGGCATCAACAACTTTTTCTAGCATCACTTGGCGATCGCTTGGTTGATCTAATGGTAAATAATGCGATCGCAAATTATGTTTAGCGATCGCCTCCAAACATTCAGCATCACTAAATTCGGAACCCCAATAGCCATGTTCAAGCACAAAATTACGAGGATGCTTCAGAACTTGATTCCACACATAAAAAGCTGCACCAAAGCAAGTCCCGTTATCAGCAGCACCAACTGGGATATATACCTGCTTAAAGGGAGTCTTTTGCGTGATTTTCCCGTTAGCGACCGAGTTCATCGCCACACCACCAGCCAGACAAAGATGATCGCTTTTAGTGCGTTCCCATAAACGATTGAGGATATGAAAAATGATTTCTTCAGTAATAACCTGCAATGAGGTAGCAATATTTTGGTGCTTTTCGGTGAGTTCATCTTGAGGCTGGCGAGGTTTACCGAGCAATTTTTCTAATTTTTGGCTATGAAATGGTAAAACTGTGGGTATTCCTCCAGTCCAATTCATCGATATCCCATTTTTATGATGATTGAAGTAGTCAAGATTTAGTTCTAGTCCATCTCCTTGAGGGGAGATAAGTTGGCGCAACTCTTCTAAATACTCAGGCTCTCCATAGGGAGCTAGTCCCATAACTTTATACTCATCTCCATAGTTAGGAAATCCCAGATAAAGAGTAATTGCGTTATAGAGATATCCTAGAGAATGGGGGAAATAAGTTCGCTCAAAATATTGTAATTGATTCCCTTTCCCTACTCCAGAAAGAGTACTCACAAAATCCCCCATGCCATCAATAGATAGAATTGCAGCCTCTTCAAAGGGTGAAACAAAGAATGTACTCGCAAAGTGTGTGGAGTGATGCTCTAGAGTATGAATTGCAGCCTTAATCTTTTCTGGTAATACATTGCAGGCGATCGCTAAATTATCCCGAATCCCTAGGCTTTTGCTTTGCTTACCAAAGCGATCAATTAATGAACTAAGAGAAGGACGTTGCTGTAATGTAACTAGTAACTTGCGGTTGAGATTTGCTTTAGGGTTATAAGAAAGGGCAACGTGATCTAACTGCGTGACATCAACACCACCAACCTGTAGACAATAACGAATTGACTCGGATGGGAATCCTGCCCAATGTTTAATTCTTTGGAATCGCTCTTCTTCAATAGCGGCAACCATTTGACCGTCTTGGATGAGACTCGCAGAACTATCCCCATGATATGCATTGATGCCCAGAATATTCATTAATATTTCATTGGTGCGACAGTAATTGCCGCAATCATAAAGCAATTGCGTAATACCAAAACAGAAAATGGCATAGCCATTTTCTGTTTCAAAAAACCTTAGAGCATGTTTGAAAATTTTTTACCCCATCTAACTCCCCCTTTAAGCCATTTGCGGCGTGCGAAGCACGCCGCAAATGGCGAATTACTGATTTTTTAGGGTCAATATCCTAACTGTAATGTTGATTGCTATACAATATTAGAGCTTTTCTAATGGTCGAGTTTTTTCTATGCAAGTTTGGGTATTGCTGTTTAACGCCAACACCGATAACGAAGGTATCTACACTCTAGAAATTGAGGGCAATAATATTATTGTCGCCTTTGAGCAAGAGGATGATGCAATTCGTTATGCAGGTTTATTGGAAGCACAGGACTTCTTGTCGCCAACAGTAGAAAGCATTGACAGCAAAGATTTAGAAGAGTTTTGTGAAGAAGCAGGCTATGACTTAAACATCGTACCAACCGATGCTTTGTTGGTTCCACCTGAAAAAAATGTTGACAAAACCGATTGGTCGGCTGATCGCGATCAAAATCTACCCGAACTAGAGGACGAAATTGAGGTAGAAGATCCCGTAATTGCCATGATGCGTCGTCGTTTGGAGAATTTACTTTAGCGATATTAAATTTGTCGTCAATAGATTCAATATCCAGAAATTTTTGCAGGTATAAATTATGACGGCTGAACTTACTTCTAATCCTTTAAAAAACGCAATTACCAAATTTGAACCTACCTCTGAAAACGAAGGCTGGTTTAACTATCCTGTACGTGTTTATCCTCACCATACAGACTATGCAGGTGTAGTATGGCACGGCACTTACCTAACTTGGATGGAAGAGGCGCGGGTAGAATGCTTGCGAACTGTGGGCATGAGCTTTGAAGAATTAGTCTCAGCAGGTGTGGACTTGCCAGTTGCCGAGATGAATTTACGCTATCACCGTTCAGCACGGATGGGAGATGATGTCCTTGTCATGACTAGGCTTGTACCAGATAAAGTCCGTCTGAACTGGGAATATCAAATTCGTACTGAAACAGATCTATGTGTAACAGCAGTGGTGACCCTCGTACCTGTAGATTTTGAAAAACGTAAGTTGTTGCGATCGCTACCAAGTTCATTGGAAGGGGCGATCGCCAAATTAACGGGAATTTAAGTTTTGCATCTCGCTTCGCAAGATGCAAATGCATAGTAACTGAGGAAATCAATCAAATCATGGCAAATTGGCAAGTAATAGCAGGCGGTGTGACCGCAGCAAAGGGCTATAAAGCCGCAGGGATTACGGCAGGGCTAAAACCATCGGGCGCACCCGACTTGACTTTAATTGCATCAGATGTACCTGCGATCGCCGCAGGCGTATTTACCAAGTCTTGTGTCAGAGCTGCTTGTGTAGACTTCAATCGTGAAGTATTGGCAAAGGGTGGTCATGTCAGCGCCATCCTCTGTAATGCGGGACAAGCCAATGCTAGTACAGGTGCAGAAGGTTGGCAAAATGCGGTGGAATGTGCCGAACTAGTGCAGAAAGCTTTAAATACTGGTGACGGGGTTTTAGTTGCTTCCACTGGTGTGATCGGCAAGCAATTGCTAATGGACAAAATGCGCGCAGGTATTGCCAAAATTGCCCCACTGATTTCGCCCGATGGTGGTGAAGATGCCTCGCGATCGATCATGACCACGGACACTGTGCCGAAAAGTATAGCCCTAGAAACCGTAATTGATGGCAAGCCCGTGAGAATTGGTGGCATCTGTAAAGGTTCGGGAATGATCCATCCCAACATGGCGACGATGCTGGGTTTTGTGACTTGTGATGCTGGCGTGGAGACAAAGCTATGGCAAAAGATGTTATCTAGCTCCATTGATGCCAGCTTTAACCAAGTTACCGTGGATGGCGACACCAGCACCAATGACATGGTATTGGCGCTAAGCAATGGTCAGTCGGGCGTAATTATCGATAATGAAAATTCTGAAGCAGCGCAACAGGTACAGGCGATGTTGCAAGAAGTCTGTATGAGCTTGGCTAAGGCGATCGCCCGTGATGGTGAAGGGGCAACCTGCATGATCGAGGTGAATGTCACTGGTGCATCTAGTACCGTCGCCGCTCGGCAAATTGCCAAAACCATCGTCGGTTCATCCCTTGTCAAATCTGCCGTCTTTGGTAACGATCCTAACTGGGGTAGAATTGCTGCCGCCGCAGGGCGATCGGGAGTGGATTTTGATCAAGATGTGTTAAATATTCAACTGGGCGATTTTGTGATGATGAAGGACGGCACGCCACAGGAATACGATCGCAACGCTGCTAGCGACTATCTCAAAAATGACACTGTAATCATCAATGTTGGTGTCGGTGATGGTGATGGTGATGGCACAGCTTGGGGCTGTGACCTCAGCTACGATTACGTCAAGATTAACGCTGAATACACAACATAAATTCTAAAAGGTGGCGTTTCACGCCACCTTTTTTGTTTAGCTATAATTTAGGTATTATTTGCCTAAAAATGTGATGGTAAACCAAAATCCAGAACAAATCGCGAGAGATCAAATCGATGGGATGTTGATTGCGGCGGGATGGGTGGTGCAATCAAAAAATAAGATTAATCTGGCAGCTAGTAGAGGTGTGGCGGTTCGGGAATATCAGACCGATGCGGGGATTGCGGACTATGTTTTGTTTGTCGATAAGAAACCTGTAGGCATTATCGAAGCCAAGCGCGAAGAGGAGGGGGAGAAACTGAGCGCCCATGAGGAGCAGTCGAAATATTACGCCGTAAGTAAGCTGAAATATCTCAAAAATGATCCTTTACCCTTTGTGTACGAAAGCACAGGCGCATTAACTAGATTTACGGACTATCGCGATCCGAAGCCGAGAGCTAGAGCCGTATTCCATTTCCATCGTCCTGAAACCTTAGCAGAATGGATGTCGGAATCGGAAACTTTACGGGCTAGGCTGAATAAAATTCCTGAGTTAAAAGCCGATGGTTTGCGACCTGCCCAGATTAAGGCGATCGCTAATTTGGAGGCATCATTTAGAGCCAATCGTCCCAAAGCGCTGATTCAAATGGCGACAGGGGCAGGAAAGACTTTTACGGCTTGTACCTTTGTGTATCGATTGTTGAAGTTTGCTAAGGCAAAGCGAGTTTTATTCTTAGTGGATACCAAGAATTTGGGAGAACAGGCGGAACAGGAGTTTCTCAAATACCAGCCGACGGATGACAATCGCAAATTTACGGAGCTTTATAATGTACAACGGCTGAGTTCTAGCTATATTGCTTCCGATAGTCAGGTGTGTATTTCCACGATTCAGCGACTCTATTCGATTTTGCAAGGGAAAGAATTAGATGAGTCGGCGGAGCAGGAAAACCCCAATGAGTCGGCTTGGAGTTGGCAGAAAAAAGAACCTTTGCCCGTGAGCTATTCCTTTAAAAATGCGATCGAGCAGTTCGATTTCATCATCATTGATGAGTGCCATCGCTCGATTTATAACATTTGGAAGCAGGTTTTGGAATATTATGATGCGTTTTTGATTGGGCTGACGGCTACGCCCGACAAGCGCACCTTTGGCTTTTTTAATCAGAATGTGGTCAGTGAGTATACCTATGAGGAGTCGATCGCGGATGGGGTGAATGTGCCGTACAACGTCTATACGATTGAGACGGAAATCACGAAGAATGGTGCGAAACTGAAAGCGAAGGAATATATCGACAAGCGCGAAAAGCTGTCTCGGAAAAAGCGCTGGGAACAGTTAGATGAGGATGTTGAATATAAGGCGAATAAGTTAGATCGTGATGTGGTGAATCCTAATCAAATTCGCGAAATTATTCGCGAGTTCAAACGGGCGCTGAAGGAGGAGATTTTTCGCGATCGCGTCATGCCTAATGGTGAGTATGAAGTACCGAAAACATTGATTTTTGCAAAGACGGATAGCCATGCTGAGGACATTATTGCGATCGTGCGGGAGGAGTTTGGCGAGGGGAATGAGTTTTGTAAAAAGGTAACTTATCAGAGTAAGGAAGATCCCAAATCGGTGCTAAATCGCTTCCGCAATGATTTCCATCCACGCATCGCTGTAACCGTGGACATGATCGCTACGGGAACCGATGTGAAGCCCTTGGAAGTGTTGCTATTTATGCGTGATGTCAAGAGTATCAATTACTTCGAGCAGATGAAGGGGCGCGGCACAAGAACGATCGCCTTTGATGATTTGCAAAGGGTGACTAGCACGGCGAAATTTACGAAAACCCATTTTGTGATTGTCGATGCGGTCGGCGCGATGAAGTCTAAGAAAACCGATAGTCGTCCGCTAGAGCGCAAGCCCAGTGTTCCGCTTAAGGATTTATTGGGAGCCGTGACGATGGGAGCGCAGGATGAGGATTTATTCTTGACCTTGGCTAATCGGTTGATGCGATTAGATAAACAACTGACGGAACCTGAGCAGGTGAAATTTACGGAGCTTACGGGCGGTAAGAGTATTCATACTGTGGTCAAGGATCTTTTGACTGCTTACGATCCTGATGCGATCGCTGAAAGATCGGAGGCTTTGGTGAACAAGATGGCTTTAGGCGATCGCACTCCTGCCTTAGAAGAATCGGCGCTTAGACAAGCTCAATCAGAGTTAGCGGATCTTGCCTCAGCAAATTTTAATGGTGAGTTAAATACTTACCTTGAGAATGTGCGGAAGGTGCATGAGCAGATTATCGATACGATCAATCAGGACAAGATTTTAAAATCAGAGTTTGATGCTTTTTCGGTCGATAAGGCAAGCGCGATGATTCAAGACTTTACGGATTACATTGCCGCAAATCGCGATGAAATCGTGGCTTTGAGTCTCTTTTACGATCAGCCCTATCGCCGACGGGAGCTAACCTATCGGATGGTGCAGGATTTGTTAGAGAAGTTAAAAGCTGATCGTCCGATGTTAGCGCCGACCTATGTTTGGGATGCGTACAAGCAATTAGAAAATGTGCGGGTTGATAGTCCCAAAAATGAGTTGGTGGCTCTAGTTGCGCTGATTCGACGGGTGACGGGAATTGATAGTGCGCTGACTCCCTATGACAAGACGATTGATCGCAATTTCCAGAATTGGGTATTTGGTAAGCAGGCGGGCGCGTTGAAGTTTACGGAGGAGCAGATGCGCTGGTTACGGATGATGAATGAACATATCATGTCAAGTTTTCATATTGATGTGGATGATTTGGAATATACGCCTTTTGATGCGGAGGGTGGTGTCGGTAAGATGTATCAGCTTTTTGGCGATCGCATGGGTGAGATTATCGAGGAGTTAAATGAGGCGCTGGCGGCTTAGTTACTTCCTGTAAAATCACAATTAGCAATTTAGGATTACGATCGCGTTTATTGGCTAGACAAGATAATCGTGAGGCTTAGTTGTGTTAAGGCAGGCGATCGATGATTTGTTATTGATTGTTGATGTTACTGAACAAACAGAATGGAAATCCCAAATTTTATACCTTCCGTAGTTTGTTTTAAAAGTTGTAGGGGTTGAGCATTTGCGCGAATATCTCTAAACACCTCACAACAATCTTGATTTGCAAATGCTCAACCCTTTGCGCTGTAAACCGATCGCCTATTGCTGCGGGGTTGGGTTTGGGGTGAATGTTGTATAGAGATTGTGGCGATAATGCAGAGATTGAGATCCCCGACTTTTTCTTTGCGATCGCAGGTTTCTTTTGCTTGTCACCCAAAAAGTCGGGGATCTGTGCGTTCACAGGTTTTGCGCTTAAATGTTTAATCTTTTGTCTCTAAGGTGTTGATAATCTATAATCTTTAGGCAATTGTCGGGAATTTTGGGCGATAAATCAGGTTATTGATGATGAGAGAAGATTGGATTGAGGTTGAATTGGGGGATGTTGCTTCAAAAATTACAGATGGCTCTCATAATCCACCTAAAAAACAAGATGTTGGCTTACCAATGTTAAGCGCTACTAATATTCTTGATGACGAAATTGTTTTTGATAATTATCGGTTAATAGATCCTGTTGAGTTTGAATCAGAATGTAAACGAGCCAATGTTGAGCCTGAAGATATTTTATTAACTATTGTTGGAACAATTGGACGAAGTGCAGTAGTCCCTCACAATATTAAAAAATTTACTTTGCAAAGAAGTGTTGCACTAATAAAATTAGATGGGCTAAATTCAAAATATATCTCTTTTGCTTTAAGATCACCATCAATTCAATCATTTTTTAAAGAGCAATCAAAAGGTACAGCGCAAAAAGGAATCTATTTAAATACTTTAAAAAAAATTACTATCCCTCTTGCACCACTGCCTGAACAAAGGGCGATCGCAGCAAAAATCGAGCAACTATTCAGCGAACTAGACAACGGCATAGCCAATCTCAAAGCCGCCAAATCCAAACTAGAAATCTATCGCCAAGCCATCCTAAAACAAGCATTTGAAGAAAGTCTAAATTCTGTATGTTTCAACTTATCAGAAATTACAAATAAAATTCAAATCGGTCCTTTTGGATCTCAACTTCATAAAGAAGACTATGTCGAAGGAGGAATACCCTTAATTAATCCGATGCACATACAGGATGGTCAAATATATCCAAGCTCATCATATTCAATAACTATACAAAAGAGAGACAGTCTTCCTAATTATATTCTCTTGAAAGATGATGTAATTATGGGAAGAAGAGGAGAAATGGGACGATGTGGACTTATAACAAAAAAAGAAGAAGGATGGTTTTGTGGTACAGGCAGTCTTTATTTAAGACCAATTAAACAAAAGGTATATCCTATCTTTCTTTACTATTATTTGAGGAGTCCAATTATAAAAGAGTTGCTGACAGGTAAAGCTACTGGCACAACAATGATGAATTTAAACAAAACAATTATTAGTGAACTTCCTATAAACTTGCCTTCAATTGAAGAACAAATCCAAATTGTCCAAGAAATTGAAACCCGTCTATCTGTTTGCGACAAACTTAACGAAAGCATCGATCAAAGCCTAGAAAAAGCCCAAGCATTGCGACAAAGCATCCTCAAAAAAGCCTTTGAAGGCAAACTCCTCAGCCAAGACGAACTCCAAACCTGTCGCCAACAACCCGACTGGGAACCTGCTGCTAAACTATTAGAAAGAGTTAAAAACAAGAAAAGTAAATGAATAGCAAAATAGAAATATACCAAAGTCACGACAATCAAGTTCAGGTCGAAGTCACCTACGAAAACGACACATTTTGGCTTAGTTTAAACCAGATTACAGAACTCTTTGGCAGAGACAAATCTGTAATTTCCAGACACTTAAAAAACATATTCAAAGAAGGTGAACTACTAAAAGAATCAGTAGTTGCAAAAAATGCAACAACTGCCGCAGACGGCAAAATCTATCAAGTTGAGTACTTTAACCTAGACGCAATAATTTCTGTCGGTTATAGAGTTAACTCCAAACAAGGCACGCAATTTCGCCAATGGGCAACCCAACGCCTCAAAGATTACCTAGTCCAAGGCTATGCCATCAACCAAAAACGACTAGAACAAAAAAATCAAGAAATTCAACACCTCAAAGATGGCATCAAAATTTTGAGCCGTGCCATAGAAGCAAAAACTGACAACTCAAACGAATTAGAATACGAAATACTGAAAACCTTTGCCAAAGGACTCGAACTACTCGACAACTACGATCACGAAAAACTCGACCAAAAAGGCAACACCACCACAGACACCATCTATCCTGATTACGAAGAATATATCGAACTGATCACAGAAATGTATTCAGACTTTGAATCAGACATCTTCGCCAAACCCAAAGACGACAGCTTCCATAGCTCCATCAATCAAATTAAACAAAGCTTCGGTGGTGAAGACCTCTACCCCACCCTCGAAGAAAAAGCCGCAAACTTACTTTATTTTATTGTCAAAAACCACTCATTTATTGATGGCAATAAACGCATCGGTGCGGCATGTTTCCTATACTTTCTCCAACGCAATAACATCTTACTCAAAGGCAATAAACCAATTATCGATAATGAAGCCCTAGCCACACTTACCCTATTTATCGCATCCAGTAAAACCTCTGAATCAGACACCGTAAAGCATCTGATTATCAGTATATTAAACGGATAAAAATGACTAAAAAAATTCCTACTATCAGAGAATTACTCGATCAACTAGCTATTATTCAGCAATCAAATCCGATTGAAATTGAAGAAATAAAACGTAGCGATCGCCATAATCCATTTTTTGATCCAGTAAACTTAAATATGCAACTACAGCAACTCCAAGCAAACAGAGAAAATATCTTAGTGATCGCTGCCAAACATGGAGCGTTTAATGTACGAGTTTTTGGCTCAGTCGCTCGTGGTGAAGCCGATTCAAAAAGTGATATTGACCTATTAATTGACTATGACATAGAAAAAATCACACCTTGGTTTCCTGTTGGGTTAATTCGCGATTTAGAAAATTTTTTAAACACTAAAGTTGATGTAGTTACCACAGAAGGACTCAAAGCTAGAATACGCGAACAAGTCTTGCAGGAGTCAATTAACCTATGAGAAAGCAACAAGCCCTTCATCTTTTAACTATTAGTAAACCTTTGTTAAAAGAAAAATATGGAGTTACTAAAATTGCACTATTTGGCTCAACTGCTAGAGACACAGCTAATCCAAATAGCGACATAGACATTCTTATAGATTTTGATAGCCCAGCAACATCAAAACGTTATTTTGGTGTTCTATTTTATCTAGAAGATCTCCTACAACATCCCATAGATTTAATTACAGAAAATGCATTAAGACCTGAATTACGTCCCTATATTGAGAAAGAAACTATATATGTCTAATTCATCAGAACGTGATTGGCACTTTTATGTTAATGATATGATTACATTCGCTCAAAAAGTACTACGCTACACCGAAGGATACGATCAAAAAAGCTTTCTTGAAAATGAATTAAACTATGATGCAACTCTAAGGAACCTTGAACTAATTGGGGAAGCCGCCACACACATACCACCAGAAATACGTGCAGAAAATTTAGATATTCCTTGGCGACAAATTATCGCAACCCGAAACCGTATCATTCACGGATATTTAGGTATAGATAACAATATTGTTTGGGACATCATTACCGTAGAAATTCCAGAACTACTACACTTACTACAAAATCTTAAAAACCAAATTAATAACATCAATGAGTAATGAATCAAGCCTAATCTCTAAAGTTTGGAACTTCGCCAACGTCCTGCGTGACGACGGTGTGAGCTATGGCGACTACCTCGAACAAATTACATACCTGCTATTTCTCAAAATGGCAGACGAAATGTCCAAACCGCCCTACAGCAAAATCATCAAATTTCCCCACATCAAAGACGCAGAAGGCAACGAAATCGCCAACGGGGAAAAGTGCGACTGGGCAACCCTCACCAGCAACAAACGTGGTGCAGAACTCGAAAATTATTACAACCAAATGTTGCGATCGCTTGCCACCGAAAAAGGCACATTAGGGCAAATCTTCACCAAATCGCAAAACAAAATCCAAGACCCATCGAAACTGCTCAAAATCATCGACATGATCGCCAAAGAGCAATGGACAATGGTGGGAACCGATGTCAAAGGCAACATTTACGAAGGACTACTAGAGAAAAATGCCGAAGACACCAAAAGTGGTGCAGGACAATACTTCACTCCCAGAGCCTTAATCAAAGCAATGGTCGCCTGCGTCAATCCGCAACCCAGCAAAACCATTCACGATCCCGCTTGTGGTACGGGAGGATTCTTTCTCGCCGCCTATGACCACATCATCAAACACCATCGCCTCGACAAAGACCAGAAAATCTTTCTCAAAAATCGCACCTTCTCAGGCAATGAAATCGTCGCCAGTACCCGCCGCCTCTGCCTGATGAATATGTTTCTGCATAACATCGGCGAAATCGATGGCGATAGTTTTATCTCCACCAACGATGCACTTATTTCCGATGAAGGTATTCGCGTTGATTATGTCCTCGCCAATCCCCCCTTCGGCAAAAAAAGCAGTATCACCATCACCAATCAAGAAGGGGAACAGGAACGCCAAGACCTTAGCTATAACCGCCAAGACTTTTGGGCAACCACTTCCAACAAACAACTCAACTTTTTGCAGCATATCCGCACCCTGCTCAAAGTCAATGGACAAGCCGCCGTCGTCCTCCCCGACAACGTTCTCTTTGAAGGTGGCGCAGGCGAAACCGTCCGCAAAGAGCTAATGAAAACCACCGACTTACATACGATTTTGCGACTACCTACAGGCATCTTTTATGCCCAAGGAGTCAAGGCAAATGTCCTCTTTTTTGACAACAAACCCGCCGCCAAAGAGCCTTGGACAAAGGAAGTCTGGATTTATGACTACCGCACCAATGTCCAACATACCCTCAAGAAAAATCCCCTCAAACTTGAAGATCTCCAGCCTTTTATCGATTGCTACAAATCAGGCGATCGCTACCACCGCACTGAAACATGGTCAGAAGCAACCCCCGAAGGACGCTGGCGCAAATTTAGCTACGACGAAATCATGGCGCGAGACAAAACCAACCTCGATATTTTCTGGCTCAAGGACAAAAGCCTCGCCGATCTCGATAATCTCCCTGATCCTGACATTCTGGCTAATGAAATTATCGAGAACATCGAAGCAGGGCTAGCTAGTTTTCGCGAAATTATGGAGACTATTAATTTAACCTAAGCCATCCCCAAGGATTAGCGGTGCAACGCTTCGCACTGCTAATCCTTGGCGTTTTTTAATGTCTATTTTTAGACTGGCAGTAATACCAAACACAAAATGGCTATGCCATTTTGTGTTTTGGTGTAATTTAGCCTGAGCGTAGGATGTCGTATTCATAGACAAACTGCTATAGGTTGGTACACTATTGGCTAGTTTTTAATTCTGGTCTGAAGTATATAGAGGCAAAGAGCATATGCAGGTAGATGAACAGGCGGATAAACAGGTAGAAACATCTACGGAAGTCAGTAATATATCTGGAGATACACAAAGTACTTCAGCCAAAAATCAAACTATTAATATGAAGAAGGCGCTAGCACCTAAAAGTTCCAATAAATTATTAATCCCTGCGATCGCTTTGGCAATAGCC
Organism: Pseudanabaena minima str. Chao 2107; assembly: GCF_051131155.1. Lineage (NCBI taxonomy): Bacteria > Bacillati > Cyanobacteriota > Cyanophyceae > Pseudanabaenales > Pseudanabaenaceae > Pseudanabaena > Pseudanabaena minima. The sequence continues at coordinate 1,242,300 of NZ_CP159508.1, forward strand.
GCACTGGGAGTAAGTATTTGGTTTGTGATCGGACGTTTTAGCAGCAACCCTTCACCAACAGCATCTCCAGCAACTAATACTACTGGCAACGGTAACAAAGAACAACCAAAAGCAATCAGTGCATTGGGTCGCTTAGAGCCACAGGGAGAAGTTGTCAAAGTTGCCTCACCTTCAGCGCTAGGGACATCCCGCATTGTCAAATTAATGGTCAAAGAAGGCGATATGGTCAAGCAGGGACAAGTGATCGCCATTCTTGATAGTTATGATCGCTCAGTCGCCGCCTTACTTCAAGCTCAAAGTCAAGCCCAAGAAAGCGATCGCAATCTGGCCAGAGTTCGCGCAGGTGCTAAAAGTGGAGACATTGTCGCCCAAGAAGGTAATGTCATGTCCGCAGCCGCCAATATTAAATCCCTAGAAGCCAATGCGGCTAGAATTAAATCTGAATTGGAAATTGCTGGTCGAGACTACAATCGCTTTCTAGAAGTTTACAAAGAAGGCGCAATTTCTCAAACTGTTCTCGATACCTATCGCCTCAAGGTTGAGACTTTGCAAGGTCAATTCCTGCAAGCTCAACAGCAAATTCAGCAAGCACAATTCCAATTGCGACAATCACAAGGATTGCTAAGTAGTGTAAGGGAAGTCCGTCCTACTGATATTCAGTTTGCGGAAGCACAACTACAAACGGCGATGGTTAATGTCAAGAAAGCTGAAGTTGATCTTGATCTAGCCCAAGTTCGCGCCCCGATTGATGGGCAAGTTCTCAAAATCAATTCTAAAACTGGTGAAGTTGTCAGTCAGACAGATGGAGTAGTTGACCTCGGCAATACTAGTCAAATGTATGTGGTTGCAGAAATCTATGAAACTGATATCGGCAAAATCAAGGTTGGACAGAAAGCAACTATAGAGAGTGAAGCCTTTGAAGGTGCAATTACAGGTAAAGTCGATCGCATTGGGTTGCGGATTGCCAAAAATGATGTCTTGGGAACAGATCCTGCGGCAAAAACCGATGTACGGATTATCGAAGTCAAAATTAAGTTAGATGACAGCACCAAGGTTTCAGGGCTTACCAATTTGCAAGTCAGAGTCAAGGTAGAAGTTTAATAGGAGCGCAAAGCGCTCTTAATTAAATCTATTTTTTTTAACGCTAGATAAATTTTATGATTTTTGCTGTACCTCTTGCTTGGCTACAACTTACCTACGAAAAAAGCCGACTGCTGGTAGCGATCGCAGGGATTACCTTCGCAGTGGTCTTAATGTTTTTGCAATTAGGATTCCGTGACGCTCTATTTACTAGTGCGATTCGCTTGCAAAGTAATTTGGTGGGTGACTTAGTAATTATTAGTCCTCAATCCACTAACCTCGTGGGAATGCGGAACTTCTCACAACGTCGCCTTTATCAAGCATTGGGAATGAAGGAAGTTGCTTCAGTTAACCCAGTTTATATCGGACTTGGTGCTTGGAAAATCCAAGAAGACCCTGCGGGACAGACTCGTAACATCTTAGTATTAGGCGCAAATCCTGATGCCAAGGTTTTTAAAATGGCGGGCGCAGATGCAAATATTGATCATATCAAAACTCAAGATGTGGTTCTCTTTGATCGGGCTTCCCGTGCTGAGTTCGGTCCAATTGTGGGTGAATGTGGCACTTTATCGCTCAAAGCGAAGTTCACCGATGATGCTTTTGCCTGTAACAATCTCGTCACTCGCGAAGTTGCCAATCGCAAACTGACAATTGGAGGTTTATTTGAGCTAGGTGCATCCTTTGCTGCTGATGGTGCGGTGATTACTAGCGATACTAACTTCCTCCGCATTTTTGATAATCGCCGTTCAGGATTAATTAATGTCGGCTTGATTAATCTAAAACCTGATGCATCTCCCTACGAAGCAATGCGAAACTTTATCATGAGCCAACCCAGCGACCATGTAATTTTGCCACGTGAAAAATTGCAACCCGACGGTAAAAGAGTTCAGGTTTTGTATAAAGAAAGTATTGATGCAAATGGAAAAATGATTCGCGAAGAGAATAAAGATAAGGTGTTTGTCTATAAGACCGATCTCACGGTGGAAGACCTGAAAAAAACTCACGATGCAGCGGTCGATGATACGCGGATCTTGACCATGGAAGGCTATATTGACTTTGAGAAAGAATATTGGCAAAAAAGTACCGCGATCGGCTTTATCTTTAGTCTTGGAACCGTGATGGGATTCATTGTTGGAATTGTGATCGTTTATCAGATTCTCTATACAGATGTTTCCGATCACCTTGCGGAATATGCGACACTCAAGGCTATGGGCTATGGCAACTTGTATTTAGCCCAAGTGGTGATTCAAGAAGCTTTTGTTCTATCAATTTTGGGCTTTATTCCTGGATTAGGAATTTCCTTTGGGCTGTACAATCTCACTAAAAATGCCACGCTATTACCTCTATACATCTGGGATAAAGCAATTCCTGTGATGATCTTAACGATGGTGATGTGTGTGATTTCTGGTGCGATATCATTACGCAAAGTCCAATCTGCTGATCCTGCGGAAATTTTTGGATAGAGCGATCGCTGTTCTATATCGCTTTGTGAGCAAATGCTAACTCAAAGATTTTTTGAAAGTGCTGCAATGTAATGCTTTCAAAAAATCTTTTGTGGTTCGTTCGTTCATGCTAGATTGATACAGCGAAGTTCTTTAGGCAGTATGTCCCATCCTATTTATCTGACGAAATCCGATCTCAAGACTGCCCGCAGTTGCACAACCAAGCTTTATTACAAGAAGTTGGGCTATCCCACCATCGATCGCGTTGATGCGTATACCAGAATATTAGCCGATGGGAATTTCATCATTAGTAAGATTGCTCACCTTCTCTATCCTGAAGGCATCTACATCTCGGCAAATCTTAACTCTGATGAAAGCATCGCCAATGCTGCCCAAGAAACGATCGCTTATTTACAACAGGAGAATGTGACTCTCTTTGAGCCAGTTCTTTATGCATCCCATAAGCTAGCCCGTGCTGATATTCTTGTCAAACAAGGCGATCGCATTGAGATTATTGAAATCAGATCTAAAGGATTTGATAGTAATGCTCACGAGAACCTAGTTAAATACCGCAATCTTTCTCTCTTTCGCAATAAACGTACTGGGCATGTTGGCGGTGAGTGGAGATATATCATTGAGGACGTGGCTTACCAAGTTGGGATTTTGCAAGAGATGCTAGCTGAGCATTTACCTGACCGTATAGTGGAGATAGCCCCTTACTTACTGGTGACTGATCGCGCCAAAACTACAGCCATTGATCATCTTGCTTCCTATTTCCAAATTCAGCGTCTATCAACTCATCGTAATTCTTTTTCCAAATTTAATGGAATTAAGGTTGACTTTACAGGGGATATTCAGGAATTAGAAAAAGATCAATTTCTCACTAAAGTAAGTATTGAAACTGAAGTTACAGAACTCATCGAACCGACAATTACTTCCGCACAGAAATATTTAGGCTATTTGCTAGAGCGATCGTCTGAAATATTTGCGCCGATTAGCAAAAGCTGTAAGGGCTGTGAATACCGCGCTAGCGATCGCGATCCCCGTGATGGCTTTAGAGAATGTTGGGGCGATCTGGCTGATGTGGAAAACCATGTCCTCGAACTCTATCAAATGGGACGAATTGGCGGTCATGAGACTCCTTTGGTCAATGAAATGATTCGACAAAAGAAAGTAAGTATGTTTGATGTTCCCTTAGAAGAACTCAATGACTATACCTATAGCTATCGTCAACTCATCCAGATTGAATATACTCAAAAAAACAAAGAATGGATTTCTGAGCATCTTCCCCAAATTGTGCAGCAGGTGCAATACCCTATTCATTTTATTGATTTTGAAACTTCACGCATGGCGATCCCCTATCGTGCAGGGATGCGTCCCTATGAGCAGGTAGCCTTTCAGTGGAGTTGTCACACAATCGTCGAGCCAGAGGCAGATCCCATCCAAACGGAATGGCTGGATCTGGAAAATACTTTTCCAAATTTTCAATTTGCCGAATCGTTGATGGAATGCTTAGGCGATCGCGGCACAATCTTGACATGGGCAACCCATGAGAATAGCGTGTTGCGCGACATCTACTATCAAATGCAAGCCTATGACTATCACAATCCCCAACTACAAACATGGCTAGCGAATACAGCCAAGTTAGGCAATAAGGGTAAATCTCACCTAGTCGATATGAATGCGCTTACTCTTAAGCACTATTTCCATCCATTAATGAAAGGACGCACTTCCCTGAAATGTGTTTTACCTGCGGTCTGGAAAACTAATCCGTATTTACATAAAATCCCCTATTTTCAGGAATACTATCGAGAAGTTGATGGTGAAATCCTCAGCCCCTATGATGTTTTGCCACAATTGCAAATAGGCGATCGCATTCAAGTAGTGAATGAGGGTGCTGGCGCAATGCTTGCCTATCAAGACCTGATGTATGGCGAAAATCGCGATCAGGGAATTGACAATCAAGCAGTGCGATCACAGTGGAAAGAGTTGCTCTATCAATATTGTCGCCTTGATACGATGGCAATGGTCATCATCTGGAAGCATTGGCAAAATTTATGTGCAAACCCATAGATTTGAGTAAATTACAGCGCTTTTCACATCTTCCTAATGTTATTGGTAGGGGCAATCCCCCCGTGGTTGCCCAGATCCCTACAGGGTAGGCACAGGGGCACTACCCCTACATCCAATACATAAATGTGGAATATATGTAAAGCGCTGTAATTTAACGCTTCTTGCCAAAACGCATGAAATTAATCAAGCGCTTGGGAAAACGCATTAACCCTTTCCAAAACTTTATGAGCAAATCTTCGATCTTGAGAACGATCTCATCAAGCCAAAGCAGAAACCTAATTAGAGGATTATTGGAACGCCCCCCAATATTTGCCTTGTTTTCAATCCAAGCTCGTAGAGGGCGATCGCTGTCGGTCTCAAAACTTTGCTGTTGATAGATCAATAGTTCTTCTTCAAAAACTAAACTCCCATCAAGTTGATCTTGAGAAATTTGTGTAGTTGTGGTTTCAAAATTTTCTAACTCACCAGAAGAATGAATAGTAATTCGATCTGGAGATTTACTAAAAGCAATGGATTCATATTCCAAAGGCATCGGCCAAGGACCATTGTCATCACCAAATACATCCTCCATAGTTAGCCATGCTTTGTCGCTGGGAGTAATGTCTGAAGTTTCTTCGAGAGTTGGCGATCGCTGTTTACCAAAGAAATAGGCGATCGCTTCTGCAATTAATCTTTGTAAACGGTCTAGTTGATAGTCAACTTTGAGTGCATCAGAAAATTCGGAATCTTGATTAAGCTCTTGTTTAGAGCCACGATTGGGATAACTACTAGTTCTAGATTGAAGCTGATTAATTAATCGCTCCGCTAGCAAGTCGGGCTGAGTTCCATTAATGCTGCCCACCTTATCTTGATCACCATCTAGCGATCGCTTGCCAATGAAATAATCAATTGCGGCGGCAATCAGATCGCGCAGACGATCTAGTTTGTTACTTTCGGCTAGAGGAGCATTCTTTTTAAGTGTTTTTGCATTTGCGGAGGTGACTCGTCGCCGCCTTAACTTGGGACTGTCTGGCAATGCTTTAGCATCAGGTGATTCTGTGCCAAATATTTCTGATCTTTCTTCATTATTAGCTAGGCTGGGTTCTGGAGAAGGTGATTGATTGCCAAAAAAGTAAGCGATCGCCGCTTCAATTAAACGACGTAATTGCTCTAGTCTTCTATTTTTGCCTAGCGATACATTTTCAGCGAGTCCATTATTTTCTTTTAAAGTGTTCCGTTCGGCTTGGGCGATCTGTTGTTGCCAGATTTCGGCAAAGATGCGATTGGCATTCAGTTTGGGTTCTAGTTCTGGGTTATCAGAAGTTGCGAGGTAATCTGTTTGACGCTTAACGATCGCGGCAATATTTCGATCTAGCTGAGTTTTGGTGCGATCTAGCCAATCGAAAAACTTAGCTAATGGACGCAAAAGTAGAGGAACTTCTGGCTTGGGAAGATCAATCTTTGGCTCCAGAAATTGATTCAAAGATTGATCAATTTCTGGACTAACTTCTAGGTTATCAAATTCAGATAAAAGCCCTACAGCATCTGGCTGCGATCGCAGTTTTTCTTTAGGCTCTGCCTTACTACGCTCAAGCGCTGGAAAAATACGTTTTGCTGTAGATGCAATCAGGTACACAGGATATAGGGCTGCCTTAGCTACTTGATAAGCTAACAAGCGAGGTAACTCTTGGAGCGGTAGTCCTGCAAGCTGACGAATTTTTTGATCGAGCGATCGCCTTACACTGCGCCCAAGTTGGGCAGGTAACGAGCTATCAATCCAATTAAAAAGTCGGCTTTGAAATCTAGGCATACGTACCATCATAAAAAAGAAATGCGCGATTGCGCTTTTCTTTTTTGGATAAAGCTTTAAAAACTAGAGCCATTGCTGTTTATTTATTGGCTATATAGCAATGTAAGTTTTGCCTAGAACATAAGTGGCGGCGCGAAGCACCGCCACTCATCTTTTTCTCTTGCGTTGCTAAAGCTATAGTGACACAGCTTTGCCGCGCCACCAAAAATCTATATCCTTATGGCAATCTAGTGAGGCTATCAGATTTTGCTTCCTTTGATTCTTTATTTTGATTCCAGAGCAACATTCCTAATACACCATCAAGCAACCCACCACCGCGATCGCTACCATTGACAGCCACATCTGGCACAACCCGCACATTGCGATCGCCGATCGTTTGCATTAGTTGCAACGCTACATAGGAGTTACCACCAAGGGCATCGACCCCAGCACGATAGGCATCGGCTTTCGCTTCACCAGTGACGCGGATCGCCTCAGCTTCTCCGCTTGCCTCTTTGACTTTAGCTTTGGCTTGAAGTTCAGCAATACGGACACCTTGCTCAGCCGTGACGATTTCTCTCTGGATATCCGCAAGGGAGGTTTCTCGCACAAGCTCTTGGCGTTGGGTTTGAGAAATTCGCTGTACTTCATAGGTTTTGCGTTGTTCCTCAGCAATTTTGCGATCGGTGAGTGTTTGCATGAGCGTCTCAGGTGGTTCGATTTCACCCAGCAATGTATCAACCGCTTGCACATCGTAGGAATGCAATGCATTCCGAATAAAATCAGATGCTTCCGCTTGGCGATCGCTACGGGCAATCAAAAAGTCCAATACTGTATAGGCTTGAGCAGAATTACGGAAATAATTACCGACTGTCGGACGCAACACATGATCAACTAGATTTTGCATCGAACCGACTCGCGAAATAACCCTTGGCGCATCTAGCGCTCCAACATGAATGATTTGAGCAACTTCTAAATTAAATGCAAAACCGTCATTAGAACGTACATTCAAAGCACTTAGTTTAGAGTCATATCCATGTTGCTCAACACGAGAACTAAAATTCAGAACAATATTTGTCGTGGGAACTAGTTCTACTTTCATAATATGTGTGTTCAATGGATGTTTCCCGGGGTAAAGTGGCTCAATCCAGACCCCTTTATCACCCACATTTACTAAATGACCGTGGGTAAATAAAGCTCCACTCACATCATCTTGAGAACCACCCACGAAGGAAATTACCACACCCACATAACCAATGGGAATATCGGTCATTTTTACCTGTTCCACTTGCACAAACCAAGGATTGAGATTCCATGAACCTGATAGAATTATCTGCTCTTGTAAACCACGACGACCGCCACCATTGATGAATAACTGAGCATTTTGGAAGTTATCATGTTCAGGAATAATCGCTCCTGCGATCGCCCCTGTTTCAATGGGAATACCATCTAGAGTAGTGACAATGCCAACCTTTTCTGTAGCAACTGAACAGAGCCTTAACTCCGCAGGTGACATGCCATTTTGAGCAGCATTTGCAGAAGTAACAATTGTAAATAAAGCAGTGTTAATCCGATAGGTTCCTGCGGTTAGGATGCCGATCTGTCTTCCCTTTTCTCCACCAGCTAACAGAAATTCTCTCGCATTTTGGAAGTTGTCACAGGGGACAGTTTTGCCAAGAATGCGATCAGGTGGAATTGATTTACCATCATTGGCAATAATTAACCCAATTTCACCTTGGGGAATTACTACCACAGGCTCTTTGCGAATTCCATATTGCCAAGGATAATAGCCAAAATACCAACCTGGCGCAAGGGTATCGGCTTGATATCCTGCTTCACCATTGAGAGCAACAAGTTGTCCTGCTGGTAAATCACCCCGAAATGAAAACTTCTTAACCACGATCCCAACTTCACGTTCGCCAATCACAATCAATCCTAAAATCCAACCCACCTGTGGCAAAAAGACAAATACGACCACAACGCCGCCAATTATCCAGACCCACAATGGAAAGTTAAGATCGCCTACCTGCATCATTTGCACAGATTGCGATTTATTTTGGTTTGTATTTTGAGTTGTATTTTGCTGTGAAATTTGTTGAGCGATCGCCGATCCATTACCACTAATTACAGGTAATGTAATAGCACCTAGCATAGCGATCGCTGCACCTGAAACCAGTGATCGCCGCCAAAACTTCTTGCCAAAGCCTTGACAAATATCCTGAATATTAATTAATTTCTTCACGGGTAATACCCCACTTTCAGAACTGCTGCTAATCTAGCGCAGTTGTCATAAAATCCTCAAAATCAACTAAGAAAATTAACAACCAGACTATTAAGTAGCTCACCATAATTAAAACCTAGAGAACTGTCCCGCCCGCTGTGCGGGCGGGACAGTTCTCTAGGTTTTTAGTTTACTTATGCCTAGTTCTTAAAGAGAGTTCCAACGTTCGGCAGCAGATGCGATCGCTTTATCGCTAGATTTCTCCTTGAGCATCGCTAGTTGTAACTCTTCATAAATAATCTTACGAAGCTTCTCAATGTCTTTGGCAGGAGGAATTAAGACTTCAGATTGTGAAAGTTGTGAGGCGCTGATCACTCTGGCACGATCAAGAATAGATGCATCTTTAGAGGCTTCAGTGAAATAGCGATCGCTAGAGCTCTTAATTGTGGAAGGTAAGAGATTCTCTACTTTAGTAAAAGCAAGCTGGTTTTCAGCATTAGTTAAGTAGAGTGCGAATTTGACGGCTAGTTCTTGATTGGTGGATGTTGTTGGTACAGCGACATTCATTACAGCCGCACTCTTTTTACCAGTTGAGCCAGTAATTTGTGAGCCAATATCGGTTGTTTTAGCAGTCTCAGGAGCATTCTGAGCAACAGCTTGCAAAAATTGGGGGCCAGTTAATAAAATCGCCAATTCACCTGCTTGATAGAGTTCTACGGCTTTGCGATGTCCTTCGGTTAAGATTTCACGAGGAATTAGTTGCTTCTCAAAGAGGTTTACCCAATAGTCAAAGGCAGCTTTGCCAGCAGGATCATTAAAAGCAGCTTTGCCATTTGAATCAAGCAACTTCATGCCCATCTGTACCATCGCTTCTAAAACCTGACCACCATCCATTGTCAGCATGAAAGCATACTTACCAGTTTTTGCTTTAATCTGTTCAGAAACCTTAGTAAGTTCCTCAAATGTCTGTGGTGGTTTTGCAGGATCTAATCCAGCTTTTTCAAATAGAGAACGATTGTAAATAGTAATATCAGTGGCTACATACCAAGGTAATCCAAAGGTGACATTATCTAATTGATTGGCTTTCCAAATATTCGGGAAGTAGCTAGCTTTATCAGCTTCAGATATCGCCTTACCCATATCCACTAGCGCTTTTTTCTCGGCTAGTTTCGATGCAAATTGCGGATTTAGATTTACGACATCAGGGGCAGTTTTTGCTGCGACCGAACTCAAAATTTTAGTTTCCATCTCTCCCCAAGGAATATCCACCCATTCCACTTCGGCTGTTGGATTCACTTTCACAAATCCTGCAATTAAATCCGTCATGTATTTGTCAAACTGCGGTTTTAACTGCATTGTCCAAAAGACGATTTTGGTTTTACCTGAGGAGGTTGTGGATTGAGTCGTTTGCGATCCACAGGCTCCAAGCAAAAACAGGGTAGAAAGTCCTATAAATTTGCGGCGGTTGAGGTTTGAGAAGAGATTAGGTGTCATATCAAAATTATTAACTTAAGTTTGATTATAGAGCAAAGTAGAATGCTGTCTGGTTTGAGTTCGTCTGTAATATCGCGATCGCCACTTCATCAAAATCAAACAGCGATCGCCACTCTCATCTCCCAAAATCATCGATCTACACTTGAATTAACTGCTGATTATTTATATCTGAACGAGGTTGAATCATTTTTTGAATTTCTTCTCCAGATAACTCCTCAGCTAGGCGTAACTCATAAGCTTTTTGTAAATTAAGCCATAGTTCTGCTCCAGTGCCAAACCATCGCCCTAGACGCAATGCAGTGTCAGCAGTAATGCCTCTTTGCCCTTTGAGGATTTGCGTAATGCGATTTGTGGGGATATGAAGCGATCGCGCCAGTTCTGATGCACTAATTCCCAGTTCTTCTAGTTCATCAGCTAAGATTTCGCCAGCGTGAATTGCGGGTCTTGCCATAGTTTTTTTCTCCTTTAGTGATAATCAACAATTTCGATACTAAATGGATGATTTTCTGTTTCTTTCCACTCAAAGCAAATACGCCATTTGTCATTTATGCGGATACTGTACTGTCCTTTCCTATCTCCGCCTAATGCCTCAAAACGGTTGCTTGGTAAAGCCATTAAGGATTCTTTGTTAGGCGCAGCTTCTAGGATTTCTAGACGTTTGTATGCTTGTCTTTCAAAAGCCTGAAATTCTTTGACTCGTTCGCCAGCAGCAAATTTGGCTGTGCGTTTGTCTTTGTACTTTTGAGGCATAGGCAAGTTTTATGTGTTACGTCAAGCATAACATTAAGAACAAAACTTCATCACTTCATTAATATTAAACAGTGATCGCCTCTCTCAATACCCAAAATTGAGATCGCCACTTCGCAAAAAGTCAAAGATCTATTTTTTGCGGGACTTTGTTGATGCCTTACGCAGTGACTCACGGTATTTTTTGCCTAGTTGCATGGCTTTGTCGTAGTCTGGGCTATCGGCAAATGTTCCTGTGATTTGCTCCCACCAAGGTTTTACCATGCTAGTTGGACTTTCCACCTTGTTTTTAATCAAGTTGATTTCAGCTTCTAGGATTGCAACTCTTTCTTCTAAGGTTATTGACATTAGTGTCAGAACTCACTCATGTTGTAGTAATGATTATAACAATTGAGTCACTTGGTTAATACAGACTGTCCATCTCAACAAACAAAACATCGCGATCGCAACCTCAACATTCAAAATCACGATCACTACTCCACAAAAATCAGATTGGTATCTTAAATCTTTTAAGGATTTAAGATGTTTTACTGAAATACAACTAGAAGACAACTATTTTTTTTGATACTCAATCAAAACTTCAGCAATTTGAGGATGGTAATCATTGACACTTCGTTTGAGAAACTCTGCACAAGAAATAAATTGTTTGTAAACTTCTTCGACACTTATTTCTATTGCAATTCGCTGTGCTACCAAATTATCTAGATTTGCACCCAGCATAAATAGAACTTTTCCCATGACAAACCAGCGATGATGAGACCATCCTAAAGTGGCACTTGCTATAGCAGCAGATGATTTGACATCAAGATTGCCCAACTCAAAAATCACTTCCAATCTCCTGATAATCACATCGCAGTAGTCGAAGTTAAATGAGCCATGTGACCAATCACAATATTCTTGAGCTATTAATTGCCAAAGTTCTCTATCTATTGAGCAAAGAGTACGCAAAACTTCTTCATCAATTGCCCGACATACAACCCACAAATCAGATTCATCTTGAGTTGATTTCATAAATCTTGCAAAATCTTCCAATTGTTGAATATTCCAATTAGATAGATTTTGCAGTTTTCCTTCCCATTCTTTAGCGCTAGGGCTAGGAGTAAGACTTTGCGATTCTGATAATAGCTTGAGAAGTGTACCGCGTAGTGAAGTAATATTTTTAAATCGCTTTTTGGGTTCTATCTCTGTACATTTTTCAATTATCATGCCTACAGGATGTTGTATTGTATAACGTTGATAAGGTACACGAGGAAATCCTGCAAATAGATCATGTAGTATGCACCCAAAAGCATAAATATCTACGCTAGGTGTAGCATTACGAAAGTCTTCTGCCTGTTCTGGAGCGCAGTAGCCCATAGTTCCCCAAGATGAATCAATAGATGTCAATTTGGTAGTAGCACCTGAAACAGGAAGTACTAAACCAAAATCTGATAACTTCCAACGGTTTTCATGCAAAAGGATGTTTTGAGGCTTAAGATCGCGATGAACATAGCCGAGTGAATGAAGTTCTTCTAGCGCATTTAGAATGTCTGACAATGCTTCTAGAGGAATATTACCATTTTTACGAGATTCCTCTAGTTCTTCCGAAAGGTTTCGATCTGCAAGTGGCATAGTAAACCAAGGGGTCTCAGCATCAAGATCAGCATCGAGAACTGACATAAAATAATCACTACTTAGTGAATTTTGGACTTTGACTTCTCTTTGAAATCGCTTTTTTAACTTTGGTAGTTCAGATGCGTCTAAAATACTAGGAACAGGATCAAATACTTTTCTAGCAACAATACTACTTGTATCTAATTCAACTAGCTCAACTCGACCAAAACCACCACGACTTATTTCCCTTAGTATTTTCATGAGAATTTAATAGCTCTGGGTATTTTTACAAATCATCTCAAAAATATTTATACACTCTCAACAGGTTCTGGTTTCCAAGTTTCGCCGTACTTATCTTTGAGCGCAGACCATGCATCGACCTGACCTTCGGCATATTCCCCTGGTTTACCCCATTGTAGGAAAGCACTCATCTGCGCCTTGTCATCAGCATCAAGGAAACGAATTGCGTAGGTGGTGAAATTGCCGCGTTTGGCTTCGGCGGTTTCAAAGCGGACATCGGTGATTTTGTCCATGTTCAGGTGAAACTCGATATGCTCAGAATGCATATTCGCATACTTGCCCTTGGGGAGTTCCGCGTAAAACAACTTCTCGATATTTACCCTTGCCTCCAGAACACCCGCATCACTGGTGACGATCAGACGCACTAAGCCAAGAGTGTGACATTCTTCTAAAAAATCTTTTAAAGTAGCAGCCATAGGAGTTTATTTAATATTAATTAATAAGTTTGTGATGATGTTGTGAAAAATTCTTGCGATCGCAATATCCTTATTAAACCCGAAAAGAGTTAGTGTGTGTAGCTTTTGGGGCATAAAAGTAGCGATCGCTTCATTGCATCAAGAAATTCCAAAGACCTCAAAAATGCTCTAAAGTTGACTACAAGCTCATTTACCCGCAATCATTTAAGCTTTTATCTATGAAAATCGCCAATAACATTACTGAATTAGTCGGTCGTACCCCCCTAGTCGAATTGCAGCGTATTCCCAAGGCTGAAGGCTGTGTGGCACGAATTATCGTCAAACTAGAGGGCATGAATCCCGCCGCCTCAGTTAAGGATCGGATCGGCGTGAACATGATCCAAGAAGCCGAAGAACAGGGCTTAATTTCGCCTAATAAGACAATTTTGGTCGAGCCAACTTCAGGCAATACAGGGATTGCGCTGGCGATGGTAGCAGCCGCTAAGGGATATAAATTAATTCTGACCATGCCCGAAACCATGAGTATGGAAAGGCGATCAATGTTACGCGCCTACGGAGCCACCCTTGAATTAACACCTGGGACTGAAGGCATGGGCGGCGCAATTAGACGCGCTAAGGAAATTAGTGAAAGCACTCCTGATGCCTATATGCTGCAACAGTTCCGCAATCCTTCCAATCCAGCGATTCATCGCAAGACTACTGCTGAAGAGATTTGGGAAGATACCGATGGACAGATTGACTTCTTGATTTCGGGAGTGGGAACTGGTGGCACAATTACGGGTGTTGCTGAAGTAATCAAATCACGTAAGTCATCGTTTAAGGCGATCGCAGTTGAGCCAGCCAATAGCCAAGTCTTAGCAGGTAATCGTCCAGGTCCTCACAAAATCCAAGGTATTGGCGCAGGCTTTATTCCTGAAGTTTTGAAAACAGAATTGATTGATGAGATTATTCCTGTGTCTGATGATCAAGCGATCGCCTTTGGTAGAAGACTAGCAAGAGAAGAAGGGCTGCTATCGGGTATTTCTAGCGGTGCGGCGCTTTATGCTGCCGTGCAGATTGCCAAGCGTCCTGAAAATGCTGGCAAAATGGTAGTGATGATTCAGCCTAGTTTTGGAGAACGTTACTTGAGTACACCACTATTCCAAGATCCTGAATTGATGGCTTTAAGTTAGAATACCTCCCTAGCCCTCCCCTTGTAAAGGGCAGGGCTATTTCAAGAAAGGTCAGGAGGGAACAGAAAAAGGCTAGAGACAGATTTAAAGATGTGTTTGTAATAATTTAATCTAATCAAGTCAAACAAACCAAAAAATGAGTAACAGCCTAGTTGATTACCTGCAAGAGATAGCAGATCCACGACAGGCAAAAGGGAGTCGCGATGAATTGTGGCAAATCTTGCTGATAGTGATCATGGCAATCATGAGTGGGTCTCAGAGTATTCAAGGATGGGGAAGATTTGCGGAGAGACATCGACGAGACCTAATCCAAAGACTAGCCCTCAAACAAAAAACAGTACCATCCTACTCAACCATGAGAAGAGTAATGATGGAAATAGACTATGAACGGCTTAACAGTGCATTTAACAAATGGGCACAGAGGCAAATCATAGCCACAGGAGTAGCCATAGCAGGAGATGGCAAAAGCCTGCGAAATACAGTCAGTAATTGCGATAACAGCCAACAGAACTTTATCAGTATGGTGTCCCTATTTTCACAACAACAAGGCACAGTAGTTGCCACTGCGGTGACGGAAAACAAAAAAGAGAGTGAAATTAGCGTCATTCAACAGTTGCTATCACAGCTTAAGTTAGAAAATCATGTTTTTACGATGGATGCTTTACACTGTCAAAAAAAACAGTCGAAGCGATTGTCGCTAGCAAAAATGGTAGTGATGCAAAGTAATGTTCAAGCAAAAAGAGAGGTATTGTAATGATGAATGAAGTACCAAATAGCGCCCCGTTCTTTAGCAGAAAACGCAATGTTTCGGTTCAAAAAAATCTTTGGTGCTACTTTATGTTCTCTTAAATTTGACAATCAGGCGGTTGAGTTGTTCATCAAATGTGCTGCTCTTAATCGCATGATTCAACTTGCCAAACCTCTCTCCTCTCCTGTTAATCGTTAATTATCTATCCTAATTTCCTCAATCTTCTGTCTTCTTCTTATTCATGCAACAAAGCCTTTAAATCCATAAAATAAAGGCGGCGCGAAGCACCGCCTTTATTTATGAGTTTTTATTTGAACAAAGAGGGTAAATACCCCACCGCTCTGCGGTGTGAGTAAATTCTAGTAAAAAAGAATTTGATACCCCGTCCCCTTGCGGCGAGGGATTCATTTAGACAGTTGCCGCAGTGCGCTTACGTCTGCCAGCGCTAGCAGTGGCAGTACCTGTAGTTGTCACTTCACTATTCGCCGCAGCACCGTTACCATTACTTCCATTCTCAATCTTAGGAATTACTTTGCCACTACCTGCTTTTAAAGTCACACCCAAAGCATTGGGCTTCGCGGCGGGGACTGGTGCAGATTGTGTAGAATTTGGAGGTGTTTGCAGTAGGAACACGATTACTGGTTTGCTTTGGATTTGTTGACGCAAGACACGGGTGAGATCACGTTCAAGTTGTCCACGTAAGCCAGTCCAATCAACTTCTAAAGAACCAACGTTACGGGCAAAGTTACCCCAAGAATTAGCCAAAGAGTTCTCGATCGCCTTCGCAACTAGAGCAATAATCTGCGAATGTTCCATCGGTAGAACTACACCGCTTAGTTGAATATCAGGAGATGTGGCAAGCTTACCATCCAGCCCAACGGATACCGCGATCGAGAAGATACCTTCACCAGAAATCTGTTGGCGATCGCGTAATACATCACCTTTAACCATCCCGTCGCGAGAAGAATCGACTAGCTCAACGCCAGAAGGAACTTTATCGACGATCTTCATGTAGTTTTGGCAAACTTCGACAACATCACCATTTTCGGCAATCACGATATTTTCGCTAGGCATGCCCATTGCTTCCGCCATCTTGGCGTGTTGTCTGAGCATTCTCAATTCACCATGAGCAGGGAAGAAGAACTTCGGACGCACAAGCGCCAACATCATCTTATGTTCTTCTTGAGAACCATGCCCCGAAACGTGAATACCTTTGTCATTACCGTAAATTACATTTGCACCTAGCGCCATTAAGCGATCGATCGTCCGCACAACTGGAATTGTATTGCCAGGAATCGGATTGGCGGAGAAGATCACTGTATCGCCTTGACGTACTTCGAGTTGCTTGTGACTGCAATTAGACATGCGTGTTAATGCTGACATTGGCTCACCTTGAGAACCAGTAGTCAAAATCAGAATTTGATCATCACGATAATGACGGAGATTTTGCAAAGGTTGGAATAAATCGTCGCGGCACTTGATGTAACCGAGATTACGCGCATGGGCAATCACGTTCAGCATTGATCTGCCGACGACACCGACGACACGACCTTGCTTATCGGCAATATCCAAAATCATGTTGACGCGATGAACCGAAGAGGCAAAAGTGGTAATAATCACCCGACCTTGAGCCATCATGATGTACTTCTCAAGGTTGGGATATACAGCCCTTTCCGAAGGTGTAATGCCTGGACGTTCAGCATTAGTAGAGTCACTAATCAAAGCCAATACACCTTTTTCGCCATGTTCGGCAAGGCGAGCAAGATCAAAGAATTCACCATCAACGGGAGTATGGTCAATTTTGAAGTCACCAGAGTGAATCACCATCCCCGCAGGTGTATTAATCGCGATCGAGAAACTATCGGCGATCGAGTGCGTATTGCGAATGAATTCTACAAAAAAGTTAGTGCCGACACGGACAATATCACGGGGCATAACGCGACGTAGTTCGGTACGATTTAGAACCCCTGCTTCACGCAGTTTGTCTTCGAGCAATGCCATTGCTAAGCGAGGACCATAAATAACAGGAATTTCAAACTGCTTCAAATGGAAGGAAATTGCACCAATATGATCTTCGTGACCATGGGTGACGATCATGCCCTTAATCTTATGTTTGTTTTCACGTAAATAAGTCATATCAGGCAATACGACGTTTACTCCTGGCATCATATTGTCAGGGAAAGACAATCCCCCATCAAGGAGCATGATTTCGTCGTTATATTCAAATACCCATGTATTTTTGCCAATTTCATGGAGTCCACCGAGGGCGATAATTTTGAGAGCTGGTGTGTTAGATGTAGTCATAGGTTATCTCTTATGTAAAGGAAAAAGTAAAAGGTCAAAAGGTAAAAATTGAATATTCTGAATACTCAAAGTGATTCAATTTAATGGGGTGAAGTCAAACTCTGCGGTTATAAATACTTAGATAGAATGACTAAAAAGGTGCATTCCCCCCCAAGTTCATAATTATCAGAAGCAATAAAACTTTATGTCTCTAGATTTGAAGTTGTCAGCCACTATTAGGAAAGAATTCCAACTTTTTCTAATACAACCTTGAGCTTTGCTTCAAGTTCAGCATTACCAGAAACTAGAGGTGATCGCACTACACCTGTATCTAATCCCAATAAGCGCAAAGCTAACTTGAGAGGAATCGGATTACTAGTTAAAAATAAAGCTTTAAACAAAGGAAAAAGTTGAATATGAATTTGCAATGCTTCTTGAACTTTACCTACGGCAAAGGATTGCATCATTGTCTGAAGTTGTTTGCCAACTAGATGGGAGGCAACGCTAACCACTCCCTTTGCACCCACAGCCATTAATGGCAATGTCAGAGAGTCATCGCCTGAATAGATCGCAAAATCGGCTGGTGTGAGGGCGCGAATTTGGCTGGCTTGATCTAAATCACCTGTTGCTTCTTTAATCCCAATAATATTAGGAATCTCAGCTAATTTGGCAACAGTCTCAGGTTCTAGTTTGCAGCCTGTGCGACTAGGAACATTATAGAGAAGAATCGGAAGCTCTGGAGCAGCTTCAGCGATCGCTCGAAAATGTTGATATAAACCTTCTTGCGGAGGCTTATTGTAATACGGTGTTACTTGCAGTGTACCATCTAATCCGAGATGTGCGGCTTTTTGAGTAGCCTCGATCGCTTCAGAAGTGGAATTTGATCCTGTACCTGCCATGATCTTCGCTTTACCAGCGATCGCCTGCTGTAACACCGAAAACAATTTGTATTCCTCATCCCAACTCAGGGTTGGCGATTCGCCTGTCGTACCGCACACGACAATCGTATCAGTTCCCGTCTCAACCAAATGCATGGCAAGCTGTTCTGCTTTCACATAATCGACATTCCCTTCTCTATCGAAAGGAGTAATCATTGCTGTTAGTAAACGTCCGAAATCGATTTCATTCATAGATACTCATAAATAGAGACTTGCTAACCAAATTTTGCTAGCTAAAAATAGTGTTTTGCACTGTTTATTGGATTAGATGAGAGCCTTAGCAATCAGTAACTCAGCGATCTGGACTGCGTTTAAAGCTGCCCCTTTGCGAATTTGATCACCGCATATCCATAATTCCAAACCATTAGGGTGAGAGATGTCTTGACGAATTCGCCCTACTAACACGTCATCCTTACCACTAGCATCAATCGGCATTGGAAAATAATTTTTAGTAAAGTCTTCCACCAACTTCACACCAGCCGCCGTAGCCAGAATTTCTCTAGCCTTGTCTGGATTAAAGGGATGAGCAAACTCTAGATTAAGCGCTTCAGAATGTGCTCGCAATACGGGAACCCGTACACAGGTAGCCGTGATCCGAATATCTTGATCGCCAATGATCTTGCGAGTTTCATTCACCATTTTCATCTCTTCCTCGCAATAGGAATTTTCAGTCATTGGCGAATTATGTGGGAACAGATTAAAAGCGAGTGGGTAGGGAAGAACCTCAGGTATGGCTGGCTTACCATCGAGAATTGCTTGAGATTGCACTTTTACCTCTTCCATCGCTCTTGCACCTGCGCCACTTGCTGACTGGTACGTAGAGACGACAATGCGCTGGATTGGTTGTACTTGATGTAGTGGATATATGGCTACGGTCATCAAAATGGTCGTGCAGTTAGGATTGGCAATGATGCCTTTGTGCTGTGTAGCCGCTTCAGGATTGACCTCTGGCACAACCAGTGGGACATCGGGGTGCATCCGAAAAGCACTGGAGTTATCAATGGAAATAGCTCCTGCCTTAGCCGCGATCGGTAGCCATTTCTTAGAAATACTCCCACCTGCGGAAGCAAGCACAATATCCACATCATCAAAAGATGATTCGGTAACAGCCTCAATAATTAAATCTTGCCCTGCAAAGGAGATCGACTTACCAGCTGATCGCTCTGAAGCCAAAAGCTTCAACTTATCTAAAGGAAAATTTCTTTCTCCTAGCAAAGCCAGAAGCTCTGTACCAACTGCGCCTGTTGCTCCAAGAATGGCAACGTTATATTTCCTACTCAATGAACCTCCAAAATAAAAACATCAAATTAGGTGGAAAACTTTTGCTAAGACGATGAAGTGACTTATGTATAGTTTCGTCATTTATGTCTTGCTTGATTACATAGTAACAAACTTTCAGAATATTGCTAATTTTTTTGGCTAGGGACCCGTAAAAATTGCATCTTCAACATCTTGGCGACTGAGGGAATAGGGAAATGCGCGTTGAATTTCTTTGCCACCATAGGCATCTTGGATATAGCGCACACGGATATCTTCAACATCCATCACGATTTCTGCTTGCCATGATGATCGCGTAACGCGCCAGACATTAGGGTTGGACTGATCTTGATAACATCCCTGCTCGTCTAGCCATGCTTCAAGAGCAGGCAAGGGATGATTATAGAGTGGTGTTGTAGGAGAGGGAAGCGCCATAGCAGACGAGGTTATAAGAATTGATAGAAAATTGTTATGAGAAGTAAATCACAAAAGCTGATATAGGTGCGATCGCTTCAGGTAATAGGCGATCACCTCTTAGTAGGGCGACTAAAACAACTAACACTAAACAAGCAACTAGCGTAGCACCAATTAACAAGAGTGAAAATAGTTCACCACCAGATAATGGACGCTCACTAGGTAGACCATCATCATCTGCTGTTTGGAGATTTTTGGGTATTTGATTTTGGGATTTTACACCATTATCAAAGGTTGCGTACTGAAATCGTGAAAACTGAATACGCCGATCATAGGCACTGCGACGCTCGGCATTGCTAAGTGTGGCATAGGCTTCATTAATTTGGCGAAAGTTTTCCACTGCTTCATCTTTAGGCAATTGGGTCGTATCAGGATGATAAAGCTTGCTCAGATCGCGATAGGCTCGACGAATATCGATTTCACTTGCCCAAGGAGTGAGTCCGAGGATGGCGTAATAGGTTTTAGACATAGTGCATTCAGTCAGATTTTAAAGATATACAGATACAATCTACCGACAAAGCCTATAAACAATCTTCTCAAAAATACTAGAATTCGCAAATTTGCATAACGATTTTGTTGCTTCAACTGTTGATAGGAGTATATTTACTTCTGAGGTAGCACAATGTCTAGCTTTGTGTAAATTGCCCATATCCACTTTCTCAGTTGTGCTATTTTCATGCCTTGGACTCGCATTATCAGTGCTTTATTAGTTATTCCCCTCGTACTAGCGGCGATCGCCCTAGGTGGATGGGCGTTCACCGCAGCATTTGCATTGCTGGTGGTTTTTGGTGAGATGGAATATTTTGCATTGGTACGAGCCAAGGAAATTGTCCCAGCCAGCAAGATCACGATCTTCGTTAGTTTAGCATTGCTCATCGTTTCACAAATAAGGGTTGATCTTGCGGATGCAGTCATCCCGATCGCAGGAACATTTATTTGCTTTTATCTGTTATTTCAGCCACGCATCGCCACGATTTCTGATATTTCCGCGTCAATATTGGGATTGTTTTATGGTGGCTACCTACCTAGTTTTTGGGTGAGGATTAGGGGGATCGGCGATGGCACTATCTTTGAAGTCAGCGATCGCCTGCACCAGTTTGATTTCTTTAATCAATTACGCAATCTCGATCAGCTTTCATGGTTGAGAATTACTTTCCCCGTATCCTCTGGTGCAGTTTATGTAGTGATGGCTTTTTGCTGTATTTGGGCATCCGATGTGGGGGCTTATATATTTGGCAAAGTGTTTGGACGCACCAGACTTTCAGATATTAGTCCCAAGAAAACCGTAGAAGGGGCGATCGCAGGGTTATTGTGCTGCTGCCTAACGGCGATTATCTGGGCCTTTAGTCTGGGATGGTATGAGTGGTGGCTATCGGGTGCAATTTTGGGCTTATTAATCGGGATCGCTGGGTTACTGGGTGATCTGACAGAATCGATGATGAAACGTGATGCTGGGGTCAAAGATTCGGGGCAGATTATGCCAGGACATGGCGGCATTCTTGATCGTGCTGATAGCTATGTGTTTACTGCCCCTTTGGTGTATTACTTCCTGACTTTGATTTTGCCTCTTGTACATAAAGCTTCTTGAGCATTGGCTTTTTGCTATTTATTGCCTATTAGCTACAAGTCTTTGCTGATCAGTATAGAAGTTGAATATTAAGCTAGCCCAAACCAACCAAGATAAGTTGAAAGAATTGACTTACCAAAAAATAGTGAAATTGCGCCGCCTAAGGCTAAAAATGGACCAAATGGAATTGGCTGTTGTTTTCCTAAATCTTTGGTAAGTATGGCGATCACCCCAACAAGAGTACCGATCGCTGAAGCAATCAAAATCGTCAGCAAAACATTTTGCCAGCCTAACCACATACCAATCATTGCCGCAAGTTTTGGATCACCACCACCCATTGCTTCTTTTTGGAGGAAGACTCTACCCGCAATTCGCATAATGTCTAAAAGCCATATACCTAGAACGGCTCCACCGATACCAAATAGTAAAAGTGTAGGAAAAGCAAGGCGATCGCCACTATTAATCGAAGCTAGACTAATTTGATAGATTAAACCTAATACCAAACCTGATTGCGTTAAGGAATTAGGCAATGTCATTGTGTCAATGTCAATCATGGCAAGTGCTAGTAACCAACTGAGAAACGCGGCATAAAAACACAAAATTATGACTGGTATCGAAGTTCCGAAAGATGAAGCCACACACCAAAATAGAAATGCTGTTAGCGCTTCGATCGCAGGATAGCGCCATGACACAGGTGTATGACAATAACGACATTTTCCCCTAATCAAAAACCACCCAATAATCGGAATATTATCGCGGGACGCAAGTTGACGCAGACAATGGGGGCAACGCGAAGGCGGATGCAAAATTGATAACCCCGCAGGAACGCGATAAATTACCACGTTTAAGAAGCTACCAATACAAGCTCCGAGAACGATCGCTAAACATTGCAAAAATAGGGATTCAAGTAATAGCAAAGAGTTTGAAAAAGGTAGTTAAATAATAAAGAAAATGAGTCAAGCAATGCTTGACTCATTTTCTTTATTATTGATTTATTTGGGTTTATTTAGGCAAACATATTGTGCGTGTTACTCTACAATCTACGCCATCATAATCGCGGCAAACTTTGCGAGCAGTTGCTTCCGCTTGTCTACTGCTTGTTGACCAAGCAGTTCCTGCTGCACCGTTGCTACCCTCTGCGATCGACATGCAAGCATTACGAGTCCACACCATCACCTCACAATCTCCTGGGGCAGAGCTACTTTCACATTCTTGCAAGGCTCTATTTTCAGCAGCTGCACGAGTTCGATAATTCCAAGAATAGCCTTTGTCTTGAGTTGAAGGAGAGCGAGCGATCGCACCATAGCTATTTTGAGCTAAAGCTTCTAGCGCTCCCACAGAAATTGTTGGAATTATAACAGCCGCAGCGATTGCTAAAGAATTCCAGAAATTTTTAGACATATACAATCCTCCCAAACCATTGGTGACTCCCTATATTTTGTATAGTACCCCGCAAGTTATATTTTTCTTAACTGCGTTTAGATATTTGTAACACTTAAGATGATAATTAAAGCCCGTAAAACCTTTGTTTAGAAAGAGTTTTAACTATCTTTTAATTAGGATATTATTCTCAATAAAGTCGCAAAAGTAGCTCTTATTGAGAATATACTAATGTTTATTTGCTTAAGAACATAAACTGTACAAAAATGTAGGGATTTGGTTCCCTAATCCTCTTTCAAGATGACATTGCAACATTATGACCAAACATACTTGTTCTACGTAAAATAACTTTATATAGCGTTTATCAGTCCAGTGAAGACAGGGGGGAAACAAACCTTTGTAACTCACTTGCTTGAAAAACGCTATAGTCACGGCTATATTAAAATGTCAATGAAAGAACATTTACTCTAGGAATTAGCAATTGCTCACCAGTACCAAAAATCCATTAGTTAAGCAACTACGATCGCTTGGTGAGAGTGCTAAAGATCGGAAAGAACAAGGGCTGTTTTTAATAGAAGGAACTCATGCCCTGACAGAGGCGATCGCTACAGCTTATCCGCTTTCAATAGTTTGTTGCACCGAAAAATGGATCGCCGCCAATCCTGATTTGTATGAACAGATTGCAGGGTCTGAGGAAATCGAAAGACTAGAAATTGTCTCCGAAGAAGTACTTCAAGCGATCGCCACTACCAAAAATCCTGACGGGGCGATCGCGGCAGCTCTAATGCCATCTCGCACAACATCTCGCGAAATTGCCCACATTAATAGCTTAGGCTTAGCCTTAGAAACAATTCAAGATCCTGGAAATATTGGTGCGATCGTGCGATCGGCGGTTGCTGTGGGGATTGACGGCATGTTGGTGAGTAGTGACAGTGTAGATTTGACTAATCCCAAAATTATTCGGGCTACCGCAGGGCAATGGTTTCGTTGTGCGATGCAAACATCTACAGATATCGCTGAGGATATTCGCACATTGCAGTCTCAAGGGATAAAAGTAATTGCTACGTTAGCTAATGCGCCTAAAACCTATTGGGAATATGACTTTACGCAACCGACTTTGATTTTGCTAGGTAATGAGGGTAATGGGCTATCACCAGAATTAATTGAACTTGCCGATGCAGCGGTATCAATACCTCAAAGCGATCGCGTTGAGTCCTTAAATGTGGCTATTTGTGCGGCTCTACTGCTCTATGAAGCAAAACGTCAGCGATCCTATCCCAAATCACAAAATGGCGTAGCCATTTTGTGATTTTAAAACTCCTACTGGGTTTGGATTTTAATTACCGAAAGTGTGGCTACACTTTCGGTAATTGGTATTAGGTCAGATCAGCTAGGGCGAAATTAGGTTTGGATCATAGTAACGAAATTAGTATTGGGCAAACCAAACCCCAAAATGTAAGTGGCGGTGCAAAGCGCCGCCACTTACATTTTGGGGTAGCAACCCTGCTATAGCAACATAAGTTTTGCACCAAAAAGATGAATGGCGGCGCTTTGCGCCGCCATTCATCTTTTTGGTTTTATGCCCTAAGCAAAACTTACGTTGCCATATAAATTGCTGCAAAAAGCTCTGTAAACCCAAAAATCGGATTACACTTTTTTTTGAAGCAGCACATTGAAATATGAACCTGACAAAAATCAACTCACAAGACTCTTCAATCCCTAATCGCCTAAACGTGGTTCCTTTCCAGTCCAGTTTAGAAGAGCATTCGCTACTAATAGCGTCTCAAGCTGCAATCAAGTTACAAACAAATTTACTCAAAAGTTCGATCGCCTATGCTCAGTCCATAAGTGGTAGCCTCATCCTTAAAGCTACGCTCAAACAGACTTTGGAAATTCTCACCCAATGTACTGATGCAGGTGAAGGGAGTATTTTTTTGATTAATGAAGATGGACAGATTGAGGAGAGTATATTGGCGAGAAGCCCTGTGACAAGAGATCGCAAAGATTCCGTAATTTCTAAAGTTTTAGATGAGGGTTTAGCAGGCTGGGCTTTTCGCCATCGACAGATCGGCATCATCTATGATGCGGTTACTGACGACCGTTGGGTACAGTTGCCAGATCAGCCCTATGTTGCTCGCTCGGCTTTGGCAATTCCTTTAATCTATGGCATTGAGGCGATCGGGATTATTACACTGACGCATCCTCAGCCAAACCATTTTAATGAAGAGTTCGGCATGATGATGCAATATTGCATGGAAATTATTGCGGCAATAGTAGTTAATGCTCAATTACATGCTAAGTACCGTCCTTTAGATTTAGTCTAATGGGGAAGAGTTAAGGCTGTGTAAATCGTCCAGCTATCCATTAGGAGTAATAAAAGAGTAAACATTAGCAAAATTAGATACATCCAAGGCTGAGCCAGAGGACGCACATCTCTTGTATCAATTCCTGTGCGCTCTTCAACCTGTTTGACTAATTGCGTAAAGCCAACTACCCGCATTGGTAATAAATAAGCCTGCTCTGAGTCTTTGCTGACAAAATAATAAACAATGCCACCCTGCCCAGTAATCCTTGGTTTGAGAGCTTTGATATTTTGCCAAGGCAATGACCAACCCTTACGCAATAAACTCGGAAACCAGCGTGGGTAAACCAAACTAATCCCTTGATCATCAAGAATAACGCGATCGCTAAGCGCCCCATACAAAAACACAAACCCGATTACTAAGCCAATACTTAACCATGAGGCAGGAATCGTCGCATGGGTAAAGTTGCTCAAAAAGGGCAAAGGAGCAGTGAGCGCGGTATATAACAGTAATAAAGTAATCCGAATCAGTGGCGAAACTTTAAAAACATTGATCATATTCACTAGGGATTTTATGTTTTAGGCGATCGCAATTAACTTAACATTGTTTTTTAGGGGTAATCTGATAAATGATGGATATGATTAAACATCAAAAACACTTACATACAGTACGGATGGTGTAAAACGTGGGTTGGCGTGTACGTGGCGTTCGTGGTGCAACAACAGTTGAGGCAAATACATACGAAGCCCTAGAGAGGGCTGTGCTAGAGCTTATGGAGGAGATCGAGGCACAAAATGATATTGATCCGCGCGAAATAGTAAGTGCTACTTTTTCGGCAACAACAGATATTGATGTGGTCTTTCCTGCCAAAATCGCCCGATCGCGATCACAATGGGAAAATGTTCCACTTTTAGACGTGCAGCAAATGTATGTTGAGGGTAGTTTAGAGCGCTGTATCAGAGTATTAATTCACGTAAATACACCGCTTGAGCAACACCAAATTAAACATATTTATTTAAATGGCGCACGTGATTTGCGTCCCGATCTCGTTTACGCTCAAATTTGAGAAAATAGAGGGAGTGCCAAGCACTCCCTCTATTTTCTAGATACAATCAGTTCAAACGTAAGATAATAGCCCTATGGTCACAAGAATTTTTCTGTGTAACGAACAGACTGAACCAGAGATTCGCGATTTTATTCGTGAAGCGATCGCCGATATCTCTGAGGGGGAGCAGTATATCGTTACGTGGAACTGCGGCAACATTCAAACACTTAAGGTGGGCGATCGTGCTTACTTTAAGCGAATCGGTAGTGCCAATCAGGGCTATTTTGCTTCAGGAACTGTAGTTCCTGCGGATCGTGAATATCAACTCAAACTGCGATCGGCTCGTTATCGGGAACTGAGCGAAGCCTACGACATTGACTCACAAGCTAATAATTTTCGGGTATGGGTGGCTTGGGATGCCTGTGTTAGCTTTGACGAGCCTCTCAGGACAGATTATTTAAAGCAGTTGCCACATTTTCAGGGAATGCCTCTCGAACCACAGAGTGATGCAGGTGTATTTCGTGAGGAATATGTACGAATGCTCGATCGCGAGTGGGAACGTCAGACCCAAAAGGCTTTTCGGGCGGGCAAGGGCATTAGTCTGATTGATGTTTATTACCGTTGGGGATTAGAGGATATTCAGCAGGGTTTCCCTCAAGATGCGTTGGAGTCATTTCGGCAAGCGCTGAAACTCAACCCTAATTTTATCAAGGCATATTTGGGGCTAGGTGATGCCCATGTAAGTTTGCGGGAATATGCCAAAGCGGTGGGAGACTATGGCAAGGCTATTTCTATGCGTCCTGATAAGGCGAGGCTAGCCTATTACAAGCGGGGTGAAATTAATTTCTTGCTAGGACAGTTTCAGCAGGCGATGGCAGATTTTCAGGCGGCGATCGCCATTGATCCAAATTATGCCGATGCTCATTTTTCTTTAGGTAATACCTATTTCAAGCTTAAGAGCTACGAACAGGCGATCGCTGCCTATAGCAAAACCCTTGAGATTAGTCCTGAGCGAGATTTGGCAGTATTTCGACGAGGACGCTCTCATTATATTCTTAAGGAATTTCCTGAATCGATTCGGGACTTTAGCCATGCGATCGAGTTACAGCCTAGCAATGTTGATGCCTATTACTATCGTGGTTTAGCTTATTCTCAGCCTGACACTGCCGATGAAACCCTTGCTGGTGATGATTTCCGCAAAGCGATCGTCCTCTATCAAACTCAGGGTAAACCTGAAAAGGCAAAAAAAGCGAAAGAGTTGTTGGAAACCCTTGCAATTGACTCTTTGCCTAAGGCTAGACCAAGAAGCAGCTATGCGATCAGTGCTGCTGAACCTGACACCAATGCTGTTGTAGATACTCCGCCCGAAATTATTGCTGAAGTGCCACTAGCTATGTCTACGAGTACCGATAGTAATGACGATCATGATGAAGAGACTAGCAGACTCATTATGGCGACGGAACCAATCTCCAATGAAGTCGCTATCTCTAACGCTGAAACTGCCATATCTAATTTGACTGAAGCGATCGAAAAGATTGTGGAAGTTGAGAAGATTGTGGAAAAGGTTGTGGAAGTGGAAAAGATTGTTGAGGTTGAGAAGATTGTAGAAGTAGAAAAAATAGTTGAGGTGGAGAAATTAGTTGAAGTCGAGAAGGTCGTTGATCGCGTAGTTGAGAAATTTGTAGATCGTGTTGTTGAGAAAGTTGTCGAAAAGCCAATACCTTTCTCCATCGAAGATCCTAGCACTGCCGAAAAACTGGCGATGATTTCGGTGATGGCTCAGTATATGCGTGAAGGTTGGATGGTGCGATCGGTAGATAAGTCACAAGTCGGTTACGATCTGGAATGTACTAAAGATGATCTTTGCGAAGCAGTGGTGATTAAAAGCTTTACCAGCGATCGCGAGTCCTTTGCAATTTCGGCGATCGAGATTGAAAATGCTCGTAGCAACAAGGATTTTGTCTTGTGGGTAGTCAGTGGTGCTGCTGAAAATCCTGAATTACGCTGTCTACGAGGACGTGAGCTATTCGAGCAATTCGACCTCGATCCGCTCGCCTTCGCCGCCAAAGTCCGACAAGCCACAGTTCAACTAGAATTTACGCCAGTTGCCCTAGAAATACCACAATTTGAGCAATAAATAGTCTGTATTAAAATGCATACTCAATTTGTTTTGCTTGATTGAAATAAATTTTTTTGCTGTTGAGTAATTGTTGGTAAATCTCATCAACCGTGGGTGTTAATTCCTTCAAACACAGAATAGATTTAATATGATTTTTTAATTTAGCCTCAGATTTAGGTCTACTTTTTTTATCAATAGATGTAAGCTTCTGAAATACTATTTTTAAATGTTCTTCTGAAATACTATTTTTTGATTGAGTTGTGGGGGGCGTGGAGTTTGATTCCATAATCAAAGGTATATCCTCACTGCGCTTACAAAGTATTTTTTGGCTTTTGAGATAAGCAATTAGTGGATCGAATCCCGTATCTTTAGAAATAATATGAAAGAAAGCATCTGCATCTTTTTGAGTTAGTCTTCCCAAGACAAATGTGATATGAAAATCAAGAGCATTTTTGCCACTACCATTTATTTGAATCCATTCAACTTGACTTCCTAATTCTTGAGATTTTAGGACTAATTCAACAGGTATTTTAGTTTGGTTTGTACCAACAAATATTTTGATATAAAAGTTCTTGCCTTTAATAGAATTCAAATCAATATTTTGTACGTTTTCATAGTCAACTAAAATATAATTATTCTTCATAAAAAGGCATTTACTAATATCGTTTATAAAAATGAATTTCTTTGTTTTTAGTGAAGTTTGATATTAGGCGCATTCTTCCCCAACTAATTATTCGTATTTTATAGTTTACACACAGTTAAGTATTTATACTACTGAATTTTTAGTTGCTTTCAAGTCTATCTCTCCCAACTTTTTTGAGATTGCTATACTATGGTGAAATCAAGGCAAGTATTAGAGATCGAGTTTTATGACCCGCAAATCTTGGGATAGCTATTTAGAATTAGCCTCAGAATTAGGATTTTGGGATGGCGATAGTGACAAATCGAAAAAACATAAGTCTTTTCATCTACCAGGAGCAAAGCCACATTACAACCCCGATCGCCCAGGACAGGTGGAGCATATTGCCCTAGATTTGGTGCTTGATATTCCACAACAAGCGATCGCGGGTACTTGCAAGATTCGTCTGCGACCTGTACGCGATGGGATTACTGATTTGACTTTGGATGCAGTGAACTTGCGGATTGATCATGTCGCCATTACCGATCAAATAGAAGCAAAGCCCGATCCAGACAAGACTAAATGCAAATTTGACTATGATGGTGAATTCCTAAAAATTTATCTAAATCAGCCAACTAAGGCAAATGTGCCAATTGAAATTGCGATCGCCTATGCTGCCGAGCAACCTCAACGCGGGATTTACTTTGTCCAACCGACAGAACATCAACCCAATAAACCTACGCAAGTGTGGACACAGGGCGAAGATGAAGACTCGCGCTATTGGTTCCCTTGCTTTGATTACCCTGGACAACTAGCGACTTCCGAGATTCGGATTAAGGTCCCTAAGGACTTGATGGTGATTTCTAATGGAGAATTGATTGAAGTTAAGGATCTCAAAAAAGAGAAGATTTATCATTGGTCACAAAAAGAAGTTCATCCTAGCTATTTGATGACTCTTGCGATCGGTGATTTTATTGAAGTAAAGGATGAATGGAAAGGGAAGCCCGTCACTTACTATGTCGATAAGTCACGCACTGCTGAGGAAGCAATCCTGACGATGGGTAAAACCCCAAAGATGATCGAGTTCTTCAGTGAGAAGTATGGCTATGACTATGCGTTCCCTAAATATGCACAGGTCTGTGTTGCTGACTTCATTTTCGGTGGCATGGAAAACACTTCCACAACTTTACTAACCGATCGCTGTGTTTTGGATCAGAGGGCTGCGATCGACAATCGCTCTAGTGAAAGCTTAGTAGCTCATGAGCTTGCCCACCAATGGTTTGGCGATCTATTAGTGATTAAGCATTGGTCTCATGCATGGGTGAAGGAAGGCGCAGCAACCTACGCCGAAGTACTATGGACAGATCATGAATATGGAGCCGAAGAAGCTGCTTATTACTTGCTGGGTGAAGCACGTCGCTATATTTCTGAAGATAAAGAGCGCTATCGTCGTCCGATGGTAACCCATGTATATCGGGAAGCGATCGAACTATATGATCGCCATATCTACGAGAAGGGTGGCTGTGTTTACCACATGCTTCGCACCGAGTTAGGTGATGATTTGTTCTGGAAAGCAATCCATCATTTTGTGCGGACTAATGCCCATAAAACCGTGGAGACGATTGATTTGCTGAGAGCGATCGAAGAAGCGACAGGCAAAAACTGTATGTTCCTTTTCGATCAATATGTATTTCGTGGTGGGCATCCAGAATATAAGATTGGCTACAGTTGGGATGGGGATAATAACTTGGCGAAGGTCACAGTTACCCAAACTCAAGATGAATTGTTTGATTTGAAGATTCCCATTGGCTTTGGCTTTGAAGAAGTATCCGAGAATCAAGCTTTCACAGTGCGTCTATTTGAGAAGGATCAAGCTTTTTACTTCCCTTTAAAACAGAAGCCCAAATACATCAGTTTTGATCGTGGTAATAACTATCTCAAGCAAGTTAGCCTTGAATATGGGATTGCGGAACTAAAAGCTGGCTTGCAGTTCGATCCCGATCCGATCGCCAGAATTCAATGTGCCGAAGCCTTGGCAAAAAAAGGTGGCTTGGAAGCGGTAAAAGCGCTCGGACAAGCCCTTATCGATGAGAAATTCTGGGGTGTGCGGGTGGAGATTGCCGAAAATCTTGCGGCGATCAAACTCGATCAAGCTTTTGAGGCTTTGGCTAAGGGATTGGAAGATCCAGATGCCAAGGTGAGAATGGCGGTAATTAATGGTTTAGCCCAAAACAAGGTGCAGAAGAGTTTAGATCTGATCAAGCCCTTCATCAAAAAAGGCGATCCTAGCTACAACGTAGAAGCAACCGCCGCAAGGCTAACGGGTGACTTGGCAGCAGCTTTAAGTTCAGAGCGAGAACCTTCTAAGGTAGTGAAGCTCTTACAAACAGTTCTCAAAGAGAGGGCTGGATGGAATGAAGTGGTGAGATCGGGTGCGATCGCAGGTTTAGCTAAACTCAAAGATTCCGATGAGGCGCTGGAAACGGTTCTCAAATACACGGAACCTGATGTTCCACAACCATTGCGTTTAGCCTCAATCCGAGCTTTAGGTGCAATGGGTAAATCGCAATCGAAGCCAAAGACTGAGCAGATTCTCAATCGTTTAAAAGTAATTGCTCAAGAAACTTTCTTCTTAACACAGATGGCTGTTGTGGGCGCTCTTGGGCAAGTCGATAGTGCCGCAGCTATTGGCGTATTGCGATCGCTGTCTGATTCTACCCCCGATGGAAGGGTACGTCGTGTTGCCGACGAAGCAATTCAACGGGTTCAAAAGGCGATCGGTAAGGATGCAGGACTAAAGCAATTGCGAGAAGAACTGGATCAACTGCGTAAGGACAATCAAGATCTCAAGAGTCGTTTGGAAGCGATCGAGGCAAAAGCCAAACCATAAAAGAAGAAGCACCCAAAGGGTGCCTCTTCTCTTAGAACTGTGGTTTAGCGGGTGGTGGGGTGATGAAAATGGCGATCGCATTATGTACAGGAGCAATTTCTGTTATAGGACGATTGAGAATTTCACCACCTAAAAACAAGCTCGAAGAACTACCACCATCAAGATTAAGCGCATCAACCGCTCCCATTTTTTTGAGAACCTCCGCAGTTTGCAAGAGATTAGGAGCAACGCCTTCAGGTGCAGCTTGAACAGTAGCAAGGATTAGTTTACCTTTCTCTTTCGTAGTAGCGATCGCACTGCGATTAGCTGCTTGAGTATCAAATCCTGCTTGAAATTGTTCTACTTTACCATCTAAGGACAGACTTCCATTTTTCAGTAGTAAGGGACCCGCACCAATTAAGTTAGGGAAATTTGCAAACTTGTCAGGAATAAAAGCCTGACGACCACGGACAGTCATGCCAATAGGTAATTGTTTAGCCGCTTCAGGAGTTTGTCTTGCGACTAAAACATAGCCGTCATTAGGAATAGTGATTTGCCCCACACCCACTGCACCGCCTTGATATTGAGCCACGACGCGATCGCCACGAACTACAATTAACAGTTCATTTTCGGTAAGTGGTGAATATACACTGCCCCAATTAGGCGTATAACGAGCTATGCCTCTCTGGACATAGCCACTATTGAGATTAGTCAGCGCAATCGTAATTTGATTTGCAGTACTGATTTCTTCTTTGAAATTTAGGCGATCAATCAGTGTTTCCCCCTTCTCATTCCAAGCGATCGCTCCTCTTACTAGCGCCGTTCCTGCTAACCAACGATTGCCTTCACGAATCGCCCCAACAGGTAACTTCCTAATCCGATTAAAAAATCCGCCATTAATCGCCCCTACCGCTTGCGCCTGTTGCACCATTTGCGGCAGAGGCATTAAGCCTAAGATTCCGTTAGGAGAACTATCGGGATTACTCCAGATAGCACGTAATTTTAATTGTGGAGATTTCAAATCAACTTCTAGAGCCGTTACTGCAAACTTAATTGTTTTTGGTTCTTTATCCGTCTTCGGTTTGTTGGGAATTTCCACTACCCGTTCAATTCTTCGCAATCCATCCGCCCATTGCACAGTTAAACTTGGTGGTACATAATCACGCCGTAAATCGATCACAATCTTAGGTGTCGGACTACTCAGCATCTCGATCACAGGATTAATCGATTCATTCGTTTGAATTTGAATTTGGGTTAATTTACCCTGTGGCTGCACATTAACCGACTTAACGAAATTACCTGCGATCGTATTTGTCCCAATAGGCAAGTCAGCCGCCACCTCAGCCGATACAGCTACGGTAATCACATTGCCCTGCTGACTAACTCGCCAAGGAGTACGGCGATTCAGATCGATCACAAGGCGATCTCCCCAAGGTTGTTTGCTGCGACGCACAGCTTGCATGGTCGCATCGGGGGTGTAAATATTCAGGGCATTTCCTGCTATTTCTGTCCGCCATTGTTCAGCGAAAGGCGCAAGATCAAGATAGCGAAATCGACCTGTATTATCAAAGGCAACTCGCGAAAATGTAGGGCTCGAAAACCATCGCAATCTTTGGCGATCGGCTTTTTCCGAATCCAGCATCTGCACACCTAAACCACCCGTTAGCCAATCTTCCTGCACGTATAAGCTTTGTTGCCCTTGTTCCACCCTTCTGATCCAACGTCCTGACCAAGGCTGCCCATTTAATTGAATTACATTTCCACTATCGGGGATGGTTGCCGAAGGTGCGCTATCAGCTATCAGGATTTGGCAGCTAACAACAGCAAGAAAGGGAATTAGCGTTTTATGATATGTCATTTTCATGATGTGCTTAAGGCGCAGGATTGAAATAGCGAGCATGAATTTGGTCAATTTCAGTCAAAATCTCCGCACTTAACTGAATCTTAGCACTGTCGATATTTTCCTTGAGTTGTTCCATTGTGGTTGCGCCAATGATCGTGCTTGCCACAAACCAACGACTTCGTACAAATGCTAGCGCTAAATGGGTTGGTGATAAATCATATTTCTGAGCGATCGCCACATATTCTGCGGTTGCTGCCTTGACATTAACTTTGCTATATCGTTGCCCAAAGTTTGGGAATAGCGTGATACGAGTATTAGATGTTGCCTCTTGGACATACTTTCCAGATAAATGCCCAAAAGCAAGTGGACTATAGGCAAGCAAACTTACCTGTTCACGGTAGCAAGCTTCAGCAAGGTGACTATCAAAGGTACGGTTTAGCAAATTATAGGCATTTTGGACTGAGACAATCTTGGGTAAACTTAGCTGCTTTGCAATGTGACTAAATTCACAGATACCCCATGCAGTCTCATTGCTAACTCCCAAATGGCGAATCTTCCCAGATTGAATTAATTCGGCAAAGGTTTGTAGTTGTTCAGCAATACTAACCATTTCTCGCTCTTGCATAGGCTCAAAACTCACTTGCCCAAACATCGGTACATTGCGATCAGGCCAGTGAATTTGATAGAGATCGATATAGTCAGTTTGTAAGCGTTTGAGGCTATCATCAACGGCTTGCAAAATATTTTTGCGACTGAGAGCTGCGATCGAGTCATCCCGTAGCCAACTGTAGTTACGCCCTGTACCAATAATTTTAGTAGCAATAATTAGTTGATCGCGTTTTTGCTTAACCTGTGGTTTTGCCAACCATTCTCCAATATATTGCTCAGTTCTACCCTGTGTTGCTGCATTTGGCGGTACTGGATACATCTCAGCAGTATCAATAAAATTGATCCCCTGTGCGATCGCATAGTCTAGTTGCTCATGGGCTTCAGCGATCGTGTTTTGTTGCCCATAGGTCATTGTTCCTAGGCAAATTTCGGACACCAAGAGTTCACTTGTACCTAGTCTCTTATATTCCATGTTTAATGCACATATACCGCAAACATAACAATAACATCGCATTAATAAGAAAGGCTCGCTTAGCGAGCCTTTCTTATTGATTAAATTAAGCGTTCTTTTTCAGGATTTCTACTTTATCTAGACGTTCCCAAGGTAGGTCTAGATCATTGCGTCCCATGTGACCATAGGCTGCTACATCTTGATAAAAACGTCCCTTGCGATCGCTTGGTAAATTTTGCAAATCAAAATTCTTAATAATCGCCGCAGGGCGCAGATCAAAATGATCCTTAACTAAGCGGAGTAAAGTTTCCTCGTCAACTTTGCCAGTGCCGAAGGTATCAATGTGCATACTGGTAGGACGCGCCACACCGATCGCATAGCTGATTTGTAACTCGCACTTACTTGCAAGCCCTGCCGCCACAATATTTTTAGCAGCATGACGGGCTGCATAGGCGGCACTGCGATCAACTTTTGTAGGATCTTTGCCTGAGAAAGCACCGCCACCATGACGTGCATAGCCGCCGTAGGTATCAACGATAATTTTGCGTCCTGTTAGCCCAGAAT
This sequence comes from Pseudanabaena minima str. Chao 2107, assembly GCF_051131155.1. Classification (NCBI taxonomy): domain Bacteria; kingdom Bacillati; phylum Cyanobacteriota; class Cyanophyceae; order Pseudanabaenales; family Pseudanabaenaceae; genus Pseudanabaena; species Pseudanabaena minima. The sequence continues at coordinate 1,277,675 of NZ_CP159508.1, forward strand.
CGCCTTGTGGTCCACCAATTACAAACTTACCAGTAGGGTTAACTAGGTAGCGAGTTTGGTCATTGGGCTTGATCGATGTATCAGCAAAACTAGGCAAAACTACATGTGTCCAGAGATCGGCTTTAATCCGTTCTTGTACTTTGGCTTCTTCGCTAATGCCATCGATCGCCGCATCATGCTGAGTCGAGATCAGGATCGTATCGATCTCCACAGGCTTATCACCTTCATAAACCACGGTGACTTGAGTTTTACCATCGGGGCGCAAATAAGCCAAAGTGCCATTTTTGCGAACCACTGATAACTGACGGGCTAAGCGGTGGGCGATCGCGATCGGCATGGGCATAAACTCAGGCGTTTCGTCGCAAGCAAAACCAAACATAATTCCTTGGTCACCAGCGCCAACTGCTTCGAGGGCAGCATCTTCTTCTTCACCAGTGCGGGCTTCAAGCGCTACATTCACCCCTTGAGCAATGTCGGGAGACTGTTCGTCAAGCGCGACCATTACCGCACAGCTATTTGCAGAAAAGCCATTATCAGCATCTATATAACCAATTTCCGCAATTTTTTTCCGAGCAATATCGACGTAGTTGACATGCGCTTTAGTTGTGATTTCCCCTGTGATCAAGACTAGACCCGTGTTAACTACAACCTCGGCAGCGACACGCGATCGCGGATCTTGAGCCAATAAGGTATCGAGAATCGTATCGGAAATTTGATCACAAATTTTATCAGGGTGACCTTCCGTAACTGATTCAGATGTAAATAAGAAGCGACTAGCCAACTATGTTTCCTCCTAAACGCAAGAAGTAATAAGGCAAATTTTTTGTATCTCTTAAGATTTATCCATCATAGTACAAGGCGTTATTTGGGCGTTATTTGTTTTGGCTGGTTTAATTGCCGCCAAGTGACCGCAAATTATTTCAAAATTATTTCAAAAATCCTATGACAATGTAGCTGTGTATAGGTATAGTCTGATTAATCTAATTACTACTTATTGATTGTCACAATCATAAAGTGTTCTCAAACCATGGAGGCTAATAACTTGAAATTTCAAACTACTGCTCAAGAAGCCTGTTATGAAAAAGTAGTAACATGGATGCAAGAGATATTTGGCAAATGTCCCTGTGCTCGCCAAGATATCCCAGGATTAGGCATATTTATGGGATCGGCGCTAGTGGAGGTGCTAGTCTTTCCTTGGGACGAAGATGATGCGGTGATTAATACTCGCTCTTATGTAGTAGTTGGAGCAGAGTTAAAGCCAGACTTAATGCGATACTTACTTGAAGAAAATGCCAAGATGATTTTTGGAGCCTTTGGGATATCGCCAGATAGTGAAATTCTCTTTGAGCATTCGATAGTCGGCTCTACCTGCGATATGAAAGAGCTAGAAGCCTCAGTTAAAGCTGTAATGGAAATCGCTGACGAATACGACGATAAAATTGTCGATCGCTGGGGTGGTAAACGTGCGTTAGATCGCATTCATGCTGGTACGTTATCCAATAATGGCTGGTCATTATAAAAAAACAAAATAAAAAACAAAGGGGACGTTTAGCGTCCCCTTTGTTTTTTATGAGAGCGCAAAGCGCTATATTCTAGGTAACTGCCATTTAGCAAAGTCCTATGCCTCAAACGATCGCCGATATTAATGCCAAAATCAAAGCTGGTAAGGCTAAAGTCCTCACGGCTACCGAACTGAAAGCCCTTGTCGCTGATGTCGGTGTCACCCAAGCTGCTAAACAAGTTGATGTGATCGTTACAGGCACATTTGAGCCGATGGAATCATCGGGAGCAATTCTAAACTTAGGACATACCGATCCACCAATTAAAATTCGGACTTGTTGGATTGATGGTGTGCCAGCCTATGCAGGATTTGGGGCTGTTGATATTTATTTAGGTGCGACCCAAGAGGCTGATCCTACGGATGAAGCACCGCAATATCGTGGGGGTGGGCATGTAATTGCAGATTTGATCGCAGGGAAGACGGTGAACTTTAAAGCGATCGGGCATCCTAATGATTGCTATCCTCGCGCCAACTTTGAAACAACGATTACGAAAGAATCTATTAATCAGTTCTATCTATTTAACCCACGCAATTTATATCAAAATTTTATTGTCGGTGTGAATGGTGGTGAAGAAACTCTCTATACTTATTTAGGTCCATTGCAACCCCGTTTAGGTAATGCTGTTTACTCCAATCCTGGGGCAATTTCACCATTATGGAATGATCCTGATTTGCAGTTAATTGGTATTGGTACGCGCATTTTTATGGGTGGAGGGATTGGCTATGTGGCTTGGGAAGGAACACAGCACTTTCCGTTGCAAAAGCGGTTGGAAAATCGCACACCGATTGGACCTGCGGCAACGCTTGCTCTAATTGGTGATGCGAAGCAAATGACTTCTGAATGGGTTCGTGGCTGCTATTTCCGCAATTATGGTGCATCTTTGATGATGGGAGTTGCAGTTCCACTTCCTGCGATTAACGAGGAAGTTGTCGCAAGAGCTGCTGTACTGGATGAAGAACTAGTTGCACCTGTGATAGACTTCTCAATCCCGCGCCGAGTACGTCCGATTTTTGGTTCTGTTTCCTATGCTCAACTCAAGTCTGGCAAAATCACGATCGCTGGTTCAACAGTGCGTACAGCACCTCTAGCAAGTCTTCATTTATCGGAAGAAGCTGCTAAATCTCTGAAGGATTGGATTGTAAAAGGAGAATTTACGCTGACAGAACCTGTGGCTATGTTGCCAAGCGATCGCGCGTTTTTACCGCAAGATGTGCGTGGGTTTTAGCTTTTAATTTTACGCGATCGCGGATCTGACTAGCATTGTTCTCACTGAACTGCAAGTCCCTGAGATTGACTCGGCGTTGATCAATAAGAGCGTGTTTGAGAAGTTTTCGGGGGTAAAAAAGGTATAAAAAAGCTCCCAAAGGTATAGCCTGTCAATATAGAAAAACAAAGACAGACCTATGGAAGCAACAAAGAAATCATACCCCACAGACTTAACTGATAGTCAGTGGGAAGTGGTAAAAGACTTGATACCCGCCGCAGGAACAGGAGGCAGAAAGAGAACCGTAGATATTAGAGCAGTACTCAATGGTATTTTCTACATTAACGCCGCAGGCTGTGCATGGCGAATGCTGCCCCATGACTTTCCCGTATGGCAAACTGTCTATCATTACTTTCGACATTGGCGAATTACCAACACATGGCAAGAGATAAATGCTAAATTGCAACAATGGTATCGAGTCAGTGAAGGAAGAGAAGCAACGCCCAGTGCGGGTTGTATTGACAGCCAATCAACCAAAATCGCTAGTCGATTAGCATCACCTGAAGCAGTTGGTATTGATGGTAACAAGCTGGTCAATGGGAGAAAACGACATATTTTGGTGGACACATTGGGTTTGCTATTGATGGTGGTAGTTAGTGCGGCGAATCTCGATGATCGCAAGGGGGCAGTTATGCTTTTAGAAAAAATCAACCATCGTGACCATTTTCCCCGTCTGTCAACGATTTGGGTGGATCGTGGCTATAGGGGGCAAGCTTTCATTATGGCTATTCTGCATACTTTTTACTGGTGTTTACAAGTGGTTGTTCCTGCTGTTGGGCAAAAGGGGTTTGTCGTCCAACAGAAGCGTTGGGTGGTTGAGCGTACTTTTGCTTGGTTTTCTCGGTTTCGACGCTTGAACAGAGAATACGAACTTTTACCTGAAACTTCTGAGGCTTTTTTCTATGTCGGCATGATTCATATCCTCCTTAAACGCCTCGCTTAACTTCTCAAACACGCTCTAACATGGGTAATTCAACGAGAATTGTTAGTAATAAGACTGACTATTCAGTGATCATTTTAACCTAAACAAGTCCAATCGTCTGCTTTGGTATTGCACACAAGTAGCGTTGGTGTTGGGTTTGATTCTTCTTCCCAACCTATGAAATCGAAGATCATGGCACTCTAGGGGCTGGAAATCTCATTATTCTCTGATTCAGAGCGCGTGGCATCTAGCAATGAATGAGGCACTGCAAGTTCAGGAGTAAATTCGTCTCTTAACTGGAGCACCATTGCAATATAGGTGGTTAAAGCTTTGTGATAGTTTGCTTGGTGAATAACATCAACACATCCTCGAATCACTTGATACAAGTCTTCGTAGATTGCTTCAGATCGCTCACTTTTATCGATAGCATTTACAATTCTGGGCGACTGCTCGTAATAAAATTCTACTAAATCTTGACCAGAGGGTAAGTTCAACATATATTGATCACGGAACTGCCGCAATGTTTGGAGTTCCTCACAGTCATCTGATAGACCACGGGCATTGATGCAAGCTGTTGTTATGTAACAACCTATCTTCTTTTTAGTGGTTGTTCCTTTATTCTTGCCAACCTCTTCTTTTGACGTTGGGACAACATCTTTCTTTAGAGTTTCTTCATCAATCGTCTGGGTAACTGCATCTTTATCATCAATATTGGAATCAACTAGCGATGGATCCAAACTGCGTACTAATTCTTTGAGTTTTTCATGCCCCTTTTGTTTGTTGATCCAGATCTTTTTCAAAGCTTCAAATTCTTTTGGAAAGAGGGATTTAATTGCAACTAACTTCTCGGTTGGTGAATTACCAGGAAGTATCTTAGAGCCAAGTCCTTGTTTTGCGCTCCTAGTATCTGCATCCTCTAAGACATTGGGATTACCCAAATGGAACTCTGTAATATCTTTTTTAAGCTCAATGTTTCCATAAACATGGACTTCAATGTCTTGAGCCTTATAATTTCCCTCGCAAATTAATTCAACCGACTTAGGTTCCTTGGACAATATATCATCCAAAACGAGAATAAAGCTTCTCCGTTCTGGGCAAGCAGTACCATAAGCAAATACTGAGCGATTTCGCACAGTAGGATTTAATACAAAGTGGGTATCCCCATAATAATTAGGACCTTTATTAAGCTGATAAGCATGATTTATGCAAGACATGGCTGGCAAATCTGTAAGGCTAAGAGGCGAATCAAATCCAACTTGTTGCTCATCTTTTTCTTTCCGCTCTTGACCATAATCTAAGCCACGACCCAATACATCCTCCACAATTTTGACTGTGGAATCAGTCTCAAGATTAGGCAAATAATTTTTAACACGTTTCTCTTGTTCAAAAACTGAGAAAAATGGTTTGTAAGAATCAACTACCTCACCACTACTTTTGAGCATATCTTGAGACTTAGTAGTCAAAGTGATTGGCCAATCATTTAAGTTAGATAAGCCTTTGTTCATTGTTTTTATTGCTTCTTCTTTACTCAGTTTTTTTGTTTCCGTAAAATAGGAAATTATTCTTTGCTTGGCTCCTGCTTCTTCCCCTCCTTCCTTTTCTTCCACATCACTCAGATATTCCATCTGAGAGTTATTGAGGCGCTCCCATCCTTTTTTCCCTTGCTCTTCTTTTGTAATGCTAAAAGCATCTTTGGGATCAATCGCTTTGCTTACAGAATCACGTAAACTATTAATGTCATTTGTTTTAAAAGAGCGAGCTTGATCTTTCCAAGTTCCTGGGGCTGTATTCGCTTTTAGTCCCGTATCTTTCCACTTTACTTTTCCGCCTTCATCCAAGTCCAGTAGATTTTTAAAAAAGTTTTCCGAAACTTCTCCATAAAGATCTTTGAGTGGAAAAGTATAGCCTTCAGGGGCTTTCATTTCTCCAGCTTTTACATCTTTAAGACTGAGGGAACCTATTTTACTCTCAAATTGATGGCGCAACAGTTCAAATACCTCAGATGGAGTTTTCTTTAGCCCAGAAGCCATTAATCTGATACTAGCATCAGCTTTTTTAAGAGAGGTTTTATCTTGAGCATACATACCAACTGGATCATCACCAGCCAAGACTTCAGCCATTTTCAATGCATCTTCCGCATCTTGCTGAGAAAGTGCATTAGATTCTTTAGACTCTGAAGTGTTAGTTTTCAATTCGGAGATCAATCTATCCTTCTGACTAGCCAATAGAGCTTTAGCAATTTTATGTCCTTCTTGCCCCATATGGAGCTTTCTGGCGATCACCATTCCAATCGTTTGGAAGGCAGCTAGAACTTTTTGGGCATTGTGGCTTACAGCCATTTTACTTTCATCTTTCTGGAACTGGGCTTCATAAGTACTAATAATATCCTCAATTCGTCCCTTCAATGTTTTATCACTAAACAATACCGTATCTAGCTTCAATTCACCGTTATCGGGTAGAAGTGAATTACCAGAGATGATTGCTGGAACGCCTTTTAGAATAGTGTCTGCATCTAGTGGTTTCCGTTGGAGAGTCAGTTGAGCTGTCCCAGCTGTCTTGCCACCATTCTGTTGCACCACATGAGTCAACTCATGGGCAATCAACTCCTGTCCCCCTCGACTTCCCGGCTCATAGGCTCCCTGCCGAAAGAACACATCTTGCCCGGTGGTAAAAGCTTTTGCTTGAATCGATTTATTTAATTGATCAGACTGTGAATCTGTATGTACTTTTACGCCACTAAAATCTGCCCCCATCGCTTGTCCCATCGACCGTTGCAGATTTGCATCTAGCGATTGCCCACTACCCCGTGCACTTTGAATTGCCGATTCTAAATCCGTTGAGGCTTCACCACCGCCAATATTTTCACGCCTTTGGACTATAGGCTTCATTTGCACTTCTTCATCTTCTTCCGTCCCTTGACGTTGCACTGGCTGACTTTGTGAAGTAGTTGATGCACTAGTTGATGAATTAATTTGTTGAACTACCCTAGCCGCATTAGCATCCGCTTCCTGTTCATACTTGTCATTTGGTTCACCGATCGCAAGTTTTGCTTGAATCGCCATCTTTTGTGCATTCTTTGCCCTCAATTGATTCTCAAACTTTCGCTGAACTGGCTGATCTTGCGAAGTCATTGGCGAATTAATTTGTTGAACTACCCTAGCCGCAGTAGCATCCGCTTCCTGTTCATACTTGTCATTTGGCTCACCGATCGCAAGTTTTGCTTGGATCTCCATTCTCTGAGCATTCTTTGCCCTCAATCGATTCTCAAACTTTCGCTGTACTGGTGGAGGCTCAGGATTCATTGTGAACTCTTTTGTATCTTCCTGTTCGCCTTCACTTTTCTCTTCTTCTACAGCTTCTTGTCTTTGAATTGATTGATTTTGTAAGGCTGCATTCGCTCTCTCAGCAGCGATCGCCTTCAGACGATTTCCAGATTTTCGTTGCACTGGTGTTGCTGATTCTAAACTTGGCGTATTAATTATTTTTTCAAGGAAATTTTCAGAATATCCTGACTTGCGTGCAACTGACTCTTCTTTCTCGTCAGACTTCAATGGAGCAAATAGTCTAGGTTGTAAATTTAGAGATGTAGGATTTACTAAGGATGAAGCTTTTGTGGATCTGTCATTAGTATGTCCCATATATAGTTAGCTCCTGCTATTTTCTATAATTCCTTGAAAGTTGTAAGCAAACGTTTAGTTAATGTTAAGTGTCGCATAATTATTTTTAAATACTAATAAATTTTGTATCCGCTCCGATGTGTATGTTTGAGAAATTCTATGAAGAGATCGCCATCAGCAAACCTTTAGTAGATAGATAATTGAGACGATCGCCTAGGAATCACGACTCACAGTAATAGCGATCGCCGAAGCATTGTTTGCAGAGTACATGTCATAAAATTACTAGCTACAGCCATACAAGTTTTTAATACGCCCAGCTACTTACTTTTTGGGATTAGCGTGGTCTTCCACTATATTCAGTGAAGATAATGACGTTTCCTTCACTATCGGTAGCAACTAGTTGAGCGTAACCCGCTTGTTTATCAATGCCACGATAATTGTTAATCGCTGAAATCACAGGGAAACTAGTTCCCTTTTCCTGAAGATAACTATAAATTTTTTCAACTGAGCGTACCCAAAAACTCATATAGCCATTAGTTTTACGCGGTTGTATTAGGGCACTAGCATCAGATTTCGCCTCGTATAAGCCAAATACAGCGTGATTACTCCAAAAACCATAATATTGTTCATCGGGATAGCCCTCACCAAGCCCTAATTGTTTGTCATAAAAGCGACGGGACTGGTCAGCATCTTGTACAGGATAGCCAGTGTAATCCAATTCCAAAACGGGAGTATTTGAGTGGTTGTTCTCAACAATTAAAGTATGTATCAATTTAAGATCGCTGCTAAATACCTGTGTAACCCAAGCTAAATCCTGAAACGGATGTAATCCTTGTCCTTTCAAATGTAAATCGTAGCTAACGATCTGATATGAACCCAAAGTCAAAGACTGGAATCGCTCCACTTTGAGATTGGCGGTGATGCCTTCTTTTCCTTGATCATAAACAGACCAATACTCAGAAGATAGAGACTTGGTGATATTAGAATCTCGCTCTTGACCACGATTTTTAAGGCGGGTATCATCAAACCAAGTGGACTGAGGAGCCAAACAGGAGTTAAGAGTTGAGGTATCCATCGAAAGCCAAGCCGTCATTACTTTTTCCGCTTGTTTGGCTAAATCAGTTTCATGCGGAAAACCACTCACCGTCGGGACAAAATCAGTGGAGTTGTAAAAATTTTTCCCCCATAGCATAAAGACATTCTCATCTTGATCCAAACCGAGACAGTAGGTATCACCCTTGATTGATTGTGGCTGACCTAATAGTTCGACATCAGCTTGCTCTAGTCTTTTGTATTGTGCTTGTACATCTTCAACTAAAAAAAGCGCGTAACCATTGGGTAAATTGGGCTTTACTTGGGCTACACCATCATAACGATTGACATCAAGAATAAAGCGTCCTCCCTTGATATTAAAAGATGCTCTTGTTGAAGTTACAGATTCTGGTTCGCCCAATAAAGGTGTGTAAAACTTGACCGCCCTATCTAAATCATTGACTGGGTAAGCAAAATCAAAGTCAAGGGTTCCTTTTGTACCAGGCTGTTGAGATTTTACGTCATAATCCAGTGACCAAGCATCAGTTTGATAGATCAGCTTCCATTCTGCTTTTTCTTTAATAAATCCCTGAAATACTAAACCTTGATCGCTATAATTCCAACGTACTCCTCCTTGTATATCAAGCCAATATGTAGCGATCGCATAGTCTTCGCCAATATCAAACTCAGCCCGTTTAACGATCATCTTTTCGGCAATCAGATTATTGGGTCGCTCAAAAGCAGACCACTCCGCAGCCATTCCTGACTCAATAGCGGCGACACCGACTTGACGCACTCCACTACGACTGCTAACACGAATTGCCTCAGATTTCCAATGACTTAGAAAACTTGGTGTATCCATTCGCAGATAATCCTGCCACAAAGCTACAATCTTTTCTCTCAATTCAGCCGTTCCTTCTCCTTTGCCAGACACAATAGGCTCTACCCCAAAAGTAAAAGAACCAGAGTTTTTTGACGTTCCTTTTAATGATTTCGCGGCTAGATTGCATCCACTTATTTTGCTGGTAATGATTATGGCAATAGTTGTTAGTAGTGTTCGTTTCAAAAAATGACGGCGTTTCATCTTTTTATTCAATTAAATAAGAGTGTTTTTGAGACATTTTTAGCAACAAAAGAAGTAAGCGATTTCTAAAGCCATAGCCCATGAATATAGAAAAATTAATAAGTAGCTGGGCTTAATTAAAATCTAAAACCAGAGGTTGTTCCACCCGCTACGCGGGCGGAACAACCTTTTTGGTTTTTAGTTTACTTATGCCTAGCTACTTACAGCTATAGAGATCTCTAATGGATAGCCTACAATATTTAGAAAAAATCAACCTTAGTTTTTTAAAGAGAACCCAGATATGATCAAGTGAATCTTTTGGAAAGATTAGCTCACGATCCCAGAAAATCAGTTGCGGGGCGTGCGAAGAAAATCAAGACAGCACTGATTTGAATCTAAACCAAGGATTTTGAATTAAGCTTCATGTTTAGAAGATAGATTGTTAATGCGATCGCCTAGAATTTAGCCTCACGGTAATAGCGATCGCCTTTAGAAGATAGACTGTTAATGCGATCGCTTTTGACTTACCACAGAATCTGCGGTAACTTATCCACATCAAATCAACTAAGACGCAATTGTATTACAACCCTAAGTCATCCGACTCGAATATGTATGGAAAGTCAGAAGATCAAAGCATTACAAAATATCTTCAGTTCTAGGCTCGACACATTGAGCCATCTCTTAACGTTAGCTGAGACTCATTTTGGAGATGATGTAGAGTCTATATTGCAGTGTCGTATAGCTCCCGATATGTTTCCCTTTGGTACACAAATCGTATTTGCCTGCAATCAGCCGCGCAACTTCGCATTGTGTTGCCTAGGACAGTCGGCGAACAATTTGCCTCCTGACGTAACATCGTTAAATCAAGCTCGTGGTCATATTTCATCCACTAAGGATCTGTTAGCCAGTATCAATGTCCCTGATGCTACACTTTCAGAGATCAAGCGAATTGAACTTGGGCAAGGTCTATACCTCGAACTATCAGGACTCTCATACGTGGATGATTTTCTGATGCCAAACTTTTACTTCCATATGACGACTGCGTATGACATCCTGCGTATGGAAGGAGTACCGATAGGTAAGCGTGATTTTATGATGCATTTAATTCCTTTCCTAAAACATCAAAGTGACACATAACATGGAGTAAAAAATGACACCTTCTGAATCATTTAATATTTGCCAGCTTTCCGTCGAAGACATAGCACTTATGGAAGAATTATTAGCTGTCTTTGGTGAAGCTTTTGATGAAGTTGATACCTATAGTTCATCTCGTCCAAGCGATACCTATCTCAAGCGCTTACTAAATAGCGATTACTTCATCGCGATCGCCGCGTTAAAAGATGGAACCGTAGTTGGAGGTCTTACCGCTTACGAACTCCAGAAGTTTGAACAAGAGCGCAGTGAAATTTATATTTACGATCTGGCTGTTGCAGCAGCGCATCGACGGGAAGGAATAGCTACTGCATTAATTCAGGAATTAAAGAAGATTGCTGTAGCAAGAGGAGCCTACGTTATTTTCGTACAGGCAGACATCGGCGATGATCCTGCGATCGAACTCTACACAAAGCTTGGTGTGCGTGAAGATGTACTGCATTTTGACATTGCTATTGACGATAACAGCGATCGCCATAATCAAAAAATTTAACCTGCCTGTTAATACAAAATTATCCAGAAAGCATAATTACACAGTTAAACTCATCCTTCATTTTTAGGGTAGAAAAACGCTATATTTATCATGTTTAATCATCCCGTGCGCGAAGCTCATGTCTGAACCTATCTGGTCCTATGTCACCCCTGGCATTCCTGACGAATTATTCGATCGCTTACCAGGAATACCAATGAGCAAATGTGAAACGAGACTGTTAATTGTTGGACAATTGCGGCTCAAGGCTGACTCGGTACTATGGGATATTGGCGCAGGCACTGGGACAATCCCCATTGAGACAGGTTTGCTATGTCCTAATGGGAAAATTGTGGCGATCGAGCGTGATGAAGATGTGGCGGGATTGATTGCTAAGAATTGCCAGAAATTTGCGGTGAATAATGTCGAAATTAAAATTGGTAGTGCGCCAGAATGCTTGACTAGTTTGACGACAAACCCTGATCGCATTTGCATCGAAGGTGGGCGATCGGTGGCGGAAATTCTGGAATATTGTTGGGATCGTTTGCAGATTGATGGTAGGGCGATCGCTACTACAAATAGTCTTGAGGGTTTATATGCAATTTCCGAAAGTTTCGCCAAACTCCAAGCGAGAAATGTGGAAGTAGTGCAATCTTCAGTAAACCGCTTAGAAACTCGCGGCAACCGTCAAGTCTTCGCCGCCGTTAGCCCCATGTTTATCATTAGTGGGGAAAAACTGTAACCCCCTTTAATTCCAACTTGCAAAGGAGGAAAACTAGAAATTTCGTGCCCTCCCCTTTGCAAGGGGAGGGTGAGGGAGGGGTTAAGAGATTTCGCGAATTTGAGGTTTTCCGTCCTTAAACTCACCAACTAATATCAGATCGGTAACGCCGACAAATAGACCATTCTCGACCACACCAGGAATATTATTCAAGGTTTTCTCAAGTTCAGCGGCATCTGCGATCGCATCAAAGGTGACATCTAAAACCATATTGCCTTGATCGGTAATCACAGGGCCATCTTTTTTAACACCCATCCGCAGATCAGGCTTACCACCCAATTTCTCGACTGCTCTAGTTACTGGGGCAACTGCCATCGGCAAAACTTCGATAGGTACTGCAAAAGTCGAGCCAAGCTTATCTACAAGTTTCGATTCATCGACTACGACGATAAATAATGCTGCAAGGGAATCGACAACTTTCTCACGGGTGTGAGCAGCACCACCGCCTTTAATCAAGGTTTTATTTGGGTCAACTTCATCCGCACCATCGATCGCTACATCCACGCGATCAACATCATCAAGACTACGGATGGGAATACCATATTTTTTGCCCAAGACTGAAGCTTGGAAAGAAGTGGGGATACCAACAATATCGGTTAGCTCGCCTGTAGAAATGCGTCGCCCTAACTCCTCGATCGCAAAAGCAGTCGTAGACCCAGTCCCTAAGCCAACTACCATACCCGACTTGACGCGCTGCGCCGCCGCAATGCCAACTTCTTGTTTTAACTTTTTAATATCTTCAGCAGAAATACTCATGGGAAATACTTATTTATAAACTTAAAAGTAGTAATTTTAATCCTATCGCAACCTGTGAGCAGCAACTGAGAATCCGCTTAAACAAAATGTACTGTATGATACATTTGTATGACATGCTGATCCAAAAACAGTTACGCTGTATGGCTGATTACACTGCTGTCATTATTTAAGTTACAAGTAAAGTGGGCGGGCTTAAAGATTAACTTTTTATCTAATTTCATAGAGATTGAATTCTTTTGTTATTTAAAATATCGCAATTTTATGAAAAGGCTAACCTATATCAGTAAGTTCGCGCGATCGCTAACTACCAAAGAAATTGAAAGTATTGGCAGTGTTTCCCAAACAAATAACTCTAGGGATGGTATTACGGGAGTCTTGCTATCTTGCAGTGGCATATTTTTTCAAATCTTAGAAGGTGAAGAAGATAGAATTGATAGCCTTTACACAAGAATCTTAGAAGATGATCGTCATAATCAGATTCTTTGTCTCAAATCAGAGCAAAATGTTTCGCAACGACGCTTTCCAGATTGGTCGATGGAAGTAATTGCTTTAGATGAAAACAACGATATTTTGCTACAGCCCATCAAGATTTTGCTGCAAACCTTGGGCGAATCACAAACAATTTTAGCGAGTTATACGCAATCAGGAGTTTTGGAAGCAATAGAGAAAGGAATTAATCCACTCACACTTACACCCCGTTACGCCGAAAAAATCATTTTTTTTGCCGATATCATTAGCTTTACCAGCATTACTGAAAAACTAGAAGTAACTGAAGTTGTGGATTTACTCAATCAATTTTTTACCATTTGTACTAAAGCGATCGCAGCTAGAGGTGGCGAAGTCACGAAATTTATTGGTGATTGTGTAATGGCGTATTTTGATGGCGATCGTGCCGATGAAGCGATCCAAGCGAGTTTAGAGGTACTAGCCGAACTAGAAATATTACGCAGTCAGGCATCTGCTCATAGTCCATTACGAGTTCTCTATATTGGCATTGGATTATCGAAAGGAACCGTATTAGAAGGAAATATTGGTTCTCAAACTAAAAAAGAATATACAGTTATTGGTGATGCGGTTAATGTTGCCTCAAGGATTGAAGCGCTGACCAGACAGTTAAATCGATTTTTGGTATTTTCGGCATCTGTACGTGAGGGACTAAGCGATCGCTGGCGACCTGTAAGACTAGGGGATTTTAAAGCAAAAGGGAAAGAGGCGATCGTCGAGGTGTATTCGATTGATGATGTCTTAACTTTCCAAAAGTCAGACTTTCAGAAGTTAAAACAAGAAATTAAGCAACATCTTGAATTAATTGGCAGTCAAACACCAGAGTTAGTGTAGTAAATGCAGGTGGCGCTTCGCGCCACCTGCATTTACATTTTTTGAAAGCGTTGCTTGACAACGCTTTCAAAAAATATATTGTGTTTTACTACAGCGCAAAGCGCTGTATGCTGTACGATCGCTAGTAGCGATGAATATAACCTCATGATGTCAAACCTTTTAGATAACCGCTATCGCGTCACTAGTGTCCTAGGCAGTGGCGGCTTTGGGGAAACCTATTTGGCTGAAGACACCAAAGTACCCTCCAACCGTCGATGCGTAATTAAGCAGCTTAAACCCGTTGCTGATAATCCCCAAATGTATGAATTACTGCAACAAAGGTTTCATCGTGAGGCAGCCGTCCTCGAAACGTTGGGAGAAGAAAGTCGCTATATTCCCAAACTCTATGCAAACTTTACAGAAAACGGGTTATTCTATTTAGTCCAAGAATGGATTGATGGACTGACTCTGACGGCAACCATTGAACGCAATGGTAAATGGAATGAGGAAGCAGTTAGGAAATTACTGGTTAGTATTCTGCAAACTCTAATCTATGTCCATGATCGCGGCATTATTCATCGAGATATCAAGCCCGATAATATTATTTTGCGTTCTGGAGAGCCTGTGCTAATTGACTTCGGCGCAGTTAAGGAAACTCTCAACGTCAGCACGATCCGCAGTTCCGCCCAACAGGTGCATTCAATTGTGATCGGGACACCAGGATTTATGGCTTCAGAACAAGCAGCAGGTAGACCCTTTTTTGCTAGTGATCTTTATAGCCTTGCTATGACAGCAATTTTTGCACTAACGGGGAAATATCCACAGGAACTCGGCACTGATCCACAAACAGGAGAAGTTATCTGGCAGACGCATTTACAGGGAATCAGTCCAGATTTAAGAGCCATATTTGCGAAGGTGTTGCAGTTTGATCCACGCGATCGCTATAGCTCGGCAAGAGAGATGCTAGAAGCATTGCGCCCAACCCAAATAATCAATCAATCTCCTCCTAAGCAAGTTCCCAAACCTCCAGCCCTATCAAATATGCAGACAGTAGCGGTAACGCCTAGAGGGTATACACCACCTACAGTTCCTGATCAATCTGTTTACGTTTATCAACCACAACAAAATCCCAAGAAAAAGATCTTCGGTCAGTTATTAGTAACTATGATCGTTGGTGGCACAGTTGGAGCAGCGATCGCTTTAGGTGTAGTTGTTTCCCAAAATGGCGGCATAGTTGCATTATGGAATAAAATCTTTCCTGCTAATCAGTCTGTTACCAAAACACCATTTTACTTTCTTGCCGATTCTGCTTTTGAGGATAAAGAAAAAGCTAATCTCAGAGTGGAAAAATTAAAGTCTTTAGGATATACAGGTGCAGGCTTGTTCTGGATACCTGACTATCCTAATTTAGGAAGCAATAAATTTCAGCAAGTCTATACAGGACGTTTTCAAGATCTTGAAAGCTGCAAGACCAAACTTAATGAACACCTCAAATTTGTAGATGATGCCTATTGTGCTTTTGCTAGCCCTAACGCCACAGATCCTGTCCAGAGAATTTCTAAAAGCGATTTACCGCAACCTACTGCTTCGCCTACACCTACGCCAACGGCAACTCCATCAAAAACGCCAACAGCAACTCCTACACCAACTAGACCCTCCCCAGAACAAGCAATCAGAGACTATTACAGTCTAATTAATGATCGCCAATTTCAAAGTGCATGGCAAAGTCTCACACCTAAGTTTCAACGCGATCGGGCTGGTGGCTTTAACACTTTTACTGACTGGTGGCGAACTGTTGATCAAGTCTCAGTTAATGGATCGCGTCTTGTTGAAATTAATGAGAAGTCAGCGATCATCGATATTGATCTCACCTACCGCAAAGACAAAGCTATTTTTCCTGAGACTCTTCGTATGTCTCTAGTTTGGAATGAGTCTGCTAAACAATGGCAAATCAGTGAAACGCAAAGACAGTAATCCGCGTATATAGCGCTTTTCAAGCAAGCGAGGTACATAGGTTTGTTTCCCCGCCTTTGGCGGGGAAACAAACCCGTACGTCACTAGACTGATAAACGCTATAACTATATAGAATAGAACTGTAGGGGCAAAGCATTCCCGTCACAATCTATAAATTTTTAGATAACCTTCCTTTGGGAATGCTCTGCCCAAAACCTCGCAACGCAGGGATAGATTGTCTGTAAAAGTACAGAGCGTTTAGCATTTGCGGATCGATATTTCTGGGATGAGTTTTAAAATTGTGGCGCAAATGACAAGTCCCTACTATATTCCATTTATATAAAAGCAGAGAATATGCAAAATCAACCACAAGTCAGCATCATTATGGGTAGTGATTCCGATCTACCAACCATGCAAGGCGCGATCGCTATTTGTCAGCAGTTCAATATTCCTCACGAAGTCGCGATTATTTCAGCTCATCGCACTCCTGAGAGAATGGTGGAATTTGCGAAGAATGCCCATATGCGAGGAATTAAAGTAATTATTGCAGGGGCGGGCGGGGCTGCTCACTTACCAGGAATGGTGGCGGCTCTTTCACCTTTGCCTGTAATTGGTGTGCCAATCTCTACTAGACAGCTTAGCGGTGTTGATTCTCTCTATTCTATTGTGCAAATGCCCAAGGGAATTCCAGTAGCAACTGTGGCGATCGGCAATGCTGATAATGCAGGACTTTTAGCAGTTCAGATTCTCGCCAGTCATGATTCTAACCTTCTCGAAAAAGTAATTGCTTATCGTCAATTGCTAAAAGATATGGTGATGGAGAAGCAAGATAAGCTAGATGAACTAGGAAGTGAAAAATATTTGCAGCAAATGTAGTGTGATGTAACTCACCTTTCGCAGATAGAATTCCTGCGATAGCAGAGGTTTGGGGCTGGCACGGGGGCGCAGCCCCTACGGAACAGGAATTATTCAGGTAGGGGCAATCCCCCCGTGGTTGCCCTGCTTTGCGAGCAGCAAGAGATTCATCGTCTACGTTCTGCGTAACATCAATGATGTAAGTCTTGACCAGTCATAGTGATTTCGCTTAGGATTGAGCAAAGGCGGCGCAATGCGTCGCTTTTACTTTTTGAAGCTTAGAGATATTACATTGACTACTGTTTCGCTATCACATCGCGCTATTCAAATTAAAGAATCCCAAATTCGCGAAGCCTCCCGTTACTGCGAAAAGTTTGGCGCAATTAATCTTGCTCAAGGTTTACCTGACTTTCCTGCGCCAGAAGCAATCAAAGAATCCGCAAGAGCCGCGATCGCCTCAGACTTTAACCAATATGCAGATAGTTGGGGTTGGGACAAGTTGCGCGTGGCGATCGCTGAAAAAATGCAGCGTGACAACCAAATTACTGTCGATCCTGATACGGAAGTAACAGTCTGCTGCGGCGCAACCGAGGGACTAAATATAGCCCTGATGACCTTAATCAATCAAGGAGATCGCGTCTTAATTTTTGAACCATTTTACGAGAATTACATTCCGAATCTAGCGACAGTGGGCGGGATTCCTGAATTTATTACCCTGCAACCACCACAATGGGAAATCACTCAAGAAATCCTTGAACCTGCTTTTAAAAAAGGAATTAAGGCGGTAATTATTAACAGTCCTGCTAATCCTACGGGCAAAGTCTGGACGCGCACAGAATTAGAATTAATCGCTAAACTCTGCCAGCAGTATGATGTCTATGCAATTACCGATGAAATTTACGAATATATTATTTATGAAGGCGAACATATTAGCCTGATGAGTATTGAAGGAATGCGCGATCGCACAATCGTCGTGAATGGTTTCTCAAAAACCTTTTGTATCACTGGCTGGCGGTTAGGATATACTGTGGCAAGCCCTGAACTAACAGCGGCAATGCGGCGGATTCATGACTTTATTACGATTTGCGCTCCTGCACCTTTGCAACATGCCGCATTAACTGCGATGCAGTTTGGGAGCGAATATTTTACTCAGTTAGCACTAGATTACAAACGTAAGCGCGATATGCTTTACCCTGCTTTGGTAGAGCTAGGGCTGTCACCTGTACTGCCTAGAGGCGCATATTACATCTGGACTGATAGCTCCGCGATCGCCTCAGATGCTGACAGTGCAGCCTTTCGCTTAGCCCAAGAAGCCTTAGTTGCTGCCGTCCCTGGTAGTTGCTTTAGTCATCCTGATCGTGACAAGGTAAATGGCTTAAGATTCTGTTTTGCTAAGAAAGATAGCACAATTGAAGCAGCGGTCAAAAATTTGCGTAAACTCAAATTATAGACTGTTAGGAATCATCGATATTTGGCTATATTTCTAGATTTGGCAAGAATGTCTCGGTCAGTTTTGCCAAGTTGTATTTAATCCCGATAGTCGGGAGCAAGGCTATGTTTGAAAATATAGAAGATAATGCGATCGCGAAGATACCTGAGCTACTTCATGAGTATCCAGAGTTTATGAATTTACAAACTCTGGATATTGATATGTTTCAAGAATTGCGAGAGACAATTGGCGACGATATAATTTTTTCAGATTTAATTACGATTTATCTTAATTCAGCCGAGAATTTAATGGTATCGATTCAGACTGCTTTTACAGATCAAGATGCGAGTAAATTTGCACTGGCTTCGCATTCTCTAAAATCTACCAGTGCTAGCATTGGCGCAACTAGACTATCTCAAATCTCTAAGTATTTAGAGAAAATTGGCAAATCGGGAGAAATTACGATTTCTTCTGAGTTTTTAAATTTCCTAAATAATGAATATAATGAGGTAATTAAGGCGATTCAAGTCAGTATTCTTGAGTTTATGTCACAATAATCACACATTCATGCTTATTGCTAATCTATGCAAGTTCCTGCGATCGCTACCACACCATTTTCTCAAAAACTAAAAGCTCCATTTCTAAAACGTCAGATCTCCGTATTGCAGGTTAACTTAGGTAAAATTTGCAATCTTGCTTGCACTCACTGCCATGTCGAAGCTAGTCCCACTCGTACTGAAGAATTAACACCAGAAATTTGCCAACAGTTAATCGAAGTTATCAATCGGTTCCCGCAAATTCAAACAATTGATCTGACGGGGGGTGCTCCAGAGATGTTGTATGGATTTCGTCCCTTAGTTAAAGCCGCAAGAGAACAGGATAAAGAAGTAATTGTTCGCTCTAACTTGACAATTTATTTTGAAAAGGGATACGACGATATCCCCGAATTTTTTGCTCAAAATCAAGTACGTGTAGTCGCCTCTATGCCCTGCTATCTTGAGGACAATGTGGATAAGATGCGTGGTAAAGGCGTATTTGATCTCTCAATTCAGGCTTTGCAATGGCTAAATCGTCTTGGCTACGGCTCTGATCCCCATCTGGTTCTGGATTTGGTCTACAATCCACCTCTTCCCATTTCTAATAAATTTTCCCTTGCGCCCAATCAACAAAGCTTGCAAGAAGCTTATAAAGCTCATCTGCAAGATCATTTTGGGATAGTTTTTAATAGCCTATTCACAATAACAAACCTTCCCATTGGTAGAAGCAAGTTCCATCTGCGCCATCGCAAGTTAGAAGAAGAATATTCACAATTTTTGGAATCGCATTTTAACTCTGATACTCTTGACTATGTGATGTGTCGTAACCAGCTCTCGGTGGATTATCAAGGCAATATCTATGATTGTGATTTTAATCAAATGGAGAATCTACCAGCGCGATCGCCTCATGGTGCTGCTTTGACTATCTCCAAAGTCATCGAACTAGGTGATTTAGATGTCATCCAAGAAATTCAAACCGATGACTATTGCTATGGTTGTACCGCAGGTAGTGGCTCAAGCTGCGGTGGTGCATTGTTATAAACGGTGCTTAGCGCCGTTTATAACACCAATTCCCAAAAGTGTGGTAACGCTTTTGGGAATTAAAAAACAAACCCAGTAAAGATTTTAAAAACACAAAATGGCGCAGCCATTTTGTGTTTTTAAAATCTTTACAATTTAAGGAACAGTTACAACGTCTAGTAAACGTTGAATGATTTTCTTCGGCGATCGCCTTCCTGCTGCCATAATCCGATGCCCTAAAACGAATGGGGCAAGGAATTTCACATCATCAGGTAAAACATAATCAGACTTACGATCGCGGTCGAGCATTTGTTGAATAAAGGCATAGCTCTGAACTGATCGCAATAGAGCCGTTGTCCCTCTGGGGCTAACACCAAGGGTAATTTCTTCATCATTACGAGTTGCGCGGACAATATTCACGATGTATTCGCTAGTCGCATCGCTAACAGGGACTTGAGTACAGAGTTGTCGAATCTCTAGTACCTCTTCAGGAGTAATACATGCCTCTAATTGCGCAGAACCAATTTTCCCAACTTGCATCCGTTTTAGCATTTCTAGCTCTTCTGCTTCGTTGGGATAGCCAATACTAAAGGACAGAGCAAAGCGATCGAGTTGAGCCTCTGGTAATGGGAAAGTACCTTGATATTCGATGGGGTTTTGAGTGGCGATCGCAAAAAATGGTGAAGGGACTTTCCGTGATATGCCATCAACGGTGACTTGGCTCTCTTCCATTACTTCAAGCAATGCTGACTGGGTACGTGGTGTCGCCCGATTGATCTCATCAGCAAGCAACACATTCGCAAATACTGGACCTGGCAAAAACTGAAATTCACCTTTTTGAGGATTCCAAATATTTGTACCTGTAATGTCGGTGGGTAGTAAATCTGGGGTACATTGTACACGCTGAAATTTACCAGAAATAGAGGCAGCTAGAGATTTGGCGAGTAGAGTCTTGCCCACCCCCGGCACATCTTCAAGTAAGGCGTGACCACCCGAAAATAGTGCTACTAAGACCAGTTGAATGGCTTCATCTTTGCCAACGATCGCCTTCGCCAGATTATCAACTAACTGTTGTACTTTAAGTTGCTTTTCCATTTTCCCCATCAAGCTTGTGAAGATCGAGTTTTGCAATACTTTTCATACTAACGTATTGCGGTTCGCTTACCCATGAAAGCAGCAGAGGCAAAATTTAGGTTTGTGATGCACCTTCGGCGCAGCACAAACCATGAAAGGCTGTAGAAGCAATTCATGAATTGCCTTTACTGCCTTTCATGGTTTGTGATCTGCTAAGATCAACAGCGTGAGGACTCAGGAGTTACATGGCTGGATATACGCTGATTTTAGCGATTTTGATCTTAGGAGGCATGATCGCGACGTTAGGCGATCGCATCGGCACTAAGGTTGGAAAGGCGCGGCTTAGCATATTCAAATTAAGACCGCGCGACACTGCTACAGTCGTGACGATCGCTACGGGAGGGATGATCTCTGCTTCTACATTAGGAATTTTGCTATTACTAAGTGGTCAGCTAAGAGATGGATTGTTTCGTCTTGAAAGTATTCGCTCAGAATTAGCTAGCAGCCAAGAGCAGAAGCAAAAAATCGAAACTGAGCTAAATGCTGCAAAAACTGAACAGGAAAAAGCACAACAACGTCTAGGGCAAATTAATCAATCCTTAGTCCAAGCTTTGCGAAAACAGTCAGAGACTCAAGCACTGTTACAGTCAGTTGAGAGCAAATTTGAACAAGCTAACGAAGAACTGCAAAAAGCCTCACAGCAGGAAGCCGATTTGCGCGATCGCATTCAAAGTTTGAGCGCAGAGCAAGAAAGTCTCCAAGCCGAAAGTAACCAACTGCGAGATGAAAAAGAACGAATTTCTACTGAGTTAGCAAGTATTTCCCGCGATCGGGAAACGCTCAAACAAAGGGTTGATGAATCAGAGCAACGCTTGGCAGAAATCGAAAAACAAAGAATAGCACTCGGCTCAGAAGTTGCTTCTCTCGAATCCGCCCGTGAGCAATTACTGATTAGCCTTGAGGCTCTACGCAAAGGCAACGTCGCAATTTTTGCAGATCAGATTTTATCAATTGGGGTTGTGCGCCCAAATCTGAGTCAATCTGAGTTACGTCAAGCCAGTACCCAACTATTGCAACAGGCTGAGCGTAACGCCCGTGAATTGTTAGATTTTCTTCCCGACCAAGCCCCCAAAGAACCCGTCATCAAAATTACGGAAGCACAGATTGAAGGCTTGCTAAATCGGATTAAAGATGGTCAAAGCTATGTGATCCGCATCCTGTCAGCAGGCAACTTCCTGAAACGCGAGACCAGAATAGCGATCGCCGCCGATGTCACCCTGAACCGCCAAATATTTGCCCCAGGTGCTGAAATCGCTTCCTTGCAATTTACCCCTGATCTACCACCACAGGCTCTTGCATCAAGAATTGAGCAACTATTTTTATTAGTCAGTTTTCGCGCTCGCCGTGAGGGCGTGCTAGCTAATCCACTTACAGGGAAAGTTGGTAATTTTCCTCCTGAGGCTTTGACTGAGCTTTTTAAAGTAGTGAGTGAGCTTAAAACTCCCTATGAAATTAAGGCTGTAGCCAAGGAAGCCATTTTTCCCGCGAGTTCTCTGATTTTAGAGCTAGTAATTCGTCAAAATGGCATTGAAATTGGTCGATTTAGTTAACTAGAAAGCTTGAAGCGGCGCAAGGTTCTACCTCAATCTTTCTGGGTTTAATAAGTGGTGGTGCTTCAAGCCCCTACTTATCGTTTGGGTTTTGATTTGCATTGTCTATCTCTTGCACTACTAGGCGAAAGCGATAAAATACATCTATGGCAAAAATATCTCTGTGCGATCGCTGTAATTTTTATTCTCACAGCCAGTTTTTGGTTTGTGCAGTACATCCTTACGGTCCAGAGTGGGGGATTTGCTCGGATTTTGCCTCGGCGGAATTATGGGAACCCGATGATCCTAAAAGCTATGATCCTGCTATGGAATCAGAATGTGGCTGGCATCCCATCTTTACAGGAAAATGCCCAGAATGCCGCACTTCTTTTTCGCGAATGCGGATACCACCTGAGCAATGGCGATGTAAATGCTGTGGCTGGGAAGATGATCTGTAATCAAAATTTGCAAAGCAAATTTTGATTATTCCTTGCGATCGCTCCAGACATCACGACCTTTAACATTGCTAATGGTATTCAACACCGCCGCCGCCGCCGCCATAATATCTCTCTCTTCACCACCGAGATATAGCCGCCCAAAGCTACCTACCGCAACAATTTCGAGAATATTAATTGAGGCAGCTTTTTCGGCTTCGTTAGCCGCAAGAGCCGCATACGCCGCAGGCTCCACTTCCATAATGTACAGAGTTTGCCCCGACAGCAACATTTGACCACGCCGAAAGCGATTAATTAGCTGGGTTTGATGTGCGTCTACATTACGAATAATTTGGCTGGATAACAATCTTGGTTTAATCCGATCTTCTTCAGTTACGCCCAACATCTCTAGAATGGCACGACCTGCGGCTTGGGTCTCGCCTTGACTTGCCGAATGAATTTCCAACAATCCGTACAAGCGCTCAACAATTTGCACACCTGGACGGACGGACGTTGATTTCAGAGCAACATCAGTAATGCGGTTAATTTCAATACCTGGGGAAATTTCGATCCAGAGGGAGGTGTCACCTGGTAATGGCAAAAATCCTTGTGCGATCGTTCCTAAGTAAGCAGCGTGTTGTTTTTGTAAATTGTCTAAGTAAACGTAGCTGCGTAAATCGATACCCAAAAATTTTTTCTCCCACGAGGCTTTGACTGGGTTTTACTAGCTGTTTAAATCAAGTAATTTTTAGCTACCCAACATGTAATTTTATAGCAATAGCACCAAAAAAGAGAGATGATGCTTCGCGTCATCTCTCTTTTTTGGTGCTATTGCAACAAGGGGCTTAAGCCACTTTTTTTAGAGAAAGCTACAAACCAGCTTGAGCCTTGGCTACCACTTGACCATCTTTAAACTCAATAATGGCATTACTCCCCTGAGGATTTTTCCAAGAATAAACCTGTCCAATGCTGTTGTTGGAATTATTCTCAGCAATAACTTGACCAGATTTACCAAAGACCTTTTCCACCTGCTCAATGGTCATCCCTTTTTGAATGCGATTAAATTTCTCCAAAGTCACAAAGTCTGATTCTTGCTGATTTGGAGTTTGGGCGATCGCCTCAACTGACGCAGAAGGCGTAGCTTTAGTAGATGGGGTATTGATGACAGATGGTTCACTAGTCTGATCAGGGGTAGGTTTGGTTGTAGATGCTGTATTTTTTACTAACTTATTTTCAGCAGGTGAATCTGAAGCTGTTGTAGAAGTACTTGAATCAACTACCACTCTAGATGTGATTGCCCTGACAGAAGCGCCAATTCCTAAACCTAACAAAACAATTGATAGACCAACCAATACTAACTGCCAATAATTACCAGTTGATTGTGATTTTTGCTGCTCAGATTTAGTAACTACAAGTGCATTATTTAATCTCTTAGGGTTAGAAGGCTCTAGCTCAGAATTTAATAAGCGATTTTTAGTTTGATTTGGATCATGTGTTGGAGCAATTTTGGAGATCGCTTGCTGTAAAACAGAATGTTTAGAAAGACTTGGTTCTGGTGCTCTAGTTTCTGGTGATCGCTTACTGTCCAGCTCTGGCTCTAAATCAGGGATTGTACTCGGTGATGATGTTGACAGATCTAGCATAAATTGCTCCGTCCATAGTAGGCGCTGCTCATTCATCTCTTGAGCATTGCGCCAACAATGAATTTTAAATTTGGCTACTGATTCTACATGTAAATTTTGAAGTTTGACATTGACTAATGTCAGCAATTTTTCCTTGTCAATGGCTGAATCTGTCCGAATTTGTAGCTCTAAACTACTATCGACAATTTCCACAGCGACATCAAGTTTCTGAATGTCAAGGGGCTGTAACTCCTGACAAATAATTTCGGCGATCGCCTTTGGATCTCGTTTATGGGCAAGTTCGGCAATCGAAAGCATACTTGACTAATCGTCCTAGGCTAAATAGTGAATAGCTATAACTACTCTTGGCTATCTTAATTTCAATACATTACACTTGCCAATTGAAAGCTGCGATCGGCTAAATTGCGTGATTGTATCAAATATTCATTATATAGATTATTCTTAAAAAGTCGAGTGGAGCGCTTTGCGCTCCACTCGACTTTTTAAGAATAATCCTCAGACCCCAAACACTCCATGTGTTTCTCGACACATACAACTTAATAAATTTCGGTCTTGTGCATCACAAATGAGATAAATCCTGATAGGGTTAATTTGGAAACTGTAACTCAAATTTTTTGTAACCCACAGAATTCATGAAAGTACTGGTAATTGGTGGCGACGGTTATTGCGGATGGGCGACAGCTTTACATCTTGCCAATAAGGGATATGAAGTTGGAGTATTAGATAGCCTAGTTCGCCGACATTGGGACAATGAGTTAGGTGTTGCAACTCTTACACCGATCGCCTCTATTCAAGAGCGGATATATAAGTGGCAAGCTATTTCAGGTCAGAAAATTGATTTGTTTGTAGGTGACATCACTAACTACGCATTTTTGCAGAGTACATTCCGTAGTTTTGAGCCTGATGCGCTGGTGCATTTTGGAGAACAGCGTTCAGCGCCATTCTCCATGATTGATCGCGAACATGCAGTCCTAACCCAAGTTAATAACGTGGTTGGCACGCTCAATTTACTGTATGCCATCAAAGAGCATAACCCTGACTGCCACCTAGTCAAACTGGGTACGATGGGCGAGTATGGCACTCCCAATATTGATATTGAAGAAGGCTATATCACCATCGAGCATAATGGGCGCAAAGACACCCTACCTTATCCCAAGCAGCCTGGAAGTTTCTACCATCTCAGCAAGGTTCACGATAGCCATAACATCCACTTTGCCTGTAAGACTTGGGGATTAAGAGCAACTGATCTGAACCAAGGCGTAGTCTATGGTGTGCTTACTGAAGAAACTGGCACTGATGAGTTACTAATTAATCGTCTTGATTATGATGGTGTATTTGGTACAGCCCTCAACCGTTTTTGTATCCAAGCAGCGATCGGACATCCTTTGACAGTTTATGGTAAGGGTGGACAAACTCGCAGTTTTCTGGATATTCGCGATACAGTGCGCTGTATTGAACTAGCGATCGCGACACCAGCAGAGTCAGGTAAAATGCGTGTATTTAACCAATTTACTGAGCTTTTCTCGATTCGCGATCTAGCTTTTATGGTTCAGAAGGCTGGACAAACTCTTGGAATCAAAGTTGAAGTACACAATATTGACAATCCACGAGTTGAATTAGAGGAGCATTATTTCAATGCGAAAAACACCAATCTTCTCGACCTTGGTTTGCAACCTCACTTTTTATCTGATGCGCTAATCGACTCGTTACTCAACTTTGCCATCAAATATCGCGATCGCATTGACCAAAAGCAAATTTTACCAAAAGTAAAATGGCGAGCCTAGTTGCCTAATGTAGCTGTCGTCAATTACCCAAAAGGAAAGTAGTGGTGGTACTTTCCTTTTGGGTTTAGTCCCTGCGGTAGAAGCCTTAAAGTAAGAAAAGAGGTATCTTTAATTACATAACAAAGTAATTGTCAAGACCTTCTTACCGAACCTACCATGACATCTTCTACAAAAACTTTGCGCGTTTTGGTGGTGGATGACCACGAACTAACACGATGTACTTTACAGCTAGCTCTCTCACTACAATCTTGTATTGACGTTGTTGAAGTCGCAACTAATGGCAAAGAAGCGATCGCCAAAGTACAAAACCATGAGCCTGATGTTGTGGTCATGGATCTACACATGCCTGTAATGGATGGTTGGGCAGCTTCCAATGCCATTAAAACTGAATATCCTCATATTAAAATTGTTGCTTACTCTGCTGCTGATGGTGGCAAAGCCCAAGCTATCTCTAATGGTGCAAATATCGATGCTTTTTGTGACAAAGGGGCTTGTACTCGTAGTTTGCTAGAAGCAATTAAAAGTGTTGCTTAATCGCCAATAAAAAATAGTCGGCGCTTTGCGCCGACTATTTTTTATTGGGCAGTTTTGCTTGGTGACAATAACTTTGCGGCAAGAATGCCACCAATAAATCCAAATAAATGTCCCTCCCATGAGATATATGCTCTTGTTGGTAGTACACCCCAGATCATTCCTCCATAACCAATAGCGATCGCGATCGAAATAGCGATCGCGACAAAGCTTCTTTCAAAATAGCCGCGAAATAGCAGATAGCCAAAATAACCAAAAATCACACCACTCACTCCAATATGCACAGAGCAAGGTCTACCAACTATCCAAGTACCTAAACCACCTACCAGCGCCGACATTACAGATACAAAATAAAAATCTTTAATGTTTCGCAGCATCACAAACCAACCTAAAACAACGAACGGGATGGTGTTTGCCAAAACGTGATAGAAGCCCCCATGCAAGAATGGAGCAAACAAGATTCCTCGCAAGCCAATAAAGCTATGTGGCACAATTCCTAGGGCATTAAGTCCCCGACGCAGGCCACAGCCAGTAGAAAGTAATAGGATATTCTCAAAAATTACTTCATTTAAGGTGACAATAATCCAAAAAGCCGCTACCAAAGCCGCCAAGATTTTAACTTGAGTTTTTAGCTCACCACCAATAGCTTGCAGATTTAGCTTCATGATTTTTACACCGAATCATAAGTTGATTGCATCTTTACACAGTCTAAATCATAGCAATCCTAGCCTAAGATGCTTTACGGCTGTACTCCAAAGCATTCCCCTAATGGCATATAGCAATCTAAGTTTTGCTTAGAACATAAAACCCAAAAGATGAGTGGCGGCGCGAAGCGCCGCCACTCATCTTTTGGGTAAGCAAAACTTAGATTGATATAAATCCATAAACTTAAGGCTTCTCAATAATTCGGATATTCACGTATTGATCATTTTTCATCTTTTCTTTGATCCGTTTTTCAACTTCCTGTTCTTGCTTCTTTTGGGCATCATTGAGTGCCTGACTAATCCACAAACAGTAACCAACGATTATAGCGCCAAAAAATTCCATGTAAATTCCATGTAAATTTATGGAAATGGATAGTACAGCAGGGGAATTTTATTAGTCAAGTAATTAGCTATAAAAACATTAGAAATTAACATTTAGTAATCAGAAACAACTTGAAGCTAGGGATATTACAAGGCAAAAGATTTAGCTGTATGGCTTTCAGGGCTCAAGCGACCTAGCGATCGTGATATATTTAGCTTTTGGAAGGGATCGAATTTTGATACTTTCATTACATTTTATTTTAACGACAAGCATTTTGTATGTTATGTTGTTACATGGCACAAGAGTGTCGTATCAATTTGATTAATCGCAGGTAGCACGTAATCAATAGCTCCAATTTAAGCTAACAAGTAGCAAACAAGTTTTTTAAACAAGTTTTTTGTAGCGGCTGCTCTAGTCACCTGCTGAAGATTTTATAGCGTAGAGGTTTTCTATTATCATGTCCATTCGCCTTTATGTTGGCAACTTGCCAGCAGAATTAGATCGCCAAGCTCTAGAAAAAATTTTCAATGAATCAGGTGATTCAGTATCTCTGAAAGTTATAACTGATCGCAAAACAGGCAAATGCCGTGGTTTTGGGTTTGTGACTGTCGGCTCTGATGAAGTTGCTGACATCGTCATTGAGAAATTTAATGGTTATGACTTCAATGGTGCTGTATTGAAGCTAGAAAAAGCTTTGCCTCGTACTAAAGGTAAAGCCGAAGATGGCTCTGATTTAGAAGAAGGTGCTGATGATTCATCTGAGTCAAAGAGCGAGTCTTCAGTAACAAGTACAGTTGATGCTCCAATTAAAGCAGCAGCGAAACGCAAAAAACGTAATAACAACAACAAGAAGACAACTAGCAGTACATCTAGCTCTAGTAGTTCTTCTGAAGCCCACCAACCTGATCCCCGTTGGGCTTCAGAGCTAGAGCGTTTGAAGCAGCAGCTTTTGGAAGCTCAAGGTGCAGCTAAGTAAATCTGATAAAAAGCTTCTTTTAATGAGGCTTTATCAAAAAAGAGAGTCGGCGCAAATCGCCGACTCTCTTTTTTATTGGGTTTTTATTAGGTTGGTTGCTTGGGATAGTAAGAGCGTTCATCTGTTAATGGTGGGCGCAACCAGAATCTAAGTGTGTAAAAGACTAATTCTTTGATTTCTGTCCATACTCTTTCAGACTCGACAAAAGCCTCAGCATTAAACAGAAAATATTGTGGTTTGAGCCGAAATTGCTTACCGATCGGCCAAGGACATTGCTCTCCAAGATTACTATGGCTATCGGAAGGATAACTAGCAGTTGTCAGAGAAGCATTAAGATCTTGGTTTCTAAAAGATAAAAAAGCACGTGTTGCTTCAATAGGAGAAGTAATCAGTAAAATCCTCCTACTATTACGGGTATCTTCGGCAATTAGCTTATTTGTTTCCATAGATTTGATCAGCTTACTAATTTCATCGCCACTACTTCGTACTGTCCGACCTGATGGCTCAATAATCACAAAAGGACGAATGAAAGAAATATTTGGGAAACTAGTCAATGTACTACACATTTGATCGGCTTCAGTAAGATCTACGTCAGGAATACCTTCGCTAGGACTAGCGGGATTTGTAAAGTAGCCTTCATAACGGGGGTCAAATCGTAATCCAATATTTGGTATACCTGCTCGACTGGCGATCTGATCTCTGACATTTTCCTTGGTGCGTGTTGGTGGAGATGGTGGAGATGTCATGCAAGGATACCCTTTAGTCGATGGATAAGATATGCGTCTACCGCCACTTAAGATGATGTATGGCTTTTTTTGCATGTCAGCTTCGTTCCATAATCTGATCGCTTCTTGGAGTCGAGGTTCATAGGGAGGATTTTCAGCAAGGACAACAATAAGGTCGTAGACTCCGCGTTTAAAATCCAGCAGTTCTTGTTCTGTCAAATTGCGAACTGGGCGACGGTAAGATTGCTCGATCGCATTGGCTCCTTGCTGTTCTAAATAACAGGTAAATAGTTCTGAGGTGGCGTTGTTTGTAGCGATCGCAAAGAGCAATAAAACTATTAATATCTCTTTACTAACGATAGCAAGTTTATCTGAAGCGCCCTTGTTATCTACCTTGTCACCACTTTTAATTTTTAGATCTTTGAGTCTTAACCAGAAGTTAAAGAATAGCAATAGTAGGATAATTCCAACTAGCGTAAATGGAAAAGTGAGGAAATCAACAACAATTCTAGGGATTGGTTCTTCAACAAATCTGAAGTTAGCAAAAATAATTGCAATTAGTGCCGTAAATATGACTAATCCAAAAAGACGAAACCAGTCCTTGGGAATAGCCCTAAACAGGATTACAAAAATTGGGATTGCAATAATCCAAATCAGAATATTGGTTAATAGATCAAACACTACCCCTCCAAAATTCTTTTACTATTGCTTGTGAAGTAAAAAACAAGAG
The DNA here is from genome assembly GCF_051131155.1 of Pseudanabaena minima str. Chao 2107. Classification (NCBI taxonomy): domain Bacteria; kingdom Bacillati; phylum Cyanobacteriota; class Cyanophyceae; order Pseudanabaenales; family Pseudanabaenaceae; genus Pseudanabaena; species Pseudanabaena minima. The sequence continues at coordinate 1,307,915 of NZ_CP159508.1, forward strand.
AGAACAGGGCTATTTGCACCTTATTCTCCCTTGTTTTTTGCTTGTGTCCCATGCATCATGACGGCTATTAAAATGTGTCAGTGCAATATGCTAGTCAATAGGGTTGCATCTGTAAAGGGTTTTGTCAGGTTTTATCCGACTTTTTATGACAAGCCTATAAATTCAGTATTGGTGTAGCAATAATAAACCCAAGGAGAGAGTTACGACGCTTCGCGCTGTAACTCTCTCCTTGGGTTGGGCTACCGTTATACTTTGCTATGGCTCTAAATTTATAGGTTTTAATAAGAGAGCTATATATTTTTTATATAACGATATGTCCGCCAAAGAAGAGTTACGTTTACCCAGTTGGTTGCGCCCACAAATCGGCAAAGCTGATGAAATCTCTGAAGTTCAGCAAATTATTAAGCAGCGAGGGATTCATACCATTTGCGAGGAGGGACGCTGTCCAAATCGTGCGGAATGTTATTCCCAGAAGACAGCAACTTTTTTATTAATGGGACCTACTTGTACTCGTGCTTGTGGTTTTTGCCAAGTGGATAAGGGACATAAGCCCATGCGACTTGATCCCGATGAAGCGAGGAAAGTGGCGGAGGCAGTAAATTTGTTGGGATTGGACTATGTGGTCTTGACTTCGGTGGCGCGGGACGATTTGGCGGATCAGGGGGCTAGCTGTTTTGTGGATACGATGCAAGAGATTCGCCGATCGCGTCCAAATGTCAAAATCGAAGTGCTAACTCCTGATTTTCGGGGTGATCGCCATTGCGTTGAGACGGTTGCTTTGGCTGCGCCTGTATGCTATAACCACAATATTGAGACTGTAAGGCGTTTGCAGGGTAAAGTGCGACGTGGGGCGAAGTACGAGCGATCGCTATCGGTTTTAGCGATGGTAAAAGAGATCGATTCACGCATTATTACCAAATCAGGGCTAATGGTGGGGCATGGTGAAACGGTGGAAGAGCTAACGGAGACGATGCAAGACTTGTATGCGATCGGTTGCAGTTCGTTGACGATCGGACAATATCTACGTCCATCCCTTGATCACTTGCCTGTACAGAAATACTGGACTCCTGAGGAGTTTGATGAGCTAGGGGCGATCGCTAAACAGATTGGTTTTGCCCATGTGCGATCAGGAGCTTTGGTACGCAGTTCCTATCATGCCAGCCATCTTTCCCAAAAATAAAGCAGGGGCGTTTCGCACCCCTGCTTTATTTTTGGGTTTGTCTTTCAACTCACAAAAGTGTCGCGACACTTTTGTGAGTTGTTATCATAGTGCTCTGCACGAAAAAAAAGCGGGTCATGGCAACGTCAGTAAATCCACTTCCCGCTAACTCTTGTTCAATGAAACAATTGAGACGCATGTATAACTTCCCACGAAGCGAAAAGGGTTTTCATCAGCTAAAGCGCTTATTTGAAATGCTTTCTATATAAGCATTTTGGCTTGATTCAGAAATTTCTAATTGCTGTACCAAATGCTTTCGATGCGATCGCTAATATCTATAGCCATATCATGAGTCTCTGCCAAAATTGTAACGTGACCAAGTTTGCGTCCGACTGAGGAACTCTTTTTTTCATACCAATGGATATGAGTATTAGGGAAACTAGCGATCGCCTCGCGTTTTTCTAAATAATCAGCATCTATGCCAGAGGTCTTTTCAAAACCCAGCAAATTGACCATCACCGCTACAGGTGCAACCATCGAGACGTTACCTAATTTCCTCCCACTAACAACGCGCAATAATTGCTCAAATTGGGAAGTTTGACATCCTTCGATGGTGTAATGCCCTGAATTATGGGTACGCGGCGCAATTTCATTAACGCTGACTTCGCCTTCGACTGTTAAAAAGAATTCGATTCCAAATATCCCGATCGCCTCTAGGGTGGTCAAAATTTGTTTGGCTATGGTTTCCACTTTTTTACTAATAGTGGGGTCAATCCTTGCAGGGGCGATCGTGCGACGACAAACTTGATTGGTTTGTAGAGTTTCGACAACGGGATAAATGGCGATTTCACCTGATTCTGATCGCGCCGCAATCACAGCAAGCTCTTGCTCAAAGGGAATAAAGGCTTCAGCGATCGCAGGGGCTTGACGCATACTTTCCCAAGCCGATCGCAATTCAATTTCATTAGCAATTACCCAAGTACCTTTGCCGTCATAGCCATGTCTTCTGGCTTTGAGTACTAGGGGATAACTCAATTTTTCAGCCGCTGCTAACAGTTCTGATTCTGTCTCAACACTATAAAATTCGGGTGTGGGTATATGATGCTTGCGAAAATGTTGGCGTTGGTTTAGCTTATCGACGGAGATCGCCAAGGTTTCTAATTTTGGTAAAAACAATAAGCTGCGATCGCCTTTGCGATCAATCAGTTTTTGTAACGCAACCAAATCGACAAATTCATTCTCAAAGGTAATTGCTTGGCAATGCTCGGCGAGCTTAGCTGTAGCATTAGCATCATCAACCTTACCGTAAATCACGCGATCGGCAACAGTTACAGCTGAATCATCAGGGCTTGATGCTTGAACGGTTAGCTCAATTTCAAGATGCTTGGCAGCGATCGCCATCATCCACGCCAGTTGTCCGCCACCAATCACCCCGATTTTTTGTCGAGTACCCACTACAAAATCCCTAAATCAATATTCGTATGACAAATAGCTTCTCATTATAGCTTTACTGTTCACACTGAAATACTTTCGGCATGAACAGTTAAGTAATCCGTATTTCATCGTAGTGGCAATTCATGAATTGCCACTACGATGAAATACGGCTTTCAAGTCACTCCTGCTTAGGCAAATAAATGACATTGCTATACTAGATGTATGAAACCAATAGATCGAGGCGGTAACGCACTACTCACTCTGCCCCAATCTACACTTTCCCAAGCTTTCAGTATCTCTTGGCTTTGTCGTTGCCCAAATTTTACTAAGGGCTATGGAATAATCACGACAAATTGAGATTTTGACTTTAGAAAATATGCCAAAACCACCTTTAGAACAACTTTTTTACTCTAGCCTAGTTACTGAACATATTGTGCCTAAAGGTCGTGACTTCGCTTTTAAGAGATGGCATACACGCCTAGTGGACATTTCCAAACACTATGATGGCTTTCTGCGCTGCGATCTATGTCCACCACTCAGGTGTAAAGATCCAGTTGTGAAGTGGTATTACATTATCCATTTTGATTCGCCTGAACATCTTGATCAATGGATGGAGTCAAGCGATCGCAAGCAGTTATTAGAATTAGGACAAAAAATATTTTCAGCCTATCGATTCAAATCTTTTACTACAGGTTTAGAAGGCTGGTTCTCGATGCAGTCAGGTTCTTCGGAAAATCAAGGGTTAGGTCCGCCGCGATGGAAACAGATTTTGTCAGTAGTATTAGGGCTTTATCCTGTCGTTATGATTCAGGCTATTCTTTTTTCAGCGCTGAGAATTATGCAATCTTGGTCATTGGCTAGCTCAATGATCATCAATAACTTAATTACCTCAGTAATCTTAAGTTTATTTGTGATGCCTTTTGTATCTCAACGTTTAAGATTTTGGCTACAACCAGCCTATCTACCGATATCACGCAAGACTAATTTAATCGGCACAGTCATAGTATTCACAAGTTTAGGATTGATGGTACTTGTATTTACTGGAATTTTGGGATTAGTTAAGCAATAATCAAGCCCCGCTAAGCGAGGCTTTTCCACAAAGAAAAGGCGGTACGAAATACCGCCTTTTCTTTGTGGTAGACATAGGAGTTAGGACGTAAAACCAAAGAATTGAGGAGTGGCGCGAAGCGCCACTCCTCAATTTGTAGAGACATTAAGCAGGATTTTCTTGAGAGACAAGAACTTCTTCCTTAGATCTAGGTAGCAACCAACTTAGCAGAATTGCTGTTAAACCACCTGTTGAGATAGCAGATCCAAAGAGATTGCTAAAAATTGGAGGCTTATCAACAAAAATCTCAGGGGCAAATACCACTCCTAAGCCTAAACCTAGGGAAACAGCAACAATAATCATCGAACGACGATCCAGTCCTGCGGATACAACAATATTCAACCCAGCTACAGCGATCGAGCCAAACATAACGAGAGTTGCGCCGCCCAAAACGGGTTGAGGAAGTGCTTGAAAAACACCACCAATAACAGGTAACAATCCCAAAATGGCAAAGATTCCAGCAACAAAGAACCCAACATAACGGCTTCCTACACCTGTCATTTGGATAACGCCATTATTTTGACTAAAAGTTGTATTAGGAAATGTATTTAGCACTGCTGCAATCAATGAATTAACACCATCTCCTAACACACCACCTTTGATACGGCGAATGTATACACCGCCCTTAACAGGTTCTCCAGATACAGCCGAAGTAGCTGTTAAGTCGCCAACGGTCTCTATTGCAGTTAAAACATAGATCAAGATGAATGGGAGGAAAGCTCCAAAGTCGAAATTGATTCCATAGCGAAAAGGAATAGGAAGCCTGAAAAAAGGAAGTTGATTAAGAGAACTAAAGTCAATGATACCAATGAATAGAGAGATAATAAAACCAACTACTAGCCCGATCGCGATCGCGCCCATTCTCAAAAATCGATTACTCGAAAGAGTTAAAAAAAGCACAATCAATAAAACAGTTCCGCCAAGAGCTAGATTTTGCAAGCTGCCAAAAGAACCATCCTTTTTAGCTAAAGCCACAGCCCCACCAGCTAGGCTGATCATCCCAGTTTTAATTAGCCCTAATCCAATGATCATCACTACCGTTCCTGAAACAACTGGAGTGATAATTTTGTCAAAGAGATGTAAAAATTGGCTCAAAATAATTGCTACAAAAGAACCAAACAAACAAACTCCAAAAATTAATGCTAGAGCTTGTTCTGGTGAACTTCCCTTTTGTAAGGCAACGGTTCCTACTCCTAAAATGGGTCCAAGGAATGCAAAGCTAGTTCCTTGTAGGCTTAGTAAGCCTGAGCCTATTGGTCCAATTCTTTTACATTGAATATAGGTGCAAATTCCAGAAGCAAAAAGCGACATGCTAATCAAATAACTAGTATTCGCCGCATCTAATCCCAAACTAGTACAAATAATAATTGGAGGCGTAATGATCCCGACAAAAGCAGCAAGAACATGCTGAAAAGCTACAAAAATAGCTTCAACAACTGGAGGTTTATCATTTAGACCATAGATTAATCCTGATTTACTTACCACCGAAGGCTCAGCAATATCATTATCTAGTTGTTCTTTTGGGTTCATTTCTTTATCTGCATCCATAATTTCTTGCTTAAATTGTTTGAAATATATGCCTGTATACTGTATACATCCTCTAGAAACTATTCCGCTAGAATAATACCAAAACTCAAAATGGCGTAGCCATTTCGAGTTTTAAAAACCCTTACTGGGTTTGGTTTTTAATTCGCAAAAGTGTTGCCACACTTTCGTGAATTGGTATAACTACAAAATCAGAAAATTAGATAGGAATAAAAAAAGCCGCGCTCAGCGCGGCTTTTTTTATTCCTATTACTAATTCACAAAAGTGTTGTCATGCCTTTGTAGATCGAAAATCAAACCCAGTAAGGTCTCTAAAAATACAGAATGAACACTACATTTTGTGTTTTGGTAACATGCCTTAAAAGAAACTTGAGCTTAATCTCCGAACCAGATAAATTGACTCATACCAAAGATGTTGAGGGGTAACCCCAAAAGCAACTTTTGCAGCAATAAGCCCGATCGCAATAACTACAAATGGAACAAATAGCGATCGGGCAACTTTCTCTAGCGACGAAAATATAACCATTGAGGCAACTATTGCTGCCACCAAAAAAAGCCAATCGGTGAGCCGATGCGACATGAAGCTATCCATATCTATTCCTTTGCCTCAATAGCTTTCATTTTTGCCGTAACTTTTTCGACAATTGATTCAGAGGATGGAGCTAAGGGTGACTTATCCTTAGCCATTTGCATACCAGCAGTTATTTTTGCCCCAATTTCGGCGGAACTAGGAATAAATAGCTGTTTATTTTTCAAAAATAGTTGTTTCTTTTGAGCAGGGGTAAGGGTAGCGAAGATATCCTTTTTAGGAATAGCCTTAAATACAGTACTTAGCTTAGTTTTTTGGGCAGGGGTGAGAGTTATTGCCTTAAAAGCCTTACGAAAACTAGTTCCTGCGGCAATTTTAGCCGCAAAGTCTTCCTGTTGCTCTGGGGTCAAGACACTCTCAATTTGAGGCAAAATCTCAGTTTCTAATTGCTTAAGTAAGTTCGTTGATTCATCGACAGCTTTAGGCGCAGATACAGCCACAGGTTCAGATGCTTTAACTTCAGCCACAGGTTCAGATGCTTCAGACTCTGCGGGAGATTCAGAAACATCTGCTACAGCGATGAGAGTTGTTAAATGCGAAGAGAGCGGATCAGCTTGAACACTGTTACCAGCAAACAGTCCGAAAAGAACTACCAAACTGATACAAATTGCTAGGAGACGTTGTTTCATTATTTTTCCTGTGAAATTTTAAAGGCTGGGTCGATTAGTTTTGTCGTTAGAGTGAAATTTAAACAGCGGTTCGGCGGCTATGATCGACAAATGCAGCGATCGCTAAAACTGTGATGATAATCAAAGGCAGCGACAGGCTCCACCAAGACTCAGAGACTAAAACAAAGCAAGCGGCAAGCAATCCACCCAATGCAAAACCTGCGATCGTAGGAACAAATCGGCTAATTCTTTCCAAAGATTCCGATGCTTCTATTTCCGTTGCTTCTGTTTGGGACTTTGCCAACTTCGCGCTAAGAAACTGCACCACATCAATGGTTAGTTGAGTTGTATTTCCAGTCATAACTGTCGTTGGAATGTAGCTCTTAAATACTCCTTTAGCTTCTTTCATCAAGGCATTTTGAATCGCCATTGCGATTACACCAGAGATACCAATGGGCAAGATTAATTCTTCTTGTACATCAAGTAAAAGTGCAGGTGAAAGAGTCATGCCCAGAGAAAGAAAAACCGCTAAAGCGATCGCCTCCGCAGTCAACAAAACTCCGAATACGCACCATTGCTGACTGCGAGAATAACGAGCTAGTAGAGATGTTAAAGCCACAGTTACTACAAATGTCGGCAACATCAACAAACGAGTAATAGTTGTCTCAGTGTCAGCACTGACAAACGAAGACCCTGCTAAAGCAATATTGCCAGTTACATGGGCTGTGAACAATCCAAACAAAATGATAAATGCAGAAGTATCAACGAAACCAGCTACCCAGCTCAATAGAAATCCTGCTGGCCCGTCGCTGATTAAGTAAGCACTAAGGTTGAACTTGGATTGCGATCGCGGAATTGCCGAAGTCATTTTCTTGCCTTGAATTAGAATCTGGATAGATTATTTTTCAAGTGCTAGGGGCGGATTGTTAATTCCTTATATCCCTAGCACTTAAGCACTTAATTTATAATGCAAAGATCTATTGAAAGACTAGGGAGTAACAGTGGGTTCACTCTCTACAGGTGACTCTGTTGATGTCTCTGGAACCGTTTCTTCAGCAGTTTCTTTCAATTTCTCTTCCGCAGCTTCTTCAGTGGCTTCTTTCTCAGCTTCTTTAGCTTTTTTTGCTTCTAACTTAGCTGCTTCCTTAGCTTTTTTTGCTTCTAACTTAGCTGCTTTCTTTGCGGCTTTTTCCGCAGCTTTAGCTTCGGCTGCTTCTAGTTCGGCTGCTTCCTTCAACTTTTTTGCTTCAAGTTTAGCGGCAGCTTTTGCTTTTTTTGCTTCAAGTTTGGCAGCAGCCTTTGCTTCAGGAGTTTCGGCTGTTGCTTCAGGTTCTACAACTGCATCTGCCACTAAACCAGCAAAAATAGCACCATTTTCAGTCGATGATATAGACAAGACTGATACATCAAAATTAGATTTTGTTGTGGCTGCTTGTGCCTGAGTAGGATTTGCCAAGAAAACACTCAACATCAAGACTAAAGATAAGCACAGGCTATTGAATCTAGTAATTAGTTCAGGACTAGGTAATTTAAACATCTTAATGAATTTGTTCTTAGGCATACTTTTGCTCCACTGATTTTTTGAGTACCGAAACTAACTAATAAACTCAATCTAAAGGTAGCGATTACACCACTTACTCACTAACATTAACACTATTAAAAATGTCAGTGTGAAATAGATTGAAAAACAAATTAAATGACAAAAATAAAGTATTAAACTAATATACTTAATTTGCCGTTCATATTCTATTAGAACAGTATATTCATACAATAACGGTATTCTAAACTACTTTTTTGTTAAATTAATAAATTACATTGGTGTCTTAAAATTTATTTACAAGTAGAATTTTGAGAATAGTTATTGTTAATTAATATTTTTTATAATTTTATCTAAAACTAATTTTATGTCAACTAATTTTAGACAATTTGATTGCTAACTAATAATTTGTAATAGCATTAGTTAATATTTAGTGTTTTCGCGATAAATTTTGAAATAACTATATGTGTAAGTAAGTTATATCAATCATTTAATAAATGCAATCTTATAAATTATTTAAAGCTGTTATATATCAATTTTAAATAGTTAATGTTTTCCTAAATATTTTTGAAGTATTGCAGTCTTTAGTTACTCATATTTCACAAATACTTAGAATTATCATGTCAAGATACTTTTGCTATTTGAGCTAAAATTTGCTTCTCTTCCTTCCTACATTAATGGTGTTAAGCCAGCAGATATAGCTACTAAAGACATTAGCTCTAAACCTGCTCATAGCTGTGATCTGATCGCAAGTTTGACACTGCTGTTATTTGTGATAGCTATACCTCCGATCGCATCTCCAACCATTAACACTAAGAATATGGAGGCAATTTTGTAATGTTGCAGGGTAGCGTAAGGTCACTATTGTCTGGAAAGGTTGGGGAATGGCAATAATCATACAAAGTCGCAAACCTAGCTAATTAGCGTATTGATAAGGAACGTTGCTTCATGCCGATCACTATCAATTAGGTGTCAGTAATTTACTTGGGTCGTCTATGTATACTGTATACATAAAAAGTTGATATGGCAATATTTAGCTCAAAAAGAATAAAAGCGACGCTTTGCGTCGCTTTTATTCTTTTTGATGGGGCAATACCTATGGATTAACATTGAATTGTCGTAAAGTCTGATTCATCGCCAAAATCTCTGATATTGGAAACAGAATAATTCGGTATGGCAACTGTATGTTTGATATTATGCAAAATTTCTTGGGCTTCAGGTGAATTTATCTGTGCTAAGGCTCTCAAAATAGCACTACGGACTGAGCGATCGCGATCTTTTAGAGATTGAGAAAGATAGAATACAGCATCATGCGTGCCAATTTCCCCTAAGGCTAAAGCTGCGTCACAACGAACATAGGCATATTCATCATCCCTGAGGACTTGAGCAAGCAGTGGTACGACCTCTTCCATGCCAATCTGCCCTAAGGTACGAGCAGCGATACTGCGGGTATGACTAGAAGAATTGCTAAGCATTTTTGCAACAGGCGAAATTGCAGGAACTCCAATGTTCTTAAGTGCCTGTACGGCTTGTGATTGGACACTAATATCATTGTCAGTTAGCAAACTCGCTAAGGAATTGGCTGATAGAGGGGATTTAATCTGACCTAGCGCCCAAGCTGCTTCAAAACGAACTGATTTACTGCCATGCTCCAGTGCTTCGATTAAGGTTGTAACAGCAAGGGGTGAACTAATCTGACCAAGGGAGTGAGCAGCATGGACTTTTACCATATCGTCACTATGTTTTAAAGCCTCAACTAAGGGCGATACCGCAGGTAAACTGGCTCGGCTCAGAGCTTTGGCACTAGCAGCTTGGACTTGAATGGATGGATGACGCAATAACTGTACTAAAGCGCTGATTGCTTCCGCACTACCAATCCAGCTTAAAGCTGCTGCGGCTTGCCAGTGAATTTGACGGTGAGGATTTTTAGCAGCGGCAATCAAAGGGGCGATCGCTACAGGCGATCGCAAATAGCCCAAGGCGATCGCCGCTTTTTTTGATATAGCAACCTCGTCACTTTCGAGACGCTCTAGCAATGCAGGTAAAACATTGTCACGGCAACGAATCAGCTTTTGTAAGGCTAATGAAAATTGGTCAGAACGCACGGCTGCGTCGAACTCAGCTAAAATTGCTGACTCACCCCCCAAATCGGGTGCAGACATCACATAACGATCTTCAGGAAGTGCATATCCGGGAGACACAGGAATCCGATAATCTTCTAACTTAGGTGGAGTGATTTTAGAAGTCGTAGGGATTGCGGGTAGTTGAGGATCTGGTGCGGTCATAGTGGCTGTGTCCTATTAAGCATTGGTGCATGGTTTTAGTCCCGTTACCCATTGCAGCAAAATTGAGCTTTACTGCTTTAACATTACATTTTACGAGAAGAGTCCCAAAAATTTTTAAAACCTATAGTGCTTTATGATGATCGTGGACTTAGATGATCTATGAAAGTCAATCTTTACAAAGCTTTCATCACCAATCGATAGTTCTAGAAATTCTATAAAGCTTTAGATAAGCCTCTATAATTGTTAAGCTAAAAATTAAAATTAACAATCCAGCACAGGCTTTATACCAATAGCCTAACTATGAACCAACTTCTTAGCGCCTTTACTTTGTTTTTAAGCCTCCTTGTGGAAGCGATACCATTTTTGTTGATGGGGGTTTTGCTGTCGGGAGCTTTATTAATCTTTGTAGATGAGCGGAAACTGATCGCGATATTACCCAAAAATCCATTTCTAGGCGCATTAGCAGGAAGCTTGCTAGGATTTATGTTTCCTGTGTGCGAGTGTGGCAATGTGCCTGTGGCAAGGCGGCTCATCTCGCAAGGTGCACCAATCTCGGTGGCGATCAGCTTTTTAATGGCTGCGCCAACGATTAATCCTGTAGTGATTTGGGCAACTTGGACAGCCTTTCGCGATCAGCCTGAAATTGCAGTTTTACGAGTTGTGCTGTCATTTATGGTGGCTAACATTGTGGCGATGGTATTTAGCTCTCAAAAGGATTTACGCGCCATTTTGCAACCCAATATTGCGATCGCCTTACCAGCGCCCAAAGTCAAAGCAGGAGCCGTTCCTGTGGGGACATTTTTTTTAGGCGAAGATCGCAGTCAACCTTTAGATTTTGCGGGTTATCTGTCGTCAAACAATCAACAAATTATCACAAAGTCTTTGCCTGATCGCTTAAATCTCCTATTAGATAATACCCTCGCAGAAATGCGTGAGTTAGGTGCGATTTTGGTGATGGGTAGTGCGATCGCCGCCGTTATCCAAGTCTGGGTTCCCCGCGATATTATCCTGAGTTTAGGGCAAGGTCCTGTTAGTTCGATTTTAGCCATGATGATTTTGGCTGCGATCGTTTCGATCTGCTCGACGGTGGATGCATTTTTTGCTCTATCCTTTGCTGCAACCTTTACGGGCGGATCATTACTTGCATTTCTCGTTTTTGGCCCGATCATCGATCTCAAGGCGATCGGCTTGATTTTAACGATTTTTAAAAAACGAGCCGTGGTTTATATGTTTGTACTGACCGCCCAACTAACATTTTTAAGCTGTCTATTTATCAACTTTCAGATTCGTTAAAAACGCCAACCCTTTTAATTTCCCTTACAAAGGCTACCGTTTGCACACAAGTCTTCAAGTCAACAGTTAATAGCCCCCTAGCCACCAATTCTGGGGAAACAAGAAAATAAAAGTCTTTCAAAGTCCCCCAGAATTGGGGGATTTAGGGGGCTTAGATCCATCGAAACGTAGACAGTTAGACTTGTGTGTACATGGTAGCTTACGAAGGTAGGCAGCGATTCTCATTATAAAAATCGGGTTTTTGAAAGCCCACTGGCGGGCTTTCAAAAACCCGATTTGGTTGTTTCCAGCACCTTTGGCGCTGGAAACAACCAAATCGGGTTCATAATAAGAATTTCTGGAAGGCTGGGCTGGGGATATTTTTTAGATCGGGTAGTATTAACAAGGGCAAAATTGCCCTTATCCCCTAGTTATTAAATCAAAGGTTGTCTGTGTCCGTGAGCGAATCTGTACTCGAAACAATTTCCGTTGCATCTATTCCCAATGAAGCTTTAGCCAGTCTTGATCTAACAGATTTTTCGCTTAACTTGCCAGATCCTAATGATGAAGGTTTAGCTGAAGGTCAATTTTTGGCTGAAGTCGATCAGGCTTGGCAAGTATGCGATCGCTTTGATTTGCAGACCGATATTTGGCGCGGTAGAATCTTGCGGACTGTACGCGATCGCGAAAAAGCAAATGGAGAAGGGCGCGGTACGGGATTTTTAAAATGGTTGCAAGAGCGGGAAATCAGTAAGTCTCAGGCTTATTCATGGATTCAACTAGCTAATAGTGCCGACACCTTAATGGCGGATGGGCAGCTAGATGCTGATGATATCCGTCAATTTAGTAAGAGAGCTTTTTTGGAAACTGCCCAAGCTTCTACGGAAGTACAACAATTGATTGTTGATGCGGCGAGAAATGGCGAAAAGATTACCCGTCGTGAAGTTCGGCAACTTTCCGATGAATGGACATCCATGAGTTCTGATCACCTTCCCGATGAGCTAAAAGAAAAAATTGCCGCCCATACAATTCCCACTCGCTATGTTGCACCCTTAGTGCGCGAAATTGATAAACTGCCTGAAGCCTATCAAACTCCACTCAAACAGGCGATCGCTGATGGTTCTGATTTGGATAACATTAAACTTGTCACGGCTGATGCTCAAAGGCTAACTAAATATTTGACTAATACGAGTCAAGTCCAAGCGATCGCTAACCGCTCAGTTAATATCGATCTTGCCCTCGAAGAAGCCCTAAGATTGGGATGTCTCAAACTTGCCTCGGATTTAGTTAGCCAAGCCTCACAACTGGAACAGGCGATCGCAAAGCTATACAGCGCATGGAAGCGTGTCTCGACATCAGCCGATCAGTTATATGTGGAGGCGGGTGCAAGTACTCCCAATTTAATCGACTTGCTGAATTCTCTTGATTCCCTAGCCAATCAAAATGTCGCGGTACAGATTGGGAATGATCGCTCAGGGCGGACAATTCGTTTACAAATTACTGAAGAAGATCAATAGATGCAGAGATGGAGATTCCCGACTTTTTTGCGATCAAATCTTCAGGTAATTGTTTGAGCCTCTGCCTTCGGCTGAGGCTCACTTGAAAACCGCTATGTTAAAATCATCATCAATACAACCTAACTGAGTTAAACATGACTATTACGGTTAGTGCAAAGGCAAACGATCCAAAAAATAGCGTAGAAGTCAAACCAGAAATTGAGTCTGACGTTTGGTTAAAAGCATCTTGGGATAAATTTCTAGCTCTTACTGAAGAACCAAGCTTAGATAAAGCTCGATTTTACTACGACCAGAATTTAATGAGGATTGAAATGTCACCCGTTGGACCAATTCACGCTCATGAGAATGGAGTTGTTTATAAAGTAATTAGCATATTTGCATCGTTTGCAGATATTTGTATTTATGAGTATTTAAATTGTAGTTTCAGGAAAAATGGTGATGCTGAATTTCAGCCTGATATGGTTTTCTATCTTGGCAATGGCTTAAAAATCCCTCCTAGAAATAATGCCATAGTTGATGTGAATGAGTTTGATTTACCGACTCTAGTTGTAGAAATTTCCGCAACAACTATTCAAGATGATTTAGGTTACAAGAGATTGCTATACGAACGTTTAGGAATTCAGGAATACTGGGCAGTAAATGCTAGTACATCAGAGGTATTTGCTTTTGCGATCGCTGAAGGCCGTAGTGGTAGAATTACAGAATCACAAGTTCTCAAAGGTCTAGATATATCTAAAGTTGAGGAAGCATTACAGCTAAGTTATGTGCAAGATGATGGCGCAATTACAAAATGGATATTTCAGACTTTTGCCAAATCCTAATCTATGACAAATAGCGATTCTCTACAGCAAGCGCTGAAACAGTATTTTGGGTACGAATCCTTTCGGGCAGGGCAGCGCGAGATCATCGAAGCAAGTATGTCAGGGCGCGACACCTTGGCGATTATGCCTACGGGTGGCGGTAAATCGATTTGTTTTCAATTACCTGCTTTGCTCAAAACGGGTGTAACCATCGTCATTTCGCCATTAATTGCTTTAATGCAAGATCAAGTTACAGCGCTCAAAGAGAATGGAATTGGCGCGACTTTTCTGAATAGTACCCTATCAGGAAGAGAGACTAATCAGCGATCGCAAGCTATTTTGAATGGAGCAATTAAATTAGTTTACGTCGCTCCCGAACGTCTATTTGCGGAACAGTTTCTCGAATTTCTAAATATTGTTAAAAACAAAATTGGGATTGCAGGATTTGCGATCGATGAAGCGCATTGCGTTTCGGAATGGGGACATGATTTTCGTCCTGAATATCGTCAACTAAGTCGAATTCGGCAAATATTTCCTGATGTACCGATGATTGGCTTGACGGCTACAGCAACCGAAAGAGTCCGTGAAGATATTAGCCAGCAGTTAGAACTAAAAAATCCCTATATTCATGTCGCTAGTTTCAATCGTTCTAATCTCTATTATGAAGTTGTTCCGAAGCAGGGTAATGAGCAAACCTATGTCAATCTCTTACGTCAGATCAAACGCCTACAGGGCTCAGGCATAGTTTATTGCCTCAGTCGCAAGCGCGTCGATGAAATAGCTAGCCGTCTCCAAGAAGATGGCATCGAAGCAATTCCCTATCATGCAGGACTGGGAAATAAAGAACGGGAAGAAAATCAAACAAGATGGATTCGTGACGATGTACAGGTAATGGTCGCAACTGTTGCCTTTGGGATGGGAATTAATAAACCTGATGTAAGGTTTGTGATTCATTACGATTTACCACGCAATATTGAAGGCTATTATCAAGAGTCTGGACGGGCAGGACGTGATGGTGAGGATTCGCACTGTACTTTGTTTTTGGGATATGGAGATCTAGAAACAATCAAGTATCTCATTGCTCAAAAAGTTGATCCGCACACTAATGAGCCATTGGAAGCAGAACAGAGAATTGCTCAACAGCAACTCCGTCAAGTTGTAGACTATGCCGAAGGTGTTGCCTGTCGCCGCACAATTCTCCTTCGCTATTTTGGTGAACATTTTCAAGGTGATTGTGCTAATTGTGATAATTGTCTCACACCTAAGCCCATGGAAGATTGGACAGTAGAATCCCAAAAGTTTTTATCCTGTGTGGCAAGAACTAAAGAGCGATTTGGCGCAGGACATATTATTGATGTATTACGAGGTTCACGCAAAGAGAAAGTATTGCAGCATGGACATGAGAATCTCTCAACCTATGGTATTGGGAAAGATCGCAGTCTTGATGAATGGCGACAACTTTCGCGATCGCTAATTCATCAAGGGCTATTAACCCAAACAACTGATGGTTATGGCATTCTCAAGCTCAATGATCGTAGTTGGGAAGTCATGCGAAACCAGCGAAATGTATTGTTACCAATAGAACGCGATACTGAGCCTGCCTCTGTTGCTGATCGTGAAAGCATAAAAGAAAGAGCCGTTGATGTGGATATTCTCTTTGAGAGATTGCGATTACTACGTAAAGATCTTGCCGATGAGCAGGAAGTACCGCCCTATGTGATTTTTAGTAATGCGACTCTTAATCAAATGGCTGAGCAACAACCCACTAATCGCAAAGATTTCGCTAAATTGTCGGGGGTTGGTGCAAAGAAGCTAGAGCAATATGCTGATGATTTCATTGCGATTATTCTCGAACATCATCTTAAATATCCGCCTGCGGAACCTACTGAATCAACTGCATCTAGAGTTAAACAGGAATCAACACCAAAATCAAAACTATCAAAAGCGAGTACGCAGCGCGAAACCCTAGCTATGTATGAGAATGGCTTAGATGTTGATGAAATCGCTCGCGATCGCGGACTTAAACCTGCAACAGTCTGGACACATCTAGTCCAATTACTTGAAGCTGGTTATGCAATTAACTGCGATCGCCTTGTGCCACCAGAACGTCAAACTGTAATTTATGAAGCCCTAGATGCGATCGGTGGAGATTCCTTACGCAATCTCTTCGATCACCTGCGTGAGGAATATACCTATGATGAAATTAAGATCATTCGCGCCATTTGGCAAAACGAAAAAGAACCTTTATAGACCCCATATGGCAACTTAAGAAGCTTTATCAATGCGTCTATGTTTGTTTGGGTAATAGAAATTTGATCATTTCGCATTCTTAATTGTTTAGACTACTTGTATAAAGGTTTTTCACTTTTGAGTCCTCTTCCTAAAATAATAAATTAGTTCTATAAGTGAGACGATAGAATCTTTAGGCATAAATTTTCTGCAATACCTATAGGTAGAGTATGTTCAGGTACATTTTCTCCATGAGCAATATCATTACGAACTTTTTTCAATAATTTAAAGTTTGTAATGTCATTATCATCAATATTTTCCCAAATCAATATTGCACACCAATGAAAGCGCTGTAAAAGTGTGACACTTTCTTTTTGTTGTTCTAAGAAAAACTTTTCACCTGATATTTTAATTCTATCAGGAATGTTATTGATATCATTTACATAGTTCTGAAAGTCAATTTTTTTAAATACTTGATGTGTATATATTTCTAATACAAAGAAAAAATATAAGAATTGCTTAAGTCTATCTTCTTCTTCCATTGCTAAATGAAGAAATGAACTAACTTTTGAGTCTAAGTCACTATATAGCCTCATTGAATTATTTATTACAGCTTTTATATTGGCTGGGGTTACATTTGTAGAAGAGAATCCTCTAATTGAAACCTCTAGCTGCAAATCATAGATGTTTTCTCCTAACTTTGTTTTTCCATATATTTCAGTAGACCTCTTGCAGAACCAAAAATATGTTAGATTTATAAGCTTTTTATCAGATCTCAAATTAAGCGATGAAATACGAAGCCAGTCAAAATCTATCAGCGACAGAATTTAAACGGTTATTTGGGGTAAGAAGAGAAACATTTGCGCAAATGACGGAACTAATGCAACAAGCAGCCCAAAGCAAAGGACAAGGCGGTGTAGAACCAAAGCTAAGTCTAGAAGACCAAATATTGGTTACTTTGCAGTATTGGCGTGAATATAGCACCTATTTTCATATTGCTAGCGACTGGGAAGTGTCAGAATCGACGATTTGCCGCATCGTCAAAAAAGTAGAAAATGTCTTAATTAAATCGAAAAAGTTTCGGTTAGCAGGAAAAAAGTCATTGTGGCAGGAGAAGGCTCCAGCCATAATTGCCATTGATGTAACTGAGACAAAGGTTGAGCGCCCTAAATATCACCAGAAACATTTTTATAGCGGTAAGAAAAAGCATCATGCCCTCAAAGCCCAATTGGTGGTCGATCTGACTAATTTCAAGATAGTTTGTACCGCTTACGGTAAGGGCAAGCAGCATGATTTCTCATTATTCAAGGCAAGTGGAGTTCATTTTCACGCACAGACACAAGGTTTGGCAGACAAGGGTTATCAAGGCTTACAAAAGTTGCATCCTAACTCGCAAATTCCTATCAAAAAGCCTCACAATGGCTCATTATCCAAGGAGGATAAGCGTTGTAATCGCCAACTTGCACGTCAACGTATTGCGATTGAGCATGTTAATCGTCGCTTGAAGATTTTTAAGATTCTCTCTTTACCTTATCGTAATCGTCGTCGTCGTTTTGGTTTGCGTTGTAATTTGATTGCTGCCATTTATAACTTTGAAGTCGCTCTTGTTGCTTCTAAAACTTTCTCTGCTCTGGATTAATTTTCAGTTCTGCAAGAGGTCTATTATTTTCCATCTTCCAAAACAAACCAATCAACCTTACGATCAATTTTTCAATCTCCAAGTACCTATACAACAGCATAGCCTGTATGTTTCCTTACATCAGGCGGATAAAAACCTAAAACAATCTTGTCTTTTGGTACACCTGCTGCTACTAACTCCTCAGTTATACTATCTTCAATTCCATCATAATGAATCCAGATTTTATCATTGATAATTTGTCCATGAAACAAACAACCATGTACCCTTAATCCCTTTTCCCATCCTTGATCCATTAGTAAAAAATGATTATGATCTTCGCTGATAATAAGAGTTGTTGTAATATCTCCATATCGATAGGGAATCTGAGTATATTGTTCAAGGACTTTTCTTAAAAGGTTTTGATATTCAGTTAGAGTTTCCATTGTACTATCTCCTCATTTTCTGGATCAAATATGACTAGCCTCAAGTCAGTTTCATCAAGCATAAGCTGACCAATTTCTTCTGAAAAAATTTCACTAAACACAAGACGAGTTATTGCTAAATATAGTATCCTGTCTGGTTCTTGTTGCGCTAAAACTTTTGAATACAGTACAAATTGTCCTACAGCCTGTTCTAAATCATGAAGTTGCGATGGATTAAGAAAGCTCTTAATTTCAATAGCAATTTTTTGTCCCTCTCGTTCGGCTGCTAATAATTTCTCTGCCCCTAAATCTACTAAAGCTTTCCGACGACCGATTTTCAAGGTCAAAGGATCATTTGTAATCTGCCAACCATCCTTTACTAAAGCTATTTTTACAGTATTATGGTAAATGTCTTTTGCCACTTTAGATTCCATATATCCCATACATGCATAGAATTATAGCCTTAATTCTGCCATTGTCGAGGATCGAGGCGATAGTACCTCTGTAGTAGTTCATAAAGAGATGGATGCTTTTGATGTAACTGATTTGGCTTCTCGAAGAATGTCTCAGTTGCCACTGCAAAAAATTCTGCAGGACTAGTTGCGCCATAACTATCAAGGATTGTCTTTTGACCATTTTCGACACGATCGCATAATTGCAAATATTCTGCCGACATTACCTGTTTCCACATCCCATAATCCAAAGCTCGCGCTAAAATTGGCACACCTTCTGCTCTACCATCCTCTTGATCAAGCTGATGTGCGAACTCATGTAGAATCACATTATGTCCATCTTTCCAATTGAGAACATCTTGCTGTATTTGCTCCCAAGAGAGGACTAGTTGATCCCTTGTCCATGACTCTCCTAATCTAGCGACACGGCGTTCTTCCACCACATAGCTATTCATTATCAACTCATTTACGATATAAGCATGGGGATATACGAGAACGGAGCGTAGGTTTGGGAAGTAGGTCTTACGATCGCTAAATAACAACAAACAAGCGATCGCAGCGATCGTCACTTTTATCTCTTCCGTAATTTGCAATCCTAGACAGCCAATAAATTGCTTCTCTTTCAGAAATACTTGTATATAGCCGAGCAATTCTTTTTGCTGTTCAGAAGTCAAACTCTTATAAATAGAAAGATTACTTTCGATAATGCTTAACCATGACTTAGGAAATTGCTTTGCCATGATGCGATCACGTCGCCATTTGACAAACAATGGATAGCACAAAATTCCTATGGCGATCATACTAACCACAATAGAAAAGATAATTGCTAAAACACTAGGAGGAATCACAGAAGTTAAATTAGTGAAAACTAGAGAATTACAAGAAATTCTGACAATTCCTAAATCTATATTGGCATAATTGGCTTATGTATTGACGACGACAAGTGTTTGTTAATCAAAAGATTTATCGTAGAAATATCCCACAAAAACACAGAGTATAACTTAGAATAACTTTAGAAAACTCAACACTTGCTCTCTTCACCACTATGAAAGCTTTTTGGATATTAGCCACAATTACTAGCTTAGCGGGCGTAACTGTGAGTTGCACTCAAAGCAATAAAGATGCCTCTCAAGCTCAAGTACAGAACCAAAAACCTGCTGTAGCTGTAGATGTAGCGATCGCTAAGTTTGATTCTCTCCAAGCTGAGACAGAGTATACAGGTACAACTGCACCAATAAGGGAAGTATCGGTGAAATCCCGACTGGAAGGGCGTTTGCTAGATCTGAATGTGGATGTTGGCGATCGCGTTGCCGCAGGACAAGCAATCGCCCAATTGGATGATGCAGTTCTATCTGCAACTGTGCTTCAGGCTGAAGCTGAAGTTGCGGCGAGGGAAGCAGAAGTTTCTCAAGCAAGCGCAGCCGTGGGTAATGCCCGTGCCCAAGTAGAACGAGCTAGAGTGGAATATCAACAAGCTCAAGCCGACGCAAATCGCTTCACCCAATTGGCTAAAGATGGAGCCGTATCTTCTCAAACTGCGGAGACTGCTATCACTCGTGCGCGATCTGCCGAACAATCATTGCGATCGGCTGAGCAACAAGTCAGTCTTCAGCAACAGACGGTGGGAGCAAGTTCACAAAGAGTTTTAGCTCAAGAAGCCATCAGATTAAGAGAACAAGAGCGTCAATCCTACACTACGATTACTGCACCGATTAGTGGTGTTGTGCTAGAGCGCGTCAGTGAAACGGGGAATCTTCTATTTGCAGGTAACGACGTTATAAAATTAGGTGATTTTAGTCAAGTTAAAGTAATTGTACTGATTTCAGAATTAGAGATTAGCAAAGTTCGTTTAAATCAATCCGTTGATGTGCGGTTTGACACATTTCCTAATCAAAAATTTACGGGAACAGTGAGACGAATTTCGCCAGTAGCTGATCCTGTGGCGAGATTGATTCCTGTAGAAGTTGTAGTTCCAAATCGTGACAATAAATTAGGTAGTGGTCAACTAGCAAGGGTGCAGTTTTCGAGTGGTCAGTCTCGCCAAATTGTGATCGCAGATTCCGCCTTAGAAGTTGCAGGACGACCGAAGCAGACAAGTACAACTAATCAAACCAAAGCGCAAACGGATTCAAAATCCAACCCAAATTTAGGAAATAAGACAAATGCTAGCAATCAAAGTAAACCGAAAACTGGCACAGTTTTTGTGGTTATGGGTGATCAGCAAGAACCGAAAGTGACAGCACGAAAAGTCACCCTTGGCGATCGCCGTGATGGCAAAGTTGTGATTCTCTCTGGATTAAAAGAAGGCGATCGCCTAGTGGTCAGGAGTGGTGGCAGGTTGCAGGATGGTGATTCTGTCAAGCTTAGCGTGTTATCAGAATCTTCTAAGTGATGAAGTAATGCTCGCATCGTATTACTTCATCACTTTTTTTAATTATTTTAAGAGATAACTTTAAGAGATAACTATGAGCGACCAACACTCTTCCAGTCCCAGACCGACAGGATTTAGCATTAGCGCTACAGCCATTCGCCGCCACATTGGTACGCTGATGCTAACGATCGCTATTTTTGTTATGGGAGCCTTCTATATCACCCGATTGCAGGTAGATTTACTTCCATCAATTGTTTATCCACGTATCGGCGTACAAATCGATGTTCCAGGCATTTCCCCAGAAGTTGCTATTACCGAAGTTACCAAACCTCTAGAAGAAGCTTTAGCGCTAACTGAAGGTGTTAACCAGCTTTTTTCGCGTACTCGTGAAGGTCAGGTGCGGGTCGATTTGTTTTTTGAAGCAGGTAGTGATGTTGATCAAGCTCTCAATGACGCAGTTGCTAGCTTTAACCGTGGTCGGAGTCGTCTACCCGATGTAGTCGAGAATGAAAGAATCTTTAAATTTGATCCTTCCCAATTTCCGATCTATGAATTTGCGCTTACATCGCCTTCTTTGTCATTGCCAGAGTTGCGGCTATTTGCGGATGAAGAGTTGGGACGTGAACTAGCGATCGTGCCAGGGGTTGCGGGTGTTGATGTAGTTGGTGGTGTCAGGGAAGAGGTACAGGTTAATCTCGATCTGCCACGATTACAATCAGCAGGTGTGAGCGTTAATGATGTTTTGAACGCATTGCGCGATCGCAATATCGATATTTCTGGTGGTAGGCTACGCAATGGCACGGTTGAACCACTGACTCGGGCGATCGGTAAGTTTAAAGATGCTAAAGAACTAGAAAATTTATCCTTTGTTGTCAGCAATCCTACAGCTACGACTCCGCCCAGACAAGTCTATTTACGAGACTTTGCGGAAATCATTGATAGTACTGAAGAACAGAGAGTTTTCACGACTTTAAATGGACAGGAAGCAGTACGGTTGTTAGTAACTAAGCAGCCCGACGCGAATACGATTGAGGTCGTCGATCGCGTCAAGGAAAAAATTGCCACACTACGAGAAAATGGCTTAATTCCCAGCGACGCTGAACTAACAGCCACCCTTGACGAGTCAAGACTGATCAGAGCTTCGGTTGCTAACGTGGCTTGGTCAGGGATTATTGGTTCTGGCTTAGCGGCGATCGCTGTGTTTTTATTTCTAGGTTCATTACGTCAGACATTAATTATTTCTCTAGCGATTCCCCTCGCTACCCTTGCCGCAGTCATCTGTATGGGGATTTTTGGTTTCTCTCTCAACCTATTTAGTCTAGGTGGACTAGCCCTCGGCGTAGGTATTGTCGTGGACAATTCGATTGTGATGCTAGAGAACATTACCATCGGCATTGCCAAAATCCGCAAGCGTAATGGTGGTGAGGCTGGATTTGAAGACATTATTCACCAATCACAGTCTAGCAGTGGCGAAATTGAATCAGCCCTAATTGCTTCTACTAGCACTAATCTTGTAGTAATTTTCCCATTCCTATTGTTAGGTGGATTTCTATCACTGCTATTCAATCAACTAATTCTTACCATTAGCTTTGCTGTGGCAGCTTCGATCGCGATCGCGGTAACTGTCGTACCGATGATGGCTTCGCGACTATTAGCTATCCCTTGGTCGAGTCGTTTAAATGAATCTTGGTTCATGGTCGGATTTGAGCGTCGTTTTGCAGCAGCTACTCTTGGCTATGCAGGGTTTCTAGCCAGAATTGTCCATTATCGCCTCTTGGTTGTAATTGCTCTATTTGCGATCCTTGGCGGTGGCGGCTTCCTGATGGCGCGACAACTGCCCCAAGAAATCATCCCTCAAGTTAAAACAGGTGATGTCAACGTTAATGCTCAATTTCCAGCAGGTACAACCCTTGCTGAAAATATGAAAGTGATGTCGCTAGTTGATGAAATTCTGATTAAGCAACCTGAAACAGCCTACTCATTTGCCACTATCGGTGGCGGCTCCTTTGGTAATAACGTTACAGCTAATCCCTTGCGTAGTGGTAGTACAGTCACACTCAAACCAAATGCTGACCTTACTGGCTTTGTCAGTCGCGTTAATCGAGAAATTGCCAAACTCAACCTAGCAGGGGTAAGGATTCGGGTTAACCCAGGGCAAGTTCGCGGGATTATTGTCAATAATTCCCCTGTACCTAGAACGGATATTGATGTTGTTTTGCAAGGTAGTAATCCAGATGTGTTGTCTCAAGCAGGTATGGAAGTTCTCAGTGCCTTAGAGAAGTCAGTCAAAGGCGCAACCTTCCGTCCCGATACCGATGCCCGTCAGCCTGAGATCCAAATTATTCCTGATTGGGAACGTCTGCAATCGCTAGGACTTTCAACTCAAGCGATCGGTTCCACTCTGCAAACTGCAATTACAGGTTCAGTCCCCACGCAATTACAACGTGGCGATCGCCTTGTTGATGTGCGCGTACAGCTTGATCCTGAGTTACGCAAAAACTCTTCGCAATTGCAACAAGTCCCCCTATTTGTCAGCAATAATCGCCCAGTCCGCCTCGCTGATGTGGCAACTCTGAGCGAAGGTCGCGCCCCTGGGGAAATTCAACGGATTAATCAACGTCAGGTTTACTTAATCCTCGGTAGTGTGGAGCGCGGCGCAAGTCTTAGTGACGCTCTCAAACAAACTGAACGGGCGATCGCGGCAATTGATCTGCCCGATGGTGTCGCCGTATTACCCAGTTCTGCAAAAGCGGCTAATGACAACCTCTCTGGAGCCTTTGGAACATTGGGTTTACTTGCCTCATTCCTAGTATTTGTGGTGATGGCGGTGCAGTATAACTCATTGCTTGATCCACTTGTGATCATGCTGACGATTCCCCTTGCTCTGGCCGGTGGCGTTGTGGGGCTGTATGTCACCAATAGCTCGATCAATGTGATGGTAGTAATCGGCGTAATCTTGTTGATTGGTATCGTTGTTAATAATGCGATCGTGTTGGTAGAGCTGGCGAACCAAATCCGTGAGGAGCAGAAATGTAGTCGAATTCAAGCCATGTTGCAAGCTGCGCCGACGCGCCTCCGCCCGATTCTGATGACCACGATTACCACTGTAGTTGGTGCATTTCCGCTAGCTCTGGGTGGTGGCGATGGTGGCGAGTTTTTACAACCGCTTGGAATCGTGATTTTCTCAGGCTTAGCCCTTGCCACAATCCTGACTTTATTCTTGATTCCCTGCTCCTATGTATTGATGCACGAGTTGAGTTGGGCAAAAGTAAGTAAGTTAGTGCCATTAAAAGCATCATCAAGAAATTAGTAAATATAGTTGTCCCCAAATAGTTTGAGGCGGCGCGAAGCACCGCCTCAAACTATTTGGATAGGCGGCTTAAGCAAAAAAGCGTTGCTTTGCAACGCTTTTTTGCTTAAGCCGTAAGTTTCTCTAAGATTTCCGCAGTTCTCATTCCTTGCTTTACAAAACCCTCAACTGGTTGAACTTTGCTAGTGAGTCCAACCAGAAAGCGCGTATAACTATCCTGTTTGGAAGAGGAATTATCAGCATCAGGATCTGGCGGCGACGACCAGTCCGTTGCACAGGCGCGAATATCTTTACCTGCCCAGCGTGAAAACCATGCAGCAATAAATCCAGCTTGCAACTGATGCCAAGGCAACTTACTACCCGACTGCAAGCCAATTTCACTACCTGTCGTTAGCACAGAATTTTCGGTAGTCACGACGATCAGCCCATGTTGACGATGGCTAAAGTCAAGGGTTATGGTTCCCATGCCATGTACTGTCCAGAGTTGGCGCATTGTAGCGAGGAACTCTACCGCATTAGCTGCCATAATTGTCGTGCCTTGATAGGACTCGATTTCACTACGAATGTGATCGTAAAAAGAGCCACCCCAACCAAAACCAAAGGTGTACAGAGCTAAAGTACCTGCTTGCCCTGCCTCAGAATAAAGAGATCGATGGATACTCCGTAACAAAAAATCTGGCACAGCCACAAGGCGATCGCCTTGTCGAGTTGAGAGCAGCCCCGTCGCAGGATCGGATTTGACGTAAAAACGAGGGGAAAAGTAATTACTAGGAATTGAATTGGTAATCATTGGCTTAACCATTGGTGGGCGATCGCAAGGTATGGCAGTAGCAAATCTGCATTTTCCTTAGGAAGATTTGCCTGAACGGATTTCTGCAAGGAGCGATAGACAAAATCATTTACCCGTTGGTTTTTTAAAGCCAACATAATATTCTGCATCCAATACAGCAAACGATCTTTAAGCAATTCTTCGTCTTGCAATAACATCGCTGTAGCACAGTATCGCAGCACTAAAGCCATGTCACGATTACATTTATTACCACCATCAACAGTTACTTTTGCCGCTACATCAGGAGCCGTGTTAATAATCTGTTGCATGACTTGCTCAAGAATGACATTTTCCTTAGTCTGGAGCAAATCATAGGTTTGACGACGCTGTTGCCACGAAGCGATCGCTCCATCCAAGATTCGCAAATCTTCGGGTGTAATGTAGGAGCCATCGGCACGATCTAAAACATTTTCTAAGAGAGTAAGCATAGTTTTAAAAGTTTAATTAAATGATTTTTGAAATAAATGTGCAAAGCACATTTGTTTATGGGACGGAATTAGGAATCAGGAAAATTAACAAGCAAATCCTCCAGCAAAGTCAGATCTTCCTCCTTCGCAATCAACACTTCCTGACTCTCAGCATTCCACTCGATTTGCTCAATTAACTCTTTGGTCGTTAAAAATTCCAAATTGTCAATATTGTCTAAACCCAATAAAAAGCTGGCAGGACGCGAATTCAAGATCGGCGACTCACTACTCAAATGGCTTTGCCCATTGAGATCTTCATAGTATGACGATCGCCGCGATCGCTTGGAAGGAGAACCACCTAAATCCGCAGTGAAAAATACTTTGAGCGATTTAATTAGTGACTTCCATAGCTTTTTAAGCCCATGTAGCCAATTCTTTAACGACCAATTTTTTAAAGTGTGATCGGCTCGATGATTACTTTTTCTTCTCAACTTAAATTCCTCCTGTATCCATTGACTGAGCCATAGCCCTTTTCAGGTAAGTAGTTGTTTCTCCGTCTTGGGATGGGAAATAACTACTTACTTCGCTACAGTCCATTACCATTAGTAGAATCTTGATCAAGTAACCTTCCATTACCATTAGTAGAATCTTGATCAAGTAACCTTGCTTCAATTTCTTGAGCTGTAGCACCAGAACTTAGCCAAAATTCAGCGGCTTTAATCCGAGTCTCTGAACCAATCAAAAAACGACAGAAGTTATTCCCCATCGAATAGCATTGGATTTCAGTACTACTTAAACCGCGATTAAGCATCACCGAAAAGAATCCCGCTAATAATCCTGCATAAAGAAAACATACAGGCTTACCAATATTTCCCATCGATTTTGCTACTGCCGAATCAAATAGATCAACAAATATGAAACCTTCACGAATTGAACTGAGATCGACATTCCATTTTCCCCAGCCCTGAGATGTCAACGGCCACCACCAAGTTTCTAGGGCAAAGCTAAGACTGGACTTATTAATACTGAAACGATAATCTCTCTCAAACCAGATTTTAAAATCTTTGGCATCCTCAGTTCCCCAATCTTTGCCGATCAAATACATCAACCACCCAGAAGCTTCGCCCACTTCATGGTCTAGTCCTTTGAGCAATGACACAATAAAATCATCACTAGCCAACACATATTGGTGTTGGTTCCAGTCTCTAATTTGTCCTTTAGACTGATCAAATTTAAAGAATGTATGGCGACTGTAATGACAAACTTGAGATAAGGAGTTTAACTGAAGAATCGATTCTTCAGTTGTATTATTACGAAAGGTTGATTTGGTCATTTGCAATCCTCAGATTGATGCAGATTGATGCAATGGAATAGATATTAATTTGCGATCGCAGAGCTTCAGTAATGTTATTTACCTGAAGCCATAGATTTTTCTGGTGGTAACAAAATTTGACTTAAATCAGTACTAAAAGAGGAATCAATTTCAGACATTTTTTCTAAAGCTGATCGTAAAATCAACTTACCTTCTTCAACTAAAACGTCACCAGTTAACGGATGAATCAGATTTTGCTGAGCGCGCTTTCCGATTAAGTTTTTTAGTTCTCCAATCGAACCGATGTACATTCCTTGCGGAACTTCAATCACGATGCCATCTTGCCAAACCTTTGCCTGACAAGCCAGACGTGAATTTGCTTTAGATGAAGTGATAAAGCTTAGGGTTAATATTTCCTGTTCACTTTTGGGACTAAGAGATTTTTCCCCTGCTTGAATATATACATGACAAGTTGCACATCTTCCCTGACCACCACAGGCTTGGAGTACATTCATCTCCTGTTTAATCAAAACACTGAGTAAAGTACTGTCAGTTGAAACCTCCACATCTTGATTTAAAGGTTGTAATTTTATCTGTTTCACTGCGATCTCATTCAACGGGGAAAACTAGCTTGGAAACATCGGCAGATAGGGATTTGGCTTGTAATATCTGTGAGAAGTCAACAATGACTCGCTCACATTCTTTCAAAAAAGCTCTTACCCATGTTTGAACATCTTGCAATTGAACGGGGGTTAGTGGCTCAATTTGCTCAGAGATAAAAGGACAGCTTATTTGTCCTTGATAGTCAACTTTCCAATATTCAAGAGAGGGATGAAGTGAAACGAGACTAGCATGGCTTTTTTTCCAATAGTTGGCGATCGCTAATGGACCTAAATAACTGGAACTGTACTTAGTCAGTCGGTTTAGGGCTACTAGGGTTGCCTCCCAAGTGAGAGTGTCAGACTTGTCAGAATTAGCTTCTTCATCAATATTTTGATTGTTTTGGCTAGAATCGGCGATCGCAATTTTCAAGACGTTACGAATTAACGCTTTCTGGAATTGATGTACATTTTGAGGATGCACACTAATTACGTCATGCACACCCCGAGCAATCGCCCACTTCCGAAAAAAATCACCAACTTCCAGTTGCTCAACTAGTAAAATGATCGGCAAGTTCTGCCATTGTTTGAGGCATCGGCGACAAGCCTCTAACCAATTTAAATCTTCCAATTTACCCAATAAAATTAGATCAGAAGATTGTTGAGTAACAGTCTGAACCAATTGCTGGTAATTGGGGCAGATATCGGGAACCCAACGGTTGTCTTTTTTGATTTCTTGAAGAATAACTTGCGATACAGTTGGTGTTGACTCAGCTAAAGCCAAATGGATAAGCTGCTTTTTTTGATGCGGCTTATCCACCAATTCTTCAAAAAAAGAATCTGAGTTATTCATTGTTAATGTATGCATTGTGCAATTTGTTATAGTTGTTTATTAAATTTTTTTATTTTTATAAGTTTTTATAATATTTAAAGTTTTAAGTTGGATTAATGACAAAAAAATGATTTAAAAATCAGAATAAAGTTTGTAAAAAATCCCCCAATCCGAAACATAAAGGTTTTCAAGTCTGTGATTAACAGAACTGCCCTATCCTGTGGAAGATAGGACAAAGCATGGTTAATTCATAAATCATGAAAGATGCAACAGTTAGAGGTAATAATTTTGATAACCAGTCTATAGCCTCTTAAAAGACAAGTATCTAAAAGTTAAAAAAAATATGTAATTTTTAACACTAGATCAGTCCTAAATAATTTGTGAAAGTGTGCCACTTTGTGGCACACTTTCACAAATTATTTAATCTCACGACTCTTTTATAGCTGTCGCCAAGTGTAGACATAAAACCCAAGAGGAGAATGGCGGCGCGAAGCGCCGCCATTCTCCTCTTGGGTTTTGATTTTGTCCTAACACAATCGACGGTAGCTATAAAATTGCTATATTTGTTTTTCTAAACATAAGAGGCGGCACAAAGCGCCGCCTCTTATGTTTAGGAATCACTTAGTAACCGTTCTAAAATCTCTTGTGTAATTAGATTCCCTTCTTGAACTAACAAATCATTGGTGATGGGGTGATAGATATTGCGAGGAGCAATACGGTTTTTAAGTCGTTCAAAAATTTGTACTAGTTTTTTGTCAGCTTTGTTATCTAAGTAAAAAACAACTCCATCCTCTAAAACTGAAGCTTGGCAGGTCAGACGATAAAGCGATAGATCGCGGCGCGTATTTTTAAGAGTGACTTGTTCTAGGGTTTGCATAGGACTAAGGCAACTTGCTCCCTCAAACACTCTTAAAGCACAAGTACCACAGGTTCCTTGTCCTTGACAAGTTGCGACTAGTTCAACCTTGGCATGTTTAAGCGATCGCCACAATCCATTTTTTGCGGAGACGTTGATCGTAATTCCTAGAGGTTCGAGTTTAATACGCGGCATAGAGATTAAATTGTGCCAAGAAAAGTTTAGTGGTCTGAGATGAACAGCACAATGCGTTGATGATCCTAACCTTTTTTGGACAATTTTAATAAATTTTGGTATTTCCATCGCCGAAGGCGATGGAAATACCAAAATCGGTTTTTTATGAAGTTGCGATTGAAGGAGATCGCAGTTCTAATCCCAAAACTTGCGTATGCTCACCCCTTGCTTGAGTTACACCAATTGTTCGTTCTGAGGCTTCGATCATTGGGCGGCGTAGACTGACCACAATGAATTGGGCGAGATTAGCTTGCTTCCGTACCATCTTTGATAGACGCTCCACATTCGAGCCATCAAGGAACATGTCTACCTCATCAAAGGCATAGAATGGTGATGGACGATAGCGTTGTAAAGCAAAGATAAAGCTGAGGGCAGTGAGAGATTTTTCACCACCAGACATGGATGCTAAATGCTGAACTTGTTTCCCTTTAGGATGAGCAACCAAAGTCAGTCCACCACTCAGAGGGGCATTGGGATTTTCTAGTTGCAGATAGCCGTCGCCATCAGAGAGTTCGGCAAATATCTCTTTGAAATGACCGTTGACGGCATCAAAGGCTTGCATGAAAGCGCGTTGACGTAAAGTTGTAAAGTTCTCAATTCTGATTAAAAGTTCAGTACGTTCTTGGTTAAGGGTTTCTAGACGATTGCTAAGTTCTTCAAGACGCTGGGATGTCGCTTCGTATTCAGCGATCGCCATCATATTGACTGGCTCCATGGACTGAATGCGCTTAAGCAAGCGGCGTTGCTCTAGTTGCAGTTGTTCGAGAGTCATGGTTTCAGGAACTTCAGGAACAATATCAGGAAGTTCAATTTGATCTAGTTGTTCCGTGAATTGAGCGATTTGCTGTTCGAGTTCGGTTTGACGTTCGCAATTTTTTTGGAGTTGCCATTGTTGCTGCTGTTGTTGTTGCTGTTGAGCGCGAAGGGATCGCTCACAGGCATCACGTTCTTGTTTTGCGGAGCCAATGGTTTGTTCGAGAACCTCTAATCGAGATTGATAGGAGGCGATCGCTGCTTCTGTTTGTTTGATTTGATGCTGAATTTGTGATGTACTATTGATCAGTTCGGCTTGAGTACTACGCAATTCTTGGAGACGAGTTTGACGCTGCGCCATTTTCTCCAAGGCTAACTTATGCTGATTTTCTAATTCTCCTAACTGTTGTTTGGCAGTGCGCAGTTCAATTTCCGCACTATTGAGCAGAGCCTCTTGACCTTGCAGGGCATCTTGAGCTTGGAGCCAACGGGTATGGGTTCCCGATTTTTCGAGTTCCGTAAGTTCAGCACGCTTGACTAGAAGTTTTGCTTCTAGTTCAGCAATGTTTCCATCTAGGGTATTTAATTGTGACTGCCCAATCTCAATAGCAGTGCGAGTTTGTTGGATTTGGTCTTGCAGTCGAGAGCGATCGCGACTATTGCGTTCGATTTGTTCGTAGATGCGATCGCGTTTGAGTTGGGCTTCGCGATGTGTGGTTCTTGCTGCTTGCAATTGCTCTTCATATTTAGCAATTCCCGTTAATGCCCCACGCAAACGTTGATTCAGCCGCGCTAACATTTGATCGATTTCCAACAGGCGATCGCGTAGTTGCTTTGTTTCCGAAGATTCCGCAGGTTTTGTATTGCCAAAATGGAGACTGGAATGCAAAGGAGCGCTACCGCCAGTCATCGCCCCTGATGTTTCCAGAATTTCCCCTTCTAGGGTTACCATACGGTATTTGCCGATATGGAATCGCGCTTGGTCGAGATGCTCGAATACAAGGGTATTCCCGAATACAAAGGAGAAAACATCTTGATAGCGATCTTCGTAGGTGACCAGATTGAAGGCATAGTCGATCGCCCCTAGTTTTTGGGCTTCAGTACGCGAAGGAAATCTAGCGGACTGTAATTTGTTTAAAGGTAAGAAGGTAGCTCGACCTGCGCGTTCGCGTTTCAGCAGTGCGATCGCTTCGGCAGCAACTTCATCATTTTCAACCACCAAATTTCCTAAACGTCCACCTGCACAAATTTCCAGAGCCAATTGATAGCGAGGTTCGACCAGTCCTAATTGAGCGACTAAGCCATATACTCCTGACAGATCCGCTTCGATTACAACCTGCGAAGCTTTAGTTCCTTGTACTTCGCGGCTTGCCTGTACCTGTGCCTCCAATTTATCAAGTTGGCGAGTTTTGACACGCTGCTCTTGAGTAATTCGGTCAATAGTCTCATTCTGAAGTTGCACTTCTAATTGAGCCTCGGCAAGATTTTTAGCTAGGGTCTGGACTAAAGTCTCGGCTCCACTTACTTCTGCTTCTTGCAGACGTAGAGCATCTTCAAGGGACTGATTAGACAACATGTCAACGGCATAGCGACCCTCGCCAGCCATGACTTCTTGTAGTTCACATTCCTGTGCTTCTAATTGAATTGAACGTTGGTTCAGAACTTCCCGAAGTCGAGTTTGCTCTTGCTTTTGGGGATCGAGTTCTGCTTGGGCTTGATCTGCGTCCTGACGTAATTGTGTTTGTTGACGCACCCACTCCGATGAAGCCGAGGCGATCGCTTGGACTTCCTTGCGATATTGCGAAACAATCGATGACTGTTGATCGCGAGATTTCTCCGCAGTAATTACCGACTCTTCTTTAAATTGCTTTTGCGATTCTATTTCTTCAGATTCACGTAAGAGGCGATCAATTTCCTCTTGGGTATTGACGATATGGTTTTGATTATTTTGATAGGAACTAGTTAGAGATTGCTGTTGACGTTGTAAACCGCGTAGTTCCGCCTGCTGTGCCGATAAGTTACTAGAAACCGAGAGATATTCTTCTTCGCCCAGAGTATGGACGCGATCGCTTAATTCATTAAGTTGGACAGTGCCTGTCTCGATTATCTGCGATAGTTCAGCTAGAGATTTTTCTAAATTACTACATTGTTCCTTATTATTAATCAGCTCAACATTGCGAAGTGACTGTTGATAGAGAATCTCACGCTGTTGAAGAACTGCCTCCGAAGCTTCCATTCGTTCGTATTCTAATCGTAGCGCCTTATATTTTTCGGCTTTAACGCGATCGCCTTTTAGTTTCTCCTTATTGGCAATTAGTTCTTGCTCAACTATCCGAAATCTCTCTTCCTGAGTTTTGACATCATCCAACTTATCTTTTGCCGTAGCAATTTTGCGATCAAATTCACCTACCCCTGCCAATTCGTCAATAATTTCCCGCCGTTCTCGTGAATTCATGGAGATAATACCCGTAACATCCCCCTGCAAAACAACGTTATAACCTTCAGGATAAATACGGAATTTGGCTAATTGTTCATGTAACTCACTTAAATTACAAGGAGTTCCATTAATGTAATAAGTAGAAGTGTAAGTCCCCTGACTAGTAACTCGCAATTTTCGCATCACTGTCCATTCACCCACAGACTGCCCCTCTGCTGTAGGTATTTCTACGCCTTCAGCCTGTAAAGCCGTCACTTCAGCATCTTCAAGGGCAAAGGTAACCGTAACGATCGCCTCAACCATCCGACCTTTTTTACTATGGGCTTGGTTCACCAAGTCTGGTAAGCGATCAGCCCGCATCCCCTTTGAGCCTGCAAGTCCTAGCGCAAACAACAGTGCATCAAGAATATTCGACTTACCCGAACCATTGGGACCTGAAACAACCGTAAACCCAGTCATTAATGGGATGGACACAGTTGAGCCAAAGGACTTAAATCTGGTGAGTTCTACATTTTTAATGTACATATTTAATATACGCGATGGCGATCGGGGGGCAGGTAAGCTAGTTTTTGGCAGCAGGAAAGTGCCAATACGTTATCATAACTTGGCAAAAATGGCATAAATATTCTTAAGATTACCCAAGAATTAATGGTGTGGCACTTAGCGCCGCACCATTAATTCTTGGGGTGGCAAAAGGAGAAGCTTTTTACTTAACACCCGTTAAGGGTTCTGCAATTATTCTGATAGCGTAGTGACCCCCCGCTATCAAAAAATCGGTTTCTTATTTTACGGCTAAGCTCTAATTTAGTTCTATAGCAAAGCAAGTTTTGCTGTCGCCCAAGAAGTGAGGGGCGGCGCGAAGCGCCGCCCCTCACTTCTTGGGCGACAGCTATAAATTAGGAAATATGATTATGTACCGTGCAATACTAAGTAGCTAGGCATAAGTAAACTAAAAACCAAAAAGGTTGTTCCGCCCGCGTAGCGGGCGGAACAACCTCTGGTTTTAGATTTTAATTAAGCCCAGCTACTTATTAAGCTTAATATAAAGACACACTACAAAACTTTATATACTTGTGAATTACTATTTTCCCTCCGATCCACCATATTTTTTGTTTGCGATTTCCCTTGTTGCTGGACTTGCCTGTGGACGATCATTTGAAGTAACTTTACGCAATTTGGTTAGTATCTGGTCAAGCAGTAAGTCTTCTCGCGTCATGCTAGAACTAAAGAGTGCCAGTATCAAAGTCCCTTACATAGGCATGACTATTAGCATCGCTGTCTTTATGTCAACAGGGCTAGAGGTGTTTGGCTTCCCATCTCTATTTGGCTATATCGTTGCGATTCCTATCACCGTTGGTATTGCACTACTAGTTTGGAGACAACTAGGAAAGATGTTGATTGAGCTAGAGAAGGGAGGCTCCGCAGCATTAGATCTTGATTCGTTTGAAAGTTAATTTGTAAAACCCAAAAGAGGCGGCGCAAAGCGCTGCCATTAATCTTTTGGGTTTATTGCTATAAATTAATTTTTAAGAGATTTACTTAGTATGTCTTTTAAAAATTTGTTTGTACAATAACTACATAAAGATTGTTGCCAAGGCTAATCAATTAATGGATGCTAAAGAATTTTTGCAAATCTATCGATCGGGGCGAAAAGTATTTTCTAACGTTGTTTTAGTGGGAGTAGATTTACAGGCGATCGATCTTCATAAGATTGACCTTAGTCATGCCCTCATGAGCAAGGCTAACTTGGCTAACGCGAAACTTTGTCGAGCCAATCTCACTGGGGCAGATCTAAGTTATGCCAATTTGAATAATGCAGATCTGCATCGGGCAAATTTGCGTCATGCCAATCTTAAGGGTGCAGATTTACGCAAAGCAGATCTGCGGGGGGCTGATTTGCGGGGCGCAAACTTGAGTTGGGCAAATCTGCAAGAGACTCTTTTTGATGGCGCTCAAATGACAAATACTAACTTATACAATGCCAAAACCTAAAAAGTGGGACACCTTGTGTCCCACTTTTTTAAGCTTCACCTGTGATTGATAGTCCTTCTACCCAAATCTGTGGTGCAACACCTGAAGGCGTAATTTTTACTTCTGGTTCGATGTAGACGATCGCCTTTAGTAAGTCCAAGATGTCACCAGCCACCGTAGCCGAATCAATGCTAACGCGATCGCCTTTATTGATTAGCCAACCGTCAAAGGGTAAAGAAAAAGAACCCTGCGAAGCCTGCACGCCTGCATGAAGTGCTTGTAGATCATCGATCAAAATTATATTCTCAGCCGTTGCCAAATCGTAGACTTTTTCATTAGGTGCATTAGCCTCGCTACTACCCTCAATATGGAAGAAATTAGGGCTGACTGAAACCTTCGAGCCAATGCTACCATTGCCTGTGGGCTTAGCATCTAAACGTTTTGCGGTGACAGAGCTATGTAAGAAATTAGTTAAAACTCCATTCACAATTAATGGAGTGCGGCGTGTGGGAGTGCCTTCTCCATCAAATGTTGATGAGCCTACATTTCCCACATGCAGTTCATCATCGCTAACATTTAATAGTGGTGATGCGATCTGTGTGCCGATAGATTCGGGACTAGAGAGACTATTTTTGTCGAGAATGCTTTGAGCATTGAAGAGACTCGAAAAAGCACTGATTAAGCTCAAAAATGCTTCAGGGGAAAACACAACTAAATATTTGCCAGACTTGATTTTGTCATAGTTTAAATGACTAATCGTTTTCTCCGCAGTTTCCTCGATGCAGCCCTTGACATCTAAATCTTCAAAACTACGACTCACTCGATAAGCGCCAGCACTGCGAGGTTTTCTGTCTTCCTCTTCCGTTTTAGTATAGAGATAGATAGAGCTATAGGAACTACTCTCATTTCGCATTGCACCAGCACTATTCAAATAGAAGCGACTGACATCACGTTGAGATAGTCCATTATAGGGAACACCTGCGATCGCTGTATGTTTCGCTAATAATTCTTTTTCTGCACCCAAGAGGGTTGCAACTAGCTGCTCGATCGCAGTTTGTGGTGCAGTCTGTGATTCGCGAGAGGGAATATCAGCGATCGCTTCGGGACTAAAATCAGGAATATTTTCCTTAGCACCAAAGAAACTTGCCTCATGGGCGCTTTGGAGAGCAAGTTCTAAGCCAATGCGATCGATATTGGTGGTAGAAGTAACGCCGACAGTTCCTTGCTCATTCCAAACCCGCACGGTGATGCTAGCGCGGTTAGAGGCTGATACTTGTTTGGGTGCGCCACTATCGACTTCAGCACTAGTTTCATCGACGATTGCACCATAAATATCGAATTTGTCGATTTTTAGCTTGCTTGCGGTCTCTTTAGCATCGGAGACTAATTTTTCCACACTGATCGCTGATGACATAAACCCTTGATTCGTTTTTAACTTTTCGTTGCTTAATCAATATCATCATATAGCAATCCTAAATGGTTTGTGGAAGCGCTCCCTGAAAGAGAGCGCTTCCACAAACTCCCCAAAACACAAATGATTTACAGCCTATTTAGGGTTTCGAGAAATTGCAAAGCGCTGTAGGACTGCTATAGAAACAAATAAATAATTTATAAGTTTTAGGGAATCAGTAACACCTTGGCATAGACAACCATTAAAATTACAATAAAATAGGGGATTTCCATATATTAGGTAAGGCAAGAGTGACTATCTAAATAATCACTCAATACTTTGGGATATCTACATAAACTAGCTCAATCAACCTAATATTAATTACTTTAGTTTTATTTATATTTCAGGGAAAAATCATGTCTAGGAAAGTTGACTTGCAAAAGCAACTAAAAATGGCGCAAGCTCAAATCCAAAGACTTTCTGAACAGTTAATAGCAGAACGGGAAACTGTTCAAAGCATCCAGTCTCAACTGCAAAAGCAACTTGACCATCAGCAACAACAACTTGCGGATCTTGAAGCTAGAGAAATTACCTATCGGCAGCAGTTTGATTGTAATCCTCAGCCAATGTGGATCTTTGACTTGGAAACTTTACAGTTTTTAAAAGTTAATGATGCAGCGATCGCCAGATATGGCTATTCCAGAGATGAGTTTTTGAGCATGACGATCGCAGATATTCGCCCACCAGAGGATGTACCTCGGCTGTTGGCGAATGTGGCTCAAGTGGACTCTGGACTAGATCAAGCAGGTATCTGGCGGCACTGCCTACGGGATGGGCGACTCATTTATGTAGAGATAAACTCCTATGCCATAGAGTTTGAGGGAAGGCGTGCGGAATTGGTGATGGCTCAAGATGTCACTGAGCGCAGACAGGCTCAAATTGACCTTGCAGTTCTAAATCAAGAGCTAGAAAAGCAGGTAATTGATCGCACTGCTGCCCTCGCCGCCTCCGAAGCTCGTCTTAACCTCTTGCTCAATGCCAATCCTGCCATCCTTTACAGTTGTGAGCCTCACGGAGACTATACTTGCACCTTTTTCAGCAAAAATGTAGAAACCTTACTGGGCTATACGCCAGAGGAAATTTACGCTATATCTGATTTTTGGTTGCAGAGGCTGCATCCAGATGAAGCCGCAAGAGTGCTTGCAGAAATACCAGATTTATTTGAGTATGGCATCCTCAAACTTGAATATCGTCTGCGTCATCGCGATGATCATTATGTATGGGTCTATGATGAATTGACATTACTTCATGATAACGTAGGTCAGCCGCTTAAAATATTCGGGTTTGTTACAGATGTTAGCGATCGCAAAAAAGCAGAGAGTCAGATTAAACAACTACTCACCACCATCGAAAACGCCATTGATGGTATTGGCATTACCCAAAACAATATTTTTATCTATGCCAATCGCGCCCAACTAGATATGTTTGGCTACAGTGCCGACGAACTGATTGGTCAACCTTGGATAATCCTATATAGTGCTGAGGAAGTCGCCCGTTTAGAACGGGAAGCTGTTCCTGTCTTTATACGCGATGGCTATTGGCTGGGAGAGACGATCGCTACCCGCAAAGATGGAACTACCTTTAATCAAGAGTTATCGCTAACGCTCAGCGATGATGGAGTAACCATCGGTGTCAGTAAGAATATTAGCGATCGCAAACAGGTAGAAATAGCCCTACGCGATAGTGAAATGCGGTATATCACCCTAGCTAAAACTGCACCTGTAGGCATCTTCCGTTTTGACCTTGAGGGTAACTGCATCTATGTCAATGAGGACTGGTGCAAAATGACTGGCAAACCAGCAAGCTTTGCCTTAAATAATCAGTGGCTAGAAACTCTTCATCCTGACGATGTGACATATACCCAAATGCAAGTTCAGCAATGGTTGCTGGCAAATGATGGAAGTTTGTTTCAAAATGAAGCGCGGATCTTGCGTGATGATGGCAGTATTGTCTGGTTTTATTGCCAAATGCGTACTGAAATGAATGCC
Source organism: Pseudanabaena minima str. Chao 2107 (assembly GCF_051131155.1). Taxonomy (NCBI): domain Bacteria; kingdom Bacillati; phylum Cyanobacteriota; class Cyanophyceae; order Pseudanabaenales; family Pseudanabaenaceae; genus Pseudanabaena; species Pseudanabaena minima. The sequence continues at coordinate 1,345,839 of NZ_CP159508.1, forward strand.
AACGGTGAACCCATTGGCTTTGTGGGTTCACTGACCGATATTAGCGATCGCAAACAGGCAGAAATTGCTCTCCAAAATCTCAGCGATCGCCTTACGTTAGCGATGGAAGCTGGAGGTTATGGAATCTGGGAATGGACTCTAGAACATTGGCTGATGTGGGATGATCGGGTGTATGCCATCTATGGTCTACCAAATCAAGGACAAATCTCCAAATATGAAGATTGGCGTGTATTTGTTCATCCCGACGATATTGCTCAAGCTGAGGGTAATGCTCATATAGAAGAAAATGGGATCTTCAATAGTGAGTTTCGGATTTGGCAAACTGATGGCGAATGGCGATGGGTGCAGTCCGTTGGCAAAGTCCAGCGAGATGCGAACAAAAATATTAGTAATAGCTCAACGTAGGAAAATTGACAAAGGGGCAAAAGCTGATAAATTAAAGAAATGAAAGAACTACCCAACCTAAAAGAACTAACAGACGAGGCAAAAGAAGCCTTGATAGTTAAGTTATGGGAAGAACTACAAAAACTACAGAAGCAGTTAGAAAAGAAACCAAAGAAGACTTCAAAGAACTCAAGTTTGCCACCAGCCAAAGGATTTAAAGCGGAAATCAATAATCCAGAAAAACAGAAGGCAAACGAGCAGGAAGTATAGGAAGAGATGGAGGAGGTCGTCAACTGAGTGAAAATCCAGACCAAACGCTCAAAGCAACTGTAAAAAGTTGTGCAGAATGTGGGAAAGAGATCGCTGAATCAATGCAGGTATTACTGGAACGATACGACAAGATCGATATACCACCAATCAAGCCCATCGTTACCAGAATCGAAAGGTATGGATGCAAGTGTGAGCATTGTGGACAGGAACAAATCGCAGCATTACCCGTAGGACTTGAAGTAGGAAGTCCCTTTGGAGAAAGAATAGCTGCCCTAGTGACAACGATGAGATACAGTCACGGTATAAGCTATGGAAGAATGCAGCAAATGCTGAGTGAAGTATTTGGCTTAGAGATATCAGAAGGAGGTATCGCCAATCTCTTAACAAGGGTGAAAGGACAACTAGAGTCGGAGGTGACAGGAATACTCCAAGCCCTAAAAACATCTCGTCTAGTATGCAGTGACGAAACCAGTGCAAGGGTAAACGGTAAAAATCAATGGGAATGGGTATTTCAGAACGAACAAGTATGTTTTCATATCATCCGACCGTCTAGAGGCGCAGATGTCATCGCCGAAGTGATGGCAGAGCATCAACCAGAGGTGTGGGTATCAGATTTGTTTAGCGCCCAAAAGACCAATCCAGCGACAGAATGGCAAGTTTGTCTTGCCCATCAACTCAGAGATTGTCAGTATGGAATTGATGCAGGAGACCAGATTTTCTCTGGCAGGATGAAAAAGCTGCTGCTACGAGCTTTGGTGCTGCGAAGGCGATGGTCGGATTTAGCTGACTCTACTCGTTATCAATATCGATGTCGATTGTATCGAGACCTCGACAATATTTTAGCTCTGTTACCTACTCAAGAAGATGGACTTAGATTACAGAAGCGATATCTAGAATTACGAGAAAACTTATTTCTGTTTTTGGATGACCACACCATCCCGCCAACTAATAACTCTAGCGAACAGGCTTTACGTTGGAGTGTCATTTTTAGAAAAGTTACGAATGGTTTTCGCTCCGATTGGGGGCGTGACTTATTTGCGGCTGTTCGTTCCATTGTCAATACTGGAAAAAGACAAGGCTTTTCTGCTTTTGAGTCCATTCTTATCGCTTTGAATCCTCTCAAATCATTGTTTTCTATAGGTTGAGCAATTACAAATATTATTCGTATGGTGGGCGTTAACAGTGATATCACACAGCATAAACAGGCAGAACAAGAACTAGCAGAACGGAATCAACAACTTTCTATCACCAATGCCGAACTAGAACGCGCCACTCGCCTCAAAGATGAGTTTCTTGCAAATATGAGCCACGAACTCAGGACTCCACTCAATTCGATCCTCGGTATGACCGAATCCTTACAGGACGAAATCTTTGGCACTATTAATGAAAGGCAACTTAAAGCACTCCGCCTCATCGAAAATAGTGGCAACCATCTACTGACTCTCATCAATGATATCCTCGATTTAGCAAAAATCGCCGCAGGAGAAATAAAGTTAGAGTTCAGTTCCGTTGAGGTGGAACAACTATGTAGCTCTGCTGTTACCTTCGTCAAACAGCAAGCCCACAAAAAACAAATCCGCCTAGCCCCAGAAATACCGCCAAATCTACTGAATTTATACGTTGATGAAGTTCGGATCAGGCAAGTATTGCTGAATTTGCTGACCAATGCGGTCAAGTTCACTCCAGAGGGCGGCAGCATCAAACTTGCAGTTTCTCTGATTTCGCCCGAACCCAAAACTGATCGCCCTCACTATCTGCGCTTCTCCATTACCGACACAGGTATCGGCATCAGTCCCGAAAATATCTCTCGCCTCTTCAAACCCTTTAGCCAAATTGACAGCGCTCTCAACCGCAAGCAAATGGGAACAGGGCTAGGTCTAGCATTAGTAAAACAAATGGTGGAACTGCATGGCGGCAAAGTGGGGCTAACCAGTGAATTTGGCGTAGGCAGTTGCTTTACTGTGGATCAGCCCTACAGTCCTGAAGTCCGCATACCTAGCCAGCCACAAGCGATCGCCTCTGACATTGCTCTATCCCCATCCTCTAGCAACACCAACTCTTATCGGATTCTTCTAGCAGAAGATAACCCCGCTAATGTGGCGACCATTGCCAGTTATTTAGAAGCGAAAGGTTATTGCATGATCTTCGCAAATAATGGTCAAGAGGCGATCGATCTGGCGCGATCGCATCAACCCGATTTAATTTTGATGGATATTCAAATGCCTGAAATCGACGGTTTAGAAGCAATCAAGCAGATTCGTCAACAAGAGAGTTTACGCGAAACTCCGATCATTGCCTTAACTGCTTTGACGATGCAAGGCGATCGCGATAGATGTCTAGAATCTGGGGCTAATTATTATCTGAGTAAGCCAATTAAACTCAAGCAACTCACTGCAATGATTCAACAGATCCTAATATAACGACAGTTCGACGAAGGCGAAAACTATAGCTATATTCACCTGTATTAGGACAAATCAAAACCCAAATAATGTGAGGCGGCGCTTCGCGCCGCCTCACATTATTTGGGTTTTATGTCCTAACAAGAATGGCAACAGCTATAAGTCCATTCTTATCGCTTTAAATTCTCTCAAATCTTTGCTTGCTATAAGTTGAGCAGTTAGAGCAAAATTTCAAGACATATTACAAAACGTTATTCTGTTTGCTCCACCTTATATCTCATAGCCCATTGCCAATTAGAAAGAAAGCAGACCAAAAGTAAGGATGATCGAAGGGTTCACCACCTCGGATTAATGCTACTTGTGCTAAACGTAATGACTCTGTAGCGGAAATACCTTTCTTAAGATTGGCATAAAATGCATCCATTAGTTTCTGTGTTCCACCGTCATCCACTGTCCATAGAGAGGCAATTACGGCTCTTGCGCCAGCATTCTGAAATTGATAGCCCAATCCTAGCACCTCAGTTCCATCACCTAATTTGCCACCGATTCCTGTCTCACAAGCGCTCAAAACCACCAAGTCTACGCCCTTGAGCACCCAAGTCTCAATTTCTCTTAAGGTCAAGCGATCGCCATCTCCAAAGATCAAAAAAGATTCATCTGGTGTACCCGTATTAAAAGAACCGTGAGTAGCCAGATGAATGATTGTATGCGAACCTGTACCAGTTTTAGTTGAGTTTTTTGTAAAATTTTGATCAACTAGTTCTGTCACATTTGGGAATATACTGACAATATTTTTGACTTCCTTTTGGGTAGCAGGAATAGCAACAAAGGAAATAGTTTTACCCAACACATTCACGCTATGAGCCGTAGTTGAAGCCCCAGCGAAGACTTTGGGTTGATTTACTGAAGGTCGATTAAAATTCGTCAGTGAACTAGCAGTAATATTGTTGATTTTATATTTCTCCACTAAAAACTGCTTGCCATCATAGAGAGTAGAAATGGGAATATAACGCAACCTACTATCAGGAGCATAGATGATTGTCTGTACATTAGCTTGTTGCAATTCAGCTTCGATGGGAGCAATCAGCCATTTATAAAACTGTTGGGAAGTATCTTTAAAATCAAAATTACTTGCATCTCGTAAATCTGCACGAAATTTATCGACAGCCGCACTAATTTCTCTTTGTCTGACTGGAACTGCACGATGTATGGGTGGAGATGAAGGAGTGATCAATACAATTTCCAGCCTGCTTTCCAGTACCAGTGGATAAATAATCACTGCATTTAACTGCTTGAGTTCTTTTTGAAGGTTAACGATCGCTTTGAGATTCACATTTTGCTGTTGGATATCGTTATTTAGCTCCGTAGTTAGTTTCTGCACTTCTGCACTATTCAAAAAAGCGTTGAATTGTCGATTAGCTTCTTTCTCTTGATTGACAAGATAGGTTAATCGTTCCTTTTGTTGAGGAGTTAACTTGTTCTGATTTTCTAGTACTTGTAAATCGGCAAGTTCTCTATTCAAATTGATCATTTGCATTTCTACAGGCTGATACTCTACGCCCTTGGCAGTTTGTTCATTGCCACGGACATTTTTAAGGAGGTCATCCGCTTCCTGCACTTTGAGCAGATCAATCACCTGCTGCGCCTCGATCACGCGATCCTGCTGCAAAAGTAAATCTGCAAGCCGACGATATACTGGCGCAATTGTGTCTGCGTAGAGTTTTTGCTCCTGTCGCGCTAGGGAGTTGAGGTCTTTCCGAATCTCCTCATAAATATTAACGGATTGCTTGAGATAGGCGATCGCCAAAACATTCTGCTTACGTTCTTTGAGCAGTGAGCCAATATGTTGATAGAGCTTAGCCTCACCTGCGCGATCGCCTGTTTGGCGACTAATGGCTAGAGCCTGTTGATAGTAACCGAGCGCGATTTCAAACTGTCCTTGGCTGTTGTAGAGCAGTCCTATATTGCCGAGAGTGATGCTTTCATTTACTCGATCTGCCAACTTTTGACTGATCTCTAGGGATTGCTGATAGCTTTTGAAAGCCTCAGCATTCAGTCCGCGCTCATTCAAAAGATAGCCGATGTTGTTGAGAATTACGGCTTCACCTGCGGGATTTTTGCCCGATTCTTTGGTCAGCGCTAGAGCCTGTCGATAATAATCTAGAGAATTGGCATATTCCTTGTTGTTGCGATAGACCAGTCCCAAATTGTTAATTGTTCTGGCAATACCAAAGCGATCGCCTAATTTCTGTTGAAGTTTGAGAGCTTCTTGATAGAGTTTGATCGAGCGATCAAATTGTCCCAAGTTGCGATAGACGATGCCCATGTTGTTGAGAATGCTGCTCTCGCTCAAGGCATCTTTAATGTCTTTGCTAATTTTAAGGGCGCGTTCATAGGATTCGATCGCGCGTACAAACTGCCCCAAGTCGTTGTAAACAGAGGCTATACCATTCAATGCTTGAGCTTGTCCAGCGCGATCCTGTTCTGCGGTGCTAAGCTTCAATGCTTGCTGAAAAGCTTCTAATGCGGAGTTAAGTTGTCCTTTTTTCTGTAATGCAATCCCATTCTTTTGCAAAATGTCAGCATCCGATGACTTTGCTTTGAAATTATTGTCTGAACTTTCTTGTGAGCTAATTTGAGCCATTGCCGCAGATGTTAGCCCCAAATGCGTCCAAGTTCCGTATATACCAATCGAAAGGGGCAACAACCAAACAGAAGAGCAGAAACCTTTGTGTAAAGCCTTAAAGATCATATTGCTGTACTTATTCGCAGATAAATCAATAATGTAGTGCATTTATATAAAATAAATGATTGTTTACAATTTGATAGGTTTGAAAAATTTAGAATTACTTATAATTTAATTAGTTTAAGGATTTTATTGTGCCAATATTTTCTGTCTATCGTCGAGCAGTCTTGAGGTGGATGTCACTATTCTGCATTGGCTTAGTGATCTCGTTTCTCTTTGTTGGTCAAGCCGAGACTCAAAATCAAAGTAATTGCATCAAGATCCCCGAAGTGTCTTTAGGCAATGCCGAAGCAATTGAAAGAAATAGACGTGTGGCTGTGCTAATTCAAGCGGATCGATTGATTCAGAGTAACAATCTGGCTGAAGCGATCAAATTGCAACAATCTGTGAAAAAAGCTCTCCCCAACGTAGCTGCGCCTAATCCACCGACAAGAAATGTGGATAATCTAGCGAGTGGCGCTAAGGTATATTGGCAGAATGCTGAAGAAGGGCTAGAGGCTGGACTGTCCACCAAATCATTAATTGCTTTGGAGAAGCTATCCGATAATTATCCTGAATTTATTACTGGACATATCAAGTTCGCGGAGGCATCCCTACGCTGGAATCAACCAGATAAAGCGATCCAAACCTTAGATCGTGCCTATGGCATTTATCCCGATCGCGTGGATTTATTAGAGCCATTACTCAAACTACTTATATCTAAAAAGATGGAGGTCGAAGCTTCCATTGCTTCCCGTCAGTTTGCACTTAACTATCCTGAACATCCTGATGCTCCTAAATATAAGAAGCTGGCTGATGATTACATGAATCAGTTTATCAATGACTTCAAAAATGAGTCATTTATCACTGCACTTATTTCTGGCGATCGCAAAATCATTGAGCAAATTTTTAAAGGAGAATCGGGATTTGGTGAAGAAAGTGCTGCCGAAATCAAACAGAGTGTGTCGTTAGTAACTGATCCGAAGCTGACGGAATATATCAATAACCTTGGGCAAAAATTGGCAAAACTATCGGGTCGGGATGACTTCAAATATGAGTTCAATATCATCCAAGACAATTCTCTCAATGCCTTTGCTCTACCAGGAGGCAAGATCTTCATCAATACAGGTGCGATCGCCGATATGGAATCGGAAGCAGAGCTAGCTGGTATTCTCAGTCATGAAATTGCCCATACGGTCTTTTCGCATTCCTATCAAAAGATTATTACCGAAACCAAAGCCAGAGCTTTAAAAAAAGTTGGGTTGATCAATACATTTCTGGAGTATCTCAAGCCAGAACTTGCATTTGGGCGATCGCTTGAACAACAAGCTGATTTCTTAGGCACGCGCATTCTCTCATCGGCTGGCTATTCTGCGGATGGACTATATCGTGTGTTTGATCGCTGGCGTGGTTATGAGAAAGATCGGCAGACAGGTTGGCTAGATAGTCATCCTGCGTCTTCAGAACGAGTGAGATATTTACAAGCAGCCGTCCAAAATCGCAACTACAATCGCTACTCATTAGAGAATATTGAAGCTCTAATTGCGGCGCGGGGTGCATTCTGTAAATCGGAAGCTAAAAATCCACCCTCTACAGATGTTCCAACTTCTACTTCCAAACCCAGTAATAAGCCAACTTTAGGCAAGGTGGCTGTAGTTGCTGGGCAAACCAACGACAATGTGAGCATCAATATTAATGGAGGTAAGGTTGAGTCGAGCGGTAAATACATACTGAATGTAGAAATCGTCAACAAGAGCAGTCAGTCTTTTGGATTTGTACCTATATTTGCGAAGACAACTAATGCTGATGGAAAGACAGTTTCGTCACAGTTCATCAGTGCTTCTGGCAAAAACGTTGTGAATGCAGGAGAAACTGCTAAAGGAACTCTCTCTGTTTTCCAGCAGCCTTGGCGAGATACTGGCGATCAAGGGCTAGTGTGGCAAGTAACAGAAAGTACTGGCGGTGGTCGAGTGTTTCGGATTCCATTCTAATTTGCTTTAAAAAAGCCTTGCAAAGCAAGGCTTTTTTAAATTATTTACTGGGTTTTGAGATTCAAGAAATGGTAACGCCACGTAACATCAGATATTAACTGATGTTACGTGGAACTCAGATGATGAATTGCTTGCTGCTAGCGAAGCAGGGCAACCACGGGGGGATTGCCCCTACCTCAATAATTTAGATTCTTTAGGGGCTGTGCCCCCCGTGCCAGCCCCAGACTTCCGAGATCGCAGGAATTGCTTCTACATAACATCAGTTAATATAATGAAATCAACACTGCTTAATATTAAAATTAAGTAACCGAAGGAAACTTGGAATCAATATTTCTGTATGCTTGTGCTGTGAAACCATCATTGCGATCGCTAATTTTGTAGCGATTGTCTTGAAAGTCAAGAGGAAAGGAGAAAAAATCTAAATTCCAAATATGCACGACAAAATTACGGTAATGTGTATCCGTTTTTGTCCTTGATTAGATTGTACAAGCATTCAACTAAGTAGGAGCTTGCCAAGTTTTGTTATCGCGGATCATGGCATTGAGAATAACCAGAAGTTTTCGCATACAGGCAACTAAGGCAACCTTTTTCAGCTTTCCATTTGCTAGCAGACGTTCATAAAAATCATGAATTACTGGGTTATGTCGAATCGCCACTAAAGTTGCCATGTACAAGCCACAGCGAATCGATGTGCGACCTCCCTGAATCATCCGCTTGCCTTTGTGTTTACCACTATCGTGATTGATCGGAGCAACACCAACTAAGCGAGCAATCTGTTTGTCAGAGAGTTTTCCTAGTTCAGGTAATTCTGCCAAACAAAGCGCTGATGTGACCTTGCCAATGCCTTTGGCAGAACACAAAATCTCCCGTTTCCTTTGCCAATCACTTTGCTGTTGCGCCAGAGTCTGAATTTGCTCGTCAAGGGATTCAATCCGTTTCTGGATCTGTTCGCTATGATCGCGGATATCAGATTCAACAGTGTTGGAAGCACGGCAGAGACGATTTTTCTCTGCTATCTGCATCTCTCCACTAACTGCTGACGACGACGCACGAGATCGCTCAATTGTTGAGACTGAGCATCGACCATTGCTTGAGGTTGAGGTTGTACAGCTTGAGCAAAACGAGCAATCACTTCAGCATCAAGTTTGTCTGTCTTCGCTTTTCCCAAAGCAGTGGCAAAGCCTTTAACTTTGCGTGGATTGGCGATCGCTACTGGAATCATCGCAGTTTGCAAGCCACTGACCAGTGTTCGTTCTAATCCGCCTGTTGATTCAACTACCACCAAACTCGGTGAAATTGGTTGTAATTGTTTGATTAGGGTTTGCACTCCGATTTCGGTATTGGGCTGTTGCAAGATTAGACCTTGCGGTAACACGTAGACATCTAGAGCATCTTTACAGACATCTATTCCTATCCATATTTTTTCTATGTTCATTGGTTATACTGGGGCTGAGTTATTGTGTCCCTTTGATAACTCGTCCTTGCGAATGCGAGGTTATTCCTCCAGCGATTGTTCGAGCTTGTATCATTGGGATAAAAGCGTGGCTCCGATGGCTACTAAACGGTGTCAAGCACCTTGGTGGAACTGGTTCGCCACGCTCTTTTCTAAAATATCAGGCTCCCTTGCTACAAATCGGTATTTTCTACCTAGGGTGCGTCGGGTTGCCTTGTTCTCAAGATACAAGGGTGTGTTAAATAAAGTCCATTACCCATTATCCATTACAAAAAAATGATTTCTATTAGAGAAAATCTTCCTCAAATAACTCCAGAAGAATACTTTGCTTGGGAAGAAAGGCAACTAGAAAAACACGAACTGATTAACGGTCAAGTTTACGCTATGAGCGGTGGTAGCGTTAATCATAGCCGCATCGCAATTCGATTTGCGACTATGGTTGACACCCATTTAGACCCTAGTAGTTGTATCACGGGTAACTCAGACCTGAGAATTAATATTGTTGGCACAAATAACTACACCTATCCTGATGTCAGCGTCACCTGCGACGATCGCGATAAATCTACAACCCAATATATTACCTATCCTTGCTTAATCGTTGAAGTTCTATCTCCTAGTACTGAGTTATACGATCGCAGTGGCAAGTTTAGACTGTACCGCAAAAATCCACACTTACAAGATTACTTATTAGTCAGTTCTACCAGCATCGAAATGGATTTATACCATAAAAATGACGCTGGCGAATGGCTGATCATTAACTACCAAGAAGGCGACACCGTAGAACTAAAAAGTATTAACTTAAGCTTTCCCATTGAGCAAGTCTATCGCGGTTTAGAATTGAATCCAGAATAATTACTCGATTCAGCAAATAAATAGAGAGTAATAGCGATCGCCTTGAGGAGATTGATTGTTGAGGCGATCGCCTAAAAATCACGACTCACAGTACTAGCGATCGCCTTGAGAAGATAGATTATTGATGCGATCACCTAGAAATCAAGACTTGCGGTAATGCAAAAATCTTGTTATTACATTTATTAGTTTCTTTATTTGACAATTTTATGTAATATTTATCTTATATAAGTATTTATCCTGTAATCTGCAAGATAATTCCTAGTTATACGACTTTGGGTAAGAGTGATGGATGGCATTGGCTGAAATTTATCGGTTAATATTTAACATCAGATAAAGTAAAAGTAAAAAGGTAAGCATCAGCAAAAGTGAAATTAGTTAATTTTTCTGTAACCAATTTTCGGAGCATTACTACTGCACATAAAATTCCAATTTCTAGTACTACTGTCTTAATTGGGAAAAACAATGAAGGCAAGTCAAATATCTTGAAGGCTCTCTTTATAACGATGAAAGTTCTTCAAGAACACGCTGCGTCTAGAAGAGTCGTAGGTGTTAGAAATAGATATCGTACTGACGAAAGTTTTTATGTATGGGAAAGAGACTTTCCTATTAATCTCCAAAATAGAAAGTCTGGAAATCAGTCTATTTTTAGATTGGAGTTTGAACTGAATGAAGAAGAGATTCTTGAATTTAAGGAAGCTATCAAATCTAGCTTAAATGGTACTTTGCCTATAGAAATAAAGATGGGCAAGGAGAACATTCCTTCAATTAGAGTGTGTAAAGGTGGAAAAGCAGCAGCAAATCTTAATTCTCAATCGAAAAGAATTGCGGATTTCATATCACAAAAAATATCGTTTAATTATATTCCTGCCGTTAGAACTGACAAGCAGGCTTTACTAGTAATTGACAATATGCTGTCTCAAGAATTGCGAATTCTGGAAGGAAATCAGGAATATCAAAATGCTCTAAATATAATTAAAGAACTTCAGCAGCCTATCTTAGATAAATTGGCAGAAAGAATCAAAGAACCCTTGTCGGAATTTTTACCAAATATGACTGAGGTTAAAATTGAGATTCCAGAACAGGAGAGACGTACAGCTTTAAGAAAAGAATTTAATGTGATTATTGATGATGGAACGCCTACAAATATAGAATTCAAAGGAGATGGTGTAAAGAGTCTAGCTGCATTGGCACTTCTGAAGAACAGATACGTAGAAGGCAGTGCCTCTATCGTAGCCATTGAAGAACCAGAGTCTCATCTTCATCCTGCTGCTATTCATCAATTAACTGAGATTATTACTTCTTTATCTAGTACTAGCCAAGTAATTATTACTACACATAATCCATCATTCGTAGACAGGCAGCATCTAAAATCTAATGTGATAATTGACAATGGCAAAGCTTCTCCTGCTAAAAGTATTAAAGCAATCAGAGAACTTCTTGGCGTTAGAGCTTCTGACAATTTGATCAATGCTAATTACGCATTAGTTGTGGAAGGAGCAGAGGATGCAATAGCCCTGAAATCTCTCTTGCCTTTTTTGAATGAAAAATTAGAGAAGTTTATGAAGAATAATTTGTTAGTAATTGAACCTATAGGAGGGGCTGGGAATTTATCCTATAAGCTCTCATTGCTTAATAACTCATTGTGTATATATCATGTCCTTCTTGACAACGATGATGCTGGTAGACAATCGTATGACAAAGCTAGCAAAGAAGGGCTTGTCACGATCAAAAACTGTACGATGCTCAATTGTTTGGGAATGAATGATTCGGAATTTGAAGACTGCCTTGAAGTATCCCTTTATAAACAAAAAATCTATGATGAATTTGGGGTTGATTTAGAGGATCCTAGTTTTCGGTGTAAATTGAAGTGGTCAGTGCGTATGAAATCTGTATTTATGAATCAGGGTAAGCGTTGGAACGAAAATATAGAACATAATGTAAAAAGAGTAGTTTCAGAATGTGTTGCAGAGAACCCAGAGAAGTCCCTTAATGCATATAAAAGAAAGTCGCTAGATGCATTAGTAACTGCCCTAGAAAGTTTAGTTAAAATATAGGTATACGCCTGTCACGACCGTATAATACTATATCGAAGTGGGTAATGCCCTGAAGGAAAGCTTGTCGGGTTCTAGCCAAGATTGTGCTATCAAAAAATTGTTGACCTCGTTGTTGAATTCTAAGAAATTATCGGTAATTCCTTTCAAGATGTGTCCCGCAGCAAATACTAATAATTATTAAATGATCGCCTAAAACTCACGGCTCACAGTAATAGCGATCACGTTTCAAAGATAGATTGTTGATGCGATCGCCTAGAAATCACGACTCACAGTAATAGCGATCACGTTTCAAAGATAGATTGTTGATGCGATCGCTTAGAAATCACGACTTACGGTAATAGCGATCACGTTTCAAAAATAGATTGTTAATGCGATCGCCTAGAAATCACGACTCATAATAATAGCGATCGCCTTGAGGAGATAGCGCGATCGCTGATCTTGTAGAGTGCGTTAATGCAATTTAATGTACCTTTCTAATACCCAAAATTTGTGCGTTACGCTGACGCTAACACACGCTACTGGACTGTTTCATCTAAAATAGTGCAATAGATATTGGTTTGGAGAGCCCTAATCATGGGAAGAGGAAGGCGAGATAAAGTCTATTTAACAGTAGAGGATAGAGAAAACTTAGAACAAATTAGTCGAAATGGCTATGCACCTGCAAAAAAGATCTTGCACGCCAGAATTTTACTGATGTGTGATGAAGGAAAATACAGCAAGAGAACATGGACTGATGAAGAAATAGCAGAAGCATTGCAGGTGCATAGAAACACCGTAGGTCGAATTCGCCAAAGATTTCTGCAAAAAGGTGAAAAACCTGCACTAGAGAGACAATTAAGGAAAACGCCCCCCACACCGCCCAAGGTCGATGGCTCTAGCGAAGCCCACATAATTGCTCTGTGTTGTGCAGACCCACCAGAAGGACGTGCTGAGTGGACAATCAGACTATTAACGTCAGAACTCAAGCAAAGACAAGTTATTACCGAAATTTCCGCATCAACGGTGTGGCGTACTCTAAAAAAAACGAATTACGACCTTGGAAAACCCAGAGATTTTGTATTCCCGAAAGAGATTTAGCAAGATTTGTGGCAGAAATGGAAGTCGTCCTTGACTTGTATAGCACGGAGCCATGCGAAGAAGAACCGTTGATTGCAATGGATGAAGCATCAAAGCAACTACTCGGAGAGGTTTATCCACCAATAGCGATGCAACCTGGACAAGATAAAAAAGAAGACTACCACTATGAGCGTGAAGGTGTTCAAGCCCTATTCATGTTTGTTGACCCTCATCGAGGATGGAGACGGGTGAGTAGCCGAGATAGTCGAACAAGGATAGATTGGGCTGAGGAAATACGTCAATTGTTGGATGAGGACTATCCGAATGCACGAAAAGTAAAGCTACTCAGTGATAATCTGAATACCCATAATATAGCTTCGCTGTATGAAGCATTTCCTGCACCAGAAGCTCATCGTTTAGCAAGAAGACTAGAAATTTATCATACGCCGCGTAATGGTAGTTGGTTGAATGTAGCCGAAACCGAATTGAGTGTCTTATCAAAACAATGTTTAGATAGACGGATTCCTAGCAAGGACAAACTCAAAGAGGAGATAGACGCTTGGCAAAAGTCTCGAAATCAGAATGCATCCAAAGTAATATGGAGGTTTTCGACAAGCGATGCCAGAGTCAAACTGAAACATCTTTATCCAGTATTTGAGCAAGAAGAATAACCGTATCTATTGCACTATTTTAGATGAAACAGTCCACTACTGTTACAAAATACTATCTCCACGACTAATCCTGTGTCAGGGCTTGCTGTGAAGAAACTTCTTTCGCCCTAGCATTGAAGAGCCCGCGACATATATGCCGCTAAGGAGGCATCATTCTCACCCCAATCGCTAACGGAATCTTCTCCTTGTTCATACATCTGCTTCAATGCTGATTCAAGCTCAGGATCACCACCTGTGAACTCCTGAATTAAAGCTTGCCGACGGCGCACTAGGACTTGCACCACTTCGCTAGCTGGATCTGTTCCCTTCTCCATTTCTGCCTGAACTTGGGCAATTAAGGTTTCCCAATCAACTTTTGCCTGTTGCATTCTTTCTTCTCCCAATAGTTCTTGACGTTGTTTCAGGATTTCAAGCTGTTCAGGACTGTAGTAGTTTTCTAGCATGTCCATAACTTGAATAATCTGGAGAATTTCTTCAATAGGAATGACATCAAGGTTTGCGACAGTTTGTTCAACGTTTTCCAATCGTTCTAGAAGCTGTTGAGACAGGTCTATCTGTTTACGAACTTTAGCAATATGCAATTGAAGCACTTCGATAAAGGTGCGATCGCTATTATCCAAGCAACTTCGTACATCTTCTAAGGAAAGCCCAATTTGTTTGAGGGCAATAATCTGCTGTAGACGGATGATATCTTCCTTCCCATAAACCCGATAACCAGATTCTGTCCGATGGGATGGAGACAATAATTTGATTTCATCGTAGTAGTGTAGCGTCCTGATTGATAATCCCGTTCGTTTCGATAAATCACCGACCTTAAAAGTTATGGGTTCCATGTGTTTAACTACTCCTTTGTGTACTCTCATTCTTTAAAAGGTATGTTCTTATCTTAAAACCCTCACCTAACGTGAGAGTCAAGAGGGAGAGTCTTCTAAATTTCTAGATTTCAAGATTACCCTCAGAATGGGAGAAAAGAAGGGGGCGATCTGTAGAAGGCATTGATACAGCTTATTGAAGCTTTGAGTAGTACAGAAATATTTTTGAAAGTGGTGTTTCGCACCACTTTCAAAAATATTTCTGGGTTTTAAGTAAGCACAAAGCGCTGTAAGTAATGTAATTTCTTCTTTCTGGGTTTTGGGTAGACTGATGCATTTGTTACAAAAAAATGTTAATCTTAATAAAAAGTTAAGTTTTGTTGCTACCCTAAATCTATGCTTCGTCTTGAACACATTCAGAAAATTTATCCCACTGGCGAAGTCCTTAAAGACGTTAACTGGGAAGTCAAAACAGGCGATCGCATTGGTTTAGTCGGCGTAAATGGTGCGGGGAAATCAACACAGCTAAAGATTATTGCAGGGGAAATCGAACCGACCGCAGGGCAAATTGTCCGTCCTTCTAGCCTCAAAATTGCCTATCTCAGTCAAGAATTTGACATCGAAGAGACACGCACAGTCAAACAAGAGATGTGGCAAGCATTTCAGGAAGTGCGGGAAATCCAAAAAGAACTAGCAGTAGTACATCATCATCTAGAAAATTTAAAAGATGGTGAAGACTATGAGCCAATTCTCAAAAAAATGGATCGGCTCCAACGCCAGTTTGAAGATCACAATGGCTATGAACTAGAAAGCCGCATCGATAAGCTATTGCCAGAATTAGGATTTAAAACTGACGATGGCGATCGCTTTGTCAGCGAATATAGCGGCGGTTGGCAGATGCGAATGGGCTTAGGCAAGATTTTGTTGCAATCGCCTGACTTGTTATTATTGGATGAACCGACAAACCATTTAGACTTGGAAACAATTGAGTGGTTAGAGAAATATCTGCGATCGCTAAGTACCCCAATGGTGATCGTCTCCCATGACCGTGAATTTCTAGATCGCCTCTGTACATCGATTGTGGAAACTGAGCGTGGCGTATCGATGACTTATTTAGGTAATTACTCATCTTATCTAGCTCAAAAAGCTGAAGCAAAAGCTGCACAGGGAGCTGCCTTTGAGCGTCAGCAAAAATATATCGAAAAGCAACAGGTATTCGTAGATCGCTTCAGAGCAAGTGCTACGCGCAGTACCCAAGCCAAGAGCCGTGAAAAACAACTAGACAAAATTGAGCGTATCGAAGCACCCGAAAGTGATGTCAGAACCTTAAAATTTCATTTTCCACCTGCTTCTCGCAGTGGGCGCGTTACAGTCGAGATTAAAGATCTCACCCATGCCTATGGCGATCAGATCCTATTTTTGGGCGCAAATCTGGAAATCGAAAGAGGCGATCGCGTTGCTTTTCTAGGACCCAACGGTGCAGGAAAATCCACACTATTGAAAATGGTGGTTGGCAAAGAAGCCTATAACGAAGGCGAAATAATCCTCGGTCATAACGTGCTAGTTGGTTATTTTGAACAAAACCAAGCCGAAGCTCTGGACTTACATAAGGACGTATTTCATACAATCCATGATGATTTTCCCAAGATGACCCATGAAGAAGTACGTGGTGTGTTGGGTAAATTCCTATTTAGTGGTGACACTGTATTTAAACAAGTACGTGACCTTAGTGGTGGCGAAAAAGCAAGACTTGCCCTCGCCAAAATGTTGCTTACCCCTGTAAACTTTTTGATCCTTGATGAGCCGACTAATCACCTTGATATTCCTGCCAAGGAGATGTTAGAAGCAGCTTTGCGTGAGTATGAAGGGACAGTCGCTGTAATCTCTCATGACCGCTATTTCATCTCACAAGTGGCAAATAAAATTGTCGAAATTCGTGATGGCGATCTCTGTATGTATGCAGGTGACTATGCCTACTATCAAGAAAAAAGAGAGGAAGAAACAAGGGAGGCTAAATATAAAGCAGAAATGGCTGCGAAAGCGGCAAAAGATGCTTTAAAAAGAGAAAAAGAAAAAGCAAAACAAGCTGAAAAACGTCAAGAAAAGCAACAACAAAAGGCGAAAGCAAAGTAATATGCAATCATCTATAGCAATTTCATATACTTTTGTAGGTGATTGCTATAAGTGAACCTGATTTTTTAGTAAAAACATTGATTCATGAATCAATGTTTTTACTAAAAAATCAATAATCTATTGATTTTTAAATAGGCATATGCAAGAGAGAACTGCATTTATTCTTTTTGATACAAACATATTATATTTATGTTGAATCATATTGCTAAAAAACGCAATTTGATAGAACGATATTCCCAAGGAGAAAGAAACTTTGAGGGATGGGATTTGAAAGGATTAGATTTAAGTAAAGTTGATCTCAGTAATGCGATTTTACGTAACGCAAATCTAGTTTTTGCAAATCTATGGGAGTCCACTCTCTGTAATACCGATCTATCTGGTGCAAATTTGTCTGATGCCGATTTATGCGGTGCATCTTTACTAGACTCTAATCTCAGTAATGCCAATATCACTCGTGCTAACTTTAGTTATGCAGGATTGAGCGGCGCGCAATTTACTAATGTGATCTTTAGTAGCGTAAACTTTCGGCTAGCAATTCTGAATTGTACCAATTTGCACGGGATGAATTTTAAAGGGGCAAATTTACAAAAGGCTTACCTTCTTGAAGCTAATCTTTCTAATACAGATTTGAGTCATGTAAATCTGCATCATGCTTTTTTGTTTCGGGCAAATCTGAGTCGATCTAACTTGCAAAATGCCGATCTCAGTGAAGCTGATCTTAGTGAGTCTAGCTTACATGGGGCAAATTTAAAGGGGGCAAATTTAAGTGAAGTAGATCTACGAGAGGCTGATCTTGATCGGGTGGATTTTAGTGAGATTAATCTGCGTTTAGCAAATTTAAGTGGTCTAAATTTGAGTAATATCAATTTTATTGGTAGTAATTTAAGTAAAGCAATTCTGCGCGGTACGATTTTGCATGGTGCTTGCTTTAACGGAGCGAATCTGTGGAATGCTGATTTAACTAATGCAGACTTGACTGGGGCTGATTTGACTGGGGCTGATTTACGCGGTGTCAACTTTAATGGCGCTAATCTAAAACATGCTGAGTTAGATGTGGGATGGATGAATGAGGCTAGGATATGTCAGACAATATTGCCTGATGGCAATATCTCCTATCGAAGTTGTCGATCCTAATTTATTTGCGAGATTAAATTGTTTGTGAGAATGTGCCACAAAGTCGCACATTCTCACAAACAATTTAGGATTGTGATAGCAATGGTGATTAAAGTATTGTCTGGATAATTTTTATATTGGTAATAATGCAAGATCTATTTGTTTTTAAGAATGAAAAATTATTGCGAATGGCTCTGACCCATCGTTCCTATGTGCATGAAAATCCCAGCGCAGGAGAAGATAATGAGCGCTTAGAATTCTTGGGTGATGCCATTTTAAATTTTTTAAGCGGTTCCTATCTTTACCGTCAACATGCTGACCTCGGTGAAGATGAACTTACTCGTCGTCGTGCGGCTCTAGTAGATGAGAAGCAGTTAGCAAATTTTGCGATCGCCTTGGAGTTAGATACGCAAATCCTATTGGGCAAGGGGGCGTTACGTGATGGCGGTAATAAAAGTGACAATCTCTTAAGCTGTGTATTTGAAGCAATGATTGGTGCTTTGTATCTGGATCGTAATTGTGATGTGGAGGCTGTGCGTCCTGCGGTGGAGGCTTTGTTTAATTCAGTACCACCAGAGTTAGTGAATACTCGCGCCGATCTTGATGCTAAAAATCGCTTACAGGAATGGGTGCAGTCTTATATCGGTCATATTTTGCCCAGATATGTCACCGAAAAAGTGGGGGGAACTGATCACACGCCCGAATTTGCGTCTAAAGTATATGTTGGCGATCGCCTATATGGTCAGAGTATGCGAAATTTTTCTAGTAAAAAGGAAGCAGAACGAGCAGCCGCATTAGACGCATTAGAACAAATAGAAAGAATGTTATAGGTTTGCAACTTCCTAATTTACGAGAATTTGCAAACCAAGGATGAAATATATGACTGAAGATTGGTTAATGATTGGCAAAATTGTCTCACCACAAGGGCTAAAAGGCGAGGTGAGAATATTGTCCTATTCAGATTTCCCAGAACGTTTTGAAAATGCTGGCAAGCGCTGGATTGCAGCTTCGGAGAAAGATGAACCGCAAGAAATCATGATGCTTTCGGGTCGAGAAGTTGCTGGCAAAAAGAATCTATTTGTGGTGCGTCTGGAAGGAATTAATGATTGCGATCGCGCAGAATCTTTGCGTAACTATCTCATGTTTATCCCCACTAGCGATCGCCCTTATTTAGAGCATAATGAGTATATGATTGCAGACTTAGTAGGTTGTAATGTTTACCATCAAACCACAGGTAAATTACTGGGTGAAGTGATTAGCATCATTGCCGCAGGAAATGATTTGCTGGAGGTTCGCAATCTTGAAAACAATGAAATCGAATTGATTCCCTTTGTCGAAGCGATCGCTCCATTTGTCGATATCAAACAAAAAAGAATTGAAGTTACACCTCCAAAAGGACTGATCGATAAATGGCTGGAGATTGAGCCTAATTAGTAGGGCTACTACTTTTTTCATTTTCTGTCTACTAAAACTGATCAAAGTCTTTATGAAGCGATCACAATTTAACACACCAAAATTTTGGCTGAAAGTTATATTTCTTATAGCTTCGTCACTTTTATTGCTAGTGTTTTTTCAGCATCTGAGTACCCACGTTAGGATTAGTACTTTGGTTCAAAGCACTTTACTTTGGGTAAAGATGCTGGGAACTATTGGCGCGATCGCTTTTATCGTTATTTACAACATTGCAACAGTTTTATTCATTCCAGCTTCATTACTGACTTTGGGTGGTGGCGCAATATATGGTTTGGTATGGGGTTCAATCTATGTATTCGTTGCTGCAACTTTAGGCGCTACTTTTGCTTTTTTGATTGGTAGATATTTTGCACAAAAATGGGTAAATGAGAAGATTAGCAAAAATGTGACTTTTCGAGCGATCGATGAAGCTGTAGCGATCGATGGATTCAAAATTGTTCTGTTGACAAGGCTGTCACCAATTTTCCCATTCAATATGTTGAACTATGTGTTTGGGGTTACCCGTGTAACTTTGAAGGATTATGTCCTCGGCTCAATTGGGATGATTCCAGCCACAATTATGTATGTTTATCTTGGTTCTCTGCTTGGAGATATTGCTTTGCTGGAAATGCAACCTTCCAACATAATTAGTAATCCCCAAACTCAAATTGCTCAATGGGGGATTAAAGTTTTAGGTTTGGTGGCAACTCTTGCCGTAACTATTCAAGTTAGCCGCCTTGCTAATAAAATTCTCGTTAGGAAACTATAGCAATAAAAAAGGCGAGCTTAGCTCGCCTTTTTTATTTGGTTATTTAGCGAGATTGCGGAGTAGCGATCGCTGATTTTCATTCATACTTTGCAAAATCTGTCTTGCATCACTGTTTTGCAACATTTGTAAAAGCTCTTCAATTTCTTCATTGAGCGCTTTAGAAACTGGCTCTTTAACTTTAGCTTTTTCGGCAACAGATTGATGATGATAGGCATGATCATGATGTTGATCAGCCTGATTCTCAGGCATCACGCAAGTACCTGTCTCACAATCCATGCCTAACTCTTGCCAATAGAGCGTTGGCACAGCTTTTCCATGCTGCCCAATATGCTCATGTTGGATCAAAGCACTCTGCAAGTAATTACGAGGTGAATCATGGAACTTCACATCACGAGCATAGGGAATAGTATGACAACCAAAAGCTTTGCGATATTCTTCAGAATCAAAGATTTTATGGAAGAAGGCATTGACACCATGCTTGGTTAATACATCTGTATACCCACTAATCTCTTCTTTATCATGGGCTGTCCTGCCAAGCAAATGCTTAAAGCTCAATTCCATAAATTTCAAATTAGAGCTATCACGATAAAAACTATCGAGATAAAGCTCAGATACCACTAGCTCTCCCAAGAAATGGCGCACATCAATTTTGCCAGCTAGAAAATCTTTCTCTAGGTGAGCAATCTCTTTTCGCTCAAACTCGTAGGGTTGACGCTCTAGCACTTGAGCGTAGATTTGAGCAAGTGCTTTTTGGCGATCTGCAGAGTGCACAGAATGACTAATTGCTTCTGAATCATGCATCATTTCTTCAGGAATGACACAAGTACCCGTTTCGCAATCCATGCCTAGTTGTTGCCAATAGATGGTGGGAATGACCTTGCCCCGTTGCCCCACATGCTCATGCTGAAGAAGATCTGTTTGAAGATAGTTACGAGGTGAATCATAGAATTTGACATTACGAGCATAGGGGATAGTAAAGCAGCCAAATGCTTTGCGATATTCTTCAGACCCTAGAATCTCCTGGAAAAATGCGGATACACCTTTCATCATCAGCAAATCCATATACTTGGTAATCTCTTCATGCCCTTGGATTGCTCTACCAAGCAAATGCTTGAAGCTCCATTCCACAAACTTGAGGTTAGAACAGTCCCGATAAAAGCTGTTGAGATAAACAGACGACATAACTAGTTCGCCAATGAAATGTTTTACCCCTAACTTTCCTTTAAGAAAATCTTTCTCAAGTTTGGCAATCTCTTTGCGCTCATATTCATAGGGCTGTCGCTCTAGCACTTGGGCATAAATTTGACGAAGTGCAATTTGACGATCTATCTCTGTGGACTTGCGATCAATGGTGATGGGGGTATGGGTAGCCATGACATCTTCTCCAAAAACTCTCTACAAAAAACTTCTAAAACATCGTTCAAACTGGCTATTAATTACCTAGAGTCTCGGAAGTAAATCTCTATAGCTTGTGCCATTAATTTTTTGGTAGGTAACATGCCTAGTTAAGCATTGAGCAGGGCTGCGATAGCCATTTCTGAATAAGGCTTCAACAAAGCTGCACATTCAGCAGGTAACATCTCGTCAACGACCGACTGCAAAAGACGATAAGCAGTAGAGCATTCTTTAGCAATTTGATAGGAATTGATGATATTTGCCAACCAATCCATCAGGGCTTCACGAAAGAAAAGTTCGTCATCACGTAATACTGATAGCGATGCATAACGAATTACGTTAGACATATCATATTTGCATCGTTGCAACTGTTTCTGAACTAATTCAGGATATTGCTGAGCCAAGAGTTTGAGCGATCGAATCGTAATTTCATCGGCGCGATCGCGCAATAGGTTATAGGTCTTGACACGCACTGAAAAGCTATTAGCAAAACGCTCCAAATTGACCAAATCACTATCGCTTAGATAAACGTGATCAATACTCGCAATTTTTTCATCCAAAGTGCGATTCATTGTTAGCATAATCTTCTTCTTACCCCTCAAATAAACTTAGTAAATATACTTATTCGGCTGCTGCAATCTTGAAAATAATCTTCTCGAAGTCCCCTTAATGAACAAGAATAGAATTCTATTTGACTGAATATTCAAGAATGAAATCAAAGTTAACTTAATAAAATATTTCGACACATAAAACTTTGCGCTTTCAAAAAATTTCTTGTTCTACATAAAGCCTAAACAAGTCGATTGTGTTAGGACAACAGCAAACCCCAAGAAGAGAATGGCGGCGCTAAGCGCCGCCATTCTCTTCTTGGGGTTTATGCCCTCATACACTTGGAGACAGCTATAGATGCAAGTTTTACTTACCCAAAAGATTAATGGCGATGCTTTACGCCATTAATCTTTTTTCCTTAAGTCTTACTCTAGATATTCCCTTCCTAGTCTAAAAATAACGTCAGTGCGACGCAAGCGAATCACGCTGCAAATGGCGATATCGAACTCACGTTAAGAATAAACATTAAAACCCAAGAATTTATTAACGCAAAGAAAAGTGCTGTAATACTAATTCTTGAGTGGGAAGGTAGTATTGCTTAAACATTGCTGAGAGCCTGAGATTTTATTGCAGTTTTAAGAACGACACGGTTAAAATGTATGTTTAATAGAACGTAATACTTAGATATATCCATGCAATCGGCAGTACGAATTGAAAATCTTAGAAAAACTTATGGCGAGACTGTTGCTGTAGATGGAATTTCTCTAAATGTTACACAGGGTCAGATATATGGGCTACTAGGTCCAAATGGAGCAGGCAAAACTACAACCATGCGTTGTCTCTGTACTTTGACTACTCCTGATTCAGGATTAATTGAGGTAGCTGGGGCAACAGATGCAAGAGCGATCCGCAATCGTCTAGGCTACATTGCTCAAGAGGTTGCTCTAGATAAAGTACTGACAGGACGAGAATTATTACGTTTTCAAGCGGCGCTGTATCACATTCCGCCAACACAAATTGGCGATCGCATTGATAGCGTATTAGATTTACTGCAACTAGAGCCTTACGCTGATAAGCTATCAGGGACATATTCAGGTGGTCTAAAAAAGCGCTTAGACTTGGCTGCGGGTTTACTCCATCAACCATCGGTACTCATTCTTGATGAGCCGACAGTGGGTTTAGATATCCAGAGTCGGATCGCAATTTGGGAGTTTTTACGCAAGCTCCGAGCTTCAGGTGTGACCGTATTGATTAGCAGTCATTACCTTGAAGAAATTGATGCACTTGCCGATCGCGTGGCAATTATTGATAAGGGCAAAATTATTGCTGAAGGCACAACCAATGATTTAAAGACTAAGGTTGGCGGCGATCGCATTACAGTCAGGATTCGCGAGTTTGCTGATCGCCGTGAAGCCGAACATGCGAAAAAGATTTTGCAGCAGTTACCAATTGTGCAAAGCATTACTATTAATTCGGCACAAGGTAATGCAGTTAACTTATTTGTTACTCCTGATGCTAATGCCATTAGTGAAATTCAAAACATTTTGGCAGCAGTTGATATTGAAGTATTTAGTTTGTCCCAGTCCAGACCTAGCCTTGATGATGTATTTCTTGCAGCAACAGGGCAAACCATTCTTGATGCTGAAATTGCTCAGTCAGAAATACTGACTGCAAGTAAAGGCAAAAAGAAGGGCAAATAGATTGACTATCCAAGGAAAAAAATACGCCACTCAGTGGCGTATTTTTTTCCTTGGAGTTTAGTAAACTTTTTTGTAGCAAATATAGCTGTCGCCATTTGTACTAGGACGAATCAAAACCCAAAAGACGAGTTGCGGCGCGAAGCGCCGCAACTCGTCTTTTGGGTTTGTGTCCTAACAAGACTGGCGACAGCTATATCGCAGCACAAGAGAAAGCTAGGACAAATTAAAAGCCAAGAAGTGAGGGGGCACTGCCCCTCACTTCTTGGCTTTTATGTCCTAAGCAAAAATTGCTTTGCTATCCAAGGAAAATCTTAACTATTGCTGTCTATTTCATACCTATAACTACATTTAATATACGGTGAGGGGTTATACCAAAGCACAAAATGACTGCGCCATTTTGTGCTTTTTAAACCATTACTGGGTTTAATTTTTAATTTATGAAAGTATCGTCTCACTTTTGTAAATTGGTATTACTTTCCTGAGTTCTTTACATTGAGGTGCCGTATGCGCGATTTCACGTCTTTCGTCTTGGCTCAAACCTCGACGACAAAAAGTTTTGCGATAGAAGATTTACTTCGACCTGATGGAATCGTATTTCAGCTTGTCTTTGCGATCGCTATTTTAGTTGGTGGCTGGGTAGTTGCCATATTTTTCTCTTCCATGACCGAAGGTTTACTGAAGCGCACTGATATTGATAATAAGCTGTCGAATTGGTTAACTGGTTCCCGTAGCAGTAGTTTGCCGATTGAGAAATGGGCTGGCACTACAGTTTTTTGGATTATTCTCCTATTTACTTTGGTAGGATTTTTCCAATTCCTCCGATTAGATGCAGTTGCTACTCCCTTAAATAGCTTACTAGCGCAAGTTGCGTCATTTTTACCTAAGCTCGGCGGTGCAGCGATTCTGGCTGGTATTGCATGGATCTTAGCTACCGTCAGCAAAGCCATTGTCGGACGATTTTTGCGAACAGCTCAAATTGATACGAAGGTGAATGAGAGTGTTGGGGATACCACCACACAAGTAATGCCCCTTAGTGAGACTTTATCCTCAGCTTTGTATTGGTTTATTTTGTTACTCTTTCTGCCATTGGTTCTAGATACTCTTGGCTTAGTTCAGGCTCTTCAGCCTTTACAAAATCTCGTCAATCAGATTTTGAGCGCTCTACCCAAAATCCTCAAAGCTGTGATGATTGGTGGTATTGGCTGGTTGATTGCCCAAGCTGTGAAGCGGATTGTCACAAATCTCTTGGCTACTAGTGGAGCAGATCGCTTCCTTCAGCGTTGGACTCCTAATCAAACTGAATATACCCTATCTCAAGTAGTTGGGAACTTCATTTATGTATTGATTCTGATTCCTACAGCCATATCTACTTTAGAAGCATTAGAAGTTGGCGCGATTTCTCGTCCAGCAACAGCAATGCTTGATCAAGTGTTGCGCTTCTTACCTCAAGTTTTTGTAGCTAGTGCGATTCTCACGGTTGCCTATTTCTTTGGTCAGTTTGCAAGAGATATCGTTTCTGGAATTCTCACAGGTTTAGGCTTTAACAATATTTTGCAATGGTTGGGATTTCCAGCGATCGCAGCTACTTCGCAAAGTAGTACATCTGCAACTGAAGATACAGACAACAACGCTATAACTTCACTCCCCACACAAACGCCCTCACAAATCGTTGGTATCATCGTATTTCTAGCAATTATGCTAGTGGCGATCGCTACAGCTACCGATGTTTTGCAGATCAATGCGCTGACTAGCATTGTTTTTGGGGTATTGTCAGTGTCTGGACAAGTTCTAAGTGGTGTAGTGATTTTCGCGATCGGCTTGTATCTTGCCAATCTTGCCTTTAACTTGATTACTAGCACTGGTGGCAGACAGGCAAGAATCCTCGGTCATGCGGCAAGGATTTCCATTATTGCGCTAATTACAGCGATGGCTCTCAAGCAAATGGGTATCGCTAGTAACATTGTTGATTTAGCATTTGGCTTATTGACTGGGGCAATTGCCGTAGCGATCGCCGTTGCCTTTGGACTCGGTGGTAAAGATATCGCTTCGCAACAGTTGCGTGAATGGCTAGAGTCATTCAAACGGAACGACTAAATCTAAAAAGATGCGCTAAACGCATATTTTTGGATAAAAAAAGCCTCGCAAAGCGAGGCTTTTTTTATCTAAACTAGCATTGAACCTGCGGCATACGTACCAGAGGCGATCTCCCTATTAATAAGAGAATTCGCTCCAATTAAAGTTTGCGATGGAATATGAGCATCTTTGCCAATAGAAGCATTTTCTCCCACATAACAAGGTGTATTCAAAACTGCTCCCTCAGCAACCTTAGCAGTTTTCGCAATCCAAACTCCTTTACTTCGCTTCTCAGCGCGATCGCCGAAATCAAATGGGACTTTTTCTTCCAATACATCAATCTGGGCTTGAAAATACTTCTCAGGTGTTCCCATATCCATCCAATAACCGTCCCATACAAACCCCATCATCTTCAAACCACGCTCTAAAACATTGGGGAAAACTTTCCGTTCAAAGCTTAGAGGTTCACCCATTGGATAGATGTCAAAAATCTTTGGTTCTAAAACATAGGTTCCTGCATTAATCGTATCAATACCTTGAGCAAGAAATTCTACCGCTTGTTCTGCATTTGGTTTCTCTCGAAAAGCTTGGACTTGACTTTGCTCATTAATTTCTACTAAGCCAAAAGGCGTAATATCAGGAACTCTTGTCAAAGTCAAAGTTGCATCAGCTTCAGTTGACTTATGAAACTTTATGAGCGCCGTCAAGTCTAAATTTGTAAGGATATCGGCATTGAATACAATTAATGACTCACCTGTGAAATATGGCTCTGCAAGCTTAATTGCGCCTGCGGTGTCAAGTGGTGTGGACTCTTCGACATATCGAATTTTTACACCAAAGCGATCGCCATCCCCAAAATAATCGATTACTTGTCGCGCTTGATACTGCACGTTTAGCAAAATGTCGCACACACTAGCTTCACGACAACGATTAATCATCCATTCTAAAAATGGGCGATCCACCAGAGGTAGCATTGGCTTAGGACAGCCATAGGTCAAGGGTCTGAGCCTTGTTCCTTTTCCACCAGCAATAATTACAGCTTGCATAGAGTTGTTGACTTGCGGTATATGTTGTTTGTTGAGCATTATAGAAGTTATGGAGTGGTGTGTGAGCAATAGACCGATAACTGCATCCAAAGTTCGGTCAGCCGATGCCACCAATCGTGCTGATTTGCCTATCAATTCACTAGAAACAACGCAAATCGATTTGCCTCAAACTACCATTACGAAAGTTAGACGCATCCCCTTTGCGAAAATTGGTTTTACTTTATCTCTACTACTCTCGGTAAGCGTGGGGGCTTTTTTAGGGCGAATTATCCCCATCAATGCCTTAGATTGGGGCGGATTATTAACGGGGCGTAAGCCCGAAGAAGTTTTGATGGAGGGCTTAGGTCGCAAGTTAGAAAGACCCTATCAGATTTTGGTAATGGGGGTTGATCGCGTACTTGACGCTCCTCTTGGCTCTCCTGAGTCCTTTAATGGTCGTAGCGATAGTATGTTGCTGATTCGTCTAGACCCGATTGATCGCTCTGTGTATATGCTATCAATTCCTCGCGATACCCAAGTACCAATTCCAGGCTATGGTGTAACCAAAATTAATGCAGCCAATGTCTACGGTGGTTCAGAACTCGCTCAAGAGGTTGTCTCAGAAAAGCTTAACGGCGTTGAAATTGATCGCTATGTTCGCCTTGATACCCACGGACTATCAGCTTTAGTTGATGCCCTTGGCGGCATTGAGGTAAATGTCCCCAAGCGGATGAAGTATGTTGACAATACGCAAAAATTAAATATCGATCTCTATGCAGGTGTGCAGACTCTAAATGGCGAACAGGCTGAAGGTTTTTCTCGCTTTCGCCATGATGAAGATGGAGACATTGGACGGATTAAGCGGCAACAGATTGTGTTGAAAGCAGTGAAGGCTAAAATTGCTAATCCTGCGGTTGTAATGCATCTTCCCGATTTGATTAACGTCATGCAAAAGCATGTGGACTCTAATCTCAGTTTTGACGAGATGATGGCGATCGCTACCTTTAGTATGACCTTAAAGCCTGAACAAATTCAAGCTACTAGTCTTAAAGGTAGACCGAGTGAGCCTAATGAGTTTCGCTTTAGTTATTGGATTGTGAGTCCTGAAGATGTCGATCAGGCGATTTCTAACAAATTTACAACCAAACAAAAAACTCAATAAAAAAGCAGCGCTAAGCGCTGCTTTTTTATTATTTTAGAACGGGCCAGGAGGGATTCGAACCCCCGACACCGTGGTCCGTAGCCACGTGCTCTAGTCCACTGAGCTACAAGCCCTTAACTCGCGAATCTAATGATAACACAGTGTGCAATCTTAACAAGCAAAAAATAAATTTTATTTTTTGCTTGTCATAAAAGTACTGTGAAGCAAAGCTTTTACAACGCTTTGTGCTCAAATCTAAACCAAGAGATTTTTTGAAAGTGTCGCTTCGCAACACTTTCAAAAAATCTTTTATGCCAATTCACAAAATGGCGCTGGACTAGCGAAGCTAATTTAACGTGAGTTCAATATCGCCATTTGCGGCGTGCGAAGCACGCCACAAATAGCGAAGAATGGTAAGAATCACTTAGCAATTCTTACCATTCTTCACTTTCGTCGAACTAACGTTAATTTAGCTTAGGACATGCATCATTAGCAAAGCTTGCTGTTGGGCATTGTTGCTTTAAGCATGGTTGATTAAAGTCGGGGTCATTTTCGGGAGCGAGAGGAATTTGTCCAAAAACCATCTCGCAACTTAAATCTTCAAAGTTGGGAGTCATGGTAAGGGGAATACCAAACTTCTCAGTGAAAAATGTTTGAGTTGGGACTTTACACATGTTGACACACATACCAACACAGCCGCTATCCACCAGATAACGACATTTTTTAATATGCACAGCCGAAGGTTGCGATCGCACTGTTCCATCGGCAAGCTTGATCTCAGCTTCAGTGACTTCACAGGGACCGACTAGCCACTCAAATAACTTTGCTGCAAACCATGCATTAAGAACACATACCAGTCTTGTTGGAGAAAAAAAAGTGCGAATAAACCAAAGTGCAGGTGCTGGTACTAAGGATTGCAATACTTGTGCTACAAGCACTTGCTGTTCTTGAGCGTTGCGTCCCTGCATAATTTGTTTCGACAAATCAACAAAGCCATCATAGCCGTCAATTTTGGTTCCCTTACCCAAAGCTTGCGCCATCTTGCGAGAAAACAGCTTAATGAACAAGCGATCGATTAGATTATCGTTGTATTCATCTTTAGCAATAGGCGCAATAGGTTGTACGGCTTTAGAATGCATAGATCTTTAAATCAGACTACCAAGATTTACTATGACGATCTTAACTGAATTTTTAATCACCCAGTACTTTGCATTGTGATTAGCTAGGCACAATTAGATTAAAGCAAGAGCCACAGCCTGTGACGCACGTTGTGAGCACGTCAATAGGTCATGACTCTTGCTTTAATGTATATTTAAAATAAGATAAAACATTTTAAACGAATCAAACATATGTCCATATAGATTTGTAAATCTACGGAAAAATGCTTAATTTTCAAATTAAATGCTTGATTTTATCTAATGAGCTAAAAATTAATAAACAAACTTGGATCGACATGGAAGAAATCACCAAGTGATTTTGCTTGGCTTTTGCTAATAGTTCTTTTGCCATTGACAACTTCAGAAACTACACCACGAGAGCCAATTATGCCCACAAGGTCTGTTTGTCTCATTCCATTCTCTTCCATTAAATGCAACAAAATGGAAAGAGGTGTTGACGCTGCTAACTGATAATGTTCATCTTCAAATTTTTCAATTATACCAATTCACGAAAGTGTGGCAACACTTTTGTGAATTAAAAACCAAACCCAGTAAGGGTTTTAAAAACGCAAAATGGCTACGCCATTTTGTGTTTTGGTATTAAAGAAACTAGAAGCCGCAGTATCTGTTCTTTTTCTAGAGACAGATTTTCTTCAGCTAGCAGACTTTCAACAATGCTCAAAGCGCGATCATTCTCTTCTTCAGTAGTAATAACTTGTGGTTGAATATCTGCTAATAATGCTTCATCTCTAAACATGCTTTTCAAGTGCTAACTCAACAAGCCGATCGCATAGTTCTGTAAACGGAATTCCCGAATATTCCCACAACTTTGGATACATACTTAGTGATGTAAATCCAGGGAAAGTATTAATTTCATTAATTAAAACCGTTCCCGTTGCTTCTACATAAAAGAAATCAACTCTAGCTAAACCCGAACCTGCCACAGTTTGAAAAGCTTTCACCGCCATTGACTGCACCGCTTGAGTTACGTTGTCAGGCAACTTGCTAGGAATAATCAGATCTGCCATGCCAGCAGTGTACTTGGTTTCATAGTCGTAGAAATCGCTCGTGAAAGTAATCTCACCGATCGCTGAAGCTTGGGGTTGCTCATTACCGAGAACTGCACATTCAATTTCACGAGCAGTTACACCTTGCTCAATAATGATACGCGGATCGTAACTAGTGGCACTAGCGATCGCCTCTTGTAGCTGCTGGCGATCGCGTACTTTAGAAATTCCCACCGATGACCCAAGATTAGATGGTTTCACAAAGCAGGGATAACCAAGCGTAGCCTCAATATGTTCACTCCAAGCCTGCTCATCCTGTAGCCATTGCCAACGATTTAAAGCTACGTACTTTACTTGAGGCAAACCTGCATTCGCAAAAATTGCCTTCATCGCGATCTTATCCATTCCCACCGATGAGGCAAGTACCCCATTACCAACATAGGGCTTGTGCATCAATTGCAATAGTCCCTGCACTGTCCCATCTTCACCATTAGGTCCATGCAAGACGGGGAACCAAAGATCAATTTGTTGAACTTCTGTTGGTAAGAAAAAAGCAGCATTGGTTAATAATTCTGTATCTTGTAAACTTTTGCCAGCATCTAGAACCTGTTGCGATACATCTGGACTACGCCATGTCCCATCACGCTGAATGTAGAAGGGTTGAACCTTGTATCGAGAATTTTGAGTAAGGGCTGAGGCGATCGCTTTTGCCGATGTAATTGACACATCATGTTCACCCGATTGTCCACCAAATAACAAACCGACATAAAGAGGGGATTTTGCTTTCAAATCTATCGATACACCTGTCATTAGTAAACACCCTCATCAAATTACTATCAAACTTTTAGTATTGAATACTTTACATTAAAGTCTTGAAGTATAACTATTGCCAGTCATTTTAGAAACTCAAAACGGAGTGGCGGCGCTTCGCGCTGTCACTCCGTTTTTGGTTTCAGTTATACGTTGACCATCAGACCCAGATTACTGATAAATTGAGGTCAAGGCTGTTCCGAGAGGCATATTTCTTTGTATTGATCTATACAGAAACTTCTTTTCTACTCACCTTAAATACAAGTTAGTTTTGTATACAGTATACATTTTAACTCTACAGGGCAATAATGCTTCATACCTTTCAGAAACAGTTAAATAGAATTCTCCTTATTGCCGTCTCAACAGCTTTGCTTGCTGCTTGTAATTCTGCGCCACCAACTACAAGTACAACTTCTGGAGACAAGACTGCTGCTCCTACTACTGCGTCATCTCCCCAAGCTGGTAGTACGGACAAGAAGGAAAAACAAAAGATTCGTGTACAACTACCTTTTTTGAAACAAAGTCTTGATGCACCTCTGATTTGGGCGATCGAAAAGGGTTACTTTGCTGAAGAAGGGTTGGATGTCAGTTATGAACGTGGGTTCGGTAACGCTGACACGATCAGTAAGCTTGGTACTGGCAAGTATGACATGGCATTTAGCGATGTCTACAATGCAATGGAATTCAATGACAAGAATCCTAATGACAAAATTGTTGCGGTAGCCTTTTATCAAAACAAGGCTCCTTTCTCAATTGTCACTTTCAAAGCAAATGGAATTAAAACTCCTGCTGACCTAGTTGGCAAGAAACTAGGTGCGCCCGCAGGTGACGGCCCACGTAAGCTTTTTCCACTTTTTGCTAAGGAAGTAAAGATTGCTCCTGATTCAGTCACTTGGGACACCATGGAGCCTAAACTGCGTGAGACTTTCCTGTTACAAGGCAAAGTTGATGCAGTCAGTGGTTTCTATACGTCAGTTATTCCGTCCTTGATCAAGGGTGGAAAGACAATGGATGACATCCAAATCTTCTTCTATGATGAATATGGTTTGGATTTCTATGGCAATGGAATTTTGGTTAAACAAGATTTTATGACCAAAAATCCTGATGCTATTAAAGCATTCCTCAAAGCTTACTTCCGTGGAATGCAGGAAGTCGTCAAAGATCCCAGTGCAGCACTTGATCTAGTTATCTCTACAGATCAAAGTAAGTTGATGGATCGAGAAGCGGAGAAACTTCGCCTAAAATTGGCGATCGAGCGCATGTACGTGACTCCAGAAGTCGAAGCGGCTGGTTTTGGTGGAGCGGATATGAAGCGCTTAGAAAAGAGCATTGCTCAAACGGTTGAAGGGTTTAACTTAAAGCCCGCTACTGTGGCTGATCTATTTACAGATAAGTTTCTACCTCCTAAAGAGAAACGGATGGTTCCTCCTGCTAGCGATCGCAAACCACTACTCTAAGTCTCAAATAATCTAAAAAGATTGGCTTAGCCAATCTTTTTAGATTATTTACCGTAATTTCTGACTCCCCTCAACCTCATCAAATGGTTTAACTAAAATGGTACAACCTTTAACTTCTGAGTCTACTGAAGCTACTGCTCCTTCGATGCCCCTGCTAGAGTTTGATCGCATCGGTTTAGAATATCCCTTTGGCGATACCATGAGACGAATTATTCAAGAAGTATCGCTTGATATCCAACCTGGTGAATTTGTGTCATTTGTGGGTCCCAGTGGATGCGGTAAAACCTCCATTTTACGCATGGTTTCAGGGTTGAGTCCTACTAAAATTGGTGAATTGCGCTGCCACGGTCAAGCGGTAACTAAGCCCCTCAAAAACGTGGGTATTGCTTTCCAAAATCCTGTGCTATTACCTTGGCGACGCACTATTGATAATGTCCTATTGCCACTAGAAGTTGTACATCCCTATAAGCGTGACTTTAAAGTTAACCATACACGCTATGTGGAAATGGCTCAAAAGCTTCTACAAGCAGTAGGGTTAAAAGACTTCCAGCAGCAATTTCCTTGGCAATTGTCAGGTGGTATGCGCCAGAGAGCCTCTCTCTGCCGTTCCCTAATTCATCAACCAGAAATTCTCTTGTTAGATGAACCATTTGGAGCTTTAGATGCCTTTACCCGTGAAGAAATGTGGGTAATGTTGCAAAAACTATGGATGGAGGCAAAGTGTGTAGGCATTCTCATCACTCACGATTTGCGCGAAGCTGTATTTCTATCAGATACAGTTTATGTGATGAGTCCACGACCTAGTGAAATCGCTTTCAAGCTCAAGATTGATCTACCTCGCCCTCGAACTTTAGAGATGTGTCTTAGTGATGAGTTTGCTCATCTTGCGGCTGAGTTACGTCGTCATATTCATAAAAACTAGGAAATAATTCCTAAATCACTTTGGTTATTGCATTATTGCAAAACTTGTCTCCAGAGTTGTCATTAGCTTTAATATTCAATAGTGAGGAAAATACATGCAGGGAACGATTGAGAATTCAAGGCGATCAACTAAAAAGTTTGATTTTAATGCTTTTCTAAATACTAAGGCAGCTACAATCGTTTTACCAGCGATCGCTACAGTTTTGCTATTTATCTTCTGGGAAATAGCTGTTTGGGCTTTCAAGATTCAGCCTTTTAATTTGCCTGCACCGTCTAAAATTATTGAAGCTGCAATTAAGTTTGCTCCACAGCTAACAGAAAACTCTTTGCGTACAGTTTGGACGACTTTTGCAGGTTTCGCGATCGCTAGCTTTGTTGGTGTAGTTCTCGGTTTTCTAATTGGTTACTCCAAATTCATTTACTTAACTTTCTATCCATTACTAGTTGCTTTTAATACAATTCCTAAATCTGCACTAGTACCACTACTGGCAGTTTGGTTCGGAGCTAATGCCATTCCTGCGATCGTCACTGCTTTTTTACTTGCTTTCTTCCCAATCGCGGTTAACGTTGCTCTGGGATTAGAGACAATTGAGCCTGAGATGAAAGATGTTTTGTACGCTTTGGGCGCATCTGACTTTGAGATTTTCCAAAAGGTGGGCTGGCCACATACTTTGCCCTATGTATTTGCCTCTCTCAAAATTGCTGTTTCTTTTTCCTTTATTGGAGCTGTAATTGCCGAATCGATCGCGTCTAACGCAGGTTTAGGTTATCTAATCGTTCAAGCAGCTTCTGACTTCAATGTACCTTTAGCCTTTGCGGCACTGATTGCGCTTGCTATTTTAGGTGTCATGCTCTATGCCTTGTTTGTTGCCATAGAAAAGAAAGTCATCTACTGGGCAAGATAATCTTCGAGTAAATAGCCATAAAAAAGCGGCGCGATGCGCCGCTTTTTTATTCGGGATAGATAAGATAAGTACAACATCTAACAACCAAAGCAGTAAAAGCCTCGCGAAGCGAGGCTTTTACTGCTTTGGTTTCCTAAGAGGGTTCGCATCGCGAATCCTCTTAGGAGCTAGTTTGAAATTAATCCGAACTGAGATTATTTAGGTTTTGGCAACCAAGCCCAATGACAGTAATTGGGGTGTAAGTGATCTTTTGGCTCATGGCTTTCAAGAGCGTTTTCACATATTTGGCGATCTCGATAATCTCTATATGCTTGTTGTTGGTTTTCACGGTAAGCTTTCATTTTTTTACTCACAAATTAACTTTTATATTTGTATTATAAACTACAAAATGTCCAATGAAACAAAAAAGGTCACTATTTGATGACCTTTTTTGTTTCATTAACGTGAATTCGATATCGCTATGCTTGTTAGGACATAAAAACCAAATAGTGTGAGGCGGCGCTTCGCGCCGCCTCACACTATTTGGTTTTTGATTTGTCCTGATACAGGTGACTATAGCTATAGCTGTCGCCAAGTGTATTAGGACATAAACCCCAAGAGGCGAATGGCGGCGCGAAGCGCCGCCATTCGCCTCTTGGGGTTTTGCTTGTGTCTTAACACAAGTGACTGTAGCTATATAAAATATCTAGCTTGACCTCAACCTAAAAAAGAAGCACCCTTTGGGTGCTTCTTTTTTAGTATGCGTCTTGTAACTCGTAAAAGTCTGGTGTGACGTAATCCTTACGCATGGGATAGCCAATCCAGTCTTCGGGCATGAGAATCCGTTTGAGATTGGGATGCCCTTCGTAGACGATGCCGTACATATCGAAGGTTTCACGCTCTTGCCAATCAGCAGTTTTCCAGATCCAGTAGACCGATGGACAACGCGGATCAGTACGAGGAAGAAAGACCTTAATGCGGACTTCTTCGAGGCGATCGCTTTTGTTAATTCCTTCATCAGTAAGCTTAGCGAGATGATACATACTCACCAAACTATCGCCAGCGCCAGCATCATAACCACATTGACACATCATGTAGTTGAAGCCATAGGCATAGAGCGCAGTCGAGAATGGTAATAGGAATTGGCGATCGATTTTGAGAATGGGAACACCTTGCTTATCCAAGCCCAAAAACTCATGCTCAAAGCCATTATTCGTTAGCCATTGCGAAACTGGGGCAGTTACCTCAGTTGTAGCTAAAGCCGCTTCTTGATTATCTGCCAACTGTTTCTACCTCCTTCTGAGCCATTTGCAAAGCGGGTAAAGGAATACCAGATTCGACTAATTCCTTTGGTGGAGCCATACGGCTAGGCATTTCTAGATATTGTCCAGTCAAGATTGGATCAACCACTTTCATTTCATGCTTTACCGCATAGTAACGATGGGTGCGATCGAGGTTAGCTCTTTCTTTAAATCCTTCCGTACCGATTTTTTTACGCAATTTGATGATCGCATCCATAATTGCTTCAGGGCGAGGAGGACACCCCGGGATATACACATCAACAGGAATCAGCTTATCTACACCGCGCACTGTGGTGTAAGAATCGGTACTAAACATGCCGCCTGTGATTGTGCAAGCGCCCATCGCAATTACATATTTTGGTTCTTGCATCTGTTCATAGAGACGCACCAAGGCAGGAGCCATTTTCATGGTGACTGTCCCTGCGGTGATGATCAAGTCAGCTTGACGAGGGCTAGAACGGGGCAATAGACCGAAGCGATCAAAGTCAAATCTGGAGCCAATCATGGCAGCAAACTCGATGAAGCAGCAGCTAGTGCCATAGAGCATTGGCCAGAGGCTAGACATTCTCGACCAATTATAAAGGTCGTTGAGGGTGGTCAAAACGACATTATTTGATAAGTCTTGGGTGACTTGTGGTGTTGCTGCGGGATTAATGAGTCGTTGCGTTTGTTCTTCAATGCTGAAGTCCAGACCAACATTTTCGGATTTCATGACCATTCTAAGGCTCCTTTTCTCCAAGCGTAGACTAGACCTAATACAAGAATGCTAATAAAGATGAGTGCTTCCACAAAGGCAAGCAAGCCAAGTTTACTAAAGGCAACTGCCCAAGGGTACAAAAATACCGTTTCTACGTCGAAGATAACGAAGGCAAGCGCGAACATATAATAACGAATATTAAACTGTATCCAAGCTCCCCCAATGGGTTCGCAACCAGATTCGTAAGTGGTACGACCTGCTGCTCCTGATTGTTTTGGGCTGAGTAGAGACGATAGTGCTAGCCCCGATATGGGAACTAGTGTACAAACGATGATGAATACCAGTAAGTATTCGTATCCGCTTAAAACCAAGATGTATTACCTCTTCAAGCTAGCTTGACTAAAATCTAATTTATAGCGGCGGATATTAGCAACTGCTACAAATTAGGAGATCCTGACTACATTATATGGGCGTAGGGGTAGATGAAAATTTGTAACAGACTAGAAATTTTTCTATACATTGGCTTATATACTGGAATAATGTCTCAGAAACCAACGGTTTGAGGCTTTAGCGGTGATCGCAGTTTTTTGGCTAACCCGCAATTATCCCCCAAATTACTCGCAATTATTATTTATTTATCCCAGCATATATTTCCATAATCGTTTTTATTGCTGTTTTTACTACTAATTTAAAATTCAGGCTATGGGCGATCTACGTTACTTAGCTTGAGTGATAACACTATTTTTATTTAAAAAGTTTAGGAGAATCCATGAGTCAAGGTTTAGCAACGCTTTTGCGTGTAGGTACACAAAAATCGCACTCTGCCGCAGAAAGCACAGATTTTATTAAATGTTTTCTAAAGGGTGTAGTTAACAAGACAGCCTATAGCCGACTCGTCGGTAACCTTTACTTCGTTTACAAAGCGATCGAAGCAGAGTTTGAAGTTCACAAAAATGATCCTGTTCTGAGCAAGCTCTACTACCGTGAATTGTGGCGTGAAAAGAGTCTTGAACTCGATATGTTGTTTTATTTTGGCTCCAATTGGCGCGAAGCAGTAAAGCCTACTCCTGCTTGCGAAAAGTATCTTGCTCGTATCCGTGAGATCTCTGCTAATGACCCAGTATTGTTAGTTGCCCATGCCTATACTCGTTATATGGGCGACCTTTCTGGTGGTCAAATTCTCAAGAAAATCGCTAAGGAGTCGATGGGATTGACTGAAGGCGATGGCACTGCTTTCTATGAGTTCAATGACATTCGCAATCATGGCGAGTTCAAAAAACGCTACCGTGAAGCTCTAGATACCCTGCCTGTGGATGCTGCTACTGCTGAGCGCATTGTAGATGAAGCCAATGCTTCATTCCATATGAATATGGCGATGTTCCGTGAGCTAGAAGGTAACTGGCTACTTGCTCTAACCAAGTTTGGCTGGAATTCTCTAGTTACAAAGATCAAGGGTGAACCCAAGAATACCTCTGTACGGCGCGAATCTAATGCTGCTAGCTAGTTAACAACAATAAAAAAGGGGCGCTTTGCGCCCCCTTTTTTATTGGGAAATTTATTGAAAGATTTGTCCGCGTCCTAACCAAAGCTCTAGGAGCAAAATTAGAAAACCTAACATTGCTAAGCGTCCATTCCAAACTTCGGCGGATTGGGTCATTCCCCATTCCCAACGCTCTTGAGGATAGAGTTTGGTATTTTTTTGAGGCTGAATTGTTTCGGCAAAGGCAATGGGGCGATCGCGTAAAGCTTTAAGCACAACATCGGCTAAGGCTTGGATAAACGTAGGATCAGTATCAGGAGCAGGAACTCGTGCAAAGGTTTCTATGCCTGCATGTTCAGCTATTTCTCGATATTCCATATCAATTTCTTCTAAGGTTTCGATATGCTCTGATACAAAACTAATAGGAACTACGACTAGTTCCTTTACCCCCTGTGTCGCTAGCTCCTCGATCGCCACATCAGTGTATGGCTGCAACCATTCAACTGGACCCACACGACTTTGATAGGCAAGCTTATAGGAGTTGGAGCGATTGAGTTTTTGCATAATCATCGCGGCGCAAGTTTCGATTTCCTTTTGATAGGGATCGCCTGCTTCTTCGATATAGCTGACAGGTACACCGTGAGCACTAAAGAAAATATAGGCTTCGTTGGGATTTTTAACTTGATCGAGTTTTTGGGAAATGAGGTTTGCCATCGCTTGCAAATAGCCTGCATTGTCATACCAAGAAGGTACAACTGTATATTTGATTTTTTGTAATTCTGGATCGGTCTTCCAGATGCGATCAAGTAATCGAAAACTAGAACCTGTGGTGCTAATTGAAAATTGTGGATACAAGGGTAAGATCACTAATTCTTCGATCTGATCGCGTTTGATTTGGGCGATCGCCTCTTCAGTGAAGGGATGCCAATAGCGCATACCCAAATAAACATTTACATCATGCCCAGCTTGCTGAAGCTGCGATCGCAGAGCTTGTCCTTGAGCTTCAGTGATGCGCCTTAGTGGTGAGCCACCACCAATTTTTTTGTAATTTTCCTGAGATTTTTTAGCCCGTAGCGTCGAAATTAACCAAGCTAGTGGAGCTTGCAGTAATGGTGAAGGCAAGCGAATAATTTCTGGGTCAGAAAATAAGTTATACAAAAACGGGCGGACATCTTCTAATTTGTCTGGTCCACCGAGGTTCAGCAGTAAAACGCCTAGTCGCCCCATATCAATCGCTATATCCTTTTATAATTTTGGATTTGTTATTAAGATCAAGTTTCATTAATTATAGCTAGGGTCAGGATCGTTATACCGTTTTGTACTGATCTTAAACCTATAGCAATGCAAGATTTTCTTAAGACATAAAGCCCCAATCAATGAAGACGGCGCAAAGCGCCGTCTTCATTGATTGGGGCTAGTTAGCTTTTTCGTATTCCTGAGCTATTTTCAAAAAACTAAAGCTGATTTAACCATGCGATCGCTTCTTCGATACTCGTGACTTTTTCACCTTTAGGCATGACGGGGCGCTGCACCATAATAATGGGAATTCCCAATTCCCTTGCGGCGATAATCTTGGCATAGGTCGCATTGCCGCCGCTATTTTTACTAACGATCGCCTGAATTTGATAGTCTCGCAATAATTGCCGCTCCTGTTCTAAACTAAATGGTCCACGATCAAGCAGTAACATGCTATTAGGTAATTCCAGATCGGGCGGATCGATGGAGCGCATTAAGTACCAGATATGCGGACTAATGTGCGATCGCTGTAAAAATGGCTCTAGTTGTTGTCTTCCTGATGTAATAAACACTCGATTTACCGATTCAGGAATGGCAATTGCTGCGGCTTCTACACTTTCTACTTCGATCCAATTGTCGCCAGCTAGTTTCTCCCATTGGGGACGAACGAGCATGAGGTGAGGGATGTTAACTGATTGTGCCGCGATCGCGCCATTAATAGTAATTTGTCCTGCACAGGGATGGGTAGCATCCATGAGAATATCAATAGAATTTGCTTGTAAGTATTGGGCTAATCCTTCTGCGCCACCAAATCCACCAATGCGAAACTTTCCAACTAGGGCGGCTGGTTTCTTGGTACGTCCTGCGAGGGAGCTAATGACTTCTATTTCGGGAATAGTGGTTAGTTTGGCAGCGAGTTTCACTGCATCACCCGTGCCACCCAAAATGAGAACTTTTTTCATGATTAGAGATATAGAGATATCAGGAACTATTTTTTGCTACTTATGGAGTTTTTGGAGATTGTATTTAGATAACATCTAATCAGGGACGTAGTAGTCATGTGACTCACTAGTAATACCAATTCACGAAAATGTGGCAACACTTTTGTGAATTAAAAACCAAACCCAGTAAGGGTTTTAAAAACACAAAATGGCTACGCCATTTTGTGTTTGGGTATAATTTGGTTGACTACATTACAAAGTTTAGTAAAATTGCGATCGTAGGTGAATATTTAGTAAGATAATCTTGAAATAATCAAATAAAACCATACTTAAGAATCATAATCTGATAGTAAAGGGAGTTTAATAATGGGAACAAGGCGTAAAAGTTTAGTAACACCGCAAGCCGAAAAAACTTCCTATTCATTTAAACCCCAACATTTTGAGGATGAGTGGTCAAGTCCAGTTAATGTATTACTAGAAGAGACGATTAAGCCACCCAAGCCACATTTTCATGGTTTGTCGCAGGAGTTGGCTGCATCGTTTACAACAAGTTTTATCCAGCCAAAGTTAGTAATTGGCAACCCAAGCGATCGCTACGAACAGGAAGCTGATCGAGTCGCCTCTGATGTCGTCCAAAAGATTCATTCACCACAACTTACTAACCAATCTAAAACCATTCAACGTAAGGAATTTAGAGAAAATGTATCATATGACATAGAGTCTGATTTGGAATCATCAATTCAACAGACAAGAGGTCGTGGACAGTCATTAGATGCAACCCTACAAGCAACGATGGGACAGGCAATGGGTGTAGATTTTAGTGGTGTGAAAATCCATACAGATTCGCAGTCTGATCACTTAAATCAGTCAATTCAATCCAAAGCATTCACAACTGGACGAGATATTTTCTTTAGGCAAGGAGCTTATAATCCAAGTAGCCGTGATGGACATGAGTTAATTGCTCACGAATTGACTCATGTGGTACAGCAAAATCATCCAATTGGAAGTTCTCAAACTTCTACTAATGGTTTGGGTAAGATGACTGTTCAGAGAAAGACTGAAATGGATGAAGAAGATTGGTCGCCTGAGAGTGCGGCATATTATATGATGAATAAGCAGGATGGTTTAAGGGGACAAAATAAAGCGAATGCATCTGTCTGGTATAACACATTGTTCTCGTCTGGACTTACTGAAGATGATCCTAAATATAATGAAGATCAAGAAAGAGTATTAAAAGAGCAACAAGCTATGCTTAAACGACACTTTCTTGCACAAGCTGTTTTTGGAGTGCAAGGTGGTACTCAATTCAAAAAAGGGAAGAAAAGAATAGGGAGGAATGATATACCTGATGTAGCAGAAAATTACAGACCCATTGAAGAATTTCAAAGTGATGAAGTATCAGCAAACTTAGCAACATTAGCATCAGGTGGCGGTCGCTTTAATTATCGTTCAGAAACTGGTATTGGAGATCTTTTTAATAATTTTTTGATGTTAGGAGAGATGCGTAGTGATGAAAGTTTAGATAATCGTAGAGACATAACAGGAGGAGGTCATGGTGGTCAGATGCCTACTTCATACATGGGAGCATATCAACGGGTAGGAACTCATGGTGAAGACTTTAGTACTGGACATATTCAAGAAGTAGATAAAACAACAGGTGGCATTGACTCTACAGGATTTGACATTCCTATTGGAGGTATTGGGTTGAAGTTACATGATACTAAAGGACGTGATGTGACAACAGGATATCAAGGTGTATCTGAAGCTGCACGTAGAGGTAGACATAGAGGAAGCAACACTAAGAAATATCAAACTGGTCATGGATTTCATCGTCATGCAACAGATGGAATGCAAAGTCTAACTCAAATCGCTTTTGAAGGAAGCGCTCCTCATACAGATAATATTCATGGAGGTTCTCATGGAGTTGCTGCAACTGTGGGTAAAAAAGTTTTCGGTGGAGCATCGGAAAGCACTCTTACTGGTCAAGATAAGCGTAGTACGTTAGGTTTACCCTCTAAGATAGGTGGCATTAAAGCAGATGTAACTGAAGCTGGCTTAGGAACACTAGAAAAAGCATATGGCTTACTTAAAAGATTAGAAAATTCGCCTTATCCTCATCTTAAAGGTATGGAGAAAAAGTTCTATCAAAAGTTATTGACATCTACTACAGCAGAAGAACGTAATGAGATAATTGATGACATCTTAGGTTTAGAGGAAAGAATAATTCAATCTGAGATACAGACTAATAGAAATGATGAAGTTGATTCCTCGTTGTTACCTCACAAACTTCTAGGTCTTAGCCCTGAATCTCGTATAATAGAGGATTTATTCAACCATCCTATGATTGAAAAATTTCGACAGGCACAAGGAGAACAAGAATTGGTTCAGGATGATAATGATGACTGGCAGACATAGTAGTTTGATTGCTGATGATAGATTTTTAGCTAATGCGATCAGCGTTCTTGTAGGTTAGTTTGAAAAATTAAACTCAACAGCAAAATTAGCCAAGGTAAACATTTAATACAGAGTCTATACAACTAGACTTGATGCGTGACAGGATTATTTCATCAATACTCTTATAAGTACATAGTTAAAGCTTTTTACCCCCCAAGAAAGTTTGCTTAGCGAAGTAAAGATCACTAGATGAGAGCCGAGTTATGCTTCAAGACTTGGATAGTACCTTAAAGGAACTGTTAGAACGCGAACTGCCATCAGATTTACTGCCATCATTGACAGAGAATATTAGCTTCGATGCACCTGTGCAAACTAACAAACCTAATGGTATTAATCTTTTTCTGTATGACATCCGAGAGAACATGGATTTGCGTAGTGGCATTACTGAGTATGAGCGTCAAGGTATTGGCTCAGCGATAAAAAAACGTCCCGCAGTTCGCGTAAATTGTTCTTATTTGATTACAGCTTGGTCGGTATCTGATAGAGCAGTACAAGACGAGCACAAGATTTTGGGCAACGTCATGAAGGTG
Source organism: Pseudanabaena minima str. Chao 2107 (assembly GCF_051131155.1). Taxonomy (NCBI): domain Bacteria; kingdom Bacillati; phylum Cyanobacteriota; class Cyanophyceae; order Pseudanabaenales; family Pseudanabaenaceae; genus Pseudanabaena; species Pseudanabaena minima. The sequence continues at coordinate 1,388,731 of NZ_CP159508.1, forward strand.
TTATTGCGCTATCGCAAACTTCCTCAGGAGGTACTACAGGGAAGTCTAAAGGATCAAGAACCACCGATTCGATCTGCTTTGTTAGGACCAAATCTGTTACAAAGCTTTGGTGAGTTTTGGCAAGCGATGGGTGGGAAGCCCAAAGCTGCCTTAAATTACACGTAATTGCTCAACCTATAGAAAACAATGATTTGAGAGGATTCAAAGCGATAAGAATGGACTCAAAAGCAGAAAAGCCTTGTCTTTTTCCAGTATTGACAATGGAACGAACAGCCGCAAATAAGTCACGCCCCCAATCGGAGCGAAAACCATTCGTAACTTTTCTAAAAATGACACTCCAACGTAAAGCCTGTTCGCTAGAGTTATTAGTTGGCGGGATGGTGTGGTCATCCAAAAACAGAAATAAGTTTTCTCGTAATTCTAGATATCGCTTCTGTAATCTAAGTCCATCTTCTTGAGTAGGTAACAGAGCTAAAATATTGTCGAGGTCTCGATACAATCGACATCGATATTGATAACGAGTAGAGTCAGCTAAATCCGACCATCGCCTTCGCAGCACCAAAGCTCGTAGCAGCAGCTTTTTCATCCTGCCAGAGAAAATCTGGTCTCCTGCATCAATTCCATACTGACAATCTCTGAGTTGATGGGCAAGACAAACTTGCCATTCTGTCGCTGGATTGGTCTTTTGGGCGCTAAACAAATCTGATACCCACACCTCTGGTTGATGCTCTGCCATCACTTCGGCGATGACATCTGCGCCTCTAGACGGTCGGATGATATGAAAACATACTTGTTCGTTCTGAAATACCCATTCCCATTGATTTTTACCGTTTACCCTTGCACTGGTTTCGTCACTGCATACTAGACGAGATGTTTTTAGGGCTTGGAGTATTCCTGTCACCTCCGACTCTAGTTGTCCTTTCACCCTTGTTAAGAGATTGGCGATACCTCCTTCTGATATCTCTAAGCCAAATACTTCACTCAGCATTTGCTGCATTCTTCCATAGCTTATACCGTGACTGTATCTCATCGTTGTCACTAGGGCAGCTATTCTTTCTCCAAAGGGACTTCCTACTTCAAGTCCTACGGGTAATGCTGCGATTTGTTCCTGTCCACAATGCTCACACTTGCATCCATACCTTTCGATTCTGGTAACGATGGGCTTGATTGGTGGTATATCGATCTTGTCGTATCGTTCCAGTAATACCTGCATTGATTCAGCGATCTCTTTCCCACATTCTGCACAACTTTTTACAGTTGCTTTGAGCGTTTGGTCTGGATTTTCACTCAGTTGACGACCTCCTCCATCTCTTCCTATACTTCCTGCTCGTTTGCCTTCTGTTTCTTCTGGATTATTGATTTCCGCTTTAAATCCTTTGGCTGGTGGCAAACTTGAGTTCTTTGAAGTCTTCTTTGGTTTCTTTTCTAACTGTTTCTGTAGTTTTTGTAGTTCTTCCCATAACTTAACTATCAAGGCTTCTTTTGCCTCGTCTGTTAGTTCTTTTAGGTTGGGTAGTTCTTTCATTTCTTTAATTTATCAGCTTTTGCCCCTTTGTCAATTTTCCTACGTTGAGCTATTACAATTACACAATTACTATTTCGGTTCCAGTCGATGAGGCGGGTGAAGAGTTTCCTCTTGTTACTGATAGTCAGATTTACCTGCGGTCAAATTCTTAACTTAACCCAAAACTATGATCAAGCGTGAGCAAGACAATACTCAAATAGTAATGGAGAAAGCGATCATTCGTCATCGGGTAGCGATCGCAGGTCGAGTCATGAATGCTCAAACGCAACAGGCGATCGCAGGCGCACAGATTACCCTCAGTGAAATACCAGACAAGTATCGCTCGATCCTCAAGCTCAAAGCGATGCAGTATAGAGCCGAGAGTTGGGAGAAAATGCGTCCCGATCGCACTTATGCTGATCAGGATGGATATTACTTTTTTCGTAATTTGCCAGTAGGAGATTACACCTTAGTAGCTTCTTTCCCAAAGGCAGGAACTCGCTACGGTTCAGCGACCCAATCAGTAACGGTTGTTGCTGGTTCTGAGACAAGTGGAGTCATTCATGTCGATTTATGTTTGTCACCAACGGGAGTACAGGGCAAGATTACGGCTCCAGAAAATGAGAAGTTTATTGCAAAGGTTCGGATTCAGGGACAAAATGAGTATGCATTGACTAATGGTGATGGAGAATATTTATTAACAGGAGTGGAAGCTAGTTCGCAGGAAGTTACATTGGTAATTTCCGCCTCGGGCTACGAACTTAATCTATCTCCAGAGCTTTACCCACCAAAAATTTCTCTCTTGCAAGGTCAAGTACTGACTGAACAAAATTTCCATCTAAAACGTAAAGCTGTTACCAATGGAATTTCCACATCAGCGAATCGTTCTCCTCCTTGATTTTCCCAGAACTATAAGTTTTGATTAAAAGGTTTGCTATGCAAACCTTTTAATCAAAACTTATAGTTTTACTTGAACGCAAAGCGCTGTAAGTCTATTTGCATTTATCCATACAGGAGTTTCAATAATGCCAACCTATCTATCGCCGGGTGTTTATGTTGAAGAGAAAGCTTCAGGTTCGGCTCCGATCGCTGGAGTAGGAACGAGTGTTGCTGGTTTTATTGGCACAATTAACACTAATGCTTGGTCATCTGCTGATTCATCTGATGAATCAGCACCTTCTGGCTATGCCCAAGCGGGTGAGATTAAGCTGATTACTAACTTTACCGAGTTTAAAAAATTTTTTGGTGATTTTTTGCCTCCTAGTGGTGATAGTGCAGGACAAAATACCCTAGCCCATGCTGTCTATGGCTTCTTTCGCAATGGTGGTACTCGTTGCTATGTGGTTTGGATTTCAGAAGAGCAGCAGATTACGCAGGTTCTGGATGACTTTGAGGCGATAGATGAGATTGCGATTGTGGCGGCTCCTGGAAATCTAGACTTCAGAGACGATATTAAAGATCACTGCGAAAAGATGGGCGATCGCATTGCTATTTTGGATAGTGATGAAGCGATCGATCTAAGTGCCACGAACTTAGTGAGCACACTCAAACCCTTCAATTCTAACTATGCTGCTTTATATTTCCCTTGGATTCAGGTCTATGATCCAGCAAGTAATGCGCATATCTATGTTCCACCTAGCGGACATATGGCTGGGGTTTATGCAAGGGTTGATGCTCAGAAAGGCGTACACAAAGCCCCAGCTAATGAGTCGATTTTAGGTGCTTTGGACTTGAAATATACTCTCAGCAAAGCTAAGCAAGATGGGTTTAATCCCGATGGAATTAACTGCATTCGCAAACTGAATGGAAATATTCTGGTTTGGGGTGCACGTACCCTTGGCGGCGATGCGAATACCGAATTCAAATATGTGAATATTCGTCGGCATTTCTGCTACTTGCGCGATTCCATTGATAAAGGTACACAGTGGGTCGTATTTGAGCCTAATACTCCTGAGCTATGGGCAAAGATTCGTCGCAATATTTCGGCTTTCTTAACTGTAGAATGGCGCAAAGGAGCATTATTTGGCACAAAAATCGAAGAAGCCTTTTTTGTCAAATGTGATGAGGAAACCAATCCCCCTGAGATTCGCGATCTTGGGCAGGTAGTTACCGAGATTGGTGTTGCTGTGGTCAAACCTGCGGAATTCGTGATCTTCCGTCTCAGTCAATGGTCGGGAACGCAGGGTTAACAAGGTTAATAAACTATGCCAACTGTAGACTCGCAAATTTCTGGGCAAATTTCTGGACAAATTCCTGGTGTATATCTCACCCGTATCGTGCCGACCCCTGAGCCACAACTTCTAACGGGAGTGCCTGTGTTTTTGGGGTTTGCCTCGGTTAGGGATGGTGTCAATGAACCGAAAAAGCTCACACTGATGCTTCAGTTTGAACAGCACTTTAGTTCTATTGGCAATGGATATTTGGCTGATGCTGTGCGTGGTTTTTTTGCGAATGGTGGTCGTTTATGTTATGCGATCGCCTTATCAGATCACAAATTAACAACTTTACAAACAGCTTTAGAAACCAGCGAAATTTTAGAGGACGTTGACTTGGTTTGTGCGCCCGATCTCATGACAGTTCCAGATGCTGAGCAGCAAAGAATGCAGCAAGCAATTTTAGAACATTGCGATCGCATGGGTGATCGTTTTGCGATTCTTGATGCCTTAAATGTGGATGATGTGCAAGCGATCGCGCAGCAACAGCAGGGACTGTCTAGCCCTAACGGTGCGTTATATGCGCCTTGGCTACAGGTGGAAAATCTGAGTGAGGCATCTGTTCCTAAATTTGTGCCGCCCTGTGGTCATATTGCGGGAACCTATGCCAGTAGCGATCGGCAAGTCGGAGTTCATGGCGCTCCTGCTAATATTCGACTAGAGGAAGTACTCGATCTGAGTCTATCTCTAACTCCTGCTGATTTAGAATTGCTCAATCCGATTTCTGGCAATGGTGTGAACTGTATTCGCAGCTTGCGTGGTCGCGGCATCCGTGTTTGGGGTGTTCGCACACTCAGTAATATTTCCGAATGGCAATATGTGAATGTGCGACGGCTATTTCTCACATTTCGACGCTGGGCAGATCGGAATTTAGCAGATACCGTATTTGAACCTAATGCCTTTCCTTTGTGGATCAGATTGCAGAGAGAATTAAGTGTTTATTGTGAGTCTCTTTGGCGACAAGGCGCACTCCAAGGCTCTGTTCCGCAAGAGGCATTTTATGTCAACTGTGATGCGACCACCAATCCATCAGAATTGCGTGAACTTGGACAAGTAACCGCAGAAATTGGTTTAGCGCCAACGATCCCTGGTGAATTTATTCGGCTACTACTTGTCCAAAGTAGCAGTGGAATTAACATCACTACATAGTTATTGCGAAGCAATAACTATGTAGTGGATGGTAGTGTTAGATTTTTATTTTTTAGGAGGACTTCTTATGCCAGCACTTGCTAATCCCCATGATCCCTATAGTGGCTATAATTTTTGGGTGGAATGGGATGGAATTGTTCATGCAGGTTTTCGGGAATGCAGTGGCTTAACCGCTACTCGCAAAGCAGGAACTTATCGTGAGGGAACTGATAAATCTCTAGCTTCACGCCAAATTCCGGGGCTAAATAGCTACGGCAATATCACCCTCAAACGCGGAGTTACTGATAACCAAGAACTGTGGCTTTGGCACAAAAATTTACAAGATGGTGTTGCCGATCGCCGTAATTTGTCGATTATTTTGGCGGATGATACAGGTACAGAAAAAATGCGCTGGAATCTAGAAAAAAGCTGGCCGACGGTTTGGAATGCTCCTAGTTTCAATGCTACTTCCGATGAAATTGCGATCGAGACTCTAGAGCTAGTCCATGAGGGTATTACGGTTGGTTAAACTGCTAGTTAAGCCCAAAATCGATAAAAATCATGCCGCAAACTGAATTTCCTTTTCTCCTCCCTCAAGGTTATCTCGATTCCGAAGGGAATGTCCATCGACAAGGCATCATGCGTCTATCTACAGCATATGATGAAATCCTGCCTTTACGCGATCCGAGGGTTCAGAAAAACCCAGGCTATTTGGTAATTATTCTCTTAGCAAGAGTAATCACTAAATTGGGAGATCTCGATCAGCTTAACACTAAGGTAATCGAAGGATTATTTTCAGGAGATTTGATTTATTTACAAGATTTTTATCAACGGATTAATCAAAACGGGCATAGTCGGCTGTTGGTGGTTTGTCCCCATTGTGAAGGTGAGTTCGAGGTAGAAACATTGCCAGTGGGGGAGTGAGTCGCTACCCCTCTGAGCAATTGCTAGAGGAGGTAGCCTATCTTGCTTATCACTTCCATTGGTCTCATGACCAAATTATGACTATGGAACATCGCGATCGCCAACAATGGGTGGCACAGGTTGCCCAAATCAATCAAAGACTAAACAATTCCTAACTGGAGCATGATGTGAATTTAAAGTTTCTTAGCCTCAATAGCTCTCTAGCCGCAGGTTCTACCCTCAGCTTGTTGGGACATGATCCATTCATGACTTTTAATTTTGCCATGGAAGTTGGTGGAGTTGTGATTGGTGGTTTTAGCGAAGTTAGCGGTTTGAGTAGTGAGATCAAATTGGAATCCTATGAGGAAGGTGGACTAAATGGCTTTGTCCATCAATTTCCGAGTCGGACAACATATCCTAATTTAGTGCTGAGTCGTGGTTTAGTGAATATTGATTTGTTTTATTTGTGGTACAAAGCCACCAGCGAAGGCATCATTCAACAAATGAATGGCACGATTCTATTACTAAATAACCAACATATTCCTGTGATGTGGTGGACAGTGAAGAAGGCTTATCCTGTGAAGTGGGAAGGACCAAAGCTGAATGCAGGTAGTGATGAAGTGGCGATCGAACGAATTGAATTAGTACATCAAGGTATTTCCAAACTTTAAGTAATAGTTGAGTGAGTCGCGAAGCATCACTCCCAAAATCTAAGTAAAATTATGGCGAACACTTTATCAAATTGGCAAGATGCAATTAACTCTCAGTTATTAGGAAGGCTAGTACTTCCTTTAACTCAAGCAGGGGTGACGAAGAGGGACATGAGCCAAAAAATTATTAATCGCAGCGATCGCTTTTTAAATCGCCTACCCTTACTCAGTCAACAAATGCAACGCTGGGGCAATCTCAACACGTTATCCTCAGAGACTGTTCCCATTGTTTACGCTCAGAATTATGCTCAGAATAATGCTCAAAACATTGGAAGCGCAGTAGAAAGCAGCAATAGAGTCGATCAGTTGGTTTCGCCTCAAATTACATCTCACAATTTGTCTAATAGTCAATCTAGTGAAATGCCTTTACGGGCGAAGTTCGCTAATTCAGCAGGTTTAGTTGAAGCTACTTCACCAATCAGCGATCGCCCATCTACTAAAAGCATCTCGGATTCAAGAGGCGAATTTCCAGAGCCACAAGCTTTTGCTTCGGAGCATCCCATGGTCGCGCCTGAAGCGATCGCTCCTGCATCATCAACTATAGGAGAAATGACATTACAAGCAAAATTTGCTAGTTCTGAAGGTTTAGTTGATGCTACTTCACAATCGCCACCATCATTGACTTCCCCGCCATTAACTACCGAGTTAAATAATCCAAATACTCCTGACTATCCAGTTGTAACGCCTAAAAACATTGTAGAGACTTTTTCGGTAAATCAGGAAAATCGACCATTAAGAGAGAACTCAGCAGTTACTAGCGAACCTCTACTGATCGCACAGCCAAAGATCCCCAATCCTACTTCCGTATCTTCAGATTTGCCCATTGTTAACCGTCTCAACAACTTGAATAAAGACAAAACTTCTCAAAGCCCATCTCAAAGTTCAGCTTATCTAGGCGATCGCCATGATATCAAATCCATCAACTCGCAAATTAAGTCACCGATTAATTCGCAAATATTTTCTACAGATAGCCCGATTGTAACTAGCGCGGAAACTAGGGCGATCGCTGCAAATCCATTACCAAATTTAGAATTATCCCAAGACTACATAGGGCTTGCTGAAAAAGAGACTAAGGGAAAAGTAGTGGGCAAAGAGGAAGGGGATAATACTTTGAGTGTCTACAAGGAAATTGCCAAGAAAAAGAATTAAAGTTAAAAAGGGGTTTCCAAGAAGGAAGAACAAAGAGTTGCCAGCAAAAGATAAACCAAGACAAACCGAAAAAAGCAAGCTGCTTGAGCAGCGCTTCCAAATTCATCACCAAGAAAGTGATAGCGATCGCCGTTTCCGATGTATTTGCCAACTTGGACATGACGCGATTTAGACTGAACCGTCGTTTAGCCAGTCCAAACTTACCTTCAATTTGATTGCGAACCTTAGCATCTTCGAGAGTCTGCTTGCGAATAGCCGCCAACTCATCGGGTACAGGTCTGCCCAAAGGCGGAGCCGTAATCCGAATACCGAGATTTCGACAATAGGCGCGATTGCTGCGAGTGCGGTAAATCTGGTCAACGTAAACCGCTTCAGGATAATGTCCAAAGCGAGATTTAAACAATGCTACTTGTTGCTGCAAATCCCCCGATTCATTGAAGTTATCCCAACTGAGATGGTCGAGAAAGGCATGACCATCGACACAACTAACTGAGAGTTTAGCGCCAAACTCCACAGGTGTTCCTGCCTTACCTCTGACAATCGGACGTACATGAGGTTGCGTAATACTGACGATGCGGTCATCTATGCGATGACCACCTTGCTCGTACATCCATTGTTGTTGCCGATATACTTCACTGACGACTAGCAAGTTCCGATAGAGACTCCTCTTCAATTCCGATAGCTTTGCCCCTGCGGCAATTAGAGTGTCAATATGGGCAAGATTGCGACGCACATATCCCAACTGTTGGCGCAATGCTTTGCGAATCCTTTTACGATTGGGTTGGCGTTGTTTGGCAATTTGGAGATACGCTGTCCTTGCTTCACGGCGATAGGTGCGTGGTTTCTTCGCTAATTGTTCTTTCACTTGTTGGTAAAGAGCATCAATCACTATTTCCGTTTGTTCTCTTGCTTCGTTCAACAGTTTGATGTCAGTGGGATAACGGATGTCGGATGGCGCGACTGTTGCATCTAGCAGCAATTTTCCTTGGTTTGCTGGTTCTGGTTCTTTCTGTTCCTTTTCTATATTCTGCTCTTCTAACTTCTCTTCTATCTCTTCTCTTTCTTCTTTCTTGTACTGCTTTGCTTCCTTCTCTTTTTGTCCCGACTCTTTAGGAGGCTTCACAATCCGTTCGTTGATTCTGCCCACGATCTCTAGATTCAATCGCTTGCGGAAATGTACCATCATGCTTGCTTCAAATGGGGCGTTGTCGCTGTACTCTGATAAGCCTAGGAAGTATTGTAAATATGGATTCTCACGAATTTGTTCTACTGTCTCTTCGTCACTTGTTCCTAGCTTCTCTTTGATGATCAGCGCCCCAAGTGCTATCCGAAATGGTTTTGCTGGTGCTCCTTGTCCTTCGCTAAATTGTTCTGCATATTCATTCTCAAATTCTTCCCACGGCACTAGTTCTGCTAATCTTACCCATCGATTTTCTCCTGATAGTTTGCCGCCAAATGGTAAGTAGAAGTTCTCGAATGATAGCTGTCCTGTGGGGGATTGTCGGTACATGCAATTTTATTGGTGCAAGGGTTTTTCTAGCTTTTCTTGCTTTTTCTTGCATTTTATCTGTTTTCGTTCTCCTTAGAAACCTTTGCTTGTATGCTTTTCTTGCTTTTTCAGTAAGCCCTACTTATAACCAACCCATCAACAACGTTAAAGTTCCCATAATTTTAGATGGTTTTACGGAGAGTCTATGAATATGTTTCAGCGAAATTTATATGTTTTGGGCGGTATTGTTGGCAGCTTCGCGATCGCCTCTTTATTTCTGAACTCTTTTGTCTCAGTCAAGGCGATTAACACTGATCCTAGAGCATCGCAAACCTCTACTGCTGATATTCCTAATTTCAATCAGAAAGAAATGAAGACAGCCGTGTTTGCAGGAGGGTGCTTTTGGGGAACAGAGGCAGTATTTGAGCATCTAAAAGGAGTTTCCAATGTTGTTTCTGGTTATTCTGGCGGAAGTGCGGCAACAGCAAACTATGAAGCTGTCAGTTCTGGACGCACAGAACATGCTGAATCTATCAAAATCACCTATGACCCTTCTCAAATATCCTACGAGAAGCTTCTTGAAATTTACTTTCATGTCGCACATGACCCAACCCAACTAAATCGACAAGGTCCTGATCGTGGCACTCAATATCGTTCAGCGATATTTTTCACGAATCCTGAGCAACAGCAGATCGCAGCAGCCTATATTGAACGTCTCAATCAAGATAAAAGTTTTTCTAAACCTGTTGTAACTCAGTTAGTTCCCTTAGAGAATTTCTATGCGGCAGAGGATTACCACCAAGATTTTATTGTTCACAATCCTGACTATCCTTATGTGGTTGTCCATGACCTACCTAAACTTGCCCAATTAAGAGAAAAATTCCCTGAGATATATAGCTATAACCTGTATCAGAACAAATCAAAACCCAAATAGTGTGAGGCGGCGCTTCGCGCCGCTTCGCGCTATTTGGGTTTTGATTTGTAACCTAAGCCGCAACAGCCACTGGACTATCGAGTTTCTTCAATTGCTGCACCAGCAAGCTGAGGAATAGCCCGACATCAGTAACTACGCCAACCGACTCAACAGAACCGCGATCAGAGAGTTTGGTCACCACCGCAGGATTGATGTCCACACAAACCATCTTCACGCCTGCGGGAGTCATGTTACCGACACCGATGGAATGCAGCATGGATGACAACATCAAAATCATGTCAGCACCACGAATTTGTTCGCTATATAAGCGTTGTGCTTCCAGTAAATCCATTACGGTGTCAGGTAAGGGACCATCATCACGGATGGAGCCAGCTAGTACAAAAGGAACCTCGTTCTTAACGCATTCGTACATCACACCAGACTTGACAAATCCAGCCTCAACGGCTTTGTGGATGCTGCCATAGCGACGGACGGAGTTAATCACTTTCAGGTGATGGCGATGTCCACCTTTGACGCTCACGCCACGCTTGAGGTCAACGCCGAGAGAAGTTCCCATTGAGGACTGCTCCATGTCGTGAACGGCGATCGCATTACCACCAAGCATTGACTGCACATAGCCTTCACGAATTAAGTAAGCCAAGTGAGGAGCGCCGCCAGTATGCACAACGACGGGACCACAGGAGACAACTAACCTGCCGCCGCGATCACGAATTTGGCGAAGTTCCCATGCGATTTGCTCGACGACGAGTTCGACGCGACGTTCGCTAGATACACCTGCACCCATAAAGGAAAATTCTTCTTTTTTGGCGGTATCTCTAGCTTCAGGTTTACGCACAGTCCGCACGCCATCGTAACCCACTACGACGCGATCGCCTACGACGAGATCGCGTAAAAGCTTGCAGGTAGCAGTTTTACCATCGGGACTAATAGCGATCGCCGCATCCATCCGCTGATTGGTACAACGAATCCATTCGCCATCGACACAGGCATCGGTAGGATAAATTGTGGATACATAGAAATCATCAGGGGCAACGCCATCTTGCAAGACTGGCTCAAGATTTGCATCAGATGTGTCGCGATCCTGTAGGACTGCACCGATTTCAATCAGTTCACCCATGATTGTTTCCATGAGGTCATGGGATGGGGCTGAAATACGGATTCTGGCTAAAGAAGTGCTTTGTCTTTGTTCACCAAGATTAAATTCCAAGACTTGAAAACTACCGCCATTATCGGTTACCAAATCAAGGGCGCGATTGATGATGCCAGAATCTAGCAAATGTCCTGTTAATTCGACAATTCTTGCTTCTACACCACCTTGCTCAATGGCTTGGTCACTGCTTTCTGTGGCAATAGGAACTTCAATAGTTCTCAAAGTTAAACATTTTGCTGCGCCACCAGCTTTTAGAAACTCAGTGAGAGGAGTTTCGATCACGGTGAACCCAGCATTGGTAATGCGTTGTTTCAAGCGATCGCTGATTTTGTTCATTACTACATTGCGATCGACGTTGACCGCATTGCAAGCAAAATTAACAGCATCCGCCTCTTCGATCGCAATCCGTTTGTCCGCAGGAACGCGCATTTCAATCAAGCGATTGGAATAGGAATCAAATGCAGGTGGATAGTACAGCAAATATCCGCCTGTTAAAGGACAGAAGCAGGTATCGAGGTGATAGAAGCGATTGTCAATTAAACGTAGAGACAGAACTTCGACATCGAGCCATTTCGCCAAGTAAGGATGAGCATCTAGCTCAGAACGGAAGCCATAGCCAGCCCAGAGCCAACCACCACTGCGATCAAACAGGGCATCACCTGCACCTTCAAAGGGCAAATCCTTGGGCAGTTCAAACACTGTAAAGCCCTTAGACTCAAACCATGCTTTGAAATAAGGCTCTTCGCCTTGACGCTCTTTATGTAAAAAACGACTCAATACCGCTTTGTCGCCTAATACTAGACCAGCGTTGGCGGTGAATACCATGTCTGGCCAGCCTTTTGCGGGTGTCACTAGCTCGACATTAACTAAACCCTTGAGGACTCCATACAGTTTTTGCCATTGCTCTACAGCGCGATCGCGGCTAGATTTGTGAACGTTGCCCTCCATCCAAGGATTGATCACATAGTCTACGTCGTAGTGATCGGGAGCGCACATCAGATAATTCAGTTGGGCAGTCATAAATAAAAGTAAATAATTAGAGGAGAATGCAATTTTTGGTCACATCCATACTGGCAGCTACCAAAAATCGCCAAACAATTGCAAAGCTGCCAATCTTTAATCATACCTAATGCTTTATACCGAAAGCCCTTACAAAAGTTATCGTCTCTTGATAATTGTCATCAAAAAATTTTTCATAGGCTATTGCAAATTATGGGCGAATAGGCTAAATTACTAATAGACCCATCCTATTCCCCCCCGTGTGGGTCTAGTATCCCCGAAATGGCAATTACTTCCGAAAGGGGTAAGCGCAAATTGGTAGACCTAAAGCTATCCGCTACACATACGGTATGGTGGCTACTAATGCCGAAGGGATATTTTGTAATCCTACAACTAAATAAAACAAAAAGGCTCGCGTTGCGAGCCTTTTTGTTTTTTAGAAAATCTCGCAACGCGAGATTTTCTAAAATTAGCCGCCAATTTGGGACATGGTACGAAAATAGCTTTTTTGCTCACCAGTGCCGCGATCGCGTTCTTTAAAATTAATTTCGTCCTTGAGATTTAGTAAATCGCGCACCGCAATTCTTAGCTCCGCAAAATTTTTGCCCTGACGCATGGCAGTTTTTAGATCGATCTGTCCCGTTTCGTTTAATAGACATGGACGCAATAGACCGTCAGCCGATAGCCGCATCCGATTGCAGCGATCGCAAAAACATTCAGACATTTGGCTAATAAAGCCCAAAGTCCCCTTAGCATTGGGAATTTGAAATACATCGGCAGGTCCATTACCTTTGCATTTGCCAGTCTCTAGACCGTAGCGATCGCTGATTTGTTGTCGCAGAGTTGCTGAGTCTACCCAACCCTTATGCGTAAACAAGCTGTCGTTACCAATCGGCATAAACTCAATAAACCGAATATGCCAACGGCGATCGATGCTTAGGGCTGCTAAATCTAATATCTCGCGATCATTTACATCTGGCACAACCACCACATTTAGTTTGAGTGGATCAAAGCCCACTGCATGGGCAGCTAAGATCCCCGCCCATACTTTTTCCCAGAGATTGCGTCCTGTAATTTGCCGAAACACATCGCGATCTAGGGAATCAAGACTAATGTTAATTCGCCGTAAACCTGCTTCATACAGTGGCTGAGCTAACTCACCAAGTAAAAAACCATTTGTGGTCATCGACAAATCTTCTACCCCCTGTAAATTGGCGATCGCTCCTACCAAACTTACTAAATCTCGACGCAGTAGAGGCTCCCCACCTGTCAGCCGAAATTTCTTAAAGCCAAGGGGAATAAATACCTCTTGAATTAAGTTAATTAACTCATCATTGGTGAGGGTTTGCTGCGCCTGAATATAATCGACTTCCGAGCCTTCAGGCATACAGTAGGTGCAGCGAAAATTGCAGCGATCGATCAAACTGATGCGAAGGTAGTCAACATTGTTCACAGATTTAATGTCCTCATGGATGGCTTGGCAGAAATTAATTGTGGCGCTAAGCGCCACAATTAATTTCTGATTTTGTAATTCAGGGTGTAATGGGGTGTAACTAATTTTTAGGTTTTGATTTGTCCTAGCTATATGATAGAAAAATAATTGATCAAGATGTGTTAAACCATGACCTCACAGTACGCCTATATACGCGGAACATTTGTACCCCTCGAAGATGCCACAATCAGTATCCGCACTCACGCATTTCTATATGGTACGGCTGTCTTTGAAGGAATTAAGGCGTATTGGCTACCAGAAGAAAATCGGATGGCGGCATTTCGCCTAGCAGAGCATTATCAACGTCTCATCCAAAGTTGCCGCATTATTGGCTTACAACATCCCCTTGATGTCGAGACGATGGTTCATCTCACTACCGAGTTAATCCAACGAAATCAGTGTAATTCTGCTACATATATCCGCCCAATTATTTACAAGTCTGACCTGCGGATTGGACCAATTCTCAAAGTACCTCATACCCATGATGATTTTTGTTTGTTCAGCGTGCCGATGGATGGATATCTTGACACTAGCAACGGTATCAAAGTTGGTGTTTCTTCATGGCGACGTTTAGATGACAATGCAATTCCTGCTCGCGCAAAAGTGAATGGCGCTTATGTAAATACTGCTCTTGCGAAGACTGATGGCTATGCCTCTGGTTTTGATGATGTTGTTGTGTTAACTAATGAAGGGCATGTCGCGGAAGGAAGTGCGATGAATCTCTTTTTAGTAAGAGATGGAAAACTAATCACTAGTTCGATTACTGATAACATTCTCGAAGGGATTACTCGCAGTTCGGTAATAGAGTTAGCTGCTAAAGAATTAGGATTAGAAACTGTATCGCGCACAATCGATCGCACGGAGCTATACATTGCCGATGAAGCATTCTTTGTTGGTACGGCTACTGAACTCGCTCCAATTACCAGCTTTGATCATCGTCCTGTCGGTGATGGCACAATTGGTGAGATCACTAAGAAGCTTCGGGATTTATACAGCAAAGCTGTTCAAGGGCTTTTACCTGACTATCATCACTGGCTAACCAAGGTCTAAGTTATTACCAAGTAGTGTGAGGCGGCGCTCCGCACCGCCTCACACTACTTGGGTACTATGAAAGCCTACGAATTTTCTACTACGATTACGCCTGATGGAAAACTCGAACTTCCCAAACATCTAAAAAATTTGCCGAAGCAGCCGCAGGTTCGAGTAATTGTTTTGGTTGAATAGTTGCTGGATATTGATTTGGAAGAGCAGGATGAAGTCTTCGATCCAAGTCCATCGCAAATTGCAGCTAGTCTTCATAGAGCATTGCACGAGGCAAAGACTGGACAAACGAAACCAATCTCTCAACTTTGGGATAATCTGGATGGGAACTGAGCAGCCTATTATTCAAGTCGAGACTTCTGGAAACTTTGAGAGACAGTTTCGGATTCTGCTTAAACGCTATCATAAAATTCGCTCAGATGTACAACCTGTGATCGAGCAATTACAGTCAAGTATCTTGACTACGGAGATTGAAGAAACAGTCTAGATATTCAAATGAATGCTATTCCTACCATCTCGCATGGGTGTAGTTTTCAAGGATTTTGTGGTCTTTGCTTAGTAGGATATTTTCGTTGACCATTGCGTTTGCAACGATGAGGCGATCGAAAACGTCACGAGTCCATGTAATTTGCATGGCTTGTTGAATGATCTGGCTAAAGTCTTTCTGGCAAATTCTTAGGTTAGCTTGATTGGTTAAATATTCAATTATTTGATTTGGAGATGAGCCTAGCCTCCCAATCTCGTATAAATATTGCAACTCTAAACGAATCATGGGCGAGATATAGATATCATTTTGACAAATTAAATTCTCTGCTAAAGGCGAAAGCTTATTAACAGTATCTCCGTAAAGCCAAATTACAACATGGGTGTCAAGGTAAATCAAGGTTTATTTCATGCTCCCAAGAGATATTTACAAGATCGTCAGGATCGCCAATATATACTTCTGGATGAGGTACAAGATTGTCTAGTTTGCTTCTTTTCTGTATTGGTAGTATTTGGAAGCGTTTGCCTTGCCAATCAAGTTCGATGGGGTTGCCTGTGGTGGCTATTTCTTCTAGTAGGTTGATAAAGTTGGTGGTGAGTCTATCTACGGGTATGGTTTTCATATATTCAATTACGAATTATCAATTACGAATATTCTTCAAACTCTGGCAAGGGTGCATCAAAGTCAAGGGTGCATCATTATTATTTTACATTTAACTGCATGGCGGCGATCGCCTAACTAATCACCCTAAATCTAATCGTCATGCTAATTGAAATTGATAAATGTCTCAAGATTTTGTTCGATATTTAAGAAGATTCAAATCATGACGATTTTAGAAAGGGCTGTGAGTACGATGCAGCAGTTGCCAATTGAGAAGCAGCAAGAGGCTTTGAGTTTTATTGAATTTCTGGTTTTTAAGTTGGGCGATCGCCAAGTTAAAGATGATTATTCGTTAATTCCTGCTAGGCGATCGCTAGAAAATCTGTATGGTATTTGTGCAGACGATCCGATTGTTCTTGATGATTCTGGTATTTCAGAGAGTCCAGATAACGCTTCCATAGGCATCTTCTATAATAAGTTTGACATTGTATGAATTGCTAAGATTGTCTTAATGTAGCTATTCTGAGATCTTTCACAGTTTCAAGAGTTACTTCAACTCCATTAAAGGGGATAACACGATTTTCTAAATCTGTTCTTGTCTTGAGATATTCTGAAATATTCATCCAGTACATTTTTTCGTCTTTATCACGGATCACAAGATATACAGGGTAATTTTGTGATTGCCAGTATTGAATATGCCGTTTTTTAGGTATTGAGAATACTTGAGTTCCATCTTTTCTTGGCTTTAAGTAAGATGCACCAGATTTTAGTTGTACATATATTCGTTGACCTGATGCTTCACCTTGAGCATTTTTAAACTCAATTTCACCGTCAATACCCCAGTCATCGCTAATTAATGGACGGAAAATCTGTCCTGCTTTACTCACTAAAACCATAATTTCACCTTTGAGGATTGCCTCTTTGCTATCATTACCAAGCTGAACGTCAATTTTTTCGTCCATCTGACGGACTTTAGCTAAGAAATCATCATCTTTGCCAAAAGTTTCTTCGATGAGATCTGTGAGGAGAATATAAGTGGGTGCTGTCGGGATTGAACAATAGTTACAAATGATTGAGCTATATCCTTTCTCAAGACGAAATTGTACAGCCCTTCTTTCAATAGCTTCTTGGCATTTGGGACAGTGATAAATACGTTCTCGTACTACTTTATTGTTGAGAGACTTATGTTTTAAATGCTCGTGAACAAACTTTAGGAATAGAATTTTTGTTTCATCTGGAATATCCACTCCAAAGAATACGGAAATACGTCCCAATCCTTCGTCAATTTCCTTAAACACAAAACCACAACGTTTGCCACTCTGCTTCTTGTTCTTGAATCCATATGGTAGAAATATGGCAGCATTTTTCCAAAGTGAATCTAAAACGAATGCTTCACTATGATATAAACGAACAACTAATGTAGTGTAGGCGTTAATTAATGCACCTTCAAACTGATAAGAGACAACTGTTCCCTGTACTTCAGGATGTTCAGGAAGTTCGCGATTAAATTGTGATGGAAATATCAGCTTACCTTTGTCTGCAATAGCTAACTCTTTCTCTATAAATAGTTCTACAACTGATTGAAGAATGATCTGTTCATCATCCTTAGTAACTCGATCTAATGAACCAAAGTTGAATTGTCCCTCCCTCGCTACTTGCTCATCTAGGAATCCAAGACCATCTGGTTGCTCACGAGCCGCCTTTGCCATTGCTGAAGCATAGTTGTCTAGTAGCTCAGGCTGCAATAAAACGTAATCACCAAAAGATAGTATTTTGATGAGATCGTATGCTTCTACCCGTCCGAGTGCGGCTTGAAAATCTTGATCTTCAAAATCCACATCAAGATTTTTCATCCGAAAGTGCTGTATGAGATTTGTTGTTTTTTCTAAAATATATCCTTGACGTTTATGCTCAACAACGAAGTCTTTCATCTGTTTGAAAAGACTCTCAGAGATTGTCAATGGTAGGTTGTCCCAATCAATTGTTTCTTCAATGTGTTGTCTTAGTTCTTCTATTCCTAAGCCTGTAAGAGCGGCTGTACGGAATATCCCATCAAAGCCATGCTCTTTAGCAAAATCATTCATCCTTGCTTCTGTAACGCTCAGAGAACTGACATCTGTTCGAGCAGCAACTAGATATTTTTTAAGTTGATTGCTTCCTTTAGCTTGTTGTAAGGCTTTGTTCCAAAAAACAACTTCTTTAAACGGATTTGTAGGACTTGAACCATCAAATAAGACAAGAGCAACATTGATTTGATCGAGTGATAGTTGATGAATCAATCTATATTCTGCTTGTCCTGCTAAATCCCAAAGTAAGGTTTCTCGGATTTCCCATAGTTCATCACTGGTTTTATGATGTTTAGCTTCTAAACTCCATACATGACGACCATGTGTTGATGTAGTTGCTTTGAATGTTTCCCCAGCTAAAACCATTCCTAGTCCAGATTTCCCAACACCTGAGTCTCCAATCAATACAACTTTCGCATTACGATAGCGAACAGAATTATTACTTGAAGATACCTTCAAAATAGTATCAACGTCAAAATCCCAAATATGAATAGCCCTAGCATTTTCTCCTAAAATTGCAAATGTAGACTTCTTCGGATTGATAGCTATCTGTGAACTATGGTCTATATCTTTCAGGAATGTAACTAGTTGCCAAGTATCGCAACGCCAAAACCTAATAGCATCATTTGTTGAATTTGTTATGAGTAAACGACCGTCATGAGAGAAAGCAACTTGTTTTACTCTACTGGTATGCCCCTCAAGAACATTGAACTGTCCTTTCTTAATGTTCCAAAGCTTTACATTATAATCCCTAGATCTATTACTTGATGTAGCTCCAAATGCAATTATTTCACTGTCTAGCGACCAAGCAAATTGGCTATTCCAATCATAGTAACCTTCTAATTCGGCAACAATTTTTCCACTTTTGACGTTCCAAATTAAAATTGAATCTTGTGAAACTGAAGCAAAGAATTTACCATCTGGCGACCAAGCTCCAAAACGACTGCTATGCCCTTTTCTCTTGAGTGTTTTTATGGATTCGTTGCGACCAACATCAAAGAGATGAATCTCACCATCATACCCCCAGACTGCAAGCGTAGAACCGTCAGAGGAGCAAGCAAAATTGTGCCAATGTGAAGTTCCTTGAGGTGCTTCAATCGAATTTTGAAAATCAAAATTATCGGAATTCCATAATTGCATCCATGAATGATCTGGACTTCGATACCTGCCTGCTGTAATAAATGTCTGACCATTTGGAGACCATTCTCCTTTTTCCACAGAATCAAACTTGATAGTATTACATACTTTTCTAGTCTCTGTATCCCAGATATGGATTAGCATGTCACCAGATGGAGAAGCAAGCATTTTTCCATCTGGTGACCAAGCAAGTGAATAAACTCTATTTCTATGTCCTCGAAGCGTATGACGGAGCTTGAAACCAAGAGGAGCTTGAATACTGGGTTTTGAGGACATATGAGAAAATCACTCAGTTGAAGTATAAAAGTTGTGAATAGTGTGAATAGTTTTAGAAAATCATTATGGTTTCTGACTATTTACACGGTTACTACTTACCATAACATAGATAAGTTTTTGCTTAAATCGATTAAATCTAGACTAAACAATAGCGATTTAGTCATGTAAGAATATCAAACGAACAACAGGAGATCAGATGTTTATAGTTGATAAGAGGTTAAACTTAAAAAAATTAAGACATAGGACAGAATAACAACAAGATAGGAGAAATAGAGCTATGATGATCGTCCAGATTGAAAACCTTATTCGTTATGTTACTGATGCAGAATGCAAAACAACCGATGTGCTTGTCCCCTTAGAAATTTGACAACAGCTAATCCATTCCTTTTTGAGAAGACGCTACAGCTTAAATATTTTACGTGAAAATTGCGCCGCCTTGTAGGCGTTGATAATGCATTTCAAATTCTGCTTTTAATGCAGGAAAATGCTCCAATGTGGCATCTTTTTTGATAATTCTTTCCGCCGCTTCACGGGCTATTTGGAAAATCTCTTGACGCGCAGCCTCATCAGGCAACCGATCCTCAATCGAGAAACCTGCATGTCCAGACTGTTCTGTCCCCTCATCTTTACCCTTACCGCGCATCTGGAAATCACGCTCAGCAATAAAAAATCCATCCTGCGACTGTTCTAGAACTTGTAAACGCTCTTGCGATGTCTGAGATTTAGAGCCGCTTAGTAATAGACAATAGGACTGCGCCGCACCACGCCCGACTCTCCCTCGTAATTGATGAAGTTGAGCAAGACCAAAGCGATCAGCATGTTCAATGAGCATCACCGAAGCGTTGGGAATATCTACACCGACTTCAATCACCGTAGTTGCTACCAGAATTTGGGTTTCACCTCTACGGAAAGTATTAATCGCCTCATCTTTTTCTGCCGAAGACATTTGACCATGAAGTAAGCCAATTTGGAAGTTGGGGAAAACTACATTTTGGAGATGCTCACGTTCTTGGGTTGCTGCCTTAATATCTTCCATTTTCTCGGACTCTTCCACTAGAGGAAAGACAATATAAGCCTGACGCTCTTGAGCGATTTCACGCCGAATTAAATCGTAGGCATCTTTGCGTTGTGAGGGTTTCAGTAAGACAGTTTGAATCGGTTTACGCCCAGGAGGAAGCTCGTCGATGATACTAACTTCAATTTCAGAATTAGTGAGATAGAGAGTGCGAGGAATTGGCGTAGCAGTCATGATCAACACATGGGGGTCATTCCCTTTTTGCAAAAGCCGCGATCGCTGATCTCTCCCAAAACGATGTTGTTCGTCGATTACCGCTAGTCCTAATCGCGCAAAGTTTACACCATCCTGAATTAAAGCATGGGTTCCAATGACTAAAGGCAATTCACCTGTTTCGAGTTGTCGTAAAATTTCGCGACGTTTTGCCGTCTTTGTGGAACCAGTCAAAATTTCTACAGGTAGATTTAGCTGCATAAACCATTCCACAATCTTGCGGTAATGCTGCTCAGTCAGAACTTCCGTCGGAGCCATCAGTGCGGTTTGGTAGCCAGCCTCGATCGCAGTTAACAATGCATATACTGCCACAATCGTTTTACCTGAGCCGACATCGCCTTGCACTAAACGGTTCATCGGCGTTTGACCTTGCAGATCAGCCCGAATTTCGGCAACAACTCGCTTTTGAGCATTGGTTAACTCAAAGGGAAGAATCTTTTCTAGTTGAGCGATCGCTTGGCTTTGGGGTACAAAATGAATTGCTTTTTGCTGATGACGACGATAGAGCGAAACAAGGCGACGATAGAAATATTTATCAAAGGTGAGCCGAATTACTGCTTGTTCTAGGGTTTCGCTGGTATCTGGGTAATGCACTTGGGCGATCGCCTGAGCCAAAGGCATCATTTTGTAGTCATTAAGAAAGCGATCGGGCATCGGATCGGAAATCTGTGATACGGCAGGTAAACATTGCGCCACAAGGCGGCGAATGGCTTCGGGTGTGATGCCTTCCGTAAGCGGATAAACTGGCACGACGCGCCCGACAGTTTTGGACTGGATTGTATCTTGAGTATGTTCAAGAACTTCCACTTCATAATTCTCTAACGTCAAACCATATTTGCTCTGTTTGACCACCCCTGAAGCTGCCACTGTACAGCCTTGAGGGTAAAGTTTTTTCTGTGATTCTTGCCAACCTCGATTGGAGTAACGTTTGCCAGTCCAGAAGCGGCTAAGCTTAATCTGCCCCGTATGGTCACGCAAAATAATTTCCACAATCGTGAGATTGGGATTTTTGGGACTAGTAAAACATCCGAATTTTTTAATTGTGCCGATTACGGTGACCGTATCACCATCTTTCAGTTCACGAATGGGAATCTGGCGAGCATAGTCAATATGATCGCGAGGATAATAACTGAGAACATCGCGCACCGTATGCAAATCGAGAAGCTTAAACTTTGTTGCCATAAATGAGCCAATACCTTCAAGGCTTTTTAACTCGGTATCAGGCAATATTTTTTTAGTGGCTTTGGGTTCCGTAGCAGCGATCGCTTCAGTCTTGGGTTTCTTAATCTTGGGTGCGGCGTTGGTTTCTGCTATTTCACGGCGACGTACTTCGTAGAGCAAGCGACGGGTTTCAGCTACTAGGTGTTGTCTGCGTGATAGGGGTAAATCACTATATTGAGCATATTGTTTGGCAAGGGTTTGGGCTTGGAGGCGATCGCTCATTTCCCAGTCTTCAGGGATTTCTTTTAAGCTCACATTCAAAAAATCTGCAAACAAAAATTGCTTTCCCTGTAAATTGGAAAAGCCTTTTTCAGCCTCGATACTTAAGGCTTGTTGCAAACGATTTATATCTAGTGGCACAAGTTAGATTGTAGGCAATGATTTGATATTGCGTAATAAGTTCTTGAATTGCCGATACAAATATATTATGACGCATGTACTCCTACAAACCCAAAGACAAGTGGCGGCACTTTGCGCCGCCACTTGTCTTTGGGTAATCCCTAAGTAAGACTTACATTAAAAACCATATGCGGCGTGCTTCGCACGCCGCATATGGCGGAAAATGGCTTAGCCATTTTGTGGATAGTTTTTTTTAATCCATGTTGCTATGGCTAAGGGTACTTACAAAAAATTAGAGCGATCGCTGATCTTGTCGCAATTGACGCATATCATCAAAAACTAACTTTGCACCTGCGGTAATCAATACCTCTTGATGAGAAGAATGGCGATCTTGTTAACCAAAAGCTAAAAGCGGTAAAAATTGCAAAGCAATTTTTACCGCTTTTAGCTTCTTACATTTGTTTTGTCTTTATACGGGCAGAATTAGACGATAGGATTCATTCTTAATGATGATCGATAGACCTAACCAAATGATTACAAAGGGAGCAATCTTGCGACCATAGCGAGCGACTAGAGCAGAAATAACAGGGAAACGGGTGAGGTTATAGGAGCAGAAGCACCAGAAACCAATAGTCATATAGCAGACGCTCAAAATGATGCTGAGACTAGGTAAATTGCTGCTGGCGAATAGAGGAATGTAAATACCGATGTTATTCCCGCCATTGGAGATGGTTACAGCCGATACACGATGGGTTTTAGGATCTTTAATTGTTGACCACAAGGATTGCTTGATTCGAGGTCTACCAACTTCTGTATGTATTTGTTCAATTTCATGGGTGATATCTTCAATATTGTCATCATCTTTACTCATGAGTTGATGAATTCCAATCATAATCGGAATTATGCCCAGTAGTCCTAACCACATATCTGAGACAATCAATCCACCAAAGAAGCCGATCAAGCTGACACTGACAAGAGTTGTAAATCCGAGAAATTCACCAACCACAACATGACGGGGACGGAAAGTGCGACTAACTTTGCTGAAGAAAGAAGTTAAATAAATATTGTCATCAAAGGTAGTTGCTAATGCAACGGCAGCCCCTGTCGCAATCGTTCCTTCTAACCAACTCATTTCTTCTTTCTCCTAACAGTCTTTTGATAACTCTTAAATTTTTAATTCTGAATAATTGGTTTCAGTTATTTCTTAAGTTGATTTGATAATATCGACTTTGATTGATAGAAACAAATATTGTTTCTTTTTAAAATGATAAATAGAGATTATAGACTTTGTAAGAGCTAGTGGTGGCGTATCAAGCCGCCACTGACTTCCTAGACTATCACTTGATTTTATGGTTTTGAAAAGAAACAATATTTGATTTTATTGATTGCGATCGCTATATTTAGTTCATCCGCAAATCAAATATTTTCACGGAGAAAATTCTACAGTTATTACGTAAGAATTCCGTTAATTAATAACCAATATGGTTAGCTAAATAAAAAATCATGAATGATCTATTTACCGCAATTCCTACTGCAATTACGGCTTTTACTGCCACCAATTTAGATGATGTTTTGATTTTGTTGCTATTCTTTTCCCAAGTGAATGCTGCCTTCCAAAAGAAACATATTGTCATTGGTCAATATCTCGGCTTCGGAGCATTGGTACTAGCCAGTTTGTCAGGATATTTTGGTGGTTTATTAATGCCCCGTGATTGGATTGGGATGTTGGGTATCTTCCCAATTTCTATTGGGTTACATCGGTTATTTATCCCTGATACGGACGACTCTGAGCAAGAAGAGGAAATAGTTGAAAATAGTGATTCTTGGTTATCTAATTTGCTCTCACCGCAGGTCTATAGCGTAGCGGCTGTAACCTTTGCCAATGGTGGTGACAATGTGGGAATTTATGTCCCTATGTTTGCAAGTGCATCATGGGAAAGCTTGTTAATGATTTTAGGTGTGTTCTTTACAATGGTTGGGGTTTGGTGCTATGCCGCTTATCGAATGATTCAAGTACCAGCGATCGCTGATTCGTTAAGTCGCTATGGTAACTACCTTGTCCCTTTTGTGTTAGTAGGCTTGGGCATTTTGATTATGATTGACAGCCATACATTAGAAAATCGAGGACTAGCGGTATTGAGCTTAGTAATCGGTGGTTTAGTAGTTCTCAATCTGGGACGGAATATTGCAGAACTTAATGCTAGTAACGTTTTAGCAAATGGATTGAGAGCTAATGAAGCCCAATTGGATTAGATAAGTTTAAACAAGGGGCTTAAGCTCCTTGTCTATAGAGCTTTCAGATTAGAAACCATTTAAGAATTACTTGCTGCCGTCTAAAACTCTAAGAGATCCCCCTCAATCCCCCTTAAAAAGGGGGAAGAATTTGATTCTTCCCCCTTTTTAAGGGGGGCTGGGGGGGATCTAAAGCAATTCTTAAATAGGTTCTTATATATTTCTAGGAGAAAATCAATGAAACTTTTAAAGAATCTCGTAATCGCTTTGATGCTGGCATGTAGTTTAGCGATCGCTCAGCCAGCTTGGGCAAATAAACCGCCCGTTACTAGTAATCCTGACTATATTGCCATAACTAAAGAACTAACTGCCGCCACTGATCCCGTAGATATTGCCAAGCTCCAATTTGAAAAATACATCATTGAAACAGGTGAATCCTTTGCCGAATGCCGTAATTTAACAGCAAATCCTTTAATCGTCTATGGTAAAAAGTCAAAGCTCGATACTTCTACTTTTGACAATGCTCTTTACACGATCCCTGCTGGTGAGACCACCAATGAGGATTGGAACTGTCAAGGTATTTATCTCAGCAATGGATTAGACAATGACGGTATACCTGTCGCCGCTAAGATTGTTACAGGGACGCAATTAGTGGCTAAAGCTAATCCTGAAACTGGAGCAGTGGAACTAAATATTCCTGTTGCTAAAGTTTTTAAACAAGGTGAAGTAAATTGGAATATCCCTGAAAGTGCTGAAGTCTTGGCAACTTTACAAATTCCCCAAGCTCCTTTAGATTAAACTATTTCTTTCAACAATAGACAGCGATCAGTATTGTCTATTGTTGAAAGAAATGACGGTTTCTAAACGGTAATTAAACCTTGAGAATCTATTGTATATAAGGATCTTAGAGATTAGAATATAAGAGATTTTTTCTTGCTGTTCCTATATAATATCAATTCAAAGATTCAGCAGCTACATAATGATTTCACTGTTCAAACCGAAACAACCGACTGAAGAACAAGTGCTTCTAGGTAAGCAAAATCCTAATCGTGTGCGTGACCATTTAGCTAATGAAAGAACCTATTTGTCATGGATGCGAATGGCGATCGCTCTTTTAGGTGTGGGTGTAATCGTAGTGAGGTTACGAATTTTAAAACCGCCCATGATGCCTTCGGTTGGCAATGGCTGGAAGTTGGGCTTGGCTTTTGCAGTGATTGGGATGTTGACTGTATGGCTATCGACCTATCATTACTTTGCAGTGCGGAATGACATTGATACAGACACTTTTGATCCCCCTGACCGCTGGGTAGTTTTGTTTAGTTTGGCGATTACGCTAATCTGTGCAGGAGTAATCTTCTATGTATTTGCTGCCCCCTTAGAGCAACTGAATTATATTATTCCTGAGTAATGGAATGATATAGGCAGCAGATGACAAGGCTCAAGGCTATTTCGTATCTATCACCGAATTTATTTTGGTTGTATCAAGAAGTTGTACAAGCGATCGCGAGGCGATGTGATTGCCATATTGAATTAATTGGTGCAACTTGCGATCCCCTTGAGGATTCTCTGCTAGAGCATGATCAAATTGATCTAGCTTTTATCTGTGGATTGCCGTTAATTCGCCATAACCGCATTGCTAAACAACCTCTAGAAATATTAGCTGTGCCTGTAATGCAAGGCGATCGATATCAGCAGCAACCAATTTATTTTGCTGATATTGTTGTTCGTGCAGATAGTAATTTTTATGAGCTTGGGGACTTAGCAGGAAGTCGGTTTTGCTATAACGATCGCGGTTCTAATAGTGGCTATAACTTAATACGTTACAGAATTTTGCAATATCTAAAATCTCAAATTTTACCCGCTAATTATCAATTTTTTCAATCATCACAAACATCGGGTTCCCATCAAAATTCTCTCCAATGGATTGCATCTGGGCTTGCTGATTGCGCGGCGATCGATAGTGTAGTGATGGCGGCAGAGTTGCGACAGTTTCCTGAGCTTGCTCAATCTCTAAGAGTGATTGAATCAATTCCTTCTCCCATACCACCAATTACGATTTCATCAAGGCTTTATAATCAGCTTGGCGGTGAATTTGTCAAAGAAATGCGCCAAGCTATTTTAGAACCTGATGCCTCTTTGCAAAAGGCGATGGAAATAGCGGAGGTAAGTCATTACACGACTGCGAGTATTAATGATTATGCAGAGATTGGTATGTTTTATGATCAGGCGATCGCCGCTAATTTCAATATATCTAGCATTGAATAAGTTCAAACTGTTTTAAATACCGAGATGGGTTCTGCAATCGGCTATCTCCCCAAGGCATAGTTCGTGATTGTGGGTATGAGAGAATTAAAACTCTTCGAGCGCGAGTTACAGCAACAAACATATTGTTATCCTCTTCATTAAGTAAAGTAGGATTTTTTGCTCGATAATCTGGGAAAATACCTTCGACCAGTCCAGCTATAAAAACAATGTCAAATTCCAAACCTTTAGCGGAGTGAACTGTTAGTAATGCAATTCCTTCATGAGTAGTCTTTTGATTTACTCCAATAGCAACTTGGCTCAAGAATTTAGAGAGACTAGCCTGCCCTCCTACTTTAGCTCTTAAATAGTTATCCCAACGCTCACTCCAAAGTTTTATATCTTCAGTAATTAATAAACGTTCTTCCTCATGTTCAATATTATTGGCAAACTTGAGTAAAATATCTAATGACTTTGAGAAATTACAATTAGGGTAGTTCAGTTCGTCAATTGCTTCTAAAACTGGTTTGCGATTTGTAGGTGTGTTTGAATTTAACCATTTTATTAATTGATTATTTTCGTTGTCAAACCTATCAGCAATAGATGATGTATCTATTTCCCAACGATTTATCAAAATATTAAAATGAAACCGATCCTGTGGATTAATCAAAAGCCTCATACACAACTCAAAGTCTTTAATCAGGTCAGATTCGCTTTCTTCCTGTCCTGACAGCTTTTTGTAGAATTTAATGTCGTGACGACTCAGTTCTTGCTCAATCTTTACCAAAACATATCGATTTCTTCCTAAAATCGCACATCGATCTAATGTGATGGCATCTTCTATGTCTTGATGACCACTATCAATTAAAAATTTTAGGTGATTTACTATTAACTCTGCTTCTTCCTGCTCGGTTTTTGCCTGAAGGAGACAAACCTCTCCTTTGATAGGTAATACGCCTACCACCTGATAGACTGGTTTTAATTTTTGAGCAAGATTTACGATTGCTTGAGAAGAGCGAAAATTTTCTGTTAGTTCTATATGTTTAGCATTGAAATCCATTTTTAGAAGTTGCATAAACTTTGGATCTGCCCCGTTCCATCCAAATATTGCTTGATTGCAGTCACCAACCATCATAATATTTTGGTAACTATCACTGCATAAAGACCGTATAACCTGATACTGAGCTTCATTTAAATCTTGTGCCTCGTCAATGCAAATGTATTTATACTGACGACGGTAAAAGTCAGCTATTTTAGGTCTATCTGTGAAAAGTTGGTATGTTAACAACAATAAATCATCAAAATCTAAAGTATTAGAAGCTCGAAGTGACAAGTCATATAGCTCGTAAACTTCTCGAACAATTGGATCATCAATAGCTTCTGGAGACATTAGTTTTTTCTTGGCTTGCTCAATTTGCTCAAACCATTCACTCAATAGCTTTTTCTGTCCTTTACTATCTTTAGATCTTAGTATTTGTTGTAAAACAACATCACCCATTACAGATTGTAGTAACATTTGACGGCGTTCTTGGTTTGATTCCATAATATGAGGAGTACCTTCAATGCCTACTGGTTTACCTCTATTCGTTAACACTTCTAAGCAAAAACTATGTAAAGTACCAATAAATGCACGTTGCCGAATATTTGGCACTTCGGTTAGACGCTCTTGCATTTCGTTTGCTGCCTTATTAGTAAAGGTTAGCGCTAGGATACGAAAAAAACTTTTATCTTCTGCAAGTAATCTACGAATTCTTTCTGTGAGAACTCGCGTCTTACCCGAACCAGGTCCAGCGCTTACAAGTAATGCACCTTCATTATAATTAACAGCTTCCTTTTGCTTTTCCGAAAGTAATATTCCCATTCTAGTTATGCCTCCGTAATTTCACGCTTCGGTAAACTTAGATCGTCAGATATTTTCTCAAAGAGTTTGCGTATCTTCGTAGGAAATTGCTTAGATTCATCGCTTAAACCAAGTATTTCTTGCGCCAAAGGTAATGCGTATTGTGTTTTGTCATGAGATAGAATGTGATACATTGCTCTGTTATCCGCTCCTTCTGATTGATAATCTCTAGCACCTCCTCCAAGCTTCTTTTTTAGCTTTCTGCCATGATATTCAGTCTTATATTCACTTAAGTAATCGGATGTTTCATGGTAAATGTTCAACATAGACTTGATAACATCACCGTAGTTTTGGTTAATGATATATAGTTCGTAGTCTTCACCTTCGGGAAGAATGATAATGTTTGGATGACTTGTGTAATTTTCTACATTTATAGATTCACAGGCACTTCTTAAATCATTTAGGGCTTCTATTTCTGCATCACTAAAGATATACCAAGGAATATTAAAATTCTTTGCTAATCGAAGGAAAGGTAGATAGTTCCCTGAACCACTAACACCAATAAAATTGATTCCCAAAGAGTTAGGAGAGAACCCTTCCCAGTATGCTTCTGCAAATTTAGGAAGTGCTTGTTCTTCTGTTTCACCTTCAAATAAAACAATAGCTTTTGCATATAGCAAATCGCCTCTTGTATTCATTACTTGACGATTGATTTTACGCAAATCCTCGTTATCTAGATCCGAAGTGTCAAATTGTGAAACGATGGTATTAGCATCTTCTTTGCGAAAGTGTCGAAATGTTGATATTTTAGCTTGACTGGCAATGTAAGGAGAGTGTGTACTAACAATTCTTTGCCCAGATATCTTTTCAATTTGCTCAAATAAAGCACGTTGGGCTTGAGGATGCAGATGCGCTTCTGGTTCTTCAAGCCCAAGCATTGGGTGTAAAGTTCCCTGTGCCTGATCGCGTTGTCTCCAATCTATGTATGCACGAAAGATTAGTAACACTGCAAGGCTTCGTGTACCCATACCATGACGGATAAGAGGAAATGTTTGTGCGCCTCTAGTTGCAAAATTTATATCAGCACTTTTACCCGCATTTCGTAAATTTTGAGAAATTGGACTAATTGACAGACTACCCTTTTCGCTAGGAATAGCTTTGCATAACTCATCGAGAAATTTTTGAGTGTTTTTCAGTACTGGACTAGCCAATCTAATTTCATTATTTAATTCTTCTAAACTTGTTTCTACTTTGGTAACTATTGAATCATCTAGATTGAAGTCGGATATGAGTCGGTTCCAAAAAGAACTTCTATTGGATAACTCGTCTTGTATATCACGCTTAGCATCCATTAAATAAAGAGCAAACGGTTCAATATATTTAGCATAAACCTCAGCATTTTCCTTAGCTTGAGATTTGTCCCACTGGTCAGGCTCTATCTCCCAATTTTTTAAAAACTCACGCTTTGTAATATATTCGCGCTGATCATTATCCCATTTAGCTTGAGTGCGAATACCTACAAAATCATTGTCATCATCGTCCTGTGATATACCATTTCCCCATAGTAAAAGCCAAAAATCTGAAAAGTTCTCTGATATAGCACTATGATTATCTACAGGACGAATGAGAATATCAATTGTGACAATTCTATCTTTTGGTACAGATGTTTCATTTAAAGCAAGATAAACATCATCTCTCAAAATATTTCGCTGCCCCAAACCGATCGCTATGTGAAGAGCTTCAAGAAAACTAGTTTTACCAGAATTATTTTCGCCAATCAGAACAGTTAGGTTGTCCAACTTAACATCAACCTGCCTAAGAGATCGGAAATTACGAACCCTGACTTCTACAACTTGAATTCCACTGTTTGACATAAGCTATTTTCTAAATGATTCTTACTAATTATATAGTAAATTAACTGCCTACCAAGAGCAGCTATGGTGGTTAGTTATAATCATCTTCAGTAAAAGCCTATTTCTAGTAAGGCTATATAGTGTGGCTATGCGATATTATTCCAAAAGTATCTGAGTGTTTAATGAATTCAAGTAAGAATTCAGGTAAGAATAGGGATGAGAGAGATGGAAGAAGGATCAATTAAAGCTTGACGGAAAAAATCAATGACAGATTTACCTTGAGCTTTACAAGTTTGAATAACCGTCAATAAAGCGGCGGTATTGCGAAAACCATCCATAGAACGGGAGCCACCACAAACTTTGCGTTTGGTAACAGCAAGTCTGAGATTACGCTCGGCACGATTATTGTCAGGAGGGACATGAGGATTTTCAAGGAAATACCACCATTGAGCCGATTTCTTCTTGAGGGACTTTAATAAATTACCTGCGGCATAGCCAACTTTGGGCATCCAATCCGAGATAGCTTGGCTGACTCGTTTTTTAAAATCAATCGCCCAGTTAAAATATGGTCGAGTATCACGATTTTTTTGCCAAGTCGCATGATGTTCAAATGCTTCATCAATCAGCCTAATGAATATACGCCCAATTTCTTGTTGAGATTTAAGGGTTAATTTAAGTAGTGCTTTAAAGTGTCGTCTTAGGTGAGCCAGACATTTCTGTTGTCGCTCAACGGCGTAACCGTTATACACACTATAGTCGTCACTACACAATACGCCATCATAGCTTTCTCCCAACATTGACTCTAGTTCGGCACGACTACGAGTATCTGCACCACGATATAGCGCATAACCTTCACCACTGAATGACCATAGCCATTCTTTTACGCCTTTGACGAGCCACGGTGTTTCATCGACTTGAACTTGGGGTTGGTCTTTAATCCAATCTGCTAGCTCTTCCACTTTTGCTTCAATACTGTCTGCTACTCGCTCATTGGTGGCGGCGATGGTTCCTAGTCCGATTTCGACTAGTCCCATCTCTTTTAGCAATTCTTGCTGTTTTTTATAACTCATATGTCCATAATTCCCTAACCATACCAACATCCCTTGTAGGCTTGCTTCTAGGTCTTGTTCGCCAATCACATCTTTAGGCAATTCTCCCCACACCACTGCGCCACAGTGCTTACATTGACATTCCTGTTGCTGATATTCAACGATTTCAATTGGTTGTTCTACCAATCTTGCTGTTTGTCTGATGCTGACTCCTATCTCTGTCCATGCTTGTCCTCCGCAATTTGGACAGCCTTCGGGCGAGAGCGTCTCAAAGCGATCTACTCGATTAAATCCTTTTCTCGTTTTTCCTTTATGTCCGAATTGTCCTCCTACTTTTTTCTTACCCTCCTCTTCTGCTATTTCTTCGACTTTTTTCTCTGACCGTTTTAATAGGTCGCTTGATGGCGGTTTTGATGAGTCTTTGCTACTTCTGTTGTTGACTGCTTTTAGGCTCTCTATTTCTTCATATATTTGCTGTGCCCATTCTTGTTGGCGCACGATTACTTCTACCAGTTCTCCTACTGGCATGTTTTCTAGTGCTTCTCGTTCATATTGTGGTGGTTCTTTCATCCCTTTACTTTAACCACTTTGACTCTTTTGTCAATTTCTTACCTGATTCTTTACGAATTCAAAGCAAAGACGCACTGGATTCTTCAAGCACATCTTTGCAAGAAAAGTTTTTAATTGGATTTATGAAGCGATCGCTTCATAATTTCGGCGATAGTGATTGTTAATAATCACTTCACGGTGAGCATCATCAAATATTTGCTCAAACAGTTGACGCTGGGTATTACTACCCCCAAGCTCTTGCAGTCTGGTCAAAATGGGCTTAAATTCCTTGCGGGCTTTTTTATAATCACAAATAGCATGGGCGATCGCCCCTCTCGCAGCAGGTAAAGCAACCTCTCGCCAAATCTTTTGGTGACAGAGTTGAGCATCATGGGCATAGCTTTCCATACTAAATAACATTTCTCTAGCTAAGTCCATCCGATTAGTACGCGCTAAAGCGTAGATATAATGTAGATCTTGAAAGGGAAGTGAATGTTCATGGATACGCTCAAATAGATAATGAGCAACCTGTTCCCAGCGATCGCCGACATCAATCCCACTTAATTCAAGTCGCAGAAGCAAAGAGATAGCGCCTACTTGATCCTTTGGCGATCGCTTAGTAGCTTTACCCCAGATATGCCGATCAAAAAGAGATAACACATGACGAATTTCACCAATGGCTAAATAGGAGAGTGCAACATGCCACCAATTATGGGTATAGAGCATCGAGTTACAGGATTCCCAAGTGTCAGCAAAACTTTCCATCCATGTAATCCCTTCAAGATAACGTCCTTGGGTTTCCATCACATGAATTACGGCATGTTGCGCCCAAGGGTCAGCCCGATTGATTTCGAGAGCGAAGCGAGCGAGTCGTTCCGCTTGAGCAAGGTGATTACTCTGCTCTAATCCAAAAGCAATCATTCCCATCAAATAATGATTACCTGCATTGGCATCAAGAACAGAACCTGCTACAGATGTTAAACCTGATTTATTGCCCGTATAAAAGTAATGATATTGCGCTTGTTGGACGGCTAAGAGATCTTGAGGATACCTTGTGACAATCTCTTCGCAATGGGCGATCGCTTGATCGATTTTTCGCTCAGCCCATGCTTCTGTGGCTAGTAAATGTAATCTTTCTCTTTCGTTAATATTTATAAAATTCTTTCTCGCTTGCAAAAGATAAGAATTAGCCAGTTTCGCATCTTTGGCGTTTTCTTGGGATAAATAGTACGCTGCGGCGAAGGTATTTGCTAAGACACATGCTGGATCAGCCGCGATCGCTTCCAAAATACAGGCTTCAGCGCGATTTCCGTAGCTCAAACATTGTTCAGTATAGGCATTGATTGCCTTGATCGCCGACAGGGAATTGGTGGTAATAGTGAGTCCTTGAACAACATTAAGCATGGGAATACCTGTTTTGGTCTTGACTGAGTCTTTGGTAAATTACGCTATCTTGACGTATTTACCGTAGATTAGTTTGGTTGGTCACTGAAAGTCAAGTTATCTAGGAGACATTTCGGCATAAAATTTCGCCAAACACCCTTGCAATTTTGGTTTGAAAGCGTTGATTGTGGGTTAGTTTTAAAAATGGACGCTTAATTTCTAATTGCTGAAGGCGATCGCTTTGGATTTCAGCTTCCTGCATACTTCCAACAGGTTTAATAACGGTAACTTTGCGTAATATATCCAATTGAAATTCTTTCTGCACCATTAATTCAGAAATAGCGGCGGCTCGGACACTACTTTCTAGGGCAGCTTTTACCATTTCGCCGCTACTCAACACCAACATAATTTCCAGTTTTGATAACTCAACGCCCCAATCTAATAATGCTTGTTCAAAAACCTGTTGTGTTCCTGAACCTGATTCACGCATTACCCAAGCGGTTTCGTAAAGTTGTGCGAGGGTGATTTCAGGTCGTTCATACCAAGGATGTAATTTGCCAACGACAATCACTAAGCGATCGCTTCCAATCTCCTCTGACTTCAGCATCTTTTGCAGGGATGGCTTGATCCCTGCTTCAATGAGTCCTACGTCAAATAAACCTGCGGCAGTTCCATCACAAATCTCTTCAGTATTTGCCAAGGTACATTTAATCGAAATATTGGGATATTGTTCTTGAAATTGACTGATTTTTGCGGGGAGCCAATAGTTACCAATGGTGAGACTAGAGCCTAACTTTAATTCGCCCCTTTGCAAATCATTTAACTCTCGCAATCCTCGTTCCATTAACTTGACGCGATCGAGAATGTCCTTAGCTTCTGTTTGCAGCAAAGTTCCTGCATCAGTAATTTCAATATGGCGACCGATGCGATGAAATAATTTCACGCCAAAATATGCCTCTAAGCTATGCACAGCCGCACTGACAGCAGGTTGAGTGATATATAGTTCTTCAGCAGCACGAGTAAAGTGCAAATGTTCTGCAACTGCTAAAAAAATCCGTAATTGTTCGAGCGTCATTCAATCTTGTTTGAGCGTCAAAAGTTAGTGAAAAGCATCTTACATCACTCTCAAACAACGCTGATTAACCGTGAATAGATTAAAACCCAGAGAATTTTGAAAGAGGCTTCGACTTCGCTCAGCCAACATATATTGCTGGCTGAGCTAAGTCGAAGCCCTCTTTTTGCTATACTTCTACTGACTATTAACCTGAGGAAAATATGGAATGGATTATCGGTACGGTGGCGATCGCAGTTACTGCTTTTACTGCCACAAATATCGATGACATTCTCATTCTCACCATTTTCTTTGCTCAAGTCGATCATAAATTTCGTCCACGTCATATTCTGATTGGTCAGTATTTAGGTTTTGGAATAATTCTCTTAGCAAGTTTACCGGGGTATTTCGGTGGTCTAGTTATTGACCATAAATGGTTAGGCTTATTGGGACTGTTACCGATCACGATTGGGCTGAAGAAATTAATTTCTAATCAAGATAATGCTGAAATAAATGTTCAAACCTGTGCGAGCGCCAATCAAAAATCATTAAATAAAGCCCCAATTATCTCGCCCCAAACTTATCATGTTGCGGTAGTCACCTTCGCTAACGGCGGCGATAATATCGGTATCTATATACCCCTATTTGCGAATTCTAATTCAGTTTCTTTACCAATTATCGTCATCACTTTCTTGTTAATGATTGCGGTTTGGTGTTATGCCGCGTATTTGATTAGTTCTCATCCTTTAGTGACAAAAATAATTACTCGTTATAGTCATATCCTTGTCCCCTTAGTATTAATTGCATTGGGCTTGTATATCATGTATGAAAGCAAAACTTACCTTCTCATTCCTCTATTTCAGTAACGCTTTACTCCAAAAGATTGCTAATAACCAGCCACCGAGAATATCACTGGGATAATGCACACCCAAATATAGCCTTGTCCAAGCGATCGCCATCAACCAAAATCCACCTGTAAATAACCAAATTAATCGCCAATGTCTCTGAGGAATCAGCATCGCGATCGCTATCACTAGACTCATACTCAGCATCGCGTGACCGCTAGGAAAAGAGAAATCTGGCTGTGGCAATGGAGAAACCCACAAATCAGGACGATGACGATGAAAGAGAAGTTTTGCAAGAAAGTTAATCAAGCCACTGCCGATGATCACTAGCCAGACATAGCCTAGCGATCGCCATTGTTTGCGCCAGAATAACCCAATACTTAGTAAGGAAGTAATGGCAGTAATGGCTATACCTCTAGCAGTTTGGGTCAAGGCGATCGCAATTTGATCTAGTTCTAGGCTTTGCGAGTTATGGACTTTTTCGAGGATTATGCTGTCCCAGTCAGTGATTAATGGCAAGGTGGTCACAGCGATCACTAATAGACCAAAGGTAGTAAGCAGAGAGAGAATCACCAAAAGATTTTTTAAGGTTGCTTCTTTTAACTCAGATATAGATAGTGGTAGATACTTAGACATAAAAAATGTAGTGAATTAATTTTTTTGAAAGTTCTACCTAGTGAAAAAACTTGTTAAGCAGAATGGATTAATTTCCAGCTAACCGTAATTAAGATCACAAAGATGAGATAGCGTAAGGCTCGTTGGGGAGCGTGTTGGCACAGTTTTGAGCCAAGCAATACCCCTGGGACAGAACCAATCCAAATTGGAATCACGATGTGCCAATCAACAGTACCAAGGCTAAGATGTCCGAGGGATGTAAAGCCCAATAGAATTGCGGCTTGAGTAATATCAGTTCCCACCAACTTTCTCGAATCTAGTTTAAAGAAGGTGATTAACACTAGAGCAAATAAAGAGCCTGATGAAACACTGGTTAAGCCTACCATGCAGCCCAATAAAAAAACGATCGCCACAGTTTTGATCTTGCCATCTACAGTTTCCAAATCAAAGGTAGGCAAACTTGGTAATGATAGATCTGGCGCAAAGTTGGCGAGCAGTAACTGGGCTAAACCTGCCACGGTGACAAATAGAATCATCGTGCCGATGGAAGGTAACAGGAAACTATCTAAACTCCATCCATAGGATTGCAGTAAATGCAAAATGAATACTCCTAATAAAGCACCTGGAACACTGCCCGTAGCCAGCCATTTCACCACCGATAAATCTACGGTTTCTTGCCGCCAATGACTGATACTTGCCACAGCCTTCATCATCGTTGCGGCGACAATATCCGAACCAACAGCGATCGCCGCAGGGACATTAAACATAAAGATCAACATTGGCGTAATCAATGAAGCGCCGCCGATCCCCGTCAAACCTACAACTGTACCAACGATAAAACTAAACCCCGTTAGTAAAAAATAATTCATAGCTGCACCTCAATCGGTAAAATCGCGCTGAGGTCGAGAACATGAAAATAAACTAGCGCCACAATAATTGCCGTGTATGCAGTCGAAGTCAGCACCCCAGAAAAAATCTCATGTTTGAAACTCCGCTTTTTTGCCGTAGTTTGCAAAATATCCTTTGTCCCCATCTGCACCAGAACTATACCAACCAGATTTGATAGCCAGTAACCTGCGATCGCTGCGCCAAAGAACCATTCCGATCGCCAAAGTGAAACTACATAACCAAATCCATAGGCGATCGGCAAATTAATGATCAAGTCATTCCACCAGCAAAGTGGTGACAGCAGATAACCTACCACCAACAGAATTCCACCCTTGAGCTTTTGGAGAATCCCCGTTTTATTGCCGTTGTTTGATTGGCTTTTAGTAGCGTTTTCAGTAATTTGGAGAGAACCATCTAACGCAAGAGTTGCGCTCTCTGAGTCGTTTATATATAGGTTTTTATGAATTTCTATAGTTTTGGTGACTGGCTGATTTGTCATAAATCTACGGTATAGTCATGTAATTACCGTATTTTATATCAAATAGCTACATTTGCTACAAATACTTAAAATAAAAATGAGAGTTAGACCAAAGGTCTAACTCTCATTTTTGGAATGCAAATTTGGGATGCAAAAATTGAATTTTGAGGAACAACTATTTTTCAGAATCATTAGGTAAATTCTCGCGCTTTTTCTTAGTCCAGCCAATTTTTAGCGATCGCTTCTCTGCCAATGTACGCAATTTGACTTTCCGATGTACTCGCTTGACTCCACTGAGGGTAAACAGCGTTAGAAAAGCCCCAAGTAGACTTACTTGCCACAAACCACAACCCGTTGCGGCTCCTAATGCTGCGGCTACCCAGACTGTAGCTGCTGTCGTTAAGCCTCTCACTTTAGAAGTGCCGCGATCAGAACTTGGTTGCAAAATTAAACCTGCTCCCAAAAATCCTACTCCCGTAGATACGCCCTGTAGCGTTCGACTTAAGGCATTAGTAGTCGCAAAGCTAGAATCTCCTTCTGCTTGCAAAGGAATCATCACAAACAAAGCAGCTCCCATACTAACCATCATGAAAGTTCGCATTCCTGCGGATCTGCCTCCTTTCTGACGATTGAAACCAATAATTCCGCCTACGATCAAGGCTAAAACTAGACGAAATGACAACTTCCAGAAATCATGGGAATTAACAAACATCTCTTCCATCAAAAATACCTCTAGTTTTTTATGCAATAGAAAAGCGGCGCTTTGCACCGCTTTTTTTGATGAGAAATTAAATTACGGCAAACACTGTAAACAAAGAAGCGAGTGGTACTCGCTTCTTTGTTTTTGATTAGGTCAGAGGGCGCTCTGCACCAGTTTCTACAGGCAAATCAGTCTGACTATATTCTGTCCAAGAGCCTTCATATACTCTGACCTTGGGATAGCCCAGCAGATGCTTTAAAACTACGTACTGCAAAGATGCTTCGCGACCTGTGGTGCAAGTGACAATAATATCCTTGGACTTATCAATCTTTTTCTCATCAAGAATCTTTTGGATTTCGGCTAAGGGCTTTAGCTTGTGAGGGTTTTGAGGATCGGTAGTTACGAGGCTATATGAGAAAATATCTTTAGTTGTGACTAGGGAAAAACGGAAGAGAAAGATCGTGGGTGAAATTTGCCCCTTATCAAACTATTGAATCTTTGCAAGAATATTTATTAGTTAGTCAATGGGAGCAACGAGTGGAGGTGTTTCGCCGCCGCGATCGCAAGTTTTTGCTATTACAGACCTATACAACCGATGAAATTGTTGAATTACAAAGTATTAATATCGAAATTCCCATTGCCGCAATTTATGAAGGTGTTGACTTTGGCAGCTAAGTACAGGACAAAAAATTAATGGAGTTGAAAAAGGCAATAGAATTGAGGTGTAATTCAAATTTAATATAGAAAACCTACTTTCAAGGATTACATTTAATGAGAAGTCCTTTGCGGTAAAGCCATCATCAGAGGCTTGAGGATCTCAGTCACCTTGATGATATTAGAACTACTAGTAAAAGACAAATGAATCATCATTACTATCAATTTCCCTACATTGCCCAAAATCCTTGATGCGTTTTGAGAAACTTCTGGCATAATACTAGGGATTTTTTTGAGGCGTGAGATGTCTGAGTTACGAGACTATCAAAAACGGGTCATCGATGAGATTTATGCAACTTGGCGACTCGGCAAACGGGCGATCTTGCTAGCGATGCCCACAGGCTCAGGCAAAACCCGCACCTTTAGCGAACTTGCCAAGCATTTTTACGATCGCCATCAGCGCGTTCTCCTATTAGTACATCGTGAAGAATTACTCTGGCAAGCAAAAAATACTTTAGAAAAAACTTTGCGATCGCCTGTTGGAATTATCAAAGCCGATCAGCCCATGCACCTAGAGCATCCCGTGCAATGTGCCTCTGTGCAAACCCTAGTAAAACGCCTCGAAAAACAAGAAATAGACTTAGGCGCGATCGCCCTCGTAATTGTTGATGAAGCACACCTTTCCCTAGCCCCAAGCTATTTAAAGATTTTAAGCTACTTTCCTGAAACCTTGATTTTGGGCGTGACGGCTACACCTTCGCGGCTGGATGGGAGAGGATTTGATCGCCTTTACGAAGCATTGGTCGTTGGTCCATCTGTTTCTGAATTGATTTGGCGTGGATTTCTCGCCGATTATGACGTACTTGCGCCTGAAAGCTTTTTACCCACTGAAGAAGGGATTCGGATTGCAGGGGGCGATTTTAATTCGGCGGACTTAGCAGAACGCATTGATCGCCGCTATGTAGCAGGTTGTGCCGTCGATGCTTATTTACGCCATGCCCATCAAAAGCGCTGTGTCGTATTTGCAATTAACCTCGACCATTCCAAAGCGATCGCTGAACGCTACCGAAGCGCAGGCATTACCGCCGAACATATCGATGGTGAGACTGTCCCAAAAGAACGTCAAGCTATCCTCGAACGCTTTCGTGCTGGTGAAACTAGAGTCCTTTGTAATGTCAATTTGTTTACTGAAGGCTTTGACGTTCCTGAAATCGAAGTGATCCAACTCTGTCGTCCTACCAAATCCGTTGCGCTCCATTTGCAAATGCTCGGTCGAGGCTTACGCCCCAAGGGTGGACGGAAAGCATTAGTTCTCGATCATGCAGGAAATTGCTTGCGATTAGGCGGCGCAAAAGCAGAACGGAATTGGACATTGCAGGGTTTAGTAGAAGAAGTTCCTAGCCTAGAATCTGTTCCAGAATTACTTACAGAACCATTGCTTGAACAGTCCACAATCGATATTCCTAAAGCCCAAATAGATTTACCAAATTTCCCCAAACGCCGCATCGAGATTTACGAAACTGGGGCTGATTTCTACAACATTCCTACCCATGCAGAACTCGAAACCCATTTAGCACAGCAAAGCTATCGCCAACCACCTCAACCAAGAACTGTTCCAAATAGAGTACAGCGATCGCCTTCAGACTCCGCACAAACCCAAGCAAATCGCGATCGCCGTTCTGTGCCAACTCGTAAAATCAATGCCAAAACATCTCCCAAAGCCTCCTCAACAAGCCGAGTGAGTCGTCCGTCTCGCCAGTTATCCCCTTTGCAAAAAGTAAGTAAGGCAGCGATCGAACTTGCGGAAATGCTCGAAAGTATTCTCGTTTGGGTCTGGCGATCGTGGTTCCCTCCTAAGCGTCAAAAGGTCGATATCTCGCAAAAATACAAACGTCCTCCTAACTTCCATTAGGAACGCATAGTATAGCTGTAGTACATAAAACCCAAGAAGAGAATGGAGGCGCATCGCGCCTCCATTCTCTTCTTGGGTTTTATGTACTAATACACTTGCCGACAGCTATAAAATAGAGAATCGGATTTCTGGTAGCACGGCTTTGTCTCATAAACCCAGAACATCTATAGCAATCCTAAATGGTTTGTGGAAGGACACCCCGATGGGGTGTCCTGGCACTGGTCATTGAATTAGTGGTATGAGAAAATAGAGGCAGAGGAAAGGAGAAAGCTATGGAATGCCCCCACTGCCAGAGCCAAAAGATCATCAAAAATGGCAAACATCACCACCAAGATGGCAAAGCTATCCAGAACTATTTGTGTAAAGGGTGCGGCAAGAGATTTAGTGAAAGGACAGGAACACCAATGTCAAGGCTGAGAACACCAGCAAGTGTCGTGTCCCTAGCAATGAAAATGAGGAGTGAAGGGATTGGAATCAGAGCCAGTGGGAGAGTACTAGAAAAATCCCATGTCAGCATCATGAGATGGGAGCAAAAATTGGCAGAGCATTCACCGCAATGGAGTCCATCTGCCCCAACAGGAGGAGATGTCACCATCGAAGGCGATGAAGTTTATACTCGCGTAGGCGAGAACCATTCGACTGGCGCTCACGGCAAGCCTTTCCCCCCAGTGAGTCAAAAGGTTGGACAGTGACATTCATTGAGCGTAAGAGTCGCTATTGGATTGAAGCAAAAGCAGGGTTCAAAAATACTGAACTATTTGCTAAAGCAACCAAAACAGCATGGCAATGGGCAAAGGCAAGTCAATACATCCGATGGTTTACCGATGGCGAAAGACGCTATGCCCAACAACTATGGCAAATGGCAAGTGTGCGCCTCAAATCCACCGAAGTAAGTCGTGAGTATGGACATCGGAAGGTATGGCGACATGGATTAGAAGTTGCTATCAAAATTAAAAGTTCACAAGGCAATCGTCGTGTCGAATGGCTCAAACCAGAGCATCCCTATACGGCTATTAGCGATAAGAGAGACGTTCATGCCAATCACAATGAAGCAAACAATAGTGCTTTGAGAAGGAGGTGTAGCGCTTATCGCCGTAGACAAAACCTGTATGCGAAGAATACCGAAGGATTACAACGAGCAGTCACTGTGCAAAGATTAGTTCACAACTGGGTGAGACCTCATGTGGGCTTAGGGAAAAATAAGACTCCAGTTATGGCGATCGGGCTATATCATCGACCGCTTTCCATGCTGGAGTTGCTTTCACTACGAGGTTTTCACTCCCTCACGATTTAACTGACCAGTGCCATTCTATATGGGCTATACCAACTTCCTCCCCTATCATTGAGTGAATCATTAAAGGAATTGTTAAGCGAATCGTCAATACTTGCTCAAGCTAAATCTTTAGGGCTGATTATTGCCTATGTTGCCTTTGCAGGAGCGAATTTATTTTTACAAGTTCCCATCAGTGTTTTAGGTGTGTTGTCAAACAATGAGCAGCAATTCGACGCGATCGCTCCTTACCCAACCGAAAAGATCCTCCAAGATTTTACTTTGGCAGGTTTCCAAGTCGATAAAATTATCGTGATCGAGCAATCTCTCCAAAAGTAAGGGCTTCGCCGTGCCATCAAATTAAAGCGGATTGATTGATCTGCAACTCAATTTTTTGGGCAGCTTTACTATTGCCAAGAATGTTACTAAGTAGCTAGACATAAGTAAACTAAAAACCGAGAAGTTTGTTCCGCCCGCTATGCGGGCGAAACAAACTCTGGTTTTGGATTTTAATTAAGTTGAGCTACTTATTACTGGGAATGAGACTGACAGCCCTTACTGAATGAAGAGATCGATTCCATAGTGTCAGTTTACACTAGAGGAGATTTGTTAATAATGTTTTGCGATCGCCGCTTATAATAACTATATCCCTATTGCCGATGATTTTGCCCGTAAAGTTACTGAATCAGTAGTTGCTAATGAATATCTCCATCTCAATTTTGGAGAAGTATCGCTCAAGGCAAAATTGTAAAAAATCTAAGGAATCCAATTTTTTACCATGCCATTAACCAATGCTGCTGAGCGTCATTTAGAAGACATTTTAGAGAGCATTACATCGCTATCTTTACAAATTAATAATGCCTCTAATTTGATTGATATGTTAAATATCACCGTCCAGCAGTCAAGGATGCTATTGGGTGGCGATCGCGCATTAATATATCAGTTTCTTCCTGATGGTGATGGCGTAGTGATGGCTGAGTCGGTGGGTGAAGGGTGGAAAGAAATTTTGGGGGAATTGATTGGTGATCCTTGCTTTCATAGCAAATATACTCAGCTTTATCAAGCAGGTCGATATAGTGCTATTGATGATACACATACTCAGCAGATCGAGCCATGTTATGCGGACTTATTAGCAAGGATGCAGGTGAGAGCAAATCTCGTCATGCCAATCTTGGTTGATGCACAACCATCAGCTTATTTATATGGTTTGCTAATAGTGCATCAATGCGATCGCCCCCGCCAATGGAAACCTCTAGAAATCAGTCTACTCCGCAACATTACAACTCAATTGGGTATTGTGCTAGGAAGTGCTAAATTTCAGTTGTCAATCACAAACCCAGCCAAAATTCCTGAGCAAACTACCCAACCAATATTTAACTTGGCAGAATATAGTCAAGTTTCGCCAGAACTACTCTGGAAAGATGTGCTACTGCAAACGCTGTCTGAGACATCCCCACTAGCTTTTTGGGTAGTGGACAATCGTACCGATAATATTCTCTACTTTAACCATTATTTTTGCGAGATTTGGAATATTGAGCATTTAGAGGCAAAAATGCAAAGTGGGGAACTCAAAAACAACGACATTATTCCTGATTGTATTCCCTTAATCGTTGATTTACCTGCTTTTATTGATTCCTGTAAACCTTTACAAAGTGAAGAAAATCGTATAGTCATTGAAGATGAAATTCAGTTTGTAGATAAGCGAACAATTCGCCGCTTTTCTAAGCAAATTCGCGATCTCCAAGATCGATACTTTGGCAGATTATATATCTTTGAAGATATAACTGAGCGTAAACAGAAAGAACACACCCTCAAAGTTGATGCCGAACGCAGACAATTTGCGATCGAAAGTAGTGGAGACGGCATCTGGGACTGGAACGTACAAACCAATGAGGTTTTCTTCTCTCATCGCTGGAAAGCTATGCTTGGGTTTGAAGATAGCGAAATTAGTAACGATTTTAGCGAATGGAATATTCGGGTTCATCCAGAAGATATCGAAATTGCCTATGCAGAAATTTTTAAGCATTTTCTTGGTGAAACCAGCCAATACGAGATCGAGCATCGTCTTCAATGCAAAGATGGTAGTTATAAATGGGTTTTGACAAGGGGTAAGATTTTTAGTCGCGCCGCTAATGGAGCGCCCTTGCGATTTCTGGGTACGCATGTAGACATTAGCGATCGCAAAAGGAGCGAATTGGCTTTACAAGAAAGTGAAGCACAACAACGTGCCATCCTTGAAGCTATACCAGATTTATTATTACGAGTCCATCGTGATGGTTCATGTCTAGATTTTATTGTTTCTTCGATTACCGATAAAAATCAGTTTGTACCTATTCAGCATCATCTATCAGAAGTCTTGCCAGCCGATTTGCTACAACGTCAACTCCAAGCCATTGAGCAGGCGATCGCAACCAATCAATTACAGATATATAAGCATCAACTTCTTAAATTTGGGAAACTTGCCTATGAGGAAGTACGAGTTGCCGCAATTAATAGCAATGAAGCACTAGTAATTGTTCGAGATATTACAGATCAGGTTGCATCAGCACAACGATTGGAGCAAATTTCCCGTCACGTCCCTGGGGTAATTTACCAATATCATCTTAGAACCGATGGTAGTTCATATTTTCCCTATGCGAGTCAAGGGATACGAGATATTTATGATGTATCTCCTGAAGATGTCTGTGATGATGCTTCTGTAGTTTTTTCGCGGATCTATCCAGAGGACTTAGAACTTGTAGTCAAAACGATTGCTGAATCATCGCAAAATCTAACGGTATGGCAATGTGAATATCGGGTGCATTTCAACGATGGGCGAATCAACTGGGTACAAGGTCGAGCCACTCCCCAACGTCAAGCTGATGGCAGTATTCTCTGGCATGGATATATTAATGAAATTACTGATCGCAAACTTGACGAATTAGCATTGAAGGATAGTAGGGAAAAACTGAGAGAAGCTTATGACGAGCAGAACGCACTATTTGCCGCTATGAGTGATGTGGTGTTAGTTCGTAATGCTGAAGGAAATTGCCTTAAAGTTGTTCCTACTAAAACTACAAATTTGCTAGCCACTCCTGAAGAAGTCATAAGCAAGTCCATTTATGAGCAACTTCCTCGGTCAATTGCTAGCATCATCGTGAAGGCAACTAGAGAAGCTTTAGAGACCAAAAAAATAGTCAACTGTGAATATAGTTTAGATATTTATGGAAAAGAAGTTTGGTTTGATGCCAATATCTCACCTGTATCCGAGGATCGAGTAATTCAATTTGCTAGAGATATTACGGAGCGCAAGCTAGTAGAA
This sequence comes from Pseudanabaena minima str. Chao 2107, assembly GCF_051131155.1. Classification (NCBI taxonomy): domain Bacteria; kingdom Bacillati; phylum Cyanobacteriota; class Cyanophyceae; order Pseudanabaenales; family Pseudanabaenaceae; genus Pseudanabaena; species Pseudanabaena minima. Next base: position 1,433,715 of record NZ_CP159508.1, read on the forward strand.
TTAGAACTCGCAAAAGCAAAGGAAAATGCAGAAGCTGCAACAAAGGCTAAGAGCAAATTTCTGGCAAATATGAGTCATGAACTACGTACACCAATGAATGGGGTATTGGGTATCACAGAATTGCTTGCCTCAACTAATTTGACAGCAGAACAACAGAATCTTTTACAAATTATTCAACATAGTGGGAATACTTTAGTAGCGATCGTTAACGATATCCTTGATTTCTCTAAAATTGAAGCAGGGATGATGACCTTGGAAGCAAAGGAGTTTGTTTTAGATGATATTTTGTCGTCCATATGCAAGCTTTTGAACAAACAAGCCTTAGATAAACAGATCCAACTCAATTATGCGATCGCATCCCATCTTCCCAGCAAATTTATTGGCGATAGTACGCGATTACACCAAATCTTACTCAACCTAATTGGTAATGCAATTAAGTTTACGCAAAGTGGTCATGTAGCGATCTCTGTCAATGGTCAATCGCCTGCTGATCATCAAACTGAACCATACAAACTCACATTTAAAGTTCGGGATACAGGCATAGGCATTCAGCATGAATATCTAACGGAACTCTTTCAAGCCTTTACTCAAGCCGATGCTTCGATCAGTCGAAGATATGGTGGCACAGGGCTAGGCTTAGCCATTACCAAACGTTTAGTAGAATTGATGGGCGGAACAATCTGGGCGGAAAGCTTTGGTCATGTTGGTGGCAATCCACCGTTAAATTGGCTACCCACACTAGACTCACAAGGCTCTACTTTCTATTTTGCGATCGCTCTATTTACTAGCTCAGCAATTCATCAATCCCCAAAGTTAGATATATCTAAACTCCCAATTGATACTCAGATGGCTGAAAAACTTCCTCTACGCATTTTGTTAGTGGAAGATAACGTTTTCAATCAAAAGATTGCTAGCCTAACCCTTGAAAGATTGGGATATCAAGCTGATATCGCTAATAATGGATTAGAAGCTCTAAACCTAGTCCAACAAAAAAATTACGATCTGGTGTTAATGGATGTGCATATGCCAGAAATGGATGGCTTGACTGCCACCAAACTAATTCGTCACAGTATCAAATATAAACCTTGGATAGTAGCCATGACTGCTAATGTCTTACCAGAAGATCGCCAAGCTTGTTTTAAAGCAGGAATGAATGACTATCTGAGTAAGCCATTCAAAATTCAAGATATAGTTCAAATATTTTCTACTTACATCCAAAGTGAGGAAGGCGATTCCACCTTACTGGGTTTTTGATCGGATTACATCAAGTCACCCAAAAGTCGGAGATTTGAACGGCTTTATACAACATCAACAATCAAAAAAGCAGAAATCATCGAAGGCATCGTAAACGTGGCATCTCTCCACAGATCTCTAATACCAATTCACGAAAGTGTTGCAACACTTTTGTGAATTAAAAACCAAACCCAGTAAGGGTTTTAAAAACGCAAAATGGCTACGCCATTTTGTGCTTTGGTATAACACCTGTACCGCAATAATTAAACTCAAAAGAGTTAGCTAGTACAAAACCCAATAAATGAGTTGTGGCGCGAAGCGCCACAACTCATTTATTGGGTTTTATGTCCTAAGCAAACCTTGCTTTGCTATAAATCATTTTAGACCTGAAACTAGCTGAATAATCTCTCGTATATTAACGGGTTTACTGATGTAACCATCCATACCCGCATCGAAACAGACTTGCCGATCTTCGGGCAGTACATTAGCGGTCATAGCAACAATCCGCAGGTGAGAATTTTCGGAACTTTGACGAATCAATTTTGTTGCTATTAATCCATCCATTACAGGCATTTGGATATCCATGAGGATTAAGTCATAGGAATGAACTTGAACTGCTTGTAAAGCTTCTATGCCATTTTTAGCTAAATCTGTTTGATAACCTAATCTTTCAAGGAAGGTGGTGGCAATTATCTGGTTAAATGAATTATCTTCCACTAATAAAATTTGTAAGGGAAATTTTTCCGCTAATTGGGGATCGATCGCAAGGGGTACATTTGAAGATAGTTGCATCTGATCGATCTCATCTTTCTCGATTTCAGAAGTTGAGATATCGATCATAAAATGGAATATTGAACCTTGGGTTGAACATTCGGTAGATGCTTCCGAACTCCAATCTATGCTTGGATTGCCACCGATTCGACCAAAACTTTCTACCCAAATCGTACCACCCAACAATTCCACAAGGCGCTTACTGATAGCTAAGCCCAGTCCCGTGCCCCCATATTTGCGGTTAATGGAGACATCAGCTTGAGTAAATGGTTGAAATAATTGGTCGATCTGATCGCCCTGAATGCCAATACCTGTATCCGCGATCGCAAACTTTAGTATGTGGTTGCTGCTTGATGGAGTACTTGATAAAGTGATTGAAACTGTCACAGCACCGCTTTGAGTGAATTTAATGGCGTTACCGATAAGATTTAGCAAAATTTGCCGCAGACGGAGGCGATCGCTACAAATCGTAGTCGGAACATTAGGGGAGATCACATATTGGAGGTTAATTTGCTTAGCGATTGCTTGACTATTTAAGAGTTGGCAAACCCAACTGATTAGCTCTTCTAAGTTAAATTCCCATTTTTCTATGACTAACATTCCCGATTCTATTTTTGAGAAGTCAAGAATATCATTAATTATGTTTAAAAGTGTATCCCCACAATCTTTAATCGTTTTCACAAAATTCGCTTGTTCATGATCCATCTCCGTAGTTTCCAGCAGTTGCACCATCCCTAACACACCATTCATAGGAGTACGAATTTCATGGCTCATATTAGCCAAAAATGCACTTTTGGCTCTAGTAGCTTCTTCTGCTGCTTCTTTCGCTTTGAGTAGTTCTATTTCAGCGTGTTTACGAATGGTAATATTAGCGATGCGAGCCAGACTAAAATGTCGTTCTCCAAAATTAATTCTCTTAAGCAAAAGATCTCCCCAAAATTCATGTCCTTTGAAAGTGACATATTCCAACTCTAACTGGCAAAATCCTTTTTGGTCAACTTCTTGATTAATCCATGCAATTTCTTTTGCTGTTAGAGTGTGCTTGTGAAGTTTGCCACCCACGATGTTAAGTAACTGGTTTTTATGATCTGCTTCAAATAGTTCGATGGCTTGTTGATTGCAGTCAAATATGAGCGAAGTCCTACTATCGAGTAAGAACAGTGCGTCGGTGGATTCATTAAAAAGTAGTTCTCGTAGATCGTGGCTGTAGATTAACTCCTGTTCCAGTTTCTTGCGATCGCTAATATCGCGAATCAGGATCGTGGCTTCATTGTCTCCACTGACAACAATTCGAGCCTCCTCGTAATGAATTTCGCCATTGATCAAAATTTGGTATTCATGGAATTGAATTTCTCCAGTTTGAAATGCTTTTTCGATATAATACAGACGTTGTTGTGCAAGTTCTGGGGCAAGTACATCCAATATATTTTTACCAAGCATTTGTGCAGGAGGAACTGCAAACTCAATCTCATCAGAGGCAATTGCATCTAAATAGAAACCATCACGGCTCACACGTAAAATGATATCGGGAATTGCGTCGATCAAGGCTTGATTGATGGCAACAGCTTGCCGTAGATTTTCTTCGGTTTGTTTTTGCTCACTCAGGTCAATATCTAAACAATAGAGTTCCTGTTCTCCTTCAGTGTTAGTCAACATTAAGTGACTAGAATAAACTGTTACTCTGGAACCATCTTTACGAATTAAGTTCAGTTCATCGGCTGGAATAAGCTGCCCATTTATAAGCCAATTTTGAATTGCATCAATTACACCTTGTCGCATTTCTGGAGGGAAAACCAGATCCTCAAGTTGCTGACCGATTGCCTCGGCTTTGGTATAACCATAAAGATGTTCACTTGCATCATTCCAGTAAATTACTTGCCGTTCACGGTTGTAACCTTGGACTGAGATTTTTGGGGTAGACTCAAATAGGTTGCGAAATCTCTGCTCACTTTTTTCTAACAAGCCTGCGGCTTGTTTGCGATCGCTAATATCTGTCAAAATCCCATTCCAAATAATTGCCCCATTTTCTTCCTGATGAGGAATGGATTTTCCTAAAACCCACTTAATTTTTTCGTTAGCAGTTTGAATGCGAAATTCAAAATCCCAAGGTTCTAAAGTCTGAGCCGAAATAGCAATGGATTGCTGTAATAATTCCCAATCTTCAGGAAAAATCAAGTCCCAGATGACTTGGATATCGTTAATGGCATGTTCTGGAGAAATCCCTGCTAATTCTTGAATGCCCTGACTCACGAATGGCATACTGAATTCTCCTTCGGGGCTGAGTTGAAATTGGTAAACAGCACCTGGTATCGCATCGGTGAGATTGCGTAGCTTGATTTCACTCTCTTGCAAGGCTACCTCAGCTTGATTGCGTTTGGCTTCATTATTTAGGCGATCGCTAATATCCTGAAAAGTGGCGATCTCATAAACAACCTGTCCCTGCTGATCAAAAATTGGCGTAGTTATCACTTCTAAAGGCACAACGCGATCACGACAATGAAACTCTAAATTTCTAACTTGAATAGCTTCTCCTGCAAAGGCGCGACTACTGGATAAGTCTTGAATCGGATAGGGTTCTTTAGTGCCTGCACTATATGGTTGGAAAAATTCTGAAAGGCGATCGGTTTCGGATTCTGAGTATTGATTAGTACCGAGTAGCGATCGCCCTATATTATTGATATAAATTAGTTGCCCTATTGCGTCATGAACAGCAATTCCCATTGGTGTCGCATCTAAAAATTGGATCAGACGGCTTTCGTTGACCGCCAAAGAAGCATTAGCGACCAGTGAAGCTAAAAGACGTTTGACATTAGTTGGTGTGTTTTCCCAATCTTCTGGAGAAATCTGCTCAGACCCTAAAGGAGACTGTTTTCCCATAACTACAACATAGACAAGCTTGCTTCAATTTATTCATTGTATAGCTAATGACATGCCAGTCAAGAATTAGCGGTGTGGGTTTCTAGCGATACACCTAATATTTAAGCCTGAAATTGTGATAGAAATTCTAGCATCAACTCTTCTTCCGACATTTGCTGCTGCATCAGTGCCGATGGACTTCTCAAAAACTCTTGGATAGTAATGCGGCGATCGCGGAAATCAATCACAAACTGATGTAGCTGTTCAACAACATTGACATGAGCCTCTACCTCACGTAAAGCCTCCCCAATAGGATCACCGCCATACTTAGTGATCTTCTTAAAAACGGCAGTCATTTCACCTTGCTGAGTCTTTTTCGTAAGTTTTAATTGTTGCTTGATAGTTGCAAGTTGCTCTTTAAGAAAAGCATTTTCTGACTCTACCTTGGCGCAATGACGGGTCAGATCATCAGAACTATCGCGATCAATTACAGACTCTAACTCTTGCTGTTTTTCGATCGCCAAAAGTCGAGCTAAATCAGCATTTTGATAAGCCAGATTAATTTCCTTCATAATCTCAGTGCGATATTCCTTCTCATCTGTATCAGTAACCTTATCAGGATGAAAGCTTTCGGCTAAGCGTAAAAAAAGCTGACGAATCTTTTTTAGTTCGTCACGATCAGGCTTGTTGATATCTTCCGTAAATTCATGATGAGACCGTCCCTTATAATTGTTTTCATGACTATCCCCAGCCTCATCAACCTCAAACACCTCACGCTCAAAGGATATTTGCTGAGGACTGATCAGACCATTTGCTTGGAGATAGTAATAAACCGACTCAATATCTTTACGTGACTTCTTACCTAGTTTCCGACCAGTAAAGATTTCTTTAAATACCTCATGGATTTGGCGATCAAGTTTGAATATTTTCTGCCGAAAAGGAGCAATACGTTGCGCGATTTGAATGCTAACTTCTTGAATGCTATCGTTCAGCTTATTTAACTTGGTACGGCTAGACTCGATTTGTTTGATCAGTTTGTCATTTTCCTTTTCCAAGAAGTTGAGACGAACACGTAGGTCAGATAGTCCAAGCTCACTTTTAGCGGAAGAAGTCTTAGTATGAGAGGTGTTAGGTTTTCGCGCCATAGAAATTAGGAGGACTAAGAGTCAAAGTTGACATCCATCAGAATCGTACCATCAGTTGCTCGATAGATAAACCAAATAGTGTGAGGCGGCGCGAAGCGCCGCCTCACACTATTTGTACAGGTGACCATAGCTATAGGACTGCACCCCGAAATAGTGAAACAAACATGGCTCTACAACTTCCCAAAGAAAAGAGGAGGCGCTTAGCGCCTCCTCTTTTCTTTGGGAAGTTTAAATGTAGAACATTATACCTGAACGTTTTTTCTCCTCACATTTTCTCACTAAGTCCTCTAAAGTATGATTACTCAATACATCAGCAGCTCCTTTTCTCGCAAGCTCGCGCATATCTAGAATTACAGACTTCTCAGGTGTAGTTAGGTTATCATTTTGAGATTCTCTATAGTCATTACCATTAAGAGCAATCACGACATCAATAATTTTAATTTGCCAAGGTTCCTGAGCAAGGTGATAGCCTCCTTTGGCTCCCCTCTGACTAGTAATAATACCTGCTCGCCTTAGCATTCCCATGACTTGATCGAGATAGCGAATAGGAATATTTTGACTATGAGCAATTTCATTAACAGAAATGGGTTGTCCTTGTCCATGCCGTATCGCTAGTTGTATTAGTGCGATACAGGCGTAATCGACCTTACAAGATAGTTCCATATAAGTTTTCTAAACTATGATTGACCTAGAGATGGCTGTTAGAGATTCGCAGTAAAATAAGAATCCAGTTTTTTGATGGTGCGGCAAAGCCGCACCATCAAAAAACTGGATTCTTTATTAAGTTAGAAAGCTCTTATCTAGTGGTAGTTGAACCTGAAGTTGCAAATTCAGGCTCTTGGAATAGAGGGGTACTGAGATAGCGCTCACCAAAACTTGGTTGAACCACCACAATTAAATGATCGCGATTTTCTTCACGCTTACCCACAGCGATCGCTGCCGCAAGAGCCGCCCCTGACGAAATCCCTGATAGCAAGCCTTCCTCATGGGCTAGGCGACGACCATAGACGATCGCCTGATCATCGGCAATGCCAATGACCTCATCAATCAAATCCGTGCGTAAAACTTGAGGGATAAATCCCGCGCCAATTCCCTGAATCCGATGCGCCCCCGGTGTACCGCCTGCCAACACAGGACTATTTAATGGCTCTACCGCGATCGCCTTAAAACTCGGCTTACGTTGCTTGATTATTTCTGCAACTCCCGTAATTGTGCCGCCAGTACCCACCCCCGCAATCACAATATCCACTTCACCATCAGTATCATTCCAAATCTCTTCGGCTGTAGTACGACGATGTACAGCAGGATTTGCAGGATTATTAAACTGTTGCAACATATAGGCGTTGGGCGTAGAACTAGCGATTTCTCCAGCCCGCCGAATCGCACCCCGCATCCCCTCGCTAGCAGTAGTCAACTCTAGCTCTGCACCATAGGCTCTGAGCATGGCACGACGCTCTAGACTCATGGTTTCAGGCATGGTCAAAATCAAGCGATAGCCCTTAGCCGCAGCCACCATAGCTAAGGCAATTCCTGTATTACCCGAGGTTGGCTCTACCAAGATTGTTTTGGCAGGACTAATCAAGCCTTGCGCCTCTGCATCTTCAATCATCGCTAAACCGATACGATCCTTAACTGATGAAGAAGGATTAAGACTCTCCAATTTCAAAACAATTTTGGCAAGAGAACCATCTTTTTTCGGGATATTATTTAGGGCGACGAGGGGTGTACCACCGATGAGTTGCGTGATATTTTGAGCAATTTTCATAAAACTTTATTTAGGGTTGTTTGGGGTTGTTTGGGGTGAGGATACCGTAGAGAGCCAAAAGTGGAGATTAACAAAATACGGTAACTTCGCGGGAATACCGTACTTAGTAAGATACAATACTTTTCAACGTAATACAAATAAAATCTACTGTTTGTCGATAGGGTATGTGATGATTTATCTTGAAAAGACCACTGGCATTACCTATAAGCGTCGTGACATGCTGCCCCGCAAAACTAACTATCTCTGGAAAATTGATTCGGGGGTAGTGCGATCGCTCACATGGAATGAGGATGGTCAAGTAATTTGCTCAGGGTTATGGGCTGAGGGCGATCTCATTGGCAGTGAATTATCTAACTTGCATCCCTATGAAATGGAATGCTTAACTGATGTGCAGTTAACCGAAATCCCGCGATCGCAGTGGGGAGATCATGTCGATACAATCATTCGCCGCAATCAAACCAGTGAGTTTTTGTTAAAGATTTCCCATAGCAGAGCTAAGGATGAGGCTTTAAGGTTGTTATTAGCTTGGTTAACTGATCGCTTTGGTGAAGATGATCAACGGCATGGCAAGTTGATTAGTCTGCAACTAACCCATCAAGAAATCGCGGAATTAATTGGTTCTACTCGTGTCACGGTCACGCGCATTATTAATGATCTTGAGAAGATTGGTTTCTTATCTCGCAAAGGTCGCAAGCTCAGATTTTTGGCAGAGTCTACTGAACAATGGCACTATGAGATTTAAACAGGAAGAATGGCGCTCTACTCACTATTCTCAGATTGCCGTTCCACTGATCATAGCTGTACTCAGCCAAAATCAGGGAGAGTTGCGGCGCGAAGCGCTGCAACTCTCTGTTGTCATTACAGGGTTGGGATACTAATTTAGGGCAGTCTGTCTGTATCATTCCAATTCCCAAACATTTTATTAATTGCAGTTTTATTCACAAAATTCTGAAGTCTTCGCTCAAACTCAGTTCTATTTTTACGCACTTCTTCAATATAGCCAATACGCACCCGACGATATAGATCGGGAAATTTAAGAAAGTTAGACCAGACATCAGGGTTTTCTCTCAAGACTTCTAGGATATCTTCAGCGATAACAAACTCAGCATTTAGGTCTGGAAGTACTGCTCTTCCAGCCTCAGTCATCAATCCTAAATTAATCAGGCGGCGAGCGCGTGCTTTATTTAACTCTGTCCAGTTACTTCGTTTCTTTCGTGGGGTAAATCTTTGCGCAAGTTCATAAGATGAGAATCTTTTTTGGATGCCATCAATCCATCCAAAGCAAATCGCCTCTTCTACTGCGTCAAGATAGTTGACTGTTGGATGTTCGGGACGATTGTCGAATAATAACCAAATTTCTGTAAGGGATTGATGGTTTTTGTTCAACCAATCTCTCCACGTAGATCTGTCTTGTAACTTTATAGTTTTGGTAATTTCCATTCTTGCTAAACTATTTGCTGCATAAGTAGCTCAACTTAATTAAAACCCAAAACCGAGAAGTTTGTTCCGCCCGCTACGCGGGCGGAACAAACTTCTCGGTTTTTAGTTTACTTACTGATGTTACGTGGAAGAAATTCCTGTTATAGCAAAGGTCTAGGGCTGGCACGGGGGCCCAGCCCCTACAGTAACCTCTAAATTTTGAGGTAGGGGCAATGCCCCCGTGCTTGCCCTGCTTCGCTAGCAGCAAGAGGTCTACCATCTAAGTTCCACGTAACATCAGTTACTTATGTCTAGCTACTTAATACCAATTCACAAAAGAGTGTCAACACTTTTGTGAATTAGAAATCAAACCCGATAAAGATTTGAAGAACACACAATAGCTATGCCATTTTGTGTTTTAGTGCATGATAAGGTTCTGATCTGTTTAAGCAACTTCGGCAAAGATCTTAGTTTTTAGAGGTTTGACATAGACTTCTTTTTGAGGATAGAGGGAGAGGCTGTCAAAGCGATCACGCTCTAACTTCACGATTAACTTTTGGTTGTCAGGCAAAACTAATTCTGCTTGACCTTCCCAACCAAGATTAAAGGCATAGCTCACGGTTGCAGGGACAAAGGTTTCTGCTGGCTCAGATCTAATTGCAACATCATGAGGACGCAAGAATACTTGAAGATGATCGGCGATGTCCAGATCGGGGAAGTGGCGCTTGGCTCTGGAGATAACATTGGTTTCCCCGATAAAACGCATCACAAATTCGGATGCTGGTTGATCATAAATTTCAGCAGGTGTGCCAATCTGTTCCACTCTGCCATTGTTCATAATCACCACACGATCGGCAACTTCCATCGCTTCCTCTTGGTCATGGGTGACAAAAATAGTGGTCACATGGACTTGTTCATGAAGTTGACGGAGCCATGTGCGGAGTTCCTTACGAACTTTGGCATCTAACGCTCCGAAGGGTTCATCGAGTAGAAGCGTCTTGGGTTGGGCGGCTAGCGATCGCGCAAGGGCTACCCGTTGACGCTGACCGCCTGATAGCTGCGATGGATAGCGATCGCCTAATCCTCTCAGTTGGATTAAATCCAGCAATTCATCAACTTTTTGTTTAACTAAGGCTTTGGATGCTTTCCGAATGTTTAACCCGAAAGCAATATTGTCACGCACGGTCAAATGTTTAAACAAGGCATAGTGCTGGAAGACAAAACCGATCTGACGTTCTTGCACAGAGCGAAAAGTTGCGTCTTCATTTTCAATCCAAACCTGACCGCGATCGGGAGCCTCTAAACCAGCCATAATTCTCAAAAGAGTTGACTTACCTGAACCTGATGGTCCTAGCAAAGCCACCAGAGAATCACTCTCTACTTTCAGACTAACGTTATCAACTGCTAAAAAATCGCCAAACTGCTTGGTAATATCTTGAACCAGAATGCTCATTGTGACTCACAGCATCAAAATCATGGAACTTTAGCTGTAACCAGAAGATGAGTGGCGGCGCGAAGTGCCGCCACTCATCTTCTTCGTCCTAAGACAAATGCAGACAGCTATAAAACATTTCTAGCATTAAAAATACGTTATGTCTATGTATTTACCGTAGATTATACGGTAAACTACAGTGAATTAGCCCCGTTTCTACTAGATATTTGCTAAATATTTGCTAAATACCAACATGCAAACTCCTGAACAAACCCCTAAAATCTCCCCAAAACCATTGCAGCTTAATCAACAAATTAATCGTCAACGCGATCGCCAAGTTGCTGATTTTGCCATGTTTCAATTTGTGGCAGGACTTATGATCTTGACGGCATTCGTTTGTTGCTTTTTTGTGGTGATTAATGCAGGAGAGCGCGGGGTTTTGATGCAGTTTGGTCAAGTACAGCCACAGGTATTAGAGGAAGGGATTCATCCCATTATCCCGATCGCCCAAACCGTTAAGAAAATGAGTGTGCGCGTTCAAAAGCAAGAAATTACTGCCGAAGCGTCATCTAAGGATTTGCAAGAGGTTTTTACCGATGTGGCGCTAAATTGGCACATTTCACCGAATCACGCTAATACGATCTATCAACAAATTGGCGATAAGTTAGCAATCATCGATCGCATTATTGATCCTGCTGTCGAAGAGGTTTTGAAGGCAGTGATGGCGAAATATACTGCGGAAGAAATCATCACAAAACGTGGCAATGTCAAGGATGAAGTGGACACTTTGCTCACTAATCGGCTGTCGGGTTACAACATTACTGTTGATGATATTTCCCTAGTGCATGTGCATTTTTCGCCCAAGTTTCGTGATGCAGTCGAAGCGAAGCAAATTGCTGAACAGGAGGCAAAGCGGGCGGATTTTATTGCCCTGAAAGCGATCAAAGAAGCGGAAGCAAAGGTGAATCTCGCACGCGGTGAGGGAGAATCCCAGCGTATTTTGCGGGAGACGTTATCGCCTGAGTTATTACAAAAACAGGCGATCGATAAGTGGAATGGAACTCTCCCCTTAATCGTGGGAGAAAGCAATACTAAATTATTGGATATTAATCGCTTGATAGAAAGTAATCTTCCTAAAGGTTTGCCCTAAAAGAGAAGGTGGCGCGAAGCGCCACTTTCTCTTTTAACTGCCAAAGCTAAGTACAGGACAAAAAATTAATGGAGTTGAAAAAGTCAACAGAATTGAGGTGTAAGTCAAAGACGATAAGACGAAGGAAATCAAAACCAAGACGAAAAATACTCTTAGGTAAGCGACCATGCTTTTTAGGTTTGAGAGGATTGAGTAAGAATTGCCAAAGCCCAGAAGAAAAACACCAACACAAAGCAAGAGCAAGTAAAGCCATGAGTTTAGAAGGCTTCTCTGCGTCCTGAAGATGAGAGGATTCTAGACAAAAGCCACGGGATTTAAAACAACCAAACAAAGTCTCAATGCCCCAATGCTTAGCATAGTCAGCAATAGCAGTATAAGGAGCATGGTCAGTAGCTAAGATCAACAAATCACATCACCATCCTCTAGGCGCATTGCTGCAATATAAAGCCAATGTCCCCAAATTTGCCTACGTTTGCACAACAACCTAAATTCACCAATCTGGAGGTCTTGAAAACAAACTTCAGCCCGCAGTTGTTTTTGCCCATCGTCAAGCAAAGTGTTTTTACGAATGCGGATTCTAAATGGGGTACATGGCTCACACCGCAAATAGTCAAACCATTCTTCCCCCACAAATTCACGATCTGCGGTCAAAAAGTCGATTTTACGGTCTGCAAATATTTCTAGAAATCGATTCCACAGTTCACATCGTTCGCGGGTGTTAGAGTTGCCTTTTTTATCTAGCATTATCCATACCAATGAGAAAGCGATTCCATGATGCACTACTCCTAGAGTCAGCACGTTGAAAACTGTCTTGCCAAACTGCCAATTGGTGCGGTCAATTGAGATTACCCATGGTTCGGGTATCTGCATTACTTTAACGACAGTTACGGCAATGCTTTCATAATCCACTTCAAACTCGCGGAAGAATCTTTGTAGCCTTTTGTAGTGTGATGCAACTTTGGCTGTGCCGTTAAATCCTGTCGCGATTTCGGCTAGGTTTACTGTCCTTACTCGTATTAGCGCGATCAGGAATGTGCACACAAATGCCAGTCTTGCTGCATTCCATTGCAGATGCTGCTGCAACATTTCTCGGAATAGGTTAATCTCTTTGATAGGGGTTTTATGGTTGATGTGCTTATCTTTTATAAAAAACCTTTCTCTCTACTTTTGCAATTTTTTGTCCTGTACTTAGACAATTGATTAAAAAACACTATGAACGAAATCAACGAACCAGAATTAGTTTTTTCTTAAAACTTAGTCACTGTTTAAGTTGGGAAACAGGCGATTAGTCGTTGGGTAGGATTTTAGTTATATAGAGCCGATTCAAGGCTTATAGTCTTAAAATAGGAGAAGTTTTAAATTGGTTGACTAAACCCACAATGAATTTGACTTTTTCTTCATCACAGATATTGTTATACGGTATTGCGATCGCGGCGGGACTAGTATATTTGCCTTATATCCTTGTTGCCTACGGACGAGTGAGTGTTGGCTATGACGTAAACGCACCAAGAGCCATGTTCGATCGCTTACCTGATTATGCCAAACGCGCTACATGGGCGCACCAAAATTCCTTTGAAGTATTTGCCTTATTCGCGGCAGCGGCTCTCACTGCCTATGTTAGTAATGTGGCTTCCGATCAAACTTCGCTTTATGTATTTGTTTTTTTGGCAGCAAGATTTTTGTTTAGTTTGTTTTATGTTCTCGACTTGCCTTGGTTGCGATCGCCGATGTGGGCAGTTAGCATGGTCTGCATTGGTGGATTATTTTCCGCAAGCCTTTTCTAGATAAAATAAAAAAAGCTGCCCAATGGGCAGCTTTTTTTTATTTCTGGAATGCCGAAAGATCTAATCCGTCAACGGGTTGCAAGAAAGCGAATAATCGATTTGTAATCTTGGCAACGCCACCTTGAATATTCGATTCAATATTTAAAGGCATTACAGGATCATGTAATGAGAGTCGTAGTAGAAACCAGCCATTCTCATCATCATCAGTACAGGAAACACGAATACCTTCATAATTATTCGGTACGATCTGCCAATCGGTTTGGCTGGAGGAAAAGTCTTGTAAATCTTTAATGACCTTCTCTCCTAAAGATTTAAAATCCTCTACCAGCATTTTGATACGAAACTCTTCGCTTTCGACTGGCTCTTGTAAGTTGGCAATTAAATCGGTGAGCGATTTTCCTGCTAATTTGGATTTGGCTAATTCAATCAAGAGCTTACTTACCAAATAAGCGCCATCATCAAGGAAATAGTTCTCCTTCATTGCGCCATGCCCTGAAGTCTCGATCGCTAGCCAAGACCCTTGCCCTGACTGATTAAGACGGATTGACTCATTGATCACATTTTTGTACCCACGCTTGAAGCGATGATGCCCACCTTGCAAATCTTCGGTAATGAATTTAGCCAGTCCATCGGAAGTTATGGAATCAGTGACAATAGCTGAGTTAGGATGCTCCTTGAGGACGATCGCAGAAATAAGCGCAATCAAGCGATTACGATTTAGCTCTTTGCCAAATTGATCGACCGCCGCACTGCGATCGACATCAGTATCAAAAATAATTCCAAAATCTGCTTGATGTTTAATAACTGCTTCACAAATGGAAGCCATTGCGACTTTATCTTCAGGATTGGGAACATGATTGGGAAATGTACCATCGGGATCGAGAAATTGGCTGCCTGTAATATCTGCGCCGAGAGGCTCTAAGACTTTACTAGCATAGAATCCGCCAGCACCGTTACCTGCATCGACGATAATTCTTAAGCCCTGAAGTGGTTGTTCGTAATGGTCAGGATGATTGACCGCTTCACGAATTTTGGTGACAAATTGGTTTGCATAGACTGAGATAAAATCATGCTTGGTGATATTTCCTTGAGAGGTGGAAGTCGCAAATTCATTCTTCTCGGCAAGATTAAGAATATCCGTAATATCTTTTTTCTCTAAGCCACCCTGAGCCGTAAAAAACTTTAAGCCATTGCGATTGAAGGGTAGATGACTTGCCGTGAGCATAATTGCGCCATCACAGTTAAAGCCATCGGTAACTGTACTCATAAACATCGCTGGTGTCGATGCGATCGCAAAGTCATACACCTGACTGCCGAGGGAGGTTATTCCTTCCATTACTGCTTGCATTAACTCCGCGCCTGATAGCCGACTATCGCGCCCTACGGAAATAAGTAAGTCTGAGGTAGGTTTGTCTAGTTTCTGAGATAGCCAAATTGCAAAAGATTGTCCGAGGATTTTGGCAATGGCAGGAGTTAGGTTTACATCTTCATTGGGTACGCCTGCGATCGCTACGCCACGAATATCTGAGCCATTTTGCAGCTTTTTCCAATTGAAATCTTGCATCGTTATCTTGCTTTCATACGCTACTACTAAGTAGTTCAGCATAAGTAAACTAAAAACTTGCTTGTGTCGCCCACATAGTGGGCGACACAAGCTCTGTTTTTTTGTTTAACGATGCCGAACTAATTAAGTAGTCTAAGGTTCTAATCCCAAGACTATATAGATCGATATTATTTATCCATATTTCGAGCTAGCTTTAGCAATATGGGATTGTGTGCCCGCTTTGGGAATGTATTTAAGCCCCCTAAATTTCCCAATTCTGGGGGACTTTGAAAATTCTTGTTCCCCCAGAATTGGGGGCTAGGGGGCGATTAATTGTTGACTTAGTTAGGTTTTATGACTTGAGTGTCATAGCTTTATGGAGGTGGGGATGAGGGTTCCACGTAACGACAGTAGGAATTGTAGTGCGATCCGCTGTCATTCCTTAATTATAATATTACTAATCAAAATAGTTCTAATGAGAATCAAATGACCTCAACGCAGAATAAATCTGTTCAAGCTGCCCATGAAGCCTTTATCCCCACAATGCGCGAGTTAGTTAGAACCTATCAAGCATTGTCGGCTTATTCTGAAACACATATCCGCCAATTTGATCTTACGCCTGCTCAGTTTGATGTTATTGCTTCCCTTGGTAATACCAATGGCATGAATATGGGGGAGTTAGGCGAAAAAACTTTAATTACTAAAGGGACTTTGACTGGGGTAATCGATCGCCTAATTCAAAAAGAATTAGTAACCAGAGAAACACCCTTAGATAACCGTCGCTGTGTGAACGTGCAATTAACGACAAAGGGACAAGAGGTTTTCGAGCAGGTCTTTCCAGCTCATATTGCTCATATTAAAGAAAGGTTCGAGAAACTTGAACCTTCAGAACTAGAGTTACTTAAGGTTTTACTCAGTCGTCTTAGACAGGCTTTTTAAAGATGAGTTGCTGGGCGAAGTGCAGCAACTCATCTTTTTGAGCTATTGACAACCTAAATTACAGGCACTAATCTATGAATATAGTTCTAGCTAGAACTATTCTATATAAAACAAATATATGGATAGCTTACCCGCAATTTTCTTATCCCACGGTGCGCCAGATTTGCCGATTCGAGATGGTGCTGTTAGTGATTTTTTGCGATCGCTGCATCAGCAATTTCCAAAGCCCAAAGCAATTTTAGTGATCTCGGCACATTGGCACTCTGATCCCCCGATGGTGAGCGCTGCGACTCATCCTAGAACTATCTATGACTTTTCAGGATTTCCCAGTCAACTCTATGAATTGAGCTATCCTGCATTGGGATCGACCGAACTTAGCGATCGCGTAGTTACATTACTGACGCAAGCGGGTATTCCCTGTGCAACGCATCCCACAAGAGGCTTGGATCATGGAGCTTGGACTCCGTTGTTTCTTTCCTATCCAGCCGCCGATATTCCTGTGACGCAGCTATCGATGCAGTACTACCGCGATCCCCTCCATCATTGGCAAATAGGCAAAGCCCTAGAACCCTTACGCCATGAAGGTGTTCTTATTATTGGCAGTGGAAACGCCACTCACAATATGTATGCTTTTGGTGAATCCTACAATGCCGAACCTCCCGATTGGGTGCGTGTTTTTGATCAATGGCTTGCCCAAAACATTACTGAAGGAAATCAAGAAGCGTTACTGCAATATCGACAACGCGCTCCCTATGCCAAAGAAAACCACCCGACAGATGAGCATCTAATGCCTTTATTTGTGGTGATGGGGGCAGGAGGGACGAAAGGGAAGCAACTGCATAGTAGCTATATCTATGGCGTTTTCAGTATGGCAGCTTACGCATTTACAAATTAAAGTGCTTGTCTTGCAAGTACTTTACAGTGCTTTGCACTTACTTAAAACCCAGAAATATTTTTGAAAGCGGCGCAAAGCGCCGCTTTCAAAAATATTTCTGTACTACTCAAAGCCTCAACAGGCTGTAATACAAATTCAGGAGTAAATAAAATGGCGCTTGGTCAATTAGTCAATGGTAAATGGACAACGGAGTGGACAGAACGCAATGAGAAGGGGCAATTTCAGCGTATGTCCACGCAGTTCCGTCAATGGATTACAGCAGATGGCTCTAGTGGCTTTAAGGCAGAATCTGGACGCTATCATCTCTACATTTCCTTGGGATGTCCTTGGGCGCATCGCACGGTGTTGCTATGGAAGTTAAAGGGATTAGAGAATATCATTAGTCTCTCGATAGTCGATCCAGTGATTAGCGAGCAAGGTTGGCAATTCTCCGACTATGCAGGATCTATTCGCGATACTGTGAATAATGCCGATTATCTATGGCAAGTATATGTCAAGTCTAATCCAACCTACACAGGAAGGGTGACAGTGCCTATATTGTGGGATAAGCAGACCAATCAGATCGTCAACAATGAATCGCGGCAAATCATCCAAATGTTTAATTCTGAATTCAACGAATTCTTAGATTCAGAATTTCAGGATATAGATTTTTATGCACCACATCTGCGTGATGAGATCGATCGCATTATTGATGATATCTATCAGCCCATCAACAATGGTGTATATCGTTGCGGATTTGCCACTTCGCAAGTAGCCTATGATGAAGCTGTTACTGAGTTGTTTCAAGCCTTAGAAAAATATGAAGATCTCCTCGGACAACAGAAATATTTATGTGGCACGCAAATAACCCTTGCAGATTGGTGTTTATTTACAACGCTATTTCGATTTGACTTGGCTTATTATGGACTGTTCAAGTGTAATCTTAAGCGCTTAATAGACTTCCCAAATCTGTGGAACCATTGCTGCGATTTATACCAATATGCTGAGGCTCAATCCGTTTGCAGTATCGACCATGTGAAGCGGCTCTATTATGCGGGGCTACCCGAACTCAATCCATCTCGCATTGTTCCTAAAGGACCTGCGATCGCTTTTGGATAATTAATTGCATAAGGGAGTTACGATTAATTAAAGTACCTACGGCTTCGACTTCGCTCAGCCAACGTTGGCTGAGCGAAGTCGAAGCCATACAAACTCGGTGGTACCTTTTTTCTCGTCAAGTCTCTAATTGTCATTTGTAGCCTGCTGCTTGCAAAGAAAAAAGATGGGCATAGCGTCCATCGGTAGCCAATAACTGCTCATGACTGCCCTGCTCAATAATTATGCCATCAGCCATCACGATAATTTTATCTGCCATACGGACAGTGGAAAATCGATGGGAAATGAGAACTACCATCTGATCCTTGGTGAGCGAACGGAAATGATTGAAAATATTCATCTCTGCCTCCGCATCCATAGCCGCAGTTGGTTCATCAAGGACGAGTATATCCGCTTGCGATCGCATAAATGCTCTAGACAAAGCAATCTTTTGCCATTGACCTCCCGATAGCTCTTGACCACCCTTAAACCATTTGCCTAGCTGGGTACTAAATCCCTGCGGCATATTGTTTATAAAGGGTTTTGCCATGCCTTTCTCGGTGGCAACTTCCCATTCTTGATGCTCATTTAGCCGTTCTACATCACCGACACCGACGTTCTCTCCCACGGTAAACTGATACTGCACAAAGTTCTGAAAAATTACGCCAATTCTCTTTCGCAAAACATCAATATCCCAATCATTGAGATCAACGCCATCTAGTAAAATCCTGCCACTTGTAGGCACGTATAACCGCGTCAGGAGCTTAATCAAAGTAGTTTTGCCAGAACCATTTTCACCGACGATCGCTAGCTTTTCGCCATGTTGGAGATGCAGTGAAATATTCTTTAAAACTGGTTCTTGGCTTTCGGGATAGCAAAAAGACACATTTTCAAATCTAATGCCATCAGGCTCAATCCCTCTAGTAATGATCCCATCAGATTGGGGAATCGGTTGTTCGAGAAATTCATAGAGATTCGCCAAATAGAGATTGTCCTCGTACATGCCACCGATAGAGGTTAGCGCTGAGGCAAAAGTAGACTGACCTTGACGGAATACGACTAAATACATTGTCATTTCCCCTAAGCTGATTTTGCCAGCGATCGCCTCGATCACAATCCATGCATAGGCGGCATAAAATGCGCCCGTACTCAGCAACCCCAACAGGTAGCCCCAAAATCCCTTTTGAATTGTAAGATTGCGATCTTCGTCAAATAGGCGATCAAAAATATCGCGATAACGCTGTAGCAGCATTCCACCTAATTGATAAAGCTGAACTTCCTTTGCATAGTCTTCTCGCGCCAGTAATGTTTCTAGATAATGCTGCTGTCGTGTTTCAGGCGATCGCCATTTAAAGAGACGGAATGAATGCTCCGAAAACTTGGTTTCAGCAATAAAAGAAGGAATCGCCGCTAATACTAAGACAATCACAGCCCAAACCGAAAAATTTAGTAGCAAGCCGCTAAAGGTCAATAGAGTCAGCGCTGATTGACCTAAACCAAAGATACGACTGATCAGCGATAACGGACGACTAGAGGCTTGTGATCGCGCCTGAGACATCTTGTCATAAAATTCTGAATCCTCAAAATGTGCTAGGTCGAGGGTGAGCGCTTTTTCTAAAATCAAGACATTCACTCTTTGCCCAAGTAGCACGCGCAGCAAAGATTGAGATACAGTTAATCCCTTTTGTGCCGCCGCCAAAATCACAATCAAGATTGCTTCAAATCCCACATAACTAAGTGCCAAATTGCGATCGCTTAATAATCCATTCCGCGAAGCCAACACGACGCTATCGACAATCAACTTGCCCACATAGGCGATCGCTGCTGGTAATAGCCCACTCATGATCGTGAAGATCGCGATCGCCACAGTTAAAACTCGGCTAGTTGTCCACACAAGTCCTAGGGCTTTAATTCCGTAACGAAATATCGATAAAGACTTGCGTAAAGTCTTTTTTAGGGATCTACTTCCCTTTGATTCACTTTTTTTCTTTTTTGCCATATTGCCATTTTAAATACTTGTGCAAAATAAATTACCAAAACCCGTAAAGTTGCGCCCCTGCGGGGCGCAACTTTACGGGTTTTGGTTTGCAATTCATGAATTGTCTCTACCTATTGAAAGATCTTGTAATTGAGCGCCAGTAAGCGCCGATGGGAAACTGGGTGTAGTCGCGAGTAATTGATAGCAGCACAAATAAATGACCGCAAAATGTGGCGATCGCCCAAAACTTGGGAAACCATGCTAAGGGAACATCGGGTTCTGGTGCAAAAAAATAAGCCGCAAGGGATGCGATCGCAGTGGGGATGATTACTAACAAAATGCCTAAAATGCTCAACCAACGACTGTTATAAACCTGCACAGCGTTTGCATTTTCCCAACGCTTACCTGTCCAAGCCCATCGCAATGTGGAGATGGTATCTGCCATTCGTAAAAACTGCTGACGCTGATCCTCACTTTGCTCAAGCAGGAAAATATGACTACAAAAGTCGCAAGCCAGAGAGTCCATCATCGGCATGGGGGCAATCTGCCCACGCATACAGACAGGGCAAGGTGCAGCAGGCGAGTGCGAACTAAAATAACTCATGGCTTCAGCAATTAATGATAGAGGTGACACTTCGTGTCACCTCTATCATTATTCAACAGCAAAGGTAATCGCAACCACAGCCCGAATATCTTTGTCAATGGAGGTGGTGTTATAGGAGCCACTGTTGCTCACTTCGGTAGAATATCGCGCCGTAATTTGAAAGACATCGGTTTCCGCCTTGCGAATTGTGCCAAGACGACTACCAGAGACATTGACGATCGCATCACCTCTAGCCTTAGCATCTTTGGTCGCTTCCGAAATCATTTCCACCCGCAACTGGCTAAGCTGCGTATAGAGATATTCCGCAGGGTCTGAGGTGAAGGGAATACCTTCGTTAATCAAATCAGTGCTTGATTGGGCGATCGCACTAATACCATCAACATCCTTAGACCGAATCTCAAAGCGTTGTATTAGTCGATAGGCAATGGTTTTGCCTGTTTGCACCCCGTTACTATTGGTTTCAGGAATAGGCTGGGTTTCGATCGCACTCACGGTGATCGCGTCATCAGGAATATTTTTGCTCTTGAGGTAGGCACGCACGCGCTCGTTATAGCGTTTGAGTTCTTGGAAGGCAAGAGGCAATGTTGTCTGTTGACTAGAAACGGAGCTACGCCAGATCACAAAGTCAGCACGGATGGGACGGGTCGATGAACCAATTACGGTCAACACGTCGTTAGATCTAAGCGATCGCAGGGCATTGCCAGCGAGATAGGCACTACCGACAAGGGCGATGGATAGGGCAAGCATTCCGCTAAATAGTTGGGGAAATGGTGCGACTGGTTTGGGGAGGTTGGATTCTGGTTGCATGGCTTTGTGGGGAATGGAGGCTACATTAGCTGACGTAAAGTAGCTTGTGTAGTTACTGCTTGCAATAAAACGCAAAACTATAGCTAGCGATCACCTTTTTCATTTTTACTTCCAGCAAGCACAGGTTTTACATTTTGCTTTTTGGGGTGCAAGTGTTTGATAACTTCTTGCTGTACTGATACGAATAAGCTCTTGCGAAGAATATCCGATAAACCATCCCAATTTGGAAGGGAGCCTTGAGTAGGGGCAGTAGTTACAATCGCGATCGCGGAGTTGATGACAACTTTGTAGGCAAGGCGCTTGGTAAAGTTGCAAACAGCCTTTGTAGAGAATTTAGACATTTGAGAAACACATTGAAATCAATGAGTTAATTCAACAGGGTTTCCTCAAAGGCTTGTACCCAGGGATTTTCTAGCTTTGTCCTTATATTTCCTAATATTCCCGAAGTTGCCCTATTATTTCCTAGATTGCCCTTATCATTGAAATTAATGTTTTGCTAACGCTCTATAAAAACATAATTTTGCAAGATGAAATTAGCCGATCGCGATCTTGAAATCGTAAATGCAAATAGTACGGTGTTGTCTTGTGAAGAGGCGATCGCATTGTTGCAAGAACACCGTGAGGCGATCGCGCAGTTTCATGTTTCAGCTTTGTTTTTGTTTGGCTCGGTGAGTAGAAATGAGGCAAATGTCAAAAGTGATGTAGATTTGTTGGTGGAATTTGAGAAGCCTGTAGGTTTGTTTACATTTGCACGGTTGCAGCGTTATTTGGAAAGGGTTTTAGGGTGTGCGATCGATTTAGGGACACCAGATTCTTTGCAGCCATATTTGCGTGATATTGTGATGGGAGAAGCTAAGCGTGTCTTCTAATGTGATTGAGCAAATTCGTGAATATTGCCAAGATTGAAATAGGGTGAACTATGGAGTGGCGGGAGTTTTTAACACAACTTGCTGATGAGAATATTAGAAATCTTAAAGCTTTAAGCTCTAACGCACCTACAGAGTCAATTGTGCGAAAAACTTTTATTGAGTCATTCCCTGAACATCATGGAGTTGCAGATAATCCTTTTAAAGATAATAAGACTAAGGAAGCACAGCAAACCTTGGTTTATAAGTGTTTTGAGCAAGTTTGCCATGATTTGAAAGATAAGAGTAAAGGTAAGTGGCAAATTTTAAGAGATTGGCTTAATGATGAGTTTACAAAACTAAACTCACCTAAAAAGAAAGACAGATTTCGTGCTAATGAGCCTTTGCCTTCGATTCCAGTGTGGCATGGGCGGGAGGTGTTGCTCACTCAGTTACAAAATTTTCTAAAAGAGTCTACTTTGCGGGTGTTGGTGTTATTGGGGCAGGGGGGAATTGGCAAGACGAGTTTGGCGATCAAACTAATGGAAAAGATTGTGCCGCAGTATAAGCAAGTGTTTTATTTTCGGGTGCGGGAAGGGACGAGTTTTGATGATTTGGCGAATTTGTTATTGGGGAATTTACAAGCCAATTTCCCCAAGGTTGAGGACAAGATTTATGGGATATTGCAATGCTTGGAGAAAGAGCGGTGTTTGTTGGTGTTGGATAATTTAGAGGAAATTTTGCAGCCAGCTTGTGAAGACAATGGCTCTGGTAATGGGGGCAGTCAGCCCAGAAAGTCGCGATTAGAACCTGTGGGCGATTTGTTGAATGCGTTGGTTTATTGGCGACATAATTCCCATGTTTTGCTAACTAGTCGGGAGATGCCCTATGACTTGGCAGAACGGCGCAGTGATGGGGAAATCGATCCGCTTTTGGTGCGTGTGGAGAGGATAGTGGGGGTATCTCAGTCAAATAGTGTCCAAATCTTGAAGGATTTAAAGTCGCCAGATAGTGAGGCGGATTTGGCTTGGGTTGCGGAGCAGGTGGATGGTCATGTGTTGTTGCTCAAGCTATTGGTGGGGGCTAGCCAAGGAAGGCGAGGATATTTGCGGCAAAATCCCCAACTGGTGACGACAAAAGCAGCACCAATCCTACGGGAGCAAATAGGAAGGCTCAGTGAAGCGGCAAAGGAACTGTTGGTGAGGATGTGTGTGTTGCGGATGGGGATTGATGTGCATGGATTAACTTTTTTGCGTTTGTATACCGACAATTGGGAAAAGGATAATCGACTTGAGATGGCAGTAGAAATTGAGAAACCCGTGGAATTGACTTCTGCGGAACTTGAGGAAACGGAATTACTGATCGGTCAGTTGGTGGCGGCAAGTTTGTTACAGAGCCGTTATGATGAAACGTGCTATCGAGATTTTTACGATCTGCATTCTGTAATCATGCAGTTTTTGCAACGGGAATATGCGGACAAGATTCCTGAACTGATGAGGATTGTGTATAAGTTCTACTGTACTGGCAAAGCCCTAGACAATCCGAAAACTCTTGAAGACTTGCGCCCTGCTTTAGAAGCCCAGTATTTTGCCTTTCAGCTAGGTAATTATGATAAAGCTAATGATTTAATTTATCAAATAGAAAAATACTTGGAGTTTTGGGGTTATTGGTCGCTCCTATTGGAACTTTGCGAACAGGTTTTACCATATCTAGAAAAGTCTAGACAGCCTTATATTATGGGACGTATTGGCTCTAGACATAAAGCTTGGGGCAATTGGAATGAGGCAGAAAAATATTATCAAGATGGTTTATCTATTGCTAAGGAGCTAAACGATCAGAGGTTAATCGCAAATTTAACTGGACAATTGGGAGCCATCGAGCGTAATCGAGGTAACTGGGATGCGGCAGAATCTCTTATCAGGCTATGTTTAGCAGTTGAAGAAGAATTAGGTGATCGCACGGGTATGGCAAGTTCTTGGGGCGTATTGGGAGACATTGAGCGCAATCGAGGCAACTGGGATGGGGCGGAATCTCTCTACAAATTAAAACTTGAAACTTGCACTGAATTAGACGATAAGCAGGGAATGTCACAAGTTATCGGTACATTAGGAGACATCGAGCGCAATCGTGGTAACTGGGATGGGGCAAAATCTCTCTACAGGCAATCTTTGCAATTGCGTACTGAATTAGGCGATCACGCGGGTGTGGCTATGATTTGGGGTCAATGGGGAGGAATTGAGCAAATCCGTGGCAACTGGGATGCAGCGGAATCTCTTTACAGGCAATCTTTGCAATTAAGAACTGAATTAGGCGATCGCGCGGGTATGGCAAGGTCTATCGGTTCGCTGGGCGAAGTTGAATTAAGTAGAGAAAATCTGGATTTAGCAGAAACACTCTTAAATGATGCGTTACAACGTTTTACTGAGTTAGGGGATTTGCAATTTATGGCTGAATGCAATTTCCGATTAGCCCAAGTTTGGCAAAAGCGCGAAGACATCCCCCTTGCTCAGCAATACTACGACAAAGCCAAAACTGTCTATCAACAACTCGGCGCAATCAAAGACTTAGAACGTATGGAAAAAGAGTGGCTGATATAAAATAGAAACAAACCGAAATCATAAAATACAACATGCTCACCGCAATTAACCCCATCGAAACCATCTCGTTATTGCAACAAATTCAATGGGTCGCTGATCCTGTGGGTTACATGGAGAAAGCAGTACGAAAATATCCAGATATTTTTACAGCAAAAATTGTTGGTTTCGGCGGCTCGATTGTATTCGTGAACGAACCACAAGCCATACAGCAAATCCTCACCAACGATCGCAAACAATTTAGCGCCCCAGGGGAACTGAACGGGATTTTAAAACCAATATTAGGCGACGCATCGGTAATAATGCTAGACGGCGATCGCCACAAAAAGCGGCGACAACTAGTGATGCCCTCCTTTCATGGCTCACGGATGCAAAACTATGGACAGCTAGTCTTTGAAATAACCACCAAAGTATTCAAAAATTTAGATATCAATAAAACTCAAAATAGGAGCTTTACTGTCCGCGATGCAATGCAGGACATCTCGCTACAAATTATCCTCCAAGCAGTATTTGGTCTATATGAAGGCGATCGCTGTCAGCAACTAAAAAAACTGATGAGCCAAATGACCGAGCTATTCAACTCACCATTCACCTCAGCAGCCCTCTTCTTTCCATCTCTACAAAAAGATTTCGGTGCTTGGAGTCCTTGGGGCAACTTTGTCCGACAAAAAGAACAAATCGATAAATTAATCTATTTAGAAATCGCCGAACGTCGCGCTCATCCCGATCCAAGTCGCACTGATATTCTGGCAATGCTCCTATCCGCCAGTGACGAAGAAGGAAAGGGGATGACCGATCTGGAATTGCATGACGAACTACTTGCCTTGTTACTCGCAGGACATGAAACCACAGCAACAGCAATGTCTTGGGCTTTATATTGGATTCATCACTTGCCAGATATCAAAGAGAAACTATGGCAAGAGTTAAAGAGCGTCACCGATCCAACGGATTGGATGAGTATTTTTCGATTGCCATACCTGACCGCAGTTTGCAATGAAACTTTGCGAATTCATCCTGTAGCGATGCTAACCTTCCCTAGAGTTGTCCAAGAGCCTATGGAACTATTGGGGTACAAATTGGAGTCAAATACGATTGTGCTTGGTTGCATCTATCTCTTACATCATCGTGAAGAATTGTATCCTAATGCCGAACTATTTAAACCAGAGCGGTTTCTTGATCGCCAATTCTCTCCCTATGAGTTTATGCCCTTTGGTGGCGGTGTGCGTCGCTGTGTGGGTGAAGCTCTAGCCCAGTTTGAAATGAAGATTGTTTTAGCAACAATTCTTGCGAACTATGATTTGGAGTTAGCCGAGCATAAGCCAGTTAAGCCACAACGCCGAGGTGTTACCCTTGCCCCTGCTGGTGGCATTAAAATGAATTTAAAATAAAATCTTGGATGATAAGTCCCCTATCGGCTATAAGTCTGAGGAGTAGAACTAACATGACAACCACAGCTGTTCAGTTACCAATGGAACAAATTGTTGTATTTTGTCATAAGTGGCAAGTAACTGAGTTTGCCCTATTTGGTTCCGTTCTGCGCGATGACTTTCGCCACGATAGTGACATTGATGTATTGCTAACCATTTCCCCCTCTAGCAAACGTGGATTAACTGAAACTCTGCAAATGCGTGATGAACTGCAACACATATTTGGACGTAAAGTAGACATGATCATTAAATCTGCGATCGAACGGAGTGAAAATTGGCTCAGGCGTAAAAACATTTTAGAATCAGCAAAAACAATCTATGTCACGCGATCAAGAATCCCTAATTGATATTTCAACTGCTATCAAACGCATCCAGCGCTACACAGACAAAATAAGTCGGTTAGACCTAGAATCAAATGACGAAAAACTATCAGCAGTCCTTTACCAAATTGCAATTATTGGCGAAGCCACCAAACGGCTATCGCAAACTTTTCGTCAGCAGCATCCAGAAATTGCGTGGCGAGAAATGGCAGGGATGCGGGATGTAATTGTGCATGAATACGATCAGCTTGATTTTGATGTGGTATGGGATATCGTTGAAAATAAATTATCTTCACTTCAGTACCATATCGAACCTTTGCTTTAGGAGAAACATTCGCTAGAAATTGCTAAAATTGGAATATAGTAATCACAGATTGTACTGCTTACTACAAATCACTTAAGCCACAACGCTGAATAGGTAAATCAAAATTACTGCATAGAACTCTAAGAAAATTTGGGAGCAAACTCATATGCGATATTTTCTGTTATGGTTTCTTTCCTTGACGTTTGCGATATTGTCGTTGAGTATTCCCAAATCGGTGCGATCGCAATCTAATTATCCTTCTCGAGATCCCAACAATTCTGATAACCCTTCCAGAAATCCTTCTGGAAATGGCTTTAATCCATTAATACTTTTAAATCTGATCAATTCCTTAAGTCGTTCGGGCAATAGCGATCAACAGCAGGTTGACTTGTCCCCTGACATAGCAGAAATTCGTGGACAAATTGGGCGACTGTACTTCCTCTTAGCAAGACAATATGCAGCTCAAAATCAATTGCCAGAAGCTTGTAATGCCCTCGAAAAAGGATATAGCGCCGAACTAGAGGCTTATTTACACAAACGACTGCGATCACTTCATCCCGACAGTAATGACTGCTATGCCTCAGAAGTGGAGCGCATCTCAAAATTGACAGGTAGCCCGACCGCTCTAATTTATGTCACCACTTCTAAAGGTGGTTTAGAACTAATTGGCGTACCACCTTCCAGTCCCAATCGACCTGCGGGAATATTTTCACGGACTCGGATTGGTGCTAAATCCTTAGAGGAGAAAATGGGAATTCCGTTAGTTCAAAGCAATCAAGCTAGTGGAACTCCGTTTCGGAAAGTTGCCTATAACGTCACCTCCGAAGAAGTCGATCGCGTGATCATTGATTTTCGCAATAATTTACGTGATACCAGTTCCGAAGACTTTTTACCGCAGTCACAACAGCTTTATGATTGGGTAGTGCGCCCAATGGAACCTGAGCTAGAAAAAGCTCAAATAAAAACTCTCGTATTTGTGATGAATGGCAATTTGCGCGTCGTCCCACCAGCCGCATTCCATGATGGTAAGCGTTATTTAGTTGAGAAATATGCAGTCACGACGATTCCCTCATGGCAGTTAACAGAAGCCAACCATCCCGATCGCGCTCTGACTCCCCAAATCCTAGCGATGGGCTTATCTGAGTCCGTTGAAGGTTGGTCACCATTACCTGCTACCAAAGTAGAAGTTGAAACGATTTCCTCGCAGGTGTTAGTTGGCAAAAACTTTATGAACAGCGCCTTTACCAAGGATAATTTGCGATCGCAAACCAGTAGTCAAAATTTTGGAATTATCCATCTAGCTACCCATGCCAAATTTGTCAAACAGTCACCAGAGGAATCTTTTATTCAATTTTGGGGCGATCGCTTACAAATGAATCAAATCTCCAAAATGAATCTAGTGACGGATTTACTTACTCTTAGCGCTTGTGAAACCGCAGTGGGACAAAATCTCGGCTTAGCAGGTTTAGCAGTAGATTCAGGGGCGAAGAGTGTCTTAGCTTCTCTCTGGG
Source organism: Pseudanabaena minima str. Chao 2107 (assembly GCF_051131155.1). NCBI lineage: Bacteria > Bacillati > Cyanobacteriota > Cyanophyceae > Pseudanabaenales > Pseudanabaenaceae > Pseudanabaena > Pseudanabaena minima. Next base: position 1,462,111 of record NZ_CP159508.1, read on the forward strand.
CAGTCAGTGATGCAGGTACGGCTCCATTAATGATTCGTTTCTATCGTGGATTGTCCACAGCACCCAGTAAAGCGATCGCCCTGCAAGAAGCTCAATTAGCATTTTTGCGTGGTGAAGTAACTGTTAAGAATAACCAAATATTTGGTATCAAAGGATTTCCCAATATTCCATTCCAAGTCGATACTAGAGGCGTTGACCTAAAACATCCTTACTTTTGGTCTTCATTTATCTTGGTTGGCAATTGGCTGTAAGCAACAAACCCAAAAAGCTTTGGCGCACGCGCAGCGTACACCAAAGCTTTTGGAGTTTGCTGGAGACGGGCTTTTCGGTTTTAAAGCATGATTGTAAATCTACACGAAGTAAATTTTGCTGAAAACTAAGGTGATGGCATACTAGCGATCGCAAGTTTATTAGAGAGAACCATGCAAAAATCGGATTATGACGAGGGCTTAACTTGGACTGCCGAAGCAAAAGTCAAGTACAAAAATATTCCCTACTTTGTACGATCTCAGGCACGTCAAAGAATCGAGCAACTGGCTCAAGCCGCAGGTAGTGATACGATTACCGCAGAAATTGTCGAAAAAGCAAGAGTTGAGTTTGGACAGTGAATAGCCCCATAAATAGCCCCATAAACAATGCAGTGAACAGTGCAATGAACAATGGCGATCGCGGTTATTTGCTAACCGAGCAAGCAAATCCCCATAGCCAAAATTTGGATCGGCTCAGTGCTTTAGAAATTGTCGAACTGTTTAACCAAGAGGATGCTAAAGCAGTTGCCGCAGTCGGTATCGAAAAAGAAGCGATCGCCGCAGCAATTATGACTATTGCTTCAGCGATCGCCAGTGGTGGTCGATTGTTTTATGTTGGTGCTGGTACGAGTGGTCGGCTTGGTGTCCTCGATGCTGCTGAATGTCCACCCACTTTTTGCAGTGATCCTGATCTGATTCAAGGTATCTTGGCGGGTGGGATGAATGCTATGGTACGCAGTTCTGAAGCCCTCGAAGATCGCGAAGATGACGGCAAAGATGCGATCGCCGAAAGAAATATATGCGATCTCGATGTTGTCTTTGGCATTACCGCAGGCGGAACTACACCCTATGTCCATGGAGCGCTCAAGGAAGCCAATCATCGGGGTGCAAAAACAATCTTTTTTTGTTGTGTGCCACCTGATCAATTTCCTAGCCAATACGATATCGAGATCCGTCCGTTAGTGGGAGCCGAAGTTTTGACAGGATCAACCAGACTCAAGGCTGGGACAGCTACAAAACTTGTACTAAATACAATCTCGACTGGTGTGATGGTGCAGCTAGGAAAGGTTTATGGCAATCGAATGATCGATGTCGCTGTCACCAATAGCAAGCTCGAAGATCGTGCCATTCGGATTATTCGCGATCTCACATCAAGTAGTCGTGATGATGCCGCACAACTATTAGAGCGATCAGGTAAGCGGGTGAAACTAGCTTTGTTAATGCATTGGAAAAATTTAGATATGGCTACTGCCGAGAAATTATTGCAAGATGCTCAAGGTCATTTGGGTAAGGCGATGATGTAGGTTGTTTTTATAGCTATAGCTCAAAACCCAAATAGCGTGAGGCGGCGCGAAGCGCCGCCTCACGCTATTTGGGTTTTATATCCTAACAAGAATGGCGATAGCTATAAAACCCTTACTGGCTTTAGGTTCTAATTCACATAAGTGTGCCGACACTTTTGTGAATTGGTATAAGATGTTTTACAGCGCTTTGCGCTGTAAGCAAAAAAATGTAGAAACTATGACAGGCGCAGAACTCCGTCAGGCGATCGCCAATAAATGGGACTATTCCTATGACGTACAATTACGCAAAACACAGGGTAAAATTTTCTTGCAAGTAATGTGGCGCTATCAAGAGCAGCAATCCTTTTCGATGAACGAAGCCGAATTTATTCAACATCTGGACACGATCGCCTCCTATCTCAGTGATTGGGGCGTAGTCGAGCAAGTCCAAAAATTTATTGAAATCACGAAGGAACGTCCCAGACTTGGCAAAGCTGTGAGTATTCCTTTGCAAATCGGTGAGCGATCGCTAGAGTGGCTTATAGGTAATTAATCATCTAATAGCGTATGTTGTGGCGCTTTGCGCCACAACATACGCTATTAGACCAATTCACGAAAGTGTGACAACACTTTTGTGAATTAAACCCCAAACCCAGTCAGGGTTTTTAAAACTAAAAATGGCGTAGCCATTTTTAGTTTTGGTATTAGATGGGAAATAAATAAATGCTAAGTAGATGAAAGTGATTAACGTAATTAATTACAAACCCAAACCCATAAAGTTGCGACCCGCAGGGTCGCGACTTTATGGGTTTGGGTAATTTATTTTGGACAAGTGCTTATAAAAGTTAATAAAATCAATAAAAGTATGGCGTGTTGCTGACTTTCTAAGCTAAAGATTGTACGATTGTGTTGAAATACTTTTTATAATCTTAATTTCTAAAAATTTCCATTTTATTTCGCTACGTCGCTCTAACCATACCTAAGTCTAAAAACGTCAGGGCAAAAATATGAGTCAAGCAGGAGCTAACCCATGGGATCGCCAATTTGTTAACCTTGGGCGAATCATGCAGTTCTTGCGTGATGAGGACAGTATTGACAACCTATTGACTGCAACCCTCGATTATCTTCGAGACAATTTTGAGTACAAACTTCTCTGGATTGGGCTGTATGATGCAGAAAACCACCGACTAACAGGCAAAGGTGGGACGACACCTGCGGGTGAAATCAAATTCTTAAAAGAGAGATTTAATCTTAATGCAGGTGATCTGCTTGATCAGGTGATTTTGCAACGTAAGCCAGTCCCGATCGCCGATTTGCGTCAAGAGAAGCGTAGTGGCGAATGGCAAAAATTAGCCCAAAAATTTGATATTCAAGGCACATTGCTCTGGCCGATCTACCATCGCGATCGCAGTTTTGGCGTAGTTCTCTTAGGCTCAAACCTATGGAATGTTACACCACGTAACGAAGAAAGAGCTAGACTATCGGTTGTTCTTGGTAGTCTTGGTTCAACCCTCAGCCGTCTAGATGACGAATGGCATCATCACAATACCAAACGTCCTGACGAGCCATTACTGCAAATTCTCTCAAAAATCCGCAATATTCCTGCACTCAATGAGCGCCTTGAAGAGATTGTGCAGGAAACTCATAGCTTCGTCATGCCCGATCACACCAGCATCTATTGGTTTGAACGCGAGCATCAATATTTCTGGCGACGAATTGTCAATCGCCAGCCAGGTCCAAAATCTAAGCAAGCTGTTGACAATACGGCTGGAGTAACTGTCCAAAACGCGCCTACCCTTTATCAGGCTCTATCGAAAGATCAGATAGTGGTGGTAGTTGATGCGAAATCCATGACCAAGGGCGAAGTTAGCAATCGAGTCATGGAACAATTTGGAGCAGTTTCCATTATTATTGCGCCGATATTTTTTCAATCTGAACTCTTAGGCTTTTTGTCAGTAGAAGGTGATGAACCCCGACTCTGGACTGATGATGAGCGTAATTTTGTGCGCGGTGCGGCGCAACTCGCTGCCATTACCGCACCCCTAGAAGAAATGGAAGTCACTCTTGATCGTATTGCTTCCGATCAGATTCTCACCGCAGGGATTGCAAGGGCGATCTATTCAGATAATGATTGGCAGAGCGCTCTCGATCAAGCTGCTGAACAGCTATGTCAGCGCCTAGGGCTAGAACGCTTTTGGGTAGCAACCTATGACAAAGATAATGATGTATTTAAGATTGATTTTCAGTATCATCCTAAAAATCGTCGTCCGCTCCCTACGTTTTTACCAGGATTAGCTCCCGTTGATGTGCAGATGATGGAGCAGTCCCCCGATGCGGCTACAGTCGAGAATCTTGATAGCGATTTTAAATTTCTTTCATGGCGAACTCCCTTACTTGATCTAGATGTGCGATCGATGATTGTCAGTAGTACTTCGATTGGGAAGTCCCTCGAAGGTATTCTCGCTGTTGCCCACGAAGCACCACGCACATGGTCACGTCCAGAACGAGAAATGGTGCAAGCAGTTGCTCAACAGATTGGGTTAATTGTTCACCAAAATGAATTACAGCGCTTGTCCGATGAACGTCAAAAGTCGCATCAGGCCGTTCAGTTTGGTCTAGTTGCATTACAGCAATGTAATGCCCTTGAGAAACTGCATCATACCGCAACGCAGTTAATGGCTCAAGTTACACAGTCGCCGCTAGCTGTACTAGTAGTATGGCTTCCAGGTCGGCAAGGTGGACAGATCGCCTCAGTATTTGCGAGTCGTGACGAATATCAGCTCACAATTACTGAAACTCTGATCGCGATCGAAGAAGATCCACTTGCTCAATGGGCGATCCAAAGTGAAGGAATTCTGCCTCTGAGTATTCACGATTTACCAGAACAGACTAAAGCTTGGCTGAATGCACCTGCTCTTGGTCACTTGATGTTAACTGCATTGCGTACAACTCCTGATCACCAGCCTACAGGGATGATTTTGGTAGCCGATCGCGTGGGAAGACGTTGGATTGATCGCCAATTGCAAGCATTTAATATGTTGGCAAATCAGTTAGCTTGGTCACGCCGCCATTTATTACTAGTTGATCATCTCAAGCACAATCGTCAGGAATTGGAACGTCTCAACTGGTACAAGCATCGTCGTCTAGAAGATATCTATCGCACTGTTAGTACAGGAGTACAGCGCTTGTTAGATACTGATGCTCGTGCCAATGGAACTGGCGGCATCAATAACATTACTTTGCAAAGTTCTCTCAAGCAATTACAGGGTTCTCTATCGCCACTGCCACAAATTATCCGTAAGGAGCAATGGCGGTTACGTCCCAACTATGAGACTGCTCCCCTTGCAGGTATGCTCAAACGAGCTTTGGAGCGCGTTGATTCGTTGGTAAAACAACGTCAAATTTGGTCACAGGTACATAACCAAGCCAATGTGGTCGTGGGTGGTGACATCGCTAAGATGGAGATGATTTTAAACGAGTTGTTGTTGTTTGCTTGTGGGCGATCGGATGTTGGTGGTCGTATCGATCTTTGGTGTCGTCAGATTGACGAAAAGCTGCTAGAACTATCAATTACTGATTACGGTGTGGTTGATGCGTCTTTACTACAGGAGCTACATCAAGGCAGAGCGATCGATCCGCTTTCACCTTCGTTATTAGACCAGCCCCCTGGGTTACATCTGGCGATTTGTCAAAGTCTCATGCTAGAGGCGGGCGGTGAGCTATCTCTCTATCAACTAGAAGATAATCGTATTCTCAGTCGTCTTATCCTGCCTCTTTCTAGTTCATAAATGATGATACATCTGTATTGACCTTACAGTAATCTTCGATCAAATGAACTACAAGAAAAACCTTGAAAGTTTTTCTTGGCAAAACTTTCAAGGTTTTTCTTGGTTTGAGCTTGAGCGCAAATCGCGGTATCGAACTCACATTGAATTAACGTCAGTTCGACGAAAGCGAAAAATGGTAAGAATCGCTAAGCGATTCTTACCATTTTTCGCCATTTGCGTCGTGCGAAGCACGACGCAAATGGCGATATCGAACTCACGTTGAATTAATCAGCGTGTTTGAGAAGTTTTGCTCTAGCCCCCTAATTCTGGGGGCTAGGGGGGCAAAAACTACAATTCTTAAATGGATTTTTAGGCGATCGGGAGCGTCTCTGCAAAATGTCTCTTTGAAAACAAAAAAAGGATTTTGAGCAATGCTCAAAATCCTTTTTTTGTTTTCAAACAAGCTGCCAAGCAACTTATTAGAATTAACTACCGATATTACGTGAAAGGGATTCCTGCGATCCTCAAGATTGGTGGCTGGCACGGGGGCACAGCCCCTACAGATTCTAAAATTGTACAGGTAGGGGCAATGCCCCAGTGCTTGCCCTGTCACGCTAGCAGTAGGAGTTCATCATCTGCGTTCCGCGCAACATCAGTTAACTAGAACAAGCCTAAAGTCAAAGACTTGTCGATAGGCATGGTAGAGCCAATTCCCAACCAAAGAGTAACAGCAGTACCAAATAGAAATACAGCCATTGCTACAGGACGACGGAAAGGATTTTGGAACTTGTTTACATTCTCAATGAAAGGAATGAGAATCAAACCAACAGGAATCAAACTTTGAAGCAGTACGCCCAAAAGCTTGTTAGGAACAATCCGCAAAATTTGGAATGCAGGATAGAGGAACCACTCTGGCAAAATTTCCAAAGGAGTTGCGAAAGGATTAGCAGGTTCGCCGACCATTGTAGGGTCAAGCACTGCCAAACCAGTAATCAAAGCGATCGTGCCAGTAATTACTACAGGGAACATGTACAACAGATCATTTGGCCAAGCTGGTTCGCCATAGTAGTTGTGACCCATGTTCTTTTCCAACTTTGCACGCAAAATTGGATCATTTAAATCAGGGAGCTTTTCAGTCTTTGCCATGTTATTGCTTTATTTATTGCGTTATGGTTTTCTAAAATTATCTAATAGGAAAATCCTATACGAGTTTCTAAGATAAGAAACCTTACAAAGGACCAGAAATACCTTGCTTACGGATCATCAAGAAGTGAGCCAGCATGAATACGGCAATCAACCAAGGCAATACAAAGGTATGCAAGCTGTAGAAACGGGTAAGAGTTGCTTGACCAACGCTTTGTCCGCCACGCAATAGCTCAACCAAAGTTCCACCAACAACAGGAATTGCATCAGGTACACCAGATACAATCTTAACTGCCCAGTATCCAACTTGATCCCAAGGTAGGGAGTATCCAGTTACACCGAAGGTAACGGTGATCACAGCAAGAATGACACCAGTGATCCAAGTCAATTCGCGGGGCTTTTTGAAACCGCCAGTTAGATACACACGGAAAACGTGCAGGATCATCATCAAGACCATCATGCTTGCAGACCAACGGTGGACTGAGCGGATCAACCAACCGAAATTAACGTCGGTCATGATGTAGCGTACTGATTCAAATGCTTCAGTGACCGAGGGTTTGTAATAAAAGGTCATCGCGAAACCTGTCGCGAACTGAATTAGGAAGCAGGTGAGGGTGATGCCACCTAAACAATAAAAAATATTGACATGGGGGGGGACGTACTTACTCGTAACGTCCTCAGCGAGCGCCCCGACTTCAAGGCGATCGTTAAACCAATCGTAAACTTTACTCATGTAATTGAAAGACCCAAGATTGCTGAACTAGTTAACAATTTTTTGATAGCTGTAACTTATTTTAATACTTATGACCGAGTGTAGGCAAACCTAAAGACGGTTTTTAACAAGTTTCACTAAATTTATAGAAAAATATAGCAACCCTATTTCATTTATGAGATTAAATATGTTGTGAGAGTGCGCCCTAAAGGGTGCACTCTCACAACATATTTCTAGGATGCATGAAAATATATTTGCGTTTCAGATTAGCAGTTTTTGTGATTTCTCTGTCCAGTACTTGTGTAGCTCCTGTATTGGCTCAAGTTTGCCCCAAGGAATATTCGCTTCCAAATTTGGAAAATGCTCACGAAGAATATCCGCCGACACAGCGTGTTGCTTCTGTTCGTAGCGATCGCGACTTAACATTAGCTTGGGCTTTACCCGCAGAATTTACCGAAATCGAGCCATTTATAGGTAAAGAATATCAGCTTGCGGAGCATGAAGGGCTTGATTTTATTCATAGCAACCCGTTAATTGCCCAAGTACCTGTGCGATCGGTCGCCGATGGCACAGTTGTGTATATTCGTCGTGATTGTCCGCAATCAGGTTCATTTGCGCCAAATAGTTTACAGCGCGACTGTGGCGGTGATTGGGGAAACCATATTGTGATTCGGCATCCTAATGGACTATTCACCCGTTATGCTCATCTCTATCCCGATAGCATTCAAGTAAAAGTTGGGCAGAAAATCATTCGTGGTCAAGAGCTTGGCTATATGGGCAATTCAGGACGCAGTGATACTAGACATTTACATTTTGAGTTAGGCGTGGCAATTAAGATTAAGCCCTGTGCGCCTGCGCAATCTTTTCACTATGTTTACAATCCAGCTATTTATTTACAATGGGCTAATTTGCAATAGAGATTTACGAATTAAATCTCTATTGCAAATTACAGCTAAGCAACCTAGCAAAACTTAAATGTATGAATGATTTACCCGATAAATCTCTTGAGAAAGATAGCGATCGCGATCGCCAAGACACTAACAGTGTTGATATTCGAGAGATGAATATTGATGATATTGCGCCAATTTTTCACTTGGGTGAGCAATTATTTACCAGTGACTTATATCCATACCTCTATCGCACATGGGACGAGTGGGAAGTGATCGGGATGTACAACACTGATTCGGAATATTGCCTAGTTGCCGAAATCGATGATCAGCTTGCAGGCTTTATTCTCGGTACGATCATCAATAAAGCTTCATGGAAATATGGCTATATCACTTGGCTAGGCGTAAATCCCAATTTCCAACGGCGCGGAGTAGCCGATCGCCTAGTTGATAAGATCATTGAACGGATGATTGAAGATAATGTCCGCCTCATGCTGGTTGATACCGATCCCGCGAATACGCCCGCCATTAATTTCTTTAACCGCAAAGGCTTCGGCAATGCTAGAGAACACGTTTTTCTATCATTAAATCTTGCTAAGCATGAATATTACGGCAGATTGATTAATTACGAGCGTGACAAAGCTGAGCGGAATCGTCCACGCTTACGGCGGCGCACTTAAATACTTAAATATATTTAAGAGTTGCAACGATTTTTGTTAGACTAGGAAAAGTGTTTGAAGGCAATTGACAATAAATCTTCCAAACTACATCTAAAAAACTAATCACCCCATCTTTTGTCTCGGAGATAACCACACTATGGCTCGGATGTACTACGACACGGACGCAAATCTTGAATTTCTAGCAGGTAAGACAGTTGCAATTATCGGCTATGGTTCTCAGGGTCACGCCCATGCCCTTAACCTAAAAGAAAGCGGCGTGGATGTCATCGTGGGGTTATATCAAGGCAGTCCCTCATGGCAAAAAGCAGAATCTGAAGGTCTAACTGTTAAGACTGTTGCCGACGCATCGGCTGCTGCTGACCTAATTATGATTTTATTGCCTGACGAAACTCAAAAAGCAATCTACGCTACCGAAATTGCTCCAAATCTTAAAGCTGGAGATACTCTAGCTTTCGCCCATGGTTTCAATATTCACTTCGCACAAGTTGTTCCTCCTGCTGATGTCGATGTGATCATGGTCGCACCTAAAGGACCTGGACACTTGGTACGTCGTACCTATACTCAAGGGCAAGGCGTTCCTGCTTTATTTGCAGTTTATCAAGATGCTACTGGACACGCCCGCGATCGCGCGATGGCATATGCTAAGGGAATCGGCGGCACACGTGGCGGTATTCTCGAAACTACTTTCCGTGAAGAGACTGAAACTGACCTATTCGGTGAACAAGCGGTACTTTGCGGTGGTCTCTGCGCTCTCATCAAAGCAGGTTTTGAAACCCTTGTTGAAGCTGGCTATCAGCCCGAACTTGCCTACTTCGAGTGCTTGCATGAAGTAAAGCTAATTGTGGACTTAGTTGTTGAAGGTGGTATGTCGAATATGCGCTATAGCATCTCGAATACGGCTGAATATGGGGATTATACTCGTGGTCCTCGTGTGGTTAATGAGCAAACCAAAGCTGAAATGAAGAAAATTCTTTCAGAAATTCAATCTGGTCAATTTGCCCGTGAGTTTGTTCTTGAAAATCAAGCTGGCAAACCTGGATTCACCGCAATGCGTCGTCAAGAAGCAGAGCATCAAATCGAGTCAGTCGGTAAAGATCTCCGAGCTATGTTTAGCTGGTTGAAGAAAATCTAATTAAAAAAAGCGGTGCTTAGCACCGCTTTTTTTTAATTGTTAATCACAGGAACTGGTGGATTATTGGGTGAGTTGGGCTTATTTTTGATTTGCATATAGGCTTCGATCGTCTGCACTGCCAAAGGAGCAGCGATAGCACTACCACCGCCACCACCTGCATTTTCACCAAAAACGGTCACCACAATTTCTGGCTTTTCGTAGGGTGCATAGGCTGTAAACCATGCATGGTTTGGACGAGGTGGATCTTGAGCCGTACCAGACTTACCAGCCATGGCAATTTCCGCCGAATTTAGAGGCGCGGCTGTCCCATACTCAAATACAGATCGCAAAGACTTTTGCAGAGCTGCCAGATTTGTAGGCGAGATATTCAAAGACTGCCGCCACTCCCTTGCATCATTATCTTCTAGCAACAAATGTGGTCTAATCTTAAACCCACCATTGGCAACAGCAGCAGTCATCATTGAAACTTGAACAAGATTAGCTTGAACATCACCCTGTCCAATGGACATATTTAAAGTATTACCAACATACCAAGGTTCACCGATGACACGCTTTTTCCACTCTTCATCGGGAACAGTGCCTTTAGTTTCTTCCTCCTTAATTTCGATGCCTGAATATTCGCCATAGCCATATTTATGTGACCATAGGGCGAGATCTTTTTCCCCCACACGCATACCTACTTGTCCGAAGAAAGTATTACTGCTATAAGCCATCGCCTCAGAAAATCCAATCGTGCCAAATCCTGCCTTATTGTGATCCCAGAATTGAAAGCCACCCAAATCGAGATAGGGGTATGTCGCAAGGACATCATTGATACCAAATTTGTTGGTTTCTAAACCAGCGGTCATGGTTACAACCTTAAAGGTACTAGCGGGCGGATATACCTGCAAAACTCGATTTACAAAAGGATGGTCTTTTTCTTGTAACCGTTTCCATGTTGCCTCAGAAATCTTTCCCGAAAACAGGTTAGGATCAAAGGCGGGATGGCTAACCATAGCAAGGATTTCGCCATTATTAGGATTCATAGCAATAATCCCGCCTTGTTGATCACCTAAAATCTTTTCAACCGCTTTTTCTAGATCTAGGTCAATCGTCATTTTGACAGCATTGCCTGCTTTCGGTGGTTTTTGACCTAAAACTCGCAGTACCTTTCCGAAAGCATCGACCTCTACCTGCTGACCACCCCACTCACCACGCAACTGATTCTCAAAGGCATATTCCACACCAGCCTTGCCGATTACATCTCCTGGGCGATAACCTTTTTCGCGTAATTTAGGTAATTCTTCAGCAGTTAGCTCCCCTGTATATCCCAACACATGAGCCGCGATATCGCCATTGGGATAATAGCGCACAGCTTCAGGCTCTACCTTGACCCCTGGCAATTCGAGGCTATGCTCAGAAAGCACAGTTACTAGCTTGGGGCTAATTGATGTAGAGACTCTGACTAGGTTGGGCGAGTTGTAGCCTTCCTGTTCAAGTTTGTCTGTAATCGTTTGCGCTGAAACTCCGATTAACCCAGCTAAACGATTAATAATTGGTTCCCATTTGTCCTTAGTTTGAGCGATCGGCCAGAGATAAACCACATGTGCTAATCGGCTTGAGGCAAGAATGTTACCTTTGCGATCAAAAAGCCGTCCTCTTTCTGGAGGCTTAGCAATTAATCTAATCCGATTGTTTTCTGCAAGCTGTTGGTTGCGATCGCCTTCAATTAGCTGCAAATAAAAAAGCCGCCCACCTAAAATCCCGATTAATACCAATACGCTTAACAAAAATAAAATAGCGGCTCGCATCCCCTTCCCCATGGTGCGGGTGTTTTCAGTGGGATTAAAAGGGGAATTTTGTCGTTGCGTAAAAGTCATACTGCTTAGGAAAGATTTTAAGAAAGATTTTTTCGCTAGAATAATAGATATATCTATTGTATGGCGATCGTGAATTTAATTAATTCCATTGCATGTTTCGTGAATATCTTTACTGTTCACAAGGTACAAAAGCAAGCTACAGCAGTCTTTCAGAGGAGTTAAAAGTCCGTGATTGTGACCCCTGTGCGTTCAGTAGGACGAAAGTGGAGTAATCTCAGTTTTACTTCAACCCTCTATCTTGCCCCAGTATTAGACTTGTTGCTTGACGAAGTACCGTCAGAATGGCAGCCAGAGTTGAGATTGGGTTTGCAAGAAGCCTTAGTTAATGCCGTCAAACATGGCAATTCTCTCGACCCAAGCAAGCAAATTACTGTCAAGTTTTCGATTGTGTCACAAATGTACTGGTGGGTGATCACCGATCAGGGGAATGATTTGCAATCCTCTGGCGGCTCAAAAGACGATCCTACTCCCTGTCATGACTTGGAATGCGGTAGGGGATTTTATATATTGCGAAAAATTTTTGAACATGTGCATTGGGATGTTGCTACACATCGTTTGACTTTGTGCAAACGTATTGATCGATTTAGCAAGCCAATAATTGTTTGATGAATTAAACTTTAAAACCAACAAAAAAGGTGGTGCTTCGCGCCGCCTTTTTTGTTGGCGATCGCTATAATAGTGAGAATTAATCAAGATCAAACTAGCAACTTTTATTGCCGCATCTAATGCATAAAAAAACATCAAAATTTGTTTTCCTAGAGACAAAATCGCATATTTGACATATAAGTTTAAAATAAGATTATGGAAATCTTAACAACTATCTTTGCTAAGGCGAAATTAAACGTATGACTCCGATGACATTATTAGCTGAAGCTCCAGTAGAACGTGTAGGTCATATCGATGGTGAAATAGATTGTGAAAACTTGCAGCAATGTGATGCGATCGTAGATGCGTGGATTCCAGACTGGCTGAGAAGTAGTTGGGAGAAGTCGCAAAGGGGTGAAGATTTAGAGAATGAAGATATTGTTGGGCGGGCTTTAGACTTCGCCTATAAACTACATGATGGTCAATGCCGTGCGTCAGGGGAACCATATATACTGCATCCAATTGCGGTGGCGGCAATCCTAAAAGATTTAGGTGGCAGTAATGCGATGATCGCCGCAGGATTTCTACACGATGTCGTTGAGGACACTGATGTATCTTGCGATCAGATCGAAGAAATGTTTGGTAAAGAAGTTGGGCAATTGGTGGAAGGGGTAACCAAGTTATCGAAACTGAGTTTTGAGAGTAAGACTGAAAGTCAAGCCGAAAATTTTCGCCGCATGTTTCTGGCGATGGCTCAAGATATTCGCGTGATTATCGTCAAGCTTGCCGATCGCCTGCACAATATGCGAACGCTGCAACATCTGCGACCTGAGAAGCAAGTTCTAATTTCTAGAGAAACGAGAGAGATTTTTGCTCCTTTAGCAAACCGATTGGGGTTAGGGCAAATCAAATGGGAACTCGAAGATATTGCCTTTAAATATATTGAGCCAGAACAGTATCAAATGATGGAGTCTCTGGTTGCCGAGACCCATGAGAGTCGTCACGAGCAATTGGTAGAAGTGACGCGGGTATTAGCTGAACGACTAGAGACTATGGGTATTGATGATTTTGATATTAGTGGTAGACCCAAGCATTTGTATGGCATTTATCGCAAGATGGAACGCCAAAAGAAACAATACAACGAGATTTATGACATTCAAGCTGTCAGGGTGATCGTCAATACTAAAGAAGAATGTTATCGAGTTCTCGCAGTTGTTCACGATCATTTCTGCCCGATTCCTGGGCGCTTTAAAGACTACATTGGTCTGCCCAAACCTAATCGCTATCAATCGCTACATACGGCGGTAATTGGACCAAAAGGGCAACCTGTAGAAGTACAGATTCGCACATGGGAAATGCATCACATTGCTGACTATGGGATTGCAGCCCATTGGAAATACAAAGAAAGTAATTCGACTAGCAAGCCTCTCAAAGGCGACGATCAGAAATTTACTTGGTTGCGTCAGTTGGTGGAATGGCAACGTGAATTGAAAGATCCTCAAGAATATCTTGATAGCGTCAAAGAAGATTTATTTGATAGTGAAGTTTATGTATTTAGCCCCAAAGGGGATGTTTACTGTTTACCTCGTGGCGCAACACCTGTAGATTTTGCCTATCGTGTGCATACGGAAGTTGGTAATCACTGCTCAGGTGCATTGGTAAATAATGTGATGGTTCCTTTGCATCGTCCTCTCAAGCATGGTGATATTGTCACGATTCTCACCCAAAACAATGCCCATCCCAGTACCGATTGGATTAATTTTGTGGCAACAAGTTCGGCAAAAAGTCGGATTCGCCAATGGTTTAAGCGATCGCGTCGTGACGAAAACCTTGCCTTAGGACGCAGTGCCTTAGAACGTGAACTTGGTAAGAATGGTTTAGAGACACTGCTTAAATCCGATCAGATGCAGAAGCTAGCTGAGCGATGTAACTATCACAACGTTGAGGATCTGCTGGCAGGTATTGGCTATGGTGAAACTTCAGTCAATACCGTAGTTAATAAACTGCGTGAACATCAGCACCATGATCGTGATTTAAATCCTCAAAAGTATGAAGCACGACATGAACCTAACCATAGCAATAGCAATAGCTCCAAATCACCAATTTTGGGTTTAGAGGGAATGGTTTACTCGATCGCAGGTTGCTGTGCGCCTCTGCCTGGGGAACCAATTACGGGAGTTGTGGCGTTAGGCAGCAATCGTGGTATCACCATCCATCGCCATGATTGCCATAATTTAGCGAATATTCCTAGCGATCGCCTGTTGCATGTGGGCTGGAATCAGCAGAAAGAAAATGATCAGACTCAAACCTATCCTATTGATATTCGGGTGGAAGCGATTGATCGGGTTGGGATATTGCGCGATATTTTGACTCGTCTCTCCGACAACAAAATCAATGTGCGAAGGGCAAATGTGCAGACCAAAAAAGGTAAGGCAGCAATTATTGATTTAAGTATTGATATTAGCGATCGCCACCAGTTTGATCGCGTTTGCAGTCAAATCAACAAACTATGTGACACGCTTTCGGTTTCGCGCCTTGTTGCTGAATAGGAACAATTCACAAAAGTATAGATACACTTTCGTGAATTGCTGACTAACCATTGTAAGGGTTTTGAAAAGACAAAATAGCGTAGCTATTTTGTCTTTTGGTATTAGAGGTATTAGAGAAGGAGCAAAAATCATGAACTTTCAAACTATTGATCTTAGTCCAGTCATTACTCTAACTCGCGAAGAGTTCATCAAGCTCTGTGCAGCAAACCCTGAAATGAAACTTGAACGTACCGCTAAAGGAGAATTGATCGTTATGTCCCCAACGGGTGGTGAAAATGGTAGTTTTAATTCTGACCTCAATTATGAGCTATCTGCATGGAATCGCTCTTCTACAGAAAGAAAAATCATTGGCAAAACCTTCGATTCATCAACAGGGTTTAGTTTGCCGAAGGGTAGCGATCGCTCTCCCGATGCTGCATGGATATCTCTCGCAAAATGGGAATCGCTTACTCCTGAGCAACGCAAAGGTTTTTTGCCCCTCTGTCCTGACTTTCTGATTGAGCTTTTGTCTCCTAGCGATTCATGGAAACAAGGACAGTTGAAGATGGAAGAATATATGGACAATGGCTGTCTTTTGGCATGGTTGATCGATCCGAAACATAAGCATGTTGCCATCTATCGCCAAGGACGATCCGTTGAAATTTTGGATAATCCCAAAATACTCTCAGGGGAAGAAGTACTGCCAAATTTTGTTTTAGATGTTAGTAGCATATTTGGCTGGGGATAGAGTCTCAACCAAAACGCTAAAGAGAATTGTGTAATCTCCTGAAAATGAAAATCTATTAGGGCAGTTAGAAGTGAAGTCAATATTTGGGGAATCACTGTAAATTTATATTTATATCTCTTTACATTGACAATAGACCTCTTGCAGAACTGAAAATTAATCCAGAGCAGAGAAAGTTTTAGAAGCAACAAGAGCGACTTCAAAGTTATAAATGGCAGCAATCAAATTACAACGCAAACCAAAACGACGACGACGATTACGATAAGGTAAAGAGAGAATCTTAAAAATCTTCAAGCGACGATTAACATGCTCAATCGCAATACGTTGACGTGCAAGTTGGCGATTACAACGCTTATCTTCCTTGGATAATGAGCCATTTTGAGGCTTTTTGATAGGAATTTGCGAGTTAGGATGCAACTTTTGTAAGCCTTGATAACCCTTGTCTGCCAAACCTTGTGTCTGTGCGTGAAAATGAACTCCACTTGCCTTGAATAATGAGAAATCATGCTGCTTGCCCTTACCGTAAGCGGTACAAACTATCTTGAAATTAGTCAGATCGACCACCAATTGGGCTTTGAGGGCATGATGCTTTTTCTTACCGCTATAAAAATGTTTCTGGTGATATTTAGGGCGCTCAACCTTTGTCTCAGTTACATCAATGGCAATTATGGCTGGAGCCTTCTCCTGCCACAATGACTTTTTTCCTGCTAACCGAAACTTTTTCGATTTAATTAAGACATTTTCTACTTTTTTGACGATGCGGCAAATCGTCGATTCTGACACTTCCCAGTCGCTAGCAATATGAAAATAGGTGCGATATTCACGCCAATACTGCAAAGTAACCAATATTTGGTCTTCTAGACTTAGCTTTGGTTCTACACCACCTTGTCCTTTGCTTTGGGCTGCTTGTTGCATTAGCTCCGTCATTTGCGCAAATGTTTCTCTTCTTACCCCAAATAACCGTTTAAATTCTGTCGCTGATAGATTTTGACTGGCTTCGTATTTCATCGCTTAATTTGAGATCTGATAAAAAGCTTATAAATCTAACATGTTTTTGGTTCTGCAAGAGGTCTAATAGTTGTACAATTTTTCGTATTAGTAATTTTGTCATCTTTGTCAGCAGCTATGTCCCAAGTCGAAATGGTTTTGAATATGTTGCGCCCAGTCGTGGCTTCGATGTCGGCGGCTGATAAGTCTGATTTACTTGCAAAAGTAAGCCAATTGTTAGAAGGATCTGACGGCAAATCTGCGGCTTCAGGACAAAGCCAAAGCAACACTTTGAGCGGCATTAATTTTAGTGGTGGTGCTAATAACGCCCTCAACTTTGCACCTGTCCAAAATCAAGGCGGCAATGTCAATGTTTCGTCTAACTTTAATCAGAGTTATACGGTCAATCCAGAAGTCAAAAAGGTTCTGGAAGACCTGAGTCAACTTAAGGCAAGCATTGCTGAAAGCCCAGAAGTGAATCCTTTGTTAAAGGAACCCGTCACACAGCAAGTCCAAAAACTGGAAGAGGAATTGCAGAAACCTGAACCAGATCCCAGCTTTGTGGAAAGTACAGTTGCCACAATCAAAAAAGGCTTGGAAGGGGTGCTGACCTTAGCGGAGCCCACAGTGAAAATTGCTTCTTTTGTTGCCAAGCTATACGGCTTTCCTGTGCCATAGCATTTATCTAAAAAAGCGCGGCGAAGCCGCGCTTTTTTAATAGTGGGTTTATTTTTATAAATATCTGGAAATCAATGACTGAAAGCAAAGGAACCTATAACGTCTCTCAGAGCCAAGAAAATGTCCTGAAGGATATTAATATCCAAGGCAGCAGCAATATTATTACCTTCGCGCCTACTCAAAATACGGTTATTGAAACGCAAGTTATCCAAATTTCCGTCCAAAAGGTTACGCAACAACAACTGATTAAAGCATCTCCCTACAAAGGTTTAAATCGGTTTAATGCCGCCGATCGCGATCGCTTTTATGGGCGTGACAAGTTAATTAAGAGAATCTTAGAAGCGATTAATGCCAGTGGCTTAACCCTAGTTACAGGCGCATCGGGAAGTGGCAAATCTTCGGTGATCCGTGCAGGCGTAATTCCAGAGCTGAAGCAGTCTTTATCGAGTCAGGCGATTAAAGATTTCATTTTTACACCTAGCCAAGATCCCTTTGAATCTCTCTATCGATGCTTATTGAATGAAGAAAAGGATTATCAATTTAGTGAAAGTGATGCTCAAGTTGTCTTGACCAAAAAAGCAGAGGCGATCACACAGGTAATTGATCGCCTCAAGGACAAGGATGAACGCTGGTTATGGTTTATCGATCAGTTTGAAGAATTATTCACTAACTGCGGCGATGAGAATATTAGGCAGAATTTTATTGATGGTATCGTCAAAATCGTGAAGTCGGGCGATGGCTCCGTCAGGATTATTTTGGGAATGCGGGCAGATTTTCTAGAACAATTTAGCTTCTATCCTGCCTTGGGAACGATTTTAGACAAGGATAATATTCATCTGGTGACAGAGATGCACCCCGATGAATTGCGGCAAGCGATCGAGCAGCCCGCCGCTAAACATGGTGTGGTCTTTGAAACAGGGCTGGTTGAACAAATTATTCAGGATGTGCAAGGACAGAGGGGATACTTGCCTTTGTTGCAATATAGCCTAAATCTGCTCTGGGAAACGGAATGTAAAACCCTAGCCGCCGATGGTCGCGCAGAAATTGAAAATCGCGTTCTCAATATTTCCACCTATAACCTTTTGGAAGGTGTGAGAGGTGCTTTGCAAACCCGCGTTGACAAGCTTTATCGGAATCTATCTTCAGACCAGCGATCGCTAACTAAGCAAATATTTTTAAAATTAGTAAATATCGTTGATACCGATGGTGGAAGCCGTCCCGTTAGCCGTAGAGCCAATCAGAGTGAATTTGAAGGTAAAGACTTTGAGAAAGCGCTCCTAACCACCTTTGTAAAAGAGAATCTCTTAGTCAGCAGTACCGAATATCAAAATGAACAGGGGCTAGATTTTCAAGGTACTGCTGGCAAAAAACAATATGCAACGGTGGAGATCGCCCATGAAGTTCTCTTAAGTTCTTGGGATGAGCTAAAGCGTTGGCTAGAGGAAGAGAAGGAAACAATTATCTTAAAAAATTATCTGGCTGATGAAACTAATCGTTGGCAAAGGATTAGACAGGAAAGTAATGAGGCAAAGGCAAAAACGGAATTACTGAAAGGGGCACGGCTAGAGCAGTTATATACGCTCAGGGAGGCAAAGGCTTTTGATAAATTAGGCGGCTTGAGCAATTTAGAAAATGAATTTATTGATATCAGTTTTGCATGGAGCAAACAACAGGAAGCACAGGTCAAACGCCGCCGCCAGATTACTGTTGGTGCTCTCACATTCTTTTTGGCGATCGTGTCGGGATTAGCACTAATCGCTCAGAAAAATGCCGATGAAGCGAACCGAGCCAATGTCAATCAGAGCTTTATTTCCGCCAGTTACAAGATGACCTCACTGCTCTACGACAACCTTCAACTTGAGGCTTTAGTGGAAGCAGTGGAAACAGGCGATCGCTTACAACGTAGCCCTAATGATTCCCTTGCCTCTAGTGATGTCAAAATGCGCTTGGCGCTTGCTACAGGCGAAGTCATCTATAACGTTAAAGAAAAGAATCGCCTGATCGCTCACAGCCGCGATGTTTCGGCTGTTGCCTATTCTGCGGACGGAAAATATATCGCGTCAGGTAGCTATGACACCACCGTAAAACTTTGGGATGTCACGGGCAAAAAATTACATACCTTCTCAGGACATCGAGATGTCATCACTAGCATCGCTTTTTCCAAAGATAGTAAATTCCTCGCCTCATCCAGCATCGATCGCACCGTCAAGATTTGGAATATCGACAATAAGGAAGTCAAAAATCTCGATTTTGCTGAGGGTATTAATAGCGTTGCTTTCTCCCCTGATGGGAAGCAATTGGCGATCGCTAGTGGTAAAACCGCTACGATTATTGCCGTTGATAGTGGCGCGAAAGTGCAAATCCTGACTGGACACATCGGCGATGTCGTCAAAGTCGTTTTTTCGCCCGATGGCAAGCTCTTAGCTACCGCCAGTGCTGACCAGACCGTTAAAATTTGGAGTGAGGGCAAAGAATTACAAACCCTCAGAGGACATAGCGGTGCGATCGCCAGTGTGATTTTTTCGCCCGATGGTAAGTTCTTAGCCTCAGCGAGCGCAGATAGTACGGCTAAACTCTGGAGTATCGATGGGAAAGAACTGCAAACTCTAAGAGGGCATCGCAACAAGGTGACAGATATCGCTTTCTCCCCCGATGGCAAAAGTTTAGCAACTGCCAGTGATGATCGCACGATTAAGATCTGGACTATCGCAGGGCAAGAGATGGAAACTCTGCAAGGACATAGTGATATTGTGCGAAGTATTGCTTTTGCTAGTGACGGTAAAAGTTTGGCATCAGCAAGCGCGGATAAAACTATTAAAATCTGGAACTTGGAACGCTTGCAACGCTTAGTTCTCAGAGGTCATAGCAGTGGCATTCGCAGTATCGCCTTTTCTCCAGACAATCAAACAATTGCTTCAGCGAGTGCCGATAAAACGATCAAAATCTGGAATCTTGAGGGCAAAGAATTAAAAACTCTCTCTGGTCATGCCCAAGTCGTTACTTCGATCGCATTTTCACCAGATGGTAAGAAGATTGCATCGGGTAGTTCTGACGATACGATCAAAATTTGGGATAGTGAAGGGAAGGAATTGCAAACTCTCACAGGACATAACAGCATTGTCTATAGTGTGGCTTTCTCAACTGATGGTAAATATTTAGCCTCAGCCAGTTTAGATAAAACCGTCAAAATCTGGAGCGCCGAGGGGCAAGAATTACAGACAATTAGTGAAGGGATTGGCGAAGTTCTCAGTATTGCTTTCTCTCCCGATCGCAAACAATTGGCTCTGGCGAGTAGAGATAAAACGGTGAAACTCTGGAATATCGAAGCTAAAAAATTACAAACCCTTGGACAGCATACGGAGCAGGTTACTAGCGTTGTTTTTTCTCCCGATGGCAAATATATTGCCTCCGCTAGTAGCGATCGCACGATCAAAATTTGGAGCAGTGAGGGCAAGGAGTTGCGAACCCTTACAGGACATACTGACGCGATCTCCAGTGTCGCCTTTGCGCCCAATAGTCAGCAATTAGCTTCCGCTAGTGCCGATAGAATTATTAAAGTCTGGAGCATCACTGGTAACGAATTATTTACGCTCAAGGGAGGTCACCAAGATGCGATCTCCTCCGTTGCTTTTTCCCCTGATGGAAATTACTTAGGATCAGCAAGTAATGATCAAACAATTATTCTTTGGAATATTAATTTAGAGAATTTAAAGCAATTGGGTTGTCAATCACTTAATGATTACATTTTTACTCAAATTGATTTAGATCCAAAAAATTCCAATCTCAGGACAATTTGTAAATCATGATATAACTTAAAACTAGAGTTGGAGTTGTCCGCGTAGCGGACAACTCCAACTCTAGTTTTGGGTTTCAACTATATTGAATATGAAAATTAAAACAAGCATTACAAAACTTAGCCCCATTGCTCTCATCGCAACTTTGCTCATCAGTTGCGAATCGAAACCACCTGAAGCTAATGTCGCATCTAATGCAAGTCCCACACCAGCCGCCACTGTAAACAATAAGGGAGAAGCATCGCGATCAGGCAAGTTTGTGTCTGTTTCTAATCCCACTAGCGGTCAAGCAACACTCTCAACCAAGGGTGATAAAAATATTTTGGAACTTGACGAAAATTTTAAAACTGATGGTGGACCTGATCTAAGAATTGTTTTTCATAAAGCGCCTGATCTTTCCAGTATTGCGGCTCCTCCCAGCTTCGGTATAGATGCAGCCGATTACATTGTGATTGAAAAACTAAAAAGTACCAGTGGCAAGCAAGTTTATGAAATTCCTAAAGAGACGAAACTAACAAGTTTTAAATCGGTCGCTGTTTGGTGTGCCAAAATGAATAAAACCTATGGTTTTGCCATATTGCCATAACCCCATTTCATGAGTTGCTAGAGCGCCATAATGCAAGTCCCCCAATTAACCCTAAATCATTGGAAACGATCGCCACATTTGCTGGTAAATCAGTAGAAATTAATCGAGCATTACCACCGCCGATATAAAGTTTGTCGTAATTAAATAATTTATAGAGCGTGGCGATCGCCTCTAACAATCTTACATTCCACAATTCCACACCAATTTGATCTAGAGCTGCTTGTCCTAAACGATCTTCATAGGTTTCTCTGCCAACAAAAATATGTTGACCTAGTTCTAGATTTGGCAACAGCTTACCATTGAGAAAAAGTGATGATCCAAATCCAGTACCTAGAGTAACTACTAACTCTACCCCCTTACCTGCGATCGCCCCACATCCCTGCACATCTGCATCATTAGCAATTCTGATCGGCTTACCTAGTTGACTGTGCAGTACTTCCTCCAAAGGAAATCCATCCCAATCAGCATGTAAATTAATAGCCCCTCTTGTCACCCCATGCTCGACCACACTTGGAAATCCAATCGAAACATGATCGTATTCCCCCTGTTTGGCAATCAAGTCGATTAATGTCGCCACGATGACATCAGGAGTAGCTGGATGGGGAGTATGAATAAGTGATCGCTTAGAAATTGGAGTGCCATCATCTTGCAAGATGATCGCTTTGATACTACTTCCACCCACATCAATCGCTAATGTTAAAAAACTCACAGTAATAGACTTCTCGTATTAGATAATAAGTTAGTAATGATATGGCGAGCGCTAAGCGCTCACAACTAATAGAATTGATTAAAGCAATTTTTTGATAAAGTTGGCAAAGTAGGGTTTAAAAATATGGTTGCAGCCTTAATGCTAAGAGCGTCTTCCGATATCCTTAGCAAAGCACAGGAAGAACTCACGCTTAGAGAATACACGCCTTTGCAATTAGCAAGTGAGCTTAGTTTGGCTGTGCAACTAGTCGAAAACTTCTTGAATGGAGAAATAGTTGATCGCAATACCTATAACTTAGTTTGTGAAAAGCTAAATATTTCTATAAACACAATTCAGGATTTGACAATAGAAAAGTCGGTAGAGAGCAAAGATATCTCAACTCTTCAACCCTCTACTGTATCTACTAATAACAGTGTTGCCGATAATAAAACCGTAGCGATCACCAATTCAAATAATAATCTAACTATAGAGAACACCTTTCAAAGTTCAAGTGACAACTTGCCTACAAGTGTTGAATTTGGACTAGATGAATCATTACAGAGCATCCGAAAAAGCATCTCTTCTGCCTTGATCCGTCAATGCGATCGCCTCAGAGTAATTGATATAAATACACCACTCTATTTGCATAATTTATATACAGAGATTAATGTTTTTGCTACTTTGCCAAGCAGTCAGTATCTTGATTTAAATGAAGCTTTTGCCAATGTATCTCCTGAACAATACGATCGCTTTTACCTAGAAAAACTCCAACCCCCTACAATTCCAGCAAATCAGGCTCTAGAAGAATCCAAACAAATTTTGTTGGTCGGCGGTTTAGGAGCAGGCAAGACAACATTACTTAAATATTGGGCAATAGCATGTATCTCAGGCAATATTTTGCCTAAATATTTACCTGTGTTTTTGCCCTTGCGATCGCTGATTACGTTACATGATATTGGAGATCCAATTTTATGGTTAAAGCAACAACTGATTAACTATGGACTATCAGATGAATTTTTAGATCACAAAGTCGAGCAATTATTAAATCAAGGAAACTTGTTATTGATTTGGGATGAGTTAGATGATCTACCCGAAATACATCGTGCAGAAGTTGCTCAAAAAATCCTGAGGCTTAGCGATCGCTATCCCAAGAATCGTCTAGTAGTTGCTACACGCAATCCGATCTATGGTCATATCTTAGAGTCATTTTCGATAGTAGGAATAGCACCTTTTGAAGAATCTCAAATCACTACATTTGCTAGCAAATGGTTCCAAACTATTTGTGCTGACAAACCGAAAAAAAATGAAAAGTTTCAACAATTAATCACCACAAATAAACCATTAGCAGAAATAGCTAGCAACCCTCTATTGCTAACACATCTTTGTACTGTCTTTAACAGTTGTGAGTATCTTAAACCCAACTTTTATCAGGAAATATTAAATCTACTATTAACCAAATGGGAGCAGACTAAATGCTTGCCTAGTTTCTCGAATCAAACATTATCAACTGCTCAAAAACTAGATTTGCTGTCCTATGTGGCGATCGTGTCACTCGATCGCCATGGTTATGTGTGGCAAAACAACCAACTGGAGGAGGACTTTCAGGCTTGTATTGCAGCTAGTCACAACTTGTCCAAGTTGGCAATTAATTATGATCAGCTTTTTGAGATTTTCAAGTGGCAACATAGTCTATTGATTGAATGTGCGAAAGGGATTTACTCACTTGCCCACACCACATTGCACGATTATCTTGCAGCCTATCGAATTGCCAATAGTATGCCGAGTGCTGCTCAAAAATATTTGCTCGAACGTATATACCTCAACCGTTGGCATGGTGTCATCGTAATGACTGTAAGTATTTCCCAGCAAGCCGATAGTATGTTGAAGATGATGAAACGTAAAATTGATGACTTGGTGAGCCAAGATCCACAATTGCAGTCATTCTTGACATGGGTTAATCAACAGTCAATCCAAATCCAAACCCCTTACAAAGCCGTGACAATTCGGGCTTTATATTTAGATATTGATTTAGAAAATACGCGATCGCTTGATCGCGCTCGAGCCTTAGATATAGCTCATTCTCGGTCTTTAGAACGCGCTCGCACTAAAGCCTTGGGCAATGAAAACACAATGGAAACAGAGTTAGATATCGATTACACAATTAATCTGGCTCTCAATCTGGACTTGGCTTTATATTTTGCTAATCACCCTGTTTTAGAGTTGGCTTGCATACTTGAACCAGATCTCCAGAGAGGCTTACAGTTTTTACGTCAAAAATTTCCTGATCCTTCTAAAAATCGAGAAGCTTTTGCCAAGTGGTGGCAGTCTAAGGGGTTAGATTGGTCAAAAAAATTACGTAGCTTGATTGTTCAACACCGTAAAAGTTCGCAAGAGTGGCAATTCAGCGACAATCAACTCAAAGTATTGCGGACATATCATGATGCTAATAAGCTTTTGATCGAGTGCTTAAATAATGCTGAATATGTCAGCCCCTTAGTTAAGAGTCAAATAGAGTCTACATTGCTACTTCCTCAGGGCGAGTACAGCATATTACAGTACTAATACCAACATCCAAAATGGCGTAGCCATTTTGGATGTTGGTAAGTAGCTAGGCATAATTAATTACAAACCAAAACCCATAGAGTTGCGCCCCTGCGGGGCGCAACTCTATGGGTTTTGGTAATTTATTTTGCACAGGTACTTATATAGCAATCCTTGACAATCAAAACCCAAAAGAGTAATGGCGGCGCTTCACGCCGCCATTACTCTTTTGGGTTGGCTGTTTCTTCTTTGATGTTTTCTAATCGTGATTGCTATACTTTAAGCATTACTTTAAAGAGATAGATATTCTGTGCTAGAAGTTCGCAAAATCTGTAAATCTTATGGGAAGAAGCAAGTTTTACAGGACTTAAGTTTTGCTATTCAAGCAGGCGAAGTCTATGGGTTATTAGGTCCAAATGGTGCTGGAAAAACCACTACGATTAGTATTCTATGTGGTTTGATTCAAGCAGATCGCGGACTTGTCACAATGAATGGTCTACATGCATCAGGTGCAACGCGATCGCTGATTGGTGTGGCTCCTCAAGAAAATATTTTTTATAAGAGCTTAACCTGCGAAGAAAATTTGCGTTTTTTTGGGCAGCTTTATGGGCTGAGTAATGAAGCCTGTCGCAAGCAGGCTCAGTACTGCTTAGAACTAGTGGGGCTAGGCGATCGTTCAAAAAGTATTGCTGATACTCTCAGTGGTGGAATGCAGCGTCGGCTGAGCATGGCGATCGCCCTTGTGCATCAGCCACAATTGGTGGTACTTGATGAACCGACCACAGGACTAGATATTGAAGCTCGTTATGAAGTTTGGGAATTAATTCGTAAACTGAGAAGTCAAGATACAGCCATTTTGTTGACTACCCATATGCTCGACGAAGCCGAACGGCTCTGTCAGCGAATTGGTATTATCAAGCAAGGTAGTTTGCTGGCAGAAGGCAGTCTCGAAGAACTGAGTAAACATGTCCCTGCTAAAGAAATTGCGATTATTTGTACACCCACTGAAGATTTGGCGATCGCTAGAGCGATCGAATTGGGCTTTGACTATCGTTACTACGGACGTGATCTAGCTTTTTGGCTACCCAAGATTATGGAACTAAAAGAAATTTTGGAATGTTTTGAAGGCATCACAATTGACTCAATTATGCGTCAACCCGTCCGTCTTGAAAATATCTACGTAGAAGTTACTCAAGGCTCCAAATAGTCACAATAGTCGCAGGAGTAGCGGCGCAAAGCGCCGCCACTTACCTTTTGAGTAATTGTTAGCGCCGCAGACGCTAACAATGCTCAAAAGCATGAAAGCTTTTAGACTTGTATACTTTGAGCATGAGTAAAGACTGCATTAGTAAAAGCCAATAAATTTTGCTGCATTTGCTTAGAATCTGATGCGACAAGACGATCCAGTGATGTGTAATATGTCGCCGCTAGTTTGGGGCGACTACCAGTTTTGATCATCCATAGGCCATCGGCAAGACTGGCTCTAATCTCGACCATAATATGATTACTATCTGGTAGCGTAAAGCGATCAGAAATGCCATGAAAAGCCTGAATCTGAGTTTTTGCATCCCCCTTAATCCAAATTGTTGCGACAAGATAAGGACTCACAGATTGGAGATCACTATGACTTACAGATCTTGCAGCATAGATATAAAGCAATTGCAACCAAGGTAAAGGATAAATAACCTCTAAGGCACTATAACCACTTGGTTTTGCTTCAATCTTCATTTCTTGGAAATAATTGATTGTTTTAGCCCATTGCTGACTAAAAATTTTTGCCACATCAGGATTAATAAATAGCTCACCCCATTGACTATGCTGCCAAGGCTGCATATCCATGAAATGCATATATTCGGAAAACTCATGGGCAAGGCGATCATGCTTTTGAGCTACCAAAGCATATACATCTTGCCAACAAAAATATGGCATGGATGAATTAACTTCATCATGAGGCTTTAGATAATGCTGCTTTGCTGAATTACTATCTAAAATTTCAGGTTCGATTAGACAATAACTGTTACTAATTACTGCTATGTAAGTCTGTTTAGTTTGAGACTTAGCCAAAACAAATAATGAGTCTAAAGAAAGCTTGCTTAACTCACTTTCCAAACGATGATCGCAAAGAATATCAAAATCTTGACACTCTAAAATTATGTCAGGTTGGATATCTGACATAAAAGAAGGATAGCTAACAGCTTTAACAAAGGTTGAACTTGGCTTGCCCGATCGCTGTGTTAAAAAGTCAACAAAATCCTGACCTAAATCTTGAATATTTTCTAGCAAATATTCCCAAGAAGCAGCAAAACGCTCTTTCTTGTCTAGGTTTGGTGGCAGCAAAAAAATATTACTCATAGCTGGGCGCTATCTAGCCTTGTTTCATTACATTGTATAGGTTATCTATTAATCATCTCTATTAGTAAAGTAACGATTTTTATCTTTACCATCAAATTCAGCATATAGCAGTCCTATATCATTATGTAGATTTTTTTGTTTGTGGAAGGACACCCCGATGGGGTGTCCTTCCACAAAACATTTAGGATTACTATATTTAGAAATTCTAAATCATTTAGGGGCTCAAAGCTGAATTTAAGCTGTAAACATCAAGATTACCCCCATTTTTAAATTAGCCCGAACTGACGTTAAAATAGTGTTTCAAAGCATGAACTTTGCAGCTTTAGATCGGTAGCCATGGTAGAAGTATTGACTAATGAATCCCAGCAACAGATTATTCAGAGCAACGCTATTGTAGCGGATGGCTTGAGCAAGATTTATCGTACTGGCTTTTGGTTAAATCAAAAAATTAGTTCTTTACAGGATTTTTCATTAACCATTCGCCAAGGCGAAACCTTTGGTGTACTTGGTCCTAATGGAGCAGGCAAAACTACATTATTAAAGATTTTATTGGGTATCGTAAAACCCACATCGGGAACTGGTGAAATTTTAGGATATCCCCTTGGCGATCGCACGGCGAAGCAGTCAATCGGTTATTTACCTGAAAATGCTTACTATTACGACTACTTGACAGGCTGGGAACTGCTTGATTTTATTGGTAGTCTGTTTGGGGTTGCGCCATCTTTACGCCGCCAGCGCATTGCTGATTTGCTAGATCTTGTCGGTTTATCTCAATCCGTAGCAAGGAAAAAGCAATTGCGCCAATATTCTAAAGGTATGGTGCAGAGAATTGGGGTCGCCCAAGCTCTGATCAACGATCCCGAAATTGTGTTTCTCGATGAGCCAATGTCTGGACTTGATCCTGTTGGACGCTATCAGGTACGCGAAATTATTTTGATGCTCAAAAATCAGGGCAAAACCGTATTTTTTAACAGTCATATTTTGTCTGATGTGGAGCTAATTTGCGATCGCATTGGTATCCTCAACAAGGGGGAACTAGTGGCAATGGGGACATTAAATGAGTTACTGGGTACTGAGCAGTCCTATCAGGTCAGTGGACATGGCGGCTCTGAAGAAGAGTTGAAACCTTGGTTAGATCATTTAATTTTCCAGAATGATACTTGGCACGGTCAATTAGCCAAGGATCTGCCAGAATTTTTGACTTATATTGCTAGTATCGGGGCAAAGGCGATCACGATCGAGCTAGCCCGCCAAACTCTCGAAGAATTTTTTATCGATCAAATCAAGGCTTCACGCTACAAAGATTAAAGTCGTTATTGCCCCATTATATAAAAACCTATCAAGCCCCAATAATAGAAGAGCGGCGCGAAGCGCCGCTCTTCTATTATTGGATTCCCTAAATCTGAATCATGTTGCTATATTCCGTCAGCAGTTCATCGTAGGTGAGGCTATCAGTATCGGCTTGAGGACTCCATAGCAATTCAAACACTAACAAATGACTAGCTGGAATCGAAGCGATCGCCTCTAATGCTTGGCGTAATTCTTGGATATTTCTGATTTCACCAAACAGAGGTTGATCATGTTCAGTACCTATCAATAGAGTTACCACAATATAAGCAGATGGATCTTTATCTGGAGAGGCGATCGCCGTTGAGCGCTGGGTAACTCTACCACTGACATTAACCAAGGTTTCTTCGCTAAACTTAGTGCGCTCTTCTAATGAAAGTTTGTTAAAAACTTCTTCAGCTTGATCGCGATGGGCTGGTTGCGAACTGGCAGAAACATGTGTCCAATTTTCTGGGGTACGCATTAAAGCAAGCGCAGACTCTTGCATCAACGTCATTAACCCTTCTGGCGTGTCTGTATCAACTTCAAGAGTTAACTCAGTTAATCTGGTTTGCACCTCACGTGCCTGAGCCAAAAGCGCAACTTGTAGCTTGCTAACGGTAAATGTATCATTCTCCAAATCGTTCCCTGCCCCACTCTGTTTAGAGAGTATGATGAACGACCAAATAATAAAGTAGACAACCATCCCACCCGCCAGTAAGATAATCGCCCAAACATACCAAGGCACACCACTCGAAGATGCTGAAGTTGTAGTTTGGTAAGGATTTGATGGTGAGTTATTCGATGAATTGTTGATAATTACGGGAGCAACTATAGTTGAGTGGCTATTTGATGATGGTTGGCTAGGGCGAGATAATGAGTCGCGATCGCTAGAAGGGCTAGATGTTTTTGTGGGAGATGGGCTAGAAGGAGTTGATGATTTAGAAGGGGTTGATGATCTGGAACTACTAGAACTAGAAGGGGATGAACGGGTAAAAGAACCACCACTACTGCGACCAGCGCTACTTTTTGCGTAGGCTTGTTGATCTTTAAATAGAGACGTATTGAGTTGGCGATCGCTTTTGTAATCGCTAAAACCCAACTCGATCACCTGAACGCTCAAGAATGTGAGTAGAGATGCAGTAAAAAACTGAAATTTGGTTCTACGCATAAAATAACTAGCCAGATATTTCAATGTAGTCTCGATCTCCACCAGATTTTTGTGCATGGAGCAAAGAATGCTGAGCGAGGTCAACTAGATTGCTAAAACTAATGCTCTTGAACTGTTGATGCTGATTTTCTAAAGCTGCTACTACCCCGCCAATACTAATTGTTAATGGAAATAATAATCCTGAAGAAACCGCGATCGGATGCTTCCGAATACTGGTAAGCAAATTGAGAGATAGTTGGATACAACTATCAGTGTCATGATGGGGCGTAACACAAGCAAATGAAGCTGATCCATTGCGGTAAATCAAGCTATTAGCAGCACAAGCATGACTCAATCGCCCAGCGATCGCCTTAATTGTTTCATCTCCAATACTCGCGCCATAATCATTAACGATAGGCTGGAAATGGTCAATCTCAATGAACAGCACACTCAGAAAGCCAAAGCTTTTGTAAGTACCAAATTCACTGAATTGCTGCATGATATTTGGCATTACTCGATCAAAAGCTTGCTCACTTAAAACCCTAGTTAAAGGATCAGACAAGCTAAGTGCATCTAGTAATTCATTTTGGGATAGTAATCGCTGATTTGTCCAAGTTAGGGACTGCATCAAAGCAGTAAGACGCAGCCCTGTCCGCAGTCTTGTTTTGAGTTCAGCACTATCTATAGGACTAGTGAGAAATTCATCTACTCCCGTCTCTAGCGCTATTTGGCGTTGCTGAGAATTACTAGCTTTCACAATCAACATAAAGTAGGTTGCTACTAATTCGGGATGCTCAAGACTTGCCTTGCAACGATGACAAAGAGCTAGTCCTGATACATCTGGAATTGTCCAATCAGCGATAACCACTGCGGGTTTCTTTTGTTGGATTATTTCCCATGCTCTTTCACCACTGGTTTCTGTAATGAAATTATATTTATCGGTTGTTAAAACTTCAGCGATTGCCGATAGAATCTGGCGATCGCCACTAGTAACTAGAATCAGGGAGTGATGACGGTAGTATTTTAGTCTGCGGAAATCCAAGATAATTGCCTCGCCATGTCTTGAGTCTGCGGAAATCCAGTCTTAGCGAGAAATGCTAGGGACTACTTTTTACCCCAACCAAACAGCCCACCTTTTTTTTCTGGGGGCTTTTCTGGTGGTTTAGTTGCAGCACTTACCTGATTGATGTATTTCAGAGCTGTAGGTTCTTTAGGATCGAGTTTAAGTGCTTTTTGGAAGCTAGCCTTAGCGATCGCCGCTGCATTTTGGTTCATCTGCACTAAGCCTTTGAGTGCATAGACCTTGGCATTATTGGGATCGATTTTTTCAGCGCTGAGCAGTTCTTTGAGTGCATCAGTCCATTGCTTCTTACTGATAAATAGCTCAGCCATATTTAGATTACGCAGCGCAGGTGACTGGGCAGGTTTAGCCGCAGGCGTTGCCTCAGCGCTAGCAGTTGCATTGTTAGGCTGAAACTCAGATGCCGATGCCGCGCTACTACCCGAAGTAAAGGTAAGACTGGTTTGGGTAAGTAAATATACGAGATTTAACTCACTGAGAGTAGCGGTATATTCTAAGATTGAGTCGAGAGTTTCATACTGCTTTGGTGCAATTTGCTCGACATACTGCTTGTAGGTAATTTCATGGGGAATCCGATACAGTTTTTGAGCAATTTCAGAGCTGAGAGTCGGTAATTCTTCCTTTTGTTTTTTGTTTTGGGCAAACATTCTCAAAGTTGCTAGATATTCACCACGTTCGCGATCGCTATTTAGCAATTGATATGCTGGACTAACCATCTTTGAGAAATATTTGGTAGCTGTCTCTTTCTCTTCGGGAGTTCGACCAAACACGTCAGGATGCAAAATCTTTGCAAGCTTGAGAAATTTTTTGCGAATTTGCGCGGCATCAGTGGTCATTGGTAAACCGAGTATGGCGTAATGATCGCTAATACCGTAACTGGCAAGACCTTTGTTGATTTTAAAGTTTTCTGGCTTTCCCACAGGTTCCACCTCTTAAGTATCTGTTCGAGTTTACCCTCTTGACGCATCTCTGTTAAAGCCTTATCGACGGCTTTTTTGAGCGAGATATCATCTTTGTTGACGATCGCCACAAGGCGGATTGGAATTAACGGTTCCCCAACAATTATAAAGTTGGGATTGTTGCGTACTTGCCATACAGCCACGGGTTCATCAAGGATCATCGCATCAAGTTGGCGATCGCGTAATTGGATCACCATACGATCAAGATCCCGTGATGAAAAAAGGCGAATGGCGTTGCCTCTGTTTTTATTATAGGTTTCGGCGATCGCTGCGCCTCCACTATTTGCGACAACCCCAACGCGCTTGCCGATCATATCGCGCAAGGATTTGATTTGTGTCCCATCGGCTCTGATTAGCAAACGTTGAGTACTACGATAGTAAGGCGCAGTTTCAATAAATTTACCTTTGGTGTCGCCTGTTTCTAAGGCTCCTTCTTCCCTTGCACTGAGCAGGATATCGACCTGTCGCGAAGCTAAATTTTCAGGTTGGTTTGCCCAAGGGATATTAATGGGACGTGGCTCAATATTTAGTCTTGCGGCAATTTCTTGGATAATTTCTAGCTCAAACCCATCATAAAACTGGGTCTTGGCATTCCAAAACATGTAGGGACCACCGATCGCTGCATCGATGCCCACCCGCAAATGTCCGCGCCGCATGACAATACCAAGGCTGCTATCTTCAGCAAATACGGGTGAAGTGGTGGGTGATATGGTGCTAGCGATTCCTAGACACAGCCCTGTATAAATTGCTAAGCCAGCAAGTTTATGAGCAAACTTAAACATTTATTCTCTAATCAAGCGATCGCTATAAATATAGCAATATCTCCATCATTCTTGTATGGCGATCGATGATTGCAGTCCATTGTTAAAGACTTTTTTGTTATATAAAAGCTAAAAAATATCTGATATAGTTCATATAGAAATCCAAAACAATGAGGTATCAATGTCAAGTGGGTCAGGTGGAGTATTAATATTTAAGGGAATGAAGGTTTCTATCTTGGCTGGTGATCTGAGCATTGGGATAAGTGATAATGGAGAATTTAGCTCACATTGTATTCTGTCAACTTCATATAATGTTATTCCTATTTGGATGAAAATTGCTCATGACAACTTGAGGCAATCTAGAATAGCATCTGAAGCAATACTAGAAAAATGGAGTGAAGATGCTGATTTTCAAAAACAATTATTGATGGGTGAACTTGCTCCATCTATGCAGGTAATTGTAGCTTGTGGTATTGCTTTAGATGCGCTTTATGACACATTACGTCCTTATGCCAAAATTACGCCTGAAGAAATTGAAAGTTGGAAGAAAAACAAAACAGCAAGAGCCAAGCAAATTGTTGAGATTATAAAGAGAGCTTATAAGCTAAAGCCCGATATATTCAACAATTTTAAAGAATGTATTAGCGAGATTATTAAGTTAAGAGATAAAGCAGTACACCCATCGCTGGAATTGCAAAATGTATGTGGCAGATCTGATATAGATGTTGCTGTTGATTGGAAGTTTGCTGTATACCGATATGAGAATGCTAAAAGAGTTTTTATTAATACAGGCAACATAATTGCATATTTATACGAACATAAATCCAATATTAATGAGTTAGATGAAGCCTTATTTAATATTATTGAAGCATTAAAGGAATTAGGAATTATCTCATCTAAAAGCGATTGATATACCTTTAGTTGATTGATTTTCTTCAAATTTTTAAAGAAGAGTAGTAATTAAAACCACTATGCCTCCTCCACCACCAACCTCAACCCCAACGCGATCGCACCCCAATCACCCTCGATCAATACCTCGAATACACCCCTGAAAAACTAGAGCTAATGGATGGCTTCTATGACTACGGCGACCCAGAGGATTTCAAAGGCTTTTACCTTGCCATACTCACCAATATGGGACTACGCGCCGCCGTTAGCCATGTCCCGATCGCACAATGGTTAGCCGCCATCCAAGAGGTAGCATTGCAAAATCCCAAACTTGACGATGCTTTGCGCGATCGGCTAGTGCGTGCGATCGCTGAGTTGAATGCGATCGCTGAATGTTTAGATGAGAGATAAAGCGATCGCTGTTTAGCAATTTCTAAGAGACTTGCTGATGAACTAAATGTGGAAGTTTTGACCTATCACAGTTATCTTCGCTGGTGTTGCTCAGTGAGAAGGTAATTATGATGTGCGATCGGGATTTTCCACTAAGAATTTACAAGAGGTGGATCTTGGTTAATTGGAATTGTTTTCATAGAACTAGCGATCTTCAGCAACATTCGCAGAGCTTCATTAACAGAGGCAGAATCGCGAAATACACTTGCGACATCTGGATCGAGAACAATGGTGTTTTGAGGAATATTTTGAGCTTGTTTGTATGCCTCGTAATATTTACCTCGAACACCTCCTGAGAAATCATATTCAGGAAGCATTTCATCATTGTCTATTTGAGTTTCAGGATTCATATTCTTTCCTCTCTTGGCGAGTTGCTAATCGCACACTAATTAATCGAACTTGTCCATCTCTCTCTGTATGGGATACAACAACAAGTCGATAGCGATCGCTCATGCCAATAGTCAAAAAACGAAACTCTCGCTCTGAATGGACAGGATCGTTAATTGTCAATGCTAAAGGATCGCTAAACACAGTCATCCCTTCTTCAAAGGATACACCATGCTTTTGTAGGTTAGAAGTTGCTTTAACTGGATCGAAATCAAATTTCATGTAATTTCTAGGAGATAAATTTGGCTAAGAAAATCTCTCAGCAAATATCTTTAATACCTCATGTATTGACGGGTGATGTGGTGGGCGATATTGTGCTGACGAATCCTAGAATAGCCCTGTATAAATTGCTAAGCTAGCAAGTCTGTGAGCAAACTTAAACATTTATTCTCTAATCAAGCGATCGCTACAAATACACCAATATCTTCATCACTCATGATGCAGTCCATTGCGAAAAGCTCTCATTGCTTCTAATCTTGATGGCATCTGCACACAACTTACTAACAGATCAATATCGAGATCAGGTAAAAGTTGGCTACGGGGGACAAGATGGTATTCCGAAGAAATGAAAGCATACACTTGCAGTTGATTATTTTCCCAAAGCCAGACCTCAGGAATCTCAAAGCGACGATATTTCTCTAGCTTTTCCAAACTGCCGCTAGTCAAAATCACCTCGATCGCTAGATCAGGATTAGCTTTCTTCTCACCCAAATAATAAGACTCATCAGGCTCAAAGGATGTCCCCTTTTCTTCACCGCGACGAGTTGCACTGCCCACAGGTATAAACTCAATTCCTTGAATAATGAAATAGGCTTCTAACAAAATTGCTAGAGATTTCTTAATCAATTCGTGGGGTTCACCAACAGTCATCAGTTCAATCCAGCCATCAAGATAAGTAATGCGAAAGCCGCCTGTGGCTAACAGATTTTCTAACACCTCAAATTCTTGCCAACTGTAGATCCTTGGCAATAGTAACTTTTGCTCTAGCTGAATATGAGTTGATTTAGATAAAGTGGTGCTCATATGCTATGACTGCTAATACTTAGCAAATACTTAATAGCCATTTTACGCGCATGGCTCCGAAATTTATGAGATGTAAAGTACCTCTTCCCCAAAGTAATTATTTAACAGCTATAACTAACAAGTTGTCTTTTCGTACTTATCTCAGTAGTGCTTTTACAATTCTGATCTGTTCTTTGTCGAGTTTGGCAGTACCTAGCGATTTATTACGATTAGATGCGATCGCCCAAACTTGGCTAGTAGCACAATTTAACCGCACTAATTATGGATTGGGTTTACCGAAAACTGCAAGCACAGGGGGCGGAACACGCCTTTTTAATCCAGACTTCGGCACTATGAGATCAGTCCCTATCAATCCCCCCACAACGAGAGGTGGCGCTTCATCTGCCCCCATCGATAGTCAACAGCAACTATTGAGAGAGCAGCAACTACCTTTACTTATCTTGATTACACCTGAAGATGGCGCAAGAACTGCGGTTTCACAACCTACGCTTTATTGGCATTTACACGATCAAAATGCTCAAGCTTCTTCATCAGAAATTGATAACCTCGAAAATAATTCATCTAAAGTAAACGCGAAAAATACTTTTATAGGGAAGTTTAGCCTCACGACATCAAAGGAAGATAAATCGATTACGATTTTTCAAACTGATCTAAAAATGTCTAGCGGTTTATCGAGCTTCAAATTACCGATCGCTGCTTCTTTGCAACCCTCTAAAACCTATCGTTGGCAAATTACTGTGCAGGATAAACGTGCCAAGGAAGTTACAGCAAGCGGCTGGATTGTTTATACGCCCCCTGATGATAATCTCCAAAAATCCTTGGTGCGTGCCTTGACTATTCGCGATCGCGCCAAGATTTATGCTGAAGCAGGATATTGGTTTGAGGCGATCGATGGCTATACCCGTTGGCTAGACTTTAAACCCAAAGATCTAAAAGCTAGAACAGCCAGAAATGAAATTTTGAAATCAGGATTTGCCACTAATAAAAACCTTGATTTTGAAGATTTCATTGGGTTGCTAAATACTGATACACCAAAATCATCTGACTGATTTACTGTAAATATTAGCAAATAATAGAAAACAACATGAAGTTAAGTGATGGAACCCAGAATTTTTGGTCGCAAATGAGAGGATATGCTCTTTCTTCTGCCTTGACTATTGCTATTGCTTTTCACTTTTATGGATGGAAAATAGCTAGTATAATTGCTCTTTTTCTGTTTGTTTGTTTCATATGGTTACTGTCTGATATTAAGGAAAAGCTAATCAGAACCCAACCCGATCTATTTAATTATGAAACTACTACTATTGAAGATTATCCACTCTTAAATTTTAATTGGTTTCAAAATCAAACTGATCAATTAAAGCTTCTCGGATTTGTACAGATTATGGATTATAAAATCCCAC
Source organism: Pseudanabaena minima str. Chao 2107 (assembly GCF_051131155.1). NCBI lineage: Bacteria > Bacillati > Cyanobacteriota > Cyanophyceae > Pseudanabaenales > Pseudanabaenaceae > Pseudanabaena > Pseudanabaena minima. Next base: position 1,498,734 of record NZ_CP159508.1, read on the forward strand.
AATCTCCAGGTTTTGCGAGATGTTTTGCTCATCCAGTCAATTATTGTTATGCAGAAGTAAACGAAGTTTTTAAAGCGACTGGAGAATCATTAGACCTCTTGCAGAACCAAAAACATGTTAGATTTATAAGCTTTTTATCAGATCTCAAATTAAGCGATGAAATACGAAGCCAGTCAAAATCTATCAGCGACAGAATTTAAACGGTTATTTGGGGTAAGAAGAGAAACATTTGCGCAAATGACGGAGCTAATGCAACAAGCAGCCCAAAGCAAAGGACAAGGTGGTGTAGAACCAAAGCTAAGTCTAGAAGACCAAATATTGGTTACTTTGCAGTATTGGCGTGAATATCGCACCTATTTTCATATTGCTAGCGACTGGGAAGTGTCAGAATCGACGATTTGCCGCATCGTCAAAAAAGTAGAAAATGTCTTAATTAAATCGAAAAAGTTTCGGTTAGCAGGAAAAAAGTCATTGTGGCAGGAGAAGGCTCCAGCCATAATTGCCATTGATGTAACTGAGACAAAGGTTGAGCGCCCTAAATATCACCAGAAACATTTTTATAGCGGTAAGAAAAAGCATCATGCCCTCAAAGCCCAATTGGTGGTCGATCTGACTAATTTCAAGATAGTTTGTACCGCTTACGGTAAGGGCAAGCAGCATGATTTCTCATTATTCAAGGCAAGTGGAGTTCATTTTCACGCACAGACACAAGGTTTGGCAGACAAGGGTTATCAAGGCTTACAAAAGTTGCATCCTAACTCGCAAATTCCTATCAAAAAGCCTCAAAATGGCTCATTATCCAAGGAAGATAAGCGTTGTAATCGCCAACTTGCACGTCAACGTATTGCGATTGAGCATGTTAATCGTCGCTTGAAGATTTTTAAGATTCTCTCTTTACCTTATCGTAATCGTCGTCGTCGTTTTGGTTTGCGTTGTAATTTGATTGCTGCCATTTATAACTTTGAAGTCGCTCTTGTTGCTTCTAAAACTTTCTCTGCTCTGGATTAATTTTCAGTTCTGCAAGAGGTCTATTTGCTAGAAACACCTCGATCACGAGTAGCCTAGAGCAAGACTGGATATTAAGTAGTATTAATCAGGAGGTAAATATTACAGCTAGTATTGCTTACGGTTTCTGGCGTAAACCTAGAAGTGTGCGTATTTATTATCCTACTCTAAGTCTAGAGGAACTGTTTCATAAGCATTTACAAATGAGACAGCAAATGATTACTAATATCGGTGTATCGGTATTAACAGATGTTTCTTGGGATAATTATGTGAACAAACAGCAGGAAGGAACTATCTACCGTAAAAAGGCGATGAAACAAAAATCATTGCTATTAGCAATGATAGAAGTGACGAAATTTGAGTTAAATCCTAAATCAGAATGGCTGGAAGATTATGCCAAATTTATCAGATAAGGCTAAACTTCTATCAGTAGTATAGCTGTCGCCATTTGTACTAGGACTAATCAAAACCCCGAAGGCGAGTTGCGGAGCTTCGCTCCGCAACTCGCCTTCGGGGTTTATGTCCTAACAAGACTGGCGACAACTTTAATTCTACTGGCTGATTTGCCTATGATTATATTGACACTAAACTAATCTTTTACAGCTTTCTGGACAATTCGATAAAAAGTAGTTTTACCTGGAAATTGATCAAAAGCTCCGTCAAAATTTGAGTTTGTTAGCCAAGAAAATTCTGATTTGAAAGGAGAGTTGGACAGCACCAAGCTGCAACCATCATTCATACAAATGCCTATATGCCAAAGTCCCTTTTCATAGTCTGTACCATTGGAAATGGCTATATCGCCTCGTACAGCTTGATTTTGGTCAATACGTTTGCCCTTACCCTTGTCTAGATCTTCGACCATAGAAGGTACATAAAGAGTATTTTGTCCCACCTGATAGCCCAAAGCACGATTGATCGCCATATTTACCATACGGGCACAAGCAAGCGTACCGTTACTTGTATAGGGTTCATAACGACTACTTCTACCTAAAATGTCAGGTAATAAAGCTGCCTGAAAAATTTTTTCGGAAATTGTTGAGCCATTAGTTGATAAGGTTTTCACAGATTTATTCGGCTGATTTGCTTCAATGCTCTGGAGTAATTCTTTATATTTGTTCTCACTAGCTGTTAGAACAGTGTTATTAGCCTGATAAGTATCATATTGAGCTTTAACCCAACGTGCTGAGGGTCTGGCAATAGCGGCGATTACTGCGAGAATTCCCAAGGTCACTAGAAATCCTCTATTTAGTATGGTTTTAGAGGTAGACTGAGATGCAGATTTATCCATGATAAAGCGGTCAACTGAAAATAACTAAATATAAGAAGATTTGCAGAATAGTTTATTAATTAAGCGATCAGCTTCATACAATCGCTTCATACAATCACCCAATAATGTATTCATAGATTATTGTTTTAAATTTATTGTTCCGTCTAAACAAGTATGAACAAAAAAATTTTGTTTGTTAGTTATACCGCAGTCTTAGGTGGGGGAGAGCTTTGTTTACTCGACTTTGCCCATGCTTATCGCGAGACTAGTCAAGTAGTGCTATTAACTGACGGGATCTTAAAAAATCGACTGGAAGATTTAGGCGTAAAGGTTGAGGTTTTACAAGCATCGCGATCGCTTGCCGAGGTGAAAGTATCAAGCGGGTTAGCTTCACTCAAATCTATTGGCGATCTATGGAGACTGGGTAGACAAGTTGCCAAAAAAAGCAAAGATTTTGATTTGATCCATGCCAATAACCAAAAAGGATTTGTGGTTGCGGCGATCGCTCGGTTATTTGGTGGTGCGCCTGTGGTTTGGCACTTGCACGATATCTTGACAGCGGATATTTTTAGCGCCACAAATCGCAAGATTGCCGTCACGTTGGCTAATTGGTTTGCCACTAGAGTCATCGTCAACTCTCAAGCCACAGGAGAAGCTTTTCTTGCCGCAGGAGGTAATCGTAAATTACTCCGCACGGTTTATAACGGATTTGATAGTGAAAAATTTGACCAAATTAATGATAATCAAGCAACTTTGCGTGAAGAATTAGGTATTCCCTGCGATCGCCCTTTGATTGGCATGTTTAGCCGTCTTTCCTATTGGAAAGGACAACATATCTTGCTAGAGGCTGCTAGTAGACTCCCCGATGTCCATGTGTTATTAGTTGGTGATGCACTCTTTGGGGAAGCAGAATATACTGAGAAGCTCAAAAATATTGCTGCCCAAGAAAGCCTCAAAGGTCGTGTCCATTGGCTCGGTTTTCGACAAGATATTCCCGCTTTGATGAAAGCTTGTGATGCGATCGCCCATTGCTCAACGGCTCCTGAACCCTTTGGTCGAGTCATTGTGGAGGCGCAATTATCCAAACGTCCTGCGATCGCGACCATTGGGGGTGGCACTAGCGAAATTATCGAAAATGGAGTTACAGGTTTACTGATTCCACCTAACGATCCGCAATTACTCGCTGATGCGATGCATCTAATTTTTAGCGATCTCCCTGCCACTCAGAGGATCGTTGAAACTGCCTATACTCAAGCACAAGCTAAGTTCTCAATTATCTCGGTTTGTCAGGCTTTTGAAATGGCGATCGCCTAAACAATTAAGGGTGTGTGACTAAGCCACACACCCTTAATTATTCTCTGCTGTGAAGACAGATAATCGTAAAAGTCATCAAATAACAATATGCAACCTAAATCGCTTATCTATTGGTGTATTTGAGGTTGTAAGGTTTATAAAAGTATTTTTTTTAAGAGTAGTCGAGGCGTTAAATGCTAACAGACAGCGATCGCGTTCAGGTTCTAAGTGAAGCTTTGCCCTACATGCAGCAATTCGCGGGGCGTACCATTGTCGTCAAGTACGGTGGCGCGGCAATGAAAGAAGAAAATCTTCGGCAGGACGTGATCCGCGATGTCGTTACGATGTCATTTATGGGATTGCGCCCAGTCTTAGTACATGGTGGGGGACCTGAAATCAATACATGGCTCACCAAACTGAACATCGAGCCACAATTTATCAATGGATTGCGGGTTACCGATGCCGCCACCATGGAAGTTGTGGAAATGGTGCTAGTTGGTCGCGTCAACAAGCAGATCGTAGAAATGATTAACCTTGCAGGTGGCTCTGGCGTAGGACTATGCGGTAAGGATGGCAATCTGATCCGTGCGCGTCCTCAAGGCAATGATGCGATCGGCTTTGTGGGTGAAGTCAGTGGCATTAATATCGGTCTGCTCTCAACCCTACTCGAAGCAGGACATATTCCCGTTGTATCCAGCGTAGCGACCGATGAAACAGGTCAATCTTACAACATCAATGCGGATACCGTCGCTGGTGAACTTGCCGCCGCCTTGGGTGCGGAGAAATTGATTCTCCTCACCGACATTGCAGGTATTCTCCATAATTACAAAGATCCCAGTACGCTCTATCGCAGTTTGACGATCAGCAAAGCTAGAGAACTGATGAATGAAAATGTCGTCAGTGGTGGCATGATTCCTAAAGTCCAATGCTGTGTGCGATCGCTGGCTCAAGGCGTAAAAGCAGCCCACATTGTTGATGGACGAGTCCCCCATTCACTACTGCTTGAAATTTTTACAAATAGTGGTGTAGGCTCAATGATTGTAGCCTCAGAAACATCCTTTTAGACAGTAGGGCTTGCTTTGTGCGCCCTATCATTTGTATGAAATTATGGCAGATACTGATGATGCAGAAAATCAAAGAATTGCGGCGGAGCAATCACCAAACACATCTGATCCGTCAAAATTTGATGCGAAAAAACCCAATACATTAAAGAGTCTAATCGCACCTAGATTCGGGAAAGTTAAATGGGGCTTACCTAAACTTGGCTTTCCCAAATTTAAGTTGAAAATACCAAAGTTGACTTTCAAAAAAATTCAACCTTTCTGGTTATGGGTGGCGGTGGCAATCATTCTGATCAGTTATGCTTCCATGGGATATTTAGTGTCCATATGGCTGAATATTCCTTGGAATTTAGAACTCGTAGGTCTCATCATCCTAGCTACAACTATTACAGTTATTATTGATTATCTACTCTGGCTACTGGAAGTCATTCTGATCAGCTATGCCTGTATGGGATATTTCCTGTCAGTACTGATAACCATCCCAGCCAGACGTGATTTAGCGATCGCAGGCTTCATCATATTGAGTCTATTACCAACTATTACCGCCTTTGCTGATTATGCCCTGATGAAATGGAGCTACTTAATCAGTGGTTTTTTAATTATTGGTGGTTTAGTTTTTTTTGTTCGATTGAAGCCTGATATGACGATTTTAGCGATAATTGTATGGGTAGGATTAACGGTGATCGCTTTTGTTGGTGATGTCCTAAGTAAAAGTCGTAAATTATGGATGGCGATTGCTATATTGACTGCCCCTTGTTTAATCGGATTAGGAATTGGTCATCAAATGTGGCGGCTAGCTGCATCATGGAGTTAAATTTGTATTACTTTTTCAGGATTTTCCACTTATTTACAAGAGAATTAAAGGTGATGCGCTAACGCAATGAGAGAAACTATATGCAAAGATTTGAATGGTCTGATTCCTTGAGTACTGGTGTGCCAATGATCGACAGCCAGCATCGTGAACTAATTGCGGCGACTAACGAAATTGGGGAAGCACTCGAAAAAGGCAATGGTACAAATGCTATTAAGAAATTGCTAGTATTTCTCAAGTTTTACGCAGAATGGCACTTTGGTAACGAAGAAACCTGTGCAGCAAAACATAATTGCCCAATGGCTGGAATCAATCAAGAAGCCCACAAGAAATTTATTGAGACCTTTGGCAACCTCCATGAGCAATATCGTCAGAGTGATGCAAGTGAAGAGATTGCGCTCAAAATTTATAATGAATTATGCGAATGGTTGGTCAGCCATATTTTAAAGATTGATACTCAGATTGGTACTTGTATCAAAGAAAGCCTAGCTCAATCAGCTTAAACAAACCATCAAAAAAGGCGAGCTTAGCTCGCCTTTTTTATTAAGATTACTCTTCAGTCTCAGCCTCTTCAGCCATTGGATAGACAAAACCATCATTTTTGCCTGAGAGGATGGACTTACCTAAGGAAATCGCTCTTTGGGCATGAACTGCGGCTTTCCGCTTCCATACAGCTTTACGGCTGTCTCTCTTAGATTTAGAAGTTTTCTTCTTGGGTACTGCCATGACGTGATCCCTATAATAAATACGATAATTTTCTAATTAGAAAAATTTTGACAACCTTTCTATCATATGCGAAATCACGGATATTGCGATCGCAATTTTCAGTTAAATCCGCAATTCTGATTATAAAATCGATTTTTGTGTTTCCAGCACCTTCGGTGCTGGAAACACAAAAATCGATTTCTTTGAAAGCACGCCAACGGCGTGCTTTCAAAGAAATCGATTTTTATAATGAGAATTACTGCTATCGTCGGCACTTCGTGCTAGCGACCGTGCGAATTGATATAACATTTTAGTCTAGCCGCCTATTTACGTCACGTTGCAAAACTATGCCCGAAGCCAGACTTTCCTTCGCCGAACATTACCACGAACGTACGAAGTATGCGCCTGCAACCCTTGCCAGCAAAAGTCAAGGACTAGACTGGAGTACCCAGCCGTCACCTTATAAAGATTATAAAATTGGCACGGTTTATGATCTCAAGCCTTTTCTAACTGAAGAAATTCAGTCCGATCGCGATGGATTATTGGCAAGTCGTTGGCGGCGGTTATCACGATTGCTATTTTGCAGCTATGGATTAACCGCAAGAGTCCCAACCGTAACGGGTGATGCTTTTTATCTAAGAGCTGCTCCTTCAGCAGGTGGGTTATATCCTGCGGAGTTATATCTGATTTCAGCAGGGACACCTCTTTTATCCGCAGGAATTTATAACTATCAAGTTCGTACTCATAGCTTGATTCATTTTTGGCAAGACAATCATGTTTGGTCTGGTTTGCAGCAGGCTTGTTTTAGTCATCCCACTTTGCAAAATACCCGTATGGCGATCGCGATTACGGCGGTATTTCATCGATCAGCTTGGCGATATCAAGATCGCGCTTATCGTCGCATTTTTCTAGATACTGGGCATTTATTAGGAAATATTGAGCTAGCAAGTTCGATTGAGGATTATCAAGCATCACTAATTGGTGGCTTTGCCGATGAGTCTATCAATGAACTGTTGTTTTTAGATAAAGAGGTCGAAGGGGCGATCGCGATCGTGCCAATTCTGGATTTACAAGACGAAGAGCGCATTGGTCGCGGGCAAGAATCAAGAGAACCAATGCAGCGATCGCTAAATATTTCTAGAGGAGTGATGACAGCACTACCTTCAGGAACTGTGCATAGTTACCCAAAACTTCCCGATGGTAAACTTTTGGAATATCTACATCAATCTACCCAGATTACTGAAAAGCCAAATATGCAGAAACTTTGGGAAAAGTTGGATGTCAAAAAATCCGATCAAACCGCAAACAATTCTGAACCAGATCTAGATAAGTACAACTTCCCATTCTGTACAAAAGTCAGTACCATCACCGAAAGCATTCATTGGGGTGATGATTTGGAACTGTTGGAGAATACCATTTTACAACGACGATCAACCCGTGAATATAGTGGAGCGAAGTTAGAGCTAGCAGAACTCAAAGCAATTCTTGATTTTACTTATCAGCCCCAAAACTATACCGATCAAGGCATTGATGGTAATCCCGATTATTTCGATCTCAGCTTAATCGAAACCTTTGTAGCCGTAACAGGGGTAGTGGGATTGGAAGAAGGATGTTATTACTACGCACCCAAATCACAAGAGCTACGTCAAATTCGCTTTAAGAACTTCCGTGATGAACTACATTATCTCTGTCTAGGACAAGAGCTTGGGCGTGATGCAGGAGCCGTAATTTTCCATACTGCCGATCTCCAAAAAGCTGTTGAGAAATATGGCGATCGCGTTTATCGCTATTTACATATGGACGCAGGACATTTAGGACAAAGGTTAAATCTCGCCGCGATCGGCTTAGGTGTGGGCGTAAGTGGCATCGCAGGCTTCTTTGATGACCTAGTCAATGATGTTCTCGGCATTCCTAATGATGAAGCAGTTTTATACATCACGACTTTAGGTCGCCCCCGTTAGGTAAATGTAAACGCAAGCCCTTAAAAGCGTTAGCTCACAACGCTTTTAAGGGCTTGCGCATTTAATCCTCAATTGACTACTGAGCTATACTTATAGCAAAAGTTTTGCTTAGGACATAACACCAGAAGATGAGTTGCGGTGCTTTGCGCCGCAACTCGCTTCTTGATTTTTGGGTTGTACTAGCTCTTTTTTTGCTATAGCCTAAGCAACAAAAAGTTAACTCAACGAAAGTGAATAGACTTGTGAATCAATCCGAAGCCAAAATATTACAGCCTCAGACAAAAATATCCAATCAACTATTCCAGCCAGCAGGTGCATGGATAAGCATCTTAGCTTTTTGTTTTTTAACAGTTTTAATGATTGCCCTTGGAGGATTTGGCTCAAGAATCCTTAATATTTTATTTCCATTGGGAGCATTAATCGTTGGTTGGATACTGTACTTTCGTTATCCTATTCTTTATAACGGATTTGTGTGGTGGCTATTTTTTGTCACTCCATTTATACGTCGAATTAGTGACTGGAGGATAGGTGCATTTACTGATCCTAAAAGTAGCTACATCATGCTAGCTCCATTTATAGCATGTATGATTTGTGCCCATACAATCCATCTCAAACTATTTAAGAGTCGCGACAAATATTCTTCGATTTTTATTTTGGCAATCAGTGCTGTTCTTTACAGCTATTTCATTGGCATGATTTACCGTGGCTTCTTACCATCAACCATTTCTCTATTGGAATGGATTACTCCTTTACTATTTGGTTATCACATGGCAATTAATTGGCAAAGATATCCCATGTATGCTGAGAATATAAAGCGAGTTTTCCTCTGGGGAGGACTAGTGATGGGAATATATGGAGTCTATCAGTTTATGGTTGCTCCTGAATGGGATCGGCTATGGATGATTGGTTCGGGAATGATTAGTAGTGGTGGTAGTCCAGTTCCTTTTGGAATGAGGATTTGGAGTACTATGAACTCTCAAGGACCCTTTGCAGACTACATCGTAACAAGTCTATTAATATTGCTCTGTAGCCAAGGTGCTTTAGTGATGCCTGCGGCAGGGTTTACTGCATTTAGCCTATTGCTAACCCTAGTACGAGTGGCTTGGATTGGATGGATATTGGCAATGCTATCTTTATTGACTTCCCTAACTCCAAAGCAAAAGTTTCGTTTGGTAGCGGCTGTGGTGATTATGGCAATAATTTTGATTCCATTAATCAATATGGAACCATTCTCAACTGTAATTTTTAAGCGGTTAGAAACACTAACTAACTTACAAAATGATGGCAGTGGTCAAGCTCGGCAGGGTACATATGCAGCTATCTTAGAAAATATTATAACTAATTTTCTGGGTGATGGTCTTGGCGCTCTTGAGGGAGATAGTGCACTTATCGTAATCGTTAACTTAGGATGGATAGGGGGAATCCCTTACGTGGGAAGCCTCATTTTTGGTACTCTTTTAGTGTTAATGGAACCTCATAAGAGTGATGATTTAATGATTTCTGTTATTCGGGGCATATTGATTAAATCTTTTATATTTCTGCTATCTAGCATAACCATTAAAGGAGCGCATGGAATGCTGATGTGGGGCTTTTTAGGGTTAGGTTTAGCAGGAATACATTATTATCGAGATTATCATTTACAGCAATTTTTGGTGATAAAGTCTAGGGATAAGCTGCCGACTAATTAGTTTTTCCTATGAAAATATGTATTATTACTTCTAATGTAAAAAAAGGTGATGGTCAAGCAAGAGTTAATTATGAAATTGTGAATCAAGCGATCGCCAGAAATCATCAAATCACTCTGGTAGTTAGGCATGTGGCTAATGAGATCGCCCAAAACAAACTAGTTAGCTGTGTTTATTTTGCTGTAGAAAAGATTCCAACTGAGCTAATGCGAGGTTTTGTATTTACCCGCAATAGCGATCGTTGGTTACAGAAACACAAACATGAGTTTGATGTAGTTATTTCTTGTGGAGCAGTAACATCTAGAGAAACTGATGTTAATGTAGTTCATTTTGTGCATAGTGCTTGGTTAAAGTCCCCATTTCACACTATCCGTATGGATAGGAATTTGTATGGTATTTATCAATGGACTTATAGCTTTCTAAATGCCTACTGGGAAAAATTTGCTTTTCAAAAAGCCAAAATCCTGATTGCCGTCTCAGAAACCATCAAAAGAGAACTAATTGAAATAGGAGTTCCTGAAAAGAGGATTCAGGTGATTGCTAACGGTGTTGATGTTGATGAGTTTCGTCCTGCTATTACCGTCAATCAATCGCGTCAGCAGTTTGGACTACCTGAAAAAGTTAGTCTAGCCCTATTTGTTGGTGAATTTAAAACCAATCGCAAAAATTTAGATACGGTACTCAAAGCTTTAGTTAATGTTCCTAGTTTACATTTAGCTGTAGTTGGAAGTATTGACAACAGTCCCTATCCAGAACTAGCCAAACAATTAGGTGTAAATGAAAGAGTGCATTTTTTAGGGTATCGTTCGGATATTGCCAAAATTATGCAGAATGTCGATTTTTTTGTGTTTCCATCACGCTATGAGCCATTTGGAATGGTGGTTAGTGAAGCTATGGCATCTGGGTTACCTGTAATTACTACAGCAGTTTCGGGAGTTGCCGCAATCATCACGCCTGAATGTGGGATCGTTTTGCCTGATTCAGAAGATATTTTGGCTGTGACTAATGCGATGATCTTTCTAGCCACTAATTTGGAGATGAGGAAGCAAATGGGGCAGGCTGCGAGAGCGATCGCTGAGCAACATAGCTGGACAAGTAAAGCGACAACTTATCTTGATCTATTTGAAAGCTTTGCCAGCGCCAAAGTCTAACACCAACTCAAGAAAGTGTTATTACACTTTCTTGAGTTAAAAACAAAGCCTAGCAATGGTTTTAAAAGCATAAAATGGCATAGCCATTTTGTACTTTGGTATAAGATAAGCATGACTTGAGATCATCCCAAAAAGTTTTACCAACATCTTGTAAGAGAAAATTGTAAGAGCAAAGTACATGTCAAAAATTGCAAAAGTTTTGTGCCTGAATACTGGCGGCGAGGGGAGTCTTGATTCTAGACGATCAAGAAGCCTTGGCTCGAAATTGCAAGCCGAAGTTACTTACCACGATCTGAATCTTAAAGTAGGTAAGATCGCTGCTAGTCAGGAAGTTTGGCAAATCATTTCTGCATCTAAATGGGATTTAATCTATCAAGAAGGTTCAGGCATTGCGGGTGGCATCAATTTGATTAGGGCAGCAAAATCTTGGCAACAGCCCTATGTGATCTCTACTGGTGACCCAATTGGTGGTTTTTTTCGGGTGACGAAGGGATTGTTGATCGGTAATATGATGGAGATCTATGAGCGATCGCTTTACAAGAATTGCACGGCTTTTTTGGGGTGGACTCCATATCTGACAGGTGCGGCGATTAAACTTGGCGCAAAGCGAGCAATTACCATTGAAGGAGGAGCGGACTTTGAGCTATTTCAGCCAAAATCTGCTGCTGAACGTCTTAGTTTCCGCAAAAAGTTTGGTATTCCTGAACATCATTTAGTCTGTGGCGTGGTAGGCAGTTTGTTGTGGAATAATCGTCAATCCTACAGCTATGGCTATGAATTGATTGAAGCTTTGAAACTGGTCAAACGTGATGATATTACAGTTTTAATCGTAGGAGATGGAAGTGCGAAAGAACGTCTTCGGTCTTTAGTTCCAGAAGCCTTGCGATCGCGGGTTATCTTTACAGGAAGATTGCTCCCAATGGAAGTTGTGGAGGCGATGAATGTGATGAATATTGGTTTTGTCACCCAAACCCTTGATGAGTTAGGAAGTTTTCGATTAACTACGAAATTACCCGAATATCTAGCCTGTGGTGTACCTGTTGCTATGAGTCCTATTCCTGGATTTTATGATTATGCCGCTTCCGCAGGTTGGGCTTTACCTGCATATCATCCTGCAAGTAAAGAGTTCCATCTTCGTTGTGCGCGGTGGTTAGACAATTTGCCATGGCAAGATCTTGAGGCAAAGGCAAAAATTGCCCCTGAGGTCGCGAAGAAACATTTTGACTATGATGTTATCAGCGATCGCTTTGCGGATTTTATGCATGAGCTATTGGAGATTGAAGGATATAAAAAACAATGAAGATCTCTGTGGTTGTTCCAACTTATCAACGTCCAGCAGACTTAGCCCGCTGCTTAGCTGCTCTCAAAGCACAAAGTCGTCCTGTCGATGAACTGTGGGTAATTGTGCGTGATACCGATCGCCAAACTTGGCAATTCTTAGAAACTTTTGATCGTGCAACTTTGCCTTTACATACAGCGACAGTGATAGCTTCTGGAGTAATTGCGGCGATGAATATCGGTCTAGAGTCAGTGACTGGTGATATTGTGGCTTTTACGGATGATGATGCTGCTCCCCATCCTGATTGGCTAGAAAGGATAGAAACTTACTATTTAGCTGATAAGCAAGTTGGTGGAGTTGGTGGACGTGATTGGGTCTATCACGGTACAAAATTGGAAGATGGCTCTCAGCCTGTAGTGGGTAAATTACAATGGTTTGGGCGCTTGATTGGCAATCATCATATTGGCATCGGCACAGGACGCGAAGTGGATGTTCTGAAGGGCGTGAATATGAGTTTTCGACGTGAGGCGATCGCGGATTTACGCTTCGATCAAAGAATGCGCGGAACAGGTGCACAGGTGCATTTTGAGGTAGTTTTTTCCTTGACTTTGAGGCAGCAGGGATGGAAATTAATTTACGATCCGCAAATTGCCGTAGATCACTTTCCTGCACAGCGTTTTGATGAGGATCAGCGCAATTCTTTTAATCCTCAAGCTTCGATTAATGCTGTGCATAATGAGACGGTAGCATTATTGGGATATTTGTCCCCTTTACAAAAATTGGTGTTTGCGATCTGGGCGATCGCGATCGGTACATCAGAAGCCTTTGGGTTATTGCAAGCTCTAAGATTTTTACCTAAAGATGGGAATGTGGCAAGACAAAAATTATGGGCTTGTTGGCTTGGGCGTTGGCAAGGATGGCAGACTTACAGACTCAGTAAATAATTAAGGGTGTGTGGTTTCACCACACACCCTTAAGCCATTCTTTTACTCCCTTCCCACTCAAGCAATATACATTAAACCCAAGAATTAGACATTGCGGCGCTTCGCGCCGCAATGTCTAATTCTTGGGTGGGAAGGGAGTAGGTGAAGCGGCGCTTCACCTAAAAAGAACGAAAATATGGATAACCCTTGGGTACGCCCAATTCCTTGTCTAATTCAAAGTTGATAATGCCCCAACGTGGTTCTTGCTCCTCTGGAGGGCTAAATTCTACGGTTAAGCCATACAAGCTTTGAACATTGGAAATAATAGATGTATTTTCAAGATAAGGTTTCACTAAATCCATGTAGCGCAGAGCGATAGTAACTTTAATCGCTCGATAGCCTTGGGTATAGAGACGATCAATACTTTCATGAATTTCAAACCGAATTCCATCGGGGTGAGTATGCTGCCGATACCATTCGTCGTTCCATAGCCGCCATTGGCGATCGGATTGCAGATGGACTAAATCTTTGCAATTGGGCTGAACTTCAAAAGCTCCATGACGCGGACAAAGATAAGTGTCAGTCAAAATCAAGGCAGGAATAACTTGCCGACAATGAGGGCATTTAATTTCAGAACCAAAAATCGGATATTGCTGCACCGAGGTGACTATCCTCATGATTTATGTAAATGGAAAGATCCTTACTGCTGATCTTAACATGCTCATACTATAGCAATCCTAAATGATTTGGGAGAGTTCACCCCTTCAGAATGAACTCCCCCAAATCATTTTTCTATGTGGCTTTTCAAGCCCAAAAACAAACCCAGAATCAAATTTGGTGCATCATTTAGCAATCTAATTAATCTTTTAGGACAAGAATTACTGTTTATGGTTCAGATAACACACTCTAAAAATCTGGAACCCGTTACAATCTTGGAGTTAAGTTTTAAAATTGTCAAAATAAGTAAGGTTAGGATGGCAAAAGCCAACCCAAAAGCCCAGTGGGGATCAGTTTTAAGCCGTGCAAACCATGCAGAAAAATATCTGCGGTGGTTCGTTGATTTTTGTCCTGTTCCGATCGCTATGTTCGATAGCAATCTCCATTACATATTGGTAAGTCAACCTTGGGTCAAAATGCTGGGTATCCCTCGCTTAAAGTTAGTTGGCACAAGTCTCTACGAATCATTGCCGAGAGCGATCGCCCATAGACATGGACTAGAGCGATGCTTAAGCGGTGGACAGATGCATTACACGGCAGAAATTGAGATTGCGGTTCGGGGTGAGACATCAAACAATTTTCAGTGGGATGTTCAACCTTGGTATACCGATGATGGATCAACGGGTGGAATCATTGTCTCTAGCCATGCTCTAGCTGAGCAGCAAACAAAACTGCTAAAGAGCCAGCTTGCCGAAGAAATTGCTGAACGTCAGTATCTTGAAGATGCTTTTACCAAAATTGGCACAGCAATTGAAAGTGCCAATGATGCAATTTGTATCACTGACGGGACTGGACAACCGATTTATATCAATCTTGCCTTTAGTGATCTATTTGCTTATAACTTATCTGCTTTACAGAAATCGACCAATTTACAGCCTCTATTTACAGATGTGCAAGCCGCTAAAGTAATCCATTCAGCAGTGATGCATGGGGGAACTTGGACAAGTGAATTGGAAATGCTTGATCACGATCAACAGCGTATCCCCATTTCCTTAAAAGTAAATCCAGTCAAAAGTCCATCGGGTGAAGTGATTGGCACAACTTATATTTGTACCAATATCCGCGATCGCAAAGCTGCTGAAGCCGAAATCAACAAAAGTTTTGCGGCACTTGGCGCGACCCTTGAAGCTACAGCCGATGGCATTTTGGTACTAGATGCGATCGGTAATATTATTATCTGCAATCAAAAATTTGTAGATCTATGGCGAATTCCTGATCGTATTTTTCGTTCCCATGATGACTCACATATCCTCCAATATGTAGCTAAGCGAATTAGCTCAGCAAAATATTTGCAGAACTTTGGCAAAGGACTCAGTACTGACGAAAATAGCTTTGAGATTGTCGAGTTAGATGATGGCAGAACTCTCGAATGTTATTCCCAGCCACAAAATGTTTTAGATAGTTGTGCAGGTCGGGTTTGGAGTTTACGCGACATTACCGAAAGACTTGCATCTGAGGCTCTAGTCCGTGCGTCCGAAGAAAAATATCGATTGCAAGCCGAAAAGCTCGAACAGGCTTTGCAAGAGCTAAAAAGTACACAGTCACAATTGATTCAGGCTGAAAAGATGTCGGGTTTGGGTCAGCTAGTAGCAGGCATAGCCCATGAAATTAACAATCCAGTGAATTTCATCTATGGAAATCTCTCCTATGCTGATACCTATACATCTGAGTTATTAAGTCTTGTGGAAATGTACCGCGCTTACTACCCAGAACCCGTTGAAGCAGTACAGGCAAAGCTAGAAGAAATCGACATTGATTTTCTCGCTAGTGATTTTGTGAAGTTGGTCGGTTCAATTCGGATTGGCGCAGAAAGAATACAAAAGATTGTGCAATCACTAAATAAATTTTCGCGCAGTGATGAAGAAGGATGTAAATCTGTCGATATCCACGAGGGAATTGATAGTACTTTGATGATTTTGCAAAGCCGCCTTAAGGCTACACCGTATCGTCCTGAGATTCAGATTGAAAAAAAATATGCAAAGCTTCCTGAAGTGGAATGCTATGCGGGACAGCTAAATCAGGTGTTTATGAATCTACTGACCAATGCGATCGATGCCCTTGAAGAAGATGCTCAAGCCAATGGAATTTGGCAGATCATAAATGAGAAACCGCAGTGGACTAGAAAAGATGGCAAAGTCTCTAAAATCTTGATTCAAACGGAAATTCTTAATGATGCACAAATCACGGATACGCAGAGAGGCGATCGCCTGATCATTAAAATTTCTGATAATGGCAATGGCATTCCCGACGAGTTACGCAATCGCTTGTTTGATTTGTTTTTCACTACTAAGCCTGTGGGTAAGGGTACAGGTTTAGGGCTATCGATCGCCTATCAGATCATCACAGAAAATCATGGTGGTAAGCTGTACTTTAGCTCAGAAGTGGGCAAAGGTACAGAGTTTACGATTGAGATTCCTTTGAACCAAACAAGATAGTAGCCCTGCACTCACGCTCTTGGCTCATTTTCGTAAGTTCTATATCTTTGGGATATACTTCAGTACAAAGTGCTGTGATAAAAGCTATGCGATCGCAATGGGAATGTTTGCTGCAAAACCTTGGCTGTTGGCAAGGTTCATTTACACGGTTATCAACAAAGGGTGAAATATTAGAAGATATTCCCAGCGAAACTAGTCTGGAACTTAAGTCTGACAATCAAACAGTCCGTCAAGTTGTGCGTCGTTTTTATGACGGTCAGCCCCAAGATTTAGTTTTGGAATATCGTACCCTCAATCGCAGCACCACCTTTTTTGAGAATGGTGCTTTTTCGCAGGGAGCATTGCAATTTGCACCCTATACAGAATTTGGGGCAGAGTTGGGCTTGATTTATGGCGATCGCCGTTTGCGTGTGGTTTTGCTCTATGACAAATCCAGTCAACTTGATCGCCTTACCTTCATTCGCGAACATTTACCCAATAGCACCACACCAGAACGACCAGCTTTGACTCTAAATGATTTGCTTGGCAAATGGGAAGGTGAGGCAATTACGATCGCTGCTGATTGGTTAGAACCAGAAGTCATATCAACAGTTACTGAATGGCAACAGGAAGGCGATCGCATAATCATGTCTTTACAAATGCAAACACCAATGGGAGCAAAGACGATTACCTCGATTGCGAGGATTAATCCATATAACCCCCAAATCCTCAACTTTGATCAGGATACTTTGCCAATCCAAACCTTGTTTTTACCAGATGGTGCGTCGATAACTTGTCCTGTGGCGATCTCTACTTGTCAGCAATTTCGCCTATCTATTTCTTGGCTACTAGAGCCAAACCTGCACCAGCGCATGATTCGCAGTTATGATCACAAAGGAGGATGGGCTAGTCTGACATTAGTGACTGAGCGCAAAGTGGGGTAGTCTGATTAGTGATTTGCTATGCAAATTATTACTCTCTACACGAAATTATATGGCAGACACCAGTCGCAAGCTTCTAATTAAGCGCATCATCATCATGCTGCTTTTTCTAACGCTTTTTATTGGCGCATTTTCGGGTGCACTCTACTTTTACCAAAATGATCGCACGCAGCGATCAGCGGATCTGTCATTTGGTGATGACAAAGAACCAAATCGGCTTGATGTTGAAATTAGTTTATTAGGGGTAGATCCGATTAAATCAGATATCAGTCTTAGGTTTGTTCCGATCCCACAAGGCACTTATGCCAAAGACGCACGCCTCACTAAAGATCTAAAATTCTTTACAGGTATCGAAAGTGGTAAAGCTGAAGTTACCCTTGAAAAAAATCGTATCCCTGATGCTGTGTCAGGCTCCTTATCTATAGCTAAAGGTCGAGTTAGTGACTATCCTTTTGATGTGCATAGTTCAGACTTCTATCTCTTTTTTACTAACCCTAAGGACGAGAAAGAAGAAATTCCTATGTCAGTTGATTTCTATGGAGCAATCTCTGGCTATAACATCGATGTCGATTACATTCCTAAAGCTGAATTTGAGTCCTCTGACAGTTATATTGGCTTGCGTGTAACAGTATCAAGATCGGTCATCACTAAGTCGTTCTCCATCTTTTTGATGGTAGCGATGTGGTTGATTGGCTTGGTAATCTTTACGATGACGATGATTGTGGTTTGGCAACCGCGTCCAATTGAATTTGGGATGTTTACTCTCATTGCAGGTATGTTGTTTGCCCTACCTGCGGTGCGAAATCTTCAGCCCAATGTCCCTCCCCTTGGTGGTTTGTCAGACTTCCTCTCATTTTTCTGGGCTGAGTCGCTAGTAGCTATATCAATGCCAATTCTCTTTTTTACATGGTTAACACGCTATAAAAAGCCGAGTTAGTAGCCATCAGTTATCAGCAATTTCTAAAAACTATTAGCTGATAAATAGATCATCAAAATAAACTTATAAATATGCAGATCCCCGACTTTTTTGTAAATTTACAAATTGTCTTTGCTTGCTTAGAAAAAGTCGGGGATCTTGGCCTGTGCTTTTTAAGTTTTCTTGTGCTTCGCTACTTAGCTGAAAGCCAATCACTAAACCCCAATCACCAATTACCAAGCACTAATCCTTATGACATTACCGCCAATCATTAAGCAAATGCTCTCGCCAGACTTTTACGAACATCCAGTCACAGAACCAATTCAACTTCTACAAACACATATTTCCTTTGTATTATTAACAGGGCAGTACGCTTACAAGGTCAAGAAACCAATGAACTTTGGATTCTTAGATTTCTCTACTTTAGAAAAGCGTAAATATTTCTGTGAAGAAGAACTACGGCTGAATCGTCGTCTAGCTCCTGATCTATATCTGTCGGTTTTGCCGATTATCGAAACAGAAGGCAAATACCATTTTGATCTGATAGGAACAGGGACACCCGTAGAATATGCGATCGCTATGCCAGAATTCTCGCAGGAGGATCTGCTCATTGAAATGTTTGGTTCGGGTCGATTAACCACCGATCATGTCAAACAAATTGGCGAACAATTGGCAGCTTTTCATCAACAGGCGTTAACTAACGAGCATATTAATACTTTTGGGACAGCCGAAGCCGTGCGAGCCGTTGCCAATGATAACTATGCTTCTACCGAGAAGTACATTGGGCTAGCGCAAACCGCCGAGTATTTCGAGCAAACTCGCGCCTATACTGAGAAATTCTTTGCCGAAAATGCTGACTTATTTAGCGATCGCATTGCTAAGGGCAAAGTCCGTGAATGTCATGGCGATGTCCATTTAAAAAATATTTGTCTCTATCAAGATAAAATCCAGATTTTTGATTGCATTGAATTTAATGAGCCATTTCGCAATAGCGATGTGCTGTACGATGCTGCCTTCCTATTGATGGATTTGCAATTTCGCGGCAGAAGCGATCTCGCTAATATCTTTTTGAATACCTATTTAGAACGTACTGGCGATTATGAAGGAGCTGTGCTATTACCTCTGCATTGCAGTATGCGTGCCTATGTGCGGGCAAAGGTAACATCCTTCCTTCTCGATGATCCAAATATTCCTGCGGATGTAAAAGCGAATGCCCAAACGGAAGCGGCGGCATATTACAAACTGGCGTGGGAATATACTCAACCTAAACATGGCAAAGTGATCATCATGTCTGGAGTATCTGGCTCTGGTAAAAGTACGACCGCTAAGGCGATCGCTTCGGAAAAGGATGCCATTTATCTGCGATCGGATGCCATTCGCAAGCAAATTGCAGGAATTGGCTTAATGGAACGGGGCAGTGACGACATTTACACTCCAGAGATGACTGCAAAAACCTACACCAAATTGGCGGAGTTAGGTTCTCTATTAGCTAGCAAAGGCTTTACGGTAATTCTCGATGCAAAGTACGATCACGTTAGTTTACGCAGTCAAGCGATCGCTGCTGCCCAAGCCCAAAACATCCCTGTAGAGATCATTTACTGTACTGCGCCTGTGGAAGTTTTGCAGCAACGTTTGCGCGATCGCGCTGCTGCTAACAATGACATTGCTGATGCGACGGTTGAGTTATTAGCCAGTCAGCAAGCCGCCTTTGAAGATTTCACGGCTGAGGAATTGGTCTTAGTGAAGAAAAGCTAGTTACGTTCACACAATTAAGATGTATATGCTGTAGGGGCTTAGCATTCCCGCCACAACTTATAAATCATCTGAATTTGGGAATGCTAAGCCCAAACCTCACAACGCAGGGACAATTTTTCTGTGAAAGCATAGAGGGCTTAGCATTTGCAGAGCGAGGTTGCTATGGTGAGTTTAAAATTGTGGCGCAAATGATAAGCCCCTACAAGCGCTATAAATTCTCTGCGATTTCAGTTCATTCAATCTTCTGTACTTATCGAACTATGGTGAAGACGAAATGCTCTAGCGATCGCAGGGGTAAGCAAAATGGCAAGGGCGATCGCACTGCCAAGAGCAATATATGGATTGAGAGTAATCAGACGAGAGGATGGCACTGAGGCATTTACACTAAAAACATCATCAAAAACTGTAGGGATTTCCAATAGCTTGTCCGCCGATGGCGGTGAAATCCAATGCAGAGAAGCAGCGATCGCAGGAAACATAATGGAACTAAAAAGACACAAACTCAGAAATCTTGCCCAAGATTTTAAATACCACAATCCGAGCGCCAATAAAATTGGCACGATGCTAAACCCTAGAAAAGCAATATCTGAAACTAATTGTAAATTAATAGAATTGCTATCGACTAAAGGAGTATTACTCTCCAATAAACGATAGATATAAAAATTAAGGATGCGATCGCAAATCAAAACAAGACTCATTCCCAACATCGTAGTTGCGAGGATAGTAATAGCGATCGGACGTTTGACAGTTCTAGATTTCATCATGCTCATAGTATGAATTTTAGATTGAGAAAGAACATCGTGTAGGAATGTCCTTTCTATTAAGGTTGACTGAGATAGCGAGGCAAATGACGAAACAACTTGCTAGATTGCATCATGCGGAATGTGTAATAACTAGCAGTTGGCAAAAAGATAATCATCGACCAGCCAAACTGATCGGGAACTTCTAGTTGAAAGAATGTCGGGAAAGTTAACATCAAAACTGCTGAAATGCCAACCGATAAAAAACCCAGAATCGCAGCTGTAGCATTTTTAAAAAGAGTATGCACTTTCCATATCGATATATTAGTAATACTCCAAAATACAAATAGACAGAAAAGCATTCCAATAAAAGTACTAACACATTGCGCTTGACCTCTAGCAATATCTTGAAAAGCTTCCGAATTAATCACAGTTGAACTATAGGGAACCTTGAGCAATGCCCAACCGCTAATGTAATAGGAAAAGACATAGCCTATCGTCATCGAGATCGCCCCAAAAATACCAGCAATGCAACTGTAGCCCAAGACATTGCGTAAGAAGTTCTCAAGTCTTACGGGCTTTAGCCAGCCAAAGGCAATCCAAATTGTCGGGAACCCCACTACTGCCATTGTTAAAACCGTCATATGGCGAGGCTCAACTGGAAATGGAAGTTGTACAAATCCTGCAAAAGAAATCGTCAGAATCACCATAATATTTTTGGTGAGATAGAGTAGTGCCGTAGAGAGAATCTTCTGTTTAATGTCATCTCCTGCAGTAAAAGCTTGCGGTAGAGCGGAGAGATTGTTATCCAACAACACGATATCCGCCACATCTTTACTGATCTGTGCGCCATCATTCATGGCGATCGCTAGTTGCGCTTCCTTAAAGGCTGGTACATCATTGACCCCATCACCGACCATCCCCACATAGCCACCACGCTTGACCATTGCCGAAATTAGGCGGCGCTTCATGTCGGGGGTAATTCTGCCAAAGACTGCGCCAGAAGCAGCGGCTCGGCTAAAGGTGGGTGCATCCATCGACTCTAAAGTCTTTTGGGTAAACACCGCATCGTCAGGAACCGCAATTCCTGCTTGACGTGCAATCGAGGCAACGGTTTCGACACTATCTCCTGAAATGACTTTGAGACGAATATTTTTGTTTTGTAGCTCGGCGATTGTTTCAATCACATCAGGACGCAGACTGTCTTCAAGTAAAACCAATCCGCGATCGCGTCGATTAGTTGGTAAGGCAGGATTTTTTTCAGAAGCATCAAAGCTATCTTCACTGGTAACCACAGCGATCGCCCGCAATCCCTGTCTTCCATATTGTTTAGCTTTTTCCTGCATTTCAGGACTGGTAAATAAGATTTCAGGCGCACCGACCATAATCGTTGTGCCGATATCGATCGCGATCGCGCCCCATTTGCGACCAGAGCTAAAGGGAACTTCGCTGACAAACTTGGCTGGCGATCTGGGCTTATCCGTAAAAGTTGCCATCGCCTTGGCACTGCTATTCTGAGAACCCATTAGATTTGTATAGAGTGCAATTAGCTCGCGAAGTGAATCTTCATCAGTATCACCTAAAGGCACAATCTCTTTGACGACAAGCTTATTTTGAGTCAGCGTTCCTGTTTTATCAGTACAGAGAATCCGCACACTATTCATCGAATCAACGGCATTGATCTTTTGAATCAAGGTACGCCGCTTACTGATTTCCACTGCCCCGATCGCAAAGGCTACGCTAATCGATAGGATTAAACCTGCTGGCACAAAGCTATTGATAATTACCGAAGCATAGCGAATCGTATCTACCATCGTTCGCCCAGAATTGAGACTAGATGCAACATGCAAAAAAGCAGCCACAATCAGCACCAGTACAAAAATCTCGACGAGAAGATCAATCTTTTTCTGTAAAGGTGTAAAGACTCGCTTATATACTCGTGATGACTGCGATAGTTTCACCGCATAGCTTTCATTGCCAATTTTGTCGGCGCGAAATACACAACTTCCTGCTAAACAGAAGGAACCTGATAGCACAATATCGTCAATTTGCTTTGCCACGGGATCAGATTCCCCTGTGAGCAGTGATTCATCCATTTCCACATTTTGGGATACCAACACTGCGCCATCCACAGGAGCGCGATCGCCTGGATTTAGTTCGATCAGGTCATCACGCACAACCTCACCCACAGGAATCTCGCGCGATTCCCCGTCACGCCGCACTTTTACCTTCTGCACTGACAACAGCGCTAGTTTATCCAGCGTCAGCTTGGCTTGAATTTCTTGGGCAACACCCACAAGAATATTCATAAATACCGAAAACCCTGAAAAGATCGCATCGGTAATTTGTCCAAGCGCCATCATCAAGATTAAGACCACCCCAAAGGTAACGTTAAATAATGTAAAAACGTTTTCTTGGAAAATATCTTTATAGGTGCGACTTGATCGCATCACCACGACATTGATATCACCACGCCGCTTTCGCTCAGCGACTTCAGCTTCACTCAGTCCTATTTCAGGATTTATTTCGACATTGGGCGAGGCGATCGCAGGCAAGTCTGGTGTATTGTCTGGTGTAGGTTGTGGCATAGACACACAGGTATCATTTTTAGTAAGCAGTATAAGATCTCTAAGTCAATATTGAAAATCAGAGTTTAAACTTAATATCTATGATTACGTTGCAAGTCAATGGTGACGATCGCACCTGTGAGTCAAATCTCACGATGATCGAATTACTAAAATATTTAGGAATGAATCCTCGTCTAGTAGCTGTGGAATATAACGGCGAGATTCTACATCGTCAACTTTGGGAAAATACGATTATCCAAAATAGCGATCGCTTAGAAATCGTCACCATTGTTGGCGGCGGTTAGAAGCCTCGACAAATTAAGAGCGCTATAATTTGGTCAGTACATCTTTAATTAATTAGCATCACAGGCAATTGGCATCGGCTATGATCGCAACATCACAAATTCCCGCTACTGTCCTTACAGGATTCCTCGGCGCAGGCAAAACTACATTACTTAATCACATCCTCACGGCTGAGCATGGCAAGAAAGTTGCCGTGATTGTCAATGAATTCGGCGAAGTAGGTATCGATCAGCAACTGGTAATCGGTGCTGATGAAGAAATTTTTGAGATGAATAATGGTTGCATTTGCTGCACAGTACGTGGCGATCTGATTCGGATTATCGGCAATCTGATGCGTCGCCGCAATAAATTCGATCATCTCCTAATCGAAACTACGGGATTAGCCGATCCTGGTCCTGTGATTCAGACTTTCTTTATGGATGAAGATATACATAAGCAAGTTGAGCTTGATGCCGTGGTGACAGTAGTTGATGCTAAGCATGTCCAACAACATTGGGGCGATCGCGAAGTTCTCGAACAAATCGGTTTTGCTGATGTGATTTTGCTGAATAAAACTGATTTGGTGACTGAAGCTGAATTAGTAGAATTGGAAGCAAAAATTAAACACCTCAATGTTTTGGCAAGAGTTGATCGTGTGCAGCTAAATCAAACCAATACTGAGAATATTGAGGGCAGCATCAATAAAGTTCTCAATGTCGGCGGCTTTGACCTCAATCGCATTCTTGAGAAGAATCCAGAATTCCTCGCGGCTCAGGTTAAGGAAGAACATGGTCATGACCACGATCACGATCATGACCATGCTCACGATCATCACGACCACGACCATGATCATCATGAGCACGAACATCATCACCATATCCATGATGAGGAAGTTGGCTCGGTCAGCATTTTAGAAGCAGGTGCAGTCAATCCTTACAAGTTCCAAGCATGGATTAGCGAGTTATTGAAAACTCAAGGTCAAGATATTTTTCGTTCCAAGGGAATTATTAATCTTTCTGGTTCTGAGGAACGCTTGGTATTTCAAGGCGTGCATATGCAGTTTGATGCAACTCGCGATCGCCCTTGGAAGGACAATGAACTCCGCAAGAATCAATTAGTCTTTATTGGTAGACATCTAGAGAGCGAGAAGCTACGCGAAGGTTTTATGGGTTGCTTGGTTTAAGCAATTATTTAAAAAGCCCTTGAAGTTGCGCCCCGCAGGGGCGCAACTTCAAGGGCTTTAGTAATTTATCTCCGTCTGGGACGACGAGCCGATCGCTTAACTGGTGGTTCATCTTCATAAGGCTTCTCGTAATTATTACCGTAGGACTTAGGGCGATCGCGCAGATCATCACGATAGTCATCACGAAAATCATCCTTATCCCAATCATCGAAGCCATCCACATCACCTTTGTAGACATTTCTAGGCGGATCTAAAGGCTCAGCATAGGGATCGTTGTAACTATCTTGATAAGACCGATTAAATTTACTGTCGCGATCAAAATTAAAATCTTGGGGTGGACGGGATTTGGTGCGGGGGCGGCGCTTAGGTTTGGGACGAGGAGCGCTATATTCATCTTCATATAAATCACGCTCTTGCCGACTTTGATAGAGCTTAGTTGCTTGTTGCCCTGCTTGGTTAAAGAGTTTGCCTAGCTTTTCATCGATCGCAAAGCCTTTACGGGTTTGAATGGAAATCGTGCCACTGATGCGATCGTGGAAGGCTTGACGCTTTTCATTATCGACGATCGCAAAGGCAGCATCGGCAACAAAGGGAATCCATGCAAAGACGATCAGGGTCGAGGTAATGGTCTTAATCAGAAAAATGGCGCAGATAAATACAAATATCTCGCGCTTCATAAATGCGCCGAGTCCAGCCGTTTTGCCATATTCCGCATCAATCACGCGAATGCTGATTAGCCATCTGCCAAAGCTCTGTCCCTGTGCGCGGGCGGCGATGAATACGCGAAAGACAAACCATGTCGAGATAAATATAAATAGATGCAGAGGATTAGCAGGGTCAATCGATAATATTGAGACGGTTAATTCGGAAATAAACCAACAACTTAAAAAGTCTACGATGAGCGCTCCGAGGCGTTGATTGACCGTAGCAAGGGGATAGCGGCTGTAGGCTGGCTCGAAGTCCATTGTAATTGCTTGATTCGTGATGAAGACACAGAGTTATATTCTATGCCTTTATAATTACACTTACAGTGCTTTGCGCTGAAGCAAAGTCCAAAGAAATTTTTGAAAGCGACGCTTTCAAAAATTTCTTTGGACTTTATAGCAAAGGAGCTAAATCAAAATGACACAGGCGATAACTCGTAAATCTCTCAATACTTCTCTATATGAGACAGACTTTTTGCTATGGACTGAAGAAACTGTAGCCAAGCTCAAGGCTAGGGATTTTGACCATGTAGACTTGGAAAATTTGATAGAGGAGATCGAATCATTGGGGCGTTCTGAAAAAAAGGAGGTTAGAAATCGGCTCAAAACTTTGCTAGAACATCTAATCAAGCGGATCTATGTTGATATGCCTCAAGAGTTCAATGGATGGGAACGAACTATTAGAGAACAACGTGCTGAAATTAGAGTCGAACTCAATGATATGCCAAGCCTAAAAAGTTTTTGGGATGAATTATTTGATGTGGCTTGGGGACTTGCATTGCTCAAAGTAAAGGGTGAGTATGAGCAAAAAGGCTATCAAATTCCTGTGCAATGGCAGTTTAGCCGCGACATTGAGGCGATGTTGAGCGTTAAGTTTTGGGATGAGTAATTTGTCTAATTACTTAGCGATCGCCATTGGCAACACCAGAATTAAGGCGGTTATTTTTGGTAGCGATCGCCAAATTTTTGAGGAATATGCCTTTACCCATGATCAATTACCAATTTTAGAAGCAAAGCTTGCGGATCGAGATTTTGCAAACATTGCGATCGCTTCAGTAGTTCCTGAATTGCTCACCAGTTGGCATGAGTTACCGCAAACCCAAATTATTAAGACTGCTGATGTGCCTTTGCATGGTTTGTACGCAACGATGGGATGCGATCGCGCTTTGGCGGCTTATGGTGCAGGGGAAGTCTATGGCTATCCTGTGTTAGTGATTGATGCGGGGACAGCGATTACTTTAACGGGAATTGATGCGGATAAGACTTTAGTTGGTGGGGCAATTGTGGCGGGATTGCGATCGCAGTTTTTAAGTTTGTATCAAAACACGTCAGCTTTGCCCGATGTGCATATTCCCGAAACATTGCCAAATCGTTGGGGCATGGATACTGCTAGCTCAATTCAAGCAGGAATTGCTCACATGTTTTTATCAGGTTTACAAGCTTATATCGCTGATTGGCGATCGCTATTTCCCGATAGCAAGGTGATAATTACTGGGGGAGATGGCGAACATTTAGTGAAATGGGGACTACAAGTAGATATAATTGATAAGAATCTAATTTTTTGGGGATTATGGCGCTGCTGTGAGTTTCAATCCAAAGCTTTGTCGCAATGAGAGCGAAGTCGAAAGTAAATTAATTGTCCAGTATCTTTTGCCTACACTTGGTTATGACGCAAGTAAATGGCATCAGGAAGTTGCTTTAGGGAGTATTCGTTTAGATTTTTTAGCACTGACTTCTCAAGTATTTCCGAGCATTACTGATGCTGCACCCAAGGTTTGTGTGGTGATGGAAGCGAAGCACCCAAAGCACAATCTTGATTCCCATGTGCGGCGGTTGAGTCGTTATTTAACGCGCTTACATGTTGTGTATGGAGTATTAACTAATGGTAAGGATTTTCGGATCTATGAGCTTGTAGGTGATCAGGTCAAGCTAAATTTTCAATGTCAAGGTGCAGAAATTACCGACAATATCGAAAAAATCAAGGATATTATTGGCAGAGACAAATTAGCTGAAATTAAACCTAAAAATGCTAATTCCGCAGATAAATCTAGTCCACCTCTAAAGCAATCAGTTGATATTACGCCGCCACAATCTCTACAAACTACAGTTAATATTCCTAACCCCAAAGTAAAAATCATGAAAACGATCGCGATCTATCACAACAAAGGTGGTGTAGGCAAAACCACGACCACCATTAATCTTGCTGCTGCTATTAGTCGCAAAGGCTTAAAAGTTCTCATTATTGATCTCGATAGTCAGGCAAATACTACCTATGCCGCAGGTTTAATGAAGTTTGATACCGAAGAAGAAGATACGCTCAAAGATAGTAATATTTACAATGTTGTCTTCTATCCCAAATCCAACTATATTCCTGAAATTGCACTCAAGAGTACCTTCACTTATCCCCCAGTCGATGTCATTCCCGCACACATTAATTTGATTTGGCAAGAAGCAAGATTGGTTGATAAAGATAGCTCTAAAACACATCTAGTCAAGAAATTAGAACTGGTAAAAGATGACTATGATGTGGTGTTGATCGATACACCGCCATCTCTGAATCTCTACGCCAAAATTGCGCTAATTGCCTGTGATTATTTAATTATTCCCTCTGACCTCAAGCCTTTTGCTAATGAAGGCTTACGCAATGTCAAAAACTTTATTGAGGAAATTGATGAGTTTCGTACTTTCATCAATAAACCTGCGATTGAGGTTTTAGGTGTATTACCTTCCAAAATCTTGACCAATGCCAATTACATCAAAGCAACTTTGCCTAAACAAGAAAAAGTTGTTGAAGAGCGCTATGGATTTCCTGTGTTGGAAACCAGAATCTTCCAACGTGAAGACTTATCAAGAGCAATTGATAATTTTATATTTGAAGGCGATCTCCAAATTCCTGATCCTAAGTCTATTTTTGACTTTAAACCAGATTCCATATCTGCTGCCGAGTTTGAAGAATTAGCTAATGAAGTTCTTGAAAAAGTAGGATTAAGTGCATGAGTTTATTAACTTCTTCCATTGACCTAGATACAATCACGCCGCCAGCAATATCTAATTCTCAGTTTCCGTCTCATCAAGTTGAGAACCTTGCGAATTTATTTTTAAAAGCAGGTGATACCGTTAGTCCGATCCTTGTGCGCAAAATCTCACCGATCGCCTTTGAAGTTTTAGAAGGGCATTTTGAATATTACGCCGCAATTAAAGCTCAGGAAATTGATGAGCAATTCACAGCAATCCGAGCTTACGTTGTGCCACCTGATTTAGAATCCACAATTCTTGAACAGTATCAATTTTTGCGATCGCATTCTGCGCCAACACCTATTCCCAATCCTCCACCAGTGAATTATGAAACTCCTCTAGATTTAGCCAATATCGAAGAAGCGATCGCCAATCGATTAGAGCAAAAACTAACTGCGGCGATTGTGAAAACCATTGAAGAACGAATCAGTGCTAGTTTGCAAACAATTGTAGGTCAAGTGACCAAACAACTGGATGCTCATTTAACCGATTTTCGTCAGTCATTATCCCTAGTTCCTATTCATACAGTCCTTGGCACTAATAATCAACCTACTAATCTAGTTCCAGAACCGTTACCAGAAAAAATTAGTAAATCTAAGACCACACCCAAATCTAAAACTACTCCTAAAACTAATAAACCCAAGACCGAGACTTCTAAAACAACAAGTAAAGCTAAAAATATTGACAATACCGATCCAAAAGTCTTACAGGTACTTGATGACTTGAATAACCTTAATTTTGCTGAATTGCAGAATAAGTTAGCAAAATCCGCGAAAACTAACATCAAGTTTGCTCGTCCTATTGATGAACTAAGATTACAGCAACCAAATCAGAAATTTCTGTCAATTCAAGATGTAATTATTAATGTTCAGGGGCTTGCGGAAAAGACTATGCAGAAAATTGTTGATGCATGGTAGCTAAATCAAAAAAAGAGACTACTGTGCAAAACACAGTAGTCTCTTTTTTTGATTTAGAAAGTATTGCTTCGCAATACTCTTGATCGTAAACCGATCTTATGAAGTGGGGGTAAAGGGACTTGAACCCTTACGACCTTACGATCAACGGATTTTAAGTCCGTAGCGTCTACCATTCCGCCATACCCCCAAAGGGCTTTGATATTCTAACGCGAAATGGGTGAATTTATGATCATAATTTTAAAATTATTGCGATCGCTCAAAAAACTACAGCCAGCAACTAGTTGCTGGCTGTAGTTTTTTGAGCAATTACCAATCAAACAAATCATGAAATTTTTTAAAAGGCTTGCAAAGCAAGCCTTTTAAAAAATTTCATGATTTGTTTGTGAGCGCAAAGCGCCATAAGATTTACTCGGTTTCCTCGTCATCCCATTTTTCAGGGGTATAGCCAAGCTCTGTGGCGGCTGCTTGTTCTTCACTGGTCAGATCTTCCCAGAGTTTTTCGGCTGATTCAGGAATGTCATCTTCTCCTTCCCAGCTAGCCTGACTCCAACCGAGGATACCCCACAATTTTTTATCTTCGCTAGACAAGTCATCCCATTCAGGAAAATCCTCATCATCATCCCAGCTTTCCTCAGTCCAGCCTAATTGAGTCCAAATTGCTTGCTCGTCACTGGTGAGATCAGCCCAGCTTAGTTCACTCCAAAATTCATTTGGGTCACCTGTTACTTCACGAATATCAGCCATGGAAATTTTCTCGCAAATTAGAACTTATATAGATTTCATCATAGGTTTGTCTAGGTTTGAGAAGCAACAGCTAAAATTTAACCTTTCAAAAGCCAAATAAAAGCGGTGCAATGCACCGCTTTTATTTGATTAAGTCTATACCGCCTTTCAAGTAAGCGAGGTACAAAGGTTTGTTTCTCCACCTTCGGTGGAGAAACAAACCTTTGTACCTCATTTCATATTTATTCTTAAGAGAATTTTTTTGCCTATTATTGAGAGTCTATGTCTTATTCTTAGACTCAATAAAAGACAGGATATCTCACTACTAGACTAGTTTTGCTGTCAGGACAGACAAAAAATCTTGTTTTTAGGCTTGATTATAAATACCGTAGTGTTAAAGTTAAATTAAAGCTTACGAATTTACTTAAAATCCTTGCTGGATAGGTGTGCTTACGATAATGGTTATTTACGCAAGCAAAGGCAATTTCGTAACCTAATTCTCAATAGTAAAAGTCACCTTTACTCACATGCAAAACATCAGACCTTTGTATAGTCCATGTTTTACCAGTAACCTCGTTTGACACTTCGATCGCATCACCATCAATCTTATTGACAATTCCCGCCCCTTTTTTGCCTCTTTTCAGCGCAAAAATGACATGAACGCCCACTTTTATCTCAAGCTTTTCTGCTTCTGAGTTTACGATAATGGGGTTGTTTTTTGAGTTGGCATTAGATAGCTCACAAGCTGCACTCAGCAAGGCATCTGAGAGATGCTTAAGAATTATCACAGCAATTTCCTTAAGCTCACTCATTTAGTAACCTCCAACTGGTCAAGCTTAAAATGCTGCTCTACAGCCCAGTCATCCCCACCAACTACAGCGAACTCATTGCCAAGTCGCAAAACCGCCCCTTTTTTGCCAGCAAGAAAGTGGGGAGATTTTATCCGAACACGATCGCCAACTTTTAAAGAAAAGACTTTGGGAGGCGTTTTTGGTGTCTCTGGTGTCACTGCCTGCCCTGTAGCGCTCTCCTGATATGGCTTAGATGCCAGTGACACATCATTATTAGCATGTGTCACTGTATTTGGTGTCACTGAAGAATTTACAAATTGAGAATTAGTGCCACCAATTAAAGGTGTCTCTGTGGTGTCACTGGAGGTGTCACTGTTATTTGATCCTTCTGTAGTGTCACTTTTATTATTATTTTTATCAAAAGTGACACTTAGACACCATAAAACCTTGCCATTAGTTTTCTTTCTTGTATATTTTAAGACGCGCAAAATATCACCGATTCGCATTTGGTCGGCTTTGCCTTGTTTTGATAGCTCCAACTTGATAACGTTGGTCATGATTTCCGATACTGAAACCTGATTACGCCCTTCGCAATAAAATTCGATCGCATCTTTCCAAGGATCTTCGCGTTGGAATTGGGCGTTAATGATGGCGCGTTCTACTTCTTCCTCACGGGATAATTCCCATGATTGTTTTTGGTTGTATAGAGCAACAGCCGCCGCCCAAATTGCATCACGGTCTGCTTGCAATAGGTCTGTGTCAATTCTTTTCTGGATAGGGATAATCCAATAACGGCGATCGCCTGTCGCATCATTGAGAAAGTCATCACGATTACTTGACCCAACAATGATCGAGTGTCTGGGATAAGATTCGACTGTTTTCCCCCAAGGTCTGCGATACATATCGCTGGTAGAAGTCAGAAATGACTTGATCGAGCTTGCGTCACGTTGGTTAAAAATTCGCTCTAGTTCTCCCCACTCTAGAAACCATGCAGCACTTAGTTTCATTTTTTCATTTGGATCGGCAACGTTTGAGCCAAGGTCATCGTTAAACCAATCACCTGCTAATACTTTGAAAAATGTTGATTTTCGGTAACCCTGTCCACCATGCAAAATCAAAACCGTATCCACTTTGCATCCAGGGTTAAATGCTCTGGCGACTGCTGATATCAACGTCTTTCTGAGCATGGCATCGTAAATCGGATCGGTTGTGCCTAAATATTTCTGAGATGGTTTATCAAGTAGATGGGTTGTGGTTGCTCCAAATTTATCAAGACATTTTGATAAATACGTAGTGAGGGGATTGTATTGGTTCTCGCTGGCAAATTTGGCGACGCAATCAATCACAAAATCCTTTGATGAAATAATGCCGTATTGCATCAAGTCTAGGTACAGATAATCAGGTGTGAGCTTTACCCCGTCCAGTTCTACATCCTTGGACATGGTGTTGAGCCTTAATCGTGCTTGC
Source organism: Pseudanabaena minima str. Chao 2107 (assembly GCF_051131155.1). Lineage (NCBI taxonomy): Bacteria > Bacillati > Cyanobacteriota > Cyanophyceae > Pseudanabaenales > Pseudanabaenaceae > Pseudanabaena > Pseudanabaena minima. The sequence continues at coordinate 1,531,007 of NZ_CP159508.1, forward strand.
CACATTTTGCGGATGTGGTTAAGGACTGCTGGTTTAGATACGATCGGCTTGAGATCTTCAAACTCAGCCCCCGCATCTTGCAGTTGAAATAAGGCATCGTCAGGGTCAATATTTTTCTCAACTGGTAGCCTGTCCCAGCTTTTTACCTGTTTATCTTTACTTTCTGGTGTGCCATCACAGAAAGGGCTGTAATTTTTGTATCCCCAATCATACCAAGCTCGATATAGATCGCCGCATTGTTTGAGGCATGAGCCGATGTGAGCAAAAGTATCGCTTTTGTGACAAAAACTTTTAGGCAATTTCCAGAGAATATCAATGGCTTTCTTTTCGACTTCGGTATATTCACGATGTTTGACTTTCTCAAAATCGGCAATAGTAAAGCCATTGAGCAAAGCGTCACCAACATCCCAGCCGTCTTTGTGGTTTTCGGGATGGGGAACTGTGCATGAAATGGCGCGATCGCCAATTTTGGCGGCTAACTTTGCGGAACCATCTGGTCCCGGACGCTTACCTTTGGAGTTGACATAGTCGAGGTCGTACCAAATATAAATATGTTGGTACGAATCCAAAGGAGACATATCAATGGGGATAGTGCCACAGCCAGCCGTACCAGTACAGATATCAATATGGGTGATGTTATTTGCAATGAAGATTGCAGCTAAGACCATTGCATCCCATTCACCTTCGACGATCCAAAGTTCAGTTGCGTTCTCGTTTTTGAGGGTAAAGTACCAGTCAGCTTTTGAGCCTGTGTCTTGCATGGCTCTAGTTTCTTCGCCTTCACCGTCTAGCCTTTCGGCTTTGGGTATCCAAGGAGCAGGAAAATATTTGTTTTGCCATCCGCCTTTACGGTTGTACGGGATGGTAATGCATGGGTAAATTTTGCCTTTAAAACTATATTTGGCGATGCCCAATTTGTGGCGGATGATTGCCTGTTCATCAATGCCGCGCTTTGCTAACCATTCTTTAGCGATCGTGAAGGTCGATCTTTTGGTTAGTAAGGTTTGGTGATTTTCTTCAATCTGTTGCAGTGATTGATATACGGGTTTTTTATCAGCAACACTTGTCTTAGTGGTGGTGATTCTCTTCGCTACGGGTGCTTTGTTTTCGGGTGATTTGGGGTCAATCCCTAGAGCGTTGAGAATGTCGGGGAAACTGCAATCCCTATGACATTTGATTTTCCCCTCTGGACTCATGGCAATATTGCGATTTTTCTTGCCATCAGCTAAGCACACAGGGCATTGCGCCCGATTGCTTGAGTTGAAGTCAAGATATTTAGTGAAATCTATTAGTTCTTCGGTTGCTGTTGGCATGATTTTATAACAGAGTCATTTGACCTAGACGCTCGGCTTTAAGCCGTTTTTTGAGCTTCATTTGTGATGTGTCATATCTGGCATGACACGGAAAGCAGAGAGCTTTTAAGTTTTCGGGTCTGCAATCTTCAGGCTGGTGGTTGAGATGTGCAACGGTGAGAGTAAATCTGTGGGGGCGTTCTTTATATCCCCATTCACCTGTTTCATCACAAGAGATGTAGTCTGAGGTGTCGTCATACCATCCTGAGCCTTGGTCTAATAGCCACACTGGATAAATTTATTGCTTTGGGCTTTTGCCATAGTTTTGATTTGGTTGGATCGCCTAATCTCATCGGTGGGAATTAGGCGATCGCGTGATTGGTTAAAGCTTGGTTACACGGGAAATGTGTACATTGCCTTCCCACATTTGGACAAGGATGTTGCCGTCTATGAGTAGAGGCGCGTATTCATTGGGCTGAATTAGTTGAGTGCGAATATTAAACTCAAGATCGTCTCTTTCAGCCTTGGCTTGCTCTAATTGGGCGGATAAAGAACTCACTAGGGTTTTGGCTTCAAGATAAGAGTGAATCAACTCAGCAGGCGTTAGGGTGTTTTCCATAGGTTTGATAAGTGGTAGATGGGCGATCGCGTGATTGGTTAGGCTTGAAATTTGCCAATTGCTAGATCTAGTCCGTCTAGCAGTTTTGAAATTAGAGGATCGTTTTTGTCTGAAACTTGTGAAAGGACTGCGCTGATTGTGTTAATCATTCCAATAAGTTTTTTATTGTCTGATTCAAGTTTTGTGAGCCGTTCGGTGTCAGTTTTCATAAGGGCTTTTGATGTTTGGGTTATAGCGTTTGAGGTATTTCAGGAGCTTGACTAGACTGATTTGCACATAGTTTTCTGTGAAATAAATCTCGCCATCTTCTTCAATTTGGATTTCTTCAAGCAATACGGGCATATTTCGGGTGAGCTTGCCTCGTAGAAAGCGCTGCTCGTCTAGCCTGTATCTGGGCATTAGAAGTCATCCTCATAGTTGGGAATCTTGCGATCGCCAAATCGATCAACTTCATTCGTGATGATTTGGTGGACATGGCGCATCCGAAAGTTTCGGGCGCGGTGGGTGAGAAACTGTTTCTCAGTGCAGAGTGAGGCAAGGATACACAGGTCGATCGCTCTCAGACTGGTGATGATTTCGGCTTTTAAGCAACGGAATTCTTGCTCTGATGATTTTTTGTAATCAGCGTGAGTGCGTTGTAGTGAGGTTTTGAGGCTGTCATAGTCTCCCTGCAAGTTGGCAAGCTGTTTCTTTAGCTCAACAGACTCTTTAGTCAAGGTTTCATTGATGCTCAACTGTCGCTCGTATTGAGCCTCCCAGTTAATTACGGTGTCTTCGTCTTGGCTGGTGGTTATTTCTGACATGGTGGATTTGAGGGGAATTGTGTACGAGGATCGGCGCAACTGCGAGGATCTTGGCTGTAGCTTTGGGCCGGTCCGTAGTGGGCGGATAGGATGAGCAGTGCTAGCAAGATTGATTTCATCTTTTAACCTCTGTCATTAGTTGCAATGAGAGGTTTTCGACTACTTGGAGGGATTCACGGACGGTGAGGGATTTTAGCCATTGGGTTGATGTGGCGCTGAGGTTGGGAACATCAAAGCCTTCAATCTTTTCGGCTATTTCGTCGGTGAGTTCGTTCATGAGTAATGCTTTAGCACTGGGGGGAAGTTGGCAGATTTCCTCGGCAACATCGGGAGGTAAGGCGGCTGATAGGCGTTGTGTCGTTGTCATGGCTGTTTGATTTGTTCAATTAGTTCTATGCATTGGTTCCAGATTTCTGTAGGCAGAAATATTTGGATAGGCGATCGCTCTATAAATCCTGCGGTAATGGCAACGTGAATTAATGCAGCTTCGCGGATGACATCCAGTTCGATGAATCGCTGGATTGTGGTGTGTGGTTTGCGCTGGTTTTCGGTTGCTGCTAGATAGGTATCTATGTGAAAAGTCAGCGCTGGGTTTTCGGTACGAGTTTTAAGATTGAGCATCGTTCGCTTTCTCCTGAGATTTAAGCCATGCAAGCCGCTCGGCAAGCCAACGAAGCAAGGCAATCTTGTTTTTGGTACTGAAAGCGTCGATCTCATCTTCAAACCACTTCACCAACTGCATATGCATGGCAAAAAACTGGCTTTCTCTAAGGTCTGTCGATAGATGTGAGGCAAGATCAAAAATCAAGTCTGCTAGCTCGTCATAGCTGAGGCTGCATATGAGGTTTTCTGTGGATTCTGATAGCTGCAAGCCGTAATAGCCAACGGGGTGGGGGAATGTCATGGCTGATCCTCTGGGGATAGTGGGGTGATGTTGTCGGCTAGAACTTTGATGAGTTCTAGGATTTCGGACTGTGGCATGGAGGTAAGCCGAGGCAAAAGCCCCCAATTGTCTTTGTTGAAAGGTTGCAACAGTTGATAAGCCAAATCGTTTAGTAGTTCGATTCGTTTATGTCGTGATGCTTCAGCGATCGCTGAGTTTTCTTGCTCAGTTAGAAATGAAATGGTTGGCATGGGATTAGGAAACGACATAAATTTGATTTTCTCCTAAAGGTTTACTTGTGTTGTATATTCTTACAACTCTATTTCAAACTAGCACAAGATTGTAAATTTATACAACTCTTTTTTCTTCTGATCACAATAGCCTCTAAAACCCTATAGCTAGGCATGTCTAAACCCTTTGCTAGTCTATTTAAGGTTTTCTCTGTTAATGGCTGTCCATTGAGGTATCGCCAAAGGTTTTCTTTAGCAATTCCTGAAGCCTTTGCTAATTCAGAGATAGGCGTTTCCAAAAATTCTTCGATTGTCATGTAAATTTTTACAACTTATAGATCGCCTCTAAGATATCTTGCTTTGGTTGTAAAAATCAACATTGTAAAAAACTACAACTCTAAGCAATAATTGACCTATTACTAAGGGCAAAAATATGAATCACAGAGAGGCTCTCACTGAGGTCATAGAAAAATTTGCAATTAAGTCCTCTGAAATCGCTCAAAAAGCTGATATTGACGAGGCACAATTTAGCCGCTTCAAGTCTGGGAAAGCAGGGTTAAACCTTTTGACTTGGGAACACATCGTCAGTGCATTACCCCAAAAAGCTAGAGCCTATCTGTATTTCTTGTTGGCGACAAATAACGATGAAAGTAAACCAGCTGCTTAACGAATATATAAATGTCTGAATTTAAACCCCTGCCACCAGACAGCGTAATTTCTAGAAATGAGCCTATACCAGGTCGAGCAGACCTTATGTTTCAGTGCCAAAGTTACTTAAAGGGAGCATATAGGCGACTAAATCTTGACGATGAAAACACTCAAAAGATATGGACTGAAGAGGGGGCTGAGTGTGAAGTACTAATGGTTGGATCAACTTGGAAGAAAGGCAAAGTCAGAATTAAGATTGCGGTTGAATTTTGTGAGGATTTCCCAGAGCCAACATTTGACACACTCTTGCCGCATCCTGAAATAGTTGAAGATGATTGGCGAAAAATTTGATGGTGTAATTTTAGCGAGCTTAACTTATGGATTTTCTAACAGCTTTCTGGGATTCAATGACCAATCAACTAGCTCAAATGCTAGGAAGTGTGACAGGGGCTATTGTTCAAGTCTTGCTTTATCTGTTGCTTGCTTATCTATGCTGGGGTTTTCTGTGGGATAGGATTTTGACTAAAGCGGGGTATAAGGGGAAAGATTTTATATGGCGATTTGGGTTACTGTTTAGCCCTGCATTAATCGCCCCACTTGATAAGGTTTTGTCAAAAGATCTCTATCAATGGTTCGCAGGATTTACGGTACTACTTTTTTATTTAGGAGTAGTGATTTTAGCGATCGTGCCTTGGAATAGGATTAAAACTGAAGAAGTAAAACTTTTTTAAATCGAATAACAAACAGGGAAGGCGATCGCATAAGTTGCGATCGCCTTCCCTGTTTGAAATAGAAAGTATTTTAATTAACGTATTGCGTTAATTAAAATACTCTGCTATCCTGATATTCATGAGGCAAGGGCAGCCACCCAAGCCTCACTCAAACCCACTAAACAAAAGGATTTTACCATCATGTCTAAGTCATTAAAAGATCTTATTTCTACTATCCAATATGATTCCTCTTGGGGGATCTGGGCAGAATTGATCGACGGCAAATTCACCCCCGAATCTAAAGCGCGTTATGGTCAAAGCCAATTTGAAAATGGCGGCGTTTTAGATGAGTTTGCATTCTTTGCTCATGGCGAAAAGATTGGCGATCATTACTCCGATTGGTGTGGCGAATTTGAACTGCATGACTACTCTCAATGGGATGCGATCGTCATTGAGTTTGAAAAAGCTCATGATTGCGAGTGGGGCGGAAATCGCAAAGAGGTTGAAGATTGGGCTAAAGATTCAGAAGATCCCGATGTAATCACTCTTGTAGAAGCAGCTAGATCGGAATTCAATTCTCAGTGTGCAGAAAATAGAGATGAATGGCTTTCAGAGCTAATCTCGGACATGAATGAAGACTTAGAGCAGCGCTTGGAGTACTAATGCCAGCACCTACCCCCCGCAATCCCAAAGGGGCAGGGCGCAAGCCTAGCCCCGGTCCTACAAAGAAAATGGAAAGCTTTCGGTGCGATGCCGATCTAGCCCAAGAGCTTGAAAACTGGGAGCAATACGGCTTCAAAACCAAAGCCGCCATGCTCAACTTTGCCCTCAGAAACTTCATCCAAACATTCAAAGATCCCAACGGAGAAGCCCCATGAAGTACACATCAAAAAACCACCAGATCATGGAGCGCCCACCAATCTGGGAAGCATCTGATTTTAAAAACTCTCAAGCCTATTGCGAGATCGTAATCGGGCTTGATGACGGCATCACAGCCAAAGGATGGATACCGCTATCAGATCTAGTGCAATGCGATGAGCCGCTTTATCAGCAAATTACCGCAAAGCACTTCAAGCAAGCAAGATAAAAAAATATCCACAATCTGTGGACAAAAAAAGCCGCTAAACTAGCGGCTTTTTTTGTCCCTCAAAAACTAGATCTAAAAATGAAGATCACAAAATTACCAATCACAAACCAAAATCTCGATCATCAGTTTTTGCATTTTCAATTTCACGATCTAAATTCAAAACTAAAATCCCCAAACTGAGATCGCATTCACCAACTCGCCCGAAACCTTTTCACAATCAATCATCCCGCCCGATCTCAATTCATCTCATCTAGTCTCATTAGATCTAGAAATGATTAATAAATTACAATCGCCTCAACGGACAAAGAACGAAGCCCAAATCATCCGTAGTCCACCAGATAGCAACGACAGAGCAAAACCACCGATCAGCCAATCGGAAAATCCAATATCAGGAAGATTTTTAGCGATCGGTTTGAGTAGGACCAGGGCGATCGCCACAAAAGCAAACCCTAAAAACAATAAAAGTAACTTCATAAATCAACTCACTGAGAACTCTAAATTTTCTAAATCACCACGAACCACGCCCAAATTTTCATCTGCAAGCCATTGAAAATATCGGCGAATCTCCAAAACTGAGCTATCTCTAAATAGCCTAGCCCCTGCCTTAACCTGTGAGGCCGTCACAAATTTATCTTGCTTCCTTGCATAGTCCAAAATCACTTGAGCAGGTTTTGACAAATTGACAGTTGACGGATTGACATCAGATTTTAGGGTTTTTAGCCCATCAATAGGGCTGTCAATCCTTGTCAATTCGTCAATTTCTGTCAATTTGTCAACTTGTGTCAATTCCGCAAAATCAGCAGGAATTGACATCACAGGCATAGCAACGCGATCGCTTAACTGGGGAATATTGCAAGGCAAGTTCCCCAACATTGCGGGGCGATCGCATGACTCAACAGCCAATTTAATCGCATCATCCTTAAGAGACTTAGCATGATCGAGAGCAAACTCACCCAACTTAATGAAGCAAAAGTTATCTCTCACACTGCCCTCACCTTCAAGCCCAATTGCTTTGACTTCAGGTGATTGAGTTAAGACAACCAGCCTAATCGCGACTTTTCTGGCTTCTCGGCTGATTAATTTCATCCATGAACTTGCAACTTTACCAGCTACAGAACTAGCAATAATTGCGGGATATTCATCGCAAATTATCACGATTGGTTCAAATTGCTTTACACCTTGATCGCGAGCATCAAAGCGCTTTTGCAGTAATTGCAAGGTTACTTGCATAATCTCGGCAATCTGTTCATATTTCCGACCAGCGCCATAGACAGGCAAATTACCCCAATCATCGGGGGCAGCGTGTGGATCGATAACGATTGTGTAAGCTGTGCAATTTGCTGCTAAATGCTTAGCCAGTGTTGATTTACCATCACCAGTTGAGCCAAGCAACATCACATGAGGTTTAGCAAGAGCTTGTCTCACATCAGCAAATTTAACAGGTGTAGGCAATTCCGCAGGTGCTGCGATTGCGACTTCACGCGCTGGCGGTTTCATTGAATGACTAAGCCAATTTCCATAGGCGGCAACACTTTGCTGATGTGCGATCGCCTCGTAGGGAGATAGCATGTTTTCAAGTTTGTCCAGTCGATGCGAAACATAAACCAAGCTAGAAGCGATCGCCATCGAGGTGATTTTAGTCAAAGGATGGCTAGGTATTAGAGTGCTGGCATAGAGAGCCATCGCACCAACAAAAACAGACATACTCGCTTTGCGAACCACTCGCGGCGCTTCATTTGTGGCTAGTACCTGTGAAGTGTGAAATTGATTATTTGTATAACTCATAGTAAAAAGCCCTCGCATCGAGGGCTAATGATTAACTGTTTTCTGAGCAGACTTTCCAAACCAAATCATTGAGAGCTTTATCGTCAAACCTAGCTAGGGTTTTTTCAGGCTGAGAATTAGTACAGAGAGCATATTTAAGCTCTAGTTCAGAACGCTTGGGGATAGGTTTGAGGCTAACTTGCTTGGCTTTAGATTCGGGGGCAGGTGCAGCGATTGCATTTTGTGAATTAGCGATCGCATTGCTTTGTAAATCCCACTTAGCCAAGTAATACCCAGTAATAGAGCCAAATCCAAGCATTAACCCCATTGCAGCACCAATAGCTTTATTCATCGGGTTCCGCCTCTTCACCGTCTGACTCATCCTCTTCATCATCATCCTTGTCCCACCAATCGGGATTTGCATTTGTCAGCGCATCCCAAAAAGTCCAAGTCTTTTCAGGGTTACTCACGCAGCCACCTCCTCAACAGCCGCCTCAATTGCATCCATTTCGCTTACAGGCACATGGGCGGATACATCCGCAGAGAGCCATTCAATAGCCCTCGTTCTAAGTTTCTTTCCAAGATGCACAAACATCAATTTTGCAAGCTTCGCCATGTCCACCTCTGCAATGAGGTCATCTGCAAGCCTTGGTGCAAGCAATTCTTCTAAATCGGTCTGTTTGGGTAGTGATGGTACTACCTCTAAATTCTTCTTTGCTGCCATAATCTTATTGCTCTTGGTAAAAGGGTAAGCACGGTGTGAGCGTCCAAACTTTGCACCGTGCTTTTGATTTATATTAGCGTATTAGTTACTAAACAGTTACGCTATACACATCGTTTAGTAACTAATTTGTATGGCTAGAGATTCTAAAAGGGTTAATTTATCCGTCCCCGATAATATTTATGCAGTTATCGAATCAATGTGTGAGGCAAGCGGCGAAAGTATCACGGAGTATTGTGCGCGAGCAGTTGTGACCAAGGCAGAGCATGACTTAATGGTTAAATTGCCTGAAAAGTGGCAAGCCTTCACAGCCAACATTGAGCCAAAGCAGGAATAAAGAAGAGAGGCGATCGCTAATTAGCGATCGCCTCTCTTCTTTATGCATCTGCGATTGTTATTCGCACATCAAAGGCAATTTGCCCAACAAAGCCAAATGTTGTTTGCCACCAGTAGCTAGGTATCCATAGATATTTCTTACCGATGGGGATAATGTCGCCACCGTCATCGATAAACAGGTTGTTGGGGGATTCTCTAACCTCAAATTTTGATGATGCATTAGTGCCTGTGTAGGCGCTTTCAGCATCAATAGTTATTAATTCTGGAGCAACTGAACCAATATTTGTAGGGATAAGTGCGATCGCTCCTCTCCCTTGTGGGTAAACCAGATCGCTTATTGGTGTCTGTCCTAATACTGATACATCACCCAAGGAATTAGTAAAGGTAAAATCAGCGCTTTCAATCTCTGAAGTGTCTGTTACATCGGCATAGAAAACCCTGAAATCTGAGCTTAGTGATTGACTAGAAATATTGTTAAAGGAAGTAAACAGATTTTGAGGGATAGGGCTAAGCTCAACCCATCCATTTAGGCTACCAGCCCGAACTGATACCCACTGGATACGCCCAATAAAATCAAAATATAGCTGTCCAATTTCGATAGGCGCAATTGATGGGCTTCCACCACCGACAGAGATTAATGATGGCAGTCCATCACTCCCCCCGATTAGCTCCAACCAATCCCCAATATCTAGCCCAATTGCTCGATATACCCTGTTTGTATCGGTGTCGATCAGCAATTGCTCAAGGTTGGCAGGGGCGATCGCTATGCCAGCATTAAAAATTACATTGGATGCACCCGATCCACCATCCCCCCCGTTATCGGTAGGAGCAAGCTCAACTAAATTACCGATAGATGTACCTGTGGCGCGGTACACCTTATTGGTATCAGTTGCTGTGAGTAGTTGATCGGCAAAGTCAGGAGTAATCCCGTTAGGATTTCCCGTGAAAGTGCGGATTTTTGAATAGTGCAAATCGCTAGGATTTGTCAAAGTCGAGTGTCTGGTCATGATTAATCCTGAAAAATTACGTGGTCATCAGTGGTCAATACCTGTCCATCCTGAACAAGAATCTTATTTAGGATGGTTGCTACGTCTATCGCACCCGCTTGATCGGATGCGATCGCTCTCCAATCAGAAGGCGAATTAGTGGCGATCGCAACCCAGAGCTTGTTAGTAGTGGTGTTAAGCCAAAAAACGCGATCGCGTTCTGGTACAACGAGAGGATCGGTACTTTGCACAAGAACCACAGGCAAAGGCGGGGGATTGGTGATTAGATTAACGATTGGATTAGAAATTGGCATGTTTTTTTATTTAAGCGGGGGGATTCCTTGTGGAGCCTGATTTGGGTAAAGATCTAGCCTGATGCTATCCTCTTCTACCTTAGAACCATCAGCTAGATTTCGCCCTTCTCCCGTTGTGGGGCGGCGGACTAGTAAATGCGCGTGTGCGGGGTATACCTGCATAGGTTTCTTTTTAAGATTCTGATTCTTCTTTTCTACTTCCTCCGTAACATTTAGATTCAAGATTTTCGCTGTTGAAAGCTCAGCGAGGCGGCGGAGCGTTTTTTCAGCCTCGCTTTTGGATGCACCATAAACCGCCATTTGTCTTCCATTATCTAGATGTGCAGTGGCTCGAAATTTCCCCCAAGTATAGGGCTTAGCCGCTAGCTTGATTTTGTTCCAAGTCAGCCCCAAATCTGCATCAGGGATCGTCACCGTTCGCTGTTTTGCTGGCTTACCATCTGGCATTCTCCAAGGTGGGTCTTTTTTTTCCTTAAAAACAATTGTTAGCTGTCTACGCAAGGGTTTAGCTGATAAATAATCCTCGGCGGGCATTCCGACGATTTGTCCAACGTCGCGATTAGAAATTATTCGGTAATTGTTGAGGGTTTCGAGTACAGATTCTTGCAAATCTGTCTCACCAGCGCTCAATATCAAGGTCTCCTTCTTCTCCTTATCGGGCTGAAGCCGTACCACTCGCTTTTTCCCTTTGGTAGTTTCCTGCGCTCGTTTGGCTTGGGCGTACGCCGCATCAATTTCGTAAGCAACGATCATTCCCGCCTCTGCAAAGGAGTCCCATGATTCCTCTAAGAAAGCCTCAGTAAATGCTCTCAGTTTGTTGTCTTTGATGGACTCAACAAACTCTTCCATCTTGGAATTAAACGAGACAACAGGCTGTCCCTCGTTTCCCCAGTGACTTTTGATAAATCCTGCGGTATTTGCTCCATAAATGCTGGTAAGTACGTTATTGGGCAATGATTTCAGCAATTTCCTGTAATTGATATAGCCAGAAATCAAAGTGTTGTTAGCTAAAGCCCCAACAGTTTGAGATATCGCGCCGCTAATGCCTCTAGTTACTTCGCCGATCGCTTCTCTGCCCACATTAGTAGCTACGGTTTTTGCTAGCGCTGCGCCGCCAATCACAGGACAAAGGAAGCTAATCCCGTAGCCAATCCCTACCCCTGCTAGCCAGCCAAAAGAACTACCTAATGCTGAACCCCAAGCTGAGGCGATTCTTACATTTTGGCTTTCCATCAAGCCCTCTAGCTCTTTATCTGATGCATTCCAATTAAAAGCCTTGATTTGTTCGGTGCGGTCGCGTAGCCAGCTAAAAATACCTGTAACCAGTCCACCCCCAGCCCATCCAAGCATATTCAATGTCCCAGATAAAAAGCCTGTCAGTCCCGAATTGTTGAAAAAATCCCCAATTCTGTCCAGTACATTCTTTTCATCAGGTCTAGTGATTGCGTGCTTGAGGTCTAGCGATCGCTTACCTTTGTTTGGGTTAAGCTTTGCCCGAATTTGGCGGCTAGTCAGGGTTTGTTTAACAATTTTAAGTGCGCTCATCTTGCCCCCTTGCTATCTGGTGGTGTTTCGTCTTTGATTTCTGGCTTGTCTACACTGTCTTTGTTAAATCGCGAATTCGGATCATTTATCTCTTTAATAAATGCTTCAAACTTTGCCTCTTGAGCCTTTTCATCATTTGCCATTGAGTTTATTTCCCGTTGCAACTCTTTCTGTTGTCCTTTGCCTCGGAAAAATACAGCTTTGATAATTCCCGCCGAAAACATCAATTTTTGAAGGAATCCAACGACAGTTTCTTTGTCTTCTAATTGCCAGCCCTGCACGTATCCCTTAACGGTTCTCAGCAATTTCTCTAAGACAATTGGCTCTTTAGATCGAGGGTCTAAATTTGCATTTGTAAAGTCAAAGTTGTATTGCAATTCTCTGGGTTTGAAATTTGCCTTGTACCCTAAAAATAGAGCATTTGCCCTTGCATAATCCTGAGTTACCACAGCCGCGTTTTTAGTGGCGATCGCTTCAGCCGCAAGCCTCAAAAGCATATTTAGCTCTACTTCTTGATTAACAGAGCTTTTAATTACCAGTCCGTAAATTTCGGCGATCGCTTCGGCAAGGTTGGGCAATTGAATAGTTTTATTTTGATCGCCTTCTTTCAAAGGATCGATGTCTTTCACCTCTACATCGATTGGGAATTGTCCAACCAACCCATCAAACTGATAGGTTAGCCAGTGCAGAAATTCGGCGTTTGATTCTAGTTTTTTTACCTTGTCGCCTGTTCCTTGCAAAAGGCTTTCGGGTACTTCAATGGGATAACTGTTTGTCCCCAGTCGTTTAGCTAATAGATTTGCGATTGTAGTGATATTGCTTTCATCACCAATACCCACAGCCGCATTAAGAGCTTTATCAAGTTTGCCACTCCCTAAGACTTTTTTAATCTCTTTGATTTCTTTAAGCAGTTTGTCCGTATTGTCCTTAGCATCGGCGCATTCGTTACAGCAACTCATTTTTTTACCTCTTCCTGTGGGTAAGGGTCTGGGTGGGGGTGGTGTGACTTTTTTCGGGCGGGGGCGATCTGGACATGGGATTGGTTTCCATCTGACAAAATAATAAACACGGCTTTGCGGTATCCATTCCACATTGCCTCTTTCAGCCTTTACCTCAAAGGATTTCATCATGTAAATCCGTTCATGCAAATCACCAACATAGTGATAAACGTAATTGGGAGAATTTGGGATTTCAAACGGATAGCCTAAATCAAATTCCAATGAGTTATCGTTGACGATTTCCCCTACCCCTGCTGTCATGCGAATCGCGCCAAGGTAGCTTACACTCAAATTTCTGTATTCAGATTGATTTCCTGATGGTTCTTCGCTCAAAAGCCTTCCCACTTCATTGTTTAGCCAGTTGTAATAACGATTTATGATGCCTTCTCTGAAGGCACACTCAGGCGATCTAAAAGGGGTGATCGGTGGGTTTTCATCGTATGGCTTGGGCTTATTCTTGGTAATTGGATCTTTATTGAGCGAGGGCTTAGCCTCTACGCCACAATTCGGATCGCGCCGACAAACAATTGTTGGCTGTAATTTCATCCACATGATGATCGGATAAACATAAAAGCAAGTCTCGCAACCATTACTTCTAAGTTCAGGCTCAACCCCAAACGGCGATCCAAACGGATCGATCCATTCATTCTCACAGTAGGGAGACGCTGGATACTTGGCGCAGTCTTTCGCGTCAACGGGTTCATTAAAATTTGAAATTGACCATTCATCATTGATGGGTTCCAGTGCTGGAGCTACTGGCAAATCACCAATAGACGGGATCATCTCAAAAGGGTCAAAATCAAAAGGGTTTGTCCTTTCTTCAACTTCTTGGGGAACTCTCCAAGCTCTCCCCCCAACTCTAGCCGCTCCTCTCATAGCACCCTCACCCCATTGGGTTGCAAAATCATGTAACTACTAGGCTTCTCATGGTTGAGAAACCTAGTAGCTATAATTTCGGCTTCAACCTTGCCGCATTTATAAGGCAAGGCGATCGCCTCTATTTGCTTTTGGCGATTTCCACGATTTTCAGGCATAAACCAAGAATCTAAGTCAAACATTAGACAGCCTCTATACCAGTTAAGGTTAGAGATGTTGCCGAAATTGCCGAAATTGCACCCCGATACAAATTTGAACCAAGGTTAATTTCATAGCTACCACCTCCACGCATAAGGGTGATTCCTTTGCCTAGTTCAGCCATACCGCCATAATTGATATATGCCTCATCAGTCAGGCTTGTGTTAACTAAAGTCACCTGTTGACGATTGGGATTAGCAGGCAGAATTAATCGTGATTCATCGTTAATAGTCCAACTGTGAGGCGTTGCAAAGCTAATTTCTTTGCTGTCTGTGGGAAGTGTGGTGATTTCTTCGCGCACTGAACCATACAAAGTAACCCGATCTTCTCCCTCTAATAACCCGTAACCAGCATCAGTAATTTGCGCTCCTATCAGACAATCGTTTGAAGTGTCAAAACTAATGTTGTCTGTCAAATATGGCAACAGATTCACTGAGTAGTAAGGCAAGCGATTTAGCAAAGAAACATCAAAAATCGCTTGCCAAGGACAGGTTGCAGTCCTCAGATAAAAAGTTATTTGTTTGCGGGGTGATTTCCATTCCATATTCCGCATAGCTGTAAGCCGTTCAAGCCTAGAAGCATCTGCCTCTAGGTTTGGTATATCTGCTTCTTTGATGCTGCGTATATCCACCTTCATTCGTAAGGAGGTAATAAACCCGTAAAAGCGCAAAGTTTGCACCCTGTCATATGGCGAAATTGCTGACGGTTGGTAAATGATTCTCATGGAAGCGTCATCAGCACCAAAAGGGGTCAATATTTGCTGTGTTCGGCTGTAAGTCTGTTGCAGTTCAGTCATTTTTGTTGGCTTAGTAAATATTCTCTTTCTTCCATTAGCAGGCTGTAAGCAGCACTCTTACTCAATCCAAGTGTTTTTCCTACTCTCTCTAAAAGGTCACCTCTTGGGCTGTAGTAGTACGCTCTACCAAACCTTGTCGTTTTTCGGGAAATCGCTCGTTTGCTTGTAGTCCCTAGCAGTGGATAGGCTCGTAAAACCATCTTTACAATTATTCACAAAAGACTTCTAGAAGGCTGTAATTGTTTTCGTACTTAGATAAGACCCAATGGGTTTTATTCAAACTCCGATGCTTCATTCTAGCATTTTCTAGGGT
The DNA here is from genome assembly GCF_051131155.1 of Pseudanabaena minima str. Chao 2107. Lineage (NCBI taxonomy): Bacteria > Bacillati > Cyanobacteriota > Cyanophyceae > Pseudanabaenales > Pseudanabaenaceae > Pseudanabaena > Pseudanabaena minima. Next base: position 1,546,126 of record NZ_CP159508.1, read on the forward strand.
TTCACAGCCCTGTATGTAGTGTTGCTTTTTTGCTCAAATTCGCTAGACTCGTTATGCAGTGACTACATATAGTGTAAATCTTATGCCTGACTTAACCTTTGGTGACTTGAATGATGCTCTTGAAGAAACAGCTTTTTCTGTTTCTGGATCTGAATTGACGATCGACTTAAATCTCTTGATGGGTGAGTCTTCAATCTCTCTCTCTGATCAAAAAGTAGCGGAATTTTTAACAAATTTGCTCGATGTTGCTTCGGCTGCTCAGGAAGCCTATAACGCGAATAATGCAAACACCACAAAGCTCGCTAGCTATCCTCAACCTGTTTCTGGTATTCCTTTTGTGGACGTGGCTTCGGGCAATTTCTTTGTAAGCTCGACCTACTCATTTAGCAGCCAAGCACCTCTAAATAAAGCTGCAACAACGGCTGTAACTGCCTAGAGCTTTTTTTCTAGAGCTTTTTCTAGTTAGCCTTTCTAGCAAACCTTTATTTTTAGGTAATTAACAACATGACAAGCCGTTTAGTTTATGTGGGGCTTGATGCCCCTTACGCGGATCATAAGTATGGTTTCCGCACAACTCTCGAAGCCTCTAAGGGGACTGTGCTAGGGCATCAAACTCTCGATGCTACTACGCCAGTGACTGGCTTGATTTTCAAAGCCAATCATCCAAAGCCCAAGAGAGCCAGCAAAACTTTTGCTACTGGTACTAACTCCAGCTTTATTGCTCCCTCTGCGGTTACTGCGGCGATCGCGGCAGGGTGGAATATCGTCAAAGCAAAATCAAATGGTAGAAAATCAAAATCTACCTTCCAAATCCCTGTCTACGTGACGATCAACGGGATTAAATATGCTTGGGGTATGAAAAAATCGCAAAAGGCAAAGTTAGGAACTAATTTTGCTGCATTGGGAATTATTGAAGCGACTGGGCAAGAACAAGACTTAGTATTTGGTGCGAGTTTTCCTAAGCCTCCTCAAGTTCAATCTATTACTACCAGCGGAAGGGGTGCAACTGCCTCCTCGGTTTCTTCAACTACTTTCTTTGACCCTTCTAAGGATGGCTCTATCCCTGATACCTTCAGGCGATATGCAGGGCTTGTCACGGCTGGGGACTGGGCGACAATCGTATGATCGAACGCCGCCTTATTATGATTCCTTGTGATGAGGGCTTTTACGAGATTCTTAATAGTTCCTTGCCTCTAGATTTTGACGGCTCTCAATGTGTGGTTCAGCGTGCAGGATCGGGTTTACTCGAAACTGTTCCTTTTGAGGCGGCGATCGAGTATGCCCTTGGCGGAGAGTATGACGAAATTGATGATGAGGATCTAGAGGATGGCTTGGATTAGCGTAACTAGTTTTAATGTTGGTGCTAATCGCATTGATGCAATCCTCTTGCCTTTTCTCTTAGATTCCTCTCACGTTGCGATCAAAGTTCGTCACCTTGTTCCTAATAAATGGCGCAAAAGTGGCGACCTTTGGCAACAATTTACAGGAGGAGTTAGAGGAGAGTCTCAGTTTGTCGGCTTTAACGAACAGATGGCGATCGCTATGGATAACGCCCTTGGTAAGTATTACCTACGGTTTCAACCAGTCGCTTATCACAAAGGGTTGTTTGTTGAGCTATGGCGATGGGCTGACAATGCTTTCGGAGCTTTTTGGACTGATGACGGTTCTTGGGATGATTTAGAGGTGTGGCGTGATTGAGCTAATTCAAAATGGTGATACTGGCTTATCTATTCGATCAAAATTGAATCATTTGATTGAGATAACGAACGTCCCGCCAAGCGCTATAAATCCAAACTATTTAATTAATAGTGCATTTCAAGTTGCACAAGCAGCAACTTCTGCAACAATTACTGCTGGAACAGCAACACCAACCGCATCTTTAGGTTATCCAGTTGTTGATAGTTGGTTTTGTTATTCAGTTGGTGGTAATCCAACTTTAGCTCAAGTAGCTGGTTCTAATACTACTGCTAATAGACTTCAATTAACTGGTGCAGCATCTATTACATCAGTTGGTATTGGTCAAAGATTAGAAGCTATAAATACAACATCATTAGCAAATAAAACTGTTACATTGTCATTTGAATGTAGTAATTCTTTACTTACATCTTTAACTGTAGTAGCTAATAGACCCACAACAACTGCTAATACATTTGGCACAATTGCAACACCTACAAAGACTTTAATAAACTCTACTAATGTTGCAATTAATTCAACTTTAACTAGATATTCTCTTACTTTTACTTGTCCACAAGATGTTAATAAAGGGCTGGAAATACTATTTGTTTTAGGTGCTCAAACTAGTGGTACTTTTGTTTTAGCTAATGTAAAGCTAGAAGAAGGTAGTGTTGCAACACCTTATGTAAGTTCTGATTTTGCAAGTGAATTGGCAAGGTGTCAAAGATATTTCTTTGCTGGTGACACTGGAGCATCTTATAACCCTGGACCGGCGGGAGGCAATGACTTTATTAGTGTTGCAGTGCATTTCCCTGTGCAAATGCGAAGTGCGCCTACAATAACTGGTGTTTTAGGAGTAGTTGTTTCAAAAAATGTTATGTCTTGTGCACAATATTCTGTACCAGGATCTTGGAATAATGGAAGCCCCTTCATAGCTTCTGCTTATATACCTTAACTTTAAACAATACAAATAAAAACAATGGAATTTACATATAAACTAATACAAAATCAACCAAACTCCATCATAAGACTTGAAGATGGTGCAATTATCCCAAAAGGACTTAATGGTGATTGGCAATTATATGAAGCTTGGTTAGCAGAGGGTAATACACCTGAAGCAGCCGAACAAATCGAATGGGATTTGCGACAGATATTAAAGAGAACTACCCATTAGTTGAGGCTCTGGCTACAGAATTAAATTTAGATACTGAAGCAATATTTACTTTAGCGAGTTCTTTAGAATAATTATGCAATTAATCCCTTTCTCAGTAGATTGACATGGCGATCGCTAAATTAAATCTTCCTAGTGAATTAAGTTTGTGAGTACTATGCTGGACAAAATTCTTAGAGTTTGTAGAAAATTTCTCGCAAGCGCCGAACGCGATCGGCTAGATGATAAATTTTTGCGGGTGGAAGCCAAAGTGGATGATCTAGACACACGTATGGACAATCTAGCTTGCTCTCAAGCCGCCCAAAGCGAAAAATTAAGCGCGATCCACGCTGTCACCTTGGCTAATAACGAAGCTTTAGAGCAAAAATTAAATCGTAATTCAGTGACGACAGAAGGCGTTAGACAGATTGTTGATGCACGTCTGGAAACTTTCCAGTTGAGCCTTAAACAAATTCAATCGCTGATTGAGCAAGTAATTAAGCGCGATTACACTCCTTAACTGTTTAGCGATCGCCAAATCAAAAAAGCACAGATGAGTATCTGTGCTTTTTTTGATTTTTGAACAAAATACTAAAAGTCTTACTGAGCAAGGCTTTTCGGCGAATCGTTGGTTATTTACGCAAGCTTATATATTTAGTAAGCTTGCTATGGGTTTGAGATAAATACCAAACCCATAGACTCAATCCTTTCGTTATGGAACGAGTCTATGGGCTCTCAGTGATTAACAGATTTGCTTACAACAATTACCAATGTTCGTGCAGAAGGATCAATTTATTTGTCATCATCATCCCTGTCATCATCATCCCTATTGTCATCATCTCTGTCGTTATCATCCCTTTTAACATCTGCATCTTTGGGGCTGTCCAGATTATCTTGAATTCTTTGGGTCTCTTGATTACCTTGACTTTCTTGGATATCTTCAACTTTAGGTTGTTTGGCTGGAGGACTTTGATCAAGGCTAGCCTGTCCCGGAACAAGGTTATCAATAATCTTTTGGGTGGGTAAGGGAGAAGCAAAGCTTCTCAACAACGGACTTGTTTTAGAGATTTCTTTCCACTCATTGAGATCCATTCGTCTGACAACAGGCAGAGTTGTGGAGTTAGGCGTAACGATTACTTCTTCACCAGTTAACAAAATAATTTCTTTCGACTGATTGGCTAGCTTGACTACCACCGTGCCTTCCCAAGAGAAAAACCTAATACCTTTGTTGAGGTCTTTAGGAATTTCGACATAGGCTGTTGTCCCTCGAATTGTAGCTGTGGCATAGGCTGTAGATATTTCAGTTGGAACTTTTAAACCTGGTTTTACCCAAGTGAGCATCTCGCCCTCGGTAAGATTAAGTCGATTGTTTGGTTTAATCTGTACAGTTGAGTTACCACCAATCCGCAATCCTACCCCATTATCGAATTCGATTTGAGTTCTTCCTTTTCCTTGTGTCCGCACTTTATCAGCTACATGTAGACCCATTCCAAGATTCGCATCAGTTTCTTTGTTATCTTTCTTTGATATTACTGACACTGGCTTTTCTTCAACCAATGATACTTTCGCGATCGCCTTCTCTTGAATTACTTTAGGCTGAGGCGTAGCAATAGCTGAAGGTGCTGAAGTTGGTTGAGATTTGCAGCTAACTAGCGCGATCGCCACAACAGAAATCAACACAGAAATTTTCATTAAAATATCTTAACCCAAGGTTTACTGTATTCTCACAGATATTGACAGAGTTACGACAAGAAGGTTGCAAGTGAACTTTATATTTAAAGTCAAAATATCTAAGGTCAAATCTTTATTTCGATTTTGCCAGAGCCATAGCAAAATGAACAATTTTCTTCGCGTTGAACTTCACCAGAGCAATCTCGGATTGATATATAGCCCTTGCCTTCACAATGGTGACAAGGTTTAGTGGGTTGGAGAGAAGAGCGATCGCTTTCTAATTTTGGGAAATGATTGTGCATAGTTTTAGCATCATAGCTCAACAAGATAACAGGAATCAGCGAATATAGTCATATTGTGGTGGCACAGGTCGCACAGAAATCTCATCACTCCATTGGAATTGTTCTTTATCTCTATAAGCAACCCAATACACATGATAAATTTCTAACCAATCATCTCGATCGCGTACCCAAGTTTGTAATAATGCATCTCCCAGATAATCACCAGAAAAATGCGATCGCATTTTTCCATAGGCTTCATCATCAGCAATAGGTATAGATTGGTCATCTTGCCAATCATAAAGTCTCGCTTCCTTTTCATCTAGCCATAATAGCCCTGATACAAAAAATACCTCATCGGTTTTCACCTTATACTTTTTGCGCTTAATAAAGTCTCTTACAGAAAGCGTTATCGTCACGGTATTTCACATTCTGATGTAGTTTTTTAATTTATGGAGTTAATTCATGAAGTTTTGAGTTTCAGTCTTTGTAGAGTAAGTTTCCCAAATTAGAGCTATTAAGTACAGCAACCCAAATAATCCTGCCCCGAAAATTAAGCATTTTGAAATTAGTGAGTTAAAAGTATATAGGGGATGATTTTCGAGAGCTTTATGTAATCCTGCATGAATAATCAAAAATAAGCTAAAGATAATTCTTGTCCATTTCCTAACTTTCAGATTTTCATTAAATCCCAACCAAAAAATAATCGTAAATAATGGAACATGGGCAACTACAAAAGTATTTGCTGCAATTTGTTCTGGGAGGTTGTTCAAAATATAGAGAAGATGCCACTCTGACTGAGTAACAGCATCTAATTCATGGGTAGAGAGCGTTGCTAAGCCTAGATTAAAAAGCAGATTTTTCATATTTGAGAACCTTCAAGTTAACTCAATATCATCAAGCAGTTCCTTACAAAGCTCAATGATATGTGTTGACTTGTTTTCAGTTGTCATTTTATTACAAGCTAAGACGAATTAATATGGATGATACAATGAAAAATGTATGTAACTGGAGATAGTCATGGTTCAAGCAACAGAATATCTTTATGTTGTCCGAGATGATGAGATTCTTCACGGAGAACCAATTATTCGAGGTGCTCGTACACCCGTTAGAGCAATTGTCGAGACTTGGCGTTTAGGAATTGCACCAGAAGAAATCCCTAAGGGAATGCCTCACCTTACTCTAGGTCAGGTATTTGGAGCTTTGACTTACTATAGCGATAATAGAGATGAAATCAATCGATATATTGAGCGAAACCGTATCCCTAACGAATTAATTGACCCATTGGTTAGAGATCTGTGAGCAACTTATTAATTTGTTTGTATTTTGATTTTGCTGTTCGTCGCTCACCACAGGAGATCGCACGGAGACTAATGGTAATTCTCAATCAAGTTACTTCAGAAGAGATGCAAAATCAGGTTCGATATATTTGATAATTGTTCATTTTAATGTGCTAAAAAAGAACTATTCCAAATCAACTAGACTTAACCTTGAAGTTTGTTCTTTCCTGCCTAGAGAGACTTCTAGCTTTTTCAAAAGCTCGACAGTTACTTCAGCAAAGGCTTTTGCGCCGCCTGAGTTGGGATTAGATAGAGATGCGGGGATGAAATTATCTACAGCTTTGGCAATATTTACATCATTGGGAATTTTAGTTTTAAAAATCTTGGCAGTACTAAAGTCCGCCGCTACGCGATCCATTACTTTTTGGTAATATCTGCTCAGGGTAAAGCCAGCCGACATGCTGAAGACAATTCCTAAAAGTTGGATATTAACCGAATTGTCTTCTCGATAGACTTCACGTAGTCGCTCAATACGTCTTTCCAATAGCTGAATCCCGACTACAGACAGAGGCTCAGGTCTTGCAGGCATTAGGTAAAAATCACTTGCCACAATACTACTGCGCGTAATTAAGTTATATCCAGGGGCACAATCTAGAATGATGAAATCATAACTTTTCAGAGCAGGAGCAAGAATTCCTTTAATTAAGGTTTGCTCGAACTTACTCCAAGTTTGCTGAAAGGTCTGCTTTTCTTCATATAGGAGCGATCTGTTATAGAGCATTTCTGATACGAGAAACTCATCGTATAGATCGATATCGCCAACTAAGAGATCTAAGCCTTGTACTTTGCAGACATGGGGAATTACAAGATCTTTGATTTGGTAGACTTTTTCTTCTGGATCATTAATCTGAACACCATAACGCGCGATCGCCTGACTAACTAAATTTCGCAATGTGCGATTTTCTTTACGGCATTTAGCAAACTCGGCTGGTGAAATCATGCTGAGCGTAGCGCTGATTTGGGTATCTAAATCGACAACTAAAACCTTTTTGCGGTGGATTTTCGCCAAGCAGGTGGCAATATTGACAGTCAAGGTGGTTTTACCGACTCCACCTTTCATATTTACTGTTGCTATTACTTTTCCCATTACTTTCAATATCCACACAAATATAGTTTTAAAGAGTTTTAAAGTGAGGCTGTCTGAGCCTAAAACCTGAGCCTAGACTATATAAGCCTTTACTCTTCAATCATTTTAAGTGAATTAACAATACACTATTAGACCGCCAAGTAATCGGTAAAAAATCATCACTATATCTAGATTTATTCCCAGAGTTGCCTCTATTTGTTTTCTAGTAGTTCTAGTTTAAATTTGGGTTAACCACCTGTCCTCTAGTAGGGTCAGGAATAAATAAGCCTAACCGTAGCGATCGCAATACTACTTCCCAGACTTGGCGCATCTGTTCTTCGCCCTCTGTCCAATAGTCAAAAGTGAAGAGGACTTGGACATTGCCACCAATACCAATCAGAATGCGAGAGGTAGCTTCCCGCTTTTCGGTTGCATCAATGTAGCGCAAATCTGTCCATACGAGCTTCATGCCATCTCGGTTAGCGCTAGTGATTTTACCTTTAGCAAGAATTTCGCGATCGTCATCATCAAGGATTTGTTGTAGAGCTTTTTTGAGGGGAAATGTGTTCCAATCGTGAGGAGGTAAGCGATTAAAGGACATTTCTAATGCGCCAGTATCGTCGGTTGGCTCAAAGTCATGGAAGCTAACGGACTTTTCTTTAAACTTGACAATCCAATCCTTGGGAAAATCAAATCTCACCGCTCCACGATCAGCAACAAAGATTTTGTATCCTTCTTCTGACTCCCAGCTATGATCGCTGCGTAAAGTTAAGTCTTTTTTTCTCATGTTTTTTCATAAAAGTAGAGGAGGACGCTTTGCATCCTCCTCTACTTTATTTTATTTTTGGGAGAATGCGGGTAAAACAAAGGCGATCGCAATACCACCAATAACTAAAATCTCAAAGATAAGTAGAATCGTGCTAGAGGGTTTGATTTGAAATCCTTTAAACCAAGAATTTGGCATGTCTTCAGCACGTACTTTCCAATTGTAGATAGATAGCAAGAGAGGGAATCCACCCACCTTAGCACTCATCAATAGATGCATTGCTATACCAACAATCATTAATACCCATGAAATCAAATGTCCGATATACCAAGCATGGTTCAATTCGTCATTAGGTAGCCAAGCCTCTTGCATCATTCGACCTGTAATCACCGCAAAGGTCGCAGATAGAAGAATCAGAGTATTGGTGAGACGCTGTAGAGATATCCACCAAACTGGTTTACCCACTTCTGCAAGCTGTTTAAATGATTGGGCTTGAACTAAGCGTCGTGAGCCTAGATGGAAGCAATATATAGCAAAAATTGGTAAGAGAATTAAAAATGTTAAAGCGATCGTGCCGTGAATCCCTTGGGTATTGGGAACTATCGGTAAATTCAGAGTCCCAAACCGCTTGTCGTATCGGTCATAGACCATAAAGCCTGTAACTAGGGCAGCAAAGACTAAGATGGCGATCGCACTATGCAATAACCGCAAAAGAACGGGCTGGTATGGGGCGGTACGCGACATAAACTTTTTGTTATGATTATGTGTGAATTACAGATAAAGCAAGAATGAATAAAAGCCTAACAAGCAAAATTTTAGCTATTGGTTTTACTCATCTTGTATTTAATATTACGATGAGTTTTGCTAGCGGTGCTGTTGGTAGTGGTTCATCCATTGCTCAATCTCTAAAATGGCTAAGTTTTGGTAGTGGTGAGCAATATGGAGTAATCACACTGATCTGTATTGCATTTGTAACAGACTCATTTTTAAAGGTGCGATCGCCTACAAAGTTTTTAGCAGTAAGTCATGATACAACATGATAGATAACCTAGAGCGAATTCTCATGGCTTGCGATCGCCACACATTGGCAGGTCAACGTGATTATGCAATTTTGCAATTATTGATCGAGAATTCGTTAAAACGACAACAGATAGCAGCAATTAGTATTAAGGATTTTGATTGTCAAGGGCGATCGCTTCAGGTGCAACGGCGCTATAAACGTCAAGGTGAACAAAATCAGTCGGAAATTATTAGTCTCAGTTTAGACACAGCCAACGCATTACAAGACTGGCTGAATTTGATTCATCTTGAAACTGAGAATGAAGAAGATGCTCAAGCTCCACTATTTATATCTCTGGATCGTGCGAGTTATGGTCATAGACTGACAGGAACTGCCATCTATGGCATTGTCAAACGTGCCGCAGCTAATGCAGGGCTGAGCGACGCGATCGCCCCCGAACAATTGAGATTTAGCCAAGCAAAATATGCCTTAAATCAAGACTTCGAGACACCGAATAAGACTATAGTTGCGACAAATGAGACCCAATTAAGACTAAGCAATGTATTAAATTTAGAATACGAGAACCAAAATAGGACTCATTCAGATACTGATGAGACTCAAATAAGCAGAGTTCCTTATGGTCTGACGGCATTTAATCCAGACCTTCTCACTTCTCTACTAGCCGACAAGCGAAGTCTTAATACTAGACGCGCCTATGAGAAGGATTTGCGTTACTTTTTTCTTGCTGCCTATGGACAAAAGCCGACAGAGCCAGTGATTGCCCAGTTTTTGCAGTTAAATCGCTTTGAAGCGATCGCGATCGTGTTGCGATACAAGTCCGACTTAATAGCTCAAGGCTTAAAGGAATCGACAATTAACCGTCGTCTATCTGCTCTCAAATCCTTGGTAAATTTCGCCACCAAGTTAGGGAAATGCAATTGGAATCTCGATGATATCCAAACTGAGACAGTGCAAACCTATCGCGATACGACTGGAATCAAGCCCGATGGAATTCGTACAATGCTGTTACGAATAGATAGAACTACGATCAAAGGCATACGTGATTTTGCAATTTTGCGACTACTTTGGGACAATGCCCTGCGTCGCAATGAAGTCGTTAGCGCGAATATCGGTGATTTTAACTATGAAGCGCGATCGCTCCAGATTTTAGGTAAGGGACGTGGCTCTCAAAAGAGTCTCATTAGTCTTAGTATGGGAACAGCGAACGCAATTCAAGACTGGTTATCTCAACTTAAGACAAAAAATAGCGATCGCCCTTTATTCCAATCACTCGATCCCGTTAATCACGGGCATCGACTGACTGGCACAGCGATTTACCAAATTGTTGATCAACTTGCCCGAGACTCAGGCATTACCAAAAAAATGTCTCCCCACCGTATTCGACATTCTGCAATTACCGCCGCCCTTGATGCAACTAATGGCAATGTGCGTAAAGTTCAGAAGCTATCCCGACACAAAAAACTGGATACCCTCATGCTCTACGACGATAATCGTACCAATATGCAAGGTGAAGTATCGAGTTTGTTAGGTGATTTGATCTAGCCTAAGTTACTAGGCGCAATTAAATATAAAACCCAAAAACCTGTGGCGCACGCGCAGCGTGCGCCACAGGTTTTGAATCTGGTTTTTAATCCAGCTACCTAGGGTTTGTATTAAGGCTATCTGTATCAACTCCCAAAAACAAAGTAATATTACTTACGGTCTTCGTCTAGAGATGTATAAAATATGATGCGAATACTGGCCTTGGTTCCTGGTGGAACTGGCGATCAGTTACTATTTTTCCCGACACTGGATACACTCAAACAACAGTATCCCAATGCCGAGATTGATGTGGTAGTCGAGCCACGTGCAATGGCAGCTTATCGCGTTTGCCAATCTGTGAACCGAGTCCTCAAGTTTGATTTCAAAGATCGCAACTCTTTGGCTGATTTTGGTAACTTGCTTGGGACAATCCGCGATCGCGAATATGATGCCGCGATCATTACTCAGCCTAGTTTCTCAGTTAATATCTTGTTATGGTTAAGCGGTATTCCCAAGCGAATATCTTTTGCAGGACAGGGTGACTTTTTGCTAACGGATATTATTACTGCCGATCCTGAAGAATATGCCGCAGTCCAAAAGCATAACTTGCTAATGGCAATCAATATCCAGAAGCTTTGTCCACCCATTAAGGTCACTCTGCCGAAAAATGATTTGGATTGGGCAGCTAGCGAGCAAAAGCGTCTTGGCATTCAAAAAAGTGGTTTTATTTTGCTGAATTGTGGTGCTTATGCCAATTATCCTGCGGATAGTTGGGCAACGATCGCGCTCGATATGCAAGCAAAACTACCTAACTTACCAATTGTGGCGATCGATAGCGTTAATAATGCCGATTTATTGAAAAATTTAACCGCTAAAGTTCCTAATCTCTTAATTACGAGTCCGACCGATATCGGCAAGCTCACCGCTTTTATTGCTGCTGCAAATCTATTTATTTGTGCTGAAGGTGATGCTATGCAACTAGGAGTTGCAGTTGGCACGGCTTTAGTTGCCATTTTAGGAGCAAATACGCCTGCTGGCTCATTACTGCCGATCGCCGAAAAGCGCATCAAATACGTGCAAGCGATCGCAGGTAAGCCACTCAAGGAAATCTCACCACAAACAGTCCTAGCCAAAATTTGGGAAGGCTGATTCATCAAAAAAGGCTCGCGTTGCGAGCCTTTTTTGATTTTAACGTTTGACATTTTCTAAGAGTGCGCCATCAAGTTTAGCGGCATGAAGATCGGTATGTCTGAGATCGGCTTCTTTTAGTCTTGAGCCATTGAAGTCAGTTTTTCGCAAAACTGAACCACTGAGATTTGCCTTAGTTAAATTTGCTCCGCTTAAGATCGCCCCACTTAACTCAGTTTCGCACAACGAAGCATTACTCAAATTTGCACCATTGAGATTTGCACCACTCAGATTCGCATCACTTAGATCGGCATTAGTTAAATCTGCACCACTCAAATTTACTCCCATCAAATTAGCATTGCGTAATACTGCCCCACTCAGGTTTGCGCCACTCAGATTGGCTAGGCTAAGGTTGACAGCACTAAGATTTGCCAAACTTAAGTTTGTGCCACTAAGATTAGTCATACATAGTGTGACATCTTGGAATGTTGCTAAACTAAGATTTGCTCCACTGAGATTTGCTAATGTCAGATTTGCTTCCCGCAAATTCGCCCCGATCAAATTCGCTCCCCCTAAATTTGCCAAACTCAAATCAGCACCGCTAAAGTCAGCTTTACTAACTTCAGAATAGGCAAGATTTGCTTCAATAAGATCGATTTGGGTACGGTATTCTTGCGATCGCCAGAAATTCCAACTACTTACCCCTTTTTGCAGTTGCATTAGATGTTCTTTATTTGCCACGACCTTGACTCCGTTGTTAGTACGGCTATTTTCAGTCAGTCATTTACACAGTAAGCCAAGACTGAGAAAGTTTGCGACGGATATGACAATTCGCAACATATAGTGGTATATCTCAACTATTGATGACAAATTGGTGATCGAAGATGATCAAAGTGCTGACCAATATCGCGGCTCTAGAAAGAATAGGTCTATCAATATGAAATCTTTAGGACTTAGAACCAAAAGCCGATCTTCATGGGCGATCGCCGTCAATTGCATCGCTAGCAGTATTTTTATCAATGGTTGGGGCTTGGCATACAGTTTAAGCATTCCATCAACTGCGATCGCTCAGACCGCACTCACTTGCCCCCAGCTCACAAATCGGCGCTATGTTGTCATACTGGATCGTCCTGCCAACCTACTGCCCCAGTTGCCAGAATTTTTAGCGATCGCCGCCGTACCTTGCAATTATCTCAATGCCTCCATGACCTTTTTTGGTGGTTTTGACAATGCCCAAGCTTCAACATTTCGCGCCAATCAACTACGAGCATTAGGGTTAGATGCAGTTGTGCATTCTTTCTCTGCGAAAGTGAATGATATTCCCGCAAACTTACAAGCATCTGTAATTTTAGTGGAACTGAACAAAGAGCCAAATATGGCAATTCAACAGGTGCAATCTCTATCTGGAAAGAGTGCAGTTCTTGCCACGTTTAGTAATCGTTCAGTGATCTTGGCAGCACCACTAGCAAGTCAACAGAGTGCCAATGCGATCGCCACAAAGCTACGCGGTCAAGGATTGGCGGCTCAGGTAATTGGCGCTTCATTAATTGCGTCTCCCGTTGCGTCATCAAATAGTTCTGTTCCTACAAATTCTGTCCCAACTCCCACAAATACTAAGCCCAGTTCTACTAACACAATTTATCGGGTGCTAGTTCCCAATACAAATGCTAATACCTTAAAACAAGTTCGTGAACTTGCCCCCGATGCTTTTGTGACTATTTTTAAGGGGAAATCCTATATTCAAGTGCGGACTTATAGCAATCGTAGTAATGCTCACCGCGAGCGAGATCGCTTAAATGCGCGCTTTGCAGGCACGATTTTAATTCAAGATTAAAACTCAGGATTAAACCTATGGCATCTGGTTCCAAATCTTTAATTAATAATGCCGATTTACCAGCCTACACTGTGCGTGTCAGCGATCGCGCCAAGTCTGTGCGTCTTTCACTTTCCGTAGAATCAGGTTTAGAAGTAGTTATTCCTGCTGATTATGATCATCACAAGATTCCTGAACTAATCCAGAAAAAGCGTGATTGGATTGTTCGCAATCAGCTCAAACTCAATCAGCGTGAAGCTTTTTTTCAGTCACAGGCTCCCCATGAGTTGCCTGACCGCATTAACCTGCGATCGCTTGGCGAAGAATGGCAAATTGAGTATCAACAGGTTTCGACAAAATCTAAGGCGATCGCCATTCAAGAAGAAAAATCTGAACTAAAGCTAGTCGTCAAAGGTCATATTACCGATATCGAAGCCTGCAAATTTTTTCTGAAGCAATGGTTAATGAAAAAGGCGGAAAAACACTTATTCAGTTGGTTACGCAAGGTCAGCATCCGTGCTAAGTTGCCCTATCGCACTACCGCCGTGCGTAGTCAAAAGACTTTATGGGGTAGCTGCTCTGGCAATCGGAATATTAGTCTCAACTACAAGCTACTCTTTCTTGAATCTAATGTTGTGGAATATGTACTAATTCATGAACTATGTCACACAGTTCATATGAACCATTCGGATAAGTTTTGGAAATTAGTCAGTAAGTTTGAGCCAAATTACAAAATATTAGACAAATCTCTTAATCAAGCATGGCAAATTATTCCAGCATGGCTGGATTTTTAACCAGCAAAGAACTCGCGTAGAGAGTTCTTTGCTGGCTCGCCCAAGAATAAGGGTGCGGCGCTTTGCGCCGCACCCTTATTCTTGGATGCTAAGGGAGTAGATATTTTTTAAAGTTGCTGAATTTTTAAGGCTCATCCTTTAGGGAGATTTTCTGTTTATTTACTCTTATTTAGTTAGCGATCAGAATACTTACTTAAAAGGGTTACTCCACAAGTAAATAGGGGATTTAGTACCTGCGCTGAAGTGTTCCTTAAATAAGTTTGGTGTGAGCGAACTCACAAGACATAGGTGAATCGCGTCTATGGGGATTTTAAGTTAAGCACTATACTGTCATATTGAAATTGACAAGTGTGAGGTATGCATTTATGTCTGAAACAAAACCAAATTTACTACCGATTATTGGTGGCGCGGCTGTAGTAGTAGCAGGGGGCGTAGGTGCTTATTTCTTCTTGAATAAGCCAACGATTCTTCCCACGACAAGTAGTACATCGGGAACGCTTACGGTTGTACCTAAACAGTCATTGATGGCGATGTCCATCTCCACCGACGAATCAGCCTTGTCCAAAATAGAGCAGTTCCTGTCTCCAGAAACCAAAAAACTCTACGATCAAGCGATCGCTGAGGTAAGGAAAAATCTCTCTTCAGGTGACGTAGACTACGACAAAGATATTAAGCCTTGGGTTGGTAAAAATATAACTTTCGCAATTTTACCTGCTGGGAAAACCGCTAGCCTTGTACCAAGCAAATCACAAGCCACTTTTCAAAATCGCTATGTACCCATGAGCGATACAGGTTCGATTCAGTTTGTACAGGACAAAGCTGCTCCTGAAGCAAAGACTGTACCAAATATTTTGATCGTGGTTGAGGTTAAAGACAAAGCTGGTGCTGAGAAGTTTTTGACTGAGAAGATCAAAACTAAGGCAGGTGGTAAAGAAAAGCAGTCTGACTATAAAGGTGTGAAGATCACCCAATATGGTGAAGGCAGTCAGGGTAGTGTAACCGCTATGGTTGGAAACTACTTGATTGTCACCCCTCAAGAACAGACAACGCAAAAAGCGATCGATACTTTTAAAGGTGAAGCTTCGTTAGCAAGTGCAGCAAGTGCTGATGACCTCAAGATTCAAAACCCTGTTGCTCAAGTTTACATTCCTAACTTCGGCACATCAATTGTGGAGCTAGCAGCACTAAATCCTGAAGCTCAGACCATTCCCCCAGAGTCACTGGAACAATTGAAGCAGATCAAATCTCTGAATATGGGATTTGGCATTGATGATGCAGGTATTCGCTTTAAAGCCCTTGGTAAGTTTGATCCTGCGGCAATTGCTGCCCTCAAAAACTCACCTAACAAGGTTATGAGTCAGATTCCTTCCCAAGCGTTTATGGTAACCACGGGCTTTAATATCAAGAGTTCATGGGAGCAATTTGTAAAGTCGGCAGATAAAAATCCTGAAATCAAGAAAGGGCTTGATGAAGTGAGAGCACAACTGAAGTCTTCACCATTGGCTCTTGATCTTGACAAAGATATCTTTGGATGGATGGATGGCGAGTTTGCCCTAGCTTCTGTAGCTGGTAAGACTGAAGGAATCTTGGCGCAAACCCAAGGGCTTGCACCTTTACTAATGTTGCAAACTACAAACCGTGCTGCTGCTGAATCTTTGTTCAAGAAACTGGATGATTTTGC
Source organism: Pseudanabaena minima str. Chao 2107 (assembly GCF_051131155.1). Taxonomy (NCBI): domain Bacteria; kingdom Bacillati; phylum Cyanobacteriota; class Cyanophyceae; order Pseudanabaenales; family Pseudanabaenaceae; genus Pseudanabaena; species Pseudanabaena minima. Next base: position 1,562,029 of record NZ_CP159508.1, read on the forward strand.
GAAGCAGAATGGTGCAACGGTCGCCAAAAAAGATGTTGGTGGAGTCTCTGTTACTGAATGGTCGGCGGCTGGTGCTGGAGCGATCGTGGCTCATGGGTGGAGTCAACCAGATACGATTTTCCTCACCGCTTCTCCGATTGTGTCACTGTTTGTACCCAAACCTGCAACTGCACTCGATGCTGATGCTACCTATAAGTCAGTAATTAGTACTTTACCTACTAACAATGTTGGCTATTTCTATATTGATGCCGATCGCACATGGAGTATTGTTCAAAGCTTCATGCCTCCTGCGGAGAAAGAAAAGACTCCTCCTGAAGCAAAAGCTTTGATCGAGTCTATCCGAGGTATTGCGGCAACTGCGGCTTATCCAAATCCAGAAACTGCTGAAGTCGAAGTAATCTTGGCTCTCAAGAAAGGTGGTAAATAAAGCACCAAGTGCTTCCTAAGCAATAAAAAAGATGCACCTAGTGCATCTTTTTTATTGCTTTTCTAAGTTTCAAGGAAGTGGATCGGAGAATATCCTTTTATAATCAACATACATGCTTTTTAGAGGGTATGTACTTTTCAGTAAGTACATGCGAGATGATATGAACCAAGTGACTGATATTCCTACTGATACGTTTGTTGAGCCTGCTGATAAGGTTGATTGTGGTGCAGTCTATCAGGGCGATCGCACTAGTTGTCCTGTTGAAGCTACTCTTGATGCGATCGGTGGACGCTGGAAAGTTTTGATTTTACATGAGTTGTTTAACGGGACAAGTCGCTTTGGGGAGCTACATCGCTGTTTACGGGGAATTACTCAGAAGATGCTGACGCAGCAATTGCGTGAAATGGAGCATGATGGCTTAGTGCATCGTGAGATATATATGCAGGTTCCGCCCAAGGTGGAGTATTCACTTACTGAGTTGGGGAAAACCTTACAGCCTGTTCTAGATGCAATGCATGTTTGGGGTAAGCGGTATATAGATCAGAAATAGCCAAACATACCTTGCAAACCTTTTGTCAATATTTGTAGACTGTAAGTTGACATGCTTGATTGAGTGAAGAGGCTGTAGTAGGCTAGCTTAGCAAGGTTTATTTAACTAGTATGTCTTCAACCAAGGTGACTTCAAACTTCTTTATTGCTTCAGGTGTAAACTTACAAAATACGCCTGCTGACTTAATAGAGTTACAGACTATTGTTAAGTTAAATAAAAAACAATTAACAGATAGGTGGAAATCTCAGGAAGGACAGCAAATCTTTACTACATGGAAAAACAACAATTTTGATATAGGTGTATTGGATTCTATTGTTGGTAAATATTATGACCAATACGATTTGCGTGGAATTGATTTAAGCAATATTGATTTAAGTGGTAAAAATTTCCAAAACATTGATTTCTTTGGTTCAAACCTAATAAATACTAACTTTTCAAGATCTATTCTAGATAACAGTTGGTTCTCAGAATGTAAGATATGTGGTACAAAGTTTGACTGGGCGCAAATGAACGGAGTTTTGATAGATAACACTAAATTCGATAATAAGACAAGCTTTTTAGGTATCAATTTAAATTCAGTTAATTTTAATCTGGCTGTGCTTTTGCAAGACTTAGCTTTGAGTCAGCAGAGAATAGATAATCTTGAAAGTACAAAGCCAATAACAGCAGCAGTATTAAGATATACCAGTGATTATGGTCGATCTTTTAAAAGGTTTTTCTTATGGTGCTTTGGTATAGTTAACTCTTTTGCGATACTCTACTTCTTCATTCCTAATTCTTTAACTTCTCATGATATTTGGGATACTTTGTATTTTTCTGCGCTAACTTTTATTACTGGTTCTTTTGTTATTCAACCAGTTTCAGTTATTGGTAAAGCATTAGCTCTAATGGAGGCGGGAATGGGATATTTAATGACTGGCTTACTTGTTGCAATATTGGTAAAAAAGATAGTTGGCAACTAAGTCTTCTGATTAATTAAAATTTGCTGCAACCTATATATTTTCCTATAGTATCTTTTTGGTATGTACCTTACAAAAAAGTGCATACTTTACTTAAAGAGTGTGAGTCAATTATATTTGATTTGTCGGTAATCAATGCATTTGGACAGAATTCATGAGTGAACCTAAGATTGTTGATAAGAAACCTGTTGTATTGGAACTAGAGCCTAAAACTTATTACTGGTGTACCTGTGGCGAATCTACCAACCAACCCTATTGTAACGGCGCACATAAAGGAACAGAATTTACACCTCTTGCCTTTGAAGTGACCGAAACTAAGAAAGTTGCACTTTGTCTATGTAAACACACAGGTAAAGCTCCATTCTGTGACGGAGCGCATACAAAACTTTAATTCAACTCATAACTGATGTTATGTGGAACCCTCATCCCCCAACCCCTTCTCCCGCAGGAGAAGGGGAGCAAAACCCATATTATTTTCTTGTTCCCCTCTCCTACGGGAGAGGGGCTAGGGGTGAGGGCAAATCATCAAAAACAACTACCAGAGGTAAAAAATTATGTTGACTATTCGTAAATCAGAAGAAAGAGGACATGCCAATCACGGTTGGCTCGATAGCTATCACACCTTCTCCTTCGCTAACTATTACGATCCGCAGCATATGGCTTTTCGCTCATTACGGGTGATTAACCAAGATCAGATTGCTGGTGGTAAAGGCTTTGGAACCCATCCCCATCGCGATATGGAAATTATTACCTATATGCTCGATGGAGCTTTAGAGCATAAAGACAGCATGGGCAATGGCTCAGTGATTCGTGTGGGTGATGTGCAAAGAATGAGCGCAGGTACTGGAATTACCCATAGTGAGTTTAATCCTTCCGCAACGGAATCTGCTCATTTATTACAAATATGGATTTTACCGAATCAAGAAGGTGTTAAGCCTAGTTATGAACAAGTTTCTTTCTCAAGGGAAGAAAAACTTAATCAATTAAAGTTGATCGTTTCACCCGATGGGCGCGATCGCTCAGTTAAAATCTATCAAGATGCCTATGTTTATGCTTCCATTCTCGAAGATGGGGCAGAAGTAACCCATACAGTTAGCCAAAATCGCTATGCATGGGTACAAGTAGCCAAGGGTAGCGTGTTGGTAGACGATCGCTTGCTAAATGCTGGTGATGCTATTTCAAGCGATCGGGTTGGCGATTTAAAATTGATTGGTAAAGGTGATGCGGAAATTCTAGTTTTTGATTTGGCTTAATCTAACTCCATAAGACAAAAAGCGGCGTGTTGCGCCGCCTTTTGTTATGACTTTACGCAGGGCTGATAATGGCTAACAGCCTCATAATTACGTTGCCATGTAGATGATGGCTCTAATTCGTTTTTGCTATAGCGCGAAGTTTCCACAATCCAACCTGATAGATACTGTGGATTTGGTGGATGTAATTGCTTAAGGATTTGAGACTCCACTCTGATCTGCCAAGGTTTTGGCGCAGCCCCCCAAAGACTAGACTCAACTTTACCTTCGTTCTCTAATACTTTACATCTTAGTTGTAAAGGGATTTGACTATGATTACGAACGATTAGATCCTTATATCCATTTGCAACTGCGGCATCTTGTCCTAATTCGTAAAATCTTGATTCTCCGTAGGCATCAATACTATGGCAATGCCGTTCTAAAATCTCACAGCCCGCATACAGAAAAGTATTAAAAACATTAGTAGCTATCAAACACAAGCCTCCCCCCACATCAGTTAGCACTTGACCGCGCACAAATACAGGAGCTTCTCGAAACCCATTGGCTTCTGTTGGCACACCAATGCGATCGCTAAAACTAAAAATCTTTTGAGGAGAAATATGAAGACAATGAATCCTTTGAGCCGCAAGTCGTAAGTTCCAAATTCGATTAGCACGAATCTCTGATGTGCCGCGATCGGGAATAGGCGTAATAGATTCTATCCATTTGTGCAGATATTGGTCAGCAGCATCAGGATTTTGGCGATTAGCATAATGGAATGGATATCCTTTAACTAAAGCTTTGGCATATTTGAGCCCATTACGAATTGGCTTTTTGAAATTTTGCCAGACTTGGTTCATGTCCTAAACTCTTTAGATTTGAGTTTTATGTGTCCTAACCAATTTTCACATAAAATCTATTCAAAACTTGTATTTATATAGCAAAGCAAGTTTTGCTGAGAACATAAAACCCAAGAAGTGAGTGGCGGCGCTTCGCGCCGCCACTCACTTCTTGGGTTTTGGTTTGTACTAGCTAACTCTTTTTTTGCTATAGCGCTTTGCGCTCAAATCAAAACCCAGAAATTTTTTAAAAGTGTTGCTTTGCAACACTTTTAAAAAATTTCTGGGTTTTGATTAATCTATAATTGCTATAAAAATCCAATATTCTCAACATCTAGAGACAAATAATAACTGTGGGCGCAAATAATCAGACCAAAGATCAGCCAAACTTACCATCAGACCATCAACAATTAGCAAAGAAACCCAAAATTGTATTAACAGGTGGTGGTACTGCTGGTCATGTTAGCCCTAATCTTGCACTGCTATCGAGTTTGAAAGCTGATGGCTGGGAGGTTGTATATATTGGCTCTAATAATGGGCTTGAGAAACAACTTGTTGCCGAAGTTGGTATTCCCTACCACGGTATTTCGTCGGGTAAATTGCGCCGCTACTTTTCTTGGCAGAACTTTATCGATCCTTTTAAAGTAATTAAGGGCATATTTGATGCTTTTTTTGCGATCGCCAAAATCAAGCCTCAAGTGGTATTTTCTAAGGGTGGGTTTGTTACTGTCCCTGTCATTTTTGCGAGTTGGCTACAACGGATTCCTGTAATTATTCATGAGTCAGATTTTTCTTCGGGTTTAGCCAATCGCCTATCAATTCCTTTTGCAACTACAGTCTGTGTCACTTTCCCCGAAACTGTTAAGCATTTAGCCAAATATGCTCCCAAGGTTATCCATACAGGCTTACCAATTCGTCCTGATATTCTCCAAGGAAATGTAGAAAGAGGAAGAGCGCTTTGTGGATTTAATGCTGATGCTCCAGTTCTATTTGTGGTCGGTGGTAGTACAGGTTCTGCAAAAATCAATCAATCTGTCCGTGCTGTTTTAGCTGAGCTTACACAAAAGTATCAAGTTGTTCATGCTTGTGGCAAAGGCAATCTTGATATCAATCTCAATGTAAATCCCCGCTATCAACAATTTGAGTATTTAGGAACGGAACTTGCCGATATTTTAGCGATCGCTGATTTAGTCGTATCACGTTCAGGAGCAAACGCTGTATTTGAGTTTCTGACTTTACGCAAGCCAAATTTGCTAATTCCTCTATCAAAATTATCTAGTCGTGGCGACCAGATCCTCAATGCCAAGTCTTTTCAAGCTCGTGGTTACAGTGCTGTTCTTTTTGAAGAAGATTTGACCAGTGAGAGTTTATTAAAGGCGATCGCTGATCTTGATCAGCGCCGTGATGAGTATATCCAGAATATGCATCAAAGCGAAGATGCCAATGCGATCGCCCAAATCGTAAAGATTATTAAAAGTGTGGCTTTGCCACACTTTTAATAATCAATCTTTCATTCGCGGCGTGTTGGTAAATGCCCTTTTTTAAGAACATCGATTACCGCCGTATGGCGCTTTAGATCTTTGTGGACTTGTTCATAAATTCGGCGATCGCTACCTTTAAGCCCAATTACACCATATAAGCGTACATTTCCAACTCGTCCCTTAAGTGCATGTTCTCCAAAATCAACAGCTTCGATTTCGTCCTTGACAATTTCGTAAAGTGACTCCGTAATGACGATATCTGTTTCCAATTCCTTGGTCATACCTTCAACACGACTTGCTACGTTGACCGTATCACCAATAACAGCATATTCAAGACGACGAGAGGAACCAATATTGCCAACAGTTACTTCACCATAGTTAATGCCAATGCCATTTGAGAAAGGGATCATGTTTTCAGTTTGCCAGACTTTACGGAGTTCCATTAACACCAGTCGCATATTTAGAGCAGCATTAATTGCATTCATTGCATCGGCTTTTTCTCCTCGCGAAACAGGTGAGCCAAACTCCGCCATAATCGCATCCCCAATAAACTTATCAATTGTGCCTTGATACTCTAAAATCGCATCCACCATGCCAGCCAAATAGGTATTTAGTTGTTTGATGAGTACTTTTGCGGGTAGACGACTGGAAAGAGTTGTAAAGCCACGAATATCAGAAAAGAGAACCGCAGCTTTGAGGGTGTGACCTTCTAATAAATCACGAAATCCTTCAGGCTGATTGATAATTTCTTCAACAATTGGCGCAGCAACATAACGTTCTAGAGTGCGCCGAAGCAAAATTTTATCAATTTGGGCAGCAATGGAACCCGTAGTCAAAAGGGCTATCCCATTTAAACCAATCGCGATTGTAGGAATTGCCACAGGCAAAATCGTACTGGTGTAAATAAAGCAAACATACCCAAGTCCAAACCAAGCGATCGCAATGCCAAAAGCCGTTAATATCTGCGTAGGTGGATGCTTAAATCGGCAGAGAATACCGCCTGAGATGCCTACAAGTAGGAGGATGAAAATACCTTTTTGGATCGGATTAGCGAATAGCTCAGCAATACTTTTGTTTTGCATGAGTGTGGCGATCGAATTGGCGTGAATCTCAATTCCCGGCATTCGCCCCATCGCTGAGTTTTGGATATCCTGTTTCGATGCTGCCGTTGCCCCGATCAAAACAATTTTGTCTTTAAAGAATTTACCGCCCTGAAGTTGTTCACTGTTCCAATTGTATGGATCAACTACATAATAAAATGGAATTTGTTGTTGAGCATTTGCCCATGTATCTGCACCACCAAAAAAATAAATTCCATCGCCTTTAGGTTGGGGATAACTAATTTTGGCAACATTCAGAATTGCAGCCGCAAAAGTTGGCACAATTGGTAACCCACTATCTTCTGGTGGTAGCACACCTAAACGATGAATATTGCCTGTAACTTCAGGTTGAAAATTAATTAGTCCTAAAGTATTCGGTTTTATTTGAAAAATTCCATCAGGTGAGGCAAGCTGCATAACATTTGCTTCACCAATTTGCGTAAATTCGTAACTAGCCGCAAATACGGCGCGTTCTCCATACTTAGAGATTGCTGCTTGAAACTTATCATCATCAGCAGTGCCATGATCTCCAGGGGTTACAAATAAAATATCAAAGGCAACTACTTTTGCGCCTGCTTTAACCAGTTTCTCTAGGACTTGGGCATAGACTACGCGCTTCCATGTGGTTGTGCGAAATGGTTCTAAAAATGGACGAGTTTTAGGATCATAAAATTCACCTTGACGTAAGGAAAGATCATCGATTGCCAAAATCACAATATCTTTAGGAGGTGCGATCGTTCCACGCCAGTTAAAAAATGCTGATTGGGTCTGACGTTCGAGGTTCTGGACTTCGCTGAGTTCTAAACCCGTAGCGATTGCGCTTAATAAAGCGATCGCCCCAACTAATGCATAGCCAATAAACTTGGGGCTTGATAATGCTTTGAATTTCTTTGTGATATTGGCTTTCATTACATTTTTTCGATCTACTCCCTCAAAATCTTAATACTAATTTTCAAAAACACTAAAATATTTATCAACCCCAAGCCACTGTAATTTAGCGATCATTCATAGCATGTATTAGCACAGCGCAAAAGTCGCGATGGTTAGGGGAAAGGAATGAAAATAACTTGACTTTCATACTCTTCGGGCTGACTGCAACAAATAAATATCTCTAAATCATCAATGATCTTCCCAATGGGTGCTGTTGCAATCACCTCAATGACTCCAGCCATAGATAAGTTTTGATTGATACGCTCATAGGCATACATCGTAATGGTGGCAACATCATGGGTCAGCAAGATTCGCTCTTCGTTGGCTGCCCATTCCAAAATTACTGGATCATCAGTGTTCTTCAGTCCTACATCTTGAACCCGAACTATATCTAATTCGGGTAACCGCCTCACTAGACCACGCAATATGGCTCCGTTAAAATTTTCGTCAGCTAGAAAGCGCATTTTATCTCGATTCCTTTTGTGCCTGACGAGTAAGCAATCGCCGTCTCAAATCGGCTAGGTTATGCTTTTGAGTAAGTTGTTGTCTGTGTTGTTGAGCTTGTTGATTGCGTTGCTCTAAATAATTATCAATTTCCTGTCGATGGTTGAGATAATAAGCGATCGCACTGTATATGTCTTCTACACTCAAAACCGAATATTGAATGGCAATTTCTTCAGGTGTAGAACCGTTGTGGTATGCAGCAAGTAGGCTATCTAGAGTTACCCGACTGGAGCCAATACGGATTCCTCCTGCTTCGTCCCAACGAAATGGAGGAGAGGTTACTTGAAATCTGATTGGGGCGCTTATTTGGGACATATTGCACCTGAGTTGAACTATATGAAAATATTGTAACAAGAAGCATAACAAGATCGCAGATCGCATTAAAAAAATTGGCGATCGCACTCAAGAAATTTGAAATAAAGGTAGTGCTAAACAGGTAAGGATAGGCGGCGCGAAGCGCCGCCTATCCTTACCTGTTTAAATCTTTTCCTTTTTAGGACTACCGAAAATAAATAACCAACCTCGTAGTGGACTGTTTCATCTAAAATAGTGCAATAGATACGGTTATTCTTCTTGCTCAAATACTGGATAAAGATGTTTCAGTTTGACTCTGGCATCGCTTGTCGAAAACCTCCATATTACTTTGGATGCATTCTGATTTCGAGACTTTTGCCAAGCGTCTATCTCCTCTTTGAGTTTGTCCTTGCTAGGAATCCGTCTATCTAAACATTGTTTTGATAAGACACTCAATTCGGTTTCGGCTACATTCAACCAACTACCATTACGCGGCGTATGATAAATTTCTAGTCTTCTTGCTAAACGATGAGCTTCTGGTGCAGGAAATGCTTCATACAGCGAAGCTATATTATGGGTATTCAGATTATCACTGAGTAGCTTTACTTTTCGTGCATTCGGATAGTCCTCATCCAACAATTGACGTATTTCCTCAGCCCAATCTATCCTTGTTCGACTATCTCGGCTACTCACCCGTCTCCATCCTCGATGAGGGTCAACAAACATGAATAGGGCTTGAACACCTTCACGCTCATAGTGGTAGTCTTCTTTTTTATCTTGTCCAGGTTGCATCGCTATTGGTGGATAAACCTCTCCGAGTAGTTGCTTTGATGCTTCATCCATTGCAATCAACGGTTCTTCTTCGCATGGCTCCGTGCTATACAAGTCAAGGACGACTTCCATTTCTGCCACAAATCTTGCTAAATCTCTTTCGGGAATACAAAATCTCTGGGTTTTCCAAGGTCGTAATTCGTTTTTTTTAGAGTACGCCACACCGTTGATGCGGAAATTTCGGTAATAACTTGTCTTTGCTTGAGTTCTGACGTTAATAGTCTGATTGTCCACTCAGCACGTCCTTCTGGTGGGTCTGCACAACACAGAGCAATTATGTGGGCTTCGCTAGAGCCATCGACCTTGGGCGGTGTGGGGGGCGTTTTCCTTAATTGTCTCTCTAGTGCAGGTTTTTCACCTTTTTGCAGAAATCTTTGGCGAATTCGACCTACGGTGTTTCTATGCACCTGCAATGCTTCTGCTATTTCTTCATCAGTCCATGTTCTCTTGCTGTATTTTCCTTCATCACACATCAGTAAAATTCTGGCGTGCAAGATCTTTTTTGCAGGTGCATAGCCATTTCGACTAATTTGTTCTAAGTTTTCTCTATCCTCTACTGTTAAATAGACTTTATCTCGCCTTCCTCTTCCCATGATTAGGGCTCTCCAAACCAATATCTATTGCACTATTTTAGATGAAACAGTCCAGTAGCGTGTGTTAGCGGAGCGTAACGCACAAACAGTTAGCATTAAGGTACGTGCGTTAAATTGTATGAATGCACTGACAAGATCGGCGATCGCACTCATCCTAAATCTCTTAGCTACTTAGAATGGGATGGACATTATTTGATTAATCCATTCTTCAGCAGTAGAGGCTTCCCAAAAGAGGATGATTGCATCAATTGCGTCACTAACTGGCAATTTCTGGGAGAGAATCCAAAAATCTGAACTTTTTTTGAGCAGTTTTTAACTTCTGATACAGAAGTGGATTCTTTTGTCTACAGGACTTTTGCAGTTTCTCAAATTCTTCTTCACCTTCCTTGAGATATGCGTCAATTAACTCTCGACTGCCCAGATAAAAGGCGATCGCACCATAAACCTTTTCTAGTGAGAGTAATGGAAAGTCTTGAGCAATGCTTTCAGGTGACTGACCATTCAAAAAGGCATAAACAACTGAATCAAGAGAAATACGGGTTCCTTCGATCCAGTATCCTTGATCGCGTTGCTCGATATATCGTTTTGCTAAGGTTGGTGCTGCGGTCATAAAGCTGCTGGCTATTCTTTATGTAACTATATTAAGCGATCGCTTGCCAGTCTAGAAGTTAAGATGCAGAGACAATGATCACTGACTTTTTCGTCGCTCTCGCAGATAGCTTTTGCTAGCCATACAAAAAGTTGGAGATCTGAGAATTTACAATAAGGTGCGTTAATTTTTATGAATGCATTCTCAGAGAGTATCGATCACAATATATTGTCATGAATTGTACTGATTATTCGATCTATTCACTGTTCAGAAACGAATCCAATTGAAAATCAGCACAAACCCCCATCCTGAAATAAATATAAAAGGAAGTAAACGCCACGGGCGTAGTCTTTCAGAACCTTTACCAAAAGCTCGTATACCTATAACATCAGGACCTTGATAATCAGGGGGCTTATTCGTGTCCCACCACTTTACTAGTTCATGCCTAGCCTGATTTGAAATGTTGAGTGATGTCCATGCTGATAAAGAAACCATCATACCCAATAGACTGAAAATTGTAATCAATCCTCTTGTATCCTTTTTATCCCAAGCGAATCCAAGAGCTGCAAATAAAAGACCTTGAATTGTAACTAACCAGTTGATCCGATCATTAAGTAAATGGTTTTCACACTCAATCATTGACCGAATAATTGCAGCATACTCAGATTTATCTTTGCCAGAAGTATTCATTACAGGATCTCAAAGCACTTTTGAATCTATTATAGCCATCACTATTCAAGTTCAAATCTAGTTTCCAAAACTCACTAAAAAACGAGATTCAGATTTCATAAGGATTAATGCCAAGCGATCGCAGATAAGCGGCAAGTTTTTATTTTTCTTGACACTCCTGTTGCGAAATTAACTTTGCTTGCTCAGCGATCGCCTTTTTGATTATTCAGAGATATCACCGAAGCGATTGCGATACTTTTGTAACAACGCCTCAGCCTCAAGTCTCGCCTGACGCTCTAGGTTCGCACGTTCTTGAGTAGTTATATATCTCTTGCCTGAGCGATCGTACCAATAGACCCATTCACGTTGCCAACCATCATAAATACCCTGCTCACAACCAATTCCCAAACCAATCTCAGGGAGCCATACCATTCTTCCACCCTCCGCTAAAAGCGTCACTGTAGGCAAAAGTTGATATTTTCCATCAACTAATTTGTATACTTCTAATGATTGATGCTCCTGATACAATCGGCGACCAGTTATGGAATTGTAAACCACATAATAGAGAATTCCGATCTCGGCATACTTGGCTAACTTTGTGTCGTATTCACCATTATATTTTTTGGAAACAACCTCCAAAACCAGAATTGGCACTACTTTTTCCTGCCAAACCACATAGCTCAAACGTCCACCTTCACCAGTTTGTTTCGGTACACCCAAAGCGAGAAATCCATCGGGAACGATCGCTTTAGACTTGGCTGGCTCCTCAATATTTGGTTCGTAATACACTCCCATATCCACACCCCAAAACCAATCAGAGCGATCGCTCCAAATTTCTCGCAATAGATTCAATAGAAGATTGGGAATGTCATTTTGGAGTTCATTATCCACAGGCGTTTCATCGGAATCGGGTAGGTCTTCCGCCGTTGGCAAACGGTATTGAGAGGGTACAGTAACCATAGTGTTTTGGTACTTTACATTGTTACTATTTTGACATGTTTTTTTTGAGCTTTACCGTAGCGATCGCATCATGTCCAAAAACATCAAACAAGATCAGATTTCATCAGGATTGATGCCAAGCGATCGCAGATAAGCGGCAAGTTTTTCTTTCTCCTGACGCTCCTGCTGCGAAATTAATTTTTCTTGCTCAGCGATCGCCTCAGCCTGCAATCTTGCCTGTTGCTCAAAAGAACGTTCTAACTCAGCCTGAAATCTCGCTCTTTCTGCCTCAGCATAGGACAGCAGAACTTGATTAGAAACTGGATCGTAAAAACGAAAACCTCGATCTGGATATAACTGTAAATCTAATCCTAAGACTTCACTACGCAGCGATAATATATTGTCTGGCAAAACAGAAACTGCGATCGCTACATACTTGCCTTGTTCTAAACGCATACCCTGCAAGGACTCAGGCTTTAGATACTCTCCTGTCGGATCATACTGAAAATATTCCTTCACTCCCAACTTACGATAAATTAACGGATTCTCTTCTCGGTCTTTGGTTACCGTTCCCTTTGAAGTAATTTCTAAAACAAAATCTGGAGCTTTTCCACCTTCTTCATAGATTTTGTAACTTACACGGTCTTCCTGACTCATCCCAAATACCACAAATGTATCAGGCGCAATTCTTTTTTCAATATTATTATCTAGATAACGGATAAATAGATTCCCAGACACATAAACATTTTTCCGTTTCTCAAACCATAACTGCAATGCTTCAGTTGTATAGCTAAGATTGCGTCTTTGTTTATCGCCCTCTGGCATTGGCTCAAAATCCTCGTCGGGAGCATCAATAAAAATTATCTTGCTGCGGGTTGCATCCTGAAGGGAATCGCTAGAAACTGTCATAACGTCTCTCCAAATCACTAACCACTAACCTAGCATACTGTCCGTTGAGACTTAAAAAAATCAGTAAACTTTCACTGTATACCTGACAAGAGTAGCGATCGCACTCAAGAAATTTGAAACAAATAACCAACCTCGTAGTGGACTGTTTCATCTAAAATAGTGCAATAGATACGGTTATTCTTCTTGCTCAAATACTGGATAAAGATGTTTCAGTTTGACTCTGGCATCGCTTGTCGAAAACCTCCATATTACTTTGGATGCATTCTGATTTCGAGACTTTTGCCAAGCGTCTATCTCCTCTTTGAGTTTGTCCTTGCTAGGAATCCGTCTATCTAAACATTGTTTTGATAAGACACTCAATTCGGTTTCGGCTACATTCAACCAACTACCATTACGCGGCGTATGATAAATTTCTAGTCTTCTTGCTAAACGATGAGCTTCTGGTGCAGGAAATGCTTCATACAGCGAAGCTATATTATGGGTATTCAGATTATCACTGAGTAGCTTTACTTTTCGTGCATTCGGATAGTCCTCATCCAACAATTGACGTATTTCCTCAGCCCAATCTATCCTTGTTCGACTATCTCGGCTACTCACCCGTCTCCATCCTCGATGAGGGTCAACAAACATGAATAGGGCTTGAACACCTTCACGCTCATAGTGGTAGTCTTCTTTTTTATCTTGTCCAGGTTGCATCGCTATTGGTGGATAAACCTCTCCGAGTAGTTGCTTTGATGCTTCATCCATTGCAATCAACGGTTCTTCTTCGCATGGCTCCGTGCTATACAAGTCAAGGACGACTTCCATTTCTGCCACAAATCTTGCTAAATCTCTTTCGGGAATACAAAATCTCTGGGTTTTCCAAGGTCGTAATTCGTTTTTTTTAGAGTACGCCACACCGTTGATGCGGAAATTTCGGTAATAACTTGTCTTTGCTTGAGTTCTGACGTTAATAGTCTGATTGTCCACTCAGCACGTCCTTCTGGTGGGTCTGCACAACACAGAGCAATTATGTGGGCTTCGCTAGAGCCATCGACCTTGGGCGGTGTGGGGGGCGTTTTCCTTAATTGTCTCTCTAGTGCAGGTTTTTCACCTTTTTGCAGAAATCTTTGGCGAATTCGACCTACGGTGTTTCTATGCACCTGCAATGCTTCTGCTATTTCTTCATCAGTCCATGTTCTCTTGCTGTATTTTCCTTCATCACACATCAGTAAAATTCTGGCGTGCAAGATCTTTTTTGCAGGTGCATAGCCATTTCGACTAATTTGTTCTAAGTTTTCTCTATCCTCTACTGTTAAATAGACTTTATCTCGCCTTCCTCTTCCCATGATTAGGGCTCTCCAAACCAATATCTATTGCACTATTTTAGATGAAACAGTCCAGTAGCGTGTGTTAGCGGAGCGTAACGCAAAACATTTGTTATGGCAAAGGTTGTAAAAGGTTTATTTAATTGATATTAAAAGGTTGCGTTTCATTTCATGAACGCACCCTATGCGATCAGCTTTATAAAATTGGCGATTGTACAACAAGATTGGCGGATCGCATCACACGATTGGGCTGACAAAAAGTAACACGATGCACAATACTAGCATTACAGACCAAAAACCAATAAATAAAATTGGAGTAAGTGGGTAATAAAACTTATATTTCCTACGATCAGTCCATCCTTGTAAAGGGGGGTGTTTGTCAATATAGCTAATCACTAATTCATCTCTTTCTTTTTTGTCCTTCCAACAGAATTTTTCCAAGTCTTTATTCAAGTCTTTATAATATTCATCTCTTTTTCCCTTAGGTTCAAGTTGCAAATACCACCATCGATCTAGCTGCTCAAGATGATTTTCTGCTGCATTAATTGAATTTATCATAATGACGCAAAAGAATATTAACAATATAGGAATACAAGCAATAACTAGGAAAAACATGTTAGGAATATGTTTATCAATTGAATTAAATAACAATTGAATAAAACCACTTATTAAAAATCCTTGAGGTAAAATCAACCAAGTTTGTCGGTAATTAATTAAATTATTTTCGTGTTCTATAACTGAACGAATCCGTTTCCAATCTTCATATTCCTTGTAATCAGCTTTCTCAAAAGATGCTTTAGCGTCTCCGTTAGATGCTTTAGTGTTTTCTTTTTTATCATTATCTGACATTTTCAACCTCTAGCACTAAAAAAGTTATAGTGATTAATGTTTTAAAAGTATTTGATCGATTAATCTCACTCTTCAATCAGAAACTTCACATGATCGCATAGTATCAAAAAACATCAAGCAAGATCAAATTTCATCAGGATTGATGCCAAGCGATCGCAAATAAGCGGCAAGTTTTTCTTTCTTTTGACGCTCCTGTTGCGAAATTAATTTTTCTTGCTCAGCGATCACTTTTTGATCATTCAGAGATATCACCGAAGCGATCGCGGTACTTTTGTAATAACGCCTCAGCCTTCATCGCCCGTTCGTCACCTGTGAGCAGCAAATTACCTGACTCGTCCCACCAGCGCAACCAATATAATCCAGCCTCTTGCTTAAGTCCAATCTCTACTGCCATTGGGGCAATTGAATAATGTCCGCGATCATTAGGTTGCATTTTTACATACTTGCGATCAATGAGGTGATAAACATCGATTAAAGCTTTACTAGCTTCAAAAATGACATAAAACGGAATACCGATCGCCTGCTCGTAAACCCAGAACTTTCCTGCTTTTTCACCTTCGTGAGGAGATGTATAATCTCTCTCTTCCTTACCACTACCAGATACAAACTCAATCGCAATTAAGGGAACGACAAATTCTTTCCACAATACATAGGAACGTCGAAACTCTCCATTTAAAAGTGGTGGCACATTAGGAACATAAAACCAATCAGGTGCTTCTGCTCCCTTTTCTGGAGGCTCAGTCATCCGCCAGTAAATACCGCTATCTTGACCAATGCAATAACGTCCATCGGGGTGTAGTTTCTGTAAAATTGGTTCGATGGAACTCGTTAAAACAATGCTTTGCGGATGTTCTTGAAAATTCTTCACGAAAGTACCATCAGACTCTGGTAGTTGAGTATGATCAGGGACATTGATTTTAGGTAAGTGAACTACATTTGGGTTAGCCGATGGCTCAAGTGTTTGAGTACTTTCCATTGCAATACCGAGATACACATTAGTTTACTTTAACATAATCTGAATATGGCGATTACTACAGTCTATAGGATACGAAATAGCTAGCGATCGCATTACAAAATTGGCGATCGCACTCATCCTAAATCTTTTAGTTCCTCAGAATGGGATAGACATTATTTGATTAATCCATTCTTCAGCAGTAGATGCTTCCGAGGATAAGCGCATCAATTGCGTCACTAACTAGCAATTTTTGAGAAAGAATTAAAACCCCTGAACTGTTTTTTGAGCAGTTTTTAACTTCTGATACAGAAGTGGATTCTTTTGTCTACAGGATTTTTGCAATTTCTCAAATTCTTCTTCACCTTCCTTGAGATATGCGTCAATTAACTCGCGGCTACCAAGATAAAAGGCGATCGCTCCATAAACCTGTTCTAGTGAGATTAATGGAAAGTCTTGGGCAATGCTTTCAGGTGACTTACCATTCAAAAAAGCATAAACAACTGAATCAAGAGAAATACGGGTTCCTTCGATCCAGTATCCTCGATCGCGTTGCTCGATATATCGTTTTGCTAAGGTTGGTGCTGCGGTCATAAAGTTGTTGGCTACTCTTTATGTAAATATTTTAAGCGATCGCTTCACCCCATCATCAACAAGGTAATCACGATCCTTCCTCAACGCACCTTACAAATTGGCGATCGCACTATAAAATTACTTGCTCTTCAAAATTGCTTCTAAATCTGATATCGAAAGCCAAGGTCTTTTTCGGTGAATCATCTTGTGACAATTCGAGCATACTAGTGCTATATCTTCAACTTTGGTTTCTATTTCTTCTGTAATTTCCGACAAAGGTTTAGTATGATGTGCTTCTATAAAATCTTCTCCTATAGCACCGTAAGCTTTAGAAAAAGAGAAATCACAGACTGAGCAACATAGCAGAGGATCAGAGTCTTTTGCCCTCTTTTTAGCCAAATTGATTACAGACTTATTTCTCTCTTTTGACCTATGTAATCGATAAACTTCTTTTCCTTCGGGGAACACGAGTTCATCATCATCTTCCTTAAAAGGAGTAGGATCGGGTACTACGCTATCAAAATTTTCATCCACATGATCAGGAGAAGTTACTTTCACTATATCATTATCATTCGCTTTAGGTAAGTCAGCATATTTCACACTCCATATGTAATCATTGTTTTGAAGAATCCAGTTTAAAACCTTACGCGGCTGAGAAGTGCCAGCTTTCGGCAAATTAACACCTAGATTACTCAAGATTCTATTAGCCTCAACCCCAGTAATGGCTTGGTTATCAATAAAAGGCATCAACTTTCGGCTAATTACATTAACGATGATTTTTATCTCTCTTTCTCTATATCGTCGCAAGAAGCTGTATTCATAGCCGAACTCAGCAGGACGTAAATTTACACCAAATCTAAGCTTTACTTCTTTGTCTCCTGCCACTGTAAGTTTGTAATAACCTTCTCCAATTCCTTGCCAAAAAATGCTCTTTTCTACTACTGTTTGCAAGGATTCATCACCCTTATTTGCTATATGTGACTGAATAAAAGAAAATATAGCCAAACGATGGACAACACTATCCAATTTAATTCCATGTAGCCATGCTGCATATAAAAGCATTTCTTCCGCATTCATATTTTCTGGAATGCCATATTGTGGAGATGATTCTCCCTGAATCAGTGGAAGATTAAATGAGTTCATTAGCCTTCTCGCAAATGGAATTTATTCAAAATTCATACTAAAGTATAGCATTCAATTATCTTAAATTTATCATCTTGCTTATATTTGAAGTAGGCTTATGTATCGACTTTACGTGCTCAGAGATCACCCTTTTTAATTATTTTCTTGATTATTCAGAGATATCACCGAAGCGATCGCGATACTTTTGTAATAATGCCTCAGCCTCAAGTCTAGCCTGACGCTCTAGGTTCGCACTTTCTTGAGCTGTGAGATATCTCTTCCCAGAGCGATCGTACCAATAGACCCATTCCCGTTGCCAACCATCATAAATACCCTGCTCACAACCGATTCCCAAACCAATCTCAGGGAGCCATACCATTCTTCCGCCTTCTGCTAAAAGCGTCACCGTAGGTAAAAGTTGATATTTGCCATCGACTAACTTGTACACCTCTAAAGATTGATGATCCTTATACAATCGGCGACCAGACGTGGAATTGTACACCACATAATAGAGAATTCCCACCTCTGCATACTTGGCTAACTTTGTGTCGTATTCACCATTATATTTTTTAGAAACAACTTCTAAAGCCAGAATTGGCATTACTTTTTCCTGCCAAACCACATAGCTCAAACGTCCACCTTCACCAGTTTGCTTCGGTACGCCCAAAGCGAGAAATCCATCGGGAACGATCGCCTTAGACTTGGCTGGCTCCTCAATATTTGGCTCGTAATACACTCCCATATCCACACCCCAAAACCAATCAGAGCGATCGCTCCAAATCTCTCGTAATAGGTTCAATAGAATATTGGGAATGTCATTTTGGAGTTCATTATCCACAGGCGTTTCATCGGAATCGGGTAGGTCTTCCGCCGTTAGCAAACGGTATTGAGAAGGTACAGTAACCATAGTTTTTTGGTACTTTACGTTATTACTATTCTGACACGGTTTTTTGAGCTTTACCGTGGCAAGTTGTTGTTCTTTATTACTGACTCTCCTGTTGTCAAATTAACTTTGCTTATAAAAAGATACAAAAAGATATTTTTATTTACATATATAATAATTTTTTAAAGATGCCACCAGCAAAAACATCACACCCAACTTAAAAACTTGCCATGTCTCTAAGTACTCAAAATGAAAGCGCACCCCATCATGTTGTTATTATTGGCGGCGGCTTTGGGGGACTATATGCCGCCCAAAAGCTAGGCAAATCAAAGGTTCCCCTTAAAGTCACCCTCATCGACAAACGTAACTTTCACCTCTTCCAGCCGCTACTTTACCAAGTCGCCACAGGCAGCCTCTCCCCCGCCGATATCGCCTCACCATTGCGGGCAGTCCTCGCCGAATACAAAAATATCAGTGTCGTCATGGGCGAAGTGCTAGATATTGATCCTCAAGAGCAGGTAGTTAAATTAAAAAATCACTTAGACATAAGCTATGACTCGCTGATCGTGGCAACAGGAGTTAGTCACCATTACTTTGGTAACGATCAATGGTCAGAGCAAGCCCCTGGATTAAAAACCATTGAAGATGCGATTAATATGCGTCGTCGCATCCTGAGTGCCTTTGAAGCTGCCGAAAAGACCCATGATCCTAAGTTTAAAGAAGCATTGATGAACTTCGTGGTCATTGGTGGAGGTCCAACGGGAGTAGAACTTGCGGGAACCTTAGCAGAACTTGCCCATCGCACCCTCAGTGATGAATTCACGAATATTGATACGAAGAAAGCGCGAATCATCTTGATAGAAGGAACCGATCGCGTATTACCTCCATACCATGCCGATCTATCCGAGGCGGCGAAACAATCCTTGCTGAAGCTTGGCGTGGAAGTCAAAACTAGTGCGATGGTAACGAATATTGAAGATCATGTTGTCACCTTCAAATGTGGTGAGCAAGTTGAGCAAATCCAAGCGCAAACGATCCTCTGGGCGGCGGGTGTGAAGGCTTCACCGATGGGCAAAGTCTTAGGAGAGAGACTGAATGCTGAACTAGATCGCGTTGGTCGCGTGATTGTCCAGCCTGATATGTCGATCGCCAATTTTCCTAATGTCTATGTCATTGGTGACTTAGCGAACTATCCCCACCAAGGCGATCGCCCACTTCCGGGGGTTGCGCCTGTAGCAATGCAGCAGGGTGAATATGTCGCGCATCATATCGAAGCGAAGGTACAAGCGAAAGAACCTGCAAAATTCAAGTATTGGGATTTTGGAAGTCTTGCTGTAATTGGTCGCCATGAGGCGGTTGTGGACTTTAAGTTTATCCGTCTGAAGGGTTGGTTAGCGTGGTTTATTTGGACATTTGTACATGTTTATTATCTAATTGAATTTGATAATAAACTCCTTGTAATGGTTCAATGGGGATGGAACTATTTCACCCATCGTCGTGGCGCGAGAATTATTACAGGCAGGTATTTGCAGGTATTAGAGGAAATGGAAGGAATCCGTGCAGGTGGGCTTTCCTTGGAAACAAGGGAACCAGCCGAGGTTGCCTAATTGATGTTATGCGCAACCTAGATTAGGGATTTCTTGCTGCTAGCCGAGAGGGGCAACCACGGGGGGATTGCCCCTACATAAGAAATTCAAATTTAAATTGTGTGGACGTAGGGGCTGCGCCCCCGTGCCAGCCCTAGCCTGCAAACATCGCAGGAATTCCCAAACACAAAAAAAGGAGTCGCAAAGCGACTCCTTTTTTTAGACTTCACCCATTGCTACCATTTGGATCGCACGGGGCATTGCGGGATCGAAACCTCCCATATCCCAAGAATTCGGATCTTTGGGATCGACTAGCGAAAGCTTGTAGGGAGCCAAAGTCACATAGATTGCCTTCGCATTAGCATTCACCTTGCGGCGATATTCAGCCAAGGCTTCGCTAGGATGACGACGACCTGCCCAAGATTCGGAATCAGTCCAGAAGCAGAACACATCCGCATAGAACTTATTCTTAATCGCCCAGTCGTAAGCCACCGATGCATCAGTACCACCGAAGTTTTGGCTTGATGCCTTCTGCATTGCCGATGTGAAGGAATCCTTTTTGGTGATTCCCAAATCGCGGAAGTCGGTGGCAAATCCACGAATCGCATAGTTGGTTTCCGCCTTCACCGTTGCCAAAGCCATCGTTGCCGCAATTTCGCAGCAGGTCAAACCAATGGAACTAACGGTGTAGTAAGCCATCGAACCCGACACATCGATCGCATGGAGGAAAGTCGCACCCGTAGGCGCGATCGCATCGAAGGACATTTCCAGAGCAGTTTCCAGAATATCGACAATGCGCGGAATTGGTTGCCAAGTCTTTTGGCTACGTCCGAGTGCACCACCAGACTGATAGGTCTTGAGAGCTTTCAAAACATCAATGGGGTGAATGCGTCCCTTCTTGAGGCGATCGCGATTATTCAACACATTAGCGACATGCTTCAAGTTATCCTTGTTTTTTGCAGTCAAAACACCAAGTTCGGTCAAGGAGCCAAGGTTCCGCAATAGCGCACCGATAGGCATTTCGTTAAAGAGCAACTGCCATGCACGCACATCCATCTGTCCGATGGGAGCTGCCATTTCATGGGTGAGTTTACCCTTCGCGATCGCTTCATGGGTCTTGTCAGGATTGCGCTTTAGCCATTCATACCACCAGATTTGCGCTAACGCATCCGATGGGATCTGCGAAGGAAGTTCATCCCAACCCTTGACCACCCATTGATAGAGCGCTTGTTGGTCGTCGGTTTCAGGCTTAACGTGAAACAAACGTAGCGCATCACGGTGCGAGAAGCCTTGCCGTTGTTGGTACTTCAGCAATTGATAGGCTAGCGCCTTGGTGTCGGGATTGGAGAGCCATGCCTTACCGCTTTCACGAATGACTTTACCGAAGCCACGCATGGACTTGGTGTAGTTCATCCATTCATAGAAGTGGCTACCCGTGCGAACAACTTGCGGAAAGATTTCCATGAAGTTCCGCTTGGCAGCTTGGCTGTCACCCATCGATAGCAAGACTAGAGCCAGAATGGGAGCGCTGTTATTTACCGCACGACCATCGCTAGCATAGAGAATTTCGCTTGCCACGCGATCGGCATCTTCGGCGACACATTTCTGCACCGTATCGATGAAATCGGCAGACAGTTCGTGCTTACCAGCGTAGTAGGTGCTTTGAGCCGTACCAATCAGCAAGCAACGACGCAACATGCGCCAGATACCCGCATCAAAGGCAAAGCCACCCGATCGCCCTTGGATCATTTCGGCTTCACGACCTGCGATCGCTTGAGTTTGAGGAGTACCTTTGGGTTTCTGAAATAAGAATTTATAAGACATGACATTCTCCGTCCCGTAAGGGAAAGTTAAAGAGAACTTCCTTCACCTCGACCAAAGAGAAGGAATCGGCAGGGTAGGACTCGAACCTACAGGATCTTGCGATCGATTGAACCTAGATAACCCTCTACAGTTCGGTCTTTACAGACAAGGGTTCCCATAAAGGCATTAAATCAACTGCGTCTACCAATTTTCGCCACCTGCCGAAAATGTGAACATCTAAAAGCTAATTGCTAAAAGCTAAGGGTTTTGTGATTTTTTGTAGTGCGGCTTTGCCGCGCTACAAAAAATCAGTTCTTCCTAATTGCTAAAAGCTAAAAACTTTTAGAGGGGGTGGAATGGGACTCGAACCCACATCTCGCGACATAAAGGGGGGAATCGTTAAAAGCGATAACCTTAAAGTCTGCGTCCCTTTCGGGCAAAAGTGCGTTCTACCAGTTGAACTATCCACCCCAAGATTGGGGTAGAGCTAAAGAAGTAGCGATTTTGAGTAATGCAGTGCCACACTACGCGCAACACTGTATTAATTCTTTAGAACTACCGATTTGGAACTTTGATTTTTTACTTTGTTAAGGAAAGATGGCAACCCGCAGGCAAAACATCTAGTTTAGGAAGGGATGGGAATTGAACCCAATCACCTCATGGAGGTGATGCAACCAAAGCGATAACCCTAGCCAATTCGTCCCTTTAATTACTGTGTGGCGCGAAGCGCCACACAGTAATCTAGGGCAAAGAGAAGTTTCGATTGCGATCGCATAACTATCTCTCCAAAACATTACTCAGAATCAAACTCCCAATTGACGGAGAGGGACTCGAACCCTCGACACTTGGCGTTTCAGGCGATAACCCTAAATCTGCGACCTTTGCAGGTAAGGAACGAAAAAGGATGTTTTCAATGCTCTACCACTGAGCTACCCGTCAATATATCGAATTTAAATTTTGCCTATAGCAAAATTTAAATTGAGAGTTTTATCGAATTTGAATTTTGCCATAGGCAGAATTCAAATTGAGAGTTTTGGTTTGGGGATAGATGCCACTTGCGAACAAGCAGCACCTATCTGGTAGCAATAACCCTGAATGCTTCAGCCCAAATAGGCAAGTCATTGCATAAAGGAATTCAGCAGTTTGCGAGGCTGCATCTCCTTTTCTAATTGCTACACAAATACTTGAGTAGTACATGTAATGGCAATTAGACTAGGCGTTCTACGCGCTTGAACTACGCTGCACTACATTTATACTACACGTACTACAAGAATGCAATAGCGATCGCCAATTTATTTACAGTTTTATTTACAACACTCTGCGCTCAAACCCAAACCAAGAGAATTTTTGAAAGTTTTGCTTCGCAAAACTTTCAAAAATTCTCTTGTATAGCAACGTAAAGATAGCTAGGACAAATCAAAAACCAAAAGATGGGTGGCGGCGCTTCGCGCCGCCACCCATCTTTTGGTTTTTATGTCCTAAGCAAAACTTACATTGCTATAGTTCATGTGGACAGTAATATGTAAACCGCTATATCGCAGTAGTATGGACAAGGACTATATGCGATCGCCTAAGCGAATGAATCGTAAATTTTGGATTATTGCTCTCATTTCTTTTATTAACTCCCTGAGTTTTACGATTCTGATCCCTGTTTTGTACCAATATGGTAGACAGTTCAAATTAGATGATTTTCAGACCAGCTTACTATTTGCAATTTATGCGATCGCCCAATTTTTTGCGACCCCAATCATTGGTAAACTCTCAGACCGCTTTGGACGCAAGCCTCTATTGATCATCAGTTTAGCGGGAACGGTGGTTGCCAATCTGATGGCAGGAACAGCAGGGAGTGCCACAGTTTTGTTCTTTGCAAGATTTATTGATGGAATCACAGGTGGTAATGCTTCCGTTGCCCAAGCTGTCATCTCCGATGTCACTAGCCCAGAAAACCGTGCTAAAGCTTTTGGAATTAATGGAGCTGCCTTTGGGCTAGGGTTTATTCTGGGGCCAGCAATCAGTTTACTTGCCCAAAAAGTTGCACTTAATACACCGTTAGGAAAATCCTTTGGCGCTTCTTTTTTGGTATCAGGAACAATTGCAGCGATCGCCTTAGTCCTCACAATTTTCCTTCTGCCAGAAACCCTCAAAAACAAAGCTCAAAAAGCTCAAAACATTTTCGATCTTGGCTTAGAGAATTTGATCAAAGGCTTATTTATGCCAAAAATTGGCATCTTACTAGTCATTAATTTCCTTACAGGACTAACATTTAATATCTTTACCTTTGCTTTTCAACCTTACTTTTTGACAGTTATCAAACAGAATAGTGATGCACTTACTCTAATGTTTTTGCTATTTGGAGTCCTAGGCGTAATTATGCAGACCTTGGGCATTTCTCTGATGACTAAACGTCTACAACTAGTACAGATTCTCTTTTTAGGATTATTAATCCGTAGCATTTCTTTCGCTTTAATGCCTATTTGGGAAAATGTATATTACTTTGTCGCCGTATGTATTCTATTTTCATTATTGAACTCCGTCGTCCAACCAATGATTAGTGCCTTGCTCTCTCTCAATACTAGCGCTGAAGAACAAGGTACAATCCTCGGTCTCAATTCTTCCTATCTGAGCATATCCAATGGTTTTGGACCAATAATTGCAGGATTAGTTGTCAATCAAAATAATCCTAGCTCCTATGGTTATCCACTCTATCTAGCAGGAATTTGTACATTTCTAGTGCTAATTTTTGCATTTGTAAAACGTAAAAGCTATGCAGTGAGAGTAATTCAGTAATATCGATTAAAATCAGAGACTTGGGCTTGGAGACCAAGCCCCTACCGATCCAAAAGATGTAGGGGTTTGATTCCCAAATCCTCTTTCAACCCTCTTTTATGCTAGTGACAACTCACCAACAGCTTCTAAGCGACTATATTTACCAACTGAAAGAAAAGATTCTTCGAGACTTTGAGCAACTGTCGGATTAATCCATCCTAATTGCTTTAACAAATGAATAGAAACCGCATTTTTTGCTCTTTTAGAGCCATCCATTACCTTGATGGCTAACCCTAATCCTTCGCCAATTCTTCCAATACATTGCACTCCTTCTGCACCAGACTTACTGACAACTTCTCCATTACTGAGACGCATTAGCTCTGTGTCAAATTGTCCATTTCCAGACACCATATCAGGATGTCTAGTCATCGCACGGGTAATACGTTCTAGATGCAATTGATCATGAGCTGATAGCAAAGCGTAGAGTCGAGCTAATTGCCCAATCTCTAATAAATAGGTCGGAACACCACAATCATCATGGGCGCAAATAAATTCAGCAGCAGGCATATGTAAGAGATCAGCCATTGTATTGAGCGCCAGTTGCTGTACAGGATGATGGCGATCCATATAGGAAGAAATCTGCCACCCTTGTTGTTTGCAGATAGCAATCATGCCTGCGTGCTTTCCAGAACAATTATGCTGGAGCGGGCTTTTTTGACATTCTGGGAGTGGACATTGTAAAGCGCTTGGCTCTACATCACATCGCCAAAGAATGCTAAAAACTTGTCGGGCTTGGGCGATCGTCCCTTGGTGCGAGCCGCAAATAATGGCAAGATCTGTTTCTGAAAGGTTAAACCGCTCCTGTGCGCCAGTGATCGAGACGGGTAGCGCTTGAATAGGTTTGAGGCTAGAACGGGCAAAGGTAGTTGTCTGGGGATCACCTGCTGCTGAGAGGATTCGACCTCTAGTATCAACGACGGCAGCTTGGCAAGAGTGGATTGACTCGACAATGCCCTCACGTAGCAATTGGACGGTAATTTTGTTAGCGGAGAAACGATTACGCTTGCCAAGGTTCATATATTAATGCTTTAGGATCGCCATTAACATCTTACGGTAATTCAAAAGCCAAAAACTAGAGACTACGCTAAGTGTAGTCTCTAGTTTTTGGCTTTTTTGCTGAGAGTATAGTTTGACAACATGCTTAACAAAAAATATTGGGGTCATTAGTATGGTTATAAATCGCAAGATTTTGCCATGACACTGAAGGTGTGAAGTTTGACGAGAGTTTAGGGACAATGAAAATACCTAAATTTGGAAGTGGGGGAACATTTACTTTGCCAACATATACAAAAGAAGCATTAACTGTCGAAGATCCCAATGGTTACAAATCTCCCTATTTTTGGGCTTCTTTTGGCTTAACTGGTAATCCTTGGTAACTATTATTTAAAAAAAGCTATCTTTAGTTGATTTTGGGTAATCTAAATTCGCATTCCCTTATTTAAAAACTTAGTCTATCTATATCAATTTAAATTATTTCAATCCATGAAACCTTATTTTAAAATCCTTCGCAAATGTATTGTCTTTAGTATTGTTTTTGGTGTCAACTTCTCTCTCTTGACAGCACAAATGCAAGCAACTACGGAAAAAACTTTTTTTGATCTTTGTAAAGACAAAGCTGGCTTAACACCTGAAACTCAGTATACGATAAATCTTCTACTGAAAAGAACGGGTACTTTTAACTGTGCTATAGCTCATACAAAATTGATGAATTTAAAATCGCTCTCCTTGTCTGATAATCAGATCACTGATATTAGTCCACTGAGTACCTTAGTTAATCTGAGAGGGCTTTCACTGAAGAATAATAAAATCTCTGACATCAGCTCACTCAAATCGCTGGAAAGATTAGAGAGTCTTTCTCTTTCCGATAATCAGATCGTCGATATTAAGCCATTAACAAAGCTAACAAAATTAACTAAACTAGGTATTACTGGTAATCGTGTTTCTGACATTAGCCCTCTTAAAAATATGATAAATTTAGTTGCTCTTAGTGCCAATCGTAATCAAATCTCTGATGTGAGTCCTTTACAATTTCTTACTAATCTTGAAATGCTATTTCTAAAAGATAATAAGATTACAGATATTATGCCGTTACAATCTTTGAAAAGATTACGAGTCGTTACGTTTAGTCGCAACCCAATTATCAAAAAAACTTGTCCTTTTATTAATAAAGAGTTTTGTAAATTCCTTGATTTGTAAGTATCCATTTTGATAGAGAGGCATTTGAAAGACAAATTATCTCTTTTGAGTCCTATAAGATTTGGGCGATCGCATACACAATACAAAAATAGCGATCACCCCTTGCTTTTGGATTTAAGACTTAGGCGATCGCATGTTCAGATTTTTGTCTTGGGGCTTTGTAATGCAAATTGCTGATTTAGAGTTTTTTTAGGAAAAGTTTCTGAAAAAATGTTAGTTTTTGGTAGAGCGAATTTTTCAATCAGAAATACATGTCGATGGAGCCAGTCCGATCTCTGACCAAAAATAGTAGCAATGTGGTCACACCATTGCTAGAACTGCGTGATATTCATAAAAGTTTTGGATCTAATGCTGTATTAAA
Organism: Pseudanabaena minima str. Chao 2107; assembly: GCF_051131155.1. Classification (NCBI taxonomy): domain Bacteria; kingdom Bacillati; phylum Cyanobacteriota; class Cyanophyceae; order Pseudanabaenales; family Pseudanabaenaceae; genus Pseudanabaena; species Pseudanabaena minima. The sequence goes on from NZ_CP159508.1 coordinate 1,589,330, forward strand.
TGGTGTTGATCTCACTGTACATACAGGTGAAGCGATCGCCATCATTGGCCCCTCTGGTACTGGCAAATCGACAATCTTACGCATTATTTGCGGACTCCTTGCCCCTGACCAAGGTGAGCTATACATCAATGGCAACCTTGTTTCTTCTGAAGATGATATCCAAGAAGGAGGTTACGGCTTAAGTATTGGGATGGTATTTCAAAATGCCGCTCTCTTTGACTCACTCACGGTTGCCGAAAATGTGGGATTCTCTTTATTTGAGCATTCCCGCCTGTCACGCCGCGAGATTTATCGGCTGGTTGAACATAAGCTAGCTATGGTGGGTTTAGAAAATATTTGCGATCGCTATCCGAGCCAACTATCAGGCGGGATGCGAAAACGGGTGAGTTTTGCCCGTGCGATTATGGATGACCCCACCGCCAAAACGCAAACAAAAAAAGTGTTGCTCTATGATGAACCCACCGCAGGACTTGACCCTGTGGCTTCGACGATTATCGAAGACTTGATGCGATCGCTCCGAGAGCAACAGGTCTGTGATAGCTATATTGTTGTTACTCACCAAGACAGCACGATCCGCCGTACAGCCGATCGCTTGATCGTTCTTTATCGCGGATCGGTGCGCTATGCAGGAAACGTGAGTACAATTGATACTGCCGACAATCCGTATGTCAGACAATTTTTTAGTGGCAGTACTGAAGGTCCAATTCAACTTTTGACTAGGGAGGTATAAGGCTCGTGCAGCGAAAAACATTACGCGACGGTGCGCTTGGCTTATTTATCATTGGTGGAGTAGTGGCTCTTGGGGGCGCATTGCTATGGCTGCGCGGGTTACAACTCAGTAGTTCTAAGTTTACGTTTACGATCAAAATAGCTGATGCGAGCGGACTAAATGCTGGCTCAGTGGTTCGATTTCGTGGTGTGGAAGTGGGACGGGTAACGGCTCTGACTGCCCAAACAGAAGGCGTTGATGTACAAGTAAGTATTGAAAATCCTAGGCTGATTATTCCGAAACAATCGGTTGCCGAAACTAATCAAAGTGGTTTTTTGGGCAATACCAATATTGATATTTTCCCGCCGCAAGATAAATTAGCCATTGACCCCAAAATGAATCCGACCGCGAAGGATTGCAATGCTGATCTGATCATTTGTCAGGGTGGAGAAATTGAAGGTGTGCGTGGTGTGAGCTTCATCGCCTTACTTAAGGATTCGAGTGCTGCATTACGCAAAATCAACGATCAAAATTTAATCGATAACCTCAACGACACCTTAGTTGCTGCCAAAACAACGGCTAAAAGCATCCAAAAGCTAACGGATTCCGCCAATCGTGTAGTTGGTACATTTGAGAATCAGCTTGCGAAATTTGGTGATACTGCTGATGCAATTAGTGGTGCAGCGACTAAGGTTGGCAATGTGGCAAATAGCGCCCAAGACTTAATTGAAGTCAATCGCGAAAAACTAGCCCAAACCCTTGATGGGATTGCGGCTACTTCCAGAGAAGCGAGATCGCTGCTCGCCAGTGCGAAACCTTTATTAAGTGATGGCAAGTTAATCGCTAATTTACAGCAACTCGCGGAAAATGCTGCCGAAACCTCGGCAAACCTTCGCAAAGTATCGGGAGAACTCAATGATCCTGCTACCATCACCGCATTACGCGAAACATTAGACTCCGCTAGGGCGACTTTTGCCAATGCTAAAAAAATTACCGCCGATCTCGATGAACTAACAGGAGATCCCAAGCTGCGTAACAATATTCGCAATTTAATTAATGGTTTAGGTGGTTTGCTATCCAATGCGCCAAATTTGGACTCAATTGCACCAACAGCAACTAATTCACGCCCTAGTGAACCGACAGCAGGCGATCGCCCTAAATTACCAGCAACCGTAGAAGTCGCTCGCAATAAAGTGATTAAATCTGCCACTGAAGACGATCGCTTCAAACGTGAAAAAGCTTTGGAACCTCAAAAAATAAAAATCAATAGCCCCAAACCCAACAGCACGATTGTTAAATCAGAAATAGTCCCTGCGACAGAGGCTACAGGCGAGAATTAGTAGTGCGCGGTAAAGCTACGTATTACTTAGCTATAGCCACTCTTGTTAGGACACAAAACCCAATAAGCGAAGGGCGACATGAAGCGCCGCCCCTCGCTTATTGGGTTTTGGCTTTTCCTATTGAAAATGACTACAGCTATAATAGACCTCTTGCAGAACTGAAAATTAATCCAGAGCAGAGAAAGTTTTAGAAGCAACAAGAGCGACTTCAAAGTTATAAATGGCAGCAATCAAATTACAACGCAAACCAAAACGACGACGACGATTACGATAAGGTAAAGAGAGAATCTTAAAAATCTTCAAGCGACGATTAACATGCTCAATCGCAATACGTTGACGTGCAAGTTGGCGATTACAACGCTTATCTTCCTTGGATAATGAGCCATTTTGAGGCTTTTTGATAGGAATTTGCGAGTTAGGATGCAACTTTTGTAAGCCTTGATAACCCTTGTCTGCCAAACCTTGTGTCTGTGCGTGAAAATGAACTCCACTTGCCTTGAATAATGAGAAATCATGCTGCTTGCCCTTACCGTAAGCGGTACAAACTATCTTGAAATTAGTCAGATCGACCACCAATTGGGCTTTGAGGGCATGATGCTTTTTCTTACCGCTATAAAAATGTTTCTGGTGATATTTAGGGCGCTCAACCTTTGTCTCAGTTACATCAATGGCAATTATGGCTGGAGCCTTCTCCTGCCACAATGACTTTTTTCCTGCTAACCGAAACTTTTTCGATTTAATTAAGACATTTTCTACTTTTTTGACGATGCGGCAAATCGTCGATTCTGACACTTCCCAGTCGCTAGCAATATGAAAATAGGTGCGATATTCACGCCAATACTGCAAAGTAACCAATATTTGGTCTTCTAGACTTAGCTTTGGTTCTACACCACCTTGTCCTTTGCTTTGGGCTGCTTGTTGCATTAGCTCCGTCATTTGCGCAAATGTTTCTCTTCTTACCCCAAATAACCGTTTAAATTCTGTCGCTGATAGATTTTGACTGGCTTCGTATTTCATCGCTTAATTTGAGATCTGATAAAAAGCTTATAAATCTAACATGTTTTTGGTTCTGCAAGAGGTCTAATACCAAAACTCAAAATGGCGTAGCCATTTCGAGTTTTAAAAACCCTTACTGGGTTTGGTTTTTAATTCGCAAAAGTGTTGCCACACTTTCGTGAATTGGTATAACTCCTGTGGTAGGAAGAAAGTAAAATAAAACACAGCTTTTGTAGCGCAACTTCGTTGCGCTACAAAAGCTGTGTTTTGGGATAATTCTGATAAATCAGGTGTGCAATGAATTTACTACCTAGTCAAGTCTGGCTACTGATCGGTATTGCCCTTTGCATTATTGAGTTACTAGTGCCATTGCCAACCTTTTTGATTGCTGGGGCAATGGGTGTAGCTGCGTTACTAGTAGGTTTGATTGCGCTGATTTTGCCGATTCCTGCCTTGCAAATCCTTGCTTGGATGCTGATCTCGGCAATGTTAGCAGTGGCTTCACGGCGGTTTATTCCCAAGGATTCACATCAACTAAAAGAATCGAGTGAAGGGGTTACGCTTACGGAAATCCCCGCAGGAGAAACGGGAAGAGTCCATTATGAAGGCGGTTCTTGGAAAGCAAAATGTGATAATCCTCAAATCGCGATCGCGGCTCAACAAAAAGTCATTATTCTGAGGCGGCAAGGCACAACATTGATCGTAGTTCCCGAAAATTGGCTGAGTCATTAGCAATACAAAAACGTAAATTAACGTAAAGTGTCGTTTTTTGCTGATTTAGAAATCACCATAAATATTAAGAAAAAAATAATTTTCAACTTAGATCCTCAAAAGTTTTCCACAGACTTTTCCACAGATATTGTGGCTTTTTCCACAGATAACTATTAGTTTTCCACAGGTGCTTTTTAAGACAAAAATACTGCCGCCTTACGGGTTAAGGATTCGTTAATAGAATGAGCATTTCACTTGGGAAAACTTTTGAAACCCCTCTATTATTAAGATAAGTAAACTAAATCGCTTGAAAATGCTGATTACATCAAACTAGTTTCATTCATTTATCATCAACACTTAACACTTCGTTACGTTGACAAGAACAGCTAGTTGCACGCACAATTAAAGCCCGACCTCTGAAAAATGGTTGCGCCACTTCTATCAAACTTGTTTAAGAGTTGAGGTTTCAGCATGAGTACGACCGTCAGTATATTGGCAGAGATTCCTGAAGAATTGCACGAAACCCTCAAAAGTTACCTAGAGTCACATCCTGACTGGGATCAGGATCGTGTATTTGCTGCCGCTTTGTCTTTGTTTTTGTTGCAAAACGGTGGTAGCGATCGCCACGGCACATCTCACAATGCATCCCATAGCTATCGCAGTACTGCCAAAGTGTATTTGAACGCTTTATTTCAGCATTCTGTATAAACAGGTCGTGCAGCGCTATAGGTGCAGCATAAAACTCAGTAAAGCAATAATTCATGTTGTGAAACCAATTTTGGTGATTCCAGTGCCTTTGGCACTGGAATCACCAAAATTGGTTTTTTAGAAGCCAGCCATAGGCTGGCTTCTAAAAAACCAATTTTTATAACTTGATGTAGCTTTAAATAAAGCTTGTACTGAGCTATAGGATCTTTGTTGTACTAGACTGAAAATTGCTCATTGCCTTTAAGTCCTTTTAGCTATGTCCCTAACACCCTCCTCTGAAACCACCAATCAACCCTTAGATGTTCTTGTCGTTGGCGCAGGAATATCAGGGCTAACGATCGCCCATGAACTAGCGATAACCAAAAAATATCGCGTCTTGGTTGCAGAAGCACAGGATCGGGTGGGTGGTGCGATCACTAGCGCTAAAAATAATGAAGGTTATCTATGGGAAGAGGGTCCAAATAGTTTTCAGCCTGCACCTGAGCTATTGCGTCTAGCAGTGCAAGTGGGACTAAAGGACGAATTGGTATTAGCTGATGGCAAATTGCCCCGTTTTGTCTTTCTCAATGGCAAGTTAAACGCTTTACCCATGAGTCCACCAACAGCGATCACCTCCAAAATTTTGACTTGGGGCGGCAAAATTCGTCTGGCTTTAGGTGCGATCGGCTTTGCGCGTCCCGCTATGGCTGGCGAAGAATCCGTTGATCAATTCTTTTCGCGCCTATTGGGTAAACAAGCGGTTGAAAGATTAGTTGCCCCGTTTATCTCAGGTGTATATGCAGGAGATCCCAAACGACTCAGTGCTAAGGCAGCTTTTTCTAAAATTTTTCGCTTAGAGAATAGCTATAACGGTTTGCTCGCAGGTGCAATCCTTTCGGCAAAGGAACGTAAAGCCCAAAAGCTGAATGATCCCAATATCCCTAAAGTTAAAGCTGGTGAATTGGGTTCATTTCGGCAGGGGATTAAGATGTTGCCTGAGGAGATCGCCACGAAATTGCGAGATCAAGGTACAGCCGTCAAGCAGCAATGGACTTTGCGATCGCTAGAAAAGCAAGATGAAATCTATATTTCTAAGTTTGATACGCCCACGGGTGAAGAAACGGTGCGATCGCGATCGGTAGTACTCAGTACTCCCGCCTATGTCACTGCCAAACTATTGCAAGACTATTTACCAGCAGCTAGCCAAGCCTTAAACGAGATTTTTTATCCAACTGTAGCTTGCGTGGTGCTTGCTTACCCTAGGAGCGAATTTGTCTGTGACATGAAAGGCTTTGGCAATCTCATTCCGCGCACGCAGGGAGTGAGAACCCTAGGCACAATCTGGTCTTCCAGTCTATTTGCAGGACGAGCCCCTGAAGGTTGGCAACTGTTATTAAACTTTATCGGTGGTACGCTCGATCCTGCTTTAGCTAAGCTTTCAGAACCTGAAATCATTACCGCTGTTCATCAAGATCTTAAGAAAACCATCCTGCGTCCTGATACAAAAGCCGAACCGAAGGCGATCGCAGTCCATGTTTGGGATAAAGCAATTCCTCAATACGAGCTGGGACATTTAGATCGCCTTGCGACGGTAGAAAAAGAATTACAAACATCTCAAGGCTTGTATATCAGTGCCAACTTTATTGGCGGTGTGGCTTTAGGTGATTGCATCAAGCGGAGTTTGCAAGAAGCTACTAAAATTGATGCATTCTTAAAATAAAGAGCAATTTTTTGTGGTTAGGCTTAGCCGAACCACAAAAAATTGCTCCACATATTCTAGTTGTTCAACATGACCATTTTTGAAGTTTCCGTTCCCGCCACCACTGCTAATATTGGTCCCGGATTTGATTGCCTTGGGGCAGCCCTATCGCTCTATAACCGTTTTGAATTTTCCCTCGCCGATCGCTTAACCATTACAGCATCAGGTGAAGGCGCAGACAAGGTGGAACGCGACGAAACTAACCTTGTATATCAAAGCATAGCTAAGTTTTATCAGCATATTGATCGCCCCATTCCAGCGATCGCCTTTCATACAGATACAGCCATTCCACTATCGCGAGGGTTGGGCAGTTCGGCAACCGCGATTGTAGGCGGTATTTTTGGCGCGAATCTGTTAGCAGGATCGCCCCTTGATCGCATGGCTTTATTAGATCTTGCGATCGCGATGGAAGGACATCCTGATAACGTGGCTCCTGCAATGTTGGGCGGATGTCAACTGATGGCTTCCAATCAAGCGGGGGGATGGGAATTTTGTGATTTGCAATGGCATCAAGATGTAGCGATCGCCGTTGCTATACCTGACTTTGAGTTATCGACCGCCGAAGCACGCAAGGTCTTACCAAAACAATTTTCTATGCATGACGCAGTTTTTAATGCTTCCCATTTAGCATTGTTAACACACGGAATACAAACAGGGAAAACTAGTTGGATCAAGGCGGGACTACAGGATCACTTACATCAACCCTATCGCCAAAGTTTGATAACAGGTATGGCAGATGTGCAGGAAGCCGCGATCGCGGCAGGAGCCTATGGCACAGTAATCAGTGGCGCAGGTCCAACACTACTTTCTTTAGCCCCAATGGGTACAATAGAGTCAGTCGCCCAAGCTATGCAACAAGCATGGCAATCAATTGGTGTTACGGCTATAACTAAATGCCTAGCGATCGCTAAAGATGGTACAACGTTTAAAACTCGTTAGAATTAGCTGTTAGCAATTAGCTGTTAGCTGTTAGCTCAGAACCCATTTCGATACTTAATTTCGTTTAAAGTTCTAGGTATCTAGCCCCCTAAATCCCCCAATTCTGGGGGACTTAAATATGGTTCTAGTTCCCCCCAGAATTGGGGGGCTAGGGGGGCAAAAACTACAATTCTTAAATGGTTTCTCAAGTACATTTAACAGCTAAAAGCTAACGGCTAAAAGCTAAAAGCCAATCCCCAATAAACGCATAATTCAGGAAATATATGTCTAAATTTCAATTTTTACTGATCTCTGCAATGATTTCCGCAGTTGTGCTGCTATTTGTGGGTAGCCGCGATGGTAATCCCTTTGATTCAGTATTTCCGATCGCTGTCGTTATTGGTCTAGCGATCGTTGCTCAGAAATACTTATCTGAAAAAGTGTGGAGTCGCTTTGCCCGTTGGGTAAATGAGACGACAGGACGCAAAATCTTTTATGTGCGATCGCCAAGGCAAAAAGTTGCCCCAGAACGCAAACTATTGCCACCGTCTAAACTGCATCGCCTCAAGTAAAAAGGCGGCGCAATGCGCCGCCTTTTTTTATAAAGTGAAAAAAATAAAAGCGGTACATCACGCCGCCTTTATTATGTATTTACATAATCAGAGAACTTCCAAATCATGACTAGTTACGCGATCTCTCATCAACCTTTGCGAGTTGGTATTGTTGGGTCTGGCTTTGTTGCCAAATTACGGGCTGAAATCCTCAGTCAAGATCCACGTATGACGCTGGTGGCGATCGCAGGTAATCCCGAAAAAACAAAGGCGATCGCCCAAGAACTTGCAATTCCCAATGTGCATCAATATTGGTCAGAACTAGTTGTGCGTCCTGATATTGACTTAGTTGTAATCTGTAATGTCAATCGCGATCATGGGGCTGTAGTGGGACAAGCTCTGCGATCGGGCAAGCATGTGATTGTCGAATATCCGCTTTCTTTTAATCTGGCAGAAGGTGAGGAGTTAGTAAAACTTGCCCAGCAGCAAAATTTAATGCTCCATGTCGAACATATTGAACTATTGGGCGGTGTGCATCAACTAGTAATGGAGCATCTAGCTAAAGTTGGTAAGCCTTTTTATGCTCGATATTCCACCAAAAGTCCACAGCGTCCTGTCCCAGACAAATGGACATACAAGCCAGATTTGTTTGGATTTCCTCTAACCGCAGCAGTTTCACGGCTGAATCGAATAATTGTTCTGTTTGGGAAGGTGAGGGCTGTATCTTGTCAGTTGCGCTATAGGGGTGATCATCTACCACATCATTTTACTTCCTGTGTCTGCAATGCCCAACTTCAATTTGAGAATGGAGTTCTAGCTGATGTTAGCTATAGTAAAGGTGAAGACTTTTGGCAACCAGAGAGAATTATGGAGTTGCAGGGTAGTCAAGGAGCGCTAATTTTTTCTGGTGACAAGGGGAAATTAGTTACAGCGGATGGAGAAATGGAACTTGATGCAGGAACAACGCGAGGTTTATTTAAGAAGGATACCGAAAATGTTCTCTCGCATCTGTTTACGGGTACGCCACTTTACACTAATCATGAGAGTATTTTGCATTCCCTTGCGGTTGCTAATGCTGCCGAAAAGTCAGCTACCACCAATCAAATAGTCACTCTCTAAACATCAATTTTTACTTTATACTGACATTACGTGGAAGTTTCTAAAGTAGGGGCAGGTTTTGCAGATAGATCCTGCATTCAGTTCAGAATTATCAACTAAACCTGCCCCTACAAAATCTAAATTATTGGGGTAGGGGTTATCCCCCCCGTAGTTGCCCCTCAAAGAAGTTACTCTCGATTAACTAGCACAAGCAAAGATAATTACTATGAGTTTAAAAGCCTTACGTGATGATTATCGTTTAGCAATTGTGAATTTGGCTGCACAGTATGGAGCTTACAATGTGCGGGTATTTGGCTCAGTGGCTAGGGGGGAGGCAGATTTGGATAGTGATGTGGATTTTTTGGTGGATTTAGAAATGGGGCGGAATTTATTGGATTTAGGAGGATTGTTGATGGATTTGCAGGAACTTTTGGGTTGTCGGGTGGATGTGGTGACGGAAAAGGGTTTAAGGCAAAGGATTAGGGATCGCGTTTTGCGGGAGGCTGTGGTGCTATGAGGGAAGATAATGAAAAGTTAAGAGATATGCTTGAGGCGATCGCTCGAATCAATAAGTATGTGGGACTTGGTAGAGATGCCTTTGAAGAAAGTGAGTTGATTCAGACTTGGTATGTGCGCCATCTAGAAATTGTTGGTGAGGCGGCTCGTACTTTGTCAGATTAAGCGAGAAAGGCGGCTCCCGATGTGCCTTGGAAAGAAATTATTGGAATGCGGAATATTTTGGCGCATAATTATTTTGAGATTGATTTAGATATTGTTTGGGTTGTTGTTTCTGATAAGCTACCTGCTTTAGAAACTGCGGTGCAAAATTTACTCTCTAAAATTGATGAAACCTAGCTCTAACTAAGCATCGCCCCAACCCCAATCCAATTTTTTCCTTTTACCCTTTTACTTTTTCCTTGAAATTATGTTGCAATCAGAATTAGAAGAACTTATTGAACGGGCGGCGCGGGAGGAGTGGGAAGAACTCGATCTGGCGGGAAAGGGGATTGAGGTATTGCCAGCGACAATTGCTAAGTGCAAAAGTTTGCAGAGGTTGATTTTAGGAAAAATTACTGAGAGAAAATATTACAATATTTACGATGGTTGGACAACAGAATATAAAAATTTTGGCAATCTCCTCAAGACCTTACCACCTGAAATTGCAGAATTAACCAATCTCCAATCCCTTAACCTTAGCAACAACAGTCTCAGCGAGATTCCCGACTCGATTACAAGGTTAACCAATCTCCAATCCCTTAACCTTAGCTATAACAGTCTCAGCGAGATCCCCGACTCGATTACAAGGTTAACCAATCTCCATTCCCTTAACCTTAGCTATAACAGTCTCAGCGAGATTCCCGACTCGATTACAAGGTTAACCAATCTCCATTCCCTTAACCTTAGCTATAACCATCTCAGCGAGATCCCCGACTCGATTACAAGGTTAACCAATCTCCATTCCCTTAACCTTAGCTATAACAGTCTCAGCGAGATTCCTGACTCGATTACAAGGTTAACCAATCTCCATTCCCTTAACCTTAGCTACAACAATAAGTACAACAGTATCAGCAGGATTCCCGACTTTCTTACAGAGTTAACCAATTACCAATCCCTTGACCTTAGCTACGACAGTCACCGCTACAACAGTCTCAACAACGGTCTCAGAGAGATTCCCGACTCGATTACAAGGTTAACCAATCTCCAATCCCTTGACCTTAGCTACAACGGTCTCAGAGAGATTCCCGACTCGATTACAAGGTTAACCAATCTCCAATCCCTTGACCTTAGCTACAACCATCTCAGAGAGATTCCCGACTCGATTACAAGGTTAACCAATCTCCATTCCCTTAACCTTAGCTACAACAGTATCAGCGAAATTCCCGAATCGATTGCAAGGTTAACCAATCTCCAACACCTTTACCTTATCAGTCATCGTCTCGGCGAGATTCCCGACTCGATTACAAGGTTAACCAATCTCCAATCCCTTGACCTTAGCTACAACAGTATCACCGAGATTCCCGACTCGATTACAAGGTTAACCAATCTCCAATACCTTTACCTTAGTAATCATCGTCTCGGCAAGATTCCCGACTCGATTACAAGGTTAACCAATCTTCAATACCTTGGTCTTAGCTCCAACCGTAAAAACAACAGTCTCAGCGAGATTCCCGACTCGATTACAAGGTTAACCAATCTCCAATACCTTGACCTTAGCTCCAACGGTCTCAGCGAGATTCCCGACTCGATTACAAGGTTAACCAATCTCCAATACCTTGACCTTAGCTCCAACGGTCTCAGCGAGATTCCCGACTCGATTACAAGGTTAACCAATCTCCAATACCTTGACCTTAGCTCCAACGGTCTCAGCGAGATTCCCGACTCGATTACAAGGTTAACCAATCTCCAACACCTTTCCCTTAACTCCAACAGTATCAGCGAGATTCCCGACTCGATTACAAGGTTAACCAATCTCCAACACCTTTCCCTTAACTACAACCGTCTCAGCGAGATTCCCGACTCGATTACAAGGTTAACCAATCTCCAATACCTTTACCTTAGTAATCATCGTCTCGGCAAGATTCCCGACTCGATTACAAGATTAACCAATCTCCAACACCTTGTTCTTAGCTCCGACCGTAAATACAACTATATCAGCGAGATTCCCGACTCGATTACAAGGTTAACCAATCTCCAATTCCTTGACCTTAGTTTCAACCGTCTCAGCGAGATTCCCGACTCGATTACAAGGTTAACCAACCTCCAATACCTTTACCTTAGATTCAACCATCTCAGCAAGATTCCTGACTCGATTTCAAGGTTAGCCCATCTCCAATACCTTGACCTTTGCGCCAATGGGCTCAGCGAGATTCCCGAATCGATTACAAGGTTAACCCATCTCCAATTCCTTGAACTTTTTAACAAGAACCGTATCAACGAGATTCCCAACTCGATTACAAGGTTAACCCATCTTTCTTATGTAAATTAGATTCAAATCCAATCCCCCCGCTTCCTAGTTGTATTTTAATTAAATGTGAATTCGATATAGCCATTTGTTCCGCGCGAAGCGCGGCACAAATGGCGCAAAATGGTAAAAATCGCTCTGCGATTTTTACCATTTTGCGCGTTCGTCGAATTGACTTTAATGAAACCTGTTATTGCCCAACTTCCATTAATCGCTAATAGGAGTAGCTAACTCAAGGATGGTTATAGCTAAGTATAGGCACGGAGGATTAAATATTTAATTTTTAAGAATCTCAACGTTTTGCAGCGATCGCCTTGTAATTAAGCTTTACTCAAGATATAGCAAATTTTTAAAGATCCAAAATTATGTTCCAACAAGTTTTATTAGCCGTCGATGGTTCGGGGCGATCGCGCGAAATGATGAACATGCTACTAGCCCTGCCTAGTATGCAGAGTTTACAAATTAATGTACTACATGTCATCCCCAACTCCACTAACTCGGAAGCGGTTACGGAATATCGTCTTGCGGGTGAAAAGATTGTCGAAAGAGAAGTCAAAAATTTGCGCTTGTCTTCAGGTAATACCACCGTATCAATGCTCAAAGAAGGTGAGCCTAAAGATGTTGTCTGCAAAGTAGCCGAAGATCTTAAGCCCGACTTATTGATCATGGGATCTCGCGGGATGGGACGATTGCAAGCAATTTTGGCAAACTCGGTCAGTCAGTATGTTTTTCAATTATCTGACGCACCCATGTTACTGATTAAAGATGACGTATACATCAAAACTATTCGCAGCGTTATGGTTTCCGTAGATGGCTCTGCCTCAGCCAATAATTGCCTTGATCTAGCGATTAAACTTGTTAGTGGCGCAAAGGATGTAGAGATTTTCTTAGCAAGGGTAGTCAAGCGCAAGGAAGATGCCAATGCTAACACCGATCCAGTACTGGTGGAGACTGCCGCTAAACTGAAACGGATGAATATTCCATCTCGCTCCTTCATCAGTTCTGGTGATGTGGGCAAAGAAATCTGTAAACTAGCCGATGAGTCTAACGCTAGTCTGCTGATGATTGGCTCACCCGATCGCCGCCCCTCGATCGCCCGTAGTTTACCTGACCTCGATCGCTTGTTAGGCTCATCAGTATCTGACTATGTGCGTGTTAATGCCACAGTTCCCGTATTGCTAACACGCACTATAGAAGCATAAAAAATATTGAAATATGCTGAGAAGAGCAACGCTAAGCGTTGCTCTTCTTTATTTAAGTGCATAATTAAATTTGAGAGCATAATCGGAAACCACGCCCTCAAATTTAGCGTCCTAGCTACCTATGAAATCGCCACAATCGCCACAACCACCATCACAGCCTAAGCCACCTAAATCTAAGTTGATGACCCAGATCCATCAGCTTACACAGGTGGTTAATGGTGTTTTAAAAATTAATCCCAAAGAGCGTGTCCCCAAACTCGAAGTACGCCGATCGCAAAAAGATAAGCCTGAAATTTATGAATTAGTGGGTGATCGCTACATATTAGGACGTAGTACGGGCAAATGCGATATTGTCGTGCAAACTCCCTTAGTTAGCCAAGTTCACGCGCAACTAGTCCGCGATCGCACCCAAAAGAAAGCCCAATTTATTCTGCAAGACCAAGACTCGACCAATGGCATTTATCGTCAAAAGCAGCGCCTTAAGTCCGTGCCACTGCGTCACAAAATGACGATTACTTTAGGTCCTCCTGAACTAGCCGAAGCCGCCACAATTCGCTATATTGACCCGCCACCTTGGTATATTCGCACGGTGCAATATACGGGAATCGGTATTGGCGCGATCGCAGGAATGCTGGTATTAGCGATCGGCTATGAACTTAGTCGGGTTCCTGATCTTAAGCCTTTACCTGTAACGCAACAGGGACCTGTAGAAGTTTTAGCAGGTGACAATATCAAGCGCCTTGATCCCACGGATATTGCTAATCATACAGAATATGCCAGTCTTGGTGAATTTGGAAAATTCATTCCGCAAGCGGTAATCGCCTCCGAAGATACTTCCTTCTATTGGAATATTGGTGTTGATCCTGTGGGTGTAGCGAGGGCGATCGTCACCAATGTGCGTAGTCGGGGTGAGCGCTTAGAAGGCGCTAGCACCATCACTCAGCAGTTAGCGAGAAACTTACTAGGCAAAACCTATGTGGGGACAGATGACTCCGCAGGACGCAAATGGCGTGAGGCGGCGGCGGCGATTAAACTCACATTTACCTATAACAAAGAAGAAATCCTGCGGCTATATCTCAATCGAGCCTATACGGGCTATGGCGTTTATGGCTTTAAGGATGCAGCCAAACTTTATTTTGGCAAAGAAGCTTCAGAATTATCTCTCTCGGAAGCCGCAACCCTAGTCGGGCTGTTGCCTTCCCCCGAAACGATTAATCCCTTTAAAAACAAAAACTTAGCGATCGAATATCGCGATCGCATTCTCAATCGGATGGCGGAATTGGGGATGATTACCGATAAAGATGCCGAACGGGCAAGGCGATCGGTATTGATTCTCAATGAAGCAGCCAAAACTAAGCTGCAAGGCTCAGTTGCGCCCTATTACTACAGCTATGTGTTTGAAGAGTTACAGGATATCCTCGGCGATAACTTTGCGCGGGAAGGAAATCTAATCGTAGAGACAAACCTCGATCTCGCCATGCAAAAGGCTTCCGATGAGGCTTTACGTGACGCTGTTGCCCGTGATGGTAGCAGTTACGGATTTAGCCAAGGAGCAATTGTAACCGTGAATAGTAGTGATGGTTCACTACTAACGATGACAGGTGGTGTTGACTATAAGGCAAGCCAGTTTAACCGTGCTTCCCAATCCCTACGCCAACCAGGTTCAACTTTTAAATTATTTAGCTATGCGGCGGCGATTGATCGCGGCATTTCCCCTAGCACTACATTTTCTTGCAGCGCCCTCTCAGGGATTATTGGCTGTCACAATGGCGGTAGCGGTGCGATCGACATGTATCGTGGCTTTGCCCTATCAGAAAACGTCGTAGCGATCAGGGTTGCTGATAGCGCAGGCTTAGATAATGTGGTGAAAATGGCAAAGAACTTAGGGATCACCGCCAAACTCGATGAAACGAGCAACATGGTTTTAGGGGGTAATGAAGTCAAAATCTTAGAGATGGCAGGAGCCTATGCCACCGTTGTCAACGAAGGTAAGTACATCAAACCCCACGCCATCAAACGTATTCTCGACAGTACTGACTGTCAAAATCCTAAAGATCGCAGTACCTGTCGCGTCATTTTTGATGCGAATACCTTTGTAAAGCCACGTCAGGCGATCGATGCTGGTGTCGCTAGCACAATGGTGGATATGATGCGCGGTGTTGTCCAATTTGGTACGGGGCGATCGGCGGCGATTCCTCAAGGTACTGTGGTTGGCAAAACGGGAACCACTGACGAAGGTCGAGACCTTTGGTTTATTGGTGCTGTACCAAGGCGAAACTTAGTTACAGCCGTTTGGCTTGGTAATGATGAGGGGGTTACAAGTGGCTCAAGTGCAGTTGCCGCGCAGGTTTGGGGTGATTATATGCGGCAAGCTGTACGCTAAACCAGTAGAGATTATGCAAACCATAATCTCTACTGGTTTAAAAACTTTTGCGAAACTTTTGTCAAAAGCGCTTGACGACTGCCATAGGTGCTGTAGTATTGATTCCGTCTTATGGATTGTGCAGAGGAGTTTCGCACCACTGCAATCCTGATAGCAATCCTGAAAAAATTACGTCTTAATCTCAAGCGACATAGGAGCTATATCTGTGAATAAAGGTGAATTAGTAGATGCGATCGCCGAAAAGGTATCCGTATCCAAGAAAAATATTGAAGTGATCGTTACTGCTGCCCTCGAATCAATTGTTGATGCTGTGGCTGAAGGTGATCGCGTCACTTTAGTTGGCTTTGGTTCATTCGAGCCACGCGATCGCCAAGAGCGCGAAGGTCGTAACCCTCGCACTGGTGAAAAAATGGTGATTGCCGCCACTCGTGTTCCTGCCTTTTCGGCTGGTAAGCAATTTAAAGAAAAAGTTGTTGAGTAATGCAATTTCTCAAAATTCAAGAAAAGGGCGCAATCCCTTTTTCTGAATTATTTTTTCGCTCCCAAACCCAAAAATGCGGCGCAAAGCGCCGCATTTTTTGTTACTACTTTGTACTAGGACTAATCAAAACCCAGAAGGCGAGTTGCAGCGCAAAGCGCTGCAACTCGCCTTCTGGGTTTAAGACTGGCGACAACTATAAAACCCAAGAATCGATTAGCGGCGCAAAGCGCCGCCAATCGACTCTTGGGTTTTAGTTTGTACTAGCTAACTCTTTTTTTACTACAACAGTCAAAACATTTTTGCCATGACGATAAGCATAATCCACTTGCTCGGCTAGTTCCTGCACCAAGAAAAAACCAAATCCACCCAGCGATCGCGCGTCATCATCTTTATCTAAATCAGGCGTAGCAACCTCAGTAAGAGGATTAAAAGGTCTTGCGTTATCTTCAAAGGTCATGGTTAGATGCTGGTCATTGATTTCTATTCGTAAGTCAATATGACCATCACTTCGATTTTCATACCCATACTGAATAATATTGACTAAGATCTCTTCTGTAATCAACTGAGCATCTTCAATGATTTCTACAGTCAAATTCGCAGCGTGTAGAATTTTACCTAAGGCTTGCTTAACTTCTTCCAATTCTGTTAACACACTATTGAGAGTCAGTTTCCATTCCATAACATTGGTCACTTGCAAAAAAGGATTTGACGGTAGATATTGCACAGCTAATAGAGTTATGTCATCTGATTGTGGAGCATCAGCAACAAACTCCTGACAAAAATGCTGAATTGTGCGAACGGCTCTAGCTGTATTTGTTGGTGGATAAGAAGCAATCATCTCGATTAACCGAGATTCAGAAAATATCTCCCCATCAGCATTCATCGCTTCGGTAATGCCATCAGTATAAAATATGATCAAATCATTAGGAAGAAGGGTGAATTCATGCTGTTCAAATATAGAATCTTCATACAGACCCAATGGTGGCATTGTTTCTAAATCTAGACATTGCACAAGGCGATCGCGTACTAAGATAGGTGCATCATGCCCACCGCTAGTATAGGTAAACTTGCCACTGCTGAGTTCCAATACACCACAAAAAACCGTCACAAACAAGCAATCTTCATTTTCTGCACATAGTTCCCGATTGACTGTACTCAAGATCTCGCTGGGCGTACTGCTTATTTTAGTGAGCGTGCGAATTAAAGTGATGGTTCTTGCCATTTGTAGCGCCGATGGGAACCCCTTGTCAGCGACATCACCAATAATTAAACAAAGGCGATCGCTTCCTAATAGAAAGAAGTCATAAAGATCCCCACCGACAATTCGCGCTGGTCTTAATACTGCCGAGATATCGTAGGGCAGATTTGAATTTTTAATCACACCAATGCGTGGCAACATCGTTCGCTGAATCTGAGCCGCGATCGATAGTTCACTTTCCAGTTTCTGCTTTGCTGCGGTAGTTTCTTGCAAATCTTGGATATGCAGCACCAATGAGTCGCGCATTCGCCGAAAGGAATGGGTTAGTCGCCCTACTTCATCATTGGAAGTAGCTTCTGGCAAAGTTGTATCGAGATTGCCCTTTGCCATTTCTTCGGTACTCACGTTCAAAGCCCGTAAGGGTTTGGTAGTCAGTTGCGAAATCAGAGCCACCACCACACACATCAATACCATGTCCTTTGACATCGAAAAGATGATCGACCAGAGGTATTTCTGCTGGAATTGCTCTAACTTGTCAGCAGGAAATATAGTACCAACAATCCAATCTGAGGAAGGAACAGTTTTAGCAATTAGAGTTCCTTGAGGATTAACTTTGGTATGAATCAAGCTAAGTTGCAATTCGCTCCCTTGAGTGTTTTGGGGAAATAGCCATGATTGAACTTGTTGAGATCTATTAGGTTTGACGAGCCACTGTTGTCCTGATGCAGTGACCACAAATGGGTCGCCTAGCTCACGGTAATTTATTTCTTCAGTATCGGTGAATTGTTCGTTAATTAAGAGAGGTAACCAATCCAAATTGATTTCAACAGCCAGATAGCGACTTGTTTTACTGCTAGAAGTATTGATAATATTCGGTTCTGGCGATAAAGGAACGCAATAGGTAATCTTCGGTTTACTTAATCCATTGCCAATTGACACATTTAAAGAATGCGGTTGTGACCAAAAGGATTGATTAGAAATTTGATTAGGAGTTTGGTTAGAGGCAACAGCACGATCGCATTGATTCAACCACGTTTTTGCTTCATTAACATTGAGGTTACTAAATTTTCCTTGCCGATTGTAACTCCAACCTATGGGCAAGTTTTCTATAGGGTTATTTGGTAATTCGATTAGGGCGATCGCTTGGACTTCAGACTGTTGTTCAACCAACGATTTAAGCTGTCGCAATAACTCATCTTTGGGAACATTATTAAAATTCTGCTCTGTTTGGAGAATGTTTGTCATTAATAACAATACATTCCTTTCTACACCTCGCAGCTTTGATTCTACATTATGGGTAGCGTTGTCAATCCGTGACTGAGTAAGATCAATGATCCAAGTACCAGCAGTTTTCTGCATGAGTTGGCGGGCGTGCCAATATGAAACCCCATAAATAGCGATCGCCGCAACTACACAACCAAAGATCAAGCGATGGGTAATACTCTTGAATTGAAATAACGCTAACTTTTTCATAAAGTATAGTTGTCATAAAAAATAAAACTTAGAGCGGAAGCTTCACTCTGTCTCTAGTTTTTAGATTGCTTATATTTCCAGATAATACCTGAAAGCGAATTGGTGAGAATATGAGCAATGATCGCTGATAACAGGTTACCTGTATACATCGTGACTGCACCAAGCATCATGCCGACGGCGATCGCCCAAACCGTATATGACAAATGCTTAGTACTTGCCATATGCAGTGCTCCAAATACAACACTGGTAATAATCAGCGCAATTCCATTCATGCCGAGTGCTGGCAGAGCCACACCCCGAAATAGCATTTCTTCGCTCAATCCTGGTAACAACCCTAGCCAAATTAGATCGATGGGTTCTAAGGGTTTGAGTACCATTTCTAAATATTCTTGAGCAGCAATACGGTAACTTTCCCATATTTCATAAATTAAACTGCTAAGTAGAGCGACACCGATGCCAATGCCTGCACCGATCGCAGCATGTTCTGGCTGCCAATTTAACGGAACCATGGGAATACCTGTTAAGTAGACCCAACCTTTAGAGATTCCCAAAAAGATAATTGCGGTTACAGCCATCGCAATGAGTACCTGCGATCGCGATAGAGTTTGTTCTTTTTTGTCGGGAGTTTGTTGAGGTGCTTGAGAAAATAGAGACATAGTAGAGACTTGGGGGATTTAACTGAAGGATTTAACTGAAGTTGACAATTCTCGTTGTTTTAGAAAGAAGACGTTAGGGAAGAGAATTTTAATTTATAGTGGCAAAGACTGAGATCAGCCGCTCTATATCAGCGATAGAAGTCAAATAATGAACTGAAGCCCTTAAACAATCAGGATCGGGAAGTGCACGGATCAAGATTTGATGTTCTGATTCCAAGTGTTTGGCAATTAAAGCATGGGATTTGTTGGCGATCACACTCGGAGATGAGCTTGGGATTAATTCCTGATTAACTTTAAAGGAGATCAGTCCTGACTCTGGAGGTAGTTGCCTTATGCAATCAATATGGGGTAAAGCATCTAGCTGTTCCCAGACAATTTTGCTTAATTGACAAATGCGTTGATAGCGTTGCAGTTGAGTTCCCCAACTATTAGCATGGGCGATCGCAATTCGCATTGACTCATAGAGTGCATAGGTGGAGCTAGCCACTTCAAACTTTGCCCCATCTTGCCGCCATTGCGGAATAGGGAGTTTGCCTGTGAGACCACGCCAACCCACAAATACTGGTTCGATCACCTCAAAAATCTCTGGACGAATATACAAAGCGCCCAAACCTAGAGGCGCACACCACCATTTGTGGGTAGTAAAAGCATAAAAATCCGCCGCGATATCCGCCAGATTTAAGGGCAACACACCCACAGACTGAGCAGCATCAACGGCAACTAACACATTTTGATCGTGGCAAGCCTTAGCGATCGCCTTTAATGGCAAAACTTGTCCTGTATTCCAACAAATATGGCTAAGCATTACCATCCGCGTTTGAGGTTGCAAATGCTGTACTAATAACTCCACAACGGTTTCACTATCGTTGCCGTCAGCACTAGCATTGCGAGTATTAGTCAAAGGGAAATAGTCAATTTCGATGCCAAATCGTTTTTGAATTTGGACAGCCGCCGCAATAATACCGGGGTGTTCGCAGTCTGAGAGCAATAAGCGATCTCCTTGTTTCCAATCCACAGCCCACAGAGCAATATTGCAACCAACAGTCGTATTTTCGGTGAGGGTAATTGTGGTGGGGCTGACTTGAAATTCCTTGGCGATCGCAGTTTTCGTTGCATTATATTCAGACACCATCCAATCCCCAGCAGCATTAGAAAAGCAACCCAGTGACTCGATATGACGAAAGTTTTGGTTGATTGCATCTAGGGCAACCCCACACATCACCCCCTGTCCGCCATAGTTAAAGTAAGTGCGGTTTTCAACTCCTAAAGCAGGAAAATGAGATCGATGCACGAATAGGTCTTCTTCGCGATCGCGCTCCAAAGTGTCAGAATCCAAACTATCAGAAAGTCCTGCTGAAGAAATCAAAGCCAACTCCTACAAAATATTCAGCTATTACCTATTCTATAGCTACTTGCAGCCAAGTAAAAATAAGGCAAGTTATGCCAAAGCACAAAATGGCTAAGCCATTTTGTGCTTTTAAAACCCTTACTAGGTTTGTTTTTAAATTCACAAAAATGTTGGTATAGCTGTCGCCAAGTGTATAAAACCCAAGAGAGAGTTGCCGCGCTCCGCGCGGCAACTCTCTCTTGGGTTCTAACATTGCGTGCGTTGTCATCTCCATCCATGCTCGGCTATGGCGCTAGAATATCAATGTTGTCTTTCAGTTACAACTCCATGATTGCCACCATTCAGCGCCATTACAGTCTCGATGAATATCGCGCGATCGCCGATACCTCTGAAGAAAAATGTGAATACCACGATGGAGAAATTATTACAGTGAATGGTGGAACTGTTAAACATAGCCGTCTTAGTCGAAATATACTCAGTCTTCTAGATACAAAGTTGCAAAATACGAACTTTGAAGCAATCAACAATAATTTACGTCTGTGGATTCCTGACTATCGACGCGGTGTATATCCAGATGCGATGGTTTTTGAAGGGGCTTTACAATTTAATGGCGAGTCCCAAGGGGATGCGTCCCGCCGCGAGGATGAAGTTTTAAATCCAGTTCTAATTGTAGAAGTGCTTTCGCCATCGACAGAGGAATACGATCGCACAGATAAGTTTCGGATGTATCGGTCTATTCCTAGTTTCTGTGAATATCTCTTAATTCGCCAAAACAAAATTTTTGTGGAACATTATAGTAAGCAAGCACAAGTCTGGACTTACAGTGATTTTGATGGTTTAGATCAGTCAATTGTATTGAAATCTTTAAATATTGAACTAGCGATCGCAGAAATCTATCGAGGTGTTGAGTTTTAAATATAAATAGGGCATGATCTTAAAGACCGCTCTTGCATAGAGAAAGCAATGATATTTGATTTTAAAAATTTGAGCGTGCAACCCATAGTCAAAAACTTGAGATTTTTACCCTTGGCTTTCGTAGGGCTAGCTGTGTTTGCCCTTAACGCCAATCCCGATATGCATCCTTATCTGCAAATTTCCATAGTTTTACTAGAGGCAAAATTGGGAATCCTCATAGTATATTTACTAGCTAAGAAGATTTCCAAGCCTGTAAGATAAGCCTGTAGTTACACATTAACCAAGTTTTAAGAGGGAGATAGTAATGAGAACCAGAACTAATGCCATTCTTTGGTGTTTCTTTTTGGGAGCATTTGGAGCGCACAAATTTTATCTAGGACAATCTGGTTGGGGAATCGTTTACCTCCTGTTTTGCTGGACAGGCATCCCCTCTCTTGCGGCATTTATTGAGTTTATTATGCTGTTGTTAATGGCTGATACTGAATTTAACCGTAGATTTAACGGTATGACAAATCAAGCGACAGCATCGGTTAGAGACTCTACCGCAGCACTGGGTGATCTCAAAAGACTTTATGATGACGGTATAATCACAGCTGAAGAGTACGAAGAAAAACGAAAAAAGCTACTTAAAAATATTTAGAAAAAATATTTAAGATTATGTCTCAACCTTCATGGTTTGATCAAACGCCATCATGGGTTTGGTGGTCTTTTGTACCAGCATTGGGTGGTGGTGCGATCGCCTATGCTGGTGTCAAGTCTGGCTCGAATGTTTGGATTGGTATCGGTGCAGGCTTTGTCACTGCTGGAATTGTTTTCTACTCATCCCCGTATCTTTCTGGCTTTGCGACGATCATTTGGTTTGCCCAAATTGCAACCGCCTTTGCCCTAAAACGTGAGTATTTAACCAAGACTTATCCAAAGCATTTACCATTGCCTGAAGATGAAAAACTATTTAAGGCGATCGCCGCTACCCGTCCCAAGATTGATATCAATAGCTGCTCCAAAAATGACTTGGTAAACGTTTTAGGATTACCAATTGTTTATGCTAACGATATTGATTCATTAAGGGCTGAAGGGCATATCTTCACTAGTTTAGAAGAACTACATGACATTCTCGAAATTCCTAACGCAACCCTCAACAAAATTGAATCGATGGTTGTTTTTAGCTATGATTATCGCCAAGAATCAGGCTATTCATGGAAGCGAGTTAACTCCATGACTGCTGACGACTTGATGGCGATTGGGATGGAACCCAATGTAGCGATCGCGATCGCTGAGGAGCGAAAACGACGGGGTGAATTTAAATCGATTATGGATATCAAAAAGCGTACTGGCATTCCCTTTAGTGCGTATCGCCAACTCACTTAAAACTTACTTAAATAGAATTAGGAGCGGTGCTTTGCGCCGCTCCTAATTGTTTAATTGTTAGAGGCTTATTTATGTTGATTTTTAGAACATCTTTGAAAGAAAATTTAGCCAAGCATCAAATATGGTTAGAAAGTCAAGGCGAGAAAGGTCACAGATTTAGTGCGGCTGGAGCTAACTTAGAGAAATCTGATCTCAGTGGCGCAAATCTGCGTAAAGCTAATCTCAGCGGCTCTAACCTCAGCGAAGTCAATCTCAGCAATGCTAATCTCAGTGAAGCAACTTTATTTGGCACAAAGTTGAGTGGTGCAAATCTTAATGCAGCGAATCTGAGTGGTGCATCGCTGAGTGGTGCTGAACTTCAAAATGCAACGCTCCAGAATGCAGATTTAACCGAAGTACTTCTTTGCGAAGCGAACCTTAGCAATACGAATCTTAGCAATGCTAATTTACATAAAGCTAATCTCAGTCTCGGTATACCAGAATTTGTCAAAGCCAAAAATATTCAGGCAATCTTGTCTGGAAACACCATTCCTTTTGTGAATGTCAACCAAACCAATCTCAAAGAAGCAAATCTCAGCGGTGCGAATCTCAGTGAAGCAAATTTGGATTTTGCAAATCTTTTTGAGGCAAATCTCAGTGGAGCAAATTTACAGAAAGCAAGATTATTTTCGGTAAATCTTAGTAAGGCGAATCTCTCTCATGCAAGTCTTGAGGGTGCTGATCTATTTCGATCGCAGGCTCTAGGATCTGACTTTAGTTTTGCAAATCTGACGGGAGCCTGTATTGAAGAATGGATTATTGACCGTGATACTAAGTTGGATCAGGTGATCTGTGATTCTATCTATTTAAAGCATCTCTTGAGAAGCTTGCCTGATTACATTCTCAGGAAATATAGCGATCGCCGCCCATTTAATCCTAAGGCAAAATTTGCTCAAGGTGATTTTGTCAAATTAGTGGGCAAGGTAAATCAAGGTTCTGAATTAGAGAAGTATGGTTCTGAGGTTTTACAAGAACATATTCTCGTTGAAGAACTGCATCAAATTTTTGAACAGCTTTCTGAGCAATATTCACAACGTTATACTGATGCATCAGAAAGCGATCGCCTTGCCATCCTCAAATTAGAAATTCGCTATCAAGCCAAGGAAAATATCGCTTTTAGAGAAAGGCTATTAGAGGCGATTAATTTACCAAGTCAAGCATTAACTGATCTATTACAAAATAATTCTTTTGTAACCCTGTCTCCTCAAGTCATCACAACTTTCTTGTAGCATAACTAATCTTACGTGGATGGAATGAATGCCTGCAATCATCTAAGTTTAGGGCTTGCCCTGTAGCGTAGCCCCTACAAAATCAAATTATTAGGGTAGGGGCAATCCCCCCGTGGTTGCCCTGTCGTGCTAGCAGCAAGAGATTCATTCTCTGAGTTTCACGTAACATCAGGTGTTACCAATTCACGAAAGTGTGACAACACTTTTGCGAATTAAAAACCAAACCCAGTAAGGGTTTTTAAAACTCGAAATGGCTACGCCATTTTGAGGTTTGGTATATGACTAACTGTTGTTACGCAGAAAAAAGATAGTCACCATGTTTCGATATCATCTTGAAAGAGAATTTGGCGACCAAATCCCTACCTGTTTGTAAAGGTCAGGGCTTGGTGTCTAAGCCCCAATCTTTGCTTCTTTGCGGATTAAGAACCAAACCCAGTCAGGGTTTTAAACATATAAAATAGCTAGACCACTTTATATAGCAATCCTAAATGGTTTGTGGAAGGACACCCCTTCGGGGTGTCCTTCCACAAACAAAAAAAATCCACAAATGATATAGGACTGCTATATGTAGGTATAGAAAGTAAAGGCAGTGTATAATCGCATCCTTTACTTTCTAGGTCTTATAACCTAACTTTACTGACAGCTATATTTTATACAGATTTAATAAATAGAATGGCAACTTGGCAAGCAATAGTGTCGCTAGTTACCTTTATCAGTGTGATTTTTCTACTGATTACTGAGTGGCTACATTTTACGATCGCTGCTTTTTTGGGCGCTTTAATCTTGATCGTTGCTAACGTGATGACCATGCCTGAAGCCCTTGCATATATTGGTAAAAGTCATGGCACATTAGGGCTTTTCTTTGGTGTGATGGTGATGGTACGCGCCTTTGAGCCAACTAAAGTTTTTGATTATCTTGCTACAAAAATGGTGATTTGGGCAAAAGGAAGAGGCGATCGCTTGCTACTAGGAATTGTGGCTTTAACTACGCCAATCTGTGCGATCTTACCCAATGCTACAACCGTAATGTTGCTTGCCCCGTTAATCCCCCCAATCGCACAGGAAATCGGCGTGGATTTCGTGCCATTACTCATTTTGATGGTATTTGTAGCAAATAGCGCAGGCTTATTGACCATCGTTGGTGATCCCGTCACCTATATCGTTGGTGATGCCATCAATATGAGCTTTATGGATTATTTGTTACAGCTAAGTCTCGGTGGGGTAATCGCCTTAGTAGTGATCGTCGCAACTTTACCATTTCTATTTCGCAAAATCTGGCACAAGAAGTTAGAAAATCTGGAAAGTCTTCCGCATCCTAAGATCAACCACCCACGGACTCTCTTTGTTGGGGCAATTATCACTGCCTTTGTGCTGATATTTTTTGTAATTGGTGAATCATTACCGATTCCTGTATCCCCAGCAACTGTGGCTCTTCTAGGCGCTGCTCTTGCAATGCTGCTGTCACACCATAGCAAAATTGACTCAGTACAGAATATTCTGCGAGACGTAGATTGGAGTACTTTAATTTTCTTTATGTGCTTTTTTGTGCTGATTGGAGGTCTGGAAAAAACAGGAGTAATCGGCAGTATGTCGGGAATTTTGGGAGTAATTTTAGGGAAAAATATTGCTCTTGGTTCGATTGTTCTGATCTTTTTTGTGGGGTTAATTTCCAGCGTTGTCCCCAATATTCCCCTTG
Organism: Pseudanabaena minima str. Chao 2107; assembly: GCF_051131155.1. Classification (NCBI taxonomy): domain Bacteria; kingdom Bacillati; phylum Cyanobacteriota; class Cyanophyceae; order Pseudanabaenales; family Pseudanabaenaceae; genus Pseudanabaena; species Pseudanabaena minima. The sequence continues at coordinate 1,615,049 of NZ_CP159508.1, forward strand.
TGGTGGCGATGGTTCCCCTACTCAAGCAGTATGTGGTTAATGTCGGTTTAGCTGGTTCGGAGATTATCTCTCCAGATTTTGCAGGACAATTACCAGCGATCGTGTTGCCTCTGTTTTACGCGATGATGTATGGTGCAACCCTTGGCGGAAATGGAACTTTAGTAGGAGCTTCGGCAAATATTGTCGCCGCAGGTGTTGCAGAGCAACATGGGCGGAGAATATCATTTAGAACGTTTTTGCGTTATGGCATTCCTGTAATGATTTTGCAACTTGTAGTTGCGGCGCTCTATGTCACCTTGCGATTTTTGATTTTTTGATGACCAATATAAATGAAGGCTGCGCTTCGCGCAGCCTTCATTTATATTGCTATAAAGGATAGATCTTAATTGGCAGTAATCGCATGAGAGCTTGTCCTAGGCGATAAGCCTGCGTGTCATACATTGGTAACTCGATCGCCGCAGGGAGGCTTTGCATAAAGCGCCGCGCAATCTCCAGATCACAACCTGAAATATTTTTGAGCTTATTGCCAGCATCCAGCAAGACACTAGAATTGAGAGGAGGTTTAGCGCGTAGCTGCCAACGCTTTGGTAAATGGAGGTTACCTAGCTCAATGCGCCTCAGCCCTGAAATTGAAGCTAATAACGTCAGGCGATCGCCTACTTTCATCACCTCATCATCAGATGGCATATAGAACTCACTATGTCCATCAGCTTTAGGAGCGCTAGTCTTTAGATAAACTGGCACAACGATATAACCATAGGCAATTTGCGAAAGATTTTTGCCGATTAATGTATCGTTCTCGGAAATGATATATTCTGCAACTAAAACTGTGCGCTGATTGAGGCGAAATAGACTTAACATATTCTCGCCAAATGCTGCTCCTGCAAAAGCTTCAGCAGATAGAGCATAGGCACAAAAAGATTGAGAACTGGGCAGAAGTTCGGCTAGATTTTCACTGAAGTAGCGATCGTAGGTACGAATAGCGAGATTCATTTGACGATTAATTCTTTTGGCGGCATCACGGGCTAGCAAAGCAGTTTCGAGATTGAGCATCTGATCGTCAGTGACCGAGAGAATACTCCTAGCTGTGGCTAGATTTGTTTTTGATAACTCTTCGATGATATTGCCTGTAAACCAAGGTACTCTGTCCGCCAGATCGCAGTCGTGGGGATTTTCACTAACGATCACAAAGGGAAGTTGTAATTTGAATAGAATATCTGCAATTCTCTGACCTAGCCGACCAAATCCAATCAGGATAATATGATCGCGACTAGGTATAGGTAGCGATCGCTTAAAAAACTCAAATTTGGAACTGAGAATGCTATCGGCAATCAATCCGACTACTCCCAAAACAAATAGTAGACTGATCAAGGTAATGGACAAGCAAAATATCACCACCCACAGAGGTACTTGATCTTCACCTAGTCCTCCAAATACATCCCCAAATCCTCCTAATAACAAAATCATGCTTGCCGAAATCGCCTTTTGCCATGAAATATTCGGCACGTTAAAGAATAAGACTACGGAGCTAATTCCCCATAGGGTAATTGCTGTGATCACGCCCCATAGAATGAGCCGACGCGATCGCACCGCTTGAAACCAAGAGCTAATCTGATGCCATTTCGACTTCCAAAATGCGGAACCTGTAATTTTGAGTAATAGTTGATCAATCTTTTGCAAAGCTGAAGAACTGGGATGAACAGAAAAATCAGTTAGTTGCGAAAGTCGGCTAGGTGAGGAGAAATCATTTTCCACAAATTCAATGAAGGCAACTCGATCGTCAACTTGGACAACTGTATCAGGCTCCCATTGAAAGAAGAGGCGATCGGAGTTATGGTCAGTAATACTCAATAGGCGAGAATTCTTTTTATGTAAGAGATAAGCAGGTGTTCTCAGAAAACGATAGTCATTTGCCTCTACCCAACGTTCTACTACTCGTAATTTGCGATCGCCAAGTTGAAATAATCCTAATGTCCCTCCGCCTAAGCCTGCCACGGCAAAGGAGGCAGCAGGGAGATCTACAGGATCAAGGGCGACAAAGTTTCCTAATTGATCTTTCAGTAACTGGTTGAGATTTTGACGGGAGGAGCGAACGACAATATGCACATTGGGATTGAGCCGACGGGCAGCGATCGCTGTTTCAATGTTTACATTCTCGTTGCTGGTGACTAGTAAAATCGCTCGACAGTTATCGATTCCTGCTTTGATTAAAACCTCAGAGCGCCGACAATCTCCCAAAATTATCGATTGATCGAGGAATTCTGAGAAGTTATCAAACTCCATAATTTCTGGTTGGACTTTATCGATCGCACAAATTTTTACTTCATATTCGCGATAGGCAAATTTCTTTAAGTTAAAGACTGAATGCTGTCCTAGACTGCCTAAGCCACAAACGATAAAGCGATCGCATACACTTTCACTCTCTGCGCCTACATTAGTCTCTAAATTGATAGTTGGCTTTGGAGTTTCTTTTTCTTCGTTGTTTGCTAACTGTTGATCCTGATCAAACTCTATGGTTTCGATCCATTGTGGTAATGGCTGTCCAAACCAAAATGCATAAATTCGTGCTGCCTTAAAATTACGATAGTCAAAATCATGACAACATTTAGCGATCGCCTCCACTAACACTCGGCGATCGCCAAAATAAGTAGACTCTAATAAAATATGTAGCTCTTGAGGCTTTTGTCTGACTGTGACATTTACTTTGATTTCTAGGTCAAGTAAGCAAGTTTTAATTAATACAGCAAGCGATCGCATTCTTTATTCACGTTCTCAAACTAGTAACTTTGCAAACCTTTAATCTTAAACCATGAACATTAATAGCAGGTTATCTTAGCTCTTTGCTTTATATCCTGTAAGTAGATGACCTCTGCTAAGATTTTTTCTTTGATTTGGGGTTTGAGTCCATCTTTTGTGACTAGATCTACTTTCATTTGGAGGCGATCGCTTAAGTAGTCTTTTAGTTCGATTAAGTCAAATAAGCTTGGTTTCTGAGCATATTCCACCAGTATATCTATACCACTGGCTGAATTGTAATCGCCTCTAGCATAGGAACCAAAGATTCCTAGTTGCTTAACATGATATTTATCTATTAGTTCGGATTTTAGATCAGTGAGTATGTTTTGGATTTCTATTAGAGTTTTGAGTGGTGTGCCTATGGAATGATTAGGAACTTCCGCAGCACGATCGAGAACGCCGAGAATGAAGCTTTCAAAGGTGACATTGCTTTGATTGGCGATTTCAATCAGCTTTTGTTGCAATGATTCAGGAATTTCTATAGTTAATGGTTTCTGCATAACATACCTCTGCTTCGGCTAGGATGCGATCGCGTAAGCGATGATTGATTGATTTTAGGGTAACAAGGTCGATCGCTCTACCGTCAAATATTTTCGATAGTTCTTGTTCTAGTTGATGAAGTTTTAAGAATCCGATGGTTTTACCTGTTTGAAATTCGATAAGTATGTCTATGTCACTGGTAGGGCTGAAGTCATCACGAAGTACTGAACCAAATAATGAAAGCTTTTGGATGTTCCATTTTTGGCAGATTAGAGCAATTTCTTGTTTAGGTACTATTATATTCTGAGTTTTCATACATCAAGTTTTCAGGCAACGATTTGATAAATTATGGGGCGATAACGAGGTGCTGGGATAGTCTTATTTTCTGACTTTGCTGCTTCTAGCCATGCGGTTTTAGCAAGAATTACTTCATTGAGGGCTTGCTGTGGAGTTTCACCGATCGCTGAGCAATATTTCAAGTCAGGGATATCGGCAATATAAGCTTCGTCTTCTTCGCTGTAGAAAATGTTGATGTGATAATCTTTCATTACGATGTCACCCAGTTTTCAAGTGCTAGATCTTGAACTCGATTAAATTCTTTGGTGTTGTTGGTGACTAGGGTTAGGTTTAAACTCAGAGCATGAGCGGCTATGAGCAAGTCCATTGCGCCGATGATTTTGCCCGATCGCTCTAGGGTTGCGCGGATATTTCCGTAAATGGTTGCGGCTTGTTCGTCAAATTGGACAATTTCTAATGGGATTAGGAATTGGTTAAGGGCGGCGCGATTGCGATCGGGAAATTGGCTTTTGGCGGCTCCATATTCTAGTTCGGCTACGGTGATAGATGAGATGCCAATATCAAAGGGTGCGATGGTTTGAAATTTCTCTAAAACGTCTTTGGGCTTGCGTTTGATGATGTAAATACAAGTATTGGTGTCGAGCATATATCTCATGAGAATAGCTCCTCTCTTTCTTGTAATGGAGGTTGTTCTCTAGTTTCCATAAAGTCATCTGTGAAGAGATCGAGGCTATTCCAGAGGGTTTGCCAAGGGTTGTTTTTGGGGATAAGTATGATCGCGTTGCCAACTTTTTTGATATAGACTTCTTCGCCGACTAGTTGAAATCCGTCTGGTAATACGGCTAGTTGTTCGTTGCCTTGCATTCTGAGTTTGGCGGTGTTCATGGGTTTGTTCTCCTAGTTGTATTCTAAGTTAATTCTTCTAAGCCAAGCTTTGACTTCATTTGTGAGTTGTTCACTGGTTTGTTCTCCTGTGAATAGGCGTATTTGAATTGGTGCTAGGGTTTTGGCAGAGTTGATTAATCGCCTCATTAGCACTTTTGCCATAAAGGGCGATCGCTAATTTCTTGAATTCAGGCTCTAACTTTAGATTAAGTAATTCACGCTCTAAACAAGAGACATCTTGAACTACTGGAATCCTACGACCGATAGAATTAAAAATTTTGTTGGTTAATTTCTTTGCGATTACATTAGGATCGCTTTCTTGTTCGAGTTGGCGGATATCGACAACTAAACAGCGTATTTCGGGGTGGTCAGTATTGCGATCGAGTCCTTTTTGGATTGCTTCACAATCTATAAGTTGACTTTCTAAGGTTTGAATTTTGTTTGTGTTGTTTGAAGGGATGGTATCTGCAATTTCGGGGTGGGTAGATGTGGGCTGAGAATGCCATGCTTCATAAAAGTCTGGATAGCTCATATTTTCAGCACAGTGATGAAGGACTTTATAACAATTGATTGTATTGGTTGGTATCACTTGCTTATCATTATCAAAATTATTGTTATGAGAATAATTATTGATGAATTTACTCAATGACAAAACCACTTTTCTCATTGTTTTTTTGCTTTTTATGCCGTGAAGTAAAAATTTTGAATTAACAAAAGAATCTTCTTCTGTGTCTCTTTGAATTGCAATTATTAATTGATTAATTGCTATCGAATTATCTAAGTCAATTTTTGCTAGTATTTCAGCAAATACATTTTTTTCTTTTTCATTCTTAGAATTTAATATAATTTGAGAAAATGCTTCAATTAATTTTGAATCATTACTAATCGAACTCAGAAGTTTCGCAAAACTAGCTTTTTCATCATAATTTTTTGATTTCAAAAAATTGGCATACAATATCTCCTCTAATTGTTTCACTAATTTTTGGTTACTCCTAAAAATTTGTATAGTATATTCCATGAATGGTGCTTGATATTTAATATTTCCTATAATATTAGATATATCATTTGCAATTCTTGGATTATTAGGGCTAATTCTTTCTATAGATTGAGTAATATCCAAACGAATCTCATCATCATCAAACAAATTCAGTATAGATATAAGCTTATCTATAACCTCTTCACTATTTCTTTTGTTTACAATATTAGAAAGGCAATTGCAAATATTACTAACTGAAGCTTCTACATCTTCAATTTGTCTTAAATATTCATTTATATCATCTAATTTTAAAAGATCTTTTTCTATATCTATAGCTATTTGCAATTTGTCAAATAAAATGTTGACAACTCTCTCGTCTCCTTCAGAAATATTGCTTAAACATTCAACAGCTAGAAAACTTGCATTTGTTTGTATATGATTATTTAAAACAATCTCTACCAGTAAATCTATAGCTTGCTTATTTCCTACAGCAAATTTTTTGAGGATTTCAGATATACCATCTATCCATTCATTCTGTTTTAAAGGCTCTATTAATTTAAATATGGCTAATTCATTGTTATTATCAATGTTACATATATTTTCTGCTACACTCCAGTGTAATGTCTTATATTTAATATCTTTTAGGATAATAGTTAACTCATAAATAACTTCATTTTTACAAACATTTGTCTTACCTAAGCATAGAATTAGAAAACCAATAGTATTTAAACAATTTTCATCTTTTGAATTTTCATATTCTTGTTTTTGAGCCAATAAAATCCCTAGAAGTTTTTTGACATTTTTTTTGTTTTCTATAATTCCAATGAGTTCTTCAAATATTAAACGATCATATGGATACTCTTTGTTAATACAATTTTCTATTGCCGTTTCAAGAAACAACGAACTATTTTTAGTAAAGTTAGATATATATCTTGTTATCTTAAAAATCTTATTTGGTATTGAATTAACTTGTCGATATATGTCATCAAAAATATCTGTATGAATTTTTGAAAAATGTAGATTGTAATACTCTAAAATTTGATACCTCAATGTATTCAGATTGGAAAATAGTATGTTAATCAATCTTTGGCTATACGTTTTCTCTAAAAATAAATCATCTTTAAATGGAATTATCTTTGAATATGTACGCCATTCTAGATTCTTTTGATCGTACCAACCAAATTGCCATACTATTATTTGATTTACTATTTTATCGATCAAAATACTTAAAGAATTAACATTGATAATTTGTGGAGTAAGTAATGCTGCTAAATAATATGCTCGATAGTAGTAAAAGTCACCGCAACCATCTTTAAATGAAGTAATAGCTTTAAAAAAAGCTGTCTTTTTAGCTTCTGAAATACACTCTCTTCCTACCCAAAGTCTTATTGTTTCTTCCCACTCAGGCTCAAATATTCGATACTTCCCTTTTACAAGTCGATCTATGTGTTCACGAGGGACAAAGAAATTCCAGTCATCGATCGCTAAAGCAGCAAAATACTCTTGAAAAGAAGCATGATAAAAAGCATAAACTTCTTGGTCTTGTTCATCACGTTCGATCAAAGTTAACCAACCAACATCACTAGCCAACTTAAATAAGCGATCGCCCATCTCCTTAACCGCCAAACTACGCGACAGCCGAAAACCTGCATCACCATCAATACCAGCGATCGCTAGTTTTCCTAAAGCAAGATGCAATTCTTCTCGTAATGCGTCCTGAGTTAAATCTTCATCAACAATATTAGGCTTCCATTCATAAAAATAACGAACAAATAGCTCATATAATCCCGCTTTCGTTTCAGGAAGTTCGGTATTCAGATCGCGATAAAAAGCCTGACACAACAAAGCTAACCGTAAAGGATGCCTTACCATATCCCGAATGCGATCGCGATTAGGTTCCTTGAGCTTAGCTTGCAAAATTGGCGCACTTTCAGGCTTTCCAGCCTCAACAAACCAATCACTAATAAATTGATCCACTTGCTCAGGCGAAAAATCTCCCATTCTGAACGTATCAAAACCTGACAATCCATTCAGAGAGGCATCCCAAACATTTAACCGAGAAGTTAACACCACTCGCGATTGACCAATCACCTCTTTAATTTCGTATTTAATCTTCTCTAACGCATCCGCAGAAGACTTAGCCCTCATTTCATCCAAACCATCCAACAGCAACCAAATCGCACCAGATTGAAACTGTTGAAATAGATCGTTTTTTTGCTCTGGATTTATAGAATCTTTTTGAATACCTAGCGCCTCAGATAGCCATTTCCCATAGATATGATCATCTAGCGATCGCCCTTGCAGATCTGCCAAACTCACAAAAATTTGTAACTTCTGTTTTTTATTCAACTCATCAGCAATTCTTGCTAATAACGTAGTTTTACCAGCCCCCGCCTCACCCACGATCGCAATATGCTTATTTTTACTCTGCCGATCAGTCAGCGATCGTAAGAAATTATCATGCTCATAAGTTTTTACAACCTTTCGTTCTTGATACTGATTGCGCTGATCTGAATCTGCTTTATCTTGCTTACTACGAGTCTGTTCTTTATGTTCCAAAAGATCGAGTGGCACATAAACATTCACCTCCGCACCAATAGCAGTCGCCTCTTTCCGCAATTGCCTAGCCTCTTTCTGTTTAGCCAACATCCCCCCACAAATCGCGATCCAATTTACTATGCTTGCCTCTGTTTCATTCAAAGGCGCATCAATTACATCTTCAGGCTTTAAACCTACAGCCTCCGTAATCCAAACCAGTGAATCAAACCTAACTGGTCTTCCGTTCAAAAATCTTTTTACCGTACTTTCACCCGCGCCCGAACGTTCGGCTAAGTCAGGTATCGTCCAGCCTTTTTCATCACGATTATTTGGTCTTATTAGTTCAGCCATACATTGCCGAACTTTTTGAATACCTTCAGAAGATGCTTTTACGCTCATAGTCTGATTAATGTATGCCATTAACTTATCAATACCCTACCAGTTACAAGCACAAGCTTACGGAAACCAGCAAAAATTTAAAAGGTCAGAAAAGGTCACTTACTACTGAACTGGTCTGGTCTGGTGTGACAGCAATATTCTAGCTAATCTGCAAGTGTTCAAATTATTTCACTAGGCAATGAACACACACAAACAAATCCAACAGATCGCTGCCACCGATGAACTCCTCGATCAAGCGATCGCCCTAACCCCCATTCGCAACCCCAAAGACCACAACCACCTCCAACGCCGCCAACAACAACGCGCCATCAGCAACGACATGATCCGCGTCGCCATCGCCTACGGACAACAACGCAGCGATCGCCACGGCGCGATCGTCTACACCTTAAGCGATCGCCAACTCAAAACCAGTCCCTACGCCAAATTCACCGACACCCTTAGAGGCTTGCAAGTCATCTGTTTACCAGACCTGCAAACCCTCCAAATCCTCACCACCTATTGGAACTTCAACAGCAAACGCAAAGCCAGAAAATAAACCTATGCAAAACGCCAAAGACCTCAGAGCCGCCTCCCAACTGCTCAAACAAGCCCAAATCATGATCGACAAATACAACCTTCCACCGCAAAAGTTTCTCGAACAATTGGGACTGCTGCAAACTCAACCCGAAACCGAAATCGTCTTTGAGAAAACTGGCGGACGGTTCCATCTCTTCAAAGCACTCGAAGAAGCCAAAGAACGAGTCGTAATCAAATGTCCTTGGGCAAGCGATCGCGCGATCGACAACGACCTGATGCTACGGCTCAACTATGCCCTCGACCAAGGCGTACAAATCGATCTCGGCTGGGGCTACCAATACGACCTCGGCACTGTCATCAAAAAAGACCGTCACGGCAACCTCACCTTCGCCGCCGAAGCCCAATATCGCTATAGCGCCATGTCCAAACTCTTCCAACTACAAAAACGCTACAGCGATCGCCTCCACCTCAAACTCACAGGCGGACATAGCAAATACTTTGTCTGCGATCGCAAGTTTGCCTACGTCGGCAGTCACAACATCCTCAGTTCCACCATTCCCAATCTCAAGATCGCCTATCCCGACCTCAAAGGCGATGAAACAGGCACAATTCACCGAAATCAAGAAATCATCCAAAAACTGATTAATCGCTACGACCAAGCGATCGATCTCACAGGCTCTGATTTGTTCTCAACCGCAAGATTGACAGCATGAATTTTATGTTGCAAAGCGATCAAGATCTCCGACTTTTTCTTTGCTATCACCGAACAATTCTACTAATCACAAAAAAAGTCGGAGATCTGAGCCTTTACACTTGCAGCTTTATTTAGCCACCGTTGCGTGATATGAAGGATAATTGGATTTTATAACGTTTACAAATTCATGTCTGTTCGAGTTCGTATTGCACCAAGCCCAACGGGTAACTTACACATCGGCACAGCCCGCACCGCCGTATTTAACTGGCTGTATGCCCGTAACCAAGGCGGGACATTTATCCTCAGAGTCGAAGACACCGATCGCGAAAGATCTAAGGATGAATATACTCAAAATATCTTAGAAGGCTTGGCATGGTTGGGGATCGACTTTGACGAGGGACCATTTTTTCAAACACAACGCAGCGATCGCTATATTGCCACCGTACATAAACTTTTAGCCGAGAAAAAAGCCTACTTTTGCTACTGCACCGAAGCTGAACTAGAGGAAATGCGGGAAACGCAAAAAGCCAACAAACAAGCACCACGCTACGACAATCGCCATCGCAACCTTACCGATGAACAACGCCAAGCCTTTGAAGCCGAAGGTCGTCGCCCCGTAGTTCGCTTCATCATTGAGGAACCACGCACAGTTGCATGGAATGACCTAGTACGCGGCAATGTCTCATGGAGCAGCAGCGATCTTGGTGGTGATATGGTGATTGCCCGTGTTGATGAGCAAGGCAATATCGGCTTACCACTGTATAACTTTGCCGTAGTTGTCGATGACATCGATATGCAGATCACCCAAGTTATTCGTGGAGAAGATCATATTGCCAACACCGCCAAGCAAATTCTCATTTACGAAGCATTAGGCGCAACACCACCACAGTTTGGACATACACCCCTAATTCTCAATCAGCAAGGCGCAAAAATCTCCAAACGGGATGGCGCAACTTCCGTTTGGGAATTTCGGAATATGGGCTATATTCCCGAAGCTTTCAATAACTACATGGCGCTATTAGGTTGGTCGCCTAGCGATGGCAAGGAACTCTTCACCCTCCAAGAAGCATCCCAAATCTTCAGCTTCGATCGCGTCAATAAGGCAGGGGCAAAATTTGATTGGGATAAATTAAATTGGATTAATAGCCAATATTTGCATTCTTTACCAACAGAAGATGTATGCGATCGCCTAACTCCATTTCTCAAGGAAACTGGCTATGATCTGGAATCTGTCGATCGTCAATGGTTACTCGACTTGACCAAACTAATCGCCCCAAGTTTAACTCTATTGACCGATGCCGCGACGATTAGCAAGTTCTTCTTCACTGAGTTTGAAGACTATACCGATGAAGCGAAGACTACTCTCCAAGGCGATGCGATCGCAGGTATCATTACAGCCCTGATTGAAGCGCTAAAAGAAACTACTGATTTAGATGCTGATAGTGCTGGCGAAGTAATTAAAACAGTCACTAAGTCTCAAGGTGTCAAGAAAGGAGCCGTGATGAAGTCTCTACGGGCAGCCCTCACAGGCGATCTGCATGGGCCAGAAATCTTGCCCTCATTTGTACTACTTCATCGTAAAGGTTTAGCATTGTCCCGTTTACAACGCGCCTTAACTGTATAACTGATGTTACGTGGAAGGAATTCTTGTGAGCACGTAAGTCTAAGGCTGGCACGGGGGCGCAGCCCCTACAAGATCTAAAATTTATAGGTAGGGGCAATCCCCCCGTGGTTGCCCTGTCATGCTAGCAGCAAGAGATTCATCATTTGAGTTCCACGTAACATCAGTTTTTAAGTAGTAGGTAATAACAAACTTTGCTCGATCGCTTGTCTAACAGATTGACGCACATAGCAATCACTTTCGAGACATTCGACTAATAGACGGTTAGCATTACAGTATTGACGTAGAAGTTCTATTTGATGGGGGGTGAAGTCCCAGCTTTGACCAATGTTACGATGATTGACGGTCTGTAGACGTAGATCATTTGCCCAATTCTGCCATTGCACATCACTATCAGCATCATCAGGACAGTTGGCGATCAATTCTGTTAAAGCATTAGCTAAGTGAGGTTCTTGCATTTCTTGGGCGTACTCTAGAGCAAGACTAAGATCAAGATCAAGATCAAGTCCGAGATCTTCTCCATCTTTAGTTTCTAACGCCCTCGCCAAATCAAAGGCAAGATCAAGGTTTAGATTGCGATTCTGACAAAGATCAAGGTCAAGTACGAGAGTTCTCGCTAATACGTTTGCCAAATTAATCGGATCGCTCTGAGCGATCGCTCTCCCCAGAGTCAAATAGAAAGCACGTACCGACTGAATGCGATCGGGAACTTGAGCAGATTCGGCTTTTTGGTTGACCCATTGCAATAGGGTTTGTAATTGCGAATCTCCTATTAACAAGCGATCGCAGTAGTCTTTCATTAACTGCAATAAGTCATCAGCTGATCGCATCATCCCCACCGCCAGACGCAAAATGTCATGCCAACGGTGATCAGTAATTTTACTAGCTAGCAAAGTCAGCGTATCTTGATTGCCGTTATAAACAAGCTCCCGCGCCGCTAGATATTCCTGAAAAGTTAAATGCGAAAAAGAATAAATTCCCTTGGCGCGTTCCACAAACAACCCATGTTGAGATTCTATCGCTTTAATAATTGCTTCACTATCTAGTTGTAACGCCTCCTCATCGGTATGCGCCTTAGGTAAATTGCGAATGTAATCGGTGATATAGCGTTCCAGATCGACTTGCCGAAAGAAATAATCTCCTTGATAAAAGGTTGTACAGGCAACCTGCGCCAAGAGATCTTCTTTACGTTGCATCGATAGATTTTTGTAAATCTGATGTCGTTCAATATTGCGTTTGGCATCCCATTTTTTGAGTAATACATCTAATCCCTCGCGATAGAGTTCCGAACGATTGGTGGGAAAATCACCAAATTCATCAAATACTAAACATAGGAGTGTGAGCAGTAAAGGATTAGTAGCCAATTCTTGAATAGGACGATTATCTTCTACTTTTCGCAAAAAAAGCTCAGTATGTCGGGAATTACCAGCAAACCATCGCTGAGCAAACTGAGAAATCTGCAATGGACGGAAGTTCGCCACCTCAACTTCCGTAAACTTCTCAAATACATATTCCTGCGCTCCCAATCGACTTGTAATTACAAAGCGATTGCTATAGTACTGCTCTGAGAAACTCCGCAGATCTTCGAGAACACGATGCAAATCATCTTCGCGGACTTCATCCAGTCCATCCCAAAATAGAATCGCTCGTCCATGTTGTAAAAGTTGTTTAATCGTTAGCTCATCACCAATGTTGTAAGCATGAAAGTCTTGAGCAATATAATCTAGTAACCTTGGCTGAGTTTCAACACCTGCATACTGACGCAATGTCACAAAAATCGGCACTAAATCGCTAAAAATCTCACCTTGCGAACATTTCAAGGCGGTATATTTTAACAGCGTCGTTTTGCCAGCCCCTGGTTTGCCTAGCAACATCAGTTTGCGATAACGATTTAAAGCCTCTATGCTCGACACCCGATCTTCATTCAGCAATCCCATTTCAATGCGATCGCGCCCGTGATAAGTAGCCAGTAAATCAGCAATTCCCAAACGCCGACGGCTCGTAATTTTTTCGAGAACATCTGTTCCTGTATAGATATTTTCCAGATCAATCGGGTGCGACATATCCAAAACTCGCATGGTGGCACAGCGCTCTTGGATAATCTGGCGACTGCGATAGCGCAGTTGCTGCACCAGTTCTTCAATATCAATATTTAAGGAAACAACCCCCTGATTAGATGGAGATTGGTTAGCAATCAATGAGGTTGGTTCACTCTGTGGACTTTCGGCATCTAGATAATTTTGCAAAATATGCAAGAGACGATTATTTTTACCAGGTCCCTTACCACTGATGTCAAACTTCCGATAAATTTCTCCCATCCGCTTGCGATAGGCTTCTTCAGAAATACCCAAAAAGCTAGCAACTTCGCGATCATCACGATTTTCCCCAAATCTCAATAGGAAAACACTTTCCTGATCGGCGGAAAGCTGATGGGTTTGCGCCATTCGCATCAGAAATTTTTGGGGAAACATAGTTGACATAACTTATCATAAGGAAAGTGGCGCAAATTGCCACTTTCCTTATGATAAATGCCGATCGCACCATGTATCAATATCTGTTAATAAGCGATCGCCAATTTCCCAAGGCAATAAGTGAGCCGTATTTGGATAGCAAATAAATTCGCAATTAGGTAATAATTTTGCGGTCTCTAGGGTTGATGCAACTGTAATATGTCGATCTTGATCGGCGGCGATCGCTAGACAAGGAACTTGAATTTTACATAAATCATCTGTGCGATCGTATCCCTGCCGCAGCGCTTGCATCAAAGCTCTTTGGGCATAGCGCGAGGTTTGCAAATAAGCCTTTGCACCAGTACGAGAAATCTGATCGTAAGCGCCTCGCGTATGCTGCTGAATCAAATATTTGATCAGCGATCGCTTACCAAACCATTCAATATGCCAACGCTGCTCTGGCACAATCCAATGCAACCCAACGGCGATTACTAAATTGACATATTCCCACCAAGCGATTTTAGGTAAGCTGCTGCGTGGCTTGGCAGCAGTAGCAATTAAAATTAAACCGACAATTTTAGGACGGAAACCATTTTGCGGTGAATTTTGGAACTCCACCACACGCAGCGCCAACTCCATCGCCAAGATACCACCCAAAGACCATCCCAAAATCAGATATTCCGTAGATGGCTGATCAGGCTGGTCAGGCTGATCATTTGATACATCTTGCAGTTCTGATTGATAATCTCGTTCCAAAAGATCCCAAAGATCTTGTATGTGATCTAACATTGTGAAGCTCGTAGTTGCCTTACAATTTCCATAACCACGCAAATCAGGCGCAATCGCTCTAATACCTTGATCATGAAAGTGTTGGGCAAATATTTGCATTGCTTCACTACTTCCAGGGTGTCCGTGCAAGCATAAAACTTTTAGTCTGCGATCGCTACTCATCAGAAATATATTTGAAACTATTTGCATTTGAAATCAATCAAGTCTTATTTACCTTAACTTGACAATGACGCAGACTTCACAAGAGAACGACGCTTCCAAGCTCCCAATAGATAAAAGCGTTAGTCAAACCATCAATCAAAGAATCAATATCATCCCAGTTGGTGAAGTTATCGCCAACTTGTCCTATGACAGTCTCATGGGAATGCTGCGATTACTCAAGACCCACACGGGAATTGTCAATATTCAAACGCCTCATTTCAGTTGGAAAATTTTTGTTCATCATGGAAGTATCGCTTTTATCGAAAATAAAAATGACTTTTTACCAACATTAATCCGCAAATTAAAAATTAAAAAAGTTCAAATTTCACAGGATCTCTTGCTTAGTAGTAACTCCAAGCCGCTTAATAGTATTGAGACTTGTCGTCTCCTAGGTGAAATTTATGCCCAAGATCGTGAAAATAGCCTACAGATTTTTAAAGAAATATTATTAGAAAACCTTTTGGCAATTTCTTTAGAGAAAAAGTTCTCTCTACTATGGAAACAATTCACCCTAGATCCACAAATTATTTTGCCGATCTGGCAATTACCTGATCTGGAAAAGGCGATCGTCAAAGCCACTAATCAATGGCGTACTTTTACCTATGTTCGTCATCCCTATCAAACAGTACAACTACTAGATCTCGAATGTAGCATCGCCCAAGTACCACTGTTTACCCAAGTCACCAATGGGAAATGTCGAATTAGTGAAATTGCCGATCGCTTTCAACAACATATCACTCGCACCGCCCTCAAACTCGATAAACTAGCTGAAAACCGCACCGTTGCTATCTTGCCACTACCATTAAGTGCATCCGATATGCTTGAGAGTCTGACTCTCAATGAAACGATAGAAATGCGCCCCAAAGTAATGATCGTTGATGATTCACCTGTATTGCTTAAACAATTTGGTAGTTTACTCACAAGTTGGGGATATCAATTAAGCCTAGTCAGTGACTCCGTCAACGCAACTAAGCAAATTTTGACAGAAAAACCCAACATCGTATTTATGGATATAAATATGCCTAACTTAAACGGGTTTGATCTAATTAAGCAAATTCGTCGTCAGCCCTCATTAGCCAGCATACCCTTAGTTTTAGTCACCTCCGAAAATACAATTACCAACAACTTTCGTGCAAAATGGGCAAATTGTCGGTTTTTAAGTAAGCCGCACACCACCAATGATATTCAAGAATTTCGTGAACAAGTTCGGACGATTTTGCAAGATTTGCTCGCCCCACCATCATAGATACATAAGAGTTGCGGTGCAAAGCACTGCTACTCTTATGTGGGATTTGAAGTGAATGGCAAGCTCTAACTAATTGCTGTTACGTAGAACGCAGATGATAAAACCCTTGCTGCTAGCGATACAGGGCAACCACGGGGGGATTGCCCCTACCCGTAAATTCCAGATCTTGTAGGGGCTGAGCCCCCGTGCCATCCCTAAACTTACGCAATTGTAGAAACTCCTTCCATGTAACATCAGTAACTAAGTAGA
The DNA here is from genome assembly GCF_051131155.1 of Pseudanabaena minima str. Chao 2107. NCBI lineage: Bacteria > Bacillati > Cyanobacteriota > Cyanophyceae > Pseudanabaenales > Pseudanabaenaceae > Pseudanabaena > Pseudanabaena minima. The sequence goes on from NZ_CP159508.1 coordinate 1,631,186, forward strand.
ATTGCTTACATACGATTCAGTGCTAACCTGATTACAATTTGGGATAATGTATCTGAGACAACCAATCGAATTTATCTCTAGTTGCTACGATCTATGATGAAGTGATCCGTTTTTTGTAATATTTATAGTATTTTTCCTATCCAAGTGCCTCCCAGTCAAAAAACATGATTGCTATGACAGGTTCCTTGCCTAACTCAGACCTTGTGTCTAATAACTTGACAGACGGACAGGTAGTGAGGAATGCCACATTACACATCCTGTTAGCAGCTATGCGCGTCATGAGTCGTTCTACAGGAGTAATCCGTGTGGAGACAAAATATCATCGGTGGAAATTATTGCTCACGGGTGGAGGATTAGTATTAGCAGAAGAAGAAGGTCAAGTCATACCCACATTAGTTCGCAAATACAACAGCAAAGGCATTAACTTTTCGCGCATTCCTGAATGGGAGCAACGCCAAAGTAATCGTCCCTACTGCTACCCTTTTGTGAACAATGTTTATAAGAAACATCCTGAAATCACTAAAGAAGTTTTAAAAGAGGTGATCTTAGAAAATCTGCTGTCGTTGCACCTAGAAGATAGTTTTTCGTTTGTGTGGAAACCAGCCAATGATCTGCAAATAAATCTACCGATTTGGCAACTATCAGTACTGGAAAATACCATCGCTAACGAAGTGAAACAATGGCAAAAATTTGATTGTGTCAAACATCCTTATCAATTAGTCCAACTCGTTGATGCGGCAAATTTACTAGCAAGGGTGGGCAATGACAATTTTCCACTGTTTGCCAAGGTAACAACTGGACAGGATCGCATCTGTGCGATCGCCGATACTTTTAAGCAACCGATTTATCGTACAGCTCTATTGCTGGACAAGTTAGCTCAAAAAAATATTGTGTCAATTGTGCCACTACAGGAGCGCAAATCAGACAGTGACATTGGTGCACGTCTCCAAACAAATGCACCAACTGCACCTAAAGACGAGCCTAGAGTCTTCATTGTGGATGACTCACCTGTTTTACTGCAACAAATGCAACGTTTGCTCATTAGCTGGGGGTATCAAGTTGACTTTACTGATGATGCAGAAGCCGCTACCGACAAAATCTTAGATTACAAACCGACGATTGTATTTATTGATATCAATATGCCAAGTTTAAATGGATTTGATTTGATTAAACAAATTCGTCGTCAGCGTGAATTAGCTGCACTATCTTTAGTGTTAGTTACTGCTGAAAATAGTATGACCAATAACTTTAGAGCAAGGTGGGCAAATTGTCGATTTCTAGCCAAGCCAAGATCGTCGTCAGATACACCAAAATTTCGCGACGAATTGCGTAACTTACTGAGAGAACTTGCTCCTTTATCAACGGATACACTAGTCTAGGAAAGCGATTTGCATCAGTTTGATAAAGTTAAACTTGAGATTAATGAGGAATGTGGGGGGTTGCATTCATTCTCAATTCAGCGTAAGTAGCAGCACTTAATTAATTAGATAAAGTTTAGGGTAAAAATCATGAGTGAGCATTTTCTAATAATTGACGATTCCGCGATTCAAAGACATTTATTGACTTCTTTCTTGAAGGATCTTGGACATTCTGTAGACTTTTGCGAGTCAACTATTGGTGCTTTGGATAAAATCATCAACAATTCCTACACAGCGATTTTTTTGGATATTGTGTTGCCAGAACAAGATGGCTATAAGTTTTTGCGAGAACTGCGATCACATCAGCAACTTGCCGATCAGTATGTGATTTTATGCTCCACCAAAAGCACCAAATTGGAAATAGATTATGGGCTAAGACGCGCTAAGGCTAATGACTATTTACCTAAGCCCGTTAGTCGTGAGTCACTATCCGAAGTCTTGAAGAAATTACCACAACATGTGAAATGAGTATTTCTGAGATGAGTCGAGATCACCGAGACGATACAGACAATTTACTTGATCACCAAGATCATCTTGTTGCACCAAGTAATAGGTATATTGTGGCAAAAGTCGGCGATCGATCGGTTACTTTCCCAGACGTTTTAATATCAGAAATTATTATTCTTGAACGCAATGCCATCTTAGCTTTGCCCTTTTACGAAACAGCAATTATTGGTGTAACGCATCATCAAGCAACTGTGATGCCTTTACTGTTATTACGATTGTTAATGGGGGAACAACGCACTTTAATCACTGAATCTCTGACTGTGGTGAGGCTGAGTAAAATTGCCGATGATTTGGGTAACCAAAATCTAGGTGGGGTCGGTATAATCGTGGATCGCGTAGTTGGCAGCCTCACTATTAATGAGTTTCAAGAGCTAGATATATCTGCGTCAGATAATAACTCTCCAAAAAAAATACCCCAAACAGTAGCGAATATTAAAGAGAACGAGTATACTCCCATTGAAATTATCCTATCGAGTATTCCTACTCATATTTGGCAACCGCAACGCTGGCAGATTTCTAGCTAATGCTTTGCGCCCATAAGTTAAGTAAGGATTAAGACATACCTATTTGGCTACATGATTTACATGATTGTGGCAGGTATAGTGTAGGATGATTCTCACAAAAATGCTACGATCCTTTCCCTATAGCGAATGCATATGGCAAGCACATCCAACAAAAATCGAGCGACTTCTCTAGGCAAGAGCAATCAGTCACCTTCAAAGCGATCGCCTAAGTCGCCGACCGCCTCCAAATCAAATAAGCCTAAAGGTTCGATGGGGCTGGGTTTGTTGTTGATTGCGATCGGGACATCTCTAATTGGGCTAGGTGGTTTAGGATATTTTGTCTATCAAGAATTACTAAGTAGCTCGCGGCGGGAAGTTGATCGATCTGCCGAAGCTCAGACTCGTCAGCTTGAAGCTAAACTCACCAACGTGCAGCAGGCAGTCGATGGAGTTGCCAGTACTTCAACAATTTTATTACAACAGCAGCCTCGTCCAAAAGTAGCTGCTCCTTTTCAAAAACTAATAGTAGATAGTCTACAAAATGCAAACTCTGTTTCAGGTATGGGGATCGCATCAAATGGCAATTTGCTATTCTCACCTGCCAAACCACTTGTACCCTATGTTTGGAAAGAACAGTCTGGCTTAAAGCCTGAAATCACTGGTCAAAAACTGCCTGCTCCCAATGACAAGTTATTGGCAGGCGATCGCCCCGATATTTTAAAAGCTTCCTTTTATCAAGAAACGCTGAAGGGAACAGCCTCTTGGTCACAGCCATATAGTGCCGTAGGCAAGACGATTATTACCTATAGCGCTCCCATCAGTGATGGACAGAAAGTAGTAGGTATCGTTAATGCTGATGCGATCGCCAGTGAGATTTTGTCAGTCGTCGATACATCTACCAAAAAGCCTACTGAAGAAACCAAAATTGGTTTTGTCGTGGCTAGTAGTAGTGGCAAAGTAATTTCCGCCTCCTACCAGTTTCAGGCAATAGAAACTCAAAATCCATCGATTACACAGGTTCTGGCTAGCCTTGCTCAACAAGCGAAAACTGAACCGTCGGGAATTGTCCAGACTGGAGGCAATCTCTGGGCATATCGCAAAATCGCAGGTAGCGACTTGCTCGTTGCTGCACAGTTACCTGAATCAGAAATCACCAACAAGCTCATCGTTTCAGTTGGTGGTGCTGCTGTTGGCATCAGTGTAATTTTAGCGATCGCCATATTAGGATTTGTCAATTCTCTTAAAAAGCGACTTCAGCCACTTACGGAAGAGTGTAATCGTTTCTTAAGTCAACAAGGAAATTCAAGTGTCAACATTGCAGGCAAAGATGAAATCGATCATCTTGGACTCACACTCAAAAGTACCTTCCAACAAGTCAAAGCCAATGAAATTCGCTTACGTGGAGAATTAAGTCAAGAATCTTCCTCCGATGACATCTCAACAGCAGCACAAATTCAGCAGAATTTAGCAGAAACTGAGCTAATGGAGGCGGAAGTTGGGGATCTCCTTGATGTGGTCTCATCAATGGAAGAAGGCGATCTCACCATCGAAGCCCAAGTAAATGATCGCGCCACAGGACTAGTTGCCGACACACTCAATCGCTTACGCGAAAAACTGGTGGAGATTATCTCTAGCGTTTTGGGGACAGCACAACAAGTAGCACAGGGAGCAGCCGATCTCGAAGAGTTAGCCAAAACCGTAGTGCTAAACACTGCCGAGCAAGCGCAATCAGTTACCCAAGGTCAAGCCTTAACGGAACAAGTAGCGGCGATCGCTGAGCGATCGGCTGCACAGGTCAATGATGCTAACCAATCACTACAGGAAGTCCGTGACACAGTTGCTTCTGGACAAACCGCAATTAATACTTTGACTGAAAGTATTAGCGTCTTACAGACAGGTTCAGCCCAGATCGTGCAGAGAATGAAAACACTGGGTGAGTTCGTTGGCTTAGCAGAACAGTTTGTACAAGATCAAGGGCAAATTGCTTCGTTAACCCAAGTTTTAGCACTCAATGCTACCCTTGTCGCCGCCCGCGCTGCTGAACAAAAAGATCCTAAGCAATTCGCTAGCGTAGCTCGTGAATTTGAATCGATCGCAGGACAAGTTAATGATTTGGCAACCCAAACCAATGACGGATTGACGGTACTACAACAGCGCACATCTCAAATCCAAACCGTAGTAACGGCGATCGATGCTGAAGTGCAGAATTTAAGTGGACTGGTTGCTGGCTTCACATCAGGCGTAGAGTCATCGCAATCTGCCTTCAATAGCATTCAAATCGCTACTGAAGAAGTTGTGCAAATTGGGCAAGCTATTACTGAGTCTAGTGCTGAAATCGCTGATGCCGCAGGCTCTACAGCAAGTTATATCAGTGAAATTGCCCAACTAGCGGATCGCACCGCTGACCTCACGCGATCGGCTAGACAACAAGCCGAAGCAATGGGAAATCAGGCTCAGCAACTATTACAAGGTATTCAGTTTTTCCGTTTACCAGAATCATCAAGTGTTATCAATTCTACGGATAAGGCGATCGCTTCAGAAGCTTTTGCTAGTTCTGATCCATCTGTTAACAATTTATTTGATTCATCAACAGAATCGAGAAGCACTGATACCAATGGTAATTTAGGGCTAGTTGTACCTGCGATCGCAGTAGCTGCGACCGCAGTCACTTTATCTCAATCCTTACAGAGAGCATCTACCAAATCTTCCTCACCTGATGAGGAAGATAACACTGCTACTGATAGTAGGTATCTTGAAAATCTACTCGACGATGGTATTAGCAGTGAGTTTGCCGAAGATAATTTCGCCGAATCACTGCCTGAACAGAGTTTTGATTCTGCTCCAGAAAACTTCATTTCAGAAAACGTTGCGGATGACCAACATCAATCTTCAGCAGTATATTCTGATCTCACAGATATATCTTTAATTGAAGAATCACTTCTTGCTGATCTCAAACAAGAAGTCTATGATGAATCCTCAATTGATGAGGTTGCTAACACTGAAGCAACGTTCAAAAATCCCATGGAGGGAGTTAACGAGTTTGCAATCAATGAGGCAGCCAGTGATCCAATGATTGCCTCAGCTACTTCTTCATTTTTGGAAAATACAGCTTTTGGTACTCCATCACCTCTTGCGGAAGATGCAAATCTTCATTTACCAACCTTTATCGATTTCACAATTCCCGATCTCGATGATGAGGATTTTCATATCCCCAAAATGAATATAGAGTCTACATTAGATGATTCAAATTCATTCTTTGACAGTAGCACTTTAATCCAAGAAACAGAAATAGGCACAGGAGTAGATGTTGACCCATTTGCGATGGATGATCAGACATCTATGCAGTCATTAGTGGAGACAGATGATTTTGCGATCGTAGATAATGAGAATGTTATTTCAACTCCGTCAGATGAAAGCTTTTTCGTAGATATTCCTGTAAATGCTCCAGAGAACATTGCCGACAATTTTGAATTTACCGAGTTTGAAGATTACAGCCAATATGCATCTAATGATGCAATCAATGAATCATTAGAGCATTCGATATCAAGTCCTTCTAACGAAGCTTTCAGTGATACCTTCGATACATCTTTCGATGAGTCCCCATTTGACAGAGCCTTGAATGAAGCTCTTAACGATTCTCTGGAGCAGCCATTTGCGGCTGATAGTACTTTTGAAGAGTCAATTCCAGAAGTTTTTGATGACGAGTTTAATTACGAATTGCCTGAACAAGATGCTCAAAATCAGGCTCAAGAAAATAATGATGTATTAGATTTAAATCAGCCAGCAGATAATTATTCTTATGCTGATGAACTTGTAAATCCTGATGAGCTAGCTGATTTACCAGCACAAATCCCTGATGTTTATCTTGATGTATCTTCAGATGATGAATTTGCTGAAGAGTTTACCTTTGAATTGGATGAAAGCCATTTAGCAAATGATACGAGTTCACCTCAAACAGATAGTTTCTTTGATTTGAATCTAAGTCAAGGGGAAGATAATTTTACAGAAGAAACTATCGAAGTTGTTGAAGATCCGACAGACGATTACATGTCTGAAGAGACATCAATTGAGTTCTCCTTAGCAAACGATGAATCATTATCAATGACATCTTCTGATCTAGCTGAGTCAGAGGTCTTTTCTGATGGATTTTTTGACAACATTCCTAGTCAAGAAGATGAACTTATTTCTGATCCATTCAATTTCGCTGCAAATGTTCAAGGTGATGACTCTCATGATTTGGAACCTCTAGATCAAGAGATATCGTTGTTAGAATTATCTGAAGAACAATTATCTGAAGAACAATTAGTAGATGATGATTTATCTTCGTTGTTTAATGTAGGCAACGAGGTTGAAGGAAATCCAGAAGAACAATTTGAGATTGAGCAAAATGTTGCAACTGACAATCTGTCCCAACAAACTAATCAGCTAGACTCAATCTGGCAAACTGACGAGACTGACTCTAATGAACTAGACTCTTATGATAACTTTGAGACAACTACAAGCTCAGCTAGTGAGAATTTAGCTAAGCCATTTGACGTTTCTGGAAACCTGCCAGAAGATTTCTTTGTTCCTGAAGCAGAGATTGCTTTAGAAACAGATATACAAGAAGACATATTGTTGGATTTACCAGAACAACAGTTAGACGATCAAGAGGAGCTTTATGAAGATTTCTCTTTTGAAATAGAAGACAATTTAACAACTGATCATCCTGATATCACCAATGTTGAGCAATTATTTGACGAAGCTGAAGTTATCGAATCTATTGATCAAAGCGTTACTCAATCTATCGATCCCTTTACTATACAAGTTAATCCTCAGGAGAATAATGATAATACATTTATTGCAGAATTTGAGTCATCCTTTTCCTCTGAAGAGGTGGAATCTTCAACTGTCGTAGACTTTGAGCCATTCTCTGTCCCTGAAGATGTGGAAGCTTCAACTCTTCTAGAACAGGGTTTAGAGACCGCTTTTCCTTCATTATTTGATGAAAGTGAAGCGCTAGAAGAGCAGAACTCAGAGCTAATTTGGCAATCTGAAGAGATCGAATCAGGTTTAGTGTCTACACCTGATGGGCTAGAAGATCTCTCTGAAGCCCCAACTTCATTTGAGCCTAGCAATTCTAGTTCAACTTTTGATCTGCCAGATTTATCACAGATAGCAGACATGAACAATGACTTGTCAGATGAAGCATTTAGCTTTGATATATCTGATGATTTTGATGCTTTAACTAATTCTTTAGATGAAGCACCTTCTGTAGATTTTGCTGAAGAACTGTTGTTGACTGGAGAAGAAGATGCTTCCTCTATATTTGACGACAATGGCGACAATTTAGAGCAAGAACCAGAGTTAAGTTATCACGAATTTATAAACAATTCTGAGGCTAATAGCTTAGATATTGATGGAAATGCATCAACCTTCACAGAACTTACTGAAGATGTAGAATCTGATGAAACATCAATTAAGTTTAGTGACATTCTGGAAACGGGAAGCTTAGACCAATCTCTGGATCAACAAGATTCAGCTATTTTTGGCGCGATCGCCGAAAACCTAGCTGAAGAATCTATATCTAGCTTTTCAGAATTTAGTATGTCTGAAAATAGTAATTTACAATTAGATTCAATAGATTCTGAATCCATATCCGATCTTTCTTTGGATTTCTCAGATACTTGGTTTGACGAAGTTACTGACGAAGGTGAAAACAACCAGAAATTTGCTAGTTTAGATGATGAAGATATATCTATTGGATATCCATCTGAAGATGAAGTTGCTAGTCTTTCTGATGATGATGCTTACGGGTTTGCCGATAATTTATTAGACAGTTTAATGGATGAAGCTGATGAGGAATTTGACAATCTATCTATGGATTTACCAGATTTACCGTCATTGCCAGACTTTCCTAACCTTAGCAGCGATCCTTTATTAACTGAAAACAACGACGATGAATTAGGAAATGAGCCTGAGTTTGACTTTTCTGCTTTTGATGCATCAATTGAAGATCCAGTGAATACAGCAAGAGCAGAAATTGATGATTTTCTCTCAGGTGAATTAGGTATACCAGAGATATTTGAAGAAAAGCCTAAACCTAAGCCTCAAGAAATTACTTCTTTAGATGCTGACAATAATCCTCTGCAAATACACAAATCAGATACTTAGTCTAAATGCATAAAAACCAAATAGTGTGAGGCGGCGCTTTGCGCCGCCTCACACTATTTGGTTTTTATACTTTTGTGAATTGATATTGGTCACTAAATAGCTGGGCATAATTAAAAACCTGTAGCGAACGCGCAGCGTTCGCTACAGGTTTTTGCTTTGTTTTTTAATTATGCCACCTAACTTAACGTCAGTTCGACGAAGGCAAAAAATGGTAAGAATTGCTTAGTGATTCTTACCATTTTTTGCCATTTGCGGCGTGCTTTGCACGCTGCTGCTATATCGAACTCACATTAACTTATTGCACAGAAATAAATCCTAATCTTTGGATAATTTGCTGCCCCTGAGAGGAAAGCGCAAACTCAATAAACTGCTTGGAGACAGGACTGGTAGTCTTCTTAACACCTAAAAACAAGCTGCGACTAATTGGATATTTCCCAGCTTTGACAGCATTAACATCCGTTGGCAGAACTCCATCGATCGCCACAATTCTCACGATTTCTTGCTTCTCTACCTGTGAGACGGTGGCATAACTAATGCCATTGTCACCAATATCACGCAAGATTGCAGTTGTCTCATCTTGTTTCCATGTTATGAAGTTAGGGCTATCTGGTGGGAATCCTTGACCAAGCAAGACAATATCTTGAAAAGCTTCTCTAGTTCCACTTGTGGTAGCACGATTGATCACTCTAATTGGTTGGTTTGCGCCTCCAACTTGAGACCAATTAGTGATTTTTCCCTGATAGATATCGCGTACTTGATCTTTGGTTAAATTTCCTTTAAATGGATTATTAATACCAACAACTACCGCGATCGCATCTCTCGCGATCGGCACTAATTGAATTCCCGCTTGAGCTTCAGCGGCTTTGAGAGGACGTGAAGTTGCTGCGATCGCCACATTCCCATCGATTAAATTTTTTAATCCCTGATTTGATCCCGTTGGATTGCCATCGGGAATACCATAGGTAGATGGGATGTTGGGATTAATTTGACTATAAGCATTACGCAAATCCTTGACCAAAGCCACCATCGCCGTACTGCCATCGATCGCCAAAATAGTAGGATTGGGCAAAGATGTATCAAGGTTCAAACTAGTTGTCTGTGTAGGAGTAGTTGTTCCTATGGTTGCTTGTGGGGATGTTTCAGGCGAAGCGGTAGGAGATACTACAGCTGATTTTGGTTGCGAAAAGAACCAATACCCACCTCCTGCAATTCCTGCTGTGACTAGCAATGACAATACTAAAACTGTAGTTTCTTTGCCCTGTGACATGCGTATGTTCCTAAAATCTCTGTAATATTGGCTTAACTTTAGCGCAAATTTAGCTGTATCACTGTATCTCAAGGTCAGATCTAGTTTCTGGCAATCCAAGCTAACGTGAGTTCAATATAGCCATTTGCGGCGTGCAAAGCACGCCGCAAATGGCGGAAAAGGGTAAGAATCGCTTAGCGATTCTTACCCTTTTCCGCTTTCATCGAACTGACGTTAAGCTAAGATCAGAGCTAACTGTAACTATAGATGTGACGTGTTTCAAAAAATCCGATTCCAAGCAAACCAAATTTGGCGACATCAGGTGGTGGCGCTTCTGGCTAACCTCAAAGTAGCGATCGCCCTATTACTAGCGATCGCTGTATTTAGCATCCTCGGCACAGTGATCGAGCAGGGACAAACCATCGATTTTTATCGCGAAAACTATCCTGAACATCCAGCCCTATTTGGATTTTTGTCATACAAAGTAATTTTGGCGATCGGATTAGAGCATGTCTATGGTAGCTGGTGGTTTCTGGCTTTATTAATCCTATTTGGGACAAGCCTCACTGCTTGCACCTTCAACCGTCAATTACCAATTCTCAAAGCTTCCAAACGTTGGTTTTACTATACCAAGCCCCAAAGCTTTGCAAAACTTCCCCTTGCGACAGAAATCATTGGCGGTAGTTTGAATGATTTGGCGCAGTCTCTCAACAGCAGAAACTATAAGGTTTATCAAGCAGACGATCGCCTATATGCGCGAAAAGGGCTAATAGGCAGAATTGGACCAATTGTGGTTCATGCCAGCATGTTGTTGGTCTTAATTGGTTCAATTTGGGGATCTCTGACTGGTTTTATCGCACAGGAAATGGTTCCTAGTGGAGAGACATTTCAGGTTAAAAATATCACTGAGGCAGGTGCTTGGTCAGCCAATCAAGTTCCCAAAGATTGGTCAGTGAGAGTCAATCGCTTTTGGATTGATTACACCCCCAAGGGAAGTATCGATCAGTTTTATTCGGATTTATCTGTTCTTGATCGTGATGGGAAGGAAGTTGACCGCGAAACTATTCATGTTAATAAACCGCTTAAATACAAAGGTGTCAGCTTCTATCAAGCGAACTGGGATATTCACGCGATCAGATTTACATTTAATAACAGTCCTATCCTCCAATTGCCTGTAAGTAAATTAGAATCTCAAAATGGCGGTCGTCAGGTTTGGGGAACATGGATTCCAACCAAGCCCGACCTTAGTGCAGGAATTACTCTGATTACTCCCGATTTGCAAGGTACTTTTTTGATCTACGACGAGAAGGGAAATCTCCTCACTACGGTACGAACCAATCAAAGTGCTGAAGTTAATGGTGTGACCTTTACCTTAAAAGAGGCGATCGGTAGTACTGGACTGCAAATTAAAGCTGATCCTGGAATTCCGATTGTTTACGCAGGATTTGGCTTATTAATGTTGGGCGTAATCATGAGCTACGTCAGTCACTCACAGGTATGGGCGTTGCAAGTGGGCGATCGCCTCTACGTCGGCGGTAAAACTAATCGCGCTCAAGTGAGCTTTGAGTCAGAATTAATCGATGTCACCAATGTAGTTGATCAAGGTGCGATCGCTTCAGGTGTAGCTGCATAAGCCTTTAACGTTAACTTCACGATTTATTCGATTCCTCCAATGATTTATCGCAACAAAATCGTAGGGGCTTAGCATTTGCGCCACAATTATAAAACTCCTCACAAAAATCCTGATCCGCAAATGCTAAGCCCTCTTTGCTTTTAAAACAATTTGTCCCTGCATTGTGAGTTTTTGAGTAAAATTTTTCAGAGAGAGAAGCAAAAAAAAGAGTAGGTGCTTTGCACCTACTCTTTTTTTTGCTTGACTGACCAATGCCTCGTAAAATGAAAACAAGCCTAAAGGTATGGGCGTTTCAGTATTTACAGCGCTTTGCGCTCAAACCCGAACCAATAATTTTTTGAAAGTGTTGCTTTGCAACACTTTCAAAAAATTATTGTGGTTCGTTTGATCGGAAATTGCTGTTAGAGCATTTATTCAGAGCATTTTTAGCCAGCAATTTTAATGAGCATCACAGTCGTTACCACCTCCCCTTTTTCTGACCAGAAGCCCGGCACTTCAGGACTGAGAAAAAAAGTTACCGTTTTTCAAACCCTTAACTATCTCGAAAACTTCGTTCAATCAATATTTGATAGCCTCGAAGGATTTCAGGGACAAACCCTTGTTGTCGGCGGCGACGGACGCTATTACAACCGCCACGCGATCCAAGTGATTCTGAAAATGGCTGCGGCGAATGGCTTTGGCAAAATTTTAGTTGGACGTGGCGGCATCTTATCAACACCTGCGGCTTCATGTATCATTCGCAAACATAAGGCTTTTGGTGGCATTATTCTCTCAGCTAGTCATAACCCCGCAGGTAAAGATGGCGACTTTGGGATCAAATACAACACAGGTAACGGTGGACCCGCACCTGAGAAAATCACCGATGCGATTTATAACATTACTAAGAGCATCACTGAATATAAGATTCTGGAAGCTGATGATCTTAATCTTGACCAAATCGGTGAAACCAAATTGGGCGATACCACGATCGCTGTGATCGATTCCGTTGCTGACTATGCGGAACTGATGGGCGAGCTATTTGACTTCGATCGCATCAAATTATTACTTGCATCACCAAAATTTCGGATGTGCTTCGATGGAATGCACGCGGTAACTGGTCCCTATGCCCAAGAAATTTTAGTTAATCGGCTTGGCGCACCTGCGAGTGCTTTACAAAGCTGCGTCCCTCTCGAAGACTTTGGCGATGGACATCCAGATCCGAACCTGGTCTATGCCCATGATCTGGTGGATGTACTTTATGGAGAAGATGCTCCTGACTTTGGTGCAGCATCTGATGGCGATGGCGATCGCAATATGATTTTAGGACGTAAGTTCTTTGTCACTCCTAGCGACAGCTTAGCAATTCTCGCCGCCAATGCTCACCATGTTCCAGCCTATAAAAGTGGACTGGCAGGCATTGCCCGTTCCATGCCCACCAGCCAAGCTCCCGATCGCGTAGCCGCCCGTTTAGGAATCGAATGCTACGAAACGCCTACGGGTTGGAAGTTCTTCGGCAATTTGTTGGATGCTGGCAAAGCAACCCTCTGCGGCGAAGAAAGCTTTGGTACTGGTTCCAATCATGTCCGTGAAAAAGACGGACTCTGGGCGGTGCTATTCTGGCTTAATGTTTTGGCAGCACGTCAGCAATCGGTTGAGGCGATTGTTAAGGAACATTGGCAGCTTTATGGACGCAATTTCTATTCACGCCATGATTATGAAGGTGTAGACAGCGATCGCGCCAACACCCTAATCAATAATCTCCGCGCAAAATTTGCTGATTTACCCAGTCAAAAGTTTGGCAACTATGAAGTCGCGTTCTGCGATGACTTTAGCTACACCGATCCCGTTGATGGCAGTGTCAGCAGCAAGCAAGGTGTAAGAATCGGCTTCACCGATGATTCACGCATAGTATTCCGTCTGTCTGGTACTGGCACTGAAGGCGCAACTTTAAGACTCTATGTTGAGAGTTACGAACCAAATATTGCGAAACACAATCTTGATACTCAAGAGGCTCTAAAAGAGTTGATTGAAATTGCCGATCAAATCGCGCAGATCAAGACTTTAACAGGACGCGATCGCCCAACAGTAATTACATAACTGAATGTTACGTGGAACGCAGATGATAAATCTCTTACTGCTAGCGAAGCAGGGCAACCACGGGGGGATTGCCCCTACCTGTAAATTGCAGATTTTGTAGGGGGCTGCGCCCCCGTGCCAGCCCTATACTTCCGCCATCGAAGGAATTCTTTCCACGTAACATCAGCACAATAAAATAAAGGTTCACCCTTTGGGTGCGCCTTTATTTTATTGTGTGAAAATCTTCTGGAGTATTGCAGTTAAACAGCATCTCAAAAGGGACGTTTACAATCTCAGCAACTTCTTGATTAGTTAACCATTTCTGAAATGATCGCCCACCATTGCTGATAAATTCCCTGAGAGAATCTTGACATGACCAACGGTAGAAGCCACATAGAGGCTCCCATTGCTTACGCGAATGTTCATCTACATAACGCGGTAAATAGGCGATCGCCGTTTTAGGTAAATTCTCTAACTGGCTAGCCCAAATTTGAAGAAGATCACCTTGCAGATTTGGCAAATCACAGGCAAGTAATAAAATCCAATCAACAGGACTAGCGATTGCCTGAAGCCCTTGCCAAAAGCCAACTAATGCACCATCAAGTTGCTGATCCAATACCACTGACAATTGCGATAAATCTGGGGCGATCGCTTTCTGATATTGCTCTTGACTTCGCGTCACTACATAAACATTATCAGCAACTTGTAGAGCCGTTCGACAGGTTCTAGATAACAGAGTTTCGCCATTAATTTCTAATAAAGCCTTATCCTTCCCCATCCTTGAGCTTTTACCACCCGAAAGCACGATCACAATCATATTCATAGAATTTTTCTTGTTCCCATCTCCTTTGCAAGGAGATGGGCTAGGGGTGAGGTTAGATAAACTTGAGAATCTGTTGGGCTGTGATTTCAGGCTGTTCTAGATGCGGAACATGTCCGCTATTTTCAATCCAAACGAGTTTGTTATTGGGAATAATTGATTGGAACTTAGCAGCATCTTTTGTGCCGAGAATGCGATCGCGATCGCCCCAGAGAATTAGAGTTTCTGTTGACAAATACTTTAGTTGATCGGCAAAGGAACCATAGCCGCCGCTTTTAGTAAATGAGATTAGAGATTCACTCCAACGGGGCATGGCTAAATGTAACGATGCACAAACCTCAGCATCGGTTGTCACAAAACTGGGATCAGCATAAGCCTTGAGACTAACTTCACGACGAACTTTGGGACTACGTAAGAAATCTGTTGCCATCCGATCTAACGGTGGCACAAGAAATTTACCAGCCGCTGTTCCCTTCCGCATTCCTGCACTGCCAATCAGAATCAACTTTTTCACCACATCGGGATAGGTGAGTGTAAAGTCGATCGCGGCTGCACCGCCCATCGATGCACCGACAAGAATAATTGGTTTGGCGATCGCCGTTTTCCAAAAATAGTAGAGATGATCCTTAATGAGTTCGGGGCTGACTGGACTATCAACTAGACGCTCGGTTAAGCCAAAACCAAATAAATCCATCGCCCAAGTTTGCCGTGAAGTTGCCAGTTTCGGAAGTAGTCGGCGAAACTCTAATAGAGAACTGTCAAAACCATGCAGCAGCAAAATAGGAGAACCTTGATCATCTTTGCTAACACCATCTTTGCTCAGACCTTCACAGACATAGCTAGTCAATACTACTTCGCTAGTAAAGCTAGTGGAGACCAGACAAAATTGGATATTATCGACGATGGCAATCGAAGTTGCTTCGGTGAGTTGCGATCGCAGCTTAGTAACTTCAGGCGGTAAATTCGACATTAATTTTCTATTTTAACGTGAGTTCGATATCGCCATTTGCGCTGTGCAAAGCACAGCGCAAATGGCAGAAAATGACAAGCAAAAATCGTTCTGTGTGCTTAGGGCTGTGCCGAAACAGATTTTTGATAGTACGGCTAAGTCTTGCTATCAAAAATCTGATTCCTTAATTCCCTCACTTGAAGGTAATGGATAGTTAGCATCCACTTTTTCATTGACTTTGGGTAGATGGTGTAGATGCATTTTCACAAGGGTTGCTCCCGTAATCGTGGCATAAAAAGGAGTAAACCCTAAGAAGAATAGTAGGATTCCGTAGAGACTACCTTGACCGCGAAAAGTGGTGATGATTGCTACTGCCATGCAGGTTACTAAAACCACATTAACCACAATCCACAGAAGAGATCGCCCCTTTAAGAATTTGGCATCAGGAAGCTTAGGATTGCGACCATTCCAAAGAACTAGCCATTGCAAAACGCCTAGCATAGTTCCTGCTAAAACTAGCCATAGAGAATTAACTGCTAATAATGGGATGCGATCAACAATATTACTGGCTGTAAAAGAACCGTCAGGATTGATGGCAAATCCAAATTGGGCGGTAAACGCTAAACTAGTGGCTGCAAAACCAATCCAAGTCCAACCAAAGGTACTTACTAAAATCCACCATACAGGAGATTTAAAAAATCGACGTAGGACGAGATATTGCATCAAGCTCACCAATGCCCCAACGACGATCGCACCACTGACAATACCAGTTGATACAGGGCAGTTGAGACTTCCAAATCCTGTATCGCAAATGCGGATATCCATCAGGCGATCGCTGAGGTAATAAACTCCCGCTAAACAAGCAGCAATCCCAAATATATTGCCGATCGCTGCACCGATTAGGGTCGCCAGTACCCATCGCCACCATAACCCGACAGCAGATAAAGCACGTTGTTTTTGCATTGTATGTTTCAATCCTGCGTGACCTGCGAACTCAAAGATTTTGATCGCCGTACTAAATACAAATTCACAAAAGTATCTTCATACTTTTGTGAATTAAAAACCAAACCCACTAAGGGTTTTAAAAACACGAAATGGCGTAGCCATTTTGTGTTTTGGTATAAAGCTAATATTTTAGCCCCCTAAATCCCCCAATTCTGGGGGACTTTAATCTGCTTCCCCGCAGAATTGGGGGGCTAGGGGGGGCTAAAATATTAGCTTCTCAAACAGGCTCTTAGGGTTTTAAAAGCAGAAAATGGCGTAGCCATTTTCTGCTTTTGTATAAATTTTCTAGACTAGCTCTTCTGTTACAATCCTACGCAAAATCTCGGCAACTGTAGCAGCCATTCTCGCATCAATTTCTAAAGCTTCGCGTACAGGATCTTGAAGATTGAGGACAGCGCGTAAAGTCATATTCACCGATCGCAACTTTGGTAAGGGCAAATCATGGGATTTGGCAAGGCGATCAACAAACTGGATACAAGCTGTATAGGTCAGTTCTGTTTGTTTACGTTGATCGCTGTATCCAAAGCCCATTTTGGAGATCACCACAGGATTGTCAATAAAATATGACAATCCCAAGGATATAATTGCTGCCTCAACATATCGAGCCGTATCTTGCGCCATCGCACCAATCAAAGCACTGAGACTATGCCACTGAGCAGCTGGTAAACGATTAGCAGGGGCTATATGCCGATGCCATGCAATTTGCGAAACAATTCGCGTTAGGTCGTATGCCGAAATTAAATTGTCGCCACGATGTTGCTCTTTTACGCCACTAATTATATTTCTACCCGTTGGATCTCGCAAAATCGGCTGTTCTATATAAGGAACTTCACCGTATCGTCCTTGAAAAGAGAGCTTTTGATTACCTGTGATTTTTTTGAGCCAATCCTGTAAACCTAGAGGGGTCGTAAATTGCTTAAACATTGCCGACAAGCCGTTAGAGGTCATGCCATTGGACTCCTCATAAGCACAAATGCGTTGTGCCATTTCCGCAAAGGTGCGCGGTGTTTTATTACCTTGGGAATCGGCGATCGCCAACTGTGCGATCGCTTGATTTGGTTGTACTTGATTAGCGGTACAGATGGTGTAAAGCAATGGCACAATCTTGGTAGAACTCCAAAACTGCACATTGCGTAAGGGATTACGCCCGATCCAACGCGACAGCATTTGTCCATTGACAATACTACCGATACAAATACAAGCTTCTTGGATACTGCTATGGAGAAACTCCAGTCCAATGTTCTCAATATTGGGAATTACCCCAAGGGCAGGATATGGACGAAAGCGCACGCGCACCTGAGTACCTGCCAGCATAGCAACATCCCCGTAGGACACAATGTTTACCCCGTCAGGCAAACTGGCAAGACGTTCAGGATAGGCGGGAATATGACTTAACAATGGTGACGGTGCAAAGTTACGGTTTGGCAAACCTTTCTTAGAACCTGCAATACAGCCATTGATCCCCCGATCAAGAAACCCTAGATAGTTAGAGTCTGCTTGCCCCATATTCACAAAAATGCGCTGAGCATTGGTAAATTTTGGAAATAGGCGATCGCCATTGCCAATAATTTTGAGCAAATGTCTCACTACTTCTGGCATCTGTAATAGTTCATTGGTAATTAAGCGTGAATTAGCATCCAAAATCGTATCAATGCTCAGGGCATTGGCAAACTGCACAAAAGCCGCTTCCGATAATCTGCCATAGATGCCATCCACTTCTCCGTCATACAGCCCTAACTTTTGCAAATATGTCTGTGCTTTGATTAGTTCCTCAAACGAAAGCTTTACCTCTACGACTGCCATGAAATCCCTCTACAAAAAAGCCTTAATTTAATAGTGTATCGATTAGTTAGGCGATCGCAATGTATTCCAGATCTCAATAGCAGATCAAAAATTGGGCAATGTTAGGCAATCAATAGCCAAATAAATGAAGGCGGCGCAAAGCGCCACCTTCATTTATTTGGCTATATGACGCAAAGCGTCACATATTCACAAAAGTGTGACGACCTTTTTTGTGAATTAAATACTAAACCCAGTCATGGTTTTAAAACACAAAATTGGCGTAGCCAATTTTGTGTTTTGGTATTAGGAAATATCCTTAGGAATGAAAATTAATTAACTTGTGCAATTAAAACCAGAATTTGTTGTGGCGGGCTTCGCCCGCCACAACAAATTTTGGTTTTAATTAATTTTCATTCCTTAGGTGTTTTGTCAAAATGTCCCATTCCCAAATACAACTCAGCAACTTCGGGATCATTCAATAAATCTGTACCTTTACCCGTAAACTCATCTTTGCCCAAATGCATTACATAACCACGATCAGCGATCGCTAGAGCCTTACGGGCATTCTGCTCCACCAAAATTATTGATGTTCCCGTTTGATTAATCTGCTGAATTAAATTAAAAATATCCTGAACCAATATTGGTGATAGTGCTGCCGAAGGCTCATCTAAGATCAATAACTTCGGCTCCAGCATCATCGCTCGTCCCATCGCAAGCATTTGCCGCTCACCGCCAGAAAGTGTCCCTGCTCTCTGGTTACGGCGCTTTGCTAATACAGGAAAAGTTGTATAAATCTTATCTTTAACTGCTGTGATATTGCCTTCGCGAGTATAAGCGCCCATGTCAAGATTGTCCGATACACTCAGGGATGGGAAGACATTCGCAATTTGCGGTACATAGCTAATCCCATAGCGCACAATTTGTTCAGGACTAAGCCCCACCAAAGCGCGATCGCCAAATAATATTTCCCCCGATCGCACTGGTACTAAACCAAAAATTGCTTTGGCTAAGGTTGATTTGCCTGCGCCATTGGAGCCAATCACGGTGACAAGTTCGCCTTCATATACTGACAAATTTGCACCTTGCAAGATATCAACTCCATCCACATATCCCGCAAAAATGTTACGCGCTTCAAGGATAAGTTGACTGGAAATTTGGCGATCAGTTGGTTCAGCAGATTGACTAGCATTCATATTTGGGATTTAATCGTTCCGAGCTTAATATTACGTTAAGGTTAAGCTTAATCGCGTTCAATCGACTATCTATGAGTAAATTTATACGAAACTCATACTTTCTGAGTTGATACTCATGTTCTAATACCCATTCACGAAAGAGTGGCAACACTTTTGTGAATTGAAAACCAAACCCAGAGAGGGTTTTAAAAGCACAAAATGGCGTAGCCATTTTGTGCTTTGGTATAACTTGGTTTATCGCAGAAGATAAACGATATTTCTAAGTATGTTAGCTTTATATTATGTAATTTTATGACTAGAACTACTACTCACATCTAGGGATAAATAATGCTAGAAGTTACTTTGTCGCAGCAGTATCAGATTTCTATCCCACAGGAAATTAGGGATTTGTTAAATTTACAAGTGGGACAAAAGTTTTCAGTTGTTCTAAAAAATGATTCAATTACGCTTGTCCCTCAACCTTCTATACAATCATTTCGAGGTGTTTTAAAGGGAGCAAATATTCACAATGTACGCGATCGCAGTGAAAGAGTATGAAGTTTCTTGTGGATACTTGTGGATGGTTAGAATGGTTGACTGATGGTGTTTTAGCTGATGAGTTTTCTCCCTATTTAAACGATCTCGATAATTTAATTATTCCTACTTCAATACAATATGAACTGCATAAATGGATATGCCGTGAACGCGACGTGATATTGGCTATGGAAATTATTGAACTCACTCAGCAATCTACTGTAATACCAAAACACAAAGAAGAGGCAACAGATGATATAAGAGAAAAAGGAGAAAGAGGATAACAAAATGGCAGGGGTATATAGATTAGAAATAAGTGAAAGCGAAGAAGAGCTAAAAGAGATGCTAGGGCGGCAGAAAACAGGCTCAGATAAAGAACGAGTGCAAGTATTGTACTTACTGAAAAGCAAGCAAGCTGGCACAGTGCAAGCCGCCGCTCAACTAATCGGGAGAAACCGTAGCACAGTGCAAGAGTGGATCAGAGGATATCGAGAGGGAGGAATAGCAGGAATACTAAGCCATAAACCAAGAGTAGGCAGAATACCCAAAATCCCAGATTGGGCGCAAAAAGCACTGGACAAACAACTGCAACAGGAAAAAGGATTTAATAGCTACGGAGAGATACGACAATGGCTACAGGAAAAACTAGGAATCGAAAGTACCTATAAAAATGTGCATGACTTGGTGCATTACCGAATGAAGGCAAAACCAAAGGTAGCCCGTCCCTATAGCGCCAGTCAAAACCAAGGGCAACGCGAGGAATATAAAAAAAACTCTCGGATAACCTAGCCATGGTGGCATGGTATGCCGTGACCGTGTTGGGATTAACGGGAAAAGTCCGATTCTTTTGTCAAGACGAAACAAGGATTGGTTTGAAAACCATCAGTGGTCGTAAAATAACGGCTCGTGGGGTCAAACCCAAGGCAAAAGTCCAGTGGCAGTTTCAGGCTACATGGTTATACGGCATCGTCGAACCTGCGACGGGAGAAAGCTTTTTCTATGAATTTAGTCATCTCAACACTGACTGTTTTCAAATATTTCTAGACCTTGTATCAGAGAAATTTGCAGACAGCATAATTATCTTGCAAGTTGATCAGGCTGGTTGTCATCGGGCTAAGCGTTTACGATTACCTCACAATATCATTTTGATATTTCAGCCTGCTCATTCTCCAGAATTAAACCCAATTGAGCGGGTTTGGCTACATTTGAAGCAAGGGTTGAGATTTTCTTTACCCAAAAATATGGATGAGTTGCGGCTTTTGGTCAAGAATCGTCTCTCCGAAATGACTAAATCTGTAATTGCTTCTCTTGTCGGTAGAGATTCCATACTGGATGCTCTATCTGTTGCCTCTCTTTTGTGATTTGGTATAATTCCGTTGACTCAATCTTTGGCGTTACTTGCTTCGGAATTGTCACAAAAGCATAAATTAAGTTTTGCAGATTCGATTATCTATGCAACAGCCCAACAAGAAAATGTCAAGCTTATTACATCAGATAACCATTTTGAAGGGTTACCTGATGTAATTTATTTCTCTAAAAAGTCTTGACTCTAAATATTGAATTATTGTTAATGATAACGCACCGTAATTATGCGGAAATAACTACGCGAAAGCCGATGTCGTTGTACCGATCGCTTTGCCAATGCCATTCCCGACTTGCGGCGCGACATAACCTCGCTTCGTTGCTCCATGAGCCACCTTTACGCACACGCCGACTACTATAGCCATCGCTTACCCATGCTGAACCATCCGCAGGTGCGCCATTAAAATTATCGTGCCACACATCCTCGCACCATTCCCAAACACCACCATGCATCTCGTATAGCCCCCAAGAATTTGGCACTTTCTGCCCGACAGGATGCGATCGCTTATTGGCATTGTCGGCAAACCATGCATAATCAGCAAGTTGCGTAGGTATATCGCCAAAGTGGTATGCAGTATTTGTGCCAGCGCGACAGGCATATTCCCATTCTGACTCACTCGGTAAGCGGTAAAGATGTTGCGATCGCTCGGCTAATTTACGGCAGAAATCTTGAGCTTCTAACCAAGAGACATTTTCGACAGGGGATTGCAGATTTTCGCGAAACATGGCGGGATTAATCCCCATAATTGCGACCCATTGCTCTTGGGTAACAGCAAACTTTGCCATGTAAAAATCAGGGACTTGCACCTCAGATATAGGAGATTCATTTTCGCGTCTGCCGATTTCATTGGGCGGTGAACCTAGCGCAAATCTTCCTGAAGGAATTCGCACCATTTCCATATAGATACCATTACCCAAATCATCACGAAAGGCTTTGTCTCGTCTCTTGATCGGATCTTTTGGTGGCTCAGGCACTGGTCTCGGTTCCGCAATAATGATTGGTGCTGGTTGTGGTTTCAGCTTTTCGAGCAATATGGCTAAAGTAAAACCTGCGATCGCTGAACTAGCGCTAATTATTAGCTGGCGACGATTAATCTTAACGGGGATTTTGACAAGCGATTTTGCCCATGCTTGCCCGATCTCTAAAGCTTTAACCGTAGAAACTTCTGAGGGCTTTTTTATTTCTGAATCATTTGCTTCTGGATCAGTAAAATCATTAACTATTCGGCTAAATTCTTCTAGATATTCATAACCTTCCAAATACTCGCGCACCAGATAGCAATTATCTTCTTCCGTAAAAAAAGCTTGGACTTTGGGAGCTAGCGTATAGTTTTGTCCGATTTCATAGAGCTTTGTGGCGATCGCTTCATGATCTAGGGTGCTTTCTCCTGACACTTGCCAGAAATAAACCACACAAAAAGGTTTGGGTGCGATCGGTATTTCTAAATTTTCGGCTAGATAGACGGATAAGGCGATCGCGCCAACTTGTTTAAGTCCAATGGTTTTAACTATGCGATAGCGATTGCTGAGAATGGTGTCTACATCCATTGATATCTAGGTTCATTAAATATAGCGAACGCTACTTAATATTAAATCCCAAAAAGCAAAAGGCGGCGCTTCGCGCCGCCTTTTGCTTTAGATGAAAAGAGAGTTGCGGCGCGAAGCGCCGCAACTCTCTTTTGGGTTTTAGTAGAAATTTCAAAAAAGGGCTTGTGTAAATGCACAAGTCAGTATTATTATAAATAACGGTTAAATGGCGAGTGTAGCCAAGTGGTTAAGGCAGTGGTTTGTGGTACCACCATTCGTGGGTTCAATTCCCATCATTCGCCCTTAAAATTAAAAATCACAAAAGAAAAGAGGTCACTTTGTGACCTCTTTTCTTTTTGGGTGTTTTGACGGTATCTCAAAGCCATAAAATTGCGAGACAGTTTAATTTACGCCTTAGCAATTTTCAAATAGGACGGTTGCAATTTCATGGGTAAGACAGTTGTAAGGTTCTGTGCGATCGCTTTGACCAGCCTCTTGATCGTAGTATCACTCGGCGGCTTATATCCGCAGGGTTTGAGGGCTGAGGGCAATACGATCTCGATCGCCGTAGCGGCATCTCTGAGCGGAGACGCAGCCAGTGGTGGGCAGGAAATCGTCGATAGCATCAAGCTATATATTGATACGACCAATCGTGAGGGGGGCATTAATGGTCGTCAACTTAAATTAAATGTTTTTGATGATAAGGGGAATGCGGATGGGGCAACTCAGGTTGCTAACGACATTGCTAAAAGTGATGCGCTAGTGGTGTTGGGGCATCGATCTTCCGATGCTTCGATCGCTGCTGGTAACATTTACCAAGAACGCAAATTACCAGCAATTACGGGTACAGCGAATAATCCTAAAGTTACCAGCGATCGCCCGTACTATTTTCGGATTATTTATACTAATCCTGATCTCGCAAAAACCTTGTCAATCTACGCACAGCAGGTACTCCAGTTCAAGACTGCTAGTGTAATTTATGACAAAGCTAGTAAAAATGAACAGACTCAATCGGAAGTAATTAAGTCAGCCTTTGAAGCCAATGGTAACGGCAAAATTCAAAAGACTTGGGCGATCGATTCTGATCCAGCCAATCGCAAAGCCTCAGTGCAGCAAATCGTCAATGAATTAGCATCTGAGCCTGAAGCAGGAATTTTATTTTTAACCATGTCCAAAGAGGAGGTTGCCGAAGACTTTTTGGTGGCGCTCAAGCAAAAAGGGCTGAAAAATCCTGTTTTAGGAGAGCAAGCGCTGGGAAGGGAATCCTTTGCGAAGCGATTTGAGAAATATGATGAAGAGAAGAAAACGGCGGGATTCTTTACCGATGGCATGTATGTACCATTGCCGATCCTGTTTGATAGTGCAGGAGCCGATGCCCAAGACTTTCTAGCTGCTTATCAAAAAGCCTACAACAAAACTCCTTCCTATTTAGGGGCAAAGTTTTATGAGGCAGCGATCGCGGCAGTGGATGCGATTCGGAAGGCTAATCCTAAGTTAACAACGGGAAGCTTAGAAGCCGATCGCGAACAGGTGCGCGATGCTCTGGCTAAACTGAACAATCGTAAGGTGGGGATCAGAGGCTTAACGGGGTTGCTTTATTTCAACAGCGATCGCAATAGCGATCAGCCCGTGCGTCTTGCTCAATTCCAAAACCAAAAATTGATTTCTGCATCCCAGCAATTTACGCCGATCGCTAATCCTGAGCGCTTGAATTTACCAAAAGAAATCCAGTCTGGAAGCATTGTGCAATCGGGTGAACAATATTTTTGGCGACAGCGCGTAGTTTATGCGGGGATGGATATCAATAAGCTGAATCGTATTGATAAGGCAACTTTTACCGCCGATTTTTATGTGTGGTTCCGCTATAACGGCAATGATGAACCTACGGAGATTCAGTTTCCTGATGCTGTCAGTAATAGTGTTAATCCCACTGCGCCTGTATTTGATGGTAAAGCCCCAATCAAATCCCAAGTTGTCAATGGCTTAAACTATCGGCTCTATCGGGTACGTGGTGAATTTCGGAATGCTTTTGATTTTCGTGACTATCCCTTTGATTCACAAAGATTAAACTTGCGTTTTGATAATCCCAATCTATCGACTGAGAGATTGATCTATGCGATCGATAAGGTTGGCTTAAGATTACCAAGACCTGAAGCCGAAGAACGTAAACCATTTCAAGGACTTCAGCTTTGGAATTTTAAAAGTATTACCTATTTCCAAGACTCATCACGCAGTACTTCCACTCAAGGCGACCCTGATTTATTTCAGTCAAATGCTCAAGTGGAATACCCTGGGTTAAGCATTAGGATGACTTTTCAACGCAAAACCTTAGTATTTCTATCTAAGAATGTGTTGCCGTTGATTTTGCTTTCGCTTTTAACCTATTGCTGCCTGTTCTTCCCTTATTCGATGTTTGTGCCACGCACGATGGCTCCTGCCTCGGCACTACTATCAGGAATTGTGTTGTTACTTTCTTTTAACAATCAACTGCCTGAAGTTGGCTACACCGTAGCGATGGAATATGTGTTTTATGTCTATTTCTGTTTATGTTTACTACCGATTCTGGTCACAGTAATCGGCACAAAACTGGATAAAGATGGGCATAAAAAAGCGTTTCAATACTTAAATATCGCTTCTTGGATTGTCTATCCATTGATTTTGATCATCACTGTTTCGACTTTTGCGATCGCCTATAGCGATCGCTTGGCTTAATTTGGAACTCAAGGTATGAATTTCTTGCTGCTATTCTTAGCTGTAAGAAGTGCAATATTTATACTGAGTTCTAAATTTTTACTCACCTACTGCTTTCCCACTAAAGAAATAGACATATAAAACCAAGAAATAGCGGTGCTGGGCTTCACCCAGCACCGCTATTTCTTGACTGGAAAAGGCGTATCTAAATTCGCATTTGGCTAATCAGATACCAAGATATAATGAACATCGGTGGATAAATGCGCCACGGGGCAAGTAACCCAACAAAAGGCAATCCTCTAAACCCAATCACATCTACATCACTATCATACTTTGACGGCATAGGGGATAAACGAATTATAGCTGCATCTGCTGCATCAAGTACTATGCTAGCCGAAGCAGCCAAAAGAATACCAACAAAGGACAAAATAGGAATTAAATGCGTTGCAATTGTAGAATTATCTTTTGAGAGAGCAAATCCCAATGCTGTGAACAACAAACCTTCAGCCGTCATAAGCCAAGTTAACCTATGATTCATGAGATCATTTTCGTGCCGAATCATTTCACGATTAACATCTTTTTTACTGTTGGGTATTTGCTTATATTGCCATGTCTTGGGAAGACACCACGATGATCGGCGGTATAGTCGAATCGCTTGAATTATCCAAAGTAGAGTGCAGAATACAAGAGATCCAGTGGTCAGATATGGTAGGAGCGATCGTAGTACTGATATGTTTAAGAAATTATCTAACATCGGTTTAATGAGAGAGAAAGCTTACAAGGGGGTATGATATCCATGAGAAATTCCTGTTAAAAATTAATTGATTCATTAGAAAACTGTAATTGCCCAGATCCCCGACTTTTTTAATGACTAGTATAACTAATCTATGATTGCCAAGAAAAAGTCGGGGATCTTAAATGCTGCATTTAAAAGTTTTTTATGCCGAGCTACCTAGTAATTCACTAAGGAAACAATGGGAACTTCTGGTAAAGCTTTTCTACCATTGAGAAAATCTAGCTCGATCAAAAATCCATACCCAAGTAGTTCCGCACCAGCATCCTTAATCAATTTCGCCGTAGCAGCCGCAGTCCCACCTGTAGCGATCACATCATCGATGATAATTACCCTCCCACCCACAGCGATCGCATCTTGATGCATCTCTAAGGTATCGGTTCCATATTCCAAAGAATATTCAACCCGAAATACTGCCGATGGTAACTTTTTTGGTTTACGAACTGGCACAAAGCCACAACCTAAAGACATAGCAAGCGCTGCACCAAGGATAAATCCTCTCGACTCAATCCCGACAATGCAATCGATCCCCCCAACATTCAATTCTGAAAATTTTGTTTTAAAACCTTGGATAATTGCTGTTAAGCCCTCACGATGCGCTAACAATGGCGTAATATCTCGAAAAATGATACCTTGCTGTGGAAAATCGGGTATATCGCGAATAATGCTTTTAAAGTCCATAGAATATTTGACCATCGTCGATCGCTAGAGAACTTCACAATCTTATCTGCATCCGCGATCGCATTGAACACAACAATATTGCGGTTTGATAACCTATACAACCAGAAGACGAGTGGCGGCGCGAAGCGCCGCCACTCGTCTTCTGGTTGTATATATAGAAGTGCCCCTTAGGGACGCACAATATAAATTAAAGAACCATTTTTTGTGGCGCGGCTTCGCCGCGCCACAAAAAATCGGGTTCTTTATTGAAATTTTGATGTGCATCAAAAAATGTGCATGTATACTGTATACAAAATATATGGGTTTGTTGCGATGTATGGCTTAAAAGCAATTGTCATCGGTGCGGGTATTGGTGGTCTCACCACAGGCATTGCCTTGCGACAAGCTGGTTATGAAGTGGAAATCTATGATCGGGTCAGGGATCTGCGTCCGATTGGGGCAGGGATCTCGCTCTGGTCAAATGGGGTCAAAGTCCTCAATCGTCTTGGCTTAAGTCAACAGCTAGCGGCGATCGGCGGGCAAATGCATTATATGGAATACCGCCATCTTTCGGGAGATGTCCTCAATCATATTTCCTTGCAACCATTAGTCGAAGAAGTTGGGCAGCGTCCCTATCCTGTGGCAAGGCGAGACTTACAAAATGTGCTATTGGAAGCCTTTGAGTCTGCGGGTGGTAAGTTAACTCTTGGTGCTAAATGTATTGGAATTCTCGATGGCTTTCGTGATGTCACAGCAAAGTTTGAAGATGGTAGCACTGCCACAGGCGATCTATTGGTAGCAGCCGATGGAGTACGCTCTCTTCTTCGTCAGTATATTCTCAATGATGCAGTCGAGCCTAAATATGCGGGCTATGTTAATTGGAATGGCTTAGTTCCCATTAGTACCGATCTTGCACCTGCGGATACTTGGTCAATCTATGTAGGTGAACATAAACGCGCTTCGCTGATGCCCTTAGCAGGCGATCGCTTCTATTTCTTTTTTGATGTGCCTTTACCTAAGGGAACCGTTAATGATGTTGCTAATTATAGAAATGAATTAAAACAACATTTTCAAGGTTGGGCAAAACCCGTACAGCTATTAATTGATCGCCTTGAACCTGAATCTGTCGCCCGTTTAGAAATTCATGATGTTGGTCCAATCTCCAAGATGGTCAAAGGTCGAGTAGCTTTACTGGGTGATGCTGCTCACGCAACTTGTCCCGACCTCGGTCAAGGTGGATGCCAAGCGATCGAAGATGGATGGGTGTTAGCCAATTATTTATCTTCCACAAATTTGAGTGTTCCCGATGCCCTAAGACGCTACGAAACAGAACGCAAGGTTCGCACTACCGAAATCGTCAACAAAGCAAGAAATCGGGCGGAAACCATTCACGGTAAAGATCCTGAAGTTACCCAAAAGTGGTATGACCAACTAGCTCAAGAAAATCCTTTAGATGTCACCAAAGCGATCGCCAAAATTATTAGTGGAGGACCCTTACATTGAGTAATTCAAGTTATACGATCGCGATGCTCAATCAAATGAGCCAATCAGAATTTACCGAAGCGATCGGTTCGATTTTTGAACATACCCCAGAAATAGCCGCCGAAGCTTGGCGATCGCGTCCTTTTACTGATGTCCAAAATTTGCATCAAATCATGGCAGCGATCGTTCTGAAAATGAGTGATGCTGAGAAATTAAAACTAATTTGCGCTCACCCCGATCTGGGTAGTAAGTTCAAAATGGCAGAAGCATCTGAACAGGAGCAATCCACTGTTGGGCTAGATCAACTCTCGGCAACAGAATATGCTCACTTTCAAAAGCTTAATCAAGATTACAAAGAGAAGTTCTCGTTCCCTTTTATCATCGCCGTTCGCAACCATACCAAAGATAGCATTCTCGCTGCTTTTGAAAAAAGACTTCAGAACAATCTAGAAGTAGAAAAACAGCAAGCGATCGTAGAAATCATTGAAATTGCTAGATGGAGGTTAACTTTGGCTATTGAGTAGTTTACTGCAATACTGGCGCATTCGGTGCGCTCGCAGGAACGCAATTTTATTATTAAAAGTGATCGCCATGGCTGCCATTAAGGATCAGCGCTTGTGGATTTTAACTAGCATTTGGGTTTGGGCAAGGTGGGGGCAACTTCGCGCTATTATGGCTTGTCCCTATCTCAAAGTGATCGACAAAGGCAAATTTCATTAAGAAGATTTGCATCACTGGCAAGTGTGGCTAATGGCGATTTTATTAGCGGCTGGTAATTTAGCGATCAGCTTTTACAATTCCCTTTATTTACGTGATGTGCAACTAAAAGTCTGCAAGCCCTGATTTCTCGTACTGCACTGATAAGCAATTTACATTTCAGGTAGCTCAAACAACCTAAGAGCAATAGCTCAAAAATAGTTGCACATCGCGTTTTATTTGGGAATTGGTTTAACGGTAATTGGCTTTAGCTTGGCATGGCTGCTAAATCGTCAACTTGGCGGACAGACTGGCGATACCTACGGCGCGATCATGGAGTGGAGTGAGATGTTGAGTTTAGTGGTGATCGCTTACTTAATTACTTAGAGACTTGCCGTATCTTTCTCATAACCCGATCCCGAATTCAGTTTCAGCTTGTTTTGATCAGGAAACACAAAACTTGTCAAGTTTTGTGTTTCCTGATTGAGTTCATTCATTTATAAGTTGTATAAAGAATATGTTTTAGTATGTAGGGGATGGGAAACATGCATACATTAATTGGTAAAAGCTCGGATTCACAAAATTCTTCTAATGCTCCAATCAAATCCTTATTTCAACCACACCCTTTTGCACCACAAGTGCAAACTGAATCAGCTACTCCACTGGCTGAAAGACTAGAATTTCAATCAGAGGAAAAAAGGAACCTAAACTCTGACTACAATCTCGCTGACATTTTAATGGCTTCTGGCAGCCCTAGCGAACCACCGAAGATTCAGCCAAAACTCAAGCTCGGAGAAGTGGGGGATGAATACGAACAGGAAGATGATCGCGTAGCGTCACAGGTTGTCAGTCAAATCAATAAGCCAATCCAAAAAAAATTACAGCGAGTATCTGAAGCTGAGGCGATCCAGCGTAAACAGGAATTTGCGGCTCAGCAAAAAGCATCAAAGCCATTTATCAAACCATTTAATATCAAATCGCAGGATCAAACTGTCCAAAGGCAAGAGGAGATCGGGGGTGGTAAGGCTTCGGCGGATCTCGAATCTTCAATTCAAGGGGCAAGGGGTGGCGGGCAGTCTTTGGATGCGAATCTGCAACAGTCGATGGGGCAAGCGATGGGGGCAGATTTTAGTAGTGTGAAGGTACATACCGATTCGCAGTCTGACCAGTTAAATAAATCAATTCAGGCTAAAGCCTTTACCACGGGGCAGGATGTGTTTTTTAGGCAAGGGGCTTATGAGCCATCTAGTCGAGGTGGACAGGAGTTGATTGCCCATGAGTTGACTCATGTGGTGCAGCAAAATGGTGGGGCGGTGCAGCGTAAACAATTAGAGATTGAATCACTCTCCGAAGATACAGATATTGCCCTTTCGTCCTCAGATAATTTAGTTCAACGTCACGGAAATTTACCAACACCAACCACAACTACAACACCAACCACAACTACAACACCGACCACAACTACAACACCGACCACAACTACAACACCGACCACAACTACAACACCGACCACAACTACAACACCGACCACAACTACAACACCGACTACTAATAGTCCTTTTTACGTTGTGATAAACAAATCACAAATGTATGAGAAGACGACTAGTAACAAGTTTTTCGGTGGCACTGAAGAATCGTTAAAAGGTAAAGGAGTCGCATCCGTTGGAGATATTCTCCAAACAGTTGACGACACAGAAGAAACTTATGCCAAGAAAAAGTTGTACCCCAGTGTTATAAATCTGAATATTGGAGGATCACCAGCCGCAGTAGAGCAGGAAAAAGTAAGACCCTTGAGTGAAAAGCCGAAAGTAACACCAGAAACGAATCAAAACATGATTACTACAGCAGACACCAAACTGTATTTCGATCATGAGAAAGGTCGTGGCGCAAATATTGGTCTGGGTAAAGAATATAAACCGATTAGACGCAACACCAAAGTTTTAGTTGATAAGGGAATGATCGGGGTCAATAGTTCTGGTCAAGATACTTACTACCGCGTTCAACATGAAGGTAAGTACTTATACCAAGAAATGTCGTCTCTAGGTGAGACAGCAGGATTAGCACCAGGAAAATCTGCGGCAACGGCTGATATCAATGATGCTTCTGGCTATATGCCTGGATACATCAGAACGAATGGTAATATTTTCAGAAAAGTGGGCAATAAGTTTGTAAAAGCTGACTCTGTAGAATCAGGAACTTTGGTTATGGTCAACTTCATGGCTTATACAGAAAAAGATGGGCTGAACCATGTTGCCATTAAAGTAATCAATGATGATGGTAATTATGGCGAACCGCTTTATATCCAAGAGTATAAAGTTACGATCTCTGCTCAGCAGACAAAAGTCGAAAATCCAGAAGAAGATACAGAAAGTACATTAGATGCCATATTGGAAGGTGGGTCTGGTGTCTTAGAGGGCGGTAAAGCTCCTATGGAAGAAGTTAGTGATGGTCTCGACGCAGGAATTTTGCAAGAGAACCAAGATGGTAGAATGCAAGGCATTGAGAGTCAGAAAGGAGGAACAATTGAAAGAGATAAGAATAGAATGGATGCGATCGCTGGTAGCGCCGACATTCTGCTTGGCATCTTCGGATTTGTTCAGAGCCTCAAGAAACTTTATAGTGAGGGTGATGGTTGGGAGAAATTCTTTGCCACGTTAGAAGGACTATCATCATTAGCAACCGCAGGTTCGGGAGTTACGAAAGCGGTTGATTCTATCTATAAAGCCAAAGGTTCTCCTAGTGAAGATAATACGGGATGGGATTTGGCTGGCAAAGTTGGTGGCGCGATCGCTGATGGTCTTAACTCTGTCAAAGATGCGGCTATGGCAATTATTGGGCTAGTTCGGATGGACAAAAAAAGCACCCAAAAAGCTGGAACTGCAAGTAAGTTAGGCGTACAAATGCTGGGGGCTGTCCAGTCAGGTCTCAAATGTGCCAAAGGTTTCTTCGATGCGTTTGATCGCGGTGGAGTACCAACGAGTCTGTTTAATGCGATTCCAGGAATCGGGATTGCGATCAATGCAGCTAGTGCGATCATTTCCTTTGGTACGGCTTATGTCGCGAGTAAGCAGGAAGGAACAATGCAAGAGTCGGAGCAAGGAATGCACCAACAGCTTTATGATGTTATCCAATGGAGTCTTCGTGTTGACGAGCAAGGGAATCCACAAGTCTCTACTGCTGGGCTATTCAATCCTGACGAATGGATGGTAGATGACAAACGCGGAGTCTTTGGCTTCAGAAACGTTTATAAACGAGTCAATCCTTATGTATTAAAACAATTAGAAGGATTTGACGGAACTTCCATCATAATTAAACTATCAGGCACGACCAGAGTTAAATTAGGGAAGCAAGAAGTTGAGGCAATCAAAGAATACGAATTAGCCAGCAAGTTGCGTGAAATCAACCAAAAACGCAAAGTCAAGAATAACATTAGTGGATCTGCGGCTTTGGTGAGTATGGCAGGTGATATTGCTACGGTTACTGGCGTTGGTGCGGTCATTGGTGGAGCAATTAAAGGAGCCTTAGCTAGCGGTAAACTATTGTATGCTGGAGGTCGATTTGTTCAGCAATATTCCCGCGATAAAGCTAGCGCGGGTATCCAACAAGCCGTTGAAGGTGCAACTAGCTTAGAAGACTTCAAAACAAAAAATGTAGACACAGATAAATCACAGCAGAAAAAAGAGAAAGAATATTTAAATCATGCTAGATTCATCTTTACAATGGTAGGACAATTACCTGATGTTGCATCAATGGCTAATACTGTCGCAAAAGAGGACAGGGCAAAAATGGTTCAGAAGTATCGACGGACGGAAGCCTATATCAAAGCAACTGGAGTGGATGTCGGAATTTTATATTCCAAAAATGGCAACCCTCAAGAACAGATGAAATTGATAGTAAATGCTATCAAAGAGAGATAAGTTTTACAAATTAAAAGGATGATAAACTTTATGGTTTCTGAAGAGACAAATGCCAAGACTTATATGGAATTGGCGCGATTAGAAGAATGCTTGGCTGAGATGGATTTTCGCACCCAGTTAATCGAAAGATCGGCGGAGTATGAAATCAATGTTTTGCTCGCATCTATTGAGCCAGATTACAAAAACAGAGAAAGAATGGTGAATTTTACTTTCGTTCCTGTGGGCGACGACCAGTTAGATTACATCAGTTTGTTGCAGTTTTATACTAACTATCCCTTTGAGTTAGATAACGCTTACAAAGATGAGCTAATTAAGTTGTTGTGTTTTCTCAATACTAAAATGCCGATGGGTTGTCTCAGTATCAATAAAGACAATCAAGTATTTTTTAAATATATTTACGCAATCAAAAAACATGAATTTCTAGAGAAAGACAGCACCCAAGAATTAGTAGCCCTGTTCCAATATGCAATGAGCATCTTCGCCCAGCCTATTGAAGAAGTTGCTATAGGTACAATGACCTGCGCTAAAGCACTTGAGGATTTATAAAAAATTGCAAAAGAGTAGTGGCAATTCATAAATTGCCACTACTCTTTTCTTGATTGCCTGACCGCAAACTGTGAAAAAACAAACTCAGTTGGCATTGTCCAAAATTATGAGTTTATCTGTTCCCTTATCCATTTTCTAACCTCCCTCAT
Organism: Pseudanabaena minima str. Chao 2107; assembly: GCF_051131155.1. Lineage (NCBI taxonomy): Bacteria > Bacillati > Cyanobacteriota > Cyanophyceae > Pseudanabaenales > Pseudanabaenaceae > Pseudanabaena > Pseudanabaena minima. Next base: position 1,664,786 of record NZ_CP159508.1, read on the forward strand.
CAATTTATTATCATTATTAGCCGACTATTGCAAAAACTGATTAAAAACCTCGCTAGAAACCATCATGAAAGCAAGGCTGAACTCATTCTCTAAGTATTCTTTAAATTGTCATTTATAAATATAAATATTGGAAGCACTATATTTACATCTTTCGGGTATACCTAGATCCCGATAAATTGCAAATCTACGATCGCTAGGACTAGTAATATTCACTTCAACGACCAATTTGTAGCATCTTTCTATTGCTGAATATTAGCTGACACAGATTTCCGTGTATCCTAGGACTACCTAGATGCGTGAAGCGTTTTAGAGCATTTGTCAGCCAATCAGGCTAACAGCTAACAGCCAAAATTCATCCAATCCACTTATATGTAACCTCCTATGACATACCCAAGAGACATGATTGGCTACGGGCGATTTGTTCCCGATGCGAAATGGAAAGATAATGCCCGTGTTGCTGTCCAGTTTGTGATTAATTATGAAGAAGGCGGCGAAACTTCTATCCTGCATGGAGACACTGCCTCAGAAACTTTTCTGTCAGAAATTGTAGGTGCAGTTCCCTTTAATGGATTGCGCCATATGAATATGGAATCTTGCTATGAATATGGAAGCCGCGCAGGATTTTGGCGCTTGTATCGCATGTTCTGCGATCGCAATATTCCTGTAACTATTTACGGTATTGCGATGGCTCTCGCTCGTAATCCTGAAGCCGTCGCCGCCATGCTGGAGGCCGATTGGGAAATTGCGAGTCATGGCTATCGTTGGATTGATTACAAATATTTTTCGCCTGAACAAGAGCGCGAACATTTGCAAAAGGCGATCGCTATTCATACACAAGTGACAGGAGAACGTCCCCTCGGTTGGTATACGGGGCGCACTAGTGAGCATACACGCCGTTTAGTTGTGGAAGAAGGTGGATTTCTCTATGATTCCGACAGCTATGCCGATGACCTGCCCTATTGGAATTATGAATATGGCAAGCCGCACCTAGTTATTCCCTATACCCTCGACAATAACGATATGCGCTTTGCTACACCCCAAGGCTTTAATTCAGGCGATCAGTTTTTTGCTTATTTGCGTGATGCCTTTGATGTTCTCTACGCTGAAGGCGACACTTCTCCAAAAATGATGAGCATCGGTTTACATTGTCGCCTAGTCGGTCGCCCAGGGAGAGCGGCGGCTTTGGCGAGATTTTTGGATTATATCCAGAGTCACGATCGCGTTTGGATTTGTCGCCGTATTGACATTGCTCGTCATTGGCACAAGCATCATAAACCAGCCTAAGAATCGGCGGCGCAAAACGCTGCCGATGACAAAACCCTATCTCAAATAAAAAAATGAAAGTTGATGTATATAAGCTTCCTCAAAATAGTCCTGATGATCTCACGGCTCTAGAGGCGGCGATCGCTTCAGGCAAGATTAATCCTCAGCAAATTGTGGCGATTATGGGGAAGACCGAAGGCAATGGCTGTGTTAATGATTTTACACGCGGTTTTGCGGTGCAAACATTAAAGAACTACCTCGCGAATTTTGTAGGACAGGACAAATCGGCAGCAATTGTTTATGTCATGTCTGGGGGAACTGAGGGAGCCTTAAGCCCCCATTTAACAATTTTTACAAGTCAACCTTCGCAGCCAGACATACCGACTCGTATGGCTTTAGCCTTGGGAGTGATTCATACCCGTGATTTTACCCCTGCGGAAATTGGCTCGTTAATCATGGTCAAAGAAGTTGCCCTAGCGGTAAATCAAGCGATCGCTGCCGCAGGAATTGCCAAAGATGATGTGCATTTTATCCAGATTAAATGCCCACTTGTCACCAGTCGCGATCGTTTGCTAGATGAAGATCATGATGCGAAATCAGTCAGTAAATCGATAACTAGCTATCAGTCAATGGGTTACTCGCGTGGAGCCTCAGCACTGGGCGTAGCGGTTGCCCTAGGTGAAGTTCAACTAGAAGATCTCACAGAAGCAGATATTTGCCAAAATTATGCTTTATATTCCACGGTTGCATCCACATCCGCGGGGGTAGAGTTACGCAACTGTGAGATTTTGGTATTAGGGAATGCACCAACATCCACTAGTAATTTTGTGATTGGTCATAGTGTGATGCAACATGCTCTAGATGCTGAAGCAGTGATCAAGGCGATTGCATCCACAGGGCAAACCAGCGATCGGGTTGTAAATATATTTGCCAAAGCTGAAGCTGACCCATCGGGAGAGCTTTTGGGCAGAAGACACACGATGATGGATGACTCCGATATCAACCATACGCGCATGGCAAGGGCTGTGGTTGGTGCAGTAGTGGCTTCTATCGTGCAAGATCCGATGGTTTATGTCTCAGGCGGTGCTGAACATCAAGGACCTTCAGGTGGGGGGCCAGTTGCCGCGATCGCTCGCATAGATTAAAAAAAGGGGGGGCACTTTATGCCCCCCTTTTTTTAATCTATGCATTTTTATAAGCAGCCCAACCACCAAGATGAGAGATATCTTTCCAATTAAACTTCTCAATTAGTTCTTGAGGATAGAGAAAAGCAGTTAAAACTTCTCCATCTTCTAAATAAACATCCGCAGGGTACATATTTGGAGGTTCATTACTAGCAAGATAGTCAAATTCATCAGCTTGCATCTCATAAACTTCTCCTGGGATCGAAATTCCACCTGTTTCCACTTCATAAATCGCAGGATGCCAGCCATCGCCAGCAGCATGAAGTCGATAGCGAGTTTGGGTGCGTGCAGGACGGATAAACTTTGCACCTTGCAAGTTCCCATGATCTGGCTGTCCACGTAGAGCCGAACCACAAATGAATACTCGTCTTGTCCCGTTGGATGCTGTCATATATAAGGCTTGTGAATTTATAGATTAGTTTCGTATATTGCAATCCTAAATTGTTTGAAAGAGTTCGCCCTTCGGGCGAACTCTTTCAAACAATTTAATCTCACAAATGAAATAGGATCGCTATACAAGCTTAATGTATACAGTATGCAGTTGTGAAGTAAAATATTTTAATAGGCAGCGCAAAGCGCTGCCTATTAAAATACGGGTTTGTGAAATTATGTCTGGAAAACTCTCAACTCACGTCCTTGATACAGTGCATGGATGTCCCGCGAGAAATATGCAACTTGAATTATGGGCGATCGCTAGCATTGGTCAAAAACAATTAGTCAAAACTTTATATACCAATAATGATGGTAGAACAGATGAACTTTTGTTAAATGAAAGTGAGATTAAAGTCGGCATATACGAAATTTGTTTTTACGTTGGCGACTATTTTAAGGGCTATGCTTTATCTCTACCTCAGCCTAGTTTTTTGACAGTTGTTCCTGTGCGCTTTGGTATTGCAGATGCAAGCAATCGCTACCATGTCCCTCTGCTAGTTTCACCTTGGGCTTACAGCACTTATCGCGGTAGTTAGTCCTTGTGTAGAGTGGCAAAGCCACCTCCACAAAAATTTGGCTTTGTTAACGGGCAAATTCTTTGTAATCTGCAATACAGAAAGCGATCGCAAATCTAAAGTTTAATCGCAGTAATTTGGATACTGTATACAGTATCCAAATTACTGCGAGTTTTCGTTCGTCGCTCATGTAATTGGTTTGAGGAGTTATGTCAAAGGCTTTCAACAGTTCGCTTTCCTGTCTGGCGATGTTTGTCGCTCTATCTAGTTTGTACGATGCCCCTGCAAAGGCTGCGCCTCAAGCTTCAGATGATTTATCTAAAGATTTATCAACTAATGTATCGACAGTAAATTTATCAAAAAATACCTCTCCAGAGGCTAACACATCGATTAGCAATTTAATCGATCGCCAAGAGAATGCTGTCACTCTCCAACCCAGTTTGTCCACAAGTTCACCAGTTAGTAATTTAGAAGTGGATAAACTGGCAGAAACTACAGATGTTTCGCAAGTAACTTCTGTTTCCCAGCTATCTGATGTACGTCCAACTGATTGGGCTTTTACTGCTCTTCAGTCTTTAGTAGAGCGTTATGGCTGTATTGCAGGTTATCCAGACAGCACTTTTCGAGGTGGTAAAGCTTTAGCAAGATACGAGTTTGCGGCTGGACTAAATGCTTGTTTGGATAAGATCAATGAAATCATTTCCGCAGGACTAGCTGATAAAGTATCTAAGGAAGATCTTGCCACTTTACAGAAACTTCAAGAAGAATTTGCGGCGGAATTGGCGACCCTACGTGGCCGCGTAGATGCACTTGATGCCAAGACTGCCAAACTCGAAGCACAGCAGTTCTCAACAACAACTAAGCTCAGTGGTCTTGCCTTCTTTAACCTTACTGGAGCTACGGCATCTGCACCTGTGAGAGCTGAGCGCAGTCTAACTGCACCTGCTAGTGCTTTTGCCGCACCTACTCGTGTTGGTGGTGTACCAACTACAGTTAATAGAAGTAATCCTAACCTTACATTTGGTTACTATCTGTTCTTAAACCTGACAACATCTTTCACAGGTAAAGATGCTTTGGTTACCCAACTGGTAACTGGTAATGGTAACTCCCCAGCCAATAACTTTGTATCTGCTGGCTATACCAACTCTTGGGGAACTCCATTTCTTGATCAGACAGGTGTACCGAGTGCCAATGTATTTAATATTCGTGAGTTGTTCTATAGTTTCCCTGTCTCTAGTAACGTTAATGTTGCGATCGGTCCTCGTTTGAATTTCTATCGCTATTTTGATGGCAATCGTTTTACTAGTTTCTTAACAGGTGCAACCAGTTTTAACTCGAATGGAAGCACTTTATCGAATGCCGTTGATCGCGGATCAGGCGCTGTTGTAACTTGGACGCTTAATCCGCAGTTTAGATTTACAGCAGGCTATCTTGGTGAAAACACAGAGTTTCTTAGTGCTCCTAACAATACCTCCAGCGATCCGCAAAAAGGACTATTTGGTGGAACCAATACTCTAAGTGCCGAGTTAGTCTATTCACCAAGTCGCGATGCTAACATTCGGTTCTTGTATACCCGATCCAATATTCAAGCTAATGGCGGTCGCATCAGTGGCGCAATTGCTGAACCTCTGCCATACGGTTTTGCGGATGATGGTCAGGGTGGCGCAATTAACAATGCTACTGCCGATACGTTTATCTTGAACTTTGATTGGTTGATTACTAAAGGATTTGGGGTGTTTGGTCGCTACTCATATGGCAGTACCAATATTTCGCCAATCAATCCTGCGGTACAAGGCGGTAGCGTTAACGTTAATGCATTTCAATTTGGCTTAGCATTCCCCGATCTATTTAAGGAAAGTGCCTTGGCAGTGCTTTCTTTTGTTGTGCCTCATAGCTACAGCAGTGGACGTAATTTCTTGCTCTCTGGTGGTGGAGATGGAGCTACTCAATACGATTTAGAGCTTTCTTACTATTACCCAATCAGCAAAAATATTGCGATCGTTCCTGCGTTCTACGCAATTTTCAATCCCAATAGCTTCTCGACTAACCCAACTGTATTTGTAGGTAATCTACGAACTCAGTTTAGTTTCTAAGTATCGAAGATTTTAGAATTAGCGGCGCTATGCACCACTGATTCTAAATAAGACCTAAATAAGAGAGGTGGTGCTAAGCACTGTCTCTCTTATTTTTTGTGTTTCAGGATGCTGGAGCAAATATACCCAAATAAGTGAAGGTGACGCTTCGCGTCACCTTCACTTATTTGGGTTTAAAGGAAAAGGACGACTAAATTTTACTTAGATCTATCGCCTTAGGGATACCATGTAAGTAGCTAGACATAAGTAAACTAAAAACCGAGAAGTTTGTTCCGCCCGCTACGCGGGCGGAACAAACTTTGGTTTTGGGTTTTAATTAAGTTGAGCTACTTATTAGAAGTAAGAATGTGTGGTGCAAAGTGTCGCATATCCTTAATTAATTTGATTAAACGTGAGTTCGATATAGCCATTTACGTCGTGCGAAGCACGACATAAATGGCGGAAAATGGTAAGAATCGCTAGCGATTCTTACCATTTTCCGCTTTCGTCGAATTGACGTTAATTACTCTAAGGTTGAGTGCTGATAAAAACTAATGAATTCGCATCTCCAGCAGGTTTTCAACCTCATAGGTCAGTTTCTCCAAGCTCCCATTTTTAAAATTGGCGATGAACCAATTTCTTTAATCTGGTTGCTCAAACTAGTTCTATCATTCCTGACAGTGTTGCTGTTCTCAGCAATTTGTAAACGCCTACTCAAAAATCGATTGCTGCCAAAACTTGGTGCAAGCCAAGGACAGAGAGAGGCGATCGCAACTCTTGGAACCTATGGTATAGGCGCACTGGGATTTGTGATTGTTTTACAAGTAAATGGATTGAATATTGCCCCTCTAGTCGTGACTTTGGGAGGGTTAGGGATTGGCGTTGGTTTTGGCTTTCAGGAAATCACCAAAAACTTAATCAGTGGATTAACGTTACTGATCGAGGGCAAGCTGCAAGTGGGCGACTATATCGAATTTGATAATTTATCAGGGCATATCAAGGAAATTGCATTACGTTCCACAGTCATCCGTACTTTTGATGGTGGTGATGTCGTAGTTCCGAATAGCAACTTAACAAGTAATCGCGTTCTTAATTGGAGCTACAAAAGCCTCACAGGTAAACTCCATTTACCTGTGAAAGTAGCTTACAATAGCGATCCTATTTTAGTAACTGAAACCTTATTGAATTCAGCTTACATGGAAGCATCGGTACTACATGAACCACCGCCAAGAGTTATCTTTAAAGGCTTTGGGGAAAGTGCTTTAGAGTTTGAATTGTGGGCATGGATCGCCCAAATTGATGAGGGTGTTTTGGTGAGAAGTTCTCTGAATTTCATTATCGAACATAATCTTCGTCAAGTGGGCATCAAAATACCTTTGCCGCAAAGAGATCTGTGGTTGCGAAATATCAATGAACTCCAGCAGATCTTCCCTCAATATCAAGACCTTCAATTATCAAGCAATGGCAAGGGTTCAGACCAATCCATTAATTTGAATCCACAGCCATCGCTTGCGAAAAGTTTACGTCAATCTATTTCCATTCGAGATTCTCTTCGACAATTACCTCATTTCAATGTTTGCTCAGATATTCATCTCCGCGAACTCATCGAAACAGGTTACCGTAAGTTTTTTGAGGAATCATCAATCATTTTTAATGAAAATGATGTAGGAACCCATTTCTATTTGATACTATCTGGCTCTATTGAAACTGTAGTAAAAAGACTGAATCACCATATCAAAGTTTACCAATCGGGAGATATCCTTGGTGAGGTTGCAATCATGCTCAATTTACCCTATACAAGTACAGCGATCGCTTTAGAGGATACGAGTGTATTTGTGATTAATAAGCATAGCTTTGAGCGCTTGTTACGCCTACATCCAGACTTAGCAGAAACCTTTACACAAGAACTAACCAAGGAAAAGAAAATCTACCAAGATATCCGCCAACAATTGCAAGATCTTGGGCTTCTGGGTATGACTGAACAGAATAAGCGATTTACTGACTGGGTAAAATCAAGACTGAAAGGCATTTTTGCTAATGAATAGCCCAGAATGATAAATATAGTTGTCGTCAGTCTTGTTAGAACACAAACCCAGAAGACGAGTTGCGGCGCTTCGCGCCGCAACTCGTCTTCTGGGTTTTGATCCTATTACAAATGGCGACAGCTATAAGACCAAAACACAAAATGGCTAAGCCATTTTGTGTTTTGGTACTATTTGCTCCAATTTTGTTCGGTTTCCTCATCTGCTGGAAATAGACATTCAACTCTGATCTCCTGAAGAGTAATATCATAGGGAGTGCCTAGGGTGGCGATCGTCGAGAAAAATCGTAAATTCAGATCATTGTGCTTAAAGTGTGTTGTGAGAATTAAATCATTGTGAGTGGATCGGCTCGAAGTATTCCAAAGCTCAAAAGCCTCTGGGTAACTCATGAGTTCGTCAAACAATAATGCGGACTGTTCACTCTCAATCGATGAATTTGCTTCACCATACACTCGTTGAAGTAAATGTCCAGCAACTTCTTCCCAATTAGCAACAAATGGACGTAGCCCCTGTGGATCGAAAGTGACTCTCATCAAATTAATTTTCCCGTCAATGTAGAAGAGCTTTTGTATCTTTTCGGGATCGATGAAAGTGTTGAGCAGTCGGGTTGCACCTTGATTGGCTAGGAGTAAATTCCAATAGCGATCAATCACGATCGCAGGATAAGGCTCTTGCTGACGTAACATAAAGGAGATCGCCTTACTAATCGATGTCATTTCAGGAGCCGACAAATCTGTTTCCGCATGAATAGGAGCAAATCCAGCCGCACTCAACATCAGATTTTGGTGTCTGAGCGGAACTTCTAAAACAGTTGCCAATTGTAAGATCATCTCTTGGCTAGGTTTTGCCCGACCTGATTCTAGAAAGCTGATGTGACGTTGGGAGACTTGGCTAGTAAGGGCGAGATCAAGCTGACTAAGACTACGGCGATCGCGCCATTGTTTAAGCATAATTCCAAAGGTAGTTGGTTTATGGCTACTGCTACCAGCCGAAGTATGGTCGATCATCCGATGCTGCATGACAAAGCTCCAGAGACAATGACTGAGATTACTTGGGTATTAATGGCTCTAATGATTGGAGGCGTAACTTTGGCTAGAACGATAGATGTTCTTGCCCGTTTACTTTTCCCCATTCGCACATGAGTTCCATAATCGGTTTTAAGGTCAAGCCATGAGCCGATAGCGAATATTCTACACGCGGCGGCGATTCTGCAAAAACTTGTCGTTCGATCAGTCCATCAGCCTCTAATTCTCGCAATTGCGAAGTCAATACTTTTTGACTGATGTCTGGCATCAACTGCATTAGCTCGCCAAATCTTTTACTACCACCTCTCAGCCACCATAGGATCACCACCTTCCATTTACCTCCAATGCGATCGAGCGTTAACTCTACGGGACAGTTATATTTCTTGGCAGCCATAACTTTCAGGTATAAACTCAAAAATAATCGTAATAGTATCTATTTGGTAACTAATAACCTTTGATGTTATTGCTTATTAAGAATAATGTATATCCCAATTATTGAAAAAATAATGATTAAAAAGTAACCAATCTTATATGCGCAATCGCTGAATTTGGAGCAGGTGTTAAGTAGCTAGGCATAAGTAAACTAAAAACCAAAAAGGTTGTTCCGCCAGCTACGCGGGCGGAACAACCTCTGGTTTTAGATTTTAATTAAGCACAGCTACTTAGCATGGACTTATCCAGAGCTTTTGCGAAGAACGGCTACTGATTTTGAAACTAATTAGCCTACAGAATGGGACAGACCAATGAAATTTGGATATACGATCATTTATGTTTCCGATGTGTCTAATTCGATCGCTTTTTTTGAAAATGCCTTCGGACTTCGCAAGAAGTTTGTAGATGATTCGGGAACCTATGGCGAACTCGATACTGGCGAAACGATATTATCTTTTGCCGCCCATTCATTGGGAGAAGCCAATCTTCCTCATGGTTATGTTGCCGCAGATTCCTCAGAAATGCCTTTAGGCATGGAAATTGCCTTGATAACCGATGAAATTGAAACTGCCCACAAAAAAGCGGTTGCTGCTGGAGCGATCGAAATAGCAGCCCCTAAAGCCAAACCTTGGGGACAGATTGTTTCCTATGTCCGATGTCCCGATGGAACTCTTGTCGAACTATGTACTCCTATCACTTAAAGGTAAAAAATCATGATAGAAACGCTAACCGACCTAGTCCCCGCCCAAGAGATCGCCGAATTTCCCGTTAATACATTTCTAGAGAGCATTGTTGTCGATGCAGATAATACTTTATTTATCACTAGTCATTATGAAGGCAAGGTCTTTCGCATTAGTGCTGATGGAGCGATCTCAACCCACGCAGCGATCGCTGGCAAAGCGACAGGCTTAGCATTGACACCAAATGGAGAAATACTGCTGTCAGGTTGGGATGAAAAGGAAACTTCTGTAGTATGGCTTATTGCTGGCGATGGAACGGTTGAGCTTTTGACGGAATTGCCCGAAGCCATATTTTTGAATGGATTGACTGCATTAGACGGGGATAATTACTTAATTGCCGATTCCTATCGCGGTGCAATCTGGAAATTGAACGTGCCAACGAAAACAGCTACTATCTGGCTAGAACACCCCGATCTTGCACGTACTTCTCCCGAAGAAGGCACTCCTGCCGTCAATGGTTTAAAAATTTACGACAATTTTCTCTATGCCTCTAATACACAAAAACAGCAGATTGTGAAGATTCCCATTCTTGCCGATCGCTTGGCAGGAGAACCAAAGATATTCCTCACTGGAGTTAATATCGACGACTTTGCCTTTGATATCGAAGGGAATCTCTACGGTACAACTCACATTTTTAATAGTGTGGTGAAGATTGCTCCAGATGGGATTGTCACTACTATTGCTCAACTAGAGCAGGGCATGGCAGGCAGCACGGCTTTAGCTTTCGGGACATCTGAAAGCGATCGCACCAGCATCCATGTCACGACCAACGGCGGCATGTCTTTCCCTCCTGCTACAGGGATTGAATCGGGAAAGGTGGTAAGACTTGAAGTTGGCATTGCTGGACTGCCATTGGTTTAAATCTTGTTATGCAAAACCCGCCCCTACTTCAGAAACTTCCACATAACGTCAGTGACGAAACAAATGAATCAAAGCGATCGCATGGAATCGGATGATGCCCCCGTAACTGTTGATGTCGCTCTCAATGTTAAGCCCTCTTGCGAGCAAGAATTTGAGAGCATCTTAACAGAAATGATTTCTGCTGCTGAAATGTTTGAGGGTCATCTGGGAGTAAATATCTTTCGTCCAGATGATACGTCAAATCTTCAGTATCGGATTGTATTCAAATTTGATCGCCTTAGTAATTATCGGCTATGGGAAAGTTCGGAAATCCGCAAAGGCTATCTCGAAAAGCTCAATCGATTGCTTGTAGATGAAAGTAAGCTTCAGGTTCTCACTGGGTTGGAAACTTGGTTTACTCTGTCCACCAATAAAGCAATATTACCGCCGCCGCGCTATAAGATGTTCCTTCTCACTTGGGGAGTTATCTTTGTCTTAATTAATTTCATGAATAGATTGGTAATCCCCAACCTCTCTTTTTTGCCATTGCCCCTAGTGACTTTGCTGGTTTCAGGGCTGATGGTGTTTGCGATGACTTACATTATCATGCCAAGAGTTACTAAACTTTTTGCTAAATGGCTCTATCCAAAAGCTTAGTAACAAATTCGATCTTTATGTGTAGGGTAAAATCCGCTAAAACACTCTATGAGGCTTCATTTAGCTAGATAAAACTCTATTCGGGTAATTAACCTGCAAAAATCTTGTTGTTACACTCATTTGTTGCTTTATGTGAAAAGTTATGAAATATTTATCTGTTTATACTGTAATCTGCAAGATAATATATTGTTAGGCAATAGGACTAAGCAGTATGCTTATTGATGAAAAAGTTAAAGCACGTCTGAATGAACTTATAGACATGGGAGAGAAGTTGCTTTCCACAAAACGCAGCCCTGGACAAAACGTCATAGGCGATTCAAGAGTTGATTCTCAGATGGCTTATCAATGGGCTACGAGTGTACAGAATTTACTTTCTAGAGCTTTTGGGGAAGACAGTGAGCACTATAAAAACTTCATAATACAGGTGAACAGTCATCTTACCTACTCTCCGACTTTTCGTGCTCAGGGCATTCTGAAGGCGGCGAAGGATGATTATGAGAATGGGTATCTATTTGATGTAAAGCAATTGATCGAAGCTGAACTTTTTGATGATTTTCTTGAACAGGCAATCTATCTGTATGATTCGGGCTACCATCAACCTGCTGCCGTCATTGCTGGCTGCGTTCTTGAAGATGGACTACGCAAGCTTTGCCTGACCAATGGAATACCCATTCCAGACAAACCTAAACTGGATCAGATGAATGCTGAATTAGCCAAGTCTGGCACTTACAATAAGCTGACTCAGAAGAGGATTACGGCGCTTGCTGACTTGAGGAATCGAGCCGCGCACGGCCACTGGGATCAATTCACCAAAGATGATGTTGATGAAATGATCCGTTCAGTAAGAAAGTTCATGGAAGAGCACTTTGCCTAAAAACCCATTGCACCATATTACCGCCCACTTGCGGTTCGGTGTTAACGTGAAATATCTTGGTTTGGGCGGCAAACGTTGACAGAGGAAGTTATACAAAACCTATACGACTGTTAAGGTTGTCTGCTTTTAGCCAAGTTTAGGTAAGAAAAAATGGTCAATTTTGTTGTTTAGTTTCGAGAAGTTATTGGCGATCGCAAAGTTAGAAAATTGATAGGCGATTCGGCTTAAATACATTAGGGCGATCGCACTAGATTTTCAAAAGTGCGATCGCCACTGAGCCAAGTGCGATCTGCTAAATTAGAGAAGCTCGCTACGAACATGATGATGCTTATGCTTACTACAATGCCTTGCTAAATAGCCTCAACAGCTTTTGTGCAGCACTTGAACCAAAATCCAAATATTAATGAACTGGAGTTTGAACAACGCTGTATATTTTCCGAACTTAAGTACAGGATTTTATTGAACCTAGGGATAATTCAAGAAATAGAGATCGCCTTAAAACAGAAAACTCAGCTATTTTTTAATATAAAGTTAATTGAGACCTCATCATTCCCCCAAAGATGTCCCATGCTCAAGCCTGTAATACTTACCGTTGATGATGACCCCGCAGTATTGCAAGCGGTGGCTAGAGACTTACGACAGCAATATGGCGATCTCTTTCGGATTGTACGAGCGGACTCTGGAGAATCGGCACTATATACCACCCAGCAACTCAAGCTTCGTAATGAGGCGATCGCACTGTTCCTAGTGGATCAACGGATGCCACAAATGAGCGGCGTAGAATTTTTAGAACAGGCGAGTGACATCTTTCCCGAAGCTAAGCGAGTGCTGCTGACTGCCAAAGCATAAAATGGCATAGCTATTTTGTGCTTTGGCATTATGAGGGTGATTCTGTTGCAAGAATGAATTTCAGAAATGCGTAGGTTTCAACTTCCGAAAGTCTCAGCATTTCACCTAAATGGTCAATGATATACTCACCTAATACTTCTCCACAGGCTGTACAGGTATATGTACCAAGCACGAGAATATCAATACTCAACTGACGAATTTGTTCTTTTAGCCATTGACTACGATGTTTCATCAAATCTTCAAAATAAGCTGATTCCATTTCTATCTCTAAATTGTTAGCTAAAGGTCACATATGCGGTACTTTACACCACACATATCATCAATAAAGTGTGTCAAGCCTATGGTTTGATACTCAACGCTTGTTCTAATTGATCTTCTGGAAAAGAAGTCACTAGATTTAATGGTAAAGGATCTCGGCTAATAGTTTTCGCATAAGCAGCCGTTAGATAAGCTTGGAATTCGGGTTGGTTTGAGAGATAGGTTTGAAAAAACGCAACACTTAGAGACTTAACGTAGGGATGAGCAAAGCTAGGATCGACTCCAATTAACGATAAAGGAATATTAAGTACCCCTTTTTCACTTTTCTCTAAAAACGAGAAATGAGTTGCTTGGGGAACGATCGCTAAATACTTGTCAGAACCCTTGATCCAAGTAAAAGGAAAAAGTTGCTCAGTTACAGTTGGTGCGATCATATCATCGCCACTAGCAAAGATCATCACTGGTAAATTTAAAGGGCGCAGTCCCTCACGATTAAACATCGTACTTCCACCAATGGGATTGAGAGTGAAAATTGCTTTGACACGAGGATCTTTTAAATCATAGTCTTTCGGTTCCAAATTGATGGCTCGACATTGAATTAATTTAGAAAGATTAAAAGAGGTTACATTTGGCTCAGGAACATCACAACTAGCTTTGATGCTATCAAAATTTAACCGCGCACCACCCAATGTCAAAACCGTATAGCCGCCGAGGGAATGTCCAATCAAACCAACATTTTGCAGATCGAGGCGATCGCTCATATTAGGCATATTCTTCGATTGGCGTTCGAGATCATCCAGCAAATATTTAATATCACGGGGTCTGAGGTAATGATCGCGAGGATTAGGAGTTCTTCCAAAACCTTTTAAAAACGCTCCAAAATCTTTACTGCCTGTCCCTGGATGCTCCAGTACGGCTACTGCATAACCGTGGGATGCTAAATGCTGCGATAAATAGATAAATGTATCGCGATTGGAAGCGAGTCCGTGGGAAATGACAATTACAGGCGCAGGTTTTGCAGTTCCTTGAGGAGTATATAGGGTAGCGCTGATTGTCATTTCCCGCTCTGGGTTCTGAAAGGTAAATTCTCGTGTTTGCCAAGAAAATTCGCCTTTGGTGGCAAGTTCTTGAGTCGGGATCGGAGTTTTACTGATCGCGATCTCATTCTCAGATTGCTTTTTTAAAGCAGCGATCGCTAATTCTTTTCGATACCAAAGTAGTGATAGTTCTCTATAGGCTTCTAATCCTAAGTTTAAATCCAACTCAATTGTTGGTAAGGGGAAACGCCGCAAAACATTAATTGGAGTCAACCCTTCAGGACTTGCGGCTGAAAGAATAATTGCAGATCGTAATGCTAGTAAACCATTTTGATAGCCATCACCTTGCAAAATTCTACCCAATCGATTCATTAGCACAAGTCCAATTGGCGAATAGGTAAACTGACTAATTGTGATATGGCTAATATCGTAGCGAGTGTTTAGAGCTTGTCTAAGTTCAGCCTGTTGGCTTGATGATAGATTATCCAGATAAAAGGCAAGACGTTTGCTAAGTTGCCCAGTTTTCGCAAAGGTTTCAAGATCAGAAATCGGAATAACAAACTGTCCAAAGGGTGGATACCAAAATGATATCTTTTCCGCGCTCATTGCAGGGGCTTGTTTAGGGATAGCAGAACCCAAAGCGATCACCACTGCCAAAGTAATCGCCGAGAATAACCGATTTCTTTGCATGAAGATACGTTGTATGTGTTGGCCAATATAGCAATCCTAAATGGTTTGTGGAAGGACACCCCGAAGGGGTGTCCTTCCACAAACCAAAAAAATCCACAAATGATATAGGACTGCTATATCTATAATTTTAGGTTTTGATTCAATACAAGTCAACCCTAGAAATTAGGCTAGACAATACTTCGAGCCACTTCTTCCATAAGTATTACATCTTCTTTCACATCACAAATTTTGATAGTTCTATAGCATCGCAAAAGATAGCTAGGACAAATCAAAACGAAAAAGATGAGTGGCGGTGCAAAGCACCGTCATTCATCTTTTTCGTTTTAAGTAGCTCAACTTAATTAAAACCCAAAACCAGAGTTTGTTCCGCCCGCTACGCGGGCGGAACAAACTTCGCGGTTTTTAGTTTACTTATGTCTAGCTACTTATATTGCTATGAAAGGTAAAGATAGGTGGCGCAAAGCAACATCTATCTTTACCTTTTTAGGTTTTGCATATCAAGTTTAAGGAAGCGATCCACTGCTTGATACATCCAATACAGAGGCATTTTAGGATCAGCGCTAGTTTTTTGAAATCCTAAAGCTCCTGCTAAAGCTGCATAATCAGGATGAATGATTAATGTGTACATATCCCATAGGTTCGGAAAATCTTGCTGCATTCTCTGGAGAGTTTTTTGAGAATCCAGCAAAAGACTAGGTTGAGAGATTTGACGATATTCAGCATCAATTACCCAACTTCGCACAAAAATGGACCGACAGGTTTCATCGCCAGCCAAAGCCATTTGAAATGGGTCAACATCAGCAACTTGACTCAAATGTAGCCCTCGACTGGGAGGTTCAAAAAACTTAATTTCGGATTCTCGTTTAGTGGGATAGAAAGCATAAAACCCAACGGGATTATGATTGTCACTGCGACGTAGTACCCGCAAGCCTTTTGCATACTGACTTGCCCAATCACGGAGAATATTGGCTATCCGATAGGTGACTGCATCATTATTGCGATTGAGCCAGTTGTAATTACTAGCTAACAAATTAGCGATCGGAATCGCATCGCTTCTCGGATCAAAGGCATCGATCGTAAAATCAACTTTGCTCTCCACACCATCAACCTTGAGCAACTCTGATAGAGGTTGAATTTTGATTTGGGTGCAGTTGCCATCAAATTGTTTTTGGATAAGTCCCAGATCAACCAACTTATTGAGCATCATCCCTGCTGAGCGATCGCCTCCACGATCTTTGTCGCTATAAAATACATCTGAAGCTTCCAGACAACTACATTCCACCCATCCTTGCGGAAAAGATAGTTCTGTAAGCGGTGGTTTTGGGAGTGCTTGTCGAGATTGGCAATCTTTCAAAAACAAATAGATCGATAGGCGTACAAAACATTCAGCTCTACGCCTTGTCATCCCAATCCGTCGCAGCAGCATTTCCACATAACGATGTTGGATGGTTTTGGGAAGCCATTGCTCAAGGGCTTCAGGACGAAATGTTTGTGATACCGACATATATAAAGCTACCAATGGAAACAGCACTGTCTTACAGCGCTTTGCGCTCAAACCCAAATCAAGAAAAATTTTAAAAACGTTGCTTTGCAACGTTTTTAAAATTTTTCTTGCGGCTCGTTTGATCGGCAATTGCTGTAACAAGGGGCTTAAGCCCTTTGTCTACTCTCATCTAATACCAATTCACTGAAGTGAGCCAACACTTTAGTGAATTAAAAAACAAACCCAGTAGGGTTTTAAGATTCCAAAAATGGCGTTGCCATTTTTGGAATTGGTATAACTATAGCAAGTTTTTTAAAAAAACTTCGCCCTACTTCGATTTACTTCTTTGAGATTCGAGGCGATCACTGCCTACTCGGTCAAGTCATTCTCATTACAGAGGTACAGGCTGCATGATTAGTTCATGAGTTTTCGGAGCAGCCAATGATTTCCGTCTATCAATGCAAGTCAGCATTTCAAAATCTACTCCGTCCATTAGTCCAACAATTGGCAACATGGCAAATTTCTCCTAATCAAGTTACAGTATCCGCAATTTTGTTGTCAGGATTGACAGGGCTAGCACTTGCGCAAAGTACACAATTCACTAGTTCTTTCCTACCCACAACCCCACAGGTTCTATGCTCTGTGCCGATCGCCTTATTAGTCCGTATGGCTCTCAATGCGATCGATGGAATGCTTGCTCGCGAACATAATCAGAAATCAGCATTAGGATGCATTCTCAATGAGATGGGAGATGTCATTTCGGACATTTTTTTATATCTACCATTTGCTCTAATTGTAGGTGTTTCTGCCCCCTTGATTGTCGGTATTGTAATTTTAGCGATCACCTCAGAAATGGTCGGGGTGTTGGGCTATGAGATTGACCATAAGCGTCACTATGAAGGACCAATGGGTAAAAGCGATCGCGCCCTAGTTTTCGGTGTCATTGGCTTGATATTAGGACTAGGAATTGAGCCTAGTCAATGGCTAACCTTCCTTTTAGTTGCAATTATCTTTCTTCAGATTTGGACAATTACTAATCGTATTCAAGGAATGCTACAGGAGGTAGAAGTATGGAAATAAATATGGGGCTAAACATTGCAACACCAGTGCTATATACACTTACAGGAATTTTTGGACTTCTAGCGATCGCCACAATGATCACCTTCGGTTTAGCTTTGAGTCATTGGGATACAGACTATAGCGAATTGAATGCTCGGATTAAATCTTGGTGGGTGATGGTCACAATTTTCAGTCTTGCCATATTACTCAAGCACCCTGTTTCCATTATTTTCTTCATGTTTCTAAGCTTCATTGCCCTGCGCGAATACCTTTCTCTAATCCCGATACGCTTTAGCGATCGCCGTGTTTTACTCTGGGCCTATCTTGCCATAATCATCCAATATTTCTGGATTTATATCGGTTGGTATGGCATGTTTCTAATCTTCATTCCTATTTACATGTTTTTGTTTTTGCCAATTAGAATGTTGCTCAATGGTGAAACTGAGGGCTTTTTAAATGCGATTGGAACACTCCACTGGGGACTAATGCTAAATGTCTATACAATTAGTCATCTCTCCTATTTAATCATGCTTCCAATTGGGGGAAATCCAATCGCAGGTGGCACAGGGTTACTAGTTTATCTATTACTGCTAACCGAAATCAACGATATCGCTCAATACATCTTTGGAAAGATGTTCGGTCGTCACAAAATCATTCCCAAAGTTAGCCCCAATAAAACTGTTGAAGGTTTACTAGGCGGAGTTTTGACGACTACAGGACTAGCGATCGCCTTAGCGCCTTGGTTAACTCCCTTTAATTTAATCCATTCAGCTTGCCTAGGACTATTACTCAGCCTGATGGGATTCATTGGCGATGTGAACATTTCGGCAGTGAAGAGAGATTTAGGGATTAAAGATAGTGGCACAATTCTCCCTGGACATGGCGGCATTTTGGATCGCATTGATAGCCTAACCTACACTGCTCCTCTATTTTTCCACTTCACCGTTTATTTCTACTATCAAGGGCAATTGCTATGAAGCGAATTCTGAGGATCATTTTCTTTCTGACCACAAAAATCATCGTTTTGATTCTTTTGGGATTACGCATTCAGCATCGTGAGAGATTACCCACATCAGGAGCAGCAATTCTCGTCGCTAATCACAATAGTCATTTAGACACGCTCGTTCTCTTGTCACTATTTCCATTATCAAAGGTGCTGCACCTCCGCCCCGTGGCAAATGAGCAGTATTTCCTCCAACAAAACCTCTGTTTAGCATGGTTTGCGCGTCACATTCTGAATATCATTCCTGTTGCAACTGATGCGGGTAACTGCCGCGAAAATAGTTGTCATCATCGCAACTTCTTTAAACATTGTGCTGAGGCGATCGCGCAAAATCAGATCCTGATTCTCTATCCCGAAGGCACGAGAGGCACACCTGAAAGCCTTGGTGAATTTAGAAGTGGCATCGCCCATCTAGCAAAACAACATCCTGATGTACCGATTATTCCCATCTTTCTCCATGGGCTTGGCAAATCACTGCCCAAAGGTGACTTTCTGCCTATTCCCTTAGTGTGCTGGATCTGTATCGGTAAATCACTGTACTGGAATGGGCAGAAGCAAATTTTCCTCCAGCAACTGACAGAAAGTATCCAGAAATTATCAGAAGAGAGAAAACTCTCTTTCTAAATAGCGTTACTAAAAAAGTATTCATAATGTTTCGGTGTCCTCTTACAAGAGGATTTGGAAACCAAATCCCTACATTTTTATACAAGTAGAGGCTTGGTCTCCAAGCCCTTGCCTCTGCTTTTACTCAATTTCTTTCCTTTTTTCAGGAGTTCAAAATGTTACTACAAAAATCATCCCCCACCTACGAGCAACTTCTCCGCCCTCTACCAATCTGGAATCCTAAAGCTTGGTACTACGGATTGATGAATCTCTCACTCCAAACGCTTGGAAAACTATCAAAAGGAATTCAGATCGGCTTTCAGTATGGCTTTGATTCGGGTGTGATGTTGGAGTATGTTTACAATAATCAGCCAAATGGAATTACGCCTCTGGGACTTCTCATTGACTGGTTCTATCTCAATTCTCAGGGATGGCGCGGCATCAGAGAGCGATCGCAGTTAATGAAAAACACCCTCCGTCGCGTATTGCAGTCTTATCAACAGCAAAATGTCCCTTGTCATTTGTTGGATGTTGCTTGCGGTGGTGGACGCTATGATTTAGAAGTGTTACGGGAGTTTGAGACTGGGGCGATCGCGGCAACCCTACGCGATTACAAACTAGAGAATGTCTCTAAGGCAAATCAGTTAGCGACTCAATTGGGAGTTACTGCCCAGATCGAGCAAGCCGATGCTTTTAATGATCAAGATCTTGATCGAGTACAGCCTAGACCGAATGTAGTAATTGTTTCAGGATTACATGAGATTTTGCCCAATGACGCACTAATCAAGCATCACTTTCAGCAACTCTATCGAATTCTCGATAAATCAGGCACATTGATTTTTACGATTCAGCCGCAGCATCCCCAACTAGAAATGATTGCACGTACTCTGCCTGCCCATACTGGGCTTCCTTGGGTAATGCGTGTACGCTCTTGGGATCTGATTCAACAATGGGCTGAAGCGGCAGGATTTCAAAACTTTCAGGTGCAAATGGAACCCAATGGAATTTTTGGAGTTGTGACTGCTGAAAAACTGTAGCAATGCAATTCTTGCGGCGCTTTGCGCCGCAAGAATTGCTTACAGTTCCATTTGCGCTTTTAGGTAGTTTAAAATTCTATATAGTTGAAAGCTTTTTATAAGATTAATAATTTCCCCTGTAAAAATTTGTAATCTAGCATCAGATCGTTCTAAATGTTGGACACGTTTATGTAGAGACTTTATATCACCGATTTCTGCTAGTTCCATTAACTCCAGTATTATTTCTCGATCAGGCAATGGAATTTTAGTGTTTTTTAAAGAGCAATTGGAAGCGATCACAGAATTACTAGAATCTTGATGGTCTTGTTCTTGACTTGCGACAGGTTTTACTGACTTTACATAGGCAGGCAAATCAATTTCCAACCAAAAATTACTCCCTTTACCCAATGTACTAGCTACATTTAGTTCCCCTCCCATCATTGCAACAAGCCGTTTACTAATCGGCAAACCTAAACCTGTTCCTGATTGTCTTTTTTCATGGTTGCCGACCTGCTCAAAAGATTCAAATATCTTAGGTAAATCCTCTGGCGCAATGCCGACACCGCTATCAATTACATCAAAACGAATTTTGTTATTAGTAGAATTTTGAACTAACAAAGTCACTGTACCTTTTTCCGTAAACTTAATGGCATTACCCACTAGGTTAAATAAAACTTGGCGAAGTCGCTTGGCATCACCATAAACCAGTTTAGGAATTTGACCAATGGTTTGATAGATTATTTCTATGTCTTGACTGCTAGCTTGTACTCGAAATATATCGATTAGTCTATTAAGAAATTCATCCAAATTAAACAAATCAAAATAAAGCTCTAATTTACCTGCTTCAATTTTAGAAAGATCAAGAATATCATTGATTAATGTTAGTAAATGCTCCCCACTACGTTGGATAATATCTAATCCATTTTGATGCATGAGAGGATCTTTACTCAATTTCAGAACTTGAGCATAACCGAGAATTCCATTGAGCGGAGTTCTCAGTTCATGGCTCATATTCGCAAGGAATTGACTTTTTGCTTGATTAGCACTATCTGCGGCTTCTTTGGCAATTTCAAGTTCATGAGTACGCTCTTGTACAAGTTGCTCTAAATTCTGATTAAATTCTTGGAGTTGTGCATTCAGCATAGCTAAGTTTTGATGACTTTCCGCAAGACTAATCATCATGCTATAGGCTCTCAAACTCGAAACTAAAGTTGTAAATAACTTCTGTTCTGTTAGCTCTATTTTTGATCTATAGTCATTAATATCGTAGTCCAAAATCACCGAAGATTCAGGAAAGTCTGCTGGTTGTCCTGTGCGAAGAATAATTCTTACGAATTGATTTTTGAGAACTTCGCGAATATATTTAATCGCCTGCAAACCTGCATCATTAGTTTCCATGATTACATCTTGAAGGATAACGGCGATGTCAGGATTCTGTTCAACAATTTTGATGCCTTCAGCACCAGAAAAAGCAGAGATTATCTCTAATTCTTTACCTGCAAACTTAAAGCCTTCAAGAGCAAACTTAGTAACTGTATGAACGGAGAAATCGTCATCACAGATCAAGACTTTCCATGTCAGTCTATTATGCAATGACGTAACATTCAATAACGTAAATTCATGACTAGCAAGAGATTCATGGTGCTGACTCTCTGGAATAGGAGAATCTTTGTAATCATCATTTAAATCTTCATTTGAATAAGATAATTCTCCATCTTCCGCTATGAAAATTAGTTCATCTGACTCTGTAGACATTTTTCTCTCTGCATAAATAATTTAGCTTAGTTCTTGAGAGATATATCTGCTATAGGTTCTAGGCTAGAGGATTTGAGTAAAGTCTGCCAGTTAGCTTTTAAATCAGGGTTATGGGGTTGCGATAAACGCAAATTTGCTAAGTCAGCGATCGCCTCATGCCAAATCCCAAATTTTGCATATATGTATACTCGCTCGATCGCTGAAGCTTTTTCTAATTGTTTGAGCAAAGCTGCTTCTGGTTGAACGCGACGGACAATCCCTTCTGAGAATGCGTCCTCAGGATCTCCAGTTTCACATACTACAGAGATCAACCATTTATAGTCCTTCCCAACTTCTAATGGTGTTTTTTCAAATTGAACACTAACAATACTCGGAGTGCTTGTCAGAGGAAGTCTTTGGTGAGCAATGCCCTTACCTTGCTGATTTTCAAGGGTAAACTCTACAGCGATCGCCGTAGTTTTAGGAACATAAGCAAAAAATGTTGGGTTAGATGAGACTGTCAGACCAAACCTGTTAGGTGGTAACAAGGGAATGAGTTGTTGTTCTAAAAGCTTTTTATTTTTGTCATTTCTAGGCTGTATGGTTCGATCCTTTAGGCATTGTCCATCACTACCTCTTCTGCCTCCGCCAATCGTCGATGTTGGCGCAGGATTACTGATAGGTGGTTCAAAGGTTTGAGCGCTTGCACCTGATAAAAAAGCTAAAAATGTGCTTATTTCACAGAATGTAGCAATCACCAAGAAAGCGAAGTATCGATAATAAGATTTGGAGAACATAGCCTTATACCTAGGAGCAGTAAACGATCAGAGTCTGGCTTTTCAATATGCCAAAAATGTACAAAATTAGCGGCAGTAAAATCCAAATAATCAATGAAAATCAGATGACATGTTAGTTTTTTTTCTGCACTTATAGCTACCGCCAATACTATTAGGGCTAGCCGAAATCCAAAAGTCTAAGGTCATACTTAAGTGAAGTGTTTACCTTTTGAGTTTTACATCTTAAATTCTTTGGCAAAAGCTATATTGAATAGTATATAACAATCCTAAATAGTTTGTAGAGAAACGCACCTGAATGCTATGTTCCTTCACATTAAAAACAATAGAAAATAAGAGGGCGCTAAGCGCCCTCTTATTTTCTTCACAGCCAATTCCCAACTAGAACAAATGGAGACCAGTAAAAAGGATGAGTAAATTGTGTTTTTTTTAGAAGACTGATCTGCGCCTTGCGGAGAGCATCAGCTTTAGTTGTGCCAAGAGTTGCTAACTCTTGATAAAAATTTTCCATCAATGTAGCTGTAGCACTATCCTCAACTGACCACAAACTCGCGATCGTACTCCTTGCCCCCGATCGCACTGCCATACCAGCTAATCCTAAAGCAGCACGATTATCGCCTTTAGCGGTTTTACAAGCACTAAGTACTAACAACTCTATAGGGTTTCTACCATCTTGATTTCTCGTTTGAAGTAATGCTTCTAGCTGCTTGATCCCAAGACGACTATTCCAAGTCAAAACAAAGGTTTTTTCAGCATTAGAACTAAATTCTCCATGAGTAGCTAAATGAACTACTCTAAAGGGAATTTGACTAATTTGTTTCTGAATAGACTCGCTGATAAACATTTCATTAAGTAGTGGTGACTGGGTTGACACAAGGGTAGCTATTTGCTGAACCTCTCTTTCAACATTTGGCAGAGCCGTAAAATCCTGTGTTTCCTTACTTAAGCCTCCGATGAATACTGTTAGTTGTTGACGCTTGAGTGGCTGAGGATCAATTAGTTGTAACCCAGGTGCGATCGCTAGATTATACTTCTCCATCAAGTAATGCTGTCCGTCATAGAGGACTGCCATCGGCAAGTTTCTCAAAGATCCGTCTAGAACAAATGCTAAGGTTTTAATTTTATTAGCAGCTAGGATCGATTCTATTTCTTTCCCAAGCAATATATTGTAGATTTCCTGTGAGACAGCTTGAATTTCCGTCTCAAGAGATGTACGACGCAGCGATCGCCTCAATTTGCCCAAGAGACTCTCTAGTTTGGCTTGAGAGATTTTAGTAGTATGGTTCTGTAATGAGCCATCAGGTAGCGAAATAATGACTTCTATTCTATCAAATAGAATGATTGGGTAGATTACGGCTGCTAGCGGATCAACTTGATCAATTTGGGTAGTAAGCCTTGTAAGACAAGCCTCTTTAAAGAAGTTGTCTAATTCCGCTACCTGTAAAGATTCGATAACTGTCCGCGCCGCTTTGAGATTTTCTTGGCTGATTGGTTTGTCATCATCATGAGTCAGCAGTAGAGCCACAAGTTGTCGATAGACAGGCTCGACACTATCACGGAAGGAAAATTGAATATCTGCATTACTCGACACAAGATCGCCACGAATTGAATCAAGTGTACTAACAGCTTCACTATAGGCAGCGATCGCTTTAGAAGTTATGCCTTGAGACTTGAGGACTCGTCCGAGTTGCCACTGCCACCGATAGGCAATGTCCGAAGCGTTATTAGTTTGAGCAAGGATAAGCGCCTTTTCGGTTAAACTTTGAGCTTCTGAGAATTGCTGATTTTGTTCGTAGATTTCTCCCAGATAGCCGATCGCATAGGACTCAGCTCTAGGATCTCCCATATCTTTTGCTTGTTGGGCTGCTGTAGCGAGAGTTTGGGCGGCAACTTGGCGATCGCTTGATGTGGGATTAAGTTTAGCGAGACTTTTAACAAAGTTGATTCTTGCATAAACCGATGCGCGACTGGATGGCAGTTTGGTCAGTTGAGTTTGGATATCTGTTAGTAATAGCCTCGCTGATTCAGATTGTTGAGATTCAATCTGGAGTCGTAGTTGGTTGAGTTGGGCTTGCACTTTTTGGATTGGTGAAGTGGAAGCTTGGACTGCTTGCTGATAGTAGCTGATGGCTTCGGCAGTTTGTTGCAAACTATAGGCGGTATTTCCTAAACTCAGCAATGTATCAGCAATCATCGCCGCATCACTGAATTCCTTGGAGATCGCCAGACTTTCTTGCAACACAATTTTAGCATCTTCAAGATAACCGCTCAGTTCTAAGGTATCACCAAGATTGAGCAAACTCGCAGCCTTGAGGGAAGATGCTGGATGTTCTTTTAGTTCTATTTGAACTTGCCGAAGAATATTTATCGCTTTAGGATACAAACCTAGCGATCGCAAGGCTTGACTCTGATTAATCTTGCTACGAATGGCTCCATCTTTGTCCCCTGACATCTCATAATTTACGGTAGCTCTTTGCCAAATTGTTAATGCTTCTTGAGCTTTACCTTGAGCAAGCTGGATATTGCCTTGAATGTTCAGAACCTGTGCTAGTAAGTTTTCCTGTTGTGGCACAGATTGTAGAAGTTCTAAACTGAGAGAGATCGCATGCTCTGCTTCCTTCCATTGACCAAGTTGTTGATATGCTAAGGCGAGATTATTAAGCACAATCGCATGATTGAGGCGATCGCCTTGCTTGGCATACATATCTGAAGCTTGTAGCCAACTAGCGATCGCCGCAGCATATTGCCCTGCATGATAAAGCTGTTTGCCATTTTGGAAAAGAGTTGCAGGATTATTGGATAAAGATTGTGTAAGAACTACATCTGTTGAAGCTTTCGAGGCTATAGATAAGTTTTTGGCAATAATAGGTTGCGGTTTCCATCCTAAAAGCATTACCAAGATGGTCGTACAAGCACCAATAATGACATAGCCCACCAATTTAGAGCTTTTGGACTTTAAATTCATAATAAACTGCCAAAAGAACATAAATTTTCTTTAATACAACTCAAGATTGACTGTATAAGCGGTCATAGATTTTACTCCGAGAAGCAATTTCATATTTTAGGCTATTTCATTTCTTTAGAGTTATTTCCCCACCAAAGGCGGGGAAATAACTCTATTTAAAAGAAAGCTGAGATATGGCAGGACTGAGTGGTTTTGAATCCGCTATCAGTCGCAGTCTGCCATGACTATCTCTAGCGATCGTATTTGCCTCAACAATAGATTTTGAAGATTTCTTTACTAATTCCTGCTTTTGTTCTGGTACAGAATGAGCAGCACTTCGTACTTCCCATTCTGTAGAGATTTGATTAGAGTTACTTGGTACAAGTTCCGCTAACTCCACTAAAGGTTGAATACTAGAAAGCTCATCGCTAGGACTCTTTGGCAAACCACCTTTTCCAGAAATCGTAAAGCGATTTTCGCGATTAGATAACTTCCCGCCAACAGCACAACTTTGATTAACTTGTTTAGACGGATCAGCAAGATTGAGAGGTAAGGTAGTTAGCCCACGACTAGGATCAATTTCAGGAGTAGTCACTAGAACATTTCCCTGTAACCCGAACTGAGAACTAGCCGTAATGTCGCTAGAGGAAGTCAGTTGCTGACGGAACTCTAATCCATAAATACCATTAGTTGTGATGTTAATATTGCCGCCATTGCCTGTAAAAGCATTAGCCGAGATATCGCTATTTTCACCCTTAACTCCAACGATAAAACCCGCCTTAATGGTAATGTTGCCACCATTGCCCCCTGCACTTGCCTTCCCTGCGGTCGTGGTGATATTACTGGCGTAGCGCAAAAGCAGTATTGATGGAACATTCAAATCGATATTTCCACCATTAGTATTGGCAGTTGAAGCGGTAATGGAAGAAGCATTAATAAGAGAGAGATAATTAGCAAATATGCTAATATTGCCGCCCAGACCAGAGCCAAGACTACCTACAGCGATCGTTGCTCCATCTTGAAGAGTAAAATATTGCGGATCGATTGTAATATTGCCACCATCTCCTTTAGAACCTATTGTCGTATTCGCAAACAAGCCTGTGCCCGCAGTAAAGAGAATGGAATATCCTGCTTTAAGATCAATATTACCAGCTTTACCATCGCTACTGGTTTGAGCAGTAACCTGACTATTGTCTCTAAAAGTAATACCTTGACCTGCAGCAATATTGATATTGCCAGCATTACCTATACTATTGGTGTTGCTGAGGATTTGACTGTTGTTTTGGAAATTGATGAAGTTGGGACTAGTAATGGAAATATTACCAGCAGGATCAATTCCTTGGGTTGTACTCAAGATCAGGGTATTGTCAAAGATGAGATTTCTCAAACCTGTAATGACCACGTCTCCCGATCGCCCACTTTGTCCAAAGCCAAAAATCGTGGTGATGAAGGTGTTCGGGTCATTAATATCGTAGGCGCGTTTGGGGAAATTGACAGTCTTACTCGTAATCACCTGAAGATTAGAGATTGCTAAATCATCTAATCCATTAATATTGACGATTCCTGCTCGACCAAAAGCTGACGAAGTAAAAAGACCAAGGTTGCTAATTTGATCTTTAGCGACTAAGCTAATTTCACCACCATTACCACTATTGGCTCCTAATTTAGAAATTGAGAATGACAGTATATAGCTAGTTAAAGCACTAATAATCTTGCCCTTAGGAGCAGATATAGATACCATTCCTCCATTCTGAGAACTTGCCGCAGAAGCAAGTGAATAAGCTGATAATGTAGAACTGTTTAAGTGAATATTTCCAGATCCAGAATATAGAGAAATTGCGCCTCCATTGCGAGAATTGGCAGACTTAGCAAATGAGTATGAGTACAATGTCAAGTCATCCAGCATAATATCGCCAGAGGAAGTAGCTAAGGAAATATCACCACCATTTCCAGCATGTTCTAATTTTGATAATGAATAGGAAGCAGTCGAGGAGTTTAACGGTGCCTTAATCAGCGAAATATTGCCAGAATTGGAAGCTAAAGAAAATGATCCCCCATTACCAGAAGATCGAGCGCCTGAGTAAGTACCAGAGTCCAAATAAGTACCAGTGTCGCCAAAGAAACTTCTGACATCTTTAATCGTAATATCACCCAAATAAGTAGCAAAGGAGACGGCTCCTCCATTACCAGAAGAACCCAATGCTAATGAAACTGATGGAGATTTCCAAATTGGACGAGTGATCGTAATATCACCAGAATAGGAAGTTAGGGAAACGGCTCCTGCATTTGCTGAATTTCCAGAGTACGTGAATGAAGATGACTCAATGTAAATATTATCGAGGATAATATTTCCTGAATAAGTAGAGAATGAAATAGTACCAGCATTACTTGCATTCCCAGATAGCGTGAACGAGTCAGTATATAAATCAGCACCCATCGTAATATTGCCAGAGTAAGACGAAATAGCAACCGATCCGCCCTGTCCTGCATTTCCAAAGGTTGGCTCAGAGTAAGCAATTAAGTCGGAATTCAGCACAATATCACCTCGCCCATAGACCCGAATATCACCAGCCTTAGCTCCGACAACATTTGTACCTGTATTAATTTCTTGAGTTGAGATTTTACCTTGCAAGGTATTGGGCATAAACTGGTTAGTCAATAGTACTAATCCACTAGGCTGACTCACTCGAATATTTCCATTTACAGTAATATCGGCTCTAGTAGGAGGGTTTGTATAGGTAGGTGGAGGAGCGATCGCACCTGAAACTATTGGACTAGTGGGCAAACCACCTAATTGTGTCCAGTCTACACCTGATCTTACATCCAAAGTTGCTTGAGTACTTCCATTAATCGCAATTGGAATTTGCACTGGTACAACATCCTGAATTGAGCCATCACTATTTTTAATCGCCTGATAGTCAGGCAAAGAGAATGTTGCTAGATCTGCATAGCTTTTTGTGGGATTAAATAACGCTGTATTATTAGGGTTAATTGTTGTATTTATAGCGCCTGCACTATTGATTGTGACATTATTGAGCGTTATGCTGCCCCCAGCTAAAATGTGTAATGACGCGCCTGTATAATTCCCTAAAGTGACATTACCACTAGCCAAAATCACAGGATCATTAGGGCTGATTAAATCACCGATAGTTCCATTCAATTTCTCAACATTTAAGTTTCCACCAGCATAAAAATGAGCATCGCCAATCACAGGATTTTGCGATCGCAGTACAATATTTTCACCTGACCAAAAGCCACTATTAATGTTGTTTAAAGCAAAAATATCAACAGATTGGCTACCCTCCATCAGTATGTCTCTACCAGATACTGCCATAGATGGAGTACCAGCAATATCACGAATCACAATATCTTGTGCTTGTAATGTGAGGTCTCTAGCGGCAAGCAATTGTCCCTGCAAATCTAATTTGTCAGCATTTAGGACTAAATCCTGTCCCGCAGAGAGATTCGCACGATTGCTAATCGTCGCCCCTATGTTGCTTGTCCCATACTGTAAACCTGGGGTAATGCTCGTCGTCAATAGAGGCGGAGCTTGAGGATTAGTAGCGCTAAACTCGCTCCCATCAGAAAACTTGAAACTATTTGCCGTACTCCCCACAAAAGTTCCACCAATATCTAACTTCGCATTTGCACCAAACATAATCCCATTCGGATTGAGTAGAAATAGATTAGCATTACCATTAGCTCTAACTATCCCATCAATATTAGACACAGAGTTCCCCGTCACTCGCGTCAAAATATTCTGGATATTAGCTGCATTATTAAAATGAACAGTATTATTTGTGGGAACCGAGAACTCTTGAAAGCTGTGATAAAGATTAACGCCGTTAGTCGTCCCCTGATTAATTGTATATGTTGATCTATCTATAGTTACTATAGAGTTTATAGGCAAAGTTTGATCGGGAACAATCTGGGCTATTGCCGAGATTGTAGCAGTGAAATAGCTTACAGCGAATGCACCAGAAATATAGATATAGTGAATAGTGCGTTTCATAGCTTAAATTCCGCTTAGCGTTCATTTAAGAAATCAAAGATGGACATCAAGCAGGTACAAGTAATATCAAAGATAGCAACCCTGCAAATATTAGCCAGTCTCATAATACATATTTAATGGGCAAAGAAATCGTAAAGTTTTTAATAGTGAAATTTTCAAAAAACTAAGATCAATTAAAATTGTAATGCATCCATTATTTGTACTTAATGTCATTAATTAGGTAGGGTTATAGAGATGAAGATAGGCAATGCTTCGAGTCATCCATCCTAATCTCCTACAACAATTTCAGATCAAGCGAACCAAAAAAAAATTTGAAAGTGTTGACAAGCAACACTTTCAAATTTTTCCTTGGTTCTGACATGAGCGCAAAGCGTTGTAATACCTTTGGTGCAATCCAATAATCAAATAAAAGTCAGTTTAAAAGTTTTTTAGTGATAGTTGGGAGTGATTATTATGAAGATGTTGTATAGGAACATGTCAAACATCTTTAGAGGAAAGACGAACAATATTATGGTCCTCGCGATCGCTCTTAGTTCCTATACCCAATCAATCTTTGCTCAACCTACTTCCACATCTCCCATAATTCCTGACGATCTCACCCCCAAAATCCCGCCAAACAATCTGACTGAACCGTTTAAACTCCCTTCACCCGATTTGCTATTTGCCCCTAACCCACAAGTTCCTGCACCTCCTAGTAATAACAATTCTGAGTCATCCGAACTAATCGTAGTTAAAAAGTTTGAAGTAATTGGCAGCAGTGTTTTTAGCGATCAAGAACTTGAAAAAGTCACTGAGTCTTACACTAACAGATCGCTCTCGATTATTGATCTATTTCAAGTTAGAACCAAAATCACTGAACTTTATTTAAACCGTGGATACATCACCTCTGGTGCATATCTGCCAGAACAGGATTTGCAAACAGGAATAGTCAAAATTCAGATTGTTGAAGGTGGACTGGACGAAATTAGGATCACAGGATTGAATAGGCTCAATTTAGGATATATCCAATCACGAATTGAGATCGCCACCACTAAGCCTCTCAATCGGAATCGATTACTAGAGGCGTTACAACTACTGCAAATCAATCCACTTATTGAGAGCATATCAGCAAATTTATCTCCAAGTTTACAAGCTGGATTAAGCAATTTAGAAGTAAAGGTGACTGAGGCTCCAACCTTTAGCTTGCCAATAACCTTTGATAATAGCCGCACTCCTAGTGTTGGCTCCGATCGCCGCCAAATTCAGCTTATCGAAGCTAACCTCACAGGCTTAGGCGATCGCCTAAGTCTGTCCTACGCAAATACCAATGGTAGTAACGCTTTTGATGTAAGTTATACAGTTCCCTTTAATCCTTATAATGGTATGATTAGCCTTAACTTTGGCAATTCTTCGAGTAATGTGATTGAAACACCCTTTAATCTCCTTGACATTGTCTCTAGCTCTCGTAATTATGAACTATCAATTCGTCAACCTCTACTACAAAACACAGCCCAAGAATTTGCTCTGGGTTTAACCTTAAGTCATCGTCAAAGCACAGCGTCATTGTTGGGAGGAGCAATTCCTTTTCCTTCCCTTGGAGCCGATGCTGATGGACAGACTAAGGTTACAGCCCTACGCTTCTTTCAAGATTACATTCAACGGAGTACGCAAGAAGTACTAGCATTACGCTCTCAATTTAGTTTAGGGATTAATGCTCTCGGATCAACTATTAATAATTTGTCTCCTGATAGTCAATTTTTGGCGTGGCGTGGGCAAACTCAATATGTACGCTTGTTAGCACCCGAAACGCTTTTGTTTCTTAGTGCTGATTTACAACTTAGCGATCGCCCTATGTTGTCGCAGGAGCAGATTAGTTTTGGTGGGCAAGATACCCTGCGCGGATTTCGACAAGATGCCCTCCTAAGTGATAGTGGATTGTTAGTATCCGCCGAAATGCGGATTCCGATCATGCGGATTCCTGAAATTGGTGGACTTTTACAGATTGTGCCATTCTTTGATTTTGGTAAAGCTTGGAATCACCAAGCCTCTAACCAACCAGATCCTAGTACACTTGCTTCGTTAGGGATGGGATTGCGATTTCAAATGAGCGATCGCCTGACGATCCGTCTTGATGTAGGGATTCCCCTGAGCCGCATTTCTGCTGAAAAGAAGACTTTACAAGAAAATGGGATTTATTTTTCAATAGTTGCCAATCCCTTTTAGAATTTGCATTAAAATTTATATATGTGGCTCAATCTAAAAAAGCGAATTTGGAAATGGCGTGGGGTATTTGTCGTTGTCCCTGCAACAACAGGAGTTTTACTATGGCTTCGCTTTTTGGGAATCCTTCAACCAATAGAACTAGCTGTATACGACTTGTTTTTTCAATGGCGACCTTCAGAGCCAATCGACGAGCGTATCGTAATAGTAGCGATCGAGGAACCAGATATTAAGAACTTTGGATCTCCGATTACTGATAATACCCTTGCTAGACTCCTCACTTTAATTAAGCAGCAACAACCTAGAGTCATTGGGCTAGATATCTATCGCGATTTACCAGTTCCTCTAGAATATGGCTCCGAATATCAAGAGCTAGTTAATATATTTGAATCCACACCAAATCTAATTGGCATTCGCAAAGTAGTCGCAAATCAGGAGGGTAGTGATGTGGCTGCTTCTCCAGTTCTCGAAAAGCTTAATCAAGTAGCTGCCAATGACTTTTCCCTAGATGGTGATGGGAAAGTTCGCCGTATACTTCTCTCTCTTAAGAATAAGCAAGGTAAGACAATTCCCAGTTTGAGTGCAGCTCTAGCCATTCGCTACCTTCAAAAGGAAAACATTAATCTTGAAGTTATTGATCCAAAAGTACAGACATACAGATTAGGTAAAGCCGTATTTTCGCCCCTTCAGGAACATGATGGCGGCTATACTCACGAAGCTTTGGGAGGCTATCAAATATTATCGAACTTTCGTAATTTTCAGGGTGGTTTTCGTACAGTTTCCCTAACGAATGTACTCAATGGAAATATTCCTCAGAATATATTTCGCGATCGCCTTGTTGTGATTGGAATTACCGCAGAAAGCAGTAGTGATTATTTTATCACTCCATACAACGGCACAATTGTGAAGGGTTCTTTCGCAGCCACCAGTGGTGTGGAACTTCATGCTAGTATTGCCAGCCAATTAATTGCCAATGCTATTGATGGACAACCAACCTTAAAAGTTTGGGCAAAACCCATAGAGATTTTGTGGATTGCCATATTTGCGATCGCTGGTGGTCTATTGTGCTGGAATAGTCGTTATGCAAGACCAATTAAACAATCAAAAATTACTTTACGTCTACCTTGGATCACGATCGCGATCATCTCTCTGGGAGTAAGTCTATTCACTACAAGCTATATTGTCTTTTTATGGGGATGGTGGATTCCTGTAGTCCCATCTTTGTTAGCATTGGTTAGCTCTGCGATGATAGTCACGGGTTACACAGCCTTCAGTGCGAACGAAGCTCGCAGACGCGCTATTCTCTCGGTTATCCCTGATTTGATGTTCAACGTTAGTGGGGATGGGATTTATCTAGGTATGATTAATTATGAGAGTAAAGTCAAGTTAGTCTATCCTGACTTTGAGAATATTGGAAAGCATCTTTCTCAAATCCTTCCAAGCGAAATTAGCGATCGCCACCTTTTTTATCTGAGGCAAGCCTTAAACACAGGCAAGATCCAAATTTATGAACAGCAAATATGTATTAATGATACTTACCAAGATGAGGAGGTGCGTATTGTTGTGAGTGGTAGCAATGAATTGCTATTTATGGTTCGCAATATTAGCGAACGCAAGCAAGCTGAATTAGCAATTTATAAAAAGAATGCTGAATTAGCTAGTACATTAGATGAACTGAAAACGACCCAAAAACAACTGATTGAGTCCGAAAAGTATGCCGCCCTTGGCAGTATGGTCGCTGGTGTTGCCCATGAAGTGAATACACCCATTGGCAACAGTTTAATGGCAGCTTCTATTCTTGATAATGCGACAAATAAGTTTAAGGAATTTTTTGATCGTGGCGAACTCAAAAAATCGAGTTTAGAGGCTTATTTAGAAAAAACTAAAAGTAGCAGCGAGATTCTACTCGTTAATTTACACCGTGCGGCTGAACTCATCCAAAACTTTAAGCAAGTTGCTGTCGATCAATCAAGTTTAGAACAGCGCAGCTTTCAAGTAAAAAATTATATTGAAACCATTTTGATTAGTTTAGCGCCGCAAATCCAACATACTCAGCATAGGATTAATGTCTGTGGAGACAATGCGATCGTCATCCGCAGTTATCCAGGAGCTTTTTCACAAATTGTCACCAATTTAGTAATGAATTCTTTGACTCATGCTTATACTGATTTAGATAAAGGTGGACAGTTACAATTTGAACTTACTCAACAAAACGATAAAGTTATCATTACCTATGCTGATGATGGCAAAGGCATTCCTTCCAAAAATTTAGCTAGGATTTTTGAACCTTTTTTCACAACAGCTAGAGACAAGGGTGGGAGCGGATTGGGACTGCATATTATCTATAATCTTGTGACTCAGAATCTTAAGGGAACAATTTTTTGTGAAAGTGAAGTTAATGTAGGTACAAAGTTTACGATCGCCTTACCAGTTGATTTAAGTTGTGACTAAGGATAGAGATTAGAAAATGTTTAAA
The DNA here is from genome assembly GCF_051131155.1 of Pseudanabaena minima str. Chao 2107. Classification (NCBI taxonomy): domain Bacteria; kingdom Bacillati; phylum Cyanobacteriota; class Cyanophyceae; order Pseudanabaenales; family Pseudanabaenaceae; genus Pseudanabaena; species Pseudanabaena minima. The sequence goes on from NZ_CP159508.1 coordinate 1,699,019, forward strand.
GCTTTATGGATCTCCTTGATAGTTGTCGCCAGTCTTGTTAGGAAGAAGAGTTGCGGCGCTTTGCGCCGCAACTCTTCTTCTGGTTTTTGTGGCGATAACTATAGTTAGAAGATATCGTCCCTAGCGAGTAGGAAATCGCCCTGACATTCCCTTTAAAAATTGCCCAGTTTCGACTTAACGATCAAATCGATATTCTGCCACTCTTCAATATTGGATTGGGACAATGATAGATATTTTTGCGAGCCAAATTTTAATTTGTCTTCAATCTCATAATAGTAGAGATCATGTTGATTTACCGATGGGTCAGTTAAAGAATACTCAACTATAGCAGTGTTGAAAGCAAACCACAGGCAATAGATCAAGTAGCAATAACGATCATTTTCCAATTCCCCTAAAGCATTTTTTATTGCTGATGCAATTCTAGCAAACTCTTCTTCTGCTTTGGTATTAGCCGCTCCCATTTCGCATACCAGATCATAGTTTAGATTAGAGTAGGTATTTTTTGCCTTAGTCCAGAATCTATTAAAGAGTCCGTCGCTATTAACTTTTTTGGAGTTCTCTCGGTTATTAGTGATTCTACAAATCGAGATTATCACATCATCAATCGCAAAATATAAGGTATAAACTTTGGCTAAGTTGTTCATATTTAATTGCGACCAGCTAATTATGAGGCTCAGGCAGTTGCACCACGTTACCTGCAATGAGTTGCCATTGACCATTTAGCTTAGCCCAAGTTCTTCCATATCGATAGCAGCCATGAAAGGATTGACCATTCATAGTGCCACTGATTTCCGCTTTAACGGTTACAGTAGCTAAATTTTCAAAAGTTTGAATGATTTGGTCTGTGAAATTAATGCTGTGGAAAATGACTAACTTATTCCTGTGCGCTTCTAAGTCATCAGATTTGGACGCTACAGATCCGTCTAGAAAAACGAACTGCAACTGATTAGAAATTAATTCATCGAGTGTATTTACATCATTAGAGAGTTGAGCTTGGCGAATGCGCTCTTCCAGATCTTGAATTGTTTTTTCCATAGGTAGCCACAAGTTAGAGATTAAATTAGAGATTTGCGAAACTCTCTTAACATGGTACTTGTACCGATCGCGATCGCTTGATTTAAAAGCTGTGGAATCAGCGTCTTGATTGGTAGATCTGGGAAAAGCAAACTACTCTCCGACTTCAGATAATGTCCATTGTTAAGCAAAAATATCTGTAAATTATTATCACGATAAATCCAAACTTCAGGCACGGCGATCGCTTCGTAAGCAGATAATAAGGTTTTAGAAGTTACATCTGACTCGATCGCCAAATCAGGTGGCGGATAAATATCGACATCAATACGTTCCTGACAATCACGCACTAAGGCTGCATTGGCAACATACAGACAAGTATCAGGTTCCACACCAGCCATTCCTTTTCGATAAAAGGTAGTTGAGCCAAAATCTTCCCAATCTCTACCTTGCGCGTCTAAAATTGCCGTCACAATATATCTCACTAGACGATGGGGGCGCTCATGTCTGGATAATGGGGACATAATTTCTAACGTGCCTTGATAGTAGGCAATACGAGTATGCCGATCTTCACCTAGCTCATTAAGGATGTCTTCACAATCACGCCAACTCAGAGAGTGAATGGCGATCGCACTTCCATGTCGTAGATCAATAGATTTGATGGGAATGGTGACAGCCATGCTCTATTTTCTCCTGATGCATAGGTTTTTAAGTTTGCCTATAACTATCATCAGCTATATTTTATCAGATGTTTTTGATTGTACTTTTCAGGCGATCGCCTGTTCAAGTGAGTAAGGAAATCAACAAAAAAACAGCCTGTTTGATGGACTGCTTTTTTATGAGGCGATCGCATTTTCTAGCAATTAAGTAGCTCGGCATAGTTATAAACCAAACCCAGATTGCTGTGTCGCCCGCTACGCGGGCGACACAGCAATCTGGGTTTTCAGTTTACTTATGCTCAGCTACTTAGGAGCCACAAATTAAAAGCAATCAGGAAAATTTATCTCTTTAACCTAACTGTTCCATAAACCAAGAACCAACTTGGGAATTATCCATTTCATGGCTACGTTGTAAAGCTTCTTCTAATAAACTCAATCGTAATCCTCCTAATACTGAGGATTCTGTAATCCTTTCGCTTCCTAAACCCTGCAAAATGCGGAATGCGGTGATTTTCATATTCTGGACATCGATTACCCAATATTCACCGACATGCACTTCTTCGTATAGCAAGCGCTTTGCACCGAGGTCATAGCCTAATGAGGTATCGGCAATCTCAATCACGATATCAGGGGGTAAACTCTCGTCAAGATCGACGATCGCACTACTTTGAGGTGCGTTCTGAGTGCGATCGCCTACATAATAAGAAATATCTGGCTGACATTCGCGTATTCCCACTTTGCGATAACTACAGTTCGTATAGCCTTTAGTCAAGATATTTCTCTTCATACAGTAAAGTGAAATCAGAATTATTACCACTGTATTTACAAAAGCATGGTCTGCTCCAACACCCATTTCGCTGTAGTAACTCCCTTGAAAATAGTAAAATTTCGCTTTGTCATTGCTTACTGCCTGAGATATCCGCAAGAAATCTTCCCAAGTTGTTGCTATCCATCCTTTCGGAATAATGCTTTGACTTAAAGCTTTTTCTCTCTCAACTATTGCAATCATAATCTCTTGCCTCTCAAGATAAAAAGTAAGATCTAAATTCCTAATTGCTACTTCTATAATATCCCATTCTCTTGAGTAGGGTAGCTTTTTCGTGGCAATGTGAGTTTATTGCGATTTTAGGCGTTCGATTTATTAGCGATCGCCTGTTCGAGTGAGTAAGAAATCAACATTACAAATAAGAAGATTGACAACACTTTTAGAACCCATTTAATACCAATTCACGAAAGTGTGGCAACACTTTTGTGAATTAAAAACCAAACCCAGTAAGGGTTTCAAAAACACAAAATGGCATAGCCATTTTGTGTTTTGGTATAAGAATTGCTTTAGCCCCCCAGCCCCCTTTATTAAGTGGGAAGAATTTGATTTTCCCCACTTAATAAAGGGGAGTTGAGGGGATCTCTTAGATTTTTTGACCACAGAAAGTAATTCTTAAATGGTTTCTTATCAAACAAAAGCTTACCAATCGATTCTTCAAACTACCCATTGGACTCTCCTAAGCTAGTAAAAAGAGTGAGAATAATCGAAAAAAACTGATAACAAATGACTGGAAAGAGCTACTCCTTATAGGGATCGTACTGAGTCAACATCCGTTCTAACTTTGCTTCATCAATGCGATTAATTAGGCGTTTAGATTCTTCGACATCGCGGACAGTTTTTGATAAATTGATGGTTGAACCGACGGTAAATAGTAAGCCCATGCCTAAATAACCTTTAACCCACGGATCTGCTGGCAGATAAACAACTCCTAAAGAAGTGGCAGAAATAGAGATAAGAAAAGATAACCAAGTTTGAAAAATCCATGCTTGAGTATGACTGGGAGCAGTACCGTATTTTTTATCGTTCATGATCGTCTCCTAAATGTTGTTGCACCTATTTTGTCCGTTCTATAGGTGCAACAAGAATGAGTGCTAGCTATTAGGGGGAGAGGTTGAGAAGTTGGGTGAAGTGGGGTGAAGTGGGGTGAAGTAAATCGTTGTCAGATCACAGAAACTCAAGCCCTATTACAGCAATATTGCGATCGCTTTGGTGAGTTGCCAAATGGCTAATACTTTTAGGAGCAATTACTTAGCAACCATAATTACTTGCCTCTAATTTTCAAATTCTTGCTTTTACAAAAAACTGCTCTGCCGCTGCGATGTAACTGTCTCTATCACTGGCGGTTGAATCACTGTAGCCATTTTAGTACTCCTTTTTTGCAAAAAAGTTAATGCATTCCTACTTATTGAGGATATTTTCACAATTATGCCAACTGAGGCTTAGCTATTGAGGCTTAGCTATATTTTATCAGAAGGTTTATCTTACTTTTTTTAGGCGATCGCCTGTTCGAGTGAGTAAGCAAACAAAAAAGCAGCCTGTTTGATGGTTTGCTTTTTGATGAGGCGATCGCTTTTCCTAGAGATACAAAAGTAACCTGTAAGCGCCCAGATCCCCGACTTTTTGTATGACTGGCAAAAGTGATCTGAACTTGCACCGAAAAAGTCGGGGATCTTTATCTCGGCTATTTAGATTGGCGATCGCATCCTCTAACAACTGATGTTACGTGGATAGAATTCCTACGATCATCTAAGGCTATGGCTGGCACGCACCATCCACAGCCCTTACAAAAATCTAAATTATTGGGGTAGGGGCAATCCCCCCGTGGTTGCCCTGTCGTGCTAGCAGCAAAAGATTCATCATCTGAGTTCCACGTAACATCAGTAACAATTGGGATACATGACCTTTCCCTTACCAAGAGAAAAATTGATCGCGTCCCCTAGCGAGTAGGAGAACAATTCTGAATAAGATTGAAGTTATGCTTGAGAAGTTTCCAAGCGATCGCGTCCCCTAGCGAGTAGGAGATTTTTAATTTGGCTTAAGCGCAAAGCGCGGTATATTAAAATTGAGACTTCGGAAATTTGGCTTCCAATAGAAAACTTTATGCCCTTGATCCACAATAAAAATATGTCATCCAAAATATTCTCGTTTTTTGGTTCATTGATTGCTGTTAGCGCCTTTAGTCTTCCCGCTTTTGCCCAAGTTCCTTCGATGTACAACTCTTGGAAGAAAGAGAATGGCACAAGTAAAGTCTGTCTTGAGAAAGCTAATAAGGCTCTCAAAGATTTGAATTTACAACAAGTTAAACCAATTCGTGGAGGGGTTACTGGGCGAACTAATCAATCTGTTGTCTCCATAGCCTGCGTTTCTCAAAATGGCGAATATGTTGTGTTTCTATCTATTGCGAGTAACAATGATGCCCAAGCTCGTGAGTTGCGCGAACAGGTCAGGCAAAAGCTATAACTTAGCCTAAATAAAGGAATGGCTTAGCCATTCCTTTATTTGTTATAGGAAATTTGGTTGCCCGATGTTTGCTACAAATCTAGGACATCTCTAACATTCTTTGCATCGGTTTTAAAAGTGGGGGGGCGCAGGAATAAATTTCTTAGTGGGTGTGGCTCTTTGCATCTGGTGAATTACTCCAGATTCCATGACAACGAGTTTCCAATCGATCGCGTCCCCTAAGTAGGAGAATTAAATATGCCTACAGATAGCACAACTCCCATTGATGGTTTCCAATCGATCGCGTCCCCTAGCGAGTAGGAGATTCCTCCTGACCCTGTTGTAAAGGTACGCAGCTAACGGTTTCCAATCGATCGCGTCCCCTAGCGAGTAGGAGAATTGTAAGTCAGTGGGCTTAAGTTCAACACCATCAATGGGTTTCCAATCGATCGCGTCCCCTAGCGAGTAGGAGATTACCTGACGAAGATTACTACTTGAAAATGGCAAAGGAGTTTCCAATCGATCGCGTCCCCTAGCGAGTAGGAGATACTTTGATGCTCGTACCAACTCGCGTGACAGAAAAGAATAGTTTCCAATCGATCGCGTCCCCTAGCGAGTAGGAGAGCAGATTTGCGAATTGATTTGCTCATATTTATTGTTGTTTCCAATCGATCGCGTCCCCTAGCGAGTAGGAGATATTAACGTGAAAATGATTGTTTTACAAGACTTTTATTTTGTTTCCAATCGATCGCGTCCCCTAGCGAGTAGGAGAGCTGTAACCTCAAATTGCGCGAGGTCGAAGGATGGCTCGTTTCCAATCGATCGCGTCCCCTAGCGAGTAGGAGAGTATTGCTCCATCGCTATATGAGTAGTAGTTTATAGTTTCCAATCGATCGCGTCCCCTAGCGAGTAGGAGAGTTTGGAAAAATCTTGGCTATCCAAAACAGAAGCAGGTTGTTTCCAATCGATCGCGTCCCCTAGCGAGTAGGAGATAACGGTTTAGGTTCTCAAATTGGTTCTACTGTTGGAGGTGTTTCCAATCGATCGCGTCCCCTAGCGAGTAGGAGACAAGGTTTATACAGAGATATTACCCATTTGATCTATCAGTTTCCAATCGATCGCGTCCCCTAGCGAGTAGGAGATAGTAAGTGGTCGAGCAAGATGGTCGAACCGATCGCCGTTTCCAATCGATCGCGTCCCCTAGCGAGTAGGAGAATTAGGCGGCATTTGCACAGAAGAAAATGAAATCAAGTACGGAATAGAGTTTCCAATCGATCGCGTCCCCTAGCGAGTAGGAGACTCATGAAAAAAGCTGAATCTCAGGCAAGACGCAGGTTTCCAATCGATCGCGTCCCCTAGCAAGTAGGAGATTAAATTTTTAAAGATATTAGTTATTTGCACTTAAGTTTCCAATCGATCGCGTCCCCTAGCGAGTAGGAGAGGCAAATCCTTTAACCCTAACTGGTATAGAGGCTGTGTTTCCAATCGATCGCGTCCCCTAGCGAGTAGGAGATCGATCTACTGTCTCAGCATAATTTTTTTGATTCAAGTTTCCAATCGATCGCGTCCCCTAGCGAGTAGGAGATTTAGCCAGACAAACAGCAATAGTTTTAGTTGAAAAACGTTTCCAATCGATCGCGTCCCCTAGCGAGTAGGAGATGCTGAGTGCGCTACTGAATGTATGGATATGTGTGGTGTTTCCAATCGATCGCGTCCCCTAGCGAGTAGGAGACCTCTTGGATTCCGTAAAGATATTCACGCCACTGACTAAAGTTTCCAATCGATCTCGTCCCCTAGCGAGTAGGAGAAACTTCTCAGATGATGTCCCCAGATTTGCCGAGGTACTGTTTCCAATCGATCGCGTCCCCTAGCGAGTAGGAGATGGAATGTTGCCTGCTATACAAGCTGAACTGAATTTGAGTTTCCAATCGATCGCGTCCCCTAGCGAGTAGGAGATATCGACAATCCACCAGTGGGTACGACCTTATCTGAGTTTCCAATCGATCGCGTCCCCTAGCGAGTAGGAGATATTGTGCGAAACTGTGACTCATCAATTGAAAAACTGGCTTGTTTCCAATCGATCGCGTCCCCTAGCGAGTAGGAGAAAAATTAAGGCGATCTCGAAGGCTTTTGTGGTGGGGTTTCCAATCGATCGCGTCCCCTAGCGAGTAGGAGAACGAAGATAACCGCTATTTCAGCATTGACGCTGATTTCGTTTCCAATCGATCGCGTCCCCTAGCGAGTAGGAGATGTACAACCGTCTACAAGCAGCAATCAGCCGTGAGGTTTCCAATCGATCGCGTCCCCTAGCGAGTAGGAGATTTTACTATTGACAACATGCTTACGAAATTACCCTTGTTTCCAATCGATCGCGTCCCCTAGCGAGTAGGAGATGATGGTTGGTGTATTTGGTTTTGAGTCTATGGAAAATATTGTTTCCAATCGATCGCGTCCCCTAGCGAGTAGGAGAAAGCACAGTCAGATTATGAATAAAGGCGGCTTCTTGACCTTGTAGTTTCCAATCGATCGCGTCCCCTAGCGAGTAGGAGAAGAAGTTTGAGCCTATCCCTAGCCGTGGCAATACTCAACTGGTTTCCAATCGATCGCGTCCCCTAGCGAGTAGGAGAGAAAAAGAAGAAGACACTGATGTAGCTCCTACCAATGTTTCCAATCGATCGCGTCCCCTAGCGAGTAGGAGATATCTCAGGCTTAGCTATTGATTTATTTGATGGGCTTTGTTTCCAATCGATCGCGTCCCCTAGCGAGTAGGAGACAACGCCCTTCGCTGGCAAGAAGCCGAATCGATTAAGTTTCCAATCGATCGCGTCCCCTAGCGAGTAGGAGAAGTTAAGCGAGTAGCTTTCACGCGCAAATTTAACCTGTTTCCAATCGATCGCGTCCCCTAGCGAGTAGGAGACCGTTTATGATTCCGTTGGCTGCCGCTGTAATCGGATTGTTTCCAATCGATCGCGTCCCCTAGCGAGTAGGAGATCGATCCCGATCTTTATATAGGCAATGGGATTTTAAGTTTCCAATCGATCGCGTCCCCTAGCGAGTAGGAGATCATCCTCATCAACCTCCGCTTCAGCAGTTTTTTGGTTTCCAATCGATCGCGTCCCCTAGCGAGTAGGAGAGGGGAAGACGACTTACAGTACCCATGCGGTAATACTGTTTCCAATCGATCGCGTCCCCTAGCGAGTAGGAGAAACACCAACCTTCCTGAATATGTTGGTGTAGGTTTGCGGTTTCCAATCGATCGCGTCCCCTAGCGAGTAGGAGAACGACCGCTCAATTAAATCACTGTAAATTTTTAGTAATTGTTTCCAATCGATCGCGTCCCCTAGCGAGTAGGAGATTTGTTTATCGTGAATAAAGAAAATACAAACCCTTTGCGCGTTTCCAATCGATCGCGTCCCCTAGCGAGTAGGAGATTCGTTGCTGAGGTTAATCGCGGTCGTGTTGAACTTCGTTTCCAATCGATCGCGTCCCCTAGCGAGTAGGAGAAGAAGAATTTGGGCTTGACGATCTGCCTAGCTATGTTTCCAATCGATCGCGTCCCCTAGCGAGTAGGAGAGTTGACATTAAATTCAGAAGACAGCTTAGTATCATTGGGTTTCCAATCGATCGCGTCCCCTAGCGAGTAGGAGATTAAAGAAGGGTTTGGGCTTGACGATCTGCCTAGCTGTTTCCAATCGATCGCGTCCCCTAGCGAGTAGGAGATGCTACTTCCGCTCTCTATCTCAGCGTCAGCTTAATGTTTCCAATCGATCGCGTCCCCTAGCGAGTAGGAGACTTGCAGTTTGGTTGTTACAGTCTTCTGGTTTTTTGTTTCCAATCGATCGCGTCCCCTAGCGAGTAGGAGATTGAAAGGGTGCTTGATCCTTGGCAGCGATCGGCTAAGAGTTTCCAATCGATCGCGTCCCCTAGCGAGTAGGAGACTTAGAGTTTGATTTTGGTTCTGATCAGTTTGATGTGTTTCCAATCGATCGCGTCCCCTAGCGAGTAGGAGAACGATATTGCAGACGCTCCTCACGGAATTATTTTTGGTTTCCAATCGATCGCGTCCCCTAGCGAGTAGGAGACTGGTACGTTCCTCTCCAAGAAGCCAAGATCGGCGGTTTCCAATCGATCGCGTCCCCTAGCGAGTAGGAGACATCAATATCGCCTTCCAAGAAAGTAGTAGTCACGAGTTTCCAATCGATCGCGTCCCCTAGCGAGTAGGAGATCGTCAACTAATTTAGTAACTGTACTGTTATGACAGCCGTTTCCAATCGATCGCGTCCCCTAGCGAGTAGGAGACTCAATAAGAAGCAAGCCCCCACCTTTAGGACTATCAGCGGTTTCCAATCGATCGCGTCCCCTAGCGAGTAGGAGAAAAGAGTCTGCAAAAAGAACCGCTAAACGAGAAACTGGTTTCCAATCGATCGCGTCCCCTAGCGAGTAGGAGACAGTGATCGGGTGTAGCTTGATTGGATCTTGGTCAGTTTCCAATCGATCGCGTCCCCTAGCGAGTAGGAGAAGTGAAGCGGATTAAAAGACCTACGGTGGGCTTTGTCTTTGGGATTAGTTTCCAATCGATCGCGTCCCCTAGCGAGTAGGAGATTTACAGTATGGTGATATGCATTCTGTTAAACGTTTAACAGTTTCCAATCGATCGCGTCCCCTAGCGAGTAGGAGACTGTGCATCCAATCGAATTGGAAACGGTAACAGAATAAGCACCGTTTCCAATCGATCGCGTCCCCTAGCGAGTAGGAGATGAAAGGCTTGCAACATTTACTGCTGATGGGTTTGGTTTCCAATCGATCGCGTCCCCTAGCGAGTAGGAGAAGTTAAAGAAGAGTTTGGGCTTGACGATCTGCCTAGCGTTTCCAATCGATCGCGTCCCCTAGCGAGTAGGAGATCAAATTACAAAGAAGCAAATCGAAACCATTGTTTCAGCAGTTTCCAATCGATCGCGTCCCCTAGCGAGTAGGAGAATTCTTAACGCTGTGTACGGGCGCAATACTGCCGCCTTGTTTCCAATCGATCGCGTCCCCTAGCGAGTAGGAGATGGGCGTTGCAATCTAAGAAAAAGAGGGTAAGGGCATGAGGTTTCCAATCGATCGCGTCCCCTAGCGAGTAGGAGAAATTTGTATCGGGGTGCAATTTCGGCAATATCAGCAAATCCTGTTTCCAATCGATCGCGTCCCCTAGCGAGTAGGAGACCAAGTAACCATCAGTCACTCAAGGAATATTGTATATGCAATGTTTCCAATCGATCGCGTCCCCTAGCGAGTAGGAGAGCAATTTGTGGGCGAATTGTTTCCTATATGGAACAGCCTAGTTTCCAATCGATCGCGTCCCCTAGCGAGTAGGAGAATCTTTGCTTCCATAGGCGATCGCCTTGCACCTAACATTGTTTCCAATCGATCGCGTCCCCTAGCGAGTAGGAGACCATGAACGACAAGGCGGTGGAGCATTACAAAAAGGCCGTTTCCAATCGATCGCGTCCCCTAGCGAGTAGGAGAGCTTTTCTGGAAGCAGAACGCAATGCTAACGCTAAGTTTCCAATCGATCGCGTCCCCTAGCGAGTAGGAGACAAAAAGAAATGGATGAAGTGGGACAATGCAGCAGACAAGGTTTCCAATCGATCGCGTCCCCTAGCGAGTAGGAGACAAGTTTGGCAATCCTACAAATATCATTAAATCTTTTAGTTTCCAATCGATCGCGTCCCCTAGCGAGTAGGAGATAGGTCATCGTCACATCGATAGAATGACTGTACTTGGGTTTCCAATCGATCGCGTCCCCTAGCGAGTAGGAGAAGTACAGTGACGGGACAGTAAATAGTCATGACCTTTCGTTTCCAATCGATCGCGTCCCCTAGCGAGTAGGAGAATGGTGCAGCGGTGGATCATTGATCAGTTCAAACATTGTTTCCAATCGATCGCGTCCCCTAGCGAGTAGGAGATTTGGAAATCACATTGGAAGGGTTTTTATATTGTCCGTTTCCAATCGATCGCGTCCCCTAGCGAGTAGGAGATTACATCACCTAGCCATGCTTCCTCCACACTTCCGCCGTTTCCAATCGATCGCGTCCCCTAGCGAGTAGGAGAGCGACCGCGGGTCGGCGGCCGCGCCGCCGCCGCGGTGTTTCCAATCGATCGCGTCCCCTAGCGAGTAGGAGACACTATTGAGGAGGCTGCTAAACTTACGGGCGCTACTAGTTTCCAATCGATCGCGTCCCCTAGCGAGTAGGAGAGCGCACCTTATAAAGAAGGACGCGCAACATTCAAAGAAGTTTCCAATCGATCGCGTCCCCTAGCGAGTAGGAGATTGCTTTATAATCTTACCGGTTCTGGTATCATAACGGTGTTTCCAATCGATCGCGTCCCCTAGCGAGTAGGAGACTTCTCAGCCTTGATGACCTGATTGACCGTCTATCTCGCGTTTCCAATCGATCGCGTCCCCTAGCGAGTAGGAGATCCTAAATATGAAGTCGTGGAAATCCAGAAAGTTGGCAAGTTTCCAATCGATCGCGTCCCCTAGCGAGTAGGAGAAGCATTTTGTTTTCATCCTTTCTAACTCATCAAGCCATGTTTCCAATCGATCGCGTCCCCTAGCGAGTAGGAGATTATATCCATCAACTATTGTTGAATTAGGATGGGTAGTTTCCAATCGATCGCGTCCCCTAGCGAGTAGGAGAATAATAAGCAAAAGACTGAGGCTAAACAGTCTTTAGAAGTTTCCAATCGATCGCGTCCCCTAGCGAGTAGGAGAGCCAAATGTCTAACAACAAGTGGTACTACTCTATCAGTTTCCAATCGATCGCGTCCCCTAGCGAGTAGGAGATTAAGGAGTAAATTATGCCACTGTATTTTTATCTAAGTTTCCAATCGATCGCGTCCCCTAGCGAGTAGGAGAGAGGTGACAAGTGATTGCTTGGAATTTCCTGCTTATTGTTTCCAATCGATCGCGTCCCCTAGCGAGTAGGAGAAAAAATAACCACACAGGATTGATTTATAAAGCTGAGTGGTTTCCAATCGATCGCGTCCCCTAGCGAGTAGGAGAGTCAATCAAGACCATCTACAAAATGCTATCGGAGCAGCTGTTTCCAATCGATCGCGTCCCCTAGCGAGTAGGAGAAAACAGCAAAGCTAGGCTTTATTACAAAACCTAGGTTTCCAATCGATCGCGTCCCCTAGCGAGTAGGAGAACATGTAATTGGCGCTAGTTTGTGTTGGCCTATTGTTTCCAATCGATCGCGTCCCCTAGCGAGTAGGAGATGATGCTCTTAAACTACTTAAGTCATTCAATGACAACAAGTTTCCAATCGATCGCGTCCCCTAGCGAGTAGGAGATAGTAACTCCTTGTTGAGCCTTTCTTTGAGCCTTACGTTTCCAATCGATCGCGTCCCCTAGCGAGTAGGAGAATAAGATTAGAAGGATTAACAATGTTAGAGAAGTGTTTTAGTTTCCAATCGATCGCGTCCCCTAGCGAGTAGGAGACAAATACTTTCTCGTTGGGCATAGCTGCGGTAAGTTCGTTTCCAATCGATCGCGTCCCCTAGCGAGTAGGAGATTTAGACTGTCCATCTTTCAAGAACTTGTTGCTATCATTGTTTCCAATCGATCGCGTCCCCTAGCGAGTAGGAGAAAAGGCTTATAATGAGTCTAAAGATGATATTTTATGTTTCCAATCGATCGCGTCCCCTAGCGAGTAGGAGAGCTGAAGACAAGAAATTGTCTGATGCATTGCTTCTTGTTTCCAATCGATCGCGTCCCCTAGCGAGTAGGAGATAACCTTAGCCCTAGCACCATCAGTGGTTCTACCATGTGAGTTTCCAATCGATCGCGTCCCCTAGCGAGTAGGAGATTTATGTAGTTTTAATGATTATTTGATGGAACGCTGTTTCCAATCGATCGCGTCCCCTAGCGAGTAGGAGAGCGATCATTGAAGTCGCAAGGTCGCAACGCAGCAGTTTCCAATCGATCGCGTCCCCTAGCGAGTAGGAGAAAGACTAGTAATTGAACTACAACCCATCTCAAAAGCAGAGTTTCCAATCGATCGCGTCCCCTAGCGAGTAGGAGAAGTGTCTGTGCTAAGCCAATGGTATCTCTTATCTACAGTTTCCAATCGATCGCGTCCCCTAGCGAGTAGGAGATAATGATGACAACTCTCGCGAGATTGTCGTTTACTTGTTTCCAATCGATCGCGTCCCCTAGCGAGTAGGAGAAGTGCTAGGTCAGATGTTCCCGCCTACGGACACAGAGTTTCCAATCGATCGCGTCCCCTAGCGAGTAGGAGACTAGCAAGTCCTATGAGCAACTAATGATGGGATATCGTTTCCAATCGATCGCGTCCCCTAGCGAGTAGGAGACACCCATGAATGATACTCTTCGGCTACCGATGTGCCCATGTTTCCAATCGATCGCGTCCCCTAGCGAGTAGGAGATAAAAACTATCCTTTGATTTCACAATACATTCCCAGCATTAAAGTTTCCAATCGATCGCGTCCCCTAGCGAGTAGGAGAACCTCAACGGTTGTATCAAAGGAGTGCTTACGCAACACGTTTCCAATCGATCGCGTCCCCTAGCGAGTAGGAGAAGCTGGTGATGATGTTGTGATTGTCTCTGCACCAACTATTGTTTCCAATCGATCGCGTCCCCTAGCGAGTAGGAGAGAGGCTGAGCTTGAGGACATTACTGAGCAGTTTGCCGTTTCCAATCGATCGCGTCCCCTAGCGAGTAGGAGAATGAACTTGTGGACTTACTAGGTGACGAGAACACAGACCGTTTCCAATCGATCGCGTCCCCTAGCGAGTAGGAGAACATCTTTGAGGCAGAGTCGTACGACAAGGTCTTGTTTCCAATCGATCGCGTCCCCTAGCGAGTAGGAGACCAGTACGTCCTAGCCGAGTAGCTAATGGTATCGCTAAGTTTCCAATCGATCGCGTCCCCTAGCGAGTAGGAGAAGCACACTCACTTAGTCACTGCTTATCTACCCAGTTGGTTTCCAATCGATCGCGTCCCCTAGCGAGTAGGAGAATTATACTTCTCATAAACACCAACACTGATTGTCAGTTTGTTTCCAATCGATCGCGTCCCCTAGCGAGTAGGAGAACAGATGGAGAAGGTGTTTCTCCATCTCTTAGATGTTTCCAATCGATCGCGTCCCCTAGCGAGTAGGAGAATAAATTCATCAATGTATTAGTAATGTTTGTTGCGTTTCCAATCGATCGCGTCCCCTAGCGAGTAGGAGATCGAACTATACCTTTTTGATATAACTTTGCCTTCTGTTTCCAATCGATCGCGTCCCCTAGCGAGTAGGAGATTAGATTTATGGCATTCTTTATATAATAAAAACTATGTTTCCAATCGATCGCGTCCCCTAGCGAGTAGGAGATGTTAGTTATGTAACATGTAATGAAGCCTACATTGAGTTTCCAATCGATCGCGTCCCCTAGCGAGTAGGAGATTATTAGATATAGATCTCATAACCTTTCTAAGAAAACCAGTTTCCAATCGATCGCGTCCCCTAGCGAGTAGGAGACTTTTAACAAATACAAAATACAATTATGAAATTATGTTTCCAATCGATCGCGTCCCCTAGCGAGTAGGAGACCTTCTTTATAAATATAAAAGAAGGTGAGATTTTTTATCAAGTTTCCAATCGATCGCGTCCCCTAGCGAGTAGGAGATTATAAAGAGTTTAAGATGGAGATACAACAAGACTTGCAAGTTTCCAATCGATCGCGTCCCCTAGCGAGTAGGAGAATAACCCTAACATCAGGGCATTACATCCCTTTTAAGTTTCCAATCGATCGCGTCCCCTAGCGAGTAGGAGATAATAAGTTGTAGTTTAACATTTTATTACTTCAAGTGTTTCCAATCGATCGCGTCCCCTAGCGAGTAGGAGACTGGTAAACAGTCTGCTAATGCAGCATTGATTGGTGATGTTTCCAATCGATCGCGTCCCCTAGCGAGTAGGAGACTAAGACTGTAACTCCTATCTATCAACCCACACCTGTTTCCAATCGATCGCGTCCCCTAGCGAGTAGGAGATCTGTTGGTTCATTTGAAAGCTATAAAATGAAGGGTTTCAGTTTCCAATCGATCGCGTCCCCTAGCGAGTAGGAGAAGCAAAACAAAGGTCAATTAGCATATGAGTTATGTCCAGTTTCCAATCGATCGCGTCCCCTAGCGAGTAGGAGAAATTATATTAGTTATATAAAAACAGTTTAAACAGCAACGTTTCCAATCGATCGCGTCCCCTAGCGAGTAGGAGATAACTACACTCATGTGGAGGTAGTCGGTATGTAATATAGTTTCCAATCGATCGCGTCCCCTAGCGAGTAGGAGAATGTTTAATGTTGTATTTATGTTGTTAATATAAACTGTTTCCAATCGATCGCGTCCCCTAGCGAGTAGGAGATCCTATTGTTACACTAGAGTTAATATATGTGTTAGATGTGTTTCCAATCGATCGCGTCCCCTAGCGAGTAGGAGAACCTTTCCTATATGCTGAAGCTATTGAGCTTTATGGTAATGGTTTCCAATCGATCGCGTCCCCTAGCGAGTAGGAGATGCCTTGAGTGATGAACCACCTTAGCAGCTCTTCCCGTTTCCAATCGATCGCGTCCCCTAGCGAGTAGGAGAAAACTTAAACGTGAAATGGGATGCTCACACCCACTGGAGTTTCCAATCGATCGCGTCCCCTAGCGAGTAGGAGAAAACAAACGCCCTGGAGTAGCTTTATAGCTAAGGTTTCCAATCGATCGCGTCCCCTAGCGAGTAGGAGAGAGTCAAGGTCGCACTGCTGCACAGAATATTGGAGGGTTTGGTTTCCAATCGATCGCGTCCCCTAGCGAGTAGGAGAAGCATCTACCACACCCCATAACTCACGGGGTACTCTGTTTCCAATCGATCGCGTCCCCTAGCGAGTAGGAGACTCTGTCTACACCAGTGGCAGACATCACTTGCACTTGTTTCCAATCGATCGCGTCCCCTAGCGAGTAGGAGACTAACTTTTGGTATCACACCATAGCTTCTAGGGCTGTTTCCAATCGATCGCGTCCCCTAGCGAGTAGGAGAGCTAAGGCACAAGCTGAAGTTAAACAAGCTAATCTGGATCTTGTTTCCAATCGATCGCGTCCCCTAGCGAGTAGGAGACTATACATTCTAAAAGGTTCTCAAAGAGAAGCCTAAAAGGTTTCCAATCGATCGCGTCCCCTAGCGAGTAGGAGACCTTAAGATAACCGAGTTCAGGTATATCTTTAGTGTTTCCAATCGATCGCGTCCCCTAGCGAGTAGGAGAACCCCGTGCTAGACTGTTGATTGCAGAAGTATCTCCTGGTTTCCAATCGATCGCGTCCCCTAGCGAGTAGGAGATTGTATCGCCGTCATTTGGAGTCTTAGAAACTCATGTTTCCAATCGATCGCGTCCCCTAGCGAGTAGGAGAAAAATTAAAGACGGTTCGGGTTATATTGCTGCCATCTGTTTCCAATCGATCGCGTCCCCTAGCGAGTAGGAGATAAATGCTCCTTGGCCAGTAGACTTAGAGTTTCAAATATGTTTCCAATCGATCGCGTCCCCTAGCGAGTAGGAGACTTTAGTGTCAAAACCACCATAGCGGATAGGTTCACATCGTTTCCAATCGATCGCGTCCCCTAGCGAGTAGGAGAATGATGACGATGACAGCGAAACGCGATACCCTCTCGAATCGTTTCCAATCGATCGCGTCCCCTAGCGAGTAGGAGACTAAACTCACAGGTGCAACCAATGTAGCAAGGGCGCAAGGGTTTCCAATCGATCGCGTCCCCTAGCGAGTAGGAGAATGAGCTTTTCGACATCGATGTACGAGATGTCGATGTTTGTTTCCAATCGATCGCGTCCCCTAGCGAGTAGGAGAATAGAGTACTCCCATTTCCAATGGCACAGTTCATAAAGTTTCCAATCGATCGCGTCCCCTAGCGAGTAGGAGATTTGTACCCTCAGTACGCGTGTGCTGGATAGCAACGATGTTTCCAATCGATCGCGTCCCCTAGCGAGTAGGAGACATAAACAAATCACATATAATCTAACCTTTACAGCATAGTTTCCAATCGATCGCGTCCCCTAGCGAGTAGGAGATAATAGTGAACCACCTAACACATAGTTCTTGAACTCTTTAGTTTCCAATCGATCGCGTCCCCTAGCGAGTAGGAGAACCAAATCGGAATACCCTCTTTGCCAATGTCTTATAGTTTCCAATCGATCGCGTCCCCTAGCGAGTAGGAGACACTCAAATCTTGTACATGACGATAGCTGTCACTTTCGTTTCCAATCGATCGCGTCCCCTAGCGAGTAGGAGAGTTGTCACACCCACTTACACCTACACAGGTTTCATGGGTTTCCAATCGATCGCGTCCCCTAGCGAGTAGGAGACTGTAGAGTGTCGCGCATACGGGATTTCTTCAACACCTGAAGGTGTTTCCAATCGATCGCGTCCCCTAGCGAGTAGGAGAATATCAACACCACTAACATGCGCCAACAGTGAGAGTGTAAGTTTCCAATCGATCGCGTCCCCTAGCGAGTAGGAGATGCGCGATCACAAGGTTCTATTGCTGAAAACATCGTGGTTTCCAATCGATCGCGTCCCCTAGCGAGTAGGAGATTAACTGGTAAACAGATTGTGGCGTGGGCTGACCAAATTGGGATACCAGTTTCCAATCGATCGCGTCCCCTAGCGAGTAGGAGATTCGCTGGTTGTTAGAAACAAAGATGGCTGAATACCTGTTTCCAATCGATCGCGTCCCCTAGCGAGTAGGAGACAGCGTTGGTAAAGCTTTTTACAACCGTGCCAAGGTTTCCAATCGATCGCGTCCCCTAGCGAGTAGGAGACTCAACTTTCGTGTTCGACTCTTGGAAGGTTGCTAATAAGGGTTTCCAATCGATCGCGTCCCCTAGCGAGTAGGAGATGTTGAAGCAGTGCATTGGATTGCAGACAACTTCAGTTTCCAATCGATCGCGTCCCCTAGCGAGTAGGAGAACTCTACAGGTACGCGTGTGTCTTGCACACGTAGGGTTTCCAATCGATCGCGTCCCCTAGCGAGTAGGAGATGCTTTTTAGCAGGTGGCTCTTGGAAATCGATGTTAAGTTTCCAATCGATCGCGTCCCCTAGCGAGTAGGAGACGGAATAAGCTTGAATCAACTGTTTCGCCTTGTTGTTTCCAATCGATCGCGTCCCCTAGCGAGTAGGAGACGGATAGTAACGAAACGAAACTCGCGGCTGATTGCTGGTTTCCAATCGATCGCGTCCCCTAGCGAGTAGGAGACCCATGATTACACCAAAAGAACAGACGGAAGTTTGTAATGGTTTCCAATCGATCGCGTCCCCTAGCGAGTAGGAGAAGCCTTCTTCTTAACTGAGTCAGCTAAGTCAGTACCTAGTTTCCAATCGATCGCGTCCCCTAGCGAGTAGGAGAAATAGCTTTTACAGAGTTACGAAAACCTTTATTGTCAAGTTTCCAATCGATCGCGTCCCCTAGCGAGTAGGAGAAAGGGAAAAGTATGTTGAAGTTAGACCAAGCTTGTGTTTCCAATCGATCGCGTCCCCTAGCGAGTAGGAGATTGGTATAGGTGCAGCTACAAAAGCTTATGTTGTTGCAGTTTCCAATCGATCGCGTCCCCTAGCGAGTAGGAGATGGTCTAACTCTTTACCGAGCGCTTTATCTGCTTTAGGTTTCCAATCGATCGCGTCCCCTAGCGAGTAGGAGATTAGCGAAGTCACGCCTGAAGTCGATAAGTGTCTTGGTTTCCAATCGATCGCGTCCCCTAGCGAGTAGGAGAATGTTAGAGTTGATATTAGCAATTAACTTTGTCTCGTTTCCAATCGATCGCGTCCCCTAGCGAGTAGGAGATCTCTACTGCTCAACCATGTGTATAGTTCGTCAGGTGTTTCCAATCGATCGCGTCCCCTAGCGAGTAGGAGACTCTCTCACAATGAGACGAGTGAGTCTCATGATGAGAGTTTCCAATCGATCGCGTCCCCTAGCGAGTAGGAGATACATTACTTGTCAGACCTCTTGCACCTGTGGTAGTGTTTCCAATCGATCGCGTCCCCTAGCGAGTAGGAGATCTTCTCGTTGAACAGCACAAACTCAGGGCTAACCGTTTCCAATCGATCGCGTCCCCTAGCGAGTAGGAGATCGTCCTCACTTTGGGCATGTCGGTGTGCATAACATTGTTGAGGGTTTCCAATCGATCGCGTCCCCTAGCGAGTAGGAGATTCCATGTGAGGTACTAATACTATCTGTGCACCATGTTTCCAATCGATCGCGTCCCCTAGCGAGTAGGAGATGTGACCTATGTGCCAGCGTAGCGAACCTCTTAACAGTTTCCAATCGATCGCGTCCCCTAGCGAGTAGGAGATGTCACACAAAGGTTTTTTTGTTCTGAAGTTTAGGGTTTCCAATCGATCGCGTCCCCTAGCGAGTAGGAGAACACATATCGATGTATTAGCCAGCGTAGCGAACCAACCCGTTTCCAATCGATCGCGTCCCCTAGCGAGTAGGAGATATAGGTGCTGTCTCATCATGAGACTCACTCGTCTCGTTTCCAATCGATCGCGTCCCCTAGCGAGTAGGAGAGTTGACCTCAAGTGATTCAATCTCTGTCTCCAACTCAGTTTCCAATCGATCGCGTCCCCTAGCGAGTAGGAGAATAGTTAGAGAACTCGTCTTCAACAATTAGGAGCCTCGTTTCCAATCGATCGCGTCCCCTAGCGAGTAGGAGACTAGTCAACTCACCCCAAGGACGCTCAACCTTACTCTTATCCTGTTTCCAATCGATCGCGTCCCCTAGCGAGTAGGAGAATAAATGCTCACTAGTTGCGATAGAGTGCATAGCCTTGGTTTCCAATCGATCGCGTCCCCTAGCGAGTAGGAGATCAACATAAACTCAGCACCTTTAGGCAAGAAATCTAGTTTCCAATCGATCGCGTCCCCTAGCGAGTAGGAGAAGTCTCACGCTGCGGTCAAGAGCCTTAAACTTGCGAGTTTCCAATCGATCGCGTCCCCTAGCGAGTAGGAGATAGACAAGTGACCTAACTAAAGATATATAATGCAGAGTTAGTTTCCAATCGATCGCGTCCCCTAGCGAGTAGGAGATTTCTGAGTGGGAAGACTCTACCATTAGGCATTTTGTTTCCAATCGATCGCGTCCCCTAGCGAGTAGGAGAGATATCACATGGTTATAGCTAAGTCTAGCTTCAAGCTTGTTTCCAATCGATCGCGTCCCCTAGCGAGTAGGAGAAGTACATCGCTACCATCTGAGTCGCCATCCTATCCATGTTTCCAATCGATCGCGTCCCCTAGCGAGTAGGAGATGCTACACCAGTGGCTAGACCTGCCGTACTTAACTGTTTCCAATCGATCGCGTCCCCTAGCGAGTAGGAGAATGACCAGTTAAAGCAAATACCTCCAGGCACAGAGCTTGTTTCCAATCGATCGCGTCCCCTAGCGAGTAGGAGACGGCAATAGTGACCTTAACATTATTCCTAAAGACTTTAGTTTCCAATCGATCGCGTCCCCTAGCGAGTAGGAGAAGTCCATGTATGTCTATCTAAAGTAGCTAAGTACGTTTCCAATCGATCGCGTCCCCTAGCGAGTAGGAGATCGATGTGGCAAGGGTGTTTGGTTTGGGTTTGATTATGTTTCCAATCGATCGCGTCCCCTAGCGAGTAGGAGACTCAGCCTGTTGCTGGTGTGGCGCTAAACGACAAGTTTCCAATCGATCGCGTCCCCTAGCGAGTAGGAGAGTATCTCCCACTATCTCAGCGCGACCTTGCTATCAAGTTTCCAATCGATCGCGTCCCCTAGCGAGTAGGAGATGATTACCGATGACTATAGCGCCTTAACTATTCGGCGTTTCCAATCGATCGCGTCCCCTAGCGAGTAGGAGAAAATAATGAACACAAACTAGATAATCGTAGATATGAAAGTGTTTCCAATCGATCGCGTCCCCTAGCGAGTAGGAGAATAGAGCTGTAGGTATGGTTGAGTCGATGGGTAAGCAATGTTTCCAATCGATCGCGTCCCCTAGCGAGTAGGAGACCATTAAGGACATAAGTGTTGGCTAGGGAATTGTACCTAAGGTTTCCAATCGATCGCGTCCCCTAGCGAGTAGGAGAGTTCCATACAAACAAGCCACTTGCTGAAGTGGATTACAAAGGTTTCCAATCGATCGCGTCCCCTAGCGAGTAGGAGATAAACATTGTGCTGGAAGACCACAGTAAGTACAGGGTTTCCAATCGATCGCGTCCCCTAGCGAGTAGGAGATATGGTTTAAGCCGTAGAAAAGGGGGTATTTTACCTCTAGTTTCCAATCGATCGCGTCCCCTAGCGAGTAGGAGATTGAGAGGTATCTGGGGTGATTACACTGCCCTAGATGTTTCCAATCGATCGCGTCCCCTAGCGAGTAGGAGATCCAATGGAGCAAGTGCAGAAGGATAAGAGCAAGGTGTTTCCAATCGATCGCGTCCCCTAGCGAGTAGGAGATGCTTCTAGTTCAGAGCGATGGGCTTCTGAGTATTCCGTTTCCAATCGATCGCGTCCCCTAGCGAGTAGGAGAGTTAAGCCACTTGCGTCATGAAGTGACCATCCAAGTGTTTCCAATCGATCGCGTCCCCTAGCGAGTAGGAGATTACCTCAGCACTAAGGTTACTGGCTTTAACTCAATGACTGGGTTTCCAATCGATCGCGTCCCCTAGCGAGTAGGAGACTCATCATCAACAATGAGAAGTTTCATCCCCTTGTGAGGTTTCCAATCGATCGCGTCCCCTAGCGAGTAGGAGATGGAAATGGAAATCCGCCAGAACCGGTAAGGATTTTAGTTGTTTCCAATCGATCGCGTCCCCTAGCGAGTAGGAGACATTCCTACGCATCGCAAAGGCTTATCACCACAGGGCCTGTTTCCAATCGATCGCGTCCCCTAGCGAGTAGGAGACTAACACAGCCCAGAAAGGATCGGGTGGGGTTTGCTGTTTCCAATCGATCGCGTCCCCTAGCGAGTAGGAGAACAAATTACCGCCAAACCCAATCCGATATCTACCGTTTCCAATCGATCGCGTCCCCTAGCGAGTAGGAGATGGTTTGGGTTTAACTGTAGTTTATTTATTTAATCGGAGTGTTTCCAATCGATCGCGTCCCCTAGCGAGTAGGAGACACTACTGTCTTTGTTGGTGGTAAAGATGACTTCCTTCGTTTCCAATCGATCGCGTCCCCTAGCGAGTAGGAGAAGTTGAGCTAGCTCCTGTCGTGAACATTACTGATGGTTTCCAATCGATCGCGTCCCCTAGCGAGTAGGAGAAACAGCAGAGGCTCAAAAAGAAATTGCAACTAAACGTAAGTTTCCAATCGATCGCGTCCCCTAGCGAGTAGGAGAACAAGTAACCAGCGCCTGTAAGGCGATCCAATTACAATCGTTTCCAATCGATCGCGTCCCCTAGCGAGTAGGAGACCAATAGACTAGCTCTTTAAGGTCAAACACCATAGACCACGTTTCCAATCGATCGCGTCCCCTAGCGAGTAGGAGATATCACGTCAGTTGGCTCAATACCTAGCAACTAAGGTGTTTCCAATCGATCGCGTCCCCTAGCGAGTAGGAGATTTAAGTTGGGATTCCCCAATATTCCTGAAGGAGTTGAGTTTCCAATCGATCGCGTCCCCTAGCGAGTAGGAGATCTAGTAAGTTAGATAATACAAATATCGTACTATGCTAGTTTCCAATCGATCGCGTCCCCTAGCGAGTAGGAGATACAAAGGGTAAATGCAACTGTAATCAAAATTATGTCTTTCATTGTGGTGGGGCTGGATAAGGGCAAGGTGGCAGTGATGGAATAGTATCTTCATCTTCATCCATTACTTTCTCACTCTCAATCTATCAGTTTGTTCTTTAGTTAAGCATATCTCCCCATAAGGAGTACGCACTTCAATCAGTGGCGATTTACATTCAGAAGACTGAACGATAATAGCAAGTATAAAGTTCTCTAGCATTTGTTTTACCTCGTAGGGTTGTGTTTATTATGATGGGAACAGCTAGAATCGAACTAGCAACGGTTCAATGTTCTGGTGTTTCCAATCGATCGCGTCCCCTAGCGAGTAGGAGACGCCTTCAAGGGCATCGTAAAGGGGCATCGCCATTGCCGTTTCCAATCGATCGCGTCCCCTAGCGAGTAGGAGACAGTACCATAAGCCCTGACATTGGGGTGTGGTTGACCGTTTCCAATCGATCGCGTCCCCTAGCGAGTAGGAGAGTACCTATTTTAGCACCCTTTCACCGCCTTGAGTCCAGACATCATTTGCGAACCCTCTCCAATACAACAGTAAAAAAAGCAAAAACAAGACCATAAGAAAACATTAAAACCAAAGCTCAGTATAATATCGAGGGCTAAAACGCAAAAAAAGTGATTCAGCCATGAACACAAACCAATCGCACAGCCAAGATACAAAGCGGCTCAAACCACTACAGAGCTTGGCATCTGAGTAAGAGGAGGCTCCCCCCACACAATCACTTGACCTAAAGTATGTTTAGAAATCGGATAAAACCGCACACTATCCTCATTCACCTTTACCACCTTTATCAAACGAGATCTTAACTCCTCAAACTTACGATCATTTAGAGCACACTCAAACGCACTAAACTGAACCCTCTGCCCATAACCCTCCAACAGATTAAAAACCCGTCTACGCCGCTTATCATCAGAAATATCATAAATCACCACATACAACATCATCTAATCAAATACGGCTTATAACCACCACTCGGATCATACACATAACGCTTAATTTTTCGCACCTGTTCCATCAACAAATCCCAACGCGGCACATCCTCACCCACATCATTCCTTACCCGATCTTCCATCCGCACCAAAAACGTCTTGAGAAACTTCCGCCGTCCCGACTCATTTAAAAAGCAGCCACCATCTCGAAACTCAAAATCATCCACAGCACTCATCATCCCCTGATTTATCAAATACAAAACCAAAGAATCCACAATTGGCGCACGAAATTCCTCAATGATATCCGAAGCCAAAGCAGGATGACGTTCTGAATCTTGATGCAAAAAAGCATAATAAGGATCGAGTCCCTGTATCTCCACCAAAGACAACAAATGATTCCACAACACCATATACCCAAAACTCAACATCGCATTTACAGGATTCCCTGGAGGACGCTTCACCCTACCACCAAACACAAAATCAGAGCGATTCAAACAACCAGCAAAAGCAGAAAAATAGGAAGCCGCCGCCGCACCCTCTACACCCAACAAAGACTCAACATCCACCACCAGCAAAGCCCGATCCGCCAAATAGTTCAAATTCTGCACCACACCATCCAAACCATCCACCGCCCGATTTCTGGCTTGACGCATTAACAAAGTTCTACCATTTAAAATCTTAGCCCGTACAATCTGCCTTGCCATCAATAACCTTTCCATCAACGACAACTGCTGTTGATACCTTGCCAACTGTCGATAACCACGCCCGATCGCCATCACCCGCCCATAACAAAAGCCCATTCTCGATAAATACGCAATGGGAATATCCCGCCGCAAACATTCCCTAATCGCCTGCGTCGTCACCTGCGACTTCCCAAAAATCAACACCTGCTCCAACAAAGGCAACTGCACCTCTTGCAGCACAGTCTGCCCCTGCTTCACCACCAAAAGCTCCTGCGACAAACCCACATAGCAACCCTGCATCGACACATACAAACTTCTCATAAATCTTCCTCCCCCTTTTTAAGGGGGATTGAGGGGGATCATTAATCCCTCTTTCTTAACTCACTACTATCCCGCGCCGCACCCAAACTATCGCGCCCACGCTCATCCCGCAATAGATAGACCAATATGCGATCGCTCACCGTCAAACACCCATAAGTCGCCGCCACAATCAACAGCGTATTCACAATCACCGCAAACAACCCCATCGGCGCAATCAACAAAATCGTCAAACTAATCGCCCCATTCGCCGCCGACACCGAAATATTCCGCACCCGCGCCACCTTATCCGTCAAAAAATACATAACTAACCTCCTAAATAAAAATACTCACAGCAAAACGAGTTGGATTTTACTTCTGACAAAATCCAACCTCAAATAAACATCTAAGGCTGATAAGCAGCAACCTCCGCCATCGCCCTAGCATGGATTTTGGCAAACAAACTCGCCGCCGCCAAAGACCGATACTGCTTCCCCGAGATCGCATTCAAACAACCCAACAACCGCCGCTCCAAATCATCCCGCGATCGAATATCCTCACCCCAAGCCATCAACACACTCCGCTCCGAAATACCACCCAAACGATGAGCAATCACATTCCGTGCCACCCGCGCACTATCCCAAAACACATTAAAATCTATACTCGTAGCCGTACTAGGGATATGTGCCTCTAACAAATCCCGAAAAATATAACCCCTTACCTCCACCTCACTACTTTTTTGCAACTGCTCATCATACCGCCTCCGCAAAGACGGATAGCGCAACAACATACTCGGCTTCAGCAAAGGATACTTCCCATCCCTCGCCACCACATCATCAGGGAAAGTCACCATCACCCATTCCCACAGTCCCCCCTCCACCGCCCGAAAGCTATGCTGCATCGCCTCACTCGTATTCTCCTGTTGTAACCGCACCAAAGCCGTATAAGCCTGCTCATAAGCCATCCACCACCAACTCTCACCCTGCCTCTTCTCAGCATCACTCAAAAAGCTTTTAGCCAAGCGATAAAACTGATCAAACTGCCCTTGATGCCAAGCAATTCCAGCTTTGAGTAAATTCACCAACATAGGCGATCGCTCCGCCAACCCACTCTCCTCCAAATTTGCCAGCGCCGAACCATAATTAAAACCCTCAATCTGCCCCTTCACCACCTTCAAATCAAACTCCCGACGCAACACACCCACATCCGTCTGAAATACCCGCGTCTGATTTTCCTTAATCTCCGTCGGATTCCTTACCTGCCAAACCTGCCCATTCGCCGCATAGCCCGCCGCCTGCAACAAACTAAACGCCGACTTCATCGCAGGAGTCCCCGACGACGCATTAAACTCAATGCGATCGCCCTTCTCCATACTCAAACGCGCCAAATCCAAACCCCGCCTTGCCTCCTGCGCTGCCTTCAGCAAATCCGTCGGATCATTCGACAACTCCCAACTCGCAGGAACCAACTCCACATCACCACCATCAATTCCCAACTCTGACATCAACCATTCCTTAGTTTCCTTAGCACCCGTCGCTGTTCCCTCCGTATAGATTAATATTGCTCTTTTAATTACAGTTCCTTGACTCACCAAAGCCCTAATCAAAGTCACAATTGACCCCTCACCCGTCTTACTCCCAAAAGGATCTTGCTGACCCACAAAAGACAAAACAATACTAGCCATCTCTTAATACCTCTTAAATTCCTGCTTTTACAAAAAACTGCTCAGCCGTCACCGCCAAATCAGTAAACAACTCATCCGTAATTAGGCGATCGCCTCGATAAGTCTCAGGTGGGCGATCGGCAAAAAACACCGTCAAAGTTCTATGCAATGGATTGATTACCCAAACCCTCAATACACCTGCATTTAGATAATCACTAGCCTTCGCCACAAACTCCCTAAAAGTCTGTCCCTCCGACATAATCTCAATCACCAACTCAGGCGGCACAGGACACATCTCATTACCCACATCCGCAGGTAAACGTTCCATCGAGATATACATCAAGTCAGGTACAGGACACCAATCCTGACCATAGCGAGTCAACATAATTCCCCATTCAGGATAAACAAAACCCTTGCCCTCAAATAGATCGCCCAAGTACCGATATAAAACACCCTGAAGGGCTGCATGAAATCTTTTTGGAGACATTTTTTTCACCACTTGACCATCAACAAACTCATACCTATCGTCCGATTCAGGACTCGCCAAAAACTCCGCCAGAGTCATCTTTTTCACTCCATCCGATGTTTCTCCAACATCTTCTTTAACAACAGTAAAAGTCATAACTTTACCTCCTAATAAAATCTAATCGCTATGGTGTGAATTATGCGATCGCGCTACCCTCTCGCAAGGCGATCGATTTAATGGGAACTGTAATACTCATACGCTGAGTTTATCCAAATATGTCCTTTAGAGTCATCACTATCGCAGGAAAAGCGATCGGCGTAAAAGCGTTATCAGGAGAGTCTATTAGGGTTTGTTTGAGATAAGCCTTGCCATTCGGTTGATGATAAATCTCCACAATCTCTCTTTCTACATTAGCAATCCAATATTCTGAGATTCCATATTCAGCATAAAGTCTAAGTTTATTTGTCTGATCGTATCTCAAGCTAAAATCAGCAATCTCGATCAATAACAACACATCTTCTGCTTCAGGAAATTTACCAGCATAAAAGTCATCTCGAGGGCGCAAAATCGCAATATCTGGTTGTGGCTCAGAATAGTTGCTTAAGCGGATCGAATTTTGGGTACTAATAATTCCATTTTCTTTGATATTGCTATGTAGAAAATAATTCATTCGATTGATGGTGGCAATGTGTTTCAACCCAATTGGTGACATAACGACAATTTCTCCATCGATTAACTCCACTCGGCTTTCAGGATGAAAGATACCGACCTTACCCATTTGTTGATATTGCTCTACATCAAATTTATATGTCAGTAATTGCATAGCGATCGCTCCAATTATTTGATAAATCTAGTCTAGCTGTTGGGAATGTTAGCGATCGCCCCAATCTCATCCACCAATTCCTTATGCACCCGTGCCATCAAACTCGCATCATTCCATGTTTTAAATTCTTTCTCATCAGCAATAAAATTCAAAAATTGCCGAATCTTATCTTGCCATTTACCTACAGAGTCAACGAGCCAAAAGCTTAATAGTTGTTCTTCTGTAATTCCCTGAACTTGATGAAAAATGAAATTCCGTCTAGCTAAAATACGCTTTTCTTTATCGTTATCCCAGAAAGTAATAATGTCTTTACACTTTTGTTTGTAATTCTTTCTCTTTTCTTTGAAAATCTTACATAAAGTGCTTAATTCCAAATCAATTCCACCATCTTTTTGAATTTTGTCTCTCAACTTTTTAAGATCGCTACCAGACAAATAGCTTTGGGGATCATTTAAAACATCTGCCTTTAAATAAGGAATATCCTTACTTAAATCTACATATTCATTTTCATTTCCATTAAAAAAATGGTTGCCCCATGCTGCAAAAATTCCTTCAAAAGCCCTGAAACTGTGAAAAAATGCCTCAACAATATTTCCTTGATTTCTACGAATAATCCCTAAATATGCCTCCTCATAAGCAATCCACCAAGCCCATGACTCCTCAAATCTCCCAGTTGCAACATCTCTCAAACTAGGAATAGGTAGATTTTTCATTGCCTCTTTAAACTCATCAAACTTACTCAAATTCCATAACTTGGCAACTTCAAGCAATTTAATAATCTTGTCTGCTTGATCAGGATTGTCTGCTTTCAAACGCTCTAGCTTACCTTTTAGAACAGAAAGGACACTTACATAGTCATAATTGTCCAAGAATTTTTTTGCTTGTTCAATCTGCATCGCCTCAAAATAAGACGAGGATAGATTTAGAGAAGTAACTCCAGTACGTTCATTACTGGTCAAAAAGCTAACGCGATCGCCAAAATTAGAAAGGCTCGCAAATTGTACCGCCGAAGAAATTGCAGGAGTACCCGCCTGATGACTGACAATTACATCATCATTTTTGTCAATCCCCAAACCTGTAAATTTTTCCTGCACTAGCGTAAGTGTGGCATTCCAGTCATCTAAACCATTTTTTTCAGGGGTTAAGTAAACAAACTCAAGCTTAGATGATTGAATATCTTTCTGTTCACTAAAGTATTTTCTGAAAATTGGCTCTAACTTACAAGTATCTTGCCAAAAAGGACTACTGGAAGAAACCTTCCTTTCATCAAAAATATTTTTCTGATCCGTCAGCAAAATAATGATTTGTGTAGGTTGCTTAAGTTCATCATTCAGCTTAGCAACAAAACCTTTTAACAAAGGAAATCTGAGTGTTTCCCAATACTCATCATCATCTAAAGCATCTTCATAGAAAGTGCCTAAAGCTCTAGCAGGAAGAGCAAAGAGAGTCTCTTCATTATTGTTATTCTTAGGTAACGGAGACACCTCAAACTGATCGTAGACTTGTCCAAGCCTTTTCTCTCGTCTCAAATCTTCCCAATCATTTTTTGATGACATCACAACATCACTATTGCCTGTCGTCACAATCCAAACTACTGCCATAATGCTAATCTCCTAACAGGTTACAAATATTTAGTTACTTTTACTTATAGAAAAGCCTTATTTTGGGCGCAGTTTTGGTTTCGGGATTGGTTGATTAGAAGAAGGCGGTTGATGTGTAGTAGATTTTGGGGCGGGAGTCGAACTTTTTAGAGGCTTTTTTAATGGGTCTTTATTACCCCAAACGTATTCCAAACCTTTCGCAGCTATAGCATCAAGAAATGGTTTGAGTTGATCTTGCCCCTCTTGATCATCTTGATGTTTTTTATGCTTCCACTTATCATGATCGCTATGAAAAATTGTGACAATCTCTAAATACTGCTCATCACCAATCGGTAGCATTCGATGCCAAATATGGCTAAATTTAAGTTGTTCCTTATATTTTTCTTCTTTGGTATTACGATCATATTCTTTAATGGTTATATGTCCTCCAATAGCTTCAGTTTTTTTGAAAATATTCTGATGAAATAGAGCGATCACATCACTTTGTCTTGTCTCTTTAGCATAAACAGTTACTCTGTCAGGATGCCAAGATTCTCGCCATGGCTGATAACCCTCTGGTGAATTAGGATTAAGTCTTCCCTTGCACAAACCATGTAAATCCTCAAGAAACTGTTTTAGAGCTTGAGTAGACTTAATGTCTAACCACTTGAGATCGATTCTAGACAACTCCCATTGACAACCAATCTCAAACTCTTTATAAGACTTAAGAAAAATCTGGTGAGATGCCCTGCGCCATGACTTTCCAAAACCACCCATCACGAAAGCAAATTTGAGAACATTTTCCATGAAGACAATATCTTCTTGATTTTTAGCGTCAAGATGTAAAATCCCTTCAGTCCTAAAAGTTTTAGTTTTTCCATAGTCACCATAAACTACATCTTTCTGTTGCTCCCAAAAGACTTTTAATTTACCAACATCATTAGAACTGCCAAACAGTCGATCAATTTCTTGGTCAATACATTTGTTCTCTCTTGTCACTCCTCCCAACAATCTTTTTATATGACCTCGTAGGGAAGCCTTAAATAAGTTAGGACGAAATTCAGGTTCATCACTGCGGAGGGTTGGGCTGACTCCTTGACCAATCAAAGCAACACTAATCTTAGAACTAGATACAACTGAATGATAATCGTCATTATACCCACCTAATCCATAACCTGTACTAGTTTTCCCACCTACACCTAACTGAATTGATTGCAAAAAAATCCATTCAACTTCTTTCCAATTAGTGTTTTGCGGATCTGCACTACTAAACTCAAATACCATAGTTGGCTGATAAAGACTAACCATTGTATAAGCACTTGCTGAATCTCTAGCTGATTGATCTCCTACTTGTCTAAGTTGTTGTGGATGAATTACGTCAAGCATTCGATAACGAATCTCTTCAACTGTTTTACCATCTTTCTTTTTAACCTTTACCTTTCGCATTCCCGACCAATCCCCAATAGGATATGCACCATGAAAACGAAGCCCTATTTTACTAGGCGAAGAACTATTATCCTGATTAATTTTTTCACCACAATATAACTTTCTTTGCTGTTCACTACAGGCTCGGCTAAATAGACCTTTAACACTACTACCTGACAGATAGGGAATACCATTTTTGCCCATAATTGGACGCAACACACTATCCTGTCCACAATTACTAGATAGTCTAAATGGAAAGTCGATTTTAATACGGTAGAACGAGCCGTCTAGTCCTAGTTTGGGTTCTTGATATTGTTGTCTTGGTTGTGGGTTGCTCTCAGATTTTGGGTAAACCCACTGATTACTCCATTTATCCAAATGTTGCTTATCCTCTTTCTTTCCAGCAAACTGTAAGCTACAACGCCCACTGACCTGTGCACGATACATCATCGGCACTTCTTCAGGATCGATCTCAATTTTTGGTGTTTTCTGGGATTCTGTAGGTTTCATTCCTGCTCTCTCAAATGCTTTAGAAAAAGACATATAGCTCAATCCTCCTCTCCTTTACCTTTTTTATCTTTTTTCTTGTATCGCTGTGTCCACCACACAAGTGAATCGCAAAGCTGTGTCAAAACAGTTAATGCAATACGATAGTCATCAGGAGTTTCAGCAGACATTTTCCAGATTGCAGAGCTTGTCTCTTCAATTTTAGTTGTGTCATCAAACTTGACTGTAGTATCCGCATCTGGAAGCGTAATATCTGACTCATCAAGGATTTTGCCTAAAATCTGCCAAACATCTTTCCAGTACTTGCACTTATCTTTTTTCTTCTCACGTTCAAATCTGAGATGCTCTCCCCAAAATCGCTCTAGCCCATAAGCAACAGCCATTCTCATTTTATGAGACTCATTCAAAACATCATTTTCATCACGATGTTTAATTACCAATGCTTGAGCATGGTGATCGAGATTGTAGGGATACCAGCCAGCTTTTTTTCCTTCTGTTGTAGTCATGTTTTACTCCTAGTTCAATCCTTCATATAAAGTGACATTGGTGCGCCCAAACCCGATCGATTCTAGACCGCCAAAATAAAGCTCTTTAGTCTTCTTGATATCTGCATCAGCAATGTACTCTTGCCAAGAGTTATCATCTTTGCCTTTATTCTTGATTGCCGTTGGAAAAGTTAAGATAGTTCCTTCGGGTAGAGCCTCAACATTAAAGAATGCGCCACCTGTAGCTTTTTTCTCGTTACGATCAAGGGCTATACGGCTTTGACGATATAAAGCCATATCATGAATCATCGAAATCTCTGCGTCACTGACAACTAAAACGAGATCTCTACCTGCTTTCAAATTCTCAAGTTTGTCTGGGATGTATTTACCCAGTTCTTGATCGCGAGAATCAAGGCAAATAAATCCTAAGTTGAAAAAGAGTTTGTCAATATTATCTTTAGCTCCATAGTAAGTGTGGGGTTTGAAATCATAAATAGGTTTACCTGATAACTTTTGATACCGTTTGAGAAGACGAGGACAAGAAACCCAAACTACAGGCTGACTTGGACAGTACACAGGCAACCAAACAATCGAAGCATATTCAAACTTGACCTGTGCTTCAGTTGTATCTTTCTTGTCCTCGTCTGCTTCTCCTTTCTCTGGAGCCTCTTGTCCGTACCAATAATTATAATTTTTATAGCCTTCTTCTTTCTGTCGCGGATCTTGTCGCATATCAGCCCGAAACCGTCCGCGAATAGAACTCCCTGGGATAATCCCCGTTTGAGTAAACTGATCGCGAAATATCAGATTGAGATTGCCTGATTCTTCACCTGCACTTGCTCCAACATGGAGAGGGGCAAGCGTTTCAATGATACCGTAAGCTTTTTTATACATTAGTCCACTCCTTTAATTGTAATTGGCAAACACAAACCACACCCTAAATGCTTTAGAGGTAAAGATCTTTTGTCAAAGTCTTTACCCTCATCGCTTTGTGGGAACCACTTTTTAGGGAACTTCCACCAAGTGTCATGTTCTTGATCTAGTGGATGTTTAAGCACATAAACTGTACCTGCGGGGACAGCATATCGACCAATCCCTAAATTGCTACCCATACGATACCGAAAGGTAACAGGGCGATCTGTTAGCATTTTTGGCGGTTTATCGCATGCTTTAAATGCTTGAGGATAACGGACAGATAAATTGTTGGTTCCCCAAACCGCAGGGCAGATTAGTGCAAAGCTTCTTTTAATTGGAGCAGCAAGCAAACTCAAAATGTTTGGCTCTAGCTTTTGACTTATGATTTCCACCATATGGTTCTCTCCCCCAAATCGATACCAACCATCAGCAATACTATGGGTTGAAAGATAGACTAAACAGCTATCCTCATCCATCTGGACAGCATTTTCTAAAAAAAGACTGCCTCTATCGTCTGCGTCTTTGGGTAAGCGAACATGACGTTGATCATGCTCTAGCGTAGGATGCAGAATCGATACAAACTTCCAAGGAGGTTTAGCTGCACTGTGGATAACATTTTTATCCTTATTAATGTCATTTTGTCTGTTGTTAAATATCGTATCTGCATCTAGTGGCTCATCTCCATCTTGTGGATTTTTCCAGAAATGAATACTCATCCACTTATAGTCAGATTCAACACTTTTATTATGATCTCTGTCCCATTTATCTCCCGACATTTTCCACTCATCAAATTTTTCTTCGCCAATAATGAGCGATCGCGGCATTGGCACATAAAAGTTTTGTGGCTTATTATCCTTAGCCCAAAATGCACCAGCAACCACTAGATTTTTCTTGAGTTCTTGATGCTTAGGAAGTTGTTGTTCGTAGCTATTACGAATGATTAATCCTGAAAGCGTAGCTGCATCAGGTGGAAATTTTGCCCCAGATCTCCCAACTAAATTTTCTGGAGACAGGAAAGCCCCTGCACTACCATAGAGAAATCCCAAAGGACGAACCACAATTAGATATTTGAACATAGTTGCCACCCTACTAGAATCATGCCTTCAATCCATGCAATGACCGCTTGATTTTGTTTATCTCCATCTATGCCAGTCAGATGCTTTCGCCACTTAGATTTGCTAAGCATTTTCTTTTTTTCTTTTTCTTTATCTTTATCAAAATACAAACTTAAAAGTTCAATTGCTATATCATCTTTAGGCTTGTCTGCTGTTGCTGGTGGAATCGCATGACGCGCTTTAAGCTGTCCCAAATCACTATAAACATGATTCCAATTAGCTTTTTGCCATTCCAATTTGTCAGTTGTCTTGTTTTTACAGTAAGCCTTTTTACCATCTCTATCTTTATAGTCTTTCAACCATTCCAAACATTCCCAAGGCGTAGTCCACTGCACATATTGACCATTGTTAAATACAACCCGAATCGTCACGCGATCGCGTCCCAAATTCTTAGCCAACTTCTCAGCTTCTCGGCAATGCTGCAACACATCGCGCTGCGGCACACTATGCCCTGCCCACACAAAACCCACACTGAGACTAACATCAGGCTCATCACCTTCATTTACCCTTAAGCCTTTACTTCGCATATTCTCGCGTAACTTTTCCCATTGATCGCGTAAACCGCATAGCCAATCAACAACCTCTTGTTTGTCTCTTCGTGGTTTGTCCTCAGTGCCATAAATTACACCAAGAAAATCATCCCCACCCGCATAGACCACACGACCGAGATTAAAACTCTTAAAGTCACGTCCCCAATCTCGTAAACAAAGGCTAAACTCTCTAACTTGATCAGCGTTAGACAAGCTGTTGAGATAATTTCCAATTCGATCTCCATCACCCATAAACCAACCAGTCCAATAGGTTTCTTGAGTTTTTTCGTTCTTTCGGAAATACTTTGGAAAGCTCTCTAACTCAAACGCCTTTCGATCTTCCTGTGTGATCACTCTGTAATAGTCAATTTGATTTCTAATATCTTCGTAAGTTACCAAGCGTTTGATTAATTCAGGAATACTTAAACGCTCATTTTCATTGATATAAGCCCGATCATTCTCTTTACCGTTTGGATCAGTTTTTATAGCTAGAGCAGTGTAAAAAGCCTTGATTTCTTCGGATAAATCTTGTTGATTTTGCTTACTTTCACGAGTGATTTGACGATCCATGTTTGGATAGGCGATCGCATCATGCCCCGACAAACTAGAGCTTTCACCATTCCAGTTCGGGATAGTCCAAGCACGGCGCAACTTCCGAGTTTCTAGATCTCGCATTGCACTATGAATAGGGTTGTTTTGGTCATCCTTAGAGTTGTTCTGACCGACAAATATCTCCCATGCGTGCATTTCCCATCTTTTCCATGACATCTTCCAGTCATACTTTTTCCAGTCATATTTATGATTGATATCGTTTTTAACTTTACTTTCCACCCAATCTTTGCAAGCTATGATAATTTCGCTCCAAGCATTATCTAGGGTGTCCCGAAATAGATTAAAAGCCCGATCTCGCTCAATTTCTCCGACAATCAAAATACGATTCGGCATTCCTTGTATGAGGTCAATACTTAGTTCTCCATCTTTAATTGCTGGAGAAATTACTTTGATACCATTAAGTTTTTTTGCCTCTTCGACAATGCGATAGCTCAAATAAGACAAAATTTGTGATGCACCATAGAGATCGCGCAACTTACGAGACTTCTCGATAAAGCCTTGCACAGGTGCAAATGTAATTACCGTGTATTTCACATCTTTAGTTTCTTGGGTTTGTGGCTTTTCATTAATTTGTAATACTGTCGTCACGATCGCCTTACCTCCCACACACATTTACAAAGGCAATTTATCAGATATTTATCATGATAGCTAATTTATGAAAATATTTTTATAATTTATATATACGACTCAAAGTATCTTAATAAACATAAATTCATGGCTAATGATAATTTTTAATAAATATTGTCATTTACTTGACATATCACTATGCCGAAGACTAACAACTTACATCCCTACAGCGATCGCCAAGCCTTTGAGCGGCTCCTTCTCCTCATTGCCACCTTCATTCATCACCCCGGCATCGGCTGCCCAGATCGCATCGGCAATAACTCCCAATCTGCCCATGAATCCTTAGAATCCGTTCAAGCAAAAGTCTATGAAGTTGCCCAACAATACAATATTTCATTAACTAAATATTCCATTCCCACCCTTCGCAAAGACTTAGTTACACTCCGTAAATATGGGCTTTTAGAAAAGCGAATTTATCGTTGGGGCTACTTCCTCGGAACAGGCGTGATGTCCTTTAAAGACTTA
This sequence comes from Pseudanabaena minima str. Chao 2107, assembly GCF_051131155.1. Taxonomy (NCBI): domain Bacteria; kingdom Bacillati; phylum Cyanobacteriota; class Cyanophyceae; order Pseudanabaenales; family Pseudanabaenaceae; genus Pseudanabaena; species Pseudanabaena minima. Next base: position 1,734,887 of record NZ_CP159508.1, read on the forward strand.
CAAGTAGCTCTCAATGCCCTCAACTCAATGGCAAAATATCAGCGATCGCCCCAAGCAATCCGTATTTACCAAGAACTCGAAAAAAAACTACGTGGCAAACAAATCTTAGAATCCACAGACTATCTCTATCCCGTGCGATCGCAAATAGATCGAGCAATCATCTACACCGATCTCGATGAAATGCTAGATATCAAGAAAAATCGTCACAATCTTTATCATTGTTTAGAGCAAGTAGAAACAGCGATCGCGATCGGACAAGCAATCACCATCTATCGATATACCGACCCCTATAGTCAGAAAATTGGATATTTACAAGTCTTCCCATTGCAATTGATTTATCACGATATTGCTTGGTATTTGCTCTATGAGTACGTTGATAATGGTCATTTAGAAATTGAACGGATTGACCGCTTCACTGACCAAATCCAATTCGTTAACCAACCCAGAGGAACCGATCTCCAAAAATCAAGTTTAACTGTGGCAATGAATCTATTTAAAAAAGGCTGGGGTCTGTTTCTCGGTGAACCCTCTGAACAAACTAAAGAAATTGCAGGAACCCTAGAATATATTCAAATCAAAATACGTTTTTTCCCGCCCGTAATTGCTTTTATCGAAGAGGGAGAAAAAAGACATATTTCTCAAGTGATTGATCGAAGTGGCAAACCCGACTATATCGATTACAACATTTCCCTACCGCCGCGATCGGTGAATGAGTTTTGTCGTTGGGTGCATCAGTTTGCTCATAATGCTCAGGTACTAGAACCACAAAGTCTACGCGATCGCTTTCGCTCTACAGCGCTGAAGTTAGCAGCTTTATATAAAGTTTCAGAATAATTGTACTGTGGAGCTTAGCAGTCATTTATTTACCCAACCTGCACTCATGGCAACTGCAAGAAATAGCATGATTAACAGATCTTTTCGTGACAAAGCCATGCTGTATAATTACTTCGCGCCTAGATCATCAAAAGACATTCAAATCCATGACCCTTCGCATTTACAACACACTTACACGTCGCAAAGAAGACTTTATTCCCCTCGAAACAGGGATTGTGAAAATGTATGTTTGTGGTGTAACTGTCTATAACTACTGCCACTTAGGTCATGCTAGAGCCTACGTGATTTGGGACATGATTCGGCGCTATTTGGCGACCAAATATCAAATTAAGTATGTCCAGAATATTACGGACATTGATGACAAGATTTTAAAAAAGGCACAGGAAAATAACACCACAATGCAGGCGATCGCAGAGCAGTATATCGCCGCCTATGACGAAGACATGGCAAAGCTGAATATTGCCAAAGCCGATGACTATCCTCGCGCCACAGAGACAATTCCTGAAATTATTGAACTAATTCAACAATTGATTGATCGTGGCTATGCCTATGCATCTGGAGGCGATGTCTATTACGCAGTGCAAAAGTTTCCCAGTTATGGCAAGCTCTCAGGACGTAAGCTGGAAGACATGCAAGCAGGGGCAAGTGGTCGCGTCGATGAGCAGGAAGAGCAAAAGCGCTATCCCTTTGATTTTGCTCTGTGGAAAGCTGCTAAACCGAGTGAACCATTTTGGGAATCTCCTTGGGGAAATGGTCGCCCTGGTTGGCATATTGAATGCTCAGCAATGGTACGGCAGTTAGGTGAAACCATTGATATTCATGCAGGTGGCACAGACTTACAGTTTCCACACCATGAGAATGAAATCGCCCAGTCAGAAGCAGCTTATGCAAAGCCCCTCGCCAAATATTGGATGCACAACGGATTTGTGAATATTGATGGCGAGAAGATGTCGAAATCACTAAATAATTTCACAACGATTCGGGATTTGACTTCTCATTTTGACCCAATGGCAATCCGTTTATTTATCTTGCAAGCTCAGTACCGCCAACCGATAGACTTTACCGAAGAAGCAATTAGTGCCGCAACCAAGGGCTGGGAAACAATTCGCGATGGAATGTTGTTTGCCGCAGATTTTGGTGCAAAGTTAGGCTGGGAAAATCTGGAAATTCCTACTCGAAAAGATGTGGGTGAAGCGATCGCCTGTTTTGAAGAAGCAATGGATGATGATTTTAATACTTCCGTAGCAATGTCCCATGTGTTTGAATTAGCTAAGAAGTTACGCTCAAAACGGAACTCTCTATCCCATGCTGGTAAAACCGCTGCAAGTTCTGACGTTTTATTGAGAGATTGGCAAGCCTTGTATTACATGACCAATGTTTTGGGCTTTGTTGCTGATATTAGCGATCGCCAAGGTGATTCAGATGACATCAGTGAAGCTGAAATAGAATCTTTAATCCAGCAACGGATTGAGGCGAAGAAGGCGAAAAATTATCAAGAAGGCGATCGCATTCGTAATGAACTAAAAGCCTTGGGGATTACCCTCGTTGATCAAAAAGATGGGACAACACGCTGGCTTAAAGCATAATTACTGATGTTACGTGGAAGGAATCCTGCGATCCTCAAGGTTGGGAGCTGGCACGGGGGCGAAGCCCCTACAAAACATAAATTTCTCAGGTAGGGGCAATGCCCCCGTGCTTGCCCTGTTATGCTAGCAGCAAGAGATTCATCATCTGCGTTCCACGTAACATCAGTAATTAGTCACAAACTCGCTAAATCTAGCGCCGTTTGCACAGAATAGCCCAAATGCTTCCATGCCGCCGCCGTAGCCACCCGACCGCGAGGTGTACGATTGATATAGCCAATCTGTAATAAATATGGCTCATAGACTTCTTCAATCGTGTGGGCATCCTCACCTGTCGCCGCCGCCAAGGTGTCCAAACCTGCGGGACCGCCATTAAAGTTCTCAATTAATACCGTTAACAATTTGCGATCAATCCAGTCCAAACCTTTAGGATCGACATTAAATAATTCCAGAGCCGATTCCGCGATCGCCCCTGTAATTTGTTCACCTTTAGCCTTAACTTCAGCATAATCCCGTACTCTCTTTAAGAGACGATTGGCAATCCGAGGCGTACCTCGCGATCTTGCCGCGATCGCGATCGCCCCATCGTCATGGATTGGGGTCTCCAGAATCTTCGCACTACGAGAGACAATCTGTGTTAGTTCATCCTGCTCATAAAAACGGAAATGTTGCACAAAGCCAAAGCGATCGCGCAATGGCGAAGATAAAGCTCCAATTCTCGTTGTTGCCCCAATCAGTGTAAATTTATTTAACTGCACACTGCGAATCCTTGCCCCTTGTCCTTTCCCAATCGTAATATCAAGGCGATAATCTTCCATTGCAGGATAGAGAATCTCTTCTGTCACATTCGGTAAGCGATGGATTTCATCAATAAAGAGAATGTCTCCTTGCTGTAGCGAAACCAGTAAACCAGCGACATCACGGGGACGTTCTAGGGCAGGAGCCGAAGTGATTTTACATTGCACTCCCATTTCCTGCGCAATGATTAGAGCTAGGGAAGTTTTTCCCAAGCCGGGGGGACCATACAAGAGCAAATGATCGAGGGCTGAAGAACGAGATTTTGCCGCCGCGATCGCGATATGGAGTAACTCCTTTAAATCTTTCTGTCCAATGTAGTCTTTGAGATTTTTGGGACGAATATTAATATCAACCGAAACTTGGGCAGGAGAATCTTTGGCTAGTTGATCCTCTAGCTTTTCCTCTGGTGTGGCTTCCGCTTGTAGTAAATCTAATGCCTGTTGCATTTCGGGCGATGTTACTTCTTTCTTCGCAGATTTTTTAGGCGATCGGGAGGTTGACTTTTGACCTGCGGTCTTTGCAGGATTCGCTGCCGATGGATTTTGAGAGTCAAATTGATTAGCAGGGCGATCGCCTTCAGGATTTGGACTTGGTTTAGAGGAGATGATTGCCATATGCTTTCGGTTGCTCAAATTTATAGATATCTTCGATCAGTTGCACCCAACCATCAACTAAAGAATTAAGAATTTTCTCACCTTTTTCTTTGGTCGCAGCCTTAGCATCACCCAAAACCCCACTGCGAGTCAAATCACGCATTACCCATGCAAAGGGGTTTGCTGATTCCATACTCAGTAAACTATTTTCAGGTAAACCATAGGGATATTCGGTAACTGCCTTATCCATTTGGACTTGCTCAGGCAAAAGCGCTAACATCAGGCTAGTTTCGGCATCACCACCATGAATTCCAAATTCTAATTCTTGTTCAGTCAATAAATCCTTAGCCGAATTGGGAACGCGCCAAGTAAAGAGCGGAAAAATTGCCAAGTCAGAATATTGCTCATGGAGATCGCGAGCAACTATCTCCAAAATCTGCGGCTGTCCCCCATGAGAATTCATCAAGGCAAGCTTCCGAAATCCTGCTCGATAGACACTTTCGGCAATATCTGTCAAGACTGCTAGCATCGTCTGCGATCGCATGGTTATCGTGCCTGCAAAAGTACTATGCTCATTCGATTTACCATAATACAGAGGTGGCAAAGCATAGGCAGGAATCGCGGGGTCTAATTTTTCTAAAGCCCTTGCCAACACCCCAATACTAATTGCCGCATCAACAATTAAAGGTAAATGTGCGCCATGCTGCTCGATCGCCCCCATAGGTTGAATAATTACCACGTTTTGCTTATCTGGCATTGAGGCGATCGCTGGTGAAGTAAGGTAAGCAAAATATCGATGATTAGGGAAATAACTCATGTCGATTTTAGGGTTCCGCGATTTATCCTAGAACAATTTCCAAAATTAAAGTTCTTGGATTCAAAGATGAATGAATTTAGCCGCAAAATACATACTTATGTGAAACTTTAAATAAATATGCTGTATGTAATAATTGTTTCAGTATGCAATATAACTCAATTATGCAAACACTCCAACCAGATATATTTGTCAAAAGCCCTGACAGCGAGTACTTAATGCTCGTAGAAGTAAAGCTTAAAGACACGAGAGATTCTGTAAATCGTGCGATCGATTCTCTCAAGAGATCGATGGTCTCTTTTGATTGCTCCCTTGGGCTGCTTGTGGCTGGCGAGCGCGTTATTCTTCTACGAGACACTTTAGAGGAATATAACGGTGCTTCGATTTATACTGTAGGCGAAGCAAAACTTCCAGTATCTTTACTCCCTCCTGCGGATGGTCAGTGGCAAGACGGAGGTGCTTTAGAATTTGAATCGCAGGTTCAAAATTGGCTTGAAAGCTTGAAACTAAGATCTAATGTAGATAAACTTCCAAGTGATTTAAAAACATTACTAAGTGGTGCAGTCACCAACCTTCTGCAATGGGGTGAAGTGAGGGCTGCTGGATTTCGCTCGAAGCAAAGTAAGGCTATCAAGTGAAACCAAGAGCAGTTTTAGTCGAAACAAATTGGGTCGTGGATGTTATAGCTCCAGCCCATTTGCAAAAGCAACAGGCTATCGATTTACTCACACGCGCTCAGGCTGGTGAGTTCGGGTTGTATGTTCCTGCTATATGTCTTACAGAAGCAAGGGAAACTGTACCTCGTCGATTTAACCCACGGTCTCAATCTGCGGATTTACGCAATTTTCTCAAATGGGCAAAAAGTCAAGGCAAAGTGAATCCTGAAGATGCAAAAGCTGCCTTTCGTGTATTTGATCAATTTGACGGATTGGTTGCCAATGAACTCACCAAAGTTTCTGAACGACTGACCGAGTTGGCGAACCTCCCTCATCTCAACGTATTTCCGCTGTCGGAGCCAATGCTAGAGCGCCAAGTGACAATTGGAGCACTAGATTTATCACTAAAACCCTACGATTTAGCTGTATTGGCAGCAGTTCTCGTTAAGGCAGAAGAATTACACCAACAGAATCACTCTTGGGTTGGTTTCTGTGAATTGGATTCTGATCTACTGCCGTGGGACAGATCTGGCGATCGCAAATCCATACTTAGAGATTTATACGATCAAGCTCGAATATGGGTATATGACAATTTTCTTGTAGAAGATACCGAAGCAATTCCCGATCAATGGACTAATGCAAATTAGCAAAGTTTGAAAAGTTTGAATTGTGAAACTGATCCCCACTTCAGATAAACTAATAACTGAAAGTAACTAAAAGTGTTATGACGACTGTTTCTGAGAACCTGAAAATTACCCAAAACGGCACACAAAACTCTAAAGCCGAACCAATTATAGATGGCAGTGAAAATCTTGGTGTAATTGTCAGACGCAAAACTCGACCTGTACAAGTGGGCAATATCACCATTGGCGGTGGCTCTCCTGTCGTAGTGCAGTCGATGATTAATGAAGACACCCTTGATATTGATGGCTCCGTAGCAGGAATTCGCCGCTTGCATGAAATTGGTTGCGAAATTGTGCGCGTCACTGTCCCCAGCATGGCTCACGCTGCGGCTCTCTCAGAAATTCGTCAAAAACTCAAACGTACTTATCTCGATGTGCCTCTGGTTGCTGATGTCCACCACAATGGCATGAAAATTGCCCTCGAAGTTGCCAAGCATATCCACAAAGTCCGCATCAATCCAGGACTATATGTATTCGAGAAACCCAAAGCCAACCGTACCGAATACACCCAATCAGAGTTTGACGAAATTGCTGAAAAAGTCCGTGATACCCTCAAGCCTCTAGTTTTAAGCCTTAAAGAACAGGGCAAAGCAATGCGAATTGGGGTAAATCATGGCTCACTTGCTGAGCGGATGTTATTTACCTATGGTGACACTCCTCAGGGCATGGTCGAATCTGCGATCGAATTTATTCGCATTTGTGAAGATCTAGACTTTAGAAATATCGTGATCTCCATGAAAGCTTCTCGTGTACCTGTGATGATTGCAGCTTACCAGCTAATGGTTAAGCGCATGGATCAACTGGGGATGGACTACCCCCTACACTTAGGTGTAACAGAAGCAGGTGACGGTGAATATGGTCGGATCAAGTCAACTGCAGGTATTGCTACATTATTAGCTCAAGGCATTGGTGATACTATTCGTGTTTCTCTCACCGAAGCTCCCGAAAAGGAAATACCTGTCTGCTACAGTATTTTACAGTCCCTTGGACTACGTAAGACGATGGTGGAGTATGTGGCTTGTCCATCATGTGGACGCACCTTATTTAATCTTGAAGAAGTCTTGCACAAAGTCCGCGAAGCTACTAGCCATCTAGTAGGTCTAGATATAGCAGTAATGGGCTGTATTGTGAATGGTCCCGGTGAAATGGCAGACGCTGACTATGGCTATGTTGGCAAAACTCCTGGAATAATCTCACTCTATCGCGGCAAGGAAGAAATCAAACGTGTACCTGAAGCCGAAGGTGTAGAACAATTAATAGCCCTCATTAAATCTGACGATCGCTGGGTCGACCCTTAAGTAACCTCAGTTCAGATTAATTTAAAATTGTTTCCTATAGAGGGTTCGCTCGCAGCACGCCTAAAATCCAAAACAATAAAAGACCTGCTTCGCAAGTCTTTTATTGTTTTGGATTTTTAAATTTTGTCGCTTATCCCGAACTCACGTTAAATATCTAAAGATCTGTAAAAGAGAAAGCTTATGTACAATTGTCGCAACATAATAAAAGATATTCAATAATACAAGTTCTAATTTGGAGAATCGCTTTTGTTGAATAACTTTAGATTATATTGATTAGCAAAAATGTGACTACACTTTCACTAATCGGTATAATCTGTAAAAAGATGAGAAAGATTTTGTTTAAACTGCTCAAAACCGTATTTCTCAATCACTTTTTGTCTAAGAATCTCAGGTTTATACAGAATTGATAAAGAATGTTTATTCATCAAAATTTGGACTATAGTCTCTCCTATTTCATTTATGCTATCAGGATTAACTAGAGCACCTAAATCTCCATTACACAAAGCATCGAGCGCTCCATCTTGATTGCCACCAATTGTTGGTTTACCAGACGCTAAAGCTTCTAAATAAACAATCCCAAAACCCTCTCCCTTACTAGGCATTGCAAACACATCACAGAGATTGTAGTAATCCGCTAATTCGTAATCTGGAACAAAACCAGTAAAGATTACGCAATCTCTGACATCCATATCATCAACAATTGCTTCAATGCGATCTCGGTCATCCCCCTTCCCAACCAATAGGTAGCAAATATTGGGAATCTGAAGACGAATAGCTGGTAGAGCTTGAATGATCTGGTCATAGCCTTTATAGCGATCTCCCCCAGCCAACCTAGATACAGTTAAAATTATTGGCTGGTCAGGATGCAATTGATGACGGTTTAGTAGATATTGAGGTTTAGGTTTGACAGTAAATTGATCATCATCAAAAGTTACGGGTAGAAGAGAGATAAGCTCATGTGAAATATTTTGTTCAGTGATGATGCGATTACGAGTATAGTCACCTATTGAAATAATCTTTTGTGCTGACTTCAGACCATCTATTTTAGACGAATCTTCAATATTCCATGCATCAATACCATAGACAATTAACCAATATGGGATTTTTAATAGTCTAGAAATCTTTGCTGCAAGTGGTGAAAAATTAATATGACCACAAATAATTAAATCAGGGGAGGCTTTTATTGCAGAAAATAATAATTGAGCAGCAAAGATTGGAGTATGTAAAAAAGTCGATTTCCATCTCCCTGCAAATCTAAGTTTTGTCTGCTTATCAAACTTAATATTTTCTGTTGAGAAAGCATCATTCTTGATAAATACAGAGCGATCACTATTTGGTAGAACTTCCTCTAATGCACGAATCAAAAAAGCAGAATAAACCTGAATACCACCTTTAAATTGAAAGATATCAGGTAGCCAAATATGGATTTTGGGAGTTTTAGTCATCTAGCAGTAAAATAAATGATAATTTGTACGGCGTGACGAAGCCACGCCATACAAATTATCATTTATTTTACTGCTAGTTTTCTTTGCATTGCTTCAACCATAATTTGTATGATTTGATGAACTCCTGTAGTAGCATACCACCCTAGCTTCTGATTAGCTTTACTAGGATTAGCACAACTTATTGTAATGTCAGTTGGTCTATACAAAGATTGATCAGAAATTACATACTCCTCCCAATTTAGCTCCAAAATTCCAAAAGCCTCAGCAATAAAATCTGACAAACTGATTGTTTTTCCTGTGGCGATCACAAAGTCATTAGGTTGTTCTTGTTGGAGCATGAGGTACATAGCTTTTACATAGTCTGGAGCATATCCCCAGTCTCTTTGAATATCAATATTACCTAATATCAACTTTTCTATTTGTCCGTTTGCAATACGACAGGCAGCACCAATAATTTTTTGGGTTACAAAGCGATCATGTCGCAAAGGGGATTCATGGTTAAAAAGGATACCAGAGCAAGCAAATAGTTTATATGCTTCACGGTAGTTAGATACTTGCCAAAAAGCCGTAGACTTAGCTACAGCATAAGGACTGCGAGGACGAAATGAAGTTTCTTCATCGGCAGGTAACCCAAAAGTGTCACCGAAACATTCGCTAGAACCAGCGTTATAAAATTTGATAGGCTTACCAAGAAACCTAATTGATTCGAGTAAATTGAGTGTACCTGTAGCAATACTTTCTAATGTCTCGACAGGTTGTTCAAAGGACAAACTTACTGAACTTTGTCCAGCTAAATTGTATATTTCGTCTGGTTGGACTTGGGTTAAAACTTGTAGTACACTGCGAAAATCAGTAAGAGACATAGATAATGACTTGACGCGATCGCGTATTCCTAAATATTGCAAATTTTGTAAAGTTGATATTTGAGCATCACGAGAAGTTCCATATACTTCATAACCGTGATTTAATAAAAGTTGAGATAGATAAGCGCCATCCTGTCCTGATATACCACAAATTAATGCTTTTTTTTGCATTTTTTTCACTTAAGGTTATTCTATTTAATCTTCTATAATAAATGATGGTTTTATTTAAAATCACTACCTAATATTTTGTCTTTCAGATAGCAAATTATTTTATGAGTAAATTGCTAGGCATTTAACTCTTTGCTTGATCAAGTCCAATACTTTTTGTTTCTTGGCTTTCAAGATTTGGCAATAAGTAAATAAATCCACTAAAAAACCAGAAATACGGTAACATGGTTGGGTCAGTTACTAGCTGTCTACCTATATGAATTAGTTGGAATAAAAATACAGCTAATGCTAATTTTTTGTAAAAAGGATTTTTTAGATTGATAAATACACAGTATAAATATATTAAGATAGCTAATCTAAGTCCATACCATAAAATAAAACCCAATAGCCCTATTTCAATCATGACTCTCCCAGGCTCTTCTTCGTAAGGTGGCAGTTTCTCACCTACAGGTAAATCTAAAAGCTGCCTCAGACTAGCTGATCCACCTTGGGTGGCTCCTACACCATAACCGTCAACTCTATCTTTAGAAAAAACAAAAATATCATTAAAGTATCCAAATGCACGATCAACCACTGAGTCACTAGCTGTATCTGCTCGATTGGTATAAGATTGAATTGCTGGTTGAAAGTAGATTATAGCCATTAATGTTGCTATAACTAAGGGTAAAAACAAACTAAAAACAAAATTGATAGCAGTCTTATAACTATTAAACAATAAACAAATTGCATAGATAATAGTGAATAAGAATATGTAAATCATGACTGCTCTCGAACCACTCATGAAACAATTAACAACGATAAGTGTCAGCTCTAAAATATAAATCAACTGCCACTTAATTGAGTATGTTTGAGAAAGAAAAACTACTAACAATGAAAAACAAACTGCAAGATAAACTTTCAGCCCTTGCAAATACGAAAAAGTTCCTGTGATTCTGACAAACTCACCTGCTGTAGCAATTCCTTCCTCTGAACCAGACACATACATATTTAATGAGCTATCTACAGGGCTAAAAAATTGAACAATACCTAAAATACAAATAGGAATTAGTAAGAATAAATAGTTTCGCAAGAATTTATACAACTCAGACTCTGAGTCAAACAAATGTGGAATTATCCACATAAGAGGAATGTATAATAAGTATGCTCTAATACCTAGTAATCCTATAATTGGAGATCCTAGGCTAGGATTAAAAGACTGTAAACAGCAAACAATAGCTATAGTGATTGTTAATTCTTTGATAAATGGATACCGATCTACTAGTTGTCGAGATCGTCTAGCAAAACCAATGTAAGCGCCAATTAGTATAAAGTCTTTAAGAAAGTAAATCAAATCTCTTGCTTGCGGAAAAAACCATCGCCTTAGAGCACCCTCAAATAAAACGATCACAAGAATGGTTTTAATCGATAGTTTCCAATTCTGTGATGCTCCAAAGATGATCAGTAAAACTAGTATTGATAAGCCTACTATTTCCATTTTCTAATGCTATATTTTTTTACTAGTTGTAGATTAAAATCTATTTTTATACTCCCTCGTAAAATCTAAAGTAGATGATTTAATTGAATCTTTAGCAATCCTAATTTTTATTTTGTTTCAACACTAAAGTTATATTTTTTATTGCAAATTTAACTGCTGGAAAATCTCAAAGAATTTTTTGGATTGAATTGACAAGTTATGGTCAGAATACCAAGCATGAGCATTATCAGCGATTAATTGTAGCATTTTTATATCTTTTACTGAATTTTTACTGGGAACCCAATAGTTTTCTCCTTCTTTTATTTCGTTAGCAAGGGAATTATTACTTTTAGCATTAATGGGTATTAATCTATGGGCACAGTAAGCAGCAAAAACACCTGATTTGCCCAAAAAGTTAGGATTATAACTTAAGAATCCTGCGATTGAGTTTTTCATAATATCACTTATTTTTGCAGATGGTTGCTGTCCTAATTCTAGGATTGGTACATTCCCAATTACAGGGGGAGTTTTTCCAGTCGGAGTTCCTAGATCCAAAATTTCTTGGATACCTAAACTTTGGCACACATCAACTAAAGTTTCTTTGCATTGTTGATAAGCTCTTATCCTCTGGGGAACAAGCCCAAAAAGAATTAGCTGTTTTGAGCGTTTTGATAAAGGAAGTAACAGTCTTGGTTCACCAATATTAGAAAAAACTGGCAAAACGCGTATTTGAGGGTGCTTCCCGTTACTTAGCTTAATAAGAGTATCAGCATAGTTTTGATTATTAGTAATACAGCTATCACTTAATTGAGATAATCTGAAAACCAAATTTTTTTGTAGAGGAGAAAGCCAAAATGAACTTGTCCAAGGTGGAGTTCCAGATGTAAAAACCTCATGAAACATGGTGATCAGAGATCTCTGTGGATATAAACTCTTCCAACGCTGTAAACCCTCAATTAGCCAGATGGGGCAGCCTCGCTTAGCATAGCCATAACCCACATAATGCAATAAAACTGATGATGGACTATCTCCTACCAACAAAGTTGTCAGTTGATTAGAGTCACTATCTAAAACTTGACTAATAGAAAAACCTTCAATTTCTAATTCACCGTTCCATTCAGGATATCCAACAATAAAATGGGTTTGAACATTAAAATCTTTACGAAGTTGACGTGCTAAATTTAACGCATAGTCACCAATGCCATCAATCGATGGCGGAAGTCTAGAAACAATGGAATAAATCATACTGAGGAAACATAAGACTATTATTAGAAAAAATTTCAAGCAGTTCGACTTCTACTTAACTTGCAAGTGATCGGAGAAATTCTTTGCTCATCTGGAGGACTAGGTGAAACCATCTCAATCGGATAGATAGGAGCTTATATTTAAGATGCATACTCTGTAGCAGGAAATCAAGTTTCACTCAAATAATGAGATCTATATTGATCAAGCCATTGTAAATAAGTCATTTCTAATTTATCGATTGCCACATCCCATCTTAGAGCCTGCACTCTTTCATAACCAGTTTGAGCAATCTTCATTCGTAAAGATTCATTGAGCAATAATTTTTTAACTGCTTCATATAAGTATGGGGAAAGTGGTGCATCTATCAACATAGCCTCCTCTCCATGTTTTAGGCTAGCTGCAAACCCAGTTTTGCTGGAAACTAAGGCACAACCACAAGACATTGCTTCGGCGGACACTAAGCCAAAGCTTTCATAAATCGAAGGCATAATAAAAATAGAGACAGTTTTATAAATTTTTTTTAGGTCATCTTTATTTTCAACAAAAGGTATGATGTTAATCCTATTGCATATCTGTATAGGAAAATATTCTTCTTTTTTAAAATCATTACCTACACCAATCAACTTAAAAATCAAACTAGGAAACTCGGTAAGTAGATTTGATACATCATTTATCATGATTTTCGTTCCTTTCCGAGATATCCAACTTCCGCAATAGCCAATTATCGCATCTCTAGAGAAATCCAATTGCAGTCTTAGAAAAGTATTTAACAAACCAGGTTCAATTGTGGTTAAACGATCTACTTGTTGATACTGTTGATTTAACCCATAACTTCTATCATAGTCACTTTGAGTTATTATTCCGTCAACTTTATTAAAGAATATTTCAAATAAACCAGTTTGATCAAATTGATACCATTTCTTCAATTTTGAGCCATAATTTATTGCTTCATTATTTTGAGTCATAACTTTATGAACATTTGTTTCTAAACCATTGGAATGACAAATAATTAAGTAAGGTCGTTTTTTAAATTGTTGCAAAAAAGCCACGGTTAACCATGCTTCAGCACCATAAAACTCAATAATGTCATATTTTTTTTTATTGATTTGAACTAAGCAAAAAAAGAATATCCCTAATGCTTTTCGATATCGACTAGCTCGTCCTCGTAAAAACTGAAGAGGTTCATATTCATTTGGACCAAACAGATCAACTTCATGTCCTCTTTGTTTCAATCCACGAACAAAGTTGACAATTGTATATCCTGACCCCTGAGATTCTATTAAATGACAGTTACTTATAGTTAGAATTTTCATAATCAAACTTAAATATTATAGGTTTATGATTTTAGATAGTTGTCCGTAAATCTTATCTAAAAATCTAAGCATTAAAGTTAATAATAACGGCGGTTTTTGAATAGGGAATTCAGGAATATCTTCTATTCCCTGCTTTTTCATATAAAGCCTACAAGCTTCCCAGTTAAAATACCAAATATCATCTACCCAAAATTTAATTACTCCATATTTTTGAAAATACTTAAGAACCTCCGTATCTTGCCAATAATACTTATAGTTAATAATTGTTTTCATATCAATTCCTATGCTCTCCCATCCATCGAACCATTCTTGAGAAGATTTCTGTAAATTGCCACCTTTAGTCCAATCTTTAAAAGCACAATAGCTTTTCCGTCTCCTAAAGATGGGATTTGTTTTATAAACATTGTCTATAACGGAATACATCCTCCACTTTGAAGATTGTGCTGTTAAGCGAAGAATAGCATAATGAAGAACTTTAACGTCATGAATGTGAAGCTGAGGAGCGCTATCTGGAACAGGGATTCTGATACTATGTAGTTTCTTGGGATTGTGTTCAACTCCATCATCAACATACCCTAAAGGCCAAGGTTGACTGTATCTCACACATTGATCAAGTGTTAAATATAAATCTGGTTTTTCAAAGCATAAAACAGTTCCAGGCTTTGCATTAAGCATTGTTTGCCAACCTAAAGTATGAATAGCATTTGCTGCTAAAATTTCATCTGCATCTAGTGCCAAAATAATTTTATGTTCTGGAACTAATTCTCTAGCTGTTCGTAATAAAAGAAGTTGACGGCTAGATTCATCATATTGATTTGCTTCATTTTCAATTAACTTTACTTTTGAATATTTCTGGCAAATGTTTTTACTACCATCTATTGAGTTTTGATCTGCAACAATAATTAAATCAGCAAATTGACTAGTGACAGATAGAAATCGATCTAAAATCCAATATTCATTTTTAATCGGAGTAACTACAACAATTTTAGGCTTTTGGTTATTCATAAATTATTTTTTTATATTCTTATACATATAAAAATTAATTGTGTTTGACAAATATAATTAATCAATCACCTCTTCGCTTAATTAGTTTGCTTGGTACACCAGCTACTACAGAATAAGGTTCAACGTCTTTAGTAACCACTGAACCTGCACCAATTATCGATCCCTTCCCAATAGTAATCCCATCCAAAATTTGACAGCCAGAACCTATCCATACATCATCTTCAATTATAATTCCTTTTTTTGTGTCACCCTGGCTTCTAATTAATTGTTTTTTATCATTAAAGGTATGATTAGCAGGAATAATTACAGTATGAGCTGAAATCAAAACATTATTGCCAATCTTTAAACCTCCATGTCCGTATAGAATAGCAAAAGGGTTGATATTACAATAATCACCAATTTCTATATAGCCTCCATAGGTTAAAAGCATACAATACTGCTTGACAACAGTATTATTTCCTATATGCACAAAGGAATTGATAGTATCACATTGAATTGTGACGTTGGGACAAATTAGACAATCATTACCTATACATATATTCTGGGAGAGTCCATTTAGGTTAGTAGAAGGATGAATATAAGAATTATTACCAACTGACTTTATGAATAGAGAAAAGTAATAAGAAATAACTTTTTTCATGAGCCTCTTGATATTGTTCATATATTTACCTTGTCAATAACAATAAAAGCCTGCTCAGCAAATCCTCCCTCTGTACCGCAAGGATACTCTACTTGAAAGCCTCTCTCGATTGCCCAGTAATGGACTTCTTTTTTAGATGCGACATAAACTGCATCAATGTCAGTGCCTATAATATCTAGATATGACAGACATATAGGATAAGGGTTTACAAGAAAATCACCTAAATTCATCTGAGTTTTTCGCAATGCTTGAGGAAGCCGGATCCTACTATCATATAAACTTATTAAAGCGTCAATCAATTTACCTTTACGGAGCTTTTCAGATGCGGTGGAGGCAAAAGACCAGCCTAATTGTTGTGAAGCAAAACGGCCAGACTCAACGAAATCTGGAAAAACTAAAACAAGACGACCGTTCGGTTTGATTACTCGCATCATTTCTGTTAATGCACGTTCTGGATATACTAAATGTTCAAGAACATATAGTGAAAAACAAATATCAAAATATGAATCAGGGAAGGGAATATCATAAGCCGTACTACAATGCCAATCAGCTTCAGGGTGTTTATATCTATTCTGTTGAATAATGTAATCAGCTACTTCTACTCCAGAATAGTTCCCTTCATAGCCATATTTTCGGAGTTGACGGTATAAACGACCACTAGCACAACCTATCTCTAAGATGATTTGCGGGTTTAGTGAACAAATATATTTTGGCATTAAATGCCTTACTGAATATAAGTCTGAGGGGATTTCTTCTTGAGTATCTAACATGGATTGATACATTTCACGTCCATCCTGATGAGCGTAAAACCAAGTCATTTGATTATTCAAGGTTGATAATATTTCTGGATCACCATTGGTACTAGACACCCATCTAAATTTGCGATCGCACTGTTTGATTTTCATTTTTTTGTTAAGAAATAGGGACTCAAAAATCAACTTTTGGTAGAGCAAACAAGTGAACATTATTATACTGAGCAATCAATTCTGCTGTTTTATCATTAGGAACATGATGTTGTATATCTCCTTGTGGCAATAGCTGAAGAAAGAAGTCATAAGCAGGAAATGGAATATAGCTTAGAAGTTCTTTTACATCTTCCAAACGATTTTTAAAAGCAGCGCAATGAATCTCAATCTCTAGTTTTGGTTTGGTTTTTAGGATTCCAGACGCTCCTTTAAGTACTTCAATCTCATATCCTTCTACATCTATTTTAATAAATGTTGGGACTAGGTTCTTTATAGAATCATCCAACGTAACTACTGGAACAGTGATTACTCTGAAGCCATCAGTTCTTCCAACAGAACCATTCCCATAATCAGTAAAGTCTACTATTCCTTGAAAAGAGCCAACAGCTTCATTTCTAATTTCAAAATTTTTGACTTGGTTCAGTTTAATGTTTTTACGTACTGTCTCAGCATTAGAGGCTAAAGCCTCAAATCCAATTACTTGACCTGTATTTCCTACGCATTGAGCATAAAAGATTCCTGTAAACCCAATATTAGCACCACAATCAATGGCAATATCTCCTTCTTTTAAAACATTTTCTTTTATCCACAGAAGCTCTGGCCAATAATCAAACTCATGGGGGCGATCATACCAATGTTTGGAAAATAAATCACTGATTATTAGTCTTATAGTCTCTCCTGCTATACTCTTCTCAATCTCATATGGCTTAAAGGTTAATTTTTTATATACATAAACAATTTTGAGCTTAATTTTTTCGGCAAAAACACTAAAAGATTCATGGCGAATTGTATAAAGTGATTTTTTCAAAAGTCTAAACATTTTAAACATCTCCTTTTTCAAAAGAATTAAGCCCTTTATATATCAAATAAAAATTAACTAGTAAAGTGGGCAAAGAAGATATTATCCCAAATAGAAGAACTCCTTTCGTAATAGAAACATCAATAAACATTAACGAAACAATTTGAGTAATAATTGTACTTGGGATTATTAGCCAAGAATCTGTGATCCATCCTCTGGAATGGTTGATTCCCCAATTCAGACTAATCAACAAAGAAATACTTGTAGATACAACAATTAAAAGTAACTCTTGATTAAGATTATTATATTTACTTCCTAAAATCCACAAAAATATTTGCGGTAATTTTAATGAGGTGGCTATAAATACAATAGAAATTGTAATATAAAATAACATTGCTTTAAAATAATATTTTTTTAAGATTTCCATAGACTGACATCTGGCGATTGAAGGAATAAAAATACTACTAACTGCCGCATTTAATGGAGCAAAAATTGCTGCAAAACGCCCCAATGCTCCAACATCAGCAATGCCAGATATATTACCAAAGCTGCTAATAAGCAAAATTGTTATTTGTCCTTGAATACACCAAAATATAGTATAAGAAATTTGATTTTTTACTGCATAGATTATTTGTTTTTCATAAGCCTTGTTAATGAGGTTGTTTTTAAGATATACATCACTATTCCATTTTTTGATCAGAAAAGTCCTAAGCCCCGATGCTATCGTTGAACAAAATAAATATATGAAGGCATTTACAGGCATTAAGCTAGCTATAGCAATTAACACTAGACGAGAACCAGAAAACGTAATATCTAAGTGCTGGATCTGTTTAATTCGAGATTTTAGAAGAGGGATAATATACAAAATTTGTTGACAGAAATAATAATTAAGCTCAATTAAAATTGCTACAATTACAAATAAAGTATAGAATATTGATGCCCCATTGGATATCAACAAATACCCCATAGTGGGAACGATTAAAAAGCTAGCAGATATTCCCATATAATATCGCAGTCGCATTCCAGTATGGAGTAATTGACTTAGGAGGATATCATCTTGCCATATTTTTCCACCAATAGATATTATGGAAGAACTAATTCCAGTATCGGCTAAAACATTAATTACTGATTGCAAAGAATTGGCGATAGTAAAATAAGCATATTCTTCCTTGCTAAGGTTGCGAATTATCAAAATCCCGCTAGCAAATCCTAATAATTGAACAACTAATTGAACTGAAATAAATTTGCTAATTAACTTGAACCAATAAAAAAACTTTGGTGTGGTTTTAAAAATATCTTTGGTGATTACTTTTGTATAAGATTGACTTTTTTGAAGCTTATCATCATTGGTAAAAGTATTTTTTTTTGATTGTTGATTTTCATCCAAAAATTGTTGATTTTCTTGCTCATCCTTCTTTAACAACTGAGCAACAATCTGTTTTGCCCAAAATTTCAAACCAGCAAAAAAATATTGATTTTTTTTCATAGATTTTTCGGGCTTAGACATATCGGACTAGAAATCCATTAATGACCAAGATTCAAGAAATTTTACATTGAACCAATAAATTTTAAAATTATGTTTCTTTACAACATAATTTTAAAATTTATTGCACTGGACTGTTAAAGAGAGATAAGTCTCTCAAAGTATTCTGGGCAAGCTTTTCACGACCTTGATAATCAATCGCCATAAATCTTCGCTGGATAAGCCTTGTAGCTATTCATCACTTCTTTAACAACCAGTGTCGTAAATTGCTATAGAAACTTGCTGAGATAGGAGCTGCGATTTTCTTCATATAGCAGTCCTATATCATTTGTGGATTTTTTTGGTTTGTGGAAGGACACCCCGATGGGGTGTCCTTCCACAAACCATTTAGGATTGCTATAGCAGAGCATCTGGTATCTAGCGAACCCTGCGCTAAATGATTAGGGTATCTAGCTGTATGAGTACGATATAATTATTGTTTAGAGCTGTAAGTACTTCGACATAACTAAACCCCAGATTCAAAATCTGAACTGTTTGCTTCGCGGGCAATACAGGTTTTGAATTTAATGTTTAATTGTGCCTCCCTACTTATACAAACATAAAATATTAGAATTAGGATTGTAAGCTCTGAATAACTTTACCTTTAAATTAGAGTGTCAGTGCAGTAGTACTGATGCCAGAGTTGGACAATTCCATACCCCCCATGGAGTTGTGCATACCCCTCGTTTTATGCCCGTTGGCACATTAGCGAATGTAAAAACTGTCACGCCTGCACAGCTTAAAGACTGCAAGGCTGAAATGGTCTTAGCAAATACCTATCATCTTCATCTCCAGCCAGGTGAAGATATTGTGTCAGAAGCAGGGGGCTTACATAAATTTATGAATTGGGATAGTCCAATCCTGACTGATTCAGGCGGATTTCAGGTTTTCAGTCTGAGTGAGATTCGTTCCATTAGTGAAGATGGAGTCCAGTTCCGATCGCCTCGTGACGGCAATATGATTAATCTGACTCCAGAGAAATCGATTCAAATACAGAATCAATTGGGCGCAGATGTGATCATGGCTTTTGATGAATGCGCTCCTTATCCTTCTACCTATGAAGCAATCAAACTAGCGGGACAACGCACAACCCGATGGCTAGAGCGATGCATTAAAGCACACGATCGTCAGAATGATCAAGCTTTATTTGGTATTGTCCAAGGTGGCGTTTATCTAGATTTACGTCAACAGTCAGCTCGAGAATTAATTGAATTTGATTTACCAGGTTATGCGATCGGCGGCGTAAGTGTTGGCGAACCACCAGAATTAATCGAAAGAATTGTTAGAGCCACAACCCCACTATTGCCAGCAAACAAACCTCGCTATCTCATGGGCGTTGGTACATATAAGGAAATGGCTCAAGCCGTAGCCGCAGGAATAGATCTATTTGATTGCGTCATTCCCACTCGATTTGCACGGCATAGTGTTGCTCTCGTCAAAGGCGAACGCTGGAATCTCAAAAACCAAAAATTTAAGCGTGATTTCACCCCCATAGATAGTGATTGTGATTGCTATGCTTGTCAAAATTTCTCACGGGCTTATATTAGCCATTTAGTGCGATCGCAAGAAATTTTAGGTTATACCCTACTATCAATTCACAATATTACTGAGCTGATTCGATTCACTCAGCAAATGCGCCAAGCAATCATTAACAATAAATTTGTCGAAAAATTTGGTCATTACCTCTCAGAGTCTTCTTCTTTTGCAGAGGAGCGCAGCCCATGATTCGCTTATCTCTCTATATTTTTCTATGGATTACATCAATGGCGATCGCTATTTTTGCAACCCAAAATACTAATTTAGTTAACTTGAGGTTATTCTCCTTTGAGTCTATCAAATTACCTCTAGGACTATTATTAATTTTCTGCGCTGGTTTCGGAGCTACATGTATCACCATTGGACAAACTGTAATAGGTTTTGAATTGCCAACAGTACCGAAATTTTCTGTTTTTTCTGCTGCAAATAATCCTCCAAAACGTCAAACTGTAGCGCACCCATCAACATTTAAAAAAAATATTTCTAGGTCAAATAGTAATATTAAAGATGACTTTGATGATGACTGGGATGATGACTGGGGGTAGATTGTATTCGAGAATACATTTGTGATCAACTGATTTTGTTAGCTTCAAATATATGCATCTTGGCAAGTTTAACTAGGTTTATTAAATACTAAGATTTAGTAAATTACATGGTTATACTTGTTTAAAACATATTTCTTTTATGGTGTGAAGGAATGAAAAAAGTCAGTAATCTCTCAGTGATATTAGGCTTGAGCTTGTTAGCTACGGCTACAGGCGCAAATGCTGAGACGCAAAATTCAGTAACAGTTCAGTCTCAATCGACCACTGCTCCAGTGATGCAGTCATCACTACCTGTAACAGAATCGAAGTTGAGTGAATCAGAAACTATTCGAGCAATTAACACGGATTTAATCCGCCCCAAAGCTGTAGCTCAAAACGTTACTTCTGTATCTCAATTGAGTGATGTGAAGCCTACTGATTGGGCATTTACCGCTTTGCAATCTTTAGTCGAGCGCTATGGTTGTATTGCTGGTTATCCTGACAGTACATTCCGCGGTAAACAAGCAACTAGCCGCTATGAATTTGCTGCTGGTTTGAATGCTTGTTTGGATAAGATCAACGAAATTATCTCCGCAGGTTTGGCTGATAAGGTCAGTAAGGAAGATCTTGCTACACTACAAAAGCTTCAAGAAGAGTTCGCAGCAGAACTCGCTACTCTACGCGGTCGTGTTGATGCTCTAGACGCTAAGGTTGCCAAGCTAGAAGCTCAACAGTTCTCTACAACTACTAAGCTCAGCGGTCTTGCCTTCTTTAATGTTACGACTGGTTCAGGCAGTAACGTTCTTAGAGATGGTGCTGCTCCTGGCAACGCTCCAAATACGACCATGAGTGGGTTAGTATGGCTAACCCTGAACACCTCTTTTACTGGTAAGGATAGCTTAGTAACGCAACTTGCTGTTGGCAATGGTAACTCAGCTTACTCTAATGCCTATGGTTCAGCTGGATTTTTCAACACAACTGCTACCACATTCACGGATCAAACTGCTGGAGCCACAGCTAACACTTTTGTACTGCGTGAACTATCCTATACTTTCCCAGTATTTGAGAAAGCTAGCTTAGTTGTTGGTCCTCGTGTCAACTTCTACAAGTATTTTGACGGTAACCGTTTCATCTATCCTTGGAATACCACATTTAACTCGATCAACAGCACATTGCTGACTAATGCCAAACGTGGTGCTGGTGCAGTATTCATGACTCCATTGGGAGATCAGTTTGACTTTAAGATTGGATATTTGGCTGAAAGTAACGAATTTGGCGATTCGGGAGCATCAGCAGCCAATCCAACTAGAGGAGGATTGTTTGGTGGTAACAACGCTTTGACCGCCGAACTTGGGTTTAAGCCTAGTGATGCATTCAAGCTCCGCTTGCTATACAGCCGTACCAATCTTGCTGGTGCTAATCCTCCTGCAACAATTGGTGGTGCTGGCTTCACTCCATCCTTCCCCGGTACAGCAACAACGGCTGGCGGTTATAACAATGGTCAATCTGATGTCTTTGTAGCTAACTTCGATTGGTTGGTCACAAAAGGATTTGGTATATTCGGACGTTATGGATATGGTTCTACTAATCTAAATAGAGCATTAGGTGGTTCAAACAATGTATCCATGAACACCTTTCAAGCGGGTTTAGCTTTCCCTGACTTATTCAAAGAGGGCGCTCAGGCGATGATTTCCTTCGCAATGCCATTTAAGTTTACTGACAATGACAATGTGATCACGTCTGGCAAGGGAAATGGTGGTACTCAGTATGATCTTGAGTTTTCTTACATCTATCCTGTAACTAAGAATATATCTCTAGTTCCTTCTGCTTATTTCATCTTCAATCCTAATAACTTCTCTGGCAACCCAACCGTATTTATCGGTAACTTGCAAGCAGTGTTTAGCTTCTAATTACGAGGTATAAACTTCCAAAATACAAAAGGGTGTGCGATGCACGCCCTTTTGTATTTGGAATGAGAGATTGCGAAGTAACTCAAGTAGTTAGTGATACATTTGTTACAAATAATGTTTGCTAAGTTCTAATTCAGTGTAGATTTCTGTTAATCAGTTTTTTCTTAACTCGCGGTACATTCAATCTTTCTAAGGTGTGAAGGCATGAGTCCAATCTATATTCCACGTCGCAAGTTTATCAGAGGCGCGATCGCTACAGCCGCTTTTGGCGCAACCTCTCAACTTTGGGTAGGCTGTACTGAACAGGCTCCCACTAACACAGCTACCACAGGATCTCCAGGTGCACCAAGTTCACCTACTGCCGCTTTGTTGAATATTGGTTTTATCTATGTTGGACCAAAAGATGATTTCGGCTATAGTCAAGCTCACTTTGAAGGCGAAACGGCAATTGCCAAGCTTCCTGGTGTTAAAACATACAGTGAAGCAAGTGTTGCAGAAACAGCTGTAGTTCAAGAAACCATGCTCGGCATGATTAACCAAAATGCTGTCACAGCACTATTTCCCACGTCTTTTGGCTACTTCGATCCTCACATTCTCAAATTAGCACCAGAGAATCCTAAGGTGCAATTTTTCCATTGCGGTGGGCTGTACACAGAAGGCAAAACTCCGAAAAACATCGGAAGTTACTATGGCTATATTGATGAAGCGCAATATGTTGCAGGTGTCGTTGCAGGACTATCAACTAAGTCTGGGAAGCTAGGATTTGTGGCTGCCAAGCCAATTCCGCAGGTAGTTCGTAATATCAACAGCTACACCCTAGGCGCTCGTAGCGTTAATCCTAAAGCTACAGTTCAAGTAATCTTCACAGGTGATTGGTCAGTTCCAGTTAAAGAAGCTGAAGCCGCTAACAGCATGATCGATCAGGGTGTAGATGTCTTAACCTGTCACGTAGACAGTCCAAAAGTTGTGATGGAGACGGCAGAAAAACGGAAAATATTCTGCACAGGCTATCACACTAATCAAGCATCACTTGCTCCGAATGGATATCTAACTGGTGCAGAATGGGATTGGACTAATGTTTACACCAAGTATGTAGAGATGCTCAAAGCAGGTAAGACACTTATGGATGGAGGTATTCCTCACATTTTGCGCGGTGGTCTTAAGGAAGGATTCTGTAAGGTGTCGCCATTTGGTAGTGCCGTTAGTGCTGCGGCTAAGAAGGAAGCTGAAACCGTAATGGCTAAGTTCAAAGATGGCAGCATGATTATTTATGCTGGTGAAATGAAAGATAACACTGGCAAAGTTGTAATTGCTAAGGGCAAGGAATACAAACAGACAGATCCAGATCTAGAAAAGATGGATTGGTTTGTTGAAGGTGTAATCGGAAGCGTTAAAGGCTAAACCAAATAAAAGGATTTAAGACTTACTTCGCAAGTCTTAAATCCTTTTATTTGTATATCATTCATTTGAGAACTAACTATATGAATATACGCGATCGCTGGCGTTCAACATCTGAGAATATTCTGCTTCCAATAGGAGCTTTACTTGCTTCATTAGTCATTTTCGGGATTTTTTGTGCCATCCAAGGGAAAAATCCAATTGCAATTTATGGAACGATTTATTCATCTGCGTTTGGTAATAGCTTCTCTTGGCAAGGAACCTTAATTCGTGCAGCTCCTTTAATGCTGACATGTTTATGCACGTCTTTACCAGCAATGCTAGGATTGACGATTATTGGCAATGAAGGAGCTTTAATTGTTGGTGGATTGGGAGCAATCTCTGTTGGTTTATCGCTAGCTTCTTTACCCTCTCTCATGGTGCAGATAGCTATGGCGATGGGTGGCATTATAGCGGGTGGACTGTGGATTATGTTTGTTGGTGCGATTAAGTACTATCGCGGTGTTAATGAAACTATTAGTAGTTTGTTGATGAATTACATTGCGATCGCAGTGCTTAACACCTTAGTAGAAGGACCAATGCGTGATCCTTCTACCTTAAATAAACCCTCTAGCTTTCCACTTTCGGCAATTAATATGCTGCAAAGTATTCCCAATAGCAGAGTTCATTACGGTCTAATTTATGGACTAGTTGCCTGTGTGATCGCTTATTTTTTGATTCATCGCACC
Organism: Pseudanabaena minima str. Chao 2107; assembly: GCF_051131155.1. Lineage (NCBI taxonomy): Bacteria > Bacillati > Cyanobacteriota > Cyanophyceae > Pseudanabaenales > Pseudanabaenaceae > Pseudanabaena > Pseudanabaena minima. The sequence continues at coordinate 1,759,660 of NZ_CP159508.1, forward strand.
ACTTTTGGATTTTCAGTACGCACTGTCGGCGGCAATATTCGTGCTGCTAAAATTGCAGGCTTACCAGTTGGCAAACTTACATTAATCGTCAGTTTCTTGGGAGGTTCCTGTGCTGGTCTAGCAGGGATGGTGGAAGTAGCCGCCATTCATGGCAGTGCGAATGCCTCACTAATTTCTGGCTATGGCTATAGCGGTATTTTAGTTGCATTTATAGCCAGACAAAATCCTTTAGTTGCGGTACTTGTTGCTGTATTGATGGGAGGTATTCTGGCAAGTGGAAGCGCTCTACAGAGATCGTTTGGACTTCCAGATGCTACTGTTTTGCTATTTCAAGGCATCGTATTCTTAGCTATTCTCTTTAGTGAATCTCTTTATGGTCGCTTTGACTTCTTTAAAGATAGAGAACCAGAAGTTAAGATTGATGCATCTGCAACTACAGTTTAGGCAATTCCTAAGAATCGATATATTTTTATTGGTGCTTTACAGCTCATTAAATAAAAATATGAGTTTTCTCAATCACAAATTTTTTAAGAATTACCAATTACTATGGCAGATACATCTACAACATTAGGTTGGATGAGTGTTCCTTTAGCAATCGTTGCAGGTACACTCAGAGGAAGCGCACCATTTCTATTTGTTAGTTTAGGTGAATGTCTTACTGAAAAAGCCGGCAAGATTAATCTTGGTCTAGAAGGAACATTGCTCACTGGGGCAATGACCGCATATGCAGTTTCTTTTTTGACCAAATCACCTTGGCTAGGAGTCTTAGCAGCTGGTTTGTCAGGCGTTGGACTGGGATTAATTCATGCATGGTTATCGCAACGTTCTAAGGTAAGCGATGTCGCTGTCGGTATTGCGATGATTATTTTTGGTAGTGGGATTGCATTTTTCTTTGGGAAAGCCTTTATTCAGCCTAAAGCAATCCCTTTGCCTGTACTCGAGTGGGGCAATTGGAGCAGCCTTCCTCAAGTCCAAGCAGCCCTGAAGGTAAGCCCATTGCTATTAATTGGTATTGCGATCGCACCTCTGATGCAATGGTTTTTTAGCTCGACTCGGTGGGGTTTATATGTACGTGCTGTAGGTGATAGCCCCAGTGCTGCAAGAGCAATGGGAATTTCTGTTGTGGGTGTGCGTACCTGCGCGATCGTAGCAGGTAGCTTTCTTGCTGGTATCGGTGGCGCAAGTTTATCGCTGTATTTCCCCGGACTTTGGGCTGAGAATATTTCAAGTGGTCAAGGTTTAATGGCGGTTGCTCTTGTAATTTTTGCCAGATGGCAGCCAATTCATTGTCTATGGGCAGCTTTGCTGTTTGGTGGAGCGCAAGCTATCGGGCCAGCTCTTCAGGCAGTAGGATTTGATTCTTACTATTACTTATTCAATGCCATGCCCTACATTATGACTTTAATCATCACGATCGCTACTTGTTCGCCACGTAGGACATTAACTGGTTCTCCAGGGGCATTAGGTACAAATGAATAATTAAAACTCTAAAATCATTGCAATGCAATGATTTTAGAGTTTTATGACAATTTTTAAAAATGCAAATACACTAAATACCAATTAACAAAAGTGTGACGACACTTTTGTTAGCTAAAAAACAAACCCAGTAAGAATTTCAAAAATACAAATTACTTAGCCATTTTGTATTTTGATATAGAGAACCTAATAGAACGTGAGTTCGATATAGCCATTTGCGTCGTGATTTGCAAGATGCAAATGGGGAAAAATGGTAAGAATCGCTAAGCGATTCTTACCATTTTTTGCTTTCATCGAACTGACGTTATTAGAGATCCTAAATTATACCAATTCACTAAAGTGAGCCAACACTTCAGTGAATTAAAAAACAAACCCAGTAAGGTTTTAAGATTCCAAAAATGGCGTTGCCATTTTTGGAATTGGTATTATTTATAAGATTTGGAGGGTTATGAGAGTGCAACCCTCCATGTCGCACTCTCACAATCCATTTAGAATAGCTATAGCTGTCGCCATGTTTGTTAAGACATAAAAAACAAATAGTGTGAGGCGGCGCTTCGCGCCGCCTCACACTATTTGTTTTTTGATTTGTCCTGACACAGGTGACTATAGCTATAAATAAAAAACCAAAAGATAAGTTGCGGGGCAAAACATCCCTACTTTTCTTTGTTTTTTTATACACTAATCAAAACTTTCATTGCTATACAATAGATTTTCTGTGCTGATATCTAAAAGCTTTGTGGATTATGGGAAATCAACGACCGATCGCTGTCGATTTATTTGCGGGTGTAGGTGGTATGACGCTTGGCTTTGAGCAGGCAGGATTTGATGTACTTGCCTCAGTGGAGATCGATCCCATTCACTGTGCCACCCATGAATATAACTTCCCAATGTGGAAAGTGATTTGTGCCAGTGTTACGGAGATATCAGGTGAAGACATTCGGCAAAGATCAAAAATAGGCGATCGCGAAGTTGATGTGGTGTTTGGAGGACCACCTTGCCAAGGTTTTTCGATGATGGGAAAACGCGCCTTTGACGATCCGCGCAATCAATTGGTTTCACATTTTATGCGTCTAGTTAAAGAACTCAACGCTAAATACTTTGTGATGGAAAATGTTAAAGGTTTAACTTTAGGTAATCATCGACAGTTTTTAGATGAAGTGATCGAGAATTTCCAAGAAAACGGATATGACATTCTCAGTCCTTACAAAGTACTTGATGCCTCTCATTTTGGCGTACCTCAACATCGCGAAAGATTATTTCTAATCGGTTGTCGCCAAGGTTTAAAGCTTCCCAATTATCCATCACCAATTACTAAACCAGCTAAAGCAAAACGTATTCCTAAAGAGATTATTAATTTACCTGATAGTCCAACTGTTCGGGATGCGATCGCAGGTTTACCTGATATTTCTCAATATCCTGAATTAATGCAACAGGATAAGTTCCAAGTGGAATTTGGACAATTCAGCGAATATGTAAAGCTAATCAATAATTTGGACGCATCCAACTTTGCTTATAAAAGGGAATATGACAAAAAATTACTAACTTCTAGTCTGATGTCAAAACATCAGGAAACGTCAATACAACGGTTCAGGGATACGGTTCAGGGGGAAGTAGAAAGCATAAGTAGATTTTATAAACTAGCTTTAGATGGAATTAGTAATACGCTGAGAGCAGGCACTCCAAGTAATCGTGGTGCATTTACAGCTCCTCGTCCCATACATCCGATTACGCCAAGATGTATAACTGTTCGAGAAGCTGCCAGATTACATAGCTACCCAGATTGGTTTCGCTTTCATAAGACAATTTGGCATGGTTTTAGACAAGTTGGTAATTCAGTACCACCGCTTTTAGCTAAAGCTGTCGCTTCCCAAATTATTCAAGTAATTAATCTTTCATGTACTTTAAATGAAGACGTATACATTTTAGGTGAAGAAAAATTATTGCAATTTAATATGACAGCAGCATCTCTACACTATAACGTTAGGTCAAATACTATTGAGCCACGATCAAAAAAACTCTTTAGTAAACACTAAATAAACGTGAGTTCGATATCGCCATTTGCGTCGTGCTTCGCACGACGCAAATGGCGAAAAATGGTAAGAATCGCTAAGCGATTCTTACCATTTTTCGCTTTCGTCGAACTGACGTTAAATAAAAAGCGATCGCCTATTAATTAAAAAATCAATAGGCGATCGCTTTTCAAATCATTAATAAGTCAGAAAGAAATTAAATCGAACTCACGATTACAAAACCGAGAACACCAATAAAAATGACAAGAGCATAGAATTGCGCTTTGCCGTTTTCAAAGTATTTCAAGCCTTCGCCAGTAACTACAGTCACAAAACCAGCTAGGTTAACTACCCCATCAACAATTTTGGCATCGACTTCTAGAACTTGACGAGCTAAGCGGCGAGAACCAACCACAAAGATCGTGTTGTAAATTTCGTCAATGTACCATTTGTTCTTTGAGAGCTTGTACAGAGGTTCGATAGATTTGGCGATCGCACTGGGATCGATTTTCTTTTGCATATACATCAAGATTGCAAGAGAGATCCCAATTAAACCAATACCAATTGAACTTCCACCCATTAATAGGAATTCAGGGGTAAAGCCTTCCACAGGAACTTCAGTGATTTTTTCCGATGGCGCATGGATAAAGTACTCAAAGTAGTTACCCAAGGGTGTTCCAACTAGACCGATGAGCATCGAAGGAATTGCCAAGACCATCAGAGGTAAAGTCATCGTAATTGGCGATTCATGAGGCTTGCTGGCATGATGATGACCATGTCCATCGTCAGCTTGAACTTCTTTACCAACTGAATTTTCAGCCTTGACTATAGCTAACAATTTCTTGTCAGTACCACGAAAATCACCTTCAAAGGTAGTGAAATACATACGGAACATATAGAAAGCTGTGATCCCTGCTGTGGCAAAGCCAATCGCCCAGAGTGCAGGATTTGCCTTGAATGTGGAAGCGAGAATCTCATCCTTTGACCAGAAACCAGCGAAGGGAGGAATTCCGCTAATAGCAAGAGTACCGATAAAGAAAGTAATTGCTGTAATTGGCATGTATTTGCGTAAACCACCCATGACCCTCATGTCTTGAGCAAGGTCGGGATCATGTCCAACTACGTCTTCCATACCGTGAATAACGGAACCAGAACCAAGGAACATCATCGCTTTGAAATATGCGTGAGTCATGAGGTGAAATAGTCCAGCCCCATAAGCTCCTACGCCCATACCCATAACCATATATCCCAACTGGGATACGGTGGAGTAAGCCAAGCCTTTTTTGATGTCGTTTTGAGTAATGGCGATACTTGCCCCTAGAAATGCTGTAAAGGCTCCTGTCCAAGCGATCGTGTTCATTACCGCAGGAATTTCCTCAAATACAGGAAACATCCGTGCAATTAGGAACACCCCAGCCGCAACCATTGTCGCCGCATGGATTAACGCCGAAATGGGTGTAGGACCTTCCATCGCGTCAGGTAACCATACATGGAGGGGGAATTGAGCGGATTTAGCAGCAGGTCCCATGAAAACGAGAATTGCGAATAGGGTGGCAAGAGCAACACTCAATGCTCCTGATTCCACTAATTCGCTGAGACGTTCTCCCATTTCTGTGAATTCAAACGTACCTGTAGCCCAATACAGACCCAGTAAGCCAAGTAGTAAGCCGAAATCACCAACGCGGTTAGTTACAAAGGCTTTTTGGCAAGCATCGGCAGCTCCTTTGCGATCAAACCAAAAGCCAATTAGCAAGTAGGAACACATCCCCACGAGTTCCCAGAAAATATAAATCTGTACCAAGTTGGGGCTAACGACTAAGCCCAACATAGAGGAGGTGAATAAACTTAGGTAAGCATAGAATCTGACATAGCTGGGATCATGAGCCATGTAGCCATCGGTGTAGATCTGCACCAAGAAAGCGACGGTGGTAACGATCACTAACATCAGTGCAGTCAGGTGATCGATCACAAATCCCATATTCAAATGAAATGCACCTGCTTGCGCCCACTCAAAAGTGTAGAGGTAGGGCTCATGCCCTTGGATCTGACTCCAGAGTAAGTTAATTGCCATCACCATTGCCCCGCCTGTGGCGGATACGCTGAGGATAGACCAGAGCGATCGCAGTTTATTGGTGGATTTGTTAAAGGTAATCAGCCCTGTGCCGATAATCAGTGCTGCGGCGAGTGGCAGCAAGGGAATCAGCCATGCGTATTGATATGCAAAGTCCATAGGTCGCGTTTGAACGCAAAGTTTATTGTAGAGACGCTTTTAATAGGTTAGTTTACTACAGGGCGTTCAAGAGCGATGTGTTAAACATGAGCATTGTTACTTATTAATCTAAAAATTTAGAAAAATTTAATCCTTAAGCCAACTAAAAGGGTAAGTGGCGGCGCAAAACGTTGCGACTTATCTCAATTGCCGAACAACCGAGCCACAATAAAAAATTTAAAAGCGTTGCGAAGCAACGCTTTTAAATTTTTTATTGGTTTAGGTTTAAGTGCAAATCACTGTAATCTTTTGGTTATTGATAGTCAAAATTTACTTGTACTTGTTTAAAAATAGGCATTAAAATTCAAGAATTAGTGGTGCGGCGCTTTGCGCCGCACCACTAATTCTTGAGAACATCACTTGTTTGTAAATTCAACATTTCTCTCTGCACATTCATCCCAATTACTAGGGCATCTCTCAATAGAGAACTATACTGATCAGCTTGATTTTGTACTTCTAAGGATTCTAAGGCAATCAGATTCTGCTCAATATTGTCAAAAAGCTGACGATGGCTACTTAAAAAACTTTGATGCTCCCGCAGGATTTTTTCAGTAGTCAAACCACAAATTAGGCTATCCCTAGTTAGGGCTTGCTGAAAAAGAGACTAAGGGAAAAGTAGTGGGCAAAGAGGAAGGGGATAATACTTTGAGTGTCTACAAGGAAATTGCCAAGAAAAAGAATTAAAGTTAAAAAGGGGTTTCCAAGAAGGAAGAACAAAGAGTTGCCAGCAAAAGATAAACCAAGACAAACCGAAAAAAGCAAGCTGCTTGAGCAGCGCTTCCAAATTCATCACCAAGAAAGTGATAGCGATCGCCGTTTCCGATGTATTTGCCAACTTGGACATGACGCGATTTAGACTGAACCGTCGTTTAGCCAGTCCAAACTTACCTTCAATTTGATTGCGAACCTTAGCATCTTCGAGAGTCTGCTTGCGAATAGCCGCCAACTCATCGGGTACAGGTCTGCCCAAAGGCGGAGCCGTAATCCGAATACCGAGATTTCGACAATAGGCGCGATTGCTGCGAGTGCGGTAAATCTGGTCAACGTAAACCGCTTCAGGATAATGTCCAAAGCGAGATTTAAACAATGCTACTTGTTGCTGCAAATCCCCCGATTCATTGAAGTTATCCCAACTGAGATGGTCGAGAAAGGCATGACCATCGACACAACTAACTGAGAGTTTAGCGCCAAACTCCACAGGTGTTCCTGCCTTACCTCTGACAATCGGACGTACATGAGGTTGCGTAATACTGACGATGCGGTCATCTATGCGATGACCACCTTGCTCGTACATCCATTGTTGTTGCCGATATACTTCACTGACGACTAGCAAGTTCCGATAGAGACTCCTCTTCAATTCCGATAGCTTTGCCCCTGCGGCAATTAGAGTGTCAATATGGGCAAGATTGCGACGCACATATCCCAACTGTTGGCGCAATGCTTTGCGAATCCTTTTACGATTGGGTTGGCGTTGTTTGGCAATTTGGAGATACGCTGTCCTTGCTTCACGGCGATAGGTGCGTGGTTTCTTCGCTAATTGTTCTTTCACTTGTTGGTAAAGAGCATCAATCACTATTTCCGTTTGTTCTCTTGCTTCGTTCAACAGTTTGATGTCAGTGGGATAACGGATGTCGGATGGCGCGACTGTTGCATCTAGCAGCAATTTTCCTTGGTTTGCTGGTTCTGGTTCTTTCTGTTCCTTTTCTATATTCTGCTCTTCTAACTTCTCTTCTATCTCTTCTCTTTCTTCTTTCTTGTACTGCTTTGCTTCCTTCTCTTTTTGTCCCGACTCTTTAGGAGGCTTCACAATCCGTTCGTTGATTCTGCCCACGATCTCTAGATTCAATCGCTTGCGGAAATGTACCATCATGCTTGCTTCAAATGGGGCGTTGTCGCTGTACTCTGATAAGCCTAGGAAGTATTGTAAATATGGATTCTCACGAATTTGTTCTACTGTCTCTTCGTCACTTGTTCCTAGCTTCTCTTTGATGATCAGCGCCCCAAGTGCTATCCGAAATGGTTTTGCTGGTGCTCCTTGTCCTTCGCTAAATTGTTCTGCATATTCATTCTCAAATTCTTCCCACGGCACTAGTTCTGCTAATCTTACCCATCGATTTTCTCCTGATAGTTTGCCGCCAAATGGTAAGTAGAAGTTCTCGAATGATAGCTGTCCTGTGGGGGATTGTCGGTACATGCAATTTTATTGGTGCAAGGGTTTTTCTAGCTTTTCTTGCTTTTTCTTGCATTTTATCTGTTTTCGTTCTCCTTAGAAACCTTTGCTTGTATGCTTTTCTTGCTTTTTCAGTAAGCCCTAGTTAGCTCAAGGGCTTGTAAGATACCCTTTCGATAATTGAGATTTACTGATTGATTGCCAACAGACTTTAAGCGATCGCAAATATCAACAGCGACAAGGACTTGATTATATTTATCTACTTCATCAAGAAGATGGGATAAACAAATCATTTTCTTAGATCTTATCCAAGCGAGTAGATTCCAAACCGTAAAGAGAATCAAAGTAAGTGTAAATACAAAAACAGCAAAGCCAACTTGAGACTGACGATTGTCGATGGCTCTACCAAGAGATTGAAAAATCAAAATACTAATTGGCAAACTAAAAATTGAAATTAAGAATAAAGTGATAGCTTCACTTAGCAAGAAAGAAGCTAAGTATTTAGTTTTTTTGAGTCTCGTAATTCTATAAGCACTTCCAATCGATAAAGGACTGATTTCTTTGCCTGTGATCCTTTCTAAATCCTGTTCTGTAATCTGCAAATTTCTGATATCAGGCTGCATAGTTGTTCAAGAAGCTAGATTTACTGGAAAAACAAGTGCCTAATAGAATTCCAAACTGATAGATAGAAATTGCCTTCACGGGGTCGAAACAGGTCGAATTTGGAGCCAAAGGAGCCAAAAAATGGTCTGAGTGTCCAAGCCATCTGACTACCAACAAAAGCATAAAGTCCCAGCCAGAACTTTAAAATTGATATCCGAACTTTGCGATTTTTGTCAATCCCTGTATCTTCTATCATCAGATCTTTATCTGAGGCAATGGTTTCCACCTTTGGCAGCAAAACTTGATAAAGAAAGTAAACCCCAATAATTCCTGTCAATGTGAATATAGCAACATTTAACAACAGAAAAAAGAAGTAGTTATCAGTTGTAATTAAGAAGAACAAAGTGACTGGCGCAAAGCCAAATAGTAAAGTACTAGTAATCGTCACTGCACAAAGCAAAATCGCAGCATATTGACTCAGACGAGTTTTTGCACCGAAGTAAACATTAAAGAAATAGAGTGCAGGTAGGCAAATTGCTAAGGTGATAAGAAATAGAAACGGTAACTTAGCTGCGGATGACAAAACCTGCATCCAAGAGCTAACTGCACCAATTAGTCCACCGTAAATTGCCAAAAATATAGAGCTACAGACTAACAAACCACCTATTTTGGTATTAATCTTAATCCCATCATAGATTTCTTGAATAAACCGATCACGATCGCTGAGTAAATCAATAAGAACTGAAAAAAACGGCATAATTTTTTGGGTCTGAAGTTAAACTTGCTAACTTTGGACAGGTTCAATAAATAAAAGTTCCTAGCTGAATAATTTATAAAAAAAGTGTCTATCTGGATTGCTATTTATTAGATTGAGAAAACTTTAAATACTCAAGAATTATTATAAAAGTTAGTATTAGAGAGGATTTAAGTTACTTATCTTAGATGTAAGATCTCAGCTTGAACCACCTAAACATCATCTGTTAACACAGAGAAAAGTTTTAATTTCGTATGGTTTAAATGTGATTGTAAAATAGTTTAAATTAATCTCATTTGATAAGATCATAGTGATTTTATTTTCCATTAAGTCACATTCCCAAATTTGATCCATTTGCAAAAGGAGATGTGAAACCTCAATATTTGTTTCAGTGGTTCTACCATAGGATTCATAAAATCGGATGATCCAACCAGACTGATCCTGCGATCGCTTAAATGCTGAGAGAATAATATTTGGGGCAGAAACTTGCAAAAAGCTTGATTGGTTTGCTTGAATTGGTGAACTTTGGAGAACAAGCGGATTGTTTAATTCCTGAGCAAGTTGAACAATATTTGCTTCGCGCCAATCACCTTGATGGGGAACTAAGCGATAGGTAAATTCATGCTTACCGCGATCGCTATTTGGTGAAGGCCAGTTAGGACTACGCAGCAACGTTAGACGCAGACAGTCAGGCTTAGCGTCATATCCATACTTACTATCATTGAGAATGCTTAAACCCAAACCCAAAGGACATTCTCCCGCCGAAGGTGGGAGAATGCCCTTTGGGTTTGGAGAAAATGCAATATCTGCCCAATATTGAGCAGGAACTTCCCATTTAGCTTTTGCTTCAGGTGTTTCACCCAGCGTACTACGTTGAATTGTTCCCATAGGAATTTCGTAAGTTGCGTAGGTTGATCGCCAATTCACAGGGAAAGCAACCTTGACTAAGGTATATTCCTCTTGCCAATCAACCCAATTATGTACTGTGATAAATGATTCAAAGGCAGTTAGTTGAATCTCTTGGATAAAGGTAGAACTACGGAATTTCTGAATAATACGTAAGGATATTAATAAACTACAGTTTTCAACGATCTCAATTGATTCAAGGGTTGCAGATTCTAATTTTTTGTTTTCGTAATCTGGAGCAAGATTCCATGCATCCCAATATTGTCCTTTGTCTTCAAAAAACTGCAATTCACTAGCTGATTGTAGGATCAATCTTTGCGATCGCTTATCAAATATTTGTGCGATTGCCCCAGTTTTGAGATCAATCTCAACGTGAAGATATTGATTTTCTAGATAGTATCTATCGCTATCAGAAGTGACCTTTAAAAGTGCATCAGTCTCAGTGATGCCAATATATTCAAGCTCAGCAAATCCAAAACTAGGAACATTTTCTAACCAGCACAAGGAATGATCTGGTTTTCTAATGAGTTGAGATCGCCGCCAATTAAGAAAATTCCAAGCTTGCAGATTTGCATTTCCTAAAGCTTCTTGACTGAAAAGGCGATCGCAGATTTCCCTTACTTCCGACCAAGTGCGATCAGCATCGATAAATACTTCTGGAATCGATGTCCCTGGTAAAATATCATGAAATTGATTGAGTAATAGCCCTTGCCATGCTTGTTCTAACAGATCTTGAGGATAGGGAGTTTTATTGACTAAAAAAGCGATCGCGCTATATTTTTCGGCATTACCTAGGAGAACTTCCACTTGACGATTTTGCTTCTTCTGATCGGCTTTAGTAGTAAAAGTACCGCGATGAAACTCCAGATACAATTCATCTTGCCAAATGGGTAAATCTGCGGGTAGTTTTGCTTTCAAATCCAACAGAAAATCTTCTAATGTACTGGGCTGCATCTCAAAGAAGATTGGTGAATCTACCCACTTACGACCCATATTCAGCATATCCGCAGTTGGTCCACCACCATGATCGCCAACCCCATACAGCCATGCTGTTTCGGGGATGTAGTGTTTTTCTTCTTGGTTCGCAAGATATTTTGCGATCGCTACAGGTTCTAATCCCTGCCCAATCTCATTGCTAAAATAAGTAAAAATTCGACTTCCATCTACCCCTTCCCACCAAAAGATTTGATGAGGAAATTTATTCGAGTCATTCCATAATAATTTTTGGGTAACAAATGTCTCAAATCCACTCTTTAAGAGAATCTGTGGCATTTGCCAATGAAAGCCAAAGGTGTCGGGTAACCATGCGATTTTGACTTCTCGATTAAACTTCGCTCGAAAATATTCCTGACCATAAAGAATCTGTCTAATTAAAGATTCACCACTGGGTAAATTGCCATCTGGCTCCACCCACATACCACCGATGAGTTCCCATTTGCCATTCGCTACTGCTGTTTGAATACGAATAAATAATTCAGGATATTCCTGCTCCATCCATTGATAGGAAACAGCCGTACTTTGGTTAAAAATTAGCTCTGGATAATGCTCCTGTAGATTTAGTGCAGATGTAAATGTGCGCTGCATTGCATTTTTGGTTTCCGCGATCGCCCATAACCAAGCCACATCGATATGCGAATTACCAAGGATATAAATCTGGCGTTGTTTGAGAAATTCTCCATATTGCAAAAGTGGTTCGCGAATTTCGGCTAGTTGCTCAAAGAAGCGATCGCTTGCAATTACCTCAGATTGAGAGAATAAAACAATTAAATTTTTAGTAGCACTTTCTAAAGGTTGTAAATCAATTTGATGTTTAGTAAAAACTGGAATATAGGTTTGGAGAATCTCTAGTTCGGTAGCAACCTGATCGGGATCACAGGCTTTATGGGGATATTCAAAAACCAGTTCTGAAAGCTGCAAAGCGCCAATGTCATGCTTAGGGCTATTAAGCTTTATTTCTAGATTAAATTCATCATTAGGTTCTGCATGATCAGTCAATAAAATTCGACATTTCTGATCAAACAAATCGCCTTCTTGGACTTTGTGATGATTAACCCATATCTCACAAACATCTGCCCACCAAATTAGATTTAAGCGGATAGTCGCTCCTAACGTTGATAATCCTGCATAGATTTCTGGTATTTGCCAAGTTTGTTTTAAATGAATATTTTCTTCCTGTTTTAAGAAAGATAACATCGGTTTATTTTGCTTAGAATTTACCGTTGCTAAATCCTCCCAAACATCTTGTTTCTTTTGTCTTTGCCAATTATTGAGTATTGATAAGTGCGATCGTGATTTTAATTTGTTAATAACTTGAGATAAATTTTCTACTAAAGTAGTCACCGTATAAGCTCCTATGTTCTATGAGATCTAGCCAACTGCAAAATCAGTATACTTGCGTAGGTTAGGTGGATCAAAAGCAAGAACAATATTTTCTTTAGGAACACCTAATTCCACTAATTGATTTGCAATGCCAATTTCTGTTCCATCCTGCTGAATCCAAATTTTGCCATCAATAATGTCAAGATGAAGCACAACACCATAGACTCGTTTGGATGCTCGCCAGCCAACATAAATAAGTTGGTAATGGTCTCGTTCAGCATCAAAAATAGTTTGAGCTTGAATACGTTGATCCCACGCAAGACTAGCTCGTTCAATTAATAGATTTTGAATGTATTGACGGTATTGGGTAATGGTATCCATTTGGAAATAGTCTCCTGATCAATGTCGTAGGTAATTATATAAACAGTATTTTGTTGCATAAGCTCTTGTACTAATGTAGTGTCAAAAAATTTGTCATATAGGTTGTCTGGAACAGCTAGGTATAAAATACGGTCTGGTTCAATTTTTTGTAGTGCTAGGCGATAGGTGATAAATTGTCCTAACGCTCCATAAAATTCAGATATTTTTGATGGACTTAAAAAACTTTTGATTTCTATCGCAATTTTAGTCTCTCCTTGTTCAGCAGCAATGATTTTTTCTGCTCCTAAATCAATTGCGAGATCAAAGCTATCTGCTTGCAAGGCATAAGGATCATGAGTTATTTGCCAGTTTTCTTTCTGTAAAGCAGTTTTTACAATTTGATGGAATAGATCACGGGCTGACATAAATTTACTCCTATATGTTTAATTTTATCTCATGTTGTTAGAAATTAGATAGAGTGATTACTTATACCCTGTGCGGCAATCCAAGCTGTAGTCCAAGCATTTTGAAAATTAAAACCACCCGTCACTCCATCAATATCTAATATCTCTCCCGCAAAATATAACCCTTGGCAAATCTTACTTTCCATCGTCTGAAAATTCACGTCTTGCAAACGAATACCACCGCAAGTGACAAACTCTTCTTTAAATACACCTTTACCCACGATCGCATATTCACTTGCGGTTAATACATTCACAATTTGCTGAATTGCCTTATTAGAAATATCTGCCCAGCGCTTTTCGAGTTCTACTTCTGCTTTATCTAGCAAATATTCCCATAAACGTAGCGAGATATCGACAGGACAATAATTAGAGATAAACTTCTTCGGCTGTTCGTTTTTCGCAGTTAAGAGAATTTGTTTCACAGCTTCGACTTTGAGCGTCGGAATCCAATTAACAGCTAATTTGGCTTGATAATTACAATCATGTAATTCTCGCGCAGCCCATGCCGACAACTTCAAAACGGCGGGACCACTCAATCCCCAATGTGTAATTAGCAAGGCTCCTGACTGTTCTAATTGATTGCGAGCAGATTTTTTCTTGTCAGCACTAGGATTTGCAATTAAAAGTTTAACTGTGGCAGGATTTACGCTCACTCCTGCAAGTTCATGCAGTTTAGAATCTTTGATATTAAAGGTAAAAAGAGAAGGAACAGGAGGCTCTAGTTCATGTCCTAACAATCGCGCGATTGCATAGCCTGATGGACTACTACCTGTAGCAAGTAATAGGCGATCGCAAACTAGATTTTCACCATTTTTAAGAATTATATCAAATTTGCTCTCTCCTTTGCTTTCTCCCAAAAGCTCAACCTTCTGCACCAAAACATTATTGCGAAGAAAAACACCAGCTTTTTTAGCCGCAAACATCAAGGCTTCCACAATCGTTTCTGAATCATCAGTAACTGGAAACATTCGACCATCAGCTTCTGTTTTTAATTTCACTCCTTCGGCATTAAACCAGCGCACTACATCCAACGGCTGAAAGCGAGAAAATGCCCCCCTCAGAGCTTTACCACCTCTGGGATAGTTCTGGACTAATTGTGAAGGTTCAAAACAGTGATGGGTGACATTGCACCTTCCTCCTCCTGAAATTCGCACCTTGGCGAGCGGTTGTCGTCCTGCCTCTAATAAAGTTACTCGCGTGTGTGGTACTTGCGCTGCATGAATTGCCCCAAAAAATCCTGCTGCTCCACCACCAATTACTACAACCTCTGTACTTGCCATGGTTAATTCCTAATAAGATAGACAGCGCAAAGCGCTATCTATCTTAAATTTTACCATTTCGACAAGATTGAAAAATATTGATTACTTCTTGCGGTACTTGCTTGGTTTCTCTAGCGGCTGTGTCAATTTTGAGGAAATCAGCAAAGGTATATTGCGATCGCAGTTTGTCTAAACTACAAGTACAAAACTCTTTACTATTGGTAAATCCACAACCTTTCATAAAAGTTTTGATTACCTCTTGTGGATATTCAAACTTCTCTTGTTTAACGGGTTGACTCTCCTCAGCCCACGAAATAGGGATTCCACTACTAGCTAGGATAAGTGTACTGAGAGATAGGATTAGATGATGACGCATATTTTTACTTGAATGGTAATTTCGATTACGCGCTAGAACTCTGATTTTATAATAAGCGCTACGTAAAACCTATAAATTACAGATGTCACTTTGCGCCAACTCTAAATTTTATTTGGGTAGAGATTTCTATATTTCTATCATCAGGATGACTGCATTGATTGCTGTTTCATGACAACATCTACTATGGATACTCTGTTTTGCTTGAGCGTTTGAATGAAATCTCCTGACCGTTTACTAATTGTTGATGATGTGCCAGACAACCTATTTCTTGTTCGCACAATTCTCGAAGAAGAGGGATATGAGATCATCACATCATCAAATGGTCATGACGCTTTGAAGATTATTGAGTCAAAGCCACCAGACTTGGTCTTGCTAGATGTGATGATGCCCCTGATGGATGGCTATGAGGTGACTCGGCGTATCAGGGCGATGAAAGATCTGCCATTTATTCCGATTTTGCTAATTACAGCTTACGATCGCGCTAATGCGGTCAAAGGTTTAGATCTCGGTGCAGATGAATTTATTCGTAAGCCCATTGAAGCGGATGAGCTACTGGCAAGGGTGCGATCGCTGCTACGTTTAAAACATAGCATTGCGGAGCGCGATCGCATTGATCGCCAAAGACAGGATTTTGTATCACGGCTAACCCATGATCTAAGGACACCATTAGTGGCAGCGGATCGCATGTTAGGGCTTTTGCAAGATGGGGTATTGGGAGAGATATCGCCAGAAATTCGTGAAGCGTTAACGATTATGGGGCGCAGCAATCATAATTTGCTGGAAATGGTCAATAAGCTTTTAGATGTCTATCGTTATGAATCGGGCAGTAAAACCATTAATTTACAGCCGCTAGACTTAAAAGAACTGCTTAATCAAGTAGTGCAAGAACTTAAACCGATCGCTATTTCTAAAAATTTAGAACTTACTGCCGATCTCGATAATATGGTCACGGTCAAAGGTGATCGCCTAGAACTACTGCGCGTATTTAATAATTTGATTGGTAACGCCCTTAAATTTACCGAATCTGGCAGCGTCCATGTTAGCTTAAAATTAGAGGAATCCGAGGCAATTATTGCGATCGCAGATACGGGTGCAGGGATTTCACCAGAGGAGCAACCATTTTTGTTCCAAAGATTTCGCCAAGGCAATCATCAAAAACAAGGTAGTGGCTTAGGTTTATATCTATCGCACTATATTATCAATGCCCATAATGGCAAAATCTTAGTCAAATCTCCTAACCTAGACTCTCAACAAGGTTCCACATTTTTTGTGCATTTGCCAACCATTACGTCATGAGTAACCTTCAACTTCATTATGATACGCTCCTCAGTCATTGCAGTAACCCCCTCGAAGCGATCGCCCTTTTGCGTGAATATCGTCCTTATTTTGAGCTAATTCCTAGCTTACGCCGTCCCAGTGACAGCTTAATTTCAATTCCATTCCCAGTCGTACAGCTTACTAGTCCAAACTTGACGCAAAGTCATGTACAGCTAGAATGCGATCTTGCTTTGATCATGTGTGATCCTGACTGGAAGGTTAAAACTGGACAAGAAATATTTGTATTTATCCATCGTCCTAATGAGGACTACTCGGCTCTATTAAAACGTTGGCGACAAGTGGAAGTCGCGCTTGGGGAAGAATATTACTGGCTATTACCTTGGAAGCATCGCAGTATTATTAGCGATCGCGGTGAATATCATTACCCTCTTTTTGTTACTCTTGACTATTCTCCAGCCCGCATTGCTAAAGGCTTAGCAGGTGCATCATTACCTCACGTTAGAGCCTTAACACCAGAGATCGATCCTCCACCAGATATTGAAGAAAATCAGGAAGATCCTATTTATGATCCCACTCAATAAAAACTCAACCCCATAATTCAAGAGTATTATACTCCCTAGCCTTATTTGAAGCTTATTTCAAATTAATTGCAGGAGTTTTACAAACATCTATTGGATCTAGCTCGGCTACTTTGCCATCATTATATTCAGCTCTAATGTCAAATATACAACCTGCTTCATCACCTTTGTATTCTGAGCGCTTCCACTCAAAATCAGCTTTTTCGCGATCGGGGATTGGTTCATCAAGCTCATTTTCTCCCCAATCTTCCTTTTTAGGAGCAGACATATAAATTGCTTTTAAAACTTTGCCGCTATTGTTAATCACCGCAACACGCACAATATCAGAGGTGGGGTCAGGTTTAGGTGCAGCGGTACTGATAGGAGATTCTGAAGCAGAAATAGAAGGTGTTGCAGATGGTGTGGGGCTATTACTAGGTGAAGTAGAAGGTGAAGCTGAAGCAAATGGTTTTGTTGTTGCCGTACTAGTAGCTGTAGCTGTTGTACTAGGAGTATTTGAAGTTATTGGAGTATTTGAAGTACAAGACACAGCAATGATTGCAAGATTAATGCTGAGGGTCATCTGACAAAATAATGATTTTTTCATAAGAACTTGCTCGATCCTTAAACTGAAAACTTATGCTAGCAGTCTGAATCATTAATAAAAATTAATTTTTATTTACTAGCTCTGAATAGTGTGAGGCGGCGCGAAGAACCGC
The DNA here is from genome assembly GCF_051131155.1 of Pseudanabaena minima str. Chao 2107. NCBI lineage: Bacteria > Bacillati > Cyanobacteriota > Cyanophyceae > Pseudanabaenales > Pseudanabaenaceae > Pseudanabaena > Pseudanabaena minima. The sequence continues at coordinate 1,777,179 of NZ_CP159508.1, forward strand.
CTCACACTTGTTTTTTGCAGGTGGCTATAGCTGCTATATCACCATTTAAGATTTACTTTGAAAAGCTTAAATAATGAAAAATGGTAAGAATTGCTCAACGATTCTTACCATTTTTCGCATTCGTCAACCTAACGTTTAATTAGGAAAAAATCAAAGAATTGTCTTTCCCATTTAGTAATCTATTTAGCACTATCGAGCAATTTTTGCTTTCTACATTTTTATGGTAATTGCTACAAACTGAAGCCCAAGGCGCTGTAGGATGTTTAAGCAGTGCAGAAATTTATGCATTACATCTTCAACCCACAACTCACAAATATTAGAAAAATTCAATGGCTTCCCAACTGCGCGTATATGTTCCACCCCATCCCATTATTCGGCATTGGCTCACGATCGCACGGGAGAAACATACTCCAGTTCCCCTATTTCGGACAGCGATGATTGAGATGGGTAAATGGCTAACCTATGAGGCAGTTCGTGAATTTTTACCTGTACAAGAGGTAAATGTAGAAACCCCCTTAGCAACTGCCTCAGGACAGTTGATCGATGGTTCCATTCCTTTAGCGATTGTGCCAATTTTACGCGCAGGGTTATCCATGCTCGAAGGTTGTCAAACTCTATTACCAACAGCAAATATTTACCATCTTGGGTTAGTGCGAAATGAAGAAACCCTTGAGGCTAGTTGTTATCTCAACCGTTTGCCAGAGAGACTTGAACCACAAACACGTATTTTTATCGTTGAGCCAATGATGGCTACAGGCGGCTCGATTATTACTACGCTGAAAATGTTGACAGAGAGAGGAGTCGATGCTTCCTTGATTCGGATTATTAATGCTCTCTGCGCTCCTCCAGCACTACAACTAATCAATCAACAATTTCCTGCCGTACAAATTTATTCAGGTTGTATTGATGAAGTTGTAAATGAGAAAGGATGGATTGTTCCTGGATTAGGAGATGCAGGCGATCGCTCATTTGGAACTGAGTAGTATCAAGTCACAAAAGTGTGATCATTGATCATACTTTTGTGACTTGAAAGCCCAATCCAATAAAGTTTTTAAAAACTAAAAGACCTCACTATGCGAGGTCTTTTAGTTAAACTGTAGCTGGAACTTTAATATTATCTTCCCATTTACGTGGAGGGCTAGCTCTACGAATATTTCTCCAGATTTGGGTTGCTGCTAGAGTCCCATCAGCTACAGCAATAGACACCTGATTCAACCCTTTCTTTAAATCACCTAGAGCAAAAATGCGATCGTGGCTGGTCTTACACATATCATTAGTGACAAGATTCTGACCATCCCATTCTAGCCCTTCGATACCCTTGAGATATTGGTTATGGTATATCGAACCCATGCCAACTAAACCCGTGGTCGCTTCCACAATTGTGCCATCGATAAGTTCTACTCCACTCAATTGATGGTTGTTACCATGAAATTTAGCGATCGGGGATTCATATAATGGATAGCCATGCTCGGCAAGCTTCTGCTTAGTCTTGTCACTCACTTCGCATAAACCATGAGTCAAAACAGAAATATAGGGAGTAAACCAATTTAATACAAAGGCAGCACCAATTTGCCCTTCTGTATTCGCAATCAAAACTGCTTTTTGATCCCACATATCAAAACCATCACAGATCATGCAGACATGAAGCGTGTAACCTGCATAATCATAAACATTCTGCATATCTTCCAATTGAGGCAAGTTATCAATAATTCCTGAAGCGGCAATTACATACTTGCTACGAAATATAGGATAAATACTATTGGTTTTACCGACTTTCACCTTCACTGCAAAGGTTTCGCCTTCATCAGTTACTTCTTCTACATAGCCTCGTAGATGATCGGCTCCCCAATCTAAGGATGTTTTGGTTGCATGATTTAAAATATCTCGACCTGGGGTGTGTGGGTCAAGTCCGACATAATTACGTAAATCTTGCATCCATAGAGATCGCCCTTTACCTTTTTCGATCACTAAGCACTTGAGCCCATAGCGAGCTAAATAGATCGCCGCCGATAAGCCGCCCATACCACCACCAACGACGATCGCATCGTAGACAGTATCAAGGCGTTCATTTAGATTTTTGCTAGAGAGTTTCATAGCCACCCCATTAAATTAAGTATGCCAGAATAGCTATTCTCACGTTGTAAGAATAGCTATTCTTAAAAATTAACCAACAAATGCTAAGCGTGGCGCAGATATACCAGTTGCTTCAGAACCTTTGAGGTAAGCCAACATTGTGTCAGCATCAGAAACTTCAAAAGGATCACTACCAGCATTATCAGAAAAACCTGGTTCTACAAAGATTTTTTCGATTTTGCAATCATTTACAAACATTGAATAGCGCCAAGAACGAAGTCCAAAGCCAATATTCGACTTGTCAACTAGCATCCCCATCTTGCGGGTAAATTCGCCAGAACCATCTGGGAGCAAGAATACATTCTTAGCACCAATTTCTTTGCCCCATTTGAACATGACGAAAGCATCATTAACGGAAATACAGATTACTGCATCAACACCTTGAGCTTTGAATTCTTCATAAAGCTCTTCGTAACGAGGCAAATGATTGGATGAGCAGGTAGGAGTAAATGCACCAGGTAGAGAGAAAACTACTACTTTTTTACCAGCAAAAAGATCTTGAGTGGTTTTGTCTTCCCAACGATAGGGATTAGGTCCTTCTACGGACTCATCACGCACACGAGTTTTAAAAACAACGTTTGGTACGGTTTCAATAACTGCCATATTTTTCTCTGGATTTAATGCTATTCAGAACAGATTTAAGAATAATTCTTATTTAGAAATTAGTCAATACCTATAGTTATTCAATTATTGAAAAAAGTTTAATAAACTTGTAGTTCTTAATTAGGAGTGGTATAGTGACGATCCAAGTAATCAAACAAGTAATTAAACGTACTAGTTACTCAGGAAATTTTTAAAAGCCGATCACTAAGTTTCTAAAAACGCAAATCTAGTCCATAAGAACTAGATTAGAAAATTTAGTGATAATTAGGAGGAGGGTTATATGCAAAAGCAAGCAGATCGGATTGTAGAAATCTTGAAATCTAAAGGGTTGCGGGTCACCCCACAGCGCTTTGCTGTTTATGCAAATTTACTTGAGCGCCAAGATCATCCAACCGCAGAGCAGATATTAAGTGATCTTAATCAAAATGCCCCCACATCATCTCAAGCAACTGTTTATCTTTCGCTTCAGACCTTGCGGGATGCTGGATTAGTGCGTGAAGTTTTATTAGAGCAAGGTGTATGTCGCTATGATGCCAATATAGAGCCACACCACCATTTTCGATGCAGATGTTGCGGTGAGATCGAGGATATTGCATGGAATAGCTTTGAGGGATTAGGCTTTCAACAAGTCCGCTCAGGCTTAAAAATTGATAGCTATGAAGTAACCGTCAATGGTTTGTGCGATCGCTGTCAAAGTTAACGTCAGTTCAACGAAAGCGAAAAAAGGTAAGAATTGCTTGGCGCTTCTTAACTTTTTCGCTATTTGCGGCGTGCAAAGCACGCCGCAAATACAGATGTAAAATCAGGGCTTCGCCGTATTGCGCCCAGTCTTTTAATCTTCCTCTGGTGTCAAATCTCCCATAAACCCCTCAGAGCGCATTTCATCAGGTGTAACTAACCGATCTTGGTTAGAAATATCACCTTCTTCATCTAGATCTTTAGCAGGTAAATTACCAGAGCGTAAATTTTCTTGATATAGCTCCGAAGACGATCGCTTTTTGCGTCGGGGACGACCAAGAGATTTTAAGCCAGCTTTGATACCCGCAAAGGCACTTTTGGTCGCGATGGTCGCATTAGAAGCACCTTGACGTACACCCTTGATGCCTTCATTTACTTGCTTCACTGCCTCACCCGCATTTTTTGCCCCTTGATTGAGTTCATCACTTAGCTCACTTAACTCCAGACCAGTCATACGGATTGCCTCAAGTGTTGCGGGCAACTCCCGCGTCAAGGTGTCAGCCAAGCGAATGATACTATTAGCAGCTTTTGCTAACTCCTGAAAAGTAGGTATTGCCGTTAGCAACAAAATCGTCAGACAAACGACCACCAATAAAAATGATAAACCTAGCAGAAAGATCGCTTCTGACATAATTTCCTATAGGTGCTTACTCTTTAAAGACTGTTTTAAGGACTTACTCTTCATCTTCATCGGCAACATCACGATCGCCTTCCATAAGCGAACTATTTGCTGAACTGCCCATTGATAATGCTAATTCTTCCTGTAACTTGCGACTAGCTTCTTGTCCTGTAGCGATCGCATCCTGTAGACGCACTAACGCCTCATCGATAGTACGTTGTGCTTTTTCAGTAAAGCGATCGGCTTGATACTGCACATTAGAGCCTAATTCTTCAGCTAGCTGAGGTAAATCTTGAGCCGATCTCTTCAAAACTTGACGAGTTTCTTTGCCCGATCGCGGCGCAAATAAAATGCCTACTGCCGCACCGATCACTGTACCTACCATTAATCCACCAAAAAATTTACCTGCGCCGTTTGACATTATGCTTGCTCCCTGACGACTTGCTGCCTGACGACTTTTTATTTGACTTGACGACTGGTTTATTTAGAGAGTTTGACACACCTTTCGATGCGTTTTTTCGCGACTGTTGCCAACGACTCCCTAAAAAGGATACACCACGTACCAGTACAGACAGCAATTTACGGATTTTCTCTAATTGGCTTTGCAATATTTGGTATTGTTTCCGCGCTATATCAACTCCGCCACGAGCAACTTCAATACTAGGGGTAGATACCTGTAAGCCATTTTCACAAGCATCTGTCCATCCATCTACAGTTTTTACGGTCGCTTCGAGCGCATTGCGGAATATCCAGACCTGCCATGAAGCCCACAGCAACGCTGCACTAAGTATTAACTGTATGGCGATCGCAATCCAAATCATTGTTTTTTAGCAAGGAATCATAGAATTTTTAAGATTTGTAATGTCAAGAGAAAAGTAGCATATGCTTCATTTTTTCCCAGTTCACACCTAAATATTGATAAAAGTTTTCACTGCCATGACAATCCTAATTCATTCATGATATTAAATGATTTGTAAGAAATGCTTAGGATTAACCTCTCGCAAACTATTTCGTCTAGCTATAGCAATCCTAAATGGTTTGTGGAAGGACACCCCTTCGGGGTGTCCTTCCACAAACAAAAAAATCCACAAATGATATAGGACTGCTATATATGGGCGAGTATATCAATCATGCAGTAAAGCTAATGCCAAACTAATGCCAAAAAATTGATACCAAAAACATCGTGACAGAATATGTCAGCAAAAGCCATGAATCCAAAAAAGGAACTCAAAATTTATTAAACTCGTCTCACAATATATAAATAAGTTATATTGGCAATTGATTGAGATGCACACAACAAAGTTGTCTAATAGTTCAGTGACACTTCTACACCCACACCCCTACCTGATCGTTCATGCAGATGAGGGGCAGCAAATGATTCCACTTATAAACGCAGATTTCTGGACAATTGGGAGGGGCTATGACAACTCAATTGTACTAACAGATAAATGGGTTTCACGCTACCATGCCACATTGCAAATCGTGGGAGCGTCCAAAAATGATGGCTTTGAATCCTCTATGAAAGGAGATCCTAAGACTCGTAATACTAATAATGAGTCTGGCAGCTTCTATCTCGTGGATTTTGGCAGCCGCAATGGTTCTTTCATGCGTGGACAAAGGATCACCTTTCCCATTTTGTTAAAAAGTGGCGATCGCATGACCATTGGCAAAACGGATATAGACTTTTTCTCACCCCATAAACGTGAGCCACATCGCCCACCTAGTGAGCATATGCGGTTATTCCAACAGCCTACAGCCCCTGTTTCTCGAACAACACTCACCCCTTCCGAAGAGCGAGTTTTTTGGCAAGTTGTCCAAGGCTTTACTAATAAAGAAATTGGCAAACGTCTGCAAATCAGTCCTCGCACTGTGCAGACTCACCTTAGTAGCATTATGACTAAGCTGAATCTGGAGAATCGTTCACAGATTGTGCGCTACGCCTTTGAGCAAAGTTATCGTCCTAGTGGTGGTGATAGCTGTGACAACACCGATGGCAGTAGTAATTAGACCTAAGAAAAGGGTAATACTCCACATTACCCTTTTCTCAAAATAAGACTTGAACTAATTCACAAAACTGCGACAACACCCTTGTGAATTATAGCTACCTACGTATCAGGACAAATCAAAAACCAAATAGTGTGAGGCGGCGTTTTGCGCCGCCTCACACTATTTGGTTTTTAGAATGGCGACAGCTATAAAAGCATAAAACGGCATAGCCGTTTTGTGTTTTGGCATTAAATATTAAGAAAGCCCTTTCAGGTTACCTTCTCAAGCTTTTTTTGTGTCTAGAATATATAAATTAGCGTTATTTTATCCAGACCCATTAAAACATGCTCGATCTCAAAGTAATTCTGCCGATCTTGACCATCTTGTTTACAGTTAGTTGTTTGTTCTTCGGCACTCGTAATGGCTTTTACGACACCGATAAGTATCATGGCAATGGCTCGGCTCATTAAAAAATAAAGCGGCGTGATGCGCCGCTTTATTTTTTATTTGTGTATAAAAACATGCGGTCAATATGTTAGGCTAGACTGTCTAAAAGCTAACACCTTCAGAAAACATGGCGATCGCCATATACTGTACTCAGAGACTACTGAGAAACGGAAACCGCCTATGCAGTCGATCTGTCTAAGAAGTTAAATAAATTTACTTTTTTAGATAAGTGGCGAAATCCCAGCAATGGGGACAACTAGGAATGCCCAATCGTGAGGTTGGGAAGCCCGCACGGTAATGCCTAAATTTAATAATTTGGCATTTAGTGTCGAGTTTATGTCACGTACACTTCAAAACACGTTTAAAGTTTTTATCATGGCACTGTTGCAAGAACGCAAACTAGAAATCTTCTCTGAATATCAAAAGCACCCTACAGACACTGGCTCCTCAGATGTTCAAGTTGCATTATTGACCGAGCGCGTCACCCAGTTGACTACACACCTCAAGCTACACCCTAAAGATTTCTCATCTCGCCGTAGTTTGCTCAAGATCATTGGTCAACGTAAGCGCTTACTCGCTTACGTTCGTAGTCAAGATCGTGCTCATTACAAACAGCTAATCCAAAGTCTAGGTGTGAGAGGCTAGACTTCACAGTCTAGGGGCGACTTGCTTCACACTGTCAAAAAGTGAAAACAAAGAAGCTAAAGTTAAGGAGCAACAGTGAGTAAACCGACCACAGAACGTATTCCTTTTGAGCCAAATAATCGCAATAAGAAAGTAAAAGAAGCTAAAAAGCCTCAACCTACTCCTCCTATAGTTGCGAAAAAAAGTAGTGTTACAACCTCATCAGATGTCAAACGTGGTAATTCTCTGGGCATACCTGATGAGGTAAATCGTCGAATGATTCGACGAGCTGCTCTTTTCTGTGGTATTCCCACAGGTTTGGGACTAACAACTTTTATTGTTAGTTACTTTCTGGTTAGCAAACACATAGTTGATTTACCAACTTCAGCAGTTGTTTTACTCAGTATGTTGTTTCTGGGAATTGGAGTTGTGGGACTCAGCTACGGAGCTATCTCTGCGTCTTGGGATGAAGGACGGGTTGGTAGTTGGTGGGGCAACGAAGAATTCAAGAAAAATTTTGGCTATTTAACTGAAGCTTGGAAAGCTCAGAAACAAATAGTCAAAGCTAATAAAAAATAACAATCAAACAAAAAAGAGACTCGCTTGGCGAGTCTCTTTTTTATTTGAGTACTCGTTGCAAAATTGTCTCGTGGGTTAAACCTTCGGCAAGCAATGAATCAACAATTTGGAGCCTTTCGGGTAAGCCAATGATATAGGTATTGCCTGTAGCACCTAATGACTCGCAGGTTGTTTGGACTGCTAATAATTCTCGACCTGTTAAGCGTGTGAAGAACGAAGTTAGAATCCCCGCCTCTAAATAGCCTGTCGGTAAAGTGTTGCCAGTGATGGCTCGCACATATGGAGAATTATAGGTTTTGATGAGAATAAAACCTTGAGCTTGATATTGAGGGTCGAATTCAAATTTCCCCCAGCCATGGGTTTGCCAACATGCCTTTAAACTTTGAATGAAGGTAATCATATCCATTTCGGCAAGTGACTGTGAATAGTATTCTTCAAGCGACTCGGTAAAGCGTGTATAGAAGTTTTTCCCCCACCACTTGCCACAGTTAAATAGAACTAACCTTGATGCCTGACCAGTTTCTTTAGCTAAACCTGCATAAAGTGACGAGATTAATGTTTCAGGAACTGCTATCAAGCGATCGCCACGTCGATTTTCTAGCAGCCCAATTTCTAGATCCCCTTTGACGTAGGAGTTATAGTCAAAAAAGTTAGAAGGGATGCGATTTTCCTTGATGAGATCGGCGACAGAAATCATAGTGGTTTATCTCTAGTAGATGAGCGTGACTTGGGCGGCGGTAATCAAAGGCTGGATCAAAGCAAGTTGCGTAGGGCTAAACTGTTGGCGCAATCCTTGGTTTAGTAATTTGTAGAGAGTTTCATTGAGGCGACGCATATCACGCATAGACATGATCCCTTCCAACCAATTCAGCAATCTTTGCTTTAAAAAATTTTCATCATTGAGTAGCATAGCCATTGAGCTATAGCGCAATACCAAAATTAAATTTTTAATCCCAGTTTCCAAGTCTGCATCGGTTACATTTGGTAATTCGGCAGGGACTTGGTCAGCAACAGCTTGCAAAAGGTCAATTTCACGATCGCGAATTAGTTTATAAAGTTTTAAGCGATCTGGCAATGAACTAATGTAACTTTCCATCAGTCCTAGCTCATCGGTCGCGAGATAGCGATCTTGTGCTTGGTTAATTAGTTCTTGAATCTTCGGCATCATCATAGTTCTTATATCGCTTTAAAAGAATTTAGAAATATCATCAAGAAAGTCTTCAAGGGTTTCATTACTTTCATCAATAGGATTACTACTAGGCTTGAGTTCTACTGCTGTAGAAGCAATGTCAGGAATTCCTGTCCAAGAAATTGCCCGAAAATACTCTCTAACGGACATTAAAAAGCTTAAAGCTGGAGTGCCTTTACCGTTATTGCTTGATACAGGAGCGATTGCCCGATTATCCCAATTTACACTCTGCCAAAAACTGCGTAATGGCTGTAACCGCCAATCTGAGGTACTCATTTCAGGAATTCTCCATTTCGCAAACGGCCTTCGATGTCACGAGTCGTCGCCCCTTCATTGAGCCAAAAAGAAGCTGCATCAATGCGATTTTTACCGCCAAGTAAAAATTTACAGTAATTTTCTCCCATCGAATAGCATTGAATCTCAATACATTCCAGCTCTTTATTAACTAAGTGCGTAAAGAATCCTGAGAATAAACCTGCATACAAGTGACAAACAGGTTTGCCAACATCACCAAGGCTACGAGCAACAGCCGAGTCAAACACACTGATGAACATAAACCCTTGTTTGCGATCGCTCATGTCTACCTGCCAGCGCCCCCAACCCTGTGATGTAAAGGGCCACCACCAAGTTTCTAGCAAGAAAGGCAAGTTAGTTTGACGAATACTGCGTCCAAAATCACGTTCAAACCATTTTGTAAAAAATAATGCATCTTGCAACCCCCATTCACAACCAATCGAATACATAACAGCCGCCGAAGCGTCTCCCACTTCATCTTCTAATCCTTCCTGTAGCCCAATGATAAAATCTTCACTGGTAAGTATATTTCTTGCCCCATTCCAGTCTTCGATGATTCCTTTCTCCAAATCAGGCTGCAAAAAATCTTGCAAACTATAGTGATTATTTTTTCTTTTCGCTCTGGTTGCGCTATTTGGACGATCTACAGCAACAGTCATAAGTAAATACTCCTATCCAAAAAATTATTGAATTCAAAGCTAGTCTTGAGAATACGTACCTGAGGATCAACAGATTTAACAAATGTTTTTTGGCGTTAATCCAGCTATTTAAAGATATTTAATCTGATGATCTGAAATAATCTGATTTTCTACTCAAAGACATCGGCTCTTTTCGTATTTGCCAATTGTTCACCAACACTGAAATTGGTATTTTCTAGTTGACGAACAACCGATCTGGTAATTAGTTGTCCAACTTCGACTAATGTCTGACCAGTAATCGGGCTAAGAAGCGCTTTTTCACATCGTCGCCCAATTAAAGCTTCGATATCTTGGATAGATTGAACATACATACCTACAGGCAGTTCAACGACAACACCTTCACCCATAACTTTAGCTTGACAAGCAAGTCTAGAGTTAGGTTTGCAAGTGGTAATGACCTCTAAGGTGCGCTGCTCGCGTTTACCCATAGGGCTAAGCGAAGACATACCATCTTGGATATAAACATGGCAGGTCGCACACATGCCACGACCACCACATTCTTTTAAAATACTTAGCTCGTCTCCCATTAAGCCAGATAGTAATGCACCATTCGTTGCAATATCTGCTACTTGGGCAATAGGCTCAATCCTTACACGCTTAGCCATTATTAGCTTGCCTCTACAATTGTTCCCCTTAATATTAAAGATCAGTTTAGCTCATTTAAGGTGTATGCATAGACTAGTTCCCGCCAAATTGCCTACTCTAGTGAAATGTAAAGCATCTCAATTATGTTTATATAATTTATTTCAAATTAAAAAATGGCTATGCCATTTTTTAATTTGAAATAAATTACTGGGTTTAGTTCTTAAATTAGAAAAGAGTTGTCACACTTTTGTGAATTTTCATTAGATTGTTGATGGCGCAGCAAAGTCCCTAAAGTAGGATTTGTCTTTGACGATCGCTAAGACAGTCTTGTTCTAGCATTTGATCGAAATTACGGATTACTTGTTTACAACGCTTTATATAAGCGGATACCCATGCTTGAATTTGTTGAATTTGCTCTGGGGTGCAAGCGATCGCTACTTGTTTTGGATGTGATATTTGCCCACTGCGATCAATTTCAAATTCGGCTAACCAAGATGAAGTAGGGCGACTAGATTTCCAATAATTTGTAACTACGACTTTACCTAAATATTGGGTTGTAAAGTGACTTAGTTTATTTAAAGCAGATAAAAGTTCATCTAACTTATACTCTTGCGGGTCATTTTTCGCTGATACTGGCTTAGTAGGACTATCAGTAACTTTTGTAGGGTTATTGTTAGGTACAGACTTATTCGTAGGTGCTGATCTAGAAGATGTGGCAGCAGATGCAGGAGGTGTTTGAGGTTTATTTGTGTTTGATTGAGTCCGTACTGCATTACTTGCAGTTGAACTAGCTCTTAAGTTGATATTGCTTGCAGTCGTACTTGCTCTTGTACTAGGGGTAGCATTTGGTTGTTTGTCAGGTTGGTGTCTTGAGTTGACTGAGCTAGAGGACGTAGTAGATGCAATTTCCTCAGAATTAGGATGGTCAACGTTAGTAAAGCCCTGTGGTTTTGATGGTTCTTGCCTCGTCGCTTGATTAGTTGCATTAGGCGCTCTGTCATTCCAATTTGAGCTTGGTAAAGAATGCTGAGTTACTGAACCTAATAAGAGCTTAAAGTATGCGACTGTGTTGTATGTATCTGTTTCAATCAAATATTTGATTTTGGTAATACCCCGCCTGTAGTCAACCAATTTAAGGTCGCTATCTGTAAGTACTAGTAGTACTAGCCCATGCGTTAACTTGTAAATAAAAACAACATGACCAGCAAAGTGAAACTCAAAGGATTCAAACCCTTCTGGTACATTCTCAACAACTTGCAGTACTCCTTGACCTAAGGCTTGTTTTGTCCGATCTAATACGGCATCCAATCCGAAGAAATAAGGACGCATACGGCGGTTTGTGAGGGCAATCCCCACAACTCCTGCTAAATGCAAAAAATCTTGAATAACCTCCCGACTCATCTTTTCTCACGCTGCTTCTATGATCGACATACCGTTCACCCTAGACCAATTACGCATTCTCAAGGCGATCGCTGCTGAGGGTAGCTTCAAACGCGCCGCCGATAGTCTTTATGTGTCCCAACCCGCCGTTAGTTTGCAAGTCCAGCACCTAGAGCGTCAGCTAGATGTGCCATTGTTTGATCGCGGGGGGCGAAGAGCACAGTTGACGGAGGCGGGGCAATTATTACTCTCCTATGGCGATCGCATTTTAAGCCTTTGCCAAGAAACCTGTCGCGCCATTGATGATTTACAAAATTTAAATGGTGGGACTCTAATTATAGGTGCTAGTCAAACTACTGGAACCTATCTCATGCCACAAATGATTGGTTTATTTCGTAAGAAATATCCAGAAGTCTCGGTTCAGCTCCATGTCCATTCTACAAGGCGAACGGCTTGGAGTGTAGCCAATGGGCAAGTGGATTTGGCAATAATTGGTGGTGAAATTCCTGCGGATTTACTAGACTCTCTAGAGATTACACCTTATGCCGAAGATGAACTAGCGCTAATTCTACCAACTTCCCATCCTCTAGCTCAGGTGGGATCATTGCCGATTGAAGAGTTGTATAAGTTGCAATTTATTACTCTTGATTCACAGTCAACTATTCGTAAAGCAATTGATCGTGTGCTGTTGGATAGTGGGGTTGATCCACGACAGTTAACGATCGCCATGGAGTTAAATTCAATTGAGGCGATTAAAAATGCAGTACAGGCAGGTTTAGGGGCTGCATTTTTGTCGGTCACAGCGATCGAAAAGGAGCTGCAAATGGGGGCATTGCAGCAGGTTCGGATTGATGGGGTGGTAATCAAGCGAATGTTGTTACAAATTCGTAATCCTAATCGTTATCGCTCTAAGGCAACTGAGGCTTTTTGTAATGAGGTATTACCGTTCTTTCGAGATAAGCCTTAACAAAAGATGGCGCTTTGCGCCATCTTTTGTTTGAAAGCGATCGCGTTACAATAGTAGCCCGCATATATCGCAAGAATCGCAAGAAGCAGCTTCTTGCGATATGCACGTTTTACTTTTTACTTTCTAACTGTCACCATGAGCTACTTCCGCCCCGCTATTGACGCAATGACTGGCTACGTTCCTGGAGAACAACCAAAGTCGGGCATCAAGGTCATTAAACTCAATACTAATGAGAATCCCTATCCTCCATCGCCCAAGGCGATCGCTGCTTTGCAAACTATCGATAGTGATTCATTGCGGCGTTATCCTGATCCCTTTGCCCATGAGTTTTGTCAAGCGGTAAGTGAGGCTCTGGGTGTGCCTAAGGATTGGGTAATTGTGGGCAATGGCAGTGATGATGTTTTAAATATTTTGATCAGGGCTTGTGCGGAAGGTCGCGATCGCAAGGTGGTTTATCCAATGCCGACCTATGTGCTTTATCGCACCCTAGCAGCAATGCAGCCATCAGAGACGGTAGAAATCCCCTATGGTGAAAATTTTCAGTTGCCCATTGATGAACTTGTAGCCGCCAATGGTGCTGTAACTTTTATTGCTTCACCCAATAGTCCGTCAGGACATATCGTACCGCTTGATGATTTACGTCAATTGGCAAAAAGAGTTTCAGGTATTGTGGCGATCGATGAGGCATATGTCGATTTTGCGGAATACTCGGCTTTGCCCTTGGTGCAAGAATTTGACAATGTGATTGTGTTACGCACTTTGTCCAAAGGTTATTCTTTAGCAGGGTTGCGTCTAGGCTTTGGTATTGCCAATCCCAAGCTTTTGTCTGGGCTATTTAAGGTTAAGGACAGCTATAACATTGATGCCGTAGCGATCGCTGTGGGGACTGCGGCGATGCGCGATCAAGAATCCAAAAATGCTAATGCTGAAAAAGTCAAAATCTCACGGACTAAACTTGCTGTAGATCTAAAAAATCTTGACTATACTGTGCTAGAGTCACACGGTAATTTTGTGCTTGCCACTCCACCAAAAGGCAATGCTGAAGAGATTTATTTAAAACTCAAAGAATCTGGCATTTTAGTCCGCTATTTCAATCAAGCTGGACTAGCTGATAAGTTACGCATTACCGTCGGTACTAACGAACAAAATCAATCTCTAATTGATCTGTTATCCATTCTTTAGCCTTTTCTAATTTGCTTATGAGCTACTTCTTATGACAGAGATTAACATTAATATTAAAAATCTAGGTCAAATTAAAAGTGCAAATATAGATCTTAATGATCTAACTCTTTTTGTCGGTGCTCAAGCCACAGGGAAGAGTATCTTATTGCAGCTCATAAAATTAGTATTTGATGGCGAGAATATCGGAAATACTCTTATGAAATATGGATATCATTGGGAACAAGATATATCCAATTTCAATGAGATTTATTTCGGTGAAGGAATGCGTAACCTGTGGAGCGATAAGACAGAAGTAAGTATTGAGGGTAAAGCTAGATATCTAGATGATATATTACTGAATGAACTAGGAATTGATGAACCTGAATGTCTATTTTTTATGCCTGCTCAACGTGTGTTAACTCTTGAAAAGGGATGGCCGCGTTCATTTAATGATTTTGAAACTGGAGATCCCTATGTTGTTCGTAATTTTAGTGAACATCTTCGCCTACTAATGCAACAAGGATTTAGCAAAAAAGACAATGCTATTTTCCCTCAAACAGGACGACTCCAACAAGAGATAAGTGATGCGCTTAATGCCAGTATTTTTCATGGCGCTAAAGTTGAATTAAATACAGTTGAAATGCGTAAACGCATTCAAATTAATGTTAATGGTAATTTGTTGCCATTTATGGCTTGGTCGGCTGGGCAAAGAGAATTTATGCCCTTACTTTTAGGGCTTTATTGGCTAATGCCCATATCAAATTTAAAAAGAGAAAATGTTTATGTTGTTATTGAAGAACCAGAAATGGGTTTACATCCCCGTGCAATTTTATCCGTTATTTTAGTGTGTTTAGAGCTTTTACATCGAGGCTACCGTTTACTTATTTCTACCCATTCACCTGTTCTTTTAGAAGCAGTTTGGGCAATTCGCAACTTACAGAATAATAACTCTGATGTTAAATATCTCTATCAACTGTTTGATTTAAAACCATCACCACCTATTACTGAACTGTTTGAAAATATCCTCAAAAACAAGGAATTTTCTACCTATTACTTCGATCAAAAAGAAGATGGTGTTGAGGTTCGTGATATTTCATCATTAGATCCATTTGATGAAGACTTGTCAACTGCTGATTGGGGTGGTTTAACTAGTTTTAGTAGTAGAGCATCTGAAGTGGTTTCTCAAGCAGTTCAAGACACACTTTAAATTTTAAAAATGAGTTTTAAAGAAGCAATTTCTGCAACACCTTTACTAAAAGATGCTTATAGAAATGGGTTGCAAGCGTTAGGAAATTATAGTAACAAGGTCAGACCATCTGACACAAAAAAGTGTGAAGGTAGTGTCGATATTGATACTGCTGTTAAGGATATTTACCGTAATGCTTCACGTTGGGATTATGCAATTGGCTATGACGGAACAACATATTTTATTGAGGTGCATAGCGCTGATACATCTGAGGTTACATCGGTTTTAAAAAAATTTAGCTGGTTAAAAGAATTTTTAGTGACAGATGCTCCTGAATTAAATCAACAGCCAAAAAAGCGTTTTTATTGGATTAGTTCAGGTGGTAATAATATTTTAAAAGGAAGTCCCCAAGCACGAAAATTAGCCTCATCAGGAATTACGCTTGATCGGCAACTTAGTTTATAAAAAATGGAGAATAGGAGGCTCGAACCCCTGACCTCTGCGGTGCGATCGCAGCACTCTACCAACTGAGCTAATTCCCCAACAGGCTATATATACTAGCATATTTGATAAAAAAGGCGGCGCGTTGCGCCGCCTTTTTTATTTGTTAGATATTGGCGATCGCGCTTCACCGTTCATTAAAAAGCGAGTAATCTTCTGCTCATATCCTGAACCATCGGGAAACTCAACCATTAGTACAGGATTTTTAATATTTTCAGATGGGATCTGGATCATGTACACATAATCACCATTATGAAATTCAAAATAATTTCCTTGGTTCGGATTGTAAGTTTTTGCAGTGACTCTTACCCCCTTAGTGCCATTTTTATTCACACTGCGATAATACCGAGGTTGAGAAATATCTCGAATATCCGCACAAACATATAGCCCAAAGTCTTTAGTTTCTGCATAGGCAAGAATTCCCCCAGTACCTTCACAGGTTTTGTCATTGATTAGCTCATCGGTCAAGCCAGTAGTTAAATTCTCGGCGATCGCCTTGTTACCATCGATCCCAGCATATACGGACAGAGCCAAGCTCAGCAGCAGAGTCGTCAAGGATTTTTGGAAAATAGATTTAATTAAACGCATCTCAAAACCTCATACTTTTGCAATTTGCAAGTGCAGAGATGCTCGTTGCCCAGATATTACTGTAACAATA
Source organism: Pseudanabaena minima str. Chao 2107 (assembly GCF_051131155.1). Classification (NCBI taxonomy): domain Bacteria; kingdom Bacillati; phylum Cyanobacteriota; class Cyanophyceae; order Pseudanabaenales; family Pseudanabaenaceae; genus Pseudanabaena; species Pseudanabaena minima. The sequence goes on from NZ_CP159508.1 coordinate 1,793,527, forward strand.
CTGAAAACCTTTGTAATCAGCTACTTTGCCTAACATAGCAATGTAAGTTTTTCTTAGGACATAAAACCCAAAAGATGAGTGGCGGCGCTTCGCGCCGCCACTCATCTTTTGGGTTTTGATTTGTCCTAGCTATAAGACAAAATGACGTATTTTGTCTTTTAAAAACCCTTGTGAAGAAGTAGCGTTGCGGCGCAAAGCGCCGCAACGCTACTTCTTGGTTTTATGTGTCTATTTCTTTGGTGAGAAGGGAGTAAGTAGCTAGGAGTAATTAATTACAAAGCAAACCCCGTAAAGCCTCGCCCCTGCGGGGCGAAACTTTACGGGGTTTGGTAATTTATTTTGCACAGGTATTTCCGCCTCCATTCTGATCGAGAGAAATTGCTATAGTTAATCCCAAAGACTTGACACGCATTCACTTCACTATGACCACGAGCCTCACTAACAACGAATCAACATTTCAAAAGATCGTGCGTCTTTTGCGTTGGCACAAACCCGCAGGAAGATTAATTTTGATGTTGCCTGCACTGTGGGCAACAGTAGCAGCAGCCAAAACCCAACACCAATTACCACCCCTTGATTTATTAGGTGTAGTGATTCTTGGCAGTTTAGCGACCAGTGCCGCAGGCTGTGTAATTAATGATCTCTGGGATCGCGATATTGATCCACAAGTCGATCGTACTAAAACCCGTCCTCTAGCTGAACGCTCTCTGTCAATCCAAGTAGGAATCGCAGTTTTACTAGTTGCAGGACTCTGTGCGTTTTTATTGTCAACCTACCTCAATCCTCTAAGCTTTGGGCTGTGCTTTGCTGCCGTACCTGTAATTGCCATTTATCCTGCTTGCAAGCGCTTTTTTCCATTACCACAGCTAGTACTTTCGATCGCTTGGGGTTTTGCGGTACTAATCCCGTGGAGCGCAGTTACTGGTGGGCTTGATCGTTATGCTTGGGAGCTATGGACAGCCGTGATCGCTTGGACAATGGGCTTTGACACAATCTATGCCATGAGTGATCGATTTGATGATCTTAAGGTTGGAGTTAAGTCTAGCGCCCTCTTTTTTGGAAGATATGTAACATTTGCGATCGGTGTGTTTTTAGCGATCGCCCTTGGATGCTTGATTTGGTTAGGTTGGGAGATCCAACTTGGTTACGCACACTACTTTGCTTGCTTGACGGCAGGAGTAATATGGATATGGCAATGTAACAGACTAAATCAAGCTGAAGTTCCTAGCGAGTTATATCAAAAAGCATTTGGTCAAAATGTCTGGATCGGCTTTATTATCCTAGCGGGAATGCTACCATCAGCTTTAAGCATCGGCTAAGAGAGCATACTACACAGTCTCATACTCCTGACGCATGATGTCTAGCTAGCCTCAGTCTGTTAGTATCTAAGTTATAGATAGTAGAAAAAATACATGAGCAATATTAAAGAGAAAATCCTAGAAGAAGTACAGCAAGCCAGAGAAACCTGCGAAGTTAGCGGTACTGGTTCAAAAGAATGTGCGGCTGCATGGGATGCAGTCGAAGAACTCCAAGCTGAGTCGTCACATCAAAAGCAATCAAAGGGTAAAAATTCCCTAGAAGTTTATTGTGACGATAACCCTGATGCCGCTGAGTGTCGCCTTTACGAAGATTAATTACTAAAAACTTGATAAGTATCTAGAACCTTTGGTTCACGCTGCGCGTGCGCCAGAGGTTCTAGTTTTTTATTTGAACTAAGAGGGTAAATACCCCACCGCTCTGCGGTGTGAGTATATTCTAGTAAAAAAGAATTTGATACCCCGTCCGCTTACGGCGGGGTAATTCATTTAGAAAATGGGACTAAAAGCGCCCCCTTTTCTATGTTTGATATGAAACGCTAAAATTTGTCTCTAAGCACGCAAATTTACAAAATTGTCAGTTACATTTAGAGTAAGGGACGCACGACTAAATAAAGAATCGATTTATAGTGTCACGGTGAACCCTCGTCACTAAAAATTGAGTATTTAATTTAATTTAATTACAGAGCCTTAACTTAGTTTAAGCTCCTGTAAAGTAGCAAAACACTCTGGAGATATGACTATTTTCAATGAGAGAATCGTATTGATGTGGGACATCTATAGTTGCTAGAGAAATTTGTAGCCAATCGGGAATAGGGTATGACACAACTAAGCGTTATGGACTTGGCAAAGCAAGGCGATCCCCATGCGATCGCAGCTTTGATCAATAGATCGCTAGCATCTAAAGGCATCCATGCTGAAGCTGAGCTAGAGGCAGAATGCCTAAAAATTTCCTTACAAGCAACCCAAGTACCGAATCAAAAAGCGGTTGTAACAATTATTCATAGGGGTATGATCGTTTTACAGGTCAAGCAAATCAAGCGTGTCAAAATTTTTACCTACCGCTCTGATAATCACTACTTAGCTTGGCAACATGAAATCGATCTACAGCGTGATCTAGGCGACGAATCTAAACAATCATTACCAACTCCACAGATTGCCAAGGATACTAGCGTCGCACAGGGTCAAAACACAGATCTTGTCAGTAATCCTAAAGGAGTCATCCTCGTGCAGAAGTTGTCTCAAATCCAGAAAAACCTCCAAGAATATCAAGATATTATTGTGCGCTTTACCGACGAACAGGTTGGTACTGTGCGTTGCTTAACTACGCTTACAGAATTAATTCAGGTAATTAGCCAGCCAAGTTTCTTATTTGCAGCTGTGGCTTCTAATCCTAATTTACGAAGCTTACTTGATACGATCGCTGAATCTAGTAAAACCGATCAGCATGGCGATCAAGTAATTACCAATCTATCAATATTACAGCCTGGACAACAATGGCAAAAAGCCAAAATCCGTCTAGTTACTAAGATATTTTTAGAACCTGCTGATCTTGTCCAAGATCTAGATGAGCCAGAAGTTCCACATCAAGGCATAACATTGGACTTGGTAGAAAGCAATCCTGAGCCTACTACTAAAGATCCAGAGATAGATTTAGCCAGTGCTAGTCCAGAAATTACTCAAGATCATTCTACCGATTCAATAGATCATTTAGACGCAGAATCTAATTTGGCAACAATTACAGCTAATTCGTTGTTTGACGATCCAGAAACATCATCACCAACTTTTGAAGAGAATCAGTCAATTCCAGAATCTATCCTAGATAATAATTTAGATTCAATTACAGCAGGTTCTTTATTTGATGATTTTCCAGAGCCATCACGATTAAGTTCTCAACCAGTGCAAATCGTTAATGATATAACTGAAAACTCTAATTTTTCGGATTCTTTATTCGATGACTTTATGAATGTGGATTCAGTAAATAGTTATCATGAGAGTGAAAATCTATCTATTGATCATGATCAAATCAACCAAGAAACAAATTTAGAAAATAAAGATGATGATTTGTTTGATAATTTCTCCGCTAGCGATCGCGCTTCTGATCTATCTATAGAATCAGATATAACCGAATTGGAAAGTGATATTGAGACAATTAAATCAAGAATTCCCAAACAAAATTTAGATAAATTGTTGCAGCTAATGGATGAGGAAGAACAAACTGGACAATCTCAAACTATTAACAACGCTATTGAGAAAGAAAAAATCAAATTAGGCTCAGATCTTGGAGCGACGACCATAGAGAGAATATTAGGCAATATGGAAACTATTTCCCTCAATGGCTCAGATTCAAAAGCTGCGTCACAACCTGCTTCTAATTTTGTCACTTTAGAAGATTTTTCAGAAGATTTAAATTCTATCGGTTTCTAAGAAACAAACTAAGTAACTGATGTTACATGGAAAGCTGAGATTATGGCTTGGAGACCAAGCCTCTACATTTACAAATATGTAGGGATTTGGTCTCCAAATCCTCTTTTAACTGATGTTACGTGGAAGGAATTCCTTTTATAGCAAAGGTTTAGGGCTGGCACGGGGGCCCAGCCCCTACAGTAACCTCTAAAATTTGAGGTAGGGGCAATGCCCCCGTGCTTGCCCTGCTTCGCTAGCAGCAAGAGGTCTACCATCTAAGTTCCACGTAACATCAGTTTTAAGTTGACATGGAAACATGATGACGATCTTCTTTCTACTTAACATCACCGAAAGCTTTTTGGTTTGATTGTTAATTTCCATAAAAGCACAAAATGGCTACGCCATTTTGTGCTTTTTTTATTGTTTCTCTTTTAACTGTTCGCAAATTTCGACTAAACGGAAGTCAGCAGGAAATTTCCCGTCTGCCTTAATTTGTTTGACATATTCTGACGGAATGCGCCAAAGTAATTTGCTATCTAGAGCCTTAATGACATCTCCGTGATCGATTACTCCAGCGACTGAACCCACAGGCGATCGCACAATTATATAACGCAATTGTTTTTGTTCCAGTAAATTTACAACCGTAGAAATTGGTGTTTTAAGCTCAACCGTATCAATTGCATCTAATGGTTTGACGAGAGCTTGCAAGGACTTTGCTTGCCACTCACTACTATCAATATTGCGAATCGCACCAGCCGAAATAATGCCGCGATCGCGACCATTTGATGAAGCGATATAAATTGGATTTGCGTCTTTCTCTTCCATTAACAAGAATTTGTCTGCAAATTCACGCAATGAGATTTCAGCATCAACTAGGCGAAAATCCCTTGTCATAGTAGCTTCAGCATTAATATCAAGTAGAGCCTGTTGTAAATTGTTGAGATAGAGATAGCCACCCGCACTACCAAATAGGAACCATCCGATAAAGATCAAAAACAATCCACCAATAGGACTGCTAAACATGACCAATCCACCCAAAATCATCGTCAAGATTCCGCAAAACTGCCCCGATCGCGCAGCCCATCGGATACCAGTAAAGCGATCGCCTGTGAGTTTCCAAACTACAGCTTTGAGAATATGACCACCTTCAAAAGGTAAAGCAGGAATAAGGCTAAACACCCCAAAGATCAGATTGATGCGAGCAATATTCAGCGCAATCATTGTCCAAATCGTGCGAATACTGCCAATACTATCGGGTAATGTTTCAATAGTTTTAGGATTACTAGAAAAAATCACATCCCCTGCAATTAGCCAAGCTGCCGTAAATCCAATCACACTCAAAACTAAGCTCACCAAAGGTCCAGAGATCGCAATACTAAATACAGAGAAAGGATCTTTGGCTTCTTGTTCAACTGTATTACCCCCACCCATAAATTGAATATTAATCGCGTTGATTTCTACGCCACGAGCCTTAGACATAACCGCATGGGCAATTTTATTGAAGGCGATCGACAAAAAGAAAAGCATGGCGGTGATAGCACCATAACCTAGCGAAAAAGACGGTGATAGCTTCGTATAGGCAGCACTCAGCCAAACAGCTAAAAAGCCGAGGACGAGAAACCATGATGAATCAATATATATGGGAATGCTAGAAATGCTGCCGATGCGGATACCGCCTCTCATGATGTGTCTGTCCTAAATTTTTGTACTGATTGGCGCTGAAAGCTTTTGATTACATTTTATCGCAATCATCAAAATGTTTAAGAATAAAGGCGTGCGAAGCAAGTCTTTATTCTTATTCACCAAAGCGTAGTTACGCTTTGGTGAATTAAAAACCAACCCCAGCAAGAGTAACTCCAAAACAAACAATAGTTCTACCATTTTTTGTTTTGGAGTTATACCAATTCACAAAAGAGTGGCAACACTTTCGTGAATTAAAAACCAAACCCAGTAAGGGTTTTACAGCGCTTTGCGCTTAATTAAACCCCAGATAAATTTTGGGAAGCGGCGCTCCGCGCCGCTTCCCAAAATTTATCTGTATTACTCAAAGCCTCAATAGGCTGTAAAAACACAAAATGGCTATGCCATTTTGTGTTTTGGTATTACTCTTGGGCATGAAGATAGGCGATCGCCTCTTCTTTAGTGTGGATTTCACGATCAATTATGGCAAATCTTAAGCGTTGTAATATTTCGCCCATTTGCTTACCAGTTGGATATCCAAGTTGCTGGAGATCTGCACCTGTTAAAGGAGATTTGACCATTTGCCATTGGCTAAGATAGCACCAGACAATGCGCCGTTGAGCAGATTCACATTTTACACCCACCAAGATTAAGGTCTGAGTGTCAAATTTTTGTAGCCTTTGGGTGATATATGACTTTTTTAAACCAATATTTGCCAAATCTAGCAAATATGTAGTTAAATCTGCTAGCTTCTGCTGCCTTGTTTTTTGTTCAGGGGTTAAACCAAGATCCAGTTGAGTCACGATCTGATGGGGCAAATAGGATAACAATAACTCCAAACCTAGTTGTATCGGTGCATAACTTTTGGTTTCTAATCGATTGAGCAACTTGAGCCAATATTGCGATCGCCGCCATTGATGCTGAAACGAATTAGCTAAATCTGCGGGTAGCTTTAAATCTGGATGAATACATCTCAATGCACCCAATTTTTGCAAGAGTTCAAACATTGCCCCAGACCTAGGCTCAGCAAGCGTATAAAGCAACTCCGATCGCAATCTAGCACCACCGATCGCGTCATGGATGCCACTAGAAGTAGTCTCGATAATTTCCCTGTAGGTTTCTGGAGCGATCACCAAATCTAGGCGCACAGCAAAACGCACAGCCCGAAATAATCGACGCGGATCTTCCTCAAAGCTACCTACACGAATGGCGCGTACCTGTTTATTGACTAAATCTGCTAGCCCATTGAAGCGATCAATTACTTCGCCTTTAATTCCCAATTGTGGATCTAGTTCTATAGCTAGAGCATTCACCGTAAAATCACGTCGCCACAGATCCTCTTCGAGAGTCGTCGCGATTACCTGTGGATTTGCACCTGCATAGGCATAAATCTCTCGCCGTGCTGTCGCCATGTCCATTTCAAAGTCTTGAGCAGCATCTTGCCAAATCAATGCTGCTGTCTGAAATTTTTCATGAATTTGTAATTTTGATGCAGGAAAAAGTTCGTGTAAAGCGATCGCCACTTTTATTCCCGCTTGCTCAGCTCCATCGAAAACTAAATCTAGATCTTTAGGGAAAGTTGGTGTTTTTTGATTTTGCCTAACAATGGCATCGCGCACAATTCCTCCAACCGCAAAAGCCCGTAAATTCAAATCATGGGCGATCTGTGCTGTTTGTAAAATAATTTGCCATTGCAAAAGACTAAAGAAGTCGGCAAAGTTTCGTAAATACATTCTTTTTAATTCTTTTGAACTTCTAACAAACCTATTTAATCTTTAACATTTTCATTAAATTATCTCTTAATTTGCAGAAATGATGACAGCACACATCATAATTCAATCTATAGCGTCTATTTAGTCTAGTGAAGTACGGGTTTGTTTCCCCGCCGAAGGCGGGGAAACAAACCTTTGTACCTCGCTTGCTTGAAAAGCGCTATAGGGTTTATGAAGATACTACTCAAAGATTAGCGGCTAATCTTTAGGTTTTAATGTCTATTTTTAGACTAGGAAGGGAGTAATCTTCAATCCCAATAAGAATTCCTTGTTTTTGATACTTTCTACCTTTTATTTTTTATGCCTAGCTGCTTAAGAGATCTAAATCTCCAAAGTGAATATCGTAGCGATCGCGGCGATCTAGTTCATGATTTTTATATTCCTTGTCTAGAGAATTCTAGGCTTTATAGCCGAGCCGTAGGATTTTTTTCAAGTACGTCGATGGCTTCAGTTGCTAGGGGATTGCTTGCGCTCATTCAGTCGGGGGGAAAGATGCGGCTGCTTCCCCCTGTTTGTCAGAACAGGATGCTGAAGCGATCGCTTTGGGGCTGAAGCAAAGAGAAGAGGTAATTACTCAAAACCTAATCCGAGAGATCGATCAAGAGTTTGCACAGGTAATCCAAAATCGTTTGGCTTGTCTCGCTTGGCTGTTGAGTCATAATCTATTGGAAATAAAACTTGCCATTAGAAAAGATATTCATAATCGAGGTATCTATCATGAGAAGTTGGGCATATTTGAGGATAATGCGGGGAATATTGTCGCTTTTACAGGGTCGGCAAACGAGAGCGCCAGCGCTTTGCTGGATAACTTTGAATGTGTAGATGTGTTCTGTTATTGGGATGAGGGAGTTAGAGAGCGCACATTGAGCAAAGCCGAAAACTTTCGGCGCTTGTGGGAAAATGAAACACCGATGTTAGAAATTATCGACTTTCCTGAAGCTGCAAGGCGATCGCTATTGCGGTTGCGTTCTGACAAGTTCCCCATCGATGAGTTTATTAAAAGATGTAACCAATCAATAATCGTTTCAATAAATTAATGCTTACATCGTTGAAAAGTTCTAGACTTTTTAAGAATTTCGCTCATATAGGGATTTGGGTGAAAGCTCTACTTCACCCAAAAGTCACACTTTGTCGCCGCAACGGTTTAAGTCAGATTGTTTAATTGGCTTCACCTGCTTACCCACATGAGCGAAGAATTTTGGGTTAGGTCGAATTATTACGAGTTAGTTTAGAATAAATATCTACATCAGCAGATATTTATTTTAGCAAGACAGGATTCAGTTGTATAGAGCAACAACTAAGGTAAAGATAAATCTACAATGAGGCTGAGATGGGCATTTATTTAGACACATTAGAAGATAATGATGAGTTGTCTGGATGGAAAATCGAACAAATCAGGCAAAAGCTTGGTATTCAGAGCTTACCTAGCAGAGAGTTACCTTCTATAATATGTCCTATCTGCCAAAGATTTTTCTTCACGGACGCGGAGTTAAACAACCATATATTTGAGGGACATAGACATGAATATGAGAACACAAATTTATTATTTCAACCGTCTAACCATGAAGCCTTTAACGAACTAGATCTTGAGCTACTCAATAACCTAGAAACTGAAATTGAATTATTACAGGTGAGAATAGATAGAAATGATCGGACAGTTGATGATGAATGGTGGCGATATCAAGACTCTATCTACACAAACACAGTCTCATTATCCCAATATCAAGCTGGATTTTTAGAGTATTTGAGGGGACATGATTTAGAGGTGAACCGTCATTCAAGAGATTTTGATGCCATCTCTGTGCATTTTGGCAGAGCTTATGGAAAGCTTCAATCTTTTACCACTTCATTAGCTCAATTAACCTGTAAAGCAATAGCTTTTAAAATGAATTGGTTTGATCAACATTTGAATGTGTCAGAAAATTCTGTGTTTTTCTTGGCATGGCATTTCTTTACCCAATCCTACGACAAAGTAAAAGAGGTTGACGATTTACCCCCCTTTGAAATGAGACAGAGCCAAGGAATTCTACTTGATGCTTTCCATTCTGACTTATTGGAAGCAATCAAAATGTATTATAGTGATCGCTCAAAAATCAATTATAATTGGATATACAGATTAGATAGGCTTCTCGAAGGAATAAGCAACCAAAACTATCTCTACAAGTTCTCTTTATTTAAAGCTAGAATTTATAGGGAATGGGGGGATATTCACAAAGCAAAAGAGGCTTATCGAATGATAAAAAATCATCCTGAATTTGGAAAGGAGGCAAAAGCATTCAATGGTTAATAATATCACTCAAAACTCTAAAGACAATAGCAAGAAAAAATCCTCGAAAGGCAAAAAAGAGCCAAGTTTTCAAATTAATATAAGTGAACCTAAATCGTCACAAGATTTATGTGAAGCAGTAAAGCAAATATCGATTCAACCTAATTGGAATAAATCTTTAGCTGAACGTTTTACAGCCATAATTGCTAATCCTAAACGACAATATCAGCTTGATAGCACACAAAAGCAAACCTTGATAAAATCGATACTCGGTTGTCCTTCAGAATATAAGGCACTAATTCATTTTTTGCTTTTATCAAAAAATTTTACCTCTGTAAATGGACTCCGAACATTAGATGGGATCACAGATGAAATTGTTGATTTTATCCAGAGTGGACTTGACTTAGAGCCTAGAATTAATAGTGTATTGCTCAATAATCAGGGAAATCAGGTTCTATTCAACTGGCTTAAAGAAAAATTAGCTAACAAAGAAGAAACTCTTAACCAAAAACTAGACTTCATTAGAAATTTAATTTCTTACTTAATTTATAAAGCAGATTTTTCTGTTGTATCAACTCGTATTGATATAGTTTTAAGTGCTTTTGCTGATGGTAGTCTTTTGGATAACCAACTTGAAAATACATCTTCACTAGATAAAATTGTTAAAAATAGAGTTAAAGCTATTACTGATTTATTTACTTTGGAAAAGCCTACCACTAATGAGGCAAAGCGTCTTACTTTGTTTGGAGGTTACAGTCAAGCTTTAGCAATTCAAAAGATGGATGAAGTTGATCAACTAGATAAAAGCTATCAAAGAGAGAAAAAAAATCGTCTTAAGGTTGAACAAGAAGTATCACAACTAAAAATATATTGTCAGAAGCTAGAAGATGAACTTATAAAATACAAAAAAGATTTGATCGAAGAACAAGAGAATTTGGAACATCAGAAAAAATTGTATGCTTATCTTAAATCTTCTAGTGAATCAGAGATTAGCCAACAAAAAAACTCAGTGTTAAATCAGTTGCAGAATCGTCTAGAGCATGAGCTTGATAAGCTAGAAAGATGTTTTATCAATCCTGAAAATTTACAGGCTAATGCACGTATTGCTCTAAAAATTATTGGTACAATAAAGAGTGAATTAGCTATATCTGAAGACAACAAATAAAAACATATGGTTGGATTTGGTATTGATTTTGGTACAACTAACTCAGTAGCTGCCGTGTTTGATGGGCAAAAAATTACTGCTTTTGTAGATAATATTAAACGTCCTCATCCATCTGTATTGTGGTATAGAGGCTCGGGGTTTCCTACGGTTGGACGTGAAGCAAAAGATAAAATCAGCCAATTTGGTAATGTACCAGGCAATTATTTCGTTAAATCTATCAAAAGTCGAATAGCAGAAGAAATTGAAGTTCAAATATTTGGCAAGTCGCATCACACATGGGAGATAGCAGGTAATATCTTTAGATTTCTCAAAGATTCTGCGCTAAAACAAAATTCTGAATATCCTGAAATCAAAGAAGCTGTTATTACAATTCCATTATATTTTAATGGCAAACAAAGACAGGCTATTCGCAAGGCATCTGAATATGCGGGTATTTCAGTTAAAAGCTTTATTCATGAGCCTTTCGCGGCTGTAATCGGCTATCTGTTTTCAAATCCTAGATCCGTAGATGATTTAAAAAGTCTTAAAGAGAATATTTTAGTTTTTGACTGGGGTGGTGGAACTCTTGATATTACTCTAGTTAAACTAGATTCAGGAACTATTTGTGAAGTCTGTAACGCTGGGCAGCCCGATCGATCAGGTGACTATTTTGACGAAAAATTGATGGATGATGTGATTGATAGATTCTGCAAGGAAAATAATATTAATCGTGATAGATTCAGATTTGATGATGGTATCCAGAGTATTTTATCTAATGAGATTGAACTTGCCAAAATTAAATTAAGCGATAAAGACAGCTCATCCGTATTAATCCCTGAGTTTTTATCGCTTAACGACCAATCTTATTCTCTAGAATTAGATATTAGTCGAAGTCACTTTGAATCTCTGATTAATCTTGATATTCAAGATGCTATGAGTCTAGTTGATCAAGTTTTGCATAGTTCTCGTATAAATTCCTCACAGATAGGTCAAGTACTACTTATTGGTGGAACTTCTAAAATTCTATTACTTGATCAAATGATGAGAGATAAGTTTGGAACAACCAAAGTTCAACGAATTTCTAATGCTGATACAGTTATTGCTGAAGGTGCGGCTATTATTTCATTTAATAATTGGCAGCCTTATCTAGTAAGACCCATTTGCATTCAACTATCAGATGAAAGTCACTATACGATATTTGACAAAGGTACTATCCTTAAGCCCGAAGTTGCTCAGAAAGAAATCAAGTTCTTTTGTACAGATAATCGAGAAGGGGAAGGTGTTTTAATCATGGCTGACGCTTATGAACTCGGTAGGTATCAAGTCAAAGAGCCAATTATTAGAGTTCCTGTTTCTAAAGTGTTAAGAGACGTATATCAAGAAAAAGTTATGGCTGATATTCGAGTTGATAGAGATATCATTCTGAGAGTTAGTGCTAGAGGCTCAATAAAAGGAGAACCAGTCTATGCTGAGTTTCATGATATTTGTTATGGTCTTCGCTTTGCTTAAATTTATTTTGTAGGAAAATATGCTCCAGTCAAACTTGCAAATAAAATCAAACTTGATGATTGACGATGGAAGAAAACAATCTGTTTATTTTTCTGGTGACTTTGCCTACGAGTTAAGACCAAGTAGCTTTGATACAAGAACTCAGAGGCAATATTGGAGTGAAAAACAAATTAATGAGTATCAGCAAACACTTAAATGCCGAATTTGTAAGCGATCCTGCGCTGGAACTTGTGAATTCCAGTAGAATCAATTCCCCAATTGGCAAATCAGCTTGTGGTGATGGTTTCTAAAACCCAGTGGCGGGTGGAAGTTGCCGAGGAAATGACTCCTCGCGTGGGTAAAGAATATGTGTTTGTATTCAACTCTAATAAGCCTGACACTCAAACCGATGACATCGTTCTCTATGGCAAGAGCTATCCGCTAGTGCGAAAGAGTGCCTATGATTATGAATATACCGAAGTCTTGGAGGTGAATCATGGTTAATACAGTTACTACGGTTTCTAAAGCAGAGATTGTCAGCGATCGCTGGATTAAGGCAACTTGGGACGAGTTTTTAACGCTTGCGGACGATCCTGCTCATGCAGAAATGGCTAGGTTTTATTATGATCGCGATACAATGAGAATTGAGATGGCGGCTAATGGTTCTTTACATGGGCGCAATAATTCGGTTGTTTATGATGTGATTAGTCTATTTGCGATCGCTAAAAATATTCGCATTCTCAAGCTGACAAATACCAGTTTTCGGAAAACAGGTTTGCAAGAATGCCAGCCTGATTGCTCTTTTTATATTGGCGATAGTTTTTTGTTGCCACCTCAAAATAACAGTTCTATCGATCTTGATAGTTTTGAGATTCCTCATTTAGTAGTGGAAATCGCTACAACATCCCTGAATGATGACTTGGGGCGCAAGCGGATTTTGTATGAGCAGTTGGGAGTAAAGGAATATTGGGTAGTGAATGGCGGCGAGTCACAGGTTTATGCTTTTGAAATGTCAGGGGAGCGTAGTGGCACAATTAGAGAGTCACAGGTTTTAGAGGGTTTGAGTATTGCCATAGTTGAAGAGGCACTTAAACGCAGTCTAACAGAAGATGATGGCGCGATCGCGAGATGGTTATTGCAGACTTTTACAGTCTCACCAGCCTAGGTTCTGTTCACATTCTCGAAATATCGATTGCAGCAGTCCTAATACTCTCTCTAAGTCCCCTGTGGCATGGGGCATGGTTTCATAGACAGCACCAGCGATCGCTAGTTTATAGGCTTTCCATGTATCACCATTTGTGACGATCCCAAATACATCTATTTGTTTACCAATTTGATTGTTTCGCCATTGACAAGCTTGCATTTCTACTAAACATTGCGCTAATCCCTGCTCAAAGTCATCTTTTTTTGCTTCGACAATGCAGAGAAATGGAGCTTCTAAATAGGCTTTGCGTTCGGCAATTAGATAGTCGGCTGCACCTGTGGCAATATCTGAAGATAGCGCCGCCCCCTTCCAGATTTTGAGATGTTCAAAGCTAATAATTGCTTCTTCACAAATTGCGTCGATAACTAACTTTTTTGATTCTTCATAATTTTGCAGATCGAAGCATTGTTCTAATCGTTTTAGGCGAATTCGGAGAAAGTCACTGGGTGGACAAGATTGAATATCAATATGCCATCTCTGTAATTCATCTATGTGCAGCAGCTTAAAGGCTTCAGCATAGCGAAAATGCGAAAATCCTTTTTTCTTTTCAGGTTTGATGTTTTTAGTTTTTGTTGGCATAGTTATAAAATTTATAGATGTGACACAAAGGCAGTAATCATAGAGATAGATTGTTGCTGAGTAAGGATTAATATCGATCTTGTAAATTTGTGTAAATGTTAGCATGACATCTAATCACAGCATTTTTCCTGAATCTTATACGGAGTTGCTTGTTGAGGTAAAACAAAGGATTCGGACTGCTCAATATGAGGCTTTGAGGGCGGTTAATCGGGAGCTAGTGATGCTTTATTGGGATCTTGGCAGGATGATTGTCACTCGTCAACAAGGAGAAACTTGGGGAAAGTCGGTGGTGGAGCAGTTGGCTAAAGATTTGCAAGCTGAGTTTCAAGGTGTCAGTGGGTTTTCTGCGCGTAATATCTGGAGAATGCGTGATTTTTACGTGACATATCATCTCAATACAAAACTGTCACCACTGGTGGCAGAAATTGGATGGTCGCATAATTTAGTAATTATGGAGAGATGCAAGGATGATTTGGCGCGTGAGTTTTATTTGCGAATGACGCGCAAATTTGGCTGGACAAAGAATGTGTTGATTCACCAAATCGAGAATCAAACCTATGAAAAGACTTTGCTGAATCAGACAAATTTTGATATGACTCTATCGGAGGATATTCGCGATCACGCTAAGTTGGCAATTAAGGATGAATACACTTTTGATTTTCTAGAATTGGGTGATGAACATAGTGAGAGGCAGCTTGAGACGGCGATTTTGGCTCAGGTTGAGCCATTTTTGCGAGAGATGGGTGGGATGTTTGCGTTTGTGGGTAGTCAGTATCGGTTAGAGGTGGGGGATGATGAGTATTTTATCGATTTGCTGCTTTACCATCGACATTTGCGATGTTTGGTGGCGGTTGAGTTGAAGATTGGGAAATTTAAGCCTGAGTATGTGGGTAAGATGCAGTTTTATTTGGCGGTGTTGGATGATAAGGTACGGATGGATGATGAGAGGCAATCGATTGGGATTATTCTCTGTAAGTCAAAGGATAAGACGATTGTGGAATATGCTCTGAAGGATGCGAGTAAGCCTATTGGGGTGGCGACTTATCGGTTATCAACGCTGCCGAAGGATTTGCGGGATCAGTTGCCTGCGCCTGAGCAGGTGGCGATGTTGTTGAATGGTATTGAGGAGTAATGCTCTATTGTGATGTGGGCGCGATCGCTTGTTGATGATGGCTGGTTTGATGGTGACTGAAGTTAATGAATCGATCGCTTGTGTGTAAGATGTTTTTAGATTGGGTATTGAGGAATAAGTAAGAATGGCTGATGCAAGGGTAAAGATCGCGAAGGATAAGGCGGAATTGGGGGCAAATAATGAGCATTCGTAGAGTTTATATTGCTGAAGACAAAGCTGAATTAGTACGGTCTTTAAGATCTGCCGAAAACCCCACTGCGCCATTTCAGACCTATGCTGATGTGATGACTTTTGCGGCTGTTCTTGGCGCAAAACGAGGAAAAAAGACTCCTCTTGGCAAAACGTCGAGAAAAGAACCCGATCCAATTCCTCAAGATCAGTTCGTAGCTAGAGGTTACGAACCTGTAATCAATTTAATTGCGATCACCCATACCAAAGATCCTAAAAGTCTTGCCCTTGACGAAGAATCTGGAAATATCCGCGTTCAAATTTTTGAAGAGTATGCCAATGGAGGGCTTGAAGTTTTACAGAACACTTTACAAGGAAGTGTGGATTATACAGATGCAATTTTGTTGATGCTGCTAGCGGAAAAAGATCAAGAATCTTTAGAAGATTTCGATTTGAGTAGATTTCTATGAGCAAAGATTTACTGTTCTATTCCAAAAAGTTTGCGAAGTTGCGTGTAGACCGTGTGCGGGGAATTGCACCACATAAACCAATATTGCTTTTATCTGCGATCGCGCTAATCCAACAGGGAATAATCAGACAAAACCGAATATTTTTATCACCTGAATTAATCGCCACCTTTCTCAAATATTGGAGCTTTTTGGGTTCAGAATCGCATCGTGCAGATATTGCTCAGCCGTTCTTCCATCTTCAAAGTGAAGATTTCTGGCATCTCAAAGCAAAGGCTGGATTTGAACCTGTAATTAACTCTAAAGTGAAAATTAAAACCTTGAATGGTTTGAGAGATTCGGTGCAATATGCTTACTTTGATGATGAACTTTTTGAGCTAATTCAGAATCTCTTATCAAGAAATAGTTTGATTGATATCCTTGTAAATACTTGGTTTTCTGATAAATCGTCACAAATTGAACAACTTTTTCAAATCAACTCCTTTCAAGAATTTCAAGATCGCTTACGAGAAAAAGGTGGTGCTGTCTATTCAGTTGATGAAGTAGAAGATGAATCTAAATTAATCGTGCGAGATGCTGCCTTCCGTAGAATAGTTGTCTCAGCTTATGAATATCGATGTGCATTTTGCGAGTTACAGGTTCTCAATTCACTAAATCAACATATTGTCGATGGAGCGCATATTAAGCCGTTCTCACAGTTTCGAGATGATCGCTTTGATAATGGACTTTCACTTTGTAAAAATCATCACTGGGCTTTTGATCGAGGTTGGTTTACCGTTGATGATGATTATAGAATTGTTGTCTCTAACGATCTAAGGGAAGAATCGCCTCACGCACAAACAATGCGAGATTTTCACGGTCAGAATATCGTTTTACCAGCACAACAAAGCTATTTGCCAAGAATCGAAGCTTTGCGATGGCATCAAGAAAATGTTTTTAATCGGGGCGATCAACTCTTTTTAGAGTATTAATCACTCATATATAGATTTTTAAATTCTTTTGCTGCGTTGGGATTAATTTTTTCCAGAGCCGCAACGATCCGCAAAACTGTTTCAGAATTAGGATCTCTAACTTCATTAGTCCAACGATAAATATTTGAACGACCAACGCCTAGAGCATTAGCCAGATTTGTTTGGCTAATACTATATTTTTCAAGAACTTGTCCGAGTGTTTTACCTGCTTTACCCATACCTTTGATCGTGTCAGAGGATGTTTAGCCTGTAAAGAAATGTGTCCAAATGGACTACAAAGATGTATAATTTTGTAGTCCATTTGGATTCGTGCGATCTATTCGTAGACTAATTGGACTACAAAACTTTTACTATTTAATTGCTAATGCCATGAGCTACCAAGAAATGCTTCACCCTTGGGCGATCGCTCGTCCTCTCCCCAATAATATTCAAAGCGTAATTGTCGGCAGATTTCGCCGCAGAGTAGATGCTGAAGAACACTTAAAGTTTTTACGGCGGCGCATCCCTACGGTTAAATTCTTTATCGTTTTTGACTGTCAGACAAATCTGCTGTGATGCAGTGAATTAGAAAGTTGCGCTTAGTGCGTTGCTATATATTGAAAGAGTATATGCCCTGTTAAATAGCTAACATGATGAAGAAATGGTTTAATACCGCAGGTCCTTGTCAAGCTGACATTCACTATATGCTGCCAGCAAGCGATCGCCTTCCTGAATTAGTCGATCTAATCGATCAGCGTAATTACTTCGTCATCCATGCCCCCAGACAAACAGGCAAAACCACAGCGATGATGTCACTAGCCCAATCACTAACCGCCAGTGGCAGATATAACGCCGTCATGGTGTCAGCAGAAGTAGGGTCAGCCTTTCCCGATGAACCCGAAAAAGCAGAACAAGCAATCCTATCAGCATGGCGAGATGCCGCAGATTTTTGGTTGACAGACGAATTAAAACCACCCATTCATAATCCTAATCAACCGCCACAACGCATCGGTAATTTTTTAAAAGTATGGTCAGAATTATCCCCAAGACCATTAGTAATCTTTATCGACGAAATAGATTCTCTCCAAAATCAAACCTTAATTACAGTATTGCGACAACTAAGAGATGGCTTTCCTCGTCGTCCACAGGGATTTCCCCAGTCAGTTGCATTAGTGGGAATGCGAGATGTCCGCGATTATAAATACGCATCAGGAGGAGGCGAGCGCCTAAATACCTCAAGCCCCTTTAACATCAAAGTACGTTCCTTCACACTGAGTAATTTCAGCCTTGCAGAAGTAAGAAATCTCTATCAACAACATACAGAAACCACAGGACAAATATTTACACCAGAATCAATAGATTTAGCTTTTCATCTAACACAGGGACAGCCTTGGCTAGTCAATGCGATCGCCAAAGAAATCACCGAATATATCGCCAAAGATCCTCATATTCCAATTACACCTGAACTCGTTAACCAAGCCAAAGAGATTTTAATTCAAAGACAAGATACCCATTTAGATAGCCTAGCCGAGAGGCTGCGAGAAGATAGAGTAAGGGTGATTATGCAGCCAATTTTATCAGGGCAAGAATTGGTGAATACTCCAGAGGATGATCTGCGCTATGTCTTGGATCTAGGGCTTTGTAATCGGGATAGCCGAGGCGGTATCCAAATTGCTAACCCAATCTATCGGGAAATCATTCCTAAAGTATTGGCAGCAATCACGATCGCCTCATTAACCTCAATATCACCAACATGGTTAGATACTAACGGTAAACTAAATGCTCAAGCACTTTTAGATTCTTTCATCGATTTTTGGCGGCAGCATGGAGAGCCACTATTTAAAAGTACGCCCTATCCAGAAATTGCCCCCCATTTAGTATTAATGGCATTTTTGCATCGTGTCGTCAATGGTGGTGGTAGTTTGGAGCGGGAATATGCAGTTGGCTCAGGACGAATGGATATTTGTTTGCGCTATGGCAAGGTGACTTTGGGAATGGAGCTAAAAGTATGGCGTGATCGCAAGCCAGACCCACTTAATGAAGGCTTAAAGCAATTGGATAAATATCTATCGGGATTGAATTTAGATACAGGTTGGTTAGTAATTTTTGATCGCCGTGAGGGTTTGCCTCCACTTAGCGATCGCACTATCACTGAGAGCGCAATTAGTCCCGCAGGGCGAGATATTACCGTCATTCGGGGATAATTCATTAAGCAGTTGATGCTTAATTAAGTTAATAGCCTTCAGGTATATGCTGATTTACGATTGTTTGCATTATCCTAGGTGAATATGATGAAGAAATGGTTTAACACCGCAGGTCCTTGTAAAGCTGACATTCACTATATGCTGCCAGCAAGCGATCGCCTGCCAGAGCTAGAGCAGTTAATCGCTCAAGAAAATTACTTCGTCATCCATGCCCCAAGACAGACTGGCAAAACCACCGCTATGATGGCATTAGCGCAGGAGCTAACCGCTAGTGGTCGATATACATCGGTGATGCTATCTCTTGAAGTTGGTGCAGTCTTTTCAGACGATGTGGGAGCAGCCGAACTCGCTATTTTAGATGAATGGAAGCAATCGATACGGTTTCGTTTGCCTAGAGAATTACAACCGCAGCAATGGTTAGAAGCAGACGCAGGTGCAAGAATTGGCACAAACCTAAGCAACTGGGCAGAACAATCTTCCCGCCCGTTAGTCGTCTTTTTAGATGAAATTGACGCTTTGAGCAATGAAACATTAGTTTCTGTATTAAGGCAATTAAGATCGGGTTTCCCAAATCGTCCGCAGGGCTTTCCCCAATCAGTTGCATTAGTGGGAATGCGAGATGTCCGCGATTATAAATACGCATCAGGAGGAGGCGAGCGCCTAAATACCTCAAGCCCCTTTAACATCAAAGTACGTTCCTTCACACTGAGTAATTTTAGCCATGCAGAAGTAAGAAATCTCTATCAACAACATACAGAAACCACAGGACAAATATTTACACCAGAATCAATAGATTTAGCTTTTCATCTAACACAGGGACAGCCTTGGCTAGTCAATGCGATCGCCAAAGAAATCACCGAATATATCGCCAAAGATCCTCATATTCCAATTACACCTGAACTCGTTAACCAAGCCAAAGAGATTTTAATTCAAAGACAAGATACCCATTTAGATAGCCTAGCTGAGAGGCTGCGAGAAGATAGAGTCAGAGCGATCATTCAGCCAATCCTTGCAGGTCAAGAATTACCAGATGTGCCACAGGATGACGTGCGCTATGTTTTGGATTTAGGTTTATGTAGTAACGAGAATGGATTGGCGATCGCTAATCCCATTTATCAAGAGGTACTGCCCAGAGTGCTTGCCTATGTGACATCTGCTTCAATGGGATATATTCAACCAATTTGGCTCACTGAACAGGGAGAATTTGTACCTGAATGCTTGTTAGAGTCATTTCTAGAATTTTGGCGACAGCATGGAGAACCATTGTTTAAAAGTACCCCCTATCCAGAGATTGCTCCCCATTTAGTATTGATGGCTTTTTTGCATCGGGTGGTCAATGGTAAGGGGACTTTGGAACGCGAATATGCGATCGGTTCGGGAAGAATGGATTTATGTTTACGTTATGGCAAGGTGACTTTGGGAATGGAGTTAAAAGTATGGCGAGACAAGAAACCAGACCCACTTAATGAAGGTTTAAAGCAATTGGATAAATATCTATCGGGTTTGAATTTAGATACAGGTTGGTTAGTGATCTTTGATCGCCGTGAGGGTTTGCCGCCGCTGAGCGATCGCACTACCACTCAGAGCGCAATCAGTCCTGCAGGGCGAAATATTACCGTGATTCGCGGATAAATAATTTGCTAAGTTTGAATTATATTAAATGGCTGACATGAAGAAAAAATGGTTTAACACCGCAGGTCCTTGTAAAGCTGACATTCACTATATGCTGCCAGCAAGCGATCGCCTGCCCGAATTAGTTGATTTAATCGCCCAAGAAAATTACTTCGTCATCCATGCCCCAAGACAGACAGGCAAAACCACAGCGATGATGACCCTTGCCCAATCACTAACCGCCAGTGGCAGATATAACGCCGTCATGGTGTCAGCAGAAGTAGGGTCAGCCTTTCCTGATGAACCCGAAAAAGCAGAACAAGCAATCCTATCAGCATGGCGAGATGCCGCAGATTTTTGGTTGACAGACGAATTAAAACCACCCATTCACAATCCTAATCAACCGCCACAACGCATCGGTAATTTTTTAAAAGTATGGTCAGAAATTTCGCCCCGACCATTAGTTCTATTTATTGACGAAATAGATTCTCTCCAAAATCAAACTTTAATTACAGTATTACGACAGCTAAGAGATGGCTTTCCTCGTCGTCCACAAGGATTTCCCCAGTCAGTTGCATTAGTGGGAATGCGAGATGTCCGCGATTATAAATACGCATCAGGAGGAGGCGAGCGCCTAAATACCTCAAGCCCCTTTAACATCAAAGTACGTTCCTTCACACTGAGTAATTTTAGCCATGCAGAAGTAAGAAATCTCTATCAACAACATACAGAAACCACAGGACAAATATTTACACCAGAATCAATAGATTTAGCTTTTCATCTAACACAGGGACAGCCTTGGCTAGTCAATGCGATCGCCAAAGAAATCACCGAATATATCGCCAAAGATCCCAATATTCCAATTACACCTGAACTCGTTAACCAAGCCAAAGAGATTTTAATTCAAAGACAAGATACTCATTTAGATAGCCTAGCCGAGAGATTGCGAGAAGAACGAGTCAGAGCGATTATTCAACCAATCCTTGCAGGTCAAGAATTGCCAGATGTGCCACAGGATGATGTGCGCTATGTTTTGGATTTAGGTTTATGTAGCAATGAGAATGGATTAGCGATCGCTAATCCCATTTATCAAGAGGTACTGCCCAGAGTGCTTGCCTATGTGACATCTGCTTCAATGGGATATATTCAACCAATTTGGCTCACTGAACAGGGAGAATTTGTACCTGAATGCTTGTTAGAGTCATTTCTAGAATTTTGGCGACAGCATGGAGAACCATTGTTTAAAAGTACCCCCTATCCAGAGATTGCTCCCCATTTAGTATTGATGGCTTTTTTGCATCGGGTGGTCAATGGTAAGGGGACTTTGGAACGCGAATATGCGATCGGTTCGGGAAGAATGGATTTATGTTTACGTTATGGCAAGGTGACTTTGGGAATGGAGTTAAAAGTATGGCGAGACAAGAAACCAGACCCACTTAATGAAGGTTTAAAGCAATTGGATAAATATCTATCGGGTTTGAATTTAGATACAGGTTGGTTAGTGATCTTTGATCGCCGTGAGGGTTTGCCGCCGCTGAGCGATCGCACTACCACTCAGAGCGCAATCAGTCCTGCAGGGCGAAATATTACCGTGATTCGCGGATAAATAATTTGCTAATTCTAATTTGCCAATTCAAAGGCTTTGGCTTTCATCTTGCCATTTGTAGTCCACTTGGACTACAACAGTAATAGGGATATCCCGAAAAACAAGGCAATCTACCAACCATGACCGAACCACAACGCACTGCACCCCAATTAATCGAAGACATCAAAGCCCTAATAATTGAGATCCAGCAGTTGTATTGCCATGACGAAATCCCTTGGATTATTGGCTATTCAGGCGGCAAAGACTCCACCGCTACCCTCCAACTCGTTTGGCAAGCCCTCCAACAATTACCAAGCGATCGCCGCACCAAACAGATTTACGTGATCACCACCGACACCCGCGTTGAAAACCCCATTGTCGCGGCATGGGTCAAGCGATCGATCGCCAATATGCAAGCCGCCGCCATTGAGCAAGGCTTACCAATTTCTGCAACTTTACTATTTCCCGATGTCAAAGACACCTTCTGGGTGAACCTGATCGGTAAAGGCTATCCCGCACCCCGCAATGGCTTTAGATGGTGTACCGAACGCCTCAAAATCAAACCATCCAACCAATTTGTCCAAAACGTTGTCCGCGCTAAAGGCGAAGTAATCATCGTCCTCGGCACACGCAAAGCCGAAAGCTCTAGGCGATCGCGATCTATGAATGATCGCACTACGACTGAAATGGCGATCAGCCCTGCAGGGCAAAATTTACGGTGATTCGGGGATAGATTGATAACTATAACAAGTGTCAGATCTTTTATAGTCAGGTCTGTTTAACACTTTCTATGTAAACTAGATAGAATATATAAATCTAAAAATCAGAAAACCTAAATCGGTATGAGTCAAGAGCTTGTCTACCAAACGATCAAAAAATTTCAAGATAAATTACTTGATCTGTCGGCTAGGAATAAGCTTTTAAACTTTAAGTTTTCAGAGAAGGCACGTACACAAATTCGGATTGTTAACGATGCGCCAGATCGGATTTACAAGCGTCTAAACGATGGCAGAAAACTGGTCTTAGAGACTTTACCTGAGCCAGATGGTACGCCGCCCGATGAGAATAGTGAGCAGTTTCAACAGATGCTCATAGAAATGCGTAGCACGGATGAGCAGTATCAAAATGAGATCGCTAATGACGATGAAAGCCCAGAAAATTTACAGGCTATTGAAAGATTATTGCGCGACAAGGTAAGAACTAAGCTCAAGTTGCCAAAATTGATCGGTTCTAAGATCGCTCCAACACCTCAACAACAGGCGCAAGGACTTGGGATTAATCCTAGCTATGATCTGCCGTCTTCAGTCACAGAGGTCAGGGGTAGTAATTCGGTTTTACAAACTCTACTTTTTCCGAAAGAGTTTGAACGCAAAGCGTCAGGTCTATCAGCGGGTGCGCGTACATCTATTCAGGAAACAGGACGAAATACGCTTTATCTAGCATTTGGGATGCTGGAATGGTTTGAGTCAGAGTCTTCTGATGTGCGCTTTATTTCGCCTTTACTGCTTTATCCCGTGATTATTGAGCGTGAGTCAAAAAATGGACAATATCGCTATTGTGTTAGCGCACATGAAGATGAGGTTGAGGTAAATCCATGTTTACGGGAAAGACTAAAACGGGATTTTGGGATGGAGTTGCCTGACTTTCAAGAGGCTGATTCACCTGATGCTTATTTTCGGGAAGTTGCACAGTTAATCGAAGTGAAGAAACGATGGCAAGTGCGGCGATTTGTGACTTTGAGCTTGTTTTCGTTTGGAAATTTCGCGCTTTACAAAGATATCGATCCTGAAAATTGGGCTAATGATGGATTAGCAAGTCATCCTATCGTCTCTAGTTTGCTTGGTAGTGGTAATACTGAGACGCATGACACATTTAAAATACCTAGCGATTATGAGGTAGATAAGCCAGATATTAGTCGTCGAGTTCCTTTGATTATTTCTGAAACTGATGCTTCTCAGTTTTCGGCAATTGTTGATGTGATGGATGGTAAAAATCTAGTTATTGAAGGTCCTCCCGGAACTGGGAAAAGTCAGACAATTACAAATTTGATTGCGGCGGCTCTGGCTAAGGGGAAAACAGTACTATTTGTTGCGGAGAAAATGGCAGCAGTGGAGGTAGTACGAGATCGCCTTGATGCCGTAGGTCTAAGAGATTTTTGTCTGGAAATTCATTCAACAAATAAGCCTAAAGTTGATGTCTACAAAGAAATTAAAACTAGATGTGAGAGGGGAGATGTTACACAATCTGCTAATCCTGATGATATCGAACGCGAGTATTTAAAAAATCGTCAACAACTCACTGATTATGTAGAGTTACTCAATCAACCGTTTGGGGCAATGGGAGATGAGAACAAAATTCATACAATTCAAGAAATTTTGTGGAAAGTTAAGAGTTTACAACAGGAATATAAGATGGCAAATATTCCTGACAATTTTCTGGTTCTCAGTATAGCTACCCCCCAATCTCTCACTAGATTTGACTTTGATAAACATCGCACACTATTAAGAAAGTTTACCAGAATTAAAACTGAAGTAGAAGCATCCAATCAAAATATAGATATTTGGAAAGGAGTTAATGCTTTAGATATCGCTCCTATTGAACAAGAACAATTAATAAGATCTTTAGCAGAACTGAGTAAAGTAATTTCTGAGGCATTAAATCTTTATAAGAAACAAGCGGTTATATTTGGGCTTTCTCATAATCCAAATATAGGAAACCTAAATCAGCTAGATGATTTACTTATAAAAATTCCTGAACTACCAACACAGATCGAGACTGCTTTATTGTCATCTTTACGATCTCACTCTTCTGTTCAAATTTGTCGAGAGTTTGTTCAAAAATATTCTGAAACTAAGAAACTATTGAATAATGCAAATAAATTTTTTGACAATGAAAATCCAGAGTCATTTGACCTTGATCAAGTACAAGAATTTGTTTCAAAGTTACATTCCATTAAGCAATCTCGTCAACTTCCTAATGAATGGAATACTGAACCAATTAGAAATCAAGTACATCAGTTATGGAGTAGTGATCGCAATAGTTTAGACCAGTGGCAACGTGTTTTACCTGTTTTTAAGAATCTACAAAACTTGTTTGATTTAAGTTCAGATATTCAACTTGGGGATATTTTGAATATTAATGCTGTTTTTAGTTTTGTGGAAAGCGCACCAGAATATATTCTGCGTTACCGTAATCCTAAATTGTGTAATCCTGCAAATCTTAAAATATTATCTAAAGCTGAATCACTTCAGAAAAAATTTGTATTCTTGAATAATGCTGTTCATCTAAATCGATTTACGGATTCTGCAAAGTTACGACACTACGCAAAAAGAATAGTTAATGCAGGAATTTTCTTTTTTATTGACGGAGAATATCATGCAGCACATAAGACTTGGCATACAATAAAAAACTTTGCTAAGACTAATAGTGATCAAGAAATTTCTCAGATACTTATTCAAGTTGCTGACTTTTGGGATGAATATACTGTCTTAAAAGATCGAGATGGAATAGATGTAATATGCGGGAAACTTTATAGAGGATTTGAGACAGATTACAAAATTTGCTTCGAGATCAATGATTTTGGAAAGAAATTAGAGGAATTAACTGCTGAAATTTCTTGTAAAGATAAAATTAGAAACTTTGTTATAAAATCGTCTTTAGACGATTTAAGGAATGCAGTTAGTTATATTAATTCTTCTGCTTTTCAAGGATTATATAATACCTGTCAAAACTTGATAAATACTGGAGTCTTAACTGTTAGTAGTTCAGATTCAGCTTTGACTATTTTAGAAAATCGAAAACAGGAAATAGAGCAGATATATCAAAATTTATTGCAACTAAAACTTAGACCAGACCTGTCATTGCAGGAACTCCCATTGCTGATGTCGGAAATGGACAATTATCGACGATCACAAGAAGATCTCGATTCTCCATTGTTTACTAGTATTTTAGGAACTTATCCAAAATCAGAATTATTTTCTCTGGAGTCATTGCAAGGTTGTCTTAATTGGGCAGAATTAATACACAAAGCACAATTGCCAGAAAGTATTAGAAATCAATGCCTAAGTCCTAATGTTAGCGAATTTATTGCAGGCACTAAGGAATTTAGAACGCAATACCATTCTTTTATACAGAAACAAGATCAATACTGTGAAGCTGCTATGTCTTTAGGAAAGATTGACAGTCTAACAATGTTTGGCAATGCGAAAATCTTAGATTGTAACGCTGCTAAGCTTAGAGATCGCATACAACAGCTAAATCAATTAGATTCTCTTCAAAGATATCTATCCTATAGCCAAGTCAAAGCGAAAATGAAGTCAGCAAATTTATGGGATTTTGTTGATATTACTAGTGTTTCTAATCTGAATGAAGAACAGTCTGACTGTCTGTACAGAAACATCTTTTACCGTTCTCTTGTAAGTGAAATCCATAAAAAACATAGCAATCTAAGGTTATTTAAGGGAGAAGATCAGCTAATTACACGTCAAAAATTTCAAAAACTGGATCGGGAGATACTGAATTTGTATCAAATTAAGTTAGCTGCACAACTAGCTCACAATCAAATTCCTGAAGGTAATAGAAGAGGGTTAGTAAGCACTTTGACAGAAAATGCTCTAATTCAAAATGAGATTAGGAAGCAATCTAGATTTGCACCTCTACGAAGTCTTTTTCAACGTTCAGGAAATGCTTTACAGTCTCTTCACCCATGCTGGATGATGTCACCTGCAAGCGTGGCACAGTTTCTCCCTTCAAATTCTATTCGTTTTGATCTCATTGTTATTGATGAAGCATCGCAAATGCGCCCAGAAGAAGCATTAGGTGTAATGGCTAGAGGTAAACAGTTAGTAGTTGTAGGCGATCCCAAGCAATTACCACCCACAAGTTTCTTTAGGTCTGCCGATCAAGTTGATGAATCTGAAGATGTTGACTCAGAAACTCTACAAGAAGAGTCAATTCTAGATATGGCAATGAAAACATTCAGTGTACGCCGCCTCAAATGGCACTATCGCTCACGACATGAGAGTTTGATTGCCTTTTCTAACAAACATTTTTACGATAATAGCCTCACTGTTTTCCCCTCACCTAATCGCAAATTTGCCATTAATTATCATCACATCGTAGACGGACTATATCAATCAGGTGTTAATCCCATTGAAGTGAGGAGACTGGCAGAAGCAATATTAGAATTTATGAAAAATTCTCCAGAGCTATCTCTAGGCGTAGTAACACTCAATCAAAAACAAAGAGACTTGCTACAAGATGAGATGAGTTTACTCATCAATAATCATCCTGAAGTTGCCGATTACATTGCTAAATGGGAAACAACCCTTTCATCATTTTTTATCAAAAACTTGGAAAACGTCCAAGGTGATGAACGCGATGTCATTTTTATCTCCACAGTGTATGGTCGTGAACGTCCCGATCTACCTGTTGCTCAAAGATTTGGTCCAATCAATAGCGCTAATGGGCATAGGCGGCTAAACGTACTCTTTACCCGTGCCAAAGAGCGCATTGAAGTATTTTCTTCCATGACTGCTGCCGATATTCGCCCCACCGTATCCTCTAGTCGTGGCGTTAAGGCTCTGCGAGATTATTTAGAATATATTCAGACTCAGCAACTAGAAACTGCAAGGTTAACAGGTCGAGAGCCAGATAGTGACTTTGAAGTATTTGTTGCTAAGGCTATACGAGCTAAGGGCTTTGAAGTTGTGGCACAGGTGGGAGTCGCTAACTACTTTATTGATCTGGCAATAGTTGATCCTAATCGGGCAGGAACATATTTATTAGGTATTGAATGCGATGGCGCTACCTATCACTCATCCAAAGCCGCACGAGATCGCGATCGATACCGCCAAGAAGTTCTTGAGAAATTAGGCTGGAAACTCTATCGAATTTGGTCTACTGATTGGTTTAAAAATCCTGATTTAGAAATAGAAAAGCTCGTGAAGGCTATCAACAAACTGTTAATCTCTGAGGCTCAATAGGTGTTTCGGGGAGGTGCTTTAGCTTAAATGTCTGAAATGCTTGATGTGCATTAGTTTTAGCCTCGGAGGTATTTGATGTCTGAAATACCCATCATTAAAAGCATTGAGCCATTTATTATGTTTGACCTCCCCGAAACACCTAATGAGCCATCTCTGATTGAAGCCCAAGCTTTTGAATGAGAGCCTTTGACTTAGTGTTAATTGAAGATTTATCAATGATGTAGCAATATCAGTCCATCGTCATATCATTTATATCTTTCCTGAAAAGCCAACATTGCTTCTAAATGGGACTCCATCAGCAAACATTGTTCCAAATGAGCAATGTCCAAATCAGACAACCATCCACTTGCTTCAACCTGTGCATATTCTCCGTCCTGTAAGCGATAAATCCTGATCTTGCCATCCTGCCAAAACCAAACTTCAGGAATATTTCTTAACTGGTACTTTCTTAGCTTTTTGACGCTACCACTGGTCACTACAATCTCAATACATAAATCTGTAAGTTCAGGATTGTCACCAAATGCAAAAGATAAATCTGCTTGAAACTCTAACTTAGGCTCAATGGTTTGGGTATAAGCACCTGTACCAGTAAATCGAATCCGTTTAACTAAAAAATAGTAATTAAGCAACGCACCCAACAAGGTAGATACCATTTCATGCAGCAAACCAATGCCCACAATTTCTACTACTCCTTCACAATAATTTAATCTTACTCCGCCAATTTCTGCAAACGCAGATTGCAGAGCCTTGAACTGCTCCCATGTCACAGCCTGCTTGACGAGGTATTGATCAGCCGTTTTAGTTAAAGTTAGAGTCATGGCTTTACCTTAGCAATTACTTGGGTACTGAGGTGCTACTAGTATAATCTAAACATTCAATAAAGCTCTTGTCGCAATGATCGCAGAGTATAGCCACAACCAAGTCATTGCTCTATGCCAAATATTCGCTCAACTAACCAACCAAGAAGAAAGTTGGGGATTGCTAGAAAACATGAATGACATCGCACTCTGGCAGGGTTGGCAACAAGAATTATACCAATTCACGAAAGTGTGACAACACTTTTGTGAATCAAAAAACAAACCCAGTAAAGGTTTTAAAATCAAGAAATACGCCATTTCTTAATTTGGTATAAATTAGCGTTGTTCAGGATGACAAATTAGTGGGTTGCCACTATCACAAGTGTCATTAATCGCGGCGATTAACTCATATAAACGACCAAACCCATGTTGATTGAAGTGCATCGCTAAACGTGGCAAATCAATAATATGTGGCTCATTAGCCTCCTTGGGAAGAGCCGCACTACGTTCGATCTTGCCACGGATTAAAATATCGCTGAAATTATCATTTAGGCGCTCTAAATGTTCATCAGTAATTTCAACATGCAACCGAATTACGAATAAATCCGCAACCCATCGACAAGAATGATAAACACTATAAAACGAAGCAATAAATTGGCAAGCTTCATCAATATCATCAGTAATTTTGTACAAACTGCGGTCTTCTTTAGTAATCAAACCTCTTTCAAGCAAATTATTCTGGACAAATACATCCCAATCATTCCAATAGTCACCATCTTTTTTATCCATTAGTACAATTGGGCGCGGCGTTGTCCGCCCTGTTTGGCAAAGTGTCAAACATTCAAAAAACTCATCTTGTGTACCAAAGCCCCCAGGGAAAAGCGCGATCGCATCACTTTCTTTTATAAAATATAATTTGCGCGTAAAGAAATAACGAAATCTGACTAGTCGTGAGGCTTCAGACAAAAATCCATTACTTGATTGCTCAAAGGGCAGGGTGATATTTAAGCCAAAGGAATTATTACCTGCACCTTCATTACCAGCAGCCATGATGCCACCACCCGCACCAGTAATCACCATAAATCCTTGCTTGGTGATTTTTTCAGAAAACTCAAAAGCCTGACGATATTCAGGCGCATTCACATCAGTACGTGCTGAGCCAAAGATGCTCACTTTTCGATTAAAGCGATGAGGATAAAACATAGCAATCGCTTTTTGCATATCTTGCAAAGATCCCGCTAGGATTTTCCAGTCTAAGCGCTCTGCCTCGGCTTGACTCAGTTGGGTGATCGCTTTTAAGGCACTGTAAATTAGCTCTCCATGCTCAGTTGATTCAAGACTACTAACTAGCTTATGTAAATCATGAGAAAGAGCTTCGATGTCTGAACTTGAAGGAATTTTAGCCATATAGATTAATATTAAGCCGCGTTTGGCATGTGATCGCCCCCCAATATCATAGAGCGTTTACTTCTCCCTTCTTTATCTATGATGGCGAGGCAAAGCCTCACCACCACAAATAGGTTCTTCATTTTACGGCTAATTCCTAATGTTAATTGTTTGCCTTTTGATAGGATAATAAGTAAGTAATAAAAATTAACAAAAAATTAATACTCAGCTATGGCAAACATTACGTTTGTGAATGAAGGAAAAGAGGCGATCGCTATGGACGGCGTAAACCTTCGCATAAAAGCTCTCGAAAACAACATCGACATTTATAAATTTGTTGCGAAGCTCACTAACTGTAATGGTTATGGACAATGTGCTACCTGTGTCGTAGAAATTGTTGAAGGACTCGATAATCTCTCTCCAAAAACAGAATTTGAGCTAAAGAAGCTCAAGAACAAACCTGATAATTACCGTCTAGCCTGTCAAACCTTGGTAAATCAAGGAAACGTAAGTGTAAAGACAAAACCATAGTTTTTAGGTGACACAACTAAAATCTAATGTAAGCAATAGCTAATATAGTAGTTCTATATCATTTGTGGATTTTTTGGGTTGGAGGAAGGACACCCCGAAAGGTCGTCCTTCCTCCAACCATTTAGGATTGCTATAGCTAATGGCTATTAGCTATTGGCTAAAGATGTGCGGTAAAACGTACCCCGTAGCAATATGCATAAGCAGACGATCAGTGCTACGTTAAACTAGAATAATTGTCTATGAATCCTTTAGGCGACAGAGAAACCCCCTATGGCGCGTGATTATTACGAAATCCTCGGAGTTGATCGCAATACTGACAAAGAGGAAATCAAACGAGCATATCGACGTTTAGCTCGAAAATATCACCCCGATGTCAACAAAGAAGCGGGGGCAGATGAACGATTTAAAGAAATTAACCGTGCTTATGAGGTTCTCTCAGAGCCAGAAACCCGTGCAAGATATGATCGCTTTGGCGAAGCTGGCGTATCAAGTGGGGGTGGTGGATCGCCCGATATGGGAGATATGGGTGGATTTGCCGATATCTTTGAGAGCTTCTTTAGTGGCTTTTCTAACACGGGGCAACAACAAGCACGTCGCCGCAGTGGTCCCACTCGCGGAGAAGATCTACGTTTTGATCTGAAATTAGAGTTTCGCGAAGCAGTTTTTGGTGGTGAGAAACAAATCAAAATTTCCCATCTAGAAACCTGTGGAACTTGTAGTGGTACTGGTGCAAAGCCGGGGACTCGTCCTCGCACCTGCGGAACCTGTAGCGGTACTGGGCAAGTGCGCCGAGCGACACGTACACCCTTTGGTAGTTTTACTCAAGTATCTACCTGTCCAACTTGTAACGGCACTGGTCAAACCATTGAGGACAAGTGTGAAAGCTGTAATGGTCTGGGACTAAATCAAGTTACCAAAAAACTTAAAATCACGATTCCCGCAGGTGTCGATAGTGGAACCAGATTAAGGGTATCCAGTGAAGGTGATGCGGGGCAACGTGGTGGTCCATCAGGTGACCTCTATGTTTACTTGTTTGTACAAGCAGACAATGAATTTGAACGTGAAGGCATCAATGTTTTATCAGAGATCAAAATTAGCTATTTACAAGCAATTTTGGGTGACAAAATTGCAATTAATACTGTAGATGGCAAGAAGCCTCTCACGATTCCCGCAGGGACACAACCAGATACAGTCTTGACACTAGAGGGCTTGGGCGTGCCGAAGTTAGGCAATCCTGTCGCTCGTGGAGACCATTTGATTAGAATCAAAATTGATATTCCCACTAAGATCGGTAGTGAAGAACGCGAAGTCCTTGAAAAGCTTAAGGAAAAGCAATTTGGTAACACAGCTAAAGGTGGTATTAGTGACATTTTAGGCGGTATATTCGGTAACCAAAAATAAATACACTTAAAAAAGCCTTGCTTCGCAAGGCTTTTTTAAGTGTATTTATATAATGTTCTTTTAAAGATTACGACAAAGATATATGTGCATTCAGGCAATTAAATCAATCGATTTACGTGGTGTTCCCTGTCCGCTCAGTTTTGTGCGTGCAAAATTGCACCTCGAAAAGCTGGAGACTGGACAATTGATGGAAGTCCTGTTAGATGGTGGTGAGCCGATTGAGCAAGTTCCTAATAGCCTGATCTCTGACGGTCATCAGGTCAAAGGCATTGAAGAGCGCGATCGCTTTTTTGCTGTGACAGTCCAAAAAGCATGATGCAAATTATCTTATGTTGGCTATAACAGGTACAGTCTTGGCTGTACAAGCCAACTATTATCGTGTCATGTTAGATCAAGCTTTCAGTCTAGAGTTGCTTGATGAGTATGGACAAAAGTATAGTCAGGTTATTGATGAACTGCTCTGCACCCGTCGGGCGCGACTCAAAAAAATTGGACAACAGATCTGTGTAGGCGATCGCGTCATTGTTGAGGAGCCAGACTGGCAAGGCAGACGTGGAGCCATATCAGAAGTATCTCCCCGTCGTAATCTACTCGATCGCCCAACTGTAGCAAATGTTGATCGCATTCTATTAGTTTTTGCTTTAGCTGAACCAAGTCTCGATCCACATCAACTAAGTCGCTTTTTAGTAAAAGCCGAAAGTACTCAAGTTGATGTTTTATTGTGTCTCAACAAACGCGATTTGGTTAATGATGCGATATGGATGACATGGTGCGATCGCCTAAAGTCTTGGGGTTATTCACCGATTGCAATTAGCACTTATACCAAAGAAGGGCTTGACGAACTAGCGCAACATTTACAGACTGGTGTAACCGTCGTGGCAGGACAGTCAGGTGTTGGCAAATCTAGCCTAATTAATCTATTAATCCCGAATTTAAAAGTGCGTGTTGGTGAAGTTTCTCAACGATTAGGACATGGAAAACATACGACCCGACATGTCGAGTTATTTACTTTGCCTGCGGGCGGATATCTTGCTGATACTCCGGGTTTTATGCAACCTAATTTGACGGTTACACCACAAAAATTAGCAGATTGTTTTCCTGAAGCAAGACAAAGATTAGCTTCAGGAGATATTTGTCATTTTAATAATTGTTTACATCGCCGCGATGAACCAGATTGCGTGGTGCGCGGAGATTGGGAACGTTACGAGCATTACTTAGCATATTTAGAAGAGGCGATCGCCTATCAACAAAAACTAAAAAATACAGCCAATGCGGATGCTTCTGTCAAAGTCAAAGACACTAGTGATGGTAAGCAACAACAGGAGCCAAGGTTACTGAAAAAGCGCTATCGCCGAGAGTCCCGTCGCAGTGAACATCAAAATTTGGATACAGATGATGATTAAATATAGACGAGCTTAGCTCGTCTATATTTAATCATCACGCGATTACAAGGCACGATATAGTATCTAACGAGCTTCAAGCTTATTGCCCAATCGAAGGTCGTATCTTAATCACACATGAAGAAGTATATTTCCCTTGCTGCTGGTTTAGTCTTATTTGCAGTCAGTTCTTGCACTACGTCTACGCCCATAGCCAATAATGCAACTCCCACAGTAGCTGCAACATCTACAGCTACCCCCTCAGCAAAACCTGATGACAAGCCTTCTGAAAAGCCTAAGGACAGTAAAAGTACGCCTGAAGCCAAAACAGACAATAAGACCACAAGTACTAATGCTTGGCAGGATTACAAATCATCGGCTGGGAAATTTAGTATCCAATTACCTAGTAAGCCGCAAGAGCAATCTCAAGACCAAAAAACTGATGTGGGAACAATCAAGCTGAATATGGTGATTGCTGAAGCCAATGATTCAGGATATTTTGTGGGCTATGCTGATTTCCCTAACAAAATTGCCAATCCTGCTGATATCCAAAAAGGGTTAGCAGATTCTGTCAAAGGTTCAGTTTCTAATCTCAAAGGCGAAATCAAGTCTGAAAAAGAATACTTACTTGGAGATATACCTTGTCGCGATTTTGAGGCAAGTGGCAAAGTTCAAACTACAGATGTGTCAATGAAGGGAAGATTTTGTCTGGCGGACAATCGTTTGTATCAAGTATTTGCATTAGGGGCTGCCGATAAAATTGCCGCATCTGATGTCGATCGCTTTATTACTTCTTTCAAGATTGAGAAATAAATTTTGCTTTAAAAAAGAGGCGACGCAATGCGTCGCCTCTTTTTTGTTGTCTACAGAATGTAAAGCAATAAAAATAATACAATCCAGACAATATCGACAAAGTGCCAATATACAGAGGCAGCTTCGATACCAAAATGACTAGTGTTGCTGTAGTGACCAGTTTTAAGCGATCGCACTAGCACTGCGGCAATTAGCGACAGACCGATAATTACGTGCAAACCGTGAAAGCCTGTTAAGACATAAAAGGTGCTAGCGAACAGGTTTGTGGTCAGTCCAAACTCTAGATGTTGGTACTCATAGATCTGCCCAGCTATGAAGATCGCGCCCATAACGAATGTGGAGAGAAACCATAGTTGAGCCGCTTTGACTTTATTTTCTTTGATTGCGTGATCGGCTTGATGAATTACAAAACTACTTGATACCAGAATAATTGTATTGATCCCTGGTAAGAGAAGTTCGAGTTCGGGAGTACCTTCAGGCGGCCAAGACGTGGCAACTGAGCGAAAAGTCAAATAAGCAGCAAACAAACCAAAAAACAGCATTCCTTCAGAAATCAGGAAAACAATCAAGCCAAAAACCCTTAGATCTGGATGTTCAGCATGACCAGCTTCGGCGGCATGAGCATGAATTGCTTCATCTTGAGTTGTTGTAACTGGAGCGATCGATCCTTGCATAGATTAATGGTTGGATAAATGGATAGGATTAAATACAAGGGGCTTAAAGCCCCTTATTTAGGAAACTGGGAAATTAGGTTGCAGCTTGAGATGCAGCGATCGCCTCTTTGCGAGCATCTTTATATTCTTCACCGTAGTCATAGGGACCATTCAATAAAACAGGCTCACCAACCCAGTTATGGGGAATTGGTGGTGAAGATGTTGTCCATTCTAGAGTCAAAGCATTCCAAGGGTTGTCAGGTGCTTGTTCGCCCTTAAACCAACTATAGACAGCATTGATTACAAAAGGAACTGTAGAAATCGCTAGTACAAAAGCTCCGATAGTACAAATTACATTGATTGGCGCAAATTGAGGATCGTACTGAGCCACGCGGCGCGGCATACCTTGCAAACCAAGAATATGCATCGGACCAAAAGTTAAGTGCATTCCAATAAAGGTCAGCACAAAATGTACCTTGCCCCAAAATTCATTCAACATCCGCCCCGTCATTTTCGGGAACCAGTGATATAGTCCTGCGTAAATGCCAAAAACGCTACCACCAAAGAGAACATAGTGGAAGTGAGCAACTACAAAGTAAGTATCGTGAACATGGATATCAATCGGAGTTGAGCCAAGCATAACCCCACTCAAGCCACCGATTAGGAATGTAGAGATAAAGCCCATTGCAAATAGCAAAGGACTCTCTAAGCGCAACTTACCACCCCAAAGTGTAGCTACCCAACTAAATACCTTAATGCCAGTGGGTACGGCAACTAGCAACGTAGCCACCATAAAGAAGACCCGCAGCCAATCAGGTGTGCCACTGGTAAACATGTGGTGCGCCCATACAAACAAGCCCAAGGCACAAATCATCATGCTGGAATAGGCGATCGCCTTGTAACCAAAAATGGGTTTGCGGCTATGGGGTGGCAAAACTTCAGAAATGATCCCGAATACAGGAAGAACCATTACATATACCGCAGGATGCGAATAGAACCAGAATAAATGTTGGTATACGACGGGATCACCGCCACCTGTGGGATTAAAGAAGTTTGTGCCGATCAACAGATCAAAGCCTAATAGCACCATTGCTCCTGCTAATACAGGTGTTGCCAAGAGAGCAAGTACTGAGGTTGCCATCATCGCCCAACAAAACAGGGGCATACTAAACAGATCCATCTCAGGCATCCGCATCGCCCAGATCGTGACAATGAAATTCACCGCTGCCAAGATCGAGGAGGTTCCCACCAAAATAATGCTGCCAATCCAAATCGCTTGACCAACATGTTCATTGGTCAAAATACTCAATGGAGGATAGGCTGTCCAACCTGTTGAGGCAGGACCAAAGAAGAAGCTGCTCATCAGCAACAGCCCCGCAGGAATCGTCAACCAAAAGGCGATCGCATTTAAGCGAGGGAAAGCCATGTCACGCGCCCCAATCATTAAGGGGATTAGGTAGTTACCAAAACCACCTGTTACCGCAGGCACAATCCACAAAAAGATCATGACCGTGCCATGCATTGTGAACAAGCTGTTATAAAAAGCAGGATCGACTAAATCTGAATCGGGTGTGGCAAGTTCTGCACGCACAACGGAGGCAAGCGCACCACCTACTAAATAAAACACGAAGGAAGTAACAAGATATTGAATCCCAATTACTTTGTGATCAACGCTAAAAGTGAAGAATTCCCACCATGGGGTTTTGGTGGGTTCTGTTCCCGACGCGCCCGAATTTTGGGTTGGGGTGAGGGTTTGGGTCATAGGAGAATGTTTGTAAAATAATTGCTGTTTTGGTGTTTAACAATCTGGACATAACCAAACTGGACTTAGCCAAATTTGTTAATGGTTCATCATCATGTGTTGATGTTCGCCGCCGAGTTGAGCAACTTTTCCAGCTAGATATTCTTGCTCAGACATTTGCGATACTGGCGATCTTGAATTTGTCGCAACGATCGCTTCGGGATCATTACTTGCCACTTCTTGCTGCTCCTTTAACCATGATTGATAGTCTTCAGGGGTATCGATTACCATCGTGGTACGCATACCACCATGATAAGAACCACATAATTCAGCACAGACTACAGGGTATTCGCCAACAACACGGGGCGTAAATTCTAAGAAGGTTTCGCGTCCGGGGATCACATCTTGTTTGATGCGTAATTGGGGAACCCAAAAGGCATGAAGTACATCCACAGCATTCATGTTTAGGCGTACTTTTTTGCCAACTGGTACGTGGAGTTCAGCCGTCGCAATTTCATCGGTATAGTTAAAAATCCATGCAAACTGCATCGCGCTCACATTGATTGCGATAACATCATCCCCACCAGCAGGAATTGTCCCCGCCATTAATGTCCCATCGCTATTTGAGGATGCGAGAGTTGCTTTTGACATCGGCATTCCGCCTCTTTCATGTTTAGCCACAGTCTGATGCATTCCACCGTGAGCCATAGCATCAAGGTTTTGAGATCCTTGCATGGCGGTATACACATCAAAGCTATAAATGGCTACCCACATCACAATCATTGTGGGAATAGCTGTCCAAACTATTTCTAGGCTTAAGTTCTCATGGATAGCAGGTCCATCGGTATCATCACCCTTACGACGGCGAAACTTGATGATCGAATAGATCAAAATGCCTTCAACTATCAGGAAAAATCCGAAGGCGATCGCCAAAATCGTATTAAAAAGCCCGTCATATAAAACTGCTTCGTCACCTGCGGCAACTGGTAGTAATCCATTATTGCGGGCGTACCAAATGCTAGCTGCAAAAATCAGCCCAATGATTACGACCACTGAAATTAAGTTGTTTTTTTTCATGACTAGGTTGCCCTATCTTGCTGCTCCTATAGAGTGGATCTCGGTCAATTGGAGCTTACTAGCAGCTCATTTCTAAATCAGGACAGACTGACATATGGTCTATCTTGTCACTTATTTCTAGAATGAGGGGCAATTGTTTGTAATCTTTTAGCAATTTCTTTGGGATCACTATGAAAATACAGCTATCGCCAAGTCTAACAGGGCATAAAAAGCAAGAATTGAATGGCGGCGCTTCGCGCCACCATTCAATTCTTGCTTGAGTGATCTTAAAAATATACTAATCGCAAATCTAAACAAAGCAAAATCTCTGAATTACAAAGCTTCAGCAAGCAAGATATCAAAAAAATCCTAGAATCATGGACGGATATCCTTTCATTCACCAAACCTGCATACCTTCATGGCTGAGAATTTAAAAGTG
This sequence comes from Pseudanabaena minima str. Chao 2107, assembly GCF_051131155.1. NCBI lineage: Bacteria > Bacillati > Cyanobacteriota > Cyanophyceae > Pseudanabaenales > Pseudanabaenaceae > Pseudanabaena > Pseudanabaena minima. Next base: position 1,831,679 of record NZ_CP159508.1, read on the forward strand.
TTACTTAGCAACACTTTTAAAAATTTTCTTCGTTCAGGGTTAAGCATCTTCAGATCATAAGAATTTGATATGATTGGACGATGACTGAGCCGCTACTACAAAATCCTGAAAAACTACAGGCGAGATTAAAGGAAATCCCCCTAGAGTCAGGGGTTTACTTTATGCGCGATCGCCATGATGGCGTAATTTATATCGGCAAATCGAAGGCACTACGTAATCGGGTGCGATCATACTTTCGCAGCAGTCAAGACCTATCACCACGCATCGCAATGATGGTGCAGTTGGTACATGAGATAGAATTCATCGTTACCGACTCCGAATCTGAAGCCCTCGCTCTTGAAGCAAACCTGATTAAGCAATATCAACCCTATTACAACGTTCTCCTCAAGGACGATAAAAAATATCCTTACGTTTGTATTACTTGGTCAGAGGACTATCCGCGTATTTTTATTACCCGCAAACGCAAGATGGGCGGCACAAAGGATAAATATTACGGTCCCTATGTTGATGTCTTTAACCTCAAGCGGACTTTGGGAATTATCAAACGAGCTTTCCCACTCCGCCAAAGACCGATACCAATGTTTAAAGATCGCCCCTGTTTGAACTATGACATGGGTTTATGTCCTGCGGTATGTCAGCAACTAATTTCACCAGAAGATTATCGCAAGACAATGTTAAAAGTAGCGATGATTTTTCAAGGGCGATCTAGTGAATTAGTAGAAACCTTCACCGAGAAAATGGAAGCGGCGGCGGAAGCTTTGGAGTTTGAGAGAGCCGCCGATCTACGCGATCGCATCCAAGTTTTGCAAAACCTCAACTCTAATCAAAAGGTTTCTCTGCCAGATGATACAGTTTCTCGCGATGCGATCGCCATGGCACAAGACGAGCAGCATACCTGTATTCAGCTATTTCAAATTAGAGCAGGGCGTTTAGTTGGTCGCTTAGCCTTTGTGGCGGACAGTCAGAGTGATACACCAGAGGCGATTTTACAGCGTACTTTAGAGGCTCATTATCAAAACTGCGATCCTGTGGAAATTCCCAACGAAGTCCACACCCAATTGGAACTTCCTGAATTAGAGATTTTGCAAGCATGGCTGAGCGATCGCAAGGGACGCAAAGTCGCGATCGCCACACCGCAGCGTCAACTCAAGGCTGAACTGATCGAAATGGTGGAACGTAATGCTCAGTATGAGTTAGCCAGAATTCAAAAGCAAAGTGATCGTAATTTACAAGGATTGGAAGACTTAGCCGAAATTCTTAATCTTGATAGTCTGCCCCAACGCATCGAAGGCTATGACATTTCCCATATTCAAGGTTCCGACGCTGTGGCAAGCCAAGTTGTGTTTATTGATGGCATTCCCGCTAAGCAGCATTATCGCCATTACAAAATCCGCAATCCTGATATTCAAACTGGACATTCCGATGACTTTGCCAGCCTTGCCGAAGTAATTGCTAGAAGGTTTAGGAAGTATTCAGCATTTGAATCCTTAGAGGGAGAGGGAGGCAAGAGTGATAGTGATTTCCCCGATGTCGTAATGATTGATGGAGGGAAAGGACAACTTTCATCGGTAATGAAAATTATTGATAAGTTGGGTTTGCGCGATCGCCTAACCGTGATTAGCTTAGCGAAAAAACGTGAGGAAATCTTTTTGCCTGAGCAGTCAGAGCCTTTGGTGAGTGGCGATCCAGAACGAGCAGGCGTGCAGGTGTTGCGGCGGTTGCGTGATGAGGCTCACCGTTTCGCGATTACATTCCATCGTAAAAAACGCAGTCAAAGAATGCAGCGATCGCACCTCGATCAAATTACAGGTTTAGGACATCATCGCCAAAAAATTCTGCTGGAGAAATTCCATTCCGTTGACTATATTCGTCAGGCAACGGTCGAACAGATTGCTGAAACCGATGGTATCGGCAAGAAGTTAGCTCAGCATATTTATAATCATTTTCATTCAACTAATAACTGAGAATAGGCGACGCAAAGCGCCGCCTATTCTCAGTTATTGAAGAGTAACTTACTTTCTTTATCCCAATTGCGATACATCCAAATCACAGTATACCAGTTCATATAAATCCGAAAAATTTCCATCGCAATTTCTGATTTACCTTGATCGCACAGCCATGTTAATAGAGGCTTAAGCGTGCGATCATTAAGCGTACCACCGAGGGTGAGAATCCCCCATAGGGCAAGATGTAGCCAAGTTTTTTGAATCATTAACTTGACTTCCCATGTTGGATGCTTTTGATAAAAAATAATGCTCATTCGACCACGTTGTTCTTCTAAATCAAGCAACCGGGGCATTTTATCAATGGAAAACTTAGCATGGTAATGGAAAGCGATCGCCCCTGCACAGGTCAAACGTTTTAAACCTAATTTTTTAACCCGCATTCCTAACTCAAAATCTTCCCAACCATATTGGAAAAAGCCTGTATCAAATTTTCCTGCTTCTAACAGCCATTTACGAGCGATCGCTAAGTTACAAGTGTCAAATAACGCCGCTGTAAAATATGGCACTGCGGAGACAGGCTCAGAATCAGGTGCTTCCAAATTGCTAGTGTCGATGATCCTGCCATAGCTATAGACTTTTTCACCTTGAGCTAGAGTCTCAGTATGAGCTTGGAGGTATTCAGGATTAACGGTAATATCGCTATCGACAAAGGCAATGTATTTGCCCTTGGCTGAGTCAATACCATAATTGCGGGCTGTGGCGGCGGCAGCATGGTCTTGGGTTAATAGACGCAAGTGTGGATATTGATCACTATTAGCTTTCAAAAACTCTACCGTACCATCGGATGAGCCATCATCTATCACCAAAATTTCGTAAGGCTGGGTTATGGTCTGTTTTTCCAACGCTGCTAGACATTTTTGCAAAATTGGTAGTCGGTTATAAGTGGGTACAACCACTGACCACAACATTTCTGACACAGTGTTTCTCCTAAGCGATTGCAAAAAAAATTATAGCTTAAGCCTCAAGAAACTTAGGGTTCCGCGATCTAAGTTTTGGTGGCGCAGCGAAGCTGCACCACCAAAAAATCTGGTTGTTTAATTTACTGCGCCAAGGGACGCGCGGTAAGTTAGTAATTTTAAGACATAATTTTGTGGTTAATGTCACGCAATATTTGCATGAAAGTTGAAATCACAGCAATTCCTGATGTTTTACTAATTACACCTAAGGTATTTGGTGATGAGCGAGGTTTTTTTTATGAGTCATACAACCATCAAAGTTTTGTTGAAAAAACAGGCTTAGATCTCACCTTTGTCCAAGACAATCATTCGCGATCGCAAAAAAATGTGTTACGGGGATTGCATTATCAAATTGGTAAGCCTCAAGGCAAATTGGTGAGAGCTTTATTAGGAACAATTCAAGATGTTGCCGTAGATTTACGACATAGTTCACCAACATTTGGTAAATCGGTAAGTTATATTCTTAGTGCAGAAAACTATCAACAACTATGGATTCCTGTAGGATTTGCTCACGGCTTTACTGTATTGTCAGACGTTGCCGAAGTAGCCTATAAAACGACAGATTACTACGCTCCCAGTGAAGAGCGCTGTTTATTGTGGAATGATCCTGAGTTAGCGATCGCATGGCAACTCAAAGGACAACCAATTGTGTCGGCTAAAGATGCTGTTGGCAAATTATTAAAAGAAGCGGAGTTATTTGCATGAGTCCAGTCGAAAAATTTCAAAAAATACTGATTACGGGTGGAGCGGGATTTATTGGCTCTAATTATGTACATTACGCGCTCAATCACCACCCCACATGGGAGATTGTAGTTTTAGATAAGCTCACCTATGCAGGAAATTTAGATAATCTGAAAGATGTCAGCGATCGGATTACTTTCATTCAAGGCGATATTGCCAATCCTGAAGATGTGGAAAAAGCTGTGGCTGGTGTGGACGCGATCCTCAACTTTGCTGCCGAAAGCCATGTTGATCGCAGTTTGAGAGATCCACTCCCCTTCATCCGCACCAATATCGAAGGCACATTACTATTATTGGAAGCGGCAAGAAAACATCAAATCAAACGCTTTCTTCATGTTTCCACCGATGAAGTCTACGGAGATCTCGTCGGTAGTGATCGCCATTCCCTAGAGTCAGACACTCTATCACCGCGTAGTCCCTATGCTGCTTCCAAAGCAGGAGCCGAGCATTTGGTCTTCTCCTACGGCATTAGCTATGGTTTAGATGTGGTGATTACTCGTGGCTCGAATACTTATGGGCTGTATCAATATCCTGAAAAAATTATTCCTCTTTTCATCACCAATGCCCTAGAGTCAAAATCCTTACCTATCTATGGTGATGGTTCTGCTGTCCGTGATTATCTCTATGTGGAAGATCATTGCTCAGGCATTGACACAGTGCTGCACACAGGTATAAGTGGTAGAGCCTATAACCTTGGTGCGCGCATGGAAGTCAATGGCATCGAGGTTGCTAAAACTATTTTAGGCTTGCTTGATCGCCCCGAATCCTTGATGCAATCTGTTAGCGATCGCCCAGGACATGACTACCGCTATTCTGTTGATCCTAGTGCAGCCGAATCTCTGGGCTGGCAGCGGCAATGGGACTTTCAACGCGGCATGGCTCAAACCGTGGCTTGGTACAAACACAATTCGGACTGGTGGCAAGCGGTCAAGGATAAGAAAGTATTCCAAGAGCATTACAACCAATGGTATGCCCGATGAGTCAACCTCTTAAAGTGGCTCTGATTGGAGCAAATGGGCAGTTAGGCTCAGATATTAATAGTCACTTTTTGCTGTGCGAGCGCTATCAACTGACGGCTCTAACTCGATCTGACATTGACATTAGACAGGCTGAAATAGTTGATCAAGTATTAACCAGTCAGAAATTTGATGTGGTGATCAATAGTGCTGCCTATGTGCGTGTCGATGACTGTGAGCAAGAAGTGGACACAGCTTTTAATGTCAATGCGATCGGCGCGTTAAATGTGGCTCGAACCTGTCGTGATGTTGGCGCACTCTGCGTTTACATCAGTACCGATTATGTTTTTCATGGCGATCGCCCCCATCCCTACACAGAAGCAGATATTCCTAACCCAATTAACATCTACGGTACATCCAAGCTCACGGGGGAATATCTAGTCCAACAAACCACTGCGCGATCACTAATTTTGCGAATCTCCAGTGTCTTCGGTAAAGCTGGGGCAAGTGGTAAGGGTGGTAATTTTGTTGAAACAATGATTAAAAAAGCCAAGGCTAGCGAACCAATCAAGGTAGTTAATGACATATTTATGTCGCCTACCTATACGCATGATGCAGCTAGATTGCTAGATGTACTTTTACAAGAAGGTGCAACAGGGCTGATTCATGGAGCTAATTCAGGGAGTTGTTCATGGTATGAATTTGCTAGTGCAGCGCTTAGTCTTGCTAATATCCAGTATCCCATTGAAGCTATTCCTGCTTCGGATTTTCCTACTAAAGCAACCAGACCGACGAACTCAGCATTAATTAGTGATCAGTTGCCCAAAATTACTGATTTTCAGATGCGCCCTTGGCAAGAAGCGCTTGCAGCATATATTCAAGCCAGATAAAAAACGCGCAGTGTTTTTTATCTGGCATTTACTATTCAAAACTATGAAAGCTCTAATTCTATCTGGTGGCAAAGGTACAAGGTTACGCCCTCTTACCTATACAGGGGCAAAACAACTCGTTCCCGTTGCCAATAAACCAATCCTCTGGTACTGCATCGAAAGTATTGTCGCCGCAGGTATTACTGATGTAGGTATCGTCATCAGTCCAGAAACTGGCGATGAAGTAAAAAGCAAAACAGGTAATGGCGATCGCTTTGGCGCAAATATTACCTATATTCTGCAAGATAAACCCGCAGGCTTAGCCCATGCCGTTAAGATTGCCCAGTCATTTCTTGGTGAAGACTCTTTCATTATGTTTCTTGGTGACAATCTAATCGAATCACAATTAGATACTTTTTTGACCAGTTTTAACCAAAAACAACTAGATGCTTTGATTTTATTACGCCAAGTCGCTGATCCTAGTGCTTTTGGCGTGGCAACTGTTGACGCTGATGGCAAAGTGATCAAACTAGTCGAAAAACCCAAACAGCCTGAATCAAATCTGGCTTTAGTTGGGGTGTACTTCTTTAAAAAGACAATTCATGAGGCAATCGCTCAAATTGCCCCATCCGCTAGAGGTGAGCTAGAAATCACTGATGCGATCCAAAAACTAATTGACACTGATAAAAAAGTTGAAGCCTCAGAACTAGAAGGCTGGTGGCTCGATACAGGCAAAAAAGACGATATCCTCGCCGCCAATCAAATTGTGCTAGATGCCAGACTCAAATCTAAAAATTTAGGCGAAGTCGATGCTGTTAGCAATATCAGTGGTCGCGTCGAAATTGGCAAAGGGTCCCAAGTGATTAGCTGTAAAATTCGTGGTCCTGTTGTGATCGGCGAAAACTGCTATCTCGAACATGCTTATATCGGTCCCTATACCAGTATTAGCGATCGCGTCAAGATTATCGATACCGATATTGAACATAGCGTCATCCTCAGCGACACCAAAATTACAGGCATCCATCAACGCATTGTCGATAGTGTGATTGGTCAAAGGGTATCAATGAAAGTTTCACCGAAGCGCCCACAGGCTCTAAGGTTTCTTGTCGGCGATGACTCTCAGCTTGAGATTATGTAGAAAGGAGGACTCTGCGAATGGTATTCTCATCCATAGTTTTTAGTCGGACTTCTTGCTGTTAGCAATGAAATGCCATATGTTAGACCAACAAATGGAAGCAGTGCAGAGTTCGTAATTAGCAAAAAATTGGAAAAATCTAAATGAAAGCCGTAATTTTAGCTGGTGGTTTAGGGACTCGGTTAAGTGAAGAAACCCACCTCAAACCAAAGCCAATGGTGGAAATTGGTGGCAAACCGATTTTATGGCACATCATGAAAACTTATTCAGCCTACGGAATCCATGATTTCATAATTTGTTGTGGCTATAAAGGGTATGTAATTAAGGAATATTTCGCTAATTATTTTTTACACATGTCTGATATTACTTTTGACATGCAGTCCAACCAAATGGAAGTGCATCAAAAAAAAGCAGAACCTTGGCGTGTAACCCTAGTAGATACGGGTGAAACTACTCAAACGGGGGGACGGCTCCAAAGAGTAAAAAATTATGTAGGTAGTGAAACTTTCTGTTTTACCTATGGTGATGGGGTAAGTAATGTCAACATCAAAGAATTGATTTCTTTTCATCATAAGCAGAAACATCTAGCTACAGTTACAGCAGTTCAGCCCCCTGGACGCTATGGGAATATTAATATAGAGCAAGGCTTAGTCTTAAATTTTCAAGAGAAACCTCAAGGGGATGGTGGATGGATTAATGGAGGTTATTTTGTTTTGGAACCAGAAGTATTTGATTTATTAGAAAGTGATCAAACTAGTTGGGAGTCACAGACTTTACCAATGATTGCCCATAAACAGGAATTATCTGCTTTTAATCACTATGGTTTTTGGCAAGCAATGGATACGCTTAGAGATAAAAATTATTTGGAAAGTTTATGGGAAACTGCTAGCGCTCCTTGGAAAGTATGGTGATGAATTTAGAGTTTTGGCAAAATAAAAAAGTTTTAGTGACGGGGCATACTGGTTTTAAAGGTAGTTGGCTTTCAATTTGGCTACAGATTTTAGGAGCTAAGGTAATTGGCTATAGTTTGCCGCCCCATACACAGCCTTGTTTATTTGATTTAGCTCAGGTCAGCGATCGCATGACTTCGGTAGTTGGCGATATTCGAGATTTAGATCATCTTGTCAAAACAATCAAAAAACATCAGCCTGAAATTGTAATTCACATGGCAGCCCAAGCGTTAGTCCGTGAATCTTACAAAAATCCTGCTGAAACCTATGCTGTTAATGTTATGGGTACAGTAAATGTGCTAGAAGCATTACGCCAAGTTGGATGTGTAAAAGCTCTAGTTAATGTAACTTCAGATAAATGTTATGAAAATCGGGAATGGGTTTGGGGATATCGTGAGCATGATGCGCTAGGAGGTTATGACCCTTACAGCAACAGTAAAGGCTGCTCTGAATTGGTAACATCGGCTTATCATAATTCTTTCTTCCATCCTAAAGACTACTCACAACATGGAGTCGGCATTGCCACCGCTCGCGCAGGTAATGTCATTGGTGGCGGTGATTGGGCAAGCGATCGCTTGATTCCTGACATTCTCAAGGCTTGGCAGACTGGACAGAAAGTAGTTATCCGCTATCCTCATGCAGTTCGTCCTTGGCAACATGTGCTTGAACCTTTATCTGGCTACCTTACCTTAGCAGAGCATCTATATAGTGATGGCGTAGGTTACGGAGGTGCTTGGAATTTTGGTCCTAATGAATCTGATGCTCAGACTGTTGGCTGGATTGTTGAGCAGATGGCAAATCTGTGGAGTAAGGAAGCAGATTGGGTTCAGGAAACTTCATTACAGCCCCATGAGGCTAACTATTTGAAATTAGATTGCTCTAAAGCACGTAGTCAATTAAAATGGCAACCAAAGTTAGATGTAAAAACTGCTTTGGCTTGGGTTATTGACTGGACAAAATCTTTGCAGTCTGGAGCAAATATGAGAGATATTACTGCTCATCAAATTAATCAATTTATCCTTAAATAATTTTAAGGAAATCCAAATTTCAAAAAATATTAAATAGTTATGACCCAAGGAAAATGTCGATTTTGCAAAGCTGGTTTACAACATACATTTGTCGATTTAGGTATGTCGCCTTTATCTAACTCCTATTTAAAATTAGATCAGTTAAACCAAGCAGAGAAGTTTTACCCTCTTCATACTTACGTCTGTGAGCAATGTCTATTAGTACAGCTGGAGGAATTTGAACCCCCTGATCATATTTTTAGTGATTATGCTTATTTTTCTTCCTATTCAGATAGCTGGTTGAATCATGCTAAAAAGTACACTGATTTGATGATTGACAGATTTCGCCTTAATAAATCTAGTCTAGTCATTGAAATAGCTAGTAATGACGGTTATCTTTTACAGTTTTTTCAAGAACAAAATATCCCTGTCTTAGGGATTGAACCAGCCGCCAATGTTGCTCAGGTTGCGGAGTCTAAGGGTATCCCTACGCTGGTTAAATTTTTTGGGATGCAAACTGCACAAGAATTATTTGATCTTGGCAAATCCTCTGATTTATTACTAGGAAATAATGTCTTAGCTCATGTTCCTGACATTAATGATTTTGTAGCAGGAATGAAGATCATTTTGAAGCCTGAGGGGGTCTTGACCATGGAGTTTCCTCATTTATGGCAATTAATTAACCAAAATCAGTTTGATACTATTTACCATGAACATTTTTCCTATTTGTGTTTTACCACTGTAGAAAAAATATTTGCTTGTCATGGGATAACTTTATTTGATGTCGAAGAGCTATCTACTCACGGTGGCTCATTGCGTATATATGGTATGCATGAACATAATCAAAAATTTATAGTTAGCGATCGCGTTAGATTAATAAAAGAAAAAGAGCATCAAGCTGGACTAGACAAAGTTGATACTTATCTTCAGTTTAGTAATCAAGTAATGTGTACTAAACGCAAGTTACTCAGCTTTCTAATTGAACTCAAAAACAATGGTAAAACTATTGTTGGTTATGGCGCTCCAGCCAAGGGCAATACTCTGCTGAATTATTGTGGTATTCGTACAGATTTACTTGACTATACTTGCGATCGCAGTCCCCATAAACAAGGATTATTCTTGCCAGGAACTCATATTCCGATCTACTCTCCTGATAAGATCGCAGAGACAAAACCCGATTATGTATTCATCTTGCCTTGGAATCTCAAGGATGAGATTTGCTCTCAACTATCTTATATTCGTGAGTGGGGTGGCAAGTTTATCGTGCCAATCCCAGAAGTAGAGGTATTGGAATGAAGTTTATAGAAACTAAGCTCAAAGGAGCTTATGTTATCGAAATCGAGCCAATCTCTGATAATCGAGGTTTTTTTGCACGATCTTGGTGTCAGCAAGAATTTAGCGATCGCGGTTTAAACCCTAACTTAGTGCAGTGCAATATTTCTTTTAATACTAAGCAAGGCACTTTGCGCGGAATGCACTATCAAGCAAAACCCTACGAAGAAGCAAAATTAGTTAGATGTACTAGAGGCTCAATCTATGATGTAATCATTGATATTCGAGACACTTCATCTACTTTTAAGCAATGGTTTGCAGTTGAGCTAGGTGCAGATAATCGTAAAATGCTATATATTCCTGAGGGATTTGCCCATGGATTTTTAACTTTAGAAGATAACACTGAGATCTTTTATCAAATGTCTGATTTTTATCATTCAGATGCCTCTAAAGGCATTAGATGGGATGATCCAGCCTTTGCCATTCAATGGCGTATTACGAGTCAACCGATTATTTCCGTAAAAGATTTGAGCTATTCCCTGTACAGCTTTAATAGCTAAGATTTATTCTCAACCAAAAAAACATAAGTGAAACCGCGAATTTATTACACTAAACCCTCTATCACGGAGCTAGAAGTCGAGTATGCCACTGATGCTGCCCGAAATGGTTGGGGCGATCGCTGTTACGAATACATACATCTTTTTGAAGAAGCTTTTAAATCACACTTAGGTGTGCAATATGCGATCGCTACTTCAAGCTGTACAGGTGCGTTGCACATGGGGATGGCGGCGCTAGGGATTGGTGTAGGTGATGAGGTGATCATGGCTGATACCAACTGGATTGCAACAGCTGCTCCAATAGTACATTTGGGCGCAAAACCGATATTTGTGGATATATTGCCCGATAGTTGGTGCATCGATCCAGATTTAGCGGAAGCAGCAATTACGCCCCGAACCAAGGCAATTGTAGCGGTTCATTTATATGGCAATTTATGTGATATGAATCGGTTGCTGGCGATCGGTGAAAAGTATGACATTCCCGTCATTGAGGATGCGGCTGAAGCGATCGGCTCTGTCTATCATGGTAAACGGGCTGGCAGCATGGGTAAGTTTGGTAGTTTTTCGTTTCATGGTACAAAAACGCTTACTACTGGCGAAGGTGGGATGTTTGTTACCAATGATGCTGACCTCTATGAAACTGTACTTACACTCTCCAATCATGGGCGTGCTAGAGATCAAACCAAACAATTTTGGGCAGATATGGTTGGCTTTAAGTATAAAATGTCTAACATTCAAGCAGCGATCGGCTATGGTCAAATGCAGCGAATTGATGAGCTAGTCAACCGAAAACGCGAGATCCTAAAATTTTATAAAGATTATCTTGAGTGTCTTGATGGTGTATCAATGAATCCTGAGCCAGAGGGAACTATCATTGGGGGATGGATGCCGACAGTTGTGTTTGATAAACAAACTGGTGTTACTCGCGAACAGTTACAATCTCTTTTTAAATCAGAAAATATAGATGCAAGAGTTTTCTTTCATCCTTTATCGAGTTTGCCCATTTTTGAGGATCAGGAAGTAAATGTTAATTCATGGAATATTCCAACTAGATCGATTAACTTACCTAGCTATCATGATTTAAACGATGATATCGAGAGGGTTGTGGACGTTATCCGTAAAACAATCAGTTAATTTATAAGGTAAATGTCAGATATGGAACAAGTAACCAAAACTTTGCATAATCACTATCGTGAAACATTTCTACTTCATGGAGCAACAAGTAAAGGTGTAGATTGGGGAGAAAAAGAATGGGCATCTCTACTGCGTCAATCTAAAATGCTTGAAGTTATCAACAATACAGGAGAAAATAATATCTCACTTCTAGATGTTGGTTGTGGCTATGGAGCCTTAGCTGATATTCTCAAGAAGCAAGAGCTTTCCGTCGACTACACAGGCATAGAAGTGGTTAAAGAAATGCTAGAAGTAGCAAAAACAAATCATCCGAATCACCAATTTATTCATGGTGATATTCTTGAGGTTGAAGTTGGCAGATATGACTATGTAGTGTGCAACGGGATATTGACACAGAAGTTAGATACTTCCATATTAGAGATGAACCAATTTGCTCAAAGACTAATTAGGAAGCTATTTGAGATTTGTAATTGCGGCGTTGCTTTCAATCTAATGACTACATTTGTTAATTTTCAAAGTGACAACCTTTACTATCGAAACCCAGCAGAGTTGATGGCATGGTGTATGTCTGAGCTAACACCACATGTTCGGATCGATTGTGCCTATCAACTTTGGTATGAGTACACTGTCTACCTCTATAAAAAGCCAAATTAAAAAAGGTGCATAATGACTCAAAAAATGAAACTACTCATATTTGGAACTGGAACACTAGGAGAAATTGCAGGATATTACTTCAGTAATGATTCTTCATATGATCTGATTGGATTTGTTGATAGTGCTGATTTTGTTAGCGATAAAACGCTACTGATGGGACTTCCTGTGATGAACTGGGATGATGCCTGTAGAAATTTTTCTAGTAATGATGTTCACTTCTTTGTAGCAATAGGTTATAGAAAAACGAATTCTGTCAGGCAAAATCGTTATGAGCAAATCAAGGCTGCTGGATACACCTGTGCTTCCTATATTAGTAGTCGGGCAACTGTTTTGACTCATAATATTGGTGAGAACTGTTTTATACTAGAAAATAATGTTTTACAACCATTTACAGTGGTTAGCAATAACGTAACCATGTGGTCTGGGAATCACTTGGGTCATCACTCTATCATTGAAGATAACGTGTTCATTGCCTCTCATGCAGTAATCTCTGGAAAGTGTAGGATAGGAGCTAATTCTTTCTTAGGAGTTAATTGTTGCTTGCATGATGGAGTTTCAATTGGTGAAAAGTCTGTTGTGGGTGCAGGTGCAATTGTTACTAGATCATGCGAGCGAAGAAGCATATTTTCTCCTGTGGCTACTCAATCTAAAGTTATTGATCGTGACTTAATATAAGAAATTTATGCTAAAGCTACCAAAGTGGGAAAAACAGGGAAAAATTTTTAGCAGAGAAAATGGCGATTTTTTTAAATCGCACGCGATGCGAGTCATTCCCTATCTCCGAAAAAATGGTGTTCTAAGACTATTTTTCTCTTCGAGATGTATCAATGATATGATGCACCCAACATATATTGACGTAAATCCAGAAAACCCCAAGGAAATCATTGGGATTTGTGAACATTCATTATTAAAAATAGGAAACCCTGGATTGTTTGATGACTCTGGAATTACACTTGCATCAATAGTCAGAAATAAAAATGCAAGTGATAAAGATTATATCTATTACACAGGCTGGAAGAGACGGAGGTATGGTATCCCATTTGAACTTTCGATAGGAGTTGCTTCTATAAAAGAGGATGGAGACATTCTCGAAAAGGTATTTTCAGGACCTATATTAGCCCAAGACATAAGTCACCCTTTTTTAGTAGGTGGTCCGTTTGTCATAAAAAGTAACACAAATGATTATAGAATGTGGTACTGCTCTGGAACTGACTGGAAAGAAATGCCTCATGGTTGGGAACCAATTTATACGGTTTTTCACTCTACTTCTGATGATGGAATTCACTGGACAAATCATTCGACAAAGCCTGTAATACCATACTGTTTTGCTAATGAAGTAGTATCTGCTCCTTGGGTTGTTAGCATTCAAGGTTTATATTTGATGTACTATCCATATCGTGGTAGTGAATCCCCAATAAATAAGCATTACACTATAGGCGTTGCAACTTCAGAAGATGGTATTACTTGGGAAAGGAGAGATTCTGAAGTTGGAATTGAGAAGTCTGCAAATGGATGGGATTCAGAGATGATTTGCTACCCCGCTATTTATAATTATGGTGATAAAACTTACATGTTTTATTCTGGTAATGGAGTAGGTAGAGGCGGAATTGGTTATGCTGTAGCAGATCGAAAATTGGATATTATAGACTTTTAAATGGTAAAAATGCGATATGGACAAGACTGTAGTTATTTCTCAGTCGATGTATTTTCCATGGTGCGGATTAATAGATCAAATACGTCTTGCTAATGTTTTTGTTCACTACAATGATGTCCAGTTGTCACGAGGATTTTATAATCGAGTTCAAGTGAAAACGTCACAAGGAACAACCCTAATCACCGTCCCATTACAAAAAAAACATCAAAATCAATTAATCAACAAGTCATATATTAGTTATGAATCAGATTGGATTGAGAGTCACAGATCTATCCTGATAAATTCTTACCGTAAGACCAAATTTATTGATGATGCCATTGCTATTTTTGACCAAGTTCATTCAGAAAAGCATGAACTGCTTAGTGATTTAGGAAAAGCTTCAGTACAAGCATTGGCTTCTTATTTTCAGGTCGATAAATCTGTTGAATTTCTTGATTCTGACTCTTTAGGTATTGGTGGTTCTAGTTCTAAGCGATTACATGACATCACCAAAAGCTTAGGAGGAAATATTTATTTAACTGGTCACGGTGCGCTTAAATATCTCGATCATGACCTCTTTGAATCAAGTGGGATAGAGGTACGATATATGAAGTATTCTATATTAGGTTACAATCAAGTTTTTGGTCAGTTCACACCTTATGTAACGGCATTAGATGCAATTGCTCACTTAGGTCTAGAGTCTGTGAACACCCTAAATTCAACCTCAATAAATTGGAGAAAAGCGCATGAGCGACCTGAAGAACTTCGAGCTTGAATCGATAGAGAATATTAAAAAACTATCATCTGATCCTGAAGTTAGAAATGTATCCCAAGAGTGGATTAATAAAACAGCCCCTCACAAATATGTTTATAACTGGCGTTGGATGGGCTTACCGATTATTCAGTTGCCTGCTGATATTGTTGTAACTCAAGAAATTATATGGATGGTAAAGCCTACAGTAATTATCGAAACTGGAGTTGCTCGAGGTGGCTCTCTTATTTTTAATGCTTCGCAATTAGTTTTGCTTGATTTGTGTGAAAACGGTGGAGCCACAATTGCAGAGTCAAAGCGTCGCTGTATTGGGATCGACATTGATATACGCAAACACAATAGAGACGCAATTATCTCGCATCCATTATCCCCAATGATTCAACTTGTTGAAGGTTCATCGGTTAGCGCTCAAACACTTGATGCAGTTAGCAAATTTCTCCAGCCAGAGGATAAGGTATTAGTGATTTTAGACTCGAATCATACTCACAATCATGTTAAAGCAGAACTAGAGCAATACTCACCTCTTGTGTCGTGTGGTAGTTATATAATAGTCCATGATACAGGTATAGAATATGCTGTAGAAGATCTTTGTCATAATAGAGAATGGGGTATTGGAAATAATCCATTGACTGCATCCAAAGAATTTCTTTCATCTAATAAAAACTTTCAAGTTGATAAGATTGTGTCAGGAAAGCTTCAAATCACATCAAGCCCAGATGGTTATCTAAAGCGAGTTCAACAATAATTAAAATATTGCAAAAATTCAACTAAAATTTTTGTATATCTAGATCATAATCGCAATCATATCATTGCTGAACTAGAAGCTCATGCACCATTAACCTCTGCGGACAGTTATTCATGATGTTTGACACCTTGATCGAAGACTTACCCAATGATATGTTTAGCGATCGCCCTTGGGGGATAGGAAACAATCCTAAAACAGCAGTATGGGAATACCTGAAGTCTCATCCAGAGTTTGAAATTGATCAAAGTATTCAAAACAAGTTGTTGATTACTGTTGCTCCAGATGGTTATTTGAAGAGAGTGAAATAATGATGCATAACATAGATGGGATAGGAAAAAAGCCTTTAGTCAGTGTTGGTATTCCGACTTATAATCGTTCGGATGGTCTGAGAAGAACGTTGGAATGTATTACTCAACAGACTTATCGAAATATTGAGATTATTGTGTCCGATAACTGCTCTATAGATCCAAATGTGGAAATGGTAGTTAAAGAATTTCAATCAAAGGATAATCGTATTTTTTATTTTCGGCAACTAGAGAATAAAGGAGCAGGAGCTAATTTTTTATTCGTGCTTAAGCAGTCTGTTGGCAAATATTTTATGTGGGCTGCCGATGATGATGAGTGGGAACCTGAATTTATTGAAGTATGTTTAGCTAGTTTTGATGAACACACAACACTTGTTGTCCCCAAAATGAGGCTTTTGTACAGAAAAAGCAATCTTACTGAAGAAATAGTTTTACCGAACATCTCTAAGAGCAACTCAAAGGTAGAAAATGTGAATTCATTTCTAGATTTACCTACACCCAGTATGTTTTATGGGCTGTATCTTAAAGAATCATTAATGCAGAATTATGATAATCTTTGCTTTGATTTTTCTGATTGCTTCTTATTAACTAAAATTTTACTCAACGGACAAGTTGAAGTTTTAAACAGTCTGGACAAAGCGCTTTATACAGCTGGAATAGATAATACGGAGTATGTTATTAAAGCTGTTGATCCAAAATCAGATAGAATGCTTGTGTACAGTCCATATGTTATGCAACAAATTAAATCAGTTTTTGCAAGCTCTATTGGATTAAAAGATAAAGTTAAGCTTGTACGGAAGGTTCTAATCACTACTTTTCGATTATTTCTTTGGCATGAAAAGAAATATAAAAATATCAACGTTTTTAATAGGTTTAAATTTTTTGCTGTTGAATTTTTAATAACACTTGATTCTAATTTAGTTTGGGTGGCAAAAAAGCTTCGTTCGATAAAGTCTGAAAAGGTTAAATTACGCAACAACCACCTTACTAATAGAGCTAAAAACGACTCTGTCAAAGAAGAGGAGAACTACGCTAGAATATCTTACTCTCAATCAGGCGAAGATTTAATTGTTAAGTTTATTTTTGATGCTATTAGAATCTCAACACCTTCCTACATTGACGTTGGGGCTTATCATCCAGAGTATCTTAGCAATACAGCTTTGTTTTATAAAAACGGTAGTAGAGGTGTAAACATAGAGCCTGATCCTACTTTGTTTGAAAGTTTTAAATTAGCGCGTTCAGAAGATATTAACCTAAACGTTGGGGTTGATGATGTGCAAGGAGAAAGAGATTTTTATATCATCTCAACTCCCACGTTAAATACATTTTCTAAAGAAGAAGCAGAAAATTGCACACGAGAAAATAATCATCAAATAGTTTCGATCTCAAGAACTAAAGTAGACGTGATTTCAAATATCATACAGGACTATTGCAAAGGAATCTTTCCAGATTTCTTGTCTTTAGATGTAGAGGGACTTGACCTAAAAATTCTACAATCTATAAATTATGAACAGAGTTCTCCATTGATAATTTGTGTTGAAACTATTTCCTTTTCCGAAACTGGTAACGGAGTGAAAGATATACATATTATTCAGTTTTTAGAGAGTAAAGGGTACATGGTTTATGCCGACACATATATCAATACCATCTTTGTCAAGAAAGATAAGTGGGTACTTTGATAAAAATGTTTGGATTGATAATGATAAACATTTCAAATATTTTGGATAGACTGATGAGGAATTAAGTTTTAATTGAAATCAATGCCTGAAAGTGATCTCAATATTTAATTGAAGAGCATTGTAAGCTAGTATCCTGAGTCAATAAACACACATTAATGGTAAAACACTATTAGCATAGTGCATACGTTAGACTATCTTTTCAATATTATGAGGTCTCGACCGTCAATGAATCTGTCATTAGTTAATAAGTATATTAGCCCTGAATTAAGGCATTTTTGGGAAATACTTCATGTTTTAGTCAGTCGAAACGTCAATGTGCGTTATCGAGGCTCAGTCTTGGGAATATATTGGTCATTATTCAACCCTTTAATCATGACTGCCTTATATTCAGCCATCTTTGGCAGTGCATTTTCTAAATATTATGGTTCAATTTGGAACTATATCTTAGCTGCTTTCACAGGTTTAGTAGTAATCAATTTCTTCTCTTCTTCTACATCACAGGCTCTAGTGAGTGTTGTTGGCAATGGTAGTTTGCTAAATAAAATTCGTTTACCTGTAAGCGTTTTTCCCGTTTCTATGATCGCCGCCAATATTTTTCAGTTTGTGCTGGGACCTTTTCTTCTACTGGCGATCGTTGCATTAATCAAATCAAAAAGCTTGATTAATGTTTTTGCTATATTTTTACCATTCATTGCATTGGTATTATTTTGTATTGGGGTAGGATTTTTTGTAAGTGCCTTGTATGTCTTTTACAGAGACTTGCCCTATTTTTATGAACTATTAGTCTTTATGCTCTGGATTAGTAGTCCTGTATTTTATCCCGCCGAAATTGTGCCAAAATCTGTACAGCCATTTGTGAATTTAAATCCCTTATCTCCAATTATTGAGAGCTTTCGTCAAATAACGCTCTCTGGCAATCTGCCAGATTTCACCCTGATCTTGACCGCACTCTTAAGTGGTATGATTTTTGCAGGACTGGGCTTCTTGTACTTTCAGCGATCTCGATCTCAGTTTATGGATTTACTTTAGATAGGGAATATTTGAATCTTAAGTTGATGCCCTAAAATTCGTCCATTTATTCATTTAGAGTATATAAAGCGTTGACACCACAAGAGTTTAGTTTGCTGCTTATGTCAGTTTTGGCGAGTGTGGGGGGGCAGTTTTTCTTGAAATTAGGCGCAATAAAATTGGGGAAAGTTAGTGCTAGCAATGCTCTTGGTCATATCCTCAGTATTATTACAATACCTGAATTAATTGGAGGGTTAGCATTCTATGGGCTGGGGGCTTTGACCTATATTCTCCTTCTTACTAGAGTTAATCTTAGTATAGCTGCACCCTCTGGCTCACTTATCTATGTTTTTTCTGTAATGCTTGGGTACTTCTTCTTCAAAGAATCAATACCTCCTAGTCGTCTATTTGGTTTGAGCTTTATTATGCTTGGAGTAATACTAGTAGTCTGGAAAAAATAGCTTTGTAATTGCAAAAAATTTCTCAAACTGTATATTCTTTGATATTATGATCTTCACGTTACATTTTCAAGGTTCACAATCGAAAATCATGGATTTACGATAGATGGAAGTTATTCGGCTAGATCAAGTTAGTTTGTGGCGCAGAACTCAAGAAGAGTTTTCCTACGATCTCAAGAAAACTATACTATCTATAGTAGAAGGCAAATATCGTCATCCCGAGAGAAAGCTAGTACTTGATAAAATTGACTTTGTGGTAGAAAAGGGTGAAAAAATCGGAATTATTGGTGGTAACGGTGCAGGTAAATCCACGTTACTAAAAGTGATTTCTGGCATTTTAGAACCCAAAATTGGCACTGTTAGGGTGCGGGGAAACATCGCACCCTTAATTGAATTGGGTGCTGGCTTTGATGCAGAAATTTCGGTCAAACAAAATATTCTCTTGTACGGTGTGCTTCTGGGCTTTTCTAGAGCAGAAATGGCAGAAAGAACAAAATCAATACTTGAGTTTGCAGAGTTAGAAGAATACGAGTATGTCCCAGTTAAAGGTTTATCATCAGGTATGGTGGCTAGGTTAGCATTTGCGATCGCTACAGATGTTCAGCCAGACATACTCATACTGGATGAAGTTCTGTCTGTAGGAGATGAGAGTTTTAAAAACAAATGTAAAAAACGTTTAGATAAGTTTTGGGATTCTCATGTGACTATCTTAGTTGTTTCTCATTCTATGGAGTTTATTCGTGAATCTTGTACTAAAGCAATTTGGATGAATAAAGGCACAATAGAATTAACTGGAGATGCAGATAAAGTGGTTGAGTCATATCTTAGTACTGTTAACCACACTGAATTGATTGTTTAATGATTGCCACTCTTCAAATATTTTATTGCGATAAATACAAACCATAAATTTCTTATCTAAATTAATTTAGTGGATTTGATCGGTTAATACTAAAATAAATTAGGTTAACTAATATATATTTATAATTCAACCTAATGTTTTGCATCAAACATTTAACTAAGTATTTATGACGCAATCAAAACAAATAGAACTGATACAACAACTAGAAGCAGCTCAACAAAGAATTGCGGCTATGGAAAGCAGTAAGTTCTGGAAGTTGAGAAATATTTGGGTTAAATTTAAAAGGTTCTTAAAATCAGAGTCTAATCAACTTGGTGAAGCTACAAAAGTCTTTGATTACCCAGTAATCACCAACTTAGAAGCTCGTGATATTCCTAAACCTATTCAAATAGGCACTATAAACGAGCAACCTCGCAATCAGTGGATTGAGCAACAACTTAGAGCATTACCCGCAGGATTAAGGATACTAGATGCTGGATGTGGGGAACAACAACATCGAAAATTCTGCCAACATTTAAACTATGTTGGTCAAGACTTTGATAGCTATCATGGACAGGGAGATCTCAAAGGATTACAGATGGGGAATTGGGATCAAAGTAATATTGATATCATTAGTGACATAGTCGCTATCCCTGAACCAGATCAATCTTTTGATGTTATTTTGTGTTCAGAGGTTTTTGAGCATCTCCCTGATCCATTAGGCGCTTTAAAAGAGTTTGAGCGTCTGCTTGTTTTAGGTGGAAAACTAATTTTAACAGCTCCATTTTGCAGCTTGACTCATTTTTCTCCGTATCATTTTTATTCAGGATTTAACAAATATTTTTATGAGACAAACTTGAGAAAATATGGTTTTGAGATACTTGAGATTGAAACCAACGGAAACTTCTTTGAGTATGTAGCACAGGAGTTAAGACGTATAAGTTATGTAGCTCAGCGATATGCCAATTATAATTTTTCTGAACTAGAGCATAACACAATTTATCAATCATTATCTCTTTTAGAGATTATTAATCAGGAACCAAATAATTCTGAAGAGTTACTTTGTTTTGGTTATCACGTATTAGCAGAAAAAAGTATTAATCATTAGTATCACTTGATAAAGCCATGTTAAACATAATCATTTTTAGTAAAAATAGATCTTGTCAGTTAGAGCTATTACTAAGAAGTTTAAAAATATACCTTCAAGATTGGCAACTTTATTCTGTAAATATTATCTTCAGTTACACAAACAGAGAATATGAACAGGGATATGAAATAGTAAAAAAACAATTTCCATCATTCAACTATTTCCCAGAGTCTCAGGACCAATTTGTTGCTGATTCATTTAAACAATTAGTTTTAGAATGCTTTAAGAATGATCATCCCTACACAATGTTCCTCGTTGATGACTTAGTATTCAAGTCACCTGTTAATCTTGCAGACAATACATTTCAAACTTTTATTAATGACTCAAATATTCTTTGCTTATCACTGAGGCTTTCTCCTGATATTGAGTATTGTTACACATCAAATATTTTCTCTCCTCCCCCTCCATTCGACACAAATCTTGTATGGGATTGGCAAAAGCAACCTAAAAACTCAGACTGGGGCTATCCCATGTCTCTTGATGGGCATATATTTAGAACTCTTGAAATATACGATCTTATTGAATCCAATCGATCATTTAATAACCCCAACACTTTAGAAACTCAGCTAGCTCTGCGACCGATATCAGCGCATCAGATGATCTGTTACGCTGAGAGTAAGATTGTTAATATACCAGCTAATAAGGTTCAAAATATTTATAGTAATCGTCATGCTCAGATGAGTGATTTAAATGATTTGAATCAACATTTTTTAAATGGCTATCGTCTAAGCTTAAAGCCTATTCTAGAAACTAAAAATATTTCTGTTCATCAAGAAATTCCATTACAACTCTTTAATCCATTTCAAAATATTTCTAATCTTGTAGTTGGCATTTTATGTCGAAACGATATTCTCCGATTGGTCTATCAAATTGAGTCTTTACTCTGCCAATCGATTTTACCTTCAAGCATAATTTGTATAGTTAATGAAGAATCTTCGTGTCTAGAAACCTCAAAAGTTATTGAATTAACAAAAAACTTCTATTACAATATAGAAGTAATAGTCAATTACAATACTGAAGAGGCAGCAGATACAAGTCAAAGTATTAGAAGAGAAAATAATTTTATTTTCCTAGATATTGACAAAAACATCTCATCCACTTTCATTGAAGATTATCTCAATGAAACTCGCAATCTTGAAGGTATAGATTTCTATAATCTGCAACAAATCAAACATAAAAATGAATATCTAACCTCTAATTTAGAACAAGTTGAGTCTCAGTTTCGATACCAACTTGAAATTACTAATTCTCAGTTACAACAAACCAAGTTAAAGCTACAACAAACTGAATCTGAACTACAACAATCCAGATCTCAACTACTCCTAACTGAATCGCGACTACAACAAACTAAATCTCAACTACAACAAGAAAAAATCAACTTAAAGGCTATTCAAAGCAGTAAATTCTGGAAAATTAGAGAGAAATGGTTTGAGATTAGAAAAAAAATAGGTATCAGTAATGAAGATCAGGGCTTTTCATTGCTGACCCTTTATAAGGTTTTTAACAATAAATTCAATGTTAATACTAACGCTAAGAAAGATAATTTAGTGGTCATTGAGCAAAAACAGTGGTCTCGTGACTTACCTCTAGTTAGTGTGATTATCCCTTGTTATAACTATGGCAAATATCTAGAAGAAGCGATTGATTCAGTCTTAGCTCAGACTTACAAGAATTTTGAAATTATAGTTGTTGATGATGGTTCGACCGATCCAGACACAATAATCTTATTAAGAAAGTTAAATAAGCCTAAAACAAAGATAGTTAGGACTAATAATTTCAAGCTTCCAGCCGCTCGTAATAATGGGATTAAAGAAGCGAAAGGAAAATATATTTGCTGTTTAGATGCTGATGATTTGCTTAAGCCTACTTACTTAGAGAAATGCTTGTTTAGGCTCGAAGCTGAAAATGTAGATGTTTGTTATACATGGGTTCAAGAATTTGGTGATAGCCAAGCTGTCATACCAACGAAAGAATTTGATATTGATACTTTAATGATTCAAAATTGCCTACATGTTTCAGCAGTTTTCAAGCGTAGTATGTGGGAGGCTGTAGGAGGCTACAACGAGTCGATGGTTGAGGGCTATGAAGATTGGGATTTTTGGTTAGCGATCGCCAAAACTGGAGGGATAGGAGCTAAAATCGATGAACCATTATTTTTATATCGGAAGCATGGGTCTTCAATGATATCTTCTGCTCTTGCAAAGCATGATGCCTTGTACATGCAAGTAAAAAATAATCACAAAACTCTATATGTTAATAAGAAAGCCATTAAAGAAATTACACGTAATCGGAAGAAGTATATTGTTAATAATAGATTTGTAAATTTACGACATCCTTTTCAAGAAAATCATATTAAAGAGAGTAAGAAAACTCATAATATTTTATTTGCTTTGCCTTGGATGACAACTGGTGGAGTTGACACAGTAATTTTACAACTGATTAAAACATTAAAAATACAAGGTTTTGATGTAACAGTTTGCACAACATCTCAAACAACTCCAGACATGGGTGATAGCACTGCAAGGTACGAGGAGATCACTCCCAAAATATACAATCTATGCAAATTAATTAATTCTGATATCTGGGAAGAGCTAGTTTTTTATCTGATTGAATCTCAAAATATAGAAATCATCTTTCTTTCTGGCTCAAGCTATTTTTACGACATATTACAAGATATTAAAGATAAGTTCCCAGCCATCAAAATTGTTGACCAACTATATAATGAATTCGGACACATCAACAACAATCGTAAATACTCAAGATTCATTGACATAAATATAGCTGAGAATGAATCAGTTGCTAATTGTCTTCTCTTAGAGCATCAAGAACAATCGGATAGAGTTCAGTTAATTAATAACGGAGTCGATACCAACTATTTTGACCCTAACAAAGTTAATAATATTGAGATAATTGATAATTTAGTTCCTAAAGACAAGTTTATTATTTCTTTTTTAGGAAGATTCTCCCAGGAAAAATGTCCTAAGCTATTTGTGGAAATTGCAAATCACTTAAAAAATGATGATGCACTTTATTTTGTTATGGCTGGCAACGGTTATTTATATAACGAAATATTAGAATTAATAAAAAGATATGGATTAGAGAATAAAGTATATTTACCTGGCTTCGTTGATAGTAGAGACTACCTACGAATTTCTAATTTACTTGTCTTACCATCTGAAATTGATGGGAGGCCAAACTCTGTTTTAGAAAGCTTATCGATGGGTGTACCTGTTATTTCCTCATCAGTTGGAGGATTACCGAAAATCATTAAGGATGAATACAATGGATTTCTATGTGCATCTGGTGATATAAAAAGCTTTGTAAGTTGTATCCAAAAAGTGATTACTGACAAAGAACTCTATCTAAGCATGAGAAAAAATGCTAGAAATTATGCTGTGGAATTTCTTGATATTAATATTGTCCAAAGCAAATATATAAGATTATTTGAAGAATTGTTGCTTCAAAATGTTTACGAATAAAGCGAATAACTAATTATTAATTATAGTTAAGGAACAACTTGTTATTTATCAAAGGTCTATGTAGTGAAAATTGGAATTACTGGAGCATCAGGCTTTTTGGGATCATATTTGCTGAATTATCTAGTGCATCTAGAAAAGTACGACCTATATGCTTTAAGCAGGAATATATCATCAGAAAAAATTAAAAACTTTGAAAGTGTAGTTTGGATTGAAGGAGATTTAAACTCTAATCAAGTTTGTGCAAATTTTGTCAAAAATCTTGATCTAATTATCCATCTTGCACATACCAACACACCTCTTACTTCAAACAGGGATATTTCTGGAGACACGTTACTTAACTTAGTTCCCACACTCAATCTATTACAGGCAATCAGAGACTATGGAGCATCTCCGCATATAATTTATGCTAGTAGTGGAGGAGCTATTTATAAGCCATCTCTTAATTACCAATCTTTTAAAGAATCCGATCCCTGCGAACCTTCATCTTCTTATGGAATTCAGAAGCTTACTGTTGAAAACTACTTACGTTTGAGTGCAGAACAAAAATGGTTAACAGCCACCTGCCTTAGGATCGGTAACCCTTACGGAGTCTTGCTACCATCTGAGCGTATGCAAGGTCTAATTGGGGTAGCTTTGAACCAAATTCTTCATCGACAACCAATAAAAATTTATGGTGATCCTAATAACGTGAGAGATTATATTCATTTAGAGGACATGTGTCGTATGTTCGAGTTGGTTATACATAAACATTCCTCATTCGAAGTTTATAATGTGGGAAGTGGAAAAGGCTATTCAGTAAATCAAATCCTAGACTTAATAGAGAAAATTGTTGGTATTTCTATGATAAAAGAAGTATGGCAAACAAGTCAGACTACCAATCAATTACCATCATGGATAGTCCTGAACATAAAAAAATCTTATGAAAATTTATCATGGGAACCTTTAATTGAACTTGAACAAGGTTTAGGAACCTTATGTGAGCAGATACTATGGAATCAGTAAAGGTTTCGGTTTTACTCCCAGTTTATAATGGAGGTTCAACTTTACCTCAGGCGATCGCATCAATCCTTTCTCAGGACATGTCAGAGCTTGAACTAATAATTATTGATGACTGTTCCACTGACAACTCTGCTTCAATTATTCGTCAATACGCGGATAAGGATTCAAGGATTATCCCCATTTTCCATGAGGTCAATATAGGACTAGCTAAAACCTTGAATGAAGGACTTAACTTAGCAAAATCAGATTTTGTTGCAAGAATGGATCAAGATGATGAATCTTTACCCCATCGCCTTAGAATTCAGCTTGATTATATGCTCAGGCATCCAGATTTTGCAGTTGTTGGTAGCTATGTTTATCATATGGGTGCTAAGCAAGAGTTTGATCGTTTAGTTGAACTCCCATCAGATGCTGAACAAATTAAACAAACCCTATTGCAATATAACTGCATGTATCATCCTTCAGTGATGATGAGACGCAATAAAATCTTGGAAATTGGAGGTTATCAACCTGAATTTAAGAATGCAGAGGACTACGATTTATGGTTGCGAGTTAGTAAGTCATCTCTATTAGCTAATATTTCTGAACCATTATTACGGTATAGATTTTCTGTTTCAGGAATGACATTAAGCCGAAAATGGGAACAATTATTTTATGTTTACCTTGCTCAATCAGCTTATAAAAATGAAACTAGTTCAGCAGAGGTGATAAATTCAAAAGCACAAGAAATGTTAAAACAAATTGACAGAACTTACTTTCTTGGAGAAGTAGCCAATGGTACAATATTAGAATTATTAAAACTCAAATTGTGGAAAGATGCGATTTGTTTAACATGGAATTTCTCTACTGATATTGGATTTAAGAAGTCAGTACGTTTACTAATACATATTATTACATCATCCTTATACTAAATTTTCAATGAGTATTATTAGGAAATGCTCTAAAGAATCAATAATGAGTATTGATTTCAAATAAACAATATCTTGATTTTTGGATCACAAATAAGATATTATTTATTTTTAAAGCTTAAATATTTCTATTAAACTCAAATTACCCTATGAAAAGATTAATAAAATCTATTCAAAATCTTTTTTCATCCAAGTCCAATGTTGTCACTACACCAATATCTGATAACAAAGAAGCAATCATGTACAAACAGATTCAAGAATGTAGGGATACACATGATGTTCTTCTTGGTCCAGACGTAACCTACTTCGATCTGGCTGAGCCTGCTATGGATGATCAATGGAATGAATATATCTATCCAAATATTAAAGATTTTGATTTAAGTATTTGTATTGATCTTGCTTCAGGACATGGCCGCAACACAAATAAATTACGAGAATATGCAAAAGAAATCCATCTTATTGATGTCAATAAAAGTTGCATAGATGCCTGCAAGAAAAGGTTTGGGGAGAAAGACGAAAAATGCTCCTTCTTTTATTATGTGAATGATGGTCATACTTTGAAAGAGATCAGTAGTTGCACAATGCAATTCATATATTCTTGGGATGCAATGGTTCACTTTGATAAACTAGTAGTCAAAGAGTATGTTAAAGAGTTCTTTAGAGTTTTGAAATCTGGTGGATATGGATTTGTCCACCATTCTAATTATGGTGTTGTCAATTCAAGCAATGAATGGATGCAAAATCCCGGATGGAGAACCAACATGACATCACAACTGTTTGTTGATTATTGTAATGAAGCTGGACTAAAAATCGTCAAACAACAAATTATCAACAACGATTTAGATTGTATATCGATATTCTGTAAACCATAACAATGAAAATTGTACAATTGACTAAACTAAGTAACTTATATGTTTATTTAGTATTATTCTTATCTATTGTTCCAAGTATTATATGGGTAGCCTTAGATCAGAGGGTTTGGCCTTGGGATCAAGCTTGGTACGGTCAAGTATCAGTAGAGTTATTTTATCGGTTAACTCATTCTCCTTTAGAATGGTTTCAAGATATGATATCTGCCTTTGGTATTAAGGCACCTGCGGTATCTTGGATAGGTCAATTTTTTGTGCCTTTTGGACAGACTATCAGTTCAATAGAATTTGGTTTACTCTTATCAATTCTACTAACTCAGTTCATTGTTTTACTACTCATCTATCATACTATTTTAAAGTTAACAGATAGTCTCTTAATCTCCGTCATTAGTTGTTTTTTTGCTTCTTCTGCGCCTTTATCTGTGGCATTAAGTCACCAGTACCTCGTTGAACCATTACAAACTGCCTCTGTAGCTTGGACTGTCCTAATTATGGTTTTTAGTCCTCAGTGGAAAGTTAGGAGAATATTACTACATTTAATTAGTGCAATTTCACTGGGGATGCTTGCTAAGGTAACTTATCCTTTATATACACTTGGCGCGATACTTGTAATTATCTACCATGTCTATAATAAATTATTTAAAAATAAATCTTTAGATCGGTCAAACTTAAAGGAATTGAAGAAATCAAGTTTTTTGTCAACCTTTAAACCTTTGTATATTTCTACTTTTATTTTATTATCTAGTTTTTTGCTATGGTATGGGAAAAATTTCCAGAACATTCTATCTTTCTCTATCCAAGCATCTTCGGGTGAAGCATCTCTCTTGTATGGGGAAAAAGCTGATTTCTTATATAAACTACATTACTGGTTAGTGGCGTTTCAACAAAGCTTTTTTGTCCCCATCACTCTGTTCTGCCTAGTTGGGGTTTTAATATTAACTTTAGCGAAAAAAATTTATGGTTTTAAGAAGATAACTAAATCACAGAGATTAGCATATTTTTATCTAACAACTATTATTTCATTGTCACAAATAATATTGGTTTTGTCCGTTTTTAGTTTTCAAGTTAATCAGGAGAACAGGTATCTACTACCTTTATTACCTTACTTATCTATATTAATAGCTTGGATGCTGAAAATATCAAAACAAAAGTTATTAGTTTTTTTTACTGGATTTGCACTAGTTTTACAACTATTTATAGTTCAATCACAAGCCCTAGGTATTACTCCAGAAAATCCCAATTTATCATACTGGTTGTATCCAATTGACAGAAGTAGTACAAACAAGAAATTACTATCTAAACTAGTAGATACTACTTGTAAAATTGAAAGCGAGAAAGATAGGTATAACATAATTGGTTTAGAGCTTCCTTGGTTTAATGCTAATTCAGCATCATACTTTTCTGCAAAGCAGCAACTAAAAAAAGACTTTCGTTGTTATTACACTTCATTAGGATATGCTGAAAAAGACATAGATAAAGCATGGTCAAGACTATTTGACTTAAATATCAATTATTTTGCTACTTTAAAACCGCGATCGCAAGCTGAAGCTGCAAATCCACTTAATTTAGTGTCTTTCCCTATTCTTGAGCGCATTCAAAGTAGTCCGAAATTTATAAGAGAAATATTCGTTGACGATCAATCGCATGTACTATTGTATAAGAAAATTAATTCTAGATCTTAGACCTTCATGTTTACCTACAGACAACTTCAGAAATGGCGAAACAGAAACTCATATTACTACCAAGACATAGAGTTCTTTTATCAATTTTGGGTTCAGCCACACACTAAGATACTGGAAGTTGGTAGTGGATTAGGTGATTTGCTAGATAAAGTAAAACCAGATTACGGACTAGGTATAGACGTAAACCCTTTAGCAGTTGAAAATGCTAAAGAAAAGTATAATCACCTTGAATTTGAAGCTATTGATGCTGAAGAATTTATAAGTAACCATTTGTTTGATTACATATTATTAGCAAATACGATCAGTTATGTTGGTGATATTCAGAGGGTTTTTACTAACCTCTCAAAAATGTGTCATTCATCCACCAGAGTAATCTTAACTTTTCACAACCCTGGTTGGGAATTATTCCTTAGATTAGCGACATTCCTTAAGCAGAGAATGCCAGTATCTTCTCTAAATTGGTTAAACTTAGAAGATATTGAAAACTTATTTAATTTGGCTGGTTTTGAAGTAATTAAGCATGGTAAACGTTGTTTATTTCCTAGAAATATTGCTCTAGTTTCATATATTGTTAATAAATTTATTGCACCTTTACCTATATTCAATCAGTTGTGCTTAACTGAATATATTATTGCTAGACCTCGTATTAGCACGTACGAATCTCAAGAGAATGCTAGAGAGTTAACCTGCTCTGTGATTGTTCCAGCCCGTAACGAGTCAGGAAATATCGAAAGCTGTATTACTCGAATGCCAAGGCTTGGTAAACACACAGAGATTATTTTTGTTGAAGGGCATTCTAGTGATGATACTTGGGAGGAAATTCAGAGAGTACAAAATAAGTATCAAGATAAATGGGATATCAAGATTTGTCAGCAAACAGGCAAAGGCAAAGGAAATGCGGTTAGAGAGGGCTTTGCTATGGCTCAAGGAGATATCCTAATTATTTTAGACTCCGATTTGACTGTTCGCCCCGAAGATCTGATCTATTTTTTTGATGCTATTGCCTCAGGTCGGTGTGAATTTGCAAATGGATGTCGTTTAATTTATCCTGTATCCGAAAATACGATGCCGTGGCTCAATCGTATGGCAAATCGCTTTTTTGCATGGTTGCTTTCTTATCTACTAAATACAAAGATCAAAGACTCACTTTGTGGAACTAAAGTTCTAAAAAAAATCCACTATGAAAGAATTGCTCAAAACCGCAGTTACTTTGGGGATTTTGACCCGTTTGGAGACTTTGACTTACTGTTTGGGGCTGCTAAATTAGGGCTACAGATTCAAGATATTCCCGTAAGGTATATGCCTCGTACGTATGGTCAATCAAACATTCAACATATAAAAGAAGGTTTAGTCTTACTGAAAATGTGTCTATACGCAGCTCAAAAGATAAAATTCATTTAAAGTTTTGGTCGTTAATGTTAGCTATGTTAAAAGAATTGATCCGTATTTTAAAACTACCAGAAAACCAGCAGATTAAGAGCTTAGACGATTCAGAAAATATATACATTCTTAGGAAAATCATCCAAAGAAAGACTTTTTTACGTAATATTTATCTATCATTTTATAGAAAGTTTCTTAATATACTGTCAACACTTAAAGTTGAAGGAGAAGTGATTGAGCTAGGGAGTGGCGCTGGATTTATCAAAAGAAAAATACCGCATGTAATAACTTCTGATGTTATTGCATATGAGGGGATAGATAAGGTGTTCTCTGCTTTAGACATACCTTTTACTGATAATAGTGTTAGTGCATTTTTAATGATTGATGTTCTACATCATATTAAAGATTCCCGCTTGTTCTTTCAAGAAATGCAGCGTTGTTTAAAGGTTGGAGGAAAGGTGGTGATGATTGAGCCGGCTAATACAATTTGGTCAAGGTTTATATATACTAGATTTCACCATGAGCCTTTTGATGTCAATGGCGGTTGGGGTTTTGAAGAAGGAGGTCCACTATCTGGGGCAAATATGGCTATACCACATATTATTTTCCAGAGAGATGTCAGACAGTTCATTTACGAATACCCTAACCTTAAGATATGCTCAATCTCATTTCATACACCATTTAGATATTTAATAAGTGGGGGGTTATCATTTCGCCAGCTTCTTCCTTCATTTACTTATCCATTAATAGTTTTTGTTGAATTTATATTGACTCCTTTAAATAATTTTTTGGGAATGTTTATGACTATTGAGCTAGAAAAAATAAGTTAAATTACAAGTTAAATCTGAAAATGATTTTACTGTTTTGATGCTTAACACCTATTTAAGATGTAAGAAGTATCTAATCCAATACAATATTTAGAATATATTTTTGTAAATCGCTGCAAAAAAGTATAATTTCAATCTATTGGATAGTTGAACAAATGAAAAACAAAAACACTTAAGAAGAAAAACACTTTTAGTTAATTGCTAAATTTCAGCCTCCTTTAGGTGGCTGTGAATATAATATAGTTCAAGTTCAAATTTTTTTATAGTCTAGGAGCGTAAAATGAAAGCAATTGTTATAGGTGGTTCAGGATTTATTGGCTCTTATATTACTCAAGAGCTAGTTAAACAAAATATTACTACATTTGTCTATGATAATTTCTCAACAGGTGATGTAAACAACCTTAGTTCAATTAGTTCAAAAATAAATATTATAAGAGGTGATGTCACTGATTTAGAGCAGCTTCGAGCATCAATGGAAGGAGTAAATTATGTATTTCATCTAGCCGCTCAGACATCAGTCACCGAATCTTTAGTAGATCCATTTTTAACGAATCAAATTAATAATACAGGTACATTAAACGTACTGTGGTCTGCATTACAAACAAAAGTTTCACGAGTCATAATTGCTTCAAGCTGTTCAGTATATGGAGATAATCATCAACCTCCGTTACAAGAATCTTATTTGCCTAATCCTAAATCTCCTTATGCTGCTAGTAAATTAATTGCGGAGGCACTAGCTGAGAGCTTTTATCACTCATATGGTCTAGAAACAATATGTTTAAGATACTTTAACGTATACGGATTACGCCAAAGAGCTGATTCAGATTATGCAGCAGTAATTCCTCGCTTTGTAGAGTGTTACCGACAAAAAAAAGCCCCTCAAATATATGGTACTGGACACCAAAGTCGAGATTTTATACATGTTTCTGATGTTGCTAGAGCTAATATTTTAGCTGCAACGCTACCAAGTAATATAGTAAGTAAACATCGAGTCTTTAATATTGGCACTGGTGTTAAAACGAACTTATTAGAATTACTAGAAATACTTTCTAAGCATACAAACTATTATTTAGAACCTAATTTTTTGTCGTCTCGACAAGGAGAAGTGCAACACTCTTGTGCAAGCACAAATCTAGCTCAAGAAGAATTAGATTTCCAAGCTTTAGTTAGTCTAGAAGAGGGAATTAAAACACTAATATGAAGATCGTTTATGTACTTACTACTAATTTACTTTGCGGCGGACATATAATAGTTATACAACATGTTTCTCGTCTAGCTAAAAGGGGACATGATGTCTCTATCTGTATTTTAGATGAAACTGTTCCTGCTACACCAGTTTCGTTCTCTTGGTTTCCCAATTTTAACTATCCAGTAATTCATTCCAAAGATTTCCCAGAAGATGTTGACATTTGTGTTGCTACGTTCTGGGATACATTAATTCAAGTTCTTAAATTACCAGCAAAACATAAAGTTTACTTTGTTCAATCAGATGAAACCCGTTTTTATGATGATCTAATCATGAAGAACTGGGTTGTTTTGACTTATTTATGTAACATTCATTATATGACTGAAGCAAAGTGGATTGTTGATTGGCTGGATTATGAATTTGGTCATCAAGCTGCTTATATCCCCAATGCTATTGATACTAGTATTGTTCATGCTGACAACCCAATTTCTAAAAAGAGAGAAGACAAGTTAAGAATACTAGTAGAAGGTACTATAGATTCTCCTTTTAAAAAAGTAAAAGAAGCAATTAAAGCAAGTGAAGGTTTAGGTTGTGAAATTTGGTGTGTTTCAAATGGGGGCAAACCTTCTTCGGATTGGAAGATTGATCGCTTCTTTTATAAGGTTGATTTTAGTCAAATGAAAAGGATTTATTCTAGTTGTGATATTCTAGTCAAACTTAGCAATGTAGAAGGTTTTTTTGGACCACCTTTAGAAATGATGGCTTGTGGTGGGGTATGCATTGTTAGTGATGTTACGGGATACGATGAATATATTGTTGACGAATATAATGCTTTAGTTATACCTAATGGAGATACTGAGTTAGCTCGTCAAGCATTAAAAAGATTAATTGAAAATAAAGATTTATATAAAAGACTTCAGATAAACGGACGGATAACGGCTGATTCTATGCAGTGGGATCATTCTATTGACAAGCTTGAGTCTTTTTTCTCAAGTCTTTTTTTCCATTCTAGAACATCTCATGTTAAAGGGGAAAGAATTGAAGTTTTACGAAAATTATTGACAGATTATTACTTCTTAAAATGCGAAAATCCAGAAATAATAAATTCATACAAACTATCAAGGCTGGAATATATGATTATTAATACTTTCAAGAAAATCAAACAAATAATACCCTTATCTATAAGGCTAAAAATCAAGGCAAGAGTCAATAGAATCATCAAACAATAGCAAATTACCACGTAATATGCAGACAAAAGTAGCAGCATACATCACATGTTATCAAGATCAAGAATCCGCCAATAGGTGTATTCAATCTATCGGATCTCAATCAGTTCAAGTTAAGACTATTTATATAGTAGATAATTCTAATCTGCCACTGCAATTGGATAATGAAAATGCTCAGTTGTTGATTCATCACTATCCTGATAATATCGGAATTGTTAGTGGGATGATAAAAGCTATTGAATGGGCGATCGCGGAAGGATATGACTTTCTATGGACATTTGATCAAGATAGTGTTCCCTCGCAAACCTGCTTGGAAATATTAATCGCTACATATAATGAAGCAACACAACAAAATAATTACAAAGTTGGTATTGTTGCTCCAACGCCTTCCGATCCTAGGACAGGTAAAATTATTGAAGGTGCAGTTTTTTGTTGTGACCGCTTTCGGGGAATTAAACATAATAATGATGTTGATTTTTATGAATGTGATTCACCTATAACATCAGGTTCATTAATTTCATTAGTTGCGGCTCAAGAGGTCTCTCCTCCTTGCATTGATTTGTTCATCGACGGTATTGACCTCGACTATGGATTTAGACTAAGACAAAAGGGATTTCATAATCTAATTTCCAGTAAAGCTACAATGCATCACAATTACGGGAATCCCATTAGAGTGAAATTCATGCATAAATTTCGTCAAGTTCAACAATATTCTGCTTTACGTCATTACTATATTTGCCGAAACCATACATATTTAGAGATACAATTTTCTCAAGGTTATTATCGTTTCACTAGTCTAATGCAGCGTTTGAAATACATGCTTATTAATATTCTTTGGATCATACTTTATGACTTTAGCGATAAGCAATTAAAAATATGGGCTTGCTTGTTAGGAACTTATCATGGACTATTAGGAAAACTTGGCAAAACTTGGTGATTCAATCAACGTTTTAAGTAGACATTAATATTATTAATTTAGTTGATTTTATTGGAGATTATATTTATCGGGAGCAATTTGTATGAATGTGGATTATTCAATTTAATAAAATGAAAACATTAGAGAAAGTAGGTATTGTTTTAGCTACATATAATCCTAATTTGGAATATTTTCAAAAACAGATTCAGTCAATCAAAAATCAAATTCATGAAAATTGGATCTGTCATATTGTTGATGACTTTTCTTCAATAGATTTACAAGAATCAATCAAGTTGATTGTTAGTGCTGATCCACGATTTGTTTGCCATTTTCATAATCAAAATCTTAATCATTATTATAATTTTGAACGTGGGTTAAAGTATTGTATTGAAGATGATTCAGTTACTGCTATATCTTTATCAGATCAAGATGATATTTGGCATCCTCAAAAACTATCTATATTATTAACAAAACTAAGAGAAAGACAAGCAGTTTTAGCTCATTCTGACTTGGAAATGATAGATTCTAAAGACCAAGTAATTAATCAATCAACTTGGGAGTTTGAAGGTCGGAATCCTGAAAAGCTATCAATAGATTTGCTGTTACTTTGTAATGTAGTAACTGGATGCTCCTTAATATTTTGTAAATCTATAGTAAACGATATACTCCCGTTTCCTGAACAAGATAAAATCTACTGGTATCATGATTGGTGGATCGCTTTAGTTGCAGCACAAAAAGGTAGAATAGAGCATATTCGTCAGCCTTTAGTTATGTATAGAATTCATGGCTTAAATAATGTAGGTGTAACTAAAGATTCTTCAAGACTTTATCGACAAGTAATACTTTTAATCAAAAAGAAATTTAAGCTTTCTCTTAATAGTTACTTAGTTAGAAGAGATTTTAGTAATGTGTTCTATCAAAGATTTAAAAAAGAGCTAGACATTGTAAATTGGAGTAATCCTTTTGAAGATAAAAATTTTGATCTTGGAATAAAAATAATTGAATTATTATATAGAAGTATATTGTCAGGATATAATGCTGAAGGTGTAGCTTTGAGAGTTTGGTTATTGAAAATTTTATTTGATTTGCAAAGGATGAAACAAATATTACTTAATAGATACTTAAAAACTACTAAGAATGGATAATCTATATGACTTCTAATTTTGTGTCAATTATTTTAGTTAACTTTAACGGAGAAGATGTTTTAGTTGACTGCCTAAGCTCTTTAGAAAAATTTATTCCTAAGCATAACGCTGAAATAATTGTTGTTGATAATAACTCTCAGGACAATAGTATCAATATTATTGAGAGTAAGTTTCCTGACATAAGATTAATTAAGTTGACTCAAAATCTTGGATTTGGAGCAGGAAATAATGCTGGAGCTAGAGAAGCTAAGGGAGATTTTTTGTTTTTATTGAACACTGATACAATAGTTACAAGTAATTTTCTGCCCCATCTATTAGAATTAATGTATTCAAATTTAGATGTAGGTATCATTGGTCCCAAACTAGTTTTTCCTGATGGAAAATTTCAGATTTCCTTCTCACCTGCAATTTGTTTTGCAGGGGAAATCAAAGCAAAAAAAATGCATAAAAGTTCTTATGATGAAAATAAATTAGACCTCATTGAAAAAGAATTTCAATCTATTAAAGTTGTAGATATTGTTGTTGGGGCAGCCTTTTTTATTCGGAAAGATTTGTTCGATTTATTAGGGGGATTTGATGAAAGATTTTTTATGTATTTTGAAGAATCTGATTTATGTAAAAGAGTCAGAGATAAAGGATATAAAGTTTTATATACTCCTCATATATCTATTATTCACTTGCGAGGACATTCCGTTAAAAAATCATCAAACAAGATGTCTTTAGAATATAGGAGGAGTCAAATTTATTACTACCATAAGCATTGCCAATCTTGGGAAATCTTATGTTTAAAAATATATTTGCTATTTAAATTTTTATACGAATATCTAAAATCACCCAACTTCTATAATCTAGAAATCATAAAATTAGTTTTTGTCTATAAATAACCTTGTCTGTATTAATTAACTATTCATTTTTATTAACTAAGCCTACAGGCACTACAATCTATGCGCTTAGTATTTTGCCTTTCCTGAAGAAGGTTGAGCCGATAATTTTAAGCTCACGATCTTTGCATAACTATAATTGCTATCAAACACCTGTTAGTCAAACAGCAGAACAAGGATTTAAAGGACATCTACGTCGTTTAATGTGGATACAATTTCAATTGCCAAAAATCTATAGAGAGCTAAAGTCACAACTTTTGTTTTCACCAATATCAGAAGCCCCATTATGGTCTCAATGTTCTACAGTGGTGATGGCTCATGATTTTATTCCTTTGAGATTTCCTAAACGCTTTTCTCCGCTTACACCCTATAACCAATATTATGTACCTCAGGTTTTATCTCAGGCACAACATATTGTTTGCAATTCCCAATCTACTGCTGACGATATTGTTAAGTTTTGCCATATCCCATCGCATAAAATTACGCCTATTCTTTTAGCGTATGATGCGAAGCATTTTCGAGAAATCGGAAACAAGACAGAATCTAGATCATTACATCCTTACTTTTTATATATTGGTAGGCATGATCCGTACAAAAACGTTAGTCGTTTAATTTCAGCTTTTGGAAGTTTACCATCACATCATGAATATCAACTTTGGCTGGCAGGACCTTCGGACGATCGCTACACACCAGCTTTAAAAAAACAAGTAAAAGAGATAGGTATTGCTGATCGAGTTAAATTTCTAGATTATGTACCTTATGACGATTTACCCAAAATTATTAATGGCGCGATCGCTTTAGTTTTTCCGTCACTTTGGGAAGGGTTTGGTTTACCCGTACTTGAAGCAATGGCTTGTGGGACTCCTGTAATTACATCTAATTTGTCATCTTTGCCCGAGGTTGCTGGAGATGCGGCGATCTTGATAGATCCTTATAATGTGGAAGAAATTGCTGATGCAATGCAGGCGATCGCTAGTGATTCAGGATTGAGAGCTACACTATCCGAGCTTGGTCTCGCTAGAGCTAGTTTGTTTAGTTGGGAGAAAACTGGAAAAGCAACTGTAGAGGTTTTACAAAGATTTTTGTAATGCTCTTGATGTAATCCTCTTAAATAGTGACTTCGGGAATATCGGCGATATTACTAGATGCAGAGTTAGTTAACATATCGCCCCGATCGCAGCGATCGCGAAACTCGCAATAGTTACATTCAGAACTATGCAGCGGTAATTTTGGATAATCAATCGCTTGGTTAATTTCTGCCAAAATTTGCTTTAACTTGATTTCTGTACTTATATAGTCATCCTGTGAGTAAGAAATAATCACGGATTCAGCCGTATTGGCAAACCAATAGGTCATTGATAATTGCTCAGGTGAGTAGTTAGTTGTTTTAGCGAGAAGATATAAGTAGAGGCGGGTTTGCCAATTGCTTTTTAGTTTTTCTGCAGCGATCGCTACTTGATGGGTTTTCCAGTCGAGGATTTGGGCTTGGAGATCTCCCAAAATCAAAAAGTCGTAAATTGCAGTTAAGACAAAATACCCTTGACCATGAACACTATTCTGACTATGATGCAGCGACATTTCGATTGGCATTCCCAATGTGCGTCGATGTTCACAAAGGCGATCGCCTGCGATCATCTCTGGAGGTTTCTGGTCAAAAGCCGATAGCCATAATTGCAACTTGGGGTCACTAGTTGCTAGTACTGCTACATCTAGCCCTAGCTCTTTTTGCTGCATTAGCAAGTGAAAATTAGAGCCTAACAGCAAATTTTCTTTGCTCTGCAAATCAGCTTCAGGTAAACTCAATTCCTCTAAAAAACTATATTGATATTTACGCTGACAAATTTCCCAAATATTGAGATGACCTTGTGAAATTGAAGTAATTGGCGGAATAGCTATCATTGCAGATTTGCGTTCTTGTAGTACGATATCGTCAAACGATCGCCATCAACCATGAATACACCCAAATGAATGCACCTGTCATTCCCGACTCCAATTCTTCGATGCGCCGATTTTTAAAAATCGTCAACCTGCGTCCAGATGAAGCTGAACGTACTTTGTTGATGTTTTTATTTTACGGTGCAACCTCGATTGGAGCGGTATGGCTTGAGTATTCTAGCTCTACCTTGTTTCTTCAAGCCTACTCGGCTGAAAATCTCACTTGGGTATATATTGCCACAGCTTTTGTGGTGACTGCTTTAGGCGTATTTTATTCATGGTTGCAGAAGATATTTCCTTTACGTTGGGTCATGCTAGGCATCTCCTGTATGCTGGCTCTGCCACTGCCTTTAGCATGGATGGGACTCATGCAAGAAGGCAAATCATTTATTTACTTGGCTGCCGTATTCGGAATTCGTCTATGGGTTGAGGGGATTTATGTACTTAGCAATATTAATAATGATATTGCGGCAAACCAGTTGTTTAATATTCGGGAAATTAAACGAGCTTTTCCCCTAATTAGTACAGGGATTATTGTTGCGGAAATAGTAGCGGGGTTTTCCTATCCACTGTTGGTAAGTTGGGGTGGGGCAACGAATATGACCCTTGCCACTTGTTTGATGTTAGCGATCGGATCTTGCGTACTGTTTTATTTAAGTACCCGCTATAAACAAGCTTTTCCTAACTCTGTCTATAACAGTGAAGAAGATCGCGAAATTTCTACTCGCACGCTAAAAGGTAACATCCGCAAGTATGTTTGGCTGTTGTTTGGCTTCTTTATTGCGGCTCAAGTTTTATTTTTCATGATTGAGTTTCAGTATCAGTCACAACTGGAAATTCATCTAAAAACAGAAGAAGCGATCGGTAGCTTTCTGGGGATTTTTGGCGGAATTATGGGGGTCTTTAAGCTTGCTCTCCAGCTTTTTGGCTCTAGTCGAATTATTGAAAGAATAGGTGTATTTTTTGCGGTTCTGATGCCACCTGTGGGCATCATCATTACAGGTACGATCGCAGGATTTGCTCCGTTTGGTTTATTGACAGGTTTTGTGGTGCTGAAATTCTTTGATGAATTATTTCGGTTCACCATTGTCGCAGCGACAGCACCCACACTCTTTCAGGCTGTACCAGACATATTTCGTAGCCAGATTCAGTCTTTTGTGAGAGGTATTGCCGATCCTTTGGCTACAGGTGGAGCAGGGGTATTAATTTGGGTTGTAAGTGAAGTTTTTAGACTTAATAATGTCAGTGCTGCTATTTCCGCTCATTGGTTTGCAGGGGTAATTGTTTTTGTTGCAATTGTTTGGGTAATAGTTATTTGGTTATTGCGACGGGGATATTTAGAGCTTTTAATCCAGAGCGTAGAACGTGGGCAATTGAGTTTGTTAACTGTCGATACTCGCGAAGTTCGTCGGGCAGTGTCGGAGTCGATGACTAGAGCCGAAACCCAGACTGAGCAATCAGTTTGTATTGATCTATTGACACAAATTGTACCGCAAGCTGTGGGCGAGACCCTTGCGCCAATGTTGTCGCAGATGACACCAGACTTACAGGCGCAAAGTATTGCCGCGATGCTGGAAAATCCTGAGTCTAAGTATCTGTCCTATATTCGCGAAGTGATGCAGTCTCCTAATGCATCGCCACAGGTACAAGCTCTATGCTTGCGCTATGTGTTGCTTGCCGATGAGAAGAATCGTGATATTGATGGGTTACGCAAATATTTGGGACCAGAGCAAAATCCAATTATTCGGGGTACTGCGGTGGCTTTGATGATGAGGCTTGGGGCTTCTTCACAGGTTGCTGAGGCAACTAATACTTTGCGGCATATGATTACCAGCTCATCACAACCTGAACGGGTGTTAGGTTGTCGGGCTTTAGCTGAAGCAGCTTTTATGCAGTCTCTACGCTTTTATGTTCCGCAGTTGTTGCAAGATCCATCGATTGAAGTGCGTTGTGCATTGCTAAGGGCGATCGCCGCGACGCGTGCTAGTGAATATTTCCCATCGATTATTCGGGGTTTGCATTATAAAGCAACGCGCAAAGCTGCGCATGAGGCTTTAGTAACCCTTGGAGATGACGCGATCCCATCTTTGCTAGAACTATCCTTTAGCGAACGCAGTCCAGACAATGTACGCATACTTGCATGGGACATTTTGGGTGAAATTGGCTCTCAGGCTTCCATTTCAGTACTAGCCAATAATTTGTCTAAATCTTGGGGTAAGCATCGACGACAAATTTTGCGTACTCTCATACGCATACCCCAAGAGCAAGGCATTGAAGCAATCCTTGAACTGATTGGGCGTAGTGGCATTGAGAAAATGGTGATTCAAGAGCTTGGGGTAATGACTGAGGCTTGGGCAGGGGTAGTCGATCTGTCTGTGGATCAAGTCTCCACCACAGAAGCGAGTTTATTGATCGATTCGTTGCAAAATGAAGCGCTCAGTAGCTTGGAACGAATTTTCTTGATGATGAAATTACTTTATTCAGCATCAGCAATTCAAGCGGCAGCTTTTAATATTCTGTCTGACTCTAAGAGCAGTCTCGCTCGCGGCATGGAAATCTTAGACAATACAGTGGACTTGAGTGTTAAACAAATTATCCTATCAGTGGTTGATAATCGCTCGATCGCTGATAAATTAAGTGTCCTTGCCAACATTCATACCTATCAGCCCCTATCACCGTCCAAACGGTTACAGCAGCTTGTGGATTTGCGCTATTGCCTATCAGACTGGACGTTAGCTTGCTGTTTTCATGTGGCGAGGACACAATACTGGAGCTTACCTGCGGAGGCGATGCTGAAATGTCTAGAACATCCCACAGGTTTTGTTAGGGAGTCGGTTATTTCCTATTTGCAGGTTGCTTCGCCGCGATCGCTGCTTAAAGTTTTGCCCCGTCTATTAAAGGATCGCGATTCTTTGGTGCTGGCTCAAGCAAGGGCTATTTCCTATTACTTTCAAAATAATGGCAAAAATATTCTAAATCTAAGTGATAATTTGCATGACAGTAATGATATAGATACTGAGATAAAAGCCAGAATGGGCGGCAAACCAAATGGGTATGGGGAGTCTTAGGCAATGTTAACCAGTATTGATCGATTGCTATTGGTGCGCGGAGTTCCAATTTTCAAGGAATTGCGCGATGACTTCTTGGTGCGCCTTGCTTCGATCATGAACGAGGTTTCCTATCCATCTGGCAAAATGATCTTTGCCCAAGGTCAAGAGGGGCGATCGCTATATATTGTGGTTGCGGGGCGAGTGCGGGTGCATTTGGGGGATAAGGATCTGGTTATTTTAGACAAGGGTAGTTGTTTTGGCGAGATGTCGCTGTTTGATGCAGAACCTCGATCGGCTTCGGTAACGGCTATTTCGAGTTGTGATTGTCTAGTGCTAACGCAGCAGCAGCTATATGAAGCGATCGATGAAACTCCTGATATTGCCGTAAATATTATTCGTTTGCTATCCCGTCGTATTCGCAGCCAAAATATTCAACTCAATGAGTTGCAAGCCGCTAACCCTAAATAAGAGAATAGCGGCGCGAAGCGCCGCCTCACACTATTTGAGAATGGCGACAGCTATAAAAAGCAATAGAGGTGCGTGGCGAAGCCACGCACCTCTATTGCTTTTTATCCATAGGGTCGTGGATAGGGTTTTAACATTGGTGAAGCACGATAGACTGGAAAAATTTGGACTGCTTGACCACCACGTTTAATCGGAATGTCTGCAATTTTTTCTAAAGATTGAAAGTAACCAGCATATTTATCTAAGGGTTGGGGAAATCTTTCATCTTTTAGAAATTGCTCTGAAGTGATGTAAAGCGAAGTCTTACCAACAAAATCTTCAGCTTTGCTCCAATAGGCAAACCCGCGCAAATCTTCATCAAAACAGGTAACTTTTTTGCCCAGTGGTTCGATCGCCATGCCCACTTGCCCTGCCACAAAGAAATTATTGCTAAATACAAAATCGGATTTTGCTAATTCTGCTTTTAGCATGGGTGAATCAACAAAGGCTTGGCGTAACTGTCCAATGTCAATCATCTGGGTAGAGGGATCATCTTTGGCTTCCCAGAAACCACCTGCGATCGCCGCATCCCCACCTTTCTGCGCGATCCCCAAATGCACATGCAGTAAGCCAATTAGCAACAGTGGCAGAATTACCACCCCCGATCCCCAAAGCCAATTGCGAATAAATTGAGGACGCTTTAACTGCACTTGAGCAGCCCGTTCGCCTAGTAAAAGTGTTGCCCCAAAAAATCCTGGCATATGCCATGAGGGCAAAATTTGAATAAATCCGCCCATAAAAGTAAATCCAAAGAAAATTGGTGCTGAAACGCAGAGAATTAGCAATCTTTTGTTACGCAGAATATCTTCGGCGATCGCTAATTCATGATTATTTTCTTCTGTCTTGTTTTGTCTTGTCGCAACTTGTATTAACTCCCCTACTGTCCGAAAACTTGTCCACCATAGGGGAAACCCAAACGTAGGAAACAGATAACCCAGCGCTAATAGAATGGTTACCAACAATCGCTCTAGGTTATAGCCCTGCGAAGGTACAGCCCGCCCACTCTGAAAGCGAAATGAGGCAAATTCATGTTGGGAATTCCAGATCAGCACGGGAGAAATGGTGATCGCAAATAAAGAGATCGCGGCTAAAGTCCAGATTGAGAACAACGCTACGCGATGACGACGGCTGAGCAAGCAAAATAGTACTAATCCGCCACCGAGAAGCACTCCATGATATTTACCTAGAAATGCTAAACCAACTAGCAACCCAATAATTGCAAGGCGATAGGTCGGTTTGTAATCATTAACTTGATTAGAAACTTGATCAGACGGAAAAAATTCTTCGGCAGCAACCCATAAGCAAGCTGACCAGAAAAACATCAAAGCATTATCGGGCAGAGTGAGAATCCCAAAGGCAATCTGGAAAATCGGAATTGTGGTCAAAATCGCCAGAGTTAAAGTGGCTGTGCGATCGCCAAACAGTTTACGACTAGCCAAATAGGAAAAGATTAATGTCCCTGTATAAAGTAAAACGCCCCCAATTCGTAGCGTCAAAGGCGTAACTGCACCCGTTAGCCAGATCCCAATTCCTGCGGTAAAAGCCACTAGTGGTGGATGATCGAAATAACTTAGGTTGAGATTTTGGGTATATAGGTAATAGTAAGCTTCGTCAAAGCCGATGTTGAGATAGATCGCGCATACAGCCCTAAACAGGAAACCCCACAATAATATGGCGATCGCCCACTTATGAATTTTCACTCTAAATTCCTTTAACTAATGTACGAATAATTTTAAACCGCTATAGTTATATTTCCAGCTTGGCTATTTGTCTTATCCACTCCCTCACGCACCTTGCCCAACTTGTCTCACCCATACTCACCGCCTCACTCAGCAAACCCTGCACCGCGATCGCCTTCACCAATGGCAAAGCGATCGAAGTCTCGCAAGACTGATACACACCATCTACCAACACCCAAAACGTCATTACTTTAAAGTCATAACGCCACACCTCAGGCACACCCAGCGCCGCATAGATTCCCATCCGATCCAGTGAACTGCTCGTACTGTCCACCTCGATGGCCAAATCTGGCGGCGGATCGACTAATAAAGTTATTGTTTCTTTACCACGCACCGCCGCCTCATTCTGGATGTAATAACACTCATCAGGCTCCAATCCCTTCCGTAAATCCTCACGGCTCCAAGTACAAGACCCCAAACTCGCGATCTCAATCCTTAACTCCTCTGTGATGATTTCCACCAACCGCCCTAACCATTTTTTGTAACGCTCATGAGGTGGTAGCGACAATCTAATCTCCAAAACTCCATTGTCATAGGTCAAACGTTTGCTAGGCTGCGCTCCCAAATCTCGTACCAAAGATTGATAGGTTTCCCAATGGATGCTCTTTAAAATTATGTGCTCCCTTGGGGGACTTATTACTGCGGTCATAACCTAACTCCCTTATCTCATCAGTTATTAACTAGTCTATTACCGAGTCGCTGTGCAATCGCAAATTCTCAACAATCACGTATGGAAATAAGAGGTAATGCATAATTCATGAAATGCTCCTACTGTGATTTGCTATATAATTCAGCATGATTACGCGAAATTTAGACGGAGTAGATCGAGATGCCGAGAGAACCCAGAAAGCCTAATGAATACATCGTGCATTTAAAGCTAGAAGGCGGACAGGAAGTCACCACAAAATTTACGACTATCGAAGAAGTTAAAACTTGGTATGCATCGCAATT
This sequence comes from Pseudanabaena minima str. Chao 2107, assembly GCF_051131155.1. Classification (NCBI taxonomy): domain Bacteria; kingdom Bacillati; phylum Cyanobacteriota; class Cyanophyceae; order Pseudanabaenales; family Pseudanabaenaceae; genus Pseudanabaena; species Pseudanabaena minima. Next base: position 1,876,178 of record NZ_CP159508.1, read on the forward strand.
CAAGGCAAAGGCAAATGAGGATGATCTTATGCCTATTCCTGTAAGGGCTGAATTAAACGAAATTTTGTTAGTCCGTCCTAAGCGTGTTATCGCCATTCATGTTGAGCCGATTTACTCTTCTAGTGTCGAAATGTTTGCATAAAATTTTGCATATAGCTGTCGCCAAGTGTATGAGGACATAAAACCCAAGAAGAGAATGGCGGCGCTTCGCGCCGCCATTCTCTTCTTGGGTTTTGCTTTTGTCCTAACACAATCGACGGCAGCTATAAAATTAAAAGGGGCGCAATACGTCCCTTTTAATTTTATGTGACTAAATTTCAATGCTTTTACACCAAGTTTCTGGGCGATCGCGTTTAGGGCTAGCGCTATCGTTGCTCACAGTTTTGTTATGGGGATTTTTGGCGATCGCTCTTAAGATTGTCCTCCAAGAGCTAGATCCCTTTACCGTTACTTGGTTTCGCTTTACTGTTTCAGGGCTTGTTCTGGGACTATACCTAGCGCTACGCCAGCAACTCCCAACATGGCAAAAATTGCAGAAAGTTTCCTTACCATTATTTTTAGTAGCCGTTGGTGGACTTTCGCTCAACTATATTTTGTTTTTAATCGGTGTAGGCAAAACCTCAGCCAATAATGCTCAAGTAATCACCCAAATCGCACCTGTGATGATGGGAATGGCTTCATTGGTCATTTTCAAAGAAAAATACAACTATCGCCAATGGGGTGGAGTGGCAATTCTCGTTTGTGGACTTTTACTGTTTTCCCATGATCAAGTGCGATCGCTCATTACTACCCTCGACACATATCTGTGGGGCAATACGCTTCTAGTCCTAGGAGCGATCGTTTGGGCTTTCTATGGGCTTGCCCAAAAGCAACTATTACTCAATCTGCCTTCAACTTCCGTGTTGTTATGTCTATATCTCAGTGCCTCTATACTATTTGCTCCAATGGCTCATCCCCATAGACTTTTGACTCTATCTGGATTACCCTTAATAGCTCTTATATTTTGCGCTTTCAATACTTTGATTGCCTATGGTGCATTTGCGGCAGCGCTCGAACATTGGGAAGCCTCGCGGGTCAGTGCGGTAATTACTCTTGCACCCCTTGTGACTCTAGCTGCCTCGGCAATCTTGCCCCATTTTGTACCACAATTTTTACCACCATCACCTTTGAGTTTATTGGGCTATACAGGAGCGATCGCCGTGGTAATTGGCTCGATGATTATTTCTTTAGGTTCGACTTCTAAAACTTAAAGAGACGCAATGCGTCTCTTTAAGTTCTTTGTTAATTTACTCGTTAATTTTAAAAGAACCGAGAAAGCGATCGACATCAGTATTAGAGAATTTGGTTGCGGGAGCCAATACAAACATTTGATAGAAACGACGATTGTCATTAAGGCAAATACGCCCTTTGAACAAAGCATCAATAACCTGTATCTTTCCACTAGCTTCAAAATCAAGGCATGAAGCCTTCCCAAGCTTGGACTCCTTTGAAGATTTGACTTTACCTTTCAAACTATCCACAATGCCTTTCATTGCCTCATTCAATCGCGGCTGGATCTCTGAATCAGGAAACTTTTCTGGAAAATCAGCATAGCTAGCAAAGTAAGCCGAGTCATTAAATTCAGAAACTGCCATGTTCATCTTGACTGTAGCAATTTCAGTTTTTTTCTCCTCAGATCTCTCTTCTGGCTTGTTAGGCATCTGTACGCTGAACTTTCCAGCCTCAGAGGTGTAGTCTTGCCAAGTATTTGAACTTTTTATTGGTTTAGTTATGCTAGGAGCTTCACTAGTTGGAGCAGATGGAGGAGTACAAGCGCTTAGAGCCAATAAAACTAAGCCAGCAGCAAAAGAGGCAGATTTTTTCATACTTAATTCAATGCTTCACTTTGTAATATTGATGAAAGCATAAAGCTGACAGATTACACAACACCGAAAAAACAAAATCTAAGAATTGAGGAGAGCTGCTTCGCAAATCTCCTCAATTCTTAGGTTGTAAGATAAAAGTTGGTCTATGGGACATTTTCACTAAGTGATTAAAAAAGTTTTGAAAAAGGTTGCGCGATTGTCACATATATACGCTATAGTTATTAACGCTGAAGTCATTGACACAGTAAAACAACTACATTCCTCAGTAGCTCAGCGGTAGAGCAATCGGCTGTTAACCGATCGGTCGCAGGTTCGAATCCCGCCTGGGGAGTTAACAAAAAAGAGGTAAGCAATACTTACCTCTTTTTTGTGCTTAATCTAAAATTGGATATAAAGCTATACCAAATCACAAGAGTTTGGCTACACTTTTGTGATTTGCAAACTAAACCTAACGTGAATCGATATAGCCATTTACGACGTGCTTCACACGATGTAAATAGCGAAAAATGATAAGAAGCACTAAGTGATTCTTATCATTTTTCGCTTTCATCAAACTGACGTGAAATCCAGTAAGAATTTTAGAAGCACAAAATGGTATAGCCATTTTGTGCTTTGGTACTAGATATTTGATTGAATCCATTGAGTAGCTCTTTCGCTATCTAAAGGATGTGAAATAAAGAAGCCTTGCACTTCAATACTACTGCCACCTAACCCTTCAAAATAATCTAACTCTTGAGCAGTTTCTACACCTTCAACGACGATTCCCATGCCCAGATTGTTTGCTAATCGCAAAATTGACTGAATAATTCTTTGGCTTTTAACATCACTAGAAACTTTGCTTGTAAAGCTACGATCTATTTTTAAAACGTCGATTGGCAGATTTTGTAAATAGCTGAATGAAGAATAACCAGTACCAAAATCGTCAATATATACCTGAACCCCAATTTCTCGAAGCTGCTCCAGTTTTTGGGAAGAAATTTCGATATTATCCATCAAAATTGTTTCGGTAATTTCCAGTTTAATTAAGCTAGGTAAAACTTGATTAGCTACGATAATTTCTTGAATCCGTTCTACAAAATCTGGTTGTATAACTTGAATTGTAGAAACATTAATTCCTAGGGTGAGTAATAGGGTATCAGAAAATTCTTGCTGCCATTGACGTAACTGTCTACAAGCTGTTTCAAGAACCCAATAACCAATCTGAATAATTTCTCCAGTTTCTTCTGCAATTGGTAAAAACTCCTGTGGAGAAATCAGCCCTTGTAATGGATGCATCCAACGCAGTAAAACTTCAAATCCCGTTAACTTATGCTGATGTAATGAAACTATTGGCTGATAGGTTAGATAAAACTCTTCATGGATGATCGCTTGACGCAAATCAGATTCTAGTTGCCAGCGTATTTTCGCACCTTGATTCATTGTATTTCTAAACAATGCCTGCTTCCCTCGACCAAGGTTACGAGCATGATGCATAGCAATATGAGCATCTCGCAAAATTTCATTTGCATAGATATAGTCAACATCACTAATAGCTATACCAATACTGACAGAGATAAAAAATTGATTGTCATCAATCAGAAATGGTTGTTTAATACTTGCAGAAATTTGATCAGCTAAGTCAACAACAAAATTTTCACCGCCAAGATTATCTCTATCAATATTCTCAACTAAAAGCGCAAACTCATCACTATCAATTTTAGCGATAGTGATATTGGCATTACGATATGTAATTAGACGCTTACTGATTTCTTGTAACAACTGATTGCCAATTGAGACACCAAAATCATCATTAATTGACTTGAAGCGATCGCAATCTATAGATAGAACTGCAAAGTTACGAGTAGAGTCAGTTTGTAATTTTGCAAATGCCAGATCTAGAGACTCCATTAATGAGTTTCGATTTGGTAACCCTGTTAATAGGTCATGAAGCTGATTATGATGTAGTTTGGCAATTATTTGATCTCTCTCAAGTCTAATTTCATTAGACTTGGCAAGTAATTGTATTTGATGAATAGAAATTGCTAGTTGAGTTCCTAGCTTTTCAAGTATTTCGATCTCCCAACTATGCCAATAGCGTGGGCTATTATATTGATGAACTATTAAAAATCCCCATAGTTTATTGCCTTTAGGAATAGCAATGACAATTGTTGAATGGATACCTAAAGGAGAAAGTGATGTTAAAACTTGGGGATCAACATCATCATCGTGAATATTGGAAATAACCTGACTAATACATTTTTGAAAACTTTCTAGCCATTGGGAATCAGTATAGATTGATGGGAGTGATTGCCCCTGAAGTGAGTATCGAGGATTACTAACAACCTCGTATTGGACTGGCTGTATATCTTCATCTTGATTGGTTAGTTGATAAACAATAACTTGATCGCTTTGTAATAACTGATATGTTTCTAAAACAACAGAATCAAGCAACTCATCAAGATTTATTGCATGTCTCAGACGAGCAAAAATTAAGGCTAATAAGGTATAACTCTCGTCTTCATATTCATTGTTTAATTCTATGCTGAGGATCGACTGATTAAGTTCTTTGATTTTTTGTCTAAGACTAGCTGTCTCTATATCTAAGTTGTTAAAATAATTAGCTAAATTTGCACTAAGAGATTTAATATTTTGTAAATCATCTTGCTGCTGTTTAGTTAACAATTCAGATTCGCTAACGCGATTTACACAACTTAACAATTCCAATAATGTCTCAGAGAAAAGTTCTCGCATATTTTCAAAAGAAGCTTGCAGGGATAATTTTTAAAATTAAACTATATCTTTCTTAAAACGGATAAAAACTTAGTAGATAGTTAAAAAACTAGAGAGATTACTAAGTATCTCTCTAATTTTTTTATGAAGTTGTATCTTTAGGCAATTCAGCAAATTTCTCGGTAAATATCTCTAATTCTATATTTGGGTCATTACGTAAGCTTAGCGATCGCTTGACACGTCCTAAATATAGTGGTTTGGATACTCCTTCGCGCACATGAACAACTGTTCTGGCATAGATGGTTAACTGTGACTCACCTTGACCATTGCGCCCCGAAGAAAATAAGTTGCTACTAGCTTGTTTTAAAGTTGACTCAAGTTGTTCAGGGGTAATCGTTGGCGCAACGGCGATCGTTGCTTGTGGACCAAAGCGATCATAAACAAGCTTAAATGGGACAGCTCCTTCAATAGATGAGCGGGTAATTGGTTCAAAGCTAAGAGAAAAAAGTCCTACAACCAAGACAACTGAAAATAGAGTTGCACCTACCATTCGATAGCGCCAACTCCAATTAAATGCCAAAGCTAGTCCTGTAATTAAGGCGCAAACTAAGACAAATATGCCCATTGCTTGGGCGAGTTGACCAAATAAAGCAGGCGTTAGCGACATAAATTAATTTTTTGTAAATTGTTAAATAACTACTCACCTCATTTTATAGCGCTTTGCTCTGCAAAAGCCGCGAAAAGTACTGATCAACTTAAAAAGGAGAGATTAGCAGTGCTTAGTGCTGCAAGTTTTAATAATGCGGTGTAATTCTCAATGATTGTTATATATTTACTTTAACTTTTAGAAATTTAATAGAAGAGATCACCCACTAATGGATGTACTTAATAGGAATTGCAGCAAAAAGTTAATGTCACTATTAGCGATCGCTCTGGTGACATTAGCACTACTCACAAAACCTGTTTTAGCCGCAGACTCACCCCATTGGAGCTATGGTGGTGCTGCAAATCCTACTCAATGGGGGAAACTCAGCAACGATTTTACAATGTGTGAATTGGGTAAAGATCAATCTCCGATTAATATTAAAAATGCGATAGAAACTAGTCCTGCAAAAATCAATTTTGACTATAAACCTTCTCCTTTGAGTATTGTTAACAATGGTCATACTATTCAAGTGAACTATGCTCAGGGTAGTACTGTGAGTATTAATGGTGAGCAATACTCATTACTTCAGTTTCATTTCCATACTCCAAGTGAGCATGAAATTAACGATCGCGCCTCAGCAATGGAACTGCATCTTGTCCATCGTAATGAGACAGGAAAACTTGCGGTGGTTGGAATTATGCTCAATGAAGGTAAGTCAAATCCTCTAATCGCCGAAATTTGGGAGCAGATTCCTGATGTTGGCGAAACTAAAACGGTTAGCGATCACTTTGTTAATGCAGCTAATCTCTTACCTAGCAACAAGGCTTATTACAGTTACAAGGGATCTCTTACCACACCACCATGCAGTGAAGATGTAAGTTGGAATATCTTTGTGGAACCAATCACTGTTTCAGCAGAACAGATCGAAACATTTACTAAAATCTATCAAGTTGATGCGCGTCCCCTTCAGCCCATTAATAGTAGAACTGTACAGTTACATCGTTAACCAAAAGAAGAGGTGGTAGCCACCTCTTCTTTTGGAGTTTCCAAAAATCTCTTGTAGTTCGTTTGATCGGTAATTGCTGTAGGATCAAGGGTATTAAAGGAATCATTACTTTTAAGAATCTAAATCAATGAATGCGAATCAATGGCAATGGCGAGACAACGTACTAACTTGCGATCTATTGGCTGACTGGCGACATGGTTTTTTTACGCGATCGCACGCTCCTCAATTACCAACCGATTTGCATAATCATTTGGTCACATCAGGCAAAGCTTATCGGGCAAAACAAGTGCATGGCAATCGCTTAATACATGCCGATGAAATCGAAACTGCACCAAATACAAATTTGCCTGAAGCCGATGGGGTATGGGCTACACGCAATGGTAATAGTCGGTCTGTGTGGGTATGTACTGCTGATTGTGTACCTGTATTAATTGGCGATCGCAAGCTAGGCTCAATTGCTGCTGTCCATGCAGGATGGCGCGGCACTGCTGCGGGGATCGTAACTAAAGCGATCGCGACATTATGCGATCAAGGTAGTGAACTAGAGGATTTGCGTGTGGCGCTTGGTCCAGCAATTTCGGGTCATGTCTATCAAGTATCGCAAGATGTGGCGCAACAGGTTACAGCTACGATTAGTCAATCAGTGGGAGTACAACCTGATGAGCATCCAGAAAGAGTCAAGCTTGATTTACGTCAAGTCCAAGCGCAACAGCTTCAAGAACTAGGAATGCCAGCGAAAAATATGGCGATCGCACCTTACTGCACTTTGCAACATGAGGAAATCTTCTTTTCCTATAGACGTTATTTTTTAAATAACCCCAATCCTCTTCCTAGAGCGCCACAAGTGCAGTGGTCAGGAATTGCGATCGCTTAAATCTTCAGTATTGTTATTCTCATTTAAGGGAGTTCCGTCTAAAAGTGCTTCTAGATCTGCAAACTCATCTATTTCAGTAACAATTTCCGAAGGACTTTCTTGAGGTTTCTCTTTTTCTTGGTTAACTTTATCTGCGTTATTCAATTGTTCTAGTCTTGCGAAAAATTTATCAACCAAAAATTCTTGAACTAAGTACTTAGCATCTTGAATTTTCTGGTCATTACTTGCTATCTCATCAGTACTTTCCTCACCAACTTGATTTTCTATTGCTGGTAGATTTTCGGTAAAAGATTCTATGTTTTCTTGAGCGATCGTTTCTTGGTTGGGGTCAAAAACTATTGATGGATCAATTGGTTCAGCATTTTCCTCATCTAAAGATTCGCTATTGACTAGGCTCTGGTCAACATTACTTTCAATATCTAATTCTGGTGTTGCTTCAATAATCTGCACAGTTTCTAGACTATTGTCAACATCCTCAGATTCTTCGTCATTATCTTCTAAGTATTCTTTGAGAATATTCTCAACATAAGCATTAAAAGCAATTAGCTCATCTAATTCATCATCAAAATCTTGAGTTTCGCTGTCAATGCTTTCTAACTCTGACCCAGTGGGCGCAGCGATCGCTTCTATATTATTCTCTTGTTCAAGCTCATTAATAATCTCTGGCTCAGGTTCCAAAACTTCTGGAATGCTTGCAGGAAGATCAGCTCGCTTGATCGATTTACCAAAACCAAGTTTTTTAGTTGAAACTCCCGTTTTACGCAATTTTTTTAAAAAGTCTATCCCTCTTTTGTCATCATTTGCTGCGGCTGTATTATCAACTACCTCAACGTCTGAATCTTCGACAGTTTCAATGGATTCTAGTTCTTCCTCTGCAAGCTGTTCATCTAGGAAGGTATCAGTTGGATCTAGACTAGCGTCAGCCTGTTCAGTTTCTTCAAGGTTTGCCTCTGAGCTAGAATCTGGAATTCCTAAAAAAGTCAGATCAGGATCTTCATCAGTCTCAAAGGGAACTAATTCGTCAGTTTCTTCAACAATGTTCTTAATCTCAGGATCTTCAATTGTGGACTCAGATGCAGTATCAGCAATCTCTAAACCTGTTTCAACAGGAGCCGCTTGGTCAATGAAATCATCGGAGGCAAAAGGATTTAACTCTTCAGGTTCTTGAGTAATTTCTTGATCTAGTTCTTGATTTAAAACTGACTCGATTTGAGATTCTTCAAAAATCTGTTCAGTTTCAGGCTCAGCAATCGATTCGATTACAGATTCTTCAGCAGCGATCGCACTAATTTCTAATTCTTCACATTCTTCAATAAAATCATTATCTAAACTCACATCAGCAACTTCTAAAACAGGATCATTTTCAGAGGTCACAGATTCCTCAACTTCGGTCTCTGCGATCGCTTCTGGAACATCTAAAAATGTCTCGGCTTCAGATTCTTCAAAGACATCAATAGGGGCTACTTGTTCAGGTTCTTGAACTATCTCTAGATCTAATTCTTGATTTAAAACTGACTCGATTTGAGATTCTTCAAAAATCTGTTCAGTTTCAGGCTCAGCAATCGATTCGATTACAGATTCTTCGGCAACGATCGCACTAATTTCTAATTCTTCAGATTCTTCAACAAGCTGATCATCTGAGCTAATATCAGCAAATTCTAAAACAGTCTCATTTTCAAAGGTTGTAGATTCCTCAATCTGAGTCCCTGAGATCGCTTCTGGCTTATCTAAAAATGTCTCGATTCCAGATTCTTCAAAAGATTCTTCAAAGACTTCAATAGGAGCTACTTGTTCAGGCTCTCGAACAATCTCTGGATCTAATTCTTGATGTAAAACTGACTGAATTTGAGTTTCTTCAAAAATCTGCTCAATTTCAGGCTCAGCAATTGATTCAATTACAGATTCTTCAGCAACAATCGCACTGATTTCTAATTCTTCAGATTCTTCAATACAATCATTGTCTAGGCTAAAATTAGCAACTTCTAAAACAGGCTCATTTGCAAAGTTTGGGGATTCCTCAATCTGAGTCTCTGCGATCGCATCTGGAATATCTAAAAATGTCTCAACCTGCTCAGTCTCAGGCTCGGTAATTGTTTCAAGTACGGATTCCTCAGCAACGATCTCACTGACCTCTAATTCGTCAACTTCTTCAACAGGCTGAGCATCTGGGCTAACATCAGCAACTTCAGATTCTTGAACAATCTCTTCGTCTAAAATTGTTTCGATCTGAGGTTCTAAAACTATCTCGGTAGATTCAAAAGCCAATGCAGTCTCAACAGGTTCTGAGATCGCTTCTTCTATAGTGCTAGCGAGCGTCGCATTCTCAGAAATATTTTCAACAAGAGTATTAATTTCTGGATCTACTTCAGATATGACTTCTGAAGCAATATTGCTAGACTCTGTTTCTTCAGTCTCTTGCTCTTGAGATTCTTGGGATTCTTGTACAACTGGAGACTGATCAGCCACCTCATCAGCAATCTTGCCTTGAGGTAAATCATTTGTGACTTCTCCTATTTCCTCTTCTTCAAAAAACTTTAATAACTGAGGCGATCGCCAACCAATAGTTGTAAAGCTATTTTTGATTTTCTCAACGGCAAAGGGTTGTAAACCTTTGAGATCTGGCTCAGCCGTTAACTTAATTCGCAAAGCTGATATTCCCGCTTGCACCAAAATATTACTCAATAAGAAGAAAATCTCAGCCCAAATAATCCCAAATAAGCGCAAACTGGCAGGAAATGGCGCAATGACTTGAGCTAATGGTGCAGCTAGATAGAGCTTGCAAAATATGGCACTCATAGCGATCGCAACTACTGCTGCAATCCATCCCGTTAGATACCAACCATTGCGCTGTTGCTTAACTAGCGTCAGGATTTGACGCTCTGACTCACTTAGGCTCTCACTTGGCTTAGCGACAAACCATAGACTAAACGGAGAGATGGGCTGTTGCCAATGTACCCAAGCCACTAAGGTGATCGCAGGAAATCCTAGTAGAAATATCTCAAACCACGCAGGGAAGACAGGATCACCCACCGCTAAGCCAGCCATACTTAGCGCCAATAACCAAGGCACACCTGCAAGTAAAGCGATATTTCCCCAGATAAAAGGATGATTACTTAGAGAAATATTGCTGGTTGGGTTAGTGGAAGGTGATGATGTCGTCATATAGTCTTCAGAAATGATTGCGAGATCTTTGAAGGTCATGAGAGTTGAGTGCAACTCTCATGACGAGAATTTTTATCCTAAACCTGTGGTTAAACGTGTCCAGAAACCTTCATATATTTGCAGAACTTCAGGATCAAGCTTGGCAATGCGATCGCTTCTGGCAGTAATCGCTTCCGATGGTTCTAGAGCCTTGATCGCTTTTAGGTCATCAGGAATCATTGTTTTTGCCAATTTATTAGTCGTACCAAAACTATTCGCGTCGCTAATTTTAGCCGCAACTTCAGGACGCATTACATAATTGATCCATTCATGAGCGCCTTCGATATTTGATGCCCCTCTGGGGATAGCCATGGTATCTGTCCATATTGACGTACCGTTATTGGGCAGTAAATATTTAATATTGGGATCTTGTCTTGCTAAGCTAATCGCATCACCCGAAAAAGCCATGCACATCATCAGATCGCCTGAAGCAAGGGGGTCGCGCCATGCGTCAGTGGTGAAGTTGGCGATCGCAGGCATCAATTCCTTAAGTTTTTGGAAAGCTTGCTCAATCTTTTCAGTTTCTTTGGTGTTGTAAGAATGACCAAGAATATGTAAAGCCATGCCGATCACTTCACGCGGATCATTAACAAGGGTAATTCGTAGTTTTTCTTTGTGTTCCCATAGATAACTCCAGTCCATCGGCTCCTCCCCAATCACCGACTTAACCGCTTCGACATTATAGGCAATCCCTGTTGTCCCCAGACTTACAGGAATACTAAATATTGAGCCGCGATCGTGGGGCAGTTCTAAATAATTGGGTGCGATATTTTTGATATTGGGTAATAACTTTTTATTCAAAGGTGCAAGCAGCTTTAAATCCCGCATCTGCGTCACCATATAATCGCTAGGATAAATGACGCTATACCCCGATCGCCCACCAGAAGCCTCTAACTTGGCAAGCATAACTTCATTAGAGTCATAGGCATCTCCAACAACTTTAATCCCAGTTTCCTTTGTGAATTCCTCTAAAACCTCTTGGTTGTTAATGTAGGTAGCCCAACCATAGATATAGAGGGTGCGTTTGTCCTGAGTCACTGGGCGCTTCACATCCTCTTCACCAGCTTCAGTTTCTTGTGGTCCCTTCTCAAAAATGCCACAGGCAGCAAGGGTTGAAGCACTAGCCATCGCCGATGCAGCATAGGCTGTTTGTCTAAGAAATTTTCGCCGAGAGATATGCATAGAAATTTAGGTCGCGACTGTAGTTTTGGGAAGAGCAACACAATCTTCAGGCATCCATGAGACATAGACCTGACTATCAAAGGGAGGAGTCTTTTCGCCTTGGTGATTAGAACGTACTAGCATGATTCTGACGGGCGGCACATTTTCGCTAGCATGTAAATCCACTACAAACTGAGAGTGATCGCCGAGATACAAAACATTATTGAGAATACCGCGATAGGTATTGTAAGGCTGATTAGGATATTCGGTGGAAAGCTTGATTTTTTCGGGACGCACACTGACCACTGCTTCGGGAATCGGCAACCAATGCTTAGGTTTTGCCGCCACGATCGCTAAACCTGTAGATGATCGCAACTCGACAAATGCCCCATCCTGCTCGATCACTCGACATTCAAATAAATTTGTTTCGCCCACAAAATCGGCAACAAATGCTGAAGAGGGACGATCGTAAACTTCCGCAGGTGTGCCAATTTGCTCGATTCGACCTTGATTCATAACCGCAATTCGCGAGGAAATTGCTAGAGCTTCGCCTTGATCGTGGGTAACCATAATGAAGGAAATCCCCAGCTCATACTGCAAGTTGGATAACTCCACCTGCATTTCCTTGCGGAGTTTAAAGTCTAGGGCAGCTAATGGCTCATCTAACAAAATCACTTTGGGGCGATTGACGAGGGCGCGAGCGAGAGCCACCCGTTGCTGCTGACCACCTGATATTTGATTAGGATAGCGATCGCTCATGTGATCAAGTCGGACTTGCTTGAGTGCATCTTTCGCCCTTTGTTGGATTTCTGGCTTAGGCACACCTTTAACTGACAAGCCAAACGCAACATTATCGAAGATGGTCATGTGACCAAAAAGAGCATAGCTCTGGAAAACCGTATTCACAGGTCGCTGATAGGCGGGAATATAGGTCATTGGATTGCCTTGAATCAGCACTTCACCTGCTGATGGTTCTTCAAAGCCTGCAACTAGCCTCAGTAAAGTCGTTTTGCCACAACCTGATGGTCCCAAAATGCTAAAAAGCTCACCGCGTTGGACTTGCAGATCGACACCTTGGACAACAGTATTTGTCCCGAACATTTTAAATACTCGCTGTAGCTCCACATCAGGGACTGTACCCGTTGGCGTGGCGAACTGTTTAGCAGTGGTTGACTGTGCCATGTTATGTTCAAACGTCTACTAATGTGTCACTAAGTCTCTCGCATTTTAGCGCGTTGTAGCTGATAAATGAGTTGTAATGTCAGCGCAATTATTACAGAAATTTGTCCAGCGAATGCCAAAATAATATCGGAAAGTTTGATATTTGACACAACAAACCAAGGATATCCAAAAAACAACCATAGTCCAGCATAGCGATCGGGACTAATTGATAGACTAGCCATAATTAAAATCGGTAGAAAAATTAATGCAGAGATGATCCCTGTCATCCATGCTGACGGGTTGCGTGTCTTCAAAAACAAAACCAACTGGGCGATTAGGGCAAACAAAAACATGGTGAGCGTAAAAGAGGCTAATACCACCATGGCTTTATCTCGCTGGGCTGAGTTGTTCCACGTGTTGACCCAAATTAAAATAGGGACTTGCGTAAATACAAGATTGAGGGCGATCGCGATCGGGGTTGGGCTTTTATCTGACCAAATCAAATCGCGCAGAATATAGCCAATTCCAGTCGGATGCTCCTCTGTCGTCGATAAGGCTCCAAATCTTACCCAATCTAAGAGAGCCTGTCTGTGCGGGGTTAAAGCAGTAATTGCTATAAACAATAAAAAACAATTGGGAATGTAAATAATCAGTAACAAGATGAACTGAAATTCTCCAGAAAAACCCTTATCTGCAAACCCTGTCTGCACACAAAAGCCAAGCATCAAGATCTCTAGATAGGTAGTGGCGACATAGCTTTGAGCTTTACTAACCAAAGTGGCATTGGGATTGTGAAAGCGGCGTTCTAAGATTCGCCAAATGGCAAAGCTCACAATTGCTAAGTTGCTAATCGTAAAAATATGTGAAGTCCAAATATTCGATGTAATTGGCAAATACCACCATTCAGCTTGAATTGGGTCGATCCGTCCACCTACTAAGACTTTGCTAAAGGAACTCCATGTTGTGAAGATATTCCACCACATGAAAGCAGGGGCAATCCAGATAAAGGTAATAAATGAAAATAACAATGCGCCTGCGGATACCTGTCCACCAAATTTGGCTTGCCAACCACTGAGTAGAGCAAGTAACAGAGCAGCACTAAATAGTAGAAATGCTGTCCCAATGATCAGTACGTAAAAGCTGCATAAAAAGGTGATCGGGACATTTGCCCCGATCGCGGATGTTAAGTGATAAGGAATTGATAGTCCGATACTGATATAGGCAAGCAAGGGCACACCCATGATCTTGCCCATGAGAATATTGATGCTCGATCGCGGACTGATGCGAATAAAGTTAAGCGTGCCTTTATAGTCTTCTAAAGAGAGGTCGGCTACGAGGCTATAGACACCTGCTAGAAATAGAACAAACGGCTCAGTCCAAGTAATCACTCGAAACTGCTCTAGCCACCAATCTTGCCAAGATGCGGCACAGCCAAAACCACGGATTTGGGCATAACACTCTTCATTAGGTATGCGTTGGCTATAGAACAAAAGCAACAAGACCTGAAACAGTAACGATAAGCCGATCGCCACGATCAGATTACGCAATTTCAGCTTGCCCCGAATCTCCCGCAATAGTTGCGGATTCCAGTTACCAATGCGATCAAACCAAGATGCTGCTTGTGGGGAATTTGATGAAGAATCATTCATAGGTTTTCTATGTAGGCGATCGCTAATTAATCAGGTTATTTTTCCCGCTTAGCAGCAAGAATAACCTGATTAATTTACGGATTTTCTGAACATCTCAATCAAAGGCTTAGTCAACCAGTGTGAGCCAATCTTCCATTGGTGCTGTAGGGTGGGCATTCTCAATAAATATGCTAATCGCCGCATCACATGGGCAGGTAATCCATCTATACTAAACTTGCCAAAAATGGAAGCAGTTGCGCCGTCAATCCCTAAACTAATAAATTCTCCGAGGGGAATATAGCTAAAGGGAACCAGTGCTTTTTGATTCAGGCTTGCCCAAATGTTCCAAGCACAATATTGGGACTGCTGGAAGGCTACCTGTGCGGTAGCAGGGACAAGGCTAGAATTCGAGTCAAAACAACTTGCTAAGTCACCGATCGCAAATACATCAGGGTAGTCCTTAACTTGTAGGGTTGTCTCCGTGGTGATCGTGCCTTGACGACCATGCTCAAGTGGTAGATTTTGGAGCATTTTCGAGAAGGTGCTACCAACTGTCCACATCACAATGTCAACGGGTAAAGTATCGCTTCCATCGCTGTAGTCGAGGGTAACTTCACCGTCATTTACCTGCAAAACTCGCGTATTGAGATCAGTCCAGACACCACGTTGCGAGAGGGCAAGTTCCGCAATTTTACGATTTGCGTCTGTGGAGTTACTTAAGATTTTGTTATTGCGATCAACTAGACGAACGCGACCACGATCTTTAAGGCGATCAGCAATTTTACAGGCAAGTTCTACGCCACTGCTACCGCCGCCTGCGATACAGACACGAATTTTGTCACGATTGGAGGCTTCTAATAGTTCTAATTTGCTATTAAGGCGATAGAAGTCATTGAGATTACGGAATGGAATTGCATATTCCTCCGCTCCAGCAACAAGGTTCATCGGTGTTTCCCCACCGATCGCTAATACAAGGCGATCATAGGTCAGAATACTACGCTGACCAATATTAATTTCTACTTGCTTAGTGACTAAATCGATATTGGTAACTAAGCCTTGCACAAATTGAATGCCAGTATCGGCAAGTAATTCGGCAAATGTTGGGGCAATCTCCCATTCCTGCATTTCTCCTGTGACTAGCTCATAGAGAAATGGTGTAAAGAGGAAGCGATCGCTTTTATCGATCAGGATAATTTCAGGCATGACCGCCCAAGGTAAGCGAGATAGATTAAGCGCAGTATACAAACCGCCAAAACCACCACCAAGAATACAAATTCGTGTCATGTGAAAATCCAATTTGTTTTTTACATCTTATCGCAAAGGTTAGAAAAGGGGCGCGAAGCTCTCCTTTTCTAACCTTTCCTTACAGGTGTGCGGCTCCGCCGCACACCTGTAAGGAAAGAAGTAGCATATTAACTTTTGGTTAACCCTAGGTTATCTGTTTTCACTTGCTTTCATACACTATCATCCGATATGTTGAAAACGTTGCTATTTTTAGGTTTGGGGGTTGTGTGGTCAAATCTGTGTTACTGGCTCAGCTATCAGAAGAGCAATCCCTGATGTGGCACAATGCCCTATCGTCACATCAATTAGAAGTATGGGCTGCACCTGAAACCGAAGATTTACTTAAATTGCTTGATCAAAAGCGGCAGTCAAAACAGAGTTTACCGCAACTGATTATTTCTGATATTGGCATTCGCTATGGGGGTGGGACTTCGTTACTTGCTACTGAGCTTTGCAAATGGTGTGCCGATCATGCCCCAGAATTAAAGGTTTTATTGGTTAATCCTCGCCAATCCCAGATCAAAGAAGTGGAAAAGCGTTGGGCAATTCGTCGTGGTGCGATCGATTTATTACCAAAGATATCTCTAGAAAACTTAAATTCTGCGTTTAAGGTGGCTGCCCAAGCATTAGCGATCGAGATTAAAACAGAAGCATTAACCTCTGCGATTAGCAATCTAAAGTTGCAACAGTATCAACCTGATCGCGGCGCAGTTAAGGGTAAAAATATTCGGCAAACAGCAACTCAAGAGTTAGCTCGCAAAATTGCAATGATTCCATTGATGGTGATGGCAAGTGAGCCTGAAATGGATTCAGGTATTGATTCATCACCACAAAGTTCAAAGCGTCAATTAGCTCTTGACTCTACTATTGCCGAGTTACATTTGTACAATACTAAGGTTGATTTAGCACAAACAGGGGAATTTGCGCGTCAGCTTTTTAAAGACGATCCTCTGCTACCTGCACTCATTGTTTACGAGCAAGATCAATATGTGGGTATGTTGTCTCGTCGGAGATTTTTAGAATGTTTGAGTCGTCCCTATGCCCTTGAACTATTTACTAAAAGACCTTTGAGAGTCCTCTATGAGCAAGTTCCGATTGAAGTCCTTAAGTTACATGGAAACACTTCGATCGTAATGGCTGCTCAACTAGCTCTGGGACGTGCTAACGATGAAATTTATGAGCCTGTGATTGTCCATTTAGATACCGATACTTATTCAGTACTGGATGTCCATGATTTGTTGCTGGAGCAGTCACATATTCATGAACTAGCCACCAAGTTGTTGCGCGAACAGACCCAAACAACGATGTTCCAAACTGAAAAGATGGCGAGTTTGGGGCAGATTGTGGCTGAGGTATCTCATGACATTCGCAATCCTGTATCGGCGATTTATGGCAATACTGAATGTCTCTTGACCTACATTGAAGGGGTAATGAAAATTTTAAGAGCCTATGAAAAGGAATATGGAACTTCGGCAACAGTAATTAGTGAAACCCTTGAGGCAGTTGATTGGGACTTTGTGCGTTCTGACTTACCGCAGGTGGTGAAGAGTATCCAGTCTGGGTCAAGATATTTGCGACGACTGGTTGACACTTTACAATCTTTATCACATATGGAGGATCATGCTAATCCAGAGGCGATTAGTTTGATTGACTGTGTGGAAAGCAGTTTGACGATTCTTAGTGGCAGAATTAGGAATGTTCAGATTGTCAAGAATTATATTGATCTACCCAAAATCAATGGATATAGCGATCGCATAATTCAGGTGTTTATGAATCTGATTAGTAATTCTCTTGATGCATTGGTGGATTTAAGGTCTCATCCTGATTTGATCAGACAACGTGATCATCTTATTCTTAAGGAAGAGAGTAGCCATGAGCGGAGTAATGTCCAGACTGAATCAGAAATTACATGGCAGCCTTTAGTGATGATCACATCGGCGATCGCCGAAATTGATAATCGTAATTGGATATCGATTAAAGTTGCGGATAATGGGATGGGAATTCCTAAGGAAATCCAAGATCGTATTTTTGATAATTTCTTTACTACCAAGGGTCAGGGGCATGGTACGGGGCTGGGTTTAGCAATCTGCCACCAAATTATTACGCAGCAGCACAATGGCAAAATCGTTTTGCGATCGCCTTATCTCAATAATCAGGGTGATGTCACGATTGGAACTGAGTTTGAAGTATTGTTACCAATTAGTTAATGGAACCACAAGATATTTTTAAAAGTGTTGCAGAGAAGCACTTTTAAAAATATCTTGGATTTTGTTTAGGCGCAAAGCTCTGAGTTAGTCTGTTGAGCAAGGTGAGTGCTAAGCTATAGCTGAAGTGATGCTCGCTATAAACCTATGTTTACTGAAGTTCAAATCGAGAACTACAAGTCAATCCAAAGCCTCAAGATCGGTTTGGGTCGGGTTAATGTGTTCATCGGTGAGAATGGTTGCGGTAAGAGCAATATTTTAGAAGCGATCGCTTTAGCTGGTGCAGCAGCAGGTAATAAGTTAGATAATGAGTTTTTAGCTCCTAGAGGAATTAGGGTTACTGAACCCGAATTTATGCGATCAGCTTTTGACAAAGAGAATATTACAAAAGAAATCAAAGTCAATTTAAGAACAATAGATCAAGCTGCATTTAATTATGAAATAAAGAACGATAACAAGCCATTTTCTAAATGGTATAGCACTAGATTGTTTCACTTTTCTAAGCAACAAGTAGAAGATATCATTAAAGATACAGATAGCCATCAAAAGTTACTAGATTCAATAACAAAACTTCTTAATAATCAAAACGATGAATATGAAGAAACATATAATCCAAATGCTTTTAGACTAAGAGACTTTTTGATTTATTCGCCAGAAAACTCAATGTTACGAACTTTTGAAAAAGAAGGACAGATCCAGCCTTTAGGCATTAATGGAGAAGGCTTATTCAAACTAATAAAAGTTTTAAGTTATAGTCCAAGAAAGCTTGATACTATCAAACAAAAGCTTCAAACAATTGATTGGTTTGATAATTTCAAAATACATCAAAATTCTGATATAGAGAGAAATATTCAGATTAAAGATAGATATTTGGATAAAGAACTACCTTACTTTAATCAAAGAAGTTCTAATGAAGGTTTTTTATTTTTGATGTTTTATTTTGCTTTATTCGTCAGTGATGATACACCCAAGTTTTTTGCGATTGACAACATCGAAAATGCTCTAAATCCTAAACTATGTACAAGATTAATCCAAGAATTAGTAGAGCTTGCAAAAAAATATGATAAGCAAGTTATATTCACAACACATAACCCTGCGGTCTTAGATGGATTAGATTTACAAGATGATGAACAAAGGCTTTTCACGATTTATCGCAATATTGATGGACATACAAAAGCTAAAAGAGTTTACGCACCTGAGTCATTAGATGATGACGAGCCTGTACCATTATCAGAAGCATTTATGAATGGCTACATTGGAGGACTGCCTAATAACTTTTAATATGAATAATCCAAAGAATCCATTTGCAGGAATTGCAGAAGGCATAACCGATCAGAAAGTAATTGATAATATCTTAGTAGGATATTTCAATAATCGTGATATTAGTATTAACTGGCTCCAGCCAGCTAGAGCTGGTAAGAGTGGAGGTCATGGAGAAGTAACTAACTATTGTCGCTCAAGAAAATTTAAAGCTGTATTTGATAGAAATGAATATGTGATTATTCATATAGATACTGATATTTCCCTAGAATTAGGTGTGCCTCACAACAATGAAAATGGTCATCCATTTTCACCAGAACATCTAATTGAAAGGGTTATAGCTAAGTTCAGAGAAAAAATCGGTGAAGATATCTATAACCAGTTTGCTAACAATATTATTTTTGCGATCGCAGTTCATTCGATAGAATGCTGGCTACTTCCTCTACATTCTAAAAAGGCAAAATCAGAAACTAATGATTGTCTAAGCATTTTAAGTAAAGTTTTTCCTGAGATGAAGAAAGAAAAAGACTATAAACATTATCAGAAAATCTCAATGGAATATTCCAAAAATGAATCTTTGTTAAACCTTTATTCAGAAAATCCTAGC
The DNA here is from genome assembly GCF_051131155.1 of Pseudanabaena minima str. Chao 2107. NCBI lineage: Bacteria > Bacillati > Cyanobacteriota > Cyanophyceae > Pseudanabaenales > Pseudanabaenaceae > Pseudanabaena > Pseudanabaena minima. The sequence continues at coordinate 1,895,784 of NZ_CP159508.1, forward strand.
TTGAAAATTTTTATTGAAGAACTTCAAAAGCGACCAATTGTAATCTCAGAAGAATCATAACTTCTATCAATTTATTAGCCTTGTAGGTCACTAGTCACAGCTCCCACTTGCGAAAATAGAGAATAAACTGCATCCATTAATTGTCCAGCACTTGATATAACTACTTGCCCAAAATCCGTCAGACTTAGCCAAATATCCACCCCAACATAAACCTTTAAGTAAATTGCTACTAATACTAGTGATATTGCAGCGATCGCAAATTTACCGACTAACTTCGCTAGAAGTTCTAAAATTGCAGAAGTTGCCCAGATTGCTGCCCCAAGTGCGATCGCCCCAAGAATCAAGCTTAGAGTTTGATTTGTTTCCATGTAAAAATGATCTCCTGTTTAGACAAGTATAGCGCTCTTGAATTTATCTTAGACCTAGGCAAAAAAGCCGTATCTAAATAAACAAAGAAAGTAAATCAACTAAGTAGCTAGACATAAGTAAACTAAAAACCGAGAAGTTTGTTCCGCCCGCTACGCGGGCGGAACAAACCCTGGTTTTGGGTTTTAATTAAGTTGAGCTACTTATTCTATTTGCATGTAAAAATTTGTATAGATATTGAATCTTTATTAAGCATAAATTGGACGATATCTCAGCTATATCCATATAATTGAGTCGCTGAAATTAGCAATATATAACAGGTGTGAGGGAAAAATCATGCAAATCTACTGGACAATCAATCAAATTCCAGAGTTACAAGGTCTATCACCCGAACAAACAAAACAAGCATGGCAATTTTGCTACAAGAAATATGCTTTCAAACATTGGCAAAGCTTGGTAAGTCTATTGGTGGTAGGAATTCTTGCTGGCGTTGGTTCAAGATTTGGAGTGATTGGTGCTGCAATTGGTGGTGGGCTAGGAGGTGGAATTTTTGGTCTCACCGCCACAAATGTACTTCGCCCTCATTTACAAGACTATGTGAATACACACTTCAAAAATACTAGTTCTTCAACAGACTCATCTCCTGATAATCCATCAAATCTCGATCAATCAAGTAAGTAGCTCAACTTAATTAAAACCCAAAACCAGAGTTTGTTCCGCCCGCTACGCGGGCGGAACAAACTTCTCGGTTTTTAGTTTACTTATGTCTAGCTACTTAGTGATTTCTAGTTCGCAACTTTATTAGCAGAATTACAAAATTTCTCCCAGAGAAAAGAAAGAAAGCGCATAGCACTTTCTTTCTTTTAACAACAAAGAGTGTGAGGCGGCGCTTCGCGCCGCCTCACACTCTTTATTCTTTGATTTGAGTAATGGAGGAATACCTTCTACATATCATCAGTTAATAATTACTAGCCGTCTTACGGTGATGAATTGCCGTTAAACCGTTAGCTTGTAACAGCTTGCCATTCTCCACGATCGCATAGACAATCCAATGATCGCCACATTCCATCCGTTGGGCAACACGACATTCTAAATAAGCCAATCCATCAGGCAAAACCAGACCACCTTCTGTTGGCTCCACCTCTACATCCTTAAAACGATCTTCCCCAGGTGCAAATTTTTTCATGAAGTGCTTGCGGAGTTGCTTGCCCTGTTCAAGGATATTCAAGACAAAGCGATCGCCTTCATATAAATAAGATTCGATCGCCCGATCTTTCGCAACTGCGATCGTCAGTCCTGGGGGATTAAAAGTTGCTTGCGAAACCCAAGAAGCGAGCATAGCTGTCGAGATTTCGCCACGCTTCACTGTTAAAACACACAAGGAGCCAACAATACGTCCCACCGCTTGTTCAACGGTGCTACCAGGATTGAGCGTAGTCCGCACTTTTTTCGCTTTTTTCAGGGCTTGAGCAAAATCCGTACCTGTCTCTTCACAGACCTGTAATGTCGCCTCAGTGGGTGTGAATTTAATCCGAATCGGCTCAAAGGCAAGAGTATAGCCAGCGTCCTTTAACTTGCCAGCAATAATATCTACGGCTTCACCACTCCAGCCATAGGAACCAAACACACCTGCCTGATAACTTTTTGTAGCTGTAGATAAAACTATGCCCAGAGCCGTTTGTACCTGCGTTGGTAAATGACCACCAAGAGTTGGCGAACCAATCAAGAAGCCAGAAGATTTTTCGATCGCTGTCTTGATTTCCTCTGGTTCCGCATTTTCACAATTGATTAACTCAACCGCAACCCCTGCCTTAGTGATACCTCTTGCTAAAGCATTAGCGATCGTGGTGGTGTTGCCATATGCCGAGGCAAATAGCAATGCTACAGAAATATTTTGCTGCTTCTGGGCTTCACTCCATTGACGATAGAGATTTACCAATTCATGCAAGCCATTTTTTAACATTGGTCCATGTCCGGGGGCATAGAAAACCGCAGGATAATCGCTTAACTTATCAAGGGCTGCCTCAACTTGGCGGACTTGGTTCGCCATCGTACTATCGAAATAGTAGCGACGATCGCCTAATAGATAACTCCACCCCTCATCAAATACCTGATCGCCGCAAATATGCGCCCCAAATAATTTATCAGTATATAAAACCTGCGTTTTTGAGTCGTAAGTACAAAGCTCGTCAGGATGGCGTGGTGTAGAAGTGGGAATAAACTTGAGAATATGACCTTTGCCCAGATCAAGGGTTTCTTCGCCCCGCACGACCTGAATTTTAAGATCTTTGCCAAATGTCTCTTCTAGACTTTGACGTAAAGCGATCGCCCCTGGATTAGTACAAATAAAAGTGATGCGACGATTTATTTCTAGTAAAGCCTTAAGTGTCTCAATACGGTTTTGGTTGACATGTCCAAGAATAACGTAACTAATATCACCAATATTGATGCGTTGGCGTAACTCGTTTAAGTAAATCTCTGTAAATGTCCCACCAGGCGGATCAATCAAAGCTAACATAGTCCCTTGAATTAAGAAAGAGTTAGCAGTAGTGCCTTTTTCAAGAGCATATTCAATTTCAAAGCGTAAGCGATTCCAACTGCGCGATCGCAAAGCAAAGGTTTCTGCGGCAATATAAATCGCTTGTACATCGCGGGGTTTATTTCTAGGCACGATCGCTGTCTCCAAACTATTAAGCTGACGACTTTGCCATAGGGCTATGAGCAAATTTCGTTATCTCAATCATAGCGATCAAGTGATCGCAGGTGTTGAATTATTTAATTCGCGATTCTTATCAAGTAGATGAGAAATATTTAACTAGAGTAATGATGATCGTAGCAGCCATAAATCGTTACAGTTATTTGCTCTTAGATCAGGCAAGATCTATATTCTAGGGACTTTGCAATGTGTTGTATCAAAATCAAAATAAATCACCAGTCTTTTTAAGTGTTTCTTCACAACAAATTTAAATATCAATTAAATATCAATGGAGAAAAGTATCATGGCAACTCAAGACAAAGGCTGTTCAATTGTTCCATATTTCAAAATTGCTACGGGAAAAATGGAAGAGTTTAAGGCAATATGCGATCGCTTTGTAGCACAGACTAAAACTGAGCCAAAATGTCTTTACTATGGATTCAGCTTTTGTGATGACATTGCTCATTGCCGCGAAGCCTATGCAGATGCTGAGGCTCTACTGTTTCATCTGCAAAATGTAGATAGCATTTTGCAGGAAGCCCTTCAAGTTGCCGAGCTTTTTCGTTTGGAAATTCATGGATGCGAATCAGAGCTAGCTAAACTCCGAGAACCATTAGCTCCTTTTAATGCGCAATTTTTTGTCCTCGAATATGGATTTCGCAACTAAGTAGCACTACAGTATTTTGTGCTTTCTCAAAAAACAAGAAATTCTTTAAAAGTGTTGCTTTACAACACTTTTAAAGAATTTCTTATACTCTATAAAGCTCAAAGATCCTGCAATGAGAATTATCTATAGCAGTCTTATATCATTTGTGGATTTTTTTTGTTTGTGGAAGGACACCCCGAAGGGGTGTCCTTCCACAAACAATTTAGGATTGCTATATAAATATTGCTATTCTTATTGGTTCAAAATATCAGTTAAAAACACGAGATAATTTATTAGAATAACCTAGAAAAATCAATAACTAATCTCTACATATTCTAGATCTACTAACTAATGTCAATCTTTGCGAAGCTTGGTGAACAAATGTAATGACGAGTATATTTGGCGCTTCTATAGTAGATATAATTAGAAAGTGTCAAAGGCTTCAGCAGTGTCTATATCGAGTATAAGGTCTTGATTATAGAACTTAACAAATGAGTTGTTTGTCAAAATTTTCTTGATTAAGTTTTTTAACTAATATTTAAGTCTTTAAACTTAATCCTTATTGATACCAGAATCGATCTAATCATTAATTTGATTAGGGAGTTAAATCATCATGACTAGCTCAACTTTTGTTTCAGAAACATCTAGAACTGTTCCTAAAGAACAGGCTCTAATACTTTGGTTTGAAGAAGTGGGAATTGCTGATATTCCCCTTGTGGGTGGGAAAAATGCGTCTCTAGGGGAAATGATTCGCCAGCTTCAACCCAAAGGTGTGAATGTTCCCAATGGATTTGCGACCACTGCCTATGCTTTCCGTCACTTTATCGAGAAGGCTGGATTGGAAGTCAAATTACGCGAACTCTTCGCCGATCTCAATATTGAGGATATGAATAACCTGCGCGATCGCGGTCGCATGGCACGCGCATTAGTCCTCAGCACGCCATTCCCCGACGATCTGCAAATGGCGATCGCTATGTCCTATCAGAAGCTATGCGATTGCTACGAATGCGGCAAAGAATCTGATGTTGCCGTCCGTTCTAGCGCCACTGCCGAAGACTTACCCGATGCCAGCTTCGCAGGACAACAGGAAACCTATCTCAATGTCTATGGTGCGAATGAAGTTGTCGATGCTTGCCATCGCTGCTTTGCCTCACTATTCACCGATCGCGCCATTTCTTACCGCACGATCAACGGTTTCGATCATTTCGATATAGCCCTTTCTGTCGGCGTGCAGAAGATGGTACGTTCCGATCTCGCATCCTCTGGCGTGATGTTCTCCATCGACACAGAGACAGGCTTTAAAAATGCAGCATTAATCACCGCCGCCTATGGCTTAGGTGAAAATGTAGTGCAGGGTGCAGTCAACCCCGATGAGTATTTCGTTTTCAAACCAACTCTCAAACAAGGCTTCCGTCCGATTCTCGAAAAACGCCTCGGTACAAAAGAAATCAAGATGGTCTATGACATTGGCGGCGGTAAGCTGACCAAGAATATTCCTGTCCCAGTTTCCGAACGAGTCAAGTTCGCGATTACCGATGACGAGATTCTCAAACTAGCAGAATGGGCTTGTATCATCGAAGATCACTATTCAGAAGTACGCGGCAAGCTGTCACCGATGGATATTGAATGGGCGAAAGATGGACGCACAGGGGAATTATTCATCGTGCAAGCAAGACCTGAAACCGTACAGTCGCAAAAGTCAGGCAACATTCTCAAGAATTACAAACTGAATGGCTCCAGCAATGTCTTGATCACAGGTCGTGCTGTGGGCGAGATGATCGGTCAAGGCAAAGCGAATGTAATTTTGGAAGTCCATAACATCGAAGATTTCCAAGCGGGTCAAGTACTAGTTACCAACAAGACTGACCCTGACTGGGAACCAATCATGAAAAAAGCAAGTGCGATCGTCACTAACCAAGGTGGACGCACCTGCCACGCCGCCATCATTGCAAGAGAAATGGGTATTCCTGCGATCGTTGGTTGCGGCAATGCTACAGGCGTTCTCAAAACTGGTCAGGAAGTCACGATATCCTGCGCTGAAGGTGAAGAAGGCAAAGTTTACGAAGGGCTAGTTCCCTTTGAAGTAATCGAAACTTCTCTCGATAATTTGCCTACACTTTCTACCAAAATCTTGATGAACGTGGGCAATCCCGAAGAAGCGTTTGGCTTATCTTCCATTCCCTGCGATGGTGTTGGCTTAGCCCGTATGGAATTCATCATTGCTAACCATATCAAGGCTCATCCTCTTGCCCTGATGAACTTCGACACCCTCGAAGATAAAGCGGCTAAATGGGAAATTTCCCAATTGACGGCACGCTATGAAAACAAGGCTGACTTCTTTGTAGACAAGCTGGCTCACGGTATCGGCACGATCGCAGCAGCGTTTTATCCCAAACCTGTTGTAGTCAGAATGTCCGACTTCAAGAGCAACGAGTACGCCAATCTACTCGGTGGTCGCGCCTTTGAACCTACCGAAGAAAACCCGATGATCGGCTGGCGTGGTGCATCTCGCTACTACGATCCGAAATACCGCGAAGCCTACGGTTTGGAATGTCAAGCTCTGAAGCGCGTCCGCGATGACATGGGCTTAACCAATGTGATTCCGATGATTCCTTTCTGTCGCACTCCTGAAGAAGGTCGCAAGGTGCTTGCGGAAATGGAAAAACATGGATTGAAGCGTGGCGAAAATGGTTTGGAAGTCTATGTGATGTGCGAAATCCCCAGTAACGTGATCTTGGCGGATGAGTTCTCCCAAGTCTTTGATGGCTTCTCCATTGGTTCCAATGATCTCACCCAGTTGACTCTCGGCTTGGATCGCGATTCTTCGCTCGTTGCCCATATCTTTGATGAACGCAATGAAGCGGTTAAGTCAATGGTTCGCACGGTTATTCAAAAGGCTAAGGCAAACCACCGCAAGATCGGCATTTGTGGTCAAGCACCTAGCGATTATCCTGAGTTTGCCAAGTTCCTTGTCGAGCAAGGCATTGACTCGATCAGTCTCAATCCTGATTCTGTCTTGAAAACGATGCTCGAACTTGCAAAAATGTAAATAAAAAAGCGGCGCTAAGCGCCGCTTTTTTTGTACTAAAAATTATGGGAAATAGCGATAAATTTCTTTGCGATGCAATACCCTAGAAAATGTAACAGTTTCACCTTCAAAAATCACTCCAATTCGATAATCCCCTACTTTGATTCGATACGCATTTTCATACCCCTGTAGCTTTTTGACATTTTTGATATCTGCTAACCCAGCAAGTTTTGGAATCTCCTCAAATACAAGGCTGTTTATGGGTTTGAAGTAAGGTGTACTTCTGAGAGCCTTAAGTTCTTTAAGAAAGCTAGGAAGATAATTAATACCAAAACACAAAGAAGAGGCAACAGATGATATAAGAGAAAAAGGAGAAAGAGGATAACAAAATGGCAGGGGTATATAGATTAGAAATAAGTGAAAGCGAAGAAGAGCTAAAAGAGATGCTAGGGCGGCAGAAAACAGGCTCAGATAAAGAACGAGTGCAAGTATTGTACTTACTGAAAAGCAAGCAAGCTGGCACAGTGCAAGCCGCCGCTCAACTAATCGGGAGAAACCGTAGCACAGTGCAAGAGTGGATCAGAGGATATCGAGAGGGAGGAATAGCAGGAATACTAAGCCATAAACCAAGAGTAGGCAGAATACCCAAAATCCCAGATTGGGCGCAAAAAGCACTGGACAAACAACTGCAACAGGAAAAAGGATTTAATAGCTACGGAGAGATACGACAATGGCTACAGGAAAAACTAGGAATCGAAAGTACCTATAAAAATGTGCATGACTTGGTGCATTACCGAATGAAGGCAAAACCAAAGGTAGCCCGTCCCTATAGCGCCAGTCAAAACCAAGGGCAACGCGAGGAATATAAAAAAAACTCTCGGATAACCTAGCCATGGTGGCATGGTATGCCGTGACCGTGTTGGGATTAACGGGAAAAGTCCGATTCTTTTGTCAAGACGAAACAAGGATTGGTTTGAAAACCATCAGTGGTCGTAAAATAACGGCTCGTGGGGTCAAACCCAAGGCAAAAGTCCAGTGGCAGTTTCAGGCTACATGGTTATACGGCATCGTCGAACCTGCGACGGGAGAAAGCTTTTTCTATGAATTTAGTCATCTCAACACTGACTGTTTTCAAATATTTCTAGACCTTGTATCAGAGAAATTTGCAGACAGCATAATTATCTTGCAAGTTGATCAGGCTGGTTGTCATCGGGCTAAGCGTTTACGATTACCTCACAATATCATTTTGATATTTCAGCCTGCTCATTCTCCAGAATTAAACCCAATTGAGCGGGTTTGGCTACATTTGAAGCAAGGGTTGAGATTTTCTTTACCCAAAAATATGGATGAGTTGCGGCTTTTGGTCAAGAATCGTCTCTCCGAAATGACTAAATCTGTAATTGCTTCTCTTGTCGGTAGAGATTCCATACTGGATGCTCTATCTGTTGCCTCTCTTTTGTGATTTGGTATAACATTCATTCTCTTTCCATTTCTGCAAGTGCTTCTTGGAGACTAATCGGCTTTTCATCCTTGACTTCTAGCATGGCATGGACAAGCCCTAAATCTTCAATGGCTTCAACAATTGCAGGATCTTGAGAATGGCTTTCTGATTCTGGGGTAACGCTTTCACGAAACAAACGAATAATTTGTAAAAGGTTTGACCAATATTGCTCAGGGATTTTGTCTAACTCGTTGGCTAATTCTTCTGCAAATATAGTTGGGCTATTGGTTGACATCTTGATTATCCCTAAATGCAAGGCATTTTTAGGTTAGCACAGTTGGATTGGGATGATAGTTGTCTTAGTGTATGGAAGTCAAACAATTTTTATGATTTACAAAAACCAAGTAAATATGGCATAAATATAAAACTAGATTGATATTAAGCACAAAAGCTAGGTGTCAAGTATTTTCTAAACCGAGAATCTAGTTTTGTAATGCAAATTCTATGGTGTGAGATTGGTTTGTATGCTTGATCAAATGCTGATGGATCGCTTTCGGATCGTTAAACAGATTGGCTTTGGTGCTTTTGGTGAGACGTTTTTGGCTGAAGATACTCACAAACGCCTTAGCAATCAAGCTAGCTCTCAATGCGTGGTCAAGCGGCTAATTACCCAAACTGATCCTACCCATATTGCAATTACAAGGCAGATGTTTGAGCGTGAAGCATCTAAGTTGGATGATCTCAACCATTGGGGTATTCCTAAACTGATTGCCTATTTTGAAGATAATGGGCAGTTCTACTTAGTCCAAGAATTTATTGATGGTCATCCGCTCTCTGATGAGATTAACCATACTGTCAAATGGTCAGAAGCAAGGACTAGAGGTTTACTGCGTGAAGTATTAGAGATTTTGGCGTATGTCCATAGTCAAGGCTCGATCCATCGGGATCTAAAACCAAGTAATATCATGCGCCGCCGTGCTAATGACAAGATTGTGCTGATTGACTTTGGTGCGGTGCGTGAGGTGCAGCAAAACCAGACTAATATGGCAGTTGGTTTGGCGAGTGGCACGATCGCGATCGGGACGCTTGGATATATGCCTGCGGAACAAACTCAAGGTAGACCATGCTTTGCGAGTGACATCTATGCAGTTGGTTGTATGGCGATCGAGGCTCTCACTGCCGAACCTCCCTATGGTCATGGTTTTGAGCAAGATGCGGAAACGGGTGAGTTTAGCTGGCGGCATAAGGCTCAGGTGAGTGATGATTTTGTGGAATATATCGACAAGATGGTGCGCTATGACTTCCGCCAAAGATATCGCAATGCGGAACAAGCTCTAACAGTTTTGCAAACCCTCAAACCTTTAGCACCACAACCAACGACGATCATAGTCACTCAACCAGAGGCGGCTCTTCCATCACCCAACGAATCAAAAACTATAGAACCAACTCAAGTAACTACTCCACAACCAGATTTATTATCAACTGAGTTATTAGTCTCTCTACCAAATTCTGCATCTTCTTCAACAATAGTTATTCCATCAGAACCTAAGCCTGACTCAACTGCTTCAACTATTGTTACTCAGCCAAATGTTCAGCATGAAGCTTCAACTTTAGAGTCAATGAAAGTGGAAGAATTAAATCAGATAACTAAGCCTGAACCGGACTTGTCTGAGGATGATGGCTCAGAATCTACTTTTAATGATTTCTTAACTGATGAATCCAAATCTTTTTCCAATTCAATAGGATCTGGTGTTATTTCCCAAAAAATGAAAGCCTATCTCTTACTGGGAATTGCGCCATTATGCTTTACGGTGATCGTGTTGTCTATTTTTGCAAGACCATATCTATTCAATCCCACATTTTTTACTTGTTTTATAGCTTTTACATATTTTAGTCTTGCAGCTTATTACTTTATCTATAAACTGTGCGGTAAGAACAAGACTTGGTGGGTGATTCTAGGTGCAGCAATATTTACAGCAGTGGTTGTTATAAGCCCAATTTATCCTAGCTTTTTAAAGTTCTTTAACAGTATTGTGCCTAAGCTTGTTCTAGGGCAACAGGAAGATAGCTTTATCAATGTTTTGAGTAGAAATTTTCTTGTGTGGAGCTTAAGGGATACGCTACTCAAATCTCTTCCAATTTTTGCACTTTGGTTTATTGGTTTACGACTAGGAAAGAAACAGCGTTTGTTTGTAGGTGTTAGCGACCCTCTAGATGGAATTTTGATAGGTGCGGCTTCAGCAGTTGGATTTAATTTAGCGTACATCTTGGTTATCCCTGAATTATTTGTTATTACAGAACTGACAAAATTCCTAGAGAGTCTCTGCATAATATCAGGGGACATAGCATATGGCGGATTATTCGGCTATTTTATTGGTTTAAGTACTGTAAAAACCTCACTGCGTCTGCAAATTCTCACGATTGGATATCTTAGTTCAGCTTTGCTTCACGTACTAATGTGGACAAATAGTAATTTTGCAATAGTCGGTCTTGTCTATTACACAATTTTAATAGTAGCAATTCGTAAAGTCCGTAGGTTGCCTTCAAGGGGGTGATTTATAGCTGACGATCGCTGTTTGATATTGAGATTTAGGTGATCAGTTTTTATTGGTTGTGAGGGGCGATCGCTGTTTGATATTGGGGGAATAGGCGATCGGGTGTTGGGTTGTGGGGGGCGATCGCAGTTTGATTGTTGAATAGGCAATTAGGATTGCTGAAAGTCAACATTTTCATAGATAAGTGACAGTGGAAGACTAAGATCTATGCTCGTTAATTGAACTTCAGGATCGTTAACGGTTAAATCAGAACTATTGATTGTTAGATATTCCCAAACCTCTGTACGATCGCTACGGCGATAGAACTCAATACTCGGAGAATCTGAATTGATAAGCATATATTCTTGTAATGAATCGATCTTTAGATAGTTGCGTAACTTAATCCCGCGATCGCGACTTTCCGTAGCAGGGGATAAGACTTCAGCGATTAAACAAGGATATTGTAAAAACTCACTAGCACCGCGATCGCGAGGATCGCAACTAACAACTACATCAGGAAAGTAATAAACATTACTTGGAATAGTCATGAGTTTTGCATCACCGCCAAGAACTCGGCAACCTCTTCCACGTAAATGACTTCGGAGCAGTACGATCAAATTAAGGGCAATTTCGTTGTTTTCCAGTTTCCCACCTGTCACCTCAATAACCTCTCCATACTCGTACTCATATCTACCTTCTTGTATTACTTCCCACTCTAGGTATTCTGTAGGAGATAGGCTAGGCGATGAAATAGTAGAAATCATACATTTTGCCCACAATTTTATGTTGATTATAATTATAAATAATATTTAGCGATCGCTGTTTTGATGTTGAGATAATTAAGCAATGCTGCTGCGCTTGCGAGACTCCTTGTAAGAAGTGGTCACATTGCGTAAGCCCGATTTCACCATTTGCTGCTCTAGAATTGCAAAAAAGCGGCGGCGATCGCTACCAGTGACTACTGCTTGGTTATGGGCTTCCGCTAGGGCAACAGGATAGCCATAACCCTTTTGTACTTGCGCGAGAATGATTTGCAAAGCCTGCGATCGCAGTTCTACGTCTAGAGCAGTCCAAGCTGGCATCTCAATTCTGGCGATTTCCGTACCGACATGCAGATAACAAAAATAAATCTGATGTTCTCCATATTCTTCCATAATCCTTGCATGGCTTTGCCAAAGAGGACTGCATTCACCTGCTTTCAGCAAGCGACTCCATAAAGTGCCATCGCGTAACGGTTGAATTTGACTGCAAGGCGCAGAATCAAGAGGCTTAGCAAAGCAGTGAGTATTGCAATCAGGCTTCTCAAAAGGACAGAGTTGTAAGCGTAAAAAGTTAGTGGCTTCCGCAGCACGAGGAGCACTGATATAGCCTGCGAGGGGAACCCGTTGAGCTTTCAAATCGTCCCATGCGGCGAGAATATCTGGCAAAAGTTGCGATCGCGGATCGGCTGGAATCTCATCAAACTCCCAATGGACTAAGGCTCCATCGCTAAAAGCTAATATTGGCGACTGAGGATAGCTCGCAATTGTGGCGATCGCTAAATTAGCTAGTGCCACATTCTCGGCAACAGTGCGTTTGAGCGTCATCCATTGCTCTGTCTGAATTCCCCATTGACGGGCTTTATAGAGATCTTCTGTTTTATAAAAGACCTCAGGAACATTATCGAGTAAGGGATAGATTCCAGAATTGTAGTGAATCGCAACTCGACCGACATTAATCAAATAGCAATAGGCAATTTCATGGCGGCTAGGGGCAATCTGTGAGCCATCGGTGGCGAGAACAATGTGCGGTGTGTTTATGGGTAATATTGTTTGAATTTCTCCCAGAGGTTCAACAGGTTCCGCACAATTAAACATGAAGCGATCGCGCAGGATTTCACTATGATTACAAAGATTTGTTTGGTTTTTAGCAGCTTGATGAAATATGGTTTCAGCGAGATCGAGTTTAACTGTCAACTGTTGGGCTTCCCTTTGCAATTGTTCAGACATTCCTTGCATTTGTCCCATCAACTTTTGTAAATCCAGCATAAGTACTTCTCTAAATTTTCTAGTAAAGTTTTAAGGGATTCTACGCAATATCAGTCATCACTTCCCATCAAAGATAGATTGAATAAAATCACTGATGGCCTCCCAAGCATGACGGTCTTGGAAGATATTTATACCTAAGAAACTTTTGATAATATATAGTAAGACTAAAATAGCAATAACTCGGATCAGCATTAAACCAATTAGCCCAAAGGTTTTGGGCTTTTCTTGAGGTCTGCACAAAGAATATCCTTGTACTCCTTTTATTCCTAAATTGTTTGCAAAGCTTAAAGCAAATTTATCATCAATTCCCTTAAGAACACATTGCTTTTGGTAAATTTTACTTGTATAGGCGATCGCGGTTACTAGCTGTTTTTGGGCTAAAGATAAAGGTTGTCGAGCAAAGCTGCGATCTAGTTTAATTAGAGCTACTGGTAATTGTTGTAGTTGCAATAAAGAAAAAAATCTACCCGTAAAGTTATCCATCACAACATCACAGCCCATCATCTGTAATTCTGTAATAAATGGAAGTACTAGTGATTGTTGCTGAGAAAGAATCTCTTCTTCTATTTCAAAACCAATTCTTTTTGCAGAAACTTTATATTGATTGAACCATGTATAAAGTTGGGATAAAAATTCCTGATCTACAAAAATTTCATCAGATAAATTAATCGAAATTTTTATATTAGGTTGCTGCGATAATACGGCAATGGATTTTTCCACAACAATCCGATCTAATTGGTTGAGTAATTGAGTGTTTTGGAGAGCAATTAATAATTCTTGTGGTTGTCGTAAATTGCCTTGTTCGTCTCGCCAACGTACTAGCACTTCATTATGTAATATCTTGCCTGTAGCCAACTCATAAACTGGTTGAAACCATAACTCAAACTTCTCAGCTTCCAACCGAATCTCTGGAAATTCTTCTTCTAATTGGAGATCGATATGAGCAGTGGTAAGGGGATTAAATTCAGGTTCCATAAGTTCGACCATACAAAATAAGAGCAGTGCTTTGCGCTGCTCTTATTTTTAGGAAATGAATAAAATTAGACGGATACAGTTTGCCATTCGAGTTTATCTAAGGTGTGTGAACGCTCTAGCGCACGCTCGAAACTGTCAAGTTTTGGCTCAATTAAGAATGGCTCACCAACATAGCCTTGGATTGCTTCTTGAGTTTTCAATCCATTGCCTGTGATGTATACAACAGTGGTTTCTTCAGGATCGATTTTGCCAGCTTCCACTAATTTCTTGAGAACAGCGATCGTCGTACCACCAGCAGTCTCTGTGAAGATACCTTCAGTTTCCGCAAGCAATTTCATTGCTTGGGTGATTTCATCGTCATTTACAGACTCGATGTTGCCATTGGTCTTGTGAGCAATGTCGATCGCATAGATACCATCAGCAGGGTTACCGATCGCCAAGCTCTTGGCAATAGTTTTAGGTTTAACAGGAGTAATAAAGTCGCGACCTTCCTTGTAAGCGGATGCGATCGGTGAACAACCTTCAGCCTGTGCGCCACTGAATCGAACAGCTTTGTCATCGACTAAGCCAACCTTCACAAATTCATTGAAGCCTTTATAAATCTTGGTGAACAGGGAGCCAGAAGCTAGAGGTGCAACGATGTGATCGGGCAACTTCCAACCGAGTTGTTCGACAACCTCATAGGCAAGGGTCTTGGAACCTTCGGAGTAGTAAGGACGGAGATTGATATTGACAAAACCCCACCCGTGAGTATTCGCGACTTCTGAACAAAGACGGTTTACTTGGTCGTAGTTACCATGTACCGAGAAAACTTTGGGATTGTAAATGGTTGTGCCAAGAACTTTACCTGCTTCGAGGTCAGAGGGAATGAACACACAACACTCTAAGCCTGCATGGGCAGCGATCGCGGCGGTGGAGTTGGCAAGGTTGCCAGTACTCGCGCAAGCAACAGTAGTGAAACCTAATTCACGAGCTCGGCTGAGAGCTACAGATACAACACGATCCTTGAAGCTCAAGGTGGGCATGTTGACAGCATCATTTTTGATGTAGAGATTTTTGATGCCGAGACGCTTTGCAAGACGGTTAGCTTTGATCAAAGGCGTCATGCCAGTGGACACATCGATATAGTCGTCAGTCTTGACTGGTAGGAAATCGCGATAGCGCCAGATTGAGAGGGGACCAGCTTGAATTGTTTCACGGCTGACTCTAGCGGCGATCGCATCATAGTTATAGGCAACCTCTAGAGGACCAAAGCACAGTTCACAAACATGCATCGCTTTGGCTTCATATTCTGCACCGCACTCTTTGCACTTGAGATTACTAAATGTATCAACGCGATCGCTGGTGTAAGGAGAAACAATCGTTGCAGTCATGTTCTTGGTTGCCCTTTGAATCAATAAAAGGTGTTTGTTTTGAATTACTTATTGAAAGGAACATTAACATAGGCATTAATTGTCGTCAAATATACCCGACTGAAATAGTCGGGTATTACTTTGTGAGTTGGATTGTTCTTTACATGGTGCAAAAAAAAATGAGATGCAGCGCTTGTCGCTACATCTCATTTTTTGATTGACATTAATCATATAAGTAACTACAGTAATTACATCTTAAGATTATATAAATCTATTTCCTATCTAGCAGCCATGAAAAATAATCACCGCACCCATAGCATCAAGCTAGTCTCGATTGGAAATTCTAAGGGCGTAAGATTACCTAAACTCATATTGCAGAAGTATGGATTTTCGGACACATTACTTCTAGAAGAAACAGAGCAAGGTATTCTGTTGCGTCAAAAAGATAGTACTAAGTTATCTTGGAAAGAAACTTATCAAGAAATGGCTCAAGAGAAGGAAGACTGGAGTGAGTTTGATAATACTTTGCTAGATGGTCTAGATGATGTTGCAACCGAAACGTTATGAAATCTATTTTGCTGATCTCAATCCTACTCTTGGCAGTGAAATCAGCAAGATTCGTCCTGTGGTTGTGATTAGCCAGAATGACATGAATTCCTTACTAGAGACTGTGATTATTTGTCCTCTAACTTCCAAAATTCATCCCAAATGGCGTAGTCGTCTCCAAATCAATTGTGCTGGCAGCCTTGCGGAAGTTGCTGTTGATCAAATCCGCACTATTAGTAAAACTCGTCTAAAAAATAAGATTGATATTTTAAGTAATGATCAAGCTGCTCAATTGAGGAGACTGATTACAGAAATGTATGGTGAATAATTCCAGTCAGCTAGAGGTCGCAAAGCGACTTCTAGCTAAATCTTAGAGATGAACAGCGATCGCTATTTCCTCTTTCTTATAGAGAGCCAGATCGATGAAGTTAGTTTCTACAACTTCACCATTCACTGTCATTTGTTTAACATCGCTATGATTAACTACGGTCAGCGAGAGAGTCTTACCGCGAAACTTGCGCTGTGCAGTGAAGCCCGACCATTCGCTAGGAATTTTGGGATCGATGATCATGCCTGTGAAAGTAGGTTGAAATCCTAGGATGTAGTCAATACCAATGCGTAGCATCCACACCGCCGTGCCTGTCAGCCATGAATGGCTTGCCTGTCCTTGGGTTTCGTGATCAGGACTAGTCACATATTCAGGATAGACGTAAGGTTCTGTTTCAAAGCGATCGCATTTATCATCAGTGGCTTGTGAGGAATTAATCGGCATCATCCGACGATAGATTTCCCATGCAAATTCGGTGTCACCATTGAGCAGAGAAGCGAGCACAAACCAAGATGAGGCATGATTAAATACTGCACCGTTCTCTTTCTTCCCTGGTACACAACGACTAATTAGCCCAACCGTATCATCAATTTCTGTAAAGGATGGCGCAACGATCTGCATTCCAAAAGGTGTTGCGAGATATTCACGACTACTTGCCATCGCTTTATCAGCGCGATCGCTTGGTGCAAGTTCCGAAATCACTGCCCATGATTGAGCGTTGAGGAAGATTTTGCCCTGAGTTGCACTTGATACACCAATCGGTTCACCATTGTCACGGAAGGCGCGTAAATACCATTCGCCATCCCAACAAATGTCATTAGTTACTTGACGCAAATGTTCATAGAATTTTTGGAATCTGTCGATCGCCTCGCGATCGCCTTGATGTTCACAGACAGGCAATGACTTATTTAACACATAGCCCAAGAAGAAAGCACCCCAAGTAGTTTCGCCCTTGCCCTGTGAGCCAACATGGTCGAGCGTATCATTCCAATCGCCTGTAAAGATGCGGGGCATACCTCGCTCACCTGTGTTGGCGATCGCAAAGTCTAGCGCTCTTACCAAATGCTCATAAACTATCCCTGAAGTATCATCATGGTAAGGAACTACTTCTTCTAAAATCGAGAAATCACCAGTCTCTTTGAGATATTCAACAATGCCAAAAGGAATCCAAAGCGGCGTATCAGAATGGTTAGTGCGTTCGCCAGTATTGGTTAGCACAAAATAATTATGTAAAGTGGAACCGTCCTTAAATTGGAAGTTCAGGGCTTTAATCAATCTTTCTCTGACTCGCGCAGGATCAACCATCACCACACCAAGAATATCTTGGAAGCGATCGCGCATTCCCGTACCAAAAAGCAACCCTCCATGATAGTAGCCCGAATTTCGCGCCATATCAAAAGTTACCGCTGCCTGATACTGATTCCAGACATTGATCATGGCGTTAAATGCTGCATCTGGTGTTTGTACCTGCACACAGGACAAATGCTGATCCCATTTTTGTTTGAGTTGCTCAAATTGACGATCAACAACTTCCACAATCTTGCCCCCCTTTACAAGGGGGGTAGGGGGGATCTCTTTCGGAGCAATCTCCAAAACAACTGCAAAATCTACAGAACTATTTGCCGCCAAGCTAATCTTCGATTGCAACGCCACCACAGGATCGCCAGCCGTGATTTCTGTGTTTTTCATTACCCCTGTTTCTACAGCTTCAGGATTCGATTCCGATCGCCATCTGCCGATGAAAGTATCGAGACTACTATCAAAACCAGAAATCGGTAAACTTTGAGAAAAATAAATCTGATACTTCCAATCAATATTTGGCTGCTTCACGGAAACGCCTTTATTCAACACCCAATAGCGGCGGGTGGCTACTAGGGCTTGCAAATCTTGATCAAAATGAATATCCGTGAAATGTTTGTCATTCGGTTGATTAATTTGATCATTGAGAGCATTCCCCATCAACAATTCCAAAAAGGAATAAACTTCTAAATCTCGCGTCTGTCCTGACAGTTCTGTTAACTTCACGCGCCAAACTTCAGCATTAGTATCGGTGGGAACGAAGTAAGTAATTTCGCCACGAATTCCATTAATCTCTGTCGTGATTTTAGTGTATCCCTGACCATGCCGACATTCATAGAAGTCATAGTTAAGGTGAATTGTCGGCGACCAACTCAGTGACCAATATTTTCCTGTAGCAGTATCTTTGATCATCACATAGCGCCCAGGACGGTCCCAAGGAAGGCAGTTATAACGCATCCGACTAATGCGGTTATCGCGGGGCGAGTCCAAGAAGCTAAAGCCACCTCCTGTATGGGAAATCAGCCCTGCATACTGGCTATTCCACATATAGTTAAACCAAGGGCGCGGGGTGCGCGGATTTGTAATCACAAATTCCCGATAATCTTCGGTGTAATAGCCGTATTGGTTTGCGATCGCCACAGTTTAAAATCTTCCTTCTTTGTATAATAATCATGTTTTGTGGTTAATCAGTGACCATAAAACATAACCAGATTGCGACATAGATTATCTCAATTTTTCACCCCAATTTTTTAGAGCAGTTTTAAATAAAACTATGGCAGGCACAATAATCTCTAAGTTAGTAGTTGGTTTAACTTCGCTCGGTACGCTACTTAGCACAGTTTTTCTTAATCCACAGGCTACCACTCCTCAAACTCAACTTTCTATCCCAACAGTCCAGAACTTCAGCCTTACCACGATCGCTAAAGCTCCTATTGCTAAGGCGTTGACAATTAATAAAACCCACATTTTTCTTGGAGAAATTAATCGCCGAGGCTTGGCAGTTGGTTATCATCATCGTCTTAATGGCAAAGATGCTAATAATGCAAAAATTGTCAAAATTACAGGATTGCCAAATCAGCAAGGCGTTTACATCGGTCGTGTTGAGATTCGTAATCCTGCCAATGGTCAATGGGTTAGCAAAATTTCTAGTTCTTCCTTTTTCCCAGATCGCTGGTCTCAGGCTCAAGTTTTGTCAGAAATTAAAAGTGCTTTTAACTCCGCAAACAAATCTAGAGAACCTTGGCAAGGTACTTCAACTAGCGGATTAAGAATTGAAGGTTATTACAATAAAGCGACAAATACAATTACCACGGCTTATCCCATTTACCGTAGGTAAGTGGAATGTACAATGCATCACATTCCCATTTACCGCATTTTCTCTAAAGTATAATGATCAATATCAAATTCTATCGAGATGAAGAAGGCTACTTTAAAGCTGATACCGAGCCTAAATATCAACTATTTAGTCAATACTTGGAGTCAGAAATCCAAGGCGTTGCGGCTGTATGTGCAGAAATTTTAGCAATAATCCAAGAGATTGAGATCGGCGATCGCCTTCAGGCTGAAGGGATCGGTAATGCTTATGGGCTAAAAATCACTACAAAAACTGTAAACATTTGGAGTGAATATACAGAAACTGAACTAAGCTTAGAACTACCTATTGCAGATTTCAAACAAGCTTTAGAGAGTTGTTACAAATTTTGCGATCGCCTCTAATCCCAATTCTGCGAAGTATCGCGATATTTCGCAAAATTAAGAAAAATACCCTGTAATGTACCTTAAATCTCTACACATCAAGCAGTTTCGTAACTACATCGATCAAGAAGTTAACTTCACAGCACCCAAGACGGTAATCGTGGGTAATAATGCTCAGGGAAAATCTAACTTACTCGAAGCGGTCTTGCTATTAGCAACCCTACGATCACATCGAGTTAGTAAGGATCGTGACTTAGTGCTTAATGGTGAAGCGATCGGAGAAATTGCGGCAACTTGCCAGCGATCGCACATACCAGAAAGCTACCCCGTGGAATTATTGATGCGGATAAGAGCCAGTGGCAAGCGGACTCTGAATGTGAATGGGGTCAATCAAGCAAGATCTCTGGATTTTTTAGGAAATCTAAATGCAGTTATGTTTTCAAGTTTAGACTTGGACTTGGTGCGGGGGAGTCCTGAAAGTCGGCGCAATTGGTTGGATACAGTTTTGATTCAATTAGAGCCAATTTACATCAATCTTTTGCAACAATATAATCAAGTTTTGCGACAACGGAATGCGTTATTAAAGTCAATTAAACAGGGACAAATCAACTATGAACCGCAACAAATGGCTCTGTGGGATGCTCAATTGGTAACTGCGGGGACACGTTTGATTCGGAGGCGATCGCGTTTATTAGAGAGATTAACCCCGATTGCGCGGGCTTGGCATCAAGCAATTAGCGGTGGTAGTGAGTATTTAGAAATTACTTATGTTCCAAAATTTACTTTTGCGCCAATGGATACAGTGGAACATATTCACCAAGCTTTTTTTGATGCGATTTTGCAGAAAGCAACCATTGAACAACATCAAGGCTCAAGTTTAGTTGGTCCCCACCGTGATGAAGTTTATCTGACAATTAATACTACACCTGCGCGAGAATATGGCTCTCAAGGTCAGCAGCGCACTTTAGTACTAGCACTAAAACTGGCTGAGTTAGAATTGCTAGAATCGGTAGTTGGAGAACCGCCATTATTGCTATTAGATGATGTCCTTGCTGAACTTGATCTCCAAAGACAAGATCATCTGCTGAATGCGATTGGAGATCGTGTCCAGACAATTATTACGACTACACATCTTGGCTCATTTGATGCTCAATGGCTAAATTCTGCCCGAATTTTTCAAGTAGAAAATGGCAAAATTTTATCTTAAAAAACACAAAACAAGCTTGTGAAGCAAACTTGTTTTGTGTTTTTTATTCGTCGTCGTCTGCACCAACTTGACGTAAATGAATATGTTTACGTCCGAGGCGAATTTCTAATTCGTCCCCAGCCTGTAAACCCATCAATTGTGTATAAGCTGAGCCAATTAGTAGGTTGCCATTTTTCTGTACACTAACTCGATAACTGGCACTACGTCCACCTTTGCCACTACCTTTTGCTTCAAGTTCAACTCCATCCGCTTCCATCAAGGCATTATAAAACTTCATCAAGTTAACACGAGCTTGATTATTTTTGGTAACAGTAGCATATCCACAAGCCTTAGCTTTTTCTTCTTTCGACAGATGCTCTAGTTCTTTGACTTTCTGTAATAATGCATCACCAGAGAGTTGTACTGGTTGTTTGATTTTTGCCATTTGTTCTTAACAGTTTAATATTTAATATTTATACATTAGTATCTAAGATAATTGTACTACTAGTCAAACTTTTTTGAGAAGATATACAACCTATTAGTTTTTACAGATAACTATCATCTATATCTAATTAAATTATTCATGTAAAGTAAAAGGTTCTTAATAGGTTTGGAACTTAAAACAATGAAATCCATTTTAATCATTAGAAAGACTATAAAATTTATGAAGGCAATTCATGACAATCTGAAGTCTCAAAAATGCAGTAATAATTCAGTAAATGTAATTGACAAACTCAAGTGCAGTTTATCAACCAATTGAAACTTAACTATCAATAAAAAACATGAGAGTTTTACTCGTTGAGGACGAAATTGACTTAGGGATGGCAATTCAACGTAGTCTCAAACAAGAAAAATACATTGTTGATTGGGTGCAAGATGGCAAAGAAGCATGGGACTATCTTGATCGCCAGCCCACACAATATACTGTGGCAATTTTGGACTGGATGTTACCGCAGCTTTCAGGATTAGAATTATGTAAACGATTACGCAAAAATCAAAATCCCTTGCCTGTAATTATCCTTACAGCAAAAGATCGGATTGAAGATCGTGTTCAAGGACTAGATGCAGGAGCCGATGACTATCTAGCTAAACCATTTGGGATGTTAGAGTTATTGGCAAGATTGAGGGCTTTGCAAAGGCGATCGCCCCAAATTCAAGCCACACAGTTAAAAGTTGCTAATCTTGTTCTTGATTACAATACCTGCACCATTGCTGCCTATGACATTAATGGGAAATACCAAATTATTCAATTGACGGCTAAAGAGTTTCAGCTTTTAGAATATTTCATGCAGCATCCTCATCAAATTTTGACCCGTGATCAGATTCTGGGTCGGCTATGGGAAATGCAAGCAGAACCAGAAAGTAATGTGGTTGCTGCCCAAATCAGGCTGTTGCGGCGGCGATTGGCAGAATATGGACAGGAAAAACTAATTGAAACTGTTTATGGTTTGGGTTATCGGTTTAATGTTAACTAAAGCTGTCGCATATCTTGAAAACCCAGTTGTGCATCGCGGCGGAGCCGCGATGCACAACTGGGTTTTAATTAAGCGCAAATCGCTGTAACAACTATGAATCACGATAGTGTCTTTTTCAAAGCAAAAGTATCCTTAGCCCTTTGGTATGCGGGAGTGATGGGAGTAATCTTGGGATTGTCTGGACTTGGTGCTTATCAGGTGATGGCTCATGCTCACTGGCATGGCGTTGATCAAGAGCTAATAGCAGTCTCTGGCAATCTTCACGATGCTTTAGAACCAAATTTGGAACAGACTGGAAAAATTAGTGCCAATGTACAGAGAATTTTACCTAAGCTTTGCATTATTGGGGAATCATGCGACCCCGATCGCGATCGCCATGTTTTAGGAATTACTAAACAAGAGGGCTATTACGTCAGATTGCTCGATCTTTCGGGACGACTATTGGGGACGGTGGGACAACAAGTAGAAGCAGTTTCATTTAGCAAAGAAGCAATAAGTTGGCATACGTTAGAAGACGCTCAGGGAAATCGATACCATCAAGTTGCTTTACTTTTAAAAAATAATGCTGGACAGCCTTGGGGCTACTTGCAAATTGGGCGATCGCTACAAGACTATGACCAGCATCTAAATGAGTCCAAATTTGCCTTATTGACAGGATTACCGATCGCCTTTTTGTTGGTCAGCATGGCAAGCTGGTACTTATCAGAAAAAGCGATGCGTCCAGTCTATGCCTCCTATCAACAAATTCAGCAATTCACCGCCGATGCTGCCCATGAAATCCGCACACCGCTCGCTTCGATTCGGGCGACAGTGGAATCGGTGCTAATGAGTGATTTAGTTTCTGAAAAAGAATCACGGGAAACTCTACAGACTATTGATCGCCAAACGATTCGCCTCTCGCAATTAGTGCAGGATTTGCTAATGCTCTCTCGAATGGAAGGACAGGTTTCCAAGCAATCACCCAGCCAATCCTGTTGTCTCAATGACATTGTGAGTGACTTAATCGAAGAAGTAGCCGCGATCGCGGTGCAGTCACAAATTACGCTACATTTGCAACTCGTGAACAAGATTCCGATCTATGTTGCGGGTAATGAAGAACAAATCTATCGCTTGATTTTTAATATTCTGATCAATGCTATCCATTACACTCCAGAAGGTGGCAAAGTCCAAATATTTTTGGAACAGAGCGATCGCATGGCAACGATCCGTATTGAGGACAATGGTATCGGTATTGCTGAGGCTGATTTACCACATATTTTTGATCGTTTCTATCGCGCCCACAGTGATCGCTCTCGGCAAACGGGTGGAACTGGTTTGGGACTTGCCATTGCTATGGCGATCGCAAAGTCTCATCAGGGCAATATCCAAGTCAAAAGTCAACTCGGCAAAGGCAGTATATTCACGATTCGATTGGGACTTAATGATTGAGAAATCTAATCAAAACCCTTAGATATTCTTAAATGCTGCCAATCATTTATCGCTTTGGGCAAGACAAAGCCAAATTATAGGTAGTCCTAATTAAACAGATAATGATGGGCGTTGCGAGCAACGCCCATCATTATCTGTTTAATTTAGATTTTTAAAGTAATTGACTATGCTCTCTTCAGCTTTAATGACAGGCAAAAATAACTGGTACTCCCATCCTTCTCCAGCAGGCTGATCCTTTTTAGCAATGTAGTCTTGCCTTGGACCGCCTTTGCCTTCCACACCTGCATAACGTTCCACAGCATGAAAGACAAAGATTCTAGCGTAAGCATAGCCGAGTAAGTAGGGCTTGCTGAAAAAGAGACTAAGGGAAAAGTAGTGGGCAAAGAGGAAGGGGATAATACTTTGAGTGTCTACAAGGAAATTGCCAAGAAAAAGAATTAAAGTTAAAAAGGGGTTTCCAAGAAGGAAGAACAAAGAGTTGCCAGCAAAAGATAAACCAAGACAAACCGAAAAAAGCAAGCTGCTTGAGCAGCGCTTCCAAATTCATCACCAAGAAAGTGATAGCGATCGCCGTTTCCGATGTATTTGCCAACTTGGACATGACGCGATTTAGACTGAACCGTCGTTTAGCCAGTCCAAACTTACCTTCAATTTGATTGCGAACCTTAGCATCTTCGAGAGTCTGCTTGCGAATAGCCGCCAACTCATCGGGTACAGGTCTGCCCAAAGGCGGAGCCGTAATCCGAATACCGAGATTTCGACAATAGGCGCGATTGCTGCGAGTGCGGTAAATCTGGTCAACGTAAACCGCTTCAGGATAATGTCCAAAGCGAGATTTAAACAATGCTACTTGTTGCTGCAAATCCCCCGATTCATTGAAGTTATCCCAACTGAGATGGTCGAGAAAGGCATGACCATCGACACAACTAACTGAGAGTTTAGCGCCAAACTCCACAGGTGTTCCTGCCTTACCTCTGACAATCGGACGTACATGAGGTTGCGTAATACTGACGATGCGGTCATCTATGCGATGACCACCTTGCTCGTACATCCATTGTTGTTGCCGATATACTTCACTGACGACTAGCAAGTTCCGATAGAGACTCCTCTTCAATTCCGATAGCTTTGCCCCTGCGGCAATTAGAGTGTCAATATGGGCAAGATTGCGACGCACATATCCCAACTGTTGGCGCAATGCTTTGCGAATCCTTTTACGATTGGGTTGGCGTTGTTTGGCAATTTGGAGATACGCTGTCCTTGCTTCACGGCGATAGGTGCGTGGTTTCTTCGCTAATTGTTCTTTCACTTGTTGGTAAAGAGCATCAATCACTATTTCCGTTTGTTCTCTTGCTTCGTTCAACAGTTTGATGTCAGTGGGATAACGGATGTCGGATGGCGCGACTGTTGCATCTAGCAGCAATTTTCCTTGGTTTGCTGGTTCTGGTTCTTTCTGTTCCTTTTCTATATTCTGCTCTTCTAACTTCTCTTCTATCTCTTCTCTTTCTTCTTTCTTGTACTGCTTTGCTTCCTTCTCTTTTTGTCCCGACTCTTTAGGAGGCTTCACAATCCGTTCGTTGATTCTGCCCACGATCTCTAGATTCAATCGCTTGCGGAAATGTACCATCATGCTTGCTTCAAATGGGGCGTTGTCGCTGTACTCTGATAAGCCTAGGAAGTATTGTAAATATGGATTCTCACGAATTTGTTCTACTGTCTCTTCGTCACTTGTTCCTAGCTTCTCTTTGATGATCAGCGCCCCAAGTGCTATCCGAAATGGTTTTGCTGGTGCTCCTTGTCCTTCGCTAAATTGTTCTGCATATTCATTCTCAAATTCTTCCCACGGCACTAGTTCTGCTAATCTTACCCATCGATTTTCTCCTGATAGTTTGCCGCCAAATGGTAAGTAGAAGTTCTCGAATGATAGCTGTCCTGTGGGGGATTGTCGGTACATGCAATTTTATTGGTGCAAGGGTTTTTCTAGCTTTTCTTGCTTTTTCTTGCATTTTATCTGTTTTCGTTCTCCTTAGAAACCTTTGCTTGTATGCTTTTCTTGCTTTTTCAGTAAGCCCTAAGTATAGGCATAACATACCAAATAGGACAGCGAGCAATTTATTTTTCTTCTGCATAATCATCGAATAAATTGTAAAAATAGCGATGCTAAACTAGCAAATATCTGCAAGTGATTTTGATCTACTGTAAAGACGGCAGAGCGTTTCTAAAAAGTTCCCAATTTGCATCGAACAAACGGGCTAACGGTGTAGCTGCAATCTGATATTAAAAAAATTTATTAGAAACTTACTATTTAAAATTATCTTACGAGGCATCTCAAATTGAATCAAAGCAAGGTGCGTTACATTTCATTAATGCGCCCTACAAGATCAGCGATCTCCCCTCTCCAATTCCCAAAAAACAGCGAACATCATCATGCAATTAATAATTTTGTTTAAATGAAACTTACTTAGTACGGTCTAGTATTTCAGTAACTAGATTTTCCCATTCCATCTGATGAATTTCTTGTTGCTTTTTTAAATTACTATCAGAAGGAGTATATTCAATTAGGGGACGATTATTTGCTTCGGCTTTACGAATAATATCCGCATTTTTAATAAAACTTTTAAATATTACAGAAGCTTTGCTTTTGCGAATGTTTCTTGCTTCCCATTCGCGAAACTCTCTATCCCACTTTTTATTTTCAAGCGTTGCTTGGGAATCAATTTTTGAATAAAGCACCCCAAGCAATTCAACTTCACAGGAAGCTTTGCATTTCTTTAACCGATCTACACGTTCAACAATTTTGTCTAATCCCCAATGGGAATAAGCGTCTAGAAATGTTGGAACTATAAAATAACGACTGAGAGAGAGAGCATTTAGAGTGATCAGTCCAAGACTCGGTGGACAATCAACGATAATATGCGTATAAGCTCTACCGTATGGATCATTTAGTTTGTGTAAAGCATTAAAGAGGATATCTGTTGCACTAAGGTAGTAGCGATGATAGCCCACAAGTTTGTCCTGAATATCAATAAGTTTAAGACTAGATGGAAGTAAATCAAGCTTTAATCCTTCAATAGGCGTTACCCTAATGTTATTGAGATTAAATGTTTCACTATCATCTTCTCTCTTTATTTCATGATCGAAAAGTTGGTATAGTGTTTTGTTGTTTTTATCTATTTCTGTATACTGATCTTTATTCAAAAGCGTCAGTGAAGCATTGCTTTGAGGATCTAGATCGATAAGTAAAACTGATGCTGGTTTCTTATTATTACCAGATTTTGGTTCGAGTTCTCTTTTTGCTAAAGTAGCTGCAACATTTACCGCAGATGTTGTTTTCCCCACCCCACCCTTGAGATTTATAAAGCTAATTACTGTAGCGTTTCCGATCTTCATTTATTTGTCGAGTTTATGGATGTTTTAACAACGTAATTTGGAATTATCTAACGGCGACAAATCTGATTGTAATTGTTTTGTAGAAACTGTTCTGCAACATATCCAAATTCTTTGAGATCAGGAATATATATACGAACCCAAGAAACTCCTTCTGAAACACCTTCACAGCTTATAACATAAATTCGATCTCCTTTGCTTAAAGTTGCGAAAACAAATCCCCCATTACCTTGTCTAGTCGCTAAGTTTCGTACATTCACATCATCTGCGATTACCAGTGTTGTAGACTGACCTCTGATAAATTTTTGAGCAACTGCTTCTCTAGGATTGAATAGTAGTTTGCCAGCATTTGCCGAGAATACGGGAAACAAGCTAAAAGTAATAGCCGTAAGTAGAGAGAAATTTCTAAATGACATTCTAAACATATCTAAAATATTGGCAATTTCTAAAAGTCTATTGGTGACGATGAGTAGAATTTTTAAGCTACAGCAAACTCCGTTAACTTCCGAGTCTCAGGATCATGAAAAGCCAAAACAATATCAGACTTAGGAATACCTTCCGTTAACAACTCATTAGCAATCCCCTCTTCAGTCCAATCCTCCTCGATATAAACCTTCTCATTTTTAATACTAATATGAACATGAGTATTATTGATTCTCTTCTGATTAACCCAATCTATAGACATCCATAGATAATGATCATGCACTTCATCAAAAATCAAGCAAGTTTGATATTTTTTTCTAGCCGAGCGATTAGCAAGATAATCATGCTCCGTCAATATGCTTTTAATGATTTGACGATAATTAGTTAATTTGTCCATTGCACTATCTCTTCCTTTTCTATATTTACAACAAGTAAAGCAAGTTGATTTAATTTGACTATTGCTTGGATTGATTTTCTTTGGAAGAAGGTGTTATATACTTCATCTTTGATAGCCAAGTAAATCTCTTGATATTCATCTTGCAATAATCGAATTAAATCTCGATAAATTATATACTGCCCCAAAGCTAACTCAAAGTCTTTAACCAGTGAAAGACTAATGAAGCTTTTAATTTCAATAATAATTTTGCGCTGCCTTTGTGTTTCTGAAATAAATTTTTCCACAGCTAAATCAGGAAAAAGTTCAAGATCTTCATACTCTAGCGGATAAGGATCAGCCGTAATCATCCAACCATCCTTAACTAAAGCATTTTTGATAGCCTGATGGTAAATATCCTTTGCCATAATTTTCCATGTTTACTCAACATACATTAACAAATTAAGCACCTATTCAATCCCCCTAACCATCGATCACCATACTCATAAACTTTTCAACAAGCAATCAAGCGATCGCACATGCTACTAGAGCAGGCTAGTGATACCATTCGAGTCAAGCTTTACTTTTGAGATTTGCCTTTTCATGCTCATTTCATTTTCTTGTGAAACACTACAGTGTAAGAATCCTACGCACTGTTCAAGATATGACTATGTTATTTACTGCAAAACGACGATTAGCCTCAACTTTACTAATTTTAGCGGCGGCAAGTAGTAATTTAGCGGCTTGCACAGCTAGCACTCAAACATCAGCAGAGACGGCAACAGCCAACCCCGAAGCGATAAAGACCGAAAAGCAAGCAGGTAAACCATCGCCAATGAATCATTCAGGTGGCATGATGTCCCATGATTCTATGGATTTGGGAGTAGCTGATGCAGAATATGACTTACGGTTTATTGATGGCATGACACCCCATCATCAAGGTGCGATCACCATGGCACAAGATGTCTTAAAGAATTCTCAACGTCCCGAATTACGGAAGTTAGCTAACGAGATTATAGCCGCACAGGAAAAAGAGATCGCGCAGATGGGGGAATGGCGCAAAGCTTGGTATCCCAAAGCTGGAGACAAGTTAGTGATGTGGCACGAAGACATGAAGCACTCCATGGAAATGAGTCCAGAGTTTCGTAAAAACATGATGATGACTATGGATTTGGGAAGTGCTGATGATCAATTTGATTTGCGATTTATCGAAGCCATGATTCCTCACCACGAAGGGGCTTTAGTGATGGCAAAGGATGCGATCGCCAAGTCAAAACGTCCTGAAATTCAGAAACTCGCTCAAGAGATTCTTGATTCTCAAAAAGCAGAAATTGAACAGATGCAAGCATGGCGCAAAACTTGGTACGGCAAGTAGAAATGTTTAGCACCACATGTAAGGGCAATTCATGAATTGCCCTTACATGTGGTGAGGGTTTCAATTTGGTTCGGTGCAAATCCTAGATGTAGTAAGGCAATTTATGAAAAGAATTTATGGCACTTGTCTGAGCTTAGTTTTGCTTGTCAATCCCTTGCTTAATCCTGTGGCAATCCATGCCCATGCAGGGCATGGCGATGAGTTTGGACATGGTGATGCGATTGCCAATCCATCGGCGATTGAAATTGATCTGAATACGGCTCAAAAAGTGGGCATCAAAGTTGAACCTGTCAGCAAGAAGACTATGGCGATCGCTATCAAAGCGACGGGGCAGATTGAACCTTTACCAGATGGCAAGGTGAAAGTGACCTCACCGATTAAGGGAACTTTGATTTCTTTGCTAGTGCAACCTGGGGATAAGGTAGAAGCAGGTCAAGTGGTCGCGGTGCTATCCAGTCCTGAACTGACGGATTTGCGGGTGAATGCCCTAGAGAAACAAACTGACGCTGTGGCAAGTGTGCAGGAAGCGATCGCGAATTTACAATTTGCCAAACAGAACTATGGCAATCAACAGCAGATTGTGGAAGCGGAACTGCGGCAAGCGGAAACTGAGTTGAAGATTGATCAGGAACGTTACGAACGCGATCGCGAATTACTGGCAAGTGGCGCGATCGCAAGGCGACAATTCCAAGAATCGGAGAGCCGATTTCTCGCGGCTAAATCAAATCTATCAAAGGCATCAGGTCGTCTGCCGTTGCTAGAAGCGGCTGCTCAAGTCACCAAAGCCGAAGCAATGCTAGAAGCAGCCCAATCGAAGGTTGAGCTAAGTGGTTCGGCATATGCCGCCCGTTTACGACAGTTAGATTCCAATGCTGACGCTGACGGTACGGTGACAATTGTTGCGCCGATTTCAGGTGTGGTTAGCGATCGCGAAGCCACGGTTGGCGAAGGTTTTGAAGAAGCGGGTAAACCAATCATGACGATTGTGAATGATCGCCGCGTCTTTGCTACCGCGAATATTTTTGAAAAGGATATCAATCGCATTAAGATCGGACAAAAGATTAATGTCACTGTCACAGGAATATCAACCAATTCCCCAACTAATACAAAGCTTCAAGGCACAATTACCACCATCGGCTCGGTAATTGCAGGCGAACAGCGCGTTATCCCTGTTAAAGCAGAAATTAATAATGCTAATGGACAGCTAAAAGCGGGGATGTTCGCGGAATTGGAACTTCTCACCAGTCAAGCCTTAAATCCTTTGATCGCAATTCCTGCGATTGCGGTAGTAGATGTGCAAGGCAAACAATTAGTCTATGTCCAGAATGGTAAATCCTTTGAACCAACGGAAGTTACTCTCGGTCAAGCATCCGATGGCTTTGTGGAAGTAAAAAGTGGCTTGTTTGAAGGCGATCGCATTGTGACTGAGGGAGCGCCTTTGCTTTATGCCCAATCGCTGCGCGGTAATCCCAATAAGGCTACGGTTGTAGAGACTAATGCAGATAGTAACAAAGCTTTATCTCTGCCTTGGTGGAGTTTCCTCATTGCCACAGGTGTAGTCGGTAGTGCAGTTTATGGAGGCTATTGGCTGGGTAAGCGCAAGAATTTAGCGACAAATAATACTAACAATGTGTTTTCTCCAAATTCTATAGAAACCATCTATCTCCCTAGCCTGCCAACTTCTGCTGCCACAAAAGCGGAAGGAGATCCAGAATAAACCGATGCTCAACTCTATTCTCAAATGAGCGATCGCTCAGCGTTGGTTAGTTCGGCGCAATTGTGATCACAGGCAGTTACAACCTCACGCGGATGCCCCTCGATGTATTACCTAGCTTTGCGCCGCCACATTCGGAGATCGCTTAATTATTATTTATCTTTGCGGCGGAACGCATCCTGAAAGGAATCGCCAATAACTTCTCGGAACTCATCCACAAAGCCGACAATTTTTGATTGCTTAAACTTGGCTAAAAATAGACAACTTTAACGGGCGTATCGGTTTTGGTATAACGGTCTAGTTGAGCCGACATAGACAAACTTTTGCTTTTACAGATTGCTTTTGAAAGGTGGCTCCAACGCAGTGTTAGAGGGCTTTCGAGGGATGGGGGGTAGCGCAAAGGTGGTGTTATACTGGGATAGAGTGCAAGAAATCAAGATCTATAGCTTTCTTAAAATCTATGCTGACAACTACTCAATTTGTTCCCATGCTTAGGCAATTGTCTTCCTCCGACAAGCTTTTATTACTTAACTTTCTTGTAGCCGAGTTGCTCAGAGAGTCTGGTATTGTACCGCTATCTATTCAAGACGACCTGCCTAGACAAGGTTTACATGACTCTTTTGAGGCTGCTGCCATTCTTGCTCAAGCATTAAAAGAGAAACAAGAATTGACTCATGGCTAATAAGGTAAGATTTGCTTTCACTGAGGTAGATCCTAGTCTTGGGGCATTAAGTACGCTTCCTTATTTACCATTGACATTAACTTATCAAAGTCAATCCTTGAGTGTTTCGGGTTTGTTGGATACTGGCTCTAGTGTTAATGTCTTACCTTATGAAATGGGTCTTGCCTTGGGTGCGGTCTGGGAAAATCAAAGGCTATCCTTACCATTAGGAGGTAATTTAGCTAGATTTGAAGCTCGTGCATTGGTTGTCAATGCTTCTGTTGAAGATTTCCCTGCTGTAGATTTGGCTTTTGCTTGGACTCAAGATAAATAGGGCTTACTGAAAAAGCAAGAAAAGCATACAAGCAAAGGTTTCTAAGGAGAACGAAAACAGATAAAATGCAAGAAAAAGCAAGAAAAGCTAGAAAAACCCTTGCACCAATAAAATTGCATGTACCGACAATCCCCCACAGGACAGCTATCATTCGAGAACTTCTACTTACCATTTGGCGGCAAACTATCAGGAGAAAATCGATGGGTAAGATTAGCAGAACTAGTGCCGTGGGAAGAATTTGAGAATGAATATGCAGAACAATTTAGCGAAGGACAAGGAGCACCAGCAAAACCATTTCGGATAGCACTTGGGGCGCTGATCATCAAAGAGAAGCTAGGAACAAGTGACGAAGAGACAGTAGAACAAATTCGTGAGAATCCATATTTACAATACTTCCTAGGCTTATCAGAGTACAGCGCGACAACGCCCCATTTGAAGCAAGCATGATGGTACATTTCCGCAAGCGATTGAATCTAGAGATCGTGGGCAGAATCAACGAACGGATTGTGAAGCCTCCTAAAGAGTCGGGACAAAAAGAGAAGGAAGCAAAGCAGTACAAGAAAGAAGAAAGAGAAGAGATAGAAGAGAAGTTAGAAGAGCAGAATATAGAAAAGGAACAGAAAGAACCAGAACCAGCAAACCAAGGAAAATTGCTGCTAGATGCAACAGTCGCGCCATCCGACATCCGTTATCCCACTGACATCAAACTGTTGAACGAAGCAAGAGAACAAACGGAAATAGTGATTGATGCTCTTTACCAACAAGTGAAAGAACAATTAGCGAAGAAACCACGCACCTATCGCCGTGAAGCAAGGACAGCGTATCTCCAAATTGCCAAACAACGCCAACCCAATCGTAAAAGGATTCGCAAAGCATTGCGCCAACAGTTGGGATATGTGCGTCGCAATCTTGCCCATATTGACACTCTAATTGCCGCAGGGGCAAAGCTATCGGAATTGAAGAGGAGTCTCTATCGGAACTTGCTAGTCGTCAGTGAAGTATATCGGCAACAACAATGGATGTACGAGCAAGGTGGTCATCGCATAGATGACCGCATCGTCAGTATTACGCAACCTCATGTACGTCCGATTGTCAGAGGTAAGGCAGGAACACCTGTGGAGTTTGGCGCTAAACTCTCAGTTAGTTGTGTCGATGGTCATGCCTTTCTCGACCATCTCAGTTGGGATAACTTCAATGAATCGGGGGATTTGCAGCAACAAGTAGCATTGTTTAAATCTCGCTTTGGACATTATCCTGAAGCGGTTTACGTTGACCAGATTTACCGCACTCGCAGCAATCGCGCCTATTGTCGAAATCTCGGTATTCGGATTACGGCTCCGCCTTTGGGCAGACCTGTACCCGATGAGTTGGCGGCTATTCGCAAGCAGACTCTCGAAGATGCTAAGGTTCGCAATCAAATTGAAGGTAAGTTTGGACTGGCTAAACGACGGTTCAGTCTAAATCGCGTCATGTCCAAGTTGGCAAATACATCGGAAACGGCGATCGCTATCACTTTCTTGGTGATGAATTTGGAAGCGCTGCTCAAGCAGCTTGCTTTTTTCGGTTTGTCTTGGTTTATCTTTTGCTGGCAACTCTTTGTTCTTCCTTCTTGGAAACCCCTTTTTAACTTTAATTCTTTTTCTTGGCAATTTCCTTGTAGACACTCAAAGTATTATCCCCTTCCTCTTTGCCCACTACTTTTCCCTTAGTCTCTTTTTCAGCAAGCCCTAAATATGCACCGCTAATACTAGGACATATGAATTTCTTTCTTGCATTCGATGTGTGTTTTTACAGAGCCGAATCAGCATTTGAGATTAGCCAAAAATAGTTTGACAAAAAAAGAGGTGCGTTACATTTCATTAACTTACCCTACAAGATGGTTGGAACTATAACCCACGAAAAAAATTAGGACTTTCAAATCAAGCCATCGATTATATCTCTAAAATTAAGAGAACCTATTTTAGTTATGTCAGTAAATGCAAATTTCTTTAATTTGCGTTCCATTTGTTCTCTATATTCTCGAAATTTTGACTTTAAGATGTCTTCTTCCGATAATTCTAAGCCAGTTGAAAGCACGAAATTAACTGAAGCAAGCATTGCTCCTGTAATAGATATTGCTGTAATTGCGGCAGCCACTTCAACTATTCCTGTCGGAGGTATAAAGGAAGTAAAGAATAGAAAAACATTCGTTGCTATAGCTTGTCCTGCAAATACTGGGAGAATTGCTAAGGCGGCTCCTTTCGAGAGAATTTTGCCAGTATAAAGGTAATAAAGAGAGCCAATTGCTGCAACTTGGGTAGCAGTAATAAAGAAAGCTTTACCAGGAAAGACAGCTTGTACACCAACGGCTACAACTGCTGCAATTATTATTCCTAGGGCATATGAGCGCTTCTCAGTCATATGCCTAGCTAGTAAAAGCTTTTTTCCCTGAGAATCCAAAAAACTTTCTATATCCTCTCTAAGTTGTATTACTCCACGAACATCCAAGGGGGTATCAGATGGCAACTGTGGATCATACCCAAAGGTGCAGACTGGATAGACTTTATCAGCTTTCAGGCAGTCTTTCCATTGCTGTATTATATCTGTGAGAGCTTTTGGATTGTACCTATCCCATTCATCACGTTTGTTTAGAACCAAGAAAACAGATCTACAACTTTGTTTTAAATCATCAAAATATTGCTTCTGAGATGCATCTATCGCACCAGTAACAACCAATATTCCTACATCAATATTCTTTAAAAAATCTTGAGTAGTTTGACTATTTTCTTCCCGCACATCACCAAGTCCTGGCGAGTCAATCAATCTCACTCTTTCGTCCAACCTGAATACATTTAATTTAGTAGTGACTCCAGCTTTTACCCCAACCTCCGCAATAGCATTTCTGCGTGTACGCATTAGTAGCGCATTAATCAAAGAACTTTTGCCAGAGCTAACGTTTCCTATGACTACAATATTCAAAGTCTTGTGAAAATCTTGGGCGTGTTCTTCATACGCTACTCCAATATCTTTAAAGAAACTCTCTGATTGTTCTTTTTGTTCTTTCTCTACTGCCTTCCACGCTTCTTTGATAAGGCTGTTGTAAAACACTCTATACCGATCATTTAGCAAATCTATTTCAGTAGAATTTCCAACACGATCAATTTTGATCGCCTTTGTTGCACCCTGATGAGCTTTGAGTAACTCTCCGTCATGATTTTTAATTTCTAAAGTCTTAGATGCAAAATCTAAGATGACTGTATAGTGTCTATTCTGTAAATTAAATGTAGCCATAGTACGATTCTGAAAATTTCTGATGATATAAAACTTTGCCGAACTGCTGCTTAATAATTATTAAGTATAATGGCTCAAATCATCGACGGCAGATAACCTCGAATATTTCGCCAGCAGCTTTCGACCGTCAGTTACATTTGTTTTGTTAGATCGCGTCACTTAGTTTTGTTTGACTTTTAACTTGATTTCATCATTTGAGCCATATGGGATATCTGTAAGCTGTTTATTTACGATTAAATCGAATACGTTATCTGCTCCTCTCCGAATACTCTCCGTCAGAACACCAATTCCTATATCCAATTGAGGTTTTACTTCGTCAAATTGTGTTACTACTCCAGAGTCTGAAATACTGGAAGTAAATTCTCTTACAGAAATCAAATTGTTTCTATTAAAGAATGTTGCAAATTGAGATGATCTAAACTCATGGACAAATGAGCATCGATAGAATTTGTAGATAAGAGCAGCGTAAGTGAACGATGAAATTGCCGAGTCTGAATTTTTGAGAGTTAAAGAGTCAGAAATTGGATATTGTCTATGACATTTTTCGTATATCGTTTTTAGCTCCGAAACAGTAGGATCTGCATAAACTCTATGGGATTCACGTTCACGTCGATTTTCCAACCATTTTGCTTTAACTTCATTTGCAAATGGATCTTCAATCTTTTGCTTCTTTAAAGAGAAAACGAGAAAAGGCGTACAGATGCGTTCCATCTGACTGTGGGTATCCAAGTGAATTAGAAAGGCAGTAAACCTATCTCGATTGCCTGAGCATTGACATTGACTAATTGATTCCCAAATAGATGCTAAGCCATCTATAGCAGCACAACTAATAACATAGGCATCAACGTAAAAGTTCGCAAAGGGATTAAAATCTGCGAACGACATTTCCATCCCATGACCATTAACGGTGACTGTTCCATTAATTAATTGTTCACAAAGCAATGCTCTGTAGTAATAAAATTTTTTAACGCGCTCAGCAAAATCTTGTACATCGTTCATCATTAGCCTCAGACTATGTTCTTCCAGAGATCTAACTATATGCTATCTTGCAGATCGCAGGATAAAACCTACAAGAAAAATGTTATACAGATTTTTGCAGGATAATATGCCTGAATAGAGCTTTATTTAGCAAAATACAGCATAAGATTCCTAAATCTATCCTGAAAAGCAATCCGCCTATCCCATCCCCAACTGATCAAGTTGGGCGATCGCCTCGAAAACCACTCGTTCCCGTTAGTGATGCAATTCGAGTCAAGCATTACTTCTAGGATTTGCTTTTTCATGCTCATTTCATTTTCTTGTGAAACACTACAGAGTGCCAACTTCTGCTGCCACAAAAACGGAAGGAAAGCCAGAATAAGCCTATGCTCAACTCTATTCTCAAATGGTCGATCGCTCAGCGTTGGTTAGTTGTCATCGGTGCAATTGTAATTACCATTCTAGGTAGTTACAACCTGACGCGGATGCCCCTCGATGTATTCCCTAGCTTCGCGCCGCCACAGGTAGAAATTCAGACAGAAGCCGAGGGGTTAGCTCCTGAAGAAATCGAATCATTAATTACCTTGCCCATTGAAAGCGCCGTTAACGGTACGCCCGATGTGGTGACTGTGCGATCGGCTTCAGCCGTGGGAATTTCTACGGTCAAAATTATTTTTGATGGCAATACAGATATTTATAAGGCGCGTCAATTAGTTGCCGAACGCTTACAGCAAGTGCGTGCCAAATTGCCTGAGAATGCCAAAGAGCCAGAAATATCGCCAGTATCTTCACCGATTGGCACAATTTTGATGTATGCCTTTACCGTGGAAGAAAATCAAAATAATTCAGAGCCAAAAACTGACTTAATGGAAGTGCGGCGACTGGTCGATCGCAATGTTTCCAATCGCATCTTGGCAGTGGCGGGAGTATCACAGGCGATCGCCTATGGTGGTGATGTTAGGCAATATCAGGTTTTAGTCGATCCTGCTAAATTAGTTGCTTTTAATGTCTCTTTGGAGCAGGTGACTGAAGCCGCAAGTCAGGCGAATCTAAATGCCGCAGGTGGATTTTTAATTACGACCGATCGCGAAGAAATTATTCGCGGGGTGGGACGGATTGAAACCGTTGAACAGTTGGCGGAAGCAGTGGTGACGGCTCGCGATGGTAAGCCTGTGAAATTGAGCGATGTTGCTGAAGTGAAATTGGGAGCCGCCCTCTCACGGGGAGATGGTAGCGTCAATGGCAAGCGGGCAGTCGTATTGCTCATCAATAAGCAACCACAAGCCGATACTCCCACCGTGACCCGTGCCGTCGAAAAAGCGATCGCTGAAGTGCAAGCTGCCCTTCCCAAAGATGTGAAGGTACAAGTTACCTTTCGTCAAGAGAGCTTTATTGAGTCCGCGATCAATAATGTGCGTGACTCCCTCCGTGACGGCATCATCATCGTGGCGATTATCATGATCATGTTCCTGATGAATTGGCGCACGGCTGTCATTACCCTCAGTGCAATTCCTTTATCAATTCTCATTGGGATGCTGATTTTGTCATGGTTTGGACAAGGGATTAATACGATGACTTTGGGGGGGCTGGCAGTGGCGATCGGGTCGGTAGTCGATGACTCCATCGTGGATATGGAAAACTGCTATCGAGGAATGCGCCAGAACCAAGCGGTCGGCAATCCCAAGCATCCTTTTACAGTGGTTTATGATACTTCCGTTGAAGTGCGCGTCAGCGTGATTTTCTCCACGATTATTATTGGTGTGGTTTTTGCGCCAATTTTTACGCTGACGGGAGTGGAAGGAAATATTTTTGCACCAATGGGCGTGGCTTATCTCGTATCTATTTTTGCCTCAACCCTAGTGGCGATGACTCTATCCCCTGCGCTCTGTGCAATTTTATTAACTTCCTGTCAACTACCTAGCGATGAAACTTGGGTAAGTAACTTTGCTCAGAAGCTCTATCGTCCTTTGTTAAATCTATCCATTCATCGTCCCAAATTAATTCTATTTCCTGCGATCGCCGCCTTAGTTGCCTCTCTAATCATCTTGCCCACCCTCGGTCGGGTTTTCTTGCCAGAATTTCAAGAGCGATCGCTAGTCAATACGATATTGCTTTACCCTGGCACTTCGCTGGAACGAACAAATCGCATGGGCTTAGCACTTCAAGACGCACTCAAGGATGACCCGCACTTCACAACTGTACAGTTACGATCTGGTCGCGCCCCTGGGGATGCGGATGCGGGAGGCGTAAACCTTGGTCATGTGGATATAGAACTTAGCGATCGCGGCATCCAAGATCGCGCAGGTAGCATCGCTAAACTACGTCAAGAATTTAATAAATTGCCTGGAGTCGCATCTAACATCGGCGGATTTATTTCCCATCGCATGGATGAAGTCCTCTCTGGAGTTCGCAGTGCGATCGCCGTTAAAGTGTTCGGTCAAGATTTAGAAGAATTAAGGGCGATCGGTAGAGAAGTGGAAACTACGATGAAGGGAATTGACGGGCTGGTGGATTTGCAACTAGAGCCGCAAGTTCCTGTTCGACAATTGCAAATCAAATTTGATCGACCGATGGCAGCAAGGTATGGTTTAACGATTGGACATCTCGCCGAAATGGTAGAAACTTCCCTCAATGGCAAAACGGTATCCCAAGTATTGCAAGGTCAGCAATTATTCGATCTAGTCGTATGGCTGAAACCTGAAGCCAGAAATAACCTTGATGTAATTCAAAATCTATTAGTCGATACCCCCACAGGGCAAAAAATTCCCTTATCACAAGTTGCTCAAATTGAATATGGAACAGGCGCAAATACCATCAATCGCGAAAATGTTTCCCGTCTGCTCGTAGTTTCGGCTAACGTATCGGGACGGGATCTGCGATCGCTGGTTAACGAGATTCAGGAAAAGGTGAAGCAGCAGGTGATCTTACCCGCAGGCTATTTTATCCAGTACGGTGGACAGTTTGAATCCGAAGAACGCGCCACCCAAAACCTACTTGTCTTTGGCAGTCTCGCCGCCCTAATTATCGCAGTGCTGATGTATTTCGCCGTCAAATCCATTCCTGCAATGTTAATGATCATGGTGAATTTACCCCTCGCTTTAGTTGGTGGCATTTTAGCGATCGCCATTAGTGGTAGCGTAATTTCCGTTGCCTCTCTAGTTGGTTTCATTACCCTATTCGGAGTTGCCGTGAGAAATGGATTACTACTAGTCGATAACTACAATCAAAAATTTGCGAAGGGAATTCCCTTCCAGCAAGTAATCCATGAAGGTTCAATGGAGCGTCTAGCCGCCATTTTGATGACAGCTCTCACCTCAGCGCTCGGCATGGTTCCTCTCGTCATCGGCACAGGTGCTGGCAAAGAAATCCTCCAACCTCTTGCAGTTGTGGTATTAGGCGGTTTAGTGACCTCTACGGCTCTAACTCTATTGGTACTACCTGCCTTATATTCCCAATTTGGGAAGTATGTCGCACCTAAACCAGAGCTTGCGTCTCCTGCTAAGCGAGAGACACAAGCCTCTATACTTTAAATTTTCACTCATTCTTCTAAAAGGAACTCTATTTATATGCGATCGCCGAAACTTCTACTCATTGGTATTGTTTTTGCAAATATCCTAGCTGCTTGCAGCAATAGCCCGACTAGCACCAGTCCCACAACAAGCCCCAACGCAGTCACCACAACTAAACCAACTCCTCAAACTGTCGCTAAAACAGACACCAAAGCTGCTCAAAAACCAGAAAATCATGGCAAACCTAATCAGGGTGGACAAGTCGTTGAGGCTGGCGCTTATCATTTAGAACTGTTAATGGTTAAAGAAGAAAACAATATTCATCTCGACTTCTTCCTGCAAACAGGCGACACTCACGAAGCAATTCCTGATGCCAAGGTAACAGCCCAAGTCCAATTTCCCGATGGCTCTCAAAAATCCTATGACCTCACCTATGATGCGCCAAATAAGCATTACGCCACTAACTTACCAACCAACGCTTCAGGAGAATACAAAATTGCAGTTCTCACCGATATTAAGGGTGAAAAAGTGAATGGACGCTTTAACTTTAAATTGTAATTTAGCCAACTAATTGTACAGTGGAGCCTTCCTCACTCTTTGATACTTCGATTAGTGTGTTAAAGGCTTCCTTCATTTGTGGCATATGGGTAATTACCAAGATACATTCAAAATCTGGCGCGATCGCATTAATGGCACTGACAAGGCGATCACAACCTAATTGGTCTTGACTACCAAAGCCTTCATCGATAATTAGGGTCTGCAAAGTGCTGCCTTTGCGCTGGGCAAGGACACGGGAGAGGGCAAGCCGCACCGCAAAGTTAATCCGAAAGGCTTCTCCTCCCGAATAGGTTTCATAGGGTCTAGTACCTTTGGTATCAGCAATCTCGATATCGAGGGTTTCGATAATGCGATCGCTTTTTTTGCCAGATTTTTGGGTGATGAATCGCACGTTTAATTGGCGATCGCTGAGTTGAGCGAGAATTTGATTAGCTTCTACTTCAATTTGTGGCAGTACATTTTCGAGCATGAGGGCTTGAATGCCATTTTTACCAAAGGCTTGATAAAGCTCAGTGTGGATGCGTTGCCTTTGACGGGCTGCTTCGATTTGAGTGAGAGTTTCTTGTTCGCGTTGACGACTTAGCTCTAGTTGTTGTTGGGCTTGCTGAAGGCTACCAATTTGGGCTAGGAGTACATCCATTTGCGATCGCCAATTTTGTAAACTTTGTCTCAAGGAGTTAATTTCCTGTACATGATCGCCATGTACAGCTTGGCATTGTGACTGTAGTTGAGAAATTTGAGTAGTAATGTTTTGTAACTCTTGTTGATTAGTGCTTTGAGTTTGCTGTAAATGCTCAACCTGTTGTTGAAGTTCAGGATATTCCTGCTCAGCATGAGTAAGTTCTTGATAGCGCAGTAATGACGGGGTTAGCTCTTGTTTTTGGGTGCGGAGTTGTTGATGGCGATCAGGTTCGTAAGCTAGTTGAGTAAGGGCGCGATCGCATTGTTCGAGTTCATGCTGTACTTCTAAATCAATGAGGTTTTTGGTGAGACGATCTTGCAATTGGTTAATTTTGGTTTGCAGATCAGGAATTTTTTGAGACAGGTTATCGGCTTGACGCTGAGCATTTTTTAATTCTGACTGCTTGATTTCCGCCCAACGCCAACGCTCGACATCACCACGAGCTAAGGCATGATTTTTTTCATCGTAGGCAAATTTATGAATATTCTTATCGATCAGTTCCATTTCCTCCCATGCGTCACGCATATAGTTTTGATTTTGGAGACGATCTCGTAAATCCACAATCTCTGCATCAATGAGGACTAGTCTTTGCTGTGCTTCCGCGATCGCCTTCAGGCGTTCCTGTAAAGTACCTTTACGTTGAATCAAATCATTTAACGGTGCGATTTCTTTTTTTAAAACGCGATACTCTTCTCGTAAGACTTCTATTTCACAATTGGAAGCGGCTTGCTGTTCCTTCACCACCCAAATATCTGCTTGTAGATCGCGAGATTCCTGTTTGTGCTTTTTCTGGACTAACTGCCAATGGGCTTCATCAAGGGGGCGATCGCAGAGTGGACAAGGAGCATTAGGGACAGTTAACTGACGCATTTTGGCTTCTAATTTATTAAAAGCAGCCTCACTATCCGCCAATCGCGTTTTTAGGCGCTCCAAAAAATCACGCCGTTCTAGCCCTTTTTCATGGACACGCTGTTGATAGACTTGCTTATTTTGCAATAAAACAATTTGCCGATCTAGCTCCTTCGCATTAATCAGTAATTGATCGTGATTTTTGACTTGTAAATATAACTGTTCGCGTTTCGCAACTAATTCATCTAGTTTTGCCGCAAGTTTTGTCTGCTCCCGTTCTAATTGATGCTTAAGAACTTGATGACGGTGCACTAGTGGTGTGGATTGAGCATGGAGGCGATCAAATTCCTGTAATATTGCCCTTGCTTTATGTAATTCAGCGATCGCTGCTTCGATTTCGGTAGCACGACTGAGAATCCCTTTTAAGTCACTTTCCTGCTGCACTAGAGACTCTAATTGGG
Source organism: Pseudanabaena minima str. Chao 2107 (assembly GCF_051131155.1). Taxonomy (NCBI): domain Bacteria; kingdom Bacillati; phylum Cyanobacteriota; class Cyanophyceae; order Pseudanabaenales; family Pseudanabaenaceae; genus Pseudanabaena; species Pseudanabaena minima. The sequence continues at coordinate 1,937,877 of NZ_CP159508.1, forward strand.
CTTCATAATGTCTTAACTGCCCTTTGAGTTCACTTTGCAAACTCGTGAGTTTATGGCTAAATTCGCCGCGCCGATCGCAAAGATGTTGGTATTTCTGAAACTTACGCTCTAGGTCTGATTCTTGTGTAGATAGCAATTGATAGCGCTCATAGTTTTGCAAAATCTGCGATCGCGTTGCTATACATAACTCTAATTGCTGTAATTGTCGGCGTTGACTAGAGAGTTGTCTATCAATTTGAGAAAGACTACTGGTAATCGTAGCTTGTTGCTGTTGTTGCCAAGTTAACTGCTGTGAAAGGTTTTGATATTGTTTCTGCAAATCTTCCACCACTTGCAAGCGGGCGCGATCGCGACTTTCCCATGCTTGCAAATCCGTTAACTGTGATCGCAAAAGTTCTAACTGCGGTGCGATCTTTTCTCCATCTTGAATTTGATCCCGCAGATGTACCAGCATATTCTCTAAAACTGCTGACTCGCCTTTGCTAGTTCGCGCAATATCTTTGGCTCGTTCCGCCAACTCGTCATACTGTGACAGAGACAGCATATCAGCAAGAATCTGCTTGCGATCGCTAGGACGTTTTAGCATAAATTCATCGGCGCGACCTTGACGCAAGTATGCCGAATTGACGAAGGTTTCGTAATCCATTTTTAGGTGCGAAATGATAGTCTGCTGTGTTGATTGCACCTTGCGCTCAGTCAGGGATTTAAATTTTCCTTCACTCTGTACCTGAAATTCCAAAGAAGTTGAACTATTGCGCGATCGGGTTCTAATGATCCGATAGACTTCACCACCTGCGATAAAAGTGAAGTCTACTTGTGCTTCTTTAGAACCTACATGAATTACATCATCTTGGCTTGCCACACGGCTTACACCCCAAATCACCCAAGAAATCGCCTCTAATAAAGAAGACTTTCCCGCCCCATTTGCACCACAAATACAAGCAACATGTAGCCCGCTAAAATCTAAGGCTAATTGTTGATAGCTCAAGAAATTTTTTAATCGCAATTTCTGAGGGATCATACTTTCCTGTAATTTGTTATGTCAGAATCTTTCTGATAGAGTTATACTAATTGTTATTTAATTATCATAATAATGTATTGTCTAACAAGAGTTTAGCTCTTAATAGGCGCGGTATAACCAACAAAAGCTGAGAGCGTCATGGAAGTATGGGAAGAAATTAGCCGCCAAAGAGTAAAGTACATCGTCGATAGCTATCAGTTAGATGGCGATGACGATGAAGATTTTTATGAATATTTAGAAGATTTATTACAAGCCTATGCACCACCTCAAATTGAATTAGCGCTTGTAGAAGTTTTAATTGAGAGTTGGCGGTTTACACCGATGATGCGTGGTGTAATGTTTCTAAAGCGATCGCATGATCTGTTAAGAAATTGGGAAACCAATCCGATTACACCACATATTTCCCCCACACATTTCCGTCTAATTACAGGTTTAGATCCTACACCAGTATTTGGTAATGGAGTTATGCAGCCAAGCAGAAATGTATTCTCAACGATTTAAGGTGAGTTTAAAGGAAGTAAAGCCTCTTTAATTCCCTAGTACTTTATTGTGGTTTGTGCTGTTTCCCTTGCCTTACTTTGTACTAACAGAAAAAACGAAACTTTTGAAAGTATTGCTTTGTAACGCTTTTAAAAGTTTTTTATAGTTTGATTGATAAAAATACCATCATCTAAAACCTAAACATATTTATCAGATAGCCTTTGTCTTTGTAAGTTAAAATGAACAAAGAGTAATGATTATTCAATGAACTTTTCTCCTCCAATTGCAAAGTTTCTACGCAAATTTTTTATCGATAAATCTAAAGATGAATTTCAGGATAAATTTCCAAATAGATTCACTCTGAAATATTTGTTTGTATTTTTATTGTTTGCCACTCTAGGATACTTAGGAAATTATTTTCGGCTACCTTTGTTTTTTGGCGTTGACTTATTGTTCGGCAGTATTTCTGTCCTGATCGCTACTTATATCTATGGAACCAAGATGGGGGTAATGGTTTCCGTGGTCGCTAGTACTTATACCTATTTCCTATGGGGACAACCCTACGCCGCAGTGCTATTGATTTTAGAAAGCCTTTGGGTAGGTATAGGGTTGCGTTATCAGGAAAAGCATCAGCAATCACGCAACATGGTGTTCCTTGTGCTGTCCTATTGGTTATTTCTGGGTACGCCATTATGCTTTATTTCTTATATTTTCTTTCTCAAATTTGGATTTAGCTCAGTTGTTTTAGTTGTTCTTAAGCAAGTAATTAATGGCTCCTTTAATGCAGTGATTGCAACTCTATGTATTAACTACTTACCAATAAGACAATGGTTGCGGAAAGAACAAGGCGATCGGCAACACCAGACTATCCAGCAAATGCTGTTTTATCTGTTGTTAGCCTTTGTTTTTATCCCGATTCTCACGATCGCCATTTTGACAGGGCAATATTTTTTGCAAAATATTAACTATGAAATTGATAATCAATTACGTTCTAGTGTGTCATCTCTCAACATTGATCTAAAATTTTGGCATCAACGCAACGCCCAGATTTTACAAAGCCTAGCTAATATTGGATCTGAGGAGAAAAACTTAGAACGCTTACAATTTGCCACTACATCGTTAGGGAAAGGCACACCTACGTTTCTGTCTATTCATACTACAGATGCTGAAGGAAGAGTTTTGACAACATTTTCTCGAGTGCCTGATACAGATATAGCTAGTCTTAGTCAAACTATTGCTAAGACTGATATCTTTCAAAAGGTTAAATCCACTTTAAGCATCACCTTTGGAGATGTTCACATTGATAAAATGACATCTAAACCACATATTGATGTTGCTGTCCCTATCTTTAAAGACAATCGCTTTGATGGCACCGTTATTGCATCTCTAAACATTTCTCATATTAAAGATTTTTTAACAGAAGCAGCAACAACATGGAAAACAGAAGCTTTTCTAATTGATCGCCATAAAAAAATAATTTCTACAACTTCTCCAGATTTTTTGACAGGACAGATTTTCGACTTACACCAAGGGGGAAAAACGATCGCTTTTGGGACTGATCAGATTCAATGGTTTCCGCATCTCAAGGGTGCAGCAGCCATGACTCGATGGCGCAAGTCTTATTATTTACAGAAAGTTTCGATTAATAATGAGATTCCTTGGGATCTAGTTGTGCGTTTATCACCAGTCCCATACATCGATACGCTTGAGTCATTACACACTAAAATTCTCTTGATCATTCTTGCTATCATCCTGCCAGCAACAATTGTCGCAAATTCCCTTAGTCGTAGTTTTGCGAAGCCGATCGCTAAGTTAATGAGACTAACCACAGATCTCCAGAAAAATCTAGCAAAGGACAATGATTTTACTTGGAATGCTAGCAATTTGAAGGAAATTGATACCCTTGGTTACAATTTCCAAGTTATGGCGATCGCGCTTCAAGAGAAGTTTCAAGAAATTGAACAGACCAATCAAAGTTTAGAACTACGCATCCAAGAACGCACTGCTGAACTGCAAGCCAATCAACAAAGGCTAGAACTAATTACGAATTCTATGCCAGGCATGGTATATCAATTTCGGCGCGATCCCGAAGGGAAATATTCTATAACTTACATTAGTAAAGGAGCAGTTGAAATTTATGAAATAACAGTCGATCAGGTTTATGCAGACCCCAACTGTATTATGGGACTAACAGTTCCTGAAGATAGCCACATGGTAAGAGAGAGTATTGAAGAGTCAGCACGAACTTTAAACAAATGGAGCATGACTTATCGAGTTGTTTTGGCAACTGGCAAGCTTAAATGGTTAGCTGGTAGCGCAATTCCGATCCCTCACGATGATGGCAGTACTATTTGGAATGGTGTAATCACAGATGTCACTGATCGCAAACTAGCGAGCGCCACCCTCGAAAAACGGGAAAGTTATCTGGCTATGCTAGTTGAAATTCAACGCCATTTACTTGCCGAAAGTATTAACAATCATGAATATGTCGATATTCTGCGATTACTGGGTAAAGTATCTGATTTCTCAAGTGTCAAACTATTTGTTTGTGAACACAAGCCATTTGAAGAGTCCGATATCAAGATACATTCTGCCTGGTATGCTTCAAATATCAGTCATCCTGAAGAATTAGAACAGACTAGATTTATCCAAATGCTCTTTACTTGGCAATGGATAGCACGACTTACCAATGGCGAAATCGTCAATGAGTCTTTATCAACTATTACCGAAATTGAAAGACCTATTTTAGATTCTAAAAATCTTCGCTCAATTTTAATGATACCTATAGTCGTTAGTGATAAGTTCTGGGGATTTTTGAGTTTCCATGATTACCATAGCGATCGCTTACGCGATCCTGTAGAAGTAAGTCTATTAAGAGTTTCAGCTTCTTCTTTAGCAATGCATCTAGAACGTCAGCAAGCAAAGATGGAAATGCTACAAGCAATGGAGTCCGCCCAAACTGCTAACCGTGCTAAGAGTGAGTTTCTCGCAACCATGAGTCATGAAATTCGCACACCGATGAATGCAGTGATTGGTATGTCAAGTCTATTATTAGATTCAGATCTCAGCCCAGATCAACAGGAGTTTGCAGAAATTATCAGGTCAAGCGGAGATAATTTACTCACAATTATTAATGACATTCTCGACTTCTCAAAAATTGAATCAGGAAAATTAAGCTTAGATATACAGCCTTTTAATTTACGAGCTTGCATCGAAGAATCTTTAGATCTTTTAGCTTCTACGGCAATTAATAAGGGGATCGAGCTAGCCTATTGTATAGATACTGATGTACCTGAACAGATTGTCAGCGATATAACCCGTCTCAGACAAATATTGGTAAATCTATTTAGTAATGCCGTTAAATTTACAGCTCAAGGAGCCGTGACGTTAAGAGTATCGGTACAAGAAGTTGATCAGCAATATCAAAATTATCAGTTACTATTTGTTGTTAAAGATACTGGCATTGGTATTCCAAAAGATCGTTATGAACGCTTATTTAGACCCTTTAGCCAAGTGGACTCATCGACTACGCGCCAATATGGTGGCACAGGTTTAGGACTAGCGATCGCTAATCAATTAACGCTACTGATGGGTGGCGAGATGTCTGTAGAGAGCGAAGTTGGAGTTGGTTCAACTTTTACTTTTACGATTTCTACAGTTGCAGACACGACCCAGATAGTGAATGCAGATTGGGATTCCATGTTTATTGGAAAACGACTATTAATTCTTGAAGATAATGATGTTAGCTGCGAAAGCTTAGTTCTATTGGCTCAAGAATTACAAATGGAAGTGATGGCAACTCAATCTAGTGAGCAAGCGATCGCATGGTTACAGAGTGAGCCCAAATTTGATTGGGCAATTGTTGATGCTAGCATTCCTATATCTAATGCTAATGATCAGGATGCTAGTAATAATCGCGACAATTGTGGCATCAGAAAATTAATGCGGACACAATCAAGTTCTTTGCCAATGATTTTACTTTCCCATCGGTTAAGTTGCGAATTATGCAAGCCTGATCCAATCACAGTATGTCTGAGCAAACCAATTAAGCAATCGCAACTATATAAATCTTTGCTGAAGATTAGTAGTTATCATCCCTTACTTGAAAGCCAATCCAAAATGAAAGATATTTCATTTTTTAATGAAAACTTTGCTACTAGTTTCCCTCTAAAGATTTTACTAGCGGAAGATAATATTGTTAATCAAAAAGTTGCGACTCGGTTTCTCAATCGCTTAGGATATCGGGTCGATGTTGTAGCTAATGGACTAGAAGTTTTAGAGTCAATATACCGCCAAAAATACGATGTAATTTTGATGGATGTGCATATGCCAGAGATGGATGGATTGACTGCCACAAAAAGAATCGTCGCAGAATTTAGGCAAAAGCCTTGGATTATTGCGCTAACAGCTAATGCCGTACAGGGAGATCGCGAGATTTGTCTGGCACTAGGAATGCAAGATTATGTCAGCAAACCGATTCAAATTCAGGATTTAATGCAAGCCTTAGAAAGGGCATACAGTAGTTTGCAATAGTGAGCCGTGCTTGGCGCAGCGCTTGAACTATGGTTGATTGATTACCCAATTAAGATAATCTCGATCAACGGCGATCACAGGAATAGCTATAACTTCGGGGGTTTCGTAAGGATGTAGCGATCGCAGTCTAGAAGATAATGCTTCATAATTGGCTTGCAGAGTTTTGATCAAGACTAAATGCTCTGATTCTTGGCATAGTTCGCCTTGCCACATGTAGGTAGAAGTCATGCTAGGCATCACCTGTACACAAGCAGCCAGTTTTTCTTCAACCAATATTTTGGCAATACTATGAGCTTGATTGACCTCAGGCATTGTTATCATTACAACAATTAAGGTTGGTTCCGAGCTTGACATGATTAGTTTTATAGCGTTAATCAAGTCATTTTAGATCCAAAATAGAATGGCGGCGCTTCGCGCCGCCATTCTATTTTGGATTTTAATTTGGAAGGCTTTGCCTTCTATTTTTTATGTATTTTCGGTAGTTTCTGTAGATGCAGCGCTGATTGAAGCAGATTCTTTTTGAGCACGTTTTTTACGTTCAGCCTCTACCATGTCAGCAATCATTTGACGAGCTTGCTCGATCTTGTCGAGATTGGAGCGATATAGGTCAATATCTTTGAGTAAGCGATCGCTACCAAATTTCAGCGTTTCACCTACTAATTTGATCACTTCTTCACGCTTCGTACTATCAGCAATATCGTCAGGATCGCTAATTTCTAGCAATGCGTAAAGCCCTACACCCAGCAAGCGACTATATTTGAAGTTTTCTTTATTAGCAATCGTCTTTAATTGTCCAGACAAAGGCTCAAGGTGGATACCAGAGTCTAAGCTGGTCAACAGGGTTTTAATTTCTTGAGGTGATCGCGTAGCGAGGTCGCTCAGAGTTGTCGCATCTTGGCGAATGCGATCGGAGTCAAACTGAAGCGCCGAACACAATGCATGAAATACTGCAAAGCGATCGGTTTCAGGCTTGTACCCCACTGTAAAGCGATCGAAAGTAGTCACAAAACCTAATGCAAAAATTGCGTCATATACAAATGTTTGATTGACTTTCAGTAGATGGATTTCCACCAAAAGCTCATCCACAACCCGTCTATAGACTTGATTGACTGGCTTGGGGAAAGCTAAATAAAAATCTTTTTTAGTATCAGAAACAGTACGAACGGTATTCACAGTCAACAAAACCTAAAGACAAGATAGTTCAAATTATCATCGCACAGTTAGCCATAGCATCAGTCTATCGCTATAGATAAATTTTGGTGTATAAAAGCGAGTGGTGACATGAAGCAACGCCACTCACTTTTTTTGTTTTGGTTTTTGATAAAATTACGAGCAGTGCTTTGTGCGGTAACTATAATAATTTCCGAGCAAAGTAAGTGTGGCTTAGCCACATTTACTAAAAAATTTCTTGGTTCATGTTTGAATGCAACATGCTGTAATTCTAGGCGATCGCCACATTAAAAATTTTAGGTAAATCCAGTCATGAATTTAGCTCGGCTAATTTCCGAAACCGCAGCAAAATATGCTGACAAACCAGCGATCGTATTTGGAGACAAAACTTGGACTTACCAAGATTTTGATCTCCTAGTACAGCGTTATGCCACTCATCTCGATCGCCTAGGTATCAAAAAAGGCGATCGCGTTGCAGTCCAATTACCAAAATGCATCGAATTTTTATTTTTTCATTTTGCGATTCTCTCTATTGGTGCGATCTCCTTACCACTCAACCCCGACTATCGCCCTGAAGAAATTGACTATTTCTTGACGGATTCAGGTAGCTCTTTATATGTGACTACTCGCGACATTTTTAGCAAAGTACAATCGGCAATCCAGCATTTATCAGAATTGCAAATCCTACTCAAAGAAGAACAACTTCTCCCATCAGTAGAAGCTATTCTTCCCAAATACATCGCAGGTGGTGATGATATTGCCATGATCTGCTACACATCAGGCACAACAGGACGTTGTAAAGGCGCGGCAATTTCCCATCACAATCTCATCGCCAACATGAAAGCTTTACATAAAGCATGGGAATGGAGCGATCGCGATATTCTATTACATGTCTTACCTCTATTTCATGTACATGGCTTGAATGTCGCCGCTTTAGGATGTCTCTACGCAGGTGCAACCATGATCATGCTAGAGAAATTTGAACCACGCCGCGTCTGGTCAACTTTAACATCATCAAATTGCACCTTGTTCATGGGTGTTCCCACTATTTATCAACGACTGATTAATGAATGGGAAAAACTAGAACCTCAACCAGATTTGCGTAATATGCGCCTATTTGTTTCTGGTTCTGCACCCCTCAGCGATCAACAGTTCTCTCAATTTGAAAATATGACAGGTTTTCGCATCCTTGAACGTTATGGCATGACCGAAACAGGGATGAATGCATCGAATCTTATTGATCCAGAACATCGCAAAGCCAAGAGTGTCGGGTTTCCTTTGGATGGCGTAGAAATTCGGATTGTCAATCGTGATGGTGAAGATGTGGCGATCGCTGAGGTCGGTGAAGTTTGGATTCGTGGCGCAAATGTCTTTCAAGGCTATTGGGGTATGCCAGACAAAACAGCAGAGTCATTTACAGATGGATGGTTTCACACGGGTGATTTGGGATTTCAAGATCCCGATGATCACAACAGACTGTACTTAGTCGGTCGTGCTAAGGAGCTAATTATTACAGGTGGATTTAATGTCTATCCCAAAGAAATCGAAAATGTTCTCGAATCCCATGCAAATGTCAAAGAATCGGCGGTAGTGGGATTGCCAGATACTGATTTTGGTGAAAAAGTTGTCGCTGCGATCGCCCTTAAAGATGCTATTACAATTACCCATGAAGAGTTAATCACCCATTGCAAAAGTCGCCTCGCCACGTACAAATGTCCTAAGCAAATATTCTTTGTCGCAGAACTTCCCCGCAATGCGATGGGGAAAATCCAGAAAAATGTTTTAGTCCAACAGATTAGCACTTTGCCATAAATTGTTGAGCACGCCGCTTAGCCGCAACAAAAAGTAGGCTAGCCTACTTTTTGTTGCGGTTTTCTTGCCAAGCATTGCCTATTCCTTGCACTACACCACGCCCAATCAAACCAATGCCCCGACCAATCACGTTGGTTAATACATACACAAATCCGCTACCAATAAAAGAGATCGCTGATTTTAGTCTTGGTGCGATCGTATCTTGTAATTCCAGTACTAAAGTAACAGCCAGTTGTACTCCTTCTAGCTGTTGTAGCTCTTCATTACGAGGGGTATAGATAGTTACTCTTTTGATGCCGCGATCGGCAAAGGTCAATAAAATATGACGACTCTCAAAGATTAATTGCGGTTCACTAATATACTTTTCTAAGCGATATTTCCAAGATAAATCATTGCGAAATCGTTCGATTTCACGAGTCGCAAGCAAATTATAGCGATAGAAATTATGCTTGATTTCTTCAATATTGGCGAAATTATTTAAGAGTGGTTGAATTACGGCATTAGCAATTTGAATAATCAAATTATCTAATATTATCTCTACTCTCTGCATTGCTTCAGGTGTTCCAATAGCAGCACTAGAGTCATCGATTACTAATTCTGTTTCAAATAATAGATGGGATAGAAAATTATCAAATTGAGGGATTTTATCTAAAAACTCTGTCTGTACAATCTCTTCTTCCTTGAGTAAAATATCCACAACATTAACTTCAGAATCAATATTATTCAGCACATAATATTTGCCAAAAAAATTAATTATTGTTTCCTGCCAAATACTTTTTAAAATATCAGGTATTTTCAGTTCTAATTGTGATGGTTGAATTTGAGAAAACCGTAAATCAGTGATGCTTTGTTCGATTTGGCGCAAAGCAACATATAGAAGTTGTCGCTTTTTCTCATCTTTCAAAATATCAATTTCTAACGGAGTTTTACTTATATTTAATAAGCTAGATTGTAGTTTGTTAACCGTTTTGTCCCATAGACTTGCTTGGACAGCCAAAGCATTATTTCTGGCTTGCTCCTCAGTTTGATCTTGGGCTGTGTTGTTAGCTTTTTTGGTTGTGCGATCGCTTATTTCTCCATCAAAATCAATAAATTTTTCGTCCAGATTAGAAACTGTATTTGCTGGTGGCATAGCTGGTTCTATTTGCTGTCCCCATAACCGATTCACTAACCAACGCGCCGCTTGTAATTCTCTAGCCTGCCCCGCTAAAACCATTTTGGCAATCTGATCGCTAATCTGGTCACTATTGGTACTAGCTAAATTAGCCTTGACTTCAGCTAATACCCGATCAATTCCTCGCATTCCTGACAAATAGAAATTACGCTTTACGATCGCCACAATAGTTTGCTCAGGCAAATTTCTCATTAAGCGATTGGATTGCTTAGATTGATTGATAACAAGTCTTTGGCGATCGTCTAGATACTGATTTCCTAGAGCAACTTGGCGAATCGCAGTTATTAATTCATCAGGATTAGCTCCCTTCAGACAATATCCCTCAACACCAGTGCGCAAAACCATCTCCACTACTGGAGGCTCTTGTGGATAACTCAATACCAAAATTGGCAATTGGGGATACTCCAACTTTAAGCGTTGACATAGTTCTAGACCAGCTTGACAATTGATTGCTGCCAATTCCGAATTTTTTGTGCCTATATTTAGATCGAGAATTGCTAGATCAAAATCTCCTCCTCCCCGCAAAATACCTAAAACCTCAGCCACCGTCTCCGCTTCAGCCACCACTTCCAATTCTGAAAATTGTGCCAGCCACGATCGCATTCCCATCCGAAAAATGCGATCAGCATCTATTAAAAGTAATCTATATATCTCGTCACTCATTGGGAAACTAGTCAGACGATTTTGAACAATATATCTTAAAGTAGTTCCTTGATTAGCTTAATACTTAAATAAATGGCAGAAAGATTGTTAGGATTTCACCGTCATAAGCCGAACTAGTAGAATGCATTCTGACGGTCAGCTTTCCGCCGAGCGCTTTTAGTAAAGTCTTTGTAGTTGGCAAACTCAAACTTAAGGTTCCAGTCTCAGGTTGCAGCATCAGCCATTGCCCTACTGCCTTGAGTAATGGTAAGTCCCCCCCACCTTGTCGCGTTACTTGTGATTGAAACTGTAGCTTTAGATATTCACCAGCACTGGTTAGGATAAGCTGAATATGACTATCGGGCGGAAAACTGCGAACTAAGCGATCAATTAGTCCATTGAGAACTTGAGAGAGCAGGGGAGCATTGCTCAAAATTGCAGGAATCTCCGTCGGTAAGATCATTTCTAAGGATATCTGTCGTCGCCCAGCATGTTCTTGCCAACGCATAAACCCATCACTCAAGATCTCTTCTATTTGGGTTGCTTCCAACATAATTGCGTAACTATCAAGTTGCGCGGCTTCAAAAATCAAATTAAATCGCTCAATCTGCTCTGTACATTCTGCATCAACTCGATCTAATCGCGTTTTTACTTCCGCCGATATATCTTTACGACGCTTTAGCGATCGCACCAACATACGGATCGTCGTCAGCGGAGTTCGCACCTCATGGGTAATTGCCTTGATGATATCAACTTCTTGGATTTCAGGGATCGATAACTCCTGATGAATTGAAGACTGTGCCATTAAAATGGTGCTAAATCTTGCCATGATTGCATAGGAAGGCAAGTTAAGCGGAAATTGTTGCAGCTTTTTTTGTAATAAATTCTGTTGATCATTACGCCGAATCCGCGTTAGAAGCACAGCGATCGCCGCTTGAATAGCATGGGGATGAAGTGACCAAATACAGCTATGACTTTTTGTCGATGAGAGAACTAAAACACTAAAAATGTCAGTGACTAAAATGCAAAACCATTCTTGATTGAGGGGATCGGCTTTGGGGAGCGGGACAACTTGAGTGTTGCTAATTGGTAAAGAACCTGCTGGGAATAGTGAAGATTTACTGGTAGTAAATACCCAAGTTTGTAATTCGGGTTGGCGATAGACCGCATTCGGAAAAATATATGGATGATGAGTTAACAAAAAGCCTTTGAGCTGTGGCTGCATCGAAAATTGCTGGAGAACAGCAATCAATTGATACCAAAATTCCTTTGCGTCAGTTTGATGCAACTCTTCAACAAACTCACGGGTTTGCAGATCTTGATGCAGTGCTTCGTATATTGTCGCCAATCCTGTTGCCAATGTTTCGTCATCCTCAAGCAAGCTAGTTATATCATTTCAAGAAACTGCACTTAAGCCATTATGTAAGCCCCTGTAACACCAAAACATAAAATGGCTATGCCATTTTATGTTTTTAAAACCCTTACGGGTTGTTGTTAATTAACAAAAGTGTCACAACACTTTTGTTAATTTGTCAGTAACTAGGCATAAAAAAGCTCAAGAAGAAACTAAAGCAACACAGTCTAAGATCCCCGACTTTTTCTAAGCAAGCAAAGACTATTTGCAAATTCACCAAAAAAAGTCGCGGATCTGTGCATTTACAGGGTTCTCTTAATGACCTACTTAACCTATTTAATTAAGTCATTCAGTGAAGTTTCGCAAAAGTAAAATTACCGTCCTTGAGTTAAAGCAGTTTCAGCACGGTCAAACTCTTGTAACAAGCGATCGCGAACCTTAGCAGGTACTGCACGCTTGATCGAACCATTGTAGTACCCTGCCAAAGTATTCAATGCAGTTAGCATTGTTGTATAGGAATACAAACCACTCTTTTCGCGATCGGCGCGATAACGGGATACATAGGCATTAATTTTGTATCTTGCTGATGTTTTAACCGCAGCACGGTTTTCAGCATCTTCTGGTAGATTAATCGCTTCTCGCAACGTTTTGATCGTGTCAGTTGTATCAGCGAGATAATTACCTGTCAAACCTGCATTGACAAGCGTTTGTATTTCTTTCGTTGATAACACTTCACCCTTTTTAGCAAACAATGCAGCATTTGCTGCTGGGGTAAAACTGCTAAGTACCACTAAGGCAACCAGTGTAAAAGCGATTGCCGAACGACATAAGCCTTGTAAAGTACCTTTTAAAACTTCTAAAGACTTACATAAAGACTCGTATTTTGCCTTCATATTTATAAAAATACATATTTGTTGTCCCTCTAATCTTATGGCTTTTCGGGCAACCTCCCCTAGTATCCAAAGGAGGGGATCGCAATGTTATGGTTTCATGACATTGCGATCCCCCATTAAATTTGCCCAAGTGATCGCCACAACAATGACAGGTATTTGGTTTTGGCTAAGTATTTGTACTGAAAACTCTTAATAAACTTGTCTAAACCAATAGAAGATAACCCTTTCAGCCATTGACCTTCTCCGAAAATTTGGCAAAATGTATTTAGCTACAGACCGAACCCTCAGTTCAGTGCAACTGAGGTAGATACCATTAAAAGCAGTTGGAGGTTAATTGTATGGCGAGGGAACGTCCTCCCCTAGAAGAAATGACCTTGCGTCAACTTCGCAAAGTAGCAGCAGAGCTAGAGATTTCTCGTTACAGTCGAATGCGAAAATCACAGCTCTTAGCTGATATCCAAACTATTCTTACGGCTCAAGGTGCAGCCTCAACCCAAGCAGATCGTAGTAACTCGGAGACACAGGAAATCGTGGAAGCATCAAAGTTTAATTTAGGTAGTGAAGAAACTGAAGAAGCCCTAGAATCACTTGCTGCCATTGATCAAAGTATCGGTGATTTGCCAAGTGGTTATGGTGAAAGTCGAATCGTTCTATTACCTCGTGATCCTCAATGGGCTTACGTGTATTGGGATGTGCCAAATTCTCAAAAGGAAGAATTACGTCGTCAAGGTGGACAGCAGTTGGCTCTACGTTTATATGATGCCACTGATATCAACTTGGACTACCAAACTCCCAATAACTTACAGGAATATAACAGCGATGAACTCGCTCGCGAATGGTACTTACCAATACCAATTAGCGATCGCGACTATGTAGCCGAACTTGGCTATCGTTGTGCTGATGGTCGTTGGTTAGTGTTAACGCGCTCCAAAGTTGTTCACGTTCCCCCAGTATTCCCATCGGAATGGGTAGAAGACAACTTCATTACCGTACCTTGGGATCAAACACTCAAGGGTCAGACCTTCTTCACTCTGGTTCCTCCAGCTAAGAAAGTTGCTCCTGCTCCCGAAGAAACAGCTACTACCAGCAGCGATACTTCCTACGACGAAATCTTTAATATTGCCCGTGAAGCTGAAGTACAGAGAATCTCTGGCTCTCTATATGGCTCTATGCAGCATGAGTCGGGAATTGGTATGGCTCCTGAGTCAATTAGTTCCTATGTCTTCCCATCTGGTGCAGGATTGTTTGCAGGTGCGGCAGGGGCAATCAGTGCTAGCGGCATTAACTACTCTGGCATTGGCATGTCCAGCTATAGTTTCTTCTCTAGCGAAGCTCCCATCCGCCCTCGCCAATTCTGGCTAGTTGCTGATGCTGAATTGATTGTCTATGGTGCAACTGAGCCTGATGCTTCTGTCACCATTGGTGGTCGTCCGATTAAGCTCAATGCTGACGGTACATTCCGCTTCCATACTTCTTTCCAAGATGGTATTCAAGATTATCCAATCTTTGCAGTTGCTGCGGATGGCGAACAAAATCGCGCTATTCACATGAAGTTCGAGCGTCAAACCCTTGAGCGTCGCACTAACACCAAAGAGGAAGCTATTCCTGAATGGATCAGCTAAGTTCTAAAAAGACCTTGTAAATAAAGAAAGGCGGCGCTTCGCGCCGCCTTTCTTTATTTGGGTTTTAAGATTCTATTTAAAACTTGTATCGCTATAAACAGCAACAGGAACACGCTTAAAAGCAGGTGTGCCACAACGCTGATCAATGGGAGCGCTAAAGATGGCATTAACTTCAGGATAAAACATTAGCGCTGAACCTTCACGGATTTGTCCATAGATGATTTCCACATTTTCCATTTTGCCTGCATTTCCTTTTACTGTTATAGATTGATGTTCTTGAAAGCCAGTGCGATCGCCATCCATTTTATTCATCAAAATGCAATTGCGATGGGGCATTCCCCGATAATAGTCACCATCTTTATACACAACGGTATTGTGTTGTGAATAGCTGCGACCAGTCCCAAGGGAAAGAACAATTGCTTGAGCATTTTTGGGCAAATCAAAGCTAGAAATCGTTGGCAATTCTAGCTTAGGTAAGGGAGTGGCAAACATTTGGGCTTTGCCCGATCGCGTGGGAAATTTTGGCTCATGGAAGATCCGATTGGCGATCGTAAATTCTTGATTCGTATCATCAATTTCACCGATTTTTTCGTAATTTGGAATAGTCTTGGCAATTAGTTGACGTACATATTTTGTGTCTTGGAGCGATCGCCAATTTAATACATCATCACCATGCAGGCGAGCAGCAAGTTCGGTTATAAATTCAACTTCAGAAATTACTTCTGTATCTTGTCGTTGACTAAGATGAGATGTTCCCTCATCATTTAGACGCACAAAGTTATTGCCAGACTCGGTTGTAGTCTTGTGAGGATTCTCAAAACGGGCAAATACAGGCAGGATTAGCGTGTTTGCGTGAGCTAGTCCATGAAAATGTCCAAGGTTCGGTTTTGTAGAAATATAAATAATAGTTTCGATATTACCTAAAGCACGTTTAGCTTGAGTTAAGTCGGGATTTGCAGCGTAGATATTGCCACCCAGACAAAGCAATGTATCGATCTGATGGCGATCGCTTGCTTCGATCAAGGCGCGAGTATCGTAGCCTTGCACTCGACTAAGAGGACGTTGTAATAATTTCTCTAAAGCTTGCATAACCTCTTCTTTAAGTTGAATCGTCACTCCCATTGACCCAAAACCCTGCACATTAGAATGTCCGCGAATCGGCATCGTGCCTGCGCCTTCTTTACCCACATTGCCTGTCAAGATGGCAGTATTGGCAATGCTAAACACATTGTCAACGGCATTAGAATGCTGCGTAATTCCCATCGCCCAAGCAAATACCACCCGTTGCGAAGTTCCAATCATCTGGGCGGCGATTTCGATTTCTTCGCGGGAAACTCCACAAGTATTGAGAATTTCTGCCCAATCTAGCGATCGCACCTGATCGATTACTGCTTCCCAACCTTCTGTATGTGCTTTCAGAAAATCATAATTGACTAAATCATTCTCAATCAGCGCTTTTTGAATTCCTAGAAAAACCGCCGTATCGCTACCTGAAATCGGCTGAATATAATGGGAAGATATTTCAGAACCTTTAAGAAAAGATTTAATGGGATAGGCAGGAGAAGCAAATTTAACTAAACCAACTTCAATGAGAGGATTAATAACAATCACTTTACCGCCGCGATCGCGTAGTTTAATCAATTCATTCATCAAGCGCGGATGGTTGGCAGGAGCATTCGAGCCAATCAGCACGATACAATCGCTTTGTTTGAGATCGGCAAGGTTAACCATCGAAGTCCCAGAGCCAAATACTTCCTTTAACCCAATCGTCGAAGGTGCGTGGCAGAGATCGGAGCAGTCAGCAAGGTTATTCGATCCCAGCGATCTCAACAGTAATTGCAAGAGATAAGCGGCTTCATTCGATGAACGACCTGAACTATACGAGGCAAGACGTTCTGGTGATTTCTGGAAAGCTGTGACAACAATTTCATAGACTTCTTGCCATGAGATACGTTCATAGCGATCGCTATTAGCCCGTTTAATCACAGGAAAGCTCAGACGACCTAAGCGATCTGCTTCCATAGAGCTTAATTTTTGTAGTTCCGATATTGAATGACGTTCAAAAAAATGATGGGAAATTGGCTCCATTAATTCTGAGGCGATCGCTTCAACACTTTTGGCACAGCGCTGCAAATTCTCTTCATCTTCATTCTGAAATCCACCTTTTTGTCCACCCGTTCCCCATGCACAGGACAGACAAGCACTCTTATGCAATAAGGTTTTCCATAGCAATCCTCCCTTCAGATCTAGCGTTTTCTCTGCCCAATACTTAATCACAGGTAGTCCTCCACCCATCTCAGGATGCTTAGTCTGTGAAGTGGCGATCGCTATTTCTGAAGGTGTTGAGTCAGTCATAGTTTTGCATAAAATTGATAAACCATACACCAAATAAGTATTATTGCTCTTCTCCCTTGTATTTTTTAAAAAATGAAGTTTATATAGATCGCTTGAGTGTTACAGCAAAAGTACTACCTTTACCAACTTGACTGATTACATGGATACTGCCTTCCATTTTTTGTACTAATTCATTGGCGATCGCTAACCCTAAACCTGTCCCTGCAATCTCACCCTCTGCCTGTCTACCACGGAAATTACGTTCAAATAAGCGCGGCAAATCTGCATCAGGAATGCCCACCCCCGTATCTTGGACATAGATATAAACTGTGTCGGGTTTAACATCTGCACCTAATAATACATAGCCACCCTTGGGCGTGTATTTGAGCGCATTCTCAGCAAGATTGCTGATCACTTCTCTCAGTGCCGACTCATTTCCTAACACTTTGGGCAAATGGGAAGGGATATTTGATAGAAATTGAATATTCCGTTCTTGAGCGATCGCACTGGCAAAATTGGTAATTCCATCCAGAATTTCACTAAGATCGACTGCTTCGAGTTCCATAGCAGCAGGTAAAAGCGCCTTTTCATGTTCAGCTTCCGATAGCAAAAGTGGAGCAGGGCGATCAGCTTCGCTGAGCAAATCTTGAATATGCTGAGTTTCGCGCAAAATTCCCGTTACAAACTTTTGATTAGGATCATCAGCAACAATCCGCCGTGATAATAACTGGGCAAAGGTGCGAATTGCGGTGAGAGGATTGCGGAGTTGATGCAGCAGTGAGGCTAAAAAATTGCTTTGTTCTTCGTAATTGCGTTGTTGGTTAGCCGCTAGCCATTGATTGCGGCGATCAAGCGCACAGGCGATCGCTAAAGTATTGGCGATTTGCTGAATTTGTGATTGTTCATAATCAAACCAGTCCCGATCTTCCCGTCCCGTCATCAAAAAGCCTAAAATTGCCTCTTCATAAATTAAGGGCAAGACAAAGCGACGTTGTCTCACCAAGCCACTAGCACCTATCGACAAAATAGGATAATTCTCAGCCGCAAAAGCCTCTGGCAGAGCAATCGCCCCCTCTTCTGGAAACACAGCAACTTCGATCAAATTTGGTGGCATCCCATCCGCGACATTTTCGGTAATATACATGGCGCTAGCTACTGCACCCAAGCTCTGGGTCAGTAAAATAATTTGCGATCGAGCTAGGGCGATGAGGTCGGGACTCGCGGAGAGCATGGGAAAGTAAAAACTATGTAAATCTCAGTATAACTCTCCAATGAGTTGATGCTAGTATCTGTAGCAATTAATGAATGTAATCAGACATTCCTTTGCCCTATGAAAAAATCATCCTTAGCTCTTGTAAGCAGTCCTGCTCTATTGGCAACTTTTTTAGCCTCAGGTACTCCTGCTTTAGCAAACACCAGCATTAGCTCTAGTATCAGCAAAGATCCTGATATTTATGCAGAATCAATTGTAATTACCAAAATCACTACTGAGTCAAATAGCCAATCCCTTAGCGATCGCAATGATCTCACCAATATTTTAACCAGCGATCGCATAGGTGATCTTGCAATCAGTGAGTGCGGCTGTGACTGTATGGGATGTCGTCAAGCTGTTCTGTCACTATTCTCAAAGTAATAAAAAGGAGGTGCTAAGCACCTCCTTTTTATTACTGGGTTTTAAGAACTGCGATCGCGATGAACGTTTGTGGGGTGCGCTTCAGTTACACTAATAGGAAGCCATTTTATAAAAATAAGTATATATGCGGTTAAGTGAAATTACCCACCCTAACCAGTTGCATGGTCTAACGATCTCGCAATTGGAGTCTATAGCAAAGGAAATTCGGCAAAAACATTTAGAAACGATCGCTGCCACAGGTGGACATCTAGGACCTGGGCTAGGCGTAGTCGAACTAACTCTCGCTTTATATCAAACTCTAGATTTAGATCGTGATAAAGTTGTGTGGGATGTGGGGCATCAAGCCTATCCCCATAAATTGATCACAGGACGCTACAAAAATTTCCATACCTTGCGTCAAAAGGATGGGATTGCAGGCTACCTCAACCGTCGCGAAAGTGAATTTGATCACTTCGGTGCTGGTCACGCATCGACCAGTATTTCCGCAGCACTGGGTATGGCGATCGCCCGTGATTTACAAGGCGATAATTACAAAACTGTAGCGATCATTGGTGATGGCTCCTTGACAGGTGGCATGGCGCTTGAAGCCATCAACCACGCAGGGCATCTTCCCAAAACTAATTTATTAGTTGTCCTCAATGACAATGAAATGTCGATTTCCCCTAACGTGGGCGCAATTCCTAAGTACCTGAATAAAATGCGCCTCAGCCCACCGATGAAATTTATCACCAACAATTTAGAGGGACAAATCCGCAACATCCCCTTTGTTGGCGAACAAATCAGCCCTGAGATTGAAAGAATTAAGGACAATCTCAAGATTGTGACAATGGTACAAAACAAAGTCGGAGCCGTATTTGAAGAACTTGGCTTTACTTACATTGGTCCAGTCGATGGTCACAATCTCAAGGAACTGATCGACACCTTCAAGATGGCACATACGCTCTCAGGTCCTGTCATGGTTCACGTTAGTACCACTAAGGGCAAGGGTTACAGCTATGCGGAAGCTGATCGTGTTGGCTACCATGCCCAAAACTCCTTTGACCTTGCCACAGGCAAAGCCAAGCCTTCTACCTCTAGCAAGCCTAAGCCTCCCAGCTACTCCAAGGTTTTTGCCGATACACTAATTAAACTTGCCGAGCATGACAAGCGCATCGTTGCCATTACCGCCGCCATGTCCACAGGTACGGGCTTAGACAAATTCCAAGCTGCTTTACCCAATCAATTTATCGATGTCGGCATTGCTGAGCAACACGCGATCACCGTTGCAGCAGGTATGGCTTGCGAAGGAATGCGTCCCGTTGCCGCAATTTATTCCACCTTCCTCCAACGTGGCTTTGACCAGATTATCCATGATGTCTGTATTCAAAATCTGCCTGTCTTCTTCTGTCTCGATCGCGCAGGGATTGTCGGAGCCGATGGACCTACTCATCAAGGTATGTATGACATCGCCTACCTACGCTGCATTCCAAACATGGTGCTAATGGCTCCTAAGGATGAAGCCGAAATGCAGAACATGATTGTCACTGGTTTAACTCATAATGGCGCGATCGCCATGCGTTATCCTCGTGGTAACGGTGTAGGCGCACCATTGCAAGATGAGGATATCGAGCCATTACCAATCGGCAAAGCTGAAGTCTTGCGCGAAGGCAAGGACGTTTTGTTACTCGCCTATGGCTCAATGGTCTATCCCTCGCTACAGGTTGCAGAACTCTTGAATGAGCATGGTATTAGTGCCACTGTCGTTAATGCCAGATTTGCAAAACCCCTAGATACCGAGCTAATTCTACCTCTTGTTCAAAAAATCGGTAAGGTGGTCACCCTTGAAGAAGGTTGCCTGATGGGTGGATTTGGTAGTGCAGTTTTAGAAGCTTTAAATGATGCGAATGTACTAGCTCCTGTTTACCGCATTGGGGTTCCCGATATTCTCGTGGAACATGCTTCTCCAGAGCAGTCCTTTAATTCCCTTGGTATGTCTAGCGGTCAAATTTGCGATCGCATTCTCAATCAATTTGCTTTCAATAAACAACCTGCCATTAGCAGTTAAATAAAAATGGAATAAAAAGGCGGCGCAATGCGCCGCCTTTTTATTTTGGGGTTTAGCGAGTTGCTAAAAAGTATACAGAAGAACGTTCTACGGGATTGAGATTGTGGTCTAGAAAAACTACATCGCTAAAACCAATACGAGTTAGCAATATTTTGATTTCTTCGGGTGTGTAGTAGCGTATTCTCATCATGGTTAGTTCAGAATAAGGACGCTCTGACTGTATTTTCCAAGTTCCTTCCATCCATGCATCAAGTTCTTCTGAGCGAGTCAAGTCTGGAAACTGAATTAGCGCTCTGCCATTTGGTTTGAGGATACGGTAAAATTCATGAAAGAAGGTTACAGCATGTACTTTCTCAATATGCTGGATACATTCAATCGAATAAACAAAAGTTAATGACTGATCAGGAATGGTTTTTAAGTCTAGTCCTGAGCTTCTAATATATGAAACATTTTTGACATCACGATTAAGTTCTTCCGCAACTCTGATGATCGCTTGACTGACATCTACGCCAACTGCGCGTTTACAAAACTTACCCACTGCGCCAACAATCAAGCCATGCCCACAACCAAATTCTAGTACCTCGTCATCAGGTTTAATCAGTTTAGCTAAAACATCATTAGCGATCTCAGCACGGGAAAGACGAAGTTGAGAGAGCAATTCCTCGTATTCTCCTGGAAGAAAATAGAACTTATTTTTGGGATAGAGATAGTGTGGCGAACTGCTGAGAAATTTTTTGGTTAAGAATGCACGAGTTGCCCCTCCACCCATTTTCCACATTAAGTCAATCAATCCATTCCATCTTAGATAATCGTAGTCTCCCTTTTCTGCTTTTAATGGTTTGAATAGAAGATTATATAGGCTAGTAATAAACTTGATTGAACGTAATTTTTTTACATTGATTAGCTGCATACTTCTGATCCTGTACCTTAAAAACTATGGAGAAGTAGTGGAAATTTTAGAGTGATTGTACCAGAGCTAATCTCAATTTTTGGTTTTATCACAATTTTCTTTCAAACAAAATTAACGTAATACCAATTCACGAAAGTGTGGCAACACTTTTGTGAATTGAAAACCAAACCCAATAAGGGTTTTAAAAACACAAAATGGCTACGCCATTTTGTGTTTTGGTATAATTTCGATATAGCAATTTGCATAATGCTTTGCACGCCGCTAATTGCTATATCGAAATTACATCACTTATTTTTGGGTCTCAGAATGCCAAACACTGAAGTATAACCATGTAGGAATGTCGTGCCTCCTACGGGACCAATTTCACCAGAGCAGAAAAAACCACCAAATGGAATTAACCCAAGATGCTTTTGCAGAATCTCAGAGTCAAAGTTTGGTTTGTCATATAGCCTCTCGCCACGCCCCATGCAAGAAAACATTAAAGCTGCGGTAGGAGAAATATTAGGAGCCTCTAAACTCAACTGATTGGTGTAATTTATCAAAGCTTCTTCTAAATCTTCAGCCGAAGCTTTGCCATCGCGTAAATGTAGTTGGATTCTCTGTCCAGGACGCATTCGATCTCCAACAGCGATCGCTCCAGATCGAGGATCAACACCAATAATATTGCGAATCAAGAAATCCCCCTGTGATGGATTTGCCTTAAACTCATTCATCACCACACCAATAAATAGTGAATGCTGAGCCAATTCGCGATCGCTTGGGTTTAAATCGCCCACAGTATCTTGTAATAGGCTTAGAGGCGGCTTGCCCTCTAGTCCCAAAATTAAATTGCGTTCACATTCAGAAACCTGCAAGATTTTGCCAATGGGACGGCAGCCCTGCGCGACTACAGGATCGATAGTCACATCTCCCCATAGGGCTACACCTAACAAACCCGTGCGGTAAAGCTTATATATCCCTTCTTCATGGAAGCAGAACAGTGCATTTGCACCCATACCACCACTACTTGCCAAGCCCCCAACTTTGACAGCATTAGGATAGGCGAAATCTAGCCCTTGAATTAAGTCATTAATCGGAAATGAAAATGGATCACCCACTAACACAAAGCTAGGTGAAACTGCGGGGTCAACATCCGTTAACTTTTCCCAACGATCAGGTGGACTATCAAGATCTGGCAACAGATGGTCATCAAGGTGAAATACTTTTGCCTCAGCATTCGGTAAGTGACCGACTAGCAAGGCGATCGCAGGTTTATCTTCAAACTCCTGACCATTGCCGACAATTCCCCCACCAGAACAGCCAATTAGTTTTTGGATCGGCAATTTTTCCGCTAGCAACGGTAACAAACGCGGATAGTCACTGGCAAAAGCAGTGGAAACAAACAAAAAGCCTAAATCAAGCGATCGATCGCCAAGTAAAGCAAATACTTGCTGTGACAGATCCTGTACCGCAGCTTCCAAAGATATTTTTGTCGAAAGACTAGTAACCCACTTCATAGACCTAGCCCTACATCAACTTTACTTCCAGACATTTCTTTATAAATTGCTTGCAAGGGTTTTAGAAAAACCCCAAGATTTAATCTTTGTATTTGAGCTTTTTTTGAGCTTAATATCTAAGCATAGTATCTAAGCTTACATCGCAGCGACCTACTTCCGACTTTTTCTATAGTGCGATCGCTGAAAAATCAAAATCTAAGTAAAGAAGACGCAGCACTTTGCACCGCTTCTTCTTCATTAGGTTTTATGTCCTAACAAGCGTAAAGAACGCCCAATATGGCATTTATATAGCATTTATATAGAGTAAGACTTGGTAAGGCGCTGAAAGCACAGTAAAATAATTTCGGTAACTGTCCAAAGGATAGGTTGCCAAGTTTAAGTTATATATAGTTTACAAACTTTACAAATACGTTACCGATACATTTATTAAAGACAAATTAACGGAGAAAACAACATGCAGGATGCAATTACCAGCCTGATCGGTTCTTATGATGCAACTGGTAAATACTTTGACCGCGATGCCATGGATACCCTCAAATCCTATTTTGCAACTGGCACAGCCCGCTTAGCTGCTTCTGCGGCAATCACAGCAAACGCAGCTTCACTTGTCCGTAAGGCTGGATCTCAGTTATTTGAAGAAGTCCCTGATTTAATCCGTCCAGGTGGTAACGCTTACACAACTCGTCGTTTTGCGGCTTGCTTGCGTGATTTAGATTATTATTTGCGCTATGCTTCCTATGCTCTAGTCGCAGGCAACAATGATGTTCTTGATGAAAGAGTATTACAAGGCTTGCGTGATACTTATAGCTCTCTGGGTGTACCCATTGGACCAACTGTCCAAGGTATTCAGATCCTCAAGCAACTGGTTTTTGATTTAGTGGGTGAAAATGCTGATTGGCTTGCAGCACCTTTTGACTATATGACTCGCGAACTTAGCGAAAAAAATATCTAACCATCCAACTAAAAAAGGGCGCGATGCGCCCTTTTTTAGTTAGATATAATTCTTCAAAATGATTTAAGATTGTTAATAATCGAAACAAGCTCGATTTAGTCTAGGAGAGAATTTAAATATGGCTTTAGTACCAATGCGCCTGCTGCTCGATCATGCAGCTGAAAACGGATATGGCATCCCTGCATTTAATGTAAACAACATGGAGCAAATCCAGTCGATCATGCAGGCTGCTAATGAGACCAACAGCCCTGTGATCTTACAAGCTTCTCGTGGCGCACGCAATTATGCAGGCGAAAATTTCTTACGTCACTTAATTTTGGCTGCTGCTGAAACTTACCCTCATCTCCCTATCGTGATGCACCAAGATCACGGTAATGCGCCTTCTACTTGCTACTCTGCAATCAAAAATGGCTTTACCAGTGTGATGATGGATGGCTCACTGGAAGCTGATGCTAAAACTCCTGCTAGCTATGACTACAACGTTGCTGTAACTGCGGAAGTTGTAAAGGTTGCTCATGCGATCGGTGCTAGCGTTGAAGGTGAACTAGGTTGTTTGGGTTCACTGGAAACTGGTAAGGGTGAAGCTGAAGATGGACATGGTTTTGAAGGAGCATTGGATCATTCGCAACTTTTGACCGACCCTGATGAAGCTGCTGACTTCGTTGAGCGTACTCAAGTTGATGCTCTTGCAGTAGCGATCGGTACTAGCCACGGTGCTTATAAGTTTACTCGCAAGCCTACTGGTGAAATCCTTGCCATTAGCCGTATCGAAGAAATTCACAACCGCTTGCCTAATACTCACCTTGTCATGCATGGCTCTTCTTCAGTTCCTGAAGATTTGCTTGCTATGATTAATGAGTTTGGCGGTGCAATTCCTGAAACCTACGGTGTACCTGTTGAAGAAATTCAAAAGGGCATCAAGTGTGGTGTACGTAAGGTCAATATTGACACCGATTGTCGTCTTGCAATTACTGCTGCTGTACGCGAAGCATTGTTCAAGAATCCTAAAGAGTTTGATCCTCGCCACTTCCTCAAGCCATCGATCAAGTACATGCAAAAAGTATGTGCCGATCGCTATATCCAATTTGAAGCTGCTGGTCAAGCTAGCAAGATCAAGCAAGTTGGTCTTGATGAGTTTGCTGCTAAGTACGCTAAAGGCGAATTGACCCAAGTTAGCCGTCAAGTTGTTAAAGCTTAAATATTAAAATCCAAGAATTGTTGCGATGAAGCTAAGCTACACAGCAACAATCCTTAGGTAGCAAACGAGGCTTTTTGACACAAAATACAAAAATATAAGGGGCGCATTGCGCCCCTTATATTTTGATAGCATTGCTATACTTACAGTCGGTATTTGACCTACTTTTGCTCATGACTTCTTCTTTGTTTTCTATTGCTGAACCAAATAAAACAAATCCCAAAAAGCCAAAGCTTTTGGTCGTAGATGATGAGCAAGATAACCTTGATTTGCTATACCGTACCTTTCGCAGGGAATTTACGGTGTTTCGAGCGGATAGTGGAATCAGGGCGTTGGAAATTCTGGAAAGCGAAGGGGAGATGGCTGCTATCATATCTGATCAGCGAATGCCTGAAATGAATGGAACTGAGTTTCTCAGCCGCACTGTTTCTGATTTTCCTGATACGATGCGAATCGTGCTTACAGGATATACAGATATTAAGGATCTGATCGATGCGATCAATTCTGGTCAGGTGCATAAATATATTACGAAGCCTTGGGAGCCAGACCAACTTAAGTTGGTTGTGTCACAGGCGACCCATAGCTATGATTTACTGAAGCAACGTTCTGATGAGTTAAGCAGATCTCAGGCTCAAAATGCTCTGCTGTCAGTAATTGTAGCGATCGCCCAAACATCGAAACAGATATCTGGATGTATGCTGCCTCTAGCTGATGCATTTTGGCAAAATTTTGGTGCAGATGGGGTGATCTTACAGTTGGTTGAGCAAGACGCTTTAATCGATACTCAAGCTATATGTGGTGATTATCTTTGGGATCTGGCAACTGATCCTTTAGTACAGATGGCGATCGCAGAGAAAAAGTCACAAATTTCTCTATCTCCAAATCAGCAAGCTGATCTAGATCAACCATGCAAAACTAATTTGGCGATCACAATTACTTTCCGTGAACAGATTTTGGGGATATTGGCGATGCGTTGGCGCAAGGCAAATGCTTTGAGCCTTGATGATGTTGTGGTAATTCAGAAATGTGCTGATGAAGTAGCACTTGCCCTAACTTGTATTCGTTATTATGAAAGATTTTGAAACTCTTCTGGCTTTAGCGATCGCGATTGCCAATCAAGCCCATGCAGGACAACTGGATAAAGCGGGAAAGCCCTACATCTCACATCCATTGACGGTGATGGCGCAGATGGATACGCTCGAAAGCAAAATTGTGGCAGTTTTGCATGATGCGATCGAGGATTCTGATCTAAAAATTGAGGATTTAGTCAAGCAAGGTTTTCCTGAATTTATTACCGATGCGATCGCTGCTATTACCAAACTGGATGGTGAGCCGTATGAAGATTACATTTTGCGGGTGAAGTCTAATGAGATCGCCCGTAAAGTCAAGATTGCGGATCTGACACACAATATGGATATCAGTCGGATTGCCAATCCCACAGAAAAGGATTTTCAGCGTTTAGAGAAATATCAAAAAGTGCTCCAAGAATTAACTACTAACTAAAAAAAGATGCGCGAAGCGCATCTTTTTTTAGTACTTAGAAACTGCCCACGCTTAGGGGAACCCAATCGCCATTGGTGGTTAAGCCTAAAAACATCGATTCTTGCGATCGGATTGATTTACCAGTGAGAGCGCAAGATTCATCTCGCTGAGCCGTTGCGGTGACACTGGCGCGAATTTGTTCTAGGGAAATCCGCTTTTGTATCGGTGAGGATTGCCTCTGATCAATGTAATCCCAGAGAACACCACGGATTAGAGCCTGATAGCCTTGCCCGCCCGCCAATTCTTTGAGCTTTTCCTTTAGTTCCCGCTCTAGGCGAATGCTGGTAACTTCCATGTCTGTGGTCGCAGGCATTTGGTGTAGTGTCTGCATAATTTTTCTCCTAGTTAGTTTACAAAGTTCGATATCTATGTTTATACTACAAGTGTAGTATGACTATCTAAGAAATTCCAAGTACATTCCCATGAAATTCTATTTGTCCATCGGTCAGCATCAGATCGGATATCACCAAGTTTGGCAGCGAGCCAATTTCTTGGCAATATCTGGCTTTGCAATGACCATTTCGGACAGAGATGCGATCGGGATTTGTGGCGATATTTATGGTGATATTTCTTGCAATATTTTGGGCGATCGCGGGAACTTAGAATCCCCCGAACATTCAACCAAACAAGGCTCGCGGAGAGATGCTCTCACCAGCGTTAGCAGATTTATTAGTGCAATTAATCCAGAGACATGCCCAAGCGGGAGGTATCGGCAGGTTGCCGTACCCACATAACGATTAGACAATATAAGTCTTTCGCCCCCGCTTTCAACCCTAAGAAAGCGGGGGCATTTTTTTACGGTTTTCTAATGAGTTCATACTCATTAGAAAATAAAAAATCGCAAGGATAAGGTTTCATATCGCCTACGGCGATATGAAACCAGCAATATCGTGAGGAGAAGCCAATGCAGCTTATTAACCAGTATGAACCAGATGTATTGAGGCAATCGGTAGTCGTTTTTTCGCAAAACTATCTGCCTGTGAGCCGTATCAATATCAAACGGGCGATCGCTTTGCTAGTAACAGGTCGTGCCGAACCCTTGGAACTCATGAGCCAACAAACATGGCAAGTTGTTTCCCCCAGACTCGTCCTGCAAGTGCCAGAACATATCCGTCTGACGCTAACAAAATCAGAACGATTTTGGCGAGTTCCACCCGTTGCCCGTAGAGAAATCCTGCGCCGTGACAATCACACTTGCCAATATTGCGGTAGCACCAAAAAACTGACGATCGATCACGTCATTCCTCGCTCTAAGGGTGGTTTGAATACTTGGGAAAACGTTGTCATTGCTTGCGAATCCTGCAATCAACGCAAGGGCAATCGCACTCCTCAGGAAGCAAATATGACTTTGAGGACTAAGCCGAAAGCACCCGTTCATCCCACCGTTGCTTTTGCGGAACAATTCTGGCGATCGCAAGAAATAAACAGTGGATAGCGATTCTCGCGATTTTCAAGTTACCTACGGCAACTTGAAAATCGCCATCCTACTTAGATTGATATATTCTGGAGCATCAATCACCATGTTAAAACTCACTTATACCGAAGCTGGATTGCACTTGGAGCGATTGGATATCTCCCTAGAGGAATTCGTCACCAATCGGATGTTGCTCAGTTTGCGTTCTGGCTCATCGATCCATATCGAATCCAGTCGCGCCGCATTTCTGTTGACTGCGGATGTTGTGGATTTGTTATTACTAAAGTCTGTCATGTCCGATCAGATCGCGAGCAAGCTGAGTGTGGATAAGGTTGACGATCGCTATGTTGAGGTTTGCTTTAGTGGTACTTGGATCGCTAATGATCTCTGTGCTGAAGAAGGGACTCTCGTTACGGCTTTAGGCGATCGCGTTGAGTTCTATTTGCATAAGCTCTGGAAACTCAGCGAGTCCGCTTTAACATTCGCAAACTTCTAGAAAGGAAGCGCTTGGCGCTTCCTTTCTAGAAAATTAAAAACATTTTGAGAGACCCCTTGACAATCATGTAGTATGTATAATACAAATATACTACAAAGCGATTACAAAAGCTTCTGCACCTTGAAAATTGAATATTTGCATTAGATAACTGATGTTACGTGGAAGGAATTCCTGCGATGTTGAAGGATCGGGGCTGGCACGGAGGCACAGCCCCTACCAAAAATTTAAATTATTCAGGTAGGGGCAACCCCCCGTGGTTGCCCTGCTGTACGAGCAGCAAGAAATTCATACCTCAATCTTCCCTTGGTAGCTCAGTTGGTAGTAGCGCCTGTTTGAAGAACAGGAGGTCGTCAGTTCAATTCTGACCTGAGGGGTTTTAGTTCAAAAAAATTTGCTAAGCAAATTTTTTTGAACTATCAGCGTTGCCTTGTAGCTCAGTGGTAGTAGCGATCGCCTGTTAAGCGAGAGGTCGTAGGTTCAATCCCTACCAAGGCAGTTGGTATTTTTGCTCCTGTAGCCCAATGGAAGAGGCGTTCGGCTTAGAACCGAAGCGTTGGAGGTTCAAATCCTCTCAGGAGTATTGAATAAAAGCATTGCATACCAATGCTTTTATTATCTTTTCCAGGTGTGGCGCAGAGGTAGCGCGGCTGCTTTGGGAGCAGAAGGTCATAGGTTCAATCCCTATCACTTGGATACAGCGCTGAGCGCTGAGCGCAATTAAAGAAAAAAATTGCAAAGCAATTTTTTTCTTTAATTGGAAAAGCTATGCAGGGATGGAGCAAGGGAGGCTCTTGAGACTCATAACCTCAAAATCGGCAGGTTCAACTCCTGCCTCTGCAACCAAATATCACTGAGATTAAGCGTGCTTTGCACGCTTAATCTCAAAATACTTTTGCTGGTGTAGCTCAACTGGCAGAGCATCTGTCTTGTAAACAGAATGTTACAGGTTCAATTCCTGTCATCAGCTTAAAAACTGTAAAGGAAGTCTCCTACGGAGACTTCCTTTACCTAACTAATTTAGGAGAACGATCATGTTGCATTTTTACTCACCAGATTTCTTGAAATTTTTTTACTTCATTATCAGCTTTCAGAATTCCATTATTAGATATTTGAGATTATGAGCGAACATCGCCTAGAAGAAATTGTGATCGAACGTCCGCGTGGTGGCATGAGACAAAGCTCTCGTAGATTAAAAGGTGAGCGCAAGAAACTCGAGCGTTTAACCCTTGTGGCTAGCGAAGATGGTTTACTCAGTCCCTACTTAATCAAAGTGAGACAGAAAACCAAATATTTCTCCGATCATCTGGCTCCATTACGGCGATTTTTACGATCGCATGTTGGTCAACCTTGGGATTTGGTGTATAGCAAACTATGCGATCGCCTAGACCAAAGAACTGTGACTGGACAGCATGTGGTTACGCATCTCTGGCATTATGTGGAACGCTATGTCGAAATTGTCGATGGCAAGCCCTGTCGTAAGCCATATCAACCTCGCTACCTTGGCGATGGCTGTTTTGGCAGAAGGTATGACGAATTTTATGTTCATCCTGAAACAGGACTGCTATGCGAAGCAAAGCGATCCAAATAAACAGAGTGAGTGCTTTGCACTCACTCTGTTTATTTGTTTGTAAAGGAGGATGGGTTTTCATTTTGCTGTAAGCAAAATGAAAACCGCTATATTTTGGGAATGTCGCCTAATGGAGGGGCATCGATCTTCTAAATCGATCTGTGTAGGTTCGAGTCCTACCATTCCTGTTTTGACAACTAAAATCCAAAAGAAGCTGATTTGCCCGCGAAGCGAGCAAATCAGCTTCTTTTGGGTTATTAAACCAATTTACTTACAGCTCACGCAAAACATGCGATTATTTAATGAAAATTTGATTGGTGATAGCGATCGCATTATGATATTTGCACTGTAAATAGTATGCGTACTGAGAGCGAGGTTAATGACTGCCCAAGCAACACATCACAAGTCTGAGCATGAGCCAAGTAGCCCAAAGGACTGGTCGTGGAAATTTTGGCAGGTTGTGCCGCTTTATCCCTATGGTCAAAGACGCACTCTTCGCAAAGAAATTGTCAAGGATGCCATCTGGACTTTTGAGCAGATTCAGGGGATTTTTTATGTAGTAGTCCCGATCAGAATGACAGTTGTGAAGCTGTCGGCTGGAGGACTGTTGGTATATGCCCCCGTTGCTCCGACTCCCGAATGTATTCGCCTCGTAAATGAACTGGTTGCCGAGCATGGCGAAGTCAAATACATCATTTTGCCCACGGTATCAGGAATTGAGCATAAGGTATTTGTGGGACCCTTTGCACGGCAGTTTCCCAATGCTCACGTTTATGTCTCACCCCATCAATGGAGCTTCCCATTTAATTTGCCTCTCAGTTGGTTGGGTTTACCTTGGGGACGCACATCACTGTTACCTGAGGATAGCTCAAAGGTTCCCTTTGCCGATCAGTTTGAATATGCAGTTCTAGGTTCGATCGAACTGGGCTTAGGAAAATTTGCAGAAGTAGCACTATTGGACAAGCGATCGCAAACTCTTTTAGTTACGGATACAATTGTTTCTGTTCCCGAAAAGCCACCAGAAATATTACAAATCGATCCCTATCCATTACTATTTCATGCTAGAGATAGTGCGGATGAACCCATTGTCGATACAGAAGTGAATCGGATTCGCGGTTGGCAAAGAACGGCTCTATTTCTATTCTATTTCCGTCCCCAAGTTTTGGAAACTGTTTCCTTTTTTCAAGCTTTATTGGATATTACCAAAGCCCCAGAGCGATCGCGCAAAGCCTTGTTCGGTTTATATCCCTTTCGCTGGAAATATAACTGGCATCAATCCTTTGAGGCTCTACGCGGCAATGGACGTATTTTCGTCGCGCCAATTTTGCAGACACTCATTCTTAATCGCGATCCGCAAACGGTACTTGCATGGGCTGATAAGGTTGCTAGTTGGAATTTTGTGCGGATTGTTCCTTGCCATTTTGATAATGCGATCGCAGCAACTCCTACTGATTTTCGCCGAGCATTTAGCTTTTTAGAAAAGAATCCAAAACTATCACATACTCCAAACTTGCCTGAAGAAGATTTTGCTGTTCTCAATCAAATCAATAACATTTTGCAAGGCAATCGAATTATTTTTGAAGCTAAGGACAAAATTTAAAAATAGATTCGCGTCTTGGATCGTCAATTCCTTGCAAGAAATATACAACTCTTTTGATTTCACGTTTCAAAGTTTGGCTATTTAGGGCTGACACTATTTCCATTACTAAATATATACATGCAATATATATGAAACTATCTCTATGTTATAGCTTTCAAGTATTGGAATGGCATAGCATCTGAAGGATAAACCAATAAGTTTTGCTGCAAATTTTCTTTTGATTCTTAAGAAAGAGCAAAATGCTGTAATTTAACGTGAGTTCGATATAGATATTTGTGGCGTGCGAAGCACGCCGCAAATATCTGAAAGTGGTAAGAATCTCTTAGTGATTCTTACCACATTTTGCTTTCGTCGAATTGATGTTAATTTACATCGTTTTATCGATCGCTAAAATAGTATGTAATAGAACATTCGCTCCTTGAGCGCATTGTTCAGGAGAAGTATATTCATCCTGAGAATGGCTAATACCATCACGACTCGGCACAAAAATCATCGCCATATCCGTAAAACGACCAATCTCTTGTGCATCATGCCCTGCTCGGCTAGGTAGATAGTCATAACTAAGTTTGAGCTCTTGACAAACATTAGCGATCGCTTCCATTAGTTCAGGTTTAGCTGGAGTTGGCAGCACATGAAGTTTCTGCTCAATGCTGATTTCTGTTCCCGTGCTTCGCGCGATCGCCTCACATTCTTTTTCGATCTGTGCGATTAAATATAGAAGATTTTCTTCGGAGAGGTCACGCAAATCGATACTCATATCCACTCGCGCAGGCACGACATTAGTAGCATTAGGCGACACTGTCAGATGTCCCACTGTTGCAACTTGTTCACCTTCCGTTTCTACACCGAGACGATTGATGGCGAGTACGAGTTGCGAAGCAGCAACAAGAGCATCTTTTCGCATATGCATCGGTGTTGTCCCTGCATGATTTGGGCGACCAATAATTTTCACCATGAATCGATATTGACCGACAATCCCTGTCACCACACCAATTTGTTTGTCTAGTGCTTCAAGCACACCACCCTGCTCCACATGGAGTTCAATAAAAGCGGCGATCTCATGGCGATCGCGTTTAGCGGTATGCAGCTTTTCCCAATCACCACCAACATTTTTTAAGCAATCTTGAATTGAAGTGCCATCTTTGCGGCGGTAACGTTCAGGATCGTTAGGTGCATTGCCTGCGATCGCTTTACAACCAATCACACTATTTTCTTCATCAGAAAAAACTATTACCTCAAAGGGATGACGCAACCGCACCTGATTTTCCTGTAACACTCGCGCCACTTCGATTCCCGCCAAAACGCCCAAGCACCCGTCGTAGCGTCCTCCAATGGGTACGGTATCGATGTGAGAGCCTGTCGCCAAAGCTGCTTTTGATTCTGTTCCAGAATAAGTACCAATAATGTTCCCAACTGCGTCACTACGCACTGACATTCCAGCTTCTTGCATCCAAGATGTCACTAATGCGCGAGCTTGAATATCCTCTTTTGAAAAAGCAAGCCGACATACCCCACCGTTGGGCAATTTGCCAATTTCTGCAAGCCCAGCAATACTGCGAGCAAGGCGATCGCAGTTGATCGCTAGTTTGGGGAGTAGCGCTATCATGTCTCAGATTATTCCTTGAAGATATATTAAGTACTAGTCTATGAATACAATATACTGTATACACATACTTATGATTAATACATGTCTTAATTTCTAGCAACCGAATGTATTTAAAGTATGGTTTTAGCCAAAAAACTAGAAGCGAGTTGCGATACGCAGTATCGTTGCGCCCTGTTAGATTTTGGAGCTTAGCTAAATAGCGATCGCTGTATTTTAAAAATTTCGGAACAATGGTTGTAAGACCTTTGTCTGTATAGACAATAATCGTCATGTCATAGTCATTGCTGTAAATCAAACTTTAAGCCAAACTAAATAGAATCCTCATAATTTAGGCTGATATGTTTGTGGTCAAAATCGTAGAGAATTATTCATACAGATTCTAGGAGATTTCTGATTGTTGCTCTCTTCACCTCGTCCCATCCAGCGTTCTCAATCGTTACGTGAGCAAACCTATCAGGTTTTGCGCTCAGCTATATTGTCAGGGGAATTTTTAGCTGGCTCACGTTTAGTAGAGACACAAATTGCAGAAAAATTACAAGTTAGTCGTACTCCAATCCGTGAAGCACTACAACAGTTGCAGCAAGAACAACTTGTAGTTGCTGATGAAAATGGCAACCTGCGAGTGGTTAGTTTTTCAACGGCTGATGCAAAACATCTCTACCGTTGTCGCTTGGTGCTAGAGCAAGAATCAGTACTAGAGGCTTGCAAAAATGCCACTAGTGAGCAGTTGGCTAAAATCGATTTGGCGGTTCAACAGGCAGAAAAAGCGATCGCGCAGCAACCAAATCAACTCACTAGTTACCAATTACTACATATCGATTATCAATTTCATCGGGCGATCGCGGAATGTTCTGGTAATCCTTGGTTAGCACTTTTGCTGGATCAGCTATTTGACAAGATGGCTTTATTGCGGATGCAGACGGTGCAGCAAAATCTCAAGGTATTAGAGATCCGCTCAGAGCATCGTCAAATTTATGATGCGATCGTGCAGCGTGATCATAAAAAAGCTTTGGAAGCGCTCACCAATCATTTAATGTCCAGTCAAGCCAGAGTTATTCTCGAAATCGAGCAATTACGAAACCAACAGAGCTAATCAATAAAGCTAAAGCTATGACCCAAACTTTATCGCCAAGAACTATCCTTCCAGTGACGACATTTGAGGCTTTTATTGATTGGCTGCCTGAAAGTTCTGGAGTACGGTACGAATTACATAATGGAAATATTGCGGAAATGCTCCAACCCGTCGGAGAACATGAAGAAGCTAAAGGTTTTTTAAATGTAGAAGTTTCCTTTGAAATTAAACGATTAGGATTGTCCTACGTTATTCCTAGTCAAACTCTTGTCAGACCTGAAGGCAAAGATTCGGGCTACTTGCCAGATGTATTAGTGCTGAATCGTGACAATCTGGTTAATGAAAAATTATGGAAAAAAGAGTCTGTTGTTAGTATCGGTGCGTCCATACCTTTAGTAATTGAAATTGTTTCAACTAATTGGCGAGATGATTACTATTTAAAATTTGCTGATTATGAGGAAATGGGGATTCCTGAGTATTGGATTGTTGACTATGCAGCTTTAGGCGGACGGAAATTTATTGGTAGTCCCAAATTACCGACTATCTCTGTTTGTAATTTAGTGGATGGCGAATATCAGGTCAGCCAGTTTCGTGATGCCGAGCGTATTGTTTCTCAAGCTTTCCCCGAATTAAAGCTCACTGCTGATCAGATTTTTCAAGCTTTAATCTCTAACTAACTGTATTGAATACCCTTTGCATTTGTAACTGAAACAAAATGACACAAACAACTGCACCACCATTGACTTTGTATGAACGCGATCTTGATTTGTGGTTAGAGATGGTGATCGTCCAGTTAAAAGCAGGTGACTTTCATAATTTGGATGTTGAAAACTTAATAGAGGAGTTAGAGGGTTTGTCAGGTAGTAACAAGCGTGAAATCGAGAGTAGGCTAATTAGATTGATTGAGCATATTCTTAAGCGCTGCTATGTCAATATGCCTGACTGTTATAGAGGCTGGGAAGTTACGATTATTAACAAGCGAGACAAACTTAGAAGACTTCTAAGACAGTCGCCAAGCCTCAAACGTCATTTCTTACAGTCCTTTGATGAGTCATTTGATACTGCTTTAGAACTGGTAAGGACTGAATATGATCAGACTAATTTCCCTGATACATGGCAGTTTAGCTCGGAGATCGAAATGATGTTAACTGTTAAATTTTGGGAATAGCGATCGCTGTCATTAAAAGCACTACAGAAAGCCAAATTTTGTGATTTGAGTAATTAGTACTAGAATCTTTTAAGCTTAAGTAAGCTTGAGATACTGTTCGTTACAAATCAATGGATGGGGCAATGGACGAGTTAAGCAATGTTCTAACACTGGCGACCGATGAGGAGTTATATCAAATAGCAGATATCCTCTTTCGCCGCAAGTTCAATCCCCTTGATTATTTTGCTACGCCACCCGTTAAAGAATTACAAAGTTGGGATCGCGATGAATTGATCGAAGCGATCGCTAAGCGTTTTCGATTTCTAGCTGCCGATGGATTAACGGTTTTACGCCGCAAAACTAGCGATGTCAGCTATCGCGAGGTTCTAGAGCGCGTATGTCAGCATCTGAATATTAAATATTCTAAAAATCAAACTATTGAAGAGATCGAATCAGAATTATTTCTGAATTTGATTAGCAATTCGTGGAAAAAACTTTCACCTCAAGAGCGTTCAACCATTGATGATTCGATGCAAGCGGCTCTTACGGAGTCAGATTTGCAAAGGGCTTTGCCCCTAGATGCTCAGCGCAACCCAATGAGTTTGCTGGTCAAAGGTGGTAGTGCGATCGCTGTGAGTACGGTGATTCGTTCGGCGGTACTTACGGCGATCGCCCGACAGATGGCTTGGCATTTTGCGTCTTACCAAGTTGGTTATGAGGTGCTTAAGGCTGGTGGTACAGCGATCGCCACAAGATTAAACGCCTATGTGTCAACATATTTAGCCAAACGGGGTATGGCAGTTGCAGCGACGCAATACACGGCGGCACGGACTGTATTTTCAGTGATTACGCCTGCGCTTTGGGGTTTGTTTTTTGCAGATCTAGGCTGGCGGGCGATCGCTACTAATTATGGACGGATTATTCCTGCAATTTTCATTGTTGCCCAAATAAGATTACTAAGGATGTCTTAAACAAAAAGAAACGCGCTTAGCACGTTTCTTTTTGTTTAAGACTACAATAGAGGATATGTTACGGATTGTTAAGAGAAATCCTGTATGACCCTCACTTCACCTCAAAGCATCCAAATTCCTACTTCACCTCTTCCTCAGAGCAAAATTTCTGCTTGGAATCGCATCGAAGAACCCATGTGGCAAGGTAGCGAAGATGATATCCGTAAAGGTTTACCATTTAATCTGCTGTCTCCCACTTGGCAAATGTTCTTAATGGGCGATGGAGCGCCAACCAGACATTTACAGCTACTAACTCAATCGGATATCTCGGTTGAGGTGCTAGCTATGACGAATATTGGGGACAATGATGATAATGCGCCATCGGATATTTCATTGATCGCGGCTCCACGGATTCGCCGACAGATCTTTTTGCGATCGCAACAAACGGGGGAGATCTTCTCCCATGCGACATCTTGGTGGTCAGAAGCGGCGATGCAAAAATATTTAAAAGATCCATCTCTGCCGATATGGGTCAGCCTCAACCAAAAGTACACTGAGCTTTATCGCGATCTCAAGGGTATTTATAAGGGGGCTTGCCCTAACTTGGCGAAAGCATTTGGCTATCCTGATGTTGATACCTATTGGGCTAGACATTATTTGCTATGGCACGGTGGTGAACCGATCACCATGCTCTATGAAATTTATTCACCAGCGATCGGTAAATATCTCGGCTCCAGTAGTCTCTAAGAATAAACCACGCTTTGCGCGTGGTTTATTCTTAAAGCAATTCCCCATCAAACGAACCACAAGAAAATTTTTAAAAGCGTTGCTTCGCAACGCTTTTAAAAATTTTCTTGGTTTGGATTTGAGCGCAAAGCGCTGTTATAATCGCTGTCTGTAGCGATTCGGTGACTGCATTGATTGCAATTTATCCAGGTAGTTTCGACCCAATTACCTTTGGACATCTCGATATTATTAAGCGCGGTAGTCATCTTTTTGAGCGCGTAATCGTTGCCGTTTTACGCAATCCTAATAAAAATCCTCTATTTACAATGGAAGAGAGGATGCTCCAGATCCGTGAAGCGACGAGTCACTTAGATAATGTGGATGTTGATACGTTTACGGGGCTAACTGTTACCTATGCTCATCTCAAACAAGCACAGGTTTTAATTAGGGGATTACGTGCAGTTTCTGATTTTGAACTAGAATTACAAATGGCTCATACCAATAAGACTTTGGCAAATGATATTGAGACAGTTTTTTTATCTACTTCCAACGAGTATAGTTTTTTGAGTAGTAGTGTAGTACGTGAAATTGCCCGTTTTGGCGGTGAGATTGGACATTTAGTCACGCCAGAGGTGGCGATCGCCTTAAGGCACAAATTCCAACAAGGCTCAACATAAATTACTGACTATTAAATTTTTCAAAACATTAAAAGCCCAGCTTTGCAAGGCTTTTAATGTTTTGGCTCCTAGAGAGGATTCTTGCCGCTAATCCTCTCTAGGAGCTATAGCTATAGCCACTTGTCTTGGGACAAATCAAAACCCAAGAATTGATTGGCGGCTCTTTGCGCCGCCAATCAATTCTTGGGTTTTATGTTTTATGTCCTAGTAAACTTGGTGACAGCTACAGTTTGAAATTAACCCAAACTGAGGTTAGTTAATACCAATTCATGAAAGTGTGGCAATACTTTTGTGAATTAAAAACAAACCCCTTAAGGGGTTTAAAAAACACAAAATGCTGTAGCCATTTTATGCTTTGGTATAAAGGCATTGATTCGCGTTGCCACTTATCTTTTGATTTTTGATTTGTCCTAAAAACAAATGAATTTTTGAGAATTTTTTGCCATGACCACTAGTCCTAATGCAACTTGCTTGGGAGAAATTCTGGATCGCATTACTAATCTATCTTTGCAGATTCATAATTCCACCAATTTAACTAATATGTTGAACGTAACCGTGCAACATACTAGAGAGATACTAGGTGGAGATCGCGTCTTAATTTATAAGTTTTTGCCAGACTATGACGGCGTGGTGATGGCTGAGTCAGTGAATGGACCTTGGACAGCAGTTTTAGGAGAATTAATTTGTGATCCTTGTTTTCCTAAATATGCAAAGCTTTATCAAGAAGGCAGATTTAGTGTCATTGAAGATACGCATACTCACCCAGTCGAGCCTTGCTATGCAAATTTGCTAGCAAGGATGCAAGTAAGATCAAATCTGGTGGTTCCGATCTTAGTCAGGCGACCATCATCAACACATCTATTTGGCTTGATCATTGTGCATCAATGCGATCGCCCACGTCAGTGGCAGGCTCAAGAAATTAGCCTCTTGCAGAACATTACAAGTCAGTTGGGGATAGCACTTCGGCATATTCCAAAATTGGAACCATTAAGGCTTTCTCAGACCTCTATCGAAGCTTTGCAAAAACCTTTGCAAAAACCTCAAACGTCAAAGGCTCAACAGATTGAGCAAGACCTGATCTGTAAAAAATTGCTATTACAGTCTATATCTGATGTATCTTCACTAGCCTTTTTTGTAGTTGATAATCGCACTGATGATATTCTTTATTTTAATCACCGTTTCTGTGAGATTTGGGGAATTGAACACTTAGAAGAGAGAATGCAGCGAGGGGAACTAAAAAACAACGATATCATTCCCGATTGTACTTCCTTAATTGCTGACCTATCCACTTTTATCGAATCCTGTCAGCTTTTACAGGATCAAGAGAATCGTGTAGTTGTTGAAGATGAAATCCACTTTAATGATAAGCGGATTATCCGTCGTTTTTCTAATCAAATTCGTGATCCCCAAGATCAATATTTTGGACGATTGTATATATTTGAAGATATTACGGAACGGAAGCAAATAGAAAATGCACTCAAAGCCAGTGAAGTCAGACAAAGAGCCGTTCTTAAAGCTATACCTGATTTGCTATTACGAGTCAAGCACGATGGTTCATGCCTAGATTGTATAATCCCTACTAATGTGAAAGTAAATCAGTTTGTGCCAATTGGGCAGAACATATCTGAGGTATTATCGCCCGATTGCTTCCAAGTACAACTCCAAGCGATCAAACGGGCGCTCTCTACCAAGCAATTACAAGTATACAAACATCAATTTTTAAAATTTGGCAAAATTGCCTACGAAGAAGTGCGGGTTGTGGCGATTAACGACCTTGAAGCCCTAGTAATTGTCCGAGATATTACATCGGAGGTGCAATTAGAGCAGCGTTTAGAACAGATTTCCCACAATATCCCTGGTGTTATTTATCAATATCGTCTAAGACCTGATGGCAGCTCACATTTCCCCTATGCAAGTCAAGGGATTCGCTACATTTACGATGTTGCTCCTGAAGATGTTAATCAAGATGCCTCTGCGATGTTTGAGCGCCTACACCCCCAAGATTTAGAATATGCGATGCAAACGATCGCTGAGTCAGCTCAAAATCTAACGGTATGGCAATGCGAATATCGAGTGCAATTTGCTGATGGACGTATCATCTGGGTCTCAGGACATGCAACACCACAACGTGAACCCGATGGCAGTATTCTCTGGCATGGATATACGCAAGAGATTACACAGCGCAAACAAGCTGAAATCGCATTAAGAGAAAGTGAAGTAAAACTTCGAGATGCCTATGCGGAGCAGAATGCACTATTTGCCGCTTTGACTGATATTGTGCTAATCCGCAATGCTGAAGGCAAATGTCTCAAAATTGTGTCTACACACTTTAATAACTTATTGGAGAATTACGAAGAAGTTCTAAACAAGTCAATCTATGAGGAACTTCCTCAGACAGCAGCTAGCATTCTATCCAGTGCCATCAAGGAAGCTCTAGACACAAGGAAAGTAGTCAGTTGTGATTACTGTTTAGAGATTCATGGTAAAGAAGTTTGGTTTGCCGCTAACATCTCTCCTCTAGCTGAAAATAAGGTGCTTCAGATTTCGAGAAATATTACTGAACGGAAGCAAGCAGAGATATCTCTAGCTCTTGCAAAGGAAGCCGCAGAGTTAGCAACGAGAACTAAGAGTGAATTCTTAGCTAATATGAGTCATGAAATTCGCACGCCAATGAATGGAGTAATTGGCATGACAAAAATGCTCTCATTAACATCTTTGTCTGAAGAACAGCGCGAATATGTGCAGGCAATCTGTGACAGTGGCGATATACTGCTAGCGGTTATTAATGACATTCTCGATTTTTCTAAAATTGAAGCAGGGAAATTAGAGCTAGAAAAACGTCCTTTTATGCTAGCGGATGCCGTGAAGTCAACCTGCTATATTTTGAGTAATCAAGCTGCTAAGCAAGAAACTTCACTCACGTATGCGATCGCTGCCGATGTTCCCACCTACATTGTTGGTGATATTGCTAGAGTCAATCAAATTTTGATCAATTTACTTGGCAATGCAGTCAAGTTCACTAAGCAAGGTAAAGTTCTATTATCAGTTAGTTCGCTTAAATCTTCTCGGTTACCTACTCAATTACTATTCTCGATTCAAGATACAGGTGTTGGCATATCGAGCGATCGCATTAATACGTTGTTTCAACCCTTTATCCAAGCTGATACTTCGATCAGTCGCAAATATGGCGGTACTGGACTTGGCTTAGCAATTTGTAAATATCTAGTCAAGTTAATGAGAGGTTCTATTTGGGTTGAGAGTCAAGGCTGTATATCTGGTGAACCACCCTTAGGTTGGCAAGTTGAGACGACTCCAGCAAATCAAGGTACAACTTTCTATTTTACGATCGCTTTATCCAGTCCTGCATCTGAGGCGATCGCTACGAAAGCCATTACTTCAGTTAAAGCTAACGATCATCAGGTTTTGATGGCGGAGCGGTTTCCTCTGAATATCTTAATTGTTGAAGATAATGAGTTAAATCAAAAAATTGCTTCCCTCTATTAACAGTTTGGATATCTCGTAGATATTGCAAATAATGGCATAGAGGCTTTAAGTATGGTGTCCAATCAAACTTATGATCTGTTATTTATGGATGTGCAAATGCCTGAGATGGATGGATTAACGGCAACTAAATTGATTCGTCAAGATGTCAATATTCAGTCTCAACCTCAGATTGTGGCTATGACCGCTAATGTGATGCTAGAAGATATTCAAGCCTGTTTAGATGCAGGGATGGATGATTACATTAGCAAGCCAGTTCGGACTGATGAACTTTTACGAATACTCACTCGATTTCAAACATAGTTATTGCAGTTTTCATATTGACGTAGAGACTGCATTAGCTTGAAAGCATTACTGATTTTGGTTTTTTAGTTTTCAAATGGGCTTATGCTCATTTGAAAACTGCTATAAAATAGATTAAGGAGCTAATTCGCGTTAGTTTGCGTCAAGAATCATGCAAACTTAAGTAGCGTTGAAGAGCGAAATTATGAAAATTCCAAGTTTAAGCAAAAGTACTTGGTTTGGTTTAGTAGCGGCGGCAGTTGTCGGCGGCTCTGGTGTGGCTGTGTTAGTGCATGGCACTTTTAATAATCAGCCTAACCCCCAAGCATCAGCCCCAACTTCAATCAACCAAGTAACACAATCTCCCCCTGCAACTAGAGCTGTTGATGGTCAATTAGCGGTGTATTGGATTGAGTCCAGTAAGAATAAACTGATCGCTGTACCGATCGCCGTTAAAGCCAAAAGCAATGACGAAGCGATCGCTTCCGTAATTAACATGTTGATTACCGAAAAACCTCCTGAGACAGAACTTTACAGCGCTATTCCTGAGAGTACAAAAGTCTTAAGTTCAACATCAAGAAATAAAGAAATTCGCATTAATTTATCCAAAGATTTTACTAAAGGTGGTGGCTCAGCCTCAATGCAGGGAAGGATCATTCAGGTTTTATACACTGCCACAACTTTAGAACCTGATGCAAAAGTTTATTTGTCCATTGAAGGTAAACCATTAAAATATATCGGCGGTGAAGGTTTAGAAGTACCTCAACCGATGACCCGCAAAGATTTCGCGCTAGAGTTTTAGTGATAGGCGGTGCTTTGCATCGCCTGAACTTAGTCCTGATTTTAGTTAATTATGTTGCCAACTAACTTGCCTGATATTGACAGCCTTAGCCTCATTGAGCAAGTTTCTCAAATGGTGGTTGTTCGCACCTGCGGAATGCTTTACGACCATCAAATCCAATATCCACAGTGGGAGTTAAACAATTCAAAATTACAAACGCTGATCAGTGAATATGGAGTTGGTGGTGTAATTTTACTTGGGGGTAGTGCACCCGAAATTGCCCTCAGAACACAGCAAATGCAGTCATGGGCTAAAGTGCCGTTACTAATTGCCGCAGATATTGAGGAGGGCGTAGGACAACGATTTAGTGGTGCAACGTGGTTTCCCCCACCGATGGCTTTGCAAGCAGTTTCGATGAAGTATGCCGAGGCGATGGGTAAGATTACGGCGGAAGAAGCCTTAGCGATCGGTATCAATTGGTTGCTTGCACCAATTGTTGATGTAAATAACAATCCTGACAATCCTGTTATTAATGTGCGAGCCTTTGGGATCACGGTCGGCGAAGTGATGGGAGCAACGCGAGGATTTATCGCTGGAGCCAAGCAATATCCTGTCCTGACCACAGCCAAGCATTTTCCAGGGCATGGCGATACTTCGGTGGATTCGCATTTACAAACACCAATGATCCCCCACGATCGCCAAAGATTTGAAAATTTGGAGTTTCCACCATTTATCAATGCGATCGCGGCGGGAGTGGATGCAATTATGAGCGCACATATTTTAGTACCAGCCTTTGATCGCCATAATATTGCTACCTTGTCACACCA
This sequence comes from Pseudanabaena minima str. Chao 2107, assembly GCF_051131155.1. Classification (NCBI taxonomy): domain Bacteria; kingdom Bacillati; phylum Cyanobacteriota; class Cyanophyceae; order Pseudanabaenales; family Pseudanabaenaceae; genus Pseudanabaena; species Pseudanabaena minima. Next base: position 1,981,330 of record NZ_CP159508.1, read on the forward strand.
CATTATTACGGGAATTTTGCGGAACGAGTTAGGCTTTGAGGGACTAATTACCACTGATGCACTGATTATGTCAGGTGTGGCAAATTTGGGTAGCCCTGAAGCGATCGCTGTCCAAGCTGTAAAGGCTGGCGTAGATATTTTGCTAATGCCTATCGACCCAATCGCCACAATTCATGCCATCTGTGAAGCCGTAGAATCAAAGGAAATAGACCGCGATCAAATTCGCACCTCAGTTCAAAGGATATGGAAAGCAAAACAAAAAGTTTGTGGCATTCCCCCTAATCTCAAAAAATTAGGCAATCCTCTGAATCTAGGAATTGCCAAAGCGATCGCCACAAAATCAATAAATGTTTATTCCTCAATCGCAAATTTGCAATCTAGTACTGTTCAAGAACGCATCGAAGCAAATTATCTGAACTTAATTATTGTTGATGATCCACTAACTTGTGAAGAATTTCTCAACTCGCGATCGCCTGCGGTATTATTGCCAAAGCTCAGTGGCTATCAGCGTATTGTGGCAGATGCCTTGACTTTAGCAAATCTACAATACAACCAGTTTTCTCAAATATTTATCCAAATCTTTAGTCGGGGTAATCCATTTCGTGGTAGTACCAATCTGCAAGAAAAGATTCAAATTTTAGTGACAGAATTGATACTAGAACATAAATTGCAAGCCGTAGTTCTCTATGGCAGTCCCTACTCACTAGATCGATTATTACCATTATTACCAATCCAAATGCCTTGGGGGTTCGCCTATAGTCAACAGCCAGAGTCACAGGAAGCTGTTTTACAAAAATTGGGTTTTGAACAAAGCTAAATATGGCAACTTTATTGAAATTGATCTTGAAGTTTGTGTTGATTGCTGCCATCACATCATCAACATTATTAGCTTGCAATTCTCTGATGTTTAATAATTCGTCATCGTCCAGTGATCCCCTAGAAAATAAACCATTGCCACCGCTTCCCAGCATAGCAACTAAAGATATTGAACCAGAGCGTATTCCCGATGCTCCGTATGTACAAACGCCGCCAGAAGTAGTCCTCAAAATGCTAGAAATGGCAAAGGTTGAAAAAAATGATGTTGTTTACGATCTAGGTAGTGGTGATGGACGAATTGTGATTACTGCTGCACAGAAATTTGGAGCAAAGGCGGTTGGTATCGAGATTGATCCTGAGTTAATTAGGGAATCAGACCGCGAATTAAAGGCGGCGATCTCGAAAACACCAGAAATTAAAGATCGCATTAAATTTATTAAACAAGATCTTTTTAAAGCTGATTTAGATGACGCTAGTGTAATTACACTTTATCTTCTACCACAGGCAAATCTACGAGTACGCTCTGAAATTTTACCCAAATTAAAAAGAGGAACAAGGGTTGTTTCCCATGAATATGAATTAGGAGATTTACCTCCTAATCAAATTGAGAAAGTTAGGATTGGCAATCACGAACATAGAATCTATCTTTGGATTTTAGATAATTAGATTATTCTAAATATTTTCTGGATAATGTCTTGTAATGTTTTTTATTGTTTTTTATGTTAATCTTTTGTCACTCTTGTTCTAGTCAGTTTGTCCATTGAGAAATACAATATTTGTCAAGATTACTCTAGTTGTAATTTCTCTAATTACGGCTGTTCCTGCTCAGGCGGATAGTAATCATATTTGTCCTGCCCAATTACAAAAAGAAGTAGAAAAAGTTGCCCAATCGCCTAAATTAAAAGCAGCTCGAGTTGGCGTATATGTCCAAACAAATGAACTTAACCCCAAAATATTAGCTAATCTTGATGGCGATCGCTATTTCATCCCCGCCTCAAATGCCAAACTATTTGTAACAGCGATCGCCCTAAAAACATTGGGTAAAAACTATCAATTTGCGACACGTTTGATGTCACATGATTTGCCTAACGCCAAAGGAGAACTAGAAGGCGGATTATGGGTAATCGGATCGGGAGATCCTAGTTTTAACTCCAAGACTAACTTAAAATCATTAGTGAGCCAACTCAAAAAGAAAGGAGTAAATCGGATCAATGGTGGAATTTGGACATTGACATCCCGCAGAGGTGCGGAAGTTGCAGGTAGTTGGGAGCTATCAGATTTACAACATTACTATGCAGCGATCGCCTCTCCTTTCACCATTAATGAAAACGCCCTGAATTGGACAGTGAGTCCTGATACAGTTGGGAAGCCTGCCATCTTTACTTGGGATAATCCTGAACTAGCTAAAGATTGGCGCATCCAAAATCAATCGATTACAGTTAGTGCAGATTCTGCGTATACCTTAACAGTTGTACGCCCCTATGGGCAGAAACTCCTAATCATTACTGGTCAAATCCCTGAAAAATCAGAGCCAGAACTCGGTGGTGTGGCTATTCCCAATCCTGAAGCTAATTTCTTAGATCTGTTACGCCAAGAATTAACCGCTCAAGGTATTGAAATTTCAACAGATATTGCTACCAACCCCTCAAAAAATCTTCCACCTACCAAAGATTTAGCAATCAATCTCTCCCCACCAATCTCTCAATTAATCATCACTACTAACAAAGATAGCAATAATCTTTATGCTGAGCTACTACTAAGAGCTTTAGGCGATCGTCTCCATGAAGTTAGTCCCGATGACAGCGTTAGAGGTGGGATGATAGCTATTAACAAATATTTACAGTCGATGAATATTGCAGTCAACCAAGTTGCTCTAGCTGATGGCTCTGGACTATCTCGACACAATTTAACTACCCCCAAAGTGATCGTCCAACTGTTGCAAACCGTTGCCAATGATCGCAATTTTCGTCAATCCTTAGCGATCGCCAATGTTGATGGCACATTGACCAATCGATTTAAAAATACTTCGGCACAAAGTTTACTTCAAGCCAAGACTGGGACATTGTCAGGCGCAATTGTGTTATCAGGCTATGCTAATCCTCAAAATTATCGTGAAGTTATTTTCAGTATCATCATTAATAACAGCAATCTGCCCTCCAAGGAGTTGCAAAAATATGTTGATGATATCGCTTTACTATTAACCCGCCTTGAACCTTGTGAATGAAAAACTGGTCTACTCAAAATAAATTTTTATTCACTGTTGCTATAGCTTTAACCATAGGAAGTATTTTTACAGTGATTGCTTGGTCTATACAAGCCCCATCGCAAACCACTTCATCTGAGATCAATCCTGCTTTATGTCCAACAATGACAGATAACTTAAGCAAATCCAATAGTTTAAGATTTCATCCCATCAAAGTTGTCGTCGAACCTTGGCGTGGTGAGCATCATGTTTACTCTATCTTTGCTTTGCCTTTGCAATACAAAGAAATCTACTATCGTTCTCAGCTATTGGTCAAGGATACTGATACGCCTTGGGAAGTCACACCCACTGATGGGCTTAGATATGGTGCAATAACTCCAGATGATCATTTTCTCGTAATTGGCTTTTTCCCGACTCGACTCACGCTCTGGTATTGGGTAAGTGGTCGGTTTGGAGATCTCCAGCAACCCTGCAACTGGACACTCCATCTTTTTCCCAAAAAAAGCTAACATACAAAACTTTGCGCTCAAACCCAAAAGATAAGAAGCGACGGATTGCGTCGCTTCTTATCTTCGCCCAATAAGAGAATGGCGGCGCTTCGCGCCGCCATTCTCTTATTGGGTTTTGATTTTGTCCTAAGTCCTAATACAAGCGACAACAGCTATATCTTTCATAATGCAAGTAGCTATGGCTATAATTGCGAAGGCTAAGATAAAAAAATAACAATTGTTTATCGCTTGTCAGTGATGATATAGGAAATTGAAAACATGGGAAATTTTGGCAGTTGGCTAATTAAGCTTGGGCAAAGTTGTTTACTGATCGGACAAATCATCACCCATGTTTTGATCTATCGTCGCTTTCATTGGCGCAACACGATTGAGCAAATGTCGATAGTTGGCACAGAGTCACTACTGATCACATTGATTACAGCTTCCTTTGTCGGTGCTGTCTTTACGATTCAAGTAGCGCGAGAATTTATTAACTTTGGGGCACAACAAGCGATCGGTGGAATTTTGGCGATCGCCTTAGCCCGTGAGTTAATTCCTGTATTGACAGCGGTGATTATCGCGGGGCGTGTAGGTTCTGCATTTGCTGCTGAAATTGGCACAATGCAAGTAACCGAGCAAATTGATGCGCTCTATATCCTCCGCACAAATCCTGTTGATTATCTAGCAACTCCTCGTGCGATCGCCTGTTTGCTCATGCTACCAGTCCTCACAATTTTAGGCTTCTTAACAGGTATGGTAGGTGGCTTATTTCTATCTCAAGCTATGTATGCGATTCCTTACAACATGTTTCTCAATTCTGTGCAGAATTTGCTTAAGCCTTGGGATTTAATTGCGGCGCTAATCAAATCCAGTATTTTTGGTGTTTTAATTGCCGCGATCGGTACAACATGGGGCTTAACAACCACAGGTGGTGCAAAAGGTGTGGGTGAGTCCACTACTACCGCAGTTGTTACCGCATTACTGGCGATCTTTATCAGTAATTTCTTTTTGTCGTGGGCTTTCTTTCAAGGTATTGGCTCAAGTCTAACGGGTTCATAGTGAATGTTCGGTAAGCTGATCCAACAGCACTCAAGGAGATCGTCTTTATAGGAATTATTATGCTCATTTCATTGGCTAACCTCATGAATCATTGGATTTTTTGTCTTCAACTTAAAGAATTAACTAAAAAATAAAAACAATGTCAAAAAGAGGGTAACATCAATGTGTTTAGGTTAAAAACAGCAACAATATGTCAGAACAAGAAAGAGTTGAGCTACAACAAATTAAGCTCTCTTTCCCTTACAATAAAGGAAATTTACCGTCTTATAGTAATGCTGTACTGGTTAATAATCTTGGTGAGGGGACACTTATTATAGATTTTGGATTTTTTGATCCCTTGTCTACAAAGGATTTCCCGAACCTAGATATAACTTTTGAAGTAGATCTAGTAACAAGAGTTTTACTTACTCGGCAAACTGCAATGCAATTGCTTAACAGTCTTTCTTCAGCTTTAAACACACAAATTTCTGATAATATTGAGGACTAAGCAAAAAATTTTGTGTTTAGTGTTAACTATGAGTAAAGATATCATGAACTTTAATTTATTACCTTTTAAGAATGAGTCTTATTCACCTTTCCCATTAGTTAAAAATAAGAAAGTAATTGAAATTTCTAAATATCAGGGTAATAGAGTAAATAGAACTGTAGAAATTTCAACACCAACTGGTAGTACGACTCTTGTAAATATACTTCAAAATGTTAGCAAGAGTAAAATCGCTAGACTATTTAATATTTGTAATCCTCAGGTATTAGCTTTCATTACATCAAATTTAGAATTAACTGATCTACTAATAGATGCTAATGAACAAATTCGTAAATGGTTCCCTTCTGAGAATCTAAGATTAGACTTTATTGATGATATGCCTTCTAAGCTAGAGCTATCTATTTCTGTTTCCCTGAGCGATAATGAAGCATTCTACAAATTTGATGAATTTAACGAAAACTGGTGGTTTACCTGTTCAAAAGAAGCAACAAAACATCTGTTTATTGTACTAGGCTTCCAAAATTAAAATGCATCAGAAATTTGAATGGCTTTGGTATTTAGAGTTAGCAAAAGAATTGTTGTCTTTAATTTCATCAGACCAAGAGGTAACTAATGAAACCATTAAGGAGGCTTACTACCGAACTATCATAAGTAGGGCTTACTATGCTGCATTTTGCACGGCTAGAAATTATTTAAGGGATACACTCAACATAAAAATTAGTAAAGTAGATGCTCATGCCTTCGTTATTAGTGAGTTTAAAGAGCAACGCAAATTAAAGAATTCTAACAATATTTCAAATACTCTGCACTCACTACGCAATTCTAGAAATATGGCTGATTATGATGATATTTGTAAGATGCGTTTGGATGGTGTAGCACAACACACTGTCAAAGAGTCTCAAAGGGTTATTGATTTGATTTTAGCGCTTTATAAATGACTAAAAATTAGTGTGAAATAATCTTGAAGTGTTACATTTTTCGCATTCACTAAAGAACTGCAAACCGCTTTTTCTAATCTTGGCGCGATCGCCGCAGGATGTACAAATATTTTTAATCGCCGTATTTTTACTGCAATCGTTACATTTAAAAAAGTAACTGTGAACATAGGCGATCGATAGATTTGGACTTTGGCAATGGGAACAAGTGTTTGTTGAAGTTGGCTTTACGGTTTTGATTATTGGCTTATGGCTAATGTCTGATTGCTGATGATTGCTTGGAGGGACGGGAATAATCTTTTTCGGCAATGGTGTTGGTTTGTCTGTGGCGATCGGTTTAGAAATTGAAGGATTTGTAATATCTGAACTTGGTTGATTTGAATTATTAGTAGACTTACTATTTATATTGCTAGAAACATTTATTTTCGCAGGTTGGTTGTGAACTAGCAAAAATTGACTGATTCTTGGTATTTCATCCTTTTCAAGCTCATAGGCAATCTCTAAACTAAAGTTGAAGAGGCTATCTTTTTTACGATACGCAGTTGAGATTCCCTTAATCTTGTCAGGGATTTGATCAGCCTTACAAACAATATCAAGCTTGTCACTTTTAGGGCGATTGATAATCCCAGAATCAGAAATTGCTACCAATACATCAATCGGCATCTTCGTAAAATGTGATTGATTTCCAAAAAGTTTTTTATTCAGTAGAGTCTCAACATTAGCCTCTAAATAATCCTTGATAAATTTTCCCTGTCTTTGAGCTTGCAAAATGGGTGAAGGCATTCCTTGCCAAGCATTATTAAACCAACGCTTCCACTCGCCGAGTTCATTCACCTCAACACGAGTTGTTACACTTTTGCTCTCGATGATGATCATTCCATATCGATGCAATACCAAATGATCAATCTGGCAAGCATCCCCCGCTTTTTCAAAACGTAGATTGTTAAAAATTAGAAACAATGGATCGTCTTTAAACTCACGTTTTAGATAAAAAGCTAACTGAGATTCAGCACAAAATCCTGCTTGTAGCAATGGATCATTTGTTTCAATGTGATCCATCTCTTTAATAATCATGATTTCTTAAACCCCCAAAACACTTTTAAACTTTTAACAAAAAAGGGTGGATGCGCGAAGCGCATCCACCCTTTTTGGGAATTTATTCAGCAGATGCAGCAGCAGCACGGGCGGCGGCAGCTTCATCAGGATGGATACCCAAACGAGTTAGGTTAAAACGTCCACGATTATCAACTTCGCGGATTTTAATCAAGACTTCATCACCAACGGCAACTTCATCTTCGACTTTGCCCACACGACCTTCCGCCAGTTGGGAAATATGCACCATTCCTTCCTTACCTGGGAGGAACTCCACAAATGCACCAATCGGAATAATGCGGGTAACCTTGCCAAGATAGACATCACCTGAACCGACGCGACGAGTCATGTTTTCGATGATCCGCTTGGCTTTAAGTGCACCTTCACCACTCATTGACGAGATCATGACAGTGCCATCATCTTCAATGTCGATCTTGGCTCCAGTCTCTTCAGTAATGCCCTTGATGTTCTTACCGCCAGGACCAATGATCATGCCGATTTGTTCAGGATCGATGCGAATGGTCAACAAGCGCGGTGCATAGGGAGAAAGTTGTGGTCTTGGTGCAGGGAGCAGTTCCAACATCTTTTCCATAATATGGGAACGACCAGTCTTGGCTTGGGTGACTGCGGCTCGTACTGTGTCCATAGAGATACTTGTGATCTTCATGTCCATTTGCAAAGCGGTAATACCTGTGTCTGTACCTGCAACCTTAAAGTCCATGTCACCAAGGAAGTCTTCAATGCCTTGAATATCGGTAAGAATGCGAACTTCATCACCTTCTTTGATCAAGCCCATAGCTACACCACTTACAGGCTTAGTGATCGGTACACCTGCATCCATTAGCGCAAGGGTTGAACCACAAACAGAACCCATGGAGGTAGAGCCATTGGAAGAAAGAACTTCTGACACAACCCTCAGGATGTAAGGGAATTCAGATTTAGAAGGGAGTACAGGTAAAAGAGCGCGTTCAGCTAATGCACCGTGACCAATTTCACGGCGACCTGGCGATCGCATTGGTCTTGCCTCACCCACAGAATAGGGAGGGAAGTTGTAGTGGTGCATATAACGCTTTTTCGCGTCAGGATGCAAATCGTCCATTTCCTGTGCATCTCCAGGTGTACCAAGGGTGGCGATCGACAATACTTGGGTTAAGCCACGATTGAATAAGCCGCTACCATGTACACGAGGTAATACACCTACTTCTGTCCAGATTGGGCGGACTTCATCAAGCTTACGTCCATCAATCCGCACATTCTGCTCAATCACTTGCAAGCGCATTAGCTTTTTGGTGAGTTCCTTGTAGGTAGCACTGACCACTTTTTTGTCAGCTACTAGCTTTACAGGATCTTCATCGGGCAGAGCAGCGATCGCCTCTAAAAGCTCAGCCTTGATCGCATCAAGAGCCGCATCGCGAACATTACGATCTTTTTCACAACTTGCCACCACTTGAGCAACTTTATCTTTGACTGCGGCAGTAATAAAGTTTTCTAAAGTGAGATCAGTTTCAGGAGCTATGATTTCAGGTAATGTCAGACCCATCTCTTGCAGCAAATCAACTTGGGCTTTGATCAGCTCTAGTACTGCTTCATAACCAAAGTCGATCGCCTCGATCATGTCCGCTTCAGGCAATTGATTCGCCCCAGCTTCAACCATGATGATCCCTTCGGCAGTACCAGCAACTACCAGATCAAGATCACCTGCTTCTACTTCTGCGTAAGTGGGATTGATAATGAATTCATCGCCGACTAGACCGACACGCACACCAGCCATTGGTCCCATAAACGGTAACCCTGCAATTAAGGCGGCGATCGATGCACCAGTTACCGCTAAAACATCGGGCGGTGCTTTTTCATCGATCGCCATCGTTGTAGCTACAATTTGCACATCGTCACGCAACCAATTGGGGAATAAAGGACGCATGGGGCGATCGATCAGGCGGCAAGTGAGAGTTGCCTTTTCGGGTGGTCTACCTTCACGGCGCAAGAATCCACCTGGAATACGTCCTGCTGCATACAGACGCTCTTCATAATCAACAAGCAGTGGTACAAAATCTACACCGTCACGAGCAGGACCTCTGGTCGCTGTCACTAAAATTGCAGTCTCCCCACACTGGACTAATACTGAGCCGCCAGCTTGAGGTGCAAAAGTGCCAATTCTTAATTTAATTTCCCTGCCATAAAAAGGGATAATTTTTGTTACGGCATCCATCTATAATCTACTTCCGTTTTGACTTTTTTCTCGTTATATATCTCGCAATGTTAGCACTGATGTAGTAGGGTCTGTTGTTTGTTAAGTGTGATCGCTGTAAAAAATGGAGATAAGTGGTTTTCATATGCCTCTAAGCCTCATTATTGGCGATCTCATGTTAAAAATTAAGAAATTTAAATCTTGTCAGGCTCTTTTACTTATTACAATGGATTTAAGAAAGAAAAAATTTCTTGAGCTTACAACTTCATATCCGAATTGCAGTGTTAGGTAGGAATTATGTTTAAAACTGTTTTATTCCCTTTAAACAGAAGTCAAGAAACCCGCCAAGCTGTAGCCATAGTGGTCGATCTCGTTCAAAAATATCAGGCGCAGTTATATGTACTATCAGTTGCTGATCCTGATGCTACTGATAGCGATCGCGCTTCATCGCAAGAACTAATTAACGAAATGGAGGCTTACTTTGCGGAAGTGGGTCTTACAATTAAAAGCAAAATGGCTGAGGGTAAAACCGCTTTTGTAATTTGTGATTTTGCTGATGAGATTAATGCCGATTTAATTGTGATGGGTTCACGGGGAATGAGCCTGACCGAAGAGCATCCCGATGGTAGCAGTGTTAGTCAAAAAGTGATCAATCTATCGCCTTGTCCAGTATTGGTTGTTCCTTAAAAAAGGCGGCGCTAAGCGCCGCCTTTTTTATCTTGGCTTGAACGCTTTGCGCTGTAAGCCAATCTTAGAAGCAATTCATGAATTGCTTCTAAGATTGGCGGCTCAAAATTTGATGCATTACTAAGGACGTCCATTCAATATCAGCTTCATTGTTTGATTTTCCTAAGGTGAGGCGGATACTATTTTTGGCTTCTGTTGGCGAATACCCCATTTCTAAGAGGATCGAGCTTGGTTCGATCGCCCCACTACTACATGCCGAGCCTGAACTTATGGCAAGCCCCGCGAAATTCATTTCGCGCACAAGGCGGCGACCATCGATATGTTTGTGACAGAAACTGAGGTGGTGAGGTAACCTTTCTGAGGCGCTCGCACCAGTAGGAATCAGGTTAGGAATATCTGCAAGTAATACGTATAGGCGATCGCGTAATTTGGTTAACCGCGCTGATTCAGATACTAATTCCTGTTCGGCAAGTTCGGCGGCTAAGCCTAAACCTGCGATCGCGGCAACGGCTTGTGTGCCTGAACGGTAGCCATTCTCTTGTCCACCACCTTGAATTAAGGGAATGAGAGAGCGTTTTTTTGTAGTAAGTGGATTGATATACAGCGCTCCGATCCCCTGCACTCCATAAAATTTATGGGCGGAAAGTGAGAGTAGATCAATCGGTAAAACTTGCACATTGATGGGCATCTTGCCGATCGCTTGCACTGCATCAGTATGGAATAGCACATCAGCATTACGACAAATTTGCCCTAATTTCTCAATCGGCTGGATCGTACCAACTTCATTTTGGGCGGTGATAATCGATACAAGTACGGTATTAGGGCGAAGTGCTTGTGTAAGATCTTTGGGATTAACACAACCTTCGCGATCAACAGGTAAACGGGTAATTTCCCAGCCATGTTGTTCTAAATATTGGGCTGGTAAGCGTATTGCCGAATGCTCAACCGAGGAAATGATCATGTGCTGCGGTGTGCGATGTTGACGCGCAATACCCATCAACACCATATTGTCTGACTCCGTGCCGCCAGACGTGAAAATAATTCCTTCAGGATCAGCATTAATCAAACTGGCTACTTGCAAGCGCGATCTCTCGATCGCCATAGTTGAGCGTTCGCCCCACTCATGCAAGCTAGAGGGATTGCCCCATAGCGATCGCATCACATTAGCCATCAAGTCAATGACTTCTGGTCGCGCAGGAGTTGTAGCACCATGATCTAGGTATATTTGCATAAGACAATTTTATCTTAATCATTCAAAAAGAGCTGGCACGAAGCACCTGCTCTTTTTGAATGATTAAGATAGCGAAAATAGTTTAAAGGCATTACTGGTCGTTTCTAAAGCTAGCGTCTCTAGCTCCACATCGCGCAATTTCGCCACACTTTCAGCCACATGCAGCACATAGGCAGGTTCATTGCGCTTACCACGCTTGGGTATAGGTGCGAGAAATGGACAATCTGTCTCAACTAAGATGCGATCGCTTGGTACAATTTTTGCCGACTCATGTAAATCATGAGCATTTTTAAAAGTAACCACACCACTAAAGCTGATATACATCCCCAAATCCACAAACCATTGGGTTTCTTCAGGATTACCCGCCCAGCAATGCATCACGCCACGAATAGGTTGCTGAGGTGATTCTGCATTGATTTCCAGCAAGACTTCACGAGTTGCCACTGCCGCCTCGCGTGAGTGAATAATTACGGGCAGATTTAGCGATCGCGCTGTGCGAAGTTGTGATTTAAAAGCTTCAATCTGAGCAGTTTTACTATCAGATTTAAAAAAATCTAAACCAGTTTCGCCGATCGCCACTACACGTTGATCGCTAATTGCCAAAGACTTAATGCGATCACCAACTTCAGGATTCCAACCTAATGTATTTAAGTTTTTATCTAATGGATGTAACCCAACCGCAAAACTCACTTCAGGAAATTGATCAGCGATCGCTTGAATCTGATGAAACTCATCGGGATTCACACAAGAATGCACCAGTCTTGTTACACCATTACCTAGCCAGCGATCGCGAACTGCCTCAAGATCAGATTGAAAATCTTTGAAGTTGATATGTACATGTGTATCTACTAGTTGCATAGAAAGAAACTCTAAAAATCAAAATCATGCCGAAAAGCAGACTGTATAAAAACAGCGAGAAAATCAAACACTTCCCCACAAAGCTGTATTAATCTTCTCGCTCAAATTTGCTGGTCAAACAATCTCCCTAGTTAAGGTATAAAACTCATCGCCAAGAATAAAAATTCAGACGATTAACTTTTAATTTTGACCTTATCTAACAGAGATTTAATATATGCGTTGGCTTACTCTTCAGGATCTTCCGATTGCTCATTACTCAACTGGATCAGATGAATATGCTTGTAGCCAAGCTTAATTTCAAACTCATCCCCTTCATTCAAACCCATTGATCTTGTATAGGTAGAACCAATTACGATTTGTCCATTTTTATGAACGCTAACTCTAAACGTAGGTTCACGACCGCGACCGTCTTTATTCTGTTCAGGATTAATTGCAAATCCTCTGGCAGCAAGCACTGCTTCATAAAATTCTGTCAAATTAACACGATCTACCCCATCTTTCCCACGAGTGAAATACCCGCATTTTTTAGCTTGCTCACGCTTGGGTAAATTATTTAGCTCTTTTGCTTTTTGAAGAAGCGCCTTTCCTGTTAAAGGAGAAGTTACAGTGTCTGTCATAAGATTATCAGAAATTTCAAGATTTCAAAATTGAAAACTTCTTTTTTCTAAGAATAGAAGAAGTTTTACAAATCTTGGGTTTTTTAAACCACATAGAATTGCTATCTCATTGTCGTACATTTTTAAACATATTGGACAAAATATTAGGCAAAATTGAAAAATATTTTTAAGATTTTCTATAAGATTAAAAAAAATATGCCCGATAATGTCATAGCACCTTAGCAAATATATGGAAACATAAAAGAAATATGCGTAGAATTTGACTTAATATTTCAGTCTTGATACTTCAATAAGGATTAATATACCTGCTTTTAGATTAACTTATACCCAGAACTAATTAGACATTATTCTATGTAGGATTTGAGTATCGATATTATTGTAATTATTATTGTAATTTTCTGATATGAGCAATGAAATATTGATTTTAATCATTCCTTTACTTAAAACCTCACACTAATCAAAGCTATATTTCTTCACCCATATAGGTGATTCATCCATTTTGCGATTTAGACTCTCCCCAATATTCATTTTGCTCTCTGTTGCAAAATATAGCTAAACCATACAAGAGATTAATAAATGCAAAATATGCATCTAAGGTTTCTATAGCAATACAAGAGATCGCTAGGACAAATCAAAACCCAAATAAAAGAAGATAGCAGCAAGAGCCGCATTCATTTATTTGGGTTTTACACTCTAAGCAAAACTTACATTGATCTAAATGAAATAGACATTATGTCTATTTCGATTAACTTAGTATGAACGGATAAAGAGTATCCCACAGTTTAATGTAAAGCATTAATTTAACGCCAGTGCGACGGCATCGGAAAATTGTAGTAATCGCTAGGAGATTACTACAATTTTCCGCCATTTGCGTCTTGTGAAGCATGATGCTAATGGCTATATCAAACTCAAGTTAATTTAGACATTAATTTTGGATATTAATTGGGGTTCGGTCTTGGCTTATGCTAAGTTGTTACCCCAAACGCGAAAAGCATTTTCAATATTTTTGATGGAGTAAGGGTATGAGCGCACAGGATCGAGTCCCCGTAGGTATTATTGGCGCGTCGGGTTATGGTGGTATCCAATTGGTTAGGCTGCTGCTAGAGCATCCATTAGTAGATATTACTTACATGGGTGGCAGTGGTTCCGTAGGACAAAACTTTGCTGACTTGTACCCACATATTGCCCATGCAGTGAACTTACCCATCGAAAATCTCGAACCTGAAGCGATCGCCGATCGCTGCAAAATTGTCTTCTTGTCATTACCAAATGGCTTAGCTAGCAAAATTGCACCTCGATTATTAGCTAAGGGCTGCAAAGTCCTCGATTTATCCGCAGATTATCGCTTCACCGATCTGCAAGTTTATGAATCTTGGTATAAAGAGGCGCGTACTGATGCTGAGGTTAATGCTAAAGCTGTGTATGGACTGCCCGAAATCTATCGCGATCGCATTGCTACCGCCGATTTGGTTGGCTGTGCGGGTTGTTATCCTACGGCTAGTTTATTAGCTTTACAGCCTTTGCTTAAGCAAGGTTTAGTCGATCCGAGTACGATTATTATTGATGCTAAATCAGGTACATCTGGTGGTGGTCGTCAACCAAAAACCAATCTTTTACTAGCAGAGGCGGATGGTTCTCTTGCCGCCTATGGTATTGCGAGTCATCGCCACACCCCTGAAATCGAACAGATCTGTAGTGATATGGCAGGTCAAGAGGTGCTAGTTCAATTCACGCCTCATCTTATCCCAATGATTCGCGGTATTCTGTCTACGGTATACGCTAAGCTGCGTGACCCTGGGCTGGTGAAGGAAGATGTGCTGACTATTTATAAGTCTTTTTACCGCAATTCCGAATGGGTGCAGGTATTACCTAAGAATATCTTCCCGCAAACTAAGTGGGCTTTGGGTACAAATCTCTGTTATCTAGGTGTGGAAGTCGATGAGCGGACAGGACGAGTTATTGTGGTTTCAGCGATCGATAACTTGATGAAAGGTCAAGCTGCCCAAGCAGTGCAATGCATGAATATCATGATGGGCTGGGAAGAGTCGATGGCTTTACCTAAGTTAACTTTCTATCCATAATCGAGCAAGGGGCTTAAGCCCCTTGTCTTTTTTTAATGTATGACAGCAAAGGTCAAAAGTTTAGGTGAGCAAGGATTGCTGAAAATTTTTCGGCAATATTGTAGTGAGTTAGTGGGTGATGATGCGGCGATCATGGGGGAAACTTTTGCCGATCGCCAGATGGTCGTAACCACAGATATGTTGGTGGATGGTGTGCATTTTAGCGATCGCACAACTAGTCCTGAAGATGTCGGTTGGCGGGCGGCGGCGGTGAATTTATCGGATTTAGCGGCAATGGGAGCAAAGCCTTGGGGCTTGGTCATGTCGGTAGGATTACCACCCGATACAGAAATTGCTTGGATTGAAGGCGTATATCGTGGCTTTAGTGAATGTTTACGCACCTATGGCACGAAGTTAGTCGGTGGGGATACGGTGCGATCGCCTGTCCGCACTCTGTCGGTAACTGCTTTTGGGCAAGTACCTAAAAATCAAGTCATTCAAAGGAATACGGCGAGAGTCGGTGATGCAATTGTGATGACAGGTCGGCATGGACTCTCAAAGGCAGGTTTAGAACTTCTATTAGATGAAAAATTACAAGAGAAGTTACTCGCTCCGATGCAAATAGGCGAACGCTCCTTAGCAGGACAAGAGCTAGTAAAAGCAATCTGTAACTATCATCAGCGACCAATTCCTCGTTTTGATGCAATTCATCTTTTGCATCAAATTCTGCAAGAGGAAAATCACTTGAGTGGTTTTCCTGTCTCAGGAATGGACAGCAGCGATGGATTAGCTGATGCGATCGCCCAACTTTGTCGCGCAAGTAATGTCGGTGCAAAGATCTATTGGGATGCGTTACCAATTCCTGAATTAGTGCAGATCTTGGCTGGAGATCGTGCTTTGGAGTGGGTTTTGTATGGTGGCGAAGATTTTGAGCTGGTTTTATGTATGCCTTTGGATTTAGCAGAGAAGTTTGTAAAGCTTTTATCCAGTGCTGTAATTATTGGCGAAATTGTTGAAGGCAGTCAACTTGATGGGTTAGATATGCGATCGGCTTTTCAACATTACGAACCCTAAATGTTTTGATACTTTTGCTTCGCAAAAGTATCAAAAATCTTATTTGGCTAGAGCTTTCTCATGTTGTCCTCGTAGCTGACCACAAGCTGCATCTGCTTCTAGCCCCCTTGTGCGTCGCACACTTACGGCAATTTTATAATTTTCTAAAACCTGTACAAAGGTTTGAATCGCTCTTTCGCTTGGGCGTTTGTAATCAGCATCGCTGACAGGATTGTAAGGAATCAAATTAACATGACTTTGGAAACCACGAATTAAGTAGGCGAGTTCTTCAGCCTGTTCAGGCGCATCATTGACTCCCGCTAGTAGTGTGTATTCAAAACTAATTCTTCTACCCGTGATTTCTACATATTCGCGGCAGTCATCCATTAAGGCGATCAGAGGATAGCGATCGGCTGATGGAATCACTTGAGCGCGAACTTCTTGAGTTGGTGCATGGAGACTGACCGCGAGAGTTACTTGCAAATGTTCTTGGGCAAAGCGGGGAATCTGATTGGGAATACCGACAGTAGAGACAGTAATATTGCGCTGACCGATCCCGATATCTTTGTTAATAACATTAATTGCACCAACCAGATTTTCATAATTAAGTAATGGCTCACCCATGCCCATAAATACGATATGGCTAACACGCTGCTGCATGACTTCCTGCACAGTCAATACTTGATCGATAATTTCATGCTTTGCCAAATTGCGCCGAAAGCCGCCTTTGCCAGTGGCGCAAAAATCGCACGCCATTGGACATCCCACCTGAGTCGATACGCATACGGTCAAGCGCTTACTGGTAGGAATACCAACGGTTTCGACAATTTCACCATCAGCAAGTTTAAGCAGAAACTTCTCCGTACCATCGCGAGTTTGTTTGTGAAGATGAATCTGCGATCGCCCAATTTCCGCAGTCGGATTCAGGGCAAATTCTTCGCGCCAAGCTTTAGGAAACACCGTAATGTCTTCTAGGCTGCGTGCGCCTTTGGTGTACAGCCATTCATAGAGTTGCTTACTCCGATAGCGCGGCTGCCCTTGTGATTCTACCCATTCGGTTAGTTCCGATAGCGATCGCCCCAATAGTGGTAGGACTTTGGAAGCAGTATTTGGGAGCTTATTGGCAATCATGACAGAGTAGCAAATGGGATAAGTATATTGATTTTATCAAAAAATTAGAATCGCTGCTGTAACTCTCATTATGAAATCGATTGTAGTGTTGCCAGCACCGAAGGCGTTGGCAACACTACAATCGGCTTCTTGAAAGCCCTTGATGCATTAATTGCTGAAAGTAAAGGCAATTAATGCATCGCCCTTACAGTCGGGATATCGGGTATGACGCACTACATTGACCTTTTCAATTTATTGATATATTAAATTTGACCGATATTCGCTCTGATATTCGCTTATTCGCTTGGCATTTATGAAACGTCGTCAACTTTTACTGACATTATTTGGTGTACCTGTAGTTGGTTCATTAATTTATGCAGCGATCGCCAAATCTAAAGTTCAGTATGAGCCTGTCTCAGCGCAGTCACCTGAAAGTAGTCCTAGCCAAAACCCTGAAATAAAATCTAGCAATAGTGACTCTCAAGCCAACTCGGAAATCCTTGAAACGGCTGAAGAACCATTATTGCGGTTTGCAGCGATCGCAGATAATGGATTTGGGAGTCCCGATCAGTTTGCCGTTGCTAAGTCCATGTGGGAAGCCTATCAGCAAAAGCCCTATGCTTTCGTTCTTATGGCAGGCGATAACATTTATTCCTACGGTGAAATTAGTCTAGCTAAAGCCCGTTTTGAAGATCCTTATGCACCTTTGCTGAGCAAAGATGTGAAATTTTATGCCGTGCTAGGCAATCATGACATTATTAAATCTAATAACGGGTTAGATCAGATTAATTACCAGCCTTTTAATATGAGTGATCGCTACTATTCCTTTGCCAAAGGTGATGTCAACGAAGGAACAGTAGAATTTTTTGCACTTGATACTAATCGTAACGCTCCCTGGGATGCCCAGATTGCATGGCTCGATCAGCAACTAGCCAAAAGTACAGCTCCTTGGAAAATCGTCTACGGTCATCATCCTCTCTACTCTTCAGGTAGGCATGGCAGCAGTCCCGAATTAACTGCTAAGCTCGCGCCCATATTCGCTAAACATAAAGTTCCTCTATATCTTTGTGGACATGATCATGGCTATGAGCGATCTATCCCCCTTGATGGCACTATCTACATTGTCAATGGTGGCGGCGGCGCACCTTTATACAAATTCGGGAGATCGCCACACACAGCTTTTGTGAGTTCACAGTTTAGCTTTATGACTTTTGATGTCTATCAAGATAAAATCATCACAAAAGCGATCGCTACCGATGGCAAAGTATTTGACCGTGCCATAATTACTAAACTCGTTTAAAGTGAGTAGTCCTTTGCGCTACTCGCTTTAAGTTAACTAAACTATTAATTCCTATGAGCCTATACCTGTACGCGATCTTGCAAGCTGAAAATCTGGATCTGATCAAAAACCTCGAACTTAAGGGAATGAACGATCAGCCCGTCCAGTTTCACGCAATTCCACCTTTTGCGATCGTCTACAGTGAAGCCCAACAGGAGCGTTACCTCGCTAGCCGCGCCCATCTTCTCACCCATGAAACCGTTTTAGAATCGCTTATGAAGGCGATTGATCCACATCAAGCGGTTCCCTTACCATTGCAATTCGGACTAGTTGTCGATACATGGGAAGAAGTTCAAAAGGATTTGTTGATTCCCTATGAAGATCAACTCACAAAACTTATTCACAACTTAATTGGTAAGAGGGAAGTCAGCGTCAAACTATTCTGGAATCAGACTGAAGAGTTAAATCTTGCTGTTGCCGAAAATGAAGGATTACGCCAAAGACGGGAAGCCCTAGTTGGTAAGATTTTAAGTATGGATGAGGCGATCGCGATCGGGCAAGAACTAGAAGCAGCGATCGAGTTACGCCAACAAGTAATTATTGATGCTTTTATCGATACCCTGAAGCCTCTATCCCATGAATATGCTGAAGGAGAATTACTCACTGAAAGTATGATCTATAATGGTTCCTTCTTAATCGATTGGGATAAGGAACCCGAATTTGCTGCCGCCGTTGAAGCTCTCGATCAACAATTTGAGAACCGTCTCCGAATCCGTTACAACGATTTTACTGCTCCCTATAACTTTGTCAATGTAGATCGAGAATAGAGAATTATAGCTGTCGCCAAGTGTATTAGTACATAAAACCCAAGAAGAGAATTGCGGCGCTTCGCGCCGCAATTCTCTTCTTGGGTTTTGATTTTGTCCTAACGCGAGCGGCGATAGCTATAATTTACATTTCCTTTAAAGGAAACCGAATACGCAAGAAAAAAAGCCAATAGTGTGAGGCGGCGCGAAGCAACGTCTCACACTATTGGCTTGGTACAGGTGTCTATGGATATAAATCGCATTAGTACACCTTAAATTTCTTTATATCTATTTACCTTGATTCTTCTTAGTTACACTATTGAAATATTCCTTAGCCTTGGTGAAAGCATATTGGAATTTATCACCGATCGTCGGCTCAGGCAAAACGGCAACTGTAATTTCCTCATCAGGAAACTCTTTTAGCCGATATCCATATTCCAAATTGTCCTTGAACTTCCGCAAGATAGGATATAAACGGATTGCACCTTTCAATAACTCTGCTTCTTGTTGGAAGATAGCCCGACTAATGAGATTACTGCGTTCCACAGCCATTGAACCCGCAGGAACCCATTCCTTCCCCTTGATGCGAATAAAAATATTGAACTCAGGCAAGCCTTTGTCCTTCATCTCATCATATTTACTCGCAGCCACTTGATGCTTGTTGGGAGCTTTTTTCTTTTTCTTGGACTGTCCCGTACCTTGTGCAAATCCAGTTGGTTTAGTTACTGACATAGCTTTACCTTTGACTTTAAAAAATAGTTTTGAAGAATTTGATATGTGATGCTTTGCAGCGCCTGTCAAACTTTTGTAATTATTAAGTGCATTTACAAAAGTTTACTTTAGTGGAGGATGCAAGCACAATCATTCTTTAGGTAAACAATTTTCGATTAGCGGTCTAAAGATTTCTAATACCCACTCTAAGTAAGGAGTTCTTGTCCTGCGCTACTAAAAGCTTTGCCTTCCACTACGGCAGTAATTAGCAAAATGTTCACAATTTTCAAACAGCAAGCTGTACTTAAATTTTCGCTCTTTCATAGCTTTTTTAGCTCGCTTTACTACTTTATCTAGAGTTCCTTTACGATTGCTGTGAATGATTCCGTAACGCTTATTTCTCGAACTTCTACAGAATTTCTCTAAACTAATTTCACAGATACCTTTTTTTCCATCGAAATGTATTACTCGGCTGTCTCCAATGTAGATTCCATGATGTTGATACCTAACACCATGACGTTTTTGATTGACAAAGATATGTGTGCCTTTATCGGGTTGCTCTGTATATTTTCTTTTCGGTTTCGAGGAATCTAGTAGATTACGAATAACTACAGGAGTAGTCAGTTTTGGGGATTTTGATTTGACTAACCTAACAATATTTTTAGGTTGTTTAACGATTTTGCGTACAGTTTTTTTGATTAAAGATACCATAGCCTATTCTTAGCTCAGACTTTACTATGTATAACAAGACAGGAAATAAAAAAGCCGCCTACAGGCGGCTTTTTTATTACCCTTCTTTCAATTGGCTAGAGGGTGAATCTAAGTCAAAAAGGACTTGTAACATTTGCATGGCGCGACGGCGGGTCTCGATATCCTGTTGGGCGCGAAGCTGCACCATTGGATCATGCAGGATTTTATTGATGATGCCGCGAGTCATGCTCTCGATCACATCTTGATGTTTATCAGCAAAATCATTACCAAGTCGAGATAGGGCTTTCTCCATCTCCTGTTCACGGATGATTTCCATCTTTTGACGCAGCTTGCTGATCGTGGGGACAGTCTCTAGCGATCGCCACCAGCTATCAAACTCAGCCACACAACCTTCCAACAAAATTTCGGCTTGCATCGCCATTTGGCGACGACTTTCTTGATTCTCGGCAACTACTGCTTGCAAGTCATCAACATTGTAGGCTCTGGTATTTGGCAACTCGTTTACATCAGAACTGATATTGCGAGGCACAGAAATATCAACGAGAGTCAAGCCAGTGTGATTTGAAGCGATCGCCTCAAGATTTTTGCGGCTCAGAATTACCTCTGTAGAAGCAGTACTCGTAAATACAAGATCAGAAATTGACACACAATCTAGCATTTGATCGAGCGGACGAATATCAAACTGTGCCTCGCTAGTTTCAAATTCCTTGAGCATGGCAGCAGCGCGATCGCGCGATCGGTTAACGATCGCAATCTTTTGTGCGCCCTTAGAAATTAGATGCTTGACCAACAGGCGGGACATCTTGCCAGCACCGATGATCGTAGTGTGTTTATCTGATAAATTTTGCAGCTTAATTTGAGCTAGTTCTACTGCTGCTGAACTGATTGACACTGCGCCCGTGCCAATTTCAGTCTCAGTACGAACTCGTTTACCTGCCGAGAGAGCTTGTTTAAAAAGTTGGTTGAGAATTCGACCTGCACCATTGTATTGTTGGGCGAGTCGATGGGTATTCTTGACCTGAGCGAGAATTTGACCTTCACCAAGTACCAGACTATCCAAGCCTGATGCAACTCGCATCAGATGAGTCACGGCATCTTGGCGGAGCAGAATAAACAGATAACGACGTAGGTACTGTAGAGGTAGTTGGCTAAATTCCGAAAGAAACTGCATAATTTCACGAATACCACCTTCGGCTTCGCTAGTAACTACATACAACTCTAAGCGGTTACAAGTGCTTAAAATTGCAGCTTCCTCAATATTCGGATAGCTCATCAGTTGAGCGATCGCTGCTTCCATGCGATCTTCGGGAATACTCAACTTTTCCCGTACTTCCACAGTCGCCGTTTTATGACTCAAGCCAACAACTGCAATATTCATATCGTAAATGCGTTTCTTATTTAGGACTGGAAATAATTATCTTATTGGATGAGCTTATCAGGAGATAGCTACTAGTGTAGTAGGTACTTATTACTCCTTAACGTTCTGTAATATAGCTGCCACCATTCTTTAAAAACCCCAAAAAAGTAGAGGAAAGTGCTTCGCGCTTTCCTCTACTTTTTTGGGGTTTAGAACTACTAAGTAGCTAGGCATAAGTAAACTAAAAACCAAAAAGGTTGTTCTGCCCGCTACGCGGGCGGAACAACCTCTGGTTTTAGATTTTAATTAAGCCCAGCTACTTAGCACCATAGGTACTAGTAGTTCTAACTAGGTTATTAACGTAAATTAATAGTCTTAGGAGACTCACCAGACAAGTGAATCGTATCAACGAAACGAGCAGTCTTCGATTGAGTTGAGATAACCAAAGACTGAGTACGACAACCGCCACCAAAGAAGCGGACACCTTCCATCAATGTACCTGGGGTAATGCCACAACCAGCAAACAATACATCTTTACCACAAGCTAATTCATGGGCATCATAGACCTTATCGCCATCTTCGATACCCATTTCCTTGAGGCGAGCCAAGTTACCTTCACGAGTCCACTTTTCGCTTTCAGGAGTATTGACTTCAGCAGGGTCATAAACTAGACGACCTTGGAAATGTCCACCCAAGCAGCGCATTGCGGCAGCCGAGATTACACCTTCAGGAGCAGCACCGATACCCATCAAAGCATGGATGTTTGTTCCAGCAAAACCACAGCAAATTGCGGCGGATACGTCACCATCACTGATCAAACGCACACGCGCACCTGCGGCACGGATTTCGGAGATCAAACCTTTGTGACGAGGACGATCCATAACTACGACGACCAATTCTTCGATCGAGCGATTTAGGCATTCCGAAAGAATTTTCAGATTTTCAGTAGGTGTTTTGCGAATATCTACATGACCTTTAGCCGCAGGTGGCGCAGCTAATTTGTCCATATAAAAGTCAGGAGCACGGAACAAGCCATTGCGTTCAGAAATTGCCAAAACTGCCATCGAACCGTTTTGACCATAGGCAACAAGGTTTGTCCCTTCGCAAGGATCAACAGCGATATCAATTTCTTGTAATTCTTCAATGGTGCAGAACTCGGCAGCATTTGGCTGTGTGCAAATACCTACTTCTTCGCCAATATAAAGCATGGGTGCTTCGTCACGTTCACCTTCACCAATGACGATACGACCACGCATATGAATTTTGTTCATGCGCTCGCGCATTGCTTCAACCGCCGCTTCGTCAGCTTCGTCTTTTTTACCCAAGCCCATCCACCGAGAAGATGCGATCGCAGCCTGTTCAACGACCTCAATAATCTCAAGGCTGATTGTATTATCCATGCGTAGGAATCCTTACTTATCTAAATTTTATAACTATTAAGCCTTTGTTGTGTTCTAGAAAATTTCCAGAAACAGAAAACAAAATTAAGTTAGTTGTGTCTTACTACACAACCTCGTAATTAAGTTTACAGGGCAGAAGGACAAATTAAAACCCAGAAGGAGGAGGGCAACGTAGAGTGTCTCCCTCCCCCTTCTGGGTTTGCTTTGCTAATTTTGGTTAAGAAATGCTTAACACTGGTACGATCTAGAGAGTGGGCTTTTCTCTTCTACCCAAACTAATGTATTGCGTATAACTGCTATGTTGCCAGACCATTCTGACCATTCTGTTTTTGCTGATGAGATGCCTAAAAAACTGATAAATCATACTGATGATTTCAACAATGACATTGAAGATGACAAACCACAGGAAGCTTGTGGTGTTTTCGGGGTACTAGCAGCAGAAGGGGATGTTGCTAAACTTGTATACTTCGGGCTGTACGCCTTACAGCATCGTGGGCAGGAATCAGCAGGTATTACTGTCTACGATGATCGCGGCACGACCCATACCCACAAAGCAATGGGACTAGTTGCTCAAGTATTTAATGAAACGATCCTCTCAGAAATGAAGGGTGCTTTAGGGATTGGGCATAACCGCTACTCAACCACAGGTTCGAGTAAGGTTTGTAACGCTCAACCCATTGTCATAAATACGAGATTGGGCGATTTCTCGCTTGCTCACAATGGCAACTTAGTCAATGCCACTGAGTTACGCGGCGAACTGTCGGCTCAGGGTCATGCCCTTGAATCAACTACAGATTCTGAAGGAATTGCTTTTGCGGTTGGCGAAGCCGTAGAAGAGGGTAAAAATTGGCAAGCGGCGATCGTAACGGCGCTAAAGCGCTGTCGTGGAGCATTCAGTCTGGTAATGGCAATTCCTAATGCGATTATCGGCGCAAGGGATGCCTATGGCGTGCGTCCTTTGGTGATCGGCAAAACCCCTGATGGCTCCTATGTTTTGTCTTCAGAAACCTGCGGCTTAGATATTATCGGTGCAGAATATGTACGTGAGGTCAAAGCTGGAGAGCTAGTGATCATTACCATGGACAAAGGGATTGAGTCTTGGCAATGGGAAGAATCTCAGCCAAAGCTCTGTGTTTTTGAGATGATTTATTTTGCAAGACCCGATAGTGTCATGCATGATGAAAGTCTTTACACATATAGATTGAGAATTGGGCGAGAACTAGCTAAAGAAAATTTTGTGGAAGCCGATATTGTGATTGGCGTGCCAGATTCAGGCATTCCTGCGGCGATCGGGTTTTCACGAGAGTCAGGGATTCCTTACGGTGAGGCTCTGATCAAAAACCGCTATGTAGGGCGTACCTTTATTCAGCCAACCCAAGCAATGCGGGAGTCTGGCATCCGTATGAAGCTGAATACGCTTAAGGATGTTTTGCAGGGTAAACGGGTAATTGTGATCGATGATTCGATCGTAAGGGGAACGACGAGTCGTAAAATAGTAAGAGCATTGCGTGAGGCTGGTGCAACCGAAGTACATATGCGTATTTCTTCGCCTCCTGTTACTCACCCTTGTTTTTATGGTATTGATACGGACTCGCAAGATCATTTGATCGCAGCACAGAAATCTGTCGATGCGATCGCCAAACAGATTGAGGTTGATACGCTTGCGTATCTCAGTCATGACGCAATGTTAAAGGCGACACAAATTGATACCACGCATTTTTGCACGGCTTGTTTTACAGGAAAATATCCGATTGAAGTTCCTGATAAACTCAAGCGCACCAAACTTATGCTAGAAAATACGGCAACATGACCAAGATCCTCTTTCATCTCGCATTTCCAGTCAAAGATATTCCAAGCACCAAAGCTTTTTATATTGATGGTTTGGGTTGTTTGGCAGGACGTGAGTCAAGCGACTCGCTGATCATGAGTTTGTATGGTCACCAGTTGGTCGCGCACGTTGTTCATGAATCTCTTGAATCGCAACGTGGTATTTATCCGCGACATTTCGGACTGGTTTTTTATTCCGAAAACAACTGGATGGCTTTATTGGAAAAAGTCCATGATAAGCGTCTTCAGTTTTATCAAAAGCCAAAAGTTCGCTTTGTGGATACACCTTTGGAGCATAGAACCTTTTTCTTGGCTGATCATTCAGGCAATATTTTAGAGTTCAAGCATTACAAGTTTGAAACTGCAATTTTTGGTGAGACTGATTTTCACGAAGTTGGTGATGCAGATTTTGCACAGCAGGTTCCTGTGGTTACGCATTAAAAAAGGCATCTCTATGAGATGCCTTTACCCCAAACAAAAAGAGATGGCACTGGTGCCATCTCTTTTTGTTTGGGAATTAATTCCTGCTTTTAATTTTTTACGAAGCATTTGCAATTGTTTTTTCTTTTGGCGTTGGCGTGCTGAGCCACCTTTACCTTTATCGTTTCTACCTTCTTTGCGTGGTGATTCCCATCGCTTTAGTCTTTGGCTCATTATTGTTTTTACCCATGAGATTGAATTTGTTGAAGATAACTAAGCATTCACTGAACTACGAATTATGAATTGATAATTCGTAATTTAATATACTTTAGCTCACATAGGAATTACTATCACTCTTTAGAATGAGCGTGTATGGCAACAATACGCCTCATTTAGGCTAAATTTCAAGCTAATTTTTGTTTAATTTCTTCAGGATTTCTAAATCCGATCGCGATCGCCTTACCATCTTTAACAAATAAAGGTCGCTTTAATAGCATCGAATCTTTGGCATAGGCTTCAATCCATTGAATATGTGACCATGTTTCTTTTTCAGATCCAAGCGATCGGTATGATTGTCCAGAGGTATTTCGCAATACTCTTTCTCCTAATGCATGTACCCATTCAGCGATCACAGTTCGAGTTGGGGGATAGTCTTTAGTGTTGATAAATTCGTATGCAATTCCTTGATTGTCTAACCAAGCGATCGCTTTTTTGCAAGTCCCACAATTGGGTATGCCATAGACTTGAATAGACATAAATTTACTCAGATTATGACTTTTTAAAAAACATAGAAATATGAAAGCCCACTCCTTCAGCGGTTTTGGCTATCTATAGCTATTGTATGGCAATAACTTAATTAAGCCCAAATAAATGGAGGCAACGCGAAGCACTGCCTCCATTTATTTGGGCTTGGAGATCGAGGATTGCGATGATCGCCCTGCAAAGATCTTTTAGTCTTAACTACTACCTTCCCACCTAAGAATTAGTGGTGCGGCGCTTCGCACCGCACCACTAATTCTTGGATTTTAATGTCTATTTTTAGACTGGGAAGGGAGTAATACCAATTCACGAAAGTGTTGCCACACTTTCGTGAATTAAAAAACAAACCCAGTAAGGGTTTTATAGTTGTCGCCATTTGTACTAGGACAAATCAAAACCCAGAAGACGAGTTGCGGCGCTTCGCGCCGCAACTCGTCTTCTGGGTTTGTATCCTAACAAGACTAGTGACAACTATAAAAACAGAAAATGGCTACGCCATTTTCTGTTTTTGTATAAGACATAGTTACTAGGTTATATTTTTAAATAGTTTGCTGACCCACCACCTTCTAGACATATTCATGAAACCAATCGTCAGTCTTCTACATACCTCTAGCTACGAAACTGCATCACTGATAACAGCACTAGAGGCAGTACTTGCACCCCTAGGAGGTATGTCCAACATCGTCAAAACAGGCGATCGCGTTCTCCTCAAGCCCAACTTACTCACAGGCTCACGACCCACTAAAGAATGCACCACTCGCCCTGAATTGGTGTACTGTGTCGCTAAAATGGTACAAGAAGCAGGCGGGAAGCCATTTTTAGGAGATAGCCCTGCCTTTGGTAGTGCCAAAGGAATTGCTAAGGCGAATGGCTTGCTACCCCTTGCCGAAGAATTGGGCTTACCAATTGTCGAGTTTCATGGCAAACGCTACGAAACCGAGGGAGAAGGTGAACTACAACATTTGCGTCTCAGTAAAGAAGCGATGGAGGCAGATGTGGTAATCAACTTGCCTAAGGTCAAATCACATATGCAACTGACCCTAACCCTCGGTGTCAAAAATCTATTTGGTTGCGTCCCAGGCAAGATGAAAGCTTGGTGGCATATGGAAGCTGGTAAAGATGTCGAACGATTCGCGCAAATGTTAATCGAGACAGCAAGAGCAATTAATCCTGAACTGACAATCCTTGATGGTATTGTCGGGCATGAAGGGAATGGTCCTAGCGCTGGAGAACCAAAAGAATTAGGTGTTTTGGCAGCTTCCTGTGATGTTTTTGCGCTGGATCGCGTTATGGTGGAGATTCTTGGAGTTAAACCTCTCGACGTGCCAACGGTTGCAGCCGCCATCCGCACAGGACTTTGTAGCGATCTTGATGCTATTGAGATCATCGGCGATCCGATCGCTCAATTGCAAAGTAGCGATTGGAAACTACCAGAAACGATGATGGCGATCGACTTTGGAATGCCCAGAGTCCTGAAATCGACCTTTAAACATCTCTATATCAAGTTCATCAAAGAACCGCTCAGCACCTATGCCCGCACTTAACAGCCCACCGCTAATCTTAGTGGTCGAAGATGCCCCTGACAACCAAGTTTTGGTGGAACAGGTGTTTCAAGATTCAGGCTATCGCGTCACTTGCATCCAAGATGGTCAATCAGCGCTAGATTGGCTAGTAACTAATCGTCCTGATCTGATTTTGCTAGATTTATCTTTGCCAGAAATCGATGGATGGGAAGTAGCTCGACAACTCAAAGCAAGCGATCGCACGGCTAATATCCCCATAATTGCTGTCACGGCTCATGCAATGAAAGGAGATAAAGAATCGGCGATCGCCTCTGGTTGTGATGATTATCTGACAAAGCCTTTAGACATTGATTTGTTGGAAGCCTGTGTCAAGCAATGGCTAGATAAGCAATAGGGTTAGAATATTACTCTTTTAACACTCTACTTTGTGCTTAAGCAGCCTAAAACAAAAGCTTATACTTATCTGTAACTTAGACTAAGATCTAGACAGCGTTTTAAAATTTCACTTAATATTTCACTTAATAAAATAATCCATTTATTCATCACTATGGGCGAGGCTTTGCGTCACTCATATTAATCAAACTATCAACTTATAAAATTCAGGAAATTGTTTTATGTCTGGTCGCGTTGGAGTAATGCTATTAAACTTGGGAGGTCCTGAAAAGTTAGAAGATGTCTATCTTTTCTTGTATAACCTATTCGCTGATCCAGAAATCATTCGCCTCCCCTTTCCCTTTTTACAAAAGCCGATCGCCTCATTGATCGCTGCTAGTCGCGCCCCCATCAGTCAAGAAAATTACCGCATGATTGGTGGTGGCTCACCGTTGCGTCAGATTACTGAGGAGCAGGGTGAAAATATTGAAAACGTTTTGCAGCGTCATGGAGTTGATGCCAAAGTATATGTTGCCATGCGTTACTGGCATCCCTACACCGAAGAGGCGATCGCCCAAATCAAGCAAGATGGCATTACGCGCCTTGTGGTGTTGCCTTTATATCCACAATATTCCATCAGCACCAGTGGTTCGAGCTTTAAGCAACTTGATGCACTTTGGGAAAATGACCCCGAACTCCAAGCGATCGAGCGAATTACAATTAAATCTTGGTATGAGCGCACTGGCTATATTCGTGCCATGAATCAATTGATCGAGGCGAAATTGCAAGATTTTGCCGAGCCTGAGAATGTGCATATTTTCTTCAGCGCTCATGGCGTACCTGTGAAATATGTCACCAAATATGACGATCCCTATCAGTCAGAAATGGAAAACTGTGTTGATGGCATTATGAAGTCTCTGCGCCGAGACTATCAACGCTATAACGCGCATACCCTCGCTTACCAAAGTCGTGTTGGTCCCGTTGAATGGCTCCAACCCTATACCGAAGAAGCAATTAAGAATTTAGCAAAGCGAGGCATTAACGATCTTTTGGTTGTGCCAATCAGTTTTGTGTCGGAGCATATTGAGACTTTGCAAGAAATCGATATTGAATATCGTGAAGTTGCCGAAGAAGCAGGGATTCACAACTTTGAGCGTGTTCCTGCTCTAAATAGTCATCCAATTTTTATCAATGACCTTGCGGAATTGGTAATGGAATCACTCGGTACAACTAAAGCGACAGCGATCGCGGCTTAAAAGAGAAAGGGCGCAAAGCGCCCTTTCTCTTTACAATCCTGCAAACCATTCATATCCCTCATCTACCCAGTAACCTCGGCGTTGTTGAACAAGCTCATTGGTAAATGTAACGCGAATTACCCATTTTGATTGCTTGTAACCAAGCTTAATTGGAGAAGCTAGGCGCAGAGGCGCGCCATTCTCAATTGGAATGTCTTGACCATTTTTTTGATATGCGAGTAAAGTTTGTGGATGTAAAGCTGAAGCAATATCCCAACTTTCATAATAATTATCGGCAGATTCAAAATAGACATAACGCGCTCCTGCTTTGGGCTGGACTAACTTCGCTAAATCGTATAGACGCACTCCTCCCCACTGCACGATCGCTGCCCAACCTTCCACACATACATGACGAATTACCATCGATATTAGAGGTAGCGATCGCACATCGTTCATGCTCAATTGCATGGGATTATTTACCGCTCCATCTACTATCAATTTAAAAGAAGTGGGATTGATTACAGGTGTGGTATCAAAAGAATTAATCAATAAAGCATTAGGCTCAATCGCACTAATTGGATATTCTGGGGCAGGAGTCTTCGCTTGAAAGATCAACTCTTCAATACTTTGATTGAGAGGTTCAAATAAAGAGCGAACTTTATCTGATTGTTGATTGAGTGGCTTAAAAATAGGACTCACTCTCGATCCAGAATCTCCACAACTACCTAAGAGTAAGCCCATGCCTGATAGACTCGCATATTGCATCAACTGACGACGAGAAAATCGATGGTGCTGAAATTTGTCAAATTGCATTTTTGTCATCCTAATCAATCTCTTGAGTAATTCTTTAACAGCTACTAGTAGTTATCTAGAGGGGATGATATGCGGCGAGTGCCGCACATCATCCCCTCTAGATAATTAACTAAATAAACATCGAGCGAATCATTTTTAAACCACCCACTTTCAACGATAGAAATATATGGGCGATCGCAAAAATCAGCACAATGGGAATTGTTAAAAAATGAGCAACACGGAGATTTTGCCAACTACCAAATAATCCTGAAATCCATGCAAACTGTACAGGTTTATACATACATAACCCAGAGAGAATAGCTAACAGCAGAATCGGAATGATTGCAGTATATGCAAGACGATGCCAAGCATAATTTTTGCGCTTAGGATTTTTGGCTTGGAGGGCTTGAATATCTTTCTCAGAGGCAAAACGATGCTTCCATCGGCGCGTGATAAAAATATAGATTCCATAAAAGAGCAAGCTCATGGAGAAAAGCCACATGGAAGCAAAATGCCAATTGCGACCTGCTCCTAGCCATCCGCCCAAGAGTAACTCTTTAGGAAAACGCCATCCTGCACGTCCTCCAAATACAGGATTAGCGTTATAAATTTGCAAACCACTAGCTGTCATTAGGATTAATGCAATCAGATTAATGGAATGGAACGACTTCACAAATATGGCTTGTTTGGGAGCGGGAGCAGTTTTTGGACTCATAACAGGAACCTTGACTTAGTGAATTTTGGCTGCTAATTGTCATAAGAATCTATTTTTGGTGCGGCTTCACCGCACCAAAAATAGATTCTTACAGATCTAATAATGGAGGGAAGAAAGGTGCTAACCAAAGTTGGATTTGGACATCCCAACCAAGAATAATAGCGATCGCAGTCATGGAGATCAGTAAGCCACCGATTTTCTGTAAAAGCTGGCTGTGAGAACGTAACCGCAAAAAAGACTTACTAAAATATCGACTAGCGTAAGCGATGATCAACATCGGAATACCTGCTCCAAACCCGTAGAACAATAGCAGAACGAAAGCACTAAAAACCTGCTGTTCAGCCACCGCTAAAACGAGAATACTACCTAAAACTGAACCCGCACAGGGAGTCCATAACAAACCTAGTTGCGAACCTAAAATAAATTCTCCCATCAGGTTGACTCTATTTGGCTGCTTAAACTTCGGAAGTGGCAACTTGGATAGCAACAAATAATTTAACTTGGGAAAAATTGAGAGAATCCCTAAAATCAATAGGAATGCGATCGCTGTAATCCGCATAAAATTTGCTAAGTCTGTTAGCCACATGCTAGCTATACCCAGCAAACTACCAGCGATCGCAAATCCACTCATAGTTCCTGCGACCAAGGCAGCGGGGCCGTAGCGATGGGTTTGGAGCGAGCGCCCAATCAGGATAGGCAAAATGGGCAAAATACAGGGTGAAAAAGCTGTTAATAAACCACCCAAAATCGCTAAGGCGATCGCTAAAGGAGTGAGTCCCATCGCGGTTATCCCAATAATTGTTTAATTGTTTGTTCTGTTTGTGTGTAAGCGCCTTCGCCGATGTGATCATATCGTAAATTGCCTTCGCGATCGGCTAAATAAAGATGCGGCCAATATTCATTTCCATAGGCTTTCCAAGTCTTGAACTCGTTATCCAGAGCCACTGTGTAGTTAATGCCATGTTTCTGCATGGCATTTTTGATGTTGTTCACATCTCGCTCAAAGGCAAACTCTGGTGTATGCACACCAATTATCTTTAAGCCCTTAGCAGCATACTGTTCATGCCATCGCGTCACATAGGGTAATGTGCGCTGACAGTTGATACAGCCAAAAGTCCAAAACTGAATCATCACGACATTTCCCTTTAAGTCTTGAATTGACAAAGGATTAGAATTTAGCCATGTGGAAATTCCTTGAAATTCTGGTAGTTTTTGGCTACTCGACTGAGCAGAAGCGATCGCCTCATCAGGATTACTAGATTTAGTCAGATCAGACACAGGAATTATTTCTGTAGATGTTTTAGGAACAATTGGGTTAGAGATTTTTGAAGAGCCAATTTGAGTGGCGATCGCTGCACTTCCTACTCCCAAAACACCTAATCCTGCATAGGTTAAAAATCGACGACGACGCAATAAACTCTTGTCCATATTAGCCTCAAGACAAAGGAGCAAAGCCAAAAGTAGCATTAAACTTGCGACACCAAACCGCTATGGATTGGTAATTGTCGATCTGAATATCCTTAGGTATGGCATAGCGTTGCTTTCCATTGAAACTCTTCAGTGGAGCAATCAATGTGTAGTCTCCTTCAGCGATCGCATAGTCAGGGGGCTTGGATACGTTCAGAATATTTGGCGATCGATGCAAAATCACAAATAGGTCAGGACCATTCTCTGAGGTCTTAAAAGTTTGGTCAAGTTCAATAAAATGGTTTCCATTTTCCTGAATAATACTTGCCTTGCCATTAGTAGTATGCTCACCACTGATAAAGCTACCAGAACGCAATTTGGTATTGGCTTTTGTATTAGTTTCTTTAGAAGTAGCGGCAACTGGTGTGGAACTTGCTTCTGCTTGAGAGGTTTTGGGGATGTTGGTTGGAATAGAAGAGCATCCCAACACTAAAACTACAGCCGCAGTGGCTAGACTCAGATTTTTTATAATCATAAATAGATAGAGATTCTGTTTGTAATTTACATTAGGAGCAATTGATGAATTGCTCCCCAATTTTGTAATTAGTCTATAGTTCTTAACTCAGTAAAGATGAGAACTAGACTATTGCTTGGGAGCTTCCGCAGGCTTCCCATCCTTCATAGCATCGCTTTTCATGGCATCACTTTTCATAGCATCGCTCTTCGTCGCGTCATTCTTCATTGCGTCATTTTTCATGGCATCGCTCTTCATTGCATCGCTAGATTTATCTTTCATAGCATCGCTCTTCATCGCGTCATTCTTCATCGCATCGCCAGACTTATCCTTCATCGCGTCGCCTTTCATGGCATCATTCTTCATGGCATCGCTCTTCATCGCGTCGCCAGACTTGTCCTTCATCGCGTCGCCTTTCATGGCATCGCTCTTCATCGCGTCAGCAGGCTTTGCCGCAGGAGTAGATTGAGTTGCGGGAGTTGCCTCAGGTGTGGTGGATGTGGCGGAACATGAAACAATTCCAGCAGTCAAAGCCAAACCAGCAATAAGACCAATAAATCTGTAGTTCATCGTTGTAAGCTCTCTTCCAAAAAATTGATATCAAGTAATCCCTTCGAGGGTTACTTATTGGATATACGGATGAGTTAGCAAATTGGATGAAGTAATTTTATAGCTGTAGCCATTTGTACTATGACAAATCAAAACCCAGAATACGAGTTGCGGCGCTAAGCGCCGCAACTCGTATTCTGGGTTTGTTTCCTAACAAGACTGGCGACAACTATAAAATAAATCTCTACACTCAAATTCAACCCTCAAAAGATTTTTTGAAAGTCTTGCAAAGCAAAACTTTCAAAAAATCTCTTGGGGGTCGTTTGATCGATAATTGCTAAACTTCCCCTTTCATAACCATTTCGCCTGTGGGTTCGGGCATATCTTTATTTGGCTCAATCGTAATAATTAATGTTGTAGACTGCTTAAGAGCGCTACCTAGCGGCACTTTCATAAAGACCTTGCCTTGTTCATCAGGACGAAACTGAGCGCAATCAACCTTTTTGCCATCAACGATCGCCCAAAGCCGATAACTATTATCTTGAGGAATGGGCATCAAATTCTGAATGCTGATCATCGCAGTTTTTTCAGTTGGCGCAATCATTACACTTCCCGAAGCAGCAGGAATTGCTCCCATGCCCTTAAGAGAGATCATCCGATTGTCCGCACCTTGCAACATGGCAATGGTTTGGCGATGTTTTTGTAATTCGATTTGATTAGAGGCGATTTGTTGACGCATTTGATAATTGTCAAAGCCAAGCGCTATTAGAGCGATCGCCCCAATACTACTTAAACCAATCGTTGCTAATTTCCAAATATTTCTGCGGTGAGGCGATCGCTTGATTGATGCTACAGAATCTATAGACGAATCTAAAGGATCTGCTAATAGAGCCTCAACATCAGTGGGAATAGCTGCCGCCGCAATGCGATCGCGCAGACTACTAGCTGGATGAGTTTCACTTAAGCCCAGCGGAAGCATCGCTAACGTTTCTTGCAAATGATCGATTTCTGTAACTATTTCTGGATGCTTTGCAATAAGTTGATGCATCTCGGTTACTTCTTCAGGTTCGAGATCCCCTAAAACATATCCTGCTAATAATTCTTCCCATTCACGGGGATATTTATTTCGTGGTGTTGTCATAATAATCACTCCAAAGCATCCTGCAAACTTTCTCTCAATCGAATCAATCCACTTCTCGCCCAAGACTTTACTGTTCCCAAAGGAGTATCTAAAACTTTAGCAATTTCAGTTTGGCTCAGTCCATCAAAATATGCCATTTCTAATACTTGGCGATGTTTTTCAGGCAACTTGGCTAGGGCTAATTTTACTTTTTCTGAACGTTCAGTAAGTGACGCATTTTCCATGAGTGATGAGTTTCTGA
Organism: Pseudanabaena minima str. Chao 2107; assembly: GCF_051131155.1. Classification (NCBI taxonomy): domain Bacteria; kingdom Bacillati; phylum Cyanobacteriota; class Cyanophyceae; order Pseudanabaenales; family Pseudanabaenaceae; genus Pseudanabaena; species Pseudanabaena minima. The sequence continues at coordinate 2,015,970 of NZ_CP159508.1, forward strand.
TGTCATGTTCTGAAGAAATGCTCTGTTCCCATTTTTGAAGATGCTGTTGTTGCGATCGCGTTTTGCGAATACGATCAATTGCTCGCGATCGGGTCAAGACTGACAAAAAAGTGGTGATTGAACCTCTTTTACTATCGTAGGTACTATTCCGACTTAGCAAAATAAATATCTCTTGGGTCAGATCTTCCGCTTCTTGCGGGCTACCTAAGATCCTTAAGGATAAACGGTAAACCAACTCACCATAGCGATCGTAGAAGATGCCAAAAGCTTGACTGTTTCCCGATCGCCAAGCTTGCAGTATTTCTACATCGGTTTGCTCGGAGAGTTTCATAGCGAGAGTAAATAAGCATCATTACTATACATACGCATCCTAAGCCAGAACGGATGAGTTATCAACCTTAGTCTTGCGCTCAAGTGCGGGTTAATCACCCGAAAGTTATGGGTTAACTTCTTGCTCTTTCCAATTTCCTTGCCCATCCCGTAGATAGATCCAGCGATTTTGGGGCGTACCTCGTAATTCGAGGCGATCAACTTCAATGGGTTGTAGCAATAGTAAACAAAAAGAAGCCAGTGGTTGCATAGGATTTGGTGGGGACACTTCGAGAAATTCAACTCGCGGCTCTCTTGGATGCGCCCATGTAAACTGCGTTCTTGCAGGTTCTGAAAGAGCTTGCCATGCCTCTACGCGCACTTGCTGTAGTTCTAAATCTGATTCACTATCAATTAATAGCAGTTTGCCAAGTATCCGAAACTGAGATCGCGTTTTTGTGAAATACCAACTTATCTCCGCCCAAGGGTTTGCGGCTATTTGCTCAATCTTTTGACTACGCGCATCGGTCACGATTTTTAGACAGTCTTGAAAGCGATCGCTATTTTCGAGAAACCCACGAAATACAACGGTGCGGTTGCGTGGACGCTGCTCCAAATCAATCGTGGCAAGTTGTAAAAAACGTGCTTCGGGTTGGTTGCGGTGCTGATGTAAGCTTCGAGCTAGATGCGATCGCCACATAAAAAAATGTTGCAGAAGTGATGAGAGGGTTAAGTTTGCTAAGCCACTTGTATAGTCTACCGATGACTAAAACAGACATCTAGTTTAATGACAATCTGATCTAATCCCATAGTTTTTACTTTAGTTTCTCAATAATTATTTTATAAGTAGCTAGGCATAATTAATTACAAACCAAAACCCATAGAGTTGCGCCCCGCAGGGGCGCAACTCTATGGGTTTTGGTAATTTATTTTGCACAGGTACTTATTAGGCGATCGCCCGTGATTCTGTTGTCAATACTAAGGTCGTTTGTCAGTGTACTCAGGCGAATGAAGCGATCGCCTAAATCAAAACCAAAATACACTCGCGATCTCTTGGCTGCTTTAAAAATTACGGATGTTTTTTTGGGGTGGTTATGCGATCGCATAGCCTGATACTTGACGAATATAAACGGGCTGAAAACCGATGACGATATCTTCTTTTGGAACGCATTTTTCGACGAGGGATTGACCAATATCGAGTTCGGTATTGTTGATTTGAATCCAAATTTTGCCATTTTTAATATCTAAGTGCATGGAACAACCGTAAACTCGTGTTTTTTGATCCCATCCCACTCCTAATACTTGATAGTGATCGTGTTCTGTATCCGATAGAAACTGCATCTCGATCTCGCCATGAGAGGGATTAACTAAACAGACGGATCTCTAACCAATCTGGAAATATGCTCTCCCAGTCTGGTGAAGTGTTTGGAGTTCATCGTCAGCAATACATCCACATTAGCCTTCAGGGCAGCTTGAGCAATAATGGCATCATAAATTCCACCACCTGTAATCTTTAATCTTGCTACATTTCGGATAATTTCTAGATAATCGCTACTTTCTAAATCAACGGGATGAAAAGATTCAAGGTTATTTACAATTACATCATGAACTTGTTGTGAGCTAAGCGGCTGGGCTAAGGGTAGCCGTGTCATCACGGCATAGAATTCGGCGATGGAATGTGTGGAGATATAGCCCTGAATGCTTTTGCCTCTGGCTTGCTGTATTCAAGGGAGACTGATGGCATGATTTGGATGAGCTTCGATTGTTGCAGCAACTAAAATATTAGTGTCGAATAGTACTTTCATCATTACATCAGGTCGTTGATTCTTTCTTCTCGGACAAAAGATACCCAATCAATTTCTGGTAATGGATTTTGGCTTTTAAGCACCATGAAACCGTCAATATGTTTAAATGGATCTTGATTTATTGCGGTGGTTGGTAATGTGATTTGTGCTTGGGATTGGAGAAGATTTAAAAAGCTAAGTAACTGTGAGGCAAAGCTTTCAGGAGATTGCTCGATTTCTTGGATTAGTTTTTCTTTGATTGTCATATTTTTTCTCCTGTTATCTTTCGCTTAACGTGTCACATTAATCGCATAGTTCATCAAGGTTCTTTTTTGCATAATCAACTGTAACTTGATACATATATTTTATTTGCCTAAGATGCTTTCTTTGAGTAGCTGCATTATATCATCAGGAGAAGATCGCCTAAATCAATACCAAAGTACACTCGCGATCAGCAGAGATATTTTAAACACAAGTAACAGTTTGTACTTTGATATCGACTTGAAGGGTTTTACGCAAAACCTTGAGAATAGCGGTGAGATTATCCATTGTGGGATTTCCTTTTGCAGAGAGCCTTCTATGAAGGCTTTTGCTGGGTTTTGAGGTAGCGATCGCCAGTTCTTCAAATCCGATAGTTGCATTAACGAGATCTCTCAATATGAGTCTTGCGGTTTCTGGTTCACCATTGAGAAAAAGGGAAATAGCTTCGTCAAGTAAAGCAGCAGCAAATGCGGAATCTCTTTGGACTCTGGCATTAACTGTTTCTTTAAAGTCGCATGTTAGGGGTGTAGTTGTCATTTTTTCTTATTACTTTCGCATCAGAGATCGCTCAATAGTCCCAAGGGTTAATGATTGTGATTTGGCAATCTAGAAAGTCGTCAACATTGCGAGTGACGATCGCTGCATTATTAGCCAGACATATAGAGGCAATCAGAGCATCAGCTTGAGCTATTGGTTTACCTTTTTTGCGGCGATCGCTTGTGATTTGAGCAAAACAGTTTGCTGAGTCTGAGTCAAAAAATAAAATCTGTCCTACAAAATCTTCAGTAAACATAGCTTGTGCAGATTCTTGTAAAGCTTTGCTGCGTTTACCTTCTGGCATAATAGCGATACCACCAAGGATCTCAGCTTGGTTAATGCTAGTGGTAAATAAGTTTTCTCTAGGCTGAGAAGCTACCCAAGATTTGACTGTTTCTGAACCTTGCGGCTTCATCAGTTCAGATAGAACGTTGGTATCAAGAACAATTTTCATAGATCGCCCATGTCGAAGGTTGGTAAGGGGCGCATGGGTTCTCTAGGTATTTCAGGGATTTCAAAATCTCCAAAGTCTGCAAAGCGTCTATTAATGGCGGTAGCGAGGTCAACATTGCTTGGCTTTTTTGGGGCTAATACGCTTTTGAGAATTGCTTTAATTTCAAGCTCGATGGTGCGACCATGTTGGGCGGCGCGTTGCTCTAGCTGTTGGGCAATGTCTGGCTCTAGTTGATGAATAGTGATGATTGACATGGCTTGGCTGCTTTAAAAATTACGGATATGTGTAAAATTTGCAAATCGCAATAATTTCCACATTTTCAATCTTACCTAAAATCTCAAATTTCATTACTTATAAAAAATCCCAATTTTTTCCTTTTAACTTTTAACTTTTTCCTTGATCGGTTGTAGCCAACTCAGCGCGGCTTGGGTGTTGGGATGATCATTGCCGAGGGTTTGCTGATAAATCTGAATCGCTCTCTGGATCAAGGTCATTGCTTCGGAATGTCTTTGCGTTTGATGATAAAACACTGCGAGATTAAACAAACTTCCAGCGACAGAGGGATGGCGATCGCCTAACAGTTCTTGCCTCAAAGCGAGGGCTTGTTGAAAGAGTTGTTCGGCTGCTTCATATCTCCCTTGCGAATAGTAAAGCAATGCGAGGTTATTGAGACTATCTGCGACATTAGGATGGAGATCGCCTAAAAGTTCTTGCCACAAAGCGAGGGCTTGTTGATAGAGTGGTTCGGCTGCTTCATATCTCCCTTGTGAACGATACAACTCTGCGAGGTTGTTGAGACTGGTTGCGACATCGGGATGGCGATCGCCTAAAAGTTCTTGCCTCAATGCGAGGGCTTGTTGTAAGAGCGGTTCGGCTGCTTCATATCTGCCTTGCGAATCGTACAACGCTGCGAGGTTGTTGAGACTGGTGGCGACAGAGGGATGGCGATCGCCTAAAAGTTCTTGCCTCAAAGCGAGGGCTTGTTGATAGAGAGGTTCGGCTGCTTCATATCTGCCTTGCGAATCGTACAACGCTGCGAGGTTGTTGAGACTGGTGGCGACAGAGGGATGGCGATCGCCTAACAGTTCTTGACTCAAAGCGAGGGCTTGTTGACAGAGCGGTTCGGCGGCTTCATATCTGCCTTGCGAATCGTACAACGCTGCGAGGTTGTTGAGACTGGTGGCGACAGAGGGATGGCGATCGCCTAACAGTTCTTGACTCAAAGCGAGGGCTTGTTGATAGAGCGGTTCGGCTGCTTCATATCTGCCTTGGGACTTGTACAGCAATGCGAGGTTATTGAGACTAGTGGCGACAGAGGGATGGCGATCGCCTAACAGTTCTTGCCTCAAAGCGAGGGCTTGTTGATAGAGCGGTTCGGCTGCTTCATATCTGCCTTGGGACTTGTACAGCAATGCGAGGTTATTGAGACTAGTGGCGACATCGGGATGGCGATCACCTAACCTTTCTCTTACGGAAATCAAACGTCTTTGCCAATGATCTTCGGCTAAGGCGTAAAGTCCTTGTCCTTCATAGAACCACGCGATTCCTGTAAATGCCCAACCCAAATCTTCTTCAGGATTGGGAATATCATCGAGCATTTCACGACTCAACATATCTAAATGCGGAATCGCAGGAGCTACTGCGGCAACCTGATCTCGCGTTGGTGATTGGGGGATTTGTTTGGCTTTGTTGAGCAAACTGATTACAAAGGTTTCCTGAAATAGGCGATTGGTATCCGAGTCTTGAGCGAGTTTCCATTGCAAAAACTCCCTAGTCAGCGAATGCATTGCAAATCTCGTGCGTTCCTGATCCACAGCCTTGAGCAGATACAAATTATTAAGCTGCTTTCTTCCCTCCCGCAGATCCGCCACCTCGATTAAATTTGCTGCAATCTCCTCCACTAAACCCCAAGCAATATCCGCAGGAGCAAACAACCCCAACAACATCGCCACCTTGCCCGTACTCGCGCTCAACTCCTGCCAACTTAACTCAAACGCCGCAATCACACCCCGCGCCGCATTAATTTCTTCCGTTTCCTGCAAAGCCAACGACTCATCGGTAATCTTTAAGCGTTGTTGATAATCGCGCAGCGACAGATCCTCATCCAGTTGCAAATATCGCGCCGCCAACTCCACACCCAAGGGCAAATAACCCAAATCTTTACAAATTGCCTTTGCCTCGTCCTCCTCCCGATTCACCCGCGCCGCGCCCAAAAACTTCCTCAACAACTCCAAAGCCTCAGCCTCAGAGATCACATCCAAAGGAACATCCGCAAATTGCGAACTCAACTTCCGCTTGCGAGTCGTCACCAAAACCTGAAACCGCTCCGCCAATGGTCTTGCCTGTTGCGGAATACTCTTCAGATCCGTCACATCATCCAAAATCACCAATACCTTCCCCGCAGTCGGTGTCCAGTTTTGCCAATACCATTCCGCCTGAGCCTCCACAGTTTGCGACTGCATCACCTCTGGCAAATCCAGATAGCGACTCGCGAAAGTCACCACCGCCTGCGCCAACCCCATCCCCCGCAACGAAAACCAATACCGCGCCGCATATTCCTGTCGATATTCCCAAGCATAGCGCCGCGCTAGTTCGCTCTTGCCCACACCGCCCATGCCCTCCACCGCACAGACACTCACCCCCTGCCCCGCCTGTAACTTGGCATGAATATCTGCAAGCTCCTTCACTCGCCCCACAAAGTTCGGCAAAGCGATGGGTACATTGTCAGGAATGATCTTAGGAGAACTTAACTTTGTCCGCGCTCCTGATTCAGACGAGTTTAGTCAATCATCATCACTTGTCCCAAAATACATTTTTTCGGCAATGTATTGCTTTCCACCCTGCTCAGCCTTTGCCTGAACATTCATGTTGTTATCACCCGTGACATTCTGCACCATATTGCTGTTATCTTGCAGCTTGCCAGCATGGATTTCTTTTGCCAGCACTTTTAACTGTTCGGCAAACTCTGGCTCATCATCTAGCACCACATCTAGATTTTTGGCAATAGTTGAGATTGCAGTGCGATCGCCCTGCTCGGCTTTTGCCAATGCCTCATCCACCTTTGCCGACCTGCCACGCAGCTTATTCCAGATCGCTTGACGCAACTCATCCATCTTCGCGATCGCCTCAGCAGTGAACTTCTTTGCCAATTCACCAGCACCCGACTCGATAAACTTCTGAAAAGCTAAATTTGCGATCGCTCCAGCCGTTAACGTTAAAGGATCTGCCATAGCGGTATTTCTATAACTTAGATAAAACTCATAATAACACTACTTTTAGCCTACAATGGTTAACCAAGCTGAAGGCAATCACATTGATGCTAACTACCGTAAAGATAATAGAACTGAAAGTCTGATATGACGAATTTATGGATTGAAGGTGGTAGTAGGAGCGGCAAAACTAAGGAAATAGTTCAGCGATTTTGTGATTGGGCAGAAACAGATTTTGCTTACCAGTCTAATCCTCAAGCTGCTTCCCAAAAAGTTTTGGTTCTTACCGTCGATTCTCAACAACGTCGAGAACTTAGCGATCGCCTGACAATGGCAGCCCACGGCAGCTATCCCGTCACCGCTATTACCCCCATCAGTTTTTTCCGGGATGAAGTGCGTTTGTTCTGGACATTACTAGTCAAAAAGCTAGATTTCAAAGCTCAGTTTCCCTTACTGCTGAGAGTTGAGAATGAGCAGGAACTAGCAAATAAGCTCTGGAAAAACCGCATGGAAACGGGAACTTTGCTAATGGAAGGAGTTGGACGCGATCGCCTTGTACGCAGATTATTAGACTTGTTTCTATTGGCTGCTTATGGGGGGCGCGAGATTAATGAAATTCCTGCCATTTTAAATGCTGGTATTGAGACTAATGCGATTGATAATCTTGAAGATACTGAGAATAAAATATTAGAACAATGGCAAGAAATTGGTGAAGCTTTACTAGAGTGGCGCAAATATTGCTGGGATCGAGGCTTACTTACCTATGGAATCATCACGGATTTATTCGCTCATTACTTGCTTCCTAATCCTCAATATCAACGGAAGCTCAAAGAGAGATTTCGATATATAATTGTCGATCGCGCCGATGAGATGCCAGCGATCGCCTGTGATTTATGTAAGTTTCTGATTGAGAATGGGGCGATTGGAATGTTTACTTTTAATCCTGATGGATCGGCAAGGTTGGGATTAGGAGCCGATCCTGAATATTGGCAAGAACTCAAATCTGAATGCGAAATCATCAATTTACCCCATGCTGATAACACCTTGGGTGCTGAAGTCGCTGAATCAGTTCTACAAGTCGTTAACGAACCAATTTTACAATTTATCGAACCCTACGCTAACATTCGTTCCATTGAATCGGTTTCACGGGCTAAGCTATTCCGCAATGTTGCCGAAACGATTGCGGAAGCGATCGCCTCTGGTGAAGTCAAAGCTAGTGACATTGCCATATTTGTCCCTGGTCTTGATAACATCGCCAAATATGCGATCACCGAAATTCTCCGTAAAAAAAATATTAGTATTGAATCTCTCGATGATCAACGCCCCCTGTCTTCCTCTGCACAAGTACGATCTCTGCTAACTCTACTCGCCTTAGTTTATCCCCATCTTGGCAACTTGATTAGTCGGGATCACATTGCCGAAATGCTAGTGGTTTTAACCGATGAGATCGATCCTGTCCGTGCTGGTTTGCTTGCTCAATACTGCTTTGCGCCCCATCCCGACAATCCCCAACTTCTACCCACCGAAATCTACAATCAATGGAATCGCCTCGGCTATGCAGCAACTCAAGCCTACGAAAACCTGCGCCAATGGATAGAACAACAATCTCGCACTCTTATACCACCTCTTATACCACTTATACTTATAGATCGGGCAATTAACACCTTTTTTAAACCTCGCAAACCTAGTTATGAGCATACTTCAGTCTTTCAATCCCTAATAGAAACCGCCCAATATTATTGGCAATTCAAACGTCGCCTTGATAGTAACTATGAATATTCTGATGATGATTTTATTCCCGATTTTATCCAACTCATCCGAAAAGAGACTGTCTCCTCTAACCCTTATCTCCCCAGCACTCATCAAAACAGCATTGTCCTTGCCAACATTTTTCAGTACCGCATGGCAAGACTTTTCCATCCTTGGCAATTTTGGTTAGATGCTAGTTCTGATCTGTGGTTACAGGGTGGAACCGCGTCTCTATTCGGTGCGCCACTTTTTCTTAAGGGTTGGAATGGTGAACGATGGACAATCGAGAATCAACGTGAGGCAGATATGCAAAGGTTGCAGCGATTGCTTAGGGATTTACTTGATCGCACAGGCGATCGCTTATATCTCTGTCACAGTGAACTCAGTACTAATGGACAGATCCAAAACGGTGTATTACTTCCACTAATTGAGATTAGCACTACAATATCTTCCTAAAGCAATTGCCAATCAAACAAACCAATAAAGATTTTGAAAGAGTTGCAAAGCAACTCTTTCAAAATCTTTATTGGTTCGGGTTTAAACGTAAAGCTTTGGTATTAGGGTGGGCTGCGCAAAGCGCCGCCTATCCTAAGATTAATATCAATTAATGAAGCAGTAATAGCCCCTGTTTTATGATTAAGACTTACTAGAACAAGAACTACGGGAGTTATTGGTGTCAACGTCTTTATTTGATCAGGCAAGCGAGAGACTAGCCGATGCGATCGCCCATGTGAATATTTCTGAAGATGCGATCGAGCGATTAAAATCTCCGAAAGCAAGTTTGCAGGTTTCTATTCCAGTGAGAATGGATGATGGAACCTTGAAAGTTTTTCAAGGCTATCGAGTGCGCTACAACGATTTGCGGGGACCTACTAAAGGAGGAATTCGCTTCCATCCTAGTGTAAATATGGATGAAGTAAAGTCCTTAGCATTTTGGATGACATTTAAATGTGCAGCGGTAAATTTACCTTTTGGCGGCGCAAAGGGGGGGGTGGCAGTCGATCCAAAGCAGTTATCCAAGTTTGAATTAGAACGACTCAGTCGTGGCTATATCGATGCGATCGCTGATTTTATCGGTGCAGATGTGGATATTCCTGCGCCTGATGTACAGACCAATCAGACGATTATGGGATGGATGGTGGATGAGTATAGCAATATTCAACGACGGCTCTGTCCTGCGTCAATTACAGGCAAGCCGATCGCGATGGGCGGTAGTCTGGGACGCGAAACCGCAACAGGATTAGGAGCTTTTTTTGCGATTGAAACTTTGCTGCCATTATTAAAAATGCAACGTGAAAGGACAACCGTGGCGGTACAAGGCTTTGGAAATGTAGGTGCAGCGATCGCTGATCTGTTGAGCAAGGCAGGTTACAAAGTTGTGGCGGTCAGTGATTCTAAGGGTGGGATTTATGCTAAGCAAGGGCTAGATGTACCAAGCATCATTAGTTATAAAAATTCGGCTCGTAGCTTTCAGGCTGTGTACTGTCAGGATTCAGTTTGTAATATTGTCGAACATCAAATCATTACCAATGAAGAATTGCTCAAACTAGATGTCGATATCCTGATTCCTGCGGCGCTAGAAAATCAAATCACAGAACATAATGCTCACGAGATCCACGCTAAATATATTTTCGAGATTGCCAATGGACCAGTCACACCTGCGGCGGATGCAATTTTAGAAAAACGCGGAATCATGGTATTCCCTGACATTTTAGTGAACGCAGGTGGTGTCACCGTCAGTTATTTTGAATGGGTACAAAATCGCAGTGGCTTGTATTGGACAATCGAGGAAGTAAACGATCGCCTCAAACACAGCATGATTGCCGAAACCCTAAGGATTTGGAAGATAGCTGACCAAAAACAAATCTCCATGCGAACCGCAGCCTATGTCCATGCCTTGACACGCCTCAGTGAAGCGATCGACGCTAAAGGTACAAGGGCTTATTACGCTCAGTAAAACTAGGGGCAAAGCCCCTAGTTTTACTGATATTGTTTCGGTTTTAAGTGCAAAGCGCTGTAGAAATACTTTCGCGATCGCTTCGGTTATCCGAAGCTTGTAATCTCAACAGTCGGGTAATATATACTTGTAGTCCAAAATCGTATTAAATATCACGTTTGGCGCATCCCCTGTTTTAACTGCATTCGGTAGCTATGTTTAACCTAAAAAACCTGATTGGCGATCCTAATAAGCGTAAGCTTGACAAACTCCGTCCCGAAGTGGCTCTCATTAACTCCCTAGCCCCAGAGTTAGCGGTGCTAAGCGATCGCGAATTGCAAGGAAAAACAGGAGAGTTTAAACAGCGTCTCGAAAACGGGGAACCACTCGATGACCTCCTACCTGAAGCCTTTGCTGTTGTCCGTGAGGCTGCTACCCGCGTTTTAGGCTTGCGTCATTATGATGTGCAGATGCTCGGCGGTATGGTACTGCATCGGGGTGAAATAGCCGAAATGAAAACTGGGGAAGGCAAAACTCTCGTCGCCACATTGCCCAGCTATCTCAATGCCCTCTCAGGTAAAGGCGTTCACGTAGTTACCGTTAACGATTACCTCGCCCGTCGTGACGCAGAATGGATGGGGCAGGTGCATCGCTTTTTGGGGATGTCCGTCGGCTTGATTCAAAACTCCATGGAGCCAATCGAGCGACGTAAAAACTACAGCTGTGATATCACCTACGCTACCAATAGTGAACTCGGTTTTGATTATTTACGTGACAACATGGCGACTAGCATCGAAGAAGTGGTGCAGCGTCCCTTTAATTTCTGTGTAATTGACGAAGTTGACTCGATCTTGATTGATGAAGCCCGTACCCCCCTAATTATTTCAGGCATGGTCGAGCGTCCGACGGAAAAATACATCGGCGCGGTAACAATCGCTGATCAATTGCAAAAAGAAACCCACTACGAAGTTGACGAAAAGCAACGCAACGTGGTCATGACCGATGAAGGTTTTGAACTTGCCGAAAAACTACTCGGCGTTACGGACTTATTTGATCAAGCTGATCCTTGGGCGCACTATGTATTTAATGCATTGAAAGCCAAGGAATTATTCCTCAAAGATGTCAACTACATCGTGCGCGATGGCGAAGTGACGATCGTTGATGAGTTTACAGGTCGTGTTATGCCTGGTCGTCGTTGGAGTGATGGATTACACCAAGCGATCGAAGCGAAAGAAGGTGTAGATATTGAGAATGAAACCCAAACTCTGGCAACCATTACCTATCAAAACTTCTTCCTACTTTATCCAAAGCTTGGCGGCATGACTGGTACAGCCAAAACCGAAGAAGCCGAACTTGGCAAGATTTACAATCTTGAAGTTACGACCATGCCCACCAATCGCAAGAGTGGACGTAGCGACTGGTCAGATGTAGTTTATAAGACTGAAGCTGCTAAATGGCGAGCCGTTGCCGAGGAATGTCGCGAAATGCATGAAACAGGTCGCCCCGTTTTGATCGGCACTACCAGTGTGGAGAAATCTGAAGTTCTCTCACGATTGCTGAGCGAAAAAGATATTCCTCACAATCTGTTAAATGCGAAACCAGAGAATGTGGAACGAGAAGCAGAAATCGTTGCTCAAGCAGGACGCAAAGGCTCCATCACGATCGCCACCAATATGGCAGGTCGAGGTACAGACATTATCCTTGGCGGTAATGCGGACTATATGGCGCGTCTGAAGGTACGTGAAAGCTTCATGCCGATGATTGTCCGTCCTGAAGATGACGATGACTTCACCAATGAAGGTCAGCGCATGTTTAGCGATCGCCCTCAAAAAGGACAAGGATTCGGTACAACGGATGGCAAGAAGAAAAAGACTTGGAAAGTATCCGATAGTCTCTATCCTTGCGATCTCTCCAAAGATGCTCAGAACATGCTCAAAGAAGCTGTAGATTTTGCGGTTGAGAAGTTGGGTCGCATGAGTCAATCGGAGTTGGAAGCAGAAGACATGCTTGCAATTGCTTCCGAGAAAGCACCTACTGATAATGAAGTCATCCAAAAACTTCGTGATGCGTTCACTTTGATCAAACGCGAATATGAAGAAGTCACCGATGCTGAGCATGAGCAGGTAACAAAACTTGGTGGCTTGCATGTCATCGGCACTGAGCGTCACGAATCTCGTCGTGTGGATAATCAGTTGCGCGGTCGTTGCGGTCGTCAAGGTGACCCAGGCTCGACAAGATTTTTCCTCAGCCTTGAAGATAACCTGATGCGGATTTTCGCTGGCGATCGCGTGGCAGGCTTGATGAATGCCTTCCGTGTTGAAGAGGATATGCCGATCAGTTCGGGAATGCTCACCAGCGCTTTAGAAAACGCTCAGAAGAAAGTAGAAACCTACTATTACGACATTCGTAAACAGGTGTTTGAATACGATGAAGTGATGAACAATCAGCGTCGTGCCATTTACGCTGAGCGTCGTCGCGTGTTGGAGGGTGAAAACTTACGCGATCGCGTGATTGAGTATGCCGAGCGCACGATGGACGATATCGTCAATGCCTATGTGAATCCAGAGCTTCCCCCTGAAGAATGGAACCTCGTCGCGATGGTGAAAAAGGTGAAAGAGTTTGTGAACCTCCTTCAAGATCTTGAACCCGATCAGCTTGATGATATGTTCTTACCAGAGATGCAAGCTTTCTTGCGGGAAGAAGTTCGCCGCGCCTACGAAATTAAAGAAGCACAGGTGGAATCATTACAAGTTGGCTTAATGCGTCAAGCTGAAAGGTTCTTCATTTTGCAACGGATCGATTCTCTCTGGCGCGATCATTTACAAGCGATGGAAGCTTTGCGTGAATCAGTCGGCTTGCGTGGTTATGGACAAAAAGATCCCCTGATTGAATATAAGAGCGAAGGTTACGAAATCTTCCTAGATATGATGACGCAAATCCGTCGTGATGTTGTCTACTCACTATTCGAGTTCGATCCACGTCCTCAACAACAACCTGAGACCATCGAAGCTGAGTTTGTCTAAAAGCAAAGGGAGTGCAATGCACTCCCTTTGCTACTTTTGGCTTATCGTAGGTTTGACGACAATTCTAGGGAATTGCTCATCGGCGTAGAGACGTGCCGTGCCATGTTAAGCTGCCTCTTGCCTATGAATGGCTGCTTCTATCTCATCAATGTGAGTTTCAGCGTATCGCCATGCGTTTACTAGGTCTGTTGCGGATAGGGTGGGATAGTCTTCGAGGATGTAGGCTTCGCTTGCACCTTGACGTTGAAGGCTCACTAGTAGCCATACGGGTATGCGGGTTTGTCGAATGCAAGCATCTCCACCCATGACTCTGGGATTTTTTTCGATGCCTTGCCATGTATTGCTGAGGCTTTGGACTAGGATTTGGATTGCTTGAGATTTTTCTTCGGGGGTTAGGGCTAGTAGTTGTGGTTGTAGTTCTTTGAGTGTCATGTTATGTGTCCTTTTCTATCGGTAAGTCTCATAAATAGTAAAAGCGATCGCATTTTTTACCATTCTCTTCAACTTTTCCCAAATATCTTAGGCTAATGAGAAAACGTCAATGGCGATCACCTATTCATTGCTAATTAGCAGAGATTTTCTAAATCTGCCAAGTCTTGCAGTCTGCCAGATGCTAGTTTGTTCCTTTTAAGATTATCAAGATCGATGAATTTAACGGCTATATCGTCAAGCATTACTTCTATTTTCGATTCATAACAGGTCTGGAAGTCAATGCCATCTGGACTGGTGATTAAGTCAATGCGATTAGGTGGATAACCAAGTTGAATGATTTGATGCGGTTCTTGAAAGTCTTGGGCAGTTAGTCCTAAGCTACCGAAGCCAAATTCTGTTAATGCGGCAATTATTTTTTGTGAGTTTTCTTCGCTGATTTCTATCCAAATATCGATGTCTTTGGTGTATCGTGGATGTCCATGTATAGCGACTGCATAGCCGCCAATGACTAAATAGTTAACTTGGTTGTCGTTTAATAATTGTATAAACTCTTTGAAGTCTTGGTTGAGCATTGTATTTGTATTGATGATATTCTTGGCGAATTTGTTCGAGAGTTTCTAGGCGTGTCTGGGGTGTTTGTTGTTGCCAGTATTGAAAATCACTGACTTGTTGTTTGATGTTAGTTTTAATGATTACTTTTTCCATGTTGTTTCTCTTTGTTTTAGTCTTCTTATTCTATCGGTAAGTCTCGTAAGTAGTATAAGCGATCGCCTTTTCTCCCATCACTCCTAATCCTTCCCAAATATCCCGCCAATGGTGAAAAAAATCAGGTTCTAGAATTAGGTGGCGTAGTTATAAACGGGTGTCTGAATTACACGCTTTGGTTCTTGACCATCCAAAATAATTTGTTGTAACAACATCACAGTTGATGGCGCAAAGAATTGTTCTCCTGCTTCTTCATTTATGCGAGCAGGAACGTTCTCAATCAGGATGAATTTGCCGTTTAGTTCTAATGAGTAGGTTACGCGCTTTTCGACAAGTTGTTCTTGATTATTATTCATTGTTTGTTCTCCTTACTGTGAAATCGTTATTCCATTTATTCGGATCGGGTTCATATACTGTGATGATTTTAACCAAAGCGCGGCTAGGATAGCTGGTTTGGATATGAATTGCTCTACCAGTTTGAGTTATGCCACAAATGAGTCAGCTAGGAGCGTATTTGTCGTTAGGATAGTCTTCGATAATCTGACCGTTAGCGATCGCTTCTACTATCTCATGCAAACGAATTTGGTGAATAATGGATTGATCGACGGCATGTTTAGAAAACTCATATTGTTCGTTGGCAATTTTGGTCTGAATATCTTCAATCATAGGCATGAGTAAATATTGAGTAGTATTTTAAGTAGATAAGTCTCGCAGTTAGTAAAAGCGATCGCCTTTTTCTCCATCACTCTTATCTCTTCCCAAATATCTTAGGCTAATGAGAAAATATTAATCCCATATACGTGAAACTGGATAAGAATCAAAAGCGGTATCTTTGCTTACTAAGTTGAAGGAATAGTTTATTGCTTGGGCAATTAATATGCGATCAAATGGATCTCGATGTTTTATAGGTGTGTTTGGTAATGGAAGACTGGAATATATCTCAATATCCCTAATTGTAATTGGTAGAATTTGGATATTCATATATTGAAGTTCTATTGGTAATGCTTCAATAGGTCGATTGATTTGCAGTTTACCAATATTAATTTTAATGGAAATTTCCCAAAGACTGACAATACTAAAGTGCAGTCCATTCCGCCCATCTACGATTGCTTTTGCTTTGGTACTAAGTTTAGGATCTTCGCTCAAGTACCATAAAATTAAGTGTGTATCTAGAATATATTTCATTTTACATATATTCCTCTAGTTCTTCCAATGGTTCATCAAAATCACTTGACATAAAAATTTGACCAGCCCAACTACCATAGCCATGCTGTTGTTTTGTAGGTTGCTCATCAACGGTTTTGGCTATTGGATATTTGTTAAGTAGATATTCTGCATAATGCAAAAGTTCTGTTTTGAGTGTGTCTGGCATATTGATGACAACTTGCCATAAGGCGGTATCGGTATTCATAATTTCTCCTTTTTATGGTTCACTAAAAATATATTAACTTGCCAAGTCTCTCAGATAGTAAAAGCGATCGCACTTTTTCCCTTTCTCTTCAACTCTTCCCAAATATCCCGCGAACGGTGAAGTTTGTTTCTATTATTTCCGTCAAACAAATGATTCAACAAGCATAGAGTCCAAAAAGATAATCTGACTCATTAGATAGAAAGACCTTCAACAGATTCAATTATTTTCAAAGTTTCCTTCTGCTCATCTGCACTATCTAAAACAGCCAATGTTGAAAATAATTGACTGATTCTTTGTCGTCTGATACTTTGTCTTTCTGGATTGCTACTATTAATTTCACTCATTGCAACATCCCAAGCACTTGCCGATGAAGATTTTGTAATTCGCTGTTGATGAAAAAAATGTACAAAATCTAATAACGCAGGAATGTATTCTTCGGGAGTTTGTGCGATCACATCTAATAGTTCAAGCCTTTGTTTAGTTAACATGTACAAATCCTCCAACCAATACACTGAAATATTTGAGTTTACTAAATATTTTAGCAATACTCTCAATGCAATTGCCCTACTCACAAATCTGTAAAAAATCAGCTAGGAGCGATCTCATTCTGCAACAATCGTAACTTGACCTTTACTCGCAGAATCCAGAACTACTAAAAGCTTTGCGGCTAAAGGTTTGAGCGCCGCTAAACTATTTGACGGTGCTTGCAAAACCACTACAGCAATATCAAATTGTGGCAAATTCTGTTGAAAAGACAAATTGCGATCAACCGTCACAAATACATCAAATTCCTCTACAGCAAGAGCTAAAAGCTTTCCGTTTTTTACGCCTGCCCATCCCATCTGCGGAACTGTTTTTACTTCATAGCCAATGATTTCTCTAGCAAATCGGCGATCAATACATTCATCCAAAAGAATCCTCATATTAAGCAGCCACACTCAACAAACTTCTTCCTAGCTCTTCCAAAAAGTAAATAACCTGTTCTCTCGTTACAGTCGGAAATCCATCCAAAAAATCATCAATCGATTCTCCCGCCTTGAGATAATCCAAAAGTGTCTGCACGGGAACTCTGGTATTTGTAAATACAGCCGTACCACCCATAACATCGGTCGATCTACTAATAAACTTTGAGTCTCTAAACATAAATTTGTGATATTTAGATATATTTAATATTCTAGCAACTATTGATATTGCGATCGCCACACTCATAAACCTATCAGCAAGTAAAAGGCAATCGTCTATGCCGAGAATCATTAGGCAGTGTCATAATATAAAGCATCGTAACCAATGCGATCGCTGAAGGTAAATTTTATGAACGCTAAACTGATTAATGGACAAACTAAGCTATCTATTAACGTCTTAGTCAAAAATGAAAAAGATGGCAGAGTCAGCGCTAGAGTCTTAGGATTACCTGAATATAGCGTTACTAGCAGCGATCGCAAATCAGCTATTTCTGAATTAGATCGATTAATTACTGCAAACTTATCAGAGAATGAAGTCGTATCTCTAGAACTTGAAATTCCTAG
The DNA here is from genome assembly GCF_051131155.1 of Pseudanabaena minima str. Chao 2107. Classification (NCBI taxonomy): domain Bacteria; kingdom Bacillati; phylum Cyanobacteriota; class Cyanophyceae; order Pseudanabaenales; family Pseudanabaenaceae; genus Pseudanabaena; species Pseudanabaena minima. The sequence continues at coordinate 2,033,306 of NZ_CP159508.1, forward strand.
ACGAGAACATCCTTGGCAAAAATTTGCAGGAATTTATAAGAATAGTCAGCTATTTGACTCCGTACTAACCAACATTGACTTTCATCGGCATAAACTAGATTCACAAACAAATTCTAAACTTAACAATTGAAGATTGGTCTACTGAAAAATCCTCTTCCTACATCTTCCAGATAATAAATAACATGTTACCTGCTTGACATAAAGAGATATGGATGTTCATGATTCCTCCTATTAGTATTTTCTTTAGAAGTAAATTAATTGGGTAAATCTCGCAAGTAGTAAAAGCGATCGCCATTTTCTCCATTACCCTTAACTCTTCCCAAATATCCCGCCAATGGTGAAGAAAGCTCAATTAAAATCTCATACAGTTCTTTCTCCTCTAGAGAATCGGGATAGTCTGAATTATCGTAAACTCCAGACAAGTACTCGATTCCAAATTCTTTATTAGCCTTTTTTGCTAGGTTAACAATATGAGATCGCAATTTGATTTTACCTTCCACCTTCTGGATATACTCATCAATCTTGCCGTCAATTTGTCCTGCTTGCAAACATTCCTTAAGTTCAAATAGATTGATTGCGCCATCATATTTGGCTTTGAGTTCAACGAGTTTTTGTAATGTCATGGCTTTGATAATATTAAATTTAATTCCTACTTCATCCCTCGATCTAATAGCAGATTCTTTTAGTTGCTTGGAAGGTTCTGCTGCACCGATGATTAATCCAACTGCTAAATGATAATTTTTTAAATGTCTTCTAGCAATTCTATTGAGTTGCTCAGTGGATTCGTCAGGAATTGATTTACCTGCTTTACATTCTCCTGCAACAGGATAAGGTTTTGAGCAAAATAGATCCAGACCACCTGAACCTCCTTTGTATGCCTCTTCAACTGTAAAGCCAAGAAATTCTAAACTTCGTTTAACAATATTTTCAAAGTCTGTACCTGCTTGATAGTTGCTTTTGCCTTTATCTTCTTTAATGCTGCGATTGCCTAAAGTTGTAATAGTTTCAATCCAATCAAGTTTTTTTAGAGATTCTATCTTGCGCTGAAACTCTACTTCTTCTAACATTTTCTGAATTTGGACATCTAGCGGCTCTGGTGGTTCTAGATTTTCAACTTCTCTTTTTCGCTTTTCATAGTTGGAGTCGTCTAAAACAGGTTGCAGTTTGTTGATGTAAATTCTATTCTCTAAGGCTATAAATACTCCTTTTGTACTGTTTTTGATGATGATAGGTGATGGCAGATGATAAACCCGCAGATAGCTAAGCCAAATAAAACCATTTTGCTCTATGGCATTTTGCAAACTTTCTATAGGTATTTGTAGATGTGCTGCGAGTATGTCACATTTATCTTTTTCAGAGAACTGTTGACTTCCCTCACAACGCGCCCATGTGGATATTTTGACTTCACTAGCTGCTGTGTCATTACTGCATAAAGCAAAGTCTTGTTTTGGTCTATTGAAAGATTGAGCATAAATGGCTGTAATACTTCCCGATTCAAGAGAAGACAAAATGCCCGACGGCAGGCGTAATGCAGCAAAAATTGTTGCTTCTATCATGGCTATTCAGTCAGTAAACTGTCATCGGCTTGCAAATCACTGTCTTCGCCATTATCTTGGACTGACAAAGACTGAGGAATACTAGCAAGCTTATTGATATCTGATGGCTTCGCGTTTTTGGGTGGTTTTCCTTCTGGCTTACTCAAAATCTCTTTGATTAAAGCATTCTCAGTTAGAAGTTTTTCCGAGTCCACATACTCCATAACCTGTTCTGGAGTCAACTCGTATTGCTCTAGTTTTTCGGCTTTTTCGGCTAAAGCTTGCAGTGCCAGCAGAGGAGCTATTTGCTCCGCAACTATTCCCACCCACTCACCTCCATTATTAAGAAGTGTTAGAGCATGATTTTGAGCCGTTGCCCCAGTAATATTTTCAGAACGAACCATGCAAGCTCTTGTTTGCTTGAGATTATTAAAATCAACCAATTTAGATAGAGCGCTAGTTAGTGCATTCCCTTTCTTTTGGATTACAGCAACGCCAATAAATGTAAATGGGCCGGTTACATTTTCAGCTTTACGGACTTTAATCTTGAAAGGGACGAGATCGCTATATTTTTTATCTTGCTCTTCAACCAATTCATAAACTCGGAAACCCTCAATAACCTCCTCTACTAAAAGTCTAAAAGCCAGATCGAGAGCCTTTGAAATTTTGTCTGAGTCATCAATAATATCGTCTATACGATCATAAACTTCCATCATCTGTTCTTTGAAGCATTCGGCAACTCGATTGCTAGTCGAAGTAGTCGGCGCAACAGCAGGGAGATCTGTCACACCAATAATAATTGGTGGCTTTGGTGTCCAATTTTCCTCACACCAACGTAAAACTTGACGAGATGGGGCTCTATCACTCGCAAAGATTTGTCTTAATTTATCCTCTTGAAAAGGGTAGAAAGAATCGGGAGGAATAACATCGTGCTGTTTATAAAATTGTTGTAAACGATGCTTGATCAAAGCAAGGCTAGACTGTTCATCAAGAAATTCTAAGCGAATTTGATGATCGAAGCGATCATATGCAGCGCGAGTCTGACTACTAACAGAAGACTGAGCAGATAGAATATCTTCTTCAAGTGTCTGCGGAAATACAGAGAGCAAAATAACAATTCGTTTTATATTGTTTCGTAAGTATTTTGCTAAATCAATCAAGACTTGAACAAGCGTAAGCATCTGACTATTCACTTGAGGAGTATCTAACTCGTCAAAACAAAAGACAATAGTTTTATATCTCGTGATTAGATTTAATAGATCGCATGTGTAGGCAAAAGAATCAGGTTCCCGATCTACTGGTAGATTTAAACTCTTGGCATCCTCTTCTGCTAATTTCTTTCCCGCAAGCCACATAGCAGCAAATGGAGCAGCTTCAGGCAAAAGTGTCCATAAAATTGCTCTAATCAAGAATACATTTTTTATATCGGGACATTTTTTCGCTATTCCATTAGTCCAAGCATTGATCTTGCTTGGATCTTTTGCAAAAATACTAGGGAATTGATTTACAAGATGTTCGACTGAACACGGGGTATTTCCTCTTGCATCAAAGTACATTGCCGCAGCTAGAGCTTGCCATTGGGTGACATTAGGGCAATATTCTCGTTTGAGGCTATATACAAGGGATTGCAAAAATTCTGACTTGATTAGATCAAGGTTGTCATATTCACCCATGTAAACAAAAAAAGCTTTGTCATTGGCGTTTAGATGGTGATGCAATCGGGCAAATAACTGTGTTTTTCCTAGACCACGTTCGCCAATTAGTACCGCCCCCTCTGAAGTTGACTTACCTATATCAACATCATCAATAAGTCTCAGGACACTATTAAAAGCATTCTGATTAATTTCTGCTACGCCAGAATAATCGAGACTCCAAACATTATGCTGGGCTGTTACTTTGGCAGAGAATGGATTGTATTGTTCAATAAGTTGATTCAAAACTTTAATGTCAGTCATTTGTTGTAGCACCTTTTCTTTTATCTCTTATTTTGTTTTCTTGGTTGCATAGCATCGCAAACCACTAATAGGAGTTGAAACAGAATCCTGTAGTTTGTCTGGTGAGCTATCCTCCACTCCACTTTCTTGAAGTAGCAAAATGTCATCGGCTTGCATCTTAATCAACCACTCGTTAAACTCTGAGCGAGTTACAAGATCCCCAATTGAACGGCGAATTTTGTAAATAGGGACAAAGTTATTGTGACTAAACTCAAAATTAATCCGATCATAAGTTTCTAAAGCCACAACCTTAAACTCATCGTAAGTCGAGATCTTAGATGCGATCGCATCCACACTCACACCTTGATATTGCCTAAACCATCTTAGAGCTGCATTCGCCAATCGACTGCCCACCAACTGCCCCTCAAACCCAAAATCCGCCGACAGCAAACCCGTCGCCAACTGTTGCAAACCCGCATCCGTCAGCGACAACTTCGGCACTTTCTTATCCATCGTCAAGGCGATCGCCCCACGTTCAGCAAGATCCTGCAAGCTCACCTCATATACCGCCTTCTTCTCCTTACCCTTGTAAGGACGCAAAAGCTCACTTCTCTTGACTAGCCCCTGACCATTCCCCAATCCCCACAAATTTAGGAGCAAACGTATTTCGTTATTAACTGTACTCATTGTTATTTATTTAGGCTGCAAACCTGAACTATGTATATTTTCAAAGCAAAAAATTAGACTGAAATTAAGCAACCACACCCACTATTTTTAGGATAATGCTTTTGCGTCCCGTTTTCTAAGTTTTTTGAGGCAAGTAGCGTCAGCAATAGCGCGATCGCCCAAAATAAAGGTAGGATTTCCGATGGATTATTAACAACACCGCAACCGTCATGGATCACCCCAAAACCTTGGGCTACTCACAGCCAGCCGAATGGCAACCCCACACCGCCTGTTGGCTAGCCTTCCCCAGCCATCGCGACCTGTGGTTAGAATATCTCGATATCGTCCAAGCGGAATTTGTCGCCCTTGCCAAAGCGATCGCCACATCCGAACAGCTAGAAATCTTAGTACTAGAAGAAACTGCTGCCCTAGCAAAAGAACTACTCGGTGATTTGCCCGTGCGCTTTCATCAGATTCCCTTTGGCGATATCTGGATGCGCGATATCACACCGATCTATGTCAAAAATGCAGAGGGAAAATTAGGAGCTTTGCGTTTTCAATGGAACGGTTGGGGAGGCAAATATATGCTCGAACATGATGATCGCGTGGCTACGAATATTCTTTCAACCCTTGATATTCCTAAATTTGAATTTGACTGGGTACTTGAAGGTGGTGCGATCGAAGTCGATGGAGCAGGAACCTGTCTCACCACTAAGCAATGTTTACTCAATCCCAATCGCAATCCTCATATGGATCAACAAGCGATTGAATTAGGATTAAAAAATGCCTTGGGAGTAGAAAAGGTACTGTGGATTGAGGAAGGACTTCTCAATGACCATACCGACGGGCATATCGACACGATCGTACGTTTTATCGCACCTCATACCGTCATGTGTATGCAGCCAACCTCTGAAGATGATCCTAATTACCAAGTTCTCAATGATATTGCCAACCAATTAGAAGCGATGACCGACGCTCAGGGGCATAAATTAAATGTAGTTAAAATTCCTTCACCAAGTCTCGTTCTCGATGACGAAGGCGAAATTATGCCCGCCAGTTATCTCAACTTCTACATCTCCAATGACAGCGTAATCATTCCGCTCTATGGTTCTGCTAATGATCAGCTAGCAGTTCAAGCCATCGCTAAGCATTTCCCTAATCGCCAAGTGATCGGGCTTTCAGCAAAGCATATTCTTCTTGGCGGTGGTGCTTTCCATTGCATTACTTGTCATCAGCCCAAATAGTAAGTTCGGATAGCCATAAAATTGCTATTCCATCGCACAGGGCTGACTACCGAATTACAAACTTTTGTAGTTAAAAAGTTTGAAGTTTTAACCAAGTTAAATATACACAATAAATATCTTGATGCAATTAAGAAACCATTTAAGAATTGTCTAGATCCCCCCCAGCCCCCCCCTTATAAAGGGGGGAGAATTAATTAATTTTTCTTCTCTTTACAAGGGGGATTGAGGGGGATCATTAAATCCCCCAATTCTGGGGGACTTTGAAAGAATTTTATTTTCTTGTTCCCCCAGAATTGGGGGCTAGGGGGCGATTAATTGTTGACTTGACTAGGTTTTATGACTTGTGTGTACACGGTAGCCTTAAAAAGGGGGGAGAATTAAATTCTTCCCCCTTTTTAAGGGGGATTGAGGGGCATCTCTTAGGGCTTTCAGCGCCAGAAGGTAATTCTTAAATGGTTTCTAAAATCCAGAATCAAAGCCTGTATCGCTCGTACAGAAAGCAACCGAGTTAATAATTAGAGATGATCGGCTAAGCCGATCATCTCTAATTATTAACTCGGTTGCACAAAAAGGTAGGGGCAATTCATGAATTGCCCCTACCTTTTTTGTTTTGCTTATATAGTGGTAAGTTGATAAACGCTATAAACCGTAACTTGCTCTGCTAATTAAAAAACAGAAATTGGGTTACGAGCTTATTTGTTTTCTAGACCGAGAACGCGACCGCCGTCAAAAGATGATGTTGAAAAATTATTTCTACTATATTCCTGACTATATTCAGGCTGTTGCGAAGCTGGTGATAGAAATGTTGAATTGGAAATACGGAGATCAGGAATAACATTTAAGCAGTCGGTGCAAGTTACAACTGGTGGTACTACAACTGGTGGTACTACAACTGGTGGTACTACAACTACAGGTGGTGGTGGTGCGGGAAGTGTGATACTGCCACCTGAAACTGGGGCTGGGAAAATACCAGCAACTGCTGTTGATTCAGTTATATCAGCACTGAAATTGATTGTAGTAGGGGCATTTGTGAATGTACCATTTGGACCAGTTCCATTGGTGGTTCCAACAAATATGAGCGGGTTAGGACCACCATAATACCAATCAATAAGCAGATTATTACCCACATTACTCACATTACTAGGGACTGATGAGGTCACTGCGTCGGTGATAGAAATACTTGAATTTGTTAAATCACCGTTGAATCCGTCGGCGTCAATACTTACAGAACCAATGGGTGTGAGAACAGTAGAACTACTGAGATTTAAAATGGTTGAACCGTTATCCAAGTTTAGATTAACTGTCCCACTTATAATTGGAACGGTTTGAGCAGAACTCGGTGCTGCTGAGAGCATACCAGTGCTTACAGCACTGAGCAAAACAGACAAGGTAACAAATTTTTTCATGATTTTTAGATTCGCTAGAAATGTAAAGAACAAGGATTTTCGGACAAAGACATAGAGCTCGTTCCCCCCTGCGATTACCTGACAAAATCAGCAATATCAATCTGCCAATAGTTCAGTAATCCACTTGATGTTCAATATGCCTGAATTAAAATGCTGAACGATCAACATTGATAGGAACTGAAATAATGACTAAAGCATTATTTCGATTCCTACTATAAAAAGCGATCTTTTAGAACCCATTTAAGAATTGCCTGACACTTCAAATCTTTAGGGCTTACGCAAAAATGACTTGAAACCTGCATTTTATCGTAGGGGCAATTCATGAATTGCCCCTACCTTTTTTGTTTTGCTTATATAGTGGTAAGTTGATAAACGCTATAAACCGTAACTTGCTCTGCTAATTAAAAAACAGAAATTGGGTTACGGGCTTATTTGTTTTCTAGACCGAGAACGCGACCGCCGTCAAAAGATGATGTTGAAAAATTATTTCTACTATATTCCTGACTATATTCAGGCTGTTGCGAAGCTGGTGATAGAAATGTTGAATTGGAAATACGGAGATCAGGAATAACATTTAAGCAGTCGGTGCAAGTTACAACTGGTGTTACGACAACTACAGGTGGTACTACAACTACAGGTGGTACTACAACTACAGGTGGTGGTGGTGCGGGAAGTGTGATACTGCCACCTGTAATGGGAACGTTAACAACTAAAGGGATGGGAAGTTGAAATTCGCTAGTAGAAAATGTTGCGTTGATTGTAGTTGGCGCATTGGTAAATGCATTATTTGGTACAAACGGAGCTGTTCCATCTGTAGTACCAGTAAATATAAATGTAGTGAGCGGTGCATCATTCCCATTAAAAAAGTCAGTCTCCCCATTAATATTTGTGATTTGTGATGCAACTACGTCGAATAAACCAACACCTATATTAGGTGTAGTAGCAGCGATGCTTCCATTCAATGCACTAACACTGACAGCGCCAAGAGGTGTTAGAAGAGTCGTATTTACAATAATAAATGAAGGTGTAGCTCTATCCGGACCAGTTGGAGTAACATCGAGACCAATAGTTGTACCAGTGATAGGTACAGTAACAGTCTGGCTAAAGCTGGGGGATGCAGCAAGTAGTATTGTGGATGCGCTGAGACAAACAGACAAGGCAACAAGTTTTTTCATGATTTTTAGATCCTCTAGAAATTAAAGAACAAGGATTTTCGGACAAAGGCATAGATCTCGTTTCCCCCTGCGATTACCTGACAAAATCAGCAATATCAATCTGCCAATAGTTCAGTAATCCACTTGATGTTCAATATGCCTGAATTAAAATGCTGAACGATCAACATTGATAGGAACTGAAATAATGACTAAGCATTATTTCGATTCCTACTATAAAAAGCGATCTTTTAGAACCCATTTAAGAATTGCCTGACACTTCAAATCTTTAGGGCTTACGCAAAAATGACTTGAAACCTGCATTTTATCGTAGGGGCAATTCATGAATTGCCCCTACCTTTTTTGAGTTGCTTATATAGTGGTAAGTTGATAAACGCTATAAACCGTAACTTGCTCTGCTAATTAAAAAACAGAAATTGGGTTACGGGCTTATTTGTTCTCTAGACCGAGAACGCGACCGCCGTCAAAAGATGATGTTGAAAAATTATTTCTACTATATTCCTGACTATATTCAGGCTGTTGCGAAGCTGGTGATAGAAATGTTGAATTGGAAATACGGAGATCAGGAATAACATTTAAGCAGTCGGTGCAAGTTACAACTGGTGGTACTACAACTGGTGGTACTACAACTGGTGGTACTACAACTACAGGTGGTGGTGGTGCGGGAAGTGTGATACTGCCACCTGAAACTGGGGCTGGGAAAATACCAGCAACTGCTGTTGATCTAGTTATTTCAGCACTGAAATTGATTGTAGTAGGGGCATTTGTGAATGTACCATTTGGACCAGTTCCATTGGTGGTTCCAACAAATATGAGCGGGTTAGGACCATTATTTGAACTGTAATCCCAATTAATATTCAAATTATTACCCTCATTACTCACATTACTAGGGACTGATGAGGTCACTGCGTCGGTGATAGAAAGAACTGAACTTGTTAAATCACCGTTGAATCCGTCGGCGTTAATACTTACAGAACCAATGGGTGTGAGAACAGTAGAACTACTGAGATTTAAAATGGTTGAAAAGCTATCCAAGTTTAGATTAACTGTCCCACTTATAATTGGAACGGTTTGAGCAGAACTCGGTGCTGCTGAGAGCATACCAGCGCTTACAGCACTGAGCAAAACAGACAAGGTAACAAATTTTTTCATGATTTTTAGATTCGCTAGAAATGTAAAGAACAAGGATTTTCGGACAAAGGCATAGATCTCGTTTCCCCCTGCGATTACCTGACAAAATCAGCAATATCAATCTGCTAACAGTTCAGTAATCCACTTGATGTTCAATATGCCTGAATTAAAATGCTGAACGATCAACATTGATAGGAACTGAAATAATGACTAAGCATTATTTCGATTCCTACTATAAAAAGCGATCTTTTAGAACCCATTTAAGAATTGCCTGACACTTCAAATCTTTAGGGCTTACGCAAAAATGACTTGAAACCTGCATTTTATCGTAGGGGCAATTCATGAATTGCCCCTACATTTCGTTCTTTTGCGTAAGTTCTAATCTTGTTTAAAGCTCTAGGTATCTAGCCCCCTAAGTCCCCCAATTCTGGGGGACTTAAATCTGGTTCCCCCCAGAATTGGGGGGCTAGGGGGGCTAGAAGTACAATTCTTAAATGAGCTTTTAGAACGAAAACGTAGTTCTCAAAGCTCCAATTGTGATCGTGTCGCTACTAGCGGTATTACCAGGACTAAACACAAATACCACTCCAGGGGTAATACTGATGTTCTTGGAAATAGGATAGCGATAGAACAACTCAAGATGGGTTGTGGTCGCAGGTTGAGAACCCGTGATACCACCCGTGCCACTGAGCAAACTAGGGAAGTTGATATTTCCACTCAAGTTGCTGCTGGTGATGCTAGGTGGTTGTCCAACATAAAGTCCAAACAAATCACCTTCCTTAAACAGGTCAATCAAGTTGGCATAGGTCATCCAATTAAAAGTATTCACATTGCCAGAAAATCCAGCATTCTGAATATTAGAATTAGTGAAACCAAGCCAACCACCAAGATTGAGTTGATTGGTTGCCCGCCAAGTAAGCGATCCACCAAAGGCATTGGTGTTAAACTTCGAAGCGACATTGGTTGGGAAAGTGATGCCCACGAAGTTATCACCAACAGCACTGCCGAGCGTACCGTTATTGGTGTAGGAATTGAGGTAATAGATCGAAGCATCGACGCGCTCAAAGATAGTGGCAGCTAACTGCACACCAATCGAAGTCGGTCCACCAAACAAACCACCATCATCAGTCGCCGCCGCCGCATTACCTGCTGAGTAAACACCCTGCAAGCTGAACCCTTTGGCAATCTGCCAGTCAAAACCTAAACCTGCTTGTCCAGCATTGAGACTAATGATCGGGTTGCGCTGAGCAAAGAGTGAGATCGGACCACTCCCTGCACTTTCGATGCGATTTGCGCCACGAAATACGTTGACTGCACTTATGCCCCTAGGACCAACAATAATCGCAAGGCGATCGCCTAGATAAAAGCGATAGTTGAGATCAGTTAGCCTCAATGTATTACCTGTATTGCCTTCATAGGCTAGACGAGTAAAGCCATTGTTGAGCGCATTAAAGCTGGTAAATGGTGCATCAGTGGAAATGTTACCTGCTTGTAAACTGGTCAGTAACAAACTGCGATCGGGAAACTGAGTTAGTAAACTAAGTTGAACATTTGCTCCAAAGTTAACATTCGTCGCAGGATCTGCCGATACAGCACCAACAACTCTAGGCAGATTGGCATTGTTATTCAGGCGACCTTGTAAACCAAAAATAGCTTGACCAAAAAGTTTAGTCGTTGTCGAGAACTGCTGTGCTTCGAGTTTCGCAGTCTTCGCATCAAGGGCATCTACACGACCACGCAGAGTAGCAAGTTCAGCAGCGAATTCTTCTTGAAGCTTTTGCAATGTGGCAAGATCTTCTTTGCTGACTTTATCAGCCAGTCCTGCGGAAATAATCTCATTGATTTTGTCTAAACAAGCATTCAACCCAGCCGCAAATTCATAGCGACTAGTTGCTTGTTTACCGCGAAAGGTGCTGTCAGGATAACCTGCAATACATCCATAGCGCTCAACCAGAGATTGCAATGCGGTAAAAGCCCAATCTGTTGGGCGCACATCACTTAGTTGAGAAACTGATGAAACGTTTTGAGCTGTTTTTGCTGACGGACGCTCGATTTTAAATTGATTAATCTCATGAATCAGTGACGATTCGCTAGATTTGTTTGTTACAGGAATAGTTTTGTCTAGAGGGATCTTTACCATCGGATCGTTACCGATTGCTCTAATCAAACTAGATTCATTTTGATCCTTGGTAACAGTTGGAGTCTCAGCCTGAGCAACATCTGCGATCAGCATAGAAGATGCGATCGCAGCGCTAGCCAAAGCCAAGTTTGACAGCTTACTATACTTACGAATTTTTAAATGCATTGATAAACCAATAAAGCCCCACCCACAACGATTATCTACATATATCATATGTATTTATTTAAATCTATCATTTTCAATAGTTTTGTTCAATAATTTTGTTGTTAAGTCAACAGTATTTTGTCGTATTTCTCATGATGAAACGAATCTACTGGCTTTAACAACTATTCCCAAATCTGCTAATAATTGTTAAAGAAGCTTTGTGTAATGATTTCAAAGACATCATTTTTCATAATGAGAATTGCTGATTAAATGGAAGGAAACTAATTATGTCATGGATAGAATTGAGCCTCGATACTACTAATGAAGCCGTGGATTGGATTTGCACATTACTTGCCAATGCGATCTCAACCGAAGATATGCACATCCGCGAATATCGCGATCGCTCAGCCGAATGGACATTCACAATTCAAATGTATCTACTCGAAGATGACCAAATTCATCAACGTATAGAGACTATTTCTTCTATCTTAAAACCACTCCATCGCACAGGTATGACTAGCGAACTACAAACTTTTGTAGTTGATCAGAAGCCTCCTAAAATGGAACATAATCCCGAAAATTCTTTAATTCGGCGAATAGGCGATCGCTTTGTAATTCTATCGGCTGACTCTGACTATCAAGCTATTAATTCCCAAGAGATTATTCTCCGTCTCCAAAATAGTCTCGCCTTTGGCAGTGGATTCCATCCCGCCACAATCCTGAGTTTGCAACTAATAGAACGCTTAATAGAACACCATACTCAGCCACCACTTGATGCTCTCGATCTTGGGTCTGGTTCAGGGATTCTCAGTGTAGCTCTAGCCAAACTCGGCGCGACAGTGTTGGCAATTGATAATGATCGTATCGCTGTAGATGCTACTCAAGATGCAGTGGAACGCAATCAAGTCTCGCAACAGGTCACTGTCAAATGCGCCAGCCTCGGCAGTGCTAGCCAGCTAGGGCATTGGATGGGTGGTGATAGCATTGAGTCTGTTCCTGAAGTTCAAGCTAATGGACAATTCGATCTGATCGTTGCAAATATTTTTGCGCGAGTTCATATTTCCCTCGCCTCCGATTTTTACAAGGCTCTACGCAATACTTCTACACATTCAGGAACCCTAATCACCGCAGGATATACCAGCGATCGCGCCGAAGATGTCACCCAGTCCATGATAGAAGCAGGCTTTGAACAATGTGATCACGTTCACATGAACGAATGGATCGCGATCGCCTATCGTGTTCGCGATCGTTAATAAAATTTGAGTGTAAAGCGAAAGCTAGAAAGATGCTTTTCAACTGAGAGACAAAGCAAAAATCAATATTAAAAATCCCTATGAACTATCTAAAACTATTGCCAATCTTGAGTGTGTTTGCCTTTCCTGCTATGGCTGTAGCACAATATCCGATTATTTTTAATCACGTCAAATATATTTCTATGAGCCAAGATTCCTGTATCAGAAGAGCAGAAATAGCTGCCAAAGATGCTGGATTTGATAGTAACTTTGAGCCACTGGCTAATGGAGCCTTTGGAGTCAATGGCAACTATAGTGTATCAATCCGCTGTGAAGCAAAACGAGGAGTTGTGTTCTTTGCTGTAGCAGGTCCCGACAACCAAACATCAAGTAATCTCGTAAGAAGGGTACAAAGGATTTTTTAAGGGGTTTATTTCTGAAATTGTTTTTATAAGTAGCTGGGCTTAATTAAAATCTAAAACCAGAGGTTGTTCCGCCCGCGTAGCGGGCGGAACAACCTTTTTGGTTTTTAGTTTACTTATGCCTAGCTACTTAGCAATAAAAGTTTTGCTTAGGACATAAAACCCAGATATATGAAGGCGGCGCGAAGCGCCGCCTTCATATATCTGGGTTTTGATTTATCCTAGCTAACTCTTTTATTGCTATACAACCCAAACTCAAGAATATAAGTGGCGATGCTTTGCACCACCACTTATATTCTTGAGTTTGGGCTGTAATTGAACTTAACAATTGCTTAGACGTAGCTAAACACAAAAGATTGATTAAAGTCAGATAATAGTAATCATCTGGGCTAGTAGCGATCGCTACTAACTCAACTTATGCCTTGATTAGACTAAATACCAGTTTAGAAATAGGCTAGCTATTTCTAAACTTTTAAATCACAAAGAGGAGTTGGGAAATATATGGTGTATACCCCTTTGATCGGTTTTACTCTATTTGTCATCCTATTTTTAGGAGTCGCATTTACCCTCAGTTATTTCTGGTGGGCCGATCGCTACAAAACTCCAGAAGTCATTGCCGCAGAAGTAATGCAGTTTTCCGAACAATTCACTAACGCATTGTCAGTTTTTGCGGTGGGAATGCTTGCCTTTGGCATTATGTTGATATTTCTTAACTTTTCCATCAAATAAAAAAGGGAGTGCATAGCACTCCCTTTTTTATTTGATAGAAGGGCAGCGCGAAGCGCTGCCCTTCTCTTATTGGTAAGACAAGCAGGGCTTGGACAACTATAAAAAACCTACCGCCCCACCCAGCAAAACTCCCATCCCCGCGATCGCTAAAGGATGAATAACCAAAGCCCAAATACGCGGAATTTTAATCCCTTCACAAAGTGGAAATAATAAACTAGCGATCGCCGCATTAATTATTAAAAAGCAAATTGCCCATAGGGGAATCCATCGCAGATTTAAGCCTACTAGTGCAATCCATACAAAAATATTGGCGATCGCCACCAGTCCCACACCTTGCAACCAAGCTTTCCCAGACTCAATATGGTGATTTGGTGACATCCAGACTAGCCCCATCCATGTTAGGGCTGCCAATAAACCGCAGGCGATCGCATCGAAAACAAAGTGCATATATTTTTGCGTCTCGCTAGTAACTTCTCATTGATATAGCGGTCTTTACTTTGCCTACGGCAAAATGAAAACTTAAACCCCTTACTAGGATTAGTTGTTTGTTTTCAAATGAATAGGAACTCATTTAAAAATTGATAAATTGTGTAGAGCTTCGCTCTACACAATTTATCAATTTTTATTCAATTCTGGCAGGAATACCTTGACGGCGCAATTGCTCAATCCGTTGTTGAGCCGCATTAGGATCTCGATAAGATCCAACCTGTACTTGTCCATCACTAGGCCGTACATAAGCATCCTGCTCAATTTGCTGAGCACTAGCTGCATAGCTATTATCCACAACTACACGATAGCTACTACTACTTGGGGCGGTAGTCGCAGGAGCAGGAGCCGATGATAACGGAGCAGCATACTTCACCGCAGTATTTGAGCGTGGGGTAACATATACAGTCGTGGGGGCAGCAGTATTTGTGTTAGCACGACTTACAGGTGTTGTGGAAGTTGCTTTAGCTGGACTGGGCGCAGGAACAGCTTTGCTTGCAGGACGCGGAGCAGGGGGTCTATAGGAACTTGCAGGAGCAGGTGCCGAATCGTAATTCCTGTTACTCGCAGGTGGGCTATAGCTACGCTCCACAGGTGCTGGTGCTAAAGCAGGTGGTAGTGGCGCAACTGAAATGGACGGCAATGAAGTTGATGGTACAGTTCGCAAAGGTGTACTCGGTACAAAAGCACTATTTGGGGCGAACAAACTTGACGACTTCGTTGATGGGTTAGTTAAGGGATTTTTGGGGGCGATCGCAGGATTAGCTAGGGTTTTACTACTATTATTTGCTAATTCAGCTTTATCACCAGCAAAAGGTACAAAAGACAAGCTTGAATCATTCGCTTTCTGCTGATTTTGTAAATTAATATCACTACCTAAATCCGCATTTTTGCCATCAGTTTGAGCCGCTTTGGGCTTTGTTTCAGGCTTAAAAATCTTCATCACACCCGATGGATCGACCATCAGATAGCCGATCGCAGCACTAGAGCAGAGCAATAACAATAGTGAAATAATCCCCACAGGATTCATCAAACTGCGTAAGGCACTCTTTTCAGTTGGTGCATTAGGCATCGGATAAGCTGACTCTTGATCAATGGAATCCTGATAGTGATCTGCATAGTCATTAGCAAAGCTTTGCAAAATATCATCATCATCAGGTGCAGGTATTTTTGCCATCGTCGGCGAATTCATACTGCCGCTTGTAGCTTCACCATAGCCATTCATATCTTGTGCATAAGGTAGATCTGTCTCTACACCAGCATCAGACAAATTCTCAAGACTCTGGAGAGCTTCTAGCCCTCGGAAGTTATGTAACTCAGCCGTAGATATGTTGATCGATGGATTTACTGCTGATACCGTCCCTATAGCTGGCATTACAGGCATTTGGATCGTCCGTCGATCGCTATTAGTGGCTGGCTCAACGATTGGAGCGATCGGGGAGAGTGCATCCGACAAACTCGGTGAAGTCCAAATCGATTGAGTTGAGACAGCGCGGGGTCTAAAAGGATTGAGATAAGAGATGGTTTGACCGTTAGCTTGCCAATGGCGATAACGATCTAGCTCGTCATTGAGGCTCGCATCCAAACCAGCCAACGCTGTTTGCAAGACTGAAGACTGAGCGATCGCAGGCAAAAGATCAGTCTCTGAATTAGTGACTCTTTGGTTGCTTGTTTTAGAAATCGTTGGAGAGATGGTAGGACTCAATGTTTGCATAATAATCTTTACCTCAGGCAGTAACAGCGGTTTGAGCTAGGTAAATGTCTCGAATATCTTCGGGAAGGGCATCTTCTAGGGCGTGATAAGCCTTGACTAGAAGTTGTTTAACATCACTAGCAGAGATGTTCTCACCTTCAGCATGTAAGTAGGCAGCGATGCGCGTATGGCTCCACTGAAAAGTTTGAGACAACAATAGTATCAGACGTAGGTTACCAGCCATTTGATTTAGCGCTTGATTAAGGTAGCACCAAAATACGGGCGGAGTATCTTTGAGCGAATATTGAATGTCTTCAACGGGGGGGACTTCGGCACGATTGATCATCATCGCCGCAATATTAATCAGCCAACTTTGCAACGAGAGATGCGGTTTGTTAGCCCGCAAGTCTAGCACTCGCATCTCGTGGTAGATATATTCCCAAGTCTTTACAAATAAGTAGTCTGATTGCACTGGCGATCGCGTTGCTGTACCAATTAAGGTATATAGCACCTGTCCATAGCGACAAAAAATCGCTGCAAAATATTGACCCTCTTCAGGATGTCTTTGAAATAGCGTCACGAGTTCGCGATCGCTCTTCTGAAAAAGCGCCTGAATCTTAGGGTGATGAATTTCGGGAAGGGGGGGAAGCTGCACGGTCACGGCTATTGCTAGCTCACTTTTTAAGTTTTCAAATTTGATGCACACATACTAGCAGCAAAGTATGATAATGCAACCCGTAGTTCGTACTAAATTGTTTTAAGATACCAAAAAGAGAGGCGGCGCTTCGCGCCGCCTCTCTTTTTGGTATCTTAAAAGATAACTTCGCTCCAAAATTATGGAATAGCTCGTTATGCTCACCAGTTTTGAAGGTCTTTACCGTAATGGACAGATCAAAATCGCCGATCTACCCACAGGCATACCCGATGGCACAAAAGTTATCGTTACATTTCTAAAGTCAGATGAGATTAATTTAGAAGCCCTTGGTATTAATAGAGCCGACGCACAGATATTACGAGCTAGTTTATTTACTTTTGCTGAAGAGTGGGATAGCCCCGAAATGAGTATTTACGATAATTACGATGTCGCCAAAAAACATTAAACGCGGAGATGTTGTTCTTGTAGTTTTCCCCAACTCAGATCTGGCTACAGCCAAAACAAGACCAGCAATAATTGTCCAAGCTGATAACTTGCAAACAGGACTGCCACAAGTAGTGGTTGCGATGATTACTAGTCGGATGATCAGGAGTATTCATCCTAGTCGGGTCTTGGTAATGTTGAATACGATCGCTGGAAAGCAATCAGGTTTACTAACTGACTCAGTGATAATGACCGATAACCTGACAACGATCACGACTTCCGCAATTTACAATGTGATCGGCTCACTGCCAACGACTGAAATTGATCAAGCTTTGAGACATACTCTCGGTATTTAACTATGATTTATCGCAGCTTGGCTGATATTAATATTTATGATTCACCCAAACTCGATCGCCTCGCGACGCAGATGGCAAAGGGTAGATATCTAGAAGTATTAACATCTGAGCCAAGTTTTCTAAAAATCCAACTGCTAGAAGATAACTATACGGGCTTACTTGATCGTCAAGATGTTGAGAAGTTAGAACTAAGCGATCGCCAAAGTTTTATCAATAATTTACCGCCAGCTTTGAGTGCTAGCGAAATACGCGATCGCCTTCCCGATGTGATCACTTTTATTCGACAAGCAATGGCAACACCCAATGAGTATTTGTGGGGGGGGACAGTTGCCCCCAATTATGATTGTTCAGGATTAATGCAAGCGGCTTTTGCATCGGTTGGTATTCTGATTCCGCGTGATGCCTACCAACAAGAAGCATTTGCAGAAGCAGTAACCCTAGAAGACATCCAAATCGGTGATTTAATTTTTTTTGGAAATGTGACAAAAGCAACTCATGTTGGCATCTATATCGGTAATGGCGAATATATTCATAGTTCAGGAAAAGAGCATGGACATAATGGAATTAAGATTAGTCAACTAGCAGGAATAGATCCAGTTTCCCAATGGTATGCCAAGCAATTACGTGGGGCGGCTAGAATTACATAGGAAAAAAGTAATGAATTGCCGCACTAAGTGCGGCAATTCATTACAAAAATGATCGGAACTCTCTATAGGGTTTTATGTCTTAAACTGTAGGGCTTTGCAAAATGAAAAAACAATCATAGTCAGGGTTTACGTTTTTTATCTTGCCTACATCAAAATCGCGATACAGTCTATTGAGGTTTTAAGTAGTACAGAAATATTTTTGAAAGCGTTGCGAAGCGACGCTTTCAAAAATATTTCTGGGGTTTATGTCAGCGCAAAGCGCTGTAAAGTAGCGATCGCTATACTAGAGAGCAATTATCAGGAGAAGGTTCATGTTGCAAAATCGACTTGGCTTAACGGCAGCAATGGTTAGTCTGATATTTCTTGGATGCACCAATCAGGAAACCCCAAACTCATTAACATCACCCCCGAACAGTTCGCAGTCCACAACCACAATCACCACGACAACCACTTCTAAAACAGTTTCTCCGTCTCCTGATGCGAATCTCCAAAAGCCTGTTTCTGCTTCCTCAAAAGCCTCAACAAAAGCGATCGCTGTTGGTGATATCAAAGAAATTGAAGGCGATATCATCTGTGGCAAAACAAGAGTGATTTATGCTTACGGAGAGACTTCCAATTATCGAGTTTACATTTGTGCCGATGCAAAGGAACCTAATCGTCCACGTTATTACATCAGCCGTAATAAAGATGGTAGCGGCGGATTGGACTTAGAAGCAACCAATTATAATCCTCAAAAAGATGGGGTGATCGAGTTTAACAATGAAGGTTATATATATACTCTCGAAGCGCCTACCACTCAAAATCCTGAACCTGTATTGCGAGTGACTTTTCCCAATCAAAAATTAACAGAAGAGCAGTTACTACGCTATCTTACCCGTTCTAATAAATCCAATTCGTCGGCAACAAATTCTACTTCTGATCCATTGCAATATGTACTCCAAAATCGTGAAAGTTTGGGAGTTTGCAAGGATAACTTCCGTGCCGAAGATGGAAAAAATGGCATGGGTTCCAAAGCATTCCAAATCACTGATAAAAAGTATTTAGTCCAAATTCAATGTTTTCTAGCTGCTTATCAAGGCAACTTTGAATATGTCCTATGGATCGATGAGTCTCCAAAACCCCGTGCTATCCCTCTCGAATTTGATAGTTTCCAAGAGCCAAAAGCAGGTGAAAAGCCTAAACGGATTACCGATCGCTCAATCGCAGGTTTGCCTAGATTTAATGTACGATCGCAGACGTTAACCAATTTCACCAAGTTTCGAGGGGTTGGTGATTGCGGATCATCGGCTCTTTACAAATTAGAAGGCGATCGCATGGTTTTACAAGAATATCGGGCTAAATATGCCTGTGATGGCAATTATGTTCAAGATTTTCCCATTATTTATCCCTAAGCAAGGCTTGAAAAATAGTAATGGCGGCGCGAAGCGCCGCCATTACTTATTGTTACAAAAGGTGTCACTTTGCGACAACTTTTGTTTTTTTTAAGACGGTGCTTTGCTCCACCTTCTAAGGAAAATCATATTTAGCCGTCACAAGACGATATTTACCACTTTGAGGATCTTCAATTGGTTTAAATTTGTAGTCTTTAACCGTTTCTCTAGCAATATCATCTAACTCCTTAATGCCACTGGACTTTAAAAACCTAGTTTGGACTTCACCGCTAGGATCAACAAGCCACATAAATGTGACGGAGCCACTTTTTCCAGAAGTATTAGCTACTTTTGGAGGAATCCATGTCACTCCTTTCTCCCTGTTGAGATCAGGGTTAGAGATCAAAGCATCAGCAGGGGCAATTTGAGTATTCCTGATTAAATTTTTAGATAACAAATCAATGATTTGCTTGTCGGTAGTATAAAGTGCCGAAATATTACCAATCTCTTTTTCTTTGCGATCACTATTAGAAGAGTTAGCGGCTACGGCTCCTTGTAATTTTTTTGTGGTATCAGCATCTTTACTATTGCCAGATTTTTTGGTTGGTGCAGTCACATCCTTCTTAAGACCACCATTTTGAAACTCAGGCTTGATATTATCTGTTTGCTTAACAGGAGGACTAGTGTTGTCAATTTGCCCAGACTGAGTAAAGCGCTGCTGAGTGGGTGGAGTTTTGGATGGTGTAGATACAGAAGGAGTTTGCGGTTTTACAAACTGTGGTTTCTCAGGGTCATCGGGCAATGGGGAAATAGAGAACGGGTCGGCAACTGGTGGTAAATCCTCAAGATTACTTAAGCTATCTAGGTCTAAGGTAGTTAATGGGCTACTGCTAGATATATCGGGAAATGGATTTAGGGGTGAGTTAGTTTTGGGTGCAGATTTGACAAATAAATTATCAATGAGTGATTTATTTGGCTTTGAGTTAGTAGTTAATGTCTTGGGAGGTAACTTGACAACTGGAAGCGTTGAGACGACAACTTCACGAGGTTCTGCTTTTTTGAGTGGATTTGGTGCGACCAAAGCAAAGGCGGTATGGATACCGAGTGAACTCAACACAAGTACCCAAAACGGGTACTTCATAATCAGACCACCTGCTTTGTTAGCAAATTGACGTATCGGATTATTTTTTGCAACAACTGTATTTTTAGAGTTCAACATGGGTTGCTCTGTTTGACTTACAGTTATTTCACTCTTTGGTTCAGTCGGCAACATGGTTTTGTGTTAAGTATTTTGTAAGTATAAATTTACTAAGCAAAGCACTTGAATCAAGATCGAGACGTGGCGATCGCCACTCGATTACCTGCAATTGCCCTTAACTCTGACAGACGGCTAATGACGATTTGATAAGAGACAGTTGAATCGTCAGCGCTCAGTACAACCACACCTCGCGCAGAAGTTGCTAAGAATCTATTGATCTCCTGCGCCAACTGTTGCGGTGGAATCAATTTTTCATCCTTCAACATTTGTCCCGCAGGATCAAGTGTGATTACGAAAACATCTTCTGGTTGGAGATCCCCTGAGTTTGAGTCACCCTTACCACTGCGATCGCTAATTGGTAAATCAATTCCAATTCGACTTGGTACAGTTAAGGCGGCTGACAACAAGATAAAAAACGCCAGAATTGAAAACACTACATCTAACAAAGCAGTTAGATTGATTTCAGCATTAGCCGATGTTTGGTATTTTTTATGGATTTTCATAAATCAACTGCCCTCATACCAATATGACGCATCCTAAAGTTAGATTGTTTCTGGGGGCTAGATTGTTTCTTGGGGCTTGGAATAATTTACTTCCACAACTGTATGCACATTCCCACGAGGCGTAAAGTCACCTTTGACATTAATTCTTAGAGGATCTCCTGCCTTTACAAAATCATCCAAAATCTGATTGACCGCCTCTTCATGGGAAATAAAGCGATCGCGATAGCTATTGATATACAGCTTAATTGCCTTGAGTTCTACCAGCACAAGATTAGGTGTATAGGAAATGTAGATAGTGGCAAAGTCGGGATAGCCTGAAAATGGACATTTACTAGTAAATTCAGGAAGGGTAATCTGAATGTTGTAATCTCTACCGATGCGAGGGTTCGGAAAAGTGGTGAGAGTTGCTTCTGCGATCGCTTGTTCGCCGTACTTAACAGTCATGTCTGCTCTAGGATAAAAAATAACAAATAAAAGAAATGAAACTGAGCAAGAATTTGCTTTAGGGCTTTGAGCTTTAAATAAAGAACCTGATTTCTGTTGCCTCGGCAACAGAAATCGGCTCTTTATTTTACTGCACATCCCTTATCCTTATAGCGTAGCAAATTTAAACCTAAAAAAAGGAAGAGCGCTTTGCGCTCTTCCTTTTTTTAGAAGATAGAAGATGGCAAAGCGCTCTCTCCTATAAGCTGTGGCTAATGTTTTTTGACATCATGGGGCTGGATCACACCATACCCGCCATGATTACGTTCATATACAACATTGATTTCCCCCGTATCAGCATTGCGAAAAACATAGAAATCATGATCAATTAACTCCAACCGTTCCAGAGCCTCATCCACAGACAAAGCAGGCATAGCGAAGTATTTATTTCGTACCACTTGAGTGGGCAACTCAACTACACGATTACCGTTTGGCACAGGGACAGGCGGTTGTTCAACAACAGCAATACTAGTTTTCGCAGCAGTGCGATCGCTCTTGCGTTCTTTAAATTTCCGCAACTTACGAGCAATCTTGTCAGCAACTAGGTCAATACTTGCATACAAATTTTCGCTCTTTTCCTCGGCACGGATCACAGATCCGTTCGCATAGACTGTTACTTCAGCCGATTGGCTAGAAGCAATGCGAGGATTACGAGCCACAGAAAGATGCACATCTACCTCTGTGGTTAATGTTTGGAAATGGCTCACCGCTTTGTCGATCTTTTGCTCAACATATTCGCGGATGGCTTCCGTGACTTCAATATTCTTGCCTTGAATTACAAGTTTCATCTCTATGACCTCGCTTCTGAGTTCCAAATCAGTTAATAAAGTTGACACACGCAATCTTGTTTTTAATTACCCCACTGCGCCGAATAGCTGATTTGGCTATGAGATCACCATAACACTTTGCTGGTGTTAGCAACCCAACTTTGATGCACTTCTTAACGTAGACTTAATAACCGATTTTGGCGTTTTTATCGCCTATAGCGCTTAAAACAATAAATCTAAAAATCCTAGGCGATCGCAATCTGTAGAAATAACATCAAACAAGGTTGCTATTTATCACTTACGATTGGGACTGTGCATCTCCTTAGGAACGCGCAGTAAAATAAAGAACAAATTTTTTATGGGGTGGTAAAGCCCCACCACAAAAAATCGGTTTCTTGATTAAATCGCACAACCCTTAAGTTATGCACATTTAAGCTATGCACATTTAAGCTATTCACAAAGAGCAAAGTGAGGTTCGTATGAGTTCGGCTGTGGAACTGTGGCAACGTTATCAAGACTGGCTGTACTACCATTCAGAGTTAGGTCTTTACGTAGATATCAGTCGGATCAGGTTTACGCCAGACTTTGTGACAGAGATACAACCTAAGTTTGTCAAAGCTTTCGCAGATATGAAAGCGTTAGAGTCAGGCGCGATCGCCAATCCTGATGAGCAACGTATGGTCGGACATTATTGGCTGCGATCGCCTGAGATTGCCCCCACGGAAGCATTGCGTAAAGATATCACTGAGACTCTTGATCGCATCGAAGACTTTACCAACAAGGTTCATGCAGGTATCATCCATCCACCACAGGCATCAAAGTTTACGGATATTCTCTCAATTGGTATCGGTGGCTCGGCTTTAGGTCCTCAGTTTGTAGCCCAATGCTTTTCTAAGGCGGATGTACCCCTTAAAATCAGTTTCATCGATAACTCTGATCCCGATGGGATCGACTTGGTGCTTGATCTATTAGGCGATCGCCTCAGCACCACATTAGTATTAGTAATTTCTAAGTCTGGCGGTACCCCTGAAGCCGCCAATGGCATGAAAGAAGCTGAGTTTGCTTTTAAACAAGCAGGTTTAGACTTTGCAAAACAGGCGATCGCGATTACAGGTGTTGGTAGTGCGTTGGAGAAATACGCGATCGCCAATGGCTGGCTCGATCAGTTCCCCATGTATGACTGGATTGGCGGTCGAACTTCAGAACTATCGGCAGTTGGCTTATTACCTGCGGCTTTACAAGGGATTGACATTCGCGAAATGTTACGTGGTGCAAGTTTAATGGATGCAGCCACTCGCGTTGAAGATATTCGTCAAAACCCTGCGGCACTTCTCGCGTTGTCATGGTACTTCACGGGCAATGGCAAGGGCGAAAAAGATATGGTGGTCTTGCCCTATAAAGATCGGCTGCTGTTATTCAGTCGCTATCTGCAACAACTGGTAATGGAATCTCTTGGTAAAGAGAAAGATCTTGATGGCAATACTGTGTATCAGGGGATCGCGGTCTATGGGAATAAGGGATCTACAGATCAACATGCCTATGTACAACAACTGCGTGAAGGCGTTCCCAACTTTTTTGCAACTTTCATCGAAGTGTTACAGGACTCCGCAAAAACACATCCCGAAGTAGAAGAAGGTGTTGTCACAGGCGATTATTTGTTAGGTTTTCTTCAAGGTACTCGCAGTGCTCTATATGAAAATGGTAGAGACTCAATTACTGTTACGATCCCTTGTGTTTCTGAACTTACTGTTGGCGCATTAATTGCTCTGTACGAACGTGCTGTAAGTTTTTATGCTTCGTTGGTGAATATTAATGCTTATCATCAACCAGGTGTTGAGGCTGGCAAAAAAGCTGGCGCAAAGGTACTTGCTTTACAAAAGAAACTTGTGGATGCATTGAAAGCATCAGATGTCTCTCTCTCTCTAGAAGAAATTGCAGACAGAATAGACGCTTTAGATGAGATTGAGTCTTTGTATCACATCGCTCGTCATCTTCATGCCAATTGCAAAATTCTATTTGAAGGAGACCTATCAAAACCAACAACTTTAAAAATGATGTTGGTTTTGTAAATCAATCCTAAATTTATAAATTTCCCGAAACAAAAGCAGCAAGCAATTTCTAACGCCTTTATCTTTATAAAAAACACAAAACGGCTACGCCGTTTTGTGTTTTTAAAACCATTAATGGGTTTAATTTTTAATTCACAAAAGTAGGGCGACACTTTTATGGATTGGTGTTACATTTAGAAATCTTAAAATCACTACACCAATGCAAGAAATAGCAAAGGCAAATCAAAAACCAAAACAAAGATAAGTGGCGACGCAAAGCGTCGCCACTTATCTTTGAGGTTTTATGTCCTAAGCAAAACTTAAATCTAGCCGTCACCTATATCCTTACAAAGCTAGTGTAAGGCGGCACTTCGTGCCACCTTACGCTATTTAATTCTTATGTGCTAGCAAGAATGGCAACAGATATACATTGCTATATTTCTTAAATTTTTTAATTATCATTACTATTTGTACAAAAGAATCTGCAAGAATATGACTTCTTACGTTTTATCCAGTTACAGAGGTTAAATGTGAAGAAAATTTTACTTTTCTTTAGCGAACTTAATAATAGTGACCTTGACTGGTTTGTCCAGAAAGGCAAAAGGGAGAAAATTGCACCTGATCGTTTACTAATACGTGAAGGTCAAATCAGCGAAGCTCTGTACATTGTCGTGAGTGGTGCGTTCAGTGTTGCTATTGAGTCACAAGATCATAAAGAACTTGCCAGAATTTCTGAAGGAGAAATTGTTGGCGAAGTATCTTTTATCGACACTCGCCCTCCCCTTGCTAGTGTGCGATCGCTAGAAGAAAGCATCGTACTATCCATCCCAAGAGTACAACTCTTATCTAAACTACAACAGGATACAAATTTTTCTTCACGATTTTATCGCGCTATTTGTCTTTGCCTTTCTGACCGCCTACGTGGCACTGTGAGCCGCCTTGGATATGGCTATGATCTCGATGACTTAGAATCCCATCTAGGTGGGTTTGGTCAGTCTATGATCGGCAACTTAGAATTAGCCGAAGCCAAATTTAATTGGTTGATCAAAAATGTACGTGGTTCTTAGACTTCCCTCTATTTCTCGAAGGCTCATAACTCAAAGCCTCACAAGTAGATGAACGTAATTAACGTGAGTTCGGGATAAGCTACAAAATTTTAAAAGCCAAAGCAGTAACGGCATCGCTTCGCGATGCTTTTACTGCTTTGACTCCTAGAGATGCGCTGCGAACCCTCTCTAGGAGAAAGTTTAAATTTAACCCGAACTGAGGTTAATTAATTACAAACAGAAACCCGTCAAGTTGCAACTTTCATGGCTTCAACTTGACGGGTTTCTGTAATTTATTTTGTCTACGTGCTTAGTAGATTGGAGATCGAGATTTGATAAGTAAAATAGTAAATTTAAAACACATGAAAAATAGTAACGCCAAGAATTGATTCCACTACTGTCGCAATCACTAATCCAGTCCAAAATCTTCCTGCGGCTCTACTGAAACCTAGGGCATTATCTTCACGACTTGCTGTAAAAAACATTGACCAAGCTTGGGTTTCACTTAGACGCGCAAATTGATTAAAGTCTTCACGAAAAGCGATCGGGGTGAAAAGTTTTTCGCCACTAAAGTCAAATTTGGTTTCCATAGTTCTCTCCTTAAGATTGAAAGTTGCTTGATAAGTTACTTTTTTGATGTAATTACCTTAACAATTATTTACAATTGAGCGCAATATCTCTTAAGTGAGGTCTAAAAATATCAGAAGGCATAGAAAAAACAGATCATTCATATAGATGTCGCCAAGTGTATGAGGACATAAAACCCAAGAAGAGAATGGCGGCGCTTCGCGCCGCCATTCTCTTCTTGGGTTTTGCTTTTGTCCTAACACAATCGACAGCAGCTATAAGTCTGTTTTCTGTTCTTCTACCCAAACTTAAAGACTTTTTGAAATTGTATAGCAAAGTAAGTTTTACTTAGGATATAAAACCAAAAAGATGAGTGGCAGTGCTTTGCGCTGCCACTCATCTTTTTGGTGCTGAGAATCAATTTCAAAGAATACCCTAAAGGTAAATTGATTGATAATTTCGGTCAATCAGATCTATTTTGGGTTAATTTGCTTCAATTCGCATTAAAACTTGACCATACTCAACTGGTTGAGTGTTTTCTACTAGAATTTCTACAATTTTGCCAGAAGATTCTGATTCAATTTCATTCATTAGCTTCATCGCTTCGATGATACAAACTGTGTGACCTTTTTTGACAGTATCACCAATCTCTACAAACGGAGCTTCATCAGGGGCTGGAGAACGATAAAACGTACCAACCATCGGTGATGTGATCTCAATGAGTTTTTTAGAGGGAAGAGAGTCAGCAACTGTAGTGGTATGGGCGACAGAACTTGTAGATGTATGCTCGATCGCTGCCGAGTTTACGGCGGAGACGAACGTAGATGTTGGCATAGCTACAGGTATTGCCGAAACTCTAGTTTCGCTTTTACGGATGCTCAGACGGACATCGCCTGATTCTAGCGTCAGTTCGGTAATATCCGTCTTATTTAGAATCGTGACTAATTCACGTACTTGATCTAAGCTAAATTCCACCTAATTTTCACGCCCCAAATACGTGTCTTCACGAGTATCAATTTTGATGCGATCGCCAATATTCACAAATAAAGGAACATTGATCGATGCGCCAGTTTCCACCTTAGCAGCTTTGCTACCACCCGTTGCCGTATCACCCTTTAGTCCGGGATCAGTTTCGATCACTTCTAATACAACAGTATTGGGCAACTCCACATCAATTACGCGATCGCCCCAGCGCACAACATTGACTTCCATGCCTTCTTTGATGTATTTGACACGACTGCCGATTTGAGCCGAAGTCAAATTAGCTTCTTCATAGCTTTGCATATCCATAAAGACATAATCTTCTCCGTCTTTATAGGTGTGCTGCATAGAGCTTTTTTCAAGAACAGCTTGAGGAACCATTTCCCCAGCTCTGAAAGTTCTTTCTAGGTTTTTACCTGTCATAGCGCTTTTTAGAGTGGTACGGACAAATGCCGAACCTTTGCCTGGCTTTACGTGTAAAAATTCAACTACACGCCAGACTTCGCCATCAAGTTCAATTGTTACGCCGGGTCGAAAATCGTTACTAGAGATCATTGCAGATTGAGTAATAGCCAGTAACAATTTTATCCTAGCGATGTAACCTTTGCGACAAAAAAATTCAAAACCCAAAAGAGAGTTGCAGCGCGGAGCACTGCAACTCTCTTTTGGGTTTTGGTTTTTATAGCTAGTCACCTGTATCAGGACAAATCAAAAAACAAATAGTGTGAGGCGGCGCTTCGCGCCGCCTCACACTATTTGTTTTTTATGTCCTAACAAGCATGGCGACAGCTATAACTAAAATTTGGAGAAATTCTACCGATGGTTTAAAGCCCCAAAATAGCATCTCCTACTTTTATGGCAATTGTTATAGAATTGAGTTTTTAGAGGAGTGATCGCTACATGTCAGTAAAAAAGCAGTTTGGTAGTTTTGATGAGCTATTAGAAAGTTCAGAATTGCCTGTTCTAGTAGACTTTTATGCGCCTTGGTGTGGTCCTTGTCAATTGATGACAGGGATTTTGGACAAGGTTAGTGAAAAGATGAAAGATAAAGTTCAAATTGTAAAGATTAATACTGATAACTACCCCGATCTTGCCTCGCAATACAAAGTTTATGCTTTGCCAACATTGGTGCTATTTAAAGATGGAGCGCCTGTTGATCGAGTTGAAGGGGTAATTCAAGCCGATCAACTATGCGATCGCCTAGCCGTACATGCATAATCAAAAAAGCACCCATGAGGGTGCTTTTTTGATTAAACGAGACAGTCTGTAAGCTGTGCTAATAATTCTTCGCGGTGTAAATTTCGCCCAATAATGACTAACTGATTGTTTAAAGATTTACCACGATCATCAGTTTTGAGTTCGTAGCGTTTGCCACTCAGTTGAAAGACATAGCGATTGTCAATATTTGCGAAACATAAAATGCCCTTAGCACGGAAAACATCAATTGGTAATTGCTTGTCTAGAAAGTTTTGAAACTTATCAAGCTCAAATGGGCGTTCGCTTTGGAATGAAATTGAGATAAAACCGTCGTTATCTAGGTGATGAGAATGGTGATGATGATCATGATCGTGATGCTCCTCTTGGCAATTGGCATCATGGCAATGTTCATGGGTATGAGTGTGGTTATGGTCGTGGTGGGCGTGATCGCCATGATCGTGATGATCAGCCTCTTGACTGGAAGAACTAGTAGGAATGATCGCTGATTGGTCAATTTGGACATCTAGAATTAATGGCAATGGCACAACGCCCATCTGCGATCGCAAGATCCTTGCTTTAGTCTTGGTCTTGTTGATATAAGTCTCAAGTTCTTGCAACTTTTCTTCACCAACTAGATCGGTTTTGTTGAGAATGATAATGTCGCCATACATGATTTGGGAGTAGGCTGCCTCGCTTTTGAAATGCTCAGAGGTAAAGGCTTCAGCATCAACGACCGTCAAAATCGAATCAAGGCGAGTCAAGTGCTGCAACTCAGTACCCAAGAAAGTGAGCGCGATCGGTAAGGGATCAGCAACACCTGTAGTCTCGACAATCATGTAATCAATGCGATCGCCTTTTTCAAGGACATTGTACACAGCATCAACGAGACCATCATTGATGGTGCAGCAAATGCAGCCATTGCTCAATTCCATCATGTTTTCATCGGTAGACACCAACAACTGACTATCAATGTTGATATCCCCAAACTCATTTACTAAAACTGCAACCTTCAAATCCTGTTGGTTTTGCAAAATGTGATTGAGTAAAGTGGTTTTGCCGCTGCCCAAAAAACCTGTAATGATCGTGACGGGCATCCCACGTTTAGGGACATCTACATCAATAACGGCGGGTGTATTTTCTTGTTTAACAGTGCGATCAGAAGTGAGCATGAACTTTGGCAAGAATAACTTTGCAGTTCATTTTAGCCGATTATCATAAGTCTAATGTGAAAACTGTATCCAGCAAAGGTTGGGCAAAGCGTCATCTTTACTTTATGAGTTTTATGCCCTAATTTTACTAAGTAATACCAATTCTCGAAAGTGTGACAACATTTTTGGGAATTAAAAAATAAACCCAGTAAGGGTTTTTAAGTAAAGAAATCTTTACTTGGAGTAATTAGGCATAAGTAAGCTTAAAATCGGGGATTTTGAGCTACCCACTATGAAGGTGGCTCAAGCTCTGGTTTTGGCTTTTAACTATACTGAGCTACTTAGCAATAGATTTATTTAGTGCGAATCACCATGTCAGCCCCTCAAACTAGCATTGCCCCCAGTCTCAACGATATCCTCTCAGCTCTAGAATTGCGACTGGAATCAGAAGAAGCAATTAATAAGTTGCCATTAACTAGAGCATTAGAGCAATGTTTATCATTTGCACAGGCTAATAACTGTATTGAACTTTCTGAGTTAATTAAGCAAGAGCTTTATGGGTTTAGTAGCCAGCCCCCTACCTACCGATATGTCCAGTTGAGTTATTTTGATGCTGGTGGACAGTTTATCAATGGGTTAAGTCAATACAGTGTCTATCCTGTAGTTACAGGAGTTTGTAAGTTAGAACTACATCTCAAAAACGGGCTGACATTAATTTTGCCAAAACAAATTTTGACGTTTTTATCACAAGTCTCAGGGCGTGAGGTAGATAATGGGCATGTTTCACCAGCCGTGATCACTAACCTTTTGGAAATTATTCGTAACGAAATCACCTATAAAATCAGTAAAGATATTCCCAAGAAAGTCAATTAGCTAAATCCAATCCAACTTTAGAGAGGGCATTAATCTTTGCAAGTTTTTTAAAGATTTCCCTTGCCAAGGTATGTTTTCAGAGCCTTGTACCGTAATCTTAATGGTCTCTTTTTGGCGAACTTTGATCACAAACTTAGATAAAACATTAATGCCCGAACTATTTAAAAATTCTAATTCACAGAGATTTAAAGTGATCTTTTTAGGATTTTGTGCAATTACATTTTCTAAAATTT
Organism: Pseudanabaena minima str. Chao 2107; assembly: GCF_051131155.1. Taxonomy (NCBI): domain Bacteria; kingdom Bacillati; phylum Cyanobacteriota; class Cyanophyceae; order Pseudanabaenales; family Pseudanabaenaceae; genus Pseudanabaena; species Pseudanabaena minima. Next base: position 2,063,795 of record NZ_CP159508.1, read on the forward strand.
GGACAATTGGGGCATATTCCTCTGTACCTGCTAGACGTAAAGATCCTTGGCAATAGATAACTGTATCTGATTGTTCATACCAGACCCGATAATCATCTCCTTTAACTTCCATTATTTAAAAATCTCCTAATACAAACTTGATTAATATGTTTAGTAACACTAACTAGAAGCAACTCTAATAATTTTTTAAATATGTCGCTAGAGAGGTAGCTGCACCATTGTTGTTACCATTGTGACGGGATTATTGTCAGAAATCTGTTCAAACTTCCACCCTAGGACTGCTTCATAATCCATAATCATGGTCAAGTAGCCAAGCCCTGAGCTTTCAGATTCATCAATATCAACACTTTTTTCAACTTGGTTAATATACATTTCTCCAACATCACCAGTGGTGATTTTTTGTAAATAAGTCTGAAAATTAGCGATCGCATTTTGATGAACACTATTTTTTGATAGAAATATTAGGCGATCACTAAACAAATGTACTTCCAAGTTAATTGGTTGTCCTGCACTTTTATCACTATATTTCATTGCATTCTCTAGCAATTCATTAGAAACGAAACTAACTGCATGACGTACTTCAGTTTGTTTGTTTAAAGCAGCGCTAGTATCGCCTGGGAAAAAGTTTTTAACATAGTCTCCTAGAAAATCAGCCGAAAGTCCATTTGTCTTCCAGCGCAGTTGAATTGGTAAAGAGGATGGAGAAAATCCGAGAACCAAAAACTCGCTTCTTTCCGAAAAATCTTCTGTAAATTCTCCAAAAATTTGCGCCATAGTTAACGCCATTTGTAATGTTTGTATTTATTTAGGATCTCTTAAGTAGCTTGCAATATTTTACAAAACTTTAACAAACCTATATTTTCTTGTACTACGTTTAGGCACATGATGCAAGCTGCTAAGTCACATAAACTATGAGATTTCATCGTCGGTGTGTACTGATGCTGAGTAGAGTCTTCCTAGACAATTTACAAAATTATACGAATTTGTGAGACAAGTAAGAACGGACTGAACTTCCCACAACTCATTTAGGATTGCTATATTGCTAAGTAGCTAGACATAAGTAAACTAAAAACCGAGAAGTTTGTTCCGCCCGCGTAGCGGGCGGAACAAATTCTGGTTTTGGGTTTTAATTAAGTTGAGCTACTTATATAGCGATCCTAAATGAGTTATAAGATTTGGAGGGTTGTGAGAGTGCGTCCCAAAGGGATGTACTCTCACAAACTATTTAGGACTGCTATATGCATGTAATCTACCACTGTGACTAATCCTATGTTTGCTCAAATTGACAATTCACAGCATCTCTCTGATCACGATGATCACGCATTAAATCAGTGGTTTATTTGTAAAAGAGATACTGGTGTTTGCGAAATTGTCAACAGCGATCGCCGCGAGGAAATTTTAAATGCTGTAGAAACATGGGGTGCATTTGCCTCCCAAGGTGAAGCGATCGCTAAACGAGTCGGACTAATTCGCACTGGAAAGTGTAAACCCCAATAAGACTGAAATCGTTACGAATCCCCGACTTCAGTCTTATTGGCTTGAACTGGTATCAGTAACAAGTAGCCATGAGGCGCTACTATAATACGGGACTACATTTTGTGGGAATTTTTACGTCATGATATCCGTTTCCGCTCGATTTGAAGAACTGCGAGCTAAAGGGCAACCCGCTCTTATTCCATTCATTACGGCTGGTGATCCTAGCTTAGAGACAACAGCAAAAGCTTTGCGGGTCTTGGATCAAAACGGTGCGGATATGATCGAGCTTGGTGTCCCTTACTCTGATCCCCTTGCCGATGGCCCCGTAATTCAAGCCGCAGCGACAAGAGCTTTACAGAATGGGACAACCCTAGAAAAAGTTTTAGATGTTGTCCGAGCCGTTGCGCCAGAACTACGATCGCCAATTATCTTATTTACCTACTACAACCCAATTTTGAATCTAGGTGTAGAAAATTTTTTACAAACAATTTATGAAGCCGGTGTTCGCGGTCTAGTAGTACCCGACTTACCTCTTGAAGAATCCCATGTTTTGTTAGAACCCGCTCAAAAAGCAGGTATTGAAGTGATTTTATTAGTAGCGCCCACTAGTCCTCCTGATCGCGTAGCAGCGATCGCCGCAAAGTCACAGGGCTTTATTTATGTGGTCAGTGCTACGGGAGTTACAGGTGTGCGGACTGAAGTTGCTAAGGGTGTCAAAACGATGATTGAGCAACTGAGAGTGATCACAGATAAACCAATCGCTGTTGGTTTTGGGATCTCGCAACCTGAACATGCTAAGCAAGTAATCGATTGGAATGCCGATGGAGCGATCGTTGGTAGTGCGATGGTGAGGAAACTCGCAGAGCCTGATGGTGGCTTACATGCGATCGCGGAACTTTGTAAAACTCTGAAGCAATCTATTAGTAGAGATTAAAGGTTAGCGACCAATTTTTTTGTGAAGCAGCTTTGCTGCTTCACAAAAAAATTGGTCATTACTATTAGGGCTTAAAGATTAGGAAGTAGGTATTTAAGGCTTATGAATATTTTGATTGGTGTGGGTATTGCGATCGCGGTTTTGGGTGGTCTAGTTGCGCTGTTGTGGTTATTGTTTGAGTGGCAATACACAACTCGTCAAGGCAATTTATTAGAGTTTGATAGTGGAATTTGGCAGTTTTTGACCTATGAACCTGATCACTATCGTTTGGAATTACTACTAACAGCCACAAACAAAACTCGTAATCTGGATGTGTTCCTAGTAGAAGTAGATCCTGTAATCTCCATATTGTCTAGTAACAGTCTTGATGGGATCAAGAGCCAAGTGCAATTGCGATCGCGCCATCCTAATGCCACCAGTCGCAATGACAACTATTGGGAATCATATATTGTTACCCCTAGTCATAGTACAGGAGTTGAAATTCAGATTGACCTGAGTGGCAAAAACCTAGAAGAACTAAAAACTGTATGGGTACGTGTTCATTACACAATTTATGGTCCCGCAGGTCGTGAAGAAAAAATCAAGCATTGCATTATCCCCTTACAGTTCCCCGATGCAAATCAAAGGGAACGCTGGCGACCCACACCTGACGCAGATGTACTGCCTATCCGCACACATATCTTATCGGCAGGAGATAATCCCGTAGAGGTAATGCAGCGCTATGTAATGAGTCACGCTCAAGCAGGTGATATCGTGACGATCGCGGAAACTCCGATCGCAATTATGCAAGGCAATTTCTATCATCCCAGTGACATTAAGCCCAAGTGGTTAGCCAAGCGTCTTTGCTATTACTTTAAAAGTACATCTAGCCTCGCTACAGCTTGCGGTTTACAATCACTGATTAATGAGTCAGGGGCTTGGCGCGTTGCTTTTGCCTTTATTGTCGGTGCTTTAGCCAAAGCATTTCTGCGCGTGCCTGGTGTGTTTTATATGCTGGCTGGAGATCAGGCGCGACTGATTGATGATGTAACAGGAACTCTGCCACCCTATGATCAATTTATTGTTCTAGGTCCTAAAGATCCTCAAGCAGTGGTTGATGAGATCAAAGCAGGCACAGGACTAGAAGCTGCGATCGTCGATGTCAATGATTTACGCCGTGTCAAAGTGTTAGCAGCCACTTCAGGAGCCTCCGAAAAACTTCTCAATCAAGCACTACTAATGAATCCTGCGGGAAATGCGGCGGAACAGACTCCCATCGTCTTGATTCGCCCCAATGGTGGTGCATAAAAAACAGAGGGGCGGGGCAAAGCCCCGTCCTTCTGTTTTTTACAGAAATTTGCTCTCCAATCAACCCCAAGAAAAATTTTGAAAGCGTTGCTTTGCAACACTTTCAAAATTTTTCTTGGGGTTCGTATAACATGCCTAGAACTGATAACCCAAGCTGAAATAAAAGGCGGACTCTTGTAAATTTGTACCGCGATCGCTGAGATTGACAAAGGGAATTGCGTAATCTAAGCGTATGTTTAATTTCTCTAGGGGCGTAAATAGTAAACCTAGCCCACCACCTGCTAAAAAGTTTTGACTGGGTAAAGTATTAGGATTATTGGCATGATTCCAGATTGCACCAGCATCTAGAAAGGGAATCACCTGTAGCAAAGCTGCGTTCTGCTCATTGCGAAGCACCACAAATCGATTTTCTAAGGAGAAGCGAATCCCATTGTCGCCAGTACGCGCATTTTGACGAAACCCTCGCAAAGACTGACCACCACCAATGGTAAATTGCTGTGAAGATAACAGAGGATCGGCAGATAATTGCAGATCTAAAGCACCGATTAAGAGCGCATCAGTTCCCAAAGATTGCACACGCTGAATCTGTCCTAGCCAACTTAGAAAAGAGCCACTAGGTGTCGTGACACTGGTAGAACCAAATAAACCTGTACCTAAGCTGAACTGCGATCGCAAAGACCAAGCCCCAAATAAATCACGTAATGTATAGTCTTGCCCAAACTTAATCACACTGGTGCGGGTTGTGCCATCGGCTTCTGGTCCAATCCCAAAGGGTGTAGCAAGATCGTTAAAGGCAAATGTCTGTCCTTTTTGATAGCTATAGCCGAGCGATAGAGCGAATTCTTCTACACTGGTTCTAACCAACGGCTGCCGAAAAGTTAGGTCAAATAAATTGTTATTTCCACGGATATTCAATATATCAAAAGGAGACTGCGTAATCCGATAGTTACTAGGAGAATATCGCAAAGATAAAGTTCCATTCATTGGATTAAGTGGAATACTATAGGAAAGATCATATTGGTTAGATCCTCCTGTTGTAGTTCCGTAATAGGAAGCGGTGAATGTATCACCATTACCAGATAGATTCCGAAAGAATAAGCCCCCACCATAACGCTCTGAACCAACTGCGGGAGGGGAGAAGTTGTCGATACTAGCAAATCCACCAAACTGATTCGCTTCTTTCACATTAACGACAAGAATACTGCTATCAGCTTGACTTCCTGCTTTTAAGCTCGCTTCAACATCACTAAATATGGGATCGGCACGTAACAATCGTAATTGATCTTCGAGTTTAGCAGTGTTGAGAGGTGTACCTGTGCCTAACTCTATTCGCGATCGCACATAGTCAGGGTTCGTATGATTTAAGCCAAGAACTTCAATTTTTTCAATTCTTCCTTCAATAACTTGAATCGTAACTGTGCCATCAACTACTTTCTGTGGATCGACTACTGCTTGAGAAGTAATGTAGCCGCGATCGGCATAGATTTTAGTAATTGATTGGGCAGCCTGTTGGATTTGTTCGGTAGTTACTTGTTGTCCTTCTAGACTCTTAGAGATTGTCGCTAGCTCTGCACTAGTTAAAATCGTACTACCAATAATTTCAACTTTTTTAACTGTGATCGCTTGAGCAATTGGAGAAGAAACTATGGGTGCTGGTGTAGTTAGAGAACTGTCCGAATTAACCGTTTCTGCTGCTACCGTTTCTACCAAGCTAAGCAGAACACAGCCAGAAATCAAAAAAAGCGATCGGTAATGACTAATTAGTTTGAAGAAGCTCATGATACTGATATCAATTTTGGTTAGCGACAGTTCAACAAAGAATAACTTGAGAACACAAGTTTAGAGCATAATTTTTTTTAGATCCTATATTCAATATACAAAAGTTAATACTATTTGACATATTGTTAATGTGTTTAAATGTTATAAGAGTCTTTTAACGCTCCTTACTATTCAAAGGTTTAAGGAATTTGAGAATTAAGTAGATGGACGTAATTGATGTAAATTCGGATCCTACAAGTTTCACCAATGCAGGGTGCAACTTTATAGGTTTTGAAAATTTATTTTGTACAAGTACTTATTACAAATATTATCTAAATCAAGGTAATTAAAAGCAATTAATATCTGTTCCTAAGTTATAACAAAGGAGAAGCAAAATGTCTGTAGTTGTCAAGAGTAATTTCGCGCAAATTAGACGGGTAGCGATCGCACTACTACTGATGCAACCCTTTGTTATGGGAAGTTCGGCATTCGCTCAGTCAATTGCGCCAAATCAAGGTGTTGGGAATCTAGGTACACAAGTCTCTCCCGATGCTAATAATGCTCAGCAATTAAACATCACAGGTGGGACACAGGCAGCCGCTAATCTCTATCACAGTTTTCAGCAATTTGGCTTAACTCAGGGAGAGATTGCCAACTTTATGTCCAACCCCAGCATCCAGAATATTCTGGCACGGGTTACGGGTGGTAATACTTCGGTAATTAATGGACTAATTCAGGTTACGGGTGGTAATTCTAATCTCTATTTATTAAATCCTGCGGGAATTATTTTTGGCTCTAATTCTAGTTTGAATGTTCCTGCGGCGTTCACCGCAACTACAGCAAATGGAATTCAAGTGGGAAATGGTTGGTTTGGTGTGAATACAGTAATTGATGATGTTAAAAAGTTAACTGGCACACCCCAAGCTTTTGGTTTTGCTAGTTCTACTACCATGCCCCCAAGTGATCAACCAGTCGCAGCGATCGCTAATGCAGGTAATCTCACAGCTAAAGAAGGACAAAGCATTACTCTCGTAGGTGGTTTGGTAATTAATACAGGCACGATTTCCACAGAATCAGGCAAAATCACGATCGCCGCAGTACCTGATGGGAAGTATGTCAAAATTACACCCGAAGGCAGTCTACTGAGTTTACAACTACCCATCGCCGATCAAAATCAATTAGCTCAGTCTTCAGTTCAGGCGAAGGATTTACCCAATTTGCTAACAGGCTCAGCAACCCTTCGCAATATGACGGGCTTAAATGTTGATACTTCAGGTAATGTGCTGGTGGCAGGAACAGCAATTCCCAAGACTTCGGGAACGGCGATCGCATCAGGACATCTCAATGTGTCTAGCAATACGAACAAAGGTGGAGAGATTAATGTTTTAGGCGATCGCGTTGGTCTGGTTTCAGCAAATTTCAATGCTTCTGGTGCGATCGGTGGCGGTACTGTCTTAATTGGTGGTGATTATTTGGGTAAAGGTATTATTCCCAATTCCAAAATCACCGTGGTTGATCAATCATCAACAATTAAAGCTGATGCAATACTGTCAGGAAATGGCGGCAAAGTCATTGCTTGGGCAGATGACAAAACTAGTTTTAGTGGAAAAATCTCAGTACGTGGTGGGCTTAACGGAGGTAATGGCGGCTTTGTCGAAACCTCTGGCAAAAACTATCTCAATATTCAAAATGCTACTGTTGATGCTGCTGCTCCAAAAGGAAGCATCGGCAACTGGCTCCTCGATCCGTTTAACATTATCGTGCAGAACGGAGGAGCAGCGACGTTAGTAGATGTAGCTAATGCCGCAGATACAGTCAATACCTTCACAATTGCCCCTGCAACAATTCAGGCGGCGGTGGCAAATGTGACGCTCGTAGCATCTAACAATGTCACCTTTAACAACAGCATATTTATGGCGAACGCTGGAGTGGGGTTGACGGTCACGGCTGGTAATAGCTTGACTGTCGCTTCTGGAGTCAATATCAATACAGATAATGGCGCGATTAATTTTACGGCTGCGAATATGAACATCGCTGGTATTCTGGGCAATGGCGGTAATGACTCACCAATTAACTTGAAAGCCACAGGTGATATCACGATCGCGTCTCAAGGAAATACTTTCTTTGACCCCGCTATTACTGCTGGTAATGTCTCGATTGTTAGCACAAATGGCAATATTTCCACAGGAAGCATTAAATCAATTACAGCTACAGGTAGTAATGTTTCTCTAATTGCCAACAATGGCAACGTTACTCTTAATGGTTATATCCAATCTGGCTTTGTGAATAATGCTCCAAATGACAGTACGATCACGATTAGAGGCAACAGCTTTCGGGCTATCAACCCAATTCAAGGACCCGCGAATATCGGTAACCAAAGTATTCCACTTAGTCTAGTAGTTTTTAACGCTAACCAACAGAACAATAATCCTACTACTCCAGATCCACGAAGGATAGAACTAACCCTACCCAACGACACTCAACCAAGAATTATTGCTGGTAGTGCAGCTAATCCTTTAAGCATTTCAATTGTGATTTTAAAAGATACTTCGTTTAAGTTCTCTAAAATCACGCCGACTGCTTTTCCAGCAGTTCCGCCAATCGATCAATTGCCTAGTACAGGAAGTGGTATTGAAGGAGCAATTAGTATTGGCACAACGAATATTCCCCCAAATGTCTTAGTTCTCCTTTCTGACCAATCATTTAGCTCTAATAGTAATGTGGTCGCGAATGCCTTGAATGGAGGCTTAAATGGGGAAGCGATCGCTACTGCAAGAACTGCTGACTTACAAGCAAATGCTGGTGATGTACAGGAATGTGAACCCACAGGTACAAAGAAACCACTGTTAACAATCACCGCCTCATTGCCATCAGTTCCAACTCGCGCCGCCCAAAGTTCTACCGCCTCTAAACTCCCGCCTTGCAAAGAATAAACAGTTTGTAAGATTACGTCCCTTTGGGACGTAATCTTACAAACTAGTAAGGATTGCTATATGAAAAACAAAATCTATCTCACCGCGATCGCCAGTGCAATTCTGCTCATAACACCACTCTCAGCATGGGCTGCTGCACCTATCAGCCCTACACCTACGATTCCGACTAGTTCTCCAGCAGATGAACTTGTCCAAACTGGGTTACAGCAGTTTCGAGCCAAAAAGTTTGATCTAGCGATCGCTAGTTGGCAACAAGCACTAAAAATTTATCAACAGCAAAAGAATCACAAAGGCGCGATCAATGTCCTTGAGACTTTAGCAGAAGCATCAAAAATGCTTGGCAAATATGACCAAGCGATCGCTTATTTGCAGCAGTTATTAGCTTTGGCACAAAGTCTAGGCGATCGTCAAACGGAAGCCAATGCCCTCGGTAATCTCGGTAACAGCTATCGGGTGATTGGGAACTATGCTAAGGCTCTAGAAGTTCAGAACCAAGGATTAGTAATTAGAAAAGAACTCAATGATCAACAAGGAGAAGGACAGGTTCTAGCTAGCCTCGGTAATATTCACTATGATCTTGGCAACTACAGGATCGCCGTTAATTTTTATCAGCGTAGTCTTAAAATTGCGAAAGAGGTAGGGAATGTCAGTGGAATTGTGTTTTTGCTGAATAGCTTAGGTGCGATCGCAGGTACACAAGAAGAATATCCTCAAGCTATTAAGTACTACCAGCAGAGCCTCGATAATGCTAGAAAAATTGGGTTTCGGGAAGCGGAAGGAAACGCGCTGAATAATATTGGCTCTAGCTACCATGTACAGCGCAAATATAAAGAAGCGATTGCCTATTACGAACAAGCTTTAACAGTAGCCAAGGAAATCAAAAATCCTCGCCTTGAAGGTGCAGCAATCGGCGGCATGGGTTTAGCCTATGTATTTTTACAGGAATACGATAAGGCTTTATCTCTACAAGAGCAAAGTTGGAAAATAGCTGAACAAATCGGCGATCGTCGTCTCGAAGCAATGACGCTAAGCAATTGGGGATATACATTATGGCGATCGCAAAAATATTCAGAAGCAGAACAAAAGTTTCTCACTAGCCTAAATTTATTGGAATCTTTGCGCTCTAACTTAAGTGATGGCGATAAAGTTTCCATTTTTGATACGCAACTTCATGCTTTTAATTTGTTACAGCAGATAATGGTTGCTCAAAAAAAGCCTGAAGCCGCCTTAGAGATTGCCGAGAGAGGTCGCGCCCGAGCATTTGCAGAACTTCTCTCCCGTCGTCTTAGCCCACAACAAATTGAACCCAAACCCAAACTTCTTATAGAATCCCCACGCAGCGAAGATTCTATAAGGAATCTAGATATTGCGGATATTCGTCGCATTGCCAAACAACAAAATGCCGTAATGGTGGAATATTCTCTGATTGCCGATCCTACATTTATTGGACAGGGAAAACTCAAGGGTGAATATATCAAACTGTATATTTGGGTAGTCCAACCTTCTGGTGACATCGCTTTTCGGGAGGTCGATCTCACAAAACTTGATCTTGCCATCGGTGATCTGATTGCTGATGTCCGTAGCCTATTTAATGATTCAGGTGCGATCGCCGAAGATCCCAAGGAAGTATTGGATAAGTATGCCGATCTGAAGCTATTAAATGAAATTCTGATCCAGCCAATTCAAGACTTACTCCCTCAAGACGAGAATACGAGAGTCATTTTTTTACCCCAAGGATTACTTTTTCTAGTTCCATTCGCGGCTCTGATTAATTCTCAAGGTCAATTCTTAATTGAGCAGCATACGGTGCAGATTGCCCCAGCAATTCAAGTTCTCGATCTCACCCATCAACTCCGCCAACAATTGCAAAAAGTTAATTTGCAAGCCACTCTAATTGTTGGCAATCCCACTATGCCTAGTTTGGGAGATCCACCGATCCAATTACCAACTTTATTGGGAGCCGAAAAAGAAGCCAAAGCGATCGCCTCGTTACTAAATACGACATTTTTAACAGGTGACCAAGCCACAAAGAAGGAAGTTGTCACGAAAATGAAATCTGCTCGATTTATACATCTAGCCACCCACGGCTTGTTAGAGGAATACCGCAAAGGAGATATCCCAGGAGCGATCGCTCTTGCGCCTAGCTCAACGGACGATGGTTTTTTGACGGCTAGCGAAATTGTGACTATGCGCCTAAGTGCGGAGATGGTGGTACTAAGTGCTTGCAAAACTGGACAGGGTTTATTAACGGGTGATGGTGTAATTGGTCTATCGCGATCGCTAATTACCGCAGGAGTACCTAGTGTCGTGGTGTCGCTATGGGAGGTTCCTGATGATCCGACAGCTTTATTGATGACTAAGTTTTATCAAAAATTTCAGGCTGAACCGAACAAAGCAAAGGCAATACGTCAAGCCATGCTTGCCACCAAAGCAAAGTACCCAGATCCTCTCAATTGGGCAGCTTTTACATTAATCGGTGAGAATTAAAAAAGGGCGCAAAGCGCCCTTTTTTAATCTTATAGACCGTTGCGTCCCCAGACAACAAAAGCGATCGAAAGTGTAAACATTCCGAGTACACCAAACCAACCCAATGACAAGATATCCATAGTTTTGTAACGATTTAAATTAAATAAATTTTTCTAAATATCATAATACGCTTTACCGTGCCAAAGAGAAAGCGACGAAACCTTATTGCCGTAATTCTCATGAAACTTGCTTTTAGTGTTTCTAAGTACCTGTGCAAAATAAATTACCAAAACCCGTAAAGTTGCGCCCCTGCGGGGCGCAACTTTACGGGTTTTGCTTTGTAATTAATTATGCCTAGCTACTTATAGCAGTCCTATATCATTTGTGGATTTTTTTTGTTTATGGAAGGACACCCCTTCGGGGTGTCCTTCCACAAACCATTTAGGATTGCTATAGCACCTTCGGTGCTAGAAACATTAAAAATGTTCAGTCGAATGTCCATAGCAACTTTTTGCGAAGAAATGCAATCTTTATTAGTACCAAGCTATCTCGTGGGTGTGCTAGTAGTAATTTAAGCTGCATACCATACCTACAAAGATCATTTTTTCTAGAGGCGATCGCATCATGTCTTTACAGAAATTTTCATCCAAAAAGCTCTTGATAGCATCGGCTTACTCATGCTTAGCTGTCAGTGCAGTAATTGCTTTGCCATTGTCTTTTAGTCTTTTTATGCCTTCTGCTCAAGCTCAGTCACGCAGGGTACGCTATGTTCCACCTAGCAATCTTGGGACTCTTACTGTTTCCGTGCCAGGAGCCACCCGTAGCGCTGGTTGTACCGAGCAAGCTTGTCTAATTGGGCTAGTGCCAGATTTAGTAGCACAAACTTCGCCAGTTCCTCAGACGATTGCAGAACGTCCAACATTTTATTTCTTAATCCCAGAAATTGATGGTCAAGCATACTTTCGTCTTTTTGAATCTGATAGCTCGCTAGCTAAAGGCAAACGAGTTTACCGCACATCTTTTAAAATCAAAAACAAAGCAGGTATTCTTACTTTTAAAATGCCTGATAATGCTCCAATTTTAAAGCCTAATCAAAACTATATATGGGAGTTTGTCGTTGGTGATTTAACAGATGCAGAGACCGTGAGCGGCTCTATACGTCGAGTTTTGCCCAATCAAAATTTAGTTGATCAACTCAAAAAAGTTTCGCTACCTTTAGATCGCGCTGCTTTATTTGCTCAAGAGGGGATCTGGTTTGAAACTGTGCAAACTTTGGCTGAGGCTCAAAAAGGGGCTTATAAAAAGCCAGAAATTGTCAGTGAATGGACTGAGTTACTGAAATCAGCAACGCTTAATCGGGTGCTTCCATTTGCTTTCTTGAAAAACTCAGTAACCACACCTGAGCAAACTTTAGAGCCTACAAAGCCTCCACAAAGATACGGCTATTAGCAAGTACAAGGCGCTAAAGCATCATCAAGTCTATGCAGCCGCTATATGAGAAAAATAGACTTTGAGATTTTATCTGGCAAATCTTTACTTGAAAATGGCGATGAAATCTCGATTAAAAAACATCCTATGGAAATGGCGCGGGATTGCGATCGCTGCGCCCACAATTTCCCTATTAGTGATCAGCTTACGGCTAATTGGTGGACTTGAAGCCCTCGAATTAGCCATGCTCGATCAGTTTTTTCGATGGCGATCACCTGAGCCAGAGGATCGCCGCATTGTGATTATTGGCATTGACGAAGCTGATATCCGTCAATATCAATGGCCGATTGATGATGCTTTATTGACTGAATTATTAGATAAAGTACGGCAGCAAAAGCCCCGTGCGATCGGTTTAGATCTTTCCCGTGACAAGACCGATAATTCTGGATATCCACAATTAGAGAATCTATTTAAGACTACTCCTAATTTAATTGGAATTTATAAAACCCCTGATTTAGTAGCATCAAATTTCTCAGTTTCAGATATTAAACCGCCGCCTGCGCTTGCCAAAGTCGATCAAATTGGCGCAGTCAATCTTCCTCTGGATACGGACGGACGAGTGCGGAGAGGCTTACTATCTTTGACGCTACCTGACGGTAAAGTAGGGCTTAGTTTTGGCTTGCAGCTAGCTTTGCTCTATTTAGACGGTGAAAAAATAGTTCCCTTTGAACAAGCTCTTAACCCACCCAAATTACAAACAAATGATGGTGGTTATAATCGCATTGATGCGGGTGGTCATCAATTTATAATTAATTACCGCCGATCACTGCAAGGTTTTCAGACTGTGCGCATGGCGGATGTTTTAGAAGGAAAAATCGCACCAGATCTTTTGCGCGATCGCATCGTGATGATTGGGGTAACAGCGGTTAGCATGAGGGATTGGTTCTTCACTCCCCTTGACGGTGGGCTAGGCAGTACCAGAATTTTGACATCGGGGGTGGAAGTACATGCTCAGGTTGTGAGCCATATTCTCAGTAGTACCCTTGACGGCAGAGTCACAATTCAGTCATGGGAAGAACCTTGGGAATGGCTTTGGATTTTTGGTTGGTCACTAGTTGGCTCCACCTTGATTTGGCAATGGCGCAATATCAACATCCAGAACCGAAAAATTCAATTGTTAATATGGCGATCGCTGAGCATCTTAGTCTTAGCAGCAGGGCTATTTGCATCTTGCTTGATCGCCCTAACCTATGGCTGGTGGTTGCCCTTTGTCCCTGCGGCGATCGCCTTTTTCGGTGGCGGTGTGATTGTCACTAGCTATCTAGCAATCACAGCAGCGCAGATTCGGACTTACTTTAGCCGTTATTTGACCGATGCTGTGGTCAAAAGTTTATTAGAAACACCTGAAGGTCTAAAACTAGGGGGAGATCGCCGCAAAGTAACTATCCTCATGTGCGATCTACGCGGCTTTTCCACGATTTCCGAGAAAATGCCCCCCGAAAAGGTTGTGGAAATTCTCAATGTGTTTCTTGGCACGATGACCGAGGCGATCGCTACTTATCAAGGCACAATTGATGAGTTTATTGGGGATGCGATTCTGGTGTTATTTGGTGCACCAATTTATCGAGAAGATGATGCTGCAAGGGCTGTAGCTAGTGCGATCGCCATGCAATTAGCAATGCGATCCGTAAATGAGAAACTTGCCCAAATGCAGTTGCCCGAAATCGCCATGGGAATTGGCATTAATACAGGTGAAGTCGTAGCGGGTAACATCGGCTCCCAGTCTCGCGCTAAGTACGCTGTAGTTGGCAATCATGTAAATCTCACCGCCAGAATCGAATCCTATACTGTGGGAGGACAAATCTTAATTTCAGAAACTACCTATGCAGAAATACAGGAAATCGTCAAAACTAATGGCTCTATGGAAGTCGAGCCTAAAGGTGTATCGCATCCGATTTCAATCTACGATATTTGCGGAATTGGTGGTACTTATAATCTCGAACTTCCTTCTCTTAGTGATTCGTTGCAAATATTACCTACGCCTATTCCGATTACCTACCGTATTTTAGAAGAGAAGCACCTCGGCTCAGAAATATTTGCGGGAGAACTGCGACAGCTATCTCCCTATGGAGCAGAGATTTTGTCTGATCATGCGGTTCCTGTGCTATCCAATCTCAAACTCCATCTTCAAGTTTATGACCAAACTCAACAGCTAGAGATTGAAGGTGAAATCTATGCCAAAGTGTTAAAGCATCAACAACCTGATCAACATCTACCAGAACAAGTCACATCTGAGGCATTAATACTAGATAAAAAGCTGCCGATCTCTAATATCTCCCAACCGCGATCGCCATATACTAAAACGATTTATGTACATTTCACCACAGTACCAACTCATCTCAAGGCGTGGCTCAAGTTAGTTATTTGTTAAAAAGCTGCCCACCCGCGTAGCGGGCAGGCAGCTTTCTAGGGTTTATGTATGGTGAGCTACTCATTAACTGACGTTACGTGGAAGGAATTCCTGCAATAGCAAAGGTTGGGGGCTGGCACGGGGGCACAGCCCCTACGGAAATCTTTGAATTTTGGGGTAGGGGCAATCCCCCCGTGGTTGCCCTGCTTCGCTACTAGCAAGAGATTCACCATCTGAGTTCCACGTAACATCAGTCATTAATCATCGGCATATGGTTCGACCTTAACTTCGGGACTATCGATCGCCGTCATTACAAAAAGGCGATCTTTGTAACGGAAGATGAATGATGTTGGACTGATCCAACGCATAAACCGAAATCCATTAATCTCATCTGTAAAGCCAAATTTTTTAGAAAAAGTTCTGAGATCAACCATACGTGCGTTAGTTACTTTTTTGCAACAACCTTCCGTCCCAAATGTTACCTGCTCAATAAATACTCTGTTATAAATATCCTCAAGGAGAATGACAACTCGATAAGCTTGTCCTTGAACCTTTGCATTGACATCACTAGCAAACCAATCAATTGGACTTTGGGAGAGTTGTACAATCCAAGGATAGTAATTCGTATTAGCTGGAGTTGTTTTGATAGTGACTGGCTCAGCCAATGCAGCACTGGGCATTATTGCCAGAAAAAGAAACACTAAAAGATGAAAGGGAGGTTTCATTGGCTTTACCATCACATATTTTGCAATTAGATGATGCGATTACATCAAAAGATGTTTCTTAAATTGATCATATAATTTTTCTTGCGATCGCAATCTCAATACAATCCCATGCAGCAAAACATTTACAAAATTCTTAGTCAAGCACAACGACAACGTGTAAGTGATGGTGTCGTCACCTCAATTTTTGATAATTGTCCAGCAGCATTTCGCAAACTAATTTTAGTTTTACCTCAACTAGGTGATTTTGATAGTCTCGAATATATTTGGTGGATACAGAGAGACATCGAACGCCTGAAATTAGCAGAAATCGCAGTTCGGGCAATTGGCATCGGTGATCGCCAATCGGGAGAATATTTTTGTAAATTTACTGGCTTTGATCCTAGTTGGATGTTTGTCGATACTACGGGTGAACTGCATCGCCAATTAAATCTCTACTCAGGACTAACTACTAAATTTCCCCTACTATCATCAGGACAAAGTGCTTGGGTCAATCTGATGCTAATGTGTGCAGGCATTGGGAGCCAAGGAACTTTAAAGGAAGTTTTTCGCGGTTATCTTGGCGATCGCCATGCACCACAACTCATCAGCGATCAAGAAATAATTAAAGCATCTCCATTACCACCCTTGAGAGGTTCCTTCTTTAAATGGGCTGGTGGTAGTGGATTTCAGCGTCCTTTTGAACTAGCAACTTTGCGACTGCGAAATATGGCAGAGGTTTTGAGAAATTGGAACGCCTATGTTCCCGACGCATCGTATATGACACAACGCGGCGGTACTTTCTTATTTGATGCTCAAAACGCATTGGTTTATGAACATCGCGATCACGGCATTTTAGGATTCGCTGCTAACCCCAGCTATCCCCTGTCATTTCTATTTACCGATCAAGCCACTCGACCCAATAATCAAGAAAATAATCAAGAAATAATCAACGCCTAAGCCTTTTCCTCAAAGTCAGGAGCATAGGCTTGGAGGAGGTTACTAAGCTGCGACAGGACTGAATCTTTGTTTACCGAACCAAAAGTAGAGCGATCGGGGAAGAATTCAGGACGATCTAGGTTGCGATCAATCGCTTCCTTGACCTGCTGGGAGATTAAATGTTGGAGATCGGCAAGCGCTCTCTCCCGTTGATAATTAGCCCCTTGCTCAGTAGTGGCGTACAAAGGCGGTAAACGGTTGAGCGCATAGGCAGCAATATCCCCCAAATCCAAAACTTTATTAGTATTGGCTTCGATCTCAGCGACCCTTGCCACAGCTTCACTTAAAACCAATTCTTCCATGACGTTGATAAATTGCTTGCGAGGTACAGCAACGACTTCCCCCGTAAGCAATGCACCCATCAAACGATCAAGAGCCATGTACTCTTCAACTGATAGCTCAAACGCGCTATCGCAAATCCGCCCCACTTCGGCTTCCATCGCAGGAGTTAGGTAGCCATCTTGTAAAGCCTGTTCAACAATAGACTCAATGCTGGTCTTTTCTAGCTTTTCCACTGTTATCTCTTTAATAACGCAACACTAAGGTACTTCAATAGGAATAATCGTATATTCGGGTAGAGACATCTGAAAATGCTCTTTTTGGCTGAGCAGGATTACCAGCCGTGCTACAGACTGGGGCTTAACTGCCAAATCGCTCCAAGGTATAGCAACTTCTAGGCACTGCTCAAAACCTATTTTTGTGTGAGTTGCGATAGTTTCCCATTGAAATTTTTCTGTGGATTCTTGAAGTTTGACTGACTTATCAGCAAAATTGATCGCTAGATGATGGCGAAATAAATAATTTAGCGGCGATACGTCAGGCATACCAAGAAGTTCTACAGGACTGTTGGGATGAATCCGACTAGGATAAAACCACAACAAGTGTAGTTTACTTTGGGCGATGCTCTCTAGATTACTAAATTCTAGGCGCAAGTAGCAATAAAAATGATCGTAACCATACCATAGACGCTTGACAGGTGTGTTTTGGTGCATCGCACCCCTCGCCCCGCTAATTTCGATTTTACCAGCACCTTGCCAGTCATCACTTTCAAACCTGCCGTTAATCATCGGCTCAATTAAGCTCGTAGGACGATCGCTAGTAGACACATCATGTGGCTCAAGGGGATAGAGCAAAGCATGGGGTACTGGCTCATTGAGGGCACGATAGATTACCTGTAAATGCTCACGAAATAGGCGATCAAACATTGCGTCATCGTTGGAGCTATGCCCTTCACCAAACCACCAAAACCAATCTGAGCCTTCCGCAGCCATCAGGCTTTCCCATACTTCAGGATTATTCTCAGGTGTCGCTTCATGATGACCTGCCAAGACATGCCGCGCTTCAGCGAGCAATTCCCAAGCCCGATTTTTAACAGGATCGCCAATCCATGTCGTAAAGCTAGAGTCAATCCATGAGCCACTGTGCAACTGATGCGGTGGAATTTTATCGATTGGTGGGAATTTGTCTAAATATTCCGATGGCGTTACCAGTTTCAGATTTTCGTTGTTAGACAAATTCTCATACAGCGTCTGCAAGAAAGGGTTGCCATCTTGAGGATAAAATTCCCAACAGTTTTCACCATCAAGGGCGATCGTCACTAGCCAAGGCTTACCTTCAGGATGCTCAGCTAAATATTCATTTTGCTGTTTTTGAATTGTCATCAAGCGATCGCATAAGTCATCGCTAGCAGCTTGGGGCAACAAGGCTCCGTAACTAAAGCCAATCAAATCAGAAAGTAGGCGATCGCGAAAAATAATAGCCAAGTCACCATGAATAGTTTCAAGGCGATAGGGCTGATAGAGCAGGTGCGGCGCATCGATCGCTCCCCGTTCATCACGACGGAAATAATGTCCGAGACTCCAACCTAATACTCCCTCATCGGAGCATAGCCACGAGAAGCCCTGCTTAGAAACATGGGGCAAGATGGCAGGGCTGACGGATTGCTCTGATGGCCATAAACCTCTGGGATTGCAACTAAAGTGTTGACGGTAGACTTCTTTGGCTTTTTCTAAATGTAAGGTAATGTCTGGTTCATGACGAAAGCGATGATTGGGCAAATACATTTGCGGCACAGCAATCCTTCCTGCCTGCGTGTCAGCCAAAAGCGGCATGATCGGATGCGTATAAGGTGTAGTCGTAATTTCTAGTTGTCCATTTTTTTGCATGAGCCGATGCTGTGGCAAAATCCGTGAAATAATCTCACGCTGCTTGCTATAGATCCTCTGGCGATCAGCAAGGGTAAAATCTTTGCCGCGATCGTACCATTCCGCAATTTCAGGATCGGCTTCGCGAAAGAGGGGATCAATCCAAGCCAAGTTGTGCCAAGCCAGTAAGTCGCTAAAATCTGGGGCTAGCCAATTATTGACACACCACTCGATCCCATAGGCTTGCCTTTGCGCTAACAAGTCAGCATAGCGATGATATGGCTCAATCATGGTCTGATGATTGGCATCAAAGAAATGCTCGACGATAAAATGCTTTTGCGATCGCGTTAACGTATCGACAGGAGTCAGAGTCAACGCTAAATAAGGATCAAATGCCCTCCCCTCAACATAATCTTGCAGTTGTAAAATAAGAGATGGCACTAGATTGATCGTTTGATGTAGTTTTGGATATCTTGACAACATCAACGCCAGATCTAAGTAATCTTTTACGCCATGCAACCTCACCCAAGGCAAATGATATTTGCCTGCGATCGCGCTTTTGTAGAGGGGTTGATGTTGGTGCCAGATAAATGCGATATGTAGAGGATATGACATAGGATGACTGGCAATATGACTGGCGATACTTCTAGAAATTGTGACACACCTAATCCTAGTTCGATCCAAATACTTTGTATAAAGCTATGTACGTTTAGCCTGAGTATTTGCCTGATGGGTTGTGCGCCTGCTGCTACTGAAGTGCCAAAGACAGCAACTCCGTCAGTAACTACTACATCATCGCCTGCTCCTCAGACAATTGCACCACAAACTAAACCCAAACCAACCTCTGAACTGGCTCAATACTTGCCAATTACTGCTACAGCCACCATTGCAGGACGTGAAATTCATTTAGAAGTGGCTAGTACTGTCAAGGAGCAGGAAAAAGGATTAATGTTTCGTCCTCCTTTACCTGATGATCGCGGCATGTTATTTCCCTTTACGCCTGCACGTCCTACCGCCTTTTGGATGAAAAATACTCCTTCACCCCTCGATATTATTTTCTTGCTTGATGGTGAAGTGAAAGCGATCGCCCGCAATGCGACGACTTGCCAAAGCGATCCCTGTCCAATTTATCCTGAGGGTGGTGTTGTTGCGGATAACGTGATTGAAGTGAGGGCTGGGCTGACCCAAGAACTCGGTTTAAAAGAAGGCGATCGGATTTCTGTTAAATTCTTGTTGCCAAAAAATCAATGACCACTATAATTCTAGAGTCTGAAATTATTTGCTACAGAGATTTGTGCTCAAACCCAAACCAAGGAATGTTTTGAAAGGGTTGCTTTGCAACCCTTTCAAAACATTCCTTGTAGTTAGCACAATCATTAATTGCTGTAAGGATCTAGACATAATTAGACATTCAATCTCAAAATCTGTGGCGATCGCTGCATGTTCACCTTAGGTTTTGCATCTATCCTTACTAATTATGTCTACCTATTTAATAAAGATCTTGCAAAGCAATATTTTTATTAGAAAGTAAATAAATCCCAAAATGTTCAAAACTACTTGGTAATTTCTCCCCGAAAGTGCTAAAAGTAGCAGTGGTGAATCTTGAGTGAAAGAAGAGTTAAAAAAATGACAGCTAGCAGAGCGAGAAGCCCTGAACCACAAAGATCTCCTCAGCCTCTCGATCGCAAGAGCAAACGAGGACAAGCGAGTCGCCAGCCAGCCAGTAATCGCAACGTCAAGCGGCTGCCAAGAACTAACTCGTTTCCTTTGCCTCTGTGGTTGCGAGTTTTGATGACTACGCAAAAACTTTCCATCGCCGCAACTGTTTTACTCACGATTTCGGTATTTGTCATCTACGGCTGGACTGTATATGCTCAAGAGCAGTGGAATCAACAATATAAAAAGCTCGAACAACTCAAGCGCCAAGAAAGACAATTAACCAATGCGGCTGGCTCCTTTGATAACGAGATGCTGCAATCGGTGCAAAAGAAACCCGGGGATCTAGTGCGCGAGAGTCCAGAAAAATCAATTTTTTTGCAAGCGGCTCCTCTGCGCCCCAAGCGCGAAGTTCCATCTAATGTCTCTGAGCTACCTAAAGATAAAAATAACGAAAGTTTAGGATACTAACGAAATAAGGGGCGCTTTGCGCTCCTTATTTCGTATAACCAAGAAAAAACTTGAAAGCGTTGCTTTGCAACGCTTTCAAGTTTTTTCTTGGGTTGGGTTTGAGCGCAAAGCGCTGTAATACCAATTCTCAAAAGTGGCGGCACGCTTTTGTGAATTAAAAACCAAACCCAGTAAGGGTTTTAAAAACACAAAATGGCGTAGCCATTTTGTGTTTTGGGATAACAAGCTTGACTACAGCCATAGTAGGAACTTCGCGTGGTTAAATACAGACAGTTTGTTAGTGATTAATTTTTGGTGCTTTGCACCAAAAATTAATCACTGAAATTTTAGATATTTGTAACTAAGCATTATGTGTGGAATTGTTGGCTACATCGGACATCGCTCGGCAAATGAAGTTTTAATCTCAGGGTTACGCAAACTCGAATATCGCGGCTACGACTCCGCAGGCGTAGCCACAATTCCCTTACTTGATCGCCCAGCCGATCGCAGTTTGCATCGGGTCAGAGCCAAGGGTAAGCTCATCCAACTCGAAGAAAAGCTAAATGCCGATACCGCACCTCTAGCACCAATTGGCATTGGTCACACCCGTTGGGCAACTCACGGCAAGCCTGAAGAGCATAATGCCCATCCCCATACCAACACAATGGGTAACCTTGCCGTTGTCCAAAATGGGATTGTAGAGAACTATCACCTACTGCGAACTGATTTAAAAGCGCTGGGTCATATTTTTGTCAGTGAAACAGATACAGAGGTAATTCCCCATATGATTGCGGAATTTCTCTCACAATTAGAGAAGCAAGGCAATATTATTCCTGACAAGTCGCCTTCGGTACTGTTTGAAGCTGTGCGACTAACGGTTGAGAAATTGCAAGGAGCCTATGCGATCGCCGTTATCCATGCTGACTATCCCGATGAATTAGTGGTTGTGCGGCAACAGGCTCCCCTTGTGATTGGGATTGGTAAAGATGAGAACTTCTGTGCCTCCGATACCCCTGCGTTGGTAGCCTATACCCGCACCGTTATTCCCTTAGAGAATGGAGAAATTGCAAGATTAACCAGAGAATCGGTACAGGTCTATAACGCCAAAGGCGATCGCCTCCGTCGAACACCCCAGACACTAAACTGGAATCCGACAATGGTGGAGAAGCAGGGCTTTAAGCACTATATGCTTAAGGAAATCTATGAACAACCAGGAGTATTTCGCGCAGGATTAGCCAGTTACATCAGCGAAACAAATTGTATTCAGTTAGGTTTGCCAACTGGTTTTATCGATCAGATTGAGCGAGTGGAAATTATTGCTTGTGGAACTAGTTGGCACGCTTCCTTAGTTGGCAAGTATCTTCTAGAGCAGCTTGCAGGTGTTCCGACTAGCGTCCAATATGCTTCGGAATATCGCTATTCGCCACCGCCTTCTTTAAAGAATACCCTTGTCATCGGCGTGACTCAATCGGGCGAAACGGCGGATACATTAGCAGCTTTAGAACTTGCCAAATCCAGAGGCGATCGCTGCCTTGGTATTACCAATCGTGTGGAAAGTTCGATTGGACGAATTTCTGATGCGGTGATTGATACTCAAGCAGGAATTGAAATTGGGGTTGCTGCGACGAAAACCTTTGTGGCTCAACTGCTGATGTTCTATTTACTAGCTTTAGAATTTGGTATTGCAAAGGGTGCATTAACTGAAGATAAGGCTCAAGAAATCATCGAAGGATTGCGACAACTCCCTGCCTATATGGAACGGATTCTCGAAAGCCAAGAGCGTTACATTGAGGATCTTTCCCGTCAGTTTACCCATACTAAGGATTTTATTTTCTTAGGTCGTGGGATTAACTTCCCGATCGCCCTCGAAGGTGCGCTCAAACTCAAGGAAATCAGCTATATTCACGCAGAGGGCTATCCCGCAGGCGAAATGAAGCATGGACCGATCGCATTGCTGGATGAAGATGTGCCTGTTGTGGCGATCGCTACCCCTGGGGCTGTATATGAGAAGGTTCTCTCAAATTCCCAGGAGGCAAAGGCTAGAGATGCGAAATTGATTGGTGTTGCACCACTCGACGATCCTGCGGCGCATGAGGTGTTTGATCACATTTTGCCGATTCCTGTAGTTGATGAGATTTTCTCGCCAATTCTCACTGTGATTCCTTTGCAGTTGCTGTCCTATCATGTGGCGGCGCATCGTGGCTTAGATGTCGATCAACCCCGAAATCTAGCGAAATCTGTCACTGTTGAATAGATAAAAAGGCGGCGCAATGCGCCGCCTTTTTATCTATATGAGTAAAGTGGTAATCAAAATTTTTATGGACAAATATAATCGTCGAAAATTTTTACTTCAGGCTCGCAACTTAACCTATGTTGGGGCAACAAGTTGGCTTTGTGGCTGTGGAGGTGCACTTAGCAAATCTGATAACTCAGCCAATCCATCACCAAACGGCGAAGATAAACAGCAAGTAATTGTCATTGGAGCAGGTATTGCAGGTGTCACGGCTGCCAAAAAATTACAGGCTCAAGGATATCAGGTAATTATTCTCGAAGGTCGCGATCGCATTGGCGGCAGGATTTGGACAGATAATTCTTTAGGCTTTCCTTTAGATCTTGGTGCTGCATGGATTCATACCATTGATGGGAATCCTCTCTCTCCTTTAGTCAAACAATTTGGCATCCAGACTGTGGTCTCTGATCTTGAATCACAATGGAATTATAAAGGTGTCAACCAAGTGCTGAGTAAATCTGATGAACTGCTTATAAGCAAAGCTTTTCAAGCATTTATGGATAGGGTTAAACATCTAAAAAAAGATCCTCAATCATTACAGCAAACCACCCTAGCAGATGTCGCTCAACAAATAATTGAATCAGAAGAAATTACAGGAATCACTCTTAAGGGCTTTCGGGCAACTCTATCTTCGACTATTGAGAGTGAAGTTGGAGAAGATATTGCGAATTTAGGAATCAAGGGTTTTGAGGAAGATTCAGAATTTACAGGAGCAGATGTAGTTTTTCCGCAAGGTTATATCCAGCTTGTACAGGCTCTATCCAAAGATTTGGATATTCGGACTAAACATCTTGTGCAGCAGATTGCCTATGATGACAATGGTGTACAGGTGACCACCGATCGCGAAGTTTTTAGTGGTTCGCAGGTGATTGTCACGGTTCCATTGGGTGTACTGAAACGGGGGTCGATTAAGTTCTCACCAGCATTGCCTGAAGAGAAGTTAGCAGCAATTGAACGATTGGGTATGGGCGCTTTAAATAGATTAGTATTAAAATTTCCTCAACAGTTTTGGCCATCACAACCTCACACGATGGCTTATATCAATGGCAATATTCCCGATCGCTATGTTGAATTTTACAACTGGCAGAAATATATTCAGCAGCCGATTTTAGCCGCTATGTTTAGCGGTGATTTTTCGCGATCGCTATCACAAATGCCTAAATCTCAGGCAATCCAGAACATCATGTCTGATTTGCGATCTATGTTTGGCAAAGATATTCCGTTACCTACTGCCACATTATTGACGCAATGGCACAATGATCCTTTTGCCTATGGTTCTTACTCTACTTTTTCGCTCAATGGTTCTATTCAAGACTGCGATCGCTTGGCAGAACCCATAGGCGATCGGGTGTTTTTTGCGGGTGAGGCAACCTATGGAAAATATATAGGAACAGTTCATGGTGCTTTATTGAGTGGAGAGAGAGAAGCTAATAGAATCATACAAAAAACTTAAATAACTGATGTTACGTGGAACTATCACTCCATCGGTTATTCTCCTAAGTTCTCCTGAATTTTTGCTAGGAGTTCTTCGCAGTCTTTGACTAAAGGAATGCCAAGTTCTTGAGAGAGGGTGAGGGCGGCTTGGCAATGGGTGAGGGCGAGTTGGGGTTGATTGGTTTGATGGGCAATTTCGGCAAGGAATTTAAAACTATGGGCTGTCAAAATTTTAAAGTTAATCTCTTGTGAAATAACTAAAGACTTTTGAATTTCCGTTTCTGCTTCGCTGTAATTTTCAAGTTTGAGCAATGCCTCACCTATATTATGTAAAGAAATTGCCACCCCTTGCCGAAAGCCAATTTCTTCACTGATGTCGTGATATTGCTGGTGATAGGCGATCGCTTTTTCATACTGCCCCAAGGAAGCATAACAATTGCCTAAATTCCCTAGAGAAATTGCTACCACTTGCCGATTGCCGATTTCTTCACTGATGTCGTGACATTGCTGGTGATGGGTGATCGCTTTTTCATACTGCCCCAAGGAATCATAACAATTGCCTAAATTGCCTAAAGATCTTGCCACCCCCTGCCGATCGCCAATTTCTTCACTGATATCGTGAAGTTGCTGGTGATAGGCGATCGCTTTTTTATACTGCCCCAAGGAATCATAACAACCGCCTAAATTCCCTAGAGAAATTGCCACCCCTTGCCGAAAGCCGATTTCTTCACTGATGTCGTGATGTTGCTGGTGATAGGCGATTGCTCTTTCATACTGCCCTAAGGAATGATAACAAAGTCCTAAATTACCTAGAGACCTTGCCACCCCTTGCCGATCACTGATTTCTTCTTTGATTTCGAGAGATTGCTGGTGATAGGCGACCGCTTTTTCATACTGCCCCAAGGAATAATAACAAAGTCCTAAATCACCTAAAGACCTTGCCATCCCTTGCCGATAGCCGATTTCTTCACTGATATCGTGATGTTGCTGATGATAGGCGATCGCTTTTTTATACTGCCCCAAGGAATAATAACAACTGCCTAAATTGCCTAGAGAATTTGCCATTCCTTGCCGATCACCGATTTCTTCACTGATGTCCTGATATTGGTGGTAGAGGGCGATCGCTTTTTCGTACTGCCCCAAGAAATAATAACAATTGCCGAGAAGTATTAACGAGTTGCGATAACAAACTTGTTCTCGTTGACTCCCCGCGATCACCTGCTCATATAACTGCGCTTGCTGACGATAAAACCACTGTAACTTCAAAAACTCATCAACCGATTTATTTTTCCCTTCTCCCCCTCGATCCTCGTTCAAAATATCATAGGCTAACTGCCATTCTCCCAATGCCCCTGCATGGTAAAACCCCTCTAAATACGCCGTCAAATCCTCCAACGATTCCCAAGGTGGCGCAGGTAAATGTGCCAAAAAATAATCCAACGCAGCCTGATGCGCCGATCGCAACAACTCAGAATCTGCTTGCTGTTGCACCACCATCGAAATTAAAGGCAAAAACTGAAACCGTCGCGGTTTTCCCTTGAGCGGTTCGGGGGGAAACTCCTGCAACAACGACAAACGGGCTAAATACCGTAACTCCGCCTCCGTTACCTCGGCAGTTAACCCCTGAGCTAACCCTAGATCGAAAATCCCTCGCAATACCGATAACCGCTTTAAAATATCCCCTAACCTTGCCGACAATCGCGCCAAACTCGCCGCTACCACTTCCCTAACACAGGTGTCCGTATCACGGTGATAACCCTCCACCGTAAACAAATCTAAGCCCAAATTTTCCGCCTCTGTCACACAAACCCCTTCCCCCAACTCCTCCCGCATCCAACTCGATACCAGTTGCATCAAGAGAGGATGCCGATCCATTCGGTTCACAAAATGGGCTAATTCCTCCTGCGTTCCCGTTAAACCATAGTCTTCCGTCACCAAACGCATCGCATCGGCTTCTGCTAACCCCTTTAGAGCTAACCAATAACAACGCGGCAGCAAATTGGCGCTAAACACTGGCTGTTCCCGACTGGTGAGCAGTAGCTTACTATTACTCCCATTCCCTAACCATTGGCTCAAAAATTGACCATAAACCGACTTCCCTTCTGCTGGTATTACAGTTTCCATATTGTCCAACACCAACAAATAAGGCTCAGCAATCAACCCTTCGACGATCTGCCCAATTAACGTCTCCTCATCCCATTTCTCATCATAATCTCGTCCCATCTGCTCCAATAACCATCGCCCAAATTGCGCCAAGGGATAAGACTGGATAAAACTTACCCACAACACCCGCCAATTAGGGGTTAACTGCTCCTTGAATTTCACTGCTAAAGCCGATTTACCATAGCCTCCTGCGGCGGTAATTCCGATTAAACGTACTTTGTCATTGCTTAGGGCGGTTTGGAGTTCCTTGATTTCATCCTGTCGTCCCTGCCATTCAACCACAGGCGGAGGTGTCGTATTCAGGGTTGCGGCGATCGCTTCTTGGCGAGCACTACTCCTTTCCCAAAACTCAATAATTTTATTTGGTGTGCGATAAAACTGCGGCATTTGCGGATACTGCAAGCGTTGCAAACCTTCCCGAACCGCATCCTCGATCGCTGCACAAGTGATTCGCCGTGCCGTTGTACCCGTTCTCGCCAAAGCTTCTACTAACACCCTCGTAAATACACCCATTTCCCCCGCAATCTCTTGATATGCAGGATCTTGGTCACGGGAAGCCGTGATGATAAATCTCGTTTTGCCATCATTGCGATCGCATATTTCCCGAAAATCTGCCAAATCGCCGCCATAACAACAGTCCAACCAAACAATTTGCTCTCTAGCTGGACAATCTCGCAAAAATTGCTTGAGTAGATCAATCTCAATGGATTTGCGATAACCATCATCTAGGACTTCACTCTCAGAAGTTGCCAAATATGTCTTGGGATAAGGCTGCTTGCCTTGCACACCATGCCCCGAATAATAAAACAACACCGTATCCAGATCTGTCGCCGTGAATAAATCTTTGATTTCGTTCTGTAAGCGATCGCAAGGCAGACTACTTTTACCCACGACCACGCGATCGACATTTATGGCTTCAGGTAAGCGCTTCACCTTAAAATCTGGCTCTAAAATATCGGCGATCGCATTAGCATTATTAGCAAAACTCTCAAGACTACGCAACTTACTGTATTGACTGACCCCAACCACAAGAGCTTTACGTTGCATAACCTGAAAATCTCGCAAATTATGTCTGTTATTCTATAGCCATTAACAAAGCAAAATCAATTATGACTAGCCTCACACCTCTGCAAATTGACGAAAACACAATTATCTATATCGAAGCCAGTGAAGCTGTTGACGTTCCCACCATTCCTACTGGTGAAGCAGGATTAGTCACCTATGGAGATACATCATCGAATACTGAAAAGATTAGAGAGAACTTCGATCGCCTCAAATCCACTCTCACCCATTACACTCTCAGCACCATCGATGCTTTCAAAAAAGCAAACAATACCGATATTGCCAACATCGACAAAGTAACCCTTAAATTTGGTATTAAAATTGCAGGCGAAGCAGGTATTCCCTACATCACCAAAGGTACAGCCGAAAGTAATCTAGAAATTACTGTGGAATGTTCTTTTCCAAAACATCAGCCAACTCCATAAAAAGAAGGAGTCGCTAAGCGACTCCCTTTTTTTATGGAGTTGTTTTTGTTTCTGGTAGTTTCACAAATACGCGATCGCCTACTTTTGCACCACTTAAAATTTGAGTCTGATTATCCACCGTTGTCCCAATCGTCACGGGTTGAAATTTAGACTTACCCTTTTCATCAGCAATTAATAAACCAGTTTGCCCTTCTTGCGTAACGATCGCCACCGTCGGTACAACCAAAGCACCATCAATTCTCTGACCAATAAAGCGCAAATCAGTATTCATCCCCGATTGCAACTTATCTTTGCCAGTCTCTAAGGTTACCCGCACTTGGAACGATGTCACATTCTGCTCAATGATTGATTCAGGCGCAATCAAACGGACTTTGCCCTTAAACACCTCAGTGGGGAACGCATCAGCAACAATTTCTACTTCCTGCCCGATTTTAATTTGAGAAATGTCCACTTCAGGGACTTTAGCAATGATCTCTAAACCATTAGCGATCGCCACAATCGAAGTCGAAGTTGAAGAATTGGTTGACGAAGCAGATGTTGTCGGTGTAACAAAGGCTCCTGCATTAGCATACTTTTGAGTGATGATGCCCGCAAAGGGAGCGCGAATAATTGTATCTTCGATCTGGACTTCGATAATTCTGATCCCTGCGATCGCTTGGGCAAGTTGCGCTTCAGCTTGAGCAATATCTTCAACACGGCTACCATTGCGGGCTTCTTCTAATAGACGAGTAGCCTCCATCAGATTAGCTTGAGCCGTTTGCAAATCAGCCTGAGCGCTGCGATCATCGGTTAGCACTTCATCAAAGCGATCGCTAGAAATAGCCCCTTCAGTTTGTAAACTCCGAAAGCGAGAGGCTTTCATATTGGTCAAGGCTAAACGCGATCGGGCTGCATCCAAACGACCACGAGCCGCATCCACCCTAGCCTGAGCCGCCGCAATATCTTCAGGACGACTACCATTGCGTAATCTGGCTAAATTAGCTTCACTTGCCGCTGCCGCAGCTTGAGCCTGATAAAGCTGCGGGATCAAATTCGTATTGTCCATTCTGGCGATGACTTGTCCCTGCTTGACTCGCGCCCCCTGCTCAACTAATAGCTCCATTAGTTTTCCCGCTTGCTTGGGGCTGAGGTTGACGGTTTCAATTGGGACAACTGATCCGCTAGCTTTAATTTTGATATCTAAAGACTTAGACTCAACTAATTGAGTTTTGTCATTGATTGATGTTCGGTTTTGATTCATGCTAGCCAAAACACGAAAGGCTGTAAATCCACCGCCTAGGACAACGACGAGTAAAACTACAAAGAACCAAGGCTTTGTCCAAAAACTTTTGGGTTGTTTATTTGCTTGTTTGGGGGAAACAGTAGTTTGCATCGAAATTAAGCCTGAACAAAGCTAACGGCATGAAAAATTATATCTATATAGATAAGCTATGGTATTAGCGTTTATTTTGCATCACCCCTCAGCAGCATTGCTACGGAATTAATACCAAAACACAAAATGGCTACGCCATTTTGTGTTTTTAAAACCCTTATTGGGTTTGGTTTTTAATTCACAAAAGTGTTGTCACACTTTCGTGAATTGGTATAACTCGAGAACCCTAAGAACAAAGGATCGCCAAGCGATACCTTTGTTCTTAGGGTTCTCGCAACTCTCAAAAAACGGTATATTAGCAAAAGCAAGGACTCAAAGAGACGCAAAATATTTGTAAATCCACTCGTAAATTTATATTTGGGGGTTAATAACCTTGTGAGTCAGCCTGTCACAACTTGGGATGAAAAACCACATATCGTACTTCATGGATCTCAAGGTGCGATGCAGATTCCCCTTGTGAATGCATATTCTTGGACTTTAGGGCGCGGCTCAGAAAATGATATTCCCCTATCTGATAAATGTGCATCGCGCAACCACGCTATGTTTCAAATTGTGGGAGAAAGTAGTTATTTTCTGATCGATCTTGGTAGTCGCAATGGTTCATTTGTGAATGGACGGCGGGTGACCATTCCTGTCAGCTTAAAAAATGGCGATCGCGTCACCCTTGGTGAAACAAATTTAGAGTTTTATTGTCCCGAAACGA
The DNA here is from genome assembly GCF_051131155.1 of Pseudanabaena minima str. Chao 2107. Taxonomy (NCBI): domain Bacteria; kingdom Bacillati; phylum Cyanobacteriota; class Cyanophyceae; order Pseudanabaenales; family Pseudanabaenaceae; genus Pseudanabaena; species Pseudanabaena minima. The sequence goes on from NZ_CP159508.1 coordinate 2,093,886, forward strand.
TCACTTCTCCCGATACTAGCAGTACTCAAAACGAAGAAAATACGGATGCAGCAGCGACAGCAATGCTACATAAGCGGCAACTAATTACAGTTTTAGTCGTGGATATTCGAGATTTCACCAAACTGACACAGCAAATGGATGAGCATATTCTCTCAGAGGCGATCGGCACATGGTTTCGCCGCGCTGGTGAGATCATCGATCGCCATGGAAGTTGGGTAGATAAGTACATTGGTGATGCGGTAATGACAGTCTGGATTCATGACGCTGGCAAAGGGTCAGATACTGTCGCTACCCAAGATATGCTCAAAGTCTATCGCGCCCTCTATGAACTGTATGAGATGAGCAATGAACTCAATCAGCAGTTTGAATTACCATTTCAATTGCGTGTAGGTGCTGGCATCAATACTGGCTATGCCATGGTTGGACAAATGGGAACTAGTGAGCATCCAGACTATACGGCTCTTGGCGACACAGTGAATGCAGCTTTTCGATTGGAGTCCTCAACTAAGCAATTGGGCTTGGATGTAGCGATCGGTTCTGCAACTTATAGCCATACGCCCTATGCTGCGGTATTACTACCACTCAAGCAATATTCTGTGGAGCTTAAAGGCTATACGACTCCCACCATCACCTATGCTGGTACATTTACGGAATTAGGAACCTATATCCAGAAACTAGACGCGGATTAAAACTGTCAAAGAAAGCCCTACCAAGGAAAGCTTTCTTTGATGATCCTATGGCGAATATGCACTGATGTTACGTGAAACTTAGTTGATGAATTTTTTGCTGCTAGCGTAACAGGGCAACCACGGGGGGATTGCCCTGTTACCAAAATTTAGAATTACCGTAGTGGCTGCGCCCCCGTGCCAGCACTAGACTTATGCGATCACAGGAATTCTATCCACGTAATACCAATTCACGAAAGTGTTGCAACACTTTTGTGAATTAAAACCCAAACCCAGTAAGTGTTTTAATTCACAAAATGGCTACGCCATTTTGTGTTTTGGTATAACAATAGTATTCAGATAATGTAGGGATTTGGTTCCCAACTCCTCTTTCAAAAAAGTAGTGGCTGCGCTTCGCGCAGCCACTACTTTTTTTAATCTTTAAAACTATTAGAGGCTAAATCAAGGGTCACTTGGCGAAGTTGTAAATAATCCATAGGATCGACGGCAGTTCTGCCATCGGGTTGGATTTCAAAATGTAGATGCGGTCCTGTACTACGTCCTGTAGAGCCAACTTCAGCGATCGCCTGTCCCTTATTAATAACTTGCCCCTTTGATACAAACACCCTGTTGGTATGGGCATAAAGCGTCAACTCACCATTCCCATGACGCAACTCGACAACATTGCCATAGCCATCATCCGTCCATCCCGAATAAGTGACTACGCCATCAGCCGCCGCAAAAATTGGTGTACCTGTGGGAGCCGCAAAATCAACGCCTTTATGCAGCTTGCGTTCCCCTGTAATAGGATGCACACGCCAGCCAAATCCAGAACTAATCGCGGCTCCTGTAACAGGAAGAGAAAAATTAGAAATACTATTAAGGTCGATCGCCGCAATATTTTGGGGAAGCTGCATCGTCCAATGCCCTGGTTGTCTAGATTTAAGGCGTAAATCTTGAGGATTGAGAGTGACTTCGGGCGAAAGCTCTACAACCATTCTGGTGGTATTGGCATCAACTTGACCAACGCGCACTGCTTGCACTCCACGTCCGACTCGCCGCCTTACCGTTGGTCCCTGATAGACAATCCCTGGTAAGTCAATCACGATGCGTGTGGGATTACTAATCACAGTTCCCTTTGGCTCAATGTCGTTTTTGAGCGAAAACTCGATTTTGCTATCGGTCAAATCATAGACGAAGGTTTCGAGTCGATTTGCTTGGGCTGTAGGTGTCGCGATCGCGAAACTACCAGCGAAACCACACAGAGTTAGTGATAGCAGACGGATAGTCAGGGATTTGGATTTATTAGCTAATTTACGATTAGCTAATAAATTAAATAACTGGTGGGAGCGAGACATAAAGTTTTGCATGGGAACGTTGCGCTGTAGGACAGGGAAGAGCAGGCTACAAGCCATACAAAAATGTACAAAAAGCCCTGTGATTCGACTTGTAGAAGGCTAGGGATAATGCTCTGAAGATTTGCGTAACGAGAACGAGTGAGATTCTACATCAATTTTGGTGAAATATGACAACTCGCGATTATTAGTCAGATAAAAAGTTGTTTTTACAGACAAGTACTTGTCTGTAAAAACAACTTTTTATAGTAGATGCAAAAAAATCTATTTTTGGTGGCGCGGCGAAGCCGCGCCACCAAAAATAATGAATCTCTAAGCGGTATATTTGTTGCAACCTCAAAAAATCCGCTTGCATCTAAGCTGTTAAATTATGAGCTTTGCCTCAAAACTCAGGACTGCGATCGCTGCTAATCAGAGCATCTTATGTTTGGGACTTGACCCCAACCCTGAAGTGATGCCTGCCAAGTACAAGGCAAAATATGACTCGGAAATGAAGTCTGGAGCATATCCCGATCATGCAGTTATACCAAAACACAAAGAAGAGGCAACAGATGATATAAGAGAAAAAGGAGAAAGAGGATAACAAAATGGCAGGGGTATATAGATTAGAAATAAGTGAAAGCGAAGAAGAGCTAAAAGAGATGCTAGGGCGGCAGAAAACAGGCTCAGATAAAGAACGAGTGCAAGTATTGTACTTACTGAAAAGCAAGCAAGCTGGCACAGTGCAAGCCGCCGCTCAACTAATCGGGAGAAACCGTAGCACAGTGCAAGAGTGGATCAGAGGATATCGAGAGGGAGGAATAGCAGGAATACTAAGCCATAAACCAAGAGTAGGCAGAATACCCAAAATCCCAGATTGGGCGCAAAAAGCACTGGACAAACAACTGCAACAGGAAAAAGGATTTAATAGCTACGGAGAGATACGACAATGGCTACAGGAAAAACTAGGAATCGAAAGTACCTATAAAAATGTGCATGACTTGGTGCATTACCGAATGAAGGCAAAACCAAAGGTAGCCCGTCCCTATAGCGCCAGTCAAAACCAAGGGCAACGCGAGGAATATAAAAAAAACTCTCGGATAACCTAGCCATGGTGGCATGGTATGCCGTGACCGTGTTGGGATTAACGGGAAAAGTCCGATTCTTTTGTCAAGACGAAACAAGGATTGGTTTGAAAACCATCAGTGGTCGTAAAATAACGGCTCGTGGGGTCAAACCCAAGGCAAAAGTCCAGTGGCAGTTTCAGGCTACATGGTTATACGGCATCGTCGAACCTGCGACGGGAGAAAGCTTTTTCTATGAATTTAGTCATCTCAACACTGACTGTTTTCAAATATTTCTAGACCTTGTATCAGAGAAATTTGCAGACAGCATAATTATCTTGCAAGTTGATCAGGCTGGTTGTCATCGGGCTAAGCGTTTACGATTACCTCACAATATCATTTTGATATTTCAGCCTGCTCATTCTCCAGAATTAAACCCAATTGAGCGGGTTTGGCTACATTTGAAGCAAGGGTTGAGATTTTCTTTACCCAAAAATATGGATGAGTTGCGGCTTTTGGTCAAGAATCGTCTCTCCGAAATGACTAAATCTGTAATTGCTTCTCTTGTCGGTAGAGATTCCATACTGGATGCTCTATCTGTTGCCTCTCTTTTGTGATTTGGTATTACCTATCTGTGGGAATGGATGAACTTTATCATTCAGTCCACGGCTGATCTGGTCTGTGCCTATAAACCGACTTTAGGATTTTATACAGCGTTAGGGGCGAGCGGTTTAGAGCTATTAGCCAAGACCTTAGCCGCCATTCCGCCAGAGATTCCGATTATTCTTGATGCGAAACATGCGGATCTCAATAGCAGCACAGTGATGGCAAAGACTGCCTTTGAGCAGTGGGGTGTGGATGCGATTACCTTAAGTCCCTATGTGGGGCAAGATTTGGCAGCGAGATTTTTGATGTATCCCGATAAATCCATTTTTGTAAGTTGCTATTCATCAAATACAACTGCCAAAGAGTTTCAAGAATATCCCAATCCTGAGCAGCCTTTATATCTAAATGTGGCGCAAAACTGTCAAGCTTGGGCAGGATTGGATAATTTAGCCCTAGAAATAGGGGCAGCAAATCCTGAAGCTTTGGCAAAGGTGCGATCGCTGGCTCCTGAGCGCTTAATCTTGGCGAGAAGTATCTGGGCAAATAGTCAAGGTAGTGGTCAGCGGATCGAAAACCTAGCAGCCATTCTCAATGCTGGGCTAGATGCCAATGGTGGCGGCTTAATTTTACCTGTGAATCAAGATGCGCTGGCAATTGGTGAACCTGCCCAATTAGTGCGATCGCTACGGGATGAGGTCAATCAAGCGATCGCTTTGACTACGCACCAACGTCCTACCTGCGATCTGTGGATGCCCAACGTTTGCTTGCTCGATCAAGCAGGACATCCCCATGCCAATCTGATCTTGCAGTTGTTTGATATTGGTTGCATTACCTTTGAAGAAACCGTGCAAGCCTCTGGTCAAGTTTTTCCCTATTACATCGATTTACGGCGAATTATTTCCAATCCTCAAGTATTTGATGCGGTAATTGGCACGTATGCGGAGATCTTGCAAGATCTGAAATTTGATCGCATTGCAGGGATTCCCTACGGCTCATTACCCACAGCTTCAGGGCTAGCATTGCGTTTAAATTTCCCTCTAATTTTCCCGCGCAAAGAGGTAAAAGCCTATGGAGCCAGACGCTTGATTGAGGGAAATTATGAAGCAGGTGAAACTATAGTCGTGGTTGATGATATTTTGATTTCGGGTAAGAGTGCGATCGAGGGGGCGCAAAAAATTGAAAGCTGCGGCCTAAAGGTCTGTGATATCGTCGTATTTATTGATCATGAGTCGGGAGTATGCGATCGCATCCAAAAAAGTGGATATTCACCCCATGCGGTGTTAAAAATCTCTGAAATAAATGAGACACTATACCAATCAGGGCGTATAACAGAAAAACAATTTATTGCTTTATCGCATTCTTAGAAATCATTTAGGAGTTGTCTAGATCCCCCCCAGCCCCCCTTAAAAAGGGGGGAGAATTAAATTATTCCCCCTTTTTAAGGGGGATTGAGGGGGATCTCTTAAAGCTTTTGACCGTAGAAAGTAATTCTTAAATGGCTTCTTAAATATCACGAGTACAAATTTGTCTATGACAAATTCGTACTCCAATCTCATCCTTACAGGTTATTGATTAGAGTTACGCATGTTCAAAAGAATTAGTCTATTACTTGTTTCTGCGGCAGTTGCCACGCTTGCGCCGATCGCCAATTCAGCACTTGCTGCCCAATCATCTAAACCTGCTCCACCCGAACTGGAAAATATCGTATTTGCGCTGGACAAGGCAGCCAGTAAGCAAGATATTGAAACGGTGATGAAATATTATGCTCCGACTTTTAATCATTCCGATGGGCTAACCCGCGATCTCTACAAGCAGACATTAAGCGAACTCTGGCAACGTTACAAAAACATTACCTATCGCACTGAAATCTCCAAATGGGAAAAAAAAGGAGACTTGATTACTGCGGAAACAGTGACGATGGTTCAAGGAATGCGTGGGGCTGAGAACGATAACTTCAAGTTAGATGCTAGGTTGATTTCGACACAGACCTATAAAAGTGTCAATGGACAGCTACAGGTTGTGTCGCAGCAAGTTTTAGCAGAGCAATCTTCATTGAGTACGGGTGATGCCCCTCCACCCGTTAAGCTGAAAGTGCCTGAACTGATCGGCGTAGGTCGGCAATATGTCCTTGATGCGATCGTCACCGAGCCACTGGGTACAAGTTTATTGTTAGGGGCAGCGATCGAGGAACCTGTCGAAGCGAAGAATTATCTAAATGAAAACATGATCAACCTGCGCCCTTTGCGTGCAGGTGGATTATTCAAGATTGGTCAGGCTCCTTTTTCGTCAGGCGATCGCTGGATCTCTGTGGTGTTGGTGCGCGAGTCGGGCATTACGATCGCCAGCCAACGCTTACGAGTTAGCAAAGATTTCACAGGCAATCAATATACGCCTCTACCTGAACCAGATACGACTCCTAGCCGTGTCCGTCCACGCCCTAACAACGATCAAACTCTCTAATCCAAAAACATAAAATGGCTACGCCATTTTATGTTTTGAAACCCCTTATTGGGGCGAGAAACTAATAACTGATGTTACGTGGATAGAATTCCTACGATCATCTAAGTCTAGGGCTGGCACGGAGCCACACCCCCCTACAAAAATCTAAATTATTGAAGTAGGGGCAATCCCCCCGTGGTTGCCCTGTCGTGATAGAAACTAGAGATTCATCATCTGAGTTCCACATAACATCAGTAATAAAAAAGCACCCTTCGGGTGCTTTTTTATTAGTTTTTAAATCGAGGTGGTGGTGGCTCGACTTTAAAGATGGTTTTCCAAGCTTCTACTGTGCCTGCGCCAATAGGAAAATCAGTGGTTTGATCATTGTTCCACACAGCCCGAATCGTCGTATTACCTGCGGGTAAACTTGTTAAAGCAGCAGCTAGCTCAGGATCAACCTCACCATCGGTATAGGTGTAAATTTTGCCTTGAACACTAAATAAAAGCGCTTTGGGCGATCGCGATCGCTCTCTCTTTTCATAAATAGGCTCTGGATCGCTATAGCGCTCATTAATATAGCGATCGTGATGCCAAATACGACGATTTTTCCAAACGCGGCGATAACCAACTACATCTGACCAATATTCCGTATATGTCGCTTTAATTCCCTGCTTTGACCAACTGGAAACAAAGGCAAAATCATCGCTAAAGTGCTTGTCATAAACAAGTTTGCCATCAAAGGGATTTTCAACAACATTCGACCAAGATACATTAGCGTCTTGGTTTACTGATACAGGTGTTACCGCAAAAGCACTAGGGGCGATCGCCAACAGTAGACCGAAGCTCATTCCCCAAGCACTAATTCTCCAATCTAAGGATTTGTGGCGCATAGTACAGCTAACTAAATGAGTAATGTAGACACTTTTGAGCAGCCATTTGTTCCTATATTCTAACTACAGCGCTTTGCGCTCAAACCAAGAAAAATTTTGAAAGCGTTGCTTCGCAACGCTTTCAAAATTTTTCTTGTGGTTGCTTTGATCAGCAATTACTTGGCACATCCACTATTGACTCTACCCTTAGGGGATAGTGTGTAATCACAACAAGAGGTTCATGAGGTCAACGAAATGCTCAAAATTGGAGATTTTTCTAAACTCAGTCAGGTGACTATTAAAGCCCTACGCCTCTATGACGAAATGGGTTTACTTAAACCAATCTCCGTCGATCGCTTTACGGGATATCGCTTTTATTCGGCGAGTCAATTGCCCAGACTCAATCGTATCCTCGCCTTCAAAGATTTGGGATTCTCTTTAGAGCAAATTTCTCAACTGCTCAATGAAGAGATTTCTCCTGAACAGATGCGCGGAATGTTGCGAATGAAGCAAGCGGATTTGCAACAGCAGATTGAGGAGGAACAAGCACGATTGGTGAGAGTAGCAGCCCGCCTTAAACAAATAGAACAGGAGGATGTTATGTCTAATTACGAAGTTGTGATTAAGAAGTTTGAACCGATTACAGTTGCTTCAATTCGCGAGATTTTGCCTAATTATGCGGCGATCGCTAATCTCTTTCAAGAGCTATATCAGGATCTCGCGCAGCAAGGAGTTACTAAGTTTGAGTACGATGCTGGGATCTGGCATGATTCTGGATATAAGGAAAGCGATGTGGATAGTGAGGCAGTTGTGTCTGTGCCTGCTTCAGTCAAAGGGAACGATCGCATTAAGGTCTATGAGCTTCAGGGGTATGAGGCGATCGCCTGTGTGGTTCATCATGGCAGCTACAGCACTCTTAATAATGGTTATCAACATCTACTAGCTTGGATGGAGAATAATGGCTATCGCTGCATCGGTGCAAACCGTGAGTTCTATATTCAAGGTGGTGCTGAGTTAGATAATGAGTCTTACATTACTGAGATTCAGTTCCCAGTCGAGAAGGTTTAACTTGCGAGTTTTTGGACAAAGCATTCCCTATGAGAATTTCTACGGGAATGCTTTGCCCCTGAAGTTTTTGGGTGTTTATATTGCTAGGCAGAAATCAGTTGTAGGGTTTGTTGATTTTGTAGGTACTCTAAGACCAATAGTCTGAGATAGTCCAACATACAGATATATGACTGCATCTGTGGATAATGCGATCGCGCTTCGCTGTAGAGTTGAACGATGAGATGGTTGTTAAATACGCTTAGTTTTTGGAGTTCGGCGATCGCTTGGCGATCGTTTTTTAAACTTCCTGATGCGGCGATTTGGCTGGCGTAACCCCGAATACTTACTGTCAGCAATTCAATTTCTTCTAATGGAGTAAATTCTTCTTCAGAATTGGAGAAGTTTTGGGTAATTTGTTTGCGTTCTAGTTTGGTGTTTTGATAGTTCACGGTTAATTGCTCTAGGAGTTGAGCAATATAGTTTCGCTGAGATGTTAATTGATTTTGAGTTTGTGTCATTTATTCCTTTGTTCAATTTTATGAATGAGTTCTTCTAATTAGAATGGAATTGTAGGGGCAGAGCATTCCCACCACAATCTCTAATTTTTTAGATAATCTTCTTTTGGGAATGCTCTGCCCAAAACCTCACAACGCAGGGACAATTTGTCTGTAAAGGCACAGAGGGCATAGCATTTGCGGATCGAGATTTCTGTGATGAGTTTTGAAATTGTGACGCAAATGCTATGCCCCTACGGTCTTTTTACTTGCTCAAGGATGGCAAGGACAATTTGAGAATCAATACTATCCAATCCTTCGCAGAGAATATCTTCATTGCGTTGTCCGTTGAGGATTTGCCGAATCGCGGCATTGAGATTTTGCCACTCTGAAGGAGCATTTTCCATTTCAGATTCTAATTGCTGTCTAACCTCGGCATCGTCAACTGCTCTCACTACACCGTCGATAAGCTGGGCGTATTGGCGTAGCTCGTAAGATGTGCCTGCAAAGTTGGCGCGGGCGGTGCGAGAAAGGCGGCGATAGTCCTTTACTTTGGCTTGATCGCCTAGTTTATCGCTAATCTCTGCCAAAATGTTATAAATCTTCCAAATCTGAGCCGCCGCAGGATCGAGGGTTTTGTCTATGGCTAGTCCTTCTTCCGCTAACTGTTGGGCTTCGTTGAGGCGATTCGGAAGTTGTTGGAGGAGATCGGCAAGGTTAGTTAGTACCTTAGAAGCACTTGGCAAATCACCAATAGACTTAAAGTAGTTGAGAGTCTTCCGATACCATGCCTCCGCTTCCGTCAGTTTCCCCGCACCTTTGCTCACGATCGCCAACTGATTCCAAGTCGTTGCTGCCCCATTCGATCCACCAATTAAGCCCTGCGCTTCCCTAATCTGTGCGGATTGGCGATAGTGTTGCTCTGCGGCTTCCCATTGGCGCGATTCTTCAAAGGTTCTGCCCAACTGATGCCATACAGATGCTTCTGATGTGGGTTCGTTGAGTTGCTGAAAGATTTGCAGTGCTTCTTGGTAGCGTTGGGCGGCTTCGGTGAGGTTGTTTTGCACTAGTGCCAATGTTCCTAGTTGTCCTTGTGTAACAGATTCCCCTCGACGATCTCCAATTTCTTTTTTAATCGCTAACGATGCCTCGTAGGACTCACGGGCGCGATCATAGTCCCCCATATCTCTCAACACACCCGCAAAATCGTTCTGTAATAAGCCCATCTGTCGCTTCACGCTGTTATTTTGCTCTAGCAGTGCTGCCACCTCTAAGCCAAGGCGATAGCTTGCAGCCGCTCGTTTTGGCTGTCCCGTTGACCCATAGCACCGTCCAAGGTTGCCAAGTATATAACAACGCTGATAGCTAGGAGTCGCGCCCAAGCCTGCCAAAATCTCATTAAACACCGCCTCTGCTTCGGTATAGCGCCCTGCATTCCACAACTGTTCGCCAGCACTAGTGCGCGTCATAAACCAAGTTTGGGAGCCAACCTTACCGCCGATATGTTGCGCCTTTGCTGTCAAGTCTTCGCGATCTTGATTCAGTCCGAAGTTGTCCAGAAACTTGTTAACCTTCACCACAAAATCCACTGCAAAGTCTGCACCTGCGGCGATGCTACCGCGCACCGCATAGAGAAAGTTCGGCAGTTCTCGTTGGGCGATGCCTCTCATTGCAAAGGGATTTTTATCATCTTCAAAATACAAATAATTTGACAGTTGGTAATAGCGTAGTCGATGGCGGATGAGGAGTTGCTGTTGTTTGAGTTCGGTCAGCCGAGACCACATCGCAGGGGCAAGGGTCGGATGAAACTTGAGAAAAGTTTGACCATTTTCCAAAGATTCAGAGCGCATTAGTCCTGTTGCTTCTAGCTTCGTTCTGAGTTCATTCCATTCCGTTTCCGCAATTTCCGTAATCTCAATCAAATAATTCTCAAAAGTCCCTCCTTGAAACACTCCCAACCACTTAATCCATTCCTGCGCTATAGGATCGAGCCGACTCACCGACAGATTCAGCGAAGCAAGTAACGGATTATCAGGAGATTGAACCATTAACTCCTCCAACTCCTTACGCACATCCAAAACCTGCCGATCCTTCAACTGTGCTGCCAACAAACTGATCGCTAAAGGCAAACGCTGCACAAGCTCAAACAACGCCAACAAATCCTCACGAAACGGTAAATCCAAACGTGGCGCAGGAGGCAACTTCAACAGACTTTGGAAATAGTTCACCGCATCATCAGGTTGCAAACCCTCCAATTGCAAAGAAACGTGCCTACTTCTACGCCCGATCGCAATCGGATAATTGGGATAATCAGGATGACGCAAATCAGGAGTGCGTGTGGTCAGCAATACCCGACTTTCTCCCGCCTCCGACCATTCCTTTGCTGCATCTAGCAAACCTACCAACTGCTCCGCATCCAACGACTCCAAATTATCCAAAATCACCAGCACCGACTGATCCGCTAACTCCCTCGTCACCGCCGCCGCATCGATCAAATTTGTTTCCAATACTGTCGCCAACACGCTCACCGCATAGGATACCGCATCGATCCCCTGAAAATTGGCATAGCCCACCAAACACACCCGCGCAAACATCCCCGTCCGCAACAGCCAACGCCCCGCCTCTTCAGCCAAATAAGTCTTCCCCATCCCACCAAAACCCGAAATCGTCACCCGCCGCGTATCCCGCACATACGCTCTCTCGATCTGCCACAACTCCCAAGCCCTACCCCAAAAGCCAGCCTTCTGCACCTCACTAAGATTGCCTCTAATCTTCTCCCCCTTTTCCAAGCGGGGCTGAGGGGGATCTCCCGCAAACAACGCCCGATCGCTCCCCACCTGATACAACGCAGGTAAAAACCAATCCTGTAACCGCAAAGTAACCCGATCTCGTCCACGCTGGCGATCGCCCCGTTCCCGATGTGCATACAAATACCGCCGCGCATTTTCCAACGCCTCGCCAAATCTCTGACCCTGTGTCAAATGTTCGTAAAAAGCCCCAAACATCCGTTCCATTGTTGACGTTAGCACCGAATATTGCATCGCCAAAACTGTCGGAATCCCTTCATGGGTCAGCCCTGCCGCCACACTTCCTATCGCCTCTTCACCCGCCACCGCCGCCGTCTGACAAGCCGAAAGCAACATTGCACTGATACCAGCCTGACTCAAACTTTCCCCAACTTGCGCCGCCGAAACGCGATCACTATTACCACCAATATCCTCAAACAACAGATAACCAATATTCTTATTTGCATCAAACACCCCATGCCCATCAAAATGCACAATATCTACAGGTGGTAAATTTTTATCTGCTAGACGTTCTACCAATTTATCGAGAGTTGCAGGACGCAAAAACTCCACATCAATTAATCCCTGTGCATTTTTAGCGATCGCCTCAAGAGTTGCCAAGGCATCTTTACGCGGATCGAGAAAACCTGCACCTATGGGGCGGCTAATCACAAACAGCAAACGCAACCGATTTTTGGGAGGGACAATACTTTGCTTAACTGAATCTTGCTTAAATTCTGACTCATTTGTTAACTGCGAAAAACTACGCCTTATCGAAATTGGATTTTCTTCATGCGATAAATAAGTTCCCTTTGGATCGCGCAACAGTTCCCAAGGTAAAGCCAAAATAAGCGGATGACTTGCTGAAATTGTTAAGATCTTGTCTCGTTGATCACTATCCTGAAAATCGTTAAATATTTCCTTCGCGTCACCAACACTAAAAATTGCTTCAAACAATGCTGCACCCCACAAAGGCAATTTCGCCTCAGTCCTTTCAGCACTGCGATCGTCCACATCCATCATGTAAAGTGATGTATATTTCTCCAAATAATCACGAATCTCAGCGAGATCGCCATCATTCACAGGTGCTACAAATTCCAGAGCATCCGTCTCGCGATCGTCGAACTTAATGACAAAGCGATCGCTACTCGTAAACCGCACATTTAGCTCAATCATCAATACACCTCATCGTTCATGGCGATCGCCATGAATGATTTATAACAACAAACTTGTAGGGGTTTAGCATTTGCGCCAATATTTTTATATTTCCTACGATAATCTCAAAACGCAAATGCTAAACCCTTTTCGCATTCACCAATAAGTTGTCCCTGCGTTACGAGTTTAGGGCAAAGCATTCCCAAATTAAAATAGTCTAAAAACACAAAGATTTCTGTGGGAATGCTTTGCCCCTACCGATCATCATAGACAGTAACTCAGCATCATATTTCTTTTTCACCAGACATGCTTAGTCGAAAAACATCTAAAAAATCAGTAGGATTCAGAATCGGAATACCTGCAAATTCTTCAAGCACCAGCAAATCAAGATCTCCTGAAACAACCAACATAGCTTTAGCGGCGATCGCTGTTCCCAAAATCACTGCATCATCAGGATCTCGTAAATTAGGGACATTAACCGAGAGCGGTACACAAACTTGAGAAAGTTGGCGCACAAGATTCATCAAGTCTTGAGAAGTTATGCCTAGCGATCGCATTTTCGACTGAAATTTTTTACGTGCCAATACCTCTTCCAACTCACTCAAAATCGGCTCCGAGACAAAGACCGTTACTGCTCTGGATCTCGCTAAACCAATGATTTGTTTGGGAACGCCTTGCCATAACAAACCAGAAATCCAGACGTTAACATCTAAAACTAGCCTCATCCAATTTCAGCCCTGCGAGACTTTCTTACCTCTTTAACGATTTCACTAATTTCTTGTAGCGATGGTTGTTCTGGATCTTCACCTGCTGTCTCAATCCTTTGAGACAATTCTTCCCAAGTCAAGGCATTTGGACTAATTTTTTTGAAGACGATCTCATTGCTTGTCACCGAGACTTCGTAACGATCCGAAGCCTCTAACTCAGCTTGCAATTTTTGAATCTCTTCAATATCAGTAGTAAATGTCAGGTTGCCGCTTTTTTCCTCAGCTACACTATCTAAATAATTCCGATGAATCTCATCGCGCCGACGCTCAATTTGGCGATTACGAATAATTTGTAATAACAGATCTTGCTGATCGCTTGGTAACTGTTCAACAACCTCAATCGCTGTCGCAAGTGTAACCATTTCAAAATACTCCACTTATGCAAATCAAACTATACAGATCTTAAAAGATCCCCGACTTTTTCTTTGACTGTCAAAATTTATCTGTAATTGCAAAGAAAAAGTCGGGGATCTGGGCATTTGCGAATTTCTTAGCTTTCCTTGCGATCGCCATATTCATCACAAAATGCCTTCACCCCAATATGCAACACAATCACCGTCACCGCCACGATCAACGTTGGCAACACATTACCCGATAAACCTAGCCCAGCCAAAATTCCTTTAAAGGTGGAAATTGTCTCCTTATTATCCAGATCGCCCCACTTCTTCCATTGCTTATGCAGCACCCCATCTTCCTCACAGAGATCCGCTTTGGCTGCTTTCCAAAACTTTTGTAAAAAACTCTTTGCTGGTTCCTTAGTTGCGGTTGCGATCGCCTCATTTTGCTTAACCAGTTGTGCCTCTTTATCTCCAGATTTTAGAGACACATCACCAGACAGCGAACGCAACTCCAATAATTGAGCATCAATTTCCGCCGCAATTCGAGAAATCTCTTGATCAGAAAACATAAGTCCTTCTCCGCACCAGCTATTTCAAATTATTGGACAATTCTAAACTAAAAAGAGTGAAGCAATGCTTCACTCTTTTTAGTTCTATTCTTCTTCTATCCCAAAAACTTGATTAAAGGTTTTGAGAACTTTATAACCAGTATCAATCGACTCCAGAGGATCTTTGCGGAGACGGTGACGTAAGCATAGACCGATGACTCGTTTGATATCATCTACTTCTACTTCTTTTCGTCCCTCAAAAGCAGCGATCGCTCTAGCCGCACGGTTACTGACAATATCACCACGCAACCCGTCAACATTAAGCTCTGAGCAAACCCTAGAGATATTCAACCGCAGATCTTGAGGAATATCAACTTCACTGAGAAGTGTTTGCGCTCTCACGATTTTGGCTTGGAGTTCTTCTTGTTGAGTGGCATAGTCTTTGAGAAATCCATGGGGATTACCATCAAAATTAGTGCGTTCTTCTACAACTCGCACACGTAGCTCTGGTTCGCGCACAGTGCGAATTTCAGCATACATGCCAAAGCGATCGAGTAATTGAGGACGTAATTCGCCTTCTTCAGGATTCCCTGAACCAACTAACACAAATCTAGCAGGGTGACGAATCGAGATACCTTCACGCTCAACAGTATTCCATCCTGAAGCAGCAGAGTCCAGCAACACATCAACAAGGTGATCATCAAGAAGGTTAACCTCATCAATGTAGAGAATGCCGCGATTTGCCTTAGCTAATAGTCCAAGTTCAAAGGCTTTAACACCTTCTGATAGAGCCTTTTCAATATCGATTGTGCCACATACACGGTCTTCTGTTGCGCCGAGAGGCAAGTCCACCATAATTACTTGTTTGGTGGTTACAGGTAAGGTTTCTCCATTGGCAACGCGGCGGCGCACTTCTTCACTTTGGAGATCGCCATCAGTGGGATGGCTGCTAAATGGATCATCAGCAACAACTTCGATTTCGGGAAGGAGGTCGGCAAGGGCGCGAACGGTGGTGGATTTGCCCGTACCGCGATCGCCCATGACCATCACCCCACCGATTTTGGGATCGATGACGTTGAGCAACAGGGCGAGCTTCATTTCTTCCTGTCCGATCACGGCGGTGAAAGGAAATACAGGTCGTCTTGTCGTTACAGTTGGTTTAATGGGAGTTGCAATCAAGGTTTTTTAAATTTTGTATCGATAAATATGTCACTCTAGCCAATATACAGCTTTTCACAACCCAAAAGAAGAGGGGCAAAGCTTAGTGTTCTCATCTTCTTCTAAGGTAGACCCAAACAATAGAGTGCTTAGCGGCTTTGTTCACTCTATTGTTTTCCGAAAAATCACACTGAGATTATTGGCTGGCATAGGTTTTACTGTTTGTAGCACAAGGTTTTGTGCTACAGCAACATCAATTACTGACTCAAGATCGCGAACTCCCCATTCTGGGTTTTGATTGCGTAGGCTAGCATCAAAGTCAGCATTGCTAGGAGCAGTATGCTTGCCGTTTTGTTTATATGCACCGTAAAGATATAAGAGTCCACCCTCTGTCAAAATCTTGTTTGCCCCAGACATTAGCCCTAGGCAAGCTGTCCAAGGCGCAATATGAATCATGTTGATATTGACGATCGCCTGAATGTCTTGATTTTGTAACTGTGGATGGGTTTGCCAATCGGTTTCAGTCACATCAATCATGAGTGGTGTAAGGAGATTAGGCGATGGATAATATTTTTGCCAAGCGGTGATGCTGGAAATAGCGATCGGGTTAGGGTCAGAGGGTATCCATTGGCGCGGTTGCAGGTGTGGCGCGAAGTAGACGGCATGTTCTCCAGTGCCGCTAGAGATTTCAAGAATATTTCCTGTGGGTGGCAAAATTTGCAATAGCGTTTCTAAGATCGCTTCACGATTTCTCAATGTGGCTGGCGCATATTGTCTGGCATCTTGCATAGGTTCGGTTTTGGGATGATGGTGATGGATGATGCCGAATTATCAGATGGCGCGATCGCGATCATTAAACTCTCAACCAAGCAAAGATATCGCTGGCTGTAATCTGCCAATTTTCTAAGTCAGTTAGGACAGGTAAAGGCTGGGGGGAATCAGTTTCGGCAAAGTATATCTGGGTGGAGCCGTTTTGAAAGATCATCACGGATTTAGTAGCAGGATCGATGAGCCAGCCAATTTCGCTACCGTGAGCTAGGCAAAAAAGAATTTTTTCGATAACTAAAAGAGGAGATTGATCGGGCGATAGGATTTCAATAATCCAGTCGGGGGGATCGCTGAATTGGTTGCTAATTTCACCATCAGAATCGAGAGGTAGATTTTGCCAACGAATTACGGCAATATCAGCAACAATGGAGCGCCCTGCGAAAGAGCAGCGTAACTCAGTGAGGGCATAAGCAGATTTTTTGGGTTTGGTTTGTTGATTAATGGCTGAGGCTAGTTCAACTTGGATTATGCTGTGTTTACCTTTGGGCATAACTTTTTGGGTAATGATTCCGTTAGCATATTCACTGGATGGTTGAGTTTCAGGAAGGGCAAGAAATTCTTCAAGGGAGAGGGTTTGTGGCTTTTTTATTGTCGTTACCATGTTTATTCTCCGATGCTATCTGGTTTGATTATATAGCTGTCGCCAAGTGTATGAGGACATAAAACCCAAGAAGAGAATGGCGGCGCATCGCGTCCCCATTCTCTTCTTGGGTTTTGATTTTGTCCTAACACAATCGACAGTAGCTATAGAGAGCAAAAATAGGCGATCGCCTATTTCCATTTTCACCTAATACAAAAAAACAAAATGGCTATGCCATTTTGTTTTTAATCCTTAAAAGAAGATTTTATGGCGCGGCAAAGCCGCGCCATAAAATCTTCTTTTTAAGCTTTATTAGTTGATTTAGGTGATTGGGCGAGATACTTTTGTAGCTGTTCCATAGCAAGCATTAACTGCGGCGTAGGATCGATCGCTACCAATCCCTCTTGCATCTTTTGCCAAATCTCAAAATGCAGGTGAGGACCAGTTGCTAGCCCTGTACTGCCAACTAAACCGATCACATTGCCCTGCTTGATCTCTTGCCCTGGCTTGACTAAAACCTCAGACAAGTGAGCATACCGCGTCTCATGGGTATCACCGTGGGAAATGACCACGATTAAGCCATAGCCTCCGAGCCAACCTGCAATTTCCACTCGACCACTAAAGGCGGCAACTACAGGTGTACCTTCAGGGGCGGCTAAGTCTGTACCTTGATGAAAGCGAACTTGACCCGTAACAGGATGTACACGAGTCCCAAATATCGAACTAATTACCGAGGGAGCGATCAAGGGGAACAGCATTTGCTTGTCACCATTGCTAGGTAAGCTCATCGCGGCAATTTCTTTTTCCGTTAGGCGGCGCACTTGTACGGATGTGTCACCCGAAGCCGCAGCATAAAGAACATTGCCATTTTGATAATATTTTTGAGCATTATTTTTAGAGACGATCGCTTCAGGATTACAAAGATCAGCATTGCGCTCTAAAAGGCTACTAGCCTTGAATTTACAACCAGTGGATCGATTTTCCAAGACAATTTCGACGGGTTGTCCGATGGGTTGCGATCGCTTTGCTGCTGCTTTTGGTGATGGAGTAGCAGACTCAATGTTCACTTGGACAGACTCGCGATTCCCCACATTAGTTATTACAGGCTGATTAGCTGGAGCCGCATTACTACGCTCACTTTGAATCTCAATGGTGGTCGGTGCAGGAGCAATCTCAGGTTGAGGTTGTGCTTGAGGGGCTGGCACAGAAGGTTGAGAAACTGCAATATCAGGTGATACAGCCGACTTGGACGCGGCATATGCTGAGCCAACTAGAAAGTAGTTATTTGTGGAGAGGCAGAGCAATGTAGCCAGTGTGATGCTTGAGATTGTTGATTTTCGCATATTTTAATTCTACTGATAGCCGACAGAAAAAGTTTGAGGCTGATAGATTGCGTCTTGGGAATTGCCCTCCCATCTTACTACCAGTTCGCCTGTTGGTCTAATGTCGATTATTTGCCCCTGAAGTTCCCGTCCATTAATCGTTTGACGCACATTTTTATCGCTAAGCATCTCCAAATATTCCGCCAAAATGCCCATAATTCCTTCTTGATCGCTACGTGTTTGACCTAATTCAAGCCCTTGTAGCACCACCTCGATCAGTTCATCCATGCTTGACAAAGTAGTTGGCAATTCGCCCAAGGCGATCGCGCCTTCAGGTACATCATTTGTCCAATTAATGCCGATCCCCACCACCGCATAAAGAATTTTCTCACCTTCAATCCTTGTCTCGGTGAGAATACCTCCTAATTTGCGGCGATCGATTAAGAGATCATTGAGCCATTTGAGCTTGACATTTGCCCCTGTAGCATTGAGAGCTTTGGCGATCCCCCAAGCTGACCAGAGCGTAATTTGGTGAGCATTTGCGGCGGCAACATTGGGCTGCAAAATCACCGACATAAATAATCCGCCCAAATCAGACTGCCAACTATGACCACGTTGCCCCCTACCCTTAGTCTGACGTTTGGCAATGATCACGGTATGGCAATCAACCTCAGAGGGGGGATTGCCATTTTGAGCTTCGACAGAATTTAGGCGATCGATTAAGCGCCAAGCTTCGCTATTAGTGGACTCAATTTCTTCGTAACGGATGATCTGAAAATTCAAAGTAATTTTTAACTATGAAGAAGCTTTAGTTTCAAAGTATAAAAGATCGGTAAACACTACACCCGCAAGTAACAACAACTTTTCATCAGCAGTTAATTTTGCATCAATAAATCGCACCCTAAAGTTATCAGCATCGGTAAATAGCTCTTTAGATAGCCCCGTCCATTTCTTTTCAATTACAGATACTTCCCTTTCCCCTTTTTTAATCGGGAATGTCCAAATTTTCCAAATCGGCGAATTCATCGTCATGATCACTCGCCCCCTAAGTATCGAGAAAATCAAACTTTTTGTTAAACCACGCAAATCTCTGTTGCAAACTTCCCACAGGGCGATCGCCTGCGCCAAAAACAACCAGATGCTGAAAGAACCAGCGAAAAGGATGATAAGCGCGAAAAACCTGTTGATTATGCAGATCAGTTTCCACGATATTAAAAACCTGCCAATGTCCTAAAAACTGACGCATAATCGCATCTGAAAAACCTAGCTTTGGTTCAGCACAGTAACCAAACTGCTGACCATCATCTGTTTGAATTTGATAACGGTTGCGAGTTTCAAAACCAAATATTTCCGCTATTTCAAATTTTTGTTTGACATAAATTGCATTGGCTTGAGCGAGGGTTTATAAGAAAATACTCATATTTGTATTCAAAAGCTGCCCTTCAGAATACAGCATCCTAATTTGCAACCTCAAAATTGTTGTGATAGACAAAACCCTTCACAACAATTTTGGGGTTTGAACTGCATGGTTTGCTATGTTTTTTAGAGGTTCTAAAAATATTGAGGGATGATCTTGAGTAATTCATTTAAAGAGCGAATGCTGCTCTCTCACAATTTTGACATTTCACCAGACACCGCACCGCCCCTCAGTCGAGAGGAATTTGCTGAAGTATTTCATTTAGGGTTAAGCGATCGCCCATCTTGTCAAACACGCTTAGTCAATCATCCCCATTGGACAGTGGAAATTTTGTTTGATCAAGATCAGTTTTCACCGCAGCAAATTGGTGAGTTTTGCGCTCAGTCCTTAGCATCCAAACGTATTAGTCAGGGATTAGACCATAATTCACCCCTTGAAATTTTAGTTTTAGGGGGTGTCAAAACTACCCCACCAACCAGTGATAATCCCGATGCTTTGCAAACAGGAGATTGGGGTGTGGATGTAGTGGAGACAAAGGTGGGTACAGCCTTTTTACAAAGTATTTCGTGGGATACAGCGATCGCCTCAAAACCTGCGGAATCAGTTTTTAAGGTTGAGTTTTGGGTATCAGAGTCAAGTAAGTAGTCCCAAATTAAACACAAGAGTGATGGCATCCCAGAAGCACTGCCGCCATCACTCTTGTGGGTTTGATCAATTAACTTTAGTTATTACCATTTGCCGCCATTTGCGGCGAGCAAAGCACGCCGCAAATGGCTAAAACATTAAAACCCAAGAATTGATTGGCGGCTCGCCGCCAATCAATTCTTGGGTTTTATGTCTTCGTACACTTGGCAACAGCTATAAAAATATTGATTACGTAAATATTGATTGTGATTGATTGTGTAAATATTGTGCAAATATAAGCAAAATTCACAAATCTTGATATTTAAGTTTACTTACTTGTAAGAGAATCGATTATAGCGAAGCGTATAAACTGCGCTTTATTCAGATTTTTATTCAGATTTCAGACGTAAGGTCAAGCAATGCTGAGCTTTATATCTAAAATCTGTCTAATTTCTATTGAAATACTTTTAATACATACTCTTTCGTTAAATCAGGAGATATTGTCTAATGCCTTTTGGACCAGCTTCACGCTTGGGTGTCAGCCTGTTTGATGAAACTCCTCCCATTGAATCAGTTAATGGTCTTTCTTCAGAAGGGCTAGAAGCTATTATCAATGCAGTTTATCGTCAAGTACTAGGTAACGCCTATGTAATGGAGAGCGAAAGACTCAGCGTTCCTGAATCCCAATTCAAGCGTGGCGAATTAAGCGTCCGTGAATTTGTAAGAGCAGTTGCCAAATCTGACCTCTACCGTTCCCGTTTCTTTACTAACGCTGCACGTTATCGCACAACTGAACTCAACTTCCGTCATTTGCTTGGTCGCGCACCAATCGATTATGCGGAAGTACGTAGCCATAGCGATATCCTTGACACTAAAGGATTTGAGGCTGATATCGACTCCTATATCGACAGTGATGAATACCAAAATACCTTTGGTGAAAACATTGTTCCTTATATCCGTGGCTATAAAACCGAGGCTATTACCAACTTGGTACAGTTTACCCACACCTTTGAATTGGTTCGTGGAGCCTCTAGCAGCAGCTTGAAAGGTGATTTGGCAGGCAATAGCCCCAAACTAAATTCACTAATCATCAACTCCACTCCCACGGCTGTCATTCCTTCAACGGGTGATAGTGGAACCTTCCGTACTCCTGCTGATGCACCACTTACCCGTCGTGGTTCCTTTGGCACTCCGAGCAGCAAGGTTTACCGTATCGAAGTTACTGGCTACCGTGCCAAATCTGTCAACAGTATTTCCAAGTTCCGTCGGAGCAACAAAGTTTATTTGGTGCCTTTCGAGCAACTTTCCCAAGAATACCAACGCATTCATCAACAAGGCGGCGTAATCGCTAGTATTACTGCTGTTTAATTTTTTATTCGCTAGAGGTTGCTTAGTAGCATCTAGCGAATTTAACTAGATTTTTTTTATTACAACGTTAATTAAATACTTTCATCAATTCTTAATAATATTTGGAGAGAATTTTATATGGCAACTTTATTAGCTGCTCTAGAACTGTGTCCTAATAGTAGTTCCGAAGAGTTGGAAACAGTTATCCGTGGCATTTACAAGCAAGTTTTGGGCAATCCTCACGTTATGGAAAGTGAGCGTCTGTTGTCTGCTGAATCAAAATTGTGCGATCGTTCTATCTCAGTACGCGAATTCGTAAGGATTGTTGCTAAGTCTGATTTCTATCGCGATCGCTATTTCACCTCTTGCGCTCCTTACCGCTTCGTTGAACTCAATTTCTTGCACCTACTAGGTCGCGCTCCACAAGATCAACGTGAAGTATCCGAGCATATTGTGCGGACTGTTGCTGAAGGCTACGATGCTGAGATTGATTCCTACATTGATAGCGATGAATATCAAGCTGCCTTTGGCGAAAATACTGTACCTTATAATCGTGGTAAAGACAGTGCTAACAACGCCTATCAGGTTGGCTACAACCGTATTTTCGCGCTTGATCGTGGTGCAGCCCAGTCTGATAGCGCTGTGCAATCTTCACAGTTAGTTTATGAAGTTGCCACCAACAGCAGCAAAGCAATTAAGCCTTCTACCGCCACCGTAATTGGTTCTGGCACTGAAAAACGCTTCAAGATCTTGGTATCTGGTTCCAAGTTTGACACTCGCCGTCGCGTCAGCTCCACTGAGTACATCGTCACAAAGAGCAACATGACTGCTCAAATCCAACGGATTAACCGCACCTCTGGCAAAATCGTTAGCATTACAGAAATTGCTTAATTTTTAAGCAATTAGAAGAATAGCTATAGCATTCTTTTACCAGTAGAGATAGGTAAGTACTTGACACAAATATTACAAAAGATTACTAAGCAGTCTTTTGTAACATTTGGGACATAAAAAAACTGATTTTTAGAGACGTTTTTACGGAATACTTATACGGATCATTTAAAAATGTTTTGATATGTGGTCGCGCAACTGCGATCGCTAGGATGAGTTTGACATGAAAAGTATAGATATTAATTCCGCTAACCCAAACTTGAGCGTTGATCCCAGCCACCGTATCACCATTGAGTTTACAGGCGGTAATCAAGCCAACAAGATGCAAAGTGCTAGATGTACAGTAACAGTTCCCTATAGCTCCCTTTCTAAAAGGTTGCAGTCAATCCAGCGCTTTGGTGGCAAGATTACAAATATATCTATTCAAGGACTTCAGCCTAATTTGACCACAGTTGAACCTGTGATTGCATTAGTCGAAGACAACAAGGCTACTGTCGAAGCAACTCCTGCGATCGCGATCGAACAAGCTGTTACGACTCCTTTAGAAACTCATTCAGAGCTTACTGTGGAAAGCACTGCACAAAGTGTTACTGAAGATACCTCTGAGATAGTTTCCGAGTCTGTACCTGAAATTAAGCTTGAACATGTATCAGAACCAATTTTAGAAAATATTCCTTCAGTTATTCTTGACGACGCTCCTGAAATCAGTTCTGAAAACACTTCAGAAGCAGCAGTATCTACTTCTAAACCTGAAAAGGTTCTCTCTGAAACAACAGCTAAACCTAAAAAGACAAGGGCTTCTACTAAGACTGGACATGGTTTTAGTAAAAAGGAGCCTAGTACTCCAAGGAAAGAGCCAGTAGCGATCGCTGAGGTAGTTACTGAGCCAGAGCCTGTTATGGAAATTATTTCCGAATCCATCTCAACCAATCAAGAGCCTGTCGCTGAACCAACTGTCAAAGCCCAAAAATCGCGCACTTCTACTAAGACTAAAACTAGTAATAGTATTAGCAAGAAAGATTCTAGCCCTCAAGGACAAGAACCAGCGATCACTGAGATAGTTGCTGCGCCAGAACCAGTTGTAGAGATTGTTCCAGAAATCACTGTAGAGCCAATTTCAGAAACAGTTGTAGAGACTGCTGCAAAATTTAGTCCTGAGCAAGATACCAACCATCTTCCCGAAACCTCTTCTGAGCAAATTTCTGACATCATTCTTAATGGTCTAAAAGAAACTGTTAAGAATAATGTTGAAGCAAGTCTACCAGTCACAACAGTAGAGCCTGTAATTGAATCATCTGAAGTGGTTACACCATTATCTAAATCGAAAAAGACCAAAACCTCTAGTAAATCAGGTAATGGTTTTAACAAGCCCAAAAGTGATCTTCAAGTACCGCGATCGCCACGGAAACCCAAAAATTAGTTAAAAAGTTAATGGATATTCAGGAATTTGTAGAGAAATCGATCGGGCATTGGCGCTCACAACGTAGTGCTCATCATTTAGCATTCGGTCATTTTGAGGCTGTTCAGTCGGAGATTGATATTACTTCAGTTTCCACTGAAGCCTCAGAAGTGGTCGAACTCTGCAAAACCTACAATATCGATCCGCAAACGGTGGCATCACCATTTCGGATGAGTTGGGAAGGTCAATCTGACTGGGAAGATAGCGAAGCAATTAAAGGTAATTGCGTCTTAATCCCAGTCCCAGACCCTGTACAGCCTAGGAGAGGAAAACTACTCCGTGAACGTGGCTATGCAGAAGAAGTTGCGGCAATTGGGGAATACCACTTTACTGATGATGGTACGTTTGTGCTCATCACTGCTTATGATCGCGTAGCAGCCGAAGAAAAAATCTGGTTTGTTAATCCTAATGTGCGCTGTCGAGTATCGCTAATCAAAACCAGTGCAGGTACGGGCTTAGTCACGGCTTCTTTCTCTTCAGAGATTCGCCAAAAGTCTCAAGATGCGGATAAGTAGTGTTAGACATTGTCAACATTGCTTCCTTAAATCTGGAGGCTAAGATTTACAGCAATTTGCAATCCAATAAACCACCAACTTTTTAGAAGAAGTCTTGCTTTGCATTACTGATCAATAAAAGTTTGGATTTCACTTAGGCACACAGCGCTGTAAGTGATGTTTTGCATTATCAATTCTCATCCTGAAATCTAAAGATTAACCAATATCTCCGAAAATGATGGATAAAGCTGAAGTGACATCAACTGATTTGCTCACCCTTGCTCGTTGGATGGCAGGAGATTTTAGCAACTATAAACAAGCATCGGCTAGCCCTAAAGATTTTGCCCATATCCATGTTTTCTTTCGTCCTTTGCCTTTTGATTTCTTCTCAGGGATCGGACTCTATTCAGAACAGGTCTACGATTACGATCTATGGACTCCTTACCGTCAAGGAGTTCATCGCTTAGTCAATCGCGACAATCATATTTATATTGAGAACTTCAGTCTCAAAAATGCCATGTTTTATGCTGGCTCAGGGCGTAACTTGGACATTCTCAATACGATTTCGCCTGATGTGATTGAGCGTCGCCATAACTGCTCAATGGTATTTAGAAGAGAAGGCGATCGCTTCTTTGGAGAGGTAGAAGGGAATAGCTGCTTTATCGAGAAAAATGGCTGTAAAACCTATCTCGATAGCTATGTCGAAATCACCGAAACGACTTGGGTGAGTCTCGATAAAGGGATGGATGTTCATACCCATCAACAGGTCTGGGGTTCTACAACTGGTCCACTAAAATTTGAAAAACAGGAGAGCTTTGCCCATGAAGTCCCAACTGTCTTATAAACTTCCTGCGATCAATTTAGAGTCAAATGAAGCCAAAATGCTGCCACCAGAAGCTCAAAAAAAGATGCAATGCTGGATTCGTAGTCGCCATCTAATTTGTTCAGGAAACTTCTTTGTATTTGAAAGTGTTGACTACAGTGCCGTAGAACGTTTCTCTGAATGCGTTGTGGCTCTTGGCGGAACCGTTATTTCTGTCGATCCCGTTGGTAAAATTTGGATGGGTGATCATCGTCAAGTGCTGCTATATAGATCGAAAGCTAGCTTACACACACCTCACCATCAACTAAAGCAATATTGGATTAAGTATGGAAATTTCCGTACTAGATTTGATGCCCAACCTTAAAATTTCAAAGAGAGTTATCGCAATGACTGAACTCTTTAAGAGAGAAAATGGCGTAGCCATTTTCTCTCTTGATAGAACTATTCGTAAGCTTCAATTGGTAAGCAAGAGCAAACGAAATTGCGATCGCCAAAGGCGTTATCAATGCGCCCTACACTTGCCCAGAACTTATGTTCCTTAAGCCAAGGTGCGGGGTAAGCGGCTTGGTGGCGACTATAAGCATGAGACCAGTCATCGGCAAGTAAGGTTTCAGCAGTATGGGGGGCATTTTTGAGCGGATTGTCTAGCCTGTCGAGATCACCAGAGGCGATCGCATTTACCTCTTGCTTAATGGCGATCATCGCATCACAGAAGCGATCAAGTTCCGCTTTGGATTCACTTTCCGTTGGCTCAATCATCATCGTTCCTGCCACTGGCCAAGAAACCGTCGGTGCATGGAAACCATAGTCCATCAAACGCTTAGCAATATCATCCACCTCAATTCCTGCAATATTCTTACAATCATGGAGGTCAATAATACATTCATGGGCAACTAAGCCATTTTTGCCTGTATAGAGAATCGGATAGTGGGGCGCAAGCCGTTGAGCCATATAGTTGGCGTTGAGAATCGCTACTTCGGTAGCCAGTTTCAAGCCTTTCGCTCCCATCAAAGCAATATATACCCATGAAATTGTGAGAATACTCGCACTACCCCAAGGCGCTGCCGAGATCGCATTTGGTTCTGCAACTTCTGCCAAAGGATGCTCAGGTAAAAATGGAACTAACTGAGAAGCGACACAAATTGGTCCCATTCCCGGTCCGCCACCACCATGAGGAATGCAGAAAGTCTTATGCAGATTCAAGTGGCAGACATCCGCACCGATATCCCCTGGACGACAGAGACCGACTTGGGCATTCATGTTTGCGCCATCCATATACACCTGTCCGCCGTAATAGTGAATAGTGTCGCAAATATCCTTAATTGATTCTTCAAATACGCCGTGAGTAGAAGGATAGGTCACCATCAGCGCAGCGAGTTCATGCTGGTATTTCTCCGCCTTTGCCTTGAGGTCAGCAACATCAATATTTCCTTCTTGATCGCAATTTACGGTTACCACCTTCATCCCTGCCATGACTGCGCTTGCAGGATTAGTACCATGTGCCGAGGTGGGGATTAAGCAAATATGGCGATTGGTTTGACCTCGATGTTGATGGTAGGCGCGAATGGTGAGTAAACCTGCATATTCACCTTGAGATCCTGCATTCGGTTGAAGTGACACACCCGCAAAGCCTGTGATTTCCGCAAGCCAAGTTTCCAATTGTTGAAACAGAATCTGATAGCCTTGGGTTTGCTCCAATGGTGCAAAGGGATGAATATTGCCAAATTCAGCCCATGTCACAGGCAGCATCTCAGAAGTAGCATTGAGCTTCATCGTACAGGAACCAAGGGGAATCATCGATGTAGTCAGCGATAAATCCTTCGACTGCAAGCGATAGATATAGCGTAATAATTCTGATTCGGAATGATAGGAATTGAATGTGGTATGGGTGAGATAGGGAGAATTACGAATTAGGGAATTGGGGATTGGGAATTGGGAATTGGGAATTGGGAATTGGAGATTGGTTGTTTTTTCGTTAGCAAAAATTTCGATGAGGTCGGTTAAATCTTGTTTAGAGACGGTTTCATCTAGGCTGATGGCGATCGCATTATCAGCTAAATACCGTAAATTAATTTGTTTAGCGGCGGCTCTAGTTTTAATCTCGTCGCTAGAGATTCCCTTTAGATCAATGCGAATCGTATCGAAGAAAGCTTGATGCGTGACTGTATGACCAAGATCGGCGATCGCTTGGGCAAGACTTGCAGTTAAAAGATTAACTCGCTGAGCAATCCGTTTTAATCCCTCTGCACCATGATAAACCGCATACATACTCGCCATAATTGCCAGCAATACTTGCGCCGTACAAATATTGCTAGTTGCCTTGTCACGACGGATATGTTGCTCGCGGGTTTGCAAGGCTAGACGCAACGCAGGACGACCATGCACATCCTTGGAAACTCCCACTAAGCGTCCTGGCATTTGTCGCTTGTAGGCTTCCTTAGTTGCCATATAAGCAGCGTGAGGACCGCCATAACCAAAGGGAACACCAAATCTCTGGGCGCTACCGATCGCAATATCTGCACCCAATTCGGCAGGAGCTTTAATTAACGTGAGTGCTAATAAGTCTGCGGCGACAATCGCTAAACCACCCTGAGCATGGATTTGTGAAATAACTTCTGTGTAGTCATAGATCGCACCATCACTAGCAGGATATTGCAATAAAGCACCAAAGTAATTCTTGTCAAATACGACTTGATCATGCTTGGCAATTACTACCTCAATTCCTAAGGGAATCGCACGGGTTTTGACGACAGCGATCGTCTGTGGATGACAGTCACTGGATACAAAGAACTTATTCCCCTTATTTTTGGCAATTCCCGCCGCCATAGTCATCGCTTCCGCCGCCGCCGTTCCCTCATCTAAGAGCGAAGCATTGGCAATTTCTAAGCCCGTCAAGTCGATAATCATGGTTTGGAAATTGAGCAGAGCTTCCAAACGACCTTGAGCAATCTCGGCTTGGTAAGGCGTATATTGCGTATACCATCCTGGATTTTCCAAAATATTGCGCTGAATAATTGGTGGCGTGATGCAGTTGTAATAGCCCGTGCCGATATATGATCGCCAGACTTGGTTTTTCGAGGCGATCGCCTTCAATTCTTGTAACAGTTCATATTCCCCGCGTGCTTCCCCTAGTTGCAATGGCTGCTTAATTCTGATCGCCGCAGGCACGGTCTTATCAATCATTTCATCGAGAGAGTCACAACCGATCGCCATGAGCATTTGCTGAATTTCCGAAGAACTCGCGCCAATGTGACGACGAACAAAACTATCGGTTGGCGCAAATTCTGCATTGCTAAAGGCAGATCTGAGGTAGTCTTGAGCCGTTTGAGCTAGCGCAAAATCTGGAACCTTCAATGATGGTGTTTTGGTGGTTTCTGCAATGGTCGAGTCTTGGGTTGTCACAGCTAGAGAAGGTTCCAACATAGAGGTTATTGTGTAGAGTCATCCCCTATGCTATTACAAATTCATTACAAAGTGTTAAGCATGACTGAGTTTTGTAAATCTACAGCAAGTGGATTTAACTTTTTTGAATGCGTCCTAACGCTTGGTTCGGCTGTACCGCTTGCGATGTCACATTAACGCACTTAATGTAATAAGAATATGCGTTTTATTCGCCCTCGACTCTGATCGCGTTTGGAACTAACTGTCTTTATAAGATTGGTCTTGAAGGTTTATTGAATTGCGACTGTTTGGCGCTCTGGCAAGTTTCTTCAATATATACAGAGATCTGTCAGCACGAGCCAAAGCCTGATCGAGAGATTCTTCACGATGCCACGGAACCATGCCGATGCTGCTTGAGACTAAAATCGGTTCCCCGTTGTCTTTAATGTTCAATGTGAAACTGCCGCAGTGGGTATGGATCTCCTGTATAACTTGTTTGGTTCTGTCATGAGAACCAGTAATTAAGAACGCAAACTCGTCACCTCCCAGCCGACCCACAATATCCTCACCAAGAACTGATTGCAAGCGACGTACGACTGTACAGAGAACTTCATCCCCGAACTGATGCCCAAAGCTATCATTGAGAATCTTGAAGGAGTCTAAATCAACCATGCCCACGAAAACAGAATCAGTATGATGCAGGTTGTTGAAGCGGGAGGCGGCCTCAGCAAAGAATCCGCGTCGGTTGGCTGCACCAGTCAGAGGATCGGTGATAGATAGCTTGAGTAAAGTCAAATAGGCATTGTCTAGCCGAACCAGTAAGCTTATAAACAGTCCCACTGTGATGGGAGCGACGATTAAAGGTATAGTCACGGCGATTATTAGTGAGACCGCTAATATGAGATCGTCCGAATATTCCAGAGAAAACTGCGGCACGACCAAGGCAAGAGTCGCCAGAACAGACAGCATGATTGAGGCAGTCGTAATTATGGCAATGACACCTTTTGCACCAATTTGGCGACAGAGTATTAAGATTGCCCGCTCAAGGGGCTTTAGATGCATTTGATAACTATCCATAAATTTTTTATATTGTATCAATGCTTTAAACGATGACTCTTTTCAGCATTAAGTTAAATGTAAAAACCTAAGATATTTAACTGAACCCTGAATTCCATTAAGATCAATTGTAAGTCATTGTATGGTTCAGATTTCTAGTACTACTGACTGGACTAAAAGTATGCTCAGTTAATTAGATTTGTGTAACATGCTCTTTATGAAATTTGTTAAGCTTATCAGACAAGTAGTTTGGTAGGATAAAGAGCATTATTTAGTTAGTTATAGCTCTTAACTTTTGTGATTTTCTATGAAGCCCAATACCAAGCTCAAAAAGCAAAATTTTGGTAAGAAATTTTCTTGGACTCCATATTTATTCTTATTACCAGCGATCGCCTTTCTCTTTTTGACATCGTTCTTACCCGTATTCCAAGCCATATATTTAAGTTTTACTAATTATGATTTTGTTGGCAGTCCTGAATTTATTGGTTGGAAAAACTATCTCAATCTTTGGAAAGATCAAACTTTCTGGAAGACTTTAAGTAATACCTTAGTCTATTTAATATTTGCAGTTCCTAGCCTTATAGTTTTACCGTTAGCTTTAGCAATATTAGTCAATCAAAAACTACGCAGTATTAAATTCTTTCGAGCTATTTATTATTTCCCAGTGATTGTTTCTGTAGTAGTCGCTGGTATCGCTTGGAAATGGGTTTATGCCCAAAATGGCATCTTAAATTATTTTCTGTCAACGATTTCATTTCAAGATATCAAAATCCCTTGGTTAACTAACCCTAAAACCGCTATTTTTGCGATTATTGCCGTGGTGATTTGGCGTGGCGTTGGTTACTATATGGTCATCTATTTAGCAGGTTTACAGGCTATTCCCGTAGATTTATATGAGGCGGCGGCAATCGATGGTTCCGATGGTTGGCAAAAACATTTAGATATTACGATTCCATTAATGAAGCCATATATTATTCTCGTCGCTGTTATTTCTTCAATTGGAGCAATGAAAGTCTTTGAAGAAGTTTATATCATGTCTCAAGGAGGTCCTGCTAATAGTACAAAAACTGTGGTTTATTACTTATATGATAAAGGCTTTACGAGTTTAGAAATGGGTTATGCGTCAGCGATTGGAGTGTTTCTATTCTTAATCATTTTTATTATTTCAATTCTGACTTTTAAATTTATTAATCCAGCTAAAACTATTGGTGAAGGGAATTAGTTAATGAAGTTATTTATGGTTAAAATTTTTCTGGTTTTAGTTGGTATCACTTTGGCGATCGCACAACCTATTCACGCAGAAACCCTATCTCCAAACACTGCTCCTAAATCTCATCTCATGTTCCAATCGCAGTTCTCGCGGAATCTAGCTCAAAATCTCCTAGCAGCCAACTCTGAGGGATGTTTTATTTTGTATGACTTAAAGCGCGATCGCTATATTCGCTATAACTCTCAACATTGCCAAAAACGATTTATTCCTGCATCGACATTTAAGATCTTTAATTCCTTAGTTGCCCTCGAAACTAAAGCGATCTCTGATGAAAACACCATAATTCCTTGGAATGGCGCAGTTAACAATGAATTTACCGCATGGAATCAAGATCAAACTATGCAGACAGCCTTTACGCGATCGGTAGTTTGGTTTTATCAAGAGTTAGCTAGAAGGGCTGGCAATGAAAAAATGAGCAAGTTTATTCAGGCTGCTGACTATGGCAATCAAGATATCAGTGACAAGATTGATTCTTTTTGGTTAAATGGCAGGCTGAGAATCTCACCAGAGGAGCAAATTAAATTTTTAGTGAGGCTGTATAAAGAAGATTTACCATTCTCGCCTGCGACAATGCAAACTGTTAAAGACGTTATGGTGATTGAGCGCCAAGATAATTACACGCTCAGAGGTAAGACTGGTTGGGGTAGAGATGTTGATGGCATAAAAAACATTGGTTGGTATGTTGGTTATTTAGAAAGAGATAACAATGTTTATTTTTATGCTCTAAATATGATTAATCAAGATCCAAAATTCCCGATGATTCCTACTCGCAAGAAGATTTTATTTGACACTTTTAAGGATTTACAACTCATTGATTAATCAACAAATCTATCAACATCATTTCATCTAAATCATGAAAAGTAAAAAACTAAAATCATCATCAAATATCCTTAATAATATTCCTCAATTTATTCTTTTAATTGCGATCGCCACTTTAACGGTATTTC
Organism: Pseudanabaena minima str. Chao 2107; assembly: GCF_051131155.1. Taxonomy (NCBI): domain Bacteria; kingdom Bacillati; phylum Cyanobacteriota; class Cyanophyceae; order Pseudanabaenales; family Pseudanabaenaceae; genus Pseudanabaena; species Pseudanabaena minima. The sequence continues at coordinate 2,125,592 of NZ_CP159508.1, forward strand.
CTTTGCTCTGGCTAGTAAGCACCGCTTTTAAATCACCAAGCGAAAATATTTTTCAGGCTACACCACAACTCTTACCTGCCCAGCCCACCTTTGAGAATTTCCTCAAGGTCTGGAAAAATTCCCGTTTCGATCTTTATCTTTGGAATAGTTTTTTGGTTGCTAGCGTCACCGTCGTTTTAAATTTACTATTCTGCTCCCTCGCCGCTTTTCCCCTTGCCAGACTAAATTTTAAAGGACGAGATTCGATATTTTGGGCGATCGTTGGCACAACAATGATTCCATTCCAAATTACGATGATTCCCCTATATATTCTTGCCGTGCAGCTCAATCTCAAAAATACCTATGCTGGCTTGATTTTTCCCTATGTAATTTCTGCCTTTGGTATATTTCTACTACGTCAAGCCTTCCAAAGCGTTCCCAAAGAAATGGAAGAAGCGGCGCGAATGGATGGTTGCTCTAGTATGGGAATTTGGTGGCATGTGATGTTACCTGCGGCGCGTCCTGCGCTAACAACCCTTGCTGTATTTACCTTTGTAGCAATGTGGGGCGATTTTTTATGGCCGTTGGTGATCGTCGATAAGGCTGAGCTTTATACATTACCGAGGGGGATTGCTAGTCTGGCAAGTGCCTTCTCTGAGGATTGGCGCTTAATTGCCGCAGGTTCTGCGATTTCGATGCTACCCGTATTTATCGTGTTTGTATTTCTGCAACGCTACATCATTCCTACCGAGGCTAGTATTGGAGTCAAAGGATAAAGACGACGCGCTGCGTCGTCTTTATCCTTTGACTTGTTGCTCTTGCCATAGTTTTGAACTTAGGGTAGTTTATGATTCTTAAGACTTGAGTTTTAAATTTAATATAGATTTAATATTTTCAGTCAGCCTGCCCACTATCCTGTTCAGAAACTTCAGCAAATTTAAGGGAAGCAATCCGCACATAAAAATGAGCATCTGTAAGACATTTCAAGGCTTTATTTTTCAAAACCTGATTTATTTGCTTCCGATCGCAATCTTGTCACCAACCTTAGCGATCACCTCCCCTGTTGCCGCTCAATCACAGGCATCGCCTAGCTCACCAGCGATCACGCAAAATATCATCTATGTAAATCCCCAAACAGGTAGCGATCGCCCAGAGCAAGGAAGCAATACTGCACCGTTTAAAACAATTACCTATGCGATAAGTCGCGCTGAAGCTGGACAGATTATTCAACTAGCCTATGGAACCTATAGTAGTGCTACGGGTGAGCAGTTCCCAATACGTCTACGTCCTAATGTGACATTAAGGGGTAACGAAGCCACTAAGGGCAAAGGCATCATCATTCTGGGTGGGGGAACATTACGCACAGGATCGGGGTTTCCTCAAAATGTGGCGATCGCACTTAGCGATGGAGCAGAATTGAGAGGCGTGACTGTGACGAATCCTAATCCTAGAGGTTATGGACTGTGGATTGAGAATGCTAGTCCTGCGATCGCCAATAATACTTTGATCGATAATCAGCAAGATGGCGGCTTAATTACGGGTAAATCAACGGCGATTATTTCAGCAAATCAATTCTTTCGCAATGGAACCAGTGGTTTAGCGATCGAGGGTGAAGCTAGTCCAGATATTCGCGGTAATCTATTTCAGCAAACCACTTTTGGGATGAGTATTCGCCAAGATGCGGCTCCCCAAATCACGGAAAATACTTTTACTCAAAATCAAAATGGACTCCTAATCCAATCCAATGCCAGACCCATTTTGCGCGGCAATGCGATCATCAATAATCGTGCTTATGGCGTAACAATTTCTGATACTGCCAAGCCAGATCTGGGCAAACCTAACGATGATGGTAACAACACTTTTCAGGGAAATGGCACATTCGATCTACAAAATGTCAGCCGTAATGCGGTTGCTGTGATTGGCAATCAGTTGGACAGTAAAAGAGTGAAGGGAAACTTGCAATTGTCAGGTATACGTCCGCCAGCCAATCTATTTGCTAGTCTTGCTAGCAGTCCTTCGACAAATGTAGCAAAGGCAAATGCTGCGGTTGTGAGCAAAACCTTACCCGCCACACCCAAGAGCGATCGCTTTGCCAATATCAACCAACAACTTGAACAACAGATTGCTACCAGTCAGCCCATGAATCTTGCGCCTCCTCTTGATAATCCGCCAGCATTGGTTAGATCGACATCTTCGAGCATCAATCAAGGCAATCAAGCAAATAATCCTTTCTGGTACGAGCCTGTTACCTCTGTAATCATTAGAATTACACCTAAGAGTTTTAACTCTCCCATACCTGCTAATCCTGAGATTAGTACTAGTTTGCCCCCCGTTCGATCTAGTCCTCCTAGCGGCGAACCCGTCAATCAACCAATTCAAATTGCGCCACTGGCTAATACCAGTTTCAAGCCCCAAACCCCACCTCGGTATCGAGTAGTTGTGCCTGTTTCTTCACCTAACGCTGTTGCCCAAGTACGTCAAATTGTGCCAAATTCCTTTGCTTCTAGACTTAATGGCTACTTAGTAGTGCAGATTGGAGCCTATAGCGATCGCCGTATCGCTGAAGTGCAGGTGTCTCGCCTCGCCCAACAAGGTCTATCAGCAAGGATTGAGTCAATTAATCCATAGATCTAAAATAGAGGCGACACTTCGTGTCGCCTCTATTTTAGGGTTTTGCTATAAAATGCAGATATCTAAATCTTTTTTGATAATTGTCCTATGACCTTAAACAAAGTTCACCTAGTTGGACGTGCAGGACGCGACCCTGAAGTTAAATATTTTGAGTCTGGCAAAGTGGTTTGCAACTTCACGATCGCAGTTAACCGTAATACTAGCAACCGCGATGAGCCACCCGATTGGTTTGACTTAGAAATTTGGGACAAAACTGCCGAAGTTGCTAAAAACTTTGTCAGAAAGGGCAGCTTAATCGGTGTATCAGGATCACTAAAGTTTGATCGCTGGAATGATCGCACCACAGGTGATGAGCGTCAAAAGCCCGTAATTCGTGTGGATCGCCTAGAACTACTTGGCTCTCGCAAGGATAATGAAGCAGCAAGCAATAGTAGCGGTAGCTATGACGATGACTTCTAAATCCAAAAGCCTTGCTTAGCAAGGCTTTTAGTATTTTTTATTCGGTTGAATACGGTTTTCCTACCCAAAAATCAGCGATCGCATCAGTAAGAATATATTTAGATATTTTCGTTAAAGATGTAAGGAACCGATTATGTTTAATCTTGGCGAGCTAAACTCCTCCAACAACCTTTTGCTTGATTATCTCAAAAATCAATCACCTGAAACTCTAGCAACTGTCGCTCAATCTGTTAGTCCCGAAGCGCAGCAGATCATTACCCAAAATATTCAAAACTTGTTAGGTATTTTGCCTCCACAACACTTTAATGTCAGTATCACCACTGATCGTGAAAACTTAGCAGGATTGATTGGCTCGGCAATGATGACTGGTTACTTTATCCGTCAAATGGAAACGAGAATGCAGCTAGACCGTTCCTTGGATACACTATAGCCCTCATAAAGTTAAAGCCAGTGCTTTGCACCGACATAGCTTTTTATAGCTGCCGTCGATTGAGTTAGGACAAAAGCAAAACCCAGAAAGAGAATGGCGGCGCTTCGCGCCGCCATTCTCTTTCTGGGTTTTATGTCCTCATATAAATAAAAAAGGGAGCGCTAAGCGCTCCCTTTTTTATTTGTGCTTATGACTGTGAAAACGAATACCCAAGAACACATCGTATAGAAAACCAGCTAGATCGGGCATTTTGAAGATTCCCAAGGTCTGCGGTGAGCCATTAGCATCCAGCAAAGGCTTCATTTGATAATATGCTTTCTCGTAATAGTACCAAGGCACATTAGGCCACAGATGGTGAACTAAGTGATAGTTTTGACCTAATAGCAAGATATTTAAAAATCTACCTGGATAAACTCTGGCATTTTTCCAGCGCGATCGCTCAACAAAAGGACGATGAGGCAAATAGTCAAAAAACAAGCCTAACAAAAGTCCCATAACAGCTGCTGGCACAAACCAAAAGTTCATCATATAGCCAAGAAAACCATATTGATAACCAACAAATATGGTTGCAACTACAATTAAACGGCTAATCGCCCATTCTAAAAGCTCGTAATTCCTCCATAAACGACGTTGGAAAAAGAAAACTTCGTGATAGAAAAAGCGTGCAGCAATTAACCACAATGGTCCACCCGTAGAAACATAGTGATCAGGATCATCTTCCTCATCATTCACATGGGCATGGTGCTGCATATGCACCCTTGTAAATACTGGGAATACAAACCCTTGCAATATTGCAGCAATATGCCCGATCGCAGCATTAACAATGCGATTTGGGTGAGCAACGTTATGGCAAGCATCATGAATTACTGTTCCCAGTACATAAAGCGCCGAAAAATTACAAACAAATACGAGCCAGTGCGCCCAGCCCCACACCCAATACCCTGTTGTCGATGCAGTTGCTAAAACAATCGAACCCAGTAGCAGTAGTATCGTCGGATTAAATCCCTGTGCTGCACCCATCAGACCGATTGGAACAGTTAGGGCTTTGCCCTGCTGCTGCATTGTGTCACTCCTTACTCAAATTTCCTATCTTTATATCCAAATATGCATTTGGGGCTTGCCTGTTGCAAAAACCAAAAACATTTGATTGTTGCGTTTTATTACATTTTTTATTATTCCCTATGCTACCGATAATAGAGCGAGATTGCAACTGTGATTTTGAGGCAATCAGTTTTTGGAGTACAAAGAAGTTTTAAAAAAGCTTATTTTACAAGCTTTTTTAAAACTTCTTTGGGTGTTACATAATAAATCACTCAACAATAGGCTACGCGATCGCTAAGCTGCCCATCCTACATTTAGTTCCCGCAACTTACTGACAAACTATATAAACTATTTAGGGCTTACTGAAAAAGCAAGAAAAGCATACAAGCAAAGGTTTCTAAGGAGAACGAAAACAGATAAAATGCAAGAAAAAGCAAGAAAAGCTAGAAAAACCCTTGCACCAATAAAATTGCATGTACCGACAATCCCCCACAGGACAGCTATCATTCGAGAACTTCTACTTACCATTTGGCGGCAAACTATCAGGAGAAAATCGATGGGTAAGATTAGCAGAACTAGTGCCGTGGGAAGAATTTGAGAATGAATATGCAGAACAATTTAGCGAAGGACAAGGAGCACCAGCAAAACCATTTCGGATAGCACTTGGGGCGCTGATCATCAAAGAGAAGCTAGGAACAAGTGACGAAGAGACAGTAGAACAAATTCGTGAGAATCCATATTTACAATACTTCCTAGGCTTATCAGAGTACAGCGACAACGCCCCATTTGAAGCAAGCATGATGGTACATTTCCGCAAGCGATTGAATCTAGAGATCGTGGGCAGAATCAACGAACGGATTGTGAAGCCTCCTAAAGAGTCGGGACAAAAAGAGAAGGAAGCAAAGCAGTACAAGAAAGAAGAAAGAGAAGAGATAGAAGAGAAGTTAGAAGAGCAGAATATAGAAAAGGAACAGAAAGAACCAGAACCAGCAAACCAAGGAAAATTGCTGCTAGATGCAACAGTCGCGCCATCCGACATCCGTTATCCCACTGACATCAAACTGTTGAACGAAGCAAGAGAACAAACGGAAATAGTGATTGATGCTCTTTACCAACAAGTGAAAGAACAATTAGCGAAGAAACCACGCACCTATCGCCGTGAAGCAAGGACAGCGTATCTCCAAATTGCCAAACAACGCCAACCCAATCGTAAAAGGATTCGCAAAGCATTGCGCCAACAGTTGGGATATGTGCGTCGCAATCTTGCCCATATTGACACTCTAATTGCCGCAGGGGCAAAGCTATCGGAATTGAAGAGGAGTCTCTATCGGAACTTGCTAGTCGTCAGTGAAGTATATCGGCAACAACAATGGATGTACGAGCAAGGTGGTCATCGCATAGATGACCGCATCGTCAGTATTACGCAACCTCATGTGTCCGATTGTCAGAGGTAAGGCAGGAACACCTGTGGAGTTTGGCGCTAAACTCTCAGTTAGTTGTGTCGATGGTCATGCCTTTCTCGACCATCTCAGTTGGGATAACTTCAATGAATCGGGGGATTTGCAGCAACAAGTAGCATTGTTTAAATCTCGCTTTGGACATTATCCTGAAGCGGTTTACGTTGACCAGATTTACCGCACTCGCAGCAATCGCGCCTATTGTCGAAATCTCGGTATTCGGATTACGGCTCCGCCTTTGGGCAGACCTGTACCCGATGAGTTGGCGGCTATTCGCAAGCAGACTCTCGAAGATGCTAAGGTTCGCAATCAAATTGAAGGTAAGTTTGGACTGGCTAAACGACGGTTCAGTCTAAATCGCGTCATGTCCAAGTTGGCAAATACATCGGAAACGGCGATCGCTATCACTTTCTTGGTGATGAATTTGGAAGCGCTGCTCAAGCAGCTTGCTTTTTTCGGTTTGTCTTGGTTTATCTTTTGCTGGCAACTCTTTGTTCTTCCTTCTTGGAAACCCCTTTTTAACTTTAATTCTTTTTCTTGGCAATTTCCTTGTAGACACTCAAAGTATTATCCCCTTCCTCTTTGCCCACTACTTTTCCCTTAGTCTCTTTTTCAGCAAGCCCTATTTAGAGTTGCTATATCTCGTAAAAATATTCACAATATCTTCAATCTGAATTGGCTTAGTAATAAAGTCGTTCATCCCAGCATCTAGGCATAATTGGCGATCTTCTGGCAAAGCATTAGCTGTCAAAGCCACAATCCAAGGCTGCTGTTTAAAATCTTGACGAATCTTTTTAGTAGCTGTGATTCCATCGACCTTAGGCATTTGTATATCCATAAAAATTACGTCATAGTTTTCTTGGTCGAGAGCTTCTAGCACTTCTAAGCCATTGTTTGCAAGCTTCGGACTATAACCCAGACTTTCTAGAAATAATGCAAGTATCCTTTGATTAACAAGATTATCCTCAGCAATAAGGACTTGGAAATTAGCTGATGGAAGATTTGGTTGGACTAGAGGAGATAAAGTTGGTTGAATGACTTGATTGATCTCTGTTTGGCTACTTTTTGTAGGCACATTTTCCATCATGATCGTAAAGTAGAACTTGGAGCCTCGCATGTATATAGACTCAGAATTAAATATCCAATCATCAGGAGGATTGCCACCGATTCGCCCATTGGTCTCCACCCAAATAGTCCCCCCCATTAACTCCACTAAACTTTTGCTGATTGCTAGCCCTAGTCCTGTTCCACCATATTTGCGACTAATGGAAGAATCAGCTTGAGTAAAGGGTTGAAACAATAAGTTTAGTTGCTCGTATTCAATACCAATACCTGTATCTGCAACTGTGAAAATTAATTCGCATGATTTATCGCAATTGTCGCCGCTATAGCTAGAAGATAAACGAGATGTAACGGAGATCTCCACATGACCTTGGAGGGTAAATTTAATGGCATTACCTAACAGATTAATTAAAACTTGACGAATCCGCGAAGCATCACCTGAAAGCTCTTTGGCAATCTCAGGATTTATCGAATATTGAATGTTGAGACTTCTATCTTTCGCTTGTTTGCTTAAAAGTTCGCAGACCGATTTAATAATATCTTCCAAAAATAAAGGTTGGCTTTCTATTTTTAGCATTCCTGATTCAATTTTAGAAAAATCAAGAATGTCATTAATGATCGTTAACAGTGCATTACCGCTATCACGGATAACTTGTACATAATCTCTTTGATCTTCTGTCAATTTAGTAGTTGCTAGTAAATCTGCCATTCCAATTACACCATTCATCGGGGTACGGATTTCATGGCTCATATTGGCTAAAAAAGCACTCTTTGCAGCATTTGATGCTTCAGCCATCTCTTTAGCGTGAGCAAGAGCTATTTCTTTTAGCTCTAGCAATCGTACCTGTTTGATCGCTTCTTCCAATTTTTGTTGTTGTTCATGTAAACTAGTTACAAAAGCAAGGGTTTTATTAATCGTAATTTCTAAGTCTTCAAAATCAATTGGTTTAGTTACAAAGTCAAAAGCACCGCAATTCATCGCCATTCGGATATTTTGCATATCCCCATAGGCTGAAACTACTACTGCTTTTAAGTTCTGATCAAGTTCTGCCAATTTGGAGATTAAGGATAAACCATCCATTTCTGGCATCCTAATATCAGTTAGAACCATGGATATACAATGCGAGCCTTTCAAGATTTCGATTGCTTCTATCCCATTTGAAGCAAATATAAAATCTAGTTCTTCAGCTTGAATTCTTTTTCTAAATCTCTGTTTAAAAAGTCTTTGGACTTCAATTTCGTCATCAACTACTAAAATCGATTTTACTTTATTTTTCATAATTTAAAGCTGCCCAGATTTGCCAAAAACCAACTAAAATTCTTATTCAATGTAGCTATCTCAAATCACTTATAGGATCGTGGTGATTTGATTGTCTTGCGACCTCAGTGTCAGTGACTTCCATCAAATCATTTAAGACTGCTAGACAATACTTCCGTTTGACTTAATAGTAGATAGAATTTATGAGTCATTGTCATTGCCTGACAGATATTTTAGAAATTATAGAAATAATTTATAAACTTTATAGGGTTTTCACATAATAAATCTTGGATTTGAACTATAATATATCTCCTAACTGATACATATAGCAAAGATAAATAGTTTCTTAAAATCTCTATTTATAGCAATGGTGTTATCGCAATATTGCGAGTATAAAAAATAGTTACTCATACAATTACATATTCTTACATGTTATTTTACTACGTTATTAATAACATGTTAACTTGTTGTACCAATTCATTATGTTAAATAGACGGCATTTTAACAGGCTCTCTTTGGGATTATTGGGAATAGCAAATCGCTCTTGATCATGTCTTCTATCGCAATCAAGTTCAAAAAGAACGTAGCTACTAGGCTATGCCATTGTGGCAATCAGACGACTATATTCACTACAGGGAAAACCTCATAGAAGAAATTGGATTTACACAACAGGATGTTCCGAGAGAATGGGTTTTGGCAATTTTGGCGAACTGCTCAAACACTGTTACGAGCTAAAAAACATCCAAATATTTATGGTGTTGGTTTATGTAAGTAGCTAGACATAAGTAAACTAAAAACCGAGAAGTTTGTTCCGCCCGCGTAGCGGGCGGAACAAACTCTGGTTTTGGGTTTTAATTAAGTTGAGCTACTTATGTCTGCAATTGGGTTTGATCCATACACATCTCCAGAGATGTGTATGGATGCCTATGATGTCTCTGTAGTTAGCGATGATGAACAACTCCTGCTATCGAAGCCAGAAAACCGCCAAAAATTTATGACTGCATTAAGGGAGTTTACCAATTTTTATTTGCAGGGATAAGTCCCACCTGTGGCATCTCAGTGGTTAGGTGCGGGTAATAACAATAGTTTACTCAATGGCGAAATCGTAATGACTCAAAACCTAACATTATCAATTCCTCTTACCCAAAAACTATCTAATCCTAGGTAGTCCTAAAAAGGTAAGGATAGGCGGCGCTTCGCGCCGCCTATCCTTACCCATAGAAAAACTACTATGAGGATGATGGAGTTTTTTCTGGGGTAATTGGGGACTCAATCGGAGGAGGTGGAAGCACAGGAAGATTATCCACTACTGGTTCTGTAACTGGCTGTAAGACTGACTCGGTAATAGCTGGTGCTGGTGAATTGACAATTGGCTGAACTGGAGTTGTATTTGGCTCAGGTACATTCATCGGCGGCTCTGGAGATCGCACAGGTTGGGAATTAAGAGGAATAGTCACAGCCGTCGGTTTAGAGATTTCTGCTTCCCTTTGACGACGATCTTCTGCTAATTTTCTTTGTTCAGCCTCTTGAGCAGCTAGCTGATCAGCCTCCTGACGACGACGTTCCTCGTTTTGGCGTTGAAATTGAGAACCTTCTTCTTCAAAGGTAACGCGCACTTTCACATTAGTTCGCCCCCCCTCAGGCACAGTTTGCGGATTAAATTGCCATTTGCCCATCGCTTCAATAGTTTCGCGATCGGTCTGCTCATCACCGCTAGACTGGCGCAGTCGCACATTAGTAACTCGACCATCGGGTGTAATGTCATAGGTCACTCTGGGAGTACCTTCCTTACCACGATATTGAGGTTTAGGGCAACTGAGACATTCCAGTTTTACGGATCTAGTTTCTACAGGTGGGGCGGGGGGTGAAGCACTAGTTTGAGTACCTTTACTATCTGGTTTACCATTGGTAATTCCACCAACGACACCATTCTTCTTGCCATCGGGATTACCATTCTTTTTACCACCCAGAATAAATCCTGTCGGAATTTTGTTGTTACCAAAACCAGAACCAATTCCATTATTGGCAATAATTGAACCACCTCCCTGTGGCACTTTAACATCACTAGTGTTTTGGGTTGTCAATGGATTTAAATCATCAGGAGCCGCAGCATCTTTACCTTCTTTTACGGGTGTGATCGTTTCGGGCGCAATGGCGATCGCTACAGGAGCAGTTTCAATCTGGGGAATCTCTTCATTTACAGGGAGAATTGGTTCTGGTTCTTTGGGTATTTCGGGAAATTTTTCTTCAGTGGATTGTTTTGCTTCAACCACTATTTCGATGGTGTCGTCTGGCTCTTTGTTAGTTGTTTTCCATAGAGTCGGGACTGGTGCAATTAGAACTGCTGCATGAACACAGGAAGATCCAACTAAGCCTATGAATATTATGGATGTTAAAGCTTTGTTTTCTTTTTTCACTAGAGCGTCAACAAGTTTAGGTTCATGCATAGATTGATCTCCAAGTTAGTATGTAATCATTTAATTGTTTTTGGTAGCGATCGCCATTTTGACATGGGGAATTTGCCGCAGTTGATCCATAATTTGCACGACATCGCCATGCTGGACGCTGCGATCGGCATTGAGAACAACGACAAGATCTTGGTTAGGTTCTAATAGCTGCTTGACGCGATCGCTAACTTCGGTAATGCCAATTTTTTGCTTGTTTAGAAATACTTCCGCCTTTTCATTAATGCTAATTGTGGCGCGAGCAGGAGTTTTTTGGAGCGTTCCTGACTGTGCTTTGGGGAGGCTAACGGGAAGTCCTTCGGTGCGATTTAGGAATAATGAGGACATCACAAAAAAAGTTAGCAATGCAAAAATTACATCCATGAGAGGCAAAATATTTTTGACCTCAATTGGTTGACCAGTCAGGTCATGATTTTGGCGGCGGCGCGTTCTTCTAGACATGAGTTTTTACCTGTCGGTGCGATCGCAGATGTTGCAGTTCTAATTGAGCGCAGGACTCGTCCATATAGGTTATTTGCTGAGTATAGAGCGAACGAAAAATGCTTGCAGCAATCAAAGCCATGACTGCCACAACCAATCCAACTGCGGTGGATATTAGTGCTTCGCTAATGCCTCCTGTTACATTGAGGGATTTAGAACCACCAACATCACCAAGGGTAAGAGAACCAAAGGAAGTAATTAATCCTGTTACCGTGCCAAGCAATCCTAATAGAGGGGCTAGTCCTACAATAATTTCAAACACATTGTTAAAACGTTTGAGAAGAGATTCCTCGGACTGAGTTCTAGCTTCTAGAGCTAGGGAAAATTCAGTGGGTGTGGCATCAGGGATCGATAGCGCTTCTAAATAGATGCGAGCGATCGCTAAATTTAGATGTTGTTGAAGGAATTCTGCTGCTTGGCTAGGGGATTCTTGATAAATTTGTAACGCAGTTCTAACGATGCGTTTTTGATGTTTATTAATACGTGACCAAAAAACAGTTCGTTCGATTGCTAAAGTAACTACCAGAAACGAACAAATCATTAGTGGAATAATTGTAATTCCACCAGCAACGAGAGTATCAAGAAGCTTGGACATATATTAGCAAAGTTGTAGTTTTTAAAACCAAGGAAATTAATTCTTTTAGATTTTTACCGTTTCCATTAGAAAAGTCATACCAACTAAAGCAAGGCTCCATTTATCACGGGATCAATTACCTGAATGCCTTCGCGAAAATATGATTAAGAATGGAGCAAGCATAGAATTAACCGAAGAGTAATTGAGAATTACTACTAATAACTAGTTTGAATATAAACCTAATTAGGAATTAATGTCAACTAGTTTCTGAGGCATCCTCTATCATCTCCAAGCAATATCTCATCAAAAAAAGAGGCGGCGCTTCGCGCCGCCTCTTTTTTTGATGAGATAGCAATTAACTCACGATCGCCTGTAGCTTATTGCAAGCTTTGGTGATTGCGTCGATGCTTCCGGGATTAACTAATCCGTAATAGTCGAAGGTATAAACGCGATCGCTAGTGACAGCATCAAGTTTGTTCCAAAAGGGAGTTTCCTTTAATTTATTAATCGTGCCGTCACCTATATCAACGAGAATAAGAACCTTCGGATTGGATTCTAAAACCTTTTCCGCAGATAGTGTGATGTAACCACGCATAGGACTTTGTCCTTGTATCTCGGCAGCTACATTATCAATCTGGAATTGGGTTAATAAGTCCCCCGCCCAACTGTTCTTATTAGGGGCAAGGATTGGTTGGGAACTGACCAAAACGAGGGTTGGTTCTGGCTTTGCCGATTTAGCTGGTAGGAGGGATTGATAGGACTGAATTAGCGCCGTGGGATCGGCTTGAATTTCGGTGGCGATCGCTTTTGTTAATTCTGCTAAGGACTGCCAACTAGTAATACTAGAAGTCATAGTTTTGATACCCAATCCCTTGAGTTTTGCCAAAATTTGATCGTGAAATCCCGTAGCGCCAATTACTAAGTCAGGCTTGAGCGCAATGATTTTCTCTAAGTTAGGTGGGGTTTGACCTTCACTAATTTGAGTAATTTTCGATAGGTCTGCATTCTCTCTCAACAATCGGCTTCCGGGAATACCAACTAATTTGTTTTTATCAAGGCGATAGATAATATCTGCGGACAATGAAGTTAGGGCAACTACTTTAGAAGCACCAACGGGCTTGACTTCTGCAACTTGGGATTTAGAAGGATTATTGGCAGTTGGAGCCACAGATTGAGAAGGGATCGCGGGATTACAAGCTACGGTAAATATGGCGATTAAGGTAATTACTAACCAATTTCTAAGTGATCGCATGAATTGAAATACTCGATAAATCATCTTCTCTAATATAGCGGTTAGGTTTTTAAGGTTTTTTTGGAGTGGCTTTGCCACTCCAAAAAATGATGTTTATTCACTTAAAACATTGGCGATCGCCTGTTTTTGTTCAGCGTCATAGCCCCATTTCTCAAGGAATGTTGCATACTCGCCATTGTTTGCAATAGCAGAATCTTGCATTTGCTTGGCAATGGCACGAACTTCGGGCAAATCAACTTTTTCGATTAATAGGGCAGTGCGTTTAGCGACGCGATCGGAATCATTAGCTTGATCAGGGTTACCATTGCGGCGATGGGTGATAGCCATCGCCGTGGACATGGCGAGATTTTTGACTAGCAACTCAGAGATCGCCTTGGGTTCTGCTTGTAAGGCTTGAATGATCGCAGGGCTAGGATTGTCAGCGAGTTCCCATGCACCTGTTAAGAAGCACACGAAAAAACCTCTGGCTCCATTGGAAGTTTTGACAAGGTTGGTGATTTCCGCTTGCAGTTGAGCATCATCGAGATCGCTGCGGGATAGCAGGGTTTCAGTATAGGAGATCGCTTCTTCAAAGGTCATTGGTTGCTGAGTAGGTTTATGTGGTTGCAACAAGCTTAGCAAATGTCCTTCGGGCGATCGCATGGCGGCAACTTTACCAAAGGCAGGTTCCCGTACCCGCCCCTGTAAGGATGCGCCGAGGGACTCTAACTTAGCGATCGTTTCCTGCAAATTCTCCACATGAAAACTAAGAATAGGTGATCCACCTACTTCTGCTTGGTTTTCTGCACCATGAATAATGATTTTTGTGCCATTGGCATCTAGCTCTGCCATGTTAGGACTAGCATTGACCACAGTCAGCCCTAAGCCTTCTTCATAGAACTTCACCGCCGCAGGGACATCTTTAATCATCAGCATAATGTGACGGAATTGAATAGTCATTTTGAATTTCTCCTAAATAGAAAAAGAATTGATGCTGATGTGTCGTGCCACGCACGACACATCAGCGCACTAAAATACAAAGGTCAAACCTGCTCTCAGACTGATTCCTGATTGAGCAAATCTAGCCAGATCCGTTGGTGCAGGGGCGGTAATCAAAGGACGCACATCGGAATAAAGGAAGTATTGAGTATTAAATAGATTGAAGATGCCCATATTTAAGGTGAGTTGAGGAGAAATTTTATAAAATCCTGTCAGGTCAACCACAGTATAGCCTTGCGGCGTATAGGAATTGGCGGGTCGGTTACTGGCAAGTCGAGGTTGCCCTGCAAAGGTCGCTATCAAATCTGCACCCCAAATGTTTTCGGGAGCGCGATAGCGTAAACCTGTCACCAACTTGATCGGATCGACAGTTTCTAGGGGCTGATTGGTGGTCAAATTATCGCCAACGGTCAACCCTAGTGCCGAAATCAGACTAAATCCATGATTCTCAGGGCTAAAGCGATACTCGCTGCTTAGCTCAAAGCCATAGGTACTAGCCCTCGCCACGTTTTGAGTCTGAAAGAGGTTGACATTGGGAATACCATTAACCGTTCCCCTACCTAAGCTCGCAAAGGATTGAATAAAATTGTTGTAACTGTTGTAAAAGCCAGTCAGAGCAAAGTTAAATTGGGGATAGTTGGCGCGAATTCCTAGCTCAAAGGTATCGCTAGTTTCTGGTTTGAGGTTAGGATTTGAGAGAGTTTGATAGCGATTGAAAGGATTAGTTAAGTTTGTAAAACCAGAGTTGATTTCACTATACAAGGGAGTGCGGAAGCCTTTGGCATAGCGCCCCACTAACGTCCATTCGGGAGCAGTTTGCCAGACAAAGCCAAGACTAGGGGAAACTGCCGAATCACTAAAGTCAGCCGCGATCGCACTGGGAGAATTATTGAGGTAAAGTTGATCGATTTTGGTGGTGAGTTTATAGGAGTCAAAGCGCAAGCCTGCAATGAGTGAAAAGGTATCACTAAAGTTAAACTCATTCTGGGCATAAATCCCTAAACGGAAGGTGTCAGAATCAGGAAAGTCTTTGACTGGAAAGCTATCAGCACCAACTACATTGGTACTTAGGATATTTACGCCAGCCCCATTAAAGCGATTTTCGATGCCGTTGCGAATCCTTTGATTACTGGTGTTAGAAATATCAACCCCATAGGTCAAAATATTGGGAATCTGATCGATTTTAAATTGACTTTGGAATTGGACTTCACCACCAAATAGGCGATCGCTAAAGGTATTTGTAAGATTACGGATTCGTCTTTGATCAACGCCTGCTCCCGTTCTCACAAAATCTTGAACTCGCAACTCATCGACATTGGCATTTTGGTAATACAGCAAAGCTTTAGCGGCAGTTAAGAATCCTGTACTACTGGGATCTTTGTACTCATAGGAAATGCTGAAGCGATCGCGCGAGGTGTTGTAATTGAGCGTTTCATCCTGACCCCGAAATCCTGTTGGACCTAACAAGTCCGCCACTGTAATCGGTGCAACCTTGAAGTTATCACGATTACGGAAAATTTCCGCCGCCACACTGATTTTGCTGGTTTGGTCAATGCGATAAACCAATTTGGCGATCCAGTTATTGCGGGCATTGCTGCGACTATCGACAAACTCATTACCCGTCGGAACCCTTGCCTCGGCTCCATCACGGCGCGTATAGCCAAGTAGACCTTCGAGGTTCCCATCCCGAAAGGCGATCGCGGCGGTATTCGTAAAACTGCGATCCGTAGTTTCATAATTAGTGGAAAGACTAGTCACCACCGATTGATTAGGACGCTTTTTTAATAAGTCCTCTGGATCGATGCTACGGAAACTCACCACTCCACCGAGAGCATCACTGCCATAGAGTGCCGAAGCAGGTCCCCGCACAACTTCTACTCGTTGTAGACCTTCAAGATCTACATAGTCGCGCCCAATCGAAGGTGTGCCGAAGGAGAACTGTGTGGGAATACGAATGCCATCATTGAGAATGAGAACACGATTACCGCCTAGTCCGCGAATATTGATGTCCTGCAACCCATAGCGGCGATTATTGCCTACGGAAACGTTAGGCTCATAGCGGAAGACATCGCGTAAATCTTGAGCAAGATTTTGATCTAGTTTATCGGCATCAATGACGCTAACGGAGCTTGGCGTAAGCCGTACAGGACGCGCTCGTCTTGCCCCTGTAACTGTGATTTCTTCTTCAGGATCATCATCACGATTGAGACTGTATAGGACACCTTGAGTCTTTAAGGTCACTTCCTGCACGGGTGGATTAGCTTTACCCGTTACATTGACACGAATCGTACTTCCATCTATTTGAACTAGCCGAATGTTGCTAATTTCGGCGGTAGGATT
This sequence comes from Pseudanabaena minima str. Chao 2107, assembly GCF_051131155.1. NCBI lineage: Bacteria > Bacillati > Cyanobacteriota > Cyanophyceae > Pseudanabaenales > Pseudanabaenaceae > Pseudanabaena > Pseudanabaena minima. Next base: position 2,141,998 of record NZ_CP159508.1, read on the forward strand.
AGTGCTGTTAAATTCTTTTTGATCAGGAATCGCTAACACCGCATTGGGAATATCAGCAACAAGACTATTCCCTTCAATCCGAAAGTTATTAGTGTCAATCTGAAGCGATCGCCCCTCTGCGGTTTCCAAAATGATCTCTAGCCTAGAGCCAGTGGGATTAATCTGCACATTGGTTATCTGCACAGGGGCAGCTTGGGCGAGTTGTGATGCAAGGGGCTTAAGCCCCTTATCTTCTAGTGTAACTTCTGGTGTAGCGATCGCGCAGTCCTCAAGGACAAGCAGTATGGGAATGCCAAGCAATAAAAAAGCGGCATTCTTGAGCAGAATGTAATGAAGTTTCATATGATATTGATGTCGATTTGATATTGAAAATTCGATATTTGAGGGCAAGTTGGCGCTTGCCCTTTTTTGTTTGGGGAATTAGCAAGACCCTCACCCCCAGCCCCTTCTCCCAGAGGGAGAGGGGAACAAGAAATTAGTCTTACTCCCCTCTCCCTCTGGGAGAAGGGCTAGGGGTGAGGGCTAATCTTTAGAAACAGTCGGGTCGCGACTCTTCACCAAAGTTTGCGATGGCGAGAGCAAGCAGATCTGTAAACCTACAGGCGTAATAATCGTCACAGCCTCCACATCAAAGACTTGACGCAGATTATCGGGAGTAATGACATCTGCCGATCGCCCGATCGCTTTGATTACGCCCTGCTTTAACATCGCTAGGCGATCGCTATAGCGCATCGCGAGATTAATGTCATGCAGCACCGTAATGATCGACAATTGCCGCTCTTGATTGAGGGTCTTCAGCAGTTCCAATAGTTCTAATTGATGATGCAAATCCAAAAATGTGGTTGGTTCATCTAGCAAGAGAACTTGAGGATTTTGGGCTAAGGTTAAGGCTAAAAAAGCCCTTTGGCGCTCACCACCCGAAAGCTGTTCGACAGGGCGATCTCTTAATTCGGTGAGTTGCGTTTGAGCGATCGCTGTCTCCACCATTTGCCGATCCTCCACATCCAAATCCCATTGCCACCAAGGTTGATGGGGCGTGCGTCCAAGACTCACTAGTTGTCGCACCGTCAAACCCGATGGAACCGTCTGCTGTTGCGGCAAAATCGCTAACTGTCTGGCAACAACATTGGCAGGCTGTTGGTGAATGGCTTTACCATCGAGTAAAACCGTACCTGTTTGCGGGGTCAGAATCCGACTACATAGCTTCAGCAAAGTCGATTTGCCTGAACCATTAGCGCCCACTAAACTCAACCACTCTCCTTTATGGAGAGATAGGGAAACATTCTGCAAAATTGTCTGCTTGCCATAGCCACCGACAAGATTTTGCGCCTCTAACAATGCATCAGAGAGATTATATTCTAGGGAATCTTCCATTACTAACCTCTCTGACCGCGCCGATAGAGTAGCCAGATAAATAAAGGTGAACCGAGCAACGCCGTCACTGCGCCTACAGGTAATTCCACTGTGCCGAGTCGCGATAGCAAATCCGCCAACGTCAGCACCCATGCACCACCGATCGCGGAACAGGGCAAAATCCATCGGTAATCAGAACCAACGAGCAAGCGCACACCGTGCGGCACAACTAAACCGACAAAGCCAATTAGTCCCGCCATACTCACAGCACTTGCGGCGAGTAAACTTGCCACTGCACCAATCGCTAAACGCGATCGCACTAGGGAAGTTCCTAAACCTGATGCGAGGTCATCACCAAGATTTAGCAAATTCAGGGGACGCGCTAATAGACAACCTGCAATTAGCGCCATACCGACATAAGGCGCAACATTATTTACCTCATTCCAGCCACGTCCATTCAGGCTACCAATCAGCCAATTTAGCGCCGACTGAATTCTGCCATCATCGGCAAGTAAGAGCAAAGTAGTTTGGATTGCGCCAAACATCGAACTAATCGCCACACCTGCCAAAATTAAGCGCTCAACGGATAAACCTCCGCCCAAATAGCCAAGGGTGTACACAAGAATTGCCGTAGCGATCGCACCAAACCAAGCACCTACTGGAACTAAAGTCTGAGCTACGCCAAGGGTAATCATGGCGATCGCGACGAGTCCTGCCCCTGCGGAAATCCCTAACACAAAGGGATCAGCAAGTCCATTTCGCAACATTCCTTGCAGCAAAGCTCCTGACATTCCCAGTGCCGCACCAACCACCATCGCCGCTATGATGCGTGGTAATCGCAATTCCCAAATAATCGTTTGATTGACCGATTCTCCTTGATGCCAAAGTGCTTGCCAGAGTTCATTCCAACCCATCGGTACGGCTCCTTGGCATAGGGAAACTGCCATGGTAATAAGCAGTCCGACTGTCAACAAAACTAGCGTGGGCAGGAAGCGATCGCGCAGCAGATGATTAAATTTAACTTTCTGATTTACTTTCTGAACTATCATTAATCTAAATTAACCTAAGAATTCTTTAGACACCGAACTCAGACCTCAAGAGTGTTACCCACTTCTTCAATCTCTGCTCCGTCAAATCTGATTGATTGGTATCATCAAGAGCCAGACCGACAAATTTACCATTGCGAACTGCCTTGGATACATCAAAATCATAGCCTTCCGTTGACCAATAGCCAACAGTCTTGCCACCACGTTCAGCGATTTTCTCTTCGAGAATACCGATCGCATCTAAGAAATTATCCGCATAGCCAACCTGATCACCACAACCGAAATAAGCAACTTTCTTACCAGAAAAATCAAGATCATCAAGTTCAGGAAATAATCCTTCCCAATCCGATTGAAGCTCACCAATATTCCAAGTTGGACAACCAATAATCAAGCAGTCGTAGTCTAGCAGATCACTAGAATCGGCTTTAGCGACATCATGCAGATCGACTAATCCCGAACCAAATATTTTTTGGATTTCTTCAGCCGCACTCTCCGTATTGCCAGTCTGAGTTCCAAAAAACAAACCAATCTTAGCCATAGATATATTTTTCCTTGTTTAGAGTAAGCAAATGTCGAGAATGTTGAAGATTTAGATAGGAGATTCCCAAAAAGAAGGAAATATTTTTTCAGGAAAATCTTGATGTAATGTCAAATAGTGATTTTTCCAACTGAGTAAACCCTGTATTCGGAGTTGATTAAGCGATCGCGTCATGGTTACTCTAGTTGAGCCAATTGTATCGGCAATATCTTGATGGGTGAGCTTGATACCGATAGTGATGCCGCGATCGCAAGGTTGTCCAAACTTGTCTGACAACCAAGATAGAAACTTCTTGAGTTTTAGGTCGATCGTTCGACAATGAGCGATGCTTAGTAACTGTTGTGTCTGTTGGCAATGATTAATAATTGCTGTAGAAGCCTGTTCCCATAAAATCGATGGCAAAACTTCCAATTCAACATCATTCAAGCATTGAATCTGATAAGGATCGAGAGTTGACATGAGGCTCCCGACAATATCACCTTCTTTCCATAAACCCAAGACAATTTGGTTACCATCTTCGTCCCAAGTCATCGTCCGCACAATTCCCTTTTTGATGCACCACAATACATCGTTGCGAAGTGGAACATACTCATACCGCTTGAAGTTGTAGATCTTAAGTCCATGATTGGCAAGATGTAAAAATTTGGGAGGTTCGATTGAAATTGATAAATGATTATCAGCTAATTTAACGAATGTGGAATTCATGACTTGAACCTCTATAAAGCTCTATATATTTACCTCTGGATCAAGGTCATCAGTAACCAAAAGTTGACCAGATAAGTTAATGAAGCGATCGTGAGCAGACCACCAAGAAACATCGCCATGATTTAGTTCTCTAATATTTTTTTTCTTTTCAAAGGCGTGGCTTTGCCACACCTTTGAAAGCGAGGTTATTCCGCAGTCGACATATTCAAAGCCCGACTAACACGACTGAAATCAAAGCCGATCGCCTTCAGTGCATGATACAAATGTCCTTGCAAGAAGAAGAAGGCAAGAATGAAATGGGCATTAGCTAACCAGCAACGGGGAGTATGCGCTCCCAAAGGTAAAGAAACAGTGTCAGCATAGAAAGGCATCACACTCAGTTTCACTTGCAAAACTTCGCCATAGAACTCCACAGGATAAGCAAGAGTATTTACCGCACAGAAGTAAGAAGCAACAAAACCAGCTAGAGCGATTCCACCTAAGGAATAGGACAAAATTGCTTCACTAGAAAAAATCAAGACTCTCTTTGCCCAAGCCATTGGCGGCATGACAATATGCCAAATCCCACCGCCAATCATCATCAGTCCGACATAAATATGACCACCAACCAAGTCTTCTAGGTTATTTACATCGGCAAAATGGGTTTGATAACCATAGATAGTTAGAGGATTTAGCGTTGGATCGGTAACCACCCTCACAGCGTGAATTGTGGAATCATAAAGCCCACCCCAGTACATTGCTTTTGCCGTCAGCAATAATGCACCAGCCCCCAAGAACAATAAATGATGTCCCAAGATGATCCCCAATTTGCGCGAGTCAGTCCATTCAAAGTGGAAATTTTTGGCAAAGCCCTTAAGTTCTTTAAGACTAGCTGGAGTTTTGGTGAGGTGAAACAAGGCTCCTGCCGCTAAAACTGCGGATGCGATCAGGTGGATTGAGCCAATCACAAAATAGGAATAACTATCAATAATAATACCACCTTCACCAACGCCAATTCCTAAAGAAGCAAGATGGGGCAGTAAAATTAAGCCTTGGCTACCCATCGGCAGATCAGCTCGATACCAAGAGATTTCATACAAAGTAAACGCACCAGCCCAAAAAGCAATCAATGCGGCTTGAGCCACATGCGCCACGATAAAAAGACCAGATAGATCGGCAAAACGGGCATTTCCTGCCCACCAATCAGATTTTACGTTAGGGTTTTCAGAGATTTGCATAGCTACCTAGAATCAACAATAAGTTATCAAAAGTTAAGATTTTGAGATGCAACTAATAGGAATTACTCTCAATAATTTGCTTCTTTTATCCTACTTGAGAAACCTTTATTGAGAATTACTTTCATTAGAATCTTAACAAAACTTAATTATGGGTTGTTTTAGTGGCGCGGCGAAGCTGCGCCACTAAAGCATTTTTGAGTATGATTAAGTTCTTATCTCTTCTCTTTTGCTAACCATCTATGCAACTTGCCTCAGAACAACGTACCAAACTTGATAACTCTGATGATGCGCTGTTCTATGACTATCCGCGCTTTGTCACCCATGTAGACGATCGCTTTATTCAGCAATTGACAGAGCTTTATCGTCAGAGATTGCAGCCCAATACAAGAATTCTTGATTTGATGAGTAGTTGGGTGTCGCATCTACCCGAAGATATGGAATTTAGCCATGTAGAGGGACATGGACTGAATGCTGAGGAATTGGCACGAAATCCGCGCTTAAATCATTATTTTGTCCAAAATCTCAATCAGCAACAGGTATTACCCTTTGCTGATCAATCCTTTGATGCCGTGTTAAACACAGTCTCCGTACAGTATTTGCAATATCCAGAAGCTGTATTTGCCGAAATTCATCGCATTCTCAAAGTTGGTGGAATCACAATTATTAGTTTCTCAAATCGGATGTTTTATCAGAAAGCAATTCAAGCATGGCGGGACACTGAAGAAAGCGATCGCACTAAGTTGGTCTTTAAGTATTTTGCTTCTGTGCCGAAAGGGTTTTCCCGTCCTGAACTAGTGGCAAATGTGCGCCCAAGTTCTCCTTTGTTAGCAATGTTTGGTATGGGTAGCAGCGATCCGTTTTATGCTGTAGTAGCAACTCGTTGCGAACTTGAAAACTAAACCACCAGATTTTTTAAAAGTGGAGCAAAGCTCCACTTTTAAAAAATTTTGGGTTTTAATTTAGCGCAAAGCGCTATAGCAATGTGAATTTGGCAAAATAGAATGACTGATGTTTTAATAATTGGCGGCGGGATAATTGGCTTAGCGACAGCGATCGCCCTTTCTCAAAAAGGCGCAAACGTGACTGTGGTTGAGCGAGATTTTTGTGGACGTGGCGCAACATGGGCAGCCGCAGGAATGCTCGCACCTGAAGCAGAACGACTAGAGGGAGATCTCCTAGAGTTTGGGATTCGCAGTCGGGAAATGTATCCGCAATGGATAGCGAACTTGATGCGATTATCAGGACAAGACTGCGGCTACTGGTGTTGTGGGATGATCGCGCCAGTTTTAGAAGAAAGAGATCGCCAAGTTATCTCTGAACATCCCAAATATATTAATCGAGAAGAATCTCGCAAACGTCAATCTGGCTTAGGGGAAGATATTTTAGGCTCTCTATGGTTACCTGAAGATGGACAAGTTAACAATCGCAAACTTATCCAAGCTCTATTAACAACTGCGCGATCACTCTCAATTAAAATCCTAGAAGGAACAACGGTCTATCAAATAGTGCGTGACCAAAATCGTGTGACGCATCTCGATACTAGTGCTGGTAAATTGCAGAGCGATCGCTATGTGTTGGCAACAGGGGCTTGGACGCAATCGCTGCTGCCTTTGCCGATTAAACCCATCAAAGGACAAATGCTTTCAGTATTTGATGGCGATCGTAAATTACAACGAGTGATTTATGCACCAAGTTGCTATATTGTGCCGCGCCAAGATGGAACTATTGTGATCGGTGCAACGGTTGAGGATAATGGCTTCTCGCAGGGTAATACCGCCGCAGGAATAGCTCAATTATTAAACAGAGCCATTGCTGTATATCCTGCGATCGCCGATATGCAAATCACTGAAACATGGTGGGGATTCCGTCCCCATGCGCCCAATGAAGTTCCACTGCTAGGGGCTAGTGATTATGAAAATCTAATTTTGGCAACGGGGCATTATCGCAATGGGATTCTCTTCGCACCAATTACAGCTAAACTAATCACCGATTTTATGGTTGATGGCATAACCGATTCTATCTATTTGCAGTAACTTAAAAGCCATGCGAAGCATGGCTTTTAAGTTACTAGAATGTAACGCGCTTGTATAAATCTCGCAAACTAATTTCAAAATTTACTGATTCTAGTTTTAGAATTGCATCTTCACCTAAATATTCAGTTACGATCCACCTGCCATCATTTTGCTTAGTATATTGATCCACGCCATAACTACTTTGATCGATAAGAATATATTCTTTAAAACTAGCAATAGAACGATAAAGCTTAAACTTATTGGAGCGATCATATTCTCCTGTGGAGTTAGAGAGAACTTCGACAATTAAGCAAGGATTAGTAATCCCTGTCTGTTTCTCATCTGTAAAAACTGGCTGTCCCTCAACCACCATCACGTCAGGATAGGTGTAGCGCTTCTGATCTGGCATCCATAGACGCATATCACTCATAAAGACAGCGTAATCTAAATCTTCTAGAGCTAACAAAATTCGAGCTAGAAACTTAGCAGTCAAAATATTATGATTTGCCGTTGCACCTGCCATAGGTATGATCTCTCCGTTGACAAATTCACTTTTAAACTCAGCTTTTTCTTCTAGTTCAAGATATTCATCTACGGTGTAGCGCTTAGTTGTTGCAAGTACCATGAGTTTTTAGCCTCCCAACTTTGATTCAATTATAGCTATAGTCACCTGTATCAGGACAAATCAAAACCCAAATAGTGAGAGGCGGCGCGAAGCGCCGCCTCTCACTATTTGGGTTTTATACCAATTCACGAAAGTGTGGCAACACTTTTGTGAATTAAAAACCAAACCCAGTAAGGGTTTTAAAAACGCAAAATGGCGTAGCCATTTTGTGTTTTGGTATTATGTCCTAACAAGCATGGCGACAGCTATATATACGAAGGGCAGAGCCTCGCTCCGACCTTCGTAGTTTTAGAAATTACGATCGCAACTTGCGATCACTTTATTCCAGATCGCAAAATGGAGTTCTTTATTACGCTTGCGATCGCTTCTAATTTCTAAAACTTGGGTTCCCTTCGCACTCAAAGAACTAGTAAGGCGATCGCGAAAATCTTGCCAATCTTGAATGAGCATATGTTCACAACTATATGCCGAGATGATCGTTGCAAATTCTAGTCCATGACTTGTTCCGAAGAATTCTTCAAAGGTATCTTCAAATTTAGAAATGGGTAGTAAATCAAAAATACCACCGCCATCATTATTGAGCAGAATTACCGTGAGCGAAATATTATATTTTTTTGCTGCCAATAATCCATTGAGGTCATGATAGAACGCTAGATCTCCACAGATGAGAACTATCGGATGATCGCATCCCCACGCCGCTCCAAGAGCGCTTGATAAAGTTCCATCAATACCATTTGCACCACGATTGGCTAAAACTGTAATCGGGCGATCGCTATGGAAGAATGTATCAAGATCGCGAATAGGCGTACTACTAGCCACATAAATATATGTATCCGCAGGTAGAATCTCGGCGAGTTCTGCATAAACTTTGCCATCAAACAATTCATCAATTTCTGCAAGAGATTCAGCGATCGCATGTTCGGCGATACTCTCTGCTAGTTCAAAATCTAATCGCCATTGCTTATCTTGCCAAATTGGTTGAGCATAATTTTCTAAATAATTGGCTAACTGCAAGCAAAAGCTAACGGGCTGAACATTTAGCGCTTGAGTAAGTCCGTGGGTCGGATCGCTATTAGTGCTACCGACAATGATCTGCTGACAGCCAATATGCTGCTGTAGCCATAGCATGTAACTTTTAGAAGTTGGCATTGCTCCAAAACGAATCACGATTTCAGGAGCATGAGCCTTAGAGAAATTCGGCGATCGCAAAAAACTATCATAATGTCCAATTTCATCACGACGATGCGCTCCTGTGGCTTCGATCAGCAATGGATAACCCGTTGCTTTGGCTAGCTTTCGGACAGCATCTAAAAAGTCTGGGGGCGAGTCATACACACCCACAACTAGTACACCCTTGGGATGACTAATAATCTGATTAGCCATAGCCGCGATCGCATCTGTACCGAGCGATCTCATTCCCGTAATGACTTGACTATAGGCGGCTCCCGATGGATTGCCAAACATCGCTTCTGGACTGCTAAGTGCTAAATCTTCTGGCACATCATTAGCCACAGGCACAGGTGGCATCGGATCGGCAAAGGGGAAGTTGAGGTGAACTGCACCTGCGGGGCTGTCACCTTTGCCCATGGATATACTGACAGAACGGCTAATCAGCGATCGCAAATAACGCAGTCGAAAACCAAGAATTTCTGGTGTTCCTACTTCAAAAAAGTAGCGAACATGCTTTCCATAAATATTAATCTGATCGATAGTCTGCCCTGAGCCACAATCACGCATTTCTGGCGGGCGATCGGCTGTCAAGACCACAAGGGGAATCTGACTATAATAACCCTCTATAATCGCAGGGTAGTAATTAGCTGCGGCAGTTCCCGATGTGCATAGTAGCGCCACAGGAGCCATTTTTACCTTCGCTAAACCTAGGGCAAAAAAGCTGCTTGAGCGTTCATCAATATGCACCAAAATCTGAAAATCAGGACAGCGATCGCGCAGTTCCGCAAAAGCGATGACAAGCGGTGTAGACCTTGATCCAGGGGACACACATACTGTGCGTACACCTGAGCGATAAAGTTCTTCAGCAACAATACTTGCCCAGAGCGTATTCCGATTGGCAGTATTCATCTGATTACAGTTCCATTCGCACTAAAGTGAATGCTGTAACCTAGTTCAGCTAACATTTGCCGCAAAATCGGTAAGCTCAATCCCAAAACGTTGGTGTGACATCCTTCAATTTTATCTATGAGCAATCCCCCCAGTTTCTCCAAAGTAAAGCATCCTGCACAGCATAGCGGCTCGCCCGAATCCACATAGCTATCAATTTCTGCATCAGTTACTTCCGAGAAATGGACTTTAGTTACTCCGTATCGTAGAACCGATCGCTCATTGTTAGCATCAATCAAACAATGTCCTGTATAGAGTTCGCAATAATTGCCGCGCATCTTTTGCCATGTAGCGATCGCCGTTTGCTTAGAGTCGGGCTTACCGTAAATCATGCCATTGAGATACATGATCGAGTCACAGCCAATAATTAATGCATTCTGTCCTGTAAATTCTGCGGCGATCGCTTTGGCTTTGCACTGCGCCAAGGTCATTACTAATGATGTGGGATCGCTCACCTGAATCGCCTCTTCGTCAAAGTGACTCACTCTGATCACTGGCTTGATACCAGCATTTTCTAAAATGCTCTTGCGTGTGGGCGAAGCGGAAGCAAGGACAAAAATGGGATTGGACATAGGATCTAGCAAAGTAAAAAAGAGAGAATATTCAGAATCTGCGCTAACTTTTCTCTTATTTACCCTACCCTATTTTCGTTAGTGACTCATGTTACTTGTAAATCAGATGATGAATCTCTTGCTGCTAGCGAAGCAGGGCAACCACGGGGGGATTGCCCCTACCCCGATAATTCAGATTTTGTAGGGGCTGCGCCCCCGTGCCAGCCCTAGACTTAGTATGATTGCAAGAATTCCATCCGCTTAAAATCAGTTAGTGATTGCCAGCATTGTCTTCTGACGATGGCTATCAACTTTTCTAGATTGATACTAAAATATACTTAGATTAAAGTTTCTTAATATTTGGGCAATCGTATCGTGCTAATCCAATCAGACTGGCTCAAAAGACTACGAGGGCGCTCGTTTGACCTAGAGTTGGGGGCGATCGCAATAATTTATTTTGTGCAAGGAGCCATGGCAATTTCGCAACTTGCCGTCAGCTTCTTCCTTAAGGATGACTTGGGACTTAGCCCTACGGAAGTTGCCTCAATGGTTGGCATTACAATGTTACCTTGGACGGTTAAACCCTTATATGGCTTAATCTCTGACGGATTTCCTGTTTTTGGCTATCGTCGTCGCCCTTACCTATTGCTATCAAGCGTTTTAGGGATTTTTGCATGGGTAAGTATGAGTTCATGGGTCGCCACTCCTTTTTGGGCGATCGCCATGATTGCGACTGGTTCCTTATCACTTGCCTTTTCTGATGCAATTACTGATGCTCTGATTGTCCAACGCGCCCGACTAGAACCAGAAGGCGATGCAGGATCATTACAGTCCTTTAGTTGGATTGCTTCGTCGATCGGGGCAATTATCTCTGCTTATTTGAGTGGCTATCTATTAGAACATTTTGGTGCGAAATTCGTTTTTGAAATTACAGCGATTTTGCCACTTTTGGTGGGCATTTCAGCCTTTGCGATCGCCGATCCTCCCATGTCTACAATTTTTATTGTGACTCCCGATACTTCTCATAATTCCGCCGATGGTACACCATCATCACCGACAGAAGCACTTACAAAGCCAGGAAAGCCAGAACAGTTATCGCGAAATTCACAGATCTGGATGTCGCTCAAGTTTAACTGTATCCAATTACGTCAAGCCTTTACAAATAAGGCGATTTGGCTACCTGCGGCTTTCTTGTTCTGTTGGCAGGCTTCACCAAGTGCCGATACTGCTTTCTTCTATTTCACAACCAATGAGCTGAATTTTAATCCTGAGTTTCTTGGGACAATCCGATTTTTTGGAAGTTGGGCGGGACTATTAGGTGTATGGCTATTTCAGCGCTTTTTTAGAGGTGTACCAACTCGCAAGATATTCTTCTGGACAACGATTGTCTCGACTTTATTAGGACTTACGAGTTTATTGCTAGTCACCCATGCTAATCGCTCACTGGGTATTGACGATCGCTGGTTTAGTCTTGGAGACAACTTAATTTTGACTGTGGCAGGGCGGATTGCTTTTATGCCTGTGCTGGTGTTAGCAGCACGGCTATGTCCTGAAGGTATCGAGGCTACTTTATTTGCATTGTTAATGTCAGTGTTGAATATTTCTGCGCTATGTTCTTTTCAACTAGGGGCAGGTTTGACTTATCTACTAGGCGTTACCGAATCTAATTTTGATAATTTATGGTTATTGGTTTTAATTGCCAATCTCACCAGTCTTTTACCATTACCGCTTTTAAAGTGGTTGCCCGAAGATAAAAATATTAAGCAAGAAACTTCTCCTCAAGTTCCTGTTAGCACTACTGAAGAGGCTCTCAATTTATAAAACCCAAAGGTGATGGCGGCGCTTTGCGCCGCCATTATATTTGATTTTTGAAAGCACAAAATGGCGTAGCTTACTTTTCCTGTTATCTTTTTATTCCAGCGTAACCGTCAATATGCATACCGTCAGAGTCCCTATTCTAGCGTTATATATTGTCATTAAGTAAGACTTATTGCGAATAAGTTTATTTATAAAACCCTTGTATACAAAGCGTTTTAGAGATGGCGTAAAAAGTAAGGTATGCGATCGCTTACTCTGTCTAGCAATTTCCGAGGTGGCAGCTTAGGCTACGGAATAAAATTATAAAGAAACTAATCCGAATAATGTATTATACTGTCGGGCTAACACACCATTTAGGTGATTAGGCAGAATTTTTCTGTATAACATTCCATATAGGGTAAATAGCCCGAATTTTTCTGTATAGTATCTCGTATAGGGTGATTAGACAGAATATTGACTTTCAGCCTATATCGCTTATAGTGACATTAGACAGAATTTTTCCGTCTAATACATAGTTAGACCGATTAGAATACTAGACGTTTTGGGAAATTAGGATGAGTCAATCGCTTCAGTCTCAACTGCACCAATTGTTACCTCAAGGAAGTAACGAACAAGAAGGCAAGACAATCAAAACCAGTTTACTCAAGATAGTTGATAATACTCTTGTATTCGGTAATACGGTTTATCAAGTTCGGAACATTTCAAGTGTTACACTTGCTGACCTTTCGGAAACATATGCAGTTAATACAAATGTGCCAACATGGTACTGGTTTCTCGTAGGACTCGGAGTCGTTCTCTTGTTCGTTTTTATCGGCATTTTAATTCTGGGCTATGCTGCATGGCTATTTTGGCAGCATAGTCAGTTAGACAAAACTCGAAAGGTCGAGAAGTTTGGATTAAAACTCGTAATGAACTCTGGCGAATCAATGATCCTTACAAGTAAAAGCAAAGATTTCGTTCTGAGTATTATTCTGAACATATATCGCGTTCTGAATAGTGAAGAGCCAAAAGCTTTGACATTTAACTTTGAAACTCTTCAGATTGAAGACAAATCAATCAATATTGGTCAAAGCTATGGTTCTTCTGTTGTATCTGGGCAGGTTTCAGGTGACGTAGTTAATAACCTCAGTATTTAGGAGAAATAGGAAATGATAGACAAGTCTGTTAGCGCTAGTGATGTAATTGGCGGCGTTATTTCTACTGGTAATGTTAATGGAAATATTTCCGTTAGTAGTGTAAACAATGTGGTAGAATCCGAGCCAAGAAGTACTCTTGCAGAAGCGGCTGAAGAGATACAAAGCCTTTTAAAACAACTTGAGAAAACAAATCCAAGTGCAACTGAAATGCAACAAGTCGCCTACATTGACATAGCAGCTAAACCTGATCTTAAACAACGCGCAATTGCTGCACTAAAAGAAGGTGGTCAAACCGCTATTGAGGAGTTTTTTTTAGATAATAAATACCTCAAAGTTGGTAAAGCGGTTGTCAAGGGTTGGCTTCAAGCAAGTATCTAACGTTGTCAAGCTACCATCGGTCTAACACTTCGTTGGAGCGGACAAAGTTGTGATATTTTAGTATTAGTTTAGAGGCGATCTTTTGCCGCTCAACTAAGCCGTTAGACTGAATATCGGGAAATAATCTAGAATCCACACCAATGTAATCACTGGTAGAACTTTATGATTTCTACTGCCAACAAACCCTTTCTTTTCAAAGAGCCGCTACAATTGCCCCTTGAGGATCGCTTTAAGATCGTCAAAGACTGGGATTTTTCCTGTGTTAGAAAGCGTGTCATGAAATACGCTTCAGCAGACTTTGATATTGACAAGGCGATTGAAGAGTACCAGAGTTGGATGGTTCTTCTATCGTACGTCACTGATCGTTGGCTTTATGTTCCAAATCCTGAGTTAGATGAAATTTGGCACAGTCATTTGATCTTCACACGAGATTACCTAAATCTTTGCGCTGCTCTTTGTGGCAAGGGATCTTACATTCATCATCAGCCTGAAGATGTTGACAACAAGATGAGTGATGAAGAAATGAAAATCATGTCTTCATACGCTGAAGCACATTTAGGATGTGTTCCCTTCCGAGTATCTCCGTTTTTGACAAGCTGTGGAGGTCAGTGTTGGTCTTGCTAAACAACTTGCTATGGAAATCGTTAGTAGCAAATCTTGTAAGGTGCGTTAATAAAATTTAGCTCACCTTGCTTTGATGCAGTTTGAGATGCCTTGTACAATACTATTAAATATTAAAGTTTTCAGTAAAATCACTTAATGTCAGACTCTTTGCATCCTCAATTTGCTGAAGTTCTCACTCTTATCAAAACTGTCCAGCAAAAGGTCATCGCTACTGCAAACCAAGAACTGATCAAACTATACTGGAGCATCGGTAAATACATCAGCGATCGCTTGGCAACTAGCGAATGGGGGCAAAAAACAGTTGAACAACTTGCAACCTTTATCCAAACTCAAGAGCCTAATCTCAAAGGATTTGAAAAGCGTAACCTTTACAGAATGCGACAATTTTATGAAATCTATCCAAATTCTGGAATTGTGTCGTCACTGCTGACACAATTAAGCTGGACTCATCATTCTATCCTCATCTCACGCTGCAAGACTGAATCCGAGCGACTTTTTTATCTAGAACTCGCTGCTACCGAACGTTACAGCACCCGTGAACTTGATCGCCAAATCAATAGCGGTATCTTTGAGCGCACACGTCTCGCCGATGATAAACTTTTGCAAATTGCCCACCCTAAACCGCTCGCTGGAATCTTTCGAGATAGTTACGTCCTCGATTTTCTCAACCTGCCATCTAATCACTCTGAGAATGAGCTAAAAGCATCTCTTGTCGCCTATCTTAAAGAGTTTATCCTAGAACTTGGTCGAGACTTTACTTTCCTTGGAGAAGAATATCGACTACAAGTTGGCAATAGTGACTTTTTCATCGATCTACTTTTCTATCATCGTGAACTTCAAAGCCTCGTTGCTTTTGAACTCAAAATCGATAAATTTCGACCTGAATACCTCGGACAACTTGAATTCTACCTCGAAGCCCTTGATCGCGACATTAAAAAACCTCACGAAAATCCTAGTATTGGTGTTCTGCTTTGCCGAGACAAAGATGATGAAGTTGTAGAATACGCTCTCAGTCGATCTATCAGTCCTACCGTTGTTGCAGAATACGAAATCACACTCATCCCGAAAGAACTTTTGCGAAGAAAACTGAATGAGTTCTATGAATTACTCGCAAACAGAGAAGAATAATGCTGAGGCTAAAATGCAAAAATATTTCGCTCTCAATCTTTGCCTGCGTGAGGTATGGTCTAACACTGCGTTGGAGACGACTTCATCAAAAGTGATCTTTAAAAGCTAAAGATTGACTGAGGCGGCTCAACTAGACCGTTAGTGCGATCACCGATCTTGTAGTGGACTGTTTCATCTAAAATAGTGCAATAGATATTGGTTTGGAGAGCCCTAATCATGGGAAGAGGAAGGCGAGATAAAGTCTATTTAGCAGTAGAGGATAGAGAAAACTTAGAACAAATTAGTCGAAATGGCTATGCACCTGCAAAAAAGATCTTGCACGCCAGAATTTTACTGATGTGTGATGAAGGAAAATACAGCAAGAGAACATGGACTGATGAAGAAATAGCAGAAGCATTGCAGGTGCATAGAAACACCGTAGGTCGAATTCGCCAAAGATTTCTGCAAAAAGGTGAAAAACCTGCACTAGAGAGACAATTAAGGAAAACGCCCCCCACACCGCCCAAGGTCGATGGCTCTAGCGAAGCCCACATAATTGCTCTGTGTTGTGCAGACCCACCAGAAGGACGTGCTGAGTGGACAATCAGACTATTAACGTCAGAACTCAAGCAAAGACAAGTTATTACCGAAATTTCCGCATCAACGGTGTGGCGTACTCTAAAAAAAACGAATTACGACCTTGGAAAACCCAGAGATTTTGTATTCCCGAAAGAGATTTAGCAAGATTTGTGGCAGAAATGGAAGTCGTCCTTGACTTGTATAGCACGGAGCCATGCGAAGAAGAACCGTTGATTGCAATGGATGAAGCATCAAAGCAACTACTCGGAGAGGTTTATCCACCAATAGCGATGCAACCTGGACAAGATAAAAAAGAAGACTACCACTATGAGCGTGAAGGTGTTCAAGCCCTATTCATGTTTGTTGACCCTCATCGAGGATGGAGACGGGTGAGTAGCCGAGATAGTCGAACAAGGATAGATTGGGCTGAGGAAATACGTCAATTGTTGGATGAGGACTATCCGAATGCACGAAAAGTAAAGCTACTCAGTGATAATCTGAATACCCATAATATAGCTTCGCTGTATGAAGCATTTCCTGCACCAGAAGCTCATCGTTTAGCAAGAAGACTAGAAATTTATCATACGCCGCGTAATGGTAGTTGGTTGAATGTAGCCGAAACCGAATTGAGTGTCTTATCAAAACAATGTTTAGATAGACGGATTCCTAGCAAGGACAAACTCAAAGAGGAGATAGACGCTTGGCAAAAGTCTCGAAATCAGAATGCATCCAAAGTAATATGGAGGTTTTCGACAAGCGATGCCAGAGTCAAACTGAAACATCTTTATCCAGTATTTGAGCAAGAAGAATAACCGTATCTATTGCACTATTTTAGATGAAACAGTCCAGTAGTGGACTGTTTCATCTAAAATAGTGTAATAGAAAACTAGGTGAAGTCAGTCTTAACAAGCTTTTTGATAGATCGACTATTGCATCACTTTAGATGAAACAGTCCAGTAGTGGACTGTTTCATCTAAAATAGTGTAATAGAAAACTAGGTGAAGTCAGTCTTAACAAGCTTTTTGATAGATCGACTATTGCATCACTTTAGATGAAACAGTCCAGTAGTGGACTGTTTCATCTAAAATAGTGCAATAGATATTGGTTTGGAGAGCCCTAATCATGGGAAGAGGAAGGCGAGATAAAGTCTATTTAACAGTAGAGGATAGAGAAAACTTAGAACAAATTAGTCGAAATGGCTATGCACCTGCAAAAAAGATCTTGCACGCCAGAATTTTACTGATGTGTGATGAAGGAAAATACAGCAAGAGAACATGGACTGATGAAGAAATAGCAGAAGCATTGCAGGTGCATAGAAACACCGTAGGTCGAATTCGCCAAAGATTTCTGCAAAAAGGTGAAAAACCTGCACTAGAGAGACAATTAAGGAAAACGCCCCCACACCGCCCAAGGTCGATGGCTCTAGCGAAGCCCACATAATTGCTCTGTGTTGTGCAGACCCACCAGAAGGACGTGCTGAGTGGACAATCAGACTATTAACGTCAGAACTCAAGCAAAGACAAGTTATTACCGAAATTTCCGCATCAACGGTGTGGCGTACTCTAAAAAAAACGAATTACGACCTTGGAAAACCCAGAGATTTTGTATTCCCGAAAGAGATTTAGCAAGATTTGTGGCAGAAATGGAAGTCGTCCTTGACTTGTATAGCACGGAGCCATGCGAAGAAGAACCGTTGATTGCAATGGATGAAGCATCAAAGCAACTACTCGGAGAGGTTTATCCACCAATAGCGATGCAACCTGGACAAGATAAAAAAGAAGACTACCACTATGAGCGTGAAGGTGTTCAAGCCCTATTCATGTTTGTTGACCCTCATCGAGGATGGAGACGGGTGAGTAGCCGAGATAGTCGAACAAGGATAGATTGGGCTGAGGAAATACGTCAATTGTTGGATGAGGACTATCCGAATGCACGAAAAGTAAAGCTACTCAGTGATAATCTGAATACCCATAATATAGCTTCGCTGTATGAAGCATTTCCTGCACCAGAAGCTCATCGTTTAGCAAGAAGACTAGAAATTTATCATACGCCGCGTAATGGTAGTTGGTTGAATGTAGCCGAAACCGAATTGAGTGTCTTATCAAAACAATGTTTAGATAGACGGATTCCTAGCAAGGACAAACTCAAAGAGGAGATAGACGCTTGGCAAAAGTCTCGAAATCAGAATGCATCCAAAGTAATATGGAGGTTTTCGACAAGCGATGCCAGAGTCAAACTGAAACATCTTTATCCAGTATTTGAGCAAGAAGAATAACCGTATCTATTGCACTATTTTAGATGAAACAGTCCAGTAGGGTGCGTTAATGAAATGTAACGCACCTTATCTAATATTCAAAATTCGTGTGTTACGCTGACGCTACCATACCCTACAGTATCCTAAACGGGATAAGTTGTTAAGACTAATTTTTGGAATAGGATCACAGCACAACTTGCTACAACAGCTAAATGAAATTTGAGTGGGACAAAAATAAAGCAGCCAAAAATCTTGCATGGAGTTTCCTTCGATGAGGCGAAAACCGTCTTCGATGATCCCCTTTACGTTGACTTCTACGATTCACACCATTCGGACAAAGAAGCTCGATACCTTATTGTTGGTCAGTCCAATCGAGGACGTTTGCTGATTGTTTCGTATACTGAGAGAAGAAATTCAATTCGCATTATCAGTGCAAGAGAAGTCACAAAATCGGAGCGTGAAGCATATGAAGAAGGCTGAATTAGAAATGGAAGACGACCTTCTAGATGAATATGATCTAAAAAGTTTGCGTGTGAGGAGACTAGGCTCAGGGCGAAAGAGTTTTGGCACTGCAATGGTACGTTTAGACCCTGATGTGGCAGAAATATTCTCTAGTGCAGATGCAGTTAATGAAGCCCTAAGATTTTTGATCAAAGTGACGCGGCAAAATCAGCTACCTATCCCCACGGCACAGCCTAACACTGCGTTGGAGCCGACCTCTCAAAAGTAATCTTTAAAACCTAAAGTTAACTGAAACGTCTCAACTAGACCTTTATACCGAAACCCGATATGTCCGTTAAAATTAACGCGAGTTCGATACTGCCATTTGCGGCGTGCAAAGCACGCCACAAATAGCAAAAAATGTTAAGAAGTAAGAGCGCCACAAAGTGATACCAAAACACAAAGAAGAGGCAACAGATGATATAAGAGAAAAAGGAGAAAGAGGATAACAAAATGGCAGGGGTATATAGATTAGAAATAAGTGAAAGCGAAGAAGAGCTAAAAGAGATGCTAGGGCGGCAGAAAACAGGCTCAGATAAAGAACGAGTGCAAGTATTGTACTTACTGAAAAGCAAGCAAGCTGGCACAGTGCAAGCCGCCGCTCAACTAATCGGGAGAAACCGTAGCACAGTGCAAGAGTGGATCAGAGGATATCGAGAGGGAGGAATAGCAGGAATACTAAGCCATAAACCAAGAGTAGGCAGAATACCCAAAATCCCAGATTGGGCGCAAAAAGCACTGGACAAACAACTGCAACAGGAAAAAGGATTTAATAGCTACGGAGAGATACGACAATGGCTACAGGAAAAACTAGGAATCGAAAGTACCTATAAAAATGTGCATGACTTGGTGCATTACCGAATGAAGGCAAAACCAAAGGTAGCCCGTCCCTATAGCGCCAGTCAAAACCAAGGGCAACGCGAGGAATATAAAAAAAACTCTCGGATAACCTAGCCATGGTGGCATGGTATGCCGTGACCGTGTTGGGATTAACGGGAAAAGTCCGATTCTTTTGTCAAGACGAAACAAGGATTGGTTTGAAAACCATCAGTGGTCGTAAAATAACGGCTCGTGGGGTCAAACCCAAGGCAAAAGTCCAGTGGCAGTTTCAGGCTACATGGTTATACGGCATCGTCGAACCTGCGACGGGAGAAAGCTTTTTCTATGAATTTAGTCATCTCAACACTGACTGTTTTCAAATATTTCTAGACCTTGTATCAGAGAAATTTGCAGACAGCATAATTATCTTGCAAGTTGATCAGGCTGGTTGTCATCGGGCTAAGCGTTTACGATTACCTCACAATATCATTTTGATATTTCAGCCTGCTCATTCTCCAGAATTAAACCCAATTGAGCGGGTTTGGCTACATTTGAAGCA
The DNA here is from genome assembly GCF_051131155.1 of Pseudanabaena minima str. Chao 2107. Lineage (NCBI taxonomy): Bacteria > Bacillati > Cyanobacteriota > Cyanophyceae > Pseudanabaenales > Pseudanabaenaceae > Pseudanabaena > Pseudanabaena minima. Next base: position 2,161,938 of record NZ_CP159508.1, read on the forward strand.
AGGGTTGAGATTTTCTTTACCCAAAAATATGGATGAGTTGCGGCTTTTGGTCAAGAATCGTCTCTCCGAAATGACTAAATCTGTAATTGCTTCTCTTGTCGGTAGAGATTCCATACTGGATGCTCTATCTGTTGCCTCTCTTTTGTGATTTGGTATGACGCTCTTACTTCTTGTGTATAGATAGTTCTTGATCAATGGTTTGGCAGCAATCTTCGACGGTTGCACCACTGAGCATTTTCTCGCCAAGCTTAATTAATACTGAACGCCGATCGCTTAATAAATTACGAGCATTTAGTAACGCCCAACGCTCTTGAGTCATCGGATTGGGTAAATGAGAAATAGCTTGGCGTAAGCGTTGCATATCATCAATACCACCTTCAGTTTCACCTTCACACATCAGTTGTTCAGCCGCAATACCTGCCATATAGACGGTACTGTAACGATCAAGTAAATTCGCTGATAAATTAGTCGATAAGTTGCCAGAACTACTCACATCAGTAGTCTCAATTTCTACACCACCTTCAATACCCGTAAAGTTCTCATCAGCTAAGATCTCACCTAACGATCGCCCAACAATACCCGCGATCGCATATTTGACAACTTTAAACCCCAATACATGCGCCACTAGAAAATGTCCTGCTTCGTGATAGGAAACTCGCTCGCGGTATTTAGGCGATCGCGCCCTCAGCCACGCTTGAGCATAGGCTCCAAATTTCCCTTGCCAAAAGCCAATGTCCAGCCCCCAGATGCTGAGTAAAGTAATGGCGATCGCACTAGGAACGATTGGTGACAAGCCCGCCATCGTCCCCACCAAAGACATCATCGTAATTGTAAATATGGCGATCGCCAGTAAATCTGTAGCATTAACATTCATGGCAAAGTTCAAAAGTAAACCCAAGTTTGGGATGTGCTGCACTATGAAGTTGGTGAGGGAGACAAAGCCTCTCTCCACAAGAAAATTATGGCTTAAGTTTTTATGGTGGCGGCAAAGCCTCTCTCCACAAGAAAATTATGGCTTAAGTTTATGTGGGGCGGCTTTGCCGCCCCACATAAACATTATGGCTTTTTAATAAATGAACTACTGCGATTGGATTTCTTGTAGAAAGTTGCGAGACTATCATCATCACCCACAAACCGCCAATGCCAAGGCTCATACATTACACCCTGTGGGTTATTAGGCGGAAAAGACATCTCAAATCCATACTTGGCTGCATTACTTTGTAGCCATTGAAAGGCAGCAGTTTTCTCAAAATTAGTAGATAGATTGGCACTTGGAACGGCTGCATCACCGATATCTAAAGCATAGCCTGTGTGATGTTCACTATGTCCTGGAGGAGCGCTAACCTTGGCGCGTTGGGCTGGAGTTTGATTACGTTGTTTACTGATATCAAAAAAAAGTTCTTGCTGCTCTGCGATCGTTCGAAAGCCTGAAATCACAACAAAATCGATCCCATCAGCCTTGGCATCAGCCTCCATTTTCAGATAACTTTTTGCGGCTGCTTCATGGAGACGAATTTCATAACCATCTCCTGCTCTACCAATAGTCCGTAATTTATTTGCAGGAGCCTCACTAAAAGCATGATGACCAAATAAGTCTGGTGGACTGTCGGTATCTTTAGCGATGACCTCTGGATTTTCGCCATTGGCTTTAGCTGTAGGAGTTGTGCTTATAAATGGTGCAACGGTGTGACTCACAGATGGTTGTACTGACACTGATGTAGGTGGTGAACTTTCAACAGGTGTAGTAATTTCTTTGGGTTGATTGATAGCGTTAGCGTTCAGGGCGAACCAGATGCGGGTGCTGACAATGGGTGATAAAAAAGCTAGGAATGCTAAACCATATGCCCACCAAGGAACTGCCTGTAGCGATCGCGAAATTGAATTAACTTTTTCAGGTTGCTTTTGGGGCGATCGGTTAGGATCGCTGACTCTTTGAGCAACGGGGATATCGTTTTGGGTAGGCATAGGTATACAAACGTTTGAAGTTTTAACCAAGGTCAAATATATACTCTCTTTTCCAAAATACCAAAGATATAGCAAAGCAAGTTTTGCTTAGGCCCAAAAACAAGAAGCGAGTGGCGGCGCTTCGCGCCGCCACTCGCTTCTTGTTTTTAGTTAACTTTTGCTTTGCTGTATATCTATGCTTGCAGCTATCCGAACCAATAAATTTTCTAAAACTGTTGCAAAGCAACAGTTTTAGAAAATTTATTGGTTCGGGTTTGCTTGGACAATTTCGAGAATATTGCCATCAGGATCGCTTAAAAATAAAATTCTTTGTCCCCAAGGCATAACTTCAGGTGGTGAGATGATATCTAATAGCTTACTTTCTTGAATGCTAAGTTGCCGATCGCATATTTGCTGATAAACCTGATCGAGATCAGCAACGGTCATCGATAGCAAAAATGGATTACCACTAATTATTTGCTTGCCGCGATCACCAAATAATTTTGGCAACCAACTGCGATCATAAATGCCAATTTTTAGATTGCCGCTGTATCCCTCCACGCCGTCAGGTTTGGCTGGTTTGTCAAAGCGAAATCCCAAAATATCACGATAAAAAATCAGCGATCGCGCCACATCTGACACAAATAGGGCAATGTAATCTATTTCCATAAATTTAAGAGCATAAGTGGCGGCGCTTTGCGCCGCCACTTTTTTAAGAGCGTAAGTAGTAGCGCAAAGCACCGTCACTTTTTTAAATAATTTAAGAGGTGGCGCTTCGCGCCACCTCTTAAATTATTTATTTTAAGAAAGCGACTAATGACTCAGCTTTTGACCATGCTGCACCACTTTTGAGAATTTCGGAAGCAAGACTGACACCTTCTGCCCAAGTACTTGCCGCGCCACCAATTCTTAGAGCTAAGCCACTATTAAGGGCAACACAATCAGTTTGAGCTTGGCTTCCTTTACCTTGCAAAACTGCCCGTAAAATCTCGGCATTTTCCTGAACATTACCACCCTTTAGTCTTTCGATTGGAGCAGGAGTTAAACCTAACTCTTGAGGAGAGATCGCTTCTTCCGTCACCACGCCATCACACAAAAACGAGATGTCTGTCAGATCTCCTAAACCTGCTTCATCCATCCCTTCTCGACTATGGAGAACCACAGCTTGTTGGCGATCGAGTAAACGCAAAGCTTCCGCAACGGTATGCGTTAGTTGCTTATTATAAACTCCTAAAACTTGAGCCGTAGGATGAAGTGGATTGACCAGTGGTCCAATCAAGTTAAATACAGTCCGAACTCCTAAACTACGACGAATTGCACCAACCGCTTTCATCGCAGGATGCCAACTTGGAGCAAATAGGAAGGTAATCCCCACCGCAGGTAAAGCTTCGTAAATTTTTTCTGTGGATGTACCAAGATGAATCCCGATCGCTTCCAAAACATCTGCCGAGCCAGAGCGACTCGAAACCGCCCGATTTCCATGCTTCGCTACAGGAATTCCTGCCGAGGCAACAACAAATGCAACAGAAGTAGAAATATTAAACGTCGATGCACCATCACCTCCAGTCCCACAAGTATCAATCAAAGGTTTAGTGCGATCGACAATATGACCAAATTGTTCTTTAAATTTTTGACCTTCACTTTGAGATTGCAGCACATTTGCCATAGCAGCTAATTCAGAAGCCTCAATCCCCTTAAATTGCAGAGCCGTCAAAATTGCCCCCGATAGCTCTGGGGCGATCGCTCCTTCTAGCCAACCCTGCATCAATGCTGTAGCCTGTTCGCTTACTAGGGTTTGTCTATCCATAAGCTGCTTTAGCAGTTGTGACCAATTCTGTTCCATAATCCCTTCTATATATAACTATTGCTTAAAAGGATACAATGCTTTAGCGCTTTACGCTGAGATAAGAGCCACAATATTTTTGTTAAAAGTGTTGCAAAGCAACACTTTTAACAAAAATATTGTAGCTCCCTTAATTTCAAACACATGAGTTTTTTGTTGATTACACAGCCTTATTCTTTTTATCAAACAGAACGATAAAAGTTTGCACAATCAGTTTGAGATCGTACCAAATACTCCAATTTTTACGATACTCAATATCATAGTTAACCACTTCAGCAAAAGTTCTCACATTAGAGCGACCATTTACTTGCCACACACCAGTAATTCCTGGTTTAACATCTAGACGATTCCATTCTGTATAGCGCTCATCATGATACTCAACTTCCAATTCATAGGAGTTAATCTCATTAAAAGTAGGAGGACGAGTTCCCACTAAGCTCATATCTCCAATTAAGACATTCCAAAATTGTGGAAATTCATCTAGACTAGTTTTTCTTAAGAATTTACCAACTCTAGTTACACGCGGATCATCAGCATTCTTAAAAAACTTGCCACTTACGGTCGTATCATCCCCACCGACAACAGTAACATTTGAGCTTGCCTCAACCTGATTCTCAACTTTGATTTGAAGTTGCTCAGCATTCTTTACCATTGATCGAAACTTCCAAATTTTGAAAGGCTTACTCAACAGACCACAACGAATTTGTCCAAATAAAACATTACCTTTGCTCTCTAATGTAATCGCAAGCGCGATCGGGATAAATAGAACAGCAGTAAAACTGAGACCAATTAAAGAACCAATTATATCGATTATTCTTTTGATTGGGTTACGTACTGAAGGATGCACAGGCACACTAGGATCGATGTCAATAAAGGGGAAAAGAAACTTTAGAACAGGATAGAAAATTCTGAGTACAGGAATTTTTTTAAGTAGTCGCTGAGTCCGAAATAGCAATAAACCAAACATCGTAATATTGCTGACTTTGGTTCTTTGGATTGAATTAGAAAATCTAAAAGTATTGCTAGTTGGCTCAGTTATAAATAAATTACTGATTGAAGATAGTCCAATCAAAGCACTCACAGCGTCACTAACACTCCATAAGGTTAACTGAGTCTTGTTAGCTGTAGCCATTCGCAGGCAATTGGTTAAAGCTCCTAGCCCTGCGCTATCCATAACTGTGGTGTGACTCATATCGATCACAATCTTTTTATAGGATTCATCGATATTACAAATAGATTGAAAATCAAGCAAAAATTCTCTGGCAGTGGAAAACACTAACCGTTCAGGACTAAATATAAATGCGACTTCATCAAAGGTAACTATTGAAGCTTGTTTATAATCTCTATTTTGCTTGGTGCTATCACCAAGATTATCACTAACAGGAATATAGACGGCTTCAGGATATAAATTAGCGATCGCTTTACTTCTCACCACAATTAGGTCAAGCACTCTTAATTTCATGAGTACCCACGCTGGCAAGCCGATTTTTTGAAAGCGCGTTTTCGATTCTATAAAAACAACTTTACTGCCACAAAATAACTTAGCAATTAATAAATAGGGAAGAGAAAACCCTGAACCTGTAGAAACAACTAGATCTGGCTTATAGCGAGGTACAGCTCTAAAAGCTAAGACTAAATTACGAATAATATTTAGTAAGTTATCTTTTACGGGAACATAGCCCCAATAGCGATGACTATCTTGTATTTCACGCTCAGTAATGCTAGTCCGCACTGATATCCATAGACGATCGCTATAGGTTTCCCAAAAACTTTGGAAGCTTTGCATATAGCGAAAGTATCCTCCCGCGGCACAAACCAGCATCAACTTTTTTTGAGATTTATATCGATCTTTTAAATATTCACATAATTGAGCCTCAGATACTTTAGGGCTTACTGAAGATGTCTGTCGTAATTTAATAAATTTGACTAGATCTCCTGGGGATCTAGCGATCGGAATGCCTCGACGCTCAAAGTCATCAGCAACTTCCATTTGATGATTGTCAATAAATTCTCTAAACCGATGTAAGCGAGGTACAAGGACATAAGGGGTGTCTTTATCTTCTAAAAGTTGGGCAATATCTTCATCACAATGGCTAATGATTAAATTAGCGCTATCCACAAAGTTTAAAAATTCTTGCTCAGAAAAATTTCGATAAGCTTTAGACCCATCAGGTAAATGCGTTGAAGCCCCATATTGTACTAATACATCTTCGTTAATTAGTTGGTACTTAATCAACAATTCTATCCAATGCATTAGAGCGTTAAATTGATATTGTTCTGTCCCAACTGTGATTAAAAGCATGTCTCAAGCCTTACTACATCAAAACTAAACAATTTTCAGCATTTCTAGTATTCTATACCTAGAGAATTATAGTAACGCTAAAGTTGACTAGCTGAGTCTATCAAACATTACAATAACAAATAAAATAATTGTAAAAGCCTCAAGTTTATGTCAAAAGCTATTTGGAATGGTGTTGTTCTTGCAGAAAGCGATCGCTGTGAAGTGGTTGAGGGTAATCAGTATTTCCCTGCGGATTCGCTGAATATGGAATATTTTAAACCTAGTAATACCCATACAACTTGCGGTTGGAAAGGTGTGGCAAGTTATTACAGCATCGAAGTTAATGGCGAAACCAACAAGGATGCGGCATGGTACTACCCTGAGCCAAAGGATGCGGCTAAGCAAATTAAGGGTCATGTAGCATTTTGGCGTGGGGTAAAAGTCCAGTCTTAGTTAGAAGACATCCGCGATCAGCACAGATATCTTTATTTGTTTAGAAGATATACTCGCAGATCGCAGATGTCTTTTCTTTATTTTTTATGAGTTAATAGCCTTGATGTGAGCTTGGCGAGCCGTAGGTGAATTGACTCGATATATAGCGCTACGTGGCAACACCCGCAAAACTTCTTCAGTTGTGGTTATACCAGCATTTAGTTTGTCGATCGCGGCAAGTCGGAATGAATTAAAATCAGTCTCATTAAGATAACGATTCATTTGGGTGATTGTCCCTTCATAAATCATTTGCCGAAAAGCATCATCAATATCGATCAATTCAACAACAGCTTCTCGCCCAATATAGCCAGTGAAAAAGCATTTCTCACAACCTTTGCCTTTGCGCCAATGACTGGGATCAATATCTTCACGATCCAGTCTTAGGGATTGTAGTTCCGCCAAGGTAGGATGATGGGGTGCTGAACAATGCGGACAGTTTTTGCGAATTAGACGCTGAGCGACCACACCCAATAAAGCATCACTAATCAATCCTGGATCTGGGCCTAAATCTTTGAGGCGTGGGATAGCGCTAGCCGCATCATTCGTATGCATGGTGGATAAAACTAAGTGTCCTGTGAGCGCAGCCCGCACTACAGTTTCCGCAGTTTCAGGATCACGGACTTCACCCACCATCACAATATCAGGATCTTGGCGTAAAATAGCCCGCAATCCTGCGGCAAAGGTCATACCTGCGGGTTCACAAACTTGAGTTTGAGTAATATTTGGCAAAATATATTCAACGGGATCTTCAACGGTGATTACGTTGACATGTTCTTGGGCGATCGCTTGCAAGCTGGTGTAAAGAGTACTAGTTTTGCCTGAGCCCGTAGGACCAGTCATGATGATTAGTCCTTGGGGTTGCCGCAACCAACTGTCATAAATTTTGAGGGTGCGATCGCTAAATCCTAAACATTCCAGATGATTAGAAAAAGGATTATCACGGGGCAACAATCGAATTACTGCTTTTTCGCCACATACACAGGGTAAAGTACTCACCCGCATATCAAGATTGAGGTGCAGACTCTCATCACTGGTGTATTCTTTGCCAATGCGTCCGTCTTGAGGGCGACGACTATCGGCGATATCCATATCCGACATAACCTTCAAGGCGACAATTATTTTGCGGCTGATTTCAAGCGGTAATGTTTTGATATCACGCAAAATGCCATCAATGCGATAGCGTACTCTAAGTCCTGTAGGAGTTGGCTCTAGGTGAATGTCACTTGCCCGATGCTGCAAAGCGATCGAGATCAAGGCATTAATGCGACGGGTCTGATCTACTGCTTGAGACAGATACAAATCGGTAACTTCGCCAATATCGACCTGCTCAGCTTCCCCTGTGAGTGGATTAATCGCCTGTGCAGAATGAATCTGATTAGGATTAGGAATATTTTGATGACGAAACCATTTGCGATAGCTATCGGCAGTAATCTTAATCACTTTGATATCGGTCAAAGTGCGATCGCTGATCAGCTTGATTTGGTCATTGTCTAGAGTTTTTGGGCTACCAACATAAAAGCAATTGCGCCATAGTAATAATGGAATTACAGGCTGCAATATACTACGGTCTTCAAATACTCGAAAGAAACGGTGAGTTAGATCTTGGTCAAGCCAATCCAAATTCACATTTCCTTCAATATTTACTAGAAATTGTAATGCTTCTTCGCAGGTTGCAATGTTGCCATGACGCAGTCTTTTCCAGACTGATTCCCCTACTGACTGCTCAGATGTTTGACTCATATTTTATAAGCTCTGTGTTAGAACCTTTCCCTATTTTAATAATAAGGGCTTTGCCCTAATCACAAAATGGCAGCGCCATTTTGTGATCTTCAAACCATTACTGGGTTGTTTTTTTAATTCATTTGGTCGTATTTTTTATTGAACATTTTCTTAGCTTGATCGTAAATCTCGACTGTAATTGGCGAGAAACTATTATCTTGAGCATATTTTTCAATCTTTTTACGGGCAAAAGGACGCACAAAAAAAGGAATATCTTTAAGCTTTGCTTCGGCTTCGGCAGTCCATACAATCTTTTCGCTCATTGATTTTTAGGTTTTATCTGTATTTATAATTTTGTAGCTGTCGCCAGTCTTGCTAAGACACAAACCTAGCAGACGAGTGGAGGTGCGAAGTACTTTCACTTGCTTCTCAGATTTTGATTTTGCTAATACAAGTGGCGATAACTATACTTAGCGGTTTACAAATTTTAACCTAGCAATACCCCAAAAAGAGATGCATCATTTCGGGCTACATTTCTTTTTTAACAGAATTATGGAGCAATAAAATCTTCTCGCAACCAACCCACAGCAAAATACTTATAGCTGTCGCCAAGTGTATGAGGACATAAAACCCAAGAAGAGAATGGCGGCGCTTCGTGCCGCCATTCTCTTCTTGGGTTTTGCTTTTGTCCTAAAACAATCGACGGCAGCTATAGATACTACCCAAATCAACTATGTGACTTGCTATAGTTTTGAGCCTGCCAAGTTACTAAGATTGATAACGCTTCATCACACCAATCAAGCCAGCCCTTTTCAAAATTAATCCCCCGCCGCAAAGTTAAGTAAGCAAAGCGAGATTCAATATTGCACTTTTCAGGATGACTAAAAAAGTTGCGCTCGATCGCTTGATAAATTTCTAGTTGTTGCTGATGTAGTTGGCGATGATCTTGGATTTTTTGGACGATCGCCTGTTCAGGGATTAAATACCCTGCATAAATTTTAAGCAAAAATTCATCCTTGACCAATGCAGCATCATTGGATTGCAGTAGCCATGTTTTTAAGTGCGACAAGCCTAGTTCGGTTACTGAGAAGATTTTTTTGTCTGGTCTTCCTTCTTGGGCGATCGCTTCGGCAGAAATCAAATTTTGCTGCTCTAGTTTGGTTAACTCCCGATAAATCTGTTGGTGCGTGGCTTGCCAGAAAAATCCCACCGATCCATCAAATTGTTTGGCGAGGTCATAACCACTTTTTGGCGCATGAATTAGGGAAACCAAGAGAGCGTAAGCAAGAGACATATTTTTGAAAGTTGGGAAAGTAAATTAGAAATAGGGTTGACATATGCACTTAGTTGAGTATACATTATCTAGCATATTCAATTAAGTGCATAGTAACTTAGTTGAATATAAGATTGTTGGTTTCTAAGATCTCTCTTTTATCCCACCTCTCAACTTGCTGTAGGAGACTCAAAACATGGAAGCTTCTCAAGATGGACTTCACGTTATTTTTGGTACAGGTGCATTGGGCATAGCGATCGCCTATCAACTGATCGCCAAGGGTAAAAAAGTGCGCATGGTCAATCGCCATAATCAAGTACATCTGCCTCAAGGAATAGTGCTAGAGATCGGCGATGCAACCGATCCACGCTTTACACAGAGAGTTTGCCAAGGAGCTACGGTGATTTATCACTGTGCGGGACCAAGGTATAACTTCAAAGCTTGGGTTCAGGAATTCCCCCCATTGCAGCAAGGTATTCTCGCTGGGGCGATCGCTAGCGGCGCGAAGTTGATCTATGGCGATAGTCTCTATGGCTACGGCAAGGTCAAAGAACCAATGCGTGAAGATTTTCCCTATGCAGCGCATACCAAAAAGGGCAAAATGCGGGCAGCCCTTGCAGAAACTTTGATGTCGGCTGATCGCGAAGGTAAAGCCAAAGTAGCGATCGCCAGATCCTCTGATTTCTATGGTGAAGGCGTTCTCAATTCTGTATTTGGAGATCGCGTGTTTATTCCTGCAATCCAAGGCAAAACAGCCGAAGCGATCGGGAACTTAGATTTGCCACACACCTATACCTATATTAAGGATTTCGCCAAGGCAATGATTGTTTTGGGAGAGCGAGAGGAAGCGATCGGGCAAGTCTGGCATGTGCCTAATGCACCAACTGTTTCCACAAGGGAAATGTTAAATATTCTCTTTGAGGAATTAGAACTACCAGCCAAAATGAATGGCATGGGTAAATTGATGATGCAAATCGGTGGTGTTTTTATTCCTGAAGCTGCTGAATCAGTTGAGATGATGTATCAGTTTGAGAATCCTTTCGTTGTTGATAGTTCTAAGTTTGTCAAGACTTTTGGCAATATTGCCACATCGCATCGTGAAGCAATTCGCAATACAATTGCATGGTATCGGCAATATCTATCGCAAGCAGAACAGGAACAAGTGAAAAGCAAAGCTTCCCAATCCGCTCAGAAGATTGCCACAATGATTTAAAGCAAATTCTAGCCACAAATCTATGACCATAATTGATCCTAGCCAAGTACCCAGCCGTAAAGGAAGTAACTATCCAGATCGCTTCAAGCCAGTAGTTGCAGGACGAGAAAAAAAGCGCTTAGGTGAAGCCGCAGGTCTGAAAAACTTTGGCGTGAATCTGACTACACTTTCACCAAAGTCCCATTCTGCTCTGCGTCACTGGCACACAAAACAAGATGAGTTTATCTATGTCCTATCGGGAGAGTTAACCCTGATTACTGATGCAGGAGAATCAATTTTGCAAACTGGACAAGCGGCGGGATTTCCTGCAGGTGAAGCTGATGGACATTGTCTCTACAATCACACTGATGAAGTTGCTACTTATCTAGAAATAGGCGATCGCACTCCTCATGATTCCGCAACCTATCCCGATGATGATCTGATTGCGATCGCTTTAGATCAAGGCTGGCAATTTACCCATAAAGACGGAACACCCTACTAATCTCAACATAAAAAACATTACTTCTACGGAGAATATCATGACTACAACTACGCAAAGACAAGCCTCTTGGGCAAAGGCGATCGCAAAACCAGCGACAGAATTCCCCCTCACCCAACTCTCAACTATTTCTGGCAAGATTCCTGAATCTCTCAAAGGTTCTCTTTATCGCAATGGCCCCGCAAGATTAGAACGTGATGGATTAAAAGTGGGACATTGGTTTGATGGTGATGGCGCAATTCTTGCTGTACATTTTGCAGAAGGACAAGCTCGCGCTACCTATCGCTATGTGCAAACTGAAGGATATTTAGAAGAAGAACGCGCCAATAAATTAATTTATGGCAATTATGGCATGGTTGCCACTGGCTCATGGCTACAGCGTTTTGGTAAGTCGTCTAAGAATGTGGCGAACACTTCTGTTTTGGCATTACCTGACAAGCTGCTTGCACTTTGGGAAGGTGGTTTACCCCATGCTTTAGATTTGGAGACTCTCGAAACCTATGGTTTAGAAAATCTTGAAGGATTGGAAAATCGTTTGCCATATTCGGCTCATCCTAAGCGTGATCCTCTGACAGGTGAGATTTTCAATTTTGGAATTTCCTATGGCAAGAATGCAACGTTACATATTTACCGAAGCGATCGCGCAGGTAAGCTGATTAAAAAGAATCAGGCTACTTTGCAAGGTCTACCAATGATTCATGACTTTGTGCTGGCTGGAGATTTCCTAATCTTTTGCGTACCACCTTTGCGGATGAATCCATTTCCTGTGTTGCTAAATTTACAGAGTTACAGCGAGTCATTGCAATGGAAACCTCAAGAAGGTACCGAAATCTTAGTGTTCAACCGCCACAACCTAGAATTGATCAGTCGCAATGTTGCTGAGCCTTGGTATCAGTGGCATTTTGGGAATGGTTATAGCGATCGCTTTGGCAATGTAGTCTTCGATTTAATCCGCTATCCCGATTTCACCACCAATCAATTTCTCAAAGAAGTTGCGTCAGGACAAACTAAAACTAAAGCCGAAGGCACTCTCTGGCAAATGCGACTAGATCCGAAAACAGGTGAATTTCTCGAAGCTTCGCAATTGTTAGATCGCGGTTCTGAGTTTCCTAGTGTGGCTCCTGCGGAAGTTGGTCAAAACTCTCGCTACACCTACCTTTCAATTCATCGCCCTGATGCCGTAATTAATCAAGAGATATTCGGTACGATCGCTCGTTACGATTACAAAACCCATACTCTCACCGAAGCTGATCTTGGTGCAAATCGCTATGGGATGGAACCATTATTTGCCCCTGATGCCACTAATCCTGATCGCGGTTATGTAATTACAGTCGTGTTTGATGGCGATCGTCAATATTCAGAAGTCTGGATTTTTGACAGCGATCGCCTAGATTCCGAACCGATTTGTCGTTTAGCTCTGCCAAGTATTGTGCCAATGGGCTTTCACGGTACTTGGCGAGCATAGGGACTTGCGATTAATTAAAGTACCTACGGCTTCGACTTCGCTCAGCCAACGTTGGCTGAGCGAAGTCGAAGCCATACAAACTCGGTGGTATATTTTTTCTCGTCAAGTCCCATAGCAAAAAAATGAGGTGCTTTGCACCTCATTTTTGGGCTTAGTGGTTTACGCACGGCGTTGCCAATTTTGACGATAGATCAGCTCTAACTGATTGCCAAACTTCATAAATAGCTTGCTTTGCTGATCTTGAAGTGCCAAAAATAAACGGTGAAATGCCGAAGCAAAAATGGCAATAACCAGCCCTGTCGCAGTCGTAATTAGAGCTTCCGCAATACCCTCGGTGAGTGATCCCGACTTTGCATTAGCCGCAACATCACCAATTTTGAGAGAACCAAAGGAACCAATCAGCCCTGTTACAGTTCCTAACAGTCCCAGTAGAGGGGCGAGGGTAATTACCGCTTCTAGTAATTTTTCACCCTTGAGCATTCCTGACAGTTCTTCATCAGCCGTACTTTCAAGAGCAAGGCGGAAAAGCTCAGGTTCAGGATCTTCTAAGGCTAGAGGAGCATATAGAAACCTTGCTACAGGGACTTTTAAGGACTGCTGAGCCGCCACTGAGGCGAGTTTTAAATCTTGACGGGCGATCGCCAAAATATTCTCGGCAGTTTTTTGTTCTTGCTTAATGATGTCGAACCAAAAAATAAGACGCTCCATGATCCCAGCCAAAGCAAACACTGATAGTGCCATGAGTGGGTACATGACTGGTCCACCCGCCTTGATCAACTCAATCACTTAGATTAGACTCCTTTTCTTCGCGTTCTCGGCTGAGTTGATTGATTAGTGACAGAACCTTTACACCACGCTCAAAGGAGCGATCTTCATGGAAGACAACTTCAGGAACACGGCGTAAGGCTAGTCTCTGACCAACTTCACGTTTAATGAATCCTGTAGCTGAGGCTAAGGCTTCCATAGTTTGTTGTCTTGCTTCTTCAGTACCGTAAATACTGACAAAAATTTTCACATGTTGGAGGTCGCCTGATAGTTCAGCATCAGTGACACTGACCATGCCCATACCTACGCGATCGTCTTTAATATCTTTAAGCAACATATTGCTGACTTCTCGCTTAATTAATTCAGCAACACGCGCAACTCGTCTTGTAGTAGCCATAGATTTGTACTTATCACAGTAAACTTTTAAACTTTAATTTTTGACTTTGTTGTCCTCTACCCCTCCCTAGCCCTCCCCTTGCAAAGGGGGGGGGAACGAAATCTCTAGTCTTCCCCCTTTGCAAGGGGGAATTAAAGGGGGGTTTGGTACTTGAGTGTACAGGGTAGCCTCATGGTAAAGGCTAGTGGTGAGGGCTTAGAACCTCTGATCATATGCTGTCGTAATGCCGACAATCTTGACATGGACCACTAGGATTGATCGCACAGCGAATATAAAGCGATCGCGCATTGTATTTACAACTAACTTTGCCAATCACATAACCAAACCCATCAATGCAGGTCATATCAGCGGGCGGTAAAGCTTTTAGATTTAGGGTTATAGGAGTTGCATTTACAGCCGAATTTATTTGCCGATAGTGAGCTTGGGTACGATGAAGTATCCAGAGAGACAGGATTGGTGGTGCTACACCCACTAATAAGATAATGACGATATCTAACATATTGCTGAACATGGTGATATTTCAACATGTGGCGAAATTGTGGATCGAATCGAATTTGGATGCAGATCTACTAAGCGATGTCTAGTCCTAGCATAGCTCTTAATACTAGAGATACGCCAATAAATCCGCTAACAATCGCAGTAATCATCGCGATCGCAGTAACAGGCTTCTTGAGTAATGGAATAATTGGTGCAATCACCACCGACAGAACACCGCCAATGATAAGAACTAAGAATTTGGGATAACGGAGTAAATTTTGGATAAAGTTTTTCATTGTTTAATTTAGTTTAATACGTTAGCGCAAAAGGCAATTAGAGCCTTGAGGTTTTAAAAACACAAAGTGGCTACACTACTTTATGTTTTGGCATTACCTGTGGATAAGGCATAGTTGAGACTTGATGAGTCTTATGAGTAGAGTTTTCTGACAAATATTTTGTCAAAGCATCAGAATGATAATCCCAGTTTAATAGACCAGATAGTCCCATAAATTGTTATCTTCTATAACCTCAGAAATATCAGATATTTCCATAAATTTTTGCTATGCACTCCTAAATAAATATTTGTTAAACTTAGAGAAGTTATGACGGGCGAAGCAAAATTTCGCCTGATTTTAACCTTTAAAATATTGCTGACTTTAGCAGCTAAATTATATGACAACGCGATAGGTGATCCAGTTTTGGAAAATTTATGATGCAGAAATTTACGTTACAAGAACAATCTATACAAAAAAAATCTATTCGCGATCGCCTAGGATGCAATCTAATAAAGAGACTAATTCTTGACAACATAACTTCAACATGCGATCAAGAATCAGTTCCTTATTTTACAGCGAATCCCCTATCAATCTTATTCTTGTTAGGAATGACATTGGCTTGGTCGGAACTTAGTACAAATCCTTCCTATGCTTTGAGCAATAACGTCACTAAAGAAAAAACTATCGAATATGTAGCTCAACCTGTCACAAAGACAACTTCTGCACCAAGCTCTAAATCAACAGATGTCCTCTTACAAAAAGCTGAGCGCCTATTTGATCAGGGACGGTATCAGGATGCTTTGGCACAATATCAACAGGTCTTGAATATTTATCGTCAACAAGGAGATCGCTTAGGAGAGGCAATTAGCCTGACATGGATCGGAGCAGTACAGATTGGCTTAAGACAGGAAAAACAAGCACTCAACACTTTACTCGAAGCAAACTTAATTTTGCAAAGGGGCTTGCAAAACTCGACTAACTCAGACAAGAAACTCTATCGCAAAGCTGAAGGGGAAAATCAGTATCAATCTGGCAGAGCCTATCTTAATTTGGAGGAATATGCTACTGGGTTAAAAATACTGGAGAATTCCCTAGCAATTCGGAAAGAAGTAGTCGATCGCTACCGTGAAGGCAAAACTCTTACAGCGATCGCTATTTATCACGTTAAAAAATTTGATTTCCCAAAAGCTCTAGAATATTTAGAAAAAGCACTCCCAATCAATCAGACTGAAAAGAATCAAGCTGCTGAAGCTCAGAACCTATTTTTTTTAGCCTCTGTCTATGGGCTTCTCGGTCAGAAAGACAAAGCATTAGCGTTCACCCAACAAAGTGCGATCGCCTATCAGTCTCTCGGTAACCTCTTAGGACAAGCCAATGCCCTAAATCTAGAGGCAAATATTTTAAGCTTATCTTTAAACTATACAAAGGTTGTCCAGCTAAACCTGAAGGCTCTTGAGCTAGCGCGACAAGCTGGCGATCGCGCCCTCGAAGCTGAGCAGTTAAATGCAGTTGCAGTATCCTATCGCAATCTTAATGAATATCCCAAAGCGATTGAGTTCCTATTGCAAGCTGAGAAGGTTTATCGAGCTTTAGGCGATCGCGCTGGTGAAGCACGCAACTTAAAAAATATTGCAGAAATTCGTCTTGCTCAGGGACAGAATCGTGAAGCCTTAACTCTCTACAGTCAAGCAAAGACAATTTATCAAGATTTGACTAATGTTCCCAATCCTAAACCTAGCGATCAACAGACTCTGGCAAGTATTCTCGTTGATGAAGGTAGTCTCTATACCTTACTCAGCCAATATCCTAAGGCGATAAGCACCTTACAAGCAGCGCGATCTCTCTATCAATCCCTAGGCGATAAGTTGGGCGAAGGTGTGGCGGCAATGTATTTGGCAGGAGTTTATCTGCAATTGGGGGAGACCGCAAAAGTTACAGAAATCTTAAAGCTGCTGCCCTCCTTAACCAAAAACTCTCCACAACTGCAACAGATGGGACAAATTTTGCTTACCATGTTTAGCAACAATCCTGACTCATCGAATCCTCAAAGCCAATTAAACTCAGCGCTGAGTTTACTAGAATTTTTTAAACAATCAGGTAATCGCACCACAGAAGCAGGTATGCTTTCGCAGATTGGCGCTTTGTATTTTGAACTAAAACAACCTGACAAAGCGATCGCTTCACACCAACAAGCATTAGAGATCTATCGAGCGATCGGTGATCTCGCAGGTGTAGGTAATGCATTTTATAATCTTGGTTTAGTCTATGCATTGTCAGATCAAAGCGATAAAGCCTTTACCGCCTTTCAAACTGCGCTCCAATTTGCTCGCAAAGTCGGCAATCGCAATCAGGAAAGTAAACTCATCGGCAACTTGGGCTTATTAGTCCAACGTCAATATCCTGAACTCGCGATCGCCTTTTACAAACAATCCGTGAATGTCACCGAAGCAATCCGTAAAGAATTACGGGTACTAGAGATTGAGCAGCAAAAGTCCTATCAGCAAACAATTGCTGCAAACTATCGAACTTTGGCAGATTTACTATTACAAAAAGGGCGCGTCATGGAGGCGTTACAAGTTCTTGATTTGCTGAAAGTACAAGAGTTACAAGACTATTTGCAAAATGTGAAAGGGAATGAACGCACTGCTCAAGGATTGTACATGTTTTCTGAAGAGGAATTGCAAACTAAAGCGATTGCCAGTCAGCCCCTAAATTCCTTGCAACCTCTGATTGATGGCAATCAAAAAATTGCCCAACAGTTAAGTAAAATTCCTCAAGCAGAACTCAATCAGGTTCCCGAATACTTACAAAAACTGCCTCAAGGTCACGCACTGCTATATCCTCTAATTTTAGGCGATCGCTTAGAACTGATTCTATTTATCCCCAATAAAACACCGATTCATCGATCTGTAGCGATTAAAGAAGCAGATATCACTCAATTAGTTGTAGATTTTAAGATAGGGCTACGCGATCCTGACTCGCTAGATGTAATTGAACCTGCAAGCAAGCTCTATAACCTTCTCATCAAGCCCATCGAAGCCGATCTCGCCAATACGAATACTATTCTCTATTCCCCTGATGGACTACTACGCTATGTCCCCATTGCGGCTCTCTATGATGGTAAAAAATGGCTAGTTGAGAAGTATCGTGTCAATAATTTGGTTTCCTATAGTTTGAGTGATTTCACTCCAAAACCAACAAAGCCAATGCGTATTTTTGCGGGGGCATTTGGCGGCGCACAAAACACCACCAAGTTTGGTCAGATTGGACTACCTGCCACAGTTACCGAAGTTCAATCTATTTCTGAGGCTCTGCCCAATACAACCAAGCTCGTAGCCAATGATTTCAGTCGTAAAGCAACTGAATCACAGATGCAAAATAAAAATATTGTCCATTTGGCGACCCATGCCGAGTTTAACTCTGGTAAGCCCGAAGATTCATTCCTAATTTTTGGCAATGGCGATAAAGTCCTGCTCAGTGAAATGAAGGATTTACCAATGAGCAATGTCGATTTGATCGTTCTCAGTGCTTGTCAAACAGGTGTTGGGAAGTTAGGCAATGGCATCGAGGTCTTGGGCTTTGGCTATCAGGTGCAAAGGGCTGGCGCAAAAGCCGCGATCGCTTCTCTCTGGCAAGTTAGTGATGAGGGTACGCAAGCTTTAATGCAGGCATTTTACAATGATGTGAAAAAAGGCGATCGCTCTAAGGCTGAGTCTTTACGCCAAGCGCAAATTGCTACAATTCGCTCTAAGGATTTCTCACATCCCTACTACTGGTCAGCATTCATTTTAATCAGCAATGGTTTGTAGCAATGTAAGAGTATTACAAACCAAGAGATAAATATCGGCGCGAAGCACCGATATTTATCTCTGTAGCCATGTTTGTTAGGACATAAAACCCAAATGCGGCGCTTCGCGCCGCATTTGGGTTTTGATTTATCCTGATACAGGTGACTATAGCTATATCTCTTGGTTTAATGTCCTAAGCAAAACTTTCATTGCTATAGTAAAATTCCTGCATGGTGGTATACATGAGTAAACATGGTGGATATTCATACAGTTGAACTTTCTTTCAAGCGAATACCCGAATATAATGCCAAGCTTGCAAAAACCGTCCCTTCAAGTACCAAGACAAATTATTTAGTTGGTTCAATTATCGCAATTGGGATTGGTCTATTTACCTTATTAGTCAATTCTCAAAGCATTCCCAATATCCTTGGTGGTAGTCTAGCAGTTGGAGGTGTGGTTACATCCATTTATATATTACAGCGCACAACAGACGATTCGAGTGAAGCGCAAGAAGAGCGAAAAAAGTTCCATATTGCTGAAAGTATTCACAAGGCAAAGATAAATGTTAAAAATGAACAGGTTAGGCTAACTAATGCTGCCCACAGTTGGCATTCGTTTGGTTTTGACACCACAAATACAATTGGCGATCGCATTGCATTTAATTCCTATACCGTCAAAGTAACTGATAGACCAGATAGTATCAATATTGGATTGAGAATAGATAAAATCCTCTATCGCACTGAATTCTATACAGAGTTTTACACAGCTAAACAAGACAAATTAAAATCACGTCAATGTAAGCGTAAAATTCCAGATCGCATAAAATTTACGATCGCTTTTCCAACACGTAAACGTGCAGTAAAGGGGATAATGCCATTTGATAGTTACAATCAAATGGTGACTCTGTATAACGCCAGACATCAGAAAGCTCAAGAGTTAGTTGAGTTTAGTCAGCGCTATGCGATCGCTGAAGAGAATATCCGCAAGCATGGCGATCGCATTTATTTTTCTCCAGAAGAAAAGAAAGCAATAGAAGATTTAGAAAACTTAGCCAGTTTCGATCTGCGCCTCAATCAAATTGGGAAAGAGGTAGCGATCGTTGTTGACGAGAGTAAATTTGCGAAATTTGACCAAAAACTAGGTTTAGAATCATTTTCTGGCAGTCTAGATAATAAATCCAGTGATGATCGCATCATAAAATTTACAGATTTAGAACTTAAAGCGATCGGGCTACCAACAATTCGGAAGCAGTTTAATATTACTGCTCGTAGCTATAATGAAGCAATTACGAAACTGAATGCCAAAAATGCCAAAGGAATCACCGTAACATAAATGATGCCAGCTATATCATTGAAGTTTTTTCAGCACGTTAGCCAGATCATCTATTCGTACAGGCTTACTAATAAAATCGTCCATCCCAACCAGAATACAGTTCTCACGATCTTCTGCCATTGCATTCGCAGTCATCGCTACGATTTTTATCTTTTTAAGTGACGATATATTTTTCTCAATGAGACGTATTTGGCGAGTTGTTTCCAAACCATCCATCTCTGGCATCTGCAAATCCATAAAAATTAGATCGTAGGATTTACTTTCTAATGCTTTCAAAACCTCTAATCCATTTATAGCGCAATCTGCTTGATAGCCAAGTTTTGCTAAAAGCCTCAAAGCAATCATTTGATTAAAGGTATTATCTTCAACCAGTAGAATTCGCAAAGAACTGGGAACAGCTTGTGTAAACTCCTCTTCAGCAATTACTACGTTAGGTTTCTCAGAATCTATTTGCTGATGCGTTTCAACTTCTTCACAAGGTAATTGCTCAACAGCAATATCAAACTGAAAAACTGTACCTTTATTTAAGGTACTACTTACACGAATATGACTACCCATAAAATGAGCAAACTGTTGACTGATTACTAGTCCTAAGCCAGTTCCAGTTTGCGTTGCTCTACCTGAAGTTGTCTGGACAAACGCTTCAAACAGCTTGTCAATTTCTTCTGGAGCAATCCCTAGACCAGAATCTTCTACTTCAAAATGAATAACAACTTTTGAGGAAACTTCTTCTATATTCGTCTGAGAAACACGAAGGAGTACATAACCCTTACTCGTAAACTTGATCGCATTTCCCAGCAGATTTAATAAAATTTGGCGAATTTTTCTTTCATCAGCCTTGACATATTGAGGACAATTTGGATGTATAGCAAAGATCAACTGTAAATTTTTATCCTTTGCCTTAATTTGCAACATTTCTTGCAGATTATTTAGAAATACATAAAAATCAAACTTAGTTTCCTCAAGTACTATCTTTCCTGCTTCAATCTTTGACATCTCTAAAACATCATCAATTAAGTTCAACAGATGTTCGCTACTATGACTAATGATACTAACGTATTCCCTAAGCGCCTGAGTCAAAGAATTATCATGATGCATTAATTGAGTACATCCCAGAATCGCATTAAGAGGAGTCCTCAATTCATGACTCATTCTCGCTAGGAAATTACTTTTAGCCTGACTTGCAACTTTTGCTCTCTCTGCTTCCAATTTGAGAGACTGTTGAGAAAATTCTAGGGCAGCGAGTATAAGTGTACCTCTCAACTCCAAAGCAGCTTCTGTTTCCACTACAGTCCAAGGCAAAGACTTAGCCTTGACCGTTTCCTTCCATAGCTCAAAGGATCTACGAGGAGACGGCTCTTCATCGTCGTCATCTATATCTAACAACTTACTTGGATCACCAGCCCAGTTAACTGTTTGGATAACTTCTTCCCGAAACCAAATAATATGATAGGAGCTATAATTGAGAGAAATAGAAATGGATAATAATCCACTCGCCTGATCTTTAACCTGCAAAGCCTCTGGATAGCTCTCACTCAGGCAAGTAGTATAAAAAACATCTTGAGATTTAGTCTCTATCCATTTAGTTAATCCAACAATAAAATCACGAGGAGGACATATCCCAATCTCATAGATATTGTCTCCAAGGCAAATAACTGCTCCTTGAGCATTAACTAGACTTAATAAGCTATCAGGATCTTGAGAAAAGGTATAGATTGATTGGCGATCGCCTAATATATTTTGCTTTAACCTAGACTGAAGCATTGCAATCTTCTCTTGGGCTTTCTTCAGTTGGTGTTCATGTTTGTTAACGATTTCTACAGACATGATTTGACCTAGAAATTCACAGGTTTTTCTATTCTCATAGTCAATATATTTGGAAGTATAGTGATGACAAACAACCAATCCCCATAGCTTCCCTGAATCTACCAATGAAATACTAAAAGAAGCTGCAACCCCCATCTTTTGTAAGTACTTGACATGAAATTGAGAGACACTTCTTAGATTGCTATAACTTAAATCAAGGGTTCTTTGTGTAAGTGGATTGTGAAGAGGAATGATAGGCACTGGTTGATAATTGACATCGACAATTAGCCTAAGCCAATTTTTACAGTAAAGGGTACGCGGGATTTCAGGAATATCTGATGAGGGATAATGCAAGCCTAGCAGAGGTTCTAAATGTTCAGCTTTATTTTCAGCAATTACTACACCGTTACCGTCTGAGTCAAATTTATAGATGAGTACACGATCAAATTGGGTGATTTTACGGATTTCCTGTACTAACAAATTTGCCATTTCAGAAAAATCCTTAGCCCTACGAATATTAGCCGCAGCAATTTTTGATAAATAGTAAAACTCTAGATTAGAGTTAACATCTTTTGACAAGCGCTCCAGTTCTAGAATCAGTAAACCTTCAGAGCGATGGATTACGCCTTGGCAATGGTGCTTTTTACTTCTAATTTGTAAGGTTAGTTTAATTGGATTAAATACTTCTATATCTTCTTGAGAGAGGAATGACTGTAATTTCTCAATTTGAGATTGTGGAAACAGAATCGTTAAAGGCTGGTTAATTAGAGAACTAGCAGATAAACCAAAGAATTTAGCTGTATTTTCACTGACCTGCAAAATTTTTAAGTCTGATTCATCAATGCAAATTAGAACTCCATGGGGCTGAATATGTCCAAGTAAGTGAATCTGCTCGCGATCGCACTCTTTGTATCTCACCAATTCAGAAATTTTAGAAGCCTTAGAAAATATCGATTGTGTTGTTTCCATTCTCCACTCTCGCCGCTTAACCTATTTCACATAAAATAAAGCTCAACAATATCTTGGTGTTTTGAGCAAATGCTTTTAACTTCCCCTCAAAAATGTCTTACGCTGTCCAGACAACCAATTAAGTTTAAGCATCACGTATAGGACATAGATTAATATACTCAAATATTGCCTGTGTATACCTACTGAAATATGCATCATGTGACCTATCGATAGGTCTGCTTATAATTTTTTAGTGAGTAACTACTCCCTTCCCAGCGAAGAAATAGACATATAAAACCAAGAAATAGCGTTGCTGGACGAAGCGCCGCAACGCTATTTCTTGACTGGAAAGAGAGTAGAGGTGAGTTCGATATAGCCTTTTGCATACTCAGGTTACATAAGTGGATTTTGAATTGGGACAATGATTTTGCTAGTTTTTTAATTTTTTTCTAAAATTCATAGACAAAATATGTCATATAGAGTTATGATTGTTAATCGTGACTAAAAACAGAAACTGAGAAGAATAAGTCAAGAGCTTACCTCCTTAAGTCTGAGTCATGCATTGGTATAGTGAACTAAAGAAACTAAAAAGTCTTTAACCTATAGCAACCAACCCAAGAGATTGTGTTTCTCACGTCTAGTAGTTAGGCTAGACATCTTCTGTAAGTCGTCTCGAAGTCCATTAAACAGCCTTCAAAACTCATACTTCTTACTAAGATCGAAACCGATCTCTTTTGAGCCTGTCAAAAATCGGCAGAATATATCTGCGCGAAAATTTGAAAGTCAAGCAAGCGGAGCTAATTTTAATGACTGTCGGAATTCTCGGCACAAAACTTGGGATGACCCAAGTATTCGATTCGGATGGCAACGCTGTTCCTGTAACAGTCGTTCTTGCTGGTCCTTGTACAATTACCCAAGTTAAGACTGAAACCAAAGAAGGCTACAAAGCTATTCAAGTTGGTTACGGTAAGACTCGTGAAAAACTCCTCAGCAAACCAGAGTTAGGACATTTGAAAGTGTCAGGTGCTGAGCCTGTAAAACACCTCCGTGAATATCGTCTCGACAACATTAGTGATTTCACTATCGGTCAGACTCTAGATGTAAGTCAATTCAAGGATGGCGACATCGTTGATGTGATTGGAACTAGCATTGGTAAAGGTTTCGCTGGTTATCAAAAGCGCCACAACTTTGGTCGCGGTCCGATGGCTCATGGTTCTAAGAACCACAGACAACCTGGTTCGACTGGAGCAGGTACCACTCCAGGGCGTGTTTATCCTGGTAAGCGTATGGCTGGTCGTCTTGGCGGTAAGCAAATCACCGTGAAGAAGCTAACTATAGTCAAAGTCGATGCAGCGAACAATGTGTTGCTAATTAAAGGAGCAGTCCCTGGTAAGCCTGGCGCATTGCTTAACGTTATTCCTACCGTAATTATCGGCAAGGCTAAATAAGGACTAAGTAGTTTGTTCGTGATATCGAGAGAATATAAGTTATGCCTACAGTAATAGATTGGACAGGGAATGAGGTTGGTGAAATAAACCTTGAGTTGCGGGTTGCGAAAGAAGCAAGTGCAAAAGGTTTAGTTCATCGCGCCCTTGTCAGACAACTAGCCAATGCCCGTCAAGGCACAGCCAGCAGCAAAACTCGTGCTGAAGTCCGTGGTGGTGGTCGCAAGCCTTTTAGACAAAAGGGTACAGGTCGCGCCCGCGCAGGTTCGACCAGATCTCCATTGACCCGTGGTGGTGGTGCAATTTTTGGACCTAAGCCTAGAGATTACGAAACCAAGATGAATCGTAAGGAACGTCGTCTTGCCCTTCGTACCGCATTTATCGGTCGTACCGCAGATTTGATTATCGTTGAAGATTTTGCCGTAAACCTTGCTCAGCCTAAGACTAAAGAATTATGTCAAGCTCTTGAGCGTTGGGGTGTGACTGTTGGCAAAAAGACGCTGATTATCACCGATCGCAAAGATGAAAACATTGTTCTTTCTGCACGTAATATTCAGAATCTACAATTGCTTGCGGCTGATCAGCTCAACATGTTCGACATTCTGAACTCTGAAAAGATTGTGGCAACTCGCTCAGCGATCGCCAGAATTCATGAGGTGTACGGTGGCGATGCAAAGTTAGCAACAGAGATCGTTACGGTCGAAGATGCAGAATAACGGAATCTAAGTAGAAGAAAGAAACACCATGGCTAAGATCCCTAACGAATTCGATCCCCGTCGCTTGCCCGACATCATTCGTCGCCCTCTGCTCAATGAAAAGGCAACCCGACAATTAGAAGACAACAAATATACCTTTGATGTTTTCCACGATGCCACCAAGCCTGAAATCAAAGCTGCGATCGAGAGCCTTTTCTCAGTCAAAGTTAAGAAAGTAAATACCCATAATCCACCCGCAGCAGCGCGTCGGATTGGTAAGTTTGCAGGCAAACGCGCTCAAATCAAAAGAGCAATCGTCACCCTTGCTGAAGGCAGCAAAATCGATTTGTTCCCAGATGTATAAGCACTAGCTTAAAAAAACCAGAGAACTGTTCCTTTAACAACATCAGATAATTATGGGCGTTCGTGCATACAAACCTTATACCGCTAGTACTAGACAAACTGTTGTCTCAGACTTCTCGGAAATCACCAAGTCAGAACCCGAAAAGTCTTTAACTAGCCATGTCCATCGTAAAAGAGGACGCAATAATCGCGGTGTCATCACCAGCCGTAGACGTGGCGGTGGTCACAAGCGACTCTATCGGATTATCGATTTCAAACGTAACAAACGCGATATCATCGCTGAAGTCATTGCGATCGAGTACGATCCCAACCGCACCTCTCGGATTGCTCTACTGCAATACGAAGATGGCGAAAAGAGATACATCCTTGCTCCTAAGGGAATCGCTGTTGGTAACAAGGTTCAAGCAGGTACAAACAATGTACCTTTTGAAATCGGTAACGCGATGCCATTGGTAAACATCCCTCTTGGTACGATTGTTCACAATGTGGAACTCGTCCCTGGTAAAGGTGGGCAAATAGTGCGCTCAGCTGGTGCTGGCGCTCAAATTGCCGCTAAAGAAGGCGATTTTGTTACCCTCAAGCTTCCTTCTAGTGAAGTTCGTTTGATTCGTAAGGATTGCTTCGCAACCATCGGACAAGTAGGCAACCTCGATCACAGCAATACCAGTCTTGGTAAAGCAGGACGCAGCCGTTGGCTCAACCGTCGTCCTAAAGTCCGTGGTATGGTCATGAACCCAGTTGATCACCCCCATGGTGGTGGAGAAGGTTGCGCCCCTATCGGTCGCAGCGGACCTGTTACTCCTTGGGGTAAACCAACCTTGGGCTACAAGACTCGCAAGAAAGGCAAACTCAGTGACGCTTTGATTGTTCGTCGTCGCCGCAAGTCCTCGAAGCGCGGTAAGGGCGGACGTAACGCTTAATTTTTTGCTTAGCGACTACTTTGCAGTCGCCAAGCGCAAAGACTTATTTAGAGAGTACAAACTATGACGCGATCGCTAAAAAAAGGTCCTTTTGTTGCTGATCACCTAATGACCAAAATTGAAAAGCTCAACGCCAAAGGCGAAAAGCAAGTTATCAAAACATGGTCACGCGCTTCCACCATTCTTCCTCAAATGATCGGGCATACCATTGCTTGTCACAACGGAAAACAGCACGTTCCTGTATATGTCACGGAGCAAATGGTAGGACACAAACTCGGTGAGTTTGCCCCTACTCGCACCTTCCGCGGTCATGCCAAGAGCGACAAAAAGGCCAAGAGATAGGTAGACAGGTAGTTAAAAATGATCCTCGCCCAAAACGAAATCCCTGCCGTAGCCAAATATATTCGGATGTCACCCCATAAAGTGCGCCGAGTACTCGACCAAATCCGTGGTCGTAGCTACCGCGAAGCATTGATGATTCTTGAGTTCATGCCCTATCGCTCCTGCGAACCAATTACCAAAGTATTGCGTTCGGCAGTTGCTAATGCTGAGCATAACGCAGGACTTGATCCTGCATCCCTAGTAGTTAACCAAGCCTTTGCCGATATGGGACCTAGCCTCAAGCGCTTCCGTCCCCGCGCTCAAGGTCGTGCTTACCAAATCCGTAAGCCAACGTGCCACATTACGATCACCGTCAAACCATCGGAGGAAGAATAGGTATGGGTCAGAAGATTCACCCAACAGGGTTACGCCTCGGCATCACCAAGTCCCATCTTTCCCGTTGGTACGCTGATGTCAATCGCTACGGTGTCTTGGCTGAAGAAGACAGCAAAATCCGTAAGTTTATTGAAAAAACTTTGAGTAATGCTGGTATCGCAGAAATCTTGATCGATCGCAAAGCCGATCAAGTTGACCTCGAAATTCGCACTGCTCGTCCAGGCGTTGTTGTCGGTCGTGGTGGAGCTGGTATCGAGCAATTGCGTGTCGGACTAGTTAAGTATCTCGAACAAGACGGCTCTCTGAAAAAGACAGGTACTAGCCAAGTTCGGATTAACGTCACCGAAGTAACCAGAGTTGATGCCGAAGCGCCTCTTATCGCTGAATACATCGCACAGCAAATCGAACGTCGTGTGTCCTTCCGCCGTGTTGTTCGTCAAGCTATTCAAAGAGCGCAACGTGCAGGCATTGAAGGTATCAAGGTGCAAATCAGTGGTCGTCTTAACGGTGCTGAAATTGCGAGAACTGAATGGGTTCGTGAAGGTCGTGTTCCTCTGCACACGTTACGTGCTGATATCGACTACAGCTACAAAACTTCCAGAACTATTTATGGTGTCATTGGCATTAAAGTCTGGATCTTTAAAGGCGAAATCATTCAAGGAGAAGAAGCCCCTGCTCCAGCCGCTCAACCCCGTCGTCGTCAGCAACGTCGTCCTCAGTTTGAGGATCGTTCTAGCGCTGAAGGATAAATTTCTGTCACCCTTTAGTTTTGAACCATGTTAAGTCCTAAACGTACAAAATTTCGTAAGCAGCAACGCGGTCGGATGGCGGGTCCTGCTACCAGAGGAACTGAAATCAACTTTGGTGATTATGCCATGCAGGCTCTAGAGCCTTCTTGGATTACCGCTCGTCAAATCGAAGCAGCCCGTCGTGCCATGAACCGCTACATTCGTCGCGGTGGCAAGATTTGGATTCGCATTTTCCCAGACAAGCCCGTAACTATGCGTCCTGCTGAAACCCGTATGGGTTCTGGTAAAGGTGCTCCCGAGTTTTGGGTATCAGTGGTTAAGCCCGGTCGCATCATGTTTGAGGTTGCTGGTGTAGCCGAAGAAACTGCAAGAGAAGCTATTCGTCTTGCCGCAGCTAAAATGCCGATCAAAACCAGATTCGTTATCCGTGAGAAGGAGTAAAGATATGGCACTCCCAAAAGTCCAAGAAACCAGAGAACTATCTGATGATGAGTTGCAAGCTCAGATCTTGACCGTCAAGAAAGAGCTATTTGATCTACGCTTTAAGCAGGCTACTAGACAACCTGTCCAGCCACATCAGTTCCAACATGCTAAGCATCGTTTGTCTCAGCTGATGACCGTCGAACGCGAACGTCAGTCCAGAGCTTAAGAAAGCTATTTACAAAACATAGGAATTTTAGCAATGGCAGTTAAAGAAAAAGTTGGCGTTGTCGTCAGCGACAAAATGCAAAAAACGGTGGTGGTTGCGGTTGAAAATCGTACCTCTCACCCAAAATATGGAAAAATCGTGGTCAAAACGACCAAGTTTAAAGCCCACGATGAAGAAGACAAAACCCGTGAAGGCGATCGCGTCAAAATTCGGGAAACCCGTCCCCTCAGCCGTACAAAGCGATGGGAAGTTGTAGAGATTCTCTCATCTAGCTCGGAAGCATAAGTCATGATTCAACAAGAGTCTTATTTAAACGTTGCGGATAATAGCGGAGCTAAAAAGCTGCTATGTATTCGCGTCCTAGCTGGTGGTAATCGCGCCTTTGGCGGAGTTGGTGATGTAATCATCGCTACTGTTAAAGACGCTGCGCCCAATATGCCAGTCAAAAAATCTGATGTTGTTCGCGCCGTGATTGTTCGTACCAAAGCATCGATTAACCGTGAAAGCGGTATGAGAATTCGCTTTGACGACAATGCCGCTGTAATCATTAACCAAGACGGCAACCCCAAAGGAACCCGCGTATTTGGTCCAGTTGCGCGTGAATTGCGGGATAAAAATTTCACTAAAATTATCTCCCTAGCGCCAGAGGTACTGTAATGTCATTCAAGTCAAAACCTGCCTATCGCGGCAACCGCAAGTCTTTTAAGATTCACGTTAAAAAAGATGATGTGGTTCAAGTAATTTCAGGAAGCTCTAAGGGAACTGTGGCGAAGGTGCTACAGGTTTTCCCTAAAGACAGCACCATCATCGTTGAAGGTGTGAATGTTAAGACTAAGCATGTCAAGCCTCAGGCTGATGGCGAGTCTGGACAAATCATTACTCGCGAGTTCCCGATCCACAGTTCTAAAGTGTTGTTATATTCCGAAAAGGAAAAGACCGCTAGTCGTTCTTGCTACACCTTCACTGATGATGGCAAGAAAGTGAGAATGTTGAAAAAGACTGGCGAAATCGTTGATTCCGTTAAGACTGAGAAGAAATAATTCTATACAACCTGACCAAGCCCAGGAAAAATCATCGAGGAAGATAAAATGCTAACACCGTTTGCCGAAGTCTATGCCAAACAAGCTGTTCCTAAATTGATGGAACAGTTTAAGTACACCAATATTCATCAAGTTCCCAGATTTGAAAAGGTGGTGATCAATCGCGGTCTAGGTGAAGCTGCACAAAATGCAAAATCTCTAGAAGCTTCTTTAACCGAAATTGCCACGATCGCAGGTCAAAAGCCCGTGGTAACTAGAGCTAAAAAAGCGATCGCTGGTTTCAAATTGCGTCAAGGAATGCCCGTCGGCATGATGGTCACCCTCCGCCGCGACAAGATGAATAACTTTTTGGATCGTCTAATCAACTTCTCATTGCCTCGCATCCGTGACTTTCGCGGTGTTAGCCCCAAGAGCTTTGATGGACGTGGTAACTATACCCTCGGTGTCCGCGAGCAACTTATCTTCCCCGAAATCAGCTACGACAGTATTGAGCAAATTCGGGGGCTTGATATTTCCATCATTACCACTGCTAACACGGACGAAGAAGGACGTGCGCTCCTGAAAGCAGTTGGTATGCCCTTTAGAGAATCATAAGTAGATCGAATTAGGAGATAAGGATGGCTACCAACGACACCATCTCGGACATGCTTACCCGCATTCGCAATGCAACACTTGCAAAGCACCAGACAACTTCCATTCCTGCCACAAGAATGACGTTGAGCATTGCCCGAGTGATGAAACAAGAAGGTTTTATCGCAGATTTTGAAGAAACAGGCGAAAGTATCGACCGTGCCTTGGTCGTCGCTCTCAAGTATGAAGGCAAAAATCGTCAATCGATTATTAAGCGCCTCAAGCGCGTTAGTAAACCAGGTTTACGAGTTTACTCAAACTCCAAAGAATTACCCCGTGTATTGGGTGGGATCGGTATTGCGATCATCTCCACCTCTAAAGGGATCATGACCGATCGCGAAGCCCGTAAACAGGGAGTCGGCGGTGAAGTCCTTTGCTATATCTGGTAATTCAGATCGTGAAGATCTGGTAATTCAGGCTGTTAACTCAGCAAACAACATTACAAGCAACGGAAAACAGACATGTCTCGTATTGGAAAACGTCCCATTCCTCTTCCCCCCAAAGTTGCGGTTTCGATCGTAGGGCAAGAGGTAACCGTCAAAGGACCTAAAGGCGAACTCAAGCGCGTGTTGCCACCTACTGTGGAAGTTCTTCAAGAAGAAAACAACTTAGTTGTCAATCGCGCCAACGAATCTCGTCCCGCAAGGCAACAACACGGTCTTTTCCGCACCCTCGTCGCTAACATGGTCGAAGGTGTGTCCACTGGCTTTCAGCGTAAGTTAGAAATTCAAGGTGTTGGTTATCGGGCTAACTTGAACGGCAGCAATATTGTTCTTACCGTCGGCTATAGCCATACAGTTGATATCATTCCTCCTGCGGGCATATCTCTGGGAGTTGAAGATGCTTCTGGTAAGAAGGTTCCTCAAGGCACATTCATTGTTGTAGAAGGAATTGACAAAGAAATCGTCGGAAACTTAGCTGCGAAAATCCGCGCTGTACGTCCACCTGAAGTGTACAAAGGCAAGGGTATTCGTTACCTCGGTGAATTCGTCAGACGTAAGGCTGGTAAGACTGGTAAGAAGTAAAACTAGGATTTTTAGATCTAGGATATTTCGGCTTCTTTATTTAATTTTCATTTTATATAGAATCGATACAGAATCGATAGGTTACGAACAAATATGAGTGTCAGTCGTAGACAAGCAACCATAAGCCGCCATAAGCGAATTCGCAAAGGTATGTCAGGCACACCCGAACGTCCTCGCTTGGCAATTTATCGCTCTAACAATCACATCGTGGCGCAAGTGATTGATGATGTAGCACAACATACTCTCGTTGCTGCATCGACCCTCGAATCCGATGTTCGTGCTAGCCTTAGCACTACTGCCAATTCTGAAGCTTCAGCTAAGGTTGGTGCGTTGATTGCTGAAAGGGCGATCGCACAGGGAATTACCAAGGTTGTATTCGACCGTGGTGGTAACCTCTATCATGGAAGAGTCCAAGCTCTCGCTGAAGCTGCCCGCGAAGCAGGTCTCGATTTCTAAATCATCCAGCAGTGAATCAGTAGATAGAAACAAATATGGCTAAGAATAGAGAATCAAGACCAGGTGGTGGTCGCGACAGTGGCAGCGGCGACAGTGGCGATAACCGCGATGAAAAACGCAAAGGCAAGCGCGATAGCAAGAAAAGTGATCGCGCTCGTACTGAAAAAGAATCCGAATGGCAAGAACGGGTTGTCCAAATCCGCCGTGTAACCAAGGTGGTTAAAGGTGGTAAAAAACTCAGCTTCCGTGCGATTGTCGTGGTCGGTAATGAGAA
This sequence comes from Pseudanabaena minima str. Chao 2107, assembly GCF_051131155.1. NCBI lineage: Bacteria > Bacillati > Cyanobacteriota > Cyanophyceae > Pseudanabaenales > Pseudanabaenaceae > Pseudanabaena > Pseudanabaena minima. Next base: position 2,193,397 of record NZ_CP159508.1, read on the forward strand.
AGGACAAGTTGGTGTTGGCGTTGGCAAAGCTGCTGATGTTATTAATGCCGTCAAGAAAGGTGTTGCCGATGCTAGAAAGCACGCGATCGATGTACCTTTGACCAAGAGTAACTCCATTCCTCACCCTACCAATGGTATCGGTGGTGGTGCGAAGGTGATGATTCGTCCTGCATCTCCAGGTACTGGGGTAATTGCTGGGGGAGCCGTCAGAACTGTATTGGAACTAGCTGGAGTCAAAAATATTTTGGCGAAGCAACTCGGTTCTAGCAGCCCTCTAAATAATGCTCGTGCTGCAATTAATGCACTTTCAACCCTGCGTACATTTGGCGAAGTTGCCAGAGCGCGTGGTATTACCCTTGAACAGCTATTTAATTAATGCAATAACGGTGCTATGCGCCGTTATTGTCAAAAGTAGAAAGGAAAAACTATGAGAATTGACGATCTTCAGCCTCAAGAAGGCTCACAGCATCGCAAGCGTCGTTTAGGACGCGGCATTGCCGCAGGGCAAGGTGCTAGCGGTGGTTTCGGTATGCGTGGTCAAAAATCTCGTTCAGGTCGTCCCACCAGACCTGGCTTTGAAGGTGGTCAAATTCCCCTTTATAGACGAGTACCCAAACTTAAGCATTTTACAATTGTTAATCCTAAGCATTTCACAATTGTTAATCTCGACCAATTAAGCGGATTACCTAAAGGTACAGTAGTAACTCTTGAGTCCTTAATGGACGCAGGTATTATTACTCAAAATGACGGTGTATTGCGCGTCTTGGGTAGAGGTGATGTGAGCGTAGCACTTACAGTTCGCGCTCATTCGATTACTGCATCTGCCAAGGCAAAAATCGAAGCTGCTGGCGGCACTGTAGAAGTTGCCTAGTCATAAAGAGAATATGTGGCGGAGCGCTAAGCGTTTCGCCACATATTCTCTTTTGTTGTTTTAATACCAAATTCAACTCAGTAAGAATTGTAAAAGCACAAAAAAGGATAAGCCTTTTTGTGAATTGAGATAAGGCGATCGCGAGTTGCCATATTCTTGATACAACTACAATATTTAAATAATCTTTAGGAACAGATGTGCCATACGCAGTCTGTCCTTAACCTACTAGATGCTTTGAGGTAAGTTTAGTTATGGTTGTCAGTAAAGGAAAAAATCCGACTGCACAAGAAACTTTTATGCAAATGGCTCAAGCCGCAGGGTTAAGAGGTCGTTTGTTGGTTACTGTCGGTGTTTTGATATTAGTTAGACTTGGAATCTATTTACCGTTACCAGGGGTTGACCGTCTCCGATTTACGGAAATTGTCAGAAATAATGCCGTAGTTAATTTCTTAGATATTTTTTCTGGCGGTGGCTTATCACTACTAGGTATTTTTGCCCTTGGTATTCTGCCATTTATCAACGCCTCGATCATCATGCAATTGATGACTTCTGCTCTCCCAAGTTTAGAAAATCTTCAAAAGAATGAAGGTGAAGCTGGTCGCAGGAAAATTTCCCAATACACACGTTATGTTGCCTTTGTTTGGGGTGTCATCCAAAGTTGGGGTCTCGGGGTTTGGGTACAGAACTCTGGCGTGCTTTCCGAAGCCACATCCAATTGGATCACAGTTGGTGACGGTCGCGTGATTTTGTCCAGCTTTATCTTTCAGACTACGGTAGCCTTGGCGGCTGGCTCGATGTTTGTGATGTGGGCAGGTGAACTGATTACTGAAAAAGGCGTTGGAAATGGTGCATCTTTACTAATTTTTATTAGTATTGTGGCTAATTTGCCATCTTCTTTGGGAGATACGATCGCCCTTGCTCAGAAAGATAGCTCACGAGTTGGTGGCGTAATCTTGCTGCTGTTTATCTTTTTGGTCATGATCATTGGCATTGTGTTTGTTCAGGAAGGAACAAGGCGGATTCCCATTATTTCAGCACGCCGACAAGTGGGACGTAAGCTCTATCGCGAACAAGCTTCTTATTTGCCTTTGCGTTTAAATCAAGGCGGCGTTATGCCGATCATTTTTGCCTCATCGGTGATGATTTTGCCAGCCTACTTGAGTCAAAGTATTAATAATGAAGTGTTTGTGGCGATCGCTACTTGGATTTCTCCTAGTGGCGCTGGTCACATTCCTGTGTATATGTTGCTAATTCTGGGATTTAGCTTCTTTTACTCAACACTAGTTCTGAATCCTGTGGAGTTGTCGCAGAACCTCAAGAAGATGGGTAGTAGTATTCCTACAGTGCGTCCTGGAACAGCAACTTCGGATTACATCAGCCGTATTTTGAACCGCTTAACTTTACTTGGTTCAATTTTCTTGTGCGGCATTGCGATTATTCCTAGCGCGTTGGAAAAAGCTACTGGTGTATCGACCTTTAGTGGCATTGGCGCAACTTCTTTACTGATTTTGGTCGGTGTGGCGATCGAAACCTCGAAGCAAATCCAAACTTATGTGATTTCTCAGCGTTATGAAGGCATGGTGAAACAGTAATGCCTAGAGTAATTCTGATGGGACCACCTGGAGCAGGTAAAGGTACACAGGGCGAAATTTTGGCTGAAGCTTGGCAAGTGCCAAAAATTGCCCCTGGTGATATTTTTCGTGCTGAAATTAAGCAAGGTACTGAGCTAGGACTGAAAGTTAAGTCTTTTAGTGATTCTGGGCGACTTGTACCTGATGAGGTTGTAATTGAGGTGATTGAGTCACGCTTGAGACAGCCTGATACTCAAGTTGGTTGGATTCTTGATGGCTTTCCACGCACAGTTGCCCAAGCTGAGGCTCTAGATGCACTATTAGCGGAGATTAACCAACCCTATGACGCGGTTGTAAATCTAGATGTACCAGATCAGTTTTTAGTTGCTCGCCTACTAGCAAGGGCGATCGATCAAGGGCGTGCTGATGATACGGAAGAAGTCATCAAAAATCGGCTGGAAGAGTACAATGCCAAAACTAGACCTTTGCTAGAATTTTATGGAAAACATGTCACACAAATTGATGGCACACCGTCGATGCCAGAAGTAACTGAGACAATCAAAAAATTCTTTGCATAAAGGTGATATTGAATTAAGCTCCACTTAATTCAATATCTACAATAAACATAGAGAACTTATACTAAATTTGGGAGAGTTTGTTTGTCAAAAGAAGATTCTATTGAAATGGAAGGGACGGTAACTGAGTCTCTTCCTAACGCTATGTTTCGAGTTGCACTCGATAACGGATTTAATGTACTTGCTCACATTTCTGGTAAAATTCGCCGAAACTACATCAAAATTTTACCAGGCGATCGCGTTAAGGTGGAACTAACGCCCTATGACCTTACTAAAGGACGCATTACTTACCGCCTCAAAAATCAAGGCGGCGGCAAGAAATAATCAACAAATAAAAAAGCAACGTATTTGAATACGTTGCTTTTTTATTTGTTGAAAAAAAGGTGATAGTGCTTAGCACTATCACCTTTTTTTGACTTTAGCCGTATTGACGTTTGTGATATGACTGCAATTGGTAAATATGATAAAACAATTGCCAAAAATATTTTTCGGTTAATCCACAGGTAGAAGCACCGCGCAGTACCACATTGGAATACCAGTCATTAGGAGCGAGTTCACGAGATAGCTTATTAACGACGCTATAAGTTCTGACATTTGTATAAACAGTTTGACCAACGCTAACTGTGATCAGTTCATGTTGGTAGCCACCTCTCGATACATCTTCGCGAATGTCAAGCTGATCGCTTAGACGCATCGGTAAGCAATACAAAACACCTTCTACGTAAGAATTGGGATCTTTGACAATATCTAAGCAGCCACAATCACGATGAGGTGATCGATAATAAAACCCAAGCTTGTAACCATTTAAACGCGCTACACCAACAACATAATGATGGGCTGTCTCACCAAGCGATCGCTTCAAATCCACAGGACACATACAGGAACCGTAAGCAAAATAATAAAACATCGGTTCTGACTGACCACATAACTCCAGATTAGGATCTTCTGAAGCCTGCAACTTTTGTATTTGCTGTGTTTTGAGCGGATCTACCATATCTGTAAGTTAGGCAAAAGCTTTTTAGTATTCTGGGATACCTGCCAAAAGTATAAGGCTTTGTGTATGCTCATCAGAGTTAACAATTAGATGAATTTTTTAAGTTAAAAAAGACTCTATTGCTAATTGATCTAATCAAGTATGTCGCACCTAATTTCAAAAAAATATGCCCGAATATACAAAAGAAGATCTAGAACCAGAATCTTTGTTAGATGCTCAAGATCAAGAAACTCAGTTATCGGCAAAGCCACAATTATGGGAATTAGCAGTAGTTTTTGCGAAGCTTGGTGCGATCGCCTTTGGGGGACCAGCCGCCCATGTTGCCCAAATTGATTTAGAAGTAGTGCAAAATCGTCGATGGTTGAGTCGCGAGAAATTACTAGATTTATTGAGTATTAGTAACTTGATCCCAGGACCTAACTCGACTGAGTTGGTAATTCATGTGGGATTAGAACAGGCTGGAATATTAGGGGCGATCGTTGCAGGAGCAAGTTTTATTATTCCTGCGATGTTATTGGTATGGGGATTAGCAATTGTTTATGTCCAGTACCAAACTATTCCTACGGTTGGATGGCTGCTATATGGAGTTAAGCCCGTAATTATCGCGATTGTTACTCAAGCATTATGGAAGTTAGGACGATCGGGGCTAAAAAATGCTGCGGCTTGGAGCGCAGGAATTTTGGTATTGGCTTTATATTTTCTCAGAGTTAATGAAATTGTCCTGATGATCGGAGCAGGTATTGCTGTAACCCTAGTTCGTAACCTTAACTTCCTCAAAAATCCTAAATCTCTCTCTAGCGTTCTTTTTCCTTTTTCCTTTTTCCCTTTACCTTTAAGCGCCGTTACTACTGAAATCATGCTTAGACCTTGGACGGCTGTATTCTTAAGCTTTCTAAAAATTGGTTCAGTACTCTATGGTAGTGGCTATGTACTATTAGCCTTTGTACAACAGGAATTTGTCGATCGCAATCATTGGTTGACTTCGCAACAGTTATTAGATGCGGTGGCGATTGGGCAGTTTACCCCAGGTCCTGTATTAACTACAGCAACATTTATCGGCTACATCCTAGCGGGAAATTTGGGTGCGATCGCTGCCACGCTTGGCATCTTTTTACCAGCTTTTATTTTAGTTCCTGCAATTAATCCCTTTGTCTCCAAATTACGCAAATCGTCTTGGACAGCAGGGTTTCTGGATGGAGTTAATGCTGCTTCCATTGGACTGATGGCGGCTGTAGCTTGGGAGTTAGGTCGCGGTACTTTGATTGATATCTGGACAATAGCTGTAGCGATCGCTAGTCTGACAATTCTCCTTAAATTTCCTAAAGTTAATTCAGCTTGGTTAATACTTGCAGGAGGTGCGATCGGTTGGCTGCTTAAATTTAATCAATAACTACCTGCGCTTCGCGCAGGTAGTTATTGATTAAATGACGAACCGTTATACTAAACACAGCGAATCACTTAAATTTTGCGGTTGAGGTTACTTTTATGGTTCTCCAAGTCTCACCCACTAAAATCGAGCCAAACATTACTTGGGAAGCTTTACCTACCGACTTTGTACTACCTGATGATCCCGTGGAAAATATTCAACAACCGATCTTGGCGGCGGCTCTGACCGATGCGTTAGGAGCCGCAGGACTGATTCAGTCTGAAATGCTGATTGGTTCTAACTTTGGTCTAGTTGCCTCAGTCAACTCTCGCACGATCGTCAAAGCTCCTGATTGGTTCTATGCACCTAAGGTCTATCCCATTAGTGAAGAATTTACTCGGCGCAGTTATACCCCTAATCTAGAAGGTGAACCTGTAGCGATCGTGATGGAGTTTCTATCAGAAACAGAAGGTGGTGAACTTTCGATCAGAGCAACTCCTCCCTATGGCAAGCTTTATTTCTACGAAAGGATTTTGCAAGTACCAACCTATGTTATTTACGATCCTGCTGTACCAAGTTTAGAGGTTCGCTGTCTACAGAATAGTCGTTATGTGCTTCAAGAAGCTAATACTCAAGGACAAATATGGATTCCAGAATTAGAGCTATTTCTAGGTATTTGGGCAGGGAAAAGGCTAGGACAGTCGATGAATTGGTTACGTTGGTATGATCAATCTGGCAAGTTATTATTATGGAGTGCTGAACAGGTAGAGCAAGAAAGACAAAGAGCAGAAATATTAGCGGCGAAGTTACGTGAACTTGGAGTTGATCCCGATACTTTGACTTGATTAAAAGGATAATTCTTGAAATAGTTCTGATAAGGGAAGACTAAAATTAGGAATAACATCTTCTCCATCAAGGTTGTCTTCTAACTGCAAAAGCTTTGATGGTTTAGGTTTATGGTAAACCAATACACATTCTTCATCTGGCAAAATAACCCATACCAAGCGAGTTCCATTCTCAAAATACTCTACTAACTTGTTATGGATTTCCTCAAAAGTATTATTGGGTGAAATGATTTCTACAGCTAAGTCAGGAGCGCCATCAAAAAATCCTTTCGGTAATAGCTTTAGTCCTTGCAAACGTTCTTTAGCAATAAATGCAAGATCAGGCGATCGCTTGTTGCCAGTTTTCATCTTAAAAGCAGTACTAGAGTCGCAAGTCACACCAAGCTTATGAGTACGCACAAAGCCCGTCAAAAAATATCCGAGCGTCAGCGCTAGGTAGCCATGCTCTACACCTGAATTTGCCGCAACAATTAACTCTCCATCCACATATTCATAAAGGTTGTCATTTTCAGGCAATGACATAAACTCTTGATCTGTCAAAGCTTGAGAGGTAGAGAATCCTAGATTAGCGATCGCTTGAGTCATTAGATTTAAGTCCACAGATTAAACTAATGGGATTGTTATAGCTTATAGCATTTTAAAACTCGATAATGTTCTTCTCGTTTGTGCTAGTACCTGACAGATCGAGATAATTAACTTCAATCTGTTTACGGATTTCGGCTTTACGTTGCCTTGCTTCCTTAATCTTAGCTTGACATTCATAGCCAAAAGCGGGATTAGCAATCACATCAATACTTTGATATTTGCTTAACCAATCCTTTTCGTGTTTCTCACACATAATGTACTGAATCTTTGCGATCGCTGTTCTCACAACAATTTGCGGACGCAGTAAACCAATTCGTGAGTTTTCATCAAGCCAAAGTAAATGCTGCAATTGTCTTGCAACATCTTCTTTCTCAGCACAAAGGATCTGTAATTGCTGCACTAGATGATCAGGATAAGGTTCTTCAGCAGCAAGGGAAGTTTTATTTTCTTGAAGTAGATTGAGAATCATTTGCCAAAGATAACGATGATTTGATTGTGTAAATTCGATATTTTCTTCTTCAGCAATCTCTTGATATAGATAAGCACGATGTTGTGGGAAATGTAGATATATTTGCAACAGTTGAGTTTCGGCTATATGTAATGCGTTGGTGGTAGTGGTCAGAGAAGGAGCGGGTTTATTGCTATTCCAGCGTGTATTCCGTAACTGACGACGGAGGTCTTGCTCTAGCCTTAGAGCTAGATAGGAATTACCTTGAGATAGTTTTTGAGCAGAAGTATGAATGTAATGGGTACGAAAGAAGGAATCAACTGGTAGGTTATTGAGCAATTGCGCGATCGCTTGACTACTTTTTTGAAAACGATCAGCTTGGTTAAGATCTTGCCCTGTAAGTATTTGATCGATCTGCCAATCAAGAAATAATGGGGCATTTTTGAGCAAGTCTCGATAAGCTTCAGCACTATGTTGTTTGAGATATTCATCGGCATCCTTGCCATCAGGCATCGTCAACACCCGTAATTGTACAGTTCCATTAAAAACCAGTTCCTTAAAGCCTGCGATCGCCTTTTCCGCCGCCGTAATCCCTGCTTTATCTGCATCAAAATTCAAAATTACATTCTTGGATTCGCTATAGCGCAGTAACTGCTTCATTTGGTCAGCATTGAGCGCTACACCCATCGTCGCGATCACCTGTTCAATTCCTGCTTGATGTAAAGCGATCGCATCAAAATAACCCTCCACCACAATCGCCTGATCAGATTTAGATATAGCATCTCGTGCCTTATCCATCGCAAACAGAACCGTACCCTTACTAAAGAGTTCTGTTTCAGGAGAGTTTAAATATTTTGGTTCTTCATCTCCCAGCGATCGTCCTCCAAAAGCAATCACACGCCCACGAGTATCATGAATAGGAATCATTAAGCGATCGCGAAAGCGATCATAAAATCCATTCCCCGTTTTGCGCGGAACGATTAAACCTGCTTCTTCTAATAAACTGACAGGAATCTGCTTTTGCTGCACTAGATATCCCATTAAGGTTTCCCAACCCGCAGGCGCATAACCCAGTTGAAATTTCTGGATTGTCTCTTTGCTCATTTGTCTCTTTTCGGCAAGATAGGCAAGAGCCAGCCTTCCCTGTGGTGCATAGAGCGCATGTTGATAAAAACTTGTCGTCAAAGCCATCACTTCATAGAGGCGATCGCGATGGGAGATTTGACGCTGAATTTCTTTTGCTCTTTCGGGTTCGACAGTTTGAATGGGAACGTTATAACGTTTCGCTAAATCCAAAACTACGTCAGAGAACGATCGCTTATCGATCTCCATCAAAAACTTCACTGCCCCACCTGCTGCCCCACAGTTAAAGCAGTGATACATCTGCCGTGATGGATTCACCGTCAGCGCTGTAGCATTTGTACCATTATGAAAAGGACAAGCTCCCCGAAAATTCGCCCCACTTTTGCGTAGCACAACGCGCTCGGAGACGATATCTACGATGTCTGCCCTTTGACTTACTTGGTCAATGGTGTCTTTGTGGATTTGGAACTGTGCAGACATAATCGCGATCGCCTATTTGTAAACCGCAGTATGCTCAATATATTTTATATCAATCACCTTCAAAAAAGCAGAGCTAATATTCCCTAAACAAAATAAGTAATAGCTCAACGTAGGAAAATTGACAAAGGGGCAAAAGCTGATAAATTAAAGAAATGAAAGAACTACCCAACCTAAAAGAACTAACAGACGAGGCAAAAGAAGCCTTGATAGTTAAGTTATGGGAAGAACTACAAAAACTACAGAAGCAGTTAGAAAAGAAACCAAAGAAGACTTCAAAGAACTCAAGTTTGCCACCAGCCAAAGGATTTAAAGCGGAAATCAATAATCCAGAAGAAACAGAAGGCAAACGAGCAGGAAGTATAGGAAGAGATGGAGGAGGTCGTCAACTGAGTGAAAATCCAGACCAAACGCTCAAAGCAACTGTAAAAAGTTGTGCAGAATGTGGGAAAGAGATCGCTGAATCAATGCAGGTATTACTGGAACGATACGACAAGATCGATATACCACCAATCAAGCCCATCGTTACCAGAATCGAAAGGTATGGATGCAAGTGTGAGCATTGTGGACAGGAACAAATCGCAGCATTACCCGTAGGACTTGAAGTAGGAAGTCCCTTTGGAGAAAGAATAGCTGCCCTAGTGACAACGATGAGATACAGTCACGGTATAAGCTATGGAAGAATGCAGCAAATGCTGAGTGAAGTATTTGGCTTAGAGATATCAGAAGGAGGTATCGCCAATCTCTTAACAAGGGTGAAAGGACAACTAGAGTCGGAGGTGACAGGAATACTCCAAGCCCTAAAAACATCTCGTCTAGTATGCAGTGACGAAACCAGTGCAAGGGTAAACGGTAAAAATCAATGGGAATGGGTATTTCAGAACGAACAAGTATGTTTTCATATCATCCGACCGTCTAGAGGCGCAGATGTCATCGCCGAAGTGATGGCAGAGCATCAACCAGAGGTGTGGGTATCAGATTTGTTTAGCGCCCAAAAGACCAATCCAGCGACAGAATGGCAAGTTTGTCTTGCCCATCAACTCAGAGATTGTCAGTATGGAATTGATGCAGGAGACCAGATTTTCTCTGGCAGGATGAAAAAGCTGCTGCTACGAGCTTTGGTGCTGCGAAGGCGATGGTCGGATTTAGCTGACTCTACTCGTTATCAATATCGATGTCGATTGTATCGAGACCTCGACAATATTTTAGCTCTGTTACCTACTCAAGAAGATGGACTTAGATTACAGAAGCGATATCTAGAATTACGAGAAAACTTATTTCTGTTTTTGGATGACCACACCATCCCGCCAACTAATAACTCTAGCGAACAGGCTTTACGTTGGAGTGTCATTTTTAGAAAAGTTACGAATGGTTTTCGCTCCGATTGGGGGCGTGACTTATTTGCGGCTGTTCGTTCCATTGTCAATACTGGAAAAAGACAAGGCTTTTCTGCTTTTGAGTCCATTCTTATCGCTTTGAATCCTCTCAAATCATTGTTTTCTATAGGTTGAGCAATTACCAAAATAATTAGCGCGTTAGTAATTCATTCAGCCATATCGGCGATCGTATTTACAGGTAGTGGGATCACGCAAGCAATACTTTGTAAGTTTGCTGTAAAATTGGGGTTAAGCATTGGTGCATTTGCAATCCTTAAATCATGTCTGCTAAAGATATTTATCACGATGTTGTCAAAACTGCTTTGCAAAAGGATGGTTGGCAGATTACAGATGATCCTCTGATTCTGACATTTATCCCCAAGCGTCAATTGAAAATTGATTTAGGTGCAGAACGTTTGATTGGTGCTAAAAAAGAAAATCAATATATTGCCGTTGAAATCAAGACGTTTCTTGCTCCTTCTTCGCTTTCTGAATTTCATGCTGCTCTGGGACAGTTTCTTAACTATCGACTAGCTCTAAGGCTAAAACAGCCTGATCGACAATTGTTTCTGGCTATTCCAAAGGAAGTTCATCAGAGCTTTTTTGCAGAAGAATTTACGCTGCTCAGCATTTCTGAATACAATCTCAAAATCATGGTTTTTGATGTTCAACGCGAGGAAATTTTACAATGGATAAATTAACTCTCTATCGTCAACATATTCAATCCATCTTAACTTATCACTGTCAAATCGATCCTGTTGGTGAAGCGATGGAAACCTATACTGTGTTTGACACAAGAGGCGATCATTATCAAGTGGTTAGTGTGGGATGGGAAGATGGCTTTCGGATGTATGGCTGTTTAATTCATGTGGATATTAAAGATGGAAAAATTTGGATTCAATATGATGGAACCGAGTATTCGGTTGCCAATGAACTAATTGATCTCGGTGTGCCTAAGCAAGATATTGTCTTAGCTTATCACGCGCCCTATGCCAGAAAGTACACAGAGTTTGCTGTGAGCTAGCAATAACACAAACACAACTTCATAACCTAATTCCAAAAGCCATGTTGATAAAGCGCCACTAGCATTGACATCAAGTAGAAATCTCATTCTTTAGGATGCTACCACTCGATCAAATACTTCTTCATGGGTAACAAGACGCTGTGCATAAAGTAAAGCCGCGTATATGTCAGCTATTTCTAGCTCTGGGTAATCCTCTAGAATTTCTTGGATACTTGCTCTTTTTGCCAGAAGTTCTAATATCATGGCAACTAAAATCCGCAAACCCCGAATGATGGGCTTACCACATAGAACTTCTCTGCTAAATGTAATCCTTGAAAGTAGGTTTTCCATATTAAAATTATTTCAGTAAAATTTAGTTTGTAATGTAGCATTGTAGTTATTTTTACTCATGGATAAGTTTGTATTTTACTGAGTACGGTGAATTACTATCGAACGATTTTGTAAACACGCACACCAGTTCGTGCTTCCTCCTTAGTTAAATTAGTTTTAGTTCCAACAAGCATCCCTATTTCAGCAATTTCAATAGAGTGTCTTTCAGATTCCAATGACTCACACTCTTGCTCTTCAAAAACAACTGGAAGTTCAAAAGCTATCCTGTCTCCAATCCTAAGGTTTGATGCCTCTATTTGGATACCTAAAATCCCTCTTTCTGGAATAAAACGCTGAATTGTACCAATAAATTCATAATGGCTAGGTATGATCAGTATGCGTCCAACCTTATAGAATAAGTTTTTGACATCTTCATGTTCCCATCCATTTTGAATGAAACTTCTCGTTAAGCGATGTAAATCCCATGTTGTAAGTAATCCAATATTTTGTTGTTCAGAAGCAACCAACATTTCTTGTCTAAAAGGTAAATCATTGTTTCGATCAAGAGGAGGAAGATGTCTCTGATGATTAACTATAGTTAAACCTTGGACATTAACGGTATTCCATTCCCTCATACGCAAAACAACATATTTTTGCACTGCTAGAGTGTCGTCATCCGAGGGGAATCCACTGATTCCTTTCACCTCAAGCACTAGGGTTATTTCATTGTCATGAATACGTAAATCTTCCCTGTTTTGTCTTTGAATCCCTTGAGACTCTAATTCTTGATCAATATCTTTAATTTGCTTGAATCCTAATATCATTAAGGTTGTTTTAATTGCTTGAACTAATGAATCTCCTGTTTCTGTAAGCAAATTAAATAAATATGAGAAGTTGTTTTTCTGGCTTTCTATTTCCTGCTCTAATTCTGCAATTTTTAAACTTGTTTGCTCTCGGACTTCAACAATTTTTTGTTGAAACTGATTAACTTGAGGCAAACAATATTTAACATCATTTACCCAACTCAAATATTCTTGTTCAGGGAACAATGCTGGTGCAAGATTAGGCAAGAGTTGAGTAATTAACTTAGTAGTAAAATTTACTTTGTCTTTTAAATTTGGTAGGATTATAATCCATCCTTTCCTTTCTTCAGATGGGGTAATTATGCCAGCAATATCAATCTCATACTTGTTTTTCAATAAGGATACCCAATTATTTGGGAACCACGAAGTTAATGAAAATGTGCAATTGTAAGTTGCTTGGTCTAAATACTCAGAGAGCAATGACGTAATTAACCAATCTTTAGGAAGTTCTTGAGAAAATCTGATTGAATCACCATGATCATTCGTGATTTTTCGTTCGGCTAGAACACCTATAACGCTAAGAAAGTTCCAATTGTTGTGGTATTCTTCCTGATCGATTTGAAGTCTTGAGTAGATGTCTTTATGTCCAAAACGATAACTTATAATCTCTAAGGCATCTGCAAAGATTATAAATACCCCTCCCGTGGTTAAAATTCTATCAAAGTCAAATTGGATGCTTCGACTACATAGAGGTCTTGGGTTAACGTATCCTTGACTGTGGTTGATCCACCATTTATCAATTCCTCCTCCTATTTCTTCTGCAATAACTTGATAATTGTTATGTTTAGGCTCGTAGCACATATCAATAACTACGATATCCTGCTCTTTATAATCTTGTGGAACTTGTAGATTGTTTTCCAAAGGAAAGAATCTATTTACCTTTGTAACCATGTAAGGATTTCCTAGACTAGCGGGAGACACATTATATCCAAGTTTTTCTAAATCCTTAGTTGAATCTTCATGCATATCAACTAATAAGATTTTAGGATACTGGTATTTGAGCATATTATCTATCTATAAACCGTAAGTTATACATAATAGCACTGTCTAAACTTACTATAGAAGTCACTATAGAAGAAATAGCCTGATTGTCAAGTTTTAGTCTGTTTCTACTATAGTGAAAACTAAGCAATAAAAACTGAGCTAACTTGCTTAGGGGGTTAGAACAACCGCGAAGTTAGTAGTAAAAGCGATAAACCTAGTAGAACTAGAATCGAACTGCCGATGTTGTTCCAGAATTGATGATAGCTGGTTAGAGAAGCGCGTTGCTTGGGGCGATCCTCCATGATTGGTTGTAACGTCGATAGATCAATGATTGGGAACTTGCCCCGTCGAAACCAACCTGTCGCAATTACCGAGCGATCGCATAACATTTCTAGATTTTTAATCGTACTAGAAGGATCGATAATCCATTGACGGAAGTTGGGAATATAGTTGATGAAGGCTAAGCCACCTTGATCCTCTAGGCGTAGCATATAACCAATGTAAAAATCATCAGTACCATAGCCGAGCAATTCACCAGGGATTTGGACAGGAGTACCTTGGACGTAACTGGCATAGGGATCGATCAAGAGGCTCACGAGATCAGTATCAGCCACTTTCCGAAAGTCAGGATAGCGTAAACTACCCTGAAACATAAAACCCAGACCCAAGCCAATTAGCAACAAACTTAGTAATAACCATCGGTTGTAAAGTTGCGAGAAAAGCATAGCGATGATTATCGCGATCGCTACACCAACAACGGGCGAAATTTGAATTAGCAAATCGCGCCAAAAGTTTTGATATAAAGCTTTTTTATTGAGTTTTTTCTCTTCTTTTAAAAGTTCCGCAAAATCATATTCAGTTAACAGCCCCAATTGTTTGGAATATCCCGATAGAAACTTCAAACGCTTCCCAACTAAGGGATGAGTGGAATGAATTTCTAGCCAACGCCGCCAAGGATTGAATAGTTCCCAAAGAAATACGCGATAGGGATCTTGATCGGTTTGTCCGACATGGGCAATTTCCATTGCTAGCCCGATCGCAGTCATGGTTTGGCGATCGCAAATACCGATGGCTCTAGTCGATTCCAATAGACGATTGGTGGGCATGGCAGGCTGATTGTAGGGCAACATTTGTCGTGCCATCTTTGGCAATGCACGGGCTAGGGCATTGGGGTTGCCTGTAATTTCTGCGGCAAAGCGATCGCTGACGATCGTACTCGCATGGGAGAGCCAAATCAACAAATAATTGCTGAGGGAATAGAGAACATTGGCAAGGGTTGCAACAACTTGCCAGATCTGTTTGGCACTTTTAGCGCGATAACTTTGACGACTGAGTAACACATAAACGTAATAAAGGACTTGAACAGGAGCAGAAACAAAGGTCAAAACCGCAAAGCTCTTGTTCTGAATCCTTCCTAATTGATAGGCATAGACTGCCGCAATTTCATCATCATCTAGACATTCAAATAATCCTCGACTGACGACAATTCTTGCTGAGTTGGAGATTACGCCATAGATAAAAGCCACAGGCGCATCATCTTCAATCCATCCCAATCGCGGCACAAATATATTGTACTTTTCACAAAAATTCTCAATGATTTCTACAGCCTCAGGACTCTTTTCATCCAAATCGGCAAGGGTAATCCACTGAATGCGGTGATATTGCTTTTGGGTAATGTCGATGATCCAAGGCGACATAAAAAACAGCAAAATGCTAAATACTACTGACACAATTGCCGTTGTGTATACCCAAGCTTCCGAAAAGTAATCGGTAAAAAGCCGCGAAATTCCAAAGCTGATTAAAAATTGCAAGCCGATGATCGCACAAACCGTCAGAATGATCGCGGCAATCAGAAAATATGTATAGCGAGAGGGAAGCGATAAGGTAACGTTTTTTTTGCGATAGCGGCGAGGATCGGACTTGATTACCGAAGCGACATCTTCATTGCGCTTGATGCGATCATCTGTTGGTGCGTCAAGCAAGCCCCGAAGTGTAATTAAGGATTTTTGCGCCCATTTTTGTAATTGTGGATCAGAAGATGATGCTAATTTTTCACAAATAGCGATCGCTTTATCAGCACGACCTGTTTTTTTGTACGCTGAAACTAGCCAAATCTGCGCTTGCACATAGTCTTTGGAGGTCTGATCATTACTCTCTTGGCCATATTCAGTCAAGATGGCGATCGCCTCAGTATAGTGCTTTCTTAGCAACGCTTCTTTGCCAGCTTTTAGTGACATCGTTTCGCCTCAATCTCACAACGTTAGAACTTATTTTGACACTTACCGCACGAAATATTTTTAAAAAACTTTGCTTCGCAAAGCTTTTTAATTCTTGTAGAGTTTTGACAATCACCGTTCTATACTCAAATAGAAACGTATATCGAAGTTTATGTCAGCATCACTGCGAAATCGCCAACATCCTTTAATTTGTCAGTTAGCAGACTGCATCGAACAAGTATGGCAAACCAATCTAGATCTGTCGCCCTATAGCGTCCCAGAGGGACTTGGCTATATTGAAGGACATCTAGAAGGCGAGAAGCTGGTGATTGAAAATCTTTGTTATCAAGCGCCCCAATTCCGTAAGCTGCATCTTGAACTGGCTCAAGTTGGTAACGGACTGGATATTTTGCATTGCGTAATGTTTCCTAATCCTGAATATGCTTTGCCCATCTTCGGAGCCGATATTGTCGGCGGACGTGGAGGTGCAGTTAGTGCAGCGATCGCCGATCTCTCACCAGTAAATGCCGAGCGATCGCTACCTATTAAATATAGTCAAGCTTTGTCAGTACTGCCCGATCTCAACTTTGCACAGCCCCGTGCTTTACCAGAATGGGCGGATATTTTCTCGGAATTTTGTTTATTTGTGCGCCCAATGGGTGAACTGGAAGAACATGCCTTTTTGCAACGGGTGCGTGACTTTTTGACTATTCATTGCCAAATTGCTAGTGTGACTAAACCTTTGACTTCGGAGCTTGAAGTTGCCAACGCGATCGCAGGTCAGCAATATTACTGCGAAAAACAACAACAAAATGACAAAACCCGTCGCGTACTCGAAAAATCCTTTGGTGCAGAATGGGCGGATCGCTACATGACCACCATGTTGTTTGATTCTGTTGCATAATGTTTTGCCGTGTCAAGTACGGCAAAACATTATGCAAATAGTTTTAACTGCTCGATCAGACAATCAAAATATTGATCTAGTTCAGATTTTTGTGACAGTTCCAGTTGTTTTAAACTTGCTGTTTTAATCCCCTCTAAACCAACAACCATCGCATCTAAAGGCACTTGCAACTCCTGATATAGCAAGTTCATATATTGCAAACCCTCTGCACTTAGATAGTCGGTACGTTGTCCCACAATGCCGTAAGTAATGCATCGTAAAAAATGCCAAAAATCGCGCCAGCAAGCATTGGCTCTTTCGGGAGGATATAGTCCTCCACCTTCTTGAGTAATATTCGGAAATACTTGCAAAACCTCCGCTCTAGCTTCATCGATGATCGCATTGACGCGATCGCGGAGTAATTTTACAACAGGAACATTTTTGGCGATCGCAGGCTCAAGCTCTTGAATTTGTTGTAAATCTGCATCCGTAAGATAACGGCTTTGAGCATCGGCTGTTTGCAAACACTGAATTATCTCAATAGAACAAGTATCTTGCCAAGTTACAAAACTTACGATTCGCGATTTTTTAATCAGTTCGAGAACTTTATCACTCAGTTGAAATTGGGACATCGTTAAAAGGTTTAATAAATATATTGTTTATATTGTCATCCTACCGAAACATCTCACCCTATGGATCTCACTCAAATCGAAACCGATCTCCAAAATTCCGATTTTCAATATCGGTTGAAAGCGATCTCGGCTCTTAAAGATTATGCGGCTGATATAGCTGTTCCCCTCTTAACGAAACAGATAAAAGATCCAGAATTTTTAGTGCGAACTTTTGTAGCTAGAGAACTTGGTAGACAAAAAACATCGGAATCCTTTGCCGCGCTTTTGCAAATCATGCGCTATGACAACACGCCCAATGTTAGAGCAGAAGCGGCAAATTCTCTATCTCTATTTGATCGCATTTCTGCTTCTCATTTAGTGCAAGCCTTCATTACCGATGATCACTGGCTATTACGTCGCAGTATTCTAGCCGCTTTAGTGGAAATAGAATGCCATGAAGAAGTCTTAGAAATTTGCAGCCTAGGTTTAGAAGGTGAAGATGCAACGGTCAAAGAAGCTTGTATTGATGGTTTAGGAGCTTTGTCCAAAACACGGCAGTCTGAAGCAGCCCTAGCAAAACTCTTAAGCCTCAAAGATTCAGAATTGGAATATATTCGCGTCAGACTTGCCTATGCCTTAATGCAGTTTGATACTCCTGAATCGAAGGAAGCTATATCTATGCTCAGACAAGATCATGATTATCGAGTAGTTGGTGCTGCAATGGAAAATCTACTTCCTTAAAATCACAAGATATTTCTCGAAAATGCTTCCTCACAACACTTTCAAGAAGTATCTTGGCTCGAATTTAAGCGCAAAGTGCTGTAAATGAATAAGCTGCACTTTGCTATTCATGCCTTTAGATATAGGTGAGTGTAGAAGGCTTGCATATACACTAATCTGACGATAAAGGCTATACTAAAAGTAGCTATATTTACAGAATTTAATATTGGGATCGCCAAAATTGTCCATAACAACTGGTAGCTCATACCAATGTTGTTCTGGTTAACATAACAGGAGGAGACCATGTCTAATATCCCAACTGGCGGTCAAATGATTTGGAAGCTTGAAGATGGCGAACGTGTCTTACATTTACGCCACAATGCCGCCGAACAATGGCGACACTATGAAGATTTCCCTGAATATGCAATGCAAGACCCTGTAGGATTTTCCAAAGGTATTGCCACTTTTGTCACATTACTAAAGAGAGATTGGGTAGCAATTAAGTCCTAAGACGTTAAAATGCGGTGCGTTGCACCGCATTTTCGTTTATTCATCCCAATCATGCCATTCGACTTTATTTACTTCCAAATACATGTCCACAGCCTGTCCAATTGTGGGAAAGAAGTCATCTTTACCGATCTTGCTGAAGAGTCCATAACGTTTGAGACGATCTTTAGTTGGTCCCTTCATTTCTGCAAAACATAATTCTATATGTGCTTCGCATAGAGTTTTATCAAGTTCTGCGATCGCATCCGCAGCCGTAAGATCAATATCAGTCACAGGTTCTGCGGCTACTAATACCCACTTAGTCATCGTGGGTGCAGCTATCACCGCTTGCAACACCCGTTCACAAAAGGTTTCGGCATTGGCAAAAAAGAGCGGTGCATCCCAACGAAAGATCACTAATCCCGGAATTTGTCTAGCTTCAGGATGACGTGAGACATCGTGATAGCCTTTGATGCCATCAATCCGACCCAGTACGGCATAATGTGGTCGCCATGCACTCCAAACAAAAGCCATCAAAGCCAAAACGACAGCACTAAAAATGCCTTGAATTACTCCTAGTACTGCAACACCGCAAAAACAAACAATTGACAGAAAAAATTCAAACCTTCGCAACTGATATAGACGTAAAGTTCCTTTAATTTCAAAAATGCCTAGCCCAGCCGAGATAACCACAGCGCTGAGAGCAGCTTGGGGCAGATCTCGTAATAACATCGGTGCAAACCATAAAACTAGAGCAAGACAAATTGCACCCACCACTCCTGTAATCTGCGTTTTTGAGCCTGCTGCTTCAGCTACAGGTGTACGCGAAGCACTACTACTTACTGAAAATCCTTGAAATAATCCCGCCGCAATATTGGCGATACCCAAGGCAATTAATTCTTGATTGCGCTCAACTTTATAACCGCCCCGTATGGCAAAGGTTCGTGATAAAACGCTCAGATCGGCATAGGATACCAAAGCGATCGCTAAAGCACTAGAAAACAAAGTGTTGAAGTTGATCGGTGTAATGTTGGGAACATGGAATGATGGTAACCCCTGTGGCAAGACTCCGACTACAGATATGCCCGATCCCTGAGCAAGGTCGTATAGAGAACTAATGATTGTCGCCGCCACCACAGCCACCAACACCCCCGAAATTTTAGGGGCTATTCGTTTGAGAACTAGAATTACTAACAAACAAGATAATCCGATCGCTAGTGCAATCGTGTTGGTTTTACCGTCTTGAACACCTTGCCCAAATCCAATCAAGTCTTCCCAAATCGTATTACCTTTTACCGAAAACCCAAAAATCTTCGGTAATTGTCCAATTAAAACAGTGACAGCAATTCCATTGAGATATCCATAGCGAATTGGTTTAGAAAGTAATTCGGTAATGAAGCCAAATCTTGCTAGCCCTGCAATAATGCAGATGACTCCCGAAAAAATTGCTAACACCCCTGCGATCGCGATCGCCTGTAGAGGATTGCCATTAGACAATGGGAGTACTGTCGCCGAAATAAGCGGAATTAGGGCAGAGTCAGGACCTAATACCAAAATCCGACTAGGTCCAAAAATTGCATAGGCAATTAGTGGCACAATCGTGGAATATAGCCCATAAATGGCAGGTAAACCTGCGGCTTCGGAATAACCCATACCTGCGGGAATGAGAATCGCAGTCAGAACCAGTCCTGCAACCACATCTTGGATCAGCCAAGGTAGTTGATAATTCCTTAGCACAGCGATAATAGGTATCCATCGGGATAACCCATGAGGATTTGCAGCAAGGGGAAGGGAATTAATTGGTGGGGGCTTTGTCAACAAGTTACCTCAATTTAATTTTTTGAGTAGATCTTCCAGATTACCCAAAAAATGACACTTTACTCATCAATAATCTTTACTTGCTTTAGACTTAAGATAGCAATATTACCAACTAGTAACGATGCGTTGAGTTATTGGATTAAGATAGTTGCAAACAAATCAGAAAAAATAGCTATGGCTAAAACATTCACGATTACCCTTCCTGACAATCTAGAAAAAGCCTTGAATGCTCAAGCTGAACGCTTAAATAAAGCTCCAGAGGAAATCGTCTTACAAGCCTTGTTGAAACAGTTAGAATTTTTAAATCAGTCTACTTTAATAAAATCAATAGAAACAGATCCTCTCCTAAACTTAATTGGTTCTATCAATGTGGATATTCCTAAACTAGCTGAGAATCATGATTACTACATTGGCAAAGCTTTACATCAAGATTTAAACTGGGATGAGTAATTTGTTTATTGATACTTCAGGATGGGCAAGTCTTTTTATCAGTACTCAAACTTATTATCCACAGGCAGAGCAGTATTTTCGTTTAGCTCTCCAACAACAGAAAAAAATTTATACGACCAACTATGTAATTACTGAATTGGTAGCCTTACTAAACAGCCCACTGAAAATTTCTCGTTCTCGGATATTTGAAATTGTGGACGCTATCAAAATAGTGACTTATGTTGATGTGATACATATTGATAATGAGACTGACGATCTAGCTTGGCAATTATGTAAAGGTAGAATAGACAAAGCTTGGTCTCTTGTTGACTGCTCATCTTTTGTTGTGATGCAACAACTAGGCATTCAGGAAGCTTTGACAACTGACCAACATTTTGAACAGGCTGGACTTATTCGTTTACTCAAATGATTCGTGCATCTAGGTAAAGATGATTATGTCGGAATAGCTTTGCAATCAGCATACAAAGATTAGCACGCAAAAATATTTAGCTTGGTTGATTCATCTGACAATACCTAAGAAATATGCATCAAAATGACCAAATTGATAAACTAGCTCGATCGCAGATTATGGCGATCGCTCATCAGTTCTCCCTTCAAAAACAAATTGCTGACATTCAACCCTTTGGCAGTGGCAATATTAATGATACTTTTTTAGTCTCTTTGCAAGAAGTAGAAGCTCAGCCTTTTATCTTGCAACGCATAAATACTAAAGTGTTTCGAGAACCAAAGTTGGTCATGCAGAATATGCGGATTTATGCGAATCATGTACGCGATCGCCTTCAGAAATCTCCATTAGATCGACGATGGGATATACCCAAAATATTACCAACGCAGCAGGGGCAAGACTATTGGAAGACTGACAGTGGCGAATTTTGGCGATCGCTTAGTTTTATTGCTAATTCGCAATCCTTTGATGTAATGGGAAATATTGAACAAGCGCGAGAAGTTGGTTATGCTTTGGGAACATTCCATCATCTGACTAGTGATTTGGTTCCTGAACAGTTGGCTGACACATTAGCAGGCTTTCATGTTACGCCGCGATATTTACAGCAATATGAAGAAATTTTTGGGACGAGAAGTATTAATAAATCTCCTGAAATCGATTACTGTTTACGGTTTGTCAGCGATCGCAAGGGATTAGCGCATATTTTAGAAAGTGCCAAAGCCGATGGGAAACTACCTTTGCGAACGATGCATGGAGACCCCAAGGTAAATAATATTTTATTTGATCGACAGACTCAACTAGCGGTAAGCATAGTCGATTTGGATACGGTTAAGTCTGGATTGGTACATTATGACATCGGTGATTGTCTGCGATCAGGTTGTAATGTTATTGGGGAAGAGACTGAACAATGGCAAGATGTTCAATTTGAGATGGAACTTTGTCAAGGGATTTTGCAGGGATATCTATCAACGGCGCGATCTTTTCTCACAGAATATGACTATACCTATATTTATGATGCAATTCGGGTGATTACCTTTGAGTTGGGATTACGCTTTTTTACAGATTATTTATCAGGCAATATCTATTTTAATGTTAAACATCCTGAGCATAATCTATGGCGATCGCTTGTCCAGTTTCGTCTATTAGAGAGCATAGAAGCACAAGAGTCAGTTATTCAGAAAATCATTAAAGATATAAAATATAAAGCGCTGTAAGAAATACGGCTTCTATCGTAAATTAAAAATACATGGAATCACCACAACAAATTTTAGAATTTCTAGATCGCAGTTTTAATGAGATCAAAATACCTTGCCTAGGCAATTTAAATGTTGACTATCTTTCTTCAAGACTTTTAGCATTTCGGGATGAGCATCAATGGATTATTATGTTCAACTCAATTACTTGGTGTCCTGCTGGTGAAGGACTAACTACAATTATTGAATGTGTAGGCAACTGTAATTCACAGAAAAATAATGAGCAGCAAAATTTCCATTTTGGCAGTAATCTCTCCCTAATTACAGGACAAATTAAATACGATGAATTACTTAACGACTATCTTGTAACTGTGCGAGGTAAATCTATTCCTTTAACAGGATTAAATATCATTTTTCGTCCAGACTTATTTTCAGAGCATGAGCCTGATATTGCGATCGCTTTATTAGCAAACTATCGTGAAGAGTTATTGGCTAATCGGGAAGAATATGGAGGACTCATTCCTGAAGGCTTGACTGAGGTTTTATGCCTTGATGAGTGGCATCATCCAAATTGGGATTGTCCGCCAAGTCAGACTGAGAGTTTCCCACTAATTGCTGAAGTTCTATACACAGGTAATCCTAATTTGTACAAACCACCATCAAGCCCCAATACTGATTGGCGCTTTTGGTTCCCCAAGTAAAAAGAGATGGCGGCGCTTCGCGCCGCCATCTCTTTTTACTTGGTTTAACGTGAGTTATTATTGTTCAGCAATGCTATCTATTTTTTCACGGATAGATAGTTGAATAAGGGCGCGAATTAGCGAAAATCCAGAGAAAAAAGCACCTATAAAAGTAGCGATCGCCCAGCCAGAGTAAGCAGTAGTACCAACTAATAGCACAGCTCCAACTAAAGCCAAAAAGCCTGTTAGACAAGCATAGATTAAAGCTTTAACGGCAATATTAATCCTCTTAAGAGTGCGATCGCTTTCGGAAGACTTGACCTGAATCATCAACTCACCACGCTCGATTCTCTCTTCTAACCGTTCTAATAAAATTTCCATCCGACTAGGTTTATTAAGCTGATAGACCAAAAAATCTTTAGCTTGTTGAGCCAAAGCTCCCAATGTATTACCCCGACCTTTAGTAAGCACAATGCTTTTTACAAAGGGCTGGGCGGCAGTGGTGAAGTTGTATTCTGGGTCAAGAATTCTGGCAATACCGTCAAGAGTAGTTAAAGACTTGAGTAGATAGGTCATTTGGGGAGGCAAACGGAAGGGCTGCTTCTCAAAGATGGCTACCACTTCACCTTTAATTTGCTCGAACTCATAGATATTCACAGGTCTTTCGGTGAAGCGATCTAAAACAAACTTTAACATGCGTTTAATCGGACTCATATCTGCGATCGGTTCAATAAATCCCATGCTCAGTAGGCTGTCAACAACTTCATTAGTGTCTTTACGCAGCACTGCAAAGAAAGTCTTCACCATTTGATCCTTTGCCATAGTTTTGACTTCAGCCATCATGCCGTAATCATAGAATATCAAACTTCCACTAGGGCTAACAGCTAAATTTCCAGGGTGGGGATCGGCATGAAAAAAACCATCTTGGAGAAGCTGTTTAAGATAACAACAGATTCCTAATTGATTAATTTCTTTGGGGTTTAATCCACAGGCTTCCAAGGCTTGGCGATCATCTATTTTGATACCAGGCACATATTCCAAGGTCAAAACCATGGAGGTGGAATAGTCCCAATAAATTTTGGGGACAACAATGCGTGGATAACCTTCAAAATTTTTGCGGAAGCGATCGGCATTGCCGCCTTCGATCGCATAATCAATTTCTTGATAAAGAATCGTGAAAAACTCTTGATAAATCCCTTCTAAATTATATTTGCGTGTCCAAGCAAAATAGCGTCGAAATACTTTGAGAAGTTTACCAACCGCAAGTAAATCGAGATCGAACAATTTCCTTAACCCTGGGCGTTGGACTTTGACAACAACTTCTTCGCCAGTGTGGAGGGTGGCACGATGTACTTGTCCGAGGCTAGCAGCAGCCAGAGGAATTTCATCAAAGTCACGATAGATCGTATAAAGAGATTTACCTAGTTCGAGTTCGATAATTTCTCTGGCTTCTTTAACACTAAAGGCTGGCACTTTGTCTTGGAGTTGAGCCAGACTACTAATGTATTCAGGTGGTAACAGATCGATGCGAGTGGATAGGGATTGACCAATTTTGATAAATGTTGGACCCAGTTCGAGCATATTGCGAACTAACCATTCAGCCCTTTTACTGCGCGTCCGAGATGTATTATTTTGCCAAAATTTATCCCACCATATAAAAAACAGGAATGTAAACGCAGCTAAAAAAACCTCACGTTGACGGGCTAATGAAGAACTTTTGCTTCTTTGCCAGCGTAGCTTTTTGTATGGTAATTGGGCGATCGCAGACATATTTTGCCAGTAATAACAAAGCTAACTAGCATTGCTGTGTTTATATTACCCAAATTAATAACAATTCTGCGAAGTAACGCGAATTATAGCCATAACTAAAAGACAGCAAAAATGGCAAGACTTTGCTATGGTTATGTTTAGTGGCGATCGTCAGAAATATTATGCATACCGAAGTTTTTACATTGGCATGGACAATATAAAAATCGCAAACCAAAATTAACATGGGTTTTACGGTTTGCAAGCTGTCTTAGACAACCTGCAAACCGCAGTATGTAGTGCCTTGAGACTAAAAACTTTCTACCTGTTCAAATCATTCCTAGAGGTAACCTAATGGGTGAAATCACCAGAGATGAGATCCGCGAACGCTTAGGCAATATCGATCAAATTCGCGATATCATTTTCGGCGCACATTTGCGCGAATACACTAGTCGGCTAGATAAAGCCGAGTCGGATATTTCAGCTATTCAGCAAGATGTCCGCGATCGCCTTAACGACTTGAAATCAGTGTTAGCCAGTGAGTTACGGGCGGCAGTTGAGTCTATTGATAAGCGACTAAAAACGATTAGCACCTCTACTCAGGAGGAGGCTGCTGACCTACGTCAACAGTTTGATCGTATTAATCGCAAGTTTACCAATAGTATTGAGACCCTTGATGAGACTGTTGAAGCGCAACGGGTAGCGCTACGTGAAGAAATTGCCCAAACTAGAGATAATTTACAAAATGACACTCGTGAACTGCGATCGCTTGTTCTAGAAGAGCTAGACCGCCATTTCTCAATTCTGCGGGAAGACAAGCTTTCTAAAGATGACATGGCAGAGTTGCTATTTGAGTTAGGTATGCGACTTAAGGGTTCTGAGTTTGTACCTGAACTGCGTGAGGCAGCCGAAGAAAAGGTGGAAGAAAAGTATGAGCGGGTGAGTATCCTCGATTCTGAGCCAAAAGTCTCACCTAGTGCGGAATCAACTAGCTCTACAACTAGAACCACATCACGATCTTCTAAAGCCAAGCCATAAATCAATACAAAGTAAAAAGCGTTAATATAACGCAAATGCAAAACAAGGGGCCGAAGCCCCTTGTTTTGCATTTGCTATAGTACGAAAACATTGTCATTATGCAAAAGTAATATGTCAGAGCCAAAAGGAGAGCAAAAGGGTAACTTCCAGAATAAAGCGCTCAGTGATGTTGAGAAGTTTTTACTCCTGCTCTCTGAGCTAAATATTATTGACTCTGAAAAACCTAAAAGTTCTCAGGAGCAGCAAGGTATACAAGACGCAAGTCTATTAAATATTGATCATAAAGATACTCAGTCTATAGACATTCAGTCTAGTCAGACTAGCTCAAGACTATTAAAGAGCGAGCAAGGTTTATCAGCTAAGTCTAATCCTAAATATTTAGATGGGGTATCTTTAGATACGCGATCGCCAAATGGACAGAACTCATTGGCTAAGCCCAGACCAAAATCACTAGATGAAGATTTTTCAGATATCGGGCAGCGATCGCCTTCCCTATATTCTTTCCCTAGCCTACTAGATGAGCTACCTTTTTTAAGAGATATTCCGCCCGCTAAGAATGGTTTTGATCCTAATGTTAAAGATCGACAAACAGCAGAACAGACCGAGGGAAATTTAAATCTAGCTGACAATACTAAATATTCTCGATTAGAACAAATAGAGCCTTCAAAAAAAGAAGAAATTGAAACAGTCAATCTCATCCAAGAGATTCTCTTAGGTAGTGATAAAGTCCAAATAGGCTCTCCACCAATTGCTCAATCAACCTCTTTGCCACCATCTCAAGACATCTCTGTCCCAACTTCTCAACCTCCACTTCAACCACCACAGTTTCAACCATCACAGCCTCAAATCTCTTATTTAGAAAGCTCATCAGATGATGAGGCAATCCATATGTTGCAGGATATTCTGGTTGTACCAGAGTTAGAAGATCTGCGAAGCTTTAAGATAGCGGTTGAACAAAAGCTGGGAATTGTTGAAAGTCAGGTTAACAATCCTGAAATAATGAACAAAATCGAGGGTTTAGAAAGTCTCCTGCACAATGCTTCTCGTAGACTGTCGGCAATGGACGATGAAAATAGCAATATCCCGATGGAAATTGATGAGGTTAGAGGTCGTGTTGCTCAGTTAGAAAATCAAATTAATCAACCAGCAGAACTAGTACAGCTTTTGCTACCAATTATTGCTGAGTTACTCAGTATCAAAGCTGATCAAGCTAGAGAAGAAATGTGTCAAGCCATTACACCAATTATTGCTGAGGTAATCTTTGAGCGATCGCAATTAGATCGTTTGTCAATGAGTCATGCGATCGCTGATCTCTTACCCAATGCGATTAGTGAGCAAATTCGTAATAACCCTGAGCAAATTGCTAAGGCTCTTGGTCCAGAAGTTGGGGCAGCCATTCGTGAACAAATTCGGATTGATCGTGATGAAATTGTTGATTCTCTTGCGCCAGAAATGGGATCGGCAATTAAGCGCCAAATCGACCTTGAACGCGATGCCATGGTTGATGCCCTATATCCTGTAATTGGGAATACAATCGCTAAATATTTTGCGGAAGCAATTCGTTCTATTAATGAAAAAGTTGAACAGACTTTTAGCGTAGAAGGTATACAGCGTAAAATTCGCGCCAGAATACAAGGTGTTTCTGAAGCCGAATTGATTCTTAAAGAATCAGTTCCCTTTGAAATTCAAGCTATATTTTTGATTCATAATCTATCAGGACTGGTAATGATCGACATCCAAAAAAGTGATCTCGATTCTTTAGTCGAGCCAATTGATTCAGACATGCTAGCGGGGATGTTGACAGCGATTCGGAGCTTTGCCAATGAATGTATATCGAGATCGGAAAGTACAACGGAACTTGATGCGATTAACTATAGTGGTTCTAAGATTTTGCTGGAAGTGGCAGGATATTGTTATCTAGCAGTCATCATTCAAGGAGAACCTGATGCCGCTCTGGTAAATAAAATTCGCGATGTTTTTGGTCGAGTTGTGCAAAGCTATGGCGATCGCTTTAAAGAATTTGATGGTGATACCAGCACGATTCCAAAGCAAGTAGAAATTCAACTCAAAACGTTAATAGAAGTCGAGCAGGCTAAATCTTCCAAACAGTTGCCCCAAGCATTGATTTTGACAGTTTTGGCTGTACTTGCCTTAATTTGTATACCCATAGGAATTTATCAACATCAATCTAATCGAGATCGTCAACTTGAAGCTAAAGTTTTAGAAGCATTTGCCAGTACTCCCGAACTAGCTGTCTATCGCCTGAATGTTACAGCTAATGGAGAGCACTTAAAATTAGGAGGCAAATTACCAAATCAACATTTGCGCGATCGCGCCCTGCAAGTGGCGATTTCTGCCTCAAAAGCAGAAATAGAAATCAGCAAAATTAATAACAGTATCTATACTGTCAATATACCTCCCGATCCTGAGCTTGTGGCGATCGAAGTCCAACGACTGACTAAAGCACTCAACTATACCCAAGGAGTAAATATTCAGAGTCAATTTAAAGATGGGCAAGTAACAATTACAGGATTAATTGAACAGCCGAGGCTGATCCCAAAAATCACACAAACTTTTACCAAAATTGCTGGAATTACGACAGTTAGCAATGCAGCTACAATTCAGACCCCAAAGATATCTACACGCATCTACTTTCCAATATGGGTGACAACACTAGAACCAAGTGACACCGAAAAACTAATTGAAGTTCAAGCTTTTCTAGATCTTTACCCAGATTACAATCTTAAGATTCTGGTAAAAAATGATAATATTGGAGATCGCGCTATCAACTATCAACTAGGAATGAAACGCGCTCAAACCGTTCGAGATGCTCTATTGCAAAGAGGAGTAAATGCTAAACGCTTACATATTTCTGGAATAATAGACGTATCTGTTCAGCAGCCCTCTGACCAAATGTTAAGGTGGGTAGAGTTTCAACCAATTTTAAAGCCAATGTCCGTATCTAATTAAATGCATTCTCCTACCAAAGTAATTTCTCAAAAAATATGTCTGATTGGCGATTTTGGTGTTGGTAAAACTAGCCTAATTCGACAATTTGTTGATCGTCAATTTAGTGATAAGTATTTATCAACTGTTGGTGTAAAAATCTCACGTAAATTAGTATCTATTAATGATGCCAGTGTAAAAGATTCTTCAGTAGAATCAACACAATTACAGTTAATTATTTGGGATATTGAAGGCAGCACCCGTTTTAAGGCGATCGCACCTAGTTATTTGCAAGGTGCAAAGGGAGCGATCATCGTTGGCGATGTGACCAGAAACTCAAGTATGCAAAACCTCAAAGATCATGTGCAGCTTTTCAAATCCATTAATCCTCAATCTAACCTGCTCATCGCTTTGAATAAAGTTGATTTAATTGAAAGTCATGAAAGAGAGAGTCTATTGCAATCTATTCCTACTAATTTTGCTAACCTAAATATATCGATAAACATCACATCAGCTAAAACTGGTGAAGGTGTTGATGAAATATTCCAAAAATTGGCGTTTCAGATGCTAATGCTAGAATAAAGACTCTATGACTAAAATCAAAGTATTAGAAACCCACAGGTGAAAATATTCTAAGTAAATAGTCCTTTGGTCTTCTATTTATCAAATCATAAACTGCTATGAAACAGTCAAAACTTCTAAAAAAACTTCTCACTGCTTCAGAGCGATCATTTATTACGATTGATCGTCAGTTTATGATTACTGATACTTCCTATGGAGCTGAAAGATTTTCTGAATATCCCTACGAGCCATTGCTAAATAAAGATATTCGGAACGCATTTCCAGAAATGATTGGGTTAGAAGAATCTTTTCATAATATTTGGCAGAACCAACTTACTAGTTTTGAAATTAAAGGAGTATGTCGTTCACACAATCCTCAAAAACCACTCTATTTTAATTTTTATATTATTGGGACAAATGAATTAGAAGACGAAGACAAAAACATTATTATCTGCATTGAAGATGCCACAGATATGATGATGATGTCTCAGACGCTAATGCAAAGAGCCAATGAATCTGATTTACTCGCTAATGCTTTATTAAAGTCAAAGGAATATATTGACAAAATTATTTCTGCGATGGCTGACGCTCTAATTGTCACTAACTATCAGGGAAAAATTAAAACTGTCAATCCTGCTGCCATCAACTTATTTGGTTATTCTCAAGATGAACTAGTAAATGTGTCGATCGCTTCATTATTTAAGAACCCCAATCAGCTAAATTTAATTCATCAAAATTATCTAGAAAACCAGTTACATAGTGAACAATCTTTAGATAGCGATCGCTATTTTACAAATATTGAAATATTGTGTTTGTCGAAAACTAATGAAGAGATTTTGATCTCTTTCTCTTGCTCGACTATCCAAAATCATCAACTTGAGTACAGTGTAGAATCTAGCCATGATTTTGTTTATGTCGGTCGTAACATTACAGAACTGAAGCGAAAAGAACAAGAATTATTAGCCGCTAGACAATTTGCTGAGCAATCGGCAAAAGCTAAGACTATTTTTTTAGCAAATATGAGTCATGAAATTCGGACTCCCATGAATGGGGTCTTAGGAATGACCGACCTGTTACTTGGAACACCTCTGGATGATCGGCAACAGGACTTTGTAGAAAACATTCGATTGAGCGGTAATTTATTGCTTAGTTTAATTAATCGTATTTTGGATTTGTCAAAATTAGAAGAAGGACAGTTGAAATTAGAAAGTCTGCCCTTTGATTTGGAGAACTGTATAGAAGAAATTCTGGAACTCTTCGCATTGCAAGCACATAGTCAGGGGCTGGAAATTAATGCTTGTTTTGAAGATGGCTTACCAACTTTATTAATCGCAGACACCGTTAGATTTAGACAAATCATGATGAATTTAATTGGTAATGCAATTAAATTTACTACTGAAGGCGAGATCGTTGTGCGGGTCGAACGCGATCACAATTTTGAGCAAGCTAATCCTTTAGCAAATAAAGATTCGTCA
The DNA here is from genome assembly GCF_051131155.1 of Pseudanabaena minima str. Chao 2107. Classification (NCBI taxonomy): domain Bacteria; kingdom Bacillati; phylum Cyanobacteriota; class Cyanophyceae; order Pseudanabaenales; family Pseudanabaenaceae; genus Pseudanabaena; species Pseudanabaena minima. Next base: position 2,224,036 of record NZ_CP159508.1, read on the forward strand.
CAATCACCAATCTATTTGCGATTCTCAGTCATCGATACTGGTATTGGTATTCATCCCGAAAATCAGGATAAGCTATTTAAGCCTTTTTCTCAAGTTGATGCTTCTACCAATCGTCGTTTTGGTGGTACTGGCTTAGGACTCGCAATCTGTCGTCAGTTAGTAGAGCTAATGCAAGGTGAGATTGGTATATTTAGCCCCGTCGAGAATGGCAAAGGAACTTGTTTTTGGTTTAGGATTCCTTTCACTTCCCAGCCAATTCAGAACTACCTATCTTTAGGTGATAATGCTCGCACTTTAAGTAAGCGAAGTATTTTAATAGTTGACGCAAATCAACATACTCGCCATGCAATACGTTATTACCTCACTAAATTTGGTGCAGCAATCCATGAAGTATCGAATATTGCTGATGCAATGAAATATTTGGATAATAGGAACAAAGTTGATATAGCAATTATAGATTGGAAGCTAACGGATTTTAATGGCTCTAAATTAGTGCAGCAAATTCATGGGAAAGAGGACTTTATGAATTTACCAATCATGGCAATGTTATCAGCCAATAGGCAGAGCGAGGCTGAAACAGTCATTAATCAGGGCTTTTGTGGATATATAACAAAACCTTTCAAGGAGCAGCGATTACTCAAAGCAGTACTTTCATCTCTAGGAATTGAGAATCCAGTTATAGCTAATGATGCTTCTTCGAGTGCAGTTATTCCACATTTTCGAGATCGCCCTAAGCTGAATATTGGATTAGAAGATCTAAAAAGATCAAGGATTCTATTAGCAGAAGATAACATTGTCAACCAGAAAGTGACAATGACATATTTATCACAACTAGGATGCCAAGCAGACTTAGCTGAAAATGGGGAGCAGGTGCTAGAGTTAATGCGAAATAAAGATTACGACATTATCTTGATGGATTGTCAAATGCCTTTATTGGATGGATATGACACAACTCAAGCCATCCGCCAAATTGAATCTGCTGCTAAGAAAACTAAACATGTAGTGATCATCGCGATGACTGCTAATGCTTTTACTGAAGATCGCGATCGCTGCTTAGCAATGGGAATGGATGATTTTCTGAGTAAGCCAATCCGTAGACAACAGCTTAAGGAGACTCTTGAGGATTGGATTATCAAACAAAAACTTAAAGAGAATCTTAGGAATTGGATCATATAGCAACGCGAGTTATATGGTGCTTTGAACCCAAACCAAGATATTTTTTGAAAGTGTTGCGAAGCAACACTTTCAAAAAATATCTTGGTTTTATTGATCGTTAATTACTAGACCTCTTGCAGAACCAAAAACATGTTAGATTTATAAGCTTTTTATCAGATCTCAAATTAAGCGATGAAATACGAAGCCAGTCAAAATCTATCAGCGACAGAATTTAAACGGTTATTTGGGGTAAGAAGAGAAACATTTGCGCAAATGACGGAGCTAATGCAACAAGCAGCCCAAAGCAAAGGACAAGGTGGTGTAGAACCAAAGCTAAGTCTAGAAGACCAAATATTGGTTACTTTGCAGTATTGGCGTGAATATCGCACCTATTTTCATATTGCTAGCGACTGGGAAGTGTCAGAATCGACGATTTGCCGCATCGTCAAAAAAGTAGAAAATGTCTTAATTAAATCGAAAAAGTTTCGGTTAGCAGGAAAAAAGTCATTGTGGCAGGAGAAGGCTCCAGCCATAATTGCCATTGATGTAACTGAGACAAAGGTTGAGCGCCCTAAATATCACCAGAAACATTTTTATAGCGGTAAGAAAAAGCATCATGCCCTCAAAGCCCAATTGGTGGTCGATCTGACTAATTTCAAGATAGTTTGTACCGCTTACGGTAAGGGCAAGCAGCATGATTTCTCATTATTCAAGGCAAGTGGAGTTCATTTTCACGCACAGACACAAGGTTTGGCAGACAAGGGTTATCAAGGCTTACAAAAGTTGCATCCTAACTCGCAAATTCCTATCAAAAAGCCTCAAAATGGCTCATTATCCAAGGAAGATAAGCGTTGTAATCGCCAACTTGCACGTCAACGTATTGCGATTGAGCATGTTAATCGTCGCTTGAAGATTTTTAAGATTCTCTCTTTACCTTATCGTAATCGTCGTCGTCGTTTTGGTTTGCGTTGTAATTTGATTGCTGCCATTTATAACTTTGAAGTCGCTCTTGTTGCTTCTAAAACTTTCTCTGCTCTGGATTAATTTTCAGTTCTGCAAGAGGTCTACTGGATGAGTAGCGACGCAATGCGCCGCTACTCATCTTTACAAATCCAAGCCCGTAAAGTTGCGCCTCAAAGAGGCGCAACTTTACGGGCTTGGATAATGATGCTTGGAGCTAAATTTTGGTAAAAGTCTCACCAAGTGAGACTTTTGTGACAGAATTTATAAGCACAAGTCAAAAAAGTTTTCGTTTAGATAGCCATCATGCTCAAAGCTGGGATTGTCGGACTACCCAATGTGGGGAAGTCTACGTTATTTAATGCTCTAGTTGCCAACGCCAAGGCGGAAGCAGCCAACTTTCCCTTTTGTACGATTGAACCCAACGTTGGCTCGGTGTCCGTCCCTGACGATCGCCTACATACTCTCGCCGAAGTCGGTAAATCTGCACAAATTATCCCCACCCGAGTCGAATTTGTCGATATTGCTGGCTTGGTCAGAGGTGCAAGCAAGGGCGAAGGTTTAGGAAATCAATTCTTAGGAAACATTCGTGTCTGCGATGCGATCGTTCATGTGGTGCGTTGTTTTGAAAATGATGACATCATTCATGTTGAGGCTTCCATCGATCCAGCCCGCGACATTGAAATCATCACTCTCGAACTAGCTCTATCTGACCTATCCCAAGTTGATCGTCGGATTGAGCGCACTCGTAAAGCTGCTCGCGCCGATGCCGATGCTAAAGTCGAATTAGCTGCCCTTGAAAAAGTTCGCGAAACCCTTGATGCTGGCAAGCCTGCTCGTTTAGCCAATCTCACCGATGAAGAAAAAGAAGCAATTTCGGTGTTGCAATTGCTGACCCTTAAGCCAACGATTTATGCAGCAAATGTCTCTGAAGATGATCTGGCAACTGGCAATGCTTTTGTCGATAAAGTCAAAGCGATCGCGGCGGCTGAGAATGCTGAAGTCACTATTGTTTCGGCTCAGGTTGAAGCTGAACTTCTAGAATTGCCAGATGATGAGCGTCAAGACTTTCTGGAATCCCTTGGAGTCAAAGAAGGCGGATTGAAATCCTTAATTCGCGCCACATATCACCTTTTAGGCTTACGCACCTACTTCACAGTTGGTCCCAAGGAAGCCCGCGCTTGGACAATTCATGCTGGGATGAAAGCCCCTCAAGCCGCAGGTGTAATTCACTCTGATTTTGAGAAAGCCTTTATTCGGGCGGAAACAGTTGCCTTTAAAGACCTTGTGGAGTGCGGCTCGATGAGTGCGGCTCGTGCTAAGGGATTGCTACGCAGTGAAGGTAAGGAATATGTGGTGCAAGAAGGTGATGTAATTTTATTCCTGACTAGCGCCTAGGATCAAAATATTGCTTCGCAATATATGGCTGTCGCCATTCTTGTTAGGACATAAAACCCAAATAGTGTGAGTCGGCGCTTCGCGCCGACTCACACTATTTGGGTTTTGGTTTGTCATGATACATGTGGCTATAGCTATATATAGCAAGTAGTGGCGGCGCTAAGCGACACCACTACAAAAACAAAAAGACCTAGCCAATGGCTAGGTCTTTTTGTTTCGGAATACTTTAGGATCTTTAGGTCACAGTCAACTGCTGGAAGGATCTCAGGTTTACTAGGAAATTAGACTAGCGAACTAGAGATAATTAACTAAATACCTTACAGAACAGCCCCAGCACACAGCTCGGAAACCTGAAGACCCATACGTTTACCGTTACTACTATCTGATTGCATGGGCATCACCTCCTGTTGTCTAAATGTTTATTATCAAGTGTGATTTGGCTTGACACCAAAGGTTTATTCAACCTGAGATGTAATATAACTGACAAATCAAAATTTGACAATACCCCATAAGCGAGTGGCAGCGCTTTGCGCTGCCACTCGCTTATGGGGATTGATAGCATCGCTCTCTATCAGATCGCTTTGCGAAAAATAATGATTGTTCTATTACTGTTTTGAGCGATCGCTTCGGGAATATTCCCATGCATAATTTGCTGTAAAATCCCTTCACGACTTGCCCCCAACATAATTACATCACTTCTCTCCTGATTTGCGAGATCTAGAATTGCATCAGCAATCGATTTAGAACATATAGAAATTGTCCCCACGGAAAAATGGAGCGATTTATATAAAGAATCAGCATACTTTTCTAACTGGCTTGTTTTATGTTTTTCATCGTTTGGAGAAAAAATTTGACAGAGGCAAACTTCAGGATAAGGAGAAAGGGATAGCAAGGCAGGGAGTAGTAGCAACGCATTCTCAGTATTTGGCCCCCCAGCAATTGGAACTAACCAACGATTGAAGGAAATATTTGGCTTCTTAAATTCTTGATTAAATGGATTAACCTTTTGCAGGCGATCGCTAAATTTGACCAGCATCACGTCACAATTTGCTTGCTTCACCACTGTATCAACAGTGTCACCAAATATACGATCTGGAGCTTTTGAATTACCATGCCAGCCAATTAACAACAAATTGAGTTGGCGATCGCTAGCTACTTCTAAAATTGCTTGACCTGCATCATGGGCTACGCGCACTTGCGTATGAATCGAAACTTTCCTAATCTTGGCAGTATCAGTAATCTGCTGAAATAGTTCCAAGCTAGGATTCAAATCAACAGTAGTGGTTGATGGGACAAGATGCGGTGAGATAGAAATAATATGGAGGCATTCTATTTCATAGTTGTGCTTTTCAGCGATCGCTACGGCAATTTCAATCAAATAGATTGCAGTCTGAGGATTGCTCAAAGGTAGTAACAGTCTCCCTTTCCCCGTAGCAGTACCACGTTGTTGGTAAACAAGATAGGATGGTTTCGATATTTGGGAACTCACTCCTCGCAATCGTTTTGCCTGAGCGCGTAAAATATCACTGCGGGTGATAATTCCGACGAGTTTATTACGATCAATTACAGGTAATCGCGAAAGTTTGTAGTAGGACAGCAAATATAGAACTTGAGTAAGCCGCTCTTCAGGACTGACTGTAATTGGCTGAGGGGTCATGATTTGACTAATCGCCATATCTCCCGACACCTTACTTTCTTGAGCTTTCACCAAATCCATTTGGGTGATAATACCAACTAGATGCTCATTTGCAACCACAGGAAAGCCTCGATGACGCGATCGCGCAAAAGCCTGCATTGCCTCATTGATCAGCATTTCACTGTTTAAGGTTTCTACTTGTCGCTGCATCACATCAACAGCTCTCAGCCCATCCCATAATCCATCAGTAACGGTTTCTGCTTCAAGATGAATGCCTTTTAGTTCCAATAAATGTGTGTATAGAGAACCAGGAGCATATTTTTCTGTACAAAGGTAAGCAACTACACTGGTAATCATCAATGGCAGAATAATATTAAAATCTCGCGTGATTTCAAAAACAATCACAAAAGCAGTAATTGGCACTTTCGCGACTGCTCCAAAAAAAGCCCCCATACCAGATAATGCATAGGTTCCTAGTGTTCCCATACCTAATAGTGAATGTTCTAAATTCCCCACTAGTGAACCTAGCGCTGCTCCTAAAATTAAACTCGGTACAAATAATCCTCCAGAAGTCTCGGCGCTACAAGCAATAAGGGTAAGGATAAAACGTACTACAAAAGCTCCTGCTGTTAGTTGCCATTCAGATTGTCCCATTGCTAAAAACATCTGTAACCCTGTACTGTCACGAAAATCACTAGGTAACATAGCGATCGCTATGCCAGACAAACAACCTGCGATCGCAATTCGCCATGCTAATCCAACTTTAAAAAAGCTCCGATTCAATTTCGTAACCGCAAGGACACTGTGGTTAAAGAATGCAGCAAACCATCCAACCAGTAACCCTAGCAATAGTAAAAAGGGAATTTCTTGGGCGGAAAATTGAATTGTAGGGATGACTGAGGCAAGGCTCTGCCCTGACAGCATCAAAGAAACAACTCCGCCAATAAAAGAAGCCAGAATAGCAGTTCCTAAAGTCAAGCTAGAGACATCATGCAGCAATTCTTCAATTACAAATAAAACACCTGCGATCGGGGCGTTAAATCCTGCGGCAAGTCCTGCGGCTGCTCCTGCGGCGATCAGTTGGCGTTGATATTCGGGAGAAGTGGGAATCCACTGACTCACCTGTCCTGCGATCGCAGCTCCAATCTGTACGGTTGGTCCCTGACGACCGAGTGCTAATCCTGAACCCAGCGCCAAAATTGTACTGGCAACTTTAACAATGGCAACACGCAAATTTAGAGCGATCGGTACATAGCTCAGGGCAGCCTTCACTTGGGGAATACCACTGCCTGAAGCCTCAGTTGCAAATTGTTCAATTAAAAACCCTGAAAGATATCCACCAGTCAAGCCAATGATCGGCAATGCGAACCATGCAGGTAAGTCGTTAGCAATCTGTAGCCGCCAACCGCCGAGCCAACCAATCCCCTGTTTCAACATGACGGCGGCTAAGCCTGACAATACCCCAATCAAACAAGCTTCAAAAATGGCTAGCCGTTTTGGTTTCAACCATTTATGCAGCGATAATATGCCTGAAGCCATAAAGAGTTACTGAGTCTAGCGATAAAAACTCATTACATTGAATATTTAAGTAGTTTAGCCGACAATGAGTAGGCGATCGCCTAACATCGCTTTCGATTCATCAAGAGATTGCCTCAAACATTCCTCATCAAAACAAATGGTAAGAATGGGCGGCGCTACGCGCCGCCCATTCTTACCTCTAGATCACTACCAAAACCAAAAAATAATTATCGTTTAATCTGATTGGGGAAATTAGGGACTAATAGAGATTGAGATAACTCCTCACACATTATTTAGAGAAGTTGAATATGGAGTACATTTCACTTAAACAATAAACTTATAGACCATATTAAAAGAAATACCACCAACTCGATTCACAACTTCGCTGCCTTCGACTTTCTCAAAGCCCAATCGTTGATATAAATTCACCACTGGATTATCAGATCGAACACTCAGACATACCGCAGGAAATAAACTTTCAGCCGATCGCAAAACTTGCTTTAGCAAAGTAGTACCAACGCCATTACCACGATACTCAGGCAACACAGCCATCGCTAACTCTGGGATGTCGGGAGCAATGTACCCAAATCCTGTGTCATTTTCTGAACCTAAACGTAGCCAAGCTGAGGCAATCGCCTTTTCTCCCACTAAGGCAACAAATCCCATATCCCCTAGCCTTCCCCATCCATCTACATAGCGAGAAAGTATTGGCTGGCGTTGCACGGACTCAAGTGAAGGTTCATGAGCCGCATACATGAGCATCGTCCAAAGAATCGGCTCATCAGCAATTGTTAAAGCTCGAACTGTATAATCCATATCTAATGCAAAATTGAGTTTATTAATTTGTATGTTTGCACTTGGAGTTACAAGACGACACAGAAATGGAATAAATCTCCCTCTGTCTCAATCTTCTCAACCTTTGCAATGCAATCATCTAAATCCTCAAGCAATTCTTCTGAGAGATGCTCTTTACCTTGCTCCAAAAGACTTTCGCCCTCAGCGCCATTATTTACCACATATTCACGCAAAGATCTCAGCATTGGTAAAGCTGCCGATGGATTGAACCATGATGCTTTATCACTCAGTATTTCCTCATCAGGAAAATCATCATCTTCAGACATGTTTGCTTCAAAGTCCGTCCAATCAAGAAATTCAGATATCTTCGTTAAACCTAGTTGCTCACATATAGGATCGAGCTTCTCGACAGCATAAAACAACGCTGAATGATCCCAGTCATCCCCATCTGTCATATTACCGTTACTTAATACCCAGATTGTAGTTCCCATTGAACGTCTCCGCCTCAACTAAATGAGCAAATTTTATAAATTAACGCGATTCTTTAAATCAGCTACAGATGCTAACCAAGCTTCATAGTCTCTACTTTCTTTCCATAATTCGTGCAATTCAGAATTTCCCGCAAGAATGTGATCGATCGCTAAATGAGCTTTCTGGACTAAATCCGTTGAGGGCTGAATTTGGTTAGCTTCAACCCAATTGTCAAGCCTCTCGGAATAGGCACTACGCTTACCCCAATTGCCTTGCAATCTGGCAATCACTTCAATCGCCGCGATCGCATTAGTGGCTTCATAGGAGTCCACGCCGCTATCACCAGAATTTAACACTGCATCTAGAGCATCTTCAACTGGTGAAAGGTTTTGAGACTTTTCGATTTCATAAGTCCAGTCACAAGCATCATCATTTCCAAAGGAATCAACAGCCCAAGTTCCCATAGCTCTTTCTTAAAAAAGTCATACATTAGTCTGAATAGCTGGTGTTACGTGTAAGCTTACAAGACCCTCACCCCTAGCCCCTCTCCCAAAAGGGGAGAGGGGAACAAGAAATTAGTCTTACTCCCCCTCTCCCTTAATGGGAGAGGGGGTTGGGGGGTGAGGGCGATGCTCATTCTACGTAATATCAGTGAATAAAGGCAAATTACCGCAGATTTCGACTCTACGTCAATCGCAAACTACAGCGCTTTGCGCTTAAATCAAGAGATTTTTTTGAAAGTGCTGCGAAGCAACACTTTCAAAAAATCTCTTGGTTGATCGGTAATTGATGTCGGTCAATAGCGATCGCACTGCACTACTCACATTGAGTTACGGAAAATGTAACGACGATAGGCGATCGCAAATTATGTCCTAAGCTAAAAATGTAGAAATCTTGAGGTTTAGAAATCAGTATTATGAAAACTTGTTATCTTGCCACAATTATCAGCTTTTTAGCTTTAGCCCTAATGGGATGTGCAGCGCCAAACAATTCTAATCCTCAAGTTTCACTAATTAGCACAGTCAGTCCAGCCCCCACTGTAGCGACCTCTCCAAAACCAACTATCAATGATCGTGCTAATCGCAAAGTGAAACTTGATGAGCGCTTAGTTAAAGCAAGTAGCAGTTTCGGCTTTCAACTATTCGATCGCATTGCGAACAAAGATATTAATAAAAATATATTCATCTCTCCTACAAGTGTCGCGATCGCCCTATCGATGACATATAACGGCGCGAGTGGTGAAACTCAACAGGTGATCGCCAAGGCTTTAGAACTACAGGGCATCAAAATCGATGAGGTCAATGACTTCAATCGAAATATTCAACAATTACTAACCAATGGCGATACCAATGTTGAGTTAAATATAGCGAACTCGCTCTGGGCAAGAAAGGGTATTGCCTTGGATAAAACTTTTTTGAATAAGGTCAAGGAGTTCTATCAAGCCGAAGTTACTAATCTTAATTTTAATGATCCTAATTCTATAAATACAATTAATGCTTGGGTAAAGCAAAATACCAAGGACAAAATCGAGAAAATCGTTGATCGCATCGATCCCGATAGTCTCCTCTTCTTGATTAATGCGGTCTACTTTAAAGGTAAATGGGAAGCTCCCTTTGAGAAAGCACTTACTAAGCCCCAGCCCTTTACTCTAAGTGATGGCACTAAGATTCAACATCCTGCCATGTCACGATCTGGTGAATATCGCTACTACGATGCACCAACCTTTCAAGCAATTAGTCTACCTTACGGTTCTGGACGCTTCAGTATGGAAGTGTTTTTGCCAAAGTCTAACTCTAATCTCGTAGAGTTTCAGCAACAACTGACAGCAAAAAATTGGCAAGAATGGTCAACCAAATTTACACGTAGAGAAGGCTTAATTCAACTGCCACGCTTTAAAGTGGAATATGAAACCAGCCTCAAAAATGTTTTACAAAATATGGGCATGGCGATCGCCTTTAATCCCGACAAGGCAGATTTTCGTAATCTGACAGCCGTTAAAGCTTTTATCAGTGATGTTAAACACAAAACCTTTGTCGAAGTTAACGAAGAAGGCACAGAAGCGGCGGCTGTTACTTCAGTCGAGATGCGTGCAACCTCAGCCATGCCCAATGAAGAACCTCCATTTAAGATGATCGTTGATCGTCCATTTTTCTTTGCAATTAGCGATCGGCAAACTGGCACAATCATCTTCATGGGTGCGATTCAAAATCCATCTAAATAATGAAATGCGGCGCGAAGCGCCGCATTTCATTATTTAGATGTTGGCAGCTATAATTAAACAGATCAAGTTTTGTAATACAGCAATATTGTGACTGACATCTCTCCCAATCTTGAAATCCAAGCAAGATTATTAGAACTACGCAAATTACTGCAACGCGCTAGCTATGAATACTATGCCCTTGATGCTCCCACAATGGAGGATTCAGTTTATGATGCGCTTTATCAGGAATTACAAAAACTTGAAGCTCAATATCCACAGCTAATTACTCTCGATAGTCCTACTCAGAGAGTAGGCGAAAAGCCAACTACTCAATTTCTATCGGTTCAGCATCACATTCCCCTTTATAGTTTGGAAAATGCATTTACTTCTGATGATGTAAACGCTTGGCAAGAACGATGTCAGAAGGGATTAGCTAGTAATTCAGAAGAAGTAAGTGGTACTTCGCGACAAGCTAATAATTTTTTAGATAGTGTCTGTGAACTAAAAATTGATGGATCAGCGATCGCCTTAACCTATGAACATGGGATCTTAGTACGCGGGGCAACCAGAGGTGATGGCACATCAGGCGAAGATATCACTCCAAATATTAAAACCATTCGTTCCATTCCCTTACGATTAAATTTAGAAAATCCTCCCGATCGCTTAGAAATCCGTGGAGAAGCATTCCTGCCGATCTCTATTTTTGATGAGATTAACCAAGAGCGATCGCAACAGGGAGAATCACTATTTGCTAATCCTCGCAATGCTGCCGCAGGTACATTACGCCAATTTGATTCGCGCATTGTTGCCAAACGTCGCCTTGATTTCTTTGCTTATACAATCCATATCAATCAGGCAGATTTTGCTTCGCAAAATCTGCCTGATATTTCTTCTCAATGGCAAGCTTTAGAATTTTTGCAACAAATTGGCTTTCGCGTAAACCCAAATAAACAACTCTGTAAATCCACTCAGGAATTACAAAACTATTATGATTTTTGGGCAACGGAGCGGCATAAACTGCCCTATATGACCGATGGCATGGTGATGAAGTTGAATGACTTCTCTCAGCAGGAACAACTCGGCTTTACACAAAAAACTCCACGTTGGGCGATCGCATGGAAATATCCCGCCGAAGAAATGCCCACCATTATTGAATCGGTAACCGTGCAAGTGGGACGCACAGGCACTCTCACCCCCGTCGCTGAATTACGTCCCGTATTACTAGCTGGCACAACTGTTTCGCGAGCAACTTTGCACAATAGCGATCGCCTTGCCGAACTAGATTTGCATATTGGCGATACGGCGATCGTTCGGAAAGCGGGAGAGATTATTCCTGAAGTGGTGCGTGTATTGCCTGAATTGCGTCCCAATGGGGCAACTCGTTTTATGATGCCCACCCATTGCCCTGAATGCGGTCAACCCGTTTTCAAACCAGAGAATGAAGCGGCGACCCGTTGCATTAATCTCCAATGTCCTGCAATTGTGCGGGGTGCGATCGAGCATTGGGTTAGCCGTGATGCCCTAGATATTAATGGGATTGGGGAGAAATTAGTCAGGCAATTAGTTACTGAAAATCATATTAATTCCGTCGCTGATTTGTATCAACTAACTAGCGATCGCCTACAAACCCTTGATCGCATGGGGCAAAAGTCGGCTGACAAGATCATTGCCGCGATCGCCCAATCAAAAACCAAACCTTGGGCGCGAGTGCTGTACGGTTTAGGAATTAGGCATGTGGGTAGTGTTAACGCTCAAAATATTGCTGATAATTTTCCTAATGTCGAATTATTAGCCAGATCTACGCCTGAAGCGATCGCTTCTATTTTTGGGATTGGCGAAGAAATAGCTCAATCCATTTATGACTGGTTTCGCCAAGAGGCTAACCAGAATTTGATCCAGCGTCTACAAGCAGCAGGTTTACAGTTTGTTGGCGAGAAGAAAGACGAGCAGGCGATCACGATCAATCCAAATATTGCTGGTAAAACCTTTGTGGTCACAGGCACATTGCCAACTCTGAAACGTGATGAAGCCAAAGCTCTAATTCAATCCGCAGGTGGCAAAGTTACGGATTCTGTTAGCAAAAAAACGCATTATCTCGTCGTTGGTGCAGATGCAGGCTCAAAGTTAGAAAAAGCTCAATCTTTAGGTGTGCAATGTCTTTCAGAAGAGGAATTATTACAATTGATTGGCTCATAGCAGCGCAGCAGCCCTGCACTCAAGTGCGGGCTGAAAGCTCAAACCCGTTGCAACGGGTTAATTAGAAATCTTTTTGCAAAACCCAAAGGGGAAAATCAGCGCGAAGCGCTGATTTTCCCCTTTGGGTTTTAGCACAGCTATATATAGCTATAGCCAACTGTATCAGGACAATTCAAAACCCAAATAGTGTGAGGCGGCGCTTCGCGCCGCCTCACACTATTTGGGTTTTATGTCCTAACAAGAATGGCGGCAACTATACTTATCAAAGAAGACGAAATTTTTTTGTAATATGACAAGTTTTGATTACGACCTATTTGTGATTGGTGCAGGCAGTGGCGGACTCGCTGCCTCAAAACGGGCTGCGGCACTTGGCGCAAAAGTAGCGATCGCTGAAGGCGACTTAGTCGGTGGTACTTGTGTAATTCGGGGCTGTGTACCCAAAAAACTGATGGTATACGCATCGCATTTTTCACATTTCCCTCAAGAAGCATCTGGCTATGGGTGGGATATTACCGCAGGTAAACTGGACTGGAATAAGCTCCGTGAAGCCATTCAAACGGAAGTATCTCGCTTAAATAAACTACATATAAGCTTCCTAGAAAAAAGTAATGTCGAGCTAATTTCAGGATTTGCTAAATTTGTGGACGCGCATACGGTGGCTGTAGGCGATCGCCAATTTACCGCCGAACGCATTCTCATCGCCGTCGGTGGTGAAGCTTCTAAACCAGATTTAGCTGGTATGGAACATGCCATCACCTCCAAGGAAATGTTTTTAATGCCAAAATTTCCACAGCGCTTTGCGGTGATTGGTGGGGGGTACATCGGTACTGAGTTTGCAGGAATTATGCGTGGGTTGGGAGCCGATGTCACCCAAATAATTCGCGATCGCTATGTTTTGCGCGGTTTTGATCAGGATGTCCGCCTCAATGTCCAAGAAGGCATGGTCAATCATGGGATTAAATTTCACACTTGCATTGACAGTGATTCTCTAGCTATTTCTAAAAACGCTTCCAAAGATGAAAGTGAACTCACGATTTCATTTAAGGATGGGGATGGGAACTTGCAGCAAATCAATGCTGATACAGTTCTAGCCGCCACAGGTCGTCAACCAAATCTTGCACCTTTGAGCTTAGACAAAGCAGGTATAGAAGTTGTGAAGGGGGCGATCGCTGTCAAAAAAGATAGCTGTACAAATCAACCCCATATCTATGCGATCGGCGATTGTACCAATCGGGTAAATTTAACTCCCGTCGCGATCGCTGAAGGTCGTGCCTTTGCTGAAACAATTTACGGACATACGCCCAGATTTATCAGTCATACCAACATCCCCTCCGCTGTATTCTCGCAACCTGAAGCCGCTACCGTTGGCTTATCTGAAGAAAAAGCCAGAGAACTATATGGCGATCGGGTAAAAGTTTATAAAACCAAATTTCGTCCGATGTTTTACAGCCTTGCAGGAGGTGATACCAAAACAATGATGAAACTAATCGTTGTGGGGGAAGAAGAAAGGGTTTTAGGTTTACATATGGTAGGAAAAGATGCTGCCGAGATCATTCAAGGCATGGCGTTAGTCGTAACTATGGGAGGTAGCAAAAAAGACCTCGATAACACTATGGCAATGCATCCAACCGCAGCAGAGGAATTTATGACAATGCGGTAAATTGATGCAAAGTTTTACCAAATAGCCATTTGCAACGTGCTTCGCACGCTGCAAATGGCAAAAAACATTTTTTGCTTTCGTCGAACTGATGTTAAAAACACAAAATAGCTACGCCATTTTGTGTTTTGGTGTAACTCAATTTTGGAGAACTCACTAAACCTATATATGTAGGGTCAATTCATGAATTGTTCCTACGTTTAAATAAAATCAAACAACTGTATTGTGAAGAAATATTTAAAATTCTTGGAACTTCTTTAAATATATTTATATTTATTTAACCAAATAAAATCTTGTAAAGATTTATAAGGATTATGCCATGAGTATTAATCTTTAACTATTTTTTAATCATCAATCAACTCCTTACAGCCAAGCAGGGTCTAGTAATTAGTTCTTGTTGTTTTCAAAGCGGGGATCGCTTATCTGGTAATGATCCCCATTTTTTATGCTTATAATCAATGCATGTTTAAAATTGATTTTTAAATTTTATCTCACACTTACTTTTTTAAATCTAAATTCTCAAATTTATTTAAATATTTCTAACTATTCCCTTAGAAATACTTTTGACAAGCCCCATTATTTTTTTAACTTCTGAAGAAATCTAAACCTTTACTGTAATGAACCCATTACAAATGCTGAATAATCGCGAAATATAATGTACTGATTAAAAGTTTACTATATTTCTTTAATAAATCAGCTATCTCAAAACTTTCTTGAAACCTATTTAAAATCTACTTATATATTTAAGGACTTAACTAAAATGATTGAATCTATACGCTGCCCTAACTGTGGTGCGATCGCTGAACGTCACCACCTCTCATATCTTGCTCAAGTTAAAACCCAATGCGAAGCCTGTGACTATCTATTAGTAATGTGTACTCGTAGCGGACATGTCCTAGAGTCCTATGCTCCAGGATTACCATCAGAGCCTCGTCCAATACAACCTATCTCTGCTCGCATCACTCCTTTTGCTCAAACTCACAGCAATAATTCCCGTAAAGACGTTGCTGCTTTAACAATTTAAGTTGCAATGTGAGGAAATTGGGATTTAGATGCAATCACCTACATACACAAAATGGCTCTCTTAGATTTGATTCACGAGTTAATCAAATCTAAGAGAGCTAAAAATTTTATAGTTAGAATTTCATAGAATGCCCCAGTATGGTTGCTAACGAACATAACCACAAACTTGATCAACATAGCTACCCAAAAAAAGTTAAAATTCAAAAGCTCTAAGTCATATGTCTACGACTGAAAGCTCAATCGGGATTTGAAACCTATCAAAACAGAGCAACCAATCACCGATTACCAAACCCCAAGCCCCACTTACCGTTCTGAAACATGGCTCCAATCGCCAAACTACTGATTGCCAATCGAGGTGAAATTGCCCTCCGAATTATTCGGACTTGCGAAGAACTCGGAATTCCGACAGTTGCCGTTTATTCTGATGTCGATCGCAATTCTTTGCATGTACAACTAGCCCATGAAGCTGTCTGCATTGGCGATTCACCTAGCAGCAAAAGCTATCTAAATATTCCCAATATTATTTCGGCAGCACTTACCCATAATGCTACTGCCATCCATCCAGGCTATGGTTTTCTATCAGAAAATGCTAGATTTGCCGAAATTTGTGCTGACCATAACTTGATGTTCGTGGGGCCAAGCCCCCACTCGATCCGCTCGATGGGTGACAAGTCCACCGCCAAAAAGACGATGCAAAAGGCAGGTGTACCAACTATTCCTGGCAGTGAAGGCTTAATTGAGTCGGAAGAGCAGGCGATTAAAATTGCCCATGAGATTGGCTATCCTGTGATGATCAAGGCAACCGCAGGCGGCGGCGGTCGGGGGATGCGCCTAGTCACTAATCCTGATGATTTACTCCGATTACTGAGGGCTGCCCAAGGTGAAGCTGAGGCAGCCTTTGGTAATGGCGGTGTCTATATGGAGAAGGTGATCGAAGAGCCGCGCCACATTGAAGTACAAATCTTGGCGGATATGCATGGGAATGTTGTCCACTTAGGGGAAAGAGATTGTTCAATTCAGCGTCGTCACCAAAAGTTATTAGAAGAAGCTCCTAGTAGTGCAGTAAATCCCAAATTGCGCGAAAAAATGGGTGAAGCAGCCGTTAAAGCTGCGAAAGCGATTAATTATATCGGTGTTGGTACGGTTGAATTTTTGCTGGATAAGTACGGCAAGTTTTATTTCATGGAAATGAATACCCGTATCCAAGTTGAGCATCCTGTGACGGAAATGATTACAGGTATTGATTTGATTGCCGAACAGTTACGAGTTGCCCAAGGCGATAAGCTACGATTCCATCAAAAGGAAATTGAAATTCGTGGTCATGCGATCGAATGTCGGATCAATGCCGAAGACCCCGATCACAATTTCCGCCCGAATCCTGGTCGCATTAGTGGCTATTTGCCTCCTGGTGGACCTGGTGTGCGGATGGATTCCCACGTTTATACCGATTATGTGATTCCGCCCTATTACGATTCGCTGATTGCGAAGTTGATTGTCTGGGCAAGCGATCGCCCTTCGGCAATTTTACGGATGAAACGAGCTTTGCGTGAATGTGCGATTACGGGTGTACCAACGACGATTCCTTTCCATCAAAAGGTTTTGGATGATGAGGAATTTAGACAGGGTCATGTGTATACCAACTATGTACCATTGCTGCAAGCGAGACTAGCGGAACAAGAATAAAGAAAAGCACCTCGTTGAGGTGCTTTTTTAACGTGATGTGCAACTAAGAAAGTGCAAAAAAAACTCACAGCCGAAAGTGTTAGAAAATAGGACTAAACCCATTAGCGGTGAGCATCATGTTTTCTATACGCGATGTGCAACTAAGAATTAAGAAACAACCAAGGATTCAAACTGTAAAGGATGAAGGGAGTGACGGTTGAGCCAAAAACAAAGAGTATGAGCAAGGATTTTACGATTAAGGCGACTAGAAAGATGCCAGATGTCCCTAGCCCAAACCTTATCAAGATGAAAACGAGCAACCAATTGAGCAATAACCGTCTCAATCAAACGCCGTACCTTGACACAATCAATCTTACCCACCAACGAGGACGGGAATCATGCATATTCGAGCGCAGAGACGTTTGTAAATCAACGGCAAATGTCTGTAAATCCTGCTTGAGTGGCTGACTAAGATATCCTTTGTCCCCAATCAGGAACCCATGAATGTTGGAGACTAAATCCCAGAGAGTTTCCCGTTCATTGCCGAGACTGTCAAGCAAAGTGTGTAAAGTCTAGAAACTAGAAGTGGAGACGATCCTCGAAGAGGATGGCAAAGCGATTGAGGGCAGGTTTCCAGTCACGAATCGGCATCGTCCACTTCTTCGAGATATTCCGCATCGCCAAATAAACCAGCTTGAAAGCAGCCTCGTCAGAGGGAAAAATCTGTTGAGATTTAATCACTTTCCGCAAACTGCTATTCATCGACTCAATCGCATTGGTGGTATAAATCGCCCTACGAATCTCGGACGGGAAAGCAAAGAAGGGGATAATGTTCGCCCAATGACTGCGCCAAGACTTGGAGATCGATGGATATTGCTTGTCCCATTTTTCAGCAAAGAGTTCAAGGTTAAATTCCGCCTCCGATTCCGTTGCCGCCGCATAAATCGCCTTGAGGTCAGCACAAACTTGCTTACGTGGTCAGTGAGCTTGTCGAACTGTTGCTGCCAAGGGACGAAAGCAACTGAATTTCTGACCATGTGGACAATGCATAATTGCACCTGTGTTTTAGGAAACACCGTCTCAATGGCATTAGGAAAACCAGTTAAACCATCGACGCAAGCAATCAAAATATCTTTGACTCCACGGTTGTGAATTTCGGTGAGAACTGACAACCAGAATTTTGCACCCTCATTGGGGGAAATCCACATACCCAGTAATTCCTTGTATCCATCCATATTCACCGCCAAGGCGAAATACAGGGACTTGTTAATTACCCTGCCATTGTCTCGGACTTTGATGACCAGACAGTCCAGAAATACGATCGGATAGACCGTATCTAGGGGACGATTTTGCCATTGCTTTACTTCATCAATTACCTCATCAGTGACATTGGAAATGAGCGTTGGTGATACTTCGACACCATACATTTCTTGCAACTGCCCTTGGATATCCCTGACACTCATACCTCGCGCATACAAGGCAATGATCTTCTCATCTAGTCCTGACAATCGGCTTTGTCCTTTCTTCACCATCTGCGGTTCAAACTCCCCTTTCCGATCGCGGGGGACTGCGATTTCTGCTACGCCAAAGTCGCCTTGGACTTTTTTCTGGCTATAACCGTTACGACTGTTGTTTTGTCCTTCTGGTCTGGATTCATGCTTCTTGTACCCTAGATGGGTCGATAATTCTGCTTCTAAGGCTCGCTCCACCAACGCGGTGGTTAGTTGTTTGATGATTCCTCCTTCTCCGAATAGGTCGGGTGGTGTTTTACATTCTTGCAACAATTCATCTAGCAATTCTTTGCGTATATTCATCGGTTTTAGTGTTGGTATTGTGTGTCTAGATTGTCTCTCTGTATATATCCCAGACTTTACACATTTCACTTTACACTCTCTCATTGCCATTAGCAGGAGTAAGTGCAAACTGCGTAATTACACCACTACCACTAATGAGAACATGCCCATGAAAGCCATAGTAATGCATGTCCTTGGCTGCACAGTAACCATAGTCAGCAATATCTTCAAAGCTACGACAACGGGATGCACGACAGAGGTAACACAGAGGTATGGGTACTCCATCAATCAGATGTACATCATCATCTAAAGCACCTAACTGTTCTGCTAGTTTTTGTTGGAGTATCGCTTTGTACTGCCACAGATTAGCTGCCTGTCGGACAAAGGTGGTGCGACTTTTTAAGGCGGGAAACCATGCTTGCCAATGCTCGCGAAAATATTTCCAGATCCCTAGGTCTGTCTCTATTCCTCGATACTCAGCAACTATTTCCATCGTCATCACTTCGCTGTCACTTAGGGCTGGGGCAAATCCTTTTGCTCTGACTCCATGCTCTACCGTTATTTCTTTGAGTAACTCATCAATTTTGCAAAAGACGGCAATGATAAAATATTCTATAGAAAACATGATGCTCACCGCTAATGGGGTTAGTCCTATTTTCTAACACTTTCGGCTGTGAGTTTTTTTGCACTTTCTTAGTTGCACATCACGTCAAAAAGGTGAAACTATTCTGGGTCACTGTTTCTCCTAGCAGGGCAGAATATGTCGTGACTAACGACTTAACTCAAGACTACACCCCTGAAGTACATGCTATTTGCTCCATCAGGTGGAATATTGAGGAATTTCATCGTGAACTCAAACAATTGACAGGTATTCAGTCTTGCCAGTACCGCAAATCTAGAATTCAGCGTAATCATATTGCTTGTGCCATGCTTGTTTGGCATCATCTTAAACGTTTAGCTTTTCAAGCTGGTAATACCATCTACAAACTTAAATCTGGGCTTTTGTCTGATTATTTAAGATCCCAACTTAAGTGTCCTTCTATTCCTATGCTTCTTGCGTAAGTCCTATGGTTATTAAAGATCCTGCATCCGAAGGGATTGCATTGTCCAAGTGGACACGCAATACCAGCAGGACAAGCGCCACACGATCGCCAACGCGCACCAATCGTCAAATACAAGTGTCGGGAATGTGGGAAAGTGTTTCACATTTTTACAGGGACAGACTTATCAGGAAGTCATTACACCTGTGGTCAGATCGTGCTGATATTGCGTGGATTCTTACAAGGACAAACGACACAACACATAGCAGAGGAACTAGGACTTGACTATGGGACGTTATTGTCTTGGCGACATCGCATTCAACGTCGAGGATTTGCCCATTTGATTAATAGTAGTCTGCCTGACGAAGAAGCAGAGATGGACGAGATGTTTCAGAATGCAGGAGAAAAGGGAGCAAAAAAAAAGACCCAATAACAGACCCACCAAGACGACGCGGAAATCAACGCAAAGGAGGGAACCATGGCGAATGACCGTCCACCTGTTGTTGGCACGGTTGGACGCAGCAGTGGTCAGATCCGCATGAAGGTCTGTGACAATACTCAACAAATCACGATTCAGCCGCAGGTAGAGATAACAACTTTACCAAATACAACAGTCTATACCGATGAATCTGATGCTTACAATCGTATACCTGCTTCTGGTCGTGAGCGTCAAACTGTTTATCACTCTCATCGCGAGTATGCCCGCGATGAAGATCAAGATGGTTTTTGTGAGGTTCATTGCAATACTATGGAGGGCATTTGGGTTGGTTTACGCAATTTCCTGCGTCCCTTTCGCGGTATTCACAAAAAGTATTTGTATCTGTATGTAGCCATGTTTGAGTGGTCATACAATCTGCGTTGGATTGATTTTGACTTTCTGCGTCGTCTTCTGTTTCCTCCTTCCACCTATTTCCCTACATGAGCGAATCTGTAAACCCAAATCTTTTGCTATGCAATATTTATCTCAATTTAAGCAGTTTATAACAGTCATTCTGCAACTTAGCAAGTGGTTTATGATTGCTTGTATAGTTGGCGTTCTTTCAGGTTATGGTTCGGCTGCTCTTTTAGAATCTCTAGAATGGGCTACCGATTGGCGAGAAGCTCACTTGTGGATTATTGCTTTACTTCCATTGGGCGGATTTTTGAGTGGTTGGCTTTATCATCGTTATGGCAAATCCGTAGAAGGAGGTAACAATCTTTTACTAGAAGAGATCCACAATTCCAAAAAGATTATTCCGTTACGGATGGCTCCAATGGTTTTATTCGGAACCACTTTAACCCATTTGTTTGGAGGTTCCGCAGGTCGAGAAGGAACAGCTTTGCAGATGGCAGCCTCTCTTGCTGATCAGTTGACAAAGATCTTTAATTTCCCACCTCGCGATCGCCAAATTTTATTGATGGCTGGACTTAGTGGCGGATTTGCTTCAGTTTTTGGAACTCCTTTAGCTGGTACGATCTTTGGGTTAGAAGTTTTAGTAATTGGCACGATTAAGCATAAGGCGTTGTTCCCCTGTTTAGTTGCTGCTGTGATCGGCGATCGCGTCACCCTAGCTCTTGGTCTACATCACACATCATATCGTCATGCCCAGCTTATCCCAACCATAACGCCAATGGCTCTAATTTCAGCGATTGTGGCTGGGACTACTTTTGGTCTTGTAGCTATGCTTTTTGCCAAGCTAACTCATAAAATTAGCCACCAATTTCAATCTCAAATATCCTATGCTCCTTTACATCCTGCAATCTGCGGTTTAATGATTGCTTTGCTCGTTTGGGCAATTGGTTCTACTAAATACATTGGCTTAGGTATTCCCACGATTGTAGAAGCATTTAATGGATATTTACCACCTTGGGATTTTGCCTCCAAAATAGGCTTGACCGCCTTGACGTTAGGTGCAGGTTTTAAAGGCGGTGAAGTAACGCCTTTATTCTTTATTGGTGCAACCTTAGGAAATGCTTTATCCTTAATTTTGCCTTTACCCACACCCTTATTGGCGGGCATGGGATTTGTGGCAGTCTTTGCTGGTGCTGCCAATACACCGATCGCTGCTACATTAATGGGAATTGAACTTTTTGGAATAGAATCTGGGGTATTTGTAGCGATCGCCTGTGTGATGAGCTACCTTGCTTCAGGTCATGCTGGTATCTATAGCGCTCAGCATATTGGTTCTGGGAAATATCATTTCATGTCCAAGGAAGAAGAATTATAGCTCGACTAGAGACAAGAAGAAGCAACAGGTTTAGCTAATAAATCCAATAACAGGCTATGTAATAGATTTGTTTGCTCTAGCATTGCCATATGTCCACAGTTAGGAAGTTCAAATACATTCTCGCCATAGCCATTAAAAGAATGATGAAAACTAGCAAGATGGCTTACATACTTTGGTTCCATAATTTTGTCATTTGCCCCAGCAACAAAATAAACTGGTTGTCTCAACTTCGATACGATCTGCGGCAATTTGTGAACTTCTACTTCACTAGTAGAACCCAGCAAAGTTCCTCTCGCGGATGGATATTTGGCAGAGACAAAATCGATCGCTCTTTGTCTCCCCCAACCACGATCTAAGGTGCTGTAAACACTATCTTTAGCAAATTGGGCATGAACTAAGGGAAGATTCTTCAGCCATTGGGGACGCAATCTTAAAAGAATTTTACCTGCGGTACGAAATTTCTCAAACTCTTCTTTAATATAAATGCCGCCACCTGCATTCAGGCAAACCACACCCAAAACCCGATCGCTTAATAAATTAGCAGCCCATAGAGCAATTGCCCCACCAAGGGAATGCCCCACCAACCAAACCTGAGAAATCTCCAAACGATCAAGTAATTCTTCTAAATCCCTCGCATAGCTAATTAGCGAGTATTCATCGCGATCGCCAATTTCAGAAAGTCCAAACCCCCGTAGATCATAAGCTAAACATTGAAAATCAGGTTGTAACTGAGCAATCAATGGTTGCCAATAAGCTTTACTTAGCATCCAACCATGCAAAAAAGCAATTGTGGGAGCTTTATGCTTCGACTGAGCAGGAGAAGTGAGGCTGTAGCTGTGTTTGGCTCCTTGAATGATGACACTAGACATATAGAGAAAAGCCTATAGTTACAAACAAAATGCGATCGCTGATCCAATAATATAGCAAGACAAGTAGTTTAAGCGCCTTGTTCCATAGATAGGTATAGGGTTTTCCTATGGATAACGTAAAGCGCTATATTAGTTTATAGAGAAAGTAATCCGTCTGTAAGCAAGTTTCTGGGCAAATGACTAGGATCAAACAAGTAAATCGCCTACAATCACAAATTAGTCAGGCAATTCAAGCCAATCAGCAAGAGACGATAGAACCTTTTGTGGTGGCTGCTTTTTATCATTTTACAGAATTATTAGATTATGAAGCCATGCGAACTCCACTGAAGGAGTTTTGTGATGCTCTTAAACTCAAAGGAACAATCCTACTAGCCAAGGAAGGGATTAACTCTACGATCGCAGGTAGTCGCGAAGCGATCGATGCTTTACTAGCCCATTTGCGTAGCGATCCTCGTCTTCACAACTTGGAGCATAAGGAATCCTATTGTGACGGAATTCCATTTCAAAAGATGAAAGTAAGGCTTAAAAAAGAAATTGTGACTCTAGGTGTACCAGATATTGATCCTAGATATCGAGTTGGTACCTATGTTGCACCTAAAGATTGGAATGCATTAATTGCTGATCCTGATGTGATTGTGATTGATACGCGCAATAATTATGAAGTGGAATTTGGCACATTTAAAGGGGCGATCAATCCTAATCTAGAAACTTTTGGTGAGTTTCCTGACTATGTACAAGCACAACTCAGTCCTAAGAAACATCAAAAAGTTGCTATGTTCTGTACAGGCGGAATTCGCTGTGAAAAGGCTAGTGCCTATATGCTGTCTCAAGGTTTTAGCGAGGTATACCATCTACAGGGAGGCATTCTCAAATACATAGAAGAAGTACCAAAGGAAGAAAGTGTTTGGGAAGGTGAATGTTTTGTCTTTGACGATCGCATCAGCATTGATCGGGTTTAGATAAAGTGCCGCGCGAAGCGCGGTACTTTATCTAAACCCAAACCAATAAATCTGTTAAAAGTGTTGCTCTGCAACACTTTTAACAGATTTATTGGTTTGGGTTTGAGCGCAAAGCGCTGTGATTAACGAGACTGATCGGGATCGAACCGATGGCCTAGCGCTTAGGAGGCGCTCGCTCTATCCAACTGAGCTACAGTCTCTCTTGATCAAATTACGGATATATTCACAAAAGTGACTCAGACATTATAGCAATTGCTCGTGAATTATACCAAGACACAAAATGGCTACGCCATTTTGTGTCTTTAAAACCCTTACTGGGTTTGGTTTTTAATTCACAAAATTGTTGCCACACTTTAGTGAATTGGTATTAGAAGCGATCGCCTCAAATTGTCTAGTCACAAAACAAAAGTGGCGACGCTTCGCGTCGCCACTTTTGTTTTGTGACTTATCGAGATGTGATTGATAGCCCTTCAACGATCATCGCAGGTACATATAGCGAACCGTGCCATTGCCGATCACTGCCTACCGCCCCCACATGATTGAGTGCAGTATAGACATTTCCCGATAGCATCGTATCCTTGACCCGTCCGATAATTTTGCCATTTTTAACACGGTAGCCCAAATCCACATTGATCGAAAAATCCCCTGACAGATCCAGATCGTCACCTAAGACCTGATCGACGATTAAGCCATTTTTTAAGGTCGCCGCGAGTTCTAAAATATCACCTTGGATCGTTTGACTAGCCGCGATCGCCAAATTAAATAATCCAGGACTGGGATAATTACCTAAATCTCCGCGAAAGCCATTGCCTGTCGCCTTAATTCCCAAATCCTTACAAGTACGCATATCCCCATAAAACCCTTGCAAAATCCCGCGATCGATCCAAGTGATTTCCTGTGTAGGTGTACCTTCATCATCAAAGGGAGAACTATAAACGCCAAAATTAGGATGTTGGGTGACCGTGAAAATATCAGAAATTACAGGCTGTCCAGTCTTGTCTAGCCAAGGTGTCGCCTTTTGCTGCACCTGTCTCCCACTCATAGCGATCGCCACTACCCCCCATAACAAATCTGCCGCTTTGCTCGTAAAGATCACAGGCGATTTTGCCGATGGAGCAGGAGCATTTTTCTTTGCCCAATCGAGATATTGCAAAACTTTTTTAGCGATCGCATCAGGTGGCAAATTACCCCGTTCCGATTGACCATACCAAACATTGAGAAAGTCATCTCCCCGTGTTAACTCTGCACTCAGAGAGCCATCTACTGTAATATCGGTATAGCCACAGTCTAAACCTTTGCTATTGAGGATGCGTACCGTTTCGTGACTACAATCCCAATCAGCGCCACATACAGCCTCAGGATAATGATCGAGAACCTGCGCGATCGCCTGTTTTCCCCAATCCACCATCTGCTCAACAGTAACTTCCTGTCCATATAGTTTGGGATAGTCAGCAACAGTGGATTCTCGCAATAAGATCTCTTCAGATTCATTCAAAGCACTCAAGGCGATCGCCTGCTGTACCAAATCTTCAGGCTCTACGGCTCCATAGGCGATCGCTAAGCCTACTTTGCCATCTTTCCAAATTCGTAACCCCACCCCCTCTGAGTCAATGCTTTCTAGCTGCTTCAGCCGATTTGCCTCAAAAAATACGGGTCGGGAAACTGAGCTTGAAGCATATACCTCAGCAGCTTCAGTTCCCGATTTGAGCGCAAGTTCTAATAATTTTTCAGGGTTAGTTGTCATAGCGATCTCTGGCTTATAAAAGAAAGTGCTTTGCACTTTCTTTTATAAGCTTATCAGGACAACTATTCGACACCTTCATATCGCCAAGCAACAGGATCAATCGCTGCCCCATTCACATATAATCCCCAATGTAAATGTGGTCCTGTCACTGCACCCGTCGCCCCGACTGCGCCAATTACTTGACCAGCCTTCACAAAATCTCCTTCTTTCACATAGATTTTACTGAGATGCAAAAAGATACTTGCCACGCCCTGACCATGATCTAAGCCGATCGTATTGCCATGTAACAGAAACCCCTGAGATACAGTCCCTACTAAACGGATATATCCAGATGCTGGTGCAATTACAGGTGAGCCTGTGCCTCCTGCATAGTCCACACCACGATGGTAATAGTCATCAGCAAATACACCATTGTAATAACGCTGAATCCCGAAACCTGACGTAATTTCACCTTCATTTGGTCTGAGGAATGCCCCATTCCAGAATTTCTGAGGTGTCACTAATTTTTTAAAAGCTGAAACCTTGTCCCATTCGTAATCTGTAGGTTCTGATCCACCACCCGAATCATTAATCCAAATACTTTGAGTCGGAAATTTGCGATCGCCTAGTTGCATTGGCAAGGTTTGTTGTACACCATCAGCCTTGACTATTACTTGTCTTAGCCCAGCCTTATCCAGTGGAGTTGTAGGAATAAACGCTCGCCAACGATTTTGAGACATGGGGAAGGCGGGATATTGTTGGCTATTTACCGATACTGTTGGCGGCGTGCTTGCTGGTTTATCAGTCGCAATCCAAACCGATACTGTATCGCCAAGTTTGGGATCATTGGGTTTAAGCATTGATTGCAATGCATCGGCACGAGATACAGTGAAGATTACAGAGGCGATCGCTGACAGTAAACTCAGAGCAATTAGCAAAGGTAATTTGAGAGGACGAACAGCCATAACAGTATTTACAAAAAAATAGGACGTACTCAATCCGTCTTATTTTAGCGTTAGTTCAATAAATTAAGTTAAAGGTTTGTCTAATACCAAAACACAAAATGGCGTAGCCATTTTGTGTTTTTAAAACCATTATTGGATTCGTTCTGTAACATGAGTTTGGGATAAGCTACAAAATTTTAAAAGCCAAAACAGTAAAATCATCGCTTCGAGATGATTTTACTGTTTTGGCTTTTAGAGAGAGTTTGAAATTAACCTGAACTGAGGTTTTTTAATTTCCAAAGCAAAGCTTTAACCAAACGACAGAATGAAAGAGCCGCAAGGCGGCTCTTTCATTTTTATTAAGAAAAGAGTTGTCAATCTAGATATGGAGATACCTTTGAAGATAGAGAGGAGGTATAAACTGCATTCGGATCAGCAGAAAATACTGCGCTAGGATCAGAAGAAAAAGCGGTAACAATTTGAGAACTAATACTAGGATTAGCATTAATAAATGCAGGATCAAGGATTACAAGTGCACTTGTAATCCCAAGACTCTGAACTGTAACTGTCTGGCTGGAAATAGGAGTAGGAGGAGGGCTAACGATAGAACTAGTTGGGATAGAAATATTTCCACTGTTAATAGCTAAACTGATGTTAGTATCGGCTAGAGGTAAGACACCAACTACTATTGTATTAATAGCAGGATTAGTAGGAGCAGAAATAGCTGTAACAGTTGCGTTAACAGTTGTTGGCGCAGCAACGAAACTGGCAGTTCGACCATCATTGAATACGACCCCACCTGTTGTTGTACCACCTACATCGGCATTTGTACCAACAGAGAGAATTGGAACAGGTAGACCTCCTGATGTAACACTTGTGATAGTCCCAGCAGTTCCTGAAATAGTACCAACAGGACTTAGAAGCGAATAACTGTTGAGAGAAACTGCGCCAGTGGTAAATACAGTTCCAGATATATTTCCAGATACAGGAATATTGGTAACTTGGGCAAAGGCTGCTCCACTGGAAATAGTAGTGATCGCTGCGGCAAGAGGTAGCCCTAAAGAAAGAACACGAGACATAGATTGCATCTTGATTATCCTCATGAGTTAATAGTTAGAATGTGAACGTTGTTCGGACTACCCCAATTGTGACAGTGTCACTAGTAGACGTATTACCAGGACTAAACACAAACACTAGCCCTGGAGTAACGCTAATATTTTTGGAAATGGGGAATCGATAGAAAGCTTCAACATGAGTAGTCGAAGCTGGCTGAGAACTAGGAACTCCGCCTGTACCGCTCAGGATACTGGGGAAGTTAATATTGCCGCTAAGGTTACTACTAGTTATACGTGGAGGTTGACCAACATATAAACCAAATAGATCACCTTCTTTGAATATATCAAGCAAATTTGCAAACGTCATCCAGTTGAATGTTTCGACTGAGCCAGAAAATCCAGAATTCCGAATACTTGATGTAGTAAAACCTAGCCATCCGCCAAAATTAAGATTGCGGGTTGCTTGCCATGAAAGTGAACTACCAAAAGCATTGGTGCTGAAATTTGACGGAACTGGCGCAACGCTTCCGATAATTGTGTCACCAACAGCACTATTTAATGTGCCGTTGTTAGTATGAGAATTGAGGTAATACAGAGTAACGTCGAGTCGCTCAAATAGGTTTGCGGCAAGCTGCACCCCAATTGAAGTTGGTCCACCAAATAAACCGCCATCTCCCGATGCACTGGCTGCATTACCTGCGGAATAAACTCCCTGTAAACTTACACCCTTAGCAATTTTCCAATCAAAGCCAAGTCCAGCCTGTCCAGCATTGAGACTAATGACAGGATTGCGTTGAGCAAACAGAGAAATAGGTCCATTTCCTGCACTTTCTACTCGATTAGGTCCTCGAAAAACATTAATGGCATTGACTCCTCTTGCGCCAACAATAATGCCAAGATTATTACCAACTAGGAAACGATAGTTGAGGTCACTGAGCGTAAAGGTATTACCCGTACTGCCTTCGTAGCCAAGGCGAGTAAAAGTGTTGTTTAGCGCAGCAAAGCTAGTAATGGGAGCGTCGGTTGATAAGTTACCTGCTTGCAACCCAGTTAACAAAATTCCGCGATCGGGAAACTGGGTAACCAGACTCAGTTGAGCTTGATAACCAAACGTGACATTAGTGGCGGGATCGGTAACTCTAGTACCAGAAGTTCGAGGAATATTAGCAGTGTTATTGAGCCGTCCTTGAAGCCCAAAAATAGCTTGACCGTATAGTTTGGTTGTTGTGGAAAATTGCTGCACTTCTATTTTTGCCGTCTTAGCATCAAGAGCATCCACACGACCACGTAAAGTTGCAAGTTCAGCCGCAAATTCTTCTTGAAGTTTTTGTAAAGTAGCGAGATCTTCTTTGCTGACCTTATCAGCTAAACCTGCGGAAATGATTTCATTGATCTTGTCTAAACAAGCATTCAAACCAGCCGCAAATTCGTAGCGACTAGTTGCTTGTTTCCCACGAAAAGTGCTGTCAGGATATCCCGCAATACAACCGTAACGCTCTACCAAAGATTGCAAAGCGGTAAAAGCCCAATCAGTGGGACGTACATCACTGAGTTGCGAAACTGAGCTAACACTTTCAGCTTTCTTAGTTGTAGGACTAGAAACTAACTCTTGATTAATTTGATGAATGATCGCAGATTCACCAGTCTTCGGTTGACTTATGGCTTGGGATGGACTGACAACCATCGGATCGTTGCCAATTGCATGAATCAAACTAGAATCAGATTTAAAACTTGGATTAACCTGAGTTGGTTGGGTTTCTGCATTAGCTCTGCTGCTGAGAATGGCAGAGAAGGAGATAACTGTACTAAGCAGAAGCAACTGACAACTTTGCTTAGAGCCACAAAATTTTATAGCCAACTTAAAATAATCCTCACACTAAAAGGAAAAAATAGTAAGCACCTTATTGTTTTTATTATTTAGTCCTTTTTTTTTCATTGTCAAGTATTTTTTAGTTTGCTGTAGTAATATTTTACAAAAGGAAAAGGCGGCGCAATGCGCCGCCTTTTCCTTTTAGCTTTTAATGTGTTCTACGGAATCAAAGGAATTGTGGCACTACGAGTGAACTGCTCATAGGCTGAATCTAGGTTAAGAGGGTATATCGCCTTAAATTTGTAGTCTTTGTAAGCATCAGGAATTTTGGCAAATTTTTCTAATACTTGCTCCTTAGACAAAATTTGACCTTTCCACTCTAGAGCTTGACGTTCTAGCCAACTGAAATAAGCCTGTTGTGCTTGTAAACCCGTTACGTCGGTGACATCACCATGACCGGGGACAACTTTAGCTGCGGCATAAGTTGCAACTAAGCGATACAAACTTCCTTGCCATTGACGAATATCACTATCAGCAGTGTAAGGAATGCGCTTATTGAATACCATATCTCCTGTAAACAGTACTTTCGCATCGGGGATGTAGGCAACTAGATCGGTTCCCGCCGAATGTCCGTCTACGCGCTCAATCCTAACTTGGCGATCGCCTAGCCAAAGATCTGTTTGACTATTGATAATTACTGTTGGTGGTGTTATACCACCAGTATTATTTTTGCCACTTTGAATATATTCACGAATTACGCCGCGCCCTAATACAGGAATTTCCCGCTTCACAAATACGGAATTGCCACCTGTGTGATCAAAGTGATAATGCGTATTCAAGACATACTTAATTGGCTTATCGGTCAATGATTTGACGGTGGAGAGCATCAGTTCACCTAGTTCAGGTGTTTGGAATGGATCGATCACCAACACCCCATCACTACCAATCACAATGCCGCCATTAGCGATCGCCAAAGCAGGACTCGCAGGTGGAAAATCAGTGCTGGCAACTAGGGCATAAATTCCTTGAGCAATCTCTTGTAGTTGCAAGCCTGCATTTTGTAGGCTTACAGTCTTAATACTTGTTTCGGCAGATGGATTTTGAGCCTGAACTTGTGGCTGACTTTGAGCATTAACAGGCATCCACCCATGTCCGAGTGTTATTGACATTACTGTGGCGATCGCCGCCAACAAAAATGCCAAAAGGTATTTAATCTTTAGCTTTTTCAGCATCTTCATTCCTTAGAGCTAGATTTTGAAGCTTAGCAACTTCAAAACTAGTGTAAACCAAATCAAAAACTAAAAAAGAAATGGGGCGCAAAGCGCCCCATTTCCTCAAAATTAAAAAGCCCATAGTTATGAAAGCATTAAACTTGGCGACTCGTTGGTCACCACTCTGCCACTTTCATAATTCTGGGCTTTTCTAAAACATTGCATATGTTGAACTTTAAAGTTGAACTCTAGAGCTTAACTTCGATGTCCACACCTGCGGCTAAATCAAGCTTCATCAATGCATCAATGGTTTTTGCCGATGGTTGGTAAATATCAATAATCCGACTATGAGTACGGGTTTCAAAATGCTCGCGGGAGTCCTTATCTACGTGAGGAGATCTGAGAACGCAATAGATACGACGACGGGTTGGTAGAGGAATAGGACCAACAGCCGCAGCGTTTGTACGATTAGCAGTTTCGACGATTTTTTCGCAGGATGAATCTAGCAGGCGATGATCGAAAGCTTTTAGACGAATCCGAATCTTTTGTTGTTGAGGTGCCACAGTTCTTAGGGATTTATTCGGGTAAAATTTTCAGCGTTTCTTATATTACCACTGCAACAACCTAAAATCAAATTATTTGGAGGACAATTCTGATGATAAAAATCCGATTTTTGAAAGCCAGCCGTAGGCTGGCTTTCAAAAATCGGATTTGGTTGTTTCTATCGCCAGCGGTGCTGGAAATACCTAAATCGTTTCCATAATGAGAATTGATGGGGCTGACTATAGCTTTTTCGATTTGTCGATTACTATCCTGTTACAATTGCTAGATAGATACATCCACACAATTTTATCTAGCTAGAAATATGTCTTTGCTTCTCTCTGCCCCCATATTGGCTGCAATTGTCTATGCCGCGATCGCAGGTACATATTTACTGGTGATCCCCTTAATCGTGTTGTTTTATTTCAAGGCGCGTTGGTACAAAACAGGATCTATAGAAAGAGTGTTTCTATGTTTTCTAGCCTTTTTCTTTTTCCCCGGTTTGTTACTACTTTCTCCCTTCTTTAACTTTCGACCCACAGCACGGCAAATTTAAACCCAAATTAAACTGAGCACTTCCTGCTCAGTTTAATGAAAAATATTTCAGAGACTAAAAATATGCGCCGCATTGATGCCATAGCAATTACCCTTGCTTTTTTTGGATTTGGTGGAGTTGCCTTTTGGGTGTTTCGCTCCTCTGGCTTAGATGCGACTAATGCGGGTGTTTGGAGCCAAGTAGTTTTAGTAGGTGTATTAATCGCTTGGATCTCCACCTATGTATTTCGGGCTGTCACAAAGACGATGACTTATAATCAGCAGCTAGATGAGTACAAAAAAGCAGTTCTGACTAAGAAGTTAGAAGAAATGTCTCCTGAAGAAAGAGAGACTTTACTAGCAGAAGTAGCTACTGAAAATCTAATAGCTCAAAATGCCGCCAAAGATGAATGAATCAGCGATCGCCTTACTACTCTCTATTTCATCCTAAGCCACTTGCTAAGCGGATTAGTTCTTTTGGCTTCCCAAGAGATTTGGGCGATCGCTTTCAAATAGTGCAGAAATGGTTGTATTTTGCAAAAGATGGTGAACCATCAAACCTGATTGCCGAAGCTCAATTTTTGCATGATATTTTTGTTGACATTTTGGGATATAAATCTCCCTTTGAGAGCAATGGGGGGGCTTGGGAATTAGAACTACATCCACACCCTGCCCTTGGATTTTTTACAGAAACTTCAGCTAATGTAATTGCTGAAATCCGAGTTAATGCTGCCGAAGAAGGGGCGATCGTTAAGCCAGAACCAGAACATGAAGCAACTGAATGGCTAATTGTCTTGGATTATCGAGAAATATGTCTTTATCATCGCAATGTATCGAGCCTATTCTGTCAGAGATTTGCTTGGGACTCGTTAGCAGATCTAGAGCAACTTAAATCCTTTTACTTTTTATTGTCAAGGCGAACTCTTCTTAGAGGAATCGCCAATAGTGAAGAGCGATCGCGTACCACTCATTTACTAGAAGAATCTCATCAACTGGAATCTGAAGTTCTCAAAAATTTCTATAGTCACTATTACAAAATTCGTAGTCAACTGATCAAAGATTTCCGCTATCGGCTCCAACTCTTAGCACATCCTGTTGAAGATGCCGAAAATCCTCTCCAAATCAAAGCCGAAGATGCGATCACGATCGCTATTTATCAAGCTCAAAAGCTCTTAAATCGGATCTTGTTTGTGGCTTATTGCGAAGATCGGCAGCTTTTACCTGAAAATTTAATTAAAGACGCTTATGAGTTTAAAAACCCCTACATTGTGCAACCGATTTGGGAAAACTATAAAGCCATATTTAATTGGGTGCAAAATGGTAATGCGACTTATCACAACCCCATTAATGCTTATCCATTTAGTCTATTTGAGAGCGATCGCATTTTAGATCAGGCTTTGTTTGTGGGTGATGAGCTATGCCGTCAGATTAAAGAGATTGCCCGCTTTGATTTTAACGAAGATATTACGCGCCATATTTTAACTTGTCTGTTTGATGAATCAATTAAAGAATTATCCCAATATCGTAAAGATTTAAGTAATCTCAGTAAACGACGTACCCCTAAATTACCTTGTAAAGCAATTTTGCAAAGTGAGTCAGTAATTCGTGCCTTGCAGCAGCATCTATCGGGATTAAAACATAATTGCGATAGCGATAGCCAATTTGCTCAAGATACTCTAGCCTATTGCCAAGAATATCAAGAACGTCTATTAAAAATCAAAGTTATTCATCCTAAATGTGGTGCAGGCGTATTTCTAGCAACGGCTTTAGAATTTTTACTTTCTGAACATGAGCGCATTCATTATCTATTAAATAAGTTTTCAGATAATTCAGACAATGTAGAAGCGATCGCTCACAAAACCCCAACAGAAGTAGTAACGCATATCTTGCAACACAATCTTTTTGGTTGTGATGTTGTTGAAGAATCTATTGAAATCACCCGTCTTTCACTCTGTTTGCGATCGCTCGAAATCAATGCATCATTGCCAGACTTTGAACGCAATATTCAACTAGGTGAATTAGCAAATTGTGATTTTGGTGAAGAGTTTAGAACTGCAAGCGATCGGGGCGAAGTGATCATCTTAAAATAGCAAATGCCCCTAAGGGGCATTTGCTATTTACATGCGACCACGTAGCATTTGTGCCATTTCATTTGGTTTTGGCGAGTTCTCTACCGCAGTTTCCTCGGTAATCCGACCATCTTCGTAGAGCTTATAGAGTGACTGGTTCATGTTGACCATTCCTTCATAGGTACATTTAGGAATTAGAGCCTCAATTTCATCCACTTCACCTCGCTTGATGTAGTCACGTACCGCATCAGTATTGATCATGATTTCATGAACGGCGGCTCGCTTCCCATCGGTGGTACGCACCAATGATTGAGCAATAACTCCCACCAAAGATTCAGAGACTTGAATCCGCATCGGACCTTGCTGTTCAGGTTCGTAAAGGTTGAGAATCCGCTCAATCGTTTTCACCGCACTATTGGTGTGTAATGTTCCAAACACTAAGTGTCCTGTTTGAGCTGCTTTGAGTGCAGTGTTCACGGTTTCTTTGTCGCGCATTTCCCCAATCAGAATGATGTCAGGATCTTCGCGTAAAGCTGCCTTCAGTGCATTATCAAACTTAAGGGTATGGATACCAACTTCCCGTTGTTTGATCAGTGCTTTTTTACTTTGATGCACAAATTCAATCGGATCTTCAATGGAAATTAGATGCTTCTGCATTTCACTATTGATGAAGTCCACCATTGCCGCCAAGGTAGTTGATTTACCTGAACCCGTAGGACCAGTTACGAGAATCAACCCTTTGTGCGTATAGCAAAGCTCACGGAATACCTCTGGCAAACCAAGCTGATCAATCGACAAAATCTTGAGGGGAATCAGTCGCAATACCATGGCTGAGCCACGTAACGAATCAAAAACATTGATCCGACAACGGGCAAATTCGTACTGAGTTGCGCCGTCAAACTCTAGGGTGTCTCGAAATTGCTGGATTTGCTTGTCATCCATAATTTCTGTCAACCAGGTATCAAAGGTTTGCTTATCTGGGACTGGATATTGCTCCTGTGTCACCATTAAGCCGCGACTCCGAAATCGGACTGGTTCATTTACGCCAGCATGAATATCAGAACAGCCTTGTTCATGGGCATCTTTGACGATCTGGGCGAGAGTGGGTTGCCCAGTACTTCGCTGCAAAATCGCTGGTACACCTAGTCCTGGTAAGTTTGGCGGTGGACCTGGACGAATTGGCGGACGGGGATTTGGTGGTGGTGGCACACTCGTAACTTGAGTGTCTGTGGGAATTGTCATCTGGGCTTGGCGGGCGGCGGCGGCAGCACGGGCTTGTTGCGCTGCTTGTGCTTGTTGCAGTTGTGCGGGAGTGAGTCCAGCACGGGCTTGTTGTGCAGCCTGCGCTTGAGGATTTGGAGGTGCTTGAGGATTGGAGGGAGGAGCGACACGCTGCTGGGCGGGTGCGGCGGGGTTTGTACGTGGCTGTGGCACACCACCACCTGAAGAAGGTGGCGGTACGGGAGGCATCCCAGATTGCGTCATAGTTGAACCTCGAAAAGTGCTGTAGGTGGGGATCAGATTTGATGAGGAGCTTTTTGCTATTCAAATTCTGCTATTTGACCTAAAAATAACCAATCCTGTTACTTAATAGGCTAAAAATATATTAGCCCTTGTAAATACTATCCTCAAATAATTAATGAATATTCTCAGTGCCCTGCGATCTAAACCGAGCGCAGAAAGCAAAAAACCTGCTAAGCAATCAACTCCTAAACAAACCAAAGGTATTGAAATTAAGTCTCAACGTGAGTTGGACTATATGCGTGAATCATCTCGCATTGTGGCAACCGTACTCAAAGAAATTTCGGAGATCATTGCCCCAGGGATGACTACGATGGATCTCGATGCCCATGCGGAGAAGCGAATTCGGGAAATGGGTGCTGTTCCTAGCTTTAAGGGATATTGTGGCTTTCCTGCTAGCATTTGCTCCAGCATTAATAATGAAGTGGTACATGGTATACCTAGTGCTAGAAAAGTAATCAAGCTTGGCGATCTAGTAAAGATTGATACTGGTGCTTTTAAGAATGGATTTCATGGAGATTCTTGCATTACTGTCGCTGTTGGCAATGTTAGCGAGAAAGCTGCTAAGTTAATGCGTGTTGCCGAAGAGGCTCTTTTTAAAGGGATTGAGCAAGTGAAGCCAGGTAATTGTATGCTCGATTTGGCGGGAGCAATTGAGGATCATGTTAAGGCTAATGGTTTTGCAATTGTCGAAGATTTTACAGGTCATGGAGTGGGGCGGAATTTGCATGAAGAACCTTCAGTATTTAATTTCCGTACCCACCAGTTGCCAAATGTGCGCTTTCGTCCAGGAATGACCTTGGCGATCGAGCCAATTCTGAATGCTGGTTCAAAGCGAGTAAGGATTTTAGCCGATAAGTGGACAGCAGTAACTGTGGACAATCAACTTTCGGCGCAGTTTGAACATACGGTTTTGGTGACTGAAACTGGATATGAAATTTTTACCGATCGCTCTAAAGTCTAAGCAAGATCAAAAAACTTTGCGCAGCAAAGTTTTTTGATGAAATAGATGAAATAACCTATGCAAAATATTTTTCTAGCTGGTTCTAGTCGTGGAGTTGGGCGCGAAATTGCCAAGCTGCTACTAGAAAATGAGCCGCCATCAGTAAATTTATTAGTATTGCTACGCAATCCTACTTACGCAGTTGAACTAGAGGCACTGGGCGCAAAGACCGTATTTGGTGATGCCTTAAACCCTGCTAATCTCGAAGTGGCTTTACATGGTCGTGCAATTGATGTAGTGATTACGACCATGGGTGGTTTGCCAAGCGATCGCGGTGAACGTGCTGACTGCGAAGGCAATAAAAATCTGATTGATGCTGCGGTCAAGGCGGGAGTCCAGAAATTTGTTCTGGTTTCCTCGATTGGTAGTGGTAATAGTGTGGTGGCGATCGCCCCGCAGGTATTGCAAACATTGGGTGCAATCCTCAAGGAAAAAGAAAAAGCTGAGCAATATCTAGTTGCTAGTGGCTTAACCTACACAATTATTCGCCCAGGCGGATTGAAGTCCGAAGTTGCCACAGGAAACGCTGTACTTACAGAAGATCCTACGGTTGCGGGGATTATCCATCGTGCTGACGTTGCCAAGTTAGTTTGTGATTGCGTCACTTCTGATAAGGCAAATAATAAAGTTTTTTCAGCAATTGATCGGAATATGCTGTTTAAACCTGTAGAGTTTGAAACGTTCGATTTGTGAGACAGCTATGCAGGAATATATTGTTAGAGCTGGAGATACGCTATCAGCGATCACGAGACGCTTTTTGGGTGCTAATGGTGATTGGCGCGAGATTGCCCGACTTAATAACATTACTAATCCCGCAAGTCTGCAAATTGGTCAAAGACTGCTAATTCCTGTTGCTGCAAGACCACCGATCGCCCAAAATCCTGAAGTCGCTATGGTCAGGAACACATTGCAGGGAGTTTATCCTCCCAATAAAACTGCAATTTCTTTTACCACCGTTGGCAGTGATGTGATCGCCAAGTTGTTAAATACAGGACAACAAGAACCCTTTGCCAAAACTAGAGATCTGGGGCTATATCGCCTAGGAATTTTTAAACTGCGTGATTTTATAGCCTATGGCTCAAGCTTACTCCAACAGGTGCAGATGAGTTCTTCGGAAATCAAGGTAATGTTGGTAACTTCGGCAAATGAAGGTAGCCTTGATGCGATTAATACTTGGGATAGTCAATATCTCAGTTTTGGTATATTTCAATGGACATTAGGAAGTGCAGGACAACAGGGTGAATTACCTGCATTACTCAATAATTTAAAAAGGCGTTATCCGTCAGAGTTTCAATATTATTTTGGACAATTTGGCTTGGATGTTACTTCTCTAGATGGCATCACGGGCTGGATGTCCCTCAATGGCAATCGTCTAGTTAATGCCGCCGATAAAAACCTGATGCGACAACCTCTTTGGGCGTTACGGTTTGCGATCGCAGGTATGGATGCGCTAGTGCAGTCGGTACAGGTGTTACATGGGATTTCTCGACTAGATCGCTTTTATTTTACGCCCACCCAAACTTTGCAAGGATTTGCCCTTTCTCAACTGCTAAGCTCAGAATTTGCGGTCTCTTTACTGCTTGATCACCATGTCAATCGTCCTAGCCATGTGATTCCATGTGTTGCTGACGCGATCACGAGATCTGGTTTAACTCCTGCTCAGGTTGCTCAAAGCTCTATCGATAATGAAGCTCTAGTTATTCAAAATTATTTAACCCTGCGCGAAACTTTTGGCGGCACAAGTGCCATGACTAAATCCCGTGAACGTGCTGAACTCGCCAGACAGGCTATCTCTACTAACAATCTTTCTCCCCAGAGATTTTCATTTCGCTCTAACCGTCAAGCAAGATTTATTTAAAAGAAATGGCTTGTTTGCAAGATATTTCTGAACAAATAAAGGCGGCGCAAAGCGCCACCTTTATTTGTTCTAGAAGCTTTACAAGCTCATGTCAGCGTCGATTGAGATCTACGGTGCTAGGAGTTAGTTGATTGGGAATAAACAAACTGCCTGATGGTTGTGGCAAAACCTCAATAATCTCGACAGTAACTCGTCTAGGGTTGCTTACTAAAGCTGCGTCTCGATCTTCCCAGCGATCGCGGATAGGTGTTAGCTCTACTGGCGTAGACAATAAAGATAGAGATGGACTGTTAGCATTATTCGCAATAGGGCGATCAAAATTGTCATAGGTGCTGCGACTGCTGGTATAAACCCTCTGACGTAAAGCGGCAATTCTTGCTGCGATCCGTGCATCAGCATTCTCAGAAACCGCTAGAGGATCTCGCATGGAATTGTAGGCTCGGTCAACTCTGTTGTATATCCTTTTGCGATCGCTAATGTTAGCCTTAGCTACAAAAGCTGGTCTTGTCAGCCCCCCTAGCTCTTGCTGCGATCGGGCTTGCATTTCGGCTATGACTTCAGCTTCATCTAAGAAAAAAGAAGTTTTACCGTCAGTTTGACTTTGAGGAGAAGCTTTCGGTGACTCTTTAGGCTTAGAGGCTGGACTCGCCTTAGGTAATTTTATCCCCGCAGGTGAAGGGTTAACTCCTTCAAGTGCTTGTTTACCAAAGCTATAAGCTACTAGCCCAGCTACAGAACCGACTACAATCATGGCGAATAGCAGCACCAGACTATAACTTAGTCTAAATTTTTTAGGTGGCTTTTTTTTCTTGCGGAGACGCTTTTGGGGTTGGGGTGTTGCCATCACAAACTTGTTTAGCTAATAATTGCTATTAGGCAACCTGCAAGGTAGCTTGTTTGATAGCATATAATACTTACGTCTATAATCACAATATTCCCAAGGTTGGCTGACTGGTAAAGCAAACGACTCATAATCGTTGATATGTCGGTTCGATTCCGACACCTTGGATTTAATCAAACAGCAGCGAGTAAATAACTTTCATTCAATAAATGCTTATGGAGGCGGACAATTATTAAACAACTACAGTTCTGAAGTTGTTAGACTTATCTCCAAAGAGAGCAAGCTAATTCCATCTTGTGACATGTTTTTATATCCGTAGTCAAATTTATTTAGTACAATTCAAAACCAAAGAAATGAGGTGTAGTAATCCTCGCCGCCCATCATTTCTTTGGTTTTATACCTTAACAAGACAGTTGTAAAATTTGGAAGGTTTTGAGTGCGCGCACGCACTCTCACAACCTATTTAGGATTGCTATAGTTACAGTTGGGGTAGACTATGATGTATTTGATTTTAGGGTAAATATCGTGACACAACGTACAGCAAGGCAATGGATTATTAATGGGGTCTTAATTGTAGTTACGCTCTCGTTTTTGGGTGTATCGATCGCCCCACTGATTGGCGGCTTATTTGCCCCACCTGCCCAGCAAGCAGCTAATAACCCCAACCAAAACACATCAGAGCAAGAGCGGATAAAAATTCAGATCGAGGGGTTTGAGGCTGTACTAAAAAGCGATCCTAAAAATCAAACTGCGCTAATTGGGCTTGTAAATCTTAGAAATCAACTTGGCAAAGTTAAAGAAACCATTGAACCTTTGCAAACCCTTGCTGATGCTTTTCCAGATCAGCCCGAATATCGGATGACCTTGGCACGTACTTACATCGAACTCAAAGATCCTAAAAATGCATCAGCAGAGTACCGCAAGATTTTAACTACTAAACCAGGATATATCCCTGCAATCCAAAGTCTAGTCAGTATTGAGCTAAACGATAAGCGTCCTGAAGCGGCGATCGGGATTCTCCAAGATACTCTCAAGACTGCGGAAACTGCTAACAAAGTCCAAGCAAATACAGTGGATACTGGTTCAGTACGTTGGATTTTGGGAGAAGTCTATCGTCAACAAAACCGTATTGATGACTCGATCGCCACATACGATCAAATGATTAAGGAAAATGCCAAAGATTTTCGTCCCTACGTTGGTAAGGCTCAATTAAGACAAGTTCAAGGTAAGGAAGACGAAGCTAAGAAACTTTTTGATAAAGGGTTAGAGCTTGCTCCTGCTGAATTTAAAGATGAAGTAAAACGACTCGCTTCTCTTCCTGCACAAAAGGCTCCTTTTACTGATCCAGCCCAAGCTCCTAGTAATGCTCCAGTTAAAAAACCATAAGCAAAAGTAGCCCTGCACTCAAGTACGGGCTAAAAGCTCAAACCCTTGAAAGCGGGTTAATTAGAATAATTCTTTAGTCTGCTTCAGCAGACTTGAGCCTTTAGCCAAGAACTTGAGTTCTTGGCTTTTTTATGACAAAGATTCGCCGATCTCTATTCTCATACCATTAACGAAATCCCAACCTGATTGTAATTTTTTACCCGCAGGCTGAACTTCTTTAACTAGCAATAGCCCTTTGCCAGTCTGTACCACAAATCCTTTGCCTTTGCGAATCTCTGCCACTGTTCCCACAAGATTAAGATTCTCATCTTCACAAATAACTTCTGTCTTTGTAATTTTCAATCTTTGTTCACGAAAATCCGTGTAGCAGTTGGGATAGAAAGCACGAATCCGATTATGCAAGGTGATCGCCTCCAGATTCCAGTCTAGTTGCCAATCTTCGCGCCCAATCATTGGCGAATAGCAGGATAAAGCATCATCTTGAGGCTCAGGTGTAATCGTCTCTACGCGCCGTAAAGTATCAATTAATAAATCTGCACCAAGGTTGGCTAATTTTATACTCAAGGTGTCAGTGTTGTCTTCAGGCAAGATTTCTAATTCGGCTTTTAGTAACATTGCCCCTGTATCAATGCCTGCATCCATTTGCATGGTCGTAATACCTGTGATGCTTTCACCATTAGCAATCGCCCATTGGATCGGAGCTGCACCCCGATATTTTGGCAGCAATGAACCATGTACGTTAATGCAGCCATGCTTTGGCATATTCAAGATTTTTTGTGAAAGGATTTGACCATAAGCTACTACAACAAAGACATCAGCTTCAAGTGATTCAATTTCAGAGAGTACAGCTTTATCCTTTTTGAGGCGATCTGGTTGCCAAATTTTTAGATTGGGATTTCGAGCGATCGCGGCGGCTTTGACTGGGGACGGACTCACTTGGCTACCACGCCCACGTCTTGTATCGGGTTGTGATACCACGCCCACCACTTCAAAGTCTGGTTCGGACAATAATTTTTCTAAGGTCGGAACAGCAAAATCGGGAGTTCCAAAAAATACAATACGCATAGTAAATTCAAATAATAAATCAGCTATGTTGCGCGAAGTGCAGCATAGCTGATTTATTATCCCTCTTTTGGATTGATCGCAAACTGAAATAACACTTTCCCATCCTGTTGTAAATTTTGGGATTCGGAACCTGTAATATTGAGATTTTGAGTAATATCTAAACGATTATTGGGAACTTGCCATTTAGATTCTAAATATGAGACGATCGATTGAGTCCGTACTTTTCTTAATGCATTACTCTCTAGATTCCGCAAGCTGACTGACATCAATAACTTGAGATTAGGATAACGTTGCAGTAAACTCCCAATCTGATCGAGTTTTGCATTAGCGTCGCTAGGTAATGATGTTTTGTTCTCCTCAAAAATAATCTCTCCCCCATTGGTATTGATATATTCTAAATTTATCTTTGCCTCGGCTATGCCGATCCTTGTCTTCACATCTTGAATTACTAAGGCTTGGGCATCAGCACTAATTGGGCGATCGCTCAAATAAGTAATCGCCAATAACATTGATTGGGATTTGCCAATAGTTATGGCATAGTCGAGTAATTGTGCATTTGGTGGCAAAGATAAATCGGCGATCGTCGCACCAAGATCCTGTAAGAGGTTAAACTGCAATTCACTGAGACTAGGTGGTTTAACCACCGCAGGCAAGGCAACTTCTTCCTTCTTAGCCAAAATCTCATTAGAAGCAGTGGGAATCTCAGTCAAAATAAATTGAATTTGTTGAGGATTTTTACCTAGTTTTTGAGCTAGTTCTTGAACATACTGTTCCTTCTCAGCCTCAGAATAAAGTTTGCTGGTAAATACATTTAATCGTAAAGTCACAAACTGATTTTGTTCTGTAATCGAGATTCGCTCTATAGAAGAGCGCAACTGACCATCTGGATCATTACTAAATCTAGCTTGCCAAATATTAGTTGCATTACGACGCAGAGTGTTTTGTTGTTGTTTCTGAGTGACCTCCTCGCCTAATCGACCAAAGGCACTGCTGAGGGGAACTAAAAGAGCCAAGATCGTTAATACTGCTACCAACAGTCTTCCTGGTAGGCTTCCAATTGGGCGTAACCTTTTCAAGAAAACATAACGACCCAAGAAATTTTGCACAGCTAGACTTTCTTGATCGCTAGATTCCCATAGTTTTACTCTTTCGCGCACTGTTTCTGTGTCAATGTGCAGCATCAGAAAAACTAATAAAGATGCAAAGGAAATTGCCACTAAGTTAGTCAGGAATAACAAACCACCACCCTTAGCAATCTGTAAACCTTCATTCCAATTTAGACTGAAAGAAACACCAATGCCAAAGCCGACTACACATAACGGAGGCATTAGAGCCACAGCGATCGATACCCCTGGGATGGAAGTAACTACTCCTTTGACAGGACGGCAAATCGCGATCGCCCCGATTGCACCCGAGAACAGAGCCACACCCAAGTCCAATGTATTTGGTTGTGTTCGAGCTAAGATTTCACTAGTTGTTTCCTTAAAGGGCAATGTAAAAATCAGCAATATGGCAAAACTAATTGCCACAGAACAACTCAAGGTAAGATTGGCGATCGTCCTTGCTAACAAAATAAAATCCCCAGCCGCCAAAGCCAATCCAAGCGAAAGAATTGGTCCCATCAAAGGGGAAATAAGCATTGCCCCAATAATTACCGCAGGACTATTTAGCACCAAACCTAACGTCGCGATTCCTGCTGCAAAAATGATTTGTAACCAATAGGTTGTATCTCTTAAAGTCGCAGCTTGCGAAATTTCTAGATACACCTCAGTTTTGCGTTGCTCATCTACCCCCATTTGTGAAGCAAGGCGATCGCGATAAGTTTGCCAGAAGTCCATATATTTAGCCATATTGGTAAATTATCGGTTTTTAGTGTCTAAAAAAACAATTAAACCCCAATATTAACGAGTTGGGCTTAGCTCGCCTTGATAAATTGCGATGCACTACTATCGATCCAAAGATGGATTCTGGCGTGACTTGGACAGATTCTAGACCGCTTGCGTTAAGATTAGTTAATTAAATCATCCGTTCTTGGCAAAATCGTCTAGGAACACCTCTATTGATGGAGCAGTAGTAGTGAAAAGCAATAATAAAAACGACAATAATAATAAAAAGTGGAAAAATTTTGGTTTATATGCACTGCTAGGCATTGTTGTCATTACCTTGGGAACAACCCTGCTCGATAGTCAGCCGCCCACCCAAGGTGAATGGCGCTATAGCAAGCTACTTGAAGAAATCAGAAAAAAACCTGCTGGTGTCTCCAGAATCACTCTTAGCCCTGATCGCACTTTTGCTGAAGTAACAGTTCCTGGTGGACCTGAAGGCAAGAAAAAAGTTCGCGTAAATCTACCTAATGACCCTGAGTTTGGCAAAGTTGTTCAAGAAAATAAAATTGAACTGGATGTTGCTCCTCGTCGTACTGATGGCGCTTTAGTCCAAACCTTGAGCAGCTTAATTTTGCCAATTTTGCTATTAGTCGGTTTGTTTTTCCTACTACGCCGCGCTCAGTCTGGACCTGGCAACCAAGCCATGAACTTTGGTAAGTCCCGCGCTCGCGTGCAGATGGAGCCTCAAACCCAAGTAACTTTCACCGATGTTGCTGGTATTGAACAAGCCAAATTTGAACTTACTGAAGTTGTAGACTTCCTCAAAAATCCTGATCGCTTCACAGCAGTTGGCGCAAAGATTCCTAAGGGCGTACTGCTCGTTGGACCTCCTGGAACTGGTAAAACTCTTCTAGCCCGTGCGGTTGCGGGTGAAGCTGGCGTACCTTTCTTCAGTATTTCTGGCTCCGAATTTGTCGAAATGTTCGTCGGTGTGGGTGCATCCCGTGTACGTGACCTATTCGAGCAAGCCAAGGCTAATGCCCCTTGTATCGTCTTCATCGATGAAATTGATGCCGTCGGTCGTCAACGTGGCGCTGGTCTCGGTGGTGGTAACGATGAGCGTGAACAAACCTTGAACCAATTGCTCACCGAAATGGATGGCTTTGAAGGTAATACAGGTATCATCATCGTTGCGGCAACTAACCGCCCTGATGTATTAGATGCAGCGTTACTACGTCCCGGTCGTTTCGATCGCCAAGTTGTTGTTGATCGCCCCGACTTTGCTGGTCGTCTTGAAATCCTCGGAGTCCATGCACGCGGCAAAACTCTATCTAAGGATGTTGATCTGGAAAAGATTGCCCGTCGTACCCCCGGATTTACAGGTGCGGATCTGTCTAACCTCTTGAACGAAGCTGCTATTCTCGCGGCACGTCGTAACTTGACCGAAATCTCCATGGACGAAATCAATGATGCCGTCGATCGCGTCTTGGTTGGACCTGAGAAAAAAGATCGCGTGATGAGCGAAAAGCGCAAAGAATTAGTTGCTTACCATGAAGCAGGTCATGCTCTGGTTGGAGCATTGATGCCCGACTATGACGCAATCCAAAAGGTAACAATCATTCCTCGCGGTCGTGCTGGTGGTTTGACATGGTTCTTGCCTACTGAAGAGAGAATGCAAAGTCGTGCTTACTTGCAGAACCAGATGGCAGTTGCCCTTGGTGGTCGCATTGCCGAAGAAATTGTTTTTGGTGATGAAGAAGTTACTACGGGTGCATCCAGTGACCTTCAACAAGTTGCATCGATCGCTCGTCAAATGGTGATGCGTTTCGGGATGAGTGAGAAGCTTGGTCCAGTTGCCCTCGGACGCTCCAATGGCAATATGTTCCTTGGTCGTGACATTGCTGCTGAGCGTGACTTCTCTGAAGAAACAGCGGCAACTATCGATGAAGAAGTTGGAATTTTAGTAGCTGATGCTTATCGCCGCGCTAAGCAACTTCTCGTTGATAACCGTCATGTTCTCGATAAGATTGCCCATGATTTGATTGAGCGCGAAACTGTCGATGCTG
Organism: Pseudanabaena minima str. Chao 2107; assembly: GCF_051131155.1. Taxonomy (NCBI): domain Bacteria; kingdom Bacillati; phylum Cyanobacteriota; class Cyanophyceae; order Pseudanabaenales; family Pseudanabaenaceae; genus Pseudanabaena; species Pseudanabaena minima. The sequence continues at coordinate 2,269,027 of NZ_CP159508.1, forward strand.
ACGAGCTACAACAAATTCTAGAAACCAGCGATTTGAAGTTAGCAGCAGCTTTGTAATCACAACTGCTTTAAATTAATTTCCACAAAATGCAGACGATACAATGTATCGTCTGCATTTTTTATGTTTTTCTTGGTTGGAAATCTAAGCTGTCATTTTAGGTTAATCTAGGAAAAAGACAAAACTAACGATATTTTATGCAATCTTTTCCACATCAGGGGCAATTAACAACTTGGAAAGATGATCGAGGGTTTGGATTTATTAAACCTAATGATGGCAGTAAAGAAGTTTTCTTACATATCAGTGTGTTAAGAGGAGCAAGCCGTCGCCCCATCGTGGGAGATACCATCTTTTACGAAAAAGTTACTGAAGAAAGCGGAAAAATACGTGCATCTAAAGCTTCAATTCAAGGTGTTATCAGCCAACCTAATGTATCAAATCAAAGATCGCGTAATTCTAATCAAATATCTAATAATCAATCGAAAGTTAAGCAAATAGACGGAAATACACCAATCAACAAACGCGATATGCGTAAAGCGATGCAGAAGGTAATACCTACTGTGTTTTTGATTGGTTTAGGGATTAGCTTAATTTCGCCTGCAACAAATTTTGTGCGTAGTCAATTTGTAAAGCCCTCTAAACAGACTTCCCCATCTCCAGCTATACCCGTAAACTCTCCAATCGCAGCCACGGCAAATCAAAACTGTACTATCAAAGGCAATATTTCAATCAGTACAGATGATCGCTTGTATCATCTGCCAAATATGCGTGATTACGCGATCACCAACATTGATGAAACTAAGGGAGAGCGATGGTTTTGTACAGAATCTGAGGCGATCTCTAATGGTTGGAAGAAAGCACCAAGATAAAATTAGGTAAAACTATATCTCGACAGTAATCATGATGATCTTAGATCGCGTTGTTCCATTTGGACGCTCTAAAACTGAGTATGATTTAATGTTCGATCTTACAGAAAGCGATCGCCTTAAATCCATAATTGGCATAGGCGATGGACCAGCAAGCTTTAATGCCGAAATGACTGCCGTAGGTTATCAAGTTACATCGATCGATCCGATTTATCAATTTACAGGTGCAGAAATTAAAAGTCGCTTTGATGCTTGTATCGATGGCATTATCGAACAGGTTCGCAATAGTCCAAATAACTGGGTATGGAGCTATCACAAGTCTCCTGATGACTTACGCGCAAATCGTGAGAAGGCTATTTCGTTATTTCTCAAAGATTATGATCGCGGCAAAATTGAAGGTAGATATCTCAATGCCGAACTACCCAAACTAGATTTTCAAGATAAGCAGTTTCAGCTTGCCCTATGTTCACATTTTCTGTTTCTCTATTCTGAACATCTTAGTTCTGAATTCCATTTAGAATCAATCCGCGAACTATGTCGCATCGCTGAAGAAGTGCGGATTTTCCCATTATTGAACTTGGCTCAAGCGCGATCTCCTTACATCGATCAAGTTTGTAGCATATTAGCTAATGAAGGCATTAGCTCAGAAATTCTGCAAGTCCCCTACGAATTACAAAAAGGTGGCAATCAGGCGATTATTTTTCGACAATAAAAAAGATCTCATGGAGAGCCATTTTTATTAATGTGGAACGGTGGACTAGCCCTCCTAGTTTGAGTTCGCCATTTCTATCAGATTTTTTAATTCCATAGATGAGAGGCACTATCTATAAATCTTTGCAATTCATAGTGATTGCACGAGTATCAAGGTTAAATGAAAACTGCTATAAGTAATCAAAGCTAATGCCTCTACCTGAAGTATAAATGTCCTGTAATGAACTAAATCCTGAACAAGGTGCGATCGCTAGTCATACTGAAGGCGCAATTTTAGTGTTGGCTCCTGTTGGTACAGGCAAGACTCGTGTTTTAGCAGAACGAGTTCTATGTGCAATCAATAGAGGTACTTCTCCTCAAAAAATTCTTTGCCTGACGTTTACGAATCGCGCCGCCAAGGAAATGAGCGGTCGGCTATCTCAATACTGTCCAGAGCAGTTCCGTCATATAACGATTAAGACTTTTCATGGTCTATGTGCCTCGTTGCTAAGAGTTGAGGCACGTCAGTTTGGCTTAGCGGCAGATTTTGCTATCTATGACGATGCAGACTGCATTGAATTACTTAAAGAGGTTTTTGCTTTGACGGATGATCGAGAAGCTCAGCAATTATTTGTTGATTTAGCTAACTGCAAAACTCAGGCTAGTAGACAGTGAAGTAATTATTGACGGATAGAGGCGATGCAATTTAATTCGAGCATCAGCAGTAGTAAATTGCCAGTTAACTTTACAAGAGAGAGAATTTCTGCAATTTTGCCAAGCTGAGATTTCCTGAATCAAAAGCTGTTTATCAGGAATACGACGGTCGAGACATTGCCGATTTAAAACACTCAACTCAATTTCAGCCATGTTTAGCCAACTACCATGTTTAGGCGTGTAGTGAAATTCGATTTTGTCCAGAATTCTTCTGGCTTCAGAAGGCAAAAAAGCCTTGTAAAGAGATGCTTTAACGTGAGTATTTAGATTGTCTTGAGTCAGCCGAATCTTGATGGCATGGGGATAACGTTGGTCAACCAAATATTTGATTTGGTGAGCATAATCAATTTGGGTACGATGGTCAGTCACGACCACATGCCGACATCCAACTAAAGGCTCAAACATCATAAACAAATTACAAACGCCTTCGCGTTGATATTCATAGTCATAGCGTTCGACTTGTCCTGTTGATGCGGGTATAGGTGGTCTGACTTCAGAAATTAATTGCTTAGAGCTTTCATCAAGACAAACTAAGGGGTAATCAGGGTCATAAGGCAGAGTGTACAAATCGAGAATTTCTTCCATCTGGCAAACAAACTCAGCATTAGCTTCAGGAGGTATCACCCATGATGCATTTAACCAAGGCTTAAGTTCGTTTTTTTTAGCACCTGTCTCACACTTTCATGGGAAATACTCTCGACATATCCCATAGTGACAATTTGGTCAGCTAATAATCTTAATGTCCAACGACTACGACCTTCTGGTGGACTACTGCAAGCTATAGCTATCAAATGTGCTTCTGTTTCTCTGTCTAGTTTTTTCAGTTTCAATGTATGCCGTGGACGGGGTACGAGTGCATTGTATAATCCCTCTTCGACAAATCTTTGCCTCACTCGTTCAATTGTTCTGATGCTGATGTTAAAAATGTCACTAATCGATTGCTCTTTCCATCCTCCTTCCTCTTGATTCTCATCGGCTTTTAGCAAAATATGAGCATGATTAATTTTGGCTGCTGCTGATTTGCCATTTTTGGTGATTTGTTCTAGCTTTTGTCTTTCTTCTTCGCTTAACTTCACTTTGTATCGTTTTGCTGGCATAGATTTTTCCTTACTCTTTTCCTATGCCTTTATCTTACCCGTCAATTTATCTTTGACCGTCTACTAGTTTCACATCACTATACAAATGTGAGATCGCCACCCTTACACAGTCCGCAGGAGAGCCATCAATAGTATAGGTATGTTCGTCACGTTGAGAAATTGCGATCGGTGCATGGGTAGTGACTTGATGTCCGCATCCTGAATATTCACGGATTGGTGCAGCGATCGCCCCTTTAGTTCCAAATGCTAGTTCTGTAGCTTGCTGCAAAGACCAAATCCCTTCAGCATCAATGCCATCATCATTGGTCAAAATAATTGTCATGTTTGTTAAAGTGCTTTACGCTAAATTAAAAACCATAGAGATTTTTGAAAGCGTCGCGAAGCGACGCTTTCAAAAATCTCTACGCTAAAACGATCTCTTACAGCAATTACCGATCAAACGAACCACAAGAAAAATCTTGAAAGTGTTGCTTTGCAACACTTTCAAGATTTTTCTTGGTTTGGGTTTGAGCGCGAATCGCTGTATGTTTGAGCGCAAAGTGCTGTAAATGATTAAGCAGCTTGTTCTTCTAGTTGATCCTTGTGTAGCCAAATTACAGGAGTTGGCACTTTACCAAATTTAATTTGGACATAATCACCACGAAACTCCAATACTTCTCCCCATGTTTCAAATAGGTAAGAAGACCAGCGAGTATCATTTGCCATTGCCTCAGGGCTATTTTCTAATTTTTCACGAATAGCGCGAACGAGTGTGCCTTTCTTCAGTGCCATAGTGTTTAATGCAACAAATTATTAAGGATTTATAACTGCTAGTAGGTATTGTATAGCAAACCGATATGTTGTTTTCAGCGCCTACGGCGCTGAAAACAACAAAAAAATCCAAAAGACAAGTGGCGGCGCTTCGCGCCGCCACTTGTCTTTTGGATTTTTTTGTTAGGATAGCCCCATGAATTAGGTATAACTGCCATGTGCATCTGCATCAATTGCACCTATGTCGATCGCTGCACCACCTATCACTCTGTTGAATCGCTACATTTGCAACCACATTTGACAGATCATCCAGACTTTGAAGCAATCTCACCAACGATTAATGTCAATATTCGTACTGAGTCTGAAGACATTCAAATGGAATGGGATGTGGTCGGTTGTGAGAGTTTTGCCCAAGAGATCGGAAAATGGATGAAATTACGACCTGGGGAACTGGTTCCGACATAAAACCCCAAAGATGAGTGGCGGCGCTTCGCGCCGCCACTCATCTTTGGGGTTTTATGTTCTCAGCAAAACTTATGTTGCTATACTGCTAAGCCTATGGACTGAGTGCAGGGTTTATGCAAGAAATTGACAATCTATTTTTTATGTGTTCCTTGCTAGGCAACATATTTATCGGGTTCCCTACCAATAATTGTATTCAGCATCAGCAAGAGCAACCTCGACTAATATCTAAGCAACAGATCACTGCACCTCACCAGCGATCCGATGCAAATATTGATACCCCAATTGATACCCAAAAGTTAGAATATCAGCGATTGATGCAGTCATTTGGAGATCGCCAGTTATCCCAATTAACCATAGACAAAGTTCTGCAAACTGTATCTGCCAAATTTCTAGGTGCAACCTATCGCGAAGGTTTATTAGATCAAAGTGACAGTGAAAAACTATTTATCTCACTTACAGAATTCGACTGTGTACTTTTTGTGGAAACGGTTTTAGCATTCTCACGCAATTTACTTTCCCAAAGCCCAAGTTACGAGAATTTTGTGGAGAATGTACAAACAGTTCGTTATACAGATGGCAAACTAGATGGTTATTGCAGTCGTTTGCATTATTTCTCAGCATGGATACGCGACAATCAAAAAAGGAATATTTTGCGCGATCGCACTGCTGAATTAGGAGGGATTCCCCTCAATAAGACTCTGAACTTTATGAGCAGTAACTGGCAAAAGTATCCACGTCTAAAGAATAGTGAAGCTAACCGTCAATGCATTTTAGCAATGGAAAAGCAGATCGCATTAGAGATGCGATCGCATCCACTACGATATATTCCTAGCTCCAAAATTCGTTCTATCTATCCATTACTCAAAGCGGGTGACATTATTGCTGTGACGACTGATATTCAAGGGCTGGATACTACGCATACAGGCTTTGTTTATCCTACTAGCAATGGGCTTGGACTGATCCATGCATCACCATCAGGAAGAGTCAAAGTTTCTCCCGATTTACAGCGTTACGTTGAAGGGGTTGATCATGCGATTGGCATCATGGTTGCAAGCCCCATTCACCCATAGGGACAATTAATTCATCGACTCTACAGAATATTAAAGAACAAGGAGCTGAAGCTCCTTGTTCTTTAATATTCTGATCGCCTAATTGTCAAACAAGCCCATTCTTGCCGCTTCCAAAATGTAGCAATTACCCATTTGTGGGCATCCAGAGCTTCAGCAACCTTTGGTACTTGTTCAACTAAAATTCCACTTAAAATCCCCCAGCCATTTTCACCAACCAGCTTATCGAAATGGGGAACCATATCAACAATGATATCGGCAAGAATATTACAGGTAAAACCATTCGCAGGCGCAGGCATATGGGCAATCAAATCTTGAATACTGCCTTCTGCAACCCAGATTTTATCTTCAGAAATATCATTGAGCTGGCGATTGTGATTAGTTGCCTTGATTGCCAGAATATCATTATCGATCGCGTAGGTTTGACTTGCTCCAATCAGCAAAGCCCCAATACTGAGAATCCCTGAACCACAACCAACATCGGCAACCACGATGTTATCTTCGGGCTTTGCACCCCAAAGACGCATTTCTAAAGCTTCTAAACAAAGCTGTGTCGTGGCATGAGCGCCAGTACCAAAAGCACTGCCAGGATCGAGACGTAGAATTTTGCGATCGCCATCGGTGGGTGGATCAATCCATGCTGGATAAATTACTAGCATGTCACCGATTTCCTGTGGACTCCAATGTTGTTTCCAGCTTGATGACCAATCTTCGTCGTTAATTACTGTCCATTGGGTAATTGGTGCTTCATAATTCCAAGCGATCGCATCTTGCTTTAGCCATAGCGCCAAAGCCGCTAGATCTAAAACGTTACCTTTTTCAACAGGCAAATAACTACTAATGCGAATCTCTCCATCTTTTTTTTGGCTTGCCATTCCTTGACAGCCAAAATTTTGTAATCGCCAGAAAATCTGCTCTTCTAGAGACTGTTCGGCTATAACTTGGATTTCCCACCAACTGTTGTTAGAGGTAAGGCTCAAAGGTGACATCTGGCGCTTATGACTATGATATGAGTGATTATATTTGGGTATATGCGATCGCGTGAAGCGCTGAATATCGTAACAATCTCTAGTCTTGGATATACTCTTGTTGCTGCAACAAGGCTAATTCTGCTCGCTGCGCTTCGCGTCCTAAATATGCAGCATGGTCAAACAGTGTAACAGGACAAGGTTGAGTGTTTTCAAAGATTTCTACACATAGTTCCTTAGCAGTACGACCTGTAAAGAACTGCACTGCTTGACGATCAACTTTACCTCTAGCAGGAATTGGTTTTCCTGTCTCAGGATCAACGGCTAAGCCCTGATCGTTGATGATATTGCTATAGTGCTTTGCACAAATTAAATTTTGTTGGCGATCCACATAAATAATAAAGTAGCCACTAGGATCGAGAGCTAGCGATCGCTTTGATAATTGCTCATCAATGTTCTGGAGTTGTTGAGTAAGTATGTTCGTGTCAGCAGTCAAGTTCATTAACTTTGAGGCAAAAGAATATTTTTCTTATCTATGATACGACTTACAGCGCTGAAGTTTTGCAGAACTAACTAATCCTATACAATGAAACATAGCAATCCTAGATGATTTTTGAGAGTACTCCTTCGGGGTGCTCTCAAAAATCTGCAAGTCTTACAATATATAGCAAGTTTCCCACTTGCCATAGCCTATAACTAGAGGGGCGATCGCCATGCCAGCCAAAGTACTTGATGGACGTTACAAACTAATTAAGCAAATCGGTGCAGGTGGATTTGGGCATACATTTATTGCGAGGGATATGCGCCGCCCAGGATCGCCACCCTGTGTAGTCAAGCAACTAAAACCTGCTAGTGATGATCCTAGCTTTATTCGGGAGGCAAGACGGCTATTTAACACTGAGGCAGAAACTCTCGAAAAGTTAGGCAGGCATGACCAGATCCCGCAATTGCTTGCATACTTTGAGGAAGATAAGCAGTTCTTTTTGGTGCAAGAATTTGTAGAAGGGCGATCGCTTCATGACGAACTCAAAGCACCATTGCCTGAAGTGTCAGATTTAGACAACACACCTCAAGATCGAATTCTTGCAGAATTAGATAATATTGATGCACCCCCAAGAGACAAGCAACTAAGTGAAGTTGAAGTACTCAAAATTTTGAAAGATGTTCTTGATGTTTTGGAATTTGTTCATTCAGAAGGGGTAATCCATCGTGATATTAAGCCAGATAACTTAATTCGCCGCAAAAAAGATCAAAAAATTGTATTAATCGACTTTGGTGCAGTGAGAGCTATGCAAGATGCTAGTACCCAACTAACTGCCAACGAGAAAGGGGAATCAAGATTTACGGTCACCATTGGTACACCTGGTTATATGCCCAGCGAGCAATGTGCAGGCAGACCGACTTACAGCAGTGATATTTACGCTTTAGGGATGGTGGCGATTAAGGCTCTTACAGGCTACGGACCTACTGATTTACCAACCGATCCTGCTACAGGGGAACTAGTTTGGCGCGATAAAGCACAGGTTAGCAATGGACTAGCCATGGTACTGACTCGAATGGTGCGATATCACTATACACAACGATATCAATCAATACGTGAGGTCAATCAAGGTATTAGCACCTTTGCTACGATGACTGAAGTGGAGCGTCAAGCAACTACAAGTAAGATTGTCAGGTCAACTATTCTCACTGGAACGGACAATTTAGCTAAATCTAATGCAGCGACTTCCTACAAATCTAGTTCTCCGACTCGTCGAACAGTTCCTGCTCCATCTGCTAGCTCTAATTCAGGAGTTCTATTTCTATTTGGTGGACTGTTGGCAGTAGTAGCGGTAATTGCTGCTTTTGCTTTACCAGCAATGATGCGAAATAATCAGCCCGCAGTTATTGTCAATAATCCAGCAATACCTGTCAAGCCGATAGTACCTGAAGCTAGTCCTAGTCCAACATCGGCAACGATTGCTAATACTTCCCTAAATCAAGTTATCAATTTAGAAGCTAACAAAGATTCCTTCTTTCCTAACAAGATCGTGGGCGATGGCACACATACTTATACAATTCAGGCTAAGTCTGGTCAATTGCTCAGTACAGCGATTACAGGTAGTGGACTATTACTTACTGTCCTGAATGCTCAAGGGGTTCCCCTATCCAATGCTGTTAATGTTGTCAATGCCGATGTCCCCATTACATCTGATGGAGCCTATGTCGTGCAGATCAAGGGGATTGGAGGCACTTCTGAAATTCCCTATCAATTAAAACTCAATCTGAAGGAGACGGCGATCGCTCAACCAACAGCCAGTCCCACAACTCCTCCCTTAACTTCTCCATTAGTGTCACCAACTCCCACAGCAGGAACACCTAGTCCTAGCTCTCCAACACCTACCGCAACACCCACACCTCCACCTCCACAAATAGAAATCAAAGTTAGAAACAGATAAGAACTAGATTTTTTGTAGCGCGGCAAAGCCGCGCTACAAAAAATCTAGTTCTTTGAGAACATCATGAAAATATATGGAATTGATTTTACGAGCGCACCTAGTAAAACTAAGGTAATTACTTGTGTAGAGTCATTTCTAGAAACGGATATTCTACATATTGAGAAGTTCTATCGCTTTACAGACTTTCTCTCTTTTATGGATTTTCTTCAGCGATCGCCTTCTTGGATTGCGGGAGTTGATTTCCCTTTAGGACAACCACGCAAATTAATCGAGAACTTGCGATGGGGAGAAACTTGGGCAGAGTATGTAGCTCTCATTGGGCAAATGACAAAGCAAGAATTTGTAGAAACCTTAAATCAATATCGTCAGGGTCGAGCTAACGGCGATCGCGAACATCTACGCCAAACTGATCGACTCACAGGCGCAATTAGTCCGATGAAAATTTATGGTGTGCCTGTAGGAAAAATGTTTTTTGAAGGTGCACCCAGAATGCTTAAGGCAGGGTTTAGCATTTTGCCTTGTCACCCGACTAATGATTCACGCATTGTCATTGAAATTTATCCTGCACTAATCGCAAGAAGTATCATCGGCAAGCAAAGCTATAAATCCGATAACAAGCAAAAACAAACCTCGGAAATGCAATTTTTGCGCCAAGAGATAATTAATCAGGTGCGATCGCCTATATCTCAGATAGAATACGGCTTTATTGTCGAAGTTAATCAACAGCTTGACGGGGAATGTGTAAGTGATCCATCAGGAGACACAATTGATGCTGTACTTGCGGCAATTCAAGCAGCACAGGCTTCTCGACAAGTAAACTGTGGAATTCCTGAAACCTGCGATCGCCTTGAAGGATGGATCTGTGCATAACAAAAGCAGCACTTCGTGCTGCCTTTTTTGCCAAAATATTGTGAGGCGGCGCTTCGCGCCGCCTCACAATATTTTGGGTTTTATGTCCTAATACCAATTCACGAAAGTGTGGCAACACTTTTGTGAATTAAAAACCAAACCCTGTAAGAGTTTTAAAAGCACAAAATGGCTATGCCATTTTGTGCTTTGGTATAGCAAGAATGGCGACAATTATAGATTTATAAATTGGCGATCGCTTTTCGCATTAACTCTTTGATAAAAGGCACATCTTTGTGAGTCAACTCCCACAAAGTATTGAGATCTACTTCTAAGTACCCAAACATTAAGCTATCACCCACACTAGTCAATCTTCGCCAATTAATTTGGGGATACTGATCCATAAAACTAATCGGTAATCTCTTCGCAGTTGCACCGATCAGACCAATTGCCCTTTCTACTGCAAAAATCGTTTTTTGATCGCGACTAAACTGCATAAAATCTATCTCTAATACAAATGACTCCGTAGCCGCGATCGCTTCTAAAATGTCCTGTATTTGTACTTCAAGACGATGGTTATTATTCTCGATTTCAGCAGGAATACTCGCTTTACTATTTGTCATTAGCTTTTTTCCCTTAAAAAAAATCTAGTTTAACATTCAGACGCAATTGCGAAAATTGACAATATTGCCGATGACAGCGATCGCAGGGGGCGTAAAGTTACTTTCTTTAACAAGTTCAACAATATTACCCAAATAGCCAATTAATTCTGACTGATCAGCACGGGTTCCCTGACGAATTAAAGCTACAGGTGTCGATTCAGGTAAGCCCGCCGCGATTACTTGGGGAACGATTTCACCTAAATTATGTAGCCCCATATAGACCACTATTGTTTCCGCCGCTTGCGCGATCGCAGTCCAGTTAATCTGTGGACGATATTTCCCCGCCGACTCATGCCCTGTTACAAAAATTACCGATGAGCTAAAATCACGATGGGTAAGGGGAATGCCTGCATAGGCAGGAGCCGCAATCCCTGAAGTAATACCTGGAACAACCTCCACTGCAATTCCCGCCGCTCGCAAATCAGCAAGTTCTTCGCCGCCACGCCCAAAAATAAATGGATCTCCACCTTTCAAGCGCACTACTATGGCATGTTCTTGAGCTTTCTCGATTAATAATTTCGTAGTCTCTTCTTGCAGTAAAGAATGATTACCACGCCGCTTACCTGCATGGATTTTCTCAGCGATCGGGTTAATCATGGCAAGAATCTCATTGCTGACTAAAGCATCGTAAAGTACTACATCACAGGTTTCCAATAATGCTTTGCCTTTTAGAGTCATTAATCCTGAGTCGCCAGGACCTGCGCCAACTAGATAAACCTTACCTAAAAAATGATTTGAGGCAGGCTGAATAACTTGTTGTAAATCAGTATTTGTCATTCGTTATCAAACCCTTAATCAAAACTTGAGTATCTAAGCCAAATATTGCAAGGCGATCGCATCTTCATTTTCCTCATGTATTGTATTTATAGAAGTTATAAAGCACGAAGCAAAGCGTCGTATTTTGTAACACATTACTCCAATTGTAGAAGTTATAAAGTCAGGCGCTTCGCGATGAACTTTATAAAAATATTCTAGAAGTTAAAAATCACATCAGGAATCGTCATGATTCCTATAAATTGAGACGCAGCCATCTTGTCAAGCCAAATCAAGGAGAACTAAAGAACGCTCACATAGCTCACATATTTAACTAATTTAAGAATATGTCTAAAAATCTTCTTGAGATGTAACGAGTACAACGAATCAAAATGAGGCAGGCGTGAATCTTACCGACTTTACTAAAGCAAATCTTACCAAATCGAGCCTAGAAGGAATCAACCTCAAAGGAGCAGATCTCAAGCGCGTTAATCTGAGTGATGCCAAACTTGCAGATGCGCTGCTTTCCAAAGCGAACCTCACAGGTGCATTTCTCCATAGAGCTGATTTAAACAGAGCCAATCTGGTCGAAGCAAATTTAACCGAAGCAAATCTTACTTCGGCTTTCTTAATCAAAGCCGATCTTCAAAGAGCCTGCCTCAATGAAGCCTATCTAGTAGCCGCCAATCTCAACTCGGCTAATTTAACTAGTGCATCTTTGATCAATGCCGATCTAAGTCTTGCCACTCTCACAGGAGCTTGTCTCAACGGTGCAAATCTTAGTCGGGCTAAGCTAAATGGCACATTCTTTATTGAGTCGAATTTATTGGGAGCAGATCTAAGTGATTCTGACTTCACAGGTGCACTGATGATTAAGGCGAATCTCAGTGGTGCAAATCTAAGTCAGGCTTGCTTGATGAACGTTGATTTGACGGAAGCAAATCTTACAGGCGCAGAATTACATGGAGTCGATCTTGGTGGTGCAATCTTAAATGCCGCAAATCTTAATGCTGTTGATCTTGTTGAGGCAAATTTAAGTGGTGTTTCACTTAGCCGTGCTAACTTGGGCTGGGCAAATTTACTAGGAGCAAACCTAGAAAAAGCAAATTTAGTAGGTTCTGATCTGAGTTGGGCAAATTTGAACGAAGCTAATTTGTCTGAAGCTGACCTAAGTTGGACAAATCTCACGGGTGCATTTTTGATGAAATCAAACCTCAGTGGTGCAAATCTGAATGGGGTTAATCTATCCAATGCCAATCTCAGTGGTGCAAATTTAAGTGGTGCTAACTTAATGGGTGCAAATTTAAGTGGTGCTGATTTGAGCAATGTCGATCTACGTGGTGCTTACTTAATCCGCACTAATTTACATAATGCAATTTTGAACGAAGCAAATCTAACTGGTGCAAATCTTGATGAAGCAGTACTCAACGGAGCTAGTTTAAATAGGGCAAATCTCAATCGCGCCAACCTCACTAGAGCCAGTTTGACAGGAGCTAATTTGAAAGGTGCTTTTATGTTGTGGACAAACTTGAGAGGGGCTTTCATGCTATGGACAAATTTAGACGGGGCAAATATGACTGGGGCAATTTTGCCAACGGACAAGTAATAACCGCATAGGATTTGGCTTTGCCCCATCCTATGCGATCGCAAAAATATGGTGTGAAAGAGTAATGAAAGCTAGAGAACTGATTGATCGCTATAACCAAGGCTTTCGAGATTTTAGTGATATCGATCTCAGCCGTGAAAATCTGAGTGGTGTGGGTTTAACTGCGATCAATTTGGCTAATGCCAATCTGAGTGAAGCCAACCTATCTTGTACTACTTTAAATGAAGCCAATTTGTACAGCGCAAAGCTAAAAACTACTGTTCTATACCGTGCTAGTCTCAGCGATGCAAATCTCTGTGAGGCTGATCTAAATGGTGCTAGTCTGATTAAGGCTGATTTGCATGGTGCTAGGTTGGAACGGGCTAATCTAAGGGATGCTGATCTAACTGGCGCAAATCTCAATGCCGTGAGTCTTGCCAACTCTGACTTGACAGGAGCCAATTTAAGTTGTGTGTCTCTAGTCGGAGCCAATCTAGAGGGAGCAAATCTTGCAGAAGCATTTTTGAAAGGAGCTAACTTAGATGGGGCAAAATTAAATGGAGCTAATCTCGAAGGCGCTAATCTAAGTGGGGCAAGTTTTAGTGAAGCTAATCTTAGTCATGCAAATTTCTCGGCATCAGACCTTTCCCATACAAATTTGTATGCAGTCAACCTCTGTGACGCTTTATTATCCAAAGCGGATCTAAGTGGAGCAAATCTAAGCAAGGCAAATCTAAATGATGCGGATCTCAAAGATGCGGATCTTAATGGTGCATTTTTGGTTGATGCTCAGTTAGGTCGCGCATGTTTAGAGGGTGCAAATCTTAGCAAATCAAATTGCTATAAAGCTAATTTTAATGGTGCATTTTTACTAAGAACAAATCTCAATGGGGCAAATCTGAATTGTACAGATTTCTCCAATGCTTCTCTGCAATCAGTCGATCATGAGGCAGATCGTAATCCAGAGTATGTAATACCAAGTTAAGAAATTCTGTAGCTATTCCTTAACTGAAAACCCTTGCTGGATATGGGCTTTAATTCATAAAGGTGTTGTCACACTTGTGTGAATTGGTATAACTGATTGGAAAGGTTAGTAAAAGTTAAGCCATTTGCCGTAGAAACTGTAATGGTATGTAGGTACGTCTTGTCTAGAGAGAGAAAACCATAAAAAGCGATCGCGCTAGAAAATAATCAGTTAGGAATGAAACATGAACGCAACTACAAAAGAAGTCGAAAAAGAAACAACAGAACCAACAGTAAAGCTTGCTATCCCAAAATATAAACGTATTTTATTAAAACTCAGTGGCGAAGCGCTTATGGGCGATCGCAGTTTTGGTATTGATCCTGAAGTCGTTCAAGATATTGCTTTGCAAGTTGCCGAAATTGTTAAAGATGGGATCGAAGTAGCGATCGTTGTTGGTGGTGGCAATATCTTTCGGGGCATTAATGGCGCGGCTAAAGGCATGGATCGAGCCACAGCCGATTATATTGGCATGATCGCTACCGTGATGAACGCACTTACTCTACAAGATGCTTTTGAACAATTAGATGAGCCGATTCCTACAAGAGTGATGTCAGCGATCGCTATGCAAGAGATCGCTGAGCCATATATCCGCCGTCGCGCCATCCGCCACCTTGAAAACAATCGGGTGGTTATTTTTGGCGCAGGTTCAGGCAACCCCTATTTCACAACTGATACAACGGCAGCTTTACGTGGAGCCGAAATTAACGCTGATGTCATTTTGAAGGCAACTAAAGTTGATGGCATTTATGACAGCGACCCTAAGAAAAATCCTGACGCAAAACGCTATCAATCCGTTAGCTTTGACCATGCCTTAATCAATGATTTGCGTGTAATGGACGCAACAGCCTTTGCCCTGTGCAAAGAAAATGGCATTCCAATTATTGTGTTTGATCTCGGTGTTACAGGTAACATTCGTCGCGTCGTCATGGGAGAATCGATTGGTACTTATGTTGGAGGTTCCTGTGAAATTAACTGATGTTGAGGCGCGAATGCAGAAAGCTGTAGAAGCGACCCAGCACAATTTTAATAGTGTGCGAACGGGGCGTGCTAATGCTTCGCTATTGGATCGAATTACTGTGGAATATTATGGGGCGGAAACACACCTCAAGGCTTTGGCGAATATTTCATCTCCTGACGCTACGACCTTGATGATTCAGCCTTTTGATCGTAGTAGTATGCGTGCAATTGAGAAGGCTATATCTGAGTCGGATATTGGGTTAACCCCAAATAATGATGGTAGTAGCATTCGCCTAAATATTCCCCCATTAACTACAGATCGTCGTAAAGAGTTGGTAAAAATGGTTGCCAAGCTCGCTGAGGAAGGAAAAGTCGCAATTCGCAACATCCGCCGTGATGCGATCGATTCATTGAGGAAGCTAGAGAAGGCAAAAGAAATTTCTGAAGATGATTCTAAAAGTCAACAAGAGCAAGTAGATAAGTTAACGGAAAAGTTCGTTAAAACTATCGATAAGGTAACAGCCGAAAAAGAAAAAGAAATTTCCACAATCTAAAAACAAAAAGCGGCGCAATGCGCCGCTTTTTGTTTTAGATTGTGGATTAAGTAAGGTTTTACCCCTTGCAATCGAAGTAGATGCAAATGAGGTATCACCATATTTTTTCAGATGCGGACGTGTTACCTGAATTTATTTTAAGTTTTGACGTGATTTGGAAAATCAATAGCAAATTGTCTAGAAAGTAATAAATTATTCAGTATGAGAAAATAAAGCATAATTTCTATAAATATTGTTATTAGTTTGTGGAGTATGATTCCAAATTAGCTAGCAATGGTTAGAAATAATGATTATTTAAATAACTGTTTAGAAAAACTGTGAAATTAATGGGTATGAAAGGTATTAATTATCGCGAACTAGAAAAAATATTAAAAGCAAAAGAATTAGAGAAACTACTAAAAGCCGATGAATGGGTTAAGGCTGACCAACTAACGGCTAAGCTCATGTGTCAAGTTACAAAGCGAGAAAAAGAAGGTTGGCTAAGTACTGAACATATTGATGCTTTCCCTTGCGAAGATCTACTAATGATTGATCAACTATGGGTTGATAACAGTAATAACAAGTTTGGCTTTAGTGTCCAGAAAAAATTGTGGCTAGAATGTGGAGGTGAAGTAGAGAAATACACTTCTATATCATGGAAAAAATTTGCATCTGAAGTTGGTTGGTATCATCCACAAAATGACGACTGGAGGACATATCCAGAGTTTATGAATGACACCCAAAATGCTCAAAATATTTCCCCAGCCAGTCTCCCATATTCATACATATGTATCGATCATTTGATGGGTGGGATTGGGATGATGATGTTTTCTTCTCTCGTTCAGAAACTTGTGAAGTGCCACCTCTAATCTATAACAAGGATTAAGTTATCCCAAAACATAAAATGGCTAAGCCATTTTATGTTTTCACAAACCTTACTGGGGCTGTTTTTTGATTCACAAAAGTGTGCTGACGCTTTTGTGAATTGGTATTAGTAGTCTTGCGTAGGACATAAAACAAGAAGATGAGTTATAGCGCTTTGCGCTATAACTCATCTTCTTGTTTTTGGTTTGTACTAGATAACTCTTTTTTGTCTATAGGACAAAACTTGAGGTGATGTGACTTTTCCTGACTTAGAAGTTCATTTCTACAGCTTGAACTTTTTCGACTTGCTTCTTCTTCAGTACCAACAAAATTTGGGTAACGATGACCGAGGCAAAGAATGCTAGCAACCACTGAATGCGGCGAGGGTCTTGAAGAACGATTTCGCCATCATGCTGACCAAAACCACCAACATTAGGATTTGTGGTTAGAGGTGCGCCAACCTTAACTTCACTGCCAGGCTCGACAACTAGTTCAGCTCCAGCAGGAACCTTCTCAACAGCAATACTGCCATCAGTAGTTTGGACTGAAATTTCATAACCACCGTAGATACCTTCATCTTCATTTGGAGTGATTGGGCTAATTTGGGTAACTAGACCAGAAACAGATGAAGTGTATTCGTTGTTATTGCTCTTTTCACCAGTGGGATAAACTTGACCACGACCACGGTTACCGCCAGCATGGACAGCATATTTCAAGAAGTGAATATTCTTGTCTTTGGCAGGATCAGGCGCAAGTACAGGAAAAACAATTTCTGAATAATCATCACCAGATACTGGACCAACTAGGACAATATTTTCTTGAGTATCGCTGTAGGGTTGGTAGTAGGTATCCTTAATTTTTTCCTTTAGTTCTTCAGACAAGCGATCTTCAGGAGCAATTTTAAATCCTTCAGGCAATACTAAAACTGCGCCAACGTTCAAACCTGTTTTGCTGCCATCAGCGCTCACTTGTTGTTGGGTGTGATCGTAAGGAAGTTTAACAACTGCCTCAAATACGGAGTCGGGTAGCACTGCTTGAGGCAGTTCTAATTCGATTCCCTTTTGGGCGAGGTGGCAGTTAGCGCAGACGATGCGACCTGTAGCTTCACGAGGATTCTTATAAGCTTCTTGAGCAAAGTAAGGATATGCAAAAGCAGAGGGGGCATTAAGCCCAAATAGTAAAGTTAAACTTGTGAGGACACATAGACTGACTCCCACAATCAAACGGTTGGCACGGAACAAAGCTTTTTTCATGTATAAGTTCAAATGTAATTTAAAGACCAATTTACAAAAGTTTTAGTAAGCATTCACAGCAAACTTACCAAAACCGTTTTAAGCCCACCAAGGTGCTTCATTAGTGCGGAAGTCAGTTTCTGTCCATGTGCTAAATTGCACCACATCATCGCTAACTGTGGCATGGGCAAGTGCGAGGGACAATGGTGCAGGACCACGTACAACTTTACCTTCAGCGTTGTACTGAGAGCCGTGACAAGGACACATAAATTTGTTTTCGGCAACGTTCCAAGGTACGACACAACCAAGGTGAGTACAAACTGCGTTTAGTCCGTAGGAAGCAATTTCTTTATTGTCAGTAACAACAATATAGGTTGGGTCGCCTTTGAGTCCTTGAGCAAGTACGCGATCGCCTGCTTGATGCTCTGCTAAGAATTTTGAAGCAATCACATCATTACCCAATGCGTCCTTAGCAGCAACGCCACCACCAGTTCCACCGCGAGAAGGTGGTACAAAGTAGGCGAGGAAAGGCACAGCCGCTCCAAGGGTGGTTACGGCTGCAGACCCCCCTAAAATTAAGTTCATAAATTGACGACGACCCATACTAGGGACATCGGCGGATGCAGAAGCTTGACTCATAAATTTGACTAAGGATTTGGCTGAGAAATATTACGTTTTATATATCACTTCCTACCATGATATCGACAATCTTTGGACTTCTCTCTAGTTGTTTTGCAACGAAATGTTAAGCATCATGATTTTAGGGAATATTGTTAAGCTTAACGGCTGTTAGATTTAAGTTTCTACAATTTAATAAACAACCAGATTTTTGATGGTGCAGCTTCACCGCACCTTCAAAAATATTTATGGAGAAGTCATTAAGGACTTTTGGGCTAAGAGAGGGGGTAAGCTTAGCTGAACTAGTTTTAATTTCCCTGAGACTTGATTATGCCCATATGAATGAAAAATCCACTTCGCAGTTCTCTAAATATCGAATCTTGGGCTTAGTTGGCAGGGGGCAATTTGGCAAGGTTTTGTGTGCGCGGATGCGAGATACAGGTAAATTGGTTGCGCTCAAAGAACTGGAACATCAGCGATTTCCCACTAGTAAGCTCTTACGAGAACTGCGCTTTCTGTTGACTTTACAACATGAAAATATTGTTACCTGCACAGCTCTGATGCATCACCAAAATTATCGTTATTTAGTGATGGACTACTGCGAGGGTGGGACATTGCGTGATTTGATGAACCATAGCAAAACATTATCTGTACAACAATGCTTTGCTTTAATTAATGATATTTTGCTGGGCTTAGAACATGCTCATGCAGCAAATATTATCCATTGTGATATCAAACCTGAGAATATACTGCTAAAGATTACAGCTAAAGGATGGCAGGCAAAAATTTCCGACTTTGGCATTGCTCGGCTCAGTCAAGAAATTGATTCCGATGGTAGTAATACTGGCTCTCCTGGTTACATGGCTCCTGAACGATTTTATGGTCAGTTTTCATCAGGATCAGATATTTATGCAGTTGGGATTATTTTGTATGAGATTCTAGTTGGTAAGCGACCCTTTACGGGAATGCCCACAGAGTTGATGAATGCTCACTTAAATCATCGGATCGTTATTCCTGATAGTTTGCCGCGATCGCTTGCCAAGATTATTGTGCGATCGCTAGAAAAGTTACCGAAACGTCGATACACTTCAGCCTCTGAGATGCGCCAAGATCTTGAAGCCATCCATGCTGAAGATTTTAGCCATGTTAAAATGGGACTTGATTCTGAAAGTAGTACGACTATTTTCTTTGATAAAAAATCTCAACATTTTGCCCAAAAAATTACATCCGAAAAGATTATTGGGCTAGTTGGTGCAGAGAAATCGCGCTTTTATAGTACTTCTAGTTTTCTTTTACATTGGCATAGTTTGGCATTAGATAAGTCAGAACAGATTGCCAAATCTGAATATGAAATTGAGGCGATCGCTTTTGCCCGAAAGACTTTATTTGCGATCACCAAGCGCTCGATCTATCAGTTTGGTCAAGGAAAACCAAAATCTCTATATCAATCGTCTCAAACTTTCAAATGGGCTATTTCTCCTCATGGTGATTGGTTTGCTATATCTACGGGGAAACAATTAGAAATCCGAAATTTAGTTTATGGTCGAGCGATGCGCTTGGAGTTTGCCACTAGAGACTTAAGTTGCATCATTGCCTTCGATCAACATCATTTGTTAGCAATCGCTAATAAGCCAGAAACTAATGAAAGTCGGGCGATTGTTATCTCTCGGCGTTGCAATATTATGTATCGTCTATCTCTGCCCATACCCATTGATTCTGGGATTGCGACATTTACCAGCGATCGTCTACTGTTGCTAGAAGCTGGTAACCATAAAAATATCTATCTGCTGGACATCAAGCCTTATCGGCTGATGCGAATTCCCTTAGAATACGAAGTCTTAATCATGACAGCAACCCCTTGGGGCTATGCGATTACTGCTAGTTACAATGAGTATCAGACTATTTTGATGTTGTTAGATTTGCGCGGTAATAATATTAATAACTTGATTATTGATGGTGAGGTGACAGCGATCGCTCCGATTGATATTAATTTATTAGCGATCGCGATTTCTGATGTATCAGGTTACAAACTATCCACCATTAATCTTAAAAAGCTAGAAATTGATCTTGTTTTCTAAAACAAAAAACTAAAACAAAAAATATAGCAATCAAAGTTTTTGCTTAGGACATAAGTACCTGTGCAAAATAAATTACCAAAACCCGTAGAGTTGCGCCCCGCAGGGGCGCAACTCTACGGGTTTTGTTTTGTAATTAATTATGCCTAGCTACTTAAAACCCAAAAGATAAGGGCAGGTGCGAAGCACCTGCCCTTATCTTTTGGGTTTTAATTTGTCCCCAAAGTAATTTTTTATGGTTGAGCTGCTGAAGATCGCTTACGTCTTGAAGCTTCAGGAGATTGGATTGGTACAAACTCCTTAGAAATTTCCGATGACTCAGATCTTGATTCTAAATTTTCTTCATTGTCCGATGACTCAACTGGTTGCGCTCGATTTACTCTTAAAATTACACCGTTAGAAGTACCATTTTTGACTGGAATAACTACTGGATTAATGGTTACAGGCTCAATGGGTGGCTCGATGATTTCTTGTTCAGCTAATCTTTCAACAAATTGTTCTTCTCTCTCTACCGAAAGATTTACTTCGGTATTTGATTCAAACCCTGAATCAGATCTTGACTCCATCACTGATTCCGATCTTGCTCGAAGATTGCCAATATTATTCGCAATTTTTGGCGCTTGACCAGGTAAAGCAACAGTCACAATCACATTGCGAGGGTCTTTAACCTCGCGATCAAGCAATACCAAAGGAGAAACGCCGATTAATGAATAAACATCTTGCTCTTCCTCAGTCATTTCCACCACAATTAGCTCTGGTGGCTCAATAACTTTGGTGCGAATTTCTCGCTTATTAGGACGCTCAGGTAGATTCTCAGGAGAAACTACAGGTACAGCATCAAGCGCTTCGACTAATTCTTCGCTAGGCTCGGCGATCGCTTTAGCTGTAGGAATGTTTGGTAAAGATAACTTAGGTGGCACTGAACGATCAACTACGATGTCGCGCTCGATGCGTGGCTCAAAGCGTGGCTCAATTAAAGGTTCGATCCTTGGCTCAAAACGCGATCGCACATCCGCAGGTGTAACTTTTTCTGGCTCACGCGACTCGCGCGCATCTTTGTTGAGCATGGCTCGTTTACCACGTCTACGCAGGTTACCTCGTTCCTGATAGCTAGGATGATTCACCAAATTAGGCTCAAGTCCACCACCTAACTCAGAATCTCCATCTTCATACTCAGAGGTAAAATCAAGCTGATTCGATTGCTTGGATTCCCAAGTGCGTGATGTTGCATCAACAGGTTGACCTGCTGCTTCCCCTGGCAAATGCATTAGATGTCCTAAGCCACCACAGGTCGAACAAGGACGACCAAACAATTCATAAATACTCTGACCCTGACGCTTACGGGTAAGCTCAACTAGCCCCAATTCAGTAAGCTGAGCAATTTGAGGGCGGGACTTATCTGCTCGCAGCGCTTTATTAAAATGTTCTAAAAGTTGTAATTGATCGCGGCGAGTATCCATGTCAATGAAGTCCACCACGATTACACCAGCAATATTTCGCAGACGAATTTGGCGGGCAATCTCCACGGCAGCTTCACAGTTTGTCCACAACACAGTCTCGCGGGAGGTTTGAGACTTAGTAAATGATCCAGAGTTAACATCAATTACGGTCAATGCTTCAGTTGGCTCGATAATAATGTAGCCCCCACTAGGCAGATCAACCCTAGGCTTAAGGGCTTCACGGATACCTGCGTTTACCCGAAAATATTCTAAAATTGGTGTGCGCTCGCGATGATGGTCTAGCATTAAGCCGCTAGGAATTTTGCCATCCGCCCAGCCCAATAAGTGCTGCTTAATACGGCGTAACCCATCACTAGTATCGGTGACAATACGATTTACTTCAGTGCTATACAAGTCACGCAATACTCGTTGTACAAAATCCCGTTCGCGATCTAGCAAGGTCGGCTGGCGTGTAGTTGCCACATCCTGCTGAATACCTTCCCACTGGCGTTGCAAATTATCGAGATCTTCAATAATCTGCTCCTCTGGCATTCCGTCGGCTTCAGTCCGCACCAATATACCCATACCCGCAGGCTTAACCAAAATGGCAAGGGCGCGAAGACGGTTACGTTCAGCCTCACTGCGAATACGTCGAGATAGGTTCACCCCCCGACCAAAGGGCAATAGGACAACATAACGTCCAGGCAACGAAATATTTCCTGTCAGTCTGGGACCTTTATTTCCTGTTGGCTCCTTCATCACCTGCACCAGCACACGCTGTTGCGGTACGACTAGATCGCTGATAGAGCCAGACGATCGCCGCATTTTCAAAGGACCGAGATCTGTAATGTGAATAAAGCCGTTACGATCGCCATCGCCAATATTTACAAAAGCCGCATCAATACTAGTTAAAACATTTTCGACAACGCCCAAGTAAACATCCCCAACTTGGTGAGTTCCTGCGGCAACAACAATTTCTTCAATTTGATCTTCACTAAAAACAGCAGCAATTCGATACTGCTCGGCAATAATTATTTGCTTTGGCATTCAATTTCCTCAGAATTTCTTCGATTCAAAAGAGCCAGTCTAAGAACCTACCAGAAAAATATTTTTTCTAAACTTCGTATAAAAAATATTAAAAAAAATATCTTTCAAACCCTTTAATAAACAGACTCAAAAAGTCTTAGGGGCTTCACAACAGAACATACCAATAACGAAAACAAGAAAAAATTTCGATTGCAAGCTGTCTATATCGTCAACCAGTCACTTAGCTATGTACCGAAGCTTGCAACTGGCTGCTGTGTCTGCTCTGACATCACGATAACGAGACATATTGCTTTGTATGGAAAATTGGTGGGGTTTCGTTAAAAGAATTAGTTATTTCTTAGACTGGCGTTTATTAGACTATCTAAAAGGTGCTTACACCATTTGCCTACAGCATTCAGCCTGTAAGTAAAACAGCGTACTTGATGGTTCAAGTTTATGATTATGGTTAGTAAGCTCGATTACTTAACCAGCAGCTAGATGCGTTTTAGCTAGCAGCCAGCTTAAGCCTATCGTAGTATTATAGCGCAGCGTTGAGCGTTACAATTTCTTAATAGTGTTTTAATATTGATAGTTATGTTAGGGGTTCGGTTGCGCTGTACCTCCAACTTTAAAAACCAAGAAAACGAGGGTAAAATTCTGAGTACGCGAGTAGTTATCGTCCGTCACGGCGAAAGTAATTTCAATATCTTAAGCAAAATTCAAGGACGAGGTAATTATGATCGCCCAGAATTGCAGTCCGTTTTGACCGATAAGGGCAAACAGCAGGCTAAGCTCGCAGGAAAGGCGCTATCAAATCTCAATATTGATGTTGCCTATGCTAGTCCTTTGGTACGCGCTCAACATACTGCAAAACTTATTTTGGCTGAAAATTTTAATCCTCCAGAGTTAGTTACCACTGAGGGTTTACTCGAAATTGATCTCAGTGAGTGGGAATCGATGATCGCTCGTGACGTTAAAGAACAATTCCCTGAAAAATATCACCTTTGGCAAAATGAGCCAGAAAAATTTCAATTAGGAGATCGCTACCCCATCCTCGACTTATTTGAACAAGCTAAAGCGTTATGGAGTGAGATTTTAGTCACAAATCAAGATAAAACAATTTTGTTGGTAGGGCATAGTGGCATTAATCGCGCTCTAATTTGTTCGGCGATCAGGATTCCTGTGAGTCTTTATCACAATATTCAGCAAGTTAACTGCGCCATAAGTGTACTCAATTTCCAAGGTACAAGTATCGCCGACGGCGTGCAGCTTGAATCCCTCAACCTCGCTAGCCATCTTGCGGATATTTCAGGCTCCCCATTACCTCCTGTCAAGAAAAATCACAATGGACTCCGTTTATTATTAGTCCGTCATGGTGAAACCGAGTGGAATCGCCAAAAACGTTTCCAAGGACAAATTGATGTCCCACTGAATAACAATGGTCATGCCCAAGCACGACGGGCAAGCGAATTTTTAGCAAAGGTTAAAATCGATAAAGCCTTTAGCAGTCCAATGTTGCGCCCTAAAGACACGGCTTTAGAAATTTTGAGCAAGCACCCCAACATTAAGCTGGAATTATTTGATGAACTCAAAGAAATTTCCCATGGACTCTGGGAAGGCAAATTTGAGCATGAAATCGAAGCTGAATTTCCAGGACAACTAGCTCTCTGGCAAGCTCAACCTGAAACTGTGCAAATGCCTGAAGGTGAGAATTTACAACAGGTTTGGGATCGCGTTGCAATTATTTGGCAAAAGATTGTCGAATCAGTTCCCGCAGGCGAAACGGCTCTGGTTGTTGCCCATGATGCTGTCAACAAAGCTATTCTTTGTCTATTGTTTGGATTCTCACCCGAACAGTTTTGGGTATTTAAGCAAGGTAATGGTGGTGTAAGTGTGATTGATTATCCTCAAGGCGCACAGGGAACCCCAATCTTGCAATCTGGAAATATTACAACGCACTTATCTGAAGGTATTCTCGATCGCACTGCCGCAGGTGCTTTGTAATTTGAAGTAAATGGTGCTTCAGCACCATTTACTTCAAACCTTAAGAGAGACGCATTTTCTGCTAATTTGGTGTAAAGGATTTGTCTTAGTATTTTGTTTTAGTATTCGGAGTTTAAATAAAGTGACTATTCTATTCCAACTTTTATTGGCAGCTTTTGTATTGTTTTCCTTCGTTTTGGTGATTGGCGTGCCCGTTGCTTACGCATCCCCTAGCTCTTGGAACCAAACAAAACCTCTTTTATTTCTTGGTTCTCTGATTTGGTTAGCATTTGTAATTGTCATCGGCATTTTGAATGCTTTTGTAGCTTAGGTATAGCTAAATAAAGTCCCCAAAAAAGTTTTAAAAAGCCTTGCTAAGCAAGGCTTTTTAAAACTTTTAATTTGATTAAATATTTGAAAATTGCTACAAACATTTAAAATCCTATGACCGTTTTTGAAGGTAGCTTTACCAATACAGATAGTTTGCGCTTTGCGATCGTGGTAGCTCGGTTTAATGACCTGATCGTCGGTAAGCTTCTCCAAGGATGTCAAGATTCACTATTGCGACATGGTATTGATGTTTCGGAGACTGGCAGCCAAGTTGACTATGCATGGGTTCCGGGAAGTCTGGAAATATCAATGGTAGCAAAGGAGTTAGCAGATTCAGGACGTTATGATGCAATTATTTGCCTAGGGGCAGTTATTCGTGGGGATACTCCCCATTTTGACTATGTGGCTAATGAAGTTTCTAAGGGAGTTGCGGCAACCTCTTTTCAGACTGGTGTACCGATTATTTTTGGTGTGTTGACTACGGACACGATGCAGCAGGCTCTAGAACGTGCTGGCATCAAGGGCAATAAAGGCTGGGAATTTGGGATGGCAGCGATCGAGATGGCTAACCTTATGCGCCAAATTCGCTCGAAATCTGTTTAAATAAGCGAGCTTTGCTCGCTTATTTAAACTATAAATCCTGCGCTTTGTCCTTGGGATGCTTGCCAACTGCGAGCATCGTAATATAAATCTTCTAAACAAATACTGTAAAGAACATCCTTAAGTTTGCGATCAAGTCTTTGCCATAGGGCAAATGTGACCCAATCAGAGGCAAGTTTTTCCTGTGGCTTGAGTTTGGGCAGAGGATAAGTATCTTCGCCAACTGCCGATAAAATTTCACCAAGAGAAATATCTTTGGGCGATCGCTTCAGTTTGTAGCCTCCCTGTACACCACGGATCGATTCCACCAAATCCGCTTGGCGTAAAGCCATTAAAATTTTTTCTAAGTAAGGGGCAGGAATAGCTTGGCGATCGCTAATTTCGCGGACTGAGGCAGGCTTGCGTTTTGCCCAAACCACCAGATCGAGCATCGCCTTCACACTGTAATGACCTTTTCTGGTTAATTTCATAAAATCCCAAAATCTAGAGCGAAGCGCTTTGCACTTCCCTCTAAATATAGAGCGTCACGAAGTGAGGCTCTGTATGAACATCAAAAAAGAAAGGACAGATCAACAGGAGCAGGTAGCATTTCGCCGCCGCGCCAATCAAGTACTTGTACCAAAATTAAATAGCCCACGCCCAATACTACGGCGATAACGCCTGTCAAAACTGATATCCACTGCGATCGCTGCATAAGTAAATCCAAACAAATTTAAGTAAAAAAAATCAGGTGAAAAATCTAAGGAAACCTATGAATTAGCAAAAAACGCCCAAACTAACTGCTATTATCCCTCTTGAAATATCTTTAAATATCGATATTTAGAAGTACATTGCGCTGATAACAACAGATTTTTTTGGAAAGTCTTACTAAGTAAGACTTTCCAAAAAAATCTATGGGTTTATTAATGCGGCAAAGTGTTATATATCAATTAAAGCTCTGTTTTGGTAGGAACAAACTTTTCTAATTCTCCGTCCTAAAACTTGAACATAAAGACACAGCCCTGTATCAAGGCAAGTGTAGATTCAAGTCCAGTAGGAGCGAGTAATTGATGAGTTATAGCCTATCTTGGTCAACCAGCATCGGAGGGTACGCGCCCTCCAACTCCGTGTCCGTTGATAAGCTCCCCATCGTTGAATTGGTACAACTGTGCCAAACCGAAGCGCAAACCAGTAGGTCTGCGTTTGCAGAACTTATGCGACGTAATCAGTCCTATGTCGATCAAGTTCTATACAAACTCGCTCCTGACTGGCAAGATCGCGCTGACCTTGCCCAAGAAGTATGGTTGCGTGTTTACCGAAATATCAAGCGTTTACAAGAGCCTGAAAAGTTTCGAGGTTGGCTGAGTCGAATTGCCACTAATTTGTTCTATGACGAATTGCGTAAGCGCAAACGAGTTGGCAATTCAGTTTCCCTTGATGCACCATTTATGTCTGGCGATGGTGATGAGATGAATTGGGATTTACCTAGCGCTGCCCCTAGCCCGATCGAAAACATGTCTACGCAGGAGTTTTATGAGCAACTTCGCAAAGCCATTCAAGATCTGCCTGCTAGTTTCCGTGAAACTATTGTGCTAAGGGAAATTCAAGGTTTATCCTATGAAGAGATTTCTGAGCTAACAGGTGTATCGCTTGGTACAGTAAAATCACGTATAGCTAGAGCAAGATTAAAGCTACAAGCGCAATTACAACCCTATTTGTCAAATATGTAACGAGGGGTGTATTTAAGTTATGAGTGCTAACCAAATTTTTAATAGTTCTATGATTATTCCAGAGGAGCGCTTTGAGTTACTCAGTGCGTATATAGATGGCGAAGTAACTGAAGCTGAAGAGCAACTTGTCGAACAGTGGCTGTCCGACGATATTGATTTTCGTCGCCTCTATCAACAACAATTAAAGTTACGTCAATCCTTAATTGATCTACCAGTACCTGTGGCAGCACATTCGTCGGTAAAGGCAGAGACAGATGTAATGATTAATCGTGTCTTTGCCGAGATTGATAAGCGATCGCAGCGACGTAAATGGAAATTGGCAGGTATTGGGATATCTGTTGCGGCTGTGGTTGGGGTACTCGGCTCGATGTTTACCTTTAACTCTAGTCCTCAATTTAGCCCAGTCACAAATAACATCAAGGCTCCTACCCAAGTAAAAGAAGAACCAATCTTAATTGCTATGGAAGAGCCGCTTGTGCCTTTGCCAAAATCGATGAGTTCTAAATAACAAATTGTGAGAGAGCGCCCGTCAAGGTGCTCTCTCACAATTTGTTTAAATCGGCTCTGGTGGGTGATGCATTATTTTTTAAAATTATGTCTAATTTACATATCTGTAGTCGGTTGTATTAGAACAAATCAAAATCCAAGAAACGATTAGTGGTGCTTCGCACCACCACTCTTCTTCTGGTTTTATGTTCCAACATGATGGAAGACAGCTATAAATGACGGTTTTCCGTCTGGTGGCAAAGATTAACATGACAAAAAATCTTTAGTAGAATTTAGACATTATTGGTCGCGGAAATAGCTATGAGAGACTCAAATAAAAAATCTCGTTACAAGCAACCTTTGATTTATGCTTCGATGCTTCTTTTGGGTGTAATTTTGGGAGCTTGGGCGGTGGTATCTGGAGTGCGATCGCCAAATACAACATTAGTTACGCCCGTAACTCAAGTTGCATCGATATCACCAGTGGTTGCACAGGAGAGTGACAGAGCTAAATCGATTACCGTACCTCGCAATTATGTTGTGGAAGCCGTTAATCGTACTGGTCCCGCAGTTGTTAGAATCAATGCTTCTCGCACTGTGGCAAGCAACCAACAAATTCCTCAGGAATTTTTGGATGATCCCATGTTTCGTCAGTTTTTTGGTGATCAACTACGCCGTATGCCCAAAGAAAGAGTTGAACGGGGTACTGGCTCTGGCTTTATCATTAATAAAGAGGGCGACATTATCACCAATG
Organism: Pseudanabaena minima str. Chao 2107; assembly: GCF_051131155.1. Classification (NCBI taxonomy): domain Bacteria; kingdom Bacillati; phylum Cyanobacteriota; class Cyanophyceae; order Pseudanabaenales; family Pseudanabaenaceae; genus Pseudanabaena; species Pseudanabaena minima. The sequence continues at coordinate 2,297,555 of NZ_CP159508.1, forward strand.
CCCATGTTGTTAGTGGCGCAGACAAGGTAACTGTAATTCTCAAAGATGGTCGCCAAATTGAAGGTAAGGTAATTGGTAGCGATGAACTAACCGATATTGCGGTGGTACAGGTTAAGCCAGACAACTTGCCTACCGTGAGTCTTGGCAGTTCCGCAAATTTACAACCAGGAGACTGGGCGATCGCCATCGGTAATCCACTGGGGCTAGACAATACAGTTACGGCTGGCATTATCAGTGCGATCGGTCGTAATAGTGGACAAATCGGTGTTGATAAGCGGGTTAGCTTCATTCAAACCGATGCTGCAATTAATCCTGGTAACTCAGGTGGTCCTTTGCTTAATCAAAATGGTGAAGTTATTGGAGTCAACACTGCAATTATCCAAGGCGCACAGGGTTTAGGTTTTGCAATTCCGATTGAAACTGCTCAGCGCATTGCGAAGCAACTAATTGCGAACGGTAAAGTCAGCCGTGCTTATCTTGGTATTCAAATGGTAACGGTTGATCCAAATGTCAAAAGACAGGTCAATCAGGACGCTGACTTTGGTATCCAAATTTCTGAAGATAAGGGCGTATTGATTACTAGAGTCGTAGATGACTCTCCTGCTGCAAAAGCTGGCGCTAAGCGTGGTGATGTGATTGTCAGATTTAACGATAAAGAAATTTTGACTGCTGATCAAGTTACCCAATTAGTTGAAGATCGGGCCGTTGGCGACAAAATCCGTATGGAAGTTAAGCGTGCTGGTCAAACAGTTGCTTTAAATGTAGAAACTGCACAGTTCCCACAAAAATTCCCTAATTAGGATTATCCAAACAAAAGATAAAAAGCGGCGCAGAGCGCCGCTTTTTATCTTTTGGCATAGTTCAATAGACTTTAAAATATTTGCTGATAATCCTATGGGTAATTTTATTGGTTGGCTTGGCGCTTTACTATTGATATTTCTGGCAGGATTTGGACTAACTCAATGGTTAAATTTGCCATTTGGTAATTTTATTGATTGGGGAATTGGCGCAAGCATTTTTGTATGGCTGATTATCATCGTCACTGTGCCTTGGAATGTTTATTTTCAGTCCAAGGCAGTACTCAACCAAGCGACAATTTCCAAGGAAAAAGGTATTAATGTTGATGATAACCAATTACCTTATGTCAAATCGCTGGCTCAAAAATCCTTAGGATTAGCACTGGGATTACATGTAATTTCAGCGATCGCTCTCTATGCTTTAGCATCGAGTGGCATTGGTACTGTTGGTTATGTGGGGGCGATCGCCGCGCTTTTACTTACCATATTACGCCCTGCCATTAGCGCCTATGAGTATATATCCCAACGATTGAGATCGATTTCCCAGCAAATTGATTATCCTCGTGAAGATGTGATGGAGTTGCGCCAAAGATTTGCCAATTTGGAAGAGTCAGTACGACAAATTAATGAGCAACTCAGCAGCGAAAATCCCTATTCATGGGTTGCAAAATATGCACAATTTTCTGAAGAAACACGCAAAGATTTATCGCGCTTAGGTGCAAACCTTGAAGATCTACGTGCCACTAATGATCGTGATCATGAGCGTTTAGTTCGAGAATCTCGGCAGGCGATCGCCCAGCTCAGTAACGATAGCCAATTTTTAGAACATGTCCGTGAAATAATTCGTTTCTTTAAGAGCGCATAATACCAAAACACAAAATGGCTTAACAATTTTTGGTTTTGTAAAAGATTAAATGTAACGTAAAGCATCGTATCTGATTGCTTCAGCCAAATAGCTTATTATTGCTTATTGCACCTTGGATGTGGGTAGGTTAGTTTTAATCAATGTCATAATTGTTAACTACCTGATTATTCTGACTATTGAGCTCTTCGTAATTAGCTATCGCCCCTCTTACTATGACTAACAGATCCATCATTCCGCAAGATGCAACCGTAGTTGAAGGCAGTCAATTCGAGCATTATCTAATTTTGAAAGATCCAGAAGGAAAGCAACGAATCTTACTAGATGGCAAGAACTATATCCTTGGAAGATCGCCAGAAAATGAGATTGTGTTGCGATCGCAATCAGTATCGCGTGAACATGCAACTTTAACAGGAATAGCTGTATCAGAGCCACTATTACAAATATTTCGACTAAGTGACGGCACACCTGAAAAAGGAAAAAGTACCAACGGGTTGCTGATCAATGGTGAAATGCGTGAATCTTGGATATTAATGCATGGAGATGAAATAGTTTTTAGCAGCAATACTATTGCTACTTATCGAATTGAGCCTGATCCTCCCTATGCTAATGGTAGGATTGGCATTTTTTTGGAATGTTTATACGATCTAGCTCAAAAAGATCGCAAGTCTGGTAAATACAGTGAGGCTGAAAAATATCTTGAGCAAATTTTAATTATCAATCAACGTTTGCATGGAGAATCTCATCCTCATATTGCTAACAATTTAATCGATTTAGCAGTTCTAAGTTATTCACAAAATCTATTTGATAAAACTGAAAAATTATTTCTACAAGCGATCGCTATTCGTAAGCAAGCATTAGGTGAAGAGCATCCTGATGTCGCCTCAGTGATGTTAGATCTAGCTGCAATTTATAATGCCCAAGCCTTTTACCAGAAAGCAGAATCATTATTTTTGCAAGCATTAGAAATTAAAAAGAAGGTATTAGGTGTAGAGCATCCAGAAGTTGCGGCTAGTTTAGTAGATTTAGCGGCTATGTACTACTCTCAAAAGCGTTATCAAGAGGTCAAAAATCTTTATGAACAGGCGATCAAAATCTATAAGCGATCGCTAGAGGATAAACATCCTAATGTTTTGTCAGTTCAGAAAAAACTAGCTAGTATCAAAAAGAAATTACGCCCCAAGTGGCTATCTTTAAATGTACTAATTCCTGCTTCTTTGATCTTACTTTCAGGAGTTATTGCCTATACTTTCTTTGCACCAAAAACAGATATTACTTGTGTAAAGGTTTTACCCGATGGTAGTGCTAAATCAATTTCTGGGGATGAGTGTCGCCAAATCAGTAAATAGTTTGCAAGGCAAGTCCACCACCAATCAGCCAAATTAGGAAACAGATACTCGTTAGTTTGAGAGCCTGTGAAATCTTAGGTGCGGCGATCGCCTCAATTGCATCTCCCAGTAAAGGCTTTTGTTTGACAAGTCCTCGATAGCGATTTTCGCCGCCTAGCTGCACTTGCAAGATCGCCGCATAGACACATTCGCTCCATCCTGAATTAGGGCTAGGATCTTGCTTAGCATCGCGTTGGCAGATCTGCCAAACATGAATTGGCTTACCTGAGAGTAACGCTAAAGTGATGACTGTTAATCGACAGGGCAGCCAAGTAAGCACATCATCGGTTTTGGCACTGAACCAACCCAGATCGGTATAGGGTGCTTCCCGATAGCCCACCATTGAATCAAGGGTACTAGATGCTTTGTAGGCGATCGCAAGGGCAACACCACCATAATTAAACAATGCCGAACCAATCAAGGCATAAAACAATGGCGAAGTAACAGCATCGATCGCATTTTCGGTCACAGTTTCTAGCACTGCCCGTAAGATTTCTAATTCTGTTAAATCTTCTGTGTCACGCCCTACATAACGACTTAATTCTTGGCGAGCATTGTCAAGATTACCCGTTTGCAAGACTGCTAATACTGACTCGGCGGCATTGCGAAGACTGCGCCCCGCAAAACATGCCGCGAGTAAGATGCTGGAAACTGCGATCGCCAAAAGCGGATGGACTTGTGCGGCGGCGATCGCGATCACCCAGCCCACAATTCCACTTCCCAAGATCATGCTCATTCCTAAAATTATGCCTAACATTTTCATGTCTAGGGCTGCAAATCGGGGAATGCGGGCGTTCGTGACAGGATCTTTGATCAGCACCAAATTAGTAAATTGCGAGATGATCCAACCCATCACCTGCACGGGATGTAGCCAATTGACTGGATCGCCAATTAGGCGATCGAGGCTAGCTGCAAAGATTAAAATTAGCAAATTTACATTCATTCCATTTAGATGTAAATCTAAGAATGGACTCCAAGCGGTCATCATTAGTTCAGGAATAGAAGTTGCTCAGTTCAAAACTCAATTATTGTTGAGATAGATTTTGCTTACCTCAACAATAATAAGTTCTATTTAATTTGTGATTCTTAGCATCCGTGATTCAATCTCTTGCCAAGCTTTTCTGGAAATAGCGATCGCCTCATTTTTACATTGCACCATTAACAAATTTGCATAGAGATAGTTCTCTAGGTTGGTGATTTCTTGATATGAAAGCTGATTGGAATCCAATGGAAGATATAGAGTTTGCAGCCAAGTTCGGCTAATCTGATTGCGAAACTGTAATCGCACATCAAATGGCTGATCATAGCTAGGGGCTTGCGTATGCAACTCATTCAATTTTTTACTTAAAGCTCTAAAGTTAATTTGGCTTGGGTCATAGTCAACTTTAAGCAAAGACTGTTCTAAGTTAGAACAAAGTTGTATTGCCAAATCAAGTTCTGTGGAACTATCAAAATCTAGAGCTTGAGCAAGACTCAGTGAAAGTTCTGCTTCAAAAATCTTGTCAAAATTCAGCGGTGAATCAAACTTCTCATACAGGTTACGTGCCAAAAACAACATTCTTGTCAAACTTAGGGCTGGTGCAAGTTCCGTCAAAAAACGAGGACGAGCGAGAAACAAAGTCGCAATTCGTTTGGATATGTTCTTTAAGTCACCTGAAGTGTTAACAGCTACTTTCTCTAGCCAAATTAGCAGATTAGTTAGTTTTGATGAATTAATATATTGAGTAGCCTGAAACTCTATATCAGTTAATAGTTCCTCCGCATTACCGCTCATCATTCCTGCTAGGAAAAGGAAAACATTTTGCCAATGACGATCGTGAAGATATTTAGCAACTAAATTTTTAGTTTGATTATGTCTATGAATATATAAAGCAACAAAATATTCTTGAAAATTAATATGGGTAAAGCTAAAACTAGCTCCACTTTCAGAATTAATAATTTTACAAATTCCAATTTTCTTCAAAATCTTGAACACAAAATCAGTGGACAGTTCTTGAAGCCCTTGAAAATAGTTAGCAATCATATCTTCTAAATAAGTTGCTACTAGCTCTAAAGGCAATGTTAGTTTTCGGACTTCAAAACCTCTAAAGGCAATTTCGGCGAGTGTTAATTCCAAAATATCAGTACTAAGACTGTTATAAGCTTCAATATTACCTAGTTGTTGATTAAGAACCTGTTCTTCAATTAGTAACTGAATACTTTTTTGATAAAGTCCACTAACATTTCTGGGCAAGCTATAGTGTCGATCGCACAATAGGCAGAGCAGAGATAAACTCAACGGTGATTTCGCTAATTCCCTAGCGATCGTATTGACCTGTAAAATCTCCCAACAACGTTGAGCTATTATCGACGCATTGTCATTAAATACATCTTGAGAGGAATCATTTTTAAAAGTCTGATGGAGCGTACACCACTTATGAATATATTCCTGTACATGTAAATCCCCCCAAGGCTGAAGTTCAACTTCTAGAAATTGACCAAAACTATTTTCATAGGAATCCAAACGACTAGAAACAATATAACGATTACGTGGATAAGCCGTTACAAAATCTTTGATCAGACGAGAGAGTTGATTATGAGATAAAGCAGCCTCATTTAGCCCATCAATTAGAATTAGTAACTTGCCCTGTTCTAACATCCATAACGCTAGCTCCTGTGGTACAGGAAACCCACATTTCTCAAACTCTTCGGCGATCGCCTGCAACAAATTATCTGTAGTTCGATAGAACTTGTGGATATGTAAAAATACAGGCAGAATATCATGCTTGTAACGACTCTTAGGATAGCGTAAAGCTTCAGATCCAATATATTTTAGATAAGTTGTTTTACCTGAAGCAGGAAGCCCCAAGACCATCAGATATTCTTCTTCATTGGCAATATTCAAACCCAGTAAATTGTGCACTTTACAAGAAGAGCTTCTCTGGAGATCGCGAGTAAATGCCTCCTCTAGATCATCCACCGATTCAAAACTACGAATTGAAGTATGGGCTTGAAATTTTTGGGTAATATAAATTGAAGCTAAAGAAGTAGATCTTTGAGTGCCAATTACTTGAATAGCAGTATAAGATTCTACATAATTTTTGATATAACGAAGTACAGATTTGGAAATCGCATGATTAAGATATACTTGATCGATTTCATCCCTGCTCACTTTTTTGTTGTCAATAAACTCTGACAATAACACTTCAAATCTATTGACAACTTCACGAATGCTTTGCTCTTGTCTTGTATCTACTGCCATTCTAAAATTCGCTCAAATAACGCCCAAACAATATTAAATAATTTTGCCTAAACGTGCTACGGGCAAGGTGCTTTTTACCCTTGAGGTAAACTTGGGCAAAGGATTACCCTAGATAGTCTTGTCAATACAATTGTATAGTAACCAGAGCCTACTTTCTCCCCAAAAAATGTAGATACTATAAAGATAAGAACTAATGACGTGAGGCAAGGTTTCACACCATCAATTCTTACAGCAATTACTGAGCAAACAACCCAAAAGATTTTATGAAAGTGTTTCTCCGCAACACTTTCATAAAATCTTTTGGGTTGGATTTGAGATTAAAGCACTGTGACTGAGAAAGAAGTGTCTATTAAACACGATTGCATTATTACCTTATGTTGCATTTAGTTTGTAAATACACATATTAGAGGGATAATTAATTTCGGGGTTGGAAAATAATAAACCTTAATTTGGGGGGAGTCGATGAGCAAGCTAAGCAGGATGATTTATCCTCTTGATACTGCGATCCTAAAAAGGGTTTCGCAATTGTTTTGATTAACAATAATTAAGGTTTAGAAAGTGTTTCTCCCAAAAAATTCTTATAACTATCTTAAAGAGTGAAGCATCTATGGTACTCGATCCTCAGGCTTTCATGGCAACTATGGAGAAACGTATATCTTTCTCTGATTCTGACAAAGCTCTACTCCAAGAAAATGCTGCATGGGGAAGGTCGATCGCATTGCAAATGGCAGAAGTCTTTTATGCCTACCTTGCTCGCGATCCCGAAATGAATGAAATCCTTAACGCTAAGGAAGGTAGAATGCACCGCTTAAATGAGACCTTCATTGAGTGGTTTGGGGAAATGTTTACAGGTATGGATAACTGGGGAAGTGCCTATGCATCCCGTCGTTGGCGGATTGGATTAGTGCATGTGCAGATCGGGATCGGTCCACAGCATGTTGTTCCTGCGATGGCAACTGTGGTCAATGAAGTTGGAAAACACCTGAAGTCAGCAGGGCTTACTGATGATTTGCGAGAATCATTAGGGAGAATCTGCATGATCGATCTTGCTTTCATTGAGCAAGCTTATGTTGAGGTTTCTTCACAGGCTGTTCTCAGGGAAACTGGCTGGACTGAGGGGTTGTTTAAGCGTATGATCTCTACGGGGGCATCTGGCATGAAATAGGAGTGCCATTTAAAAAATATTGAGGTTGTTATGCGTACTGAACTTGGTGAATTTAGTAGTATTGTTTGTTTTAAAGCGGTAGTGACTGGGACTGAAGAAGCCTTAGGCGAAAAAGCCGCCGCGATCGCGCTGATCTCCGCAGGTCGCAATCGCGGCAAGCAACTTGCCGAACAGCTTGGAGTTAAAGGGAAAAACATTTCTCATGATGAACTTGTGCCTCTTCTTCAAAAAGCTTTGGGTAAAGATGGGACTAGGCTTTGCATTGTAGACAATATTGAGGAAACCGATGCATTAATTAAAGTTTCCTGTCGGGAAACAATTTGCTCTGCTGGTGAACCCGAAGGTTCTCCTCGTAAACTGACTTTTACATTAGGAGCAATTCAAGGTGTGCTGGAGCAGCTTGAGGGAAAACGTCTGCGCGGCAAGCAAACAGAATCTGTTTTGCGCGGCGGTTCCCATGATGTGATTGAGTATGAGGTTATCGGTTAGCTGCATAATCTTTTCACTAAGTCTACAAAACTAAATCTACAAATAATTCAAAATTCAAAACAAGGAGAAAGATAATGGGTATTAACGTTGCAAAGCTGGAAAGTATTTTACAAAATCTGGTAACCAGCACCAGTGATGTCCAAGGAGCAGCCCTAGTATCGCCCGATGGCTTGCCTCTAGCTTCTACTTTGCCAAGTGGAATGGATGAAGAGAGAGTATCAGCGATGTCAGCCGCAATGCTCTCTCTTGGTGAGCGCATTGGTAATGAGCTAGCTAGAGGTGTAATCGATCGCCTATACGTTGAAGGCGACAAAGGCTATGGCATCTTGACCAGTTGTGGAGAAGAAGCCGTACTCTTAGTCTTGGCAAGTAAAGCCGCAAAACAAGGTTTGTTGATGCTGGAGATCAAGCGAGTGACAGGTGAACTTAAGGCTGCTCTTGCCTAGTTAAATTTTCTAGTTGAATTTTCACGGATGCTATGCGTCCGTGAAAATTATATTGATTAGATAGCTATAGGCAAAGAATAAAAAAATTTATGGAAATTATGCGTTTGGTTGTAGCTGGAACTGTTGGGGCGGGGAAGTCAACTTTTATTCGGACAGTAAGTGAAATCGATGTTGTTGATACCGATCGCTGCGCCACAGATGAAACAGCAGAAATAAAACATAAAACTACGGTCGCGATGGACTTTGGTAGATTGACCTTTGGACCTGAGATGGCTTTACATATTTACGGAACTCCCGGACAACAGCGCTTTGACTTTATGTGGGATATTTTGATTCGCAAAGCCCATGCTTTCATTCTCCTAGTTGCAGCCCATCGTCCCCATGAGTTTCGTTATGCAAGGCGCATTCTCAGTTATATGAATCGACGGGTGCAGATTCCTTACATCATTGGAATTACTCATATGGACTGTGAAGGTGCATGGTCAAGTGAAAATATCAAGCTGGCGTTGGGTTTTGTCGATGAGAAAAATCAACCCCCAGTCATCGTTTTAAATGCTGAGGAGCGCGATACAGTTATTCAGGCGATCGTTGCTTTGGTGCAATACTATATTCAAAGGTCTGCTGCTTGATGTGATCGTTTATTCTAGCTACATAACGGCCAAAAACAAGTTAATCCAAATCTTAATATAGATACAGATCTAAGCATTTACTCTCTAAGTTACAGTTATGGCAATTACAGGCTCTTTATCCGAGTTTTCTCTTCCAGAGATATTCCAGTTTTTAGATCAAGGACAAAAAACTGGAATCTTAACAATTAGAGATCCCCAAAATGTACAGACGGGAAAGCCGTTTTTACGACATATTTGGCTACAAAATGGAAGGGTTGTCGCAGCAGGCGATCGCTTAGATAATCGTGGACTAGTACGATTGATTGAACAAAGAGGTTGGCTGAATGACAACCAAAGATTAGAACTAGAGCGCTTGATCAAAGAGGAGGCGCTTTTAGGACTCAATCTAAAATCCTTGGGTATATTGCAGCCAGATCAACTCAAACTATTATTTAGTGTTCAAGTACTTCGACAGGTTTGTGCGCTCTTTCAGGTGGAGACAGGGTTATTTCGTTTTGATGCTAATGCAAACTTGCCTAAAGCGGAAATGACAGGCTTGAGCTTGCCTGCCACCGAGACAACGTTAATGGGATTACGCAGTCTTAAGGATTGGAAAATCTTAGAAAGTAAGTTACCTGAAGCAAATTCGACTTTATTCAATATTATTTCTGGTCAATCTCCTTTACGTTTGGATAATAATGAGACGCAAGTATTGTCACTGGCGGATGGTTACACAAGCATCAAAAAAATGGCGGAACAACTTAGTTTATCGATCACCAAGGCGCAACAAATAGCATTTCGGTTGATTGTAGTTGGACTGGTAGAGGAAGTTCCTGATATTGATATGGGAATGTCTAGTAACTCTAATAATACGGATAATACCATTGCGATCGCTGGGGATACTAATAATGGACAGGTCAGCAATGCTCCAGAGCGAACACCAATTAGTAATACTTTTTTGCAAAGTCTAGTTGGGTTTTTACAGCATAAAGCTTAATACCAAATCACAAAATGGCGTAGCCATTTTGTGATTTTAAAACCCTTACTGGGTTTAGTTTTTAATTCCCGAAAGTGTAGTCACACTTTTGGGAATTGGTATAAATAGATTAGCAAGAGTGCACCCCTACAGGGCGCACTCTTGCTAATAAAAAAAATTACCTTCGCTTGATATTTATGAAAGCCATCTCTGTTTTAGGAACTTCATCTAATGCTGGAAAAAGCTGGATGGTCACAGCTTTAGGAGCATGGCTAAGGCGTAATGGTGTCAAAGTTGCACCATTTAAAGCCCAAAATATGTCAAATAACTCCTATGTGACCTTGGAGGGTGGGGAAATAGGACGGGCGCAAGCAGTGCAAGCGATCGCCTGTGGGATGCGTCCAATCGTAGAAATGAATCCAATTCTGTTAAAGCCTTCGGGAAATGGAACTTCGCAATTAGTTTTATTAGGTGAAGCGCGGCAACATATTGCGGCAATTGATTACTATCAACATATCGAAACGCTCTGGGAAACTGTACGGGACACCCTTGAGTTTTGGCGCGATCGCTGTGATGTTTTGCTGCTAGAAGGTGCAGGCAGCCCTGTAGAACTAAATCTCATGCATCGTGATCTGGTGAATTTACGCCCAATCATTCATTTGCAAGGACGTTGGATTCTTGTTGGTGATATTGAGAAGGGAGGTGTATTTGCTCAGATAATTGGTACAAATCAGCTTCTACCCGAACCTGCAAAGGATTTAGGATTAGGCTTTATTGTCAACAAATTTCGTGGGGATTTGAGGTTGTTTAGTGATGCCGAAAAGCACTTCCATCAATATATGCCAAATCTTCCCTATTTAGGAGTTCTTCCCTATGCTTCAGAATTGCAACCTGAGAGCGAAGATAGCCTATGCAGTGAAGCAGAAGCTAAAGGGCAAGGGGCAAAGATTGCTTGGATTAGATTTCCCCATTTGTCCAATTCCCAAGATAGTCAGCCTTGGCAATTAGATTTAGGAATAGAAACCGTTTGGGTGCAGACAGTTGCCGATTTGGACAATGCGAAGATAATTATTCTCCCAGGTAGTAAAAATACTCTTAGCGATCTGCAATGGCTACGAACTACGGGATTAGCCGATGCAATTCTCGCAGCTCATCAGCGCGGTGTGCCGATCGCTGGCATCTGTGGTGGTTATCAAATGTTAGGGAAATATCTGTGCGATCGCGAAGGTATCGCTGGTTCTCAAGGTGAAGTAGCAGGACTGGGGCTACTACCAATTAGCACCGAATTTATGGCAACCAAACAAGTACGTCAGGTGCAGGCGATTTGGCAAAGGTCGCAATCTATCGATAAATGGATGACCTACGAGATTCATATGGGAGTGACCAAATTAATTGACGGAAGTGAATCTTCGCAAATCCAACCTTTACTGCAAGTGCAAGGCGATCGCGAGTTTCGTGACGAAGGAATGCAATGCGATCGGGTCTGGGGTAGTTATTTACACGGTCTATTTGAGTCCGCCAATGTCCGCAAAGCTTTAACTCAATTAGCGAACATTTCTGAGCATCAAACTTCTTCCCAGTCTTGGCAAGAACATCAGCAGAATCTTTATTACAACATGGCAGATTTAATCGAAACACATCTAGATATGACTCCAATTCGTCGCTATCTGGATATCTCAACTACTTCACAATAGATAACTGACAACTTAATACTTGATGTTTCGTGGAAAGAATTCCTGCTTAGGCAAAAATCTAGAGCTGGCACGGGGGCACAGCCCCTACAGGATTTAAATTATTTGTGTAGGGGCAATCCCCCCGTGGTTGCCCTTCTTGGCTAGTAGCAAGAGATTTATCATCTGAGTTCCACGTAACATCAGTTAATATTTTTCTGGTAAGCTGGATTTCATTAAATTGTTAGAAAATCAATAAATTTTATGGATGCCAATATTTGCGTTAACTTGGAATTAGTAGATCCCTCACTGGATGCTGAGGACTTACAAGCGGCGGCGCGTAATTTGCTGAAACAGGTTAGGGCGGTTGATGGTGTCGAAGAAGCGGATCTCGTTGCGGTAACTGATGTTCCTGACGGTGCGATGGCTTTGGGTGGATTTGTGGTGGGATTGCTAACAGCAGAGGTTAGTGCAGATAATTTGAAGAAATTGGGCGGTTTTCTCAAGGATCGGATCGTTGGCAAAACCTTGAAGATGTCGGTTGAGGCTTATGGCAAGAAAATCGCGATCGAGGGTAGTAGTCAAGTAGAATTTGAATATGCACTCCAAAAAGCTAACGAACAGATTGCACAGTGGGCAAATCAAGGTCAGGAAGGAAATTAAGTCTGCATGAAACGTTTGGCTTTGTTGGTTGGCACAAGTGAATATCCTCAATGTGAAAAACTTTCACCTTTGCATGGCTCATTGCTGGATGTGGATGCGATGCAGCGTGTGCTGATTGCCAATGGTGAGTTTGACTCGGATGATGTTGTTGTTTTAAAAAATGCTTCGCGACAGGCGATCGAGGATGCGATTTACAATTTGTTTAATGCGCGCGATCGCCAAAAAGACGATCTAGTACTGTTTTATTTTTCGGGTCATGGGATCGTTGATGAGGCGAACAAGCTATTTTTGGGTACGCCTAGCACTCGTAAGGAGGGAAATAAGATCGTTAAGCCCACGACTGTGGCGGCAAATTATTTGCAAGATGCGATGAATGATAGCAAGTCACAGCATCAGGTATTGATTTTTAACTGTTGCTTTAGTGGTGCGTTTGCTCAGGGCATGACGGTGATGGATGATGGTTCGGTGAACCTCAAAAATCAACTGGGTGGTAAAGGACGAGCGATTTTGACTTCTTCGAGTTCAACCCAGTTTTCGTTTCAGCCTGATGGGGAAATGTCGATCTATACGCGCTATTTGGTGGAGGGGATTGAGACGGGGGCGGCGGATCGGGATGGAGATAGGAATATCTCCATTGATGAGTTACATGAATATGCAGCACTAAAAGTGTCACAAGAGTCGCCGAACATGACTCCTGCGTTTTATCCTGTGGAGCAGGGTGGCAAGATTTATATTGCCAAGGTTGCTCAAGCGAAGGACGATCCGCGATTGGTCTATCGGCGTGAGTTAGAGGGTCGGATCGTGGATGGGAAGTGGTCGCTTCCTGCTAGGAAAATGTTAGAGGCTTTGCGAATTAGATTGGAATTGTCGGCAGAGGATGCTGAAGGGATTAAGTCAGATGTTTTAAAGCCGATATTGGCTAAGGCTCGGAAGTTAGAAGAATATGAGGAGTTACTAAAGGAGATGTTGGCAGAACGGAATCCCCCAACGACTCAAGAGCTAAAGGATTTGCGCGACTATCAGAAGGATCATTTGCGATTGCGCGATGAAGATGTTGCGGATATTGATCGTAGATGTGGATTAGTAGTCGCTAGCCCCATAGTCGTAACACCTACAGAGGTTGAGAAAACCCAAAAAGAATCTAACGATCTAGTTTGGGATTTGCCAAATGGTGTGAAATTGGAATTAGTGGATATTCCTGCGGGAAGTTTCTTAATGGGGAGTGATGATTATGATGATGAAAAGCCAATTCACAAAGTTACCTTGAAAGCTTTTAAAATGGGCAAATATCCGATTACGCAGAAGCAATATCTGGCAGTGATGGGAAATAATCCTTCCCATTCCCAAGACAATGAAAATCTTCCTGTTGAACAGGTGTCATGGAATGAGGCTATTGCCTTTTGTAAGAAGCTATCGGGAATAGTTGGGCAAACAATCAAACTGCCTAGCGAAGCCCAATGGGAATATGCTTGTCGGGCTGGAAGTACGGGAAAATATTGTTTTGGTGATGATGTTAGTCAATTAAAGAACTATGCATGGTATCGTGAGAACTCTGAAAGTAAAACTCATCCAGTGGGAGAGAAGTTAGCAAATTCTTGGGGATTGCATGATATGCATGGCAATGTCTGGGAATGGTGCGAAGATGTAAGGCATGAAAATTATAATGGTGCGCCAACAGATGGAATGGCTTGGTTAAAAGATGGCGATCAAGATGTACGCTCCCTGCGTGGTGGTTCTTGGTGCACCTACGTTTTCTATTGTCGTTCAGCGCTTCGCTTTGGGTTCAATGCAGTCAAACGCCTCAACAATATCGGTTTTCGAGTTGTTGTTTGAGTTTTTCTCTTCTTGTTTTTGGGCGTGAGGACTTAATTCTTTACACTATTTCTCTTTTTTCTTTTCACTCTTTATTATATCCTCTTTTAGCGCCAGAGGGCGAGCACGGGGGCATCGCCCCTACAGGGAAATTGCGATTGATCATTCCATTCCTTTATATATTTGTTTCCATATTAGGTGTAGGGGCGATGCCCCCGTGCTCGCCCTTCTCCGCAGATAGCAGAAAATCCTAATATTGAGATATTCCCCAAAACATTAAAAACTATTCCGTATTTGAGAATTGTCCCAACAGAATAACAAGGGCGAGCACGGGGGCATCGCCCCTACAGGACAATTATTTTTGTCGCCATCCCTCGTGGTTGCCCTTCCCTGTCGCATTATGGGACAATTTATACCTTGTTTCCCAACAAAACAAACATCCTGAAAATATGATATGTCCTACAATCCCGACATTCATCATCGCCGTTCCATTCGACTCCAAGGATATGACTATTCACAAGCAGGCGCATATTTTGTCACTATTTGCGTCAATCAAAGACAACCATTGCTAGGGGAAATAGAAAATGGAATAATAAAACCGTAATAGCTCAACGTAGGAAAATTGACAAAGGGGCAAAAGCTGATAAATTAAAGAAATGAAAGAACTACCCAACCTAAAAGAACTAACAGACGAGGCAAAAGAAGCCTTGATAGTTAAGTTATGGGAAGAACTACAAAAACTACAGAAGCAGTTAGAAAAGAAACCAAAGAAGACTTCAAAGAACTCAAGTTTGCCACCAGCCAAAGGATTTAAAGCGGAAATCAATAATCCAGAAGAAACAGAAGGCAAACGAGCAGGAAGTATAGGAAGAGATGGAGGAGGTCGTCAACTGAGTGAAAATCCAGACCAAACGCTCAAAGCAACTGTAAAAAGTTGTGCAGAATGTGGGAAAGAGATCGCTGAATCAATGCAGGTATTACTGGAACGATACGACAAGATCGATATACCACCAATCAAGCCCATCGTTACCAGAATCGAAAGGTATGGATGCAAGTGTGAGCATTGTGGACAGGAACAAATCGCAGCATTACCCGTAGGACTTGAAGTAGGAAGTCCCTTTGGAGAAAGAATAGCTGCCCTAGTGACAACGATGAGATACAGTCACGGTATAAGCTATGGAAGAATGCAGCAAATGCTGAGTGAAGTATTTGGCTTAGAGATATCAGAAGGAGGTATCGCCAATCTCTTAACAAGGGTGAAAGGACAACTAGAGTCGGAGGTGACAGGAATACTCCAAGCCCTAAAAACATCTCGTCTAGTATGCAGTGACGAAACCAGTGCAAGGGTAAACGGTAAAAATCAATGGGAATGGGTATTTCAGAACGAACAAGTATGTTTTCATATCATCCGACCGTCTAGAGGCGCAGATGTCATCGCCGAAGTGATGGCAGAGCATCAACCAGAGGTGTGGGTATCAGATTTGTTTAGCGCCCAAAAGACCAATCCAGCGACAGAATGGCAAGTTTGTCTTGCCCATCAACTCAGAGATTGTCAGTATGGAATTGATGCAGGAGACCAGATTTTCTCTGGCAGGATGAAAAAGCTGCTGCTACGAGCTTTGGTGCTGCGAAGGCGATGGTCGGATTTAGCTGACTCTACTCGTTATCAATATCGATGTCGATTGTATCGAGACCTCGACAATATTTTAGCTCTGTTACCTACTCAAGAAGATGGACTTAGATTACAGAAGCGATATCTAGAATTACGAGAAAACTTATTTCTGTTTTTGGATGACCACACCATCCCGCCAACTAATAACTCTAGCGAACAGGCTTTACGTTGGAGTGTCATTTTTAGAAAAGTTACGAATGGTTTTCGCTCCGATTGGGGGCGTGACTTATTTGCGGCTGTTCGTTCCATTGTCAATACTGGAAAAAGACAAGGCTTTTCTGCTTTTGAGTCCATTCTTATCGCTTTGAATCCTCTCAAATCATTGTTTTCTATAGGTTGAGCAATTACATAAAACCAATACCTGCGGGAGAAATGGTACAAACAATTTGGGATGAAATGCCCTTACATTATTTGAATATAGAATTAGATGCTTTTGTGCTGATGCCTAATCATATTCATGGCATTATTGTTTTAAAATCACAAAATGAATCCTCAATGGCATTAGGTGATATTATTCATCGATTCAAATCCCATACAACTGCAAAATACCGTCATGGAGTAAATCAGGAAAAATGGCAAACATTTGTAGGCAGACTATGGCAAAGAAACTACCACGAACATATTATTCGTACAGAGGAATCTCTTGATCGACTTCGACAATACATTGCGAATAACCCCTTAGTATGGGAAGTAGATAGTTTAAATCCTAATGCTATTTGAGATAGGAAGTGATGCTAAGTGTAATGCATATGTAACTTACTAATTGATGTTACGTGGAACTCAGATGATAAATCTCTTGCTGCTAGCTTGACAGGGCAACCACGGGGGGATTGCCCCTACCCTAATAATTTAGATTTGATAGGGGCTGTGCCCCCGTGCCAGCCCTAGACTTTTGCTATAGCTCAATTGCTACAAAATCAAAAAGTTTAAATTGGTTTCTACGCCTTGAAGCGTGATATTTTAGCTTGAGATGCCTACACTCATTCCTTAGAAACCATGCTGCTTGAAGTCGAAAACTTGACTATTCGTTATGGCGATGCAGAACCTGCGGTCGATCGCGTTACTTTCCACTTACAAGCAGGTGAAGCACTAGGGTTAATCGGCGAAAGTGGCTGTGGTAAATCGACGATAGGGCGATCGCTAATTAAGCTATTACCCCAATATGCCAGCATCGAAGGAACGATTTGTGTCGATGGCGAAGCGATCGCTGAGAAAAAAGATGGCACATGGCGCGGCGAAAAAGTCGGCTTAATATTTCAAGATCCGATGACAAGGCTCGATCCCTTGATGAGCATCGAGGCGCATGGTTTAGAGGTGTTAGCGTCCCATTATCCTAAGTTATCAGCCCAGTCCGCGAAACAACGCCTCAACGATGCGCTCAAAGCTGTTCGCATCGATCCATCGCGAGCTAAACAATATCCCCATGAATTTAGCGGTGGGATGCGTCAGAGAGTAGCGATCGCCCTGTCGTTGCTGTTAAATCCTGTTTTATTGATTGCCGATGAACCAACCACCAGTCTGGATGTAACCGTTGCCACCGATATTCTCAAAGAACTAACTGAACTTCGCAAAAGCCGTTCTATGGGGTTACTATTAGTCACCCATGATCTTGGTATGGTTGCCGAATATTGCGATCGCATTGCCGTGATGTATAACGGAGTAATTGTGGAGACAGGCTCGGTTGAAGAAATTTTTCGATCCCCCCAACATCCCTATACACAAAGCTTACTGGCTTCGGTTCTGCATTTCCATCCCGAAGTGTTATCTTCTAGTTTAGATATTCAAGAAGTTGAAGATGTCTCAGAACCTGTTTTAGAAGAGAGCCAAGATCAGGAAGAAGCGAATGTAATTGAAAAAATTCAGAGTTCTCCCAAATCGTCACCCAGAGTAATTCTCTATGTCAACAATCTGCAAAAGCATTATGTAACAGGTGGAAATTTACTCACAAGATTAGTTGATCCTTCGATTGGTTTGGTTAAAGCCGTTGATGGCATTGACATGGAAATCCTATCAGGGGAAACCTTTGGCATCATTGGCGAAAGTGGCTCAGGCAAAAGTACAACTGGACGCGCAATCCTGCAATTGATCAAACCCGATCGCGGTTCAGTAAGGTTTAATAGCGTCGAACTAACTAGGCTCAAAGGTGAACAACTGCGCCAAATGCGATCGCAGATGCAAATGATTTTTCAAGATCCGCGTGCTTGCTTCAGTCCCTACATGACCGTATTTAACAGCGTCGCCGATCCCTTATTGATCCATAAACTTGTCCCAAATCTCGAATCAGCCCGTGAAAGAGTCTATGCAATTCTTGAAAAAGTAGGACTTAATTCCCAACTAGCTGAACGCTATCCTTCTGATTTGTCGGGTGGTCAATTGCAGAGAGTCGCGATCGCTCGTGCCTTGATTACTAACCCTAAACTGGTGATCTGTGATGAGCCTGTGAGTATGCTTGATGCTTCAATTCAGAGCCAAGTTTTGCGGTTAATGCGCGATCTCAAGGAAGAATTTAAGCTTACCTATATTTTCATTACCCATGATCTCGCTGTAGCTCAATTTTTCTGCGATCGCATTGCCGTGATGCGTAGCGGTAAGATTGTAGAGCAGGGCAGTACCGCAGAAGTGTTGACCAATCCTCAGCACGAATATACCAAGGCTTTGATTGCTTCAATTCCACGTATTCCTTACATCAACAGCTAAACCCAAAGACTTTTCAAAAGTGTTGCATAGCAACACTTTTGAAAAGTCTTTAGATACAACTTCTTTGAAAACTGCGACAATGCCCGACTTCCAAAAAAATCTTTTTCTTGATTCTCACTTCCTAAATCCCGATCGCTCTAATCTTGAAGACATCCGCAAGTTGGGATACGCCTTTGTCGATTTGATCGTGGATTCAGTTTTGGATACTCAAAATCAGCCCTTTGTCAAAGATGAGTCTGCTTTTGATATTCTCATTCCTGAACAAGGACAAGATTTGCAAGAATTGATGGCAGAGGTGCGATCGCAGATTTTGCCACGTACTGTTAACTTCCAGAATCCTCGCTATATGGGACATATGGATAGTGTGCCTAGTGCGATCACGATCTGGGCAGATGCGTTAGTTTCGGCGATTAACAACAATATGCTGAGCTATGAACTTGCGCCTGTATTTACGGAAATGGAAGCACAATTGATGCAATGGTTTGGTAATCTTTTTGGAATGGGAACTGATTGCTTTGGTACACTCACCGCAGGTGGTAGCCTTGCCAATATTTCAGGACTATTATTAGCGAGAAACTGGAAACAGCCTCAGAGTAAGGCTTCAGGTAATTCCAGTAATTTAGTAGCTTTTGTGTCCGATGCAGCGCACACTTCCTTTGAGAAGGCGATGAATGTGATTGGCGTTGGCAAAGAGAACTTAGTGCGAGTTCCCACAAACTATCGTGGCGAAATTATTTTAGAAGAATTAGAATCTGCTATTCAAAAAGCAATTAGAGAAGGGAAACAACCTTTTTTTGTAGCGGCGATCGCAGGTACTACGGTAACAGGAGCAATTGATCCGATTCAATTAGTGGGAGAAATTGCTAAACGTTATGATTGTTGGTTTCATATCGATGCTGCCTATGGTGGAGCAGGTATTTTTACACCCAAGCTAAAACCTTTATTCCAAGGCTGTGAACTTGCCGATTCTATGACATTCAATCCGCAAAAGTGGCTATGGGTAGCGCGAACCTGTGCCATGTTGATTGTCAAAAATAAGCAACATCTTATTGATGGTTTTGATGGGGAACTTCCTTATATGGATGATCGCACACTCAATTTCGGGAATCTCAATTTACAGGGAACTAGACGTACTGATAGCCTCAAGTTATGGATGGCTTTAAAGGCGATGGGAATTTCGGGTTGTCGTTACCTAGTTGAGCGATCGCTTGATCTATCTGATCATCTGCGTCAATGGATTGAGGATTCGCCAGAGTTAGATCTGGTCTGCGAACCAACTTTAAACATTATTTGCCTCAAATCCAATGATCCGCAGCTTAGTAGCGCGAACCTGCGCCAACAATGGATTGATGCGGGTAAGTTATGGCTATCGTTGCCACTTTGGAAAGGCGATCGTATTCTCAAAGCTGTGGTTTTACATCCCTATGCAGGCTAGTATCAACCCAAGAAGAGAAGGGATGCGCTTCGCGCATCCCTTCTCTTCTTGGGTTTTGTTTTTGTTCTAACACAGGTCAGGGCAACCGCATAAAAAAGTCAAAGGTTAAGGAGATGAATTAGATAAGCCAGATCCCAAGCCGCCTTATTACGTTTCGCCCGCATACTGAACTTAGAAGACTTATCGCGACTATCTATGGACTGGCAAAAGTCATGGTCTACATCCACAAAATCAGTGTTTATAGCTTGCTCAAATAACCACTGCACATCTTCAAATAGTCCTCCCTGATTACCTTTGAGTGCTAAGTCATAATCGGCTCCTTGTTCCACGATTTGGCTAGCTATTTCTTTTTGACATCCCATTGCGTCAATCGTGACAATACAGCCTTTAATTTCTAACAGCTTTAATAACTCTGG
Organism: Pseudanabaena minima str. Chao 2107; assembly: GCF_051131155.1. NCBI lineage: Bacteria > Bacillati > Cyanobacteriota > Cyanophyceae > Pseudanabaenales > Pseudanabaenaceae > Pseudanabaena > Pseudanabaena minima. Next base: position 2,317,892 of record NZ_CP159508.1, read on the forward strand.
TATGGCGGTGATTTCGTTGGATTTTTCATCGACTTTGCTTTGACCTAATATCAACCGATTTGCGCTTGCCCATGCACTCACCATGTGAATTGCGCCTTTGTCTGCACCTCGGTCGTAGGAGTGTCTCAAGGTTTTGCCATCGATGGCTACTACCTCTCCTTTCAGTACTTGGCTTACTGATTTCACCCAACTGATGAAGTTGTTTTGCATCTGTTGCGGGTTCAGTCGCGCAAACACTCTGACAAATGTGTTATCACAGGGGATCCCATTCGGTAGTTCAACAAATGTCCCCAGCCATTCTTGTTTTGATGCTCCAAATAGCGCTCTTCCCAGTTTTCTCCCCCACTTATCACCGCACAAATTGCGATTACGATTATGTCTAGCAAGTTATGCTCTTTCCCTCGATTATCTCTTGGGTCTTCTACTCCTTCAAAGTATCTTAGCAAACTGACTTCGATAGGGTTATTCATTGCTGTTTTACTTTTGTTATTTTCTCCTAATTTTATTCACTTTTTTATGCGGTTGCCCTGTAGACTGTTCGTAATGAATGGACGGTCAATACAGCCTTGAGTTAGACTTATAAAAATACAATTGTAATTGTTGGTTATTTAGATGTCAGCTAGCAGATTCGGTGATAGATGGGAACGTATAGAACCAGATCCAATTGGGGAAGGTGGACAATCACAAGTATTTCTAGTGAGAGATATAACTGGTGAATTCAGTGATAATTGTGTTCTGAAAAGATTGAAGAATATAAAAAGGCTTGATCGATTTGGGAGCATGTCACTTTTGCAAAAAGCGAGAGAAAGGAGGGAAAATAGAATAATTTAGAGTTCAGTAAAAGAATGACACCAGAACAAGCCGAGAAATTACAAGAACATGTGCAGGAGATCGCCAAAATACTTTACGCAAATACCGAAGTAGAAGCGCTAAAGACATTTTCAGGGATCGAACAAGCCGTGCGAGAACAGATGCAACAGCATGTGATGCCCGAAGTAGGAATTTTTTTGTCTCAACAAGTACAGGAACAACAGAAGGACGAGAACGCAAGCTCAAAAGCATCCTTGGAGAAATAACTGTAACCACTCAACAAGCAGAGCAACTGGGAATTAAGGCACATACTCGTCTGAGTCCATATCTGGAAATGTGTTGTTTGCGAGTCAGTGCAAATAGCTCCTATGAACACACCAAAGCAGATGTGACAATGTTTACAGGAATTCGAGTCCCAGCCAAGACCCAACAGCGTTTAGTCCATCGACAAACCTTTGAATTACCCCAAGCAGAGCAAGAGATTAACGAACTGAGTGCAGATGGCGGTAAGATCCGCATCAGAACACCTCTGGGGGAAGAAAGTCGATGGCTAGACTATAAAGGAGTGAGATTGCATGAGTTTGCTACTGGAGCTTGCTTTCAGGACAATCAGCAGTTAGTCGATTGGGTACGCCAGCAACCCCTGAGTACGCCAATAACTTGTTTAGGGGATGGACATGATGGAGTATGGAATTTGATTAAGCCCATAGCTACTGAAGAGCAACGACGTGAAATTCTCGATTGGTATCATCTGATGGAGAATCTAGAAAAAGTGGGTGGTTCAATACGTCGCTTAAACGATGCGAGAGCTTTACTTTGGAAAGGTAATGTTGATGATACTATTACTCTTATTGAACAGTGTAAACGCAGGCAGGCTGTTAATTTCTGTGCCTATCTCCGAAAACATAGACACCGTATTGTCAATTATGAGTACTATCAGAGTGAGCAGATTTGTTCTATCGGTTCAGGAGCAGTTGAGTCTGCGGTAAAGCAGATTGACCGTCGCACTAAAATCTCTGGTGCTCAGTGGAACAAAGAAAATCTCCCTCAGGTGCTTGCCCATCGTTGTGCTTATCTCAATGGTTTATTGGCTTTCTAGACTATCCAAAAAAAGTGACATGCTCCCGATCGATTTCAGCAAGAAGTTAAAGCTGGTATGGAACTAAACCATAATCAAATTGCTCCTATTCTGGATTTTTCCTATGAAATCACACAAAAGAAGGATAAGCCATACTTTGTGACTAAGCAATACTTAGGAAATACACTTACACAACAAGCTCCTCTCCAGCCCCTTGAAGCATTGGCTATATTTATCAAAATCTGTGATGCAGTGTCTTATGCACACTCAAAAGGCATAGTTCATCGTGACTTAAAGCCTGATAATATAATTCTTGATAGCGATGGCAATCCAATTATTTTAGATTTTGGAATTTGTTATTTTTTAGACGAAGAAAATAATCGCTTGACAGAAACGATGGAGCAAGTAGGGTCTCGATATTATATAGCTCCTGAACTTGAAGACGGGCGTAGTTCTCTAGTCACAGAGGCTGTCGATACATATGCTTTAGGAAAAATACTATATTTTTTGCTGACTAATAATATCTTTGCGCGAGAAAACTACAAAGGTTCTAATGATTTATCGAAGTTGCTCAATAACCCTCAACTCGATTATATCACTCAAAGAATTTTAGATAAATCGGTTGTTAACTCTCCAGAACAACGAATCTCAGTTGAAGATCTTAGAAAAGAAGCTATAAAAATCCATAGACTCTTAAACGAGCATTTTTATCCTAATAGAGTGGGTTCACAATGTCGATTCTGTGGTGAAGGAAACTACCAATCGTTAATCCTTGATGGAGTGAATGTGTGGCATTATATTCAAGAGAATTCTCTTTTATCAATTCCTAAGGATTCTCGCATTAAATGTAATGCTGTTGCCTGTGATAATTGTGGCAATATTCAGTTGTTTAAAGTTGCAGATTAGGTAATACTTGGGGAAAGAAAGAGTAAGATTAGGATTGAGGCTGGTAATTATGGGTTGGTTTGGAATTAGGATATTGATATTAGCCTATATGAACTTTGGAATAATAAAGTTACCTTCAAAGATAGTAGAATATATTTGATTGAGAAAATATTTTAGCTTGATCTCATATTACTATGGTTTTAAGTTCCAAGAAAAATCAGTAGACTTTTAGATTGTTGCAAGTAAATTAACATTTTGTGCGTGGATATATTCTTTAGTTATGCAAGAAGATTTAATTGAGATTGCCAAGCACATTAGACGACTTGGCTTAGCTTCATTAGCTCATGCCCAGCAACATACTTTCTTTTATAGTTCTGATAATACTTATTGGGAAGATTTGGCTGTCCTTCAAGCTGCCCATGCCGCTGAAATTCTTATAAAGGCTAGAATAGCGGAACACCATCCATTATTAATTTTTAGTGAAATCCCAAAATCAACAAAAGTCAATGAGGAAAAGCTAAGCTTACGCGCATTATTGGAATCAGGTAAGACGATCCAATACAACGAATTACCAGAAAGATTATGGGCTACAAGTGGCTATAAAATTAAAAACGATAACATCTATCAACGCTTTGGGAAATTAAGAAATACAATTCAGCACTTTACGACTCCACAAGACAAAGACTTAACTCAAGAAACTTTAAAATTTATATTTGGAATTATTGATCCAATGATTCACGATTTCTGGGGATTATACGCGGTTGATTATATTGAAGACCCAGATGCTCATGAGTACATATTTAAGACCTTACTTAAATACAATATTGATTTTCTTATTCCAGATCATTACAAAGAAAAAGTTGAGAAAGACAGATTGGAACTAGAGACTACTGTTAAAGTAATTACATTTATAAAAGATTCTATTAATGTTTTTTCTTCAGACACAGAAATAGATAGATTTGAAATAATAAAGTATATTCAGAACAGCTTTAATCTTTCAGAATGGCAAGCGCAACGCTTATATTATGATGCACGAGATAAAATAGGTTCAGATGATGACAGCTATCTTGAATGGAGAATAACTCCTTTTATATCTTAGTAATTCTGACACTTAGTTTGGCTTATTATCTAAGGACATTTATCATAATTACCAACGCTAGCAGCCTTACCCTTAGTTGTACGAAGCTGTTTGGCGTTGAGATCTGGGTAATCGCATTTTATGGGTGGTGATGGGTGATCGCTGTTTGATTTTGGGAATAGGCGATCGGGTTTTGTGGGTGGTGATGGGCGATCGCTGTTTGATGTGGGGAAAAGGCGATCGGGTTTTATGGATGGTAAGGGGCGATCGCTGTTTAATTTTGAGATTTAGGCGATCGGGTTTTGGGTGATGAAGAGGTGATCGCTGTTTGATTTGAGGCAATAGGCGATCGGGTTTATGGGTGTTGAGGAGCGATCGCTGTTTGATGTTGGGAAATAGGCGATCGGGTGTTGGGTGATGAAAGGGCGATCATGCCTTGATTTAATAGTTTATTGTAAAACTTTTCTCGATTCTTCCTGCTCCTTCGCTTGGCGTAAAATCTCATTAATCAAATTTTGATAGCCAACTTCTCCCGCTTTCAATTTGAAATACTCAATAAGATTAGCATCTAAGGAAATAGTAACACTTTGCTTGCGTGGCATAGGTTTAAGAGCAATACGAAACTTTGCCCGATCTAAATCTGCTTGTGTTACTTCGGAATATTCATCGCGCTCGTTAGAGATTTCTGAAGAAGAGAAGTTGTTCATTTTTGTTTGCCTCGCGCATGGAAATAATACGGATTTCGTCTTCGGTTTCAGTATGTACGATAACAACAACTTTCATGCCTAAGAGTCCAAGCGTTACCCAACGCTGTTCTCCATAGTTGTCACGGTTATCTTCAAACGTAAATGTCGAGCCTGTAAAGACTTTTTCAGCATTCACAAAATCGATAGCGTGCTTTTTTAGATTGCTTTGCCTTTTAACCTCATCCCATATGAATTTCATATATAACTTTCATTATACATACTTTAGATAACTCGTTTCTTGAGAATAAAGTTTAGCATTTAGAGTATGGCGATCTCAGTGAGGGAATAGGCGATCGCATTTATGGGTGGTGAGGGGCGATCGCTGCTTGATTTGAGGAAATAGACGATCAGGTTTGTGGGTGTTGATGGTGCGATCGCTGTTTGATTTTGAGAAATCAGCTTGACTCAATAGGAGGAAGGTTCATTCCAATGTAAGTATAGACTTTGTTTCCTTAGAGATTTGGATGACGATTTGAAAAATCTGCTCGTAAATATGCTCAAACGGCTATATATTCCCTTACCCATTACCCAATCAATTTGAGAGATGGCAAAGCGACATCAGCTTTTATCGATGTGGCATTGAGCTTATTTTTAGAGATGCCCCTAGCTTAAAATAAGATTGGGATGAAAGATTTGACTTTAACTACTCATCTGCGCTCTATGATCTGAGTGCGGATTATCCAGATACAAATTTTCCTGAAGCATGGGAATTTGAAAGAGACATTGAATCAATTTTGCATAAAAGATTTTGGAAATAGCGATCGCGAAATTATGTGCCAGTCCTCCAATAAACGTAGATTAAAATTCCAGATTGTTAGTAAACCAGCATTAATTCGTCTAGCTATATTCTTCGGGATTTTACTAATTCTCAGTGCATGGGGATGGTTCACCATGTTTGCGATGCCAGCACAAAGTTATAGAGGTCAATTTACAGCTTTAAATTCTGAAGAAATCGCATTGCAAACTTTGCTAAAACAGGACATTCAAAAAATCGCCTCGGAAATTGGAGCCAGAAATTCTGGACAATATGCAAAGCTAAATGCTACCAAAGCCTTTCTTGAAGAAGCATTTACTAAAGCAGGTTATAAGCCAAAATCAATTGAGTACAAAATTCAGGACAAACCGTACTACAACATAGAAGTTGAAAAAATAGGAACCGATCAACCTCAAGAAATTGTGGTAGTGGGTGGTCATTATGACACCGCTTTTAATAGTCAGGGTGCTAACGACAATGCTACAGGAGCAGCAGCAACACTAGAACTAGCTAGAATATTTGCCACAAAACCCACAAAGAGAACTATTCGGTTTGTGGAATTTACGAATGAAGAACCACCCTATTTCTGGACAAAGGATATGGGGAGTTTAGTGTATGCCAAACAATTACACGAGCAAGGCGAAAATATTGTGGCAATGTTGAGCCTAGAGACGATGGGATACTTTTCAGATATTGAGAAAAGCCAGAAATATCCTTTTCCTATCGGCTTACTTTATCCAAACCAAGGGAATTTCATTGGTTTTATTGGCAATATCCAATCTGGAGATTTGGTACGAAAAGCGATCGCCTCTTTTCGTAATCATGCCCAATTCCCCTCTGAAGGCGCTTCTTTACCTGATTGGATATCTGGAATTGGTTGGTCAGATCATTGGTCTTTTTGGCAACAGGGATATCCCGCAATCATGGTTACAGACACTGCTACTTACCGCTACACCCACTACCATACAGAACAAGATACTTTTGACAAAATTAATTTTGATAAGCTTACAAGAGTCGTAACTAGCTTAGTCAAAGTTATATCTGACCTAGCCAATTAGTTCTTGAATAAATCTCATACGCAACCACCTAGCATTAGTTATTTATGTCACTTACAAGTATTTCTAAAGAACTCTCAACTCTAACTTCATGGATGGCAGGAGAATTTAGCAATCGTGAACAATCGCTAGATCAACCTGTTTGGTTTGTGAATTTAGTCTGGTGGCAGCGTCCCATCCCATTTAAAGTTTTGGGCAGCATTGCTATCTTTGCCGAACAAGCCAATGCCCTAATTCTCGATCGCCCCTATCGTCAGCGCATTTTGCAATTTGTGGAAAATGACGGCAAAATTCAAGTGAAATATTGGGGATTTAAAAATCCTGCGGCATGGACTGGGGCTGGACGCGATCGTGATCGGCTTAATCAAATCACCATTAATGACATCGAACCCCTCGCTGGTTGTTTACTAGATGTATCATTTGCCAATAGTCGCTACAAAGCCGAAATGCCTAAAGATGCTAAATGTTGTTTTCAATATTTAAACGAATCTCGTCAAGTTGTTTTAGGCTTTGAGGTTAGCGCTAATGAATTTTGGAGTGGCGATCGCGGGGTTGATCCTGAAACAGGAACAGCAATATGGGGTGCAACTGTGGACTTTTACAAATTTAAAAAAATCCAAGACTTTAGCCTTGAGGTTTAGATTGCGTATGTTCACAGCAACAAATAATAGGCTGTGTTACCATCAGGTTAACGTAATCTCAAATAGTCTATTGTCAACTTCACCAATTAGAGGGTAAATACTATGCTAAATATCTCTCAAATTGCGCTCGACAAAACCGCAAATGAAGACTTAACTTTAGTTGTCTTAGGATTACTTGCTCAAGGTTCTGAGATTTTAAATGTTGCACAAGTAATTACAACTAATACAAACAGTATTGTAAAAGACTCTATAGAGGTTTCCATACAAGAGGTTTCTCTGTCTGACGAGGCATACCTAAAGAAAAACTTGCTTGGCTCAGAGTTATGGCTAACAGATATATCTCGAGACTGCGAAAATATTTTGCGTTGTATTACCTATGCTCTCATCGGTAGAAATGAACTAGTTTTAGATAAATTGAATCTGCATACTCTGGAAAGTAAATATTTAGCATTAGGAATTCCTATTCAATTTGTCATTAAAGTTGTCAGACAAATGAAAGCATTGATTGCTCCATTAATTAATAACTCTGACATTGCTGAGATACTAGACGGATACTTTGAGGATGTAATTTCCAGATTGGATAATCAAGATCGATTAACGATATTACAGAAACAGAATAAAGGCTTAGCAAGATTAAGACAACAATGGCTTGCAGAAGATGCAGACGAGCAAACTGAGACTTGGAATTATTTGCGTGATGCTCTGAACCCAGATTCGCCTTTCTATAGTCCTGTGTCTGTATGAGTCCATCGTTTTCTTAGATAGGGGGGGGTAGGGGCTGTAACAAATCCTAATGCAAAGCAATCTAGCAATTTAGCTTGTTTAGAATGGTTAGTCGGATTACCTTCAAGAGGATATGAAGTAGCAATACCCGAAATAGCTGATTATGAGTTAAGGCGAGAACTACTAAGGGCTAAAAAACTTAGGGGGATTCAACAGTTAGATTTGTTAAAAGTTGAGGTTGTTTATTTACCCATTACTACAGGTGTAATGCTACAAGCTGCGGAGCTATGGGCAGAAGTAAGACAAAGTGGTCAAGCAACGGCTGATCCGAAATCATTAGATGGGGATGTGATTTTAGCGGCTCAAGCATTGTTACAAGCACAACAAGGATACGAGGTTATTGTGGCAGCTACAAATGTCAAACATATTTCTAGATTTGTTGATGCACGTCTATGGACAGATATCTAGATGACCGTACTTACCGAACCGTGACGATTAGTGACATAATGTACAAGAAAACTTAGGATTAAAACTGATACTGCTATGTCAGAGGGAAAAGGATTTGGCTTTGGTTTAGGCAAAATGAAAGAAGCCTTCCAAAAAGCCCAGCAAATTCAAGAAGGCGCTAAAAAGCTGCAAGAAGAATTAGATGAATTGCGTTTAACTGGTGAATCTGGTGGTGGTTTGGTAAAAATCACTCTAAGCGGCAACCAAGAACCTCAAAGTGTGGAAATTGCTCCTGAAGCTTTGAATGAAGGCGCAGAAGTTTTATCAGACTTAGTACTCGCAGCCCTCAAGGATGCTTATCAGCTTTCTACTGGCACAATGAAGCAAAAAATGGAAGACCTCACTGGTGGCTTAGGTTTGCCCGCAGGTTTCTAAATTTTCAATCAGTGTTTTCAAGCAGTTTGCAAAGCAAACTGCTTGAAAGGGACTAAAGATTTTTATTTGATATTTTTATGATTAACAACCCCGCCTTGCGCGTACAGCGTCGTAACCAACCCGCAGCACTCATCCCTACACAACAGGAAGTTTCTATTCTTGATTGGCTAGAGTCCACAGGGCGCTTAATTGCCAGAGAAGGCACTGAGTCAAGCTTAAAGTTTGATGATGAAGCTGAAGAACTAAGTGAATTGATGTTAGGCGATGACCCTAGTTACATCGATGATGACGACGATGACAATGATGACGATGATATTGATTAGACATAAAAAATGCGGCTAGCCGCATTTTTTATGAGGTGATATGTCTAAAAAACAAAAATTTCCGCATCTAATAGGGTCCAAATGGACGGCGATGCAAGAAACTTTCGGGTGGCGACATTTTGTTGTAGTCAATCGCAAAAATGAAGGAGATTTAGTTTTTGCAGAGATCAAAGCAGCTTGTGACGACTCAGTAAGGTTTTGGCTAAATGCTAAGGCGCTGAAAAGGCGATCGCTATGGCTACCTGGTTGGAAAACATTACAAGAAATGTAAACACCCTGTTTCTTTAAAAAAAGAGATAGTGCTGTGCTATCTCTTTTTTTAGATTTAAGCTGTAGCTAACGCTTTGATGTTCATTAACTTTAAGAAGCGATCAAAGTTGAAATGTTTTCCCATCATGTGGCAAATACTGGTTACTTTCACGCCCTCATGTAGTCGTACTTGTCCTAGACAGCCCTCGATAATACTGACCGTGCTGAGGGTGTCTTTGCTAACTGAGAGGATCGGTACACCTAATTCCATAGCCTTATGGGCGACATCATCACTAATAAAAGGACGACCTGTCAGAATTAGACAATTTGTCGATGTTTCTAGCGCAGCAAACTGGAGATCAATGCGGCTACTGCCCGTAATTACAGCTTTGTTGTAGGACTTGCGGAAATAGCTTTGGGCGGAGTTGACATCCATCGCCCCAATTTTGAGTTCCTCAACCATAATTTTTCCTAAATCAATATTTTCAGGACGGCAGAGGATGTTTGCACCCAGTTGCTCGATAATTTCAGAAACGCTAACACTTCGCAATGTGCGATTCTCAGGCATGAGTGCAAATACGGGAATACCTTGATTTTCAAGATAGGGGTGGAGAACTTCGATCGCTGTTTCATACTGCTCATCAGGAATATCATTGATTACCACTCCTAATAAGCGATCGCCAAAGCGTCGTTTTGCCATCAAGATATGGTCAACCACTAACAACGAGCCAAATCGCATGACTAACAAAATAGGAGCTTCGAGTTGATCTGCCATTTCCTCTAGGGAAAGCCCAAATATTGCGCCTTCGGCTGTGTTGGCAGGGGCTTCTAAAAGTACGAGATCCCCCTCAATTAATTTTTTATACTCATCCAACTTAGTGCTGTAATCAGCTTTATCTTCACCAGATAGACGGTATTGGAGGGCAGATCTGTCGAGATTAAGTAGAGTGGGTCGCAAAAGGGATTGCGGCAAATTTAGCGCTTGCTTAATAAATTCCACATCAGCTTCAGTGCGTTCGGCTGATTCGGGTAATTCTTTGGTCGTAAAAGTACCTATTGGCTTACCATAGCCAATCTTGTAACCTTTAGCTTGCAAGTTATATGTTAATCCCAAAATTGTTGCTGATTTTCCACTGCCTGATCGGGTGGAACCAATCAGCAAATGCTTAGCCTGTGGCACGTCTTGCCCTCTAAAAAATGATTACAAACTTTACTGGATTGTATTAAAGCCTACATCCTGTTTGGCTATTGTAACTGATGGACTGTTACGGATACTTTTTGATATTGGCATTTATGCATGGTGATTATGCAATATATCGATAGGCTCTCAAATTCTATTTTATCGATATATGGCATCACTGATTTGACAAGCATCAAATATTTCTTTGGGATCATGTACTCGTAGAATATCTGCACCCCCTGCAATACAGGCTGTACATGCAGCGATGGTTCCAAATAGGCGATCTTTAGGGTCGGGGCGATCGCAAAGCTTACCAATAAAACTTTTACGTGATACTCCCATTAACAAGGGTGCGCCAATTTCTTGAAAGGTTGGCAAATTTCTTAAAAGTTCAAGATTATGTTCGGTGGTTTTACCAAAACCAATCCCTAGATCGATCGCGATTAAATCCTTAGGAATGCCGCAAGCCTTGGCGACCAAAATCGCATCGGCAAGAAATTGCTTCACATCCTTTACCACATCGCGATATTTAGGATTTTCTTGCATCGTGCGTGGTTCCCCTTGCATATGCATTAAAAAAATTGGTACTTGTAGCTTTCCCGCCAGAGGCAACATTTCAGGATCGAATCGACCTGCGGACACATCGTTGAACATGTCGGCTCCTGCGGCGATCGCTGATTTCGCGACACTTGCCTTGACTGTATCAATGGAGATGGGTAATTGGGGGTATTCAGCCCGAACTGCTTCGATGATCGGCAAAATGCGATCACTTTCTTCTTCAGCACTAACTGGCTGGGCATTAGGTCTCGTCGATTCGCCACCAATATCAAGAATGTCAATGTAGGGTAACATCTGTGCGACTTGCCTTAAAGCTGCATCCCGTGAGTTAAATTGACCGCCATCGCTAAAACTATCGGGTGTAACATTCAAAATACCCATTAGGTAAGTGCGATTTCCCCAAATAAATTGGCGATCGCGAATTATCCAATTAGTTAATTTAGTTGATTTAGCAGTCTTGCTTGTGCTTAGAGTCAATGTTTCAACCTCAGAAATTTTTACAGCGCTTGACGCTATCAATTAAAGAGGAGGCTATTTACGCCTCCTCTTTAATTAGATATCTGCGAGAACTTGGGCGGGATGGGGTTCGGCTTTGACCGCGAGATAAATTTTCTCGATTTTACCCTCAGGATCGATCACAAAGGTATTGCGGAAAATACCCATGTATTCTTTGCCCATCATTTGTTTCTTGCCATAGCTCTCGTAGGCTGTGGCAACTTGAGCATCGACATCGCACAGCAACGGGAAAGGTAAGTCAAATTTCTCAGTGAACTTTTGGTGTGACTTAGCATCATCGGTGCTAACACCAAAAATTAATGTATTTTTTGCTTGAAACTGGGCATAGTTATCGCGAAAGCCACAGGCTTCTTTAGTGCATCCAGGGGTGTTATCACGAGGATAGAAGTATAGAACTACACGCTTACCTTTGAGGCTAGAAAGGGTCACGATATTGCCATGTGTATCAGCCACGCTAAAATCTGGGGCGCGATCGCCAACTTGCAAAGCCATAGATATTCTCTATAATTTGTTATCCAAAAGATATTATGAAGCACGACAGCCTAAGAGCGCATCTCACTTTTGCAACTTTAAAATAGCATTTAGGGCTTCGCCGTAAAATAAGGAAGGGATTTTTGATGGCACGGGTTTGCCGCGCCATCAAAAATCCCTTCCTTGTTAAATTGCAGAACCCTTGTGTTTGCAAAAACAATGCTTTGTGTAATGATCTTTGGGAGTTAAACGCAAATGCAACTTTTTGCACAAAACCTGTGAATCCTTGGCTCAGTTTGTTGCAGCAGCATCGTATTATCGCCGTTATACGTGCTAATAATGTGGTGACTGCACGGGAAATGGCACTTGCCGCCGCCGCAGGTGGGATTAAGCTGATCGAAATTGCTTGGAATACGGATCGCGCCGAGTCCCTAATTCCCAAATTACAGCAGGAGTTACCTGATTGCAAAATCGGGACAGGCACAATTCTAGATATCGATAGTGTAGAGAGAGCTATTGGCTGTGGTTGTAGCTTTCTCTTTACACCCCATACCAATCCTGAGCTAATTGCTAAAGGTGTCGAAAATAATATTCCTGTAATCGCTGGAGCATTGACTCCGACGGAAATAGTTACAGCTTGGCAAGCTGGAGCAGCCGCAGTTAAGGTCTTTCCGATAAAGGTAGTTGGGGGAATTGATTATCTAAAATGCTTACAGCCTGTGTTGCGTGATATTCCGTTAATTCCTACGGGCGGGATTACGATTCAAAATGCTGATCAATTTCTTGCCGCAGGGGCGATCGCTGTGGGCATTTCTAGCCATTTATTTTCACCAGAAGCGATCGCGGAAGATGACTGGACAACAATCATTGCCCGATCTCAAACACTCATCCAAAAAGTTCAACCATTTCAAAACCAATAGTGTGTCTTGCTTTGCACGACCCACAAACCCCAAAGAGAGTTGCAGTGCTACGCACTGCAACTCTCTTTGGGGTTTTGTTTTAACATGACTAGCGACAGCTATAAAAGTGATTTATGCAATACGCAGCATTAGGTTTAGATGTCGGCAGAAAGCGCATTGGTGTCGCAGGATGCGATCGCCTTGGTATATCAGTACATGGCATTACCACAATTACTCGTAAATCATGGGATGAAGACATGGCAATCCTGCAATCACTAATAGTCGAGCGCAATATTGACACACTTGTGGTGGGCTTGCCTTACAACATGGACGGCTCCCTCGGTCATCAAGCCAAACATGTTCAAAAATTTGCCAATGGTGCTGCCAAACAATTAGGTATCTCAGTGGAATTTGTTGATGAACGTCTAACTTCCTATGAAGCTGAAGAAATGATGCGATCTCAAGGTATTTCTACAAGACATAACAAGGAAATGATCGATCGCAAGGCGGCAGCCCTAATCTTGCAACAATGGCTAGCGCTAAAGCGTCAACCAATCCCATAGAAAAGTCTTGCAAAGCGAGACTTTTCTATAAACTGTCCCCTTTGCTGTCATAATGCTTAAAAGCGCCAAAAGCCTTATACAAGAGGGTTTCTCTGAGCTAGTAGTGCTATAGGATACAAAACAGCAATCTATGGAAGGATCGACGATCGTACTTAAGGATGACGCAGGTAAGAGCTTGCCTTGCACTGTCGAAACCGCGTTTAAAGTGGACAGCACCGAATATTTGCTGCTGCAACCAGTTGACTTTTCTGTGCAAATCTTTGCATGGCAAGAAACCGATGACGAAGAAGAAACTGAATTAGTCGATGTCACCGAAGAGGAAATTGATCTAATTTTCCCAGTAGCTCAGGCGGTTTTAGCAGAACAAAATCTTTCACTAAAACGCTCGGCACATACATTGACTGTTGAAGGTGAATTACCTGAGCCAACTGAAGAAGATATCATTGAGATCGATACCGAAGAAGATGGAAATTGTGGTGAGTTTCAAGAACTAGCTCATTTCTACTATGAAGAGCAAGCTTTTTCTGTATTTACGTCCCTTGATCCTTTGATGTTTATTGCTAAAGTTGGAGATGACGGTCAGCCTGAAGTCCTTACACCAGAGGAAATGGCAGCCCTTGAGCCTTATGTGGAGCAATATCTAGACCATGTCCTCAGCACAGAAGATGCCGAAGAAGAGTTCTAAATGGCTATTTTATGGTGTTGCCGTTCCCTTAACTATCCTTGTTACTGGTATTGTTAGCAGTTCTTGGTGGATTTGGGCAAGTGCAGCACCTAGCAATTTTGGGGCGAAAATTCGACTAACTATATCCGATGGAATGCCAACGCAAGCGATCGCTCAAGAGCTAGAATCAGCAGGCGTGATTCGTTCTGCCTTAGCTTTGCGCTTGTGGGTAATGTGGCAATCGCTGCGAAGTAGTGAGTCAGTAGCCTTGCGATCGGGAACCTATGATTTCGCCACAAACCAGTCATTGCCAGAAGTGGTAGCCCAAATCCAGACTGCCAAATCTTCAGAAGTAAGATTTACGATTCCTGAAGGTTGGTCGATCGCACAGATGGCAAGTTTATTTGAGGAGCAGGGCTTTTTTGCAGCTAAGGATTTTGTAATTGCGGCTCAGCGTGTCAGTCCGAGGCGACGCACTTGGCTGCCTGAAGATATTCCTAGTCTAGAAGGATTTCTTTTTCCTGATACCTATCAAATCTTGCCATCGGAAGCGACACCTGATCGGATTATTGATTTGATGCTTAATCGCTTTGAAGAAGTCGCTTTACCGCTTTATCAAGACAATCAATCTAGTAAACCGAAGGTCAAAATCAGTCTCAAAGATTGGGTCACTCTGGCAAGTATTGTGGAAAAAGAAGCGGTAATTGAATCAGAAAGACGGATCATTTCTGGTGTTTTCTGGAATCGCATCAAAAAAAATATGCGTTTAGAATCCGACCCTACAGTTGAATATGGCTTAAATATTCGCCAAACACCTGAAAATCCTCTCACCTTAGATCAAGTACGTACTGCTTCACCTTATAACACCTATTTAAATGAAGGTTTGCCACCTGGGGCGATCGCTTCTGTAGGGTTAGCTAGTCTCAAGGCAACTCTTGATCCAGCGACGACCGACTACTTATTTTTTGTAGCTAAATTTGATGGCAGTCATGTATTTAGTCGTACTTTAGAAGAACACGAAAAAGCATTGCAAGTGATCGACAAAAAAATTCAGCAAAAAACACCTAAACAGTAAAATATCCCGCCCTCTGCGCGGGATATTTTACTAGAACAATTGAGTTTGCTCAACTGTTCTAGCTCAAAGCGCTGTAATACCAAATCACAAAAGAGAGGCAACAGATAGAGCATCCAGTATGGAATCTCTACCGACAAGAGAAGCAATTACAGATTTAGTCATTTCGGAGAGACGATTCTTGACCAAAAGCCGCAACTCATCCATATTTTTGGGTAAAGAAAATCTCAACCCTTGCTTCAAATGTAGCCAAACCCGCTCAATTGGGTTTAATTCTGGAGAATGAGCAGGCTGAAATATCAAAATGATATTGTGAGGTAATCGTAAACGCTTAGCCCGATGACAACCAGCCTGATCAACTTGCAAGATAATTATGCTGTCTGCAAATTTCTCTGATACAAGGTCTAGAAATATTTGAAAACAGTCAGTGTTGAGATGACTAAATTCATAGAAAAAGCTTTCTCCCGTCGCAGGTTCGACGATGCCGTATAACCATGTAGCCTGAAACTGCCACTGGACTTTTGCCTTGGGTTTGACCCCACGAGCCGTTATTTTACGACCACTGATGGTTTTCAAACCAATCCTTGTTTCGTCTTGACAAAAGAATCGGACTTTTCCCGTTAATCCCAACACGGTCACGGCATACCATGCCACCATGGCTAGGTTATCCGAGAGTTTTTTTTATATTCCTCGCGTTGCCCTTGGTTTTGACTGGCGCTATAGGGACGGGCTACCTTTGGTTTTGCCTTCATTCGGTAATGCACCAAGTCATGCACATTTTTATAGGTACTTTCGATTCCTAGTTTTTCCTGTAGCCATTGTCGTATCTCTCCGTAGCTATTAAATCCTTTTTCCTGTTGCAGTTGTTTGTCCAGTGCTTTTTGCGCCCAATCTGGGATTTTGGGTATTCTGCCTACTCTTGGTTTATGGCTTAGTATTCCTGCTATTCCTCCCTCTCGATATCCTCTGATCCACTCTTGCACTGTGCTACGGTTTCTCCCGATTAGTTGAGCGGCGGCTTGCACTGTGCCAGCTTGCTTGCTTTTCAGTAAGTACAATACTTGCACTCGTTCTTTATCTGAGCCTGTTTTCTGCCGCCCTAGCATCTCTTTTAGCTCTTCTTCGCTTTCACTTATTTCTAATCTATATACCCCTGCCATTTTGTTATCCTCTTTCTCCTTTTTCTCTTATATCATCTGTTGCCTCTTCTTTGTGTTTTGGTATAAGATATTCTTAATTATTTAATTAACATTCTCAAAATATTTGTGAAAGCTTGGCATCTTATTGCTCCTGACCTAGTTTTGTCATCACCTATTTACGCGATCACACCGCAACTTATGACAACCTATGGGTTACGTGGTTTGATTTTGGACGTAGACAATACATTAATTGGGGATGATGAAGCTGATGTGTCAGAAGAAATTCGTCTTTGGGTAGGGTTAATGCGTTCACAATATCCCATCTGGTTAGCAAGTAATAATTTTAGCGATCGCCGCATTCAGAGAGTTGCCGAGAGCTTGAATCTTCCCTATCGCAGTCGTGCTGGCAAACCATCGCGCCGTGTGGTACGCCAAGTTCTCGAAGCGATGGAGTTACCAGCTTCGCAAGTGGCGATGGTAGGTGATCGCCTATTTACGGATACGATCGTTGGTAATCGTTTAGGTTTATTCACAATTTTGGTACAGCCTCCTTGTGAAGAGTTGATATTCAAGCCATCGATCTCCACCATCTTTAAAGCGCGATCGAGTTTTCTCCGCAATTGGGAAATTTGGATTGCCCGTAAATCTGGCGTGAAAATCTAAAAAAGCAGAGATTGCTATGCAACCTCTGCTTTTTTTAACGTCGGTTCGACGAAAGCGAAAAATGGTAAGAATCGCTAAGCGATTCTTACCATTTTTCGTCATTTGCGTCGTGCGAAGCAAGGCGCAAAACTTCTTAAGGTGATGGCGTTGGGGCTTCGACTGGGCGAATGATGGGCGGTGTAATTTCTTGGTCTGGCTTAAAGATGGCAGCGATCGCCTGCTGTAAAGTCTGAGCCATCACGATTCGATTCTCATAGGCAACAATTACACGCACGAGAGTTGGCAATTTGTTTTGAGTTGACTCTAAATAAAGTGGTTCTACATACAGCAGAGATTGTTCAATGGGAATGATCAGTAGATTGCCTTGAATTACTCGTGAACCTTGACGATTCCATAGCGAAATTTGTTGAGAAATTACAGGATCTTGGTTAATTCTGGCTTCAATTTGTTCTGGTCCATAGACAAGAATTTGCTTGGGAAATGTATAGAGCAAGAGCTTTCCGTAGTTCTCTCCATCTGACCTTGCTGCTAACCATGCCACCAGATTTGTCCGTTCCTTAGGCGTAAAAGGTAATAGGAGAATAAATTCCTCAAAGGGAACTTCAGGTAAACTTGTAATTAAATAATAGGGTTCTACTAGACGTGGTTTATCACCATAGACCTCATTGGGAATTTGCCACTGATCTTCACGGTTATAGAACACTTGAGCATCAGTCATGTGATAGGTCATCAAGCGTTCTGATTGAATTGAGAACAAATCGACGGGATAGCGTAAATGCTGCCGCAGTGGCTCAGGCATTGCACTGAGGGGTTTAAACAAATCAGGGAAAATCCTTGCCCATGAGCGGATAATCGGATCACTAGGATCGGCAATATAGAAATCTACATGACCATGATAGGCATCAATCACAACTTTAATCGAGTTGCGAATGTAATTAATTCCTTCATTGCCAGTATCCGAATAGGGATAGCGATCGCTAGTGGTATAAGCATCAACAATCCAATAGAGAGAGCTAGGATCTTCTGGCTGAGCACTTGCTTTGGCTGCTACTAGATAGGGATCACTGTCGTAACGTAAAAAAGGAGCGATCGCCTGAATCCTTTGCATAATGTTCCGCCGAAATAACAACTTAGTTTCGGGCAGGAATTCGGGAGTCACCGCCATCCGCCAATCATTTAGATATTTAGCAAATAACATCCGCCGCCAAAAGGAATCAAGGGGAATACCGCCTCTTCCATCATAAATGTTGTAAACATTATCATTATCGCTAGGATAATCGAGTTCCTTAACCTTGGTTCCAGTCATCACATAGGTATTAGTATTCTCTCCGTAATAAATACGTGGTGCACCAATCGGAATACTCTCCCGCACAGCTTCGCTAGAGGTGGTGAGAGGACTGCCTTCGGTGATGCCAATATCTTTAATGAAATATTCAGGTAGTCCACCCGCACCGACCCGATTGACTGGACTGAGGGTAAAGCCATAGCCATGGGTATAAATCAAATGCTGGTTTACCCAAGTTTGCGCTTCTTGAGGAACTGCCGTATAGTCCAACTCTCTCGCGGCGATGAGTACCTGTTGCTGACTAGCCGCAGTTTTGGATAGCTTCTCTTCATTAATCGTATAACGATCAATATCCGCATCAGGAAAACTATAGTAAAGACGGATTTGTTGAAGTTGACGATTGGTGGCAAGTAGTGGTTGTTTATCCCAAAGCCGAATATTGCGAACCGTCAAGTCATTATTTTGAATGGATTTTTCGGTTAACTTGCCCTGTGGATTAAAAACCTGAGAATTAATACTTTCGAGTCCGAATGCTTGACGGGTAAAGGAGATTGTGCGTTGGATGTAGGGCTGTTCACGGGCAAGTTCATTGGGTTGCACAATCAAAGATTGCACGGCAATTGGTAAACCGACACCTAGCCCGATCGCCATCACTAGATATACAACTAAAGCGAATACCACTGGCTTACGACTTACAGGTTGACGATGAAATCTGACCCACCGCAGAATTAAGTAAATGGCGATCGCGAAGGCGAGAATACTTAGCCCTGTATAGACTGGTAACTGTACCACTGTATCTGTATAGCTAGCACCATAGGAAACCCCACGCGGTGAATATAAAAGCTCGTAACGATTGAGCCAATAACTAAACCCAATTACTACCATCAACACACCGCCGAGTCCGTAAAGGTGTCGCTGTTGATCGTGGGAAATACCGATAAATTTACCTTCGCTCAGGCTATTTCCTGATAGCAAGTAGGTTAGGAGGACGGCAATAAAACCATACAGACAAACGCCAACTAGCCCAAATTCCACAACTTCCAAAGTTGGCAAATTGAATATATAAAAGCTCAGATCTTGATTAAAAAGGGGTTCAGTTTGCTCAAAACTAGTGGGTTGAAAATAAGGAATAATCCGCATCCATTGTCGTGAAGTCACCCATGCAGTAAACACACTAATGACAACAGCGATCGCCTTTAGCAAGAACTTGGGATAAATTAGCAAAGAAATTGCCGCCCCAATAGTCACAACTGCCGAGAGTCTCGCCGTAAATATCTGAATTACCAATCGACCAAGTAGTTCGGGTCTAAATAGTAATGGTGCGATCGGGGCAATACTGGGTTGGAGCGCTGATGGTTTCCATTGAACGAGTGCTACTTGTCCATAATGAATTAGGAGTGAGCAAATTAGGAGACTTAAGCCCAAAACTAGAGGCAGAAGCCAACGTAATCGAAAAGATGTGGGTATGTATTTGGATGAAGTTGGTGATTGATTATTTAGTTGTTTTGGGAGAGATGATCGTTTGCGGAGTTTTGATTGTCGCCGTTCAGACTCATTAGGTAGATCGTCATATTTCAGTGATTCAGCAATCTGCAAATTTCTGAAGAGATAGCCTAAGGCGATCGCGAATATCGCAACTCCTAATCCAATTTGTACTCCGAGCCGTAATAAATACATGGGCAAATAGCCCATCTCTTGAAACCATAGAATCTCGCCGCCTAGTCGAGATACAGTCTCACTTCCAAAAACTAAACCTGCTATTCCCCCTAATAGCCAAAGGTAATAATGCTTAGAAAACTTGAATGTATTTAGTTTTAAGGAGGTTAACTTCATAAATTCACCTAGAAACTAGGTTTAATTTCATTGTCTAAAGCTGCTGATATCACTTAGCAGATGCGCTAAACCCATAGCTTTTTCAGCAAAACACTGCTTTACATTACTTTCCTAAAAAAGCGGTTTTTGATCAGGGTAAAGCGCTGTAAGTTGATGATACAGTCATTACAAGATCTTTTCTAACTAACAACAATGGGAAACCTTCAGGGACGCGATCTTCTTAGTTTGGCAGATTTGCAACCAAGCGAAATTCAGGAATTGCTGACACTTGCCAAACAACTCAAAGCAGGAGAAGTCCAGTTTGACTTTCAGCGTAAGACTCTTGGCTTGCTGTTTCGCAAAGCGTCAACAAGAACGCGAGTTAGCTTTACCGTCGCCATGCATCAACTGGGGGGACATGTGATTGACCTCGATCCAAATGTGACTCAAGTCAGTCGTGGCGAACCCATAGAAGATACTGCCAGAGTTCTTGATCGCTATTTAGATGTTTTGGCAATTCGTACCTTTGAGCAAGCAGAATTAGAAACCTTTGCCAAATTCTCGAAGATCCCGATTATTAACGCCCTCAGCGATTTAGAGCATCCATGCCAAGTGCTTGCGGATTTGCTAACCGTGATGGAAAACTTCGGCTCTTTGAAAGGTTTAACCCTTACTTATCTTGGTGATGGTAATAATATGGCGCATTCCCTGATGATTGGTTGCGCCCTTGTGGGGATGAATGTGCGGATTGCCTCACCCAAAAACTTTATGCCCGATCCGACCATTGTTGCGCAAGCCAAAGCTTTAGCTGAAAATTCGGAGGTTATTGTCACCGAAGATCCAAAATTAGCATCACGGGCTGCCCATGTACTTTATACCGATGTATGGGCAAGTATGGGGCAAGAGTCAGAAGCAGAAGATCGGATTCCCATTTTTCAGCCCTACCAGTTGAATGCAGAGCTAATGGCTTTAGCCGATCAGCAAGCGATCGCCCTACATTGCTTACCTGCCCATCGTGGTGAAGAGATTACTAATGAAGTAATGGAAGGATCGCAATCACGCATTTGGGATGAAGCCGAAAACCGCCTTCATGCTCAAAAAGCTTTGCTAGCTAGCGTGCTCTAGATTAAAGCCGCACGCAAAGCGGCTTTAATCTCATTTTTTGAGAAGTACACTTGAGACGCATCAGTTCATAAACAGCCAAATTAATCGCCTTAGCGATATTGAAGATGCAACTATGCTAAATCTCTTTAATTCATCAAAAAATAAGACTAATCAGGCGATTTCCCAAGCCGTAAAGTCCTTAAGTCGGTATGGGGTTAGCACGATTGATCAAGACAATTTTATTGATTTTTTACAGGGTCAAGATAGCCGATTTCTTTACCATACCAATCCCCGCCTCATTGCTGAACATTTGAAACTCTCAGAGCGCGAGACCTTAAAACTTTTAGTCATGGCTCTAAAGGAAGGAATTGTGATGCTGAATTGGGATATTCAATGTCCAAAATGTCAGGGAATTGATTTTGCTGCAACTCAATTGGGAGAGCTAAGAACATGGCATGTTTGTCCCGTATGTCATCACAAGCATGAATCTGATGCTGACCAACAGGTGCGCGTTACCTTTAGCATTGATGAACGATTGCGTTCGCTACCACAGGAAGCAAATGATCCAGTATTTCGCGCTCATAACGATGCAAAATATGGCGTAGTTTCAGGACATCGGCTCTTAACTTTGCAAATGTTTCGTGAGCTATTTCCTCGCGAGACTATACCGCCCAATGAGAGTTTACTGATTCGACAAGTCACAATTCTCTTTACTGATTTAGCTGGCTCCACTGCTCTCTATAGCCAAAAAGGAGATTCTCAAGCCTATAGTCTGGTACGTCAACATTTTGACTTTCTCTTTGAAATCGTCGATCAGCATAATGGAGCCGTAATTAAGACCATCGGTGATGCAATTATGGCAACATTTACTTCGCCAGATGATGGACTCAAGGCCGCGATCGCCATGCAGTCAAAAATGCAAGATTTTAATCGTCGTTTTGAATCTGCGGAGCAGCAACTAATTCTCAAAGTTGGTGTCCATGCGGGTGCTTGTATTAGCGTTAATCTCAATGATCGCTCGGACTACTTTGGGACAACCGTTAACACAGCAGCAAGAGTCCAAGGACTAAGCGAAGGCAATGACATTGTGTTCACAGCCTCTTTACGAAATCAAGCTCAAGCGATCGAGGCGATAAAAGATTACATTTGCGAAGAGAGTTCTGTATTTTTGAAAGGTTTAAGTGAACCAGTATCAGTTTTTCGGATGAGAGCTAATCAAACGACAAAACCCAAATAGTGTGAGGCGGCGCGAAGCGCCACCTCCTCACACTATTTGGGTTTTGAGTTGCACTAACGCATCCTACAAAAATTGAGCTTTCTCACTTAGCGCTTACAATATTTTTCTACTGTTGTCAGTAATTCTTTCTCTCCAAATGGTTTAGTTAAATATTCCGTAGCTCCCACCATCCGAGCTTTAACGCGATCAATGAAGCCATCTTTTCCCGTTAGCATGATAATCGGAACCTTGGCAAATGCACTCGATTTACGCAGCATTCCACATAGTTCGTATCCATCAATCTCTGGCATTGTGATATCACACAAAATCAGATCAGGATTATGTTGAAAAATCAAACTTAAAGCCTTAATCGGACTCGAAACCGCCATAACTTGAAAGCCATGATTATGCAAAATATACTCAACTGCCCGACAGATGGTCACACTATCGTCAATACATAAAATTCTGGGCGACTGTACCTTTACTTGTAGCGGTACACTCATCGCTAATGGCGTAATCGCAACCTGTCCAACTGCGATCGCATCATAGATCATCTGTCCAATTTGACTAACATCCTTCCCCGCATATCGCGATAACTGACGAATTGTCGTCTTGCCATCAATCCAAGAACTTAAAGATGGCAAAGACTCTTGAGTGAGCAATACAGGACATTGATCGATCGACTGTAAAACTGGATAAAATTTCTTCCATGTTTGCAGTTGGCGTAAATATTCAGAACTAAACTGCGAAAACTTAAATCTTGTTAACTTTGGTGTGAGCGCAGCACTAATTTCAAAAACAAATGTGCCTTGATAGAGACCGATAATATCAAAAAGTACCTCTCGGATTGTGCTTTCCAGAATTGACTTAGCCTGAGTAGGACTGAGAATTTTGGATTCTAGAAGTGCCCAAATTTGTCCATATTCTAAAACATTAATTCCTAGTTTTGAGCTAGATAACTGATCGAGTGCATGGTCTAACCCTAATCCATGCAAATAATCGTGCAGACGAGTCAAGTTGCTATCAGTATCGGTGGCGTAGATCAATTCTCCGTTATCAAAAAATAAAAACCAGAATTTCCCTGTACTAGATTCAATCAACAACTCACCAGTTCGCTGTCCAAACTCGATCAGGTTGATAATAGTATGTACGTCAATTTCTCTGAGCGTGCCTTGCATGGGGTGTTACAAATTTGAGTTTTATTTTTGTATGTACAGAGGTCTGTCCACATTACCAGAATTTCTTTTAGCCCCTTGATTTTAAGGCTTTTTTACAGCAATTCTCATTATGAAAACGATTTTGATGTTTCCAGCACCGAAAGCACTGGAAACACCAAAATCGTTTTTTTGAAAACCTACCGACGGTGGGCTTTCAAAAAATTATAAAAAAAGAGCGTTAAACGCTCTTTTTTCTATAAAGGGGGGATACGGGCAATTACACCACTTTTCAGTGGTTCAGGACGCTCTTTCCAAGCAAGCATCCCATCGGGGCGATCGCTATATATTTCAGCACAGGACAAGATTGCTGATGCGGTGGTTGCCATATTTTCTACATCACTGGGTAAATCGCCAAACAAGTAGGAATATTTACCCTCAGAGGCAAAGGCTACAGCGCAAGCATGGCTACATGCACTCATACAGGAAACTGCACGAATTTCAAACTGCGATCGCTTTTCCCAATTTTGGTGTAATTGAGAAAGTGTTTTTAGCAATGTTTCACCGCCACTAATACCTACCTTATTGCCATTTTGCCAAGTGCTGGCACAGGTCGTACAAACTAATAGCCTATGGGTCATCCGTACCTCAATGAAAAACAAACCAATGCACAAATATTTTGAAATTCTTACTTTGTAAGAATTTCAAAATATTTGTGCATTGGGGCTTGAGCGCAAAGCAATGTGACTTAACCTTACTATTTGTCGCCACTAGGTGACGAGTTATAGAGAGCATCTAGTCTTGAACGCGCATCATCAACATTAATCGATTTGATTACCATTAATGGCTCATCGATATATTTGCCATCTTTATCCCATAGTTCAGGATGAGCGTATTGAGGCGATACTCGGCGACTACGATTATCTTGGTAGCTGCGTGAGTCATTTTGGGAAAGTGCGATCATGCTGCGAATGAGATTACTAATCGCAAAAATGGAGAGGATCGTAAAAGCGAGTATATAAAGGATCTGTACCATATCTACTTTCCTAAAAAAATATGTAAATTAAGTGAACTAAAGTTTGAGAGGAGAAATCAAGGATCAAAATTAAAGTTTTAAATTACTTGATTACGATAGTAGCGCATCCCCACGGCTTGACACTCCATAAGTAGTTGATGCCAAGGTTTCATTGTTGCCATGTCTACGCCAACTTGGTGTCCTGTAACGCGAAACAAGGAGATCGCCACAGCAACTTCTTTAAGAGCATTTTCAACTCGTTCTAGTAAATTTCTTTGTTCAGTCTCTTGCAAAAAATCTATGCGTTCACTGGAGAGTAGTTTTTGAGAGCGGTCAAACCAATAGGTGAAATCTTCTAGTAATGGCTCTAGAAGTTGTCTGAGCATTTCAGGATCAGGACTAGCAGTATTACTCATAGGTCAGATCTCTAGCAGCAAGATTGGTGCTGTGTATAGTGTGTTAAAAGCAGTTTTTTTTATACTAATTATTATAGCATTTTGTTACTTTTCTTAACATTAAACAAATCTTATGACTTTTGAGCCAACCGTTGAAGCTTCGGCAAACTTGATCGCATTGCAGCACCTAATTGATGTGGTAGCGAAATTACGATCGCCTGATGGTGGATGTCCTTGGGATTTGGAGCAAACGCCTAAAAGCTTGATTCCCTACGTGATTGAGGAAGCCTATGAGGTGGTGGATGCAATTCAGGGTGGTGATAGTAAGGCGATCGCCGAAGAGCTAGGTGACCTATTAATGCAAGTGGTCTTGCAGTCCCAAATTGCTAGTGAAAATAATCAATTTGCGATCGCCGAAGTTGCCGAAGGCATCGCCCAAAAGTTAATTCGTCGCCATCCTCATGTATTTAGCGATGTCAAAGCTGACAGCATGGATGAAATTCATCAAAACTGGGAAAAGATTAAAGCTGAAGAAAAGGGAGAAAATTTAGCAGATACTCAAAAGCTGAGCTACAAACTCAAGCGGTATGCGCGATCGCTGCCGCCTTTAACGGCTGGAATGAAGATTTCCCAAAAGGCAGCCGCCAATGGGTTTGAGTGGGACAATGCCGATGGGGTATGGGCTAAGTTTCATGAAGAGTTAGATGAGCTGCGCCATGCCCTAGAGCATGAGTCTAAAGAAAATCAACAGGCGGAATTAGGGGACTTATTATTCACGCTGATCAATGTGGCGCGTTGGTACGATCTCGACCCATCCGAGGCTTTACAATCTACTAACCGCAAGTTTATTCAGCGTCTAGAGATGATTGAAACTTTAAGCGATCGCCCTATTGATAGTTTCACTGCCGACGAGCTAGATAATCTCTGGAAGCTTGCTAAAGAAAAACTCAGATAAATAAAGACTCGCAAAGCGAGTCTTTATTTATCTGTAGGAGCATCTGGAGGCAGAAAACGGGAATCAGAAATTTCAATCAACTTATCAATTGAGGTTTCAGCTAAAAGTTTACGAGCTTTAGCTAGATATTCTAAATGTGGGCATTTATCCCCAAGGACACAGCCATTGGTGCATTCTTCTTGACAATTAACTTGGCGAGACATGGATTTAAGAACAGTTTATACACTAAGACTCAAGGCTACTACAATCTCAGGACAGTCTCAATGTTGACCGTAAAAAAGAGAAAAGAGAGCGCAAAGCGCTCTCTTTTCTCTTTTTTATTTTATGCGGTCAGAGAGACTCGAACTCTCACAGCTTTCGCCACCACCACCTCAAGATGGCGTGTCTACCATTCCACCATGACCGCAATTGCTTTTTTAGTGCTTAACTATATTACAGCAGTGACGCATAATTGCAACATATTTTTGTTCACGCCATCAATTCTCATTTTTTGGCGCGTCGAATACGCGCCAAAAAATTTATGTTTCTAAGTGTTTTAAAAATACAAAATGGCTACGCTAAGTAGCTAGGCATAATTAATTACGAACCAAAACCCTTAGAGTTGCGCCCCGCAGGGGCGCAACTCTAAGGGTTTTGGTAATTTATTTTGCACAGGTACTTATTTTGTTACCTAGTATTATCGCTGCGGACTTTAACCTAAAAATTGGTTTCATAATTACAATTACTGTAGTCGATTAAAATTTAGGCACATTTTTTGGACTCTTCGTATCTTCACTGACAATATGGATTCTAAAACTTCAATGACTGAATCATCTCTAGAATCATCGCAACATGATCAGAGTGGGAAGCAAGCGCCAAAGCATTGGTTACGTCCTGTAGCGATCGCAGGAATTGCGATCGCTAGTTTTTATGGTTCAGTTTGTGCAGGATTATGGTTTGGTCAAACGAAGTTGGTGTTTTCACCAGAAAGGGAAATTACTACCACTCCTGCTCAATTTAATGCCAAGTATGAGGATGTCTTAATTCCAGTCAAAAATGCTGATGGTACAAGTGAAAATATTCATGGTTGGTGGTTACCTAATGCCAAACAGGAAGAAAAAGCAAATTTAAGCGATCGCCAAGTAATTTTGTATTTGCATGGCAAGGGTAAAAATATTAGTGCTAATGCTAAACATGCCAATCGCTTGATGCGAATGGGCTTGTCAGTATTATTGATTGATTATCGGGGCTATGGCAGAAGTGAAGGCGGATTTCCTAGTGAATCATCGGTTTATACAGATGCTCAGACAGCTTGGGATTATTTAATCAAAAAAGGCTATCAACCAAAGCAGATCATAATCTATGGACATTCGTTAGGTGGGGCGATCGCGATCGATCTTGCTATCAAGCATCCTGATGCCTTGGGAATGATTATTGATGCGTCATTTACATCTATGAGTGATATGGCACAACTCGATCCTAAATATCGAGTTTTCCCCATTGATTTATTGATTCATCAGCGCTTTGATTCGATCTCTAAGGTGAGATCGCTCGCTGTACCCGTACTTTATATCCACGGTACTGCGGATGATCTGATTCCTGCGGCAATGTCTCAACGCTTATACGAGGCAACTCCAACCAGAAAACAAATTGTGCTTATCCCCAATGGCGGACATAACAATAACGCCTCTACCAATGAGCCGTTATATTTAAATTCTATTCGTAGCTTCTTTAAGCTGTAAATACTACTAATCCTCTCCCAGTCAAGAATTTATGGTGCGGGGCAAATCTTTGCACCATAAATTCTTGACTATTGTTAAGTATTGCGTCAAAAGATTACGCTTCGTATCTAGGTAGATCTACCAAGAACGGCTGTATGATAAGTTCTATATCGAAAGTTATAGAAATAACTTCTCTAATCTCAATAAAACTAACAATTAGTCTTAAAAAATTACATTTAGTTTACATTCACATATTTTCATGAGAGGTAACGCGGTGACTAGCAATAAATCTGTAGCTCTTAAGCAAATTGATGTTCAAGGCGATCTGAGTGAATATGTCGCACATTTACAGTTACACATGGCATTGCAAGCTCGTAACCTCGTCCCGAATTTAAGTGGCGATCGCGCTCAGGATAGCCGTAGCAGAATGCTATCAAGTACTCAAGCCGATTTTGAGAGATTAGCTTCTCGCTTGTAATTTAAAAAAGGGGAGCGCATCGCGCTCCCCTTTTTTGTATTTGCTATGATTTAGAGAAAACAGTCCAAGCAATGACTACGAAAGAAAAGCTTATTCAAGAAATCGAAAAAACCCCCGATATACTGCTGGATAATTTATTGGATTTTCTTCTGTTTGTCAGAAATCGTTATGAAGACAAGAAAATTTCTGAAGACAATGAAATCTCTATGGAAGAGCAAGAAATTATTGTTGCTTCAAAGCAAGCTTTTGCATCTGGAGATTATCTTACGCTTGATGAGTATCTAGTCGGTCAGGCATGAGCTACCAAGTTATTATTCCGCGGCCTGTCCAGAAACAACTGAGCGTTTTCCCAAAATTATTTCAAAGTCGGATTATCACTGCTATTCAGCTTTTAGCTGAAAACCCTCGTCCAAACGGAGTTAAAAAACTCAAGGGGTATGAAAATACATATCGCATTCGGGTAAATGATTACCGTGTTATTTACGAAATTAAAGATCAAGAGTTAATAATTCTTTTGCTAAGTTGCAGTCATCGTAAGGATACTTATTGACAAGCAAATCTTTACCTTGATCAAGAACAGTGGGCTTAAGCCCCTTGTTCTTCAATTTTTTGGCACAATAGAAAAGTATGATCAAGACAAGTCAGCGCTGCTGACTTGTTTTGATGAGTAAAAAGCTATTTTGAGGTGTCATGCAAGCTGAGACGTTGGATTTGTTGGAATGGAATCGTTTATGTCAGCATTTATCAACATTTACAACGACAAAGCTGGGCGCGATCGCCTCGGCACATTTACCCATACCTGATCGCTATGAAGACACCTTAGAGTTACTTACCCAAACTAAAGAAGCCTATGCCCTCGAAGAGCGAAGTGCAGGCGTATCTTTAGATGGGATTCAAAATATTACGGAGGCCGTATTTCGTGCCGAAAAACAGGGGATTTTGTCGGCTGCTGAGCTATGGGCGATCGCGACGACTTTGGCAGGAGCGCGAAACTTGCGTCGTCAGCTAGACAATGCTGATTACTGCCCAAATTTGCAAGTACTGGCTAGCGAATTGCGGACTTATCCTGATGTCGAGCAGGAAATTTATCGCTGTATTGATGAAGGCGGAAATGTCTTAGATCGTGCTTCGGTAAGGTTAGGGGAAATTCGCCATGAGTTAACCTCAGTGCGTGATCAAATTATTACGAAACTGCAAAATATCATGCAGCGCAATGCTAGCTCGTTGCAGGAGCAGATTATTACCCAACGTAGCGATCGCTATGTTTTATCAGTAAAGTCGCCCCAACGCGATCGCGTCCCAGGAGTCATTCATGATACTTCCAGTACAGGGATGACTCTATTTGTCGAGCCAAACTCGATCGTACAGTCCAATAATCGCTTGCGGCAATTGCTAAAAATGGAGCAAGCCCAAATCGAGATTATTTTGGCGGAACTGAGTGCCAAGATTACGGCGATCGCTGAAGATTTACAAAGATTGCTAATTATCGTGACTAAGATCGATCTTGCTGTAGCAAGAGCAAGGTATGGCTATTGGCTAGGAGCGAATCCACCTCATTTTTTAGAGAGTGAGGCGATCGTCTTGCGCCAGTTGCGTCACCCATTACTGGTATGGCAACAACAAAACGAGGAAGGTCGTGAAGTTGTGCCTGTGGATGTGTTGATTTCACCGCAGATCTCCGTAGTTGTCATAACAGGACCAAATACAGGCGGCAAAACCGCAACTTTAAAAACTTTTGGATTAGCGGCTCTAATGGCAAAGGCGGGAATGTTTATTCCCGCTAAAGAACCTGTAGAAATGCCTTGGTTTGATCTTGTACTTGCTGATATTGGTGATGAGCAGTCATTACAGCAAAATCTATCGACTTTTTCAGGGCATATTCGCCGCATTGGGAGAATTTTAGACTCACTTTCGCACCAATCTCTAGTACTTCTCGATGAAGTTGGGGCAGGGACTGATCCATCCGAAGGCAGCGCGATCGCTACGGCTTTGTTGGAATATCTGGGCGAACATACAAGACTCGCGATCGCCACGACGCACTTCGGCGAACTCAAGGCTCTGAAATACCAAAATCCTAAATTTGAAAATGCTTCAGTAGAGTTTGATGATGCCTCCCTTGCGCCCACCTATCGTTTGTTATGGGGCATTCCTGGGCGTTCTAATGCCCTTGCGATCGCAGGTCGGTTAGGTTTACCACAGGACATTCTCGAAGCAGCGCAGGTGCGCGTGGGTATTGGCTCTGCTGAGATGAATGATGTAATCGCGGAACTGGAAGCCCAACGCCGTGAACAAACCCAAAAAACTGAAGCTGCTGCCCATTTGCTCTCAGAAACAGAGCGCTTGCATAAAGAAATTTTGGATCGTGCTGAACTAATGCGATTGCAGGCTAAGGAATTGCGTGAACGTCAAGAAAAAGAGGTGAATGCGGCGATCGCTCAAGCCCAAAAGGAAGTCGGTCGAGTCATCCGCAAATTGCAAAAAGGTGAACAATTAGGTGAACAGCTAGTTGCGGATGTACAACGTACTGAGCAGAGAATTGAGGAACTAACCAAGCGTCATCTACCTGTGGTGCCTGAAGAAAAAGTTGAGGTGCAGGTAAAAATCGGCGATCGCGTTCGCATTCCCAAATTTGGGAAGGTTGCTCAAGTGCTGACAGTTCCCAATAGTTCGGGTGAATTTTCGGTGCGGCTTGGACATATGAAGCTATCAGTTAGTCTCGCCGACATCGAAATTATCAAGTAGATTAACACGGTTGAATCTATAGCTGTCGCCAAGTGTATTACCCAAGAGGCGAATGGCGGCGCTTCGCGCCGCCATTCGCCTCTTGGGTTTTGCTTTTGTCCTAACATAAGTGACGGTAGCTATACTTGAGAACTAATGAGCAGACCCTTCTAACGGAGTTAGCTCTTTGCTTAAATATTGAGCTAGCCGATCGCGAACATCAAAAAAATCGTTCCATGCAAAATATGGCTTGTGATATTCCTCATCTAAATAGTTGGCAAGGCGATCGCGGGCAAACACAATCGGTACATGTAGCGCCATCTGCAAATCCGTAATCGAGTCACCGATCGCGATCGCCTCATCACAATCATATGCTGCGATCACCTGCACCTTAGCCATTAGCTCGTTTCCATGCTCGTACTGCGAACTAACTTGCAAAAATTCACCCGTGCGATCAAGTTCACAGGCATGAAGCCCCAACAAGCGATCACGCAGATCGCCAACTACCGTTTCAACCATGCAGCGCAAACCACCTGAAACTATGACAAGGGGAATATTTTGAGCATCCAGAAAATCCAAAAACTCCACAAAACCACGTCGAATTTTATAGGGCTTGGATAGTTCAATAATTTTGTCATAGCTTGCCGTGGGAATTTCTTCGATCAAGAGCCGCACCCCATCACGTAGGGTTAGCCGTCGTGCAAAAATTTCAGGCAAAATGCGATCGCAAGTTTCAGGGACAATTTGCCGCAGGATCGTCACAAAGGTGTCTTCGGTCGTAATCGTGCCGTCAAAATCACAAAAAACTATCCGCTTCACAAACGCCTCTCACTATGCATTATTAAGTTTCTTAAACAAGTATATATACTTATTCCCAAAAGCATAGGCAGCGCTTTGCGCCATCTATGCTTTTTAATTTCTATTAGAGCGTGAAGCGCTATAAAATGCGATCGCATCTTGTGGCAATTTTTAAAAGGACGCTAAGGAATATGCAATAGGATAAAGGATCGATTTTTGTGACGAGGCAAAGTTGCATCACAAGGCAATCTGATTCTTTATCAAATCGCGGAACCATCACCTTTTGAAAATCCAAAAATCTGATTAGCTTTTGTTTTTAATTTTTTGAAGTGTAGTTAGACTTCAAAAAGTTGAAATGAAAGCAAGTTTTCTCATCGCATAGCCCTGTCCAATATGTTGCAATTTTTCCATTTTGAAGCCGATTTTGTTGCTGCCTTGCGCTGTATTCCTATGCAGGTACGCTACAAGCTAGACACCTGTGGCATTAAACTCTCATTGCAACATTGGCTAAGTTTTTCCACGGTACAGCGTCAAAAACTAATTGATTTGCCTTGTGCTACTAGCGAAGAAATCGAAAAATATAGAGAACATCTGCGATCGCAAGTTTTTCAAAATTTCAACATATATCCTAGTAATTTGCCCATTGAACAAGAGCCTGCGTGGATGCAAACCAATGTGCTTCCCCTTAGTGTTTTACAGCAAGCGCAGGAGTTAAACATGGCGATCGCCCTAACTCAATGGCAAAATCTCACCCCACTACAACGTTTTGCTCTAATTAAGCTCAGTACATCCCATCACGAAAACAATAATTTCTTACCCGCCTTGCGAGAATTTGGGCTTACTACATAAAGAAAAAGGAGTGCTTTGCACTCCTTTTTCTTTATGAAAGCTGACTTAAACGATAGCCAACACCGTGAATCGTCTCGATCAAATTGTGAGGAGCAGCAGCACCCTTCAACTTGTTCCGCAGACTCTTAATAGTGGCATTGATGGTATCTTCTCTAGGTGGATCAGTAAGCGACCAAACATGTTCCACAATCGTGATCCGCTTTAGGACTTGACGACCATGATGGAGCAACAACTCTAATATGTTGTACTCCTTAGGAGTCAAATGCACAGATTGTCCTGCATAGGAAACCTCATGCATACCAGGATCGAGTTGCAGTTCCCCCCAACGCAAAACTGTGGGTTCTGCAATCTGAGCACGGCGTGATAAAGCACGAATACGAGCCATCAACTCAGGTGGATCAATCGGTTTGACGAGATAATCATCAGCACCTGCATCTAGACCCTGAACCTTGTCAGAACTCATATCAAGTGCAGTCACCATCAAAATCGGGATGTTATTGCCATGCGCCCGTAAACGACGACATAAGTTAATTCCATCCAGCTTTGGCAGCATTACATCTAGCAAGATCAGGTTATAATCGTCGGCTTGAGATTTCTCCCAGCCTTCTTCACCATCTCTCGCAATGTCTACAACACAATGTTGACCAGTTAACACTTCGGCTAACGTGTCAGCTAAATTGGCATCATCTTCTACAAGGAGAATTCTCATTGGATCGATCAAATCTCAGTTATTTAAGTTTGATAGGTGCTTAGCTATATGCTAACGGATACCTTTGCAGGTTTATGAAGAATATGAACTTTATAAATCTCGTTAACATGATTCACCCCTATCTAATTGCATCATATACGAAAGATCGAATGCTTTTTCATAAATGCAAAAATTTTAAGTATTATTGCGACAAAAAAATCTATATTCGTTTTTAAACAAGAAATATATAGCAAAAAAATCATGTATAGCGCTTTGCGCTCAACTAATAATCCAGAGAAATTTTTGAAAGCGGCACGAAGCTAAGCTTTCAAAAATTTCTCTGTGCCACTGCAACTTTCTATTTGATTTCTGTGACGCTTGGATCGTTGCTGAGTTAAATTGATTCTATAGAGACTCAACAAACCCTAAAAAATCTTTGTTAAAAAATGATTGCGAATTTATCTACCTTTAAAACAACTGCATCTCAAGAAATTTTTACTAAAGCCAAGGAGCTAATGCCAGGCGGCGTAAGCTCTCCTGTCCGAGCCTTTAAATCAGTTGGTGGCGAGCCAATCGTGTTTGATCGTGTCAATGGAGCCTATGCGTGGGACATTGATGGCAATAAATACATTGACTACATCGGCTCATGGGGTCCTGCGATCGTGGGACATTCCCATCCCGAAGTCATCGAAGCATTACATAAGGCTCTCGAAAAAGGCACAAGTTTTGGCGCTCCTTGTGTTCTTGAAAACCAACTCGCCGAAATGGTCATCGAAGCTGTGCCTAGTGTAGAAATGGTACGCTTTGTAAACTCTGGCACTGAAGCTTGTATGTCCGTATTGCGCTTGATGAGAGCATTTACAGGTCGTGACAAAATTATCAAGTTTGAAGGTTGCTATCACGGTCATGCGGATATGTTCTTGGTTAAGGCTGGTTCGGGTGTCGCTACCCTTGGATTGCCTGACTCCCCTGGTGTGCCTAAATCCACAACAGCCAATACATTGACTGCTCCTTATAACGATCTTGAAGCAGTCAAAGCATTATTTGCAGAAAACCCTGATCAAATCTCTGGCATAATTATTGAGCCAGTAGTTGGTAATGCTGGATGCATTGTGCCGAAGGAAGGATTCTTGCAGGGATTGAAAGATCTCTGTAGTGCCAATGGTGCTTTATTGGTATTTGATGAAGTTATGACAGGATTCCGACTTTCCTATGGTGGTGCACAGGCTCGTTTTGGCGTTACTCCTGACTTGACCACAATGGGCAAAGTCATCGGTGGTGGTTTGCCTGTAGGAGCCTATGGTGGTCGCAAAGATATTATGTCGATGGTTGCACCTGCTGGCCCCATGTATCAGGCTGGAACATTGTCGGGTAATCCTTTGGCGATGACCGCAGGGATCAAAACGATGGAAATTCTCAAACGGTCTGGTTCTTACGAATATCTCGAACAGATTACCAAGAAATTAGCTGAAGGTATGTTGGCGATCGCCCATGAAACTGGACATGCGGCTACAGGTAATATTGTTGGGGCGATGTTTGGAATGTTTTTCACTAGTCAACAAGTTTATGACTATGAAGATGCCAAAACTAGCGATACAGCTAAGTTTGCTAAATTTCATCGTGGCATGTTAGAGCATGGCGTTTATCTTGCGCCTTCGCAGTTTGAGGCTGGTTTCACCTCCCTTGCTCATACTGATGCTGATGTGGAAGCGACATTAGCCGCGACTCGTGCAGTATTGTCGCAAATTGCCGCTTAAAACAATTTTGATGAGATGGGCTTTGCTCATCTCATCAAAAAAAGTTCATATCGTAACAGCTTTCGCAAAAAGTCATTTACAATGTTGGTTAATTATTTCTAGGCTGATTCGCTTAAGCTCATTTCGCAAGTCCATTCAGCTTAGAACATCAAAGCATTGAAATTTCTCCTACACAAATCTGATGCTGACAGAAAACTCAACTGCTAGTACTAAATCTAATAATGGTAATTACAACGGCTCCCCTGCGCCTTTACCAAGAGCCGATTACTACATGAGCTTACACAAAGAGCTAGACCATCTTGAAGAAATGGTGCTGGAAAGTGGCCCTCGCGTGATGGGTCATACCGTCATCGATGAAGAAAAACTATGTCAGCAGATCGATCGCGTGAGATTGTCCGTACCTGAATCGATCGCTAAAGCCGAGGAGATCTTGCTCTACAAACAAGATCTAGTGGCTGAAGCCCAACAATACGCTGAGGATTTGATTAAATCTGCTGAATTAAGGGCAAGCCAGCTTTTAGAAGAATCAATGATTATTCGTCAGGCTGAGCAAGAGGCTAATCAAATTCGACGTGAACTCCAAGAGGAATGTGAACAGGTGCGATCGCAAACTCTTAATGAAGTCAATCAAATGCGTCGTCAAGCCCAAAAAGATCTGGACTTATTGCATCAACGAGTAACAGGTGAAGTCCAAGATATGCAGCGTGGTGCTGATGAATATAGCGATCGCGTGTTAGGTAATTTGGAATCTCAGCTAATCGACATGATCAAAATTGTGCAAAATGGCAGAAAAGAATTACGCCTCTAATACCTAATATCTACCAAAAGAAAAACACCCCCAAATGGGGGTGTTTTTCTTTTGGTAGATATTTACGATTGCGCGATCCCATTGATTGAGGATCATGGTAAGTTAAGTTTAGTTAAGAAATTATTTTGAACATCAGGCTCTTTGCTATATGAAATCCTCTTGGAGAACTGCACTGCTGTGGTTACTACCCATAGCGATCATCGGCTTTTTTGGCTGGCAGACTTTAATTGCTCGTCCTGCCCCTAGTCGTCCCACTGTGAACGCGGCAAATACCCGCATCGCCTACGGAAGATTCCTTGAATATCTTGATGAACATCGGGTACGCAAGGTTGATATTTTTGATGGTGGTCGCACGGCAGTAATCGTAGCAAGCGATCCCCAAATTGAAGGTAAAGAGCAACGCGCTAGAGTTGATTTGCCACTCTATGCACCTGAATTGATGGATAAACTCAATGAAGGCGGCGTAGATCTTGCCATTTATCCACCTAGCAACAATGGCGCAATCTGGGGCTTTATTAGCAATTTAATTTTCCCGATCGCTTTAATTGCTGGCTTGTTTTTCTTGTTCCGTCGCTCCAATCAAATGGGTGGACCTGGACAAGCAATGGACTTTGGTAAATCCAAGGCTCGTTTTGCGATGGATGCAAAGACAGGTGTAATGTTTGACGATGTCGCTGGCATCGAAGAAGCGAAGGAAGAACTACAGGAAGTTGTGACTTTCTTGAAAAAGCCCGAACGCTTTACGGCGGTTGGCGCAAAGATTCCTAAAGGCGTTTTGCTAATTGGTCCTCCAGGAACTGGTAAAACTTTGCTAGCCAAAGCGATCGCTGGTGAAGCTGGTGTACCTTTCTTCTCTGTGTCTGGTTCTGAGTTCGTGGAAATGTTTGTGGGTGTTGGTGCATCTCGTGTACGCGACTTGTTCAAGAAAGCTAAGGAAAATGCTCCTTGCATCATCTTTATCGATGAAATTGATGCCGTCGGTCGTCAACGTGGTGCTGGCATTGGTGGCGGTAACGATGAACGCGAACAAACTCTTAACCAAATCCTCACGGAAATGGATGGTTTTGAAGGCAACTCTGGCGTAATTGTCATTGCGGCAACTAACCGTGCCGATGTGCTTGACTCGGCACTGCTACGTCCAGGTCGTTTCGATCGCCAAATTGGTGTTGATCCACCTGACATCAAAGGTCGCTTGCAAGTTTTGAATGTTCATGCTCGCGATAAAAAGATTAGCCCTGAAGTTTCTCTAGAAGCGATCGCCCGTCGTACTCCAGGTTTTGCAGGTGCTGACCTTGCGAACTTGCTCAATGAAGCTGCAATTCTCACCGCTCGTCGTCGTAAGGATGCCATGACGATGGCGGAAATTGATGATGCAGTAGATAGAATTATTGCTGGTCTGGAAGGTAAAGCTCTCGTTGACAGTCGTAACAAGCGTTTGATTGCTTATCATGAAGTTGGTCATGCGATCGTCGGTACTTTGATGAAGGATCACGATCCTGTTCAGAAGGTAACTCTAATTCCCAGAGGTCAAGCGGCTGGTTTGACATGGTTCACTCCCGACGAAGAACAAACGCTAATCTCCCGTGGTCAAATTCTCGCAAGGATTACGGCGGCTCTCGGTGGTCGTGCTGCGGAAGAAGCGGTATTTGGTGCTGCGGAAGTAACTACAGGGGCAGGTGGTGACTTACAGCAAGTAAGCGGCATGGCACGTCAAATGGTCACTCGTTTTGGCATGTCGAATATTGGTCAGCTTGCCCTTGAAGGTCAAAGCTCTGAGGTATTTCTCGGACGCAGCATGGGTGGTGGATCGCAATATTCTGAAGATATTTCCGCTAAGATCGATCAGCAAGTTCGTGAAATCGTGCAGAAATGCTATCAAACAGCACTTCAGATCGTGTATGAAAATCGCACAGCGATCGATCGCGTTGTTGATCTTCTAGTTGAGAATGAAACTCTTGATGGTGACGAGTTCCGTCGCATTATTTCTGAGTACACTCCGCTTCCTGTAAAGGAACGTTTTGTTCCTCAGATCTAATAAAATCTATTTCTAAAAAAGTAGGAGCAGTTCATGAACTGCTCCTGCTTTTTTTGTAGGTAGTGCTAAATAGGTAAAGATGGGCGGCACTTCGCGCCGCCCATCTTTACCATAGTAAATTCGTAATGCATCAGGTAGTTGCTTTAAGCTTTTTTCGATATTTTGAAAAGTTTTTGTTGGTAGCATAGTTATTTTTGACTTGATTTGATTGAATTCAAGCTACTTTTTCAATAATGTAAGACAGTTATTTCCAAAATCTTTTATTCAAAATTGTCTCAATATCTCGCTCAAATTCCCATGTTTCGGGGAAATTTGTATCTGGATAATCGGCAGTCAAATCATAGAGCGCAGATGAGTAGTTAAAGTCAAATCTTCCATCCCAATTTTCTTTTAAGCTAGGAGCATCTCTAAAAATAAGCTCAATACCGCATCGATAAAAGCTGATGTCGCTTAGCCATCTCTCAAACTGATTTGGTAAGGGGACGTATAGCCGTTTGAGCATATTTACAAGTAAGTTTTTCAGCTTGTCATCTAGTAAGAATTCAGGTAAGAATAGGGATGAGAGAGATGGAAGAAGGATCAATTAAAGCTTGACGGAAAAAATCAATGACAGATTTACCTTGAGCTTTACAAGTTTGAATAACCGTCAATAAAGCGGCGGTATTGCGAAAACCATCCATAGAACGGGAGCCACCACAAACTTTGCGTTTGGTAACAGCAAGTCTGAGATTACGCTCGGCACGATTATTGTCAGGAGGGACATGAGGATTTTCAAGGAAATACCACCATTGAGCCGATTTCTTCTTGAGGGACTTTAATAAATTACCTGCGGCATAGCCAACTTTGGGCATCCAATCCGAGATAGCTTGGCTGACTCGTTTTTTAAAATCAATCGCCCAGTTAAAATATGGTCGAGTATCACGATTTTTTTGCCAAGTCGCATGATGTTCAAATGCTTCATCAATCAGCCTAATGAATATACGCCCAATTTCTTGTTGAGATTTAAGGGTTAATTTAAGTAGTGCTTTAAAGTGTCGTCTTAGGTGAGCCAGACATTTCTGTTGTCGCTCAACGGCGTAACCGTTATACACACTATAGTCGTCACTACACAATACGCCATCATAGCTTTCTCCCAACATTGACTCTAGTTCGGCACGACTACGAGTATCTGCACCACGATATAGCGCATAACCTTCACCACTGAATGACCATAGCCATTCTTTTACGCCTTTGACGAGCCACGGTGTTTCATCGACTTGAACTTGGGGTTGGTCTTTAATCCAATCTGCTAGCTCTTCCACTTTTGCTTCAATACTGTCTGCTACTCGCTCATTGGTGGCGGCGATGGTTCCTAGTCCGATTTCGACTAGTCCCATCTCTTTTAGCATTCTTGCTGTTTTTTATAACTCATATGTCCATAATTCCCTAACCATACCAACATCCCTTGTAGGCTTGCTTCTAGGTCTTGTTCGCCAATCACATCTTTAGGCAATTCTCCCCACACCACTGCGCCACAGTGCTTACATTGACATTCCTGTTGCTGATATTCAACGATTTCAATTGGTTGTTCTACCAATCTTGCTGTTTGTCTGATGCTGACTCCTATCTCTGTCCATGCTTGTCCTCCGCAATTTGGACAGCCTTCGGGCGAGAGCGTCTCAAAGCGATCTACTCGATTAAATCCTTTTCTCGTTTTTCCTTTATGTCCGAATTGTCCTCCTACTTTTTTCTTACCCTCCTCTTCTGCTATTTCTTCGACTTTTTTCTCTGACCGTTTTAATAGGTCGCTTGATGGCGGTTTTGATGAGTCTTTGCTACTTCTGTTGTTGACTGCTTTTAGGCTCTCTATTTCTTCATATATTTGCTGTGCCCATTCTTGTTGGCGCACGATTACTTCTACCAGTTCTCCTACTGGCATGTTTTCTAGTGCTTCTCGTTCATATTGTGGTGGTTCTTTCATCCCTTTACTTTAACCACTTTGACTCTTTTGTCAATTTCTTACCTGATTCTTTACGTCATCTAAATCTCTTTTGAGAATAAAGATTAAGCTTTCAAATTCTTCAATCAGGTTGTCTAAGTCCAGATTTTCAAAGTCTTTGGCTTTAAGCTTGGCGACATTTTCCTGAACCCAAAGTATATAATCTTCATCAAATAAAGACTGATTCATTCTAATCTTTGCCTGTAAAATCAGGTGAGTATACTAGGAAAATCCGCAACTGTTACTATGTTATCTCCCGCACTAGAATCAGTGAAGGATGATTGGAATTTTCTTGAGGTTTGGATCGATCCAATGCAGTCGCCGCCTTATCTGCTAATGCTAATGGGCGATCGCATGGGTGTATGTCGTGTTTGTGATCCTATTGAGAACTATAAGGTTGTTTTAACTAGTCAAAGCTATGAAGAAGCGCAATTATGGTTATTAGAAGATGAGTTTGAGCCAATTAACGGAAGGCTTTCTCTTTCTGAAGTTTTAAGAGGGTCTTAATTACCTATTTTTTAATCCTATAAAATCAAGTGATGATCGCTTTCTTTGCCATCAAAATATCAGCATTAAACTTCTTGTATAATTAAGACTGATTGCAACTAGCAAAATAATATGAAACTTAAAAGAGTCATTATCAAAAGCCTAAACAATAAAGTTGATTGTAATCGGTATTTTCACGATGACATAAATATTGTCACAGGCATCAATGGCTGTGGAAAAACAACATTCTTAAAAATAATTTGGTATGCAATTTCAGGAAATATCGAGCGTCTTATATCTGACATAAGTTTTGAATCATTTTACTTAGAAACTAATCATTTTTGTTTGTCACTATTCAATATAGATGGTTGTATTCAATGGCAACATATCTCAAATGAAATCAAACAAAATGGTTTTATTAATTTAGGTGAATATAATTCAGCAGATGAGATCGGAGTATTAAAATCTTTAATCATAAAAGATAGAACATCATCTTTGTTCTTTCCGACTTTTAGAAGAATTGAAGGGACATATTTAAAGACAATAGCAAATATTCGCAGTATGGGGATGACAGAAAGAATTCTTTCAGATATTTTGGACAAGCCGATAGATGCATTTAGTATAAAAATACAAGATGATTTTGAAAAATTATCAAATAATATGTCAGCTGCTGAGCATAAATTTATATGTTCTATATCAACTCATGATCTTGGCTATTTACTCCGCTTACACCATGCCAAGACAACTGAAAAAATTGATGAATATTCTCTTGCATTAAATAAATCATTAATTAGTAAGCTGGAAAATATAAAATCTGGCATTGAAGATAGTAAAGATGAATCGTTAGCTATTGTTAGTAAACTACAGCGAGAAGTGGCAGATGTTGACAATAAGCGAGATGAACTTCTTCAACCTTTTAAAGTACTATCTGAATTAGTTACTAAAGTTATGCACTATAAAGGTGTCAAACTTGATGATTTCACTATTGGAGACTCAAATAATGCTATTGATTCCAGATTGCTTTCGTCTGGCGAACAACAAATGCTTAGCTTTCTTTGCTATAACGCATTTTATGAGAACTCAATAATATTTATTGATGAGCCTGAGTTAAGTTTACATCCAGACTGGCAACGTAGATTATTCCCTAACTTGATGAAACAACAATCAAGTAATCAGTTTATTGTGGCTACACATTCTCCAATGATTTACTCTAAATACTCAGACAAGGAAATTATACTTTCATCGGAGAAAGGTGAATGAGTAAAGGAAAGTATCTTTCTGAAGATGAAATTGTAGATCTATTAAGAAAAACATCACTTCCAACAATTTTAGTTGAAGGTAAAGATGAGCTAGCGGTTTATACTAGATATTTAGAAAGCAAAATTAATATTGAGGATGTTGATGTATTGCCTTGCCAAGGAAGAGTTACACTGCTTAATATCTTTGACAGGAGAGCAGAGTTTAAACATAAGAAAGTTGTCTTTGTCGCAGATAGAGATATGTGGTTTTTCGTTGGCATTCCTCAAGAGAAAAGATATGAGGAATATATTGTCTTTACGGATGGATATTCATTAGAAAATGATCTTTACATAGAATCGCTATTTAGTCAGCTATTAGATAAAAAAGAAACAATTGATTTTTATAAATTAATTAAAGAACTTTCGATTTGGTTTGCTTTTGAAGTTAATCGATATATACAAACTGGATATTCACAATGTGATTCTGATTTACAAAAAATATGTCCAAATAATGTTATAGATAGTAAATTCAAACAAAAAATAAATTTTGTTGATCCACCACAAGAACTCATAGATAAAATTTACAATGACTACACTAGAGCTTTGCGTGGGAAAAATTTATTTCAAGCTCTATTAAAGTTCCTTACCACTCAAAAACATTCTAATTTAGGACGCGAAAATCTTCTGGAATTGGGAGCAAGATTTAATAATCCACGCATAGAATTACTTGTTAGTAAAATTGTTCAGAAGTTTCAAGAGTACAGTTAACCATTTAATGCTTGCTTGTATCCTATAAAGCATAGTTTCACATCCTAGCCATTCAAAACTTGTCCAGCCGTTAAGTTCAAATTTGGAAATGTTGGCGAAGCGATCGCATCATTACTACGAAACAAATTAATTTCATACTCCCCATCTACCAACGTACAAACAGAAAGAGTAGGTTGTTTTGGTTTACCAATATGTCGAATCCCACCCAAACCTAAATAATCGGCAATCCAATATTCAGGAATACCTAAAGCCGCGTAATCCTCAACCTTACGCGCATAATCATTTTGCCAATTACCACTCACAACTTCTGCAACAAACTTAATTGAGCTACCCCTTGTAATGATCGATTGTTCTTGCCAGAGAGATTCTTTCGCAACTTCCGTCCGATCTACAACCATCACATCAGGACGAAAAGCCGTCATACTTGTGCTAGCGGGACGAAACAATCCCCTTTGCAACACAAACCAAGGCAAACCTAATTGATCAATCTGCACACAGATTTTTGCTGTGATCAAAGCCGCAACTTCCTCATGCTGCCCCGTTGGTTCTAAGTCGAATATTTCTCCATCAATCAATTCATAGCGATTATCACCACCATAACGGGCGATAAACTCATCTAGGCTGACAGGTTGATGCTGTACTTGTGCGATCGCAAGGGTCATAGCTCATCTAGCCCCAATTAGTATTTTCAGCTTACCAAATTTTAGAATAACCTAAGAGATGAGTGGCGGCGCTTCGCGCCGCCACTCATCTCTTAGGTTTTGATTTTCCTGTGCATTGCTATAGTAGCTAACACTGACTAGCTAACACGATGTCCAAACGATGCAAAAATAGTAGATCGATTCTACTGGAGAAAGATTAGGTGTCGGACAAATTTGATTACGATTTGATCATTATTGGTGCTGGCGTTGGTGGACATGGCGCAGCCCTCCATGCCGTTGCCTGTGGCTTAAAAACAGCGATCGTCGAAGATGGCGTAATGGGCGGAACCTGCGTTAATCGTGGCTGTATCCCCTCCAAAGCACTACTTGCTGCTTCAGGACGGGTGCGCGAAATGCGGGCAAAGTCTCACCTAAAGGCATTAGGCATTGATGTGGGTGAAGTAAATTTCGATCGCGGGGCGATCGCTAGTCATGCCGATAACTTAGTACTGAAATTGCGCGGCGACTTGACCAATAGCCTCAAACGACTAGGCGTAGATATTTTGGAAGGTCGTGGTCGTGTGGCAGGTGTACAAAAAGTTAGCGTTGGCGATAAGACTTACACCGCCAAAGATATTATTCTCGCCACTGGTTCCGAG
This sequence comes from Pseudanabaena minima str. Chao 2107, assembly GCF_051131155.1. Lineage (NCBI taxonomy): Bacteria > Bacillati > Cyanobacteriota > Cyanophyceae > Pseudanabaenales > Pseudanabaenaceae > Pseudanabaena > Pseudanabaena minima. Next base: position 2,361,381 of record NZ_CP159508.1, read on the forward strand.
CCATTCGTCCCTCGCGGTATTCAAATCGATGGCAAAACTGTTTACACCAGCGATCAGGCTGTGCGTCTAGAAACCTTGCCTCAATGGGTCGCAATTATCGGTAGCGGTTACATCGGATTAGAATTTGCTGATGTTTACACAGCACTAGGCTCAGAAGTGACGATGATCGAAGCCTTAGATGTCTTAATGCCCGGCTTCGATCCTGATATTGCCAAGATTGCCGAGCGTGTACTTCTCAAACCTCGCGATATCGAAACTAGAACAGGTGTATTTGCCACCAAGATTACCGCAGGTTCTCCCGTCAAAATTGAACTAACTGATGCGAAGACTAAGAAGGTAGTGGAAGTTCTGGAAGTAGATGCTTGCTTGGTTGCTACAGGACGGATTCCGCTTACGAAGGATCTTGGTTTAGAAAGCGTGGGTATTGCGCCGAATCAACGAGGATTCATTGATGTGGATGACACGATGGCAACTTCCGTTCCCCATCTTTGGGCAATCGGCGATGCGACGGGCAAGATGATGTTGGCTCATGCAGCTTCGGCTCAGGGCATTGTCGCTGTGGAAAATATGTGTGGTCGTGCGACTACGGTTGATTATCAAAGCATCCCTGCGGCAGCATTCACCCATCCTGAAGTTAGCTTTGTCGGCTTGACTGAACCACAGGCTAAGGAGAAGGGTGCAGCAGAAGGCTTTAAGGTGGCTACCGCCAAGTCTTACTTTAAGGGTAATTCCAAGGCGATCGCCGAGGGAGAAACTGAAGGTTTAGCGAAGATTGTTTACCGCGAAGATACGGGTGAACTCTTGGGCGTGCATATCATCGGTATCCATGCTTCGGACTTGATTCATGAAGCATCAGCAGCCATCCGCGATCGCCAAACGGTACAGAAGTTAGCGACGGTGGTTCACGCGCACCCCACGCTCAGCGAAGTCTTGGATGAAGCTTACAAACGCGCCGCTCATATCTAAATTAAGAAAGCACTCCGATAGGGGTGCTTTTTTGTTGAATCTTGAGGTTAAGAAGCTCATGGAATGCAACATAGTCTAAAGTGAAAATCACCAAAAAATGACAATTAAAGGGAAACCTGAAGTTATCTTTATCGTGTTTTTAAGTGTTTGGGGTTCAGCTTGTATGACTCCATTATTGTCTTTCCCTTTTATTGCTTATGAAAGTCTCTATTCTATTGGGACAAAGACTCTAACCTGTGAGCATAATGTATCCAAAAAAGTTGTTTGTAAACAAACTTCCGATCACTTATTAGGATATGCCAAGCCTGAAGGAACAACATGGCAAAATGTTACTAAAGCTGATTTTCATTTGGTCGCCACTAAAAAATGGCGTGAAGAAAAAAGGATTACTTTAAAAACTAATGACAAAGAGGTAAACATATTTAGCGATCGCATGTCTCCTTACCTGAATATTGAGTCTGTGGAGCTAGCCTCATGGGTAGAAAAATTCAATAAATTTGTTGTTTCTGGTGATGGAAAAATCGAATTAACTTATCCTGCCAATCAACAATAATGGCAGGTTGTATTACTACCGTGTTTACTTTTGTTATTTCCTGCGATCGGAATATTTCTAGCCTATCTACTATTGCAATGGCATTGTTTAACTTTTGACCATGACAAACAATCTTTGATTTGGGAAGTACAAACAATTTTTGGTAAGCAGAATTATCAATTTTTACTAGCAGATATTCAAGAAATTAAAATTACTAAGGTGAGGGGATGTAGAGGCGGAATTTTCTACTATATTAAAATCTATATTTCTAGCAGAAAAAGTCCTATACCTTTAGTTTTTAGTTCCATTACAAATGCTCAAAGTACGGCTCAAAGTTTAGGTCGGTTTTTAAGGATTAATGTTCAAGATCTGACCGATCGATGGAGCTAGAGCTTGTGAGGTAGCTCTAAAATATATAGACTATATATCTAATTAATATATAATCAGTTATAGATTGTATGTATATTAGGTTATGGCACGCAAAAAGTCTGATGATCCCTTAGATCTTACGCCCACCGAGGAGATGGTGCTATATGCTGTACGCGATCGCGAGCGTTATGGTCTAGAAATTATCGATGCGATCGCGAAGGCGAGTAATGGTAAACGTAAAATCGGTTTTAGTTCGCTATATCCGACGCTGAAGAAACTTGAGGAAAAGGGTTTTGTAACTTCCCGTTGGGGTGATGAAACTCCAGAAGAATTAACTGGCGCAAGGCGGCGTTATTATGTGATTGCTGGTGAGGGTAGTCGCGCTCTTGATGAAAGAGAGGTGTTTTTGACAGGTCTAACTTCTGTAACAGCAATGGGATAGGCGTAACTATGAAGCGAAAGACAGAAGCACAGAAAAAATTCCGCTCATGTAGGGAAATAGGTGGAAGGAGGAAACAGAAGACGACGCAGGAAGTCAAAATCAATCCAACGCAGATTGTATGACCACTCAAACATGGCTACATACAGATACAAATACTTCTTGTGAATACCGCGAAAGGGACGCAGAAAATTGCGTAAACCAACCCAAATGCCCTCCATAGTATTGCAATGAACCTCACAAAAACCATCTTGATCGTCATCGCGGGCATACTCGCGCTGAGAGTGACAAAATGACTTCCTGATAAGTCTGTCCCTGTAAAAATGTGAAACACTTTCCCACATTCCCGACACTTGTATTTGACGATTGGTGCGCGTTGGCGATCGTGTGGCGCTTGTCCTGCTGGTATTGCGTGTCCACTTGGACAATGCAATCCCTTCGGATGCAGGATCTTTAATAACCATTCATAGCACGCTTGTTCATCTAACAATTCGGTCAGGGGAAATTTGTTCATGGCATCTCTGGCGATTCTTGAAAATTACTTCCTCCTATTTTGCCATTTCACCTGCTTCCCCAGATGAGCGTACAGATTAACACCAAAGCAAAAAATAGCTACGCCATTTTTTGCTTTTAAAACCCTTACTGGGTTTGGTTTTCAATTCACAAAAGTGTCGTCACATTTTTGTGAACTAGTTCTGCATAGATTGCTCAGAGCGTGATTCCACTAAAATGACAGGGATAAGACTTGTTTCTATAACTGCTTGAGAAACGGAACCCACTAGAACCTGTTCCAAAGGTTGATGTCCTCGCTTGCCAATTACAATATCCGTTACTTTACGAGATTCAGCCACCCGAACAATCTCTTCGGGAACTGTACCTGACAGGCTTAAAAACTCATAGCGAATATCTGATAAGAGCTTCTGTGATTTTCCTTGCAAAAGCGCGATCGCCTGTTGATCGCCAAGGTTATCCACATACAAAACAATCACCTCACCATCACTACGCCTTGCTAAATCTGCGGTTTTAGTTAAAACATCTGTTGATAGGGGCGACTCATCGACAGCAGCAAGGAAAACTGGACAGCCCAAAATTGCTACTTTGGTGGGATCGACTTCACCTCGTTCTAGAAGTTTGGGGGCAAAGGTAGGAATCGCCCATGCCCCTAAAGGAGCAGTGACTAAAATCGAAAGAGCGGCGATCGCTAAAATTGTCTCACCACCAGCAAGCCCTTGAGCCAAAGGAATCGCCCCAATAGCAGCCTGTACTGTCGCCTTAGCTGAGTTGGCTGGCAATAAAAACAATTGCTCTTTCCATGTCCAATTACTCCCCACAGTAGACAAATACCAACCAAGCGATCGCCCGACCAAAGTTCCAATTCCTAATATCAACAGCCCTACTAGCAGATTATTACCTAAAACATTTAGTTGAATACTTGCTCCTAGTAGCACAAATAAAATTATTTCGGCGATCGTCCATAAACTATCAAAGCCGCTCCGTAGTCTGCGAGCTAGAGGTGCATCTAGTTCTATTAAGAAAAATCCCATCGCCATCACCGCCAAATAGCCAGAGAAAACAGGAAGATGGTCGGCTAGTACTACCAACCAGAGAGCGATACTTGCGGAAACTAAAGAATCTTGAACAGCATTTTGAGTCCAATTTTGCTTGATTAATAGCGATATTAGTATTTGAGCTGAAGCCCATCCCATTAGTACGCCTAATGTAATTTGGACGACGACTTGAAATGGAAGCAATTGCCAAGGGGCTAGGGTAATCCCTAGTAATGTGATACCCGTTGCTGTGCTTTGGGATAGAAATGTGAGCAATAGACTAAACACCAGCAATAGCATCACATCTGACAAGGCACTACCTGTGAGAATGGCATCGGGAATCCCTTTAGTGACTCCCCAACCCAAGCTTTTCAGTCGTAGCATCGCGGGTACAATGACAGCAGGAGATTCTGCGCCGATAATGCAGCCTAGTAATAGCCCCGTTAAAAAATCAAACTGAAGTAACCACATGGATGCAAAGGCGATCGCGATCGCTTCACAAGCAGCAGGTAAAAATCCCAGTCTTAAGGCTACCGTTCCTTGTTGAGCTAATTTTTCACGATCAAGTCCTAGCCCTGCTTTCATCAAAATCACCATCACAGCGATCGTGCGGAGGGACTTAGCCGCACCTAGCACTTCGGAACTAATTACATTGCCTACTTGCGTTCCTAAAAGAACGCCCACCACTATCATGCCAACAAGGGCAGGGATTTGCAGCCGTCGAGCGATCTGCCCGACCAAGAAACCCATCACCAAAATCCAAATAATACTTTCTAACATCGCGTCACGTTAATTTTGAAATGTAGAACGTGACTTGTAGAGGAAAGATTGATCTAGGCATCCGCGCAGTCCTACCCTTCCGCCACAAGTCGGAATAAGTAGGAGCCATCAGCCTTTTAAACGTTACAAAAACAATCGATAACGCAAAGCGGTTTCGGCAAGCTCCATTGCCATCTCTATTTTTATACCATTGAGTGAGACAAAAATGTAGAGGCAATTCATGAATTGCTTTTCAAAAGAACCCTGATATTCGCTATGATTCCCGCTTTGTTCTAAATTTGCAAATAGTTTTTATCCCAAACCACAAAATAGCTACGCCATTTTGTAGTTTTAAAACCCTCACTGGGTTTGTTTTTTATTTCACAAAAGTGTTGCCACACTTTCGTGAAATGGTATTACTTGCTCAGACAAAGACAGGGATATTAACCTATAATTTCAAAGCTTTCTTGCATATATAGTAATCCTAAATAGGTTGTGAGAGTGCGCCCCGAAGGGGCGCACTCTCACAAAACTCAAAATCCCACAAGTGAATTAGGAGCGTTATAGCAATCCTAATTCATTTGTGAGAGTAAATAGTTTGGGATAATGTGCCACGAGTGGCACATTATCCCAAACTATTTAGGGTTGATATAGCTGTAGCAATACAATCCTAGATCTCGATCTCTAATGAAAAAAAAGGATAGTTGGTTTCATATTGCCCTACGTTGGAAAGGCTCGGTAGTTCCAGAAGTCTTGCCGCGATCGCTATTATGTGGATTGTTTGGGGTTGTAATTTATATTCTTCATCTCTTAAACATCAAAGTTTCTCTACCAATTTTAGGTAGTATTATTCCTAATATCGTACTAGGTTTATTGCTCGTGTTCCGTACCAATACAGCCTATGAACGTTTTTGGGAAGGACGTAAAGCATGGGGAACTCTCGTAAATACAGTACGAAACCTATCGCGACAAATTTTAGTAGCAATTTCAGAGCATCAACCAAGAGATCGCCAAGCTAAAGTTGCGGCAGTTAAGCTATTACCAGCTTTTGCGATCGCCTTAAAACTACATTTGCGATCGGAACCAGTTAACGCTGAACTCGAAGCCAACCTCTCTTCAGAACAATTTCATCGCCTCAAGACGATGAATCATCCACCCCTTGAAATTGCCTTTTGGATTAGTAGCTATCTTCAAGAACAAGCTCAACAAGACAAGCTTGATCGCTATCAGCTTAGTGATATGGTTCAACTTTTAAACTACATGATTGATGTTGCAGGCATTTGTGAACGTATTCTTAGAACCCCAATTCCTCTTGCTTATTCTATCCATTTAAAGCAATTATTGATGCTCCACTCTTTGTCACTTCCCTTCCAAATGGTTGATCAACTAGAATGGATGACTGGACCAATCGTCGCTCTAATTAGTTTTACTCTCTTAGGAATTGAAGAAATTGGTATTCAAATTGAAGATCCCTTTGGTCATGATGCCAATGATTTACCACTAGATAATATCTGTAATAGCATGATGCGAAATATTGAAGATTTACTGTTGGTTAGCAATGATAAGGAGTCGGCAATCTAACAAGTAATCAATTTGTGATGGCACTGCAAAGCAGCGCCATCACAAATTGATTACTTGGTTTACGAAACCTTTAGCAAAATATCATTGATTATCGCTGGCACTTCATCCTGTGGACAATGCCCGGCATTGGGAATGTCAATAAATTCCTTGACGCAATCAAATCTTGTAAAAGACTTACGTCCCAATTCTATCGGCTCCCAAGGATCGCGATCGCCCCACAGCACGATTGCCTCACAGGGTAAAATCGCCAGCAAATCTTCAGGTCGTGGTCCCTGTGAATAACGCACAAAAGCCATAAACACATCAACAGCATTGGGATTTTGAGCAGGCTTGATTAAGATTTCAATTAACTCATCGGTAATAGCACTGCGATCTACATAGGCTTGTGACAAAATTTGTTTTACCGATCGCGGTTGGCGTACTTGATCAAAAAACAACTTGGCGATCGCCCGGTTACCCAAGATATTTTGAACAGTCTTTACGCCTAAGCGCTTCAACCAAGGCATAGATAATTGATTTTGTTCTTGTAATAGCCGTAATGAACAATTAATTAAGACTGTTTTGGCAATCATCTCAGGCGCATAGATCGCCGCTTGCATCGCCACCACTGCACCGATCGAATTACCCACCAATATGGCGCGATCGCCCACCACCTCACGCACAAAATCAGCAACCTGATGCCCCCAAGTCTCAAAGGTATAGGGCAAATCACTCGGTTTTGGCTGTGCAGAAGATCCAAAACCTATTAAATCGATCGCATAAACTCTAAATTTTTGGGCTAGAACTGGCACATTTTTGCGCCAATGCCCCACCGAAGCACCAAACCCATGAATCAGGACAATCGCAGGCTTATCTTTTTCTAATCCTTGATTCTCTAGTCCCTCAGCACAATAACCAATCTCATAGCCTCGCCATGTCCAAAAGCGATCAGCAAACTTACGGTAATCAAAAAACATGACAACAACTTAATTTATGGGCTAGAAAGAGGTAATACAAGGTTTCGTCTTCTTTCTGAAAAGTAAACTTATGTGAAGCAATTAGAACTAGCTAATTTCGCCTATCCTATCATTGACTAGAGATTAGCCTCTCGTAATTATATTTAGCTTATTTAGCCCCAAACTCATTGTATGTTTGGGAATAGGTATTTTTATAACTTTTCGATAACATTTTGGAGATTTAAACGTGGCTCTTCCTTTGTTGAATTACGCTCCAGCATCGCAAAATTCTCGCGTCGCTGGTTTTACAGTCGGTAGTGACAACACACCTCGCATTTATAACACTGCAAACTTGCTCTCTAGCAGTGATCTAGATGAGTTGATTGAAGCTGCATATCGTCAAATTTTCTTCCATGCTTTTGCAACTGATCGCGAAGTTGCTCTAGAGTCGCAATTGCGTTCTGGCAATATCTCGGTCAGACAGTTTGTGCGTGGACTAGTACTCTCCAAGACTTATAGAAGCAGTTTTTATGACAAAAACAGCAACTATCGTTTTGTAGAGCAAACTGTACAGCGTGTTCTTGGTCGTGATGTTTATAGCGAAAAAGAAAAAATTGCTTGGTCAATCGTAGTTGCGACCAAAGGTATTGAAGGCTTTATTGATGCATTGCTCAACAGCGACGAGTATCTTGAAGCTTTTGGCGATGACATCCTGCCTTACCAACGTCGTCGGGTTCTACCTAGCCAAAGAATTGGTGAAGTGCCTTTCAACCTCAAGTCTCCTCGCTACGATGCATACCATCGTGCACAGTTGGGCTTCCCTCAACTTATTTGGCAAAATACTGTCCGCAGCTATGTGGTTACCGACAGAGCACCAAAAACAGGCGATCCAGCCTTGTTCTTGAATATGGCTCGTAGCATTTCGGCTACTCCTTCTACCTCAACCCCTGTATCTGCTCAAAACCTTGACTACGAACGTTTAGTTCCTCGTCGCTAAATCTCAACTTAAAGAGCAAATTATAAAACGTCTTACTCTTTAAAACCCAGAAAGCAAAGGGGGCGCTAAGCGCCCCCTTTGCTTTGACTACAAATTACTATAAAATTTGTTGGTCTCCATAAGTCTTGTTTTTATTTTTCACTATTTTCACAAATGGATATTCATCAATTTCTCGAACTCTTTGTCGGTCGTTGGCGATCGCAACGCAGCGATCATCAATTTAGTAAGGGAAATGGTAGTGATACTCGTTCTGTGATTGAGATTACCGCCTTAAATGTTGATGATCCAGACTTAGTTGCAATTTGCCAGAAATACGACATTGCTCCCAATACTGTCATGCATCCGATGAAGATGTCGTGGGAAGAAGAATCTCTAAGCAGTAATAAACCCAAAGGTCATGCTTTAATTGTGCCTGTACCTAATGATTTCGCGTCGCCACAGAAAGGCTTGATTTTGACCAAACAAGGGAAGGGGGTATATGAGCTTGGTGCAGACGAAGCTCTAACAATCAATACAGTGACTGCCAACAATGTGATCGAAGAGCGCATTTGGTATGGAAATCCTAACTTAAGATTTCGTGTGGCAACTTTGTTAAAAGGTGATCCTTCTAGCGATCGCCGAGTCCAATCTTCCAAGTTTTATTCAGAAATCCGCAGTATTCCACCAAAGGCATAAAGTATAGTCGTCAAGCTAGAGATAGAGTTGTGTACTTTGCATCACAACTCTATCTCTAGCTTGATGCAGATACGTTACTGAGAGCCGCATTTATAGCTGTCGCTATTCTAAATAGTGTGAAACTGCGCTTTGCGTCGCCTCACACTATTTAGTTTTTGATTTGTACTGATAAAGGTGGCTATAGCTAAAATTTATGTCTTTAAGAAATGAGATATTAATGTCCAGACCTCTAAGCCGATAAAACCTGCTAACAAGACAAAAACTGCAATATTTAAACCAGCTTTAATTTTTTCCATATGCTTTTTATGGGCTCTGTAAATAAATTTAAAACGAACAATGCTTAGCCCCGCCCATCTTAATCTATTCCAGTATGTCGTATAGCATTTTTTGCTTAACTCCAAGCGAAAACGCATAACCTTTAAGCACCTGTGCAAAATAAATTGCCAAAACCCGTAGAGTTGCGCCTCTGCGGGGCGCAACTCTACGGGTTTTGGTTTGTAATTAATTATGCCTAGCTACTTACTGTGATTGTTTTTTGTTTTGCAGATGAGTACTGCTCATTTACAAAACGCTATATCCTGTCATATTTTGGTGAATTAGGTGCTTAAATAAACCAAATAATTTTGACTAGAAAAATCATCCCTTTATTCTAGTTGAGTTAAACTTAACCGTTATTACATTCAAGTGTGAGGATGTACTGCTGTGAATTTGGTCAAAAGGTTTAGTATTCTCGGCTCTGTGGCAATCGCATCTTTGACGATCTCCCAAGCCGCCTCGGCACGTTTTGTGATTTTTGTTGCAGGTAATGACGCTGCAACATTACAGAGAGTTCGCACCGTCTCCCCAACTGCTTTTGCAACCAAGATCAACGATCAACCTGTAGTCCAAGCAGGTACGTTTAATTCTGAAACTAGTGCTGATAGCCTCGCAATCGCCTTGCAACAATCGGGACTGTCTGCTCAAAAGTATTTTAGAGCTTCAGGCGGAAAGGAAAGTAATGTTCAAGTTCCTTTCCCAGAAACCACAGCCTCCTCAGTAGTCTCTTTGCCTAGCCCTCAACAAGTTGTCATTCAACCAAGTTCCACTGTTCAACCAGTAAGCTTTCAGGTAGATTCTCAACCCCAAGTTTTTAGCTCTGTGCCTCAGCAGGCGATCGCCTATAACCAAAACCAATACCAGCAGATCACAACTAATACTGTCGTTCCTCAAGTACAAACCCAACAGGTACTCGTACCCCGTTGGCAACAGGTATTAGTTCCAGAAACTCGCCAAGTTGTAACCCAGACAGTTGTACCCCAAACCCAAATTGTCCAAACAGGCTATGTGCAATCAGGTTATGTGCAACCAACTGCTTACGCTCAATCAACATCCTCATACGTACAACCAACTGTACAAGCAACAGGTTATACACAAACAACTGGTTATGTGCAGCCACAGACAGGATTTATTCCTACGTCATCAGCAACGGTAGTTCCCACAACCTATGACAACTCTATTGTCACAGCTAATAATAACTTTGCAGTGCAACCTCAGCCAATCTCTGCCTATAGTACAAGTGCAACTACTAGCGAGCCACAGTTACCTCAAGCAGCTCAAAATCCTAACTTTCGTTATGTTGCGGCAGTACCTGCTCTCACCAGTAATCAGTTCTTACTAGCGAGAGTCCGCCAATATATCCCTAATGCTTTTTTCTCTAATTCTGGGCGTGGTACATATATTCATGCAGGTGCTTACCAAAGTCGCGATTCAGCAGAAGCGGTATCTCGCTATCTGCGATCGCAAGGTGTTGACTCACGAGTTCTTTACTTCTAAATATGCCTGTGAATAACACTTCAGACATTACCCCTGACCCTAGCCAAAAATCAGTAGGTCGCCTCAAATGGCTTGAGCCTGTAGCCTTGCTTTTTCCTAGTGGCTTTTGGTTGATTGCATTTTTGATTATTCCGACAGCTTTTATTTTAATTCAGAGCCTTGTCCCTTTAGGTAAAACTGAGTTTGGGCTAGACAACTACCAAAGAGTATTTGAGTACGTTGGTGGTAACTTTATCTATCTAGTCGTCGTGTGGCGATCGCTGCTTTATGCAATGATCACGACGGGATTTTGTCTGGTTTTAGGTTTCCCTGTCGCTTACTGGCTGGCGGTGATTGCACCTAAGCGTTGGCGCAATATTTTACTACTTCTATTTGTCTTACCTTTATGGACTTCATCACTATTGCGATCCTATGCATGGATTACAATTTTGCGTCCGACAGGAGTTTTAAACAGTTTTCTTAACTTCATTGGACTATCAGGGATCAATGTGTTGAATAAGGCTGAAGGTGTAATTATTGGCATGATTTATACTTATCTGCCTTATATGGTTTTAGTTTTGTATACTTCACTGGAACGTCTAGATCTACGCCTACTTGAAGCGGCGGCTGACCTTGGTGCTAATGCTAAACAAACTTTCTGGCAGGTTACGGTTCCACAGGTTTCTTCAGGAATTATCGCGGGATCAGCGCTGGTATCAATTACTAGCTTTAGTGATTACATTAACCCTCAGCTATTAGGTGGACCTGGTAGTCGCACGATCGCATCCATTATTGAGTTGCAATTTCTAGGTGCAAGTAGTAACCGAGGGTTTGGATCGGCTCTGAGTATGGTGCTAATTCTTGCCGTCACCATCGTGATAGCTTTGCTAATTAAATATGGCGATCGCAGGGTGGTAAGTGATGGCTAATCAAATCAATGTGCCTACTGTTAAGCGCTGGCAAACTTGGTATACAGTACTCGCCTTCTTTTACATGTACTTGCCAATCGCTGTACTCACGATTTTTAGCTTTAATCAATCCCCTTCTCCGTCGAAATGGACTGGGTTTACTTGGCAATGGTATGCCAAGTTCCTGCAAAATCCAACCCTGCTAGCAGCCTTGAAAAACAGTCTTAGTGTTGCTCTAACTGCGGTATCGATCTCCGCCATATTAGGAACATTAACGGCTGTTGGGTTGGCACGCTATTACTTCCCAGGCAAGAGTCTATATCGTGGCATTACCTATTTACCTCTAATCATCCCTGACATTGCGATCGCGGTAGCAACGCTTGTATTTTTTGCAGCGCTTAAATTACCACTTAGTCTGATCACAATTGTCATTGCCCACATAGTTTTTTGTTTAGCCTATGTCGCTGTAGTCGTTTCCAGTCGTCTTGCCACGATTGATCCCAAACTTGAAGAAGCGGCTCTTGATTTAGGCGCTACACCTGTACAAGCTTTCTTACGAGTACTGCTGCCACAGCTTTTACCAGGGATTGTGTCAGGCTGTCTGCTAGCGTTTATTCTCAGCATGGATGACTTTGTAATTGCTTACTTCACCGCAGGCGTTGGCTCAACTACGCTACCAATCGCCATTTTCTCGTCACTACGAAGTGGGGGGGTTACGCCCGAATTAAATGCCCTCAGCGTATTACTAATTATTGCTTCAGCATCAATGGCGGCGATCGCAGAAGCTATCAGAAGTTGGGGCAATCATGATTAGACTTTGATAGGACTTACTAACTAATCTCAACCCAAGCTTCCATCAAAGTCAGATCTTTCCGTTTATTGTTTATCTAAAACAACGCCATTTGCGGCGTGCGAAGCACGCCGCAAATGGTGCTATATCGAAGTCACGTTGAAACAACGTAAATTTAAGCTTATAGTGGCAACATTTAACTATGTTGGCAATTATTGCAAAGATTGCCAACATAGTTAGATTAAAAACAGCAAAAGGGCTACGCCATTTTGTTCTTTAAATCCTTAACTGGGTTTATTTTTTAATTCACAAGAGTGTCGTGATACTTGTGTGAATTGGTACTAGCCCATAAATTAATGACAAAGTAAATCTCCGTAAAGCCTATAATTTCTGGCTTTTGATATTTACTCATCACTATGAAAAATGCTATCAAAAACTTGGAAATTATGATACTTTTTTGAAAAGCTTTATCAAAAATTAACTGGTTTTGCAAACATAGGTTAAAAACGTGTGGTATATTACATCTGGCAAAGCTAATCAAAGCTACAGAATGACTCCCCATGAGTGAGAAGCCTTTAAAGCTGCGAATCTCAATTCCACCCGTTGAGGGAATCGAGGACATTCCCATCGCAGCAGTCGAAGTACTCGCTACAAAAATGGGGTTTGATCCTGATGCTGTGCAAGATATCGTACAAGCTCTTACGGAAGCTTTAGTTAATGCGGTTCTTTACAGTACATCTGATCTTGACGTAGAAGTTGTAGTTTTCGCGGCACATACCAGCCTAATTGTAGAAGTCCATGATCGTGGATCGGGTTTTGATATTGATAGTGTACCCCCACCAGATTTTGATTTGATATCCGAGATTGGTGTCAAAAATGGTGGATTTGGTATACATATGATCAAAGCGCTGGTTGATAAGGTCGAGATCGAGTCTACTAATCAAGGTACAACAGTCCGTATGAGTAAGTTCCTGTCTATCCCCAAACCCATTCTCCAATCATGACTCATTCCTCATTTTTACAAGATGAACTCAAGATCGTCGAACAAATTGATGGCGATCAAGTTATTCTCAAACTGAATGGTGCTTTGAGTGTAACCACGGTTCCCTATTTTAGACAAGCCGTGCAACCATTTATTGACCGCAAATTATCAGCGATCGTTTTGGATTTTGAAGGAGTGACCAAGATCGTCAGTAGAGGCGTAGGCGCAGCGATCGATATGGCAGTGCAAGCTAAAAAGCAAGGCGGCAAATTGCGCCTAGAGAACGTTGGTAAATATGGTCGCTCACTATATATCCAAGGTGTACATTTAGTAGCCGAAGTTCCTGAATTAGAGGGATTTGAACCTTAAACATTTTTTAAAGGCACAAATACAAATAGCTAAAGCTATTTGTATTTGTGCCTTTTTTAGTCTTCTTTAGCTATTCATGGATAATACAAATTTGCACCAGTTTTACGACACTCATGTGAATTGAAAACTAAACCCAGCAAGGGTTTTAAATTCACAAAATGGCTATGGCATTTTGTGCTTCATGTAGCTCTTTGTAAGTATTTTTTGGGGTCAGAAAATGAAAATCGTCAGTCGTCAATCGTTGGGCATACAATGTGTTTTCGATATCGGCTTAGAGCAGGATCACAATTTTTTACTAGACAATGGCTATATTGCATCCAATTGCTTTAATAAATCTCATAGCGTCGCCTATGGATATGTAACTTATCAAACCGCATATCTCAAAGCGAATTATCCCGTTGAATATATGGCGGCTCTGTTGTCTTCGGTTAGTGGTGACCAAGACAAAGTACAACGATATATTGCGAACTGTCGCAGTATGGGTATTTCCGTTGTACCACCTGATGTCAACAGTTCAGGCGAAGACTTTACTCCTCGTGGGCAACAAATTTTATTTGGCTTAGCAGCAATTAAGAATCTGGGAGCAGGACCGATCGCGGCAATTTTACAGGCTCGTCAAGATGGTGCTTTTACTTCTTTAGCAGATTTATGTAGTCGCCTCGATTCGCGATCGCTAAACAAAAAAGCTTTAGAAGCTCTAATTCAAACTGGGGCTTTAGATTTACTAGAGCCAAATCGTCATCAGTTAATGAATGATCTGGATATCACGATGGAATGGGCTTCTCGACGCGCTAAGGAACAAGCGTCTGGACAAGGTAATATTTTTGATTTTTTTGGTGAAAGTAGCCAAACGAAAACTTTTGATACTGCGCCAACCACAACTCGTGTTCAAGACTATTCATCTCAAGAAAAGCTGAGGATGGAAAAGGAATTGTTAGGTTTCTATATTTCCGATCATCCCCTCAGTGTGGTCAGCCGTTCCGCAAAATTAATGGCTCCGATCAATCTCTGTGATATTCCCGATTCGACTGAAACTAAAATCGTGACAGCGATCGCCTTAATTCTTGACATCAAAGAAGTGGTCACCAAAAAAGGCGATCGCATGGCTATTTTGCAACTAGAAGATCTGACTGGCAGCACTGAAGCTGTGGTTTTCCCAAAAACCTTTGACAAAGTAAAGCATCTTCTCGAAAAAGATAAACGTTTGATGGTGTGGGGAAAAATCGATCGCCGTGATGAGCAGACACAATTAATTATTGACAATATGCAGCCAATTGAGTCAGTAAGGATGGTGCGGGTTGAACTTACTCGCGAACAGGCAAGCGATCGTCAAGTCTTACAACAACTCAAAACCGCCTTAAATCCTAATCCTAACTATGGTAATTCCAATCAAGGCAATTCTAGCTATGGCAGAAATGAACCTGATAACTCTGGCAAAATCCCTGTAATTGCGGCGATCGAATATATGCCAAAGTTAGTACGTCTAGGCAATCAGTTTTGGGTTGAAGATGAAGAAACTGCTGTTAAAGCTTTACAACAAGCAGGCTTTAAAGCAACTTATGACGCACTAGTTACTTAAAACTTACAACGCTCTGTCCTCAAACCCAAACCAAGAGATTTTTTGAAAGTTTTGCGAAGCAAAACTTTCAAAAAATCTCTTGGTTCATTTGCGTCGAACTGATGTTCTTTTACATTCCTAATTGTCGTCTAGCTTCAAACAAGCCGAGAGCAGCACTCACAGAGAGATTGAGACTGCGGACGTTGGGGTTTTCCATAGGAATATAAACCGCAGGATTATTAGCAAGTACTTCTGGCGGTAAGCCACTGGATTCACTACCAAATAACAGCCAATCACCATCTTGGTATTGAAATTCTCGAAAATGTTTTGCTCCACGCGCACTAAAGCAAATCCATCTTGCCCCATTGGACGCTTCGCGTAAAGATTCGATATTGGGATGCACAGTCACGTTTACATAGTCCCAATAGTCTATGCCTGCCCGCTTAAGTTGGCGATCGCTAATTTCAAAGCCCAGAGGCTCAACTAAATGCAAATGGGTATTTGTGGCAGCACAGGTGCGAGCGATATTGCCAGTATTAGGCGGAATTTCGGGATAGATGAGAGCAACTTGCAGCATTGACTATAAATATATTTAAAGACTGTGTAAACAACACAGTCTTTAAATATAGAAGAATTAAGGTACGAAGTGCCGCAATTCTTTTGATTAGCATTGGGTACGTTCTTCGATATCTTCTAGGGTTTGGAGGACTAGACGTTTAGCCTGAAGTTTCCATCCCCATTTTTGTAAGGCGATCGCTGCTCCAGTACCAACAACAGTTGCAATAAAATCTAAAGGCTGTTCCATTGATATACCTAGCAACAAGCCTAGCCCTGCAATACCCCAAAAAGGCAGAGAGACAGATTGACGATTTTTTTCTACGATTTTGCTAATGTCGTCAGTGGGCATGACTGCGAGTAACTCGGCTTTTGCCTGTTTTTGTTCAGCCTTATTGAGGGATAAGCCGATTTTTTGGCGTAGTTTTTCGATTTTGTGGGCGTTTGTGCTGTACTGCACCAACTCATCTTCCGCCAGCATAATTAAACGCTCTAGTTTTGCCATTGGTAAAAATTTATTAGATTAATTAAATTAGGGATTAGTTCACACAGTTTCTCAATCTAAACATCATAGCGATCGCGATCGCAATTACCAAAAGTAATACCAAGGCGAGAAATGGCTACGCCATTTCTCGCCTTGGTATTACTGGATTTAGTTCTTAATTCACAAAAGTGTCTATCACACTTTTGTGAATTGGTATAAGGCGATCGCCATAAAAAGCATCAAAGAAATATTTGACAAGATACGCCATTCTTGTTGTATGATATAAATCTTGAAAAAAGGGCGAATGGCGGAATTGGTAGACGCATCAGACTCAAAATCTGACGACTTCGGTCATGAGAGTTCGATTCTCTCTTTGCCCATAAAAAACAAAAAGACCTCTCACTTTGTGAGAGGTCTTTTTTACTTGGAAATTTTTTGTAAAACTGAACTTGTGGAAACGATATGACGATCTAAGCCGAGAACTTTTGGCTCAATACCGATCGCTAATCCGATCAATTGAGGTAAATGCAAAATCGGAATCCCTAATTTGTGACCAATCACCTTTTCAACTTCAGGTTGACGCGAATCGAGATTGAGATGACAGAGTGGACATGGCGTAACGATGCAATCTGCGCCTGCGGCGATCGCTGCCGTTAGATGTCGTCCTGCCATCGAGAAAGATTCTTTGGGGGCATAGCTGGAAATCGGCCATCCACAACATTGCACCCGACCTTCGTAATACACAGGAGTTGCGCCGACAGTACGAAAAATATTTTCCAGAGATTCAGGTTTGAAGGGATCGTCGAAACGAGTAACTGTTTGCGATCTCAATAAGTAGCAACCATAAAAGGAAGCACATTTAAGATTAGCTAAAGAACGAGTTACTTTAGCGGCGATATTTTCTAAACCATAGTCACGAATCAGAATCCAGAGTAAATGCAAAACTTCCGTAGAACCTTGAAAATTATGTCCTTGAGTATTCAGCAGTGCATTTACTTCATCTCTGCGTGTGGAATCTGAGCTTTTAAGCTTGTCGTTAACACGTCCCAGTACCCCCTGACAGGTGCTACATTGCGTCATTACAGTGAGATTTAATTCTTCGGCAAGAGAAATGTTACGGGCATTAATCACATCCTCCATCAGTTCGTCGGTTTCCTTGAACGTACCTGAACCACAGCAGGTAGCCTTATGCAATTCTACAAGTTCAATTCCTAATGCTTGAGCGATCGCATTTGTCGATGCATGTAGCTCTTTGCAAGCACCCTTAGCAACGCATCCTGAATAATAAGCGTATTTCAATGCTTTAGTTTCTGTCATTTCTCTTATCGCAACATCTTTCCCAGAAGATTCTAAATTACCACCAAAAAGAAAGGCGGCGCTAAGCGCCGCCTTTCTTTTTGATTAATTAAGCAGTGACCAGATCAGGACGCTTGCTGTTGCGAATACCTTTGATTGCTTCAGCATAGTCAGGAGCATTAAATACTGCGGAACCTGCAACAATCGCATTAGCTCCAGCTTCTAGAACTTGCCAAGTATTGTTAGCCTTGAGACCACCATCCACCTCAATCCAAGGATCAAGTCCGCGATCGTCACACATTTGACGCAACTTAGCAATTTTAGGAATCACGTTAGGAATGAAGCTCTGACCACCAAAGCCAGGGTTCACACTCATGATCAAAACTAAGTCACATAGATCAAGAACATACTCAATAAAGCTTAAAGGAGTAGAAGGATTGAGGGAAACACCAGCAAGTTTACCAAGTTCTTTGATTTGGCAGAGATTACGGTGTAAGTGAGGACATGCAGTATGCTCAGCGTGAACAGTGATGATGTCTGCTCCAGCCTTGGCAAAGTCAGGCACATATCTTTCTGGCTCAGCAATCATCAAATGCACATCCAAAATCTTGGTGGTAACAGGACGAATAGCCGAAACTACTAATGGTCCAATGGTGATATTTGGCACAAAGCGTCCATCCATCACATCAACGTGAATCCAATCTGCACCCGCCGCATCAACTGCACGAATGTCGTCACCTAAACGGCTAAAGTCAGCAGACAAGATTGAAGGGGAAATAACTGTGGACTTTTTAGGCATATGATTTACGGGGGGCTTAGCTTTACAAAGATCTAAAAAACAGCAGATAAAGGTAGTTTTAACTACAGTCCTGTATTAATTATTAATTAAATTTAGCAGTTTTGATCAATTAAAGACTAAAAAATAGAAAGGGTGCTAAGCACCCTTTCTATTTTTTAGTCTTTAACTCAAACCTAGAAACTGCAGATGAACGGCAAATAGACTAATAGTATATGTCCCAAATCCAAGCAGAATACAAACTGGTAATGTTAAAAACCAAGCTAGTAGCAAGTTTTTTAAAGTATTGCTCTGAACACCAGTCTGATTTGCTACCATCGATCCAGCAATGCCTGATGAAAGTATGTGGGTAGTGCTAACGGGTAATCCAAAATAATCGGCTGTACCAATCGTGGTCATAGTCACTAGCTCTGCGATCGCACCTTGAGCATAATTAAGAGGTTCTTTCCCAATTTTTTCGCCAACAGTAACAACAACACGCTTCCACCCAATCATCGTTCCCGCGCCAAGTGCAATGGCAATCGTAATCTTTACCCAATAGGGAATGAAATGGGTAGTTTTATCTAATTGTTTTCTATAGTCAATTAATAAATGTTGCTGATCAAGATTCGCTAATTGTTGTTGATTTTCTAATTTAGTAATTGCACTAGCAACAAGATAAATATCATTTCTAATTTGTGCACGATCTCTATCTGACAGATCTACAAAATTACTACTGAGCGACAAACTATTACTAATCAATTGACTTTCAGAAGCTAGCGATCGCCAAGTATTTTCATTTAGTTGACCTTGTGGTTTTAAGAAGTTCGTAAGTTCTATTTGACTATTCTCAAAAATCAAATCATAAACTGAAGATTTAGGTATCTGTGATGTAAATACGGGAATAACAGCTTGTGATGTCGTGACCAATTGGGCGATCTCTTGAGAGCTAGTATCCATATTTAAGGAGAAGCTACTTGGCAATAAAATTACTAAAATCAGCATCATTAGACCCATTCCTTTTTGTCCATCATTAGAGCCATGAGCAAAACTGACTCCTGTACAGGTCAAAATGAGCAACGACCTAATCCCTAATGATGGAGTTTGCTCTGCTGCTGTTGCTTTATAGAGATTTTCTTGTTTAATTAGAGCTTTAGCGATTAGTAATAATAATGCGGCTCCACAAAATCCGAGCAATGGTGAAATAATAAGTGAAAGAAAAACTTCCTGCATCTTTAGCCAATTTATGCCATCCCACCAGCTTTGACCTGTAGATAAAGTGGAATTAGCTAAACCTATTCCCAAAATCACACCAATTAACGTATGTGTACTGGATACAGGTAATCCCAAATACCAAGTTCCCAAGTTCCAAATAATTGCGGAAGTAAGTAAAGCCAAAACCATCATCAAGCTTTTACTTGAATCAGCCTTAACTAATAATTCCATAGGCAACAAAGACACAATTGAAAAAGCGACAGCACCGCTCGATGTGATCACACCTAATAAATTGCAAATCCCTGACCAAATAACTGCGTATGTGGGCTTGAGTGTATTTGTATAAATAACAGTCGCTACAGCATTAGCGGTGTCGTGAAATCCATTCACGAACTCAAAACCGATCACCAAAGCGATCGCTAAGCCTAAAAACAGATATTCCATAGATATTCCATTTTTATTCCACGATACTTGTGTTATAGCTATTGCCGCTAGGACAAATCAAAACGCAAGAATTTATTGGCGGCGCAAAGCGCCGCTAATCCTTACCTATTTAGCACTACTCAAGGTGCTATCAAATTAATCTTCCTGTTTCTCTAGAGATCGCCACCAACGGCTAAGGGGAAAGTAAATAGCAGGCGACCATAAACTACTCAAAATCGCTGAACTAAGAGCTATCCGCTGCTGTAAAGTCCAAACATTATCCATGTCGGCTCCCATGGCAGTTAATTGCAATGCATGCATGGTCTCAACAATTACTGCCATGCCAAACACAATTAAAGCGATCGAAATAAAGTCCTCTTGCATATATCGCTGTTTCTGCAAAAGTGAGGTTAGTCCACCAGTGATTGCTAGGCCCAAAGCATGAGTTGGTGAAACATGCATGTCCACAAAAGTCATACCGTCTTGTATAAATCCTATGGCAACCCCTGCCATTACTGACAAAAATACAGGACGATTAACGCTCCAAGCCACTAGCCAGATTAGTAACCAGTTAGGAGCAATTCCCATCAAAGTCATGCCTGGAAATCTGGTATACATCGCTAAAACACAAATTAGCAGTGAACCAATGGTCACAGCCCAGTTTAAAAATTTTTTGGATAGGGAAACTTTGCGATCGAGCATTATTTCTGATGACTGGGCTACAGCTTCTCTTGGAAAGGATATACCTCAACGTAATCTAGTAGTCCTAAAGGAGTCGAAAACTCGACGATCGCTTCAGGGGCAGGTTGCTTATCAAGATTTATGGATTTAATTCGACCTACAGGTACGTTTTCAGGAAATAGCGTACTAAATTGTGATGTATGGACAATATCTCCAACTTTTACATCAGGATCACGCTCGAAGAAGTCTATGGTTGCTGTATTTTGGCTTTGCCCTTTGAGCATTCCACTAAAACGACTGCGACTAACGACAACACCAACCTGACTATTTGGATCACTGATTAGCAAAATCTGACTAGTGTTGGGGGAGACGTGGGTAACACGCCCAACCAAACCTCCAGGAGCAACCACCACAGCACCTGGTTTAATACCATCATTGCTACCTTTCCCAATTAAGATTTGATTCCACCAAGAATCAGCACCACGACCGATCACCGTCGCCCAAACGCCAACATCCTTGGGAGTTACCCTTACCTTCAAAAGTTCCTTCATTCTCTGGTTTTGTGACTCCAATTCAGTCAAGCGATAGCGAAGTTCGCGTACTTGAGCATCTTGCAATAATTCTTGCTTAGATACACTTGATTGGAAAGGGCGGCTAAGAAACTGATATGTTTCCATAATAGCGACACCTTGGGTTTGGCGGATAAACCAAGCAAGCCCAATTCCAGCAGTAACCACAACGGTTTGAAAGCTATAACGCTCCCACCAACTACGGATTGAATCCATGAAAAATTTACCTATAAACTTTTCAAGCGACTGGTTAAGACACGACCAAGATTTTTGTAATCTTCTAAAACACGACCAGCACCGATTACTACGCAGTCCAATGGGGCTGGGGCAATATGAGTGATAATTCCAGTTTCATGACTGATCAGGGTATCAATACCATTTAGCATTGCCCCACCACCAGCCAACATAATACCGCGATCAATAATATCGGCAGCTAGTTCAGGAGGTGTACGCTCTAGGGTTCGCTTTACAGCTTCAATAATCACTGAGAGAGGTTCACTCATGCTTTCACGGATTTCTGAAGACTTTACAGTGACGGTACGAGGTAAGCCCGATAGTAGGTGTAAGCCTCTTACCTCCATCGAAGTTTCTTCTTTAATGGGATAAGCTGAACCAATTTTAATTTTAATTTCCTCTGAAGTACGTTCCCCTACAACGAGGTTATGTACAGTCTTCATGTACTTCATGATTGCTTCACTGAGTTCGTCGCCTGCAACACGCACAGACTCACTCAATACAATTCCCTGCAAACTCATGACGGCAACTTCGGTAGTCCCACCACCAATGTCAATGATCATGTTCCCCGTTGCTTCAGTTACAGGTAGTCCTGCACCGATCGCCGCCGCGATCGGCTCATCGATTGGGTAAACCTCACTTGCGCCAGCACGACGGGCTGCATCCATAACTGCTCGCCATTCCACGCCTGTTACACCACTGGGAATGCCGATCGCAATGCGAGGATTAAAAACACCTTTCTTAACTTTTTGAATGAATGAGCGCAACATCAGCTCAGCCGAGTCAAAGTCAGCAATTACGCCATCTTTGAGGGGGCGCACTGCAATGATGTCACCAGGGGTGCGACCGATCATTTTGTTGGCTTCATTTCCAACTGCATAGGCAGTCTTGTCTCGTTGATCGATTGCGACAACTGATGGCTCTTGCAGAACAATACCTTCACCAGACACATAAATTAGTGTGTTGGCAGTACCGAGGTCAATGCCGATGTCTTTCGTAAAATGGCGTAATAAACCCACAGTAAACTCTTCCAGTGGTCAAACTAGCTATATCGTCTTAACATTTTATTACGATTGTTGTCACTTAGTCTAGTCTTCTTAACTATTCCGAAAGTCTGGTATTTGTCAACGAAAGTGAAAAGCATTGCGTGGCAATGCATTATGGAAACAATTTTGGTGTTTATAGCGCTGAAAGCGCTATAAACACCAAAATTGTTTTTAAGGAGAATTTTTGTTGAGATTGCTTTGTTATTATGGTGGGTGTAAGCAAAAATTAACAATTATCCAATGAGTGATTGGCTAGAACATACCGTCCAAACTGAAGTGGCTATTCCCGTGGAATATGCGTGGTCGTTGTGGTCAGATTTGCAAGCTATGCCCCGTTGGATGAAGTGGATTGACTCTGTAGTGGTCACAGATGATCCTGATATATCCGCTTGGAAACTTGGCACAAACGGCTTAACTTTTACTTGGAAGTCTCGAATTCTTAAACAGATTCCCAATCAAATTATTCAATGGGAATCAATTGGTGGTCTGCCAAATCGTGGGGCTGTAAGATTTTATGGTCGCCCTAATAATATGACAATTGTGAAGTTGAGCATCGCCTATGCGATTCCTGCGATCGGGCAAATTATGGATAATTTATTTTTGGGACAGGTTGTCGAGTCTACTTTACAGGCAGATTTAGACAGATTCAGAATTTATGCACAGGAAGATTTTGCCAAAACCAGTGAATAAAAAAGAGCGCTTTGCGCTCTTTTTTATTCACTGGTTTTAACTATTTACTTATGGAAATTACGCAAAAATGTCCTAAAAAATTGATCGCTGCCCTTCAGGACTGACACCAATAATTGTTAGTTGGCAATCTAAGACAGAGAAGCCATACTTATCAGCAACTTTTTTACTTATCGTAAGAATTTGATCGTTTTTAAACTCAATCACACGATTGGTTTTAACACAGACTAAATGATGATGATGGTGAGGCTTGGGCTGATTAATTTCATAATGTTTATGATCTTCGGTAAGTTCGAGTTCACGCAAAATCCCCATCCTTGCCATCATTTTTACGGTGCGGTAAATTGTCGAAAGACTAATATTCTCACCCTGAGCTTTTAGACGTTCGTAAAGATCCTCAGCACTGAGATGCTGCCCTTCTGGTAAAGTTTGAAAAGTACTTAAAATAACCTCGCGCTGCGGTGTCATGCGACAACCTTTTGAGTTGAGTTCAGCCTTGAGGGATTCAGGTGAATAGGTGGTCTCCGCAGAATTCATAGCATTATCAATAACGATAGCTTCTTGAGAATAACACAAAAGGCATATCCACCAAAACTTAGAGAGCCATAATTCAACAATTCGCATTATAAAAATTGTTTTTTTGAAAACTAGCCGTTGACTGACTTTCAAAAAACCAATTTTGGTGTTTCCAGTGCCTTCGGGACTGGAAACACCAAAATTGGTTTCATAATTGAGAATTGATTTGTACCGATCCTCTTTGGAGTTTTATGCTTGAAATTGTGTTATGTTGAGCAACCCTACTTAAAAGTTTTTAGCTATGTCACCGTTGCCCCGTGCGATTATTCATCGTAAAAAAGTCGATGCGGTTCAGCGTTTCCACCCTTGGATTTTTTCAGGTGCGATCGCCAAAATACAAGGAGAAGTCAATGATGGTGACTTGGTAGAAGCCTATAGCGAAGATGGTAAGTTTTTAGCGATCGGTTTGTGGGGTATGGGTAGTATCGCGATTAAGGTGCTATCGTTCCAACCTGTGGAGTCGATGCAAAGTTTATTGCGCGATCGCCTACAGCAAGCATTTATTCTGAGAAAGCAAATAGGATTAATTGATAATCCAGAAACAAATTGCTATCGCTTAATTAATTCTGAAGGTGATGGTTTAGCAGGATTAATTATTGATGTTTATGGAGAAACGGCAGTTTTGCAATGTCATTCACTGGGAACATATCGCTATCGTCAGGAAATCGCGGACATATTAAAGGAAATTTATAGCGATCGCTTACAAGCAGTTTATGACAAAAGCTCGGCGACTCTTTCACGAAAATCACAAATGCAGTCTCAGGATGGGCTATTAATCGGCGAAAAATCTACTGATAGTGCCGAAGTTTTAGAATATGGACATCACTTTATTGTTGATTGGGAAAGGGGGCAGAAAACAGGCTTTTTCTTAGATCAACGTGAAAATCGGCGTTTGTTTGGTAAATATGCCACAGGTAAAAAAGTTTTAAATACCTTCTGCTATTCGGGCGGGTTCTCTGTTTATGCCGTGGCAGCAGGGGCGCTAGAAGTACATTCGATTGATAGCTCAGTCAAGGCGATGGAATGGACTGATCGCAATATTGCTGCAAATTTTGATGCTCAGCGTCAAGCAACTCATACTTCCTTTACAGGCGATGTGTTTGATTTTTTGAAGCAATGCGATCGCGATTATGATGCGATCGTGCTTGATCCACCAGCTTTTGCTAAAAGTTTATCGGCGCGACATTCAGCGATGCAAGCCTACCGACGGTTGAATTTGCAAGCCATGTCTAAGTTGAAAAGTGGTGGCTTGTTATTCACATTTTCCTGCTCTCAAGTGGTGAATGTGGAGAATTTTACGGGTGCTGTCACGGCGGCGGCGATCGAGTCAGGTCGCACTATCAAGGTTTTACATCATTTAACCCATCCCGCTGATCATCCTACGAGTATTTTTCATCCTGAAGGAGCGTATCTGAAGGGCTTAGTTTTGAGCGTGATTTAGATTTGACTTAAGCAGCCATAATTTGCTCAACAGTGAGATTTAATTCTGGAAAGGTTGGCGAAATTAGGCGATCGTTGTTTTGAAATATTGTCATTTGATATTTGCCTTCTGCATTTAAGGCGAATATCAGCACAGAAGGCATCTTCGGATCACCTAAATAGTCGCGAGAACCGATCGCTAAGTAATCCACAATCCAATATTCAGGAATTCCTAAACGTTCGTATTCTTCGAGTTTATCAATATAATCATCTTCCCAATTGGTAGATACTACTTCGATGGCAAGTTGAATTGGTTCGCGGATGCCCCGATGATTTAGGCGATCGCTCCGCCAAACATCTCGATTTATAACACTGACATCAGGATGTCGCCCCTGTTCTTTACCTTTTTTATTTGTAGTTAAAACTGCTGCTACGTCATTAACCACGTAGTTTAAATTTAACCGCTCAACCTCTCGATCAAAGCTTTTTAAAATTAGCCAAGCGACATCGTAATGAATTCTTGTTGCTAATTTTCTTACCATTTTGCCATCCACCAATTCATAGCGACCATCTTCAGGACATTGCTCTAAAAACTGGTCAAAATTTAGTTCTAGTTTTTGCTCTTGCTCCAGTTCTGAACCAGACTTTGCTTGAGTGAGTGTAATCATAGATTTCCTCAAAATGCTTAGCCTAAATTATATCAAAGCCATATCCATAGGGTTGTGGTGCTTGTGAAGTAGTCCAGAGAAATTGTTGAAAGCAATGCAAAGCACCGCTTTCAACAATTTCTCTAGGTTTTAATTTAGCGTACATCCCTGTATGGAAATAAATGTCAGAAAAAGTCAGAAAACTTCTATAAAAAATTGCTTTTATGTCGCTACAATATGTCCACCTTATTGGTGAGGATGTAGGGATATGTATAGAAAACATCAGAAAATGTCGGTTGCTAATATTGGCGCAACGATCTTAGCGGCAGTTATGGGAGCGATCGTTGTGCCGATGCCAACACAGGCACAGCACACAACTGTTAACCCCGCAAATCCTGCTGTTCGCAATGAAGCCGATCGCTTGCTTGATCTTGGCTATGTACAACTCAAAGAGGGAAAACCACGTGAAGCTATTAAGACTTGGCTCTACGCGATTGGCTATTACCGTCGCATTAATGACCAACCTGCGATCGCCTACACGCTGGCAAGGGTAAGTGATGCCTATGAAATGATGGGAGCAACAGACACGGCTCAGGATACAACTCGCCAAAGAATTCGTTATGCCAATACTTTGCAAGACAATGGTGCAAAGTTGGAAAGCTCTAATAACTTAGTCAGTTTTGAGATTGCCCAAAATAAACTGGAATCTGCGGCGAAACTGAACAAAGAAACTCTTGATCTGGCTATTCAAAATGATCAAGGACTGAATACTGCGCTTGCTCTAAATAATAAGGGCTTAATTGCAGGACGCTATGGTGATCATCTCGCTGCGATCAAGCTCTATTATGCATCGAGCAAAAAATATCCACTCCGTGAGGCGATCGGTGAGGGCTATGTCTACGTCAATAGCGGCGACAGTTTCATGTCGTTGGATAATTACAAGTCAGCGATCAAGGACTATGGGATGGCTTTAACGATCGCCCGCCAATATCGCAATTATCCATTGATGGCAGTGGCAAGCGATCGCTTGATTGCCGCGTATCTCGAAGTCCCTAACTTTTATCGCATTGAAGAATTATTGCAAAATCGCTCTAGGTTGGCTTTGGTAATGGGCGATCAAGAAACGGCGGCGATTGCACAGCGATATTTGGGTGATTTGTACTTATCTTTTGGAAATCTGCCAAAAGCACGCGCCGCTTACCAAGAATCCTATGATTTTGCTGCTATGCTAGAAGATACTTCTAGCTTGCCCCTGCGAGAAGCTTATTACAAATTGCAGGCTCTAGAGAGAATGTAAAATTTTTAAATCGAGGCAAACGGTACAACAACGTGCCGTTTACCTTTATATAAAACGTCTTTATCAAAGTCAATTTAGTAAAAACCTAAAATTTGCCATGACAGCGATCGTCGTTCCGCGTCGGTTAGAGGTAGCTGTGACCGATCATGCTCTCAATGATCTAGCTACAAAAGTGCAATTATCTGCGCCCACTCAGCATGTTCTGCCCAATGGCGTGAAGATTATCGCCGAACAGATTCCTGTGGATGCAGTTAATCTAAGTATTTGGGTTGACGTTGGTTCTGCGGTTGAGAGTGATGATATCAACGGCATGGCACATTTCTTAGAACACATGGTGTTTAAGGGTAGCGATCGCCTTGCCTTGGGCGAATTTGAACAGGCGATCGAGTCGCATGGTGGTAATACCAATGCGGCAACCAGTCAGGACTACACCCATTTTTATATCAATGTTGCACCTAAGGATTTCGCAAAACTCGCGCCTTTGCAACTGGATGTAGTGCTAAAAGCTAGCATTCCCGATGAAGAGTTTCAGCGTGAGCGTCATGTGGTACTAGAGGAAATCCGCCGCAGTGAAGACAATCCCGATCGCCGTATTTATCGCCATATTTCCGAATTGATTTATGATCAGTTGCCCTATCGTCGTGCGGTGTTGGGTCCCGTTGATGTCATCGAAAAAGTCACATCTGAGCAGATGAAGGCTTTTCATCGTCAGTGGTATGCACCGCAAAACATGACGATCGCTGTGGTTGGCAATCTACCTGTGAGCGAGATGATCGGGGTAATCGCTAATTACTTTGAAGGAGATGCGATCGCTGATAAACCAGAACCTAAGACTTTCACTCCCGAAAAGCCCTTTACCAAAATTGTGCGGCGCGAAGTAACCGATACCAGCCTCAAGCAAGCCCGATTGAGCATGACATGGCGCGTTTCTGGCTTGAATGAGCTATCAGAAACCTATCCTCTAAGTATTCTGGCGAATATTCTCGGTAGTGGACGTACTTCGCGGATGGTGCAGGACTTGCGCGAAAATCGGCGCATCGTCGATCGTATTTCCGTTAGTAATTCGGCAATGCGTTGGCAGGGTAATTTCCAAGTATTTGCCAAGTTAAATGTGGAGGGTGTAGCGATCGTGGAGGAAGCGATTCGTGAGCATATTCGCCAACTCCATGAAGTGCCTGTCACCGATGAGGAACTCGCCAAGATTCGCACTCAAGTCAGCAATCGCTTTATCTTTGGCAATGAATCGCCTAAGGAACGCGCAGGCATCTATGGCTATTACGATCGCATTGTCGGTTCCCTAGAGCCAGCCTTAAATTATCCCGATTTAATTAAATCCATCACCAAAGAGGACATCCAAGCCGCCGTTCGCAAATACCTCAATCCTGATGCCTACGGTATTTTGATTGTCAAACCCTAAGTGTAAAATTGTGTGATCGCTATGCTTAAACACATCAGCATCAAAGGCTTTAAATCAATTAAAGAATTAGAATTAGATTTATCTCCCATCAACGTTTTAATTGGCGCGAATGGTTCAGGTAAATCTAATTTTATTTCTTTTTTTAAGCTATTGCGTTGGATGTTGCAGTCCCAAGGAGAATTACAATTCTTTGTTGGACAATCTGGTGGCGCAAGCTCTTTATTATTTGATGGAGTAGAATCTACTACTCAAATTGAAACAGAACTTAGTTTTGAAAGTATCTTAGGCAAATATGACTATTCATTTAGATTGGCTTATGCTGCCTCAGATACTTTTATATTTGCTGAAGAAAGGTTTGGAGAAACTGCCCCAACATTGAATTTAATAGATGTTAATGAAGGTAATAAAATTTCTTCTTCTGACTATCTTAATACAAATCAATTAGTAAATAGTTCTTTGAATCCTGACCATAAGAATTTGAATATTAAAAAGGCAAGATTTTCAAGTCATAGAGAATCCAAACTAATAGATCTATCAATTTCAGAAAATCAGTTAGCTAAAAATATTTTTAGCTTAATTCAAAATTTTGTTATCTATCAGTTCCATAACACATCACACACAGCACGTTTCAAACGAAAATGGGACATTAATGATAATCAATCACTTAAATGGGATGCTGGCAATCTAGCACCATTTCTTTTAAAGATTAAAGAAAACAACTCTCTTTATTATCAAAGAATTGTAGAAAGCCTTAGACAGATCGTCCCGTTTTTTGATGAATTTGCACTAAATCCAATAAAAGATAATGTGCTTTTACAATGGAAAGAGAGAGGGACAGATTTAATTTTTAGTCCTAATCAAGCATCTGACGGAACATTAAGAGCAATGTCTTTAGTAACGCTTTTGTTACAACCTCCCGATAGTTTACCTGATGTTTTAATTTTAGATGAACCAGAATTAGGTTTACATCCCTATGCTATTAATATTATCGGTAGCTTAATCAATAGTGTTTCTAATCGTTGTCAAGTAATTTTAGCCACTCAATCACCATTATTAGTAGATTGTTTTGAGCCAGAAGATATTATTGTTGTTGAAAGAAATGACCGAGAATCTTCTTTCAAAAGATTAGTTGTGGAAGAGTTAGAAGATTGGCTAGAAGAATACTCATTGTCTGAACTATGGAATAAAAATGTAATTGGCGGGAGACCTAGCTGATGATTCGTTTACATGTTATTGCAGAGGGTCAGACAGAAGAAGAATTTGTTAAAACAGTGCTAGCTGATCATTTGGGATATTTTAATATTTCTTCTACTTCTGTACATTGCATTACAACTAAACGAACCAAAAATAAAGTGTATCGAGGAGGATTAACTAGTTATGAACAAGTAAAAAGGGATATCACTCTCTGGTTAAAGCAAGATAAATCTGGGGATGCAAGATTTACAACCATGCTAGATTTATACGCATTACCCAATGATTTCCCGAAATTTGATGAAGCTAAGGAATTAGAATGTTATCAAAAAATTGAATACCTTGAAAATGCTTTTTTTAATGATATTGGTGATCCAAGGTTTATACCCTATATTCAGTTGCATGAATTTGAAGCTTTAATTCTTGTTCAACCAGAAAAATTATCAGAAAGATTTCCTGAGTATGAGCAAGAAATCCAAGAATTATCAAATGTTTGTAATAGTTTTTCTTCTCCTGAGCTAATTAACCAAGGTGCAACTACTGCTCCTTCTAAAAGAATTTTCCAATTTGTTCCTACTTACGAAAAAGTGTCTGCTGGATCTTTGATAGTCCAGAAAATTGGTTTGGCAAGCATCAGAGGAAAATGTCCACATTTTAATCAGTGGATTACACGGTTAGAAAACTTGCAAGTCTGATCCAAATCACGATATATGCCAAAATGAGAACAATGACGATATTGATTTAGCCATGCAGCAGTTACTTTACATCGAGATTCCGACACCTCAAGTTGCAGCCGTGAAAACATGGCTTCAGACTGAGTACCAACCACCCTTTGGTAAAAAATCCGTTGCTAAGCATGGCTTTATCCTTGATCGCCAAAATCGTTCAGGAGCGATCGCGCAATTATCAGTATTTATCTGGACATTGCAACGCACGACTTACCTAAAAGTGTTTCGCTGGTCGGATGAGGTCATGGATGGGGAAAAGGAATTTCTTGAGCATTTTACGAAAGCGGTGCGTCAAGCTTTTCCCTACGAGTTTAAACAACCACCTGCGATCGCTCCAAATCAATCAATTTTTGAAGCCTTAGCTGGAGAATATCCGCTTACAGTTAAATTCTTTCAACGGATTCCTAATGGTGAATATGATCTCAATCGCGTCTATTGGTGGGAAAAGCGCTGGCGAGAAAGTGTTAAGAATCCTGAAATTCCCAAGCAGGTTATTTTTGAAGATTCACAAACTCATTCCGCAAAACCAGACTTAATCTATGACATCGTGTATCTCGGTGGAGCACTGGGCGCGATCCATGCGGCGATGATGGCGAAGTTAGGCTATCGCGTTTGCTTAGTGGAGCGCATTCCCTTTGGGCGGATGAATCGGGAATGGAATATCTCTCGTGCCGAATTTCAGAATCTGATCGACTTTGGACTCTTCACTAAAGAAGAATTTGAAGCGATGATTACGGCGGAATATGTCGATGGATTCAACAAGTTCTTTGATAGCAATAATCCCCCGCATCTCAAGGCAAAGGTGCTCCATACGCCAACGGTTTTAAATATTGCGATCGATACTAATCGTTTGTTAGAAATTTGCAGTAAGAAATTACATCAGTATGGCGCAGTAATTTGCGATCGCACCGAATTTCAAAAGGTGGTCATTGGTGAAAATGGCGCGACCATCTTTGCTAAGAATCTAGAAACGGATGCCGAGGTAATTCTAAATTCGCGTTTGGTGATCGATGCGATGGGATCGGCTTCAGCGATCGCGCAACAACTAAATGCAGGACAAGCCTTTGATAGTGTCTGTCCGACCGTAGGCGCAGTTTTGGAGGGCATTGATAAACAGGTTTGGGATTCTCAGTATGGCGATGTGTTGTTTAGTCATGGCGATATCTCGCGAGGACGGCAATTAATTTGGGAACTCTTTCCAGCCGAGAAAGATGAATT
This sequence comes from Pseudanabaena minima str. Chao 2107, assembly GCF_051131155.1. Taxonomy (NCBI): domain Bacteria; kingdom Bacillati; phylum Cyanobacteriota; class Cyanophyceae; order Pseudanabaenales; family Pseudanabaenaceae; genus Pseudanabaena; species Pseudanabaena minima. The sequence goes on from NZ_CP159508.1 coordinate 2,393,037, forward strand.
GACAATTTATCTGTTCCATTATCACCAAGTCCATCCCGAAAATCCGGGATCGTTACTGGAAATGTATGAGGACTTCTTCACGATTTTGCCTGAATATCGTCGTTGTGACATGGAGAAACTGACTTGGAAGAAGGCGACCTTTGGCTATATCACGGGACATTACAGCCTCAATGAGAACTCTAAAAAATGTGCCTTTGACCGTATTCTCGCGATCGGTGATGCCGCGTCTCTGCAATCACCCCTAGTCTTTACAGGCTTTGGTTCCCTCGTTCGCAATTTGCCACGTCTCGCAACATTACTAGATACTGCCCTGAAACATGATTTGCTCAGTGCCAATGATCTCAGTCAGATTAATGCCTATCAAAGCAATATTGCCGTTACATGGCTATTCTCAAAAGGAATGATGGTTCCAACAGGAATGCACTTGCCACCTGAGCGAGTGAACTCGATGCTAAATACTTTCTTTGGACTGCTTGCTGATGAGCCACAACCCGTTAGCGATCGCTTTATCAAAGATCGCCTAAATTGGTTAATGTTTAACCGCCTTGCTCTCATCGCCGCCTTTAAAAATCCGAAATTAGTACTTTGGATTTTGGAAATGGCAGGAATACAGGACTTACTGAAATGGCTATCTAGCTATGGATCATTTACCCGTAGTTCGTTGGCTAACGCATTACTAGGTGGATGGTTGCCGAAACTTATGCGTAGTTGTCAATCTTGGCTTGAGCCGACAAATCCTCGTTTGTGGTTGCGTTTACTGAGTTGGAGTTATGCGCTGAATTACTCCGTTGGTAAGCCTGTTGATTAAGCCGACCAATCAGGTTCCATTTCAACAGACACTTCGTTTTGTCATAACGGTGAAACTCAACTGCGGCAGACATAACACACCACCAAGGTCTATCTTAAGGCCGTTGCAGCATAGACAGTTTTAGCTGTGTGACCTTAACAAATTACATAATTAAGGTCAATCAACTCCCGTTGGCTCCTGTGTTACCCTTAATTATTGACTTTACGCTTTCAGTCTTTTAAAAACGTTAAGTCTATTCCCTGTTAAGGTATACCGATGGCGAAAGACGCTATGCCCAACAACTATGGCAAATAGCAAGTGTGCACCTCAAATCCACCGAAGTAAGTCGTGAGTATGGACATCAGAAGGTATGGCGACAGATTAGAAGTTGCTATCAAAATTAAAAGTTCACAGGGCAAGCGTCGTGTCGAATGGCTCAAACCAGAGCATCCCTATACGGCTATTAGTGATAAGAGTGACATTCATGCCAATCACAATGAAGCAAACAATAGTGCTTTGAGAAGGAGGTGTAGCGCTTATCGCCGTAGACAAAACCTGTATGCGAAGAATACCGAAGGATTACAACGAGCAATCACTGTGCAAAGATTAGTGCATAACTGGGTGAGACCTCATGTGGGCTTGGGGAAGAATAAGACTCCTGCTATGGCGATCGGGCTATATCATCGACCGCTATCCATGATGGAGTTGCTTTCACTACGGGGTTTTCACTCCCTCACGATTTAACTGACCAGTGCCTGATACCATTAGGCGAGTTGTGTTGATGAACTTCTCTATAAGTACCAAAATTGACGTATCCAGTCCAAAGTATAGGTCCCGAAGTATTAGCTTCAAAGCTTTGTTTTAGCAGTGGAAAAAATCTTAAAAAAGTACTCTTACCTGAACTATTCTCTCCAACAAGGATAGTTAGTGGCTTTATATCAATAGAACCTGTATCAGTAAGAGAGCGTAGACCTTCAATTCTGATAGCTTGTAACATAATCTTGCACTAACTAAATCTTAAAAACTAACAAGTGAAGTAAATAAATTACCCCACCTGTTACTGAATTTTACTAAATCAAAAACTATTCGACACCTTCAATGCGGTCTTCGAGTTCTTGATAGAGTTCACGCAATCTATCCAGATTCTCTTCACTGGTTTCCCAATAGCCGCGACCATTGACTTCTAGGAGAGTACCAACAATCTTACGGAACGAATTGGGGTTGAGATTTTTGAGGCGATCGCACATCTCCTTATCGTTCACATAGACATCATTGACATCTTCGTAAACCCAGTTATCCACTGCACCAGCCGTTGCTGACCAACCCATTGTGTTGACAAGACGCTTGGAGATTTCGCGGACACCTTCGTAACCACTCTTGAGCATTCCCTCATACCATTTGGGATTGAGAATCTTTGTGCGGGTATCGAGGCGAACTGTCTCGGTGAGGGTGCGAACTTGAGCATTAGCGGTGGTAGTATCAGCGATAAAGGAAGCAGGTTTTTTACCATCTTTACGGAGACTGCCAACGAGCTTGGTGGGGTCAGAGTCAAAGTAGTGGGATACATCGGTGAGACTGATTTCTGACGAATCCAAGTTTTGGAAGGTCATGTCAACGGTCTTCAGAGAGGCTTCGTAAAGCTGACGCTGTTGGGTGTTGCTGACATTGCCACCAAAGGCGAAGGACTTACGCGATAGATACATCTGTTGCAATTCTTCTTCGTTTTCCCATGTGCTGTTTTCCACAGCGAGGTTAACGTTGGAAGAGTAAGAACCCGATGAGTTACTGAATACGCGAGTTGCCGCTTGACTGATAGTTAAGCCAAATTCCTCTGCTTGGGCGATCGCGTGTTTGCGGACAAAGTTCATTTCCAAAGGCTCATCGGCTTCGGCTGCCATTCTCACGGCGCGATCGATTAAGTCCATTTGGTTAACGAATAAATCGCGGAATACGCCAGAGCAGTTAACCACCACATCAACGCGAGGACGACCCAACTCCTCAAGGGGAATCAATTCTAAACGGTTGACACGACCGAGTGCATCGGGCATGGGCTTTACGCCGATCATGCAGAGAACTTGAGCGAGAGATTCGCCGTAGGTCTTGATGTTGTCGGTTCCCCAGAGGACGACGGCGATCGTTTCGGGATAGACTCCATTGTTGTCTTGACGTTGACGCTCTAAGAGGCGATCAACCACAGTTTTTGCGGCTTGCACTGCCGCACTCGTAGGAATCGAGTTAGGATCGAGGGCGTGCATATTCTTGCCAGTAGGCAATACCAAGGGATTACGGATCGGGTCACCACCGGGGCTAGGTGTAATGTAATCACCTTCCAGAGCTTTAATCAAGCCGCCAAGTTCGTTGTCAGCGACAATTTGTTTGAGACAGAACTCTAGGAATTCAAAGAGAGGCTTGATGTCATCTTTATTAACATTGGGATAGCCATTCTCTTGGAAAACTTCAATCCAAGGTTCAGTTTTGCCCATTCTAAAGAAATTGAGAACGGAGAGTTTGGAAACTCTGCCATCATCATCAGCCTTTGCTTTGACCAATGCGCCCACAGCTTTATTGGCGATCGCCCGAATGTTTGCCAAGAGTTCTACATCGGCGTAAATACCCTTGTCGCTGGATTTGTAAAGCTGTTCGATATCGCGCCCGATGCTTTCACAGATGATTCTCAACAGAGACTTCATATTGTCTTCGGGGCGATCGAAGCTAGCGATGCTGGTCAACACATCGGTGACATCTTCCACTTTAGGAGGTTCACCAACAACGTGTAGACCGCAAGGGAGAACGCGGGACTCAATTTCCATCAGCTTGTTGTAAACCTGACCGATGACGTTATCGCGTTCCTCAAGGGACATATCCTTAGCATCTTGTTCAGGAAGTTCCACATCCTTATCGAGATTTACTAAGCGCACCTTATCCATAATCGTATTGGTGATTTGCACACCACGACCACCAAGGCGCAGATCCTTGTAAGACGCAATCAATTCGCTCAGTTCTTGCAAGTTGCGGCTCAAGCCTGCATTTTCAGGCGCAGGGGTGATGTAGCTGATGATCGTGGCATAACCGCGACGTTTTGCGATCGTTGCTTCTGAAGGATTGTTGACAGCATAGTAATAGATATTTGGCAAAGCCCCAATCAAGCTATCAGGGAAACATTCACCTGACATACCCACTTGCTTACCTGGCATGAATTCCATTGAGCCGTGAGTACCAAAGTGAAGGACGGCATCGGCTCCCCAGATATGGTTGAGATAGGTATAGTAAGCGACAAAGCCGTGGTGTGGTGAAGCAGATTTGCTAAAGAGCAAGCGCATAGGGTCACCTTCATAACCAAAGGTCGGTTGTACGCCTACAAATAGGTTTCCATATTGCTTACCGTAGATGAGCAAGTTCTGTCCATCGGAATTGAGATGCCCTGGGGCTGCGCCCCATTGCTCAATGATGCGATCCACATAGGGGGTGTGAGCTTCATACTCAGGCACAGACATCTTGTAAGCAACATTCAATTCAGGACTGCCAACCATTGCTTCAGGGTTATGCAGGATTTCTGACATCATGTCGTGGGATGTCTTTGGCAAGCCTTGCACATCATAGCCATTGTTCCCCAGAGCTTCGGCGACTTTGTGAATGGAAGAGAAAACATCCAAGTAAGCGGCTGTGCCAATATTTCCCTTATCAGGTGGGAAACTGAAAATGGTAATGGCGAGTTTCTTTTCGTGGCGAGGTTTGCGGCGCAGATTTGCCCATTTGACCGCCCGATTTGCAATTGTTTCTAAACGATCGCCGATTGCATGAGATCTTCCCGTCATACTATCGCGTCCCGAAAGCACAATCGGATCAAGTCCGCCATCGAGTTCTGGTAAGGCAACCTGAAGGGCAACTTGTACAGGATGCAATCCGAGATCGCTATCTTGCCATTCTTCTGTGGTTTGGAAAACGAGGGGTAAAGCCACCATGTAGGGACGATTTAGCTTTTCAAGAGCTTCGATCGCTTTGGGGTGATCTTGCTTTGCTGGTCCCCCAACTAGCGCGAACCCAGTCAGTGAAACTACACTATCAACGATCGCCCGATCTTTCTGTTTAGGATCGTAGAAATACTCGTTTACCGCTGTTGAGAAATCTAAGCCTCCATTAAATACAGAAATCACCCTTGCTCCCAGTGATTCTAATTCTTGTACCATCGCCACATAATGAGCATCATCGCCTGTGACAAGGTGCGTGCGAGCCATCAATAGCCCCACACATGGAGCGAGAGGATCTTTCATCTCCTCAGGAATATCTGTGCGTGAGTTAAACCAATTTAAATATTCGGTAGTATTCTCAAACATCTTGGGTGCAAGCGGATGCCACAAACCCATATCTAGATAGGTAACAGGATCTTTAATTTGGAGTGGAGCCGAACCATTTTCTTTCGATCTAGCTTTAACAGTGGGCAAATAATTCTGTGCCAACATCAATAGGAAATTTTCTAGATTTTCCGTTGATCCCCCTAGCCAGTATTGGAAACTCAACATAAAGTTGCGAGCATCCTGTGCCTTGTCCATCGGCATGTATTTGAGAATCTTCGGCAGGGTCTGTACGACCTTAAGCATACTGTCTTGAAAAGAACTGCCTGATTTCTCTTTGCGCTTCCGCATAAACTGGGCGATCGCACTTTTCGACTGCCCCAAGTTTTCCATACTAAAGCTGCCCATTTTATTGAGACGCATCACCTCTGGCATTGATGGGAATACCACACATGCTGATAAGCGATCACGATGGGGCTGGACGGCTTGAGCGATCTTCGTAGCGAGATCGTCAATAAAAATTAATGAGGCAATAAATATATCGGCTTCCGCAATATCTTCTTTAAAGGCTTCGTAATTTTCTGGACTACGTAGCTCCTCGATTAAATAGCCATTTACCTCGATCGCCAGATGAGGATTGTTTTTGTTGATTGACTTTACAGCCGCCGACATAGCGCTCTGATATTGAGGTTCAAGCACTACATAGACCAACTTCATTAAGACCCGACCCTGTAGATTTTCGGGAATGATACGTCTACCAGATAATGTTGCGATCGGTGGCACAGAAGTGAACATGCAGTCTCCTTAAATTACTGTCCTGATTTTTTGGGGATTTTATATATTGCGTTTGGTTATTGTGTTGCTAAAACTGTTACATACAGTAACAATTAGCAATTAAAGATTTATACCTACCCACTATTTAATACCAGACAAGCATTGATGTGGTTGATTTTGGGCAATAAATGCAATAATTTTAAATTGATTTGTTTACATTCCGTTACATTTCGTAGTCTTTGTGACTACAAAATGTAAATATTTTTTAAATCTCTTTAAAAGACTTGAGTTAAAATCAAATCCATACATAGCAATCTTGAGTAGTTTGAAAGTGGGTTTACACACTCTCAAACTACTTCAATCTCACAAATGAATTAGGATTGCTATAAATCTAATAACAACACAGAACTTAAAGGAAATTGTTATGACATGGCAGCAATCTGTAACACCTCTGCACCGCTTTTATAGTTGCTTGCCTTACCTACTGCCCATATCGGCGGGTGTAATCTATGGGGCAACATTGTTTCAGCAGTTCCCAATGCTTGTACTTCCCTTTTTCCCGTTTATTTGGCTGTATGGAAATGTTTTAGCATTTCCTCTAGTACCTGTACTTGGTTTAACAGGCGAATTTTTCTTGTTTATGGGATTATTCTTTTTGGTGGTTAGAGATATTCGTGTCCCTCATTTTATTCGTTTTAATACAATGCAAGCTTTACTAATGCAAATTGTATTGTTTATTGCTCAACTTTTCTTTCAAGTTGTCCAACAGTTATCTAGCAACGGATTGCCATCTGTAATCAGTGCAACCATAGCAAATACTATTTTTATTGGTACAAATCTAATAGCTAGCTACGCCATTTATCAAAGTATCAAAGGTGAATATTCTGACATCCCGACGCTTTCACAAGCTGCATCATTTCAGTGTGAATCATAAAAACTGTTCTAGGTATAGATCTTATAAAACCTAGTGATATTTAGACAGCTTAAAAACAATTTGAAAATTGATAGATACTTATGCCAAGACGTAGTTCAGTTGATAATTTAGATAAATTATATTCAAGTTTACCTTATCTATTGCCAATTACCGCAGTAGTTGGGTTTGGGGCATTTCTGTTTGTACAATTCCCTCCATTATTTACTGTTTTTTTACCAGTTTTGAAATTAAATCAACTGCTATCTATTTCAATTATTGATTTTATTTCGATCCGCTTTGTTGCTTGGTTTTGTGTATTTATTTTTGTAGTTAGAAGCTATAAGGTAAATCATTTTACGCGCTTTAATGCCATGCAAGCATTACTCTTAGATATTATTGTCGCTCTTGTAGGAGCAGTAACTCAGATTTTAGAAGTAATTTTAGGGCAAATATCTTTCTACCCATTCATATTGCAAATTATTGCAAGTGTTACTTTTTTAGGAATAACGGCAGCTTTTGTATATTCAGTTTTTCAATGCATATGTGGAAAATATGCTGAAATGCCCTTAATTTCTGAGGTTGCTTACTATCAGGTACGTTAATTAACGTCAGTTCGACGAAGGCAAAAAATGGTAAGAATCGCTAAGCGATTCTTACCATTTTTTGCCATTTGCGGCGTGCTTCGCACGCCGCAAATGGCTATATCGAACTCATGTTTAATTAATCAAAACTCAAATCAATGAATGCGGCTCTTCGAGCCGCATTCATTGATTTGAGTTTTGAAAAGATATATGCACTTCTCAAGCAAGCGAGGTACAAAGGTTTATTTCTCCGCCTAAATCCGTATTTCATTAGACTGATAAACGCTATATAGCAATCCTAAATGAGTTGTGGAAAAATAGAGGAGAAGAAATCAAAGCAAAGACTTGGAAGAATTAACTGAATTTATCGAGAGTAACCCCAAGAGCAAGGAACTCAAAAGAGCAATCGCGGTACAGATGGTGCAACAAAATATGACCTATGAGAGCATAGCCAAAATGTTATGTGTATCCACTAGTTTCGTAGGAAAGTGGAAACAGGTATTTGAAAAAGAAGGAGTTGCGGGTCTAAAGCTCAAGTATCAGGGGTCTCAAGGATATTTAGACGCAGCCCAAAAGCAAGAAATAATTGAGTGTTGCAACAAAAACAATACTGGGAGTTGCAAGAATTAATGACTGAAATTGAGGATCGCTATCAAGTGGTATTTGCGTCGAAACAAAGTTACTATGAGATTTTTAAAGCAGCAGATATTAGCTGGAAGAAGACCCAAAAATATAACCCTAAAAAAGACCCAATCCTAGTTCAAAAAAAAAGACGAAATTACGGATTGGTTAAAAGCTCGTCAGGAAAAGATAAGTTCGGGCGAATTAGTTGTCTTGTTTGCAGATGAATGTCATTTATTATGGGGAGATGTTTGTGGATATGTATGGGGTAAGACTAACGAACGTATAGAAGTACCCATAGTCAATGAGCGTGAGCGTCAAACTTATTATGGGGCGCTCAATCTTCAGACCCAAGTATGTATGATTCAAGCCTATGAGAAAGGTAACTCTGATTCTACGGTTGCCTTTATGCAATATCTAGTCAATATGTATCCTAATAGTCAAATTGTTTTGTTCTGGGATGGGGCAAGCTATCATCGTTCTCAAGAAGTTAAAGACTATTTGGCAACAATCAATGACGGTAAAAGCGAATCAGATTGGAAAATTACCTGTATCCGTTTTGCTCCAAACGATCCTACTCAGAATCCAATTGAGGATGTGTGGTTGCAAGCAAAGCGTTTTATCCGTCATTACTATCACTTACTAAAGAACTTTGACAATGTGAAAAGGTTATTTGAGTTAGTCACTCATCTTCAAGTCTTTTGCTTTGAGAAGATTTTTAAATATGGCTTTTTTCCACAAATCATTTAGGATTGCTATATAACAATTTAGGTGATACTTACTTTTTATTTGCTGATACAAAACGTTTGATCGCTGCGTAATCTTGATGTATTTGGATATTGGTATATCTACCATTTATTTGTAATAGAGATCGCACGACTTCTGCTTGTCCCGCCATTAGTTCCACAATCCAAAATCCACCTGAAATCAAATATTGTGGTGCATTATTTATGAGTTCTCGAATAGCATCTAGTCCATCATCACCACCATCAAGAGCTAAGTGTGGTTCATGATTGGTAACTTCTGGCTGTAAATTTACAACTTCGATACTAGGAATATAAGGTGGATTAGAAACTATTCCTGCAAGCTTATTTTCTAAATTGTGATTAGCTAATGGTTCAAACCAACTGCCATGATGAAATTGAACTTGCTGATGATTTCTATTAGAGTTAGTTTTAGCAATTTCTAAAGCTGCTTGACTGTAATCAACTGCATGAATTTCTGCTTGGGAAAATTTCTGTGCTAAAGCGATCGCGATCGCACCACTACCAGTACCTAAGTCAACCCAAACACCATTTTCATACATAGAATCTTGGCAATTTTCAGCAACAATATCAATAATTAATTCGGTTTCAGGACGAGGAATTAATACATCGGGAGAAACCTTCAAATCTAAGTCGCGCCATGTGACGGAACCAACAAGATACTGCAAGGGAACGCGATCGCTTAATCTTTTTTGCCAAAGTTGATCGAGTTTAGTTAATATTTCGGGTGTAATTTTTTGCGCGATATCTGGCGATCGCAATCTGAGGTCTAATTTATCTAGAGAAGTAAGCCTCAATATGAGCCAATCCAATTCAAAAATTTGTACGTTTTCTTGTTGAGCCGCTGATAAATTGCAATCATACCATTCCCAAAAATTCATAGTTAATTTATCCTGCAATTGGCAAGGGGCTTAAGCCCCTTTTATATAAACAAAAGGCTCGCATTGCGAGCCTTTTGTTTATTTTTTACGTTTATTCATGTCTTCGAGATAAGCCTGTTGGTAATTCAAAAAGCTGTTATGCCATTCTTGAAAACGGCGATCGCCATCACGCACCAACATTTGACGATACTTTTCCGAAGAAATATATGGTTTTGAAGTTGACATAATACATACCCCTCTAAATTGAGCCTATTGTAAATGAAAGAGCACTTTTTACCCCCTCTAACTCCCCCTTGAAAGGGGGAGAATTTAGATTTAGGATTCCCCCTTTAAGGAGAAAAATTTAGATTTATGCTTCCCCCCTTCCAAGGGGGGACTGAGGGGGGTATTTACAGCTTCACCACAAAGGCATCAGTAACACCTTGAATATGCACAATTTCATCAAGTAAACCGCTAGGCAATGGATCGTCAATATTCAAGACCATGACTGCTTCACCGCGCACCATGCGACGACCAACTTGCATACTAGCAATGTTCACATTGAAATTACCAAGCAACGAGCCAATTCGACCGATGATCCCTGGCATATCACGATGCAAAGTCAGCAACATATAGTGAGTTGGCGCAACGTTGATCGGAAACTCATTGATGCTAGTGATCCGAATCTCTGACTTACCAAGTAATGCACCAGTTACCTCTTGCTGACCTTGGCTACCATGAGCAGTCAAGTGAATCGAGCCGCTGTAATCTTCAACAGAAGGATCGCGTGTTTCAGTAACGTGAATACCTCGTTCCTTCGCTTCAATACTGGCATTCACAAAATTAACTCGTTCGCGCAGAGCAGGAGAGAGTAAACCTTTAAGCGCAGCTACAACGATTGGCTGACTTTCACTGTTGGCGATTTCACCTTGGAGCTTGACATTGAGAGTATCCACACGACCTCCAGCCAACTGACCAACTAAATTGCCCAACATTTCGGCAAGTTGCAGGTAGGGCTTGAGTTTTTGCCATACATCAGGACGCAAGCCAGGGATATTCACCGCCGATCGCGCAGGTAATCCGAGCAAAACATCACGGATTTGTTCGGCAACATCAACGGCTACATTGGTTTGAGCTTCTTCGGTAGATGCACCAAGGTGAGGAGTCAAAATCACATTTGCACCAAGTTCACGCAAACCAGACTCAGCTTCAAGTGGCTCATTTTCAAATACATCAAGAGCAATGCCGCCGACTTTACCACTCTTGATCGCGTCAGCGATCGCCACTTCATCAATAATTCCGCCTCTAGCGCAGTTGATGATTCTCACGCCATCTTTCATGATCGCAATGCGATCGGCGTTAATTAGATGTTGAGTATCCTTAGTCTTCGGCAAATGTAGTGTGATGTAATCAGCTTCACGCAACAATATTTCTAGCTCAACTAGATGTACACCGAGTTTCTCAGCACGCTCTGCGGTCAAGAATGGATCGTAGGCAAGAATCCGCATTCCTAAAGACTTAGCAACGGTGGCAACGTGAGAGCCGATCTTACCTAAACCAAGAATACCAAGGGTTTTCTTGTAAACTTCAACACCAGTAAAACTCTTGCGATCCCACTTACCACCTTTGAGGGATGCATTAGCAGCAGGGATAAAACGCGATAGTGACATCATCATCGCGAGAGTATGTTCTGCTGCCGCGATCGTATTGCCTTCAGGAGAATTAACAACAACAATACCCATGCGGGTAGCTGTTGGCACATCCACATTATCGACCCCAACACCAGCACGACCGATGATTTTGAGGTTTTTACCAGCTTCAACAGCTTCTTTAGTGAGTTTTGTCCCAGAGCGAATCATGATCGCGTCGTATTCAGGCAGAACTTGGATCAGTTCTTCGGGACTAAGGGTGGTTTTTACGTCAACGGTGGCGACTTGAGAAAGGATATCGATACCAACTTGATCGATGGGGTCAGAAACGAGAACTTTGGGCATAACGATTAAAAAATGTACCAGTGCCTATAGCGGAAGGTTTGCGGCTACGCTCTAAATCCTAAACGCCCTTGAGTCAATGCAAGATAAACGCTAGATATCGCGCAGCTTAGACACACTAAGACGACAATAATTGCTTACATTAATAATATTAAAGCAAAAATGAACGCTCCCACGTTTCGGTCACTTTGGAGTTGTCATCACTCTATAGCTATTACCCCAAAGAGAGTGGCGGCGCAAAGCGTCGCCACTCTCTTTGGGGTTGGGCTTTGGAAGTAGCTAGCTCTAGTACAAAAAAGGTGATGAGTCGCTAAGCGACTCATCACCTTTTTTGTTTTTTAGTTTTATGACTGTACTTTTAAAATACCGCGTAACTCGCCTGCACGGTTGGATTTGGTATGAAGATCAACGTATAAACCACCACTATTTAGAGCTTGGAGTTGCTCATCTGTAAGTGTATATTCCCCTTTAACATTACCGCTTATCCCATCTGCATTAACTTGCACCTGCAAAGCATACTGGAAAGGTCCATTTGCCTTAGCGGCTCCTCTATGAATATGTACACCAGATGTAATATTTGGATTAGGAGGTACTAAAGGATCAGTAGCATAGTCACGTAAGGGACTGCTCAAACTATAAAAACCACCACGTACAATTAACCGATTGCCGCTTAGAGCTGCTCCAACTACACCTGATGCGTTAGTTGATACTGGACTTGGATAAATCTCATCACCTGACAAGATTGCTGCAAATCTAGTGAAATTGACACTTTGGCTGATCAAACTACTTTCGGCAAGGAGTTCAGCTTCGGCTTGCTGTTGATAGATTGTTAAACTGATAGCATTGTCGGCTAGCTGCGAACTAATGGTTGTGGGGGAGACATTATAAGATTGCGCTGGTGAGCTAATATTTATCGCAAGTAAACAGATAGCAATACCAAGAGCTAGGCTATATAAAAACTTCTTATATCTCTTAAAAGCCTTAATCATATTACTTTTACCGATTTAGTTAACTGGTTCATTTTCTCTAGATTTCTCCAGATATATTTTTTTACGCCCAAAATTTGGATTTGGATGTAACCGCATTAAATTATTTTTTGTTATATATATTTCATGATTCTGCAATACTTACTGATTTTTGGGGCGGCGCTATTGGCAGGTGGGATTAATGGAATTGCAGGGGGAGGCAGTTTTATTTTGTTTCCTGTGCTCATGTTTGTCGGCATTCCGCCCATAACTGCTAATGCCACCAATGCGATCGCTTTGCTGCCAGGGACATTAGCCAGTGCAGGAGCCTATCGCCGTGAATTTAAACAAGACAAGCGATCGCTAATTCAAGTATGTATATTGGGGATAATTGGGGGGCTAGCAGGAGCAATTTTGCTTCTCAGAACGCCATCGGCAACTTTTTTACAAGTTTTGCCTTACTTATTACTGACAGCAACATTAGCTTTTGCCTTTAGCAATAAAATGACGCTATGGGTTGAGCAGCAGCAATCTCGATTTGCGAAGCTCCGAGAATTGCGAACAGTCTTCATTACAATCTTGCAATTAGTTGTGGCTGTGTATGGAGGTTTTTTTGGGGGTGGTATGGGGATTTTATTTTTGGCAACTTTTGCGCTGATGGGGATGACCAATATCCATCGCATGAATGCTTATAAGGTCATACTCACCAGTTGTATTAATGCAGTAATTGTTATTCCTTTTGTTAATGCGGGAGTTATTCTTTGGCAAGAAGGAGCGATCGCAGCGATCGGTGCTTCTATTGGGGGATATATCAGTGCTTACTATGTCCAAAAGATTGCCCCCATAGTAGTAAAGCGCTTTGTGATTGGCGTTGGTTCCGCGATGACACTGTACTTTTTTATTAAAAGTTGGTTTGCCTAAAAACAATAGAGGCGGCGCTTTGCGCCGCCTTCAAAACCGATAAGGGGCGGTGCAAAGCGCCGCCCCTTATCGGTTTTAAGTAATACCTTGACAGAGTTGATTTGGTAGTAGCTGAAGAACACGTCGAAATAGTGCAATATCTTTCAAGCTATGGGACAAAATCAAAGCACCCTGAATCATAATCATGGCATCTTCACCACGCTCCTTTGCCAATTTCTCATCCAACCCTGCGGTGACTAGAACCTTCGCGATCGCCTCTATCCATTGCGAAAAAGCACCACTAATCTGCGCATGAAATAGGTCATCACTCGACTGCTCCATCAGTAAAACTGCCCATAGGCAAGAAGTTTGTCCCTCATTAAAAAACTTACTCACCTCCTCACACATAACCTGAAATTTAGCGATCGCTGGTTCTGGGCGATCGAGAATTTCTAAGATGTTCGTCTCTAGCCAATTGTTGACATGAGTTAGAGCCGTCTCCGCCATTTCTGCCTTGCCTCTAGGAAAATGATGATAGAGACTCGCTTTCCCCAAGCCCGTCTCTTGAGAAATTTTGGAAAGAGTTACCCCCTCATAACCAAACTGGCGAAACAGCTTAATTAAAGTTGGTACATGGGTTTGTTTAGACATAGATTTCTTGTAAGAGAAGTGGTAGCGAAAAGCGCTACCACTTCTCTTTGTGATTTAACAATATTTACCTATTGACATTATACCGAACGAACAGTACAGTATCAACATACCGAACGAACGGTACAAAAAATCAAATTTTAACTTTCTCCACCGAGCAATTGGCAAAGTAATGATTAAACTGCATGGTCACGAAATCTCTGGTAACAGCTACAAAGTACGTTTGATGTTGTCATTGCTCAATCTTGAGTATGAATGGGTGAGAGTCAATCTCATGAAAGGCGAACATAAATCGCCAGAGTATTTAGCAAAGAATCCTTTTGGACAAGTACCTTTGCTAGTCGATGATGAAACTCAAATTGCTGATGCTCAGGCGATTTTGGTCTATTTAGCCAGAAAGTATGGTGGCGAACAATGGCTACCTACCGATGCATTACCAATGGCGCAAGTAGTTCGTTGGTTGTCAACGGCTGCGGGTGAAGTGCGTCAAGGGCCAGAGAATGCCAGACTGTTCTATCTATTTGGCACAGGCACGAAGATCAATATTGAACGCGCCACTGAAAAATCTCATTTCATTCTCAAACACCTTGATCAACATTTGAGTACCAGAACTTGGCTAGAGTGCGATCGCCCTACGATTGCCGATGTCGCTATCTATCCCTACATTTCACTGGCTAAGGATGGCAAAATTGAACTGGATACTTACGCGCATGTTTTAAGTTGGATGGAGCGATTTCAGGGGCTATCTGGCTATGTACCAATGTTAGGAGTATAAACCGATGCCCAGACAATTTGGCACGATCGCTTTCACTCCCGCCGTAAAAGCAATACAAGAAAAAATGGGTTCCCGTGAGAACTACGAGCGCTTTGTGGCAAATGGAGCCGACAATAACACTGTTACTCCCGACATTGCTCAATTTATTGCGAGTATGGAAGGATTTTATCTTGGGACTGTTACTTCCAATGGATATCCTTATATTCAGTTTCGTGGCGGTAAGGCAGGATTTTTAAAGGTTCTTGATGAGAAAACGTTGGGCTTTGCTGATTATCGCGGCAATGTGCAGTATATCTCAGTGGGCAATCTTTCGGAACATGATAAAGCATTCCTATTTTTAATGGATTATCGGAACCGTCATCGTTTGAAAATCCTCGGTCGTGCAAGGATTGTGGAAGATGATACTAATATTCTTGCTCAAGTTCAAGATCGAGACTATCCAGCCACCGTAGAACGAGCGATCATTTTTGAGATCGAAGGTTGTGATTGGAACTGTCCGCAACATATTCCTGTGCGCTATTCACAAGCTGAAGTGGAAGCAATGCAAGCTAGAATTAGTGAATTAGAGCAACTTCTAGCAGAGGCTAAGAACTCATAACTATGAAACTTCATGCAGATCTAAGCCAGCGTGTTGTCATCGAAAGTGAATCCCTCGATTGGGTAGATTCCCCCATGATAGGTGTCCAGCGCCGAATGCTCGAACGAGATGGCGAAGAAGTCGCAAGGGCAACCTCAATTGTGCGATATGCTCCTGACTGTCATTTCTCAGCGCATACCCACGGTGGCGGCGAGGAGTTTTTGGTCTTAGAGGGCATTTTCTCTGATGAGTATGGAGACTATCCTGCGGGAACCTATATTCGTAATCCTGTGGGTTCAACCCATACGCCTTTTAGCAAAGAGGGTTGCACGATTTTAGTCAAGCTTTGGCAAATGCATCCTGATGATCAACAACGAGTAGCGATCGCCACCAAGGAATCGCCTTGGGCTAATGGCTTAGTCAAGGGCTTACAAGTAATGCCATTGCATAGCTATGGAACCGAGAATGTTGCCCTCGTGAAATGGGATGCAGGTACTTACTTTCAGCCTCATATGCATTTAGGCGGCGAAGAAATCTTTGTGGTGGATGGAGTCTTTGAGGATGAGTTTGGAGCTTATCCTAAAGGGACTTGGCTGCGGAATCCTAGTGGCAGTCGGCATATGCCGTTTAGCAAATCAGGCTGTCTGATTTATGTCAAAGTAGGACATCTGGGCTAATCTATTTTCTGTTTTTATCGTTGCTTTTAAAGGTATGAAAACGCAAAGTATTCTGTCTAACTTCGTTCTATATGGTCGCTCGATATGGCAGATAGTGCGATCGCGTCTTAGTCCTAAAAAAGGACTCGAAGATATCTTGAACTATCGATATATCTCAGACAAATTAGCTACAAGTGGTCAACCAACCGCCGCAGAACTGGAATTAATTAGTCAAGCAGGATATAAGACTATTCTCAATTTAGCTCCGCCAACTGCTTCCAATGCTCTACCAGAGGAACAAGCGATCGCGACTAGTTTGGGAATGAATTACATTAACATCCCCGTAGTTTGGGATAATCCGACAATGGCAGACTTTAATCAGTTTTGCGAAGTGATGGATAATCACAAAGATCAACTAATTTTTGTCCATTGTGCGATGAATATGCGCGTATCTGCATTCATGTATCTCTATCGTCATTTGAAGATGGGATTCCCTGCGTCAGAAGCGTATTCCGCCATGAAAACCATCTGGGAACCTAACGCTACTTGGCAAAACTTCATCGAAACTGCGATCGCTTCTAGTTCCAATGACTTCCGATCAAATGAACTACAAGAGAATTTTTAAAAGCATTGCAAAGCAATGCTTTTAAAAATTCTCTTGGTTTGGCTTTAAGTACAAAGCGTTGTAAATTAACTATCATCTAAATCTTAAAAATCATGGAAACTAAACCACCTCTTCCTCCATTTACCCTAGAAACTGCCAAAGCCAAAATCCAAGCTGCGGAAAATGCTTGGAATACTCGCGATCCCGAGCGCGTAGCCCTTGCCTATACCGAAGATTCTGAATGGCGCAATCGTAATGAATTTGTAAATGGACGCGATGAGATTAGAGAATTTCTCAAACGTAAATGGGCAAAAGAACTTGACTATCGATTGAGAAAAGAACTTTGGTGCTTTATGGACAATCGCATTGCAGTACGATTTGAGTATGAATATCATGACGAAGCTGGTAACTGGTATCGTGCCTACGGCAATGAAAATTGGGAATTCGCAGAAAATGGCTTGATGATGCGCCGCTTTGCTAGCATTAACGATCTTGCGATCCAAGAAAGCGATCGCAAGTTTCGCTGGGAACGTTAAATTTACAGCGCTTTGCGCTCAAACCTAAACCAAGAAAACTTTTAAAAGCATTGCTTCGCAATGCTTTTAAAAGTAACGTAGGGTGCGTTCATGAAATGAAATGCACCAAGTAAATCTATTTAGAACCTATTCTATTATTCCAGAGATATCCATCTAAACAAACAAGCTATTTTCTCAAGCTTGTGAGCGATCTTATAAGCTATGGATTGAGTCATTCTCAAATATCTATGAGGATGATAAAATCCCGCAATGATCGACAACATTTGTAAATTCTTAGCAGAAACTTTCCCCACCGACTTTGCCAGTTGGCTGTTAGGAGAACCCATTGCGTTTACCAAACTCGAACCATCGGAACTCTCCGTCGAACCAATTCGGGCTGATTCAGTGATATTACTAAAATCATTAAGAAAGATCCTCCACATAGAGTTTCAGACCGACCCAAACAAAAACATCCCCTTCCGCATGACTGATTACCTGTTGAGATTGCATCGACAATTTCCAGACAGGGAAATCTATCAAGTCGTGATATATCTCACACCCAGCGAATCAAACCTTGTTTACGAAACCACATTTAACCTTGGCGGACTAAGCCATCAATTTAACGTCATCAGGCTTTGGGAACAGCCCACAGAAATATTTCAGCAATACCAAGGACTACTCCCCTTTGCCACACTCTCACAAACCGATGACCCTGAAGAAACCTTAAGACAAGTAGCCAAGCAAATCGAACAAATTAGCGATAAACAAGTACAGAGCAACGTAGCCGCATCGACAGCTATAATATCAGGTATAGCCCTGAATAAAGAAATCATCCAAAGACTTTTGAGGAGCGAAATCATGAAAGAATCAGTTATTTATCAAGAAATCTTGCTTGAGGGTGAAGCTAAAGGTATAGCCAAAGGCGAAGCCAAAGGCAAAACTGAAGAAAGAAACCAAATCGCCATAAACATGATTCGTTCCAACATTTCCTTAGAATTAATTGCCCAATTTACAGGACTAACCCTCAAACAAGTCCAAAAGTTACAAAAAATTTCTGTAAAACATCCCAAGCCTCTGAAATCAGCAAAAACAAAGCGATCGCCAAAATCTTAATGGCAGAGTAATCTGGTGAACTAAAAGTTGACCTCATCACGGACAATTTCTGAATTACCACTAGATTTTTTCTGTAAAGCCGCGATGAGCGCGGCTTTTTCGTTTAAGGATTTGGTGGACACCAGAATAGATTTTGACTAGATATGCCAAGAGATTCGAGAATCTCCTTCATGGTTTTAGTACATTCCATCCAATATTCTTGGTTGTCATACATCCAGTCGGGACTGAAGTGGAGATCATAATGAAGTAGATTGGGAATATTCGCAAACTCATCAGATGTTTGCTTAGAAATAAGCAACACACGGAATGGTTTGCCCATGCATTTAATTGTTAGCTTCTCAATCAGGTCTAGTACATAGTCGCGATTAGTTACACCAGTACGCACAAATAAAACTTCATCGCAATGATCCAAAGTGTATAAAAACCTCTTTGCCCGCGCCGAATAGCGAACACGCATTCTTTCATGAATCGGCTGCATATTATTCGCAGGATCATCAGTATCTTCAACTTCATGTCCAAAAGATAATCCAGACCATTTAGAATGATAAATGCGGCGATCGGTAGGGTTGTAGTGCAAATAAGCAGGATTCCATAGATCTTTGAAGTCATTGACTACTAGATCCGTCACATCACCAAGGTTAGTTGATCGCGCTAAGTCAAAGGGAAATGCAGGTCCATCATATTCCATTTTGTACAGGAGCATTCTCGCAGCACAGCGATCGCCTAATGGCAAAATGGCAATGCGATTAATTTCTGATAGTTTACATTTGTATTTGAGCAACATTGTCGATTTGACTGGTGCTTTGACTCGACTCTCTAAACCCTGTTCGCCAATCATCATCGTCCGAAATGGTGCTTCTGGATTAGCTGGATCGTGATAAACTCCTGCAGGCATGGCTGCTAGAGCAGACCGAATTTCTTTCCACATCGGATGAATGTTATATTCTTCATCAGACTCATTGATAATCCGAATTGTGCGATCGCCTTCCTTGAGAATACCTAGATGTCCATCATAGTAAAGAATTTCTGCGTTTTGAGGAGCAAAAAACTTGAGGGCAGAGCAATATTGAAGATCGACTCCAATCGGAATTTTAACTGTATTCTCAATTGATCCATTAAACCCAACTGAAAGCAATGGAACTAAGCCTAACTCATCATTTTTAGAGACATATGATGTGCCGAAGGTTAAGCCAGCTTTGCGCTTCAGTGCTTCTTGTAATTCCTTCCAAGTAGGAGTGATATTGTAAGTATATTCAGACTTATTGATAATTCTTAAGGTCTGAGCATCAGGGTTAGCAAACACTTGAAATCCATATTTATCCTCATAAATAGAAATCTCGGATGTTTTACTAGAATGCATTATTAGTCTTTGTGCTTGCGATCGCTGAACGCGAGCAATCTGGAAAATGTCGAGATTAATCGCTTGAAACATTAGCTCATGTCCTTTGGTATTGGGATGAGCCACATCTAAAGATATGCCAGACTTCCAGCCTCCATAACCATTGTCCAACACATCCAACCAATCGAGAATAGGAACTCCCCACTTCAACATACGATGGTAAGTATCGCGTAGCAGCCAATTATGTTCGGGGTTGTAGTCTCCATGCGGATATAGACCACCAATAATAGGTAAAGCACCTAAATCTTGAGTCATCTTGATCAATTGGAGGAGACCACTCTCAAAGCGACGCTGTACCGCTCGGCGATCATGAGGACGACAATAGGCTAGCCCTTCATTTCCTAAGGAAAGAGCAATAATGACTACATCTGGTTTTTCAGGCGCAACAACTGAAGCGAAGCGTTCAATCGTGCTGGTGACATTTGCGCCCAATTGCGATCGATTGACTAAATGATGCCCATATTTTTCTTGCAAAGCTTGTCCTAGTTGACTTGCCCAACCCCTGAGCAACCAAGCACTGCATCCCATCGCCACAGAACTACCGATGACTAAGACTTTGAGTCCATCTTGTGAGTGTATTGCTGATTTTCCATCTGGTTCTGAGGCGATCGCCTTTTCCAAATATCCATAGGGTAAGGCGGGAATATAACCAAAAGCATTGTCATCAACAATAATTGTCGAAGTTGGGGAATTCATGTGTTCTAGCTCAATGGGAACCCATCGATTAGAATCATTTTCATATTCCCATACAGGTTTACCATTGGCAGCAACTCGTACATATTTATATTCGATTTTTGCTTCAGGATCAGGCAAGGTTAAGGGATCAATTGTTACATCTACCCACCAAATTGGGTAGCGATCGCCTGATGTACGCAAAGGTAAATATTTTTTAATGTCCCATGATCCCAATTGAGGAATCGAACCGACGATACCAATCATTTCCCCACTTTGAGTGGGAGCTTTTACCTGAAATCGATACATAGAGATGTCTTCTGTGGATAGGGAGGAGTCAGTTCTGCCTAGCTATAACGCTTTGCGCTCAAACCCAAACTAATAGATTTTTTGAAAGCATTGCTTTGTAACGCTTTCAAAAAATCTGTTGTAGTTCGGTTCGATAATTGCTGTATGTCTTAATAAGACATGCTATAGCTTTAACAACCATTAGTATTTTTGGCGATCACATCAGGTTTGAACTGTTTTAGAAACTATCATTCATTAGGTTTTAAGTCTGTTTTAGAAACTACAGCTAATTATCCAGAAATATTAAGTACCTATGCAAAATAAATTACCAAAACCCATAAAGTTTTGCCCCTGCGGGGCGAAACTTTATGGGTTTTGCTTGGTAATAAATTATGCCTAGCTACTTATTCCAGAAATATCGTTATTGATTCGCCAAAATTAAATGACAACTATAGCAAAGCAAGTTTTGCTTAGGACATAAAACCCAAGAAGTGAGGAGCGGCGCTTCGCGCCGCTCCTCACTTCTTGGGTATAGACAAGGCTTTGCATAGCCTCTTATTTTTTTGGGGTTTAAACTGGACGGAATTCTGTAAAATTATTAAGACATTGTAAAAAAGCAACTTTATATACTACGAGTATAAAAATTTATGGCGAAGAAAAGTCTTGCAAGTTTGACTGCGGCGGAATTGGCAGGCAAAAAAGTTTTAGTAAGAGTTGATTTTAACGTTCCTCAAGACGAAACTGGCAAAATTACCGACGATACCCGTATTCGAGCCGCATTACCAACTATTAAATACCTTACCGAAGCTGGTGCTCGCGTAATCCTCACCAGTCACTTTGGTAGACCTAAGGGCGTTACCGAAAGCCTCCGCCTCAACCCTGTAGCAGTGCGTTTATCAGAGTTACTCGGCAAACCTGTAGTTAAGACCGATGACTGCATTGGTGATGCGGTCGCAGCTCAAGTTAATGCTCTCAACAATGGCGATGTCGCTTTGTTGGAAAACGTGCGTTTTTATCCTGAAGAAGAAAAGAACGATCCCGAATTTGCTAAAAAACTAGCATCTTTAGCTGATATTTACGTAAATGACGCTTTTGGTACTGCTCACCGTGCCCATGCTTCGACGGAAGGCGTGACCAAATACCTCAGCACCTCAGTGGCTGGCTTCTTGTTGGATAAAGAATTGCAGTATCTCAGTGGTGCGATCGACAATCCTCAACGTCCTCTAGCGGCGATCGTTGGTGGCTCTAAGGTTTCTAGCAAGATCGGCGTTATCGAAACTTTGCTGGACAAAGTTGATGTGTTACTGCTCGGCGGCGGCATGATCTTCACCTTCTACAAAGCTCGCGGCTTAAGTGTTGGCAAGTCTTTGGTTGAGGAAGATAAGCTAGATTTGGCTCGCGCCCTCGAAAAGAAAGCAGCAGATCGTGGAGTCAAGTTCTTGTTGCCTACGGATGTAGTTGTAGCTGATAACTTCAAGCCTGATGCTAATTCCCAAACCGTGAGCATTGACAATATTCCCGATGGTTGGATGGGCTTGGATATTGGTCCTGACTCTGTGAAAGTGTTCCAAGCTGCGCTTGCTGAATGCAAATCTGCAATCTGGAATGGACCTATGGGTGTGTTTGAGTTTGATAAGTTTGCGGTTGGTACTGAGGCGATCGCGCATACTCTTGCTGATCTCACAGCCACTGGCACAATTACCATTATCGGCGGCGGTGACTCTGTAGCTGCGGTTGAGAAGGTTGGTGTTGCTGACAAGATGAGCCACATCTCCACTGGTGGTGGTGCAAGCTTAGAACTGCTCGAAGGCAAAATTTTGCCTGGTATCGCAGCTTTGAACGAAGCTTAATAAACAAAAAAAGAAGCGGCGCTAAGCGCCGCTTCTTTTTTAACGGAAATTATCGGGATTGAGTTTTCGACCACTACTGCCAGTAAAGCCGCTCTTGTTTAAACTTGCACCAGTGCCACCATCACTAGGATCGAGGAAGGGCTTCAAATACAAATTGCCACTACGTACATTGGATACCGTGCGACTTGGGGATAGCACCGAGCCAAGGACACCATTAATTCCTGTGAGATCAATACCTAAACCAAGATCGCCGCTGATGTCATTTAAAGTGCGATCGCGTCCGCGATAAGTATTCACAGCCGTGGTTTGTTGACCACTATCAGCAGTGGCAAGATTGCCAAAAACCTGATCGCGAGTAGCAATTGGATCTTGACCATTAGGAACGGTCAGCACAATGCGACAAGCTGGATTTTTATCAGTAGTGGCACAGATCACGTTATAGCCATTTTCAGTACTGGTTCGCATTTCTAACAAACCATCGGGACGATATGACTCCAACCGCCGACTAATTTCATTACAACGCCGTTCAGGTGACCAACCATCGCCCATGAGACTCGGAGCAGCCCAAGGGAAATATTTTTGGGGTTGGCTTTTGGGTTGATAAACGACAATATACTGACCATCACGAGATTGACAGCTAAAACGAGCCGTTTTGTTATCAGTGGGATTGGCAGCTTTGTCGTTAGGATTTTCGGAGGGAAGCGTTGAGGGATTTGAGCTAGTGCTAGTCTCGACAGGAATAATCTGCGCGAAACTAGGACTTGCAACTAAAGGTAAACTAAGGGCGATCGCTGATAAGCAGACAAATTGCTTTCTCAACAATTCTGGTAAATTTTGGGTTGAGTATTTCATAGGATTAGCAGGTGTGTGAGGATTAGTAAACAGAGCAAAGCCTCCCCCCAGATATATTTTGTGACTCTTGCGTGGATCGCCTATGAGATTGCGCGTCACTTTTACTGATTTTAACTATAGATCCTTAGATCTTTCTATAGTTGCATGACCTCATGTTCAAAAAATATGTTCCCACCAAAAATGAATCACCCCGCCGCAAGCGGACGGGGTATCAAATTCTTTTTTACTAGAATGTACTAACGCCGCAGAGCGGCGGGGTATTTACCCTCGTTGTTAAAATAAAAAAGGCGTTGCCATGCAACGCCTTTTTTATTTAGTCATCAATTTCGCTTTCTTCAATTTCTTCGTCAGACGGTAAAGGCGATCGCAAAATTACTGTGTTTTGCAGTTTGCCGATGCCCTCAATTTCGATATAAACGCGATCGCCTTCTTGCATCGGACCAACACCTTCAGGCGTACCCGTAAGAATGATATCTCCAGGGAGTAAAGTCATAATTTGGCTAATGTAGGACACGATGTAATCTGGTGAAAACACCATCTCTTCAATTGATGCAGATTGAAAAGGCTTTTTAGTGTCATTTACAAAGGTTTGCAACATAGCGGTAGGACTGATTTCACGCACAATCCAAGGTCCCAGGGGACAGAAAGTATCAAAACCCTTACCCCTAGTCCATTGACTATCGCTTCTTTGAAGATCCCTTGCCGTCACATCGTTAGCGATCGTATAGCCCCAAATCGCAGCGATCGCCTGTTTGGGTGTGAGATTAAAACACCTAGAGCCAATCACTAAAGCTAGCTCACCTTCATATTCCACTCGCTTAGACTGTGGTGGTAAAGCTATTTCTGCCTCAGGCGCAATAATTGTAGTAGTCGGCTTTAAAAATATAATTGGCTCTTTTGGTACTTCTCCACCCATTTCCGCAGCATGAGCGGAATAGTTTTTACCTACAGCAACAATCTTGCTCGGCTCACAGGGAGCTAAAAGTTGATAAGTATCTGGCGCAAGTAATTCCCCATTTGGCTCCCCTCCCAGCCAAGGTGCTGTATTGAGTAGCTTTATAGATTGATTCAACTCTAACAGCCCGTAACAGGCTTCCCCTTGGGAAGTTTTCACGCGAACATAACGATCCGCCATAGCATCTTATTTGTATCTAAATATTAAGAGGGGCAACCTAGCAGACTTGATTATATAGCAATCACCATCATAAACCTAAGAAGGCGCAGTAGCTCATTAGAGATGTTTTCTAAGGGTTCTGAAATCAGATTATTGATGGCGCGGCAAAGTCGCGCCATCAATAATCTGTTCCTTGCTTTACGGTGAACTAAGTTAAGAGTAACCCGCGATCGCAGTTCATTTTGGACTTTCTTGGTGGTCTTACTAAGTTAGTTTGAGATATATAACCGTAAGTTGTCTATCAGTAGCTCATCATAATTAAAAATCCAAGCCAGATCCTGCCACGCCCGCACTAAGCGAGCGAGGTAGGATTCTCGGTTTTAGGGTTAGTTATGCTTAGTTACTCAGCAGTTTTTACATTAGTAAATTGGAATATGAATCTATCTACATTTATCTTAGTTTCACTTGCAGTTGGAGTTGCTTTTGGAACTCTATTAAATACAGCTTTCCCTCAGTATATTGAACTAATTAATCAAAGTTTTTTAGCTCCAGTTGGGGAATCCTTTTTAAGGCTGATTCAGTTTGTGGTCGTTCCCATTGTTTTTTCTTCTTTAATCATGGGATTAACCCGAATTCAAGGAGCAGGACAAGTTGGCAGATATGCAGTCAAGTTAATGACTAGTTACTTGATTACTAGCTCAATAGCACTTTGTGTGGGCATGGGAACAGCTTATTTTTTGCAGCCTGGTAGTGGGGTAACAGGCTTCTCTGTTTCTGAGAATATTAGAATTACGGAAGCTCCTTCTCTTATATCTTGGTTAGTTAGCTTAATTCCTGTCAATCCATTAGAAGCTCTCAGTACTGGCAATCTATTACAAATCATTTTTTCGGCAGTTCTACTAGGCATAGGCGTGCAACTTGCTAAAGAGAAAGCAAACCCCTTTGTAGAATTAATAGAAAGTATCTATCACATTAGCGAAAAGACTTTATCCATAATTTTGTATGTCGCTCCTTTGGGTGTATTTGCCCTCATGAGTTCTACGATCGCCACTCAAGGACTAGAACTAGTTGCTAAATTATTTCTCTATGTTTTGGGTTTAGTGATTGCTTCTTCGATCATGATTTGTTTAGATATGCTGGTTCTGTTTATCCTCAAAGCTGATCCTTTAAGATTTCTACGTAGTCTTTCGGAAGCGATCGCCCTAGCATTTGGAACCGCTAGTTCTAATGCAGCATTGCCAGTAGTATTACAAAATATTCAAGAGAATTATGGTTTGCGCGAAGAAATTGCCAGTTTTGCAATTCCCCTAGGTACTGCACTCAAGCGTGATGGAGCAGCGATTTTACAAGGATTTAACGCCTTATTTGTAGCTCAAATTTATCAAGTCCCTTTAACGCCTTCCCTATTAACCGCGATCGCCGTTAGTAGTTTGTTGGTTTCCTTTAGTACCCCTGGAGTCCCTGGCTCGGCTCTGATCACGATGGCAACTGTTCTTTCAGCTTCAGGTTTACCTTTAGAAGCGATCGCTTTAGTTGCAGGAATTGATCGGCTTACTGATGGCTTTAAAACTGTTGTCAATATTATTGGTAATAGTGTTAACGCTATTATTCTCAGTCATTGGGAAGTAGAACAAATATCTGAAGTAGAACAAATACCTGCTAGCTGAATAGAAAACTCTGCTCAGCAGAATTTTCTATTCAGCATTTATACTGTAGCGATCACTAAACATTACAGCACTTTACGCTCAAGTCTAACCCCCAGAAGATTTTTAAAAGCGTTGCTTAGCAACGCTTTTAAAAATCTCATAGTAGTTCTGTAAGTAGTTCATCATCAATAAAACCTTAATTTAGGCTTTATTTAAACTCATCCCATTAGACTCAGCATAACGATTCATAAATCTCAGAAATCGCTCCCAGTCACGCTCGCCTTCAATTTTATGAATTGCTTCAATCCCTGCCGATTTGCCATTGATGAATTTGGCGTTGACATTGCGCGTCACCATTTCGCCTTCTTCATCAATCATATACATTCCCAATATCTCATTATTGTTAGCATTCTCGCCACTCATGCATTTAGGTGAATCAAAGATAAACACCGCAACACTCGTATCTCCATCCTTAGAGCGCGTAATTTTTACATCGGTGGCTTCTTCGTCAATACCGAGTGCCAACTGTATTTTTGCTGTCATTTTTTAAAACCTTGATCTAAAACTTTAAACTTTGAATAAGACTTTTTTAAAAGCATATTTGTATTAACATAACTCAAAATTAACACCCATTAACAGCAAAGCTATACCTTTGCTGTTAATGGGTGTTAATCAAATACTACAGTTCGCAACCCTAAGCCTGAGCTTGCCGATTGCCCATAAACTAATACGCGGTTTTGTAAATGTTGTCTGACCGCTCTAGCAAGGACAATCCGCTCTAAATCTTTACCTTTACGAATCAGATCAGTAACCGAATCACGATGCGAAACTCGAATGACATCCTGTTCAATAATTGGACCTTCATCTAATTCTTCAGTCACATAATGAGCCGTTGCACCGATAATTTTTACACCACGCTTATAGGCGCGATGATAGGGATTTGCACCTGCAAAGGCTGGCAAAAATGAATGGTGAATATTAATAACTTGCGAGAATTGAGAGAGAAAGTCTGGACTCAAAACTTGCATATACTTAGCGAGAACGACTAAATCTATTTTGTATTGTTTGAGTAAAGCAAGTTGCTGTTTTTCTTGCTCTAACTTATTTTCTGGCGCGATCGCCATGTGATGATAATTAATCCCAAAATTATGGGCAACTTTTTCTAAATCTGGATGATTGCTAATTACCACAGGGATCGTGGCTGAGAGTTCATGCGATCGCTGACGTAAAATCAAATCATATAAGCAATGATCCTGCTTCGAGACAAAAATAGCAATCCGACGCACGTAATCAGAAAATTGAATACTCCATTTAGCATTAATTTCAGTTGCTAATTTCTCAAAGGTCGGATTAATTTCTGACCTCGCTAAATCGAAATTCTCTAGATCCCACTCAACACGCATCAAAAACAGTCCCGCCGTACTATCAGCATGTTGATCCGCATGGAGAATATTCCCCCCATGGGAAAATACCCAGTCCGAAATTTTTGCCACTAACCCTTTTTGGTCAGGACAGGAAACAAGTAAAGTTGCAGTAGTCATAATGTTCGTCGTACTTTGCCCTAAAATAATATGCAAATCCCAAATTTTCGATTAAAAGGGTTGCTTTGCAACCCTTTTAATCGAAAATTTGGGATTTATGTGGTTGCCATAGATATTTTCGCAGATCAATCTTACCTGCATCATTAAAGCTAATTCCTTCACTTTCCAGTAGCGATCGCTGCAAATAGGCTGACCCAAAGCGCAACGGCGAAAGTGAAATCTCCCCCTTCGCATTGACCACATGCTGCCAAGGGATATCTGAAGTTTGCATATCAACGCGATAGAGTGCATATCCCACTAAACGTGCTTTTCCAGCCAAATTTGAAAGTTCAGCAACTTGTCCGTAGGTAGCCACAAACCCTTTGGGGATTTGCCGCACAATTTCATAAATACGATTATAAGTTGTGGTATTACTACTCATGGCTATTGGCTATAGTGTAAATTTATACTCTTTACAGATTTGGTGACTTGAATCACTTCCATTTCCGTAAAACTTTAGCTACTATGGTAAATGTCAAAACACTAAGACATTTGCACTGGAGATACTTCAATGCTAGCGGCGGAATGCATCGATTCCAGAGCTACCGTAAATTTAGAGGAAAAGCGCCGAACGACGACACGCATAGCTATGCGTGTTCCGAGAAGCTGCTATGGAGAGCCTATAATTTCTCGCCTCTCTTGTGAACACGGTTTAATCGTGACTATTATTGCCGCACTTCTAGGCGAAAGTCCAGAAGATGATGGCTGGTTCACGTTAGAACTAACTGGAACAACTCAACAAATTCAAAGTGGAATTATTTATCTAGAAGAGCTAGATTTAGAAATTTGGGATAAAACGGCTGTCGAAGACGAAAGCTGGTAAACACTTAGAAAAGAGAAAGCCTGCTTAGCAAGCTTTCTCTTAATAACCAATTAAATAGAAATTTTTATTTATACCAAAAAGAAATGTGGCGCACTGCACCACATTTCTTTTTGGTATGGTGGTTACCTAATGAGTACAACACACTCATTAAATAACCTAAAAGCAATCCCAGAAAGGGTTTCAAGTTGTCATTTTACCTTAAGCAAAATAACAACCGCTATACTGCAGTAGTTTACGATCCAACCTAAACCAAGAGATTACTTGAAAGTGTTGCAAAGCAACACTTTCAAGTAATCTCTTGTGGTTCGTTTGATCAGTAATTGCTGTAATTTACTTGTTAGGCTGAGGAGTTAGACGTAAGTAAGGCTTAATAGGGTTAAAGCCTTTAGGGAACTTAGTCTTGGCTTCTTCATTAGAAATTGAAGGGACAATTACGCAATCATCGCCATCTTTCCAGTTGGCGGGTGTTGCAACACTGTAGTTGTCGGTCAATTGCAATGAATCAATTACACGTAGAATTTCATCAAAGTTGCGACCTGTGCTAGCAGGATAGGTCAAGCTAAGGCGCAGTTTTTTGTTGGAGTCAATGATAAAAACCGATCGCACAGTTAAGGTATTACCTGTTGCCGAGTTAGGGTGAATCATGTCATAAAGTTCTGACACTTTTTTATCTTCATCAGCCAAAATTGGGTAGTTAAGGGTAGCACCTTGAGTTTCTTCGATATCGCCAACCCATCCTTTGTGGGATTCAACGCCATCGACACTCAAAGCGATCGCCTTGATATTGCGCTTATCAAATTCTGGCTTGAGCTTAGCTACGGTTCCAAGTTCGGTGGTGCAAACAGGGGTGAAATCTTTGGGGTGAGAAAATAGAATTGCCCAGCTATCGCCGATCCACTCATGGAAGTTGATCACGCCTTCAGTGGAGTCTTGAGTAAAATCGGGTACGGTATCGCCTAAACGCAGTGTCATAGTTTTAAAGTTAGTCTTCTTTGTTACAAATCTAAGATACAAGATTACTGGAAAAATCGCTAGCCCTATAGGGCGGTATTCCCATCGCTTTACTGTAGATTATGACATAAAACTGATAAATTAGAGATAGTGCTTTGCACTATCTCTAATTTATCAGTTTTGATTATTGACATTGTGCAATCTTTACAGGAAACTTAATAACTGCCAGTTAGATGCTTATGCTATTTAAACTCGTTAGCTAAAAGCTAACAAATAATAGCAAAATCTCAAAAATACTAATCGCGGAACTGGCGGAATTGGTAGACGCGCATGTTTCAGGTACATGTGTTGAAAGACTTGGGGGTTCAAGTCCCCCGTTCCGCATAAAAGCCACAGCTAAAAAACGTCAACCAATTTAGGTTGGCGTTTTTTATTTGGTTTATTAAGATTCAGCATTACCAGATCTTAATTTCATTATGGCGATCCATCGCCTCCAGTATCTGTTGGACTCTGACCGCTGTAATAATTTTCTCGAAGGATTTTAAGTTCTGGTAAGTCGAATATGGCAGAGGGGTCACCTTGAAGAGCTAGATCTCTTGCATCTACTAGCATAGGGTCGTTTACGTTAACAGAGAACTCTTGTACAGCATTAGGTTCAAACTGCCCCAAAATAAGGAGATAGTTTTTTTCTAATCTACTTGGCGGAGATGGCTCCCATCGGAGAGCCTTTTTCACTGACTCCATATGACGGCTTTGCTTAAAGTCATTATACTTATGCCCCAAATACAGCCAAGTCTCAGTTGCCATAAGTCTTTCAGCGATACTGATTGAACCATCTGAGATTGTAGAGAATTCAACTATTATCTCCCATTCTTGAGCATCAATATTAGGTAAAAAGCGCACTGCCCTTATTGTGATTGCTTTAAGATATTCAACAGGTTGGGCAAGGTTCTGATAATACACAAGCAAACCTCTAATTTCAGCAAGGTATCCTTGTCGTGCGAGACTTTCTAATACATTAATCGGATCGCGAATAATCCAGAATGCTTCGCGCAAAATTTCTATGAGAGGCAGAATAATGTCATTGAGACCCAAAACAGACAACCTGAAAAGTGCAAAGCGAATATATCTTTGAAACTTACGAATCTCTGATGAACTAATATCTGGTTTACGAAGCTCTAGCCAACTATTTTGGAATAGGTTCACTAACTCTCTACATAGGTCATTTCTATTCTTATTCCAAACATTGTTAGAACTAGTAAAAGAAGCCGCCCATTGCATAAACATTTCAAAAGAGTCACTATTTGGTGGTTTCGTAGACTTAAGTTCACCGTCTATTCCCAAAACTTCTTTCTGTTTCGCTAACTCTTTATCTCGGCTTTTCGAGTTAAACAGGTACTTAAATACCTTACGGCTGAGTTCTGGCTTATCTATATAAATTCTTATTGCTCTTAAACATTGCTGATAGCATTTAATGTTGTGCCACCAAAGTTCATCATTATGATACGAGCTGGCAAAAAAAGCACGATGTTCTGAATCCAATATCCAGAGAGGATTTACAATACTATCAAAACGCTTACTTAATTTTTCTAAGCATTCATCCTCATCAACCTGTTTTAAAAATGAAGATACTTCATAAATCTTTTCTGTTTTCTGCTCATTAAGGTTTAGCCCTATTTTTTGCAGTTCTTCTTTAAGAGCATTCTCAATCTCTTCAATGTCTGCTGGATTTGGAATAACGAGAATCATGTCATCTACATAGCGATGAAACTCAACTCCCCATGGATTCCCAACTCCGAATTTTGCATCAATAGCAGTCAAATAGAGATTTGCATAAAAGCTTGATCCAATACTTCCTTGTGTTATACCTTGCCCCAATGCATGTTCATCAATTTCTTTAGATAGGAGTAATCGAATTAGCCAACTTACTCGTTGGCTAACAGATAGTTCTCTAGCGACCTCATCACAAATTTTACTCTGGATAATTTTTGTGTAAAACGATTCAATATCTAGACGAAGAATTGCACCGTTAGCATAATTTCTAGCGCTGTCTCGTGCTTTTGTCATATAGAAACAGCTTAGTGGTGCAGAAAACTCAAGCGAGTCTCAAGATGAGACAATAGTAACACGAGCAAATTCGATACGAAAATCTAACTTTTTGCGTTTGGCAATAGAAGCACAGGAGGGAGGAGGATTGGTTCTAGGAAAAAGCTGCAAAATAGGAAGAGTTTTTTGTTGATAAAGAAGGGTGTGAATCTGACGGAGACCGAGTTGCAGAAAACTCAATCCGCGATGATCGTGCCAATCAATGGAAGCCCTTTGCCCCAAACGCACCAACATCAATCCAAGAATCACCGCAAGCAAGGAAGCAGTGGCAAGGAGCATAAACAAACAGGTAAGAGCTTGAGCATCACGGAGATGAGAGCTAAGCACATTAAAAGCCGCCGACTTGTAATCCTTAAAATGAGGTTCAATGCCACCAAAGCGTTTGCCATAGAGAGCAAAAGTCTGTAATGAAGGGGGAATATCGGTAAGGACAGCCCATGAACCATTAGCCATGTCTAGGTTAGCCGTCACTAAGTGACAATTAACATCACCAAGTACAGTGACATTGGGAACTAGATAAGCTTGCTCTGCGGGAGGTATCAGTTGTTCGACGCGCTTGGTTGTACCTGTCGGCAAAGTCACTAACAGATCGGACTTGCCGCGAATTGCCCAAGACCATTGATTTTACTGTAACCATCGGATTAATTCTCCATGTTCAAAGCCTCGGTCGGCAAGTAAGGTCACCTTGCTTTCTGGCGGCAATAAGGTGATTACTTGTTCTAATACGGGGCGATAATCTTCAAAGCCAACTGTAGCGCTTCCATGTTCTATGACTAATTGAGCGAGCGTAATCGACCTTCCTCCCCAAATCATACATACTTCTATAAGACAGAATTTATCCCACAGCATACTTGTGTCCAAAGCCAGTTCCAATGATTCTCCTGCAAATCCTTGGAGAAAGTTCTTCACTAATGGGTTATAGAATGTCTCCGCGATGATATGTGGATTATGAACGAAGTAGCTTAGTCTTTCCATCTGACTTCTGGCTTGGCACTCTCTATGGCTCAAATAGGCCAACCAATGGCTCAGGCTGGCTTTTCCTGATTGCAATATTGCGGCTACTGCCTCCGCAAATCCTTGCAGATGTCGCTTATCTTTTGGCTTGAGCCATTGACTCAGTTGTTCTTGTAGCTGAAGATATAGCTGGGGCATGGATAAGATCTTTTGTTGAGGAACTTGAGTATCTCATCTATTGCCCCTTTTATCCCTCTTGTCCCATTTTGAGACTTTATGCCTAGCAACCTTTTCCAGACTTTTCTGCACCAATAAGGCCATTGGGGTTTAAAGTCGATGGCGATCGCGTAACTTATGCAGGTCGTTACAATCTTCGCGATCGCGCTCCCAATACCGATGTCGATGTCTGTTTCTCTGGCAAAATTGCCGTTACACAAATGGGTGTTTAGCTAAGTTGCGATCGTTAAATATCACGCATGGTAATTTGCCTGTCTTACTGCTTCAACTTCATTAGTAATATCTTCTAAACTAAGTTCATCAGTTTGAACTGAATTCAAAAACTTCTTGAATCTAAGAGAAAATATGTCTTCTTTGAGCAATTTTAATAAGTTGATTTTTTCTTCTACATTACATTGAGAAATTTGGGCATAGTGAAGTATCAGCACCATTAAAGTTTGCTTCTTGATAGTTTGAACCACGAAAATCAGTTTTTCCAAGAGACCCAATAAATATAGTTTTATCTAGTTTTGTTTTTTCAAAATTTCCCAAAGAACCAATATATATAGTTTGTAAGAATTCAGGTAAGAATAGGGATGAGAGAGATGGAAGAAGGATCAATTAAAGCTTGACGGAAAAAATCAATGACAGATTTACCTTGAGCTTTACAAGTTTGAATAACCGTCAATAAAGCGGCGGTATTGCGAAAACCATCCATAGAACGGGAGCCACCACAAACTTTGCGTTTGGTAACAGCAAGTCTGAGATTACGCTCGGCACGATTATTGTCAGGAGGGACATGAGGATTTTCAAGGAAATACCACCATTGAGCCGATTTCTTCTTGAGGGACTTTAATAAATTACCTGCGGCATAGCCAACTTTGGGCATCCAATCCGAGATAGCTTGGCTGACTCGTTTTTTAAAATCAATCGCCCAGTTAAAATATGGTCGAGTATCACGATTTTTTTGCCAAGTCGCGCATGATGTTCAAATGCTTCATCAATCAGCCTAATGAATATACGCCCAATTTCTTGTTGAGATTTAAGGGTTAATTTAAGTAGTGCTTTAAAGTGTCGTCTTAGGTGAGCCAGACATTTCTGTTGTCGCTCAACGGCGTAACCGTTATACACACTATAGTCGTCACTACACAATACGCCATCATAGCTTTCTCCCAACATTGACTCTAGTTCGGCACGACTACGAGTATCTGCACCACGATATAGCGCATAACCTTCACCACTGAATGACCATAGCCATTCTTTTACGCCTTTGACGAGCCACGGTGTTTCATCGACTTGAACTTGGGGTTGGTCTTTAATCCAATCTGCTAGCTCTTCCACTTTTGCTTCAATACTGTCTGCTACTCGCTCATTGGTGGCGGCGATGGTTCCTAGTCCGATTTCGACTAGTCCCATCTCTTTTAGCCATTCTTGCTGTTTTTTATAACTCATATGTCCATAATTCCCTAACCATACCAACATCCCTTGTAGGCTTGCTTCTAGGTCTTGTTCGCCAATCACATCTTTAGGCAATTCTCCCCACACCACTGCGCCACAGTGCTTACATTGACATTCCTGTTGCTGATATTCAACGATTTCAATTGGTTGTTCTACCAATCTTGCTGTTTGTCTGATGCTGACTCCTATCTCTGTCCATGCTTGTCCTCCGCAATTTGGACAGCCTTCGGGCGAGAGCGTCTCAAAGCGATCTACTCGATTAAATCCTTTTCTCGTTTTTCCTTTATGTCCGAATTGTCCTCCTACTTTTTTCTTACCCTCCTCTTCTGCTATTTCTTCGACTTTTTTCTCTGACCGTTTTAATAGGTCGCTTGATGGCGGTTTTGATGAGTCTTTGCTACTTCTGTTGTTGACTGCTTTTAGGCTCTCTATTTCTTCATATATTTGCTGTGCCCATTCTTGTTGGCGCACGATTACTTCTACCAGTTCTCCTACTGGCATGTTTTCTAGTGCTTCTCGTTCATATTGTGGTGGTTCTTTCATCCCTTTACTTTAACCACTTTGACTCTTTTGTCAATTTCTTACCTGATTCTTTACCTACAGATTACGATTAATGCTGCTTGAATATCATTTGTTACTGTGTAAATATCCTCTTCTTCTGTTTGATTTTCTTCTTCCTGAACCTGTGGTTTAAATACTGATTTACCCTGTATTGATTGATCTCTAATATAAGACACCAAAAGTTCCATAACTATCCAGTGTTCTTCTGGATAAATTTGAGCAACTTGTTCTAACGCAAAGATCCCTCCAACTCTAACACCTAATTTATCATTGCCTAGCTGATCAACAGCTTTAGAAAATCTTTCAGCAATTTGTTTTTTATCTAATATTACTAAGTTTTGCCATGCAGTGTATGCAGTAACAAAGAAAAATATACCACTAGCTAATTGAAACAAAGAACTATTTAGTGTGTTTTGTAAAGTGATTGAGTCACGTCTTATTGCAATGTAATCTTTAGGCTCAATTGAATTTTTTACTGATTCTACTTGTTTTTTAAAAGATTCTAACTGCTGTTGTTGATTAAACCAGTAAGCTCCTATAAGAACTATGATGATGAGTCCTAATGGAACAAAACCCTTGAACTTAGGCATATCTTTTTCTCTCCAAAAGCAATCAAAAAATATAGTAGGGGATGTTACTAATGCCCCCTATTTGGTTATACACTGAATCAACCTTTTACACAGACAATCTGCTTCAAAGTCGCAACTACTTCTACTAGATCAGATTGCTGATTCATCACTTGTTCAATTGGTTTATAAGCCGCAGGAATCTCATCAATGATGCCTGTATCCTTGCGACACTCAATGCCTTGAGTTTGCTGAATTAGGTCATCTAAAGTGAATTGATCCTTCGCCTTACTCCGCGATAACAAGCGCCCAGCCCCATGAGAACAAGAGCAATAACTTTCAGCATTACTTTTCCCTTTGACAATGAAAGACTTCGCTCCCATTGAGCCAGGGATAATACCATAATCCTCAGTTCTTGCCCTTACTGCACCTTTGCGAGTGACATAGACATCTTCTCCGAAATGAGTTTCTTTTTCTGCATAGTTATGATGACAGTTTACAGTTAGTAAAGGCTTCACAGGCTTACCGCCGCTAGCAAACTTCTCGATGATCTTCTTAAATCTTGCCATCATGACATCGCGATTGAAACGTGCATATTCCTGCGCCCATTGCAAATCTCGCCAATAAGCTGCGAATTCAGCAGTACCCGCAATAAAATAGGCAAGATCCTTATCAGGCAAAGAATTTTCCGCTAACCGTGCAAGATTTTTGGCTGTATCGATATGTCTTTGAGCAAGCATATTGCCAATATTTCGAGAACCAGAATGCAGCATCAGCCACACCTGATTATCTGTATCTATGCAAACCTCTATGAAGTGATTACCTCCACCTAGAGAACCCATTTGTTTCATCGCTTTACCTTCTAGATGTTGAACTCCTGAATGTAATTCGCGGAATTCTCGCCATCCTTGCCAATTCAGCACTGGCTTTTCAACTTCTTTATTGTCATTAAAGCCTACGGGAATTGCGGCTTCGATTTCTAGACGAATTTGCTTAAGCTTACCCTCTAGCTGTTCGTAGCAAAATGGAGTTTTAATTGCTGCCATGCCGCAACCAATGTCTACGCCTACCGCTGCAGGTACGATCGCTTCTTTAGTGGCAATCACGGAACCAACGAGAGCGCCCTTACCGAGATGTACGTCAGGCATAAGCGCTACATGCTTAAACACAAATGGCAACGAGGCAACATTTTTTGCCATTTTGGTTTCTTCATAACCTAGATCATGATCAGCCCAAGACAAGACAGGCTTGGGTGTGGAGATATTTAACTGTTGATAAGGCATAGTCTTAATTTCATATTGTAGTATACATACTACAATATGAAACATAATCGCGCAATAGCATTAATCCCAAAAGTTCAGGGCAGCGCTTTGCGCTTCCCTGAAATAAAAAAGAGATGTTGCTAAGCAACATCTCTTTTCTTTAGGATTAAAGTTAATGCTAGCTAAACTGATTTAGCATCAGCTTCAGCAAAGGTTTTATAGCATTTCTCAGAATCATAGATATGGCAGCGATCGCCAATATCCTTCATCAATTCCCAAGAAAACTTAGTCTTATACATATACTGTCCCCAATTCTCATCAAGAGACTTGTGCGCTAGACGCAAGTTATACGAAGGAATACCAGTAGAAACGTGGTGAGGCACATGCACATTAATATCGTGACATAGCCATTCTACCCAAGCAGGATAGTCGCAATGGACAGTTCCTGTTAGCTGATCGGTAGCAGCGTGCCATTTATCCTTATCTTTAAACTGGATATCTGGCATCGTGTGATGAACAATCGTGAATGTACTCATCCAAAAGTGATAAACCAACCAAGGCATCAAAAAGTAATTGATAAATCCTAAGAAACCAGTAGTGTAAATCAAAACTGGAAAGGCGATCGCTGCAAAAACGATAACCAAACGATAGGAAAACTTAACTTGCTCACGCTGACGCTCAGGATAAAGACTGGCATCAAAATGCAAATTTGCCCAGTGAATAATTGAACCTATCCACCAAAAGCGAGTACGGATTAGGCGATATACCCCAGAAATTAAACCTTTCCCATCTTCATATTCTTCAACGGTGAAAGGATACCAAGCATTGTCCTCGCCCATCTTATTGGTATGTAGATGATGGTGATCATGCTTGAAGCGCCAACCGTGAAAAGGAAAAATCAATGGTAGGAAAGCGATATGTCCTACAAGATCGTTAACCCAAATTTTATTGGAGAAGGAACGATGTCCACAGTCATGACCAATTACGAACCAGCCAGTTAGAGCCGTACCCGTAAAAATCCAAGCGAATGGCAATAAATACCAAGGAGAAAAAGCAATGCTGGCATAGCCAAGCGCGGCGGTCGTTAAGGAAAACAACACACTTAACCAAGCTCTGAGAGGTTTTTTCTCAAAGTATTCAGTAGGGATGGTTTTGATGATGTCGCGGAGGGTGGTCTCAGGGGTAAGAGTGTGTGAGGAGTTTTGTATGGCAACCACTACTGAGCACTCCCTACTGCGGTCAGGCGTTGACGGCTCAAGCTTTGTAATTGCTGGAAAAGAACATCGATATCAGATTGCAATTCCGCCAGTTCGGCTTGAACTTCTTCGGAATATAACTTTTTAGCGGTTACGTTCAATGTAGAAATCTCTTTAGTTAGGGCTTCAGTTTGTTTGCTCATACTTCCTTTAAAACGCTTTTAAAACGTTGCGATCACACCACAAAAATATTTATGCCTCAGATTCTAGCTTATGTCATGTGTATTTTTGTATACCCATAAACATATCTAATGAGTAATTATACGGATCGGAATTTCACTAACTGTCACTTAGCGCACAGACAATGGGACTTAAGCCTATTGTTCCCTAGCTATAAAGGTAAGACTGCACCTTGACCTATTTAGTTTCATATTTTGTGCCAAGGGGGGTATCAGCAAAGAGGATGGGCGCGATCGCGGCGGCTGATCCGAGCCGATCATCGGCATATTCTTCGAGGCTATAGTACTGATCCATGCGATCGCATAGTCCTTCTGGACTTAAGCTCTGAATATTATGGCTAATGATGTAGCTTTGAGCCGCAGAGCCACGAAAGGCGGCAAAGGCTTCTTCACAATAGGCTTGCTTAGAATCTTTAGAAGCCGCAATCCAGTCTGAGCCATGCATATTACCACTGAGAATTGGTTGACCATTAGCGGGGATCACAGGACGACGTTCAGCAGCGATCGCTTGATAGGGTGCGATCAAAATGGTAAAGAGCATGACTACAACTAAAACAAGTCTTTGAAGAACATGAAAATTAAAAATTTGAATCATAATTTACTCGAAGTCTGGCTAAAAAGTCGTTAAGGTTTGATAACATTTCCTGATTAATCGCACTAAACATATCAAAATAGTAAGCGTAATATTATCGAATAGGTTGTATTGTCTGATCTCTGGGGATTTTTTAGCTTCTTGATAAATCCTCCTCCCTGATCATTTCGTTAAACTCATGTTGTTTACGATACAGAAAAAATTCACCTCTCCTAGTTCATCAAATTTACTAAATTTTCTAGCCCGCCAAATGTCCGAACACTATCTAAATCATCCTACTTTTGGCTTGCTATCTCGCTTATGTAGGGTAGATGAGTTTCGTAGTTTGTTTACCACTCTCTACGCTCAAAGGTTGTTTTTCCTAATTACTACTGGTCCTGACGGTGTTCAGTTTGAGCCTGTCTCACGAGCAGATGCGAAGCTCATGGTCGAAAACCAAATGCGATCGCTGCGGCGTGGTGGCACTGATACGGATCAAAAAAACTTACAGCACATATACAAGCGAACTTTTTCCCAATGACCTCGCGTATTTCTCTCAAAGCTGCCGCAAAAATTAATCTCTATCTGGAGATTACGGGGAATCGTATTGATGGGTATCACGATCTAGTGATGATTTTGCAGAGTATTGATCTATGTGATCGCGTTGATATTCGTAAAATCGGTACAGATGAAATTCAAATCCTTTGTACTAACCCTGAAGTACCTTGCGATCGCTCTAATCTGGCTTATAAAGCTGCTGCTTTGATGCAGAGCCTCTATCCAGAGATTGGGGGCATGGAGATCTCGATTGACAAGCGAATTCCGATGGGAGCTGGTTTAGCTGGTGGTTCAGCCAATGCCGCCGCAGTTTTTGTGGGGATTGATCGCCTTTGGGATTTGGGACTCACCCAGTCACAGCTTTGTGATTTTGCGGCTCAGTTAGGTTCTGATATTCCTTTCTGTGTTTCTGGTGGCACTGCTTTAGCGACAGGTCGTGGCGAAGTACTTTCACCTTTGCCCGATCTCATTGATTTGGTCTTAGTGATTTGCAAACCACGTCAGATTGCGATCGCGACTGCATGGGCTTATCAAACTTTCCGCAAGCAAGAGTTGCTTGCCACGAGTCAAGTCAAAAATCAAAATCTCTCTAGTCAAATAGTGGCAGCGATTGCTTCTGGTGGTGAGTCTGCACCTCATAAAATCGGGCGCTTACTTTACAACGATCTTGAGCGAGTAGTATTGCCTGAGTATCCTGCAATTGCTGAACTAAAAAATAAATTGCTAGATCAAGAATGTCTTGGTGCAATGATGTCTGGTTCAGGCTCAACAGTATTTGCGATCGCGCCCGATCTAGATCGCGCTCAGCAAATTGCTGAGGCTGTAAGAACCGATGACATTGATGTATGGGTGGTAAAGAGCTTAGTTAGATCGATCTTTGATGCTTGATCACAGCAAAGGGGCTTAAGCCCCTTTGCTGTGATCGCTGGGTTTTAATCGCTGGTATCTTGCAAGTGATCGCGATCTAATAACTCAATCTGTGAACCATTAATGGCAATTAATCCTTCACTACTAAGGCGATAAAAAGCCCTAGATAGGGTGGCTGGAATAGTTCCTAAAGTTGCGGCTAATTGAGTTTTGGTGACATCTAGAGTAATCACATTAGCGCCAAATTCGCGATCGCTCAAAGCCAATAAATAGGACGCTAATCGTTGTGGTACATCTTTGCAAGAGAGTTCTTCAACCATGTGCGCGAGTTTGCGTGAGTGGTTTGCCATACTCATCAACATATTGATGGCGATCGCAGGATATTGGTGCAGTAAATCGAGAAAGGGAAGTCGAGGAAAGAAAATTAATTCTGTGTATTCCAAAGCGATCGCCGAAGCGGGGAAAGCTTTGCCATCAAGGGCGGGGACTTCGGCAAAGTAGTCTTGCACATTCAGCAAGTGTAAGATGTGTTCCTTGCCATTAGCAGCCATTTTAAAAACTTTGACTCGTCCTGTTTGGACTATAAAAAATCCTGTTGCTTCACTATCTTGCTGGAAGATTACTTCACCCTTTTCAAATTTTTGCAGTTGAGCAATTTGAGCTAAAGGAATGATTTGCTCTGGCGATAATCCTTGAAAAATTAGAATCGTCTGCAACCAATGGCTCAAGTCTAATTTGTTTAACATTTTCCTCAATGCGATCGTTGCGTTAAACAACTATACTTCCAATCAAAAGATCACAGATGAGATT
Organism: Pseudanabaena minima str. Chao 2107; assembly: GCF_051131155.1. Lineage (NCBI taxonomy): Bacteria > Bacillati > Cyanobacteriota > Cyanophyceae > Pseudanabaenales > Pseudanabaenaceae > Pseudanabaena > Pseudanabaena minima. The sequence goes on from NZ_CP159508.1 coordinate 2,433,912, forward strand.
GGGGCTTGGTCTCCAAGCCCCTACCTTTGCAAAGGTGTTCATATACTTAACACACCAAAGCGCTAAGCCCTCACCCCTAGCCCCTCTCCCGCAGGATAGGGGAACAAGAAATCTAATATTTCTCCCCTTCTCCTGCGGGAGAAGGGGTTGGGGGATGAGGGGTGCGTCAAGATTAGTTCTAGAGTTAAGGATTTTTTTAGTTTTTTGACTTAAGTCAAAGACTTCTCAGGTGATGTTCTCCTATGCTATCGACAACAGATTAGATAACGAATTGCATATGACAACATTATTTGAAAAGCTTGGTGGCGCAGCAGCCGTTGATGTAGCCGTCGATCGCTTCTACGAAAGAGTATTACAAGACGATCGCATCAAACATTTTTTTGAGAATACCGATATGCAGAAGCAACGGATGCACCAAAAAGCATTTCTCACCTATGCGTTTGGCGGTACTGACAAATACAGTGGAGCGCAGATGCGTGAAGCTCACAAGGATCTGGTGGCGCAGCAAGGTTTAAACAGCGACCATTTTGATGCGGTTGCCGAGGATTTGATGATTACTCTCAAAGAGATGGGAGTTTCTGATGATCTTTTGGCAGAGGTGGCGGCAGTAGCGGCGGCTCCTCAACATAAAAAAGATGTTTTGAACGGCTAAGTATTTTGTCGAAAGTGTTGCAAAGGCGCACTTTCGACGTAGAACAAACAGGAGACTAAATAGATGGCAACTTTTCAAATCAGCAATACCGTAGGCGAAATCGTTCGCGATCGCCCTTCCCTTTCGCGACTGTTTGAACAAGCCAAAGTTGACTATTGCTGCGGCGGCAAGAAAACGTTGGATGAGGCATGTCGCAACAAAGGTATTGATCCGCAGACTTTTCTTGCCCAATTAGAGGCGATCGCTAATTCAAACACAGAGATAGAGATGAATGTGGCAACTCTATCCCTTACTAAACTAGCCGACCACATCGAACAAACTCACCATGCCTACCTACATACTGAGCTACCTCGCTTGGAAAAAATGGTAACCAAAGTTGCGGCGGTACATGGTGAGAAAGAACCACGCCTCCATCAAATCAAGGATATATTTCTCGCCGTATCCCAAGAACTAGAGACGCATTTGCAGAAGGAAGAAAAGATTTTATTCCCAATGATCCGTCAGTTAGAATCTAGCGACACCGTTCCTTCTTTTCACTGCGGCACGATCGCAAATCCTGTACATCAAATGGAATTTGAGCATGATGAAGCTGGCATTGCCCTCGGTCATCTAAGTCAACTCACCGATAATTACACTCCCCCTGAATGGGCTTGCAACACCTATCGCGCCATGCTGGACGGATTACTGAACTTTGAGCAGGATATGCACCAACATATTCATAAGGAAAACAATGTGCTGTTTCCTAAAGCGAGCGCTCTAGAGAAAATCAAAGCTAATTAGAATTAAGCGATCGCTATTACTTTGGATGGTAATTTTTAGGTGATCGCTTAATAATTATTTGTCCTTGCATAGGCGCAAACCATCACAAGCATCGCCAATAACTTATCGGTACTAAACAACAAAGCAAAACATTTTTGCTTATCTAATCTTGAATAGAAATAGACAATCTCAAAGGGTGTATCGGTTATTAGGTATAAAGATCCCAATCATTGGACATAGATGCTCTTTGTAATTCACCAATCACTTGACTTTGTTTCAGTGCATTGGAATTGCTGTGCATCTGTTATAACTTCTCGTATTTCATTCTCACAAATAGAGGGCACATTCGCTGGGCATTCCCTACGTGAGTAGTGATCACATCATCAAGTACAAGTCTTAAACTAGAATCTCCTTGATTCATCAATGTGTAGAACTTGACGTAAATATCTTTAATCTGTTTCTTTTTTTCAGGATACCTTCCAAGGTTAAGGAAATCTTCAGATCTTTCACATATAAACCCTCCAATGATCTCTTTACTGCAAACCTCTGTGCGGTAGCAGGTACTAGCATTTTCATAGAAATTATCCAGTTCTGAGTATGCTTTTTCTATTTTTTTGCGGTCTATTTCTTGGCTCACCTGTTCAAGCATTATTTTTTGTTTATTAACGCTACTTTCCTCTGAAATATTAGAAATATCTTTATGAATTTTTTCAAGATATTGATAGTAAGGCGCTACATTTCGATTGAATTGTTCAATTAATGCGATAGACTCCTTCCTCTGTCCCTGGTTTGTTTGCTGTAGTGCAGCTTGCAACTGAAACACTGCGACTGCTATACCTAAAACGACAGCAATTGTTTGAAGCCATGTAGCAGCTAGAGTCGCTTGCTCTGCAAAAGTTAATTGTTTAAAGGCTTGAATAATTTTTTTCATCATTTTGAAAACTGCGAAATCTAGCACTACAAATGTGCGAAACACCCTAAATAAATATTGTGCAACGATGATATTTGCAGTTTTTATTCTACCAATTGCTTTCCTTAGCGTCTTGGTTCATGATTCTTTAAAGTTTGAACTTTTCGGGGTTCCAATAAAGGAATGCCTCACCAGTAAAGGAAAGCAGCATAACTATGTATTACTTTGCAGATTGCAGGATAAATACTTATACAAGGAAAATGTTACATGAATTATCAGATAAAACAACCAAATAAGTGTAAAAAAGATTTTTGAAGATTAACACTCTCTGAATAAAGTTTTATTTGGCAAAATGCAACCTTGTAGATTGTCCCAGCGGAGAGTAACACACAAACAATTAGCATTAAGTAAGGTTTGATTCGTTACATTTCATTAATAAACCCTACAAGATCAGCGATTTTAGTTAAGTAATGTTTTTTGCGATCGCTATTACTTTGAATCGTGATTTTTAAGCGATCGCTATATTTATAAAACCTAGACCAAGGCAGGTTGCGCCTGTAAATTACAAAATGTTATTTAAAATTTTAGTTGTTTTGCATATCTTAGGAGCCACGGTCTGGACAGGTGGGCATCTGGTATTAACCGCAACCGTGCTACCTCAAGCTCTCAAACATCGCGATCCTGATCGCATCCATCAATTTGAAGAACATTTTGAAGGATTTGGACTGACAGCTCTTTTGTTACAGGTAACCACAGGGCTATGGCTTACATGGATTTATTTCCCAAGTTTCCAGAACTTCCTCTCTTTTGATTCATATCTCTCCACTTACATTGGCATCAAACTATTACTTCTATTAGGAACAATCGTCCTCGCAATTCATGCCCGCTTTTTCATCATTCCCAATCTCACTAAAGAGACATTAAACTCCTTGGCTTATCACATTGTCGGAGTGACCACCCTAGCCGTCTTATTCGTGATTTTAGGCGCAGGAATTCGAGTTGGTGGTTTCAATTAAAAAGAGAGGACACATAGTGTCCTCTCTTCAATCCGTTTTTGCGTGAGTACTATAGCGCTTTTCAAGCAAGCGAGGTACAAAGGATTGTTTCCCCGCCTTCGGCGGAGAAACAATCCAATACTTCACTAGACTGTGAACCGCTATATCTTTTTTATAGAAGATTTTTTAGCTTCTCTTGATATTCTTCAGGGGTGATACTTCCTGCTTTTAGTTCCTCATTGAGCAACTGTACTTGAGGCTCGATCGCTTTTTTCTTAGCGGCAATTTCTTCAGCTTTAGTTTTGTAGATTGCTTCACCCTCTTTCTTCGCTTGTTTAAAGGCTTGACGAATGCTAAAAGCATCCATCTCACCACCCGAAGCAAAGTATTCGTTGGCAACCTTACCCAACGCCCATGTACTGGCGTAGGCTGTAGTTGCGCCAACAACCATTCCGAACACGGGAACTAGTTTGGCTAGGTTACTCACTGCGATTCTAGTGCCAGTGATCCCCAGACTGCCAAAAATAGCCTTGCGGAAATCGTCACGGTTGCGGTCATAGCCCCAACTTTGCCCGATCGCTTGGGCAAGATCAAGTTGATTCCAATAGATCAACATATCGAAGGCGATCGCAATTCCAGGGATCGGGAAAGCGCCTAAAACAGCATTTAAAAAACAGGCATCGGTAGTAGCACTCTCGACCTCAGCCGCACGTTTGTCAGGATCATCGATTTGGCGTACCTGCTCTGAAATTGAGGACTTAGTAGAGCGTCGCTCTAGAGTCTCTAGCCATTCTTGTTTGCCCCAAAGTTTAGAACTAGTAAAAGTTGCACCAATTTTATCTAACAGTTCCTTTTCTTCAGGACTACACTCACCATCGATATTTGCCATCGCATAGGCTGACTGATAAACCATCTCCTGTGCGATTTCGCTGGTAATTTGGGTCAGTAATTCATCAATTGGCGCATCTTCTTCATTCAAGAGGCGATCGACGGTAATACCCTCGGGCAGATGAATTTCTTCAAAGGTATCGGCAAGACTGGCAAACTCTTCTTCGAGCAGTTTGCCGTCGGCTTTTGCCATGCTCACCAAAACCTTAAAGCTTGCCAACACTTCTTGCTGATTGACTACGGACATCAGATACTTACTCCTTTCCAGAAATTATCATTGATGGTAACAGCGATCGCTATCTAAGTTTGTATAAAGCTAATCTCAAACTCAAAATCCATAACAGGTTAATTTCAACACTAACTTTCCTTGGTGGGAATATTAACATAAGATAAGATTTGATACAGAGTCTTCACACTGCTAACTTCAACTAAGAACTATGATTGTCGCAATTCCAGAACCATTTAAAACTGTGGTGACCTTTGCTCACCCACTTCTGATGCTCCTAACTCTATTTTTGGCACTTTATTCAGGATATGTCGGCTGGCAATATCGCAGGATTCGCAGCACTGAAGGGGAAGAGAAAAAAGCCTTAATATCCAAACGTTACAACATCCTGCATCACAAACTTGGATCAGCCTTTTTGGTGTTGATGGTAGCAGGTGCTATCGGCGGTATGGCAGTCACCTATAACGATAGCGGCAAACTATTTGTGGGTGGACATCTACTAGCAGGTTTGGGTTTAACATTTTTAGCTGCATTGTCTGCTGCGCTTGCACCATTGTTACAACAGGGTAAAGAATGGGCGCGAGTTACACATATTACGGTGAATACTGCTTTGATTGGCGTTTTTGCATGGCAAACTCTCACAGGTTGGCAAATCGTGCAGAGGATTTTAGAACAAATGTCCAAAGCTTCTTAATAAAAAAGGGCGCTAAGCGCCCTTTTTTATTAACGATAGTTTGTAAATTGTAGAGCAAGTGGAAAGTCTTCTGTCTTTACAAGTTGGATGATTTCTTGAAGTTCGTCTTTTGATTTGGAAGTAACCCGCAATGCATCGCCTTGAATAGAAGCCTGAGCTTTAGGAAAATTATCGCGGATAGTTTTAGATAGTTTTTTTGCTTGTTCTTGCTCAATTCCGCGCTTCAACTTAATCTTTTGAACTACGCGATTACCACTAGCAGATTCCACTTCGCCGTAGTCAAAGATTTTTAGAGACAATCCACGCTTAATTGCTTTAGACTGCATCACGTCAACCACAGAGGTAAGCGTCATTTCACTATTAGTGTTAATGGTTATTGATTCTTTTTCAAGCTCAACTTCTGTTTTAGTGCTTTTTAAGTCATAGCGACTAACAATTTCACGACGGGTTTGATCGATCGCATTGACAAGTTCTTGATGGTCAAAATCGCTAACTATATCGAAAGAATAACTAGAAGCCATAGATTTATTTTAGGTTTTATTGATTTCTAAATGCATAATGTATCTCATCGTACCAAAAAACTAATAATTAGCTGGGCATAATTAGTCCGAAAAAACCTGTGGTGCACGCGCAGCTTGAGCCACAGGTTTTTGGGGTTATTCCCAAAGCCGCTTGCCTTCCTCTCCTTGCAAGCGATCGTGCGTATCCCTCAAAAGCTTAGGAATATCTAATTTTTCTGGACATCGGGGCAAGCAATCACCACAGTCCGTACAGCGAATTGCTTTACGCCCAGGGAACCAATGCCCTGCATTTTCAAACATTTTGTAGCGATATTTGCCAAACTCCACCATATCAAAGCCGATCGCGAGATTTCTCAACCTTAGTACTTCAGGAATATTGATTTCTTCAGGGCAAGGTAAGCATTCATAACATTGGGAACAGAGTTCGCTTTCGAGGATGGTATAGCGACGATTCATACAATCAAGAACTGCTTGTTCTAATTCGGACATTGGCTGATCGTTGTCCCATGCATCTTGATGCGAGTCAATTTCAGCAGGATTAGCCGCACCGAGACTGAGGGTATGCACACGGGGATCGCTGAGCAGAAAGCGATCGCACATATACAAAGCCGTAAAGGGATAGCTCACTCCTGCTAATTCTTCTGAGGGGTTATATAGCATTCCGCCTTTATCCGATGGCGAAATGATAAATACGCCCATATCTTTTTCGTGGGCTAGTTGTACCGCAGGGGCATTGCGTTGATTGAAGTAGTAATAATGTAGATTAATTGACTCAAATAAGTCGGTGTTGATCGTATTGAGAATTACGTCAAGGGGCGCATGGGTAGAGAATCCGACATGACCAATCATTTTTTGATCGACGGCTTCTCTAACGGCTTTCATACAGCCATTTGGATTGGTGACTAAGTCGAGATGTTCTTGTAAGTTAATGCCATGTATGTCGAAGTTATCAACATAGTCCACATTCATCTTTTTGAGGGACTGCTCGATTTGGCGACGCATGGAGTCTGCGTCTTTGGTTGGCGATATTTTGGTGGTCAGATAAAAGCGATCGCGTTGTTGGCTCAATCCATTTCGCATCGCTTTGCCGATAAACTCTTCGCTCTTGCCATAGCCTTGAGCAGTTTCAATATGATTGATGCCAACTTCTAAAGCTCTTGAGATCGTTTTGTGGGCATTGTCCGCCGATTCCATATAGCGCATTGCTCCTAATGAAAAGACGGACAGGAGCATCTCAGTTTTGCCAAAACGACGATAGCGCATAGATAATTCACTAAAATATATTTAATCTTAATCCACAAAATTAGAATGGCGGCGCGTTGCGCCGCCATTCGTCAAGAAAAAATGTTTTTTAAAATTGGCGACGAGCAAAGATGAGAATCGCGATCGCCAAGGTCAATAGCGCATAACTCAGGATATATACGCCATTGTTAAACATATCTGGCAAGCTTGGCAAAATATTGTAAACCGCCTCATTTTTCAGATTAGCACGGGATAAATCGGGCAGAATCATATATAAAGTACGGGTTACAGCTTGTAAGCTGGGATTCTTAGAAATTTCACCCAATAACAACAAATCACGGCTAAAGTTACCGATGAAATAAGCGGCAAGGGTTAGCAAAGAGGCAATCAGAGAACCTGAAAAGGAACCAAAGAAAATGGCGATCGCGCCTAGCAGCATGATCTGCCAAAAGATAAAAAAGTTGGCTGTGAGAATTGAAGGAATCGGAATCGGAATATTTTTGATCGCCATCAGGGCAATAAAAATTACGGTCATAATCGATACCAAGGCTCCAACCACAGCAGTTAAGCCTAGATGTTTGCCCAGCACAAATTCGGCACGATGCATTGGCTTAGCAATCAAGATAAAAATTGTGCGTTTGTCAATTTCCTTATTGATCAGATTCGTACCAACCAACACCGCCACAATCAAACTCACTACTTCGATCGCGGCAATACCAACATCGACAATCATCTTTGCCGATGAGTCATAGGAAAACTCTGGCAGCATCAGCATCGCTGATACCACAATCACGGTATACAGCAAAGATAGATACAGCACCTGTTCGCGCACAGTTTCGCGAAATACGTTGGTGGCGATCGCCCAAACGCGCCCTAAACTTAGACTCAGGTTCAGGCTCAAGTTCATAGGTCTAAAGAATCCTCATACGTCCTAACATGATTGCATTTTATCGCACAATTAGAGGGGTGATTCGCTCCAACTATGCAGTATGCTAACAACCTATGAATAACTGGACTACAATTCTTCCCTTTATCCAAGAATTAACTAGGCAGGTAGGCGATCGCCTCCTTGTGGATTTTGAACAGGCGCGAGTGGCGATCGCTAAGGATGATGGCAGCCTTGTAACTAAAAGCGATCGCTGGGCAGATGCCTATATCAAAGCAGCACTGGAAAAAGAGTTTCCTGAATATGGCGTTTTAACTGAAGAGTCAACGCAAATTTTGCCTGATCGCGAATGGGCTTGGGTAGTTGATCCCCTAGATGGCACAACCAATTTTGCTAGAGGGATTCCGATTTGGGGCATATCCTTGGGGCTATTGCATCGTGGTACACCTGTATTTGGCTATGTTGCCATACCGCCACTGCATCAAAATATTTATGGTTGGTCAGATGCGCATGGCTCAGCAGCATTTCTCAACGACACACCGATTCATTTACCTGAGACTACACCTGATCCTGATGCACTTGGCAATTACTTTTTTAGTGCCTGTTCCCGCAGTCTCGAAAAAATGGGTCGATCTAAGTTCCCTTTTAAATTACGAATGTTGGGCGTGGCTAGTTATAACATTTTGACGGTGGCGATCGGCTCAACGATTGGCGCAGTAGAAGCAACTCCAAAGATCTGGGATATCGCGGCTGTATGGGTAATTCTCAAAGCGATCGGCGCGATCTGGATTCCCTTGGAGGATTCTCAAAAAATCTTTCCATTAGAGATGGGGAAAGACTACAGTAGCCGTAATTTCCCAACCTTAGTAGTTAGCCATCCTGAACTCTTGCCAATGGCTCAAGAAATAGCAAAGCCATTTATCCATTAGTTACGATGCGATCATCAAAGACAAAACATTCGCCTTCCCAGAGACTTTCTTCGGGGGGAACTTCTGCTAGATATTTGAGAATGCCTCCCTTAAGATGGTAAACCTCATCAAAGCCTTGAGACAACATATACGCACTTGCTTTCTCGCAACGGATGCCACCTGTGCAGAACATGGCGATTTTTTGCTGCTTGCGATCGCTTAAATTCTCCTCAACATACTTAGGAAACTCATGGAAAAAGTCTAAATTAGGATCGATCGCTCCTTTAAAAGTGCCAAATTCCACCTCATAAATATTGCGCGTGTCAATGACCAATACATCTGGATCACTAATTAATTGATTCCAATCTTGAGGACTTACATAGGTTCCCACTTCTTTACTAGGATCAATATCAGAAACTCCAAACCTTACAAGTTCTTTTTTGAGTCTTACCCTTAATTTGTTATATGGCATAACATCACAATAGGTTTCTTTATGCTCTAAACCTTGCAAACGTGAGTCAGATCGTAAGTAGCTTAACAGGGCATCAATTCCCTCTCGACTGCCTGCGATCGTGGAGTTAATTCCTTCCCGTGCTAATAAAATTACTCCTTTAAGTTCATGACTTTTACAAAAATCCGTAATTGCAGGACGCATCAATACATAATCAGCAAGATCAGCAAAATGATAGAACGTAGCAACAACAAAAGGCTCAGACTTCTCTAAGTACTTAGCAAGAGACTTTTCCATGACAAAGTTAGTCAGCTTTTCCCCTCTACAAGTTACCTGCTGTTCCTTAACTACAGAAAATCCCCGACTCTTGAAAAATGCGATCGCCGTAATACTTACTTCTACAAATAAACGTTCTATTTTTAATTCTAGAGCCTTTGCCTCGATCGCTCGGTATAACCGCGTTCCGACACCGCAGCGCTGATAGTCCTTATGGCAAAAGAAACAATCAATATGACCATTAGTTTCTAGTTGAGCAAAACCAATAATTTTGCCTTCTTCTTCCGCAACGTAGGTAAAGTTGTTACTACAATCTTCTGTCCAGTTAGTAAAATACAAGTCATCGGGAGCCCAAGCTTTGACCTGCTCAGGTGAATAATCGCGAATATTCACCTCGCGGATAGTGTCATGGAACAACTGGGCAATCTGATCGCTATCTTGTTCTTGAAATAATCGAATTAGCATAGTTTTAATATTTATAGAATGGCTAGTGCGAAACGCTACCCATCTCTACTCTAGATCAAAAAGGATAGTTCGATTTACCGCAATCACCTATCACTGATGTTTCGTGGAACTCAGATGATGAATCTCTTGCTGCTAGCGAAGTAGGGCAACCACGGAGGGATTGCCCCTACCTGTAAATTTTAGATCTTGTAGGGGCTGTGCCCCCGTGCCAGCCCTAGACTGATGTCATCGAAAGAATTCCTTCCACCTAACATCAGCTATTAAATAAACCACAAGAAATTTTTTAAATTTCTTGGTTTGGTTTTGAGCGCAAAGCGCTGTAGGTTGTTTATTTGCCAATGCAAAACCTACTGAAAATTTGATCTAGAACTGATTCGGTAACCTCTTCGCCTGTAATTTCACCGATCGCACTAATCGCATCTCGTAAATCAATTGTCCAGAAATCAAGCGGTAACTGATCGGCGATCGCGATTTGCACATGATCTAGAGATTGGACAACCCTTAACAAACAAGCTTTCTGACGCTGATTAATGGCAACATCTATATTTGCCGCAGCGATCGCATCTTGGTGAATACATCTTAAAATCGCCGCTTCTAGCTCCTCGATTCCCTGTTGTTGAGAAGCCGCAGTTTTGACAATGGGAATACCCTCACCCCCCAGCCCCCTCTCCCGCAGGAGAGGGGGAGTAAAAATATAATCTTGTTCCCCTCTCCCCATGGGAGAGGGGTTGGGGGTGAGGGCTTCTTGCTCACTGGGGCTAGGGACAAGATCAATCTTGTTGATCACCAAAATTACAGGGCGATCGCGTACAGTCTCGTAGATTTCTACATCCTTCTCACTCCAGCCCACACTTGCATCAATTACCATCAACACTAAATCCGCAGACTGAGCCGCTTGCCGCGATCGCTCTACACCGATCTTCTCTACCACATCTTCTGTTTCCCTAATCCCTGCGGTATCCAGAACTTGAATGGGAATGCCACCCACCACTAATTGCGAATCAACAACATCGCGAGTCGTCCCTGGCAAGTCCGTAACGATCGCCCGATCACTACGGCTCCAAGCATTTAATAAACTTGATTTACCAACATTGGGGCGACCGACGATCGCTACTTTTAGCCCCGTTCGCAATAGTTCACCGCGATCGGCTGTTGCTAAGATTCGTTGTGATTCTTGAGAAACTGCAAGGATTTCTGCTTTTACCCATTCCACATCAAGAGGCGGCAAATCATCTTCAAAATCAATCCTTGCTTCGATTTCAGTTAAGACATTCAAGCATTTACCACGCAGATATTTTAAAGACTGAGCGAGCTTGCCACGGAGAGAGGCAATCGCTGTTTGGGCTGCTTGGGCAGATTTAGCACCGACTAAATCATTAATACTTTCAGCTTGCGTCAGATCGATTCGACCATTGAGAAAAGCTCTTAAACTAAATTCTCCTGCTTCTGCAAGTCTTGCACCCTGCTCTAAACAAAGATTTAACACCTGCTGAACTGCCATAATTCCCCCATGACAATGAAACTCTACGACATCTTCGCGAGTAAAAGAACGAGGTGCTTTCATCAATAGCAATAAACTTTCATCGATAATAGTTTTCGTGACTGGATGCTTCACGTAGCCATAAAGAATACGATGACTTTCCCAAACTTGCTTGCCGCCTGCATGGAAAAGCTGCTGCGCGATCGCCATTGCCTGCTCTCCAGACAATCTCACAATGCCCACACTCCCCTGTTGCGGTGAAATAGCCGTGGCAATGGCAGCGATCGTGTCAGATAAACTCATACCGTTACTCTCAAAACCTGAATAAATGACTTATAGCAATTACCAATTAAATGAACCCCAAGAAATTTTTGAAAGTGTTGCTTCGCAACACTTTCAAAAATTTCTTGGGTTGGGCTTGAGCACAAAGCCCTGTATAATTGCTATAGGAAATAACCTTATAATTGTTATAAGATAGGGAAAGATAAGATTGTAGACCAAGATTAAAAACTAATTTTGTGATGTTAAGGGGATATATGCCACAAAACAATTTTTTAACTTAACCAAATACATCTTAAGGGTTTTTAAATCAAAATGATTATAAGCCTTGCATTGACTGGATTACAGAGTTTTTGGGATTATTACTCGATAAATCTACTAACCCCTTATCTATTTTAGATTAATTTCGCATCTGGGTCTTCTTTAAATTATGCCTAAATTTACTAATGGCGATTTGCCAACCTACCCAGAAAAACGCAGAAATTCTTCAAACAATGGGAAGGTAAAAACGGCAAAGAATACAGTCAAAGAGACATTAAAATTGCATCAAGCAATTTTAGATAGTGCCAACTACTCAATTATTGCGACAACTGTTGATGGAATAATTTGTGCTTTTAATACCACGGCTGAGCGTTGGCTAGGCTATGCAGCATCAGAAATGATCGGCATTTGCACTCCTGAACGCTTTCATGATTTATCAGAGGTTCAGCAACGGGCGATCGCCTTAACTGAAGAGTTAGGCAGAGCAATTCCAGTAGGCTTTGAGGTGTTTGTCGCCAAAGCAAAACTAGGGCAAATAGAAGAAAGAGAATGGACATATATCCGTAAAGATGGATCGCGATTTCCTGTGATGCTTTCCATTTCAGCCCTAAGAAATGACGATAATCAAATTTCAGGATTTTTAGGCATTGCTGGTGATTTGTCAAATCGCAAGCTCGCAGAAACCAAATTTCAAACTACTTTACGCGAGTTAGAATTTCAAAAATTTGCCCTTGACCAAGCAGCGATCGTTGCTGTTACAGATTTAGATGGAGCGATCACCTATGCCAATAGTAAATTTTGCGAAATTTCTGGATATCGCCAAGATGAATTAATCGGGAAAAATCATCGATTTATCAATTCAGAGTATCATTCACCAGAATTTTTTGCCAACCTGTGGGACACCATTTCTAGTGGTAAGGTTTGGCGTGGCGAAATTCGCAATAGGGCTAAAGATGGCTCATTTTACTGGACTGACAGTACGATCACCCCCTTACTGGATGATTGTGATAAGCCTGTCAAATATTTGGCAATTCGATTTGATATTAGCGATCGCAAAAAATTTGAAGAAACTCTACGTCTCCAAGAACGGGCGATCGCTTCTAGCCAAAATGGCATCGTCATTACTGATTTTCGTCTCCCTAATAATCCTGTTGTCTATATCAATTCTGCATTTGAACAAATTACTGGTTATGAAGCTAGTGAAGTAATCGGTAGAAATTGTCGTTTTTTGCAAGGAAACGATGTATTTCAACCTGAAAAAGATATTCTCAGAAATGCAATTTTAAAAGGAGAATCTTGTAGCGTTGTCATCAGAAACTATCGTAAAGATGGCTCTTTATTTTGGAATGAGTTAAATGTTTCGCCAATATTTGATGACATGGGTAAAGTAACTCACTTTATTGGTATCCAATCAGATATTACGGCTAGGAAAGTAGCAGAAAAAGATTTAAAAAGACAAATGCGTCTTACGGTATTGCTTAATCGCATTACTGATGAAATTCGTCAAAGCCTAGATATAAAGAGCATCTTTCAAACGGCAGCTCATCAAATTCAGTTAGCCTTTCATGCTAGCCGTTGCCTGATTTATAAACTGGATTATCACAACCATGATTCAGCTTTACAATCTCAAATTTCTCTAATGTCGGAACAATTAGCTGAAAAAATTTTTTCGGTCAAAGATATTGAATTACCTTTGTTGGATAGTGCCTTTGGCAAAAAAATTTCTAGTCAAGACCAAGCGATCGCGATTACCAATGTCTACACCGATCCAGACTTAGATGAGTTTGGTGAACTATTCTACCGAATGCAATTGCGATCACTCTTAGCAATCCGTACTTCATCCCATGGATTGACCAATGGGATTATTTTATTACACCACTGTAATAGCTTTCACGAATGGACAATTGAAGAGAAAGAATTGCTCGAATCCGTAGCAAATCAAGTTAGTATCGCTCTATCACAAGCAAATTTACTCATGCAAGAAACCCGTCAACGGGAACAACTAATTAAACAAAATAAAGAGTTAGAAGAAGCACGAGTAATCGCAGAAGCTGCCAATCGCTCTAAGAGTGATTTCTTGGCGACCATGAGTCATGAGATCCGCACACCCATGAATGCCGTAATTGGGATGACAGGGGTTTTACTGGATACAAATTTGACTAGAGAGCAACGGGAATTTGTGGAGATCGCGCGTAATGCGGGCAATACCTTGCTGACAATCATCAATGACATTTTAGATTTTTCCAAAATTGAATCAGGACATTTAGAACTAGAAGAACAAACCTTTGATTTGCGAACTTGTTTGGAAGATACGATCGAGCTGCTTTCAGCTAAGGCGTTGGAAAAAGGTATTGAACTTGGTTATTTGATTCATCCCGATGTGGATTTGATTGTGATTGGTGATATGACGCGATTACGGCAAGTTTTAGCAAATTTAATTGGTAATGCGATCAAATTTACAAGTCATGGTTCTGTAAACATTTCAGTTACCCAAATGCTCATTTCACATTATTTACGGTGTGAACTTAGCAATCATCATGAAGAAGCTCAGTTGTTGCGAACTTTACAATTTGCGGTAAAGGATACGGGGATTGGTATCCCTAGCGATCGCTTATATCGACTGTTTCAGCCCTTTAGCCAAGTAGATGCCTCAACCACTAGACAATATGGTGGAACTGGGCTAGGGCTGGCAATCAGTAAACGTCTATGTGAACTGATGGGTGGCACCATGTGGGTGGAAAGCTGTGAGCAGAAAGGTTCTACTTTTTACTTTACGATTACGGCTCCAGTTAACATTTGGGAACAGCCTGAAACAATTAATATCAAAGACTCACAACTAATCTCACCCACTGCGCGATCACCCCAGTCAATTAGCGAAACAATCAGTCAAAATATTGCTCAAGACTTAACCAATCAGACAAATACGGCACAAATTTCACTAGTCTTACCCAAGCAAAGTTTTGCCTTTGATCCACTCATGGCAAGAAATCATCCACTGCGGATTTTGCTAGCTGAAGACAATGTGGTTAATCAAAAAGTAGCGATACATATTTTGCAACGTATGGGCTATCGCGCTGATGTCGCAGCTAATGGCTTTGAGGTACTATCGGCGCTTTCACAGCAACACTATGACTTAGTGTTTATGGATATGCAAATGCCAGAGATGGATGGACTTGAAGCTACTCGACTGATAGAGCAAAATTGGCAAAACGGTAAAATTTTGTCCAAACCGAGGATTGTGGCAATGACAGCTAATGCCATGCAAGGCGATCGCGAGATTTGTCTAGCCGCAGGTATGGATGACTACCTCAGCAAGCCAATCATAAACGCTGAACTTGTGAGGGTTTTGCGAGAATGTCCGTCCGTTATACCAAATAAATCTAGTCCATTATCTTCGATTAATATTTCTACTCTCTATGAAGCCGCCAGTGATATTGGCGGTGAAGATTCAGATTTTTTGATTGAACTGATTGAGAGTTATCTAGATAATACGCAATCACTCCTCCAAGAGTTATATACTAGCTTTGCACAGAAAAATTTTGAGGTGATGGTGCGGACTGTTCACACCTTAAAATCCAGCAGTAGTGTAATTGGTGCAGAAGATCTCTCAACTCTATGCCGCGAATTGGAAACAAATCTACGCAATCAAAAATATGAGGACTTAGATATCAAAATCAATAAAATTACTGATGAATATGCAAATGTTAAATCTGAGTTAGAGCATGAAAAATATCACTAAACTCTTCAGGTAGACGCATGTCTGTTAACGTCAATTTTACCGTCTAACCATGTAATGACAATCGATGATAGTAGCGATCGCCATAAGCAGCATCCCAGCCAAGAAGTAAGTCCAGAAATCAATACTCCCGAAATATCATCATCCAAGACTGCTCAGATTTTAATAGTGGATGATGATTTGTTTATGCGAAAAATTTTAGTGCGTTATTTGGAGCGAGAAAATTATCGTGTAATTGAGGCTGCTAACGGGCTGGAGGCGTTAAAGATCTATCAAGAATATCAGCCAGATATCATTTTACTGGATGCCATGATGCCTGTTTTAGATGGCTTTGAGTGTTGTTCACGGTTGCAAAAACTTCCTCACGGCGATCATACTCCTGTTTTAATTATTACGGCGCTTGAAGATCGCGAATCTGTAGATCGCGCTTATGAGGTGGGGGCTTCTGACTATGTAACTAAGCCAATTCATTGGGCGGTGCTGCGACAAAGGGTACGTCGTTTGCTCGAACAAGCAAATCTTCGCCAACAGCTTGAAGCTGCCAATCAACAATTAGCAGTTGTAGTGCAAGAGTTAAGGAGATTGGTTTCCATCGATGGCTTAACACAAGTGGCTAATCGTCGTTGCTTAGATGAATATCTAGAGCAGGAATGTAGGCGATCGCATAGAGAACAGATTCCAATTTCATTGGTGTTATGTGACATCGACTTTTTTAAAAACTATAACGATAATTACGGACATCAAGAGGGAGATCACTGCTTGCAGGAAGTTGCTCAGGCCATTAGTAAATCAACCAATCGTCCTGCGGATTTGGTAGCCCGTTATGGGGGAGAAGAATTTGCGATTATTTTGCCGAATACCGATGCTGAGGGGGGAATGAATGTGGCAATTCGGGCTACAGAAATTGTGCGATCGCTGAAATTGCCCCACGATTATTCAAAAGTTGCTAATCATGTGACGATTAGCTGTGGTGTGGCGACAATTTTACCCAATCAAGATTTTGAAGCAATCCATCTACTTAAGTCGGCTGATCGCGCCTTGTATCTTGCCAAAGCCGAAGGTCGAAATTGTGTTAGACAAAATACTTATGAGCCAGAGTAATCGTGTAAAGAGGTGCAAAGTGCCACTTTACATTGACATAGTAAAAATCACGACGTTCTCTAAAATATGGTACGGTCATAGCTGAATGCTATATGACTAAACTACGGTAATCGCATAATTTTATGGAATGGCATACTACGGACGCGCAAAGCTTAGCAATAATCGACAGCGAGATTGGTGAACATTCACTTTCACCATCCGAATATGAAATTGTGCGCCAAGTAATTTATGCAACCGCAGATTTTGAGTATAAAAATCTCGTCAGTTTTTCTGAAAATTCACTACAGGCTGGAGCCACAGCCCTCGCGACTCGCACCACAATTATTGTAGATGTCCCAACGGTGCAAGCAGCGATCTTCCCAAAAATCTGTGATACTTTTGCCAATCCCATCTATTGTGGTGTTGAAGCGATTACCCGTCCCCAAAAAGGTAAAACCCAAGCTGCTTGGGGAATTGAAACCTTGGCAAAACGTTATCCTGAAGCAATTTTTGTAATCGGTGAGTCTCAAACAGCATTGGCAACTCTGGTGGACTTGATCGAGATGGAGGATGTTAAGCCTACTCTGGTAATTGGTACTCCAGCGGGGTTTATTGACACCGATGTGATCAAGTCACGGTTAAATGACTCGTTAATTCCCCATATTCGTGTTGATGGTCGGAAAGGCAATGCGATCGCTGCCGCCGCGATATTTAATTCACTAGTCAATCTGGCTTGGCAAGCCTACGGCAATAAGTAATTTTAAAGGTAACGCTTCGCGTCACCTTTCTAGCTCCAAAAAAGCGAGTGGCGGCGCTCCGCGCCGCCACTCGCTTTTTTGGGTTTGGTTTGACGACTGCTTTAAAATTTTATGACCAGATGATACCTGTTAAATTTGCCTCTTGAGTCAGCATTCCCTCAGTGACAGCGTCTGCCATTTTCGCTTTACTTAGATTTGCCTTATAAAAATTTACGCGAGATAGATCAGAACCTTGGAGATTGGCACTGGTCAGATCAGCTTCGCTCAGATCGGCATCACATAAACTTGCACCGTACAGACTTGCAAAAGTTAGATCCACCTCAGATAGCATTGCTTTATTTAGATTTGCACCATTAAGACTAGATCTACTCAGATCCGCCCGTTGCAACATCGCCTCATTTAGCCCAGCCCCAAATAGCCTTGCATCTCTGAGAATAGCCTCACTAAGATCAGCTCGATTTAGCTTGGCTTTACCCATATTTGCCCCATTTAGTTTTGCGCGAGGTAATTTGGCTTTGTTCAAAATAGCCCCATACAAATTCACCCCATAGAGCTTGGCATCACTAAGATTTGCTTCGCTGAGATCCGCCTCTCCTAAATCAGCACCACTAAAATTAGCACTGACAAGGTTAGCTCGATATAGCTTTGCACTATTAAAATCTGCACCGTTTAGCTTAGCGTTGCTTAAGTTTGCACCGTAGAGACTGGATTCACTCAGATTTGCACCACTGAGATCGGCATGACTCAGGTCAATTCCATTCATATCTGTTTTACTGAGATTGACTCCCGCAAAATTGCGGCGACCTGCATGGTAGCTATTAATTAGTTCACTGACTTCCATTAGTTTGTACCGTTTCTGTCAAGAATAAACCAGAGCGCGTTATGCTCTGGTTTATTCCTCTTGTTCATTGATTTCTGCTTCCATCGCTTCTAAAATCTCTTGTTCTTGAGCCATGAAATCTTCTTCACTAATATCACCAAGATCAAATTTTAGTTGTAAAGTAGTGAGCCGTTTTTGCAGATTTTCGGTTTTTTCTAATTCAGTAGTTGCCCTTTCTTCGATTTGTTCTGCAATCCAGACTAGTCCATCGAGGGGTGCTGTCAGTAGTTGCCATATCATTGGGAAATGTACTCCTTAATTCCTTACTGCCGATTTTCTTGCTTTGCAAGAAAATCTAATTAACTAAACCTATGTTAAGTGCTGCCTATCAATATGGGGTACGTCCCCTGCTATTTTCCCTCGATCCTGAAGCTGCTCATCATTTAGCGATCGCCACTTGTCGGCGGATTAGTGGTTCATCGATACTGCAAGCAGTCACCAAGTCCACCTTTTACTATAGCGATTCGCGGCTGTCACAAACTTTATGGGATCTAAAATTTGAGAACCCCGTTGGGCTGGCAGCAGGTTTTGATAAAAATGCTGAGGCAATCGGCGCATGGGAACATCTAGGATTTGGCTTTGCAGAAGTAGGGACAATTACCGCCCATGCCCAATCTGGCAATCCTCAACCGCGTTTGTTTCGCTTACCCAGCGATCGCGCTGTTCTAAATCGCATGGGTTTTAATAATCGTGGCGCAGCAGCAACGGCAGTAGATCTGAAAAATTATTTGCAAAACCATAAGCTAAGTATTCCCCTTGGTATTAATCTCGGCAAGTCTAAAATTACAGAAATTGCCGATGCAAAATTAGACTATGCCGAAAGCTTGCGATCACTCTACAATTTTGGCGATTATTTTGTGGTTAATGTCAGTTCACCAAATACGCCCAATTTGAGAGACTTACAAGCAACCGATCAACTATGCGCGATTCTTGCAGCGCTAAATCCAATTAACACCCAGAACAAACCGATTTTAGTAAAAATTGCCCCAGACTTGAATGATGCTGACATTATTGAAGTGGTCAAAGCGAGTCAAGACTATGGCATAGCAGGAATTATCGCTACGAACACAACGATTTCACGACAGAATTTAACGACTACGCATCTAGCAATGACGGGTAAACCTGTCACCGAAGAAGCAGGCGGAATTAGTGGTCAACCTGTACGCGATCGCTCTCTGGAAGTGATTAACCTAATATGGCAAACGACACAGGGTAATCTACCAATTATCGGTGTGGGCGGTATTTTCACGGCAGAAGATGCTTGGCAAAAAATTACGGCTGGTGCAGCGATTGTGCAGGTTTATACAGGCTTAATCTATGAAGGTCCAATGATTGTCAAAAATATATTGCAAGGTTTAGTTGCTAAGTTAGAAGCGAATGGCTTAGAGAATATTCAACAGGCGATCGGGCTAGCCCATAGATAAAAAGAAGACGGGCAAAGCCCGTCTTCTTTTTATTGGAATGGCAGTAAGAGAATACTCAGAATTGTCGATACTTCATTGATGAAATAATCGCGCTGATCGATTTTGAGCGTGCGATCGCATAGTTGCATAAATTTCCAATCTGTCCCTGTCGTTACACAGCCATAAACTGATCGATCCGCTAAGCTAACTTTCGCATAGGAATCCTTAATAGCACTGAGAATATAGTCACAGTAACCAGTTAAGCCCTGTGTCGGATCGATATTAAATTCTGTACCAGAGAAAAATCCTATCTCATAATTAAGCTGACGACGTACCTCTAACAGCACAGGTGCAATCACCATTTCTGATCGTGCTTTTTCGGTATTGATCGCGGTAGCTAGTGCAAGGTTTTCATCCAGTGTGGTAATTAAATAATTGCTAGCCGTAGTTGGCAAAATATTAGGAAAGAGACTTTTTGGCTCTTCGATAACTAGCCCAAAAGTCTCTCGAACGCGGGATAGGTTGAAGTCGCTATAAGCCATATCGATTAACCTGATAGCAAAAGTTTTGATTATTCTTTTCTAAAAAAATAGCGGCGCATCGCGCCGCTATTTTTGGTTAAGTTAAAGCGGCTGCGCCACCGACAACTTCCAGAATTTCTTGAGTAATTGCAGCTTGACGAGCTTTGTTGTACTGCAAGGTTAGAGCCTTGATCAAGTCTCCAGCATTTTCACTAGCGTTATTCATTGCGGTCATCCGTGCAGCGAGTTCGCTAGCCACAGACTCTTGCAAGGCGCGAAGAATTTGGTTGCTGAGGTAGAGAGGCAATAAAGCATCGAGAATTTGTTCAGGATTTTGCTCAAAAAGCAATTCTTTAGGCAATTCCTTAACAGTGATTTCGCGCTTTTCGCGCTCGACTTGGAACTTACCACCACGAGTAATCAGGCGGAAAATTTCGTCATCTTGAGGCTCTAGTCCTTGTGGCTCAAGGGGCAAGAGAGTTTGGACAACAGGGCGAGAGCTAATCAAAGATACGAAACGGGTGTAAATCAACTCAACGCGATCAATTACACCAGCCAAAAATGCTGAAGTAATTTCATCTTCGATCGCATTGGCTTCGGCAGCATTAGGAATTTGATTTAAGTTGGTAAACTTAGCAGCGATTGGTTGATCGCGACGGGCAAAGTACTGCGCCGCTTTACGACCGACCAAAATAAAGGTGTAATTAATACCTTGTTCTTTTAGTTCCTTAGCACGGGCTTCAGCACGACGAATAATGGTTGAGTTATAGCCACCACAAAGCCCGCGATCGCCTGAAATTACCAGAAGACCAACGGTTTTGACAGGACGCTTATCAAGTAAAGGCAGACTGACATCCTCAAAGGTGATGCGCTGCTGGAGACGATATAGGACTTGGGCGAGGCGATCGGCAAAAGGACGAGTGGCAAGAACTTGCTGCTGAGCGCGTCTGACCTTTGCGGCTGCGACAAGACGCATTGCTTCAGTTATCTTGCGAGTATTCTTAACAGTGCCGATGCGATCGCGGATGGATTTGAGGTTAGCCATGAAACTAAATTGCTACTTGCTATTGAATACTATGGAAAATTTGAAATATCACAGAAGACACTTAAGTATCCTAAGTATCTTAATAAAAAATTGCGCCTTCAAACCGCAAACTAATGTATATCCTTGAAATTGATCCCCCTCAATCCCCCTTGAAAAGGGGGAAGAATTTGTTCTCCCCCCTTTTCAAGGGGGGCTGGGGGGGATCTAAACCTTATATTTTTTCGTTAATTCCTTGATATGATTGCTTCCTCACCTTCTTTTAACCCAATTTTCAAGACAAATAGCCAAATATCTGATGCTGATGAGTTATCAGATGATTATCTCGAAATTGCGGGGCGTAAGTTCCGATCGCGTTTGATGACTGGCTCAGGAAAATATACTAGTTTCGAGGTGATGCGTCAGGCGATCGCCGCCAGTGGTTGCGAGATCGTCACCGTGGCAGTACGTCGGGTGCAGACTAATGCAGCAGGACATGAGGGATTAGCCGAAGCGATCGACTGGAACAAATATTGGCTATTACCTAACACAGCGGGCTGTCAAACTGCCGATGAAGCGGTACGGGTGGCAAGATTGGGACGCGAGATGGCAAAAATTTTGGGTCAAGAAGATAATAATTTTGTGAAGCTGGAAGTTATTCCCGATCTCAAATATTTGCTGCCTGATCCGCTTGGTACTTGTAAAGCTGCTGAACAACTCGTCAAAGAAGGTTTTGCAGTGCTGCCCTACATTAACGCTGATCCGCGTTTAGCCAAGACCCTTGAAGAAATTGGTTGCGTCACTGTGATGCCCCTCGGTTCGCCCATTGGTTCAGGACAAGGGATTAATAATGCGGCAAATATCAGGATTATTATCGAAGAATCGAAAGTGCCTGTAGTGGTCGATGCAGGAATCGGTGTCCCCAGTGAGGCAGCGGCAGCAATGGAAATGGGCGCGACTGCTTTGTTAGTAAATACCGCGATCGCCTGTGCGAATAATCCTGTGGCGATGGGTCGGGCGATGGGCATGGCAACTGAAGCAGGACGAGCCGCGTATTTATCAGGACGAATTCCAGTCAAAGCATATGCTAGTGCCAGTTCCCCATTAACAGGGCTAGTTTCATAAAACATAGGGTTGTATTGCAACCCTATGTTTTATGGTTTCAAACGTTTTAGTATCTTTGACCATATTCTCTGCGATCGCAGTTTCAGCACTTGCCAATAATCTAAGTCGGGAATATTACTTTGATATAACTGCTTGTGATCAAAAAACTCGTTTAGCTCCGTCAAAATCACTTGTAACCGCTTAATAATATTTGCAGCACGATGCTCTTCTAATAATGTTGGCGATAAAGATAACTTTTGATTGGTCTGAATCATTTTGAGAATCCGTTGCATATCAAATTCTTGAGAATATCCTGCAATCTTGTAACAGTTAAAAGCTGGATCTAAATAATCTGATAAGCCATGATTGACGCTAGAAAAAACTTGGCAACCACAAGCTAAAGCTTCCATCGGTTGTAGCCCAAATCCTTCGGTAACTCCTTGAACTGCCCAATATTCTGCGGAATCGTATAGATAGATCTTAGCGCGATTAAACAATCCTTCTAAATCTTCAACATAATAATCAATTACTTCTAAGCGGCATTTTTGCTGGAGCGCAGGAATCAATTGACGCATCAAATAACTAGATGATTTGCGAGCCTGTACCAGTACATCTATATCGCGATCGCGATGCTGATCTTGAAATTTATTGGAGATTTCATTAGGTAAATAATAAATTAACGAATGCGGCGATCGCTGTCCCCAATATCCAAGAGTGTTACGACTAACGGTAATAATTGGCACGCTAGCGGGTAAATTAAAGCCATATTCCGCACTATGGGCATGGTAAATTGCATTCAAACGTTTTAGTTTAGGGGCTAGCTTGGCAACATCAAACCCCCAACTCATCACAAAAATCACATCATCCAAAGCTCGAAATGTATCGTCTCCCTCCAGCAAATCATCTAACCATAGATGTCCTTGCTCTCGTTGACGATAAGTGACTACTTCCGCAGGACAGACTTTTTTAACTAATTCCAGTGTTTTCAGCTCAGCCCATAAGCCCCCACAAGCAAATTTGTCAGTCGTCCCTGGCAATAAAAAGTATAGTCTTCTCATTTATTAAGCTCAAATATTAGGCTCAAATCCTTGTTAAACAAGTTTAGGTTAAAAGCGATAACCAGCAAAAAACTCCATTGGAGTTTCTTGCCTCTGTGGACTGTGGCTACATCTCTCAGTTATGCAGGTGGAGGCCGAGTTAGCGCTTTTGTTACAGATTATATAACGGGCGATTTTGGGGTGTTTCTGAGTTTTGCTGTGATGAGTTTGGCGATCGCCATAGCTCAGTGGTTAGTGATCAGGCGGCATATTCGCGGCTTGGGATGGTTATGGACGACTTTAGTCGGTGGTGCTGTGGGCGGAGGGCTAAGTTCTTGGGCGAGTTTTCAATTAGCTATTACCTATGGCGATGCAGTAGATTTATTAGCGATTTATGCTTGTTTACGGGGTTTTTCGACGGGATTTATGCAATGGACAATAATGAAACACCACTTTAAGCGATCGGGTTGGTGGATTGCGGGTACTACGGGCAGTTGGTATGTGGGCGTAATGGTGGGGAGTTTATTAATCAGACAACTGGGATATTTTTTAACGCTAGTGGTCGGTGCAATTTACGGATTTTTGACAGGGATCACCTTGCTTTTATTTTTCTGGGATCGGTTTAATTCCAAATAAATGAAGGCGGCGCTTCGCGCCGCCTTCATTTATTTGGACATTTTCTAGGCGCACTGAAGTTAAACTAAGACATAAGTTCATATGATGATTAGGCATGGCACTTTTTACACTGCGATCGCTCCGCAAAGATTTTGGCATCAAGGAAATCCTTAAGGATGCTAGTTTTAGCCTCGATGAAGGCGATAAAGTAGGGTTGATCGGCACAAATGGTTCGGGTAAATCCACATTACTTAAAATGATCGCGGGGCTAGAGCATAGTGATGGCGGTGAACTATGGGTAAATTCCAGCGCCAAAATTATCTATTTACCACAGCAGCCAGACCTGAATGAAGAAAATACGGTTTTAGAACAGGTATTTGCCGATAGTGGCGAACAGATGTCCCTAGTCAAGGAGTATGAAGAAATTTCCGACAAGTTAACTCACGGACATGGCGACATGGATCGGTTGCTAGAGCAGCTATCTCGCGTATCGGAACGCATGGATCAGACGGGGGCTTGGGATTTGGAAACTAACGCCAAAATTGTGTTAACGAAATTAGGAATTGATGACTTAGAAGCAAAAATCGGTAGCCTGTCAGGAGGCTATCGCAAACGGATTGCGATCGCTTCGGCACTACTCTCAGCACCTGATGTTCTATTAATGGATGAGCCGACCAACCATCTTGATGCCCTTTCAGTGGAATGGTTGCAGAGCTATCTCAATCGCTATCGTGGAGCATTACTGCTAATCACCCACGATCGCTATTTTCTAGATCGCGTCACCAATCGCATTATCGAAATTGATCGCGGTGATTTGTATTCCTATTCAGGCAATTATTCCTATTATTTAGAGAAAAAAGCGGAAGCGGAAGAGTCCTCACTGAGTACGCAACGTAAACATGCAGGACTATTGCGCCGTGAATTGGAATGGCTCAAAAAAGGGCCAAAGGCGCGGAGTACCAAGCAAAAGGCACGCATTGATCGCGCCCATGCTCTGCAAGCCACCGAGTTTAAACAAGCTAATGCCAAGGTTGATATCACCACCGCAGGAAGACGCATCGGCAAAAAAGTAGTGGAACTCGATCGCATCGGTAAGTCCTATGGCGATCGCACCCTGATCAAAGACTTCTCCTATAACTTTACGCCTGAAGATCGCATCGGTATTATTGGCAGCAACGGCGCGGGTAAGTCTACGCTGATGAATATTGTGACGGGGCGCTTACAGCCCGACGAAGGCACTGTGGAAATCGGTACGACAATCCATTTTGGTTACTTCGATCAACATTCCGATGATCTTGCTGAACATGGCAACCAGCGCGTGATCGATTACCTTAAAGATGTTGCGGAATTAGTCAAAACCTCCGATGGAAGTATCATTACTGCTTCACAAATGCTAGAGCGATTTCTCTTCCCTGGTAATACCCAATATGCACCGATCAATAAGCTCTCAGGTGGCGAAAAGCGGCGCTTATTCCTACTGAAAGTGTTGATGGCGGCTCCCAATGTCTTGATCCTCGATGAACCGACTAATGATCTTGATGTGCAGACCCTCGCGGTACTAGAAGAATATCTCGAAGAATTTAACGGCTGTGTAATTGTGGTTTCCCACGATCGCTATTTCCTTGATCGCACTGTTGATATGGTGTTCTCCTTTGAGGCAGAAGGTGAAGTCCGTCTGTACCCAGGCAATTATTCTGTTTACTTGGAGTATAAGAAAGACGAAGCTGAGAAGGAGTCTAGTGGTACAAAGGATCAAGCTAATAAAGTCACTAAAGAGCAGAAATCTAGTAATGTCAACCCCTCTATTCCTGAAACTGCCAAGCCCAAAATCGAAACCAAAAAGACTTCACAACTCTCTTATAAAGAGAAGCGCGAGTATGAGGAACTAGAAGCTAATATCCCCAAACTGGAAGAAGAAAAGACTCAAATCGAGAAGAAACTCTATCACAATCCCCCCAAAGGACATACAGAATTACAGAAGCTATCCGATCGCTTAGCAGAATTAACTACGGCAATCAATACATCCACTGAGCGATGGCTAGAACTTGCCGAGCGCATTTAGAAAACAACGAAAGCATTGCAAAATATCATTCTTCGCTCCATTAAAAACCTATCTTTAGTTAAAAAGGAATAGAAGCAATGGAAAGCAACAAATTGTCCACTCAAAAGCCCTATAGCTCTCAGTGGAATCTGTCAAAACTAGGGATAGAAGTACATAATCTGCGCTGGTGGGTTGAGTCAGCTTGCATTACAGTTGCCTATTTTATTTCATCTTGGGTTGCAGCTAACACAGTTTTCTCAACCTTGGGACCTTCTCCTGTTTGGCCAGGATCTGGGCTTAATGTAGGCTTACTCCTGTTCTTTGGGCGATCGCGATGGTTGGGGATGTTTTGCGGAATATTGCTGTATAACTTACACAGAAACTGGTGGAGAGTTTTGATACCTGCATCAGGAGCAGCGATCGGTTCCACAATCGGCACATTGATCACAGTTTCTCTGATTTTAAAGTTTACCCATACTACATACCCATTCCTTAAAGTTCGCCATGTAGTCACATTTGTACTTTGTTCGATATTTAGTGGAACGATTCTGCAAACCATAACTGGAGTTGGCATCTACGCCCTAACTAGGAGATATGAAGGTGCTAATTTTATTACAAACTTCTTACTTCCTTGGTGGATTGGTGATTCGGTTGGTGTTTTAATCTTTGCTTCACTGGCTTTAACATGGCTAAAACCAAATCAGAAGCAGATAATCAATCCTTATCTTAGTTGGGAAGTAGTGGGAGCTTTCATCAGCATAATTGTGGTGTCCTATTTCTCTTTTTATGAAGCCCAACCCCTTGAGTACCTTCTGTTACCACCATTGCTTTGGTCAGCTTTTCGCTTTGGTCATAGACTGACGACTTTGTTTGTCATGTTTATATCGATGACAGCTTCGATCGCTACTGCTAATAAGTTTGGGATATTTTATAAAGCGATTACTACGGGCGATTCACTCCTGCTATTACAAATTTTTATGGGGGTGATTTCGATTATGACCTTGGCGATCTTGGCGATCGTTGATGAAAATAAGCAAGCAAATTTGAGTTTGCAGAGAGCGAATACTGACCTAGAAAAGCGCGTTTTAGATCGAACGATCGATTTACAACAAAGTGAAGCAAAAGCTCTAGAACTTGCGGCTAAAGCCGAGTCAGCAAACCAAGCTAAAAGCACTTTTATTGCAAATATGAGTCATGAATTGCGATCGCCACTAAATGCAGTTCTTGGATTCTCTCAATTAATGATGCGAGCTAACAACCTCGCAAAAGAACATTATGAAAATGCCAGTATTATTAATCGCAGTGGTGATTACTTATTAACATTAATTAATAATATTCTCGATCTATCAAAAATTGAAGCAGGAAAAACTACTCTCCATCTTCAAAGTTTTGATCTCGATCATCTATTGGAGGATATCGAAGATATGCTCCAGCTACGAGCTACTAATGCAGGTTTAGAACTCATCTTTGAACGCGATCCCCAAGTACCTCGCTATATCTGCACTGATGAAGTTAAACTGCGTCAAGTTTTACTTAACTTAATTGGCAATGCAATTAAATTCACCAAAGAGGGTTTAGTCGTAGTTACTTTGACCAATACTACTACAAATATAGTTGAAAATACGGTCGATACAGTTAGCGATAAATGTATCCTCAATTTCAGCATTAGAGATACAGGCGTGGGCATTGCCGCAGAAGAATTACCTCAACTATTTACCTCCTTTTCTCAGGCTCAGGCTGGTCGCGAGAAACAAGAAGGTACAGGGTTAGGCTTAGCAATTAGCCGCAGGTTTGTCCAGTTGATGGGTGGAGATATTTCGGTTACTAGTGAACTTGGAAAAGGCACAACTTTCCAGTTTCAGATTCAAGCCCAAATTGGTACACCTTTAATTAGTGATCCAAGCCAAAAAAGGCGCACATTAGCTCTTGCACCTGATCAGCCCAACTACAGAATTTTAGTGGTTGATGATAAGCCCATTAATAGCCAATTGCTAGTCAAGATGCTAAGTCCTATGGGTTTTGAAGTCCAAGAAGCTAGTAATGGACTAGAGGCGATCGCTATTTGGGATCAATGGGAGCCACACTTAATTTGGATGGATATGCGAATGCCCGTAATGGATGGCTACGAGGCAACTAAGCACATTAAGTCCACAGTTAAAGGTAATGCCACCGCTGTGATTGCCTTAACTGCTAGTGTTTTAGAAGAAGAAAGAGCGATCGTGCTTTCAGCAGGATGTGACGATTTTGTGCGTAAGCCCTTTAGCGAACAAATGATTTTTGATACCCTTGCCAAACATCTTGGTGTGAAGTATACGTACGAAAATATCCGCCCCCATGAGCATGATAGTAATTTTTTCTCGGAAATATCATTAGCTTCTGAAAATTTAAAAGTTATGCCAGATAGCTGGATTATGCAATTATATAGATCGGCTCTTGAAGCTGATAAAAATATTGTTATAAACTTAATTGGGGAAATTCCAGACAAGGAAACTTTCTTAATTCGATCGCTAACTAAACTAGCGAATAATTTCCAATTTGAGAAACTAATTGATCTCACGGAACCTCTACTTTCCACATATATCGAATAGCTCTCTGCACTCTGCTTATATCAGCAACATTAATTCATGATCTACAATCCTTCGCTTGAACTAACAGGCAATATCCTCTTAGTAGATGATCTTCCAGAAAATTTACAGCTACTTAGTGATTTATTGCTAACCCTTGGCTATAGCGTCCGCAGTGTAACTAGCGGACGGATGGCTCTTAAAACAGCGAAGGTAAAACGACCAGATCTGATTCTTTTGGATATCAAGATGCCAGAGATGGATGGATATCAAGTCTGTCAAGCACTCAAAGATGATGAAGATCTCCGTGATATCCCAGTCATTTTTATTAGCTCTTTAGATGATGTTTTTGACAAAGTGAAAGCTTTTTGGTCTGGAGGCGTTGATTATATTTGTAAACCATTTCAAAGCGAGGAAGTATTAGTCCGCCTCGAAAACCAATTGACAATTCAGCGTCAGAAACGCTTGCTACAGGACGAAATCGCTAGACACAAAGAAACTGAAGAAATGCTCTATCAATCGAGAGCTTTGGTTACTAGTGTCTTAAATAGTGTGTCCGATGGTATTGCCGCGATGCAAGCTGTTCGTGATCCGATTACAGGTAATATTGTTGATTTTCGTTGCTTAGTTCTGAATCCAATGATATCGAGAATCTTCGATCGCAGTCGCGAGGATTTAATCGGTAAATTAGTACTAAGGCGATTTCTAGAAAAATTTAACCGCCAATTGTTTGAGCGCTTAGTTAATGTGGTAGAAACTGGGGTTCCTCTGGATGAAGAAATATACTATTCTGCTGAACCTGTTGGTTGGTATCAGGTAATCGTAGTTAAGTTAGGTGATGGTTTTACAGTCACGATTAGAGATATTACTTCTAAAAAACAACCCAACTAAAAATGCGTTGCACATATTCATCATGAAAAGTTTATTTAATTGGATGTAGGGGTAGCGCCCCTGTGCCTACCCCGTAGAGATCTGGGCAACCACAGGGGGTTTGCCCCTACCCATAACATTAGAAATATGTACAATACCAACACCTTTTTTTTAATTAAATAGCGGCGCGTTGCGCCGCTATTTAATTTTTGGTTTGTAAAAGCGATCGCATTTGTTTAGCAATTAGATCAGGCTGTTCAGCTTTCATTAAGGCGCGGACTACAGCTACTCGTTTTGCCCCCGCCGCGATCGCTTCTGCTAGGTTATGTTCATCCAAACCACCGATCGCAAACCAAGGAATATTGACATTTTGAGCAGCATAATTGACATACTCATGACCAGAGGCTGCTTTGTTGGGTTTTGTGGGCGTGGCATGAACTGGACCAACACCGACATAATCCACCTGATTATTTAGAGCGATCTCTAATTCTTGGGGATTGGTGGTTGACTGCCCAATGATGTACTGTGATGCATCGCCACCATTAGCATTCAGAATTTGGCGCACTACAGAAACTGGCAAATCAGTTTGCCCCACATGGATACCATCGGCTCCCACAGCGATCGCAATATCAACGCGATCGTTAACCAAAAACAAAGCTTCGTATTGATGGCAGAGGTCACAAAGCTGCTGCGCGATCGCATAGCGAGTTCCATCTTCACCATCTTTTTGTCGATACTGCACGATTTGTACGCCACCTTGGAGAGCTGACTCCACAACAGAGACAATATTTTCTACAGGCATCGTTACTAGATATAAAATTGCAGCTTGTAATTTTTGGCGACGAATTTCACCAATATTGGTAACTTCATGGGTCAATAATTGACTCTCAAGGGTATAGACCTGATAGCGCATTTGTTTCATTGCTTCTCCCATAGTGGGAGCAACGACTTTGCTATATTCTTCTAGAACCCTGAGCGCTTCCTGTAAGCGTCCCATATTCGCTCTTAAAACCGCTTGGATATCCGCACGCACAGACTCATTTGCATGGCTCAATCCTGTGGCGGGATCATCGGGAGTATTACGGGCGCGACGAAATTCTTCTTTGTGCCATTGAGCGAGTTCTTGGCGCATGTGTTTGCAGCGATCGCACAAGTTCACATCTTCTAAGCCAAAGCGACACCATTCTTCAATAGTACGTAGGGCTTCACGGGCGCGATCGAGGTTAGCATCGAGGATGCGATAAATGATCTGTTGAGACATATAAACAAAGGGTGATACGCAAAAGTAGAGGCAATTCATGAATTGCCTCTACTTTTACATTTGGTTAAAATTCAAAGTCAAAGGCAGGTTCGGCGCGTAACTTGCCTAAGCCTAATTCTTTATCGTCGATGATCTTGATTTCGTAGTAGCCCAAAATATGATGCGGTGCAGGATTACCGCGAGAAGCCCCAGTAATACCCATCGCGATGATTACACAGACATTGCCTTTAGTGGTTTTGGCGCGTTGTTTCCAACGTTTGTGGTGTTCACCATTAAGGGTTTGTTTGTCAAACTCGCCAAAGAGATGGAGATCATCATTACCCATCACCATTAAACCAAGCTGACAAGCATTACCAAAAATATCTTCAGCAGGATTAAAACACAAAGACTGAATACCATCAAACTCGTTAATTTGTTCAATTAGTTCCAATGCTTTGGGACGCGAAGTTTGAATCATTAGCCCAGGTAAGCCTTCACCTTTACGGGCTGGGGCGATCGCTGTAACAGCATCAGACAACTGCTGATGAATTGACGCATTGCGTAAAAAATCTACCTGTTCCCAAGGGATGGTCATCATATGGATCAGGGCATTTTCTGGCCAGAGATCCTCATTGATTAAGGGTGCATCATCATCATCGTCATCTTCATCGACTAATTGATGTAACTCATTAGCCAGATCGGGCATGGTCTTGACAACCACTTTGATTGATTCTTCAACATCACTATCAAGGCTGGGTGCGTAGATCGTATAAGTGCCTGAGAGACTACCAAAATTAGCATTCAAGCGCTTATGATGCTGTTCCCAAAACTTATTTAGAGCCTCAAGGGCAACGGTTAAAGCGATCGCCTCTTCGTCATAGAGATAGGGTCTACCACCTTCCAGAGGATGTAAAGCCCCATAGATCGGCTTCATCGGCGTGGTTGTCGCAGGTACAGCTCTGATTTTGCCGCGAAATGGCAAAGGAGGAAAATCATCTTCCATTTCTAGCTCAGGGGTTTCAAAGAGATTAAATAAGCAGTCTTGATGCAAAAACGTCTCTTCGATCTCATCTTCAGAACTGCCTGATACAATTCGATGCCGAA
The DNA here is from genome assembly GCF_051131155.1 of Pseudanabaena minima str. Chao 2107. Classification (NCBI taxonomy): domain Bacteria; kingdom Bacillati; phylum Cyanobacteriota; class Cyanophyceae; order Pseudanabaenales; family Pseudanabaenaceae; genus Pseudanabaena; species Pseudanabaena minima. Next base: position 2,465,779 of record NZ_CP159508.1, read on the forward strand.
ATTTGACTAATGACTCTTCAGAACGGTAAAAGATTACGCCCTGCTCTAGCCCCATTTTGCCCATAACGATCGCATAAAGGGTGTCGAGATCCCAATGATCGAGCTTGATTGAAATTACCTGATGGTCCCAAAGCGTATTCCAAGGAGCATTTCGCCATAAATGCTCAGATTGCTTATGCAAAGCTGGTGCAAACTTCTCTGGCACAACAGGCGGATTAGCTGTAAAACTTTCCAAAATATGTGAAAATATCTCGTCAATTAAAGGTAATCGCTCGACATATTCAACTGATATTCCTAAGTCCTGTAGCACTCCGCGCAAATAGAACTGGAGTTCGCGATCGCATACCAAGATCTTTTGGGGCAAGGATGGCTGAGCAGGACTCTGGGGATGTTCAATTGCTTGCAATAAAGCACGAACAAAAGCTTCTTGCCCCACAGCCGAATCAACTACGTCCATAGAACGTACCATTCCCATCGAGCCATCTACCCACAAAATACAATGGGGCTTAGACTCTTCATCATGGGCGTGAAGGGGGATAATATTGGAAGAGTCTTGCGGTTGGCGGATCTTAGCGGGTAAAGCACGACGATCACCTTCCCAAACCGCAGATGACTGCTTGAGTTTTTTGAGGCGACGAAGAGTAGATCGGTTTAGCGTGGTCATCGAAAATATTCTCTAGATTTGCCACTCTTGCAGAAATTAGTAAGAGTGCATTGATCGATTTAACTACGATATGGCGAGAAATTGCTAGATTTGATCAGAAATTATAGCAATCACTAGAGTGAAAGTAGCCTAGAGGAATGTAATCCTTTCAACTTTCCAGATTTTAAAGATACAATTGCTATAGGTACGACCTAAAAATTGCAGTGCAAAGTGCTGTAATCAAGCTCAAAGAACTTTTAAAAAGTCCTTTGTATTCCTTTTGCTTGCAAAAGGCGGTAACCGATAACTAAATAACCCAAAATATATTTCTGCATTTTTATGGACGAGCTAAAACCGATTCTCAATGAGTTCTTAGGGCAACCTGTTGCTTTCTTTGGTGGACTCGTTTCGGGCTTTCTCAAGCTCGATCTCCAACAAGATCCTCTAAAAGGTTGGCTAGAAAAGCAAGGAGCAACACCAACTTCAGTTGCTTCTAATAGCAACAATGGCAAAAACGATGGTCCACAGTCTATTTCTATCGATTAAAGAAAGAAGGCGCAAAGTGTCTCTTTTTTTAGCAAAGAAAAATCTTAAAGCCCTATTTTGTGGGGCTTTAAGATTTTTTCTTTAGTTTTCAGAAAGCGCAAAGCGCTGTAATTACCACAATATTAGAGAATAGGGGTAGCGCTTGCGCTAGCCCCTATTGTTTATGAAATACAGCTTATGTGGTTTCCCTATCTGTTGCTTGCGATCGCCTATCTTTTAGGATCTTTTCCCACTGGGTATTTGGTGGGGCGGATGGCTGGTATTGATATTCGTCAGCTTGGCTCAGGATCGACAGGAGCTACAAATGTCTGGCGCAATGTGGGTAAATTTGCTGGGATTAGTGTATTTCTAGTTGATTTTGCCAAGGGGGCGATCGCCATTTACATGATGCAGTCCGCAAATTACTTGCAAACGCTCTTGGCTTCAACGTTTGGCTATACTCAAGCACCGATTACTAATAATCTATCCCTATTTGTGATTGGGGCAGGGATGCTGGCGCTGATTGGTCACAGCCGTCCAGTGTGGTTAGGATTTAAGGGTGGTAAGTCTGTGGCGACGGGGATAGGGATTTTGTGTATGTTGAATTGGATCGTGGCGATCGCTGCTTTTAGTATTTGGTTGGCGACTATGGCAATTTGGCGTACTGTTTCGATTAGCTCCATTTCTGCGGCTACTGCTGCCCCAGTTTTGATGTGGATATTGCAGGGAAATATAGTTTATTCGGGTTTTGTGACGGTGGGCTGTATCTTTGTAATTTGGTTACATCGTTCCAACATTGAGCGTATTCTCAATGGCACAGAGCTAAGTTTTAAAACTGAAAGCAAACCAGAATAGGTAAAGGGTCGCTTCACGACCCTTTACCTATTTAAGCGCAGAGCGCTGTAAATACGCTTGTCGTTGAGGCTGATCAAAATGCTCGATCGCGTAGCGCAACATCACGCGGGGCATTTGGCTAGCATGTTGATCTAAAAATTCCAATAGGACAGAACGATCCTGTTTCCCAACTTCCCTCAACATCCAGCCTACGGCTTTATGAATAAGATGATGAGGATGTTGTAGCAATAATTCAGCGATCGCTATGGTGTCTTGGTATTGTCCATGCTTAATAAATTTACCCGTTGTGACAATAGCAATCCTTTGTTCCCAAAGGCTTGCAGAATTTGCCAACTGATAGAGAATTTGGCGATCGCGCTGCAATAAATACATCCCCAAAATTGGCTGACAAGTCACATCAACTAAATCCCAATTGTTAATGGCATGGGTATTAGCAAGATAGAAATCGACAATCGCTTGCTGTTGGGTAGGCGTTGCCTTCGCAAACTGATAGGTCAAAATCAACAGCCCAGTCAATCGATATTCATGCCATTCACTGCTGAGAAGTTCTGAAATTTCTACAAAACCTAAGTCACGATACTTTTTGGCAAGCTTCCGCTGCTCAGGCATGGTAATTCCTAAGAAGCGGTCGCCTTCAGCATATTGTCCTTGTCCTGTTTGGAAATAACGAGCAAGGGCGATCGCTTTCTGGGGATTGGCTAGCGCTTGCAGATCGGTTTGCAGAGAACTGAGCGTACTAATAGGAGCAGGCTCTTGTTTACGACGATTACGTTTGGGGATAGATGCAGAAGGGGATGGCATACTTGTTAGATGCTGAGGCGGTGGGGTGATCGGTGTTGCGGGCATGGCTGATGGGATCGCCAAGCACAGGATTGTGCCTTCGGTGGTAGTTCCATAGAGGCGATCGCCTACACAACACATAGATAGGATGACCCCACAGCTTAGTGACTGCTGCCAAAGCTTGTCGCCACGACGGTTAAATGCGTATAGACCACCCTGATGATCGGCAACAAAAATCACCTGTTGATCCTCAGAAATTGCACAAGCATAGGGCGCTCCATCACAGACCGCAAATATTTTGATTTCGTTGTTTTTTGCCTTGATATCCCCTGTTTTGGATAGTTCGTAAATATGGCAATCGCTAGTGCCTACGATTACCGTATCTTCAGTGAGAACCCCACACAACACAGCCGCAGTATCACAACTCCAGAGCAACTTTCCAGAGGCGATCGCATAGGCGCTAACTCCCTGATTGTGTCCTTGATAAATCGCATAATCATCCGCTTGAAAGAACCAAGAACGACCTTGATTGACTTGTTTTTGCCATTGCAATTGCAGTTGAGCATCTAACTGCGTAATTCGTCCATAAAAATCGATAATATGGAAGCGATCGCGATCGTAATCCAACCCATAAATGAGAAAGTCATACCAAATGGAAACTGCATCTGAGCGAGCATTATAGACGGCTCGTGGTAATTTGCCACCGAGATCGTAGAGATTGCCATCATCACAGGTTGCATAGATACTTTGCTCATTTGCGATTAAACAACGAGTTATTTTTGGCAATTGAAACTGATTGCTTATCTGTCCTTGATGATCAAAAGCAATAACTAAACCATCGCGATTCCCCATCCATACACCTTGGTGATTGGCATATAGAGCCCATGCGGGTAACTTCCAACTTCCCTTCTCATTGGTTGGAGTATGTTGCCAAATGGGATTAATTGTTGAGCCTGATGGAGACTTATTGGCATTAAATCCGATCGCTTTTCCTTCTGCATAGAATAAGTGACGAAGATGCTGCCATGACTGATCGCGATAACAGAGCGCATAATGTGAAGAATCAAGAGATTCCACACCATAAAATTGCAAATAATCTAGCTCTGGGAATCCATCAACATTAACTAACGAATTGCGACTTTCCGTTGAGCCAAAGTCATATTCAAACATGCGTCGAGACTCGTTAGGACTAGGACAAACCATCAATCCAACTAATGCGCCTGTGAGCGTATTTTCTAAAACCAAGCGATCGCCAGCACGATGAATCAAGTAAGACATAGAGGTTATTCCTCATAGTGACTTAAAACACTTATTTTATAGATAGTTAAGAGCATTGCAAAACAAGGTTTTGGGGTTTTACTTAGCTTTGCGCTGTAATATAGAACACTGATCGCCCCAAAATATTAGTCCTAAGCCTGTATGAGTTCAGCCAGTTTCCAGTCCCTATCAAACTTTATCTGGTCTGTTGCTGACCTGTTACGTGGTCCCTATCGTCCACCACAGTATGAACGGGTGATGTTGCCGATGACGGTGTTGCGGCGCTTTGATTCGGTGCTGGAGGCAAGTAAGCCGCAGGTATTGAAGAAATATGCTCAGCTTCAGGCAAGTGGCAAGATTACCAATGTGGACTCAACATTGAATTTTATTGCTAAGGATAAAAATGGCGAATCCTTGGGTTTTCATAACCATAGTCCCCTTGATTTCCAGATTTTGAAGGGCGATCCAGATAATGTGGGGCGGCATTTGCAGGATTACATTAATGGATTTTCAGAGAATATTCGCAAGATATTCGATCGCTTTGAGTTTGACAAAGAGATCGAGAAAATGGAGGAGTCAAATCGTCTCTATTTAGTGGTTGCTAAGTTTGCGGAGATGGATTTGCATCCCGATCGCGTGGACAATATCACGATGGGGCTGGTGTTTGAGGATTTGATTCGGCGGTTTAATGAGGCGGCAAATGAGACGGCGGGGGATCACTTTACGCCCCGTGAGGTGATTCAGCTTATGGTGAATTTGTTGATGGAGCCTGATGGCGATATCTTGACGGGCAGTAGTCCGATTGTGACGGTGTGCGATCCTGCTTGTGGCACGGGTGGGATGTTGGCGGAGGCGCAAAACTGGATTTTGGCGCATAACCAAAAGGCGATCGTGAAGGTGTTTGGACAAGATTACAATCCGCGATCGTTTGCAGTGGCGGCTTCGGATTTGTTGATTAAGGGGCATAAGGATAGTCGGATTGAATTTGGGAATACGTTGACTGCGCCGCCTTTTGCGGAAATTGAGGGTTTTGATTATTTGTTGGCTAATCCGCCTTTTGGGGTGGATTGGAAAGCGGAACAGAAGGAGATTAGTCGTTGGAAGGATTTCAATGGTTATGGTGGAAAGTTGCCACGGGTGAATGATGGGGCGTTGTTGTTTTTGATTTATATGTTGTCGAAGCGGCAGGAGTATTTGCCCTCAGAGGATCTGCAACAAAATAAGCGGGGGTCGCGGATTGCGATCGTGTTTAATGGTTCGCCATTGTTTACGGGTGGTGCGGGTTCGGGTGAGAGTGATATTCGTCGTTGGATTATCGAAAATGATTGGCTGGAGGCGATCGTGGCTTTGCCTGAGCAGATGTTTTATAACACTGGCATTGGTACGTTTATTTGGGTGGTGACGAATCGCAAAACAGAGCAACGCAAGGGCAAAATCCAATTAATCGATAGTCGGGACAGATGGCAACCGATGAAACGCAGTTTGGGGGATAAGCGCCGCTATTTGGATAGTGCGATTATTGAGACGCTGACTCGCGAGCATGGAGAGTTTAGGGATTGTGAGACTTCTAAGATTTTTGATAATGCGGATTTTGGCTATCGCAGGATTACGGTGGAGCGTCCGTTGCGGTTACGGTTTGAAGTTACGGATGAGGCGAAGGATGTTTTCTTGAATGCTTTTCCTGAGCTTTACGATCCGATTGTTGAGATGGAACGGTCATTGGGCGATGAGCCTTATCTAGATTGGAATGAGGTTTGGGTAAAGGTGCAGCGTATTTTTAAGGATTGTGAGGTGGGTTGGACGGCTGGGGCTAAGGGTGCTAAGCAAAAGCAGTTTTTCCGTAGTTGTTTTACGGCTGTTGATCCTGACGCTGCGCCTGTGATTGCGACGACGGGGGCAAAGGGTTTAGTGTCTGTGGCGGATTTTCCAAGTTATTCTCAGTCAGAGTTGGATCGGGTGTTTGGGGTGTTTAAGAGATCCCCCCTAGCCCCCCTTGTAAAGGGGGGGAAAGAGAAAGAATTACAGGGTTCGCTTGCTAAGGGAGAGAAAGGTCAAGTCCCCCTTAGCAAGGGGGATTTAGGGGGATCTTCCGTCACCTATGAACCCGATCCGAGTTTGCGGGACAATGAGAATGTGCCATTAAAGGAAGATATTGTGTCGTTCTTTTTGCGGGAGGTGCGTCCCTATGTGGGTGATGCTTGGATTAATGCTGATCGCAAGTTGTGCGATGAGCTTGACGGTGCGATCGGGAAGGTTGGCTATGAGATTAATTTTAATCGCGAGTTTTTTAAGTATCAGGCTCCGAGGGATTTGAAGGTTATTGATGCGGAATTAGCAGAAGTTGAAAATAGAATTTTAGAGATGCTAAAGGATGTCACAAAATGAATAATAATTATCATCTCTGTAATTTACCAAATTCGTGGGAATGGCGAAGAATTAAGTATGTATTGAAGTCTCTAGAAAGTGGAGGACGAGAAAATAGCAAAGAAGACAGTTTTGAAGGTCAGGCATTAAGCATAGGCGGAGAACATATTGGTTGGAAAGGCGAGTGGCTACTAACAGAAAACCCAAGGTTTGTATCCTTTGAATATTTTAATTCAATGAGATCTGGTCACATTCGTAACATGGATGTGTTACTTGTAAAAGATGGAGCCACAATCGGAAAAACTGCTATTGCAGATGAACTTCCCTACGAGAAAATAGCAGTAAATGAACATGTATTTATACTCAGGTTTGATAACTCTGTACTTCCCAGATTTGGGTTCTATGTTATTCAATCAAGAATGGCTCAAGAGCAGATATATCTTGAAGTTCGTGGTTCTGCTCAGCCTGGCTTAAATACAGAATTTCGGCATAAAGTTCAGTTTCCTCTACCACCGCTAGCCACTCAGTTAGTAATTACCAATTTCCTCGATCGCGAAACAACACAAATAGACAACCTCATCGCTGCCAAAGAGCAAATGCTCACCCTGCTAGAAGAAAAACGCGAAGCCCTAATTAGCCACGCAGTCACACGCGGACTTGATCCTAATGTTGCTTTTAAGCGATCGGGACTAGACTGGCTAGGCGATATTCCACAACATTGGAATATTGAACGTGCTAAAGGTTTATTTCGAGAAGTAGATAATCGTACAACTACAGGCGAAGAAGAATTACTTTCACTCCGTATGCATGTAGGACTCGTTCCTCATCATGATGTTTCTGACAAAATCTTAGAGCCTAAAGATGTTATTGGGTTTAAAAAGGTTGAAACGGGACAATTGGTAATTAATCGAATGCGGGCTTCAATGGGATTAATTGCAATCTCGCCTCAAAATGGCTTAGTAAGTCCTGATTATGCAGTTTTTGACATTGTTAAACTAATTCATATTCCTTATTTTTTAGCATTGTTCAATACTTCTCTGGTGGGAGCTTTATTTCGTTCTTCATCTAAAGGCTTAGGTACTGGATCATCAGGATTTCTAAGATTATATTCTGAAAGTTTCCTTTCAATACATTTTCCTGTTCCCTCTCTAGAAGAGCAAAAAGAAATTACAAACTTCCTTGACCAAGAGCAACAAAAGACTGGAGAACTTGAAAATGCTCTTACTGATTCGATCGCTCTTCTCAAAGAACGCCGCTCCGCCCTAATCACCGCCGCCGTCACAGGACAAATCGCACTGGAGGAAATGACATCATGATTCCAGAATCAACAACAATTTTATTCACGTTCCCAATGATTTACAGCGTAGGGGCTTAGCATTTGCGCCACAATTTTAAACCTCATCACAGAAACCCCGATGCAAATGCTAAGCCCTCTGTGCTTTTACCGACAATTTGTCCCTGCGTTGTGAGGTTTTGGGCAGAGCATTCCCAAAAGAAGATTATCTAAAAACTTATAGATTGTGGTGGGAATGCTTTGCCCCTACAATTCTTGACTATGGGCTAAATCTTGATGCTCAGCCCTAATCACCGCCGCCGCCACAGAACAAATTGGGTTAATGCTCAAACCTAGTTAAATAAACGTAAATATTCATCAAATACATACATTTTCCCCCTTTTACCGCCAGTTACTTCTTTAAGGATTGCAAACCTTTCTAAATCAGCAATTAACTTGTAAGCAGAGGATGGTGATAAGGAAGTTAATTCCCAAATTTCCGAAGCATTGATGACAGGTCTTTGATATAGGTAATTCAATACTATTTGAGCATTGGCACTGCGACTGCGTAGGGTTTGAATTTTTTGATCGACTTGCTTTTGTAACTTTAAGATATTGTCAAAAGTCGTAACGCTATTTTTAGCTGTTTCGATCACACCAACCAAAAAAAATTTGAACCATTGCGATAAATCATTGTGTTCTCTAACGCGCATCAAATTATCGTAGTAAAGCGATCGGTTCCGTTCAAAAAAATCCGACAAGTACAATATCGGTTTTTTGAGAATACCTTGGCTAACTAAGTACAAAGTAATCATCAATCTACCGACTCGACCATTTCCGTCTAAAAATGGGTGAATTGTCTCAAATTGGTAATGGACTAAGGCAATTTTCAGTAATTCAGGGAAATATTGCTCTTGATTATGGACAAAGAGTTCCAGATCGCTCATTAACTCGTCTATGGAGGTATGCACTGGTGGCACAAATCGAGCATCGTCAATGCTGGCTCCGCCGATCCAGTTTTGGCTTTTTCTAAATTCCCCTGGTTGTTTGTGTTTGCCTCTAACACCTCGGAGCAATACTTGATGGGTTTCTCGGATTAGTCGCGATGAGAAGGGCAAGTCATGCAATTGGGCGATCGCTTGGTTCATTGCTTGCACATAGTTTTGGACTTCTTCCCAGTCGTTTCTTTTGTCGAGTGGTACATCTTCAATATTGAGCAGAGCTTCTTCGATGTTGGTTTGTGTGCCTTCGATTTTGCTAGACTGGGTAGCCTCTTTGAGGACGTGCATACTAATAAACAGGTCAACATTGGGGATGTACTCAGAGTACATATCCAGCCTACCGATTTCTCGATTAGCTTGCTCTAGTAGCTTCTGAATTTCCATGTTTTCCAGTGTCCAGAGCCGATTAATCGGGTTGGGCTGAAAGCTTTTGTAATAGCCTTGTTGTATGTATGTACCAGCTTTAAAATTTTTCACGATTTCAAAAAACTACAATAGCCACGTTGCTTATTTTAGATTTTAGCAAAAAACTAAAATAGTGTCTTTCCTTATTCTAGATTTTGCTAAATTTTGACATCCTCACCCTTGTAGTCAGCTTCGTAATTTGCTAAGATCTCATATATGCACATCATTACGCGATCGCGCCTTATTGACTTTTGGGCAAAGCATCAACGCTCTTACAAATATTTCCACCACGACCAATCAAATCAGAAAAAGACTTACTTGCAGTCCAAGAGATGATCGATCGCATAGTCGATGCTGATGAAATAACACCAGAACAACAAGACTACATAAATATTCTGGGTATGCTGATTTATGAATATGAAGAAAAGTATGTATCCATTCCCGATTTAAGCGGTGTTGAGTTACTCAAGGCACTAATCCATGAGTTTAACCTTCAACAAAAAGACCTAGTTCCTATTTTTAAAACAGAATCCATTGTGTCAGCAATCCTTAATGGAAAGCGTAAATTCACAGTAGAACATATCGAAAAACTAGCTAACTTTTTTAACCTCTCCCCTTCAGTATTTTTTAAGGGATAATTATGGATAAGATAAATTTGTATCGTCAATTAATCCAAGAATCACTCATCAAAAGGGCAAAATTACGCTCAATCAGCGATCCAGTTCAAAGCCAATTAGCATTTGATCGCGAAGGCGATCACTATCAACTCATCAATTTAGGCTGGAAAAATAACAACACCCGCATCTATGGCTGCGCGATCCATGTTGACATTATTGGTGACAAAATATGGGTACAACATGACGGAACTGAAGATGCGATCGCTGATGAGCTTGTAGCTAAGGGAGTACCCAGTAAAGATATTGTGCTTGCCTACCATTCTCCATACGTCCGCCAATACACAGAATTCGCCGTAGGATAACAGCCTCAAAATGCCATGAATAGAACCTCTGAACAAGCCTTTGAAAATGCGATCGCCGATGTTCTATTAGCATCTGGATATCATCGTCATTTCTCACAAGAATTTGACCGCGAAAATGCCATTTTCCCAAATGAGGTACTCGCCTTTATCCAATTTACCCAACCCAAAGTCTGGGAGAAATTAGAGATTGCTCATGGTGACAAAACAGGCGATCGCATTATCACCGCCCTATGTAAATGGATGGACACCAATGGCTCCCTCAGCACCCTACGGCATGGCTTCAAATGCTATGGCAAAACCCTCCGCATTGCCTTTTTTAAGCCAGCCCACGGACTCAACCCAGAGCTAGAAGCCCGTTACGCTGCCAACATTTTAGGATTCACCCGACAACTTTATTTCAGTCCCAAAAATCAACAATCCCTTGATGTTACTCTCAGTGTCAACGGCATACCATTAATTACCCTAGAACTCAAAAACCCCCTTAGCAATCAAACCGTAGCCGATGCGATCGCCCAATATCGTAGCGATCGCGATCCACGCGAAAAGATATTTGATTTCAAAAAGCGCACCTTAGTCCATTTTGCTGTCGATACCGAAGAAGTCCACATGACCACTCGACTAGCAGGAACTTCTACCTATTTTTTGCCATTTAATCAAGGCAGAGACGGCGGTACTGGCAACCCAGCCGATCCACAGGGTCGGAACTACCGCACCGCTTACCTATGGGAAGAAGTCCTCCAACCCGATAGCTTGCTAGATTTGCTCTCCCGTTTTCTCCACCTCCAAGAAGAAGAAAAACTCACCGATGAAGGCAAAAAGGTCAAAAAAGAAACGATGATCTTTCCTCGCTATCATCAACTAAAAGCCGTGCGCGATCTCGTTAACGCCGCCGCGATCGAAGGTACAGGACATAACTATCTAATCGAACATTCCGCAGGCAGTGGCAAAAGTAACACCATTAGTTGGTTAGCCCATCGCCTCTCATCGCTCCATGATGCTCATGATCAGCGCGTCTTTGATAGCGTCATTGTCGTCACTGATAGATTAGTTCTCGATCAACAATTACAAAACACCATCTACCAATTCGATCACCGCCAAGGTGTAGTCCAGAAAATCGAAGAAGATTCGCGCCAACTAGCTGAAGCCCTAGAAAATGCCGTTCCCATTATCATCACCACCCTTCAGAAATTTCCTTTCGTGGCTCAACAACTAGCCAAGATGTCAGAAGCGCGAGGTGAAGCAACTAAAAGCCGATTACCTACGCGCAAATGTGCCGTCATTATTGATGAAGCGCACAGTTCCCAATCTGGAGAAACCGCTACCAAATTGAAAGAGGTACTCGGCGGCGAAGAATTACACCAAAAAGCCCAAGAACTTGCCGCAGAAGAAGGCGAATCAGACTTAGAGGCTCTGTATCGCAGCATGGTCAAGCGTGGCAATCAGCCCAATATTAGCTTTTTTGCTTTTACTGCTACACCCAAACATAAAACCCTAAAAATTTTTGGTCGCGATGGCGAACCCTTTAGCAAATACACCATGCGTCAGGCGATCGAAGAGGGCTTTATTCTTGATGTCCTCAAAAACTACATTACCTACAAAACCTACTATCGACTACTAAAAGCCTGTGAAGACGATCCAAATGTTGAGCGCAAAAAAGCCGCTAAAGCCCTAAGTCGTTATATGCGCCTTCATCCCCATAATATTTCTCAAAAAACGGAAATTATGGTGGAGCATTTTCAAACTTCCAGCCGCCATAAAATTGGTGGTCGAGCTAAAGCAATGGTAGTTACAGGCTCACGTTTAGAAGCAGTTCGCTATAAACAAGCCTTCGATAAATTAATCAAAGAAAAAGGCTATGACATCAAAAGCTTAGTTGCCTTCTCTGGAACCGTAGTTGACGACAAAATTCCCGAAAAGACCTATACCGAGCCAGAAATGAATGGCGGTATTCGAGAGAAAGATTTACCCGAAGAATTTGCCACTAGAGACTATCAAGTGCTGCTGGTTGCTGATAAATATCAAACTGGCTTCGATCAACCTTTGCTACACACAATGTATGTGGATAAGAAACTTGGAGGTATACAGGCTGTCCAAACCCTATCCCGACTCAATCGCACTCATCCTCTCAAAAAAGAAACTTTTATTCTCGATTTTGTCAACGATCCTGAAGAAATTCAAAAAGCATTTAAAGTCTATTTTGATGGCGCGACTATGGGTGAAGAGGTCGATCCCGATCGCCTTTATCAAATTCAAAATGAACTAAATGAAGCAGCAATTTATTTAGTCCCAGAGATTGACCAGTTCTGTGAAATATTTTTTGCACCCAAAAAACTTCAAAGCCAAGCCGATCACAAAATCATGAATGCCGCGATCGACAAAGCTGTTAGTCGCTTTCAGGATTGGCTCAAAAATCAAGAGGACGAAGCTGAGTTATGGCGCGGTAAAGTACAGGCTTTTTGCAACCTTTACGCATTCCTAAGTCAAGTAATTCCCTACCAAGACAGTGACTTAGAAAAGCTATACACCTATCTCAAGCATGTAGCTCTGAAATTACCAAAAAGAACATCAAGTTCAGGCTATCAGTTTGACGATGAAGTTCAACTCGCCTACTATCGCCTACAAAAGATTAGCGAAGGCTCCATCAGCCTCCAGGTCGGCTATGCAGCAAAACTTGATGGACCAAAAGAAGTTGGCAGTGGCAAAGTTAGAGAAAGTGATGTTCCCCTCTCCCGTCTCATCGATCTAATTAATGAAAGATTTGGAGAAGAGCTAAATGAAGCCGATCAGTTATTTTTTGACCAAATTACTGAAGTTGCCGCCCAAGTCGAGGCGATCGCCCAAGCCGCCCAAGCTAATCCCATCGATAAATTTCAACTTGTTTTTAGCCAAGTACTAGAGTCACTCTTTATCGAGCGCATGGAACTAAATGAAGACCTTTTTGCCCGTTACATGAATGACCCTGAATTCAAAGAATTAGTATCTCAATGGTTAGGACAACAAGTCTATTCGCGCATCCCAAAAACTATTTCTTATCCGATCAAGAAAAAAATCAGGAAGCCTAGTGTTGGAGGTTAACCTACAGCGCTTTGCACTCAAACACTTTTAACCTAATAACTGATGTTACGTGGAACTCAGATGATGAATCTCTTGCTGCAAGCATTACAGGGCAACCACGGGGGGATTGCCCCTACTCCAATAATTTGATTTTGTAGGGGCAATCCCCCGTTCCAGTCCTAGACTTAGATGATTGCAGGAATTCCATCCACGTAACACCAGCTAATAAATTTATACATAACGCTTAATATCTCCATAGACCCGATAGAAACCACCTCGCGCTGACTCGCGCAACTCCTGCACCCAATACCTTGCACCCTCTTCCCGAATATCCCGCGGGAATTGCACAAACCAATCAGAATTGTATCCGTCAGAAACAGCCCGTACCCTCAATTCACTACCTTTTCGGAAGCACTCGACAATTACCCCTTGTCCTGATGCGATCGAACTAGTGGAACTAGTCGTCTCAATCGGTGTATTTACGGAAACCGCTGATGTAGAAGGGTTAGCCTGAATTTGTCGAGTTTGTGGTAGTTGCCCTGTCTGCGCCGAGGCGATCGCCTCAGTCGAAGCATCGACACATGCCAAAACGCCATCGGTAGTTACGAGATAGAGGCGATCGCCTAAAAACTGCATCGAGAGGGCTGAACCACAACCCGTTCCCAATTTCCAAAGCCGCTTACCTGATGTTTCAAAGCAATAGATCGAAGAAGAACTATCTCCTGCAAAGACATACTTACCACCTTTGGAAGTGGCACAGGAATAGACGGAAGCATCACAGGTATAAATTTGTTCAACTTCACCCTGCTTACTTAAGCGATAAAGTTGCTTCGCAGAAGTTCCTGCATAGACACCTTCTCCTTCTAACCAACCAAAGAGAACTGCACCATTAGTCTTTTGTTGCCATAGTTGCCTTCCTGCGTCTAAATCGTAGGCGGTTACGCCTCCATGATGTCCATGATAGAGGTTTGTCCCATCGCAACGTACCATCCAGCCTGCTTGTCCTTGGCTGAGTCTTGTCCATTGCTCCCCTGTTGGTTCGATCTTGACGATCGCGCCATTGGCATCGGAAACCGCTAGCGTACCGTCGTAAATATCGAGCCAGTAAATGTCAATATTTGGATCGATTTCGTAGGCGAGACGAGGTAATTTGCCGCTGAGGTCGTAAACATTACCATCATCACAACCCACGTAAATCCAAATATCATCGGCAACTATACATTTCACCCCTTCAGGCAATTGGAACTGGTTATTGATCTGCCCTTGGTGATCTAAATTAAACACTTGTCCCCGTTGATTTCCCAGCCAACAGCGATCGCTGTCGATAAAAATACCAAAAGCCGCCGAGCTAGACCGAAATGACCATAAAATCGGGGCGCGGGTTGCGGTAGAAGCCACACTTACTAATGAACGACGGGTAACGGATCGCTTTTGACGTTCTCCCATCACCGCTGGGGCATAACCTTTGCGTTTTTTCTCATTAATTTTTTTGGCTGCTTCGGCATGTGCTTTCTCAGCAGTGGGATAGGTTTTATTTTGTTGTTGACCTTTGTCGCCAATGCGTCCGTAGCGAATTCGCACCTCCGCACCCTCCACGATGACCTCATAGAACTTGTGCGATCCTTGATCGCCTTCCGATAGTTCTAGATAAGTGATGTCTAAACTCATAGTTTTACTGGCGGAGATCGCCTACATGTTGACTTGTATGTGCTGACTGGATTAATACCAATTCACGAAAGTGTAGCAACACTTTTGTGAATTGAAAACCAAACCCAGTAAGGGTTTTAAAAACAAAAAATGGCTACGCCATTTTTTGTTTTGGTATAACCAATTTTGCCCGATTGCTTGACTTAACGAGCAGTTGCCTTACAAAACTTCAATTCAGCTATTTGCGCGATCGCTTGTTTGAACTATATTCTTAGAGCATGATGACAAACTACCGACCACCCAAAAGATGGTTGTATCCCATCGAAAAATTGTCCAAGTTTGCGGCGGCGATCGCCCTAATTGCATTTACCTGTATCCCTACTCCTGCAAAAGCTGAAACCTATATTAATAACCGCACCTGTCCTGCGGATTTTCCGAGCTTAAGTAAGGCTCTTGCTAAGGATTTACCCGACTATCTCAATCGCGTTTATAGTCGTTTGCGGATTAAACGTGAGGTGATGACCATCAGTCAACCAGAGTTGGAGCCTTTGCCCCTTGCACCCGATCAAGCCCGTGATCGCCTCCCGCAGCAGGTATTTTTATCGATCCTCGAAAGGCAAACGGGTAAAACCGCAACATCACAACGGGCTTATTGGTTATTTTTAGTTCCTACTTCTAATGGTTGGCGACTAGCGATTGCCTTTATGCGAAATGGACAAGCCCCCCCTGTGGATGTCAGTGATGCAGCGATCGCCGATGCTACAAATAAGTGGTTGCGCGACTATTGTGATCCTCGTTATAAACTCTAAAATAATAAATGTCGGCGAAACCGACATTTATTATTTTGGAATATTATGTCTTTATTTGAAACCGTGCGATCTCAAATGCCTGTGGAAGTTCCATCGCAGTTAGAACGCATGGATGCATTTTGGAAAAGTTATCGTCAAGGTGATCAAGCGATCACCAAGGTAGTCCATACCTCACAGGAGAAGTTAAGCGACAAAGATTTTGATGCGATCGTCTGTGGTGGCACATTGGGCATATTTATCGCCTGTGCGTTGCAGCGCAAAGGCTGGCAAGTGGCAATTATTGAACAGGGGATACTGCGGGGTAGAGAACAGGAATGGAATATTTCGCGGAAAGAATTAAACGCATTTTTAGAGTCAGATTTACTCACAGAAACAGAACTAAAAACGGCGATCGCGACTGTTTATAATCCTGCTAGAGTTAGCTTTCAAGGTGGTCAAGATCTCTGGGTACGGGATATTCTCAATATTGGCGTTGATCCTGTTTATCTATTGGAAGTTCTGAAGCAAAAGTTTTTAGATGCTGGCGGCAAGTTATTTGAACAAACTGCATTTAAACAGGCGATCGCCTACGCTGACGGTGTTTCTGTAGAAGTTCTCACTCCTAGCACCTCTCCCGTAGGAAAGGAGAATAAGAGGATTACGGGGCGATTATTGTTGGATGTGATGGGGCATTTCTCGCCGATCGCTAAGCAAGCGCGATCGCAAACGCAGGGCAATATCAAACCTGATGGAGTCTGTATGGTAGTGGGAAGTTGCGCGAAGGGAATACCCGAAAAATCCTATGGTGATTTGATTTATAGCTTTACACCAATTCAAAATCAATGTCAGTATTTTTGGGAAGCCTTTCCTGCAAAAGATGGCAGAACTACCTATATGTTTACCTATGTGGATGCTGATCCGCAACGTCCCAGTTTTGCTCAACTGATGGAAGACTATCTATTTTGGTTGCCGAAATATCAGGAAATAGAACTTAGTCAATTGAAATTTCAAAGAGTTCTCTTTGGCTTCTTTCCATCCTACAAACAAAATCCTTTGCAAACACCTTGGGATCGAATTTTGCAAGTAGGTGATAGCTCAGGAATGCAATCACCCCTTAGTTTTGGCGGATTTGGAGCGATGGTGAGACACTTATCACGCTTGACCGATGGAATTGACAGGGCTTTGCGCCATGATTTATTGTCTAAAACTAATCTGCGATCGCTACAGCCCTATCAGCCGAATCTCTCGGTAACTTGGCTATTCCAAAAATCGATGAGTGTTGCTGTCAATCAACAAATCGAAAGCGATCGCATTAACTATTTGCTAGGTGTAACTTTTACGGCGATGGAGAAGCTAGGCGATCGGGTTCTCTATCCATTTTTACAAGATGTGGTGCAGTTTGTTCCCCTCGCCCAAACTATGCTTGCCATGTCTATAGCCGATCCTGTACTAGTTTTAAAGATCATGCAACAGGTGGGCATTACCACCTTATTAGATTGGCTGAAGCATTATCTAGGATTGGGCGCATATAGCTTTTTAAATCAAATTGGTCAAAAAGTAGAACCTGCAATCGCCAATCTTCTACCTGAGCAACAATACCAATGGAAACGCCAGCTTGACGCATGGTACTACGGTTCAGGTGGCGACTATTAAGAATTAGTGGTGCGGCGCTTCGCGCCGCACCACTAATTTGCAAGAAAGATATTTGGCATGTGAATTGGTATAAGTCTCAAAATTAGGTAATATAGCCCAATAGGTTGAGATATGAGTATAAAAACTTAATCATATCCATTCAAAAATACATCTGGAGAGAAAATCCCTTGCGTCAGTTTGGTGTGCTTGGTCTGCCCGTACATATTCATGACAATTATCGAGATTGGCTAGCTCAGAGACTACAAGCTAGACAAGGCACGCATGTTGTCACCATTAATGCAGAAATGACCATGCAAGCTCAAAAAAATCCTGATTTAGCAAATGTAATTAAGCAAGCTGAGTTAGTAGTCCCCGATGGCTCAGGCATTGTGCTGTATCTGCGATCGCAAGGTCAAAAGATCAATCGTTGTCCAGGAATTGAGCTATCGGAGCAGATTGTACAGGTCGCCGCCGAAAAGCAATGGCGAATTTTTTTAATCGGTGGCGCTCCTAAGGTTGTGGATACTGTGGTCAATATCTGGCAGCAAAAATGGACGGATATGGCGATCGCAGGAATGCATCACGGTTATTTTGATGACATGCTCGAGCAGCAAATCTGCGAACAGCTACAAAGCTCTCAACCTGATCTAATCCTTGTGGGTTTGGGTGTACCTCGTCAAGAGCTATGGATTCAAAAATATCGTTATCTCTGTCCTAATGCTGTATGGATTGGCGTGGGTGGAAGCTTTGATATTTGGTCGGGGCTAAAAACTCGCGCCCCTGAATGGTTTAGTAATAACAATCTAGAGTGGCTATATCGACTCTATCAAGAGCCTTGGCGCTGGAAAAGAATGCTGTCTCTACCGCATTTTGTCTGGTGCGTCACCAAAGATTCTCTATTCAAACCCAAGAAAGGACTCACGCATTAGCCCTTCAAGTACAGGCTGAAAGCTTAAACCCGTTAAAACGGGTTGCTTAGAATTATTTAGAATCATTATGTAGTCCACTTCAGTGGACTTAAGCTTTTAGCCAAGAACTTGAGTTCTTGGCTAAAAGCTTAAGTCCTAACACTTAAAAAGACTATGCAACATCACCATACTTCGATTAAAACTGCGGATATTTTTCAGGCGATCGCTTTTTATGAGGCGTTAGGGTTTGAGGTAGCTGAGCGCTTTACAGCAGGAATTACGCTAGCTTGTTGGATGAAGGGTGCAGGAACTAATCTCGAACTCATGCAAGTTCCTGAGCCGAAGAATACACCCAATCCCTTTGGTGATGAGCATTATGTGGGTTACTATCACCTATCGTTTTATGTAGAAAATTTGCAAGTTTTTTTGCAAGAGCTAGTTAATAAACTAGGCAAAGTCAAATTGTTATTACCACCACGAGAGCAGACTATAGGCGATCGCACCTATCAAGTAGCTTTTATCGCTGATCCTGATGGATTACCAATTGAGCTAATGGAAAAAAGAAATTGAAACTGCTTTGCAGTCTCATACCAAAACACAAAATATCTACGACATTATGCCACCCCCCAGAAGATGAGTGGCGGCGCAAAGCGCCGCCACTCATCTTCTGGGGGGTGGGTTTAAGTAAAAATTGCTTAGCTATAAAAACAAAAAAGCCGTCACCGTTTGGTGACGGCTTTTTTTGTTCTCAAAAACTACCAGCTAGATTTAACTACACCTGGTAACAAGCCTTGGTGAGCCATCTCACGCAAAACGTTACGGCATAGACCAAAATCTTTGTAGTAGCCACGAGGACGACCAGTAGCCCAACAACGGTTACGGTGACGGGTAGGGTTGGCGTTACGAGGAATTTGTTGGATTTCACGGTGTACAGCAACTTTTTGTTGTTGTGTCAGTTCAGGACTGGCAAACTTTTCTTTGAGTGCTTCGAGCTTAGTTGCATATTTTTCAACTAACTTAGCGCGCTTTTTTTCGCGCTCGATCATGCTTTTCTTAGCCATTGCGGTTCTATCAGGTGATGTAGAGGTAAAAGTCTAAAAATTTAATACAATTCGCGACAGTTACCGATCATAACCTAAATCGTCAATTTATAGCCAATTTATTCAGCAATTCTCATTATAAAAAATTGTTTTTTGAAAGCCTGCCGTTGGTGGGCTTTCAAAAAACAACTTTGGTGTTTTCAATGCCGAAATTGCTATTGCATTAAGACAAATCAAAACCAAAAGAAGAGTGGTGGCGCTTTGCGCCGCCACTCTTCTTTTGGTTTTACGTTTCCCTTCCCAGCAAAGAAACAGACATATAAAACCAAGAAATAGCGTTGCGGGGCTTCGCCCCGCAACGCTATTTCTTGACTGGGAAGGGAGTAACAAGACTGACTACAGCCATATAACTTGGCGCGATCGCGCTAATGAGCTAAACGCTTACACACGAATTTAGATTAATATAACTGCATAGTAAGTGACCTAAACGATTAAGCAACTTTGAGCTATGACAACTGCAAATCAAGGAAATCGCTCTTTCTGGCGCTTGATCATTAACGATACAACTGGTTTTGTAGTAAAGCGTCTGGGACAAGCGATTATTGTCGTTTTAGGCGTGTCAATTTTAAGTTTTTTTGCAATTACTAAGTCCCCCGGAAATTGCTTTTCCGAACTGAGAAATAATCCTAGTACGCCTAAAAAGACCATCGAACAGTTAGAAAAGCAACTGAACTACGATAAACCTGAAATAGTGCAGTATCTTCTGTGGTTGCAAAATACTTTAGGTGGTGATTTAGGAGTACGTTGTCAAGGCTTAGCACCTGTCACACCTCTAATTGTGGAGCGTGCAGGTAATACATTGATGATGTCTCTTGCTTCCTTGTTTACGACATGGCTTTTGGCAATCCCCCTCGGTATTTACAGCGCCGTTAAACAAAATACTTTGAGCGATCGCCTGATCCAAATAGTTAGCTATGCGACACAGGGTTTTCCTAGCTTTGTATTGGCAATCTTATTATTGATGTTGGCGCAAAATACGGGTTGGTTTCCTGTAGGCGGTATGACTAGCATTGATTTTGCCGATCTCTCCCCCTTTGGCAAGTTCCTCGATATTAGCCATCACATGATCTTGCCCATTTTGACTTTGACAGTAGTTAGCTTTGCAGGATTGCAAAGGATTATGCGCGGTAGTTTGCTAGATGTGTTGCGGCAAGACTACATCAAAACAGCTCGTGCCAAGGGTTTACCTGAGAATAAGGTGATCTATGTCCATGCTCTCCGCAATGCCATCAATCCTTTAATTACATTGTTGGGATTTGAGTTTGGGGGATTACTAGGTGGAGCATTTATTACCGAGTTCTTTTTTAGCTGGCCGGGATTAGGCAAGTTATTGCTGGACGCAACCAAAGAAAAAGATACGAATCTGGTCATGGCAGGACTAATGTTAGGAACTTTGATGTTAGTAGTCGGTAATCTCATTGGCGACCTACTACTTAAAGCTGTCGATCCCCGCATCAAGCTTGATGATATGGAATAAAATCGATAAAGCTGTCGCTTATGGTTAGCAATGTTTCCCCTACATGATGACAATCCAACCCAAGATACTTCCGTAGTCGTTTATGCGCTGATTTTGGTAAATGTACTGATTTTTGGATATCAGGTCAGTTTGCCAAACTTTCAACTTGGTGAATGGCTGGACAATTGGGCTTTAGTTCCAAAGGAATTAATTGCTAACCCTTCAAAAGAAGCGATCGCTTTATTCTCATCACAGTTTCTTCATGCCAGTATCTTCCATTTAGTTGGGAACATGTGGTTTCTCTATTTATTTGGCAATAATATTGAAGATCAACTTGGGCATTGGAAGTTTTTATTTTTCTATTTGCTTTGTGGAGTTGTAGCAGGATTGGTGCAGGTAATCACTGCTCCTATGTCACTAGTACCAATGGTGGGAGCGAGTGGCGCAATATCAGGTGTAATGGGTGCATATTTAGTCAGGTTTCCACGTGCAAGGATTTTGAGTCTAGTATTTTTAGGGATTTTTATCACAGCAATTCCTATTCCTGCGGCTGTATTTTTAGGTTTATGGATTGCAGGACAAACTATTTATGCTGCAATGGCAAATCCTAACTTGCCAGGAGTGGCGTATTTCGCTCACATTAGCGGTTTTGTAATCGGCGCGATCGCTATGTTTTTACTCTCAAGACGTTCTAAAGATTAAATAGATCGCGGTCACTTGGCGATCGCTATATATTGCCTAAAGATTAGAGTTTAAAAAACTTACCGTAAAGGTGGTTCCCTGACCGACCTTACTCTCCACCTTAATTTGTCCATGATGACTTTCGGCGATCGCTTTGGCAATTGCTAATCCTAGCCCAGAACCACTGGTGTAGAGATTACTAGATTTAGAACTAGATTTAATGTTTTTTTGTGGTTGGTAGCGATAGAAACGCTCAAAAATTTGAGATAGTTCTGCTTCAGGAATCCCCAGACCAGTATCTTGAACTTGAATTTGAATTTGATTTTGAGAAGCGATTAGTTGCGCGGTAATTTGGACTTTACCACCTGCGGGAGTATAGGCGATCGCATTACTGACTAGATTAGTAAACAAACGCCCTAAACGATCGCGATCGCCTGCCACAATTAGTTTTGGCTCTAAGCTAGGTAGATCCAAAGAGATTTGTTTTTGTTGAGCGATCGTCTGTTGCTCTTCACCCACTTCCCTCAATATTTGCGATAAATTGCAAGGCTCACGCCTCTGATTAGTAATGCCACCATCATGTCTTGCTAAAAATAGTAAATCTTCGATTAATCTACCTAACCGTCTGGTAATTCTCTCAATTGCTTCTAGTTGCGATCGCTGAAATTCTAGCTCAGGACTAGGATCGGCAAGGGCAACTTGGACATTAGTTTGAATTACGGCGATCGGATTGCGAAGCTCATGGGAAGCATCGGCAGTGAACTGTTTTAAACGTTGATAGGATTCGCGTACAGGTTCCATGGCGATCCCTGCTAACCACCAACCACATAGTAAAACCACAAATACCATCAGCGTTGTACCGATCGCTAAGTCGAGAAACAACTGCTTAACGGGTTTGGTAACTTCAAACCAAGGATGACTAATTCGCAAATATCCCAATAGTTTTCCATTAATCACAATCGGCTCAGTCATCTGTCGCAATGGCTCTGCTTCTGACAAATGAACAGTGCGATAGACGGGTTGTAAGATTCCCTTCTCTCGCTGTTGTAATGATTCAGTATTCGTATTAGTTGTCCAGAGAATTTCACCACTGGGGCTAAACCAGTCAATATCAATATGATCAGCATCGATCGCTTGAGCATTTGCCGAAAAGTTTTGACTGAAATCTGATTCTAAATCAATTAAGTTAGACCGAATCAGCGATCGCTCGATTACTTCAGCAACATGGTCAATGGTGTCGTCAATGCGATCGATTAAGGTTGTCTGCACATATAGATAGAATCCTGTCGCAAACACAATTAATAAAATTGCCGTGACAATCGCATACCATAGCGCCAGACGGCGGCGCATTGACTGAAAGACAGGATTAGGAGTAGCAATGGTCATGAGTAATTTAATGGCAAAGCTGTAGCGCACGCTGTGCGTGCGCTACAGGGCTTAGGTTTAATATTCAAACTCTTCTAAAATCGTTACTAATCGATTTTGACAAGACTTAGGAATCAAGTCACTTAAAGGAATTTCACGATTACCACCACCGATCGCAATCATCGTTTCATTTAATACTTTAGTGACATCCGCCGACTGAATCCCTTTTAGCAACATGGGATAGAATTTTTCCGCTAACGGACGATGCAAATGCGCGTCATTTAAGTACAAGTGCCACTTAGCAATGTCAATATAAACATCTTCGGCAATGATGGCGGCTAGTTGTTCAATACGTTCTGATGTACTCATTTGTCTCGTAATTGGTGATTTATAGCGATCATTATCATGTAAGTGTCTTAGAAACCATTTTAAGAATTGTCTAGATCCCCCCCAGCCCCCCTTAAAAAGGGGGGAGAATTATCTTCTTCCCCCTTTTTAAGGGGGATTGAGGGGGATCTCTTAGAGCTTTTGACCATAGAAAGTCATTCTTAAATGGTTTCTTACATGATAACGATCGCTACATCTGAATTACACAAGACTAGGACAATATGACAGATTAAATTATGATCATTTGTGTTGCGCGATCGCAAATTTATGACTACTACTCCCCTCCCTCTCAAGCCAGAAATTACTACAACAAACATTAGTAGTGCGAGTAATGCTGTACTAAAAAATATTAGCTGGCAAACCTATCAAGCCATGCTGGCTGATATGGGCGACCATCGCTCTATTCGCTTAGCCTACGATCTCGGAACCTTAGAAATCAAAATGCCATTAGAATTTCATGAAGCTATTAATCGTCTCCTAGAGAGAATTATTGTCACATTGACTGAAGAACTAGAGCTAGATATCAAAAGCTTTGGTTCGACAACCTTTAATCGCAAAGATTTAGAAGTTGGTGTAGAGCCAGACTCATGTTTTTACATTCAAAATGCTCATCTCGTTCGCAGATTTCAGATAGATATTGAAAAAGATCCTGCCCCCGATCTCGTGGTTGAAGTTGACGTTCATAGTTCTAGCATCCGCAGATTGGATATTTACAAACAGTTAGGCGTACCCGAAATTTGGAGATATACCAGAACAGGGATAAAAATCTACAATTTACGAGACTCTGAGTATATAGAACAAGAATATAGTGTCACTTTTCCAATAATGTCTGGCGAGGTTTTAGAGCGCTTCTTGGCTTTATCAGAATCAACGGATGACAACAAATTGATTCGTGAGTTTAGAGCATGGCTCAGACAAAGGCTAAGTCAGCAGAAACCAAAATAGATTGTTGGTGCAAAGTGACGAAAATCTATTTTGGTTTCTACAAATGATGAGTTCATAACAAAAAAGCGCAAAACCGCCTTTCAAAAAGTAAACTAAATCTTCAAGTACTACAGTTTTTTTGTATGAGCCAGCCAACAGCCCCCCAACCTTGGAGTCAGCGTTTCGAGACAGCGCTACATCCTGCGATCGCGCGATTTAATGCCAGTATCAGTTTTGACATTAATTTAATTGAATATGACATCACAGGATCGCAAGCGCACTCGCGAATGTTGGCGAAAGTAGGGATCATTAGTGCCGAAGAAGGGGAAATGCTTGTTAATGGTTTAGAGCAAATCCGTCAAGAATATCGGTCTGGAAATTTTAACCCAGGGGTTGACGCTGAAGATGTGCATTTTGCGGTAGAGCGTCGCCTGACGGAGTTAATCGGTGATGTTGGGAAAAAAGTGCATACCGCGCGATCGCGTAATGATCAGGTTGCTACCGATGTGCGTTTATATTTGCGTGACCAGATTCGCAAAATTCAAACGGATATCAGAACTTGGCAACAAACTTTAGTGAATAAAGCTGAGCAGTATATCGAGACTTTTATCCCAGGATATACACATCTGCAACGCGCCCAGCCGATCAGCCTCGCCCATCATCTTCTTGCTTATTTTGAGATGGCGCAGCGTGACTGGACAAGACTTGATGAAATCTATCAAAGGGTCAATGTTTGCCCTCTTGGTTCGGGCGCATTAGCAGGAACACCTCACCCCATCGATCGCCATTACACCGCCGAACTTTTAGATTTTGGTTCCGTAGGACGCAATAGCCTTGATGGTGTATCCGATCGCGACTTTGCCGTAGAATTTCTCTGCGCTGCGAGTCTAATCATGGTGCATCTCAGCCGCCTTTCTGAAGAAGTAATTCTTTGGTCATCACAGGAATTTAGTTTTGTAAAACTCAGCGATCGCGTCAGTACAGGCTCTAGCATCATGCCCCAAAAGAAAAATCCTGACGTTCCCGAATTGGTGCGTGGCAAAACAGGACGGGTATTTGGACATTTGCAAGGTTTACTGACAATTATCAAGGGCTTACCTCTGGCTTACAACAAGGATATGCAAGAGGATAAGGAAGGGATCTTTGATGCAGTGGTCACAGTTCGGGCTTGTTTGGAAGCTATGACAATTTTGATTGATGAAGGGATCGAATTTCAGACTCAACGTCTTGCTGAGGCAGTTGCGGAGGACTTCTCTAATGCGACTGATGTTGCTGATTATCTCGCATCTAAAGGAGTTCCTTTCCGTGAGGCATATCAACTGGTTGGCAAACTTGTGAAAACCTGTACTAGTGAAGGGATTTTACTCAAGGATTTGTCAGTAGAACGTTGGCAAACTTTTCATCCTCAGTTTGAAGCCGACATTGTCGAGGCGATCACTCCTGCACAGGTCGTTAAGGTGCGTAATAGTTACGGTGGCACTGGCTATGAGCAAATCAGAATCCAAGTAGAAGCTGCCAAAAAACTTATTGCTTAAAACCAAAAATTAGTGTCAGCACTTCGTGCTGACACTAATTTTTGGATGCTTTTGCGTTAGCATAAGTTTTAGTTAACTTTGCCAAATTTTCGATTTTCTATGCCCAAGTTATCAAAACCACCAGATCCCAACGATCCTGAATACCAAAACCTCGAACGCAGAGTCAACTTTTATCTACATCTTGCTATCTATTCGGCTTGTATGACCTGTATGTGGTTTATCCAGTCAATTACTGAGAAGGTCTGGATCTGGTCAATTTGGGTTGCCGTGATCTGGGGAATCCTGATCCTCGTTCATGGGATTTGGGTATTGACTCAAGAAAAGCCAATCCAGAAAGCTTGAAATAATAAAGCTGTATTAAATTTGTGGCTAGAAGTCTAATTTTTATAAAAATAGGGTTTATGAAGTGATACAGGATTATGGAGCTTTGATTGATGATTTGCAAAAACAGTTAGAAGCATTGCAAATATCGATCGCTCCACAATCACAACCCACACCTAAAATTGTGAAAGATTGGCAGCGATCGCTTGATGATATCCAACAGTTTTTTCAGTCAAAAATTATCAATACCAATTTAGAGATTACGCCCCAAAATTTATCTTTACAAGTGGAAATTGATAAACAATTAAAAATGCTCAAGGTGGATTTAAGCATGTTGCAAACTTCCCGCAGTCAAGCCACATGGCAAAAGCGACATCAACAAGCCTGTGATCGCTTTACTTTATTAGAGCGCTATTTCCAAATGCATTAGACCCAAAAAATAGGATGGCGGTGCTTAGCACCGCCATCCTATTTTTTGGTTTTTGTCCTAATTTAGCCTTGGAATAGGACTAGGAATGCTTCTTTTCTATGGAAATATAGCTTTTGATAAAACCCTCTCTGGGTAAGATTTGCAATCTCTCAAAAGATAGAATTATTCTTTAGTTTGAAGACTGAGACACGAAACATTTTGATGTAGACTTATGGAACAATCGATAGATTTTAATATAAACATAGTAAAAACTCTATAGTAGAATCAATGATCCTAGAAACAGCTTGGTTACTTCCTTGCTATGGTTTGCTGGGCGCAGGGTTGACATTACCTTGGTCACTAAGGGTAATTCGTCGTACTGGTCCCCGTCCTGCGGTTTACCTAAATATGTTAATGACAGCCCTTGCCTTAGTACATAGCTGTTGGTTGTTAACATCCGTTTGGGGGCAGCCTCCTCAACAATTTGAGTTTATATGGTTCCAAGCGTTTGATCTAAATATCGCTTGCTCCTTTGAGCTTTCCACAATTAGCACTGGTGCATCAGTGATGATTGCCACCATGAGCTTAATCTCACAGGTCTACGGGCTAGGATCGCTAGAAAATGATTGGGCGATCGCTCGATTTTGCGCCTTAATTGGCTTTTTTGAAGCAGCCATTACAGGGATTGCCTTTAGCGATTCCTTATTTTTCAGCTACGCCTTATTGGAAATGCTTACCCTCTCCACCTACTTATTAGTTGGCTTTTGGTATGCACAGCCCCTAGTAGTTACCGCAGCAAGAGATGCTTTTTGGACAAAGCGTGTCGGCGACTTGTTTTTGTTGATGGGTGTGGTTACTCTTGCCAATCTTACGGACAGCTTGAATTTTTCGGATTTAAAGTCATGGGCTGATGCACCACAAACGATCGCCTATTTTGCTGAACATCAACAATTTGGCACTTTATTAGGACTAGCTCTAATTGCAGGTCCATTAGGTAAATGCGCTCAGTTCCCACTGCACCTCTGGCTTGATGAGGCGATGGAGGGTCCGAACCCAGCTTCGATTTTACGAAATTCGGTAGTTGTGGGCGCTGGAGCCTATGTGCTGATCAAGTTTCAGCCTGTATTGTCTTTGTTTCCAGTAGCGGCGGAAGTCTCGGTAATTATTGGTGCAATTACCGCGATCGGTGCTTCGTTAGTAGCGATCGCCCAAATTGACATGAAACGCGCTCTATCTCACTCAACCAGTGCCTACCTCGGTTTAGTTTTCATCGCGGTGGGGATGCAACAACCTGATCTAGCTTTGGGACTACTCTTTAGTCATGGTATCAGCAAATCTTTACTCTTCCTGAGTTCAGGGGCTGTAATGATGTCTACCGTAACCCAAGATCTTACGGAAATGGGAGGCATCAAAACGAGAATGCCCGCCACCTTAGTCGCCTTCATTGTTGGCTCGCTAGGATTAGTAGGACTGGTTCCTTTTGGGGGATTTTGGACGCTCTTACGCTGGGAAGAAACTTTTTGGAACAGTGACCCTTGGCTAATTGCGATCGCCTTATTAGTGAATAGCATTACCGCCTTTGGACTGATGCGAATGTTTGCACTGGTATTCCTTGGACCCATTCAACCCAAAACCCGACGTGTTCCAGAAGTCGCTTGGCAAGTCGCACTTCCATTAGTCTCACTGACAATCATCACTTTACTAGTTCCCATCTTACTTCCATCATGGGAATTCGTAGATATTGACTTAAATACAGTCGATATTTGGGGTACAGCAGTGTTATCAGCTTCAGGCTTATTGGGTTTTGGTGTGGGTGCATATATATATATCAAGCCATATTATGCCACTAGCATTTCAGTACCTATGCCTCCAAGATTTCTTCGCAGTTCATGGAAAGCGGTACAGGATTTACTTGCCTACGATCTCTATGTACAGGCTATTTATAAATATACGGTGGTCTTAATCGTGGGTGGTGGCTCTAAGGTTTTAGCTTGGATAGATCGCTACTTAGTTGATGGCTCCGTCAATTTTTTGGGATTTGCCTCGATATTTAGTGGCGAAAGTCTGAAGTATACGGTGACAGGTCGATTACAGCAGTATGTGTTGACGATCATGATTGGACTGATTCTGATCGGCTTTGCTGCTTTTTATGGTCTCCATTAAGAGTTAGGCGCTTTAGGCGCTGAACTCTTAATTTTTTTAATTATCATTTTTTATAAAATATGCTTAGTACATTAGTGTGGGTTCCGATCGCAGGTGCGCTGTTGATCGTTTTACTAGGAGCGTTCCTCGACTCCCAGCAGTTACGCCGAATATCACTGGGAATAACGATCGCCACATTTGGTTGGTCAATCTTCTTACTCACTAAATTTGATATTAGTCTTGCCACAATCCAATTAGGTGAATCCTTAGCTTGGTTAGATCCCATTGGACTGACCTATCGATTAGGTGTAGATGGTCTATCTTTTCCATTGGTCTTACTGAATGGATTGCTACTGATTATCGCCATCTACATCAGCAATGATATTCAACGCCCTCGACTATATTTTCCATTAATATTAATACTCGGTGGTGGTGTCAATGGAGCTTTTCTTGCTCAAAATCTTCTCCTCTTTTTCCTGTTTTTTGAAGTCGAACTAATTCCGCTCTATCTCTTAATCGCCATTTGGGGCGGCGAGAAACGTGGCTACGCAGCCACCAAATTTTTAATTTACACTGCTATCTCAGGCGTTCTGCTCTTAGCAGCTTTCTTTGGTATGGCAGTCTTTGGCAGTGCTGATGGAACCGCCTTTACCTTTAACTATCAAGACTTAAATCTCGAAGGAGTATCCACAACCACCAAAGGAATTTTGCTAATTCTGCTACTCCTTGGATTCGGTATCAAGATTCCGATTGTGCCATTGCATACATGGTTACCTGATGCTCACGTTGAAGCATCAACCCCAGTCTCCACATTACTTGCTGGCGTTCTACTAAAATTGGGAACCTATGGTTTATTGCGCTTTGGACTAGGACTATTACCAGACGCATGGCAAGCGATCGCTCCTTTTCTAGCAGGCTGGGCTGTAGTCAGTGTGATTTATGGATGCCTCACCGCCATCAATCAAACTGACATGAAAAAAATGGTTGCCTATAGCTCCGTTGGACATATGGGTTATATTCTCCTCGCCTTAGCTGCGGCTACGCCCCTTTCCCTAGTGGGCGCAACCTTCCAAATGATTAGTCATGGTCTAATTTCAGCACTGTTATTTATTTTGGTAGGGATCGTTTACAAAAAAACGGGCACTCGCAATATCAATTCCCTGAATGGATTACTCAATCCTGAACGTGGCTTACCGATCACAGGTTCACTGATGATCTTGGCAGCAATGGCAAGTGCAGGTACACCAGGCATGGTGGGATTTATTGCGGAATTTGTGATTTTTCGTAGTAGCTTTGCAGTTTTCCCTATACAAACACTTCTCTGCATGATTGGCACTGGTTTAACGGCTGTTTATTTCCTCATCATGATTGATCGCGTATTTTTCGGTCGTCTTGCGGTTGAGAAAACTGTGAATACCCCCCCGATTAGTAATTTTCCCTTTGCCAAATGGCAAGAAAAATTTCCTGCGATCGCCCTAGCCCTAATCATTGTTTTCTTTGGATTAATCCCCAATTTCGCGACCCAAATAATCGAGAGTTCAGCAAAGGCGATCGCCCCAAATCACACTAAACTAACTCAAATTGCTTTAGTGCAATCAACTTAATCCTTGATTAAAAGGCTTGCAAAGCAAGCCTTTTAATCAAGGATTTACAAAATCTTTTTATATATAGCAATCCTAAATGTTTTGTGGAAGGACACCCCGATGGGGTGTCCTTCCACAAAACAAAAAAATCCACAAATGATATAGGACTACTATAGAACCCGAATAAATTAAATCACCTGCATTTAAAACAAAGCCTTGACTACATAGAGATCTCACTGCTCCCATATTATGACTAACAAATAGAACAGTTCGCCCTTCTTTTTCTGCTACATCTTCTATCTTTTCTAAACACTTCTTCTGAAACTGAGCATCGCCTACCGCTAACACTTCATCGACAATCAAAATCTCTGGCTCTAGATGTGCGGCTACTGCAAAGGCAACTATTTCATCAAATTTTTTCTTAATCTCATCTCGATCCATTCCCAAGATTGCGCCATTGAGATATATATTCTCTCGACCAGTTAATTCTGGATGGAAACCTGTGCCGACTTCTAAGAGACTAGCGACTCGACCTTTAATGGAGATTTTGCCTGAGGTTGGTTCAGTGATGCGACTAAGAATTTTGAGAAGAGTGGATTTACCTGCACCATTGCGTCCAATAATGCCTACGCGATCGCCTTGCTTAATGTCAAAGGAGACATCTTTGAGCGCCCAGAACTCCTCACTAAGATCATCAGTTTTTGCTTGACGATCGCCAGTTATTCCCTGCCACAAAGATCTGGCTCCATTGGTGATCACATCACGTAAAGCGGTGTAGCGTTCTTGCTTTTGGTGACCAATAATATACTTCTTACTTAAATTTTCGACCCGAATTACGACATCAGACATTTGTAAGTTCTTAAATGGTATCGGTAAGAATTTTGCAATTTAATAAGGAAGTGATAATGACGCGGCGAAGCCGCGTCATTATCACTTCCTTATTTTAAAGGGATACTAATAATATCATCAGTCTAAAAATTAGTCCGATTGACTAGATTTGACGAGCTTTAAAATTGAATTTTTGAGATTATGTATAGATTGGGTATTTTCTTCGTCAGATGTATAGGCATCGTCGTGGGACTCTTCTGGATCTTCTTGGTTTTGATCTTCTGACTTCAACGCGAGGCGATCGCATAGGTCATCAAGATGTGATGCCAAAGTGACTGGTACATGGGGGGAAACCAAGTCAAGATTGGGATGGTTTGGTAAGTCATCACATGGACAGCAAACTGGTGTCCTTGGACCTATATCAACGGATGGCACAAGCAAATTACAACGGGCGCAAGCAATAATTTCCCATTTATTGCTAAGTAAGTCGCTAACGGTTTGATCAGTACCACTTAAATAGGCTTCTTTGGCTTTAGTAGTACTGATTTCATCCCAAAGTTGGTTAAATGAAGGTGAGTATTTTTCCCCTTGCAAAATCTTATAGAGCCGAACTTGTTCACCTTGAGTAGACAAGCTTACGGTTTTGCCCATTTGCATCCATTGTGCGACATAATTTTTGACTAAGGTTCGTGATGCCATAATTTTAGAACCTTTAATGAATAATTAAGTAGATTTGACTGCACAGGTAATAAATGCACCTGCCATAATTAATATAGTCTGAGAGCTTCATTGATAGTTTGAATAAATCTTATAATTTTTTATTTATTTTGCTTACGGGACACTAGCTTATGCTCGATACCTATCTAGATTCTACGCCACAGTCTTTATCTCCGAACTTCGAGCCATCAGTCCAAATCCGCAATTTAAATTTTCATTACGGTGAAGGAGATTTATTTAAGCAGGTTTTATTTGACATCAATCTAGAGATCTACCCTGGACAAATTGTGATCCTTACGGGACCATCTGGCTCAGGTAAAACCACTCTTCTAACTTTAATAGGGGCTTTACGGACAATCCAAGAGGGTAGTCTAAAAGTTTTGGGTCAGGAGCTGAAAGGGCTAAATCCTAAAAAATTAGTGCAAATCCGTAAAAATATTGGCTTTATATTTCAGGCGCATAACCTCTTTCATTCTTTGACAGCAAGACAAAATGTGATGATGTCCACGGATCTATTTACCCATGAGGGTGGTAATGCGATGGCATCGAATAAAGCGGCGGAGATTTTGACGCAGCTTGGGCTAGGAGAGAGGGTTGACTATAAGCCTCATGCTCTATCGGGTGGACAAAAGCAACGGGTGGCGATCGCAAGGGCTTTGGTCAATCGTCCAAGTTTAATCCTTGCGGATGAGCCAACGGCGGCCCTAGATAAAAAATCTGGGCGAGATGTGGTGACTTTGATGCAAAAAATGGCTAAGGAGGAAAACATCACCATTTTGATGGTGACCCATGACAACCGTATCCTTGATGTTGCCGATCGCATTATTAACTTGGTGGATGGCAATTTAGAATCTGACAATGTAATGAATGATTTTCTGGCAAATCGAGATACTTCAGGTGTTGATTCGCGTACATTTATGCTGTAGATAAGTATGGTTGGTGCTTTGCGCCGCCTATACTTATCTACAGAAAATTTTTGAAAGCGGC
This sequence comes from Pseudanabaena minima str. Chao 2107, assembly GCF_051131155.1. Classification (NCBI taxonomy): domain Bacteria; kingdom Bacillati; phylum Cyanobacteriota; class Cyanophyceae; order Pseudanabaenales; family Pseudanabaenaceae; genus Pseudanabaena; species Pseudanabaena minima. The sequence continues at coordinate 2,498,325 of NZ_CP159508.1, forward strand.
GCTTTCAAAAATTTTCTGTAGGCAGTAATTAATTTATTTGGAGTTAATTTTTTGATGAGCAGACATCTAGAAGAACAGTCTCTAGAAAAAGCATTTTATCAACTCGCCGATCGCTTGATTGATAGTCTGCATCATGGTGAACATTTAACGATTAACTTAGAGAGTGAGCGTAGTCAATTCACTAGATTTAACCATGCCAAAGTCCGACAGTCAGGAGTGGTCGCCGATGGGAATGTGACCATTTTGCTAATTTATAATCAGCGTGAAGCTTTTGCTAAGTTTCCATTTACAGGCGATCGCGAAGTTGATATGGCTTATGCGATCGCTAATCTCGATTATCTTAGGCAAGAAGTTGCTCAAATCCCTGAAAATCCTTATCTGGTCATTCCTGAGAACCAAGGCTCCAGTCGTGAGGTTTATCAAGGTAATTTGTTAAATCCAGAGGAGGCGATCGCCACAATTCTCGCGCCAGTGAATGATGTTGATTTTACAGGCTTCTATGCTTCAGGTTCGGTAATTCGAGCTAATGCGAACTCCGCAGGTCAAAGACATTGGTTTGCGACGGATTCTTTTTTTGTTGACTATTCGATGTTTGTCCAGACTGATTCAGGCGAAAAGGCAGTTAAAGGCATTTATGCTGGCAAAGATTGGGAACCGCAGGCTTATAAATTACAGATTAATCGCTCTCAGCAACAATTAGTAGCCTTGCAAAAGCCAAGTAAAACGTTAGAGCGTGGTCAGTACCGTACTTACTTTGCGCCTGCGGCTTCATCGGAGCTATTGGGCTTTTTGACTTGGAGTGCTGGGGAGTCTGGGTTACAGCAGAGTAGTAGCGCTCTTTTAAAGTTAAAGAATCAAGAACGAACTCTCTCTCCATTACTATCCATTAGTGAGAACTTCTCCTATGGGAATGTACCTCGTTTTAACGATTTAGGAGAGGTTGCTCCTGAATATTTACCAATCATTGCTGAGGGAAAACTTGTTAATACTTTGGTAAGTTCGCGCAGTGCGAAGGAATATGGCAAGGTCGCCAATGGTGCTGATGAAGGTGAATCAATGCGATCTCCTGAAGTTGCCGCAGGAAGTTTAGCTGAGTCTGACATACTCAAACAACTAGATACGGGACTTTATCTATCCAATTTGCATTATCTCAATTGGAGCGATCGCAGTGGTGGTCGTATCACGGGTATGACTCGCTATGCTTGCTTCTGGGTTGAGAATGGTGAGTTTATCGCTCCCATTGAGAATCTACGTTTTGATGATAGTATCTATGACTTTCTCGGCGAAAATCTTGAAGCTTTTACCGATTTTCGCGAATTTATTCCTAACACAGGAACCTATGAAACGCGATCGCTTGGCGGTATTCTAGTTCCAGGAATGTTAGTCAAAGACTTTACATTCACTCTGTAACAAACACGACATCAATCGACTTATCAGTTTGGCTTAGCAATGCAGTTGCTCTGCCAAAGATAACCTTTGGATTTTAAAGATCATATTTGAGAGGTCGGCTCCAAAGCATTGTTAGGTTTCTGCCTTTGGGCAATTTGCATGAGCAGCCGAAGTGCTTCGTTAACTGCTTCACTAGTTGGAAATGCTTGAGCAACATCAGGATCAAGTAATACTATGTTTGTTCCTGTTCTGTAGCGTTCGACATATTTCCCTCTAACACCACCTTTCATCCTGCTAAAGTCGTACTCAGGACGTAAATCGTCTTTTATGTCTTGGCTATTCTCCATCTTCGTAAAACCTCCGCTCATTTCGGGTTGCCTCTCGTGCACTGATTATCCGAACTCGATCTGCTCGATCTGTATGTGGGACTATCAGGATACGGTTAGCACTTGATAATCCAATGATAACGTAACGCTCCTCACCGAAAGAGTGATCTGGATCAGGGAACGTCACAGATAAAGGATCTTTGAAAACAGTAGATGCCTCGTTGAATGAAACACCATGCTTTTTTAAGTTCAAGTTTGCTTTGTCTGGATTCCATTCAAACTTCATCTAAACAATACTGATTGTTACGATTCCAAAATTTAAGTTTACCACCAAACAGAAAGTACTACTTCTTGTACTCGAACAATATCAAGTTTGGGGTTGCGCCTTAACAATCCCCTAACAATTTGATTGTCAAAGTTTTCATCTGCAAGTAGTTTTAACATGGATGTTTTGCTGCTTGACAGGCGAGTAAGCGATCGCGCAAGCCTTGGGTGTCAAATCTCAACTCATTTTGTTTGCGGACTTCCAGCGCTTTTAGCTGACGCTGTTGCAAATATTCTTCTACTTCCTGCTGATGGTCAAGATAGAAAGCAATTGTACTATAGACATCAGACAACTTAAGTGAGGGGTAGCGAGATGCTATTTCTTCTGATGTTGCGCCTTGATTAAAGCTGAAGATAACTGTATCGAGTGTTACGCGAGTATTACCGACTAAAATTGTGCCATGAGAATTTGTCGATAGGGGTAAGACATATGTCTGGGATGTCGTGAGCATAGTGGTTATTTAGGCATACAAGATTCTAGTGCCATTCTAGTCGATACAAATGACTACAACTTTGATGATTGCTTCACAATTATTATTGACTACACCGAACATCATACAGGCTTTTTCAGGCTGCGACTGCCAAAACGGAAGACGGATCGATGTCCAATCCGAATCACCCAAGGTTGAGCGTCGGGTTGACGTTCATAAAGTTTATCAACTGCTAAGATCGCTGAATTAGCTAACTCAAAATCTCCAGTTTCAATATCAATAGCAACTATTTTGCCATGATTGCCAGATTCAACCTGTGAACGTATTTGCGTTTGGTAAATTAGATCGCCTCGTTTGGCAAATTCTTCTTTGCTATAGCAGGGTTGTTGGACTGCCATGATTGTGAATTTCCCTATATCGCTAACTTGTCTGACATTATAACTGACCAGAAACTGCTCCGAATAGATTGATTTTGTTGAAATAAAAATAAGGCGCGTCATATTTCATGAACGCACCTTACAAGATCGGCGATCGCACTACTTCAAAGTAATTAAGGCTAGTGTTTCTCTTCTCCAAAAAACAGATGTTCCTTGCACGTAAGATAAGGTCAGTAAATATTTCTATGCTTGTAGTAGAAACCCAACCTGTGAGAGTGGCGATCACACTACACACCGAATAAGATTCCGTTAGAATAAAGTGTGTTAGCTTACTGCAGGAGAGGTTAAAGATGAACATTCTTAAAGGTATCGCTGCTGGTGCATTCGTTAGTCAGTTTGTTTTGGCGCATATCGCCAAAGCAAGTGCTGCGTCAAAAGGGCAATCTACACAGGCAGCCGATCTGATGATTGAAAGCGCTAAGAAAGGCTTGGAAAATGTTTTTAAACCTTAACAGATGTGATTGCGCATATTTATAGACTGGGTTTCTTAACGTCAACCCAGATTTTTTGTCTGTTCACAACCATAGTGCGATTACCCTTAGTAGCTGCGACCTAAGTATCTACGCAATCAATAATTGTAGTTAAAAAAGCTCATCTAGTAATTAGAGCCCATTTAAGAATTCAGGACACTTAAAGCTCTGCGTGTCTAGCCCCCTAGATCCCCCAATTCTGGAGGGTTTAAATATGGTTCCCCCCTGAATTTTGGGGGGCTAGGGGGTCAAAAACTACAATTCTTAAATGGGTTCTTATACTGAGACTCTCAGCGTAAAAAATTTAATTATAGTAGCTATCCAGAAATTTTCTGGATAGCTATACTATTTTGGGTAATATACGGAATTTGTCTGAGAACATCCAATATTGGTTAGTTATATCCCCTTGATTTTCATGTTTGCATCTCTGATAGCCTTTTTTAGAGATGCCCATTAATCAACTTGTTGGTTGATATAATAGCCAATCTAACCGAATACAGATACTCTTTATAAATCAGCCGATCAGATTACAGCATTCCAATGCACATGTTATACTAACGACGCTTCCGCATAAGTTCAAGTCAACAGAATCTTTGCCGAACAAATAGCCAATTTGACCCAAGTTTGTGGTGGCATTTCAGCTAGCTATTCGCTTTGCAAGTAGTGTCTGACTCAATTACCTGTTGATTGCATCCACTCAAGTTTGGTCTGGTTGGCAGCTTGCGCATATTCAAGAGCTGATACAGTGTCACCTTGTTTAGTTGCAACTTGCTCTAGCAGTTCATAGACTCGCCAAATTGCGGCGCGTTGTGGATCTACTTTTTGCCGATAGACTAGAGCTTCTTCGGCTATTTCACGGGTTTCTGCTAAGCGGTGAGGGGATTTGAGTAATAGTTCGCCAAGCAGGGTGAGGACAGTTGAGTAATGGAGATAATTACTCGGTGATTTTTTAAGTACGTCAAGACATTTGCGATACCAACTCTCCGCAGGCTCAACTTTTCCAGACTTATGATAAACACCAGCTAGTTGAAGCCAACTTACAACTGCACCATTAATACCGCTAATGTTTCCTATAAGAACTTTAATTTCTGCTGAATCACGATAATGTTTTTCTGCTTTGTCCCATCGATCAGTCATTTCGTAAACCAATCCGAGATAATGTATGACATCAGCCTCAGCAACAGATGAATGAATACCTTTAAAATATGTAAGGGACTCAACAAGTCTTTCTTCGGCAGACGTGAAATTACCTCGAAATATATCCATAATCCCCAGATTTGTCTGCATTACAAATACTCCCTCTTTGTTGCCAACGTCCCTACTTAGCTTGATTGATTCTTGATATGCATTCTCGGCATTATCAAAATCAGCAATTCCTTGTAGTAACCTACCTAAATGTCCATACACAACTCCGAGCAGTTGCTTTACTGATTTCGATGGTTCAAGGGCTTTACCGATGCTGATTGCCGCATGGTAGTGCTCTTTAGCATCCTCCACGTTGCCAATTTCGGTTTCACAGCGTCCTAGCAGTTCCAAAGTGCGACAGCGATCAAAGTTTGGTGTAATGGGAATTGTATCCAAAACTTTATAAAGAACTTTTTTCGCTGACACAAAATCACCAGAATTCCAAAACTGCTCAGCTCGACTATGTTGTAAAATTAGCTGGTTTTTATCTGAATACTCTTCGGGATTGGAAGAATCAAAACTATTAAGAGCGATCAATTGTCTTTTAAGACCAAATTGACTTAGAAAACGATTAATATTATCCACAAAGTCGATTGCTTTTTCGTCATCTGCTAGAAGTGCTGAATGAGCTGCGTTAATTAAGTTTGGAAGTTCATATCGTGCAATTTCAGTAGCTAATGTTGGATCAGTATGATAAAGATCATACAATTTCTCAGATAACCAATAGTATTCCCTACGATAGCTCTTCATCAAGTATTCGTATTGCTCTTGAGTTATGCTTTGACGTGAAAAGCTGAGCAAAATCGGGTGAAATCGTAAAAAAGGTGCTTCTTTTTGATGGGAATGTTGTTCTATCGTTACTAAGCCACACCGCTCCAAAGATTGACGTAGATCTGTCCAAGTTGTATTTCCCGAACTCAAATCTCTAGGATGTGTTGCTCCTCCAAAGATTTTGCCTAATTCTTGATCAAATTTATCCAATTCTTGATTAACTTCATTGGCATCTTTTTTACCACTTTGAGATAGTAAAGACATCCATGTCTTGCGGAGTTGCTCAAAGTTGAAAGAAGCATCACCAAGTTCTGTTATCGATAACAACTTATCTTCATAGACTCCTCCTTGAAACGCTGCTAAGCGTCTAATTAATTGCTGTTGATCGTCAGTTAAATGTCTTAAGGACATGTTCAATGAAGCTTGTAGGATCTCGTTATCATCCACCAGCAATCGTTCGAGTTCGCTATAGACACTTGATAGAGGATGATTACATAGTTGCCTTACTATAAGCTGAATAACCAATGGTATAAAACTCGTCAATCTGAGAAGATCTAAGACCATCTCTTGTTGTGGCATGCCTTGTAACGGTGGTGTCTCTTCGGTCAGTTGCGTAAAAAATGCCAGTGCATCTTGTTCACTCAACCCTTTCAAGGATAATGAGAAGTGCTCTCCTTCCGCGCGAACAAAGTAATCTGGGTGCTGTAATTGACCTAGCCGTGTTGTTATTAAAACCCGAGACTGTCCTAAGCGCGACCATTCTATGGCTATAGATAACAGTTGATCTAGTGATTCACCTTCGAGAACTTCCAAATTATCCAAAATCAATAATGTTGGAACAGATTCCAGCATCGCTGCCATATCGGTCACACTTGGAACGCCAAAACCTATACCAAGAGCATATTCAACCGGATCAACTCCTTGATACCCGTTATAAGAAATAAATCGCACCTGTTCAAACAGACGTGACCGAACTAACCAGCGTCCTAACTCCGCTGCCAGCGCCGTTTTCCCTTGACCGCTCAAGCCTGATACTGTTACCCGTCTCGCTCCCAGGATAAATGCTCGTTCGATCTCCCACAATTCCCGACTGCGCCCCCAAAATCCCGACTTTGGTTTCGGTGGCAGTGTTCCGTAAATCGTCTCAGGAGGTTTCGTCTTGTCCTCAGTCGATGCTAATTGCACTTGAGGTAGCAACAATGCGCTGTCGATTCTGGACTGATATAAGGCTGGCAAAAACCAATCCTGCAAATGCAACGCAAAAGACTCTGTACCCCAACGGCGATCGCCGCGCCACGAATGTTGTCGCAAATCTAGTCGTGCTTGATCCAATGCTGCTGCGATGCTCATGCCTTGTGCTAAATTGCCATAAAAAGCACCAAACAGCCGTCGCGTTGTTTCGACTAATACTGAATGGGTCATGGCTAAAACTGCCCCGACTCCAGCATGAAGTAGGGTGATCGCCACATTGCCCAAAGCCTGATCTCTTCCAATTTGCGCCGACTGACAGGCAGATAGCACAACTAATGATATCCCCGCAGAGACCAGCTTTAATCCTAACTCTTCCGCTTTTACATCGTCGCAAATAAGCTGTCCTGCTTCCTGCCTACTGAAACACAAATAACCTATTCCTTTTGAGGGATTAAAAATACCATGACCGTCAAAATGCAAAATATCTACTTGTGGTAGTGTTGTATCTTTCAGTCTCCGCATCAAGTTTCCAAAAGTCGCTGGTCGGAGAAACTCCACCTCAAAACAGTCCCCTCCAATGGCTTCTAGCGAATCTAACACTGCTATTCCATCTGCTCGATGATCTAAGAATCCAACTCCATTGGGACGACTCACCACAAATAGCACTCGCAATTTTTGCTTTTGCGCTGGAGCAGATGTTGTGATGACTCCATTTCCCTTAAAGCACCGACGAATCGAAATCCCAAAAGGAGCATCAATGAGAAACTGTCTGCCAGGAAAACACAACAATTCCCAGGGCAAGGCCAAAATAGCCCCATCTGTCGCTTCAATAGTAATTATTTTCTTTGAGCCTGATGCTTGGACAAATGCATCAAACCAAGCCCTTGCGTTCTTCGTCCCAAAAACCGCTGCAAATAACTGTGTTCCCCAAACCGGCAACTGTTCTGCAATACGCACCGCGCGGTCATTATCGACATCCGTGATGTACTGACACCCGTAAACCTCTAAATACCAGGTAATCTCATCTAACACTGCTGAGTCCAGTGGTACTGAAAACTCTATTGGTTCTGTTACTAAATCCCCCCATGTCAAAAACAGTTGGTCAGATCCTAAAAACCTGAGACTTAACTCCATTGCGACCTCCGTTGATCATCCCGAAATCTCCCATAGGAGGAACAACGTTGTCATTTCTGCCTCTGGAGAACAATATTATCAATCCACATAAACTGTTAACGATTGGGACAATAGCGATCGCAGAATTTTTCCAATCCATAGAACGAAATAATAACCACGATAGCTGCTACCGTTACAGGTAAAGATGCTTGTGGAACTACGGCACTGATAACACTGATGATGAAGCCTGTCAGCGGTTCTTTAGAAACTTCATGAAAATCATCCCAGGTTTCATAGACTGGATTACCTGGATTACAAATACCAATCCGTGGTGTAATCTCACGAAGAATATCTTCCACATCCCGATTCAACGTAGCTCTTACTGTTTCAAATTGCTTTGCTAAAATAATGTGTGCTGGGCGATTATCTGAGCCTGACTTAGCAACAGCTTCTTTAGACTCCGGCGATAAGTACAAGTCTGCCAACTGCTGCTCTGCATCTGCAACAATCGCATCCACCAATTCTTTGTGTTCTTGTGAAAAGTCTTGCATACATAATATCCAAATGGTAATCTGAACTTATCTGTTATTGTAACCTCATCTAACTGGCTCAATCTTAGAAATAGTTGAAAAGTTTGTAACTACACCTTCACTGATCGACCAGCAGAGTAATTAAGGCAACTATACTGAAGTTTTCTGGATAGGAAAATTATTTTGCCTTGCTTAATATTATGGAAACTGTCTGAGTAAGATCACATATAAGTGTAAGTAAGTTATGCAGAAGAATATAGCTTAACATTACAGAACAGAAGCCGAAAAACTTCTAAATTGGTTGTGCGATCGCAATCCACATTAAGCAATACTTTCTTGATGCTAAAAGTTAACTAGACCTAGCTAATATCTGCGCGATCGCATCAGCCAATCTCTCAGAACCACCTTTTGCACCAACCCGTTCCATTCCATTTTGTTTACAACTTTCCAAATAATCGCGATCGCTGAGAGTTCGCTTTACACATTGAGCCGCTTCCTGCAAAATTTTTGGAGTAGCTGGTTCTTTCCCAATCGTTTGTACTGATAAACCTAACAAACGTTCCTGTGCATTAGCAAAACGATAGGAAAATTGGGGACCATTTCCCATGATTTGAATCACAGGTTTTCCCAAACCGACCATCTGCTCAACAGCAGTTCCCGCCATACCGATCGCCAAATCACAATGATGCAAAATATCCGCAAACGCATCACTAAAGCAGAGAACACTGATATTTGTTTTTGAATGATACATCTTGCCATCAGCATATTGCCAACCTGCTTGGGCAGCTAGTTCAGGTAATTTGGGGGCAACACTTGGGACGATCGCCGCACGAAATTGGACAGGGTGAGGCGCATATTCTTGGGCAATCTTTTCGCATAAATGCAATTGCAATACAAGATTTTCAGCAGCTTCAGGCAACCGACTTCCTGAGAGTAAAGCGATCGCAGGCACATCAGGACTCAAAGCTAAATCTTTGCCCGACGGTTCCAATACATCCATAATTGGATAACCGACAAAGCTCGTATTTTGATAACCTCTTTTTCTAATTAGTTCCGCACTATAAGCATCACGGGTCAAAATCTGGCGACATCGTGGCGATCGCATCATTAGCGCTTGCAACCAACGTGGAACATACCGATTTTCGTAAAATGCCGATGATGACACTAAAAACATAGCATAGGGCAACCCCGTTAGATAAGCAAATAGTGCAGGCACAACATCACCTGTCGCAAACACAAAATCACAGGTTTTACCACATTCTCGCGCCGCCTTAATTTGTTGCCAAGTCAGATTAATCAACCCAGATTGCAAATCGGCAATCTGTTTCTGCACACTCATATAAGCGAATCCCCCCGATGGTAAGATTTTCGTCTGAGTAGCGATCGGCACACCAGCCCGTCGATAAGCATTCCCTTCACCAACAATCGGCAATGCGATCGTCTCTACCTCTGGATATTTTTGACGCAAGGCTTTGAGAACTTCACAAGCATTTAGGTCTTCACCGTGACCGTTACTAATGAATAAAACTCTTTTGGGGATTGAAGTCACGATGATCACTTATGTTGCGTGAAAAGAATTCCTGATATAGCAAAAATATGGGGCTGGCACGGGGGCAAAGCCCCTACTGAATTAAGATAGAATTATTTAGGTAGGGGCAATCTCCCCGTGGTTGCCCTGACTTGCTAGCAGCAAGAAGTTTCTTTGAGTTCCGAGTGACATGAGTGATAAAGCTAATAACTGATAGCTAAAAATTATCGCATTTTCTTTATACACATTCATAAATAAACTTACGAGAATATCCTGTTATAGGGGATATTCTCGTAAGTTTATTTGCTCGATCGCAAAACTTGTAAACTACCACCAGCATAAAGTTGGCAAGACTCAACTTTAAATCCAGAATTAATTAAAAGTTGTGACAAATCGGTTTTAATTAATTGCCATGCAGTTTCCGTCTCAAATAGCCATAGGAAAGTCGCAATAGGTAGCCAAAACAATGGATTAATAGGGCGATGAAAATCAATAATGATAAATTGTCCTTCAGGTGTCAAAATCCGATGCACTTCCTGAATGATTTGCTGCAACTGCTCTGAATCCATCTCATGCATAGCTGTATTCGTGAGTACCAGATCAAACGTGCGATCGCTAAAGGGCATTTTCTCAGCAAAAGATTCTACATATTCCGCTTGTGGCACATTTTGCTTGGCGCGTTTAATGGCGATCGGTGAGGCATCTAAACCCGTCACATCATGAAAATGCTCAACTAGTTCCCTTGTCGCCTGTCCTGCTCCACAACAAAGGTCAAGAACTTTTGCTTCAGGATTAATGGATAAATCTTTTAAAAATAAACGATGAAATCGCTTTTCCCCACCAACACTAATCGCGGCAAGAGCCGATACAGTGTCATAAAACCATTGATAGCGATAGCTCCAGTCACGTAAAATCGTTGTCATTAATTCAATTCAATCCATTTCATGAGGTCTTGGGATAGATTACACCGCTTTCGAGTGATGGAATCAATACAAACATGTTTGGTTAAGGCACTAGCGATCGCCTTTTTCTCACCACTTTCAATATCAAAAAATAATTGATATTCAATCTGAAAAGAATCAGTACTTAGCAAGGTTTTTACTAGCGAAACCGCAATGCGATCGCCACAAAACATTGGTTTAAAAAAATCAATACTTGCATGGGTGATTGGCACGGCGATCGCTCCACCTCTAAAAAAAGATTTAAGCTCAATTCCTGAGGCTGCTAATGAAGCTTCGTAAGCTTCATGGCAAATAGATAAACCATTAGTAAAATAGACTACTCCTGCCGCATCAGTGTCGCGAAAATAAATTGTGCGATCGTAAATAAATGGTTGATTCATAGTTCTCTTAACAAATAAGGCGCTTTGCGCCTTATTTGTTTACACACGCTCCATTACTTGAGCCATGCGATTGATTTTAATCATGAGCTTATCGAAATCATCGAAAGTAAGCGACTGAGGTCCATCAGATAAAGCTCTCTTAGGATTGGGATGAACTTCGATCATCAAGGAATCAACACCCGCAGCGATCGCCGCCAAACTCATGGATGGTACATACTCTGACCAGCCTGTACCATGACTAGGATCGATCATGATTGGCAAATGGGTTAACTTCCGTAATACGGGAATTGCCGCTAAATCCAGAGTGTTCCTTGTATATTCGCGATCAAAAGTTCTAATTCCGCGTTCGCAAAGAATTACATTGGGATTTCCCTCGGCGAGAATATATTCAGCCGCCATCAGCCAATCATCAATGGTAGCCGCTAATCCACGCTTGAGCAGAATTGGCTTATTCTGTTTTCCTACCTGCTTTAACAATGAGAAGTTCTGCATGTTCCTAGCACCGATTTGCAGCACATCGGCAACTTCAGCAATTTTCTCAATATCGGCAGTATCCATCACTTCCGTAATAATCCCTAAGCCACTAGCTTCTCTGGCTGCCGCCAATAGAGATAAAGCACTCTCACCATGTCCCTGAAAGGCATAGGGCGAAGTCCGTGGCTTATAAGCTCCACCCCGCAAAAACTGCGCCCCTGCTGCTTTCACTCGCATGGCAGTTTCCACGATCATTTCTTCATTTTCAACGGAGCAAGGACCCGCAACTGTCACTAAGGGATGATTTTCGCCGATCGCAATATCACCATTAGGCGTAGGTACAATTACCACGCTCGATTCATTTTGGCGATATTCACGACTAGCGCGTTTAAAGGGGCGTTCTACGCGCAACACAGTCTCAATCCAAGGACTCAGTTCTTCGATACGATGGCGATCCAGATCGGCTGTCTCACCCACTAGTCCCAATACAACTTTATGTTTTCCCACAATTTTCTCTGGTGATAATCCCCAACTAGATAGTTCTTCGCAGATCCGCCCCACTTCTTCTGCGGGTGTACCAATCTTGGTTACTACGATCACGGCTAGTCTCCTTTAGATGTTTTCTTTACCTATTTTAACGCGAGTTCAAAAAATGCTGTTTGTAGCAAACTAGAAAAAGAGGATCGGCGATCCCCTATTTCTAGTTTTAATGGGAAGAAATATTAAGATTTGTAGAGCCTAACTTAATGGCTCTTGTATCATAGCCAAGCTGGTTTAATTCATTAAATGATGGCGACAAATGCAGAAAAGAATCCCTGTCAAGCTACCGATCGCCAATATTATTAACGGTGCAACACGCGGATTAGCGGTAACTGTCATTCGTGGTTATCAAAAATTTATCTCGCCCCATAAGGGATTTTCTTGCGCCCATCGTGTGTTGTATGGCTGTGATTCTTGTTCTCAATATTTTAAACGGGTGATTGCCGAAGAGGGAATTATACAGGCGATCGCAAATGCTAAGGGGCGATTTCAAGAATGTCGTGAAGCTAGTGAGATTTTAAAGAGTCGTAGAGCAAAATGTAGAACTAGGAAAAAGTATTATGCAAGGCGTTTACACTCAAACACCCTAGCCATTGAGTCAGGTGAGCAGGAAACTCCCGATGCACCTGAGGATTCTGGAGAAACTAATGACGACACAAGCAAACATAAACTAGGTGGTTCACAATGGAGCCGTAAACGGAGACAGGCTAGCAACAACGATAGTGGGGGAGGGAATAATAACTGCGATCGCTGCGATTATGTTGACTGTACTGACTGCGGACATGGACTTGATCTAATTCCATCGGATTGTGGAGATGATCAGAACTGTAATAATCCCTTTGAAGCGATGGATTGTCCCGATCTAAGTTGCCCCGATTTGAATTGTGGCAATGCTGATTGCCTATCGGGTATGGATTGCAGTGGGTTAGACTGTGGAGCGCTAGATTGTGGTGGTTTAGACTGTGGTGGTTGTGGTTGAACCAAGCAAAGAAAGGTCTTGCAAATCGTGACCTTTCTTTGCTTGGTTTTATAATGTAATAAAAAAATTTATGATTGAGCATGATGTATTGATTATTGGTGGTGGATTAGCAGGCTCTAGAGCTGCACTAGCTGTCGCCCAAAATTATCCCCATCTCAGTGTGGGACTCATTTCCAAGGTACATCCGATTCGATCGCACTCCGTTGCTGCCCAAGGAGGCATTGCCGCATCACTAAAAAATGTCGATAATGACGACTGGCTTACCCATGCCTTCGATACCATCAAAGGATCAGATTACCTTGCCGATCAGAATGCCGTGCAGGTTTTGACCCAATCAGCACCCGAAGTAATTATTGATTTAGAGCATTTAGGAGTTTTATTCTCCCGTGCTGAAGATGGACGGATTGCTCAACGTCCCTTTGGTGGGCATACCTACAGTCGTGCTTGCTATGCTGCTGACAAAACAGGGCATGCAATTCTGCACGAATTAGTGATGAACCTCAAGCGATTGGGCGGCACGATTTATCAAGAATGGTACGTCATGCAGTTAATTTATGAAGATGGCACAAACGGGAAAGAAGTAAAAGGTGTTGTCGCTTATAGTTTGGAAACTTCGGAGATTGAAGTATTTCGTGCTAAAGCTGTATTGCTAGCCACAGGTGGCTATGGACGAGTTTTTAATACTACTTCTAACGATTTAGCTTCAACGGGTGATGGCTTATGTTTGACGGCAAATATTGGCTTGCCGTTACAAGATATGGAATTTGTGCAGTTCCATCCTACGGGACTATATCCTGTGGGAGTACTAATTTCCGAGGCAGTGCGTGGTGAAGGAGCTTATTTAATTAATGATTTAGGCGATCGCTTTATGGCAAATTATCCGATTAGCAAGAATCGGATGGAACTCTCACCCCGTGATATTACTTCGCGCAACATTGCCTGTGAAATTATGGAAGGACGTGGCATCAATGGCGGTAACTATGTACATTTAGATGTGCGTCATTTAGGAAGAGAGAAAATCTTAAGTCGGATTCCCTTTGCCCGTGAAGAAGGTTTACGCTTAGCAGGTGTGGACTGCATCGATCACCCCTTACCTGTCCGCCCAACCGCACATTACTCTATGGGCGGCATTCCCACCAATATCGACTGTCAAGTAATTGGTACGGATAGCAAAGCGATCACAGGATTTTTTGCCGCAGGTGAATGCGCCTGTGTATCTGTGCATGGAGCAAACCGTTTAGGAGCAAATTCGCTGTTAGAATGCGTGGTCTTTGGCAAACGTGCGGGAGAAAAATTAGGTGCTTATGTCAGCGAGCGCACCATGCCCAAGGTTGATCCTCGTCCTTATCTTGCCGAAGCTGAAGCTAAGTTAAAAGGCGTATTATCGAAACAAGGTAATTCACGCATTGCCGATATTCGCCAACAATTGCAAGACACGATGACTGAGCATTGTGGCATTTTTCGGGATGATCAACGCTTAAAGGATGGCTTGCAAAAGTTACAAACTATCCGCGATCGCTACGATAATGACTTACTGGTGGATGATCGCAGTTCTGTATTTAATATGGAACTCATGCAGGCGATCGAATTAAAAAGCTTGCTCACAGTGGGTGAAATCATTATGTCTAGTGCCTTATCACGCCAAGAAAGTCGTGGCGCACATTCCCGCGAAGACTACCCTCAACGCGATGATGCGAATTATCTCAAACATACCCTCGGATATCTGGAAAGTGGTAATGTAAAGACTAGCGATCGTGCGGTTGATATGAGTTTACAATTGCTTGATCGCGATCGTTTTACCCCCCAAGAACGAAAATATTAATGTTTACAACTTATTTTGTAATGGCTGCTTTGCAGTCATTACAAAATAAGTTGTAAACATAAAACTGTACTAACTGTACGAGTAAAAGTAACTGTGGCGAAAGAAGAATTTATAAAACTGCTTCATCAAGGCGTAGATGTCTGGAACAAGTGGCGCGAAGCCTCTCCTGATATGCGTGGCGTTGATCTTAGTGAAATTCAGCTAGAGGGACTCAACCTGACAGGAATCGACCTGAGTATGGTTAACTTGCGTGGGGCAAAATTGCATGAAGTAAATCTAACATCGGCAAACTTGCGCGGCGCAGATTTAAGCATGGCAAATCTAAGAGGAATAGATCTCAACCATGCAAATCTAAGTTCCGCACATCTGAGTATGGTTTGTTTAAGTGAGGCTAATCTTAGTCAAGCAAATTTAAGTGGAGCAGATCTGCGCGGCTCAAATTTGCGTTTAGCTAAACTTGATCTCGCTGACCTATCAAC
Source organism: Pseudanabaena minima str. Chao 2107 (assembly GCF_051131155.1). NCBI lineage: Bacteria > Bacillati > Cyanobacteriota > Cyanophyceae > Pseudanabaenales > Pseudanabaenaceae > Pseudanabaena > Pseudanabaena minima. The sequence goes on from NZ_CP159508.1 coordinate 2,513,656, forward strand.
CACTAAGCTCAATATGTCTAGCTTAAATGGAGCTAGCATGGTTGGTGCAATTCTCATTGGTTCAAATTTAAGCCGAGCTGAGTTAAGGGAATCTAATCTTGCAGGAACTGATTTTAGTCGTGCCAATTTGAGCGAAGCCGATCTCTCCCACAGCAACCTCAATGTTTCGACATTGGTTGGTACAGATCTTATTGGTGCAACTTTAGTAGATATTGACTTAAGTGAGTCCAATCTATCTAGGGCAAATTTAATTGGTGCAAATCTTTATCGGGCTAATCTCTGTGGCTGCGATCTCATAGGAGCGGATCTACGCGGGACAAATTGTAGCGAAGCCTATTTTATTGGAGCCGATTTAAGTCGTGCCGATCTCAATCGGGCTGAGTTTACCAGTGCTAATCTCAGTAAGGCTAATTTTAGTGGTGCAAATACTGAAACTACTGATTTTCAAGATGCAATTCTTCCAGATGTTTGGTAAAAAAAGACGGCGCTACGCGCCGTCTTTTTTTACCGTGAGTTCGATATAGCCATTTGTAGCGTGCTTCGCACGCAGCAAATGGCGAAAAATGGTAAGAATCGCTCAGCGATTCTTACCATTTTTCATTTTCGTCGAACTGACATTTTTTATGGTCTTTTTATAAATATGCGGCGGGATCAATAGGCTCACCATTAGCCCGCAACTCAAAGTGCAAATGTGGACCTGTTGAAAAACCTGTTGAGCCAACAGCAGCGATCGGTTGTCCTTTAACGACAACATCACCATCTTTGACATATAGCTCACTACAGTGACCATAGAGCGTAGTCATGCCATTGCCATGATCAATAATTACAGCATTACCATAGCCACCGTACCAGTCTGCATAAATCACCCGACCTTGCTCACTAGCATAGATCAGACTGCCATAATCAGCACCAAAATCTATACCTGAGTGAAACCGCTCAGTACCCAAAATTGGATGTGTGCGCCAGCCAAAGTTGCTAGTCACTGGGCCAATTGTAGGATACATCAGTTGGCCAGTTCCAGGAGGGAGAATCAGTCCATCATAGGGCTGGACTTTTGCCAAAATAATTTGTGACAAACGACGTGAATCTTCAGCAAGACGATCTTCAGCTTGAGATAAAGCTTGATTATCGCTCTTAAGTCGTTCGATCGTATTTTGTTGAGCAACTACCTCAGCTTCAATATTGGCTTTTTGGTATTTCAGCTTTTGGGTTAACAGTTCAACCTCATTTCTTTGAGCAGTTATTTGATTACGCTGCTTTTCGACCTGATTGGATCTTTGGGTCAAATCGGCAAGTAGCTTGCGATCTCTAGCGTAAATACGCTCAATTTGCCGACGGCGATCGGCAAATTGATTGAGATCTTGACTGCTGAGCAGAGTTACCCACCAACGCTGTAGTTGTTGCCTTTGCAAATAGCGCAATCGCGCCGTAGTCGCATCACGTTTTTTATTCAGGTCATACTCTAGTTCTTGCAGTTTGGTGCTGAGTTTTTGGAGTTGCTCTCTTGCCTGACGAATTTTTTTCTCGTTGTCTTTAATTTGAGCATCAGTAACCCGCACATTTTTTCTTAAAGCATCAAGACGAGACTGAGCAGGTTTAGTGAGCGCATTAATTTGTTCCTGTTGCTTCTGAATGATTTGACGCTGTTGATCGACAAAGTTTTGATAGTTTTTTAGCTCTTCCACAGATTGGGCTTGCGCTGGTGAGCCATGACCTAAAGTCAAGCAGCAGATAACTATCGCCACAATCATCATGCCCAAGTATATCCACCAAGGCTTGCTAGTTATTTGCCAGTAATGGCGATCGCGCATTCAGTCCACCAGAAATTCACAAACTAGGGCAAGATTTTAACCGTATTTTGCCACTAATAAAACCCTATTTCGATCAAAAACACTGCACATACTTTGTAAAAACAAAAAATAGAGAGGTTTCACTTTCAACCCATCTTTATTTAGGGTTAAAACTTTAACTTTTAATAATATTTCTGTATCTTTTAATACTAAAAATCGCGTATATAATAATTCCATGACATACTTTGTTTGTTAAACATACAGCAATTACTGATCAAACAAATTCCAAGAGACTTGTTGAAAATGTCGTTAAACAGCACTTTCAACAAGTCTCTCGGTTGGGGTCTAAGCGCAAATCGCTATAAAGCTAGGATTTAGAAAATTGTTTTAAAAGCTGATTGATAAAGTTACTCGATAAATTTCAGAAATAAAGCTATGAAAACCACCACACGTCAACATAAAGCCAAAATCACCAAGAATATTCGGCAAAATTCTTTTCCTCAGTGCCTTACTCCTTTACCCTCCACATGGGTAACTTTATTAGAACCGCCGACTCCTAATTGTTATGATGAAGCCTTGTTGATGTGTCAATATCCTGATGGACACTGGGCAGCATGGATTCCAGATTTTGGAGAAATTAAATTACATTCAGGGCAATTTTGTCGGATGTCATAAAAGATCAAATCTCAACTTGTTGAAAAAGCCATGCTTCGCATGGCTTTTTCAACAAGTTGAGTTCTTAACCTAAATTAGCATGAGTTCGATATCACCATTTTTCGCTTTCGTCGAACTGACGTTAATTTATAGCTGTCGCCAGTCTTGTTAGGACACAAACCCAGAAGACGAGTGGCGGCGCGAAGCGCCGCCACTCGTCTTCTGGGTTGCTATATATCTACTTCATCACTGGAGAACGTGATATCAGGTACAAAGTTTTGAAGTCTCATAGGTGGACGAACATAGTCCATTTCATGTTGGCGCGGTGGCAGTACAATTGGCGCAGGCGTTAAGTCTTCATAGGGAACTTGACTTAAGAGGTGGGAGATACAATTGATATGTGCTCTTCGCTTGTCATCAGAACTGACAACATACCAAGGAGATTGCTTAATGTCCGTAGCATTAAACATATCATCCTTCGCTTTAGAATATTCTACCCACTTTGCTCTTGCCTCCAAGTCCATTGGACTGATTTTCCAACGTTTGAGAGGATTCTTGATGCGTTCTTGAAATCTCTTTTCTTGCTCTTCGTCACTAACAGAGAACCAATACTTAATTAAGACAATTCCTGCACGTTGAAGCATACACTCAAATTCAGGGCAGGAACGTAAAAACTCAACATACTCTTCATGGGTACAGAAGTTCATCACTCTTTCTACTCCAGCACGGTTATACCAACTGCGATCGAATAGAACAATTTCTCCAGCCGCAGGTAGATGAGCAGCATAGCGCTGAAAGTACCACTGTGTTTTTTCCCGATCAGAAGGAGTTCCTAACGCGATAACTTTACAAACACGAGGATTCAAACATTCTGTAATTCTTTTGATCGTACCACCCTTACCTGCTGCGTCTCGCCCCTCAAACAGAACAACTACTTTTAACTTCTTATGCTTTACCCATTCTTGCAATTTAACTAGTTCAATGTGTAGGCGATTGAGTTCTTTCTCATAAATCTTCTTGGATAGCTTTTCCGTGGGATCTACTGACTTGGTTCTCTTTTTTTTCTTTGGCGATTCCATCGCAAAGCTATTCAGAGTATTACTGCTGTCTTTCGCACTTTGCTCAATTAGTTGCTCAGACAAATCCACAGATTTATTCTTTTTTTTCGTTTTTTTGTCCTTTGCAGATGTCATCACAAGATGATTTTGAGTACTTTTACTGGTATCTTTTTTTGCCATATCTACTACTCTCTTTGTGATTATGATTTGAAACTACAACTATTTACAGTATGACTCAGCATCAAACAATACATATAGTCGTCTGTAAGTAAAGCCAGAGCCTGTACCGCTAGCTACGCTAGCAGTACAGGCTCTGGCTTTACTCTTGAACTATGCTAATGCGCTTAACAAAAGTTACAGAATCAGATTAACTTGAGTTCAGAATAGAAATTCTGGTAGTGCTAAATAGGTAAGGAAGGGCGGCGCTTCGCGCCGCCGTTCCTTACCACCATAAATCCTTTCCTTTTTAGGACTACCAAAATTCTTTACTTGATTAGGATTTTTTGATTATCGACCAATGCCAATATACTTAAATCCTATAGCTTCTAGAGCTTTGCCATCAAGGAAGTTACGTGCATCGATAATGACGGGATGTGCCATCAGAGCAAACACCTTGACATAGTCGATCGCCAAGAACTCCTGCCAATCTGTTACTAAAACCACCGCATCACAGCCATCGGCAAGACGTTCTAGATCAGTTTCGACAATCACATTAGAAAAACCTTGACGCAATCCTGATTGAGAAACTAGCGGATCGTAGGCTTTAACTCTGGCTCCCAAACGGCTGAGCTGATCAATTAGAGTTAAAGCAGGTGCATCACGCATATCATCCGTATCAGGCTTAAAGGTCATTCCCAGCAAACCTATGGTTTTACCCTTCAGAATTTTTAGAGCTTGCTGCAGCTTCTCAACCACCAAAATACGCTGCAATTCATTCACCCGTACACAAGCTTTTAAAATCTCTGTGGAGTATCCATAGTCCTCCGCAGTATAAATTAGAGCTGAAACATCTTTACCAAAGCAGGAGCCGCCCCAGCCAATCCCCGCTTGCAAGAATTTCGAGCCAATGCGCGAATCTAAACCAATTCCCTTAGCGACTTCCTTTACATCTGCACCGACGCGATCGCAGATATTCGCAATCTCATTGACAAAGCTGATCTTAGTGGCAAGAAATGCGTTTGCTGCATACTTAATCATTTCGGCTGAGTTTAAATCCGTAACCACCACAGGTACAGGAGGCAAAGTTTTGTCCTCAGCAAAAGAACGATCAATAATTGGTTGATAAAGCTCTTGCATCAATTTCAAAGCACGATCGCTGCCACTACCAACTACAATGCGATCGGGATTGAAGGTATCAAAAACGGCGACTCCCTCGCGCAGAAATTCAGGATTACTCACCACATCAAACTGAATCTGATCGATATTGATCTTTCCTGACATTCCATCCATTACGATCATGCGTACCCAGTCACCAGAACCAATCGGCACTGTGGACTTATTCACGATTACACGATATCCTTCCGTAAGACTTTCGCCAATGCTGCGTGCTACAGCTTCCACATAGCGCATATCACTACGTCCATCAGCCAGAGATGGCGTACCCACCGCAATAAATAGAATCTCACCATGCTTGACACCCGCCGCAATATCTGTCGTAAATTCGATTTTTCCTTGACGAATTGACTCAGCGATCACTTCAGGTAATCCTGGCTCGTGGATTGGTGATTGTCCAGACTTCATTAGCTTAACTTTTTCTTCGTTATTGTCTACACAAATCACGTCATGCCCAATATAGGCGAGACAAGCACCTGTGACTAAACCCACATAACCAGTTCCAATTACACAAACACGCATGTTCTATTACCTATAATTCTTTACTGTTTAGAAACAAAAACTCACTTTTATTGGCAGAGCTTATAAAACTGAGTTGAGATTTTATAATTGATTAGTGTTGAGGCGATCGCGGAAATAGGCGATCGTCTTCACAAGCCCCTCTTTTAAAGGAACTTTCGGCTCCCAATCTAAATGAAACTTTGCTTGCGAGATGTCAGGCTGACGACGTTGTGGATCATCCTGAGGTAAAGGCTTAAAAATCAACTCAGTCGTGGGATCAATCATGTACTGAATAGTTTGAGCCAATTGCAGAATTGTATATTCTCCAGGATTACCCAAATTAACAGGACCTATATAACTCCCATTCATCAGACGGATCAATCCTTCTACAAGATCTGAGACATAGCAGAAGCTACGAGTTTGAGCACCATCTCCATAGATAGTAAGTGGAATGCCCTTGAGAGCTTGAACCACAAAATTACTAACTACACGTCCATCATTTTCCAGCATTCGCTCTCCGTGGGTGTTAAAAATTCGCGCAACACGCACCTCAAGATTAAACTGACGGTGATAGTCAAAAGTTATGGTCTCAGCAATACGTTTCCCCTCGTCGTAGCAACTACGAATACCATTACAATTGACGTTACCCCAATAGCTCTCAACTTGCGGATGAATTAGAGGATCACCATAAACTTCTGAAGTTGATGCTAGCAAAATTCTTGCTCTAGATTTCTTTGCCAATTCCAACATATTTAGGGTTCCTAAGAAGTTGGTTTTAGCAGTTTTGATGGGATCAGATTGATAATGCACAGGAGAGGCTGGACAAGCAAGGTGATAGATTTGATCAATATTATCAATCTCTATCGAACTAACAACGTCATGCTCAATGAATTGGAAATTCGGGTTTTCGCTCCATTGAGCATTATTTGATTTTCGCCCTGTATATAGATTGTCAATACAAATAACTTTATGCCCAAAATTCATCAGTCGATCAACTAAGTGAGATCCTATAAAACCTGCACCACCAGTAACTACAATTTTCATGTTTATCTTCTAAAGAGGTTATCAATTAATGTGAAAGGAGCAACAATGTTTCCGAGAAATCTAGTAGCTGAGTTAAGAATGCCTGCTCCAAAGGATGGGCGAACAACAATTACATCGCGATCACGTAGTCCTGGATTAGATTCTTCACTCAATGGAAGATTCAAGTCAGCAACTAGATTTCGGCGCATAATCGAACCATCAGGATTGACCCGATAAAGCTCAACGGCTCGCCAATCAGCATCATTTGTCAGCCCCCCCGCAAAAGAAATAGCTTCAGTAAACGAACTATTTGGTCTCAGTTGTAATGGACCTGGTCGAACCGCTTCGCCAACTACTTGTACAGTAATTACTGTAGGTGAAAAAGTTGCCTTGGCGATTTGCTGATAATCAGCGGGATTTGTTTTCTCAAGACGAGGAACGGTAATTAAATCGCCATCTGTCAGAGTGATATCTTGACTGAGATCAGCTTTGGTAATTAAATCTAACAAGTTAGCTTTAACAATTGTACGTTGTCCCTTATCGTTTAAACGGGAGATCTGGACATTGCGAATATCAGCAATTTCAGTGACTCCATTTGCCGCTTGTAAGGCACGACTGAGGGTAACTGGTCCTCCGCCTGATGCAGTGCCAGCCGCAGTGGTTGCGCCTGTAAGACCTGTGGGAGTAACACCAGTTCTAGAGTAAACCAGAGTTTGTGGACCAATCCGATTAACTTCACCAACGATCGCTACTTGAATGGTAAATGAGTCAGGTGAAAAAGTAGAATTACTAACAATTCGAGTTTGGGATGCACTTGCTTGAGAAAGTGGTGGCACAAGAATCGAATCTCCATCAAGAATACGAATATCTTGGCTAATATCACCTTTCTCTAGTAAATCCTGAAGATTAACCTTAATGATGCGACGACCGAGAGTCCCGTCACGTCGTGAAATTTGAATATTACTAATATCTGCTCTTGAAGTGATTCCTGAGGCTGATTCCAAAGCTCTAGTCAAGGTAGCAGCATTACTTCCTAAACCCGCAGTTCCTACATAGGTTAAGAAACGTGGGCCTGGGCGGTTTACTTCTCCCACGATCACAATATTTAGGGGACGGGGAGAAATCAAAGATACATTGACAATATTACGCACCAGAAAAGGGTTTAGTTTCTCGCGCAGTAAAGCATTTGCTTCATCTAGTCCCAATCCTTCTAACTTTACTGCCCCAATTAAGGAAACATTGATCGTACCATCGGGAGCAATCGTTTGATTTCCCGATAATTCTGGCACATTAAAAACTTCGATCTTGATATTGTCGCCTGCACCTAAAGTGTAACGAAATGTATCTTGAGATTCGCGAACACTTAAAGTCTGTTTACCATCATTAAGATTAACTAATGGTTTGAGATTAGAATTTGACGACTCTGAGGCAGATGGCTTTTCAATTGTAGTAGTCTGCGCCCAAACGGGTAAAGGAGTACAGGCAATTAATGTCAGTAGAATTAATTTGCTAAATTGAGACATATGCATAATAAGGACTCCTTAATCCAACCATCTCATCATTAGAAACTGAACAACTGTCATAATAATAAGGGTAGTTTTAATACAATAATAGAGACAGTTTTTACAAGATTTGGCAGTCATTGTATCAGTACATCCAATAGTTTATCTCAGTAGTTTTCCCGAAATATAATGCGATCGCCTCAGGTTATTTTTGTAGATGCAGTTGGCACTCTTTTTGGCGTGAAAGGTAGCGTTGGTGAACAATATGCCAAGATTGCTAAAGATTTTAATGTTAGTCTCGATCCTCAGTTGATTAACCGTACTTTTTACCAAGCTTTTCAAACAGCACCCAAAATTGCTTTCCCTGATCTGTCGCAGTCTGAAATCCCGATCGCTGAGTATCAATGGTGGCGATCGCTTGCCGAGCAAACTTTTAGGCAAACAGGTGATTTAACAAAATTTTTAGATTTTGAGGCTTTCTTTAAAGGTCTATATGCTTACTTTGCTACGGCTGAGCCTTGGTTTATTTACGAAGATACTTGGTTAGCCTTGGATACATGGAAAAAACAGGACATTACTTTGGGTGTCTTATCAAATTTTGATAGTCGGATCTACTCGGTCATGAAGGCGTTGAGGCTAGAAGATTACTTCACTTCGATCACCATATCTACTGAGATTGGGGCTGCTAAACCCGATTCCTTAATATTTGAAGCTGCCCTAGCTAAACACCAAATTGAGCGATCGTCTAATTCAGCATGGCATATTGGCGATAGTTTTTGTGAAGATTATATGGGGGCTGATGCTGTGGGAATTACAGCATTCTGGCTAAATCGTGATCGGCAGCCATTAACAAGTCCAGCTAAGCAATCAGCACGTACCATTGATAAGTTGACTTCTTTGATAACAGATGAAGCTTTGCGTTCTCTGCTATAACCTAAACCTATGTTTACAGGACTCGTTCAAACCATCGGTATTATTGAGCAACGCGATCATGCGCGTCTAGTCATTCATTGCCCTGACATCGTTGCCCAAATTGTGATCGGCGATAGTGTTGCTGTGAATGGGGTCTGTCTGACTGCAACCCAAGTTTCTGATACTAATTTTGTGGCTGATGTCTCACCTGAAACTCTGGGGCGTACTAATTTAGGCGATCGCAAATTAAAATATGTCAATTTAGAAATGGCTCTAGCCGTAGGCGATCGCATTGGCGGACATTTTGTCTCAGGTCACATTGATGGCATGGGCAAATTAAGCGATCGCACCCTAGTTGGCAATTCATGGGAGTTAAGCTTTGAGGCTATTCCCGAAGTAGCGCGTTACATTGTCTTTAAAGGCAGTATTACAATTAATGGCATTAGTCTAACGGTTTCCCATTGCAATGACTCAGGCTCAAATTTTCGGGTAGCAGTCATTCCCCATACTTACGACAACACTACTTTGAAATATCTGGATATAGGGAGTTCAGTGCATCTAGAAGGTGATCTGCTAGGTAAATATGTGGAGAAATTTCTTAAGTCAAGTCATATGGCTCCAACCAATCTCGCAACTCCTGCCATAACTCCAGCATTTCTCACGGAAAATGGTTGGTAAATTACAACCATTTTTTTAGTGGCACAGTGAAACCGCGCCACTAAAAAAATGGTTCTTTATTTCATTTGCGTTCCTTAAAATGAAATAATGCTTTCTGTAAACTTCTTTACAATTGCTTAATACTTTTACAGAGATCATGGAACGTACTTTTTTGGCAGTCAAGCCCGATGGCGTACAGCGTCACCTAATCGGAGAAATTATCCGTCGTTATGAGACTAAAGGCTTTAAGCTCGTCGGACTGAAATTGTTGCAACCAACCCGCGAACTAGCCGAAAGCCACTATGCAGTCCATAAAGAGAGACCATTCTTTGCTGGTTTAGTTGACTTTATTACCTCAGGACCTGTAGTCGCAATGGTATGGGAAGGTGATGGTGTAGTTGCTTCAGCTCGTAAGATTATCGGTGCAACCAATCCCCTTACTGCGGAACCAGGTACAATTCGTGGAGACTTCGGTGTAAATATTGGACGTAATATTATTCACGGTTCTGATGCGATCGAAACTGCTCAAACCGAGATTGCACTCTGGTTTAAGCCCGAAGAAATAGTCGAATGGCAGCCTAACTTAACGGCTTGGGTTTACGAATAAACAAAAAAGGGGGCGCAAAACGCCTCCTTTTTTATCGGATCGGTAACCACGACCTCTATCTAAAGTAATGTTGACAAATCTTTACAATTTGATATATTGATAAATGTAAGCGCAAGCTTATTCAAAACAAGTTTTAAACCCAAACACAAAAATGACAACAGCAGTACAAAGACGCGAAAGTGCGTCACTGTGGGATCAATTTTGCAACTGGATCACCAGCACCGACAACCGCCTCTATGTAGGTTGGTTCGGCGTAATCATGATCCCTTGCTTACTCGCAGCGACCATTTGCTTCGTAATCGCCTTCATCGCAGCACCACCTGTCGATATTGACGGTATCCGTGAACCAGTAGCAGGTTCCTTGCTATTCGGCAACAACATGATTTCCGGCGCAGTCGTACCATCCTCCAACGCGATTGGCCTGCACTTTTACCCCATTTGGGAAGCAGATAGCCTCGACGAATGGCTATACAACGGTGGTCCTTACCAATTGGTAATTTTCCACTTCTTGCTCGGAATTTTCTGCTACATGGGACGTGAATGGGAATTGTCATACCGCCTCGGTATGCGTCCATGGATCGCCGTAGCATACTCTGCCCCCGTAGCAGCAGCAACCGCAGTATTCTTGATCTACCCAATCGGACAAGGAAGCTTCTCTGACGGTATGCCTTTGGGAATCAGTGGTACATTCAACTTCATGATCGTATTCCAAGCAGAGCACAACATCTTGATGCACCCCTTCCACATGTTGGGCGTAGCAGGCGTGTTCGGCGGTTCCTTGTTCAGTGCAATGCACGGTTCATTGGTAACCAGCAGCTTGATCCGTGAAACAACCGAAAACGAAAGCCAAAACGCAGGCTACAAATTCGGACAAGAAGAAGAAACCTACAACATCGTTGCAGCACACGGCTACTTCGGACGCTTGATTTTCCAATACGCCAGCTTCAACAACAGCCGCAGCTTGCACTTCTTCTTGGCACTATGGCCAGTAGTTGGCATCTGGTTCACCGCATTGGGCGTAAGCACGATGGCATTCAACTTGAATGGTTTCAACTTCAACCAATCGATTTCTGACAGCCAAGGACGTGTAGTACCATCTTGGGCAGACGTAATCAACCGCGCAAACTTGGGTATGGAAGTAATGCACGAGCGCAATGCTCACAATTTCCCTCTCGATTTGGCTGCTGTTGATGTTGCTCCTGTTGCTATGAGCGCTCCTTCTATCAATGGTTAATCGGCTAATCGACTAGCCTAGTCTTCTCGAAATAAAAAAGCCTCTCCGCAAGGAGGGGCTTTTTTATTTGTGCGGAATTTACATCAGATAATTTTTTAGCTCAGGATATTTAGGAAATAAGTTGTCAACACTTGCAAGTTTTGCTTCATATTCTAATGTGGTAGCAATGATTAAGCGATCGAAGGGATCTTTGTGAATGGGCGATAGGTTTACGGCTCTGACTGTAATCTCTGGAGTTAGTGGCAATAGCTCTATTCCTGCGGGAGCTAACGAATCAGTAAGCCAATCTTGAACGGGAATATGTAGCTCTAATCTGGCTTTGTTATGAGCTAGAGCGATTTCGTAGCAAGATATTGCTGACACTGCAACTATGTCTACTTGCCGAATTTGTTCTAACCATTGTGTGGGAAAGCGCTCAAAACTTCCATTGATGAGCCAAAACCAAATGTGAGTATCAAGAATTACCATTTCAGACATTCCCAGTCCTCTTCATCTACGATTGGGCTAACAATGTCGCCTAATGTCTTTCCTTTGCCAATCAGATGAGCGGGTGTTGTGCGTTTTGGCTTTTTGTTAGGGATTTCTTGATCAGGATTAACGTCTTTTTGCTCTGATTTTGCATTAGCTTCTTTAGAGACTATTTGCTGTGGGTTTGAGATAGATTTTAAATATAGACTAACGATCGCCTGTAATGCTTGACGATGTTCTGGGGTTGCATTTTGATATGCGTCAGCAATGGGAGCTTCGACTTCTAAGGTAATTTGTTTGATCATGGTTTTGTTGCGATTTGAGCATATTTTCAAATTCTTGTTTTTTGCCAGAAATTAAAGAACGTAGGCGATCGCCTTTTTCTTACTAGTATTATCGCTTTACTGATGAACGATGACTGAATCTCGCGATATTTCAATTAAAGAATGATGCTTTAGTAAATACAACAGCTGATCTAAATTGTTAACAAATAATGATTCTAGTTCTTTGTTGCTGATGTTGCCCGTGGTCACTAGCAGAAGTTTATAAGGTTCTTGACTAACATAAAATGAATCCCAAAAATCAGAATCTTTGGTAATGACAATTCTCTGTTCGCGAATTGAGAGTGTATTAATTTCCGTGTCTGGCGTTGCGTTCTTGAGAGCTAATTCTTTGGTATGGATTGCATCATGTCCCATTGATTTTAAAAGATAGGATAAACGCACGGGTAATTGAGCATCAATGAGAAATTTCATGCGAGAACCTTGTGGATGCTCTTTACTTGGCTAAGTTTTGTAGCATAGGCTAAGACTGCAAAAATATCATCTCGCTCTAGATCGTCATAGTCTTCTAGGATTTCTTCGGTGGTCATGCCTGAACTGAGGAGTTCTAAGATCATCTCGACGGGATATCGCAAACCTCTGATGCAGGGCTTGCCATGACAGATATTCCAGTCTATGGTGATGCGTTGTAGTAGCATATTTAGATATTCCTTTTTGAAGGGGATGAGACGATTTTACTCTGATTAAATTGAAAGAGATTTTTCAAATTCTTGTTTTTTGCTAGAGATTAGAGAACGTAGGCGATCGACTTCTTCCTGCTGTTTCCTCTCCTCAAGTACTAACAGATTTTCACATTCAGAAATAACTTGCTTGATTAAATCACCAGCAGTTTTAGCTCTATTTACAAATAATTCATCTATAGATTTTTTGATTTCTTGCTCAATTCGTTCCTGTACTTCCTCTTTGGCAAATTCCTTAAAACATTCTTCACACACTTTTTTAGCAATGTATTTATAGGCATCAATTGTTGCTTTAGTTCCAGATAATGCTGCAATTGCTACTGCCGCTAAAATTCCCGTAATAATTGCTGGAGCCAGAGTAAAGGCAGGAATTAGGAAAAAAGCTGCTGCTACCGCTCCACCACCTCCAATCGCTCCACCACCAGCAAAAGCAGCTATAAATGAAACATCAAAATCTTGTAAGTTTGGGGCAATTTCATCGCCAAAGTTTGTACCAACTTTCTCATCTAAGATCGCAAAACTTAAGTTAAGAGATTTAAACTCTTTCTTAATCTTCCTGTCTAAAAGTTCTAGTTCTCCCATGAGAAGCGGTTTTAAAACTCTACCTATCCAAACTGTTGTAATATCAGCTTTTAATGCTTCATTAAATTGTCGAATGGCATCATTAACCAATTTATCACGGCTAAAAATTGGATTATGGACTGTCTTCCAATTATCGCTTACTTTTATAATTTTATTCTTGAGATCTCCATTAATATTACCCTTCCAAGATTCTAAAGCCGATGTTTTAGCTCTCTCATTTGAAATCTTTACTTCGTTACAAATACTAATAAATCTACCACTTGCCTCACCAATTTTTTCTAAAATCTCCTGTTTGTAAGCTGGATCAATAGTTTGATCTACATTGTTAATTGCATGATTTAAATTACTAATACATTTTTGTGTAAGTTCATCAAGTTTTTGGTTAGAGCTTTGTAAAACCAATAAACCAATCTCATCAGTCAAAAACGATTCTAAGATCTTAGTAAAATGCTGGAATGAGTCTAAATATTCATTGATTGAATTATTGATAATTGCCTTTAATGCAAGCTTTGCAGAAATGAAATGGACTCTATCACTACCACTAATTAATTCATCGAGTGTAAACTTGTTTGCTCTATCTTGAACTTCTTGAATTTCTTCGTCATCATCTAAGTTATCCATAAAATTGACAACCAAGAATAAATTCTCTAAAGGTTTATTGCCATACCTTTGCTTAATGCTTCTGAGTGCATCTTTTTCACCTTGATTGAGCAGTTGCCCTGCATTGGAAGTAAAAATAATTGCATCAGCAGTCTGAATTAATTTTAAAGTTACTTCTGTAGCTTCATTACAATGATTCAATCCAAGAGTATCAATAATTTCTACTCCATTACGACACAAAGATAGATTTGGATGCTCAAAAATAATTTCCTTTATATTGTTATTGAGAATCTCTTCAGTACTATCTTCTAAAGCAGCTTGTTTCGACATTGCAGCCTTGCTTTTGTATTCTTCTAATGGAACTTCTTCTTCACTATCATCACGGTATCGGCAGATTACTCGCTTTGTCTCTCCGTATTTAAGAATTGATATTGTCCCACTACAGGGAAGCGCACTAGTTGGTTGAATTTTTTCTCCTAATAAAGCATTAAGCAATGTTGACTTGCCTGTACTAAAATCACCAATCACCGCCACCCGAAAACGCTGAGATTCTAATTTGTCTTTAATTGCTTGAATCTCGTCCCGAAAAGTAACAGGTAAAAGGCTCTCTTTAATACCATCATCAATCAGTTGAGATAAATGATTAATCCGCTTGAGCAAAGATTGTTTCTGTAGTTGAAAACCTTGCAGCTTTTGATATTCACCACTTACTGAATTTGTCGGACTGGGTATATTTTGAGGTTCTTTAATCTCAGTTTTAACAAGCTGATTTAACGCAGACAGCAAATCATCTGCCGCATTTACAAACACAGTCCCCAAATCATGAAAACGCGAAGGATCGACTAGATCACATATTTCTTGAAAATCTTGATTGTTGTAAGACTTGCCAGCAAAACTAGATTCTAAAACATCAAGATAACGCGATTCTATTTCTAAACGCTTACCTAAATCTCGTAAATACTTACTCTCACTTTCATCTAAGCTAGAGTCTGCGATCGCCATTCTGTAACCCAAGCCAAACAACAGCAATTTTTCGGCTTCACTCAATGGCACTAGCAAAATCAAAAAATCATCGATATCACTATGCAGTTTAAATTTCTGGACACCAGACAGTAACAGCTTAGCAATCTCAATTGTCTGCCTATTGGTCAAACCAATCCGCCCCAATGTTGCTTTAAAGTGAGCAACTTCATCTTCACTCACTTTTGCATCAGCATGAATTACCCCTTTTAACAGCGCGATCAAATCAGTCATAAACACCACTTGCGGCGTAATGTCATTTACCGTCAAGTCTTGCCCCGTCAACTTTGACAGGAGTTTGACAGCTTGGCTACCGATGAGTTGAGTATTCATGCTTGCACTGAAAATCTAGTTATCTAGAATTTATCAGAAATGAAGCCTAAAAAAATCATCTACACAATAAAATCTGATAATATTTAAGCAAATAAAGCTTTTAAAGAGCTTTTTCTATGGTTTCTGCACTATGAATTACATATTTTCTGCCGCTACCCAATCACTGATGCTTACTGGTAAAGCGGTGCAAGTCGCTCACAAGACTGGAGTATTACTGCCGATTGCTAGATGTCTCATCACAGGCAAACTTCTAGAGATTGCGAAGCCAGCACCATCATTCAACCCACTAATTTTTCCTACACAATTAGCCTTTGGTGGTTTGCAGATAATTTCTAGCGGGGTTCAAATGTATCAAACCCATTCAGGCTTTAAGGGGGTTAGAACTGACATCAAAGATACTCAAAATGCAATTAATACGGGTGTTTCAGATATTCGCAAAGATATTAGTGCAGTACATAGCGATGTTAAAAAAATCCAAACAGGCGTTAATAACGTCATCAATGAAGTGAGAGGAATTCAATATGATGTTAATGGCATCGCTGATGGGATTAAATCAATTCAACAAAATTTAGGAGTCTTACAAGCGACAACAGCATTAATCGGCGTAGGAACGATCGCAAACGTAGCAATTTCCGCAGCAAGCTTACATCAAATCCTGAAACTGCGTGAAGACGTTCGCCAAATGCGAGTTGAGATCAAAGATGGATTTATCGATCTCAAAAAAGCACTTAAAGATCAAGGTGCTGAAATTTTAAATCGTATTGATGAAGTCGCCGCAGACATTAAATTTGAACAGCATCGAGTCGTTCTCATTCATGCCTATAGTCAATTTTTGGCAGCTACTAAGTTAATCCAACAGTCCTTACTTACTGAACCTCACATTAGAGATCAAGGTTTAGCAAGTGCTAGACACTTGCTTTCAGTTGCCCTCGCTGATTATCGAAATAATCAACTACTTTCAGAAACTTCAGCGCTAGGTAAATTAAGAAGAATGGAATGTGCTTGGGCGATTGAACAAACAATCATCATGACCTACCAAATCCAAAAGCAATCAGGCGCAGTCACCCAAGGATTAAAAAGTCTGCAAGTCAGCATTCGTCAAGATATTGTTGATGTTAGTAATGCTGTTCAGTCCCAAGAAGAAATAGATTTACTCTATCCAGAAATCAGCCGTATTTGCACTCAAGATTTAGTAGTTTTATCATCTTGGCAAGAACAATCCGAATGGATTCAATCTTTACCTGCTTCTGATTTAAAGTTACTAGAAAGCTCTGAACTAAGCCCAGTACCTCAAGCAATGACTTCTGCAATTAGCAACTTTGAAGTTCCCGAACAAAAAATCTATGAAGAGCTAAAACCAAAATCTCATTTTGACTCTTTACGCGATCAACTCAAATTAATGGCTTCACCTGACTTGCGCTCAAAATATGAGTATGAAGTAGTCGAAAAAGCTCAAGCTTCAGGGCATAAAGCTTTAAAAGCAGATGTAGTTAAACAATCGTCTGATATGGCGATCGCTAATCTATATCACTACTTTCAAGAGGCATAATAAAAGCGATCGCCTATTTTACAAAAGAAGATTTTCAAAAGGATACTGATTGTTCCATCTATAAATATTGAAATCTCGAATATCAGTAGAGAGAATGCGCCCATGTCCTAGATGTTCTGCTAAAACAATAATAGAAGCATCCGCCATATCCATCGGCAAATCACCATACTTTTGCATCAGTTCTTCTATGCGCCTGTAGTGATTCCTATCAAGATCAAAAACATCAAAAGCCCCTGCCGCCACATTCGCCACAAACTTGCATTGTGCATAATTACCTAACCTATCAAGCAAAAGATAGCAAGCTTCTGTTATTACAGGATGCGTAGTTATTAACCTCTCATTAAGATTATTGAGGTATAAATTTGCAACATCACGATACTTATCACTTCGATTGCCCAAAGCTAACCAAAATCCAGTATCAACGATGATCATACTTTTTGTTTAGGATTGTTTTCAAAGTTTTTTTATAGTTAGTAGATAGATTTGGCTCTCCATCCGCGCAACCAATAAAGCCACTTTGCTTTAATAGAAAAGCTGGATCTTGTTTCTGATTTTGAGAATTTCGATAATTAGAAACGACACTTTCCCCATCCAGTCCTTCACCCCGATCTAGTTGAGCTAAACCATCAGCTACCTTTTGGCGAGTATCTTGCAGCCATTGCTCATAATGTTTATCTCTTTCCTCAAGCAACCGAAACGCCTCAAAAATCACCTCATCAGCAGAGCTATACTTACCACTTTTCAGCTTTTTTTGAATAAACTGCTCTTGCTCAATTTTTAAGGCAATACTCATGATTTGCATCCTAAGTCATATAATTATCAGTTATTATAGCAAAAGCTTTAAAAGCAGATGTAGTTAGATAATCGCCTGATATGGCGATCACTTCTTGCTCAATAATGATACCTACATTGCAAAAATTTAATATAATTTTGCTCAACTAAATAAACCAAACGATGCTCTTGAGTAATACGGCGTGACCAAATACCAGAACCAAGATATTTCAATGGTTCAGGCTTTCCAATTCCGTTAAAAGGGTCGCGCATTACTGCATCAACCAAATCCATTATCCTCAAAGCAACCTTACGATCAACAGAAATCCAATGGGTTAAATCTGTACGAAAATCTTGATCGAGAATAGATTCTCTATTCAATGGAGCATTACTCTTTGACAAGCCCTAACTCTTTGCGTAAATCATCAGGTGTTTGAGAATCTTCTACATTCACTCTGGCGCGACTAATGGCATTTAACAAACGTTCCGCATTTTTAGGCGATCGCAAAAGATGCATAGTTTCTAACAAACTTTGTAACTCATCAGCCGCAATCAAGGCAACATTTTCACCACTTTGACTTTTGATATAGATAATCTCGCGATCATTAACAACGCGATCAAGCAATACATTCAAACTTGGCATTGTCTGTGCATAACTGGCTTCAACAATCATGGTAACTTCCTAAAATCTTATTAAAATTATAGCGAGTTCTTTAAAATTAAGGCATAAGGCTTTAAAAGCAGATTTAGTTAAACAATTGTCTGATGTGGTGATCTCTAATCTATACTACTACTTTCAAAATTTTTAGAAAGTGCCAACGCCAAACACCTCCTCTCATCTTGTGCCAAAATGTGCTGGAGTTAGTTAACAAAAATATCCATGTCAGATCTCATCGCATCAGAAATTTTACAAAATCGTCTCAGCTATCAAGGTAGCAAATTTTCATTTCATGTCGATCGCATCAAATTACCGCATGGCGTAACAGGTGAGTATTCATATATTAAACATCCAGGGGCAGGACTGGCAGTTCCTGTGACAGACGATGGCAAATTTGTTTTAGTCAAACAATATCGGTTCGCAATTCAACGCTATTTATTAGAATTTCCTGCTGGCACTTTGGAAGTTGGTGAAGATCATGGTGTAACAATCAAGCGTGAAATTGAAGAAGAAACAGGCTATCGAGCTAACCAATGGCAATATTTAGGAGGTTTCTATATTTGCCCAGGTTATTCTGATGAGATTATTCATGCATATCTAGCTCAAGGGCTGGAGAAGCTAGAACATCCTCCTGCTCAAGATGAAGATGAAGAGATAGAAGTTGTGTTATTAAGCCGTGAAGAGATAGAAGCGTTGTTGCGATCGCAGAGCGCAGATACTAGTCTTGATGCCAAATCGATCACTGCATTTCATCTGGCTTTGCAAGCTTTATAAACAATAAAAAACGGCGCAAAGCGCCGTTTTTTATTGTTTATAAAGCCGCTTCTTTTTTGAGTTTGTCACGATCGCTTATCTTTGTATTCGGTGTCTGAAGCGCAAAGTAAAGCTTATTCAAAGCACTGAGATAGGCTCTTGCTGAGGCAACAATAATATCAGTATTTGCCGAATGTCCAGAAAGAGTACCAACATCAGGATGCTTGAGACGAATTGTAACTTCGCCGAGAGCATCAATACCTGCGGTAACAGACTGCACTGAGTACTCGATCAACTGATTTGGTACATTTACAATGCGATTAATCGCTTTGTAGATCGCATCAACAGGACCAGTTCCCACTGATGCATCAGTAATTTCTTTTCCATCGGGCATCACAATCGTGATTGTTGCAGTAGGGATCGCGCGATCGCCACAGCTTACTTGCACATGATCAAGTTTGAAGGCTTCAGGAGCATGACGAATTTCGTCGTTGACGATCGCTTCTAGATCGCGATCGCTAATCTCGCGTTTCTTATCCGCAAGTTCCTTAAAGCGAACAAAAGCTGCATTAAGTTCCTGCTCTGAAAGCTCAAAGCCAAGCTCTTTGAGTCGAGAACTCAAAGCATTACGTCCCGAAAGTTTACCAAGGACAATCAAGTTATCGGTTAAGCCGATGGACTGAGCATCCATGATTTCGTAGGTGAGACGATTTTTGAGTACGCCATCTTGATGAATACCCGACTCATGGGCAAAGGCATTAGCGCCAACGATCGCCTTATTGGGCTGTACCAACATGCCAGTGAGATTAGACACAAGGCGCGAAGTTTTGTAAATCTGCTTAGTATCAATGTTGCAAAGTGGAGCAGTGGATTCGGCAGGGCGACCGAGGAAGCTGTTGAAGTAAGCTCGACGCACATGCAACGCCATCACCAATTCTTCTAGAGCTGCATTACCTGCCCGTTCACCGATCCCATTGATTGTGCATTCCATTTGACGCGCCCCATTTTTGGCAGCTTCAAGGAAGTTAGCAACCGCCAAGCCAAGATCATTATGACCATGCACCGAAATAATGGCACGGTCAATATTTGGCACATTATCTTTAATACCCTTGATCAAGGCTCCAAACTCAGAGGGAGTTAAATAGCCCACAGTATCAGGAATATTTACCGTCGATGCTCCTGCGGCGATCGCTGCTTCTAATACTTGATAGAGAAACTCAGGATCAGAGCGTCCTGCATCTTCAGGGGAAAACTCGACATCGGCAACTTTGGATTTGGCATAGGCTACCATCTCTGGCACGATCGCCAAAACTTCAGCGCGAGTTTTGCGGAGCTTATATTCCAAGTGAATATCAGAGGTGGCAAGAAAAGTATGAATACGACCTTTGGCAGCAGGTTTGACCGCTTCGGCAGCCGCTTCAATATCAGATCGCGTTGCACGGGCTAACCCACAAATAGTAGGACCATTCTCTGTACCAACGAGCTTAGCAATTTCTTGGACAGCATGAAAATCACCTTTACTCGCAAAGGGAAACCCCGCCTCGATGATGTCTACACCAAGTCGAGCCAGTTGCTGCGCGATTAGCAATTTTTGCTCCACGTTCAGGGTTGCGCCTGGGGACTGTTCGCCATCGCGCAAGGTGGTGTCAAAAAAGATAATGCGGTCTTGAGCAACTTGGGACTCTTGAGATGTTACTGATGTAGACATAATGCGTTAATTCATGAATGTGTATTTGTAAAAACGTAACTATAGGATTTGGCTAAATTCCTTGGCGTTTAATTGGCTAGGTAGTAACGAATTATAACAAAAATTAGCTAGTCTAATTTTAGCCTGCTTTTTATCAATGATAAACCAATTTTATAGGCTGTGAATTACGCCATCAAATTCCATAATCATTTAACTTAACGTCAGTTCGCCGAAAGCGGCAAGTGGTAAGAATCGCTAAGCGATTCTTACCACTTGCTTACATTTGCACCGTGCTTCGCACGGCGCAAATGGCTATATCGAACTCACGTTAACTTAATCTTTTACAGTGGGAGATTTTTACTACTCTAAGGGTTCTGCGATTTAATTTAGTGATATATAGCCATGCCACCAAAAATCGGTTCCTTATTTTACGGGTAAGCCCTAAGCATTCAAAAAACAAAAAGAAGCGGCACAAAGTGCCGCTTCTTTTTGTTTTTTGAATGCTTATAATCTTACTTAGATACTTCAATAGTTTCAGTAGTCCTATTCCCTTCACTATCCTCAGTAATAGTTACCTGATTCCCCTCCGAATCAACAGCAGTTACTGCCGTATTACCATTCGCATCAACGCAAGCGGCGACAGCAACATCACCATTTGAAGAAGCTGCACATTCAGTCTCCGCTTGAGCTACAAGACTAAATCCACCCCAAGCTATTAAGCTAACCGAAACACTGATTACAATAGACTGAATACCCCTTAGAACATTTGTCATAATTTTTGTCGATTGTTTGATCGCCTTTAAACGTTGTCAGTAACATACCCAAATTTCTAACCTTCGATAACAGGTATATTGTCATAATTAAGAATTTCTTTGCAGTATGAAAATATCATAAAAATATAGAGTAACACCGTTTGTTTGATTTACTGGATCTAGCTAAATCAAACAAACGGCGACAACTATATAATGATAATTGCCATGTCTTCCACCTCATGGCAGAGATGGTTGAGCTATTGTGCTAGGCTATGGCATCTGTATGAGATTTGCGATGTCGCGCATGAAATCTTTACCTGAATCCTCAAACCCTTTTGGCGATCTTGTTAAGACAGATCGCGAATTGCAAGACGTTAATTCTTCTGACCATGATTTGCCAGAAATCGATCTGCGCGATCGCTTCACATGGTCAAATCTAACTATTGTATTAAGTATTCCCATAGTCGGAGGGTTAATTGGATTGGGGCTAATCTATCTAGCTAATCCCCTAGCAATTAGTTGGCTGGCTTCTTCTGACACTCCTGCTTTTTACTCTAATTCATTATGGAATCTCCCTAAAAGTATCCCCCAAATCCAAGCAGAACTGGGGCGCAGTCAACTAAAACTTGGCGAAAATTATAATCTCAAAACTGGGGAAATTATCTATACCGTTCTGGAAACAGAAACGCAAAATCTTCGTGAAATCCGCTTCTATCAAACCATTTTGGATCGGGGTGTTGAGAAATTACTATTAGTAAGTACAACCACGATCGCAGGAATTGACGAATATTTTGTGCGATCGCCAAGATTTAAATACGCCACGGAAGCGATTCCTGAACGAATGCGCCCAGATCGCAATCGACTTCCACTCAAGAAATTATCACTGTTAAACAATGCTCCTTCTCAATTTAATGGGGTTTGGTTCACCACTTTAGGTAATGTCGATGGAATTACCTATGGACAAATTTACTATTTTGCCACCGATAAGCGATCGCAGTTGATAGAACTAGAACCTTGGACAAGCCCTGCGGGAGAGCTTCCTAAATGGCGTAATGCTTTGGCAAGTAATTCGGGTTCTGTACAACTAGTAATCAATCAAACTCAAGCATTTGAACCGCTATTTTTGATTTTTCAGCCTGAAGAAGCGATCGCTAGTTCTGTGCGCCCAGTGAAATTGAGGCAGGTGACATTAAATGAAGCGAAGGGACAGCCCAAATCTTATCAGGATGCTTTAGTGATGGCTAGTGTGGGTCTGTGGTCACCCGCTTTGGGCAAATTTAATTTGATGGTTGATAACTTAAAATCTCAAGGGAAAACGCTTTCGCCATTTTTGCAAGAGCAGTATGACATGATTGCTTTACATGCTCAAATCACCTCGCAGCAAGCCGAAAATCCCAATTCTAATTTGGGAGATAAAGCATTAATTAATATTATTGATGGTAGATGGACTGATGCTCTAGCGATCGCCAATGATTCTGCTTACAAAGGTGACAAAATTGCCGAAATGTTAGCGAAATATCATCCTCACATCTGGCAGAGGGTGATGACCATGTTAACTTTTACGGGAGCCAAAGAAATTAAATTGTGGGGAGGTTTAGTAGTTTTACAGCGCAATGGTTTGCGCCGTGCGGAACATTGGCTCAGGGAGCAGAAAGTTGATTCTAAAGATTCCAATCAATTATTGCAACGTCTTGATCTGGCTCCAGTTACACTCAATCCAAAACAATTGATGGGAACAGTTACCTACATCGGCAAGGGCGAGGCGGGTTCTACATGGTTTTTACCACCACCAAAACTAGAATCGGGACAGGCTTGGTATGAAGTTAATATCAACTTAATTAAAGATGGTGACAGGTGGATTAATGAGCCATTCCCTGAACTTAGCGATCGCTCATCAATTTTATTATGGAGGATTTTGGGGCTTTCGCTGAATAGTAGTCTTGGAGTAGTGCTATATGATGCCTATGGAAAATCGCAGACAACAACTTTAACAGCCCAGTCTCTTTGGGTTAGTGATAATGGAGGGTTAAGAATTCTCGCTTCAGGTGAGGCGAACCTTGCACCTTTGCTTAATACAAGTACGATCCCTCCCCTTGTTACCAGTGGCGGTGCTTTTAATCCACCTAATGGAACTCCTGTTGAGTGGCAATCTCTCTCATCGGTAACGATTGAGCGCATCATTCGGACGATGTATCGTGAGTTGCAACGCAATGGTGAAGTTTCACTCAGTATCGAAGACTTTAGTGTGTTAGTACAGCAGCAATGGACTCTATCATCAGTTAGTTTAGATGGTGTCGGTAAGCCTGAATATCTATTACTACTTGATCGTGACAAAGTTGATTTAGGCGATCGGCATTACCCTCTAGCGATTGTCTTCTCTAGTGATGGTGTTCTTCTATTCAGTGATATGAATGGCAGCAGAATTTGGATGGACGTATTACCCAGTAGTATTGAAGGACAAATTCTCACACTTCGCAATGGACGTTACGAAGTATGGAACTTTCGTTAATTAAACTTTGCTTAGAACATAAAACCCAAAATAGAATGGCGGCGCAAAGCGCCACCATTCTATTTTGGGTTTTATGCGACCCTTGCTATAGTTTTCCAAGTCACAATAAACTTGTGTTTTACTGCGGTTACAAAATGGTGAGTGGATCGACATCGATCGCTACTCTTACAGCCTTAGAATTAACTAGCATTCGCAATTCTTCTAAACTTGGCACATTGGGTAAAACTTCAGGAGCAAATTTTAGTAAAATCTGCCAGCGATAACGATTAGCAACTTTTGCGATCGTGGCAGGAGTCGCCCCTAAAATATCCCAATCATTTTCTAATTGACGTAAATAATCTGCTAATTGATTCGCTGCTTTCTCAACGGCAGTGTCACTCTCACTACTGAGATGAATTAATACCATCTGCCCCATCGGTGGATAACGTAGAGATTCACGCATTTCTAACTCAGTCTGCATAAATGCTTCCAGTTGATAGGATTGTACCGCTTGGATGGCAGGATGTTCTGGGGTGTAGGTCTGCATGATTACCTTGCCATCTTCATCGCCCCGCCCCGCCCGACCTGCTACCTGTAGCAAAGTTTGTGCCGCTCTCTCCCCTGCTCGATAGTCTGAAAAGTTTAATAATCCATCCGCAGAAACTACACCTACTAAAGTTACTTGCGGGATATCTAAACCCTTGGTTAACATCTGTGTCCCCACTAATAAATCTGCTTCTCCTGAACGGAACTGATCGATTAATAAGCGATGTTGATCCTTGTTGCGGGTGGTATCACTATCAAAACGAATCAAGCGGATATTTGGGAATAGCTTTGCAAGTTCCTGTTCCACTTTTTGTGTACCACTACCAAAATGCTTGAAATAGGGCGAGCCACATTCGGGACAAGATTTGGGTTGAATTAAGGTGTAGTTGCAATAATGGCATCGTAAATGCGCGGATTTTGGCTGATGAGCGGTTGGCGAGATGGGATCGTGGTAGGAGAGTGAAACATCGCAGTGAGGACATTCGGCAACATAGCCACAGGAGCGACAGGAGACAAAGGTACTGTAACCACGTCGATGAATAAAGAGAATCCCTTGCTGCTTGGCTTCAAGCATTTCGGCGATCGCGCCTTGCAACTTCCGACTCAAAATCGAATAATTAGCCGCTTTAAATTCATCACGCATATCGACAACTTCAATCGGTGGCATGTCTTTATTGCCGATACGATAGGGAAGTTCTAGATAGATAGATTTACCTGCTTGGTGAGCATAGATTACTTCTGCTGATGGGGTTGCTGAACCAAGCACCAGAGGAATATGCTCTAACTGCGATCGCCATTCAGCGATCGTGCGGGCGTGGTAACAGGGTTGGGGTTGATCTTGCTTAAAACTATTGTCATGCTCCTCGTCCATCACAATTAAACCCAAATTAGAAAGCGGTGCAAATACTGCCGATCGCGTACCAATCACAATTTGCGCTTCACCAGTGAGCATCAGTCTCCATGTATCAAAGCGCTCGCCCTCTGATAACTGACTGTGATAAACATTCACCTTCGCATCCCCAAATCTCGCTCGAAAGCGATCAGTCAGTTGTGGAGTCAATCCAATTTCAGGAACCAGAACTAGGGCTGATTTGCCTGCTGCAAGTACGGCAGCGATCGCTTGCAGATATATTTCTGTTTTGCCAGAGCCTGTAACTCCATGCAAGAGAAAATGAGGAGCGGTTTGGGTGGCGATCGCCTGCAAAATTTGCTGTAAAGCGGCATCTTGATCGGGTGTGAGATCTTTGGGGCGATCGCGTTTGACTGTATGACTTTTTCCGCCTAACCGTAGAGATTCTTGTTTAGATATGGCTATATATCCTTTATTCGCGAGTGTTTGCAAAACCGAAACTGATGTCTTGGCAAGCTTAATCAACTGTATTTTTAAGCATTCCCCACCTTGATGCTGCAAAATCGTGAGAATCTCTGCTTGTCTTGTAGTGACTTCACTATCAGGTGCTTTAAGTAAAATAACTAGATCTTCATATTTAGGCTGTGGTCGATTTGGCAGTTCTAAAACTGTATCAATCCATTCTAGTTTTTGAAGTTCCTTTAAGCCTGAACTAGTATATCTACCAAGTTTTTGCTGAATATAACGACGACTAATTCCTTTAGGATTATGCTTATGCTCTTGCAAAAAATCCCAAACCATTTGTGCTGCTTTTGGCAATTTATGAGAATCTAGTTCCGCCTTCGGCGGAACTAGATTCTCATGTTTCACTTTTATTCGATAATGAGACTGATCTAGTAACTTAGGCGGCAGGGCAGTTTTTACGGTCTGCATCACAGGTGTACGATAATATTCTGCTGTACGAATTAGCATCTCCCAATAAGTCTTTGGGAAAATACCTGAACTAACTACAGCACTAACTGATTTAATTTCTGTTTCAGTATCTATAATTTGAGAAGTATCAGAAATTTGTAAAGCGATCGCTCCAACCTGCCGATTACCTAATGGAACACTGAGAATATCACCAACTTGAATATTGACATCTTCAGGAATACGATAGGTCAGCAAATCCTCAATACCAATACAATCAACGATCACGCTAACATAGCGATCGCAATTAATATTCGTCAAATCAAATAATTCCATATTATTGAGTCAGTTTTTTGCCGTCAGACTGATTACAAAGTATTAGGATATATAGCTCTGAACTGCACATATTCAATATATTTATGTAATCAACGATCACTACATAACATCTTAGCGACATGATAACCAATAAGATAAGCTGTCATTTGAGGACTAATTCGAGGTAGTGGAACAGTTGATAAATCGGCAACATATACATTGCTTGAGCCATTTAATTTCCCTGTGTCAGTCTGAGTAATTGCTCCAGAGTCAATAGCTTTACCAAATAGACACCCCCCTGATAAATGCTGTTCGGACAATAAGAAGTTTTTGCTGTATATATCAACATAATCTTTAACCTGTTTTTTCTCATAAGGAATTTTAGTAAAATAACGGAAAATCCATTTAAATATTGGGTGTGGCTGATCGCCCAGTTTATTCACAAATTCAAGATTTTCTTCAATTACTTTTTTAGCTACCTTTTCATCATTGCCATCTTGGGCAAAAAAACCTAAGGTTATATCATCGCCATTATTTATATAGGCTCCATCAGTTGAGGGCGTGAACTTAACTATTGCTGTTACAAGATTTATCTGTTCAAACTTAAATACTCCATTTATCTTTTTAACAAATTTCATTACAGTACACTTAATCTTAGAAAATAACCAAGGACGACTGATTACAAGCTTTTTAAGAAAGTTAGGTAATAGGAAGGCTAGGTACAAATGGGCAATAAAGAACCACAATTTTTCAAAGTTCCCAGCAAAAAAATCGAAACAGCACACTGTTGATTGTTCTTGCATATCAAGTTTACATATCGTTGTCGCAAACACTGGAACATAGACATCCTGAGGCAAAATATTTTTTGCGACTTCTTTGGGAAGAATATAAACACCAAGGGGGAAAAGGATATGATCGCTCACATGCTCACCAATAGCATTGTTTTGAAGTAATTCTTTATGCGCGTAAAGTAGGTTTGGAGTGGCAGATCCAGCACAAAGAATTAATTTCCCATATTGTGATAGGTATAAGGACTCTAGCTCACCTGTTTTGAGATTATTCATCACTACAGATACACAGCGTTCTTTGCTTGTAGCATCATCAGTTTCAAATTCAATTTTAGTGACCTTACATTGAGTTTTGAGATCCACACATGACCAATCAACTAACGACACACCACTATGGGTTCTCTGTCCAAATTGATCAAATTGAGTGGGGAATTGATGTAGAAGTTTAGCCTTGCCTTCTTTATAGTCTGGAATATTGCAGGTTATATTGGTGCTGTCTTCAAACTCACACTTACGAGCCATATCTAGAATATGTTTTGTAATGACAGACTGAGTTTTTGATGGATCTTCTCTAGCAAACTTCTCATTTAGTTCTTTCTTGAGATCTTCCCAATAGGCAACTGTTTTACCAATATTTGTAGTTAGCCATTCAGATGACTCATGGATCATTGTGTAGTTTATAGATCCTCCCCCACCCATTGTACAAGCTCGTCCTGATATAATTGGGACACCATCGAGAGTCGTTGCTTTATGAAGTTTGAAGATATCATCTTCCGCATAGGATTGAGTCCAATTTCTTTGGTGAGTGATATAGCTAGTGTTGAAAAAATCATCTCCTTCTTCTACAACTGCAATCCTTTGTCCAGTTTTTTGCTGAATATAGTGACTTAGGAACCCACAGGCTCCATTACCAGAACCAATCACAATCACGTCATAAACTTTCTTCCTATTTTCGATCATCTTCTAATCCTCAATCTTTAATACATCAAAAATATCAAGCTTTCAATTTATACAGCTCCTAGATTTTTGAGCATGTTCTCTTGTGTGGGAGTTAGCCCCTTAGAACCTATCAACTTCATACCTTCATAGAGACGTGGAACACGCAGTGTTAAGGTACAGATCTCTTGTTCAATATCCCATATTTTGACAGTTTCATCTTCACTAGCACTCACGATAAATTGACTATCAGGGCTAAAATGCACTTGCCAAATCCAGTTTTCATGCCCTTGTAAAGTTTTACAACAAACTCCAGTTTCTATGTGCCATAGCTTGATTGTGCGATCGCATCCGCAACTAGCTAACCATTGACCATTGGGGCTAAAGGCAAGCGATAGAATCCATCCAGTATGTCCAATTAGTTGACAAATTTGTTTGCCTGCATCATCCCAAACTATAATTAAATTATCCATTCCTCCTGTAGCGATTTTGCCATGGTTCGGCTGCACCGCAACAGCCCAAACGCGATTAGTATGTCCAACTATTGTCTGTAGACATTTTCCTAGTCTAATGTCCCAAATTTTTACTGTTCTATCATCACTAGTACTGATAAGCAGTGATCGGAGCGGGTAAAAAGCGATCGCGGCAATCCGATCTGTATGACCTTGTAAAGTATGCAATAGTTTACCAGTCTCAGTATTCCAAAGTTGAATCGTTTGATCGGAGCTACTACTTGCAATTATCTTTTGATCGTTACAATAAGCTAAAGCACTTACGCGATCACTATGACCTTTGAGTAAGTGTATGCACTGTAAAGTGTCCAAATGCCAAATTCGGACTGTCCCATCTTGTCCGCCAGTAGCAAAAAGAGAGTGTTGGGAATGAAAAACAGTGGCTCTAACACCTTGATGATTGTGAAAGAGATTGGCAAAACATTTGCCTGTTTGAATATTCCAAAGCCTTACAAATCCATCGCGATGTCCAGACGCGATTGACGTTCCGTCGGACGAAAATATGGCTGTAAAAATAGGATTTGCATAGCCTGCTATTGTTCTTGTACATCTGCCGCTACTAACATCCCACAATTTTACAGTTTGGTCATCACTAGCACTAGCAATTGTCTGACTATCAGGACTAATAGTGATCGCACGAATGCGCTGTTCATGCTCCACAAAAGTGCGAATACATCTCTCGTTATCATAATCCCATATCTTGATTGTCCTATCATCACTACAACTAGCTATCCAATTACCATCAGGACTAAAAAGAGCACTCCATATATAACCTCCATGACCATGCAAAATGCTAAGACATTTACCATCTTGTAAACTCCATAGACGAATAGTGCCATCAAAACTAGCACTTAATACTAAGCTTCCATCTGGGCTAAATGCTGTGGGAAGGACACTCCCTTTATGTCCTTGTAAAATATGCAAGCATTCTCTCTTCTCCAAATCCCAAATCCGAATTGTACAATCATGACTACCACTAACTAACAAAGGTCTATGCGGATGGAAACAAGTAACCATTACTGAATCTTTATGACCTTGAAGTGTAAATAAGTGAGAGCCATCTTCTAGGTTCCTAATTTGAATTTCCGTCTCTCTAACTGTGGCGAGAAATTTTCCGTTCGGGCAAAAGCACATAAAAAGCAAATTGTCGCCAATGGTATACCGACAGTTAACACTCTGCCAATCCCAAAGTTTTACAGTTCCATCATCTGAGCTGCTAGCCAGTAAATTTCCGTCAGGACTAAATGCTAACGCCCTCACCCAGTCTTTATGCCCGTATAATTTACCAATTTGCTGTCCGTTAACTATGTGCCAAAGGTAGATTTCTCCATTTATATTTCCTGTTGCTAAAACGGAGCCGTTTGGGTGATAAACAACTGAAATAACTAAACTAGATACTTGTGCGAAGGATACCTCCTCAAAAGTTGAAAAGGTGAAGCTAGCATTTCGCAAATTGGCAGTTAGCAAATACGCCTGTCGAATGTGTAAGTAAGAAAAGTCATAGCCATCTAAATTAAAATTGAAATGAACAAGCAAGTTTATTAAATTACCTGCCAAGTAACTACGTTGAATAGGTGCTGCTTTACGTTGATTCCTAAGTAATGTCTGGATTCGGGTTTCAATGACAGATTTACTGCCTAATTCAAGCAGCAGTCTATCTGCGATCGCTTCAAGAATAGATCGTATTTGTGCTTGACGAATATAGTCTTTGCTTTGGGCTTTGAGGATTGCATAATGTTCCAGAAAATCTGGTTGTAAACTAATTAACTCACGTACTACCTTCTGTACAAACTTATCAGTGACAAATTCCATCATCACTGGTTGTAATGACCAAAGTCCACTATTTCCCTCAATCAAGCTTCTTCTTTTTAAGGATTGCACTGCTGTAAGTAATTCCTTTTTGATAAACTCAGAAACAATGTTGGATTCTAATTGCGCGATCGCCACTGGTTCGCGCTCAATCGCCAACCAATACATCAAGCATTCTTCGGGTACAGACAATCGGGAAAACTGTTTTTCTAATAGGTCTTGAATTCTTTCGATCTGGAATCCGCTTTTTTGGGCTAAAGCTAAAAAACTAGAAATATCCCCAGCAAAAAACTCTTGCGTCTCTGAAGCTAATATTTTTAGGGCAAACGGACTACCACTACAATAGTTAAAAAGCTCTTGCCACTCTGCATCACTACTGCTAAAACATTTGCTATCCGTCAAGATTGGCAAACCTTCAGATGGGTTTAGTCCACTTAGAGAAAGCGATCTCACCCATGTACTTTCCCCTATACCAGTAATTTCTTTAGGAGCCTCTCGACTAGTTAGCACTAAGCAACTTTGATGATCCACCTCACTAAATCTTGAGAGCAAGTGTCCGTAGATTTCATAGCCATCTCGATATTGACCAGCACGAGTCCCACTCTGAAATACTGATTCAAAATTATCTAAGATCAATAAACATTTCGATTGGCGTACATACTCTAAAAGTTTGGCAACTTGCTGCTCTGGTATATCGGATAATCTTGCTTCAACTTGATTAGAGAGAATACTTACAATTTCGGTCAGTATTTCTGAAAGGGGAGGAGCATCACGTAGCGATCGCCAAATCACATATGCAAATTCAGATTGAATTTGTTTTGCTAGCAGTATTGAAAGGGTTGTCTTACCCATACCACCCATACCAAGCACACAAACTACTCTACACTGCTCCTGAATTACCCACTGCTTTAGGTCTATCAATTCAGCTTCTCGACCGTAAAAAATTGAACCGTCAGGCGCTTCTCCCCAATCTTGATGGCTAAATGAAGTTGATGCAATAGTTTCGGATACCAAAGTTTGCAAAGGAGTTTCAAAGTCTTTTACAGCTATTTCTTCCGAATCCAACGATAGCTTTTCACAAATCTCGTGAAAGTATGCTAGATCAACTGATTTGCCTGTCAGAAAATTGACAATTGTAGAACGACTCATATCAAGTTC
Source organism: Pseudanabaena minima str. Chao 2107 (assembly GCF_051131155.1). Taxonomy (NCBI): domain Bacteria; kingdom Bacillati; phylum Cyanobacteriota; class Cyanophyceae; order Pseudanabaenales; family Pseudanabaenaceae; genus Pseudanabaena; species Pseudanabaena minima. The sequence continues at coordinate 2,545,431 of NZ_CP159508.1, forward strand.
TTCAGCTAGTGCTTGCTGGCTCAGAAAGCCATTGCGTCTAATTGCTAGCTTAACAATCTCTAAAAAATCTTGCCGAACTTTGCGTGATCGTGGCATGACAATTTTTTTGTAAGTTAGCCAATTTTATATCAAACCTCTCAAAAAGTCAGCCTAACTCAGTCAATCTCGGGCGTGATCTCAGTCAACAGCAATATTTAATTGAATCACTTGATTGTAAAGCATCGAAAAAAGACAAATGAGGTGGCAAGAGACAAAAAAACATTCCATATCACTAAATCAACATCATTAAGGAGTTCGATCATGAATCTTAGTCTTATCCAGCAATCATTTGCGGCATTTCATTTATCTCAATCTAGCCTTTGTTCCAATCAGTTCAAGCTAAGTGCTATTGCCGCAGGAAGCATCATCCCTCTTTCTATAATACTAGGACTCTCGCAAGAAGCAAAAGCTTTTAATGTTGAAGCCTGTGCAAAGAATCCTATAACAACTCGACCTCAAGTCATCAATTTGCTTCAACCAATTGATCAAAAGCTGCTTAACTGTGTGCCCGAACTCAGCTCAGTTGCTTCCAAATGGCAATCGCAAGCCAATAAGATCAAATCTGCTATGGGTAAACTGAAGATTGGCAACAATGGCTCTAGTCGCATTGAAAAACTTGAATACAGTTTGGTTGGTAACTACGTTTCGCTTGGGGTTTCAGTCAAAGCTTCTCATACTTGGAAAGTCCCAGCAGTGAGAACAAAAGTTCCAGTTGACAAATGGCGGTGGATTGAAAAAGAGGTGTGCACTCCTCGCAATCCGTTTAATGGGAAAAGGAAGTGTTGGACTGTAAAAGAAAAATTTCCTTATGTTGAAATGGAGATAAGAACAATTACTCCAGAAACATCTGCCAGTGCTTCAGCCACCTGTACATATAACTACACGTTCAACATTTCTACTGGAGAGTCAAAACCAGTGTTTAGTTGTGGTCGTGGTGCTCTTGGTGAATACAAAATTGATGCTAGTGCAGTTACTGCAATTTTGAGAGGTGAGATGCCAACCATGGGCAGTTTACTAAACAGTATAAGTATTACACCTCCGCTATTTAGCGATAACACTCGGGATGAATATCAGAATGTTAGAAATGACATGATTTCTAGACATCAGGGAGCAATCGTCTACTTTTCCTCAGAATCTTTTGTTAACTGGGCATCAGCAGAAAACCAAGGCGCAAACGTAATTGCATCTGTATTAACTGGAGGATCATACGGCGCTGAACTTGTTCGGCAAATTGAGCAAAGGCTGCGAACTGAACTGACTTACATGGGGACTTTTGCAGCGCAATCTTCAGTTCAGCTAGGTAGTGAGCAGATTGTAGCAATGATGACTGGAAAAGGAACTATGAGGCTTCAAGGCTTTGACATTTCTGTAAAGGTAGTGAACACTCCGAAAGTTATTCAGAAGTGTATGGTTCAGCCTCGTCGTGAATGCACCCCCGAAATCAGGTCTCCAAGACTAGGTTTTGCGATCATTGCCTCTCCTCGCAAGTGATGCTTCTGAATGTGATCAGCCATTCATAAAGTTTAAAGAGATAGTAGAGAACAAAATGCTTTCTCTTCAAATTGATCGTCACATTTACATAAAAGAGTTTCTTACACAAAAATGTTGAATCCAAAGCAACTTTGGAACTATAAAAGCCGTTCTCCTCCTTTTGAGATGAGCTTTATTTTACAACTAACAACATTAACCAATATAAATTCGGAGAATTTATCATGCAACCAAGTATAGAATGTCTAGCATTGATCAAGAAATGGGAAGGACTACATCGCTTACGCGCCGATGGACTGATTGAAGCTTACCCCGATCCTATTGGCATTTGGACGATTGGATATGGTTCGATCTTTCATTTAGATGAAAGTAGATCTGTCCGCCAAGGTGATGTGATTACAGAATCAACAGCCCTACGATGGCTACAAGCAGAGGTAGAGGAAAAAGCAGGGCGTGTCGAACAGCTTTGCAAAGTTACTCTCAAGCAATGTATGTTCGATGCTCTTGTTTCCTTTGCTTACAATGTTGGGACAGAAGAAGGTGGCTTTAAAACATCCACGCTACTTCGCAAACTAAATCGAGGAGACTATGAGGGAGCCGCTCAAGAATTTGATCGCTGGATCAATGCCAATGGAAGACCGTTTCAAGGGTTGGTCAATCGTCGCAACGATGAAGAAGCCCTATTTCGGCGTGATGGATTTCCTGTCGCTATTACTGGAACAGCACCAACAGAAAATCTTGATGTCGAAGAATCTCCTTATCAACCCGCACCATTGCCTTTCCCAATCTCGCGAACTTTGCGTGAAGGCGATATAGGAGATGACTGCTATATTCTCAATTGTGCCTTAGCAGGACTTGGTTTTCTCGCAATGGCAAGTCAACCAAACAAATTCACCACAGTCACCAAAGATGTTGTGGCTTTATTCCAAAAACAGACAGGCTTGCTTAGCAATGGTGTCCTAGATAATGACACCAAAAAAGCGCTAGAATCTGCCCTAAAAAAAGCACGCGAGAAAAGACTTTCAGAACCAATGCGCGATCGCGTATCTTGCCGCCTAACGCGCACAGGAAAACCAGCTTATGCTGGATTGGAATGGTGTCAGCTTGATTTTATCGATCCTATTGGCAAATCTCTTGCCTCGTTACAAGTTGTCTCTGGATTATCGGGCGTACAAAACTTTGAGCTGCCAGAGACAAGAGTTGCAGGCAGTGGCAAACCCCTTCCTCAAGGTCGATACCTGATTGGTGATATTGATTGGGCTGCTGGTAAAGACAACTACGATGCTTCTCATGACAATCAAGGTATAGGACCAGTTTGGGTTCCCCTGACTAAGCAGTTTATCGATGATGGTAATGCCTTTGGCTTCCATGCTGATTGGAATTGGATTCAAAGTAGGACTTCTCCAGGTAGTGAAGGTTGCATATGCCCAAGTAAACTTGATGATTTGAAGGAACTTGTACGCCTGCTTCGCCTTTACGATCCTCGCGAGTTAAATGTATATTGGGGCTTGTAAATCTCACCCCACAATGATTAACTGACATTTAGCTGACACCAAAAGTAGAGGAATCGCAAAGCGATTCCTCTACTTTTAAGTTTTTGATTTGTCCTAAGCATTATGGCGATCGCTAATTCCTAAAAAGTATGAATGTAGAAAAATCACAATCTTGGTTGCAACCTCAGGTATTAGAGCATGTTCAACTATTACTTTATAGCTTTCATCACTGGACTGGCAAACCTTTAATGCCGATCGCCGATCGCCAATCGCCGTTAGAAATTGCCAATTCATTATTTAATGCAAATTTTGTAGTTGTTTCTCATGGCACTCAAGCCGATCCGATTCTTAACTATGGCAATCAAAAAGCACTTGATTTATGGCAGATGGATTGGGCTACTTTTATCACAACACCATCGCGCTATACGGCTGAACCGATAGAACGTAGTGAAAGAGAACAACTGCTAGCACAGGCAAAATCCCAAGGTTACATTAGCAACTATCGAGGGATTCGGATTGCGAGTAATGGCGATCGCTTTTACATTAATCAAGCAATTATCTGGAATGTGGTGGACAAAAACGGCAAATTGTGGGGACAAGCAGCAACTTTTTCTAACTGGGAAGCGATCGCCTAAGTGCATCATTGCAAAATAGTCATATTTTGGTCGCTATGTTGCGGGCGCGACGCACCCGCAACATACAGGATTATACAAGTTGTACCACAGGCACATCGTTTAACAGATTCTGCTTCGTTAGCAAGTCTTGAACTGTAATTCGCAATGTTCGCTTTTGATCTACTTGAAAAAGGACTTTAATGCGATCGCTACCCGTTTGACCAAGCGGATCAAGTTGAGCGATCGCTTTGCTGTTTTCATTAAGAATCTGCACAGCAACTTGTTTACCATCTAAAACACGGGTTACCAGCCTCTCATCTTCAAAATACACTTCTACATTGGTTTCGCCTAACTCACCAATGACCAATTCAATGCTAGGCTGATCGGCAACCGACGCACCGAGTGTAAGTTCTACTGGCTTTTCTAAGGGATAGATTGCACCAGATTTAACAATGGTATGCCAGTTATGTTTTTTGTATCTTTTATCCCAATAGCGCACACCATAGCTGTGATAGAGAAAGTCCTGCAACTCCCAGCCTTGGGAAACTGCTCCATGAGCGATCGCCTCAAAGGGTTTATTTGCTTTTACTTTTTCCGATGGGAAATGTTTTAATGCCCATTCTTTCACCGCAGGGATTTGGGATGTGCCACCTACAAGGAGAACTGCATCAACCTTGTCTAGGTCAATATTTTGGCGCGTTGCTTGTTGACGAATACGATCAAGAGCTTGATCGAGATTAGCAAAAAATTTCTGTTGCTCGAGAATTTGGTTTAACTGCGATCGCGTTAATATCAATTCATAGGATTCAAAAGTTTGATCGTTAAAATAGACTTCCGTTACTGATTCATTGCTTGAAAGAGAGATTTTAATACGTTCAGCTAAGCGCGTTACGATAGAATTTTTGGGTAAACCTAGCTCTTTATGGAAATAATCAACAATCAAGTTATCAATATCAATCCCGCCGAGATTTTGACCTGTTTTTGCAAAAACCTTTGCTGTTTGTGAACTTTGATTATTAGACATAGATGTATTTTTGATCGTGCGATCGCCCCATTTCAGTAAAAAGCCTAGAGGTGATTTAGGTTGATTGACGGCTGTTTGAGCTTGTCCTGATGATAATTTCACTAAGGATAAATCTAAAGTACCACCACCAAAATCCACCACTAAAAGAGTTTCACCGCCACCATTAAGCCCATAACCCAAAGCTGCCGCCGTTGGTTCATCAAGGATGCGTACTTGATCAACGGTTAACTTCTCGCAGACTTTACCTAACCAGTTTCGGTAGGGCTCAAAGCTATCGACAGGAACAGTAAAGATCAGTGAGTGAATATCGGGCAAGCGTTCAATGATGTGTTTCAAGAACCATTCTCCCACCAGTTCAAACTCCACTTCGCGCCCATCAATTTCTGGCACAAACATCGTCACATTAGAGCCGATCGCCCGTTTAAAAGCTTTAAAAAATCGCGGCTCACCTTTGATACTTTGGTTGTCTAAACCGCGATCGCTAACTTCTTGACCAATCAACACCTGCTCTTTGACAGCATCCTGCACATATACAAAACTTGGGATTAATGGTGGATTGTCGGCAATAAAACTACTATAAGCATCTAACTTGACAGTTTCAATCTCTCCATTCTCATTAATTCTCGCAACAACAGTATTACTCGTCCCAAAATCAATCGCATATTCCATAATTATAAGTTTCTCAAATAGTCTCCAAGAAATTGAATTTGATTAACCATATCTTCAGCTTTTCTAGAAGATATAATTTTCATCAAACCCCTCAAATAATCACCTATAGAATACTGCTGTTGGGTAATCAGAATAATTCCTGAATGGACTTCATTTGTCTCCATAAACTGAATATGCAACTGCACGAAATCAGCAATATTAGCAGTGCAAATTGTGCGACTTTCATGAGTTGCCCATCTAAGTTGAGCCTCATCGCTAAATCCCTCACGGTTTTCTTCCAAGACAGTAGTGACATCAATTCCACGACTTCGCAAAGCATTAACCAAAGAATGAGCCATCATGTCTTCATCCATATAAAGCCTGATTTTGGTCACGCATCAACCTCTTGCTTTTGAGAAAAGACTTTTCGATAGTTTTCGTAATCCATCAAATCTTTAGCTAAAGATGCATCAATCTCTGCTTTATTTGCATGATAGTAAGCCAGTGCCGCATAAATTTGCTCTAATTTCAAATGGGGATACTCATCCTGAATTTGTTCTGCATTCAAACCCTGTTGCCACAAAGTTGCAATCCGCCCAACAGTCATACGAGTTCTTGCAATACGAGGGCGATTGCCACAAATATCAGGAGAGCAAACAATAAGTGTACCAATATCAACAATAGTTAATGTCATAATTTTGGACTCTCTGTTCCTTTGCTTAATTCTAAGGGCAAATAATCTATATCTATAAACTGTTCTGGTGTAAAAGGGCTAGTCTCAGGAAAATCAGACATCAGTAAACCCGTTTCTAGTGAGGCAAATTTCCTCGCAGTTTGATAGCACTCTGAAAATACTTCTTGATAATAGCGATGTAGACTAGGACTGCGCTTGAAAGCTTTTTTTAAGCGATTGCGATGTTCAAAAATAGTTAATAGCCAACTACGCGATCGCAACTGTGGCTGGAAGCAATATTTTAATAGATGCATCAAGATTATTTCTAAATTACTTTCAAGGGCATCTCTCTGACTCCCACTCATATCATCAAGTTCTTCTATTAGATGAGGAATATCTAGTTGCGTTAATTTACCTTCCTGCAAAAACTGCATCATCAACTCAACCCACAAACAGTAGTCACGATTGTAGATATCCTCATTGTCTGAGGGTAATGTTTGTAAGACTTCGTCGGTGAATGTAACGCTCATAGCTTGCATTCCTGTAGATAATATTCCTAGTATATCAATCCTAAGACATTTGATAGAGTGCGCTGCACTCTATCAAAATACAAGTAGCGCCGCTACTTGTATTTGGGGTTTTGAACTCAAGCAGTTTTCGATAAGCTTTTGCCATAGAGAATTGCCCCAAATCCAGTCATATACATGAACAGACTATAAATAGCCGCAGGAATTGCCATATCTTGATTACCCAACATTCCTGCTGTAATCGCGATCGCTAAAGTTCCATTCTGAATACCAACTTCGATCGCTACACAAATTTGCTGTGGTGGACTGAGCTTTAGTAGTTTACTGATCGCAAAACCTGCTGCCATTGAGAACAAATTTAGCAAAACCACCCCTACTCCTGCCTGCAAGATAAACTCTGGTAAGCGACTCCATTCGCGGATAACTAGAATCAGAATAATTAAAGCGAGAAAACCGATCGCTAGGCGACTAGTAACTTTTTCTAAACTACGGGCAAGCTCAGGAAGCTTGTACTGTATATACATTCCTATTGCTGTGGGAATAATTGTAATTAAAAAGATTTGCCCCATTGTCGTTCCAATAGGCAAGGCGATCGCTGCACTCTGTCCAAGAAAATGATTTAGAGCCAAATTTGCAAGTATCGGAATCGTGAATATGGTGATAATGCTACTGAATACCGTCAGTGTCACCGACAATGCGACATCTCCACCTGCGAGGTAAGTAATCATGTTGGATGACACACCCCCAGGAGCAATAGCAATGATCATCAAACCCACCGCGATCGCTGGTGGCATTGACACAATTTTGGTAATTACAAAGCCAATGATTGGTAACAGCACGATTTGACTAAATAATCCCACCGACACAGCCTTAGGATATTTGGTGATCCGTTGGAAATCCTCAAACTTTAGCGATAGCCCCATCCCCAGCATGATTAAGGCTAAAGCAATGGGTAAGATTAGAGTCGTAAAAATACTTTCTTGCATAATTTGTTATGAAATGGGTATTGCTTTTGGGGTAATAAAGTGCCGCGCTTCGCGCGGCACTTTATTATTTAGGAGCTAATTCGCATACTAATATCGAGCCAATGCGATCGCGTCACCATTGCCGAAGTGGAAATATAATCTACGCCTAGTTCGGCAACCTGAGCGATCGTATCAATGGTAATATTGCCCGAAGCTTCGGTTTTAGATTGGGGACTATGCTGACGAATTAAAGCGATCGCCTCACTCATCATCGACAATGGCATATTGTCCAGCATAATCACATCTAAATTTAGCTGCATTGCTTCTTTGACTTGATTAATTGACTCAGTTTCCACTTCAATTGATGTTGTAAATGGAATGTTCCCACGCACACGCTGCACTGCTTCAGTGATACCTCCCGCCGCCGCGATGTGATTATCCTTAAGCATCACCGCATCATCTAAACCATAGCGATGATTGATGGCTCCACCGATAAAAGTGGCATATTTTTCTAATAATCTCATCCCAGGAATGGTTTTACGAGTATCAACTAGACGAGCTTTCGTACCAGAAATTGCCTTGACATATTCCGCAGTCGCACTGGCAATTCCCGATAATCGCATGACCAAATTTAAAGCAACCCTTTCACCCATTAGCAATGTGGCAAGGCTCCCATTAATTTCCGCAATCAAGTCACCAGATTTTACAGGCTTACCATCCTGCGCGATCGCCACAAAATTTACTGATTGATCCAACAATTGAAATACTCTGGCGGCAACTGGTAAACCCGCTATCACACCATCAGCCTTAGCAATCCATACAGCTTTGCCAAGGGGAGCAGTACCATTGGGGAATAAACCACTGGTACTGCGATCGCCTCGTCCAATATCTTCACGCAGCCAGTCTTCGAGGATCGGATCTAAAACAATAAAAGGAGGGAGCATTATCTGGATATTTGTTAAATGATTGAGAAAAAATTTCTTACTAAACTGTGGAAACTATTTATGAAAGGCTACTAAAGTTTAGAAAGTATGATTTAGAAGGTATTCAAGAATTACTTTCTGGGGGTAAAAGCTCTATGAGATCCCCCTCAATCCCCCTTAAAAAGGGGGAAGAATTTAATTCTCCCCCCTTTTTAAGGGGGGCTGGGGGGGGATCTAGACAATTCTTAAATGGTTATTTAGTCATGAAGCCAAGCTTCAGTGGCAATTCCTAATTTGCTGGCGGTATCAATTAACTGATGTAGCTCCAAATTAGAAATGCTTTCACAAAGATTTACCTCAATGTGAATTGGTTGCTTCTGGACAGATTCCAAATCGAGAATCTGTCTCGCAAGTACACATTTAGGAGCAATCCGTGATGATAGATAGTTGAGAAAAGCCTCTTGAGAGAGATTGAGATTTAACTTGAGATTTAGGCGATCGCTAATCACTAAGGACTGCTCAATCTGATTGAGATAGTTAAAGAGTGACTTTTCGTCGATATCCTGAAGTTGAGAAAGTTGCTGAATTTGTCTCAAAATATAATTTTCAAGAATTTTGGCATCTTCCTCATGGGTAAACTTACAGCCTAGATTGATTGCCTCGATTGCCACTGCATCTAATCCCACATTTGGAAGGGATGCACCTGTTTCCAAGCGCTTGAGTTCCTCTGTGAGACGATTATTTAAGACAATATCCGCAGCGACTTGCAGTTCACTCGGCACTGGTAAATCATCTCGACGGAAGGAGATCAGAATTCCATAGTTGTCACGATAAACTTGCTCATATAGTTGATCGAGTCTAGTTAACGTCTCATCAGCAAGCATTCGCAAAATCCGATGACGCTCCTCTGCAAAGAGATGATGCAAATTAAACTGCTCACCACTGAAGTTACTAGCCATCGCCAGAATTACCGCTGCTGTATTCGCCTGTTTGAGAACCTTAAACAAGGTTGCCTTGATCTCCTCATATTCGCGCCTTCCTGTAAAGGGTTGGATACAGCAATGGAAGTCATCACCACCGAGGTGCAGCACTGCAAAAATATAATTTACAGATTCTTGGGTAATTCCAGAAACTAGTTGAATTTGCCCGATCGCTAAGGACATGGAGCCAATTCGTTGCAGTTGATAATCCTGCTGTTGGATCTGATAGCAATAAATTTGCTGCGATCGCGCATAATTGCCAAAAGTTGAACTCAGGGCATATTGAGCCGCCACTTGAGCTAGGGTAATTCGATTAGTCGCTACTTGATGCCGAAATACACCTTCGCCATCTTTAAATTCAGACAGATTACTAGGTGCTTTTGCCATGCGATGAATAAATTCATCCTCAAGCAAGACCCCTGCAACATCGGCGGCTAGTTCAATCGCTCTAGCGGCATAGCGCAAAATCTGCACAGTTTCAGGACGTGACAATTCTTCAAAGAACCAACCACAACTAGTAAACATGAGCAAAGCATGACGCTGCATTTCTAACAGCCGCAGAGCATCGATTTTTTGAGCAGAGGTCGTTACTTTATTGCCACATTGCTCCTCAAAAAACTTTTCTAAAATGGGCGAATGTTCGGCAAGTCCATCGCGTAATGAATATTTCAGCACGTCAATATAGCGATCGCGGGCTTCCCAAGGATCATTAAAATATTTGCGCCCAATATCCACATATACCGTTGCCATGCGATCGCGCAACCAATTGAGACTATCCCTGAGTGGTCGCCGCCATAGTAGTTGATAGTTTGTGCCTTCACCACCACAGGAGCAACCTCCCTGCCAGCGATCAACACCGTGGGCGCAACTCCAAGCAGTTACAGATTTTAGTTCCGTTTCCCACTGTGGCGGAAACAGACTCAAATAATGAGCGTAATTAGTTACATTCCAACCACGTCTGGGAAATTCTTCGACAAAGGCATAAGAAAGAGTTTTTTCTGTAAAGTGTTTATGATGCCCAAAGGTTTCACCATCGGTTGCTACAGAAACAAGCTGATGCGGACGGTGATCCCCACGCACGGCTTGACTAAGACGTTTAGCAAAATTATGAGAACTTCCTAAAAGATCCCCAAATCCCATATCACGAGAAATGGGACCATCATAGAAAAATATATCAATATAAGCATCAGTATCCGCAGGTAAATGGAACTGTCCCAGTTCTGACACATTACTACTATTGGTATTATGGCGACGCAAATAGCAACGATAAGGACGATTGGGATCAATCTGCGCTCCACCTACCTCTTCCCATGCAGGATTGGGATTGTCTTTTGTGGGCATGGGACGACAGCGCTGAGCCTGTGATGGTGCAAGGATAATAAACTTGATCCCTTCTAGAACTAGAGCTTCTAGGGTTTCATAGTCAACGGCTGTCTCGGCAAGCCACATCCCTTCAGTTTCGCGTCCAAACCTTGCCTTAAAGTCTTCCTTGCCCCATCGAATCTGCGTCAATTTGTCGCGCCAATTTGCCAAGGGCATGATGATGTGGTTATAGACTTGGGCGATCGCATTCCCATGACCATTAAGGCGCTCGGCACTGCGTTTATCGGCATCTAAAATGGCTTGATAGGTATCGCGATCGTAAAACTCCATCCATGAGAGCAACGTTGGTCCCATGTTGAAACTCATGTACTCGTAGTTATTGACAATCTTGACGATCTTGCCGTCATAACGTTCAATCCGTGAGAATGCATTGGGGCGATAGCATTCATGGTGAATCCGCGCATTCCAGTCATGAAAAGGAGCTGCGCTTTCTTGCCGCTCGATCGCATTTAGGTAAGGATTTTCACGCGGAGGCTGATAAAAGTGACCGTGAATCGTAATATAAATTCCCGAATCGGTCGGAATCTGGACATTAGGCGAAGAAACAGAAACAGCAACAGTCACGCAAATCTTCCCTTAAAGCAAACGACATTTACTACATCTTGGCAGATTTTCTCGGTGGTTCGCAAGGGATTATCGAAAAGTTTTAGAAGTTAGACCTTTAGGTCTAACCGCACATGTTACGTGGAAGTTTATAAGACCCTCATCCCCTAGCCCCTCTCCCAAAAAGGGCGAGGGGAACAAGAAAAATCTAAACTTTCTTGCTCCCCTTCTCCCTATCTGGGAGAAGGGGCTGGGGGATGAGGGCAGATCTTCGTTCTGCGTAAGGTGAGTTAATCAAGTCTTTTGACGATTAGCTTGTATGCACCTTTGCCCGTGCGATCAAAAGCATTGACAATTGTGCGATAGGTTCCTGTAAGTGGTAATTCGAGAGTCATCGATGCATTCTTCCGACTCGGTAAACCGTTGTTTTCTTGCAGTACCCTACTATCTGGTGCAAATAGGACTAAATAGGGATGAAAATCGGAACTGACCAGTTCAATCTGGACTACTTGTCCTGCTTGACCATTAAAACTAAAAGTATCAAAGAGGCTGCCATCCCTAGCGAAAACTCGACTCTGTGTTCCTAAAACTCCATTTTTTTGCAAGATGATCCGCCGATCGCTTGGGTCAATTGAAGATTGAGAAGTAAAGTTATTGCTCAGCCTACCTGCGATCGTAAAGGAGCCTGTTTGTCCTACTTCATAGGAGTTGGCATAGAGAGTATATTTACCTGTAGTTGGCAAAGTGATAGCAATACGCGCATTTTTACCACCACCACCATCATCATCTTCAGCAACTTTACGCCCAGCGGCATCAAATAGGACTAAATAGGGATCGATCCCGTTAGCACGCATCTCGATCACCACTGATTGTCCCGCTTGACCTTGAAATTGATAGGCTTTGAAATAGCTGCCATCGGGTAAGGTTCTGTCTGAAGTCGTTAAGACCGCAGAAATAGCATTGCCATCCAGAGTAAGGACATTGGGAGCCGCGATCGCAGGTGTAGGATTATTGGCGATCGTCCCTTGACGAACTGCGGCAATAAACTGCTTAACCGTATCAGCTTCGATCGCTAATCCAATGCCACTATTGGCAGAACTAGTTGTAAAAATTGCCGTATTTACACCCACCAGTTCGGCACGACTATTCAGCAATGGACCTCCCGAATTTCCGGGATTTAAAGCCGCATCGGTTTGTAATAATTTGCGATCGCGATCGATGCGACTAATGATCCCTGTGGTCAATGTCCCCGCAAACCGTCCGAAGGGATTACCGATCGCAAAAGCCCTTTGCCCCACTTGAATGCCACTGGAAGATGCAATCTGAATTGTGGGTAAATTTGTGGTTACTCCCTCCAGTCTGATCACCGCAAGATCAGGATTGCGACTACTAGCAATTACCACCCCACGAAATTGACGCTTATCACTGAGGATCACATTTACTGTAGTTGCACCACGTACCACATGGGCATTAGTCAAAACCAAACCCTTGGGGTCAATAATTGAGCCACTGCCGTTACCACTACGTGACTGAATCGAGACGACGGCAGGGCTAGCTAATTTATAGACACGAATATTTGTATCTTCATCTTGGGCTTGTACAGGTGACGGTGTGACCAAAGGAAAAGTAGCGATCGTGCTGATCCCACCGCATAGTATTAGGCTAGTTGCCAAAAATTTAATTAATCCTTTTTTCACAAAACTATCCTCAGTCGCGATCATTAACCAGTTTTTTAGTGGCGCGGCAAAACTGCGCCATTAAAAAACTAATTCTTTAATCTTACCGTAAGCAAATAAACCAAGAACTGGAGCGCAGGGCTACTGCGTCAGTCCTGTCAATAATAGCGTGAGTTCGATATAGCCATATGCGGCGTGCTAAGCACGCCGCATATGGCTGAAAATAGTAAGAATCATCAAGCGATTCTTACTATTTTCAGCTTTCGTCTAACTGACGTAATATTAGAAGTATTTTGGTTAGCTAATGTTGCTTTAATTCGTACTTAAGTAGCTACTCCCTTCCCACCCAATAATTAGACATTGCGGCGCTTCGCGCCGCAATGTCTAATTATTGGGTTTAATGTATATTGCTTGAGTGGGAAGGGAGTAGACATAATTAATTACAAACCAAAACCCGTAGAGTTGCGCCCCGCATGGGCGCAACTCTACGGGTTTTGGTAATTTATTTTGCACAGGTACTTATAGCTACAGTCACTTGTGTTAAAACACAAGCAAAACCCAAGAGGCGAATGGCGGCGCTTCGCGCCGCCATTCGCCTCTTGGGTTTTATGTCCTAATACACTTGGCGACAGCTATAAAATTGCTACATAGGTAAAATACAAGCTTCTTGATATAGCAAATAAAAGTGTCGAAGCTTCGCTTCGACACTTTTATTTGCTATACATCTAGGCATAGGGAGAACGATTGATTAGCACCCAATAAAATCCTAGTTGTTCGACCGCTTTGTTAAATTGCTCAAAATCTACGGGCTTTACAATATAACTATTGACACCGAGTTTATAGCTTTCGAGTACATCGCTATCTTGTGCCGAAGAAGTTAGTACCACAACAGGAATCATCTGCGTGCGTGGGTCGGATTTAAGCTGTTGCAAAACCTCTAATCCACTAACTTTGGGAAGCTTTAAATCCAGCAAGATCATTTTAGGGTAGTCAGTGATTGTGCGATGGGCATAATCGCCTCGACAAAAAATGAAATCCAGCGCTTCTGCACCATCTTTTAATAGTTGAATTTGATTGCTAATCCGCCCCCGACGCAAGGCTCGAATTGCTAATTCTGCATCAGCAGGATTGTCTTCAACTAGCAAAATAAAAACTTTTTGATCAGAAACCTGCTCATAAAATTGTTCGGAAGGTTGGTCTGTCATTGATTAGTACATTAATCGGGAATTGTGAAATAAAAGGTTGCCCCTTGATTAATCGCTGCTTCAGCCCAGATTCGACCACCATGTCTGTGAATGATCCGTTGCACGATCGCTAGTCCGATACCAGTGCCTTCAAATTCATCGTCGAGGTGCATCCGATGAAACACTCCAAATAATTTATCGGCATATCGCATATCAAACCCAGCTCCATTATCACGAATAAAGTACACTATTTCCGAATTTATGACCATAGAACCAACCTCAATATAAGCATGGTCAATTTTGCTGGTGTATTTGATAGCATTGCTCAGGAGATTGATCCAAACTTGAGTAAATAGAGACAGATCAGCTTGATGTGGTGGTAAATCAGCGATCGCAAATTCGATCACACTTTCGCCCCAACTAGGACGCAAGTCATTGAGCAGATGATCAATAAGATATTTCGGAAAAATAGTTTGCTTTGATATTTCTTTACGATTGAGGCGTGCAAGATTAAGTAAGTCATCAATTAGAATGCCCATGCGCGATGATGACTTTGTTGGCGATGAAATAGCCACCCCACAAATAGAGCTTCAAGCGTGAAAGTAATCACAGTATAAGGATGCTTCCAGATCACGTAGGTACATAACCCAGCGATCAATCCAGCCAAAGTCCCCCAGCTTGTACCGTACAAACAAACAACAATCCAAACTGCGATCGAACCAAATATAAAGTCAATATCAAAAAACAATGTCCATCGACAATAGTTACCAATAAATCCCATCATCAGCAGCAAAACTAAACCCACAAGCTGACGACGCGATCGCACTTTTGACCCTAATACTTTGATAAAGTCCATTATTTAAGCCATTGAATATAGTGTCCTGAATCAAATAACGAAACTAAGATTAACTAAACAAATGTTTTGTGTGTAGTCAGCAAAGGCATCTACACACAAAACATTTGTTTATAGTTATTTACCGCTTACAGATTTTACAAATAATTTGGTGATTGATTAGGTATGGTGAAATAAAAAGTTGCACCTTCATTAACTTTAGACTCAGCCCAAATTTTGCCACCATGTCTTTGAATAATGCGTTGGGCGATCGCTAGTCCAATCCCAGTGCCTTCAAAATCTTTTTCAAGGTGCATTCGCTGAAATACACCAAATAATTTATCAGCATACTTCATATCAAACCCAGCCCCATTATCACGGATAAAATATACATTTTCATGATCAATGATTTGCCAGCCAATTTCAATGCGGGCATCTTCAATTTTGCCTGTATATTTGATCGCATTGGAAATCAAGTTAATCCAAACTTGAGTTAGCAAAGAACGATCAGCCTCACAATTAGGTACATCAGCAATAATAAACTTTATTTGACGTGCTGCGATCTCCGATTCAAAGTCAATTAATATTTGTTGAATCAGATTATTTATTAAGATTAATCGTCGCGAAAGTTCCTTGCGATTACAGCGTGATAGGTTTAAAAGATCATCAATTAATTCCCCCATCCGTTTAGCATTGTCACGAACAATTTGGAGATAACGCTTACCTTCTGCATCAAAAAGATCGCGGTAGTCTTCCTGTAAAATCCTCGAAAATCCATCGATCGCCCGTAACGGGGCGCGGAGATCATGGGAAACTGAATAGGAGAAAGATTCTAATTCCTTATTGGCTGCTTCTAGTTGAGCAGTGCGCTGATTCACTCTAGATTCCAGAGACTGATTAAGTTGATACAGAGCCTCACTAGCAGCTTTGCGTTGTAGCTCAGCCGCAGCTCTAGCTGCAAATACTTGCAAAATATTTCTGGCTCGTTCAACATCCTGCAACGGTTTTACATCAAGAATACAAAGATTACCGATCGCATTTTCATGCTCATCTTTGAGCACAATTCCCATATAGCTATCTGCTTGCAGCATTCCTAAGAATGAATTCCCTGGAAATATCTCTTGTAATAAACTATGGCAGACAAATTCTCCACGCTCTAAGGTAAGTTCGCAGGGAGTTCGCGCAGGCAAATAACTAATTGCTTGTTGCATAGTGCCATCGGACCACAATGCTAAGGAATAAAGTTCTTCACCAATTAGCTTAGTAACTACTGCATACTTCACATGCAATGCTTCGGCAATATGTCTAACTAGAGCAGGAAAAAAGTCCTCACCTGTAACAGCCGCAGTACCTAAAATTAGGTTTTGTAATGTCATCTCCGATCGCTTAAGTGCAGCTTCCCTTTCTTTAGCTTCACTGATATCCCGCATAATCGTGGAAATATATTCTAAATCACCTTGGGCAGATTTGTGGGCAATAATCATTTGAGAAACTGGAATTTCATTACCTTCATGGGTTAACAAAGCTGTCTCGCCTAACCATGTTCCCTTTTGAACTGCGGTAGGTATGCCCTGATTTTGAATAATCTCTAGCGCCCATTGGGGATGATAGGTCGATATTGTTAGGTCAGATACATCGGCATCAAGAGGCAATCCTTGAACTTTATTAGCCTGCGTGTTATTCCATATTACTTTTCCCTGTGGTGATGTCATGCCAATAATATCTGTAGATGCTTGAATAATTGCAATTAGGCGATCGCGTTCTTTTTCGGCTAACTGACGATCAGCAATTTCTGCTTGCAAAGATTGATTGAGTTCTTCTTGTTGCTGAAGCAGTCTCGCCTTGACAATAGAAATAGCAGCTTGAGCGGAGAGTAAATTGAGAATTTCGATATGCTCAGGTGTAAATGCATCAGTGACAAGACTATTTTCTAAAAGCACAATGGCGGTCATACGTCCCTGATTTAGTAGGGGCATACATAGCAATGATTTTGAGTGGTGCTGAACAATCCAAGGATCATTTTGAAAATCTCCAGATTGGGAAGCATTATGCAGCACGATACTCTCTTGGGTACGCGCAACATAATTCACTAAAGAGTGTGGCACATAAAAGTTTCCATCAATGGAAGTAGCATCCATAGGAATTGACTGCATTACCACTACGTGATCATCGTTAATTGTCTTAATTCCTTCAATCATCCATTGATCCTGATTTAAGGATAGGCTGTGCGAAGCATCAACTATCCTTAAATCAGGATCACTACTACTTAAGGAATTAGATAAATTTTTAGGTAATAGCAAATAACCCGTTTGCGCTCCTGCGTTCTCAACTAAAATAGACATTAAAGTTGAGAGAAGTTGATCAAGCTTAATTTCGCTAGCGATCGCTTGAGAAGCTCTGATTACGGCTTCTAGATCGAGGGTATGTAAACTATTTGAAGATGATTGTGTAGAAATCGAATTTTTTTGCAATCTTTTTCTGGGACGCATATCAGCTAGACGATTCGCCAAGAGAATAGGATATTGATTTTCTAAATGTTGTACTTTCGCTAATGCACCCCACTGTAAATAGTAATACCTTGCTTCTCGCATATAGGCTCTAGCAATCGTTAGACGATTTTGTTCCAAATAAAACTTCGCCGCAAGTTCATTTGCTAATGCTTGATCTTGGATATAGCCATTTTCTCTAGCTTGATCAATAGCTAAGTCATAGACTTCCATCGCTGCTAATACTTGTCCAAATACTCGGTGTCGTTCTGCTTCGATTAAATGCTGTTGATGCCGAAAATTCATCGGTGCATGTTCCGCCCAAGACTGGATTCTTTCGAGGTTAGCCTCGACTTTAGCCATAGCTTGCTGTTGATCAGCGATCGCCAAATGGGCATAAACTGCTAAATTCGCCAGAGATTCATAAAAGTAGAAAACTGCATAAGCTCTTACACCAATGGCTGCGTCCTCATACAGTCTGACTTGAACAGCATGATCAATGGCGAGGTTATAGTTTTCAAATAGATAGCAAAGTACTAACTGATGGAAATACAACATATGTATAGCAATGCGATCTCCTTTCTGTATATGTATTGGCAGCATCGCTTCAATGTTGTAGACTTCTCCAACTAAATGACAAGGATCTGCGGCTCTTCCAATCAGATTTAAAATATTTTGGTGATAGATATATAGCCAATTGAGAGTTGTTTGTTGTTTTAGTTGACTGAGTAAAGTTTCATATCCTGATATTTCTTGATCTAGACTATTTAACTCTCGCCCCATGAAATAGAGATATTGACTATGTAAACATAATCCGTAAGCACCAAATTCCAAATCACCTGTTTCTACGCCAATAATATAAGCATTCAATAAAGGTTGGAGAGTTTCTTGGATATGATATTTCCAATGAGTGATAAATACATTAACTATGACTAAAGTCTTTGCCCTTAATTCTTGGGATTCAAATCGATCTAGTAATCGTAAGGCTAATTGACCAAACTGATAGCCCAGTTCCATGCGGTTCATCAGTCCACAGAGAATTATTCCACAAGCAGAATATCCATAAGCAGAACCGATCGCATTTCCTTTAGTAATGGATAGCCTCACTAATTGTAAAACAATGAGAATATATAATTCTGGTGCAGCACCGTAAGCTGCCGCTGCAATGCTTAAAAGAATATTTACTGAAGCGATCGCGATTTGATCGGTCATTAATGGTCGTTCTAATAAAGACTCAACAGGGTGTAGCTCAAGGAATTCTTGAAAATTTTGTAGAGCCAATCCCACATCAGCTTGTGAGGTTTGGTTAGGCAAAGTGATTTCTAACAGACTTAACTTGTCTATGCCCATCGCGATCGCTTCTAATCGCTGATTTTGGGCAACTAAAGCTTGAATTTGAATCTCATAAACTTTAATTTTGTCTACTAAGGTTTTACTACGATTTTCTACAACATCAGCCCAGTTCTGCATCTGAGCAAAATCACCATTTAGAAATGCGGCTTCAACTGCTAGCTGATAAAGATTTAGAGCTAGTTCATATTGATCTTGCCAACTAGACAATGAAAGCAATTCCACGCCAGTTTTGATATAGTTAAAGGCGCTGCTATAAGCTATTGAAGCTTTCGCTTTTTGAGCAGCAATCAGATTGAGTTGAGCTAATTGAACGCGATCGCTTTGACTAGAAATCAGATCTAACCCAAGATTAAGCTGATCAACGATATCAAAAATTTTTAATTCTAGTTCCTCTCTAGAGGTGTTTTTCAACAACTGCTGACCAATTCTTTGATGAATTACCGCTTGATGCACTTCAGAGATTAGTGAATAGGCGGCTTGCTGAATACGATCATGCACAAATCTATAAGCGATCACATGATGACAGTTGATTAATTCGATCTCATAATGAATTGATTGATAATCTGGATTAAGTGGTCGGATTAATCCTTCGCAGATTGACTCTCTCAGGGCTGGAATAATTTCAATCGGTGATCGCTCTGACGCAAGCACTAATGTATCAAGGTCAAACTGATTCCCAATACAAGCAGATATTTGCAACAATTGCTGGGTGTGATCGCTCAGCTTCTGGATCTTACCTGCCATCAGACTTACAACATTATCCGTAATCCTCTGATCTTCGATTTGAGCAATTAACCATTGCCATTGCCGCGATCGATAATCAAATCTTAGTAGCTCCTCACTATGTAAAGTTTTCAAAAATTCGTTTATAAAGAAGGGATTACCACCTGTCTTTTGTTGCACTAATTCCGCTAACGGCAAAGCATCTATCGTTGAGCAATGCAAAGTATCCGCAATAAGATGATTGATATCACTCAGATTTAATGCTGATAGATACAGTTGATTAATCACTCCATTAGCCCGTTGAATATTTTCGATCATTTGCCTGATCGGATGCATCGCATTAACTTCATTATCACGATATGCTCCAATTAACAGAAGAGCATGTGGGTCATCTGTAGTTGCTAATATCTCTAGCAATTTTAGAGAAGCGCGATCAGCCCATTGCAGATCATCTAAAAAGATCACCAAAGGATGTTCTAATTGAGCAAAACCACGAATAAAATTCTGGAAAACACGATTAAATCGATTTTGGGCTTCACTAGCCGAGACATTTACTGTGTTTGTGGTAGATACATTTTGATTACCGATAATCATCTCTAGCGATGGAATTACTTGCGTAATCATCTGGCTGTTGGAACCTAAGGCAGCAGTAAGTTTGGATCGCCACTGCTCTAAACTCTCTACACTTTCAGTGAGCAATTGTTTGATTAATTCCTGAAAAGCTTGAATAATTGCTAAATAAGGAATATTACGCTGATATTGCTCAAATTTACCCGATATAAAATAGCCGCGACTTTTAGCGATCGGTTTGTGGATTTCCTGTACTAAAGTAGATTTCCCAATTCCCGAATAACCCGACACCAAAATCATTTCGACGCGATCGCCTGTGGAGTTAGTCAACTCAGTGCTAGATATCCTCGCAAAGGCTGCTAATAAACTCTCGACCTCATGGGATCGCCCATACATCTTTTCAGAAATCAAAAAACGATCAGCTATATCTTGTTCTGCTAATGGGAATAGTTCTATGGTTCCCTTTGACTGTAGCTGATACAGACATTTTTCTAGATCGACTTTTACTCCCCATGCGCTTTGATACCTTTCCTCAGCAGTTTTTGCCAGTAGTTTGAGGATGATTTGAGATAAGACTAATGGGATTTGAGGATTTATTAAGTGTGGGGCGATCGGTTCTAAAGCTAAATGGTAATGAATTAATTCCAAAGGATCATTAGACTCAAATGGTAAGCGATCAGTTAACATTTGATAAAAAGTCACACCCATCGAATAAATATCTGTACGATAATCCAGCGATCGGTTCATTCTCCCTGTCTGTTCAGGGGAAATATAGTCTAAAGTCCCCTCCAGTAATTGATTATGATTGAGAATTAATGTCTCTTTCGTTAAATCCGAGGCAATCCCAAAATCAATTACTTTTAATTGGTGTGTTTCTGGATTAACGACAATATTCGACGGGTTGAGATCCTTATGGATAATGTTAGCACTATGGACTTCGCTAAGCCCTTCACAGATCTGAATCGCCAAATTCAAACAGTCAACTAGACTCAACTTCTTTTGAGCTAATATTTCCGCTAAAGATTTGCCTCCAATGTCTTCTAATACGATCACCCACCCATTTTGATATTGCAGTAAATCATAGGCGTGAATTACTAAGTTAGAAGCTAGCTTTCTAGTAATTTCATATTCTAATTTGTATCTACCAACAACTTGGGATATAGGAAACTCAGTATTTAAGACCTTTAAGATTACTGGCAAGTTATCCTGTTGACGGATACCACGATAAACTTGAGAATTGGAACTCTCGTAAATCTTTTCAACAACTTGATATTTAGGTATATTTACCAGCATAGTTCAGCAAGGTTGATTATTTGACTAGCTCCCAATCTAAGATCTTTATAAGTAGCTCAACTTAATTAAAACCCAAAACCAGACTTTGTTCCGCCCGCGTAGCGGGCGGAACAAACTTCTCGGTTTTTAGTTTACTTATGTCTAGCTACTTAATAGTCATCGATCAAGAGATAAAACACTATTTAGAGACCCCTCTCATATCCATTGGATTATCCATTAGATAACTTACAGCCCGTCTAGGCTTTATGTAGTAAGAGAAATTTTTGAAATTGTGACAAAGGAACATTTTCAAAAATTTTCTTGGGTTTTGAGAAAGTACAAAGTGCTGTACTTGAATGCTAGATCCCTATAGATCTATCGAAATTGATAAGTAGCTAGGCATAAATAAACTCAAAACCGAAAAGATTGTTCCGCCCGCTACGCGGGCGGAACAATCTTTGGTTTTAGGTTTTAATATGCTCATCTACTTAACTAAGCTGATAACATAAAAGACAGCAAATATAGTAGTGCCTTGTTAACACTACACTTTGAGTTTGCTTAAACCTCACATCACTTACTACAAATTAGATTTTCAAAACTTCCATAAATTCCTTATAATACCCTTAAAAGAGGAATTGTATGACTTATGACTGTAGATTACAAGAGATTTTTTAAGGCAACTGATCCGAGTAAAACCTTACTTGCTGATAGTGCCGAAGACAAAAAGTACTACATTGACTTTTCGACGGTTCGGGGCGGTAAAGTTGTCGAAGATTTGAAGGATAACATTTCGCTTTTTTCGGATGGACAGCCGACTTGTCAGTTATTTACTGGACATATCGGTTGTGGCAAATCTACAGAAATCTTGCAGCTTAAGCAACAACTTGAAAGCGAAGGGTTTCACGTCGTTTACTTTGAGTCTAGTCAAGACATGGAGATGGGCGATGTCGATCTCAGTGATATCCTCCTTGCGATCGCTAGACGTGTGGTTGAGAGCCTAGAGGCGGTGAAGGTGAAAACTGAAGCCAAGGGGTTTCGAGCCATGCTCAACGGGGCAGTTAAGATTTTGAATACTGAGATTGAACTCTCTGCTGAAGCCGATGTCCCAGGAGTTGGCAAGATTGAGGCTAGTACCAGTGGCGAGTTTTCTCTATCTCTAGGCATTGGTAAACTCTCCGCTAAAACTAAAGATAGTCCTGACATGCGGAGCAAACTACGCGGCTACATGGAGCCAAAAACCAATGGTTTGCTAGACTTAATCAATAATGAGATCCTATTACCTGCGATCGCTGATCTCAAGAAATTAGGAAAAGAAGGCATTGTTGTAATCGTTGATAACCTTGATCGCGTTGACGATTCACCAAAACCTTGGGGTAGACCGCAAACTGAATATTTATTTGTTGATCGTGCTGAGCAACTTCGCAAATTGCAATGTCATGTGGTTTATACCATGCCCCTTGCTTTGAGATTTTCGAGGGATTACGGCACACTCACGGCTAGGTTTATGACCGATCCAATTGTGTTGCCGATGGTTCCTGTAGTACGCCGCGATGGTAGTACCCATGAGGAAGGCATTGCACTTTTGCGCCAAATGATTCTATCGCGGGTATTACCAGATAGCTCTCCCACTGAGCGATTAAATGCTATTAATCAAGTTTTCGACAGTATGAATACACTTGATCGACTGTGCTTTGCGAGTGGAGGTCATGTGCGAAATATTATGCGCCTGCTCAATGATGCACTCCGCAAACAACGTGGTTTACCTGTCACCCTTGAGGTTCTGGAAGATACGATCCGTAAACGTCGTAACGAGTTAGTTCTTTCTATAGATGATGAGGAATGGAAACTATTGCGACAGGTGAATAGTACGAAGAAGGTGGTGGGTGATACTGGCTATCAAACCTTGATTAGAAGCATGTACGTTTATGAATATCAAGATGAAAATGGTTCTTGGTTTGAGGTAAATCCTGTACTTGTCACCGCTCAAGAATTTGACGTACCTTAGGATTTCTCTTGTGAGATCCTCTAAAAGTTACGTAAAAAGATGAGATTTGGGCTTGGAAACCAAGCCCCTACCCTTGCAAATATGTAACCAAGCCCCTACCCTTGCAAATATGTAGGGATTTGGTCTCCAAATCCTTTTTTAATATGACATAGCAACATTTGGTACAATTATCCGCGATCGCCGAGGGCAAAAACTATGTCACAGATTCCCTATGCTAAGTCTCCAGAAGAAGATGTAACTGGATTTAATATTTCTCCCGAGGCAGAACAAGCGCTCCAGCAATTGACCTCACAACTGGATCTTTATCAAAATGAACTAGTCAATTCTTTCAATATTTCACCTGAGATCGAAGATTCACTGCAAGAATTATCTTTGCTCTTGGATATTTATGATGGGACTTTCACCCTGTTACTGGCGCGTTGTAATTATGTCAATCTACGCGATCGCGCGATCGCTAGATTAGCAGAAATCTCATCAACATCAATGCGGCAAGTACGATTAGAACCTCAAACTAAATCAATCTATCATGCGATTCATTCGTCAACTCCTGCTACAAGAGATGGCAACTTACCTGCGGTAATGCTAACTGGGCTAGAAGCAACAGATAGCCCTGACATTTTGGTTAAGGGATTAAATCAAATCCGAGAGGAATTTCGCAAAAATTGTTTGTATCCCATCGTATTGTGGATCAATGACGATTTATTGAAGCGGATGATTAGAGTTGCTCCAGACTTTGAGAGTTGGACAACTACCATTGAATTTGCGATCGCCAGTGAAGATCTGATTGAATCACTAACATCGGGAACTGAAGCTTTATTTCACTTAGCACTAAGCGCTAATTTAATCGATCCTAGTCATAGTCTTGGGCGTATTTCCCATCTAGGCGGTATTTATCTTTCAGAACTAGATGTAGCCCTACGTGATTTACAAAGTCAAGGACAGCAAATCTCGCCATCTTTGCAAGCAGGTTTAGACTTCATTCGGGGCATGAATACGCGAGACTTTACCCAATCCTTGTCACATCTGCAAGCAAGTTACAATTATTGGGAATCAGTCAAAAATATAGAACGGCAAGGACTACTACTTTATCAAATTGGACGACGACGCTATCACCTCACCAAATTAGAAAAACATTCCCATGAGGAAAACTGGCAAGCTGTAGAACATCTATTTGCAAGAAGTTTAGCTTGCTTTCAATTAGCCAATCGTCCTGATTTAATGTCACAGTGCTACCTACAGTTGCAACGTACTTTACATCACTTGCAAGCATGGATAGAACTTAAAGATATCTCTCAAAAAGCGCTCCAGATTCATCAAACCCATGGAGATATCAGTAATTTGGCGGCTGACTACGGATTCCTAGCAGTAGTTGCCCTAGAAGATGGGGAATGGGAAACCGCTAAGGAATATGCCGAACAAGCGATCGCCCTTTTAGAAGATGCACCAACAACATCCCATTGGTTATACGGCTTGTATTTGTGTTATCTTGCCGAGGCACAAATTCAACTAGGCGATCAGGAACAAGCCCTAACCAATTTGATCGCTGCTAAAAGTAGAGATCATTGCGGACATCCGCGCATGTACATTCGGATTTTGAATCAATTACGCAATTTGTATTTTACTCAGGGACAATATTTAGAAGCGTTTCAAACTAAACAAGAACGTTTAGCGATCGAGCAGCGCTATGGATACCGTGCATTTATTGGCGCAGGACAATTACAATCCTGTTTGGAAGAGCATTCCAGCTTTTTGGACAAGGGCAATAAATACATCATCTCACCAGAAATCTATGCTTCAGGACGTAAGCGAGACCTCGACGAACTGACTAATCGCATTGGTGAACCCCGCTACAAAATGATTGTGCTGCATGGTAATTCTGGGGTTGGCAAAAGCTCTTTCATCAATGCAGGATTAATGCCAGCACTGCAACAGACTTCCTTTGGAGGACGCGATATAATTCCCATTTCAATTCGAGTTTATACAAGTTGGGAACAAGAACTAATTAATCTGTTAACAGAGTCGTTACAAGCACTCAAACTAACTTCAGCACCGCTACTTAGTTTGAGCTATAGCGAAGATTTGGCGAAAGATGTTCTATGCGATCGCTTGACGGAACAACTACGATGGAATGAAGCAAGAAACCTGCGTACAGTCCTAATTTTTGACCAGTTTGAAGAGTTTTTCTTTGTTCATCAACATAGTACTAGCGATCGCCTGCGGTTCTTTGAATTTATTGGAGGATTACTAAGCGATTTTCAATATTTATCATCAATTAAAGTGGTGCTATCGCTCCGTGAAGACTACATTCACTACCTCTTAGAAGTTAATCGCATTAAAGGCATGAGTGCAATCGACAATGACATTCTCAGCAAAAACGTCCTCTATCCCTTGGGTAATTTTTCTCCAGCCGCTGCCCATTCAACGATTGAGACTCTTACGGAGAGAGCACAATTCTATTTAGAAACTCAACTCATCGATATTTTAGTAGAAGACTTAAAGAATGAGCAGGACGAAATTCGTCCGATTGAGTTACAGATTGTGGGAGCACAATTACAACATGATCGGATTAGCACCATCCAGCAATATCAAAAGTTAGGTAATAATCCTAAAGAAACCCTTGTCCAGCGATATTTGGATAATGTAGTTTGTGACTGTGGAAGAGAGAATTATCGATTAACTAATTTACTTTTATACTTACTAACAGATGAGAAGGGAACTAGACCTCTCAAAACCTATGAAGATCTAGAAAGAGGACTCAATCATCTTGATAGTGAAGTTCGCAAGCAAAGCAAATTAGATGCAGAATGTAATCTTGCAATGGATCTAGAATCCCTAGAAAATGATGCAGATATCGCAATCACCAAAATCGAACTCGTCCTCCAGATCTTGATTGGCTCTGGATTAGTAGTATTAATTCCTGAAAATGCAACCAATCGTTGCCAATTAGTTCATGATTATTTAGCTGTAGTAATTCGCAAATCACAGGCTCCAGAAATCCAAAAGCTGCAAAAAGAGCTAGAAAAGACTCAAGGCGAACTCCGCCAAACCGTCCGTCAATTAGAGAGTTCCTTCAAAAATTCTCAAGCGATCGCTGATAGTTTGAGTCTCAATAGTCTACTTACTAATCATTTGGTCGATCTTGATGAGCTAGCTCAAGCTATGCAGATCGGCAAACAGTGGCTACCAGATATTGAATCAATATCTAGCGAAAATCGCTTACAGCTAACCAGTACAATTTATCGTGCCATCTATGAGATCAAAGAGAAAAATCGCATTCAAGCGCATCTAGAAGGTGTATGGAGTGCAGAATTTAGTCCCGATGGCTCACAAATCATAACTGGGGGCTTAGATAAAACAATTAAAATTTGGCAGATTGATGGACAAGAAGTTACCCAAATTGTTGGTCACACTGCCCCAGTGCGTAGTGCTTGTTTTAGCCCCGATGGACAGACGATTCTTTCTAGCAGTAGTGACAAAACGCTCGCTTTATGGAATCTTCAAGGCGATCGCTTACATACTTTTACAGGACATACCGCCGCAGTTTGGAGCGCACAATTTAGTCCCAATGGAGAAATGATCGTCTCAGGCAGTGGTGATCAGACGATTAAGCTTTGGCATCGTGATGGCACGGAAATATTGACCATTAGCGGACATCGTGGCGATGTGCGAACTGTCTTGTTTAGTCCTGACGGTAAATGGATCATTTCGGGTGGTGCGGACAAAAACATTATGATTTGGAGTCTAGATGGCACATTGATCTACACTCTTAAAGGTCATACCGCCGACATCCGCAGCATCAGCATCAGTCCCAGTGGTGAATTCATCGCTTCGGGTAGTGGTGATAATATTCTCAAGCTGTGGCAAATTGAGAATATCAATGGTGAAAAAGCGATCGTCGAAGCCTTTTCGATTTCAGCCCATTCAAGTGCTATTCGCAGTGTTTGCTTTAGCCCTGAAGAAACAATGTTAGCTACAGGTAGCGCTGACAAAAACATTAAAATTTGGGATCTGCATGGCAAAGAATTACAAATCTTTAAAGGTCATACCGATCCGATCCGTTCCGTCAGTTTTAGTCCTGATGGCAAGACCTTGCTCTCAGCTAGTCTGGATTGCACAGTGCGGCAATGGCATCTTGAACATAGGATGCAGCAACCATTATTTGGACATAGCGCAGCCGTAAGGAGTGTTGCCTTTAGTCCCGATGGTTTGCGACTTGCGTCAGGTAGCCTTGATGATCAAATTAAAATTTGGGATCTGCAAGGTAATGAACTCCAAACCATTGTTGGCGACAATGACATCCTCAGTCTCTGTTTTAGTCCCGATGGAAATAGTCTCCTAGTTGGTAGTGGTGACAGTGCTATTTCTCTATGGTCTATAAGTGGGAATAGTCATCAACTTTTGCAAACCTTCACAGGACATAGTACTGCTGTCTGGACGGTAGACTATAGTTCCGATGGTCAAAAAATCGTCTCTGGAAGTAGCGATAAATCTATTAAATTGTGGAGCATTGATGGTACTGAACTAGCCACCCTCAAAGGTCATAAGTCTACGGTGTGGACAGTGCGCTTTAGTCCCGATGGTCAAAAAATTATTTCTGGCAGTGGTGACGATACAGTTAAGCTATGGAGTGTTGATGGGAAAGAACTGAAAACCCTGAGTGGACATCGTGGTGCTGTTTGGAGTGTTTGCTTTAGTCCTGACGGTCAATATATTCTATCTGGTAGCGGCGACAGTACGCTCAAGCTCTGGAACCTTGAAGGCGCTTTATTGCGAACTTTTAGAGGTCATGATGCGGGGATCTGGACGGTAAGTTTTAGTCCTGATGGAAGGAGTATTATTTCGGGAAGTAGTGATAATACGATTAAGCTCTGGAGTATTGATGGGAAGGAGTTACAAACTCTCTCATGTCCAGATAGTACTCCAATCAGTCTCTGTTTCCGCCCCGATGGTCGCGGCTTTGCTTCTGGGCATGGCAGCAACACCATTGAGCTATGGAATCTCAATCTATCTGACCTAATTAATCAAGGTAATGCATGGCTAGATGACTATAGCGATCGCTGATTTTTTGCGCCTGTAAAACATTTTTTCACCATTTGAGTCGTGCTTCGCATGACTCAAATGGCTATATCTAATTCACGTTACTTTTACATTTAGGACTTATGCAAATAAACCAAGAACTCAAGTTCTTGGCTAAAAGCTCAAGTCCACTGAAGTGGACTACAGAATACTGTTAATTAACCCGTTGAAACGGGTTTGAGCTTTTAGCCCGCACTTGAGTGCAGGGCTACTGCGTGTGAGTCCTAACATTTTGCCTTGATCAAGCGATTAGCCAACAAGTGAGTGCTGCCGCGATCGCATCCGCCGCATCATCAGGACGCGGAATTGCATCAAGACTCAATTCGCGCTTAACAGCCTCTTGCACATCATTTTTATCCGCATTACCATGACCAGTGAGAGCTTGCTTGATCTGTGGGGGTGAGAACTCAATCGGTTCAATATTGTGTTGATTGAGAACTAATACGATTACACCTCTAGCCTGAGCCACATTTACCAAGTTTCCCATTCGATAAAAGAATAGCTTCTCCATTCCCACCACTTGCGGTTGGAACTGTTCAATCAGCGTATGCATATCTTCGTAAATAGTCTTGAGGCGATCGCCGATTGGTGTTTGCTTCGGGGTCACAATTGTGCCAAATTCCAATAGTTTTGGGGAGGCAGGTTTCTCAACCTCAATCAAGCCAAATCCGACAATTGCTAACCCTGGGTCAATGCCTAAAATTTTCATGCAAGCAATCCTAGCACTCAACTGTCTACCCAAACCAAAAGAGAATAGCAGTACAAAGCGCCGCTACTCTCTTTTGGTTTGGGTGCAAAGCGCTGTAATACCCATTCCCAAAAGTGTAGCAACACTTTTGGGAATTAAAAACCAAACCCAGTAAGGGTTTTAAAAACACAAAGTGGCGTAGCCACTTTGTGTTTTGATATAACATTGCTTTTGTAGAGATTTGGGTGAATTCAATGGCGATCGCATTACCGAAAAAAATCATACTGCTTGGCGCTGGGGAACTAGGTAAAGAGGTGGTGATTGCCGCGCAAAAACTCGGTAATACTGTAATTGCGGTTGATCGCTATGACAATGCCCCTGCGATGCAAGTTGCCGATCATCGCGAAGTGATCTCCATGTTAGATGGAGAAGCCCTCGAAGCCGTCGTCAAAAAATATCAACCCGATCTGATTGTGCCAGAAGTAGAAGCGATTCGTACTGAAAAACTGCTGGAACTAGAAGCGCAGGGTTACACCATCATTCCGACAGCCGCCGCTACTAACTTTACGATGAACCGCGATCGCATTCGCGATTTAGCCAGCCATGAATTGGGCTTACGCACCGCCAAATATGCCTATGCCACCAACCTCGACGAATTGAAAACCGTTGCTGCTGAAATTGGTTTCCCAAATGTAATTAAACCCGTGATGTCCTCCTCTGGTAAGGGGCAATCCGTTGTCAATTCTGCTGACGAACTGGAAACAGCATGGAATTATGCGATCGCGGGCGGACGGGGTGATACTGCCAAAATCATCATTGAAGAATTTATCAATTTTGAAGTCGAAATTACTCTGTTAACCATCCGTCAGTGGCAAGGAGAAACGCTATTTTGTGAAGCGATCGGACATCGTCAGGAAAGAGGAGACTATCAAGAATCATGGCAACCTGTTGGATTAACTACGGCACAAGTCAAAGATGCACAGGACATCGCCCGCAAAGTCACCGATAAACTCGGCGGCGCAGGCATTTTCGGCGTAGAATTTTTTATCACCAAAGATGAAGTAATTTTCTCGGAACTATCACCCCGTCCTCACGACACGGGCATGGTGACTCTCATCTCCCAAAACCTCAGCGAGTTTGAGATCCATTTACGCGCAATTTTAGGATTACCGATTCCTACGATTGAATTACTCAGTCCGTCCGCTAGTGCTGTCATTCTTGCTAGCGAAACCAGCGAAACTATTTCCTTTGCAGGCGTAGCGGAAGCCCTTGCGATTCCTAATACCGACCTGCGTTTATTTGGCAAACCCGATTCTCGTCCCTACCGTCGCATGGGTGTCGCTCTTGCTAAAGGCAAAGATGTCACCGAAGCCCGTCAAAGAGCCACTGAAGCCGCTGCCAAAGTCCAAATTATTTATTAGGTTATAGCGATCACCATAACCACAATTAAATTTTGAAGATACATGGAGTATCTAAAAACTTAACCTGAGATGGTTTTGATATATCTGCAAGGCTTTTAAGCTATAATGGCAGAGTGTTTTTGAGTCTTGGCTCAAAACACATCTTAAAACACTATCAAGAGCGCTAAAAAGTTTTTTGTAACTTTTTTTCATAGCCATCTTGCAAGCGAAATAATTTCTGGAGTTGTTTACCTTCATGCCTGAGATCGTTACAGAAACTTACAATGCCAATCAGATCCAAGTACTTGAGGGTCTAGAAGCAGTTCGTAAACGACCTGGGATGTACATTGGCACAACGGGTCCAAAAGGATTACATCACCTCGTTTTTGAGGTCGTTGACAACAGCGTAGACGAAGCACTGGCAGGACACTGTGATCGCATTTTAGTTGAGCTGCTACCCGACGGCTCTGTACAAGTCTCCGACAATGGGCGCGGCATTCCCATTGATATCCACCCCAAAACTGGTAAATCGGCTCTCGAAACTGTATTAACTGTTCTTCACGCTGGCGGTAAATTCGGCGATGGTGGTTACAAAGTATCAGGCGGTCTGCACGGCGTTGGTATTTCCGTAGTTAACGCCCTATCTGAATGGGTAGAAGTATCGGTATGGCGCTTGGATACAGTCTATACCCAAAGATATGAACGCGGCTTTCCTGTTAGCGATCTCATCCCTAGCAAGAGTAAGGAACCAAGGCGCGGTACACAGGTACGTTTCAAGCCTGATCCACAAATCTTTACCACCCAGACTGAATTTGATTACGACGTTCTCGCCAGCCGCCTCAAAGAACTTGCATATCTTAATGCTGGCGTAAAAATCGAATATTGCGATCGCCGTGGTGCAGAACTTCGCACCGATATCTATTGTTATGAAGGTGGTATTCGCGAATACGTCGCCTACATGACCCGTGACAAGGAACCAATTCACCCCGACATTATCTATGTAAATGGTGAACGCGATAATGTGGTGGTGGAAGTCGCTTTGCAATGGTGTATTGACTCCTACAACGATAATGTTCTCGGTTTTGCGAATAACATCCGCACCATTGATGGTGGGACACACCTTGAGGGTCTAAAAACGGTTTTGACCCGCACAATGAATGCTACAGCACGTAAGCTGAAAAAGCTCAAAGATGGCGACTCAAATCTGGCTGGGGAAAACGTCCGTGAAGGTTTAACGGCGGTGATTTCGGTCAAAGTTGGTGATCCAGAATTTGAAGGTCAAACTAAAACTAAACTAGGCAATACTGAAGTCAGAGGTATCGTTGATTCCTTCGTTGGTGAAGTTCTCAATGAATATCTTGAGTTTCATCCTGCGGTGGCAACTTCGATTATTGAGAAAGCACTACAAGCCTTTAATGCTGCAGAAGCCGCTCGTCGCGCCCGTGAGCTAGTCCGCCGTAAATCTGCCTTAGAGTCTTCGACCTTACCTGGAAAGCTTGCCGATTGTAGTTCTCGCGATCCCAAAGAATCCGAAATCTTCATCGTTGAGGGAGATTCCGCAGGCGGCTCAGCCAAACAGGGACGAGATCGCCACTATCAGGCAATTCTTCCATTGCGCGGTAAAGTTCTCAACATCGAGAGAGCCGATGACAGCAAGATTTATAAAAACAATGAAATTCAAGCTCTGATTACAGGTTGCGGGTTGGGAATTAAAGGCGAAGACTTTAATGAGTCCCAACTGCGCTACCACAAAATCATTCTCCTTGCTGATGCGGACGTTGATGGAGCACACATTCGGACTTTACTACTAACGTTCTTCTATCGCTATCAGAGAGAATTGCTTGATCGCGGATTTATTTATATTGGTTGCCCTCCACTATACAAAGTAGAGCGTGGTAAAAATGCTCAATATTGCTACACCGATAATGATTTACAAAAATTAATTGATTCCTTCCCTCCCAATGCGAACTATAACATTCAGCGCTTTAAAGGTTTGGGCGAAATGATGCCTCAACAGCTATGGGAAACGACGATGAACCCTGCCACGCGATCGCTTAAGCGTCTCACCATCGAAGATGCTGCCGAAGCCGATCGCATCTTCACAATTTTGATGGGCGATAAAGTTGCGCCGCGCCGCGAGTTTATTGAAACCTATGGTTCCAAATTAGGACTTGCGGATCTCGATATCTAAACAAAAAAGGCGGCGCACTACGCCGCCTTTTTTTATTTATTGACTGATGTTACGTGGATAGAATTCCTACAATCATCTAAGTCTAGGGCTGGCACAGGGGCACAGCCCCTACAAAAATCTAAATTAACGTCAGTTCGACGAAAGCGAAAAATGGTAAGAATCGCTAAGCGATTCTTACCATTTTTCGCCATTTGCGGCGTGCGAAGCACGCCGCAAATGGCGATATCGAACTCACGTTAAATTATTGGAGTAGGGGCAATCCCCCCGTGGTTGCCCTGTCGTGCTAGCAACAAGAGATTCATCATCTAAGTTCCACGTAACATCAGTTATTGACAAATTCCCTAAAAGTTTGTGTAGAATCTCGACGCTGATTTTGATATTTCTGTAATAACTGTTCGATTAGAGCAGGTACACTTTTAGCATCATATTCTGTATAGATTTCTCTACCAAAATTAGAATCACCATCACCTACATAAACTCTATAAGTCTCTGTATTAGTTCCGCCAATTCCAACCACAGCAATATCACTGGGATGATGCTGAGCGCAAGACTTTTCACAGCCAGAAAAATGTATATTAATTGGGTGATCGAGTTGGACGCAGTTTTCTAAATAAGCGGCTACTTGCTTAGCATCAGCTTGCGTATCTGTATGTGCTGATTTACAACCTTTATACCCAGAACAAGCGGCGATCGCGGCATAGGGATGATGAGCTGAAATAAACAGTCCTAAATTCAAGATCTCCTGCGTTACCTGCTCAAGAACAGCTTCCGCAATATCCGTAATCAGGAGATTTTGCCAAGGCGTTAACCGCAAAGCCCCACCACCATATTGTTTCGCAAGATTATTTAGACCAGTGAGTTGCTGCGAAGTTAACCTTCCCAATGGAACAACGACACCAATATAGAACAGTCCCGATTGCTTTTGAGGATGAATTCCCAAATGTTGAAAAGACTCTCTCTCTAAGTGGGAACTTATTGCTTCGTTTAGAGGTGTGATCCCCCTGCCTTCGGCATCCCCCTTAAAAAGGGGGACTTTATTTTTATTGTTTAAGTTGTCCAAAGCCCCCCTTTTTAAGGGGGGAAGGGGGGATCTTAGTTTCTCTTCAACTAGATCAAGATACTTTTCCACACCCCAATCATGCAGTAATTCTCGTAATCTAGGAGGACGCGATCGCGAATATATCTTCTGCTCTAGCTTTTGCTCTGTATATTGCCGATAAACTTCTGTTAGCGCCGCAAGAACTTCTAAGACTTGATTTTGAGGGATTAACACCCCGACTGGTGCTGGCGAATCCCCGCGATCGCCTAATCCTAAAAGCAAATCAAAATAAATCTCTTGATCAACTTCAACCGCTACCAAACAAATATCATTGGGGCGATCGCTAACTCTAATCGCTTCGCCACCATCAAAGCAAATACTAAATTTATTCGAGAGGATGGCTAATTCAGGATGTTGTAATAAATAGAAATTCCATGCTTTAACTAATGGAATTGTATTGATTGTGGCGTGAGCATCGATCCCCGCACTAGGACTAGCCATCATATTCCGCAAGCCATCAGTGCTTTCGTTACTAGAAGCAAGTCCATAATCTTGCAGATCTAGAAGTGCTTCCTCGGTTAGAGCCTGACTGGTGCGGATTTGCAGATTAGCGCGATTAGTAATTTGGATTTCACCATTACCAAATTTATTAACGACCTCTGTGAGAACTTCGCATTGCGTAGAAGTAATTAATCCCGCAGGTAAACGGATACGCGAAAGAATGCCATCTTGAGCGGTGGTGGCATTAAATAGACTGGGACAAATAGCTGTAGTAGATTGCAATTTTTATTTCAGAAAAAATGTAGAGGTATAAGATCTCCGACTTTTTCTACGTAAGCAAAGATAATCATTGCATACGTAGAAAAAGTCGGAGATCTGAGGATTGTTTAGTAATAAATTAGAGCCTTAAAGCTGCTTCAATTTGCGATCGCTCTAAAGCCTGACCGATAAATACCAAACGGGTTTGGCGAGTTTCATCACTAGCCCATAGACGATCATAGGAAGTCTCAAGGCGATCGCCTACGCCTTGTAACACCATTCGCATCGGCTTGTTTGGGACATTTACAAAGCCCTTAATGCGATAGATTTCCTGATCGGCGATCGCTTGTTTTAGCGATGTTAATAACTGAGTCGGATCAAAGGCGCGATCGGTCACGATATTAATCGAATTGATATCATCATCATGCTCATGTTCTTCTTCATGATCATGATGACTCGGACGCGCATCGAGATTATCCTCAACCGCCGCATTAAAGCCCAATAGAATCTCCGAACTAATTTTGCCTTCATCGCAAGCGATCACTTTAACGCCATCGCGCAATTCTTGCTTAAGCCATGAATGGACTCTGTTTTGAGCTTCAACATCCACTAAATCCGTTTTTGTCAATAAGACCAAATCCGCACAGGCTAACTGATCTTCAAACAATTCTTCAATGGGAGTTTCATGATCGAGATTAGGATCTTCTTGACGCTGAGCATTGAGCGCATCAAGATCGCCTACCAATTTGCCACTAGCCACTGCCTCGCAATCAACTACAGCAATCACACCGTCAACCGTCGCGCCATTGCGAATCTCTTGCCAACGGAAGGCTTGAATTAAGGGTTTAGGTAAGGCTAAACCAGAGGTTTCGATGAGAATGCAATCAATGCGATCGCGTCTTTTTAACAACTCTTGCATCGTTGGCAAAAATTCCTCTTGCACCGTGCAGCAAAGACAGCCATTGGTTAATTCCACAATATTGGGCGTAACCTCTGTGCCATCTTCATCGCAAACACGACAAGAACGCAGTAAGTCTCCATCAATGCCGATCTCACCAAATTCATTCACCAGTACGGCAATCCGCCGACCTTGGTTATTTTGTAACTGCTCCCGAATGAGCGTAGTTTTACCACTGCCCAAAAAGCCAGTAATAACAGTTACAGGTATTTTCGCTGCCATAATTTTCTCTAAAAAACTTTAAAAGCCCATATTGCTGATAACCGATGGCTGAGCGAAGTCGAAGCCATCGGTTATTGCTAGAAAAATCAAATTAGAGGCAATTCATGAATTGCCTCTAATTTGAAAAATGATTTAACCCTTTGGCACTGGGAGAATCAGAGAAGAAAGATTAGATGCGAAAAATGCTGCACCGAATCCACAAATTACTAAACCTGCTGACTTGAGGCTAGGCGATACTTGAGAAAAGTCACCCTTGAGGACTTTCTGACCAACAAAGAAAGCTACACTCGAAATCACTAATTGAATCGTGGTAAAGCCTACTAAATAAGCCACTAAAGCGGTAGTTTGTGCTCCGAAGATCGCTTCACCGTAGGCATAACCATGAAATAGTCCCGCTACTGCCGACAGAGCAACCATGACGAGCAAGTTAGGACTATTCTTCATTGCCATCAAAATCCCAAATAGCAAAATCGATGCTGAAACAATGAGTTCAACTACTGGCAGAGATACACCTAGCAAGTGAATTCCCGTGCCAAGCATTGCCGACAAAACAAAGGATAAAGGAATAAAAACACCTTGAGGCTTAAGCGCTGCAAACAAACCGACAGCAACAATAAAGGCAAGGTGATCAACACCAATCACTGGGTGTGCCAAGCCTGACATAAAGCCTTCAAAAAAATTGCTGGGCATTCCGCCACCCATGGCATGATGTGCTGATGCAGGGCTAGCAAATACTAAGAGACTAAAAGCAAAGGCGATCGCTAATGCTTTAGATTGAACTGAAGCGAAAATCTTAGATAAATTCATACTCTGTAACTCGCAGATATGGACAAATTAAACTAGCTCTAGCGGGCATCCTGACTTTGGGAATAGTAATATCGTTTTCCTTCGGAAAACGATATTACTGAGGTATCCTTTACAGTTGCGGTACAGCGTTGGACTTTCACCAAACTTTCCCCATTTGCATTTTGTATCTTTGAAAAGAATTTTGGGCTACGAAGCTTAGAATCGAGTCATAGAAACAATTACATCTGTTAACGGCTGTTCCCCGTTAAAACTAGAACAGTCTTTGACTTTACAATAATTTGACTGCCTTGCGAAAAAATACTTAATAGATTTATAAATTTTGTCGATGACCAGTGAAAAATGGCTAAAGATTATTGGTATAGGTGAGGATAGTTTAGAGGTATTAAGCTCAGCAGCCCGATCGCTAATTGATACTGCTGAAATTTTAGTGGGCGGTGATCGCCATTTAGCGGTGTTGCCAGAATTGCCAGAAGATCAGCGATCACGCATAGTTTGGGCATCGCCGATTGAGTCAACCATTCAGCAAATTATTAATTTGCGTGGTAAATCGGTATGTGTCCTAGCTAGTGGCGATCCCCTTTGGTTTGGGATTGGCACAACTTTATTAAAGAGAATTCCCATTGAAGAAATTGCAATTATTCCCTCACTTTCTACTTTTAGCTTGATTTGTGCGCGATTAGGATGGTCATTGAATGAAGTAGAAACCCTGAGCCTATGCGGTCGTCCAGCTTCACTTTTCCAGTCTTATATTTATCCAAATGCTAAACTGTTAATTCTGAGTTCGGGAAAAGAAACACCGCAGATTGTGGCAAAGATTTTGTGCGGTCGCAATTTTAGCAATAGCAAAATTACGGTCTTAGAACATCTCAACGGAAATAAAGAACGGATTATTTCTACTGTTGCCAATCAATTTCAAAGCTTTCCTGAATTTGCCGATCTCAATGCGATCGCTGTGGAATGTATTCCCAATCCTGAAGCGAAAATTCTATCGCGGATGGTAGGACTTCCCGATGATGCTTTTTGTCATGATGGACAATTAACTAAACGCGAGGTCAGAGCAATTACCCTATCTACCCTTGCACCCAATGCTGGCGAATTACTTTGGGATGTGGGTGCTGGTTGCGGTTCCATTGGCATTGAATGGATGCGAAGTCATCCTCGTTGTCAAGCGATCGCCATCGAAAAGTCCCGTACCCACTTCATCGCTGAAAATGCGATCGCTCTCGGTACTCCTAACCTCAAAATTATCGAAGGCAAAGCTCCCGAAGTTTTGCAGGGTTTACCCACCCCTGACGCGATCTTTATCGGTGGTGGTGCGACTGTTCCAGATTTATTCGAGACTTGCTGGCAAAATTTGCGATCGCATGGACGCTTAGTTGCTAACGTGGTTACCCTTGAGGGAGAACAAAAATTATTTCAATGGCAACAGAAATATGGCGGTACGCTTACGCAAATCTCGATTAGTCGTGCCGAGGCGATCGGTTCTTTTCTAGGCTGGAAACCGATGCGTCCTGTTACTCAATGGGAAATAATTAAGACCTGACCAAATTTTATAAAGAGTATTGAGGCGGCGCAAAACGCTGCCTTAATACTCTTTAGGTTGATAATTTTTTAGTCAAGCAAACCAATAAATTACTGAAAGTGTTACTTTGCAACACTTTCAGTAATTTATTGATTAGGGTTGGGAAGATTTACGGTGCGATCGCTGATAGGATAAAAAACACTAGTGTTATTGCCCTGTACAGCATGGATTTTCAGTCGGTTATTTTGGCGTTGCAAAAATATTGGAGCGATCGCGGATGTCTGATTGCTCAACCCTACGACACCGAGAAAGGTGCTGGCACAATGAGTCCACATACTTTCTTGAGAGCGATCGGTCCTGAGCCTTGGAGCGTCGCCTATGTCGAGCCATGCCGTCGTCCCACCGATGGGCGCTATGGACAAAATCCGAATCGCTTACAACATTACTATCAATTTCAGGTAATTCTCAAGCCATCACCCGATGATGTGCTGGATCTATATCTCAATAGCCTCAAACATTTGGGCATTGATCCCGCCGATCATGATGTACGTTTTGTTGAAGATGATTGGGAATCACCGACCCTCGGTGCGTGGGGTGTCGGTTGGGAAGTGTGGCTAGATGGAATGGAAGTCACCCAGTTTACTTATTTTCAGCAGGTTGGCGGCTTAGACTGTCGTCCCGTTTCTGCGGAAATCACCTATGGGCTAGAGCGTCTAGTTATGTACTTGCAAGGGGTGGACTCGGTATACGACATTGTGTGGCGATCGCATCCAACGCTAGGCGACATTAAGTATGGACAGGTGCATCACCAAGGTGAAGTCGAGCATAGCGGCTACAACTTCGGTAACTTTGGCGGCAAGCCACAGGATTCTGACTTACTGTTCCAATTGTTTTTGCAATACGAAAAGGAGGCAGGACATTTATTAGAATCTGAACTAGTTTTACCAGCCTTTGACTACGTGTTGAAATGTTCGCATTCCTTTAACTTGCTGGATGCGAGA
Organism: Pseudanabaena minima str. Chao 2107; assembly: GCF_051131155.1. Lineage (NCBI taxonomy): Bacteria > Bacillati > Cyanobacteriota > Cyanophyceae > Pseudanabaenales > Pseudanabaenaceae > Pseudanabaena > Pseudanabaena minima. Next base: position 2,584,495 of record NZ_CP159508.1, read on the forward strand.
GGTGTAATTTCGGTGACTGAGCGGGTGCGCTATATCGGACGTATTCGTAATTTAGCTCGCCAAGTTGCCAAACTTTATTACGCCCAAAGGGAAGCATTAGGATTTCCTTTAGGTGCTGAGTTAGCAGTCTCAACCTAACACCAAAGATAATAGCGCCGCTATTATCTTTGCTTTTTAATAAATAAAGTCAGCCATAGGCTGGCTTTTTTATTAAGTACTGCTATAGCAATTCAAACCCCAAATAAATGAAAGCGGAGCAAAGCTTCGCCTTCATTTATTTGGGGTTTATGTTTTTACGTTGCTGTAGCTGCTTTTGTTAAGGATTATTAACTAGTTTCTCATATCCACCTTGGATAAAGAACTGATCTCGTATTGTCATGGATTAAGACTTTAAAAATGATTTTTACAAATTTGTAGTTGTTCATAAAATTCATGTATAAACCTTTTCTTGACTACCTAGAACAGTCTCTATTTCAAAGGTTTGACTTGCAAAGCCGTTTGATACCAGCAGGTTTAGAGTCTTGTGTCAGCGATCGCGGTCGTAACCCTGCAACGATTCGCAGTTGGTGCTACCAATGTCCAGAACTTCGGAAAATTCGCTATACATACATTGATGCAGGTGCAAGCGCTCAAATTTTTAATAGTGTCATTTATCCTAGTCATAACTATGACTTGCCATTACTGGGGATTGATTTCTTGTCTTTTGGATCAGTCAAGAATTTGATTGTGATGGATTTTCAGCCATTATTTCAAGATCGGGGCTATTTAGAAAAATACATTTATCCGCTCAAAACTTTGCATGACAAGTATCCAGACTTAGCCCAAAATCTGGAAATGAAGTTTTACGATGCTAATCAATATTTCTCCAAATATTTATTGTTTGCAAAGACCGATCCTGAAACTGTGAGAACTAGAGTGCTGGAAGCATTCAAGGATTATTTGCATCTCTATTGGACAATGCTTGACGATGCGCAACCTCTAGTAGATCAGTCAGATATTCAGCGAATTGTTAAAGCCCAGAAAGACTATGACCAATACAGCGCCGATCGCGATCCTGCCTCTGGACTTTTCAGTAGTTACTTTGGTCATGAATGGTCTGAAAAGTTTTTGTATGAATTTTTGTTTGAAGATGCCAAGCCCCTAGCAGTGACCGCTTAAATGACTCTATATCAACCTTTTTTAGATCATGCGATCGCCTATTTAAAAGAGCGATTGCCAGATTTACATTCTTATCCAATCCCCGAAGGCTTCGAGTCGAAATCAGCGATCGTGGGCAAGGGCAGCCATCAGAACGAAGTTTTGACCACTAGTCATGGCTATCAGTCATCGAAGCTACGACAAATTCGGGCAGCTCATGTGCAGGGCGGAAGCTCACTTCAAGTTTTAAACTTTGTGATTTTTCCGCATTTGCAATATGACTTGCCATTTTTTGGGGGCGATCTGGTGACACTTCCTGGGGGGCATTTGATTGCACTGGATATGCAGCCATTATTTCGTGATGATCCTGACTATCAGGACAAATACACAAAGCCGATCCTACCGATCTTTGCGTCTTATCAAAAGCATCTAACTTGGGGTGGTGATTTCCCTGAAGAAGCAAGCCAATTTTTTTCCCCTGCGTTTCTCTGGACTCGCCCCAAAGAGGATGAAGTGGTGCAAACCCATGTATTTAATGCTTTCAAAGATTACCTTCAGGCTTATCTAGATTTTTGCGATCGCGCTGAGCCTGTAACAGATCCACAGAAGTTAGCCGAAATTAAAGAGGCTCAACTCAGATATTTACGATATCGAGCAGAAAAAGATCCTGCTAGGGGCATGTTTAATCGTTTCTATGGATCTGAGTGGACAGAAGAGTATATTCATGGATTTTTGTTTGACCTAGAGCGCAAATTGGAACAAGTCTAGTCTGTATTGATGCTGACGAGCAGTTGCAAAGATTCCAATTGAGACAGGGAACTCCCTATAAGCACTATAAAATTACCGATGAAAATTTTTGCAATCTGACAGAATGGAATGACGATGAACTAGCTGCTAACGAGATGATCGAACGCACGGGAACTGAGTTTGAACCTTGGTACATAATTGAAGCAAATGATAAGAAATTTGCACGGATTAAGGTAGTTAAGACACTTTGCGATCGCCTGAAAAAGGCTCTCTAAGTTTAAGAGAGCTATACTTAACTTGAGTTCGGTATAAACTACAGAATTTTAAAAACCAAGACATAAAAAGCCTCGCTTCGCGAGGCTTTTTATGTCTTTTGATCGAAAATCTGCTCTTGCGCCTACTCCATGCAGATCCAGCAATTGTTTCTGAAAATACAGCAAATTTTAAAACAAGAACGAAAAAGGTGACTCTGTCATAGCTAGAAACGCCTTTTTACGTGGGATCAATGGCAATAAGTAGCCTAAAAAAAGGGATCTCGAAACAAGCCGTTATAAATTGTGACAATCTGTAATAAAAAATGATCCAACGACATAGTATAAACAAATAGGTTAGAAATTAAACCAATGAAATACATGAACAGCAGTCATTTGCCTATCATTTATATTTCTAGGTTCAATAAACTAGCTATTTATAAAAATAAAGTTTTTCTAAATTTCTCGAAAGAGAAAATCAGAAACAATTAAGATAGCTGCTAACAATTAAAGAACTGCAATAGTTTAGTTTCAGATTGTTAACTGTCTAAAAAATAAAAGATAATTACTCAATAACTGGAGATAACAGTATTATGTACGACGCATTTGCAAAGGTAGTATCCCAAGCTGATTCCAGAGGCGCTTATATCAGTGCTTCTCAAATTGATGCTCTTAACGCAATGGTTGCTGATGGCAGCAAGCGTTTGGACGCTGTAAACCGCATCACCAGCAACTCTTCTGCAATCGTAGCTAATGCTGCTCGTGCTTTGTTCGCTGAACAACCTGCTTTGATCGCTCCTGGTGGAAATGCATACACCAGCCGTCGTATGGCAGCTTGCTTGCGCGACATGGAAATCGTTTTGCGCTATGTTACCTACGCTATCTACTCTGGCGATGCAAGCATCTTGGAAGATCGTTGCCTCAATGGTTTGAGAGAAACCTATTTGGCTCTCGGTACTCCTGGTTCTTCCGTTGCTGTAGGTATCGGCAAGATGAAGGATGCAGCAATCGCAATTGCTAACGATCCTAACGGCGTAACCCGTGGCGATTGTTCCGCTCTTATGAGTGAAATCGGTAGCTACTTCGACAAGGCTGCTGCTGCTGTTGCTTAGTTTTTAGTTGCTTAGTCTAGACCTTGTATAGGCTGGACTAAAGACTGAATAATTTAATTTTTTGATTTCATTCCATTGGTTCTGACTGAATTAATGAATCTTTCATCAGATCGCATTTACCTTAACAAGATTATTTTGGAGAACATCTCACAATGAAAACCCCTTTAACCGAAGCAGTATCCGCCGCCGATTCTCAAGGTCGTTTCCTCAGCTCTACCGAAGTTCAAGTTGCTTTTGGTCGTTTCCGTCAAGCTACCTCTGGTCTAGCTGCTGCTAAGGCTTTGAGCGAAAAGGCTGATTCTTTGGCTTCTGGCGCAGCTAACGCTGTATACAGCAAGTTCCCTTACACCACCTCCATGACTGGTGCTAACTACGCTTCTACCCAAACTGGTAAAGACAAGTGTGTACGTGACATCGGCTACTACATCCGTATGGTTACATACTGCTGTGTAGTTGGTGGTACAGGTCCAATGGATGATTACTTGGTTGCTGGTATTGCTGAAATCAACCGCACCTTTGATCTTTCTCCTAGCTGGTACGTTGAAGCTCTTAAGTATGTTAAGGCTAACCATGGTTTGTCTGGAGACTCTGCTGTTGAAGCAAACTCCTACATCGACTATGCAATCAATGCACTTAGCTAATTTTTTCTAAGAAACAAAAAGCACCCCAATGGGGTGCTTTTTGTTTTCAAGCCAAGCATAAAAGGCGGCGTAAAGCGCTGCCTTTTATGCTTATGTAGTACAAGGTCACATTAAAATTATGAACGAAGAAACTGGTATTCCCGACGATAATTTATTAACCATTGAACAGGCGATCGCGAATCTTCAAAGTGAAGACTTAGGATTACGAGTTTATGCGGCTTGGTGGTTGGGGCGGTTTCGGGTGAATGTACCAGAAGCGATCGATCTTTTAATTGCAGCTTTAGCTGACGAAGCCGATCGCACTGAAGCTGGTGGCTATCCATTACGACGCAATGCAGCGAGAGCGTTAGGGAAATTAGGAGATCGTCGTGCTGTACCTGCATTAATCAAATCTTTGGAATGCGAAGACTTTTATGTACGTGAAGCTGTAGCTCAATCGTTAGAAATGTTGGGTGATGATTCCTGCATACCTTACCTAATTGAGTTAATCAAAAATCCTAACTCTGAAGCTAGTGCCGACTCAGAACCAGAACATCCTTACGATGCATTTCTCGAAGCATTGGGAACTTTAAGGGCAGTCAAAGCGATTCCGCACATTTTGCCATTTTTAGATCATCCGATTCCTAAAGTACAATATGCTGCGGCTAGAGCGATGTATCAGCTTTCGGAGCCTGCGGTTGCCGATCAATATGGCGATCGCTTAGTTGCGGCTCTTGCTAATGATGACTTGCAACTACGGCGTACAGTTCTTTCGGACTTGGGGGCGATCGGTTATTTATCAGCAGCAGAAGCGATCGGTAATACGATGGCAGAAAATAGTCTTAAGTTAATTTCTCTTAAAGGTTTGTTAGAAAAACAAATAGTTCTGGCGACTCCACCCGATTTGACGGATGGAGCAATTAGAGTGATGGCATTGATGGATGAGTTGTTATAAATAAAAGGGTCGCCATGCGACCCTTTTATTTATTTATTTTTATTTATTTTTACAGCGCTTTGTGTTCAAGCCCGAACCAAGAATAAATTTGAAAGCGTTGCTTCGCAACGCTTTCAAATTTATTCTTGGTTCGTTTGATTGGCAATAGCTGTATGATGCAATTAGAGTTTTGGTACTGATGGATGATTTATTGTAGAGTAGAGGAGCGCAAAGAGCTTCTCTAACCTATCTATATGACTGATCGCCTTTCCCAACTTATCCAAGCTGTAGAAGAAGCAGATTCTTCCAAACTATTGCTCGAAGCAGTACAAAATCTGGCGGCAGCTCGTTTAGAAGGTGCTATTCCCATATTGATTGAGGCGCTAAGTTATAACAATCCAGGAGCCGCAGTTGCATCTGTAGACGGATTAATTTTACTGGGAAGTGCGGCTGTACCGCCTTTGCTCGAACTCCTAGATATGCATAATTACACAGCACGCGCATGGGCTATTCGAGCTTTAGCAGGGATTGGAGATCCAAGGGGGCTGGTAACTTTGCTTGGAGTGGCAACTGCGGACTTTGCGATGAGTGTACGTCGCGCCGCCGTTAAGGGTTTAGGTACAATGAAATGGCATTGGTTTCCTGATGAGCTAAGGGAGATCGCTCAAGAAGAAGCCTTGGATGCCTTATTATTTGTAGCGCAACAGGATGAAGAATGGGTGGTGCGCTATGCATCAGTGGTGGGCTTGCAATCCTTGGCGATCGCGATTGCTGATGCCCATCCTATTTGGCTAGCGGAAATTCAAACGCAATTCAATTTGATGTCTTGCAATGATGAGGTTCTCGCCATTCGGGGGCGGGTTTGGCTAGCGCAACAAAAGCTTCAGCAAAAAATTCAACAACTTAAATCTGATAGTTTTCATAAGTCCATAGAAATAAAAGAGACTGAAGAGAAAAAATCGCCACTTACTTCTAATGATTGGCAAGATATTCTCAATCAACTTTATGAAATTAAGCGACAAGAGCGCATTAATTCTGGCAGCGAAGGTGATCCACGTCGGTTTCAGCAATTAGCAGCAGCAATCACCGAGACAAATAATTAATAGCAAAACAGAAAATGGCTACGCCATTTTCTGTTTTGCTATTACGACAGTAATCCTCAAGGAATTTCCTCACGTTTTTCTCTAAAACCCAGCTCCATTAAGGCTTTACGGATTTTTGCTTTAGAAGGCTGAACCTTGGGCATGGCTAAATTAAGCTCTCTCGCCGTTTCTAGCATTTGCCTAATCAAAATATCCAGCAAGTTATCATCCACATCTTCAGGAACCTGCTCAATCCTGCCTTGATAAGCCAAGGTATACAGCTCTAAATGATGCTTGCCCATGATTTTGGCTAGTTTTCGCAATGTTTCAGGCGTAGGACAAGTTCCTTTAAAGCAAGCACCACGTAGTCTTGGTTGTGGCACACCAGCCAACTCGGCAAGATGGTTCATACTAATGTCTTGTTCTTCTAGATATTGAAGAACGTATAGCCCTAGCGGTGAGCAATCTTCGTTTTTGACTTGTAACCTTGGTGGCATTTTTTAATATCAACAATTTTTGTTAGATTTTTGAGAAAGGAAATTAATCTAACATCACTGAATGATTTTATACCAATTATAGCGATCACCTTTACTGGAAGAGTAAACAAGAGGCTAAAGCTCTTTATTTATAGCAGTGCAAACATAAACTCAAAAGATAAGTGGCGGCGCAAAGCGCCGCCACTTATCTTTTGAGTTTATGTAAAAAAATATTTTTGTTAAAATATTGCTATATAGTGATATAGTCAATTAAAGAATTCGACTTATAATTACTATGACTGCACAATCAAATCTATCTCAACTAACGGAAATTGGGGCACTAGAACTCAACCAGAAGCTAAATTTACAGCAAGTCATTTTACTAGATGTCCGCGAATCCAGTGAGTACGCAGGGGAGCATATTACAGGTTCCATTTCCCTTCCCCTGTCAACTTTTGAGGCAGATCAAGTCGCACAATTTGGAGATCAGCCTCTAGTTCTCTGTTGTCAGTCAGGAATGCGTTCCTCTAAGGCTTCTCAAAAACTACTAAATTATGGATTTCATAATATTTCCCAACTCAAAGGGGGGCTAGCAAGTTGGAAAGCTGCGGGACTCAAGACAAATAAATCCCCAAATGCCCCGATTAGTCTATTTCGCCAAGTGCAGATTGTAGCAGGTTTTCTAGTAGTGATCGGAACTGGATTAGGCGCATTTGTATCTCCTTGGTTCCTACTATTGAGTGGATTTGTCGGCTGTGGTTTAGTCTTCGCAGGGGTTAGCAATACCTGTGCGATGGGTCAGCTCTTAGCAAAACTTCCTTATAACCGTTAGGACGGGTGGGAATTCGAGATGCCAATCCTACAGCATTTATCGATTAGACAAACCATCATAATTTTTTTTAAAAGGCTTACTTCGCAACCCTTTTATACCAGAGCACAAAATGGCGTAGCCATTTTGTGCTCTGAAAACCCTTACTGAGTTTGTTTTTTAATCCCCAAAAGTGTTGCCACACTTTCGGGGATCAGTATTAGATCATGTCAAAATAAACATTATGAAACCAATTCGTATTTTCTATTTCTCAGATGTTCTTTGTATTTGGGCTTACATTGCTCAAATTCGTTTAGAAGAACTAAAGCTCGCCTTCCCTGACAATATTGAAATTGAGTATCACTTTGTTTCCGTATTTGGAAATGCCCATGAAAAATTAGAGAAGGGATGGCGCGATCGTGGAGGATTAACAGGTTATAGCAATCATGTTAAAGAGACTGCAAGTAAGTTTGAACATATATCTGTTCACCCTGATGTTTGGACTCAAGAGATTCCTGCTTCTTCACTGTCGGCACATTTATTTCTGCGTGCGGTGCAATTGCTAGAAGAGAAAGGGTTCGTGCCGAAATCTGACAAGGTACTAGAAAAGACAACTTGGGCATTTCGCGAAGCCTTTTTTACCCAACTTGCCAACATCAGCGATCGCCATATCCAGTTTGAAATTGCCAAAAAACTCAAATTACCGAAAAAAGCAATTCAATCCATTATTGATAGTGGTGAAGCCTATGCCAGTCTATTTAAAGATATGGAATTAGTGAAAGAGCATAATGTCACCGTCAGTCCTACTCTCATTTTTAATGAAGGCAGGCAAAGACTCAATGGCAATGTTGGTTATCGAGTAATCGAAGCAAATATTCGTGAGTTACTCCACAACCCTGCTAGTGAGCATTCTTGGTGTTAACCTTCATCACCAAGATAAGCCTCAATCACAGCCCGATCGCTTTTGACAATTTCAGGTTTGCCGATCGCAATTAGCTGTCCAAAATCTAATACGGCAATGCGATCGCAAAGTCCCATAACTAGGGGAACATGATGCTCAATCAACAAAATTGTTAGGGCAAAGCGATCGCGCAAACTGCGGATAAAATCACTGAGTTGTCCTTTTTCGTTGGGATTCATCCCTGCGGCAGGTTCATCTAAAAGTAATAACTTTGGTTGCAGGGCAAGGGCACGAGCAATCTCCAGCCGACGCTGATCACCATAGGAGAAGTTTTTGGCTTTGACACCAGCACGATCACTTAGTCCCACCAGTTCCAATAGTTCTAAGGCTCGATCGTAGGTTTGCTTTTCTTCTTTATGAGTTGGTGGTAGACCTAAAACTCCATTCCAAATCCCTGTAGTAGTTCTGAGATGTCGAGCGATCGCTACATTTTCTAGCGCCGAAAGTTCACCAAATAAACGGATATTCTGAAATGTGCGGGCAATTCCAAATTTCGCGATTTGATAGGGACGGCGATTAGTAATTTCTTGACCAGCGTAGAGAACCTTGCCACTACTAGGAGCAATTAGTCCTGTAATAGTATTAAACAGAGTCGTTTTACCTGCTCCATTGGGTCCAATCACACCAAAGATTTCATTTTCCTGTACATCAAAGGACACCTCATTTACTGCCACTAAGCCCCCAAATCGGCGAGTTACTTGCTGTACACCTAGAGTTGATTGACCTACGTTCATAAAATTTGTAAAGCTACCATATTTGATGCTGTCCTATGAATACATTAAACCCTCTTAAGTTAATCTTTTTGACATTAACAGGATTAGCGATCGCGACAACTTTTCTACCAAAAATCGTAGAGGCATCTTCTGCCCTAATTGAAATTGATCCACCCCATAACTCACCTACACTCAAACTAAAGAAAATAAGAAAGACTAACCAAAATACGATCTTGCTAAAAGCAGTGAGAACAGGAAATCTTGTTGCCGCCCAAAAAGCTCTATCTTGTAAAGCCGACCCAAATGCTCAAGAACAAAATGGTGAGACAGCTTTAATGATTGCGTCTGCAAATAATCATATGGAGATTGTGAAACTTTTGTTAGCTTATGGGGCAAATGTTAATGGAGGAAGTTGGATTGTAGGATACCCTCTGATAGAAGCATCAAGAGAAGGAAATCTTGAAATCGCCAAGTTACTTTTAGAAAAAGGAGCTGATGTCAATATTATGTCTGACGAAGGATTTACGGCTCTAGATGCAGCTATCGTCAAAAATCAGGTTGAGGTGGTTCAACTCCTACTAAACAAAGGTGCAAATCCTAATCGTTATGTTGCAGGTGCAACCCCACTCTATGATGCGGCAGGGTATGGATATACCAAAATTGTCAGTCTTTTGATTGAGCATGGAGCCGATATTAACGCCAAGTCGTTTGGTAGGACAACACCATTAGCGATCGCCATTCAAAACAACCATCTTGATGTGGTCAACTTGATAAAGAAAGCAGGCGCAAAATAATACCAAAACACAAAATGGCGTAGCCATTTTGTGTTTTTAAAACCCCTACTGGGTTTGGTTTTTAATTTCTAAAAGTGTTACCACTCTTTCGTGAGTTGTTATATAGCTATAGCCACCTGTATCAGGACATAAAACCCAGATAGTGTGAGGCGGCGCTTCGCGCCGCTTCACACTATCACTATAAAGAGAAATTTTTGAAAGCGACGCGAAGCGTCGCTTTCAAAAATTTCTCTTTAATTAAGCTGTAATTCTAATGCAAAATTTTAATAGCTGTACCGCGCTGTAGTAAGGGATAAATTTCATCAACATCCTTATTTTTCAAAGAGACACAGCCCAACGTCCAATTGATTTTGCGATCAATTAACCAATCTTGCCCCTTCTCCACCCCATGAATGCCAATCTCGCCACCAATGCCATCCTTTGCAGTTACTTCGCCTCTAATCTTCGCCTGCGAAAATTTGCGCCAAGAATCTTGAGTGGGATAGTCCAACAAAATAAACTTTGACCATTCCGAATGGTAATAAAGATCTTTGATATGAAATATTCCCTCTGGTGTGCGCTTGTCCCCTTGCCTTAATTTGTCATCCTTGGGATTGCCACCCAAAACGATCGCATAGGACTTCATTGGCTTTTTTTGATAATAAACCGTCAGCTTATATTGAGATTTTTCTACGACGATCTCGATCGCCTTTTTATCGAGCTTTTTGAGATTAATTAAATCCGCAATCTTTTTGTCTTTGTTAAGTAACTCATTGGCGGCTCTCGCGGCACAGTCGGTAAAGCATGGCAAATGGTTAGCAAGATTAGGATTAGCGATCGCATAAATTCCTAATGAACTCGCAATCAAAGTCAGATAAATCAAGATTTTTAGCGATTTTAGCGATCGGCGATCATCTGTTTTTTGTGGCGACATATTGACTCCAGCATCTAAGTTGAAAAAATTGCTTCGCAATTTTTTCAACTATTTAGTTTTGGCAAATACTTTTTGTGTAGTCTGGTTACACCATTTTAGAAACTCTGGAGTAATGATCCCTTTAGGATAAAAAATTGTTCCAACCACAATCAAAACCCCAAAAATAATTAAGCGTCCATCCTTAAGAAATTGTCCCAACCATAGAGGCACACCATTAACACTGGAAAGCCCCCGCAGCACTTCAGGCAAAGCCGTTAGCAAAATCCCCCCGACTACTGGTCCCCAAAATGTGCGCGAACCACCAATTAAAACAAAAGCTAAGAAAATAATACTGGCATCAAAGGTTCCCTGACGAGCATTCCATGTATTCAAAAAATGAGCGCTTACTGCTCCCACCATGCCCGCCAAAATCGCCGCTAAGACGAAGGCTAATACCTTGTAATAAGTGGGATTAATACCCATCGAATCGGCAGCTAACTCATCTTCACGAATGGCAATCAACGCTCGTCCCACCCGAATCTTTTCTAGGCGATACATAAAAGCCATACTCAAGCCTAGCAAAGGCAAAGCTATCCAAAGATATTCCAAAGGTGACTGAAACGGCTGTGGAATCCCAAAAATACCAACTGCACCGCCTGTAATATCGAGATTAAGCGCAACAACTCGCAGAATCTCTACAAAAGCAATGGTCGCGATCGCCAAATAAATTCCTCGCAATCGTAATACAGGGATTCCTAAAATTACCGCTACTAGTCCAGATATCACACCCGCCGCTAACATTTCCAGCAATACCCACCAAACTGGCACAGTACCTGTAGCAGTTGTTAACATCTTGGTAGAGGCGATCGCGGCTATATAACCACCTAAGGCATAAAATCCTGGTGTTGCCAATGACAACTGTCCTGCCATTAATGGCAAATAAACGGAAATTCCTAGAATTGCCCCAAAAACTGCTGAGACAATCAAGAAGCCATAGGTATTAAAAAATTCAGCCATCGTTTAGATTCAGATTGTTGTTTCAAGGCTAGCTTTGCTATCCCTTTAAAAAGTACCGCAAAAATATAGTAATTCTTGTGTAGATATTCAAACTCAAGCAATAGTGGTGCAGCGCGAAGCGCTGCAAGAGTAATGGCGGCGCTTTGCGCCGCCATTACGCCGCCATTACTATTTTGGTTCTTAATTTTTCCGAAGAACCAAACAATGCAATTTTTTTGATAAGTCTGATCAGTAAGTAGGCACAATTATATAAAATTCAAAGCTCTGCGTAGCAGTCTGCACAAGTCTTTGAATCTAATTTTGAGTGACATCGCAATGCGTAGCAGACTTTTGATAAACCTAATGTTCACAGTGATAATCGCTTTAAAAAAGCAACCTTAGATTTAAACCATTGCATTAATTAGTTATCATTAGTCAATAAGCAGCAAGGTCTTAAGAGATTATTAAGAATTTTTGCAAAATTGTCTAATCTCAAGCTACGAGCATCATGCGATCGCCGTCTCGAGAGTAGTGTTTTTTAAGCTAGCCTAGGCTAATCTAAAAAGCTCAAAGTCAATCTCACCTAAGTTTTGTAGTTTTAATAGTCATCGACAAATTAAAACTACTCCATCAACAAATACCAACCCTTAACGTAAATCTTTAACGCAAGATTTTTACGCACACCTTTTTCACTATCAAATTCTAGAGAGTACAAACAGTGGACATTCAAATTGGGCGCGGTAAAACTGCACGCAGAGCCTATGGCATCGACGAAATTGCATTAGTACCAGGAGGGAAAACCCTCGATCCCAACGTTGCCGATACATTTTGGGAAGTTGGGGGAATTCGTCGCGAAATTCCGATCATTGCTAGTGCAATGGATGGGGTTGTCGATGTTGGTATGGCAGTTAAACTTTCAGATTTAGGTGCATTGGGTGTCATCAACCTTGACGGTATCCAAACTCGATATGACAATCCCACACCAATCTTAGAAAAAATTGCCTCTGTGGGTGTGACTGAGTTTGTCTCACTTATGCAAGAGCTTTATGCCGAACCCGTAAAGCCTGAACTTATCCAAAAACGCATCCGTGAAATCAAAGAAAAAGGTGGTATTGCCTGTGCTAGCAGCATTCCTGTAAATGCCTTTAAATATGGTGCGATCGCTGCCGAAGCTGGTTGTGACCTCTTCTTTTTGCAATCCACAGTAGTTTCCACCACTCACATCGCCGCCGAAGGACTTGTCTCCCTCGACCTTGCAAAATTCTGCAAAGAAATGCCGATCCCCGTACTCATGGGTAATTGCGTTACTTATGATGTCACCCTCGAACTTTTAAGAGCAGGAGCCGCAGGTGTACTCGTTGGCATCGGACCTGGAGCTGCCTGTACATCTAGAGGTGTACTTGGGGTGGGCATTCCTCAAGCCACAGCCGTTGCTGACTGTGCTGCCGCCCGTGAAGACTTTTTTAAAGAAACTGGCAAATACGTGCCAATCATTGCCGATGGCGGCTTGATTACAGGCGGTGACATCTGTAAATTGATCGCCTGTGGCGCTGATGCCGTAATGATCGGCTCACCATTTGCTAGAGCTAAAGAAGCTCCTGGTCGTGGCTTTCACTGGGGAATGGCAACACCTAGCCCAGTCCTACCTCGCGGAACCCGTATTCGTGTTGGCACAACAGGCTCCCTAGAGCAAATTTTGCGCGGTCCTGCGGGACTAGATGACGGAACACATAACCTTTTGGGCGCACTCAAAACCAGCATGGGCACATTAGGAGCAGGGACAATCCGAGAAATGCAACAGGTTGAAGTAGTCATTGCGCCTTCACTTTTAACCGAGGGCAAAGTTTACCAAAAAGCACAACAGCTTGGAATGGGTAAATAAAATAATAAAAGGCTCGCAAAGCGAGCCTTTTATTATTTAGCAGATTAATATAATTTAGGTATTATCAAAAAACCTAATATGCCAAAAATTTTGCTGGTAGAAGATAATGAAATGAATCGCGATATGCTATCGCGAAGATTAATGCGTCGGGGGTTTGAAGTTATCGCTGCTACTGATGGCGAATTGGGTGTCAAAATTGCCGAAACTGAACTCCCCGATTTAATTGTGATGGATATGAGTCTGCCGATTCTGGATGGATGGGAAGCAACAAAGCGCTTGAAGCAAATAACTGCAACTCAAAATATTCCAATTATTGGTTGTTCAGCCCATGCGATGGTAGGCGATCGCGAAAGAGGCATCGAAGCAGGTTGTGATGATTACGACACTAAGCCGATTGAATTTGCAAGGTTATTGGGGAAAATTGAAAATTTATTGAAAATATATGCCAGAACCTAATGAATCTAATTTATTAATTGTTGATGATGATCAAATGAATCGCGAAATTCTTTGTCGTCACTTAAAGAATTTAGGATATGCAAATATAACTTTGGCGGAAAGTGGTCAAATCGGACTAGAAATAGTTGCCACACAGCCGATTGATTTGATCCTGCTGGATATGATGATGCCAGTAATGAATGGTTTAGAAATGCTGAATCATCTTAAAGAAAATTATCAATGGCGCGTAATTCCTGTAATTATTATTTCTGCATTAGATGAAAAAGAAATGATGTTGGCTTGTATTCAAAAGGGGGCGGAAGATTATTTAATCAAGCCTTATGATCGAGTTCTGCTTAAAGCCAGAGTAAGTGCCTGTTTAGAGAAGAAAATATTACATGATCGCGAAGTCTTAAATAATCAAAAACTAGAAGCCGCTTATAAGGAACTAGCAATTGCTTATCACGAGCTAGAAGTTGTTAAAAATGAGTTGGAAGCCTTGTCCCATCGTGATGGATTGACCGGCATTGCTAACCGCCGCTACTTTGATACAGTTCTAGAAAGAGAATGGAATGCAGCGCATAGAGAAAAGAAATGTCTCTCACTCATATTATTTGATATAGACTATTTTAAGAAATATAATGATACCTATGGGCATCTAGCGGGAGATGACTGTCTATGTCAGGTGGCGATCGCTGCTTCACGGGCTATCAAGCGTCCAAGAGACACATTAGCAAGGTATGGAGGTGAAGAGTTTGCAGTAATCTTACCTGACACTGATGCACCAGGAGCAGAGTTTTGTGCAAACCAAATTCGTTTTGCTATTGAAAATCTTCATATAAGTCATAGTTCTTCTCAAATAAACTCCTATGTTACGGCTAGTTTAGGACTTACAACTATCAGCCCTCATACCCAAATTTCCACATCTCAACAACTAATTAAAGAAGCCGATTTAGCGCTTTATCAAGCAAAGCACGAGGGTAGAAATCGCGTTAAAGTATGGACAACAAACGGATAATCAAAAACGGGTGGTAAAAATGGGAATCCCAAGTTTTCAAGTATTGATCGTCGATGATAACGAAATAAATCGCGATATGCTTGCCAGACGCTTGCATAGAAGAGATTTCAATTTATCAATGGCTGCTAATGGACGCGAAGCTTTGTCAATGATTCAGGCTAATCTCTATGATTTGATTTTACTCGACATCATGATGCCTGAAATTGATGGATATGCAGTTCTCAAATACTTGAAAAAAGACGCACGATTACGGGATATTCCTGTAATTATGATTTCAGCGATTGAGGAAATGGATAGCGTCATGAAATGTATGGAAATTGGTGCTGATGACTATCTTACCAAGCCATTTGATCCTGAGATGTTAAAAGCAGCCGTTAATCGTTGTCTGCCTAATAAGGGACAGCCTTTAAATACGCCAACAGTTCCCAATCACCCAGTTTCTGGATTATCTAGTCCCAGTTTTGGTGATCCCAATGCACAAATATCAGAGTTCAAATTACCAGAAGACACAACCCGTGGCACATCCACTAATTCAATTAGCCTTGATGATGTTGTCCATCGCATTATGCAAACAGGGATGATTAGTCGTAAAGGCTATTTATATTTTAGTAAAGCGATTTTCAATTCTTTATTTGAGAACTCAGGCTTAACGGATCAAGAAGTTTACCAAATTCACTCTGTATTTGATGCTATTCAATCAGGGAGAATTAAGGTAGTTGATTCCAATCTTCCTAGCAAACTTTAATACCAAAATTCCATAGAGAGTTTCGGTGCAAAGCACCAAAACTCTCTATGGAATTTACAATCAGTTACGAATAGTTAAGAATCGAAGTAACTAAGATCGCAATCTGAGTTCTGTTTCGTAAATTTAGCTGGCTCAAAATATTGGTAATGTGATTTTTGACAGTTCTTGTGGATATGTAAAGCTGATTAGCAATTTCCTCATTATTTGCGCCAGTGGCGATTAATTTTACTATTTGCTGCTCTCTAGGAGTGAGCTTATCCCAATCAGTTGTAGATACTTCCGCAATCTCAGGGATTCGGGCAATTACCTTTCGACCTAAGTTTAAGTCTAAGTGCATATAGCCTCGATAGACAGCCTGAATTGCAAATGATAATTCTTCGGGAGACGTATTCTTTAAGATATATCCTGATGCTCCATATTTCAAAGCTTGTGAAACATATTCTTCTGTATCATCAACGGTGAGAATGAGGACTTTTGTTTCGGGGAAGCGATCGCAAATTTGTTTAGTTGCTTCCACTCCATCCATAAGTGGCATTTGGATATCCATGAGAACAACATCTGGCTGGAGGTTCTCTACTTGGGCGATCGCTAAATTTCCATTTTCGGCTTCTCCAACAATTTCCAAAGAAGATTCATCGCCAAGAGAAATCTTCAGAGCGCGACGAATAAATGCATGATCGTCAACAAGTAAAATGCGGATTTTCATGGGAATTACCTATGCTTTGGGCGATCGCTCTGCACTCAAGTACTCATCCCAATTCACGAAAGTGTGGCAACACTTTTGTGGATTACAAACCAAACCCAGTAAGGGTTTTCAAAACACAAAATGGCTACGCCATTTTGTGTTTTGGGATCAAGTACGAGTTAAAAGCGCAAACCAGTTTCAACGGGTTAATTAGAAGTATTCTTCAGTCTGCTGAAACAGGCTTGAGCTTTTAGACAAGAGCTTGAGTTCTTGGTTTATTTGTGCAGATTGGTATTATCTTAAATTAGCTGTTTATATAGTAACGAACAAGTAGCGATAGTCCTAGTTTTGGTTGGGACTAAAGTACTAGTAAAATCAGGACTTAGTCTTCATGTGTAATTTCCACCTCAGTTCTAGGATGAAAATGTAGAACTGAGAGGGTTTCTCCGATGTCCAAAATTCTTGTTGTTGAAGATAGTAAAACGCAGAGAGAAATGATGGCTAATTTACTTCAAAGCAATCAGTTTGAAGTTGTGACTGCGAAGAATGGGGTGGAAGCGATCTCCCAAGCTGAGTTGTTACATCCTGATCTCGCAATTTTAGATATTGTCATGCCTGAAATGAATGGCTATGACCTTTGTCGGAAACTAAGAGAGAATCCTGAAACGAAGAATATCAGCATCATCATATGCTCGTCTAAATCTACCAAAGCTGATCGCCATTGGGGATATCGGCAAGGGGCAAATGCTTATATTGGCAAGCCTTTCCTCCCAGAGGAATTGATGGACACAGTAAAGACTTTATTGAGAATATCGTAGGGCGAGACTTGTCTACCCTACCTTCGATCTTTTCGTATTAAGATAAGACTTACGCAGTATCCCTACACTCAAAGGTGATGCTCAAAGCTCAAATGTAATCCACGAAAAGTAATAGAGATTAACGTGTCTGGGAATGTATCTATAGATTTGTCACAGGATTTGCCACAAGATTTATTAGAGTCGATCCAACGCACTCGCACAGCGGCGATCGCCCTAGCAAAATTGCCAACCACCTCCAAAAATGCTGCTTTAGAAGCGATCGCTGTTGCCCTAGAGCAACAAACTGAAATGATTTTGGCTGCTAATCAAAAGGATATCGCTGCGGCAAGTGCCAACAAATTGCCCAGCGCCTTGATCGCTCGCCTTAAACTGGATGCCAATAAACTGAAAGGCATGATCGCAGGTGTGCGCGATGTAATCCGCCTTGCCGACCCCATCGGCGATCGCCAAATTCATCGTGAGCTAGATGCAGGGTTAGTATTAGAGCGTTTGTCTTGCCCATTGGGCGTAATCGGGGTCATTTTTGAAGCGCGTCCTGATGCGGTTACCCAAATAGCAGCGCTAGGTATTAAGTCAGGCAATGGCGTAATTCTTAAAGGTGGTAGTGAAGCTGTACATTCCTGTGAAGCGATCGCTTTAGTCATGTACAAAGCTTTAGAAGAGCTATTTACAAAACAAGGTAGCGTATCGCCAAATGTAGTGCAGCTATTGACCACCCGCGCCGAAACCTTAGCTATTTTAAAGATGGATAAACTGATCGATTTGATTATTCCTAGAGGTTCTAATCAGTTTGTGCGCTATATCCAAGACAATACGCATATTCCCGTCCTCGGTCATGCTGATGGAGTCTGCCATTTATATGTAGATGAGTCGGCGGATTTGGAAAAAGCTGTCGCGATCGCTGTCGATAGCAAAACCCAATATCCTGCGGCTTGTAATGCGATCGAGACGATGTTGGTAAATAGAGAGATCGCCTCTAAATTTTTGCCTCTAGCTTTCACTGCTTTGCAAGAGCGTGGTGTAGAGCTACGTGGCTGCGATCGCACTCTGGAAATCATAGCGATCAATCCTGCGGAAGAATCCGACTGGTCAACGGAATATTGTGATTTGATTTTGTCCATCAAAATTGTTGATTCTCTAGAAGAAGCGATCGCCCATATCACTACCTACGGCTCGAAACATACCGAAGCGATCGTCACCGAAAATCAAGCGATCGCTGAAATATTTATGAGCGATATCGATGCTGCTGGGGTATTTCATAACTGCTCAACCCGATTTGCTGACGGTTTCCGCTATGGCTTTGGCGCAGAAGTGGGCATTAGCACGAGCAAAATGCCGCCTCGTGGTCCAGTAGGTTTAGAAGGGCTAGTTACCTATAAATATCGCCTTGTGGGTGATGGTCATATCGTGGCTAACTACACAGGTGCAAAGGCTAAAGCCTTTACCCATCGCGATTTATAGTGAAGGGCGGCGCAAAGCGCCGCCCTTCAAGCTATTTTCTCATTATGAAACCGATTTTGGTGTTTCCAGCGCCTTTGGCGCTGGAAACACCAAAATCGTTTTTTTGAAAGCCCGCCAACGGCGGGCTTTCAAAAAAACGATTTTTATAATGAGAATTGCTGTTTGAAACTAAAGGAGATTACGTGAGTCTTGTAGAGTATGGTACAATCGCGCCCAATTTCATTTTTTGCTACCTTCAGCTCAAGCATATGAGACTCCACACACAAAACACTCTTCGCAACGTTGCCCTTGGACTAGTATCTCTATTGAGTATTAGCACCACTGCGATGAACGATTCTAGCGCCAACGCCCAGTCTTTCCCAAATGACTCATTCCCAGTAGCTGTCCCCACCAATGCCAGTAGCACTCAGTATCTCGTCTATTTACCCAATGTGGCAAATGTACAACAGGCTAAGGTGTTAGCGCCCGATGCATTTATCAGTCGCTTAGCCACAGGTGAGCAGGTGGTACAACTAGGACGCTTCAATAACTTAAATCTTGCACAACGCCGTGCTGCTCAATTTAGTCAAGCAGGGCTAAATCCCCAAATCCAAACAGTACAAAATAAATTTGCAACTTTCCCCTCTGCTCCTGTTAGTTCGATACCTCCCATCCCTAGCAATAATCCTCCCATCTCATCCGCGCCAATTCCTGTGGAATCTATTCCAACAGTACGGGTAGATGAGCCATTACCCAATGTGCCTAACTCAGGGTTTCCTAGTAACAATGCGATCGAAATTGTGCGATCGCCTCAACCACTTCCCCCACAAAGTCAGTCTTTCCCGACTCAAAGTATTCCGCCAATCACTGCTCAAAACTCGACCTCTGGCGCACAATTACGCTATTTCGTGATTATTCCCACGGGTTTAGTATCGGAGTTGCAACGAGTCCAAGCGATCGCTCCTAATGCTCAATTACGCTCTTCTTACCGTGGTACTTATATCGAAGTACAAGGCTACCCTGATCGTGGCAGTGCTGAGACTCTCAACTTAACTATTCGTCGTCAAGGATTTGATAGTCGTGTTGTATTTTTCTAACTTCCGGCAGCGATCAGTGTCCAATCCCCAACCAATAAAATTTTTAAAAGCTTTGCAAAGCAACGCTTTTAAAAATTTTATTGTGGTTTGTTTAAGCAAAATTTCCTATAGAACAAGGGGAACTTAAGTCCCCTTTGTTCTATGAGTATTGTTCTATGAGTAAGTACGACCGCGCCAACTTTTGGGTTTGGTAAATGCTGAAATCCAAATTCGCATTACAGCAAAGGGATCAGCTAGAGGAGATAGCCAAAACCAAAAGCCCACTTCGGTGTAACTAGTGCGAATGCCAAATACTAGTAAGCAGCGAATAAATATGAGAAAGACATTGAGCCAGAACAAAATATTTAGCAATAGAGATGGTACAGGTTGCCAAATTGACAGTGCTATTAGCAAAGGTATTGGTAATCCTTGAACAGCAGTAAGTAACAGGCAATCAACAAAGGTTTGCGTCGGGGTTGAGGCATCCTTAAGATCAAGCGATCGCCCCCATTCGCGCCATGTTTCTTCCATCGATGTATACATCCGCACCTGCATCAGTGCTGCACCATCAAGAAAGCCCACTTTTGCGCCACGTTGGGATGCGGCTCTAGCAAGGGTAACGTCATCACAAAATGACGACTTAGCAAGTTCATAGCCATCTAGTTCGACGAGCTTGGTGCGTTTTGATAAAAAACATTGACCATTTGCCATCACCCGATCTTCGGTAAACTGGGTGCGATCGCCTGTTGCTCCAAATCGAAAAATCAGGGTAATTAATAACGCAGGTTGTAACCATTGTTCACCTGCGGTTTTGAGAATAAACTTCGGTGACAGGGAAACAATATCAAAATTGTCCTCAGTGGCTTGCTGGACAAAACTGGCTACTAGTCCCTTTTGTGGCAATGTGTCAGCATCAATGCCCAGCACCCATTCACTTGTAGGATCGCTATGCAAAAATCCTGTGTGTAAAGCCCAAGGGCGACCCACCCAACCTTCAGGCAGAGGATCATCGGTAATTAGTTTGAGAGGAATGGGAAACTCTTTTTGCAATTTATGCACATATTCGGGTGTGCCATCCTGCGATCGGCTGTCAACCACGATAATTTCTTTGGCAGCTTGATCCCGTAAGCCTTCTAAACAAGTCGGTAAGCGATCGATCTCATTGAGTGTGGGGATGACTATCGAAACTTTAGGTGATTGCTTAGCTAATTCTTCGGCTGCTGGCTCAAGTGGAAGTAACGGTGCTGTGCGATCGCGGGCTGTGCTAAGACGTTTTAGCAATACAAGTGTGGCGGGGACTTGTAAAAGCAAAAAAAATATTGGGAAACCTATCAAAAAAAGCGGATTATTCAACTTCGATGGAGATGCTTATATTCTAAAAACTTATCCTATCGTAAATTAACGTCAGTTCGACGAAAGCGAAAAATGGTAAGAATCGCTAAGCGATTCCTACTATTTTTCGCCATTTGCGTCGTGCTTTGCACGACGCAAATGGCAATATCGAACTCACGTTAAATTAAGCCACGCATTCAAATGTACCCTCAGGAAGTTTTTAAAAGCGTTGCAAAGCAACGCTTTTAAAAACTTCCTTGGTTTGGTTTTAAGCGCAAAGCGTTCTAATTTACGATTATTCTTCTAACAAACTTCTCAACATCCATGCAGTTTTTTCATGGACTTGCATCCGTTGAGTCAATAAATCGGCTGTAGGTTCATCACTTGCTTTTTCAGCGATCGGGAAAATGGAACGGGCAGTGCGAGTTACAGCTTCTTGTCCTTCGACTAGCAACTTGATCATTTCTGTTGCTTTAGGAACTCCTTCAGTTTCAGGAATCGAAGTGAGTTTCGCATAGGCTGAATATGTTCCAGGCGCAGGAATACCAAGAGAGCGAATCCTTTCTGCAATTAGATCGACGGCTAGGGCAAGTTCTGTGTATTGTGCTTCAAACATGAGATGCAATGTATTGAACATTGGTCCTGTCACATTCCAATGGAAATTATGGGTCTTAAGATAGAGAGTATAGGTATCAGCGAGCAACCGCGATAGACCTTCAGCGATCGCAGTCCGATCTTCTTCAGAAATTCCGATATTAATTGCCCCAGATAGCTCCTTATCAGTTGATTTTTCCTTGTTTTTACCCATTTCAATTTTCCTGTTATTACTGTCTGCATTATACCAAATCCGATTAAGATAGTTTAGAAGGACAGAGTTTTACACCATCCTTCTAAACTATCTTTTTACAACTTGTCTAAATCGGATTTAGTATTATAAACATCCTGAATAATCATATAAAAACACCCGATAGGTGTTTTTATAGCTGATAGTTATGAGAGATTCTGTGAACTGGGGAAAATAAGCAATCAATTTCAATATTTATCAATATTTATTTAGTTTAATTTTATGCAAAAACCTCAAATACCATCCAATGAAAGCGATCGCCAAGTTGCTCTTGAGAGATACAACATTCTCGATACATTACCAGAGCAAGAATATGATGATCTGACGCAATTGGCTGCTAGTATCTGTGGCACACCGATCGCTTTGATATCGCTAATTGATCGCGATCGGCAATGGTTTAAGTCCCGTGTTGGCATTGACATATCAGAGACATCGCGTGACATTTCCTTTTGCGCCCATGCGGTTGCTAACGCGGACATGTTGCATGTGACCGATACACTTCAAGATCCTCGTTTTGCTGACAATCCCTTAGTGGCTGATGAACCGCATATTCGCTTTTATGCTGGTATACCTTTAAGAACTGCTGATAATTTCACCTTAGGCACTTTATGTGTCATCGATCGCCAGCCTCGTGATTTAACATATACCCAAATCCAACAACTCGAAGCCCTCAGTCGTCTAGTAATCAGCCAGTTAGAGTTAAGGCGCAACAATGAAGCAGCAAATCTTCTTGTGTCTGTACTTGAGTCCTCTAAGAGAGTATCGATGCTTCAACAAGCGATTTTAGATAGTGTTAACTTTGCAATTATTGCCACTGACTTGCAAGGTAATATTCAATCCTTCAACTCAGGCGCAGAATTAATGTTGGGATATAAGGCATTAGAAATAATTGGGAAAAACCTTACAATCTTCCATGATATTAGGGAAATTATCGAGCGATCGCAGAAATTATCAGCCGAGTTAAACCAAACCATTGAAGTTGGTTTTGAAGTGTTAACAGCTAAAGTGAAGTTGGGGGAAGTATTTGAAAAAGAATGGACTTATATTTGTAAAAATGGCGATCGCATTCCTGTCTTACTATCGATTACAGCGATTCGTAATGAGCGAAAAGAGATTACAGGGTTTCTGGGTGTAGCCAAAGATATTACTTCGCAAAAGGAAGCCGAACGCGATCGCCTTCGTCGTCAACAGACGGAAAAATTGGTAACTACCCAAAATCAAATCGCACGAGTCCTAGCAGAATCATCGAGCTTTAGTGGCGCGGCTATCCGCATCTTACGCACACTTTGCGAACAATTATCTTGGGATATTGCGGAACTGTGGCTCACCAGTAGCTATCCCCACACTCTCAACCTCATGACAAGTTATACCAATCCAGCAATTGACTCAACCGAGCTAATCCAAACTCATCAACTAATGTCAATTGAGTATGGATCGGGTTTGATTGGTTCCGTTTGGGCTGAAGGATGTGCTAAGTGTGTGGAGATTGACCAATATCCTAATTTCTATAAATTAGAAGCTGTTAAGAAATTAGGTGTCAACTATGCATTAAGTTTTCCTGTCTGTGGTGAGAATGAGACCACTTTGGCTGTGATTACAATGTTTAGCCGTCAATGCCAAAATTCCAGTCCTGAACTACTCAACGTAGTCACAGCCATCAGTAGACAGATCGGTCAATTCATGGAGAAGCGGAAAGTTGAAAGGGATTTACACAAACAGAACTGGCGATCGCTACTGCTTTCAGATATTGCTTTACGCATTCGTCAATCCTTAGATCTTAAAGAAATACTCAATACATCTGTTAGTGAGATCCGCAAACTTGTTAGAGCCGATCGCGTCATCATCTATCAATTTCAGCCCGATTGGAGTGGGACTGTAGTAGTAGAATCAATCAATCCAAAATGGCGATCTTCGCTGAATACGAATATTCAAGATACATGCTTTCAAACAGGATATTGGCAAGTCTATCAACAAGGACGGAAATTAGCGATCGATAATGTTGCTGAATCAGATCTCAGTGAATGTCACAAAGAACTTTTAACCAGTTTTCAAGTGCAAGCAAATTTGGTTGTTCCCATTCTTGAAAATGAGCAGTTATGGGGACTATTGATCGCTCATCAATGTTCAGCGCCGCGACATTGGGAATCCTTTGAGATCAATCTCATGAGCCAACTTGCAGATCAAATTGGGATTGCGATCGCCCAGTCAAGATTGCTAGCCCAAGAAAAAGAACAACTTAAACTTTTACAAGAACAAAATATCGCTTTAGATCTGGCGCGTGCCGAAGCAGAACAAGCGACAATGGCAAAAAGCTCATTTTTAGCAACAATGAGTCATGAGATTCGCACCCCGATGAATGCTGTTATTGGGATGACGGGACTGCTCCTAGATACTGAGCTTGATGAGCGGCAGAGAGACTTCGCAGACACAATTCGTTCTAGTGGTGATCATTTATTAAATCTAATCAACGAAATTCTGGATTTCTCTAAATTAGAAGCAGGTGAAATGCAATTAGAGAATCTTGATTTTGATTTAGATATCAGCATTGAAGAAATCACGGAAATTCTTGCACCATCAGCTTATTTTAAGGGTATTGAACTAGCATCATTTATTCATCCCAATGTGCCTAAATGTTTGTGTGGTGATGTCAGCCGTTTACGCCAAGTTTTGCTAAATTTGACAAACAATGCAATCAAGTTTACATCTCAAGGTGAAGTCATAATTGAAGTAACGCTTCAATCTGAGACTGAAAGTGATGCGGTTTTAAAATTTGCGATTATTGATACTGGTATTGGTATTCCTCCAGCATCTCAAACAAAGTTGTTTCAGCCTTTTACTCAAGTTGATGCCTCAACAACTCGTCAATATGGTGGTACTGGCTTAGGTTTAGCAATTTGCAAACAAATTGTAGAATTAATGGGTGGTGAAATCCATGTACAAAGTGAAGAGAATAGAGGCTCGACATTTTGGTTTGTGATTACATTCCAGAAACAGAGCAACTGTCCTCGCAATGATGCAGGTGCTGAAATCCTAGAAGGTGTGAGAGTACTTGTGGTTGATGATAGTATTACTAACTGCAATATTCTTTACCATCAACTCAGTAGTTTTGGAATGCGTGTTGATACGATTCAGCAATCTAATTTGACTGTATCTTATCTAGAAAGGGCGATCGCCGAAACTGATCCGTATAAGATTGCTATCCTCGACAAGCAAATGCCAGAGCTTGATGGTGAGCAACTTGGGAAACAAATTAAAAGCTCTCCAAATCTGAAAGATATTCACTTGGTAATGTTAACATCTCTCGATCAAAGTGGAGATGCTACACGCATGATCGAGATTGGGTTTACTGAGTATCTTCGCAAACCTGTCC
Organism: Pseudanabaena minima str. Chao 2107; assembly: GCF_051131155.1. Taxonomy (NCBI): domain Bacteria; kingdom Bacillati; phylum Cyanobacteriota; class Cyanophyceae; order Pseudanabaenales; family Pseudanabaenaceae; genus Pseudanabaena; species Pseudanabaena minima. Next base: position 2,609,663 of record NZ_CP159508.1, read on the forward strand.
GCAAGATGCGTCTTTTGAATTGTTTAATTGAAATTATCTCAGGAATAGCCCAAAAATTAGTTTTTGAACCTTCCATTTATCCTTCATGTTTTCTTCCTCCAGTTTTGCCTCTCAATCTCAAAATTTTACTTGCAGAGGATAGTTTAGTTAATCAAAAGGTGGCGATCAATCAGCTTCAGAGTTTAGGATATCAGACTGATATCGCAGCAAATGGGCAGGAAGTTTTAGAGCTATTTTCGCAAATTCATTACGATATTATTTTAATGGATTGTCAAATGCCAATTTTGGATGGTTATACTACAAGCCGCCAAATTCGGACTTTAGAAGCAAACAAAGGTTATTCTGACACTAAGGTTATTATCATTGCTCTGACAGCTAATGCAATGCAGGAAGATCGCGATCGCTGCTTAGCGGCGGGGATGGATGACTACCTCAGCAAGCCAGTCCGCAAAGAGAATCTCGCTGATATCCTCTCACGGTGGAGCAAAATCATTGCCCAGCGGGGTGAGCTAAAAATCACCAAAATTAATGAGGTCTCACCTTTATCTGATACTAAAGTAGCTACGCCCAATAGTATTGAAGAAGAATTGGAAGTTGATTGGGCATATCTAGAAGAAATATCTAACGGTGATAAAGAGTTTAAACAACAACTTTTGCTAGCATATTTAAGCTCTCTTCCTGAACATATGGAAGCTCTAAAAATTGCGATCGCCCAAAAACAATATATTGAGACTGAGCAAGAAGCCCATTTTATCAAAGGTTCGAGCGCTGCGATCGGTATTAATGGCATCGCAAAACTTGCATCAATACTAGAGGAGAGTAGCAAACAAAAAATACTCCCTGAAAATGCAATCTTACTTTTTGATAGAATAACTTTAGGACTTAATGAAATAGAAAGCCATGTTTAGATCTTCATTCACTTAACTACAAGGCTTAGGACTCAAAAACGAATAAATAAAATTTAAAAAAGTAGTGCTTGGCACTACTTTTTTAAATTTTATTTATTCGTTTGATAGGAAATTACTATAGCAAAGTAAGTTTTGTATAAGACATAAAACCCAAAATAAAAATGACAGTGCAACGCATCGCCACTTTTATTTTGGGTTTTGATTTGTCGAGATCTTCTGTACTACTATGTGTACATAAATCCCAAGAAGATAATGACGAAGCTTAGCTTTGTCATTATCTTCTTGGGATTTGATTTAATCGACAAAAACTATACTTATCAAGCAATTCAAAAGGTATAATAATTAACTAGATTAAGTCTTAAGTAAGAACACGATTAACATCATATTATTTTTGAGGATTTCTCTATGAACCGTCCCCAGACACTTGCTGAGATTTTAACTGGAGATCTCCCTGGTGTCATTGCTGACTTTCAAGGCATTATTGTTGATATTAATGAGCATTTTGAAATATTTACAGGATGGGAAAAACAGGAAATTATTGGGCAACTGATCTCGGTGATTTTACCAATTTATTTTCGAGAGTCGCATCACATGGGCTTTTCTCGTTTCACTGCATCGGGTGTTGCAACTATTCTAAATCACCCACTAGAGCTTAAAGTTATTACTAAAGATGAGCGAGAGATCCTATCTGAGCACTATATTCTTGCTGAAAAACAAGATGATAAATGGAGCTTTGGGGCAACACTTCGTCCACTTGAATCTTGATTTTTTAGTTAACAATCCTAAGATTATATTCATGGAATCTACACCTTCTCAAATACAGGAACTGCGATCAACTCTAGGGAAAATGGAAATCGCTCTGGGTGCAGTAGATAGTGCCATTGTCTGGACTAATGCGGAAGGACGTATCCAATGGTGTAATAAATCTTTTGATCGCTTAGTTGGAAAATTACATATTATGATTTTGGGCAAAGAATTGCTGTCACTTTTGCCTCTGCATTATGATGGCATTCTTGTACCAGCCGATAAATATCCCGTAGCATTAGCTATGGAGAAGAAAGGAAAAATTAGTGAGTGTTACGAGTGCTATCTTAGCGAGAAAGGCTCGATTCTTGAGGTTACTTCTACCTACGTGGAAATAGCGCTTAACGAGCCAAAAGAGATTAGCATAGTTATCACAATTAATGATATTACTGAACAACAAAGAGCCCAGACATTATTGCAGCAGTCTAAAGCAGAATTAGAGAATAGTGTAAATCTTAGAACACAAGAACTAGTCGAATTGAATGAGCGGCTAAATCAACAAAATTATGAGCTCCAAATAGCCAAACAAATAGCAGAAGATTCTAACAAGGCAAAAAGTTCTTTCTTGGCAACAATGAGCCATGAAATTCGGACACCAATGAATGCGGTGATTGGGATGACAGGTTTATTGCTTGAGACTAATCTGGATGCGCAACAGCGAGATTTGGCTGACACTATTCACAACAGTGGAGAGCACCTACTAAATCTTATAAATGAAATTCTCGATTTCTCTAAACTGGAAGCCCATGAGATGCAGTTAGAGATACTTGACTTTGATATAGAGTTAAGTATAGAAGAGATCGCTGATATTTTAGCTAAACCTGCTCACAGTAAAGGCATAGAAATAGCTACATTTTTCCATCCAAACACTCCAAAATATTTACAAGGAGATATCAGTCGCTTGCGACAAATTTTATTGAATCTGACTAATAATGCCATTAAATTTACTGAACAAGGAGAGGTGATCATTGAAGTAAACCTAGAATCTGAACTAGAAAATTCTGTTATTTTGAGGTTTGCTGTGATTGACACTGGGATTGGGATACCAGAATCTGCTCAATCTAAGCTATTTCAGCCTTTCATTCAAGTTGATGCTTCAACAACTAGGCAATACGGGGGCACAGGCTTGGGTTTGGCTATCTGCAAACAACTGGTAGAGCTAATGGGAGGAGAAATTCATTTGGAAAGTGAAGAGGGGAAAGGTTCAACTTTCTGGTTTACAGTTCCTTTTCAAAAGCAAATTAATAAATCTCGTAAAAATCATAGCTTAGGGGTAGAGCACCTTCAAGGGCTAAAGGTTTTGGTGGTTGATGACAGCATCACGAACTGTAATATCCTTTATCATCAGCTGAAATCTTGGGGGATGGTGGTCGATGTACTTATCCAATCTACGGAGGTTATTCCTTGTCTACTTCGAGCCATAGAGATGGGACAGCCATATCAAATTGCACTACTGGATATGCAAATGCCTGAATTAGATGGCGAGCAATTGGGAATCCAAATTAAAAGCTCCAAAATGCTGAAGGATATACATTTAACCATGCTTACTTCTCTAGATCAAAGTGGTGCTGCGAGGCGTATGTTGGAGATTGGCTTTGCTGACTATCTCTGTAAACCAGTTCGCAAAGCGCGTTTATTAAATAGTTTAGTTAATACGATCGCAGGCACACCAGATGAACAAACAATACTCAAAGAGAACCTTAAGACTAAAGAAATTCGCCCTGCCTCAAAACTCAGAATATTGCTTGCTGAAGATAGTCCGATCAATCAAAAAGTTGCCGTCAATCAATTGCACAGCTTGGGCTTTAAGGTAGATGTTGTCGCTAATGGGCAAGAAGCTTTAGATCTACTTGAAAAAGTTCCCTACGATATTATTTTAATGGATTGCCAAATGCCAATCCTTGATGGCTATACTGCCAGTTGGAAAATCCGCGATCGCGAAGCAGCCCCAAATTATAAGTTTCCAAAACTAATTATCATCGCGATAACTGCTAATGCGATGCAAGAAGATCGCGATCGCTGTCTTGATTCGGGCATGGATGATTTTTTGAGTAAACCTGTACGCAAAGAAGATTTGGCAAGGAAGTTAGATTACTGGAACCAGATTCTATCCGAGAAAGATAATGTGAATTTTGTTCCTAATGTTGAGATCTTATTACCCAAGAGTTATACTTCTGAAATTGATGACATCCTAAGTGATTCTGAAGTAGAAATTGATTGGCAATATCTTGATGAAATGTGTAGTGGTAATAATGAATTTAAGCAAGAACTATTGCAAGCTTACTCAATGTCGATGCCTGAACATGTAGAAGCCTTGGAGATCGCAATATCTACAAAAGAGTACATAAATATTGAGCATGAAGCACATTTTATCAAAGGATCGAGCTCAGCGATCGGGATTACTGGAGTTGCAAAATTAGCTAGTTTATTAGAAGAAAACGGCAAAAACAAAAAAATGCCAGAAAACACCAAAATCTTACTTAAGAAAATTTCAAAAGATATTGAACAGATAAAAAAACTAGCTCAGGAGATTGGGACATAATACTTAACTATTCTCCTGCTGTAGAGTCCATCTGCGGTTTTATCATAGGTAAAGACATCCATCATTTGACTGATTAAACTTAGCTATTGTAAATTTGTAGGTAACTGAGATATGGTTCTTCAAAGAACTTATTTTCAGTTTGAATGATGTTTTTTCTAATTAAATTAATTTAGTTAAATTAACTTATATAACTCTATCTAAATATAGTATTTCAGGCAAACGGAATGTTGGAAATTCTAGTAATTGATGACGATCTTGTCATGCAGATGATTTTAAAAAACACTCTGCAAAGTCAAGGCTATAAGGTAATTGTGGCTAAGAATGGGACTGAGGGAATATCGTTATCAAAGAAACATCTCCCTGCCTTAGTTATCTGTGATTGGATGATGCCAGAAGTAGACGGGCTAGAAGTCTGTCGTCAACTCAAGCTAGATCAGAATTTATCGTCAACAATTTTTATTTTGCTAACCTCTAAAGGAGCTGTAGAAGACAAAGTTCAGGCTTTAGATAATGGAGCTGATGATTTCTTGTCTAAACCGATTGACAAAACAGAATTAATTGCCAGTGTCAGGGCTGGTTTAAGAATCTATCAACTTAATAAAGACTTACAATCGCAAAAGCAGTTGCTAGAGGCAGAACTTGCGGAGGCAGGAGAATATATCAGAGATTTGTTGCCCTTGGCTTTACAAGGTGTAGTAAACATTACGGCTGAGTTTATTCCGTCTAGTCAACTTGGTGGTGACTGTTATGATTTTTATTGGCTAGATCCTGATCATCTGGCTATGTATCTGATTGATACTTCTGGTCATGGCGTAGGTTCAGCATTATTATCTATTTCAATTTTAAATCTCTTACGATCGCAGTCCTTTGGGAAAGAGAAGTTTTATGAGCCTAGTGCAATTATGATGGAACTTAATAGAGCTTTTCAGATGAGTCAACATAATGGTCGCTATTTCACAATGTGGTATGGAGTTTATGAGCGATCGCAACGGAAGCTGGTCTATGCTAATGCTGGACATCCCCAAGGAATTCTGATTTCTGGATCTCCTGAAAATCCGCAAACACAAGAACTGCCTAGCCTAGATATGCCTATAGGATTTTTCCCTGATGTTGATTACACTAGCTCGGAGCTATTGATAGCGCCAGACAGTAAACTTTTTATTTGCAGTGATGGCATTTTTGAAGTTATGCAAGAAAATGAAAAAATATGGGGAATGCCTAAATTTTTTAATTACTTAGTGGAGAAGTTCTCGTTAAGTGAAGAAATTAGCGCGAATTCAGTTATGCAAAAAATCCAGAGCGAGTATCCTAATGCCAAATTTGGTGATGATGTTTCGCTGCTACAAATTCACTTCTCATAAAAGTTGTCATTTTGCCTAAGGCAAAATGACAACTCAAACCACTTGAACTAGTACTCACTAATATTCAATTGTCATGCTTTCATAGGTTGCACCACGGGTTGTTTGAATGCGCTCTGTGGGGTTAGCCTTAATTTTATTGACAAACTGTGCTTCTGACATTTCTGCACTTACAGCATTATTCTCCACATCTAGATCTAGTTGCGCAAGATTGCGATCAAGCTCGGCAAGGCGATTAACTATTTGTTGCTGGCGATCGCATACTCGTACTAGTTCTTCTTGTAGTCGCTCTTTCTCATTGGCGAGTTGATGCATCTGGATATATAGTGCCGAAGGAGTTTTCCGTAGAGGCATAGAACGCAATTTCGGCTGGATTGGTCTACGCGATGCACGAGAAATAGTCATAGGAATTAGTCCTGATAGACATTTAGTTTTAGATATAAAATCTTTATGCAGTAGAGATTTTGATTATTTATTTCGTTGGGCTTGGCTCAAAGAATACTTTGTACAAAATAAACCCGACTAGCGCCATAATGCCGATGGAAATGGCAAGTGATACTAGTTTAAATACAAAACTCAGAATTGTAAATGAAACTAGCCCGATCGCCACGATCGCGGCAACTTTGGTTGCTCCAGTCAGACTATTTACCCAAGCAATGAGGCTGCCTAAGCCAGTTTTAGCCGCCTCTACACTTTGCCCAACCGCCACAAATTCAGGTTCAGCGCGTTTGTTAGGATCATGTGTTTGGCTACTTGCTTGTTGCTTATTTCCCATTACTTCGCGCTCTAGCTCACGAAAGCGTTCTTCTAGGTTATCGGTTTGACTCATAGCAGCAATAAATAAAAAATCTATGGTTTATTTTACTCCATTCATTGAAATCAAACTTAAGCCTAGAGAGCTATCCCGAATCTTGTTACAAATTGTTAAAATAATCTATACATTAAGTCTACAGATGAGTCTACAAAAATTCTATGCCAGTAACCAAAACAGACTTTGAGTTAGATCGTTATGACATTGACGCGATCGCAAACTACTACCGCAACCAACCTTTGCGGGTCTGGTGGCGCTGCATAGTGATTTTTGTCCCACTGATCTGGTTGATTTTGAGACTACGCCTTAGTGCCAAAGCCTCAGCCACAGAATTAAAAAAATTAGCGATCGAATCGCGAAAGTTACTAACCCGTCTTGGTCCAGCCTTTATCAAAATTGGTCAAGCCCTCTCGACTCGTCCCGACATCGTGCCACCCGTGTTCATGGACGAACTCGCCGAACTGCAAGATCAACTCCCACCATTTCCTAACGAAATCGCCTTTCAATTTATTCGTGATGCATTAGGAGCCGAGCCTTCGGAAGTTTATGCCGAAATCTCCGATAACCCGATCGCTGCGGCTTCATTAGGTCAAGTCTATAAAGGCAAACTCAAAACAGGCGAACTCGTTGCCATCAAAGTCCAACGTCCTGACATAGCCGCAGGTATTGCACTCGACATGTATATCCTACGTGGTATTTCTACATGGCTAAAAAAGACTTTCAAGTTTGTGCGGACTAACTTAGCAGCGATCCTTGATGAATTTGCTAGTCGCATTTTTGAGGAAATGGACTACACCTTTGAAGGTCAAAATGCCGAAAAGTTTGCTGAATACTATGGTGGATTGGAAGGAATTTATGTTCCCAAAATCTATTGGCAATACACTGCCAAACGTGTATTGACGATGGAATGGATTGAAGGCATTAAGTTAACCAATGTGCAGGGAGTCAAAGATGCTGGCTTTGACAGTCGTCACATCATCGAAGTCGGCGTGCAATGCTCTTTGCGTCAATTGCTCGACTATGGCTATTTTCATGCCGATCCACACCCTGGCAACCTATTAGTAATGGGTGATGGTAAACTTGCCTATCTCGACTTTGGCATGATGAGTCAAGTTTCCTCAGAGCAGCGCTTTGGACTCATCGAAGCGATCGTGCATTTAGTCAATCGTGATTTTATAGCTCTTTCTAAAGACTATGTACGTTTAGGCTTTTTGACTGAAGATATCGACTTTGATGCAATCGTCCCCGCACTATCGGAAGTCTTCAATCCACCTGAGGGTCAAAGCTTGACACAAATGGATTTTAAAGACATGACCGATCAGTTATCGCAGATCATGTATGACTATCCCTTCCAAGTTCCTGCTTATTATGCGCTGATTATCCGATCGCTTGTCACTTTAGAAGGTATTGCCTTTAGCGTTGATCCTAATTTCAAAGTTTTAGCAGTTGCCTATCCCTATGTCGCCAATCGTCTGCTAAATGACTCTGCACCAGAGTTAAGAATGGCTCTCAAGGATTTACTCTTCCGTGGTGGTGAATTCCGCTGGAATCGTCTAGAGAATTTGCTCAGCAATGCTCAAACCAATCCTGACTACAACTTGAATGGAACCCTCGACAAAGGAATTGATTTCTTGCTGTCCGATCGCAGTGAATTTATGCACGATCGCATCATCGATGAGATCGTCAAAGGCATCGAAGTTGAGGCAAGCAAACGTTTACCAGAAAGATTTCGCACGTCACCCATCGGCAATATCGTGATTGATCCTCACGTCAAAGAAACAATTGCTAAAACTGAGACTCCATCGAGTTTAGGCTATATTGCGAGACTATGGACAATTCTCCAGAAAGACAAGGCGATCGCTCCCACTGACATTTTGCCTTTAGCAACCCGTATTCTCACTAAGCGTCAAACCCTCACCTTTGGGCGCGATGTTATTTCTAAACTGGCTCAGCGATCGCTAGTGCGAGCAGTCCGTGAGGTGTTACTACGCGATGAGCAAAAATATCAAGATGATAAACAGCAGGACTCAATCAATAGTTCTATGAGCAAGCCTCAAAGTGAAGCAAGAGAACTGGTTGGTTCTGGCTCTGGCTTAAGGCGATCAGTAAATGGACGTAGTTGGTAAGACAAACAAAAGGAGCGCTTCGCGTTCCTTTTTTATTTAGAAGAAAAGTTCTATCCCCGACTCTGTACAAGCAGTCTCTAACAAATCACTGAGGCTAAGTTCCTCAGCCCATTTTTGCAAATAATCAAAATCAAGGCGATCGCCTTGAATCTTTAGCACCCCCAAAACATCGCGCCATTGTCTCTGTGACTCATTCTTAGTCATCCGATACCAAACTAACTTTTGTAAAACTGTATCTTCAGGACTGCAAAGATAAATAGCTTCTGATGCAGGTCGATTTACTGGAATATATAACTGTCTTCGTTCCATCTTAGAATGTGCAAATGCATCATTCCGCATTACGAATATGTCTGCTTTTTCTGTGGTTTCTAAATCAATTATATTGAAAGACGAAGTCCTCCCACGCATCGCATCATCAACAGCAATCTCACTAATATAAAAATCTTTGGAAAACGCATTTAGGATTGATTGAGTTTGATTTGGTTGGATACTTACAACTAGATCCAAATCCTCTGTAAATCTAACTTCACCTTGCAACGAACTAGCAACTGAACCACCAATGTAATAGGGAATATTTAATGATTCCAGTAAAACAGCTACCTTTCTAGCTAAATAAATTGGATCTTCTATCATTAGTTCTTGGTCAAATGTTGTAGATTTTAGTAGTTCCGCTACATCGATTCCTAGACGTTTTCTGACATAGTGATAGCGAATTTCTTGCGGTGAAGCATTTGGATAGAGACTTTTGAGCCCAGTCAGGGTAAATATAGCAGCTTTTTTAAAGACTCTCAAAAGTAGCTTTTCTTTTTGCGGCAAATCCATTTGCCGCCACAACCCAAACAGATACATCTCAGCATCAATGCTGGTATCAACTGATTGGGTCTTATATCCCGCAGGTACGCTTAGCATTTGATTTTACCTATCTTCTAAGATTTGGTTCTTACATCTTGGCAATACTGCTTAACAGCTTCTGTTATCGAGCTTTGCAAATCAACATATTTACGAGCAAAGGGAGGCTGCCAATCGGATAAGCCTAAAACATCATGAGTCACAAGAATTTGTCCATCACAGCCTTGACCTGCACCAATACCAATTGTGGGGACAGGAATTAGTTCTGTAATTTTGGTAGCTAAATCCGCAGGAATATTTTCTAATAGCAGTGCAAAAATACCAGCTTCCACTAAAGCTTTAGACTGATGTAAAATCTCTTCGGCAGTGTCAGGAGTACCACCTTGAACCCGATAACCGATCCGATGCACCGATTGCGGGGTTAAGCCTACATGCCCCATGACTGGCATTCCTGCTTGTACTAGCTTACGAATAGTTTCAACCATATCAGGATACCCGCCTTCAAGCTTAATGCCCCGCGCATCCGTTTCTTTGAAAATACGTCCCGCTGATCGCATTGCCTCTTCCGCAGAAATTTGATAGCTGAGAAATGGCATATCAACAATTAGTAAAGCATTATCAACTCCACGCCCGACCGCTTGGGCATGACGAATCATGTCATCAAGGGTAACAGGCAAGGTATTTTTATAACCAAGCGCCACCATCGCCAGAGAATCACCCACCAAGATCATATCCACGCCTGCTTTGTCTAGCAGTTTGGCGATCGCATAGTCACTTGCTGTCAGCGCCGCGATCGGCTTTTTTTGCTGTTTCCATTTTTGTATCTGGGCGATCGACACTGGCATCGTGACATTCCTCTTAAGTATATTTGTTGTGGTATAGCTCCGCCGTAACACAACAAATTGGTTCTTTATTTTATAGAGCTAACATCTAATGTAAACTTTTTAAAGCAAACGCAACAGATTTATCGAGTTCGGTACGAGAAGCAAACATTATGCAAGTTGGACAAAAAGTTCGTGTTCGTGGTTTCAAAGATGGTAGCGGTAAGGCAATCTCTAACAAAATTGGCGAAGTCGGCGTAATCAAAGAAGAGAAAATTATGGATGGTAGCAAATGGGGCTACATCGTCAAATTCTCTGATAGCACTAAGTCTTGGTTCTTTGCCGATGAGTTAGAATCAGCCTAAAAGCATTAGGATGTTGCGTGTTGCGCGACATCCTAATTACGAATAAGCCCTATGGCAGATATTAACCGTCAAGATATCATTCGGGGCATGATGGCTGAAGTTGATGGGCTAAGCTATAGTATGGCTTCCGCTAGCCTCGAAGCTGTAATAACCTGTGTTACCAAAGCATTATCCAATCACCAATCCATAACCCTAAGCGGTTTTGGTAAGTTTGGTGTACGCCATCGTCGCGCCCGCTCAGGAAGTCATCCTCGTACACATCAGCCCATTAATATTCCTGAAGTTATTGTTCCTCACTTCACTCCCAGTCCTCATCTAAAAAAGCTAGTGCAGAAGCCCAATGAGCCTAATTCTGACATTTCTCGGTAAAGGTGGTGTTGGCAAAACAACAACTGCGATCGCGGTTGCGCGTGCTTTTGCCGCCCAGAGCAAACAAGTCTTATATGTTGGTCAGCAAGCAGGGGATAGCCTCAGCATGAGGCTTGGTGCTGATTTAACTAACGATCCGCAATTAGTTGCACCAAATTTTGCGGCTGTACATTTACAGTCAACACTTCTGCTTGAACGCTATTGGGACAAGATGAAAGGCTTGGAAACCCAGTATTTGCGGACTCCTTTTTTTAAAGAAGTGTATGGTCAAGAGCTTGGGATTTTACCAGGAATGGATGCAGCTTTAGGTTTAAGCTTTTTACGCGAGCGTGATGCTGAAGGTAAGTATGACGTAATTATTTATGATGGTGTTGGCGATCTCGAAACATTGAGAATGCTAGGAATGCCAGAGATTTTAGGCTGGTATCTACGCCGTTTCAAACAAGTACTAACAGGATCTGCGATCGGGCAAGCAATTTCGCCATTTGTCGAGCCAATTTTAAGGAGTATTCTCCAAGTCTCTAGCACTGATGATATTTCGCAGCAGGCAGGAGAAATGTCGTCAGTATTAACTCGCGGTCAAAAAGCAGTAAACGATCCTAGTCGTGTGGCAGCATATCTAGTCACAACTGGTGATCCTTACGCGATCGCCACAGCAAAATATTTATGGGGTAGCGCTCAGCAAATTGGCTTGACCGTTGGTGGGGTAATGGCTAGGGAGCAAATTAATGATGCAGATTTTGAACCTTTAGCAGTATGTCAAATTCCCGATCAGGTGACAGAATTAACAATCCCAGATCGTCTTGCGAGTCTTGCGCCAAAACCTATTGAAATTAATGCAGTAACCAAGCAAGTCAAGTTATTTTTGCCAACCTTTAATAAAAAACAAGTCAAACTAATTCAGCTAGGACCAGAAGTCACCATCGAAGCAGGCGATCAACGCCGCAATATTTTCTTGCCTAGTGAACTAGCTGGTAAACAAGCTACTGGCGCAAAGTTTCAAGATTCCTATCTCATCATTTCATTTGGTTAACAATTGATTTGCTAACATAAGTAGGCTTACTCAAAAAATCATGAAGGTTAAAGAGAAATATGGATACGACAATGATTGGAATCGGGGTACAAGGTGCTGTTGAGGCAGCAAGTAAATACTTCCATGAGCTTCAAAGAGTTATAAAATCAACTTTATTAGAAGACAACACTACACAGATACGAGATTTAAGATTAGAAGAGGTTGAATTGTCTGATGACCGATCTCAATGGCTGATTACATTGGGCTACAGTATCAGTGAAGATGGCATGGGAATTCGCTCTGTGAGGCATTATAAAATCTTTACTGTAGATGCTACTACTGGCGAAGTTCAGTCGATGAAAATCCGAGAGGTATGACTGATTTTACGACAGATTTAGTTAACCGATATTGCCAAAAAGGTATTTTAATTGATACAAATATTCTCCTTTTATGGCTAGTTGGCTCAACCAATAAAGCTCGAATTACTCAATTTAACCGCACACAAAATTTTGAGCCTAGAGATTATGAGCTATTAGTTTATATATTTAAAAAATTTCCTAGCATATTAACAACACCAAACATCTTGACAGAAGTTAGCAATCTTATTAACCAGTTAGGTGAACCTGACCGCTCTAGATGCTTTTCTATATTCGCAAGAGACATTGTGCAATTAGATGAGATCTACACAGACAGTCATACTATTGCTGCGACGGATAAATTCCAGAAATTTGGATTAACTGATTGCGGCATAGTGAATATGGCTAAAGATAATTACTTAGTGCTTACCGATGACCTCAAGCTAGCAAGCTATTTACAAAATATCGGCATTGATACACTTAACTTCAATAATATTCGCGTATATGGATGGAAATAAGCTGACATGCAACTTAGCCCTCGCTTTAAATTATTTTCTCAGCCGCTCGATCGCTATGCCATCGGTTTAGTAGCAGTGCTCAGTGTGGCGATCTCCATATTGTTGTGGATAGGCGATCGCACAGCCCCACAGGTGAGAGACTTTAGTTGGCAAGGACAGAGGATTGATGCTAGTAATATCTCTTTTTCTTTGACTTTTAACCGACCAATGGATCGTGACAGTGTTAAACAAAATCTTAAGTTTGCCCCCCCCCTTGAAGGCAAAATCAGTTGGTCATCAAGACGAATGTCCTATACGCCCCTAGCACCAGCTAGTTATGGTAAATCCTATACAGTTAAACTAGAAAATGCCTATGATCGCTTTGCAAGCGAATCTGGCAAGAAGCAGGCGATCGATCCTTTTACAGGAAACTTTACAACACCAAACCCATATTTTGCTTATATTGGTTTGCAAGGAGAAGATAAGGGTCGCCTTGTAATTTACAATGTGCTACAAAAGGAGAAGCGCGTTTTAACACCTGCTAACCTAACAGTTCTAGATTTTAGGATTTATCCTGATCGCCAAAAGATTTTATTTGGGGCGATTGAAACGACGGGGCAAAGCCTTCTTGACCAAAAAATATATACAGTAACTACAGGGCTTGATCGCGAAGATAGGCTCACATCTAATCCACCAGAGATAAAACCTATACTTGGGAGTGATGACTATCAAAACTTTAAATTCGATCTCTCCCCCGATGGCAAAAACATCTTGGTACAGCGTCTCAGCCGTCAGCAAGTTGGACGCTATGGACTCTGGCTCATCAAAGAGAATGAACCAGCAAGAGCGCTTGACAATCAGCCAGGGGGCGATTTTATGTTTACGCCCGACAGCGCATCGGTGGCGATCGCTCAAGGCGAAGGAGTTGCGATTTTGCCCCTTGAGCCGCAAGCCCCACCGTTGGACTTTCTCCCAAGATTTGGCACAGTTTTAAATTTCGGTAGAAGCGGCACGAAGGCTGCCACAATTAAATTTAATAAGGACTATACGCGATCGCTATATCTGGTAAACAACCAAGGATTGCAGAAAGAACTTACAAAAATTAATGGGTCTATTCTTGCAGCTCAGTTCGATCCGCAGGAGCAGAGCATTTATTGCTTGTTAACTGATGTAGAACAAGACTCGGCAAAAAATATCTTTCGAGAGAAGCCATATCTCGCGGTGATCGATTTAGAATCATCTAAGTTACGAAGACTTTTAGAGCTGCCACCACAAAGGGAAGTTCAATTTAATATTTCTCCTGATGGTCAATCAATTCTCTTAAATTCTGCAATTCCCGATAGCAATGACTCTTCTAATGCTCCACCTATTTTAGAGGACTCTGCTCAAGCATCTAGAAATTCTCGCACTCCCCAAGTACCAACCCAACTCATTATGTTGCCGATTAATAGTAATCAAGGTTCCAGTCCTCTACAACCTGAAGTACTACCAATGTTCGGCACAGTTCCACGCTGGTTCCCATAATACATAAGAGAATGTGCCCCTTCGGGTCACACTCTCTTACAGCAACAAGATATTTTTGAGACATGTTGCAAGGCAAAGATTTTCAAAAATCTCTTGGTTTGGGCTTAAGTGCAAGGCGCTGTAAAACATTTCAAGGTTAGAATAAAAGCAGTTCTACGGAGGTAAATATATGCCAACGACATCAGTACTTAAGCGCCTCTTCACTGTTAAAGAATATTATCAGATGGCTGCATCTGGTGTAATTGCTCATGGTGAGCGCGTAGAACTAATTAGAGGAGAAATAATTAAAATGTCACCGATTGGGAGAAAACATGCAGCTTGTGTAGATCGTTGTAATTATTCATTTGCGGCAAAACTTACAGGTAAGGTTGTAATTCGGATTCAGAATCCCTTGTCTTTGGATAATACTTCTGAGCCTGAGCCTGATGTAATGTTACTGAAATATCAAGATGACTTCTATGAATCAGGACATCCACAACTTAGTGATGTCTTGCTATTAATTGAAGTTGCTGATAGTACCATCGATAGCGAACGCGAGTTAAAAATTCCTCTTTATTCTGAAGATGGGGTTGCTGAATTTTGGTTAGTTGATATTAATAGTGCTTGTATAGAAGTTTATCGATACCCAACTGTTGAAGGTTATCAAGAAACCTTCAAAGTCTATCGTGGACAAAATTTATCTATTCTTGCTTTTCCTGATGTAAGTATTACTGTCGATGAAATCTTGGGATAGAGAAGTTAGTGGCAAGACGGTCGTTGTGACAGGTATTGGCATGATGACAGCGATCGCCGATGATCGCGAAACTACTTGGGAAAAGCTTCTAGCCAGTGAATCAGGAATTAAGTTTGACCATCAATTACAACTTCCTATTGCAAGGATTAATGCTTTAGAAGATCCACATTCTTCGCGATCGCAATATTTATTAGAAAAAGCGACCTTAGAAGCGATCGCTGATGCAAATCTAGACATTCCATTACCTAACTGCGGAGTTGTCATTGGTTCTAGTCGTAGTAATCAAAGAGAATTAGAACTACTTCTAGATAGTCCTGAAAAACTTTTAAGTGAGAATCAATGGTGGCAAAGTCAGCCAGCAAATTTATCAGCCCAAATTGCGAATTTATTACAAACTCAAGCCCCAGTATTTGCGCCGATGGCTGCATGTGCCACCGCAAACTGGGCGATTGCCCAAGCTTGTGAATTAATCCGTTCTGGACAATGTGAATTAGCGATCGCTGGTGCAACTGATGCAGCTATTACACCACTGACGATCGCAGGATTTCAAAAAATTAATGTATTAGCCAAATCTGGCGTACATCCTTTTAGTAAAGAACGTGAAGGTTTTGCTTTAGGAGAAGGTGCGGCAGTTTTAGTATTGGAATCATTAGATTCAGCTAAAAAACGTGGTGCAAATATTTATGGCAAAGTTTTAGGCTGGGCAATTACCAATGATGCTTACCATGCTACTAGTCCTAATCCAGATAATCATATGGCAGAGATCGCCCTCAGAGACTGTCTGCGGCGATCGCAAATTACTGTGGATCAGGCTGGTTACATTAATGTGCATGGTACGGCTACACAATTAAATGATGCGCGTGAAGCTGAACTAATTCAACAATTTTTTCCAAATATCGCCGTTAGTGCCACCAAAGGAGCCACTGGTCATACGCTAGGAGCGACAGGCATGATCGAAGCTGCATTTTGTCTGTTGGCTTTACGCGATCGCCTTTTGCCACCCTGCGTAGGAATGCAAACCCCTGCCTTTGATTTACAAATTATTCGTCAAGTTGAGCGCTCTCCCAATTTGCAATATGCACTTAACTTCAGTTTTGGCTTTGGCGGACAAAACGCGATCGTTGCCTTCGGTCAAGAATTATCGAGGTGATGCTAGGCATTACCCCTATAATTCTTGACCAAAATTCATGTACGATTCTATATTGCATCTATTTTCTGACTGAGACGCTTGTGCCAAAACCGCTACAGCTAATGTGGGCTTTATCTGGACTGCTGCTAACAATAGCTAGTACGTTCATTCAACCCTCCATGCTCTTGCCATCCCTCACTGGTCAGGGAAATAATATTGCGATCGAATCAATCAGCGTCACTATGCAAATTGGTGCAGTATTACTTACAGGTTGTCTCGGCGGACGCTACGCTGCACTATTGTCGCAAATTACTTATATTACTTTGGGCTTAAGCGGATTTGGCGTATTTTATCAAGGTGGTGGATTGAGTTACCTTAAATCTCCTGCTTTTGGATATCTACTTGGTTTTGTGGTGGGTGGATGGCTTTGTGGATTTCTCGCCTTTTTGAGACCGCCAAGTTTAGGACAAATGGCAATCAGTTGTTTTGGCGGATTGTTGGCAATTCATTTTGTCGGCATCGTCTATCTAATAGCAATCCAAATACCTAACTTTAGTGCCATTCAATCCTCATTTTGGCAATATTCTGTCCAAGTTTTATCAGGTCAGTTTTTAGTCGTATGTGCCACTATTGTCATAGCAACTATTTCTCGAAAATTATTGTTTTATTAACCTCAGAGCTAAAATAACGCCAGTTCGACGAAAGCAAAAAATGGCAAGAATCGCTAAGCGATTCTTGCCATTTTTGCCATTTACGGCGTGCGAAGCCCGCCGTAATACCAAAGCACAAAATGGCTACGCCATTTTGTGCTTTTAAAACCCTCTCTGGGTTTGGTTTTCAATTCACAAAAGTGTTGCCACTCTTTCGTGAATGGGTATAAATGAACGTCAGTTCGACGAAAGCGGAAAGTGGTAAGAATCGCTTAGCGATTCTTACCACTTTCCCCCATTTGCGGCGGGCGAAGCCCGCCGCAAATGGCTATATCGAACTCGCGTTAAATGACTATATCGAACTCACACTAAAACAGTAAAAGCCATGCTGTGCATGGCTTTTACTGTAAAGTCTTTTAAATCACAAAATAGCTAATCTATTTTGTATTTTGGCACTAGGCAGCTAGTAGATATTCAGAACTTTGTCTTGGCTTATCAAACTGATTGATAAATTTATCAACGCTAGGGAAAACAGCAAACAATTGATCAACTCTTGTAATTTCCAATACAAGGCGAACCGAAGGTTGCTGAGAGCAAAGTAACAAATTGCTCTTTTGAGATTGCATTAGTCTCAAACATGCTACTAGCTTTTGTAAACCTTGACTATCGATAAATTCCACATTTTCCATATCAACAATCAAAACTGGAACTTCCTTGCTGTTCATCATCACATTAGCTGAAACCCAAGACTCAACCTTACTGAACAGTTCAGATCCTGCAAAGCTATCTAACTTGCTATTAGTCAGTTTAATGGTGAAAGCAGTCTCGCTGTTTAAACCTTGGCGGAAGGATAGCTGATTCACTTTAGTAATTGTATCCATTGTTCTTCCTTTTCGCTTCTTTTAGAGGGTAATAGTCTGGTTTCTAAGGCTTAGTATTTGATATAGCAGTGAATGCAGATTGCTCGACAACGCAAACTTTTTTTCTTGCTTCTTGCTCTTAATTATTCACTCTTTTCTAGTTTGTAAAACCCTGAATAGATATACAAAGGTTAGTAAAAAGAAGTTAAAAAGTTATATAAAAGTTATTTTTCTCAGTTAGCTATAAATTTGATAAAAAACATGTAGCTTCATATACCAAAACAAGGCTGTAATCCTTTGGGTATAGCTCTCATACCAATTCAAGAAAGTGTTAACACACTTTCTTGAATTAAAAACCTAACTCAGTAAGGTTTTTAAATTAAGTAATGGCTACGCCATTACTTAATTTGTTATCACCTCTTATTTACAGTAAAAATTAAAATCAAGTTTCACAATGGCAGCACTATTGTGAAACTTGAAAAGTAAGTAACCTAGACGATTTCGCCAAATAGGTCATAATGATCGGCGGCGGTGATCTTGACGGAAAACATTGAGCCAAGAGTTGCTTTGCCCAATGGATCGCGGACATAGACAACACCATCAACGTCAGGAGCAAATCTTGCCGATCGCCCAATTAGTTCACCTGTATCAGGATTTTCTTGCTCGATCAATACATCAACGGTTTTGCCAATTTCTAACTGATTTTTCTTGAACGATATTTCCTGTTGAGCAGCCATGATGCGATCGCGGCGTTCTTGTTTGACTTCTTCAGGTAATTGGTTAGGTAAATCAAAGGCAGGCGTACCTTCCTCAGCAGAAAAAGTAAATACACCAACATGATCGAATTCATGCCTTTTCACGAACTCTAATAAATGCTCAAACTGCTCCTCAGTTTCATTGGGGAAGCCAACGATAAAAGTGGTGCGGGTCACAGCATTAGGCAGTGACACCTTAAGTTGCTCCATGATCTTGTCATTGATCCGCCCTTGCCAAGGACGATTCATTGCTCTTAATACATCGGGATGAGAATGCTGCAATGGCAAATCTAGATAAGGAACTACATTGGGGGTGGACTTCATCGCATTGATGACTTTCGGAGTCAAACCTGTAGGATAGGCGTAATGCATTCTGATCCAAGGCACATCGACTTGCCCAAGGGCAGTTAAAAGCTCAGCAAGGCGAGGCTGACCATAAATATCCAAGCCATAATTAGTGGTAATTTGGGAAATTAAGATAATTTCTTTGACCCCTTCACTCGCAAGGCGATCGCATTCCGTCACAATCGATTCAATTGATCGAGATCGCTGATCGCCGCGCAAATGCGGAATAATGCAAAATGCACAACGATAATCACAACCTTCTGCAACACGCACATAAGCTACTGCTTCATTGGTAGTGCGATAGCGTGGCACAGTATCATCAGCAATATAGGTAGGAACTTGAGTAACTTCTTTGACCCGTTCACCTTTCTCAGCACGTTCAATTACATCGACAATCTTTTGATAGTCACCAGTACCGACAAGGGCGACGGCTTCAGGAATTTCATCCAGTAGTTCTTGTTGGAAATGTTGCGCCATACACCCAGCAATGACGATGCGTTTGCCCATATCGGCAAGTTCAACCAATGTCCGCACGGATTCGCGGCGAGCATCTTCGATAAAGCTACAGGTGTTGACGATCACATAATCAGCAAGCTCTTCGTTGCTATCGACTTGATAACCCGCTTGCACTAATAAGCCCAACATGTGTTCCGTATCGACGCGGTTCTTTTCACAACCCAAGTGAGAGAAAGCGATCGTGGGTTTGACGGTTTGAACCAGATTGACCATATTTGTATTAACGCAATTCTTGGCGCACAAAATTTCAGACACTCTAGCTTAACAAAACTTAAGCACCATGCGATCGCTATGATTGAAACTCCAGCAATTCTCGTTATAGAGATCGGCTTTTAAAAACCGATTTTATTGTTTCCAGCGCCGAAGGCGCTGGAAACAATAAAATCGGTTTAATAATGAGTATCGCTGTTAAAACTCCGTCTCGTCAGGCTTTTGCTTAGTTGTGCCTTTAACCCGCTCAGCACAGCTTTTGGAAGTAGCCTGAACTAGTTTAGCAGTAGGTCCAAAGGTAGCATCTTGATAGAGGCGATCGTATTCCCTTTGATAATGGGCTGCTACAGTCTCATTTTGAATTGCAACTAAAACCTCATCATTAGTATGATTTGCCGCATTAGTCCAATTGTGTGAACCTGTCAAAACTAGATTACGATCAAGAATCGCGAACTTATGATGCAACGTATCCCCTGACACAAGATTGGGAATACCGACAGTTTTAATTGGTTGTTTCCATGCACTACTTTTCCCTGTTTTACAATCTTGAGTAGACTGCAAACCCCACATATCGAGGGTAGAAGAGTAATCACGATAGGCAAATTGTGGTTCCACTAAGGCTCGAATCTGCATATTTGAGCGTTGGCGCTCTTCGAGAATTGTGGAAATGAATTGGTCGGAGTAGACAAATAGAGCCATATCAACATTTTTTTTAGCTCCTGCGATCGCTGTGGCAATTAGTCCATTGCTAGTTTGCTCTCGAGCAGTATCTTCAGGATCTGGAGAAAACTTTATGCGGATTTGCGCTCCACCAACAATTAGATAATCAATTTTACGGGAAGGTTTTTTAGTGCCAAACAAACTGTCGGGCTTACCATTGGGTCCATCCCCCCACATCAGATTGAATTCTTTCTTAAACCTTGCGGCAAGTTCTTTGCTATCAATACGCACAAGATTATTAGCATTACCTCTAGTCTGAGGTTTAGTAAAATCACCATGAATATCGCTCATGGTCAAATTGGCTGAACCAAATAAAACTATCTGATCATCAATCACCATAAATTTATGGTGCATTAGCCCACTGCCTTTCGAGCCATCGGCAGTGTCATCAATCCAAGGGACATTGGTAATTTTGATTAACCGCAAACCATCACGACGATCCAGTTCATCTTCACTTAGGCGACCGTCATTGTTAATATCGGCAAATTTTTGAAATTCTTGATAGCGACCGCGATCGCGGGGATTTAGCTTCTCAATTTCCTCAGAAGTCAATTCGCTCCAAGCCCGACTATATTTATTTTCAAGAATCAGTCGAACATTGACACCCCGCAATCTTGCATCGACGATAGCTTTAGCAATATTTGGTAAGCGTAATTCTTGGACAGCAACATCAAGGCTAAATTTAGCGTTGCTGACATTATCAATCATTACCCTTTCAAGATTGTCCCCCAAACGCTCGATTTTGCGATATGGATCGGTATATCGAGCAGCCTGATTTTGATTAAAAAATACTTGAATATTTGGATGCTGTGGTAGGGCAGGAACTATGCCAGACTCAGATTGGCAAGCGTTTACAGCGATCGCAATCAGTAGCATCACACTACAGAACAGCAGCCAATGAACCATCTTTCGAGGTAGCGCTCGAAATTGATGATGTAGGCTCGAATAGGTCAGATAACCCATACATGCAAGACTTCAAATTTTGCAATCCTAGTCTACAGCCTTAGTACGAAATCTAGTCCTTAGTTAGCTAATAATCGCCAATTATTAGCTAACTTGGCTTACTTTACCTTGATCAACAGCTTTCATGAGATATTCTAAAGCTTCGTAATCAGGATCAGTAATGTATCCTTGCTCAGAAAGTTCATGGTTAATCATGTTTTCCAGTTCAGGAGTAAGTCTTTTGATGAGGAGAGCGCGGTTGACTAAGTTTCTGATGACACTCTTGTTATTCATGATCTTTTACTAGGCGTATATTGAAATAAGGACAGAACTAGAGAAGTAATTTCTGTTGGAGTGATGACAAATCTCGATTGACTTGATGTATATTCACTCTTTTAGGACTATCTCCATAACAATAAGTTTCCGCCAAAATCAAAGCTTCAGATGTGACTTGTATCTGTAGATAGATGTGACTCTCATATATATATGTAGGTGATCACAGTCACAAAAAGAGATGGCGGCGCGAAGCGCCGCCATCTCTTTTTGTCACGTAGCACTAATTGCTTGCTCAAAGCGCAATAGTTCTAATGAACGATCGCCATAAATCGACTCAATATTTTCTTCGCAACAGGCGATCGCAAAGTCATCTAGCTCTTCTGGCTCAACACCAAACATGTCATAAAAAGTATCAGGTTCCACTCGACAAAATCGAGGTCTTTGATCATAGATAGCACAACTGCGATTAAGGTGATCGAAGTTAATACACCAGCCATCGCTACCTACCATGCTCAAATATTGTTGCAGCTCGGCAGCAGTGAGGTAATCTGCAAGGTCAGGGCGCTCACTCGGATCGAGATGACAGCATGCGCCACAGCCACTAATACATTGCCAAGTTGCCATTTCGTTAGTTTTTTATAGTGAAAGAAAAGTTGGTGCTTTGCACCAACTTTTCTTTCACTATAAAGTTAATTCATACCAATCTCGAATTAATTTATTCACGACTTGGGGACTTTCATCGTGGGGGCAATGCCCTGCATTAATGTAATGCTCAGTAAGTGATGGATAAAACTCACGAAATTTTGCACCCCTAGCACGGGAATTCATCCAAGGATCACCTTCACCCCAAATCGTCATTAAGGGACAAGTCATCGCTCCCAACAACTCATCGACTTTTTTACCTTGCGGAGTACTAAATACTGATGCAAAAACCTGTGCAGCCCCCTGATCGCAAGATGGACGATAAATCTCTTCGACTAATTGATCGGTAACGGCAGATTGATCTAAATAAACTTTTTTGAGGGTGCTACGAATGCGCGATTTTTGGCGGACAAAGGTAAATAGTAATTGATTTGCCCAAGGCTGGCGCAAAACTTTCTGCAAGGCTGGGGCGATCGCTTTTTGGATTGGATTGACTTTTTTAGCCCCAAGGGGATTAGTATCTGTAAATGGTCCCGCACTATTGAGCAAGATCACACCCGCTACTGATTGCGGATAATCGGCAGCTACACATAACGCAGAATAACCACCAAGGGAATTGCCCGCAATTACGGTTGGTCGTTTAACTTGTTCGGTAATAAAATCGTGGAGCTGATCCCGCCAAAGATAGCCGCTATATTGCCATGCAGGCTTTTGCGATCGCCCAAAGCCTAACAAATCAATCGCATATACTTCAAACTCTTGACTAAGTTCCGAGATATTCTTGCGCCAGTGATCGGTGGATGCGCCAAACCCATGCACTAAGAGCAAAGGTGGACGCTGAGCATTATTTCCCGCTTTGACAAAATAAATTTTTTGTTCTCGCCACAGCCAGTATTGACCAGCGATCGCTTCAGTACTTGTTAAAACCATCTAACCTCAAAACCCTCTTGCTTACAAAGAAAGGGAGCGCAACGCGCTCCCTTTTTCTATGTTAATCTCAAGCTTTAGATTTTATCCAAATCTGCCGCTAATGTATTCCTCAGTGGCTACTTGCTTCGGACTGCTGAAAATAATTGAAGTACGATCAATTTCTACCAACTTGCCCATCCGCTTGCCATTGTCAGCAAGCTCGGTATTAAAGAAAGCAGTCATATCAGCCGATCGCGATGCTTGTTGCATGTTGTGGGTCACGATAATCAGCGTAAATTTTTGCTTTAATTCCTGCATTAATTCTTCAATGCGAAGGGTGGAGATCGGGTCAAGCGCTGAGCATGGCTCATCCATCAAGATTACCTGTGGCTCAACGGCGATCGCACGAGCGATACAAAGACGTTGTTGCTGTCCACCAGAAAGAGCCAGACCACTCTCATTCAGTTTGTCTTTTACCTCATCCCAAATTGCTGCTGATCGCAATGATTTTTCCACCAAATCATCCATGTCCTTCTTAGAACCCTTAAAGCCATTAATTCTTGGACCAAAGGCAATATTTTCATAGATTGACTTTGGAAATGGGTTAGGACGTTGGAATACCATGCCAATATGACGACGCACTGCCACGGCATCAATCTTCGGATCATAAAGATTATGACCATTGAAGGTGATTTTTCCTTTCACCCTCGCACCTTCGATTAAATCATTAAGGCGGTTAAAGCATCGCAAAATTGTACTTTTGCCACAGCCAGAAGGACCAATGAAAGCCGTAATTTGATTTTTGTAAATTTCTAGATTTACTCCTGCCACGGCTGGAGTATTTGAACTGTAGAAAACATTAACGTCCTCTGCAATCAATATTGACTCATGTTCGGCTTGCTTGTCACTTAAATTCATTGTAAAAAACCAAATTCGTTAGATTTATTCTTGTCGAATACTCTGGATTACTGAAAGCGATTGCGGAGGAAAATCGCCACTAAGTTCATACCTAAAACCAGAAATAGCAGCACTACGATCCCCGCCGAAGCAAGCGTTTGAAATTCTGGTTTCGGATCGCCAACCCACTCATAGATTTGGTAAGGCAGAACAGAAAAGAAGTTGTCGTTTGACCATAATGTATCGGTAAATACATCTCCTATTTTACCACTGAATAAAGCTCCAAAGTTGATAGGAGAAGCTTTGGGGTCAAATAAAACCGTACCAGCACCCAAAACCACAATTGGGGCAGTCTCACCAATACCTCTAGAAGAAGAAATAATTACCGCAGTCAAAATACCTGGTAAAGCGGCAGGTAGAACGTGATGGCGAATTGTTTGCCACTTAGTTGCGCCGACCCCATAGGATGCTTGGCGGACTGATTGCGGAACGGCACGGATTGCTTCTCTAGAAATAACAATTACTGGTGGCAAAATCAGTAAAGTAATCGTCAAAATCCCTGTCACTAGCACAGCGCGACCACTATATAAACCGCGTACAAATAGTCCTAGCCCTAATAATCCATAAATAATCGATGGAATACCAGCTAAGTTGTAAATATTTAGCTCGATTAACTCTGACAACCAATTCTTTTTGGCATATTCTTCTAAATAAATTGCTGAGCTAACTCCAAGGGGGACTACTAACAGCAATACATAAGCAAGCATCCAGATCGAGCCAAGAATTGCAGCTTTATATCCAGACTCCAGTGGACGACGAGAGGGATAATTTTGAAATAAATCCCAGTTCAATCGACTAGAGGCATCACTAAATACGTCGAAAATTAAGAAAGCGAGAATAATTAATCCAAGGGATGTGGCAAAAATGCAGAAAGCTGCAAATATTTTTCCCCATAATTGCCTTGACTCAAGCTTTGGTTCAAATTTTGACTCGCTAGATTGCCCGTCAATATTTTCTAAGATGTCTAACCCTTTACTCATAGGTTTCTTGGAATCGTTTGCTAATTTGCTTGCTGATAATATTAAGAAGAAGCGTGATCAGAAATAGCGTCATCCCAACTGCAAAGAGAGCTTGGTATTCGACGCTGCCAACTCTTGAGTCGCCCTTGGCAACTTGAGCGATATAAGCGGTCATGGTGCCAACTGTTTGTCTAGGATCGAGAGTTAGCACTGGACGTTGCCCCGCAGCGATCGCCACAATCATTGTTTCTCCAACTGCACGGGATATACCCAAAATAATTGCAGCACAAATACCTGACAAGGCGGCTGGAAAAACAACTGTAGTAGCAACTTCTTTTTTTGTGGAGCCAAGTCCATAAGCTGCTTCGCGCAAAGCTCTGGGTACGGCGAGCATCGCATCAGTACTAATCGATGCGATCGTGGGGATAATCATCACACCCATAATCAAACCTGCACTGAGAGCGTTAAACCCGTTTAATCCGGGAATGATTTTGGCAAGGATTGGGGTAATGAATGTCAGTGCAAAGTAGCCATACACAACCGTAGGTACGCCAGCCAATAATTCAATTATGGGGCGAAATATCTTACCCACCTTTGGTGATGCATACTCTGACAAATAGACGGCGGTTGCTAAGCCTAAAGGTGTTGCTACCAACATGGCAATTAGCGCCACCATAATTGTGCCGTTCACAGTTGGCCAGACGCAAAAACTTTTCTCGGCAAATTGAGGAGCCCAACTACAGCTATAGTTGCCATTTTCTAAGATTTTGCCAAATAAAAACTCACCAATGCTAGCCTTGCCAAAAAAACTGACCGTTTCTGAGGCTAATACATAAATGATTGCCACTGTAGTCAGCACAGAAATAAAAGCACAAAAAAGCAACGCATAGCCGATCGCACTTTCTTTGATATTGCGATCACGGCGTTGATAAAGATCGAGATCTTCGACTGGAGGGGGAATTACTGGACTTGTCATAAAGGTTCCTAATCAAGTACATCAAAAGTCAAAGCCCCCCATCAAAATAGAGAGGAGGGCTCAGCTCAAAACTAACTCAAAATTACTTCAAGTCCTTAGCCAACAATTCAGCGATCGGTACGCCAGCTTCAGCATCCATAAAGGTTGTACCTACCTTGGCAGAAGATACGCGCTCCAAGATTTTAGGCATTGCGTCAGCAGGAAGAGGCACATAGCCTACTTCTTTAACAACCTTAAGATCCTTGTAATAGTAGTCAACAAAAGCCTTTACTTCAGGACGAGCAAGGGATTTTTTGCTAACGTAAATGAACAGAGGACGAGATAGTGGTGTGTATTTACCACTGTTGATATTCTCAGCAGTTGGAGCCACACAACCCTTACCACCATCGACTTCAAGAGCAGTCAAAGTTTTAGCATTTTCTTCAAAGTAAGCAACCCCAAAGAAGCCCATTGCGCCTTTACTACCTTGAACACCTTTAATGGTGATATTGTCATCTTCGCTAGGTTGGTAATCCTTACGAATCACTTTCGACTTCTTATTGATGGCTTCGGTGAAGTAGTCAAATGTACCAGAGTCAGCACCAGCACCAAACAAGGCTAGTGGCTCATTAGGGAAATCAGGACGCACTTGATTCCAGTTGGTGACTTTACCCTCAGAGTCAGGACTCCAAATTGTGTTGAGTTCCTTAGTGGTCAAGCACTTTGCCCAAGTATTTTCTTTGTTAACAACTACAGTCAGACCATCAATAGCAATGGGTAACTCGACAAATTCGACCCCATTCTTTTTGCAGTCTTCAGCTTCAGCTTTCTTAATGGGACGAGAAGCGTTAGAAATATCAATATCTCCAGCGCAGAATTTCTTGAAGCCACCGCCAGTACCACTTGTACCAACAGGAACTTTTACGCCAGGGTTAGATTTTGCGAAGTCTTCAGCAACAGCTTTGCTAACTGGAGCAACGGTACTAGAACCATCAATTGTGATGTTACCAGATAGACTAGAAGCTGCTGGTGCAGGATCTTTCATCGCCGTTGTTTGTGTCGCTGCGGGGGTAGTTGCAGTTGCACCAGTTGTGGGGGTTGTGGGGGTGCTGCTACCGCTACAAGACGCTAGCGCTGAGGCAAGTGTAACACCAGCTACAAACTTGACTACACTACGATTGATACTCTTTTTAGACATCATAGAAATCTTACTGCGATTATATCTGTTACGGTTGACTAGGCATTTAAACTAGATAAGATTGATACTAAACTGCATCCGTCAACACAAGGTTAAGGGATGTTAAAGATGCAGTTAAGTTTAGTTTGCCAAAAAGTTTTTACGTCAAGATTAATTAACAATAAGGAGACAAAAAGGGGGGTTATTAGCTTATCTTTCCCGTTTTGTCTGCTAGCCATAATGCCTATTTATAGCTATAGCCACGTAATATTGGGGCAAATCAAACCCCAAATCGTGTGAAGTGTTACCTCACACAATTTGGGGTTTACGTCCTAACAAGAATGACAACAGCTATATACCAATTAATGAAAGTATGGCAACACCTTTGTAAACTAAAAACCAATCCCAGCAAGAGTTTTCAAAGTATAAAATGGCGTAGCCACCTCGTGATTTGGTATAACATGCAGCTATCAGTAAAGTTAACTTTGATCATGCTAAAACAAAATCAAAAAAACAAAAAGAAAGGTAACTCAAATCAATACCTTTCTCTTTGGTCAAAAAAATTTGGGAAGTTATTAGTTGTTTTTTATTTCGTATTTTTGACAATATTTAGCGTTAACCATTTACCTGCCATGGCAAGCGATCGCACATTTCTGAAGATATCATTAGATTTTGTTAATGAGTATAAATTACCAAAACAAAATTTTGAGAATACTCCCGTTGGGGGCTTATCGGGACTGACTTACGATCGCATTGATGATGTTTTCTATGCGATTTCTGATGATCGCAGTGAATTCGCGCCTGCGAGATTCTACGCGCTCAAGTTGAAATTTAGCTTTCAAAAAGAACAACCTAACCTTGAAAATGTAGAAGTAATTGGCGTAGATTTACTCAAAGACAAAACGGGTAATACCTATGCTAAGGGAGAAGTTGATCCCGAAGGAATTGCATTAACAGGAGATCGTACTGTTCTCGTTTCCAGCGAAGGTGTAGCTAACAAAGGTATTCCGCCCTTTATCGATGAGTTTGACCTATTGACAGGTAAATGGCTCAGAAGTTTACCGATTCCTCAACGCTATCTATTCGAGCCAAAAAAGGAACCAAATTCTAAGAAGAATCAACTTCCAAATCCAGAGCCACAGGGAGTAAAAGACAATCTTGGGTTTGAAGCACTTACAGTAGTTCGTGACTCTATCGGTGATCCCTATCGCGTTTTTACGATTACTGAAAATGCTCTTGCTCAAGATACCCAAGCCGATGAAAGTCAGCCCTCTGAAAGCCGTTTTTTGCATTATCTTGTTGGTAATATTGCGCCGCTGATCGTTACTGAGCATCGCTATCCCGTTGAAGCAATGACTCCAACGGTCACTCAAATTGGAGTCAATGACATTGTATCCCTTGATCGTGGCGGACATTTTCTCACCCTTGAGCGCTCTAATGGAAGCGTTGGACTGAGCGCTAAAATTTGGCAGATATTTACAGGTGATGCTAATGATACTTCAGCAATTAAGAGCTTTCGGAATAGCCCCAACGTGAAATCAATCCGTAAAAAGCTAGTTGTAGATTTAGCAACTCTAGGAATTAAATTAGATAATTTAGAAGGAATGACCATTGGTCCCCGTTTAGCCGACGGCTCACAAAGCCTGATTTTGGTAAGTGACGATAACTTTAGCGATCGCCAATTCACTCAATTTCTAGTATTTCGACTAAATCGTAATTCCAGCCCTGCCCGCTAAATACCCGCTTTAATAAAGAACTGATCTGATGTGACAGCTAAATTAGGAAACAACTCATCCGTTAACAAGCGATCGCCTCGATAAGTCTCAGGTGGGCAATCACCAAAAAACACTGTAATACTCCGCATTGGTGGATATACCACCCATACTCTTTCCACTCCTGCACTGAGATAATCCGTCGCTTTCTGTGCTAACAGATTAAAAGTTTGATCAGGCGATACAATCTCAATCACTAACTCTGGCAATACGGGACATGGCGTATCCTCACGCCAATCTGCAGCAAGGCGATCATAAGATACATATAGCAAATCAGGTACAGGAACCCAATCTTTACCTCGTCGTTTTAGAATTACTGACCATTCAATCGATACTTGTCCAATCCCATGAGACCAAGCTGATAACTCAGACCAAAAAGCACTTGTTAATCGGGAGTGAAAAAATTTTGGTGACATTTTTTTAATTGCTTCTCCATCAAGTAGTTCGTAACTTTCATCGTTTTCAGGTAAGCTCAAAAACTGCTCTAGGGTCATTTTTGAACTTATCTGAGTCTCAGGTATGACTTTTTCAATAACAATACTAGTCATTTTTTAATCTCCTTTTGGAATGAATGCTGATAGCCTTACAGCGCTTTGCGTCGCCCATCAGTATCTGTTTAAATTTAATTTTAACGTTAAAATCCTAAATCCGCTTTAGCAGCTTCGGCTACACGCAACACTTCTGGTGTCGAGATTTCTTCCCAAGGCACTTCGCCAATCTCACGATAGAAAGTTTCATCGTAGGGACGAGTTTGGACTACCACAGGCATTGGTACGGCATGACCTAACACGAGGGCTTGTTGCTTAGAATCTAACTTCGATAAAATTGTTCGCAAATTGCCACTACCAGCTACACCTGTAAAAATTGCGTCAATATCCTTCTCATCATTAAGCAAAGCCGTAATTCTCGTTCCAATTTGGGACATGACTTCATTATCAATTCCCGATGGACGCTGATCGACGATGAGCAAAGTCACAAAATACTTCCGCATCTCGCGAGCGATCGTCCCAAAAATAGTTTGCCTAGCCGTATTCGGAGCCAGAAATCGATGGGCTTCTTCAATGGTGATCGTTAACTGCTGCGGGCGATCGCTAATATTTTTGGTCTGCAAAAATCGCTCAGCTTGTTGCACATAGGAATGGTGAATCCGCCTCGTAATAATATTGGTCGCCAACATGTAAGACAGTAAATTTGACTGCGAGCCAAACTCGATGACGATATGTTTTCCTGCGGCGATCGCATCAAGGATTCGCTTAATATAATTTTCGGGACAGGTGGGGCGTAAATATTTGAGATCGTCGAGGCGGGTGAGTTTGCGCTGGAGAGCCATAATTGAAGATTTACTGCCCATCTTCTGCTCACAAAATTCTTGAATTTCGGAATTAGTCATCGCCAATAATCGCGAAATCCAATTCTTTCCAAATTCATTCCGTAAAATAATCGCGTTTTCTAAACTGGCTTCCGAGAGATTTAATTCATCCCGAATTAGCATCAAATCTTCAACATCGATCTGGTCATAACTAATGTAAAGTTCCTGTGCATCGCGGACTCCCCGCCGCTTCGTCGAGTCAGGATCAAGGGTATAAATCTGCACCTGTGCAGGAAATAATTGCCTTAACCCCTTAACCGTACTAAATCTTTTGCCTTCAGTCGCCGCTTCCCAGCCATATTCTGAATGCATATCAAAAATTAAATTTACAGCCGCTTGCTTACGGATAATCCCCGATAGTAATAGACGGGTTAAAAAAGATTTGCCTGTTCCTGACTTACCAAATACGCCGTTACTACGCTCCACAAAGCGATCGAGGTCAAGACAAATTGGCACAGGCATATCAATTGGCTGACCGATCGCAAAGTTCCGTTTATGGGGATCATCTTCCCAACCAAACACAATCCGAAAATCACGCTCAGTCGCATCAAATACTTGCGAGAAATGACTGGGGATCGTCTTCACTGGCAATAGTTGAAAATCATTGCTTTCTTCTACAATTTCATAGGCTGGGGATTTTTTGCGTTTGGTCTTTTTGACGCGATCGCTATTTTGGCTAGTCGCCCGTTGAGTGATTAGATCAAAAGGATTTGCAGGCACAAACATCAACATCGGCGTTAAATTGATTGTACCGAAAGTCCCAGTTCCTGCCAAAATTTCAGTTAAGAAAGTGTTCTCAGGATCAGGTGGATTCATGAGAATACGAGGGCTAGCTGTGCCGAGAGTGACATCAGTCAGGATACAAAAAAAGCGTGTATGCCGCCCATGCACGACTAAAAACTTACCGACGCGCATATCCTCGACTGAAATCTCGCCATTAAGTCGAACTTCTAAACCATCGCTTAAAGAACCCTGAACAACAATCCCTAATGGTTGCAAATCCATGCTAAACCTACGTTAAGCGTGCATACTTTTGCTTAGCATAGCAAAACGGCGAAGAAAACTAAGTTTTCTTCGCCGTTTTGCTGTAATTAGCTGCTAATTCTTTTTAGAGTGCTTTGCACCCTAAAAAGTAAATTTAGTAGCGACCACCGCCGCCGCCAGACTTGTTATAGCCGCCGCGACCACCGCCGCCTCTGTTACCACCGCCAAACGAGTCATTATTCTCGCGAGGCTTAGCCTTGTTAACTTTGAGAACACGACCCATCCATTCAGCACCATCCAATGCTGTGATAGCTGCATCTTCTTCAGCATCTTGGCTCATTTCGACAAATGCAAAGCCACGGGCGCGACCAGTTTCGCGATCGGTAGGGAAATGAACACGAGTGACCTTGCCGTAGTCTTCAAACACAGGCTTTAAGTGGTCTTGAGTAACTTCATAGGACAAGTTACCAACGTAAATAGACATTATGCTTTCTCCAAGAATTCAATGAGTATGTAGAGATAGAGATGTCGGAGAGAAGCTTGTCACGATGAAACAGAAAAAAACTGTCAGTACAGAAAACAATTGCTACAACCGATAACTACTTTTACCTTACGGATGATAGTCTAGCGCATATACTTTAAGTTTGGGTATAATGTTACGTTTTGTTTATTTTTGTATCAAGCGGCATTTCCCCGAAAGCAAAAGGCTATACGAAGCATCACCTTTACTTTGGGGGAGTATCGCAATTCGTTAAAGTCTGACAACACTTTTGTAAATTAAAAACCAAACCCGTTGTTAAGGGTTTAAAAGCCCAAAATTGCTTAGCCACTTTGTGTTTTGATATTAGTCCATCCAACCAATGTTTTTATTGTTTATACGCTGTAATTGTTCGTTAGAGCCAGTTGGGCGGGCATAAAGACTGCGATCGCGCTGGGCATAGGGCTGCTCAACAGGTTGTTTACGAGGAGTTGCTCTATTATTTTGTGAATTATTTTGCGGATTTTGTGACACCAATTGAGAAGAATTGGAGGTATCACTTACTGGGGTTTCCGCAACATCTAAGGCTCGAACCTGCTCCGAAAGTTGAATATTTGACTCAGCCAAGCGTAAATTATCACGTTTTACTTCTACAAGTTGTTGCTCTAGTTCACTTTTGAGGCTCTCGATCGCCGCCAGTGATTTCTGTAAAAGCTCAATATTGGTATGGCTAAATTTCAAATCTTTTTCTAGCTCAGCGACAGTTTGCGAAAGAGCAGCTTCCCTTTGTTGTGATTGAGCAAGTAATAGTTCTAGTTCAGAAATTTTTGATTTTGTGTGATCGTCAATACTTGGAGATTCCTTTATAGTACTTTGTGAATTGGGAACACTAGCAATTTTGTTAATCCCATCAGAGACTGTTTCAGCTTTTACTTCAATAGTTTGTTCAGTGGACTCATTCTTAACTGAAACTTCTGTTTCCTTCTGAACTTCGTTACGCAATAAATCTGAAATTCCGACTTTCTTTTTAGTTGACATAGTTTTTTACTTTTTATTTAATTCCTTGATGTATGGTGGCTAACACCTCATGTCACTTTAAAATGTCCCGCCGCAGCTCATCAACTACACGTCGATAGTCTGCTTCCGCTTCTCTAGCATTTTTGCCTTTCCATTCTGTAACTAATTTCCCTTCTAGAGCGGCACGTTCATGGGCTTTATAAGCCCTCACAAATGCGTGAAAAACTGGTACTCCCACCTCTAGTAGAGTATTTTGAGCTTCAAGTGCTTCGTTGAGACATCGCGGATCAACACGGGTTAAGAGAACTCGATGGGGAACTTGAGCAGGTCGCACCGTACTTTTAACAGTATCAATTAGGGCTGTTAAATCCATCGGTGCTGGTGGACTTGGCAAAACCAAATAATCAGCGATCGCAACAACCGTAGCAAGTGCATGGGAATGCAGCGCAGGGGGTGTGTCTACCAATACTAGATCGTAACTGCTGAGTTTTGGTAGTTTTTTTAAATGCGTCGGATCAATTTCTTTGGCAATATCAAAACCCATATCCTTATCGCTACGTCCTACCCACCAAGACAAACTTCCTTGAATATCAGCATCCACAACTAATACTTTTGTATCCTGCGCCAAGATACCCGCTAAGGCGATCGCTGTTGTTGTTTTACCCACCCCCCCTTTGCCATTAGTAACGACTACAATTTTTGGGGAATTCGCCATACTCTTAAGCCTCTCAAATAACTTCTAACTAGCAATATAGCGCTTCACGCTCTAATCCAAGAAAACAAAACAGCTACGCCGTTTTGTTTTCTTGGATTAGGTTTAGTTTTTAATTTATACCAAAACACAAAATGGCTATGCCATTTTGTGTTTTTAAAACCCTTACTGGGTTTGGTTTTTAATTCACGAAAGTGTTGCCACTCTTTCGTGAATTGGTATTACAAAAGTGTGACGACACTTTTGTAATACCAATTCACGAAAGCGAAAAATGGTAAGAATCGCTAAGCGATTCTTACCATTTTTCGCCATTTGCGGCGTGCTTCGCACGCCGCAAATGGCTATATCGAACTCACGTTAAATTAAAAACCAAAATAGGAGCCGATGAAAAGCAACCGCAGACTGCTTTTCATCGACTCCTATTTTTATCTAGTTTTTTGACTTGGATGGTTTAGTTACAAATAAAACTGCGATCGCTAGACAAGCCAACCCGACATTAATAGAGACATCAGCAATGTTGAAAATCGCAAAGCGAATAATCCTTATATCGATAAAGTCAACTACATAACCAGCCACAAAACGATCAATGCCATTACCTGCGGCTCCAGCCAAAATGCAGCCATAGCCGACCTGCTCCCAGCGATTTAAGTTTCTACCAAAAATCCCAAAGGCTACTAGCCCCAAACTCACAATCATCGATACCCATTTAAGCCAATCAATCTGACCACTAAACAAGCTAAACGCTGCTCCTGTGTTAGTCGCATAGGTAAAATGTAATACGCCATTAATCAAAGGAACTGATTTTAGCGCTTTGAGATATTGCACAACTAAATATTTGGAGGCTTGATCGAGAACTAATCCCAAAATTGCCGCAGTCCAGTACAGAGAGTTCTCGATTTTGCCAGATGCCATAACTAAAAAAACGAATTAAAAAACTAGAAACGGAAATGAGGGCGCTTTGCGCCCTTATTTCATTAGCCTATATCAATTAGACCTAGCCATGCCAACAAACCTTTACCAGTGAAAAGCTCGATCGCAACGGCAATGATAAAACCAACCATAGCGGCTCTACCATTTAACCTTTCTGCATAGGTATTAAATCCCATTTTTGGATCAGTAGCTTGTGGTACTTGAGTTGGTTCAGTCATGATCGCAAAATCCTCATTGTGCATAAAACTTCATACAATTTTATCGCAATCACTTACACAAAATCGGGAAGAAGCGGCAGCACAAGTCGCCAAGTGTATTAGAACATAAAAAACAAGAATTGATTGACAGCACTTCGTGCCGCTAATCAATTCTTGTTTTTTGATTTGTCCATAAGACAGGTGACTATAGCTGAAAATCAGGGAAACCCCAGATTAAGTTTATTCTGAAACTTTAAGTTTTGTTTTCGGATTGTAACGACCGATTTCTTGTAAACTTAGCTAAATAAATATGTAAAACTATAAAATTTTACTGAATTGCAGCTAGCAACATAGTGGAGTGTAAACTGGCTTGGAAAACCATAAGGAAAAAATTCTAGTTGTAGACGACGAAGCTAGTATTCGTCGAATTCTGGAGACACGTCTGTCGATGATCGGTTACGAGGTTGTCACCGCCGCAGATGGCGAAGAAGCGATCGAAGTTTTTCACAAAGAAAATCCAGATTTGGTAGTTCTTGATGTCATGATGCCAAAGCTCGACGGCTACGGGGTGTGTCAAGAGCTTCGCAAAGAATCGGATATCCCGATTATCATGCTGACAGCTTTGGGCGATGTTGCCGATCGCATTACAGGACTTGAATTAGGTGCAGATGATTACGTTGTTAAACCTTTTTCACCAAAGGAATTAGAAGCGCGGATTCGTTCAGTATTGCGGCGCTTTGATCGCAATGGCACATCAGGCATCCCCAGTTCTGGCGTGATTCATATCAACACGATCAAGATTGACACTAACAAGCGTCAAGTCTATAAGTCCGATGAGCGTATTCGTTTGACGGGTATGGAGTTTAGTTTGTTAGAGCTATTGGTCGGGCGATCGGGCGAAGCTTTTTCAAGAGCAGAAATCTTACAAGAGGTTTGGGGATATACACCAGAGCGTCATGTGGATACTCGCGTTGTCGATGTCCATATTTCCCGCTTGAGGGCAAAGCTCGAAGAAGATCCTAGTAACCCTGAATTGATCTTGACTGCACGCGGTACAGGTTACTTATTCCAACGCATCATTGATGGCTCAGAAGCGAAGCAAGCTTAAACTTCTTGATAAAAGCCTGTCTTCGACAGGCTTTTATCAAGAAGTTTTGTGAAATTTAGCGATCGCTAAGTCATAGATTTCTTGCAATCTTTGAGCATGTATAGCAAGGGTAAATTCTGAGTGAAATAAATTATTGCCAGCTATACCAATTTCGCGTGCTTTGTCAAAATTATTAGCTAAATCCGTGATTGCCGCAGCTAACTGTCGTTGATTATTTGGCTCAACTAAAATTCCTGTTTTCCCATCCTGAATATACTCAGGAATTCCCCCAACATCACTAGCAATCACTGGGCGGAATCTCACGTAGGCTTCTAAAGTTACTAGTCCCGCAGGCTCTGGCCAAACACTAGGAAAAATTACAGCAAAGCTTTGACGATATAGCTCCTCTAACTTCTCTCTTTGACACCAGCCATGCCAAGTTAGGCGATCGCCAATATTCAAATCCACCGCTAGTTGACGAACTTGCTCCATAGCCCAGCCTTCACCTGCAATATCCAAATGAATTTGCGAATCTAGGAGAGGCATTGTTCGCAATAACCAATCTAGTCCTTTGTCTGGCACGATTCTACCTGCAAAAAGAATCCGTTTCTGATGATGAATCTTGCTGTCCAAAGGCTCATGGCTATTTGCAGTTGCCGCAATACCACAAAGTAAAGTTACAACCTGCGATTCAGGCAACCCATTAGCAAGCAACTGCGATCGCACATAATCACTATTCGCAATCGTCAAAATACCAAGCCTTTTGAGAGCATTTAGCTCAGTACGAGCTCGTCCTAAGTTGGTGAGAATCTGAGCAGGACGACGGCTACCACAACCATCAACAACATGCCCCCAAGCGCATCCCCATGAATTTAATAGGCGATCGCAGCTAGATTTACGAACCGCAAAATACTTAGTTCCACTGGCACAGTAAACATCATGATTATGAGCCGTAAAAACGACAGGGCAGGAATTGTTGACCTGAGCTATGGCACTAGTTTCGTGAATATGCAGCAATTTAAACGCACTTTGATCATAGTCTCTAGGATTAGCAATGATTTCTGTGCCAAATGCATCTGGCATTGCTGCATACAAACCATCAACGTAGGTTTTGACACCACCTCCAGCGATCGCCATACCTGCCGAACAGTGATAAATTTTATTTTGCAAAATCATTTAAATTATAGTTCTATAAAATCAGGCTGACACTAAGACAAGAACCAATGACAAAATGCAAGGCAACAGCGATGAAGCGGTAGTTGAGTAAAAGCTCGGCGCGTTCGTGGTTTTCACTGATAAATGTACATAATTTCCATGCGATCGGTAAGCTAATTAAGACAATCGCAGTCCAGATGGGGAAAAATTTCAGGGCGATCGCAATAATCGCAATCCCATAGATTACAGCACAAATCCAAGGTAAAAGTTGTGCTGAGCGCTTGGTTCCTAGACGCACAACAGGCGATTTTTTACCTGCGGCAAGATCATCGGCAACCTGATTGAAATGAGAACAGAACAAAATCAGGCTAGTAATAATTCCGACAATAATTGCTGCGGCGATCGAGCCAATTGACCAAGATTTAGTTTGACTATAATAAGCCGCCGAAACTCCTAAGGGACCAAAGGCAAAAAAGCATAAAACTTCACCCCATCCTTGATAGCCCAACCGAAATGGAGGACCTTGGTATATATATCCCAGAAAACAGCAAAGGGCGATCGCACTAACCACCACAATATCTTGCTGTATCCAAGAAATTGCAAGTACGCCACTAATGCCTAGAAGCAAGCAAATATTAGCAATTACAAAGATTAAATTCTTCTTACCCGTAAGATTGACAACTGAATGCGCCTTATTGATATCAATGCCTGTTTCTGCGTCAAATACGTCATTGCAGAGATTTTCCCAGACTAAAATCAAAACTGCGGAAACCAGAAACATGAAAAAAATACTCCAGTTAATCGCCCCTGTATTGCGATAAGCAACAGCCGTACCCGTAGCGATCGGCACGATCGCCACACTATACATCGGGAACTTAATCGCCGCCATCCATAATTTGCGAGATGGCTTACTAGAGATCTCAGGGGAATCAATGAGGCTTTTTACCATACTGGCTAAGATTGAAGTGCTGATCGCCATCTTAAAACAAAAATGCGATTATCCAATGGTTCACAAACATAAAACCCAGAAAGTAGAGTGGGGCGCTAAGTGCCCCACTCTACTTTCTGGGTTTTACTGACAAAATTTAGTGAATTATTAAGCTTTGCAAAGTAATATGGATATAAGTAATCATAAAAAATTAAACGTACAGGTACTAGAGCAATATGCGCGTGGCGATCGCTGGAGGAGGGTTAGCAGGGTTATCCTGTGCCAAGTATTTGGTGGATTTAGGACATCAGCCAATTTTGCTAGAGCGCAGTAACGTTCTCGGCGGCTTGGTAGCAGCATGGAAAGATGCCGATGGTGACTGGATCGAAACAGGGCTACATAACTTTTTTGGGGCTTATCCCAACATGTTGCAACTGATGGGTGAGCTAAATATCCTCGATCGCCTGCAATGGAAACGCCATGCTTTAATTTTTAACCAACCCGAAAAGCCAGGGGTATTGTCATGGTTTGACGTACCTAATATACCTGCTCCTTTCAATATCATTACCTCGATTCTTCGCAACAACGATATGCTCACTTGGAATCAAAAGATTCGGTTTGCGATCGGGCTAATTCCTGCAATTATTCGCGGTGATGATTATGTTGTGTCGATGGACAAGTACACCTTCGAGGAATGGCTAGAAATGCGTGGCATCGGCAAGGACATTACCACTGACATTTTTATTGCCGTTTGCAAATCCCTCAAATTTATCGATCCCAATGTGATTTCGGCAACGATTCCCCTCCGCGCCCTCAATAAGTTTCTCCAACAAAAGGACGGCTCGAAAATTGCCTACCTCGATGGTGCACCTCCTGAGCGTCTCTGTCAGCCGATCGTTGATCATGTCGTGGCAAGAGGCGGCGAAGTCCATACAGGAGTTGCCCTCAAGGAAATTGTCACCGATCAAGATGGCAATATCGAAAAGTTGATCATCCAAAGCACAGATGGTTCGCCTAGTCGTGAGATTTATGCAGATGCATACGTTTCGGCGATGTCAGTGGACGCTTTTAAAAATTACATCCCCTCAACTTGGCAAGGCTTGCCCTATTTTCAACAGCTAGACAATCTCGAAGGTGTACCTGTAATCAGTGTGCAGCTTTGGTTCGATCGCAAACTTACAGATATTGATCACACCCTATTTTCGCGATCGCCCCTGCTCAGCGTTTACTCAGATATGAGCAATTCCTGCAAGGAATATGCCGACCCTGACAAATCGATGCTAGAGCTAGTATTTGCCCCTGCTGCCGATTGGATTGATCGCCCCAATAGCGAAATCGTGGAAGCAACGCTGAATGAACTAGCGAAACTATTTCCGCAGCATCTCCCTAGTCCTGCCAAAGTCTTAAAGTCTCATGTCGTCAAGACTCCGCGATCAATTTATACTGCTACTCCTAACCGTGAGCAGTTCCGTCCTAGTCAAGCAACGCCGATCACTAATTTCTTTTTGTCAGGTAGCTATACAGCCCAGCCCTTTTTTGGGAGTATGGAAGGGGCGGTACTTTCTGGTAAGCTAACAGCACAGGAAATTCATAAAGCAAGTCAATCTTCTGGAAGTAAAGTCCTTGGTCGAACCTCTAACCAAAACCAGTCAAATCCATCTGTCGTCAGTGCCTAAGTCGATGGGAATGCGTCAGCCAGTCAGTCTGGAGGAAGCCTACGAGATTTGTCGTTGCATCACGGCAAAGTACGCCAAGACTTTTTATCTTGGTACGATGCTGATGTCTGAAGCAAAACGGCGAGCTACTTGGGCGATTTATGCTTGGTGTCGTCGTACTGATGAGCTTGTAGATGGTATGCAAGCAGAAAGCACCGATGCCGAAACGCTTTTTAACTGGGAAAAACAGTTAGAGGCGACGTTCCGTGGCGATCCTATCCATGCCTCAGATATTGCCTTAGCCGATACTGTCCAGAAGTACCCAATGCCGATTCAGCCTTTCAAAGATATGATTTCTGGAATGCGGATGGATCTCAAATACGATCGCTATCAGACCTTCGATGATCTGCATTTATATTGCTATCGGGTTGCAGGAACTGTGGGCTTGATGTCGGCAGCAATTATGGGCTTTGAAACTAAAGATCCATCGGTGATCAGTACGGCAACTGAGGCAGCGATCGCTTTAGGTATTGCCATGCAGTTAACTAACATTTTGCGTGATATTGGTGAAGATGCTCAGAGAGGACGGATTTATTTGCCCCTTGAGGATCTACATTATTTTGACTATACCGAAAAAGATTTGTTAAATGGTACTGTTGACGAGCGTTGGATTGAGTTGATGCGTTTCCAAATTCAGAGAGCGCGACAGTTCTATCAACATGCTGAGGATGGTATTTCGGCTTTATGTCGAGATGCCCGATGGCCAGTATGGTCTTCTCTAATTTTGTATCGCAATATTTTAAAGGCGATCGAACGAAATCACTACGAAGTGTTTAAGCAGCGTGCTTTTGTACCTAACTCTAACAAGATGCTTGCTGTACCTTGGGCATGGCTAAAAGCTCAAACTTCTTAACCCAGAGAATTATTGAAAGTGTTGCAAAGCAACACTTTCAATAATTCTCTGGTATAGCCCTTCAATAAACACTTATCTTTTAGAAACTAAGAAAGAGAGCAAAGCTCTCTTTCTTAGTTTCTATTGGTTTGATGTAGCCGATACCAAGGAGTTTTTGGATATTGATGATGCTCCCAATGGTAATGCCCAAAGTTGTAGCAACTCCAAAACGACCATAGGTTGGAGCAGTAACTACTTTGCAAACGCGGAGAGAAATTGGGGTTTTCGTAAACTTGGTGATGTGGCAGATAAGTCCCAAAGAAAAACAATTGCCAAGAACTCAAAACCAGAGGCAGAAGTCCAAAAAATATTAAGTTTAGGAATGGAACATGGAAAAATGTAATTAAGCCTCCAGCGATTAGAATCATATTTACTAAGAAAATGATCAGCGATCGCCTTGGGAAATATTCAGAAATAAACTTGCAGTACCAGAGTAATGGATTAGCAGTACTGCCATGAAAATCAGGATCTTCACTTTGAGAATGATATCGATGGTGTTTAAAGTGATTTTTAAAACAGAGGTCGTAGGATAAAAATCCATAAACGGTAACTGCAAAACGTCCAATCAGATGATTGAGACTGCGGTTATGGGGAACTAAATTAACATGAATGGCATCGTGGGCGAGAATAAACAACCCCGTATGCAGATAAGTGCGTCCCAAAATAGCGCTAATCAGCCATAACCAAGAAGTATTTAATATTGGAATCGTAAGTAACACAAATAAACTAACAAACCATAGACCAATAATAGTTACAGCTATTAGTAATCCACTCCAATCATTTGCTACCAATACCTTGTGTTGTGAGATAAGCATTTGCATACTACAGCGCTATGTGCCTTCTGAAAATCCAGATAGATTTCTAAAATGCTTGACTTACAAGCATTTTAGAAATCTATCTGGACTACATAAAGCCTAAACAGATCGTATCTATATCAAAAGGCGATTGACATTTTAGAAAA
This sequence comes from Pseudanabaena minima str. Chao 2107, assembly GCF_051131155.1. Classification (NCBI taxonomy): domain Bacteria; kingdom Bacillati; phylum Cyanobacteriota; class Cyanophyceae; order Pseudanabaenales; family Pseudanabaenaceae; genus Pseudanabaena; species Pseudanabaena minima. The sequence goes on from NZ_CP159508.1 coordinate 2,650,937, forward strand.
GGCAGTGCGATCACGCTGCCTTTTCTAAAACTTAAAGGAATATAGCTAAACTAACGAGCAAAGTTCAGTAACTCTTTCGGAGATGCAAGCAAGTCGATCGCTACAAAGAAAATTTTGTTGTCAGGATCAAGCAGAAAGCGCCAAGCAATATTCATACCTACGCCAGAGCCAAACCAAGGAGTTTGCACTTTACCAGTAATCTTGATTTGGGTATAACCACCATCGGCTGGCTCAGAAACACCTTTTTCTGGAACTAGCACAAGGTTTTGGCATTCTTCTTTAAAAAATCTCAGAACTGCATCTTTCCCCACAATTGGTCTTTGGAAAGGAGGCTGCAAAGCTCCATCTGGGAGAAATAGAGCAATTAGAGCATCAAAATCATTGGCATTCAAATTATTCATGTAAGCCAAGACTGTAGGATTATTTACACCCTCAATACTTACTTGAGTGCGCTTAGACATTTCTTGTGGAGCTACAACTGGCTCAGCAACGCGAGTATATTCACCCAATTTGTTAGGGTCATAGCCCATATCTACAACTGAGTTACGCAGAATTGTGATTTGTTGTCCTGGCTCTAGACCTTTTAGAGTTTCCAATACTGCTGAAGCATTAGCTGAGAGTTTGTAACCTTCAGGAATTGGCGCAACAATTCCTTGTTCCATCCACTGACCAAGTTGATACCAAAAGCCTAGTTTGATGTTTTGTGACCAAATAGCATAGGTACGACAAATAGGAGTGTCAGCACGATTAGCTAAATCGCACATGACCTGAGTTTGCTGTTGGAAACTCATTTTCTTGATTTCATTTAAAGTCAACTCAGCTAGTTGCATACTTGCAGCACCAGGAGCGGCGATCGTTACGGTTTTACCCATCTCAAGGTAAGTAAACCAAATCCAAGCTAATTGATCTTCAGGGCTAAGTTGGTTAAATCGAGCTGTAGTAGCAGGTACAACATCGGCTGCTAATGTGCTAGGGAAAATGCTTCTTGCTGAGTTAATTGTATATGTCATAGGAGTGTTTTTAGGGTTCAATTAGATGATTTAAATGCATATTTATGCATTAAGGAAAAATTAATCCTATATTCAAAGATATAAAACTTAGAATTAGGAATTAGAATCTAATAAACAGCTCTCAAAAGAATATTGCCAGCTTTATAAGCAAGAAATTTCTATTAATACTATTTACTAGAAGCAATCAAAACAACAAGAATTGAGAAGTTTATAACAGTTAAACTTCCTTAGTATATATACTCATATTGTGTTTACTATTACAAAACCTCTAAGGGTAGATATTAAACTTATTTTGCTCTTCCAACCCATTTCCAAAATCAGCTAAGTAGCTAGGCGCAGTTAAATATAAAGGCACAAAGCCCATAATGCATACTGAGTATGCATTATGGGCTTTGTCTCTAGTTTTTAATTATTCCCAGATACTTACTTAAAAGGTAGTGCTAAATAGGTAAGGATGGGCGGCGCTTCGCGCCGCCCATCCTTACCACCATAAATCCTTTCCTTTTTAGAACTACCACTTAAAAAATAAAAAGCTGGATTAGTAAACATGATGATCGTTAGAAATAGCAAGGTGATCACCATGTTTATTAGGGTATGAACATTAAAAATACAGAGTCACTATAGAGTCATTATGAAGAGACAGCTTTATACCTTTAAACTTTAATTTGTTCTAATAATTACGTCGTTAGACATAGATAGATCCACTTTAAAAGATAGATCTTTATTAAAAATAATAATAGAACAATAGGCAATCTCTTTTTTTATGATCTATATATGATCTATATCTTACATACAAGCAAGTGCTGCAATTTTAGCGATTTTATCGTTATTTAGCCCTTCCAATTCATTTAAGCTTAGCCATCCATCCTTAACTAATCCTGCAAACACGAAAACTAGCATTGGCAAATGATAGTCGTATCGACCATCAACTTCATGGCGCTTCACACTCAAAAAGTCATGCAAACGCCACATGTCATCAATTTCAGCCAAATTGCTTGCTTTGTAACGGACTGAATCAATTAGAGAACTAATTTCTCGCTTATAGGCAATATCAAAAGCTTTCCTAGCTACCTCTTCTTCTGTTGTTGTCCACTCAGAATTAATTAATTGCATTATGAAAATTTAAAGTGATAATATTTATTTATGTTAAGAATAATAACTATATATCAATCTTACGCAATTATCCACTATATTTCTTTACTTTTCTTATAGTCTGAAGATAGCTTTTTAGTTGTAATAATCTAATCAAAAGTGCAAGTAGCTAAAACTTATACTAAAATCTAGATTTAGCGATAAGTCCCTCAAAATTCTGAACTTTGACGAAGATTCATGCCATCTCCAACTTCTTCCTCCCTCCGAAATACCTTTGCCAGAACTGAGATCCGTCGTCTGCAAGACTTGCTACCGCCAGAATTACAGGCTTGGGTAAAAGTACTTAACGCTGATGGTGTCCGTCCGCCACTGATTGCCTGTGAAGAAGCTGGTGGCGATGAAGTAGTGATTTTAGTCGATATGGTGCGCTGGGAACGCCTCGCTGAGGATCAGCGTAACTTGCTGTACTGGCATGAGGTTGCTCGTATCCAAAATGATGCAGTACCCAAGGATGGTTGGGAAGTCGCAGCATTAGCGATCGGTTTAGGTGGTGCAGTTGGTGAACTATGGGTACAAAATGGTTTGCTATTTGTGCTTGCCCTCGGTATTTGTGGTGTGGCTGGGTTTCAGCTATGGCGCAAGGGTACTAGTAAAAAAGATATTCGTAATTTGATTGAGGCTGACCAAGGAGCTATTCGTCTAGCAGTGCGGAATGGCTATCCTTTGCCTGCGGCGTATAAGAGTTTGGGCAGTGCGCTGAAGATCATGCTCAGTGATGCGTCTAAGGGGCGATCGCGTACTTTGATCGAGAAACGTCTCGATGCGCTTCGCACTGAGGCAAATAAAGCAAGGCGTAATTACGAAAACTAAATAGCTCAAACAAATCAAAACCAAAATAAAGAAAGGCGGCGCTTCGCGCCGCCTTTCTTTATTTTGGTTTTACATTTGCACCCAAAGCTTTTAGCGTTCCGATCTCCGCTTCAGTTAAATTTGCTGCGCCCTCAATGATCATGCCTTCATAGGGACGGATTGACCGCAGGGTTTGCCAACATTCCGTTGTTGCGATATTCCAGCATTTAATGGTTTCATCCCAACTAGCGCTAAGGAGCGTTTGAGCATCTTGGCTTAAACTCAGAGACGATACCCAGTTGAGATGTCCCTCTAACGTCTCAAGGCAACATCCAGTCACTACATCCCAAATTTTGATTGTGCGATCGCTACTACTGCTAATTAAAAGATCTCCGTTCAGGGTAAACATTAGACAAACAACTTGGTCGGTGTGCCCGCTAAATGTTTGTAGGTGATCTCCTGTTTTGATGTCCCATAGTTTTATAAAAGTATCGTCACCACCAGTTGCCATATGTTGACTATTGGGACTAATAGCTATTGCCCAGACACGGTTAGTAGAGTCGGCTTCCCAAGTATGTAGACATTTACCTGTTGCTAGATCCCAATGTTTAACCAGTTTGTCATAACCACTACTAAAGAGAGTTTTGCTGTCAAGGCTGAAAGCAACTGCTAAGACAGAACTAGGATGACCTTGTAATGTTTGTAAGCATTCACCAGATTCTATATGCCAAACTTTGACTGTGTGGTCATAACTGCCACTGGCGAGAAACTGACCATTGGGACTAAAGGCAATTCCCCAAATCCAACTTTTATGCCCAAGTAGAGTTTTGAGAGCTTTTCCTGTATGGGGATTCCATAGCCTAATCGTGCGATCGGCACTGGCACTAGCGAGAATTTGGACATTGGGACTGAAAGCAATTGAGAGAACGCGATCGCTATGTCCTCGGAGAACTTGAGAAGGCTGAAGATCGGAACTTAAGTCTTGTGGAGAATTGAGATTGATATTCCAGAGTTTAACGGTTTGGTCTTCATGGGCACTAGCGAGTAAGTTGTGCTGGCTATGGGCGATCGCATAAACTGCATTGCTATGCCCTTGAAGGGTTTTGGTACATTTTCCTGTTTTCAACTCCCAAAATTTAACTGCATGGTCATCACCACCACTCACGACTAAGTTTCCTTGTGGATGAAAAGCAACTGACCAAACTCGATTGGTATGCTTTTTCAAGGTATCCAAACATCGTCCAGTTTCCGTATCCCAAATCTTCACGCTTTGATCGTAGCTTCCCGTTACGAGGCGATCTCCGTTGGGACTAAATGCTAGTGAAGTTACGACCGAATTATGTCCTAGCAAAGTTTGTATGCATGTACCAGTTTGCAAATCCCATAGTTTGACAGTTTGATCAAAGCTGCCACTAGCTAATATTTCTCCATTAGGACTAATTGAGATCGCTTTTATCCAATGTTGATGTCCCTTCAAAGTTTTTATACAGGAACCAGTTTCTAGATTCCATAACTTGATTGAGCTATCTTCTCCAGCCGAGGCTATGATCTGTCCAGCGGGATGGAAGTCAACCGACCAGACGCAGGCGTGATGTCCTTCCAGAGTTTGTATAGATTTGCCTGTGACTACATTCCAAATCTTAACTGTGCGATCAGTGCTACTACTAACGATGAGTTGACCATCAGGACTAAAGGCGATCGCCGTAACAATGTTGCTATGTCCATGTAAAGTCTGGAGACATTCTCCATTATTCGTATTCCAGAGCTTGATTGTATGATCTTGACCACAACTAACTAAAACTGGGTGTTTCGGGCTAAAAGCAATATCCCAAATCCAAGTGTTATGTCCTTTGCAGCTAAAGAGTTGTTTGCCACTATTGATATCCCAAATCTGAATTTCACCATTAGTAGTGTCACTGGTGGCAAGGAAAAGTCCATCAGGACTAAATGCAACGCTAGTGATACCACCAGAAGTTAATGCAAAAACACATTCGAGAAAGGTGGTTTTGGTAAAGTTAACTCGATGCAATTTAAGCGATCGCAAGTCACAGTTACGGAGTGTCAGCTTTGAAAAATTATATCCAGTTAAATTAGTTCCTAAATGGGCTAGTAAATGGAGCAGATTAGCTCCACTATAATTATCTGGAATCATAGTTAATGCATTTTGGAGGCTTGCAATCACTCTACCAAGTTTATGCTCAACCTGATGTGTATCGCCAAGAGTTGATTGGAGTTGCTGAAGAATAGGCTGTACAATGAGTTGAATTTGACTATCACGAATATAATCCTTTGCTTGGGCTTGAACTAAAGCATGGGTCAGTAAATATTGGGGTGATTTTGTGATTATTTCTTGATGGATAAGTTCAATTAACTGTTCCGTAACATATTCCATCACCACAGGTTGCTGTGTAAATCCGTTGCGATCGCGCTCAATTAAGTTCTGTCTTAGTAGAGATTCTAAAACTTCCATCAACTTCGCCTTAGGCATAGGTGGAACAAAAACACTGTGCAATTCAGTTAGGGAAATGCTTTCACGATGGATAGACAGCCAAGACATTACTTGATTTTGCAGGACTGATAGCCCTTGGAATTGTTGGGACAACAACTTGCTAATCCCATTAAATAGAATTATGCCACTTGCTAGAAAATGCTTGATATTACCTTCAAGTAAATCACGAATGGCAGTAGCTGCAATCTTTAGTGCTAATGGATTGCCACTGTAACAATCAACTAATTGACGAGCTTCTGCATCAGAGACTGACAAACCTTTGAGCGTTAGTATTGCCTGTCCTGCAATGACTTCCAAACCAGACAGAGCAAGAGTTCGTACTGGTAAGCCATCACCTTCAAGAGCAGCAACTTCCGCAGGTTTTTCGCGACTGGTAATCAGTACACAGCTTTGATGGCTAGTTTCTCCCAATCTCCATAACAGTTCACCGTAGGATTCGTAACCATCAAGATAAGTTCCTATTTTCTTACCATGCTGCAACAACGTATCAAAGTTATCCAAAATCAGCAAACATCGAGATTTACGGAAGTATTCGATTAAACAGGTAATCTGTTCATGATGATCGGCAGGTAAAGTCGTAACTTGTTGATGCGACAGGATTTTGATGCAATCTGTCATCTTTTCATGAAAAGATGGTGCGTGTCGTAGCGATCGCCAAATTACATAATCAAATTCCCCTTGCAATTGTTCGGCAATCTTCACGGAGAGAGCAGTTTTGCCCATGCCGCCCATACCAAGAAGTGTAACCAATCGACAGCGATCATCCAAAATCCATTGACTAAGAGTTTCTAATTCAGTAGTACGTCCATAAAAAAGAGAAACGTCGATCGCTTCACCCCAGTGGGCGTAGTGATTAGTAGATTGTAAGTTTAGAGTTAACGAGGCGATCTGCTTTTGTTGTTCTCTGGCATATCTCTCAAGTACTCCATGCAGATTATTTTTGGTAACTTTTTCGTTTAGAACTTTAGACAGCGCTCGCCATAGTTCTGAGCCAACATCTTTGATATAGCCAAGATCATAACCCTCTTCTATAGCCATATCTGAGTATTTTTTACCATCCCAAGATTGACTAAATACAAGTTTTTGAATTTTTGATAAGTCATGTAATAGTAATCGTGTGACTAATGCGATCACATCATTTTGTGCCATTTACAATCTGAAGCCAACTAAACTTGAGATTATTTTCGCATAATTGGACTTAAATATTAGAAGCTTTTACCTAAAATTCAATCAAGATTTATACAAGAATTATAAATATTTATTCACTTTAAGAGCTATTCTTGCTATATCTGTCTTATTCCTGCTTGAAAAATCTGATTTACAGTGAGATTAAGCTCAGGGGAAATTTGCGAGATTAGGCGATCGCTATTTTGAAATTTGCTAATTTGATATTCTCCATCCACCAAATTACAAACTGAAATAGTTGGCTGTTTGGGATTACCAATAAAATTACGTCCACCTAAGGCAGCATAGTCAACAATCCAATACTCAGCAATCCCCATCTCTTCATAATCGGCAAATTTTAAGTGGTAATCATCTCGCCAATTGGTTGACACAATTTCAATGGCTAAAGGTATGGATGCACCTTGACTAAGAACCGATTCTTTTTTCCATCGCGGCTCATTAGGTAGATTGGCACGATTCATCACTAATATATCTGGGAAATATCCAGAATCTTTGCCTTCAGGTCTAACGATAACTTGGTTAGGAATACCGTAGGGAAGTCCCAGCCGCTTGATTTCAAAGGGTATTTCCACACCTAAAAAGCTTTTGATTTCTTCATGATCTCCAACTGGTTGAGCCATTTCAATAATATTTCCGTTATGTAGTTCATAACACACACCAGAATTTTCAGGGAGAAATTCGACAAACTCCTCGAAGGTCGTAACTGGAGGTAAGGCGCGGAACATCATGGCTGTTGGGCGGTGATTATGACAAAAAATATGGTTTCTATATTATCTCTAATTTATTAGGCTTAGTTTTTTGTTAGTTGCGATCGGCTCATTTTCTGCCATTTTTTACTTTAAATCGACATTTACTTGCACAATGATCAGTAAATACTCACTTGAAAGAAAAATTTACATAAATACGTCAAAAACATCAGACCTTAATCCGACCTTTTCTGACCTTTAAACCTTGTACTACCAATTAACGTTGATGTAGCACATCAAAAAATCAAACCATTATCTTTGTAGAAATCAGTATAAATACTTGTCTAACGATTTGGTTAGTTGTTTCAAAGACAATCTTCCTATTGTATTGGTAGTGATGATTGGATTGATAACTTTTTAATTTCTAATAGATAGAACACGCCAAAGATTTTAAGTTTTAGTTTTGATCGGAAGTTAGTTGATTTAGTTAGGAGCATATCTATGGCAACAGTTAAAGATGTTATCAGAAGTTTTTCCTGTAATACAGGACGTGTCAAGGGGCTAAGCCTCCAAGTAATTGATGAGATGAACCTCCTGATTCCAGGAGGAGTTTTGGTTAATATTGATGATTTAGATGTATCAGGCAACGCTGCCACTGTTAACTTATTCATGCAGCCCAAAGCAAAGGAAGCTCTAAGACGTGCAATCCGTAGAAGGGGAGTGACACTGCAACTCAACTCTTGCTATCGAACAGTTGTTCAACAACACATTCTATTTAGTTGGCAGGGTTCGGGTTGCGTTAGCATAGCTGCAGCCCCTAGCAAGAGTAATCATGAAGATGGTTTTGCTATTGATACTCCTGACTTCGATGCATGGATACCTGCGTTAGAAGCTGAGGGTTGGGAATGGTTTGGACCTGGTGATGAGGTTCACTTTACCTATGTAGGTGGAGGTGTTAGGGATGATGTTGGAGACATTGGGGTTAAAGCTTTTCAAATTCTTTGGAATAAGCATAACCCTAGCGATCAAATAGAATCTGATGGTGGTTATGGACCTGAGACTGCTGCTCGATTGGATCGATCACCTGCCGATGGGTTTGCTAGAGCGAGAATTTTAAAACTAAAGGCTCCACCTATGGATGGTGAAGATGTGAGGAAAGTGCAGCAAGCTTTAGTTTCATTAGATCTACTAGAAGCGTCTCAATTGAATGGGATTTATGACACAGCCACGAAATTGGCAGTTGAAATCTTCCAGAGACGGTCAGGATTGTCAGTAGATGGACAGGTAGGACCGAAAACTCGTAAGGAATTAAAGATACCAACATAGGTTCTAGAGCCTTATTGGTGCTAATAAAACTAATAAAAAAGTCATTATTATTTTGGAGAATTGAACATGGCAATCGAAAGGGTTGAATTGCAGATCAATGATGGGATTATTAATACGCCTCATCTGACTGATGCTGTCGAAATTTTGCAGCAATATTTAAAGGAATGGTGGGGGGTATTACCGAGAGACGCAAAGATTGATGGACTATTTGGAAATGCTACCAAGGCAGCAGTTGAGCAATTTCAAAGATTGCGCCCATCTGGAAGTAGATTTGTTCCTGCGGGGCTACCTGTAACTGGAGTCGTCGATCAAAACACATGGGCAGAGTTGATGAAAGTAGCTCCAACAGACATCAGGATGGTTTCTCGTGCAGCTCCTCCTGCTCCAGTTATGCCATCTGGATTCAATGATGTCAATACAATTTTGAACGATGCTCAATGTCCACCTGAGATTCGTCCGTTTGCCGCAAAAAACTTTCCGATTGTACTAAATCAATGTCTAGCTGATGGGGTAATAGATTTGGGGCAGATTGCTTATATTTTTGCCACTGCTGAGCATGAATCTCATTTTGGGCGTTTTATGATGGAGATTGCAGATGGATCAGCCTATGAAGGGAGATGTAGTGATCTAGGTAACTGTAACCCGGGAGATGGAGTTAGATTTAAAGGAAGAGGATTTGTTCAAATCACTGGTCGTAGGAACTATACAGTCTGGGCAAACAAACTAGGAATTGATTTGGTAAGTAGACCAGAAAGAGCTTCTGTTCCTGACACTGCCGCCCTTATTTTAGTGCAAGGAATGCGGGATGCTAGTTTTACTGGATTCGGATTGAGTGATTTTATTGCAGGTGATAGGCAAGATTTTTTGAATGCTAGAAGAATTATTAATGCAAACGATAGGGCTGATCACATTGCAAAAATTGCTAAGGCATATTTCAACGCCATTATCTAAACAGATTGAAGCCCACATTCCGCTCTTATTTTACTGAAAAAAATATTTAGGAAGCAAATCCTTATACAGTCAGTATTTTGAGTTTTACCCGCAAAAATATCATTGTCTTAATACTTTAAATAATAATGTACTAATGGAGAATATCCAATTTTGCTTCGTTAACTCAAACTTTATACTATTCAGGATTCAGGAACTAAATTCTATGACACGTAAACTAGCGATCGCAATCAGTGGTGCTGCCTCCTTAGAGGCTGGCGTTATGTATGAGGTGTTGGAGGCGATCGCAAACGGGTTAATTTAGAGAAAGAAAAATTCACGATACACGATAATTGTTTGACAAAGCTATTTAAAATTAATTTTCCTGAAAGGATTAAGAAAAGTATGCCTAATAATCTCATCACTCTAGCTATGGACGGCAATATATCTGCGCCGCAAGAAAGTATTCGTTCGCCCGAAGGATCAGAATTCAGTCGTGCGAACGCTATGGAACTTGCAAATTTAACTCGCATTGCCTACAGCGATTATGAGAATTTTGAAAGTTTTGATCAGGACAAGCCTCTGTTGGTAGAAGGTGCAACCATTAACGTTGACGAAAAAATGGAAGACGATACAATTGCTAGATATCAAATTCTTTCTCCCACTCTTAATACTGATCCTAAAGACAGGGGAAAGTATAGCTATGATGTTCTTGGAATCTTTGAATATGTATCTTATACACCATTTGTTTTTTCTCTCAATCCACTAAAATTTTTGAACTTCTTAAGGGAGATTCGTAAGCCAAATATTTCTCGGTTCGGCTTTATTGCTAAGCGAGAGCACGAAGGTGAGATACTAATTTTTGTTGTATTTCGAGGAACCCGCGAAGGATTTGAATGGTTCAACAATTCTCAAATCCATCAGATTGGCTTTTTGAGCGAAAAAGGTAACGACCCAGAGAAAAATCCAATGAAAGTACATTGGGGATTTCACAAAATCTATACAAAATATCGCCCAGGTCCTTTTCTAGGGTTGCGTAAATGGTTCAAACCTCCGAATGCCATTTTTGTTGGCTTAAGTGATTTTTATATATGGCTTATTGACACTATCCAAACACGTTTGGGTAATCCTGAACCATCAAGCTATCCATCTCTAAAACAGGTTGTGGAAAGGGTTGTGGGTGGAGAACTCGAAAAATATAGAAGGGAAGAAAAAAAGTCTCAAGTATTTGTAACTGGTCATAGCCTCGGCGGTGCTTTGGCTGTAATTTCTACCTTACATATTGATCAAGAAATTTGCAAAAAGAAAGTTTTTTCTTCCCCTATTCTTTATTCCTTTGCCTCACCAAGGGTGGGAAATCAAGTATTTGCTAGAGAGTTTCCTAAAAACTCATATCGAATTTTTAATACTGAGGATTTAGTTGCAAATGTCCCTTCAAGTGTACTTGCCGTTCGAGGTGTTGAGATGACGAATGGAAACTATCCTTTCGGAAGACGCATTATTGATTTTTTTAGTGCTGGATTAAGCAATCAAGTTTATGAACATGTAGGTATACCAGTTTGCTTTACGTATCAAACTGGTGCGATCTCTAGTAACCACAATATGAACGTAACTTATTGTTCTGTGCTTAACTCTGTAAGCTCTGTAAGTTAGAATTTATGTTTAATGCTGTTACAGCGCGATCGCTTTGAGAAAGTCTTAATGCCTATCTCAAGCATTTTGAGGCATCTAACACTTGTGAAGACCTTCTTGCGATCGCTAGTTTGATTTTGACATTGCTGCTTACTCCAATTTAAAAAACTTGATTTGTGGTGAGATTTAACTCAGGAAAGTTTGCGAGATTAGCGATCGCTACTCACCACATTTTCAAGCGATTTCAAGCGATCGCTATATTTGCCATAATTGAAATGTGCGAATTACATATTGTTCTTTGCCCCAAAATTTAGGTGAAATACGATGACAGCCCAAATAGTGACACCAAGTTTTAGGCACTGGTCAGTTAAGGCGTGAGGGAAGTAAAGCCGCGTAATGACAGCAACTCCAGCAAAGAAATCGGTCGATGATATAGCCCGATCGCCATAACTGGAGTCTTGTTCTTGTCTAAGCCCCCGTGAGGTCTTACCCAGTTGTGTACCAATCTTTGCACAGTGACTGTGAGTTGTAATCCTTCAGTATTCTTTGCATACAGGTTTTGTCTGCGGCGATAAGCGCTACACCTCCTTCTCAAAGCACTATTGTTTGCTTCATTGTGATTGGCATGAATGTCACTCTTATCGCTAATAGCCGTATAGGGATGCTCTGGTTTGAGCCATTCGACACGACGATTGCCCTGTGAGCCTTTGAATTTGATCGCCACTTCTAATCCATATCGCCATACTTTCCGATGTCCATACTCACGACTTACTTCGGTAGCTTTGAGGTATACACTTGCCATTTGCCAGAGTTGTTGGGCATATCTCCTTTCGCCATCGCTAAACCATCGGATGTATTGACTTGCCTTTGACCATTGCCATGCTGTTTTTATTGCTTTCTCAAATAGTTCGGTGGTTTTCTTGCCTGCCTTTGCTTCAATCCAATCGCGACTGTTGCGTTCGATAAATACTACTGTCCACCCTTTTGACTCACTGGGGGGAAAGGCTTGCCGTGAGCGCCAGTCGAATGGTTCTCGCCTACGCGAGTATAAATTTCATCTCCTTCAATAGTCACTTCTCCTCCAGATGGGGCTTCTGGACTCCATTGCTGTGCTTGATTTGCCAGTTTTTGCTCCCATCTCATGATGCTAGTGGACTGTTTCATCTAAAATAGTGCAATAGATATTGGTTTGGAGAGCCCTAATCATGGGAAGAGGAAGGCGAGATAAAGTCTATTTAACAGTAGAGGATAGAGAAAACTTAGAACAAATTAGTCGAAATGGCTATGCACCTGCAAAAAAGATCTTGCACGCCAGAATTTTACTGATGTGTGATGAAGGAAAATACAGCAAGAGAACATGGACTGATGAAGAAATAGCAGAAGCATTGCAGGTGCATAGAAACACCGTAGGTCGAATTCGCCAAAGATTTCTGCAAAAAGGTGAAAAACCTGCACTAGAGAGACAATTAAGGAAAACGCCCCCCACACCGCCCAAGGTCGATGGCTCTAGCGAAGCCCACATAATTGCTCTGTGTTGTGCAGACCCACCAGAAGGACGTGCTGAGTGGACAATCAGACTATTAACGTCAGAACTCAAGCAAAGACAAGTTATTACCGAAATTTCCGCATCAACGGTGTGGCGTACTCTAAAAAAAACGAATTACGACCTTGGAAAACCCAGAGATTTTGTATTCCCGAAAGAGATTTAGCAAGATTTGTGGCAGAAATGGAAGTCGTCCTTGACTTGTATAGCACGGAGCCATGCGAAGAAGAACCGTTGATTGCAATGGATGAAGCATCAAAGCAACTACTCGGAGAGGTTTATCCACCAATAGCGATGCAACCTGGACAAGATAAAAAAGAAGACTACCACTATGAGCGTGAAGGTGTTCAAGCCCTATTCATGTTTGTTGACCCTCATCGAGGATGGAGACGGGTGAGTAGCCGAGATAGTCGAACAAGGATAGATTGGGCTGAGGAAATACGTCAATTGTTGGATGAGGACTATCCGAATGCACGAAAAGTAAAGCTACTCAGTGATAATCTGAATACCCATAATATAGCTTCGCTGTATGAAGCATTTCCTGCACCAGAAGCTCATCGTTTAGCAAGAAGACTAGAAATTTATCATACGCCGCGTAATGGTAGTTGGTTGAATGTAGCCGAAACCGAATTGAGTGTCTTATCAAAACAATGTTTAGATAGACGGATTCCTAGCAAGGACAAACTCAAAGAGGAGATAGACGCTTGGCAAAAGTCTCGAAATCAGAATGCATCCAAAGTAATATGGAGGTTTTCGACAAGCGATGCCAGAGTCAAACTGAAACATCTTTATCCAGTATTTGAGCAAGAAGAATAACCGTATCTATTGCACTATTTTAGATGAAACAGTCCACTAGTGTGCGATTTTTCTATGACTCTCCCACTTGCTCTGATTCCCATCCCCTCTGTCCTCATTTTCAGCGCATAGGACATGATACTTGCTGGGGTTCTTAGCCTTGACATCGCTGTTCCTGTCTGTTCGTTGAATCGCTTGCCACATCCTTTGCATAAGTAATTCTGGATCGCTTTGCCGTCTTGGTGGTAATCTTTGCCATTCTTGACTACCTTTTCGCTTTGGCAGTGGGGACATTTCATGATTTACTCCTTGCCTCTACCTCTTTATTTTAACCCTCACTCCTTTACTGACCAGTGCCACAATCTTGCCCTCATCAAACTCATCTACAAAATTGTCCCTATACTTTGAGGTTTGGGTAAGATAACTAAAACTATAATAGAAGCTTGCAGTAGAAATAATTCTATGAGCGATCGCCAATCATCTCCTAATCTTCAAAAATCCCGCAAGTTATCGCTCAAATTCATGCTGATTAGTCAGTTTGTGATCTTGATTGCTGGTATATCAGGATTGATGGCATGGCTGTCTTGGCGCAGTGAGCAGGAGATGATTACCAACCTAGTCGGACAACTGCAAAATGAAGTTAGCGATCGCATCAAGCAAAAGCTCTCTTCTTATCTGGAAACTCCACACTTAATCAATAAAATTAATGCCGATGCAGTGCGGCAAGGCAACTTAAAAACTCAAGGACGAGCTAGTGAGATCTATCTCTGGAATCAGATTCAGAATTTTCCTACAGTTTGTTGGATCTATTATGGAGGCGAAAATTCGGGAGAATTTGTGGGGATTACTCGCCTAGATAAAAACCATCATTCATACCAATCTTTTCAACTAGCCATAAATATTGATGGTTCTCAGCGTTACTATTACAACCTAGATTCACAAGGAAATCGTCTTGAGCTTAAAGGAAAATCAGAGTTCTATGATGCGCGACAACGTCCTTGGTATCAGGCAGCTTTACAAACGGATCAACCTATCTGGAGTCCAATTTATCAAGATTCCACTTTACCTGAGCAGGTAATTACCGCTAGTTTACCTGTCTATAACTCTAGTGGAAAAAGAATAGGAGTCTTAGGTGCAGATCTGGCTCTAGGAAATATCAGTCAATTTTTAAGTGGATTACAAATTGGCAAGTCTGGAGAGGCCTTTATTCTAGAACCTTCAGGACTATTGGTAGCCAGCTCGACTGAAAAAAAGCCCTATGAAATTAGCAGTGATCAACAAAAACTACAGAGATTACCTGTTAAGAATATTCGGCAACAAATGATTCGTGATGCAGTGGGTTATCTAGAAAAACAAGTTGGCAGCTTAGATAAAATCACCACTGAGCAGAATTTAAAGTTTTCGGCTGAGGGGAAAAATATTTTTTTTAAAGTGCTGCCCTACCGCGATGAACGGGGGATTAACTGGTTAATCGCCGTAGTCATGCCCGAATCTGACTTTACGGAACAAATTGATGTCAATCGGCAAAATACCATTCTGCTCATTTGTCTATCATTAGCAGGCGCGATCGCTTTAGGTGTTTTCACGACTCAATATATTAATAAATCATTACGCCGTTTAACTTTGGCGAGTCAAGCCTTGGCAAATGGCGAATTAGATCGAGAAGTTCCCTCAACAACAATTGCGGAATTGAATATTCTCTCGCAATCCTTTAATCAGATGGCGACACAGCTAAAACAGTCCTTTACAGAACTTGGCAAGATTAATGAAAACTTGGAATTGCGAATTCATCAGAGAGTAACAGAGTTACAGGAATCTGAAAATAAATTTAGAAATTTAGTTTCCAATTTTTCAGGCATTGTTTATCGTTGTAATTGCGATGCAGATTGGACAATGGTGTTCATTGGTGGGGCGGTTATAGAGTTAACAGGCTATCTTGCTGAAGAATTTATCGCTAATCAAGTTCGTAGTTGGACAAGTATTATCTATCCTGAAGATCGTGAAACTGTAAAAAGAATTATCAATGAAAGTTTAACTTGTCGGGAAGCCTTTATGTTGGAATATCGAATTATCGATGCCCAAGGTAACATTCGTTGGCTGTATGAGAAAGGACAAGGATTATTTGCTAAAGATGATCAATTGCTATGGATAGATGGAGCGATTTTTGATATTAGCGATCGCAAACAAGTCGAATCAGAGCTTTTAGAACGTGTACATTTATCAATTTTGATGGCAGAAATTGGTTCTGCTTCTACACAGCTAAACACATTAGAAGAAGTTCTCCAAGCCTTTGTCGAATCACTATGGCGACATATGAACGTCTCTTTTGTCCAGATTTGGACAATCAATGCTTTTGGAAATGATTTAAATTTACAAGTCAGCGCTGGAAACTATAACAAATTAGATAGCGATCGCCTTAGTAATCTCATTAGCAGAGAGCAAATATGGTCTATTACCCAAGGAAGGTTCCAACCGCTTTTAACTGATCAAATCGTGTCAGATTTGAGCGAATCCGATCAATTGTGGTTGCAAGAGCAAGGAATTATTTCGCTGGTAGGACATCCACTCATTGTCAAAGGCAAAGTCATCGGTGTGATTCTGATGATTTCTCAGTTGCACTTAGAAACAGATATCCAGAGCATCGACTTGATCGCCAATGCGATCGCCATAGGTATTGATCATAAACAATCCGAAGAGCGACTGAGAGTGACCAATGCTGAAATGAAAGCTTTATTTGCCGCAATGGATGAAGTGATCTTAGTACGCGATCGCATGGGGCGCGTACTCAAAATCCCTCAAACCCGTAGACAATCAGTTTTTCAAGATGCTAGTAAAGTAATTGGCAAACTCCCTTCAGAATTATTTTCACCTGAGCAAGCTAGCCTCTTTGTAAGTTATGTGCAGCAGGTTTTAGAAACGCAGCAAACTTTAAATGTTGAGTACCTTCTCTCCTACACAGACCAACCGATTTGGTGGAATGCAAGTATCTCTCCCATTGATGCAGAGACCGTAGTTTGGGTTGCTCGTGATATTACAGAGAACAAAAAAGTCGAACAACAACTCAAACAGGCAAAACAAGCTGCTGAGGCTGCTAGCCAAGCCAAAGGTCAATTTTTGGCAAGTATGAGTCACGAACTGCGAACACCATTAAACGCAATTTTAGGTTTCGCTCAACTAATGGTACGCGACACCTCACTGAAAGATAATCATCGCTCCTATCTCAAAATCATTCATGACAGTGGCGAGCATCTATTGGAATTAATTAATGATGTTTTAGATATGTCAAAAATCGAATCGGGAAGGATTACGCTAAACATCACTAGCTTTGATCTGTGTCACCTCCTCGATACATTGGAAAAAATGTTTCGTCTTAAGGTGAGTGATAAGTCTCTGCAACTACTTTTTAGGCGGTCGCCTCAAGTCCCACAATGGATTAATACTGATGAAGGAAAACTTCGTCAGATCTTAATTAATTTATTAAGCAATGCCATTAAATTTACCAACCAAGGCTCAGTAATTCTATCCATTGACATAGATGTTAATGCTCCCCCAGAACCAAAGCCTCAATTAGAATCTCCAGTCCAAGAGAACACTTCAACTCCAACCATCTTAATATTTACTGTAGAAGATACTGGTGAAGGTATTCCTGCCAATTATCTAGGAAAAATCTTTGAAGCATTTGAACAAACGGAATTAGGCAGAAGAACTGCGGAAGGATCAGGGCTAGGATTGCCCATCAGTCTTAAATTTGCTCAATTTATGGGTGGTGAGATTACTGTCAGTAGTCAGTTGGGTGTAGGCAGCATTTTTAGAGTTTATCTTCCAGTTAATGTCTCATCATCTCCTGTGCCATTAAGGCAAACTAATGATCGCTATATTGTCGGTTTAGCTCCCCACCAGTCAGAATATCGACTTCTAGTTGTAGAGGATCGATGGGAAAGTCGGCAGTTACTAGTAAAAATACTAGAGGCAGTAGGATTTAAAGTCCGCGAAGCTGAAAATGGGGCTGAGGCGATCGCTATTTGGGAAGAATGGCAACCACATCTAATCTGGATGGATATGAGGATGCCAGTAATGGATGGCTATGAAGCAACACGCCAAATCAAATCCCATTTAAAGGGACAAGCCACTGTAATTATTGCCTTAACGGCGAGTGCCTTGGAAGAAGAAAAAGCAATAATCCTTTCGGCAGGCTGTGATGATTTTGTGCGTAAGCCTTTTCGAGAAGCACTTATTTTCGATAAATTAGCTCAATATTTAGGTGTAACCTACTTATATGAAGATGAAAGCAATCGCCAACTTACTGATAGAGATACAGATGCTCTAGAAACCTTAGCCGCTAATCTTCAAACCTATTTATTACAAATGCCTGAAAGCTGGATCAGGCAACTTCATTATGCAGCTACCCTCGCTGACAATGACTTAATTAATGAATTAATCAAATCTATACCAGAAAGTAATACCGTTTTAATTCATTCTTTAATCAGTCTTGTCGATAATTTTTGTTACAATCAAATTATGAACTCATCACAGCAAGCATTTAACAAATAGTTAAACGATCGCCATATGGATACGGCTAAATAATGACTAGAAATTATAGTGGCGATATATTAATAGTCGATGACATGCCGAATAACTTGCGCTTTCTATCGACAACTTTGGCAGAGCAAGGCTATAAAGTTCGTAGCGTCACTGAAGGGTTAATGGCGCTGACTGTAGCCCAAGCTGCTAAGCCAGACTTAATTTTACTAGACATTATGATGCCCAATATCGATGGCTATGAAGTGTGTCAAAGACTAAAAGCCAACGAGCAAACCTGCGACATTCCTGTAATTTTCTTAAGTGCTTTGGATGAAGTCTTAGACAAAGTAAAAGCTTTTAGTGTTGGCGGCGTAGACTATATCACCAAACCATTTCAGCTCGAAGAAGTCCTAGCTCGTATCCAAACCCATCTAAGTTTAAGAGCCGCTCAAAAGGAAATTAATCAACTAAATGCTGAACTCGAACAGCGTGTACGTCAGAGAACAGCCCAATTAGAACAGGAAATTACCGAGCGCTTACAAGTCCAAGAGCGATTATTGCATTTAGCTTTGCATGATGTGCTTACGGGATTGCCTAATCGAACTTGGTTTATGAAACGCTTGGAGCAGTTATTGCAACAAGTCAACCAACAGTCAGGCTACCATTTTGCAGTTCTGTTCTTAGACTGCGATCGCTTTCAAGCAGT
The DNA here is from genome assembly GCF_051131155.1 of Pseudanabaena minima str. Chao 2107. Classification (NCBI taxonomy): domain Bacteria; kingdom Bacillati; phylum Cyanobacteriota; class Cyanophyceae; order Pseudanabaenales; family Pseudanabaenaceae; genus Pseudanabaena; species Pseudanabaena minima. The sequence goes on from NZ_CP159508.1 coordinate 2,669,718, forward strand.
TAACGACTCTCTAGGACACTTAGTGGGTGATCAGCTATTGGTATCGATCGCTCGAAGAATCGAACTTTGCTTGCGTCCAGGCACAATGCTTTGTCGTTTGGGAGGCGATGAGTTTGCCATCCTGCTGCAAGATGCCATTGGTGACTCTGATGCGATCAAAGTTGCCAATGGCATCTTGAATGAATTAGCAGCACCCTTTCACATTTGTGAATATCAAGTATTTACAAATGTCAGTATTGGCATTGTCATGGGTAGTGATATTTATAAGCAACCCGAACATATTTTGCGTGATGCTGACACTGCCATGTATCGGGCTAAGGCAAATGGCAAAGCTTGCTATCAAATGTTTGAACAAACTATGCATAGCCGTGCACTGCATAACTTTCAATTAGAGTCCGATCTCAGACATGCCTTAGAACACCATGAATTGGTAGCTTATTATCAGCCGATTATTAATTTAGGTAATAACCAAATTGATTCTTTTGAGGCGTTAGTGCGGTGGAATCATCCAGAAAAAGGACTAATTAATCCAATTAAGTTTATTCCGATCGCTGAAGAGACAGGACTAGTAATAGCGATCGACTTATTTGTCTTACAACAAGCCTGTCAGCAGTTGCGTATTTGGCGGGACGAAGGCATTTCTAATGCGTCCTTAACGATGAATGTTAATCTTTCTGTAAAGCATTTTATGAGTTTTGATTTGCTAAAGCAGATTGATCAAGTTCTTCGGGAAACAGGAATTGCTGGAAATTCTTTAAGATTAGAAATCACTGAAAGCGACATTATGGAGAATGCTGAATTTGCTGGCAAAATTATCTCCCAACTACGCGATCGGCAGATTCAACTGAGCATTGATGATTTTGGTACGGGCTATTCTTCGTTGAGTTATTTGCATAGACTCCCAATTGATCATCTCAAAATTGATCGCTCCTTTGTGATGAGAATTGGCAAAAATGGTAAAAACACTGAAATTATTAAAGCGATTATTGCGCTCGCGAAGAGTTTGGGCATGTTTACGATCGCGGAAGGCGTAGAAACTCAAGATCAGCTCGATCAGATCCGCGAATTAAATTGTGAGTTTTGCCAAGGATATTTATTCTCTAGACCCGTTGAGGCTGATGCCGCCAGAAAGTTATTGATTACAGGTTTTTAATTTATATCTGTCACCGTAATCTTCCAAGGGTTTAGATTCAAGAAAATCCTCGATTAAGATTAAAAGTGCTGCTTTGCAGCACTTTTAATCTTAATCGAGGATTCACAATGTACATTCTCATTGGTGGTGCAGGAATGATGGGCTTAGACCTAGCAAAAACCCTACTTAATATGGGACACACGATCGCTGTTATCGATACCGATCCGATGGCATGTCAATATGCCCGTGAAAAAATTGGGATGATGGCTTTTGAAGGTAGTGCCGTCAACACAACTGTATTGTTAGAAGCAGGAATTCGCAAATGTCACACTTTTATTGCAACTCTGCGCGAAGATGCCCTTAATCTCGCTATGGTCACCCTTTCCAAGCATTACGGGGTATCACAAATCATGGTAAGAATGAGCGATCGCGACTTTGCTGAACCCTATGAACTGGCTGGAGCAACACATATTATCGGCACATCCGAGTTAGCGATTTCACGGATTATCAATGCGATCGAATATCCTCAAGTTGATGCGATGATGCACTTTGAGCAAGGTCAAGTGGAAGTAATCAAGCTATCCATTCCACAGTTATGCTCAATTGTAAATCGCACCGTTGCCGAAATTGCTCAAAATCCGCACTTCCCCTCAGGCACTCTGATCATTGGCTATCAAGCCCATCCCCATGAAGATTTAATCGTTCCCAATGGCAGCACCATGCTGGAAGGAGGCTCTACAATTTTAGTAGTCACTAAACCGAGTCTTGTCAAACAACTGCTGGCTTTTATGGGTTTATGTTCCTAGTCATCTTTCAAAGATAAAAGTTTCTCGTTGAGTATCTTGAGATAAGCTTGACCAGCATCATCAGATAGCAACCCTTTACGGAGCGCATCGTTGATCGCCACTTTTTCGGCAAGGTAAAGTCGGCGATGGATTCCCCATAAATGTTGCTGATCTTCGTCGTTGTCTAAATCAGCGATCGCCGTTTGATTATACAGATCTCGCAGTTCATGCTCTGAGGATGCAATTCTTGCCTGGTAGCTGGCAAATAATTCTTCGTATAGAGATTTTGGAAGACTCCCTGACTCCAGCAAACTCGCTAGTTCCCTTTGAGCAGCCTTTGAGGCGATGAGATTTAGTTGCAAAGATTCGATTTGCTGTTTAGTGGGTGATGGCTGCGATAAATTTAACCTTTTCACTAGCCAAGATAGACTTAGCCCTTGTCCCACTAATGACAGTAGCACTGTACTAAAAACTAGAGTAATCACTTGCATTCGCTCTGGCAAACCAAAGGGTAAACTCAAAGTGAGTGCCATCGATAGTGAACCTTTGACATTTCCTAAAATCAAGACATGTTGCCACCGCAGAGGAATAGGACGATCAAAGAAACTGAGTAAGTATAGTAATGGATAGATTGCCACAACTCTCCCAATTTGATATGCGAGAATTGCGAATAGTGCGGCTGGAGCAGTGTTATATAGGCTCTCAGGATTAACTTCAATCCCCACAAGTAAAAATATAAAAGTGTTTGCGCCAAAGGCGGCATATTCCCAAAAATTGACCAAACTCACTTCCGTGGGAGCCGAGGTTTGGCGAAATCCCAGATTCCCAATTACTAATCCTGCAATCATCACCGCGATCGCACTGGAAACTCCTATAGCCTGCCCAATCTGGAAAGTCCCTAACGCTACTGCAACCGTTAATAAAATATTACTCAGTGCATCATCTAACTGCTGAAACAGACCCACACAGAGATATCCCAGACCCAACCCCAAAATGCTACCACCAACAAAGGCAATAAAAATTTGTTGAACTCCTTCGCCAATAGTGAATGAACCCTTAGTAAAAATTGTGGTGATTATACTGAGTAAAACTAAGGCAATTCCATCATTAAAAAGGCTTTCCCCCTCGACAATGGTGGCAAGTGGTCGCGGTACAGTCACATTTCTAAAAGCGACAATCACCGAAACCGTGTCCGTAATCGTTAAGATCACTCCCACGGCACAGGCTGTAATCCATGCGAGGTTAATCCCAAACTTGAGTAATGTCGCCGTGATCGTTGCAGATAGAATTACTCCAGGACCAGCTAGTAGCAAAATTGGCTTAATCGTGCTGCGAAGACGACTGATATCGGTATTTATTGAAGCTTCAAAAATTAAAATCGGCAGAAATAGATTTAAAATCACCTCAGGATTTAAACCAATGGAAGCAGGCAATATCTGTTTGGGAATCGCTAAGCCTGCTAACACTAAACCAACGACATAGGAAATCCGTAAGCGTCTAGTAATCAAAGCAACGGCTGTGGCTACGATCAGCAGAATGATTAATGTGCTTACTAGTCCCGTAAATTCACTGGTAGTTGTTGTAACGGTCGGCTCCACTACAGGGCTAGTTAAAGTATTAATAAAAAGATAACGAATCACAATATTTGAAGGATTTGAGGAATATATGATGCAAAACTACAACACTTTGGGTTTCAGTAAAAAACAATATTTTTATTAAAAGTGTTGCTTAGCAACACTTTTAATAAAAATATTGGGGTTTGTTTTACATCTGAAATATTTTAAGAACCCGTTGTTTGTGGCGCGACAATTTAAATAAGGAACCGATTTTGGATGGCGCGGCGAAGCCGCGCCATCCAAAATCGGTTCCTTACTTTACAACGCAGCCCTAACCACTTTAAGGTAACTGATTTTTCACCCATTTCACCCATTGCGAAAACGATCGCCAGCCATTGAGATTATGCAACTGGGGAGCGCGAGCCGCAGCTAAACTATCAACCGATCGCAGTGCTGCAAATTGTAAACCTAAAAAGCTATCGACAGCGGCATAGGAATTCCCAAGCGTTGCGGCTCCCGATGCATAGACTCTACCATCATCATTACGAAGCTCAGCAATCTCAAAGTCATTGGTCACATTTAATCTCCCCAAAGCATTGATCGGTATTTGATAGCAATCAAGCAAATCGGCATAAATTGGATTAGTTTGTACCTTCGCATCTAAACCTGTGGCATCAATAATAAAGTCGGCTGTTAATTGCAAGATTCCTTCCATTTGGTGCGGACGGATATAGGTAGCAGTACGCCGATCTGGGAGCTGTTCCACCTTTTCGACTGCCCCAAAGGTAATTTGATACCAACCTTCATTCAAGCCCGTTTGCACAATCTGTTTCCAGTCATGGCGATCAGCCGTAGTTGTGCCGCCCCAATCTTTGAGCAAAGTTTGTCGAGTCTGCGGATCAGCCTCTTCAAGAACAGCACGCAAATCCCCACCCCAACAAGCCTTGGGCCAGTTAAAAGGTTGAAATTCGTAATGGTTTTCAACAGGACGTTGAGCATGACCGTAACTATTGCCTTGCGCTTTCGGCGATCGCATCAGGTGCAAGAGATTGATTTTTTGCTGTGGCGATCGCTGGCGCACTTCATAAATACGCTGCACGATTCGCGAAGCTACAATTCCACGTCCACGGATTAATACCGTACCGCCATGACTTTCTAGATGTTGATAAATATGCTCATGCTCCTCATAGCCATTAACCACGGCACGAAAGTCTTCTGTCTGACTCCGATAAGCTTGTAGATCTGGCAAAAACTGAATGGCAGCATAACCCATCGCTAAATGCAGATACTTAGCAACCAAAAAAGCATGATGCCCCTGCCCCATTGAATAGGCGATCGCATAGCGTCCATCATTGGTTTTCCGTAGCGATCGCACCCGCCCATAACGATAGATCTTGTCCCAACCAATACGACTAGCCTCTCGATCAATCGAATCGAAGACATTGCCAGATCTAGGTGTATAGGTTTCCGCGAAATCAGGTTCCGCAAACACCTGCCAAAGGTATTTGCAGGTCTGATTAATCTTGCCGCGAGTAAAATCATGCCAAGCCTCACGCCATGCATAACTAGGAAAGCCCCAAATATTATCTGGACAAGAATCAGAATTAGAGCGTAACCTCTCATATAGAGGAATCTGTGAATTGAGACAGAGCCGTTTATACCGCGCATAGGGTTGAGGCTCCAAGCCTAACGCTATAATTTGATCAGCAGCTACACCAAAAATCCGTAGATAATCCACCCAAATATAACTTCCCAATCCTCCCCCGATCGCTCCATAAGTCGTTTCATGCACTGGCAGCCCTGTCCGATGTAGCGACTGCACTTCCACTACTGGCAATTGAAAGAAGTCTGGAGGGAAATGAGAAGAACTAGCTAAACTCGGCTGAGTAGCATTTGCTTGAGGTAAACCTGTTTCGGGATTAAATAAAATCGTGGGATTTGCGGATGATGATTTAACAGTGTTATTTGGCGATCCTGTAGTAGTTGATTGACTGATCGCAGGCAAATCAAAGGCGATCGCTATTTCATATCGTCCAATCGTCAGGCGATCGCCAGTGGCTAGCACCTTGCGAAGCTCCATTCCTCGCCCAACCAATGCACCATTAACTAAGATTCCATTAGTACTATTTTGATCGATAACTACTACATTTTCCTGCTCACAAATTAGCAGCGCATGGTATCGAGACACTGAGCGATCGCCTAATATCACCTGTGCGACTTGATTTCCATCTAGATGCTCTGGCAATGAATTTACATCTTTACCAATGGCGATCGGTAAATTCAGTTGCAAAGATTGCGGCTGATTGGTTGTTATTTCTAACCAACTTAATTGAACAGAAATCTGCATAGGTTTCAAATCTTTATAAGACAGATTGAGATGGTAAAATACTGCTAGCTGCTCCCGCTAGAGAAGTACCACACCAAGGACATACTAAGGTAATTCGCTCATACGGCGAAATTTTGGCACATTTTAAATTGGGGCATTGCAATCCATATACATGATCAGAATTGTGAGAAATAGGTGCTTGACTTGGTAGATCAATTTCAATATTTGTGACTTGTAATATTTGTTGACCTAAAGCGATCGCACTATTAGTTTTTAATTCAATTTCCCCACTCAATAAACGTTGACCATCAACTACTGGAGGATTAGACTCACGCATATTTCTTATCCAAAAGCTCTGTTTTTGGGGATCGAAATAAATCACCACATGTAACCCTGAAACGGTGGGATGCATCAAAACTAAATCGCATCGAGCAGGATCGCGCCCAATTCGAGTCATTGTCAGACTAATCCTATAACTTTTGGTAATTCCTGCTTCTATCCAAGCCAAAGTTAGTTCTGACATAATCACTTGCCAAGCTGTGTGATTTCAAATATATAGCAATCTTCAAGTTTTTTGTGAGAGCTAGCAAATGGGGCAATCACGGGGGGATTTCTCCTACCCGTAAATTTTAGATCTCGTAGGGGCTGCGCCCCCGTGCCAGCCCTAGACTTATGACATCGCTGGAATTCCTTCCACGTAACATCAGTTATGAGATTAAATAGTTGATAAGAGTGCGTCCCTTCGGGACGCACTCTTATCAACTATTTAGAATTAAGATATGACTCCTACATTAATCGGAAGATGGCAAACTCGGATCTTACTGTTGGGAACATTGGGAGTACTCGTCACCATTCCCTTTGGCATCAATGGTGATCCGCTCTATTTTCAAGTCCTCCTCGCGATCGCCGTTTTAGGATGTATGTGGGATATCGTTTACAATCAGTTGCAAACCCTCCGTTGGGATCATGATTGGTCAGCAATATTACAATTAGCCGCAGGAATTTGGGAAGCCTTTTTCTTTTATGTTCCCTTTAAATTTTTGATTAGTAGTATCTTGAAAATTGGCTGGTTGAGTACCGATATTCCCCTTGACAAGTTTTTAGTTCACTATTCCTGTATTTGGCTAGTTGTATTTACAGCCTCACAAACGCTCATGCGAGTTATCTTTCCACGTTGGCGATTTCATGGCGGTGAATGGTTTAAAACTAGAAAGCGCTAAAGATTGCTGCTTCGCAATAATCTTTAGCGCTTTCTGCTGTAAAAACAAAGGGAACGCGAAGCGTTCCCTTTGTTTTTTGTTTAAGCTATTTAGCTGATGTGAAAATCATGCTTATTTGAGAATCTAAAAACAGCAACATAGATGTTTCGTTAAGCCCATTTGCAGCGAGATTTGAACTAACAAGTTTGGATCTCGCTATTTTTTTGCTGTTTTTATAGAGGTTTTGAAAAATATAGCTACTTGGGTAAGCTTATTTATTGCAAGTTAGTATAGTAACATAAACTGGAAGATCTGGTCAGAAATTTTTGTCTTTATGGATGCCACCCTTATTCGTCAACTTGTATGGCTAGACTACCGATTAGCTCTGCTGTTTCTTGTTTTTATCCCCTTCGGTTTATTAGTCTGGGCTTTACGAAGTGATAGTGAAGCAATCAAGCGATCGCTACTTTTATATTGGCGCGTTGCTAGTTTGGTACTGATTACGATTTATTTAGCGATCGGTAGCTTAGGTATATCTTATATATCGGGAATTTTAGCTGCGATTTTAATCGTTCTCGCGCTTTGGTTTTGGCAAGATCTCAATGAAGATATTGAAGCTTCTCGCAAAAGTCTTACCCCAATTTATTTAGGATGGCGCTGGGCGACAACGATTTACTGCTCTCTAAGTGCCGTATTTCGCTTACTATTCGCTAATTGTGCATTTATGAATGCTGAGCAATTAAGCGATATTTGCAAAATTTGGTTTGAGCCACCGCTAAGCTTTAGCACCACATTTCATAATGGTGTACCTGTCGAAAATTTAGCGTTTGCAGGTGCGGTTGGGGGAATTGTTTATATTTTGTATTTATCTGTATTTCTTGCTTTTAGCCTACCAAAAACAGGTCGAATTGCATTTCGTGACTAGTTACAGCGCTTTGCGCTTCAAGCCAAATCATAAAAAAGGGTTGCTTCGCAACCCTTTTTTTACCAGAAGGGGGCGCTTAGCGACCTCTTTTAATTTCTATATTGATTGGGATAACGCACCCTTGCACCTGCCCACAGCAACTTTTGCCGCAAAGCTTGATAGTAGGAATATTCTTCTCGTAGGACAATAAACTGCGCTTGACATTCTGACATCTGGATATCTACTCTCTGCCCAGGCAAAATTGATGTGGCAATTACGCCATCAGTCCATAGCTTTAAACTAAAGTCATCAGTAGACAGCGGCCAAATGCTTACGGTTAATTTGGGCGGAATCACGATCGCTCGACTTGATAAGCTCAAAGGACAAATTGGTGTAATCGCGATCGCGTGCATTCCTGAATGCACAATTGGTCCATTTGCCGCCACAGTATAAGAAGTTGAACCAGTGGGAGTCGCCACAATTAACCCATCACCATGATATTGATCGACCACCTCACCATCAATTTCTAGTTCTAGAGCCGCCGTGACCATGCGATCGGGAGAAGCTGGCTTTACACACATCTCATTGAGACATAAAAAGGGACCACAGGGCTGACCTAGTCGAGTGCCTAAGCCCTCATCAACTGTTACCACTTTTGCTTCTAACATCATTCGTCGCTCAATCGCAAAGCGATCGGATAAAAGCCGTTGCCAGATTTCTACAGTATTTTCACATTCCTCAATTGAGTGGGTGAGAAATCCCAAATGCCCCCCAACATTAATCGCTAAAATCGGAACCTCGAGTCTTGCCAAATATCTGGCTGCACCTAAAGTTGCACCATCTCCACCCAAGACAATCGCAAGATCAATATCTTGGTGCATCGATTCGAGGAATACAGGATAGGGATTATCATTTGCGCCTGTTGGACCAATTAATACCTTGACCCCAAGATTTTCTAACTCACCACTACATCGCTCAGCCCACAGTTTGCCAATTTGACTACCCGACTTATAGGCAATGATTGCTTTACTAATCTTCACAGGTTCCCCTCAAATTGGGATTATATGGTTGGCAAACTTCACTCTAAACATCTTGAACCAAAACCTGTGGCTCAGGGATATCCTGAGCCACAGGTTTTGGCTTTTATATTTAATTGCACTTAGCTACTTAACTTAATTCTAAATCTCTATGTCAACTCTTTATTTAATGTGAGTTGTATATAGCCATTTGCGGCGTGCAAAGCATGACGCAAATGGCAGAAAATGGTAAGAATTGCTAGCAATTCTTACCATTTTCTGCATTCATCTCTATAGCTGCGGTCACTTAAAAAAGCTAATAAGAGAAGAGCGGCGCTTTGCGCCGCTCTTCTCTTATTAGCTTTTGCAGATGGCGGAATATGTCTCTTTTGGGATCAGTTTTGATCAGTATTGTCGTAATTGTTATGAATATTTTTCAATTCATGAAAATTAATGATACAAAAAACAAATTTTTGAGCTAAGATTTGACACTAGGTAAAATTCTTGGTGTGAAGGGTAAGTCATGAGTCAGGCAGGATTTGGCGATTCATCATCACAAGAGAGCATTAGTCCATCAATGCCAGAGCCGCAAACCCCGCTTCAGAGTGTATCTCCGAATGTAATCGGTGAGCCAACAACTCTGTTCAACGCCTTGCCCAGACAAGTCTTAGAGCAAGAGCTACAGTTTTGCAATGAGCGTAGTCAGCAAGCGCAGGTTTTGTTACGTCAGGCTCAAGAGCAACTGCAACTGTCGCAGCTAGTCATCCAAAGACAGGAAACCCTCACCCAAACTCTGCAATCACGTATCGACCAACTGGAACGTGAGCTGCAAGATGTGCATACTAATTGTGATGAATTGCGCGATCGCCTCAAGCGTCAACAACACCACACCTCACAACTAAAAGCAGCCCTCGAACGTTGCCTCGACACCTCCACACCTGCACCTAATGACATGGCACTTTCGGCTTTAGAGTCTTGGTCGATCGCCAAACTTGCTGATGAAAAGATTACTCCCGTTGAGGCAACCAATGATTCTCCCATGCAGAATGTGGTCAAAATCGTACCTGCACCTCAACCAATTGAGCTAGAGCCACCTCAAGAACTCAAGCCATTTGTTTCAGAATCAGAATCGTCTGAAGTAATTGAGGAACCTCTACAATTATCCATGCCTGCTAAAAACCAACCAATTTCGCCGTTGATTGTAAGACCACATAAAGCCTCGCAAGGTTCTCCGATCGCCCCTAACTTACCACCGTTACAGGTTGTGACCGAGCCAAAGGAACAATCTATGGTTAATTGGCGCATTGAGAAACAGCCCGATCAACAGGCGATTGCTGCGATCGGTAAACATACGCCCATCGACGAATCAGCTAATTCCTTGATTGCTTCAAGCTCTGCTGTAACGAACTCAACAATGGCTTCTACTGTTGCCACGCCTAAGTTTATGCAAGCCTTGTATGGTAATAGTTCTGTTAATGACGCAAGAGAAGAAGATACTCAGCTAGCGATCGCTAATGCTAACCCTCGTAAAGCAGTGACTTCTCTTGCGGCTGTACAACTTCCTCAGTTCCCCCCTCTGCCACGCCGATGATTGGTTTCCTGCGTGGTGCGATCGCGGCTTGTAAAGCATCGGATAGTTCTCGAAAAAATACGCCTTCCTATTGGCTCACCCTTGATGTTCAGGGTGTAGGTTACGATATCCAAATCACGGCTAGCACTGCGAATAAGTTGCCACTCGTGGGAGAAGAGACGCAAATATTTACGCATCTCATCATCCGCGAAGATCAAATGACATTGTTTGGTTTTCCTACTCTTGCTGAGCGTGAACTATTTCGCCAATTAATTAGCGTTTCAGGAATCGGCACTCAAGTTGGTTTGGCTCTATTAAACAGTTTAGGAATTCAAGACCTCGTTAAAGCGATCGTTTCAGGAAATACTAGAGTATTGAGTCTAACCCCAGGGGTGGGGACTAAGACTGCTGAGAGACTTGCCCTAGAACTCAAAACCAAACTTGCTGATGGTCGCTTAGCTCAAGTTGGGGCAACGCGAGCGCTAGGCAATACTTTAAGTGTGGCTCTACAGGAAGAGTTAGAAATGACTTTGCTAGCTTTAGGCTATACACCCACCGAAATTAGTAATGCTCTCAATGCGATCGCCAGTTTACCGATTCTTGCTAAAACTCAAGATATCGAAGCATGGATTAAAGAAGCGATTGCGTGGTTATCTCGATAAAGATAACAAGTCAAGGCGGAGCTTCGCGCCGCCTTGACTTGTTAAAATACTATTTCAAAAACCACTCGAAATAACTAATTTCAGGTACTGTACCAATTCTTAGTGGTAATACTGATATTCCTAATCCTTTTGATACATATACATCAATTGAATTTGTCTGATACCAACCACTAACATAATTGCCACTACGTGGTGGGCGCAAAGGTGCAAAGCCAAATAATGATATTTGACCACCATGAGTATGCCCAGCGAGCATATATTGTGGTTTATACTCTGCTAATACTTTCAATTCATCGGTAGATACTTCATCTATATAAAGTGGGGAATGGGAGAGTAATAAATGATTAGGATGAGGTTTGATATTTTGAAGTGATTTAGTTAAGCTAGGTTTACCAACTAAATCATCGACTCCCGTGATCAATAGGCTCTGATTACCTTTTTGATACAAAGTGCTTTCATTAACCAATAAACGACAATTATAGTTATTGTATATTTTGGTTAAAGTTGCTAAATCAACTTTTGACTTGTATTCCCAGTTCCCAAGAATTGCATATTTGGCAATTTTGCGATCAAGAAGAGATAAGAAGCGATCATATCCATTAATTTGGTCAGCTTTATCGATAGAATCTCCAGTCAACACAACAATATCTGGATGTAGTTGATTTACCTGTTCTATAATTTGCTGAGTACGGTGATTAAATTTTTTTAGATGGAGATCGCTAATTTGAACAATTTTTAAACTACCTTGATTAGTGGCAGTTTCTGCGTTGAGACGATGTCTTGAAACCACAAGAAGATTTGGCTCGATACTAAAAGCATAGATAGCCAGTAGGGCTAAGAATGTAATGATAAAGAGCAGGATATATCGTTTTTTCCTTATTTTCCACATTAGATTATCTTATGGTCATAGGCACTGGTCAGTTAGACCAATTCACAAAAGTGTCAATACAGTTTTGTGAATTGAAAATAAAACCTAGTAAATATTTTATAGCTGTTGCCATTCTTGTTAGGACATAAAACCCAAATAGTTTGATGCAGTAATTCTTGCTACCTCAAACTATTTGGGTTTTGATTTGTCTTGATACAGGTGGCTATAGGTATAAAAACACAAAACAAATATGCCATTTTGTGTTTTGGCATTAACGGGATATCTGTGATGAAATATCTGGTTCATATTGATCAAGTAAACCATAAGAGATTTTTTAAAAGTGTTGTGAAGTAACACTTTTACTTAAAGTTGATGAACCTTACTCAGCAATATCTATAGTTATTAAAACTAGCGATCGCTATAAACGCTATAAAATATTGCAGCAAGTAGATAATTAATTTCCTATGGCAATCAAACGGCGGCAATTATTGATATTAGGTGGATTAGCAATTGGTGCTGGAATTGGTGGTGCGGCAGTTTCAGGGATTTTGAGCCGTCAGTCTAGCGCGATCGCTCCTACAGATCCCAAAGCTCCTATAACCAATAATCCTAAACCAGCTAAATCTACAGTAACGGTCCAGCGATCACCCAATCCTGCACCTAAAGGTTTATATGCACCTGCGCGAGGTGACATGCGAATTGTGGTGATTAGCGACCTCAATAGCGCCTATGGTTCCACGGATTATATTGATCAGGTTAAACAGGCGATCTCCTTTCTGCCAGATTGGGAGCCTGACTTAGTATTATGTGGTGGTGATATGGTGGCTGGACAAAGCAATGATCTGAACGATGGTGAAATTGCGGCGATGTGGCAAGGTTTTGAGAAGTATATTGGTGCGCCTATTCGTAAGGCGAAACTGCCCTTTGGGTTTACGATTGGCAATCATGATGGATCTGCTTCTGTTTACAATGGCAAGTTCTCCTTTGAACGCGATCGCAATGCTGCCAAGAAGTATTGGAATAATCCTAAACATAATCCGAATTTGAACTTTGTTGATCGCGCAGAATTCCCCTTCTATTACACCTTCCAACAGGATGATATTTTTTGTTTAGTGTGGGATGCCTCCACAGCCACGATTCCACCAGAACAATTGCAATGGGCGGAAAAGAGTCTCAGCAGTGAAGTAGCTCAAAAAGCAAAATTACGGATCGCGATCGGGCATTTACCACTTTATGCGGTTGCTAGGGGAAGAGAGACAGGTGGCAATTATTTGAATGAAGCCGATCTCCTGAGAGCCTTGTTAGAAAAATATAATGTGCATACCTACATCAGTGGACATCATCACGCTTACTATCCTGCTCATAAAGGTAAATTGGAACTGCTCCATACAGGAGTATTGGGCGATGGACCTCGTCGTTTGTTGAGTGGCGATCTAGCACCAAATCGCACTGTGACTGTAATCGATATTAAGGTAGAAACGTCAGAAACGATTTACACAACTTACGATATGGATACGCTGAAAGTTGTCGATCTAAGTACGTTGCCGCGCTATATTGACGCTCCCAACGGTCGGATTACCCGCCGCGATATCGAGATTTAGTAGCACGCGGCAAATCTGCGTACTAATTCCTTAGATTGGGAACACAGTATATTGTCGTTGCTGAAAATGAAACCGTGCTGAATCCTATTTAATTCAGGTGATATCTTCAAAATAGAAGAAATAAAAATATCATGAAACAAAGGTTCGTAAGGATAAGCATATGCGTCACTTAACTACATTCGTTCTCAGTCTTGCTTTTTGTATTCCTTCGGTAGCAGCGATCGCTCCTTCTGCAAAAGCACAAGAAACTTCCACAAAATATTCTGAAGTCAAAAATGAGCGGGTTATCACAGTTACAGGACGTGGTGAACGCTCTGTTAAAACCACTAAGGCTCGTATTCAGCTAGGGGTAAATGTGGAAGGAAAAACCGCGATCGCTGTTCAAGAGGAGGTTGCTCGTCAAGCTAATAGCATCGTTTCACGCTTACAACAGTTAAATGTTGAGAAGTTGCAGACTACCAGTATTCAACTCAGTCCTAAGTATACCTATGAAAATAATCGCCAACGTCAAGATGGTTTCACTGGACAAACCAGTGTCAGTTTCTTGGTGAACCTTGATCAAGCTGGCGCAGTTCTTGATGCGGCGGTTAATTCGGGGGCAAATCAAGTTGAGCAGATTAGCTTTATTGCTAGTGATGTAGAATTAAATGCTGCCAAGCAACTCGCGCTCCAAGATGCAATCAAAGATGCTCAAACTCAATCGAATACGGTATTGAGTGCCTTAGGTTTTACACCCAAAAACATTAAGACGATCAACATTAGTGATTCGGCGATCGCCTATCCAGTTGCACAGCCACGAGCTTCATTTGCCAAGGATGCGGCTAGCTCCATCCCGATTTTAGGTGGTGAGCAGAAAGTCGAAGCTTCAGTCACTTTGCAAATTACTTATTAAATTGTTGTACCTCCTGCTATGTGGGAGGCACAATATAAACCGTAGCTCGGCTTTGCCTCGCTACGGTTTATTATTAAGATCCTCTTAACCAATTTCATGCTTGACTATATCCGTGATGGCAACGCCATCTATCAAAAATCCTTTGCCACTATTCGCGCTGAGGCAAATTTATCAATCTTGCCCCAAGACTTAGAAGTAGTTGCAGTACGCTTAATTCATGCCTGTGGGATGACGGATATTGTCAGTGATCTTGCTTATTCTGAAGATGTCGTCAAAATTGGCAGAGCAGCTTTGAAAAATGGCTCAAAGATCCTCTGTGACGCGCAAATGGTTGCCAATGGAGTTACCCGCAAGCGTTTGCCAGCTAATAATCCTGTGATTTGTACTTTGAATGAGCCTGAAGTACCAGAAATTGCCCAACAAATTGGCAATACGCGATCAGCCGCCGCAATCGAACTATGGCGATCGCATATGGAGGGATCAATCATTGCGATCGGTAATGCGCCTACAGCCCTATTTCGACTCTTAGAGCTACTTGATCAAGGTTTGCCCAAACCAGCCGTTATACTAGGATTCCCTGTTGGTTTTGTCGGTGCGATCGAATCAAAGGCGGCTTTGGCAGAAAACAGTCGTGGCGTTCCCTTTTTGACTATTCATGGTCGGCGAGGCGGAAGTGCGATGGCAGCCGCAGCCTTGAATGCATTAGCGATGGAGAATGAGCTATGAACACAGTTGAAGAAGTAATTGTCAAAAAAGGAAGTCTTTATGGTTTAGGTATTGGTCCTGGTGATCCAGAGTTATTAACCATTAAAGCCCATCGTATTTTGACTTCCGTTCCTGTGATTGCCTATCCCACGATGGAAAGTGGCAAAGTCTTAGCTAGAGCGATCGTCGCTGATTTTATTCGTCCTGAGCAAATAGAAGTGCCGATGCCACTTCCCTTTAGTGTCGATCGCTCCTCACAACCCTACTACGATATCGCCGCCGAAAAGATTGCCGAACATTTAGCAGCAGGGCGTGATGTGGCGGTACTATGCGAAGGCGATCCCATGCTCTATGGATCGTTTATGTATATTTTCAATCGTTTATCTGACAGATTCCATACTGAAGTCATTCCTGGTATCTCTTCTACTTTTGCCAGTGCCGCTATGCTGGGCGCTCCTCTGACCTATCGCAATGATGTACTGAGCATTATGCCAGCTACTTTAGAGGCAGATATCTTACGCGATCGCTTAGCCGTTGCTGATGCCGCGATTATTATCAAACTAGGTAGACATTTCGCGAAAGTAAAAGCAGTTTTAGAAGAATTAGGGTTATTTTCTCGCGCCTTATATATTGAGAGAGCCACCATGCCCAATCAAACAATCAAAGCGATCGCCTCAGTCGTTGCTGATGAAGTTCCCTATTGGGCGATCGTGATGATTCCTAGTCAAACAAATCCCCAATAATCACCATAATTAAGAATTAATCATCATGTTTCAACCCCAAGCCGCCATCATTGCTGATAGCGTTAACTTAGCAGGCGATCGCCTAACGACTTTTGTGTTAACTTACCATCGCATGATTCACTCAGAATTCATGACCCATCGAATGCTCAGCAAAAATAGTAGCAGCAGTCGCGCTATTCCCGTTGAGAAAATGATCAAACTTGTCGAGAGCCAAGAAGTCTATCCATTACATTGGGGGAAAAACCAAAAGGGAATGTCGGCGCAAGCCGAAGTTACAGAGGATGAGATGCAAGCGGCGGCGGAGGTATGGAAATCGGCTAAAAATGATGCTATCCGTCACGCTAAGCAACTAGTGCATATTGGTATTCACAAACAAGTAGTCAATCGCCTTTTGGAACCCTTCTCCACAATTACGGTAATTTGTTCGGGAACTGAATATCAAAACTTTTTTGAACAGCGCTGTCACCCCGATGCACAGCCTGAAATTCAAGCCTTAGCTCATAAAATGAAAGCAGCCTATGATGCAAGTCAGCCTCAACAACTAGCTGCTGGTGAGTGGCATTTACCATTAATTAAACAAGAAGATATTGACGAAATTAGCGATATTAACAAATTGGTCAAAGTGGCGGTAGGACGATGTGCGAGAGTTAGTTATCTCAATCACGATGGGGTGCGGAGCCTCACCGATGATGTGAAACTGCACGATCGCCTCTTAACTTCTAAGCCTGCTCATCTATCTCCCTTTGAGCATGTGGCTAGTGCGCTTCCTAATTCTGAAAAACGTGCTAACTTTACTGGTTTTCAAGCCTATCGATTTGATCTAGAAAGAAATAAGGACTTCACAGTAAAGTAAAGAACTAGATTTTTTAGCTAGGCAAAGCCGAGCTAAAAAATCTAGCCCTTTACTTTACTGATGTTACTTGGAACGCAGATGATGAATCTCTTGCTACTAGCGTCATAGGGCAAGCACGGGGGCATTGCCCCTACCTGAATAATTCATGTCCTGTAGGGGCTACGCCCCCGTGCCAGCCCTCAATATTGAGGATCGCAAGAATTCCTTCCACGTAACATCAGTTATTAAATCGCAGAACCCTAAGAAGATTATGAAGCGCTAATTGAAGGAGCAGAAGCCAGATAATTAGAATATTGGCAGATGGAGTCAATATCTGAATTTTGCCAAATTTTACAATCTTGACAATGATGAGCAACTAGTAAACCCCATAATTTTTCATTAGTTAAAACGGGTGCAACTAAATTTGATCGCACTTGCATCTCTCTCAAAAAATCTCGGTGACAATTACTAATAGGAGCCTGCTCAATATCATCAATAGCATGTATACGTCCCGCCAAATAAAGCGCTGCATATTCTAAATTGAAGCAATCATCAGCCCCTGTTGAGCCAATGATCGAGTATTTATGATCACTGATTGCCTCAAAGGTTACTTGCCCTTTCCATTTTGTGTAGAAGTAATACAAAACCACGCGATCAACATCAAGCTGTTCCCTGAGGTTTTGCAGGGTTTCACTAACAACTTGATCTTGTTGTAACTTATTAGTAATCCGACTTAAAACCGAACTCAAATCGCGATTGGCAGAATTCATTGTGGCAATAGAAATGGTTAGAGGGAGCTTGTTTGCTAAAAAATAATCGATGATCGCTATTTTAGTCCATTTACCTATCCAAGAGTTTTAAATTGCCTAAAGAATATCGCGCCACAGGAATAAACCTTAAGGGTATGCCCTTAGGCGAAAATGATCGCCTATTGACGATCCTCACTAAGGAGCATGGCTTGATTAAAGCCATTGCCGCAGGAGCAAGAAAACATCGCTCAGCAATGGCAGGGCGATCGGGCTTATTTGTGGTTAATGATTTGCAGATTTCCGTAGGACGCAGTATGGATCGGATTAAAAACGCGGAAGTTTTGCAGTCTTTTGTCGGTTTAGGTCAAACTCTAGCTAAGCTCACGGCTGCTCAGTATTTGTCAGAACTTGCCCTCATGCAAGCATTATCTGCTCAACCACAAGAAGAACTTTTTTTAGTGTTAGTCGAGCATTTAAATCGTATTCAGGAAGCTGAAAACCAAAATATTCTGGCACATTTAAATCATGGTATTTATCACTTGCTGGCGATCGCAGGATTTGCACCACAAGTGCATAGTTGTTGTATAAGTCAAAGCCCAGTGGTTGCCAATCTTCACCAGTCAAAATGGAAAGCAGGATTTAGTATTGTTGATGGTGGTGTCATCAATCTCGAAATAACCGATCTTGCGAGTGGCGGTAATCCGAACGGCGATCGCCATGAGATAAGCATTAGTGAAGCCATGCATAATCGGATTAGCCACTACCTCAATGCGTCTGAACTTCTGGCTATGCAAGAACTTGCACAAACTGATTTAGCAGATAATATTTTAGAAACGCATACAACAGATTGGCTTGCAGTTGAAAGACTGTTACGAGCCTATGCACAGTATCATTTTGATAGACCAATCCAGTCTTCGGCTCTGATTGATAACTGTTTTTTTAATATATGACCCATTTATTCGATCCACCTACACCTAATCTGCCAGAACCGCACGATTCCCGTCATACAGATCTTCACATTAATAATGGCAATGGCGAAATCTTAAATGGCGAAACCCTAGAAACACCAGATTTGCCGACTGATTCTAAATCTGTGCTTCGCAATCCTAATTTTTTATCGCTGTGGAGCGGACAGGTCTTTTCACAAATTGCGGACAAAATTTTTTTAGTACTTGTGATTGCGATCGTTTCTACACAATTTCAGCATGAGGGCGAAACGATTAGCGGTTGGGTCTCCGCAGTCATGGTGTCATTTACCATTCCCGCGATTTTATTTGGATCGATCGCTGGCGTATATGTTGATCGCTGGAATAAAAAAACAGTTTTAGTTAGTTCCAATATCTTCCGAGGAGTTTTGGTTCTCAGTATTCCCCTATTACTATGGGTGACTAAAAACAGCGTGTTACCTTGGGGCGCACCAACAGGATTTTGGGGATTACTGTGCATTACTTTTCTGGTCTCAACCTTCACGCAGTTTTTCACCCCTGCCGAACAATCAGCAATTACCCTTGTAGTTGAGAAACCGAAACTATTAGCCGCCAATTCTCTCTACACGACGACGATTATGGCGGCTTTGATTTTAGGATTTGCCCTTGGTGAACCGCTCTTAGCTCTATCCGATCATCTCTGGCACAATGTCGGTCAAGAAATCCTTGTGGGTGGCAGTTATTTACTCGCAGGGATTATCTTAATTTTATTGAAAACAGGTGAAACTAAAGAAGACTTACACCGTGACAGTTTTCACCTCTGGAATGACATCAAAGAAGGTTTGCAATATCTCAAACATAAGAAGACTTCACTATCAGCATTAATCCAATTAATTTGCACTTTTTCGATCATTGCCGCTTTGACAGTATTAGCTGTTCGTTTAGCTGAGGTAATGCCTGAAATTAAATCAGAACAATTTGGATTTTTATTGGCTGTAGCAAGTATGGGTATGGCGATCGGTGCAGGAGTTGTTGCCAAACTGGGAGATCGCTGTAGCCGTCAAACACTTTCTTTGATTGGTTCCCTTGGGATGTCAGCATTTTTAGGGATGTTGGCAGTTTTTAGCGATCGCTTTGGCTTGGGGCTAATTGCGATCGCGGGTACTGGCATTTTTTCAGGCTTATGTGTCATTCCCATGCAGACGGTGATCCAAGAAGAAACCCCTGAAGATGTGCGTGGTAAAGTCTTTGGCTTACAAAATAATGCGGTGAATATTGCCCTTAGTTTACCGCTATCTGTAGCAGGTATTGCCGAATCGTATTTTGGATTACAGAAGGTGATTTTTGCGCTGAGTGCGATCGCGATCGTGACGGGGCTGCTCACTTGGTACATTGCCCGTCAGCTAGTCGAATCGTAAAAGAAAAAGAGCCGCATTGTGGCTCTTTTTCTTTTTGGAGGTGCTTTCATAAAATCGTGTGATTTGTAACGCAACACCAACAGACAATCAGGTAACATTGCATACAGTCAAGCTTTGCCTGACTGTATGCAATTATTTACTTCTCAAGATGCAACAACTAACACCTAATCCCAGCTTTAGCTTGACCATTCGCGTGCAACTCCTCAACCGCGCAGGAATGCTATCTTCAGTTATTGGCGCTCTAGCTGAAGCGGGAGGGAACCTCGGACAGATTGACCTGATCCAACAAACTCGCAAAATTTCGGTACGAGATATCACTGTAAATGCCTATAGTGCCGAGCATATGGACAAATTGATTGCCGTCGTCAAGGCAGTCCCTGAAATTCGGGTTCTCGATGTTTACGATCGCACTTTCCAAATTCACAAAGGCGGCAAAATCCATCTCGAAGCTAAAGTAGCCGTTAAAGGACAAGATGATCTGGCGATGGTTTATACCCCTGGGGTGGGACGAGTATGTATGGCGATCGCCGAAGACAAGCGCAAGGTCTATGACTACACGATCAAATGCAACACAATCGCTGTAGTTACCGATGGCACGGCTGTACTAGGACTAGGTGATATTGGACCTGAAGCAGCAATGCCTGTCATGGAAGGTAAAGCGATGCTTTTCAAACAGTTTGCAGGACTAGATGCATTCCCAATCTGCCTAAACACCAAAGATGTTGATGAAATTGTGGAAACTGTAAAACGTATTTCACCAGCATTTGGAGGTGTGAATCTCGAAGACATTAGCGCTCCCCGTTGCTTTGAAATCGAAAAGCGTCTCAAAGAAGAACTGGACATTCCTGTGTATCACGATGATCAACATGGCACGGCGATCGTGGTTGTCGCAGCTACAATCAACGCTCTCAAGGTCGTCAGCAAACCAATCGACACTGTCCGCATCGTGATGAATGGTGCAGGTGCATCAGGGATCGCTGTAGCCAGACTTTTGCGTGAAGCTGGTGTAAAGCGAATAGAGATGTGTGACTCCAGAGGATGTATTAGCAAGGATCGTCCCGATCTCACACCCGAAAAACAAGAGTTTGCGAGCGATCGCTCTGGTTCTTTAGCAGATGTGATTAAGGGAGCCGATATGTTTGTCGGTTTGAGTGTAAAGGGTGCGCTCACTCCCGAAATGGTGAGAAGTATGGCTCCCGCACCGATCGTCTTTGCCATGGCAAATCCAAATCCTGAAATTCAGCCCGAACTTGTAGAAAATGATGTTGCTGTCATTGCCACAGGTCGCAGTGACTATGCCAACCAAATTAATAATGTTCTCGCCTTCCCAGGAATTTTCCGTGGTGCGCTTGATGCAAGGGTGACACAGATTACGACACAGATGAATTTAGGCGCGGCTCAAGCGATCGCTTCTTTGGTCAGCAGCAGCGATCTTGCTCCTGATTTTATTATTCCTTCTGTATTTGATCCCCGCGTTTCCCATGCCGTTGCCGCCGCAGTCCATTCCGTAGCACGTCAACAAGGACTAGCCAATGCATAAGAAAAAGGGCGTGCTTTGTACGCCCTTTTTTCTATACTTGCATAGTAATAAACTCATCTACTAAATTTAGAAGTCGTTCGATCGCATCATTAAGATTGATTGATTTAACAGGAAATCCATGGGCAACCCGATTTCTAATTTCATTTAAGGTAATCGCTCGTTCAAATTGATCGGTCGAAATTGCCAACTGAGTATATAGATGATGAATCATTAATATGGTTGGTAAGCGATCAATAGGTATTAATAAGTGCCTTGCATGTCTTCGCATTAAGATCTCCGCAAAGATCCATAGCGATAGAAACGCCGCCTCATGCTCTCCAATCGAGATTAATTTGGCAATCCGTTCTTTGCGATGCAAAATTTGCGATCGAGTCAACTTATTGTCGGCAATATCCTCTTCAGCGATCGGCGTGGCATCTTCTCCCGTAATTAGTAGAAACCGCCAGCCGACATGCTCTGCAACGCTTTTAGCAATATCTCGATAGTAAGAGACTGCTAAATTTATCGCTACATCTCTAACCTCAACAATAAATCCTTGCTCTGTGGATATTTTCACCAATAAATTTGGAATATATCCATTTAAGTCGAACGGTAGCTGCTGGATATGAGGTTGGTGAACAACTTCATACCCTTGCGAGCTATAGCATTCAATAACTTTTGCTTTGACTAAACTATTAATACTTGTATTACCTGAACACATTCACAATCCCGACCTACCGACTTGTAGCAAAATTACATAAAATCACGCGGATCGGTGATATGTCCTGTCAAAGCAGAGGCAGCTGCCGTATAGGGAGAAGCAAGATAAATCTGTGCTTGCTTATTGCCCATCCGTCCAGGGAAATTGCGGTTTGTGGTCGAGACACAAACTTCTGCTTCATTAACCCGCCCAAAGGTATCTTGTGGTCCACCCAAGCAACCTGCACAGGAGGGAGAAGCAGGTTCAATACAACCTGCTTGCAAGAAGATTTCTGAAAGTGTTAAGCCATCAATCTTCAAGCTAAATAAATCGTTGTAAACCTTTTGCGTGGCTGGCACAAGATAGGTAGGAACCTTGACTTGTTGACCTTTAATCAATTGGGCTGCGTGATAAAAGTCTTCAGTTTTACCACCAGTACAAGAGCCAATATAGACGCGATCAATCTTCACATCTTGGACTTCACGCACAAGAGCGCGGTTGTCAGGCGAGTGGGGCTTGGCGACAACAGGTTCGAGCTTAGAGACATCGTAATGCTTGACGTAATAGTACTCAGCATCAGCATCTGCATAGAGCGAGTCAAAAGGCTTATCAGTGCGCGATCGCACATAGTCAAAAGTTGTTTGGTCTGGGGCGATCGTGGCATTTTTGCCACCAGCTTCGATCGCCATATTGCAGATGGTCATCCGTTCTTCCATCGTCATTTGGGCGATCGCATCTCCTTCAATTTGCAGCGATCGATAGGTTGCGCCATTTACACCGATATCGCCAATAACTTGCAAGATTAAATCTTTAGCCAAGAGATAAGGGGGCATTTCACCGTCAAAGACAAACTTCATCGAAGCAGGAATTTTGAGCAAGAGTTTGCCCGTACCCATGACAAAAGCGGCATCAGTATTGCCGATCCCTGTCGCAAATTGCCCAAAGGCTCCTGCGTTGCAAGTATGGGAATCAGTGCCAAATAACACTTCTCCTGGACGGGTGTGACCTTCTTGGGCTAAAGCAATATGGCAAACACCTTTGTAATCAGGGTTAGCTTTAAAGTCGGAAAGGTCAGTGATGTCGTAAAAATATTTAATGTCTTGCTCTTTGGCAAATTCTCTCAAAATATCAATATTGCGGTTAGCTCTTGCATCTTTAGTAAAAATGTAATGATCAGGAATTAATACTAATTTTTCCTTATCCCAAACCTTCGCATCTGAACCAAACTCGCGCTTAAATACTCCGATAGTGCCAGGTCCACAGACATCATGGGTCATTAGCAGGTCAGCATTCACCCAAATATTTTCGCCTGGGCTAACGTGACTTTTGCCCGACGCTTTTGCCAAAATCTTTTCGGTGAGTGTCATTCCCATAATTGTGATGTCCTTGGGTAGATATCCTATGTAGATGTATTAATGCTTACTTTTTTCTGTGCTAATTATAGCAAGGAATTAAGAACTTTAAATTTACCTCACTCCTTTCTCCTTTGCCAAGAGAAAGGGTGAGTCATTGGTAATTCTCATTATCAAAATCGGTGTTTTGAAAGCCCGCCGTTGGTGGGCTTTCAAAACACCGATTTTGATGTTTCCATCGCCGAAGGCTTTCAAAACATCAAAATCAGTTTTATATAGCTGGAGATGTATGTAGCGCTTTTCAAGCAAACGAGGTACAAAGGTTTATTTCCCCGCCTTCGGCGGGGAAATAAACTCGTACTTCACTAGACTGATAAACGCTATAGCAATACTATTTCTGTAAAAAAGACTCTACTACTTTGACATTCTCAGAACTACCGATAATTAATGGTGTACGGCTGTGTAATTTTTGGGGAATCACGTCAAGAATTTCTTGAGTTCCTGTAGTCGCTCGACCACCTGCTTGCTCAATTAAAAATGCTAAAGGAGCAGACTCGTAAAGCAAGCGTAATTTACCATCCGCATGTCCAACTGTACCCGGATAGAGAAACACTCCACCTTGAAAAAGAATGCGATGAATATCTGCAACTAAAGCTCCTGAATAACGTGCTGTATTCCCTTCTTGGCGATGGATATAACGTACATATTCACGCATTGGTTCTTCCCATTGCCAGAAGTTTCCTTCATTAACACTATAGATAGAACCTTTAGCGGGAATATGAATGTTCTCTTGAAAGAGGATAAATTCTCCAATACTAGGATCGAGGGTAAAGGCGTGAACGCCACTCCCCAGAGAATAAACCAGCATTGTGCTTGTGCCATAGAGAATATAGCCTGCCCCAATTTGTTTGCGTCCCGACTGCAATAAGTCAAGAGCTTCTCCAGATTCATCATTTCCTTCTTGTTGACGAATCGAGAAGATAGAACCGATCGCTAAATTCACATCAATATTGCTAGAACCATCGATGGGATCATAAAGTAAAGTGTAGCGACCAATGGGACAATTTTCAGGGATATAATAGGGCTGCTCCATTTCTTCTGAAGCAAGCCGACAGACTAATCCGCTCTGCTCAAAAGCGCGAAGAAAAACACGATTAGCATAGCGATCCATATTTTTGACCGCTTCACCCTGAACATTGACTTCGCCTGTGACCCCAAGCACATTTTCTACTAAACCTGCACGGCTAAGATGGCGAGCGATCGTTTTGCCTGCTAAACCAATGCGTCCCATAAATGCACTCAGATCATAAGCTTCAGCCGAGAATGTCCCGAACTGTGAAAGAACATGCTGAGAAAGAGTCATAAAGTCTCGTCCAAGGACGATCTCATCGGCGGGATTGAGTCTGGTAGAATCAGTCATGGGTGCGATTACCTTAATTCTTCTTCTCTATTATCTGTCTAAATCTATAGCATTGTGCCAACGTAAGAATAATTATGAGCATCTGTCCTAGTTGTAAAGCTGTAAACCCTGATAGTCACCAATTTTGCCAATTCTGCGGTACTAAAATTGCTGTAGAAATTGCTATAGATCCCACTTTAAATATTCTTGGAGATGTTGCTATACAACCTTCTTCAGTCCCAACACGACCATTGAATTTAGAGTCTGTGCTAGAAAAAATCAAAATTCAGGTAGAAGACTTGGCATCTTCTCAAGTAGCGAGCGACACAGAGAAATTTGCACAAGAAGAGGAATTACCACTAGAATTCAATTTAGAAGACTTTGCCGATGTTGAGTTAGATGTTGAGTCAGAAATGAAGATGGTTGTATCTTCCACAATGCATTTACAGGATTTAACCTATGCTGGCAAAACTGATGTGGGAATGCAACGCGATCGCAATGAGGATGATTTTGTTACAATTTTGCAAACTCGTAGCATTAACGGAAAAAGCCAGATCAGAGATCGCAGCCACCGTGGGTTATTTGTGTTGTGTGATGGCATGGGTGGACATGAGGGGGGCGAGGTTGCGAGTGCGATCGCGGTTAATTCTATTACGGAGCAGTTCCGTCCGTTTTGGATCGATACCTTACCAGGACAAAAGAAAATCAATGAAATTATCTGCAAGGCAAATCAGGAGATTTTTGCTAAGAATGAAAGTGAACTGAGGCAATCACTGGGGCGAATGGGAACAACTCTGGTCATTTTAGCAATTCATGATCTAGATGTTGTCATAGCCCATGTTGGTGATAGTCGTATTTACAAAGTTACAAATTCTCATCAAGAACTAAAATTAGAACCAAAATTAGAGCAAATTACTCGCGATCATGAAGTTCTCAATCAGTTAATCGATCTTGGCGTGGAAATTGAAGTAGCAAGAGCTAGACCTGATGCTCATCAACTTACTCAAGCGCTGGGACCGAATCCTAGCGATCGCATCGAGCCAGCCATTGATTTTTTTGCATTAACTGAACCCACTTTATTTTTGTTATGTTCTGATGGTTTGTGTGATAACGATGTGATCGAGGATAATTGGCGATCGCATTTACTACCAATTTTAAATAAAGAAACCGATTTGCAAACAGGCTTGGATAATCTCATTAAGTTAGGGAACAACGTCAATGGTCATGACAATCTTACGGCGATTCTAGTTTTGTGTGAGCCTGTGTAGCTGATGAAAGGGCAGTGCTTCAGCACTGCCCTTTCATTTAATGAACTTTAAATGTCTCTCTACGCGGGCTTCGATCACAATATTTGGCTGATTGTATTGCTGATATTTCTTGATTAAATTGAGATCTGGCCATTCCCAAACATAAACGGTCTTAGCCAAATGCTGAGAAATATAGGGTTGCAAAGCAATAAAAAATGAATCTCTAAAAATTAATGCTCTTGGTGCATCGGTACGACAATCCGTAAAAAAGGTCGCCTTCATTTGATCTTCAGGATGTTTCTCTACAATATGTTTGTCACATATAGGTAATGGTTTGCGTAATTCAGGAACCATTTCCTTGAGGAAGTAAGAAATATTCAACATATTGGCAATATCCCCTGAGTTATACTCTGTCAACTTAAAATCCTGCCAAGAGTAATTCATGGGATCAAAATTTGGATAAAACTTTTGAATTGCTTGGAGAATTTCATACTGGGCGATCGCTGCGCCAAAGTCATTCCAGTGGGTATCAGTTTTATAAAATAGTTGTCCTTGTTGCTTAGCTTGGAGCAACGCAGGTCTCAAATCTAGGACTGGCACTTCTGAATCCTTCATATAATCTATCAGTTGATCAAGGCGGGTTTGCGTCCCAACTTGACGAATATATTTAGGCATATATTCTGGATAAATAGAATATTTGTCAGGAATAACTATAAAAAGATAGAGAATACCCTGTTGTTTTAACCATGCATGTTTTTCTTCTAGTCCAACTTTCCAACTCCTAAGTTCCTCTAGTGTCAATGGATCATTTCGCCGATAATCCTCAAGACTATTACCCTCCGCAGGATTAACATAAAATAACCAATTCTCTAACCCAATTAGCACTTTAGGATTAGAGGAGCTTTTCAAGAGGATGCTATAGAGTGAATAAAACTGAGTGAGTTGATCGCGTAAACCGAAATGGTCATTAAAGAATAATTCAAACTGTGATGGAAATTTAGTTAATGCTTTTTGACTCCATTCTAATTTAGGAAAATCGGCAAGCTTACGTTTTTCTGTAAGCGATTCTTTACGGTTATGGGTTAAAACTAAAGGCAAAAACAGACCAATGATAAAAGTTACAATCAATAGATTGTCAAATGTCCGAGACACTTTGTTTTTGTGATGTTCTGTCTGCATAGAGCAATCTGTCTAGAGATTTGTAGAATAGCTTTTGTTGATTAGTGATGGCGCGGCAAAGCCGCGCCATCACTAATTTGGTTTTTTATTAAAAGCGATAATAGATAAACGGATTATAAGTTCCTGCGGCTAAACTAGCGCTGGACAGTAGAAATAAACTCAATAAAAGAGAATAATACCCACCATACAGCACAGGCTGAAGTTGACTAAATTGAGGAGAAATAATTTTGGTTTGTAATTGTTTTACAAACCAATTAGCTATTGGCGTTGCTAATATACAGCCGATGATTAAGTTGAATAGAGTTTTGAGATCAAAATAGAGCAGTGTAAAGTATTCGACCCCATCAGCATTGGTAACACCAATCATACTTCCTAAATATTGGATTGCATGGCTCACAGATTCTGAACGAAAGAATACCCATCCAATCATTACCAGTAATAACGTGTATAGATGTCTAAGTGGCTGCCATAAGCGATCGAGATATTTATGCCATCCCATTCTCTCAATTACCAAATAAGCTCCGTGCAAGGCTCCCCAAATGACAAAGTTCCAACTCGCACCATGCCATAGCCCACATAGTAGAAACACTATCCACAAATTGAAATATGTCCTCAGTGCAGAGCCACGATTGCCGCCCAAAGGAATATATAGATAATCACGAAACCAAGTTGATAGAGAAATATGCCATCTGCGCCAAAAATCCCGAATAGATTGAGCTATGTAGGGATAATTAAAATTCTCTAGAAATTCAAATCCAAAAAGTCGCCCTAATCCGATCGCCATGTCGGAATATCCAGAGAAATCAAAATAAACCTGCAATGTATAGCAGATAATCCCTAACCAAGCCATACCTGTTGTAACTTCACTGACTGGGACAGCAAAGATTTTGTCAGCGACTTCTCCTAATGGATTGGCAAGCATCGTCTTTTTCGCTAACCCAAAAATAAATCGCTGAATTCCTGCCGAAAATTGTGGTCTAGTGACAGTTCGCGACACAATTTGCTTAGCAACATCATGGTAACGAACAATCGGTCCCGCAATAAGTTGGGGAAATAGACTCACGTATAGTCCACAATTAATCGGATTTAACTGCACATCGGTTTCTTGACGATAAACATCAATCACGTAGGACATCGCTTGAAAAGTAAAAAAGGAGATCCCTATCGGTAATGGAACTTGAGAATAGGCGATCGCAGGAATTGAAAGATTGTGAAGAACTAAGTTGAGATTGTTAATAAAAAAATTCGCATATTTAAAGCAGAATAGTATTCCTAGATTAATAACGATTGAAATTAATACTATTTCTTTCTCTTTGATGAATACAATCAGTTTTTGACGCTGAAAATGTAATAGTAGCCCTGATATATAATTCAGCAATATAGAAGCAATCATGAGGAACACATAAACAGGTTCTCCCCATGCATAAAAGATCAAGCTCATAATCAACAAAAAAATATTCCGTAGATACAGTAACTTTGAGCTAATCAGGAAATATCCTGCTAAGGTGAGCGGTAAAAATAGAAATAGAAACAGAGCTGATGCAAAAATCATATTTCGCGATCATCACACTCTTGCTCTTGGTTGTAAAGTTTGGTAGATTCTTCAACTACTACTTCTTGAGATTCTAGAGAATCAGGCAAACCTAAAGACAACTCCAACTGATCACTTGACTGCTCACTAAGTTCTTCTAATTCTTCATGCTGATCATTGACAGAGCTCACTAATTCAACGTCAGAATTAGCTGCCTCAGAATTTTCCGCAATATCCACAATGACAGTTTCATTTTGGGGTATATCAGCTTCTACTACAGTGCGATCGCTGATTTCCCCATTTTGAGATTTATTTGCAGCAGTTCTGATTTTACTAGTAACTTCGATCGTCCGTTCTGCAATTACCGCAAGACTCTCAGGAGAAATATCCTCTATGGGCGATTTTGTGGGTTCTTTTGCAGCGATCGCATCAAGGGCATCTTCAGCAGATTGATCCATTTCTAAAGCTAAGGATTCCGAATTATCTGATGTAACTACTTCTTCAGTGGGTTCATCAAAAAGACTTACCAGATCTGGTAGCTCTTCACGTACCATCCTGATTGGTAAATTGGCAATCAAAGCCGTCATCCGCTTATCAGACTCTAGGCGGATGTCTAATGTATTTTCATCAAGCTCCACATATTTAGAAACTACGCGCATAATCTCATGGCGCATATTTTCAAATACCTGTGGCTCGATCGCCGCACGATCATGGGCAAGGATGAATTTCAAACGCTGCTTGACTTTAGCCCCGCTAGGGACGTTACTTCTTTGAAATAGGCGATCGAGCAGTGTTGAAATCATCTCAAACCTCAGGAGTTCCCACTAATCCAGCTTGACAGACGTGCCAAAAATCCTTTAGGAGGAGCTTCGAGTTGTAAAAACTCAATATTTTTTCCCTCAAGACGTTTTGCCACATTTTCATAGGCTGTGCCAGCCAGCGATGGTTTATCTGACAACACCAATGGTTCCCCTTTATTAGTAGAAACGATCACCTGTTCGTCATCAGGAATTACGCCAATTAATTTAACTGACAAAATATCTAGTACATCTTCGACACTCATCATGTCGTTGTTTTTTACCATTGCTGGGCGAATACGGTTCAAAATTAATTTAATATCCGTAATTCGATTTGCTTCTAGTAAACCAACCACGCGATCGGCATCCCGTACTGCCGAAATTTCGGGAGTCGTTACCACGATCGCTTCTTTTGCCCCAGCGATCGCATTTTGAAATCCTGATTCAATACCCGCAGGACAATCAATTAAAACATAATCAAAATATCGACCCAAAACTTCAACTAGCGCCTTCATATGGGCAGCCGTAATTGCAGTTTTATTGCGCGTTTGGGGAGCTGCTAATAAAGACAGATTGGGCTGACGCTTATCTTTAACTAGGGCTTGGTCGAGTTTACATTCTCGCGCAATCACTTCTAAAGCTGTGTATACAATGCGATTTTCTAATCCCAATAAAAGATCGAGATTGCGTAAGCCAAAGTCAGCATCCACCAAAACCACTTTGCGTCCTAGTTTGGCGAGCGCCATGCCGAGATTTGCAGAAGATGTGGTCTTGCCGACACCACCTTTACCAGAGGTAACAACGATAATGCGACTCATGTTTACGAATTACTGATTAGCGAGGGATAGTTTAGCGAAGAGTGGTTAAATGCTGAAAAATCAACAACTTGGACAATTTTAATCGCAGGTGTACCTTGCGTACTTACAAATGCGACTTCGGGGCAGAAAGAAGTACTTGGACTCTCAACACGGGCGATAAAACTTGCAATCCTAACTTGGGTTGCATCTAGGTGTAAAGCCATGACTACTGCTTGGGCATTGCCTTTAGCACCTGCATGAGCCATGCCTTTGAGCTTACCGCACACAATAATATCGCCTTCAGAAATTAGTTCTGCACCAGCATTGACATCACCGAAGACAATAATACTGCCAGAGTGCCGAATTTCTGTACCAGATCTTACGGTCATCTTAATGTATAGCGGATCATCTGTCGGTGCGTTAGGAATTGGATTAAATCCTAGCAGTTCGCGAAAGATAGTCCCTTGCTCTACGCAGAAGCCCATGCTAGCAGCATTAACCGCAGTTTGGCGGCGATTAGTGACTATACAATGTAGCAAAAGTTGATAGTTTTGCAATGCCTCAGATAATTCTTGGAGTTGGCGGGTATCCAATAGGCGATCGCCTGATTGTAAATACACTTGCGTACGTGGTTTCCAGTCATGACCACTCGCCGCCATGCGTTGCTCTAGCTGAGAAAGTATTTCTTCCCAAGTCAAGGTTAGCAATGAAGTCTCAGAATTATTGAACTGATTGTTATCCAGCCCAATTGCTGGAATTTCGCCATTATCATTTGATTTATTAAATGGCAACTTGATCTTTTTGTCAGTTGGTAACAACAGATTCAGTTTGCCATCAAGGGTCTTAAAACGAACTTGCGAGATTTCAGGATCAGGTTCTGGAGCAGTCTGAGTTTTTTTTGTAGGCGGTGTCGGAATTGGTTTAAGTTCACCACCCTCAACATCTGCGATCGTCAGAGGAGCAGGCACATTCCCAACATACTCCTCATTCTGGTCATCCACGATGATGACTTCAGGCATCTCCGCAGATGACAAATCCCCTGCAACCGACTGTACTTTCGTAGGAGGCAGAGGATTAGATTTCACGGCAATATTACGCTGGTTGGCATTCATGAAGCTTGTTTTAAATTTAGCGCTACGCAAGTTACCTACATCCAGATAAATGCAAGCCCTGCGCTTAGCGTAGGGCTTGCATTTATCAATCTTAAGCTGATGGCAGCAACTGAAGGTTATTTTCAGAGCCGCTTAAAGCTTCTTGTTCGATCACTTTAACCTTGCCATCGTCATCGACATCTACCTGCACCGATGCACCTTCACGGACTTTGCCCGTCAAGATCTCTTCAGCAAGGGAATCTTCGAGCAAGCGCATGATCGCTCGACGTAATGGACGTGCACCGTAGCTAGGGTTATAGCCTTCTTGGACTAACAGATCCTTAAAACGCTCAGTCACGGTCAGAACAATGTTCTTATCGAGCATCCGCTTGAAGAATTCGTTGAGCATGAGATCGGCGATCTCCTTGACTTCAGGCTTGGTCAACTGACGGAAGACGATGATTTCATCAAGACGGTTGAGGAACTCTGGACGGAAGTACTGCTTAAGTTCTTCGTTAACTAGGGAGCGAATGCGGGTATAGAGTGCATCCTCTTGGCTAGCAGCGAAGTCAAAGCCGAGTCCACCACCACCCTTTTCAATGACCTTAGAACCAACGTTAGAGGTCATGATCAGCAAGGTGTTCTTGAAGTCAACGGTGCGACCCTTCGAGTCAGTCAAGCGTCCATCTTCAAGGACTTGTAAGAGCAAGTTGAAGACATCGGGGTGAGCTTTTTCGATTTCGTCGAATAGTACGACGGTGTAGGGACGACGACGGACGGCTTCAGTAAGCTGACCACCTTCGTTGTAGCCGACATAACCAGGAGGTGAACCGATCAGCTTGGATACGGTGTGACGCTCCATGTATTCGGACATATCAAGGCGAATCATCGCTTCTTCAGAACCGAAGAAGTAGGATGCAAGTGCCTTAGTTAGCTCGGTCTTACCAACGCCTGTAGGTCCAGAGAAGATAAAGCTGGCGATCGGACGGTTAGGACTCTTCAGACCAACACGGGCGCGACGAATGGCGCGAGAAATCGCTTTCACCGCTTCATCCTGACCGATTACGCGGCTATGCAGGGTTTCTTCCATCTGCATGAGCTTGACGGACTCGGATTCGGTGATCTTAAGGACGGGTACGCCAGTCCAAGAACTGACGATGTAAGCGATGTCCTCTTCGGTAACCCGAATTTCAGGAGCATCCTCGGTGGGAGTTGCTTCGGTTTTCTTAGTTTGGCTAAGAGCACGAATTTGTTGCTTGAGGTCGATCTCCTTATCACGCAACTCGGCAGCCTTGTCAAAGTCTTGCTTGCGAACCGCATCATCCTTATCTTTGAGGGTTTGACGCAATTCTTTGTCAAGTTCTTTGGCGGCAGGGGGCAACTGCGAGTTAATCAAGCGCACACGAGATCCAGCTTCATCGATCAAGTCGATCGCTTTGTCGGGTAAGAAGCGATCGCTGATGTAGCGATCAGACAATCTCGCAGCCGCGACTAGGGCTTCGTCGTCGATCTTGAGCTTGTGGTGTTCTTCGTAACGCTGACGCAAACCGATCAAGATTTCGATGGTTTCTTCAACGCTAGGCTCACCGACCATTACAGGCTGGAAACGACGCTCTAGGGCAGCATCACGCTCGATGTGCTTACGATATTCGTCAAGTGTAGTTGCGCCGATGCATTGCAATTCGCCACGAGCGAGGGCAGGCTTCAAGATATTCGCAGCATCGATCGCGCCTTCAGCAGCACCAGCACCAATCAAGGTATGGACTTCATCAATTACCAAGATTACGTTGCCAGCCGTGCGGATTTCTTCCATGATTTTCTTGAGGCGTTCCTCAAATTCACCACGGTATTTTGTCCCCGCTACGAGCAACCCGATATCGAGGGTGACAACCCGCTTTTCTTGCAAAATGTCGGGGATGTCACTGTTAGAGATGCGTTGCGCTAAACCTTCAGCGATCGCGGTTTTACCTACCCCTGGTTCACCGATCAAAACAGGGTTGTTTTTGGTGCGGCGACCGAGGATCTGGATTACTCGTTCAATTTCTTTTTCACGACCCACAACAGGATCGAGTTTGCCATCTTGGGCTAGCTGAGTCAGGTTGGAGCCGAATTCATCAAGGGTTGGCGTTTTGGTGCGTCCCGATGAGCCACCACCTGCGGATACTTCGGCAGTCTCACCGAGCATTCTGATGACTTGGGTGCGAACCTTGGAGAGATCTACGCCGAGATTTTCTAAAACTCTAGCGGCGACACCTTCGCCTTCGCGAATCAGTCCTAGCAATAAATGCTCAGTACCAATATAGTTGTGCCCCAACTGGCGGGCTTCTTCTAACGACAACTCTAGGACTCTTTTGGCGCGAGGCGTGAAAGGTATTTCAACTGCGACAAAACCAGAGCCGCGTCCGATGATTTTCTCAACCTCGATGCGGGCATCTTTGAGGTTTACACCCATGGACTTAAGTACTTTGGCGGCAACGCCAGTTCCTTCTCCGATTAGACCCAATAGGATTTGCTCTGTGCCGACAAAGTTATGACCGAGGCGGCGAGCTTCCTCTTGAGCCAGCATGATGACTTTAATTGCTTTTTCTGTAAAGCGTTCAAACATGGCGTTTCCCCATACTTTGCTGCGTTCTGGTTAAAGTTAATACTAGCACAGCATTAGCAGCATTCTGTGTGTACGGCTTTCACTCCTTTTTACCCAAATTGTTAAGATCTCTCTTAGGGATCATGTTGTCTTTTATAGGGCGTTTTAACTCAATATTTTTAGCTTTTTGTTGTCTGTGCAACCGATTAAAGAGACTCTTTACTGTACATGGATGTTAGTGTGTGACGAGACTATGCTTTCTCTCTAAACATTATGAGACTAAACTCCGATGGCTATTGCTATTGAACCAAGAAAAGAGATTGAATTTGAATTAATAATTCATCTTGCATAGCTTGATCCAAGCAAAAAAGCGTTATAATATAGTCTAAAGGATGCAGCAGACATACTTTTTAGTATGACATCCCGTTACCTTTAGGGGTTGAGGCAAGTCCAGTAAAGACGTTCTGAATACCAAAAAATATACTCAAAACATAGTTTTTGGCGAAGACTCCTTAAGGGGTCTTTGTTATTTATGGGGATGGTAGTTTTTTGTTGTTTAGTAAGTTTCTGGCTATCACAAAGAAGCCGACTTTTTTAATTTTTCCCACACCTTCATATTTTGGGTAAGCACTCTGGACGTGTAGTCTGAGCTTCTTTTCTTCTTTGAATACTGTGAATACAACAAAATAATCGATTTCATTGCCCCGTGAGTCTACAACTTTGATGATCGCAAATTTGCCGTATCCTGCATGACAAACTAACGTTGATCCCTCTCCTAAGGACTTTATGATTTTTGGTAAATATTTGGAGAGTTCATACCTTTCAAGGTTAAATGCTCTGGATTCTCTTGGTGCTTTGTAGTTCAATAACTGTAATTCTTCGCTCAAAAGGTCGTTAGAGTCTTTCGTAAAGCAGTGTAAGCCATAGGTAACAATAAACCGATATGTAAATGGATTATTTTGCTCTTTCTCGTCAATATATTCAACCCAATGAGCGTTGAGGTGAGATAGGTCGTAGACTTTGTCGTCTAATGTAAAATTTTTCCAAGCTGTAACTTCTGTTTTGACTGTTTTAAAATTTTTGCTCATCTAAACGGGATAATCAAAATGTCTAACAAGATTAACGAGGCTAATTAGTTTATCGTCTATTTTACTTTTTTATTTTTTGGGTTTAGGCATACAATAAAAAATTAGAAATACAAAAATCAGATATTTTACAGACACCGAAATCCTTTACATCGCCTTTTCTCAAAAAACACCTGCGGAAACGAGAGACTTAGATTAGAACACTGATTCTATGCTTTTGTGTAAGTCTCACCTTGTAAAAGATATAATTCTAAGACTTGGGTTACATGAAGGCTAAACCTATGGGTAGACAAGATCGTTTTGGCAAAATAAAAAGACAAGACTATCCAGAAAATGATTTTTCCTCCAAATCGTCAACATTGATATATATCAATAGCAAACCACTTGCTCTCGACTACAGATCTTCCCGACTCAAAATTAAGGGTAAATATTTTTACTTGCAAATTGAGGGCTGTTGGGTTGTTCAAATCTTTGACAAAAAAACATCCATAACGATCGCACAGATTAAAGAAACTCTTGATCGCAATGGCATAATTCTAGACTGGAAAATCCCCTTAGAGGGTAATCTCGAATTAATACATATGACTGAAATCTGGCTTGGCATAACTCCACGCAAAGACAATTCTCAAGAAAATTTGTCATTGCGACAATTCTCTCGCAATGAAATGCTTAGACGCAAAGCATTAGCAGAGGCAAGTCATGGCTTAAATAATGTTGCTGTTAAACGGAAGGTTGTCAAGATCGATTCTGATGGTTCCGTCGCTCTATCCTTTACTGAGTGGAAAGGCAATCTTGCTATGCACCAAAAAAATCGTAGACCGAGGAAAGCAAAGCAAGCCAAAGCTGCAATAGCAAATGTTGAGATTACTCGAGAAACTACCTCTAAGAAAAATCAGGAAACAGGAAAGATTGCTATTACAACTTCTCAGAAAATTATCTGTTTTTAAAATCCTTATCAGGTTTGCGAGTGTTTTGGATAGGCGATCGCCTTATTTTGATTTTTGATGAATAGGCGATAATGAAAGCAATTAGTTTAATCAGCTATAACCTTCATGCAGTTTGAGTGGGACGAAACAAAAAATCTGGAAAACATTCGTAAACATGAGATTGACTTTGCAGATGTTCTCTCAATGTTTGATGGTGAAATGCTGATTGAGCTAGATGACCGCTTTGATTATGGCGGAGATCGCTGATTTGGGATCGGTTTTCTCGGTCTTGCAATAGCGGTAGTAGTCTGGACAGAACGTAAAAACAACATCATCCGAATCATTTCTGCAAGAAGATCCAACCGTCATGAACAGAGAAGATTTGAACAGTACCTCTCGTACTAATTGGGCAGCATTGAAGGCAATGTCAGATGAGGATATTGACTATTCAGATATTCCGCCGCTAACAGATGAATTTTTTGAACGTGCAACTTTACGAATTCCCGTAGATCAAGCTCAAAACTTAGTCCAACTAGATCCCGATGTAAAACAATGGTTTCAGAATCAAGGAGATCAATATAAAACTCTGATTAATAGTGTGTTACGCCAATATATTGAAAACAGTAAAACTCAACAGTCTGCCTAAAGTTGTTCTAAATACTTTGATGGATAGGCGATCGCCTTATTTTGATTTTTGATAAATAGGCGATCGCCTTAAGACTTATTCCTAACTACAAGATATTTACGAACAGGCTTCTTTGTTGCCATAGCATCCATGAGCCACCGATCGCCATAAAAGCAAGAACCACTTGGCGAAACTGTTGAGGACTCATGCGACTGAGGAGATATTTGCCAATGAGATTTGCAGGTATTGCAGCTAAGCCGATCGCTAATCCTGCGACAATCTGCTCTTTAGACATCGCTGCTAACACCCCGTAGGTAATGATTTTTACGACATGGATAATTGTCATGTGAGTTGCTTTAGTGGCTAGCATTTTCTCCTTGACTAAGCCATAGCCTAGATAAAAAGGATTTAAGACGGGGCCAGTAGTGCCGACTAAACCTGATACATAAGCCTTGAGAAAACCCGCAGGCATAATGTGCCAAGCCTGAAGTTTAAATTTGGGTTTTACTTCTTTGGGAATTAATTCTGTCTTTTCAAGAGCGCTTAATTCACTTAATTCACCTAGCTGATTGATCTCGATGAGTTTTTCGATTTCTTCCAACTCCTTAGAATCATCGACCAATTTGATCTGTTTTTCCTTATCCTTGGCAACAGTTTTTTCGGGACTTTTTTCTAGTTCAAATAAAACAGCACTCACAATTAGGAAAATTGCAATCACGATTTGCAACCAATCGAGATGGATTTGCGTAAAGGTATAGGCTCCCAAAATTGCCCCTGCGATCGCCCCAGGAGCATACCAAGCTGTCAATACCCAATCAATATCCCGCCAAAACAGTAAAACTCTATGGGCATTGCCAAAAAACATGCCGATTGTGATTACAGGTGGAACGGCATTGGCTCCCATGAGGAGGTTAACTAAGGGAATTAAAATGAATGGACTGCCTCCACCTGCCAAAGTGCTAACAATCCAAGCAAAAAAGCTAACCACGCTGAGATATACAATTGGCATGAGTTCTGACATCGATCGATAATCCGTTTGTATCAGGCTATTTATAACAATTCACGAAAGTGTGACAACACTTTCGTGAATTAAAAACTAAACCTCGTAAAGGTTTTCAAGTTAAGAAAGGGCTACGCCATTTCTTAACTTGGTATAAAAATCAAACCCAGTAAGGGTTTTAAAAACAAAAAATGGCTATGCCATTTTTTGTTTTGGTATTACGGCGCGTTGTGCCGCACGTCCTAATTAAATCTTTAGATAATTACAACACATGAGCCTATCGACCCGAATCTATCTAAGTGAGATTGATCAAAATTTTTTATCGCAGCTACGGGAGATCGATTGTGCATGTCTTGGGAATTTCTGGAGTTTAGAAGCCTATCAACGCGAAATTGACAGCCCTAGCAGTCTTGTATTGGGCTTAACTACTGAAAATCATGAATTACTAGGTTTTGGCTGTTTGTGGTCAATTCTTGAAGAGGCGCATATCACAGTATTAGCCGTGCGTCCTGAGTATCAAGGTCAAGGCTTTGGTAAGTCACTGGTTTGGGGTTTACTTAAAAAAGCCCGCGATCGCCAATTAGAATGGGCAACTCTCGAAGTTCGCGAATCTAATCATGTCGCGATCGCTCTATACGAAAGTTTTGGTTTTAAGGAAATTGGTCGAAGACCGAAATATTATGAAGTGACTGGTGAAGATGCGTTGATGTTGTGGTGTAAAGGTATACATACAAAAGAGTTTGAATTACTGCTAGAGCAGAGGCATGAGTCTATATCTTTGCAATTATTAGCCAAAGGCTGGAATTTATAAAACGAGAAATTAGTGTTGCTGTGCAAAGCACAGCAACACTAATTTCTTGGTCTAGATTTGTGGTGGCACGGCTTCGTCTCACCACCACAAATCTAAAACGAAACCGCCTCTACTTATTGCTATAGAATTTAATTTAGGTTCATGAGCAATTAGGTCGCTTTAGGGTTAAAGGTCTAAAAACGATGAAAATATCCGACTGGGCAAAACAAGCTATTAGTTTGGCGATCGCGAGCTGGGGTTTTTGGAATGTGGCGATCGCAAATGCTAATGCCCAATTAGGCAATGTTGTTGTGTATATAGCTGGCAATAATCCTGTAACTCTCAATATTGCAAGGCAAGTTGTTACTAATCCTGTGGTTGCTTCGGTCAATGGTCAGACATCTATCGTTGCAGGAGCCTTTGACGCGCCGACTGCCGATTTTGTAACTAGAGAATTACAGCGTCGTGGTGTAGCTGCACAACAGGCTTATACTTCCCAGACGTTTCAGACTACTCCAACTGTTAATACTTCACCCTATGTAACATTGCCAAGTTATTTACCTACTAACAGTATTGAGAACTCGGCACAATATCGCTACGTTACCGCAGTTCCCTTGAGAACGATCACAACTTTAGATCAAGTTAGACAGTTTATTCCTAGTGCTTTTGTATCAAAGTCAGGTCGTGGGGACTATGTTTATGCTGGTGGATATCCAAATCGCGATGGTGCTGAATCTTTGAAACATTTTTTGCGATCGAAAGGACTAGATGCTCGTGTACTCTATTTCTAGATTTTGAGCCAATTACGAACTATAAACTTTGGGCTAATTATGGACTCGATATTAAGACAAGGTAGTAAGGGTAGTGCTGTTGCTGAGTTGCAGCAACTTCTCCAGAGTAAAGGATTTTATACTGGCAAAATTGACAGCGATTTTGGCGTTGGCACGACAAATGCTGTCCTAAAATTTCAAAAAGCAAATGGGTTAGTAACTGATGGCATTGTTGGTAGTTCTAGTTGGGCTAAGCTGCGTGCGGTTGTCCCGACAACTACATCTCAAGGATTGCCAACATTATTGCCAGGCTCTAAAGGCGCAGCAGTTGCTCAAGCACAACAACTACTCAAAGATAAAGGCTATTACCAAGGTCGCATTGACGGAGATTTTGGTATGGGAACGAGGGATGCGATCGCGGCATTTCAACGTGCCAATGGCTTAACCGTCGATGGCAAAGTAGGCGAACAAACATGGAAAAAATTGCAAGCTCCCGCGATCGCCGATGTCACACCTCCAGTAACCGTTGTGGAGATTGTCCGCCCACCATCGCCATCACCCACACCTGTAACTCCATCCCCCTCTCCTACACCTTCGATCTTTGTTCCTACACCAACTGGAACGCCAACTAGTACTACTACTGGTACTACTGGCAATACTAGTAATGCTCCTGTAACTTCAATTCCAACTGCAAGCGCGATTAGTCTCGTTGATGCGGCGAATAGTTATAGCCGCGCTAGATTACCCAATCAAACTGCTGCGCTTAATAATTTACAAGCAAGTGTTACCACGGAAATATTGCAGCAATTTTTTCAGCGTTGGCAAATCGCATCTGGACAAGCAACCACAGCAACATCTCTACAAGATGCTTTTAGTGGTTACAACATCGCTCAAATGCTTAATCAAAATCTTGCCCTGCAATGGTTACAAAGCCAACTCTTGCCACAGGCGATCGCCCAGTTTCGCCAAGATTGGTCAAACCTGAATGCAGGCATAGGTACAAGCACCCCATTTACCCCACAGCCCAGTCCAACTCCATCTCCCACTTCTCAGCTTCAACTGATTAATCTTACTGATGCCGTAAAAGTTTATAAACGCGATGCCAGTCAAGTTACTGCATTGGAAAATCTTCAAGCCTCTATCCCAGCCCAGACTATGCAACA
The DNA here is from genome assembly GCF_051131155.1 of Pseudanabaena minima str. Chao 2107. Classification (NCBI taxonomy): domain Bacteria; kingdom Bacillati; phylum Cyanobacteriota; class Cyanophyceae; order Pseudanabaenales; family Pseudanabaenaceae; genus Pseudanabaena; species Pseudanabaena minima. The sequence continues at coordinate 2,710,157 of NZ_CP159508.1, forward strand.
GTTTTTCCAGCGTTGGTCACTTGCCTCTGAACAAACAGCGATCGCCATTTCTTTGGTTGATGTATTTCAAGACTACGACAGTCAGAAATTGCCTAGTCAAATCACTGCTTTGCAATGGCTAGAAAAAGAGCTAACCACAGCTAACCTAGAGAAATTTTCACGGGATTGGCAAACAATCTAAACAGTTCAAAAAAGATCAAAAAGGGCGCTTCGTGCCCTTTTTGATCTAAAAATTGACAGCACCTTGCCGACGTACCAACCAACCCTCCGTAGTCCATTCCACTACTGTGGAGGGCAATCCACTACCTGACTGCTCCGTAATATCAATTCCATCGCCCAAGGTAATTACTGAAGGAAAGGCATCATGAATTTCCAACATTCTGCGGTATGGGGGCTGATTACTTTTGTTGGCACTTGTGGTCAGCATTGCTCCCGTTTGCTGCAAAATGGCAATCGCCATTTTGCTATCGGGAATTCGCACACCCAAAGTTTTAAAACCTTGATTTAGCTTACAGCCGCGATCGCTAGCAGGTAAAACCAGAGTCACAGCTCCCGCGAAATATTTCTGAGCCACTTGTTCCCAAGTTTCCAGAGCAGGATGACTTGTATCTAAAAACGGTAAAAATTCTTGCCAACTCGCCGCCATCAAAATTAACGGTTTATCAAGCGATCGCTGCTTGAGCGTAAAAATATCGGCACTGCGATCAGGCCGCACCGCCAAAGCAGGCACAGTATCTGTAGGGAAACTAACTAACTTTCCAGATCTTGCACCCGCTACTAAAGCTGCTAAAGAAACTAAAGCCACTGAATCCCACTATCTCTAAAATTAACAAACCAACTACACAGAAAAGCAAAGGTGAATAGGAAAAAATAATTACTAATTACTTATCAGCTATTACCGAAATCAATTTTAAATCAACCTCCTTATTTTCCAGAGCAGCCACTACAGCCAAGACCCCAGGACCAAAAAATCGTGTTAACTTGTCTTGTTTTTGTTGCCAAGCCTCAAAATCCATCAAAGGCGATCGGAAGCGTAAAACTAGACTATAAGCTCCTTTCGTTTCTTCAGATTGAGAAATTTCTTCATAGATACCAACTAGAATAGGTCGCTCCTCATCGGTAGGACTCATGCCCACTTTTTCTAAAATTTCATCCAAGTGCGCCTTAATTCCATAACGGTAGCGAGTTACATCATTTCGCAACTGCTTTTGAGTTGGAGTCTCTTGTAACTTACGCAAAGCCAGAACAGGCTCAGATTCAGGAACAAGTACAGGTGTTGGCGTTACTTCTGACGACTTAAACGCAAATCCTCCTAATAAGATGGGAAACCCGTAGAAAAATCCGATCAGATTTAAAGTCGAATTGCCCTTGGCATAAGCCCAAAATCCAACTAAAAACAGAATTCCACCAACGTATAGACCAATTGAGGCTAGAGATATTTTATTAAGCTTAAGCATAATCAAAAATTAATAATACTTAATAAATGTATCTTTTAAACGTATCCATTTTTTGAAGATATTTTTAGCGATCAAGTGAATATAGTGACCGCAAGTTACATCGGATATAAAAACAAAAAGACTAAAGGCGGCGCTTCGCGCCGCCTTTAGTCTTTTATTCTAGGGCAAGTGGTTATGGCTATAGATTTCAAAATTCTTTTGCCAAAAAATTTTTTATAGTTGGGGTTAACATCGTTAGACTATAAATATATAAGTAGGAATTACACCGTGATAACCGAATTTAGGAATTGTAAATTGCCCCTTAGGCAGGTTTTTCATAATTCTAAGTAGCCGAAACCACCATTTTTATATTTGGCAAGCTACAATCATCTAGGTGTAATTCCCCGTAGCACAAAGTTTTAGACAGTACGGATCTGAGGAATCTGGCATGAGCAAAACAGCCATCGACCTACCTATTGAAATCAAGTTGCCTGTTGGCAAACTTGGCGGAAATCTCGAAGAAATTGAAGAAGACCTTGACGACCTAGATGATGATATCGAACTCGAAAAGGACGATTTAATTGATGACTCAGATGAAGACGCTGACATTGACGATGACCCTGACAAAGCTGGCAAGGCAAGGGGGACTAAAAAACGCGCTAGCCAGACTAAGAAAAAACATTTTACTGAAGACTCAATTCGCCTGTATCTTCAAGAAATTGGTCGTATCCGCTTACTCAGAGCCGATGAAGAAATTGAGCTAGCTCGTAAGATTGCCGATCTGCTTGAACTAGAGCTAAAGCGTGAAGAATTAGCTACTGAAGTTGATTGTCATCCTGATGATGTCAGGGAACCAGATTGGGCAATCAAAATGGGGATGCCCCTTGGGGAGTTCCGCAAACGTCTGCACTCTGGTCGCCGCGCCAAAGACAAAATGGTGCAGTCGAACTTGAGGCTTGTGGTATCGATCGCCAAAAAATACATGAATCGTGGATTGTCTTTCCAAGATTTAATTCAAGAGGGGAGTTTGGGCTTAATCCGCGCCGCCGAGAAGTTTGACCATGAAAAAGGTTATAAATTCTCGACCTATGCGACGTGGTGGATTCGTCAGGCTATTACCCGTGCGATCGCCGATCAATCTCGTACTATTCGTCTCCCAGTTCACCTTTACGAAACCATTTCCCGCATTAAGAAAACTACCAAGTTACTTTCTCAAGAAATGGGGCGCAAGCCAACCGAAGAGGAAATTGCTACCCGCATGGAGATGACGATCGAAAAGCTACGGTTTATTGCCAAATCCGCCCAGTTACCGATCTCTCTGGAAACTCCAATTGGTAAAGAAGAAGACTCTCGCCTCGGTGACTTCATTGAATCTGAAGGTGAAACTCCTGATGATCAAGTTGCTAAGAGCCTCTTACGTGAAGACCTAGAAAGTGTGCTGGGAACCCTTAGCCCCAGAGAACGCGATGTCTTAAGGTTGCGTTATGGACTTGATGACGGTCGGATGAAAACACTCGAAGAAATTGGACAAATTTTCAACGTTACTCGTGAACGCATTCGCCAAATCGAAGCTAAAGCACTCCGTAAGCTGCGTCATCCTAATCGTAATAGCGTACTCAAAGAATATATTCGCTAAAAACTAAAGGTGGTGCAAAGCGCCACCTTTAGTTTTTGAAAGCGATCGCTAAACAGGTGTTATAATTGGAAGCCTGTGAAAAAATGACATCCTTTGAAACTAAATAAGTAAGTAACGGTTATGACAAAACGTACTCTACGCGGTAGTGTCCGCAAAAAGAAGCGCACCTCTGGGTTTCGCGCCAGAATGGAAACTCCTACAGGTCGCCGAGTAATCAAAGCTCGTCGTAGCAGAGGACGGGTTCGCCTCACAACTGTATAAGCTGCTATAAGATCAGCTATTACCAGATTTAATTCACAATCGTTATTTGTACTTGATTTGCAATTGTTAATCTCTCGTGCTTCCTAACCAAAACCGTCTACGGCGGCGAGAAGACTTCGCAAAAGTGTATGCCAAAGGCGATCGCTACAGAGGCACTTACCTAAATTTGCGAATTCTTGTTGATATCAATGATCCCTCAACAAGGATAGGCATCGTTGTTAGTAAGAAAGTTAGCAAGTTGGCGGTAACCCGTAATCGATTTAAGCGTCAACTTCGCGCTATTTTTCGACAACTTCTGTCACAATTGAGAGATGGATTGCAAATAGTTGTAACAGTAACTACTGTTCAAAGCAAGCCAAGTTATCAAGAACTTTGGGATGACCTAAGGAATTTATTAGCAAAGGCGAAGGTTTTGCATGGCAGTTAATGAGGAAGTTTACTACGAAGGCGCACCTCACATTGGCGATCTAATAATTAGTTTGCTAATGAGTATTTTTGTGATCACAATCCCTTTTGGAATTGCCGCGATCGCAAGAGCATTGTGGGTAAGGTATCGCATCACTAACCGACGCATTACCGTCACAGGTGGTTGGCGAGGTCAGACCCGTACAGATATCGTGTATGCAGAAATTGCCAAGATTGTCACGGTTCCTCGTGGTTTAGGCAGTTGGGGTGACATGGTACTGACCCTCAAAGACGGTTCGCGCCTTGAACTAAAGTCTTTACCTAAATTTCGTGAAACATACGAATATATCGAATCGAAGCTAAGCCTCAAAGCGCAAGACATAAGCGGCGCGATTGGTGGCAAAGCCTAAAATATTCAAGGATCGTTCTGGATGATTAAATCTTGGGCGATCCTAATTTTCATGAGTGATATTCGTTATCATTCGGATGCAAACCCAACAGTAAAGTAGAAAATGGATTTCGGTGTAGGTTTTCTTTCCAACAACATAATGTTGCCTTTCCTAGATTTTTTCTACGGCATCGTGCCGAATTATGGATTGGCAATCATTGCATTAACGTTGGTTGTACGTTTTGTGTTGTTCCCTGTTAGTGCTAATCAGCTTCGCAGTATGCGGCGCATGAAGATCGCGAACCCTGTGATGCAACAAAGAATCAAAGAAGTTCAAGAGCGCTATAAGAGCGATCCCGCTAAGCAGCAAGAAGAGCTAGCCAAAGTCAACTCGGCAAACTTCAAAGAATTTGGCAATCCTTTGTCAGGATGTCTACCTGCACTTATTCAATTACCGATCCTGTTTGCTTTGTTTGCAACTCTCCGAGGATCGCCCTTCGCAGATATTAACTATTCTCTCAACTTTCAGATCCAAGCTCCTGAGAATGCTGCTCAAATTATTCATCAGCCTTTTACCTCTCCTAGTCAAAACGTTTACTTTGCCGATCGCGTACATTTCCCAGTTTTAGCGACGGCAGTAAATGGTACAAACTTAGCGATCGGTGAGCAATCCAAAATAGTTTTGCAAACTGCTCAAGGCAAAGATTTCAACGCTCTTGCTACTGAATATCCAGATGTAGAGCTAACTACTAAGTGGAAAGTCACTAAGGGACAAGACTTAGTTGATGTTTTAGAAGATGGCACTGTAATCGCTAAGCAAGCTGGTGATGTGACCGTTCAAGCGACAGTACCTGGACTAGCATCTAACAAAGGTTTCTTGTTTATCAAGGCACTTGGTAAAACAGGTGTAACCAATGCTGATGGCAGCATTAACTGGGATATTGTAATCATGGTTTTAGGCTTTGGTATCAGTCTATATGCCAACCAGAATATTTCTAGTGGCTCCACTCCTAAGCCTAGCAATCCGTCTCCTGAGACTTCGCAACAGGACACAATGAACAAACTCACACCAATTATTTTCTCTGGTATGTTTTTGTTTTTCCCACTGCCTTCAGGTGTCATGCTTTACATGTTGATTGCGAATATTTTCCAAACTGTACAAGCATTTATTGTTGCGAAGGAGCCGCTACCTGAAAATCTACAAAAGCTAGTAACAGTGTCAGCAAGTCCAGCAGTTTCAACTAAGACTAGTGCTAAGACAGATAGCAAAGCGATCGCCTCTAGCAAATCTGAAGCCAGTAAAATACCGCTTGATACTAAATCTAAGGCAACGGTGGTTGACGATAAGGATAAAGATAGTAAGAGTCCTACTAAGTCTGCCTTACCTTTTGAGCCTAACTCTTCTAACAAGAAAAAGAAGAAAGGTTCCTAATTAAATTGGGTGGTGCTTTGCACCACCCAATTTAATATTGAAAAAACATTTAACAGAAATTTGATCAGGCAATTAAAGTTTATGGAAGATACTTCAGCAAGTGCAAATTGGCTGCAAGAGCTTTTGAGTTTGATGGGTTATACGACATCGGTTGATATTCGTCTTGCAGAAGCATCTCCAGAACAAGTTAATGCTAGCTCTAAGAACTATTGGCTAGATATAAATGCTGACGGTTTACAGGAGCAGCAAATTCAAAGGCTGATTGGTAAAGATGGCATCGTACTTGACTCGTTACAATACTTGGCTAGCATTCTTCTGAATCTTCACTTACCTGTAGAAACACCAGATCAGAAAAATCATAATTTTTACACTGTCGAATTGAATGGCTATCGGTCAAAACGTTTAGCTGATTTGCAGTCCTTGGCAGAACAAGCAGTACAACAAGTACGTGAAACACAAACTGAGTTTGCCATTAAACAATTGTCGTCCGCCGATCGCCGCTATATTCACCAGCTTTTAGAAGATTTTCCAGATATTGAAACCCATAGTCAGGGTCGAGAACCAAATCGTCATTTGATTGTTAAATTAGTGAACAGCTAATGGAAAAGTTATACATACCTCAGATTGCCAAAGCCGTAAATGCAACTGAAGAGTTTGAATTCAAAGAGTTTATCGAAGGGCTAGAAACATTAACTCCTGTACAAGGGGTGATTAGTGTGCGTCATGTAGGTTCTTTTATCGAGGTTAGTGCTAAAGCTTCGACAATTATGACTTTGACCTGCGATCGCACATTGGTGCAATTTAACTACAGGTTGGCGATCGACAATTCTGAGATGATTTGGTTGGCTGAGCCACTCCCAGAAAGTGAATATCCTAGGGAACGAGAAATTGAAACAGGCGACTTAGTGGAGTCGCTATCTCCCTCTGGTTATTTTGACCCTGCAACGTGGCTATATGAGCAGTTATTGTTAGCGATTCCCTATCCCAAGATTGCACCTGATGCGCCTGCCCTTGAGGTGACAGATATAAATAGTCTTGATGGTTCAAAAGCTCCTATCGATAAGCGGTGGGAAATTTTAACTTCTTTAAAACTACCCGAATAATACCAAAGCCCAAAAGAAAAGTGGCGGTGCAAAGCACCGCCACTTTTCTTTTGGACTTTGGTATGAAAAGGGAGTGCTTCGCACTCCCTTTTTGTTATTCAGCGCAAGCAAACAACTTTTCTAGTTGTGATTTTTCTGTGGGATTTTCGATGGTTTGCGCGATCTCCTTAGCTTGATCATGTTGACCGATCGCCCAATAAGTACTGCTGATATCCGAGTATGCTCTAGAGCGAATGTTGGGATCGGAGACAGTTTTCACGATCGCCAGACTCTCTTGGAGAATTGGTTCTACTTTATCGGTTAGACCAAATTCACCATAGGTACTGGCGATAATATTGAGAGCAAAGAGGCGATCAACTGGGTTTTGGAGTTTTTTGGTGATCGCCAAGGATTGCTCCCAAGCTTTGGTAGCCAAATCTATTGATTTAATAGCTTGATATTGGCGACCAACCTCCACTAATAGAGTAAAAACATCAATCGAAGGAGCAACGGTACTTAATCCTTGCAAACTTTGATCAAACAATTTGATTGATTCATCATTTTTCTGATCCTTGGCATAGGCGATCGCCACATTAGCAATGCCGACACTCTTCTCAATTGATGTAGGATCAAGATTGCTGATTACTTCTAGAGCCTTTTCATACTGTTTTGATGCTAAGTATTGACTAGCAACTAGGAACAGCGATCGCGTTTTCAAGAGTTCAGCGTTAGCAATTGCGGCTTGTTCGACGTCTTTAGGATCAGGTACAGCCTTTTCCTCTTTAGGTACATCATTTTTTAGAGCTTTATTAGCAATCTTGGGCGCAGGTTTTTTAGCTGTTTTGGTATTCTTAGCTGCTTCCTTCGCCGAAGAGATAGCATTATCACGGATCGCATCAAATTCTTGGAAAACCGCATTTAGGGAAGCGATCGCCTTTGCGTGATTTCCTGCCTGTGCGTAACTACCTGCAATTTCAACTCTTGCTCTGGATTTGATATTGCGATCTTCAATCATTGCTAACAAGTCGGTTGCCGCCGAGATCGAGGCTTCAGAATTGAAATCATCACCAATCTCGGTATAAGCATTAGCAATCGCAGAAAAAGCTCGCGATCGCACATAGGCATCAATAATTTCAGGTGTTGCCTTAGTGGCATCAGCTAGTAAATTTTGAGCAATATCCTTCTTCCCAGCTTCTCCATAGGCTTGTGCGATTTTGATGTTTGCAAAAACTCTATCGACAGGATCGGGTAAATCCTTCGCGATTGTTAAAGCATTACCTAAAGCCTCTACTGCCAACTTAGGCTGTGAAGCTTTGGTGAGGCGACCTGCTGTATCCAATAGGGCAAAAGCTTTAAGTGATGGTGTAGTAATCGTATTCGCTGTGTTTAAGCTCTTTTCTAAAACACTCTTGGCTTGGTCTGGACGCTGCAATTCTAAATATTTGCTTGCGATTTCAGTGTATGCTGCAACCTTTGCTTCGGGTGATGTTCCTGTATCAGCTAATGATACAAAGCACTGAAGTGGTACACCTTGAAATTTGGGTTCTCCAGACTTTTTGGGACTAGCTGCCCATACTGCACCTGTTGTTGTTAGATTGACTAACAATGCTAAGCAGCCAGCTAGAAGCCGCATCCATATTTTTCGCATAGTTAATTTTGTCCTTGCGTAGATTATTGCGTGAAGATCTTTTGGATTCTACCCAATTCGTTAGCGATCGCAGCTAAATATATACTTCAGCATAGTTTAAAAAACATTTCTAAAGTTTGTAGCGATCGCCACAAACTTTATCAAAAAAACAAAGACAAGTGGTGGTGCTTTGCACCACCACTTGTCTTTGTTTTTGCCTTTACGAATATCAAGTTTGTCTGTCTAAAGACAGAAAATATAAGGAAAGATTGTGAATGTCTAAATAATCTGTTACATTACTAAATATAAGTTAACTAATTACAAAGGTAGTTCGATTATGTCTGACGAAAGCCGTAACGTATGGAATTGGGGTTTCACTTCTGGTGCTGAAAACTGGAATGGACGCTTAGCAATGATTGGATTTGTATCTGCATTAGCGATCGAGCTAATTAGCGGTCAAGGTGTATTACACTTCTGGGGCATCCTATAATTTTTTAAGATTTAGCCAATAAAAAAGCCTCGACTAGTCGAGGCTTTTTTATTGGCTAAATTAAGTCTGGATGGTGCTTTTGATTTTATTCAGCATCAGCAGCAGCAACGGCTACTGGCTCTTCAGCATCAGGAATGATTGCTTCAGCATCTTCTGCTTCCACAGCTTCTGGCTCAAGTTTGATCGTCATATAGCGAATTACGTCATCAGCTAGACGCATAGATTTCTCTAGGCTCTCGATGGTTTTAGGAGTTGCCGTGTAATTTACTTGGATGTAAATTCCTTCGCGATGTCCTTTAATGTCGTAGGCTAATCTCCGTCTGCCACGATGTTGAATCGTGATGTCTTCAGATTCTTGTTGTACTAAGAAATCTTGATATTTGGCGATCGCGGCATCAGCTTCCTGATCGGGAAGATCGGGACGCAGGATATACATGGTTTCGTACAAACGCTTAACAGTCATCTAATTTTTTCCTTACGGTCAGTAGTTGGCTTCTATTAATTTAGTTTTAGAAGCAAGGATTTACTATTATATCTCTTCAAGACAACTGATCAACATAAAATCCCAAAATGAGATAGTACAACCATATCATTTTGGGATTTTATCAAGACAACATCTTTGTCTCCTGAATTTTATATATTAATCTTATAATTAAACAGTAAGTAGCTCTTTGAGCCACTTGCAATCAATGGCAATTAGAGACAGATAAAGTGAACCCCATGACAGTGAAAACTAATACGATCGCTGATGTCCTGATTGTAGAAGATGAACTGGTTACTGCAAATGCGCTCTCAGATGTTCTATCAGATTTGGGCTATAAAGTTTTAGCGATCGTTGATAGTAGTGATAGTGCTATCTCTTTAATTCATCAGAGTATTCGTCAGAAGTTGCCAGATATTATTTTGATGGATATTAAATTGAGAGGTAAAGATAGTGGGATTACTGCGACCAATGAGATTCATAAAATAGCGCCTATCCCTGTAATTTATCTAACTGCTTTTAGTGATCCTGAGACTTTAGAACTAGCGATCGCTACTTCTCCCTATGGATATCTCACTAAGCCATTAAGATATGCGGAAGTGAATGTCGCAATTATGCTGGCTTTAAAGAAACATAATGAAGAAATAATATTGCAAGAAGCTCTAGACAAAGAAAAAGAGCTACATATTTTAAAGTCTCGATTACTTGCTATGGCTTCCCATGAATTTTCAACGCCGATGTCAGTAATTAGATTATTGATTTGGAAATTACAAAACTTTGAAGAGCAGCTAACTAAAGAAAGTAGAGCTAAAAATCTTGCTTCTATTCAATCAGCAATTAAAGATATTAATTGGTTACTAGAAGAAGTCAAGTTTATAGCTTGTTCTGAATCAGGAAAATTTCCATTTAATCCTGAGAATGTAGATGCAATAACCTATTGTCAACAACTAGTTGATAGCTTTCAAACAGAAGATAGTGCAAAGAAGTGCCGGATTAAGTTTCATAGCCAAGGTCAATGTCAAAAGTTAAGATTTGATAAAAAGCTCCTATGGCACATATTTATGAATTTAATTTCTAATGCTATTAAATACTCCTATGAAGGGGGTACTATTGATGTGGAAGTAGTATGTAAGACAAAACAGTTATTCCTAAGTGTTTGTGATCATGGTATCGGCATACCTAAAGAATATTTAAACAATCTATTTTTGCCATTTTTAAGGGCTGAAAATGTTGGTAATGTTAAAGGCTTAGGTATGGGTTTATATATAGTAAAGCAAGCTGTGGAAGCTCATTCTGGGAAAATCGCAGTGGAAAGTGAAGTGAATATGGGTACTAAGTTTACAGTTGTTTTACCTTCAGCGGATAGTTTGTAAAAGTGTAAAAAATGATCATAGTATGGGTTTAAATCTGTGATTTCTATTTTTATATCTTTAGAAATAACTCTTGAGGATTATTTTTTATCCTTGATTTGAAGTGATTGCCTATTAAATTTAGAGTGAATCATAACTTGTAAAGTAGATAGAGTAAGAATTACCCACTTTTGTTGAGTTCTTAGTAATGTAGTAAAGGCGAATTGAAAGTGTATTTAACAATACTTTACATATTACAAAAACAGTTGTAAGGTTTGATGCATGTTAAAAGTCTGTATCAATTTTCCTTTATTACGGCATAGACCATGTTTCCCTAAAGGAGGTAACGACATGACAAGACTAGAGATGAACTGGAAAGATTAATCATCGACTGCTTACTCGTTGCGAGCAACGTGACTAAACTAAAACTTTTTAAAACTCAACGCATATAAAAGTTTGGTCACAAGTTGTTGGCAAAGAGATTATTTACCGTCTCACAAAATTTACTTTGGGTAGGTTTTAGTTAGCGGCATAGGCTGACAAACTTGCGTCAATACTAATTAGTAAAACTTGTGAGACCTCAATATTGGAGGTTTTATGAATGTTCGTGGAAAAACAGCTCTAATTACTGGAGCTTCGAGGGGTATTGGTCGGGCGATCGCTTTGGAGCTAGCTCAACAGGGTGCGAAATGTCTAATTCTGGTAGCCCGCGATCTTGAACGCTTAAATTCCGTCGCTTCAGAAGTGGAAGCTCTAGGCATCGAAGCGGTGAGTTTACCTTTAGATCTATCGCAGACAATCGAGGTGAATATTGCGATCGCGCAAGTATGGCGTGATTGTGGTCCAATTGACATTTTGGTGAACTGTGCAGGTGTGGCACATCAATCATCATTTTTGCGATCGCGCTTACAGGATGTGCAATCCGAAATCGAAGTCAATCTACTCGGTATGTATGCGATCACAAGGATGGTGGCTCGACGGATGGCAGCTCAGCGCAATGGCAGAATCGTCAATGTTTCTAGTCTGATGGGCAAAGTTGCCGCGCCGACGATGGCAACTTATTCGGCAACGAAGTTTGCAATCTTAGGATTCACTCAAGCTCTGCGTGGTGAATTGGCAGCTTACAACATCAAAGTCACAGCTTTACTGCCATCACTTACGGATACTGACATGGCGCAGGATTTGGAGTGGTTTCGCTGGGTATCGCTGATGACTCCTAAACAAGTAGCTAAAGCGCTAATTGCTGGATTAGAACGTGAAACCCCTGAAATTCTGGTCGGATGGCAAAGTCATCTTGCTGTATGGTGTCATCGTCTATTTCCATCCCTAATGGAAAAGATCTTGCTAATTGCCGCTCCTAAAATCAGCTAGAGTGCCCGAAAGAGAAAGAAACAAAGCTTCTTTCTCTTTCTTTTTAATGGTGCGATCACGAACTATTTTTAGAATAGCGAGTATTAATATTGTTGTAGAGAGGTTTGTGCGATCGCCTACTTATCCAACAAATTTACCTCATGTTGATTTTGGGTTTAGAAATTGTTTGAGGATATAGGTGATCGCAAAGCTAAAGGCTTGTCGGTTTGGCTGTTCGTAAGATTGAATTAGAATTTCTAGATCCTCTACTGTTAATTCTTCTAAGCCCTGTACAGCTTGATCAATAGCCTCTTCTCTCATGGCAACTAGATTGTCATAGTTTAGATTTAGTGTCTGGATAGTTTCTGAAGCAGCTTTCTTTTTATCAGGATCTTCGGCAGGACGTATTTCTCCAGAACCTGTGTATCGAAAAAAATCAGAGCAATCTACCTGTAATGGTGAGACTGAAAGCGGATTATTTCCTCTTTTGCAGCCACAATGCTGTAGGCAGTGCAAAGCAGTCTCATATTTTTGCTCAGGATCAGATATTTTATATTTCTCTGAGAAGCCGCATGATGCTAAAAGATTCGAGAAATCTATTGCTAGTGCTAGATTCTTTGGCTGTTCTGGATCTTGCTCGTTTTGTGGGTGCAAATGTTCAATATGGCTGATGTCAATGTTGATTTTCATACCGCAATAACAGCAGGTGTAACCTTGCTCTTTTAGTAGAGCGTCATGGACATCAGATTTAATTTGACCTCGCAAATCACTGTAGGTTGGTTTCCAGTTATCATTTTCTTGAGATTTCCAATCAGTGAAACTTTGCGGCTCTTGCCCTTTCTTGATATATCTCATCTTCCCAAAACTTCTTTCCGATGAATTAATACATCTGCCCTAGCAAATTCTGGCTCATCAAATCCAATTTCGCCTTTTAGATATTCTTGTAACTCTCTGGCTTTCGGTAAATTACCATCATCAATCAGCCTGAATAAATCCCTCAAACCATCTTTGATTTCTTGACTGCGTTTAGGAACTCCCATTTCATCTTCGAGGATGCGATTGCTATCTCTGCCATAGGTTCGGACGATTTCCGCAGTAACGCCTGATTCTGTATTAGCAAGTCGATAGATTTTACCGTTCTTAACTTCACCTAGTACCTGTGGTGAGTGGGTTGTAATTATAAATTGACAGTTAGGGAAAGTTCTTAATAATGCAGGGATAACCATGCGTTGCCATTTAGGATGCAGATGTAGCTCGATCTCGTCAATTAAGACTACACCGCTACCCTGTTCAGGTTTTTCCATCGCAGGATTAGCGATCGCCAATCTTCTCGCCAAGTCACCAACCATTGCTAATAAGTTTTTTTCGCCATCTGATAATTGATTGATAGTAAGTTCAGCGCCATTTTTTGTAACAGTCATACGTAGTTTAGGAAGACGACGAATCCTGAGATCTTTAAATTCTGGTAGGAAAGTATAAATTGCTTGACGAACAGATTCTAATTGTTTGTCTCGATAATTTGGGTTATCTCTAATCAGTTCATTTTCTAATTCTTCAAGTAACTTAAACCATTCAAAAAATCCTGTAAAAACAACTTGCCCACCTGTAAAAGCACGATTATAAACATCAAGAATACTATTACTCGTATTAACCTCTTTAGAGAGTTGCGGCTCATCAAAAAGAAGATCTCGTTTAACCGAGTAATAAATCATTATTGGAATATTTTTAGCATTAACAAGCTCCTGTAAAAGAGGAATAGCTAGGTGTAAATCATCTATTTGAGTTGATAATTTAGATATATCGCCTCTATCTTTTTTTATGATGTGTTGAAAGTTTAAAGAATTAAGAGTAGATTCTAATTGAATTTCAATCTTTCGTTTACTGCTGCCAGTAGCGATATCGTCATCTAAAAAAATATCCTTAACTTGGGATGCTGTAAATCGATTAGGATGGTAACCAGCTTGGTATAAAAACTTTATTTCATCTGAAATGTGATTGAGAAAAACACTTAGACAATCAAGAATACTAGATTTTCCTGAACCATTATTACCAATTATAATATTAAGCTGCGGGTCAAAGGCTATAGTGAGATCGCCAATACCACGAAATGATTGCATTCTTAATTGTTTGATTTTCATGTTTACTTATTGGTGTAATTTATTGCGGATATAAAATATAAAGTTGTCTATGTAATGCACTAAATAAAGTTGAAATTTAATTAACTGATTCCTGCTCAATTAATTTTAATGCATCTGCCAAAATCTCATCGCGATCGCACATAGCCGCTAACTCATCCGCCTCATAACGACCTTCAAAAGCCTCGATCGCAGCACTAGAAAGCGCAATATTATAAGCCTCTGCTAAAGTTTCACTAAGTTCTAATTTACTAAGATAAGTTCCCTTTGCCTTACGACGCTGATTTGCACGCCGAATTTGAGTTGTCGAGTTATAAATTGAAAGATCCCAAGATCTTGTGGAACGTTTTTCTACCTTCTGTTTGATGAGATGAACTAATAAAATAATACTGTAGCTGAAAATTTTGCTGATTTTGTCATCCTTACTCATCTCAGTCATTTCCTCAACCAAAACCATCGCCGCAGGAATATCACCACAAACTAGCAGTTCTTTTAAAGTTAATAATTCTTCCATAAGTATGTTGCCTCATTCATAAAGTATTAACGAATCAAGAATTTGAATTTCTACTAAATCTAATCTGGAAACTTTCTCGCTGAATGTAATATTCGCAAAATATCGACAAAACTTCCATTAACTCGATACACGATGAAATAAGGATTGACCACAATCTCTCTGGTTTCCTTGACTCGCCCGACACGTCCCATTTCTGGAAAAGTTTCTAATTGCTTCACTGCACTGCGAATCTTGATTACTAATTTTAAAGCAGCCTCTGGATTGTCTCTAGCAACATATTCATGAATTACTTCTAGATTATGTAGAGCTTTGCGTAACCACCTAACCTTCATTAAAGCGCCCAAACATCGTATCTACATCTTCATCACTGGCAAAATCTTCAGCATCTGCCTCAGCGATCGCTAAATTAATTTCCGCAATCTGCCACTTATAAATTTCAATATAGTTCTCAATCGCCTCATTCAAAAGGTAAGAGCGATCACGATCTAGTTCCTTAGCGATCGCATCTAATGCTTCACGCTTTGTGCGATCGAGCCGAAAGGTAATCGTTTCTTTAGCTATAGTTGACATCGTATTATCAAGTAATGCGTTGTAATACAAACATTATACATGAGAGCTTTTAAAACGCAAAAAAACCAATAATTTTGAAAGGTTTACAGAGTAAACCTTTCAAAATTATTGGGATTGATTAGGTAAAGTTCAGATTGAAAAGCCTAGACAACTACAAAATTCACCAACTTTCCAGGAACTGCAATCACCTTCTTAATCTCTTTACCATCGAGATACTTCTGCGCTGCACTTGAACTACGGGCATATTCTTCCAATGCTTGCTTGTCATTGCTGGCGCTAGATGGCACTTGGAGACTGCCGCGCACTTTGCCATTGATTTGAATGACGAGGGTAATCTCATCAACGATTAGCGCATCGGGATCATGGGTGAGCCAAGACTGTAAATGGATTGAGTCTGTATGCCCAATCAATGACCAAAGTTCCTCAGCAATGTGCGGTGCAAAGGGAGCAAGCAAGATTAAGAGAGTTTCCACACCTTCTAAGAAAGTAGCCGAACTCTTATCTTCCGTATCTTGCAAAGCATTACTGAGCTTCATCAATTCCGAGATGGCGGTATTTAGTTGATAACCTCCATCAAAATCTTCAGAAACTTCCTTAATGGCAATGTGAATCGCTCGGCGGAGATTCTTATCAATCTTGTCAGAGATGCCATTTTGCCTAGTTTCAGCAAAGCTAGAGACTAAACGCCACACCCGATTTAAAAAGCGTTGCTGACCTTCAACATCCGCATCTTCCCATTCCAAATCCTTTTCAGGAGGAGCTTTGAATAGCGTGAACATCCGCAAAGTATCGGCTCCATATTTAGCGATCGCATCGACAGGTGATACCCCATTGCCCTTAGATTTGGACATTGTGGCAAAGAGCGCTTGCAAAGGTTCACCTGTTTTCGGATCTTTAGGGTCTTTGGGATCAACTAAAGCTGAAGGAACCCATTTGTCCTTGCCGCCTTTGTTGGGATTCATGTAGGTCAAGCCCTGTACCATGCCTTGCGTGAGCAATCTCGTAAATGGTTCGTCGAAATTGAGTAAGCCGCGATCGCGCAAAACTTTGGTCACAAACCGGGAATAGAGCAAATGCAAAATCGCGTGTTCGACACCACCGACATATTGATCAACGGGTAGCCAATTATTGATGGCATTGCGATCGCCTATTTCCTGTTCATTCCTTGCATCACTGAAACGCAAGAAATACCAAGAAGAATCAATAAAGGTGTCCATCGTGTCAGTTTCGCGCTTAGCAGCCGTGCCGCATTTAGGACAGGGGACATTTACCCAATCTTCCTTTTGGGCTAGAGGCGATGCTCCTCGCCCAGTGAGTTCCACGTCTTCAGGCAAGATCACGGGTAAATCAGCATGGGGAACGGGAACGATGCCACAGCTTGGGCAATGAATCACGGGAATTGGACAGCCCCAATATCTTTGGCGCGAAATCAACCAATCACGCAAGCGATAGGTGATTTTGGCGGTTCCCCATTGATTCTTTTCCGCAAGTTCCACGATCTTAGTCTTCGCAGATACGGAATCCAATCCGTCAAACTCTCCCGAATTGACCATGATTCCTGCTTCGGTATAAGCAGATTTCAGCGCTTCATCAGTTGCTTTAGGGGCATTAATTACCGTCTGAATTGGAAGATTGTACTGCTTCGCAAAAGCAAAATCACGTACGTCATGAGCAGGAACTCCCATGACTGCACCTGTGCCATATTCAGAGAGAACGTAGTCGGCAATCCAGATGGGAACTTCTTTTCCTGTGAAGGGATTAACCACACTTGCACCGATCGCTACGCCACGTTTGGGGCGCTCGTCGGAAGTGCGATCGATTTCGCTAAGATTTTTGACTTCCTGTATGAATGCTTCAACGGCTTCTTTTTGCTCTGCACTGGTCAAAGTCTCGACTAAAGGATGTTCTGGAGCAAGCACAACATAGCTCACACCGTAAACGGTATCAGGACGGGTGGTAAAAACTGTGATTTTTTCGTCACTGCCAACGATGGGGAAACTTAGCTCTGCACCTGTGGACTTGCCGATCCAGTTGGCCTGCATGATCTTGACGCTAGAGGGCCAGTCGTTGAGCTTATCCAAATCTTGCAAAAGCTGCTCGGCATAGTCGGTAATTTTCAAGAACCATTGACGCAATTTGCGCTTCTCGACAATCGCGCCCGATCGCCAAGAACGACCTTCACTATCCACCTGTTCATTGGCAATTACGGTCTGATCAATTGGGTCCCAGTTAACTTTGGCTTCCTTTTGATAAGCCAACCCTGCTTCTAAAAATTGCAAAAAGATCCATTGTGTCCACTTGTAATAGTCGGGCGAACAGGTGGCTAATTCGCGATCCCAGTCGTAAGACAATCCTACTTGCTGAAGTTGAGATCGCATATTGTCAATATTTGCATAAGTCCATTTGGCAGGATGGGTATTGCGATCGATCGCCGCATTTTCCGCAGGCAACCCGAAGGCATCCCAACCCATCGGGTGCAATACCTGATAGCCCTGCATTCTTTTATAACGGGCAATTACATCGGTAATTGTGTAATTACGGACATGACCCATGTGCAGATCGCCCGATGGATAGGGAAACATTGACAGCGCATAGAATTTCTTTTTGTCTGCACTAATTGCATCGTTGCTTACCTTGTCAAGTTGTTTCTCAGCCCAAACTTTCTGCCACTTGGGTTCGATCTGCTGGGGATTATATCTGCTGTCCATTACTTATCAATCAATATGCGAATATGAATATGAGCAGTACTTAGTACCACTCACATTCAGCAATAATACTAAATATTAAGACTCAACCAACCTATCAAACTTAATTTATGTCACCCGATTATATAAAAGCTCAATTAATCTTGTTGATTTCCATCGTTGCGGCGATCGCCTTTGTTGGCTGCATTTATGAAATATCCTATGGCGCACCAGATTTTGGATTTGCAACGACTTGGGCAATTTTGCTAATCAGCTTACCCGTGGGTATCTATAGCTTTGTTAAAGCAGTTAGCTTAGCCAGAAAATCAATGAATTAAAATCTAGTCATATAGCTAAGAGGTTTGCCCAGTAAACTTTTTAGCTATTCCATAAATTTGATAATTTAGCTATTTCAGAGACTTGATAAACAACCATGTTGTTAAGTGAAATCTTATGACAGCCCAATTAATTGCGCCCAGCACCCATAAATTCACGACCCAGCAATATCAGCTCATGCATGAATCAGGAGTATTTGCTGAGGGCGATCGCCTTGAATTAATTAACGGAGAAATCAGAGAAATGTCACCCATTGGCAGAAAACACGTCTCTTGTATTATTCGACTAGTTAAGTTATTTGAGAAAAAATTAGGCGATCGCGCTATGGTTTCTGCTCAAAATTCTGTCCTATTAAACAATCATGCCCAACCACAGCCAGATATTGCTGTCCTTAAATGGCGTGATGATTTTTATGAGGAACATTTACCAACACCTGATGATATTTTGTTGATTATCGAAGTTGCAGATAGCACGGTCGCCTATGACCGAGATGAAAAAATGCCCCTTTACGCAGCCAATGGTATTCCTGAAATGTGGATATTTAATGTGAATAAAAAAATTATTGAAGGCTACACGCAACCATCAGCATCAGGTTATAAGCGGATGCAGCGCTATGATCAGGGTGATGCCCTCTCAATTCTTCCATTTCCTGACGTGACTTTTAATTGGTCAGAATTATTTTAAATTCCAGCTTTTATAAAAAACTGCTCTGAAGTTACCGCTAAGTTAGGAAATAAATCATCGGTGATTTGGCGATCGCCTCGATAAGTCTCAGGAGGGAGATCGGCAAAAAATACTGTCAGGCTTCGCATCGGTGGATAAACCACCCAAACGCGATCAACTCCTGCGCTCAAATAATCCATCGCCTTTTGAGCCAACTGATTAAAAGTTTGATCTGGCTATACAAATTCAGTCAGAAAATGGCAAGAATCGCTAAGCGATTCTTGCCATTTTCTGACTTCTTCAAACTAACATTGACAAAAAAGGTGACAGCTATACGACTAGAATTGTTTGAAGAGTTTCGTCACTAGCTCCGTTGATAATACCTCCCGATCGCACAATAGCCTGCAACATTTCTACCACCTCTAAGGTAACTTCTTCACCAATACAAACCAAAGGAATCCCTGGGGGATAGGGACAGAGAGATTCTGCGCTAATTCGCCCGATCGCTTGATTAAGAGGAAGGCGATCGCTTTTAGCAAAATAGGCCTCACGAGGAGTAAGTTTAGATTGGTAAATGGTGATTGGTAATTGGTAATTGGTGATTGTTTTTTCCTTTTTCCTTTTTCCTTTTTCCTTACTGAGTTGTTGAAGTCCATTCACGAGCCGCTCAGTATCAGTTTGAGTATTACCAAAGCTAAGACTAAATACTAATTGCGTAAGTGTTGGCATTTCCGCCATCACATCCAGTTGGGAATGTAAATATTCATCAGCTTCAAACCCTGTAATCTCTAAGCAATCAGTTATCACTGTAAGTCGAGTATCATCAAGAGTGGCAACTTCTATTTGACTGAAGGTTCGCAAATTTGGAATTTGGTCTAATTGCGATCGCGCAGCTTTTGCTAGCTTCAATGTCTCAGTTAAGAGTTCTTTGCCATGCACAGCCATTTGTCGCCTTGCCACATCCAGAGAAATCATGAGCAAGAGATTGGGACTGCTCGATCGCAATATTTGTAAAGCCCGATCAACCTGTTCAGTAGCAATGCGATCGCCTTGTAAATGCAACATTGAAGACTGCGTAAGACTACCTGCCACTTTGTGCGTAGATTGGACTACGAGATCGGCTCCTGATTGTAGTGCTGATTTCGGCAGATCGGGATGGAATCCTAAATGCGCTCCATGAGCAGCATCGACTAATAGAGGAATATCAAAAGAATGGGCGATCGCTACCATTTTCTCAAGTTCGCCACAGACTCCAAAATAATTAGGACTAACCAGCATTACGGCTTTTGCGTCAGGATGCAGATTTAGAAATAATTCTAGAGTTTTAGGACTTACACCCAAATCTAAATCATATTCTGCTAGATAGTCAGTAGGTAAATAAATCGGTGTAGCACCATTGAGAACCAATCCTGCGATCGCTGCTTTATGGCAATTGCGCCCAATGAGAATCTTGTCACCTGCTCCACATACTGCCAAAAGCATCGCTTGCACACCACAAGTAGAGCCATTGGTCAAAAACCATGCGCGATCGCTACCATATGCCGCAGCAGCAAGCTCTTCTGCTTCGGCAATGTAATCTTCTAGATCAGGTAATTCTGGCAAATCTAGGCGAAACATATTCTCTCCCATGATTGCCATCAACTCGCGATCAATTCCCTGCCCCCGTTTATGCGCAGGCATATAAAAAGGCGCGTGATTAATATCTAGGTATCGCCGCGCCGTTTCTAATAATGGAGATGAATCTTGATTCAAGGTCTATTTTAAATATATGAAAAAATTTAGGATGGGCGGCTAGCGCCACCCATCCTAAGCTCACTAACCCAAATATTTCTCCAAAGCTGTTTCAACAAGATCCTTCATCGAAGCACCCTTTTCCTCAACGGCTTTTTTGAGCAATTCATAGGACTTTGCTGAAAGAGTAACGCGATGACGAACATCTTTACGTTTACCTTTAGATTCACTTTCCTCAACTTCTGACACATAGGTTTCCGCAAACTTGCGTAAGTCTTCAATCCCCTTGCGATCGCAAAAATCACCAAATGTTTCACCCGCAACTCGTTCATTTCGGAAATAAACAAATAGAGGCTCTAAACCTTTCTCAAGATTGTTAATGTGCAAACGCTGTACATAGGGCTGAGCCAAACGAGTCGAGTTAAAGCTTCCACCTAGCCAAATTTGGTATTCGTCTACGGCACTGCCCACAAAAGCAAGTTCAGCCATGTAGGGACGGGCGCAACCATTGGGGCAACCAGTCATGCGAGTGACAAAGGTTTCATTCTCTAAGCCCAAACGCACTAATAGTTTACGAATTCTGGCTAGTACGCTGGGTAATGCACGTTCTGACTCAGCGATCGCTAATCCACAAGTTGGAAAAGCTGGGCAAGCCATTGAGTAACGCACGAGAGAATCAATTTGATCTGGAGCAAGAACACCACAGCGATCGAGAATCTTTTGAATCTCTTCTTTTTCATCGGCAGCAACTTCTGTAATCAACAAGTTGTGATTGGGCGTAAGCACAAAATCATGATGGAATTTCTCACTGATTTCCCGCAAAGCAGTTTTAAGTTTTAGATCTTCGCGATCGCTAACCCGACCATTCTCAATCGAGACCCCGACAAAGTATTTGCCATCGCCCTGCTCATGCCAACCCAAATAGTCCTGATATTTAAAATCAGGCAATTCACGCACCTCATCAAGCTTGGTTGGATAGTAGTCCAATAAAACTTGCTTAAACTTTTCCACGCCCCACTCATTCAAAATATGTTTGAAGCGAGAATGACGACGATTGTGGCGATCGCCGTAGTCACGTTGCAAAGATACAATTGCCTTAATCACATCATAGATTTGAGCCACAGGCACAAAGCCGATGCTATCAGCCATTCTGACAATGGTTGCATCATTATTGTGAGCGCGACCTAAACCACCACCAACATAAACATTAAATCCTTCAAGCTCTTTCTGGGCATTGGTAATCACCACCAACGCCAAGTCGTTGGTATAAAGATCAACTGAGTTGTCACCAGCCACAGCGATCGCAATTTTAAATTTGCGTGGCAAATACTGCACACCATAGATCGGCTCAGTATCACTGATATTTGTTTTAGCCGTCCCTGTTCCCTGACGATTTCGCGCCTCAGTCACTTCTGGTGCTTCGGAAGAAGTCACCGCAACTTCACCATCAAGCCAAATATCGTAATAAGCCCCAGCCTGTGGTGCTAATAAGTCCGCGATTTTGAAAGCGTATTCACGGGCATATTTATACTCAGGCTTATTTTTAAAGGGAGCAGAAGGAGCCATCACATTACGATTGATGTCACCGCAAGCACCCACTGTTGATCCCATGTTTCGAGTAATATCGGCAATCACCGTTTTCAGATTTTCTTTAAGAATGCCATGAATCTGAAAACCTTGCCGCGTTGTTGCCCTCAAAGTGTGATTGCCATACTTATCACAAAGTTTATCCAACGCTACATACAACTGCCAAGGAATCACGCCTCCTGGGCTACGGGTACGCAGCATCATGCTGTACTGAGATTCTTCACCTTTAACCTTATTCTTTTCAAAATCTCGCTCCTTTTGTTGATAAGAACCATGAAACTTCAGGATTTGCATACCATCCTGACTGAAAAAAGGATTGCCATCAGTTAGTTCAGTGTTGATGGGACCTCGCAAAAAGTTACTTTTTTGCTTAAGGACTTCAACCTTTGATACTTTTACAGGATTTGTCAAAGTGTTTGTCATGGTTCAACTGAGATTTCGTATATTTTTAACTTCTTTGCCCCACCATTATACCCCGATAACCCCATCGGAATTAGGATGAACTTTACAAAAAGCAAAGGCAGCCCAAGGGGCTGCCTTTGCTTTTTAGACGAGTGGCGACGCTTCGCGTCGCCACTCGTCTATTGCAACGCAAGTTTTGCTCATAACATAACCAAAAAAAATAGCAATGGCGGTACTAAGTGCCGCCATTGCTATTTTTGGGGTTTGGAAAAACTATTCGCTTTCTTTGCTAAAGCCAGAATAAGCTTCCATGCCATGTTCAGAGATATCAAGACCCTTGAACTCTTCTTCTGGCTCAACACGAATACCACCTGTAATTAGTGAAATAACGTACCAAGCAATAAAGCTGAAGGCAACGGTAAAACCACCAACGGAGGCAACACCAATTAATTGAGCTACAAGTTGATCAAAGCCACCACCGAAGAATAAGCCAGCCTTAGGACCAGCACCAGCTTGTAAAATGTAACCACCACCAATATCTGCTGTCTGTCCAACTGCAAATAAACCAACAGCCAAACTACCCCAAACACCACAAACAAGGTGAACTGAAGTTGCACCAACAGGATCATCAATCTTCAGTTTGTCGAAGAAGCCAACTGCAAATACCACAATTGTTCCGCCGATCGCACCAATGATAATTGCGCTAGGTAAGGTAATCCAAGCACAAGGAGCAGTAACCGATACCAATCCGGCCAAGATACCGTTGACGATCATCGATAGGTCAGGCTTACCAAGATACAACCAAGCCACAATAGTTGCTGCAATACCACCAGCGGAAGCACCCATGTTAGTAGTTAAAGCAATATGAGAGATCAAACGACCGTCAGCCGCCATGGTCGAACCTGGGTTGAAGCCAAACCAACCTAACCATAGAATCAAGCATCCTAAGGTTGCCAGACTCATACTATGACCAGGGATAGCGCGGTTTTTGCCATCTTCGCCATATCTACCAGTTCTAGCTCCTAGAATTGCTGCTCCAATCAATGCAGCCCAGCCACCAGCCGAGTGAACTACAGTAGAGCCTGCAAAGTCATAGAATCCGACCTTAGATAGCCAGCCGCCACCCCAAATCCAATGTCCAGTAATAGGATAGGAAATAGCAACCAACACAAAGCTGAATAGCAAAAAGGCAAGAAACTTAATGCGCTCAGCTACTGCACCTGAGACGATTGTTGCGCATGTTGCTGCAAATACTAACTGGAAGAAAAATTTAGCTTCTAGAGGCACACCTGTCCAGCTAAGTCCTGGGAAGTCTCCCTTATAATCAGCAAGAGTTGCAGGACTATTATCCGCACCATTCAAGAAAAATCCTTTTAAACCAATAAAGGCGTTGCCACCATTATCGCCATACATAAAACCAAAACCAACCGCCCAGTAAGCAATAGTAGCGATCGCAAATACGATTAAGTTTTTGGTAAGAATATTCACCGCATTTTTGCGACGGCAAAAGCCAGACTCAACCAAAGCAAAGCCAGCATTCATGAAAAACACTAGAAATGCAGCAACAACTACCCAAAGAGTATCTAAACCAACTTTAAGAGCAGCAACATTTGCTTGAACTTTGTCTGGAGTTAGAGGTTCAGGAGTGGGAGCAGCCGTTTGAGCAGTTGCTGCGTATACCCAAAAAACACCGATAATTGCCGCGAGCGGAATACAAGCAGTCCAATTTACAGAACTCTTGAGTCTCCTCTTTTGATTTGACTTATAAACCAACACCTTAAGATTCTCCTCAGCTAAATAAGACACCCATGCAAATACAAAGAATGCAAAGATTAGTTACTTTCATAACAACAGATTCAAGCACCTAGGTTTTGTGTAAAGTTATACAGTTTTTATAAGCAGCTCTTATTTTTTCGTAGAGAAATTCAATTTAAGGAAGTGCAAAAGCTGAATTAAGTAATGAATTTTATTGGTTTTTCAGTTTTTTATTTTCATATAAAAGCCTAGATGTAATACTAAGCAACGAAAGTTTTGTTGCTTAGTATTACATCTAGAAAAAACAAAAAAAATAGACAAAAAAATAGACGACGTATTGCATCGTCCATAGTATTTATTAGTATTGAGTCTAAGGTTATCTTGAAATTTTAACCTTCAGTTGAACTTTGGCTGACAAATACACCAGATCCAAACTCACTCCCATAGCCTTCCTCACCATGTACGGGCAAGTCAATACCTTGCTCTTCGATGGAAGAAGCAACTCTCAATTCCATAAATAGCTTCAAGACTTGAAGAATAATGAATGTAGCTATAGCTGCAAACACGTAGGTGATGGCAACACCCTCAAACTGCTTCCAAATGAGCATAGGATTCCCATCCAAAAGTCCAAGTTTGGCTTCTCCACCAAAGGCAGCTTTGGTCGCAAATACACCAGTTAGCATTGCACCAATGGTTCCTCCAACACCATGAACAGAGAAGGTATCAAGCGAGTCATCAAATTTGAATTTCGCACGCAAACTCACAGCTATAAAACAGCATACAGCAGTAATTGAGCCAATCAAAATTGCGCCAATTGGCGTAACAAAACCTGCTGCTGGAGTAATACCAACAAGCCCTGCTAAGAATCCGCTAGCAATACCAACAGCAGTTGGCTTACCACGTAATACCCATTCAAACAGTAGCCAAGTTAAGCCACCAGCAGAGGTTGAAACAGTGGTCGCAACAAAGGCAACTGCTGCAAGAGGACCAGCCGCCAGAGCGCTACCAGCATTGAATCCAAACCAACCAAACCACAGCAGACCAATTCCTAAAAGAACATATGGGACATTGTGCGGAGTATGCGGTCTAGTGGCAAAATCTTTACGAGAGCCAACAACCAAAACAGCAACTACAGCAGCCACACCAGAACTGATATGAACAACGGTTCCACCCGCAAAGTCTAATGCTCCCAGCTCTTGCAAAAATCCTCGACCCCATACCATATGGGCAAGCGGAGCATAAACAAATGTAGACCAAAGCAGAATAAACCAGAAATAAGCTTTGAAGCTCATCCGTTCAACGATCGCACCAGAAATCAGTGCCGGTGTGATGATTGCAAACATCATCTGGTAAACCATGAACACTGCATGAGGAATTGTCCCTGCATAGCCAACGGGATCAGGTGCATCAAACTTGACTCCATTGAGAAATACCCAATCAAGTCCACCAATAAATTTTTCTATTCCCTGTCCAAAAGTACCTTTAGCTACCTCAGCAGTTACATCAAAGGCTAGGCTATAGCCCCAGAGTACCCAAGTTACACCGACTACAGCCATGAGCAGTAAGCTCATCATCATCGTGTTTAATACGTTGCGGTTACGGACTAAGCCGCCATAGAAAAATGCTAACCCTGGAGTCATCAGCAATACGAGGGCTGCTGCTACCAACATAAATGCTGTATCACCAGAATTGATGGGAGAAGCAGCAGGTGCTGGCGCAAGAAGTTTATCAAGGGCTTCCTTTTGCTCTTTAGTCAGAGTTATAACATCACCACTTGCTGGAGCTGGTGCGGGGGGTGGCGTAACGCTGGGCGAAGCAGTAGGCGAAGGACTTGCTGTAGCCGTAGGAGACGCAGTTTCTGTAGGGCTAGCTGTGGGGGTGGTTGATTGCGCCCAAGTTTGACCTGTAAAAGGAAAACTCACTAACCACAAAACTAGCAACGTAACTCAATAGAAATTTTTTGATCACCGACTCTATACCTTTCACAAAGTTTTCATTGCAAGGCAACATGAGTTCAATAAGTACTGCTTCAAAAGCAATCCAAGGCTAAAAAGCTAAGAACTTACAAAGCTCATATACTAATTACTATGATTACCATAGAGAAATTATCCAAGAATGATTTCATCAATTTATAAGTTAGCAATCTGTATTGGAAATTACATTTCTGATTACGAAGTTAACAAGATTTATGAAGATTGCTAATAAAGCTATAAACGTGAGATAAAACAGAAATTTTGCAGTAGCTACAACATTCAACAACTACAAGCATCAGTGCAAAAACTGAAAGGATTAGTCAATGGGTAAGCAATTTCTTTTATCTTTTATATAGCTATAGACAGACACCTCAGGACATAAAGCCCAAATAGTGTGAGGTGGCGCGAAGCGCCGCCTCACACTATTTGGGCTTTATGTCCTGACAAGAATGGCTTAGCTGTAATTCCATGATTTTACTAATTTCATCACACGCTTAAAAACTCCTGTGCTAGAGTTGAAGTGATTTTATATCTTGCATCCACGCATTCCTCACACAAATCACTTTTCAGGAAGTTGACATGGCAAAAGGCGGACTTGTACTTGGTACAACAGCAGCATTAGCTGCGGCTGTGGCAGTTGTTGGTTTTCAGCTAGCAAACCCTAGCATCGCCGCATTTCGGGATAGCCCCAAAGAAATCGTTGACGAAGCTTGGCAACTTATCAATCGAGAATATGTCGATGGTGCTTTCAATAAGGTTGACTGGCGGCAGGTCAGACGACAGTACGTCGAAAATCGCGATTACTCTTCCAAAGCTGAGGCGTATCGCTCAGTTCGGGAAATGCTTAAACTTCTCGATGATCCATATACTCGCTTTATGGACCCTGAGCAGTTTAAGAGTATGCAAATTGATACTTCGGGGGAACTCACAGGCGTTGGTATTCAGCTTGGGATGGATGATGCTACTAAGCAGTTGACAGTTGTTGCCCCAATCGAAGATTCACCCGCATCTCGTGCTGGTATTTTGACCAAAGACATTATTACTTCGATCGCGAATAAGTCTACGGAGGGCATGGATATTAACCAAGCAGTGGCTCTGATTCGTGGTCCTGCTGGTACAAAAGTTAAATTGGGGATCAAGCGTGGCGACAAGCAGTTTGATATTGAGCTAGAACGCGCCAAAATTGAGATTCACCCAGTCAAGGCTGAACTTCGTGATACGAATGTAGGCAAAGTTGGCTACATTAGCTTGCGTCAGTTTAATGCTAACGCCGCCAGTGATATGCGTAAAGCAATCCAAGATCACGTCAGTAAAGGCGCAGTTGGGTTTGTCTTAGATTTGCGCTCTAATCCTGGTGGACTGCTATACTCCAGTGCTGAAATTGCACGGATGTGGCTAGACAACGCCACCATTGTTTCCACAATTGATCGTAAAGGTGAAAGTGAAAGGCTAACCGCTAACCGTCAAGCTCTCACTAACAAGCCTCTTGTGGTGTTAGTTGATGGTGGCTCGGCAAGTGCTAGTGAGATCCTATCTGGCGCTTTACAAGATAACAAACGAGCTGTAATCGTCGGAACCAAAACTTTTGGTAAAGGCTTAGTACAGTCAGTGCATTCTCTGAGCGATGGTTCAGGTATGGCTGTGACGATCGCTAAGTACTACACTCCCAATGGACGCGACATCAATCACATGGGAATTGTGCCTGATCGCGTAGTTGAGCTAACCAAAGAAGATCTGGAAAAGCTTAATAAAAATCGTGAGCTAGTTGGTACAAGTTCTGACCCACAATTTGCCAAAGCGATCGATATCTTATCGACTGAGCTAAAAAGTGTAAGCTCTCGCTAGAAATAGATAGAAACTCAAAGCATTGCTATCTTCAAATAAAAGAAGCGGACATTACCTTGTCCGCTTCTTTTATGAATCCATATGACGGGTCAATACTGCTTCCATTGTGCTTTCGAGATTTTGACCTGCAATAATCCCACTAGCTAAAGAATAAATATTATTATCTCGACGGTAAAGAGTCTGAAAACCTGTTCGCATTTTTTTGTCCCCCATTACCCAATAACGTTGAATAATTGATTCTGGTCCAATTATCCCCTCTCCCTCAACCTTACCAAGGGAACTATCGTCAACAACAAAGGTAAACCGACGCTCATCTGAATCAATTCTCCCTTTGTAAGCCATGGTTAATTCTTCGCGATCGCTGTTGGGGAAAGTCAACTTAGTGACCATAGTGAACCAAAAATTATCTCTTGACCAACCTACTAAAGTTCTACCCTTGACTTGAATTGGCATGGAGTCTCGCTCTACCCAATTACCTTCGAGAGTCCATTTCCCAGGTTGCACTAAAAAGGTATGCGCCACGGTTTTACTCTATTTTGTTGCTCTGTAGATCAGCCTTAATTATATAGCTTTATTACCAATCGCTATGCGATCTACAAAGTAAGGACGGCACATAGCAGCGTTTTTACCTTAATTTACTAGCCCTGATCTTAAAGCCACAACTGCGGCTTGGACGCGATCGTCAACAGATAGCTTGTTCATAATCCCGCGCACATGGGTTTTAATCGTGTTGGGGCTAAGGTAAAGTGTTTTCGCAATTTCAGGGTTACTCTTGCCCTCAACAATTAATTTCAGCACTTCTAATTCCCGTTGCGATAGGTGCGAAGTGTTGTCTGGTTGAGTCGGTGGCTTGAGATGATCCATCACTTTGCGAGCAACTTGAGGATCGAGATAGGTTGCCCCATCTTTAGCGGCGGCAAAGGCTGCCAAAAGACTCTCAGTAGATGTGCCTTTGACACAATAGGCATCGGCTCCACTCGATAGCGCCGCGATAATTTCGGTATCATCGGTATGGGAGCTAAGCATCACAATATGAACATTAGGTGAAGCAGCCTTGATTTTCTGAGTTGCTGAAATTCCATCTAGTCTAGGCATTCCAATGTCCATCACAATGATATCAGGATGTAATTCTTGAGCCATTTTTACACCGATGTAACCATCTTCTGCGATGCCAATTACAGTAATGTTTGGCTGTTGAGAAAGTGATTGCTCTAATCCAAGTTGGATCAGTGGATCATCTTCAACAATCAACACTTTCAAAGGTTTCGATGCTGTTGCCACAGTCATAATTCTAAATTTCTCTAAATTTAGTTTGATTGCCTTGATTATATACTGATGTTACGTGGAACGCTGATGACAAATCTCCTGCTACTAGCCAAGAAGGGCAACCACGGCGGGATTGCCCCTACAGAATAAATTATTCAGGTAGGGGCAATCCCCCGTGCCAGCCCCAAATTTCAGCTATTGCAGAAATTCTATCTGCGTAAAGTGAGTAATATAGTAAAAAGAGAAGAGGAATACTTTGTCTCTGTTCTCTCAGCAATTCTCATTGTAAAAAATCGGTTTTGATGAAAGTCAGCCGTCGGCTGACTTTCATCAAAACCGATTTTAAGGTTTTCGGCACTTGCGGTGCTGAAAAGTAGCAATTCTCCTCGTCGTATGATTGCAGTAATTTAATATTATTAAGGACTATAGAATGAGTGCCATTAATTTGGAGAAAATCGATCAACTAATTACTGAAGGATATATCACCAAACGCGCTCATTCTAGTGGTGAGCTATTTATCTATAACTACACAGCCAAAGCGCAGTACGATCGCCTATGGACTCCTGAAACGATCCAATGTCGAGGATTAATTCTGGATCGTGATGGAGCGATCGCGGCTCGCCCTTTATCTAAATTCTTTAATCTGCAAGAACATAAAGAATCTATTCCCGCAGAACCTTTTGAGGTATATGAGAAGATAGATGGTTCTCTAGGGATTTTATATTGGTATCAAGATCAGCCCTATATTGCCTCTAGAGGCAGCTTTAACTCTGACCAAGCAATTAAAGCTAACCAAATCTTGATATCACGGTACTCAAATGCAATTCCATTACTAGATCGATCGCTAACCTATCTATTTGAGATTGTCTATCCTGCTAATCGCATAGTTGTCGATTATGGAGACTTTGAAGGTTTAGTATTATTGGCAGTAATTGAAACTGCATCGGGAAAAGAACATGCCATTGAGTCGTTTCAGCATTTGGGATTTCCCATCGCAAAAAAATATGATGGATTAAAAGATCTAGAAGCGATCGCGAGTCTCAATAATCAGAATCAAGAGGGCTTCGTAATTCGCTTTGCTAGTGGGTTGCGGCTGAAGTTTAAGTTTACTGATTATGTGAAATTGCATCGTGTACTGACTCAAGTTACTAGCAAAGTAATTTGGGAGATGCTGCGCGATCAAACTCCCTTTGAGGATATTTTAGAGCGCGTTCCTGATGAGTTTTACAATTGGGTCAAAGAAACTAAGGCGCACCTCATTGATCAATATCAACAAATTGAAGATGCTGCCAAGGGTGACTTTGAGCGGATTATTGCAGTAGTAGATCGCAGTGATCGCAAAGAGATGGCAAAGCATATTTTAACCTGCCAAAATCATACGATCTTGTTCTCTCTACTAGATGGCAAAGACTATAGTGACTACATTTGGCGAAGTATCAAACCTGCCCATGAGAAACCTTTTATGGATAACGATGAAGCATCATAACCCTCAAATAGTTGCAGGGATTCGCATCGCAACTATTTGACAATTTGGAGCTTGTTAACTCTAAGCGTAAACTTACCGCCACTACTACCCCCAAAAGAAGAAACTCGGACAATGTAATTTCCCGACTGACGTATTTTAAAAAAGATCAGTGAATTGGTGTTATCACCAACAGCATCGTCATTTTCAGCAACAACTTCGCCTTTATTATCTAAAAGACTCAATACCGTATCAAAATTACCAGAAGTTACTGATATTTCTAACCGCTCATCTTTTTGAACATTAATTATGTAGTCACGGGCAAATCCTTTCTGTCCTGTCGGAATATCTTTATCCGTAAGAATATCATTCACGTCTACACCACTAATGATCGCAGTTGGTTTATAAACAGTGTTGTTTACCTGAGCTAAAGACCCAGACACAGGACTAGTTAGACTGAGGAAGATGATACTTACTCCCACAAAAAATTTCGTTACCAAGTATTGAGGGCAATGATAGTCAGACAAAATTAGATGTTTCACGAAACTTCTTTTAATTCAGCAAATTTCAATTGTAACTGAGTAGATTCTACTGTGGAATTAGCTGAACTATTAGGAAATGGCAATTCTTTGATTGTTGGCGATTTAATCGTTGGCACAATCTGAATTTTGCCATAAAACTCTGATTGAAATAACTCCACTTTGGATTGAGAAGACATTAACAACAAGCCCCAAAATACACCCACCCGATCATTAAATACTGCTGCGAGATCAGATATCTCAATCTCTTCATCAGGATGCAGTAAAAAATAACGCTCAATCTCCTCGACCATCTCCGATAAATTTTCTTTGTGCGCTAGCTGGGCGATCGCCTTCATAGCAGCTTTACGAGCAACTTTGCTTTGGCTTGGGCGTTTGGTGGGTTTACTAGTTTTGCGATCAACAATTTCAGAGATTGCCTCAATCTGTGCGATTAACTCTTCTAGGGTGATCCGTCGTGCTTTTGGGGGCAAAGCCACAGGCAAGCGACGCAACCGTTTATCAAAATCCGTGGGCAAGCGCATTGAGTCAGTGACAATCTCGGTCTCGAGTTCCCCCTGATCATCATCGGCATTAGTTTCTTGATCATAGGCTGATTGCATATCCGATAACGAGTTGGCTTTGAGTAAGACCAACATCGATGCATAGAGCATCGCCTGACCTGAATCATATAAATCGCGGCGATCACTGACAATTAACCGTGACAAAAAGCGATCAACTACATCGATCACCTGCACATCCCAAGGATCAATCTCGCCTCGTTCTGCAAGATCAATTAGGAGGGCTATGGCATCTTTGGTAACTGATTCAGCGATCGATAGGGTCATGGAGCTTACAAGAAGCGGATGTTTAAAAATATCATCGATTGCGGTGAAATAGTCAGAAAATCTAATTTGAGTAAAATAAAGAGCGCAGATGCGCCCTTATTATTTCAGATAATTTAGTTTTTAGACTTGTCTTCATCGATTTCAACATCGATCGCTGAGGCGGAGACCAAGCGCTTACGCTCCTCAATCTCCACGCTTAAATTCTGCACAGTTTCTTGCAAATTCTGGATTTGCACATTTTTATTCCGCATTTCAATCGATTTTTGTAATCCTGACCAAACACTAAATATCCAAGCTAAAACTGCACCTAACCCCATTGCTAAAATCAGTTCGACGGAGATCGGCGCAGCCACTTTAAGCTGAGGGATGATTTGGATCGATGCGGGTGACGTATTTTCTAGGGCAAACAGTACTAAAGCTAGAGCAACGATAAAAATGACTACAAAATTAAGCTGACGCACAGTAGTTAAAACCTCATTACTAAATTCTTAGCTAATGGTTTAGCAAACAATGCTCATAATGTCTACAGTATCAAGAAGAGTGCAGCATTCATCATGAAGCCGATTGGTGTTTCCAGCGCCTTCGGCGCTGGAAACACCAATCGGCTTAAAAAAAACAAATTTTATAATAATTGCTACAAGAAGGGTGGGCGCTTAGAGCCCACCCTTCTTGTAGCAAATTGCACTCAACTTAAGCCTTGATCGCAGTTTTGCGGACACCTGATATTTTGGAATTATTTTGTTTAATTTCCTCTTCTGTTAGAGGCACAATATCAATGTGATTAAATAATGTCGTAACGAATGTGAAGAGTAAAAAAGGGAGAGAAGTTACCACAATCAAACCCACTGCCCCAAAAGAATAAACAGGCTTACTCATTAACGAAAGCGCTGATGCTAAAGCCGCAAAAATCACGCCTAACCAGACAATCACCTGACCCAAAATATCACTGAGGGTGAGGGTACAAACAAAGCGGTATTTACCAATGTCATTCATCATATTTCACCAACTTAGGATAATTTTTAAGGCTGTACTACAATACTAAATTTTTTAGAAGAGCGACGCTTTGCGTCGCTCTTCTAAAAAATTTGGCTTTAGGTTTATCGAAATTTACTGTAATCAATCAATTAATAGTGTTAGTTCTCAGTATACGAACCGTCTCTAGATTTTAGGGTTACGTTTTATTGAGAATGCTCTCTCAAACTCTACCGAATTGTGGACAAAATTATGTGGGATGAAATCGCGATCGCCATTTCGCAAACAACGGGAGAGCGCTTTATCAGCGATCGCCGTCAAGCTCAGTCTGGTGGCTGTATCAATCAAGCAACTCGAATATCCGATGGTCGGCGGCAATTTTTTGTAAAATCTAATACCCCTAACTATTTAGATATGTTTGCTGCTGAAGCGATCGCCCTCAAGCAAATGTATGCTACCCAAACAATTCGCGTGCCACAGCCAATCTGCTGGGGGATCGCTGGTAACGTGGCTTATTTAGTAATGGAAAATCTTGACTTAGGCGGTCACCAAAATTGGGAAGCGATGGGTCACAATCTTGCTGCAATGCATCGCGTAACTAGTGATCGCGGATTTGGCTGGGATCGCGACAATGTAATTGGCGCAACGCCACAGATTAATAACTGGACTCATAGTTGGCTTGATTTTTGGATTGAATATCGGCTTGCCTTCCAGATGCGTTTGGCTCAACGTAAAGGTTGGCGATGCAATATTGCTGAAGAAAAAATTTATAAGGCTCTGTCGAGATTTTTTGATGATTACCAACCACAGCCTTCAATGGTGCATGGCGATCTCTGGGGTGGCAATGCTGCCTTTGTCGATGGCGAACCTGTTATTTTTGATCCTGCTTTATATTTTGGCGATCGCGAAGTTGATCTTGCTATGACTGAGTTATTTGGCGGCTTCCCACCTCAGTTTTATCGAGCCTATCAAATAGCTTATCCATTAGATTCAGGCTATCAACAACGCAAGACTCTTTATAATCTCTATCACATTCTCAATCATTTCAATCTCTTTGGAGGAGGTTACGGCTCCCAAGCTAATCGGATGATTGAGACTATAAGTAGCTCAACATAATTAAAACCCAAAACCAGAGTTTGTTCCGCCCGCTACGCGGGCGGAACAAACTTCTCGGTTTTTAGTTTACTTATGTCTAGCTACTTAGTAATGTAACGTCAGTTCGACGAAAGCGAAAAATGGTAAGAATCGCTAAGCGATTCTTACCATTTTTTTTCGCCATTTGCGGCGTGCTTCGCACGCCGCAAATGGCGATATCGAACTCACGTTAATGTAAGGTTTCTCCATCAAATAAGTGGCGGCGTGAAGCGCCGCCACTTATTTGATGGGTTTGGGCTTGTCCTTCAATCAAAATAAATAGAGTCGGCGCGAAGCGCCGACTCTATTTATTTTGATTGTAAGTAGCTAAGCAAAAGTAAACTTAAAAAACTTGTTCGATTTCGGCAATTTCAGGAATCTCTTCCTTTAATTTGCGCTCAATCCCCATTCTCAGAGTCATTGCTGAACTAGGACAAGAACCACAAGCACCTTGCAAACGTAATCTCACAATTGGTCCTTCGATTTCTACAAGTTCCACATTGCCACCATCGGACATCAAATAGGGGCGCAATTCATCAAGAACATTCTCAACATTATCTTTGGTTAAAGTTAGACTCATATTTTTCTTTGATTTATCTCAAAACTACTAGGCTTAAGGAATGTGATTTAAAATGTCACATTTGATAGAAACTATAACTACTAATATCTATGCTAATCGAAATCATCTCTATTTGTGAAGCTAACGGCTAGCAGCTAACAACTTGCTCCTGAATTAAATATCCACAGCGATGTTCGCCATTGACCATCCAGTGAGTTCGCTCCACTGGACAATCGAGAACTGTGGCAAACATTTCTAATTCATGTCCACAAACACTGGGAAAAGATTCCGCCACATGGGCGATCGCGCAGTTATATTCCGTAAAAATAAAACTTTGCTGTTCTTGACTATTCCCTTCCACGGGAAACCACTCCGTTACATAGCCCTCAGAACGGCGGATTTCGGCTAATTTCTCTAGTCTTTGTTTTAGCGAACCTCCTCCAAGTTGCGATTTATAATTTTGTGCCTTGCGTTGCCACTGCTTTTGCAACACCTCAGATACTTGCTCTTTGCCTAATGTATCGATCAGCGTATCTAGGAAATTTACGGCAAATTGGTTATAGCTATCGGGAAAGCGATCACGCCCCGCCACCGTCAAAGCATAGATAAACTGCGGTCTGCCCATGCCCACCTGCTCAGCAGTGTGATAGATCAGCCCCTCAGCCTCCAAATCCTTTAAATGCTTCCGAATTGCTTGGGGGCTAATATCTAGCTGATCTGCTAAATCTTGGGCGGTCACTTCGCCACGCTTTAGCAAATGCTGCAAAATATCTTGCTTAGTGTCATGTTTAGTTTCAGGCTTGGCATCGCTTTTATCCACGCTTTTATCTAACTTACGATCTAGTTGATCTAGCTTTAAGTCTGGCGTAATCATCTCAGCAACGCCGATGGGAGTTTTCATGAAATAAGCTCCTGATGGCAATTCAAGCGGCTAATCATCACGCTTCGCGTGATGATTTACTTTGGCTGAAGTTGTAAAGTTATAAAAAAATTGACTTTGACAACTTGTATGTTGCTAATGTACCGTACAATGAGTAAAGAAACAAGTAAGTTGTTTTAGTAAGAATATTTCTTATGCAAAGCATAAAAAATACTCAAAAGTTAATCACTAGGAGCCTTAACTGACATGACTGCAACGGTTCAAGCACTTGTCAACCAACCATACAAATACGGATTTGTTACGTCTATTGAGTCGGACACGATTCCTCGCGGGCTTAGCGAAGATGTCGTCCGCATGATTTCGGCTAAGAAAAATGAGCCAGAATATATGCTGGAATTTCGCCTCAAAGCGTATCGCCAATGGTTAAAGATGCAAGAACCAACTTGGGCGCATGTAGATTATCCAGCGATCGATTATCAAGATATCGTCTACTATTCCGCACCCAAGCAGTCCAAGAAAAAGGCAAGCCTCGATGAAGTCGATCCCGAACTCCTCGATACCTTTGAGAAGCTAGGCATTTCTCTATCTGAGCAAAAGCGCCTCGCCAATGTTGCCGTTGACGCAATCTTTGACAGTGTTTCCGTAGCGACTACCTTTAAAAAAGATTTAGCCAAAGTCGGCGTAATTTTCTGCTCGATCTCCGAAGCGATGCATGAATACCCCGAACTCATCAAAAAATATCTAGGAAGCGTTGTCCCGATCGCTGACAACTACTTCTCGGCACTAAACGCCGCCGTATTTAGCGATGGTTCCTTTGTTTACATCCCCAAAGGCGTGAAATGCCCCATGGACTTGTCCACCTATTTCCGCATTAACAATGGTGATTCTGGACAGTTTGAGCGCACCCTGATCGTTGCTGAAGAAGGAGCTTATGTTAGCTATCTTGAAGGCTGCACAGCACCAATGTTTGATACTAATCAACTCCATGCCGCTGTTGTCGAATTAGTCGCCCTAGATGATGCCGAAATCAAATATTCCACTGTGCAGAACTGGTACGCTGGCGATAAAAATGGCAAAGGCGGAATTTATAATTTTGTGACTAAACGCGGCTTGTGCCAAGGCAAGAATTCTAAGATCTCTTGGACACAAGTAGAAACTGGTTCGGCAATTACTTGGAAATATCCTAGTTGTGTCTTAGTCGGTGAAAATTCCGTTGGCGAGTTTTACTCGGTTGCGCTTACTAATAACAAGCAACAAGCCGATACTGGCTCCAAGATGGTACATATTGGCAAAAATACCCGCAGTAAAATCGTTTCTAAAGGTATTTCCGCAGGTGGTTCCCAAAATAGCTATCGCGGCTTAGTGAAGATTTCGCCTAAAGCGGAAGGCGCAAGAAATTATTCTCAATGTGACTCGATGCTAATCGGCGACTGCTCACAGGCGAATACTTTCCCCTATATCCAAGTCCAAAACAATACCGCTAGAGTTGAGCATGAAGCCTCCACTTCTAAGATCGGCGAAGAACAACTCTTCTATTTCCAACAACGCGGTATTGCGGTAGAAGATGCAGTCTCCATGATTATTAGCGGCTTCTGTAAGGAAGTGTTTAATGCTTTACCGATGGAATTTGCAGTTGAAGCAGATAAACTCTTAGCTTTGAAGTTGGAGAATAGCGTGGGTTAAACAAAGAATCTTCAATCATGTTTAACAGAAAAACACACTGGCAAAGTATCTATCAGGAAAAATCTCCCACCGACGTAAGTTGGTATCAAAAAGAGCCAAAACTATCACTAGAACTTATTCTTCGTACTCAGATTGCGAAAAACGAAGCAATTATTGATGTTGGTGGCGGATCATCAGTGCTAGTAGATTATCTATACAAAAATGATTTTACAAATTTATCAGTTTTAGATATCTCAGAAAATGCACTCGCTAGTTCTAAGAAAAGACTGGGTAATATAGCTACAAGAATAAAGTGGATTGAAGCTGATATTACTGAGTTTCAATCACCACATCAGTTCTCTCTTTGGCATGATCGGGCTGTTTTTCATTTCCTAACAGAAGCACCTGATAGACACCTTTATGTCAATGTTTTGAAAAACAGTTTAAGAGCAGGTGGTCATCTCATTATTGCGGCATTTGCTATTGGAGGTGCTACAAAATGTAGTGGACTAGACATCGTGCAGTATGACGTAGAGAAAATGATTGCAGAGTTAGGAGAGGATTTTAAGTTAATAGCTGAGAAAAGCGAAATCCATATCACCCCAGCTAACAAGGAACAAAAGTTTGCTTATTTTTATTTCACTAAAAAATCAAATGATAATCTAGTAATTATTGTCTAAGCGATCGCGTTTTGGACGATTCCCAACGCATTTATTAACAACGGTTTGAAACTATGGAGGTGTGAAAATGCTAGCAAATCCCAAAACAAATCCGAAAACAGACTGGAAGATGATGGCAATTAACTCCCAGTTTCAGACCGCAGAAGCTGCTCAGGCTTTGCTCCAGCAAGGACAAACGGAAGAAGCAAAAGCCGCACTGAATGCTTTAGTTGAGGCAATGTCAAGATCAGAACGTCAAGCTCTTAGAAGTCAATTAATTCGCTTAATGATGCATATCATTAAGTGGAAAACCCAACCAAATAAGCGTAGTCGTAGTTGGATAGTTTCTATTATTGATGCCCGTGATGCGATCGAGGAAAGTCAAGAAGAGATGCCTAGTCTCAATCGTGAGTTTATCGAATCCCTTTGGGATCAGGCTTTGATCAAAGCAAAGCGCAAAGCCGAAGCTGAGATGGGTTGTAAGTCAGGTATTTCTTCGATAACTTGGGAAGAAGTTTTTGAAGATGAATATTTATTAGATTAGTTATTGACCTAGATCTGGTTTGCACATCCATGCCAAAGCATTGAGCAACCAATTGACAGGAGGAACGACATATTCTTCTAAATCTATGGTTAAGTTTTGTTCCTTCAATTGCAAAAATAACCAGCGATTACCACTAGTCACGCAGCCATAAATGATATCGATCGCATTTTCTCGACTCAAGTTAAACCTTTGAGCAGCAACCATTTCCGCAATACATTGACCTAAACCAGATTTCAAGTCATCCTTTTTTGCTTCCACGATCGCAACTACAGGCGCTTCTACAAAAAGTTGCTCAGTTGAACGACTAACCAAGAAGTCACAAACCCCATTTAAACCAATACTTTCATCAACATTAAACTCTTCTCCCGAAAAAAAGCTAATTTGACGATCAAGCTGTTTTCTCACTTCAAATAGAATCGGCGAAATAATTAATTCTGATCGCGCTTTTTCTGATCCCATAGCGATCGCTAGCGGAATACTTTCTTGTAAAAATTCAACCAGGTTGGCGCTAGGAGTAATTACATCTAAATCAGGTAAAAATCTGACCCCTTCGATAAAATTGAGATTTAGTTCTTCCTTCGCTTTGCGTAACGTAAAAGCACTGTAAGACATAGTTTCTCACTCTTATTCTGTCAATATCTATCTACTACATAAGTATAGCGCTTTTGATTTTGCCTACGGCAAAATCAAAAGCGCAAACCCTTACTCTGATTGTTTTTTGTTTTGCAAATGAGTACACAGTCATGCAAAACGCTATACAATATTAAGTAACTGTTAAAAGAAAAGAGATGATTGTCGAAAATAGTGAAGTAATTTTATCGGTCAAGGATTTGACTGCGGAAGTGGATGGAGTCCAGATTCTTAAAGGGCTAAATCTCGAAATTAAGTCTGGTGAAGTCCATGCGATTATGGGCCCCAATGGATCAGGTAAAAGCACCTTCTCCAAAGTATTAGCAGGACATCCTGCCTATACCGTCACAGGTGGCGAGATTTGGTATAAGGGCAAAAATCTCTTAGATTTAGAACCCGAAATTAGGTCTAGAGAAGGCATATTTTTAGCTTTTCAATATCCACTGGAAATTCCGGGGGTAACTAATTCTGATTTTTTGAGATTGTCCTACAACAATTTGCGAAAGCATAAGGGGTTAGAAGAGTTAGATATTATTGATTTTGATGACTTCATTCAAGAGAAGTTGGAAATTGTGGAAATGAATCCATCATTCTTGAGCCGTAGCGTCAATGAAGGATTTTCGGGTGGCGAAAAGAAGCGCAATGAAATCTTGCAGATGGCAATTCTTGATCCGACTTTAGCAATTTTGGATGAGACGGATTCAGGGCTAGATATTGATGCATTGCGGATTGTAGCGGGTGGTGTGAATAAGCTCTCCAAACCTCATAATTCTTCTCTCGTGATCACCCACTATCAGCGCTTGCTCAATTACATTATTCCTGACTTCATTCATGTGATGGAGAATGGCAAGATCATTCTCACGGGTGGTAAGGACTTGGCGCTAGAGCTAGAAGAGAAAGGCTATGACTGGCTCAAAGAAGAAGAGGCGGTGTTGGCATAATGGCTATTCAAGTTTCTGAACAATTAGAAGATCAAGCGGAATTTAAGGGTGCGTTAAGTACGCGCAGTAAATTGGCTGTCAATAGCGAACAGTTTGTCGCTCAGGTTGTGGGTTTACGCTCTGATATTGCAAGTCCTAATCAAGATACTAGTGATTTTGTGGGTAATCTGCGTCAGTTGGCTAGCGATCGCTTAGCAAGCCTATCTTTCCCCACCACTAAAGATGAAGAATGGAAATATACCGATGTTTCCGCTTTGGGGAGTTTGACTTTTGCCAATCAACCAGCGATCGCTTCCCGTAGTGCTAACCTTGAAGCCTTAATCGCCAATAATATCGCGCCAGAATCTTTAGGCAACTGTCTTGTATTTGTGAATGGAAAGTATCGTAAGGACTTATCCGATACTAGCGATGTAACGGAAGGCTTAGTTATCGGTACATTAGAATCTCTAGGCGATCGCATTTTGCCGAAGTTGCGATCACATCTCGCACAGCATCCCGATGCTAATGATTTTTTTGCGAGTCTCAATACGGCTTGCATGGAAGATGTGGCGATAATTCTCGCGCCGAAAAATTTGGTGGTCGAGAATCCTGTGCAATTGCTCTTTATCTCTGCTCCCCAAGCAGGTGAAGCAACTTTAATCACCCAGCCTCGTTGTTTGATTATTGCGGAAACCCATAGCCAATTGACCTTTGTGCAAACCTTTGTGGGCGAGAATCATCACCTCTATTTCACTAATGCAGTGACGGAAGTTTGGGTGGCGGAAGGCGCTCAGGTCAATCACACCAAGGTACAAAAGCAGGGTAACGAAGCAATTCATATCAACACTACCGCGATCGCCCAAGCTCGCAATAGTGTCTATAAAAATCAAGCGATTAGCTTTGGCGCAAAGATTTCCCGTCAAAATTTGACTGTGCATCAGATGGCGGAACAAACGGAAACTTCGCTCACAGGTTTAGCTTTTATTGATGATGAGCAATTAGCTGATACTCATTCTTGCATTGCCCACAACTATCCGCACGGATCGAGCAAGCAACTGCACAAATGTATTGCCGATGGACGTTCTCATGCGGTCTTTAATGGCAAGATTCAAGTTGCGAAGTTAGCCCAGCAGACTGATTCTGCACAGCTAAGCCGTAATCTGTTGCTATCGGGCAAGGCGCGAGTGGATACCAAACCGCAGTTAGAAATTTTTGCGGATAATGTCAAATGCGCTCACGGTGCAACGGTCAGCCAATTGGATGCTGAGGAAATCTTCTATCTCCAAAGTCGGGCGATCGATGCCGAGAGTGCGGCGACATTACTGACCTATGCCTTTGCAACGGAAGCGATTTCGCAAATTCCTGTCGTATCAATTCAGCGATCGCTTAGTAACTTTGTGCTTGAGAAAACCAAAGCATAAAATATAAAATAAAAAAGAAGCGACGCAAAGCGTCGTTTCTTTTTTACGAAAAGTGCTATAAGTCAACCTGTGAAAAATGTTAGGATGCTCAGCATCAAGAACGTATCGGGATGAGAAAATTAATGCGTTGGTCAATCGTGCTTATGCTCAGTGCTACATTAGCAGGAGCTAGCGCCCCACTAATTACCGCCTCTTCAGATTCTGATCTGACATTGAACGCTAGCCTAGCAAATAACCGAGATAGCAAATCCTTTGATCCACTAATCTATACCCCTATTGATCAGAGACTTGCCAAATTAGAAACTCAGGCTAAACAGCAAAGTTCTAGTAATAGCGATATTGATCGTGTTCGTGCTCGATTGGTGATTGCGGATATCCATCTCAACAACCGTAAGCCTCGTGAGGCGATCGCTGCCCTTGATAAATTGGAAACAGAATATCCAATTTTGGCTGATTACATTCTCCTCAAACGCGCACAAGCTCAAACTCAACTCCGCAATCTCCCATCGGCAACCGCAACTTGGCAACAAATTTTAGCTAAATTCCCTGATAGCCCGACGGCTGCCGAAGCGATGTTTGCTCTTGGACAAAATCAACAGCTTTTACAAAACTTTCCATCTCATCCCCGATCGCAACAAGTCGCATTGCGTCTACTCGCGCAAACGCCAAATCGAGTTGATCTGATGGCACATTTGGCGACTTATTTTAGTGATTCTAAAGAGATTGTGCCGATCTTAAATCGTCTAGTAGCGAGTTCACCATCACTCACGGGCGACCAATGGTGGGCAATCGCTGAGGGATATTACCATAATTTTGAATTTGGCAAAGCTGCCAATGCTTACAGTCGCGCTACAGTCAATCCCAGCACTGCTTATAATTATGCGCGTAGTCTGCATCGAGGCAGACAAATTGATGCAGCAATCGTTGCTTACAATCGGGTAGTCCAGCAATTCCCTCAAAGTCCCCAAGCGCCTCGCGCTTTAATTCGGCTTACCCAGATTGAATCCCCTCAAGCAGCGATCGCCGCTACGGATCGCATTGTCGCCAATTATCCTGATACCGCAGGGGAAGCCCTAGGGATTAAGGCTGCAATTTTGCAAGATAAACTTGGTAGTCCTAAAGCAGCCAGCGATGTTCGCAATCTATTGTTAAATCGCTATGGTAGTAGCAACGATGCGGGAGAATTGCGCTGGCGCATTGCCAAGGGGCAAGCAAGAAGCGGACAAATCAAGAATGCGATCGCCACAG
Source organism: Pseudanabaena minima str. Chao 2107 (assembly GCF_051131155.1). NCBI lineage: Bacteria > Bacillati > Cyanobacteriota > Cyanophyceae > Pseudanabaenales > Pseudanabaenaceae > Pseudanabaena > Pseudanabaena minima. The sequence goes on from NZ_CP159508.1 coordinate 2,753,012, forward strand.
TTGACGCATTAATTGCCAATAGTCCTAACAGTGACTTCACGGCTGAGGCAAGTTTTTGGGCTGGTAAATGGGCTAATCAAATTGGTGATAAAGCTAAAGCCAAGACTTTATTTGAATTTACCATCCGTCAACATCCTGATTCTTACTATGCATGGAGATCGGCAAGTTCTCTCGGTTGGAACGTCGGTACTTTTACCACAGCAAGGTATACTGCACCCGCGATCTCTTTACCTAGTGCCAGACAGCCTTTGCCTGCGGGATCAGCCAAACTACAAGAGCTATATATCCTCGGTCTAGATCGAGATGCGCGATCGCAATGGTTAACGGAATTGCGTGGTAAGCGTAATCTGGGACCCAAGGAAATCTTTACGGATGGTGTATTAAGGGTTGCCAATCAAGATAATCTGATGGGTATCAGAACTCTTGAAAGTCTGAATTGGATTGATGTTTCCAATGCTCAAAAAGCAGAAATATTGCAACTGAAACAGCATCCTGCCTATATCCATTCTCTCTATCCATTCCATTATTGGGATTTAATTTCCAACTGGGCAAATGAACGCAAGCTTTCCCCCGCCCTAGTCATCGGCTTAATGCGTCAAGAATCTCGCTTTGAGCCACAAATTCGTTCTCGTTCTGGAGCGATCGGCTTGATGCAAATCATGCCAGATACAGGCTCATGGATTGCTAGCAAAAAGGGCGTGAATAGCTATAACCTTGATCGACCAGAAGATAACATCAACTTTGGAACTTGGTATCTAGACTATACCCATGGTCGCTATGGCAATAACTCGATGCTGGCGGTAGCTAGCTACAATGCAGGACCAGGAGCAGTGGGTAGATGGGTGGAAGCAAGGGGCGTAGGCGATCCCGATGAGTTCGTCAATAATATTCCCTATGACGAAACTAGAGATTATGTGTCCAAGGTTTTAGGTAATTATTGGAACTATCTCCGTTTGTATTCTCCTTCCATACAGAAACAGATTACGGCTTTAGAACAGTCTAAAAATCTCAATGCTAACTCTAAGTTTTAATGTAATAGCTCAACGTAGGAAAATTGACAAAGGGGCAAAAGCTGATAAATTAAAGAAATGAAAGAACTACCCAACCTAAAAGAACTAACAGACGAGGCAAAAGAAGCCTTGATAGTTAAGTTATGGGAAGAACTACAAAAACTACAGAAGCAGTTAGAAAAGAAACCAAAGAAGACTTCAAAGAACTCAAGTTTGCCACCAGCCAAAGGATTTAAAGCGGAAATCAATAATCCAGAAGAAACAGAAGGCAAACGAGCAGGAAGTATAGGAAGAGATGGAGGAGGTCGTCAACTGAGTGAAAATCCAGACCAAACGCTCAAAGCAACTGTAAAAAGTTGTGCAGAATGTGGGAAAGAGATCGCTGAATCAATGCAGGTATTACTGGAACGATACGACAAGATCGATATACCACCAATCAAGCCCATCGTTACCAGAATCGAAAGGTATGGATGCAAGTGTGAGCATTGTGGACAGGAACAAATCGCAGCATTACCCGTAGGACTTGAAGTAGGAAGTCCCTTTGGAGAAAGAATAGCTGCCCTAGTGACAACGATGAGATACAGTCACGGTATAAGCTATGGAAGAATGCAGCAAATGCTGAGTGAAGTATTTGGCTTAGAGATATCAGAAGGAGGTATCGCCAATCTCTTAACAAGGGTGAAAGGACAACTAGAGTCGGAGGTGACAGGAATACTCCAAGCCCTAAAAACATCTCGTCTAGTATGCAGTGACGAAACCAGTGCAAGGGTAAACGGTAAAAATCAATGGGAATGGGTATTTCAGAACGAACAAGTATGTTTTCATATCATCCGACCGTCTAGAGGCGCAGATGTCATCGCCGAAGTGATGGCAGAGCATCAACCAGAGGTGTGGGTATCAGATTTGTTTAGCGCCCAAAAGACCAATCCAGCGACAGAATGGCAAGTTTGTCTTGCCCATCAACTCAGAGATTGTCAGTATGGAATTGATGCAGGAGACCAGATTTTCTCTGGCAGGATGAAAAAGCTGCTGCTACGAGCTTTGGTGCTGCGAAGGCGATGGTCGGATTTAGCTGACTCTACTCGTTATCAATATCGATGTCGATTGTATCGAGACCTCGACAATATTTTAGCTCTGTTACCTACTCAAGAAGATGGACTTAGATTACAGAAGCGATATCTAGAATTACGAGAAAACTTATTTCTGTTTTTGGATGACCACACCATCCCGCCAACTAATAACTCTAGCGAACAGGCTTTACGTTGGAGTGTCATTTTTAGAAAAGTTACGAATGGTTTTCGCTCCGATTGGGGGCGTGACTTATTTGCGGCTGTTCGTTCCATTGTCAATACTGGAAAAAGACAAGGCTTTTCTGCTTTTGAGTCCATTCTTATCGCTTTGAATCCTCTCAAATCATTGTTTTCTATAGGTTGAGCAATTACGTTTTAATCACTAATGTTACGCAAAATGCAGACGATGAATCTATTGCTGCTAGACAAGTAGGGCAACCACGGGGGGATTGCCCCTACCTGAATAATTCATGTTCTGTAGGGGCTGTGCCCCCGTGCCAGCCCCAAACCTCCGCTATCGAAAGAATTCTATCTGCGTAAGGTGAGTTAATAAGTTTAACAAGCCTTTTGTAAATCACAAAGCCTCGCAAAGCGAGGCTTTTTTTATTGCTTAGGAGCATCAGGTAATGGTGCGATCGGCGCTCCATTTTGTAATTGCAGAATACCTGACACCACAATCTTGTCGTTAGGTTTTAAGCCTTCTAATACCTCTTGCTTATTGCCAGTGATTTTTCCTAGTTTGATCGGTTTTTGGTTAGCGACTAATTGCGTTTTACCATTAGCAGAACTATTTTCTGCTACAAAGATAAAGTCTTGACCTCCAAGACGAGAAATGGCTGAAGTTGGAACTAACACACCAGAACGCGAATCCCAAATCAATCTTGCCCTAACAAACTGATTAGCTTTTAGTTGGTTAGTTCCATTATTGAAATTAGCTTTCACTAAGACTGATTGAGTTTGAGGATTGATACTCGGCGAAATAAAAGCAACATTCCCTTTGACAAGGGGCTTATCTTGAGAGTCTAATAGCTCCACTAATTGCCCCATCTTCAGACGTGGTGCGTTCTCAATGGGAACTGAAATCTGCACTTCTAATACTTGATTTTGCGTAATCGTTGTCAGTTGTGTAGTGCTATTCACATTATCGCCAACTTTGATCGGGATATCACCGACAATCCCTGCAAAAGGAGCAGTCACTGTATAGAAATCTAGTTGCACTTCTTCTTGAATAGCCCCAGCGCGAGTTTCTTCAATTCTAGTAGCAGCACTGTTAATACTTGCCTGCTGAGCATTAATTTGAGCATCAATCTGACCTAGTTCAGCTCTGGCATTTCTCAAACTATTCGCAACTTCATCAAGTTTTTGTTTGGCTGTCGCACCTTCTTGGGTCAATTTAGAAAAGCGATCAAATTCCTTTTGATTAAAATCGACACTGGATAGAACTGATTCTTTACGGGCGCGTAATTGAGCTAGAGTTGCTCTGGCACTTTCATAGTCAGCTTGAGATGTCGCTACGGCTGCTACCGATCGCTGCACAACGGCTTGTTGCCTAGCAGGATCTATCCGTAAAATTGGTGTGCCAGCTTCTACGCGATCACCTGCCTTAACATAAATTTCCTGCACATAGCCATCAACTCGCGGCTGTAAAGTTACCGACTGGCGTGATTGCAAATTTGCCACATAATCAGAGCTATCTGTAACTGTGCCTGACTCTACGGGGGCGATTGGCACGGGAACAGCACCAAATCCGCCACCTTGAGGAGCGTTCGCAGAACAAGAAACCAGCAAAGTACCGATTACAGCAACTAAGCCCTTGCTCAATGATTTATCTAATTGTTTGTTCGACAATTGCTGTCTTCGTACTTTATGTTTAATCATGAATATTGGCAAATTTTATCTGATGTATCGGTTCTCTTTGCATATAGATGATAAGCAACATTCAGCATCACTAAATCACCCTGTAGGAGCTATTTCCCTCCAAAAATAAAAGAGACGCATTTTGCGCCCCCTTTATTTTTAGATACCTGCATGTCCCATAGCGATCCCTGCAACTAACATACCAATTACAAGGAATGGTTGAGCGCTAGCCTGATATTTCACATCATTCTTGAGGGGATCACGCAAGAAGTACATGTCTTGAAAGGTTATCTGTGGAATTACTAACAGCACAATTAGACTGGCTAGTAATTGTTCGCCTACGGTAACTAAATAGACAGCAATGCCAATTTGGAAGACATCGATCGCAGTTGCTGAGATTAATGCCGCCTTCTGCACACCAAAGATTACGGGCAGAGACTTCAATCCTAATTCGCGATCGCCTTCAACGCTCTTAAAGTCGTTAACTACGGCAATTCCCAAACCTGCGAAGCTGTAAATCAAAGTGACAATTACTACTGTCCAGTTGAGATGTCCATAGAGGGCATGACCTGCCCACCAAGGTAGGGCGATATAACTGGCTCCGAGAGCATAGTTACCCAGCCAACCATTCTGTTTGAGCTTCAAAGGTGGCGCAGAGTAGATATAGGCAACGAATGAGCCGCCCAGCGCTAATTTGGTCATGATAAAGTCCGCATGACCTGCGGTGATATCGAGAATCGCCGCTACACCAATGCCGCCGAGTAATAAAATCCAAATCTGAGCAATGACTTGATTGAGGGGAATTGCTCCCGATGGAATCGGACGATATGGCTCGTTAATTGCGTCAATTTCGCGATCGTAGTAATCGTTAATCGTCTGGGTATAGCCTGTCAGTAGAGGTCCTGACATGAGCATACAAAGTAGCGATCGAAATACGTTTTCAATTGACCATGTGAACTCACCAGAGGAAGCTGCACCGCAGAGTACGCCCCACATCAGGGGTATCCACGTAATCGGTTTCATCAATTGCAAGCGGATCTTCCAGATCGAAGCTTCTTTAATGTCCGCACCTTTCATTCCAAGCATTTGGCGGGTGCGTGCCTCGCGAGACTCGCTCGCTGGTACGTCAGGGGTTGAAGACGACATATTTAGAAAAATTTATAGACTTGCGGTTGATTATAGCCCGTAGTAATACCTAAGCAATACTTAGGCGATCGCTATACCACGCTAAAGCAATCAAATAAGCCATGACAATAATGATTTAGAGTAAGTTTTGTACAGCTTTAGCCTGACCAATTAGATAGTAAATTTCAAAATTCATGAAAATCATTGTTAATCCCCTGTGGAGTTTTATGGAGGCTTTAGATGCTGCTTGGAAAGCATATTCTGGTGGGCAAGAACTAGGAACTACCAACAGAATACGAGTCCTTGAACAGTGGGCTAATGTAGTTGGATGTAGTAGAGCTGTTACAGAACTAGAAGAGACTCTTGCTGCATATAGCAATCCTAAATGAGTTGTGAGAAAGTAGAAATCAGGAAAATATTTTTAGAAGAGAAAAAAATGACCGAAGAACTGCAAGAATTTATCGAGGCAAATCGGGATGCAAGAGAACTAAAAAGAGGTGTATCGGTACAAATGTATCTCGAAGGATATAAGCATCGGGAGATTAAAGATATTTTGGGAGTGGGTTCGGGGTATATCAGCAAATGGACGAAAATATATGTAGAGCAAGGATTAGAAGGATTATTGCTAGGATATCAAGGTAAGTCAGGATATCTAAGCGAAATGCAAAACGAAGCTATTAACACATGGTTACAGGCTAAGAATTATTGGAACTTGGTCGAATTACAAGAATATATTGAGGATGAGTACAACGTAGTATTTGAGTCTAAGCAAAGCTATTACGTCATATTTGAAAAAGCGGGAATTAGCTGGAAAAAGACGCAAAAGCATAACCCCAAAGCAGACCGCACTATCATTCAAAAAAAAGAAGAAATTACAGAATAGCTAGCCAAGCATCGTGCTGAAATCATTACTGAGAAATTAGTGATATTTTTTGCTGATGAATGCCACTTATTATGGGGAGATATTTGTGGATATGTGTGGGGCAAAAAGCAAGAACGGATTGAAATACCCATCACTAATGAAAAAGAGCGACAGACCTATTATGGGGCTGTGAACCTGTATACACAGGAATGTGTAATTCAATTGGCTAGTGCAGGTAATTCTGAAAGTACTGTGTCTTTTCTAAAATATTTACAAAGTCAGAATCAAGGCAAGCGAATTGCTATCATCTGGGACGGTGCTAGTTATCATCGTTCTCAAGAGGTAAAATATTATCTTGCTCAAACCAATCGAGAGCTTGACGAGTCTGATTGGAAAATTACTTGTATCCGTTTTGCACCTAACGATCCCAAACAAAATCCTATTGAAGATATTTGGTTACAAGCAAAGCGCTTCATTCGTGAGTTCTATCATTTATGTAAATCTTTTGCGACAGTTAAGTTCTTTTTTGAGTTTTTTACTCATCGACAAATCTTTAATTTCCCAAAGCTTTTTACCTATGGCTTTTTCTCACAACTCATTTAGGATTGCTATCTAAGTACAGGACAAAAATTTAACCGAGTTAAAGAAGGCTTCGGAATTGAGGTGAATGTCAAAGACGATGGGACGAAGGAAATCAAAACCAAGACGAAAAATGCTTTTAGGTAGACGACCGTGTTTTTTAGGCTTGAGGGGATGTAGTTGAGCTAGCCAAAGCCCAGAAGAAAAAGCCCAACATAAAGCCAGAGTAAGCAAAGCAATTAGTTTAGAGAGGCGCTCCGAATCTTGAAGATGAGTGGACTCCAAACAAAAGCCACGGGTTTTAAAACAACCGAACAGAGTCTCAATAGCCCAACGCTTGGCATAGTCAGAAATAGCAGTATCAGGGTCATGAGCTGTAGCAACAATTAACAAATCGCCACCTTCCAGACGCATAGCGGCTATACGAAGCCAATGGTTCCACACTTTTCTCGGTTTGGACAACACTTTCGATTGACCAATTTGGAGATCTTGAAAACAAACGTCAGCTCGCAGTTCTTTTTGCCCATCACTGAGCAAGGTGTTTTTACGAATGCGGATTCTAAATGGGGTACATGGGTCACACAACAAATAGTCAAGCCATTCTTCACACTTCGGCAGGCTCAGTGACCACCCACAAACTCTCGGTCTGCGGACAAAAAGTCGATTTTGCAGGCTCCAAATATTTCTAGAAATCGATTCCACAATTCGCAGCGTTCACGAGTGTTTGAATTACCTTTTTTATCCAGCATTATCCATACCAAGGGGAATGCGACACCATGATGCACTACCCCTAATGTCAACACATTAAACACTGTCTTACCGAATTTCCAATCGGTGCGGTCTATGGAAATTATCCATGGTTCAGGTATTTTCATTACTTTTACAACCATGAGGGCGATACTTTCATAGTCCACCTCAAAGTCTCGAAAAAACCTCTGTAATCTCTTATAGTGTGATTCGACTTTGGCTTTGCCGCTAAATCCTGTGGCAATTTCCGCTAGATTTACTGTCTTTACTCGCATTAGCGCGATTAAAAATATGGACACAAAGGCTAGTCTTGCTGCATTCCATTGCAGATGTTGCTGCAATTTTTCGCGGAATAGGTTAATCTCTTCCATAGGGGTTTTATGAGTGATGTGGTTATCTTTTATAGTAATAGCTCAACGTAGGAAAATTGACAAAGGGGCAAAAGCTGATAAATTAAAGAAATGAAAGAACTACCCAACCTAAAAGAACTAACAGACGAGGCAAAAGAAGCCTTGATAGTTAAGTTATGGGAAGAACTACAAAAACTACAGAAACAGTTAGAAAAGAAACCAAAGAAGACTTCAAAGAACTCAAGTTTGCCACCAGCCAAAGGATTTAAAGCGGAAATCAATAATCCAGAAGAAACAGAAGGCAAACGAGCAGGAAGTATAGGAAGAGATGGAGGAGGTCGTCAACTGAGTGAAAATCCAGACCAAACGCTCAAAGCAACTGTAAAAAGTTGTGCAGAATGTGGGAAAGAGATCGCTGAATCAATGCAGGTATTACTGGAACGATACGACAAGATCGATATACCACCAATCAAGCCCATCGTTACCAGAATCGAAAGGTATGGATGCAAGTGTGAGCATTGTGGACAGGAACAAATCGCAGCATTACCCGTAGGACTTGAAGTAGGAAGTCCCTTTGGAGAAAGAATAGCTGCCCTAGTGACAACGATGAGATACAGTCACGGTATAAGCTATGGAAGAATGCAGCAAATGCTGAGTGAAGTATTTGGCTTAGAGATATCAGAAGGAGGTATCGCCAATCTCTTAACAAGGGTGAAAGGACAACTAGAGTCGGAGGTGACAGGAATACTCCAAGCCCTAAAAACATCTCGTCTAGTATGCAGTGACGAAACCAGTGCAAGGGTAAACGGTAAAAATCAATGGGAATGGGTATTTCAGAACGAACAAGTATGTTTTCATATCATCCGACCGTCTAGAGGCGCAGATGTCATCGCCGAAGTGATGGCAGAGCATCAACCAGAGGTGTGGGTATCAGATTTGTTTAGCGCCCAAAAGACCAATCCAGCGACAGAATGGCAAGTTTGTCTTGCCCATCAACTCAGAGATTGTCAGTATGGAATTGATGCAGGAGACCAGATTTTCTCTGGCAGGATGAAAAAGCTGCTGCTACGAGCTTTGGTGCTGCGAAGGCGATGGTCGGATTTAGACTCTACTCGTTATCAATATCGATGTCGATTGTATCGAGACCTCGACAATATTTTAGCTCTGTTACCTACTCAAGAAGATGGACTTAGATTACAGAAGCGATATCTAGAATTACGAGAAAACTTATTTCTGTTTTTGGATGACCACACCATCCCGCCAACTAATAACTCTAGCGAACAGGCTTTACGTTGGAGTGTCATTTTTAGAAAAGTTACGAATGGTTTTCGCTCCGATTGGGGGCGTGACTTATTTGCGGCTGTTCGTTCCATTGTCAATACTGGAAAAAGACAAGGCTTTTCTGCTTTTGAGTCCATTCTTATCGCTTTGAATCCTCTCAAATCATTGTTTTCTATAGGTTGAGCAATTACCTTTTATAAAACCCCTTCCTCTCTACTTTTGCAACTTTTTGTCCTGTACTAAGAACATTTGCTATATAAAAAACAAAAATATCCAGAGACGTGATGTGCAACTAAGAAAGTGCAAAAAAACTCACAGCCGAAAGTGTTAGAAAATAGGACTAACCCCATTAGCGGTGAGCATCATGTTTTCTATAGAATATTTTATCATTGCCGTCTTTTGCAAAATTGATGAGTTACTCAAAGAAATAACGGTAGAGCATGGAGTCAGAGCAAAAGGATTTGCCCCAGCCCTAAGTGACAGCGAAGTGATGACGATGGAAATCGTTGCTGAGTATCGAGGAATAGAGACCGATATAGGAATCTGGCAATATTTTCGCGAGCATTGGCAAGCATGGTTTCCCGCCTTAAAAAGTCGCACCACCTTTGTCCGACAGGCAGCTAATCTGTGGCAGTACAAAGCGATACTCCAACAAAAACTAGCTGAACAGTTAGGTGCTTTAGATGATGATGTACATCTGATTGATGGAGTACCCATACCTCTGTGTTACCTCTGTCGTTCATCCCGTTGTCGTAGCTTTGAAGATATTGCTGACTATGGTTACTGTGCAGCTAAAGACATGCATTACTATGGCTTTCATGGGCATGTTCTCATTAGTGGTAGTGGTGTAATTACGCAGTTTGCACTTACTCCTGCTAATGGCAATGAACGAGAAACTCTCTGGGATTTAGTCTCCAACATTCATGGTTTCCTGATTGGGGACAAAGGATATCTTAGTCAACCACTCAAGCAGGATTTACAGACATTTGCCGTTGATTTACAAACGTCTCTGCGCTCGAATATGCATGATTCCCGTCCTCGTTGGTGGGTAAGATTGATTGTCAAGGTACGGCGTTTGATTGAGACGGTTATTGCTCAATTGGTTGCTCGTTTTCATCTTGATAAGGTTTGGGCTAGGGACATCTGGCATCTTTCTAGTCGCCTTAATCGTAAAATCCTTGCTCATACTCTTTGTTTTTGGCTCAACCGTCACTCCCTTCATCCTTTACAGTTTGAATCCTTGGTTGTTTCTTAATTCTTAGTTGCACATCGCGTTTAGTATAAAGTAACTTTAGTTTGTCAAATTTGCTGTGAATGCGATCGCATTTTCTAATTTGATAATGAGTTGTAATTTGTTACTACGCGAGAGACTTCGGCTGTACTTTACCAAAAGCTCAAAATGCAGGGACGATTTGTTGATAAATCCAATGAGGGTTTTACGTTTATAGCTTTTGAAGTTTAGTCGAGTAGCTAAGCGGTATATCACCTGTTCTCTCTACTAGCCATTCGGGTCTATTTTGCTTACTCAGAGAAATTGTCATTGCGTCACCATTGGGAGATGGTTGGTAGACATAGCGAAGATTTTTACAAACTACAGAAGAATCTATTCCTGTCAAAGTCTGAGGAAATTTACCAGTTTGAGAGGACACTTCACGCAACTTTAGAATTTTTTGGGTTAATTCCATATCAATTTGTCGCCTAGTTAATTTATATAACTGGGAGCTAGAGGATGCTCCGACAAACCCTAAGATATTCCATGAAGAAATTTGAGGAATATCCTCATAGGAAACTTGAATACAAGGATCTTGGTTAAATCTCATTTCCAGTTCTCGCATTTCTACTTGCCATTTATCTACAGCAGACAGTGTGAAATATGGTTGAACAAAAGGTTGTAAAAGACGACTAAAGAGAGAGGCAGATTTTTCATCTAATGCTGAACCTCCTTTTCTTAAGGGAAAGTTCCTTATAAGTCCGTACCGAGAGAAAATCTCAAGCTTTAGAGTAGCCATAAAAAGCGACTTACTTCTTTCAAAAGAGACTAATCTATTTTGCCAAACTGTTGGAATGCGATCGATCTTCCGTATCCCTTGTAGTTGGATTCTATCGCAAATAATGGCAACAATTTGACTTATAAGAATAGGTTGATTTCTAGTAGCTTGATTAAGCCTCCAAGCAACCTCTAAGGAATCAAATGCAGATTGAGTCTTACCAAGGCGATAATTGTTAATTGCATCAGCGATTAATATGCGCTGCCAAGTAGCCTCTACAAGAAAACTTGGTAAACTGTCGAAAGTTCCCATGTTCAGAAACATATCCAAATCTAAATTATCTTGAACAGGAATATCACTTTGAAGGACGTAAGCACGTAGCGCTGCTAAATTTTCTGACTGGGATGTAAGATAGTTTTGTAAAACAACAGAAGGTACAATAGTAGATTCGTCCACATATTTTGATAAATCACTGCGTACGCTATCCGACATGTCTATGATTTTACTAAACTTTTCTTGTAGTTCCTTACGCCTCAAGCTAGAAACATTAGTCTCACTTTTTTGGAGTTGACGAACTAGCTCGTTTTTTGCTAATAAGACAGGCTGTTCGAGTTGGTATGCAAAAATATTTCCAACAATAAACCATATAATCAAGAAGCTGACACTAATAATATTAAACCAGTACAAGATAAAATGAATTCGATTTCTTTTGTCTTTGTATGTTTTTGGAGAATAACTATAAATATTGACTAGTTTATTAAACATATATTTCTTAAATAGTTTCAGTAAAAGATTTAACAGATAAATACAAATTCACGAATGTCATTGTGTAGGGAGCAATTATAATCAAGGCTTTAGGGTTGTAATATTGTTGGTAAAGGTTTTCCTTCTTCTGCTAGCTTACGCATGGCTTCACAATCAGTATTAGGCGCAAAAGTAGCAGTCCGATTAATACCCTTTCTTAGATCGGATATATTACTAATCGTACATTCAGTAGGACTGCTATTAATTTCAATCCAAGACTGCCATCCATACCAAGCAATTGATAAACATATCAAAGTAAGAATAGTTGGCATTATAAACTTTCTCTTCTTGAAAGTAGTTTCGCTCGATTCATTTTGGTTGCTAATACTATAACCAATAGGAAGAGATGCAAAATGTTCTAACAAACTCCTATGGACAAAAATATATCCACCACCAATTCTCTGGAGGAGAACACTATTTACAGAATAGTTAAGGAACTTTGCATAGTTCCAAGGACTCCATCTACCAACAAAAAGGACTACTCTCAGAACTAAATGTTTTAAGGCTGCTTCTAAAGCAAATAAACCAAGCAGTAGTCCCAAAACCATTCCTATTATGCTTGGCAAACCAAACAGAGGAAATATAGATGAAAGTAAAACTGAACCAATGACTGCCAAAATTATACCGTTAGAGATTGACTGTCTTATACCCTGATTAGGAATAGTGCTTTGCTCGAGCTCTGCCCCAGCAAATCCTGCAAGTAATCCGCTAATTAAAGCTCCAATTAGTTGTCCAATAAGTCCACAGACTAATAGATTAATTAGCATTAAGAATAATAGGGACAATAGGGGATTAGATAAAGTCATATTTATGAGGAATATGCAGTATAAATTTTAAAAATGATTGCAGTTAAAAAAATAAAACAATGAAAACTATTTAATCTTATCCATTAGACTATACAAAATTAGAAATATCGAAATATCAATCAATGTTACAAGTACGCCTGCAATTAATCCAAATATCAGCCCAATCCCCCTCCCTGCACTCAAATTTTCTTTGAAATATTTCCAAGACCACTTTAAGGTTTCAGTCGGCTTAATCGGTTTTTCTAGTATGCTAAAAATCATAAAACTACTGAGAAAGCCTAATACTACAAATAGAAATATCCAGAGTGGATTTCTTATTATATTTGCGATCCCCAATCCACAAACTATAAATGGACAAGCAAGAGAACGAATAAAAATATCAGTTTTACTAATTTCTGTGTTGTTGAATCTATAGGTGAATCCCCACAATATTGCAATAATAAACCCAAGTAGAATTGAACCTGCAATGACTCCAACATATAAATTCAGTCCATTGGCGAGTGCAAGCATCAGAGAGAAGGCAGGAAGTTCACCACCCAAACTCTTGAAATACCCATCTGCTACAGCAATAGTATTTGATGGTATTAATTGAATCAACATGCCAATGGAGCTAGGCAATACGATCAAAGCAATAATCGGAGCTAGAATGATCGCTGTTAAGGTGGCATAAATCGCTCTGGCATTTCCTGTTAACCAACTCGGTTGGATTCTCTCGATCAAAAAGACAGTTTGTGACTCATTCTTTAACTGTTGAGCCAGAAAACCTAACCACTTCTTTACTTTGCTTGGCGAATAATTTTTGTCAGGTCGCCGCCTTAGCATACGGTCGATATAAGCATCAAACAAATGCCGAACGTGATCTTCCGACAGACTCATCTTGATCAAATCTGTCACCGACATACCGCGATAAGCGATCGCCATAATATTTGCCATTAATGGAGTCTTCGCCAACTCTAATAACTTCGCATCCGTAGTCAGCATCTCCCGCACCCCCTCCAACTCAGCACCAAGGCGATCAAAATATTCAAACACCTGAGCTTCCTCTAAGGGCTGAATGAAAATTGCTCCCTGAAACTGCAACCGTTGTGCCAGAGCTTCGTAGTCCTTCATCCGACTACATACTACGATTTCCGTTTGTCCATATTCATCATGAAAGCGGTTGATTGCCTCCACACAAGCATTACGGCGATCGCTACTCACCTCATCCAACCCATCTAACATCGCCAATATTTGCTGATCGCTCACCCATACCTTACCAATCTTTTTCGGCACTTGATATTTGATATTTAGTTCCAATACCATCCAGTCCGCTAAGCTCTGCTTGTCTTGCCATGAAGAAAGGTTAAAGACAATCGGCATTGGCAATTCACTATCCCGCTCGGCACGGGCAATCAATTCTCGCGTCAGTTCCAACAGCGTCGTCGTTTTCCCCGCACCAGGATCGCCCAAAATTAGCAGCGTTCGACCAGTGCCTAAACTATCAAATTGGTTAATTTCTTTTGTACCCGTTGGCAAAGGCTTCCTTGCTTGATCAGATGTCGCCCATTCCATATGCCAAGGATGCGCGATCGCATCTAATCTTGTTTGCAAACCCAATTCGATCAACGCTTTATCATGAATTGATGTCTCTAAAACCCCCTCAACCCAAAAGTTTCGCACTTTATTAAGCATGATTTGGCGATCGCGAAAGTCCTGCTGAGTTAGTAGTCGATTTATTTTGGTGGGCTTTGTAGCAATATCTTTTTGATTGCTTTGACTATGTGATGAGCGCTCTAAAAAAGGAATTAAAATCTGATAAGCAGGAATAGGATCTTGGATATTCTTGAGTTCTAATTCACCCAAATAAGTAACATCTAAATCTAAGCGATGCTTGACAACATCATAAATTGCTTGGGAAATGCAAATACCACCTACTTCAGCTTTTGCTTGCAAACGTGCCGCAATGTTTACACCATTGCCCATTACATCGGTTTCATTAAAGAAAACGTCGCCCAAGTGAATACCAATGCGATGGGACAAAACCTCTGATACTGGTAAAGTCTTAGCCGCTTTCGCAAATTCAGTCTGCATTTCGCGGGTACACTCAACAGCTTGAACTGCACTCGCAAAGTACATTAGCAATCCGTCACCTGTCGTTTTTAACACCTTCCCCGCAAACTTTTGACATAAATCCGTCATTTGCCGAAAATCACGTTCGACTAAATGCAGAGTATGTACTTCGTCTTTTCCCATCAGGGCACTGAAGCCAACAATGTCGCTAAAAGCGATCGCGGCTAATGTTCGTTGTCCGATTAACTGCGAGGTAGGTGTATTCATCCATAATTACCTATTGCTTTATCTTGCTAGAGCGCTTAAAAACTGTTGCAAACGACCTAAAAATGAACCTGATTGCTTACCAGTCTTTTGGCGAAACAAGCGATCAATGTCATCACTAGATGGACGCTGAGCAACTTCGGCAAGTTGTTGCATTCCCTCCTCAGTTTGTTGCCAGACTTGCCATGTTTGCGGATAGCAACGCCATAATGCACCAAGCTCTAGTGGTTTGATGTAATAGGCTGTCTCAAAAGTACTTAAGAAGCGATCGCGCATTTGTCTTGCGGCTAGCCCCAATCCTACCTCGTTGTTTTCAAGGCGAGGATTGAGCATTACAAAGGGGCGATCGCCTGCTAACTGTACAAGTTTCTCCACTTGCTCGACTTCTACCGAAGTTGGCTCAATTAAGAGAAATGCTTGATCTTCTTCGCGAATGGCTCTGCGTCCCTCGTTGACACCACGCACTGACACTTCAAGATCTGCCCATTCACGTTTTGCTAGCGCCGCCGCTCCTGCGTCCGAGAAGATGGCTTGCCATGCATTGCCATAGCGATGATTAAAACTAGCCGCAAATTCATAGGCGATCGGCAATGCTTTGAGTTCAGGAAATCGTAGATCGGCAATGACGCGAGTAGCACCATCGGCGATCGCCTGATGCGTCGCGGCGATCGCTTGCTCGATAGCATCTTCTAAATGGTCTGGAATTAAGATTGGCTCTTGCGTCATAAATGATTATTTTTAAAGTTATTAAAAGCTGCGAATCATTTTAGCAGGTTGCCAAAAACTTGATTGGCGGTCAATTTCAAATTGGGGAAAGTTGGTGATTGTGTAATCTCATCACCTACATATTCACTAACTTCATACCAGCCATCATCAAGCCTAAAAATGGTGATTTTCTTGATCAATGGATCGACAACCCAATATTCCAAAATACCTAATACGCTATATTCACCACGCTTAGCTCGATATTCGGTACTTTTGGTTGACTCGCTTACAACTTCCACAACTAAAATCGGCGGTGGTTGATTGATTTCGATAATTGCCTCACAAGTTTGCAGCGATCGCCATTGAGCTTTTGGCATCACTACCAAATCTGGAATTCGACAGGTATCCCATCTGCCGCCTTTGGGACTCCGAATACCAACTAACGCAGGTAATACAGCCCAGTCTTGATTTTGCTCAGCAATATCGACTTCGAGATTTTTTTCCAAAACCTTGATCACTGCGCCATGTTGCCCTGTCCCCAGACTCATCGGAATTAGCTCTCCATTTACCAACTCATAGCGATAGTCAGTCCCATCAATATACTTGAGGTACTCCGCAAAATTTAGGCGATCGCTTGCAATAGTCATAGCAAGTTTTGGTAATAACTTCACTTGAGTTTAACGCCAAAAAGGAGAGGTTACGCTAAGCGTAACCTCTCCTTTTTGGGGGAATCTATGGACGATGATTACATCATGCCGCCCATACCGCCCATGCCACCCATGCCGCCCATGCCGCCCATACCAGCAGCAGCACCAGCACCAGCATTCTTCTCTGGTTTTTCAACAACTAGAGCTTCAGTGGTCAAAACCATGCCAGCAACGGAAGCAGCGTTTTGCAATGCAGAACGGACAACCTTAGCGGGGTCAATGATACCAGTCGCGATCAAGTCAACGTACTCGCCTTTGAGTGCATCAAAGCCATGATTGAAAGGAAGTTGCTTAACTTTTTCAACAACAACAGTACCTTCTAAACCAGCGTTGTCGCTGATTTGACGAAGAGGTGCGGAGAGAGAGCGAGATACGATTTCTGCACCGATCGCTTCTTCATTCTTCAAGGTTGCTTTGAAGCCTTGCAATTCTACAGCGAGGTGAGCAAGGGTTGCACCACCACCAGGAACGATGCCTTCTTCAACCGCAGCGCGGGTGGAGTTTAGAGCGTCTTCGATGCGGAGCTTACGATCCTTAAGTTCGGTTTCCGTAGCAGCACCGACCTTGATTACAGCTACGCCACCAGAGAGTTTTGCAATCCTTTCTTGGAGCTTTTCTTTGTCATAGTCAGAGTCACTGAGTTCCAATTCCTTGCGGATTTGAGCAACGCGCTTGTCAACGTTAGCTTTGTTAGAAACGTCAGAAACAATGGTGGTTTTGTCCTTAGAAATGGTGATCTTGCGAGCAGTACCTAGCATTTCGAGGGTTGCAGCGCTTAGTTCTAAACCAGTGTCTTCTGAAATTACTTGACCATCGGTAAGAACGGCAATATCTTGCAACATTGCTTTACGGCGATCGCCAAAACCAGGAGCTTTGATTGCAGCAATATTCAGAGAACCTCTAAGCTTGTTCACCACTAAAGTTGCGAGAGCTTCACCTTCAACATCTTCAGAGATGATGACCAAGGGAGAACCAGAACGAGCCGCTTTTTCAAGGATTGGAACGAGGTCTTGAATTACATTGATCTTCTTATCAGTGATCAAGATTCTGGCATTCTCAAATTCCACCAACTGACGTTCGCTGTCGGTGACGAAGTAAGGAGAAATATAGCCGCGATCGAGTTGCATACCTTCGACAACTTCCAATTCGGTTGTGAGGGACTTAGACTCTTCAACAGTAATTACGCCATCTTTGCCAACTTTGTCCATAGCATGAGCGATCATTTCGCCAACTTCGGAGTCATTACCAGCCGAAATGGTAGCAATCTGAGCAATTTCAGCATTGGAGTCAACTGCTTTCGCCTTTTGAGCAATTACATCAACTAGATGAGCAACTGCCTTTTCGATACCGCGACGCACACCCACTGGATTTGCACCTGCGGCAACGTTCTTCAAACCTTCGCGAATCATTTCTTGAGCCAAAACGGTGGCGCTGGTGGTTCCGTCGCCTGCTACGTCGTTGGTTTTAGAAGCAACTTCGCGAATCAGTTGAGCGCCTGCATTTTCTAAGGGATCTTCTAATTCAATTTCTTTGGCAATGCTCACACCGTCATTGATGATTTGAGGAGCGCCATATTTCTTTTCGAGAACTACGTTACGACCTTTGGGGCCGAGGGTGACGCGCACTGCATCAGCCAACGCATTGACACCACGCTCAAGGGCGCGGCGAGATTCTTCATCAAATACTACGATTTTTGCCATTTTCTTTTAATTTATTTGGTAATTTGGTACTTGGAAGGCTTTTAGCTTTCGGCTCTTAGCTTGAGAAATATCTGTTCATTTATCAATCTAGTGAAGTAGCAATCCAAAAAAGCTAATCACTAATCGCTAACAGCTAATTGCTCTTAGCTCTATTCAACGATCGCGAGAATATCTCTTTCTGCAAGGAGCAAATAATCTACGCTTTCGATTTTGACTTCAGTGCCTGCATACTTGGAGTAAAGAACTTTATCGCCTGCTTTGACTTCTAGCGCTACACGAGTACCTTTATCATTGCGTGCGCCAGGACCAACGGCAGTTACTTCACCGATTTGGGGCTTTTCTTGTGCTGTGTCTGGCAAGAAAATACCGCCTACAGTTTTTTCTTCTTTTGTTGCTACTTTAACCAATAGGCGATCGCCTAGAGGTTGTAATGTACCAGTATTTAGGGTTAACGATGCCACTATGCCATACCTCCTTAAAATCTAATCAGAGCGGACTTTGCAAGTGATGACTCAAGGTGGAATTTTCATTTCACTCAGTCACACATTGCGTGCGTTAGCACTCTGTCTCACTGAGTGCCAATATACTGCGAAAAGAGTCAGTAACTAGATCGGCTTACCGTACAAACAAAGAACCGATTTTTGGTGGTGCAGCGTAGCCACAACCTCAAAAATCAGTTCTTGATTAACCTTTGCTATTCAGGTAGATATTCTTCATCTATGACTTGATCGTGAGTAAAGGGAGATTCTGGAGGGAAAGTGTGGCTTGGTAGTCCTGTTTCGATCACAGCAAGTTTTTTGGCATCTAGATAAACATCAGCAAACTCCTGCAAAAAATGTCTCTTGAGGCTAGGACTATTTTTGAAAGCTTTGCGCATTCTCTGGCGATGCTCAGCTAGGGTATATAGCCAACTATTAGAGCGTTTTTCGGGTTGGTATTTGTATTTGAGTAAATGCATGAGAATAACTTTTAAATTGCTCTCTAGTGATTGTTTTTGGCTATTACCCATGTCTTCAATTTCTTCAAGCAAATTTTCCAAGTCCAAATCTCTAAGTTTGCCTTGGCGCAACAACACCAATGCTTGCTCTATCCACAGACAGAAGTCCTCTTCATAGAGATCATGATGGGATTTGATGTGCGGTTTGTCTGTTTGCGGTTTGTCTGATGCGATCGCCATATTTGACCAGTTGAACGCTAAAGTAATCCTAGCATTAAGGCTTTTGAGTCAGTAAAAATGGCATCTAGTGGTACATCCCAAGCATCATGGGGCAGTTCATCTACATAAAACTCATCGAAGATCACTCCTGCTTTAAATCCTGTAGAGTTAGGTAACCAGCGATCATAAAAGCCACCACCATAGCCCAGTCGATAACCTTGGCGATCGCAAGCCACCGCAGGAATCAAAATTAGATCAATATTCTGTAAATCCATAAAGGGCAAGTCATGGCGCGGCTCCAGAATGCCAAAGGCTCCCGATCGCATGTTGTTGTCAAAATCAGCGATCGCCACTTGATGCCAAATCAGATCTTTTTCGACACAGCGAGAAAAGCCCCAATTCTTGTCAGGGAATATTTGCCACAGGGGGCTTAAATCTGGTTCTTGGCGAAAACTGCTAAATGTCAATATATTTTGCGCCTGTTGAAAAATTTGCCAATCGCAGAGGCGATCGCATAGTGCTTGACTTTTTTGTTGCCAAATTTCATGGGGGATTTGCCGACGTTGGTTGAGCAATGTGCGTCTAAGTTGTTTTTTTGTTGGCGGAAAATCTGTCATTTTATCTTAGTGGTGCAGAAAACTTTTGGCGTATCAAATAAGATGGTGAGACCTAGTTTAAGACAAGCCTGCAAACACCTATACTCGTTGATGTTGCCATTATGAACATGCACTTACACAAAAAATTTATATTCGCTTGTTTTTTGAAAGCCTTGCTAGATAAGGGTTTCAAAAACGCCTAGAGTTTTCTGCACCACTAAGGTCATTTTATATCGCTTGTAAGGCTGTGAAATCAAGCCCAAGAATTAGTGATGCGGCGCTTCGCGCCGCATCACTAATTCTTGGGCTTTAATGTCTATTTTCACACTGGAAAGGGAGTAATTTAGTACAGGTCTAAATCAGTCACTGCACCTTTGCTGCTAGTCGAAACTAACTTGGCATATTTTGCTAAAACTCCCTTGGTGTAGCGAGGCGCAGGAGCCTTCCAATTCGCACGACGGCTAGCTAGTTCCTCATCGCTGACATTGAGTTGAATCAAACGCTGATGGGCATCAATCGTGATCGAGTCACCTTCTTGGACTAAAGCGATCGTTCCACCCACAAAAGCTTCAGGGGCGACGTGACCAACCACCATTCCGTAAGTACCACCAGAGAAACGACCATCGGTGATTAAACCTACGGAGTCGCCTAAACCAGCACCGATAATTGCACTTGTTGGCGCAAGCATTTCACGCATCCCAGGTCCACCCTTAGGACCTTCGTAGCGAATTACCAGAATGTCCCCTGCATTGATCTTATTATCGAGAATCGCTGCAAGAGAATCTTCTTCTGATTCAAAAACACGCGCAGGTCCAGTAATGATCGGATTCTTTACGCCAGAGATTTTGGCTACTGCACCTTCTTCAGCAAGATTTCCTCTCAGAACTGCGAGATGTCCTTGCTTGTACATGGGGCGATCCCAAGGACGAATTACATCTTGATCGGCGCGAGGCTCGGCAGGAATATCTTTGAGAACTTCTTCAATGGTTTGACCAGTAATCGTGATGCAATCACCATGTAATAAGCCATGAACTAAGAGCATCTTCATCACTTGAGGAATACCACCTGCTTTATGGAGGTCAGTAGCTACATACTTTCCTGATGGCTTAAGGTCACAGAGTACGGGAACACGCTCGCGGATGCGCTCGAAATCGTCGAGATGCCATTCCACACCTGCGGAATAGGCGATCGCTAAAAAGTGTAAGACTGCATTAGTAGAACCACCCACAGCCATAACTACGGAAATGGCATTCTCAATCGATTTACGAGTGATGATGTCGCGAGGTAATAGATTATTGCGAATCGCGTTAACTAGAACCGTACCAGCAAGTTCAGTATTGGTTGCCTTTTCAGGTGCAACGGCAGACATGGTAGAGGAATACATCAAGCTCATGCCCATTGCTTCAAAAGCTGAAGACATGGTGTTAGCAGTATACATACCACCGCAGGAACCAGCCCCAGGGCAAGCATTGCGCTCAACTGAATTGAGTCTGACTTCATCAATTCGACCTGCGCTATATTGACCAACGGCTTCAAAAGAACTAACTACAGTCAAATCTTCGCCATCAAGATGTCCAGGTTCGATCGTGCCACCATAGACAAAGATTGCAGGAATGTTCATTCTTGCCATAGCAATCATCGCCCCCGGCATATTCTTATCACAGCCACCGATCGCCAAAACCCCATCCATACTTTGACCAGTACAGGCTGTTTCGATGGAGTCAGCAATCACATCGCGGGAGACGAGTGAATATTTCATTCCCTCAGTTCCCATGGAAATCCCATCGCTAATTGTAATCGTGCCAAAAACTTGGGGCATCCCATTAGCAGCGCGAATTCCTGCTTCAGCGCGAATAGCAAGAGGGGCAATCCCCATATTGCAAGGGGTAATTGTGCTATGGGCGCTGGCAACACCGACAATGGGCTTTGTAAAATCCGAGTCTTGGAAACCAACGGCGCGTAACATAGCGCGGTTAGGCGATCGCTGAACACCTTCAGTAATTGCACGACTTCTGCGATTGTCGGACATAGTTCAAATCTCTGTTATTAGCTTAATCAACTAAAACATTTTAGAATTTTTAGACACTAGAATAATCACCTTGGACTATCGGCAATTACCAAATGCAACTTCAAACGCAATTTCCCAAGCACCTATTTGATCGTTTATCAACTGCTTCCAACCGTCGTAATGCCCTTTATGTAGCGACCTTGAGCCTCGGAATCATACTCTATGGTTGTGGAGAAAGTAAGATTTCCCAATGTAACAAAGTTGTTACCATTGCCAATAAAACTAATACTCTGACAGCCCCCAAGGATATTACAGGCTTTGGCGCATTCGCTGAAAGTATTGATCAAATTCGCACAGAAGTACAGGCGATCGCCGTCCAAGACTCAAAGCTTAAGGAATTACAAACACAGTTGCTAGGTGTATATGGGGATGCTTCTCAAGCACTGAAGGGGCAAGTAAAGGCAACTGAGGCTAAAGATGCCAATGCTATGACTAAAGCCAAGCAAGATTTAGAAACTGCATCAACTAAAGAAAGTGAGGTTGTTGATCAAATTAATGCTTTGTGTAGCAAATAAATTAAAAAACTGCACCGAGTGCAGTTTTTTAATTTTTTAAGATATCGCTTGGCGAGTTTGATCGACTGAATCGATCATTTTTTGCCGTTCTCGCTTCCACATTTTTTGAAGCTCGTCACTGTAGCCCAATATTAAGTAAGGAAAGCGATTGAATATTTCTTGTAACAGCAGTTCCACATCGGCTTCATTAGGACAAGGACAGCCATACTCCTCACCATAGCGATCATAGAGTACTGCACTATAAATCTTGCCATACTTAGTAGAAGTGACCTTCTTGTAAGCCCAAACTAGTTGATCAAGCTTAATAGCTTTTAAGTCAGTCTTCAAAAGCTGAAGTAGCCAAGAGCGTGTTAATTGATTGCCGCCAATTGTAATCGTATTAATTCCTGAACTTGCTTCTGTATCAATTTCTTGAATTAGAGTTTGCCAATCACCTAGCTTTGCTAGATGTTTGCAAATTGGATGATTGCCAAGATTCGATCGCCAACGCATTGCTGAGACAATTTGCCAAATGCTAAATATCGCCAGAGGAATTGCAAATAAAAGGACAACATATCCTCCCAAACGATAGTCATTGGTATCTAGCATAAAAGGTAAAAAAGCTCCTTTGAGACTAGAATCTTGAGATTCAATTGGGGTTACAATTCTACTTTTAATTTCGCTTGAAATCTCAGACAATCCACCTGTAACTTGTGTACTACTGCCACTCACTCCTGACTTTACTAATAGAATACGTTTGTCAAGTTGCAAAGTTTGATATTTTGCGGAAACAGACTGACTAATAGTTTGTCCAGTACTACGACGAACTCTTTTAGTAATTTGTTGAACACCTGTATCATCAATTGCATTTCCTTTGACGGTAATGTACTGCTGTAGGTTATCGTCAAGAGATTTTATTCCCTCCAAACTTTTCGCATCAACTGGGAACGGACCAAGAGCAAAGTTATATAAGTAGCGATATTGCCATCCTGCTACGCCTACCAAAACCGCCATTAATATTCCATTTGATATTAATAAATTTCGGCTTTTGCGAAGTACTTGCTTACCAATAATGTTGTTAAACATAGTTGTTTTCTCTAACGTCAAAAGTTGTAGCAAATTATGAATCAACTTCAATCAACAATTTTTTTATGCTATGGCATAAATCTCTTCCTGCCATAACTTATTGATCACTACCACCAATTTTTATATCAACTCAAAACATAGTGTTTTTGTTGACAAATTAAATTTGTCTATATTTTCAAGAGCTGCATAAAGTTGATTCTGTAATTAGCTTTGTCTGAGTGTAAAACAACTGATAAACAAACAAATCAGTGTTGCAAATTTTGAAACAGCTTCGATCATCAAACTGTGGTTTAGGATTTACGGCGATGATTAGCAAACCAATCTCGCAATAACTCTTGGCATTCTCGTTCGCGGATTCCAGCGATCGCCTCTAGTTTGTGAAAAGACACAGGACTATCGGGTAAGTTAGCCACGGTGCGAATTGAGCCTGCTTTAGGATCGTCAGCGCCATAGACTAAGGTATTAATCCTCGCTTGCAAAATTGCCCCCGCACACATTGGACAAGGCTCTAAAGTCACATATAGTGTGCATCCGTTCAAATGCCAATCTTGCAATACTCGCGCCGCCTCACGAATTGCGACAATTTCAGCATGGGCAGTGGGATCGCGATCGCGTTCTTTGCGATTTACTCCAGTTGCGATCGCATCTCCTAACTTATTTACAATTATTGCGCCCACAGGAATTTCCCCTAGCTCTCCCACTTCTTTTGCTAATGAGATTGCTCGATCCATCCAAATTTGATGCACTTCTAGATTTTTCGTCATTTGTCGCTTACCATTCCCAAAATGATCGGGGGCGCTAAGCACCGCCGATCATTTTGGAGTTTAATGTTATATTTACAGCCATTTTTTTGCAAAATGGTATTAGTCCTGAATTGAGTCCTCTATGTCCCCAGAACCGATCGCTTTAACCACACCACTTTTTTACGTCAACGATCGCCCACACATTGGTAGCGCCTACCCCACGATCGCTGCCGATGCTTTTGCACGGTTCTATCGGCTCAAAGGACATCCAGTCATGTTTGTCACGGGTACAGATGAGCATGGACAAAAAATTCAGCGTACTGCTGAAAAAAACAATCTATCGCCTCAAGAACATTGCGATCGCACCGTTGCTGAATTTTATACGCTTTGGGAAAAACTTAATATTAGGTTTGATCGCTTTACCCGTACTACTGCGCCAAAACATCAAGCGATCGTTAATGAATTTTTTCAACGGGTCTACGACGCAGGCGATATTTACTTAAATCAGCAAAAGGGCTGGTACTGTGTCGCTTGTGAAGAATTTAAAGAAGAGCGCGAACTCCCTGAAAGCCATCATTGTCCAATCCATACTAATGTTGTCTGTGAATGGCGCGATGAACCAAATTATTTCTTTCGCCTCTCCAAATATCAAGATGCACTCGATCAATTTCATGAGTCGCATCCCGACTTCATCCAACCTGAAAGTCGTCGTAATGAAGTCCTCGGATTCATGAAGCAAGGCTTACAGGATTTCTCGATCTCCCGCGTTAACCTTGATTGGGGATTCCCGATCCCCACCGATCCAACCCATACAATCTATGTTTGGTTTGATGCCTTGCTCGGTTATGTCACAGCGTTACTCGAACCTGATGATGAGCCAACCCTAGAAAATGCTCTCAAAAAGTGGTATCCCTTCAACCTCCATATTATTGGTAAAGATATTTTAAGATTTCATGCGATTTACTGGCCAGCCATGCTTATGTCGGCAGGATTAGACTTACCCAAGCGGGTATTTGGTCACGGTTTGCTGACAAAAGATGGACTAAAAATGGGAAAAACTTTGGGTAATACCATTGATCCCTACGATTTAGTTGATCGCTTTGGAGCCGATTCAATTCGTTACTATTTCCTTAAGGAAATTGAGTTTGGGCGTGATGGTGATTTTAATGAAGAGAGATTTGTGGCGATCGTGAATGCTGATCTCGCCAATAGCCTTGGTAATTTACTCAATCGCAGTCTGGGAATGGCAAATAAATATTGTCAACAAACTATTCCTGCACATGATCCCAGCGATCACACTGAAGTCTCAGATCTAATTAAACCAGTGATTGAACAAGCAAAAAATTTGGGCGATCGCGTAGCTCTTGATTATCAAAATCTTAACTTTCGAGCAGCTTGTGAGAAGATTCTGGAACTAATCTGGAATTGCAACAAGCTAATCGATGAAACTACCCCTTGGAAGCAATTTAAAGCAGGTAAACAGCAAGAAGTTAACGAAACTTTATATACTTTGCTCGAATCAGTAAGGATTGCAGTTTATTTACTTTCCCCAATTGCACCCAAACTGGGCATCGCCGCCTATCAACAATTGGGGTTAAATTTTGATGAAACATCTCCACCTGATTGGAGTCACACAAATTGGGGAATACTCAAAACAGGTGCATCCCTAGCTACGCCAGTACCGATCTTTCAACGTATTGAAATTGTTTAAGTTGCAATACATTGAAGCTTTAAGTGGTGTAATTTATTAACTCTTATACCTATCATAATCTATGCCTCTGAGTATATTTACTTATGGTGTATAGTTGAAGGTAGCTTATAAAAATAAATTTATTGTTTTTGTATTCTTATTATAAAAAATTCATTTATAGTTCTGAGTTTATTTTAGATTTATCTTTAATTCACTTTGGATTGATTACTATTAAATTTTCCAATAATTCTCAAAAAGTCTTGGGATAAAGCAAGTTTATTTATTGAAAGCTACTTTTAACGTCCGATACTAGCTTTAAATCAGCTATGTGTGAGTTTATTAAAAAATTTTAAGAGGTTCTTCTGAATTAGGTAAACACTTAGGACGGTTTTAAGTATCAATGCTAATACCAAAGCTTCATCCCGCAGCACTAGATAACAAGCGTTCTATAGGCAAAAATATGTTACCTTTTGAGCAAGATTCTGGCTTTAAAGCAGACCAGATTTTAGAAAATCGAGGGCGAGTTGCCATCTTTATTGATGGCTCCAATCTTTTTTACGCAGCCCTACAACTGGGGATCGAAATCGACTATACCAAGTTGCTGCTATGCCTTACTGATGGTTCACGTTTACTCCGCGCATTCTTCTATACAGGAGTTGATCGCACCAATGAAAAGCAACAGGGATTCCTGTTGTGGATGCGTCGCAATGGCTATCGAGTTATTTCTAAAGAACTTGTACAGTTACCCGATGGCTCCAAGAAAGCTAACCTTGATGTCGAGATTGCTGTAGACATGATGGCGCTAATTGGTTCCTACGATACTGCTGTATTAGTAAGTGGCGACGGGGATCTCGCCTATGCGGTTGATGCGGCAAGTTATCGTGGTGTACGTGTTGAAGTGGTCAGTTTACGTTCAATGACCAGCGATCATCTGATTAATGTTGCTGATCGCTATGTCGATCTCGAAGCGATCAAAGAAGATATTATGAAAATATCGCGATCTCAAGCGCCCAGCAATATGCCAAGTAATGCTCCATCGATCGCGAGCTATACCTATCGTCCGATCTCTGGAGTTGCTTCAATAGAAACTGATCGTGACAACTAATGGCGATCACTGCCAAGTATTCTTGGCTTAGTAAAACTAATCCTAACTAATCCTAAAAAATATTGACAGAAGTTGCCATTGTCAATATATTATAGAGTTCGCTGTAAAATATTACGTCTTCGTAATTTGCTTCTGTCGATTGTAGCTAACCCACTGCATAGAACGCACGCTCTCACGAAGATAGTGTTGTACAGCCATCCGTCCTCAAATTTACTCATAAAACATCTGAAAAGGTCTGTCAACGAGTACTTTTAGGGCAAACATAACATTGAAAACTGACAACAAATTGGGAGACTTATAGTGGCTCGCATTGCAGGAGTTGACCTTCCGCGTGACAAGCGCATCGAAATAGGACTAACGTACATATACGGAATCGGTCTAACTAGCGCCAAAAAAATCTTAGCAGCTACCAAAATAAACCCTGATACACGGGTTAAAGAACTTACTGATCCTGAAGTAACAACTTTACGCCAAGAGGTAGAATCCAACTTTCAAGTAGAAGGCGATCTGCGTCGTCTCGAAGGTTTAAGCATCAAACGCCTAGTAGACATCGGTTGCTACCGAGGTCGCAGACATCGTATGGGGCTTCCTGTGCGCGGACAACGTACTCGCACCAATGCTCGTACCCGTCGTGGCGGTCGTCGTACTGTCGCAGGTAAGAAGAAGGCTCCAGGTAAGAAGTAAGTAAGGATTAATACGAAACAATGGCTCGTCAAACAACTCGTAGAACTGGCGCACGTAAGAATAAGCGCAATGTCCCTAATGGAGTCGCTTACATCCAGTCTACTTTTAACAACACTATCGTCACGATCGCAGACACTGTTGGAGATGTGATCTCTTGGTCTTCGGCTGGTGCTAGTGGCTTTAAGGGCGCGAAGAAGGGTACTCCATTTGCAGCGCAAACTGCTGCCGAATCGGCGGCTAGAAGAGCGATGGAGCAAGGAATGCGTCAGGTTGAAGTAATGGTCACAGGTCCTGGATCAGGTCGTGAAACCGCAGTGAGAGCATTGCAAGCTGCTGGTTTAGAGATCACTCTTATTCGTGATATTACTCCTATTCCTCACAATGGCTGCCGTCCTCCAAAGCGCAGACGTGTGTAATCAATTAC
Source organism: Pseudanabaena minima str. Chao 2107 (assembly GCF_051131155.1). Classification (NCBI taxonomy): domain Bacteria; kingdom Bacillati; phylum Cyanobacteriota; class Cyanophyceae; order Pseudanabaenales; family Pseudanabaenaceae; genus Pseudanabaena; species Pseudanabaena minima. The sequence goes on from NZ_CP159508.1 coordinate 2,780,962, forward strand.
GAATTAGAAATTACGAATTAGAAACTAAGCTCATAATTCGTAACTCGTAATTCGTAATTCCCCAATTCTCTAATTTCTCCCTTTGATTTTCGTTTACTCTTGCAGACTAAGTCGGTACAAATATGGCACAGTTTCAGGTTGAGTGCGTTGCATCCCACACAGAAAAAGACAATAGCCAGTACAGCCAATTCGTACTGGAACCACTAGATCGGGGGCAAGGCATTACCATTGGAAATGCGCTCAGACGGGTATTGCTCTCCAATCTTGAGGGTGCGGCCGTCACTGCTGTTCGCATTGCTGGTGTCAACCATGAGTTTGCGACGATTCCAGGCGTGCGGGAAGACGTTTTGGATTTGATGCTCAACTTGAAAGAACTAGTGTTGAAGTCTTATAGCTCAGCACCGCAGATCATTCGTTTGGTAGAGCGCGGTCCAAAATTAGTCACGGCTACCAGTTTCCATTCTTTGCCATCGGATATCGAGATTGTGAATCCTAACCAATACATTGCGACTCTCAGTGAGGGGGCAACTTTGGAGATGGAACTAACGATTGAGCGTGGTAAAGGCTATCGCTCGGTAGACCGCTCTAAGGAAGATCACAGTTCTCCGATTGATACACTCAAGATTGATGCTGTGTTTATGCCTGTGCGTAAGGTCAAGTATGAGATTAAGGACGCTCGGATCGGTGATGCGATCAACAAAGAGAGTCTGCTAATCGATATCTGGACAAATGGCAGCATTACACCTCAAGAAGCACTTAGCCAAGCCGCTAGTGTGTTGGTGAATTTGTTCTCGCCCTTGCAAGAAATCACCCTTGCGCCTTCGTTGCCCCAAGAACGTGATGAGCAAGACGAGACTAAGCAAATTCACATTGAAGAATTGCAACTATCTGTTAGAGCTTATAACTGTCTCAAACGCGCTCAGATTAATACTGTTGCGGATTTGTTGGAATACACCCAAGACGATTTACTGGAAATCAAAAACTTTGGTCAAAAATCGGCTGAGGAAGTTATGGATGCCCTTAAACAGCATCTTGGCTTGACCTTAACTGAGTCCAAAGCTTCTAAAGTTCTGTAAAAAAGCAAAATCTCTTTTCTTGAAAGAGTTTGGTTTCATATCCATCTAGTACACACCTATGCGTCACCGTTGTAAAACCCCCCAGCTTAACAAGGCTGCCGATCAGCGCAAAGCTCTCCTACGGGCTTTGACAACTGAACTAATCCTTAGAGGCGAAATTAAGACCACTAGAGCTAAGGCTGATGCCGTTCGTAGCAGTGTTGATCACATGATCACCCTTGCTAAAGATGGTTCTCTGCACGCTCGTCGTCAAGCGATCGCCTACCTATACGACATTTCGGTCAAAGATGGCGAACCCGTAAGCGATCGTCCTCAAACCAAAACTAAACAAGAACAATTACCCGAAGAAGAGCGCGTAACTACCTTGGTTGACTTGTTGTTCACCCAAGCAAAGGATCGCTATGCTGAGCGCAATGGTGGTTATACCCGCATTGTACGCACAGTCAGCCGTCGTGGTGATAATGCGGAAATGGCGATCTTGCAACTTGTGTAAGCATCAAGATGTTCTCTGCTGATTCTGAGTCTCCCCATCGTATTGCTTTAGTTATTCAATATCTAGGTACATACTTTTATGGGTGGCAAAGGCAGCCAAATCATCCCAGTGTGCAGCAAACGATTGAAGAAGCGATCGCTAAGATCTGCGGAAAGCCAACCGTTTTGCATAGTGCAGGTAGAACTGATACGGGCGTTCATGCTGCGGCTCAAGTAGCCCACTTTGATACGTCAAGCTTGATCCCTCCCCAACGTTGGGCAAAGATACTTAATAGTTATTTGCCTGAAGGGATTTTGATCTGTGGATCAACGGAAGTAGAAAGCGATTGGCACGCAAGATTTTCGGCGACATGGCGGCGTTATCGTTACACGATTTACACCGCAGCAATCCCAAATCTGTTTGTAAAGCCGTTTAGTTGGCACTACTACCATGATCGCCTTGATGAAAAGCTGATCCATCAAGCCTTGCAGCCGATGTTAGGTGAGCAGGATATGGCAGCATTTCAACGAGCAGGTTCAAGTCGCCCCCATAGTCGTCTTGAACTTCAAGAAGCCCTATGTTGGCGAGATGGTGATTTTGTCCATGTGGAAGTACAGGCAAGTGGCTTTTTGTACGGCATGATTCGCTTGTTAGTAGGGCAATTAGTCGATGTAGGGCGTTCACGTCTGAGTGTCGAAGCCTTTACGCGCATTTGGCAAGAAAAACGTCGTATTGAAGTTAAGTATGCTGCTCCCCCACAAGGATTGTGCCTATTGGCGATCGGCTATGCTGATAATCCCTTTGCGGAATTCGCATCACGCAAGCAAACACTAGGTTTAAATGACAGCCATGTACTTAACTTGGTCTGAAGTTTAAAAGCTAACCTGTCCCAAACTCAAAAGTTTGATAAATATATTTCCCAGATATATTTCCCAGATAAATAATCATAGATAAATCTCGTTTGTAGAGAAACTAATGACTACAACTACTCTTACTCCCAATAAAAGCTACTTACCAAAAGATCCCGATCGCAAATGGTATGTCATTGATGCGGAAGGTCAGCGCCTAGGAAGGCTTGCTAGCGCGATCGCGGTAATCCTACGCGGTAAAAATAAGCCAACCTATACGCCCCACCTAGATACTGGCGATTTCGTCGTGGTAATCAACGCCGAAAAAATTGCTGTAACTGGCAAGAAATCCACCCAAAAGCTATATAGAAGACATTCTGGTCGCCCAGGTGGGATGAAGGAAGAAACTTTCGACAAAGTAATCGCTCGCGTTCCTGAACGAGTTCTCGAACATGCGATTAAAGGTATGTTGCCGAAAAATACCCTCGGTCGTCAGCTTTTCACCAAGCTCAAGGTTTATAAGGGTGCTAGCCATCCCCATGAGGCGCAACAGCCTGAGACCTTGGTCATCAACACCATTCCATCGCTGAAGTAGGAGAAATCACAGATGTCAGATACTGAACGTTCTAATCGTGCTGTTTACTGGGGAACTGGTCGTCGTAAAAGAGCGATCGCCCGTGTACGCCTCGTCCCAGGTGAAGGCAAAATCGTAATCAATGGCAAACCAGGTGATCTGTATTTGCAATTTAACCCTAGCTACATCTCAGGGGTAAAGGCTCCTTTGGAAACTTTGGGTTTGGAAAATGAGTACGATGTTTTGGTCAATGCTCATGGTGGCGGTGTAACTGGTCAAGCTGATGCAATTCGTCTAGGTGTTGCTCGTGCCTTGTGTGAACTTGCTCCTGAAAACCGTAAACCTCTCAAGGTTGAAGGCTACATGACTCGCGATCCTCGTTGCAAGGAACGTAAGAAGTATGGTCTCAAGAAAGCTCGTAAAGCTCCTCAATACTCGAAACGGTAATTACTTACTCAAAAAAAAGAAAAAGCCTCGCAATGCGAGGCTTTTTCTTTAAAAAAAGATGAGATGCGGTGCTTTGCACCGCATCTCATCTTTTTATAGCTTCTCAATTCCACGATCTAAAACTTCATAGTAAAGAGGCAAATAGCCTGATTTAATACCACCTTCTTCTTTTGCCTTGTCTAGATTACCGCGCAAGGTGTGACTATTATGAACGCTGTAGATTTCATAGCGATCGCCTATAAATACGTAATCAGCAACATCGGTAAACTCTTCACCTTTAACTAGTTGCCAGCGATCGTCTACATAGACAAAATGATAGTCGGCGAGATCTGGACTGGATGATGGGCGTTCTACAGCGGCAGATATTTCACCAATGTAGTGAGGATTGTTGCTAGTAGGTGGAATAACTTTGCTGGTGACATTGCGATAAAAACAGCTTTCGTTATAGCAAAACCTCAGTTTTGCCATTTTGTTTTTGATGTTTTCAAAGCGATCGATGATCTGAGTTGGAGAAGGCTCACTTACAGCGAAAACAGTTAGAGAAAGAGCGTTACAGAAGGTTATACCAAGACAAATTAGGCAGACAAAAAATATATTGGCAAGCGATCGCCATTGCTTACTGGTCATAAAATTTATAGTTCTTAAAACTATATTATCCATGGCTAAGATTCAATTTTTTTTGGTGCTGACAAAGTCGCTGATTTTTCGTGAATAAATAACTCAACATCCTGTATTTTTCTCAACATATCATCAATAATCTCCAGAATTTTTTGCTGATCTTGACTTGCATCTAGTTTCTCAAGTTGCCCTGCCAATGTCTGGATTTGCAAAGCCCCCACATTCGCACTAGAACCTTTTAGGTGATGTGCTTCACCCATAATTTTTGACCAATCATCTCTAGTAATTGCATCACGAATTTTTTCAATACGCTGTGAGACATCTTCAACATAAACCTGTAAAACCTCAATCTCAAACTCTATATCTCCTTCTGATATTTGACTAAGTTGTTCTAAGTTAACAGGTGAGTCTGGTTGCTGATTCATATAGATAAAAGCCTTACAGCGATTAGCTAAGCTACTTTAGCTTGTATCTGGCTAAACTACCATGTATGCAATCCAAAAATCCAGCAATCCCAACACAGAAAATGGCTCACTCATTTTTTGTGTTTAAAACCCTGACTAGGTTTGGTTTTGAATTCATAAAAGTCTGACGACACTTTTGTGAGTTGATATTATAGCTGTTGCCATTCTTGTTACCCAAATAGTGTGAGGCGATGCAAAGCGCCGCCTCACACTATTTGGGTAACTATTAAGTAGAAAAAGCTATTTAAAAGCATTTCAGGCGATCGCGATATCGATGTTAGAATGAGAAGCAATTGTAAAGATTTGCAACATCAACTATTTATTCAAAATTTATTAGATTTGGCAGGGCTTAGCTTTGTCAAGCCTAATCCCATCAAAATTTAAACAAGACGAGTCATATTGACCATGCGTATCATTTTAATGACAGGAAAAGGCGGAGTGGGCAAAACTTCTGTCGCCGCAGCCACAGGTTTACGCTGTGCTGAATTGGGTTATAAAACTTTAGTCTTGAGTACCGATCCTGCTCACTCTCTTGCTGATAGTTTTATGGTCGAATTGGGGCATGATCCTAAAGAAGTCCGTCCTAACCTCTGGGGGGCGGAGTTAGATGCATTAAGAGAGCTAGAAGGAAACTGGGGTGCGGTCAAGCGTTACATTAGTGAAGTTCTTCAAGCTAGGGGTCTGGAGGGAGTTCAAGCCGAAGAATTAGCAATTTTACCAGGAATGGACGAGATTTTTGGTCTAGTACGTGTTAAGCGGCACTATGACGAAAAGGAATATGACGTTTTGGTAATTGACTCTGCACCTACGGGGACAGCTCTGAGACTACTGTCTCTACCAGAAGTAGCAGGTTGGTATATGCGGAAGTTTTATAAGCCATTGCAGGGAATGGCACAGGTTCTGAGTCCTGTATTTGAGCCTATTTTTAAGCGTGTGACTGGCTTCTCTTTGCCCAACAAAGAAGTAATGGATGCACCCTATGAGTTTTATGAAGAATTAGAATCTCTAGAAAAAATCCTCACAGATAACACCACCACAACCGTCAGGCTGGTGACTAATCCCGAAAAGATGGTGATCAATGAGTCCTTAAGGGCGCATTCCTATCTCAGTCTCTACAATGTTGCTACAGATATGGTGATTGCTAATCGGATTATTCCTGAAGAAGTGCAAGATCCATTCTTTAAGGCATGGAAAGACAATCAGAAGCAATATTGCGAACAAATTCATCGTGACTTTCATCCTCTGCCAATTAAGCAGATTCCACTTTATGCTGAAGAGATGTGTGGAATTGCTGCCCTAGAGCGCTTAAAAGAGACTCTATATGGCAATGAAGATCCTTCGCAGGTCTATTACAAAGAAAATACAATGCGTGTTGTTGAGGAGAATAAGCAGTATCGTTTAGAGTTGTATTTACCAGGTGTACCGAAAGAGAAGATTGAGCTAACTAAGACTGGTGATGAGCTAAATATACGTATTGGCAATCATCGCCGTAATTTGGTATTACCTCAAGCTCTATCGGTTCTCCAAACCTCTGGCGCAAAAATGGAAGATGATTACCTGAAAATCCGCTTCTCTACTCCTGTTTAAACGACGTAAAAAAATAAGGCGATCTTTTTTATGATTTTGTCAAGGATCGCCTTATTTCAAATAAATCATCGCTATCTCGCTAAATTGGCATTTCCAGATTGACTATGGTTTAAAAGTTTTGCCTGACAATCAGCAAACAAACAATTTAGAATTCCGAGAATATCCTTTAGTTGAGTTTCTGAATAAGCAAGGCTTTCATAACATTCTTGTTTGTTTAGTTGATAAAATCGCCATGTCGTTGCATTAGTGACAATGCCATATATAGGAAATGAATATTGTGGCTGATTCAATGTTAGACAGGCATACATTTCTGTTAAGCATTGCGCTAATCCCTGCTCAAAATCATCTTTTTTAGCTTCAACGATACATAATAAAGGCGATTGATATACTTTCCCCTGTCCAGCAATTAAATAATCAACTACACCTGTTAATTGTTCAGTTTGTAATTTTGCTTCTTTCCAGATTTTTAAGGCAGCATAACTATCAATTGCTTCGAGCAAAATAGCATCGATTAATAATGATTTCGCTGATTCAGACAAGGATAAATCAAAGTGTGCTTTGAGTTTTTGGGTGCTTGTCAAATAATATTCTGAAGCTTGTTTAGGTGTAAATTTTATTTGCCATTCTTTTAATTCATTAATCCCGATAATTTGCAACGCACTACGCAAATCAATCTGTGAAAAACGTTGTTTTTTGTTAGCCATAAATTCGCCTCAAATTTGTTAAAGGTGTATCTCTTGAAATAATATGTTTTATAAAAATGGGGATCTTTCTATATCAACTTCCCATCAATGTAACGGAGTAATGTACGAACTACATTGATGAAAAGTAAAGCTTCATCTTTCTCTAGAACATTATCGTTAGGATGTGCCATGCTTGCATGATTTCTTATTGGATTGAGTGAATCTAAAATACCCGCAAATGACTGAAGGAGACGATCAATGTCTTGTGTGCGGTCAGTACTTTGCAGTTTTGGATGTTGCTGACGCAGTAACTTGAATAGCTTAACTATGCTGTCATCTTTACTATATACAATATTCTCTCGAATACATATTGCACGCAGATAACCATGAAGAGCAGTATGTATTCGATCAACTCCACTAACTGCTCCTCTAGATAAAATTAGAACTTCTATGTCAGCAATTGCTCGCTCTATTACCTCGTTGCTAATTTTCAGTTCAAGCGGCTTTTCACTAATCTGATGAGGATACAAAATATCAATATATGTAGGACGTATAGAGGTTTCGCTGTCCAATTCATATTCCCATAGTGATGATGATGAGTTGTGAAGAATATTTATTTCAGAACAAGCAAGGCATTTCAAAATTTGCCACTTATGATAAACATCATCTCCACCATATTCTTCATCACCAAAAACGTACGAATCTTCTCCTTCACAAATAATCCTCATGAGGGACTTGATAGCACAATGCCCACACTGAATTTTGTTAGCAGTAAGACTGTACTGCTCTTGGGATTCTGTCAAAGTTGTATACTCCTTGTCTGATGATGAAATTTTACAATTAGAAAGTATTTATCAGATGTAGTTTCGCCTATTTGCCTAAGCGCTCGCCCAAGGAAAAAAGCTTAAATCCAACTAATTGAAGCTCAATCAATAACGATATTTTGCCATAACTCGGCAGCAATAAATCTTGATAGATGTCCTACATTCGTTGTCGCAATTACAACATCTGCAACTCCAAAAGTCATAGCTTGAGCTACTAGAATCATATCTCCATCAATCGTTTTATCACCTGATGTGGGCTGTCCTTGCTGACGAGCTTGAGCCCAAAGTTGAGCAGCTTGACGCATTGCAACCGTTTTAATTGGTAAATACTCAATCAACTTGGCTAAATCATCTAGACGAGAAATCCCTTTAGTCTTGTTTGCTCGTAATAACTCACGGCGAACCTCATAATCTGCAATCTCTGGAATGATAATTCGACTTGCAGCCGTGATGTGAGCTTGTAACCACTGGGCGCAAGCTACACTTTCTAGAGATAGCTTTGGATTGGTGATTAGACCAATTGGCCCCGAATCCAATATTATGACGCGATTCACCAAGTTATACCCTTCATCTCAACTGGGAACAATTTGCGATCGCTGAGACGATCATTATCTAATGCAGAAATCAAATATTGACCTGTTTCTTGCTGTTCCTCAATATCTTCATCATCGATCCAAGACTGAATTAGGTTAACCGCTTTAGATTGTTTTTGTCTTAAAAGAATAGAGCTGGTTAATAACTCCAATGTCACAGACTCAATGGAAAGCCCTTTTTGATTGGCTTCCTGTAAGAGATATTCCTCAACTTCTGACGGTAGATTAAGGGTTAGCGTCATGGATTTTCTTGAGTATGTTTATTAGTACTTTAACATCCAGATTTTCTGACGCTTACCAAAACATAGATTTAGGTGTTATTTAGCTGTTGTAATTGCGCCTAAACGATCGCCAAAAGGAAAGAATCTAATAGTTGCTTTACCGATGACATTCTCTTTAGGTAGAAATCCCCAAATATGCGAATCATTACTGTGATTACGATTATCGCCCATCATCCAGTAATGACCTTTTGGCACAGTCACAGTACGCATCATATATTTAGGAGCTTCCGCAATATATGGCTCATCCAGTGCTTCCCCATTGCGGTAGACTTTGCCGCCACGTACCCCAATTTGATCGCCTTCGATTCCAATCAAGCGCTTGATATAAGCTTTAGTGTTGTCTTCAATCGCAGGAGACTTAGGTGGATAAAAAATTAAAATATCGCCGCGTTGTGGTTCTTGCCATTGCATTGAGATTTTATCGACTAAGATGCGATCGCCCACTTGCAAAGTCGGTTCCATCGAGCCAGAGGGAATGAAACGTGGTTCGACAATAAATGCCCGCAGAAATAAAGCGATCACAAGAGCCACGATAAAAATACGGATGGTTTCACTATGTTGTTGCCACCAAGGTTTGATAGGAGCTTGCGGATCTAATTTAATTTCTGTGGACATGGATCAGTATCTACTTATTTTGTATTGAGTAGAAAGGTACGCTCCGCGTCCCCTTCTACTAGTTGTATTTATGTATTTAGTAGAAGGGTCACGGAGCGCATCACTCTTCTACTAGTTGTATTTAGGAACGTTTAAATTACCAACGCGATTGTCAAACGGCCAGTAGCGAAACATAGCCCTTCCAACTAAATTCTCTTCGGGCATAAATCCCCATGCGTGAGAATCCAGACTATTATTGCGGTTGTCACCCATTACCCAATATTTACCATTAGGCACTGTGAAAAACGGATGATCCTTACCAGACTGCACATTGTCAGGACGGAAGCAGTTAGGACAAAGAGCATCGTCTTGGGTTGGCAAAGTGTAATTTGGCGGCGCGGCAATATATGGCTCATTTAGAGGTACATCATTTATAAATACTTTGCCATCATGAATGCTGATGCGATCGCCTGGCAACCCAATTACCCGTTTGATATAGACCTTAGACGCATCAGGCACAACAGGATTAACGGGTGGATTAAAGACGACAATTTCACCGCGTTCGGGCTTGCGCCAACGAATTGAAAGCTTATCGATAATTAAGCGATCGTCAATTAATAAAGTCGGCTCCATCGAGCTAGAAGGAATATAACGTGGCTCAGCAATAAATATTCTTACGCCAACTGCTAACAAAATAGCCACTGTGACAGTGGGCAAGTTATCAGTCAAGAAATTTTTAAATGAATTTTCTTGTTTATGAACAGGTGGCGCTGGCTTAGGATCAGTGGGCGGATTGCTGGGGCGATCGCTAGATTTATCAGATGACATAGAAATGCTCGCGGGATATGTGTTTATCTTAAAGCGTATTTAGGTAGTAAGTGTGGCGCTTCGCGCCACACTTACTACTTTTTCAAGGCACTGGGAACTTCGATCGCGTAATCACCAGACAAGTTAAATTCTTGATGAATAACTTTCAGTGCTTGTTCCGCTTGATGATCGCGCACTACGCAGCTTACTTTAATTTCAGATGTGGCGATCATCTCAATATTAATCCCTGAATCAGCGAGAGCGCTAAACATACGGGCAGCGATTCCCGACTGATGGATCATATTTGCGCCCACAATACTGACTTTACTAATGTCAGCATCGCAAGTTACTTCACCGTAGCCAAGCTCCTGCGTATATTGTCTGAGGGCAGTTTCCGCTTTAGCAAGATCAGTGATTGCTACAGTAAAAGCAATTTCGTTAACATCGCGATCGGATTGCGACTGGACGATCATATCCAAACTAATATTTTGTTCAACAAGCTGTTCAAGGATTTTGGCTGCCATCCCCGGACGATCAGGTACTTGCTGCACTGCAATTCTAGCCCGATTGCGATCTAGAGCAACCCCACGCACAGGTGAAATATCGGCATTATTTTCTGAGGTAATCTCACAGGCTGAATGCGATCTCACTGGCACATCGAAGGTTTTTTGCATAGCAGCGATCGCCGCTTCGCCATCAGAAGATGCAATTACACAACTAATTTTAATTTCAGAAGTGGAAATCATTTGAATATTGATTCCCGCTTCAGCCAGAGCCGTGAACATTTGCGCAGCTACACCTGGTCGTCCGATCATGCCCACACCCATAATGCTGATTTTGGCAATGGCAGAGTCAACGGTGACTAAACTCGCGCCAATTTCTAAACTACGGGTGACCACCTCGGCAAGTTGCAGTTGATTTTGAGGAATCGTAAAGGCAATGTCATTTACACCTTCGGTTTCTTGCACTGCTTGGATTATTAAGTCAACATTGATCCCTTGATCAGCGAGAGATTTAAATAGCTGTGAGGCGATCCCAGGATGATCGGGAATTTGTAACAGCGCAATTTTGACTTGATCGTAATCAATCGAAACTGTCTCCACAAAACGATTCACTTCTAAGGATTTCAGATTGCCTGTACCAATACGAGGTGAAGTGATCACCGTACCCGCATCATCTAGCCAACTTGATCGCACACACATTTTTACGCCAAAGTTACGGGCAATTTCCACAGAACGTGGATGCAAAACTTTTGCCCCTAAACTGGCTAGCTCTAGCATTTCGTCGCAAGTAATTTCCGCAAGCATCTGTGCCTTGGGGACAATCCGTGGATCAGTGGTCAAAATTCCGGGAACATCAGTATAAATTTCACAAATGTCTGCTTCGATCGCTGCGGCGATCGCCACTGCCGAAGTGTCGGAACCTCCGCGCCCTAAAGTAGTAATTTCATTACTCGGTAAGCCAGTAGCTTGATCAATCGCTACTCCTTGAAATCCTGCAATCACCACAACCTTACCAAGATCTAGCGCTGATCTAATTTGATCTGGTTCTACATATAAAATTCTGGCGCGAGTATGGTTTGGCTCCGTAACCACCCTGACTTGAGAGCCATTCATGGCGATCGCAGGTTGTCCTACTGCTTGCAATGCCATGCTTAAGGCAGCGATCGTGATCTGCTCCCCTGTTGCTAAGAGCAGATCCATTTCTCGCTCTTTTGCGGCAATTTCGGTAAGGGTTTGAGTATGAGTTGCTGACACTGACTCGGCGAGAGCCACCAAACCATCAGTGGTTTTGCCCATCGCTGAAACCACTACTACAACTTGATTACCAGCATCAACTGTCCGCTTAATGCGATCACGGACTGCCTTGATGCGATCGGCATCGGCTACGGAGGAGCCACCATATTTTTGAACTATTAACGCCATTCGTGGGGGAAATTTTTAACCGATGAAAGAATTTTGGGTTTGAGCGCAAAGTGTTGTAAGTCACAGCAAAGCACTACAGAGTAATCATCATACATTCGTTAGCGATCAGCAAAATAAATGTGCTATGAATGCGCTAATCTGTGTCAGCAATTCGTCGATTGAAACAAAGCACCGCAAGTTTGGGAATAATTAAAAGTTTTTTACGATACATTGCGATCGCGCAAATTGCCAAGTATTGTTAAGATAATCCGTAAATTTGCTCCGATGGTATGATTGCCTAGTGAGGAGTGAACATGTACTTAACAAGGAACTGTCTTTTATGCAAACGGGGTCTGTTTCTCCACTGGTTCTGATCATTTTAGACGGCTGGGGATATAGGGAAGAAACCGAGGGCAATGCGATCTCCGCAGCAAATACTCCCGTCATGGATAGTCTGTGGAGTACTTACCCAAAAACTCTCCTCCAAGCCTCTGGCAAAGATGTTGGCTTGCCAAAAGGTCAAATGGGCAACTCTGAAGTTGGACATTTAAATATTGGTGCAGGTCGAGTTGTCCCCCAAGAGTTAGTAAGAATTTCTGATGCTGTCGATGATGGCTCATTATTATCAAATCCTGTACTAGTACAAGTTTGTGAAAAGGTTAAAGCTAACCATAGCAAATTGCATCTAATCGGGCTTTGCTCTGATGGCGGTGTACATTCACATATTGATCACCTCTTGGGATTACTAGATTTAGCGAAGTCTCAAGGAATTGAAGATGTCTGCATTCATGTGATTACCGATGGACGTGACACCTTGCCACATTCAGGGATCAACTTTATTAGGCTTTTACAAGCACATATTAAAAAGATTGGTGTTGGGCGCATTGTTACAATCAGTGGTCGTTACTTTGTCATGGATCGTGACAAGCGATGGGATCGCGTCCAAAAGGCTTATGAAGTTTTGACAAACGATCAAATCACTACTGAGCTAACTGAGCCAACAGACTTACTGGAAGCCGCCTACAAAGAAAAAATTACCGATGAATTTTTACCCCCTACTCGCGTTGCTCAAGGGGCGATCGCCTCAGGTGACGGTGTAATTTGCTTTAACTTCCGTCCTGATCGTTCCCGTGAGATCACTCAAGCTCTTGTTGCCGAAAACTTTACAGGTTTTGAACGCGAACATATTCAGCATCTCGCCTATGCCACATTTACCCAGTACGACAGTGCTTTACCTGTGCCTGTTGCCTTCCTGCCCCAAAACTTAACTAACTTGTTGGGGCCAGTTGTGGCACAGCATGGATTAAAGCAGTTGCGCCTCGCTGAAACTGAGAAATATGCCCATGTTACCTATTTCTTTGATGGTGGACTGGAAGAAGCTAGTGAAGGCGATGATCGGGTATTGGTCAATAGTCCGCGTGTATCTACCTATGATCAAGAGCCAGCAATGTCTGCTACTGAGGTAACCCGCATTGCTTCCGAAGCGATCACCAAGCGGATTTACTCGCTAATTGTGATTAACTATGCTAACCCCGACATGGTTGGTCACACTGGTAACTTTGAAGCGACAGTTAAGGCTCTCGAGCATGTGGATCGATGTTTGGGCAAGCTATTATCTAGCATCGCCAATGCAGGTGGTACGGCTTTAATCACCGCCGATCATGGTAATGCGGAATATATGTGGGATGATCATGGCAATCCTTGGACAGCCCATTCCAGCAATCCTGTCCCATTTATTTTGGTAGAGGGTGAAGGTCGTAAGATCTATGGTCATGGTGCTGATGTAAGACTCAAGCAGTCTGGCGGTCGCCTAGCAGACATTGCCCCTACGATTCTAGAAATTCTGCAAGTTCCACAACCAGAAGAAATGACAGGAGTCTCTTTGCTAGAAAAAGCAATTTATGAGATCAAAGCTACTAAAACCCCAGTCAAAATTGGCAAATAGTTTAGTGAAGCTACTGCGCCCACTTCACTTTGTAAGGCGCGTTACGCTATGTAACGCACAGTCTAAGATTGAATGGTGAGTTACGCTGCGCTAACACACCCCCCATAAATGAATGAAGGTGGCGCGAAGCGCCGCCTTCATTCATTTATGGGTTTTGAGATGACACTCATTTTTAGTTTTAGGTTGCAAAATATAGATGGTGGGAAGCCTAGCTTGTCATCATCTATATTTTTGTAAAGGTTCACTTGCATGTCAAAACTTACCAGACGCGAATTCATCGCAGTTACTAGCCTCACAGCAGGTTTTGCGATCGCTGTGCAGCCAATTTCCGCAAAAGTAATCACTACAGACAATAAGGGCATCATCGCAGGTGAAGTCAAAATACCTGTCAAAGATGGCACGATCCCTGCTTATAGAGCTAGACCAACTGTGGGCAAAGATTTTCCTGTGATCTTAGTTATTCAAGAAATCTTTGGCGTTCATGCTTATATCCAGGATGTGTGCCGTCGCCTCGCAAAATTAGGTTATCTAGCGATCGCCCCTGAAATGTTTTATCGACAGGGTGATGTATCTAAGTTGACGGATATTGCGGAGATTCGCAAAGTAGTTAGCCAAGTTCCTGATGCTCAAGTTATGTCCGATCTTGATGCTACCGCAGCATGGGCAACTAAATCAGCTAAGGGAGATCCGCAAAAGTTGGGGATTACGGGTTTCTGTTGGGGTGGGAGGATTACTTGGTTATATTCTGCCCACAATCCGCAAGTTAAAGCAGGTGTGGCTTGGTATGGCAGACTTGTTGGTGACTCAACAAAACTTACACCAAAGCATCCCATTGATATCGCCATGAATTTACAAGTGCCAATTCTGGGTTTATATGGTGGTAAGGATACTGGTATTCCTGTGGATACGGTTGAGCAAATGCGTGAAAAACTGAAGGGTTGCAGTGCTAATTCCGAGATTGTGGTTTATCCCGATGCACCTCACGCTTTTCACGCTGATTATCGTCCTTCATATCGTCAAACCGAAGCAGAGGACGGCTGGAAACGATTACTGGATTGGTTTAAGAAGAATGGAGTTGCTTAAACAGATTTTTAGTGGCGCGGCAAAGCCACACCACTAAAAATCTGTTCTTTTTTAACGTCAGTTCGCCGAAAAATAAAAATGGTAAGAATCGCTGAGCGATTCTTACCATTTTTATTTTTCGGCGAACTGACGTTTTTTTATCACATAGCCGTGAGGCTTTATTATGTAAAGAAGTATAAAGTATTGTAAACAGATCGTAATTTTTAATATGCAAAATAAAGTTGTTGTCGTTGTCGGTGCAACAGGTGGCATTGGTTTGGCGATTGTCCAAAAATTAGCCGCATCAGGTGCGAAGTTAGTTCTTGTCGCGAGAAACGTCGCCAAACTGGAAGAACTAGTTAATAATCTCGAAGATGACCACGATATTGAGGCGATCGCAGTTCCTACAGACATTACTAAATATGAGCAAGTTGAAGGAATGGTACAGCAAGCGATCGCGCAGTTTGGACAGATTGATGTCTTAGTGAATGCGGCAGGTGCAGGCGTGATGAAGCAATTCCTTCGCATTGAACCGCAAGAACTTGACCAGATGCTTGATCTTAATCTCAAGGGAAATTTTTACACTAGCCAAGCGGTGGCAAATGTCATGAAGGATCGTAAGGTTGGACATATCTGCAATGTCATTGGCATTCTTGGTAAACATCCAATGGCTATGGCATCAGCCTATTGTGCATCAAAATTTGGGGCGATCGGATTTAGTAAATGTATGGCTGATGAAGTTCGACGTTTAGGTATTAAGGTGACTCTATTCTATTTTGGCGGAATTGATTCGCCATTTTGGGATAACGTTAGCCTGAAGGTTGATCGCAGCAAAATGCTAACGACTGAGACTGCGGCAAATGCGATTATGTTTGCTCTTTCCGCCGATCCACAAGCTGTACCGATGGAAATCAATATCCAACCTGAAAGCCATTTATTCTTTTAACCTCAGTTCGACGAAGGCAGGAGATGGTAAGAACCGCTAAGCGGTTCTTACCATCTCCTGCCATTTGCGGCGGGCGAAGTACGTCGCAAATGGCGATATCGAACTCACGTTCTTTTCATCAAAAAAAATAGAGTCGGTGCTTAAAGCACCGACTCTATTTTTTTGGCGGATGGTTTTTTGTTGCAAATTAATGAGATGTAATTCTGTCTCATCCAAATCACGTTTAATGTATAGGAGGATCTAACTTAGAGTTTGGAGATTGAAATGCAAAAGCGACATCTATATATATTGTCTATATGCGTCATCACTATCTTCTCATTTGGCATAGCACTTAAAGCGACAGAAGTATTTCAATCTCGAACAGTTAAAATACCTAGTCCATCGGAAATGTCAAAACTGGCTGATTCTTTCAGTCCTCAAGAAATATCCCAATTGGAAATTGATGATGTCTTGCGCGATCGCCTTCGTTTCGATCCCCAATGGCAAGAAATTGCTCAAGCAGTACGCCAAGATATCATTGTCGAGAAGTGGGGGAAAGATCGGGTTGAGAATCCAGTCTGGAAAAAATACGGAGCCAAAGCCTATCCTTTACTGAGTTATTACGCTCGCTCCCGTGATGAAACTCGTCAAAGGTATGGACTTGAAGGTATTCGCAGCCTAGGGAAGCCCTATACAACGCTATGGTTGCATGGACAGATTCAGCGACGGATGACCTATCCAAGCTTTTATGAAATCTATTCCTATGCATCAGCATCTCAGAGCAAAGACTGGGAGAAAGAATTTGGCTTAGACGACCCTAAAGTACGCTCAGAGTTAATCAGTCTTGCTAAGGCAAATCTCGAACCGAGAAATTCCCCTCGTTACTACGACCAATTCAATCTCGACTTCTTGACTAGATTATTGGGCTATGAAGCCGTCTATGGCAAGACTCCTTCCGAAAAAAGCAAGAATTTTGCAGGCTTACCAGAATGGGTACAGTACGAGCAACTACAACAACCAACAGAAAGGCAAATCAAAGAAGCGATCGCTCTCTACCAGAAGTTATCCAGCGATGCTCAGGAATATATCTTAGTTGAGAGAATAGGTGTCATGAAGGCGGGAGAGATTACCCCCTTTGCTCGCGCATTCTTTCGTTCTTTGGCTAACGATCTCTCGGCAAGCGATCGCATATGGGCGATCGCTGAACTTGATCGACATGGAGATAATCAAGGGACAGAACTCCTCAAAAATATTTTAAATAACGATCTATCTCAGCTTCATTCTCTCTCAAAGATCGTTAGTTACGAAAATTTTGGGCAAAAGGGTAATCATGCCTATTATCTGCTGTTGGGAATGGTAGAGAAATATCCACAATCAAAATTTGCGATCGCCTGTCGTGAGTATGGCGATTTAACAGGACGTTCTTATTTTAATGCTGAGCCACGCGAACCTGCGATCCTTGCCCGTAACGCTAAACTTACTGAGAAAGAAAGACTAAATGCATGGAAAGGATGGCTCCAGAAATATTCCGAGCACTCTGGAGTCGATGATGCTAATTATTTTCTGGCGCTAAGTTTACAAGATAACAATGATATTGTCGGAGCGATGCGCCTCTGGATCAAGATTATGGCGCAACCAATGGGCGATCGAGATGCTCTTTATCTCGCTTTTCCCCATGTTCGCACGCTCCTTGATGTTGGCTTGTCCATCGACCAGATGCAAACCCTCTTACAAGAGCCAGAAAATCAACTCCTTGCACCACTCTTACAATACGCGATCGCCGTCCAATATGCGCGATCGCAAGATTATGCCAAAGCCTTAGAAACAGCAGCAAAGGTGCAATTAGAAGCAATTCCTGACCAGATTCTCGAAGCTTACTACTATCCTCAAGGTCGTTGGTGGCAGCAAGATAATCAGGTCGAAAACTTTAAGAAAGAAGCTCAGTTACTATTGGGTGAACAAAAACTACGTTGGCAAAAATTACGTCAATGGCAAATCGAAAATACACCCGAATCACGATATCAGATTGCCTCTAACTGGGCGGGGATTGGCGGATGGAAAAATGGTTATTTAGCAATTTGGGATGGATTTCGCGCTTATTACTTGCCAACGGATTGGAATTGTCACGAATGGTGGGTATGCGATCCATCTAAACGCAGTGATGCTGATATTCTCGCTAAATATCAAGCTGGCAGTCAAAATGCGATCGCTCTTTCCCTCTATCAAAAATTACTCGAAGACAATAGCCTTTCCACGGCGCTTCGCGAAAAAACTCTGTACATGGTAGCAATGACACTTCTTGACCAGTGGGAAAACCACACTTTCTCAGAAACCCAACGTATCCATCCACCTGTAGGTGTGTCCGCTAGTAAGCCATATCAACCAACAAGTAGAAATAGTTATTCGTATCAAGATTATGAACAGCGAGAAAAGAGTATGCGCGTTGACTATCAACGACGTATTGATAGCATCATCACTGAATTACAGGTGAAGTTTCCTCAGAGCCAATATATTGATGATTTGCTGTTTTCTAGCTTCTTTCTCAGCGAGCAGTCCAATTATCTGCAAAGACTGATAGATCGTTATCCCAATAGCGATCGGGCTAACGAAGCCAAATTTCTCCTAGAATTAAAAAAATAGCAACATTGTGCAGTTTTCAACTTAATTATCGACAATCTAAAATCCACAAAACTGTATTTAAAGACAATTTGGGTTGAATTCTCAGAATTAAAAAGCCAGAGCGAAGCTCTGGCTTTTTAATTCTGAGAGAGCTTTGTTCACGCTAACTCTGTCTCAGAAATGGTTTCACATTATCTCGAACCAACTTTATTTAGCTTAACTTTAGAAGCCTTCTCACGAATTGATACTTACTCAGTAAGGGAAAAGGGACAATGTATAGCCCTCTTTCTTCTAAAAAAAATAGATAATGGTGAGAATTCTTTCTAAACTATTGCGAGTTCTCTCAAAACATGATAGAACGAAATGATGAGTTTCTTCCATCATAAGCAAAAGTATGAGGAAACAAACTAATCAAATCAATCAATCATTACTATCTCTTTGGTTTCCATAATATGACTATAGATCTACCTGTAAGTTTACAGCCAGACGGATTTGGCGCGTCTTTACAAGCTTTGCAAACCCATTTGCAAGGCTTCCTCGCTGAATATGAAGATAAAGTTGCCCAAGCCCGCGCCCAACTTGCTCATGTTGAAGCACTCCTAGGAAGTCTACCTGCTGAAGCTCCTAAAGCTAAAGGTAAAAAGAAAGAAGTTGTAGCTGCTGCTCCTGTTGTAGCTGCTCCCGTAATTGCTGAAGTTCCACCCGCCCCTACTAAAGGTCGCAAGCCTAAAGCTGTCGCTGAGCCTTTAGCAGCCCCTGCCGCTACACCTGCTGCTAAAGGAAGAGGAAGAGGACATCGTCGTGGTTCTTTGACAACTCGTCCTGCTTACGAAGGGCTGACCCTCACAGAAGCGATCGAAAAGATTTTGAATGAACGCCAAGGACAAGCTGTAAATGCTGATGATGTAGTCAATATTCTTTACGGTGATTTGACAGAGACTGTATTCCGAGTTGCTAAAGAGCGTGTAACCAAGAATCTATCCAAGGGCAAAGGCGAAAATAGATGGAAGCGTGTTCCTAACCAACTTGGTTACTACACACTATCTCTAGAAACCTTGAAAACAGTTCCCACCTCAACTATCAAGAGAGGCAGAGCTGCATCTGTAAAAGCTGAAGCTCCTGCTCCTAAAGCAACTAAAGCTCCTAAAGCAACTAAAGCTCCTAAAGCTGCTGCCAAAGCCACTCCTGCGCCTAAGGCAACCAAAGCGACTAAAGCACCTAAGGCAACCAAAGCTGCTCCTAAAACTGCTCCTAAAGCTACAAAGGCTTCCCCTAAGGTTTCCAAAAAGGCTGAAGTAGAGGCAGCTAAAGCTCCACAGCCGAAGAAATCTGGTCGCATGAGTTCTTTGGTGATGCGTCCTCTCTATCAGGGTAATACTTTAACTGATGCGATCGAGAAGGTTTTGCAAGAGCGCAAGGGTGAATTTGTCAATGCAGATAGCGTTGTCAAAGCTTTGTATGGTGATCTCTCGGTAGAAAATTTCCGTCAAGCGAAGGATCGCGTTACCAAGAACTTGTCTAAGGGCAAGCTTGATGGTAAGTGGGAGAGAGTTCCTAACCAGTTGGGTTATTACACCTTGTCAATGTCTGCTGTCAAAGCATAGGTTTTAGGCTAAGCAGCCTATCCAAAAAATAAAGACTCGCAAAGCGAGTCTTTATTTTTTGCTTGTATTAGGTGTAATCATGCTTTAGAATAACCAACGGGAGAGATGGCAGAGTGGTCGAATGCGTTCGACTTGAAATCGAATGTTGTGAAAGCAACCGAGGGTTCGAATCCCTCTCTCTCCGTAAATACTAAAGCAAAAAAATGGCATAGCCATTTTTTTGCTTTTAAAACCTTAAGAAAGAAGGGCTACCCGATGGGTAGCCCTTCTTTCTTGTTAATAATCCTTTTCGATTTTCACCATTACTTTATCTTCTGCGATTGGAAATATTACAGATGATTCCTGAGCAGATTGCAGCTTTGACTGGCTAGGGCTAGAAGATTGAGTTTTTTTGGCATTACGCCAATTGATAAATCTTTCCTTGAGCCAACGGAATGCTGGTGGGGTAGCAAACCACAACAATACACCACTTAAAATGATGGAACTAATCCTCACAACTCCAGAAACTAGAGTTTCTAGGGGAATTAAAGTACCAGCATAGTAGGCAACCCCTGTAGTCACTGTTCCCCAAACCAATGCACCTGTGGCATTAAAAAAGAGAAATCGGGAATAGGACATTCCTGATAACCCAGCCATTGGTCCTGCAAAAATTCGTAAGATGGCAATGAATCGTCCAAAGAAGACTGCGCGATCTGCACTTCCGCGAAATTTTTCACGGGCGATCGCTATTTCATCACTGGGCATCCGAAATACTTTGCCGATTTTTTCTAATGCTGGTAAGCCACCCCAACGCCCTAACCAGTATCCTGCACTGTCCCCTAAAATCGCTCCTACAACTGTACAGAGCAAAACTAATGGATAACGCAACTCACCATTCCCAGCTAAAAATCCACCAACTAAGGTGATCGTTTCGCCCGGCAATGGGATACCTGCATTCTCTAGCATGATGCCAAAGAAGACAATCCAGTATCCATACTGCTGCGTCCATTCTTGAATAATTTCTAGCGAAAAAAACTCAAAATGCATGAGTTATGACTCAAAGTTTGATGGGTTAAATTGTTTATGAAAAATTGTTACTTTTTGTATCATTATAGGCGGTTATCGCAATCGTGTATCAGTTGTTGATTATTTGTATCGCAAGCCGCTAACGACAATGCAGTCTTAATCAGGAAAGATGCGAGAGTTGTCCGATCGCCTTGCTATAGGTTAATAGATATGGCGTTAACTGGACAAGCAGTAATACATTGCTCACAGACAACACAGCGCGATCGCAGAAAGTTAAGTTGAAAGGTTTTGGGATCGAGAGTCAGGGCTTCGGTGGGGCAAACACCTGTACACAAGCCACAATCTACACATGCCGTATCGTCAATCACAATTTCGCGTCCATGTAATGAAACCTCGATATCTTGCGATCGCATCCAGTCCATCGCTTCTTCAAGCTGGTCAATATCGCCTGATAACTCTAGTACCATCTTGCCCATTTTGTTGGGGGCAACTTGAGCGCGGATGATATTTGCAGCAATATTAAAATCTTTGGCAAGCCGATAGGTGATCGGAATGCTGATTGCTCGCTTGGGAAAGGTAAGATTAACTCTTTTTTTCATAGTTGGTGTTTTTGGAAGATTCCCGCCCTAATAAATCAGCAATACATCACTTTGAATTTTGCCTACGGCAAAATCCAAAGTCAAAAACCTTACTGAGATTGATTTTTGCTTTACGGATGCGTAATGAACTCATCCATAGAGTGTTGTATTAATTATGAAACCAATTTTGATGTTTTTAGCATCGAATCTCAAATCCAAAAAGAGAACGGTGCTTTGCTCGCTTTTATTTTGAAAGAGTAATTTTTTATAAAAATCAGTTTTTGAAATCTTATCGACAACAGGATTTCAAGAAATAATCTTAGTGTTTTCAGCCAGTAGTTTTTTATAAAAATCGGTTTTGATGAAAGTCAGCCTTTGTCTGACTTTCATCAAAACCGATTTTAGTTTTTTCAGTGCCTGCGGTGCTGAAAAAACTAAAATCAATTTCATTATGAGGATTGCTGTATTTTTAACGTCAGTTCGACAAAAGTGGAAAATGGTAAGAATCGCTAAGCGATTCTTACCATTT
Source organism: Pseudanabaena minima str. Chao 2107 (assembly GCF_051131155.1). Lineage (NCBI taxonomy): Bacteria > Bacillati > Cyanobacteriota > Cyanophyceae > Pseudanabaenales > Pseudanabaenaceae > Pseudanabaena > Pseudanabaena minima. Next base: position 2,803,001 of record NZ_CP159508.1, read on the forward strand.
TTATCATGCGAAGCACACCGCAAACGGCTATATCGAAATCACGTTATTTTTAATAATAAAAAGTCAAATAGGACAAAAGCTGATAGACTTACGAAGACTTTTTTGCTTGCTGAAATGGACTGGCAGATAGGAATATGGGCAAAATATTTATTTCCGCAGGTCACGGTAGTTTTGAGGGGTCATTTCGCGATCTAAGTGAAATGACGGGTGGAACGATGGAAACTGCTGAATTAGTCGCTACAAGGGACTTAGTAATTGCCGAGCTGAGATCGCGTGGAATTACGATCGCCATACCTAGCGACGATCTGAATTTAGCTGAGGCGATCGCATGGATTAATACTCGGTCAGATCAACAAGATGTAGCTTTGTCGTTACAACTAAATATAGTCAATGCTCCTGAATTACGTGGCACAACTGCCTATTACATTACTAATAATACGCTACGGAAAAGACAAGCAGAAATACTCACCAATGCCTTAACTAAACGTGTACCTGAAATCACCAATCGTGGTGCAAAAGCAGATACGATCGCCAGTATTGGCAGTGTAAGTTTTTGCCGCCAAATAGCAGTTCCTTCTATTTTGCTAGAATTAGTTTTTTCTAATAGTTCGCAAGATCGGCTGCTGATGCAAACAAGGCGGCGTGACTATGCGATCGGGATTGCTGATGGTCTGCAAGCATGGATTAATGAAACTGCCACCACAATTCCTGTATATACACCAGCCAATCGCCCAACTAATCCAAAACCAATAACTTATCCAGAGGTTAATATCAATCTTAATGGGCAGAGTTATGCCGAAAAAGGGATTCTTGTATCGGGAAATGTATTTGTACCTGCGGATTTAGTCGATCGCCTTGGCTTTGAGCTCAATCAGATTCCGCTCAATTGTCGGTTGCGTTATCAAAGTATAGTCTACGTACAGGCGATCGCCTTACGCGAGTTAAATACTTCTGTCTCTTGGGATAGCACTACGCGCACACTCTACCTCAAAACTATTTTTAAAGTTTTCACTGGACAAATTGATCAGATCATGGGTGTGGGTAATGCTTCGGAAGTACAGTTACTGATGTTTTTGAAAAACAATAATGAAGCCGCTCTCACTAACTATGGCGATCTTCCACATTTATATCGTGAAGAAGCGGAGATTGAAGGGGTAAATCACGATATTGCTTTTTGTCAAATGTGTATTGAAACCAACTTTTTGAGATTTGGGAAAGGTATAGAGCCTGAGCAAAATAATTTTGCTAGTTTAGGAGCCGTAGCTAGTTCGGCGGCAAAGGCATCGGGTGCAAGTTTTGAGGATCAGCGTACAGGTGTAAGAGCGCATGTCCAACATCTCAAGGCTTATGCTAGCAATGCTCCACTATTCCAAACCGTAGTTGCACCCAGATTCCATTTAGTTGCGCGAGGTGTTGCCCCAGTCTTAAGTCAACTCACGGGACGTTGGGCGATCGATCCTCTCTACGATCGCAAAATCCTCGCTCTCATCCGCCGCCTCTACGAATCCGCAGGTATTTTTTAAAATTGCTCTCCCTGCGATGTACTATGTTTTCCCTGCTGCCTCGGCTTTTGGATGATTTGATTATCAATATATTCACTAGCAGGTTTCGTTTCAGGCATCTGTAAAAAATCCTGTAGCGTCAGATCTGGCAGATTTACTTTTACTGTACTTTTCATTTTTGAGTACCATAAGTTACAAGAGAGATTGTGCTACGCACAATCTCTCTTGTTTATCTTTTGTAGAGGCGATCGCCTCAATCAAAGCTTTAGCTTCAACTGCTCCTTCTGATTTTTGGAATTGCCAAGGGTAGGGCATTTTCCCGCTTAAAATCATGCGAATACCGAGTGGGAAAATGCTGAGTAATCCTTTGATATCTCGGAAGTTATCGCCAACGACACGCACCCCAAATTTACTTTCATCGATCCAGCCATCTTCTTTGACTAGTTCTACCATCGTATGACGATGACGTTGAGCAGTGGATTCTGGTAGATCGGTATTAGTAAGAATTTCATGCTTGATTTGGGAAATCCGATCTAGGGGTTGCACTTCCACTGGACAGACTTCATTGCAGTTATAGCAGCGCGTGCAGTCCCAGACAAAACCTGATTCATTATATTTGGCGACTCTCTCCTCTGTCTGATCATCACGGTTGTCTGCCATGACCCGATATGCCTTTGCTAAAGCATGAGGTCCTACAAAGCGATCGCTTACAGCCGCAGCATTACATTCAGAATAGCAAGAACCACAGAGAATACAATTAGCAGCAGCTTGGAGTTTGGCGCGTTGGGCGGGAGTTTGCAGAAATTCTGTTTTACTGATTTGTCGTGATGCAGTGGAGACATAGGGATCGACTTTGTGAAGGTTATCCCAAAATTTAGTCATGTCTACGATTAAGTCTTTAATTACAGGCAGATTTTGCATTGGCTCAATTACCAGTACTGAATCATGCTCTCCCATCACTTCACTGATATGCTTCTGACAAGCTAAGCCCGATCGCCCATTAATTCGCATTGAGCAAGATCCACAAATAGCATTACGACAATTACGCCGAAAACTAACGGAGCCATCCTGTTCACTCTGAATCTTGATTAATGCATCTAATACTGTTGTGCGATCAGGGTCGGCTTCGATTTGAAAGGTTTGAAAGGTGGGTTCGCTAGTACGCGATGTTTGGCGGCGAAGCTTGACGGTAATATTCATGGGTGATATTGGCGATCGGGCTTTAGGCATCAAGTCTAACTTTAACTCAATGTTTGATTGATGGGTAAATGATTTACAGTGCCAAGCGCTGTAAATCATTTATCGGATGTATGTGGCGCAAAGTGCTGCATACATCCGATAAATCACAACACTATTTCAAGATTTGGTCATCCGTGGAGAAATCAATATCGGCGTGCTGACGATTGGAAGGAATATAGTCATACTCAAAAGATGTTTTCAAGCCAGACAAGAGATCGTACTTAGGATTCCAGTTTAGATCTTGCTGGGCTTTGGTGACGGTCGCAAAGAAATGCTGCAAGCGGAAGGGGAAAGCTTTCTTTTTGCCAAAGTCAAAATCTTTGGGATTGTAATAAACAAAGTTAAGTTGACTCGGATCTTTACCTGCGGCGATCGCGCATTGTTTGGCAAGTCCGATAAAAGTCACATAGCGGGTATCGGAAATATTGTATATTTCGCCGATCGCCTTTTGATTACCTAAGACTGCTGCCATTGCGGAAGCAAGATCTTCGACATGACCAAGTTGAGTAATAAACTTGCCATTAGCAGGGATGGGAATCGGGCGATCACGCACAATCCGATCAAAAAACCAAGCTTCTACATCGTTATAGTTTTGTGGCCCATATATATAAGTAGGACGAATGGAAGTATAGGGAAATCCCGATTCAGTACGCACCTTTTGTAAATATGCCTCAGTATCTAACTTGCCCTTATGTCGGCTTTTCGGATCAGTGGCATCGGCTTCGTGATAGGGCAGAATATCGCTATCGAGATATACACCAGCGGAACTCATGTACACAAAGTGCTGAAGGCGATCGCGAAAGATTTCCACAAGAGGCTGGGTGTCACTCAATTCCCGACCATTGTTATCAAAAATCGCATCAAATGATTCACCACCAAGCTTGTCTTGCAATTGCAGTGAATCAGTGCGATCGCCGATAATTGTTCGCAGTCCTGCAACGGGTGATGGCTTTTTACCACGATTAAATAGAGTTACTTCATGCCCTTGAGCCACCAATAATTTGACTAACGACACACCAATAAATCTTGTGCCGCCCATTACTAAAATTTTCATTTTTAACTAATTCTCATTACACTTACTAAACACAGAATATATCGTTTTGCGCTGTCCCTAGATCAATGGAGTTATAATAAAAACGATGTTTTCCTAACGCAGATGGGGCAAAAATTATGATTACCCAATATCAAATCCGTCTGTTTCGCAATGGACATAACCAAGCTCTGAATATTCCCCAAGCATTTGCTATGTCAAGTAATAACGTGATTATTCGCAAAGAAGCAGAAAGACTAATTATTGAACCATACAAGAAAAAATCTTTATTAGATTTATTACTGATGTTACGTGGAAGGAATTCTTGCGATGGCGTAAGTCTAGGGCTGGCACGGGGGCGCAGCCCCTACAAGATCTAAAATCTACAGGTAGGGGCAATCCCCCCGTGGTTGCCCTGTTACTCTAGCAGCAAGAGTTACAGCATCTGAGTGCCACGTAACATCAGTTATTACCAACACTTGAAGATAGTGAAGAAGAATTTCCCGATATTGATCAAGATTTACTTCCACTTGATGATATTCAATTTTAGTTATGACTTATTTTAAAAACCTCCATAGGGATAATATTAGTAATGATTTACTGCATCACTAGTTAAGTAGTAGGAATTATGCGGCGACTGATCGGGATTTTTGTTATTGGAATGTTGAGCTTTTTCCTTGCTACTGCAACAGGCGCTCAGAACTTTGTCCCCCCCACACAACTACACCTCACCTATCCACCGCTACAACATAAGACCACCAGCGATCGCCTGTTTTTTATTGGTACTGCTCCCAAGAATGGTAAGGTCAGTATTAATGGCAATCCTATAGAACGTACTGATGCTGGACATTTCGCTCCAAGTTTGCCGCTTACCCTTGGAGAAAACAAGTTTGAGATCAAGTATGTCGATGCAACAGGCGATCGCCTTAATGAACGCCAGATCAATGTCAAGGTCTTACGGGAGTCCCGCATCACCTTACCTCCCAAAGATATTGGTTTTATCCCAGAATCTCTATTTCCCACTGTCGATATTGCGCGGCAACCCAATGAAAGAATCTGCTTCGATGCGATCGCCACGCCCAACGCCACGGCTCTAGTAAGAATCGGCGAACGCGAAATCCCCTTATTACCCCGTCGTCGCAATATCCAATTACCGCCGAATTCTTCAGTATTGACAGGCAATAACGAAGCCACTAGCGAATCACCTTCAGGATATTTTCGCGGCTGCACTACCTTTGAAACTGCTAGTAAACTCGGTCAACCTGAGTATGAAATGCGGATCAAGGATCAATCTGGCGATCGCGTGGTCAAGCAAAAAGCTACAGGTAAAGTGGAGATTCTCTCTGCTCAAAATATTCAAGTTGCCGAAGTAACCGCGATCGCGGCGGATGCTAGAACTGGTGCAAGTACTGATTTCTCACGACTCACGCCTTTACCTAAAGGAGTCAAAGCTGTAGTCACAGGGTTTCAAGGCGATTGGCTAAGGCTTGACTATGGTGGCTGGGTGCGAAGGAGTATGGCGAAGCTCCAACCAGCCGAGACTCCACCCCCTTCAATTGTGAGAAGTATTAATACTAAACGAGTTGTCAATAAAGCTAATCAAAATGACAATCCTAATAATGTATGGACAGAAGTAACAATTCCGCTAGAAGTACCAGTCCCAATAGCCATTAACCAAGGCGATCGTGTATTGACGCTGACACTATATAATGTAACGGCTCAAACTGATACGATTTTGATCGATCCAGAATCGATTATTAATAAGTTGGACTGGGTACAAACTGACCCCAATAAAGTTACCTATACGATTAGTCTTAAACCCAAGCAGCAATGGGGATATAAAGTTCGCTATCAAGGTTCAAATCTGATTTTGTCCCTCAAACATCCACCGATTCTTATATCTAATACATCAGATAATTCTCAACCACTTCAAGGTGTGAAGATTCTGGTTGATGCAGGACATGGAAGCTCTGAAGACTTAGGAGCGCGAGGTCCAACAGGATATCCTGAAAAAGATGTCACACTGATCACATCAAAACTATTCCAAACTGAATTAAAAAATCGTGGCGCACAGGTGAGTATGACCCGCACTGATGATGCCGATGTACTGCTAGAGCCAAGGGTCGCCCAGATTGATCGTGAAGAACCAACGCTGGCAATTAGCATTCATTACAATGCCTTGCCTGATAATGGGGATGCAATTAATACGTCAGGGGTAGGAGCTTTTTGGTACAATCCCCAAGCTCAAGATTTTGCCAATTTTATTAATACCTATATTGCTAAAAAGCTGAATCGTCGTGATTATGGCGTTTATTGGAATAATCTTGCCCTAGTGCGCCCCACCACTGCTCCATCAGTACTTTTAGAATTAGGTTTTATGATCAATCCTGTCGAGTTTGAATGGATTATCGATCCTCAACAACAAAAACTACTTGCTAAGACCCTTGCCGATGGCGTTACCGAATGGATTCTGAATGCTGCTAAGTGATCCCAACCAATTTTGGTCTATCTTCCATTTTGGTGATCTGATCAATGCTTATATCCCACTGATGGTATGGACAGGTGTTGGGTTGCTAGCATCTAGATTTGCACCGATTAATACCTCCAAATTTATGGGGATAACTCTGTATTGGGTGGGAGTGCCATTGCAACTATTTGTCCTTGCCAGACATACTCAATTTTCAGATACTCCCTACATTCCCTATGTGGCGATCGCCACGCTGATTCTCAGTTGGTTATTGGCTCTAGTCGGTTGGCAGTTTGCAAAACATGAGCAAAGCGATCGCTCTAGTTTAGGGAGCTTTATTTTGGCGACGATGCTGGGCAACACAGGCTTTGTGGGCTTGACGCTGACAACTTCTCTGGCAAGTTCTACCTATGCGGATTGGGCAGTTTTATACAGTATCGCCAGTAATGTCGCTGGTAACTATGGAATTGCAGTTTTTATTGCCAGTTACTTTGGTAAAAGCGATGTGAAGCCACCTTGGTGGAAGTTATTGCTAGATGTCGTTACTGTGCCGAGTCTATGGGCTTTTGCGATTGGTTGGTATACGCGCCCCATCGGTTTACCTAATGCGATCGAGTCGAGTCTGGATATCGGAGTATGGGTGACGATCGCCTTTGCGCTGTCTCTAGTGGGATTACGATTAGGCAAAATCGAGAAGTGGGACAGTCTGAGACCTGCGGCGATCGCTGCTTTTTTGCGTGTGGGAATTGTACCTTTAGCGATCGGGTTGGGAGCGACAATGTTTGGACTGCGCCATGATCCGCGACTAATTCTTACTTTAATGTCGGGCACGCCTACGGGTTTGTCGGTGCTAATTCTTGCGGAAGTTTACAATCTTGATCGCGATTTACTAATTAGCACGATCGCCTTCTCTTTTATCGGACTAATCTTCATGCTGCCGATCTGGATCGTATTTTTTGGATAAAGAATTCAATTCTAAAAAGAGGCTATGTTTGATGGCGCGTCTTTGCCGCGCCATCAAACATAGCCTCTTTTTAAGGCTCAATGGGTAAGATTCAGTGACTACTGATTTGCTATCCCAGTCTGCAAAGTCTTGAGAACTAATGACATATCATTGTTCAAAATTGCGTTTACATTTAGCCACAAACCTAAGAACTCTTGGCTACGGATAATTCCTGATTGATCGGGTTCTATTCTATTATATTTGCCATTTTCGAGAATGAACCAATCAATTTGACGATCTAATGTTCGCCAGACGATGTATTCCTTTACGCCACTACGTTCGTATGTACGTTTTTTGCTGTGTAGATCGTAAGAAACTGTACTAGCAGCAATTTCAGCAATCAGTTCGGGTGCACCTGAAATATAACCATCATCATCGATTTTTGCCTTGCCATCAATACGGAAAAGTACAGCATCGGGTTGAGGTTCATTTTCATCATCGAGTCGAACTGTTGGCTTGATACCAACTTCAAGCCCATCGACCATTGATTGATAGGTAACTAGCCAGACAATGATTTGGCTATGGGGTTTACCATGAGAGGTAAAGAGTGGGAGAGAAGCAACGTGTACGATGCCTTCGATTAGTTCTGCTTTTTTGATATTAGATGCTGTATAACGCCGCTCAAATTCGTCTCGATTAAGGCGATCGCCATTTTCGAGAATGGTTAGTGGTGATGAAGAGTTGGCAATAACCATAGCTTTTAGAAGTTGTGCTTTTGGATATTTTAGCAGTCTTGTCTAAGGGTAGAGATTGAGATCTCCGACTTTTTTTGTGATTTTGAAGGTTAGTTGTGATACTAAAGAAAAAGTCGGAGATCTTGATTTTCGGCTATTCGTTCAGATCTCCGACTTTTTGGGTGATTTTGAAGGTTAGTTGTGATAGCAAAGAAAAAGTCGGAGATCTTGGCTATCTAGATAATCTACAATCTAGATATGCTAAGTCTTTCCACGAAACTCTATGCAAGAGAATTACTACCACGTTTATAATCGGGGGAACAATTACCAAGCAATATTTTTTGAAAGAGAGAATTATTTGCATTTCTTAAGGTTAATTCGTCAATATTTGGTTTCTCAAAACATCGTGGTTTTAGCCTACTGTCTAATGCCTAATCATTATCATTTTTTAGTTAAATGTGATAGAGATAACCTTTCAAAAGCAATGCAGATCGCTTCTCTTGCGTATACTAAAGGAATTAATAAGCGGTTTAATCGAGTTGGCGCTCTATTTCAAGGAAAGTATAAAGCTGCTTTAGTGGATTCTGATGAATATTTAGTTCATCTGGTGCGTTATATCCACCTTAATCCAGTTAAGGCAGGATTAGTCGAGAACGCTCAAGAATGGGAGTTTTCAAGCTATTGTGAATATGCAGGTGTAAGACGTGGCACTCTACCCCAATTAGAAATGATTCGCTCACTTTTTGATTCGGAGATGCAATATCAATCTTTTTTGGAAGGAGATACTCTGCCCCTTGTGCCTCAAGTTCAAGCGTTGATGCTAGACGAGTAGAGGTTTAAGAGTTCAGATCTCCGACTTTTTTTGTGATTTTATAGGTTGTCTGTGATAGCAAAGAAAAAGTCGGAGATCTTGGCTTTGGATAAAGGGTTAGATCTCCGACTTTTTTTGTGATTTTATAGGTTGTCTGAGATAGCAAAGAAAAAGTCGGAGATCTTGGCTGCTCATACGCTAAAATCTTGGAAAGATAAGGCGGTGAGGACTTGAGGGTGATAGAACTACAAGACGGGAAGTATAAGCTGGTTGTTACTCAAGAAAAACAGGGATTTGGTTGCACATGGATTGATTGTCAATAATAATAGCCAAGGTACTCCCATGAGCGAATACCTTGGCTATTATTATTTAATCCTCTTTACGATCGCCTCTTTTCTCATTACCATTTTTTCGTGGTGCGATCGCTTGAATTAGTTTTGTAGCAGCATCGATTGTTTGGGCGGTATGCTTTAGAAGCATGGTAATCGCTAAAACCCAAGCTAGTGGGTTGGTGGAGTCGATCGCGAAGTGAGGGAATTCAAGGTTTGAAGGTGTGGGCTGTGCGGGGTCGATGGTTTGGATCGCCTTGCATTCTTTATGGTTCATCATGGTGAGTTACCTCGTATTGGTTGATGAACCTAGTAAAAGATTTGGGGGAGAGGGGAAAGCAAGGGCAGTAATAACCCTCTAAAATGGTTTAATTTCGCAGGGATAAAGTAATTTAGGGTAGTAATCTTAATTTATCCCCCCGAAACTTTCCCCGAAACTTTTTATCCACTGCTGGATCTCCCTATGCCCAGTCCGTCAAAAAAATCTCATGGTCAAGATGTGCAAGCTAGGGTCAAAAGCCTATTAAAAGCACTTTTAGATTGCGTGGCAGGGGGGCAGGAGCTAGGACGGGGAGTGGAACTCAAATGGGCTTGGTCTGATGATGAGAAGGTGCTGACGATCGAGACAACGCTGCGATCGCTTGTGCTATTGAGTCAGCCAACGTTAAATGCGAATACACAAGAATTTAAACTAGCAAAGTCAAAGGCAGGTGAAGCCCTCAATGATTTGCGGGATTTCGTTGCAATTCTGGAAGATCATCGTGTTCAAAAGAAGGGATCGGATAAGTGGCGTTTTTCATTGCGGTTATGGGGAAAGGATGTCGATCTCAATCTGGCTGAGTTTGACAAGCTATGGGAGAGCAAGCGATCGCCTGCTTCTAAACCAAAGCCTGCGCCAGCAAGCCAACCAAAATCACCACTCAAAGCGGGTGCGCCATTCCCAAGGGTGCGGTTGCCAGAGAACTTTGTGGAGCGACCAGATGCCTTGAATGCAGTAAAGGCAAAACTCTTGGCGGTAGACGAGCGGACGTTGGTGGTTAGCGCGATCGCTGGTTTGGGAGGATTGGGTAAGTCGGTCTTAGCGGCGGCGTTGGTGCAGGATCTAGAGGTACAGGCGCGGTTTACCGATGGGATTTTGTGGGTGACTTTGGGGCAGAGTCCCGATCTACAGACCTTGTTGGGGGATTGGATCAGGGAGTTGGATAAGTCGCGAGAAGCTTTTAGCGCTAATACTTTAGAGTCAGCCTCGCGGTATTTAGACAGTCTGCTGGCGGAGCGGCAAATGTTGCTGGTGGTGGATGATGTCTGGAATGCTGCCCATGCGGAATGGTTTCGGGTTGGGGGTGAGGGCTGTCGGGTATTGGTGACAACGCGAGAGGCACAGATTGAGGGGGCGGACACTTACTCCTTAGCGTTGATGTCAGAACCAGAGGCGATCGCATTAGTGCGGCAAAAGTTAGGAAATAAGTGGCGATCGGCGCAGGAGGTGGAGGTCAAAGCCTTTGCCAAGTTATTGGGCTATTTGCCCTTGGCATTAGATTTAGCGACAAATCAGGTGCGCGATGGTTTGAGTTGGGAGGAGTTGCGATCGGAGTTTGAGGCAGAGCGGCGCTCTGTAGCATCGGGGATCGGGCGGCGATCGCGGGCGCTCAACCTGTTGGACTCTTCTGAAAAATGGGATAATTTGGATGAGAATGCCCAGCGTAAATATAGTTTGCAAGCTTGTTTTAATTTGAGCTTAAAGCGACTGAATCAAGAGCAATTGCAACAATTTGCTTGGTTGGGGGTGCTACCAGAGGATGTGAATCTCAATAGTCGCATGGCTGAGATGCTATGGGACTTAAATCCGTTGCAAGCAAAGAAGGTATTGATCATGCTCCGCAATCGCTCGTTTTTGACGGATGGGGTGACGACGATCACGGAGGAGCAGACCTATCGGGTACATGACCTCATGCATGATATGGCGCGTAGCCTGATCGAAGAGGGGATTCTTAGCGCTGAGCCTGTTCCGCCTTTAGAACTTGCCCATCGGCAATTTCTGGAACGCTATCGAGAACGCGCATCGAATCACCGTTGGGATGGGTTGCCTAATGATGGCTATATTCATCGTCATTTGACTTGGCATCTGGAACAGGCAAATTGGGGTGATGAACTCCATGCGCTAATGTCGATGAGTGATGCTAAAGGGCGAAATGCTTGGTTTGAGGCTTGCGATCGCCTTGGGCAACCTGCGATTTTTGTGGATGATGTGGCGCGGGGTTGGAAAATTGCGGAGCGTGGTTACGAAGGCGATCGGGCTGGGGCGATCGTCTTGCAATGTCGGTATGCGCTGATTACGGCTACGTTGAATAGTTTGGTGGAGAATTTGCCGATTGGTATGATGGCGGAGTTTGTTAAGCATGGCTTTTGGACGGTGGAGCAGGCTTGGGCTTATGTGGAGCAAATGCAGGATGAGTATAAAATCGCAGAAGCTATTCAAGTCTTAGCAACCTATCTGTCCAAGTCATTGCTTCAAGAAGCTTTGCAAGCAGCTAGGGAAATTAAGGATGAGTCCAGTCGGGCAAGGGTATTGAGCGAACTGGCTAAAGTAGATTCCGCTTACTTTGAGGAAGCTTTGCAAGCAGCTAGGGAAATTAAGGCTGAGCGCAGTCGGGCAAGGGTATTGAGCGAACTGGCTAAAATCGATTCCGCTTACTTTGAGGAAGCTTTGCAAGCAACTAGGAAAATTGAGAATGAATACATTCGGGCAAATGTATTGAGCGAACTGACTAAAATCGATTCCGCTTACTTTGAGGAAGCTTTGCAAGCAGTTAGGGAAATTAAGTCTGAAGAACATCGGACACAAGTATTGAGCAAACTGGCTAATATCAATTCTGCTTACTTTGACTTTGATATGCTATTGTCAGCAGCTGGGGAAATTAAGTCTGAGTACAGTCGGGCAAGAGTATTGCTTTTACTGGCTAGAATCGATTCCGCTTATTTTGAGGAGGCTTTGCAAGCAACTAGGAAAATTGAGAATGAATACATTCGGGCAGATGTATTGCTTTCACTGGCTAGAATCGATTCTGCTTATTGTGAGGAGGCTTTGCAAACAGCTAGGGAACTTGAGTCTGAGTACAGTCGGGCAGATGTATTGAGCGAGCTGGCTAGAATTGATTCCGCTTACTTTGAGGAGGCTTTGCAAGTAGCTAGGGAAATTAAGGATAAGGACAGACGGCAAAAGGTATTGAGTAAACTGGCTAATATCGATGCCACTTACTTTGAGGAGGCTTTGCAAGTAGCTAGGGAAATTGATTTTGAATACAGTCGGGCATCGGTATTGAGCGAACTGGCTAAAATCGATTCTGCTTACTTTGATTTACTTTTGGAAGCAGCTAGGGAAATTAAGGATGAGGAAATTCTGGCAAATGTATTGCTTTCACTGGCTAAGATCGATTCTGCTTACTTTGAGGAGGCTTTGCAAGCAGCTAGAGAAATTGAGTCTGAATATATTCGGGTAATGGTATTGAGCGAACTAGCTAAGATCGATTCCGCTTACTTTGAGGAGGCTTTGCAAGCAACTAGGGAAATTGAGTCTGAATACATTCGGGCAGAGATATTGATCGAACTGGCTAAAATAGATTCCGCTTCCTTTGATTTGCTTTTGGAAGCAGCTAGAGAAATCAAGGATGAGGACAGTCGGGCATCGGTATTGAGTGAACTGGCTAAAATCGATTCTGCTTACTTTGAGGAGGCTTTGCAAGTAGCTAGGAAAATTGAGATTGAATACAGTCGGGTAAGAGTATTGAGCGCACTAGCTAAAATAGATTCCGCTTCCTTTGATTTGCTTTTGGAAGCAGCTAGGGATATTAAGAATGTTGATAGTCGGGCAGAGGTATTGAGCGCACTAGCTAAAATCGATTCTGCTTACTTTGAGGAGGCTTTGCAAGCAGCTAAGGAAATTGAGTCTGAATACATTCGAGTAAGAGTATTGAGCGAACTGGCTAAAATCGATTCCGCTTACTTTGATTTGCTTTTGAAAGTAGCTAGGGATATTAAGAATGTTGATAGTCGGGCAGAGGTATTGAGCACACTAGCTAAAATCGATTCCGCTTACTTTGAGGAGGCTTTGCAAGCAGCTAGGGAAATTAAGGATAATAACAGTCAGCCAAGAGTATTAAGCGCGCTAGCTAAAATCGATTCCGCTTTCTTTAATGCGACTTTGCAAGCAGCTAGAAAAATTGAGCCTGAATATGTTCGGGCAGAGGCATTGAGCGAACTGGCTAAAATCGATTCCGCTTTCTTTGATTTGCTTTTAGAAGCAGCTAGAGAAATTAAGTATGAGGAAAGTCAAGCATCGGTATTAATTGTAATGGCTAAGCAATCTCCTCAACACTTTCTCTCTAACATCTATGAGGCAATCCTTACAATTGTTCACAACCCCAGTCGCGCCGAAGCCATTAGCGGTTATATCACTCGCCTATCTCTCGCGACCCTACCTTACTCTGAGTGGCAAACTCACCTCCATATCCTCGCTCATCGCAAACGTTCAGACTTGATGCAAGATCTTGTTACCCTCTATTCCGCGATCCTTCACCTCGGTGGCACAGCAGCAGTACGTGGAGTCATCGATACCATGAGGCAAGTCTGTAGCCAGTGGAAATAAACATTGCCAATCATTGAAGCCGCAGAGAATACCGCAGCTCCCACAGTTCAAAATCCTTTACCCGATTTTGATTCAGCAAAGTCTTTTCGTAAGTTTTGTTCTCGATTTGGTGAATTAACACACTTTTTGTCCAGCCCAAAATTTATGTCATGCGAATGTAAAACGCTCTCTGCAAATCGTCTTTACACTTCTCCAAGATCGCCAGATTATGAGTCCAGCCAATTTCTGCCACCAATGGTGTCAGTTTTTCATTCTAACCAACTTTAAAGCCTCATACTGAATCGTATCTGTAACTTCCACTGCCCTCATAGATGATCTCGCTGTAATGAGAATATGCTTTAAAGCCACCAACCAGTCCAATCCCTAAAGTTTTTCCAAAAATCATCGCCCAATTTCCAAGCCAGCAATCCGCAAATAATGCCACCGATCAAAAATCCTGACAAAAATGAGCCGTTAAAAAGGCTTAAATTCCCAAAACCACCAGCAAGACCACCAATCAGAAATCCGCAGCCAAATCGAACCATAAATGTCTGCATGTCAAAGCGTTTTGGTGAAGTCATAAAGCATATTTCTATAAATTCGTGAAGAGTATACTAAGTTATCTTGCACCTAGTCACTTAACTTTTTCTGGTTTATCTTGCTATATGATCGATGATGTCAGTCATATAGCAAATATGGCGATCGCATCTCACCATTTCACAGCAAGCATGAAGTATCAAGCCCGTATATTTGTTACCCTACGTCCCTCAGTTCTCGATCCCGCAGGTACTGCTGTCCAGTCTGCACTCAAACAAATGGACTACCACGTTGACTCAGTCCGCATTGGCAAATATGTCGAAATCGTCCTAGATGCAGCAGACGAAGCCGAAGCATCTCAAAAGCTAAATGAAACATGCGATAAGCTTTTGGCAAACCCAGTAATTGAAAATTATCGCTTTGAGCTAACAGTCATTGAGGAGTCAAAAGCATGAAATTTGGCATCCTTGTCTTCCCTGGTTCCAACTGCGATCGCGATGTCGCTAGTGTTACCAGTGGTATTTTGAAACAGCCCACAAGACTAATTTGGCATACAGATACCGATATTAGTGATTGTGACGTGATCGTTGTCCCTGGGGGATTTAGCTATGGTGATTATTTGCGCTGTGGGGCGATCGCCAGATTTGCACCCGTGATGCGATCGCTACAGGAACATGCAGCAAAAGGTAAATATATACTCGGTATCTGTAACGGGTTTCAGATTTTAACCGAATCTGGATTATTGCAAGGCGCTTTAGTTCGCAATCGAGATTTGCATTTTATTTGCGATCGCGCCCCTCTAAGAGTTGAGCGCAACGATTTAGCCTTCACTCAGAAATATCAAAAGCAGCAAGTTATTACCTTACCAATTGCTCATGGGGAAGGATGTTATTTTGCTGATGCTGATATCCTCAAAGAACTTGAAGACAACAATCAGGTTGTTTTCCGTTACTGTGATGCGATCGGTAATATTACTGACGACGCAAATCCCAATGGTTCACTAGACAATATTGCAGGGATTTGCAACAAACAAGGTAATGTAATTGGGATGATGCCCCATCCAGAACGTGCTGCCGAAAGCATTCTGGGCGGTACGGATGGTAAGGCTCTATTTGAAGGATTAGTTGAGAGTTTATTAGTCAATGCCTAGCCTTTATCTAATTCGGCATGGCATTGCCGAAGAGCGCGGAAATTACGAAGATGATCGGCAACGTCCTCTCACTGAAGAGGGGCGCAAAAAAACTAAGCAGGTTGCCAAACGTCTTTATGACTTAGGATTGCGTTTTGACCTGTTGCAAACTAGTCCTTTAGTTCGCGCTCAACAGACCTCTGATATCTTTGCTAATGTTTTTGAAGGATGTCCTGTACAACAGTTATCTGAACTTGCGCCTGAAGGAAGTTTTGAAGATTGGCTCAAACGGGTAGCAGCTTGGCTCGCCCAGCATCCACAACCTGCTAGATCTTCTTTGGGAATTATTGGGCATGAGCCTGATCTCACTACTTGGGCAGAAATGTTGATCTGGGGAGAATCTAAGGGTGCATTAGTTTTAAAAAAAGCTGGAATTATTGGGTTAGTGCTACCTGAAACGCAACCTTGGAAAAGTAATGGAGTTCTATTTCTATCCATTCCACCCAAGTTGCTAATTTAACATGACCAATTGCGTCGTGCTTTGCACGACGCAATTGGCTATATCGAAATGACGTTAATTTACTGATGTTCCGTAGAACTCAGATGATGAATCTTTTGCTGCGAGTATGACAGGGCAACCACGGGGGGATTGCTCCTACCCCAATAATTTGATTTTGTAGGGGCTACGCCCCCGTGCCAGCCCTAAACTTAGATGATTGCAGGAATTCTATCCACGTAACATCAGTAATTTAATAGATTGGGTAGAGCATATAGGTTCTCATTTTGCCTAAGGCAAAATGAGAACCTATATGCTCAGGAAACAATTCCTTTTTGATAGATTTCCGTCAGTTCCCGCAAAAAGTTAAGACTCTGTCTACCAGTCATCGAGATGGGGGAAAAGGTATCTGTACTCGAATATTTTAAAATAATATCGCGGACTTCTGCTTGAGTGCCTAGCTGGACAACTTTCATTGACCAAAGTGCGAAATCTCGATGTTCAATTTCGGAGAAATCAATCAATTCAGCATTGACATGACGCTTATCTAGGAGAATGCGATTATAGGTTTGGCTAATTACGCGGCGACTGCCCTCTAACACCTGCAAAAACATTGAATCACCGAAACTCAACATTCCTGTAATCCCAACTTTTTTATTGTTGCGCTCAGACTTCTCCAAAATCTCCACTAGGTCGGGATATTCAAGTCCTGCAACAGCCTGACTAACATAGATTAAGCGATAGAGAGCCATAAGTTAATTGCTTGCCATAAGGTATAAGTAGATGGGCGCAATTAAATCCAAAATCTAAAAACCTGTGATACCCATGCAGCATGCGCCACAGGTTTTTGCTATGGTTGTTAATTATGCCTAGCTACCTATCTATAAGATTACCAAAAATCAGCACATACTGATTTATAGAACCCATTTGGCATCTTAGGAAGCGTTAGCAAGACGCTGAAGCATAAGCCTAATAAAGCAAAGGTGGCACTGGTCAGTAAAGGAGTGAGGGTTAAAATAAAGAGGTAGAGGCAAGGAGTAAATCATGAAATGTCCCCACTGCCAAAGCGAAAAGGTAGTCAAGAATGGCAAAGATTACCACCAAGACGGCAAAGCGATCCAGAATTACTTATGCAAAGGATGTGGCAAGCGATTCAACGAACAGACAGGAACAGCGATGTCAAGGCTAAGAACCCCAGCAAGTATCGTGTCCTATGCGCTGAAAATGAGGACAGAGGGGATGGGAATCAGAGCAAGTGGGAGAGTGCTAGAGAAATCGCACACCAGCATCATGAGATGGGAGCAAAAACTGGCAAATCAAGCACAGCAATGGAGTCCAGAAGCCCCAGATGGAGGAGATGTCACCATCGAAGGCGATGAAGTTTATACTCGCGTAGGCGAGAACCATTCGACTGGCGCTCACGGCAAGCCTTTCCCCCAAGTGAGTCAAAAGGCTGGACAGTGACATTCATTGAGCGTAAGAGTCGCTGCTATATCATCGACCGATTTCTTTGCTGGAGTTGCTGTCATTACGCGGCTTTACTTCCCTCACGCCTTAACTGACCAGTGCCTAATATTTAGCAAGCTAAGTTTTGGGTTGGTTACAAGGTGAGAACGTAAAATGAATTATCTATTAGTTCAACTTTATAGGAGATTTTAGAATTTGGAGCATGGGATAGAGTTCATGGCGCGATCGCCTAACCTCAGCTTTTTTGTGGAACAATAGCATATGTGTTGATATACCCACATCAAGCTACATAACATGCCACAAACTAAAATCTACGGAAATGCTGATTTCATTCAGCAAAATCGTGAAGCCCTATCAACTACTATTCACTCTTGCGTTGTTGATGCCCTAAATTATCCACCTGAAAAGAAGTTTCAGAGATTCTTTCCATTGCAAGCTGAAGACTTTGAATATCCAAGAGATCGCTCAGACAAATATATCATCATCGAGATCCTGCTGTTTGCGGGTCGAACTGTAGAAGCAAAGAAAAATCTCTATCGGTTATTATTTGAGCGTCTAAAGGAAAAATTAGATATTTCTTCTTTAGATATTGAAATTATTTTGATTGAGACTCCAAGCCATAATTGGGGAATCCGTGGAGTTGCGGGTGATGAATTGAATTTAAACTACAAGGTGAATGTATAGGATATGAGTGAACTTGACCTCAATTTTCGCTTAGCACAATTTATTGATATTGATCCGTTAATGGAACTTGTACAAGCGTTCTATCAATTTGAGAAAATAACTTTTGATGATGGAGTTGTCAAAGCATTTACGGCTCTACTTAGTGATGAACAATTTGGCGTAATTTGGTTGATGTGCGATCGCGATCGCCCGATTGGCTATGTGGCGCTAACTTTCTTTTTTAGTATGGAATATCATGGACGCTGTGGACTAGTCGATGAGCTATATATCCGTGAAGACTATCGTGGTAAAGGGCTTGGTAAGCAAGCATTTGTCGTGATTGAAGATTATTTAAAAAGCCAAAGGATGCGATCGCTGTCTCTAGTTGTCGATCACTGGAACGAGCCAGCCGAAGCGCTCTATACCAAACTAGGATTTCGCCGCGAGCAGCGTCACTTGATGGTCAAGCATATCAATCCCAACCTATAATCCATTGCCAATGACCACAAAAGCTGACCAAAAATAAGGATGGTTATAATTTATTTCGCCTTGTTTGATTGGTTTACGAATCATACTTAATTGGGCTTCTCTCAAAGCTGTGGATGGAGCGATATTGCCTTTTTGCAAGTTTTTATAAAAGTCTTGCATCAATAACTGTGTGCCGCCATCTTCTACTGACCAGAGGGATGCGATCGAGGCTTTTGCTCCTGCAAGTTGGACTTGATAGCCAAAGCCTAAAATTTCTGCACCTGAGCCTAAAGTTTTGCCAATTCCTGTTTGACAAGCACTGAGGACTACTAGTGCGGTATCTTTTAGCGGTAATTCGCTAATCTCTGCGAGGGTGATTTTGCTGCCATCGCCAAACATCACATAGGAATCCCGTGGGCTTTGTGAGCTAAATTCGGCATGGGTAGCGAAATGAACAACCGTATTTCCAGCGACTTTTTCTTTGGTGGTTTTGGCGGTGAAGTTCTGCTCGATGTATTTGTTGGTGTTTGGGAAAGTGGCAGTAATATACTCAACTTCAGGGATTGAGGCGGGAAGGGAGGTTTGTCCGAATTTTCTTTCTCCTGCTTTGCCTCCAAATGCGCCTGCATAGATACGGAGGTTGGTGAGTGAGTTGTGGTTGCTGTCAAATAGGCTATAGGCAATTAAGTTGTTGATGCGGTATTTCTCGACTAAATATTGTTTGCCGTCATAGAGTGAGGCAATGGGAATATAGCGCAAGAAGCTATCAGGGGCATAGAGGATCGTGTCAGCGTTGGCTTGTTTGAGTTCTGCTTCAATCGGTTTAATCAGCAGATCATAGAGATTTTTACTAGAAACCATTGCATCTTCAGATTGCCAATTTATCAGGTCAGCACGAAAGTCAATGATCAGGGTTTCGAGGTCTGCTTTTTTGATGGGAATCGTATAGTTAGCAGGAATTGAACCACTAGAAAAGACAATCAGTTCAAGTCGGTCATCAAGTATCAGGGGATAGATTAAAACGGCTCCTTTGGGGATGTTTTGCAGGTATGCAGGAACTTTGTTGATTTCAGATTTGGGGAGTTGCTTAAGTTGACTGGCAAGTTGACTATTTAGTTCAGGAATCTTTTCTATATTGGGGTTCGATAGCTGGCTGCTGATTGCTTTTTCTGGTTCTAAAAGTCGGACACCTTGAGCAGTGATATCATTACCTTTAATATTTTTGAGATATTCTTCGAGTTCTTGGATTTTGAGAAGATCGAGGACTTGTAGGGCTTCAGTGACTCGTCCTTGTTTGAGTAGGCGATCGGTGAGGGTACGATAGGTACTAGAAACGGTGCGGGTAAAAGATTGCTGTTCTTCTCTGCTAAGTTTTTTTAAGTCTTTACGAATTGATTCGCTCACTTTAACAGATTCTTTGAAGAAAAGAATCGCCATCTCAGTTTGTGATTGAGCGTCCATGGTAAAGCCAATGTTGTTGAGAGTTGTTCTTTCACCAGCGAGATCGCCAACTTCTTTGCTGATTGCCAGTGCTTGTTGGTAATACTCTAGAGCTTTTGGATATTGTCCGAGGCTGCTATAAACCGCGCCAATATTGTTGAGGGTTACACCTTCACCAGCGAGATCGCCAATTTCTTTGCTGATTGCCAGTGATTGTTGGTAATATTCTAGGGCTTTTGGATATTGTCCTAGGCTGTGATAAACCAATCCGATATTGTTGAGGGATTTTCCTTTCCCAGCGCGATCGCCAACTTCTTTGATGATCGCCAGTGCTTGTTGGTAATATTCTAGGGCTTTTGGATATTGTCCGAGGCTGTGATAGACAAAGCCGATATTGTTGAGGGATTGTCCTTCACCAGCGTGATCGCCAATTTCTTTTCTAATCGCCAGTGATTGTTGGTAATATTCTAGGGCTTTTGGATATTGTCCAAGGCTTTGATAAACCAATCCGATATTGTTGAGGATCGCTCCTTCACCAGCGCGATCGCCAATTTCTTTTCTAATCGCCAGTGATTGTTGGTAATATTCTAGGGCTTTTGGATATTGTCCAAGGCTTTGATAAACCAATCCGATATTGTTGAGGGTTGCTCCTTCACCAGCACGATCACCAATTTCTTTTCTAATCGCCAGTGCTTGTTGGTAATACTCTAGAGCTTTTGGATATTGTCCAAGGCTTTGATAAACCCCTCCAATATTGTTGAGAGTTCTTCCTTCACCAGCGCGATCGCCAACTTCTTTGCTGATTGGCAATGTTTGTTGGTAATACTCTAGGGCTTTTGGGTATTGTCCGAGGCTGTGATAGACAAAGCCGATATTGTTGAGGGTTACTCCTTCGCCAGCGCGATCGCCAACTTCTTTTCTAATCGCCAATGCTTGTTGGTAATACTCTAGGGCTTTGGGATATTGTCCAAGGCTATCATAAACCGATCCGATATTGTTGAGGGTTGTTCCTTCACCAGCGCGATCGCCAATTTCTTTTCTGATCGCCAGTGCTTGTTGGTAATATTCTAGGGCTTTTGGATATTGTCCGAGGCTTTCATAAATCAAGCCGATATTGTTAAGGGCTGATCCTTCTCCCTGACGCATTTTAATTTCTCTAGTAATAGTAAGAACTTTCTGAAAAGTTGCTAAGGCTTCTTTTAGTTGACCTTTGCTATATTGCTGTGTACCTAGTTGATTTAACTTAAGCGCTTCAG
The DNA here is from genome assembly GCF_051131155.1 of Pseudanabaena minima str. Chao 2107. NCBI lineage: Bacteria > Bacillati > Cyanobacteriota > Cyanophyceae > Pseudanabaenales > Pseudanabaenaceae > Pseudanabaena > Pseudanabaena minima. The sequence continues at coordinate 2,824,136 of NZ_CP159508.1, forward strand.
TCCTACGATCTGTCGCCACCTGCGCCCAGCCAAACTCACTCACTATCAACTGCACAGGCAAACCAACCAACAAAATCCCTAACCCAACCAAACCAACAAACTTACGCATAGCTCTTTGAAGGAAAAAGGAGAAAGGAAAAAGGAAAAAATCAATATTTTATCTTTTTCAACTTTACCTGAAAATTGATGTTTGGTGATATACATTATTTATCTTCTTAATCATCATCAATCCTAACTAAAGTTTCTAACTCTGCTTCCAATTGTTCTATAGTTGGTAAATTTTCTTGTAAATGCTTGGGTAACTGATAAGTAGAAACTCCCATCGTTTTTTTCATCTCTTGCAGCGCAAATTCAACAATTGTTTTATCCTTCGATTTACAAAGAATTATGCCAATAGTCGGTTGGTCTTGAGGCGATCTGTGTATATCAGAGTCTCTCTTCAGTATTTTTAAGTAGCTAGGCATAAGAAAACTTAAAAAGCAAAGATTAAGATCCCCGACTTTTTTTGTGAATTTGCAAATTGTCTTTGCTTGCCTAGAAAAAGTCGGGGATCTGGGCATTTACAGGTTTCTTTTGCTGACCTACTTAATTAGATCGAGAATCTTAATGTTATACCCCCACGAGATTTGTCCAACAAGCTGTTGGACTATTTGTCTGTCAGGATATGCCGCAGATCTCACACACCATCACCTGCACAGGCAAACCAAACAACAAAATCCCTAACCCAAATGATTTCTGGCGTAGGGGTTGAGCATTTGCGCCACCATTCCTAAACTCATCACAGAAATCATAATCCGCAAATGCTCAACCCTCTTTATCCATTTGCAATAAATTATCGCCGCATTACGTTTTCCCTCCGTTAGGAAGCTTGGGCAAAGCATTCCCAAATTATGGGGATCTGAGAATTTGTAAATATTGGCGGGAATGCTTTGCCCCTACAAGATCTCAAGATTGACGATCTCTATATTTTGACTTTTGAGAATACTCACTTCCCAGTGAAGAATTAGACGTTGCGGCGCTTCGCGCCGCAACGTCTAATTCTTGGTTTTATATATGTATTTCTTTGGTGAGAAGGAAGTATCTAAATAACTTTAGTTTTGGATGCCAGCTTTCGACGGATAGCAGCTTGTACTTTTTGGTCAAAATCAGGATCGTTAGGACTGACAATAACCTTAAGAGGCTGTTGGTTTAAACGGTCTAAATAAGCCTGAAAACATGTAAATGTCTACTCTTCCCAGAAATCAACATTCAGCATTGTGTCAATATCGCGGTTAAACTGCCATATATCAGGAAACTGATAAGCCCTGTAATTTTTGCGAACCGATCGCAGGGCAAGCTTAAAAGCAATATCAAAAGACTCATCCCACATAGCTTTTAGGCTAGGTGAGTCCATTAGCGTTAGTTCAATATCATTGCGCTGCGTGCTGATTGTATTTTCCCAACCGCTAAAGCAGTCAGGCATGTCAACATACATCCGTTTGAGTAAATGCTCTAACAGAACTGTCAGTCTACTTTTTATCTCCTTTCTCTCAGATTTACCCAAACTCTCAATCTCCTCGATCAAATTATCCAAATCCACATTCGCAAAGTCTCTAGCCTTTAACTTTGCTATAGTCTCTTGAGTCCAAAGCAAATAATCAGACTCATATAAGGATTTTCTGGTAACTAGCTGAGTCATGAGATTTGTAACTCCTGAAGATTTACTAGTAAATATTTTAGCCGTAACTTGATTGAGTTAAACTACGTTACTATTTTGATGTGAAATATCAGAGAGTCCGAGTATGCAGTTAAAAAGTGTCGTTCAACCCTTTGGTGAAGTCAATGTTTATCCCCAAAACAACGGAGATATTGACATCGTTGCAACTATTCTGATGGTTCCAGACATTGAAGGCGCAAGAGTTGGCTTAGCCTTAGATGGTTCAGCCTCGATGAAAAAAATGTATGGTATCAGTGGCGTTGTCAGTAGCTTTTTTGCCAGTGCCGCCGTTACGCACAACGTCGTTGAGCCAGTAGCAAGGGTGATGGTCAAGTATCTTGCCAATTTTGCGGCGACGGGTAAAGTTGACTTGATCAACTGGGCTTGTGGTGCAGCAGGTGAACTGATTGAAGATCTGGGTAGCTTTAGTGGTGAAGAGATCGAACAAATTGCGATCAAAGGTCCAAAAATCCCTTGGGGAACAGGAACGAAACTATTACCACCTTTACGATATTTCATTAACAAATATAAAGATGCACCAGCGATCGGGGTAAAGCAACCTGCGGCGATCTGTCTAATTATCACCGATGGCATTATCGAAGATCTTGAAGATGTAAAAGAATATTGCTTTAAATACGCTTTAGAGATTGCTGATCAAACTAAACCATTTATCAAACTTTTGTTGATTGGTGTTGGCAAAGAGATTGATGAAAAGCAACTAGAAGAACTAGATAATATGTTTGAAGGTAGCTTTGTCAAAGATGCCGCAGGTCGGGAAATTGACCTATGGGACTATCAAGTTGCAGACGACATTCAGATTTTGGAACAGATTTTTAAAGAATTTGTATCTGCGGAAACGATAGTCACGCATTATGGCAGAATTCTGAATCAGGCAGGAGTAGTTTGCGAAGAATATAACTTTGGTGTACCTGCATTGATGCGTTTCAAGTTACCTGCGGGTTCTACGGCTTTTACCCTAGAGTTTTCGGGTGGAAATGTGACGCAAGACATTACAGAAGCTCTGCCTCTGGAGCTAGAGGCTCCTCTGATTACAGAATCTGAACAATGGAAAGATGTTGTCGATTTTGTATGAATTACCCCCTTTAATTCCCCCTTGCAAAGGGGGAAGACTAGAAAACTTGTACACACAAATTATCCACGATATCGTGAGCTACCAAAGATCCCCCCAGCCCCCCTTAAAAAGGGGGGAGAATTTTCTTCTTCCCCCTTTTTAAGGGGGATTGAGGGGGATCTAAACCTTAAAATGTAGATAGCAAGCCTTGTGTGTACATGGTAACCCCTTTGTAAGAGAAGGCTAGGGTTTATCTAAACAATTAAAAATAAAAGCAAGAGAAATAGAATGCCATGCTACATGAAAATAATTCCGAGCCTATTGAATTAGAACGTGCAGACAATGGTGAAATAAAAAGTAAAATCGACAATAAAGACAAGAACGAATTAAGGTATGAATCAAAAAACTGGCAAATGCCAGCTAATTTGGTAGCTGCCGAGTTTGGTGAAGTGAATGTTTGGCAGCATATCCCAGAGACGACTTCTGGATCTGCCGAATGTCGAGTGGAATTCTCGATCGCCATGGAGCCACAGGGGAAATTTGCTGAAGGTTGGCGAACTGGGCTAGCTCTAGATGCTAGCGCCTCAATGAAACGTGCTTATGGGCGTAAGGTGGAAGCACGTGTCGATCCTGAATTATTAACTGACTATATTAAGCAGGGGCGATTGCGAGCTTATTTAGAGGATGGAGAACCAATTCGCAAGATTAAGCGGGAAGCGTTTGCGGAGATTCAAGAACGTGGTTATGAGATTAACTATACGGAAAATATCTTGCAACCATTGGTTCAAGATTTTACAGCTTATTTGGCTGGTAGTTTGGATGGAACTGGAAAGACTTCACTCATCTATTGGGGTTGTGGTGAAGGTGATGAAATTCAGGTGTTAGGCGAGTTTGATCATGCGAGTTGTCAGCAATTAGCGATCGCGGGACCTGCAACTTTTAAGCTGGGTAAGACCACAAAGCTATTACCTGCGATCGCCTATTTCGTCAATCAATATAGGCAAGCTCAGCAGGGGCTGTATGTATTCTTGACTGATGGCAGGATTGATGATTTAGAACAGGTCAAGAACTATACCAAGGAACTAGCGTTAGAAATTGCAGTTGGCAAAAGAAACTATTTAAAGTTGATCTTGATTGGGATTGGGAAAGATATTGATCGCTATCAGTTGCAAGAGTTAGATGACTTTGATACTGGCATAGATATTGATATTTGGGATTATAAAATTGCTAGCGAAATGACTAGTCTCTCGCAAATTTTTGCGGAAGTGGTCAACGAAAACCAAATTATTGCTGATAGTGGCTCAATTTACGACGATCAAGGAAATTGCGTCAAATCCTATCCTAAAGGTTTACCTGCCAAAGTTGATTTTGTCATGCGCGAGGATTCGCAATGGTTTGAGCTAGAGGTGGGCAATCAACGCATTCGCCAAGCGGTAGTTGTCGGCACTGCCATGGCGATCGCCCCTTTTGTGAAGAAACAGCTTTTCGATTTTGAGATTAAAGCTCAGGAAAGTAATCAATCGGCTGTGCTAGAGCAACAAAAGCAGGAAATTGTAAATAATCAGATCTCTGCACCAAATAGCCTATGGAAAATATTGGCGGCTTTGTTGATTGGAGCAGCCTTTATCGGGACAGCGATCGCTTTCGGCATTTTGATTAAGCGATCGGATGATAGTAAATTGCAAAATCAAGCAGTGCCAACGGTGATTAAAGAAGCAGTACTTGAGCCAAAGCCAGATTTCGCAAATAAGCCTAACAATATGCTATCTAGCGCTGCCAAATCTGGCACTCAGAACTCGAATAAAGCAACCAATCCAACAACAGCGACTAATCCAGCAACAGCAACTAATCCAGCAACTAGTAAAGAACGTAATAAGCTGAATGGCAAGCCTGAAAGTCTATCTAGTAATAATTCCGACAAACCACTAGACAAATCATCTAACTCACCTGGTAATAATATTGGCAATATTGGCAATAACGAGAATAGCTCTCTCAATAATTCTGGCAAAGTAGTTGGGAATAACCCTAAGACACCAACTGGAGATAGTTCTAACAATAATTCTGAGAAACCCACTATAGATAATTCTCTTAAAAATGCTAGTTCTAGTGATTTAAATAATGCCAAAAATATCCCCAAAAATGGGCTTAAAAATTACCCAAATTCCATATCTCAGAATAGAAATGGCGATCGCAGTATTAGTAGCTCAATTTTGCCCATTACGAATCCAGATGTAGAAGTAGTAGTTTTCTTCGCCTCTGATGAGTCGCAACTCATATCTAGTGAAGAAGCTAAAATTGATAATTTCTGGACAAAAATTCAAGGAAAGCGCGGAATCATCCAAGTTAGTGGTCATGCCGACAAAATGGGTGACTACGACTATAATCTTGACCTCTCACAAGCAAGAGCCAATGAAGTCGTGAACTTACTGCGCGATCGCGGCTTAGATGGTAACTACAAAGTTACTTTTGAGGCGTTATCTTGGTTGCAACCCTTGCGTAAAGATATTACGGCAACCGATCAAGCTTTTAATCGTCGTGTGGTTATTCAGTTCAAAGAGCAGCGCTAAGATCAGCCCATTGAATAATTAGTGGTACGCCACTAATTATTCAATGGGAAATTCCAGATATTGTGGCAGAACAAACTCTGTTAACCATACTGAATTTTCTGAGCAAAAAAATACAAATCCATCTTGATACATTGCCAAGGCATTAATTTTTAAAACCACTGGCTTGCCATGTCTCTGTCCAACAGCGATCGCAGTAGTTTCATCGCTTGACATATGTACATGTTGTCGGCTGCCTGAGATTAATCCTTGTTGACGAATGGACTCAATAAATTTCGTTGCTGTCCCGTGAAATAGCTGAACAGGAGGTTGTTGGGGTGGTAAATCTAAATTCACTTCAATGGAATGTCCTTGATTAGCCCGAATTTTAGACTTGTCATCATTAAACGCAAATCGCTTTTTATTATTTGTCTCAACTATTTCCTCAAGAACACTTATTGAGATATTTTTGCCATTCTGTTTTGCTAGCTCAATGAAGCGATCGACCTCCGCCCAGCCATTTTCGTCTAACTTTAAACCTATTACCTCTGGTTGATGTCGCAAGACAAGGCTCACAAATTTGCTGAGCTTAACTAAATTTTTATTCATAACTAAAGTTTAAAAAATTTCAAATGCTTGTGTAGTCGTTTACAATGATAATGGTTAGTTTTTTTACCTTATTGAGGTATGCTCTAACCTTAAAAATTATGTAACCCTGAGGACATAAGCGAATGCTACATCGCAAAATATATCAACTTTGTGAAGCCAAGAGCGATGTTTGGATTTACCTGAGGGATCAGGGACGTTGGCTAGAAAGAGCCAAGATATTGGATATTGAAGGTGACGTGGTAACGATTCGTTACGAGACTGAGGATGAAGACGAGGTTTGCTCTTGGGAAGAAATGGTCAGGTTAGAGAGTATTGGCGCTGTGACACAAAGATTATCTTCGTTTACCAAAGCAGGAATGTCATCAAACGATATTCCCGTTTCTGATGATTGTCCTGAAGCTGAACAAATCCGCCCCCGCACCGATCCTGACAAATAATTAATCAACAAAGGTGCTTGAAGCGCCCTTTTGTTTAACCATAGAGTGGGCGCTTTGCGTCCACTCTAATTTTATGCAAGGGCTTCGCCGTAAAATAAAGAACCGATTTTTGATGGCGTGGCTGCGCCACGCCATCAAAAATCGGTTCTTTATGAAATTGCAAAACCCATAATATGAGATGAAAACAATGCAACCTGCTGACCTAACCACCCTTGTAGCTTTGACCCATGAGCTAAATATAGCTTGTGTGCCTGCAAGACTAGAGCAGGTGCATCAAAGCGATCGCCACACGATTCATTTACAGTTACGAACTTTAGAAAAGAAACAGTGGCTATTACTATCTTGGCATCCGCAAGCAGCAAGACTACATCTCAGTGCGCCACCACCAAAGCAGCCTGATACTTTCACCTTTAGTCAACAAATTTTGCATCAAGTCGCAGGATTTGCTCTTGTCTCAGTGCAATTAACTAGTCCTTGGGAGCGCGTTGTCGATCTGCAATTTGCTAAACGACCCGATGACGAGGTGCAATGGCATCTGTATCTAGAAGTGATGGGCAAATATAGCAATGCGATTCTCGTCAACGCCAATGGCGAAATCGTCACTGCCGCCCACCAAGTCAGCAGCAAGCAGTCGCGAGTGCGTCCTATCCAAACAGGCGGTCGCTACGAATTACCACCAGCATTACTAGAAGCAATTCCCAGTTTGAGTGAATCCTTTGACGCATGGCGCGATCGCTTGATTTTGATTCCTAAGGAGATTAAACGCAATTTACTCAGTAATTATCGTGGTGTCAGTTCGTCGCTAGTGCGATCGCTATTGGCAATATCTAATATCAATGGCGATCAAAATGTTGCTGATTTAAAGCTTTCTGAATGGGAAGCACTATATCAAGCTTGGCGAATGTGGCTAACCTGTATTGATCAAAAGCAGTTCTATCCACATTTAGAAGGAAAAGGATATGCCCTCACCCCTAGCCCCTCTCCCGCAGGAGAGGGGAACCAGATTCTTACTCCCCTTCTCCTGCGGGAGAAGGGGCTGGGGGATGAGGGCAAACCCTCGCCATCAGTTAATGACTTCTGCGATCGCTACTATTCTCAACAAACGGGACAAGTCGCCTTTCAGCAATTGCATCAACAAATTAGCCAAGCAATTCAAAATCAGTTAGCGAAGTTATCGATTAAAGAGAATGAATTTCTAGAACGGCTGCAACTCTCAACTCAAGCTGATGATTTCAAAGATAAGGCTGATTTGCTGATGGCGCATTTGCATCTTTGGGAAATAGGCATGAAAGAGATAAAACTTACAGATTTTCATACAGAAAAATCTGTAGTGATTCCCCTCGATCCCACGCTGAATGCTCAACAGAATGCTCAATCTTTTTATAAAAAACATCAAAAGCAAAAGCGGGCTGCCCTTGCGATCGCCCCTTTACTAGAAGCAGTTCAACAGGAAATCGCTTACCTCGAACAGGTTGCTACTGCTGTGAGCTTATTAGAACAGAGTGAACTCTCGGCATTACAGGAAATTCGTGCGGAACTAGCTCAGCAAGGCTATCTCAAAGTCACCGCCGAGTATGCTCCACGCACGAAAAGTAATAGTAAAGGTGGCAAAAATAAAAGCAATCGCACCAAGCAAGAAGAAATTCCCGATTGTCATCGCTTTACCACTCCCAATGGATTTGAAGTGTGGGTAGGCAGAAACAACTATCAAAATGATTTGATTTCTTTCCGTATTGCAGGGGAATACGATCTTTGGCTCCATGCTCAAGAAATTTCTGGCAGTCATGTGTTGCTGCGCCTACCTGCGGGAGCGATCGCTGATGATCAAGATCTACAAACTGCCGCTAATTATGCCGCCTATTACAGTCGCGCTCGACAAAGCGATCAAGTTCCCGTAGTCTGCACGATTCCCAAATATGTGTTTAAGCCCAAAGGTGCAAAACCAGGGATGGTCGTTTATACTCACGAAAAGATTATTTGGGGACAGCCAACGGACTTGCGAGTCGAACAAACCTAACTCTGCTTAACAATGGCAAAAAAAGAGCTAGCTAGTACAAATCAAACCCCAAGAATGGGCGGCGCTTCGCGCCGCCCATTCTTGGGGTTTATATTTTGATCAAAACTTGCTTTTCTGTAACAATTTACGAATTAAAAACCAAACCCAGTAAGAGCTTTAAAAGCACAAAATGGCGTAGCCATTTTGTGCTTTGGTATAAGATATTGGCAATCACTAAATATTACTCCTTGACCTGTATTATACCAATTCACGAAAGTGTAGCAACACTTTCGTGAATTAAAAACCAAACCCAGTAAGGGTTTTAAAAACACAAAATGGCTACGCCATTTTGTGTTTTGGTATTAGCCCATAAATTATGCAAAGATGATGATCTTGCATTTATTTATCATTAGAAATCATGTTGAGTTCGACTAGGGAACTTCTAGAAACCGCCCGCCGCAACTCCTATGCGATCGGAGCTTTTAACATTTACAACTTAGAAGGCGTAAAAGCTGTAGTCAACGCCGCCGAAATCAGCCGTAGTCCAGCCATGTTGCAACTACACCCTAGCGCCCTCATCTATGGCAAACTTCCCCTAGTAAAGATGTGTATCGAAGCCGCCAAATCAGCAAAAGTACCTATATCCATTCACCTCGATCATAGTACTTCCGCTAGCGATATCCGCTTAGCCCTAGATGCAGGCGTACGATCGATCATGGCAGATGGCTCACCCATGTCTTACCAAGAGAATTTAAAATTTACTAGAGACATGACCGCCCTATCCCACAAATTCCAAGCAGTCGTCGAAGCAGAAATTGGCAGAATTAGCGGAACTGAAGACGGACTGACGATCGCCGAAAAAGAAGCCAAAATGACCGACCCCATCCAAGCATTTGAATTTGTGCAGCAAACCAAAGTCGATGCGATCGCCGTTACCATCGGTAACGTACATGGCGAATACAAAAGCCCACCCCGTCTTGATTTTGACCGTCTCGAAAAAATCCGAAACCTCGTTGACATTCCCCTAGTTTTGCATGGTGCATCGGGCTTACCTGCGGAAATGATCCAGCGATCAATTCAATTGGGAGTTTGCAAATTTAATGTAAATACTGAAGTCCGCCAAGCCTACATGCAAGCCCTGAAATTAGAGATTTGTGGAGACAGTCCCAAAGACTTGTTAGAGATCGCAGGTGAAGCGATCGCCGCCATGCAAGAAGTGATCATCGAAAAACTCAATCTCTTTGGCTCCATCGGCAAAGCCCATTTACATGACAATCCCTACGCCGCAATGTTATCTAGTCAAGCCTATCAATAAAAAAGTCATGAACAGTCAGCCAGACAAGAAAATACAATTAGAAAAATTTAAAAATATCTTGCTCGAATCTCTTCAGATTCCAGTCAAAATTGCTTCTCAATCTATCAATAGTATTATCGTTCTCCTAGTTATCAATATTATTTCTGCGGCTTGGTTAGCTTTCTTTGTTTGGCATAAATTGAATGCAGGTATTGTTTGGACTCTAATCCTTACTCTGATTATTTGTTTCCCTTCTTATACCCTCAAGAATCTATATGTAACCTTGAAAGAAGTGATCGGATTACCTGAAAAGATCGTCACTATCTTTCAAACAGGTAAAGTTAGAGTCACAGAATTATCTCAAGCTCATGAAAAGGTATTAGCGAATTCGCAGGAAAAGTTAGGACAAGCTGCTAGCAAATATTCCTTTGGTAAAAGTATCGGCTTCATATTTGCGATCGGTAAAAGATTGCGAGATTGGTTTCTGTTAGCCAATCAATTAAGAGAGTTCAAGTCTCTGATGAATGAATCTCAAGAACTTTTAGCTTTGACAGCCCAAGCGATGCTTTTAACCAATCCACTATTCCTAATTGGGGTGACCATCGCGACAGTACTAACTTTTGTATGGGCTTTTGCGGCTTTCGTGACTCTTATTATTTATAGTTTTGCAAGGTGATGTCGCCCAAGGCGTTCATCCCATGGTGCTAGGATTTATACTAGATTTGCTACCTACAGCAATTGCCCTACAAACGAACCACAAGGAAATTTTTGAAAGCGTTGCTTCGCAACGCTTTCAAAAATTTCCTTGGTTTGGGTTTAAGCACAAAGCCCTGTAATATCTTCTCCAATACTTCGCCTAAACGCATACGTTATGACTGCAACCGCCCCGACTAAAACCAAGACACAATACGAAGCCGTCATTGGTTTAGAAACCCACTGTCAGTTGACCACAAACTCCAAAATCTTTTGTAACTGCTCAACCCAGTTTGGCTCCACCCCCAATACCAATGTTTGTCCTGTCTGTCTGGGAATGCCGGGGGTACTGCCCGTTCTTAACGAAAAAGTTTTGGAATATGCCGTCAAAGCTGGGCTAGCTTTAAATTGTCAAATTGCGCCGCACAGTAAATTCGATCGCAAACAATATTTTTATCCCGACCTTCCCAAGAACTACCAAGTTTCACAATACGATCTACCGATCGCTGAGCATGGCTGGCTCGAAATTCAATTAGAAGATGGCAGTACTAAGCGCATCGGTATTACTCGTCTGCATATGGAAGAGGATGCAGGTAAATTGGTGCATGGTGGTAGCGATCGCCTCTCAGGTTCTAGCCACTCCTTAGTGGACTATAACCGTACAGGTGTCCCTTTGTGCGAAATTGTATCCGAACCAGATATGCGATCGGGTGCAGAAGCCGCCGCCTATGCCCAAGAACTACGGCGGATTATGCGCTATCTCGGTGTTTGTGATGGCAACATGCAAGAAGGCTCCCTCCGTTGTGACGTGAATATCTCCGTGCGCCCAGTCGGACAAGAGAAATTTGGCACAAAGGTAGAAATCAAAAACATGAACTCCTTTAACGCCATTCAAAGAGCGATCGATTTTGAAATTAATCGTCAAATAGAAGCTCTTGAGTCTGGTAGCGACACGATCAAACAAGAAACTCGCCTTTGGGAAGAAAACACTCAACGCACAATCAGTATGCGTTCTAAGGAAGGAGCCAGTGATTATCGCTATTTCCCTGAGCCAGATCTCATGGCGATCGAGGTTCCCCTAACGACATTAGCTCGATATCGTTCTGAGCTTCCCACCCTACCAGCATCTCATCGTCAACGCTATCGAGAAGAATTTGGTCTAACTCCCTACGATGCGGCTCTGATTGCCGACGATCGCAGTATTGCCGAGTTCTTTGATGCGACGATCCTCACAGGTGCAGAACCCAAGCAAGTATTTAACTGGGTGATGGGCGACATTACCGCCTATCTCAATGAGAACAAGCTCAAGATCGCTGATATTGCCCTTACGCCCGCGATTTTAGGTGAAATGATCGGTCTAATAGCTGACGGTACAATCAGCAGCAAAATTGCAAAGGATATCTTGCCTGAACTGATTGTCAAAGGTGGCTCAGTCAAAGATTTAGTGGCAGCTAAGGGGCTAACTGTCCTCGCTGGTACAGAACTAGAGAAAATCATCGATGAGATCATTGCTGCTAATCCCAAGGAAGTAGAACAATACAAAGCTGGTAAAACTAAGCTACTAGGTTTCTTTGTCGGGCAAACCATGAAAAAAACCCAAGGACGTGCCGAACCTCAATCAACCAATAAATTGATTGCTGATAAGTTGAGTACCTCGGCGTAATTACAACGCTTTGTAATGTAATCCAGACCAAGAGTTTTATTAAAATTGTTGCTTCGCAACAATTTTAATAAAACGTCAGTTCGACGAAAGCGAAAAATTGTAAGAATCGCTAAGCGATTCTTACAATTTTTCGCCATTTGCGGCGTGCGAAGCACGCCGCAAATGGTTGGTATCGAAACTCACGTTAATAAAGCTCTTATGGACACAGTTATACCAAAACACAAAATGGCTATGCCATTTTGTGTTTTGAAAATCCTTACTGGGTTTGATTTTTAAATCCCAAAAGTGTTGGTACACTTTCATGAATTGGTATAAGGTACTGTATTCTGGTATTGGTAAGTCTTGCAAAGTAGCTGTGATTAGGCGGCTCTGAATGTTCTTGATAAGATAATCCAATATTATTTACTGAAATTTTCGCTATTTATTTTATTTAATCTCTTTAATCATGCTTAAACGCGCTGTTTCCATCTTACTTGTGGTCTTTTCTCTGCTTCTTACCAGTTGTGCTAGTACACCCACCAGTGGGCTTGTCCCATTTGCAGATAGTAAAGATGGCTATAGATTTTTATATCCGAATGGCTGGACAGAAACTAAAGGTAATTCGGCGATCGATATTTTGTTTCACGACATTATTGAGCCTTCAGAAAATGTATCGGTTGCGATTAGTAAGCTCGAAACAGTGAAAACCCTTGAAGAAATCGGTGAACCTGAAGCGATCGGTTTGCGGGTACAGCAGCGTGTCGTTGCTCCAGAAGGCTCTGGTCGTCAAGCAAAGTTGCTTAGTGCAACGCAGAAAGAATCGGGCGATCGCAACTACTACATTTTTGAATATGCAGTTCAGCGCTCACAAGGCGAACCCCGCCATGACCTTGTAACTGTATCTACAAATCGTGGCAATCTTTATACCCTTAGTATTTCTAGCTCCGAAAGACGTTGGGAAAAAGTCAAAGATTTGTTTGCTAGAGTTGCCAAATCTTTCACCATCAACGAATAGCAACAAACATCTCTGTAAGCTTGGACAATATGCTTCAAATTCTCGTCATTGATGATGATCCTACGATCAGAATGACTCTTCAGAGGTTTCTCAAGAGTCAAGGCTATGATGTGATTGTTGCTAAGGATGGGCAAGAGGGTTTAGCTAAGGCGAGAGAACTGCATCCGTCTTTAATCATTTGTGATTGGATGATGCCAATCATCGATGGTCTAGAGGTATGTCGTCAGGTAAAGAGCAACCCTGACTTAGCTAATATCTATCTAATTTTGCTAACAGCCCGTGACCAAGAAGGTGACTTGGTGCGTGGTTTAGACATGGGGGCAGATGACTTTTTAGGCAAGCCGCCACGCATTAATGAGTTACGGGCTAGGGTAAGAGCAGGGCTAAGACTGTATCAAGCCACTGAAGAAATTCAAAGGCAAAAACAATTAATCGAACAAGAGTTAGCTCAAGCTTCGCAATATGTGCGATCGCTTTTGCCTGCACCACTCGAAGGTGATGTGTCGATTCAGTCTAGTTTTTTGCCATCGACACAGCTTGGCGGTGATAGCTTTGACTATTTTTGGCTAGATAGTGACCATCTAGCGCTCTATTTGCTCGATGTATCTGGGCATGGGGTCGGCTCCGCCCTTTTATCAGTGTCAGTTTTAAATCTGATGCGTACTCGTAGCTTAAGACGCAGTAGAACATCACAAGACACAACTAATTTTTATAATCCTAGTGAAGTATTAAGTGATCTAAATAATACTTTTCAGATGGCAGTACATAATGAAATGTACTTTACGATCTGGTATGGCGTATATGATAAACGCAACCATACACTCGTTTATGCCAGTGGCGGACATCCTCCTGCTGTACTAATTTCTAATGAAGAAATCCCTAAAATCAAGTTACTAAAAACTGCTGGTTTACCAATTGGCATGATGCCTGACATTGATTATCAAGAGCAGTTTTGTGAGATTGATACTAGTAGCAGGTTATATCTATTTAGTGATGGAGTTTATGAGATTCCTCAAGAGAATGACAGTATTTGGGGATTTAATGCTTTGATTGATACATTTATCAGAATTCCCAACGATCGCCATTCGCGCATTGAGCATATATTAACTTGTGTTAAAGCCGCAGCTAATAATCGTCCTTTTGAAGATGACTTATCGCTATTAGAAGTCGAGTTTCACATATAAGAAAGTAGGTGGGTGCTATGCGCTCACCTACTTTCTTATATTGAAAAGCAAGGCGGCGCTTTGCGCCGCCTTGCTTCTTTGCGTCTTATACCAATTCACGAAAGTGTGACAACACTTTTGTGAATTAAAAACCAAACCCAGTAAGGGTTTTAAAAACACAAAATGGCGTAGCCATTTTGTGTTTTGGTATTAAAACAAGTTTCGGCTAATATATAGCAACGCAAGAGATATATAGGACAGTTCAAGACCCAAAATATGAGTGGCGGCGCTTCGCGCCGCCACTCATATTTTGGGTTTTATGTCCTAAGCAAAACTTACATTGCTATAAATATATTTAATTTAAGGTTGCATTAAATTCGTCAACGGTTGGATAGATTTTAAAAATCTTGGTCATGCTAGTAAGTTCAAATAGCATTTGAACTTGATCGTTAGCACCACAAATCACCATATCCCCATCACTGTTACGGATTGCCTTGAGGGCTGAGACTAATGCACCTAATCCAGAACTATCCATAAAAGTAATCTCTTGCAGATCAACTAATAAATATTTGGGAGGAGTTGGGACTGAGGCAATATCATTAACTTGGCGACGAAAATCAGCCGCAGTTGTGACATCTAACCGTCCTGAAGGCTGTATAACTTTTACTTGATTACTCATGGATTTTTTCTTGGCTTTAAAGATCTAGTTTGAGAATTGCAGAAATAATGATTGGCTATCAAGTCTTATACCAAAACACAGAATGCTACGCCGTTTTGTGTTTTTAAAACCCTTACTAGATTTGGTTTTTAATTCACAAAATCGTTGTCAGGGTTCTGCAATTTAATAAACAAGCCGATTTGTGATGGCGCAGTTTTGCTGCGCCATCACAAATCGGTTCCTTATTTTACGGCGAAGCCCTTACACTTTTGTGAATTGGTATTAAAGGGAAGTTTCTTCATAAGCATAAGTCTTTATCGATTATTTTTGCTCTTATTTGGGCTTTAATGAAATCTTGGCACTATTAAGCAATTTTTTAATTTTGAACTCTATAAATCTATGGCTGATTTACCCGATTTGCAAGCGATCCAAAACGTATTAAATCCTATTGTCGATCCCGATCGCCAAAAAAGCATTATCGAACTAAATATGGTGCGCGATATCGCCGTTAAGTCCAATGGGGTGGTCAGTTTCACTTTGTTGCTGAACGATCCCAATAGTCCCAAGCGCGATCCTTTAATCCAAGAATGTAAAGACGCAATTAAGGCGATCGCCTCTGTCACCGATGTTTGGGTTAAGGTAATTGCCGATAGTCCCGTTGTAGCAACACCTGCCCCACCAACAAATGCTTTGCAAGGTATTGAGGGCGTAAAGTATGTCCTTGCGATTTCCAGTGGCAAAGGTGGCGTGGGTAAAACCTCAGTAGCAGTAAATGTTGCTGTGGCTCTGGCAGACATGGGCGCAAAGGTCGGCATTCTCGACGCAGATATTTACGGACCGAATGTACCTGTAATGCTGGGCATGGAGGCGGCTCAAGTCAAAGTAGTAAAGGCGGAAAATGGCGCAGATGTGGTGGAGCCAGCCTTTAACTATGGCGTGAAAATGATCTCAATGGCATTTTTGATTGCCAAGGATCAGCCTGTGGTTTGGCGTGGACCCATGCTCAATGGTGTGATTCGTCAGTTTTTATATCAAGCAAACTGGGGCGAACTTGATTATTTAATTGTGGATATGCCCCCTGGGACTGGAGACGCGCAGTTGACACTCACGCAGTCAGTACCTCTCGCGGGAGCCGTGATCGTAACGACCCCACAAACTGTTTCCCTCTTAGACTCGCGCAAGGGTTTAAAAATGTTTCAAAACATGGGCATTCCTGTCTTGGGCATTGTCGAGAATATGAGCTATTTCATTCCGCCCGATCTGCCCGATCGCCAATACGACATTTTTGGATCTGGTGGCGGCAAAAAAACCTCCGATGAGCTAGGCGTAGATTTACTCGGTTGTGTACCACTAGAAATTGGTCTACGCGAAGGTGGCGATCGCGGTGTACCAATTGTGTTAGGTCATCCTGAGTCTGCGTCGGCTAAGGCTTTAAGGGAGATTGCAAAGGCGATCGCCACTAAAGTTCAAGCTAATTAAAACAAGTGGCGGCGCGAAGCGCCGCCACTTGTCTTTATTAAAATTTGAGACCCCGTGGGGCGCAAGTTTTAATGTAAGAAATGGCGAAGCCCTGTAAACACCATCACTAAGCCAAGCTCATCAGCCGCCTTGATCGAATCAGCATCGCGCATACTTCCTCCTGGTTGGACGATCGCTACAATTCCTGCGGCAGCAGCAGTACGTACAGAGTCATCAAAGGGGAAGAAGCCGTCACTTGCAAGGAATGCGCCCTGCGCTTTGTCTCCTGCTTGCTCTAAGGCAATTTTGGCAGAGCCGATGCGGTTGGTTTGACCAGCACCAATGCCGATGGTAGTAAAGTCTTTGGTAATGGCGATCGCATTGGATTTGACATGACGACTAACTTTCCAAGCAAAAATTAGTTCTTGCAACTGCTCAGGAGTTGGCTGCTTTTGGGTAACCACTTTCCATGAATCAGGATTGACCGCTTCATCATCGGATCGTTGGACTAGCATTCCCCCAGCGATCGTCTTCACGGTTTCAGGGGAACCATGCTTCAGATCAGATAGAACTAAAACCCGCAAATTTTGTTTTTTGCCCAGAATCGTGGCAACACTGGGAACACAGGCAGGAGCAACCACACATTCTAAAAATGTCTTGTTCAAAAGGTTAGCAGTTTCTTCATCAATTGGACGATTGAGGGCGACGATACCACCAAATGCAGAAGTAGCATCCGCTTCAAAGGCTTTTTGATAAGCTTCCGCAATGGTGGATGCGATCGCTACCCCACAGGGGTTGTTATGCTTAATGATCACCGCACAGGGCAAATCGTCGCTAAATTCAGCGATGATACTGCGGGCTGCTTCAAGATCGAGTAAGTTATTGAAACTGAGTTCTTTGCCTTGCAGTTGTTGGGCGGCTGACCAGCCTTTGGGTGTTGCACCTACTTGATACCATGTCGCAGGTTGATGGGGATTTTCCCCATAACGTAGAGGCTTAGGATTGTTGCATAGCAAAGTATAGGAAGAAGCGAGCTTATTGATTGGTTCCTGTTCTGCTTTCTGCCCATTTTCTAAATACTCAGCGATCGCTTTGTCGTAGGACTGTGTATGTTGAAAAGCAGCGATCGCCAGTTTCTTACGAAACTCTAGGGTAGTTTCGCCATTGTTGGCTTTTAGCTCAGCTAGAAACTCTGCATATTGGCTAGGGCTAGACAATACAGCAACGTGATTATAATTCTTTGCCGAGGCACGAATCAGTGTGGGACCCCCAATATCAATATTCTCGATCGCATCTTCAAGGGTGACATTAGGCTTAGCGATCGTTTCGGTAAATGGATAGAGGTTAACTACCACAATCCGAATTGGTTGAATCTCGTTATCAGCTAGGTCTTGCTGATGTTCTGGTAGATCGAGTCTGGCTAGAATGCCCCCATGAATCCGTGGATGCAAGGTTTTCACTCGTCCACCTAAAATCTCAGGTGCGCCTGTATAGTCAGAAACCTTAGTAACTTCAAGCTCAGCCGCCTTGAGTGCCTTGGCAGTTCCACCACTACTAATCAGTTGAAAATTGTAGGTGGTCGATAGTTCGCGGGCAAGGTCGAGTAGTCCTGTTTTGTCAGAAACACTCAAAAGGGCAAGGGGTTTCATACTATTTAGCTCCATATTCATGATGGGAGTTTGGCAAAGCTTTGCCTTGTAAACTTCCTACGACATTTTATCGCATGTTACAGCGCTTTGCGCTCAAGCCCAAGCCCAGAAAAATTTTGAAAGCGTTGCAAAGCAACGCTTTCAAAATTTTTCTGGGCTTGTTTAATCAATTAAAACTCAGAAGCTAAAAGAGGTGCTTCGCACCTCTTTTAGGAGGTAATCACGATCGCTGATTGTTCTGGTGTCCATACTGGAAACTTCTGCATCACTAACTCAAATAACTCACTAGCTTCATGCCATTTTAGCCATTGCTGCAAATGCAGATAAGAGCTTGAGAGAAACCAATCTATATCTACATAGGCAAGCTGCCTCACGAACGGAAAAATCGCAATATCCGCGAGAGTTTGCCGATCGCTAATCAAAAAACTATGATTAGCATCAGATGGCGATCGCTTTTGCAGTTGAAGTTCTAAAACTTTGAGAAACTCTTCCGCTTGTTGTCGATAATCTTCCTGCGATCGTTCAGGGAATCGGTTGGGGTACTTATAGCGATCAAGGGCGCGTTTAAATTCATGATCGTTGGTATGGATAAGCTGTTGCGCGATCGCTAGAGAATGTTCAGGTAAATCTTGCCAATTGAGAGGATCATGCTGTTGAATTGCCCAATTCATAATATCGAGACTCTCTTCCAAAACCATCAAATCTTGACCAGTAAATATTTGCATTACAGGTGTTGTTCCCTTTGGCGAAACATCAAGCATTTCTCTAGGTTTATTCTTTAAGGAGACTTCTCTCAGTTCATAGCTGATACCTGCATAGGCAAGAGCCATTCTTGCACGAATTGCATAGGGACAACGTCTGAAAGAATAAAGAATTGGAAGATGCATAACCGAACTAAGAAAGACAATTAGCCTATTTTATAGCAATGGAAGAGATCGCTAGGAAATCAAAATCCAAATAAATAGAGGCAGCGCAAAGCGCCGCCTCTATATTATTTGGATTGCAAAACTTTCATGACTTTATTACTGTTCGATTTTTGTTAGCGCGACGAAGCCGCACTAACAAAAATCGGTTTCTGTTAAATTGCATAACCCTTCCCTAACAAAAATAGTTGCAATGCCATCTTGAAAGAAGATTTGGAGACCAAATCCCTACATTTTTTACAAGTAGGGGCTTGGTCTCCAAGCCCCATCTCCGCTTCTAAATAATTCATTGCGATACTTGTGTGTTTATCTTGCTAGAAACTGTAATCTGTAATACCTTTGTCTGATAGGCGATCGCCTTAAATACAGTAGTAAAAAGCCATAAAATATCCAAATATAACTGCATTAATTCATGGGAATAATCACTAATAGAGTTTCTTCTATAGTCTCTGGCAAGCATCTATGGGTCGCAGCATTGGGAGCAATACTTACTGGAGCCTGTAATAGTACTCCCACACCTCCGGTCTCAACCACTCCAGCATCAACCACATCTGCAACCACAGCTTCTCCAGATGCAAAAGAATTTAAAGCAGCAATGATTTTAGTTGGACCGAAGAATGATTCTGGTTGGAACCAAGGTCATTACGAAGCCTCAAAATATGTAATGGAGAAGCAGTCAGGTATTCAATTTGACTATGTAGATAAAGTTAACCCAGGCGATCGCCCTAATGTCAAAGCTTCACAAGTAGCTGACGATCTAATTGCTAAAGGCGCTAAATTGGTCATTTTTAATTCCGATGATTTTAAGGATGATGCCCTAGAAACAGCGAAGAAGCATCCTACTGTGTCCGTAATTCATGCTAGTGGCGATTACGCATGGAAAGAAGGAAAGAATTTCAAAAATCAGCCAAACATTAGTAATGTCATGCCTCAAATCGAGTATGGGCGCATGATTTCGGGATGTGCCGCTGCACTCAATTCAGAGACTGGCAAAATCGGTTTTGTAGGACCACTAATCAATGATGAAACCCGCAGACTTGTTTCAGCAAGTTATTTGGGAGCTAAGTATTGCTGGCAAAACTATCGCAAAAAGAATCCTGAAGATTTGAAGTTTAAGGTGGTATGGATTGGATTCTGGTTTAATATTCCTGGACAGACTCTCGATCCCACTAAAGTTTCTGATGACTTTTATAACAGTGGTTTTGATGTGGTAATGAGTGGCATCGATACACCTGAAGTCGCAGTCCAAGGCAAGAAAGCTGCCGAAGCTGGCAAGAAAGTCAAATATCTGCACTATGGACTCAAAACTGGTTGCAATGTTGCTCCCGACATTTGTATTGGCGTTCCCTATTACAATTGGGGGCCTGCATATCTTGATCAAACCAAAAAAGCTAAGGAAGGTAAATTTACAGGAGAGTTTATCGCCGCCGCACCTAATTGGAAGGATTTAAATAATCCTGATACTTCCGCAGTGGGATTTGAGAAAGGCAAAGCTTTGACTCCAGAAAGCGATA
The DNA here is from genome assembly GCF_051131155.1 of Pseudanabaena minima str. Chao 2107. NCBI lineage: Bacteria > Bacillati > Cyanobacteriota > Cyanophyceae > Pseudanabaenales > Pseudanabaenaceae > Pseudanabaena > Pseudanabaena minima. The sequence continues at coordinate 2,844,498 of NZ_CP159508.1, forward strand.
AGTTCTTGACAGAATTTATTAATGGTTTAGGCGATGGCAAGATCAATCTTTTCAAAGGACCTTTGAACTATCAAGATGGCACTCCTTTCCTTAAGGAAGGCGAAACGGCAACTCCACAACAGATTTGGTACTTTACCAGCTTGTTGCAAGGTATTGAAGGCGCAAGTAAATAAATAAATGATCCCCCTCAATCCCCCTTGTAAAGGGGGAAGAACATCTTCTCCCCCCTCTTTACAAGGGGGGGCTGGGGGGGATCTAAACTCTAAAACGCAGATAGAAAGGGGGGTATTGGCAAAACCTAGATACCATGAGACAAAAATGAAAGTTGAACTCAGCCATATTTATAAATCCTTTGGCAATGTCAAGGCAAATCAAGATATCTCAATGACAGTTGAGGCGGGAAGCGTCTATGGTATCTTGGGCGAAAATGGAGCAGGGAAAAGTACTTTATCTAAAGTTCTCAGTGGCTTTATCACTAAAGATGCTGGCAAGATTTTATTAGATGGAATTGAAGTTGATATTAAAACTCCTGCTGATGCCATCTGTGCAGGGATTGGCATGTTACATCAAGATCCCCTAGATTTTCCTTCTCTATCCGTTTTAGATAATTTCATGGCAGGGAGAAGTACTTTAGGCAAAAAGATCGGTAGAAAGAGGGTTAATACTAATAATCGTCATGATCTGATTAAAGAACTGCGACAGCTATGCGCCGCTTTTGGTTTTGATTTACATCCTAGCGATCGCCTATCAAATCTCACCGTAGGAGAGCGTCAACAGCTAGAGATATTGCGGCTTTTGTCCCTTGGGGTCAAAACGTTAATTTTAGATGAGCCAACCACGGGCATTTCTGCTTCCCAAAAAAAGGCTCTATTTACAGCCGTCAAACAATTAGCTGCCGATGGTAAATCGATTATTTTTGTGTCACACAAACTGGAAGATGTAGAAGAACTGTGCGATCGCCTGATGGTAATGCGTCAAGGTCAGGTAATTGGGGAAGCGGAAGTTAAGGGACGTGATTCTGCCGAGTTAGCATCTTCTCTAGTGGAAATGATGTTTGGGCATGATCTGGCTATACCTGCCAAACATACAACGAGCATAGAGCAAACAGACCCTGCTTTAGTGATTCAGGATTTACAAATTGATGGCGATCGCTTGAGTTTGCAGATTGATAAATTAACTGTGCAGTCTAGAGAGATTATTGGATTAGCAGGCTTAGAAGGCAATGGACAACAGTTGTTACTGCTTGCCTGTGCGGGCTTACTAAAGCCGAAATCTGGCACGATTCGCATCAATGATCTGGATATGACCAATCGAGCCTATCGTAATTTCTTGAAGGCAGGAATTGGCTATTTGCCAGCCGATCGCTTGCAAGATGGTCTAATTCGGGGACTATCGATCCATGAGCATTTTATGTTGCGCCAATCTAATACAAAATCTAATGCAAAATCTAATGCTGGTTTTTTGATTAATTGGAGTGATACCCGCCAATTTACACATCAGGCGATTGAGACTTTCAATATTCGCGGTAAACCATCGACTCGGGTGGAGAAATTATCAGGAGGTAATCAACAACGCACCCAAATCTCACTCTTGCCAGATCACTTGAGTTTACTATTAATGGAACAGCCAACTAGAGGACTGGATATTGAATCGACTCTCTGGATTTGGAAACAGATGATGGAGCGTTGTGAAAAAGGAATGATGATTTTGTTTATCTCTTCTGATCTTGATGAGATTTTGCAATATAGCGATCGCATTCTCGTATTTTGCGGCGGCAAAGTTTCTCAACCAATCGATGCTAAAACTTTAACAGTTGACAAGCTCGGTCAAGCGATCGGAGGGAAGTTTGATTAGTATTGTGAATAATTTGCAGATTCTCCAAAAATTACCAAAGGTCGTTTATTTTCGGATTGGGGCTTTTGTGGTTGCGCTTTTATTTATCGCTGGGGTGATTTTGCTATCTAGTGGCTCACCTTTGCAAGTCGCAGTAGGAATGTGGAATGGAGCTTTTGGTAGCAGCGATCGCTTTGCCAGAGTTATTTCCACCCTTTGCCCCCTCTTACTTGCCGCCTGTGGATTGATTTTTACCTTCACCGCAGGTTTGTATAACTTAGGGATCGAAGGTCAAATTACGGCGGGGGCGATCGCCTCTACATTCTTATTAAGGCTAGTTCCTGAAGGGTTTTCGCCTGCGATCGCCATTACCTTAGCAATATTATCTGGGATTATCGGTGGCGGTATATGGGGCTTACTAACGGGAATGTTGAATATCTATGGCAAGGTCAGCGAGATTTTTGCAGGTTTAGGTATGAACTTCACGGCTCAAGGATTAGCTCTATATCTAGTTTTTGGTCCTTGGAAGCGATCGGGAGTTGCCTCAATGAGTGGCACAGAGCCATTTAGTGATGCTTTCTCTCTGCCAACTGTTGGCAATACTGACTTTAGCCCGATCGCCTTAGCGATCGCCATAATCGCTCTGATCGTGACCGCAGTGATGATTAAAGCGACTTACTTTGGTTTGAAGCTCAAGGCTGTGGGCAATAATCTACGAGCCGCCTATGTGTTGGGAATTCCTGCGATCGCCCAAATGATGAGCAGTTTTGTAATCTGTGGCGCTTTAGCAGGTATCGCGGGATCTTTGCAAGTGGTAGCCGTGTTTCACCGACTCATCCCCAATATTTCCAGTAATTTAGGATTTTTAGCACTGCTAGTAGTCATGCTAATTAATTACAATCCCTTCTTGATTTTGCCGATCGCTTTTCTATTTAGTTCTCTCAATGTTGGCAGTTTAGAATTACCGCTATCCCTCAGTTTAGATTCTTCTCTCTCTGGGATTATTCAGGGCGCATTGCTTTTGTTTGCCATTCTTGGCGAAGGTTTAGCTAAGTTATCTAAAGACTAAGAAAGAGATCCCCCTCAATCCCCCTTGTAAAGGGGGAAGAAGATAATTAAATTCTCCCCCCTTTACAAGGGGGGCTGGGGGGGATCTACACCATCAAACGCAGACAAAGACATATAAAAACTATGGACATCATCACAATTCTTGCCACAGCGATCGCCACTTCTACACCTCTGATTTTTGCCAGTATTGGTGAAACAATTACGGAACGCGCAGGTGTCATCAATCTATCCGCCGAAGGCACGATCTTGATGTCAGCGATGACTGGGTTTGCAGTTGCCAAATTTTCTAATAGCTTGCTTTTAGGATTTGCGGCGGCGGCTCTGGTGGGAGCAGCGATCGCCTTAGTCGTGGCAGTTGGAGCAATTACCCTCAAGCAGTCGCAAGTATCAATCGGGTTTGTATTGGCGTTGATGTGTAGTGATTTATCTTCTTTTTTAGGCAATCCTGTTGTGAGAGTTGAGGGAATTACGGTTCCCAGTTTCAGAATTCCTATTTTAGAGAATATTCCCATTTTAGGGAAATTGCTATTTCAGAGTGATTTGTTAGTTTATAGCAGCTATGTTTTAATTCTCGGCTCATGGTTCTATTTTTATCGGACTCAAGGTGGTTTAATCTTGCGAACTGTGGGCGAACAACCTGCGGCGGCTTTTGCAAGAGGCACTAATGTAATCAAAATGCGTTACATCTATACCCTCCTTGGGGGTGCATTAATGGGGATCGCAGGAGCCGCTTTTTCGTTGGATTTTAAAGCAGGATGGAGTCATCGCCATACGGCTGGTTATGGTTGGATTGCTCTAGCGATCGTCATTTTTGGTGGCTGGAATCCTCTGCGGGTTGCTTTAGGAGCCTATTTATTCGGAATTTTACAATCTCTAGCTAGCGTTGCTCAAAGCGCCATTCCTGAAATACCAACACAGGTATTTAACACGGCTCCCTTTGTACTGATGATCTTAATGTTGGCGCTGACTTCAGGCAAATGGCTCGATCTTTTAATATCAGCCTTGCCGCGATCGCTTAAACAGGGCATATTGAATACGGTCAGAACCACGCCACCTGCATCATTGGGGAAGGTATTTGATCAAGACTAGAGTTTTTAGCGCCTTTGGCGCTAAAAACAGCATACGACTCTTTTTTACTCAACGATACTCTCTGCTCTGTATCCTTTCTACCTACTTTTTTCAGTCAATCAGCTATCGTACTCCATATGAAGTACTTTTTGCTTCATCAGAAACCGTTGCATTTCATTCTTTAATTAGTACTAAACTCTGCAACAAGTTATTAGAATAAATTTGAGTGATTCGCTCCTGTTCTAAGCGTTTATGATTTATTACAAGATAGTTATGTAAAGCTCTTTCCTCAGAGGTTAGGTGAGACAAATTATCAAGACTATTAGACGGTACACAAACAGCAAACTCTTGGAAAGTTTCAAATGTTTTAGTATCCATCATCAAGGAAATTGTCTGAGGAAAATAAGAACGCAGTTGTGAAAGTATTCTAAAGCCATGATCATCTAAATCACCCCAATAAAATATAGGACAGTTTTGTAACCAGAAAACAGATTTTAGATTTTGAACTGCATATCCACCGCCAAAAATTGCAAAGCTATCTGGTAAATAGGGTAGAGTCAAAAAATTCATTAAGTTTTCGGTAATAAAACAGGGATGATTTTCTAAATTAAGATGCCTAAATTCAGAAAGTGGGATACTAATATCTGAAGACGGAAATTTATACCTTTCTTTTAAGATTGGATCGAGTAGTCTAATTCTAATTTGATGTTCTTTATACTTTAGAGAAAATCTCTTTTCAAATTTATGCTCATTTTCATTTTCTACTGATACAAGCTGATCAATAGATAGAATTGCTTCTAAAAGACTACAAATTATTCCTTTATTTTGTTCAATAAATTTTGTGTGAATTTGAATAGGAAGTTCTCGTATGTAGAGATGGGGCTTTGGGTTATTTTGAAAGTATTCACAAACTTTGAGCAATTCGTTCCAGCGATCGCTATACTCGACTATTTTTAGAGGATTACGACACAGCCATTGCTCTAATTCAGGGACTTTTGCTCGAATTAGTTCTAAGTCTTGTTTAAATTTTGTCACTTCTTTTTGCTTGTTGATAAGCTTTAAGTAGTCTTGCTCTGTTTCAATAAAAATTCGTTTAGGTAATGATTGATCCCCATATTGCTGAGTTCTTGTAGTTTCTAGTTCAAGGATGTAGCCATATCCCAAGGATTGTTTTGATTTATCTATTAATTCATTAACTGATTTTCGTAATTCCAGAAAATCCTTTGGTCGCCTACCTACAGCAAAATCAATAGAAAAAAAACTTTCTCCTGTAATTAGAGAAGTTAAAAAAGATGAATAGCATTTATTGGCTTTATCTTTAATGTCAGTGGGATTAATCATGTTAAGAATTCAGTGCGAGTTGGCGTTTTTCTTGGTATTCTTCGATGGTGATGGGTAATATACGCGAATAATTTCCTTCGGATTTATTATCTACAAAATGAATTGTGGAAATATAAGACTCAATCACATTTATTTTATCTTTTGGTGTAACTACTAAAAGCTGAAGATCTAAATTTTTAAAGAGTTGCATTGCATAGCGGGCGTTACTATCGTCTGATTTACTAAATGCTTCATCAATAACCACAAATCTGAAAGATCTTGACTTTCCTGTACTTTGGTTAAGTCCAAATTGATAGGCGATCGCTGATGCCAAAATAGTATAAGCCAGCTTGACTTTCTGCCCACCAGATTTGCCTGAAGAGTCGGTATGATGCTCTTTTTCTGCGTTGTCTGAGACGTAACGTTCACTTACCGAAAATTCTAGCCAATTACGAACGTCGGTAACTAAACTTGTCCATCGCTCTTCAGCTTTGAAACGTTCGATTAAGCGAGTTTGAATATTCTGAAAACGATCTTCATTATCTTCGGCAGTTTGACGGGCAACATTGCCTAAACAAATTTTTAAGTCTTCCTTAAAGTCTCGAATCTCACGGCTACGACTTGTATCACAGCACAGCTTAATATAGGTAGAACCTGTGTAATTAATTGTTTGTAGGGATTTATTGAGTTCAGCGATCGCCTGTTCAATTTCTTCTTCCTGTTTTTCTAGAGCGCTTTTAAACATTGAAATAGAAATAATTACTTTTTCATTCATTAATTGCTTAAAGCGTTGTTCATGTTGTGGCAAGTCATCTTGTTCAATTTGAGCTTTAAGCTTCTGATATTCGATTAAAGAATCGAGGGTTGCACCCATTTGTGAAGTTATTTCAGGAAAATCCCTACCAAAATTAGCCATCGATTTTTCAATTCTATTGGTAGATTCACTTACTCTTTGTTCCTGCTGACGCAGTTTTTGCTGAAACTCATTTTTTAAATCGTTTTCATCTTGAGTAACTGTTTCAAGAGTCATTGAGTATTGCTTGAGATGTCTTGCCATGCTCTTTTCAAATATCTCAATCTCTAAAATTGAAATTAATTTTGATCTTGCTTCACAATTTCGCTGATCTCTTTCGTGGGCATCTTGTTGAGTTTCTAATATCTGAATTTCTCGAATTAATTGATCTCTTTGATGCTGTTCTTGGATAATTTCTTTTTGAGTAGCTTGAAGTTGTGCTTCTAGCTGTTTAAGTTGATTAGAGCTTGCCTCTAACTCCTGTTTTTGTTGCTGGAGTTTGAGTTTTTCAATCTCAACCGATCTCCAATCGACTTCAACGAAATCAATAAACCTCATAAAATCTTGCAATCGAGATACTTGCTCTTGCTTTTGCTTGCGCTGAGTCTCTAATGTCTGAACTTGTTTATTGATTTGAGCAATTTTTTTGTTATTTTGCTGCAATTCAACTTCTAGAGCATTAATTTTGCTGATATTACTCCAACCTAAAATGTATTGACCGCGATCGCCTATAGCAAAACGATCATTTTTCTCATGTTTTTCTCCACCATGTTTAATTAACCCATTCTGAGTAATCGCACGGCTTTCATGCTGAAACTGTTCTTCTGTATCACAACAAACATAGTTAAACTGCTTGCCTAGCTGATCTCGCAACCATTGAGCAAATATCTTATTCTCCTGCTTAATTTCTAATTTATGGGGAATCTGCTGTGGATCGAAAGCTCTTTGCATAGGATTAGCAGCAATGGAAGTAACGCGGTAATAAATGAGCCGTCCTCGCAAATTAGTGCGATTAACGTAGGTATTAACTTTTTGGTAATCGGCATCATCCACCAACACACATAAACCAAAGTTGCGGAGTAGCCTCTCGATCGCACCTTCCCATTCTTGCGCTTCTGGTCTAACTTGTAGTAATTCACCAATAAAGGGAAGATTATCACTGTCTAGGTTTAAGGCATGGGCAAGGCGATCGCGGATATCCAGACTATTAGTAGGAATTTGGCTCTTGCGACTGCGTAAAGATTGTAGCTCTTTCTCTAGTTCATTTTTCTGCTTTTGCAGATCAGCCTGTAACAGCTTTTGTTCATCTCGTTGTGCTTCTAAGGTTTGTAAAACTGCATCAATTTCTTGTTTAAGAGCATCTCCTTGAGTTCTAGAAGAATGGAAAGTATCAAAATCGCTGTACTCAGGGAAGTTTAACTTTTGAGTAAGTCGATTGTATTCTTCAGATTTTTTCTTTCTTCTATTTACCTCTTGCTGACTTAGCTCAATTTCTCTCGTCAATTCTTGCAAACGCTGCCCCACCGTATCTTGTTTGATCGTAAAATCTAGGGTTTTCTCGTCTTGACGTAAATTTGCTAAACGAAGGTCGCTTTGATTGCGTTGGGCTTGTAATTGCGTCAATTTTTGGGCGATCGCCTGTAGCTCTTGTGTTAATAGATTAAATTTCTTGGCAGCAAAAAATGCTGGTGCAACAGATAGGAGTTTCTGTAAGTTGGCTACCTCATTTTTAAATTTTGTATATTTTTCTGCTTCGTCTGTGATGGGTTGTAGAGCATCCAGTTGTTTTCGAGCTTTTTGAATTGCAGTATGAGAAACTGTCAGATTTTCATAGCTTTCTTGCAACTCACGGATTTTAGTTTGCACATCGGTCTTTTCGAGCATATGATTACGCACAAAATCATTTAAGCCACCAATCTCCTTGATACTGACAGTTTGATTAAATAAATCTAAGGCTTTTTCAGATTGAAACCCAAAGCGCTTGCGAAATTGTTGACTGTATTTACTAAATTCATCAAATATCTCAATATTGTTTGCCTTTAAATATTTCTTTAGGTCAGCAATATTTTTAGATTGCGAGAAATGCGTGGCGATCGCTAATTCTGCATCGGCAATCACAAAAAATTTGCGTACTGAAGTATTTTCCATCCATAGAACTTCTGCCAAAGTTACATCTTGTTCACTAGAGCGATCACTAAAATATGCTAACAAAACCGAGATTGTACCTTTATCGCGCAATATTTTAGGCTTTGATCCATAAGAATCTTCTGAACGAGTACGACCATAGGCTCCTTGCACATAGCTTTTTTCTTCCCGTTCTTTCTTACCCGTTGAGCTAGAAGCTTGATTATAGTTGCGCTTTCGATTAGGAACTAGCAACGTTAACAACCCATCGACTAGAGTCGATTTTCCTGAGCCATTAGCACCAGTCAATAATCCTATTTCCCCTTTCAAATCGATTACCCAAGGGCGTTGGTCAAATGTTCCCCAATTTAAAACTTCAAATCTTTGCAAGCGAAATCCTGCTGTCGGAATGGAAGTATTGTCAAATTGTTCAAGCAAGCTAATTTGCATAGTTTTCTAATTTTTTCTTTAAGATTTCAAGCATTTCTGCATCAATTTTGGCTTTAATGATAGGACGGACTTCATAGTTTTCATCCTGACTAGATAGGCGCTTCAGAAATCCTAGTTCTAGCATCTGGTTGGTGATTCCCTTCACTTCCTGTCGAAATTTCTCTTCATTATTTCTTTCTGGTAGAAATGGCTGTAACAGATCTCGCAATTCTTCAATACTCACTATAAGTCGCCCAGTTGCGTCACTTGCATCAAATAGTCGTAATTTATCTCGCAATAACACGCAGAAAACCGTAACTTTAAAGCTCAATGGACGACGAACTGTGAGTCGAGGCAAAGGTTCCGTCCGTTCTTCGGGATCAGGATCTGGCTGCTCTAAATACGCAAATCCTTCCGTGTCATAGTTTTGGACTTGCAAGCCAATCTTACTAAAATATTCCTTAATGGGAGTCAGATAACTTTGTAAACGCTCCCAATGTGGGTCATCACTGTAGATCACCCCTTGAAGGAGTTTGATCACAACAGGCGCATAGTCTAAAGGTGCTGTAGGTTGCATAGGTATAAAGCATGATCAAGAATTATCGGCGAAAAATAATCTGTGGCACAGTCAGAGAGATTGGCTTTTCATTTTCTAGACTATCAATTGTAAGTGATTCAGTAGTACTCAGGTTTATAGAGTGCTGCTCAGATTGCGCGGCGATCGCCACATAAGCCACAATCTCAGGCAATCCTTGCGTAACTGGATAGAGTTGAATCAAGTCAGTTAGGGAAATAGCTGATGAATGTTCTAGGGTTTGGGCAATACGTTGAGTCAATAAATCTTCATCTAAATAAAACTGTTGACAAAGTTCGGTAATTTCTTTATCTAGGGCAATATCTTCTAAGTTGGTGAAATCCAGTGAAAACGTTGGTGTTTCTGATTCTTCCAGTGAATGTAAAGGACGAGTCATTATTAAATGCGTCATCGGTTCGCCTTCTAGAACCCAAAAATCTATCTGTCTTGGTTCATGCTTAATCACCTGTAAAGCAAGACGTTGAACATCATTGATCAATTCCGCAACTCGCCGATTTTCTCTCATGTTGCGCTCATCCAGCATTTGACGCAATTTTTCGGTCAATCGGTGATTAGATTGCACAACATATTCACCCGCATCTAGTAAGCTTCTTTCAATGCGAAAAAGTAGCAGATTCTCTTGGGTCAATGGTTTTAATTCATCTAGTTGATAAACATTTTGAATCATAGATTTTAGTTCCTGACGCTTATCTGTTGACATCAGGAAGTTCCAAAAAGCATAAAAACTACGCCCTTGCGGTGAGTCTTTTAACTCTTGATCGGCATCTAAAACTCGACTGATCACCGCCCCTTTGCGAGTATCTTGCTGAAGTTGCGCCTCTTGAACCGTTCGTGCCAGCTTCCGAAAATTTTGCTCAACATCTTTAAAATCAGCAATTAATTGTCGCGCAACTTGGTTGGCAAACAGAAATCTTTCTTGCAATTGTGTCTGGGTATAGCGCTCAACCGTACCAGTTTCACGAATTTGATCAATCTCTTGCTGAAGGCGATCACGTTCATTCTCTAACTGAGAAATTCTCACTTCTATATCTGTTGTACTGCGTTCTTGAGTCTCTTTTAGTAATGCAAAAATTTGCAAAAAGCGAGATTCAGTCCCCACAAACTCATCTTTTTGCTGCAAATCCTCTAACCAAGCGATCGCTTTTTCAGTTTCAGGGGTTAGCGTAAATACTGGCTCATCACCACTATCAAAGGTTTTTCGTAAAAGTCGATCATCACACCATTCATTGAGATAATCCTTTGGCTTTTGAGGATAGGCATTTGGCTCTATATCTTGCAGATATTCTAGATAGTCACCTAGCCTTGACTCTAAGTCTATTTGCGAGAGCGAAACTCGTTGATTTTTTTTAAATTGATCATACAGAAAACTTAAAATTAAGGCAGCATTACCTTTTCTAAATAGTTTTAGTGTTGGAGAGGCATCTAACTCATACTTAATTCTTTCATAGTCCATAAGCTTTTTGATTCAAGTTATTTTGAATTTATGCAATTTTTCATCCCCTAATCAGCCATATTATAGCAAAGCAAGTTTTGCTATAGGTGTTGTGTTTGCGTCGAAAATTTGCCGCGATCGCTTAAACAGGGCATATTAAATACGGTCAGGACCACACCACCTGCATCATTGGGCAAGGTATTTGATCAAGACTAAATGACTGGTTGCACGTTATTCTCTTTAATGTATCTTAATAGCGATCGCTCGATCTGTTTGATATTGATAGGCTTACTGATGTAGTCATTCATTCCTGCGTTGATACAAGTATTATAGTCTTCTGGTAGAGCGTCGGCTGTCAGCGCCACAATCCAAGGTCGAGTTTCAGAAGATGAGGATTGACGAATTATTTTAGTTGCAGCTAGTCCGTCCATGACAGGCATCTGCACATCCATAAATATGAAGTCAAAAGTTAATTTCGATTCTTGATTGTAGAGCATCTCCACGCATTCACTACCATTACTTACAACCTCAGCTTTTAACCCCATTTTTTGGAGCAACAGGAGAACTATTTTTTGATTGAGAATATTATCTTCAACTATCAAAATATTAATAGGGAAATACTTAAAATTAGGTTTCTTATGATTGGTTAGCAAAGAGCCAAGCTGATTAACTGGGGGCTTAGTCTGACTTGCCTCAACTATTGGCAAGGTGATGGTAAAGTGAAAAATTGAACCTTGGGTATTGTGGTTAGAATATTCAACCTCCCAATCGGATGGAGGATTTCCACCAACTTCACCTCGGCTTTCTACCCAAATTGTGCCATCCATTAACTCTACAAGTCGCTTACAGATGGCTAAACCCAAGCCAGTCCCCCCAAACTGACGATTGATCGAGGCATCGGCTTGAGTAAAGGGTCGAAATAGCTTGTCAATGTGATCGCTATCAATACCGATACCTGTATCAGATATCGAGAACAAAAATTCGTAGGTATGCGCTGTAATCAGTTTACCGCTATAGCCGATGGCAATATAGCCCTGTTCCGTAAACTTAATCGCATTACCAACGAGGTTAATCAATATCTGTCTTAGTCTTGAACTATCACCTAAGACTGTGTTAGGGGCATTACTATCAATATGACATTGCAGATTAATATTTTTGTCAAAAGCCTGTTTGCTTAAGAGGTTACAAACAGAATTCATCGTATCTTTAATGTTAAATTCTTTCTGTTCTAGCTGGAGATTGCCAGATTCAATTTTTGAGAAGTCTAGAATGTCATTAATTACAGTTAGCAGCGCATCCCCACTATCCAAAATAATCTGGACAAAATTCCTTTGTTCTTCTCTTAACGGTGTAACAGAAAGTAGTTGAGCCATACCAAGAACCCCATTCATGGGAGTGCGGATTTCATGGCTCATATTGGCAAGGAATTCACTCTTAGCTTTGCTGGCGGCTTCTGCTAGTTCCTTGGCATGGGCTAAGGCAAGTTCCGTTTGTTGATGTTCAGCTAGTTCTAGTTGCAGTTGTTGATAGAGGCTTACTTGCTGGATCGCGATCGCGAGCTGATTGGAGATCGTCTGTGCTAGAACAATTTCATCATCCTGCCAAAGATATCCTTTCTGATATTTGCATAAGCTAAAACTACCCCATATTTTTTCATTGACAATGATCGGAACTAGTAACCAAGCCCCAGACTTTCTCTGAGCTAATTCACGATTAATTTCATCTTTGAGCGTATCGGTATCATTAATCTGGACAATCTCTTTTAGTTTGAGCCTTTTAGCAATCGGGTTATCTTGATCGGCAATTTCTAAGCCAAGGCTATCGAAAACTTCTGATTTATCTCGGAAGCTAGCAATATATTTCCAAAACCCTTGTTCAGCAACATATTGGACTATTCCCACTTGTTCTAAATTTAATAAATTAGCGATCGCCTTGATTGCCGAATTAAATACAATGCTTAAATCAAGAGAACTACGAATTGTTTGAATAAATTGATTGAGCATTTGCTCTCGCTTAATGCTCTCCTGCAATGATTGTTCAGCGAGTTTGCGTTGAGTAATATCTCGACAAATACAGAATTGGATCACATTATCATCATATTTAACTGAGTTAGCACTAACTTCTACATTACAAAACGAGCCATCCTTTTTACGATAGCGGGTTTCAAACATGGCTCTTTTTCCAGTCTTAAATTCTTGAATGCCCCGCATTAATTCTTCTCTTGACCATCTCACATCAATATCATAAATAGTGAGATTGGCTATCTCTTCTAATGTACAACCGATCATCTTCGCGAAGCTTGAGTTGCATTCAATAATATTACCAGCATCATCTAGGATTAAAATTCCATCAAAAGAGTCATCTAAAAGCATTTTGTTGCGAATCAGCTCTTTTGCTAGAGCAATTTCTATTTGTTTGCGATCGCTGATATCCAACATCACTCCAACCATGCGTAACACTTTACCAGAGCTATCATAAATTCCTTTTCCTTTAGTCAAAACCCAATTGATTTTTCCTGATAGATGCACAACACGATATTCTATTTCTAATTTTGTTTGACTTTCTAAGGCTGTAGCAAAAGCATTTTCCACCCAATCTATATCATCTGGATGAACGCGATCGCGCCATATTAAATAATTACTTTGAGATTCATCTGGCTCTAAACCCATTAACTTAAAGTGATTTTCATTCCATATGGCTTTGCCCGTTGCTATATCCAAATCCCAACAGCCAATATGATTGAGATCAATCGCTAACCTTCGCTGTTCTTCACTTTTTTGTAAGGCTTCGACAAGTAAGCTTTGAGTAATAGCGATCGCTAGTTGAATGGATAATTGTTGCAGTAGCTCTGTCTCAAAATCAGTCCATTGTCGTGAGTGATCGCATTGATTAACGATTAGCAATCCCCATAGCTGATCAGACTCAATGATGGGCATGATTATGGTTGCTTTTATATCGAACTGACGAAAGAAGTCAGCATGATCAGCAGGGATATTCTCTATATTATCGATTTTAACGAAACTATTTCTATAATATTTCTCAAAATACTCATCATGAAAACAAGGTGTATTGATATGCTTCCCAACTGACTGAAACGGCTCAGTTAAGGACTCCTGTAACACATTTCCAGACCCATCAGTTTCAAGCTGAATGATCAATACGCGACTTACTTGGAGAATTCTTTGGACTTCGGTGACGGTAGTTTGGAGGATTTCTTCTATTTGCAATGACTGACGAATTTTGAGTGTAACTTCTGTAAGTATCTCTGTGCGCTGATACTGAAGTTTTAAGTTCTCTTCAGTTTGTTTGCGATCGCTAATATCGGAGACAATACCATACCAAGCCGCATCTCCATTTTCACGTCTTTCTGGTTGCAAATTAGATTGTAACCATTTAGTTTTGCCTGACGGGGTAATGATTCGCCATTCATGCTTTAAGGTTGATAGTGTTTCCAGACTATAGCCAATCGCTTCCCATAAATTTGCAATATCATCAGGATGAATCTGCTCAAAAAAGAGATGGGGATTTTGCAAAACTTGTTCAACTTTTAATTCATTGATATCCTCAAAAGCCGAGCTTAGATATTCAAAATGTGCAAAGCCATTTGCACTTTGCACAAAAATTTGGATGATCCCAGGGGATGACAATGCTATTTTTTGCAGTTTCTCCTCACTTGATCGGAGAGCTTCTTCAGCACGGCGGCGATCGCTAATATCACGGATAACGACAACGGCTGTATCTTCGTGTAGTGGAACTATACGCACTTCTTCATAGTGAATCTCATCATTAACCTCATAAACTTGTTCAATAGTCTGCAATTCTCTAGTGGCAATGGCTTGTCGAATAGCTTGAAGTTTATTTGTGGCTAGTTCTGACGATACGAGTTCGCTAACGTTCTTACCCACAGGATTAATATCCTCAGGGATAAGATCGGAAAAACTTTTCTTTCGCTTTGCTTCGAGATAGATGCCATCCACATTGATTAAACTGATCATGTCTGGAATCGCATCTAAAATTGAACTTAACTTATGCTTGCTAGCTTGAAGCTCAGAAGTTCGTTCTTGAACTTGCTGCTCTAGAGAATCATTCAGTTTTTTGAGATTTTGATGGATTTCAGCCTGTTGAATCGCGATCGCTAGTTGGATAGATACTTGTTGAAGTAATTGGATTTCGGCTTCTTGCCAATCACGATTTGCAGAACATTGATGTACAATTAGCAATCCCCAGAGAATTTGATTATTGGCTTGATTGTTAGGAGTTGGGTTATTACCCATATTACTCAGAGGCGGAGTTAATATGATTGGCACAACCACATTGGCACGAACTTGAAACCCCGCCAACATTTGCAAATGGCATTCTGCAAAATTAGCACTGTAGATATCAGAATTAGCAGAAACCTTACCCTGTAAATAAGCATCTATCTGTTCTTCAGAAGGATGTAAGCAATGAGTTTCAGAAACAAAGTTTAAACAAGACAGCCAAGGTGAAACTACGGACTCAGCAATAATCCGCCGCTCCATATTTTCATAAAACTTGTAAATAACCGTGCGATCAACCTTGAGAAACTTGCCAATTTCCTGCACTACCGTCTGACAAATCTCTTCTAAATTGAGAAATTGCCGAATATTTAAGGCGATTTGAGAGACTAGGGTTTCTCGTCTATGAGATTGCTCGAGTTGATAAATTAATGCAAAATGCTCTAGTAAACTACGAATACTCTGTTGCAAAGAAAATTCGGTAATATCATTTTTCACCAAATAGTCATAGGCTCCTAACCGCATTGCACTTACGGCATTCCTTGCATCCTCATTCCCCGTCAAAATAATTACTGGTAGTTGGGGATCTAACACCCGCTCATTAGTACTCCCACGAATATTCTCTCGAATAGTCTCTAGGAAGACTAGTCCATTGCCATCAGTCAAATTTAAATCGACCAATGTAATATCAGGATTTTGCGATCGCCATAGCTCTAATCCCTGATTAATGTTTTCGGCTTCTAAAATACGATAGTTATTGCTAGGATCACATTCAATATAGTGACGAAACAGTAATCGATCGCTTTCAGAATCATCCACAATCAGAATAGTTTTAGCATTAGGCATGGCTTGATTAAAACTGACTTTTATAGAATTTTGGTACTGAGGTTTTAACGCAAAACTTTTAATCCAGAATTTTTAATCCAGAATTAGCGCGGCTTCACAGTATAGTCGTCAAGAATTTCTCTCCCCCGCCGAGTGAGCGTCTCGGAGCCTTCTAGCATAAGTAGATATTGTCCTCGCTCCAGACAACTACGACAGGAAATCGACAGACTACTTTTAAAAAACCAGCCATATAAAGTACCTATTACCCCTCCAATGACAATACCAATTAGCCCAGACGTTGAAGCAATTGTTAACAAAGCTTGATACCAGTCAAGATTAGGTAACCTAATACTGAAGATCAGATACAAGATGATACCCATTACAGTACTAATTACGCCTAACCAAAACATTCCCCGTTTGGCATAGCGCCATGTCGTGTGAGTAGGATTAAATAAACCCACACTATCGGGACTGCTATAACCTTTGCCAACTAGGGCGAGATGCTCTGGCGAGATGCCATGACATTGAAGTAAACGATATGCTTCAAAAGCTGAAGATTCGTCAGGTAAGACTGCAATCATCAGTCGAGAATGTTTTGAACGTGTGTGAGTCACAACTGATACCTGCTATCAACTGAATGTTTGAGTCAGGATATAGAAATATATCTCTCTAGATTCTACAAAATTTCAGACGATTAAACTTATTTCTTAAAGTTAAATCAGTAATTCCCATATAGCAGTCCTATATCATTTGTGGATTTTTTTGGTTTGTGGAAGGACACCCCTTCGGGGTGTCCTTCCACAAACCATTTAGGATTGCTATATATAGCACTGTAAGTTTAGTTAAAGACATAAAACCAAAACAAATGAAGGCAGCGCGATGTGCCGCCTTCATTTGTTTTGGTTTTGAAAGGAAACAAGATTTTGTACTTTTAAAACCCTTGCTGAGTTAGTTTTTAACTAATCAAAGTGTCGTCACACTGTTGTAAATTTGTATTTCTAATCTTCTGCTAGAGAAGTTAAGCAGGAGAGAGCAATTTGCATTCCGCGTAACGTCAGTCATACAGCAAAGTAAGTAGCTAGACATAAGTAAACTAAAAACCGAGAAGTTTGTTCCGCCCGCGTAGCGGGCGGAACAAACTCTGGTATTGGGTTTTAATTATGTTGAGCTACTTAATATGTTTAATTTGGAGAATTCATTCTAATTTGGCGATCGCTTGGCGATTGATCAGCACTTTATCTGTGAGCAGATCACTAACCGAAGCAATTAAAACGCGACGATCATCAATTTCAAAATTAACGGTAATGCGATCGCTTCCTAACTGTCCTGAAGGCTCAAGTCTCGCTATGCACACTTGATCGACGTCTGATTTTTTAGTATTTGCAGCTAAAGATCGAAAATCCGATTGTTTTAGCAATTGACTGCTAGTCATGCGTCCAGAATTGTCATAGGTAACTTCAGCCTGTGAAATATCCGCAACCTCACCAATATCCAACCAAATTTCAGTTTGTCCTGCGATCGCCGCTTGCAAAATTAATGGCTCAGAGCGTTGGCAAGGATATTTTGTCCCTTTCTCAAATAATGTATAGAAAGAGTATTGATGCAGATAAGGTTCCCAAAGTCGAATCGCATAGCTGTGACGTAGATGATCTTCAATCTTGAGTGATTGTCCTAGGGCTAAAGCCCCATGAGCAACCGCTTCAAAGGGTTTGCCCAACTTGACTTTGGATTTGCCGAAATAGGAAATAATCAATTGCTGCACAGCAACAATCTGACAACTACCTCCCACTAACAGAATTTGTTCAATCGCCGCTTTACTAATTCCCCGATTTAGTCCAATAGTAAGCACTTCATCAATAGCTTCGCGTAACTGCTCGAGCATCTGGTTCTGTTCTAAGATTTCCATTAGTTCATCCTGACTCAGCCTGAGTTCGTGAGCTACCTTGTTCTGATCAACCCAAACTTCTCTCACTTCCTGAACAAGTGACAATTTGATTTTGATTTGTTCCGCTATTTCTAGAATCTTTTGCCAGTAGGGTTCACCAATGAGCGATCGCGTTGTTCCTAATTGGCGTAAAAAATGCTCAGCAATCCATCGATCAATGTCAATACCACCAATATATGCATCAGATTTGGCGATCGCTTCAGCTTTGATAACTTGGTTTTGAACTGCCATATTATTGGCGATCGGTGCAGTCCTAACTAAGCTCAAATCCAATGTCCCACCACCAAAATCAATTACTAGTACCAGCGCATTTGGTCGAGTAATTGCATAGCCCAAAGCCGCCGCAGTAGATTCATCGATAATTTGGAAGTTAGAAACTTGTAGTTTTTCAGCAAGGTTACTAAACCAATTGAGATAACCCTCAAAGGCTCCAACGGGAACTGTAAAAATAACTTGCGTAGGTTGAATACCTTGCAATGCAAGACGTTGCCAGATTTCTGTTAAGAAAACCTCGGCGATCGCTTCGGCATCATAAAGCTTGCCATCAATCTCACGGGCTGGCGAGCGAAAACTAGCAACAATATCGCGCTTAAACCCTTGAAATAGTCGCTTTAGATAATTTGAATGTTTATTTGACTGATTTTCTAATTGATATTGTGATCGCGCCTGTTCTCCGAATAGAAATTGAGGATGGTCTGGAGCAGAATCAAGTACATAAACTAAACTTGGCACTAGCCAAGCCTGACCTTCAGCAGTTGCAAATCCATGCGAGATATCCTCCAAGCGCCAAGTTTCAGGTAATCCAAAATCGCGATTTTCTTCTGTTCTCAGAATTGCGATCGCGGTATTACTAGTTCCAAAATCAATGGCAATAACAGTCATGTTTTGCTTGAGCTAAAGTAGAGATGGACGGCTCTATGTTGTGTTCTACCGTGTTCTAAAATTTCAAGGAGTATAAACCGATGAAAGTAATCATGACAGCGATCGCCACACTTGGAGCAATGACTACATGTGTGGGATCGGCATTTGCTGATGTCTCTATTAGCATTAGATTTGGATCGAGTCCATCAGTCAATACCTATCGAACTTACGATTCTTATCGTTCTAATATCCGTCAGCCCATTTATCACAATCCTTACAATCAAAATTATTACAATCGCGACTACTACAGACACAATACTAATTCTAGAGTGATTGTCCGTGAGGTAGTCCCCAACTATGGCAGTGCTTGGAACAACTACCAGACTGTGCCTAGAAACTATCCTACTAGTACTCAATCAGTCTACAACCCATATAACGTTGACCTTGACGGCAGTCGCTACATCATCGAAAAACGCTATATTCGTGTTCGCTAAAAGTTTTGCTTCCCAACAAAAAGGCGGCGCTTCGCGCCGCCTTTTTGTTGGGGTTTTAAACAGGTTGTTTGAGATTTTCTTCGCCTTGGGTAATCGTGATCGATTCAATGCGATCGCCCATTTGAATTTTTTCGACTAGATCCATTCCTTCGGTGACATAGCCAAATACAGCATAGGAACCGTCAAGAAAGTAGATATCATCAAGGGCAAGATAAAACTGACAGGATGCAGAGTTAGGAAACTGCGATCGAGCCATAGCGATCGCCCCTTTGTTATGACGTAACTTAGGCTTTTGAGTTGGTGGTAAGATTTCGCCATAAACAGGCTGCTTTGCCCCATCAGGCAAAATTTCCAGAGGGATATAACGGGGCTGTGATGTCATGGGATCGGTAAAATTACCAGTCCCATTACCAAGAGGATCACCACCTTGGGCAACAAAGGGAGTTGGCTCCTTAACCACACGATGAAAAGTTAAACCGTTATACAACCCACGTTTTACCAAGTCAGCAAAATTTCCTGCGGTAACAGGGGCATTTTCACCATCAAGCTCAATCTTCACTGTGCCAGATTTTAGTTTTAATTCCACCGTAGCCTTACCTTTAAGCTGCACAAACTTAGCAAGGGCAGCATCTAGAGCGCTCTCAGGACTAGCACTCGGTTGAGGCTTAGGCGATGCTGGTGGAGTAGAAGCCATCGCTGTAGGTTTGCTGCTAGCAGTAGCCGATGCTGTGGGTGAAGCACTTGCAGAAACACTACCACCATTACTGCAACTAGTGAGTAAAACACTCACTGCTAAAAAACAACTAAGAATCCAACGCAACATGTTTAACTCTTGATAACTTTTTACAAATCGTATACAACGCCGCTCAAATCCAAACCCATAAATTTTTTGAAAGTGTTTATTCGCAACACTTTCAAAAAATTTATTGCGGCTCGTGTGAAGCACTGTATTTCTAGTTATAGCCCTTCCAGTGGCACTGCCAAAAATTTGGCAATTTCGGCAGCCCGATCTTCAAGTTCAGTTAAACCAATTGGTTGACCCACCTCCGATAGGGGTAAATCACCTTTGCCCTTTACTCGCAAATATAAGGCTCTCTTAGGATTTAGACCATTGCGAATTTCAACGCGCACAGCTTGAACATCAGCGACATTATAAGTTAACTCAATATTTTTGCTCTTGTTGCGACCACGACGAAAGAGCTTCACCTTGCCAATATTGCGATCGAACTCGTTGAAGCCGCTACCATAATCGATCGCCATCACATATAGCAGGTATAGCTCTAGCAAAGTTCCAGCTACTCCATAAAAGGAAAGCGCCAAACCTTGAGGCACAAATTCTAGTTGTAGGGGATCAGCAAATGGTAGCAAGTTAATTTTTAAGAAGCTGGATATTCCTGCTAGCAAAAAGCCCGACGCACCTATGGCAACAATAACCGCAAAGCAATAGTTACTAAAGCGCCGTGACCCGACAATGTCATATCGCAGAACATTGGATTGAGATTTTGTAGTGACCATCGGTTGAAATAAGATTGAAAAATTACTGTGTAAAGGAACAGTATATAGCGGCTTGCAGTCTCATAGTATGTGTAAACTACAAGGCTAAGCAATTCTCATTACGAAACTGATATTGGTATTTTTCGCATCAAAGGTGCTAGAAACACCAATATCAGTTTTTTGAAAGCCTGCCAATGGTCGAATTTCAAAAAATTGATTTTTACAATGAGAATTACTGGATTCAAAAGATTTGCTAAGAAATGATGCGTAGCGTATCTTAATTAGACAAGTGACTCAAGACTAATTTTCATCCGTTACTTACCATCAACTACCTCTCAAAATTAATCGTGAAAAAATCACTCAACCATTCCCTAAAGCAAAGTATCCTTGGCGCGATCACTGTTAGTTGTGTTGTGGTTATGTCAGCTTGCCAGCAACCAACAGCACCTCCTACATCCTCAGTCTCACCAGCTCCTACAGCCTCACCATCTGCTCCCACAGCCTCACCATCTCCCACAGCATCTCCCACTACAAAACCTACCGAAACCACTCCAGATAAAAGCACTACTGGCGCAGCTAGTCTTGAAAAAGTTGCAGGTGAATATACAGTTGTTTTAGATCCGAAAGTTTTAGCTGATGCAGAAAAAGAAGGGGTTAAGTCAGTTACAGGTAAATGGACAATTAAACCTGAAGGTACTTTTGAAGCTACCCTAAAAGCGGTATCTACTAAGGATGAGGTGCAAGAAATCAAGACTGCTGGCAAAATTACCATCGAAGATGGGAAGGTTGTCTCTCAAGTCGAATCAGTTAATGGAGAAAAACCACCTCAAGCTCCTCCTAAGCAGCCATATACTCTGTCCGCAGATGGCAAGGAATTGCAAGCTGACGGTCAGCCTGTAAAATTGGTCAAACAATAAAATCTCACAATCTGTGATGCACCGCAGCTTGCATCACAGCGAAATTGCATAGCGATTTTGCTTAAGCTTTACTGACAGCCTGTTAAGGTTATGTGTATTCCAAGAAAATGTTTAAGATGCTTGCTGTGCAAGCATCTTAAACATTTTCTTGTTTTTTAAGAAGCGCAAAGCGCTATACGGTGTATGTATAAAAGTCTGTATTCATCTCACGATCGCATTTACAACTTTGAAGAGTTAAGTTTTCCCGTTGAAGGCGTAGAGTTTGAGCTAGATGACTTAGGTGATAACCTAGGCGATCGCCATAATAGACGACCATATATAGCTTTCAATATGGTGTCTAGTGTTGATGGCAAAGCAACAACCTATGAGGGAAAACTGACAGGATTGGGATCACGTCCCGATCGCTTGCTAATGAAACGTTTGCGATCGCAATTTGATGCTGTACTCGCTGGAGGTACAACGCTGCGCCAAGATGCCTTTATCCCCACCGTACCTCCCGAATTGTCAGCAGAACGCCAAAAAAACTTTGCACAGCCTCAGCCCTTCGGTATTGTAATTAGTAACTCAGGAAACCTACCAAGTGAACATCGGTTTTGGGATGCTGGCAAAGATTTGCGCGTCGTCTTAGTTGGAGAAGAAACGACAGTGGAGTCATGGTTAGAGGAGAAAGCCCAAATCTTTCGATTCCCGACCAAGGATCACCAAATTGATTTAAAACAAGTATTAGCAGTGCTATTTGAGAAGCTGGGGATCAAACGTCTCTTAGTCGAAGGGGGGCCAGCATTAAATTATTCACTCATCTCTCAAGGCTTAGCTGATGAGTTATTTTTGACTATATCTCCTCATATCGTCGGCGGTGTCGATAATATGACCGTTATTGGTGGCTCTGGCTATGGCTTGGGGGGCAATGATTTGCCTAGTCTTCAATTGCGATCGCTATACCATCATGAATCGGAGTTATTTTTACGCTATCAATTTCAAAGATAGCCGTACCACCATTAGATCAAAAGTCAGCCTTTGGCTGACTTTTGATCTAATGCAGTCCCTTTAACTGGCGTACAAGATGAATTATTTCTGGCAAGATTAGCTGCTCGATCGCTAATTTCACGGCGTTACTCGATCCTGGAAGCGAAAAAACCAACTTACCTTGATAAATGCCTGCCTCAGATCTTGAAGCGATCGCCCTTGAGCCAACCTCTTGCCAACTCAAATAACGAAACATCTCTCCAAACCCAGGCAGTGTTTTTTCGAGTAACGCGGCGATCGCATCGTAAGTAGTATCCCGTGGCGCAATCCCAGTTCCACCATTGAGGATAATTGCGTCAAGATCAGTGATCGCCGCTAACTTATACATTTGTGCGCGGATCTCGTCAGGCTCATCCTTGACTAGGGTGTAGTAATCCAGCAAATGCCCTGCATTAGTCATCGACTGCTTGATAAAGTGACCACTTTTATCGGTTTCTGGTGTACGGGTATCGCTGACAGTAATCACCGCAAAATGTACTTGGTAAGACGGTGGATCGGGACAAGGATTTTGAGATTTAGTCATAGTTTTTGTTTGAGGATCGCAAATTAAATATATAGATCAGGATCTGCTTTAGTCGATAATTTAACCACTTCATAAAGAACCAATTTTTGATGGCGCGGCGAAGCTGCGCCATCAAAAATTGGTTCTTTATCTTACGGCGAAGCCCTAAATATTTTTAGATTTGGGTTTTTCTTGTTGACTACAACGAAATCTTTGAGCC
Organism: Pseudanabaena minima str. Chao 2107; assembly: GCF_051131155.1. Taxonomy (NCBI): domain Bacteria; kingdom Bacillati; phylum Cyanobacteriota; class Cyanophyceae; order Pseudanabaenales; family Pseudanabaenaceae; genus Pseudanabaena; species Pseudanabaena minima. The sequence goes on from NZ_CP159508.1 coordinate 2,867,700, forward strand.
TCAGAGGTAATTGCATGTTTAGTTTTGCGACCACTTACCCGTTCTCGCCACATCAGGAACGATGAACGTTTCATGAATTTACGCATGATTTTAATTACTTCTGCCTCGGAAATGCCAAATTGCCCGTGAATTGTATCAAAGGTGGTGCGATCCTCCCACGCCATCTCCACAATGCGATCTATATCCGCAGCCGTAAGCAATTTTAGAAGTGACTTTGATGAATTATGAGATGGTTGGAGCATAAATAGTTGCTTGATTGTTAGTTAAATGATTACCGCGCAAAGCGCGGTAATCATTTTAATTTTGTTTCCAATGACGTGCTAATTGTTTTGCTTTCAGTCCTGATTCGATTACTTCGAGTAGTCTGGTCATACCTGTAGTATTCACAATTTCATAGGTTTTATTAGCTCGACGACAAGCTTCAATCGCTCTTTCAGTGAGTGAGTGGCTCGCATAACCTGTCACGATAATAATTAAGTCACCACCAGAGATTTGACTCTCTCCTTGTGCAGCAAGTTGTAAGCCATCCTGCTCGGTGTACCACATTAAATTAATAGCCGAATCACGCAACCGATTTTTTACAGCGTTTTGCAAGCGATCGTGTCCACCAAATACTAATACTTTGCCGCTAAGGTCAGTGTACAAAGCAGGTCTTTTTTCTGACTTACGATGTCTTGTCGTAGGCTGAACATCAGGGGCGCGATCAACACGGGAACGATTTTCAAGAGCTTTGTTGTAAATAAAGGTGAGCGTTTGTTCATGGCTACCACGCAAACGAGCCACGGGTCCCTCTTCACTGTGGGAATTTATTTGGTTGATCAGAGCCTCGACAACTTCTTCGAGTGCACCGATTGCTTTTAAGTCGTTAGCATATCCTCGAACAGCGATCGAAGCGTCAGTGGCGCTAAAGAAATCGCGTTGTTCTTCGATCATCTCTAATAAATCAGCCTTTAATTCCTGTCGCCATTGAGCCGTTTGTTCGGTTATTCGTTCGTCTAGTAGTCTTTCTTCGCTCAAAATCAACTGGCGATCAGCAAGCTGAGCAGCAAGGTTAGGAGCCTCAGCTATTTCCTGTCGAATATCAGCCGCTTTCTTTTCTAGCCTTTGCCTAGTCTCGCTGTTGGGGCTTCCACCTTCACGATCATATTCTTGTAGCATCTGCTCAACCTTGGCAAGTAATGGTTTTAATCTTGCTTCAATTTGGGCTACTGCTTCTTGAATTTGGCGCTCACGCTGTTGTTGCAGCCGATTTTGTTCTAACTCTACCTTTGCCATGGTCAGCAAATCGCTAACCGAGGCTTCCAGTTCATCTAATTCAGAAATATGCATATTTACTTAATATCTGCCTATAGTTGCTTAATTTTAATAAGTCGAGAATAAGTCGTGAGAAATGACGTGAATAAGTAATTATAAGAAGTTATCGTCACTAATCTCCAATGTAACCTCTTGCTTGCCTAAGTGTGTATAGTTTTATGCTTCAAACTGATATCAATCCTGCTACCTATATTGATTACGCCATCTTAGATCCCGCCGCTAGCGATGAACAGGTAGATCGTGCTTGTGAAGAAGCCGATCGCTTTGGTTTTGCTAGCGTCTGTGTTTATCCTTGCAACGTCAAGCGCGTGACAGAAAGACTACTCAAAACCAAGGTAGAAATTTGCACGGTGATTGGATTTCCCAGTGGAGCAACCACTTCAAACGTTAAGCTTTATGAAGCAATGGAAGCTGTAGAAAACGGCGCAACGGAATTAGATGTAGTCATTAATTTTGGTTGGCTCAAAACAGGACAGACTAATTTATTACATCAAGATATTGCTCAAATCTGTGAAGAGTCGGGCAAACCTGTAAAAGCAATTTTAGAACTTAGCTTACTCACCCCCGATGAGCAGGAACTCGCTGCTGAGGTATGTATGGATGCAGGAGTTGCTTTCCTGAAAACAGGGACGGGCTGGGCTGGAGGCGCAACCGTGGATATGGTGAAATTTCTCAAAGAAATTTCACGGGGAAAGGTAGGCGTTAAAGCTTCAGGTGGGATTCGCACCAGAGAGCAGGCGATCGCCTTAATCAATGCAGGCGCAACTCGGATCGGTACGTCTCATGGTGTAGTGATCGCTCGCGAAAAAAATTAATTAATAAAAAGCCAAGCTCGTCTCATCTTTTTATTCTAAGCAGTTATGTCAATCCGAAAAAATTTAGGCGTAAATTTTATCTTGTTAATATGGGAGGCATAAAATAAAAAATATAAACATCAAAATCTAAGCTGTGATACCAACTCTTGATGTCAAATATGCTTATTCGATGTGTCTGGGAATAATAATTGCCCTGACAGGTGTTTCCCTATGGCAACGTTTTACGACACATCCACCCCGTGATATTCCCGAAAATACTGAAGCAGCCAAGGTGATTGTCCCTCCTCTACCTGCCACTTTTACGCGCCCCAGTCTCAATGATGGCGAGAATATTGGCAGCCTGCGCGTCGGCAATCGCACCGATCGCTCCGTGCGAATTGTCCTATTTTCGCGAGTTACCTCCCAAAATGTGTGGCAAGCGATCGAGCCTCTGAATTGGGACTTCGCCCCCAACGAAGGTGGTAAAGAGGGCTTATTGCTATCTTTGCCAAATTATAAAATTGCGATCGGTAAAGGCGATGTGATTTTTGCCTTTGCCACCGATGGCTCCCGTACTTACTGGGGACCCAATATTGTTGGTGAAACCGATGCCCCATTTTGGGATAGCCAAAACAAAGAATGGAGCATGGTATTGCAACCTTAATGTCAAGCAGTAGTGGCAATTCAGGAATTGCCACTACTGCTTGATAGCTAAAAAAGAACCTCTCGCAATGCGAGAGGTTCTTTTTTAGCTATCAGTAGGCTCTTTGCGCTTAATTAATGGCTTTGGCACGGGTGGGCGATCTTCTGAAGAAAATCTAGGACGTGGTGGATAAAAAGAACCATCACCGCCATCACCTGCATAGGACGGCTTAAATGGGCGATCGCTATAGGGGCGATCGTTATATTTTCTTGGGGCAAACTTACCACCACCACTAGGACGACCCTTAAATTGAGATCCACGCTTACCCTTGTAAGGAATAATCCCAATAAACTCACCGTCAATAATTGTTAAAACATCGCCTTGACGCTGCACATTCACACTCCAGAATTGTCCAACGGCATCAGTTGGCAATAACCCTGTAAGACGGACTTTGAACTTACTATATTCCTTGGTAACTTTATCTTTTTGCTTATCAAACTTTTGCTCGGTACGGCGCACCTTAACAATTACTGAATTATCTTCGGTAGACTGACTAGAGATCTCGCCCCGTATTGAGAAATAACCATCTTCAACGTTAGGCTCGATGGGTATATCAGTTTTGCCAAGCTCAACAGGAGCCCACACGCCAGATATCTGCACATGTAATTTGCCTGCTTTATCATTGGTGCGTGGATATACTACCCACAAATATTCGCGATCGCTTTCTAAACGCTTTTTAACAATCGAAATAATCTTGCCAAGTAGTACAGCATCAACTTGAGAACCATCCGTTGTTAGGATATGCCCTTTAGCAAAGTTATCTTCATTAGCAACATATTTCCCATAGATTACGCCGATCGCTCTGTACTGAAATGGCTCTGTTGCAGGTGGAATTGGCTGTAAACAGACTTTATTTTCCTTAGAATCTTCAGATTTATCTATAGCTTGACTGTCACCAGTACGAATTAAGTTAGGGTTCTTAACTTTTAAAGCAGCAGGAATAATCTTAGGGACAGGTTTAACTGCATCCTCATTCGGCTGCGATGACTTTTGCTCTTCAGCCTGAGTAGAATCTGGAGGCTTGGGGGCGATAACTTTGACAACTTCTAATTTAGGCAAGTCTTTAATCGGAGGTTTAGGTGTAACAGATCTTGGTAGTTTACTATTTGAGTCATCGGATTGGCTGGACTTATTGATTTTACTCATCTGAACCTCCAGAAAATAAGTTGTCTAATGCGGACTAGACCTTACTAAGCAATTGCTAGAAAAATATGTCAATCAATATCGAACCTACTTTTAAATACAGTCTGTATAAAAAGGAATTCTAGTTGAAATATATCTCAGTTAAAACTGAAATAAGCCCATATTTAAAACCTACCTAAACTAAGTTCCGCAAAAAAATTAAATATTTAGGTAGTCTAACTTATCCCCTTGCTAATTGGCTTTGTGGCTTTAGTTTAGTTAGCAACATTGCTGAACTTAGCTTTGATTTTTAAGATGTATATTTAGACATCTTAACTAAACCAAGCATACACCGTTATAAGTCAGACCTGCGAATAGTTCCCTGAATGCTTCACAGAATTTCATGGTGGTAGCGATTAAATAATGGTAATTAGATTAAATAATGGTAATTAAATGAAGCAACTTGACTTGCCTTGATTATACCAATCCTATATTCATTTGAGAGACTAAATAGCACTTTTGATGCTGATGGTATTAAGGATTTACAAAGGATTTGCGATCCCCGCTAAATCAGCGCTTACGATACCTTTGTCCTTAAGTTAAGTAAAAACTGTCTTAACTTTGGGAATGCATCATATTGTTCATGGACGTTCATGAATAGAGAGGATTTTATGGCATCTGACAAGCAAAATTTTGGATTGATTGGTTTGGCTGTGATGGGTGAAAACCTTGCTCTAAACATTGAGCGCAATGGGTTTTCAATGAGTGTTTATAACCGTAGCCGTGACAAAACCGATAAGTTTTTAGCAACCCGCGCTGCTGGTAAAAATTTCAAAGGCACATTTACGATCGCTGATTTTGTTGCATCCCTAGAGCGTCCCCGCAAAATGTTAATCATGGTTAAGGCTGGAGCGCCAGTTGATGCAGTTATCAAAGAGCTAATTCCCTTTTTGGATGAAGGTGACATTATCATTGATGGCGGTAACTCGCTTTATGACGACACCGATCGCCGCACTGTGGAGCTAGAGAAAATTAATCTCAAATTCATCGGTATGGGCGTAAGTGGTGGTGAAGAAGGTGCACTTAATGGTCCAAGCATGATGCCCGGCGGTCAAAAGTCAGCCTATGCAGAAATTGAGCCAATCGTGACCAAGATTGCGGCTCAAGTTGATGATGGCGCTTGTGTGACCTACATTGGCAAGGGCAGTGCGGGGCATTATGTGAAAATGGTGCATAACGGCATTGAGTACGGCGATATGCAATTGATTGCTGAGGCTTACGATTTGCTTAGCACTGGTTTAGGCTTGACAGCAAGTGAACTGCATGAAACTTTCACGGCATGGCGGACATCTGAGCTTGATTCTTATCTAATCGATATCACGGCAGATATTTTTACGAAGATTGACGATCTCACAGGAGATGCGTTGGTCAATAAAATTCTTGATGCGGCTGGGCAAAAGGGGACAGGTAAATGGACGGTACAGAGTGCCTTTGATTTGGGTGTTCCGATCCCCACGATGATCGCGGCAGTAACTGCACGGGTAATGTCTTCCTATAAAGAAGAGCGGGTTGCAGCTTCTAAGGTGCTCAAAAGTTCGACTTCTGGTAAGTATGAAGGCGATCGCCAAGAATTTATTGATGCGGTACGTGACGCGCTCTACTGTTCTAAGATTTGTTCCTATGCTCAGGGCATGGCGCTACTTGGTGCGGCTTCCCGTGACTTTGGTTATGACTTAAATCTGGGTGAAATCGCCCGTATTTGGAAAGGTGGTTGCATTATCCGTGCGGCTTTCCTTGACAAGATCAAATTGGCTTTTCAGCGTAACCCTCAACTGCCTAACCTGTTGGTTGATCCCGATTTCAAAGAAACAATTCTTACCAAAGAATTGGCATGGCGCAAGGTAGTTGTAGCGGCGGCACAGTTGGGTATTCCAATCCCCGCGTTTAGTGCATCTCTTGATTATTTCGATAGTTATAGACGCGATCGCCTACCTCAAAACTTGACACAGGCTCAGCGTGATTACTTCGGTGCACATACCTACGAGCGTACCGACAAACCCAGAGGCGAATTTTTCCACACCGAGTGGATGAAGTAAAATTTACCAGAGCATAAAAAAGGGCGCTTTGCGCTCTTTTTTATGTTCTCAATGTGCTTAAGTACTGGATAAGTTTTGTAGCTGAATTATTGTCAAACCCAATATAAGGATCAGTTGCAACAACTGGGGCATTTGGTGCGTAATGTTCAGGAATATCATCAACTGCTACCCAACAGGAGCCTTCTGCTTGATTTTGTCTGAGATATTCAAGAACCTCCTGATGACGGAGAAACTGAAAATTGTGGATAATAGTGGTTTCTAAGAGAGGAGTTGCACCAACTATCCGCGCGGTAATATCTGACGAAAAAAGTGGGGGGATTACTTCAAAGGGAAAAATCTCTCGCCACGAAGAGCTTATGACCACTTTTGCCTCAGTGAATCTCCGCAGAACATTTTCAAATTTTTCAAGACATTCGGGATCAAATTTCATGTAATCATCTTGTGGAATTGGCTTGTCAAACTTTTTCTCAGGGACAAGCACTCCATCAATATCTAAGAAAATCCACATTGATATTTAATAATAGTTGTATCAACATTCATCATATTTGTATTAGCAGAATTGACACACCTAACAACGGACAAAATATTAGCGATCGGCTTAATCAGTGGCACATCGGTAGATGGCATTGATGCGGCTCTGGTGGAAATTATCGATCGCCATGAGAAACTTGAAACTAACTTAATCGCAGGACATACCTATCCCTATGCTGCTGATCTGCGTACCGAGATATTAGCTGTCTGTGCAGGTGCGCCGCGATCGCTACAACAAATATGTGAACTTGACGATCGCATAGCTGAGAGCTTTGCCCAAGCCGCGATCGCGATTATGGCAAAAGGCGATCGCTTACCAGATTTGATTGCTTCCCACGGTCAAACAGTATTTCATCGCCCACCAGTCACTCCACAAGATGGTAAAACTGGACTCGGCTATTCGGTGCAATTGGGGCGAGGTGCAGTAATTGCCGAATTAACAGGAATTAAAACCATCAGTGATTTCCGAGTTGCCGATATTGAAGCAGGTGGACATGCGGCTCCCCTAGTACCAATGCTAGATATTTTAATGCTATCTGATCCTACAAAATATCGCGTTTGCCAGAATATTGGTGGTATTAGTAATTTGACCTACTTGCCTCCCAAAGCTCTAGAACATCCAGAACAAGTTTTTGGGTTTGATAATGGTGCTGGTAATGTCCTGCTCGATATGGCATCACAAAAATTATTCGGTGTTTCGTTTGATGCAGATGGTGCGATCGCTCGACAAGGTAAACCAAATTTAGTTTTAATCAATCAATGGTTAGAGCAAGAATTTTTTCTCACTCCTCCCCCAAAATCTACAGGACGCGAATTATTTAGTCCTGAATATTTAGAACAATGCTTGAGTGAATGCCAAGGTTTAAGCAATGGTTTAAGTAATTACGATATTCTCGCCACACTGACGGAATTTACAGCTAGAGCGATCGCCAAAAGTTATCGTGACTTTCTGCCCGTATTTCCCGATGAAGTTTTAATCGGTGGTGGTGGTGGTCATAATAGCTATTTGATGGAGCGCTTACAGGATTTAGTTAAACCTGCGATCGTAATGCGTACCAATGACTGTGGCATTGATAGCGATAGTAAAGAAGCGATCGCTTTTGCAGTGTTGGGATATTTACGCTTAAAAGAACGTTATGGCAATTTGCCTAGTGTCACTGGAGCCAAGAGATCGGTTTTATTAGGTAAAATTTTTCCATAAAAAAGGGAGCGCTAAGCGCTCCCTTTTTTGTAATTGAGTAGCTTTATGCTACTTCTTCTTCCTCATCACCAGTGATGATAGATTCATCTTCAATATAAGCTTCAGCGTCTTCAGCAGAAACTTCATACTCGATGTCTTCGATGTCGCCGTGACGACCTTCGTAGATCGCATCTGCAAGTTTGCCAACAATCAACTTGATTGAGCGAATTGCATCATCGTTTGCAGGAATTCCGATATCAACGCTATCGGGATCACAATTGGTATCAAGCAAAGAGACAATGGGAATCTTCAACTTTTGGCATTCTTGAACGGCATTGTACTCACGCTTGTGGTCAACCACGATCACGATGTCGGGTGGCTTACGCATAAGCTTGATCCCACCAAGGTACTTACGGAGCTTTTCCATTTCGCGGCGAAGGGTGGATGCTTCCTTCTTAGGAAGGCGATCTAATGCACCGCTTTCGTCGCGACGTTCGAGATCCTTGAGACGATCAACACGGGTTTTGATCGTTGTCCAGTTGGTGAGCATTCCACCTAACCAGCGTTGGTTGATGTAGTAGCTACCGCAACGGGCTGCTTCTTGAGCAATCAGACCAGCAGCTTGACGCTTGGTGCCAACAAACAATACTTTCTTGCCTTGCTCGGAAGCCTGACGCAAATAAGCATAAGCTTCTTCGAGGTACTGTGCGGTTTGCACAAGGTCAATAATATGAACGCCATTACGCTCGGTGAAGATGTAAGGCTCCATCTTGGGGTTCCAGCGACGGGTTTGATGCCCGAAGTGAACACCCGACTCTAGCAATTGGGCTAGGGTTACGACTCCCATTTAAGTTTTCTCCTGTGTTCGGGTTTATCCTTGCGCCTGAGATGGAATCTAGTAGTTACAAGTAACTCTAAACACCCGAAACCTCAAGCGTGTGTTTTTTAACAGCTTGTCTAGGATAGCGCATATGTGGCTCAATAGCAAAAGGCGATCTCCTAATTCTCTGCCCAAAATTAAAACAGGCGATCGCTTTGTTGTTTTTGCGGAGGAGGTAGCCTCATTATTTTGCTTTTAGGTTTCCATATATTTGTAGGTTTTATATAGCCCCAATAACCTGTACCATCTTCGATTCCAATAATATTGTTTCCCATACTTTCAAGTAAAGCAACCATGCACCCCGTGCCACCATATGGATAAGAATATGGACTGAATTGGAGTTGATAGACTTTACCAACTTTAACAATTGCAATTAGTTGATATTCACCGCTCCAGAATGCATCATACATGGACTCCAAATCCCAGCCTGGAGTTGGCATATTTGCAGAGTGACGAATTTCTATTGGTGTAGAAAACCAAAATTGATTCCATTCTTTGAACTCTTCTTCTGTAAAGTTTGTAAAGTAACTTTTCTCAGATTCGTTTAGTGAATTGGTAATATATTCTTCATTTGGATTTCTACCAGATTCTTTTTCCACCTTGATGATTTCAAAAATCTGATTTGTTCTATTCAAACTATGAGCACTGATAGGTTCAAATTCAATGTAACAATTTTCCATATGTGTGAGTTTAACTATGTATAGCTGCCGCCATTCTTGTTAGTATATAAAACCCAAATATTGTGAGTCGGCGCAAAGCGCCGACTCACAATATTTGGGTTTTGATTTGTCCTGATAATTGCAGACCCCTAATGTCCTTGCTATTGGTCAGCAATTAATAAAAAACGAATGTGTTCCATATTTTGCTCAGCACGCAGAGATTGTACTTGCTCGGCTAACTTGGTACTAGCAATAATTACATCAGGTTGAGATGCGATCGCACTAGCTCTCAAATCATCTTGAGGAGAGATTTTAGACGGCAAGAAACCTTGATTTTGCAGCATTTCCATCAATAGATCGATTGAACCAAAGTTATCTTCAACTACGAGAATCTTTTTGCCTGTAGAAGCTTTACTAGATAAAAGAATATCTACCTCACGCAGCAATATCGCCATATCTAGGGGTTTCGTCACATAACTATCGATACCTAAATGGCGACCCTTGTTTTTGTCATCTAATACAGAAACAATGATAATCGGGATATCTAATGTTGCAGGATCAGATTTGAGTATCGCCGCTACATCGTAGCCACTAATACCTTCCATCACAATATCAAGGGTAATCAGATCAGGGCGACTTTCTCGCACCTTGGCGATCGCTTCTTGCCCACTTCCTGCTTCGCGCACAACATATCCTTTAGCTTCTAGTTCCTGCCTGAGTAGGTTACGAATGCTTGGATCATCATCAATGACGAGAATATTTTTGGGATGATCAATCGCACTTGGACTATCAGTTGGAGCTTGACCATCAGAAACAACTCTTTTCTTAAGCTGCTCGATGAGAATATCAAAATTAATGGAAGGAAGTTGTTCATCTCCTGTACTAATCGGCAAAGTGAAAGAGAATGTACTACCTTTGCCAACTTCACTTTCTACCCAGATTTTGCCACCATGATGAGCAACGATTTCCTTGGAAATTGGTAGTCCAAGCCCAGTTCCTTGAGGCTTATCAGTGAGAGTGTCACCAACTTGCTTAAACTTTTCAAATACTTTCGGCTGATCGGATTCAGAAATGCCTACGCCTTGATCGACAACACTGACCACAATAAATTGATTGTCTTGTCTAACTCGGCAAGTGATACAGCCTTTCTCAGTAAACTTCACAGCATTAGAGATGAGATTAATTACAACTTGGATCAGACGATCCTTATCTCCATAGACATCTGGCAAATCTGCTTCAATTTCTCGTACTGGGGCTAATCCCTTTTGTTCAAAGAGAGCTGAAGTTGCTGAAAAAGCCCGATCAATTACTTCCGTAATTGCCATTGGTTGCATATTCCATTGCATTTTACCAGCTTCGATTTTGGCAACATCTAGAACTTCATTAATTAGCTTGGTGAGACGTGTTCCCTCAGACACAATAATCTCAATGTTTTCACTGACTTGACGCACGCTTCGATTCACTTTCTTGTCATCGGTCTGGATTAGAGGAAATATTGACTCTTCTAACTTTTTCTGAATCAACTTAGCAAAGCCAAGTACAGAAGTAAGTGGTGTTCGTAGTTCATGAGATACCGTAGAGATGAAGTCTGTTTTCATTCGGTCTACTTCTTTTTCAGCAGTAATGTCACGAATTAGAATTACTGTACCTAAATAGTTTGTTCCCAATGAGTTGTCTTCTGAGATATTGTCTTCGCCAAAAATTGAAGTAGCAACTGCTTTCCCAATACGACGATCAGGCAAAGAGAACTCCTCGCTAAAGACTTGTTTAGGATTTTCTCTAGTATTTATCACTAGATTAGTGATTTCTTCAGCTTTAAATATTTCTTTATAGCTTGTAGCTTTAGAGATAGCTTTACTGCTGATCCCGATCATACCTGCAAGGGCTGGATTAAATTGAGTAACTTGATCTTCGCTGTTAACTACCACCAATCCATCGACCATGTTATCGATAATTGCTTTGATCTCACTGGTACGCTGCTCGACTTTCTGCTCCAATGTACGACTGTAATCAGCTAATTGTTCACCAGATGCTTTAAGTTGAGATGTCATTTGATTAAACGCGATCGCCAAAATCCCAATTTCATCTTCAGTTAATACAGGTGCTTGTGAGTTAAGATTACCGCCAGAAACTTGGTTAGCTGCATCCGCGATCGCCAAAATTGGCTGAGAAATTCTGCGGGCAATCAAGTACACAGCAGTCAATAAGATACCAGCGGAGCTTAATCCAATCAGCAAAATATCACGAGCTAGGCGATCGGCTGGCTCAAAAGCTTCTGATTGTGAGATTTCGGCAAGCAAAGCCAGATTGAGGTTGTCAATCCAAATATAACTGCCTAGTACAGGGATAGTTTTATAGTTCTTATATAAACCTTCCCCATCTTTTCCTAAAGCTGCCGCTGAAATGCCTTCACTTTTAATATCTTTGGCAAGTTGCTGATTATCTGCTCCTGCTCCCGAAATCAGAACATTTTTAGCAGCCAGTCTACCGACCAAGTAGGTTTCACCACTAGTCCCCAGTCCAGTACGTTCGCGAATGATATCATCAACCCCTTGCAGATCTAGATCAACGGCAACGACACCAATGCGCTCGCCTAATTTATTGATTAAAGGAGCGGCAAAGGTCATCGCCGCCTTACCTGAGATTGGCGATATATAGAAATTAGGAACAATAACGCGGGACTGGTCGCGAGTAAAGTAAGTAGTAGTATTGCCGAGTGGCTGGTATTTGCCTTCTTTTTGTTTGTCAGTAGAAACAATTGTAATTCCATTATTTGTCAGGATCGAAATCTGACGAATGTTTGGTTTTACAGCAGATACATCCGCCATAAACTTTTGGAGAGCATCAACAGCAGCTTTAAATTCTGGAGATTCGCGATCCTTCGTAAAAGTAATTTCAGAATTAACGATCAGATCTGGTAACTGCGTCATCAAAATTACATCACGTCGTTGATTATCAACCCATTGATTTACTTGAGCTTCCTTTAGCGACGTGGCAACTGCCAGTCGGTCAATTACTGATTTTCTAAGAGCATCACGACTGCGCGTATTCGCACTTACAGCAACGACTAAAACTGTGACAATCGACAGAACCGAAAAATATGCCACAAGTTGCAGCAGCAAGCGTTTCTTAAATAGGTTGATCATCTTCTATACTCACTTTACTAACGATTCTGAAGGCTATGAAAGGCAGCGCTTCGCACCGCCCCATCCAGATTATTTCCACTGGGTGAAAATAGTCTTAATTTGGGCGATCGCTTCATCGGCGGCTTGTTCAGGTGTACTCTTACCCGTAGCCACTGATTTGATGGTTTTCCCCCATATTTGCTTTGCACCAACTTCTGAATAAGCAGGGTTCTGAGATGTATAAAAAGATTTTGTATTCTGAAATTGCTTGGTTGCCGCCAAAATATGTGGATCTTTAGAATCTTTATAATAGGGATCTTCCAATAATTTGGGCATAGTCGGGAAATATCTTCCTCCTGCACCCTTCAAATAGGTAAGCAAATTATCAGGTTGGATAATGTGGGATAACAAATTTTTAGCAAGCTCTTGCCTTGCTTTTTCTTTAGCAAGCTCATCCTTGTCTTCTTTAACGTTAGCAGCAGCAAAGATAACCGCCTGTTTCACCGCAACTAAATAGTTAAGAGGCTTTCCATCGGGAGCAAGTGGCCATTCTGTGGTTACCAATTTTTTATTGTAAACCTCCTGATCAAATTGCTGAGATGCAGGGATAGACAAGCCTGGGTTGGTGGTCATGAATGAATTGCGACTCAGAAATACTTGGTTATTGTCAGCATCTGTCCATTGCACAGCCGTGGGCGGCACATGTTTACTCTTGTAAAATCCTGCATACTTTGTCAATGCAGCAATAATACCTTGACGATTTTTGGAACTATCAATTTGCAACTGTCCATTGTCATCAAGTAACTCTACCCCATAAGCAGTGAGGAACTGCTCAAACATGAAGATCACATCCGTACCTTCGGCAGACATTGGCAGTCCGATGCCATAGAGATCTTTTTTGCCTTTGTTATTAGCACGGTCTTGTGCTGTTTGCCAGAACGTCCAAAAACCATCCCAATCTTTGGGGATACTAGTGTCAGTCATTCCGACATCAGTAAGGAGGTCGCGCCAATAATGCAAACCAGCCGATAATTGGGCGATCGGTACAGCATAGTAAGCAGGCTTAGGATTGGCACTATTTTTATAGGCGACAGCCTTAAGAGCGATCGGGCTAAATAAACCTTTAACAGGTTCTACAACATCAGAAACATCTACTAATTTATTTTGCCATGCTAACTTTGGATAGAGGGCAAATTCAGCCGTGTTACTAAATAAAATATCAGGGGGATTGCCGTTTGCAAGGGCATTTTCAGCATCACGGTTGATCGAGCCATCATTATAAAAAGTGATCTCCACCTTTGTATTATTCTGTTTTTCCCACTCCGCCACAATTTGGGAAAGAGCCTCGGTCTCAGCAGGATAGAAGCTTTGAATCCACCAAACACGAAACTTAGATGTTTTTTCGGGGATTCGATAATTTAAGACTGTGGAATCGCTACAGGCTGCCAAACCCAAACCTGCTAAAGACAGAGACAACCGATTAAACTGACGACGAAGCATAGGTTTTTAAGATAAGAAGAAAGCAAAACTGGAAATCTCAGAATTCAATATAAACATTGCAATGCAATGTTTATATTGAATTTTATATGAATAGTTCAACAAGGTCTGGGAGAACTATTGTCCCTTCAGGAAAGGGATCAGTTTTAGGATATTTCATCACCCTGCCTATAAATTTTACACCCGCAGCGATCGCCCCTTCATGATCAGCGATCGCATCGCCAACCATCAATACGCGATCAGGCGCAAAATCATATTGCGACAAAATACTTTGAATAATATCTCCTTTTTGGGCTGGAGAACCATGTACAGATACAAAATAATGACTCATCTTCCGACGTGACACAATCCTTTTTAACTCTTGATCGGGAGTTCCTGAAGCTACAAATAGTGGGATGGATTGATAAGTATTTTCTAAAAAATCATAGGCTCCTGACACATAAACTGCATCTACTACTGCATCTTCGACATATTGCGAAAATAGATTTCCCAGTCTCAGTTCCTCTTCTTGGGTTAAAGTTTTACCCAGCAAAACTTCGTGATAATACCGAAACTTGTCAAACCTTGACACGCCTCCATGCAGTAGATGATAGGCTTTCACCTGCTCAACAATGAGATCGCCATATTCTGCGTATAAAGCACCAAATGCTTGAGTTTTGACATCCACTGACTCAACAAGGACTCCATCAAAATCAAATACGATCGCATCATATTTTTTAGTCATGATTGGGTTGGTGGTATTTGTATTCACTTGGCTAAACCCAGAGCTAAAAGACTATCAAATAGGTTTTGAGAAGCTTCCTGTTCCATTTGGGTTCTGGCTTCTTTAGCATAGGAACCCATATGGGGAGTCAAAATAACTTGAGGCAATGAACAGAGTTGCCCAAAATATGGCTCTTCTTCAAATACATCAAGGGCTGCACCCGCCAAATGCCCTGAAACTAGAGCCTCATAGAGAGCTTGTTCATCAACTAGCCCACCTCTAGAAGTATTGATTAAAATACTACCTGCTTGCATCTTATTGATAAAATCGCGATCAACTAAATGATGATTGTCTTGGTTATAGGGAACATGGATCGTAATTACAGTTGAGCGGGCGATAAATTCATCTAAAGATGTGACGCAAACAGTATCAGCAAATAGAGAATCATCACGGAAAATGTCATAGGCAATTCTCTTGGTTCCAAACGATTTTAAAAGTTGTCCTACTCGATTGCCAACCCTCCCATAGCCCAACAGCCCTACTACTTGCGAGGCAAGTAATCTGCCCATCAAAGGTTTCCATGTACCTTCACGCAAGATGCGATCGGCTTCTGAGGTTCGCCTCAAAATGGAAAGGATTAAACTCACGGTTAATTCAGCCACAGCAATTACAGGAGCTGTAGGGGTAATATGCACTGGAATTTCCAATTCCTCAGCCGCCACCAGATCGACACTATCAGTTCCAATTCCACACCGTGAAATTACCTTTAGAGATTTCGCTGATTTTAAAACATTGCGAGTCAGAGGCTCAACACCTGCGATCATACCAACAATATCATCATCACTGAGTAGCTCTAAGACCTCTGTTTCTTTGAGCTTTCTACCATAAGGATTTAAAACAATTTCAAAGCCTTGAGCTTGGAGACCCTGCAATACTTGATTGCTTTTCACATCAAAAGACGAAGTACTGATCAGTAGTTTGGGCATGTTTTTATTGCTTCTTAGATTGACTTTATTAATTCTGTCAAGAATTTCTCAGTAAGTCTACATAACTATGGCTGATATGTTCAACATTTTTTCGCACAAAGATTAGATTAAACTAATGTTTTTTATTTATGGATTACCATGAAAATATACTTAAAAATGAAATCATATATAGCTAAAACCCAATATAGACTCTATGAAAATAGCCATAACCAAATAGGTATGGTGAACAGTAAAAGAACTACGCCAAAAGCTAAGGTGGTAACGGTTAAATCACGATCCAAATTATAGGCTTGAGCAATTACCAAGGTCGAGAAAGCTGGTGGCATGGCCATTTGTAAAACCATCGCCATCCGAGGTTCTCCCGTCACACCAAAAAACATTAGCCCTGTACCAACCACTAGTGGGGTAAGGAGCATTTTAATCGATAGGCAAGTTAAGGCTCTCTTGACGTTGCGTAATGTCTTTAATTGACTTAACTGCATCCCAATCATCACAAGAGACAAAGTTACCGTAGTCCAAGCAATCATACTCATCCCAGATGTAACTACCGTAGGCAAAGGTATAAACCTCATGCCGACTCCAATTGGTAAGCTCCATAAAGCAGGTGTCTTTGCCATTGACACAAATGGGTTTGGCTTCTTTTGGTTGCTAGACATGCTGCCATAACGACTAGCCAAAGCAATGCCAACAGAATAGGCTGCGATCGTTGAGCCAATCAGATCATAAAACAGAGACCAAGCAAAATATTGGGGCCCCACCAGAGCCAAACTAACGGGATATCCCATAAAAGCAGTATTCCCCAAAGTCATGGCAAGCAAGAAACTCCCCTGAGTTGCCCCTGACCAAGAAGTTTCATGCTCTAAGGTTGTATCCATGCTGGGGTTGGTTTCCAGATTCTTTTCTCTAGAAGTAATCCCCCTTGATAACTTACTAAATCTTTCATCACTTACACCAAGATCGATCCAAATCCAAGCTAGTCCTGCACCAACTAAAATTGCAACCCAAGCAGTAGTTGGTGCAATCACAATCCATCCCGATAGATCCGCTTGACGCAGAAAAGAAATAATACTGATCGGAACACCTACAAATAGTAAAGCTTTACCAAGATAAGTAGTAAAGATTTTGGGAAGGAGCTTTCCTAGGACATAGCCCAAGAGAGTCCATCCAATTAACCTCACGTAAAGCATGACGAGAGGGTTTTCTAACGTGAACATAAAATTTCAACCATAGGAACTAAGTGTGAAAGTTGAGAAAGAAGTCTTAGTATCTGTTATACCAAAACACAAAATGGCTACTCCATTTTGTGTTTTTAAAACCTTTACGGAATTCGGGTTTCAATTCATCCATGTGTCATCACACTTTTGTGAATTAGTAAGCAATACAGATTACGTGTTGCTATAATTGTCCTCCATTTACATCAACGATCGCACCTGTCATATAGCTAGATAGTTGCGAAGCTAGAAATAGAATTACATTGACCTGTTCTTCCATTGAGGCAATTCTACCTAGGGGAATGGAGTCGATCAGTTTTTGTTCTGCTTCAGGTGGCAAAGTCGCTGCTAGCATCGGGGTGTAGGTTTGACTAGGACAAACCACATTGACATTAATTTGAAAAGGCGCTAGCTCGTAAGCAAGCTGTCTCGTAAAGCCAATCACTCCTGCTTTTGAAGCAACATAATGAATACCTGACAATTTACTGCGAAAATGTCCTGCGATTGAGGAAACATTGATAATTTTGCCACTTTGCTGACGCTTCATGATTGGTACTACATGTTTGCAACAGAGAAACTGGCTAGTGAGATTTGTTGCCATAACTTTGTTCCAATCCTCAAGGGAAATATCCTCAATTTTGGCAACTTGGTTAATTGCAGCATTATTAATTAAGATATCAATCTTTCCATAGGTCTGAAAGACTGTGGCGATCGCCTGTTTCACTTGCTCCTCATCGGAAACATCACAGGGGATTGACAATGCTGATTTACCCGATTCAGTCAATGCAGAGGCGATCGCTTCTGCGCCACTACGCGAGATAAACACCGTATGCGATCCGTAGGCAGCGATCGCTTCAGCAACCGCCAGACCGATGCCACTACTTGCCCCAGTAATAATTGCAACTTTCCCCTTGAAGTCATGGGGAAATTCATGGGGTTTAGTCATAAGCTGAATCAACTAATTTATATGTTTCTTGAGCAATGAAGTGCATCGCTATGCGCGGTACTTCATTGCCTATTTAGTTTTTAACAAAAACATGATCTTCCACAAAAATATGATTTACATCAGGTTTACCAATCGCTAAACGGATCGAAGGTTTATCACCAACAACACGAATATTATGGATTACCTTGCGTGGTACAAAAATGATGTCATCCTTAGTGGCACGGTAAGATCCCTTTCCATCCACATCCCACTCTAATTCGCCTTCCATTACTACCCACCACTCATCTTCGTTAGCATGATAGTGAGTGCGATTGCTTTCGCCAGGTTTCTGACAAATCATGACAGCGCTCATCATGTCAGTATAAATGAGGCGCACTGACCAAGATGGTTCGCCCATCTCTTTTTTGATGTCTTCTAAACGATTAAAAATGCGGTTGATGCTGTCATGGGTATTCGCTTTGGCAACACCATCATCTTTCATCACCGTAGCAAGGTCTCGGTCTTGTTTTGCGATCGTGGTCATAGCTGAATTACTCCATTGAAGTTTTGATTAAGTTAGGGTATTAATCATGAAACATACAAAGTCTATCTCCCATAATTAATAATAATAAATACTAAAGGCACGCTAAGCGTGCCTTTAGTATTTATTAAAACGTGAATGTTGTGCGAATTACACCAACTGTTGCGGTTGGATTACCACTAGCACCTTCAGGATTAAACACCCAGAAAATACCGGGAGTAATACTGATATTCTTGCTGACTCGATAGCGGTAGAAAAGCTCTAAATGGTAAGGAGTCGAATCAATGGCTCTACCATTAGATGTGCCAAGAGAAGCAAGTCCACCTACGGAGCTACGTTTAATTGGCTGACCAAATAAAATACTTGCAGCACTTCCTTCACTAAATAAATCATTGAAGGTCAAACCTGCAATCCAACTTGTAAAGGTTGTAGAAGCTGTATTGTTGACTGAATCCGCAAATATCCATGTACCCCAAGTATGGAAAGAGATTTTCGGCGTGATTTTCCAAGCCAAGTTTCCACCAATTGAATTAGCTCTCAAAGAGGTGACTCCAGCAGCACTAATGGACTCAGTGCTCACTAAACCTGTACTTAAAGAGTTACCCTGATGGTAAGTATTCGCATAGGTAATAGAAGCATCCAGATTTTCAGTAGGCTTGAATAAAAGCTGAACTAGAGCAATGGTTGATCCACCAAACAAACCACCCTGTCCACCAGGTGAAGGCGCAGCAGTATTGGACGCACCGTAACCTGCTTGAATCTTAAATTGATCGGTAACCTTCCAATCAAAGGCAAATAGAGAAGATGTACCAGCAATCCGCATTAGGGGATCAAAGCGACCGAACCGAGAAATTGAACCTTGACCATTGCTAGCTACAGGTGAAAGTACGGTGAAGAACTCATCAGGGAAGCTGATTGGGGCAACATAGAGAGTTACTTTATTGTCAAAGACAGGGAATTTATAATCAAGAAGGCTTAGCGCAAAAGAGTTGTCCGTTACAGCTGCACCAGGACCAATTCTGACCGAGTTTGTTCCTAACAGACCAGCAAGACTGGTTGAGCCACTAGCCGCAGCGAGGTTGTTACCAGTTTCCAAGCGGGTTCTGAGCGCATCTTTACCAGTAAAGCTGGTATTGAGGACAAGGCGAGTGCGATTGCCTAATGTGATGTTAGATCTAGCATCGTTTGGACCGCCACTACCTGCGGTTGCCGAGAAGATGACTTCACCAGTGAGTTTTGTAGTGGTGGAAAATTGCTGCGCTTCTAGCTTGGCAGTTTTGGCATCAAGGGCATCAACACGACCACGTAAAGTAGCAAGTTCTGCCGCAAATTCTTCCTGTAGCTTTTGTAGGGTAGCTAAGTCTTCTTTGCTAACTTTGTCAGCTAAGCCAGCCGAGATGATTTCATTAATTTTGTCGAGACAAGCATTCAACCCTGCGGCAAATTCATAGCGGCTAGTAGCTTGTTTGCCACGATAGGTACTGTCTGGGTAGCCTGCAATACATCCATATCGCTCAACTAGAGACTGCAAAGCTGTAAAAGCCCAATCAGTTGGTCTCACATCACTGAGTTGAGATACTGATGTGACATTTTGTGCTTGAGTGGTTAAAGGATCTAGTTGTATAGCCTTATAAGTGTCAGAATTGTTAAGCGTTGTCGGTGTTTCTGCGTGAGCCAGATTCGACGACATAGACAAAGCTGTTACAAAAGACAAACAAGCTACAGTACGAACAGAAGAACTTTTTACCTTAAACATCCTAAAGATTATCCTCTTGATACACCTAGTAATAAGGTTAAACTTCTTAGCCTTGGATGTCAAAGGCATATTTGGCTGATATTTTAAAGCAAATAGATTGATGTGGACAAATCGCTTTGTTTAATTTATTTGCTTAAGCTGGCTAATGTAGTTTTGAGAGTCAATTGATTGAGAGTATTTAGCTCTTGTTGAGGGTGACTAAGCAGACGCGATCGCATTTCATCACACAAACCCTGAACATTAGTAAAATCAGCACCTGCGATACTTTCAAATTTCTCAAAATCAGCATCAGTGAGATCGGCGGCACGCAGATCTACTCCTGCCAAATTTGCCCCATTTAATCGAGCTTTGCGTAAATAAGCACCTGTCAAAACCGCTTTGCGTAAATCCGCTTGAACTAATCGCGCCCCAGCCAAATTTGCCCCCGTCAAATTAGCACCTCCAAGATAAGCACCGATCAAATTGGCATTTTGTAAATCTGCGTCTTTGAGATTAGCCGTATTTAGTGGCGCACCATTCAGACTTGCATTTGGTCCGATCGCCCCTGAAGTTTTATAGGCAAAATTTTCAGGAAAAATAGTTTGACTGTCATACCTTGCCCCTTGCAATTTAGCATCGGTCAAATTTGCCCCACTTAAATCTGCACCACTGAAATCAACTCGATACAGATAAGCGCCTTGGAGATTAGCTCTTTTTAGTATGGCTTTACGAAGATTGGAACTGCGGAGATCAGCTTTATAGAGATTAGCTTCGCTTAAATTTGCCAAACTTAAATTTGCCCTAATTAGGATTGCTTCTTGGAGGTCGGCTTTTTGTAAGTCACATTCACTTAAGTTAATCTGATATAAATCTTCTCTGGTTAGTGCAATCCCAGCTTTGATCGCAGCTACAACTTGTTGGGCGCTTTTGGACATAACTATTAATTTGATTGAAATTATTGCGATGTAATTGCGTTGCAGGCGCTTTTCACCCACAAAAAAAATTACAAAAAGTTACTTTGCAACACTACCAAATTTTGGGTATCGCTTTGTTAGGCTAGGCAACGCGAAGTACTCGCGAAGTAGTATAGTTGTCGCCATTTGTACTAGGACACAAACCCAGAAGACGAGTTGCGGAACGAAGCTCCGCAACTCGTCTTCTGGGTTTTGATTTGTCCTAGTACAAATGGCGAAAGCTATACTACCAATTCACGAAAGTGTGACAACACTTTTGCGAATTAAAAACCAAACCCAGTAAGGGTTTTCAAAACTCAAAATGGCATAGCCATTTTGAGTTTTGGTATAACTACCCTAGAAGGCGATCATAAGATTCTTTATAGTTTTAAGCAAAAATCTGGGTTTGGAGATCGCACTTTACGGTAACTTTCCTTAAGTAAGCAATAACAAATGATTTTCACAAAGCGTTACTTAGCAAGGTTTTGTAAAAATTATTTGGTTTTAGATAAGGAGTTTTCACAGTGCTTGTTCCGCCGATGACAATGATGGACTTTTTCAAAAAAAGTGAAGGAGTTTGGTTTATTCATCGCACCGTACATCATTTCGATAGTGTCGCTGATGAATCTGGAGAGTCGAAAATCCACGTCAATGTAATCACCAAAGATGATTCCAGAGTCCAGACAATCTGTGCATCGCAGGGAGTCGATTTGGAGATCGCCTCCTGTGGTGCAAGTTTTATGTGGCAACCCCATGAAGAGGGAGGAGCAGAGCCAAATCCTGACCATGCCGCAGTTTTAGTGGATGTACCAGATGATCAAACAGGGAGATCGGGCAAATTATTACGAAATCAAGGCTATGTCGAAAAAATACCTGTAGTTAGCCGCTATTGGTTCGGTAACGATGGCATTTTGACTATTGACACAGAATACGATAACAGTCAGGGACAAGAACGCTGCTGGTTTATCACTGATGATTTTCGGGTGCGGGCGAGCACAATACTCATGAATAATGGTGTTTATTTGATGACCTACTGCTCTGAACAGCGCTGCGTGAGTACTACAGATTTAGAAACTATGGTGCAACGTAATAAACTGTTGTAAAGATAGAGTAAAGCGCTATCTTTACAACAGTAATGAGATTTTATGCTCGAGAATAATCTTCAACAATGGCTGGAATTAGCGCGACAAGAAGTCACTAAGGGTAAGCTACCAAGCTATATTCCTTTGTTGGCGAAGGCTGATCCAGAGATGATCGCGATCGCGATTCAACAGGTAAAGGGTGATCGCATCATGGCTGGTGACAGCACCGCAACGTTCCCATTAATGAGCGTGATCAAACCATTTTTGTTACTGTATTTGCTAGAAAACCTCGGTAGAGATGCAGTTTTTCAGATGGTTGACTATCAACCAAGTAACGATCCATTTAATGCAATCCCTGAAGGCAAACCCAAGAATCCAATGATTAATAGTGGTGCGATCGCACTTTCCTCACTATTAAGATCCTGCGATACTTTACAAAACTGGCTCAATCAGCGCTCTGGAGCAAATCTGACCCTCGATTTAGCCATGTTAGATTCTGTGCGATCAGTGGCTCATCGACGGAACTTAGCGATCACCGATCAACTGCAATATTTGGGAATAATTGCTAATCCTAGTCAAGCCCTTGCAGTTTATGAAGAAATTTGTTGTTTGCGCGGCAATGTGCAAGATCTAGCACAAATTGGCACTTTATTAGTTGGTATTGAGCGATCGCCACATATCCCCATAGTTTTAGAAATCATGGCTCAGTGTGGCATGTATGAATCGTCATCAGAGTTTGCCAAAGATATTGGCTTGCCTTCAAAGTCCAGTATCAGCGGTGCATTACTGGCGATCATTACCAATAAAGCGGCGATCGCTTGCTATAGTCCTGCTCTTGACGACTTTGGAAATTCGGTTGCGGGGTTATTTCTAATCCGACAGGTTAAAAATTATATTCAGCCCTAAATTCTGGGGGTGCGTGGACTCGTCGCACAATACCGAAATTATAAATAGCCCTAAATATTCGCTAAAAAATTGAATTTTTCGATAGTTATTTGCGATCATGTATATACAGCTACCTTTATCCGATAAAATTAAAAACGCTAAAAAGTTTTTGGTAGTAAGCAGAGAATAAGTAAATGAGTACCTTTGAGCAAGTTCAAGAAATCGTTGCATCCCAATTAGGCGTTGATAAAGCCGAAGTTAAGCCTGAAGCTAGCTTTGCGAACGACCTTGGCGCTGACTCTCTTGATACCGTCGAACTAGTTATGGCCTTGGAAGAAAAATTCGGCGTTGAAATCCCCGACGAAGACGCGGAAAAAATTGCCACCGTGCAGAACGCCGTTGATTACATTGACAGTAAGCAAGCTGCTTAAGCAATTGTTTTAGATAAAAGCTTTGTTGCTCAGCGACAAAGCTTTTATGTTCTTAAAATTTTTGACATACTGATTCCAAACGAAATGCAAAACCCTCAGCCCCTCTCTCGCGTCGTTGTCACTGGACTAGGTGCAATCACACCGATCGGTAACACGGTCGAAGAATACTGGCAAGGTCTAGTTGATGGCAAAAACGGGATTACCGAAATTACGCGCTTCGATACCACCGATCATGAATGTCGAGTTGGTGGCGAAGTGAAAGATTTTGATCCTCTTGCATATGTCCCAGCCAAAGAAGCGCGACGTATGGATCGCTTTGCTCAATTTGGTGTGAGTGCCAGTATCCAAGCTTTACGCGATGCTAATCTAGAAATAACACCTCTTAATGCTCCCCAAATTGGTGTTTTGTTAGGTACTGGCATTGGTGGCTTGCAAGTACTTGAAGATCAGCATGAAATTATCCGTACCAAGGGACCTAGCCGTTGCAGTCCATTTATGATTCCGATGATGATCGGTAATATGGCAGCAGGTTTGACGGCAATTCATACGGGCGCACAGGGACCGAATTCCTGCACAGTGACTGCTTGTGCGGCAGGTTCTAATGCGATCGGCGATGCATTTCGTTTAGTCCAAAGTGGATTTGCCCAAGCGATGATCTGTGGTGGCACTGAGGCGGCGATTACACCACTCGGCTTTGCAGGTTTTGCCTCAGCAAGAGCTATGTCTCGCCGCAATGATGATCCTGCCCATGCTTCCCGTCCCTTTGATAAAGATCGTGATGGCTTTGTGATGGGTGAAGGTGCAGGAATTTTGATTATCGAAAATCTCGAGCATGCTCTAGCACGTGGAGCCAAAATTTATGCCGAAATCGTGGGCTATGGTTGTACCTGCGATGCCTACCATATGACATCGCCTTCACCCAATGGCGAAGGTGCAGTAAGAGCTATGTCCCTAGCTCTTAAGGATGGTGATATTGAGCCTGAGATGGTGGACTATATCAATGCTCACGGTACAAGTACCTCAGCGAATGATAGTACTGAAACGAAGGCTATCAAGAAAGTTTTGGGCGATCATGCCTATAAGGTTGCCGTTAGTTCCACTAAGTCGATGACGGGTCATTTGCTGGGTGGCTCTGGTGGCATTGAGGCTGTAGCAACAGTTTTGGCAGTGAAAAATGATATTGCACCGCCAACGATGAACCTAGAAAATCCTGATCCAGAATGCGATCTAGATTATGTACCTAACAAGTCTCGTCCGATGACGATCAATGTGGCAACTTCTAATTCCTTTGGATTTGGCGGTCATAACGTTACTTTAGTCTTCAAAAAATATCAAGCTTAATTAGCGAGCGTCAGTCTTGTTAACCCAAAAAGCGAGTGGCGGTGCGAAGCACCGCCACTCGCTTTTTGGGTTTTGATTTGTCTTAGTGCATTGGACTAAAACTACACTAAAAAATCGTCAGTTCTACAAACGCAAAAAACGGTAAGAATCGCTAATCGACTCTTACCGTTTTTCCCCATTTGCGGCGTGCTTCGCACGCTGCAAATGGCTATAGCTATATTTTAAAAAAATCTACCGTGCTTTGCACGGCAGATTTTTTGTTATGCGTCAATAAATAGATCGGAGCCTTCTTGAGTGACGGTAAAACTTTGCACATCAGTAGAAGTTTTGCCCATCGCGATCATTTTCTTGGCAACATTAGGCAAGGGAATCCCGACAAAAGATTCTACCCATTCAGTATTCTTGCCAGTACAAACTTCAAACTTAGAACCGTGGAAAGGGCAAGTAATTACACCATTTTCAAATTTGCCTTTGGCTAGAGGTAGTCCAAAGTGAGGGCATTTATTCGCGATCGCGCAATATTTATCACCAACTTTTGCAACGATGACAGATTGTCCATTGGCGCTAGTTTTCAGAACTTTATCAGAACTGACATCAGTAGCGGAGGCAATTTTGACTTTAGCCATTTGTTTTATTAAGTAATGAATTGAGTAATGTAAGACACAAAAACTATATCACAAGCCTTATTTACCCTTGCATCCAAACCCTCAAGAGAATGGCGGCGCTTTGCGCCACCATTCTCTTGAGGTGTTTTTTAACGCAGTGGTACAAAGTCATAGCCAACACCTGAGCGATCGCCTTTACTCACTTTGACCAAAATCGAGGGATTAGCCCGATCACCTGATGGTTGAAAAGTAATTTTGCCTGCTGCACCTTCAATCTCAAAGGTATTACTAGACAGAGCCTGTTGTAGTCCTTCACGAGTAGCATTTTTGCGAAGTCCGCCAGCGATCGCCAAAGTCGCATCATAGCTAGTGGCACTGCGCCAATTCACATCGCCGCCCCATAGCTTCACTGCCTTACCCGCAAAAGGATTGTTGGCTAAAAATTCAGGATGCCAAGGCACGGTTAGCACCATATCGGCGATCGCTCCTTGTCCTAGCTGCAAGGTTTTGAAAGTATACAAAGTTCCATCACCTAGCAATAACAGACGATTTCTGGCAATAACAGCAATCTCCATCCCCTTCTCAATTTTTTCTACCCCTGGAGATAACAACAGCGTATCGACGCGATCGTTGAGCAGCTCCTCAATGACCTTATCGGCATTAAAGTTAGGATTCGATAAATCACAATTTACACGACTGATTTTTGCGCCATCAGAGAATACTGCGGCGGTAAATTCTTCTTGAAGGGACTGACTAGCCTTAGCGGCGGCATTAAAGCAAATACCAATATTTTTCTTGTTTTGCTGTTTAACGACATATTGAGATAGCGCATTGGCTTGAAACCTCACACTTGGCACTGTCCGAAAAATGTAGCTACCTGCACCTGAAAGCTCTTTAGCCGTGCTAGTCGATGACATCATCACTAGTCCCCCAGCTTGATATGTTGGGACAGTAGCAATCGAGACTTCGCTGGAGTTATGTCCAATCACAGCAAGAATATTTTGATCTTGGACTAATGCTTGGGCAACTTTTGTACCGATGTCGATTTTGTTGTCGTCATTAACGATCGCAATTTTTAAGGGTATGCCATTAATTCCACCCTGACTATTTACGTCAATTTGTGCTTGGGCAACACCACGCAAAATCTCTTTAGCCACATTGAGATTGCCACCAATCGGCACACTCACTGCGATTGACAGAGATTTTTGATCGCCAATTTTGGCATTATTTAGATATATAACTGCTTCAGGATCACTACGCTGTTTACTGAGCGAGGCTTCCCATTTAGAAATTGCGGTGGCGTAATCTTTTTTGGCGATCGCGGTGATCGCTTGCTCCTTGTCAGGATTAATTTCGGAAGTGATCAGTATTTTTTCGCCTTCGCTTTTGCGTGATGCTAAGTCGAAGTTAGCGTTGCTAGCTATGGGATTACTGCTATCAATCGCGATCGGTGTTTTGTTTTTTGCAAAGAATAAAACACCAGCACCTGCTAAACCTCCAAAAATGACTAAAGTCAGCCCTAAAACAAATACTTCTTTCTTGTTGTTTGCCATATTGCTCACAGGACATTAAAAAAGATATTTTCCCTGATTTCTGTACAAATATGTAAGCTCAAAAATGGGGGAGGTGCTAAGCGCCTCTCCCATTTTTGGCTTACAGCAAGGCAAAAGACAACTAGAACAAATCAAACCCCAAACAAATGAAGACGGCGCTTTGCGCTGTCTTCATTTGTTTGAGGTTTGTCAGAAAATGCTAGAAAAAAAGACCAGACTTTTTCTGTTCCAAGATCTTGTTTGTTAATGCCTTGATTGATGTCATCAAATATCAGCATTTTTATCGTTAAAAACAAGTTTGAACTACTTATAAAAAATATGACAATCCTTGAGAACCTTGCTATTAAATGTTTTTGAGGTTTACATCTATACAATTACCTTACATAACGACTTTAAATAAACTGTGCTAACTTAGCTGTGTCAATCCGATCAACATACAAAACATTTTGTTTTCTACGTTGTTATCTGTATTGATTTTTGGATTAATCTCTAAATTTTTTTTTAGCGAGTCTAACGGATGGGTGTTGAGCAATTGTAAATTGATTAAGAAATTCTAATCATTGAATAATCATTGAATTGGGAAAAGAGTTGGTAAAGGTATTTGTGAATGTGTTGAGTACAAACTATGTGTTTGTTTACCTAATCAAACTTATTTATGTCTAGTTAGATGGAGATTTAATTAGAAAGTTCCTAATTTAATATCAAAATTTAGAATCAGAATATTATGAAAAACATTTTGACTCGCTAATTTTTGCAGAGATTATCTAAATACAAATAATTAGTGAAATGTGAGGAAAACGATGACTATTGAAGACGCACTCAATATCGTAGATTCTGTTTTGGGAAATAAGAGCCTTAGCACAATTCAAGAGGCAATTTTTCGTCAAACTTGGGATGGTAAGACCTATTCAGAAATTGCCGAAAAAGCTGGGTATGATGCAGCTTATATTCGCGATGTTGGTTATAAACTATGGCAATTACTATCAGAAGCTTTTGGCGATCGCGTCACTAAAAATAATTTACAAGTGGTTTTGCGCCGTTACAGCAATCGAGCATTAAATACTAATCCTAATATTAGTAACACTTACCAATCTGCAATTAATTCGCAAATGGTTAGCGCAACTACATCACCTGTGAATTTACCGACAGCTACAGAGTCTTTTAGTCAAGAGATTAGTAATGGTGCTTCTAAGCTTTTACAACTTCTAGCAAGGGTTTTGACCGAGCCGATTGGCGATCGCCCGATTAATCACCATTGGCAGCAAATCCATGACTCAAATACCGATTCTTCTTTAAAATTAACGATTACCGTAAATCTCAGCATGGCAGATTAAATCAAAAGCCCGCGCTATGCGCGGGCTTTTGATTTAATCGATAGCTTTACTGGCAATATCCTTGCGGTAATACATCCCGTCGTAAGCGACAAACTCAACGGCGCTATAAACATTTGTGATGGCATTACGAATGTCATCGCCTAAAGCCGTTACTCCAAGCACTCGACCACCATTGGTTACTAGGGCATTGTTCTTGAGCTTTGTTCCTGACTGAAATACAAATGCACCTAAATCTTCAGCTTTACCGATACCCGTAATAAACTGCCCTGTCTCTACTTTATCTGGATAGCCACCTGCTGCCATCACCACACATACAGATGATTGCTTTTTCCATTTGATAGGTGGAAAGTTAGCGAGGTTACCTTCGATACAAGCCATCAACAAATCATCCAGATTTGTATCCAGTAATGGCAAGACGGCTTGGGTCTCAGGATCACCCAACCGACAGTTAAACTCCACAACTTTTGGTTCGCCTTCAGGGGTAATCATTAACCCCGCATAGAGGCAACCACGATAATCAATGCCTCTAGCATTTAAAGCAGCGATCGCAGGTTCTAAAACTTGAGTCTGCACTTTTGCCATCAACTCAGGTGTAGCGATCGGTGCTGGTGCATAGGCTCCCATCCCGCCTGTATTTGGCCCCGTATCACCGTCACCGAGACGTTTGTGATCTTGAGCAGGACTTAGGGGACGAATGGTTTTACCGTCAGTAACCGCAAGGACAGATACTTCCTGCCCTGTCATAAATTCTTCGATGACGACGGTTTCGCCTGCGGAGCCGAACTGTCCTGCAAAAATGCGATCAATCGCTTCAGTGGCTTCTTCGATAGTCATCGCCACGGTAACACCCTTACCGCTAGCTAGACCATCCGCCTTGATCACAATTGGTGCGCCTTGCTGTTGTATGTATGCTTGAGCAGCTTCGAGACTCTGGAAAGTAGCACTGGCAGCAGTAGGAATATTCGCTTCTTGCATGAGCGTCTTTGCCCAAGACTTGCTGGATTCAATCTTTGCCCCCTCTTGAGTTGGACCAAAAATCAATGCTTCGGCTGCTTGAAAATAATCAACAATGCCAAGTGCTAGTGGCAGTTCGGGACCAACTATTGTAAAACCAACACCTTGCACTTGGGCAAACCGTAAAATTCCCTCAAAATCATCAATGCTAAGGGAAACGTTCTGGCAATTGGGCATGGTTGCCGTACCGCCATTTCCGGGGATGCAAAAGACGCGATCAATATTGGGAGATTGCAGAAGTTTCCAAGCTAAGGCGTGTTCTCTACCGCCACTGCCAACTACGAGGACTTTCAAATTACACCTTTAATACTCACACTAGTTTTGCTTTCTGATTTACAGCACCTTACGATTTGATTAAATTCCAATAAAAGTTTTAGCAGCTTTACTAAGGGTTCTGCGATTTAATCAAGAACCCAATTTTTTTGTGGCGCGGCTTCGCCGCACCACAAAAAAATCGGTTCTTGATTTTACTAGATGTTCTTAAGCAAGGCTTTTAAAACATTATTTAGCATTTAGTCAATGGCAAATTGCGATGCAGAAAGCTCTAATTGATCAGATTGTGGGAAATTATGTACTGATTGACCAGTATTTATATGTCCCAAAACTCTAATTTATCAGGAAGCTATTATACCTTGAGGAGTAGAACCTAGGGAAATTTCGTCACCAAAGCTGACTTTTTTGGTAAATTGAAAGGCTCCTGCGATCGAACCCCACACCCGCTCATCGGTGACTATGTCATATCCACGATCAAGGCTGCTATAGGTATTTTCAGTCACTTCAAACTCAATCGAGAGGTAAGTATCAACACCCTTGCGATTAATACAGCACTTTTTCCCAGGTTCAACAGCGCCTTTAAAAGTATGCTGATCGGCGCGATACACCCATTGTGTACAGCCTTCTAATCGGGCGATCGCATTAACATCCAGCACCTTTAGTCGATCGCGATCGCGACTAGCACCAAAGAATTTTTCGGCTTCTGTGAGGCGATAGTTGATCATTTCAATGCGATCGTTTTGAAAGATCAGGTGTAATACGGCTGTGCGATAGGGGTGATGTAGCTCATAGTCGTAAGCCTGTTCGAGAAATAGCCATACGCCATCCTCAGTAATCGGATTGGGCAAGGGACGGATACCAACGCGGATATGGGCAAAAAATGGGGGGTTATCGATCGCCTGTTCCCAATTACTATGATCGCCTGCTAGCCATTGAGCAAGGATATAGACATCGTTGGGATGGGTAAGTACTGTCATAGATTAATAAATAAAGATAATTAAGTGAATTAAATATTAAGCAAAATAGATATGAATAGAGCTTGGTGTTTTGCAATCTAAATAAGGAACCAAATTTTTGATGGCGCGGTGAAGCCGCACCATCAAAAATCGGTTCCTTATTTTACGGCGAAGCCTTTAGTGCTTACATAAAATCCCAATTTTTTGTTAGGTTGCAAAACCTGATATCAGCGATCGCCTGTGATAAGAGTCACTACAGTTAAAGCTTAGAGCCAGCACAATCACAATAACTGATCCTGCTAATGATCCTAAAAGTGAGCCTTTAACACAAGTTAACTCTGGCATCTTAATGTTGAGAGCGGCGAAGCCGCTCTCAACAAATGGGTCTTAACTCTGGCATCTTTTTTAAATGTTGTGAGACGGCTTCGCCGCCTCACAACATTATTGATTGGCTCTTTATAGCGATCGCAATTATATATGACCTACTCTGTGGGAATCCCTAAGTCTATGAAAACACAACAATTCTCAGACAAGGATAATTTAAGACTTGAGCAATCCGCTCCCTCTGGCGAGACAGCAAAGCCCAAACTCACGCCCGAATTGCTTAAACAATTACATAGCCTCGATCAACATCCGCACCGTTTGCCGATTTTCATTACGTTGTACATCGTGTCAGCATTGGCAGCTTATGAGTTAGTACAAGCGATCGCGACACCTTGGGCATATCTGATCTGTTTGCCCTTGTATCTCTTGGCAGCAGCTTCTTTGCATGGCATTAGCCTGTTTACCCATGAGGGAGTGCATGGCGTGCTCAGCCGCAATTTGCAATGGAATCGATGGCTGAGTATTCTTTGTGCTTTACCCGTTGGGCAAAATTTCTCCGCTTATAAGGTCTTACATCTCAAGCATCATCAACATTTAGGTGTAGAAGGAGATCCCGATCATTACAAAAACTATACAAAATGGAACTGGTTAACCTTTTTGATGCATTGGGGAAGATTGATCATTGGTTATCCTGTCTACATTATCGCGATTCCGATTCTCGGATTTTGGCAGGGAAATAAGTCCGATCGCCTATGGATTGCGATCGAAGTGGGCTTATTGGGATTACTAGTTACAGCAGTCATACTGTCACCTCTACCACCAGCATTGCTAATACATGGTTGGCTAATTCCGATGCTGTGGATTAACACGATGGTGAATATTCGCGGGATGAGTCAGCACACCCTGCTCGAGCATGAAGCTGATTTAGTTCGCGGAACCCGCACAATTTTGACAGTTCCCTTAGTGCGATTCTTTATGTGTAATGAGAACTATCATCTAGAACATCATCTCTATCCAGCCGTACCTTGGTATCACTTGCCACGCCTGCATCAAGAATTGAAGTCAGATCTGATCCAACAGGGTGCACCTTATATCCCTTCTTATTTTTCTTTTGTCCAAGACTTCATCGTGGCAAGCTTACAGCGTCGGCAGGTTGGCTCCGTTGTGATTAATTGATGTTACGTAGAACGCAGATGGTGAATCTCTTGTTAGTAGAGAAGCAGGGCAACCACGGGGGGATTGCCCCTACCCCAAAATTCAAAGATTTCCGTAGGGGCTGTGCCCCCGTGCCAGCCCCCAACCTATGCTATTGCAGGAATTCCTTCCATGTAACGTCAGTGATTAATTAAGTAGAGAGAGAAAAAGATGCAAACTTTAATCAGAAAACCGATCGCCAATCCTAGAATTCGGCAATATCCTAAATTAGCTATATCAGAGTTGAGCAAATTACCATCTTTGCAGTTAGCAGTTTCACATGTAGCGGAAGTCTATGACTTTAATTACCATCCCTATATCCTTTGGATGGAAGATCCTCTGACCGATCGCGAGGCTTTTCGGCAAAGTCAAGTTCCTTTTCGATTTGCGGTAGAGTCATTCTCTCAGCCATTAGCAGCAGTATTAGCCAGAACCGCAACCCTAGAATCTCGATTGCCTCTGCTTGCAAATATCACTGAAGAACATGGACATGGCGATCGCTGGCGATCGCATAAATATACATTTCAGCAATACCTTCACGCCTTGGGCGCAACCGAGCGCGAACTAGATGCTACCTGCACCATGCCAGTATTAGCCTTTAATCAATCGATTTTGACCTATTGCTTAATGCATTCGGGTGAATCAGGCGCGGCAATGCTCGGCATGATCGAGTATCTCTATGTCGGGATTAGTGCGGCGATCGCTAGGACTTTACACCAACGTGGTTGGACGGCTGTTGGCAGTCAGTCTCACTATGCAGTACATGAGAAGCTAGATACCGAACATGCCAGAGACTTATTGCACTTAGCAGAAATGGGTTGGATTAATCCCTGTTCTCGTGAGCAAGTTGTCCAAGGATTAGCGCTGGGCGCTCACTATTTTTGGAGTTTGTATCGTGATTTGTGACTTTAATTCTAGCCCCGTCTCAGAAATTGCGTTCTCTCAAGTGCGCGAAGATCCTCGCATTGAGTTAAGAGTCATCCAAGAACTAGCCAAGCATCAGCGACCGCTGAGAATCCTTTTGGTGGCTTCAGGTGGTTGTACTGCCCTCAGTTTACTGACTAGCCCTGCGATCGCCAAAATCGAAGCCATAGATCTCAATCCCGCGCAACTCCAACTTGTGGAATTGCGACGACAAGCCCTATTGCATTTGTCTCTAGCTGAACAATTACGATTGATTGGTGTCGATCAAGCTGCCAGCGATCGCGATCGCCTTAGCATCTATGCCAACTTACGCGCCTATTTACCGCAACGCACCCAAGCATTTTGGGATGCCAGACAGGAGCAAATCGCCTTTGGAGTCAATCGAGTCGGACGATTTGAGCAGCTATTTCGCGAACTTGCTGCAAAATTTGCTCAGATTGGGATTGCTCCTTTAAAAGAACCTTTAACTGCGATTCAGCATCCGCAATGGCGCAATCTATTTGAGCAGGTATTTGAACGGGAGAGACTTGTCCAAACTTTTGGTGAAACAGCGGTTAACTATTCGATGGATCGCAGTTTTGGTGAACATTTTGCCGAGGTATTTGCCCAAGCCTTACAGCGTTTCAATCCCAATGAGAATTATTTTTTAACTCAAGTCTGGGGCGATCGCTACACCGATGATCTTGCAGGCGAAGGATTGCCTCTGTATCTCCAAGACGCTGCTCAGAAAGATATTCGGGAACTAGGAACAGAAAGATTGCAACTGCATCAGGGGGCATTTGTTGATCGCCTTCAGCAGCTTGCCGAAGTAGAAAGATTCGATTTGATTCAGTTTTCTAATATCTCCGACTGGATGCCTTTGAGCGATCTCCATCAAATGCTAACGGATGCGATCGCTTGCTTGAAATCAGGAGGAGCAATTATCGGGAGGCGACTCAATGGCGATCATCATTTAGCTGCAATTATAGCGGAGCATATAGCTGTTGATCACAATCTTAGTCAGGAATTATTGGCAAGCGATCGCTCATTTTTCTATCGTGAAGTCGTAGTAGGTTTTCGGTCATGAAGTTTCATCGGATTGAATTTGCCGAGCGTTCTATATTCCAAGGCGGCATTGAGGCGATCGAGCAGACTGCCTTCTATCCCTTGGGCAATGACTCATTCCAAATCGATCATGGCAATAACTACTTTGCCTTTTTTGATCGCCTTGGCGATGTCAATTACTTTGTGGCTCTAGATGGTGAAAGAGTTACCGCAGTTGGCGCAGGTATCCTTCGGCAAGTTCCCGATCGCCAAGGAGAATCGTCGCGTTTAGCTTGGTATTTATGCGATTTAAAAGTACATCCAGACTATCAAAGACAACATCTTTCGATTAGGCTTTTGCATTATGCTTTACAGTCCTGTATGAGTAAATGTGATCGCGGCTATACGGTTTCAATGAACACCAGCGATGGCAAGCCCAATCGGTTGGTGCGTATTTATGAGAAGTTTAACTTTTTGCGATTCCGATGCTCATCGATATTAGGCATCTACAGCGTAGATGCAGAAGTAATGCGATCGCTTGCACCCATACTTATGCAATATCGCGGCAAGATTTCCTATCTATCGCTACAAGGAATTAAGGATTTAAAGCTCCAAAGTAATGGAAAAATGCTGCCCTTGCTGCATGTACAGTGGGGCGCAAACCTGCAAGCAGAGATTGAGACTCCGCTAGCTGGATATAGTCATATGTTTTGTGTACCTAGTGGTGATGAATTAGCGATCGCGCTTCAGTCAAAAGGCATTTTCCCCAATGCGACGGCTAGTTTGGTCAGTCACGGTATGGATCAAAGTGATTGGCGCTTTATCTTAACTAGCGATATTTGAACCAAAAAGATGTAATGCACGCGCAGCGTACATTACATCTTTTTAGGGTTACAAAAACAGGCGATCGCCTATTTTTGTCTATAGATTTTGTACAGACGAAACTACACGTATAATTTCTTGGATATTAATCGGTTTACTAACATAATCATTCATACCTGCATCAAAACAAGCTTGGCGATCTTCAGGCATTACATTGGCGGTCATGGCGACAATCCATACCTGACTCCTCAACTCTGTGCGAATGATCCTTGTGGCAGTCAATCCATCCATTTCTGGCATTTGCATATCCATGAAGATCAAATCATAAGTTTGATCTTGAATGGTTTGGATCGCTTCTAAACCATTGTTAACTTTATGCACCTGATATCCAAGGCGTTCGAGTAGCAAGCAAGACACCATTTGATTAACTTGATTATCTTCAACTAGCAGAATCCGTAAAGGGATTTTTTCTGCCATTTTGTTGTAGATCGCAGGTTTATTGATTGTAGATATTTGATTTGGCTTGATCTCAATAGTAGTGGCGACAACGATCGCAAAGTGAAATGTTGAACCTTGAGTATTTAGCAACGGTTGCCAATCTAAGGGTGGCTTACCACCAACTTGACCAAAACTCTCCACCCAGATTGTGCCATTCATTAATTCGACTAGACATTTGCAGATCGCTAGTCCTAATCCAGTGCCGCCATACTTTCGACTAGTGGAAGCATCAGCTTGGGTAAAGGGTTGAAATAATCGGTCTAGGTGATTGCCTTTAATACCAATACCAGTATCAGCGATCGCAAATTGTAATTGATATTTTCCTATTGCTTCCGAGTTGTGTTTGCTAGAGTCTGGAGGGTTTATGGTTGGCATCCCTGTAACGGTAATGGAAACTTGTCCCTGTTGCGTAAATTTCACGGCATTACCCACAAGGTTTAACAAAATTTGGCGCAGACGGGTGCGATCACTAATTATAATTTTCGGTACATCTGGGGCGATCGCATATTGAAACTGAATTTGCTTGGCGATCGCTTGTTTTTCTAGTAAATTACAAACTCCACTCACAATCTCTTCCAAAACAAAAGATTTTGCTTCTATTTCTAACATTCCTGCTTCGATTTTCGAGAAGTCCAAAATGTCATTAATGATGACCAAAAGCGCGTCACCACTTTCTTTAATCGTTTTGACAAAATCTACTTGTTCTTCATCAAGAGGCGTAGTTTCTAGAAGTTGTGCCATTCCTAACACCCCATTCATAGGAGTACGAATTTCATGACTCATATTAGCAAGAAATTCACTTTTAGCTTTTGTGGCGGCTTCGGCAGCTTCCTTTGCCTCAACTAAAGCTATTTCAGCTTGTTTGCGATCGCTAATATCGCTGAGTACTCCAATCACACAGTCCTGACCATCTAAATGAACGACTCTTGCAGACAGCAAAACAATCTTGGCTTCACGCGATCTCGTGCGAAAGATTACTTCAAAATCATGAATACTTCCTGATTGAGATAGAGTTTGTCTGAATTGGTGTAAATTTGCCAAGTCATCCCAAAATTGTGCCTCAACACAGGTTTTTCCAATCACTTCAGAGCGGGAATATCCTAAAAAACTACAAAAACTGTCGTTGGCATCTAGGCAACGTCCTTCTGCTAAGGTTGCGATCCAAGCCGATTGAGGACTATCTCTAAATATTGTTAAGAACTTTATTTCTGACTGACGCAGGGCAATTTCGGCTTGTTTGCGATCGCTGATATCACGAGCAACCCACAAGACAGATTCCTGATCTAGCGGTGATACGATTGTGGAAAACCATAGGTTTTTATTTTGTAATTCCAAACAGTACTCTAGTTCGATGCTTTTTTGACTATTGAGGACATTTTGAATAATTTCTAAAAAACGATCGGCTATAGCTTTTGGGAAATGCTCGTGGATAGTCCGATGAAGCTTAGTGATGTGATTGTTTTCAATATTGACTTGGGTTGGAGCAACCTTGAGGTATCTACCTTCACGACTTAGGACAAATATATAGTCCTTCATACCAGCAAATAGATGACGAAGTTGGGTTTCGCTTTCTTGTAGAGCAATTTCGGCTTGTTTGCGATCGCTAATATCCGTAACCGTACCAATCAGTTTAATCACCTGTCCCTGTTCATTGTAAACAGCCTCACCTCGGCTAACGACATAACAAATCGAGTGATCGGGACGAAAATTACCGTATTCCACAGTATAGGGTGTGCCATGTGCGATCGCCTCATCTACTGCTATCCGAAGTTTGGATTGGTCTTCTGGAAGAATGCGATCAAAAATATTGGGATATTTGGGTAATTTCTGCATGGGGTCAACTCCCATAATCCGAAACAGTTCGACCGACCAAGTGCTCGTTCCAGTTACCACATCAAGTTCCCAACTACCCATCCGCGCAATACGCTGGGCTTCTGTCAGTGCAGCCGTTTTTTCAGTAACTTGTCGTTCTAAGTCATATGCATAATTTAATCGCATTTGATCGGCATCACGAAGAGCGAGCAGCATCTGGTGCAAAGCTTCTTTCAATATCTGCACTTCAGAAATGCGTGTATCTGGGAGCGATTGATCAAGATGGTTATCAGCGAAAGATTTGGTGGCTTGAGTGAGGTAAGACAGCGATCTCGTAATCCATCGAGATGTCCAAATCCCAATTCCAATCGAACTTACTAGAGCAAATCCACATAACAGCAATGTGTGATAAATGCTTTCTTGCATTGCAGCAGTAAAGTCCGATTGGGGAATTACTACCACAGTTAGCCAATCCAGCCCAGAATCATCACGAATAGTAGAAATATTGACTGTTTGTCGCTCACCTTTGATATCAAAGTCTAGATAGGTATCCTTAATTTGGGCAATATTGCCAAAGTTGGCGATGAGATACTGCATTGTCATTCTGATCAAAGGATTTTTGCTGTTGATAGCTAAAACTCTCTGACTCAGTTTGTCACTAGGATAATCATACAAAAGTGGTTCGCCTTTTGAAGAAGCAACAAGCAATCCTGAGCGCTCAATGATAAATACTTCTCCGTTCTTGCTAATTTTCATCGTCTTCAGAAAATCATTAATCGCATTCAGTGTCAGATCGCTCGATAGCACACCCTGAAGTTGATTTGCATCATTATAAATAGGATGACTAGCAGAAATCCCCAATCCTTGAGAAGATGGCACATAAATAAAAGTAGAAGTCCATATTGGTTTACCAGCCTGGATTGCTTCTTGATAGAAAGAACGTTGACGAGCGTCATAATTTTGCTTTGCGACCAATAATTTTGTGTGATTACCTAGCGGAGCAATTCCATAAACCAACAGCGTACCAATATTAAAGTTCTCAGTAAATGCAACAGTATGACCGCGATCATCTTTACCTATAGATACTAACCCTCCTTGTGGATTGCTAAAATATATTCGGTTTACGTTAAATTCTTTGATTTGCGCTAAAAAATGACGCTCTAATGTTTTAGGATTGGTGATATCTAATTTACCCAAACGAAAATCATTGGCATTCAGTCGATTAATTAGCTGAGGCGTTTTTAGATAATTATTGAGATAAATTACAACGTGCTCCCCAACTTCTTGGGTTAACTGATTGTTCGATTTTTGGATTGAAGCCTCGCCACTACGATATGATAAATAGCCCACTGCACCAGCCACACTTACAGTTTGCACCACAAACGGTAAGACTATCATCCATTGCAGAGAGATATTAAAGAAAGGCGATCGCTTACGAGAACTATCCATTAGGAGCATTTTTTAGAATTATAGCCTGAGTTCGTGACAAGGAAAACGCTATAAAACTTGACTTGCAGAATCAGGATTTAGCCAATTTGCTAAGCATCTTTATTATTTGCAATAAGGCTGATTACTACAAATCTTCGCAATTATAGAGACTTATTTTCCACTAGGGACTTGACGAGACTAGCTGAATAATTTGTTGGAGGTTAATTGGCTTGCTAATGTGATCATCCATACCTACGTCTAGACATTCTTGGCGATCTTTGGGACTAGCATCTGCGGTCATCGCCACAATCCGAGCTTGAAAGTTTAACTCTTCACGAATAATTTTTGTAGCAGTTAACCCATCCATCTCAGGCATTTGTAAATCCATCAGGATCAGATCGTAAGTTTGATCTTGCACAGCTTGTACAGCTTCTAAACCATTGTTCACGGCGGTTACTTGATATCCAATCTGATCACCATATAGCCCTATAACTGTATCAGACACCTCAAACTTTAGTTCATAATTAGGGCTTACTGAAAAAGCAAGAAAAGCATACAAGCAAAGGTTTCTAAGGAGAACGAAAACAGATAAAATGCAAGAAAAAGCAAGAAAAGCTAGAAAAACCCTTGCACCAATAAAATTGCATGTACCGACAATCCCCCACAGGACAGCTATCATTCGAGAACTTCTACTTACCATTTGGCGGCAAACTATCAGGAGAAAATCGATGGGTAAGATTAGCAGAACTAGTGCCGTGGGAAGAATTTGAGAATGAATATGCAGAACAATTTAGCGAAGGACAAGGAGCACCAGCAAAACCATTTCGGATAGCACTTGGGGCGCTGATCATCAAAGAGAAGCTAGGAACAAGTGACGAAGAGACAGTAGAACAAATTCGTGAGAATCCATATTTACAATACTTCCTAGGCTTATCAGAGTACAGCGACAACGCCCCATTTGAAGCAAGCATGATGGTACATTTCCGCAAGCGATTGAATCTAGAGATCGTGGGCAGAATCAACGAACGGATTGTGAAGCCTCCTAAAGAGTCGGGACAAAAAGAGAAGGAAGCAAAGCAGTACAAGAAAGAAGAAAGAGAAGAGATAGAAGAGAAGTTAGAAGAGCAGAATATAGAAAAGGAACAGAAAGAACCAGAACCAGCAAACCAAGGAAAATTGCTGCTAGATGCAACAGTCGCGCCATCCGACATCCGTTATCCCACTGACATCAAACTGTTGAACGAAGCAAGAGAACAAACGGAAATAGTGATTGATGCTCTTTACCAACAAGTGAAAGAACAATTAGCGAAGAAACCACGCACCTATCGCCGTGAAGCAAGGACAGCGTATCTCCAAATTGCCAAACAACGCCAACCCAATCGTAAAAGGATTCGCAAAGCATTGCGCCAACAGTTGGGATATGTGCGTCGCAATCTTGCCCATATTGACACTCTAATTGCCGCAGGGGCAAAGCTATCGGAATTGAAGAGGAGTCTCTATCGGAACTTGCTAGTCGTCAGTGAAGTATATCGGCAACAACAATGGATGTACGAGCAAGGTGGTCATCGCATAGATGACCGCATCGTCAGTATTACGCAACCTCATGTACGTCCGATTGTCAGAGGTAAGGCAGGAACACCTGTGGAGTTTGGCGCTAAACTCTCAGTTAGTTGTGTCGATGGTCATGCCTTTCTCGACCATCTCAGTTGGGATAACTTCAATGAATCGGGGGATTTGCAGCAACAAGTAGCATTGTTTAAATCTCGCTTTGGACATTATCCTGAAGCGGTTTACGTTGACCAGATTTACCGCACTCGCAGCAATCGCGCCTATTGTCGAAATCTCGGTATTCGGATTACGGCTCCGCCTTTGGGCAGACCTGTACCCGATGAGTTGGCGGCTATTCGCAAGCAGACTCTCGAAGATGCTAAGGTTCGCAATCAAATTGAAGGTAAGTTTGGACTGGCTAAACGACGGTTCAGTCTAAATCGCGTCATGTCCAAGTTGGCAAATACATCGGAAACGGCGATCGCTATCACTTTCTTGGTGATGAATTTGGAAGCGCTGCTCAAGCAGCTTGCTTTTTTCGGTTTGTCTTGGTTTATCTTTTGCTGGCAACTCTTTGTTCTTCCTTCTTGGAAACCCCTTTTTAACTTTAATTCTTTTTCTTGGCAATTTCCTTGTAGACACTCAAAGTATTATCCCCTTCCTCTTTGCCCACTACTTTTCCCTTAGTCTCTTTTTCAGCAAGCCCTAATTAAGTGATTCAGACTTGCCAAACTCATAGTTGTTAAGCGGAGATAGATAGCGCCCCTTGCCTAAGACAGAAACCTGTCCATATTGTGTAAATTGAAACTTGCCATCAGCATCTTTGATCGGAGCGACTGTGTTGACACCTAAAGTTGTAAAATCGTTATTATACAGAAATCATTACTGGCGTTACTAAAGAACAAAAAGAAGTGACTAGGAAACCTACATATCACTTAATTTTTGGCTGGAAACTACGCGCATAATTTCTTGAATATTAATCGGTTTACTGACGTAATCATTCATCCCTACATCTATGCAAGCTTGGCGGTCTGCGGGCATCACATCAGCAGTCATAGCAACAATCCTTACTTGGCTCATTAACTCAGTACGAATAATTTTTGTAGCTGTTAAGCCATCCATTTCTGGCATCTGTAAGTCCATTAATATCAAATCATAAGTATTATTTTTTACAGCTTGCACTGCTTCTAATCCATTGTTAACAATATCAGCTACTTCATAACCAAGTTTTTTGAGTAATGCGCAAGTAACGATTTGATTAACATGATTATCTTCTACTAAGAGAATTCTCAAGGGTAATTTTTTAGCAAATTGTTTATCGATCGCTATTTTATTAATCGAAGCATCTAGAGGCAGCTTAGTTTTTTCACTAGTTGCAACTATAAGCGTAAAGTGAAATATGGAACCTTGGACATTTAGCAAGGGTTGCCAGTCTACTGGAGGATTACCAGCAAATTGACCAAAGCTCTCTACCCAAATTGTGCCATGCATTAATTCGACTAGACGTTTGCTAATCGCTAGCCCCAGTCCAGTGCCACCATATTTCCGACTAACGGAAGCATCAGCTTGAGTAAAGGGTTGAAATAATTGATTAATGAGATCGCCTTTGATACCAATACCTGTATCCGCAATCATAAACTTTAGCTGATACTTTTCCTTTACTCCTAAATCCTCTCCCTCAGAGAAATCATCTCTTGATTTCTCTTTCCCAGAAGGGAAAGAGGACTGGAGCCCGAGGGGCTTGCCACTGACAGAAATCGACACCTGCCCCTGTTGGGTAAATTTCACCGCATTGCCGACAAGATTTAGCAAGATTTGGCGCAACCTTGCGTAGTCACTGATGACAGTGGTGGGGATCTCAGGGGCGATCGCATATTGGAGCGTAATATGTTTATCATTTGCTTGGGTTTCTAGTAACTTACAAACTCCAATTACCACATCTTCTAATGTAAACTCCCATTCTTCGATTTCTAACCTTCCTGATTCAATTTTAGAGAAGTCTAGAATATCGTTGATCACGGTTAACAGAGCTTCACCACTATCCTTAATCGTTTTGACAAAATCTGCTTGTTCTTCTGTAAGTTCAGTAGTCTCCAGAAGCTGTGTCATTCCGATCACACCATTCATCGGCGTACGAATTTCATGGCTCATGTTAGCTAAGAATTCGCTCTTGGCTTTGGTGTCAGCTTCAGCCTTTTCCTTAGCATTGGCTAGTTCTATTTCAGATTGTTTACGATCAGTAATATCCAAGTTTGTCCCAAACAGCCGCACAACTTGTCCTTGGTCGTTAATTTCTACTTCAGCACGTCCCTCATGGTAATGAATAGAGCCATCGGGTCTGATGATCCGATAGTCGATGACGTAGGGAGTCCCATCGGCGATCGCTCGTTCTACATATTGCTGTAAGACCAAACGATCATCAGCATAAATTAGCTGGAGGTAATCTGCATAGGTTGGCGCTGGTTGAGATGGGTCAAGCCCAAACATATGGAAAAGTTCCTTTGACCATGTAATTTTCTGACTTTGAATATCAAATTCCCAATTGCCAATATGAGCGATCCGTTGAGCCTCAATCAGAGCCGCTTCACTTTTTTGCAATAGTTCTTCAGCTTGTTTACGTGCAGTAACATCTAAGATCACTCCATGCCAAGCAATATTTCCATGCTCTTGTACGGTTGGGCGCGAAGTTGCCTGCAACCATTTCAGTTTGCCTGATGGTGTAATAATGCGCCATTCATGGTGAAACGGCTGCAAGGTAGCCTTACTATGGGCTGTAGCCTTGTAATATCCATCCCGATCTTGGGGATGGATCTGATCGAGATACAGAGATGCATCGTTAAGTATTCGCTCAATTTTGATTTCGTGGATTTCCTCAAATATCGCGCTCATATATTCAAATTTAATTGAACCATCAGCACAGGTAATCAGGATATAAATGGCTCCTGCGGAAGATGCAGCAATTTCTCTAAATCTAGCTTCACTGGCTTGGAGAGCAATTTCTGCTTGTTTGCGATCGCTAATATCAGTAATCGTGCCAACTAGCTTAATCACATGTCCCTGTTCATCACAGATTGCCTCACCTCGGCTGATAATGTAACAAATAGAACCATCAGGTCGAATAATCCCATGCTCAACAGTGTAGGGTGTGCCATGTGCGATCGCCTCTTCAACGGCTGCGCGCATTTGAGGCTGGTCATCTTTGGGAACAATATCAAAAAAGTTTACATAGTTGGGTAATGGCACATTTGGATCAAATCCCAAAATACGAAACTGCTCGGCTGACCAAGTACTCGTCCCTGTTGCCACATCAAAAGCCCAACTCCCCACACGAGCAATGCGTTGGGCTTCAATCAGAGCATCTGTTTTTTCCGCAACCTGTCGCTCCAAATCTTGCTCATAATTCAATCTCATTTGATCAGCATCTCGGAGATCGACCATCATTTGATGCAAAGCTTCTTTTAAAGCTTGCACTTCAGTAATACTTGTATTGGGGATTGGTTGCTCAAGACGTTGTTCAGAGAAAGATTGGGTGGCTTTAGTCAGATGAGACAGCGATCGCCCGATTCGCCGAGATGTCCAAATGCCAATTCCCACAGAAACTATCAAAGCCAAAACACATAAAAGTCCTATACGGTAAACATTTGACTGAATTTCGGTGATGAAGTCAGATTCAGGGATCACAGTCACTAACTGCCAGTTCAATCCATATTTGTCTTGATAAGGCGTAATCTGTACAAATTGACGGTATCCATCAATAGTCAAACTAAACTGACTGGATTCCTTGAGATGATCAAAACTACCAAACTGCTGAAGTAATTGTTTAGAGACTTCCCTTGTCAAGTTATCTTGACTGTCGGTAACGGTAAGACGAGTCAATTGTCCATTCACCTGTTTCAATCCTGAGGCTTCCGCAGTCACAGATGTCGCTACCAGATCGCCCGATGGCTCAATAATAAATATTTGTCCAGTGGGCGTAAATTTTAACTGAGAGAGAAACAGACTGATATCTGACAACAGAAAGTTAGAAGTAAAAAAACCATAAAATTTGTCATTGGCATTATAGACTGGAGCAACCGCAACTATTTGCAGTATTGGGATAACTCTTGCTAAAGATATTGGTGTCCATGATTGTTTTCCAATAGCTCTTGCTTGCTTGTACCAAGTAACATTACGAAAGTCATCATTAAATTGTAAAAACAGTTGAGAGGGCTTGCCTTGAGGATCAACTGCATAATATCGACGCTGATTGGGAATGGTTTCATTAAAGAAAATAGAACCACGAGG
Organism: Pseudanabaena minima str. Chao 2107; assembly: GCF_051131155.1. Lineage (NCBI taxonomy): Bacteria > Bacillati > Cyanobacteriota > Cyanophyceae > Pseudanabaenales > Pseudanabaenaceae > Pseudanabaena > Pseudanabaena minima. The sequence continues at coordinate 2,911,986 of NZ_CP159508.1, forward strand.
AATGGGTTTACCTGTGGCTTTTTCGGCAAGTTGCTGTGCTTCTTGGGAGTCAATTCGCAAGTAGCCAACCACTGTACCCTCATCATTCCAAAAACTACTTGCTGGCAGTGATGGGTCTAAAAGGACTTGTTGCCACAGTTGTTGTCGCAGTTGTTCTTGGTCATCAAGCTTCAGGGTTCCTTGTTTCGCTGCTAACTGATTAGCCGCCACAATCTGCTGCGATCGCTGCAAATAGGTATCGAGGCGATCGCTTACCCGTTCTGAGGTTTGACGCAATAGCTGCTTAGCTAGATTCTCAGTCGCCTGCCGCCCACTCTGATATGATAAATAGCTAACTAATGTAACAGTCCCCACAACTAACGTCACAAATGGAATAACTAGCACCAAGTTAAGTGGAACTTTTAAGAATTGCGAACGCTTGTGGGAGATGCTCATCAAGAATATTTTAAGATTAATATCTATTATATCGAATATATCGAAAAATAGCTTTGTATGCAGTTGTTAGCGTAGAGAGAAAACTAGATTCATAATTGTTTGGATATTAACGGGTTTACTGATGTAGTCATCCATACCAGCTTCAAAACAAGCTTGGCGATCTTCAGGCATGGCATCGGCAGTCATGGCAATAATCCGCACATTACTTCTTAACTCTGTGCGAATTATCTTTGTCGCAGTTAAACCATCCATGATCGGCATTTGAACATCCATTAAGACTAGGTCATAATCATGAGTTTTCACTGCTTGCACTGCTTCTAATCCATTGTTAGCGATCGCATCAAGATGATAACCAAGTCTTGCAAACATCAACTTAGCAATCCTTTGATTAACTTGATTGTCTTCTACTAACAGAATTCGTAAGGGATATTTTTCTGCCATTTTGTCGTCAATCTCAAACACTTTTGATAAGACATCTTGAGGTTGTGTACTTGTCTTGTGAATTGATAGAATGACAGTAAAGTAGAAAGTTGATCCTTGATGTGAATTCAGAGGTTGTGACTTCCAAACTAGGGGTGGGCTACCACCAACTTGACCGCGACTCTCAACCCAAATTGTACCGCCCATCAGTTCTGTTAGGCGTTTGCTGATTGCTAAGCCCAATCCAGTACCACCATAGTTCCGACTAATCGAAGCATCGGCTTGGGTGAAGGCTTGAAATAGTCTGTCAAGGCGATCGCTCTGAATACCAATACCTGTATCTGCGATCGCAAAACTTAGCTCATAGTCTTCCCTATCTCTTGCCATCTCTTGCCATCTCTCAGAGGAAGTAGGAGTTAAGGATTTTCCTCTAACTGAGATCACAACCTGACCATTTTGAGTAAATTTAACAGCATTTCCAACTAAATTGAGAAGAATTTGACGTAGACGAGCGCGATCGCCGATTACATATTGGGGGATATCAGAGGCGATCGCATATTGGAGATCGACTTTTCTGGTGATCGCTTGATTTTCTAATAACTTGCAAACTCCTCTGATCACTTCTTCTAGAACAAAATCTTTAGATTCTATTTCTAACATTCCTGATTCAATCTTTGAGAAGTCTAGAATGTCATTGATAATTGTCAAGAGAGCTTCACCACTATCTTTGATTATTTTGACAAATTCCTGTTGATCGGTTGTCAGATCAGTCATTTCCAAAATCTGAGTCATACCAATCACTCCATTCATAGGTGTACGAATTTCATGACTCATACTTGCCAAAAATGCACTCTTCGCTCTCGTAGCTTCTTCTGCGGCTACCTTTGCCTCGGCTAAAGCGATTTGGGTTTGTTTGCGAGTGGTAATGTCTACTACACGCACTAAGTTAAAACGTTGGCTTCCAAAAGTGATTTGCTTAGCAGAAAGATCTCCCCAAAATTCGCGTCCTTTGCGCGTGATATATTCAACTTCTAAGCTCCAGAATCCTTTTTGATTTACTTCTTGGGCAATTTGGGAGAGTTCCTGTGAAGTAAATTGCCGCTTTTGGAGAATATGACCTTCAATATTAATCAGATCATTTTTGCTATCTACTTCAAATAGTTTCATAGCTTGCTGATTGCAATCAATGGTAAGCAGAGTCTCACTATCAACTAAGAACAGTGCATCACTAGATTCATCAAAAATTAATTCTCGTAAATCTCGGCTTTGGATTAGTTCTTGTTCTAGGCGCTTGCGATCGCTAACATTATGAGCAAGGGACAGAATCGAAATCAAATTCCCAGACTCATCAACTAGTGCGGAGTTATACCATTCACAGTAGATGACAGAGCCATCTTTATGATAGTTGCGGTTCTGGCAAGTTACACTAACCCCATCCATTAATTGCATCGCAGCCTGATTTACTTGTTCACGGTCATCTTCAAAAACAAACTGCCACTCATGGAGGGTTTTACCCAAGACTGCTGCCGCACTCCAGCCAAATATTTCCTCAGCTTGTTTTGACCAATAGGCAACCCGAAATTCTTGATCCCATCGGATAGTTGCTAGAGGTGAATTTTCAATGTGATATTTTAATTCTTTGAACGTTCTCTTCAAAGCAAATTCGGCTTGTTTGCGATCGCTGACATCTAGAAGTAACCCATCCCAGACCAAGCCATTAGGTGTATGTTGGGGACGAGATTTACCTTGAATCCATTTCAGTTTTCCTGATGGGGTAGTTAGCATCCATTCATGCTGCCAATTAGAAACCGTTTGCACAGCAACAGCAACAGATTCCCGAAATACTCGTAAATCATCAGGATGAATCAAGCTCCATAATGAATTTGCATCTTCAAGAATTTGTTCAGGTTCTAGCTCTAACAATTCTACTGATCCAGAACTAACATAGGTAAAGGTTCCCATCTCTTTCTCAAAAGGCGAGTATCGATAAACCATGCCTGGCATATTTTTTACCAGAGTCTGAAATCGATTCTCACTATCTTGGAGTGTTTTTTTTGCTTGTTTGCGATCGCTAATGTCAGTATGAATCAGAATCACCCCATGATGCTCTGAAGCGATCGGTACAGCACTAACACTAAACCAACGTAAAACACTATCAGCACATACAATTCCTGTTTCTGTATCGTAAACAGGAACTTGATTTTTTAAAGCTTTAATACAGGCATATTCTTCGACAGGCATAACTGAGCCATCAGGACGGATCACATTAGGATTTAGTTCACGCTTTTCAAACTCTTTTTGCAGCAATGGCTGAGGTGTCCCAAACCAAGTTTCAGCAACATTATTACTCTCAAGGATGTAACCATTTTTATCAGTAATGGAAATGCCGATTGGGGCTGTTTGGAAGAGAACCTTGTACTTTTCCTCTGATTCTTTAAGGGCAATTCCCACGCGATCAAAGGATTGTTGCACCTGTTTTGTCGTTTGGTTAAAGGACTTAGCCAATGTACGAATCTCAGCGATCGCATGATTTTCTGGCAAAGGATCTTGCAACTCTCCATTGGAGATCGCCTTGGTAGCCTGCGCCAATCGCAAAATCGGCTTAGTAATCCAACGGGTTGTGATGACGCTCAGCCCTGTAGCGATGATTAACGTTACTGCACATAACAGGACTACCCAAACTCTATTGGCATGGATCTCTGTCATTAAGTCCGACTCAGGTATAACCACCACAATTAACCAATCCAGACCATTGCGATCGCGGATGGGTACTGCTTGGGCAAGTTGACGATTACCATTGATCTGAAATTCAAATTGCTCTAATTGATGAATATTCGCTAAACTACCAAAGCGATCATTTAAATATGTCACCGAACTATGAATCTGAGAATTTTCGCTATTACTGGCTTTCAGTAATTTCTGTTCGGTTCCATTTGGCAAAATCTGATATGGTTTATGAGACATAGATGAGGTAGCCACCAATATTCCATCACGCTCCATAATAAAAACCGATCCAGACTTGATATCAATGCTTCGCAGAAAACGACTTATTTCTTCAAGGGTACGAATTCCATAGGTGACACCTAAGAACTTGCCATTATTGAGATCATAGATTGGCTCCGCAAGGGCAACTAATAGTTCTCCTGTGTAAATATGTGGATATACAGGAGTCCAAGCTGCTTTTTTGGACTGCACAGCCACTTGAAACCAAGGACGCTGACGCGCATCAAAGTTAATAGATGTTTCAATCTCTTGATCTGGTGATCCATCAGGATTTGTCGTAAAAGTTCTGTATTTGCCACCACCATTGGGAGCCGCCCGAATGCTAAATGTGCCATCCTTGAGTAGTTCTACCGCTCGATGACCTCCTGAGGGAGTTCCAAATCCAACTATTGTAATTGGAGACAAAGAGTTAAGCTGTACCTGTTCCCAAGCTTGGCGTTCTTGGCTAGAGAAATCATCAAAACTCCATACTTTTCGACGCAGTGCGCTAATATTGTTCTTGTTAACTTGGTCAATGGTTTTCAGATAAGTTGTTGTCTGCTCTATAGCACGGGTACTGATTTCTGTTTTGAGCCTATTTGCTAGTTTATGAATAGACTCTTGCCCGCTCCGATAAGATAGATAGGCAACTATTCCAACCGCACCAAAAATTTGCACTGCAAACGCCAGTATCATTAGACGTTGGAGAGGGATGCTACGCAATTTTTGAGGAGAAGTGGAAATAATCATTGTCACTAGTGGTAAGTGGTTAATATATTGGCACTATTTTGAAGATATTACTACTGCTATAGCAACGCAAGAGATAAAGAAAACCAAAAAGATGAGTGGCGGCGCGAAGCGCCGCCACTCATCTTTACACAATCGATTATGGCAAATCGCTTAACTACTTAATCGGTGAATATCACTGACTGATTGCGTCCTTGCTGTTTTGCGTAATAGAGCGCTTGATCGGCTTGATTAATCAGGACATAAGGCGATCGCTCTAGATTGGGAATGTCAGAAGCTATGCCCATACTGATCGTAACCACATCACTAACATCTGAAGCTTGATGGGGAATTTGTAAATCTGCGATCGCTTCATGCACAATCTTCGCTACAGCGATCGCCCCATCTAAATTGGTATTTGGCAAAATCACAATAAACTCTTCTCCGCCATACCGCGCAACCAAATCAGCAGGTCGGCAGACCAACTGATCCACAGCTTGCGAGATTCTTAGCAAACATTCATCTCCCAATTGATGCCCATAATGATCATTATATCGTTTGAAATAATCAACATCAAACATGAGCAGAGATAAAGGCTGCTTCTCGCGATGGAGTCTTTGCCATTCATAGAGAACCCGCTCATCAAAACAACGGCGATTAGCAATTTGTGTCAATCCATCAAGATTCACTAGCCTTTGGAGTTCCTGATTAGCTTTTTTGAGGTCTGCTTCTACATAGGCAAGAGCAATTTCTGATTGTTTGCGATCGCTAATGTCAATAGCAAAGCCATACCAAGCTATATCACCATTTGCTCGACGCTCAGGCATAGCTTGAGATTTAATCCATTTTATTTGTCCTTGAGGTGTGATAATCCGCCACTCATGCTGGAACATCAGCATCGTTTTGAGACTTTCTCCCATTGCTTGTTCATAGCCAGCCAAATCATCAGGATGGAATAGCTCATGGCGAAGATCTGGATTCTGACTTAAATACTCAATACTTACACCTAGCAGTTCTTCACTAGCAGGACTAGCATATTCAAAAAGCATACTACCATCAAGATGACGCACCAAAATGTAGATAGCTTCAGGAGAAATAGTCGCAATTTTTTGAAATCTAGCTTCGCTCTTTTGGAGTGCTAGTTCGGCATATTTGCGATCGCTAATATCTGTAACCCTCACTAGATTCATCTCCTTACCAGCAACAGTGATTGGTTTAGCGGCAAGATTTCCCCAGATATGGTGTCCCTTTTTGGTAATGTATTCTGTCTCTTGAATCCAATATCCAAACTTCTCAATATCATTGTCAATCGATTTTATTTCAGCTTCTGTAAATTTGTTTTTTTGTAAGGTTTGTCCTTCAATCCCGATCAGTTCCTGCTTACTATCTGCTTCAAACATATCTACAGCGCGTCGATTGCAATCAAAAATCAACATACTAAAGGGATCAACCAAAAAGATGGCATCAGTTGATTCGTTATAAATAGCTTCTCGTAAATCATAGTTATAGGCTAAATCTAGTTCGGCACGTTTGCGATCGCTAATATCTATTGAAATTGAGGCGATCGCACAGGGTTTATCATGGTTATCCATAATTGGGAACTGCGTAACCCAAAAAGTCCGCATTCCATCGGGAAGTTGTAAGCTTTGTTCAAAATCAATTGCAAGCCCTTCAAAGATCGCTTGTAGTTCATATCGACGGATATTTTTAACAGTTTCAGCAGAAAAAAAGTTGTAGTCATATTTGCCTAAAATTTCTGCTTCAGAAACTTGCATAAAATACACAAATTCCTGATTAACCGAGAGATATTTGCCTTCTAAATCCTTAATAGCAATTAATGTCGGAGCGTTATCTAAAAAAGCTTGTAATTTCAATTCACTACGGCGCATCGCTTGTTCAGCAAATTTGCGATCGCTAATATTGACATGAACTAACACCACACCATATTGCTCTAACGGGATCGGACTGGCACTCACACTAAACCAACGCAGAGTTTCATCTTCACAGACAATACCTATTTCCACATCATCAACAGATTGACTGCTTTTCAAAGCCCTAACACATGGATATTCCTCGACAGGCATGGGTGAGCCATCAGGACGAAGCACATTAGGATTAATTTTACGTTGCTGAAGACATCCAATTTCTGAGGGATTTGGAATTCCTAACCACTTTTCAGAGATAGCATTGCTTTCGAGAATACGAGCTTCCTTATCGGTTATCGAAACTCCTATTGGTAAAGTTTGAAAAAGAACTTTATATTTTTCTTGTGATTCTTTAAGAGCGATTTCGACGGACTCATATGTTCGACTGATCCAATATGACACTATCAAACCAAACCCAATGGATAACATCAAAATCAATCCATAAATCCAGATCTCCCAGTAACCATCAGATAGATAATTAACCAGCCCCACAATAGCCACAGCTTGCAACACAAATGTCAATACCATCACCAATGTCAAAGGGATGCTACGAAAATGATCATAGATTAGAGAAGATCTGGCAGGCATTAATTAAGGACTAGCAAATGCTAGCTTAGGGTTCTGAGATTTAATAAGAACTTAAGGTTCTGAGATTTAATAAAGAACTCAATCCTAAGCTGTGCGGCAAAGCTGCCCTACTCAAGATCGGTTATTTATTTTACTGCGCGTCCCTTGCGCAAATAACTCAAGAACTCAATTTGTTAGCTAAAAGCTCAAATCCACTAAATTGGACTAAAGAATAATTTCAAGTAATACCAAAACACAAAATAGCTACGCCATTTTATATTTTTAAAACCCTTACTGGATTTATTTTTTAATCCACAAAATTGTTGCCACGCTTTCGTGAATTGGGATAACCCATAGCAATAGTTTTGAGCTTTTAGATTGCACTTGAGTATAGAGCTAATTTAAGGTTACCCATAATCACTTTAGAATTAAGGAAAGTTCAACATTCTGCATTAATGCATCACTATTGCTACTAGCAAATCCACTTACTTTCACATGCTTAAGAGTTTGTCCAAGGAGAGAATTACTCATATTTTCAGAAATTTCGCTTATAAATTTTAACTTTAAGGTACTTTTCTGAAACCAAGACAAGTCACGCCCCTTGTCAAGATATCCATAGGTAAAGCGATCGCTAGGTAACTTCGTCAAAATAGTTTTAAAGTTCTTGGAAGCAGCGATCGAGTCATTATTTTTGAGAGTTAGCGCTGATTCTAAAGTTGGCAGGGAATTTGATAAATACACATAATCTTTGGTTTGAGCATGTGCTGCGGCAACGTTGCCTGACACTGCAAAGTTATCACTAGCAGAGAGCTTTGTCCAAATAGTTACAGGTTGTGACTTCAGAGAGATTTCACCAACAGTCAGCTTGTTTCTGGCTATATCATCAAGAGAACTGAGCGCTTCCTTTGCCCCATTCGCATCTTCCACTTTCGCAACTACTAACCAATCAGGAGCGCTGCTTGATTTGGGAAATAAGGCGATCGCATAGTCCTGTTGTGCCCATGCAAAAGCATTGCCATCCAGAGGAATTGGAGCGATAGATTTGATCAATGCTTGTTTCCATTCGGAGATCAGTGTATCTTGCAGCCATTGTAAAGTTTGACTGAGATTATTCCCAATAATCACTGAACTTCCTGAAGGAATTGCATTGGCAATATTTTTAGAGGATTTTTTGGCAGTTTTGAGCTTCGTAGCAGGGAGATCAGCCGCAGTTTCCCTCTTGTCGCTGGCAGTTGCTAAGGTCAAGGCTGTTTTTACTTTAATTCCAGACTTATCGAAACTTAAACCCATTAACAAGCTTTCTTTGGGTAACTCTTCGCCGAACTCGGCAAGGTTGGCATAAGCAACGCTAACCTTACCTGTATTTTTACCTGTACTCAACTGCGCGAGGCGATCGCGATAGTTAGGTAAACTTGCTAGAGACAATTCAGGCTTTTGGATTGCATCAATAGCTTTGTGTAATACCCGCGTATCATTGGCAAACAACACAAACTGATCCAACGTTGTCCCCGCGATCGCAGGTTTGTCCTCCACAAAGCTCGTACTTAAAATCGATATACCCTGATACTGCTCAAAGCCCAAATCGGAGCCATTCACTGCCAATCTTTGCCAGAAAGCATCCATACTTGTTTTCGCAAGGTCAGCATCTTTCACCGCAAACGCTAATAAATAGCCTGTTTGCAAACCATTAGCAGGCTGAGCATCGAGATCAACATCGGTTACAGCTAAGGTAATTTCTTGATCGAGCCAAGGCTGAATATCGCGATCGTAATCTAATAACCAGTTTTGTCGTAATTGCTGTTTGAGGTTAGCCAATTCATGACGCACATCACCGCGATCGCTTGGTTGGGCAGCTAACTGGGTGAATAATCCCAATTTTTCTGGATTCACCAAAAACGATAAAAATAAAGGCGATCGTTGCGGCAAAAACTTCACAGCTAGTGGCTGAGTTTTGACTCCCGCCAAAACCTCACGAGGATTTGCACCTAAAACTTTGCTCACTGCACTCAAGCTCAGCACCAACAGCAAAATTCCAACTACCGCAATCCCAACAAAAACAGGTTTTATTTTCATACCAATAGCACCAAAAAATAAGATTTTGGAAGCATCATAAACCGCACTTTGCAGCATTTATGATGCTTTTTAATAACGAATCCTTGGATCAATCCAAGCATTGATAATGTCTACGAGAATACTTGCAATCGTGACGATGATTGCAAAAAATACGACAATTCCCTGCACCACTGGATAATCCCGTCCAGAGATTGCCTCAAATAAGCGATTGGCAAGCCCCGGCCAAGAGAAAGTAACTTCAGTCAACACCGCACCACCCAACATCGAAGCTAGGGTCAAACCTAAAATCGTAATTACGGGGATCATCGCGTTTTTGAGTGCATGGTTAAACAAAATTGCTCTGGGATTAAGTCCTCTCGCCTTAGCTGCTTCCACATAGTCCGACTGCAAAGTTTGCCGCAAATTTACCCGCACAATCCGCTCAAAAATGCCGCTAATCACGATTCCTAAACTCGTTGCGGGCAAAATCAAATATTGAATACTTGTCCAAAAATTTTGCCAATCACCCTTAATCAAGGCATCAATCGTATATAGTCCGAACACTTGTACAGGCGGCTCCGCACCAGCAGGAAAGCGCGTCCCAATCGGCAACCATCCCAACTGTACCGAGAACACTAACTGTAAGATCATGCCCACCCAAAAAAGTGGCAATGAGTAGGTAATAATCCCAAATAATCGACTACCCACATCCCATTTCGTATTTGGTCGCAAAGCAGCGATAATGCCCACAGTTAACCCAACTACTAAGGCAACAATCAGCGCATACAGAGCTAGTTCGGCAGTAGCTGGGAAAAAGTTTTTAATAATTTGCCCAACGGTTTGTTCACGGGTGCTAATCGATTTACCCAGATTAAAACGGGACAGATCTTGCATATATTCCCAATATTGTGAAAATAGGGAACCCGTCAGTCCCACCTGTTCGCGCAGAGCCACCTTTACTTCTTCAGGAGCACGGGGACCTAAAATCGCATCAATGGGATCTCCTGGGGTAGCTCTCATCAATAGAAATACAACTGTGGCGATCGCCCACAACATGATCGGGGCAAGTAGCAACCGCGCCATAATGTAATAAAACAGGGCTTTGAGGCGACTAGACATAGGCTGAAGCTTTACTGGACAAGTTTTTTAACTATAGCGCTTTGAGTTGTAAGCTTCAAAGAAATAAAAGCATTGCTTGGCAATGCTTTTATTTCTCTAAGGTAATTGCTCAATTTCTCCCACGTAAGTCCCTAAACCGATCGCCGTGCGAATTAATGTCCCATGAATATCAACCGCACTATATTGGGCGATCGCGTCGGCAATTGGCACATCGATTACTTCGCGATTTACCCAAGCCACCATGCGATCGTATTTGTCCTGCGCGACTAAATCTACGGCTGCAACACCAAACGCTGCGCCGAGGATGCGATCAAGCGGTGATGGCGTACTACCTCGCTGCACATGCCCCAAGACACTGACGCGGCTCTCCATGCCTGTGCGTGTACTGATCTGATCGCCAAGATATTGACCGATGCCGCCATAGAGGGTCTGACCAAGGCTATTCGTATATTTTACAGGCTCACCTGTGGGAGTTTTTACCGCTTCAGCAACGACCATCGTACTGAAATGAAAGCCACGTAGGGCGCGATTCATCAGGCGATCGCATACTTCATCAAGGTTATAGGGAATCTCGGGGATCAAGACAATATGCGCCCCACCTGCAATCCCCGCACTGACAGCGATATGTCCCGCATCCCGTCCCATGACCTCTAAGATCATCACGCGGCTGTGACTGATGGCGGTATAGGTCAAGCGATCGAGCGCCTCTACAGCAACACTCACCGCTGTATTAAATCCAATTGAGTTTTCGGTTGCGCCCAAGTCGTTATCAATGGTTTTCGGTACGGCTACGAGATTCATCTGCCCCTGTTGAGCAAGACGGCGCAGGATTGCCAAGCTCCCATCCCCACCAATACCAATTAGTCCATCTAAACCAAGTTTGTGATAACCCTCAATCACTTCTTCGGAGCGATCAATAATCGAGCCATCGGGCATCGGATAGGCAAAGGGATTACCCTTATTGACAGTTCCTAAAATCGTGCCGCCATAGCGAAGAATACCTGAAACTTTTTTCATATCCAGTAGCTCTGCTTCCACTGGACGATTCATCAATCCTTGAGTTGCACCTTTAATACCATAAATCTCAATGTCATAATCACGGGCGCGGCGCACGACAGCCCGAATTACTGCATTCAGTCCGCCACAGTCACCACCACTTGTCAAAATACCAATACGCTTAGGCTTTGTCATAAATCTTGTAATAGTTTCTCAATATTGATCGGATCTTGAGGAGTAGCGACACTTTGAATCAACTAGCCTCAACCTCCAATCCTGCATTCTGCTTTGAACTATTATCACGACAAGATCTGTGTCGAGATTTTAAATATTTGTGAACTTTAGCTGTCACCATTCTTGTCCCAAATAGTGTGAACACTATTTGGGTTTTGATTTGTCCTGATACAGGTGACTAACCCCAAAAAGAATAGCGGCGCTTCACGCCGCTATTCTTTTTGGGTTTGAGTTTGACGGTAAGGAACGCTACAACTAGTATTGAATTTAATAAGTACTGATAGGCTCAATAATATCGATGGGAACTAGAGAAATATCAAGAGCATTGCGAAAAGCCTTACTGAAAAATGAACCCATGTCTCTAGCACTTTATCAAGACAAGCTAGTAGAGCATATTGATGAGTGGTATGAAGAACTAAATACTGATCAGGAAAACCTCGCTATTGTACTCACCGTAAGGGAAGAAGAGGTGGCTATGGTAATGATTGATCAAGATAAAAATATCCATGTGAATGAAGAGGCTAAAGATAAACTGCTGAAAATGTGGACTAAAAACTTCACTAAGAATATGCAGTTTCTTATTCCTGGCATGGCTGATCACATCAATGAGGCTGTTTTTTCTATAACTGGAATCACAGTTGTGAAAACGCCTAAGCGTTCAAAGGCGATCGGCATGGGTAAAAAGTTTAGTACTTAAGTATTGATATTTGTTGTGTTTTCGGTAGTAAACTTACGCATAGAAAGCATATAGCCAAGCATACAAACAACTCATATGTATCCTACAGATCCTGATTCTAATTCTGAATCTAACAATCAGCGTCCTTCTCTTTTAGTAGAGATTGGTCGTGGTTGGGAATGGGTAGTTTTCTCGGTTAAAGTTTTGAGCCGTGTGGGTGGCCCAGTCGAGATCGCTAAAACTATTTTAAATTCTCTTAAAATCCTCGCCTCTCGTACACTCAAGCAATGGGGATTTGGAGGTAAGTAAATCCATGTTTAAAAATCCTATAGATTATGAATTTACGCAAACCTTAGAGACAAATTGGCAAGTCATCAGGCAAGAACTAGAGCAAATTAGCCGTACAGACTTTCTTGATTGGCCAGAAAAGCATCTCTATGGAAAAGGATGGCAAACTTTTGGCTTATATGCCTTTGGGATGAAACTCAACAAAAATTGCCAAATTTGTCCAGAAACAACTAAGCTGGTTGAGAAAATCCCGAATATGGTCACTGCTGGGTTTTCCTCGCTTCTCCCAGGTACACATATTGCTGCTCATACTGGCTATCCTGATGGAGTTTTACGCTGTCATTTGGGTTTAGTAGGCTGTGATGGATGTAGCTTGAGAGTTGGAGATCAAGTGCAAGATTGGCAAGAGGGAAAGTGTCTAGTGTTCGATGATACAACTGAGCATGAAGCTTGGAATCGAGGCGATCGCACTAGAGTTGTTTTGCTAATTGACTTTAAAAGCCCTGATTTGGCAACTGACACACCCAAAATAGAAGATGCAGCAACAGCTTCTAAAAAGGGCTTTTGGCAAAACCTCAAAGGCTTACTGTCTAGTTCTAAGGCTGAATAACCAGATACTCAGTTCCTATATTAAATTTCTCAATTTGTTCTCAATTCGATTTTAAAAATTTTTTATCAATATCATCTTAATCATCTTAATTAATTATGAATGCTTTAGAGTTCTTCCAAAAAAGTGCAGGCAAATGGAAATCACAACGCACCACACATCATCTCGCCTTTCGTCGTGCTGAAAAAGGTGGCTCAGAAATTTATGTTAATCCCCTTAATGCTGACGATCCGAAGGTAATTGAAATCTGCCAAATGCATGAATTTGATCCAGCCACAGCGATCGGTGGAGCCTATGTGAAATGGGATGGAACTATGGCATGGGATAAGGAAGATGATGAAAACCACTCAGGCGAAACTGTATTTGCACTTGTTCCAGATGATGAGACAGGTCGCAAAGGTAAGCTTTTAAGAGAACGTGGCTATGCGGAAGTTATGCCTGTAATCGGCTGTTACGAAATCGATGACGAAGATGCACTTGTTTTGATTACTGAATATCCTTCCATGAGTTCCTATGAGCGATTTTGGTTTCCTGCTCCGAATGTACGGATGCGAGCAAGTACTGTCCAGAGATTTGGGGGCTTTAGTACCGCGACTTTCTGCACTGAGGAATTGATTGAAGAAGCTAGTAATGCTGAGACTGTAGAAGAGAATAGTCCTGTTACTCAACCCGCGATCGCTTCAGTTTTTGGCTGGTAAAAACAAAAAAGGAATGCTTTGCGTTCCTTTTTGCAGAAAGAAGAGCGCGACGCGCTCTTCTTTTTAACGAAATGGTGGAGCGTACATTAAGCCACCATTTTTCCAAAGTTCATTTTGTCCGCGTGGTAGTTTAAATGGGCTATCTTTGCCAAGATTGCGATCATAAATTTCGGCATAGTTGCCAACATGCTTAATCACTCGCGCTGTGAAGTCATTGGCAATTCCCGTGTCTTTACCTAAGCTACCATCAACGCCTAGGAACCTCCGAATTTCGGCATTTTTACTCTGTAATTGCTCGGCAAGATTTGCTGAAGAAATATCTAAATCCTCTGCCTCGATCGCAGCAAAAATAATCCATTTGACAATATCTGCCCACTTTGAGTCTCCATCACCGACCGCAGGTGCTAACGGCTCCTTAGAAATCACCAAATCCAAAACCACATGGTTCTCAGGATCAGCGAGTCGAGTCCGACGCACCACTAGGGCTGAGCGATCCGCCGTAATCGCCGCACAACGTCCTGACTGATAAGCCGCAAAAGTAGCATTCACATCTTCATAAACGACAGGTTTATAGGCAAGGTTCCGCTTACGCATTTGGTCAGCTAAGTTCTGCTCTGTGGTTGTCCCTGTTTGGGCGCAAATATCCGCATCCTTAAGATCAGCGATTGCCTTAATATTGCTATCTTTGCGTACCATCACCCCTTGACCGTCATAAAAAACTACGGGCATAAAAGCAAGGCGAGAAGCTGTGTCTCGGCTTAATGTCCATGTGGTATTGCGGCTCAGTACATCGATTTCGCCTGACTGCAAAGCCGTAAAACGCTCCTTTGCATTGAGATTACGAAATTGGACTGCATCAGGATTATCAAATAAAGCGGCAGCGATCGCTCGACAAATATCGACATCTAGCCCTGAGTATTTACCTTCTTTATTGACAAAGCTAAATCCTGGTAACTCGCCACTAACGCCACAAACCAATTTGCCCCGACTGAGTACATTTTTGAGACGATTGACACTGCCAACACTGACTTGATTTGGTTCGGGGATTGGCTCACAGGCGGCTAGGGCAAATAAACATAAACCTGCTAATAACAAAGCGATCGCCCGTTGCCAGATTGGGCTATGGATTAACTTATGCACAAGTCTTTGCCAAAAATGCCAGAAGCCTTGGCGACGGTGACGATTTTGATAATGCATGAATGTTTTTTAGATGCTTTTTTGAATGCATTATAGCGGCTTGTCCAAAAATCCCAATAAAAAGACTGGCAATATTGCGATCGCATGTAGGTTTCTTCGGTGCAGTAGGAGTAATACTCAGCCCGTATGCGATCACGTACTTTATCTAGCAATTTCCGAGGTGGCGGCTCAGTTTACATAATGAAATAATGAAGCAACCAACCTAAATAATACATGATATCGTCGGGCTAGCACCCCACTTAGGTGATTAGGCAAAGTCTTTCTGCATAACATCCCTTATAGGGTAAATAGCCAGAATTTTGACTTTTCAGCCTATGTTCTCTATAGTCACATTAGACGGAAAAATTCTGGCTAATACATAGTTATGCCAAAACCCTAAGTCCGTTAAGTTTATCTGTTTCTATCGGAGATTGGGCAAGTGAAGATGATTAAGTTCCGAAAGAAAGATTATCGGCGTTCTCAAAGACAAGAAATTTATAGGCGATCAGGTCTTAATTCGATTGGAGAAGTCGATCTATCCAATCAAGATAGGAAGCATTAAAAGAGAATTATTTTTGACAGACAAAATGAGGTTAGATAATATCTAACGATTTTAATAGACTTAATTGGTAGTAAATCATTCATGCTCTGAATGAACGATAGCGCTTATAAAATTCTTCGATTTCAGTTCGAGAATTGATTGCTTTTTTAATTTCCGATTAAGTCTAATGAATCCAAGTTTAACAATTAGTTAGTATCTCAGGCTTTAATCTTAGAAATGAAACTTGCAAGATTGTTTCACTCAACCACTGAAATACCCTCTGAATGGCGACAGGATTTTCTGGCGGAGTGGCATCAAATTCGCTACCTCAGGGCGAGGGCTGTTGCTTGGATTACCCTAATCTATCCAGTTTTTACTATTCCACTTATTCTTTCTAAAGATTTTCTTATTCCCAAGACTACTTTTTCGCCTGCACTTGCATTGATGCCCCCATTAGGAATTGGAATCTTTGCTGTTTCAGCTTATTTACTGTTCAGTAACAAAGCTGTACCACCCTCTAGAGACTTAAAATCAAGAAATATTCAAGCGACAAATATCTATTTGATTAGCTTGGTTATTCTTTTCAATGGAGTGTTTGCAATTATTTGGACAATCACAGGATTAAATTCTCCCTATATAATTGGACTATTTATTTATGCTTCGCTATTTTATAGACCCATTAAAATAAACCTTATCATTTATCTTGCCAATTTCTTTTTCTATATATATTACATTTCTATTTTTAGTTTTGATTTCTCAATTGCCAATCGCGTAGTCGCCTATTTTTCTGGAATTTTATCCACAGGTTTTGCTTTAATCATTGCAACTTATCTATTTGATTCAACAGTGTCAAATTTCATAAATCGTCGTACCATTGAGCAACAAGCTAAAGCATTGAGGGATGCCAATACTAGATTGAATTTGTTGGCGAATCTAGATGAACTAACCCAAATTTCCAATCGACGACTATTTGACCTTCACTTCGATCAGCATTGGCAGCAGCTTGGACGCTCTAATACCTTTTTAAGTGTGTTGCTTTGCGATGTGGATTTTTTCAAGTTCTTTAATGATACCTATGGACATCTGGCAGGCGATCAATGCTTGAAGCAAGTAGCAGGCATTCTTGAGAAAAGTCTAAAAAGAGATGGCGATCTCGCGGCACGCTATGGAGGAGAGGAGTTTGGCATAATTTTACCAAATACAGGAAAAGAAGGTGCGATCGCGATCGCTGAGAGAGTCTGTCAAGCAGTTAGGTCTTTAGAAATTCCGCACAAAGGTTCTATGCATGGTCGAGTGACAATTAGTGTTGGTGTGGCTTGGGTAATTCCCAGTCCGCACATTTTGCCTAGTCAATTGCTTAAAGCTGCTGATGAAGCTCTTTACTTAGCTAAGCATGGTGGACGCGATTGCTTCTCGTGTCTTGAGGTTGGGGTACAAGCAAATTCATGAAATGCATAAAACTTAGACTGGAAAGCAAAATTGTCAAAGCAAGTAAGGATTTATTGTAGTGTTCCAACCATTTGTCGCTGTCTCGGAGGACATTAACATGACTGATGAACAACATTCTTTGCTGAAAGCATCAGATATTGATTCAATGGATGCTTTTGAGTTCCATCATCCGCTCAATCCCAACTCAGAGATTTATTTACGGTTCCTTGGTCGTGCCGTCGGTCTTAAACGTATTGGTGTGACGATCGCTCGTGTCCCATCAGGTAAGGAATCTTTCATTTACCACGCTCATCAAAATGAGGAAGAGTGGGTTTACATCTTGTCAGGTCGAGGGATTGCGGAAATTGGAGATAAAGAATACGAAGTTGGGACAGGGGACTTCATGGGCTTTGGACTACCTCAACAACCCCATCATCTTCGTAACCCATTCAATGAAGACCTTGTATACCTGATCGGTGGAGAAGCAGGGCGCTTGGATATTGGAATTTTTCCTCGGCTTGGTAAACGAGTGATTCGGGATGATGAGTCAGCTTACATCTTTGATGAGTCAGCCCTTCAACTTTTTTGGAGCAGCCAGCAATCTGATGCGGGTTGATATCTGCTAGAAGGCTCACAATGTGAGCCTTTTTGATTAAATACCACCACCTTCAGAAAATCCTTCATATTCTTGAGGATGTTCAAAATGATCAACACGGTCAGAAGGTGTAAGATGCCTTGGGCGGACATTCTTAAGCAATTCTGAATCAATCAAATAGTTATTAATGGGATGTAAAGTATGCGCTTCCGCATGTCTTTCTAACTGCTCTACCCGACCAATTAGCGATCGGATCACATCACCTTCAGGATCGGGAACTTGACAGTGATCAAGAGCCGAAACCCTTGCACCATGACGATGCACAATTCGTCCAGGAATACCCACTACAGTACAATCGGGGGGAACACATTTCAAAACTACAGAACCAGCACCAATTCGCGAGTTACTCCCAATTTCAATATTGCCTAAAACTTTTGCCCCAGCACCGATCACGACATTATCACCAAGGGTGGGGTGACGCTTGCCTGATTCTTTGCCAGTACCGCCAAGAGTAACTCCTTGATAAATCAATACATATTCACCAATAATCGCGGTTTCACCAATCACCACACCCATACCATGATCAATGAATGCACCCTTACCAATTCTTGCACCTGGATGAATCTCGATACCTGTCAGGAACCTTGCCATCTGCGAGATCATTCGCGGAATAACAGGTAACCTCAGAGAATGCAACCAATGGGCAAAACGATATAACCAAATGGCATGGAGACCGGGGTAGCATAACAACACTTCTAGCCAGTTACGCGCAGCAGGGTCGCGCTCAAAAATGATAGCGAAGTCAGCTCGCAGTGTTTTGATAATATTTTTCAACGGTTTTAAAACCCTTTTTTAAATGCTACTGCTGATTTTAAGATCCTAGCGGATATTTTGTATCAAACGTAACTACCCTTTGGAGTGAGTATTTAAAGTTTAGCTAAGTTCCAAAAATTGTTTGGTAGCTTGCCAAATGCTGTCTAAGTCTTTCCCAAGGGCGTGATCGTCGTTTAGTAATTTTAAAGTAACTTGCGATCGCCTTTTAGCAAATTCCTCACTCAGAGATGCTGGCACAACATCATCATCGATACCATGAAAGATAAGCATAGGTAGCGATCGCGTCAAGTTTTCTTCTGAATATTTCTGAGCATCAACAAAGAATTGAAATTGTAAATTTACATTACGCTTCAGCCCGTAATGGTAAAACTCACGAATTCCATCCTGTTGCCATTCGGTAACATTTTCTGAGCCTAAAGCTTTGGCAATGCGATGACTAAAACCAAAAGCTGGGGCAAGTAAAATTAACTTCTGCACTAATAGGCTTTTCGCCGCAAGCTGCAAGGCTAAAAATCCACCGAGGCTAGAACCAAGTACGACGATCGGCTCATTGTTGTAGAGATAAGTGCGATCGAGGTATTGCAGTTGCTCCGAGAGCGTCACTGTCGAAAAATCGGTGAGATTGAGGTCAGGAACATGCAAAGTTAGTCCCAGTTCAGCAAACTTTTGTTGCATGTATCGAGCTTTGGTGGACTGAGGACTAGAGGCAAAGCCATGTAAATAGAGGTAGTTCATAAAGGTTTTGAGTTTTGATTTTGCCAGAAGGCAAAATCAAAACTGTTGTATTACCAAGCAGGATGTGAAAAGATTGCTTGCATCGTTTTATTGCCGCGCAATTGGTTGGACAGTGGCAAATGTCCCCTTGGAGCGTCCAGACTCCAAATAAACTCATTGGGATAACGGGTAAAAGAGCCATCTTTCTTCCAGCCAATCTTTAACCAAAATTTTTCCCAGCCTTTGCCAAGACTAAGCCAGATTTTACGTTGTACCGAGAAGCCAAACTTACCTTCGGAATAAACTAGCCACAGTTGATTAATCGTTTGTAAATCACTAATAGGGATCGATTTGGCATCAGTGAAATATAGCCAACCTCTTGCTAGAGCAGCTTCACCTGCCGCCTCACATAATTTTTTGCTAGTAACGCGATCGGCTTCTTCAAAGTCTTGTTTTGCTAGCAAAATTTGAATTGGTTGATAGTCAATCGCTTTTTCTGACTTTAAGGTGACGACACCATGGGGATAATGAATTTGGGCTAATTCGAGGGCTTTAGGTAAATCGCTTTGCAATAGGGTTTGATGGACTCTGCCATCGATCCATGTCACTTCCGTATTCGCCGCTTTGCGGGCTTGAATAAATTCATCTAATATTTGTAAACCTTCTTCTCCAAGGCTAGCTAATTCGGCGATCGCAGGTAATTGATTTGCCTCTTTACCTGAAAACAACTTATCTTTTAATGCAGTTAGTTTTGTATCCATCAGAATCTTAAAAATCGCAAAAATCGCACCACTTTGAATTTACACCCTTAACTAACCCAAAAGACTGTAAAAAGCAGCACCCATGGGGTGCTGCTTTTTACAGCAACTTCCGATCAAACGAACTAAAAGAATTTTTGTAAAACTGTAGCTTCGCAACAGCTTTACAAAAATTCTTGATTTGGGTTTGAGCGCAAAGCGCTGTAAAGTCTCGACCAGTTAGTCAATGAAGCCCATTAACCCTGCATTGTCGATCTCATTAGAAGCAACAGGTCTGGTCTCACCCATTTGGGAGTAAGTTTCGTCAATCACTAGTCCTGAAGAACCAACAGGACGTTCACCTGCGATATAAAACTTATCGACAATCACAAATCCATCTTCAACGATCGGACGTTCGCCCGAAGACATAAATGTGCCAGTTACATGGACACCACCACTCACAATCGGACGCTCACCGCCCATCGTGGTGTAGGTGCTGCTAATTGCTAACTTGCTAGCTTCGATCGGACGTTCGCCCGAACTGTTGAAATATTCAACTGCACGAAAGCCACCATCAATGATGGGGCGATCGCCATAATGCTTAAGGGTTTCAGTCACAGTTAATGAACCTTTTTGTGCGATGGATGCCGCGACGGGTTTAGAGTCTTCTTTCACCGCCAAAGCTGAGATATCCACTGTACCTGTTTTTGCAGTTGTTTCGGCTTCAGTTTTAGCTTTGGTAGGGCGAGAGGATTTTTCTTCAGGCTTGGTGCTTTCTGGCTTAGTGGTTTCAGCCTTGGTTTCGTTACTTGTACTCATGCTTTGCTTTCCTCAAAAATTTTATATTCAAGATATGCTCAAAAACTTTTAATTGGTAATGACGATTACTAACGCAACCATCGCGATCATTAAAAAAACTTCTAAAGCTGTAGCCTTTCTAGTTAATTCTACAGAAAAAGTTAATACTCTAAATATTTTGATAAGTTTTTACAACTAATTCAAAAATCTAGCTAAATTGATTGATTCAGCCACATAAAGGCTTATATCTCTAATTTAATAGCATTATCTAGGATTTATTACATCTCAAAATACAGTTTATAAAATATGCTAATCTCGCTTAATTTTAATAAAAATACTGGATAAAATTTATGCAAGTACCTGTGCAGAATAAATTACCCAAACCCGTAAAGTTGCGCCCCTGCGGGGCGCAACTTTACGGGTTTGGGTTTGTAATTAATTATGCTCATCTACTTAAACTACAAGTACTCTACGTACAGTGCTCGATCAAAAAGTGATATCAACATCTACTCAATGATGTATTTTTGTCTAACTTTCAATGCAATATATCGATCTTGTTTGATAATGCCTCCAGTGAATATGAGGAGAAATTTCAATGCTTTCTAGCTCTCGAAGGAACAAAATAGCAAATAACCCAAATGAGCGAGGCAATCAAGCTTGTTTGTGGTTTGGGACAGCGATCGCCTCTTCGATACTGATTATTGGGAGTGTCGCACATGCAGAGACTGATGCTAATACAAATTCGCTAAAGCCAAATGATGCTGGTTTGAAGAAGGCGATCGTTGAGGATCACGTCAATGCGAAAACTGGCTCACAAGGCTTAAAACAAAACAGCTCTGTACCAATTGCCCCATCAATTGCCTCAACTGAATCAGCATTAATCCATAAAATCAATCAAGATCTTCAAGAACTGAAAGAGCTTAGTGCTGACAACAAAAATGCTCAAAACGTCACATCTGTTTCTCAGTTAACCGATGTCCGTCCCACGGATTGGGCTTTTACAGCTTTACAATCTCTAGTTGAGCGCTATGGTTGCATCGCAGGCTATCCTGATCGCACCTATCGCGGCAACCAAGCAACTAGTCGCTATGAGTTTGCCGCAGGACTCAATGCTTGTTTAGACAAGATTAACGAAATTATTTCCGCAGGCTTAGCCGACAAAGTCAGCAAAGAAGATCTAGCAACTCTGCAAAAACTGCAAGAAGAGTTTGCGGCGGAGCTGGCAACTTTGCGCGGACGGGTTGATGCCCTCGATGCTAAAACTGCCAAGCTAGAAGCACAACAGTTTTCGACTACGACTAAGTTATTTGGACAAGCAATCTTTGGTTTGCAGACTCGTTTTAACAATTCTCCTAGTATTTTTGGCGCAAAAACTCCCGACAACGGCACTAATTTGACTTTTGGCGGTAACGTTCAACTGAGTCTATTTACCCAGCTTGACCAGCGTAGTGCCTTGCTCACCAGTATGAGTATCAGCAATATCAATACAGCAGCTACTGGCAATAATGGGCTGAACAATTCCTTTACTCGTCTAGGTTACGAATCTAACACAGGCAACACAGTTGTCCTCAGCGATCTTACCTATCGGACTCTGATTACCGATAACTTTGCAGCGATCGCGGGACCTTTGGGAGTTAGTCCAGTTACAGTGTTTCGTGGTCCTGATCGCTATCAAAGTGCTGGCAATGGTGCTATTTCGTTATTTGCTCAACGCAATCCGATTTTAAATCTGGGTAATACTACGGGTGGTGTTGGGTTTGACTGGCAAATCGCTAAAAGAACTAGTTTACAAGCCGTCTATTCAGCAGGGAATCCCCAAACAGCTACTGGTAATGGTGGTTTATTTGGAGGTAACTACACCCTAGGCGCTCAATTTGTGTTTGCTCCTGTTAATCCTGTGGATGTAGCTTTGTATTATTTGCACTCCTATACAAGCAATGTGGGTACAACAAACACACAATTGGGTAGATTAGGTACAGGTGTGGGTGACGACATTGTAGCGATTAATTCTGCGGGTGGTGCTTTGCCTCTTAGTACAGACGCTTTTGGCAGCACGGTTAACTGGCGGATTTTACCAACGCTAAATTTGGGTGGCTGGGTTGGTTTTACTTCCTCGACTGTTAGTGGATTATCAGGTAGTGTGCAGACTTTTAACTGGATGTCATATTTGACTTTTCCCGATCTATTTAAGGAAGGGAATTTGGGTGGTATCTATGTTGGACAACTGCCTAAAATTACTGGTAGTAACTTGAGTGGCAATAGCAATGTTCCAGACTATCTTGGCAATCCACTATCTGCTACTTCAGGAGCTAACTCTAGCTCTCAGAATGCTGCTACAACCCATGTCGAGTTGTTCTATCGCCATCGCATTTCCAATAACATCACTGTTACTCCTGGGTTGATCTTCCTATTCAATTCTGGAAATCGAGTAAACAGTGATACGGTTACAATCGGAGTTCTGAGAACAACTTTTACTTTCTAAACATCTGACAGACTGTACATAGGTGATCGAAATCAATTTTCAGCACCTTCTTATGGAGTATCCCCATTATGTCAAAAAAAATATTTGTCGCTATGGCTCTTGCTAGCTGTAGTTTTATTCCTTCTCTAATTTTTACTTCCAATACCTTTACTCAAGGCAAATCTTTAGAAGAGTCTTGTCTGTTTGGGCTAGCCTGTGCGGCGGCAGCTGAGCCTAACGTCAATTTTTCTAACTCCAATAATAGTGAAGAACTGACTTCAAAAATTTTAAATCTTAACGATGATAAATCGTTGTCTTCTCAAACCGATACTCAAAATACTCTTTCAGGCGATCCTAATTCTGTACCTGTATTTATCCCACCAGTAGTAATTCCACCACCAGTAGTAATTCCACCACCACCACCAGTTGTAATTCCACCACCACCACCACCACCGCAACAACAAGCTTAGAAGCAGTTTTTTCTGAGCAGCTAAGAAATAATCTGCGAACCTATAGCTGTCGCCATTCTTGTTAGGACATAAAACCCAAATAGTGTGAGGCGGCGCTTCGCGCCGCCTCACACTATTTGGGTTTTGATTTGTCCTGATACAGGTGACTATAGCTATAAGATTCCACTCAGCCTATGTATAGCTAGCTGTCGCCAAGTGTATTAGTACATAAAACCCAAGAAGAGAATGGCGGCGCGAAGCGCCGCCATTCTCTTCTTGGGTTTTGCTTTTGTCCTAACACAATCGACGGCAGCTATAAGTCTTGCAAAACAGACAATCATAGAGTTTAATTTATATAAGAAGCCTCAACCATCAGATTTGTAAATGAAAATATTTGTCTATCACACGCCTGAGTTAGTGCCTGCTGAAGGAAATCCAGATTGCGCGATCGCTGTTGACATTTTGCGAGCCACTACCACGATCGCTACAGCACTTGCGGCAGGAGCCGAGGGGGTGCAGGTATTTTCTGACCTTGATGAGCTAATACGTGTTAGTGAAACACATCCACCAGACTTAAGGATCAGAGTCGGAGAGCGTGGCGGGAAGACTGTAGAGGGTTGTGATTTAGGGAATTCGCCCTTTGACTTTACGCCAGATGTGGTGAAGGGCAAACGGATTTTTATGAGTACGACTAATGGCACGCGATCGCTGCAAAAAGTCCAAAATGCAAAGAGTGTTTTGGCTTGCGCGATGATTAACCTTGGTTCAGTATTGAAATATTTGCGCGAAACTAAGCCTGAAACTGTGTGGATTGTGGGTTCGGGCTGGGAAGGTAGCTACTCGCTCGAAGATACGACCTGTGCGGGTGCGATCGCGGCAAATCTCGAAGATGAAGCTGATTTTGGTAATGATGAGGCAGTAGCCGCAGCGACTCTCTATAAAGCTTGGAAGGGAGAGGTTGAGGAACTGTTTTATCAAGCTAGTCATGGCAAACGGTTGCTAAAGCTTGACTGTGCTGAGGATATTGCCTACTGTGCCAAGCTCGATGTTGTTGATGTATTGCCCAAACAATCTAGTCCAGGCTTGCTAGTTGCCGCCTAGTATAGCGATTTGCATTTTGCTTGTGGCAAAATGCAAATTCAAAACCTTCCATTGGGGTTAATTTTTTGTTTTCAAATGAGTATGTACTCATTTGAAAACCGCTATAGTACTAGACTGAGTAAGCATTAATTTCCCTTGTCGCCATGCCACCGTCTCACTGTTCCTCTCTGCTCATGACTCCCTTGGCAAAACAAGTGGCAAACATTACTGGATCGACGGCAAAAACAGAACGCCTTACCCCTCCTTTGAAATGGGCTGGCGGTAAGCGTTGGCTAGTACAACATTTGCAGCATACTTGGCAAAAACATAGCGATCGCCGTTTGGTAGAGCCATTTTGTGGTGGATTAGCGATCGCTTTAGGCTTACAACCTCAGAAAGCCTTGTTAAATGACATCAATCCTCATGTCATCAATTTCTATAAATGTTTGCAAAAAGGCTTAAAACTGGAGATTGACACCAAAAACATACGTGATTTCTACTATGCTCAGAGAGTAGAATTTAATCGCTTAATTCAAGCTGGTGAAGCGGACACACCAAAAGCCGCACAATTATTTTATTATCTCAATCGTACTGGCTATAACGGACTTTGTCGGTTCAATCAAAAGGGTGGTTTTAACGTTCCATTTGGAAAATACAAAACCATAAATTACAATCCAGATTTCTCGGCATATAAACCTACACTTTCCCAATGGAAATTTACAAATGTGGATTTTGCGAAGATTGTCATTACTGCCAACGATCTAATTTATGCCGATCCCCCCTACGATGTCGAGTTTCGCCAATATTCTAAAAATGGCTTTGAATGGTCAGAGCAAGAACGTCTAGCACAATGGTTAGCGAATCAAAACTGCCCAGCGATCGCATCTAATCAAGCCACTGATCGCATTCTCTCTCTCTACAAAGATTTGGGATTTGAATACAAAATTCTCGATGCGCCAAGGAGAATTAGCTGTAACGGTGATCGCGTCCCTGCTAAGGAAATGCTTGCTTATAAAGGATTTGGGAAGGATTTTGATTGGGGACTAAAACTATCATGAGTCTTCGGAATACGGAAACTGGTGCAGTTTTAGAGCAAATGGTATTGCATTCGTTAATTTATGGTGGCTATCTCTATCAGTCCCAGCAATATATCGGCAGTCGTCCAGGGGGAGGCAAACATAAAATTGATGTAGTTGCCAATCGAGGCGATCGCAATGTTTTAATTTCTCTCAAATGGCAGCAGGTGGGTGGTACAGCCGAGCAGAAAGTTCCCTTTGAAGTAATTTGCTTAATGGATGCAATGGAACAGAATCCCAATTATCAAAAAGCTTATTTGGTGCTCGGTGGTGAAGGTTGGACTTTGCGGGAGTTCTATATTTCAGGAGACTTGCAACAATATATTCCCTATGGCGATCGCGTAGAGATTGTCACCCTTGAGAGATTTATTATGAAAGCAAATATGGGGAAACTTTAAATAAATCAAAACACTTCCTGCCATGCAAAAGTTACCCTAATAGGATTCGGCTGTTTTTCTCACTGTAATTAGACTATTAACTAATGGAGCGAAGAGAGTTAAGCCATCGGGAATACAGACTATCTCAACTGGAGTTGTACCAATAATCTCACCATCTACTACCACTTTTTGAGGTGGAATCGCTGTAACCTTAATTTTATTCGTTCTAAAACAGACTAAGACCTCATTCTCGATCGGAGTTTTTACTAAAGCAGAAGTAAATAATTTACCAATGACATCGATCGCCAATAGACGATCAGAAAGGTTGAGACTCTCATTTTTAGAAATAGCGATCGTCACATCCAGTAAGCCATCATTAGGAATGACTTCACCCAATCCCTGCGCCAATACTGAAGTTGGAGGAGCCGCATTGGCGATCGTCATAGCTCCACATTGAAACTGAGTAACAGAGCCGTCAATCTCCACTTCAACCGCAAAGAGCTTCTGTTCTAAAAGCTGCTGTGCCCCCGCGATCAGATAAGCTAAAGCTCCCAAAAGATTCTTCATATCCCGATCCGCACGTTCGACAGTCTCAGCTTCAAAGCCAATCCCTGCAAGTAAAATCATCGGGAAATTATTACACCGAGCAGCATCGACAATACAAGTATTACCCGTGAGGATAGTTTCGCAAGCTGCCTTTAGTGCCGTCGGAATTCCCAATGCTACAGAAAAAGCATTGGCAGTACCTCTGGGAATAACTCCAAGGGGAATACCTGTGCCAATTAAAGCATTGGCAACTGCGGAAATTGTCCCATCGCCACCAGAAGCGATAATAAAATCAGTGTCTGGGGATGCTGAGCCACTTTCTTGAATTGCCGCGATCGCAGCTTTTGCTTGATCGTCAGGACTGACATCAGGCTTTGTGAAAATAACCTTCAGTTGTATTTGCGGTTCCAAGATTTGGCGAATCATAGCTAGATCCCAGTCAGGATTTCCCTGTCCTGCCACTGGATTGAAAATTAGATACGCGACACGGCTCTTAGCTAGTGATTGTAGGACAGCCTCGGCAGTAGCTAAGTTCGTAGCAAATGGAACATTATAGATTTTACATAGCCGCAATAAAGAGAGCAGACTAGGTGCGATTAATTGCCCTTGGTCGGGATCAAAAAGCCAAATGACACAGGCGATCTCTCCTGCCACCACACGAGCCGCAATTTCAATATCACCGCCATCTCGTTGCGATCGCACTAGTTCGATAGGAAGCCCCGTTGCCGCTTGAATTTGTTTCCCAGTATTAGCTGTTGCGATGGAATTATAGCGGGACAAAATTGCTTGGTGCTTTTGAGCTAATGCAACGATATCTACTTTTTGAGTATCATGAGCGATCAAGGCAATAGAAATTGGCATTACTTTTCACTATTTCTTAAATTGGGATAGAAACTCTAGCTCGATATAGCAACTTTTCGCCCTGCATGTAACCAACATAACGGACGATCGCCATAGCTCCTTCCTCTAATTCATCACTTCCTTCCATTAATTGATGCCTTTGTGGATCATAGGCAACTTCAGCCCCAACAGAACCAATCACAGTAATTCCCCACTTTTGTAAAAGTGCATCCAAAGGACGTAACAAAGGCAGAATATTCTTAGCTAGCATATTCGGATTTTGCTGAGCAGCATAGGCGGCTGACGGTAATTGCAAAAGTAGAGATTCTAATTGGTGAATAGTTTCTCGTTCAAATTGCGATCGCAACTCTTGTTTTTGATGCTCAAATTTTTGCTGTAACCGTTGATATTCTTCACGCAAAGCCGCGATCGCCGAAATTGATCCTTCTGAATTATTTGGTTCACAAATAAACTTAGCAATCACTTCGTTAACTTCAATTTGCAGCACTTCTGCTAACTTCGCTAAATCACTATATCTTAAAGTCGCTGCGTTACCTTTACGCAGCGTATCGATCGCCCGACGTGATATTCCTGTGCGATCGCTTAGTAATTGGAAGCTAGCTATGCCAGCTTGATTCATGAGGTGACGTAATATTTCAGTGCGATCAGCCATAGTCTAAATTTGATTAATTAATGCAGAATATGATTGTTTTCTCAGCACCCCAGAGCTATTTGTTTGTAGCTCTGTGAAGTATGACTTGTATGCTAATTATTGTACTATCATCATTCTCTTTCAGAGTAATCCTAATTCACACAAGCGTGAAGACACTTGTGTGAATTGAAAACCAAACCCAGTAAGGGTTTTAAAAGCACAAAATGATTACTCTATTTTGTGCTTTGGTATAACGCGCTTTAGCTTTTACTAGATTATTAGATTTACCCTATGCCTAACAAACTTGGATTTTGGTTGATTTGGATTTTATTTTCAGTTTATGCATTTATCTTTGCACCGCCTGATCGACCTGACACATTGGCATTAATCCAAAAGCTGATCGCAGGTGACTGGCAAGGGACTAATGCTTATATTGTGGCGCTATTTAATTTAATGGGTGTTTTTCCATGTATCTATGCTTGTATCTTAGCTACTGATGGTCAAGGACAGAAAGTACCTGCTTGGCTATTTGCAGCGCTTACCTTTCTATTAGGTGCTTTTGCCCTGTTGCCTTACTTTGCTTTACGTGAGCCAAATACTACATTTGTTGGCAAAAAGGGTTGGAATATTAAAATTTTAGATTCGCGTTTTGCAGGCTTCGGGATTAGCGCGATCGCCATGTACTTTTTGGTGTACGGATTCTCCAATGGCAATTGGGCTGATTTTATGCAGCAATGGCAAACCAGTCGATTTATTCATGTGATGAGTTTAGATTTTTGCATGTTATCGCTGATGTTTCCTTGGTTGCTTAGTGACGATATGGAAAGGCGCGGCATGACTGATGATCGCTTTTTTTCATTTATTGCGCTTATCCCTCTAATTGGTGCATTAATTTATCTATGTTTGCGATCGCCTGTAATTGAGAGTGAACAAGAGGCAACAGCTTAAAAGAAGCAAGTCAGATACATTTAATCGATTGCTCACACTTACTCTCTTCTCACCCAAGAATTAGTGGTGCGGCGCGAAGCGCTGCACCACTAATTCTTGAGGTTTATGTGTGGCAATGTAAGCTTTGCTTAGGAAATAAAACCAAAAAGATGAGTGACGACTAGAAGCGTCTCCACTCATCTTTTTTGGGGATATGGAGATGTGGATTTGATCGCTTAAAATATAGGAAATCTATTACCCCTAAAAAATATGATTGCAGCTAGAGACAACTTCCCTCAACTCACTCCCCAAGAATACTTTGCTTGGGAAGAAAAGCAACTACATAAGCACGAATATATCGAAGGTGAAGTCTATGCCATGAGTGGCGGTAGTGTTAATCATGGACGTATTGCTATTAGATTTACTAGCTTATTTGAGTCTCATCTAGAAGAGAGTAGCTGTATTGTCGGTAACTCTGACATCAAGATTAAGATTGTCAAAGCCGAAAAATACACTTATCCTGATGTGAGTGTCACCTGCGACGATCGTGACAAAACTACCACTCAATACATTACCTATCCATCTCTAATCGTTGAAGTTTTATCACCAAGTACCGAATCCTACGATCGCGGTGGAAAGTTCAGACTGTATCGCAACAATCCTGTATTAATAGATTATTTATTAGTTAGTTCCACCAGTATCGAAATAGACCTTTATCACAAAAAAGATAATGGGGAATGGATAATCAGCAACTATCAAGAAGGCGACATGATCGAGCTAAAGAGCATCAATCTCACCTTCGCGATCGCCCAAATTTATAAAGGACTCAATCTCACACCAGAAAATATAGATGTATTGTAGGCTATGCCTACAATACATCTATATTTTCTGGATCGGGGCAATTTTAGGATCGATGATCTTTTTGCCTTGACCAGCAAAAGCGACAGCTAGATACATTTTGTCACCAGTGCCAAGCAAATTCGAGACTTGACCTTCACCAAACTTTTCATGCATCACGCGATCGCCTACTTGCCAATCAATACGCGGCTTGGGTTTGACAGCATTTACCTTCACAGGTGGCGCAGACCTGAGCGAACCTTTAACGCTAGTAGCTTCGGCGCGTTGACTTGCCTTACTGATAAATTTATCGATACCATGTCCTGTTAAGTATTCCTTCGGTAATTCGGCTAGGAATTGGGAAGGAATCGCATATTCACGGTTGCCGTAGAGACGACGGGCTTGGGCGTGGCTAAGGAAAAGTTTCTCTTGGGCGCGAGTGATGCCCACATACATCAGGCGACGCTCTTCTTCCAATGCCATCGGATCGTTAATAGAACGGAAGCTAGGGAATAAGCCTTGCTCTAAACCAACAAGGAAGACAACGGGAAATTCTAAACCTTTTGCCGCATGGAGGGTCATCAGAGTGACTTTCTCAGCATTCTCACTGCTGTCATCAAGGCTAGAGGCAAGGGCAGCATTGGCTAAGAAGGCATCAAGGGAAGCATCTTCATTCTCTTCTGCAAATTGCACTGCTGCGTTATACAGTTCTTGTAAGTTAGCAATGCGATCGTTGGCTTCATCATTGCTCTGTGCTTTCAGTTCATCGATATAGCCTGATTCCGCAAGAATACCTTGAATGATATCCGCCGCAGGTGTAACTGCTACTTTCGCTTGCCATTTTTGCATTAACTCCACAAAGGAGAGCACACCCCTCGCCGATCGCCCCGCTAGAGTTTTAACTGTAGTTTCATCACTGATGATTTCCCAGATCGGCACGCTGAGTTCTTGAGCAGCTTGTTGAAGCTTATCAAGGGTTGCTTTACCAATGCTACGTTTGGGGACATTGATGATTCGCATCAAACCAAGGGTATCAGCAGGGTTAGAGAGTAATCGCAAATAGGAGAGAACATCTTTAATTTCTTTGCGATCATAAAATCGTAAACCACCCACGACTTTGTAAGGAATATTCCACCGCACCAGCATTTCTTCAAAGGGACGAGATTGAGCGTTAGTGCGATAGAGAATGGCAAAATGTCCCAGATTAGCACTAGGAGTCTTTGTCTTAACGCGACGAATCTGCTCAATTACAAACTGTGCCTCATCCACTTCATCATCAGCACGGAATAACTCGATCAAATCGCCATCGGGTCTTGTTGCTTTAAGGACTTTATCAATACGCTGTGAGTTATGGTCGATCAGTTGGTTGGCAATTTCGAGAATATTGGCAACGGAGCGATAGTTCTCTTCTAGCTTGATCATTGTGCCAGTATGGGCATCGGGTAAGCGATCGCCAAAAGCGTCTTGAAACTCCATCAAGATTGTGAAGTCAGCAGAACGGAAACTATAAATCGATTGATCCGCGTCACCAACCACAAAAATAGAGCGATTTTCCCAAGTGGGTTGATCATCGTTAGTTGCTAATAGACGAATCAAATCGTACTGGGTGCGATTGGTATCTTGATATTCATCAACAAGAATATGTTTAAAGCGATTATGCCAATAGTTAAGAACTTCAGGATTTTGCTGAAATAAACGCACTGGCAAAAAGATTAAATCATCAAAATCAAGGGCATTATTGGTGGCTAACTGATTTTGATA
This sequence comes from Pseudanabaena minima str. Chao 2107, assembly GCF_051131155.1. Lineage (NCBI taxonomy): Bacteria > Bacillati > Cyanobacteriota > Cyanophyceae > Pseudanabaenales > Pseudanabaenaceae > Pseudanabaena > Pseudanabaena minima. The sequence goes on from NZ_CP159508.1 coordinate 2,943,540, forward strand.
GAGGTTGTAAACCTGTGCGATCGCCCGTTTCCGAAAAGATGAATCATCACTTTGAGCCTCATATTCCTCTGGAGTCCAGCCTTTGTTTTTAGCATTGCCGATCGCAAAGCGCACTGACTTTGGCTCAAACTTCTTTTCATCTAAATTTAGTTGATTGATGACAATATCTTTAACTAAGGACTGAGCATCAGAATCATCGAAAATTGAGAAGTTTTTTGCCCAACTTCTACCATTTTGATCTTTATACTTATCAATATCAAGGCGCAAAATCCGACAGCACATACTATGGAAAGTCCCCATCCATAGACCATCTTGAGCAAAGCTATTGATATATTGCTTGTAAACTTTCTTACGGAGCTTATCCTGTTCCCAATCACTAATTTCACTTAAAGCCTTACCTAATTCTCTTTGGGCGACTTCTTGGGTTAGCAAAGATTGAATTCGCTCATTCATTTCCTTGCCAGCTTTATTCGTAAAGGTCACTGCAAGGATTTGCTCAGGGGCGACACCATGATTGAGCATTAAGTTGGCGATACGATAAGTTAATGTCCTTGTTTTCCCTGAGCCTGCGCCTGCAACTACGAGCATTGGACCATGCAGATGGCTTGCTGCTTTTTGTTGAGCAGGGTTGAGATGATGCAAAAAATTGGAACTCATGGGTACAGGAGGGAGAAACTTAGGTAGACTCTAATACAGTATGCCAAAAATGTTTACTTGTGATCTTTTGAGACGCTTGGCGCTTAGCACCTTGCATCTCAAAAGATCCGTCAATCTCTAAACTTAATGATTAGCCAGTGGATATTTACTGCACACGCCCCCATTGTACAAAGCCTTTAAATTCTTTTGCGGATCTTGATAGTGGCAATACACTCAAAACGATCGCTCAGAAATTCTGTATGGCTTGCGGGATGCCCTTGCTGCTAGGGGGACGCTATATTGTCGAACGTCCGATCGCTCAAGGTGGTTTTGGAGCAACCTTCTTGGCAAGGGATCGCTATACCCCAGCGATGAAACGCTGCGTGGTGAAACTGTTGCAACCTGTGGGGTTAACCAGTTCGCAGATGGTAATTGCCAAGCAAATGTTTGAGCGCGAGGCTACGGTTTTAGAAGATTTGGGGACACATCCGCAAATACCTGATTTGCTTGCCTACTTTGAGGTGCAGTCAGGACAGGATGAATTTTTTTATTTAGTACAAGAATTTGTCGATGGCTTTACATTAGAGCAAATTGTCGAGCAGCATGGAGCGATCGCAGAGGCGGATGTCTTAGAAATTATGCAAAGCCTGTTGCCTGTCTTGCAGTTTATTCATGAAAAAGGCTCGATCCACCGTGATATCAAACCTGCAAATATCATGGTTCGTAAATCTGATCAGTCCTATTTCTTGCTGGATTTTGGTGCAGTTAAGCAAGTTGCAGGCGCAGCCCAAGGTCAAAAGTCCACAGGCATCTTTACTCCCGGCTATGGCGCACCTGAGCAAATGCGTGGTGACACCGTGTTTCCCGCAACCGATCTCTATGCCTTCGCGGTGACTTGTCTCTTTTTGCTGACGGGCAAAGAGCCAGATGAATTATTTGATGTGAGTTACAACAAATGGCAATGGGATCGCTTTGTGAAGCTCAGTCCTAATTTTGATCAAGTTTTACATAAGATGTTAGAGGCGGCTCCTAGCGATCGCTTTAACTCTGCGGCAAGTGTAATCCAAGCCCTCAATTCTCAAATAGTGGTGACTGCAACGACTCCACCGCCAACACCAGTTACAACCCCAATAAAGTCAACATACCAAACGAGTATCCAAGTACCTGTACCGATCGCTTCGCCTAATGCGATTAATGCACCATCAGTCCCCAAAGTTCCGCGATCGCAAAAGACACCTTGGTTACTATCTGCGCCGATTCCCACACAATTTATCGCCGCTTTTTTGTTGGGCGTTGAAGCGATGTTGCTATGGCAAGTAAGTACAACCGTTGGCATTACGGCGATCGGTTCTCCTGCAAATTTAGTTGTTTTTGCTGCCTTCTTACTTGGTGTTGTGCTGCTGAGGATTAGTTCTGTTCTAGATAATAAAGATCTATTTGTATTCATAAACTTACTCAGTTTCGCCGCAGTTTGGGGAGGTCAAGTCTTTGCGAAAGCTGTATTTCAGAACTTACCACAATGGATAGATATTGCTCAGTATTGTGGAATCGCTGGATTTAGTGCGATCGCTCTGATGGCAGCCTTTCGCCTCATCTTCCAATTACTCTATTCTTTGCTTTAATTCAGTGATGTTACATGGAACTCAGTGGCTGAATCTCTTGCTGCTAGCACGACAGGGCAACCACGGGGGGATTGCCCCTACCCCAATAATTTAGATTTTGTAGAGACTGCGCCCCCGTGCCAGCCCTAGACATTGTTCATGATAAAATTGGATAACGGCTCAAGATTTGCTAAGTAATTATGAACGCTTTAACTATCAGCCTAGATTCTATAATCGATCTCACCGATGAGCAGTTCTTTCAACTTTGCCGCAAAAATAGCGACCTTAGATTCGAGCGCAATGCTCAAGGAGATATTACAGTCATGGCTCCCGCAGGTAGTGAAACAAGCGCCCGCAACTCTGATTTAAACGCTGATCTCGTATTTTGGAATCGACGCACAAAGTTAGGTATTGTCTTTGACTCTTCAGGTGGATTTAAACTTCCTAATGGTAGTGATCGCTCTCCTGATGCCTCATGGATTTTAAAGGAAAGATGGGAAGCTTTAACACCAGAACAGCGATCGCGATTTGCTCCCATTTGTCCAGATTTTGTGATTGAGTTGATGTCGCCTAGTGATAATTTGAAGGTTACTCAAGCGAAGATGCAGGAATATCAAGATAATGGCGCAAGACTAGGCTGGCTAATTAATCGCAAAGATCGAGAAGTGGAAGTTTATCGTATTGGCAAGCCTAAAGAAGTTTTACAAAATCCAATTTCTCTCTCTGGGGAGGATGTTTTACCTGAGTTTGTTTTGAGTCTTGCGGAAATTTGGTAAATGTAGGTGTTCTAAGTGATTTAGCTTCGACTGCGCTCAGCTAACGTGGCACTTAACAGTTAAAACTGTAGGTGTTCTAAGTGATTTAGCTTCGACTGCGCTCAGCTAACGTGGCACTTAACAGTTAAAACTGTAGCTATTCTAAGTGATTTAACTTCGACTTCGTTCAGCTAGCGTGGCAGTGAACATTAGTAACAATGTTGGCTGAGCGAAGTCGAAGCCATAGTGACTTTAATCTTTAGTAAGCTCCTTAATTAAACACGAGAAAATAATGGATAATTACTATAAATATGCAGTCTAGAGGCAAAACCATGCAAGAACAAAATTGGGGTGATGAGGAATTGTGGATTGTCACCGCTAGCTCTCCAAGTGTCCAAGAAGTGCAAACAGGACAAAAAAGTCCACCCCGTGACTTTAATCCTTACAGCACTTCTAAGGCTACGGTATCAGGTGAGGAACTAAAAGAAAGTCGAATCAAGGCAGAGACTCTCGCAGCACAGATGTCGCAGTTTGTGAAGGTGGTCAGTAAGGTGTTTACAACTGTTGAGAAGCAGGTAGAGCCAAAAGCAGGTTTGCATCTGGATGAGATTACCCTAACGGTGGAAATTAGCGGTGAGGGTGAAATTAAGTTACTGGGTACGGGTGGCAAGTTGGGTGGTAAAGGGGCGATCGAGTTAAAATTTAAAAGGATCGAGCCATCTAAATAAATAATGGGTAAAAAGAATCATGAGAAATCGATTAATTCGCTTAAACAACGAATTATTGAGCATCAGCAAAAAATCGACGTAGAGCTACTGAAAGACTATCCCGACTTAGGACTAATTCGTCATTGGCAAAAAGAGATTCGAGCCTTTGAACTCGGTATTGAAAAAGCACAAAAAAGACTAAGGAGATAAATATGCAGGTTACAGAGTTACCAATAAATTCTCTAATAAATTCCTATAGACCAAAGGCGATCGCTAATCCAACTCTCAGTACTTTGATTGCTGAGCTAGGAGTTGAATGTCAGAGGGCGATCGCGCTGATGCATCAATTGCAATTACCAAATCTGAGCGATCGCCAAAAGGTTGATGTGTTAGCCGAATTAAATGCTTCTATAATTCATTTGCAGTCTCATTGTGATGACGATCTACAGGAGTTAATTGCTGATGAGTTGGAAAATATCGCTGATTGAATTGCTCCTTCTAAAAATACGGTTTTAGCGAACTATGGCGAGAAATTGCGCGGTAATTGTCGGAATTAATGACTATGATGAGATTTCGCCTCTGAAGTATGCCAAAAGCGATGCTGAGAGGATGCGTGATTTTTTCATGCAGGATTTGGGCATTAGTCAGGACGATCTGTACTTTTTTACCGATGACTCGCCGCGCAATGCTCTGGGGCGCAAGACTCAGCCTACCTATGGCACTCTCAAGTCTTTTTTAGGCGATCGCTTTGCCGATCCCTTTCTATCCGCAGGGGATACGCTGTGGTTTTACTTTAGCGGTCATGGGATGCCCTGTGAGGGACGCGATTATCTCTTGCCTAGTGATGGCAATCCGCGAACTATGCCTGCTTTGGGGATTGCGATTAGTGATGTGACGGAACGGTTGCGGCGGAGTGGGGCGGATAATGTGGTGATGTTGATCGATGCTTGTCGCAGTGATGGCGCGAAGAATGCGGGTATGGGCATCGGTGAGGAGAAGCAGCAGGGTGTAATTACGTTCTTTTCTTGCAGTCCGTCTCAGGTTTCCTATGAGATTGATGAGATTGGGCAAGGGGCGTTTACGAATGTGTTGTTAGAAGCGTTGCGGATTCAGGGTGAGGGAAATTGCGCGACGGTGGAACGGTTTTATCAATATTTGAGGACGCATGTACCACGTCTGACGCAAAGCTATAAGAACTATGTGCAAACACCTTATGCAGTGATCGAGCCTGCAACAAAGTTACATTATATTTTGCTACCAAAATTTGCCAACAGTACGGATATTGACTCACTCAAAAAAGATGCTCTTTACGCTGAACTTCATGGAGACCTTACTTTAGCTAAGCAGCTATGGAAAAGAATAAATGTTGCATCAAGTGGAAATGATCAAGAAGTCATTGATGCGATTGAAAGATTAGCCAATAAGCAATCTGCTCCAAGACCTCAGACAAGAGAAGCAGTTAGCTCTAGTGGTAGTAAAACTCCTTCATCCCCTTCATCTTCGCCGCCTGTGGTTCCTAAAGAGTTTCAGAGAGAAGTTATTGGCAGAAAAACACCGCCAGTGCCGCCTGTCCCAGAGATCAAGAAAAATCCTGTGGAATTGGTGAGCGCGAAGGGGATTGATTATCGCGAGTTGGAGAAATTGCTGAAGGCGAAGGAATGGCGCAAGGCGGATGAACTGACGGCAAAACTGATGTGTCAGGTTGCTAATCGCGAAAAAGAGGGTTGGCTAGATACTGAGCATATTGAGGCTTTTCCTTGCGAAGATTTGCGGACAATTGATCAGTTGTGGGTGCATTACAGCAATAGCAAGTTTGGTTTTAGTATTCAGAAAAAGCTTTGGCTAGAGTGTGGCGGCGAGATTGGTAAATATGACTATGAGGTGTGGAAAAAGTTTGCTGCAAAAGTTGGTTGGTATCATCCACCAAAGTTTTTTATAGGTGATGGGGACTGGAGGACGTATACTGAGTTTATGAATGACACAAAAAATGCCCAAAACGCTCTCCCAGCAAGCCTCCCACTGTTGGAATTGTGGGGTTGGGTGGGGGTGAGTTTGTTTGTGTTGGTTGGGGGGGTGGGTAAGGTTCTCTTCTCTCGCGCAGAGACTTGTGAAGTGTAAACCATAAAGCTTTCACACCTCTATAAAGATTTGTAAACCGACAATTTTCTACAGCATAATCAGCATCCTAGCATTTCGTTACCTGTCACCATCCTCCTCAGCATCCTTACCGTTATTTTCCGAGAATTTTAAAAATTAATTCTCGTAGGGGCAGAGCATTCCCACCACAATCTATAAATTCTGCAATCATCTCAAATTGGGAATGCTCTGCCCAAAAACTCAAACATTCACCAAAAATCCCCAAACCGCAGGGATAATTTATCGGTAAATGCGAAGAGAGTAGAGCATTTGCGTACAGAGATTTCGGTGATAATTTGTAAATATTGGCGCAAATGCTCTACCCCTACAGCGATTAATTTCATGATTCTCGTAGGGGCAGAGCATTCCCATCACAATCTATAAATTCGGCAATCATCTCAAATTGGGAATGCTCTGCCCTTAACCTCTAACAATCACCGACAATCCCCAAACCGCCCAAAACCTCCAACATTTACCGACAATCCCCAAACCGCAGGGATAAATTATCGGTAAATGCGAAGAGGGTAGAGCATTTGCGTATTGAGATTTCGGTGATAATTTATAAATATTGCCGCAAATGCTCTACCCCTACATTTGCCATCTTTTCGATATTTGATGTATGTCTTACAACCCTAAAATTCATCATCGGCGTTCTATCCGTTTGCAAGGATATGACTATACAAATTCAGGAATCTATTTTGTAACCATCTGTTGCTATCAAAGAGAGCATTTATTTGGAGAAATAGATAACGGAGAGATGAAAATAAATGCGATCGGTCAAATTGTCTCTAACCTGTGGCAAAAAATCCCTCAGCACTTTCCAAATGTAGAACTGGATAGATTTATTCTGATGCCCGATCATCTACATGGAATTATCATAATTTCTGAATCAGAGGAAAATTTCTCATTAGCCAACATCATTCAAAACTTTAAATCTATTTCTTCTCGCAAAATCAACCGTATTAACAAAAGCTACGGCATATCAATTTGGCAACGCAACTATTACGAAAGGATTGTAAAGACTGAGCAGGAATTAAAAAATCTGCGTGAATACATTGAAAACAACCCAGCTAATTGGAAAGATAGCAATACCGAATAAATCAAAATAATGTTTGCATTCCCATAATTCTCGTAGGGGCAGAGCATTCCCACCACAATCTATGAATTCTGCAACCATCTCAAATTGGGAATGCTCTGCCCAAAACCTCCAACATTCACCGAAAATCCCAAATCTTCCTAAGCGATCGCCATTCACCGACAATCCCCAAACCGCAGGGATAAATCATCGATAAAAGCAAAGAGGGTAGAGCATTTGCGAAAGAAAATTGTAGTGGAGAGTTGCGAGATAGTGGCGCAAATGCTCTACCCCTACATATTTTCTTTTTTCTTTAAAATGCAAAACTTAAGAAATGAAGCTGAATCCATACTTTGAAAAAATAGTCCTCAACAAACGTTTAGAGATTAAATTAGATTGGAGCGATCTAGAATGATTGCCTGAAAAATTTTATAACTTTGTAAAAAGAAGCGCGATCGCCATCAAAGATCAAAGACAAATGACAACTCAATTTACTACTGGGGCAAAAAATTAGGGTCAGAAAATTTTTAATCCTGTTAGACTAGACAAGGCGCGAAATTGTCTAGATCAGCAAATTCATACGCCAAACTTAACTCTTGAAAGACTTTCGGATAATTACCACTATGTTTTGGGCGGATAAATTTGCAGCAGATGCAAGCGGCGATCGCATTATAGTCAACGATTCCAAAACCCCCTCTGGGCGCGTTCATGTCGGCTCATTACGCGGGGTTGTGATTCACGATGCCATTTATCGCGCCCTCAAACACGCAGGTAAACCTGTCACCTTTACCTATGGCGTTGACGATTACGATGCGCTCGACACCGTACCCCATTATTTAGATCAAGCCAAATTTGCGCCCTATCTAGGGCAGCCCCTCTGCAATGTCCCCTCACCTGACAAGGCAGCAGCTACCGATTACGCCAAATACTTCATGGGCGAATTTCTCGAAGTATTCGAGCATTTAGGTGTGCGTCCCCAAATCTATTACCTCCGCGATCTCTACCGTTCAGGCAAGATGAATCAATATATTGATTTATTCTTGAACAACGCTCATCTGGTGCGCGAAGCCTACAAAGAAGTCAGCAAAGCCGATCGCCCATCCAATTGGTATCCTTTCCAAACCATCTGCGAAAACTGCGGCAAAATTGCAACTACCGTTGTCACTGATTACCAAGATGGCAAAGTATTCTACACCTGTCAGCCTAACGCAATGGAATATGTCAAAGGTTGCGGTCATACAGGCTGGGTATCCCCCTTTGATGGTAATGGTAAACTGCCTTGGAAAGTAGAATGGGTCGCCAAATGGGAAGTCGTCGGCGTATCAATTGAACTCGCTGGCAAAGACCATTCCCAAAAAGGTGGTTCTCGTGATGTGGCTAACTCCATTTGTCGCAAGGTTCTCAAAAAGAATCCACCTACCCATGCGCCCTACGAATTCATTTTGGTGAATGGAACCAAGATGAGTTCTTCTAAAGGTGTCGGTTCCAGCGCTAAGGAAATCGCCGATTTATTACCACCCGAACTACTACGCTTCTTGATGTTGCGGACACAGCCTCGCAGCGTGATCAATTTCTCGCCGAACTACGAGACAATTACCCGTTTATTCCGTGACTATGACACCCTGATTGATAAATATCAGGCTGATACAGACAAAGACGAAAAGGCTTTAGAGGATTTAGTTCCTCTAGTCTATTCACAATTGAATACCGATGAGCAAGTTGCAGGTTATCAAGCCTTTGACTTCAGCACCTTAATTTCCTTGCTGCAAATCCCTCACCTCGACCTCGAAGCTGAAATTGCCGCCAGAAGCGCCAATCCACTCACCGATCGCGATTGGGAAGTCGTCCGCGATCGCATCCGTGTTGGCAAAAAATGGTTGCAAGACTATGCAGATGAAGAAGAGAAATTAGTTCTCTATCTAGATTCGATGCCTGAAAAAGCGGCAACCCTCACCACTGAGCAAGTAACCTATCTTGAAGCATTAGCGACCAATCTCGCTGGTGATGTTAGCTGGGAAGGTGAAGCATTACAAACGCTATTATTTAGCACTTCCAGACAAATTGAAGTTTCTCAGAAGAGTGCTTTTGCCGCAGTTTATTACACCTTCTTAAATAAGGAGCGAGGACCAAAAGCAGGAAGTTTACTTTCTTATTTAGAGAAAGATTTTGTGCTTCAACGGATTAAAGAGGCGATCGCTTTAAATCTCGCAACTAGTAGTTCATAAATGATGTTACGTGGAAAGCAGGGCATAAATTTCTTGCTGCTAGCCCAACAGGGCAACCACGGGGGGATTGCCCCTACCTAAACAATTTAAATTTTTTGTAGGGGCTGCCCCCCATGCCAGCCCTGATTTTTCAATATTGTAGGAATTCCTTCCACGTAACATCAATTCATAAATAAAAGCGGCGTATTGCGCCGCTTTTATTTATAAGAAAGCACAAAATGGCTATGTCATTTTGTGCTTTCTTATAAATAATGTTATGATAATGATTATCATTTTCTGCAATAAAACATAAAAATGTCTCAGCCAAACTCTGCAAAATTAACCTCAAAGCTATTTACCAAAAAAAGCTTGAGACTTTCTTCAGCTTTTAGTGCGGCTCTGATGGCGATCGCGGCTAGTCTTGGTTCCTGCACTGTGACTACTGATGCTAACAAACCAGTGAGCAGCCCTACCGCAACTACTCAAACTACTACATCCCCAGTCGCCAAAACTGAAGAACTGCCTCTAGTTGTGGCAACCAACTCCGTAGCCTGTGATTTGGCAAAGCAAATTGCAGGAAATACGATTAATCTCAAATGTCTAATTGAGGCAGGAACCGATCCCCATATTTATCAACCTAATCCCGAAGATCGTAAAGCGATCGACTCCGCCAAGTTAGTTCTCTATGGTGGTTATGACTTTGAGCCAAGCTTGATCAAACTAATTAAATCAAGTTCCAATACTGCCCCAAAAATAGCGGTCAATGAAGTCGCAGTACCCAGCCCTATCATGTCATCAGAAGGGCATAGTCATGGAGATGATCATGACCATCAAAAAGAAGATAAAGCCGCCACTAAGGAAGCCGATCCTCATGTTTGGAATAGTGCTCAGAATGGAATTAAGATTACTCAGTCGATCAGTAAGAGCTTGATTGCACTACGCCCTGATCAAGCAGAAACCTATACCAAAAACACTGCCAAACTTGTTAGCGAACTAGAACAGATCGATGTTTGGATCAAGGCTCAAATTGCCACAATTCCTGAAAGCTCACGGAAACTGATCACTACCCATGATGCTCTAGGCTACTATGCTCAAGCCTATGGTATTCCTGTTGAAGGTGCTTTAAATGGACTCAGTACTGACGAGCAGCCCACCCCAACTAGAGTCAAAGAACTGGTGAATGTGATCAAATCCAGTCAAGTACCCACTATTTTTGCCGAAGTTTCGATTAATCCTAAATTGATTACCACCGTTGCTAGAGAAGCGAATGTCAAGGTTGCAGAACGGAAACTCTATGCTGATGGTCTAGGTGCAAAAGGCAGTGAAGCTGAAACCTATGCAGGTATGTTAATTGCAAATACACGCACGATTGTTGAGGGTTTAGGCGGCAAATACACCCCCTTTCAATTAAAAACGCCTTAAAGAGCCTTGCTCTTTAGGACATAATACCAAAACACAAAATGGCGTAGCCATTTTGCGTTTTTAAAACCCTTACTGGGTTTGGGTACCAATTCACAAAAGTGTTGCCACACTTTCGTGAATTGGTACGAGAAAGGCGGCGCTTCGCGCCGCCTTTCTCGTTTGGGTTTTGATATTGACGAACTTATCAAATTAAAGTTATAGTAGTGAGTTCGGAATTCCAAAACTGTAAAGCCATGCCCCTACCGATTGTTGCCGTTGTCGGTCGCCCCAATGTGGGCAAATCCACTCTCGTAAACCGCCTGTCGGGTGAACAATACGCGATCGTCTATGATGAACCGGGCGTAACCCGCGATCGCGTCTATCGTGATTGTTTCTGGGGCGCACATGAATTTCAAGTCGTAGATACAGGCGGCTTAGTATTCGACGATGAGACGGAATTTTTACCAATGATTCGCGAACAGGCGGAAATAGCGATTCGTGAATCGGCGGCGGTGATTTTTGTGGTCGATGGTATGGCAGGGATCACCGATGCTGATGAACAATTGGGCGGCTGGTTACGACGACAAAATATTCCAGTACTACTAGCGGTTAACAAATGTGAAGGTTCTAAATATGGACTTTCATTAGCAGCAGAATTTTGGAATTTGGGCTTAGGCGAACCGATTCCTATGTCGGGCATTCATGGCAATGGTACAGGTGAACTGCTAGATGAGTTGATTAAGCATTTACCACCACCAGAAGAAGTCATTAAAGAAAGCGATGAGATTAAAGTCGCAATTATTGGTCGCCCCAACGTTGGTAAATCCAGCTTATTGAACGCTTTCATCGGCGAAAATCGTAGTATTGTCAGTCCCATTTCTGGCACAACTCGTGATGCGATCGATATGTCGGTTGAGCGCGATGGCAAAAAATACCGTCTGATCGATACTGCGGGTGTGCGTCGTAAAAAGAATATTGATTACGGCATTGAGTTTTTTAGCATTAACCGTGCGTTTAAGGCGATCGGACGCTCCGATGTAGTTTTACTAGTAATTGATGCCTTAGATGGTGTTACCGATCAAGATCAAAAATTGGCAGGTCGGATCAATGATGAGGGTAAAGCTTGCGTAATTGTGGTGAACAAATGGGATGCGATCGAAAAAGATTCCTACACCATTTACGATTACACCGCCGAAGTTAAGAGCCGTCTAATGTTTGTGGAATATGCACCGATTATTTTCGTGAGTGCACTTACAGGTCAGCGCGTGACTCAGATTCTCGATCGCATCGACATCGCCGCCGAGCAACACAAACGTCGCGTTCCTACTGCTATCTTAAACGAAGCACTTAACGAAGCAGTCACATGGCACGCGCCCCCAACCAGTCGCGGCGGTAAACAAGGTAAGGTTTATTACTGCACCCAAATTTCCGATAGTCCACCAACGATCATCCTATTTGTTAACGACCCCCATCGTTTCAATGACAACTACAAGCGTTACATCGAAAATCAATTCCGCAAAACCCTCGGCTTTGAAGGTACGCCCCTAAGATTTATCTGGCGCGGCAAGAAAGATCGTGAAGTCGAAAAGTCCAAGAATTCAGCATTAAGGTAAACAAAAGGGACGCTTCGCGTCCCTTTTGTTTTCTTACGCACTATGACGGTTGCGATGATGGCGTTGCTAAGATTGAATAAAGTCAGTAGCATGGAGCACTCATGGAAGAGCGATCGCAAGCGCTGCTGAGCCTATCTAAAGCCAAACTATCAAGACGAATTGCCTTTTGGATTTTTGTCAGTATTGTCGTCATTGAGGCAATTATTCTGGTTCCGTCTTATTTTCGACGTGAACAAGAATTGATCAATCAGGTAGAAGAAGTCTCGGCTATACAAGCGAGATTTTTTTTGCAAACCTCTAAATCGATGAAAGCAGAGTCAGGATTTATAGATTTAGCAAAATCGATCAAGCGGGACACCAATATCGCAGGATGGGCGGTAGAAGATGCCAAAGGTCAGCGCCTTGATCAAAAGGGTGAAATCCCGACACTCACCGCCGCAGATGTACGCGATAAACCAATCGCACGGATTCGTAGTGCCGATGGCAATCGTTATGATGTTGCATGGAATGGCAACCAGTTTGGTAGTGGTTATGTACTAATAATTCGTCATAATGTCGAATTTATTCAGCAAGAGTTAGTTACTTTCGTATGGCGAATTATTGGGTTAGTTGCCATTATTTCCCTATTTGTAACCGCTAGTACCTTAGTGATTTTGGGGGCGATCGTCATTTTGCCAATTTTGAAATTGCGCGAAGATCTGGAACTTGTTGCTGATTCAATTAGTCAAGAGCAGGCAGATCTGCAATTTCACTCAATGTTGACTTTGCGAAATGATGAACTTGGGGATGTCATGACAGCTTTTAATCAGATGTATACAAGGATTATTAAAGAAATATCTGAGCGTAAACGTGCTGAAACAATTATTCAACAAGAAAAAGATACCTCTGAGCATTTATTACTAAATATTTTGCCCTGCGCGATCGCTGATCGACTAAAACAAGGGGAAAAAATAATTGCCGATGGCTTTAGTGAAGCTACGGTTTTATTTGCGGATATTGTTAGTTTTACAGAATTATCTGCACAAGTGCAGCCAGTCAAACTGGTTTGTTTGCTTAATGAAATTTTCTCTGAATTTGATGAATTGGCAGAAAAGTATGGGCTAGAAAAAATCAAAACTATTGGTGATGCCTATATGGTAGCTGGAGGACTGCCTAAATTTCGCGCAGATCATGCCGAGGCGATCGCTGATATGGCTTTAGATATGCAAAAAGTAATCGGTCGCTTTGCTAGCGATCTAGGCGAACCATTCAAAATTCGGATTGGGATCAATACGGGACCAGTTGTCGCAGGGGTAATCGGGATTAAGAAATTTATTTATGATTTGTGGGGGGATGCGGTTAATGTTGCTAGCAGAATGGAGTCTCATGGATTGGCGGATCACATCCAAGTCTCTGACTCCACCTATGTAATTTTGAAAAACAAATATAATTTTGCTGATCGTGGCAAGATTATGATTAAAGGTAAGGGAGAAATGCAAACTTACTTTTTAATTAACAAGATAATTAACTAAAAACTTGATTTTTAATCGCTCAGCCTTAATCAAAGAAATGAGTCGCGCTCTCTCACCAACAACTATGACAGCCATAGAAGAAACTAAATTTGAAGCTTATACTTTAGGAGCCGCAACTTTTGATTTAAGTGGGCTTCCCAAGGAATACTACACTCTAGTAGATGGTAGTAAAAGCATCATTTGGGTACAGCCAATTTTCCAAGCACTGGGGCTAAAGTCATTGTTAGTGGCTTCTTTACCTGTAGAGAACTTTAGCTATGCTGTAATTTATGGCAAGGAATATACAGCCGTAGTAATCAAGCAACAAGGCAATTATTTAGCTTTACTAATCGATCCCCACGTTGAACTACTTGATGATCAGTTTTTACAGTGGGCTTATTGTTTTGATGCGACTTCTCTTAAAAATAATCCTAAGTTTCAAGTAATTTAAACTTTTGAGAGTTGATATTAGAGCATGATTGAGAAAAGATAAGGCTATTGTCCGAGGATGACTGAGAAAAACTATGAATTCTACCTACAAAGCATTTTGGTTAGAAGATGGCGATCTGGTGGTGATTGACCAGACACAACTTCCCTTTTGTTTGGTGACTAAGACTTTAAAAACTAGTACCGATGCAACCCTCGCAATTCAGGATATGACTGTGCGTGGTGCAGGCGTAATTGGTAATGTGGCAGCTTTCGGCGTGTACTTAGCGGCTCGCGAAAGTAATGGTGATTTAGAAAAGATCAAAGCTCTCTCAGCCGTGATTCGTCGCGCCCGTCCAACGGCTGTAAACTTGATGTGGGCTGTCGATCGCATGATTGCAGTATTAGAAAAATCAGCAAAACAAAAGCAAGACTTAGTAGAACTTGCACTCAAAGAAGCGATCGCCATTGCCGATGAAGATGTGGTTGGTACAAGAAATATTGGTAAATTTGGCTGTGAACTGATTGAGGCGATCGCCAAGACTAAGCCCAAGGGCGAACCTGTGAATATCTTGACCCATTGCAACGCAGGATGGTTAGCGATCGTTGATCGCGGCAGTGCCTTAGCACCAATTTATGAAGCCAGCGATCGGGGAATTAATATTCATGTGTGGGTTGATGAAACTCGTCCACGCAATCAAGGCGCTAATCTAACCGCATGGGAACTCGGACAATCCAAGATTCCCCATACGCTGATTGCGGACAATACAGGGGGATTGTTAATGCAGTATGGCAAGGTCGATCTTTGCATTGTCGGAACCGATCGCACTACCCGTAGCGGCGATGTAGCTAATAAAATTGGTACATATCTCAAGGCTCTAGCTGCCTTTGATAATCATGTTCCCTTTTATGTAGCTTTACCAAGTTCCACATTTGATATGCAAATATCGGATGGGGTCAAAGAGATTGCGATCGAGACTCGTAGTGCTGACGAAGTTCTTTATATGCAAGGCTTACAGGAGAATGGCGATATTGGCAAAGTGAGAGTCGCTCCATTGGAAACTTCAGCCTTAAACTATGGATTCGATATTACGCCTGCAAGATTGGTAACTGGCTTGATTACTGAGCGGGGTATTTGTGAAGCTGCGGAAACAGCGATCGCGGGGATG
This sequence comes from Pseudanabaena minima str. Chao 2107, assembly GCF_051131155.1. Classification (NCBI taxonomy): domain Bacteria; kingdom Bacillati; phylum Cyanobacteriota; class Cyanophyceae; order Pseudanabaenales; family Pseudanabaenaceae; genus Pseudanabaena; species Pseudanabaena minima. The sequence goes on from NZ_CP159508.1 coordinate 2,958,753, forward strand.
TTTCTTGATCTGATTCCCTAAGATAGAGACGGCTGAGCCGTCTCTATCTTAGATTTTATTGCTTTACAAGTTTTACAGGTTGGTCATCAGCTTGTAAGGTCTTGCCATCGGTTAATAATGTATAGGACTGCGTAGGAGGAAGGGGGCTTGCTTTTTTGCCATTAACAGTTTCTACTTGTGACACTACTTTTCCATTTTTGATGGATACTTTGCCTGTTGTTTTAATTGTTTCCTTTTTACCATTTGTAGAAGTAGCATTAACAAATGCTTCAAATGCACCATTGGGCTTGATAATCCATTGTCCTGAAATTGATGCTAAACCCTGTTTTTTTGCCTCAACCAAGAATTGAGGTGTAAAGACAGTCTTATAAGTTCCCGCAATTTTAACAACCTTGCTATCAGACTGCTTTAGCTTTGTAGAAACAGTTGCATTTTCAGAAGCATAAACCGATTGCCAAGGTTGAAATGTCTCTAAACTCGCGATCACTGAGAGCGTCATGGTCAATGTGGCGATCGCTCCTAATATGCCCAAGTTCCTGTAAGGCTGATGCTGATTGTGATCCTTGCTGTATGACATGAGAACCTCACAAAAACTGTTTGTAGGATAAGTATCTGGGCATAATTAAAAGCCAGAGCCAGAACCTGTAGCGCACACGCAGCCTGTACCACAGGTTTTGAGTTCTATATTTAATTGCACCTAGCTACTTAGAATAGATGATTTCAATCTGTATTTATCCTAATCTTTGGAAATCTTCAATTTCGATAACTTCGCCGATCGCTGCCATTGTAAATACATCATCTCGGACTTTAGCTGTAACCTTTACTTTTAATCCTTCTTGCAAAATCGCTTCAGGTGCTGGTTGCCAAATCTCATACTGCTCATCAGTGTCAGTTGCGATCGCCCAAGTTCCTGTACCAATATCGATATATTCTACGGTTCCGATAATCTGGATATTCATATATTCTCTGTAGTAATTTCCCAAAGCCAAAACCTAAAGTGGGTGGCTTTGCCACCCACTTTAGGTTTATATGCTAGAAGTTTCTGATTTAATCGATAGATAGGCAAACCCAAAACAAAGTAACGAGTTAACACTGAGAAATGCGATCGCAGGTATCCCATCACCAATCCACATCATCTGTGGCGCAAGTACTGCACTAGTTGCTAAGCAAGCAGAAGTACCAATCGCTGAACCGATCGCAAACCACTTCCATTGGGGATGTCCGAGCAGAATCAGCAATAAGCCTAGGGGCAGTAATACACTTGCAGTAATCGGATTAAGTGCATTGGTATTAGAGAAAGCATTCCCTAATTCAGGTAAAGAACTTCCCGCTACACGGAAAGGAAGTTGAGTAATGTCAAATAAATAGAAGCCACGTAAAAAGAATAAACCTGCGCCACCAAAGAAGACTCCATTGGAAAATGACCAATTCCAACGGAAAGGGAACCAGCGATTAAGTAGCCACGCCAATAGATAGGAGCCAATCACCATAATTAGTTTAGGAATTAGAGCGATCGCTCCACCATCAATCCAAAAACGTGGACTCAAGTATCCATTGTCTCGCGCCCATCTTAAGAAATCAGGAATTCCTAATTGCCCTTGAGAAGCGATATTTACGGCGGATGCCGCATTCAAATGCCCTGCTCCGTAATAGTTCAAAGTATCGTCAGTGACTTTACGTGAAGACTGTTTGAGAACTTGCAAAACCTTTTCAGGATCTTTCACGCCTGATGCTTCGATCAAAGCCACGACACCAGACACATGAGGGGCTGCCATGCTGGTTCCTTGGAAAGAACTAAATACAGATTGCTTGGTTCTGGGATCAATCGTATTTTGCAAAATACCGCCAGAATTATCTCCCTTTTCGCCGTTTTTACCCCTTGCGATCGCGCCTCCAGGAGCCGCAACATCAATACCCGCACCATAGTTAGAATAGGGTGCTTTTTCGCCAGTAGAACCTGTGGCGGATACCGCAATTACCTTAGGATAGCGGGCTGGGTAAAAAGCAGCATTACGATTGGAATTGCCTGCTGCCGCAACGATCACCACACCTTTTTTGTAGGCATAGTCGATCGCTTCCTGCATCAGCTTGCTTTCGCCACCACCACCAAGACTCATATTGATCACATTTGCGCCATTGTCTGCGGCAAAGATAATCGCTTCAGCAATATCCGAAATTGTGCCACCTCCTGACGCTGACAAAACTTTGAGGGGCATGATGCTAGCTTCGTAGGCAATGCCAGCTACACCAAAATTATTATTTGTCGATTGGGCGATCGTTCCCGCAACATGGGTTCCATGTCCATTATCATCGCTGGCATCTTCGCGATCGTTTACAAAGTCATAACCCTTGACAAAATTAGTATTTTTGAGATCATCGACTTTGCTCACACCCGTATCGATGACAGCAACTGTGATACCTTTGCCCTTGGTCTTTTGCCAAGCTTTTTCTATTTCGATCGCTTTTAAGTTCCATTGCTCCTTGTACATCGGATCATTGGGAGTTGTGCCACCACCAATAAAGTCCATCGAATAGACATAATTAGCTTCGACATATTCAGTCAAGTTGCGAAGTTCTTCTGACTGTTTGAGCTTGTCGAGGACTTGAGCATCTCCTTTAACGATGTAAAGACGGCTAGACTTAGAGAAGGGACTATTGAATTTTGGCTCAATTCCGTATTTTGAGGAGATCGCCTTCAGTTCACGATCAACTTGTTCCGATGACAAGTCATTACGAAAGTTCAGCACCATTGAGTCATATTTGCCTTGGACTGCTAAACCTTGATAGGTCGAGAGCGCCCAAAATAAGCCTGCAAAAAACAAGCATGTGAGCAGAAATTTTTTCATAATCCTAAGCCATTAATCTCCAGTCCTCGATAGCTTTTTAGATATATAAGACAGGCGACACTTTGCGTCACCTGTCTTATATATTTTATTTTAACTATTCCCTTTTTGCTTCCGACAGCGATCGCTACAATATTTAACTTCGTCCCAGCACCTTTCCCATTTTTTACGCCATGTAAAGGGCTTGCCGCAAACTATACAGTCTTTGCTAGGTAAAAAAGATTTATTGCCTTTATGAGCCATATTTCTATGAATTTTGACTTTGAATTAGGGTAACTTTCTGTTCAGCTTTTTCTAGATATTCACGGCAATATTGCGATCTCTTCATCCCTTCTTCATAGAGAGACAACATTTCATCTAGAGCAACTTCCCCATCATCGAGAATTTCCACTATTTCTTCAAGACGCTGCATCTGTTCTTCAAAGCTTAGCTCTGGTAGTTTCTTTGGCGATTTATTTAGGTTGGTCATACACTTTATCAGTTACTTTTTATCAGATACTTGTTCAATCTTGGCTTGGGCAATTTCCGATCGCCGCACAATTTCCACTGTATCAAATTCAGCAAGTGAATCATCATTGCTAAGCAAGCGATCACCTGATCGCAACAAAGCAAAACCACGCTGTAATGGTGATAGGGGATGTAGCGATCGCAAATGAGCCGTGATGCTTTCAAGTTTATTAGTGGATTGACGCAAATGACGAACAAGAGCCTTTTGCATAGTTTGCTCAGCTTCGTCTAATTGTTGAGCGCGATCATGCAAGCGATCGCCAAAATTTTGAAACGCATAACTATTGATGAGTGCATTCAGTCGTTGATCATAATTCTGCATTTCTAATTGAACAACACGATTTAGGCGATTCTCCCAAGCGGTGAGCTGTTGCCATAGGGTTTCGCGATCGCATTGAGTCACTAGTTCCGCTGCTGCCGTTGGTGTGGCTGCGCGTAAATCCGCAACAAAATCAGCGATCGTAAAGTCAGTTTCATGCCCAACCGCAGAAATAACAGGAATCCGCGAATGATAAATTGCCTCGGCAACTTGCCCTGTATTAAAAGCCCAAAGATCCTCAATCGAGCCACCACCACGCCCAACAATCAACACATCAGCATCGGTATTTTGCAAAGCGACGATCGCTGATGCGATCTCCTCAGGAGCCGTCTCACCTTGGACGGTTGCTGGGCATAAATAAATTTCACAATGGGGCGATCGCCGCTTTAGCGTACTGAGAATATCTTGAATCACAGCGCCTGTCGGTGACGTGACCACCCCAATTTTCAAAGGAAAAGCAGGAATCTCTCGTTTACGTTCTGGATCAAAATATCCGCGTTCCGCTAGATTTTCCTTCATCGCCGCAAAGGCTAGATATAAATCACCTTGTCCTGCGGCAGTCATGCGATCGCAATCGATCTGATATTTACCACGGGTTGCATAAACCGTTATGCGACCTTGGACAACAACTTGCATTCCACTTTTAGGACGAAAAGCTAGGGTACGGCTAGCCCACATCACACAATCGATCTGAGCTGACTCATCTTTGATCGTAAAATATCGATGTCCAGAGGCTGCGGTTGTGAAACCAGAAATTTCCCCCGTCACGCGCACAATCCCTATTTCTTCACGCAACAAAAGCGTAATTGCTTGCGTCAAATTTGATACAGTCATCGCTTCTTTAGACATCATAAATCCTGCTGCAATCCGCCCTATGAATACTTTTTTCCACACTCTGACCTATTCTATGCTGCTACTCTCAGTCTTGCCATTGGCAGTTCAAGCGCAGACGACTGATCAACAGGGTAATTACTACAGCAATGAAGCACCTGTAAAATCTGCTTACTCTCGTGTAGCAGGTTCATTGTGGCGGGTTATTGCAGCTAACGGGCTAAATTGTCGGCGATCGGCTAGTTTAAAAAGTCCTATCGTCCGCACTTATTTGACAAATGCTGTTTTAGAAGTAGAAATCTATCGTGGCGGCTCTGATGAAGTATTGGTTAATCCTTTAGATGAAAATGGTAGACCTTGGATGCCCGTAAGAGGCAGAAATATAGAAGATGTATGTTATGTAAGGGCTAATAGACTCTATATTCAGCCAGTAGTTAAATAGGAGTGGCGGCGCTTCGCGCTGCCACTCCTATTTAATACCAATTCACTGAAGTGAGCCAACACTTCAGTGAATTAAAAAACAAACCCAGTAGGGTTTTAAGATTCCAAAAATGGCGTTGCCATTTTTGGAATTGGTATAATATATTTGCTCTAAATTTACAGTGACATACCGTAGTATCATAGAATGCAGTTAAGAAAAATATCTTTAAATAAGAATTACGGTCTGTTGTGGAACTTTCTTTAAAGAGTGAATATGCAATTTTGGCTATGCTTGAGCTAGCTAATCATTTTGCGATCGATCAGCCTCTCCAGATTCGTCAGATTGCGAACCAACAAAATATTCCTGATCGCTATTTAGAGCAGTTGCTTGCAACTTTAAAGCGTCAAGGCTTGGTTAAGAGTCAGCGTGGAGCTAAAGGTGGCTATATCCTTGCTAGAGAACCTTGGGAGATTAGCTTACTAGAGATTATTCGAGGTATCGAAGGATATGACCCGATCGCTGAAAAAAGTAGTAAGTCAGGTAACGACAGCGCATCTCTTTCCGTAATCCATGAAGTATGGGAAACTGCTCAAAAGGCGGCTTCTAATGTATTAGACGGCTGTACGCTCAAGGATTTATGTGATCGGCAACGTCAGCGTCAAATTGCGACAACCATGTATTACATCTAAATAGTAAGGGCGGCGCTTCGCGCCGCTTAAACCCAGATTTTTGATACAAGCCCCGCAAAGAGGGGCTTGTATCAAAAATCTGGATTTGATTTACTGATGTCACGTGGAACCCTCACCCCCCCACCCCCCTCTCCCATTAAGGGAGAGGGGGAGAAAGACTAATTTCTTGTTCCCCTCTCCCCTTTTGGGAAAGGGGCTAGGGGTGAGGGTCTTGTATGCTTCCACGTAACATCAGTGATTTATTCTGATTGTGTATACAAACTTTGTAAGGTAGGAATAAACGATGGATAAGAAATAGCAGCAGACTCGGCACGATTTATAGAGGTTTTACCTTTAGCTACTAAAGCCGCGATCGCCAGACTCATCGCGACTCGATGATCGTTATAGCTGTCAACTTCAGCACCTACCAAAGATTTACCACCGACAATCGACATACCATCTGGAAGTTCCGTAACATTTGCACCCATTTTTGTCATTTCTTTAACCATAGCAACAATGCGATCGCTCTCCTTGACACGCAGTTCAGCAGCATCTTCGATTGTCGTAGTTCCTTCTGCACAACTAGCTGCGATCGCTAAAATCGGAATCTCATCAATGAGTCGCGGAATTACCGCACCACCAATTCGACAAGCCTTGAGATTAGCAGAGCGCACTCTCAAATCAGCAACAGGTTCACCTGTAACTTCCCGTTGATTCTCATAGATAATATCTGCACCCATCTCAGCAAGAACTTCGAGGATACCTGTACGGGTTGGATTAATGCCGACATTCTCAATTACCAAATCAGAATTGGGAACGATGGACGCAGCTACTAACCAAAATGCTGCTGAGCTAATATCCCCAGGGACAGTCACCTCCTGACCAACCAGTTTTGCCCCTCCCTTAATGCCGACTGTATTCGTATCAATATCAAGGCTCACTTTTGCTCCGAAAGCAGCTAGCATTCTTTCACTATGATCACGAGATCTTTCTGGTTCCGTGATAATCGTTTCCCCATCAGTCATTAATCCTGCCAGCATAATACAGGACTTGACCTGTGCCGAAGCTACAGGTGACTGATAGTGAATTGCTTTGAGATTTTGTCCTGAAATCGCTAGCGGTGCTCTCGCTCCATTCTCCCGCCCCCAGATATTTGCTCCCATTTGACGTAAAGGATTGACGACACGAGACATAGGGCGCGATCGCAAGGAGTGATCACCCGTGACCGTAAAAAAGCGATCGGGGTGACTGGCAAGAATCCCTAACATCAAACGTAATGTCGTTCCCGAATTACCAGCATTTAAGACATCTAGAGGCTCCTTAAGATTTCCCAAACCGATTCCCTTCACTGTTACCAATTCCGAGTTAAGTTCAGAAATTTCCGCCCCCATCGCCGAGAAACAAGCTGCTGTACTACGCGGATCTTCGCCTAGCAGTAAACCTCGAATCGTTGTCTCACCCTCCGCTAGTGAGCCAAGCATTAACGCTCGATGCGAAATTGACTTGTCTCCAGGGATCGTGATTCTTCCTTGTAAACCTTGTGGCAATTGGCTTGCATCAATGTTGAGGAGATGATGAGTTTGAGTAGTGTCGAGGTCAATCATGTTAGAGTCAGTTAGCAATTAGTATTAGATTAAGACAAAATCACGGCAAATTTAGACTTATATCAACGTCACCACTAGCTTTTTATGAATCCCACTGAGCCAAATTCTGCTGATTTAAATGCGATCGCCACAGATATTATCCCTGACAGGGACACACCACCTCAACCGCCGCAAACACTGGGAAATTTTCTTGATCGCCTCTATGGGACGCTGTTTTTACCACAAGTGACTTTTGAACAACTCAAGGCAAATCCTAGCTTTGTCCAAGCAGCGATCGTCATAGCTTTAGTAAATATTCTAGAAACCTTCCGTCTTGACCAATTTGTAAGTTATAGAATCATCTGGTCAGTGATTAGCGGAATTATTGGTTGGTTATTTTTCACTTTTCTACTCAAACAGTTGGCGAATGTTTTTCAAAAAAATGTCGAGATGGATAAATTGCTTACCCTCACAGGTTTTGCTAGTTTACCTTGGCTATTTATGGCTCCTGCATTGAGTTTACCGCCACGATTACGTTTCCTCGCAGCAATTTCAGTGATGATCTGGTTTATCATCTGGCAAATATGGAGTGCGTCAGTAGCATTAGAAATTAAAATCTGGAAAACTTTAGCGATCGTACCCCTAGCAATATTTGGCGGTATCGTTACCCTAATTTGGTTAGGCAATACTTTAAAGTTGATACTAAGTATTAGTCTGTAGCAAGCAATCTTCAGCCAGCTAAAAAATAATGAATTGCTTTTTGATGGTGCGGCAAAGCCACACCACCAAAAAGCTTAAAAATCCAAAAGAGTAATGGCAGCGCAAAGCGCTACCATTACTCTTTTGGATTTTAAGTCCTAAACAAAACTTGTATTGCTATATGTTCAGATCTCTGAATGTTTATATGCAAGTACAAATAATTTGTGCATTTATAGCTGCCGTCATTTTTGTTAGGACATAAAAACCAAATAGTGTGAGGCGGCGCTTCGCGCCACCTCACACTATTTGGTTTTTGATTTGTCCTGATACAGGTGACTATAGCTATACTTAAGCCCTCGCCTTTCTTCCAAATCATTGGGAAGATTGCTATATTTAGATATACACTTCTAGCTTTATCTCAAGCAAAATTAAAAGTCAAAACCTTTACTGTGATTGTTTTTTGTTTTGCAGATGAATGCGTACTCATTTGCAAAACGCCATTAAAGTTTGTTAAACGGGGATTAACGAAAAACATCTAATTGAAAAACCTTAATTGGGAGAATCATATCCCAAACTAAAACCTACATGATTCCTGCTCAAGAACCACCAAATGAACTGGAAAGAGTTGCTGCTCTACATCAGTGCAATATCCTAGACACTGAGTCAGAGCAAGGCTTTGACGATATCACCCGATTGGCTGCTCATATTTGTCAAACCCCGATCGCCTTAGTAAGTTTAGTAGACAAAGATCGGCAATGGTTTAAATCCAAGGTTGGGATGGAGGGAACAGAAACACCAAGAAGAGTCTCTTTTTGCGCTCATGCAATTCTTCAAGATGGGATTTTTATAGTTACTGACACTCTCAATGATGAGAGATTTGCGGATAATCCCTTAGTTACCCATACTCCAAATATTCGCTTTTATGCAGGCGTTCCCCTTAAAACTGTGGAAGGCTATACCCTAGGAAGCTTATGTGTACTTGATTATCAACCTAGAGAACTCACACAAGAGCAACTTGCTGCACTTAAGTCACTAGGTAATCAGACTGCATACATTATTGAAACTCGTCGTAGCTTAACTGAAGTCAATCGCTTAGCTATCCCCATAAAAAATAAAGATTCCCAAGAAAAAGGAAACTTTCTTAAAAAAATTGCCTTTTGGATGAGCCTAGCCGCAACAATGGTCATTAGTATGGGCGTAATTTCCTTTGTCAATTTGCGTAGCGTAAGAGATATCAACAGCGCAATTCTACAACAACGCGAAACTTTAGAAAAAATTAATCAACCGCTTAATCGTTTACGCGAGTTAAAGGTTGCAATGATGAATTATCTACTATCTAATACTCCAGAGAGTTTGGACAAATATGAGGTTTTAACTTTGCAGTTGGAGCAAGATTTACAATTTCTCCAGAAGCTATCCTTAGATAATAGTAGTCATCTGTATGACCAACAAAAGAGCGATCGCTATAAAAATACGCTGCTTCTGCTAGTTCAACACATTAACAAAGAAATGAGTGACTCTCGCCAAATTTTGTTGCTCTATCAAACTGCTGGCATCAGCGCGACCCAGAAAAAAATAAAGGATCTAAATAATCAAAACTATCTAGATCTTGCCGAAGTTCAGTTAGGAGAGCTGATCACACTAGAAACAAGCAACTTAACGCAGTGGTTACAGAAACGTCAAGATTCTTTAGTTAAGGCTGTAGATCTTTCTTTAATTACACTCTTATCTACTCTAATTGTATTAGCATTATTATTTTATTTTGTAAGACATGAAGTAACCGTCCGTCGCAAGTTAGCTAATAGCCTAAAACAAGAGCGGGATTTTACAGTTGCTGTATTGGATACGGCTGCAACATTGGTGATTGTATTAGATCCAGAAGGTAAAATCATCCGATTTAATCGAGAATGTGAACGGGTGACTGGTTATTATTATGAAGAAGTACATAATCAGAACTTTTGGAAGATTTTTTTATTACCTGAAGATATTCCATTAGTTTGTAAAAATCTTGCTAAAGTGGTTCCTCAAAACTCATCAACCTCCTATGAGAGCTATTGGATAACTAAGCATGGGGAACGTCGTTTAATTTCATGGTCAACCACATCTCTACTAAGTTCAGATAATAAAATTGATTTTATTATTGCTACAGGATTGGATATCACTGATCGCAAACAAGTTGAGGAAGAAGTCCGTTTGCAGAATTGGCGATCATTAGTATTTTCCCAAATTACTTTACGAATTCGCCAATCACTCAATATAAATGAGATTTTAAGTACAACTGTTGACGAAGTTCGCAGATTCCTCAAAGCAGATCGAGTTCTAGCATATCGCTTTGATGGAGAATGGGAAGGTACAGTTGTGGTTGAGTCAGTCGAGCCGCCTTGGATTGCGTCATTGGGAACAGATGTTAAAGACATCTGCTTTCGGCATAGGCTCTGGGAAAAATATCGTCAAGGTCGCAGAGTCATCAATGATGATATCCCTAATTCAGATATGCCCGATTGCTATAAGAAATTGATGGCTCAATTTCAAGTGCAGGCGAACTTAGTAGTACCAATTCTCGAAAGGGAAAACTTATGGGGGCTTCTCGTAGTACATCAATGTAGTAACACAAGGCATTGGCGAAGCTTTGAGATTGACTTCTTAACAGAGCTAGGAACTCAAGTGGGGATAGCTATCTATCAAGCGACTCTATTAGAACAAGAAACATTACGTCGCGAACAATTATCACGACAAAATCTTGCCTTAGAGGAAGCACGTCATCAAGCTGAAGTCGCCACAAAGCTGAAAAGCTCTTTTCTCGCTACCATGAGTCATGAAATTCGCACACCAATGAATGCAGTGCTGGGGATGACAGGTTTACTGGCGGATACTGAACTTTCGCCTCTACAAAAAGATTTTGTGGAAACAGTAAGAATCAGTGGCGAAAACCTGTTGACATTAATCAATGAGATTCTGGATTTTTCTAAGCTTGAAGCCAATGAAATGGAATTAGAAGAGATCAGTTTTGACCTGAACACTTGCGTTGAGGAAGTAACTGATCTGCTAGCTATGCTTGCTCAGTCCAAAGGTTTAGAACTAGCCTCACTAATTCATCAAAATGTACCGATTTATCTATGCGGAGATGTTGCACGGGTTAGGCAGGTATTAACGAATCTAGTCAGTAATGCCATTAAATTTACGTCAAAAGGGGAAGTTATCGTCAAAGTTTCACTCAAAGCAGAAACTGAATCCACCGCAACAATTGAATTTAGAGTAATTGATACAGGTATTGGTATATCGCCTACAGCCCAGAAAAAACTGTTTCAACCATTCACTCAAGTTGATGCTTCGACTAACCGTAAATATGGTGGTACTGGTTTAGGTTTAGCAATTTGTCAGCAATTAGTCGATCTTATGGGAGGTGAAATTGGCATCGATAGTGAGGAAGGAAGAGGTTCACAGTTTTGGTTTAGAATTTCCTTTGTAAAGCAAACTCCCGAAGCGATCGCTGAGCGACCACCACGTCGAGAAGTTAATCTCAAAGATATTCGAGTATTAGTAGTAGATGATAGTGAAACTAATTGCAAAATCCTCACCTATCAACTGACAGCTTGGCAGATGCGTGTCGATGCAGTGCAATCCGCATCAGATGCGATCGCTATTTTACGAGACGCAGTGGCTGAAGGCGATCGTTATCAGTTAGCAATTTTAGATATGCAGATGCCTGACCTTGATGGCGAAATGTTAGGTGCAAAGATTAAAGCTGACCCGACGCTACAAGATATCAAATTAATTATGCTGACCTCTCTAAATCAACGGGGTGGCATCAGTCGCGTTAAAGAAATGGGATTTGAGTTTTACCTTGTCAAACCAGTCAAACAATCACGCTTACTCGATATTTTGATGGAAGTAGTTTCTATAGAGACTAATCGCAAAGCTCTGCCAATTTCTCCACTCATAGGGTTAGATGATATACCTAAAAAGATTTCTAAGCTTAAAATTTTGATCGCCGAGGACAGTCCGATCAACCAAAAAGTTGCTTTACATCAGCTAAGGAGCTTTGGCTATGATGCAGATGTGGCAGGAAATGGAAAAGAAGTTCTCGATTTACTCAAGCACATCCACTATGACATTATCTTAATGGATTGCCAGATGCCAGAAATGGATGGATATGAGACAACGACAGCTATTCGGCAACTAGATTCAGCTAAAAGTAAGATTGTCATTTTGGCTATGACTGCTAATGCCATGAAAGAAGATCGCGATCGCTGCCTTGCCTATGGAATGGATGACTATCTCAGTAAACCGATTCGCAAAGAAGATCTTGCTCAAAAATTAGCTTCATGGGAGAGAAAAATTAATGCTCAGAATGTGATCGCTACTTCTGAAATTTCAGAAGTGGCAATAACTGCTGAGCAAGATATTCATACTATTCTCCCAAAGCAATATCTCAATAGTTCTGAGTCATTACCATTAATTGACTGGACATATATTGACGATATTGCTGATGGTAGTGAAGAATTTAAAACTGAACTTCTCGAAACTTTTGTCGAGTCTACATCTAAGAGTTTAGGGCAACTCGAAGCTGCGATCGCGGCAAATGACTATCAGGCAATTTCAAGGGTGGCGCATTTTATCAAAGGTTCAGCTAGCAACTTAGGTATTATTTCAATTGGGGTGATCGCTAGTGATTTAGAGCTAATTGGTCACAATCAAAAAGAAGCAAACATGATGGAGATACTTAAAAAAATGCAATCTCTTTTAACACAAATTCAACATTTTCTTTAAATGCTCCATATCTACGACAGCAGTAAAAGGTTTGCTTAAGACATAAACCCCAAAATAAAAGTAGCGGCGCTCTGCGCTGTTACTTTTATTTTGGGGTTTGAGTGGCGTAGCCATTTTGTATTTTTAAAACCAAATAAAGGCGGCGCTTTGCGCCGCCTCACACTATTTGGTTTTTATGTCCTAACAGGCATGGCGACAGCTATAGTAACGCTTTCTTTACTATTAACATATACATAAACAAAAGGGACTCGCTTAGCGAGTCCCTTTTGTTTATGCTGATTCAGGTTTAGGCATTGAGGCAGGATGCTGCAAAATCTCCGCCGTCGATAGTTTTTCCACCATGTCACGGGTAATTAGACATTTGGTGACATCCTTACGAGAAGGCAACTCATACATCATGTCCAGCATCAACTGCTCAACGATACCGCGTAAAGCTCTCGCCCCTGTTTTACGGCGATAGGCTTCCTTAGCGATCGCCTGAACTGCATCAGACTGAAACTCAAGCTGGACATTATCCATTTTCAAGAGTTTTTGGTACTGCTTAATCAACGCACTCCGAGGCTCAGTCAGAATTGCCATCAACGCTTTTTCATCAAGCGGATCAAGAACAGCCGTCACAGGCACACGACCGATAAATTCAGGAATCATCCCAAACTTGACTAGATCATCGGGCTGTAGGTTTTTCAAAATCTCCGCAGTACGTTTTTCGCGGGGAATCGACTCACCCTGCTGCACAAACCCCATCGACTTCTTGCCAATGCGCTGCTCGATTAGCTTCTCCATACCACCAAAAGCACCACCGCAAATAAACAAGATATTTTTGGTGTCAATCTGAATGCAGTCTTGGTAAGGATGCTTGCGTCCACCTTGAGGCGGTACGTTGGCGATCGTACCTTCGAGCATTTTTAGTAAGGCTTGTTGAACACCTTCACCCGAAACATCACGGGTAATCGAAGTATTTTCACCCTTACGCGCAATTTTATCGATTTCATCAATATAAATAATGCCGCGCTGAGCCTCTTCAACATCAAGGTCAGCAACCTGTAAGAGCCTCAGTAAAATATTCTCTACATCTTCACCGACATAGCCCGCCTCAGTAAGTGTCGTAGCATCAGCAACCGCAAAAGGCACATCTAGCATTTCCGCTAGAGTCTGCGCTAACAGAGTCTTCCCACAACCTGTGGGACCAATCAGCAAAATGTTCGATTTCTGAAGTTCAACCCCATCTTCAACCTGACCTTTGCCAGCCGACTCAATGAAACTTAGGCGCTTGTAGTGGTTATAGACGGCGACAGACAAAACTTTTTTGGCTTCGTCTTGACCAACTACATTTTCATCAAGATAACGCTTAATGTCGCGGGGCTTAGGGATCTGACTGAGATTAAGATTTGCCGCAGTTTTAGTTTTCCGCTTTTCATTAGCAGGATCTTTACGCTGGGTAGATTGAGGCGGAGCACTGTTAAACAACTCCTCATCGAGAATTTCGTTGCATAAATCCACGCACTCATCACAAATGTATACCCCTGGTCCTGCAATGAGTTTGCGTACCTGCTCCTGTGACTTACCACAGAAGGAACATTTAAGATGAGAGTCATATTTACTGGGCATAAGCTATCTCGCTGTGGCTAGACTAGGGATAGGACAGATGGCTGGAGGCTTTTGGAATTGGTTAAAACGCGATCAATTAAACCATATTGTTGAGCTTCCGCAGGCGACATAAAGAAATCTCGCTCGGTATCTTGTTCGATCTGTTCGAGAGGCTTGCCTGTGTTAGCAGCTAACATCTCGTTGAGCGATCGCTTAATATACAAGATTTCCCTTGCTTGAATTTCGATATCAACTGCCTGACCTTGAGCGCCACCAAGAGGTTGGTGAATCATGATTCGTGCATTAGGTAAAGACATGCGCTTGCCCTTAGCACCAGCCGCTAATAAAAATGCGCCCATGCTAGCCGCCAGCCCCATGCAGATAGTACAAACATCGGGACGAACGTGGTTCATGGTATCAAGAATTGCCATGCCCGCATAGACTGAGCCACCAGGGGAGTTGATATAAAGATAAATGTCCTTTTCAGGATCTTCAGCTTCTAAAAATAAAAGCTGAGACATAATCAGGTTCGATGTGGTGTCATCTACTTGCGAACCCAAGAACACGATTCGCTCACGCAGTAAGCGCGAGAAAATATCAAATGCTCTCTCGCCTTTACCTGATTGCTCGACTACCATCGGCACAACCTGATTTTGGGTCGAAGCGATCGCAAATTGATTTGATGTTAATTGACTAGATAAAGGGAACATTCGTTTTGAATTCACCATAATTTTGATGCATATCCTAGGAAAAACCTGATTAGCTAAGCTTAAGTGGCAAAGCTAAGGTTTTGCCATACAGATTTAAGAGCTATTATGCCTCAAAAATAGTATTGGTCTCTAGCCATACTATTCTACGCAATTTAAAAGTAAGAGGGGTGCAAAGCACCCCTCTTACTTTTAATTAAGCTTCTTCAGATGTTGCCTCAACAGTTACCACATCTGTATCAGTCTCTGGAGAGATAGTTTCGAGGGCTTCAGGCTCTGGTTGGAGTGACCCTTGCTCGACTAACTCAATCTCAGAATGCTCGATCAACCATTCCACAGCGATCTCAGTCCGCATTTCCTCACGAATCAAGCTAGCTAATCTAGCGGGATCGATATTAGGATCTTTGAGCACTTCTAAGGTGCTAGCAACTCTTTCTTTGAGTGCAGCTTCATCAACCGCAAGCTTTTCCTCTTCAGCAATTTTATCAAGGGCAACTTTGCGGCGGAGACGGTTAACCGCCTCTGGTTGATTGAGGCGGCGCATTTCTTCAACCAATTCCTTGGTAAACAGTTGCTTTGCCATCGCAGGATCGATGCGCTCTTGCAAGTAGCTAGCTTGTTGGCGCACCAAAAAGTCTAGTTCTTGCTGCAAGAGGGTTACAGGTAAATCAACTTCGAGTTCGGCAGTGAGAGCCTCAAGGACAGCACGTTCCTTGTTGGCTTTGGTCTTAGCTTCAGCTTCGTCGGTGACACGCTTTTCGAGGAATTCACGCAATTCGGCGATCGTTTGTTTGTCGCTAATTGATTGAGCAAACTCATCATCTAGAGCTGGAAGCTCACGACCTTTGATCGATTTGATCGTGACGACATATTTGATTTCCTTGCCGACATATTCTTCGGGGTAATATTCTTCAGGAAAAATTGACTCAACTTCAATGACCTGATCAATCGCTGCACCGACGATCGCCCGAACAACTTCAGGAATAAATGCTTTTTCATCAACATCTAACTGAAAATCCTCTTCGCCCGCGTCAGGTAATTCTTCACCAGTGGTGCGATCAAGGACTTTGAGATCGACAGTAACGACATCATTTAGAGCAACAGCACGATCTTCGATCGGCACGATCGTCGCCTTACGAACTTGAAATTCGTGTAATGTGCGATCAACTTCGGTAAGATCTGGCTTAATTTCTTCAGCCTTAACCGTGAAGCCTTGATATTTGTTGAGAGTTACTTCTGGCTCAACGTCGATTGCTGCTTTAAAGGATACTTCTTGCCCTGGGGTGAAGGTTTGGACAAGAGTTTCAATATCGGTAATTAGTTGAAAGCCGCCCAATGCTTTATCTTTAACTTCTTTATTCTCAGCAAGGGCTTCGGTTAAGGTTTTTTCTAGCAATTCTTCGAGAACATTTGCTTTGAGTCGCTGACTACCAACTTGTCTCAATACAAGTTGAGTGGGCGCTTTGCCTTTGCGGAAACCAGGTACTTGCATCGTGCGCGTCAAGTCTTTGACGATGCGATCGTATATTGCTTGAGACTTTGCCCCTTCTACTTGAATGTCAAAACCAATTTGACTAGCGGGAAGCTTCTCTAGAGTGACCTTCATTATTAAATATGCCTAGATTAAGTATGCCTAGATTGTATATATCTAGAAATCAAAAAACATTTTTTGGACTTTTGCCAACTTTTGGCAAAACTGTCAGCAAGTGCCAAATTATGCCAAGTCTATGATAATACGATATTGGCGATCGCATATTTCAAAAAGCTCCAAATTAAGTGACGGTGAGTAGCACTTTATGGCATAGCTATTTTGTATTGCAGTGTTACATTAGCTTACGGGACATGACTGTAGCGCGACCTTCGCTTGGCTTAGTTGGTGATGTGGGACTAGTAACAGCATCACGAGGTGGTAAAGGAGTCATTGATTCAGACGCATCTAGTAAAATTTGTAATTTTGGACCAGTTGTTGCAAGACGAATAATTACCCCATCCTGCACTCGCTCCTTGTCAATTTGCTGGTCATTAATATATGTACCATTTGCCCCAATATTAACGATTTCCCAATAGAGCGAGTGACGATGTAGCTCCACATGGTAGCGAGAAACAACAGAGCTATAAAGAATCACGTCATTATCTCCAGATCGCCCAATCCGAATCATAGGCTCAGAGTCAAATTTCCATGTTTGGATTGGGGTAGATTCGATGGGATGCAGCAGGTTTAGCGTAATCACGGGTTTTAATGCAGTAATTTTGCAGGACGTAGAAAGTTTGACCGCAAATGCTACAGGATTTGCACTTATGTCAAAAGTCTAACATTGACATTTCTCACATTGACATTAATGGTTTTGCGATTTAATCAAGAAACCGATTTTTGGTGATACGACTTTGCAGCACCACCAAAAATCGGTTCTTTTTTACTGCAAGTCCCTCAACATAATGGCAATTTCTCACTACAGTAACGTCAGATCAACAGTTTTTCACCATTTGCGGCGTGCAAAGCATGACTCAAATGGCTTCGCGTTAAAGTAGGAAGGCTGACACTAAGCTCCCATCTAAAATCTTACTTTCAAAAATTTATGACCACTATTACTATTGTTGGCTGCGGTGTGATCGGGGCAATGCTTGCCTATGAATTAAGTAAAACCGAGCTAGATGTGACAGTTATTGAGGTAAGTGCCAAGCCAGCAATGGGGGCAACAAGTGCAGCGCTGGGTGTGTTGATGGCTGCCTCAAGCTCTAGAGCAAGAGGAGTTTTAGTAAAGCTACGCTTGGCAAGTTTAAGTAAATACGATCGCCTGATTTCTGAGTTAACTGCCCAAACTAATCTTGATATTCTCTACAACCGCAATGGCATTTTAAATTTGTATCGATCGCCTGATGCTGAAACAAAATCGCGATCGCTATCTGAGATTCGCAAAAGGCAAGGTTTTGATTTGCAATGGCTTGATCGCGAGCAAATTGCTCAAGATTTCTCACAATGGCAAACCGATGGCGGCTTATTAAGTCCATGCGATCGGGCAGTACATCCCATCCAGTTAGTCAATGCTCTTGTCGAAGCCGCAACTCAAAATGGGGTGAAGTTTCTTTGGAATACACCAGTCGAAAATTTAGAAGATATATCTAGCGATCGCATCATCGTTACATCAGGTTTAAGTTCTAACGCTCTACTTGCGCCACTTTTAAAAAATCATCCTAAATATTCGGGGCAAGATCTGATGCAGCCAGTTGCTGGTCAAGCGTTGTTGCTACATATCCCCAAGCTAAACCTAAAGAACGTTGTGCATATTGAAAATGAGGATGGCTCCGATCTGAATATTGTGCCGTTAGGTAGCGATCGCTATTGGCTCGGTGCAACCTTAGAGTTTGAACCCAGCGAGTTACCTAATGAGGCTAATGTGTCTTTATTGCTAGAACAGGCGATCGCATGGTGTCCCACTTTTGCTAATGCTGAAGTTTTAGAAACATGGGCAGGCGATCGCCCCAGACCAGTTGCCAATCAATCACCAATTTTAGGCTTTGTGCCAGATTATCCTCACATTTTGGTGGCTACTGGTCACTATCGCAATGGTGTGTTGATGGCTCCCGTAACGGCTCAAATTACCAAGGATTTACTTTTAACTGGCACAAGCGATCTACCTTGGCGACCCTTTACTCTCTAATTTGCTTAAGCCGCTATTTCTAATTCTTCTAAATCTTGATCGAGATCTTTCGACCGTGCTTCAGCAGCATCAACTGTCACCGTCAGTTTTAACCCCAACCCCTTGAGCCAATCAGCTAAACCATAGATCGCCTCTGTGCCTTGTTTTTGCATAATCGCTTCTAGGGTTGCACTATAGGCTGTTAATTGTTCAGGTACAAGGGCTTCAGCAACATTGCCAAGAGCTAGTTTGAGTAGATTAGTTTCAATATCAGATGGCTCGTGATCTTCAAGATGAACGTCAAGATATACTGCGGCATACTCAGGATCTTGTAATCGGGCAATATGGGATGAATGATAATCTACGCTTGCCTTATAAGTTGATTGACTTGCTGTTTTACTCATTGTTCTGCCTCTTAAAATTTTGCCAATATTCTTTAGCCTTGCGGATATCACGGTTTTGAGTGCTTTTGTCGCCGCCACATAATAGCAATATTACAACTAATCCAATTTGCCCAAAGTAAATGCGATAGCCATTCCCATAGTCAATTCGTAGTTCGTATATACCATCACCTATAGACTTATAATCACCTAAATTTCCTGATCGTAAACGATCCAGACGTTGTTCAATTCTTGCTTGTGCCCGAATATCTCGCAGTGAGTTAAGCCATTCGTCAAAGGGAATTTTGCCTTCGGCTGTGATGTATTGCCTAATTTCTCTTGGTTGTGCTGACATCAGCTTGACTTCATTTTGTGCAGTGACTTCGCGCTTAACGATATTAAATCAGTTTGCGTGACGATTGCTCTATCTGCCTGACTACTGTTAGCGCTGAATAACTTACCCCTGCGGTTCCTTCCCCAGGGTGGGTAGAGTCACCAACTAGCCAAATATTTTTAAGTGGAGTGCGATTGGCGAAACCAAAAGGACCAAAGGTAGAAACGCGCATTCCCACGCCACCAACAATGCCACGATCTCGTCCTGTATATCGCTCAAACGTCCGTGGAGTGGCTGCTTCAATAAGAATGATTGTCTCTTCGTTGAGATGGAAATATGTGCTTAACTGCGCGATCGCCCGTTCTGTAAATCTCTGTTTGAGTTCCTGATAATCTTCGCCGCCGTACCAAACTGCTGCATCTGTGAACTCAGAGGCAATAATTGTAGCTTTTCCATCAGGAGCGCGACCATCGCCTTCTTTGCTAACGGAAATAAATAGCGAATGTGGTTTATGAACTTGGGAATCTTCATAGGCTTCCAAAAACTGTAAATGCGGCGGACAGTCTTTAGGAATCGCAGCCCGATCCACTCCCAAATAAACTACAAAAGCTACTGAAGCAGGCTTGAGATTGGCAACCCGTTGAGCATATCCCTTGGGCACAGCATCTCCCAAAAGCTGCACAAAGTTATTCACCGTCACATTCGCCACGATGTGATCGGCGCTATCTTCAAAAATCTCTTGCGATCGCAGATTTTTTACTTTTACCTTTTTACTTTTTCCTTGATCCTCGATCGCAGTAACTTGATGTTGCATCAATACCTTTCCCCCATCGCGCTCAATGCTCTCAATCAGGCGATCGCTTAAAACTTGCATACTTCCTTTGAGATGGAATAGTCCTAAAGGAGTTTGCGAAACTGCTAAAGCTGTTGCTGCATAAAGTAGAGCTGTCTCTTCAGCATTCACCTGTGAATAAAGCTTCAATTGCAAATCGAGGAATGTGCGTAATCTCTGATCATTTGCCAATCCAAACCCACGCAGAGCATCACCCACGGTCGAGAAGGTATATGGAGCTGTTGCTAAGGTATCGATTCGCAAAGCTTTAACTAATTGCCAAGCATCCCAAATATTACGCGGTGGCAAAATCGGATCGCGAGACTGAAAGCACCAACTGCGCCAAAATAAGTCTTCTAAGAAATTCCAAAATGGTTCGCTATTGGGAAATTGCCTTTGTCGCTCTGCTTTCCACTTATTGCGATCGCGCCAAACGTTAATCGGCTCACTCTCATTTGGCAAAAACACTGCACAGGCAGGATCGCAATATGTAGCTTCAGGAAGTTCTATTTCTAATTCCTTAAAAATGCGATCGTGAATCCCACCAGATTCTAAACCTGCTACCTGTGTTGCACCCACATCAAATGTAAATCCACGCCGCTTAAATGTCGATGCACAGCCACCAGCAACAATTGCCAAATCGTAAACAATGACTTCATAGCCACGCTTAGCCATCAAAGCCGCCGCCGTTAATCCGCCAATTCCCGCCCCAACCACAATTATTTTTTGTTTCACTTTCATTTACTCAACTCGCACCATTGTCGAATATTTTTCTCTAGTTCTTGAATATCTTCAGGACAGCGTTGACGAATGCGATCATAACGTTTAGATGCTTCTTCGGCGAGGATTCCTCTACCCTGACAACGTGCTTCTAACAGCGATCGCTGTTCTGCAAATCGCATAAAATAACTTGTTTTGGATTTTCTCTCAGAACGAATTTCTGACCATTTCCAAACTTTAGGAATATCTTCACATCCTGCTAAAACCCATACTTCTAATTCTTGCCAAGCATTTTCACCAAGAAATTTTTTCGGGCTTTGATACTTTTCTGCTAAAAACTCCTGTGCTTTCTTTTCAAGTCCATCAAGTTTCGCTCGTCGATCTCCATTGCCATCGCGATCGACACACACCAAAAATAAATCAGTCATACCTCCATATCTTTCCAAAATTTCTTGAATCTTTTCCCATCTCAATGCTTCAGCATGACCACGCAGACGAGGATTTTTGCAGACTGCAACTTTTGCTTGAGGCTTTCCGATCGCTGTCATCATCGCTCTGACAATCGGTAGTACCATACTTTCATCATTGACAAAATCTTCAAGAATAATCAAAACATTCATGCGTTCTGCACCTCTTCATCTTCGAGGAAGTACATCGCATCTTCTAGCCAACCTGAATCTAGTAAGCTCGATAATCCATCATTAGCGATGAGTTCTCTCGCATTGGGAATGTCCATGATTTTAGTGATTCGTGACTCGGCGCGATCGCCTATTCGATACATTAAGGAGGCATATTCGAGACTGGCAGGGCTGAGGAAATTTAACAAAAGTGGTGAGTGGGTTGTAATCACTATTTGCATTGAACCATTAGCTACTTCTTGCTCCATTAGTTGCAGCAGTAAGCTCAAACGATTGGGATGAATGCCATTTTCGGGTTCTTCAAAAAAGTAAAAGCGCGATCGCTGATTGCCCAAAAGCGCCGCCAGTAATCCTAAAAAGCGTAATGTCCCATCCGATGCACTATAAGCTGTTGTTTTCTGTCCGCTAGCCTCTTCGATTCTCAGCAAAACTTTGCCTGTAAAGTCCTCTGGAAAGTCAAAATCCTTTGCATCCATTGGTGTTAAGGCTTGCAACCAATCCAATAAAATCGCCTTACGAGTTTCATCACGACAGATATCTAACATCACCGATGATAAATTTTCGCCGCGATCGCCTAAAACATTTTGTCCAGAAAAAGTTGGCAGTCTCATCACATCAGGACTGAGATCGAGAAATCGCATTTCACTTATGACATTTAAAGCAAGTTCACAGAATTTTTTTGCAATTGAGCTATCAAAGTTTTCCCTAATACCTTGTCCATATGGCTTAACTCCTTTAGACACCTGAGAAAGTATAGGTATGTAATTTGCCATGTAGTCATATTTTTCTATGATCACAGGATTAGCATACACTTTATAACTTTCCCAATAGTCATAAAAATGAACACCATTAGAATTAGAAAAAGCTAATGTGTATGTTGATTGTGATTCAAAAATTGGATATTCTTTTTTCTTACAGTTCAATCTTTCATCAGTTATGTAAGGGACTGGATTAGCTAATCTGACTTTAATGTGGTAATCCATGTCATACTCTGTATCGCCATCTTGGACAGAAAAAGAAATAGCGATCGCAAAAGAATCAGCCCCACAATAAGTTATTTCTTTCGTCCCACCACGTATGCCACGCCATTGCAGTACACCACCTTCACCATATTTCTCGCCAATGATTTCGGCAATACTATAGCCTCTCGAAATGCCATGCAAAAAACGAAAAGCATCACGAATATTGCTCTTACCTGAAGCATTAGTCCCCACTAAAACTGTCAAATCTCCAAGCGAAAGCTCAGCATTTTTAAAACTTTTAAAATTTTCTAATCGAAGGCTTTTTAACATTTAAACAACCTTGATATTCCAACACCATCCAGAATAGCAAATATATTTTCTTCATGCACAAAATCATCTTTTCTACTCTCAAGAATTGCATTTGCTAAGCCAACTTCTTCCAAAGCCTCTTGAATTATTTCAGAAAACAAATTCCATTGAAGTAATAAAACTTGGCTTTTTGATATTTAGGATCGTCTGCAACTTGAATAAATTTTTCCCAAGAGACTTTTACCCAAGTATTTAGGTTCTGCTCAATTACATTTTCAGTTGGTTGAACAGCAGCTTTATCAATACTTAATACCGCAACCATATCTATACCTCATTGGCAAAAAATTAAGGAGACTAGCGAAAGCTTTATGCTCCTTGATTTTAATACAAGCGATCTAGAACGTAATTGGTTAAACCGATAAGGGATTGCTTAGGAGCAGAAGATGGCAGCCACTCGATCGCAGTTAGCGCCGACTTAACATGACTCTTTGCCAAATCACGCGATCGTGCAATACCTTGACTGCTATAGACAAGATCCAGTGCTTTTTCGATATCACCATCCTCACTGAACTCACGCTCGATCAATCCGAGTAACTGTGGATGTTCTTCTATGGCAAATAATACTGGTGCAGTCAAATTACCTTGCTTCAAATCAGAGCCAGCAGGTTTGCCCAATGTCTCAGTCGAACTAGTGAAATCAAGAATGTCATCGACAACTTGGAAGGCAATTCCAAAATGTTTACCAAAGTTAAAAAGCTGCTCAGCCTGTACCTGACTGACACCACTCAATACCCCAGCAGCTTTAGCACTACCCGCCATTAGAGAGGCGGTTTTATAAAAACTTTTTTCCAGATAATCTTCTAAGGTTAAGCTGCTATCAAACGCAGTCAAGCTCTGCCGAATTTCACCCTCAGCAAAATCAGTGATCACCTTTGACAAAAGTTTGACGACTTCGAGATGATCGAGATTTGCTAAGTACCAAGATGCTTGAGCAAACAGAAAGTCTCCAGCCAATACCGCAATGCGATTACCAAAACTGTTATTCACAGTTGGCATACCACGCCGCAGGTCAGCCGAGTCGATCACATCGTCATGCACCAAACTGGCGGTATGGATCATTTCCGTGATCTCGGCAAGTCGGCGATGGCGTGAAGTGATATCGCGATCGCTCATGGTCGCCCGTGACACTAGTAAGACTAGCGCAGGGCGCATACTTTTGCCCTTAGCTTCAAATAAATGCTCAGCCGCAGCGTACAAAATTGGATGTCTTGCGCCTACCAACTGCTTCAAATTATCCGTGAGCGTACGCAAGTCATCTTTGACTGGTGCAAAAAGTTCGGTGACAGAAGTAGTTGGAAGGCTCATGCGAATAAACCAGTGTTAAATCAATTTTTACATATCTTCATATATTGTATGAGTAATGTTGTAAGAGTTAAAGCCCGACTTAGCTTGTTTTTATAGTCGCAATCAGTCAAAGGACTGCAAATGGCTGACACTCTGTACCTACTACTCCTTTAGCCAGAAATTTTTTCGCGATCGCTATAACTATCAATGAGTAGGGATAAAGCACCTCTTCACCTTTGCTCACTATGTATCAGCATGATATATATTATTTAACAAATCGTAATCCAATCGTATAGATGGAACTTTGACTAATGATGCCTAGGCTGCTCTTGATCGATGATGATCCGATAATCTCTGAAATGGTAACTCTGAACCTTGAACACGCTGGCTATCAAGTCAGTCAAGCGAGCGATGGCATCAAAGGACAAGCACTTGCCATTCAGTTGATGCCAGACATGATCATCCTTGACTTGATGCTGCCACGGGTTGATGGGTTCACAGTTTGTCAGAGGTTGCGCCGTGACGAACGGACTAAAGAAATTCCTGTGATGATGTTGACAGCTATGGGGCAAACCCAAGATAAGGTCGAGGGATTTAATGCTGGTGCTGATGACTATCTGACTAAGCCATTTGAGCTGGAAGAGATGCTAGCGCGAGTACGTGCTTTGCTACGCCGTACAAATCGGATTATTGACACAGCCAAGCATGGTGAAATTTTAATCTTTGGCTCATTGACGCTTGTACCTGAGCGCTTTGAGGCAATTTGGTTTAATAAAACCGTCAAGTTAACTCATTTAGAATTTGAGTTGCTACATTGTCTATTGCAGCGTCATGGGCAAACCGTTTCACCTAGTGAAATTCTCAAAGAGGTCTGGGGCTATGAACCAGATGATGATATCGAGACTATCCGTGTGCATATTCGCCATTTACGGACTAAGTTAGAACCAGATCCACGCCATCCTAAGTACATTAAGACGGTATATGGTGCTGGCTATTGCTTAGAGCTTCCCCACGATAACGATAATCAACAAAACGAAGAGGCGATCGCTGAATAAATCAGTCAATAAGTTGTTTGGCAATTTCTCATTGATTAATCTCCAACAATAGGGATGACCTAAAAGGTCATCCCTATTGTTTATTTAGTATTAAGCTAGCTGAGCGAAGCCGAATCTTCACGTATTTATGACCAAGTGTTAGGCAACACATGGCTTTTAAGCCCTGATCTTTCAAAATGGAAAAGTGTAGATTTTCCTTGGAAAGATGAGTTGTTAAGGGCTATGCGGAAAAAATCAGTATCTAGAATCTTCAAATATAGTTGCTTGTCTTTATCACTAGTATGCATAAGTGTATGTATAAATGGGGGAATTGTTACAGAAGCATCTAGTCAACCTGAGCCATTTCCATTTGATGCTCAACTTCTCTATAACGGCAGTGGCGCAGGGATAGATGGCAATACTAGTGTTGATTTACGCATTCCTCTCAATCAAACACCAGAAAATTTTTTCTATCTCAATCCTCAAGTCCGCATCTTTAATAATGGACGCATTGGCTCTAATCTTGCAGTTGGCTATCGATCGCTAAATGATGTCGCCAAATTCGTATTAGGGGGCTATCTTGCCTACGACAATCGTGATGCAGGAGCGCAGTTTTTTCAGCAAATTTCCGCAGGCTTAGAACTTTTTGCAGAAACTTGGGATATGCGCCTCAATACTTACCTTCCCATAGGTAAGACTAATACCCAACTGAGCGAAACAATCCTAAATACTGGCAGCTTTCAGGGTAATCAGTTTTTGATCGATCGTGATCGCCGTTTTGATGCAGCGATGGGTGGCGTGGAGTTAGAAGCTGGCACTATAATCACCACTGGTGATGCAGGATATCTCCGTCCCTATGTCGGGTCTTACTATTACACTGCTACCAATAGTGTTGGAGCCTTGGGGATTAAAGGTGGTTTGGGATACTATGGCGATCTCATCAATGCGGGTTTATCGATTCAGAACGATCGCATTTTTGGCACGAGTATTCTTTTTAATATTGGTATTAATTTTTCTAATCGTTCCGCCAGAAAAGCTACTCCGCCAACATTGCTAGAGCGCATGAATGAACGATTTTCGCGTAATAGTTCTGTCCTTGTCGAAAATCAAACGGTACGCGATCAACTCGTCGCAATTAATCCTGTGACTGGTCAGCCTTATAGTTTCTTTATTGTTGCCAATAACACTACAGGCTTATCTGGCAACCCTAATGTGGTGTCTTTTACTAACTTTTCGACGGCTATTGCCAATGCCAGCGCTGCTGGGGCAAACGGAATTGTGTATGCCTATACCCCAACAGGCTCTATAGCACCAACTTTAGCTGGATTTACAATTCCTGACGGTGTAAAAGTCTTTTCTAGTGCGCCATCTGTAGTGCCTCTGTCATATTTAGCTGGCGCTGGAGGTGCGAATTTGCCCAATATTCCTTTGCCTGCTAACACGGGTGTTTATCCCATCGTCAGCGATACAGTCACTCTAGCATCAGGGTCTAATCAAGCTCTATCTGGCTTTAGCATCAATAAAAATGTGGCTACTGGGGCAAATGCTGGCATTATTGGCAACAATAACGTGAATGCCTTGATTGCCAATAATAGGGTCAACATTACGGCACCTAGCAGCACACCAGTGGGTAATTCGGGGCGAGGTATTGTCTTGATAGGTGCTAGTGGCAATACCAATGTTTCGGACAACCAAGTTAACAATGCGATCACTGAAGGCATTCGTCTAGATAACGTCAGTGGTACTGCTGCGATTACTGGCAACACAGTCATTAATACAATTCAACCTGATGTCCAAACACAGGTAGAGGCGGGAATTCTTGTACGCAACAATACAGGGAATGTCAATCTGACGATCGCCAACAACATTGTTAGAGATAATACCGCCACCGCAGGCGTTGTTGAAATTGACGGGATTGAGTTTAGTCTCTGTCGTGTCTATCCAGATTTAGGAGGTTGTGCCACTACGACCACCGCAACTGTCAACATCACAGGCAACACTGTCCGAAATATCACAGGTGCAAACGATGGAGCCGATGGCATTGACATCAATTTAGGCAATAATGCAAACGCCACGCTGTCAATCAGCAACAATACCATTGATAACATCGTGAACAAAGGCATTAGCTTTGGCGCTGTTGATGGTTCTATTGGTACAACGACGATCGCTAATAACAACATTAGCAATGTCGGTGGTGCAGCAATTCAGGTGCGTGTAGGAGAAACGGCAGTTGGAGGACAGTCGTCTGTTCGAGCGGCGGTATTGAATAATAAAGTTACAAACACCAATACGCAGGTTGGAATAGATGATGCATCGATGATTATTCGATCTCAAAATGTTGCTTCGCTCTGCGTCAAGTTTGAAGGAAATACCTTAAACAATCCCACCTCTAGTCTTGATTATCTATTCCGTAGGCAAAGTACATCACCATCAGGGCTGCAATTAGCAGGACTAACCACAGCGATCGCCGTGGCGAATCCCAGCCCAGCACTGGTCAATGAACTCACGGCTAGAGGTAATACAGGAACAGCAAGTAAATACAGAGTCCAAAACAACACTGTTCAAATTCCCACTACGGCTTGCACATTTCCTTAACGTCAGTTCGACGAAAGCGAAAAATGGTAAGAATCGCTAAGCGATTCTTACCATTTTTCGCCATTTGCGGCGTTCTTCGCACGCCGCAAATGGCGATATCGAACTCACGTTTCCTTAACGACTAAAAAGAAAACAAGCTTTGCGGGTTTTCTTTTTAGTTGGTGAAACACCTCTTGTAAAAATTACTGCTGTAGCGATCGCGCTAATCATCAAAAGAGACCCCACCGAGTGGGGGCTCTTTTTTATCTATCAAGCGTCGCTTGTAAAAATTACTGCTGTAGCGATCGCGTCGATCTTCTAAAGAAACCCCACGGAGTGGGGTTTCTTTTAACTCTCAAGCGTTGCTTGTAAAAATTACTGCTGTAGCGATCGCTATATGCCTGAAAATAATTTAGATAGCCTGACATACGAGTAATGATCAACGAATGAAAATTTTATTTGCGGCGGCTGAAGTTGCTCCTCTCGCCAAAGTTGGCGGCATGGCAGATGTAGTAGGCGCACTTCCCCCGATTCTCAAGAAAATGGGACATGATGTGCGAATCATCATGCCTTACTACGGCGTAGTTCCAGACAAACTGCAAGAAAATCCAACATGGATTTGGAAAGGCTATGCGATGTTTCAGGAATTTGATATTTTTGAAACCGTATTACCAGGTACAGATGTCCCCTTGTATTTAATGGGGCATGGATCATTTATTCCTGCTCGCGTTTATGGCGGTGAAGATGAAGATTGGCGGTTCACCATGTTTGCCAATGCTGTCGCCGAATTTGCATGGAACTATTGGAAACCAAACATCATTCACTGTCATGACTGGCATACAGGCATGATTCCTGTATGGATGCACCAAGTATCCGACATTGGCACTGTATTCACGATTCATAACCTTGCCTATCAAGGACCCTGGCGCTGGTTCTTGGACAGAATTACTTGGACTCCTTGGTATATGGATGCCCATAACACGATGGCGGCAGGTATCAAGTATGCTGATCGCGTAAATACAGTATCTCCAACCTATGCCCAACAAATCTGTACACCCACCTATGGGGAAGGCTTAGAAGGCTTACTGTCGTTCCTCAAGCCTTGGGGTATTTTAAATGGCATCGATACCGATCTAGAAAATCCTGCTACCGATCAATCTCTGGTGCAGAACTATTCTGTAGAAACCCTTGACGATCGCATGGCAAATAAAATTGCTTTGCAAAAAGAGTTAGGACTAGCCGTAAATCCTGCGACTTTCTTGATTGGCATGGTGGGACGTTTAGTAGAGCAGAAAGGTATTGATCTACTGTTACAAACTCTCGAACGTTACTTAGCCTATACCGATGCTCAATTTGTCGTTTTAGGTACAGGTGAACGTTATTACGAATCACAACTCTGGCAAATCGCCTCCCGCTACCCTGGGCGTATGTCGGCACAGATTTTATTTAACTCAGCACTTTCCCATCGGGTTTATGCTGGTTCCGATGCCTTTTTGATGCCTAGTCGCTTTGAGCCATGTGGTCTGAGTCAACTAATTGCCCTGCGCTATGGTTGCGTACCAATTGTTCGTCGCACTGGCGGATTGGTTGATACTGTGTCCTTCCATGATCCAATTGGTCAGACAGGTACAGGCTTTAGCTTTGATCGCTACGAGCCATTGGATATGTATACCTGCATGGTACGTGCTTGGGAAAGCTATCGCTATACCGATGCATGGCGACTACTGCAAGAACGTGGAATGAGTACTAATTTCAGTTGGCAATCTTCCGCAGAAAAATACATCCAGCTATATCGCTCAATCCCTGGACTAGAAAATGCTTAGATAAAGAATCTACCTTGTACAAGCAAGTCTCACCCCCCTTAATTCCCCCTTGCTAAGGGGGAATCCAGAGATTTTAGATTTGTAAGCTGCTGCCAAAAGGGTGCTTTATACACTCTTTCGGCAGCAGCTTGCAAATCTCTCAAAGCACTGTAAGAATTACCTTGAATTAAATTTAATCAATCTTTCAGGCAATCTATCAATGCGTCAGTTTCCTACTATTCTTATTCCTCCAGAAGTGCAGCGCATTGCTCAGTCTAAACCTGTTGCACCCAAGCTAGGTATGACCTTGCCAAGTTTGCCGTCTAATCAACAGCCAACACCGATTCAAATACAAGAAGCGCTCTCTTTGAGCTTCGGTCTAATTGTCTTAGTAGCACTGGTAACCGCAGTCGCCAAAGAGTTAGGGATAATGATATTAATTGTGGGGACAGTTGCAATTGTGTTGAGGGTCAGATATCAGTTTCTCACCTACAAAAAACGATATCAAAATCATCAACATCAACTGCAAAACTATTTCGCAAAGCTAGAGGCTTATTCCCGCGAAGAGGTGAGCTATCAGCAACAATTAGCGATCGCCCATGCGCCTGAACGCATCCTTGAGTTTCGCCATCAGCAATATCAGAAGTTCTTTGCCAAGATTCCGACCGTCGAAAATGCGATCGCCTTAACCCAGAGTCGTAAGCCTACGGATCGCGATCAATCGGCTATTTATGATTTTGGAAAAACTCTCCAACAGTATTTATCAGGAACGCTCTATCAAGGTGTCAAGATTTATATTCCTAGCATTAACCATGATTGGGTTCCTGCTTTGACCTATATTGATCCTGTTTTGAACGTACATATTGCGATCGAGATTAGTGCGCCTTCAGAAAGTGAGTCCAATGCAATGCAAAATGATCTAGCTGATCGCTTTTTAGTAGATTCAGGCTGGATCATGATCAAGTTCTCGCAAAAGCAAATCTTGCAAAGCTCTGCCCAATGTTGCAAGGAGTTTGCCAAGTTACTAGATCGCTTAAGTCTTGATCCATCAGTTCTACCAAACTTTGAGTCTATTCCTGATTTAGTACCTGCTAGAAATTGAGGGATTTGCCACCTCAATGCAACAAGTCCCTGAAATTGGCTTTATAGTGAGAATTGCTACAGCGAACGTAGGTTAATAGGGTTTATTGTTGGCAAATGCTAAAATCAGCAATTAATAGCTGATAAATATTGGTTTTGTAGGTTTTATGTGAGGGTAAGGCCCGTGAATGCTGCTGAACAAGCGAGAAATGTCGAAGTAGCGACCAAAATCGCCACGATTGTCAATTTGTTTAAAGCTATTTACCCTGCTGCACGCTCTGATTTGAAACCTTGGCTAAATAATTCGGATACACGCAGATTACTCGATCCAGACTCGATTGATGTGGGCTTTCATTTCCCAGGGGTAAGCTGGCGGCTCAAGGTTCGCAGCATTCTCTTTCAAATTCGACTATACGAAGATCCTGTCGATGGAGATTTGCGAGCGATCGGGATTGAAGCAAGTGGACATGACTATAAAGGCGAATGCTGGCGCTTTTCAACGGTGGATAACTGGCAATTTTTCGGCGACAAGATACCAATGGAAGATGGAGTTGAAAACCTACGCGAGTTTAGCCGTCAAACATTAGAAGTTTTCAATCGTAAATAATGTGAGTTCGGGATAAGCTACAAAATTTAAAAAGACTAAACAGTTTACCTTTTTCCTTTTTCCTTGATCGCTAGTTCGGCTTTTCCGTACTTCCCTTGCAATTCGTTAGGTTATGCATACATCAATCGCCTTTTGGGTGTGGGGATGATTCTTCCTAGTGTTTTCGCTGTTTCTATCCATTCTTGGATGATAATTTCGGCATTGGATACGGCTTCGGTATAGCTTTGACCGTCTGCCATGCAGCCTGCAAGTTCGGGAACTTCCACGATGAAGGCTTCATCTGCTTCGCTCCAATAAACAATCAATTCGTACTTAATTGGTGTCATTTGATCCTTTCGCTAAAGCCTATCCGCTTTAAAAATTGGCAGAGGGTTTCAAAATCAATACTATTATCGCTGCCACCATCAAGCAGTTTTTGCCTAAATTTTTCATATTTTTACATTCATGTCTCCTTCATGCATTGCATAATTTTGGCGAACTGTAACTGTATTGGGATGCTCGGAACCAAGGGCTTTCTCAAGAATTTGGATAGCTCGCAGGTAGAGAGGTTCGGCTTCGCTGTGCTTCCCTTGCGATTTGTAAAGTAATGCGAGATTGTTGAGACTGTTTGCGACATCGGGATGGTCTGCTCCTAGTTGTCGTTCCCTGATTTCGAGCGATCGCATATAGAGAGGTTTGGCTTCGCTGTACTTGCCTTGAAAATAGTAAAGTGCTGCGAGATTGTTAAGACTTTGGGCGACATTTGGATGCTCCTCTCCTAGTTGACGTTCCCAGATTTCGAGCGCTCGCACATAGAGAGGTTCGGCTTCGCTGTACTTCCCTTGCGATTCGTAAAGTAATGCGAGATTGTTAAGACTTTGGG
Organism: Pseudanabaena minima str. Chao 2107; assembly: GCF_051131155.1. Classification (NCBI taxonomy): domain Bacteria; kingdom Bacillati; phylum Cyanobacteriota; class Cyanophyceae; order Pseudanabaenales; family Pseudanabaenaceae; genus Pseudanabaena; species Pseudanabaena minima. The sequence goes on from NZ_CP159508.1 coordinate 2,990,804, forward strand.
CGACATCGGGGTGATCTTCTCCTAGTTGGCGTTCCCTGATTCCCAGTGATCGCACATAGAGATGTTCAGCCTCGATGTACTTCCCTTGCGCTTGGTATAGTGCAGCAAGATTGTTGAGACTGGATGCGATAGAGGGATGGTCTGCTCCTAGTTGACGTTCCACGATCGAAAGTGATCGCAGATAGAGTGGTTCGGCTTCGCTATACTTCCCTTGCACTCGAAAAATTTCTGCCAGATTATTTAAACTTGAAGCAACATCAGGATGGTCTGATCCTAGTTTTTCTTGTCTAATTTGTAACGCCTTGAAGTAGAGAGGTTCAACGTTCTCATATTTTCCTGACGCATAGTAAAGCCCAGCAAGGTTATTAAGACTATTTGCAACATCAGGATGACTTTTTCCTAGAAGATCTTGCTGTAATTCCAATGCTTGCTGATAGAGTGGTTCCGCGTCTTCATAATTACCTAAAGCAAAGTATAGACCTGCTAAATTATTGAGGCTTGCTGCAACATCAGGATGACGATCTCCAAATAATTCCTTTTGTAATTCCAATGCTTGAGAATAAAGATCCATCGCTTCTTCGTACCTACTTTGTGAAAAGAATAACCCTCCTAGATTAGTAAGACTAGATGCAATGTCAGGATGGCGATCTCCAAGAACTTCCCTCTGTGATTGTAAAACTTGTTGATAAATTGGCTCTGCTTCTTTATACCTACCTTGAGACATATATAAACTTGCTAAGTTATTCAAACGAGCAATTGCATTCCGATCTTTTACTAATTGTCGATTTCCAACTTCAATGGCTCTTAACAAAAGAGGCTCAGCTTCAGAATATCTTCCTTGTATTCTATAAAGCTCAGCAAGATTATCAAGTTCAGTAGCAATATCAGGATGAGTAACACCTAATCTTTGCTCTTGAATGATAAGAGATTCTAAATACAAAGGTTCTGCTTCATCATATCTTTTCTGTGATTGGTAGATTTCCGCTAGATTATTGAGACAGGAAACTATGTTTGAAAAATTAATTTTTGATTGATTCGAGTACAATCTATATGCTTGTAAAAAAGCATTTTCTGCTTCAGCATAGTGTCTAGAATCTTTGTGAAATATTCCTATTGTATTGTACAAATTTGCTAGCAAAGGAGAATTTGGATCTTGAATTTTTAAGTTTTCGATTTCCTGTTGTAGATTGTCAGGATTATCTTTTGACTTGAATGTTATTTCAGAATCAAATATTGATTTTCCAGAACCAGATAAAGATTGAGATTGAGAAATTTGAATATTGACATCGCCGCTAACAAAAAGTCCCTTGAATCCAACTTGCTCAATACTAGTAGATCGAGAAAACTCAAACACACCGCCGCGCCAACTCCAAAAATCGGGAGCTCTTTGGGCTAAGGATGTTGCGATTGCAGGCGTTAACCAAATCACAATCGGAAACGTAAAATCGCGCAAGCCCTCCCTTGTCCATTGCGCCGAAAAAAAGAATTGTTCTTGAGCCGATTTTGGTTCGTTGAGGCGGATTCCCAAAAGTTCATCTGCACCCAAAACTGTGACGATCGCAGGTTGATCATCCGACATTAACTCAGGTTCCTGTGATACCAAGTCCTGCAAAGATTGTTTTAAACTTGGTTGCTGGCGATCAATTCTGACACGATGGTAACTTGTCCCTTTAGACGCTAACTCTCTCTCATAGCTACTAATCAACTCATCACGATATTTCCAATTATCACAAATCGCAATCAACAAATTCAGCCTGCCATAGCTGGCTTGCATAGACATCAACAAACGCCGTAAATTCCGTTGATTTTGACTGGGATCTTTTTCCATCGCAACGCTCTACGCCTCGATTAGTTTTTTCTGTTTCAGCAAATCCACCACAATCGGATGCACGTCATACCACAGCGAAGCATTCATATACTCCAATACCATCAAGCCATGTAAAAGTTTTACAAAACCTTCATTACTAGAATCCTCAGCTTCCGAAGTCTTGTATATCTGTACCAACAAATCATAAAGACTACTACCAATCTGCCGCGTAAAATCATGACGCAAATTCTGCAAGGCAGTATTGAGAATCTCTTGATCGATAATGATATCTTCGCGATCTGGCTCAATCTCAATTTGCACCATACATTCCGTACAACATTCTCGCGCAATCCTCACCAATTCCCGCATCACCCCACCACTCTTTAACACCATCTCACGAGCAGTTTGCGGCTCGATCAATCCATCAGGAATACGTTTTTCTAGTACTTCCAGAAATATATTTAGGTTTTTAGCAATTGGTTCCACTTCTGGATTACGGCGATCATCTTTTGGAAAAAACTTAGCCACAGGGAACAGATGCGGACGCACCACACCCTCAGAATTAAGAGCCCCCATTACTTGCGGCTCTTGAATTGCTGAAACAGGAATTGTAAACACAATCCGAATATGGGGTGAAAATAGAGCCTTGATATTATCGCGATAAATCTTTCCAACCAACGGCAGATCCAACTTATCCAAATCGTCAATGATTACAATTACAGTCTTCTTTGTCTTAATTTGAATGGCAGCCGCAAGACGATCAATTTTGCCCACTAGGTCAGAAAATTTTTTCTCAAAAGTTTTCTCTAACTCATCACGAAAAGAATGTTCCCTTTGCAATTTTGCCGTAAATACATCTAAAAATTCAACCTCAAATCCTAACTCCCCTATGGTTTCTTCGCCTTGCGTTTGCTTGCGAGTTGTCGTATTCCAACCTAAAACAGTTTGCTGGATATCTCCTGCGACATTTATGCCTAATTTTTTGGCATGACTAAGCATCAACAAAGCGATCGCGTACAAAATATTCGTATGTGTTACCGCCGTCATCTCGATCAGATCGGCGATCGAGAAAAACACCACATAATGTTGCTCGGACATTTCATTGGCTAATCGCTTCAACAGAGTTGACTTACCGCAACCACGATGCCCCGCAAAAATAAATTTGCCATTCTTTTCAGATGCCTCAATTTCGCGCCTCAGTCTAACCTTGACCTCTAGCCCATAATCCACCCGAAATTTTGCAATATCCTCGGCTTCAACTAGCGGGAACAGATCCAAGTCTTTATAAATTTGTTGAAATTTTGCGAGAAGTTCAAGATCCATAATTGCCGCAGATAATAGCTAGGTAAGCAAATAATGCCATCATACCAATGAAAGTAATAGCTAGAAAAATTACGATTTTTAGGATTTTGGCGATCGCTTATTCACCATCTGCCAAAATCAAGGCGATCGCTTGATCGATAATAGTATTGCGATCAACCATTGCGGCTAATTGTTGCACTGAATAACAACCACCAAAAGCCTCAGCCGCCGCACCTGATAGAGCAACTCGATAAGCATCATTGATTGCTTCCCTCAATTCCTCCATCGATAAATAATTGCCACCAGCTTTACGCCGACGATTGGTTTTTTGAATTTCATACACAGCATTCTCAATGGAAGCATCCCACGATCGCGTTGTTCTTCCTTCTGCTTGACGTTTGATTAAATGCAATAAGAGGATCTTGGAAAAGCTGGAGATTTTATTCAGCTTGTCGTCTTTGATCATTTCCGTCATTTCCTCAACCAACAGCAAAGCCTCATGGATATTGCCACCAAGTAAAAACCCCTTAAGTTCTAACAACTCTTCCATCGCATTCACCTCTTACCTCAGTTCATCGCAATTGTTATCAAATGTCGCTTTTACATTATTTACACCACAAAGTTTACTAATGCCTTCATTTTACATCAGCCACAGGAAAATGCTTTGGTCTACAAATCTACTCAGGCAACGTCAGTTCGACGAAAACAGCAAATGGTAAGAACCGCTTAGCGGTTCTTACCATTTGCTGCCATTAGCGGTGTTCTTCGCACGCCGCTAATGGCTATATCAAACTCATGCTAAGGCAAATGAACTAGGGCGATCGCCACCGCACAAGCCTTTAATTCTGGCTGCTTTGAGTCAGGATCAGCTTCAGGATGAGTGAGCGCATTTGCCTCTGCATGATCTGCCCAGAGAGTTCCCCAATGCATTGGCACAAATAATACGCCTCTTGAAATCGCCTCAGTTACCAGTGCAGGAAATTTGGAAGAACCACGACGCGATCGCACTTCTACTAGATCGCCGTTATGAATGCCAAACTTGTTGGCATCCTTGGGATGAATTTCGATAAAGGGATTGGGATGCATCTGACGGATTTTGTCAATGCGCCCTGTGCGGGTTTGCGTGTGCCAATGCCCGTATAGCCTACCAGTGGTGAGAATAAAGGGATACTGCTCATCAGGAGATTCAAACACACCTTGGGAATGATAAGCACCAAATCTTGCTTTGCGATCGCTGGTATGGAATTGCAAATCAGTATAGAGACGCTTGTGATGATTCTCGTCTTGTTCGGGATTTTGATCGGAACTGTTCCATTGCAGAGCGCCCATTTTAGCAAGCTTTGCATGGCTGATACCTGTCATATCGCAGGGGCGATCGCGAGTGATCTGCACAAACTCCTCATGAACATCAGCAGAAGTTTGGAATTGGAACTTGTCAGCAAAACCAAGGCGACGACCAACTTCAGCAAAAATCGCCCAATCATCACGGGCTTCACCGAGGGGGGGCTGAAAGGCTTGGCAGAGAGTAACACAGCGCTCGGAATTAGTCATTGTGCCAGTCTTTTCGCTCCATTGCGTAGCGGGGAGGAGAATATGAGCAAAAGCCGAGGTTTCAATTGGATAATATGCATCTTGATAAACGGTAAAAGGCGATCGCCTTAGCGCCGCTTTAGTGCGTACTAGATCGGGAAAACTAACGGCGGGATTTGTCGCGGCAATCCAGAGGAAATCTACTTCACCAGATTCCAAACCGCGAATCATATCCCAAGCTGTGCGCCCGACTTGGGCAGAAATTTGTCCAGATGGTAACCCCCAAAATGTTTCCAATTCAGCACGGTGTTGAGGATTAGTGACAAATCTATACCCAGGCAGTAAATGCGCTAAGCCCCCTGCTTCTCTGCCTCCCATCGCATTGGGTTGACCAGTCAATGAGAATGGACCAGCACCAGCTTTGCCAATTTGAGCTGTTAGCAAATGCAGATTAATAATGCATTGGACTTTGGCTGTGCCTTGAGTGGATTGATTGACACCCATTGACCAAATGGAGAGAACTCGTGGTGATTCTGCCCAATATTTAGCCGCTAGTTCCAAATCGTCAACATTAATGCCACAGCGACGCGCCACGAATTCGGGTGTATAGAGTTGCGTGATTTCTGCCAATTCGGCAAATCCATTGGTGTGTTGTTCAATAAATTGGCGATCGCATTTTCCCCATTGCAATAACAAATGGGCGATACCATTTAGTAAATCAATATCCGTCCCAGGTTGAATCGCTAAGTGGAGATCTGCAACCTCGGCGGTTTGGGTGCGGCGCGGATCGATGACGACTAGTTTTACATGGGAATTCTTTTTATGATGACGACGGAAGCGATTGAAAATAATCGGATGGCATTCGGCGGTATTTGTGCCGATCGCGAATAGACAATCGGTAATATCTAAATCTTCATAGCAACAGGGGGGACCATCGGAGCCAAAACTTTTGACATAGCCCGAAACTGCCGACGACATACAAAGCCGCGAATTAGCATCAAAATTATTGGTTCCCAAACAGCCTTTCAATAATTTCTGAGCAATGTAATAATCTTCAGTTTGAAATTGTCCCGAACCATACATACAGAGAGCATCTGCTCCCTTGGTAGCGATTACATGCTGCATCCGTGTAACGATCGCATCGAGAGCTTCATCCCAACTGACTTGGCGAAATTCGTCATCAAGGCGATCACGCATCATCGGATGCAATAGGCGATCCTTTTGAATTGATTCGGCAATTGTCGCACCCTTGACACAGACCATGCCTTGACTGGATGGATGAGCGCGATCGCCTCTAACTTTGAAGCGATCGGGAAATTTGACTGTTGGTTGATTAGTGGTTTCCACAATCTCCAAACCGCAACCAACACCACAATAAGGACAGAGGGTTTTGACGATTTGGGGTGTGGTTGAGGCAGGAATAGGTGCAGACATAGACAGTTATTGAGCTATTGACGAACAGCTACTTTTTTGGAGGCAAAACCTTTAATGGGATCAAAATAGCTAGTTTCCGTGAATTGTGAGTATGGCATAGATTGCAAAGCCGCGATCGGATCAGATGGATCAAAAACTGAACCATCGGCTAAAACAATTGGCGATTTATCCTCTTCGATAATGGGAATCTCTAATTCCTTCGCAGCTTGCTGATAAACATCTGTGGCAAGCAGGTTATAAATAACTTCTGCATGATTCTCTGGGAAATTGACTAATCCCCAACGCGCCATTTGTGCTAGCACCCATAACTGCTCTTTGCGTGATGGCATATTACCGACACCAAATTGACAGAAATCTTTCTCATACTTTGCTTCCATTGTATTGACCCGATAGGGTCCCGCAAATCCTGGACGAATATAGACAGGATCAAGATTGAGGTATTTCGGACTTGCCAAAGTCAGCACCACTTCGTCCCGATTTTCCAACGGTTCACAGAACTGAGATGCTTCTAATAGAGCCTTAACTAGCTCTAAATGGGTATTGGGATATTGTTCAGCCCAATCTTTACGAACACCTAATACTTTCTCTGGATGTCCACGCCAAATATCGAGATCCGTCGCTACCACAAAGCCAACATTACTATTGACCGCACGAACGTTCCAAGGTTCGCCCACGCAGTAACCGATGATATTATTTGCCATCAAGTTAGAAACCATCTGTGGCGGTGGAATCACGATGACATCCACATCTTGATCAGGCTGAATACCACCACTGGCTAGCCAATGCCGAAGCATCAAGTTATGCATTGAGGCATGGTGTACCATGCCCATTGCAGGATTATACGCATCTGCAAATTTATCGACATAGGCTTTTAGGGATGCGAGATCATGTACGCCCTCATCATGGAGCCTATTACTGAGGGTGATTGCATTGCCATTACGACTCAAGGTTAAAGAAGTAACTACAGGGACAGGAATCTTGCTACCCATGCCAAGGCTAATCGCAAGGGGCATCCCTGCAACCATTTGCGCGGCATCAAGACGACCTTCGCGAATTCCTTCCGCAAGATCATTCCAGCTATTTTCTTTGGAGAGAGTAACGTCTAGCCCATATTTGGCAAATAATCCTTTCTCTTGAGCAATTACAAAGGGAGCACAATCGGTGAGGGGAATGTAGCCAATCGTGAGATTGGTTTTTTCGATATTTCCCAAACTGATCGCTGCTGTATTCTTGTTTTTAGCGCGTTCAATTTTGATTTGCTTCTGACGATCGAGGAAGCTAACAACTTCACCTCTGAGTCGATAATAATTCGGGTGATTGACGGACTCAAGCCTTTTGCGTGGATGAGGTAAATCAACGGTGAGAACCTGACCAATTTTTGCTTCTGGGCCGTTGGTCATCATGACAATGCGATCGCTCAATAGCAAAGCTTCATCGACATCATGGGTAATCATTACCGCCGAGATTTTGCTTTCATCACAAATCTGCATTAACTTTTCTTGTAACCGCCCTCTGGTCAAAGCATCTAACGCCCCAAAAGGTTCATCTAGCAATAAAATTTTTGGCTTAATTGACAAGGCGCGGGCAATGCCCACCCTTTGCTTCATACCACCTGAAATTTCTCTGGGATATTTATCTGCCGCGTGACTTAACCCCACTAAATCAATATTTTCTTGAATAATGCGACGACGTTCTTCTTTAGGTAAATTTCTTAAAACCCGATTCACTGCTAAACCAATATTCTGCCTCACCGTTAACCAAGGTAATAGCGAATGGTTTTGGAACACCAACATGCGATCGGGCCCAGGTTCGTTGATTTCTCTCCCTTCCAAAACAATACCGCCAGCACTAGCTTTATCTAAGCCTGACAGAATATTTAAAACCGTTGACTTACCACAGCCTGAATGTCCAATAATCGAGACAAATTCGCCTTCTTTCATCTCAAAATAGACATCTTTGACAGCAACATATGGCTGCCCATTTTGGGTCTTAAAAACACGACTGACGTGATCGATTTCTAGGAATGCAGACATAATGGTTTGGTGATTGGTAATTGGTGATGGCGGATTGGAGATGCGTAATAGGTGATTATTTTTCCTTTTTCCTTGAACTACTCTGCCTCATCAGCAAGGGCAAAACGACTATATAGAAATTCAAGAATGTAGTTGCGAAGTGTGTAATAGCGGGGATCGTCAGAAATTGCTTTGCGATCGCGAGGACGTGAGAAGGGTATGTCAACTATTTCGGCTATATGGGCGGCGGGACCGTTGCTCATGAGGACAATGCGATCAGCTAAGAATAAGGCTTCATCAATGTCGTGGGTGATCATCAATGCGGTAACTCGATTGGCTCGCCATATTGATAGTAATTCTTCTTGCAACTCTTCGCGGGTCATTACATCTAACGCGCCGAAGGGTTCATCAAGGATTAGAACTTCAGGACGAATCGACAATGCCCTAGCGATCGATACACGCTGGCGCATTCCACCAGATAACTGTTTCGGCTTTTTATTCATTGCTTCAGTCAAGCCCACTAAAGCAAGACTATCTTTGGCTATCTTGGTCTTTTCTTCTTTAGATTTGTCGGTATAAACTTGCTTGACGGCAAGATAGACATTCTCAAAAGCAGTCATCCAAGGCAATAGGGAATAGTTTTGGAAGACCACCATGCGATCGGGACCTGGACGCAGGATTGGTTTTGACTTTAAGCAAATCTCTCCAGCCGTAGGTCTATTAAAACCCGCCACCATATTTAGCAATGTCGATTTACCACAACCAGAGTGACCAATAACGCAAATAAATTCGCCTTCATATACCGTTAAGTTAACGTTTTCGAGAACGGTATAGGGACCTCTAGCAGTTGGGTAAACTTTGGAAACTCCATCTATTACTAAAAAAGGGTCTTGATTTTTTTTCTGGTTGTTATCTGTAAGATCGAGGGTCTGCATAGTGATGTAGTAGTTTTTAATTAAGCGTTTTATACTGTCTAACAAAGTGGATTAATCCACTTGTTAGACAGTATAAATTTTACGAATCTGACTGAACAGTAAACTTACTAATGTAATAGATCAATTTGTCTAGTAAAAAGCCCACTAGTCCAATGTAAAACAAAGCAAGAATCAATTCACTACTTTTTTGGCTATTGTAGCTATCCCAAATAAAGAAGCCAATACCTACCCCACCTGTCAACATTTCCGCAGCTACAATCGCTAGCCATGATAGACCAACAGCAATACGCAACCCTGTAAAAATATAGGGAGCCGCCGATGGCATCAAAATGGTAATGAAGTAATCAAATTTGCTGAGGCGCAATACCCTCGAAACGTTACGATAGTCTTGAGGAACTTGCTGTACACCAACTGCCGTATTCAATAATATCGGCCAGATTGAAGTCACAAAAATCACAAACAACGCTGCTGCTTCAGTTACATCTAGACCGACAGATTTAAGAGATTCATTGACACCTTGAAAGGCGGACATAGCGATCGGTAGCCATGCAAGGGGGGGAATTGTCCGTAAAACTTGGAAAATTGGGTCAAAGGCTCGATATAAAAAAACATTTGTACCGATCGCAATACCAAAAGAAATACCAATAATTGCTGAAGCAGTATAACCAATTGCCACACGGCGTAAGCTCGTCAGTGTTTTTACACCCAAACCTTGCTCAATGGTGACTTTCTCTTTGAGGGCTTGACGCGCAGGGCTATCAATTTTTTCTTTGTCATTCACATCAAAGTAGTTGCGATCAAAAAATGGATGCCAGATATACTGCTGCGTCTCTTGCCAAACCTTTGTCGGTGGCGGCAAAGGAGGCTTAGCGCCAGAGCAGAGAATTTGCCAGATACCTAATAGAAATATTAGGGCGATCACTGGCGGAATAAGAAATTTTGCTTGTTGCTGAAACCATTCACCGATCTTGTTCGGGGTGAATTTGGAACTTAAGCTCCCTGCCGCCATTTTGGGTATCTCCTAAAACGTTAAAGATGAATATTTGAAATGATGACAAGGGGCTAAAGCCCCTTGTTAAAACCGTTGAGTTAGAGATAGTCTTTAAACCTTCTTGATCTTGAGTCCTTCCAAATAAGCTTTAGGATTCTCAGGATCAAACTTCACACCATCAAAGAAAGTCTCAATGCCGCGAGAAGTACTCTTAGGAATATCGGCTTCCTTACCGATCGCCTTGGCAGCCTCTTTCCAAAGATCTTCACGGTTTACCTTATCGACTAAAGCCTTAGAGTCTAAAGTCGCTTCAAAATAACCCCAACGGATATCTTCTGTAACAAACCAAAGGTCATGGCTCTTAAAAGGATAAGAAGCATTATCTTTCCAGAACTTCATTGACAAATCTGGGTTATCCAAAGTGCGTCCATCGCCGTAGTCCACCTTGCCCAACTGTCTACCCAAAATCTCCGCAGGTGGAACTTTAAACCACTTGTCAGCACCGACAATCTTGCACATTTCCTCTTTGTTAGCTGGATCTTCGCACCATACCTGCGCTTCCAAAACTCCCTTGAGTAGAGCCATTGCTGCCTTAGGATTCTTGTCAACCCAATCAGCCCGTAATGAAAAAGCTTTTTCAGGGTGATCTTTCCAAAGCTCACCTGTAATTAGGGCGGTATAACCAGAGTTTTGAGCAATTAGACGCGCATTCCAAGGTTCACCGACACAGAAAGCTTGCATGTTTCCCGCCTTCATGTTGGCAACCATTTGTGGTGGTGGCACAACAATTGTGGAAACATCTTTGTCAGGATCAACCCCATTAGCAGAAAGCCAGTAGCGCATCCAGAGGTCATGGGTTCCACCAGGGAAGGTCACCGCACATTTAACGTCTTTACCACCAGATTTGATTTTGGCAAAGCTTTCCTTGAGAGAGTCACTCTTGAGAGCAACTTTGAGGTCTTTAAACTCGTTGGCGATCGAAATTGCTTGTCCATTGGTATTTAGCCTTGCCAAAATATACATTGGCACTTTGTTACCGTTAGTAACCTTGCCTTCGGAAATTAGATAGGGCATAGGAGTTAAAATGTGAGCGCCATCAATTCCACCTGCATCGGAACCAAGCACGATATTGTCACGAGTAGTTCCCCAAGAAGCTTGCTTCAGAACTTCGACATCCTTCATGCCATATTTCTCAAAAAAGCCTTTTTCTTTGGCAATAATTAGAGGAGATGCATCGGTAAGCGCAATAAATCCTAATTTGGCTTTAGTAACTTCAGGGGCATCAGCAGCATTCACTGGAGCAGCCTTAGTAGCGGTAGGGCTAGGACTAGCGGCGGTTGTAGTTGTAGCCGTGGGGGTTTCACTGCTAGTACAAGCATTGATGGCGATCGCACCTACAGTAGAAAGTCCTGCGGTGGTTAAAAACTTGCGACGAGAGAACATTCCCATTTTTCAATTTCCTGATTTTTTGATTTGTTTTGATGTTTTAAATATTTGCTTCTCTCTAGCAAGACGCTAGAAAGATTTGGTTTAGCCAACGGCAACTAATTCGGCAGAGTTAGTGATCATTGCCCCATTCTGTTTGGGAACTGCACCGAAGCGATCGACAAGCAATTTGCCGACCACTTCGTACAGATCATCACAGGGAACCTTTTCCATAACACAAGTGCCAAGGTGAGCATCTTTGCCTACCGTGCCTCCCATGTAGATGTCTACACCATCAACCACCTTGCCATCTTTACGAGCTTTGCAACCCGTAAAGCCAATGTCAGCGACCTGTGGCTGGGCGCAGGAATTGGGGCAACCACTCCAGTGAATCCGTACTACTTTCGGTAAGTCGTAGGCGGCACTGAGTTGTCTGGTGAGTGCAAGGGAGCGATTTTTGGTTTCCACGATCGCCACAGGACAGAACTGATTACCCGTGCAGGAAACCAGTCCGCGCATCAGGTTGTCGGGCGCAACGGGAAACTTCTGAAGTAGAGACTCTTGCAGAAGTGCAGTGACTTTGTCATCACTGACATGGGTAATCAGAAGATTCTGCTCAACCGTGAGGCGCATATCACCATTGCCGTAAGTTTCGGCAAGACGTGCAAATTCATACATATCAGGCGCATACATGCGACCTACAGGAATTTGCAGTCCAACGTAATTTAATCCCGCTTGTTTTTGCTTATGGACACCGATATGGTCACGCTTTTCCCATTCAATTTCGTCCTTAGCGGCAGCAGATGCTAAAGGCTTGCCCATTTGCTTCTCAACTTCAGTGCGGAATTTCTCAATTCCCCATTCATCGATTAAATACATCAGACGAGATTTTTGGCGATTTTCGCGTAATCCATTGTCTCGGAATACAATCAGCAGAGCCTCGCAAAGAGCAACTACATCTTCAGGAGGAACCCAAACATCTAGGGGAATTGCAGCAGCGATCCGCTTTGATGAGAAGAAACCACCAACCAAAACATTAAATCCAAAAGTTTCTTTAGATTCTTCTTTAAAGGCAGGAACAAAGGCTAAATCGTTGATTTCGGCATGGGTGGAATTATCACGACAACCTGCGATCGCAATGTTAAACTTGCGCGGCAAGTTCGTAAAGGCAGGATTGCCTTCTCCATTATTGGTAAGTAAGTTTTGAACTTGGATAGCTAACTCGCGAGTGTCATAAAGCTCATTGGCATCAATACCCGCCACAGGTGAACCTGTAATATTACGGATGTTATCCATAGCTGACTGCACGCTAGTCAGACCAACAGATCGGAACTTATCGAACATTTCAGGAACATCTTCGATTAGAATACCGCGCATTTGAACGTTCTGACGGGTGGTGATATCAGCAACGCCATGCTCACCACACTTTTCGACTACCGAAGCCAGAACCCGCATCTGATCACTACTTAGCAATCCATTGGGAATACGCATTCTGACCATAAACCGACCAGGAGTACTTTTGCGAAAGAATACACCTAACCATTTCAAGCGGTGTTGCAAATCGTCATCGTCGATCGCTTCCCAACCAATTTCGGCAAAGCGAGCTATTTCGGCTTTGAGGGCAAGTCCATCTTTCGCTGCTTTAAGGTCTTCAATTTTGTTTGCCATGTTATTTATCCTTGGCTCATACTTGTGAAGTCTAGTTTTAGAGATCGCCGAGTGCAGCAAAATCCTAAATTTCCAGTTCTCAAGCGCTATTTCGACTTTGTATAGGATTTACACTACTTAACGTTTCGATCCCGATTCGTATAAGAAACTACATATTTTTAAACTTTATTTAATAATTGCAATGGTTTAATGCGTTAATCGCATAAGCACTTGCATTTTTAAATGAGCAAAGGCAGCACATCACGCCGTCTTTCCTTGCTATTATTTGGTTATGAGTGATCGCCTCCAAAAAATCCTCTCTAGACATGGTATTGCTTCACGAAGAGAAGCAGAACAGATCATTTTGGCAGGACGAGTTGCGGTAAATGGAAGAACTATTACTGAATTAGGAATGAAAGCCGATCCAGAGCGTGATCGCATTGAAGTTGATGGCAAGTTGCTCCAAACTAACGCTCCAGAATTTTTATATCTATTAATGAATAAGCCCACAGGTGTAGTCAGCACCTGCGATGATCCCCAAGGTAGAAAAACAGTTTTAGACCTTCTACCATCACAATATCAACAGGTTTATCCAGTGGGAAGGCTGGACTACAACAGTAGTGGGGCTTTGATTTTGACTAATGATGGAGATTTTGCAAACTATCTAATGCATCCTCGCCACCATGTCGCCAAAACCTATGAAGTCTGGCTCAAAGGTCTTCCTAGCCATCACATCATTAAACAATGGCAAGAAGGAATTGTTCTTGATGGTAAACTCACCCTCCCAGCCACTGTAAATATTCTGCAAATTGAACGGAATAAATACCAAACCCCACGTACGCAATTGCAGATAATTTTGTCAGAAGGTCGTAATCGCCAGATTCGGCGCGTAGCTGAAAATTTAGGTCATCCTGTTCTGGCTTTACACCGTGTAGCGATCGCAAATATCGCCCTTGCAAATCTCAAAACAGGTTCTTATCGACTATTAAGCGATGATGAAATTAAGACTTTATATCCAATCCAATTTTGATATCCCTAAAGGTTGTGAGAGTGCGCTCCGAAGGGGCGCACTCTCACAACCTAATCTTAATGGGAGTTTGATATAGCCATTTGCGTCGTGCGAAGCACGACGCAAATGGCAAAAAACTGACGTTATATTAATCTCACAAATGAAATAGGATTGATATATAGCAGTCCTAAATGGTTTGTGGAAGGACATCCCTTCGGGATGTCCTTCCACAAACCCAAAAAATCCACAAATGATATAGGACTGATATATAACCATCAATTGTTATAGCAAAACTAAAAACCTAGAAAAAGTTGCGCTGCTTCGCCCCGCAACTTTTTCTAGGTTTTTGTGTCTTGACTTGACTAAATGCAACAACAAAATCGTGGCAAAGCAAAGCTTTTATTGAAAAATTGTTTTTTATCTCAGTACAAATCACAGTAAGCAATATAGCCCTTGATATATAATAAAAAGTGAAGTAATTTGCTGTGAAAACTTTGCAGAATGTTATATTACTTTAGGTTAGGTAATATAATTACATCAGATTATTTAAATCGCCAACGACGCTCTACATAGAACTTGTGGTTGTCCAAGTTCGACTGAAAGCCAACTTGAAGTCAGTCAGTCCAATCTCTTCCTACATGTCTGTGAGTATTGTGAATATTACAACCTCGAAGCAAGCAGAGAAATTAGCAGAAATCGGAGCGCAATTTAAGCGAATTCGAGAAGATAAGGAGCTATCAATTCCACATCTAACTGCGACTACATTAATTTCTGAGCGCTATTTGCGAGCGATCGAAGATGGTCAAATGGATTCATTACCTGAACCTGTCTATGTGCGTGGATTTATCCGTAAGTATGGTGATGCTTTGGGGGTTGGGGATCTTTCAGAAGATTTTCCTCTAAACCCTGTTTTACCTGAACAAAAGTGGGCAGGTAGTGCTGCGGCTGAACTCCGTCCCCTGCATCTGTATGCTCTATATGTTGGTGTGATCGCAGGAGCCGTCAGTTTGTTAGCAACATTCCTCAACTCGCCTGAGGCTAACAAGATTAATGACAATCAAACTAATTTTGGGGATGCTGCTCAAATAGTTTCCGCAAAGCCAAATAAGGTGACCGAGCCGACAGAAGTTTTGTTACCCAAAATTGGCGGTTTAGAAGTTTTGCGCCAAACAGGGTCAGTAGCAGTCGCCATGACAACGCCCGCATCCGCTTCTCCAATTACTTTACCAATAGAAGTCAAAAAACAAGATCTTCCCACAGATATCCTCAATAAGCCACAGACTCCAGTTAACTCTGCTAGTAGCACAACTCCAAACCTTAACAAGATGCTCCTAGCTTGGGCAAACAGTAGTATTGTGTCGGATAACCTATCTCCCAATAGCGCTACGCTTGCCAACAGTAATTTTGAATTTGTTGGCAATAAGCCGGTTAATGTCGGTATTGTTATGCAAGGTGAATCTTGGCTAAGGATTACTGTCGATGGACAAACCGAGTTTGAAGGCGTACTTAATGAAGGTAAAAAGTTAGCTTGGTCTGGCGATCGCCAAATTTCTATTCGTGCGGGGAATGCATCGTCAGTAGCTCTTACCTATAATAATCAACCAATTAAAGTACTTGGAAAGGAAGGTGAAGTCGCAGAAAGACTATTTGGGGCTAATCAAGCAAGTAGTAGCAGAGCGTCTAATGATGTGAGATTACGTGGACTTGTAGAAGTGATGTCTAACAGAAATTCAAGTAATTAATTCTACTAGCTAGAACCCAAAAGGCATTGAAAAAACTTGCTTTACAAGTTTTTTCAATGCCTTTTTTAATTGCTCTCAAGCCCACTTTTTTTAACTAATTCTTCTGGCGTAAGTTTGGCTAAAAATTCACGAAATGCTCTTCTTTCGGCTTCATCTGCATCCTGATCCACAGGAATCGAAGCTTCGAGAATCACCTCTTCCATCACCCAGATTGGACATTTTGCACGAACGGCGATCGCGATCGCATCACTAGGGCGTGCATCTATTTCTTTTTTAATATCTCCCTGAGAAACCGTAATCACAGCATAAAAAGTACTGTTTTTAAGTGCATGAATGACTATTCGCTCAACCGTTATACCCCACGCATCCAAGAAATTTAGCATGAGATCATGGGTCATTGGGCGCTCTAGCGGTCTACCATCTAACGCCCCAATGATTGCTTTAGCTTCTGCTTCACCAATCCAAATCGGCAATGCTCTCCGTTCTAAAGTGTCTCGTAGTAGGACGATAGGATTACGGCTCACAGCATCAATAGCAATCCCAGCCACATTCATTTCGATCATTATTGCTATCCTTCCTCAAGAAATGAGCGAAAGTACCCCTCATCCATCAAAGCTCTTGATGTGATATTGATAATTAAAGACGATCAATATCTAACTAGCAAGAGTTTTAGTGCTTGACAGGCTTTTGCACGCTATTATATCACCGTCGTGATCTGGAGTCTGGCTGCTAGTCTTGTTTTTGCTAGTGCTTGACTTTTTATGACGGGCGACTTTGCCGTCCCTCATAAAATGGGTTCTTGATTAAGTTGCCGATCCCTTGTCGCAAATATCAACCAAGTAAGCATTATGACAATTGCTATCCAAACAACTACCAAAAACATGAAATCAGACTTCAAAAATGTGACGATCATTGGCTCTGGTGCGTGGGGATCAGCACTCGCAACTCTCGTTCAAACCAATCAACATCATGTGCAAATTTGGTCTCGCCAAAGTCAATTACCCCTATCAGAGATGGTTAGTAATAGTGATGCCATCGTCTCCGCAGTATCGATTAAAGGGGTAAGAACGATCGCCGAAAAATTACGAACAGCAAAACTTCAGCCCCATGCAGTTTTAGTCAGCGCTACTAAGGGGCTGGAGCCAATTACCAGACAAACACCATCACAAATTTGGCGATCGATACTTCCTGATCATCCCCTTGTAGTGTTATCGGGGCCAAACCTTTCTAAAGAAATCATGATGGGACAACCTGCGGCAACGGTGGTAGCAAGTACTGATGCATCCGCAGCCCAATTTATTCAAAATATTTTTGCGTCCAGAAATTTCAGGGTCTACACAAATTCTGATCCCATCGGTGTGGAATTGGGCGGAACACTCAAAAATGTAATTGCGATCGCCGTTGGTGCTTGCGATGGCTTAAACCTTGGTACAAACGCCAAATCTGCATTAATTACGCGATCTCTAATTGAAATTATTCGCGTTGGCGTTTACTTTGGGGCGCAGCCTGAGACATTTTGGGGCTTATCAGGATTAGGAGATCTTTTAGCAACCTGCAATAGCAATCTTAGTCGTAATTATCAAGTTGGCTATGCGATCGCACAGGGTATGAGTCTGGAAGAGGCGATTGCAAATGTGCAGGGTACGGCTGAAGGGGTAAATACAGCGAACGTGTTAATCGAAATTAGCGATCGTGAAAAAATTAATGTACCCGTATCACGTTATGTTTATCGATTACTGCAAGGAGAAATTACATTACAACAAGCAGTTGAAGGACTAATGGAACGCGATCTCAAACCAGAGAATTAGATATTTATCTTAAAACTATGAATAATCTGCATGTTGTTTCTGCTAAATGGCTCCACGAAAATCTTCATGATCCTCAAGTGGTTATAGTGGATTGTCGGTTTTCATTAATGGATATAGAACTAGGTCGTAAGCAATATCAAGAAAATCACATCGAAGGTGCTTACTATCTTGATCTCAATTTCGACCTGTCTAGTCCTGTGCAGAAGCATGGTGGTAGACATCCTTTACCCAATGCTGCTCAATTAGCCGAAAAGCTTTCGCAAATTGGCATAACTTCAGGCGAAACAATGGTAGTTGCCTATGATGACTCGCGATTTGCTTTTGCCTCAAGACTATGGTGGCTTTTGCGATATATGGGACATGAGCAAGTAGCAGTTTTAGATGGTGGCTTTGCAGGATGGCAAGCACCAAACTATTCCGTTAGTTCAGAGATTCCTCAACAGAGAGTTGGGAAGTTTATTCCTCAATTACAAACTAACTGGGCTGTTGATATTGAAACTGTCAAAGCAAGAAAAGATTTGCCAGAAGTAGTTTTAATTGATTCGCGAGAAGGAGATCGCTATCGGGGTGAGCGCGAACCCATCGATCCGATCGCTGGTCATATCGAAGGTGCAGTTAATTATCCTTGGATGGAAGTTACTAATGAGAAGGGTTTTGTGGTTTCTAATCAAAGCGATCGCTGGCAGGAAATAAAAAATGTTCAAGAAGCGATCGTCTATTGCGGCTCAGGTGTTACAGCTTGCGTGAATTTGCTATCGCTGAAACTAGCAGGAATTGAAACAGGCAAGCTCTATGCAGGTAGTTGGAGTGATTGGTGTTCCTATTTAGTCTGAATTGAGGATAAAGGCGATCGCTAGCTTCTCAAACTTGTTCAAATGCAATGCTAATATTTGGTGATGTTTGACAATATTTGCAAATTCCTTGCCGAAACTTATTCTACCGACATTGCCTCATGGCTCTTTGGTGAGCCGATCCTGCTGACTCAAGTCCAACCTCAAGAGCTAGCAGTTGAGCCAATTCGTGCCGATAGTTTGATTTTGCTAGAAGCAGAAGGGTTGCTACTGCATTTAGAATTTCAAACTAAAGCCGATCCACAAATTCCGTTTAGAATGCTGGACTATTGGGTACGCGGCAAAAGACGCTTTCCTGATAAAAAGTTGCGTCAAGTTGTGATTTACCTGAAGGAAACAAGTTCAGACGTAGTTTTTCAAGATAAGTTTGAGGAAAGCACAACTCACCATGCATTTGAAGTGATCAGGCTATGGGAACAACCCCTTGCTAATTTTTTAGAATTTACGGGTATGTTGCCCTTTGCTATACTTGTAAATGATGGTAATAATAAAGAGCGCTTATTACAAGATATTGCCCTAAAAATTGATCAAATCCCTGAGCCAAATACTCGCCAAACTATAGGATCTGCAACTTATGTATTGGCTGGTCTGGTTTTAGAAGAAAATGTCATTAAGCAAATTTTGAGGAGAGACATCATGCGTGAGTCTGTAACATATCAAGCAATTCTTCGTGAAGGTCGCCAAGAAGGTCGCCAAGAAGGTCGCCAAGAAGGTCGCCAAGAAGGTCGCAAGGAAGCGTTAGTGACGATTGTGTTAAGATTGCTGACCCACAAGTTTGGGACTTTGCCACCAAAGCTACATACAAGAATTACGCGATTACATATCCCTCGTTTAGAGAGTCTTGCTGAAGCGATTTTGGATTTTCAGAGTATTGCGGATTTAGAACTTTGGTTTAGCAAGAAAAACTAGTAGACAGTCAAGTAATTATTGACGGATAGAGGCGATACAATTTAATTCGAGCATCAGCAGTAGTAAATTGCCAGTTAACTTTACAAGAGAGAGAATTTCTGCAATTTTGCCAAGCTGAGATTTCCTGAATCAAAAGCTGTTTATCAGGAATACGACGGTCGAGACATTGGCGATTTAAAACACTCAACTCAATTTCAGCCATGTTTAGCCAACTACCATGTTTAGGAGTGTAGTGAAATTCGATTTTGTCCAGAATTCTTCTGGCTTCAGAAGGCAAAAAAGCCTTGTAAAGAGATGCTTTAACGTGAGTATTTAGGGCTTACTGAAAAAGCAAGAAAAGCATACAAGCAAAGGTTTCTAAGGAGAACGAAAACAGATAAAATGCAAGAAAAAGCAAGAAAAGCTAGAAAAACCCTTGCACCAATAAAATTGCATGTACCGACAATCCCCCACAGGACAGCTATCATTCGAGAACTTCTACTTACCATTTGGCGGCAAACTATCAGGAGAAAATCGATGGGTAAGATTAGCAGAACTAGTGCCGTGGGAAGAATTTGAGAATGAATATGCAGAACAATTTAGCGAAGGACAAGGAGCACCAGCAAAACCATTTCGGATAGCACTTGGGGCGCTGATCATCAAAGAGAAGCTAGGAACAAGTGACGAAGAGACAGTAGAACAAATTCGTGAGAATCCATATTTACAATACTTCCTAGGCTTATCAGAGTACAGCGACAACGCCCCATTTGAAGCAAGCATGATGGTACATTTCCGCAAGCGATTGAATCTAGAGATCGTGGGCAGAATCAACGAACGGATTGTGAAGCCTCCTAAAGAGTCGGGACAAAAAGAGAAGGAAGCAAAGCAGTACAAGAAAGAAGAAAGAGAAGAGATAGAAGAGAAGTTAGAAGAGCAGAATATAGAAAAGGAACAGAAAGAACCAGAACCAGCAAACCAAGGAAAATTGCTGCTAGATGCAACAGTCGCGCCATCCGACATCCGTTATCCCACTGACATCAAACTGTTGAACGAAGCAAGAGAACAAACGGAAATAGTGATTGATGCTCTTTACCAACAAGTGAAAGAACAATTAGCGAAGAAACCACGCACCTATCGCCGTGAAGCAAGGACAGCGTATCTCCAAATTGCCAAACAACGCCAACCCAATCGTAAAAGGATTCGCAAAGCATTGCGCCAACAGTTGGGATATGTGCGTCGCAATCTTGCCCATATTGACACTCTAATTGCCGCAGGGGCAAAGCTATCGGAATTGAAGAGGAGTCTCTATCGGAACTTGCTAGTCGTCAGTGAAGTATATCGGCAACAACAATGGATGTACGAGCAAGGTGGTCATCGCATAGATGACCGCATCGTCAGTATTACGCAACCTCATGTACGTCCGATTGTCAGAGGTAAGGCAGGAACACCTGTGGAGTTTGGCGCTAAACTCTCAGTTAGTTGTGTCGATGGTCATGCCTTTCTCGACCATCTCAGTTGGGATAACTTCAATGAATCGGGGGATTTGCAGCAACAAGTAGCATTGTTTAAATCTCGCTTTGGACATTATCCTGAAGCGGTTTACGTTGACCAGATTTACCGCACTCGCAGCAATCGCGCCTATTGTCGAAATCTCGGTATTCGGATTACGGCTCCGCCTTTGGGCAGACCTGTACCCGATGAGTTGGCGGCTATTCGCAAGCAGACTCTCGAAGATGCTAAGGTTCGCAATCAAATTGAAGGTAAGTTTGGACTGGCTAAACGACGGTTCAGTCTAAATCGCGTCATGTCCAAGTTGGCAAATACATCGGAAACGGCGATCGCTATCACTTTCTTGGTGATGAATTTGGAAGCGCTGCTCAAGCAGCTTGCTTTTTTCGGTTTGTCTTGGTTTATCTTTTGCTGGCAACTCTTTGTTCTTCCTTCTTGGAAACCCCTTTTTAACTTTAATTCTTTTTCTTGGCAATTTCCTTGTAGACACTCAAAGTATTATCCCCTTCCTCTTTGCCCACTACTTTTCCCTTAGTCTCTTTTTCAGCAAGCCCTATTTAGATTGTCTTGAGCCAGCCGAATCTTGATGGCATGGGGATAACGTTGGTCAACCAAATATTTGATTTGGTGAGCATAATCAATTTGGGTACGATGGTCAGTCACGACCACATGCCGACATCCAACTAAAGGCTCAAACATCATAAACAAATTACAAACGCCTTCGCGTTGATATTCATAGTCATAGCGTTCGACTTGTCCTGTTGATGCGGGTATAGGTGGTCTGACTTCAGAAATTAATTGCTTAGAGCTTTCATCAAGGCAAACTAAGGGGTAATCAGGGGCATAAGGCAGAGTGTACAATTCGAGAATTTCTTCCATCTGGCAGACAAACTCAGCATTAGCTTCAGGAGGTATCACCCATGATGCATTTAACCAAGGCTTAAGTTCGTTTTTTTTAGCACCTGTCTCACACTTTCATGGGAAATACTCTCGACATATCCCTTAGTGACAATTTGGTCAGCTAATAATCTTAATGTCCAACGACTACGACCTTCTGGTGGACTACTGCAAGCTATAGCTATCAAATGTGCTTCTGTTTCTCTGTCTAGTTTTTTCAGTTTCAATGTATGCCGTGGACGGGGTACGAGTGCATTGTATAATCCCTCTTCGACAAATCTTTGCCTCACTCGTTCAATTGTTCTGATGCTGATGTTAAAAATGTCACTAATCGATTGCTCTTTCCATCCTCCTTCCTCTTGATTCTCATCGGCTTTTAGCAAAATATGAGCATGATTAATTTTGGCTGCTGCTGATTTGCCATTTTTGGTGATTTGTTCTAGCTTTTGTCTTTCTTCTTCGCTTAACTTCACTTTGTATCGTTTTGCTGGCATAGATTTTTCCTTACTCTTTTCCTATGCCTTTATCTTACCCGTCAATTTATCTTTGACCGTCTACTAGGTTTGACGGTGATGTGGGCATGGTATATCGGTTCTGAAAAGTTGATTCAGATCCATTCTCGATTTGTGCCAATGCAGTTTAATACGTCTCTAGGATTTAGCTTTATAAGTCTAGCGATTTTGAGCGTAACCAATAATCGTAGGAAATTTGTCAAATATATTGGGATTGGATTAGTTTTACTAGGCGGATTGCCCCTAGTCCAACATATTTTGGAATAAATTTGTCTATCGACGAATTATTTATGAAGCATTACATTACGATCGGTACTTCGCAACTTGGTCGGATGGCTCCCAATACAGCTTTAAACTTTTTGCTAAGTGGTATTGCCATTCTCACAATGTCAACCAAGAAACCCAGTTTAAGCCAACTTTTGATTGGTAGCTTTCTGGGGACTGTGATTATGGGGCTGGGAAGTGTTGCTTTTTTAGGATATTTATCTAATGTCGAGGCAGCTTATGGTTGGGGCAATTTAACGAAGATGGCAATCCATACTTCGACAGGCTTCATCGCTGTGGGGTTGGTGCTAATTTTAGAAGCAAGATATTTTAGTTGGCAGATTCAGCAAAAAATTCCTTCAGTTGTTTTACCGCTTATCTTGAGTGTTTTAGGTTTTACGATCACTATTTGCCTTTGGCAAACACTTTATGCAACTGAGCTATATATAACAAATCAACATGGTATCAAAACGAAGAATTTTGTTGCTGAGGGAATTTTAATTTTTGGGGGATTATTTTCCATTGTCATTGCGATCGCCGTATGGTTTGCAATCCGATCGCGAGAACAGTTAGAGGCTCTAAGATTGGCTCAAGCAGAAATCTTGATTCTCAATCAACAATTAGAAAAGATGTCTTACCTTGATGGATTGACGGAAATCCCTAATCGCCGTTCCTTCAATGCGGTCATCGAAAAGGAGTTAGCACGAGCCTGTCGATATCAACATTCCATTGCTCTAATTTTGTTGGATATTGACTATTTCAAAGCTTACAACGATTACTATAGCAGTCCTATGTCATTTGTGGATTTTTTTGGTTTGTGGAAGGACACCTCGATGGGGTGTCCTTCCACAAACCATTTAGGATTGCTATATGGGCATCAAATGGGTGATTATTGTCTTCAGCAAGTTGCCCACACAATCAGTAGTATGGCTCAGCGTAAAACTGATATGGCAACTCGTTATGGTGGCGAAGAATTTGCTTTGTTATTTCCTGACACTACCTTGATTGATGCCAAAAAAATTGCGGCAATGACACTGCAAGCGATCGCTGATTTAAACATTCCCCATGAGAAATCCAAGGTAAGTAATGTCGTCACTGTCAGTGCTGGACTTAGTGTGTGTATTCCTTCCCTAGATACAAAAATTGAAGAATTAATTCTTCATGCCGATCAAGCTTTGTATGAAGCAAAAGCCCAAGGGAGATCTTGCATTGTCACTAATTAGCTCAACATAATTAAAGCCCAAAACCAGAGTTTGTTCCGCCCGCTACGCGGGCGGAACAAACTTCTCGGGTTTTAGTTTACTTATGTCTAGCTACTTACAAAGTTTTAGGCATATTTTTTGTTCAACTTTTGATAGTCAGCTAGAGATTAGGATGGGCTGTGCTTTGCGCCGCCCATCCTAATCTCTAGCTATCCAACTTCTTACCTTGGATAGAATAATCCAATAGTTCCATTGGATGCATGAGGAGAACGTTCTTATTTTGCAATTTCAAATGTTTACGAATTTGAGTAATACAACCCACATTTGCCGAAGCTATTAATTGAGCACCAGTATCCGTGAGATTGGTTACCTTCATCTCTCCTAATTCATGCCCAATTTCTGGTTGCAAAATGTTGTAGATGCCTGCACTACCACAGCATAGCGAAGCATCAACCGATTCCCTTAGTAGTACGTTAGGAATTTGACGCAACAAACGACGTGGTTCAAGGCTGATTTTTTGTCCATGAAGCATATGACAAGCATCTTGATAGGCGATCGCCAAAGGTTGCTCCTGCAAAGGAGAAAGCTTGGCAGTTAATCCCACATGATCGAGAAACTCTTGGACATCCTTTACTTTTGTAGAGAATAGCTTTGCTTTCTCAGCATAGTGAGGATCATCTTTCAAAATATGACCATATTCTTTCAACGTATGTCCACAGCCCGAAGCATTGACTAGCACTGCATCAAGATTTAAGCCAGCAAAAGCATCAATGGTCTGTTTGGCAAGTTCTAGAGTTTGCGCTTCCTGTCCTTGATGATGGGATAATGCTCCACAGCAACCTTGCAATTTGGGAACTACTACTTCACATCCATTTGCGGTTAGTACACGCACTGTCGCATTATTTACCTCAGGCAAAAATACACGCTGTACACAGCCCAAAAGCATTCCCACACGGTAACGCTTTGCTCCTTGAGCAGGAATTAACTCAGGTAAATTATCCTGAAAAGCTTGGGGAGTCAATTCGGGTAGCACCGATTCCATCGCAGCTAGTTGCTTGGGCAAAAACTTTTCTAACCAACCCTGCGATCGCAATAGTTTTTGTAAACCTAATTTCTGATAAGCCAATAAAGGCGCAAGCAACACTCGGAGACGACTTGGATATGGAAAAGTCGAAAAGATAAATTGCCGTAATAATTTCTCAGGTAGCGATCGCGGATGATTGCGCTCAACTTGAGCGCGAGTTGCTTCGATCAGTTGGTCATACTGCACACCTGATGGACAGGTAGTTACACAGGCAAGACAGCCTAAGCAAGTATCAAAATGTTGGGCGATCGCAGGTGATAAAGGAATATCGCCTTCGTTAATTCCATCCATTAAATAGATACGACCGCGTGGCGAATCTGTTTCTTTACCGATGATGCGATAACTAGGGCAGGTAGACAGGCAAAAGCCACAATGTACACAAGCATCAATTAGTTGTGGATTTGGTGGATTTTTAGCGTCAAAGGTTTGCGAAAAGATTGGAGAATCTAAATTCAAATTAGTTGTTAGATTATCGGGATTAGACTTGTCAGAAATTTGCATATTTACTTGATTTATCAAAAAGAGCATTTACTAGAACATACGATCTGGACTCAGTAAGCCTCTCGCATCAAACTGTTGGCGAATTTTGTTTATTAAGTCATTAGCATTGCCTGTATATCCCCAAACATTATTTTTAAACTTCAATGCATGGGGTGATTCAAGTATGGTCAAAAAGCCACTATGCGCTTCAGCAATACTTCTCACTTTAGAGATTTGCAAAGCGATCACCTCTAAATCCTGTACATCTTCCACACGCAAAATCCCTAAACCGCTACCAGTATGAATTTGCAAATAATAGGATTGAGCATCAAAAATTTGTTCGCATTCCTTGAGAAATGACACGCTAGCTGATGGCAGTATGCCTAGCTTACAAACTATAGAAGCACTCTCAGGAGATTGCTCCAAATTACGAAGCTCATCTTGCCAAATCAGAATTTCTAATAACTCCCAAAATTCCTTTGCCTCTCCTAAAATCTGCACCTCTAAATTTAATTCTTTAGCGAGTACTGCAATGCGATCGCATTGCTCGATCACACTAGCTTTGAGGCTAGCAAATTGCAGAACTAAGCCGATACCTTCTCCTAAACCAAGATCGGCGATCGCAGTTGCCGACAGTAAATCGCAAGCAGTGGGCGTAAGTATCGAGGTACTAATTTTTTGCTGGGCTTGGGCGATTGTTTCGGCAGTCCCTGTAACTATCACAATTTGGGTATATTCAGGCAAAGGATAAAGCCGAAAGGTCACACTCGTAGCAATTCCCAAAGTTCCGTAAGAACCTGTTAATAATTTCATGAGGTCATAGCCAGCCACATTCTTGACTACGCGCCCACCCGCCTTGGCTACTTCTCCATCGGAGCGTACAAACTCGATCCCCAAACACATGTCACGCACGGTGTTATAACGATGTCGCAATGAACCTGCACTGCCTGTCGCCAAAATACCGCCGATTGTGGCTTCAACACTATAAGGAGGATCGATCGCTAAAAATTGTCCTTCCTTGGCTAAGACAGTTTGCAAATCCTGATATTTCACGCCCGACTCAACCGTGACTGTGAGATCGCCAACACAATGCTCAATCACTCGATTTAACTTTGAGGTACTGATTACCAGATCCGCTCGACTGACTAAACCACCCCAATCTAACTTCGTAGCACTCCCACAGGGCAGCACACGCAAACGGTGTTCGTAAGCTAAAGTGATCACCTTTGATAGTTCTGCGATCGTTTGGGGATAAAGCACAGATGTTGGCGGTAGACTATCAGGTGTGAGACTAGCTACAACCCGTTCGTGTAAATTTGGGGCTAGGCGATCGAATAAAACAACACCATCGACTCCAAGCAAGTCAGTGAATAAAGCAATCAGTTGATTATCAGCAAGTCTCACAAAATTAATGTCCGTACGTACCTAGTTCTACAATTCAATAAAGAACCAAATTTTTGATAGCACGGCTAGACGCGCCATCAAAAATCTATTCCTTGTTTTATGGGCAAAGCCCTAACATATAAATTTTTAAAATAAGCGTTTACCACCATCAGGGCGAATCGTATTCCAATTAGTTTTAGCTTGGGCTAATTGCTCTTCGGAAATCTTAGCGCCTTTTAAATCAGCCCCGCACAGATTTGTCCCATTTAAATTTGCTTGACTTAAATAAGCTCCCTTCAAATTAGCACCACTTAAATTTGCCCCAGACAAATCCGCTTTGCTCATATAAGCTGATTGAAGATTTGCTTCACGTAAATCAGCCAAAATCATCGAAGCACTACCCAAATCACACTTAATCAAGATGGCTCGGTGCATCTTGGCTTCACGAAGATTGGCATTATTCAACTTAGCTTGCGATAAATTAGCGCCTTGAAAGCTAGCCCCAGTTAAATCACTATGACAAAAATCAGCTTCAACTAATTTAGATCGACTCATAACAATTCCAGGCAAAGTAGCACTTCCAAAAGCAGCCTTAGAGTAATCTTGGTTAGTAAAGTTACGCTTGCCTTGATTGTATTCAACAATAACTCTACGCCCTCCTTTCAGTTCACCAGTACCAATGCGACTGCCTGACCTAGTATTACCTGAGGTCATCATGCCGCTATTATCAAACTGTGTTCCTTGATTATTGCCATATTTCTGCGATTGAATGCGTGAGTTAGGGATTGGGGTTGCTGGTCTCACGGTCACAGAAGAAGGAGCCGAAGGTGGCGCATAATTTGAGGCTGGAGTAGCGGCTTTAGGTGGCTCATCAGGAATACCGCCAGATTCTAATGCGCGTAAAGCTTCTTCCGCCGAACGGAATCTCTGTGATACTGACTGCTGAAGCAATTTCTCAAAAACGACTCTCAGGCGATCGCTTAATTTGACCTGCGATTTCCAATTAATTTCACCTGTATAAGGATCGTGAGGTAAGTCCTTAGGTGATCGCCCTGTCATCAGATACAGACAACTCATAGCCGTCGCATACAAATCGCTAGAGTAAACAGGTCGCATTGCCATTTGTTCTGGAGGTGCAAACCCAGGCGTACCAATCGCAAAATTAGTTAATAAGCCACTGGGATCGTCATCAGCCGATGGTTTATTAATTTGGCTAGACACCGCACCGAAATCAATTAATACCAATTGCCCATCTTGTTTACGTCGCATGATGTTAGCAGGCTTAATATCACGATGAATTACACCGTTTTCATGCATAAACCCCAGAGCAGGAAATATTTCTGAGAGAATCTTCCGAATTTCAATTTCGTTAAATGCCCCACGCCTCTCAAATTCTTGCTTTAAAGTTTCACCATCGACAAATTCTTGGACTAGATAAAAATTACTATCTTCTTCAAAATAATCGAGCAAACGAGGAATCTGGGGATGGCTACCAATTTTGCCTAGTGTAAAGGCTTCCCGCTCAAATAACTCTCGTGCCATTTTCATCACACTTGCCGACTGAGTATTTGGGCGCAATTGCTTGACTACACAGGATGGGAATCCAGGTAGCCCTTCATCGGCAGCCAAAAATGTTGCGCCAAACCCACCTTTGCCTAACGGACGACTGGCTCGGTAGCGATTTCGCAGCTTTAAGTTAGAACCACAGGTCGCGCAAGTAATGGCAAATGGTTCATTATTCGGATTAGCACAGTTCGGATTAACGCAATAACTCACGGTTGATCGAAAGCCCAAGTGATGGTTGATCAAATCAAGTTGTAGGAATGGTAACAGTTTAATATGTCACTGACCTACGGAGACTTATAGCTTAAATCAAAAATAAACTAAGTATATTTTTGATTAACTCTAGCAAACAAATCTAAAAATCGTCGTTATTTGATACATCAGTATTGTTGTATGAGGAAGGACGGCTTGATGGTCTGCGTCTTCGTCCAGACGTGGCAGCAGTATCTTTAGGAGATTCGCCATAGTTATCAGCTTCACTATTCCGATTTCGGCGGCGTTCTCCGCTTATATTATCATCGCTAGGTCTTGGGCGACGTTTTGGACTAACAGGACGAATATCACTTTCGTCGATATCAATTACTGAGTCATTACTATTAGGATCATT
Organism: Pseudanabaena minima str. Chao 2107; assembly: GCF_051131155.1. Classification (NCBI taxonomy): domain Bacteria; kingdom Bacillati; phylum Cyanobacteriota; class Cyanophyceae; order Pseudanabaenales; family Pseudanabaenaceae; genus Pseudanabaena; species Pseudanabaena minima. The sequence continues at coordinate 3,019,686 of NZ_CP159508.1, forward strand.
ACTACTCCTTTTCGGACGACGAGATCGACGTGTATCTGTAGTGTCTCCACGCAGCTCACTCGCTTCAGCACTGTTAGAAATAGAACCTCTCATTCGACGTGATGGGTCACGATCGCGACGTGGAGCTATTTCACGAGTGGGATCAATCTCAACCCGATAATCAGAACCAATCGGTTCTTCATCATCAACTAGAGGACTAGAAGGCGCTCTGCGGGCTTGATTAGCAAGAGCTTGGCGCAGTACTAAAGACTCTACAGCAAACCATCCTGCAAAACCCACAACTAGGACTTGAGCTAACTGCGTTGTAATTTCCATACGAAAATTAAAAGCTAGCAAGATGATTCCGTATACTAAGGCGATCGCCGAGAAAAAAATGTCATGGTCACGGGCTAGTTCAGGGCGAAAGTTTCGCACAAAATATAAACCCACGCCTCCTAAAGCGGCAACAATTGCCAAAAGAATCATTAGCGGGTTGCCACCGATGTTGATCATGGCTCTATATTTCTCCTAAATACCTGCATTTTTGGGTCTCAAACACTAAATGTATTAAGTAAGCAGTGTTTGGGACAGTCTTTGTTCATCAGTATAACAATACAGCGCTTTGCCTTGACGCAAATTTCTCTAAATCAAAATCCAAAATGCAAAACCCAAAATATAAGAGGCGGCGCAATGCGCCGCCTCTTATATTTTGGGTCTAAATTAACCTCTGCGGATAATGCGATCTTTTTGGCTAACGATCAGAACGGCGGCGAAAATTAGACCAAGAACTACACCACCTGCGACAAGGCTGCCTAGAAAATTAGTTAATGATTGTGTCATATAGATATGTAGGTAAAGTTTTGATATTACAGATTAAATTCTTAACATAATTTTAGCTTAAAAAGCTATGGAGTCGGTCTGCTAGCAGCAATTCTCATGATGAAACTGATTTTAGTGTTTACAGTTGCTTTGGCACTGTAAACACTAAAATCGGTTTTTTGAAAGCCTGCCAATGGCAGGCTTTCAAAAAACCGATTATTTCCACAATAAGAATCACTGGTCAGCTAATCGTGATTCTCGTAACCTATAATTTCTCTAAACAACAGGAATGTAAAAACAGAAGTTGGTTTTAATTTTTATGGGGCTTGTTTTGGCTACGCACAATCCAGTAACTGATTGATAAAGACAAAACTGCGATCGCTAGCCCAGCCAAATCACCATCAGCTTTGGTGTCAAAGATTATAACTTTGCGAGCAACCGCTGTTAACGCTGTAATGACTACTAGCTCCAGTTGGATTGTATGGTGGCGCAAGTAAGCTGTGACATTTTCCATGAGTTCGAGTGCGATTAGTACATTCAGGAACATCCCAAATATTTTGAGCAAAGGAATACTAAAAGCTCCTCTAGGGTCAGTTAAAAACAGATCAATGGTTAGTATCCGCAATAGGTCAAATAATGCGCCAAAAATTACCACGACTAAGGCGATCGCCATTATTTTAGAAACAATGTTTTCAACTCTTCTAATTACTTTTAAAAAGCTCTCATCAGTAAAAGCGCTCGCCAATGGGCGAAATAAATTTTTAACTTGTTGCCTCACGTTCATTAACCGACTCACACCATCTAAATTTCATATATAGCGATCTTTAGCCATAGAAAGTATAGCTGTCGATTGATCAGCAACTGCGAGATGTTCTACGAGATCGCTTAAGCAAAGATTATATAGACTAAATACATAGAATAAAAGTATATAATAATGATAAAATCATAGAATGTAATCTATGATTTTATCGTTCTTATGAGTTACCACTTATCTGATTCTCAATTAGCTAGTCATATTACACTGCATCAGTTGCAGGTGTTTGAAGTGGCAGCTCGACATGGAAGCTATACTCGTGCGGCTGAGGAGCTATTTCTCACCCAACCCACTGTTTCCATGCAGATTAAACATTTGACAAAGGCAATCGGGATGCCTTTGTTTGAGCAGGTAGGCAAAAAACTTTTTTTAACTCAGGCTGGTCGAGAGTTATTTACCACTTGTCAAGAGATTTTTGGACGCATATCTCAATTTGAGATGAGTGTTGCTGACATGAAAGGACTGAAACAGGGATATCTCAAGATAACAGTGGTGACAACAGCAAAATATGTGATCCCCCGTTTACTTGGTCCATTTTGTCAGCGTTACCCTGGGGTAGAAATAGCGCTGAAAGTAACTAACCATAGCGGTATTTTAGAAAGGCTGTCTGAGAATAAGGATGATCTATATATTCTGAGTCAAGTTCCAGATGAGCCTGATGTCAAGGCGCATCCATTTCTAGCCAACCCATTAGTTGTCCTAGCAAACCATGATCACCCATTGGCAAATGAAAAAAATATTCCGATTCAAAAGTTAGCTGATGAGCCTTTTATCACGAGAGAGTCGGGTTCTGGGACAAGGGGATATGTACAGAGGTTGTTTGATGAACACAAAGTTACGCCCAAAGTAAAAATGGAGCTTGCGAGTAATGAGGCGATTAAGCAGGCGATCGCAGGTGGTCTAGGAATTTCAATTTTGTCGCGCCATACGATCGCTTTAGAAGGGGCTTCAGGACAGATTGCGATTTTAGATGTGGAGAATTTTCCGATCCATTGTCACTGGTATGTGATTCATCTAGCAGGTAAGCAGCTATCGGTAGTTGCTCAGGCTTTTCTGGAGTACTTGCAAACTGAAGGTAAGCAGATTGCGGAAAATACTACATGGTAAAAGAGAGTGAATGCTTTGTATTCACTCTCTTTAATAAAAAGGCGGCACCCAGATTCGAACTGGGGGTGAGGGTTTTGCAGACCCCTGCCTTACCACTTGGCTATGCCGCCGAACGGATAATGAGTATAACAAACTAATGTAATTAGTTGCAAATTTTTGATTTCTATCCAGCAATTGTCATTATAAAAACCAGTTTTTTGAAAGCCCGCCGTTGGCGGAGTCTCAAAAACAGGCTTGATGCAAGTCAGCCTTCGGCTGACTTGCATCAAGCCTGTTTTTGGTTTTAGGTTCGCTTAGTACTTTTTGGTTCATCTTCTACTGGTGGTAATGGTGGTGAGATATTAACTAGTACTTTATCTACACGGTTACCGTCCATATCAACGACTTCAAAACGCATTCTTTCCCACGTAAAGTGTTCGCCAACCATAGGAATATGCCTGAGATAGGTCATCATCAATCCGCCGAGGGTGTGGTAATTATGATCTTTTTCATAGGGTAGCTCCTCTACCTCTAGGATTTCTTTAAGGCGATCGCTGGAAATCATGCCATCGATCAACCAAGAACCATCTTCTCGCTGCATTGCATCAGGATCACCTTGTCGATCATTGGATGGTAAATCACCGACGATCGCTTCGAGTAAATCGGTAAGGGTTACTATTCCCTCGACACCACCATACTCATCAGTCACCATCGCTACACGATCGCCAGATTGTTTGAACTGCTCTAATACGCTCAAGGCACTAGCTGTCTCTGCAACATACAGAGGTGGGCTGCTAACCTTAACTAGATCGATCTGCTGACCATTAAGACTTGCATTGAGGAATTCTTTGATTTCCACAATACCGACACAATCATCAAGGTTTTCTCTGGCTACGGGAAAGCGTGAATGTCCACTCTCTAAGACTTCGCGCTGCGTTTCTTCAAACGGGGCATCGACATCCAGCCAGTCGATTTCGGTGCGCGGAGTCATTAGAGATTTGATGGGGCGATCGCCTAAACGAAAAACACGCTCAACCATGTCATGCTCAGCTTCTTCAAACATCCCCGACTCAGCACCCTGAGCAATCATTACCTTGATTTCTTCTTCTGTAACTTGTGATTCTTCAGTTGCCTGAATCCCTAGTAAGCCAAGTAAAGCTTCGGTTGAAATACTTAGCAAATAAACAACAGGAGTACCGATATTGGCAAAAAATCGCATGGGCGGTGCAACAGCACAGGCTATCTGCTCAGCATTGCTCATGGCTAAGCGTTTAGGCACAAGCTCACCAACTACCAGAGACAGATAAGTAATGATGCCGACCACAACCGCAAAGCTAAGGGTTTCACTATAGGGTTGTACTAGAGGTACTGTGTCTAATGACTTTTGTAAGGTTTTGGCTACAGTTGCGCCACCCAATGCACCGCTTAAAATCCCGATTAAGGTGATGCCAATTTGTACAGTTGACAAAAAATTATTAGGTGAGGCGATCAGTCTTAAAGCTGCTCTGGCTTTTGCATTTCCTTCCTTTGCCCACTGCTCCAGTCGCACTTTACGAGCAGAAACAATTGCTAGCTCGGACATCGAAAAAACACCATTGGCAATAATTAGCAAAATGATGAGTAAAGCTTCAAAAGCGAGGGAAGACATTGTTTTGGGTCAGAACGACTTTATGGGAATCGTTTGTGAAATTTGTTAATAGTAGATATATATTCTCATACCAAATTTTGTGTCAAGTTGCTTAAGACTAAAATAAAGGGTTCGCAAAGTGAACCCTTTATTTTGTGCAGATATTTTTTTAGCGGCTATACAGTTGAGTAATTTCAAGTAGGCGATCGCTGAGATCTTGATTGAGCAAATTGGGATCGCTATAGCGCCAACCCCAATTTCCTGTTGCTGTACCTGGAGTATTCATCCGACCACTGTTGTCTAAGCCAAGGACATCTTGTAACGGCACGATTGCAATTACCGAGACAGCCGCCATCGCCAAACGAATTAGTACCCAATTGATCGGCTCGCCTGCGGCAAACCCAACTATATATTTGTAGAATAATTCCTTTTCGTATTTACTAGCCCTTTGCCACCAACCCACAGCCGTGTCATTGTCATGGGTTCCTGTATATACAACACTGTTACGGACATAGTTGTGAGGTAAATGAAAATTGTCAGAGCCACCGCCAAAGGCAAACATTAGAACGCGCATTCCCGGAAATCCAAAATCATCGCGCAATTTCTCCACTTCAGGAGTAATTATGCCTAGGTCTTCAGCCAGAATTGGTAATTCTCCCATAACTTCTCTAAGCTTATTAAACAATTTGGCTCCAGGTGCAAGTTCCCATTCACCATTGATGGCTGTTTCTTCTCCTGCTGGGACTTGCCAAAAAGCTTCAAAACCTCGGAAATGATCAATACGAATAATATCTACATAACGATTTAAAAACCTAAAGCGATCAATCCACCATGCAAAGTCAGTTTCTTGAAGATATTCCCAGTTATAGACTGGGTTACCCCATAGTTGCCCTGTGGCGCTGAAATAGTCAGGTGGTACGCCTGCCATTTGAGAGACTTCATAGGTGTCAGGATCGAGCGCAAAGTTTTCGGGATTTGCCCAGACATCAGCGCTATTGTGAGATACGTAAATGGGAATATCACCAATGATCTGAATGTTTCGCATATTGGCATATTGCTTTAGTTTCAGCCATTGATCAAAAAAGATGAATTGCACAAATCTTTGAAACTCAATTTGCTCGTGCAGTTCTTCGCGCTTTTGTTGCAATGCTTGAGGCTCACGTCTGGCGATCGCAGGTTCCCAATTATTCCAAAGAATTTTAGGGTTTTGTTCATGTAATGTCATGAATAGCACATAGTCTTCGAGCCAGTCAGATTCTTCGTAGCAAAACTTTTTGAACTGCTCTTGGAGCAAATACAGATCGTGGTGATGTTGGAGATCTTGATCGGTATATCCCTGCTTGAAGCGCTCAAAAGCAAGCTCCAGCAATTTCCGTTTGTATGGCATTACCGCCTCAAAATCAATGCGATCTTGATCAAAATCAGGAATATCAGCCCAATCTTCTTCCTTAAGCAAATGTTGTTTTGCTAGTAGTTCAGGGCTGATCAGATAAGGGCTACCTGCGATCGCGCTAAAGCTCATATAGGGAGAATTTCCATATCCTGTGGGTCCGAGGGGCAGAACTTGCCAAAGCTTTTGACCACTACGCGACAAAAACTCAATGAATTGATAAGCTGTCTCTCCTAAATCCCCAATCCCAAATTTGCTGGGTAGGGAGGTTGGATGCAACAAAATTCCACTAGCACGTTGAAAAGCCATAAACACAAAATTTCTAGATCTGGCTTTACTTTACCGCCTTATGTAGAGAAGTTTGCAAATGAACATATGCTCATTTACAAACTTCTCTAGCAAACTTATTCAAAAATCTGGACTAAAGGGCAAGCAAATTCTGGTAATAACGGAGAAGAAAGCGTATCACTAATAAATAAAGTCATTTCTAATTTGAGAATTCCATTTTCACGTCGATAAACTTGAACTTGCTTAACTCTCCAAACAGCGATCTATAGCAATGTAATACCAAAACACAAAATGGCTATGCCATTTTGTGTTTTTAAAACCCTTTCTGAGTTTGGGTTTTAATTCACAAAAGTGTTGTCACACTTTTGTGAGTTGGTATAAGTTTTGCTTAGGATATAAAACCCAGAAGATGAGGGGCGGCGCTTCGCACCGCCCCTCATCTTCTGGGTTTTGATTTATCCTAGCTATCTTTTGCGTTGCTATAAATATTCCAAAACTCCCTGTGATGAATAGAGCTTTAACTTAACTTTGCGATTTTAAAACTCAAATAGTTTTTGCGGCTCTCTGAGTGGGCGACCCAAACTATCCGATTAGAAGCTATTAGCCTATAATTTTATATAAATCCTTAGCCAAGAGTTAACTATGGTAGCCATCACCGAAGAGCGATCGCTGTCTAGCACTACCCCAGAAATCATCTATCCCAGTTCAGACGGAGAACCATTGGCAGAAACCCAACAGCACGCTTCCGCAATTCTCAACACCTTCGGATTATTGCGCCTATATTTACAAAATCAGCAAGCGGTTGTCTTTGCCGATCAATTTCTCTATTACATCGAAGGTAATCCTAAAGCAAGAGTTGCGCCTGATGTAATGGTAGTCTTTGACATCAATAAGAAACTCTATGACAATTACAAAATCTGGGAATGGAAGCAAAACCCAGCGATGATCATCGAAGTAACATCCGCAGGAACCAAAGATACTGATTTTAATTTCAAAAAAATGCTCTATGAGCAACTAGGTGTCACAGAATATTGGTTGTTTGATCCCTATGGGGAATGGATCACTGAACAACTGCGTGGTTATCGTCTCAATGCCGCAGAGATATATGAGCCAATCACTGACCATTGCAGTCAGGTATTGCAACTGAGGTTAGAGGCTGATGAATATCTCATTAGTTTTTACCGTCTCGATAATGGCGAAAAGTTGCGAACCTTAGAAGAGTTAGAATTAGCCATTCAAGCAGCAGAGCAGAGAGCGGAGCAGGAAAGCCAAAGAGCAGAGCAGGAGAGCCAGAGAGCTAATCGCCTTGCGGAAAAATTACGTCAACTAGGGGTGGAGCTAGATGAATAGTATATTTGATCGCAGTTTCCATGTATCACCATGTGCAAGATGGGCAAACCAACTTAGTATGGCGAAATAGGCGAATGATGCTGAGATTTTACCGATAAAAACAGTTTTTTTAAGAATTCGTATTCTCCTCTTGCCAAGGCGAAGGTTATTACTGCGAACACGAATATGGGTAGTAAAAATGCGAAAACCAAGAAAGTTAGCACCTTGTTTGGTGGCAAATATTTGGCTTTTGATAGGGTGGATTTTGAGCCGAAGTGAGGCTAGATAATGTTCAATAGAATGGCGAACTTGAGAAAGCTCTAAGTGATCGTTGCTAAAAAAGGCAAAGTCATCAACATAGCGAATATATTTTTTGATTTGCAACTTTTCTTTAATGTAGTGATCAAAGTTATTGAGATAGACATTAGCGAAAAATTGACTGGTGAGGTTGCCTATTGGTAGCCCTCTACGGCGAGTGATGGGAGTGAGGAGATCGTCACCTGCAAAATAGTCACAAACTGGTATTTGGTCGTTGCTATTATGGATAATGCGGTCAATTAGCCAGAGGGTTTGCGGACATTTAATTTTTTGACGTAGGATATTTCTCAGGATTTCGTGATCGATACTAGGGAAATATTTCTGGATGTCACATTGAAACACATATTCACTAGATCGGGAAAAGTGTGTGAAGCGTCTAATTGCTTTGTGAGTGCCGTAGCCGATGCGATTGGAATAGGAATCAGGAATAAAGCTAGATTCTATCAGTGGGGCAATGATATTACAGAGAGCATGGTGAACGACTCGATCGCGATAGGGGGCTGCTGATATCAATCTTGGCTTAGGTTCGTGGATTTGAAAAGTGTGATAGCTTTGGGGTTGATAGGTTTGATGGAGGAGTTCGGATTGAATTTGCAGAAGTTCGGATTCTAGATGGAAGTTAAAGGCAAGTACGTTGTCGCGGTAACGTTTGCCTCTTTGGGATTTTTGGGAGGCAAAGAGCAGGTTTTCAAAGCTGATGATTTGCGAGTAGAGGTTTCCGTAACGCTTCATGGGTATTTGTTAATTGCTTGAGCCAGCCGCCTAGTTCGCAGCCGATTTCGGTGATGAGTTTGCTGACATGTTCATAGCGTTCTGTAGATAGCTGTGAGAAGTCGAATAGGAGTCGAGTTTGGTAACGGAGAATGTCTAAGGATATATTGATGGCTTCAAGTTGCGTTTGTTTTTGCTTGGAATATTTGGCTTTGAGTAGTCCTTCCAGCAAGTTGTAGAGAGTATCAATAGTACGGCTGCCTAAGTGGTATTTATGCTGTCTGGGTAGGCGATTGAGGATGGGAATATACCATTTAATGAGGTCGTAGGTTTTTTGGATGATCGATAATTCAGGCATTTGGTGATGTTAAAGTTTGGGTGAATCAGCTAGGGGTTCGGCGCACCTACTAAACTAACTGACTCGGTTTTATGTTTGGAAACAGTCACCTGCGTCACTGGAAAGGAGTCTGGACTCTCTGTATACGCTTAATGCAATCACTTACATTAATTCTGATGATAGAGAGTACTCACGAAGAAGAAACGAGAAGAACCCGAAAACCAAAGCGATTGTTCTGATTACGCGCGTTGTTCCTGTTGCGATTAGCAGCACGACAATTCCTAGCGTTGTTGTTCCAAGAACCGCCGCGCAGCAGGTTGTAACTCAATCCCAAGCTATGTGCCACAATTTCTAAGAATTGTAAACAAGGATAGTTACTTGTAGTGTAAGCGGTAATGGGTTATTAAAAAATTTTGATCGCCAAAGGCGAAATGAGAAAAGATAAAGGGCAAGATGGAAAAAGAGCAAAGGGTAAATAAAGTCCTCACGAAGAAGAAACGAGAAGAACCCGAAAACCAAAGCGATCGTCCTGAACACGCGCGTCGACCCTGCCGCGAACAGCAGCACGACAATACCTAGCGAAGTCGTTCCAAGAACCGCCGCGCAGCAGGCGATAACGATTATCATTATCATCTACATTAAGATCACCCCAAGGCTGATTTCCCTGTTTCTTGAGATTTTCTGGCTTATTAGCATAGCTATCGTGCCATTCATCTAAACACCATTCCCAGACATTACCACTCATGTCAAAAATGCCAAGCTCATTAGTCTTTTTCTGACCAACTGGATGCGTTACATTACCGCTGTTATCAGCGTACCAGCCGACATCACCCAGATTATTACTACCAGCATAGGTAAAGCCCTTACTTTGATTGCCACCTCTCGCGGCATATTCCCATTCTGCCTCAGTGGGCAGTCTTACCTCCCTTCCTGTCTGTTGTGATAGCTTCTTACAGAATGCCCTAGCTTCATGCCATGACACTCCCACAACGGGCTGCAAATCCCCTTGAAACTTTTTGTCACAATTTGTTGAGCCTTTAGTTTTCATCACCGATTGCCATTGGGCATTAGTGACCGCATATTTACCGATCACAAATTCCTGTAGCTGCACCTCATGAATGGGCTTCTCACTGGCATACTCATCACTTCCCATCATAAATTTTCCTGCGGGAACCTTGACTAGTTCTAACGTCACGCCATTACCAAGATCTAGGGTTAGGCTATCCTCAGATGGATAAATAGATGGATAAGTATCAAAAATCAAATCTGGCTCATTCACAGCGATCGCTGGTATATCAATTTCCTTGATTTCCTCTAGTTTTAAATCAAGAAATTCACGAATATTTCCTAAACAATCGGCAATTGTTACCCCCTTACCAGTTCCCATCATCTGAGCATCAAATTCCGCCTCCGATCTCACATTACCCATTTGCTCTAGAGCATCCTGTAGCCGATCTTTTTTCATTTCCCCAGTTGCTAAGAAATTGGCAATACGCTGAGATTCGCGGTCAGATTCAATACTCCGAAACTGCTGCGCCTCCAACAGATTCGCAATATTCTGAATCTCATCCATCGCCTTAGATAGCTCTTTGTCTACCCTTGAGACATTAGTCAATAAATCCTGAAAACTGCCCATAAACGGCTTCATGTATTCCTCAAAATTTAGAGCAATATCCACAAACTCCGCAGTCTTAGCTTGCAGCGCATTAATTTCTAATTGCAACTCATAGAGATCCTTTTGTGACCTAATTTCTTCCAGTACTTGAGCCAATAGTTGCTTTTGCGAGTCCTGATCACTAGCAATACGTTTTAAGCTCTCACTCATCAAGTCCAACTTTTTGAGCATCAGCACTGCCGCATAGCCCGTTGATTTGGCAATTTCAAAAAGCTGAGACTGCATATTACCCAGCATCGCTAAAGCTTGGGGATTAGGATTGGCTTTCTGACGTTCTTGCTGTTCTTTGCGCAGTCTCTTTTGTTCTTTTTCAGCGATCGCATTACAATTTTCGCCAATGGTTTCCTTAATCTCTTTCGCTAATTCCTGAAAAAACTTTTGATAGTCATACTGATGATGCTTGAGAACCCGCACCATTTCGTCATAATTTTGCACGATCGCATTTAGCTCTCGATAGCGTTCTTCAAAGCTAAGAACCTGACGAGTTTTATGTTCGATGACCTTTTTGCTAAATATGCCCCGTTGTTCTTCTTTTCTAATAACTAATCGCCCCTTGGTCAAATGCTCATTGCGTTGACGGATCTGTTTTTGTAATTGATCTAACTTTCCCCCTGACAAAGCTGGCAAGCGATAAGTTTTCTTGTAAATCTTGATCTCGCGCTTACCATCGTTATTATTGCTATTAGTCATAGTTGAGCAGATGCATTTAGCTATTATTCTCTGTTTATTATCATATAAAAATAAAAAGCGAGAGGAATCGCATTGCAACCACTCTCACTTTTAAAAACTATTTCTTTTTTAACCAATTTTCTAAATCAGTCAAACTCTCAAAATCTAAGATTGCCTCAGCGAGACTTTCTAAACGAGGGATGTGTGATCTGATAATTCGTGAATGTAGCTTTGGCGGCAACGTGCCAAACTTGCGCGTAAGCTGCTTTAAAATAATAATCTTCAGTGCATTTTTCATACCCTCTTGGCGACCCTCTTGGCGACCTTCTTGGCGACCCTCTTGGCGACCCTCTTGGCGACCTTCTTGGCGACCTTCTTGCAAAATTTCTTGATATGTTACAGACTCGCGCATGATGTCTCTCCTCAAAATCTGCTTAATAATATTTTTGTCTAAGACCAAACCAGCCAACACATAAGTTGCTGCTGCTATAGTTTTACGAGTATTTAACTCAGCAATTTGATCGATTTTTTGGGCGATTTCTTTTAGCAACTGTTATGGTCATCTTAGGTTATACCAATAAACTAAAAAATCAAATAATCCCATCGGCTGCCATTTCTTCGCGGGTATAGTTAATTGAGAAATCTAAGAAAAAGCCATAAAGTTCAATCTCAGCAACCGCAGGGAAAAGCCGTAAAGTACTGATGCCTAGATTTTTGGGATTATCTGCTAGCCAACCAAAGGCTTCTTTTGTATGTGCGCGCACAATTAAAACTTCTCCCTCTGAATTATGACTAAGAGATAGTTCTGCATCCCCCGGTTTTAAATACATTTCACTGTAAATTTGTCCTAACATTCGCCACTGTTGTCGCCAATAGGTCATCCCCTGCCTCTCATGGGCGATCGCATATTCTGCTAGGTTGGCAATATTTCGCCAAGTAATATCTTCCCTTTGAAAAATCAAACGTAGTTCACTAATAGCTTGTTCACATTCTTCTGCAAACTTGAGTAATGGGATCGGGTCTGCTAGACGACGGGGTGTTTTTCCTAAAGTCATTAGTGATTGAATTACAGTTGATTCAATCTGGCTAGATAGTTGCTCTTTTGCTTTTTGGGTTTGCCAGATTACACCCTGTTCAGTGGTGGCATACAGGGGGGGGAGACGATTGAGTACATATGCACATACATCATCAATCCCCACTTTACGAGGCAAAACATTTGCCATATGGGTCAATTGATTTTGTATTTCCTGTTTTGCTAAATCCTCTAAAACATTAATTAGGAAATAAGAAGCCGAAAGAATATAAGATTTAAGTTCAGGATTTGGCAATTCAATGTTATTTTGCCAAGACTGAAGATCTTGATGATGAGAGCCTTTACGCTGTAAATAGCCTTTAATTTCTTGCAATCGATGGCGATCGTTAATACTTAAACTTGCATATTCTGGTTTGTGACTGACTAAAGTAAGAGCTTCCTGAAAAGCTTGTGGCACATCTTGCCATTGCAAAGAAGACTTACTGAAAAGTTTTTGTAGCCTCGCCAAAATATGAGCAGGTGTTTCAACTTTACTGGCTGCAATTTTGGTCGATTTTCGCAAAGGATCGCGCTTTACTCCTAGCAGAGCTTGCTGCACTGCACTGACAATCTGCTGCTGTAGTTCATTGTAGGCACGTTTGCGTTGTTGCAGCCAGCCTCGGCTGGTACTTGCATAGAGCACTGGCAATCGATTGAGTGCAAAAGCTGCTACCTCGCTAAGGTTAATTGCTTCACGGGCGGCTGGGCTGAGGTGCTTGGTTTGCTCTTGTACCTCGACAACAACGATTTCCTCAAGGACATTTTTGAGGCTAGTCATAGGTTTTGCTGCTAGAAATTTTACGTTTGGTAGCCTATATAAATATTACTGTCAGTATCAATTTTGTGAATAATTTATATTAATTTACGATCAAATAAATAGTTGGATTTTGTTGAAATTACGACAAAAGAGATAATTTCAACAAAATACATCAATTCCTTAAGCATAAATTACTGTAATTAGTCATTTATTATGTTGTATGTAGCGTTCATCAGTCTGGTGAAGTACAGGTTTGTTTCCACGATGAAGGCGAGGAAACAAACCTGTGTACTTCGCTTACTTAAAAAGCGCTATATCTTGATTTAAATGATTTTTTTAAGACAATAAAACTGATTTATTAAAATACATCTAGTATTAATTTGCCCAAAGTTATAGCACTTTATAGCAATCTTTAAAAATCTCGAAAAGTAGAGATTGGGGAAACATTACACAAACCATCATATTTAGTCTATGGAGAATGTGTATCAAAAATTGTCATTTGCGCTTCTTTAGGTAAATCTTTAGCCAATTTTAATGAGGGCTTTGGTGAGCGATCGCCTGATTGACTAGCTTTAGTTGATCCACTCGATCTTAAGCCCGTAGCAATGTGGCTATTTTTAGCAATTTGTTCTAAAACTTGCTTAGCACGACTAATCACACTTGCAGGCAAACCTGCTAAGCGCCCCACTTCAATACCATAGGAACGATCTGCGCCGCCTTGTTGGACTTGATGCAAGAAAATAATCTCGTCTTCTAATTCTTTGACCGTAACTTGGAAATTGGCGACATTGGGAAGTAGGCTCGCGAGTTCATTGAGTTCATGGTAATGGGTAGCAAAAATACCGCGTGCTTTGATCTTATTGGCAATATACTCAGCGACTGACCAAGCGATCGCCATGCCATCAAAGGTCGAAGTACCACGCCCAATTTCATCAAGTAATACCAGCGAATGATCTTTAGCATGATTGAGAATATTTGCAGTTTCATTCATCTCCACCATAAAAGTCGATTGACCTGTGGCAAGATCATCGACTGCACCAACACGGGTGAAAATGCGATCGCATACACCTAAGGTTGCGGATTCAGCAGGGACAAAGCTACCTACTTGCGCCATTAATTGAATTAGTCCCACTTGCCGCAAATAGATACTTTTGCCACTCATATTAGGACCAGTCAGCACAATTAAATCTGGACAATCAGGAGCCTGATCGCCATACCCTAAATAGGTGGAATTAGGAACAAAGAAACCTGCGGGGAGAGACTGTTCGACTACAGGATGACGACCATTACAAATAGCGATCGCGCGATCGCTAGTAATTTTGGGACGACAATAGTTATAGGTAACGGCAACTTCAGCGAGACTACACAACACATCAGCAGCAGCAAGGGCAGCGGCGAGGGTTCGCATCGGTTCGATATGTTTAGCGGTAAGTAACCTTAATTCCACAAACAGATCATATTCCAATTGCTTCAATTCACTATCAGAATTGAGAATTCGGGTTTCACGCTCCTTTAATTCAGGTGTAATATAACGCTCTTCATTAGTTAAGGTCTGCTTACGGATATAGTCCGCAGGAGCTTGTTCACTCTTGCCGCGAGAGATACTGATGTAATAGCCAAAAGCTTTATTAAAGCCAACTTTAAGCGTATTAATACCTGTACGTTCCTTTTCTTGTTTCTCAAAAGTTGCTAACCATTCCACATCATCGCGGCTTTGTTGACGTAAGTGATCGAGTTGTTCATTTACTCCTGAACGAATAATATTACCTTCGGTAATATAAATTGGCGGTTCTTCAACGAGAGTTCTTTGTAATTGATCCCCAAGTTGTAATAGTTCCGATGGAACGGACTGCAAAGCTTTTAAATAGCAAGAATTGGATCTCGCCACCACATCTGCAACATCACGCATCCTTTCTAGTGATACTGCTACAGCAATTAAATCACGTCCATTTGCCGTACCTGCACCAATTCGACTGCATAGGCGCTCAATGTCATAGATTTGACTCAGACAACTTCTTAAATTCTTGCGTAGAGAATGCTGCTTTAGGAGTTCTGTAATTGTATCGAGCCGTTCATTGATCGCGTTGATATCCTTAAGTGGTTGCAATAGCCAACGGCGCAAGGCTCGGCTACCCATACCCGTGGTGGTTTTATCTAGCGCCCATAGGAGTGAACTATAGTAAGTACCGTCACGCACGGTTTGCGTAATTTCGAGATTGCGGCGTGTTTGATTATCCAGAATTAAGTAATCAGCGATCGCATAGGTAGAAATCCCTTGCAATGGCATTTTCACACTTTTTTGAGTGGATTCTATATATTCTAAAATTCCACCTGCGGCTCTAATTGCTAGAGGCAAAGACTTACAGCCAAACCCCTCAAGCGATCGCACTCTAAAGGTATCAAGAATCCTCTGTTTAGCTTCAGCTAAAGCAAAGGCAGATTGCGATCGCGGTGTGTAGCAAAAGCTTTCAGGTAAGGCGCTATAGGGTTCAGGTAAACTCGATTGCTTTGTTGGCGAAATTCCTTCCCAAAAAGCTTGCGTTTTCTCACCCTTAGAACCACGAAATAGTTGTGGATTAGGAACATCAATGGGAATGAGGACTTCCGCAGGTTGTAAACGTAATAGTTCTTGAATTAAATGCTCAGTACTATTTAACTGGGTGACCGAAAACTCACCAGTTGAAATATCAGTATAGGCTAAGCCCCAATTTTCGCCCCCATTAGCGATCGCCACCAAAAAATTATTTTTCTTCGCCGCCAGCATTCCCTCTTCGATCACGGTTCCAGGGGTAATCACTCTTGTGACTTCACGCCTTACTAGACCTTGTGCTTCTGAAGCTGCTTCCATCTGATCGCAAACGGCTATCGAGTAGCCTTTTTCGACTAACTGATTAGCATAGCGATCGAGGGCATGGTGCGGAATACCTGCCATGGCGATGCGCCCGATCGCCTTACCACCATCACGCCCTGTTAATACTAATTCCAATTCCCGCGAAATTAGTTCTGCATCCTCGAAAAATGCTTCAAAAAAATCTCCCAACCGATACAACATCACCGCATGGGGATACTGCTCTTTCATTTCGATATAGTGCAGCATCATCGGTGTGAGAGCAGCACGATTAACTAGAGCCGACGATAGAGCTAATTCAGCCATTCAGATTTCAAGCATAAAACAACGTGTTACAGCACTTTGCACTCAAACCCAAACCGAGAGATTTTTTACAAGTTTTGCAAATCCAAACTTGTAAAAAATCTCTCGCGGTTAGCTTGATCGATAATTGCTGTAAGCCTATTATAAACGTCATTTTGCCGCTATATAGGCATAGGTAACCTATGGATAGCATTGTCTATATCTAGCTATACCCTATAATCAAAAGGTAACTATTCATGGTTTGGATCTAGGTGGCACTTAAGTTTAAATTTGCGATCGCCTCTGATTTGCATATCGCATTGCCCCATACGATTTGGCAGCATCCTGCGCGATTTCATCTTGTTGAGTACAGCATCTCCGCATTTGAAGAAGTACTGTCACACCTTGCTAACCTAGACTTAGACTTTCTCCTTTTACCAGGGGATCTCACACAGCATGGAGAACCAGACAACCATCAATGGCTATCGGAGCGACTTGCGAAACTTCCTTATCCTGTCTATGTGATTGCAGGAAACCATGATGTACCAAGGAGCGATACCTTTGATAAATTCTCTCCTCACTATACCAAGTTTGGCTTTGAGCATGGACTTAGCGCACCAAATAAACTCTACTATGAATGCGAAGTATTACCTAAAGTTCGGCTAATTGGATTGAACTCTAATCAATTTGATGCTGATGGACAACAAATCGGCTGGATCGATGATGAGCAGTTAGTTTGGTTGCAATCGATTCTTGAAAACCAAGATTATGAATTGAACTTGGTGACAATTCATCATAATGTATTGGAACATATGCATGATCAGTCCCGCAATGCTCTCGGCAAACGCTATATGTTGGGGAATAATGAGCGGCTATGCAAAATTTTACATCAGGCAAATGTGAAGTTAGTCTTTACTGGACATCTCCATGTGCAGGATATCGCCTATAGCGATCGCTACAATCTCTATGACATCACTACGGGTTCTCTGGTGAGCTATCCTCACCCTTACCGCGTTCTCAATTACATTTCTGATGCAGCAGGCGATCGCTTAGAAATAGAATCCTTTCGCGTCAAATCGATTCCTGAGCAAGCGGATCTACTACATTTCTCGCGGGAATGGATGGGAAATCATTCTCATCCGTTTGTCCTGAGGTTACTTACGCACGCGCCTCTAAATTTGCCTGTAGAGTTAGCCGAAACCCTAACGCCACAACTTCGTTACTTTTGGGCATATATTGCTGATGGTGATGCCAAATTTGAGTTTCCCAACTTTCCTTTAGTGGCTAAAGAATATTTTGAAGCATTTAGCGATATTCCACCCCAAGATAACAACACTACGCTAGTTCTTACATAAAAAGCATGAGGCGGGGCAAAGCCCCGCCTCATGCTTTTTATGTAAGAATTTAAGAAGAATTTATTGATTAGATAAACTAGGCTTAACCCGATAGTGTCGAGAAACACATAGGATCACTAATGTGTACCTCACGCTTTTATGACATATACGTTTTCAAGTTTTGATCTTAACTCCACCCATTCTGTAACCGATTGGCGGCGATCGCTCGAAGAAATTTATCGCGGTCGCACCATGCACACTTACAAGAGTGGACAAATTATTCCCATGTATCCTCATGAAGTATGGGTAGTTTGTCGTGGTGTTGTGCAACTAAATACCCTGCATCCTTCGGGCGATGAAGTTTTGGTTGGCTTTGCAGTACAAGCAATGCCCTTTGGGTTGCCATTAACAAATCTTGAACCTTATCAAGCGATTTCCCTATCAGATGTTGACTTGATGCGGTTTACCTTGATTGAGCTAGAACAATCACCGCAACTTTATCATGGCATTTTGCAACATCTTAATCGTCGTCTTCAGCAAACGGAAGCTTTGCTAGCGCTAGTTAGTAACAAACGGGTAGAAGAGCGTCTCCGCCAAATCCTGCTTCTGCTCAAGCAAGAAGTTGGCATCCCTGTTGACGGTGGAACTCGTCTAACTGTGCGTCTTACGCACCAACACCTTGCCAGTGCCATTAGCAGTACCCGTGTCACTGTTACTAGAGCAATGAAATTATTACAGGATGAAGGTTGGTTAAAAGTCGATCGCGATCGGCATATCGTTCTTGTATAAAAAAAGGGGCGCTTCGCGCCCCTTTTTTTATTTCTTGAGAATGGTAACAACGAGAGCAGTGCTTTCGGTTACAGGCTTAACACCTTCAGGGTAGTCAATTTCGCTAACATGCACACCCTTACCGATTTCGAGAGGAGTAATATCGATTTCAAAGCTTTCAGGGATATTGCTTGGAGAACAAGATACACGTACATAGTTCTTGATCGTGTCAACGGAGCCGCCACCAACTTTTACACCTACAGGTACACCTACGAAGTGTAAAGGAATGTCTACTTCGATCTTCGACTGAGCCTCGATCGCAAAAAAGCTGAGGTGATAAATATCATTTTTGTAAGGATGATTTTGCACTTCACGCAATAATGTTTTGCCTTTGAAGTCACCATCGGTTACATTTACTTCGATCATTGTGTTATTGATCGTAGCTTCACGAAGTAAGGTAGTTGCTTCTTTAGCATCTAAAGCGATCGAGATTGACTCAGATCCTTTGTGTCCATATACAGTTGCAGGAATTTGACCACCGCGACGCAGAGCGCGATTGTTAGCTGGGGGACGAGTAGTAGCGTTAATTTGTAGTTGCATTTTGGTAATTTATGATTGCTTAATGGCTTTTAGCCGTTAGCGATTGGCTATTGGCTTTTAATTTGGTAATTGTCATTGCCTAGATTTAACCCAGAAGCTAAAAGCTAAACCTAAGCTCTCAACAAACCGCGTTTTGGACCATGAATAGGGTCTTCAACGATAATGGTTTGTCCTCGGCTTGCGCCTAGAGAGATGATTGCGATCGGAGTACCAGTCAAGTCAGCTAGGAATTTAAGATATTCTTTGGCTTCTGTGGGTAACTCTTCAACGGTTTTACATTCGCTAGTTGATTGCTTCCATCCAGGTAAGGTTTCGTAGATGGGGATTGCTCTAGCAAAGGCTCGCGCATCACTGGGGAAGTCGCGTGTGACTTTGCCATCAAGTTCGTAGGCAGTACAAACTTTGATTTCTTCGAGATCGTCTAGTACATCAAGCTTGGTGACCGCAAGGCAGTCAAGCCCATTGATCCGTACTGCATAACGACCGATTACGCCGTCAAACCAACCACAACGACGCTTGCGCCCTGTGGTTGTACCAAATTCTGCACCGATCTCGCCGATGTGATTGCCAATGTCATCGTGCAACTCGGTCGGAAAAGGTCCTTCGCCAACGCGAGTTGTATATGCTTTAGCTACACCGATTACGCGATCGATGCAAGTTGGGCCCACGCCAGCACCGATGCAAGCACCACCTGCAACGGGATTTGATGAAGTGACATAGGGATATGTACCATGATCGAGATCAAGCAATGTTCCCTGTGCCCCTTCAAACAAAATATTACGACGCTCACGAATAGCTGCATCGATCTTGAGCGAAGCATCAACTACGTGGTGACGGAGGCGATCGGCATAACCACGATACTCTTCGATAATCGCTTCGGCATCAAGTGGTTCTAAATTATATAGCTTTTGTAAAACAATGTTTTTCTGTTCGATCGCCCAACGTAGCTTTTTCGCTAGACGCTGTTCGTCCATTAAGTCAATCATCCGAATACCGACACGCTCGGATTTGTCGGCATAGGTCGGTCCGATGCCGCGACCTGTTGTGCCAATTTTGTGTTCGGCTCGCTGATCCTCTGAGGCGCGATCTAGCACACGATGGTACGGCATGGTGACATGGGCGGTTTCGGCAATGAATAGGTTTTCTGTTGATATACCCAAATCTTTGAGTCGATCCACTTCTTCAAGAAGCACCTTCGGATCGATCACTGTGCCACTGGCAATGATGCATTCCGTTTTGGGATACAGGATTCCCGAAGGAATCAGGTGTAGCTTAAAGGTGCGATCGCCAACGACGACCGTATGTCCTGCATTATTACCGCCTTGGTAGCGAACAACGACATCTGCGGAGCGGCTCAGCAAATCTGTGATTTTGCCTTTACCTTCATCACCCCACTGTGCCCCAATAACAATTACATTAGCCAAGAGTCTTGCTGCTCAATAAAATCTCACAATCGTCAATTATCACAAAAGATTGTATTGATTGTCAATCACTTTCTCAAAAAACCAGCAATTCTCATTTTTAGTGTTTCCAGCGCCGAAGACATTAGAAACACTAAAAATGAGAATTGCTGTCTCAAAAGAAAGGGTGTGCTTTGCACACCCTTTCTTTTGAGATTTAAACTTTGAGTAACTCGATCGCTGACTCTGCGGCGGCAATACCTGAGTGATAGGCAGCTTCGATGTTTTTGCCAGCACACCAGTCACCCGCACATACAAGCGCTAAAGGAATCGCTGTAGATAGGCAAGAAACCCCTAAAGACTCTTCAGCTAAAGCGTAACGCCAACGATGCACTTGCCACCATTCGGGACTAGCTAGCCATTTTGCTAGTAGTCTCCCCACTTGATTGAGCAAAGGTTTACCCGCAATTTCAAGATCTGGCTCCTCCATTGATAGTTTGGCAAACTCGGCAGTACTTTGCAGGACAAAGACAGGTTGTAAGGCGGTATCTAAATGTTTACTGCTGTCATAGCTAATCCAATCAAGAATGGGATCATCGATACATCTAATTGCTTGCCATTCTACTGGGACTGAATTACTTGCATTGTAACCAGCCATGATTGTGACACTAGGCGCAAATTTGACTGATTGGACAGCTTGTAAAAAACTGGGAGCCAAAGTCAAAACCTCTTCAAATAAAGGTAGAAATTGGGGTGCAGGAATGGTTGAGATGATCGCTGAAGTTTCAAGGATTTCTTGGCGATCAGTTACTAACTGCCATTTGGTATCGTTGTGGCTAACTCCAACAATGCGGGTATTGTTAACGATCGGAATTTCCATGGCAAGGGATTTGGCGATCGCCGTCATTCCCATTGGACAGCAATACCGTGGATGTCTGGCATCGGCATCGGGAGGACGCAAGCCAGATGCCGATAGTTGATAGACATTGCGCGTCCACTCTTGAACAATGCCTTTTTCTTGCAGTTTGCGCACAAATCTTCCAAAACTATCACTTTTCACAGATATGAGTTGTGCACCATGATCGACCCAAGTACCTTGCAAACGTCGAGTTGCCATTCGTCCGCCCACACCTGCTGATTTTTCAACAATGGTGACATTTAGCCCTGCTTGCTTTAGTTGTTGAGCACAGGTTAATCCTGCCATCCCTGCGCCAATCACGATTACATCTTTCATACAGTTTCAGTTCATGCCTCTTGAAGAGCTTAGCTCATCTTTAATTAATCGCAACCATCAAAAATAGTTTTTCACCTCTATAGCGCGATCACGATGAAAAACTGCTGTTCTATAGAGTATCTTGCATCTTTTCGCCGTCATGGTATGCAGCGAACAATACGGGACAGGTTTTGCCCCATGCGATCGCCCCAGTCGCATCTAGACAAATTGCACCAAAATCGCGATCGCGACTTTTTGCTTCATTAATTGACTTTTCGACCGCCTGTTGCAGCGTCATGCCATCGGTGACGCGCACGACCACTCTAGTGGCAAAACCTTCATCAAGAATGTCTTCACCGACACCCGTACAACTTACGCCCGCAGACTTGGTGGCATAGTTACCCGCAGGGGTCGCCGAGTCGCTAACTCTGCCAATACGCTCAAAGCCACGTCCGCCTGTAGATGTCCCCGCAGCAATGCTGCCATATTGATCGAGAACTACCGCACCGATTGTTCCCATCGCCACATCTGCCATTTTGCGCGTGAAGTTAGTTTTGCGCTCCTCCACCCATTCGGCAAGGCGTTCATCGGTAAGGGGATTGTAAATCGGGATGCCAAGTTCGCGAGTAAGTTCCGCCGATCCGTAATCAGAAAGAACGCGATCGTCACTAGTCTGTAAGTGCTTAGCGAGATCTATCGGATTCTTAACTCTTGCCGTATTGATGACACCACTAAAACTTTGGCGATCGCCATCCATAATCGAAGCACTCATGCGGATTTGTCCATCGGACTGTAATACCGAGCCAGTCCCCGCATTAAAGCGCGGATCGTCTTCCAGCATTTGACAAGCCTTGACCACCGCATCGATCGCCTTCGCGCCATCGAGCAGCATTGGATAAACAGTTTCTAAAACAGCAAATAATGATTTGCGTACAGGCTCATAGCCGCCTTTACTTTCGACAGTGCTACCCGCACCGCCATGAATAATGATTTTTGGTTGCATTTTGTTGGTAATTGGTAATTGGGGATGGGTAATTGGGGATTAGCTTTTAGCTTTTAGCGGTTGGCTGTTAGCGATTAGCAATTAGCTGTTAGATTTTTGAAATGAGAAGGTAGGTTTCATTCTTAGATGTGACTTTTTATTCTCAATCACCAATCACCAATCACCAATTCCCAAAAAGCCAAAAGCTAATCGCTAACAGCTAACAGCAAAAAACATTACAATTCTCCAAATCCCTTTTTCTTTTTCTTTTTCTTGCCATATACAGGATTGCCCGATGGTGTTTGATTGCCCATGCCACCCATACCAGGGAAGCCACCGCCGCCCATATTGGGCATTCCAGGAAAACTGGGCATCTTGCCCTGACCCATTTGCTGCATCAAAGCTCTCATCTTCTGGAAGTCGGCAACGAGCTTAGTTACATCTTGAAGTTTGTAACCTGAACCATTGGCAATCCGTTGTTTGCGGCTAGGGCTCTTGGCAATGAGGTCAGGATCTTTGCGCTCTTGCTTCGTCATTGACGCAATCATTGACTCACAACGCTTGAGTTGCTTTTCCGCCTCTTGAATTTGCGCGTCGTTAATCTTCATCCCCGGCAGCATCTTCAACATTCCACCAAAGGAACCCATGTTTTTCATCATGCGGGTATTCTTCAGGAAGTCGTCAAAGTCGAACTTGGCGCTCAGAATCTTTTCTTGGAGCTTCGCAGCATCGGTAATATCAATTTCTTCCTGCGCCTTCTCCACTAGCGTCAGCACATCACCCATACCCAAGATGCGCGAAGCCATGCGTTCAGGATAGAAGGGTTGTAATGCCTCCACCTTTTCACCCACACCGATAAACTTAATCGGCTGTCCTGAAATCTGCCGCACTGATAGCGCCGCCCCACCACGAGTATCGCCATCCATCTTGGTCAAGATCGCGCCCGTAATCCCAATCTCATCATGGAAAGTGCGAGTTAAGGTCGCCGCCTCTTGCCCTGTCATCGCATCGACAACGAGCAGCACTTCATCGGGCTTGATTGCATCCTTAACGCGACTTAGCTCATCCATCATGTCGCGATCGATCTGCAAGCGTCCCGCCGTATCAACGATCACGGTATTAACGCCTAATTCTTTCGCCTTTGCCAAACCTTGACGGGCAATCTCCACAGGGTCAGCATCAGCACCCATTTCAAAGACTGGCACATTGATTTGCTTACCGAGGGTGAGCAACTGGTCGATCGCCGCAGGACGATATACGTCAGTCGCAACTAGTAAAGCCGTGCGTTCTAGTTTGCGTAAATGTAAAGCTAATTTGGCGGTAGCAGTCGTTTTACCTGTACCCTGCAAACCTGCCATCAAAATTACAGTGGGGGCATTGGTTGCCTCAGCAAGCGGCACATTTGCCTCACCCATCGTCTTTACCAATTCGTCATAGACGATCTTGATAAATTGCTGATCGGGGCGCACACCTGCGATTACATCAGCCCCTTGAGCCTGTTTGGAGATTTCTTCGACAAATTCTTTGACAACTTGTAAGTTGACATCTGCCTCTAATAGCGCCCTGCGTACTTCACGAATCGCGCCCTGTATATTGGAGTCAGAGATTTTGTCCTGTCCGCGTAACTTTTTCCAAGCCGCCTCAAATTTATCGGCGATTTCATCAAACATATCTAGTTTTGCTTTTGCTGTTGGTTCTAACTACTAATTTACCGTTACCACCGTTACATTGATCGCGATCTATGAAAATTATGGCGGCGATCGCTGTTGGCAAACATAGCGTTCCCATCAGTTACTTTTTGGTACTCGCCGCTTTATGAGCTTATTGCCAATATAACGTAGTAAGTTTGCTCCTAGCATATAAGTATAAAGACTGGAGGGGCGAAATTCAAATTCTAACCCTTTATAGTGAATGTCTTTATCTGAGATAGTTTGGCTAGTTACCAAGATTGGTTGAGAGATATTGGGATGCTTATTCACGAATTCAACACAGTTATCAAGCTCTGCGAGTGTCCTATAGGGGCGATCACTCCACTTAACTTCCACAATCCAAGAAGGTAATTGATTAGCCTTATCTAAATGTACGATATCAACCTCTCCTGACTTCCATCTTGCATAATAAAGTTCAGTAATTTTGCTGTGCTGCCATTGACTGAAAATTGCAGTTTCCGTCATCGCTCCTATAGATTCGGAACTTTCATCAATCTGTCCAAATAATGCGGCTCTCATGGATGGATTGGTTAAGTAAACCTTGAAACACATCGCTCTCTTAAATCTCTTTGCATTGTTGTCTATTCGCTCAACACGTCGAATTAGGAATGCAGCCTCAAGATATTCGAGATAACGCTTGATCGTATTTTTAGCAACACCAGAGGATTTAGATAATCCATCCAAGCTCACCTCATTCCCAGAGTTGTAAGCTAGGGTCGTAAATAGTCTATTTAATTCTTGAATGTCGTTAATACCGTAAAGACTTGGAAGATCTCGGAGTAATACCTTATCGATAATGTCACTTTTGATGTATTGTCTAGGGTCTTGTCTGATGGTTTCTGAAAAGACTGCCTCTGGATATCCACCAAAGTTTAAGTAATTTATAAACTCTTCATTGAGTGCTTTGATATCTGTAACAGAGTATTCATTTTTCTCTAAATCAAAATCTTCAATTGGCGTTAACTTTATAAGTTCAGATTCTCGTCCGATGAACATCAAGTATTCAGCAAAAGTTAGTGGTGGCAAAACATAATCGCTAAAGCGACCAGCACCAGACTCATTGCTCTTTAGTCTTAATGCTGCCGCAGCAGAACCCGTAGCAATAAAGCGATAGTCTGCATAGGAGTCAACTAGAGATTTAAGATGTACTTCCCAATTACGCAAATACTGAATTTCATCAAAGAAAACAAACAGTCTTGCATTGCGTTTATGTTCAAAGAGTTTCTGGAAATAATTGAGTATTCGTTCTAAATGCAGTCCCGTATAGATTGGGGTTTCAAGGGAAATATATAAAATGTTTTTTGCTTCTACACCAGAGTCTAAGAGTGCGCGAATGGTGTGATAAACCATAACTGTTTTACCAACGCGCCTTGGTCCCATTAAAACGATTGCTCGACGAACATTTACATCCAAAATATTTTCATAAAAAGTCTCGAAGTACTTGCGCCGAGGCGTATTTTCGTAAGTTATTTTCCCTTCTTTACCTTGTTCCCACCAAGGATTATCAAACCGAAGTCGGGACAAAATATCTGCTTCTGAAATTTCAAGCATGGATATAAAATAAGATTAGTTAACTAATCTTATTTTATCTTGATTCTGCGATTAAGGTCAATCAACTAATCTTATTTTTGTCTTGTTAAATGTAGAGATCGCAGTATGTAGAAATTTAAATGCGTGGAAATTGCCTTACAGCGTCTAAAAATTCAAGTTGAATTGGGAACTACCGCTTTTTGATGGATTGAGTTTTAGACGATCGCGGGTTGTTGAGATTGCGTTGGGGGCGATCGCTATAGAACCCGTAAAACAGAACCAGTAAAATCGCATCCCTACAGGTTGCAACTTTACGGATTTAGATAATTTATTTTGTACAAGTACTTAGGGCTTGCTGAAAAAGAGACTAAGGGAAAAGTAGTGGGCAAAGAGGAAGGGGATAATACTTTGAGTGTCTACAAGGAAATTGCCAAGAAAAAGAATTAAAGTTAAAAAGGGGTTTCCAAGAAGGAAGAACAAAGAGTTGCCAGCAAAAGATAAACCAAGACAAACCGAAAAAAGCAAGCTGCTTGAGCAGCGCTTCCAAATTCATCACCAAGAAAGTGATAGCGATCGCCGTTTCCGATGTATTTGCCAACTTGGACATGACGCGATTTAGACTGAACCGTCGTTTAGCCAGTCCAAACTTACCTTCAATTTGATTGCGAACCTTAGCATCTTCGAGAGTCTGCTTGCGAATAGCCGCCAACTCATCGGGTACAGGTCTGCCCAAAGGCGGAGCCGTAATCCGAATACCGAGATTTCGACAATAGGCGCGATTGCTGCGAGTGCGGTAAATCTGGTCAACGTAAACCGCTTCAGGATAATGTCCAAAGCGAGATTTAAACAATGCTACTTGTTGCTGCAAATCCCCCGATTCATTGAAGTTATCCCAACTGAGATGGTCGAGAAAGGCATGACCATCGACACAACTAACTGAGAGTTTAGCGCCAAACTCCACAGGTGTTCCTGCCTTACCTCTGACAATCGGACGTACATGAGGTTGCGTAATACTGACGATGCGGTCATCTATGCGATGACCACCTTGCTCGTACATCCATTGTTGTTGCCGATATACTTCACTGACGACTAGCAAGTTCCGATAGAGACTCCTCTTCAATTCCGATAGCTTTGCCCCTGCGGCAATTAGAGTGTCAATATGGGCAAGATTGCGACGCACATATCCCAACTGTTGGCGCAATGCTTTGCGAATCCTTTTACGATTGGGTTGGCGTTGTTTGGCAATTTGGAGATACGCTGTCCTTGCTTCACGGCGATAGGTGCGTGGTTTCTTCGCTAATTGTTCTTTCACTTGTTGGTAAAGAGCATCAATCACTATTTCCGTTTGTTCTCTTGCTTCGTTCAACAGTTTGATGTCAGTGGGATAACGGATGTCGGATGGCGCGACTGTTGCATCTAGCAGCAATTTTCCTTGGTTTGCTGGTTCTGGTTCTTTCTGTTCCTTTTCTATATTCTGCTCTTCTAACTTCTCTTCTATCTCTTCTCTTTCTTCTTTCTTGTACTGCTTTGCTTCCTTCTCTTTTTGTCCCGACTCTTTAGGAGGCTTCACAATCCGTTCGTTGATTCTGCCCACGATCTCTAGATTCAATCGCTTGCGGAAATGTACCATCATGCTTGCTTCAAATGGGGCGTTGTCGCTGTACTCTGATAAGCCTAGGAAGTATTGTAAATATGGATTCTCACGAATTTGTTCTACTGTCTCTTCGTCACTTGTTCCTAGCTTCTCTTTGATGATCAGCGCCCCAAGTGCTATCCGAAATGGTTTTGCTGGTGCTCCTTGTCCTTCGCTAAATTGTTCTGCATATTCATTCTCAAATTCTTCCCACGGCACTAGTTCTGCTAATCTTACCCATCGATTTTCTCCTGATAGTTTGCCGCCAAATGGTAAGTAGAAGTTCTCGAATGATAGCTGTCCTGTGGGGGATTGTCGGTACATGCAATTTTATTGGTGCAAGGGTTTTTCTAGCTTTTCTTGCTTTTTCTTGCATTTTATCTGTTTTCGTTCTCCTTAGAAACCTTTGCTTGTATGCTTTTCTTGCTTTTTCAGTAAGCCCTACTTACCAAAACAATTTGCAATTCTATAGCAGTCCTAAATGAGTTGTGGATTTTTTTGTTTGAGGAAGGACACCCCATCGGGGTGTCCTTCCTCAAACCATTTAGGATTGCTATATTTAGCTTGCTAACCTAAGAAGAAGTTTTCTGTTGCAATAACTGAGATACTTTATCAAACTCAAGCTCTAATTTCTGAAGCACCATATCTATGGTTTTGACTTTATGAGGATGACTATTCGATTTGCAAAGGTGACTTAATTCTTTGCAAATTGCGACAAGCCTATCGGCTCCTAGCGTACCGCATCCTCCTCTAAATGAATGGTTTTCAAAACTGATTGTGGCAAAATCTAGTTGGCTTAGGGCTTGTCGCATTCTTGCGATCGCTTCTCTTGATTCTGTTAAGTAGGAGGAAATGATTTCACCAAGAGCCTGCTTACTTATACATTTCTCTAACATATTTAAGGTTGATGTATTAATTACAGCAAGATCAGCAATAGAAAAATCTAGTTGTAAGTA
The DNA here is from genome assembly GCF_051131155.1 of Pseudanabaena minima str. Chao 2107. Classification (NCBI taxonomy): domain Bacteria; kingdom Bacillati; phylum Cyanobacteriota; class Cyanophyceae; order Pseudanabaenales; family Pseudanabaenaceae; genus Pseudanabaena; species Pseudanabaena minima. The sequence continues at coordinate 3,047,812 of NZ_CP159508.1, forward strand.
GGTATTAGATATATTCATGGATTGCTCAACATCACTAAATGTAACTTTTGGTGCCTCCAGTAATGGTTCTGCTAACGGGTCTAAGTTTTGAGTTGGCAGATCATGGTTAGTCGGTTCAGACTGAGATTTATTTAATTGTAGATTTTCTGAAATTCTTTGTAAAATCATAATTAGATCTTCAATTTGCAGAGGTTTGGTAAGGTAATCATTCATTCCCGCAGACAGAGCCGTATCACGAGATTCTCTAAAAGCATTTGCCGAAAGTCCAATCACCCAAGGATTACGCCCTGTCATCCGTCGAATATGTTGACAAGCTGTCAAACCATCCATGATTGGCATTTGGATATCCATAAACAATAAATCATAGGATTGTCTTTCCAAAGCATTAACGGCTTCCAAACCATTTGCTACTGCATCACCCTTATATCCTAAGCGTTCTAGCATCAATAAAAGAATTTGCTGATTTACAGAGTTATCTTCAACAATTAAAATTTGGAAAGGATAGCGGCTAGCAAAATTACTATTTAGCTGAAAAATATTGATTGGATTAGTTGATTGAGAAGTATCAGGTGAAAATAGGTTTGAAAATACTTGATAAAGCTTTGATGCTGTGATTGGTTTGGTTAAGTATCCAGCGAAACTATTGGAACTAGGAAAATCAATATCTGCAACTGAGGTCAGTAGAATAATTGGTAAAGATGGGAAGATTTCTTTAATATTTCCAGCTAAATCTAATCCATCTATTAATTGATCCGTTGATTGAAGCTGACGATCAATTAAAATAGCATCATATTTTGATGAGCTTAAGTATTGCAATGCTTCCACTTCAGAGAGAGCAAGTTGAGCAAGCATACCCCAAGCTTGAGTGTAAATCCGAATCACCTGTTGAATGGTGCTGTTGCTATTGACGATCAACACCTTTTTTTGATTTAGTTCAGGAGCGATCGCTAAAGTTTCTACAGCGATCGCCTGAGCGCGGATAAAAAAGCTAAAAGTTGTCCCCTCTCCCACAGTACTTTCAACTTGGATATCACCCCCCATAAGTTTACAAAGCTGTTTACTGATTGCTAATCCTAGTCCAGTGCCACCATATTGCCTTGTAATTGAACTATCCGCTTGACTAAAAGGTTTAAACAATCGATGTATTGAGTCTGCGTTAATTCCCATTCCTGTATCGCGCACTGCAAAATCCAGTTGATATGTACTTGAGGATGACTCGATTAAAGTCGAGCTTACCGTAATCGCTATTTCACCATTTTCCGTAAATTTGATCCCATTACCAATCAGGTTTACTAAAATCTGTCTCAGACAAGTGGAGTCACTAATAATCCATTTTGGCACGTCCAAATTAATTAGAGCAGATAGCTCTAGAGATTTCTGGGCAGCAGGAGATGACATCAAATCAAGGATCTCTTCAATGCAAATTTGTAAATCAAAGGGATGTTCTTCTAATTCGATAGAAACTGATTCAATTTGCGAGAAGTCCAGAATCTTATTAATCACTGATAGAAGTACTTCGCCACCTTGACGAATTCCTGCAACAAATTGTTGTTGTTGAGAGGAGAGAGGAGTATTGCTTAATAGTCCAGCCATACCAATGACAGCATTCATTGGTGTACGGATCTCATGACTCATTGCTGCTAAAAATTCACTCTTAGCCTTGTTAGCAGCTTCTGCTACCTTCGCCGCAGCGAGTTTTGCATCATTTTGTTTTTTCTCAGTAATATCCTCAACACTCACGACAAACTGTACAGGACGATTGTCAATATCTCGGATGAGGCTGACACGACTGATCGCATCAACTATTTCACCATTTTTGTGGATGTATTGCTTTTCTAGAATTGTACTTTCCGTTTCTCCTACTAATAGTTTGTTTAGATGCGCTAAGGTTAATTCGATAGAATCAGGATGAGTGATATCAATGGCTGAGATTTGCAGTAATTCTTCAGGAGAATAGCCATAGGTCTTACAAATATCTTTATTAACGGTTAAAAATCTGCCTTCTACACTAAGTGTCGCCATACCCACTGGTGCATTATCAAAAGACACCTTTAGCAGTTGCTCGTTCTGCCGTAATTCGTTAGTGCGTTGTTGCACTTTTTCTTCCAAAGAAGCATTGAGATTTTGCAGATTTTGATAGAATTCTGCTTGTTGAATCGCGATCGCTAATTGTACTGATAATTGCTGAAGTAGTCGTAAATCTACATCTTCCCAACTACGTGTAGTTGAACATTGATGAACAACTAATAGCCCCCATAGAAACGGTGAAGAATTACTGGCATAAATATCTAAATACTGAGTTATTTCGGGTAAAAGAATGGGAACTACTAAATTCGCTTTTACTTGAAAGCGTTCTAACAGTTGAACATGACAGTCAGTTAAATTGGCTTTATGAATATCATTAGCAGCAAAAATTTTACCCTGTCGGTATGCGCCACCTAAGTTATCACGAAAACAAGTATCAACAATATTGCTATGAAGACTTGGCTCCCAAGGAGGATCAACAGCTTCAGCAACGATTGTGCCACCCATGTTCGGATTAAATTTGTAAATTACCGTGCGATCAGCCTTGAGGAAGTTTTTGACATCTTGCACAATTGCATCATAAATTTTATCAAGTTCTAATGATTGCCTGACATGCAGAGCAATTTCAGAAATTAAAGCCTCTTGTTGTTGTGATCGCTGAAGTCTATGAAATAAGGTAAATCGATCCAATAGCCTATGCATAGATCGGCGAAGCGATAAAGCACTGATTTCATCCTTGATCAAATAGTCAGCAGCTCCCAATTTGATAGCATTAGCGGCGACAATCCCATCTTCATATCCAGTCAGCATAATTACTGGTAGCTTAGGATCAACAATCCCTGAGCTGATAATCTCTAAAAGATCGATTCCATTACCATCAAGTAAATTAAAATCCAGCAATATGATATCTGGACTATGAGATCGCCAAAGAGACAGGGACTCTTTGATGTTGTCAGATTCTAAAATCTGATAGTTAGTGGTAGCATCAGCTTGAATGTAATGGCGATAAATTGACCGATCTTTTTCATTACTATCTACAATCAAAACCTTTACCTGAGTAGGTGATGATTGTAAATTGTGTGACAAGAGCAAGCTATTTGCAGAATTAGACATTGAATATTTATCAAAAATACCCTACAGCAAATTATAAAAAATAACCACTAAACCTTTCGCAAAATATATAGGTTTAGTCCTGTTGAAATTTGCTGTATTTTTACATTTAGATATTTTTTGTTATCAGTTACGAGCAAAATAATAAATCTATTCTATTAAGTATAACCGTTGCAATTCTGAATTAACTCAAAAAAGGAGATGGAGCGCTTTGCGCTCCATCTCCTTTTTAAGCCCAATCATCTTGTCCTTCGTCTTGTGCCATATATACCTTGCCGATCGCATGGATCTGTCTAGTTTTAGTAAATAGTTCTTCCTCAGTTAACTGCCAATTCTTGAGAACTTTGAGTAGATCAGCCTGAATATCTCGCGCTCCTACAAAGGATTTGTAGCGAATGAGCAACCGAGCTAGCTCGGCATAATCACGATTATTTGGTGTGCTTTGCGGCAATAATTCATTTACGATTTGCCGATCTTTAGTGTATTGAGGATGTCTCTGATCTTTTACTTCTGCCATAAAAACTCATAATATAAACGGCGCAAAGCGCCGTTTATATTATTGCCTCAAAATCACTACTTCGTTACCAGTGACAGGGGTACGTGCAATCAAATGATTTTCGGCATCAGCCACGAATAGTTTCTTAAAATTAAGTGACTGAGAACGATTTTGGAGATCTGTCACCAATTGAGTCTGCTGGCTTGGTTCCAACTTGTACCATCCGTCATTCAGCGCCACAACCAATCGTCCACGCTTAAAGTCAGTCTGTACCGAACCAAACAAAGATTCACCATACTGCTTTGCTACTTCGGAAACTTGGGTTTGGATTTTGGCGATCGCAATTTGTTCAGACGTTAGCGGTGCATCACCACGTTCTGTTTTTGCCAAATCTTTATTGACAACTGGTGGTTGCTTCTTCGCAACAGTGCTAACAGGCTTGTTAATCGGCGCAGGTGTATCCGCAACCTTTTTAACATTTTGACTGTGGGCATGGGATGGTTTCAGAATAATCAATAGGGAAAATAAAGTAACCAAAGCCACAGTGCCAGCCCGCTTATCCAAAATCCGTTTAACCTCATCAGAGAGAGGAACCTGTACCGCAATCCCACTAATGGATCGCCAAATTGGGGCAGTCGCGGTTACAGTCTTTTTCCAAGCGTCATTTGCTTGGAGCTTTTCCCAAGAATTAACTAAAGAAGGAGTTGCCGCCGCTTTAGTCGAAACTTTTTGCCAAACATTTGTGGCGATCGGATCAAGTTTGTCTACAGAAATTTGTAAAAATGCCAAAATTTTTGGTGTGACCTGTTCTTTGACAAATTTCCAAGCAATGCCAAACTCCTGCTTAACTTGGGCTACTAATGGAGAATCTGCTTCAGTAGATGCATTGAGCAGCCCTGCCGCTTCACCTGTCGCATCTAAAGTACTTTCTTGACCTTCGAGACTTTGTTGAAGTTTCGTTAAGGCAACAATTAAAGTGGCGATCGCTTTAGATGAAAGAACTTTGCTGATATCTAAAACTTTATTGAGGGTAGGGTTGCTAGAAATATTCTCGGTGCTTGTTGTGGCGGATGTACCTTCACCTTCTGTGGTGGTCAAATTTGATTTGGTGAGTTTCGTTTGTAGGTTACGCAGGGCAGGCAACAAACTTTTAACAAGTTTAAGTAATAGCGCTTGCAACTGCGGCTGCACTTTTGTCCAAGTTTGCCCAACTTGCTTAGAAACGCCCTCAATTACTTCTTTATTTTTGTTTTCTGTCATAACTGCCTCCTGTCACAATTCACACGGTTGTCATGAAAAGTATCACAAATTATGCAGTGAGAGTAACATATCTTGAGCCATTTCTTAGTATTACAACGCTTTACCCTGAAGACCAACCCAATATTTTTGTTAAAACTATTACCAAGAAACAGTTTCAACAAAAATATTGTGGTTTGTTTAATAGCAAAGTATTGTCAGTAATTGTGAAGCGATCGCCGTAGGAATGCAGATTTGGATATAAGACTTCGTATTCCCTTAAATATTTATGTTTAACTGCCTTAAACAGTAAAAAAAGCCCTATCCTTGAGTTACCTTTACTTTCTAGGATCTGCTTTCCTATACATACATAATTGCTATAGTTAGTTAAGCTTAATTACTTAGTTCTTATTCTTTTCTTAACCGCCGTTTTTATTAATATAAATATCACTCAAATATCATGCGTATTCTCGCTCTAGCTTGGGAATTTCCACCACGCATCATTGGAGGAATTTCTCGCCATGTAGCAGAGCTATATCCTGAAATTGTTAAGCGCGGTCATGAGGTACATCTAATCACTGTCGCTATCGAAAATGAACTAGTAGAAGGGATAGTTGATGGCATTCATGTATACCGCATCCCTGTTGGAGCTAATAACGACTTTTTCCAATGGGTTGGGCAAATGAATGTAAACATGCTGAACTTCGCGAGAGAGTTCTTGGCATTTAATTCTATGGATTTGCTCCATGCCCATGACTGGTTGGTTGAAGAAACGGCGATCGCCATTACTAACGAATTTCAGATTCCACTAGTTACGACGATCCATGCTACAGAATATGGACGCTGCAATGGGATTCACAACGATACACAAAGATATATTCACCATAGGGAGTTGCTCTTAACTCAAGCATCCCAACGAGTGATTGTCTGCTCCGAATATATGCGCGGCGAATTACAACGAGCGCTCGATTGTCCTGCCGAAAAAACTGATGTGGTTTATAACGGGCTAAGTGTTGAGCGTTGGCAAAATATCACTGCGGAGCATCAGCATGATTTTGAAGATCTTCGAGCGCAATATGCCAAACCTGATGAGGCGATCATCTATTTTGTAGGTCGAATTACCTATGAAAAAGGCATTTACATCTTGCTTAATGCTATGCCCAAGGTGATTGCAGCGATGAATGATCAAGTACGGCTAGTAATTATCGGCACTGGCGATGCTTACTCGATTTTGCTACAACGTCAAGCTTGGGATCTGGGGATCTACCACAAAGTTTTATTTACTGGCTTTATGGCAGATGCTGACTTTTGGAAATTTCAGAAGGTTGCTAATTGTGCAGTGTTTCCTAGCTTGTATGAGCCATTTGGGATTGTAGCTCTTGAGAGCTTTGCCGCCAAGATTCCGCTCGTAGTTTCTGATACGGGCGGATTACCAGAAGTAGTCCGTCATAAAATTACAGGCATAGTGACACGAGTTAATGATGCTGATTCCTTAGCAGAAGGGATTATCGAGGTTTTACAAAATCCTGAGTACGCACAAACGTTAGTCCAAAATGCTCAAGCAGAACTCAGAGAGCGCTTTGCTTGGGAAAAACTTGCTGAACAAACTGAAGCTGTTTTTTTAAAGGTTAAAGAAAATTAAGTTGTAACCCTCAAAAGTTAAACAACAACAGAAATGGCTTGCAATTTCAACAATGAATTTTTAATTTGTGGTGAGTTGCGTAATGCTGGAGACGAAGGCAAGAAAGACAAAACTACGGTCAAAAGAGCGATCGCTACCATGCTGCCAATAAAAAATTTCGCAAACCATAATTCATTCACATCATGGTTAGGGTTCAGATTTTGAGAAGACATAATAATCTTAGTGTTTTTAGATAAAGAATATATAGAAGGCGGTGTTCAAGGCTATATGAAACATTACAGAGAGGTGTGTAATTACAGAATCACAGACGCTCTAATTCATAAAAGGAGTTCCCCAAAATCTCCAGTTTTCCTTATTAAATGGCGATCGCCATTTCTCGATCAAGATCCGTTCTAGCTGCTGCCGAGGACGAGTGACTGAGGGAGCATTCCACCAAAATGTCATAACAACTTGTATTGGCAGATTGTGGGTGTTATGCAGTTCGCGGTAATTAAGTAGATACCGTTTGCAGTCATGCATTCCTTTCCAGCGCTTATGAGAACGACATGTCTCACCTATATACAGTAACACGGGTGATTGCGTATCGCAGGTGAGATCGATCACAAAGTATATGCAAGCATCGTCACTGTCACGACTGGGTAAGCGATAGAATTCTGCAGGCTGAATTGGTAAGGAAAATGGATTAATCGCATGGGGATCGCAGTGACTAGACGGCATGTCAAATAGAGTGGTTTGAACTGCGGGGATCATTGTGGCGATGGAATTCTGATACTTCGCGATCGCCTGTTTCCATACCTGTAATGACTGACTTCCCATTTCATAACTCGAACTACTGTCATAGACTAGTGAAGTCCGCTGAATTCCTTCACTAAAGAGCGATCCCTGTTTATACTCAGAGGATTTATTCTCATCTTTGCTGTTGTATTGAGTGGGGCGATCGCTCATAGGGATTGTTATAATTGTGAATCTTGCTTTGTACAGCACAGTTCACAATTATAGTTAGCCACTTTGCCAGAAACTTTACCACCACCAATTTTATCTGGACAACCACTGACTGCCCTTGCGCCAATGCAGGATGTAACCGATCTCGCTTTTATGCAGATGTTAAGCGCCTATGGCTGTCCTGATTATTATGTGACAGAATATTTCCGAGTCTATGCTAATTCCAATATCGATAAGAAAATTCTTAGGTCAATTACTCTCAATACAACGGGAAGACCTGTATTTGCTCAATTAATTGGTGAAAGTATTCCTGATATATTGCGAATTGCTAAGCAGCTTACTAAATATCCGATCGCGGGAATCGATCTAAATTTGGGCTGTCCTGCGCCGCGTGTCTATCGCAAGAATGTTGGTGGTGGATTATTGCGCGAACCTGAAACCATCGAGAGAATTTTTGAGGCTATGCGATCGACAATTTCGGGACTTTTCACCGTAAAAATGCGCGTGGGGTTTGACTCAACTGATAATTTTGAAAAACTTTTAAATTTAATTAATCAATACCAAATTGATCTCCTTAGCTTGCATGGTCGCACCGTCAAGGAGTTATATCGAGGCGAAGTGCATTATGACTTAATCCGTCAAGCCGTACAAACCGTGAATTGCCCTGTACTAGCTAATGGCAATATTACTTCCTACCTCAAAGCCGAACAGGTTCTCCAAGAGACAGGTGCAGCAGGTGTAATGATTGGGCGATCGGCGATTCGCAATCCTTGGATTTTTCAACAAATACGTGATCGCTTTGCTGGGAAGCTCATCCAAGTAATTACCCTTGCCGATGTGCATAAATATATTCAGCATTTATTTACGATTACTTGCCAAGACACACTTAGAGAAAAATCCCATGTGAATAGTTTGAAGAAGTTCTTGAATTTTATTGGCACTGGCATCGATCCCGAAGGCAAGTTTTTAGCAGGAATGCGCTTAGTACAGTCAAAACAAGAACTTTTTGATTTATGCGATCACCATTTACTAGCAAATCCTGAACAGCCTTTTGCGATCGAGCCATACGAAAATCTCGTAGCGCGTCCCAGTTGTGAGTCCTGCGAGTAAAGTTGCGTCGCACAGCGCCGCAACTTTACTCGCAGGTTTTATAGTCCAAGGAATTTTTTAAAAGGCTCGCTAAGCAAGCCTTTTAAAAAATTCCTTGGGTTTGAAGAAAGTGCAAGACATTGTAACTATTTAAAGTAACTATTTAAAAATTATTACCACTGTATTATGTAGTTTTGTATACTGATAGATTAATGGGATATAAAAAACGGTAATTATCAGCGTGAGTCAGCATCCTCTTGAGCAGCTAAATCGCTACGATGCCAAAGCCAATGCCGCATATTACGGTCGTCGTCCTTGGTTAGCGATTAGTCGGATTTTTAAAATAATTTATTTTGCAATCAGTTTTGGGCTAGCTTTTGGCTGGGATGTCTTGACTGGTAACACAGTGAACCAACCTAAACTCGCCGAGCAGTTACGACGCATTATTACAGCCCTTGGTCCAACCTATATCAAAGTTGGACAAGCTTTATCAACACGTCCCGACTTAGTTCGGGTTGATTTCTTGGAGGAACTAACCAGACTTCAAGACCAGTTACCACCATTTTCTAACGCCGAAGCCTTTGCGATCATTGAGTCAGAGCTAGGTAAACCTGTTAATACGATTTACCGCAATATTTCTGAAGATCCGATCGCTGCCGCAAGTTTAGGTCAGGTTTACAAGGCAACCTTATATTCAGGTGAAGAAGTAGCAGTCAAGGTGCAACGACCATCACTAATTCCCACCCTGACCCTCGACCTCTACCTGATGCGTTGGATTGCTGGTTGGCTAGGTCCAATCTTGCCACTTAACCTAGGAAATAGTCTGGTGGCGATCGTTGATGAGTTCGGCTTGAAATTATTTGAAGAAATTGACTATGCTCATGAAGCCACCAATGCTGAGCGCTTTGCTGGTTACTTCAAAAATGATCCTGATGTTAAAGTGCCATCTATCTATCGTCAATACAGTACCCATCGTGTTCTCACCTTGGAATGGATTAATGGCATCAAGCTTAATGAGATCGAACAAATTAAATCGGCTGGCTTGAATACCGACAATCTTGTGAGAATCGGTGTCATGTCTGGTTTACGCCAACTCCTTGAATTTGGCTTTTTCCACGCCGATCCTCACCCAGGAAATCTTTTTGCCACCTACGATGGCAAGATGGCTTATATCGACTTTGGGATGATGGATCAATTGGATCTACAAACCAAAGAGCAGTTAGTTGATTCGGTAGTTCACTTACTAAATAAAGACTACGATGAGCTTGGACAGGACTATGTGAGACTTGGGTTCTTGCAGCCAGACATCGAGATGAAGCCAATTGTGAATGCGCTGGAATCAGTATTGGGCGATATCATGTCTGAGAAAGTGAAGGACTTCAACTTTAAAGTTGTCACCGATCGCTTCTCGAAGGTGATGTATGACTATCCTTTCTGTTTACCTGCTAAATTTGCACTGATTATTCGCTCTGTGATCACTCAAGAAGGTGTGGCTCTTAGTCTCAATCCAGAATTTCGGATCGTGCAGGTCGCCTATCCCTATGTGGCAAGACGATTACTCACCGATGAGTCAGACAGTCTGCGTCAACGGCTACTGGAAATTCTCTTTAAGGACGATAAATTCCAATGGTCAAGGTTAGAGAATTTATTAGCGATCGCTAAATCCGATGGTCAGTTTGACATCATTCCTACTGCCAGCATGGGCTTCAAGTTCCTAGCTTCCAAAGATGGCGAATATATCCGCCGCCGCATATTGCTAGCTCTCACTGAGGACAATCGTTTGCACACTGAGGAGTTAATGCGAATCTGGCAAATGATCGGTGCTGACCTAGAACCTGCGAAATTATGGAATATGGCAGTTAAAACTTTGACTGGAGCAATGCCCAAAGCGATCGCTGCGGCTCTCCCCTTCGCTGTTTTTCAAAATTAATTTCATAATTAATTATCTAAGCAATCGTCAAAAAGGGCTTGTTAAGTGGGGCTAAGCCCCACTTAACAAGCCCTTTTTAAACAATTTATGTTATGTAGAACAAGAATTTTTCTGGTCTTGCCATATCCTATTCAAAGAGGGTTTGGAGACCCCCCCTACCCATCTAAAAATGTAGGGGTTTGATTTCCAAACCCAAGTCTCTGTTTCTTTGCCTTACAGTCAAATTTGCGATGAACTTAGAGATAATCCCTACAGCGAATAATATTAACTTGATTGAAGTTACGGCGGATTTAGCTAAATCTGAGCGAATTGATCGTTTTTTAGCAAATCAACTCACTAACTTATCGCGATCGCGGATTCAATCATTAATTGAGGAGGGCTATGTCACCGTTAATAATTCTCTGTGTAATAACAAAAAGGATTTAATTAAAGCAGGTGATCGCATTCAGTTAATCACTCCAGCATCAACACCCCTTGATTTAGTCGCGCAAGAAATTCCTTTAGATATCCTTTACGAAGATGAGCATTTAATTGTAATTAACAAACCTGCGGGGTTAGTAGTCCATCCTGCGGCAGGACATAGTGATGGAACCTTAGTTAATGCACTTTTAGCCCATTGTAAAGAACTTTCAGGAATAAATGGAACTCAACGTCCAGGCATTGTGCATCGTTTAGATAAGGATACTAGCGGCGCAATGGTAGTAGCTAAAAGCGATCTCGCTCATCAAGATTTACAAACACAAATCCAAGCAAAAACAGCCCGACGAGAGTATTTAGGAATTGTGCGTGGAGTTCCCAAAAGTGACTCTGGAGTAATTGATGCAGCGATCGCCAGACATCATAGCGATCGCAAAAAAATGGCAGTAATGGAAAATGGACGCAGAGCTGTCACTCACTGGCAAATTAAGGAACGTTTAGGAAATTACACACTTGTTAAATTTGATTTGGGAACAGGACGCACCCATCAAATTCGTGTCCATTCCGCACATATGGGCTGGGCGATCGCGGGCGATCCTGTCTATGGCAGCCCTAACAAGGAGGTTTCGCAATATCTCTCAGGGCAAGCCCTCCATGCATGGAAGTTGACTTTTACCCATCCAGTTTCAGGCGAATTAATTGAGAATATTGCGCCTTTACCTGAAGGATTTGAGAAGTTATTAGTGTTTTTACGACGCAGAAAATAAAGCAGCTCTGCACTCAAGTGCGAGCTAAAAGCTCAAACCCGTTGAAACGGGTTACGGAAAAATATTCTTTATTCCGCTTTAACAGACTTGAGCTTTTATAGCAATGCAAGAGATAGCTAGAAGATGAGTGGCGGCGCGAAGCGCCGCCACTCATCTTTTGGGTTTTATGTCCTAAGCAAAACTTACATTGCTATAGCCAAGAACTTGAGTTCTTGGTTTATTCTTGTAGCGTCAACGCTAGCTGATAAATTTGGCGGCGTGGTAAGTCAGCAAGTTCTGCTAATTGACGGCTTGCATCTGATCGCGACATACCTGCATCAATCAAATTTTGTAACTCTTTTAAAATCACATCCTCAGTCCATATAGGCTTTTCACTAGGTTCTGCTCCTTCTAAAACTAGGGTAAATTCTCCCTTCGGTGAGTGCATCCTAAAATAGGCGATCGCATTTTCTATGGAACCACGCCAGAATTCTTCATGGAGTTTCGTTAGTTCTCTGGCAACTGAGATACGTCTTGCTCTTCCCAAACTTTCTGCTAAATCTTCCAATGTGCGTAATAAACGATGTGGTGCTTCATAGAGAATCATCGTTCTTGTTTCCAGTCGCAAAAGATCTAAGCGATCGCGTCGTTCCTTTTTATCAGTTGGTAAAAATCCATCAAATCCAAAATGCTGCGTAGCAAAACCTGAAGCTGTTAAGGCGGCAATACCAGCAGTAACAACGGGAATCGGTACGACTCTAATTCCCGCAGCAATACAACCTTGTACCAGTTCTACACCAGGGTCGGAAATCGCAGGCATCCCTGCATCTGTAACTAAAGCGATCGCCATACCTTGTAATAACTTTTCAACTAACTCAGGTACGCGCTTAAAAGCATTATGCTCGTGATAGCTGGTTTGTGGCGTATCAATCCCAAAATGATGTAATAGCTTACCTGTATGTCGCGTATCCTCAGCCGCAATTAAATCTACTTGTTTGAGAGTAGCGATCGCTCTGAAAGTCATATCCTCCAAATTACCGATCGGCGTTCCCACCAAGTAGAGAATCCCTGAAACTTCCATTAATCAATTTCCATATACAGCATTTTAGGATTAATCCAAAACCCAATATTTTTGTTAAAAGTGTTACTAAGTAACACTTTTAACAAAAATATTGGGTTCCCATTTGGTGCAAAGCACCGCTATTAGCGCCACTGTTTGTTTTCTAAATCACGCATCTGACGCTCTAGGCGATCAATCCGTCCACGCAATTCATCCATTTCATTTTGACGTGGTACACCCAAATCTTGCATCACATTACGGATTTGTCGCTGAATTAATGATTCCAGATTTCCTTGCTCTGACTTGAGGCGATCAGCAATATCATTAAAAATCTCTGAAGCCTGATCAGGATCGATTTTGCCATCTTTGACCCAATCTTCACTAGCTTCTTTTATTTTTTCTAGCACAATCGAAGTCGTTCCGACACCAAGCATAAGTAACTGCTTAAGCAAATTATTGGTATCCATAAATATCTGTGATCCTCAAAAGCGATCTATCACTCCATCATACTAAACAAAAGCAGGGCAATTCATGAATTGTCCTTACTACTACCTTGCCACCCAAGAATTAGTAGGGTGGCGCGAAGCAATGCCCTACCACAATTCTTGGATAGCAAAGGGTATACTTTAAACTGATTTAAATTTAAAAAACTTTCAGGTAAGTTGATTTATGATCCGTGCTGTAATCGAGACTGCTAAGGGAACTATGCGTGCTGAGTTTGACGACCAACATGCCCCAATCACTGTCAAAAACTTCGTAGACCTAGCTAAACATGGTTTTTATGATGGGCTAACTTTTCACCGTGTTGAGCCAGGATTTGTCATTCAAGGCGGCGATCCTCTTGGCAATGGTACTGGTGGATCAGGCGATCGCATCAAGTTGGAAATCTGGGCTGAAGGTGACAGTGAAGCTACTATTGGCAATATCTTGACTGGTGGTAAAAAGCCAATCATTAAGCACAACAAGGCAGGTGTATTTTCAATGGCACGTACTAATGACCCCAATAGTGCTACCAGTCAATTTTTCATCACTCTTGGTGATGCATCATTTTTAGACGGTCAATATGCAGCTTTTGGCTATACCAAAGATACCGAAGTTGCTCAAGCAATCCGTCGTGGTGACAAAATCCTTTCAATCAAAATCGAAGACTAAAAAAGTTAGTCTTTCCTAAAAAAAGAAAGGGTACTTCGTACCCTTTCTTTTTTCTGTTTTAAGAAGAAACTAAACTCTGGATCACTGATTGTAAATCAGTAAGAACTTGAGAAGAGTTATTACCATTTGACATAACTCCCAAATCTTGAACCGCAGCCTCTAACTGTGGACGTAACGTATCCACAATGTCCTGCACAGGACGTAAAAGCTGCTCTTGAGCGCTAATTTGACCTAACAACTCAGCTACAACTCTGATGCGATCTTGTTGTTGAGCTTCGGCAGTACGAATTGCTTGCTCTTGTTGCTGATGTTCCTGAGTTTGCTTTCCTAGAACCTCTTGTTGCTGCTGCGTATAATTTCTCACTGCCTCAATTTGGCTTTCCATCTTCCGCAGCTCTTGTTCTTGGCGATTTTTTTGAGCTTCAATTTGGGCTAGCAAAGGCAATAAACTTTGGACAGGACTCGACTCAACCGTGATTCCTTTACGACGATCCAAAATAGCCCTTTGTTGATTTAGTACCGATAATCTCTCTTGCATACTACGTCTCATACCTGAAACGCTTTCTTCAAGTAGCTTATATTGTTCCTCAGCAAATTCTTTGTTACTCTCTAGCTCAATTCGAGCAAACTGATCAGATGTTTCTACCTGACTTTGCAGATCAGCAATTTCACCTTCTAAGCCAGCTAACTCATCCTCTTGAGCGCTGACATAGTTTACTAATTTATCAAAATCAGCTTGCAGAGCCTTAATCGTTGACTCTAGCTCTTCAATGGGCATTGATTGTAAACGACTTTCTTCTTCTGGACTAAGTACTTCCATGCTACCCGGTCCACCAAACGCCTCGATCGCATTAGATGTTTGCTCATAGAGATCAATTTGAGCATCAAGCTGCACCCTAGACATAGCCATATTATTTTCTTGCAACTTGAGGATGCCACGTTGAGCCTTAAGCTCCGCTTGGGCATCAGCAAGAGCAACCTGAGTCTGCTGCCATTGGGCTTTACGGGCATTCAGTTCTTCTGTTGATTTACTCAGAATTCCCTTTTGTTTTTCCGCCTCATTTTTCAGTCCATCTAAATTTTGCCAAAACCCTGTAAGTATTTCTTGACGCTGATTAATTAGATTAACGGCACTATGAATTCTATCTCTTAGAGAGTCTGGATTTGTAAAACTTGTCGATAGTTGACTAATTAGAGTTTTAATATGCTCAGCTTGATCAACAGTTAGAGCTGCTGCTTTAGCTTCAAACTGACCACGCTCTGCTTCAATATTTTTGCGTAATTGCTCAATTTCACTACGCTCTTTAGCAAATTTGGATTCTAACTCCTCAATTTCTAGCTTTCTTGACTCAAGATGTTCTAGCTCTAGCTCCTTTTGTTCTAATTCCTGCTCGCGACGGTGTAACTCTTGACTTTGAAAATTAAGAGACTGTTTCCACTGTTCGACTTCTTCTTCAGCAGATTTATATTTGTCTTGCGATCGCGAAAAAGCCTGCAAGATATTGACAATTTTTTTAGAGGCATCTTGAATACTTTGTACTTGATTACTGCCAGTCACCTCAGCAATAATCATTTGTCCATCTTTAAAATCTTTCGCCTGACTCGAATCTTGAACTGGTAAGACTTGCTCGTTAGTAATCGGCTGCCAAACATTTTCACCCGTATTACGTGCTAGTAGACGGACTGACGAGTTACCACCTAATCCAAAAGCTGCTTGAGTTTTTTGAAGTTCCGCTAAGTACTGCACGCTGAATATACTCCTATTTTGCTGATGCTGACTTTCAGATTGACATGACGAAAGAGCAAAAACCCGTCACAAACAATACAAAATAGCCTAAATCCTAGTCTCATACTACCTAATTGCACAAACATTTTGGCAGCATATTTTAAGACCAATGGAAATTTTTTTCTAAAAAGTCTATTGCCTAATGTTTTTTGGGTCAAGAGCATCGCGTAAACTATCACCCAGAAGATTAAATGATAGCACCGTCAATACGATCGCTATTGCAGGAACCCATACTAGCCAAGGCTGTAGAATTACAACCGAAGCATTTGTAGACACAGACAGCATATTACCCCATGAGGGGTCGGGAGGCTGAATACCCAGTCCCACAAGACTTAAAACTGCTTCTACAACAATAAATCGGGGGATATCGAGGGTTGCCGAGATAATAATAAATGTAATGGTTTGTGGTAAGACATGGTTGACAATGATCCTGAATGGACTTGCTCCTGATGAGCGAGCTGCCAAAATAAAAGTCTGTTCTTTTATGGATAATACCTGTCCTCGAATAATTCTTGCTAGTCCTGCCCATGATACAAATGAAATGATCGCAATAATTAACGCGAATCGCTCAGTATTACTGATTTGTGGAGGCAAAATTGCAGCTAATGCTACTAACAAATAAATTGAAGGGACTGACATCAGAATTTCAACAAAGCGCATTAAAACTACATCAAGCCGACCACCAACATAACCAGAAATCCCACCGACGAGACAGCCTACTGTATAGGAAATAATTGTGCCAATAAAACCAATTAGGAGGCTAATCCTGCCCCCATACAATAAACGGGTCAACTGATCTCGTCCTTGCTCATCAGTTCCAAGTAGATTTAGTTGGGCGGTGCTAGTAGTGCTAAACAGATGCCCACCGTGAAAAAGCTGAATTTGGGATGGTTTAGTATAGTCAACCACTAGGGCGCGATCGCCTGTTTCCATATCGACTTTGCCCTGAGTCGTTGGGTAGACATGCGCGCCGATATATTGTCCTTGCTGATCGCGCCAATGGATTTGGGTGGGTGGTAGTAATGCACCATTTTTGGCTGATTCGTTTACACCATAGGGAGTTACAAAATCAGCAAATAGAGCAGCTGCATAGAAAATCGTTAAAATTGTAATTCCAATCCAAGCTAAAGGATTGGCTCTGAGTCTTTTCCACCAAGTCATTAGGAGCCTTTAAGTGCTTTAAAAAAATTTTTGCGATAGTTGCCATTCATAGCGAATAGGACTGGCCAAAGCAATGCTAGCCCGATCTGATTACCTGAAAAGTCGGTACGGCGAAAACCTAGCAAAAATTTCACTACACCAAATACATAGGCAATTAGTAGCAAAATTCCAATTAGTTGTGGCATATATCAATTTCTCTTGACTTATTATCTAATTTAACATCAAAAAGTTAAGACAGAAATTGTGAATGAGGCTGAAGGCGATCATCTATAGGCAGCAAATCACTATTAAAAACTCCAGCCCATTTCGCCCATAGCTGATCACCAAAGATTACGCCTCTAGTCAGGAGTTCCTGATTTTGCTGTTCTGGGGTTCCGATTTCACCCAAATAAGCCGATGCGATCGCTCCTGACTGAATAATGACTTGAGGATGATTGATGAGTGGATGTCTTTGTGTCCGTTGATTAACTATGTGCCAACAGTGAGGAGTACTCAGAAAATAGTACAAACTACTAGCGATCGCTTGAGATAAGCCACTATTTGAAATGTGGGAAGTAATCATACTTGCACCTTGTTCAACAAACTTTTGAGCAAGCTGTAATTGCCTTAAGCAACTGTCTTGGTCTACTGGATCTCGGCTCAGCAATTTTCTGTTATTGAAATCATGACAAATCTGACTAATAAACGATCGCGGGTGCAGATCATCTCGACAGGCTAAGGCGATCGCATAGGCTAACACTAATTCCTGAATGTCAGCATTGCTCTGGGATTGTAATGCTAATATCCGAGATCGTACTTCCTGTAAGTCTTGATGCCAATATGCCCCAATGACGATGACCACTATAGTTAGATCAATTTCGTTGGCTATTTCTAGATTGTTCAAGGAGTCATTAACAACTAATTTGGTCAAAAGCTCCAAGCGATCGGCATAATTTGGCGGTGTAGTTAATAAAATGTTTGTCCAAATTGCGCGAAATTGAATTTTTAAAGATCTCTGTATTAGCAACATAAACTCCAATATAGCAACCCTAAAGGGGTTATGAGAGTGCGCCTGAAGGGGCTTACTCTCATAACCCTCCAAATCTTACAACTCATTTAGGATCACGATATTCCAATAACTTAAAGTTATTGGAATTAAATTTAGGATAGGTTTAGCGATAGCGTAACTCAATAATTGATGAATAAATTGATGCGTTACTTTGCACTAAAGCATCCTACTGGACTGTTTCATCTAAAATAGTGCAATAGATATTGGTTTGGAGAGCCCTAATCATGGGAAGAGGAAGGCGAGATAAAGTCTATTTAACAGTAGAGGATAGAGAAAACTTAGAACAAATTAGTCGAAATGGCTATGCACCTGCAAAAAAGATCTTGCACGCCAGAATTTTACTGATGTGTGATGAAGGAAAATACAGCAAGAGAACATGGACTGATGAAGAAATAGCAGAAGCATTGCAGGTGCATAGAAACACCGTAGGTCGAATTCGCCAAAGATTTCTGCAAAAAGGTGAAAAACCTGCACTAGAGAGACAATTAAGGAAAACGCCCCCCACACCGCCCAAGGTCGATGGCTCTAGCGAAGCCCACATAATTGCTCTGTGTTGTGCAGACCCACCAGAAGGACGTGCTGAGTGGACAATCAGACTATTAACGTCAGAACTCAAGCAAAGACAAGTTATTACCGAAATTTCCGCATCAACGGTGTGGCGTACTCTAAAAAAAACGAATTACGACCTTGGAAAACCCAGAGATTTTGTATTCCCGAAAGAGATTTAGCAAGATTTGTGGCAGAAATGGAAGTCGTCCTTGACTTGTATAGCACGGAGCCATGCGAAGAAGAACCGTTGATTGCAATGGATGAAGCATCAAAGCAACTACTCGGAGAGGTTTATCCACCAATAGCGATGCAACCTGGACAAGATAAAAAAGAAGACTACCACTATGAGCGTGAAGGTGTTCAAGCCCTATTCATGTTTGTTGACCCTCATCGAGGATGGAGACGGGTGAGTAGCCGAGATAGTCGAACAAGGATAGATTGGGCTGAGGAAATACGTCAATTGTTGGATGAGGACTATCCGAATGCACGAAAAGTAAAGCTACTCAGTGATAATCTGAATACCCATAATATAGCTTCGCTGTATGAAGCATTTCCTGCACCAGAAGCTCATCGTTTAGCAAGAAGACTAGAAATTTATCATACGCCGCGTAATGGTAGTTGGTTGAATGTAGCCGAAACCGAATTGAGTGTCTTATCAAAACAATGTTTAGATAGACGGATTCCTAGCAAGGACAAACTCAAAGAGGAGATAGACGCTTGGCAAAAGTCTCGAAATCAGAATGCATCCAAAGTAATATGGAGGTTTTCGACAAGCGATGCCAGAGTCAAACTGAAACATCTTTATCCAGTATTTGAGCAAGAAGAATAACCGTATCTATTGCACTATTTTAGATGAAACAGTCCACTACAAAAATTACGAATAATACTGAGATAGCAGATAAATAAGAGTAGCGATCGCCAGCATCAACAGTGAAATATAAATGATTACCCGCCCCCATACCGCAACAAACAAACACAGTAAATCCCAAAAAGTTACTCTGGCTGTCCCATTCCAAGCAGGACGAAATCGGGCAATTTCTGCTTTTTCATAGGAATGGATCTGAGCTGTCGTCAAAATTTTGTAATGCAATCTTCCAAATGGATGGAGAAGTTTAAATTGTTGATAGCGATGATGGGCAGGTTTCCAGCGATTGCGTAAGTTTTTTGCTTTACCAACGTACAACACAATCCATAAAGCTGTGATGTAATACACTCCAGCATCTTGGGGTAATTCTTTTAACTTGGCAATAGGTTTAGATGGTAACCAAAAAATACGAAGCCATTCAATCATAGGTAATTTATTATCCTAGAGAGCCTATTCCCAGAAATTTAATTACTTTTGCACTATCTTCATCAGAGTTAGGCGATAATTAAACTGTTTTGCTTAAATAATCTAAATCATCTAGTTAGGTTTTGCTTATATGTCAGATTTTAATCGCGGCATCATGAAGTTTGAAAATGCCGATAGCCCTTTATCAATCGTGCTATCCAGCATTGTAGTTTTGAGTGCGATCGGGTTCCTGCTCTGGTGGGGATTCCAGACTGCTTACGTCTAAAGCTTGATATTGAATAAAAGGCGGCGCAATGCGCCGCTTTTTATTTGCTATAGCAATTAGCGAGCAAACCAACCAAGAGATTTTTTGAAAGGACTGCTTTGCAACAATTTCAAAAAATCTCTTGGTTGGTTTTGAGCACAAAGCGCTGTGGGTTAAGCTAAAGAAAGTCTTTTTATAATTTTAGTGAATAATGACCGTTACCACATCTCAAGATGAACAGCTCGGAGCCGCTATCGGAGCGATACCTAGTGGGTTGTTTATTGTCACATCTCAACAAAATGGTAAAACTGCTACCATGCTCGCTTCATGGGTACAGCAAGCTGGATTTAACCCTCCTTCCGTAACAATCATTGTTGGCAAAGGTAGACCCATTGAGTCTTTTTTGACCGTCGGCAGTCCAGTTGTAATTAATATTGCCGAAAAAGGAAATGGCAAAATTATTGGACATTTTGCCAAAGGGTTTGCTCCCGATGTTGATCCTTTTGATGGACTGGAGACCGCCACAGCCCCCAGTGGTCAGCCCTACCTAACTGAGGCGATCGCTTATCTTGATGCGACAGTTACAGGTAGTCTCGATGCAGGTGACCACACCGTAATTTTGGCAACGATCACCGCAGGCGATCGCCTCCGTGATGGCGAACCTGCCATCCACACTCGCAAAAATGGCTTCAAATACTAAAAGATTAGGGGCGCGAAGCGCCCCTAATCTTTTAGAGATAAAAAAATAGTTGACATTAATTGCAATGTTTGTCATATTAATAAAGCGCTAAACGCAAGTAAGTGACTTACCAAAGCACTAAGTGAGTTTAGAAATGCGGGTGTGGCTCAGTGGTAGAGCATCTCCTTGCCAAGGAGAATGTCGTGGGTTCGAATCCCATCACCCGCTTAATAGTTGATAAAGTAAAAGGGACGCTTTGCGTCCCTTTTACTTTATGGATTTTACTGATGCAATTTGATTTAAAAGCCGCCTTATCTCATATTGATCTACCATCTGCTGAATGGATCAGCTTACGTGAAGTCAAAGAAATTAATACGACTCGATATGTACGCGATCGCAAACCCCAGTCCAATGGACGTAGCCAGTCCCACGGCGTGATGATCGAAGTATTAGCTGACGGACAGTTTGGCTATGCCAGTACCAATCATCTCGACCTCGCAAATATCCAAATTACAGCTCAGAAAGCCTATCAACAAGCGAAAACTGCCGCAAAATGGGCTGTGCATCGCTTTACAATCGCTCAACGCCCACAGGCGATCGGGCAGTACTTCTCACCATTTCTCAAACCTTCGGATGCGATCGCCCCGCAAGAAATTAATGAACTCTTGATCGAGATCTGCGACACCTTAAAAGTTTCTGACAAGATCGTCAAAACTAGTGCCTATGCTGTCATTACTGAAATTGAAACCAACTTTGTTAGTAGTAACGGCTCTGACATTTATCAAAAATTTCTGACCATAGCCACAGACTACGCGGCTACGGCTCAAGATGGTGCGATTATTCAGCGCCGTGGTGATAACGGACAGCTTGCGCGATGCAATCAAATCGGCATGGAAGTATTTGATCGCCAATCGATTTTGCAAAGAGCGCAAATTATCGGTGAACAAGCGATAGAACTACTCTCAGCAACCGAATGTCCTACGGAAACCACAGCGCTAGTCCTTGCACCAGATCAAATGTTGCTACAAATCCATGAAAGCATCGGACATCCCTTAGAAATCGATCGCATCCTAGGAGATGAGCGCAATTACGCTGGTGGCAGCTTTGTCAAACTTGAGGACTTTGGCAATATGCAGTATGGTTCACGATTAATGAACGTCTCCTTTGATCCCACGATGGCTGGCGAATTTGCTAGCTATGGCTTTGATGATTCAGGAATACCTGCGACTAAGGAATATTTAATTAAAGAAGGTAAGCTTTTGCGAGGTTTAGGCAGCACTGAAAGTCAAGTGCGATCGGGTATCGAGGGTGTCGCTAATTCCAGAGCAACTTCGTGGAATCGTCCCGCGATTGATCGCATGGCAAATATTAATCTTGAAGCGGGCGAACAATCCTTTGAAGAGATCATCGCCAATATTGAAAGTGGCATATATATGGAATCCAATCGCTCTTGGTCAATCGATGATTATCGCAATAAGTTTCAATTTGGCTGCGAATACGCGAAACTCATCGAAAATGGCAAATTAACCAAAACTCTGCGTAATCCTAATTATCGCGGGATTACCAATCAATTCTGGAATAGCCTGACAAAAGTAGGCGATCGCGACACTGTCGAAGCCTATGGTTCCCCCTTTTGTGGCAAAGGTGAGCCTAACCAAGTAATTCGTGTAGGACATGCTTCCCCCGTCTGTTTATTTGAAAACATTGAAGTTTTCGGCGGCGCAACCTAAAAAAAATCAGGGCGCTTTGCGCCCTGATTTTTTAATTTAAGCCTAGTTGCTTCATTTCTTGTTCGAGGACATTTAGTAATCCAGCGTCATTATTAGCACGAGCAACTTCCATACGGCGCTTGACCGAGGCTGACAGATTAGCTTTATGATTTGCAGCAGCTTCAGCCTTTCTTTGAAGAGTATTCATCGCTAATATCCTTTTAATTACATATTGTTTACATATAAGTACCATAACATATAATTATCAAAACGGTAGCATATGCTACTAACACTTTGTTAAATAAATGTAAAGAAAAAAGTCTTATACTGCAAAACTTTTTAGCAACCCCAAAAGAGAAAAGAGGCGCATTGCGCCTCTTTTCTCTTTTGGGGTTGCTACTAAATCAATTAGCCAGCAGTTAATGGTCGATAGGTTCTGTAATTAATGTCAGGGAATATATTGTCTATATATTCAATTTTCTCCAACCAACCAGCGTCAATTTTACCTGCCTCGATATCTTCAAATAGTTTCTCCAATCGCATTAAGTGCGATCGCGTCCTTCTAACCGCATAGGGAACCATTGTGCCAGTACGCATAATGAAAGCCCAATCAGAAGACTGTGCCAAAAGCAACTCGCGAGCAGCCTGATTTAAAGCTCTCCACTCCAGTTCATCCGCAGGTTCACGATAGGATAAGTGAATCATCCGTTCTGCACCTTTATGTAAATGCTGATAAACCCAAGCATTCGTCTCATTTAGCCAATATTCATGGAAACCCTTATAACCCCAACTAGATTGAGCAGGACGTGATACCTGCTGAGTGGGGTTACCGCGCAAATAATCAGCAAGATGTGTCATCTCAAAGGTAGTTTGATCGTAGTAGGACTTACGGATCAAAAAGTCAATAAACCAAGGACCTTCATACCACCAATGTCCAAACAACTCAGCATCGTAGGGAGATACCACAAGTGGCGGACGACCCATCATATTATGTAGATAGCCAACTTGCCTTTCACGGTTTTGCATGAAGTTTGTTGCATGTTCAGCAGCCTTTTCTTTTGCCCAGTAAGGATCGTAAAGCTGCTTCGCATCTAGCCCAAAATCACTTCCTGTAATGCGGTGATATTTGACACCTGTATTTTTACGCTGACCATTAGGCATGATAAACGGCTTGATGTATTCATACTCAGCTTCCCATCCTAAATCTTTGTAAAACTCCCGATAAACAGGATTTCCTGGATAACCGACCTTCGATGACCATACTTGCTGTGATGACTCATGATCACGAGCAAACGCAGCTACACCTGTTTCTGTAAAAACAGGCGCATATGTGCCAAACCGAGGTCGAGGCTGACCATACAAAATGCCATGTCCATCGGTCAGAAAATAGCGCAATCCTACATCCGCTAATAATCTCTCTAATCCGTCGTAATAAGCGCATTCTGGCAACCAAATTCCATTCGGTGCACGTCCAAATTCTTGGGTGTAATGTTCAACTGCAACTTCTAGTTGCGCCCAGACTGCCTCTGGATACATTTTCATCAGTGGCAGATAGCCATGAGTCGCTCCACAGGTAATGATTTCCAGATTATTTGTATCTTGAAATTGCTTAAACGCAGTTACTAGATCGCCACCGTATTTTTCCCAAGTTTCGCGAGTTTCGGCAAATTCTTTAACATAGTACTCAGCAAGATACTTGACATGACCATTGTGCTCATTGCGGATTACTTCAAGCTCAACCAATTGCTGTAACAAAGCCAGATGCTTATCATAACGTTCTTGCAGAAGAGGATCACGCAACATTGATACCAATGGCGGGGTCATGCTCATGGTCATTTTAAAATCAATACCATCTCGCCTCAGCCCCTCATATACTTTGATTAGGGGAATATAAGTCTCGGTGATCGCCTCATATAGCCATTCTTCTTCAAGTACGTAGTCGCTTTCAGGGTGGCGGACGTAAGGCAGGTGAGCGTGTAAGACCAGCGCGAGATATCCAATGCTCATAGATCTTCTTTTCCTAAAAAGTCTTTAAATTAGCCTATAGTGCTAAAAATGGCGGAATTTCAATATTTGGCAGACAAAGCTATATGCTGCCTATCCAGATATGAAAATCCATTCAATTAGTCTGACAACGGTTTTCGAGCAAATAAAGTACGTTAACCCTAATTTAAAGATGGGTAGAGTCTCAGTACTGTGGTTATGCTGGTAAAAGCTGCTATCTCTAAATGTGATTTCATTTTTTAAGGCATTTTTAAAGTAATTTTAAGCTATTGATGTACCCAATGTAATTATGTATACATCCTGATAATCGAGAGTAAATCACAGATAAAAATCCTCAACAGTAAAGAAGTAAGACGAATTAACAAAAATATGGCTTTATGCACTTTTATGCACTCGTCTTACTTCTAAAGCGATCGCCATCTATAGCGAGTTGTAATGCTTGGATGGTTGTGAGAGTGCGTCCCGAAAGGACTCTCTCACAACCTATTTAGGATGACTACATATGCATAATTAGCTTCTAGAAAGGGTTTCTAGAAGCTAAAACAGTAAAAGCCTCGCTTCGCAAGGCTTTTACTGTTTTAGCTTCTAAAATTTTGTAGCTTATACCGAACTCAAGTTATGTGTATCCACATTTATGGTTGCAATGTATAAAAATTAAGCACAAAAACCCATATGGAATTCAGATTAGCTTACCCCTCTATAACTCTAATCACATGCTCAATGTCTTAGTAAATTACCTACTGAGGATTTATTTTGTAAACTTTTTAAAGCAAATTGTTAAAAAAAGCTTACACAACAGAACAAATTAATTTAAAACGCTAGACGCAGTAAATAAGCGTAAAACAGAGATATTCGGAGCTAGCACCCATAGAAAACTATAATAACTGCTATTGCTATCTGCAGGTATGAGAGATACCTTAAGATCTCAAATTCAGCAAAATCATTTTGTAGACTCAAAAAAAACGATAACGGGGGAGAAGAGTTTTTCACAAAAACTATCTTTAGGTATATTTAATTACGAATTGATTTTCTACAGATTTTGCAAGATTATTTTACCAAACTGATGGTTGACAGATAGCTTTTATATATGCATCCAGCAGAAAACAGGGCTTGAATGCATAAAATCAAAGTTCCTGCTGTTCACCATGAACTTGTTTTAAGGAAAAAATCAAGGTAACTTATGATCTGTAATTGCTCCTTGCTGGGTTAATAATTTGCTAATTTAAATAGGCTCAATTATTTAACTCGCTTTATTCTCACACTTGATTTATCAGGAGCAAAGCTAGTTTAGAGGAGGCAGTTTTTTGAAAAAGATATCTTCCAAAGACGAGGATCTGACAACCAATGTTTCCCTGACATTGGGCGAAAAGATGACCTCTCTGAAGGTGCGTCGTTCGCTTGCAGTTTTGGGGTTTGCTCTATCCGCTGGAACTGTGGGGGTGTTGGTTAACCAACAGACAGCGAATAATAACCTCAAGGCTTCGCCTGTTGCTGCGTCATCTCGTACCTTGACTGATGTGATGGCACAAAATCAGGATCGCAAATACGAAATGGCAAGAACTGCGATCGCCTCAGGTACATGGGATCACTCCCAAGGAGTAATCGTCCATGAGGTGCGTGAAGATGAAACTTTATGGAAATTAACTCAAGTTTATCAAGTTGATGCGGCAGCGATCGCAGCTTCAAACAACATAAGTGCAAATACTGAATTGCAACCAGGCGCGAAGTTGGTAATCCCTCCTGTGAACGGCTTGGTTCACAAGGTTAAACCAGGCGATACTCTGGAAGCTATTTCTAGTTACTATAACGTTCCTAAGAACGAGATTATTAAGTTTACCTCCTTAACTTCTGGGGATTTCTTAGCGATTGATCAGCCTCTGGTGATTCCAGGCAATGTCTCGACCTTAATGCAAGTTAAAGAAGGTCATGTCAAAAGACAGTTAATGGCTGAGAAGGAGCGCTTAATGCAGCGTTTGCAAGAATTAGAAGGCAAAAAAGCTGTAGCTACCTTAGCTAGCAACAATTCCAAGTCAAATGTCGCTGAAAACTCCATTTCCAAGCAGCCCAAGTACACTTCCTACCGTGTTCAGAATGGCGACACGATCGAGACTATTGCTCGCCGTTACGGTATTACCCAAAAGTCAATCATTGAAGCAAATAAGCTAGAAAATCCTCAGTGGTTAGAGCTTAATCAAGAGTTAAAGTTACCTCAAGATCGCAATCTGCTAACGACTCAAACAATTGCCTCTTCTAATGAGAAGCCAATCAAGCAGATTCCATCTCCTGTAGCAACTTTGTCGGAGACTACCAGAGTTACGTCAAATTCTACTGCTAGAGAAATTGAGCCAGTAAGAGTTACGGCTGCAACACCAATGGTTTTACCAAAGGATACAGTCACAAAAATCGCAGCGGCTAACCGCGTTTCTCCTTGGGACGGTTTGATCCAACTAACTGGAGCTGAAACTTCCGCTAGTCTGCCAGTTGCTCCTGCTCAGGAACAGTCAGCTAGTTTGCAAACTAAGCCAACAGCTCTGCAGCCAAGTTTACCTGTTGCTGGTGAACCAGCAGTTAAAGTTGCTGTTGCTCTTTTCCCCTTTGCTCCCGATCAGCTATTGGGCGAGCTAGGTGGTTCTAACAATAAGAAAAATCCTGCGCTATCTTCGACAGCTCTTAACTTACCAGCTAGATCGATAGCTACACCATCAGTCCCTGCTGCTACTGCTGCTGAGCAGTACAGTAGTAACCGCTCAATTCCTCTCGAAGCTAATTCTTCTCAGCCAGTCGCTGAGCCTAGAATTCAATTCTCACCGAGAATTGCCGCAGCTTTGTCAGTTCCACAGATTCCTACAGCTCTAATCAAGGAACAGCGAGTCAGTCTAGGTAATGCTCCTGCGGAAACGGTGAATCAACCAGCAGCCGAACCAATTGCTAAGCCCGTACCTGTAGCTGCGATATCAACCCCGACTATTCCTGCTAATCGGGCGATCGAGCAAGGCAACACCACTAGTGGTGAGCCAATATCTGCGATCTCTCAACCCGCATCTGAGCCAAACGTCCAGATTCCTGCAAGGTTAGCAGCAAGCCTAGCACCTAAAGTTCCTGCTTCAGGGTCTGTTGACCAACAAGCGGCGATCATTACACAGCCAAATCAAGTGGCTTTATTGCCTGAACCTGAAGCAAGGATGACTTCTCTAGAAGTGAAGCGACTAGAGTCTGAAGTAGATCAACTCAATGCTAAAGTTCGTGACGCAGAAATCAAAGAAGCAGCACGTAGAGCCGAAGAAGCTCGTAAGTTAGAAGCAGCTAAGATTGCAGCCGCAAATTTAAATTCTTCCCCCAATCCCGATCGCAATTTTGACAGCAGTCGTAGTGCGATCGCCAACCCAGGAGATCGTTCAGGAATTTCTCCAGAGTTACCACAACTGACAGCCAGTGCTTACTTACCTGATGTCCAAGATTATGGACTATCAACAGGATTTATCTGGCCCGCCGACGGTGTATTTACATCTGGATATGGCTGGCGTTGGGGAAGGATTCATGCTGGTATTGACATCGCCGCACCTATTGGTACGCCTATTTTGGCAGCAGCATCAGGTGTTGTTGAGTACTCTCAGTGGAATGATGGTGGCTATGGCAATATGATCGATATTCGTCATGCTGACGGCACAATCACTAGATATGCCCACATGAATGCGCTGTATGTCAAAGAAGGTCAAACAGTTAGTCAAGGTCAGACAATTGGCGAGATGGGCAGCACTGGATTCAGTACAGGTCCTCACCTCCATTTTGAGATCCGTCCAAATGGCGGTAGCGCGATCGACCCAATGGCTTTCTTAGCTAGTGCTAGAAGATAAAGATTAAACCAGATCTTTTCAAAAAGCAGAGAGTTTGCTAGGCAAACTCCCTGCTTTTTGAATATATATTTTAGGCTCAAAAGCTAGAGACGACGCTTTGCGTCGTCTCTAGCTTTTGGGGATATACCAAGAAAATTGACCGATCGCCGCAGAGCTTGTATTTTTTCTGCTAAAGTTATGACAGCAAAAATTCTTCATAAATAGGAAACGTTGATGGCAACGGACTTAGAGAGCTTAACCGCTCAATTGCAATCTCTATCAGAACTCGCAACAAAATCAGTTGGAGATGTGCAAACTCCTGAAGAATTAGAACAGTTAAGGGTGGAGTACTTAGGAAAGAAAGGCACTCTCTCTCAAATTCTTGGTGCTATGGGTAAGCTATCTGCTGAAGAACGCCCTCAAGTTGGAGCGATCGCCAATCAAGTTAAGCAGACCTTGCAAACTCAGCTAGAAGAACGCAAAATTACAATCCAGCAATCAGTAATTGCTAAGCGTTTGGATGCCGAGACTCTTGATGTGACAATGCCAGGGATATTGAATTTTTATCAAGGTAGGCAGCACCCCATCCAAAGCACTATTGACCGTATGCTAGATATTTTAGTGGGCTTAGGTTTTACAGTTGCCCAAGGTCCAGAAATTGAGACTGATTATTATAACTTTGAAGCCCTCAATACCCCTGCTGATCATCCAGCCCGTGATATGGCAGATACTCTATATCTGAGTGATGGTAAATTGTTGCGATCTCAAACTTCCTCAGTGCAAATCCGCTATATGGAAGAAAACGAACCACCATTAAGAATTGCTTGTCCTGGGCGTGTTTATCGTAAAGATGACATTGATGCCACCCACTCGCCAATTTTCCATCAGATCGAGCTTTTAGCTGTAGAAGAAGGGTTAACATTTGGCGATCTTAAAGGCACTGTCAAAACCTTTGTCGAAGAACTTTTAGGAGACTGTCCAATTCGTTTTCGTCCTAGCTACTTCCCTTTCACTGAGCCATCTGCTGAAGTCGATGTAATGTGGAATGGACGATGGCTTGAACTTGGCGGCTGTGGGATGGTTGATCCTAACGTTTTTAAATCCGTCGGCTATGATCCTGAACTAGTCACTGGTTTTGCTTGGGGTTTTGGCGTAGATCGAGTTGCCATGGTTTTACATAAAATAGACGATATTCGCCGTTTATTTACAAGTGACTTACGCTTTTTACGTCAGTTCTAAATTTATGAGATTGCTACTTTCACTAAACTAACAAACACTATGAACGATCAAAATAGCGCCGCCCAAAAGGAACTCGTGATTGAAGCAGGTCGTACAGAAAAGCAATATTGGAAAGATTTGTGGCGATATCGAGAATTATTTTATTTTTTGGCTTGGCGCGACATTTTGGTTCGTTACAAACAAACGGCAATTGGTATTGCTTGGGCGCTGATTAGACCATTTTTGACAATGGTTGTATTTACCGTAATCTTTGGACAATTAGCAGACTTTCAGTCTAAGCAATCTGCACCTTATCCAATTTTAGTATTTGCGGGTATGCTTCCTTGGCAATTCTTTGCCAATGCTCTTAGTGAATGTAGCAATAGTCTAGTAGGTAACTCAAACCTTATCTCGAAAGTCTACTTCCCTCGACTGATTGTTCCAACAAGTGCAGTCATTGTTAGTTTTGTGGACTTCATGATTTCTGGCATCATTCTACTTGGTCTAATGGCATGGTATAACTTCATCCCAGACTGGCGTATTTTAACCTTGCCTGCATTTATCCTTATTGCTTTCGCTGCATCAATGGGCGTTGGTTTATGGCTAGCAGCCCTAACTGTGCAATATCGAGATTTTCGTTTCATCGTACCTTTTATAGTGCAGTTTGGTCTGTACATATCGCCTGTTGGGTTTAGCAGCAGTGTTGTTCCAGATAAATGGCGACTCATCTATTCTATAAATCCAATGGTCGGTGTGATTGATGGGTTTCGCTGGGCTATCCTTGGTGGAGAGTCAAATCTTTACATGCCAGGATTTTTACTCTCCTTAGGGCTTGTAATTTTACTGCTCTACAGTGGCATTTGGTATTTTAGAAGAATGGAACGAACATTTGCTGATGTGATTTAAGAAGGTCATCTCCTTATGGATGATTCTTTTAAATCAATAAACTTCAACTTTCTAAGTGAAAAACTTAAAATGTTTCATCACTTATCTAATCTAAATACGACACTATTATGGGAGATAAAGGAAATAATGTCTGAAGCTATTATTCAAGTAGAAAACCTAAGTAAGAAGTATGTTATCAATCATCAAAACTTGGGGCCGAATAGATCTCTTAGAGAAGCTATTAGTAATACGGCAAAGTCAATCGGCAAGAAACTTATCAATCATTCTGCGAAGGAAATTTCTAGCTCTACTAATGAAGAATTTTGGGCTTTAAAAGATGTTTCATTTGAAATTAATCAGGGAGATAGAGTTGGCATAATTGGTCGCAACGGCGCAGGCAAATCGACTCTGTTAAAAATTCTTAGTAGAATTACAGAACCAACTAAGGGGAAAATCAAGATTAAAGGAAGAGTAGCTAGTTTATTAGAAGTTGGAACAGGGTTCCATCCAGAATTGTCAGGAAGAGAGAATGTTTACCTAAATGGTACTATTCTTGGAATGAGTAGGATGGAAATCAAGAAAAAATTTGATGAGATCATTGACTTTGCTGAAATCGAAAAATTTCTAGACACACCTGTAAAGCGATATTCATCAGGGATGTATGTTCGTCTTGCATTCGCTGTTGCTGCCCATCTAGAGCCAGAAATTTTAGTTGTGGATGAAGTATTGGCAGTTGGGGATCTGAACTTTCAGAAGAAATGTTTAGGCAAGATGGAAAATGTTGCTGATGAAGGAAGAACAGTTCTATTCGTAAGCCATAATATGGCAGCTATTCGGAGATTATGCGATCGCGCAATTCTTCTAGAAAAAGGGAATGTAAAAATCAAAGGTGATGTCAGCGATGTTTTACACACTTATGTAGAAAGCAGTGATCACATACAATCTGTATACGACATACAACAACCAACCGAGCAAAATATTCCTGGCTATGCCTATAAGCTTACGGTTGAGGATGAATTCGGAGCACCAGTTTTATCGATCCCCGTGGGGAAGCCTTGGCAAGTCCGAGTTAACTTTAAAATCACCAAGAGAGTAGAAAGTTTTATAATTGCACTTGGGCTTATAACTAGTGATGAAGTTCCTTTACAAACTTCTTGGAGCATCCCTCATTCTTTATCACCAGGAGAATATCAAGCCGTTTTTCAAGAAAAAGTTATCTTATTAGGAACAGGGCGCTATTCTCTAGTAGTGGGTCTTTCAGAATCTAATCATACATTCCACTACGTTAGAGATGCTGGAGTTTTAGAGATTGCGGATTTTGCTGAAGGTATTGATCTCCCAGCAATTTCAGGAGTTGGCAGTATTCTTAATCCGATGAATATAGAAATCTCAAGCTTTAATCCATAAATACTCAGCAAATTTTATGATTATATTACGCTTAGATGGTGGGCTGGGAAATCAAATGTTTCAGTACGCGGCAGCGCGTAGGCTTTCTGAAAAACATTTGACATCTTTAAAGCTAGATCTTAGTTGGTTTGAGACTCAAAGACTTCGGCAGTATAGGTTGCGGTATTTTAACATTTGGGAGCATTTAGCCACTTCTCAGGAAATTACAACTCTCATAGGCAGGTCTACTTTCCATGAACAAATGTTTGCCAAGATTGGACGTAGACTGGGATTTAGACAATCAGTAGCAGGGTTTTACCAAAGAGGATTAGTTCTTAAAGAAAACCAGTTCCATTTCGATCCACATGTTCTAAATGCACCTTACCATGTTTATATGGAGGGATTTTGGCAGTCTGAAAAATATTTCTCAGATATCGCTGATATTTTAAGACAAGAGTTCACTCTAAAATACCCGCATACTTCAATATTTCCCCAAATACTAGACGCAATTAATAATACAAGTTCTGTATCTCTACATGTGCGTCGAAGTGATTATGTCAATGATCCGAATAATAGAATTCTGAGTGCTTGTGACTTAAATTACTACAAAAGAGCGATCGCCTATATCTCTGAACATATTACTAACCCACATTTTTTTGTTTTTTCAGATGATCCTGATTGGGTTAAACAGAACTTAAGTATTGAATTCCCCATCACCTTAGTTAGTGACCACAACTTCCCAGACTATGAAGAGCTAAGTCTCATGGGCAAGTGTCAGCATAACATTATCGCCAATAGTTCCTTTAGTTGGTGGGGTGCATGGCTTAACTCTAAAAAAAATAAAACTGTTGTTGCTCCAGCTAAGTGGTTCAATAATAACGATTTTAATACAAAAGACTTAATACCTGAAACATGGATTAAGTTATAGTTTGATCAGCTTATAGTACTATTTTGCTATCACATATACCAATCAAGTAAGTATGCAATGAAACCAGTAATTAGTGTTATTATTTGCGCCCACAACCCTCGACGTGAATATATAGAGAGAGTACTAAAAGCCCTTGAAACCCAAACCTTACCTCTAGAACAATGGGAATTATTGCTAGTAGATAATGCAAGCAATAAATTACTTTCTTCAGAGCTAAGCCTCAACTGGCATCCTAACGCGCGTCATATTAGAGAAGAGAAGCTAGGTTTGACATCTGCTCGGCTATGTGGAATTACGGAAGCCAAAGCTGACACACTAGTATTTGTAGATGACGATAATGTATTAGATCTAGATTACCTTGAGGTTGTCTTGAGAATTAGTAATAACTTTACATTCATTGGTGCTTGGGGTGGGCAGATTAGACCTGAATTTGAGGAAACACCACCAGAATGGACAAAATCTTACTGGTGGATGCTAGCCATTAGAGAGTTTGAGTATGATAAGTGGTCTAATGTAGTACATTCCTATGAGACAGTACCATGTGGGGCGGGCATATGTGTTCGGAAGATAGTAGCTAACAAATACCTAGAGTTAGTTAGAAGTAATTCAAAACGTAACCTCCTTGGGCGAAAAGGACAGCAAATGACAAGTTCTGAAGATTTAGATCTGGCATTTACAGCTTGTGATCTGGGTTTAGGAACAGGACAGTTTACAGGTTTAAAGCTCACACATCTAATGCCCAGTAGTCGCTTTCAGGAAAAATATCTACTCGCATTAGCCGAAGCAATTAGTTATTCAATGCCCATCATGGAATCTTTTCGGGGGAAACTCCCAGTCAAACCCCAACTATCATGGAGAAGTAAGTTGCTCAACTATTACTTTTTCTGGCGAATGAGTCCCAGAGACAGACGTTTTAGTAAAGCTTTTGACAAAGGCAGAGATTTAGCTTTGCAAGAATTACTAAATAACTAAATAAAATAGCAGAATAATCTGTGAGAAGAGTTTTCTCTAGTTACATAACTCTCTATTTCAGAGGAGAAAAGCTTTACTGTAAAGAAAATTCACTGACTGATTTTTTTGTTGAACTTTTATTCAGCTATTCTATAAATGACCTCTACCCAGTAATAGCAATTTCAAACATTGCTATTTACTTACAAGTTAAAGAGATCTGCTATATAGACTTTGATATTTTGATTTTTCATGGGTACAAGTGGTGAAAATAGCAATTGTAAGCAAATCAGATCGTATTGGTGGTGGCGCTAGCCGTGTCGCAGAAGATTTAGCGATTTGGTTGAATGAGTCTGGATATAGAGCCGATCATTTTATTGCTTTTGGAAATAAAGAACCATATCCCTTTCAGAAAAGTTTGTATGGCGAAGAGCTAACAAAAAAAATCTGCCACAAAGCTCATTTTTTGACCAATAAATTTGGATTTAAAGAGCTTTTACCAGTCGAATATTGGCTTAATCTCAAATATCATCTGAAGAATTATGACATTATTCATTTTCATGATTTGTTTATGTCTATTTCACCCTTAACCTTAGCTTTAGTTGCTCAAAAAAAACCAACTTTTTTTACAGTCCATGACTATTCACCTTTTACAGGTGGTTGTCTTTATCCTTCAGGATGCGAAAAATTTGCCAGCCATTGCTATCAATGCCCTCAACTATCCCAAGTTGGCTGGAAAAACAAAATACGTGATCGCACCAAAGAAATACAATCGATTAAGAAATGGTTAGCACATCAATTTCCTATCCAATATATTTTTCCAAGTTCATGGATTGCTCAAGAAGCTCAAAAAGCTCTAGATTACAAAATTGCACCTCAAGTTATTTATCATGGACTAGACTTAAGTGTTTTCTCTTCCCAAACAAAGTCTGAGGCAAAGCAATCTTTAAACATTCCTGAAGATCGATTAGTAGTAGTAGTAACAGCCCATTTTCTGCAAGATCCACGTAAAGGAATTAAATTTGCGCTTGCTGCTTTACAAAGTGTAAGTGATCTTAATCCTTTAGTTTTATTAGTAGGTTTTGCAGATGAAGAATTACGCAATTCTCTGGCTGGGCTGGAAGTGAAAGAAATGGGTTTTATCGCTCAACCTAAAGACTTGGCACAAGCTTACTTAGCCGCAGATATAATGCTTTTTTGCTCACTGGAAGAAATCTTTGGTTTAACTGTAATTGAAGCAATGGCATCTTCGACAATTGTGATTGGGTTTGCCACAGGAGGAGTTCCAGAAATAATTCAAACTGGGCGAAATGGTGTTTTAGTTGAACCAAGAAATCAGGAAGCTCTCAATCAAGCTTTACGTCAAACAATGCTCTCAAATAGAATAGGGGAAATGGCTCGGCAAGCAAGAATTGATGTAGAAAACAACTTTTCTAAATCTAAGTTTTTAGAAAATCATTTACAGATCTATCAAAAGTCTCTCAATAAATAGATATAGCAGTCCTATATCATTTGTGAATTTTTTTGGTTTGTGGAAGGGCACCCCAATAGGGTGTCCTTCCACAAACCATTTAGGATTGCTATAGATATAGCAATGTAAGTTTTGCTTAGGACATAAAACCAAAACACAAAATAGCATAGCCATTTTGTGTTTTTAAAACCCTTACTGGGTTTGTTTTTTATACCAAAACACAAAGAAGAGGCAACAGATGATATAAGAGAAAAAGGAGAAAGAGGATAACAAAATGGCAGGGGTATATAGATTAGAAATAAGTGAAAGCGAAGAAGAGCTAAAAGAGATGCTAGGGCGGCAGAAAACAGGCTCAGATAAAGAACGAGTGCAAGTATTGTACTTACTGAAAAGCAAGCAAGCTGGCACAGTGCAAGCCGCCGCTCAACTAATCGGGAGAAACCGTAGCACAGTGCAAGAGTGGATCAGAGGATATCGAGAGGGAGGAATAGCAGGAATACTAAGCCATAAACCAAGAGTAGGCAGAATACCCAAAATCCCAGATTGGGCGCAAAAAGCACTGGACAAACAACTGCAACAGGAAAAAGGATTTAATAGCTACGGAGAGATACGACAATGGCTACAGGAAAAACTAGGAATCGAAAGTACCTATAAAAATGTGCATGACTTGGTGCATTACCGAATGAAGGCAAAACCAAAGGTAGCCCGTCCCTATAGCGCCAGTCAAAACCAAGGGCAACGCGAGGAATATAAAAAAAACTCTCGGATAACCTAGCCATGGTGGCATGGTATGCCGTGACCGTGTTGGGATTAACGGGAAAAGTCCGATTCTTTTGTCAAGACGAAACAAGGATTGGTTTGAAAACCATCAGTGGTCGTAAAATAACGGCTCGTGGGGTCAAACCCAAGGCAAAAGTCCAGTGGCAGTTTCAGGCTACATGGTTATACGGCATCGTCGAACCTGCGACGGGAGAAAGCTTTTTCTATGAATTTAGTCATCTCAACACTGACTGTTTTCAAATATTTCTAGACCTTGTATCAGAGAAATTTGCAGACAGCATAATTATCTTGCAAGTTGATCAGGCTGGTTGTCATCGGGCTAAGCGTTTACGATTACCTCACAATATCATTTTGATATTTCAGCCTGCTCATTCTCCAGAATTAAACCCAATTGAGCGGGTTTGGCTACATTTGAAGCAAGGGTTGAGATTTTCTTTACCCAAAAATATGGATGAGTTGCGGCTTTTGGTCAAGAATCGTCTCTCCGAAATGACTAAATCTGTAATTGCTTCTCTTGTCGGTAGAGATTCCATACTGGATGCTCTATCTGTTGCCTCTCTTTTGTGATTTGGTATTAATTCACAAAAGTGTTGCCACACCTTCGTGAATTGGTATAAAACCAAAAAGATAAGTAGCAGTGCTTCGCGCTGCTACTTATCTTTTTGGTTTTGATTTGTCCTATCTATCTCTTGCGTTGCTATAGCAAAACATAAAATGTCTATGCCATTAGCTACGCTATTTTGTGTTTTGTAATGATTAATAGTCGTAGGGGTTTTTTGGCTCAGCGATCGCTGTGATATTACTTGCCACAATTACAACTTGGCGTTTGCCATCTTTAATATCTACATCAGCTTGACCTTCAATTTGTAACCACTTATCGGGTGGGTAATTAGCACGACTTTCCGCAATTTTGACTGGCAGACTCACAGGATAAACATCGGCAGCACAACAGGTAATCACAAATCTCGTAATCAGAAACATATTGTCTGGCTGATCAGGTGCATGGACAACAAAGCCTGTAAGTTTTACCTTTTGTCCTTTATATGCGTCAGGCTCAGGATAGGCACTGATCGTGCGTACCCATTCTACGAGAGTGCGCTCTTCGGGACGGTTGCTAGCACGAAATGACTGAGGAATAGTTCTGGCATCAGCAATATTGTCGATAACACCCCGATGAATTGCTTTTTCACTAGTGAATGGTCGTGGGTTAATAAACAAAGAAATGATCGCTACAATCAAAAGCAAACTACTACTTAAAGATGGCTTAATCAATGTCACATGTTGTTGGTTATTGGTATAGCCTTGTCGCCGTTTTGATACTCGCCACGCTTCTGCAATCCCAACAATAGTTAGTCCGAGACCTGCAATTATGGTTAGGGGAATGTAGTTAGGATGGATTAAAAGATATAACTGTCCCGCCAGCCATAACTTCAGAAGCGTAATTCCCCAAGCTAAGATTGCACAAGATTCTAGCCAAGGTAAAAACTTCTGCCAATATGTCTGTATTTGTGAAGAATTAGCGGATCGAGATGGCATAGGGCAAGATTACAAATTTTTTACTCGTTTGGATCTTAGCTTTGTTTATACGGGTAAGCAAAATTAAAAGCTAACTCCAAGAACTATTTTGCCTTTATTGCAGGCAAAATAGTTCTTGGAGTTTAGTTGTTATGCTCTCAAAAGAATAATTTGTTGTTTTTGGAGCGATCGCACATCATCTAAACTCGCCTCAACGGACTGCAAAATTTGGGCAACTGTTTGCTGTTTAGTTTGATTCTCATCACAAGCTAGTAGGAACTTCCATTCTGTATCACTAATTCTGGCAAGTTGATAATTATAATCAAAGAAATTCGGACTATCCTTCCATCCATAGATACAGGGACTAGGCTCAGGAATCGCGGCTAGTAGCTCTGCGTCAACTTGCCAAGTTTGTTTAGGAATGGGAGGACGTGCTAAAAAGAACTCGTAATGGGAAATTGTGTGCGGATCGAGAACTTCAATCAGGCGATAGCGTTCACGTTCGGTGAGATGTTGCGATCGCGCGATTAAGTCGGGAGCTTTACCAATCAAGCGATCTAAATCCCATACCTGTGGATTTGAGAAGCCGAGAAATTCTAAGCCCGATGCATCAATTAATTCAAATAGAGTATTAACGTTGTAATCAATCTCTTGAGGATGCACATACATATCCGCAAAACAAGCATCCTGCGTATTTTCCATTTCCCAACGTTCTTTCTCGCGACGGCGGAGAGCATTAGTTTCAGGCAGATTGGCAAATATCTCTCTACCAATTTTTACGCCATCGACATAATCACCGCGCTTGTCACCTTGCAATAAAGCGATCGCCTCCTGCATCAAGCGAATTTCCCAACGCCCTAACTCACCATAGACAAAAATATGTAGCAATCCCCCAGGAGCGAGCTTATTGGCAAGGGCTTGAATGCCACGAATCGGATCGGAGGTATGGTGTAACACTCCCACTGAGTTAATGAGATCAAATTCTCCTTCGAGTTGATCGGCATCAAACAAGCTGAGATGATGGAACTCAGCTCTGGTCGCTCCCGATCTTTTACAACGCTCTTTGGCGACGGCAAGGGTTCCCTCGCTGAGATCAATCCCAACTACGGCTGCTTCAGGATTAAGATGCACTAGATATTCTGTACTTACGCCCGATCCACAACCAGCGTCAAGAATCCGAATATTATCTGTATCAGGTTTTTGCCCAGTACAAAAGCTATAGGCAGCTTGCCAATTCCAACGCCAGTTATACCCTGGAGGTGGCTCGTCTAAGATGGGTTCGGGTGGAAAAGGATAGGTATTGTAGAGACTTGCTACGGCGGCGCTAACCTTGGGATCGGACATAGATATTTTTTAGAATTGTTTTATTATCGGTTTAATATTTTAGGGTTAATTTAGACCACATCTTGGTATTTTTATTACTCGAAATCACCTTAATTCCTCTTAAACCCTGTCACCATCTCTAATCTGGATATGGCACTAGTCGCAGTTTCCCGCACATAGGAATCCGCCGCCTCATCGTTAATGATGGCTTGTAACACGTCAATCCCACGGCTATCACCAGTCGAAGCGATCGCATTGACCAACGAAACCGCCAAAGCAGGATTTTCAGTTGTTTGTAAAGCCTCAATCAACAGATGTACTACTGGCGCACCGATCTCGCCCATTGCCATTACTGCTGCGATATTTACCACAGGAT
The DNA here is from genome assembly GCF_051131155.1 of Pseudanabaena minima str. Chao 2107. NCBI lineage: Bacteria > Bacillati > Cyanobacteriota > Cyanophyceae > Pseudanabaenales > Pseudanabaenaceae > Pseudanabaena > Pseudanabaena minima. The sequence goes on from NZ_CP159508.1 coordinate 3,086,791, forward strand.
TTGGATCTTGTAATGCTGACCTTAAGCCTTGCACACCCTCATCGGACAAAGGCTCATCAGGATGACAAATTACGACTTGGGCTAAAGCTTTTGCCGCACTACTTCGCACGGTCATATTGTCGCTATTTAGCAAAGCCGTAACTAAAGGCGTTACTGTCTCATGACCGATCGCGCCCAAAGTTTTGACAGCGGCTCGACGATAGGTAGTGTCTTCTTCATCAAGCAATGCCATTAATCTATTAATTACCTCGGCATCGTAATTGTCAGCAATTCCCCACATTGCTTGATTGCGGACGTTGGGGTTGGGGTGTTTTAGTTGCTGGAAAAAGGTTTCGGTGGACATGGTGATTGGTGATTGGTGATTGGTAATTGGTAATTGGATTTGGCTTTTAGCTTTTAGCTGTTGGCTTTTAGCTATTGGCTTTTATGAAGATTGAAAAAGTTTCACTTTTCCATCTTTTGCTACAACCTTTATTGACTAATCTAAAAAAGCTAACAACTAACAGCTAACAGCTAACAGCCATTAGCTTTCTCACGAATTAATAAATCGCTATCGTTGGCAAGTACTTCGTAGCCGCTGCGATCACCAAGTTTTTCTAAGGCTAGTAGAGAGGCATATTTGAGATCCCAGATTTGGGCGGTGAGACAGGATTGGATTTCGGGGATGGCTCTTGGGTCACCAATTTCAGCTAGGGCGATCGCGGCGGCGGCACGGGATTTTTGAAATTGGGGTTGTTTATTGTGCAGAGCTTCAATTAATAGATCATATGCAGGAGCATGTTTCAGCCAACCAAAGAGCTTCATGACGTGGAAATGAGCACCATAGTCGTTTTTGGCTTCTTGCTCATAGGCGGCAAATAGAGCTGCTGGCGCAGCTTCGGCATAGTTCTCTAAAATTGTTTTAATTGCTGTGTAGCACCGTCCAAAATCAGTTTCATACAGTTCGTGGATTAGGAAGGACAAGTCTGGTAGTGTGTCGTAGCTATGGACAAGGGATAGTGAATTTGGGTGATCGATTAAAGATTTTTCGAGGTAGGGTTGAATGTCTGTAAAGGTGATTTCTCCTTCTTGGATTCCTGCTTCGCCTAACATGCGAATGCCGCGCAGTCGAAATACTAGAGATACAGGGCAACGGGAAATCTCAGGAATTGAGGCGTAATAATTAGCATCAATTAAATCTTGAATCGATAAGCGTCGGGCAATTACGTTGCGATTTTGCAGCAGGGCAACAATCTGACCCATTTGTGAAAAGTCTCGATTTAGCCGACAGAGAGCCGTAATAGCTGCGCTGGAAATTGGCAGGCTTTCATCGGTGGTGAATGGTTGAATCTTAGCGATCGCAGGTTTGTAATCTAATTTCGCTAAAGTCTGGATGATCACGCGATAGGTCTGTGCTTCTCTATCCAGTAATTGCGTAATTTCTTGCAGAATCTCAGGATCTTCCGTCCCGATTTCACCGATCGCCCAAACTGCATTCTCTACCATGTAGCAATCTGGATCAGATAAGCATTCTCGAATGATGGGCAAAGCTGCGGTTGCCTGAAGCCTACCTAAAGTTTCCACAGCCTTCCGCCGCACAATCCGATTCTCCATTTCAGGATCGGTTTGTTGAATTGCTCTAATTAAAGCGGCGATCGATTTCTCAGAATTAAAATTAACCAAATGCGAAGCAGCAATATAGCGTGAATCATCTTCGCTTATTTGGTTTTGAGGCGTATCTAAAATGGCGATCGCCTGATCTTCTGTCAAGTTAAAAAAACTATAAAAGCGTTTATCCATATTTTCTTTGGCTGTTAGCCGTTAGCCTTTAGCTGCTAGCTAATTAGAGACTCGGTTAATAAAATACAAAAAGTAAACCCAGAAGTACTAGGATTCTACCTTTTGAAGGAAGAAATTCACTTTGAACTTCTGGGCTTACATAATTAATCAATTCAGCTAAAAGCTAATTGCTAAAAGCTAATTGCTAAAAGCTAATCGCTAAAAACTAGGAGAGAGAGTTGATTGCGTAGTCGAGCAATGCATTGTACTCGGTCAAAGCTTGAGGAGACAAGTCACGAGGAGAGCAACCACGGTTACGAGCGTAGCTCAATGCTTCAACATAAGGAGCGGTAGGCAAGCCCAAAGAGCGATATACTTCACGCTGACCTGCAATACCCCACTCATCCAAAGGACCAGTACCACCAACAACGAGGCTGTACTGAATCAAACGAAGGTAGTGCTTGATGTCACGAGCGCACTTTGCCTTGAAAGTATCAGTGGAGTTTGCTTCACCTGCATTGTTCAAGTAAGGATACTTCTTGATTGCAGCATCATAAGCTTCTTTAGCAACTGCATCAATATTATTCGCGAGCTTTTCAGCAGCTTCCAAGCGAGCAGCAGCGCGTTGAATGGAACCTTGTACTGATTCTAGGTCAGAGGTGCTAGGGAAACGACCTGCTGCATCGGCAGCAGAAATAACTGTGGTAACAACGGATTTCATTTATTAAATCTCCAAACTGGATTCTTTTTATACTGTTAGCTTTCTGTTAATGTTTATGAGCAATTAGCAAAGACTAGCTCAGTGCTGCGATGACGCGATCAAAGTATCCAGCAGCTTCAGCAGCGATGCTAGCGCAACGATCTTCTACTAGAGGAGTTTCGTTCTTGCGATACTTAGCTCCTGCTCTAGCTTCAGTGTTGGTTCCTTGGATGTGTGCTACAGCAATCGCTTTGAGGATTTGTACTGCACGGATGGTAGAAGTTGTGGGGACTCCAAGTGCAGAGTAGGTTTCTTTCAAACCATTCAAAGCGCGATCATCCAATACGGAAGAATCACCAGCCAACAAAGCATAGGTGACATAACGGAGGATGATTTCGGTGTCGCGTAAGCAAGCAGCAAAGCGACGGTTAGGATATAGGTTTCCACCAGCTTGGATTAAGCCTTGGTTTTCGCAAACGATACCTGCGATTGCATCGGAAACTGCACAGCTTGCATTGCTGGCGATCGCATTTACTGCGTCTAGGCGGCGGTTACCGCTAGCTACGAATGCTTTAAGAGCATTGATATCACTTACTACTGAAGTGCTAGCATCGGCTGTAACTACAGCTCTAGAAAAAGCGTCAAGTGGCATTTCGCTCTCCTTATAAATTAGTTATCTTATTAAAACGTTGTTTTTTTGCTTGTGTCATTCACAAGACATATAGAACATAAAAGATGAAGGTAGAGCTAGTCTCAACTATTAGAAACTAAGTAACATTCCTTAACAACTCCAGCAAAAATCTTGTTGTCAAACCCAAATAATTTTTAAAAGCCCTGCAAAGCAAGGCTTTTAAAAATTATTTGGGTTTGATTGCGATCGCCAAAGGTGTCAGGATATAAACCCAAAATAGATTGGCGACGCTTCGCGTCGCCAATCTATTTTGGGTTTGGATACGGTTATATTCGATCGCAAGGAGATAAAATTAACTCTGGGATTTTCGTCTCTTTAACTCCCTTCCCAGTCTAAAAATAGACATTAAAACCGAAAAATTAGTAGTACGGTGCTTTGCATTACACCACTAATTTGAACGGGAAAGGAATAGTTGCTGAAAATCTCAAAATCGACTTGATTAGGATGTTTTGCGATGGCTCCTGTGCGATTGTGTGGTGTGACCAAGAAATTTGGACAAAATGTTGTTCTGAAAGAAATTAATCTAGAGGTAGGAGATCGCGAATTCCTAGTTTTAGTAGGTCCTTCAGGCTGTGGAAAAAGTACTTTATTGCGCCTAATTGCTGGTTTAGAAGAGGTGAGCGATGGTTCGATCTACTTAGGCGATCGCCAAATCAATCATTTGCCGCCCAAGGTACGGGATATTGCCATGGTTTTCCAAAGTTACGCGCTTTATCCGCACATGACGGTTTACAACAATATTGCGTTTGGCTTGAGACGGCAGCGATCGCAAAATTCATCTCCTCTAGCTTGGTTTGCAGCAACAAGTAAAAAACAACGCGCCGAAATTGATCAAAGGGTGCAGCAGGTTGCGGAATCATTGCAAATTTCTCATTTATTGACGCGCAAACCGAAAGAATTATCAGGGGGTCAAAAACAAAGAGTTGCATTAGGCAGAGCGATCGCTCGTAATCCACAAGTATTTCTAATGGATGAGCCGTTATCAAATCTGGATGCCCAGTTACGCAGTGATACGCGATCGCAAATTGTGCAGTTACAAAAGCAATTACAAGTAACCACGATTTATGTCACCCATGATCAAGTAGAAGCAATGACAATGGGCGATAGGATTGTAGTTTTGAACAAGGGAGATATTCAACAAGTAGATACACCTCTGAATATTTATCGGAAACCCGCAAATCAATTTGTAGCTGGATTTATGGGTTCCCCTCCGATGAATTTTCTACCTGTAAATGTCGATAGCGACGGATTTTTAAAAGGGGAAAGTTTGATTAAGGAGTTCGCCATTAATGAATTGCCACTTAGAGAAATTGGTAGCGATCGCCCTTTCATTCTCGGATTTCGTCCTGAAGATTTACAACCAGCAACGTCGGCAGATGCACATCTTGAGGGAACTGTGGAACTCGTGGAAGCTCTTGGATCAGAAACAATTGTGTTATTGAAACTGCAAAATAGCGAATTAAGAGCGCGAGTTTCAGCAGATATTGGCTTAGAGCATCATTGGCAAATTGGCGATCACAGCTTCTGGCGAATTGATCTAAATAAACTTTATGCTTTTGATGCTGAATCTGGCATTACTTTGCATCATCCTTACAACAAGATTTAGCTTTCACCAAATGGAAGCTAGCTCTAAGACAAATTCGGGTAGAACAGTTTCACCAGAAAGCATAATTGGTGATTGGAGAACTTCCACTGGTTGTCCAATGCGATAAATTTCTACTTGGCGATCGCGACGATTAATTAGCCAACCGAGTCTCGCGCCGTTATCTTGATATTCTTGCATTTTGGCTTGGACAGTTGACAAACTATCGGTTCTCGACATTAACTCAATTACAAAATCTGGACAAATTGGCGCAAACTTAGATTGCTGTTCTGGTGTCAGCGCATCCCATCTTTCTTTTAAGATCCAACAGGCATCAGGCGATCGCATTGCACCATTAGGCAATATAAATCCTGCGGAAGAACCAAACGCGACACCTAACTTTTGGCGACGATTCCAAATTACCAAGTCCGCGCTAATTTCAATGCTACGCATTCCTGTATCACTACCTTCGGGAGCCATGATTGTAATATCTCCTTGAGCGCTGCGCTCGAATCTTAAATCACGATTTTTTTGGCAGAGTTGAAAAAACTTTTCATCTGTTAATTCAAATATTGGCTCTAGGCTGATAGTTAGGGCGTTCATAAAGAATATTTGCCTCTTGCTGCTAGGTATGGCAGATCCCAATTTTCATTATGACAGAATTATTACAGCAACCGAATAGGCGATCGCCTGCTAATCATCGGGAAACTGCCAACACATGATCCGTTCGACACTTTTGGAGCCACAACGACAGGCTTCAGCATGGGAAGCAACCCATTCATAATCACATTTGCGACAGTGATGTAGAACGTTGTTGATATTAGCGGCGGCAATGCGATCACGTCCTGCTTTGAGTTCTTCAGGTGTCAGGACAGATTCAGGATCATTGGGTGTAGTCATTACAAAATCGCCTTTACTTACTATTAGTAATACCAAAACAAAAAATGGCATAGCCATTTTTTGTTTTTAAAACCCTTGCCGAGTTTGGGTTTTAATTCATCAAAGTAGCTTCACACTTTAATGAATTGGGATAACTCCGTTTCTTCCAATGGAATAATTTCTTTCCAAACCTAAGACATGATCTACCATTTACTAATAGCATCTGTTAGATGTAATGCAGCAGCCTGTACTGAAGCGATCGCTCTTGTATAACCCAAGCGAGTTGGACCTAGTACCCCAACTGTTCCTACTGGCTTGTCATCACAGAGATAAGTACTAGAAATAAATGTACAGTTCTGAATTGGCTCAATGGATATTTCTGAACCGATTCTAATGCTAACCGAATTAGCAGAAGGAGTAGGCTGATCGACAATTAGCGCCATCAACGACGCGCGATCTGCTTCAAGCAACTGCACAATATTTTGCACCTGTCGCAAATTAGAAAACTCTGGCTGGCGTAATAGCTCAGTTAAACCACTAATAAACATCTGTCCCAAAGCTGTGCGATCGCATAATTTCATCAGTTGTTGCAAAGACTGCTGTAACAACACCGCATATTGCTGAAACTGACGATCAAGATCATCCCATTGCAAAGCGCTATTTAGCTCCGACCAGTTTTTATCGCGTAAATGTTCATTTAAGAAATTATTGAGAATATTTAATTCACCTTCTAGAACTTCGGGCTTAGTTTCACTGGGCAAATCCATCGTTACAGAAGCCGTATGATAAGTATCACTAACCGCGATCGCCATCACCTTGCAATGATCGACCATTACTAATTGCAAATGTCGAATTCGCATCGTTTGCATATTTGGGGCAGTAATCACCGCAATACAGCCACTTAAGGTCGCCAAGATTTGGGCAACATCTCGCAACACACCATCCAGACTGGACTTACCAAGTCGCTCATTTTTACTAGCAAGAAATTGATGCGTACTGTAGGTTAACTCGCTCGCAGGATCGATTAATTCATCAACATAGACTCGATAGCCAGAGTCCGAGGGGACACGCCCTGCCGATATATGGGGTTGATACAATAAACCACTGCGATCGAGCATATTCATCACATTACGAATCGTCGCAGGACTAATATCAAAGTCATATTCTGATACCAACGCCTTAGAACCGACTGGTTCCGCCGTTTGAATATAGTGATCGATGGTTGCCCAGAGAACTTTTTGTTCTCGATGGGTAAGTTGATGCTTCATAGGTTATAGCGATGTAATTAATGTTGAAAGTTGAAAAAATTCTAAAAAAGAGGTAATGATAAAAACTGGAAAATAAATCAAAAAATAAACGGAAGAAAAAAATAAGTATTAAATTTTTACTGTTAAATTTGACTTCTAACAATCAAAAGTCTAACTACTACAATAACCAGATTCTAAAGAAATCTGGTAACAAGTTGTACAAGCTCCTAATTTTTGTAGATTCGCAAGCCCTGAAGCACTGTATAAATACATAAAAATATTCTCTCTGTTTCGCTACAATAGCCAAATGTCTCTTGAACAAATAGGTCAAAACTTCTAACTTATAGGTAGGATATGGCTCAGCGCCTCCTATTCTTACCTTGACTATCAATAGTTCTAAGACATCTGTGCTTTTCACTATATTCACCACATAATTTTGGCAAGCGATCAATACCTTCATGGAAAAACAAGAGCAAGCTACGGCAGTTGAGCAGCAATATCTTTGGGCAGTCGGACTGGACACCGAAGCATTTCCCCCTGAATCTCTGATTGGCGATCGCTACCGTGTCCTCTCCTCACAAATTGTTGTCGATACAGATGCTTTTTCACTGCCAGAGCTACCCCTTGAATTTCAGACCTATGTGGTGTCTTATCTCAAGTTATCGCGTCTAAGCTTACATCTGCCGCGTCCTTACGGATTATTGCTAATCGGGGAAGAACTAAATCTTTCTGAAGTATTTTTGTTAGAAAATGTGCCAATTGATCGCCAAGGTAAGCTCTGTCCTACCCTAGCCGAGGCATGGGCTGAAGCATCAGCTCTGCGGCAAATTAATCTGCTGTGGCAAGTGCTAAACCTCTGGCAACCACTTGCTGAGCAGAACATGGCTCGTACCTTGATCGATTTCAAACTAGTACGTGTCGATGGGATGTGGGTGCGCTTGTTAGAATTGCAAGCGGATGTTGCGGCTGTGCATATCTCCCAATTAGGTGATATTTGGGTGCAATGGTTAGATCTGGCTAAGCCTGAGATTGCCGAACCGATCGCTGAATTTTTCTATAGTCTAGGGCGCGGAGAATACGACATTAACAGCGCGATCGCCTACCTCGATCAAATGGCACTCAAGGTGATGGAGGATCAGCCGCTCACAGTGCGGATCGCCAGTGCTAGTGATGTAGGGCAACAGCGTGAACATAACGAAGATGCTTGCTACCCCGATGTAAAGCGTCAAAAACGGACTGAACAGGCGGATAGTCTGCGCGATCGCTTAGCGATCGTATGTGATGGTCTGGGTGGACATGAAGGCGGAGAAGTGGCAAGTTCCCTCGCAATTAAGACTCTAGAGCAGCAGCTCAAAACTTTATTACAACAAGCTGAAAACGATCCTGATTTTTCTGCCCAAGGTTTTATTGCTCAACTGGAAATGGTGGCTCGCGTTGTCAATAATCAAATTGTTGCCATCAATGATCAGCAACAGCGACAAGCCCAGCAACGTATGGGGACAACGCTCGTCATGGCGGTGATACCGCGTCCCAACGGTAAGATGAGCAATGAAGTCTATGTGGTGCATGTGGGAGACAGCCGACTCTATTGCGTCACCAAAGATAATTTGCGTCAAGTCACCCTTGATGATGATGTAGCTACTCGTGAGACCACCCTTGGTTATAACTTCTATGCCTACTCTTCGCAGCGCATTGATGGGGGAGCATTGATCCAAGCTTTGGGGACAAGAGCCTCAGATATGCTTGTCCCTCGTGTACAAAGATTTTTTATTGACGAAGACTGCCTCTTGTTACTTTGCTCCGATGGCTTGAGTGATTTTGATCGGGTTGAACAAATTTGCGATCGCTACTTGCTCCCAGTTTTGAGTGAAAATAAGCCCCTTGACCGCAGTTGTCAGGATCTAATCGATCAAGCAAACGAGTTAAATGGGCATGACAATATTACGGTTGCGTTGATGCGTTGCCGCTTTGCACCAATTGATCCTGAGGAAGATCAGGTAGGTGAAAATGATAACTCCACATCAATTAGCACAGCTGAAGAAGAAGCGGATACTGAAGATATTCAGACTGAAACGGAAGAGTCAGCAGGTGCTTTGGCATTAACACCACCAGACTCAGAAAGTTCAAAAGATATCGAACCTGAACTTATTGATGTTGATTCGGCAAAAACTGAATTTGCCGTGCCAAAGCAAACCAATAGCGCTTTTATTATCATTTTGATTTTAGTAGCTCTGATTCTTGGCAGTGGTTTAGCTGCGATGCAGTTCAAACAAGTTAGAGATTGGGTTCGCCCAAACTTGCCAGAAAGTCTCCAGAGATTTGTCCAATAAGTTAGTCCCAGTTATTTGATGGCGCGGCGTAGCCGCGCCATCAAATAACTGGGAGAAACCTAATGATTGAATCACTGTCATCACAGGCGATCGCTACAGCCTCACAAATGCAAGCGATCGAAAATCTGATTTTTCAGGCAGGGATGCCTGTTGCAGCTTTGATGGAAAAAGTAGCAATCAGGATTACTCAACGCTTAACTGAACTCTATCCTGCTAAAGACTGCCCGCATGTAGGCATCTTGGTTGGCTCTGGACATAACGGTGGCGATGCCTTAGTAGTTGCGAGAGAACTACATCATCAAGGGCGACAGGTCAAAATCTATACCCCATTAGCTAAGTCAAAACCCTTAACACGAGTGCATGGCTGTTATGCCAAAAGCTTAGGAATTCCCTCTGTTTCTCTAGAGTCGTTGCAAGATTGTGATCTGTTAATCGATGGCTTATTTGGATTTGGATTAGTGCGTGAGGTGATTGGCGATGTAGCGATCGCGATCAACACAATCAATAATTGGCAAATCCCAATCGTCAGCATTGACTTACCATCAGGAATCCATACCGATCATGGAGGCATTATGGGAGCAGCGATTCATGCTACCAATACTTTCTGCTTGGGCTTATGGAAGCGTGGCTTGCTTACCGAATCTGCAACTCCCTATGTCGGCAAACTTGAGAAAATTGACTTCGATATTCCCGAACAGTTTACAATTCAGATCCTTGGTAAGCAGCATCCCCTATGGCGCATTAATCCGAAAGCATTAATGCGCGATCGCTTTCCAATTACTCGTAACTCTATAACCCATAAGTATGAAGTTGGACATTTACTACTAGTCGCTGGTTCTCAAAAATATGGTGGTGCTGCAATTCTGGCGGCAATGGGAGCTAAAGCGACAGGTATAGGCATGTTATCGATCGCCGTTCCTAAATCCCTCAAACCAATCATCCTCGCGCAAGTTCCTGATGCCCTAGTGATTGGCTGTCCTGAAACTGAGTCAGGAGCGATCGCTTCATTACCAGATCTTGATTTGCAGAAATATCAAGCAATTACTTGTGGTTGTGGACTTTCTCTTGATGCCTTCCCAATTGTGGAACAGGTAGTAAATAGCGATCGCCCTTTGATTCTCGATGCCGATGGCTTGAATGCTTTAGCCTCTATGGGTAAAGCTCAAATTATAGAGAGATTAAATCAGCGCAATAGTTCGAGCATCCTAACGCCACACTGGGGCGAATTTTGTCGATTATTTCCAGACTTGCGTGAAGTGGAAAGATTAGAGGCTCTGCAGACTGCTGCAAATCAGACAAAAGCAACTATTTTACTTAAGGGAGCAAGAACAGCGATCGCTGTTCCCGAAAAAGAAGGAGCACAGACATGGATTAATCCAGAAAGTACCGCGGCATTAGCAAGAGGCGGCAGTGGTGATGTCCTAGCAGGGATGATCGGCGGTCTCTTAGCTCAAGGGATATCATCTAGGGATGCAGTGATCATGGCGACGGTTTGGCATTCTCAAACAGCTATATGGTTAGCAAATCAACGGACTGAAATGGGAGTTGATCCTGTGACACTTGCTCAAAATTTATTACCATTTTTACAAATTTCCAAAAGCCAATAAAAAAGCGTCTTATTGCGCCGCTTTTTTATTGTTCCCAAAGAGAATGGCGGCGCTAAGCGCCGCCATTCTCTTTGGGATTTTAAACATACAAAACAGCTATGCCGTTTTGTATGTTGGGATTACTTAATGAAAAGCATTTCTTGGTAAGTAGGCAATGGCCATAGGTCATCAGCAACTTCACCTTCTAAGGCATCAACATAACCACGAATTCCATCCATTAGAGGACGTACAGTCTGTGACAGAAACTGCATATGTTCTTCAATAGAAGCGAAATCATGTTTTGACAAAGCATCGCTGAGTTTGCTGACTCCATCCATCGCTAGTTTCGTCAAAGATGCGACTTTTTCAATGCTTTCCTTGTCAAAGTCCACACCGATCTCTTTCAAGCTTAGCGAAGTATTGCTGAGATCTGCAAGATAGCGAGTTGCCGCAGGGTAAATCATGGTTTTCACCATACTGACAACGAGCTTAGCTTCCACTTCAATCGAGAGAATATACTGCTCTGCATAAGTTTCAAAGCGGCTAGCTAGCTCAACAGGAGAGAGAACTCCCATCTTGCTGAACAATTCTTCGATATAAGATTCCTTCAGAACAGGTAGAGCATCAGCAGTGGTGCGAAGGTTTGCTAAGCCACGCTCAGCAGCAAGTTTATGCCATTCTTCAGAATATCCATTGCCATTGAAAACTACAGCACCATGAAGTTCCATAACTTCCTTAAGAACCGTAGAAATAGCAGTACTCAGATCAACACCTTTAGCAAGTTCACCTTCTAGCTTGTCAGCGATCCAGTTGAGGGAGTCTGCCAAAATCGTGTTCATGGCAACAAGAGGACCAGCCACAGATTGTCCTGAACCAACAGCACGGAACTCAAAGCGGTTGCCAGTAAAAGCAAAAGGTGAAGTACGGTTGCGATCGCCTGGGTCAGTTGGCAAGACTGGTAGAGTGTCTACACCAATATTCATCAAGCCTTTACCAGTCGAACTCTTTAGTTCACCTTGACGAATCTGCTCAAATACATCCTCAAGTTGTGAACCAAGATAAACTGAAATAATCGCTGGAGGAGCTTCATTTGCACCAAGACGGTGATCATTGCTTGCAGTTGCCACAACTGAACGCAACAGAGGACCATAGGTGTGAACACCACGAATAATCGCACCACAGAAAACTAAGAACTGGGCGTTGGAGTGAGGAGTATCACCTGGATCGAGCAAGTTACCTTGGGTCGCATTACCAACTGACCAGTTGACGTGCTTACCAGACCCATTGATGCCTGCAAAAGGCTTTTCATGGAGCAAACAAACAAATCCATGTTTCTTTGCGGTGAAACGAAGCATGGTCATGATCATTTGTTGATGATCTGTTGCTACGTTAGCAGCTTCGTGGAATGGGGCGATTTCAAATTGACCAGGAGCAACTTCGTTGTGACGTGTTTTTGCAGGGATACCAAGGCGATATAGACGCTCTTCGACATCTTGCATGAATACTTGAACCCGTTCTGGAATGGCTCCAAAGTAGTGGTCATCAAATTGCTGCCCCTTTGCTGAGGGTTTACCAAACAGAGTACGACCAGCCAGTAGTAAATCTGGACGTGCATTAGCAAAATTGGCATCTATTAAGAAATATTCTTGTTCAGCACCACAGCTAGAGTTAACAGGAGCAATTTCTTTCTCGCCCAAAAGTTTCAAAACTCTGGTAGCAGCTTTGTTCATGGCTGCATTGGAGCGCAACAATGGAGTTTTCTTATCTAGAGCTTCGCCAGTCCAAGATACGAAAACTGTAGGAATACATAGGGTAGAACCATTGTCGGTTTCCATGATGTAAGCGGGGCTAGTTACATCCCATGCTGTGTAACCGCGTGCTTCAAAGGTGGAGCGAATACCGCCATTAGGGAACGAAGAACCGTCTGGTTCACCTTGTACTAATAACTTGCCAGCAAATTCCGAGATCGCCGAACCATCGCTCTGAACTGAGATAAAGCCATCATGCTTTTCGGCTGTAGCGTTGGTCAAAGGATAAAAGACGTGGGCGTAATAGAGTGCGCCTTTAGAGATTGCCCAGTCTTTCATTGCTAGTGCGATCGCGTCAGCTACTGAGCTATCAAGAGGTTCGCCAGTTTGAATAGTTTTCTTGATCGATTTGAAGACTGTCTTGGGTAGACATTCTTGCATTTTGCTCAGAGTAAACACATCGGTTGCCCACATCTCTTCCAATCGCTTTGGAGCCTTTTTGGGCTGTGGTTCACGATTGGTGATCTGATAAATAGCTTGAATGCGTGACTCGTTTCCGCTCATGATTATTTTTAGAGAGTATTGTCAGGTTTTTACAATCATACTCAAGATATATTTATCAAATGGCTAAAAAAGATACCGAATTGATCACACTTGATTGGTATAAACGCGCACAAAAAATCAGGAGTTATCAATTGTCTTGTGATTTTCAGATATTTGTTAGGTGTTTGTCATAGCTTCGCTTTTTGCTTTGGAGCGATCTCTTGGGGTTCTGCGATTAACAAAGGAACCAGATTCTTTTTGTTAGTTTTTTAAAGCATGTACAAATAAGGCGATCGCTGTCAACATCATCAATCCTAATCCTGTCCGCCAAAGGATTTGCCAGATGAGGGGGAGACAGGAGAAGAAAATGGCGATCGCGCCGCACATGGCTGATATGGGGAATGCTAGGAACAAACCAACAAGGACGTATGCAAAAAATCTCACAATTGGGATGGTAATTTTCAACATGACAGTACTAGCCACAGCTAGGGCGAAGTAAAGTTTTGTAATCGACATTCCAGACTCTTGCAAGTCCCTTAGCATTTAGTTCTGCACGAATAATATCTTTGGCTAAGCAAGCTTCTGAAATAGCTTTTATATAGCCGCTTTCAACGTCGTAAAGTGTGCGCTTAGACTGAGCGGATGAAAGCTCGTTTTCAGGAGCAAAAAGTGGGATGCTAAGATTTACACCAAATCGGGAATCATTGCGAGAGAAGTCTGTATAGAAATTGAGGCAGGCTCGTCCACAGTTATTTATTTGTCCTAAAGAGCCATTGTTGTTAATAATTCCTTGTTGTGTTAAATCTCCCAAAGGATAGTTAATAGATGGATTAAGAGTGGAATTATTCAGTGGGATTTGAGTTTCAGAGATAGATAGATTAGGATCTGTTTGGGCTTGAGTAATATCTTCTTCTAGAGATAAGACAAAAAACGTAATTGCTCAACCTATAGAAAACAATGATTTGAGAGGATTCAAAGCGATAAGAATGGACTCAAAAGCAGAAAAGCCTTGTCTTTTTCCAGTATTGACAATGGAACGAACAGCCGCAAATAAGTCACGCCCCCAATCGGAGCGAAAACCATTCGTAACTTTTCTAAAAATGACACTCCAACGTAAAGCCTGTTCGCTAGAGTTATTAGTTGGCGGGATGGTGTGGTCATCCAAAAACAGAAATAAGTTTTCTCGTAATTCTAGATATCGCTTCTGTAATCTAAGTCCATCTTCTTGAGTAGGTAACAGAGCTAAAATATTGTCGAGGTCTCGATACAATCGACATCGATATTGATAACGAGTAGAGTCAGCTAAATCCGACCATCGCCTTCGCAGCACCAAAGCTCGTAGCAGCAGCTTTTTCATCCTGCCAGAGAAAATCTGGTCTCCTGCATCAATTCCATACTGACAATCTCTGAGTTGATGGGCAAGACAAACTTGCCATTCTGTCGCTGGATTGGTCTTTTGGGCGCTAAACAAATCTGATACCCACACCTCTGGTTGATGCTCTGCCATCACTTCGGCGATGACATCTGCGCCTCTAGACGGTCGGATGATATGAAAACATACTTGTTCGTTCTGAAATACCCATTCCCATTGATTTTTACCGTTTACCCTTGCTCTGGTTTCGTCACTGCATACTAGACGAGATGTTTTTAGGGCTTGGAGTATTCCTGTCACCTCCGACTCTAGTTGTCCTTTCACCCTTGTTAAGAGATTGGCGATACCTCCTTCTGATATCTCTAAGCCAAATACTTCACTCAGCATTTGCTGCATTCTTCCATAGCTTATACCGTGACTGTATCTCATCGTTGTCACTAGGGCAGCTATTCTTTCTCCAAAGGGACTTCCTACTTCAAGTCCTACGGGTAATGCTGCGATTTGTTCCTGTCCACAATGCTCACACTTGCATCCATACCTTTCGATTCTGGTAACGATGGGCTTGATTGGTGGTATATCGATCTTGTCGTATCGTTCCAGTAATACCTGCATTGATTCAGCGATCTCTTTCCCACATTCTGCACAACTTTTTACAGTTGCTTTGAGCGTTTGGTCTGGATTTTCACTCAGTTGACGACCTCCTCCATCTCTTCCTATACTTCCTGCTCGTTTGCCTTCTGTTTTTCTGGATTATTGATTTCCGCTTTAAATCCTTTGGCTGGTGGCAAACTTGAGTTCTTTGAAGTCTTCTTTGGTTTCTTTTCTAACTGCTTCTGTAGTTTTTGTAGTTCTTCCCATAACTTAACTATCAAGGCTTCTTTTGCCTCGTCTGTTAGTTCTTTTAGGTTGGGTAGTTCTTTCATTTCTTTAATTTATCAGCTTTTGCCCCTTTGTCAATTTTCCTACGTTGAGCTATTACTAAAAAACGATACAGTAAACAAAACAACTTGACAAATGTATCTATTCATAAATTTCTTGAATTAGAAAACAAAAAGGGAAGCTATAGAAACTAAGCTCCCCGAAATAATAGATTTTAGGTGCTAATTGCTAAAACTAGCGAATCAACACATTTTGTCCATAGCAACGCCAAGAATAGGGATTTGCCCAGTTAAGAGGTTGAGCAACTGCATCAGTTCTTCTGTACTGCCATTTGCAAGCTGCGTGCATATCTTTGCCAGAACCAGTGAAGGGAAAAAATTGAGAGCCACGAAGACAATACCATCCCGAAGCACCTCGGCTAGGTTGTAGGTACGAACGGGCTGAAGCGCCATAAACAGAGCGACAGAATCCGTCCAAATTTAATCCACCTAGTTCAGCAGATTTAGCAGGAGATGCGGGAAGAACTACACTGGCAGCAACTAATGCCACGGCAGAACTGATTTTGATTAAAAAATCAAGAGGTTTGTTCATAAGTTTTTAGGATCGAATTACTTATCCTTAAATTAGGACAACTTCAATTTAAAACACTTATCAAACCCTCAATACAAATATGCAAAAATGCACTGTGCAAAGACTTTGTGCAAAAATGCACAGACAAAAATGCACATAAATTTTGTCTAGTGCAATGCAGCTTTACCCGTGGCAGAACTGAGTAGGAAGAGTAGATATTGATTGAGGCTTACGCCTTCGCTTTTAGCTAAGGTGGCTAGGCGATGATGTAAACCTTTGGGCATCCGCAGCATGAGTTTACCGCTATATTCAGATTCAGAACTAGGTAAGGGAATATCATCACCATATTTGTAGGCGGTTTCTATCCATAGCTCACGGGCTTCATTGATATTGGTAACGGCTTCTTCGATAGTTGCGCCTTGAGTAAGACAACCATTTAAGTCCTTGATTTCGGCAACATAGCCACCATCAAGATCAGGATAGAAAGTGATGGGATAGGTGAGTTTAAGATAATAGTCTAAGGACTGACGTTGAGAAGTTGATTTATTTGCTTTAGTTACTGTCATCTTTCCAGTCCTCTAAATTGAGGAGTTCTATGATTTTCTGTATATATGGACGCTTAACTTTCTGACCGCCTGTTTTTGGGATGGTTAACTGTCTCCCTAGTTCGTCTCGAAAAATATGATGACTGCCTTTTGACCGCGCTTCGTGAAAGCCTAATTCCTCAAGCAGAGTGCGGACTTCCTCAAATCTGACTTCTGGCGGACTGGCTAAAAATTTTTGGATTAGTTTGCTTAACTTTCCCATGTCTTCATAGTATCATAGGTAGTGTCATCTATAAGGGCTTAGTTTAGTGACGGGGTAAGATGGACAAACAAAATTTTGACAACAATCGTAAGAAATTAACCACTATACAAAAAGTTGATTTTGAATATTTTCTAAAGAGCAAAAACGATGATGAGATCGCAGAAATTCGGGGTGTTGATAGGTCAACTGTAAATAAAAACATTACTAAAATTGCTGCAACCTTTGGGATCAAAAGGGATAAATTAATTAACGACAGTGGCAGAGATGGCATTGAGAAAATAGTTCATCGTCAGAAGCTACTAAAACTTTGCCTGAAACATATCCCTGATGAGGTAACTAGACCACACATTTATGAAGAATCTGGTGATAGCAACCCTATCACTGATCCAGCATTCATGAGCAAAAGCAACGTTAATACTGATAATCGCCCCCAAATCTCAATTAATCCCCAAAATATCCCTGCTTCCAAATCAATCCCAGAATTAACAACCCTTGAGTTTATTGGACGAAAAGATGATCTAACTGATCTCGCAAACCTGAGCAGGCAAGCTAAAATTGTTTTAATTAAAGCAGAGCATGGTATTGGTAAGACATGGTTAGCTAAAGAGTTTTTTAGTCGTCATCCTGATCAGTATGAAGTAGTCCAGATTAACTTTTCACTTCTACTTAGTGAGGCTGCAAAGGCTGAAGAAAAGTTGCCGATCATTTTAAAACAACTTAATCAACAAACATCTGGTAGCTTTGAGCTAAATTTAGATTGCCTAAGAGCAAGGCTCTTAGATAGATCTCAAAAAACTGTCGCATTCTTGATTAGTAATAGCTCAACGTAGGAAAATTGACAAAGGGGCAAAAGCTGATAAATTAAAGAAATGAAAGAACTACCCAACCTAAAAGAACTAACAGACGAGGCAAAAGAAGCCTTGATAGTTAAGTTATGGGAAGAACTACAAAAACTACAGAAGCAGTTAGAAAAGAAACCAAAGAAGACTTCAAAGAACTCAAGTTTGCCACCAGCCAAAGGATTTAAAGCGGAAATCAATAATCCAGAAAAACAGAAGGCAAACGAGCAGGAAGTATAGGAAGAGATGGAGGAGGTCGTCAACTGAGTGAAAATCCAGACCAAACGCTCAAAGCAACTGTAAAAAGTTGTGCAGAATGTGGGAAAGAGATCGCTGAATCAATGCAGGTATTACTGGAACGATACGACAAGATCGATATACCACCAATCAAGCCCATCGTTACCAGAATCGAAAGGTATGGATGCAAGTGTGAGCATTGTGGACAGGAACAAATCGCAGCATTACCCGTAGGACTTGAAGTAGGAAGTCCCTTTGGAGAAAGAATAGCTGCCCTAGTGACAACGATGAGATACAGTCACGGTATAAGCTATGGAAGAATGCAGCAAATGCTGAGTGAAGTATTTGGCTTAGAGATATCAGAAGGAGGTATCGCCAATCTCTTAACAAGGGTGAAAGGACAACTAGAGTCGGAGGTGACAGGAATACTCCAAGCCCTAAAAACATCTCGTCTAGTATGCAGTGACGAAACCAGAGCAAGGGTAAACGGTAAAAATCAATGGGAATGGGTATTTCAGAACGAACAAGTATGTTTTCATATCATCCGACCGTCTAGAGGCGCAGATGTCATCGCCGAAGTGATGGCAGAGCATCAACCAGAGGTGTGGGTATCAGATTTGTTTAGCGCCCAAAAGACCAATCCAGCGACAGAATGGCAAGTTTGTCTTGCCCATCAACTCAGAGATTGTCAGTATGGAATTGATGCAGGAGACCAGATTTTCTCTGGCAGGATGAAAAAGCTGCTGCTACGAGCTTTGGTGCTGCGAAGGCGATGGTCGGATTTAGCTGACTCTACTCGTTATCAATATCGATGTCGATTGTATCGAGACCTCGACAATATTTTAGCTCTGTTACCTACTCAAGAAGATGGACTTAGATTACAGAAGCGATATCTAGAATTACGAGAAAACTTATTTCTGTTTTTGGATGACCACACCATCCCGCCAACTAATAACTCTAGCGAACAGGCTTTACGTTGGAGTGTCATTTTTAGAAAAGTTACGAATGGTTTTCGCTCCGATTGGGGGCGTGACTTATTTGCGGCTGTTCGTTCCATTGTCAATACTGGAAAAAGACAAGGCTTTTCTGCTTTTGAGTCCATTCTTATCGCTTTGAATCCTCTCAAATCATTGTTTTCTATAGGTTGAGCAATTACCTTGATTAATAATCTCGAAAACTATCTAGATGGAGAGCATAAATTCCCAGAGGAATTATGTAACTATGAATCATTATTACGCCTACTAGGTGATCGTGACGTTAACTCTTTTACTTTAATAACCAGTACGAGAGAGCCAAGTATACAAGGGGTGGAAATATCTCAGTATGAACTAAGAGGTCTAGAAATTGACGAATGGAGAAAATATTTCTCTGGCTGTGAGAACGCAGAAAATTCAGAGGTATTGATAGAAATGCATAATGCTTATGGTGGTAATGCAGAAGCAATGAGGATTTTGCGTTTTACAATCACAAGTCGATTTAATAAAAATATTGAAGATTACTGGCAACTACATAGAAATACCTTGCTAGCAAATCATAGTTTAAGGAATTTGATCTCTATTGAAATCAGTTGGCTAGAAGCCAATAATTCAGATGCTTATAAATTGTTTTGTCGGATGGGTTTCTATCGCTATCAGGATATACAAACTGTTAAGTTTAAAGGTTTGATATGCTTATTATGGGAACTTCCTGAAGCTAAGCGAGTTGAGGTTGTAGACTATCTAAGCAGGACTTCTCTGGTTAACGTATTTCAAGGTAAGTACTATTTACACCCTTCTGTTCAGGAAGCGGCAAGATTGTGTTTGCCCTCTGATACAGAGATATATAGAAAGGTTCATCAAAATATAGCTCAATACTGGAAAAGCACAATTTCAGGTGAATCATTTTTCGGTAACTATATCAATATATTTGAAGCCTTCTACCATTACTATACTGCTGAGAATTATCAAGAAGCATTTCAAGTATTTTCAGAAAAGATAAACACTGATATATACGAAAAAGAACGCTATGCCTATCTAAGATACTGGGGATATTCGCAAAATGTTGCATCTTGTTTAGAGCAGCTTCAAGATAATATAGCGGATGAGCATAAAGCTCAACTTACAGGAACAATTGGAGTTTGCTACTACTACAACAACTCATTTAAAAAAGCAATCGATTTTTTGGAAAAAGCAGAGAAATTAATTAGTTCAGGACAAGACTACAGAACTATAAGATTACATTCAACTTGTCACAGTTATTTGGCGCGTGCAAACCGTCACCTTGGCTATTTAAGTAAAGCTGTTGAAAATTGTGAATTAGCACTATCTCACCTTAGCAAAATTGACCCATCAAAGGAGACTGAATTAAACAAAGAAAAGTTTTACAAAGTAAGGATAAATAGTAGAATTCTTAGATCATATGCCAGTGTTCATTATGATCTTGGTGATTATCAAAAAAGCCTTGAGCGCTCTGAACAGGCTCTTGAATGTTCTCGAAATATGCAAGAAGATAATCCATTAGAACACGAAATAGGGGATTCACTAGCTTACAAAGCTCTGGCGCTATTTAGGTAAAGAATCAGGTAAGAAATTGACAAAAGAGTCAAAGTGGTTAAAGTAAAGGGATGAAAGAACCACCACAATATGAACGAGAAGCACTAGAAAACATGCCAGTAGGAGAACTGGTAGAAGTAATCGTGCGCCAACAAGAATGGGCACAGCAAATATATGAAGAAATAGAGAGCCTAAAAGCAGTCAACAACAGAAGTAGCAAAGACTCATCAAAACCGCCATCAAGCGACCTATTAAAACGGTCAGAGAAAAAAGTCGAAGAAATAGCAGAAGAGGAGGGTAAGAAAAAAGTAGGAGGACAATTCGGACATAAAGGAAAAACGAGAAAAGGATTTAATCGAGTAGATCGCTTTGAGACGCTCTCGCCCGAAGGCTGTCCAAATTGCGGAGGACAAGCATGGACAGAGATAGGAGTCAGCATCAGACAAACAGCAAGATTGGTAGAACAACCAATTGAAATCGTTGAATATCAGCAACAGGAATGTCAATGTAAGCACTGTGGCGCAGTGGTGTGGGGAGAATTGCCTAAAGATGTGATTGGCGAACAAGACCTAGAAGCAAGCCTACAAGGGATGTTGGTATGGTTAGGGAATTATGGACATATGAGTTATAAAAAACAGCAAGAATGCTAAAAGAGATGGGACTAGTCGAAATCGGACTAGGAACCATCGCCGCCACCAATGAGCGAGTAGCAGACAGTATTGAAGCAAAAGTGGAAGAGCTAGCAGATTGGATTAAAGACCAACCCCAAGTTCAAGTCGATGAAACACCGTGGCTCGTCAAAGGCGTAAAAGAATGGCTATGGTCATTCAGTGGTGAAGGTTATGCGCTATATCGTGGTGCAGATACTCGTAGTCGTGCCGAACTAGAGTCAATGTTGGGAGAAAGCTATGATGGCGTATTGTGTAGTGACGACTATAGTGTGTATAACGGTTACGCGCGTTGAGCGACAACAGAAATGTCTGGCTCACCTAAGACGACACTTTAAAGCACTACTTAAATTAACCCTTAAATCTCAACAAGAAATTGGGCGTATATTCATTAGGCTGATTGATGAAGCATTTGAACATCATGCGACTTGGCAAAAAAATCGTGATACTCGACCATATTTTAACTGGGCGATTGATTTTAAAAAACGAGTCAGCCAAGCTATCTCGGATTGGATGCCCAAAGTTGGCTATGCCGCAGGTAATTTATTAAAGTCCCTCAAGAAGAAATCGGCTCAATGGTGGTATTTCCTTGAAAATCCTCATGTCCCTCCTGACAATAATCGTGCCGAGCGTAATCTCAGACTTGCTGTTACCAAACGCAAAGTTTGTGGTGGCTCCCGTTCTATGGATGGTTTTCGCAATACCGCCGCTTTATTGACGGTTATTCAAACTTGTAAAGCTCAAGGTAAATCTGTCATTGATTTTTTCCGTCAAGCTTTAATTGATCCTTCTTCCATCTCTCTCATCCCTATTCTTACCTGAATTCTTACCTATTTAGTTTGAACAAAGAGGAAAAAGCCATAGAGGTTATGCTTGAATCAATCGCTAAGCTCGAAAAGTCTAAAGATAAGCTTTATGAAGGTTACGCAAGGTGCTACCTGATTAGATTTTACTTAAAAAGAAATCAATTGGAGGATGCTAACAATGAGATTGCTAAAGTCCAAGAAATTGAGAGAGAGGATAATCTTCTGTTACTTAAAGCTAGGCTCTGTGGTAGCAAGGCTCAATTTAATAGGAAACAATTCCAAGTAACAAAGCAAATAGAGTGTGGAAATCGTGCAATCCATAAACATGAGAATAGTATTAATATTCTGCTTGGTATTGAGTGTAAGCCTCTTTTGGCAGAAGAATACTTTCAACTTGGGCTAACATATCAGGCAATAGGAGAACAAGACCAAGTAGAAGAATACAAAGCAAAAGCAACAGAACTTTTCGCGCAAATGCAAGCACCGAAACAAATCGAGAGAGTTAACAAAGCCTTTGGAGGAAACATTCAATGAATACTCAAATAGTTGATGCGATTTTAGAAGATAGTTGAGCACATGAGTAACATAAAGACTTTTGATACAATCAAAGCAGATTTCATAAAAAACATTCACTAAGGTAAATGTAATGTCCCTATTAAACCTTGAATACATAACTAACCAAGAAGGACAACCCACCGCAGTTGTCATCCCCATCGAGATTTGGCGGCAACTTTTACCCATTGACAACACCTCCCTAGAAAATCTTAGCGAAGCCATAGAAGATTATTGCCTCAATAAAGCGATGGATGAAGGTAAAAACACTCCTCTTTACTCCCATGCAGAAGCTCTAGCCTTTTTAGAAGATTAGATTGGAAGACTAAAATGGAAGTAAAGTATCGCCAGTCATTTTTAGAAGATCTCAAAAACATTAGGACTTACGCAGAGACCCAAAAGAGGTAAAAAGGAATAAGAGTTAAGAAAAGTCAAATGGCAAAGAAATTTAGCACCCTAGACTATTGCCAATATCTGCTGAGTAGCCAGATAAACTATACAATCACGAACTTAGCGGAACATATAGAGGGATATAGTCACGACCAAATCAACCGATATATGAGAGGGCAAAAACTGACCCCAAGAATCCTTTGGCAAAACGTAGAACCGAGCATAGTTATCGATGAAGCCAAGTACATGTACATGCTGTTTGATGACACAGTGTTAGACAAACGTCATGCCAAGCAGATTGAGATGGCACAAAGACAATACAGTGGTAATGAGCATGGAGTCGTGCAAGGGATTGGGATAGTTACCTGTATCTATGTCAATTTCAAACGGCATGAATTTTGGGTGGTAGACTATCGGATTTATGACCCCCAAGGCGATGGAAAAAGCAAATTAGACCATGTATCCGATATGTTGCAAGGATTAGTGCATAACAAACAACTACCCTTTCAAACCGTGTTGATGGATAGTTGGTATGCCACCCAAAGCCTGATGGCTGAAATTGATAAACTCGACAAGATCTACTACTGTCCACTCAAGTCGAATCGTTTAGTTGATGATAGTGGTGAAGTAGAAAAATATAAGCAGATTGACCAACTAACTTGGTCTGAGAACGAATTATTGCAGGGAAAATTGATCAAAATCAATAAATTCCCCAAAGACAAAAAGGTGAAACTATTCTGGGACACTGTTTCTCCTAGCAGGACAGAATATGTCGTGACTAACGACTTAACTCAAGACTACACCCCTGAAGTACATGCTATTTGCTCCATCAGGTGGAATATTGAGGAATTTCATCGTGAACTCAAACAATTGACAGGTATTCAGTCTTGCCAGTGCCGCAAATCTAGAATTCAGCGTAATCATATTGCTTGTGCCATGCTTGTTTGGCATCATCTTAAACGTTTAGCTTTTCAAGTTGGTAATACCATCTACAAACTTAAATCTGGGCTTTTGTCTGATTATTTAAGATCCCAACTTAAGTGTCCTTCTATTCCTATGCTTCTTGCGTAAGTCCTAAAACATGAAAGGCTCATCAGTATATCAACGCATCTATGAAATTGCCTCTACAACTTTACCTGAAGCTCAGAGCTTGCAGGAACTACCAAACATTAAAGCTATGCAAGGATATTCAACCCGTTATCGTATTCGAGTAGGTGACTATCGCATTGGCATAGAAATTTCGGGTAACACAGTAGAAGTCATCCGCACATTACACCGCAAAGAATTTTATCGTTACTTCCCTTAGGAAATGACTACGAGTTTAATTAGCATTAAGCCAATACTTAATGAACTCAAGCAAGAGTTACAAGCGCTTTATGGCGATCGCCTTGTTAAGTTAATCCTATTTGGTTCCTATGCTAGAGGCGAAGCTAATCCCGACTCAGATATTGACTTACTAGCCGTACTCAAAATCCCAGTATCTCAAGTTCAAGAAATATCCTACATGTCTGAACTTTGCGTCAAAATTCTTTTAGACTATGATGAACTTGTTTCAATCATTCCCATGAGTGAAGATCGATTTAATGCTAAAGATGTTGCTTTATTGAGGAATATTCAAAGAGAAGGGATTGAACTATGAACGAATTTAAAAAGTTGTTTTCTTTAGCATTAGAAGAATTAGATATAGCGAAACTTTTACTTGAGAGAGAGCATTATCGCACCAGTATTTCCCGTTCCTATTACTCTATGTATTACGCTACCCAATCAATATTGGTATATCAAAACATAGATGTATCTACCCATAAAGAACTGATTCGCTTATTCAGTCTTCATTCCGTAAAAACAGGACAATTCTCTCCAGAATGGGCGAACACTTTAAAAGAAGCCTATGACCTTAGACAATTGAGTGACTATGATACAGACTTTACTGGAACCCTAGCTGAAGCACAAATGCTTTTAGAGAAAGCAAAAGCTTTTATTGTCGAAGTAGAGAAAATTTTGAATGAGCAATAGAACTATGAGCGCGATCGCGATTGACTTTGGTAGTAGCAACACCGTGATTGCACGATGGAATATTGCTACGGAACAGCCTGAAACGATGATTTTTGGCAATCTTAATCGTCCTGCACCTTTAAATGGGCTTATACCGTCGTTGGTATATGTGCAGAATGCCCAAGCAGAAATAGTCGAAATCGGTCAGCGTGTCATCGATCAAGGTAAAGATCGCTCTCAACCAAGATTATTCACTCAAATCAAGCGGCGGTTAGTGGCAAATGTAAATTATGTTCCTAAGCTTGATGGAGTTAAAGTGACACCTGAGTGGTTGGGCAGTCAGTTTTTGCGTGAAATATCCAAGGAACTACGATCGCAACAGATTTTTCCTTCAGAAATCATCTTGACTGCACCTGTGCAATCCTACGAAAAATATTTACGCTGGCTAGAGGAATGTAGTAATACGATATTCGCTCCAAATTTACCGACATTGCAATCCCCTCGGATTCGGCTTCTTGATGAGCCAACAGCAGCAGCACTTGGTTATGAAGCGATCGCATCCAGTGCTTTAGTGTTAGTCATCGATTTTGGTGGAGGCACATTAGATTTATCACTGGTACGACTGCCAAAGAGTGGAAATGTCGCGAGATGGGGAGAGCAAATTGGTGTTAATCGGAGTGAATGGACAGAACATCAAGCAGAGGTAATTGCAAAAACTGGATATACAATTGGCGGCGAAGATATCGATCAATGGTTAGTCGAAAATTATTTAGAAGGATGTGAAGATAGCACTAATGGAAGTGAGAAAAACAATCTAAGTGTGCTTAAATTTTTAATGGAACGGATTAAAATCAACCTTTCAGAAGTAGAAACTGCCTCAGAAATCTTTTTTGATATAACGACACAATCCACGAAAGAAATTACCTATACTCGTCAGCAATTAGAAAAGATACTAGACCACAAAGGTTTTTATCGGGTTCTCCAATCAGCGATCGACGAACTAATTAATCGCTCTTTTAGTAAAGGAATTCTCAAAGGTGATATTAAACATATTCTCTTAGTTGGTGGTTGTACATTGATTCCATCAGTAGTTTCGTTCGTCGAAGACTATTTTAAAATGGGTAAAGTCTATAGTCATAAGCCCTTTGAAGCGATCGCCCATGGAGCATTAATGCTCAGTCAAGGTGTGAGCCTTCAGGACTATCTCTTTCATTCCTATGCAATCCGTTATTGGGATCGTGCTGTGGAGCAATGGAAATATCAACCACTATTTCGGCGTGGTCAAGTTTATCCAACTCGCCGCCCTGTAGAGTTATTACTTAGAGCAACTCAACCCAATCAATCCGAAATTGCACTTACTATAGGTGAGTTAGAAAGTCGTCCCTCAGGGGCAGCAGAGATCAGTTTTAACGGCGATCGCCTTGTGATGCAGTTCGATCAAAAAGCTCAAGAAACTTTTCAGCCATTACAGTCTGATGCCAATGGGGCAGGAATACCACAGGCGATCGCTATACTCGATCCTCTTGGTCAGCCCGACTGCGATCGGCTCAAGGTTTTATTTAGCATTAGTGAAAAACGCGAGTTATTAGTAACGGCAATTGATCTACTTTCTCAACGCCAATTATTAACTAACTATCCTGTCGCCAAACTGCAATAGTCTTCACCGTTTGTGTGGCGCGGCGAAGCCGCGCCACACAAACGGTTTTAAAGTGCCAGTTCCAATAAAAAACCCACACGGCTGTCATAGATTAAAGGCGATCGCCGCCATTCGATTTTTGTCCCCAAACGTAAATTATTTGTAATTGAGTAACTAGAAGAGAGGGTAGTCGTACTCATCTCCAGATTGCCACTGGGAGATGTAAAAGTATGGCTCAGCCGCAAATCCGAACTATGGGGCGATAAAACCAAAATTCCCTGTAATCCCAAATCTAATCCTGAAATTTGGGGACGATCTAGTTGATTAAACTGACGATATCCCACAATCGGCGAAATATTCCAATAGGAACCTAGGGGCAAAACATAATAACGAATATTTGCTTGAAGTTCACTTTCTCTACCACTAAACTCAGTCTGATAACTACCACTAACAGTCAAAGGCGATCGCCCCACAAACACATCTTCAATCCCAGCCTCAACTCCCAAAGAATTATCGCGTGAGGTAAGTCCAACCCGCAGCTTTGTATTAAAGCTAGGAATATTATAAATATCTTCTAAAAGATTAGGTGGTTGCTCTAACCAACGCTGTAATACAGGACTACTCTCGATCACTTGCCGATCTATTTCTAAATCATTGGCTCGCTGTGACATTTTGGCATCGCCATAGGCTGCGGTGCTAATACCAAAGAAAGAAATTGCAGCTATCGCGATCGCCCAAGTTTTTGTCATAAATTTTTGAGACTGTCTAGCAAAGATTAAATTAATTAAAGGCTTCGTCGTCGTAGATAAGGAACTGATTTTTGATAATGCGGCAAAAGCATACCGTCAAAAATCTGTTTTTTATTAAATTGGCGAATCCTAAGTAAGCATATATAGATAATTATGCACGCATATTCTCGTATTCAGACCCTAGATTCAACCGCCAAAATACCTTTTAGGTTTCAAGATGAAAAGCGACACTTTTCATCTTGAAACCTAAATTTTAACGTGAGTTCGATAACGCCATTTGAGCGGCGCGAAGCGCCGCTCAAATGGCGGAAAATGGTAAAAATCGCTTAGCGATTTTTACCATTTTCCACTTTCGTCGAACTGACGTTAAATTTTAGCGAGAGCAGAGATAGATATAGTCTTGATTAAGCAAGCACGACTAACACTTAATTATTGATTAGGATGCATTAGTGCAACGTAACCCGCCTCAATTTGTCAAAATAAAGTGAATAATTAGTGGTGCGCGTCTAAGACGCGCACCACTAATTATTCACTCGAAAGAAAGTATCACCAGTATTACTAAAAGTTTTTGGCTATCCTAGTAATACTTAGCAGCAATTTTGGCGCAAAATCTTATAGACAATGAAGGTAAATAAAAATGCGTAGGTCAGGTTGGTTTGTCAGTTGGATTTTGCTCAGCCTGTCTACTGGCTCCACAGTTTGGGCGCTAGACAAGTCATCCGATCGTCAAGGTATTGATGCAAGAATCTTACAAAAACCACCCTATAACCTGACTGGCAAAGACGTATTTATTGGACAAGTTGAGCTAAGTCGTCCTAGCCGTTTTGCTGTAGATAAAATTTCCAATAAACTCTTGCAACTCGATCGCGTCATTGTCCAGCCCTACGAAGTCTTTTTTCGTGATGGTAAAGCAATCCCCAATCGCAATGTCGATGATCACTCAGCCCAAGTTGCCGCAGTAATCATTAGCCAACATAAAATTCGGCGCGGTATTGCCCCAGATTCTAGATTACTATCCTCGGCATATTCCCAACGCCGTCAAGATGGACAACCTGAAGCCTGCATTGCGGCTCAGCATGTCGCTCGACAATACAACAACAGCGTTCGCGCCATTAATTTTAGCTTTGGAGAACTCCTCAGCGAAGATCCTCGCCCCAAGCCAACATTAGATGGCGATGCGTTACTAACCCTATGCGTCGATTGGATAGCAACTACCTATAATACTTTGCCCGTTGTCGCTGGTAACCAAGGCAAGGGAGGTATCCCAATTCCTACCGATCTTTATAATGGCTTTACAGTTGGATTCACTCGTGAAGTCAATGGCATTTATCGTCAACTTGATCGCGGCAATCTGATTGATGAGCCATATCTAGATCGCAACAGTAATGGGAAATACGATCAGGGTGAAGTCTTTAGTGACCTGAATAAAGATCAGAAATGGACAGCAGGAGTCGAAAGCCCCATTGATGGCAGGAGGTCGATGGCGATACTAGCCCCCGGCAACAACTTACAACTGCCAACCTTACAGGGTAAATTCAAAAATGCTAATGGCTCCAGTTTTGCATCTCCCCATGTTGTTGGGTCGATCGCCCTATTACATGAATATGCCAATCGTCAAATTGCAAGCGGTAATTGGAGCATTGACGCACGTCGCCATGAGTTAATCAAAGCCGTGTTAATTAACTCCGCTGACAAGATTCAAGATCGTGGCGATGGCAAAATTCTTGGTATGTCCAAGACCATTCTCGATGCGTTTGGCAAAACATGGCTCGATACCGAAGCCTATCCAAATCGAGAAATCCCCCTCAGTCGTAGTCTTGGCGCAGGACAACTCAATGCCTATCGAGCGTTTCAGCAATATCAAGCAGGGCAACAATCTCCCATCAATGGATCAGGTAATATTTCAGCGATCGGTTGGGACACAAATATTGTCGAAGCTGATAAATATCAAGAATATGTTTTTAGCGATCCTTTAGTTGCTGATAGCTTTATTTCGGCAACCTTAACCTGGGACCGTCAAGTCAAGCTTAATGACAAAAATGGTAATGGATTATTTGATATTGGCGAAGGCTTTACCGACCAAGGTTTTAATAAAATTGAGTTGTATTTAATGCGATCGCCTGATACCGATATTTCTCAAAGCATCTGGTCATCAGTAAGTCAAATTGACAACTTACAGCATATTTTCATAAAAATCCCCATTACAGGCAAATACAAACTCAGAGTTGTCTTTAAATCACCCCAAACAAATAACTTAAATCAGCGCTACGGTTTAGCTTGGTGGGCAAAATCCATATAAAAAAGCCTCGCAAAGCGAGGCTTTTAATGCTTTGTCTCCTAGAAAGGGTTCACGTTGCGAACCCTTTCTAGGAGACAGTTAAAAAAATTAACCCGCACTGAGGTTATTTAGGTGCTGCCGCGTTAGGGCGCACAAACTGTGCATCCACAAAACCTAACTCAAACAATTGTTGATAAGCTTGTGAACCCAAATCACGAGTAGGCGCTTGACTACGAATCAACTGAATTAGCAGAGGTACAGCTAATTCAGGCTGATTTTTAGCCCGATAGACTACAGCAAGCTGATAGGTCGCCTCATCACGTAACTGAGCTGTTTGTAGAGCCTTGCGACGATGACTATCAGAAATGCGATTATCAATTCCTGAAAAACTCGTCGTTAACTCTTGATAAAAATTTGATAACTGGTTAAACACTTGACGGGCATCTTGCAACTTAGAGACAGCTTGATCGTAATTTTGCTGACTAATTGCATTCATCGACTCCGACATCAATCGCTGTCCACCCGTAATACTAAACACACTACTCTCAAGAGAATTGGGCTTAGTAGGCTCTACAGGCTGAGCTTGGGGAGAAGCGACGGGCTGTGACTGGGCTAGAAGTTGTTCTGCTGAAGCAGAATTTGGCGCGATCGCTCCTAGAGACAGCAAAGCAGCAGAGACAAGAGAAACAACTGCGGCTGGAAAAGCAAACTGAAACGGGCGAGGCTTAGCGAAAGATGTGGACATAGGTTGCAAATTCTGGATGCTCACAAAAAGTAATGAGTTTTAGGTGAACACTTATAAAGAGTTTAAAAAATAAATTTCAATTTAAACAATTTAAAATTTAATTTTTTAATTTAATTTTTTAAGCATTCGTCTAAAACTTTTTGCTATGGTAACACCCCAACATAGACGAAATACCTATTAAAAGTATCCGCCAAAAAGTATAGGAGGGTGATTTACGCTGCCACACATCTATTTGTTGAAGAGTTGTAAAGCAAATGTGACATCTTGCGTGATATGCTTAGCAACGGTGTAGGCAGCTACATCCAAGTTTTTGGACACCCATTTTCGTTACTATTCTCAGTAACAGTTCTTCACTCAAATCACTCAAATAATCAGCAAATTTCGCTAAAAAGCAGCCGCTAAAAGTCAACAGTGAAGATCATTCCCGCAAAAAACAGTACAGCGCCCCAGACGGTTGTAGAAACCTCATCCACATCAGTCTCTGATGGCATGGAAGAGTACAACCGCCTCAAGTTTAAGCTGTTATTACTTACGCTCGCTTCTGGAGTCATTATTGGCTTAGCAGTGTGGTTTTGGTATGGATGGAAAATCGCTCTCAGTTATGCTGTTGGGGCATTGGTTGGCACGGTTTATTTCAGAATGTTGACCAAAAGCGTAGACCGATTGGGTGGTGAGTCCAACCGTCTCGGTTTTTCTCGCCTTGGGTTGTTTGTAATTCTGATTGCGATCGCTGCCAAATCGGATCAATTGGAAATTCTGCCCGCATTCTTCGGCTTTATGACCTATAAAGTAGCTGTTTTAGTGATTCTTGCTCAAGATTTGAGCAATGGGTTCCATTCTCGCTGATTTGACCTCCTACAGGTTGTAACATATCGAACATGATTGATCCAGTATCTTTTGGCTATGCAATGAGCCATCAAACCAGTCTTGCCGCGCTAGAAGTGGGCAAACACTTTTATTGGCAGTTCGGTAACTTTACGGTACATGGTCAAGTATTAATCGTGAGCTGGATTGTAATGGGTGCAGTACTAGTTGCTGGACTCATTGGAGCTAGCACCGCTAAAGCTGACCAGCGTGTTCCCGCAGGTTTTCAAAATTTCATGGAATATGCTCTGGAATACGTTCAGGGCATCGCTAAAGACCAGATTGGCGAAAAGCACTATAGAGAATGGGTGCCATTTGTTGGTAGTCTATTCTTGTTTATCTTCGTATCAAACTGGTTAGGAGCGCTAGTTCCTTGGAAATTGATCGAATTGCCAGAGGGCGAACTTGCTGCCCCGACAAGCGACATCAATACCACGATCGCCCTAGCATTATTAGTCTCCCTAGCCTATTTCTATGCTGGATTGAGCAAGCGCGGTTTGGAATACTTCACTAGATATGTCCAAGCCTCTCCGTTTCTCCTTCCTTTATGGGTTCTTGAAGATTTCACAAAACCCCTTTCGCTAAGCTTCCGTCTTTTCGGAAACATCCTTGCGGATGAGCTGGTTGTGGGGGTCATGGTTCTCCTCGTGCCTTTGTTTGTACCTCTGCCATTGATGATTCTGGGACTATTTACCAGTGCCATCCAAGCTTTGATTTTTTCTACGCTGGCAGCGTCATACATCGGTGAAGCGATGGAAGGTCATGGTGATGAAGGGCATGAACATTAGTTCATTCACTTCAAACAATTGATTCAAGCGATTGATTCGGGAAGTTTACTTCCCATATATGTAAACCAATAACAATAATCTAAGAAAGGAAAAAGAACGTGATTGATCCATTAGTAGCCTCAGCATCCGTAATCGCCGCTAGTATCGCCGTTGGTCTTGGTGCAGTTGGACCTGGTATTGGTCAAGGTACAGCAGCAAGCCGTGCTGTAGAAGGTATTGCTCGTCAGCCTGAAGCTGAAGGCAAAATCCGTGGCACACTATTGTTGAGCTTAGCTTTCATGGAAGCTCTTACCATTTACGGTCTGGTTGTTGCACTTGTATTGCTATTTGCTAACCCCTTCGCCTAATAGCTCTAGCATCTCAAAGAAGCTAAGTATAGACATCCTGTAATTGTGGATCATCCTTAGCTTCTTTGTACATCTAGATAATCGCCTTTGGTGATTGCAATTCGTAATCGCACTAGAAAGAGTGCTGTTTCAGCAATATAACTATGACAATTTGGAACCTTTTTTCAACTGTTCTCATGGCTGCGGAAGCAGTAGAACACAAAGGCGGCTTGTTTGATATCAATGCCACGCTTCCAATTATGGCGGTGCAGTTTATTGTTTTCGTAGCGCTTCTCAACGTTATTTTCTTTAAGCCTCTAACCAAAGCGATCGATGATCGCGATGATTATGTTAGAACGCAAATTATCGGAGCAAAAGAGCGCCTCGAAAAGTCAGAACTAGTTGTTAAGCAATATGAGCAAGAGCTTGCTACTGCTCGTAAAGCGACTCAAAACATTTTGGCTACCGCTCAAGCGGACGCAAACAAGATTCGTAAAGAACGTATTGATGCTGCTGTTGCTGAAGCGCAAGCTAAGGTTGCCAGCGCAAAAGCAGAAATCGACAAGCAAAAGCAGGATGCTACTGCATCTTTGGACGCGGAAGTGGAGTCTCTCAGTCGCCAAGTTCTAGAAAAGCTACTAGGTAACTTAGTAAGATCCTAGTTTTAGTCTTTATATTCCTAGATAGTTCTTGTCTGGCTTCTTGCCATTGAGTAATAGAAATAACGTTTATGATTAGAAATTTCGTCTTACTTGCAAGTGAAGCGGTAGAGCATTCAGGGTTCGGACTAAACACCGATATTCTGGAAACTAACCTAATCAACTTAGTGATCGTTATCGGTCTTTTGATTTATGCAGGTCGCGGTTTCTTAGGCAAAATTCTCTCAGCGCGTTTGGAGTCAATCCAATCGGCGATCGCTGATGCAGAAAAGCGCCAAAAGGATGCATCAGATAAGCTTGCCGTACAGCAAGGAAAATTAGCGCAAGCCAAAACCGAAGCTGATAACCTACGTCAAAAAGCTGAAGCTGATGCAAAACACGCGGCTGATTTAATTTTGGCAACGGTTGATGCAGATATTGCGCGTTTGCGTGAAGCTGCCGATCAAGAGATTGCGACTGAACAAGATCGGGTAATTGTGCAGTTGCGTCAGCAAGTTGCCGAGAAAGCTCTTGCGAGTGTGCAGTCTTACTTTGATCGCGGTTTGAGTGAATCTACTCAGATCGAATTAATTGACCGTAGCATTGCCCTTTTGAGTTCTGACTAGGAGAAAACATGAAATCTAATTCTGTTAGTCAAGCCGTCGTTGCCCCTTATGCTGATGCTTTGATCTCTTTGGCGCAAGAGCAAAATCATTTGGATGCGATCGCCAAAGACGTTCGTTTAATTGGTGATACCCTTGCTGATTCTGTTGAACTCACTCAACTTTTGGCAAGCCCTCTAATTGGTGCAAATGTTAAAAAAGGTGTGATTGAAAGTGTTTTTGGTTCATCAGTTAATGTTTTAACCAAAAGCTTTTTACTCCTACTAGTAGATCGCAAACGTATTGCCTTCTTGGGTGAGATTGTAAAAGAGTTCAAAGCTCTGTTACGAGTAATCGATCAAGTTTCTCTTGCTGAAATCACGACTGCTCTGAAATTAAGCAGAGCACAAGAAGATAGCATCCGCGATCGCGTCAAAGCAATGACCAAAGCTAAGAGTGTCGAACTTGACATCACCATCAATCCTGACTTGATCGGTGGTGTAATCATCAAAGTTGGCTCTCAAGTAGTAGATGCCAGCATTCGCGGACAACTACGCCGACTAAAAAGCAGCCTAACCGCAGGCGTTTAGAAGTAAAAAGGTAAAAGGGAAAGGGAAAAAAGTAATCACCAATTCCCTATCACCAATTACCAAAAGCTAATAGCTAAATGCTAATAGCTAAACCCCCAAAATATTAAAAACAAATCGATCGCTGATAACTGGTAAAACACAACTATGGTTAGCATCAGACCTGACGAAATAAGCAATATTATCAAGCAGCAAATTGCTAATTATAACCAAGAGCTGCAAGTTTCCAACGTTGGTACTGTCCTGCAAGTCGGTGACGGTATCGCTCGTGTCTACGGCTTGGAACAGTGCATGGCTGGCGAGTTGCTGGAATTTGAAGATGGTACTGTCGGCATTGCGCTGAACCTTGAAGAAGACAACGTTGGTGTTGTGTTGATGGGTGAAGGTCGTAAAATCGCTGAAGGTAGCTCGGTCAAAGCAACT
This sequence comes from Pseudanabaena minima str. Chao 2107, assembly GCF_051131155.1. NCBI lineage: Bacteria > Bacillati > Cyanobacteriota > Cyanophyceae > Pseudanabaenales > Pseudanabaenaceae > Pseudanabaena > Pseudanabaena minima. Next base: position 3,121,134 of record NZ_CP159508.1, read on the forward strand.
GGTCGCATTGCCCAGATTCCTGTAGGCGAAGCATTCATTGGTCGCGTTGTTGATGGGTTGGCTCAACCTATCGATGGTAAAGGCGAAATCAAAGCAACTGAATCTCGTTTAATCGAATCTCCTGCTCCTGGGATTATTGCTCGTAAATCCGTATTTGAACCTCTGCAAACTGGTATCACTGCGATCGACGCGATGATTCCTGTTGGACGTGGTCAACGCGAATTGATCATTGGTGACCGTCAAACTGGTAAGACTTCGGTTGCAGTAGACACGATCATCAATCAAAAAGGTTTGGATTGTATCTGCGTATATGTAGCGATCGGTCAAAAAGCTTCCACCGTTGCTAACGTAGTTAACAAGCTTCGTGAAAGTGGCGCAATGGAATACACGATCGTTGTTATGGCAAGCGCCAACGATCCTGCCACCTTGCAGTACCTCGCTCCTTACACTGGCGCAGCATTGGCTGAGTACTTCATGTACAAAGGCAAAGGCACTTTGATCGTATATGATGACTTGTCCAAGCAAGCTCAAGCTTATCGTCAGATGGCTCTCTTGCTCCGTCGTCCACCAGGTCGTGAAGCATATCCTGGGGATGTATTCTACTTACACTCTCGCTTGCTCGAACGTGCAGCTAAGTTGAGTGATGAACTTGGTGGTGGCTCGATGACCGCATTGCCAATCATCGAAACCCAAGCAGGTGACGTATCCGCTTACATTCCTACCAACGTAATTTCGATTACCGACGGTCAAATCTTCTTGTCTTCTGACTTGTTCAACGCTGGTATTCGTCCTGCGATCAACCCTGGTATCTCGGTATCCCGTGTTGGTTCCGCAGCACAAATCAAGGCAATGAAACAGGTTGCAGGTAAGATCAAGCTCGAACTAGCTCAGTACGATGACCTTGTAGCTTTCGCTCAGTTCGCGTCTGATTTGGACAAAACCACTCAAGCCCAACTAGCTCGTGGTCAACGTCTCCGCGAAATTCTCAAGCAGCCTCAATATTCTCCATTGCCCGTATGGGATCAAGTTGCAATTATCTACACTGCAATTAATGGTTATCTTGATGAATTGGAAGTCGAGCAGGTTGGCGCATTCAACAAGGGACTACGTAATTACTTGGCAACCAGCAAGCCTAAGTATTCTGAAATCGTTAAGGCTGAGAAGGCCTTGACTAAGGATGCTGAAGCAATCTTGAAAGAAGCGATCGCTGAATACAAGAAAACATTTTTGGCTTCTGTCTAATCCACAAATAAGCCAATAAAAAAGAGGGCAGATGATGCCCTCTTTTTTATTGAAAATGAAATTTAAACTCTGTGATATGCTGCTAGACAAGTAGTCTTTTTTACTTCGATGTCTAATTTGCCACATCCAGTTCAATATCAGGGGAGTAAGAGAAATCTCGCTTCATTTATTCTTGGTTTTTTCCCTGACAAAATAGATAGGTTAGTTGAGCCTTTTGCGGGGACTGCATCAATTAGTATTGCGGCTTCTGCGAATCATTACGCACAAAGATTTTGGTTAAACGATCTTAATCAACCTCTAATTGAATTACTTCAGTTGATAATTGATGACCCGCAAGCGATCGCTGATACTTACGCAAGTATCTGGGAAGAGCAGCATCATAATTCGATTAATCACTATTTTGAAATTAGAACAAGGTTTAATCAAACTAATGATCCAAAATTGTTTTTATATTTATTAGCTAGATGTGTAAAAGGTTCGGTACGTTATAACTCTGAAGGTTTATTTAATCAGAGTCCAGATAAGAGACGCAAAGGAACAATTCCTGCAACGATGCGTAAAAATATTTCAGGAGTTTCTAGCCTATTAAAAGGTAAATGTCAATTTACAGCTTGGGATTATCGCAAAGTATTAACGGAAGTCAAAAGAACTGATTTGGTTTATCTCGATCCGCCTTATCAGGGTGTATGTGGAAATAGAGATTCCAGATATTTCTCGGGTATTGATTTTGATGAATTTGTTCTCGCTCTTGAGAGTCTCAATGATCGGGGCATTAGGTTTGTAATTAGTTATGACGGGAAGTTAGGGAATAAGACGTTTGGGCAGATTTTGCCTGAGAGATTGGCTCTTAAGAGAATTGAAATTGAAGTTGGGAGATCGTCACAAGCAACTCTTTTAGGTAGAGCAGAAAAAACTATTGAGTCTTTGTATTTATCGCCAAATCTGATTCAGGATAAATTGATCGATTTATCTAGCTATAGGCGTGAACAGCCTAGACAATTGACGTTAGTGTAAAAAATGGATATCTCTCAGTCATTACCCGATGATTTTTTACAGCTTTGTCAGTCTGTGACTGCGAAAAGACCGAAAGCGGTAATTGATCACATTCTCCAATATGGTTTTATTACGACTGAAGATTTGAAGGAAACCTATGGTTATAATCATCCGCCGAGAGCTGCTAGGGATGTACGCGAGCATGGTATTCCCTTAGAAACTTTTCGGGTGCTTGGAAGCGATGGCAGAAAAATTGCTGCCTATAGATTTGGAGATATTAGCAAGACAAGATTTTCGAGGTTGTCTGGTCGCACAGGTTTATCGAAACAGATTAAGGATGAGTTGGTTAAGAAGTATGGTTGTCGCTGTTTTATCTATTTAGAGGAGGTAGATGAGCGGGAGTTACAAATCGATCATCGTGTCCCTTTTGAGGTTGATGGTGAACCAGATTTAGCGCCTGAAAACTTTATGCTTTTATGTGGTTCGGCAAATCGAGCTAAGTCTTGGGCTTGTGAGTATTGCCAAAATTGGATTGAGCTTAAGGATAAGTCTATTTGTTTGTCATGTTACTGGGCATATCCAGAAAATCATCTACATATTGCAATGCGACAGGTGAGACGAGTTGATCTTTTGTGGGAGGGTGATAAGGTGGCTGTGTATGAGGCGTTAAAGCAAATAGCAATTAGTTTAGGTAAAGAAATGTCTGAGTTTGTTAAGGAAATTATTGAGCGAGAAATTAGTTATGATAAAGATTAGGTAATTGGCAAATACTGACACCATTGATATCGTCTTTTCTCAAAATCCATTTTAGAAAGTGTGATATCTAGATAAAAAATGTGGTTTTATCTTATAACTATTTATGAGGTTAGCAACTCTAGAAATTAACTACTATCAATGTTAATCTTTATTTTTAAAGTCGGGCAATTTTTTATATGCAATAAAACAAATGGTTAAAGGAATAATTTTTGATGTTGGTGGAGTTTTAGCACATGACGTTTGGGAAGGTATGCTGCTTAATAAAGACAAAGGGTTGGTTGTAAGATATGGGTTGGATAGTGAACAAGCTTTTCAAATTGGCAAAGAATTATGGGAAGTATTTGCTTATAAGCCTTGTAAAAATCAAGAAAGTTGGATTGATATTGAAAAAGAATATTGGAGTCAGTTTATTAATAGGTGCAATATAGATACTTCTATTGAAGAAATTATTGATTTAACAGATGATTTTATTTTGCCAGTTAAAGGGATGCAAACTCTTTTAGGAACGCTCAAGGCAAATGGTATAGATTTAGCAATATGTTCAAATAACAACGAATTTTGGTTTCATCGCCAAATGACAAAACTTAATTTACAAAATTTTTTTGAACCGAATAAAATAACTATATCTAGTCGTGTTGGTTCATCAAAATCAAGTTCAGATTTTAAAATGTTTCATGCTACGATATCTGCGCTAAATATTGATATATCAGAATGCCTTTTCATTGATGATAGACCTGAAGCTATTATGCAATCTGTAAAATATGGTATTACATCTATATTGTTTCCATCACACGCTGACTTTGGCAGTCAATACCTCTCTTTCATATTGCAAAGAATGCAAGTTATCTAAAGTTATTTTTAGTCCTAAGTTATACCAACTATGAATTCATTAGAAATTATGTTTAAGGAATATGATGCCCTGAGGCAAGAAGTCTTAGCTTCGATGACCAACAGAATTTCTATTTTATCTTTTGGTATAGCTGCCGTCGGAGCTATTTTTACCGCTAGTATTGCAACATACACCAATCAACCTTCTTCCCTATTAATTAGTCTAATTCTTACAGTAATACTCCCATTTATATGCGCATTTATCTTATTTATGTGGCTTGGTGAATACCAGAGAATGCAAAGAGCGGGTAGATTTTTAGTTGAGTTAGAACAAAAAATTAATTTAGAAGCATCTAAAGAAATTCTGACTTGGGAAACTAATTTAAGAAAACAGCGCTCCCATATGAATTATCCCTATAATACAACTGTTTTATTACTTATCGTTATCAGCGGCGCTTCTCAAGTAATTGGATTAACTAATTTGGGTTCTTCTATAAGCATTATTGTAGGATTAGTAATTATAGGGATTATAATTCATATAATTTTGTATTTATATATGGTTTCTTTGATATCAAAATTACAGCAGTAAAATAATCAATCAATAGAATTTTTTTATTTTTGGTGAATAGGCGATCGCTGTTTGGTTATTTGAATGAATAGGTGATCGCTATTTGTGGGGATTGAATAGGCGATCGCTGGTTGGTTTGTTTTTTAGAGAGGCGATCGCTGTTTATGGGAAATGGATAGGCGATCGCTGGTTGGTTTGTTTTTTAGAGAGGCGATCGCTGTTTATGGGAAATGGATAGGCGATCGCTGGTTGGTTTGTTTTTTAGAGAGGCGATCGCTGTTTTTGGGGAATAGATAGGCGATCGCTGTTTTGTAATGTCAATGGTGGGGCGATCGCTGAGATTAATTTTCTAAGGCTATAATTGCTCTAGAAACTTTGTGCTGGAACAGTCATACTATGTCGATAGTTATTACCCTTAACCCAAAATTAGAAGCATTGCTCCATAGTAGAGCCGCCAAACAAGGACAAGACGTTAATTTTATTGCATCAGAATTGTTAGCGAATATCTTAGACTGGGAAGAGAAAGATTCTGAGGAAGCTATCAAGGGCATTCAAGTAGGACTAGATGATTTTAAGGCAGGAAGATATCGATCTTTTCAAGACTTTGCTGAAGAACAACGCCACAAGTACAACCTGCCAGTCAATTCATGAACTACCGTATCGAAATCTCAAGTATTGCTGAAGCTGAAGCTGATAAAGCATTTTTACGACTATCTCAAATTTCTTCTCCTACTAAAGCAAGCCAATGGTATTCAGGGTTATTAGATGTGATTACCTCTTTATCTCAAATGCCTAAGCGTTGTCCATTAGCAAGAGAGAATGAGCATTTTAGCCAAGAACTTCGTCAATTGCTCTATGGTCAAGGACGAAATTCATATCGAGTGATTTTTACTATTTTGGAAGGACAAGAAATTTCCACAGTTCGCATTCTTCATATTCGCCACGCATATCAGCAAACAATTGGTGAAGATCCAGAATTAGATGAAACTTAGGCGATCGCTGTTTATGGGGATGGATAGGTGATCGCTGGTTCATTTATTGAGGAGTAACAATAGCTAAAATAGCCAATATGGTTATAATAGCTAACAACACTGTTAGGAGCTATTACCACCATGAAAACGTTAGGGGCATCAGAAGCAAAAAACCGCTTTGGCGAACTACTGGATCTAGCTCGTAGAGAGCCAGTGCAAATAGCGAAAAAAGGACGCAGTGTCGCCATTATGATGTCAATTGAAGAATTTGAAAGATTTTTGGATTTAGAAAATCAATTTTTGGCTCTAAAAGCAGAGCAAGCCAGACAAGAAGGTTTTATCGGCATTACAGAAAGTGAGGCTTTATTATCAGAGATTCTAAATGCTTAAGATTAACCTGTCTCGACAAGCCGCTAAACGTTTAAAAAAGCTACCTGAAAAGAATGCCAAACAAGTCGCAACCAAAATCACCGAATTAAGCTCAAATCCTTATCCTCAAGATTCTCTCAAGTTAAAAGGTTATCCCTATCACAGATCTGATATTGGTGAATATCGGATAGTTTATTGTGTAGAAGAGCAAACACTAGAAATCTTATTAATTGATAAACGGAACGATGATGAAGTCTATAAACAACTTAAAAGAATGATATAGAAACTATGAGATAAAGAACTTCATCAGGGAGAGATCGATGTTTATGAAGATGGATAGGCGATCGCTGTTTAGTTGATTTTTTTGAGGGGCGATCGCTGTTTATGGGGATGGATAGGCGATCGCTATTTTGTAATTTGATTGGTGGGGCGATCGCATTGTTTTGTTTTTGATGAATAGGCGATCGCTGCTTGGTGAATTGAATGATGGGGCGATCGCATTTGATCAAGTAAGCTAGAAGAACAAGATCTCAGATTATGGAGACACTAACATGACATTAGCCGAAGTAATTCCAGCAGCACGACAACTTAGTGCGATCGAAAAGCTCAAACTAATTCGTGTTCTTGTAGAAGACTTAGATATTGCTGAAGATATTGCACCAATCGAACCATTTAAAACCTATGACCTGCCGACTCCTTACGATATGTTTGGTGCTGGTGCAATTTTAATGGAAGCCCTCAAACAAACAGACACGACTCATCAATAACTTATGAGATTCAAGTACTCCACCAGTAGCCCAAATCAAAACGAATTTGATAGCCTTCCAAGAGTTCCACTAACTCTACAACAAGGCGATCGGATAGTTGAAACAGTTGGTTTAGTAGACAGTGGCGCTACGATTAACGTCTTGCCATATGAAATTGGATTGCAACTGGGTGGTGGCTGGGATGACCGCAAGGCTATCATTCGATTAACAGGTAATCTTGGTAATCAGCAAGCAATACCATTTTCTGTAATCTCTCAGATTGGAGAATTTGAACCAATCAATTTAGTGTTTGCTTGGACAAATAGCCCAAACGCTCCGTTAATTCTTGGTCAAACTAACTTTTTTCTTGAATTTGATGTGTGTTTTTATCGTTCCAAGTCAGAGTTTGAAATTAAACTAAAATCGTAAATAAGGCGATCGCCTTATTTACGATTTTAGCGAATAGGCGATCGCTGTTATTAGTTTGCATGATGGGGCGATCGCTAATGTTGTCTTAGCAAGGCTTTTCAGAACTAGAATAGGATGATAGCGACAGTCGGCAAATATGCAAATATCTTTAGACAATCTGTTAGAAGAATTATCGGGACTTGAAACAATTACCAATCCCACTCAAGTTGCAAAACTTTCAGAGGATTATGCTCACTTTAGTCCAGTTCTTGTTCCATTACTAGCTGGCAAAGTCGGCGATGTCGTAGTCCGTCCTAGCAACGAAAGTGAAGTACTGAGAATCGCTAAAACTTGCGTAAAATACCAAATCCCCTTGACAGTGCGCGGTAGTGGTACAGGCAACTATGGGCAATGTACACCCCTCAAGGGTGGGGTGATTTTAGAAACTTCGCGATTGCAAGAAATCAAATGGATTAGAGCAGGACTTGCTTGCGTAGAAACAGGCGTAAAAATGGTGACCCTTGATAAAAAAGCTCAAGAAATTGGCTGGGAATCGCGGATGGTTCCATCAACGGTGCGAAGTGCGACTGTAGGCGGATTTATCGCAGGTGGTAGTGGCGGGATTGGCTCAGTTTTGTACGGGCAATTGCGCGATCGCGGCAACTTGCGAGCCGTGCGCGTCGTTACTCTCGAAGATGAACCAAGAGTCATTGAACTACGTGGTGATGATGTGCAGAAGGTTGCTCACGCCTATGGCACAAATGGCATCATTACCCAATTGGAAGTTCCATTAGCTCCTGCCTATGGTTGGGCCGAATATGTTGTCAGTTTCGCTGATTTCATGACTGCGGCGAGATTTGGGCAAGCTCTGGGGAATAGTGATGGCATTATCAAAAAGATGATCAGTGTTCATGCTGCACCAATTTCTAATTATTTCACCGCTTTACAGAGTTATATTCCCGCAGATTCTCATTGTGCTTTAGTGCTAGTTGCCGAAAGCGATCGCGAACCATTTAAAAGCCTGATCCAAGAATTTCAGGGTGAGATTTGCTACGAAAAAACTGCTCAGGAAGCAAGTAAAGGGATTAGTCTAGTTGAATTCTCATGGAATCACACTACTTTACATGCTCGCGCTGCCGATACTTCCCTAACTTATCTCCAAAGTCTATTCCTGAACGATCCGCAATTGGCACTTGTGCAGCAAATGCATGAGCATTTCGGTGATGAAGTGATGATGCATTTGGAATTTATCAAGGTAAATGGAGTCGTAATTCCTGCGGCAATTCAAGTGGTGCGCTTTACAACGGGCGATCGTCTGAATGAAATTATTGAATACCATGAGTCGCAGGGGGTATTTATTGCCAATCCCCATACCTATATTCTCGAAGATGGGGGCATGAAAACAGTTGATTACGATCAGCTCAACTTCAAGCGCCAAGTCGATCCCTACGGTTTGATGAATCCCGACAAAATGAAAGGCTGGCAAATTAAATAATCACAGATGACACTTTGCATCACCTGTGAGCAACGATCGCAAGCTAAACTATTTACATAACTTTACAAAGCGAATAGTCCATTAGCTATGACTGCAAACACTTTGCTTAGAGATAATCTCGACAACACGTTTAAATCTGAGACTGATCAGCGATCGCAAGTTTTGCCTGCGGGTGGACAAGATCCCGATCGCTTTGATTGGCAAGAGGTATGGTATCCCGTCTTTTATATTGAAGACCTAGATAAAACTAAACCTACCAAATTTACCTTGCTAGAACGCGATTTGGTGATTTGGTGGGATCGGCACACAAATTCATGGAAAGCCTTTGACGATCGCTGTCCCCATCGGTTAGTCCCTCTATCAGAAGGAAGAATTGCAGAGGACGGCTTATTAGAATGTCCGTATCACGGTTGGGCTTTTAAAGGCGATGGAAACTGCGATCGCATACCTCAACAGCCCGAAGACGGACAAGCTCACACCTCAAAACGTGCTTGTGTAAAGTCATTACCTACCTCTGAGCGTCAAGGCTTACTATTTATTTACGCAGGCAAGCCCGAAAATGCCCCTCAAGTCAAAATTCCAATCATTGAACCTCTGGAAACTGAGACTGAAAAATGGACTCTTTTCGGCACTTTTCGCGACTTGCCCTACGACGCGATCACTCTATTAGAAAATGTTCTTGATGCAAGCCATCTTCCCTTTACGCATCATAAATCTGTCGGTAATCGTGCTAATGCCGCTCCAATGATATTAGAAGTTCTCGAAAGTGATAAGTACGGTTTTACTGGAACTTGGGAAGAAGGTCCAAGACGAGGCAAATTAGGAAGGCAAGACACTACCTTTATCGCACCTTCGTTGATGTGGCATGATCTCACATCTAAGCAATTTGGTCGCACGATCACGGCTGTCTATGCGACACCCACTCGCAAAGGTGAATGTCGCTTGTTTGCGAGATTTCCCTTTCAATTTAATTCCGCAATTCCCAGATTTTTTATTGGTATTACGCCACGTTGGTATTCACATATTGGACAAAATGGAATCTTAGAAGATGACCAGATCTTTCTGCATTATCAAGAGCGTTATTTAGCCCAAGCTCTCACTCAGCCAGAAATTGATGGCAATTATGCTAAGGCATTCTATTTGGCAACAGCCGCCGACACCTATGTTTCGGAATTACGGAAATGGGTAAATCGGTATGAAGCCGATCCCTTTGTCGGAGAAAGATTAGCTGCACCCTTAGCTAAGGAAATTCTCTTAGATCGCTATCACTCTCATACTTCCAAGTGTGCAAGTTGCAGCCAAGCTTTGCGAAATGTCCGCAAAATTAAGGCAATCAGTATGGTGCTTGCGGCGATCGCATGGACAGCCACACCATTACTCAGTTATATTTTTGTCCCAGCTAATTTAACCATGATTTTGCTTGGTTCTAGTACTGCCGTGATCGCGATCGCCATCTGGCTAATTTGTAACAAACTAGAGCGTAAATTTATTTACGGACAAGAAACGCCTTTACGCAATTTATAGATAAAGATAAAGAGCTAGAGCTAAGCAAGCCCGTAAAGTTGCACCCCGTAGGGGCGCAACTTTACGGGCTTGGTAATTTTTTGCACAGGTACATAAAGCGCTTTGCACCTTAATATAAATGAGGTCGCTTAGCGACCTCATTTATCATTTATTGTGTTTAGGAAAAACTATGATCAAGCTCTATGGCGGCGCGAGAAGTCGCGCCTCAATCGTCAGATGGTATCTCGAAGAATTGCAAGCTCCCTATGAGTTTCAATTACTAGATATGAAAGTGGGTGAGCATTTACAGCCTGAATTCTTAGCCATTAATCCCTTTGGTAAAGTCCCTGCGATTGATGATGATGGCTTTATCGTCTGGGAATCAGGGGCGATTATGCTGTATCTGGCTGAAAAATATGACCAATTGAAGACGTTACAAGAAAGAGCGATCGCTGATCAGTGGGTCTTATTTGCTAACTCAACACTAGGAACTGGACTCTTTGTTACCGAAAGTCGTGAGAAAGAAACACCTCGTTTACTGGGCAGCTTAAACAAGGTTCTCGAAAATCAGGCTTATATTACTGGCGAAAACTTCACGGTGTCAGATGTAGCCGTAGGTTCGATTTTGGGCTATGCAGTTATGATGTTGCAAATGTCCTATGCTGACTATCCTACAATCGATGCTTACATGAAACGAATTAGCGATCGTCCCGCTTACAAAAAAGCAATCTTAGGGATCTCATAAAAAAAGAAGGGGCGCAATGCGCCCCTTCTTTTTTATGGAAAGTTAGCTTGCCGAACCAAGTCCAACATAGGAACCATAAAAGAAAAGACCGACAACGACTAGTACACCAGTACCAGCAACTGTAGCAACTAGCCAAAGCGGAATACGTCCATTTTGAAGCATGAATGAAACCTCCAAATAAAAATTGTTTTTATGAAATGAATTGCAAATGAGTTTGAGAATTTAGAGATTATTTAAGAAATAGAATCTCTTCTAACTAATCTCTACACCACACTAGTTAAAGAAATAACTGGAAAAAAGTAGCACAGTTACGAAAATGAGTAATAGTCCCAAGAAGAGAGAAGTACGGTTCAACTCTACAGGTTGGCTGTTAGGATTTTTAGGAGCCATAGGTAGGTAAAAGGAGAAAGGTTAAAGGTATAAGGTAAAAAGTTTTGTTTTTTAAGAAAGCAAAACTAGAATAAATTTCGATTAGCGGCTAATGAATTGCATTGCAGCGATCGCGCCGATGAAGAACACGGTAGGAACGCCTAAACCGTGAACAGCCAGCCAACGGAAAGTAAATACAGGATATTGAATGGGTTGGTTAGGGTTGTTGCTTGCCATAGTTATTAAGTAGTGGATGCGTTGATTGAGTGCGTTAATGGGGAGTCGTTAATTTAGCGCTTGAGTTGATGGCTGCAAAATTAACGAAATATTGTGGATCTAAGCGCTATTTACCCATTTGGATATCTTTGGAGGGATTGTAGCGATCAGTTACCAGAGGAGCGGTCTGACGATCTTGACCGTAGTATTCGTTGGGGCGTGGTGTGCCAAATACGTCATAAGCTAAGCCTGTGCTTACAAATAGCCAACCTGCCAAAAATAAAGCGGGAATTGTAAGGCTGTGGATTAGCCAATAACGAACGCTAGTAATAATGTCGGAAAATGGGCGTTCTCCAGTAGTACCTGCCATAACAGTCCTCTAAATGTGTGATGTTTAAAATCTTTATCTTAAATAATAATTTACTATTGTACATACTTGCGATCGCAGAGCTAAAACAATAGCCTCATCAATCCTAAATATTTTATGAGAGTAAGCCCTGTGGGGGCTTACTCTCATAAAATATTTAGATGATATCAATTACAATCAAAATATCTCAAAACTATCCAATTTCAGTTTGGGAGCCAAACAAAATGGTCAGTCAACTGAGCAAACCTAACCCCAACGAAGTCGAGATTATTTATCCCGAAAGTGATGGCAAACCAATGGCTGACAATACCAAACAGTTTGAACTAATCGTGGAAATTAAGAAAGGCTTAGATTGGCTATACTTCAATAATCCCCAAGTATTTGTAGCAGGGGATCTATTCTGGTATCCTGTCAAAGGGCAGAACACGATAGTTACTGCACCTGATGTAATGGTCGTATTTGGTCGTCCAAAAGGAGATAGGGGATCTTATCGTCAATGGGAAGAGGATAATATTGCGCCTCAAGTCGTTTTCGAGATTCTCTCACCTAGTAATAGCCGTCATGAGATGAGCAAAAAGCTTCTCTTCTTCGATCGCTACAATGTCGAAGAATATTATCTCTATGACCCCGAAACCAATCTACTTGATATTTGGCTCCGCACTAACAATGGATTAGAGCCAATCTTCTCCAATGATGATTGGGTTAGCCCACGCCTCAATGTTCGCTTTGATACATCTACAGGTCATCTACAACTCTATCGTCCTGACGGTACAAAGTTCCAATCCTATATCGAAGTCAATAACTTGTTAGAAGCAACTACAGAGAGACTTAGTGAAGCCGAAGCTATGCTTCAAAAATATCGAGATCGCTTTGGTGATCTCCCAAGCGAAGGCTAGAGCTAAGGAATGAAAATTCGCAAAATCGACAAAAACGATCGCCTTGAAATTCTCAAGGGGGATTTGTATGCCTATTCACGCTGGACTAATCAAGATTTGCCCCGATCGCATTTGACAGCGATCAATCCTGAAGAGGTCTTAGCGGCGGAAATTGATGGGACGATTGTGGCGGCGTTGCAATGTTTTAGCTTTCAGCAGTCAGTGCGCGGTAGCCTCAAAGCGATGGGAGGCATCGGTGGGGTATGGACATATCCTGAATATCGCAATCAAGGCTGTGTCAAGGCTCTGATGAAAAGTGCTTTTTTAGAAATGCGGATGCAAGGGATCTGCGTAAGTATGCTTACGCCCTTTAAAGAAAGTTTTTATGAGTCACTGGGCTATGCGATCGCCAATGCCACCCATGAAGTCAATATTCCTGTCTCGTCTTTATCAAAATATTTAAAACTGCCAAAAGCAGATCACTTAACTTGCGATCGCCTCGCCGCAACTGAAGCAAAGGATATTTTGGCAAATTTCCTCTACGAAAGCCTACGATCGCAAACACTGCTACCCCATAGTCATGGGCTGGCAATTACCAATTTCACCTACGATCAGTGGTGGCATTTGCATCGCCAAAAACTCTGTGTAGTAATCAAACGCGATCGCCAACCCGTAGCCATAGCGATCTACGCAATCGATAGCAGTGGCAATTTGCCAATGCGCGATCGCCAAATCGAAGTTTCGTCAATATTTTGGACAGATATTGAATCACGCGATCGCTTATTCAACTTCTTTGCTAGTCATCGTGATCAGATTCATAGCTTGAAAATGCCAATACCATTGGGCGCAAATGTGCATACATGGTTCAGTAATGCAGGACGTTTAGAATCAACCATGACAGATCCTTGGATGGTCAGAGTGATCGATATTGTCGGAGCTTTGCATGGGTTACCGATCACCTGTGAGCCATTTACCTTTGCCCTCAGTGATCCCTATTGCAATTGGAATGATGGTGTTTTTGGCGTGAATGGCGATCGCGGTCAGCTTACTGTTAAACGCTACGGTAATGGTGATATGGCAAATCTGGCGATAGACTTTCAAGCAACGATCACAGGTATTTCCGCTTTGATTTATGGTACTCAGGCGATCGATGAAATTGTACATCAACAATGGATTAACCAAATCACGCCAGAAACCTGTGAGCGATTAGAAAAATGCTTTACACCATGTCTGATTTATAATCCTTTTAAGTTCTAACCATGCCCAAGAAAAGATCCTGCGGATATTTTCTTGGGTAAATATCAAAAGCATGAAAGTAAAACTCACTCGCAGCCAAGAACGAGTGCTACATCTCCTCCAACATCACGATCGCGCTATATCCGCGCAGGATATTCATTCGGAGTTACGCAATAGTGAAAACAGTGTGGGTCTGGCTACGGTTTATCGCTCTCTAGATACACTTAAACTACAAGGCTTAATCAAAGCATTGACCTTGCCCAATGGCGAAACTGTTTATAGTGTTACTCCCGCCGATAAACACCACCTCAACTGTCTCAATTGTGGTAAATCTTTACCCATTGACTGTTGCCCTATCCACGATCTTGGCAATCAACTAGCCAAAAAGCATACCTTTCAAATTTACTATCACACGCTTGAATTTTTTGGTTTGTGTAGTGAATGTCAACAGGGAACAGATTAGATGTTATGTCTCACAAAAAGATTCAAAGTGGAAATAGTTGGCAAAAAGTCATATTAGGGCTGGGACATTTTCGCGCAGTATTAGCCATCACTTTGTTTTCCATTGTGTTGTCGGTAGTGATCACTTTCGGAATGATGACACTGTTGTGGTGGGAGGGACTGGATATACTATTCAGATCATTGCAGGTTGCTGTCATTGTTCCCGCAGTTGTTGCGCCATTAGCAAGTAACTTTGTTTTCAAACTGTTATTTGAGCTTGAGGATCTACAAAAACAACTTAGAGAAATGGTTAACTGCGATCCCTTAACGAAGGTACATAGTCGTCGATATATTATGGATTGTCTGGAAATTGAATCAACAAGAGCCTTGCGCTCAAATGAGCCAATGTCGTTGATGATGATTGATGCTGATAACTTTAAGTCGATTAATGATTGTTATGGACATGCAACTGGCGATATCGTTCTCCAAGAGATTGCTCAAAAATGTAAATCTACCCTGCGCCCCTATGATGTAATAGCCCGTTTCGGTGGTGAGGAATTTGTGGTACTTTTGCCAAACACGACCTTGCTAGAAGCCTATGATATTGCTGAGCGTATTCGTGAGAATGTGGCTGGGCAGCTTATTGAATCAACTGATGGAACACTGATTAGAGTCACGGTTAGTATAGGCATTAGCCTTTTTACACCGCCAGATCTAAGGTGCATGAACTTACTATCCCACGCAGATCGCGGATTGTATAAGGCTAAGCATAATGGTCGTAATCAATGTGCGATCGCAGGAGACTCAGACTAGTAGCATCTCTAAGCAAATCATAAAATCAATAAATATCATGATCAGAGTTCTTATCCCCCTTTTTGAAGGCTTTGAAGAAATCGAAGCGGTTACGGTTATCGATGTATTGCGTCGTGGGGAGATTGAGGTAGTTACGGCTGGCTTAGTAACGACAACGGTGATGGGTGCTCATGCGATCACCATTATTGCCGATACACTTCTCGATCAAGTTGATGCTAGTCAATTTGATGCGATCGTCCTCGCTGGTGGAGCAGGTACGTTTCAGCTGAGAGAAGATCCACGCATTGCCAAAATGTTAATCGCCCATGCTGCTGCCAATAAATTAGTCGCCGCTATCTGCGCTGCTCCAAGTGTTCTCTCCACCGCAGGTTTACTCAAGGATAAACGCGCCACATCCTATCCATCAGTCAAAGCTCAAATGCAAGTCGCGGAATATTTGACAATTCCTGTGGTCGTTGATGGCAATGTGGCGACCAGTCGAGGACCGGGCACAGCGATGGCGTTTGCGCTGAAGTTAGCGGAGATTTTGCAAGGTGCGGAGATCGCTAATAAACTCGCCACAGATATGATCGTGTAGCATATACAGGGTTTTGTGTTATGAGATTCTATGGGTTTAATTTGTCCTAAGCATTATGGCGATCGCTATAGATACGATAAAACTATTAGAGTTAGGCTTAACTAATCCTGACTCTAATTGAAATTAAGACTTTTATCGGTACTAATGCTAAAGAAGTTTCAAGGGCTTAAATCTCTATTTCCCAAATACCAAATGCCGAATCAATTGCCGAATTTGACAGGATTAAAATTGTCGAGATTTCGGTCGGCATTTGTCAGCAGCGCAATTATTTTGGGGATGCTTTATGGAGTCAGGCAACTTGGGGGACTGCAACAATTGGAGCTACTGTTTTTTGACCAGATGATGCGATCGCGTCCAGACAAAGTAGCCGATCCGCGATTGTTACTGGTCACGATCACCGAAAGCGACATCAAACAATACAAATGGCCCCTAACCGATCGCCTTGTCGCACAGACTTTATCAGAGCTAAATCGACATCAACCCGCCGCGATCGCTGTCGATCTCAACCTTCAGCGCAATATTCCCATTGAGCCAGAACGTAGCGAACTAATAGCTCAATTGCGTCGCCCCAATGTGATTGCCGCAGTGAGCAGTGGCAACAATCAGAACGAGCGCATCGATCCACCCGTTGAGTTACCCAAAGAACAGGTCGGCTTAGTCGATCTACCTGCCGACCCTGATGGATTTATGCGGAGGGTATTGCTATTTACCAATCGCGCTTCTTTATCGATTCAACTGCTCAATGCTTATTTGCGAGCAGACTGTCCCCGCGATCGCCCACAGCGCCAAGATTTAGTTTGTCAAAATCTCAAGCCATCTTTTAATTCCCAAAAAGAATATCAATTAGGAGAAGTGACATTTCCGCTTCTCAAGTCAGATTCTGGAGCTTACCAAACGATTAATAGTGGCGGCTATCAGATTCTGATTAATACCAAATCACAAAAGAGAGGCAACAGATAGAGCATCCAGTATGGAATCTCTACCGACAAGAGAAGCAATTACAGATTTAGTCATTTCGGAGAGACGATTCTTGACCAAAAGCCGCAACTCATCCATATTTTTGGGTAAAGAAAATCTCAACCCTTGCTTCAAATGTAGCCAAACCCGCTCAATTGGGTTTAATTCTGGAGAATGAGCAGGCTGAAATATCAAAATGATATTGTGAGGTAATCGTAAACGCTTAGCCCGATGACAACCAGCCTGATCAACTTGCAAGATAATTATGCTGTCTGCAAATTTCTCTGATACAAGGTCTAGAAATATTTGAAAACAGTCAGTGTTGAGATGACTAAATTCATAGAAAAAGCTTTCTCCCGTCGCAGGTTCGACGATGCCGTATAACCATGTAGCCTGAAACTGCCACTGGACTTTTGCCTTGGGTTTGACCCCACGAGCCGTTATTTTACGACCACTGATGGTTTTCAAACCAATCCTTGTTTCGTCTTGACAAAAGAATCGGACTTTTCCCGTTAATCCCAACACGGTCACGGCATACCATGCCACCATGGCTAGGTTATCCGAGAGTTTTTTTTATATTCCTCGCGTTGCCCTTGGTTTTGACTGGCGCTATAGGGACGGGCTACCTTTGGTTTTGCCTTCATTCGGTAATGCACCAAGTCATGCACATTTTTATAGGTACTTTCGATTCCTAGTTTTTCCTGTAGCCATTGTCGTATCTCTCCGTAGCTATTAAATCCTTTTTCCTGTTGCAGTTGTTTGTCCAGTGCTTTTTGCGCCCAATCTGGGATTTTGGGTATTCTGCCTACTCTTGGTTTATGGCTTAGTATTCCTGCTATTCCTCCCTCTCGATATCCTCTGATCCACTCTTGCACTGTGCTACGGTTTCTCCCGATTAGTTGAGCGGCGGCTTGCACTGTGCCAGCTTGCTTGCTTTTCAGTAAGTACAATACTTGCACTCGTTCTTTATCTGAGCCTGTTTTCTGCCGCCCTAGCATCTCTTTTAGCTCTTCTTCGCTTTCACTTATTTCTAATCTATATACCCCTGCCATTTTGTTATCCTCTTTCTCCTTTTTCTCTTATATCATCTGTTGCCTCTTCTTTGTGTTTTGGTATGACTATCGTGGTTCTTCTCAATCATTGCAGCGAGTGACTCTCTCTCAAGTTCTGCAAAAGGAAGTGAATCCTGATTTGATTAAAGGGAAAATTGTGCTGATTGGTGTAAGTGCGCCCAGCCTCAAGGATGTCTTTTTAACGCCTTATAGTTCGACAGCTAAGGGAACTGTGAGAATGGCAGGAGTGGAAATTCAAGCTCACATTACCAGTCAGTTGCTTGGTGCAATGCTAGATGGCGATCGCCTGTTCTGGTTTTGGGCGGAGTGGCAAGAGCTTTTATGGATGTTAATTTGGGCGATCGCAGGGATTAGCTTAACTTGGCTCATTCGCAAACCGCTTATTTTAATCCTTAGTGAACTTCTAGGTCTATTGATCCTATTGGGATTCAGCTACGGTCTATTTTTGCAACAGGGTTGGATTCCTGTGGTTGCTCCTGCATTAGCGTTTGGGCTAGCGAGCATTACCACCTTAATTGATCGCCAATATCAGCTTCAACAACAGCAACAAATGATGATGCGGCTATTGGGTCAACAGACTTCACCAGAGATTGCCAATGCACTTTGGGAAGGACGCGATCGCCTGTTGCAGTCTGGTCGATTACCTTGGCAAAATGTGACCGCAACGGTTCTATTTACGGATATTCGGAGTTTCAGTACGATTGTGGAAGGGGCAGATCCAGAACGGGTGATGGGTTGGCTCAATGAATATCTGACGGTAATGGCGGATGTGGTGCAGTCGCATCAGGGCGTGGTGAATAAGTTTATTGGCGATAGTGTGATGGCGGTGTTTGGTGTGCCGATCGCCCTTCAGCAACAGGCGGAGATTGCTACGGATGCGCGGCGATCGGTAGCTTGTGCCTTGGCAATGCGATCGGCGCTAAGGTCATTAAATCAGAATTTTGAGCAGAGAGGATTACCCAAAATTGAGATGCGGGTGGGCATTTTTACGGGGGCAGTGATGGTGGGCAGTCTGGGTGGTAAGAGTCGTTTGGAATATGGGGTAATTGGCGATACGGTGAATATTGCCTCACGGTTGGAGTCCTGTGAGAAGGAACGTCAAGATGAAGACTGTCGCATTTTAATCGCACACGAGACGCTGGATTATTTGGAGGAGCTTTATGAGGTGGAAAGTTGGGGAGCGATATTTTTAAAGGGTCGGGTGCAGTCAGTGGAAGTGTATCGCGTAATTGGTTACAGATAGAGGTTATGGCGAAAATTGTATTTCATCGTAAGATCTTGTAAATTACATTGCTTGTTTGTGCTGGATTACACTCCATAAATTCATGAAAATTCTTAGTCAGACTAGGTTTCTTAGGACAATGGTATTGATGGCTTGTGCGATCGCGGCAATGCCAAGCCAGTCACTCACAGCACAAACTATTCCCTCCTACGATCCACCTCCACAAACTGAGCCGACAATACGCGGTAATAATTGCTCTACGGTTGCACCTGAGTTGTTGTCGCCTGTGTCAAAGAAGGTGATCACTACGGCTGCTTATCCAACATTTTTGTTTTTTGTTCCAACTACTACAGCGCGTCAGGTGCAGTTCTCAATACGCGATCGCGATCGTAAGTCGATTTATCGCCAGACTTTTAGTTTGTCTGGTCAGTCGGGGATTTTGCGAGTGGTGCTACCGACTGAACCCAATATTAAAGAGCTTGCGATGGGGCAAAGCTACAAGTGGGAATTTAGTATCATTTGCGATCCTAGGAATCGCCGCATTGATGATTTTGTGGTGGGTGAGTTGCAAAGGGTGGCGCTGGTTGATGCTAAGGTTCCGACTCAGTTGACTCTATGGGAGAGATATAGAGCGTTTGAGTATGATGCTTTGATGGTCTTAGATTTGTTACGCCGAAATAATCCTAAAGATCGCCTAATTCAGTCTGAGTGGGAGGCTTGGTTGGTGCGTCACCAGATGGGTGATGTGAAAGGATTGCCAGCGATTAAATGAAGTCATGATCGACAATATCTGTAAGTTCTTAGCCGAAACCTTCCCCACCGATTTTGCCAGTTGGCTTTTAGGGGAAGCGATCGCCTTGACGACACTCAAACCCTCTGAACTCTCAGTTGAACCGATTCGCGCTGACTCGGTTATTTTTCTCCAGTCATCAAAAATCATTCTCCATATTGAGTTTCAGACCGAAGCGAATAAAAATATTCCTTTCCGTATGGCAGATTATCGACTGCGCCTGTATCGACAATTTGCAGACACAGAAATATATCAAGTCGTCATCTACCTCACCCCCAGTCAATCGCCCCTAGTATATGAAAATACGTTCAGTGCTGGGGAGCTAAATCATAAATTTAATGTGATTAGACTCTGGGAGCAGCCTACGGAGATATTTCAAAAGTATCGCGGACTATTGCCCTTTGCAACGCTGTCACAAACGGACAACCCTGAGGAAACGTTAAGACAAGTTGCTAAGCAAATCGAAAATATTGCTGATAAGCAGGTGCAAAGTAACGTAGCTGCATCGACCGCTATAATATCAGGCATAGCCCTGAGCCAAGAAATCATCCAAAGATTACTAAGGAGCGAAATCATGAAAGAGTCAGTTATTTATCAAGCAATTTTGCGGGAAGGCATGGCTGAAGGTGAAGCTAAAGGCGAAGCTAAAGGTAAGGCTGAAGGCAAAGCTGAAGCTACTAATCAGCTTGCCTTAAATATGCTGCGCTCTAATATTGCTATAGATTTGGTTGTGCAAATTACTGGATTAAGTCTCAAGCAAGTCCAAAAGTTGCAAAAAACCAGCACTAAACCGCCAAAAGCCTCAAAGTCACCAAAGCGATTATCGCCGCGTTAATGTCATAAATTATTGCGCCCCTATAAACACAAATTTGTAGGGGTTTAGCATTTGCGCCAATATTTTTATACTCCCCATCACAATCTTGAAACGCAAATGCTAAACCCTCTATGCTTTCACCGATCGCTTGTCCCTGCGTTGTGAGGTTAGGGCAAAGCATTCCCAAATTAAATTTGCCTGAAAACTTATAGATTTCTGTGGGAATGCTTTGCCCCTACAGAGATCATCTGTGTATTTTAGAGGAGTTAATATGACGCAAATTATTTTAGAAATCGGTCAGCCTGTGGTCATTGAAAAGCTGAGAAGTCTTGCCCAAAAGTATCAGCGAACTTTGGAGGAGCAGATTGTTCTAATTTTAGAAAATGCTGTTACTCCTTTGTCACAAGAACAAAGCACTTTTTTTGCCTTAGATAATGGTCAAGATGGCTTTTGGGACATGACTTTAAGGTTTAGACAGAGGATGCAGCAGGAGGATATTGTGTTCGCCGACGAAGATTTTGCCGATCTACGCGATCGCTCTGTGGGTCGGGAGGTTGAGTTTTGACTTTAAGGTATTTGCTAGACACCAATGTTATTTCGGAGGCAACTCGTCCAATTCCTAATTCTAATATTGTCCGAAAGCTTACTGAGCATCAACGAGAGATAGGGACGGCATCGGTGGTGTTGCATGAGCTTTTATATGGTTGTTTGCGTTTGCCAGAGTCACAAAAACGCCAATTTTTGCTTGAGTATATCAATCAAATTCCTTTTAAAATGCCAATCCTGAGCTATGACCCACAGGCGGCGCAGTGGCACGCGGAGGAGAGGGCTAGGTTGTCAAAGGTTGGTAAAACTCCTGCGTTTGCAGATGGTCAGCTTGCGAGTATTGCTTACATCAATAATTTAGTTTTAGTGACTAATAATGTTTCTGATTTTCAGTTTTTTGATGGCTTAAAGATTGAGAATTGGTTTGTTAATAGCGAGGATAGAGAGTTATGAGTACGATCATAAGGCGATTATCGTAGCTGCATCGACCGCTAAAATTTTAGTAGTTTCAGCATAAGAAATCTGTAAATGCCCAGATCCCCGACTTTTTCTAAGCAAGCAATGACAATTTGCAAATTCACAAAAAAAGTCGGGGATCTTAATCTATAGCTTTAAATCAAATTAACGTTCAATCAATAGAGATGATGAAATGATGCGTAAAGTTGGTGTGGCGGTGAGTCGGGTTGGATTGATTTTGATGTTGGGAATGTTTGGTGTTCCTTTGGTTGCGCCGAGTTTTAGTCAATCAAATTCTGCTGTTTCAGAGCGATCGGCAGCTTTGAAGGAAGCAGATGAACTCAATCAGCAGGTGGTTCAACTCTACAGTCAGAGGAAATATCGAGAGGCTATTGCTATTGCACAACGTGTCCTCGCAATTTCCGAAAAAGTATTAGGAGCCGAGCATCCTGATGTCGCCCAAAGCCTCAATAATCTTGCCGTGTTGTATGAGTTACAAGGGAACTACCCATCCGCCGAACCACTTTATAAACGTTCCCTCGCGATTCGCGAAAAAGTATTAGGATCTGAGCATCCCGATGTTGCCATTAGCCTCAATAATCTTGCAGAGCTGTATCGCGCCCAAGGAAACTATCCAGCCGCCGAACCTCTTTTCAAGCGTTCCCTCGCGATTCAAGAAAAAGCATTAGGAGTAGAGCATCTTGATGTCGCCACTAGCCTTAATAATCTTGCATTGTTGTATGAGTTACAAGGGAACTACCCCGCCGCCGAACCACTTTATAAACATTCCCTCGCGATTCGCGAAAAAGTATTAGGATCTGAGCATCCCGATGTTGCCATTAGCCTCAATAATCTTGCAGAGCTGTATCGCGCCCAAGGAAACTATCCAGCCGCCGAACCTCTTTTCAAGCGTTCCCTCGCGATTCAAGAAAAAGCATTAGGAGTAGAGCATCTTGATGTCGCCACTAGCCTTAATAATCTTGCATTGTTGTATGAGTTACAAGGGAACTACCCCGCCGCCGAACCACTTTATAAACATTCCCTCGCGATTCGCGAAAAAGTATTAGGATCTGAGCATCTTGATGTCGCCACTAGCCTCAATAATCTTGCAGGGTTGTATCAGTTACAAGGAAACTACCCAGCCGCCGAACCTCTTTTCAAGCGTTCCCTCGCGATTCAAGAAAAAGCATTAGGAGTAGAGCATCTTGATGTCGCCACTAGCCTTAATAATCTTGCATTGTTGTATGAATTACAAGGGAACTACCCCGCCGCTGAACCACTTTTTAAGCGTTCCCTCGCGATTCGAGAAAAAGCATTAGGAACCAAGCATCCCTCTATCGCCAATAGCCTCAATAATCTTGCAGGGTTGTATAGCGCCCAAGGGAACTACCCAGCCGCCGAACCACTTTATAAACGTTCCCTCGCGATTAGTGAAAAAGCATTAGGAACTGAGCACCCCTCTGTCGCCAATAGCCTCAATAATCTTGCAGGGTTGTATAGGTTACAGGGGAACTACCCAGCCGCCGAACCACTTTATAAACGTTCCCTCGCGATTCAAGAAAAAGCATTAGGAGTAGAGCATCTTGATGTCGCCACTAGCCTCAGTAATTTTGCAGGGTTGTATTATTTACAGGGAAATTATCCAGCCGCTGAACCACTTCTTAAGCGTTCCCTCGCGATTCGAGAAAAAGCATTAGGAACCAAGCATCCCTCTGTCGCCACTAGCCTCAATAATCTCGCAGTTTTGTATGTAGCACAGGGAAATTATCCAGCCGCTGAACCACTTCTTAAGCGTTCCCTCGCGATTCGAGAAAAAGCATTAGGAGCAGAGCATCCCGATGTTGCATCTAGCCTCAATGGTCTCGCATTTTTGGATAAATCACAGGGGAACTACCCCGCCGCCGAACCACTTTATAAACGCTCTATCGCGATCTACGAAAAAGCCCTAGGATCAAACCATCCCGAAGTCGCCTCTGGTCTTCATAATCTCGCAATGTTGTATGTTGAACAAGGAAACTACTCAGATGCCGAATCACTTTTTAAACGCTCCCTCGCGATCTATGAAGTTTATAAAGTATTTGGAGATGAGCTTCCTAATATTTCCTACACCCTCAATGGTCTCGCAAAATTGTATTGGTTACAAGGAAACTACCCAGCCGCCGAATCACTTTTTAAACGCTCCTTGGTGATTCGAGAAAAAGCATTAGGAGCAGAGCATCCCGATGTTGCCACTAGCCTTAGTGGTCTCGCGGTGATGTATTGGTTACAAGGGGATATCGATCGCGCCATCACATTCCTCCAAAAAGGACTTGAAGTTCAAGAACATAACTTAAAACTCAATCTAGCGTCTGGCACTGAAACCCAAAAACAGGCTTACATGCAAACCGTTTTAGGAACAACCGAGTCCACCGTTTCCCTCCACGTCCAATCCGCCCCCACAAACCCCGCAGCCATTCGCCTTGCACTAACTGCCATCTTGCAACGCAAAGGTCGTCTCCTCGACATCCTATCGACCAACATGCACACCCTGCGCCAATACATCACCCCCGACATCCAACCACAATTTGACCAATGGCTCACCCTCAAAAGCCAACTCGCCAACCTTGCCCTCAAAAACACCCCCATCGACAAATATCGCACCCTCCAACAACAAGCCGAAGCACTAGAATCCAACCTCAACCGCCGCAGTGCCGAACTGCAAACAATCAACGAAACCGTCACGATCGCCGCCGTCCAAAAACAAATCCCCACCAATGCCGTCCTGATTGAATTCTTTCGCTACGATCCATTCAATTCTAAAGCCGCACTGAATAAAGACAAATGGGGCAAGCCTCGCTATGTTGCCTATATCCTCCAAAACCAAGGAGAACCCAAATGGGTAGACCTCGGTGACGCGGCAACCTTAGAGCCATCAATTCAAACATTTCGCCAAGCCATCAGCCGCCCACCCACAAACCCCGATCGCGAAGTCGATCCGCAATTAACCGTAGCCGAAGTCAAACAAACTGCCCGTGAACTTGACCAAAAGCTGATGCAACCGATCCGCCCATTGCTAGGCAACGCCCGTCATCTGCTGATTTCCCCCGATAGCGATCTCAACCTCATCCCCTTCGCCGCCCTCGTCGATCAGCAAAATCGCTTCCTCCTCGAAACCTACGACATCACCTATCTCTCATCAGGACGTGACTTGCTCCGCCCCAAACGCACAGACATCAATCTCACAAATCCTGTACTCTTCTCCGATCCTGACTATGGCAAACCCTCAGACAAAATGATCGCCACCATCGGTCGCAACCCTTGCTCAGTTCAAATAGCTTCTAGAGGTGAAGAAATAACTTCCCTCGCTAATCAAATATTCTGTCAACTTCCCAACGTCGCCGCCGAAACTAGCGCTATTCAGAACCTCTTGCCACAGGCGCAATTATTGAGCCAAGCCCAAGCCACCAAATCTGCCGCCAAAAAACTTCGCAACCCTAGCATTCTCCACTTTGCCACCCACGGCTTCTTCCTACCCGATCCACCCAACGCCAACCCCGACACCCCGATCCGCCAAAATCCCCTCTCGCAATCTGCTCTCGTTCTCGCCAACTTCAACCAGCGCCAATCCTGCGGCGATGATCCCAACTGCAACGGCGTACTCACCGCCCAAGATGTAACTACTATTGACCTCAGAGGAACCAAACTCGTATTTCTCTCCGCCTGTGAGACAGGGCTAGGCAAAATCACCAACGGCGAAGGCGTATATGGATTGCGTCGCGCCTTTACCCTCGCAGGAGCCGAGAGCCAAGTGATGAGCCTCTGGAAAGTCAACGACCAAGTTACAAGAGAGTTAGTCGAGAGCTATTACCAAAATCTCAAGGCAAATCAAGGGCGCAGTCAGTCCCTCAAAACAATTCAGCTAGATTTGCTCAAAAAATATGGCTATCCCTACTATTGGGCCGCCTTTATCCCCTCTGGCAATTGGTCAGCAATGCCCGAAGTTTTTTGAAATCCTCAAAATTATGGTAGTTTCCCAATGTAATCGCGAATTACGGGCGTAAAGATTTTAACTACCTGTTGATAAACCTCTCTTTTAAACCTAACAATCGAATCCAGAGTCTTGTCGATCGCCATAAATTGCACCACCCGAAACTCGCGATCATGGATATCTAATTGGCAATCAGAGGCAGGATGATCCCAATAAAAAGCAAACCAGCGCTGTCTTTGACCACAATAGTTTGCCCATTTGCCTGATAGCTTTAGGGTCGGTGGGAAATCATAATAGAGCCATTCAGGATGCACATAGGCTAATACGGCATCGTTAATGCCAACTTCTTCATACAGTTCACGCAACGCGGCGGCTTGAGGATCTTCACCATCATCGATTCCACCCTGTGGAAATTGCCATGAATCAGGCACTCCGATACGTTCACCGACCAGCACCTCACCTTTGCGATTAAAAACAATAATCCCCACATTTGGGCGATAAGATTTTTCTGGTGTCATAGATTTTCACGTAAACAAAGCAAAAGCATAGCACCGTCATTAATTATCATCAAAAAGAGAAAATCCTCGCGCTCAGTGCGAGGATTTTCTCTTACAGCGCTTTGCACTCAAGTCCATATATGAATCCAGCAAAGTGCTGCTTGGCAGCACTTTGCTGGATTACGATCGAGGCGTAGCCCTAGACTAAGACTCGTTCCAATTGAGCTACAGGTTCCGAGATTTCTGAACTTAGCGGCGATCGCTTTGGAGTTTGCAAACCAACCATTTCCGCATTACTTGCACCTGGAGGAACCATCGGATAGCAGTTTTCATCACGCTTGACGCGGAAATCTGCAAATACAGGACCATCATAGGCAAGAATCTCCGCAACCGCAGATTGCAAATCACTTGGTTCAATTACCTTAATCCCCTTAATCCCAAAGGCTTCAGCAAGCTTCACAAAATCAGGCATACCCACTTCCATATTAGAAGAAGAGTAGCGCTCATCATAAAAGCTTTCTTGCCATTGGCGCACCATGCCTTGCCAACCATTATTGATAACGATCACTTTGACGTTAATGCCATACTGCGCCAAAGTACCAAGCTCCTGAATATTCATCTGAATACTGGCATCACCACTAATACAGATCACTTGGTCGTCAGGTAAAGCTACCTTTGCGCCCATTGCCGCAGGCATCCCATAGCCCATCGTGCCAAGCCCTGCGCTGGAAATCCATTTGCGAGGACCAGTTTTGATTAACTGAGCCGCCCACATTTGATGCTGACCAACATCAGTAGTGAAATAAGCATTAGGTGCTTGCTTACCAAATTCATAGATCACTTGCTGTGGTGACAAAACATTGTCATAGGCAGGCACTTCCAGAGGGTAATCCTCTTTCCACTCGTCAAGTTGGACGAACCAATCTTTGGTTTGAATATTTTCTTCGTAACTAGTTGCTTCAAGTAGAGCCTGTAGGACTTCCTTCACATCGCCGACGATTGGCACATCGGGTTTACGATTTTTGCCTACTTCCGCAGGATCGATATCAATATGGATAACTTTGGCTTCAGGTGCAAACTTGTCTAGACGACCCGTAACGCGATCATCAAATCTTGCCCCAACAGCAATCAATAAATCGCATCCCTGTACGGCAAAGTTAGCATAGGCAGTACCATGCATCCCCAACATACCGAGGGAAAGATAATTGCTCTCGTCATACGCACCTTTGCCCATTAGGGTTGTGGTTACAGGCAACTGGAAGCGTTTGGCAAGTTCGGCAAGCTCAGCATGAGCGTCAGCAAGCACCGTACCACCACCTGCATAGAGCAATGGTCTTTTGGCTTCACGGATTAAAGCGATCGCCGCAGCAATTTGATGCAGATGTCCCTTGACCTTGGGCTGATAACCAGGTAAATCAATCTGCACATCAGGATTATATTCAAATGATTTCTGAGCAATGTCCTTAGGAATATCTACTAATACAGGACCCGGACGACCAGTGCCAGCAATATGAAAAGCTTCAGCAATGATTCGTGCAATATCTTCAGGTCTACGAATTACATAGGAATGCTTAACGATAGGAAGAGTAATGCCCCAAATATCCGTTTCTTGAAAGGCATCTGTACCGATCGCATAGGAAGGAACTTGTCCTGTGATTACCACCATCGGGATCGAATCCATTTGCGCCGTCGCAATCCCAGTCACTAAGTTGGTTGCCCCAGGTCCTGAGGTCGCAACGCATACCCCCACGTTTCCAGTAGCGCGGGCATATCCATCAGCAGCATGGACGGCTCCCTGCTCATGACGCACGAGATAATGCTTAAGCTCTCCTCTTGCCTCAGACTTATAGATTTCATCGTACACTGGCAGAATTGCTCCACCAGGATAGCCAAAGATATGTTTTACACCCTGCCGTCTCACACTGTCGATGAGAGCAAATGCACCCGTTGTTAGCAAAGTAGCCTCCTCTAGACTCATACTGATCTTGTTCGCGATCTAAGCAAAACTTGTTGTTGAAGCATTTCCAGATACTTTTTGCCCTCTACTACGAACAAGTAGTTTGTTGCAAGTACCTTAAGTTGATAATTTGTAGCAATTGTATCGATAATAACATAGACAAGCTGCCCCAAAGCTGCTATGAACGATGTCTTCAGCAGCCAAAATTTAAGGAGTTATGCCTTAGTCCTGCCAATCAAATTTTGGCGCATAGTAAAGCCAGTAGCTCATTCTAAATTTGCTATCGAGATTTTGACTTTTTTTAAGTTTTGTTATGGGCTGCTCAAAGCGATCGCAATATCTTCCAAATTTCAAGAATTCAAAAAATATTAACAAACATGTAATGTTTGCCCCACAAAAGAGATCTTTAAGCTACAAAATACCGACAAGTCCCATTTGAAAATATAATGACTTCGTGTTCTTCTGTCATATATCGTCCATATAACTTCTCATGAGTGCAAATTCAGACAAAGATATTCCCGTTAATATCTACCGACCTGCCAATCCCTTTACAGCAAAATGTATCTCCAATGATGTACTGGTTAGACCAGGCGCAGTTGGTGATACTCGCCATGTAAAGATTGATATTTCTGGAGGCGATCTTCGTTACTTAGAAGGTCAAAGTATTGGTGTCGTCCCCCCTGGTGAAGACAAAAATGGTAAGCCGAATAAACTTCGCCTCTACTCGATCGCCTCAACCCGCCTCGGTGATGATCTTGATGGTAAAACTCTATCTTTAAGCGTCAAGCGTTTAGAGTATCAAAACGAAGCAGGTGAAACTGTTAAAGGTGTATGTTCTAATTTCTTGACCGATCTTAAACCTGGTGATGAAGTCAAGCTGACTGGTCCAGTTGGTAAAGAAATGTTGTTGCCAGACGATCCTAATGCCACAATCATCATGATTGCTACAGGTACAGGTATCGCACCTTTCCGTGCCTTTTTATGGCGGATGTTCAAAGAAAAGCATGAAGATTACAAATTCAATGGTTTAGCTTGGCTGTTCTTTGGTGTACCAACTGACACGACAGTTTTGTACAAGCCAGACCTTGAATGGCTAGCTTACAAACACAAGCGGAACTTCCGCTATGATGTGGCGATTAGCCGTGAGCAGAAGAATTCTAAGGGTGAAAAGATGTACATCCAAAATCGCATGGCTGAATATGCTGATGAGTTGTGGGAAGTAATGCAAAAGCCAACTACCCATACTTACATGTGCGGCTTGCGCGGTATGGAAGATGGGATCGCTGAGTTTATGACTAAGACAGCTGAGAAAAATGGTGCTGTTTGGAAGGATTTTGAAAAGCAAATGAAGCGTGACGGTCGTTGGCACGTTGAAACTTACTAAAAAACTTAGATTGGAGTTCTTTCTTCTACTATCTAATACCAACTCAAAAAAGTTTAGTTATGCTTTTATGAGTTAAGTATCAAACCTAGCAAGGGTTTTCAAAAGATAGTTAGAGAACAAATCAAAGCCCAAAATAAAAGTGGAGGCGCAAAGTGCCTCCACTTTTATTTTGGAATATACTATACAAGCTACAAATGGCTATATCGAAATCACGTTATATTAGCGACTTAGGTCGGCTTTAATTTCCAAATAATTGTTTTGTCACCTTCTTTCAATACTACTGGCTGTACTTGATAACCTTGATTAATAATTTCTGATAAATCAGGTCCTTTATCATTAGTTTTATCAAATCCATGGATATGATAAAAAACAAAAATATCTTTAAATTGATTAGGAATCTTCGGATTATTAGGCTGTTTAAACAAAAATAGTTTCGCTTTATTTTGTAATAAATAACTTAGGCTGAATATATCGCCAACATCAGCAACAGAAATATTTTCCTTGTTGCTGATAAAGTTAATTAACAAAGGGGATTCACTTTTATTAATAATATCTGCAACCAAACTTAGTTGGTCATCCTTGCTATCTTGAACTAACTTTGCTGTAGAACCAGTAAACCCAATGATAAGGGTAATGATCAGAATTACTATTCCTGTATTTCTTAACCAATTTTTATTTGACTCTGATGCAATCATATAGCCAATCACACAAGTCAAAGCAACCTGAGTCCCCAACAAAAATGGCCATAGATATCTAGGAATAAAAGAAAAACTTGATTTAGAAACTAAGTCTGCAATTGTAAATATGATTAGAGTTGGCAATGTTGATGTTAATACAAATAGCCATATACGCTTAGAGACTTTGCTATACATGAAGTAAAGTGAAGCCAAAAATATTATAAGAAAGACGATTCTAACCCTTGAATAATGAACAAAAACATGGGTAATATTGACTAACCAAATGTACACTAAATCTTGAATAGGGCGATCAACAAACATCCAAGATGTAGTACTTTTAACTCTAGATGTATTAGTTAATATAATCCATATCCAAGGGATATAAGATAAAATTGCGGCAAATGCAGAAATCAAAAAATAAATCAAAATTTTTGTCAGTCGAAACTTTTCTATAACAGCTAGATAAATTCCATGACCAAGCAAAACTATACCAGTTATTGGAAATGTATATAAACCTACAATTATACTTATTGCATAAATTGCAAAACTAGTTTTAGTCTTAAGTCTTATAGCTCGAAGAAAAGCAGCACTTGAGCACAGAATTGTTACTATCCATAAACTATATTCTCTTGCTTCTTGAGCATAGGTTAAATGGAGTAATGAAAATGAAGTTAAGGTAATAGCAATCCATCCTAAAAGTGGCGAATTAAATAATTCAATACATAGCCAATAAATGCAGGGAAAAATCAATAAGCTAATTAATACAGATAAAATTCTAATCATAGCAGGTGAACTACCTACTAACTCAGCCCAAAACCTAACCATGACAAAATATAGCGGAGGATGTTGAGCATCATCAACGACTAAAGAGTTAATAGTATCACTCCAATTTCTTTCTAGACTTGGCTTTTGGAATTTCTGGAGATCATTGACATCGACAACTTTGCTATCATAAAGTTGCTGAGCGACTTCTGCTGTTGTAAAACCTGCAATTCTAAAAGAAGTAGCAACTTCATCCAACCAGTAAATTCTTTTGTCTAAACCATTGAATCTCAAAAAGATTCCAGCAACTAAGATCAAAATAAATAAGAAACGTAATCCTTGAGAGATTTTATTTACAGAACGTATTTGAAAATTTAGCATTTTAGTTTATTAACTGCCATAACTTAGACAGAAAGATTAGCAATGATTAAGTGTAAAGCTATCTTAAATAGATGTTTGAAATTTGTCAGCTTAGGAATTGACAAGATATCGTTAAGAGATTTATTTCATAAATCTCTTAACGATATCTTGTGAGGTTTCTCAACGTAAAAATGTTATGTATAAATACAAGAAGTGAGAAATTTACTAATGAATATTTTAGAGTTTAGCGACTCTGGCATATTAACATAGATAAAATAGATGCATAAATAAATATTAAATCATTGGTAAGTAGAAAGGCTTAATTAATAATTACATGCTGAAAAGCCATGTTCAAAAACTTGTAATACTACTGTTTAAGGATTATCGCTATTTTAGAGGGCATAAAAGTGGAATTGCTCTGGTTGCTTGTCGGAATTGCCATTGGCGCGATCGCTACTAGTGCCTGCTGGTTTAGTTGGAATTATGCCAAACAAAGACAGGAGCGCCGCTTTCGTAAGCGATCGCGTCATGTGTTTAAAGCAAAATCAATCCATAGTCTAAAATCTTGGGCGCAGAAGGTTCAGCAAAATATTCGCAAAGAAGTTGCTGAATCCGTAGACAATGGTGGAGAGCGCTTACTGTGGGGGAAAATCGTCGAATTATCTCCTATTGGTTATATCCAAGTTGATCAAGATAATCGTTTAGCCGTATGTAATCAAAAAGCAGCAACCATGATGGGGATTGCTAACCATCAACAGGGATTAATTCGCAAGCCATTTTTACTACAACTAATTCGTTCCTATGAACTTGATCATTTAGTCGAACAAACGAGAACGCGGAAACAAGGCTCGCAAGTGGATTGGGTCTTTCATCCTGCAATTCCTGATCCTGTTGATCCTGTACCACAGGTAGGTAGACCGACTAGAGCCTATAGTATTTACCTAGGGCTGGGGCAGATTGGCATTTTTTTGGTAGATCGCCAAGAGGCGGTAACGATCACACAGCAACGCGATCGCTGGACATCAGACATTGCCCATGAGTTAAAAACACCACTAACCTCGATCCGTCTAGTTGCAGAGACGCTCGAACCCCGTGTTGATCCTGCGGCAAGAATATGGGTAGAACGCCTCCTCGGTGAAATAGAAAGGATTACCAAACTTGTCCAAGACTTGCTGGAGTTAGGTCAGATGGATGTGGGGATAGAGTCTGTTCTACATTTAAGTGAAGTAAATGTTGCGTCAATAGTGGGATCAGTTTGGGCAACTCTTGAACCATTAGCCAATCGCAAACAGGTCAAGCTTAAATATATCGGCGAGGAACAACTAATTTGGCAGCTTGATGAGTCACGCATTTATCGACTTTTGCTTAACTTATTAGACAATAGTATCAAGCACAGCCCATCACTTCAGTCGATTACAATCAAAACCAGCGTGGTAGACTCAAACTTACAAATAGAAACAATTGATGCTGGAGAAGGTTTCCCTGAAGAAGCTCTACCGCACATTTTTGATCGTTTTTATCAAATCGATCCATCAAGGACAAGATCGGGACTTGAGCGTGGCGGTAGTGGCTTAGGATTAGCGATCGTCCGTCAGATCGTCACACTTCATAAAGGAGCGATCGCAGCCAGAAATCATCCTGAGACTGGCGGAGCATGGATTACGATCACCTTACCATATCCAAATCCTGCAACAGAAAAATTGCAAGGCTCTGAGCAACTTCGTAACTAAATCATGAGCGCAGAAAAACTCCTGAAAGACTATGCTGCTGGTCGGCGTGACTTTGCTAGCTTAAATCTAGCCAATGCCAATTTATTTAACAGCGATTTGATCGGCGTGAACTTGACCAAGGCTGACCTGCGGCGAACGAACCTTGTATTCGCCTATCTCAACAAAGTCACCTTCAATCATGCAAATTTATCAGGTGCAAAACTTGGTGGAGCAACCCTGAACCAAGCGATCATGATGAGCGCGAATCTGACTGAAGCAGACTTGCATGGAGCAATGCTGCAACGTGTAAATCTTTTTGGGTCAAATCTTTCCCTAGCTAATTTAATGGATGCCAACCTGACTGAAGCTGATTTACGCAGTGTCAATCTCCGTGGCGCAAATTTACGCTGTGCGATCTTGAGTGCTACGCTTATGCGAGAGGAGAGAGGCTATCCACCCACAACCATGAGTGGGGCAAATTTACGCAAAGCTGATTTGCGTGGCTCAAATCTGAGCGGTGCTGATCTCACAGGAGTTGATCTTTCTGGAGCAAATCTAAGTGAAGCGACCCTTTCAAGGGTGAATTTACAGGGAGCCAATCTGAGCGGCGCGATCGCGAGTGGCGCAATTTTTACTGAGGCAAATCTGAGTAATGTTAATCTCACTGAAGCTAATCTCAAAGGAGCGAACCTTACTAAGGCTGATCTCAAAAATGCCAACTTGCGACTCGCCAACTTATTTGGAGCTAATTTCACTAAAGCGAATATGAGTATGACGACTTTAAGTAATGCAGGCTTAATTCAAGCCATACTTAATGGTTGTGATTTATCGCGATCGCTCCTAGATAAAGCAAATCTGAGTCAAGCTAGTCTAGTTGATGCTTATTTAGTAAGAGCTAATCTCGATGGAGCCGATCTCAGTGATGCGGTGTTAACCAGAGCTGAAATGAGTGGATCCAGCACTATTGGCACAAATTTTAGTGGTGCAACTATGCCCGATGGCAAGTCTCACTTATAGGATGTTCCGCCAGCTACGCTGGCGGAACATCCTTTTTGAGTTTACTTAAACATAGCCATTAGCGGCGTGCTTTGCACGCCGCTAATGGCGAAAAATGGTAAGAATCGCTAAGCGATTCTTACCATTTTTTGCTTTCGTCGAACTGACGTTAAAATACAAATAGCGGCGCAAAGTGCCGCTACTTGTATTTTGGGTTTTATGCCCCAAGCAAAAATTAATGGCAAAAGACAAAATGGCGTAGCCATTTTGTCTTTTGCCATTAATCTTGACTTAGACTGCCTTCATCAATCAATATGACAACTGAGCATTGCATCGCCTAACAAAAATATGGAAGATTTAAATCTTCTAGAGGAAGTTATAGATAGTTTGGAGCAAGACAGCAATGTACTTCGCATTAAACGACTAATCCTCTTTACCTGTCATGATTCTTGGTCAAATGATGTCAACGAAGTTAAAGCGTTGCAGATTCGTCAGCTTGTCCGCGACTTAATGATCATGTTTCCTGATCTCAATACGCTCAAACACAAGTTAAACGCCCATGTCAAGCAGCTTAGTAAGCAGTCTGACTATCTGCTTGCGGCGGACAACATTATTGATAGTCTTGGGTTTCTGTATACTTTGCGCGATGAAGGAAACCTACCTCATAGCTTTTTAAATCCAGATCATCCAGAGCCAGACTCAGGATCGCAACGCGGTTCTTCTGCGGCTAGCGATGATGGATATGAAAAAACTGAAAGTGATACGATTCCCCACAAACATAATCTCAAATATTTAACTAATCTATTTGATTTACGAGCTGATATTTCGAGAAATATCAGTCCTCTCCATGCCAAAATCCTGTTATTTTCTAGTCTAAATTATCGTTTTAGTCCCCAAGAACGTGACTGGTCAGCACTTTATACCTATGACATTGATGATTTGATTCAGCTTATCTTCCAAACCTACGAAACTGTCGAAGCTCTGGAAGCAAGGTTAACTGAAGTCAGCTTAACTCTGGATCAACCCGAAGATGCTAAACGAGCCTCAGCCGTAATTTTACAAGCCATAAAACCTTTCTACTAAAATGACTAGTCCGCAAAATAAAGAAGTAAGTATGGGACTGGTTTATGGATTTCTTGGAGTAGTAATTTTTAGCGTCACTTTGCCTGCAACCCGCATTGCTCTAACTGCTTTCGATCCTGTATTTGTGGGACTAGGTCGAGCAGTAATTGCCTCTGGCTTGTCATTGATTTTATTAATTGCTACTAAGCAGTCGATTCCATCTTGGCGGTTTCTGCCCAACTTTGCTATTGTCGTAATTGGTGCTGTAATTGGTTTTCCATTGTTATCTACGTTAGCAATGCGTGACGCTTCTGCATCCTATGGAGCTGTCATCATTGGTTTATTACCATTAGCGACGGCTCTGTTTGGGGTTTTGCGAGCAGGAGAGCGACCATCATTGATATTTTGGATTTGCGCGATCGCAGGTAGTAGTTTAGTAGTTGCCTTTGCGCTGATATCGGGAACGGGGAGTATGAGTTTTGCAGATTTGTCTCTACTAGGAGCAGTCGTTACCGCGAGCTTAAGCTATACAGAAGGGACAATTTTAGCGCGTACTTTTGGTTCGTGGCAGGTAGTTTGTTGGGCTTTAGTACTGTCTTTCCCGATGATATTACCGATCGTATTACAACATCTGCCTCCATCCTTCACAACTATTTCTAGTAATGCTTGGATCAGTTTCTTATATATCAGTTGCTTCAGTATGTTTTTAGGCTTTTTTGCTTGGTATCGAGGTTTGTTTTTGGGTGGGATAGCTCGGATAGGACAACTGCAACTTTTTCAACCATTTCTGACAATTCTTGCCTCAGCGATACTGCTAGGAGAACCAATGACTATTACCACCTTGGGTTTTGCTTTCGGCGTATTAGTATGTGTAGCTCTAGGCAGAAGTGCTCAATTTAGAGCTAAACCATAATTGGCGGCGCTTTGCGTCGCCAATTATGGTTTAGATTTTTGAAAACTAACCTGCGGCTAGCTTTCAAAAATCTAATTGTGAGGATTGATGTTTGTGATGCTGAAGATTGGCTATTTTTACATAAATCAAGATAAGCTTCTACAAACATTAGTTTGCATTTTATAGAAAAGCAATGGCAGCTACTTCTTCTCGACAGCCTAAAATTATTGTGCTTGATGACGATCCAACAGGCTCACAAACTGTACATAGCTGCCTATTGTTGACTAAGTGGGATACAGACACCCTAAGAATTGGACTTGCCGATCCTTCACCGATTATGTTTGTGTTGACGAATACGCGATCGCTTACGCCTGAAGATGCAGCTAGTGTGACACGCGAAGTCTGTCGCAATCTCAAACCTGCGATCGCCGCCGAAGGTATTCAAGAATTTATGATCGTTAGCCGCTCCGACTCGACGCTGCGTGGACATTATCCCGTCGAGACAGATGCGATCGCTGAAGAGTTAGGTGATTTTGACGCGCATTTTCTTGTGCCAGCATTTTTTGAAGGGGGACGCTTTACCAAGTCGAGTGTGCATTATTTAGTCGTTAATGGTGTACCAACTCCAGTCCATGAAACCGAATTTGCTAAGGATTCAGTTTTTGGCTATACCCACAGCTATTTACCTGATTATGTCGAAGAAAAAACAAAGGGGAAAATCCTTGCTGACAATGTACAGCGTTTTTTATTAGGCGATATTCGGGCGGGGGTACGTCAGCGCTTAGCCAGAATGCATGACAATCAATGTGGTGTGGTCGATGCGGAAAACCAAGCCGATCTCAACCAATTTGCTGCGGATATTTTGGCTGTTGCGTCAACAGGTAAAAGATTTTTGTTCCGTAGTGCGGCGAGTTTGCTGACTGCCCTTGCTAAGCTACCACCCCAACCGATCGCCGCAGAGGAAATGTCGAAATATATGCGATCGCATAAAGCGGGTGTCGCGATCGTTGGTTCTCACGTCAAAAAAACCACTGAGCAATTAGAAAACCTACTCAAAGCACCTAATACTTGTCCCGTAGAGATCGATGTTTCTCGACTCTTAAGTGATGCCGAATCTCAATCCGCAATTCTTAAACAAGAAGCCTTAGCACAGGTTTACCAAGCTCACGGATTAGGTCAAACCGCCGTAGTATTTACCAGTCGCAAAGAACTGGAATTTGCGGATATCGCTGCTCGTCTTGCCTTTGGTCAGGCAGTGTCAGCACTATTGATGGCGATCGTGCAGGAATTACCCACAGATATTGGATTTTTAATTAGTAAAGGTGGGATTACTTCCAACGATGTGTTAAGCACAGGTTTAAATTTGCCTACAGCTAGACTGCTAGGACAAATTCTTGCTGGTTGCTCCGTCGTGCGTACCCCCGAAGATCATCCCCGTTTCCCCGATTTACCCGTAGTCCTCTTCCCTGGTAATGTTGGCGATGCCAATGCATTGGCAACTGTATATACAAGACTGGCGATCGGTATTGAAGAATAAAAGGTTTTTTGTGGTGTGGCTTTGCCACTCCGCAAACCATTGCCAATCATTTTTTATAAATTTCCCTAATCCTAGTAACTAGCGTTGTTTAGAGTTGTGCCATCTAGCAGGGCATATTCAAAGTTACTTTTGAGAAGATTGGAATTGTCTAGATTTGCCTCGGTCAGATTAGTATGTTTGAGATTGGCATAACTCAGATTACAGCCAAAGCAGTTTGCACCTGTCAAATCTGCACCTTCTAGATTTGCAAATTCTAGGCGAGCATTGCTCAGATTTGCCCCTCGTAAATTGGCATTTTGGAGAATTGCACCTCTCAAAATTGCTCCACTTAAATCTGCTCCCCCCAGATTTGCTCCTTTTAAATTGGCATTGCTCAAATCAGAATTAGTCAAGTTTGTAAAACTAAGCGTTGAACGTTCTAGATTTGCTCCCCGTAGGTCAGACTCACTTAAATCAGTTAGGTCAAGATCGGCATTTCGTAAATCTGAACTAGTCAGATTGATAGCTGATAGCTTACAGCAAGATAATTTTAGCCCCGAAAAATTTTCTGAATCAAAATCTTTACGCCCCAGCTCATACATTTTTTTAAGAGCCATTCCCATCGCAAGGGCATTAGTTGTAGGAGAGTGATGAAGTTTAGGGTTTTGAGTGGACATCATGACGATCGCTCTCTAGCTTAGACAATAGCTGTTTGTAGCTATTTGTTTAAATATAAGGCGATCGCCCTTGATTGCACTTCACCCTAATGGATTGCATAAGATGCTTGCTTTCTAAAATAAAGAAGAGACGCAAAGTGCCCCTTCTTTATTTTTAGATTGAATATCTTAACAAGAATAGTAATCTATTTGAACAATGAAGTTTTTTAAAAAAGAAATTAAATTTAATTTCTTTTTTTTAACTCATGTTACATTTCCTAAGGAATGAAGATCACAGATTATTTAGAATCAAGGTATAATAATAGCAATAAGCATGATTAAATATTGCTGATTCCCGCTTGTTATCGGCACTGGAGGAAATAATGTCTAAAGAACAAAAGGGCAATAAAGAGGCTAAAAAGCCCAAGAAAGATCCTTCTGAGAAAAAAGAGAAAAAAGACCCTAAAAGATATAACTAATTTCAATTTTACTCCGTGGATAAACTGAGAATTTCTATAAAGCAAGATTGACTTAATTACAAATCCTTAGGCTGTAAAGTTATACCTATTCTTGAAAGTGTTGTCTCACTTTCAAGAATTAAAAACCAAACCCAGTAATGGTTTTAAAAGTACAAAATGGCTATGCTATTTTGTGCTTTGCTATTTTTATGTTTTAGTATTACGTCCCTGCGAGGTAAAGCTTTAAGGTTGGGGATCTTTCATTTTGGACAATTACTTATCCAAAGGTTAATGCCAGCATTGGGTAGTGCTGCTAGCATTAACTTTAAAGTATTAAACTAGACCAATGCTCGGAAAATGTCATGTCAACCGAAACTTTAAGTAAAAGTAACAACAAAGATATTACTGAATACGAACTACAAATATTACAGAGAGCCGAAGTAGCGCTAAGATGTGCGCCCTTTACAACTAAGTTATTCGCGGATATGGCAACACAAGGCGTAAACCTGAGAGCGATCGCAGGTAATGATGGCATCAAAAATCAATATTTGACCAATCCTACAAGTTTGATCATCGCCGAAAATGCTTTACTATGGCTGATCCAAGTAGGCGTTTTGCGTCGCGAGGTGGATGGACAGGGCATTACTGATAGTTTTCGACTGACCCCGATGGGACATTTGTTATTAAATAAATGGCGATCGCAGCCAAGATTTCCGATCGCAAGTTTAGGCGATCGCTTGCAAAACTTTTGGGCACAGATTCAAATATCACGATTTCTTTAAAATTATAGTCATCCAATTTTTTAAAGAAGGGCAGTGCTTCGCACTGCCCTTCTTCAGACAATAAAGGCAACCCTTAGGGTCGCCTTTATTGTTGTAATGGAACAAAAAACTAGAGAGATCGTCTGCATTCATTAAAGACTTCTTTGCCTAAATATAGTGACGCATTGTGCGCTTGTTTTGCCATGCGTCACTAATCAATAGGTTGACTCTAGCAAATCATGCAATAAATCGAGCTAGGAATAAATAATAATGAACATTTTTCGTAAAAGTTTTCAGAAGACATCTTTATGTCTTCTTGCAGCAACTCTGACTACAGCATCTTTGCTAAATACTATAGAAGTGATCGCCGCTCCATCTGTTCCTCAAATCGTCGCCCAAGTCCCACAGGACTGGCAAACAGGGGTACAGCTATTGCGCTTGCTCGACAACTCTGGCAACCTCTCAAGCATTGGCATTTTATTAGATATTGCCAATAAGCCTTCGACAACCTACGCGAATGCAGTATATCAACTTTATGTCAGACGTGCTGGAGAATGGCGCGAAGTTTATACCAACTCAGGTGCAAGACTACTTTCCAAAAATGCAGGACGACAATCCGCTTTTGTGGAAGTGATTCCTTTACGCCTATTGAGCGAAAAAATTTCGCTTGACGATATTTATAATGGCGATCTTAAGGCAGTGACTAGCGTGCGCTACGATCAGTCCAATGGTTTAAAAGATGCCAGATTTGAGATCGAAGAAATCAGATCCTTTACTTCAATTATCACAGCTAGCGCTTCTGAAGTAAGTTCTGGACGTATTTCTTCGATATACATTAATACATCGAACAATACATCGAACAACTCATCAAACAATTCCTCAAATAACTCATCGAATAATTCAGGACTTTCGGATCGTGATTTGGGAATTACAACTTCTTCTCAATCAACAAGTTCACAGTCTAGCCAAACTGTTGTCGTGCAAACTACCAATGTCCAGACTGGTAGCTCTGTGAAACCGATGAAGCCCATCGTTGTCTCTAGAAAAGATGACGATGACGACGACGATGACGATGATCGTCGCTCTAATCGTCAAGATCGAAAGGATCGTGATGACGATGAAGATGATGATTATGATGACGATCGCCGCTCAGATCGTAAGGATCGTAAGGAACGTGATGGCGTTGAACTATCGAGAAAGAATCCTCATCGTGGGCATTTTAGTCTCGCTGTTTTGCAAAATCAGCCCCGTTTGTCTCAGGTGATTACACGTCTTTCGATCAGATCAAAGCGTTCTAATGGATTTCTTGCAGAGCGATTTGTCGGTGATTATCGCTTTAATATTAATCAGCGTGCGACCTTTATCCGTGGTCTCAATCCAGGCGATCGCCTAATTGTGCGTTTATTCGATTTGAATAATCGTCCTCTCGGCTATAGCGAAGTGCAATTGCTCAAAGACTTCTCAGCTATCAGTTTGATTTTACCTAGCGATCCATCGGCTTATGGAACGTTAAGAACTGTATGTGGTATTGATTCTAAGCGTGTTGGTAAGATCGATAAGAATGTCAAAGTCTATGACTACTTCACTCAAATCCAATCGACCAATGTTCTCAATCAAACAGTTGCTCGTTTTCTGACAACATCGCAAGGTATCCCCATTGGGTTGTTTAATGTTGCAGGGCTACCTCAAGCAACTAATCAATTCACCTATACCAACGCTTTTTCAAAAGGTAATTTTGCACTGATTAATCGCACGATTAATATGTTCACTCAGGATATGCCTCCTGTGATGCAAGTGTTACCAGGTCAGCTAGCCTCTATCATTCCGATTACTAACTCGCAGTCTACATTTGATGTAGTTCGCAAGATTCTAGATTACAAAGATCTGCGTCCAAATGGTATTTCTACCTTGTTTTAACTAAAAAAGGGGCGCTAAGCGTCCTTTTTTAGTTTTACGCATAAACCCAAAATAAAAAAAGCTGCGCTTCGCGCAGCTTTTTTTATGTTTTGGTGTTAAGCATTGTAGCAATTGCTACATAAAATCCACATAATGGTTTCGAAAGTGTCAAGATTAAATTTTAAGGATAGACAGCTTTACTCGGTAAGAAAGCCCTTTCAAATCCTTGCCATCTTTAGCAATACTTAAAATTCAACAATATGAAAAAGATTTTTGTACTTGACACTAATGTATTGCTGTACGATCCCACAGCAATGAAACGATTTGAGGATAATGAGGTCGTCTTACCGATGACCATTATTGAAGAACTCGATCGCTTTAAAAAGCAACCTGAGATGATCGGACGCAATGCACGACAAGTTTCACGAGACTTAGATGAATTGCGAAGTCAGGGGAATATTATCC
Source organism: Pseudanabaena minima str. Chao 2107 (assembly GCF_051131155.1). Lineage (NCBI taxonomy): Bacteria > Bacillati > Cyanobacteriota > Cyanophyceae > Pseudanabaenales > Pseudanabaenaceae > Pseudanabaena > Pseudanabaena minima. Next base: position 3,162,525 of record NZ_CP159508.1, read on the forward strand.
AAGGGATTGAGTTGGAAAGTGGGGGATTGCTGCGAGTAGCCCTGTGCGATCGCGAAACGTTAAAAACTCTGCCCATTGAACTAGAAGGAGATCGCAATGACAATGCCATTCTCGCAGTCGCACTCGAACTTAAACGTGGTTGTCAATGTCGGGTTGTTATGGTCAGCAAAGACACCAATCTACGGATCAAAGCTGATGCCCTAGGACTGGAAGCTCAAGACTATGAGACGAATAAGGTTGATGTTTCTGAGCTTTATACAGGTATTACGGAAGTAATCGTTGATGCGGCAAAAATTGATCAACTTTTTAAGAATGGTGCGATTTCTATTGATGGTGAACTTTGCCCAAATCAAGCGGTGATGCTGATCGATCAGTTCAATCCTTCCCATACGGCTTTAGCGATCGCCAGCACTAGTAGCCAAGACTCCACGAAACTAGTATCCATTAATAAGCTCATCAATTCAGGAGTTGTCGGAATTAATGCACGCAATCGCGAACAAAAATTTGCCCTCGATCTTTTGCTGAATGACTCAATTCCCCTAGTTACCCTCGTTGGTAAAGCTGGCACTGGCAAAACTTTGTTAGCGATCGCCGTGGGATTACATAAGGTAGCCGATGAGCGCGTATATACTAGGCTGCTAATTTCACGCCCCGTAATCCCAATGGGTAAAGACATTGGCTTTCTGCCTGGAGATATCAAAGAAAAACTGACACCTTGGATGCAGCCCATTTACGATAATTTCGATCTGATTTTTGGTTCTCAGTCTCCTAAAGAGCCGAAAGAAAAGCGGAGTATGCATTCACATACTCGGCGAGGACATGAAGACTTAATGGAGCGAGGACTACTTCAGATTGAACCACTGACATACATTCGAGGACGGACTATTCCTCAACAATTTCTGATTGTGGATGAAGCGCAAAACCTTACTCCCCATGAGGTGAAAACTATTCTTACTCGTGCTGGTGAAGGCACAAAAGTGATTCTAACAGGTGATCCAGAACAAATTGATAATCCCTATATTGATGCAGCAAGTAACGGTTTAACCTATGTTGTAGAGAGGTTTAAAAATGACCCATTGGCTGGACATATTACTCTCAGTAAGGGTGAACGCTCTAAGTTGGCAGAACGCTCTACTGAACTCCTTTAAATCCAAAAGATGAAAGGCTGCACTAAGTGTCACCTTTCATCTTTTAGACGAGAGGCAACGTAGAAAAAGCTAAACTAAAGCAGTAACACCAAAACACAAAATTGCATAGCCATTTTGTGTTTTTAAAACCTTTACTGGGTTTGGGTTTTAATTCCCGAAAGTGTTGTCACACTTTCGGGAATTGGTATAAGTAACTGATGTTAGTTACGTGGAACTCAGATAATGAACCTCTTGCTGCTAGCATAACAAGGCAACCACGGGGGGATTGCCCCTACCTGTAAATTTTAGATCTTGTAGGGGCTGCGCCCCCGTGCCAGCCCTAGACTTACGCCATCGCAAGAATTCCTTCCACGTAACATCAGTAAGTAAGTCATCAAAAGAAACTTGTAAATGTAAAGATCCCCGACTTTTTTTGTGAATTTGCAAATTGTCTTTGCTCGCTTAGAAAAAGTCGGGGATCTTAAATCTCCGCTTTTTTAGTTTTCTTAATCCAATCATTATCCTTGAGTAAATCTTCATGAGCTATCTCGAAACTACCGCCGAATTTTATACGGAAGCTGCAAAAACACCACAGGTTGGGTTGTGCTGCATTAGTACGCCACCACTGCAATTTCCTAATCTCAAAATACCTAAAATCATTGAGCAGATGAACTATGGCTGTGGAACAACTATCCATCCCACAGAACTACGTGGTAGTCCAACGGTCTTGTATATTGGGGTTGGCGGTGGTTTAGAAGCTCTGCAATTTGCTTACTTCTGTCGTCGTAAAGGAAGTGTTATTGCCGTTGATCCAGTTGCTGCCATGCGCGAAGTTGCTAGTCGTAATTTGCAATTAGCGGCTCAAGAAAACGATTGGTTTGAGCCTGAATTTGTGAACATTTTAGAAGGAGATGCCTTTGCATTGCCCGTTCCTGATGCTTCGGTTGATGTGGTTGCTCAGAATTGTCTCTTTAATATTTTTGAGCCTCAAGACTTACAAAGAGCTTTAAAGGAAGTTTATCGAGTTCTCAAACCTAAAGGTAGATTGATTATGAGCGATCCGATCGCTACTCGTCCTATTCCTGCAAATCTCCAAGCTGATGAGCGATTACGGGCGATGTGTCTATCGGGAGCCATGACCTATGACGAGTATATTCATTATCTAATTGCCGCAGGATTTGGACAAATAGAAGTCCGCGCCCGTCGTCCCTATCGCTTGCTGGATACCCATAGCTTTGATTTGGATACGCCGCTGATGTTAGAGAGTTTAGATTCTGTATCATTTAAAGTTCCCATTCCCAGTGATGGAGCTTGTGTATTTACAGGCAAAACCGCTGTTTATAGTGGGCTGGAGTCATCTCTAGATGATCAAGCAGGGCATGTTTTGCAGCGTGGCAATCCTACATCTGTATGTGATAAAACTGCGGCAAAACTTGCTGACAAGTTTCCGCAAGATGTGCTGATCACGGATTCGACTTGGCACTATAACGGCGGTGGATGTTGCTGATGTATAAGAATCCCCTCACCCCTAGCCCTTCTCCCACTGGGAGAGGGGAACAACAGTTTTATGTATCCTCTTACTTGATGCGCTTGCTTTTTGGAGCGATCGCCTTTTTAGCCATCAATGCCATCATAGCCAATCCTGTCTTTGCTCAAGATCCAGCAACCACCTCCAGTTTCAATCCCCAAGAACTACTCCGCACATCCTTGAAATGGGTGGAAAGTCTAGGTTACATCGGTGGGCTTGCTTTTATGCTCATTTATATTGTTGCGACCGTCGCCTTCATCCCAGGTTCCATCTTGACGTTAGGTGCTGGTGTGGTATTTGGGGTATTGTTAGGCTCGCTCTATGTATTCGTCGGTGCAACCTTAGGGGCGATCGCTGCTTTTTTAGTTGGGCGGTATTTAGCCCGTGATTGGATTGGGAAAAAGATTGAAGGTAATCAAAAATTTGCAGCGATTGATCAGGCTGTTAGCCATGCAGGATTCAAAATTGTTCTGTTAACGAGACTGTCACCAGTATTTCCATTTAATTTACTTAATTACGCTTTTGGAATTACTGGAGTTACCCTCAAAGACTATGCAATGGCTTCTGTTGGCATGTTTCCTGGGACGGTGATGTATGTCTATATTGGTTCTCTGGCTGGAGATATTGCCCGTATTGGTAGCGAGAGTCAACCCACAGATGCCACTATTCAATGGGTCATTCGGATTGTTGGTTTTATAGCTACAGTTGCCGTAACGCTATATATCACCAGCATTGCGCGTAAGGCGATCGCCGAAATTAGCAATTAGCAAATCCCAAGAGTAATGGTGGCGCAAAGCGCCACCATTACTTATTTTAATTGTGCTTGCAGTAATAAAGTCGCTTCATGGGCAGGCACAGGGCGGCTAAATAGATAACCCTGCACCGCGTCACAATTATGCGATCGCAAAAATTCCAATTGCTCTTTGCGCTCCACACCTTCAGCGATCGCCCTAAGATTCAAATTATGAGCCATCGCAATAATTGCTGATGTAATTGCGGCATCATCCTTATTTTGAGGGGTTTCGCGAATAAAGCTAGCATCAATTTTTACCTTACTTACAGGCAATAGTCTTAAATAACTCAAAGAAGAATAACCAGTTCCAAAATCATCAATCGATACACTCATACCTCTTGCCTGTAACTGCTTCAGCATCGCAATTGTTGTATTTTGGTCTTGCATCACCAAGCTTTCGGTAATTTCCAATTCTAAATATTGTGGGTCTAGATCGGTTTCCACAAGAATTTGCATAATGCGATCGCAAAGATCGACAACTTGAAACTGTTTTGCAGAGAAATTTACAGCCATCCGAATCGGTGGTAATCCTTCTATTTGCCATAATCGATTTTGGTTGCAGGCTGTTCTCAACACCCATTCACCCAAGCGCACAATCAAGCCATGCTCCTCGGCAGCAGGAATAAACTGATTGGGAGGAACCCATCCTAATTCAGGATGCAGCCAACGCGCTAACGCCTCCATACAGTCAATCTCACCTGTAACCAGATTAATTTGCGGCTGATAGAACACCTGAAACTCTGAGCGATCTAGAGCTTGGCGAATCCCATTCTCGATCGCTACATATTCCTTCACTTTTGCACCGATCGCATGATTGTAGAGTTGATAATGGTTACGCCCCCGTTCTTTAGCCCGAAACATTGCAGTATCCGCATTTTTCATTAAAGTCTCTTCGTCCATACCATCGTTGGGGTAAAGACTAATACCAATACTAGTGCCAATATAAAGAGCCATTTCTTCAACAAAGAAAGGACTTTCAAAGGATTGTAAAATTAGTTGGGCAAATTGTTGAATTGATTCTACACTCTGCAATTCAGGCACAAAGATCATAAATTCATCCCCACCCATCCTTGCTAAAAAGGTATTTTCAATCATGCACTCACTTAACCTTTTAGCAACTTCAATTAGGAGGCGATCGCCTGCGGCATGTCCCATGGTGTCGTTCACTAACTTAAAACGATCTAAATCCAGAAACAGCACCGCTAGTAATGGTGGAATCACTTTAATTTCAGCTAAGTTATTGTGCTCGAGATAGATTTGGAGTTGTTCCGAGGCTTTGACCAAAGCCGTTGACAGGCGATCGCGAAAGAGAACCCGATTCGGCAAATTTGTTAAAGAGTCATGAAAAGCAAGATGTTCAATTTCAGCTTTGGCACGTTTACTTGCCGTAATATCTTCAACTGTTCCTTCAAAATACAGAATATGACCAGCAATATCGTAAACCGCATGAACATTTTCTGAAGTCCAAATAATTGAGCCATCCTTGCGATAAACTTCAGATTCAAAGAATTTTACTTCTTCTTGTTCTTCCAAAAGCTTGATTAATTCTGACCGACGCTGAGGATCGGTATATAGTTGCTGTTGGATATTAGTAAGAGTAGAAATCAAATCTTCAGGAGAATCATATCCATAAATTTTGGCAAGCATCGGATTTGACATCAAGAACTTGCCATCAACGGTTGTTTGAAAAATCCCTTCAATCGCATTCTCAAAAATACTGCGATACTTAGCTTCAGCACGTTTGAGCGCTTCTTCAGCCTGCATCTTTTGGGTAATATCATTGATCAAAATCAGTTCACATTTATGATTTTGATAGTCAAGGGTGTGGGCTGAAACTTCTACAAAGATTTGCGTCCCATCTTTTTTGCAATGTCTCCATACTTCAGGCACACTAAATCCTAGTGAAACCTTGGAGAGAGCCTCCAAAAGCATCGGAATATCTTCGGCAGGACGAATATCCTGTAAGGTCATTGATAGAAATTCTTCTTCGCTATAGCCATAGTGAGTTATGGCAGCTTGATTCACCGCCAAAAACTTTAATGTTGCGAGATCATAAATCCACATCGGATTAGGATTGTTCTCAAATAGATAGCGGGTTCGGTTTTCAAAGTCTTGCTTATTTTTAGCAGTCTGTTCCCAATCAGTAATATCTTCAAATCGATTCACAAAGTGAGGTTCATTCGAGCCGCCAACGTCGAGATCTGTACTTTGAAGTACTTGGACAATTTGACCATCTTCGCGAATATAACGCACATTGATATAACAATGATCGATTTCTCCTGACAGTAATCTCTCTTTGAGAAAATAATACGCAGACAAGTCATCAGGATGACAAATCTGCTGGTACTTGAGTTGGCAGACTTGTTCAGCGCTGTATCCTAACAAATCACAAAAAGATACACTAACCCCCCGAATTTGATCATCTAGAGTTGTTTCAAAAATACCAACTGTACTGTTTTCAATGCATTTAGCAATCCGCATTAAGTTTTTAAGACGCTCTTGTTTGAGAATCTCTTGATATATGGGATTAAGATGTTGATATCTTTCAGACAACTTTTTTTACCTTGTCGGTCTTATTAAAATTGCAGTTTTGCATAGGTAAGCATTTGTGCAACATAACTACCCAAGCCTGTAAATTTACGACACTGCGGGTGACAAATTTACAGGCTTGGATTTGTAATTAATTATGTCCATCTACTTAGGTTAGGCAAGTGTAATTAAAAATAAAACCCTAAAACCTGTTCCACTTGCGTAGCAAGTAGAACAGGTTTTGGTTCTATTTTTTGATTATGGTGAGGTACTTAGAACTTTTGTTCATGTCCACAATGTAAAATACATCATGATTCAGCTTTAAATCTTATAACAATCTGTCGAACATCAGCTAAATGAGTTTTAATGCTAAATCTACAGTCTGCTCATTCGACAATGGTACAGGTAACTGCTGAATCTGGATGTGATCACGATATGGTTTTAGTTTATTGGTAATCGCTTCAGTAATTCCACCTTCAGTCAAAAAATATGGCAACACATTAATTTTACGAATGCCCTGTGCTAAAAAATTCTCAATTTGAGTTTCTATTTTCGGCTCAACTCCCCAATAAGCGGCGATCGCCTGACTCTGGGTTGCTAAGTCCTCAACTACCTGATTCGCCCCAAACCGACGACTACCATGGGCTATGAGAATGCGTCCTTGCCTTTCTAAGCTGCTCTCGTCACTATATTTCTCAAAGTGCTGCAATAGTAGACTCGGAATCTGATTATCTGTACCTACGTGAGCCGTAATCCGAAATATTGATCGATCATCAGATCGATCTGAGAATTTATCAGGAAACTTTTTAGTTAATTTACTTGCCGCGATCGCTACTTGTTCAGGAATATCTTCGCTAACATGCACTCCTTCTAGCAAAAACAGAGGCAAAATCACAATTTCGGAAACCCCATCTGGGATCACCTCCGTCGCAAATTGTTCTAATTGCTGCGATAAATTAAGTTCCTGACCTTCTAGACAACCACCGCTAATATAGCGATTATCATAATCATCGCCATACTTATTTTTTCGCGATCGCGCTATGGTTACAAAATTTTGTAAAGCTAACCATGAACGGCGATCGCTACTGCCGTGGGTTACTAAAAAAAGCGCTGTAGCGTTCATAGTTCTGACTCAGTATAATTGTGATAGCTATCTTAGAACCCCTTTAAGAATTATCTAGATCCCCCCAGCCCCCCTTTTTAAGGAGGGAGAATTTAAATACTTCCCCCTTAAAAAGGGGGATTGAGGGGGATCTCTTAGAGCTTTTGACCGCAATAAGTGATTCTCAATTGGTTTTATAGGCAGTCATCACAATTATACTGAGTAACGCATATCGAAACTATTTACGGAAAAACCCAAGGACTAAAGGCACATCAATTAAAGCAATTGGATCGATTGTACCGATCGCGATTGCCTCAAGATAGCCTCACCACGCCTGAATTAGCTCAACGTCTTGCCGCAGTTAGTGCTGAGCTAAAGGAATCTATCTGCATATATATCAATAGGCGCGGACAGGTGATCCGTGTGGCGATCGGGACACCTAATCAAACCAAAATCCCACCCCTTGAACTGCCTCGCTATGGTAGCGATCGCCTCAGTGGATTGCGCTGTATTTGTGCAAGTCCTGATGCGCTGCCACCCAATCCAACTGACTTAACGGCGATGTTGATGCAACGCCTTGATGCCTTAATAATTTTGCCAGTTAATCCCAAAGGCTATGCTGAGCGGGGATATTTGGCGCATTTATTACCAGCCAATGATACAGAACTGCCTGAACAGCAGAATGCTTGGCGGGTATCAACACCGATGACCGTCGAGGCGCTATCCAAGCAAGATTTCTTAGAATTAGTAGAAGGGCTAGAAGAAGAATTTAGCCGCAACTTTGCAGGTCGAGCGACTGATGATGATTGCGATCGCGTAGTGCTAGTCGGACTGATGCATCAAAAAGAAAAGTCTGACTCGATGCCCTTTACGATGATTGAACTTGGTCAACTCGTAGAAAGCGCAGGCGGCAAGGTGCTAGATGCACTCTGGCAAAAACGCGAACGTCCCCATCCTCAGACCGTTCTCGGTGAAGGCAAAGTATTAGAACTCGCGATCGCCGCCCAAACTAAAGGCGCAAATCTGGTCGTATTTGATCGCGAACTCACAGCTTCCCAAACCCGCAATATTGAAAGAATGATCGGCTTACGAGTTAGCGATCGCACCGAAGTAATTCTTGATATTTTTGCTCAACGCGCCCAGTCATCGGAAGGGAAGTTACAAGTTGAGCTAGCTCAGCTAGAATATCGATTACCGCGATTAGCAGGGCATGGGCAGGCTCTCTCTAGACTCGGCGGCGGTATCGGTACACGCGGACCTGGTGAAACCAAGTTAGAAACCGATCGCCGTGTGATTCAGAAGCGCATCACCTTCCTTCAGCAGCAAGTTAATCATCTGCAAGCACAGCGATCGCGCATTCGCCAAAAACGAGTCGATCAAGAAGTCCCTACAGTCGCGATCGTAGGCTATACCAATGCAGGTAAATCAACCTTACTTAATGCCATGACCAAAGCCGAGGTCTATGCAGCTGACAAGTTGTTCGCCACCCTCGACCCCACCACGCGCCGCCTTACGCTCACGGGTGAGGATGATCAAATGCATACGGTGCTACTCACCGACACCGTAGGATTCATTCACGAACTTCCCAAATCGCTGGTTGATGCCTTTCGTGCCACGCTTGAGGAAGTCTCAGAAGCCGATGTACTAGTGCATTTAGTGGATGCTTCTCATTCTGCTTGGGAAGATCAACTTAAGTCGGTAGATAAAATTCTCAAAGATATGCCGATCGCCGTTGGTCCAATCTTGTTAGTTTTCAATAAAATCGATGCTGTTGAAGATCCCAAGGCAATCTTAGAGAAATATCCTGAGGCGATCGCTATATCTGCGCTGAAACGCCAAGGCTTTGAGCAGATGAGTAAGTCTTTGCTCAAACTCATCGAATATGCGATCGGTAAGCTATAAAAGTTGACAGAATGGCGGCGCAAAGCGCCGCCATTCTGTCAAAGTACGTTAATTGTCGAACAAGCGATGCAATATGCCAAAATATAGTTAGTTAACTACAAGCTTATATTTACAAGCTGATCGGCAATGTCTGCAATTTCCATAAAAGTCCCCAAACAAAAACTCAAAAATCCACCACTGCAAGTCCATACCCTAGGCGATCGCGTATTACGCCAGCCAGCTAAGCGCATTAGCAAAGTCAACGACGAGATTCGTCAGACTATTGTGGAGATGCTCCAAACCATGTATAGCAATGATGGCATCGGGCTGGCTGCACCACAGGTGGGGATTAACAAACAATTACTTGTCATTGATATTGAACTCAAGGATGAAAGTAAGCCGCCTTTAGTAATGATCAATCCTGAAGTGAAGTCTTCGGGCGGTGATCTGGTTACTGGCGAAGAAGGCTGTTTGAGCATTCCTGAAGTATTTCTTGATGTTGTGCGTCCCGATCGCGTTGAAGTCTCTTATCGTGATGAAGATGGTAGACCGAAGCATCTTATTGCCGATGGATTGCTAGCCAGAGTGATTCAGCATGAAATGGATCACTTAAATGGTGTCTTGTTTGTCGATCGCGTTAAGAATCCGATCGCCCTCAATAAAGAATTAAGCGCCCACGGCTTTGCTACTAAGGATGTCCAAGCAATTAAGTAATTCTAGGGCGGCACAAAGTGCCGCTCTATTGCTCAGAAAACTTATTTAAGATTGTTTCAATGTTGATCCAAAAATTGCTGGATTGTCCAGAGTTCATCGCTGGCGATTCGACCATATTGCGCGAATTATTGCATCCTGACAAACAGGCGATTAACCTGCGTTATAGCCTAGCCCATGCCATTTTGCCTGTGGGCGAGACTTCGCAGCCACATTCCCTAACAACTTCTGAGGTGTATTACATTCTCAGTGGTCGCGGAGAAATGCACATTGATGAAGAGATTCGTGAGATCGAGTCTGGTGATGCAGTGTATATTCCACCAGATGCAAAACAATTTCTCAAGAATATCGGTGATGAGCCAATTGTATTTATCTGTATCGTCGATCCAGCTTGGCGGAAAGAAGACGAAACCATTTATTAACTGACGATACGTAGAACAAAGATCGTCATCATGTTTCCAAGTCATCTTAAAAGAGGATTTGGAGACCAAATCCCTACATATTTGTATAGGTAGGGGCTTGGTCTCCAAGCCCCAATCTCAGCGTTTCATGTAACATCAGTAAATAAAATCAGCCATGCAAAGCATGGCTGATTTTATTTACCAAATTTTCCAATCACTCCAATTGAGATTAAAAATAGAAGTGTCTGGGAACGCGATCGCATTATTATTTTTCACTAGCATCTGTTGTAATTGCAAAAGCTTAGGACTTACTCTCGGTAAATCTTCAACTAGTTGATAGGGAAGCATCCCTTCAGACAGTGCAAAGGATGCAGTCGTTGCAGCAGCGGCTCCCACTGACCACTCGTAGGAATGGACACGATAACCTGCGGCAACGATATAACTAAAGGCGATATTCTTCCCAGATACGATCAGATTATCGACTTTTTGAGGAATTAGCGATCGCAACGGAATTTGTCCTGGGAACGCTGGTCCATGACCATTACGAACTCCTGCTCTTTCCGTATTGCCAGCTTTTTCGACGGGATATTCGCTCAGGCAAGGATGAAAGTCGAGATAGTACTGAGCAATACCGATCGCATCAGGATAAATCGTAGAACGGGTGCGGCGGGAAATCTTTTGCGGCTCAGTATTATTTCTAATGGCACTAGCTGACTCTACACCTGCTAGAGCTTTCCATAAACTGCGATAGGTTTGCTCAGAGAGATTTTGGCGATAGGTTTCAGTACTAAAATCTACTTGTGATACATCGATTTCAGACATGCTGAAGCCTTCAGGATAACCATAGGATGGACGACCGATGATTCTACGGGACTCACGAATGTAGGGGTATTTGGACAGTCCATGCGAAGTTCCCATTGGCGAATCGAAGCCAGTCAGCAAACGATGATTAGGGAAAGGCTTTTTCCAATCAGTTTTTTGTTGTGAGTCGGTTGTACCTGCGACCAACCAATAATAAAAACCGAGGGCAATTTCTTCACCACTTTTGAGGGTTTCCGTTCTTAAACCTCCCATCCATCCATTTGGCTCCAACTGTCCCGATCGCAATAATTGCTCACGCGAATAAATGAGATTATCTTTGTTAGTCCCTGGACGATAATCATTACCCCAAACCCAGTTCTGCATGGAGATATCGCATGCTTTCATAGGCGAAACCCCAAAGGCATTCTTTTTCGGGTTTTCAGTGGCAGCGCTCCAAATACGGCGATAGGTAAAGATCGTATCAAAGTTAGCCAGATTGGGCTTAGGGTCGGAGCCGTAATAGGGCAAGTAGCGATCATAGAAACTCGGCTTTTGCTGGGGTTGCGCTTCGGCAGTTTGCTCCATTGCAAAGGTGTAGGTAAAGCCTTGCGTACAGTATGGATCATTCTCGGTGACGGGCGATGATGGATTGAGATGCGATCGCGGATCGAGACCCAAACGATATGGAACATCGGCTAAAGCGATAATTTCTCCTGTTTCCGTCGAGTCAATCACAAACCAATCAGTAGGACGCTTTTCAGTACTGGCAAGCGGAATGAACCGAATAATTTGTTTGTTTAATCGCGATGAATTTTCGTAGCGATAAGCATCTTCAATGATTGATGAAAGTGTTTCAGTATTTAGCGGCGGCGTATTGGGTGCGGGACTATGTTGTATTGCGATCGCGCCATCAATCAGTTTCCCGTCAGGACTCATTTCCAGCTTTTTAATTACTGTATTCGGGAACCATTTCAATTTGCCATTCCCCTTCTGCGCTGCTTCCTGCAACATTCCCACTAATATTTGCTGAGCAGTATTGGGAATGAAACAAGACACACTTACCCAACAATCTCCCGCGTTCAATTTGCCATAGTTCTGCTCAATCCTCTTCCGAAATTCGGTGTAACCTTGGGGAAAGAACCAGAGATTGCGCTGTTTTTTTGCTTCATCTAAAGCCGATGTACCTTGAGCAGTTATCTGTCCACCGACCCAATCCGTAATCTCGGTCATGCAAACAGTTCGTCCTGCTAGCAATCCTTCATAGGCTGTAGCTGTTCCTGCGACACCACCACCCACGATCAGAATTTCACATTCTTCGCTACGATCTGGGGCTTTAGGAGTAGATGGCTGTGCGATCGCCTGATCAGTAAGTGCTGCTGCTAAAGAGATTGAGCCAATCGCAAAGATAAAGATCCGAACTGTAGAAGCAAGATTTTGCAATGATTTTGACATGTGTTTTTGGGTCACTGATATCATCTGAAATTAGCATTGAACATTTTTAAGTCAATTATCTCCATAACTAGTTACCCCAGTGTAGATGTAGCTATAAAGTGCTACTAGAGCAAGCATTATGGCAATTACGATCAGCCATCTTTGTAAATAACGTGGTGCTTTTGATAAGATTTTTTCTCCAACGAGTTTACCAATAAGTCCTCCTATTAAAGATCCATATAAAGGCATTTGGATAAATATTGTATACCAGTTGCCCTTGGCATTTGCTCCATGCCCCAAATTCCATAAAGCCCCTAGAATACCTGTAGCGCATAAAGCACCCAAAACTTCTCCAAAACATTCTAAATTTCGATTGTTGGGGAATTTAAATGATCGATTATTTACAAAGTTAATAATTAGAGTCAAACAGAAAAGAATTAATAATCCTGTAATTAGATAGAAAAAAATAGAGAGAATCGCAAAACTAAACATAGTTAACCTACCCTACAACAAATTTGCAGACCGAGCGAAGTTTCGATCCATTCAATCTCGCTAGAATTTTTGATGGCTTGGCAAAGCCAAGCCATCAAAAATTGCTTCCTTATCCATAGTTTTACCTTGCCTTAAACTCATAACGCTAAAGTTAGAACTATCGTCAATCCTCACGAAACTAACTTTAGAAAGCTATCAAAAAACATGACCATTAAACGTAGAGATTTCCTAACTTTTATAGGTGGAATTGGCGGAGCAATGTTATTTGACGTAGGATCTCGAGATCGCTCAGCCTCCAAATTTTCGATGCCTTTTATGGGGGCTGAAGGAAACAGTGAAGCTCTAGCCGCAACATCGTCTTCACAGTTAAACTTTAAACCGATTAAAGGTCCAATACCATTAGTAACGGATGCGATCGCTCCGTCAAAACAGAGTCAATTTTATAGAACTTTTGAAGTAGCTGATGATCTAGTTTTACCTGAAGGATTTGTCTATGATGTCATTGCTGCATGGGGCGACCCAGTTGGTGACTCGCGCTTTGGCTATAACAATGACTATTTATCTCTTATTGAAACAAGTGCAAATGAAGGTTATCTAACTGTCAATTTTGAATATATTAGTAGTATTCCTTGGGAGCAGTCCTACGCAAAAGTTATTGGCAAAAATTTACCATTTGATGAAGTTGACTCAGCCCTTAAAGCTCTCGGTACTAAGGATATCGATGCATGGTCTTTAGCCGCAAGTGATCCTCTCAAAGCCAAAATTGAATTGATCTCTAAAGAAGCACTGATTGATTTGGGAATTGGTGTAATTTCAGTACGTCGAACCTCTGAAGGTAAATGGGTGCGGACAAATTCCAAAGCCGATCGCCGCATTACTGGTATCTCAGGTTTAGATGATGGTCGCTATCTCAAGACAACAGGTCCCGCTACCATAATTTTTCGGAAAGAGAAGGGTTTAGGCTATACCGATAAAATCGGCGATCGCATTATTGGGACATTCAACAATTGTGCGGGTGGTACAACCCCTTGGGGAACTGTATTCAGTGCAGAAGAGAACTTTCAAGATTTTGTACCAGAACCAGTAATGCCTGATGGAACTTCCCTCGATCCGAGCAAAAAGAAATTCATTAAAGACAATGGTGATCTCAATGGTGTCGCCAATGTGTTGGGCTTAGCAGGTAACAAATACGGCTGGATGGTAGAGATTGACCCTGCTAATCCTGAGGATTATGGCACAAAGCACACTTGGCTAGGTCGCTATCGCCATGAAGCGGTAGGCATTCGCGCCGAAGCTGACAAGCCCCTAGTATTTTATTCGGGTTGCGATCGCCGTGGTGGACACCTTTACAAATTTGTTAGCAAAGGGATTGTCACCAATCCTCAAGACAAGAGGAATTCTCAACTCTTGGAATCAGGAATGCTCTATGCGGCTAAGTTTAATGCTGATGGTTCAGGTAGCTGGATTGCTCTAGAGCCCTCTACCCCAATTAATCCCCATAGCCTAGATGTCCTTGCTGGGAAAATGTTGCCTCTTCCCCAAAGACCCGCAGGTGGGATTTTCCGAGCAACTAAAGAAGAGGAGATTTCGGAGTTTAAGTCCAAGTTTAAAACTTTGGGTGATTTGTATGTAGGTAGCGATCGGGAAAAGCAAGGCGCAATATTGATCGATGCTCACTATGCGGCTAATGCTATTGGTGCAACCTGTGCCGCACGTCCTGAAGACACTAAAGTAGCCACCGATGGTTCTTTATTTATTGCTTTTACTTCAGGTGCTGCTAGTGATAGCGATGGTAGTCCAGATTTGAGAATCTTTAAAGGTGCTGATGGCAAAGCTTATGAATATGGCTGGATCATGCGTTTAAATGAGCAGGAAAATCAACCCAATGCAATGAACTTCCAATGGTCAATGATTGCTACAGGTGGCGAACCTGCGGAAGGTGGTCTAGGTTTTGCCAATCCTGATAACTTAGCGATTGATCGCAGTGGACATCTCTGGATGGTTACCGACATAGGCACTGACAAGTACAATCTCGCGATTCCTAGCCGCAAGGACAAATTTGGAAAATCTGTTAGTCAATCAGACTTACGCGGACTTTATGGTAACAGTTCTATCTGGTTTTTACCAACATCTGGTGCGGATATTGGTAAGGCTTTTCTATTTGGATTTGGTCCAATGGAATGTGAAACCACTGGGCCATTTTTCTCCAGTGATCAGCAGACTTTATTCCTGTCAGTACAGCACCCTGGGGAAGTTAGAGGTACTCGCAAAGATATGACCTCTGAATCTCGTCAGTTTGCGATGCGAACCACAGATGGCAGAGAGTTTATGCAAACTCGGAAAGTTCCCATCGGCTCTAACTGGCCCTCCCTCAAGCCCAATGATTCACCAAAACCAGCAGTAGTTGCCATTCGCAAAATTAGCAATAGCTCGATCTAACACCAAAGCAGAAAACGGCATAGTCGTTTTCTGCTTTTATAGCTATAGTCACCTGTATGAGAACAAATCAAAAACCCAATAGTGTGAGGCGGCGCTTCGCGCCGCCTCACACTATTGGGTTTTTATGTCCTAACAAGCATGGCGATAGCTATAAAACTAACGTGCATAGACGTGAACCCTTAATACAAATTAGCAACATAAGAGGCATAGCCGTTATACATTTGCGTAGCATAGCGATCGCCTGTACCTAGCATCTTTTCGCTAGCCTGAGACCAACGGGGATGGGGAATATTTGGATTGACGTTAGCAAGAAAATCATATTCTTGGGGAATACGTGTATTCCAAAATGTAGCTGGTTGGCGATCGCTAAATTCAATATTGACTATTGATTTAATGCTTTTATAGCCATATTTCCAAGGCAAAACTAATCGAATCGGAGCGCCATGTTGTTTGGGCAGCTCATGTCCATATATACCCACAGCCATAAAAGCAAGATCATTCATCGCTTCCTTAATTGTTAGCCCTTCGGTATAAGGCCAAGGCTCGCTCTGCAAGATTTGTCTCCTTGCCTGCTCTGGACGAAAGAAAGTTGTAAATTTAACATGGGTTGCATTAGCCTTTGGTTCCACTAATTCAATTAATCGCTTGAGAGGGAACCCAGTCCAAGGAACTGCCATTGCCCATGCTTCTACGCAACGATGGCGATAGAGTCTTTCTTCGATAGGCATTTTGGCAATCAAATCCTCGATCGCAAATTTTTGGGGATTTGTGACTAGGCCAGATACTTCCACAGTCCAAGGATGCGGTTGAAACTTCCCCACTTTCTCCCATACATCTTTATCTCCACTAAATTCATAAAAATTAGTGTAAACAGCAGCGCTATATTCATCGGTAATTGGGCGATCAAGGGTAAAAGCAAGATTGCGAGAAGTGGTAATTACTTTTAAGCGATCGTCTAGTAGTTTTTGTTTGACAATGGCTTTTTTCTCTTCGATAGTTTGACAGCCAGCTAATAATCCCATAATGCTTAGGCTACCTAATCCAGCTTTCTTCATAAATCTCCGCCGATTTAGATAAACTGATTCTGAGGTTGCTTGACTTTCAGGCAGAAACCAATCTGGAAGAATCTTGATCAAAGTCATAAGAACATTCAACTATTTTAGAGCCTACAACTATAGTAGACCGATCCCCAACCAAGATGAGTGACTAAGGGATTAAAACTATTGCTGGTACTCACTTCATAAATTGCGATCGCGACAAGTGCCAATGCGATCGTCTAATTCATCGGTCTGATATGCTGCATTTTGCCAAAATTTTAAGCTAATCTGAAAACGATATACTTAAATGCATCGTACACAAAAATGTTGCTGACTACTTGACTATGAGTAAATTTGAAAGAATATCTATTAAAGGTTATCGCCGATTGCAACAGGTGGATCTAGAAATGCGAGATCTTATAGTCATGATTGGTGCAAATGGCTCAGGCAAGACATCTTTTTTAGATGCTATGTCAATGTTAGCTGATTCAGCAAGTGGAAAGTTACATGAATCATTACAAAGCAAAGGCGGATTGAATGAAGTTTTAACCAGAGGAAGAGCAGAAAAACTGCAAATAGGAATATTAGGAAAGGCGTTAGATCAAGAAAGCTTAACATACAGTCTAGCTATATCTCCTAAAGGCTTGGCTTATGAAATCAAACAGGAATTTTTAGCAAAGCACCCAACTTCTGTCGCTGAAATATCTCAGAGGGTTTCGTCAATAATCCCCGACAAGCGTATTTCAAAGAAATATATTGAGTCTTATGGTTTAAGTATCAAATATTTTCAAGAAGATGATGATTTTACTTTAATTCCTAATTGGGAACATAATTATCTAGAGACTTCTCTTTCTCAAGTTCCTAAAATGTATCAAGAACCTGAGAACCTGAGAAAAAGTCTTGCTTCTTGTACTTATTATGGAGCGCTTGATGTCTCAGGGACAAGCCCAATCCGTCTACCTCAAGCAATGCGACCAGCGAAATTACCAGGGGTAAAAGGAGAGGATTTAGTTTCTTGTTTTTATGATTTGCGTGAAAGCGATCGCGATCGCTTTGAAATGGTTGAGAGTATTATTTCTGCGGCTTTTCCAGATTTTGAACGTTTGAATTTTCCTCCAGTTGCAGCAGGAACTATTTCTATGACTTGGAAGGATAGAAATTTTTCACAGCCTATATATGTACATGAGCTATCAGAGGGAACGTTGCGATTTCTTTGGTTAGTAGCACTGCTGCAAAGCCAAAATTTGTCAACAATTACGCTCTTAGATGAACCTGAAGTTAGTTTACATCCAGAACTTTTAAGACATTTAGTTTATTTGATGCGCGAGGCTTCCAAGCATACGCAATTAATCGTAGCAACTCACTCAGATCGACTTATTCGATTTCTTGCACCCCATGAAGTTCTGATTTGCGATATCGAAGATGGCGAAGCAAAAATGACATGGGCTGATACTCTCGATCTTGAGAAATGGCTGGAGGATTATAGTCTGGATCAACTTTGGGCAATGAATGTAATGGGTGGTCGTCCATGAAAATTGCAATTTTAGTTGAAGGTGCTACTGAAGCAGCTTTTAGAGAGAAGCTACGCGAGTTTTTGCAAAAATATTTAGCGCAAAATATGCCGAGGTTAAAATTTATCCCGCAGGACGGACGAATTCCCAAGGAAGATAAGTTAAAGCGGCTTGTGGAAAATTTATTGAGTGGGAAAGATGCCTATGATGCTGTGATTGCTTTGACGGATGTATATACGGGGACAAGAGATTTTGTAGATGCGGCGGATGCTAAAGCAAAAATGACTACATGGGTTGGCAACAATCCGAAGTTCTATCCACATACAGCTTGTCATGATTTTGAGGCATGGTTACTTCCCTATTGGGGTACAATCCAAAAGATCGCTAAACATAACCGTTCTGCTCCCAGTGGCGCACCAGAGAAGGTAAATCATAATAAACCGCCTTCTTATTGGATTAAGGAGGTTTTTAAATTAGGCGATTGCAAAAGAGACTATAGCAAGATCATTGATGGCAAAGCTATTCTCAAAAATCAAGATCTGATGATTGCGATTCAAGCTTGTCCAGAGCTGAAGGCTTTTGTAAATCAAATTATTGCTTTGTGTGATGGTGAGGCAATAATCTAAATGTAAATTTTTGGGCGATCAGTGTACTCATAATGATTAGATGCGATCCTTCTCAAATTGTACTGAGCCATACGCAAAATCTCCACCAAGTTTCTTCAGCAACTTTCTTAGTGATAGTACTCTAGCATCAGTATCAATAGATGATGTAGGTATATGAACTCGGGTGACAACAGCTCTTGCAAAGACTTTTCCAGTAAATTTATATTTTTCAGATTGAAAATATTTAATTGTCTCAGTTAGCTGCTCTACAGCAGACATTAAATCTCGACCTTTAAGTTCAACAAAGTATAAATCGACTGATTCAGTCTGATTTGATGCTTCATCTTCACAAACTATCATAAGATAGTCACACTTTCTTTGGCTTTGACTAGTAATTACGCAGCCATCAATTCTTACTTTACATACTTTCTTTCTGGAGGGATTTTGAAGAATATACTTTCTTTTATTTTCTTCTGCGACATCAGAACACTTTGTACATTCTCGATAATTTTCCTGAAAATGTTGACAATTAAATTTCATGCCTCAATCCTCAAGGTCAAACAGTTGATTAAAGGTATCAACAATAATGTTTGAGGCTCTATCGATTTCGGCTGATTGAATCAATCCCATTTCGCGATCGACAATGGTTCGGGCAGTACCATCTTCTAAAATATAAGCATCTAGCCTATCAGGATTAATCCATAAGTGAGGATCTATAATATCTGCAACTTCCTTTTTATCTTCTCCATTTCCTAATTTATGAGCATAAAGGAGATTATTAAATGATGAAAGTATATAGGGGCTATGAGTAGTTAAAAGGATTTGATTTTTACTATAGTTAGCAAAAAGTGATATTAGGTCAATAATTTGCTTTTGGGCTACTGGGAAAAGATGCGCTTCAGGCTCCTCAATAATTAGAAAAGCTTTACTATCGTTAAGAATTAAAAGAAAAATAATTAGTAAAATCCAAACAACTTCTTGTTGACCCGAAGAAGCAAAATTTATCTCAGTACTCTTGCCATCAGCAAATTCAATTTTTTCAATTCCATTTTGATAACTATATGATCCTTTTAAGATTGAATTAATAAGACCTTGAGCAAGTTCAATTGTTCTTATGGATGTATCATTGGGGCTATTTTTTTCTGAAATATAATCTTGAATTAAAGTATCTATACCATTTTTACAGACAAGTTTAGCTTGATCAATAAGATCAATAAATTCTCGCATGAGATAATCTAGCTTAATTAAATTATCTGATTGTAATTTGTTATCTGATAACAAATCATCTCCCATATCAATATTGTATCTTTGCTGAGATAGTGTTGTAATCAAGCTACGTCCAGCAGGTAAATATATAACTTCTCTCTCATCTCCAAAAAGGATGTTAAGCTGAATATTAATTTCTTCAAACAGAGCAGATTCCTTAGATTTAATAATACTAGACTCTTTTGAAGAAGAAAAATTAGATGTCTTTCCATATAGCTCACTTCTTAAATCTTTTAATTTGTTGATTGTTTCCTCAAAACTTATTGTAAATACTGAATTAAATTCAATATAATTAACTCGACCATTTAGATCAGTTCCAATTAGTATCTCATTTTGGTCACTGTATATGTAAGTTAGCTTAGTATTGGGAGATTGCAGTAATGTAACACCATAGATTTTTGTAAATTTCTGATTTACTAATTTGCAAAATCTAGAAATAGCGTGATCAAATTTATTTTGATTATAACAATCAAGATAGTATCGATATAAATCATCTTTCAAAGACTTAAAAAAGAAGATTGCTTTACTAACGGTACTCTTGCCACTAGCTTGAGAACCTATAAACACAAGGATATCTTTCACCTCAATATCGATGTCCGCAATTGGTCCAAATTGATGAATGATTAACCGTTGTGACATATTGATTTTACAAAAGGTTGAAAAATGCTGAATCAATCTCGTAGCCGAGGCTTTGAGTCATTTGTTGTAACTTTGCTGTGCTTTCAATGCCACGTGACTTGAGCCAGAGAGAAATTGTGAATACCTTCTGCATTACAAAAATCTCCAGTGCTTCAGGATTGTATTGCAACACATAGCCATCACCTTCGCGCTTAAACTCATGGGGAACTAGCATCGCGGCATAGCGACTGAGTTCTAAACGCCAATCGAGGAGATAGCTAAACCAAGGATAAGTGGCATCGAGACGCACAAACCAGAGACGGACTTCCGAGATTTCTGATAATTCGCGAGGGTCGCCATCTTCCTTATCCCATACAAGTTCAATTTGAAATGCGCGATCGCCTTCGGGAGTTTCATCCCAATTGGCTAATAACTTCTCGATCGCAATTTTGGCAGGAGTAATATCCAGCGACTCAATACAGGCTTGGTTGACGTAGATGACAGTAGACATATAGCTTTTAGATAGAATTAAGTTAGGGCGGCGCATCGCGCCGCCCTAATGTTTATTTTTTCGGTAAGTTTTCGCGAGGATCGAAGGATTGGATTTCTAGCAACTGCTCGTAAAGTTCACGTTCACGCTTGCTAGGATTTTTGGGAACGACAATCTGGATTTCTACATACTGATCGCCAAAGGTTCTCGCATCTTTTGGGAAACCCTTGCCAGATAGTCTTAACTGCTGTCCAGACTTCACCGCAGGGGGAATAGTTAACTTGACTAATCCACTTAGGGTTGGCACTTCCACTTGAATACCGAGAACTGACTCGCTCGGTGAAATGGGCAATTGACAGCGAATATCGGAACCTTCGAGGGTGAAGAATGGATGAGGCTTAAGCGTGATTTTAAGATAGAGATCGCCGCCTGATGCACCTTGCCCTTTGAGGCGGATTCTTTGACCTGAAAGTACACCTGCGGGCATATTCACCTCAAGCGATCGCCCATCTTCGAGACGAATGCGTTCACGACCGCCGACATAGGCGCGTTCGAGCGGTAATTCTAAAAGAGCTTCCGAATCACGGCGTGGTGTGGGGCGTGGTGGAGCTTGGGTGCTAGTGCGATAGGAAGATGCGCCACCAGTATCTTGGGCGCGTTCATTAGTACGGAATTTGCCTAGGAGTTGATCAACAAACTCTTGGAAGTCGTTATATTGGCTAAAGTCCACATCACCTGTGTAGCCACTACGCTCAAAGTCTGGTGTATATTGCTCACGCGATGAGGGAGCGCGTCCTCCAGACCCCTGAAAGCCGCCTTGTTTCCAATATTGCCCAAAGCGATCGTATTGCTGACGTTTGGTGGTATCAGATAGGACTTCATAGGCTTCACCGATATCTTTAAATCGTTCCTCGGCTGCCTTGTCATTGGGATTCAGGTCGGGATGATATTTCCGCGCTAACCTGCGATAGGAGCGCTTAATTTCGTCAGCCGTGGCTGTCTTCGGAACACCGAGGATTTCATAATAGTTGCGAAAGTTTTGCATATTTCCCGAACTGCAAACAAGGAGATAACTTAGCTTACCTTATCGTAGCTTTTGGAAACGCTTGCGCGTTTGTCAAAAAGTATGAGTAGAGACGTTACGAAGCAACGTCTTATGTTAGATCCAGCTAGGTAACCACATTAGCACGGGCAAATAACCCGATGAGATCGGTAAACCGATATAAATAGGCAACCAAAATATAAAAGCGATCGCAATAATTCCCACAATCCCCGAACCGAGCGTTCGCATTTCCTGCAATGGCGATCGCCACATCCATGACACCAAGAGGGCAAGGGCGGTAAAGGCAAAAACTGAGGCGGGCATATAGTGATACAGAAATATGCAACGTTTGCTCAAGCTCCAAGGCAACCAATGACCAGCAAAACTAATCGTCACATAGGACGCAAACCAAAATAGTTGCGATCGCTCTTTAGGATGAATTTCAGTTAATATTTGGGGCGAAAATTTTAGTTTTGAGGCAATTAAAAAAGCTAACCAGATTAATAAGGCGATCGCACTAAGCCAATATAACAAAGGGTTACCCATCGCATGAACAAATTGCACCATGCTATTGGGACGCATCTCAAAGAAATAGGCAACTGGACGAATTAATAAAATCCAACTCCACCAAGGTGAACAATAGGGATGAATCGGTTCAGTTTTTCCAGCACCCAAGTTTTGATGAAAGCCAAGGATCTGGTGATGTAGTTCCCAAATATCAAATTCGTGATTCATCATCAAATGCGGAATCCACTGCACAAAATAAAAGGCGATCGGTAAAATGATTAAACCAATTAAGATTTGCAATGCATTTAAAGTTTGGCGATAACGTGACCATGCATAACCCATGAGAACGACAAGCCCGACAATATAAGCCAAGCCTGTCCACTTCACACTAATTGATGCGCCTAACATTAAGCCTGTAGCCATTACCCAAAACCAACGTTGTCGCGATCGCTTAAGAGCTAGCACTATACATAGCTGACTGAGCATCCCAAACAGCAGAATATAGGTATTGATCAAGCCAAACCGTGACTCCACCAATAGCAAACCATCCATAGCCATAAACCAACCTGCTAGCCATGCCCAACCACGGCGATCGCTCAACTGCCAAATCAACTCATAGGTAACTAAGGGCAACAGTGAGCCAGCTAGTGCCGTCATGCAGCGATAGCCAAAAGGTGCATAGCCAAAAATCTGAATCCCTATGGCAATGATGTACTTGGCTAGGGGCGGGTGAGCATCAAAAAATGGCACACCACGTAGATAATTTTGAGCAAACTTAGGGTAGTAAAGCTCATCAAAAACGATATCCCTCAGACCATCCAAATTCCAAAATCGGCTAGCAAAGGCAACTAAAGCGATCGCCATGACTCCATAGATAGGATGCTCTGATAACCAGATCAGGCGATCGGATAAACGAGCAAAGGGAGTCTTAGTTATTTGCTTACTCCAATTGCTCATTTACGTTTCTCATCTAAAAAATACTAAGTTACTAAAAACACAGAAACTGCGATCTACTTTTTTAAAATCTCTAAAAAGCTTGCAAAGCAAGCTTTTTAGAGATTTTAATTAGAGAATAGCTTTGCTTAGCAAAGCTATTCTCTAATTATTTACCTGCTTTAATTTGAGCAACCAACGCTTCCAAATCCTTGACCTCTGGTACACCAGAGAAAAATACTCCGTTTACTACAAAGGAAGGTGTGCCGCGTACTCCTAAAGATTTACCAAGTTCAAAATCTTTCTTAACTGCTTCCTTGGCTTCTTTGCTTTGGCGATCGCGATTAAAGCGATCAATATCAAGCTTCAAGTTCTTAGCTAATTCCAAATAAAACTCTTCACCAAGTTTGTTCTGCTGCTCAAACAAGGCATCATGGTATTCCCAAAACTTACCTTGTTGGAAAGCCGCCCATGAGGCAA
Source organism: Pseudanabaena minima str. Chao 2107 (assembly GCF_051131155.1). Classification (NCBI taxonomy): domain Bacteria; kingdom Bacillati; phylum Cyanobacteriota; class Cyanophyceae; order Pseudanabaenales; family Pseudanabaenaceae; genus Pseudanabaena; species Pseudanabaena minima. The sequence goes on from NZ_CP159508.1 coordinate 3,186,249, forward strand.
ATGCTGCGGGTTCCGCCTGAGCATGGATCTCTGACAAGGGGAAATGCTTGTATACCAAAGTTACATCATTCTGATTTTTTGACATAAACTCTTTGACTACAGCATGACCTCTAGCGCAAAAAGGACATTCAAAGTCGGAGAATTCCGCCATAATAATTTTCTGGCTTGCCGAACCTGTCACAGGAGAATTGCGAAGTAATAAACGAGGCTCTTGGCGAATCTGTGATAACACCTTATCGCGCAATTGCTCTTCTTGCTGAGCCTGAGATCTTTGATAAGACTGCACAGAGTCTAAAATCACCTGTGGATTTTTACGAATAATCTCTAAGACCTTGGATTCAAATTGAGCATCAGACAGTTGAGCGCTAGCAGATTGTCCTGTAGAAGCACAACTAGTAATCATCAGTAAGAGCGCAACTAAGGCTGACAATAGATAAGGTTGGAGGCGCATTGCAAAAACATCCCAAGTAGAAGGCGGAATTCTTTTCGTCTTAAGTCTACACGATCGCCTATTAAAAACGATAGAAGTATAACCCCTGCGTTTCTATCATTTCTCTCACCTCTTGCACCTTAATGGGTGACGACAAAATATGTTAAGTTATACTAAGTTTGTTTAAGATTGCAAACGAGGAAATTATTTTGAGACGTAATTAAGAAAATCTTACTGACATCAATAGACACAAACAATGACCGCTATTACTGATACTTACAACAGCCAGACTCTCATTATTGCAGGCAGCTATTCTGAATATTTAAACTGGCGCAAAAACAATACATCGATTAAATCTTGTAAATATGTAGAACGGATTGAAGATGTGCAGGGGGTAAATGGATTTTTGGCAAACATTGTTCTCTATGGAGATTATGAACAGAATCCCGTATATAACACTTTAAAAATGCAGAAAATCCTAGCAGAAAAGGCTTCTCCATTTCGTTCCTATGTACATTAAGTACAGCCTATTGAGGCTTTGAGTAATACAGATAAATTTTGGGAAGCGGCGCGGAGCGCCGCTTCCCAAAATTTATCTGGGGTTTAATTAAGCGCAAAGCACTATAACTGGAACAAATAACTCTAAGAAGTGCCTTGCACTTCTTAGAGTTATTTGTTGCTGTAAATATATCTCAAGTTCAGATGTTCAGCCATTCTGGCAAAAATCTTGTCTTCAGTAAATGGTTTAGCGAGAAATCCATCGAACCCTTGCAAAAATAATTCTTCTTCTCTAAGATCGATTAGACTAGCGGTCAAAGCAATAATTCGGACTTTTTGCGATGCTGGTATATTTCTCATTGATTCAATTTCCCTAATTGCCGAGGCAGCTTCTTGCCCACTGAGGATCGGCATTCTGACATCCATCCAAATTAAATGTGGTGACCAAGACTCCCATACAGCGATCGCTTCTTCACCATTACTAACTTCACGCACCTCAAAACCCAGAGGTGACAAAATTCTGGTTAATAGTTGGCGATTCAAACGCATATCTTCAGCAATTAAGATGCGGTAAGTTGGATTTCCCTCAATACCAATCACGCGGTTGGGTAATTTATTGGGAGAATTTAGATTAAATAAATCCAAGGATCTGACAGGAATATAAAATCTAAAAGTAGAACCTTCGCCGACCTTACTAGTTACAGACATCTGTCCACCCATGATCTTGACGTAGTTATAGCTAATGGATAAACCTAACCCTGTACCCTCCTGAGATCGCCTACCAGAATGAGTTTGAACAAAAGGCTGAAACAAAGTTAGTATTTCTGTCTCAGATATACCTGCACCAGTGTCTTCCACTTCAAAACAAAGGATGCGAGGTATTTCTGAATATTCTCCAACGATAGCTTTCACATCTTCAGGAAGGCTACGCACATCTACACGAACATGAATATGTCCTGTTTCCGTAAATTTGATCGCATTACTAATCAAGTTGATTAATATTTGGCGTAATTTACCTTCATCGGTATAAATATAGGGAGGAACATCTGGTTGAATACTGACATCGAAAGATAGGGATTTCTCTAGAGCTTTCAGAGATAACATATCTCTTGCTGTATCCACGATATTGTATAGATAGCACTCCTTTTCACGGAGAAGTACGCTACCAGCTTCGAGTTTCGACATTTCTAATATGTCATTAATCATCGTTAGCAAGTGATTACCACTATTGCAAATTGTTTGTAGGTCAGCTTGATGCTGCTCATTTAACTCTTGGTCATAGAGCATAAGCTGAGCGAAACCAAGAATTGCATTTAGAGGAGTTCGCAATTCATGACTCATGTTTGCTAAAAATGCGGCTTTAGAGCGACTTGCTGCCTCAGCAGCCTCTTTGGCAAGTTTAAGATCGCGAGTCCTTTCTTCAACACGATGTTCTAAGAGGTTAGCCTGTTCTCGGAGTTTTGTTTCTGACTCACGTAGTGCAATTTCTATCTTTTTAAGCAGCGTAATATCATAGAAAGTGCTTAATAAGACTTGCTCACCTTTCAGCCATAGTGGGTGTAGGGAAGCCAGTACCCACACAGGTTCCTGATTTGCTCTACATAGACGAATCTCATAGTCACGCACCCTTTGATTTTGCAAAAATTGCTGCTGCAAAATTTCCCATTCGGCAGGTAAGTAGTAAAGATCCTTAATTGAGCGCTTAATTAACTCATGGGATTCCCTTTGTAGCATTGTGCCAGCGCTGGTATTGGCATAGGTAATTGCCCCATCTGAGAGGCTACTTACGAGCATTGCCATACTAGTTGATTCAGCGATCGCTCTAAACTGCTCCTCACTTTGACGCATGGTCTCAACAGCGCGATTGTACTGCTCGTACTCGATCGCGTCACCATGTTCAGTAGTGGTCATCAGCATGATTTCGAGATCGCTTTTATCGCGATAGACGATCTCTAAAATTGATTGCAAGGTCGCTTGCGCCATCTTGCGTTCAATAATTTCACTTTTTAATCTTTTATTGACATCTAGTAGTTCTGATTCAACAAGATCACCATGTTCAACTGCGGTTAACAGGGAATTTTCCAGATCGCAGTTTTCCATTTGAAGTCGGCTGACTTCCATTCGTAATTCTTTTACTTCTTGCTGGATCGTTTGCCAGTCTTTAGTGGATATTTCTTCAGAAACTTTGGGATTGTCCATGTAGGGAAATTTTGTAAAAGCACTGGAAATTATTTAGAAGCGTCCAAAACAAGAGTGATGCAATCTAGAAAAGATTACCAATTTTAAGAGATTTACTAAACTTATTATGCGCTTTTAGAGATTCTGTCAGGTGAATCTTGTAGAAATTTTTTGAAATATTCGTCAATTATAAAATTATCAAGATAAATCACACTTAAAAAGACAGGATACAGCGTAAAATGCTGCATCCTGTCTTTTTAATACCAAAACACAAAATGGCATAGCCATTTTGTGTTTTTAAAACCCTTACTGGTTTTGGGTTTTAATTCACGAAAGTGTTGCCACTCTTTCGTGAATTGGTATAAGTTTAGCGTGAGTTCGATATACTCCCTTCCCACCCAATAATTAGACATTGCGGCGCGAAGCGCCGCAATGTCTAATTATTGGGTTTAATGTATATTGCTTGAGTGGGAAGGGAGTAGCTATTAGCGGCGTACTTCGCACACTGCTAATGACAACAAAAATGGTAAGAATCACTTAGCGATTCTTACCATTTTTGTTGTCATTGAACTGACGTTAAGTTCATGTTTTAACAAAAAAATAATTTTGACGGACGTTGATAGATATGGTAAGGTGCGCTACGCTATTAATCCAAATTGCTTAAGTAATTAGTTATCTGATCTCAATGAGTTATCACTCCCAGACATATGCGATCGCTAGTCGCCAAGAAGATTTAGAGAGACACCTGCTGGAGTTGTCTGTCGTTGACCGTGAGCAGTTGGCGGTTGCCAAACGTTGGCAAGAACGCCAAGAAGGACCCTTACTGATGATTTTGTTACAGCTTAGTTTTATTGACTTGCACCAGTTTAGTGGTTTGCTTGACTGGTCTGGTCAAAGCTAAGCATGAGAGGGTGGATCGATGCTATCCACCGCTCACAGGGGGGATCAGTGCAACCTCATCACCATTTTTTAGAATTGTCTGGGGATCTGCAAAATTTAGGTTGACAGCATAACGAGTGAGCGATCGCCATTTCTCTAGATGCGGATATTGACTCACAAGGCGATCAAATATTGTTGATACCGACGTACCCGACTCCAAATTAATTTGCAGTTCATCAGTAGCGAGTACTTCTTGAAAAATTGCAAATAGTTTGACAGTAATTTGAATATATTCAGCCATTGGTTTGTGGGAATAGTTTTAATTTAGGAAAAAAGGGTTGCTAAGCAACCCTTTTTTCCTAATCTGCTTCTGCATTTTCATAGGCAGCGATGATGTTATGCACTAAGGGATGGCGCACTACGTCATTCTTATCGAACAGGTTAAAGGAAACGCCTTGAACGCCTTTCAAAATATTCATGGCGATGATCAAACCTGACTTTTGATGGCGGGGCAGATCGATTTGGGTGATATCACCCGTTACCACCATGCGCGATTTAAAACCCAATCTGGTTAAAACCATCTTCATCTGCGCAGCAGTTGTATTTTGCGCCTCATCCACGATGATGAACGAGTTACTGAGAGTGCGCCCACGCATATAGGCAAGGGGTGCAACCTCAATAATGCCGCGCTCCATTAATTGCGGGACTTTTTCCGCCCCGATCATTTCGTACATTGCGTCATAGAGAGGACGTAGATAGGGATCAATCTTTTGCTGTAAGTCTCCAGGAAGGAATCCCAGACTTTCGCCTGCTTCGACCGCAGGGCGGGTCAGGATAATCCGCTCAAATTTGTTGCTCTGTAGCGCACTAACCGCCGCAACGGCCGCAAGATAGGTTTTTCCAGTACCTGCAGGACCAACCCCAAAAATCAGATCGTGGCTTTCCATCGCCTGTACATATTGCTGCTGACGATAGGTGCGTGGCTGCACTGAGTCTCCGCGTTTATTACGCGATATCGTCGCCCGATCGCGCCATTCTCCAGAGCGTTCCTCAGCGATCGCTTCAAGGGCGGCGCGAATATCTACAGCCGCGATCGTTTTCTCCTGTGACCACAGAGTTTTTAGAGCCTTAATCACCTGTTCCACTAGACTGATTTGCTCAGTTGTGCCATCTATTAAGAGGTCTTGTCCCCGCAACACCAGCCGTACACTCGTTAGTTCTGCAAGTGTTTTGAGATTTTCCTCCCTTGTTCCCGCCAAACTGATGGCACTACTGGGAGTTGGCAAGCTCAAAATGTACGGTTCGTCGCGGGGAGTACCCATTAAATTAATTTTCCTCTAGTTGTGATTGTGTGGGGCAAAGCCCCACACACTAATTAGTTAAATTTTCAGCGCCACTGATGACACGGGCGGACAAAATTTTGTCACCTAGTCTTAGTTTATCTAAAGTTTCCTTACCATCGGTGACATAACCAAAAACAGTGTAGTTGCCATCTAGTAAATTCAGACCTGCGGGAGTTAGTTCTGATTCAAATAGGTAGATGAAAAACTGAGATGAACCCGCATTAGGATCATCATTGGGATGCGCCATCGCCACAGTCCCGAAGGCGGCAAAAGGTAGTACAGGTATTGTTCCTGATAAACCCTGTTCTTCAAAGGTTTTACCATAGGTAGGAACCTTCTGATCGGGTAAGCGGACTTCAATGGGAACTGTGCGATATTTGCCTGTTTTGGGATCGACGTAGCCATCCGATGGTCCATCGGGATCGCCCGTCTGCAAGTAATAGTTTTCGTCTGCTCGTGTGAAAGTCAGCCCATCATAAAAGCCTTTCTGCACGAGATCCACAAATTGACCTGCATTGACTGGCGCATTATAGCCATCGACAGTAATCGTAGCATTGCCTTTTTCTGTAGATAGTTCTACTAGAGCGCGTCCCTTGAGTTGGGGGAGATTGGCATATTTCGCTGGAATTTCAAAGGGGAAGGTTTGGATAAAGTCAGCTTCTACTAGACCGACATAATCCAAGGCTTTTTCTGATAGAGCCTTGACATTGTTACGATCTTTGATGGCGATCGCTTCTTGGAGAGGCACAAGAGCCGTTGCTAAGCTAGCCAGATGTTCAGTTACTAATCCTTGGCGATCGCTGCTAACTTCAGCAATCAACTGTGACTGATTTTGAGTCAGGGTTTGCGTGATTGTTTCAATATCTTTTTTGAGACTGCTCCAGCGTTTCAGATTGGCTTGGCGAGGCATTTGCTCCAATGTGCGTTGGACATCGCGTAGCACTTCACTATCAATTGGCAAAGCGTTTCTCAAGATAATGCGGGGATCTTTGATCGCACTTTTGGTTGGTAAGGCTGCCATACTTGGCGCGATCGCCGATATCATCGTTAAACAAGTCACAAACAAACAAGCGATCGCGAACGTCACGCCCTTAAACCACCAAGATCTCTGAACAATAAGATCGGTTTGATGATTAGTTCGATCGCTGCTTCTTTCTAAATTACGATTTAAATTAAGATTCAACATTGCACCCAAAACTAAATTAGCCACTTAAAAAATGCTATTGCATTTGGTTGCACTGTTAGGCAAACTTAATCTGATTTCATGCAGTCCTATCTTTAAAAATTCATTATGACGGACGCAAGTATCGATCACACAGCAGCGCATAAAACAAAGCAGGGTTCTGATGAATCAGATATATCAGCCCTCAAAAATGATCGCCTATTTAGATCGATCATGGAAAATGTTGCCGACTTAATTGCGGTGATCGATGCCCAAGGCTATCGCATTTACAATAGCCCTTCCTATCAAAGAGTTCTGGGCTATACCTCTTCAGAGTTAAAAGGGACATGGGCTTACGACAAGATTCATCCTGACGATCAAGCACAAGTGCTAGAAGCAGCCGCAGAGACCTTAAGAACAGGTGTGGGCAAGGTTTTAGAATATCGAATGCAACATAAGGACGGCACTTGGCGGATTTTAGAATCATCGGGCAGTGTGATGCGTGATGAGCAAGGGAATGTCCAAAATATTGTGATTGTGGCTCATGACATTAGCGATCGCAAAAAGGAGCAGTGGGAACGCCGTCGTGCCGAACGAGAGCTAGAGCGATCGCGCCAAAGTTATAAAGATCTAGTCAGACGTGAGGAGATGCTCAACCGTCGCCTTGCTAGTCAGATTCGTAATTCCCTTGATCTCGATACGATCCTTGCTACTGCTGTCAATGAAATACAGGATTTGTTACTAATTGATCTGTGTAATTTCTTTTGGCATGTTCCTGATACCAATCCACCAGAATTTCAACTTGTGCATTTTGCTTCTAGTCATAACTTTCTGAATGCTGCTACTAGTTATCCCCTGTCGCGATTGCCGAAATTTGGTCAGCGCTTACTTAGCCAAGAAATTATTCGGATTCAATCAATCTATACCAATGCTGAACTAGATAACCCAAGTCGGATGCTTCTCGCCGAGAAAGGTTTTACTTCGCAGTTACTTGTACCAATCAAAACCCGATCGCAAAAATTAGGGGTGATTGTGGCGGCGCATTGTCAAGGGAGCCGCCCTTGGGATGCGGATGAAGTTGAGCTACTCCAAGCGGTTGCTAACCAATTAGCGATCGCGATTGATCAGGCTGAACTCTTTGACAGCGCCCAAGCCAATGCCGCCAATGCCCAAGCCCAAGCCCTACTAATCGAAAAAGCTCTTGCTGATTTGCAGAAAACTCAAAGTCAACTGATCCAGACCGAAAAAATGTCCAGCCTTGGTCAACTCGTCGCAGGTGTTGCCCATGAAATTAATAATCCTGTGAACTTTATCTATGGCAATCTCAATCACACCAACCGATTCGTCCAAAATTTATTAGATGTGATCGCCCTTTATCAAAAAAATTATCCAGAGCCAATCCCTGAAATCGTCAAGTTTCTCGATGAGATCGATCTGGACTTTCTTCAAGAAGATCTGCCCAAAATGCTGACATCGATGAAAATCGGGGCTGAGCGCATTCGCCAAATCGTTTTATCCTTGCGAAATTTTTCGCGTACAGACCAAGAAGGGCTTAAACCCTTTAATATCCATGAAGGGCTTGATAGTACGCTTCTAATTTTGCAAAACCGCTTCAAAGCCTATGGCGATCGCCCCGCAATTAACTTAACGAAGCGTTATGGCAATATTCCAGTTGTTCAAGCCTATGCAGGACAGCTCAATCAAGTGTTTATGAATATTTTAAGTAATGCGATCGATGCACTTGATGAGAGTGTCACCGATCGCGATCATGCCGCAGATTCTTCTCAACATGTCGCTAGTGAAATCTCGATCATTACTGAATTTAAGCCACCCACAACTGAAAATCAGCAACCAAAAGTAATAATCAGCATTGCCGATAATGGTCGTGGCATTCCTGAAGATATTGTCAACAAACTCTTTGATCCCTTTTTCACGACTAAGCCTGTGGGCAAAGGGACAGGATTGGGGCTATCCATTAGCTATCAGATTGTGGTGGAGAAACATCAAGGCAGATTGCAATGCTTTTCCAAAGTTGGCAAAGGCACTGAATTTAGGATTGAAATCCCTGTGTAAATAATAGAAGTGGTGCGAAGTATACCTTCTACTGTTTAGTTTTTCGTTTATCCTAGGCACTATAGCGATCGCCTCACTATGAAATCAAACTCCCCCGACAATAACGCTTCCCCCTTGCAAAATATTTTCTCTTGGGTCAAAAACACGCCTGAACGCGCGATTAACGAGGCTTTTGAAGCAGCTGTCAACATCAAGAGAATTGAAGAAGAAACTTTCAAAGGCAATAAAATTGCTAATGATGGCAGCTTTGGTCGCAATGTATTTAGCGTATTTGAGATCCAGCTTCAGAAATATCTCAGAACGATCAATGCAGGGCTAAATTTTTATAGGGTAAGTGCTTCATTACCTTACTTACAGACTCAAAGCTCAAGTAATCAAGCAAATACAGCGATCGCTAAATACGCCCCCAACAATCAGGACAATGATCCCGTTGCTAATGGACAACTATCGGCAAATCAACTAGGTGGCAATAGTCGTAGATTTTCCATTTACCAGAAACTTGCGTTTATTGATTACACCCTCGAAAGATATAACCAAGCAAGTGATCAGACTATTGATGTTTCAGCAAAGCCTTCGGTTAACACGAATTCGTCGGATAATCGGCAGAACTTAGAAGAGCTTGTAGAGACTGAAACTGATGAAAAGTTTCAACTCTTTAAGAGCACGAATAAATCCAAAAAATACAGACGACCTCCTCAGCAAGTAACATCAGTAGAAAAAAGTATTTTACCTGGGTCTTTTTTTAAAGCTTTTGATCGGGTTAAACGTAATCTTACTGGCTCATATCCAGATTATGAGAAAGATATTGTTGAGGAATTAAGGCAATCACAAAAGCGCATTACTCAGGCTTTACGGTACATCGTGATTTTAGTGATTTCGGTGATCGCCGTGCAGTTTTTATCGAAAGCAATAGTTTTTAGTCCGATGATCGATAGCTTTATTGATCCCAGCATTATGACTGTCAAGTTTAGCCCTGCGGTCGAGGAGAGAGCCTTTAATGCACTGCGATTAGCTAAAGAAAGAATTGAATTTGACTACACGATCAAGTCAATTGCGCTAGAAGAATCGCTAGAGAGAGAAGAATCTACCAACCCTAAAAAAACGGCAGCAGAACAATCCGAAGAAATTGAAGAATTAATAAGACAAGAATCGGTCAGAATTTTAAAAAGATTTAATGCTGAAAGCCTTGATGGTGTAAAAAACTTGCTTGCTGATATCACTGCATCTTTTGTCTTTTATCTATTTTTACTCTCAGGGCGTAAAGAGTTAGAAACTATTAAAGAATTTCTTGATGAAGTTCTCTATAGTCTCAATGACAACGCTAAAGCCTTCTTGATTATTATTTCAACTGATACTTTTGTGGGTTTCCACTCTAGCGAAGGATGGGATGCTTTGTTAACAGTTTTATTTAATCATTTTGGATTACCTGAAAATAAAATCTTGGCACAATCTTTTATCTCAACAGTTCCCGTATTTTTAGATGGATTGTTTAAATTCTGGATTTTCCAATACCTAACTCAAGCTTCACCTGCTACAGCCACAATTTATCGAGAAATGAACGAATAAGTTTGATAATGCTTTGTGTGCAAGAAAAAACAAAGATAAAAGGCGGCGCTTCGCGCCGCCTTTTATCTTTGAACCGAGAATTGCTGTAAGCGATCGCAAAAACAAGTTAAGATTTATGATGGCTTAGCGACCCAGCCGTTGACAGCCGTTGACTTTGTTAGTTGTGCAATAGATTTTTAAAAATTCCCTATGATTTACGAAATTTTCATGCCCGCGCTTAGCTCCACCATGACCGAAGGCAAAATCACTTCTTGGGTGAAATCGCCTGGCGACAAAGTGGAAAAAGGCGAAACTGTCGTGATTGTAGAGTCTGACAAAGCTGATATGGATGTCGAAACCTTCTACGAAGGTTATCTTGGAGTAATTCTCACTCCCGCAGGCGAATCTGCTCCTGTTGGTTCGGCGATCGCCTATGTTGCTGAAACCAAAGAAGAAATCGCAGAAGCCCAGAAAAAGGCTGCGAAGAAAAGTGATGGGGCTGCACCCAAAGAATCTGAAGAGCCACCTGCTAAGCTAGTTTCCGCACCCACAACTGCATCCGTCGCTTCAATCCCTGATGTGGTTGTATCCTCTCCTCGCAAATCTGCACCCGCCGCACCCTCAGGTCGTCAGATCGTTTCTCCCAGAGCTAAGCGCATTGCCAAGGATAACGGTATTGATTTAGCTAAGATTTCGGGTACTGGTCCCAATGGACGAGTTACTGCTGCTGACGTGGAAGCATTTTTAAGTCCTGCTTCTACGCCCGCGCCTGCTCCTGTAGCTCAAGTCTCATCTGCTCCTGCAAAAGTTGTTGCCCCTGCGACCGTTAAAACGGCGGCTCCCGTTGCGCTAGGAACTGCTCAAGCCTTAACAACTTTGCAAAAGGCTGTGATCAATAACATGAATCAGAGCCTCTCAGTGCCGACATTCCGTGTAGGCTACACGATTACCACCGATGCTCTAGATGCTCTATACAAGCAAGTCAAGTCTAAGGGTGTGACTATGACCGCACTTTTGGCTAAGGCTGTAGCCGTAACTCTCCAAAAGCATCCTTTGGTAAATGCAAGTCTTAGCGATCGCGGTATTGAGTACAAGAGTAATATTAATGTTGCCGTTGCGGTGGCGATGGATGACGGTGGATTGATTACGCCTGTGTTGAAAAATGCTGACCAAACCGATCTCTATACACTTTCCCGTGACTGGAAAGGACTAGTTGATCGCGCCCGTGCGAAGCAATTGCAACCCGATGAATATAACTCTGGCACATTCACCATTTCCAACTTGGGTATGTTTGGTGTGGATCGCTTTGATGCGATTTTGCCTCCTAATACGGGTGCAATTTTAGCGATCGGTGGTTCGCGTCCTCAAGTTGTGGCAACTAAGGATGGGGCGATCAAGGTTGCTAGCCAAATGCAAGTCAATCTTACTGCCGATCACCGTGTGATCTATGGCGCTCATGCGGCGCAGTTCTTACAGGATCTAGCCAAGTTGATTGAAACCAATCCTCAATCTTTGACTCTGTAATATTTCTGGTAGTGCTAAATAGGTAAGGATGGGCGGCGCGAAGCGCCGCCCATCCTTACCATATAAATCCTTTCCTTTTTAGGACTACCATATTTCTAGCTATTTATTAACGTCAGTTTGGCAAAAGTGGAAATCCGCATCTTGCCGTAGGGGCAGGTTTTGCTAAAATCCTTGCTGTAAGCCAATCACTGATCTACTAAACCTGCCCCTACAGAGATTTGTCAGTCAATCAGCTATCGAACTCACGTTAACGAAGACCTTTGCTCCACTGGAATCTCTAGCATAAACCTAGTACCCACTCCAAGTGTAGAATCGCAGTAAAGTTTACCGTTATGTTTTTCAGTAATGATTTGATAGCTGATTGATAGACCTAAACCTGTACCTTTGCCTACAGGCTTGGTAGTAAAAAAAGGATCAAAGAGGCGTGATCTGACGGATTCTGGTATACCTGCCCCATTATCTGCAAAAGTGATGTTGATGTAATTGTGATTATCAACCGTTGTCTTAATTTCAATTATGTTTGGATCAGCCTCAATCTCTTGATATGTCCGTGATTGGCTTGAATCTTCTAAGGCATCAATGGCATTACTCAAAAGATTCATAAAAACTTGATTCATTTGTCCTGCATAGCATTCTACCAACGGTAAATTACCATAAGCCTTGATGACTTGAATTTCTGGACGATGTGAATTAGCCTGTAAGCGATGTTGCAAAATTAGTATGGTATTGTCAATTCCTTCATGGATATTCACTGCTTTAAATTCTGCTTCGTCCAACCGCGAGAAATTCCTTAATGAGAGGACAATTTCTCGAATGCGATCGCTACCTATTTGCATCGATTTGAGAATCTTGGTCATATCTTCTCTTAAAAAGAGAAGATCAATCTCTTCCATTAAATCTTGTAAGTTTTGAGGTGGATTGGGAACATAATCTTGATAGGCTTCAACTAGTCTTAAGAGATCCTGAGTATAGACTTTAATGTAGTTTAAGTTGCCATGAATAAAACTGACAGGATTATTGATTTCATGAGCAATTCCAGCTACCAGTACCCCCAAAGCGGACATTTTCTCAGCTTCAATTAGTTTGACATGCAACTGCTTGAGATCCCTTAGTGCTATCTCTAGTTCATGGGTGCGCTTTTCTAATGCTCTTTCTGACAGTTCAAAATCACGAATTACCTGTTTGAGTACACGTTCACGTTCTTCGCTGGATGCTTCTAATTGTCGGCGATCTGCTTCTGAGCGTTCTAGCTTTTTGGTAAGAACTCGCACCTGCTTCTCTAAATCCTGTAATCTTTTCTCATCAGCAGTGATTTCCATAGTTTGCATATTTCATCTACTATGCAGTACCTAAAAGTAAGGTAACAAAGGTTTCTTGGTGATAATAATTACAACCCTGTGCTTGAAGAGGTGCAAATTCACCATAGGTATAAAAGCCAGCGATAGGCATCATCTTTGGCAGTGAGTTTTTAACCAAATCATATTCCTCTTTAGCGCGTGTCCCTAATAACCAACGTCGGCAGCAGCAAGAAAATATTAGCACTGCTTCTGGCTCGCTACCAGGATAATCTGCTAAAGCCATTTTGAAAGAGCTTGCAGAAGCCTCGATCACTTGATCTCGACTAATCTCTGCTAGTTGCACGGTTGCACCTTGGGGTATATTGCCCAAAAAGTTAATGCTACCTGCTTCTAAATCATAGGTATTCGGCACTCGTAGGTAACATCGATCGCTATCCCCTTCATAGACATAGAGTGGATGCTCTGCGGTAGGTTGGCGATCGCCCAAGTATTTTTGATAGAATTCCAGTGCAGACTGTCCATTTACCTCATATAGAACAGTGTCTTGCGCTTTGGTTACAGTACTTTTATAGCCCATTGGCTGCCAACCGCAACCAACACCATGAGAGATATATAGGTCTCCAGAAAAAAGCAGAATAGGTAAGGCATCGGTAAATACTTCTGTACCAAAGAACTGGTAAGTTTGTTTAAATCTGAATTGATCTCCTGCGGTTCCTCCAACAATAGGAACGTTACCCCCTAAAGCTGACTCTAATCCTTTGAGAATTTGTTCACCACTGGTGGTTGAACCTCGACTGGTATAACTTGCTGGGACTGTAATACAAAGTTTTGTTGGGGCATGATTTTTGTCAGTTGCTTGCTGTACAGCTTGGTAAGCTGCGGTGATTGCGTCTTTTTCTGTATGATGCCCCACTCCCGCAAAGATTTCCACAGTATCTGAACAAAATAACGTCAGAATCAAAGAATCTTGTTGAAATCCCATGATTGAAGACATTTCTCCATCAGTGGTACAACCAACTAATTGTAAATTTGGAAAGGTTTGATTAATCTGTTGCAAAATTGAAGCATGGTCAAAATCTATGGCAGCAAATAATAGACCTGCTTTAGGTAGCATTCCTGCTAACTCTTGGATACATTGCTCTAGTACTTCTGTAATTGCTCCTTGAGAATCAGGATCATCACTGTGACCAACAACTATTTTGAGCATTTATTATTCCCCCTGCGTATAGACAAATATAGACAAATATTATTTACAGCGTTAGTGATCAAGATGGTAGATTTTAGAGGATAAGAATGGACAGTGCTTTGCGGCGCTTATCCTTTCTAGATTACAACCAAAATTGCTAACAGGAGCATCTTAAGTAGGTACTACTTATAAATGCTTAATAAACATGAGAGGTAACATTTGAGTTTAACTGTATCAGCTACTCTAAGCGGTTAAACTAGAAGTCGTTTCATGTTGGTTCCAACGACTTGTTCTACCTGCAACGTTTCGTAATTTTATTATATTCAGAATGATCGCTATAAAAACAGAACCAGCTAAAGCCCAAATTTAGTTTGATGAGGAGTTTGCTGTTAATGGCGATCGCTCTTGAGATTATTTTGGTAAAAAGAAAGTTTTCCTAGAGGCTAGACATTTACGCGGCGATCGCACTAAGCTTTCCACAACCCAAGGATCGCTTTAGATTGTTTATTGGTGATCGCTCCAAACTAAACTGGCGATCGCACATTTATTGATCATCTACAAAATTAGAAATCTAGGTTGGAAAAATGGTGTCAAGGACTATTCTCATGACACCATTTCAAAGATATCTTTGTCTGTGAAACCACCTTGTAGATCAGTTTTGTTAAGCATTTTTTTGCGTAGCGATCGAGATTAACGTACTAGCAAATATTCACGAACTGCACGTTCGATAAGTTCTGTTGATGAAATTGCTTCAATTTTTGATCGCAATTCGAGTGAGGCTTTTACATCTACTGGCAGATTTATGGTTATTGCTTCTTGCATAGAGCATTAGGGACAAAGTAAAAAAGCATTGCTTGTGAGTATTTTAGCAAAAAGCAAGTTTTCTTAGAGACTAGACATTTACGCGGCGATCGCTTGGTACTCAAGACAGTATCTACAAGTGATTGGTGATATTTTTCTGTGGCGATCGCTTTATATACCCTTATTTTTTGTATATTGGCGTTAGTAATTGTTAGTAAGCCACATTTCGGAACGTAAAACCATGACTCGAACTACTCCTAAAGGCATTTGGATTATTACTGATGAAACTGTAGAGGTTGTGGAGGGTAAAGGTGGGGTAGATATTGGTGCGGACTATGGTGATTCGCCGAGTGACGATCGCAGTGGTCGTAAGCGATCGCATATTAGCGCTGAAGATTTAAAACAGAATATTGGTGAATTTATTGAGGTGGTGGAAGAGTCATTTGATCGGGCTGAAAGTTCAAAGTCGAAGCTGCAACTGGAGGAAATCGAGCTATCTGTAGAAATCAGTGGTAGTGGCAAGGTAAGCTTGTTAGGTTTTGGTGGCGATGCGTCGGCTAAGGGTGCTGTCAAACTCAAGTTCACACGAAAAGATGGCTAAGAATTGGGCGATTTGCATCGGTATAAATGAATATCACAATCTGCCATCTCTGAATTTTGCGGTGCGAGATGCCGAAAAGATGCGGGATTGGTTTGTGGATGAGGCGGGGTTTGAGAAGGATCATGTTTATCTCTTTACCGATAACTCGCCACCGATCGCTGATATGAGTAAGCCCTATCCGTCGCAACCAACCTACGCGACGCTCCTCCGCTTTTTGGAGAATCGCTTTAAGAAACGATTTCTAGAAGCGGGTGATAATTTATGGTTCTTTTTTAGCGGGCATGGGTTGCGTCATTCTGAACGCGATTATTTGATGCTGACAGATAGTAGTGCTAGTGAGAGGTTAATCGAGAGGACTGCTATTCCTTTGATTTATGTAACTGAGCGTTTGCGGCTTTGTGGGGCGGACAATGTGGTGATCGTGCAGGATGCTTGTCGCAATGAGTTAAAGGACAAAGGAGTGGGTATTGGTGAAGAACATCAGGCTGGGGTGATTACTTTTGCTTCATGTAGCCCTGCGGAAAGATCCTATGAAATTGAGTCACTACAACAGGGGGCATTTACCTATGCATTATTAGAGGCTTTGCGTTTAGAAGGTGAAGGGAATTGTGCGACGGTCGAACGGCTGTATCAGAGGTTGCGCTATCGGGTTGCGGAAATCAATCAACTGCATAAAAAGCCTCGTCAGACTCCCTATGCGATCGTGGAGCCAGCGACGAAATATCATTTAATTCTATTACCGAAACAGGCGACGCTTCGGGATATTGATGCGTTGAAGATGGATGCTCAGGAGGCTGAGCTAGAGAGAGATTTACAGCTAGCCGAGCAAATCTGGACAAGGGTTTTAGCGGTTTCGCCTGCGGATAATCAAGCTCTAAAGGCGCTGAAAAGGATTTGGGGACAGTCACCATCTCCAAGCAAATCGCAACAAGCATTGTATCAATCACAATCGTCAAGCAAATCAGTCGCATTGCCGACCTTTGAATTTGAGGTGGTGAGTGTTAATGCGAAGGGGAAGGAAGTTAAGCGAGAAAAAAGATGGGCTAAATATATTGCTGAAAATCTGGGTGATGGCGTAACTCTAGAAATGGTGTCGATTCCTGCGGGTAGCTTTATGATGGGTTCGCCCGAAACTGAGAAGAATAGTTTTAATAGGGAACGTCCGCAACATCGAGTCAATATTACCGAATTTTTTATGGGTAAATACCAAGTCACACAGGCACAGTGGCGACAAGTGGCAGCATTGCCGCAAGTAAAAACTGAACTCAATCCCGATCCTTCAGATTTCAAAGGTGATAATCGACCTGTGGAGAGTGTATCGTGGCTAGAGGCTATGGAATTCTGTGCGCGGCTATCTAAATATTCAGAATGTGAATACAGGCTACCGAGTGAGGCTGAATGGGAATATGCCTGTCGTGCTGGTACAACAACGCCGTTTCATTTTGGCGAGACAATTACGCCCGAATTGGTTAACTATAACGGCAATCATCCTTACGGTGATGCGCTCAAAGGGGAATATCGAGCACAAACAACGGATGTTGGTAGTTTTAATCTAGCAAATGCTTTTGGTTTATACGATATGCATGGAAATGTATGGGAATGGTGTGCCGATGATTGGCATGATAATTATGAAGGAGCGCCAACCGATTTATCCATCTGGATAGATGTTGTTAAAGATTATGGAGAACTCAAAACGAAAAAGCCGTTGCGCGGTGGTTCGTGGTTCTATGATTCTCAGGATTGTCGGTCTGCGTTTCGCTTCAACGACATCGTTCGCAATCAGGACGGCAACTACGGTTTTCGGGTTGTGTGTGTTGTGCGATGAGGACTTCCTTCTCTATTCTTTTGCCTCAAATCTTTGCACTTCTTCGTATTTCTTTACACTTCTTTCTTCCTCCCTCACCGTCAGGCGATCAAATTTTTTTGAGATTGCCTTTCCAATTACACTTTTATCACATCCACTAATACCAACTTTATGATTTCATGGTAACATTAAATTGAATGCAAATTTAGTGCAGTAGCCCTATGATTGACCTCAGCCAAGACATTCAACCCCTATCTACCTTCAAGCGAAATACCAATGAACTCATCACCCAGATGAGAAATACTGGACATCCCATAGTATTAACCATCAATGGCAAAGCAGAATTAGTCGTACAAGATGCAGCGTCCTATCAACAGTTGCTCAATAGAATTGAAGAACTAAAAGCTATTGTTGGAGTAGAAAAAGGATTATAAGGCTTGGCATAGGTTCACACTAGATAAAAGAAATTAAAGCCATGACGATCGCCACAGAAAAAACTCAAGCTAAAGCCAAAATTTGGACTGATGAAGAGTTCATGGCTTTGCCCGATCTCGGTGATCGCTACGAAATTATTGATGGGGAGTTGGTAACTTTGGGTAACTCTGGCATGGAGCATGGGAATATCGGCATATTCCTTGGCGGCTTAATCGAAATTTTTGTCAGACAGCACCGTCTTGGTGTTACCTGCGACTCAAGTACCGCTTTTAAAATGAAAGGTGGTAACAAGCGATCGCCTGATATTTCCTTTGTAAGCAAAGAACGTCTAACGGGTCTGAAACGCTTGCCCCAAGGATTTTTTGACGGTGTGCCAGATTTAGTAGTGGAAATTATTTCCCCCGAAAATACCTTTGAAGAAATTCATACCAAGGTTGAAGAATATTTTGCAAGCGGAACGCGATTGCTATGGATCATCCATCCCGATGAAAAATTTGTGCTGGTTTACCATAGTCCCCAACCTGATCGCCTACTGCGTGGTGATGACATTTTGGATGGCGAAGACGTAATTCCTAATTTCAAGGTTGCTCTCAGTGATTTATTTAGAACCCTAGATTTTTAACATCGAATTTTCGAGGTGAGTCGTCATGATTGCCATCCCTAAGTCTCTTGAAATAACAACAACTCACACTGAGCAATCTCGACCTATTGCCGAACAAAGAATCTGGCTCGAAAACATCAGTTGGCAAACCTTTGAGCGATTGCTGGAAGATATAGGCGATCGCCGCAGCACTTTATTTCATTACATCAATGGAAACTTAGAAATTATGTCGCCAATGGCGCTCCATGAGCGCAGCAATCGATTTATTGATGATTTAATTCGGGTGCTGTCCGATGAGCTAGAAATAGATTTATGTAAATGCGGCTCATTATTGATGCGGATTCCTGAACTCAAGATTGGTGCAGAACCAGACTCTTGCTATTACATTCAAAATGAGCCAAAAATTCGCAATCAAAATGTAATTACGATGGAGCAAGATCCGCCCCCCGATCTCGTTTTAGAAGTTGATATTACTAACCCTAGCGATCGCCGTTTACCGATCTATGCTCAACTGCAAGTCCCTGAAATTTGGATCTACAACGGCTATAGCTTAGATTTTCTAGGCTTAGAGAATGGCGAATATCGCAAAATAGAACATAGCTTGTCTTTTCCTAACTTACCTGCGGCGACTGTGGTGGAGTTTGTGCAGAAGCGATTTGAACTAGGCGATCGCCAAACCCTCAAGGAATTTCGGCAATGGGTAAGCGACAATCTTAAAAAAAGCTAGAGGCTAAGCTCGCTTGGTTAAAAAAGCCTGTTAGTATATTAAGTAATAAAAATTAATATAACTTTTTAAGATACTTTGTTTTTAAATCCTGACAAGGTTGAACTAGAGGAGCGCACCTTAGCACGTTCTACATCAACAGTTCAGGCTTTACCCTTAACTGCAAATGTTCCGTCTGCGTTTCCCCAATACTTATCGCAATACTTACTTGCCCTCGCTTCCTTAGTGCAGCATTGGCGGGTTTGGTTTGCGGCTCTATTTTTAGTATCCGTACCCGTCTTTTTTGAAGCTCCCCTTGTGCGCTATGCCCCTTGGTTGAGCTTGATCTGTACAGTCGGTTGGCTGGCGATCGCTAAGCATCTCCAAGCAGACCCAAAAACTAAAATATGGGGCAGCTTAGTCTGGGGCTTTAGCCTCACTTGGCTATGTGGCTCCCTCTATTGGGGTTGGTTACGTTGGGAGCCAGCCTATCATGTGCCTGTCGAAGCTTTGGCTCTACCTTGGGCTATCTGGGCAACTCGTCAAGATGTTTACCGAGTCGGCGGGTGGTTCTATATTGGCTCATTATTAGGAACTGCAATTACTGATTTCTATTTCTACATCGCAAATCTTTTTCCAAATTGGAAAGCTTTGATGCAAGTTGAAGCCAATATCAGCCTCGCTCAACCAATTTTAAAAAGTGCTTTAGCTCTGGTCGAAACACCTTGGGGTATGACTTGGGCTTGTGCTTTAGCAGCATTACTCTTGATTACAGGTAATCGAGCCATGCGATCGCCTGATCTTGGTTATTGGGCTTTTGGTGGTGCGGTGCTAGGTACGATTTTTGTGGATTTGCTATTTTTTAGCGTTGCCATATTGGGATAAAAAAAGGAGTCACTTAGCGACTCCTTTTTTTATCCCAATATTTTTTGCCAAATAAAAACCCAGCGTTGGTGCGCTGGGTGCAGTCAGTTTAAGGCTTCATTGATAAGTAGATTACTCGAATAAGTTCTCTTTGCACCTCACGCGATCGGGTGAAAAAAATAAATAAAGGCGGCGCTTCGCGCCGCCTCACTCTATTTGGGTTTTGATTGAAGTTATGGCAAAGCAATGGCTTCAATCAATTGGTAAGGAATCTACTTTTTTAAATTCTCCATTCCAAGGTGCAAAAAATGGCAAAAATAGCATTCCTGGAAGAGCTAATACCAAGGTAAACAAGAAAAATAACGCCCAACCCTTGCCGTCGCTGCCAACGAGCCAAAGGTTTTGATTGATTGCTGTCCATGAGGGCATGTTGCGTTGAATAAATTGGGCTGACTCCCCTGAAAATGGAGAAGCTAATAGATCGCGTCCAACCGCAAATAGACTTGATAGCAAGGCAAATTGAGTTGCCGAAAAACTAGGATTGCATAACACCATCAGAAATCCCAAGAAACCTGCGGTTCCCAGTCCACCGCAAAAATTCTCGACATTAATCGCAGCAATTAAAACATAATCATTTTTGCCTACTACAGAAATTGCGTAATAGCCAATATTACTAACCGCTTGTAGAATTCCGAAAACCCATAGCGATCGATTGACTCCAATTTTGCTCAGAATAGCTCCCCCAGTCAAGGTTCCCACAATTGTCGCAACCAGTCCAATACCCTGCCGAACTGTGCCAATCGTGCCATCATCAAACAAAGTTTTTAAAAAAGGAACTGCCATTTTCCCCACCATCGCATCACTAAACCGATAGAAGATCGTGAATGCGAGAATCAATAAAACTTTCCAAACCCCCAAGCGTTGAAAAAACTCTTGAAAAGGCTTAACTACAGCTTCATCTAAGGTTGCGGGACGAGCATGAGCCTCTGGTGGTTCAGGAGCAAAGATTGTAGCAATCAGTCCAAGGCTCATCACAATTGCTAGCAACACATAGACCCAAGCCCAGCCAAATTTACTTAGGCTTAAACCAGTAAATCCGTTATTAAATAGAAACTGTGAAAGCGGTGACTTCCAACTTAATCGAGTTGCTAAATTAAAACCCACAAAGCCTGCAAATAGCAGCGCAATTCGATATCCCATTACCCAAATGCCAATCCCCGCGCCCACTTCCTGAACTGCTAATACATCAGTCCGATAAGCATCGATCGCAATATCTTGAGTGGCACTAAGAAAGGCAAGCATCAACGCCGCGATCGCCAACATTGGTAAAGCAGCATTACGGCTAGCCAAATCAAGCTGGTCAATTGTAAACATTTGTAAGGCGATCGCCAAAATAGCAATAATTAAACCGCCCTGTGTTAGTAAAATCCAACCCCTGCGCCGCCCTAAAAAAGGTGGTACAAACCGATCAATTAATGGCGACCATAAAAATTTGAGCGAATAGGGTAGTGAAACTAAGCCCAGCCAACCGATGGTACTGAGGTCAAACTTAGCCGTAGTAAGCCATGCCCGAAATGCATCATCGGTAAGAGCATAGGGTAGCCCTGACGCAAATCCTAATGATAAAAGCGCCGCCATTTTGCGACTCTGAAAAACTCGAAAAAATTGGGCGATCGTATTCATACTTGCGGATTAGACTACAATATATATGTAAGCGGAGACGAAAGTTTCCGTTCACTCCTCACACCACATTCCGCCTGAGCTTATGAGCAGCAAGGGCGGTTTCTTATTTTTTGCCTATAAGAGGCAAATTTTGGTGTCGCCTGAGCTTATACGCATCAGCAGCAAAAATATTTTCTTATTTTTTGCCTATAAGAGGCAAATTTTGGTGTCGCCTGAGCTTATACGCATCAGCAGCAAAAATATTTTCTTACTTTTTGACTATATAACCAATTTTGGGGTTGGCTACGCCGAAGGTGCAGCCAACCCCAAAATTGGTCTCATAATATTGCTTCGTAACACTTACAAAGCTATTGCGCGTAATTAAAAATTGGCAATCGCTGCGAAGAGTTAACTCAATCGTTGAGTGTGTTGCTTAACAATTCTGGTTTTTAGCAAATATGTGATTCTAGCTGTTATACTACCTACACATAATTTTTGAAATTAAAAGTTTTTAGTATTTAGGGAGTTAGCAAAGCATGTCATCAGCGATCGCCGTCACAGATGCTAGCTTTGAGCAGGACGTACTTAAAAGTGACATCCCTGTTCTAGTAGATTTTTGGGCCCCTTGGTGTGGTCCTTGCCGTATGGTTGCGCCTGTAGTGGAAGAAGTCGCCACACAATATGAGGGCAAAATTAAAGTTTTCAAGCTTAATACCGATGAGAATCCTAGCGTAGCTGGACAGTATGGCATTCGCAGTATTCCCACGCTCATGTTATTTAAGGGTGGTCAGCGTGTGGATGTGGTTGTCGGTGCTGTCCCTAAGACAACACTATCAACGACTATCGAAAAGCATTTAGATAGCTAAAGATTTTTCCTTCTCCAAAACAAAAGGGGCGCTAAGCGCCCCTTTTGTTTTAGATAGATAAGCACAAAGCGCTATATTTATAGCTATCGCCAGTCTTCTTAGGAAACAAGCCCAAGAAGCAAATAGCGGCGCGAAGCGCCGCTATTTGCTTCTTGGGTTTAGAGTTTTCCTAATGCAAGTGGCGATAGCTATAATTACAGAACTACCAACTAATTTAACGAAACTAGTAGTGCCACAATCCAAGATTGTCGAAATTTTATCTGAGGACGAGTTACGCCGCACGATTAATCGTCTGGCTTCACAAATTGTCGAAGCTAGTGGAGATCTATCCAATGTCGTCCTACTCGGTGTTTATACTCGTGGTGTGCCGCTAAGTGTGGCGATCGCTAAGCAGATTCATACCCTTGAAGGAGTCTTGGTTCCTTCTGGCGCATTAGACATTACTTTTTATCGGGATGATCTTGATAAGATTGGACTGCGGACACCTAGCAAAACAGAGATTCCCTTTGACCTCAACGGCAAAACCGTAGTCTTAGTGGACGATGTAATTTATAGTGGTCGGACAATTGGGGCAGCATTAAATGCCATCCATGATTATGGTCGTCCTAAGGTTGTGAGACTATTAGCCTTAATCGATCGCGGTCATCGTGAGTTACCCATCCATCCTGATTTTGTGGGGAGGACATTGCCGACTTCTAAGGATGAGCAGGTCAAAGTATTTCTAAGTGCCGCAGGGGATAGTCGCGATGGTGTTGAGTTAATCAAACCTATTGGTTAACGTTACAGCCACCTGTAGACAAATCAAAACCCAAATAATGTGAGGCGGTGCTTCGCGCCGCCTCACATTATTTGGGTTTTATGTCCTGACAAGAATGGCGACAGCTATAGTTCGATAAGCCATTTGCGACGTGCGAAGCACGCCGCAAATGGCTTATCGAACTGACGTTATATTAATGCCCTATAGGGTGAAGTAAATTTTACAATCAAGAGCTTAATATATGTTTACAAGTACAGAAGATAAATAGAAAAACTTCAATAAAGCAAGTTTAGTCCTATTAAACAAAGTTTTTAGCTTTAGAGTAGTTGAGGTAAGGGAATATGACCGTTTTAGACCAGTATTTTGAACTTTCAGATCGTGCTAGTGACGATGAACAAGCATTTAACGAGTTGGTAGAGTTGTTTGCCGAGCAAGCTGAAGTTCATCCATCAGGGGCGCGGAAAGTAGTTGGCAAAGATGAAATCGCCAATCTATATCGCAAGTTTTTTCAGTCCTATTCAGGAATGCAACGAGTTTGGACAACCAGAAAGACGGAAAATGGACTAGAAGCCATTTGGGCGATCGCAGGCAAGCGTGATAGTGGTGAACTATTCGCGATGCAGGGCAGACATATTGCCGAAGTCGATGCCCAAGGCAAAATCTACGCCTTAGAAGTTCATGTCTCCAAAGCTAATTAATTCATCTCCCGAAGCATATCTTGACAGTTTTGATAAATTTGGTATTCATCTCGGTTTAGAACGAATTCAACAACTGCTCGGTGCTTTAGGAAATCCTCATCAACAAATTCCCGTGATTCATATCGCAGGCACAAATGGAAAAGGTTCTGTTTGTGCTTTTTTGCTGTCAATTTTGCAGGCGGCAGGTTATCGCGTTGGACGTTATACTTCGCCACATCTGATCGATTGGCGTGAAAGAATTACGATTAACGGTGAATGGATTCGCGATCAGGATTTGCTAGAGGCTCTGCAACAAGTGGCAGCCGCAATTAATCCTGAGTTTCCGCCCACGCAGTTTGAAGTGATTACGGCGGCGATGTGGTGGTATTTTGCTACCCAAAAAGTCGATATTGCGATCCTAGAGACAGGATTAGGCGGGAGATTAGATGCCACCAATGTCTGCGATCGCCCTTTGGTTTCCGTCATTACTTCCATCGGTCTCGATCATTGTCAGCAGTTGGGAAATACCTTAGGTGAAATCGCTTCCGAAAAAGCAGGAATCATCAAACCTCAATGTCCTGTCGTCATTGCCGAGAATGATGCTGAAGCGATCGCAGTTTTGCAAGCAAAGGTAATAGAATGTGAGGCTCCTGTCACTTGGGTAAGTGCAGCTCAGCCTACGGCGATAAGGGCGATCTATCAAGGCTTTGAGTATCCTTTGTCATTATTGGGAAAGCATCAGTTAATCAACTCCGCAGTGGCGATCGCCACAATCCAATCCTTGCGAAATCAGGGTTGGGAGATTAGTGACGAGGCGATGCGTACAGGCTTAGCAAATACGCAATGGTCAGGGAGATTGCAATGGATCGACTTTAATCTTGATGGTAAGTTCCATAAAATCCTGATTGATGGAGCGCATAATGTGGCGGCGGCGGAATATCTAAGGCAATTTGTCGATGAGGCTTTTCCGCATCGGCGTAAACGTTGGGTCATCGGTATTCTGAATACAAAAGATCAAGCGGGAATCCTCAATACACTTTTAGTTCCTGACGATTTACTTTTTCCTGTCCCTGTACCTAGTCCTTCGTCTACTTCACCACAGGATTTATCTGAAATTGCATCTTCTATGGTTAGGGTTAAACCGCATCCCTATGCAAGTTTGAATTTAGGACTGGCAGCCGCTTTTGAGGATCAACAAAATGATGTGGTTATTCTCTGTGGTTCTTTATATCTAGTGGGAGAGTTTCTCAGTCAACTAGCAAGTACTTAGGGACTTGACGAGAAAAAAGGTGCCACCGAGTTTGTATGGCTTCGACTTCGCTCAGCCAACGTTGGCTGAGCGAAGTCGAAGCCGTAGATACTTTAATTAATCGCAAGTCCCTTAGCTTTTCTCAATCAAACTTCTTACCCAAGCTTCATCTTCCATACTTAAAGGTGGTTGTGGTAATTGGGAATAATCAATTGCGAGGTCATAGCGTCCACTTTTAACTTCCCTAATTTCTAGGTATCTTTCGTTAATTTCCTCTGGTATTGGCAGCAAGATACGGGTTGGTTGCATTGTCGTTTTTTCAGCTACAGCGATCGCTTGATTGGTTTCGCTATTGCGATCGACGCGACTCAACAAAGCTACGTCAGGAATTCCAATTAGCAGATCATCTCCTGACTCATCGCTCCAATAGGTACGTTTTTCAATTTCTATGCGATATTCCTGAGAGAGTGTATCCGCAAGGGCATCGGCGATCGCTACAATTAGTCGGCTATGGACGGCTGACCATAGTTCGGGATTTTCTAAGTAGGGATTCATTCCCAAGAAAGGAGATGGCATTTTTAGAGATCCTTCTGTAGGTTTGGGCTTATGGAGTAAAGGGTAGCTCGATATTTAATTTGTTGTTGGTGAAGTCTGTGATGCCTGCGATCGCGCCAAAGGTGGGTGACACGGCAATAAACAAGCAATTTTTCTGGAACTTAGAAAGTCTAGTCTTAACTTTTCTTTAAAAGTTTCGGAGTGGCATATTCTTTGATTCCTGCTAAGCGAATAGCATTGCAACCTAGTTTAAAAGCAAACTCGTAGGATTCTCCTGCACCGATCGCGGCATAAAAACCAACGGCAAACTCAATAGCTGCCCGATCGCCAATTGCTTGATTCATGCCAATTACATATTTGATGTTTTGGCGGATTGCTTCGGATTGGGTTTTGCTGTAGCAGGCATTGAGGACAACGCATTCAATGCGATCGCTAAATAAATCAAATAAATCCGCTAGGTCTTCTCCACCAATTAATTTGAATTGTCCATCGATATCTTCAAATACTAATCCATCTTCATTGGCTCCATGCCCTGAGAAATGGATGATTTGCGGTTTGAAGTCGAGCATGGCTTGCTGGATATCTCTAGGACGAACAGCTACAGCAGTTTTGATCGGTTCTGTGCCATAACCTGCGAGACGCAAGCGTTCTTTGATGTCGCGCTCCTCTTCTTGGAGTCTCAAAGAGACTGAATTTTTAGGATTTGCCGCCAGCATGAGAATCGTTTTCATGGGTTTAGTTGCGCTGTTGTTTTTATTTGGTGGTGATGCTTCAGGTGCAGGGTTTTGACTGAGGTGATTGTTCTGAGTTCCAATATTGTTTCCTGCGGGTTTTACATTTCCAGTAATTACCTGTCCTGTTTGTTCGTAGAAGTTATAGATGATGTCGCCTCGGCTTTCAGTTTTCTCATTGCGCGATCGCCTATCTTCGATGCTACTAATGTCATCGCCTATGTCGCGAGGTTTCCGATCGCGATAGGGGTCAATGGAGTCATCGAGTAGGCGGCGAACATTAACATCTTCACCACTTTCATAACACTCAATGGTGGGGCGACGCTGTTCGGAATATTGATTTAGACGCTTTAAGGTGTAAGTGTATGGCTCAATGAGAGTTTTACATTTATCGCAATTACAGGGTATGAGGGTGTCGTATTCTAGGCGATTTTCAAAGCGATCGTGAATTTTTTCAAATTCATTGTTGATGATGGTGAGAAAGTCTCGTTGCCATGAACCACTGAGGCGAATCCGAATTTCGCGATCATGGGTGCGTTCGGTGACTT
This sequence comes from Pseudanabaena minima str. Chao 2107, assembly GCF_051131155.1. Taxonomy (NCBI): domain Bacteria; kingdom Bacillati; phylum Cyanobacteriota; class Cyanophyceae; order Pseudanabaenales; family Pseudanabaenaceae; genus Pseudanabaena; species Pseudanabaena minima. Next base: position 3,213,219 of record NZ_CP159508.1, read on the forward strand.
CTGCACGGGTGTTACCACGATTGAGAACTACGCCATATTTCCACACTAAAGCGCGATCGGGATCGGAGACGTTTTCAATTTTTTGGTGCATTTCCACAATAAAGCGGCTCAAAATCCCTTTGGGCATAAAGATTTTGTATCGATAGCGGAGGATTAGATTTTGGCTAGTATCCCAATCATAATTGGGAGGATCTTTTTGGAGGAGGTGAGGGGCGATGTAGTTACCCTTATGGTGGGGGATTTCGTAACAGACTTTAAACTCCTTCATCAATTGCAGAAGTTCATGGCGCATATTGTTATATTGACTTTCCCGCCAAATATTTCGCAGATCGTCATCACAAAACTGTCCAAGTTCTTTTTTGACCTTTGCATTATCTAAAATTTTGTAAATGGCGGCAGTTCCCCAGTTGGGTTTGAGGATAAGGCGATGGCGGAGGATGGGGTCTTTTTGGAAATGGAGACAGATGCCGAGTCGATGCAAAAAGTCGCTGATATCTAGCATCTCTTGAGGATCGCTAATTTTATGTAATCGACAAATCGATTCGTATTCACTAAGAGCGATATAGTTGCGTCCGTCATTTTCGAGAGCATAGCGAACATTTAGCCATGAGTTAGGGAAAGGAATGCCATTGGGTAGTAGATCTTCGAGGTTGCGCTGAATGGTTTCTTTGATTTCCGCTAGTCCGCGATTGTCGGCGAGGTTGATGCTTTGGGGTGTTCTAAGCTGTTCAAACTCGGCGCGGAGTTCGCGGAGGTTGAGGTTGCAGTTACGGTTTTGTTTTTCGTTTTGAACCAATAGGACGGGGCTATCTTTGCCGAGTAAACGGATTACTTGTAGCCAAAAGTAATGATCGGTGTCTTCTTTGCGGCTGTCGGCAACTAATAGATAGAGGGAGCGCTCGGTTAGGAAAAATTGATGAGTTTGGTGATAGATTTCCTGTCCGCCAAAGTCCCAAATATTTACTTTATAGGCTTGCTGATTGCGTCCTGTAAATTCCCATTGCAAAATATCGATGCCCTGTGTGGAGATGTTCTCTGCTTCAGGTTTAAGTTGATAATCAGCGTCAATCAGTTTGTTAGCAAGGCTCGTTTTGCCTGAACCACCTTCACCAACTATCAAGATTTTTGCTTCATAGATTTGGGTAGTTTCTTTGGGATCTTGGATGCGGAAATAATAGTCAAGAATTAGACGTGCAGAAGGGCGATGATCTCCTACTAGTGGAGCTAGAAGATCGCGAGGAATACTAATCGGGTTACCACGCAAATTTAAATATTTCAACTTGACTAATTGTGTGATCGCGTCAGGTATCGCCGTGATCTGGTTGTCAGCGAGGTAAAGCAAAGTCAGATTTGCTAATTGAGAGATCGCATCGGGGATCTTCGTGATTTGGTTATCAGAGAGGTAAAGCAAAGTCAGATTTGCTAATTGGGAGATCGCATTGGGTACATCCGTGATTTGGTTGTGAGAGATATCAAGCAAAGTCAGATTTGCTAATTGGGCGATTGCATCGGGTATCTCCGTGATTTGGTTAACATGAAGGGAAAGCTCAGTCAGATTTGCTAATTGGGTAATTGCGTATGGAATCACCGTGATTTGGTTGATATTGAGGTCAAGCGTAGTTAGGTTTGCTAATTTGGCGATCGCATCTGGTATCTCTGTGATTTGGTTGTTAGAGATGTCAAGCGTAGTCAGATTTGCTAATTGGGTGATTGCATCGGGTATCTCTGTGATTTGGTTGCTAGAGATGTCAAGCGTAGTCAGATTTGCTAATTTGGTGATCGCGTCTGGTATCGCCGTGATTTGGTTGTTATAGAGGTAAAGCGTAGTCAGATTTGCTAATTTGGCGATCGCATCTGGTATCGCCGTGATTTGGTTGTATGGAATATGAAGTTCTTTGAGATTGGTTAATTGAAAAATCTCTTGGGGAATAGCAGTTAAACGATTTCCTTTACCTTGATACGTCTTATTGTCCCACTTACCTAAAATCAACTTTTCCAGACTTTGCAACCGTCCAATTTCGCTAGGTAATCCTTCCAGATCGTTTCCCGACAGATCGAGTTCTGTCCAGCCCTCACGTTCTGCTTGTGCGATTATTGCCAATAACTCTGCATCAGTCATAAATTCAAGGAAAAAGTAGAAAGTAAAAAGGAAAAAATATTAGGGTTGGATTATGGGAATTTCTTGACTGCGATATTTACGATAAATTTGAAAATCACTATCCAATGTCATCACCGTGCTGTTTTCTATTTGTTCAGACATTCTCACCAAACAAGCATCCGCAAACGACATCGGCACAGACTCATAACGATCCATCAATACTCGCACATTACCCGCCTCCTCTTGCAAATCAAAGGCGATCTCAATTACATTCCCTTCAATTAACTCAACTATGGCTCGTTGAATATGAGGCAAATCTCGAAATAGAAAACAAGCTTCCGAAATCACCGCATCACAAGTGAATACAGGCAAATCAACCAGATCCCATTGCTTGACAGCCCATTGATGAAAGCGATCAGACTTTCTAAAATATGCAACCAAAACACCAGTATCGAGAATTACGCGCTGACTCATTTCTGACCATAGCCTTCCATGTACTTCTGGTTAAAAGAAAGATCATCTACGCCACCTTCAACAGCCCCTTCCCATTTTTTGAGTAAATCGCGAGGAGAACCTTGGAGTTTTTTAGCAATTGTGCTTTCAGATTCTTGGTTAACTTGGCGATCGCCCAACTCAAACGCGAGAAATTCAACAAAGCGGAGTACTTGTTGCTGCTGATCTGTTGGTAATGTCTGCATTTTACTCAGAACTTTTTCTAATACCGTCATTCTCTGAATTCTCCTGCATACTTAATCTAGTCATATTTTACAAGCTTTTCTAGATAGGCGATCATCTATACTTTCATGCTGCCCCCAAAGCAACCTCAACCTCCTCAGACCGCCAAGCCGCATAGGACAACGCCGCCGTAATATCCTCTTTCTCTAAATAAGGATAAGCATTTAAAATTTCTTCAACCGAATGTCCAACCGCCAATAGTCCAACCAATGTACCCACAGTCACCCGCATTCCCCGAATACAAGGTTTACCGCCCATCACTTGAGAATCCAAGGTAATTCTAGCTAAATACTTCATTTTTCAGACCTCACTGAAACCATCAAAATTCTAACCTTTACAACTTCACTAAACCACTTTAGGATGAACTAACGCTTGACTCTTCCAATACTCGATATTAGAAGACTCTTCCAAATCCTTCTCAATTTCCTCCTGATGATCAAAATAATAGGCGGTAGTGCTAAATAGGTAAGGATGGGCGGCGCTTCGCGCCGCCTATCCTTACCACCATAAATCCTTTCCTTTTTAGGACTACCTAATAGGCAAGTGCTGACTGTACTTGAGAAGGTCACAAGTGAGAAAGCACACTTAAAATCTCATCCACATTCATCCCCATCTGATAATATCCAGCAATCCGCCGCACCGTTACCCTCGTACCTTCAATAATTGGCACACCACCCGCAATCTCAGAACTAGCTGCAATATAAGGATAAATTGTTGCGGTAATACTCATAGTTTCAGGTAATCACAAACTAACTATATCTGCAACCGTAATGCGTCTACCAGCAATGCGCGGCTTACCACCCCGAATATCAGGCGTAATCTCAATATAGCGATCGAGTGTAACTTTCATTATGTTCTCTGATGCCGATTTTCTAGTGTTTTACAATCTTTTTAATCTAGCCATTCAAATCTTGCTAGGGATTATACTAGTTATAGACAAACGTACAAGGCGGACTGGCGGAAAACACAGCAAATATCATCATTAAGCTTAAACCAAATACTCACATCAACAAACCTAAGACCATGAAATTCAATCGAGTTACATTCAGCATCGTTAACTTACATGATGAAGATATAGAAGACAAAGCTTACTGGCTCTCAAAAAGTCCTAGTGATCGCCTAGTTGCTCTAGAATATCTACGTCAAGTAATGTATGGCTATGATCCAAATACCACCAGACTTCAAAGAGTTTTTGAGATTGCTAAATTCCCATCAAGTTGAATACCTATTGATTGGAGGATACGCCGTTGGCTACTACGGCTTTGTCAGAGCAACAGGAGACATGGATATTTGGGTAAATATTAATACGACTAATGCCACTAACGTTGTGGCAACCCTAAAAGAATTTGGCTTTGCTGTTCCCGAATTATCCCCTGAACTTTTCTTGCAAAAAGATCGAATTATCCGAATGGGAATTCCACCATTACGATTAGAAATCCTCACAACCATCTCAGGGGTTGACTTTGCAGAATGCTTCGAGAATAAATTAACAGTACAAATAGAAGAGCTTGAAGTAAATTTAATCAACCTACAAGACTTGAAAGTAAATAAACGGGCAAGTGGAAGACTCAAAGATTTATTGGATTTAGAAAACCTTCCTTAAAAATTTATCACTCTCTAATAAAGCTAGTTCAGCCATTGAAAGCTTATGGAATGATTTCTCTACCCACACTGCGATCGCGCAAATCCGCAAAATCCTCATTAGTAAACCCCACTCCCTCATTTTGAATTGTCAATCTAAATTTTTGCAATCCTTTCTAGAAATCAGATTTTGGCTGACCTTCTTTGAGATCCTCAGATTCTTGGTTAACTTGGCGATCGCCTAACTCAAACGTAAGAAATTCAATAAATCGCAAGACTTGTTGCTGTTGCTCAGTTGGTAATTTCTGCATTTTACTCACAGCATTTTCTAACACAGTCATTCTCTGACTCCTCATGCATACTTAATCTACAGACATTTTACAAGCTTTTCTAGATAGGCGATCGCGTTGTCAAGGCAAAGCAAATTTCACCATCAAGCCCAAATATAAGAAAGGCGGCGCATCGCGCCGCCTTTCTTATATTTGGGCTTGAAGTTCTTGATAAATTGCTGCCAAATATTCATCGATAAATTTTGACCAGCCAATCACAATTAGTTGATTGTGAGTTAATTTCTCAGGATGAATATCATCATAGCCAAATCCAATTTCTCGACCTGAGAGATCACAACAAACTAACCCTGCGGCTTTAGCGATCGCTAAAGGTCCAACCGTATCCCAAAGCTTCACCCGACGATTGAGATAGATATAGGCACTAGCGCGACCTTGGACAACTTCCATTACCTTCAAGCCAAAACTACCGAGGGTATAAAATTCCACATTCGGAACCGCCACACGAATGGCATCACCATAGGCGAGATCATCTTTTTTGCTGACGATCACGCGATCGCTACTTGCGCCAATCGGCGGCACAGCATAGAGAACTTCAGGAACATTCCCATTCGTGACGGTAAATACTCCATTTATCGCCGTACCGCCAAAATATAAGAGATCGCTCTTTGGTGCATAGATCCAACCCAGCGTAGGCTGAAATGCTTCTAAGATCCCAACCATTACCGAATAGAATTCACGCCCATGAATGAAGTCATCCGTGCCATCAATGGGATCGATAAACCAGTACTTTTGATTTAGTTCTGCATATTGCTTCCATAGTTCCTGCGATCGCGAATTTTCTTCACTAATTACCACATCATCAGGAAACCATGCTTGAAACCTCTGGCTGAGCAGATGATCGAGTTCGCGATCAACATTAGTTACATAATCATCAAAGCCCTTCTCATCGACCTGAAAACCAGACTCTCTCAGATGAATTGCTTTTTGTCCAATCTCCCGAATAAATTGACAGATTTCTGTTTGTAATGCGAGATTCATATTATTGCTTACGGTGAGAGAATAGTCGGAAATAAAGCGATCGCCAAAATTCTTTGACAGGATAGGCGATGAAAGTAATGGGATTAATCGTGACGATAATATCGCGCAAACCGAGTTCGGCTAAAAAGGCGATCGCCCAAGCCACAAAACTTGCCGACATCACCCCATAGGGATTAAGCTCGCTTTTAAATGGTCCCAAAATCAATTTGCGAATTGTACAAGCGTTATCAAGGCGACGGAGGGTAACTAAATCACCAATGGCGCGTTTGGAAAGCTCATACAAGGGACTCAGAGCAGGATTAACTTCCGCTTCCGAGGTATTGACCCATATTTCTTTCTGATTGGCATTGTCAGCATCAGGTATTGTTTCTAGGAATAGATCAATCCAGCGAAAAACCGAAAAAGTATTGACTTCATAGGATTTGTAAATAGATGCTGAATCTCTGTCCCCCAGTACATTTATACCATGATTGAGAATGAGAATATCCACTTTTTGTAAGCGATCGCGCAGTTCTGCCTCATGCCCTAACTGCCATGTGAGTACTTCTATTTTTTTATTTATTTGATTATCACTGTCTGTCGTTTGAAAACTCACATTAGGTGAAGTGGTTAGTGCAACTAATTTTGCCCCTCGTTTAGATAGCTCAGACATCAGCGCTCGTCCCATCGTGCCTGAAGCGCCTGTAATCGCGATTGTTTTATCCTTAAATGACAAGGTTTTACCCAAAACTCTATCTACAAGTGTAATACCAAAGCACAAAATGGCTACGTCATTTTGTGCTTTTAAAACCCTTACAGGGTTTGGTTTTTAATTCCCAACTGATGTTACGTGGATAGAATTCCTACGATCATCTAAGTCTAGGGCTTGCGCTGTGGCACAGACCCTACAAAAATCTAAATTATTGGAGTAGGGGCAATCCCCCCGTGGTTGTCCTGTCATGCTAGCAACAAGAGATTCATCATCTGAGTTCCACGTAACATCAGTTACCAAAATTTTGCTGGATCAGTACGGTGATCGTATAACATATCTAAGCAATCAATACCTTTAGCTAAGCGGAATATAAATAGATTTTGCAGCAGTTTCCTTTTGATTTTAATGATTTGCCTACACCAACTTATCTCGTGGGGGGATGGGTGCGCGATCGCCTATTACAACGTCAAGGTAAATATCTTGATCTAGATTTTGTCTTACCTGAAAATGCGGTGGAAACGGCTCAAGAAATTGCCCGTAAGTACAAAGCAGGCTTTGTAGTTCTTGATGCTGAGCGCAAAATTGCAAGGGTTGTTTTTAAGAATGGTACGGCGGATTTTGCTCAACAGATGGGTAGTAGTTTAATTGACGATTTGGGGCGGCGTGATTTTTGTATGAATGCGATCGCGATGGAATGTCATCAATTAATTGGCGATCAGTTAATTGGTAATCGGTCGTTGGGGATTGGTGATGGGTTATTTGCAGGTGAAGATTTTATTGATCCTTTTGATGGAATTGGGGATTTAAAAGCGAAGAGAATTAGGATGGTTGCTCCTGAGAACTTGGCGGAAGATCCTTTACGGATTTTGCGCGGATATCGGCAGTCAGCACAATTGGGCTTTGCGATCGAAGATTTAACGCGACAGGTTTTGATTAAACTTGCACCGAGATTAAAATCTGTGGCAGCAGAACGGGTACGCACAGAGTTAGGTTATCTATTGTCAATTAACAGTGGTAGCCAATGGATGATGGAAGCAATTGGCGATCGCATTTTAGAGGATTGGCTACCCAGTCAGCATTTAAATTTGCCTAGATTTGCGGAGATTGAAAAAGTAATCTCTAGTTTGCTATCCCAGTTTCCTAATTTAGAATTATTTTTTAGTAAACATTTATCTGGCGATCGCTATGCCATTGTAATCGTCAAATTAGCAGCTTTAAACAATAGTGCAACTGCCCTTGAGTCTTTGGGCTTAAGTCGTGCTGAGCAACGTTGGTTAGTAGGTATTTTGAGATACTTACCTCAATTTATTAACTTGCTAGATCAAGCTACCCCTAAGGAGCAATATAAATTCTTCCAATCAACTCTAGAGTTTTTCCCTGCGATCGCTGCGATGGCTCTAGCTAGTGGTTACGGATCTGAAAAGATTTTCCCTTGGTTGGAGCGATGGCTCAATCCCAATGATGCGATCGCCTATCCGACTACATTAATTACAGGTGACGATCTGCGTAAGGATTTAGGAATACCACCTAGTCCAAAGATTGGTGAACTTTTAGAAAGTGTGAAAATTGCTCAGGTAGAAGGCAAAATTAGTTCTCGATTAGAGGCGATCGCTTTCATTAAGTCAATTATCAGTTAGTTAGGATAGGTGCTTTGCACCTATCTTAACTAATTGACGTTACGTGGAAGGAATTCTTGCGATAGCGTAAGTCTAGAGCTGGCACGGGGGCACAGCCCCTACAAGATCTGAAATTTATAGGTAAGGGCAATCCCCCTGTGGTTGCCATGTTATGCTAGCAGCAAGAGGTTCATCATCTGAGTTCCACATAATCTCACCTCTTCCTAACTAATTAAATAGTCATCTGAGTTAATATCCAATACATCAGACTTGGAGAAAGGACAGGATGAAGGGAAAGTTGCTAAAGGCAATTGTGTCTCAACAGAAGCTGCTTGACAAGCCGCAGCATAACATTCATCAAACACGTCATTAAAGTGTCGATTTAGACTAGGACTATTCTTAAAAGCCTTATTCAATCTTCGAGAATGTTCGATAATCGTATAAGCCCAACTAGGCGATCGCTTTTGTGGTTGATAATTCCATTTTAGGAGATGTTGCAGAACTTTAATCAAATTACTTTCTACTGCATCTTTCTCTCTCCGACTCATACCTTCAATTTCTTCAAACAGATTTTCAATGTCTAATCGATCTAACTTACCCTCTTTGATGAGGAGCGCAGTTTCCTCTAGCCAAAGGTTAAAATCAGTTTCGTAAAGAGTTTTTATAGCTATCATCTTACTAAGCCTGAGCTAAAAATCTGGACTCTAGTTGAATTATATAGCAATGTAAGTTTTGCTTAGAACATAAAGACCACAAGATTAGTGGCGGCGCGAAGCGCCGCCACTAATCTTGTGGTCTTTGATTTGTCCTAGCGATCTCTTGCATTGCTATAGCATTCGCCAAAAGCAAAGGAATAGCAACGCAAAGCGTTGCTATTCCTTTGCTAGATTCTAACTAATTCTGAACCATTGATGGACTTGCGAACGTGGATTTGGGTGGGTAATCGCTCGGCTAAAGATTGAATATGGGTAATTACACCGATTAGGCGATCCTGTTGGCGTAAGGATTCGAGGATTTGGGTGACGCTTTCGAGTGTTTCACTGTCGAGCGTGCCGAAACCCTCATCAAGGAAAAGGCTACCAAGTTCGATACCCATTGATAATTTTTCTGATAGAGCAAGAGCCATTGAGAGGGAAGCCGCAAAGGTTTCACCACCAGAGAGGGTGCGTACACGCCGCTTTTCGCCTCCATTCCAATTATCTGCTACCCAATAGTCACCACTTTCGATTTGGAGGATATAGCGATCTTCCGAAAGTTGTTGCAAGAGAACTGAGGCACGGTTAGCGAGTTCCTGTTGCAGGCTGTCGAGAATATATTCCTGAAAGCGATTGGATTGCAGGTCTTGGGCGAGGGTGTGATAGGTTTGCTCTTGCGCCTGTAAAGCAATTTTACGTTCTTCGAGTTCCTGTGACTCTTGGCGTTTTTGGTGGGCTTGCTCTAACCATGCTTTGATGGAGGCGCGACTTTCACTAGCTATTTGTAATCCTTCTTCAGCTTGTTGCGATTCCTCACGCAATTTTGCGATCGCCTGTTCATCAGTTTCTCTCTCTGCGATCGCCTCCGCAAACATTTGTAAGCGCGTTGTTAAGTCCTGCTCTTGACGCTGATAGTTCTCAATTTGCTGTTGCCATGTATCCATTTGCGATCGCGCAGTCTGAGCAGCGAGAAACTCTAATTCAGTAAAGTTAATGGAATTGAGTTCATGTTGCCAATTGGATTCCTGTTGAGCTTGCTCAGCAATGGCAAGATCATGATTTTCTTGAGCCTTAGTTGCTGCTTCCTCCCGTTTAGCAAAGGTTTCACGGGCTTGTTGATATTTTGCTTCAATAGTTTTGAGGCGATCGCTAAGTTCCTGCTTTGCCTGCAAAATACTTTGACGCAAGGATTCGTAACTCTTGCCATTGGTAATTTCTAGCAACCGTTGCGAAATTTCCTGTAGTTGCGATTCTCTAAGGACTTTTTCCTGTGATGATTTATCAAATTCTGTTTGGGCTAATTGCAGATTTTCTTGACTGGTTTTAAGTTTATTTTCGGCATTTTGAGCAGCGATCGCTATTTCCTTTTGTTCGCTACTTAGCTTGAGATATGCTGACTCTTGAGCTTCGAGTTCTTGGCGATCGCGGAGAATATCGACCGCTTGCCAAGCGGACTTAAGAACTTGATCAATCTGTTTTTGTAATTTGGCAAGTTGTGATTCTAAATCCTCAATTTCCTGAGATTGACTCTGCAATTGTTGCTGTGAAGCTTCGAGACTAGCCTCGATTTTTGCTTTATCTTGTAATAACTTCGCTAACTGACGCTCAGTAACTTCCTTCTGTTTTACCAATCCTGACGTATCAACTAATTCTAATTCTGGAAGTTCGGGCAATCCCTCTAAACTATAGAGATGATTACAAACGGGGCAATGATCGCCATCATGTAATTCAGTACGCAAAGCGTTAGCGTGGCTGGTTTGCAGGGCTTGCAGATTAGAGGCTTCTGCTTCTTTGAGAGCATTATTCGTAGTTTGAAAATCACTTTCAGCCTTAGCGATCGCCTGTTGTGCTTTCTCTAGTTGTTGCGTGAATTTCTGAATTTCTGTTTGGAACTGAGTTGACTTTTGCTGCTGCTTAGTGAGGTTCTCTTGGAGAATTTGCCATTGTGTAAGCGGTTCGGCAACTTGACGCAATTGTTCGAGCTTAGTGGGATCGTATTGCGAATTTTTAAGGGCAGCTTCAAGGTTTTGCAGGTTTTGATTAATAGTTTGTAAATCTGATTTCGCTTGAATTACAGCCTTATTTGCTTTTTGTAGAACCTGCGATCGCTCTTGCAAGTTTCGCTCAGCACGTTCTAATTCAGCTTGAGATTGTTGTTGATGTGTATGTAGAGATTCCGCCAGAGCAAGATTGCGCTCTTGAGTCTCGATTTGACTTTGGGTAGCAACCTGCTCGGTACGAAACTGCTCATAGACTTGTTGTTGTTGATCGAGATCCAGCCTCGAAATTTCTAGCTGTTTCTTAGCGGTTGCAAGATCAGCGATCGCCTGTTCCACACGCTTACGCGCAGTCTGGAGAACTGTCCAAGTTCCCATGATTGAATTTGCTAACTGAGCATTTCGTAATTGATTTTCTAAAACTTGGATTTGCGATGCGTCCTGTTGCAATTGCGCTAGTTTTAGAGAAAGCTGTTGATATTGCTGGATTTGAGCAAAGAGTCTTTCTTCTACTTCCAAGAGTTTTTGACTTTGCTTTGCTTGAATATCGAGTTCAGGAATTAAACTTTCTAGATTTGCTAATTCTAATTGTTGCGCTTCCACTTCCTCATGTGTTGGTGCTTGCATCCCTTCAAGGACTTTATCTAAGCCTTCCCGTTCCGCCTTAAACCGACTAGTGCGATCGCTTGCTTCTTTCCGCATCTGTTCAAAAATTTGAAATCCTGCTAACTGCCGCAAGATCTCGCGCCGCTTACCCGCCTCCCCCTTGAGGAATTCATCAAATTGTCCCTGCGGTAAGATGATCACACGGGTAAAGGTCTCAAAATCCATGCCGATGATATCTTCTACCTTTTGACTGCGATCGCATCTTTCCCATTCCCCATCGATTAACTGATCAAACAGAAATTTCTTCTCATCAGTTTTGCCACGATTGCGCCAAGTTCGCAATACCCGATATTCCGTTTGACGCATCTCAAACCGAAATTCCACTTTTAATTGCGTCGCGCCTTGGCTAACTAATTCCTTTGATGAATTGGGCTTATTCGCCACCTTGTCATACAGTGCAAAGGTAATCGCATCCAATAGCGAAGTTTTGCCTGCTCCCGTTGCGCCTGTAATCGCAAACAAATCAAGGCTCGTAAAATCTAACACTTGACGAGTGCGGAAACTGGTAAATCCTTCAACAATTAATTCAAGGGGACGCATCAAGAAACTCCATGTAGAATAGCAATAATCAATTAGTCATTTACTCAAAAAATAATGACGCAAGCGATCGCACCAATCACAAATACTACTCCTCAACCACCTAATCAATCTGCAACTGGGCAAATCGCGACTAACTCAGTCCAACCTGAAGTACTCCAAGCGATCGCCAAAGCCAAGGCTAAGCCTGAGATCGTTTGGGAATCTTTGCCTAAAAATTTTATTCTACCCGATGATCCTGTGGAAAGCATTGCTCAACCTCTTCTCGCCGCCGCCCTCAATGACAGCCTAGAAATTGCCCAGCTTGTTACTCTAGAGCGTATAGTTGCCTCAAATATGGCGCTAGTGGTCAGAATCAATCAAAAGACGATCGTGAAAGCCCCCGATTGGTTCTATGTTGCCAAAGTTAATTCCACTTGGAAAAATGTGATCCGCCGCAGCTATAGCCCCCATGTGGACGGAGATACACCTGCGATCGCGATGGAATTTCTCTCCGAAGAGGAAACGGGAGAATATTCCACACGCCCCACCTATCCCTACGGCAAGATGTATTTCTATGAGCAGATCTTGCAAATTCCGATCTACGTGATTTTTGATCCTGAAGATGGACGCTTAGAAATTCGCCAACTAGATGCTTCGGGTAAATATATCTTGCAATCCCTTGATGAAAATGGTCGCTACTTCATCGAGTCTATTGGCTTATATCTTGGCACATGGTACGGCACAAGGCTCGATCAGACTTTTCACTGGCTGCGATGGTGGGACAATGCAGGAAATTTGCTGCTCTGGGGATCAGAAAAACTAGCTCAAGAACGGCAATTACTCGAAGCTGAAAAGCAACGCGCTGAAGCTGAAAAGCAACGTGCCGAAGCTGAAAAGCAACGTGCTGAAACCGAAAAGCAACGTGCTGAAACCGAAAAGCAACGTGCCGATGAAGCCGAGCAAGAAATACTGCGCTTAAAGCAACTTTTAGCCGAAAAGTAAAAGTTTGCCAGAATTACAAGATAATTCTGGCAAACTTTTTAAGCAGTTACCTCGCTAAATTCCATATACAACTCTTTAAAAACAGTAATTACTTCAGGCGATAAGTTTTTTTCCCGATCTCTATAAAACTTTTGAAACTCAATGATCGGATCGAAGCGATCGTAATCTTTCGGTTCTGGAACCTGTGCGGATTCACTTACGATTAACTTCGGCTCGACCATCACTGCTTGCGGGCAAACTTTTCGTACCCGATCCGCGAGTCCGATGGGCGGCGTATCCACAGCGATCGCAAATTTCAAATAGCCTGCATAATCCCGATGGGCTTCTAGATGCTCATCCAGTTGATCTAAATGACATTCGACACGCTTAAGCGGCTTATGGCAAGTAAGTGGCTGAAATTGCACTTTTGCAGGTCGCCCAGTTTCCACTTCAATTAAGTTAAATCCTTTCTCTTCGCCTACTTCTCCAAAATCCACTTGAATTACAGAACCAGCATAATAGGTCGGCGCAGCATTGGGAATTTGCTGTGGTCGATGGATATGTCCTAAGCCCACGTACTGACATTCCGAAGGAATCGATTGCCCCGAAAGACTATACACAGCACCACTATAAAAAGCTGCCTCAGAACCTGTAAACTTTGCGCCATCAACGGTCATATGTGCCATCATCACATTCACTGAATCGGGTTTAAAGGCATTAGCGAGATTCTGGAGAACATAGGTAACTGTGGTTTTATAATCATTTCGCTGTTCCAAAGCATCCTTATTCCAGACATCCTCAGCAGCTAATAACTTCCGTTCCGAGGCAAAGGGCATCGCACCGATGCAAAGCTTACCACTCGCGGTTTCTAAATTAACCACGCCACCTTCTTCGGCAATTCTGGGACGACCTAATGCTCTCACGCCTGCGAGGGATAGCAAATGGGCAAGACTATCAATGCGATTTGCTGAGTCATGATTTCCTGCGATCGCTACAGAGGGAATACTTAGCTGATTGAGCTTGTAGAAAAAATCATAGGCAACCCGCTCGGCTTCTGTCGTGGGATTTGGCACATCGAAAATATCGCCAGATACTAAAACAGCATCTACTTCATATTCTTTTGCATATTGCAGAATTTCGTCTAAGGCTAAGGCAATTTCAGGCGTGCGATCGACTCCTTTTAACTTTCTACCCAAATGCCAATCTGAAGTATGTATTAAGCGCATAGTCCTTATGTTTTAAAGAAGTGATTGCGAGGTAATCACTTCTTTGATCTTAAACGTTTTACGATGTAAATCACTGTAACCTAATTTCGCGATTGCCTGTCGATGTTTAGGCGTACCATAGCCCTTATTTGTAGCAATGTCATAACCTGTATAGATTTCTGCGAGTTCGACCATGCGGCGATCGCGCCATACTTTCGCGACAATACTCGCAGAGGCGATCGAGATTGATAGAGAATCACCTTTGACTACAGTAGTTTGTGGTATTGAGGGAATGAGTTTAAATCGTAAAAGTTGATTGCCATCAATCAAGCAAAGCTTGGGTTGTGGATTTAGCTGAGCGATCGCTCTTTCCATCGCTAGTAAACTCGCTGCGAGAATATTCATTTCATCAATTTCCTCAACTGATGCTGTGCCAATTGCACAGGCGATCGCTACTTCACGAATGAGTAGATCTAACTTTTCGCGACGCTGAGGTGAAAGCTTCTTGCTATCAGTTACGCCAAGCTCTTCTAAATAAGTCAATTTATCAATTGGCAAAATTACCGCCGCCGCCACCACTTCACCAAATAGACAACCACGCCCAACTTCGTCTACTCCTGCAACTGGATAATTTGTAATTTCTAGCGATCGGATCTCTTCTTGATTCATGAAAGTGATTCATCTTTCGGTATATAGCTATCGCCATTCTTGTTAGGACATAAAATCCAAATAGTGTAAGGCGGCGCGAAGCGCCGCCTTACACTATTTGGATTTTGATACAGGTATCTTAGGTATATGTTACAGCGCAAAGTACCGACTTAAAACCCAGTAAAAATTTTGAAAGTGGCGCGAATCGGCACTTTCAAAATTTGTTATCCTAAATACAGTGCCATAAACACCACAAGCAAGTTTTAATAGTAGCTAACTCATCAGTCAAGATCCACCGCAATGACCACAACGCCGATCGCACCCAAAACAACTGCACCATCCACAATCGTCAATCGTCCCGATACTTTAGGACGGTTTGGTATTTTCGGGGGGAAATATGTCCCCGAAACCCTCATGAGTGCTCTTACTGAGCTAGAAACTGCCTTTTATCATTACAAGAATGATCCAGATTTTAACAACGAGCTAGACGGCTATTTGCGGGACTATGTGGGTAGACCAAGCCCTCTATATTTTGCAGAGAGATTGACACAGCACTATGGAACTGCTCAGATTTACCTAAAGCGTGAAGACCTCAACCATACAGGCGCACATAAAATCAATAATGCACTTGCTCAAGTTCTCCTTGCGATCCGTATGGGCAAAAAACGGGTAATTGCCGAAACAGGTGCAGGACAGCATGGTGTGGCTACAGCAACAGTTTGCGCTCGCTTTGGGCTAGATTGTGTAATTTACATGGGTGTACAGGACATGGAGCGTCAGGCTCTAAATGTCTTCCGTATGAAGCTGATGGGTGCAGAAGTGCGCCCCGTTGAAGCGGGTACTGGCACGCTCAAGGATGCTACATCTGAGGCAATTCGTGATTGGGTAACTAATGTGGTCGATACCCATTATATTCTTGGTTCCGTTGCAGGTCCCCATCCTTACCCGATGATTGTGCGTGATTTCCATGCAGTGATTGGCAAAGAAAGCCGTCGCCAGAGTCAAGAGAAATGGGGTGGTTTGCCAGATGTTTTGTTGGCTTGTGTAGGTGGTGGTTCCAATGCCATGGGACTATTTCATGAATTTGTCGATGAACCAAGTGTCCGTTTAATCGGGGTGGAAGCCGCAGGTAAAGGGACAAACACAGAGTTCCACGCCGCAACCCTAACACTTGGACGTGTTGGTGTACTCCATGGTGCAATGAGCTATTTATTACAAGATGCCGAAGGACAGGTACAGGAAGCCCATTCCATTAGCGCTGGTTTGGATTACCCAGGAGTTGGTCCAGAGCATAGCTATCTGAAGGATTTAGGTCGCGCCGAGTATTACAGCGTCACCGATCAAGAAGCTCTAGATGCATTTCAACGCCTCTCTCGTTTGGAAGGAATCATTCCTGCTTTGGAAACATCCCATGCGATCGCCTATCTCGAAACTCTCTGTCCACAGTTAACTCCTGATCAACGCATCATTATTAACTGCTCTGGTCGTGGCGATAAGGATGTAAATACTGTAATTCAGCATTTGCATCTCTAAGCAAAAATCAACAACAGATCTGTTGTTATAAGAACCGTAAATTAACAAAATCTAGATCCATCACTTTCTCAAAACCCAAGAGATTTTTTGAAGGTGTTGATTTATAGCTGTCGCCAATTGTATTAGGACATAAAACCCAAGAGGCGAATGGCGGCGCTTCGCGCCGCCATTCGCCTCTTGGGTTTTGCTTGTGTCTTGACACAAGTTACTGTAGCTATATAACACTTTCAAAAAACTTTTTATATTACATAAAGTCCAAATAGGCTGTACTGCTTTATAACTTAATAAGGAACTATTTTTTGTATAGCAATGAAAGTTTTACTTAGGATCTAAAGCCCAGACAAAAGAAGACGACGCAATGCGTCGCCTTCTTTTGTCTGGGCTTTGATTTTTCCTAGCTATCTCTTTTATTTGGTATAACATAGCCTCAATGACACACAAATAGTTATTTATTAATTGCAATTTAGCCGATATTTATTAATAAAAATTATTATGCATTTAAGATAAAAGCATTTACTCTTATGCACTAAGAGAATCTAGTCTATGCATAATAAGTATATGTCGTCAAAGTTAAACCCAATTCGTTTCTTTGCAACCAATCGAGATCTTGACGACCTCGGTCGTGATGCAAATCGTGATGATCGCATTCGACTTCAGCAAGGTGGCTATCACTGGGTAGACATGAAAAAATACATGGCGCATTATCTATCTACTACCGATTCGACGACTATGCCGCCTGACGCGATCGTGCAGAATTCTCAAAAAATCGTGTTCGACAATTTTCTCTCTAAACCCACTATCAAACGTATCATTATCGGTATTCATGGATTTAATGTTCCATTTCATGGAGCTTTAACTTCTTTCTCACTGCTTGCTGACACTTTAAGCATTGCTTTTAAAAAGCACAATACGACACTACTCACTGATGAACCAAGTGCTGATTTAGATTTAGGCAACGGAGATTTGACAGCTTTTGTCGGATTCTCTTGGCCCTCTAATGGCAAAGTCTTAGACTATCTATCAGATCGAGCTGAAGCTGTGCAAACTGCTCCTGCATTAGCAAATCTGATCGGCTATATTCGCACTCAAAACCCTGAAGCTAAGATCCATATCATTGCCCATAGTATGGGCAATTACCTAGCCTGTAATATGTTGAAGGGATTAATTAATGAAACCTTTAAGCCGATCCTGTTCTCTGACAATGCCGAGATCAAAGCGAAGATTGACCAGCAATTAAAGCGCATCGACAAAGGTGGTAGAGATATGTTTTTCATCGATCGCTATTTGATGCTAGCTCCTGACGTAGAACGTCGAGAGGTAACTCAATGCGATATCGATGGAGACAAGTCTAGTTATCTTGGTCCTTTCTATGCAGGAATCAAACACTTAGTTTCCGAAACGCATCTGTTTTACTCTCGGTATGATAACGCTCTCAAAGCCTCTGTCGCAGAGAAAGATTTTATCCAAGAAACCTTGCAGAAGGGGAAGGAAATATTTACAGGACAAGATTTACAAAAACGCTGGGAGAATAGCCTAGGACTGAATCCTCTGCCTTCTCTGGTTCCTGACAATATGTATAGTCACAACACTACAGTTTTGACCAATCGCACAATTGATCATGGTGACTATTTTGATGCGATCTCGATCGCTGAAAGGATGGCGGAAATCATTATGAGTGCTGTTTAAGGTTCTTTATTCAATAGAAATCCTAAATGAGTGGCGGCGCTTCGCGCCGCCACTCATCTTTATAGCTGGGCAGAGAGCCAGCGTTCTGCTTCTAGAGCCGCCATACATCCAGTTCCTGCGGCAGTAATTGCTTGACGATATTCGTGATCTTGGACATCGCCACAGGCATAGACACCTCCGATATTAGTGGCTGTTGACTTACCTTTGGTGATGATATAACCATTCGGATCAAGCTCTATCTGTCCTGCAAACAAATCTGTATTCGGAGTATGCCCGATCGCATAAAAAAGCCCACCCACTGCTAAGTTACTTTCCTCATTAGTGGCAGTATGGCGAATTTTTACCCCTTTTACAATCTCTTCGCCATAAACATCAATGGGAATAGATTGCCAATGCACCATAATTTTCGGATGATTAAAGACTCTCTCCTGCATAACTTTGCTAGCTCTCATGCGATCGCCTCGCACCAGCAAATGAACCTTCGAGCCAAACTTAGTTAAAAAAATTGCTTCCTCGGCGGCTGTATCTCCACCACCAACTACCGCTAACTCCACGCCTCGAAATATGGGAGCAGCGCCATCACATACGGCACAAGCTGAAATACCCCGATTCCAATACTGTGTTTCGCTTGGTAAATTGAGCCTTTTGGCAGTCGCGCCTGTGGCAATGATCACACTTTTGGCTTGGACTTCCTGAGAAGTTGACTGTATCGTAAAAGGATAATTGCTAAGATTAACAGCGATTACATCTTCCATCACTAATTCTGCACCACAGTTATTAGCTTGCTCCTTCATATAGCTCATCAATTGCGGACCAATTACACCTGAAGGAAATCCTGGGAAATTTTCTACTTCCGTTGTCGTCATCAATTGTCCGCCAGCAATTCCTCCCTTTTGAAATCCTTCAAATACAAGTGGATTAAGGCTAGCGCGTGCAGCATAAATTGCGGCAGTATAGCCTGCGGGTCCTGAGCCAATGATCACTACATTTCTAATCGACATAATAACTTTGCTGATAAGATTTGAAACTTTAGATTGAGCAATTCTCATTATAAAAATCAGTTTTTTGAAAGCTCCTTGAAGGTGGGCTTTCAAAAAACCGATTTTGTTATTTCCAGTTGGAAATAACAAAATCGATTTCATAATGAGAATTGCTGTTTTAGATTACAGTAAAACCAAAAAGATGCATTTCTCTAAACCGCATCTTTTAAGTTTTATATACTGACAAAATTGGTGGCAGATGTATAGCTGTCGCCATTCTTGTTAGGATATAAAACCCAAATAGTGTGAGGCGGCGCTTCGCGCCGCCTCACACTATTTGGGTTTTGATTTGTCCTTATACAGGTGGCTATAGCTATAAAACACAAACCGACTAGACTGATGAGTATATCTGCTTAATTAAGATAAATTTCGCCATGCGTGACAAAATATATCGTATCTAATTGATTTTTATTGGATAATGCGATAATACTTTCAAAAATGAAGCTACACCACCTCTAAATCGATTTTAGATCGATAAAATTATGGACATTAAGCTCATCAACATCGGCTTTGGTAACATTGTTTCGGCAAACCGAGTTGTAGCGATCGTTAGCCCTGAATCTGCTCCTATCAAGCGTATCATTAGTGATGCACGTGAACATGGTAAGTTAGTTGATGCTACCTATGGGAGACGTACAAGAGCCGTAATTGTTACAGACTCTAGTCATGTAGTTCTATCTGCTATCCAACCTGAAACTGTCGCCAATCGTTTTGTCATCAGTAAAGAAGGCGCAACAGACTAAACTAATTTACGGCGCAAACAAACCACAAGAGATTTTTTGAAAGTGCTGCTTTGCAACACTTTCAAAAAATCTCTTGGCTTGATGATCAATCTATTTAAAAAAATTTGCTTTACAGAGTTTTTTTAATACATAGCTGCCTTCACTTGTATTAAAACAAAATCAAAATCCAAGCAGAGATAAAGAGACATTTCTCTACTTAGGTTGTATGTCCTAAAGCGATTGGCAACAGTTATAATGTGAAGCTGATGAAGGCTCAAATTGCTATCAGATTTATCTCTACGAAGGACTTACGAAACGTTGGGTGAAGATAACTTAAGCATAGGTAAATTAATTGTGGTTACGGGACCAAGTGGTGTCGGTAAAGGCACTCTATTACAGAAGCTACTTGAACGCTATCCCGATCACATTCTCTTTTCGGTATCAGCAACGACTCGATCGCCTCGTGCAGGGGAAGAAAATGGTCGAGAGTATTTCTTTTGGGACAGGGCTGAATTTGAACAGAAGCGTGATGCAGGTGAATTTCTGGAATGGGCTGAGTATGCGGGAAATTTCTACGGCACACCACGTAAACCAATTGATCAGGCGATCGCTCTAGGGCAAATCGTTCTGTTGGAAATCGAACTGGAGGGAGCGCGGCAAGTAGCGCAGTCTTTCCCCAGTGCAAAACGAATTTTCATAGCCCCACCTTCGATGGAAGTACTAGAAAATCGTTTGCGCGATCGCAGTACCGATAGTGATGAACAAATTATCAAGCGCTTGCATCATGCCAAGTTAGAAGTAGCTGCCGCCCACGAGTTTGATATCACAATTATCAATGATGATCTAGAAATTGCTTTACAGCAACTCGAAAGCGCCATGTTTGACTAGATTCCCCAAAACCGATTTTTTGAAAGCTCGCCTTCGGCAAGCTTTCAAAAAATCGGTTTTATTGTTTCTAGCGCCTTTGGCGCTAGAAACAATAAATCGATTTTTATAATGAGAATTGCTGCACTAGAATGATTGTGCTTGTGTTGGCAAATCCAACACAAGCACAATCATTCTAATTGCGGATTTCTTTATGACTACGTGGAGTCTCGTTGGTGCTTTGCTGTTATCGGTTTCGACCCAAGTTCTCGATGGTCGTGAAGTTGCCGCAGTACCTCGATCAGTGATGAGCTACGCTACTCGTCCAGTCCTAGCCTCAGAAGAGATTGCCAATAATCAGTCTGATCCCATCGCGAAACAAGCGATCGCAACGATGCTCAGCGATCTCAAGCAAGCAGGGATAACTAGTCCTGATCAAGGCGTTTGGATTCAGTCCCATGATGGAGCGATCGCTTCAGGGCGTTTGTCAAGTCGCCCATTGCCCTCAGCTTCACTGACTAAAAATGTCACCACCTTAGCAGCGTTACAAACTTGGGGATCAAATTATCGCTTTATTACGAATATTAGTACTACAGGCAACCTCACAGGCGATACTCTCAGAGGGGATCTGATTATTGAAGGCAGTGGTGATCCATTTTTTGTATGGGAGGAGGCGATCGCCCTTGGCAATAAACTTAATCAAATAGGCATTAAGCGCGTTCAGGGCAATTTGATTATTACAGGTCGATTTTCTATGAATTTCGAGTCTGATCTCCAAGAATCAGCAAACTTTCTGCGTCTTGCCTTTGATAGCAGCCGATGGCAGGGTGAAGTTGCGGAGCAATACGCAACGATGCCTGTGGGAACGCCCAAACCGCAGCTAGTGATTTTGGGGAATGTACGAATTGTGCCAAATCTTGCTGTAGATAATGTTTCTACCCGCAAATTGTTGATCCGTCATGCATCGCTACCCCTTTGGCAAATCCTGAAGCGGATGAATACCTTTAGCAATAATGAAATGTCAGAAACCCTTGCGGCTCAAATGGGAGGTGGGAGACAAGTTGCGGCGATCGCAGCTAATGCGACAGGGATACCAATTTCGGAAATAAGACTAATTAATGGGTCAGGGCTAGGACAAGGCAATCAAATTTCCCCTCGCGCAACAGTGGCGATCCTGATGGCTATTCATAATCGCGCTCAAGTTGAGGGGTTAACCCTAGCCGATCTCTTTCCAGTCAGTGATTGCAATTGCGGTACGATCGAAGGACGTAAAATGCCGAAAGGAGCAATCGTCAAAACTGGCACTCTCTCTGATGTCAGCTCCTTAGCAGGGATCGTCCAAACTCAAGAGCATGGTGCAATTTGGTTTGCGATCGTCAATCGAGGCGAGGGTGATATTGATACTTTTCACCGATCGCAGGATCGCGTCTTACAAGCTTTAGTTGCTAAATGGGGTTTAGCCAAATTACCAACTGCTAGCTTTGCAGAAACACCTTGGCAAGATAGCGATCGCAATGAAATCGTGAAATAGTAACAAATCCCAAAATGGCGTTGCCATTTTGGGATTTGGTGTAAACTATGAAATGATTATGAAAGATTGAATAATGCTTATAAATGATGTCTGCAAAGCCTGAATTGAATAACCAAGAGCTTGAGCAAGCTCAAGTAATAATGACATCACCAGTAAAATCTCAGATGAAATCTGAACATTGGCAAATTGTTACCACAACTTTTATTACGGTATTTCTTGCGGAAGTTGGGGACAAAACCCAACTAAGTGTTTTAGTGATGTCGGCTCAGTCACATCAGCCTTGGATTGTATTTGCTGGAGCCGCGATCGCCCTAGTCTCCACTAGCTTATTAGGCGTAATCGCAGGTAAATGGCTAGCTAAAACTTTCTCACCAAGTTTGCTGAATACCTTAGCTGGCTTAAGTTTTCTAATTTTGTCACTTAGTTTATTGTGGGAAGCGATCGCTTAAAAAATATGGATTGGCAATTACTATTTCTAAGCTTTGGTACGATTTTTTTGTCTGAATTAGGTGACAAAAGCCAATTAGCAACCTTGAGTTTAAGTGGTAGCTCAACGGCTCCTAGGTTTGTTTTTATTGGCTCAGCCGCAGCCCTGCTAGTAGCTAGCTCGATTGGGGTGTTTTTGGGTGACAGCATTTCCGTCCTTTTGCCAACCAAAATACTCAAGGCGATCGCAGCTTTGCTATTTGCAATGATGGCTATGCGTTTATTGATGACAGATGCCAGCTAGCTCTTGTTTTTAGAAAGTTTTCTAATTTCGTTTAACAAATTTTTTAAAAATAAAGTCTTTTGGTCTTTATCCTCATTCAACAGTTGTTTTGTATTGAAGTACCTTGAGATAAACTCTGGCAATGGTTTACTTTCTAGATCAGATTCCGAATCTGATACTATAGATAACCCTGTTCTTCGTAAAAATAATATCTTTCTTTTGGATGGTAGTTTTTGATATTCTAGATTGAGTCTGTTGATGATATTGGCATTTAACTGTATGTAACTTTGCGTATCTAAAGAATCGGATTTTCTTTGATTCAAATAAATTATTGTTACTTCAAAAACTAAAATTAGGCATAAGCAAAAGCTCAATATTGTTTCGGTTTTATTATGTATATTATGTAATTTTTTGTAATCTTCAATTTGTTTCTCATAGATTTCTTGTGGGCTTTTCTCCCATGTAAATCCTACAAATTCTTTGCGTATACCAATCTTGCATAGAAATTTGTCTAAATTATCTAACTCTCTTTTTACAGCTTGGATTCTGATAGTGTTTAGTAGAGGAGATTCACTATCTCTTCTCCCAACAAGTCTTTTGTTGATATCAGGACCATCCGCGAAACACTGAATATTATCTGGCTTACCTGCAATATTTTTGACGTCAACATACGAGTTCTCTTTACCAATATGCCATCTACTACCCATCCTCACAAAATAATATGGCTTACTAATCTCAAACCCAGGGACTTGCTTTAGATCTTCAATTGTTGGCAACTCATTTAACCACTGTTTAATTTCTTTAAGGCTAGGGTTGGGATGGTTCACTAAATTTTTGAGGTAAAGTGATTTTAAAGGGAATTTTAATTTTATATATAAATCTAAAATATAGCTAAATCAAAAATTTAAGTCAATCAACTCTATACAAAACGAAATGTGCATATAGAGATTTTTATTCCCTCCAACTATAGCTATAGCAATCTGTATCAGGACAAATCAAAACCCAAATAGTGTGAGGCGGCGCTTCGCGCCGCCTCACACTATTTGGGTTTTATGTCCTAACAAGAATGGCGACAGCTATAGAACCAATTACAATATTTGGGGCTACATCAATAGCACTAGATAAATAGTAAAAAATAGCAACTAAATAGCAAAAACAAATGAAATCGCCTGTAATTATTAGCTTAGGAGAAAAAAGTATTGCGATCGCCAGACAAATTCAAACCGTAATTCCTAACGCCACAAGTTATGGACTTGCATCACGTACCCAAACCGCTGATCGCCAATATGACAAATTCAGCGAAACCGTCAGCGAATTATTTAGCCAAGGACATCCAATTATTGGCATTTGTGCCGCAGGAATTCTCATTCGATCACTAGCTCCCTTACTCTCAGACAAACGTGCTGAACCACCCGTAATCGCGATTGCCGAAGATGGTAGCGCCGTAGTGCCTCTCTTAGGTGGACTGAATGGGGCAAATGAACTTGCCAGAGCGATCGCCAAATCACTTCAAGTCCAGCCAGCAATCACAACCACAGGCGATTTGCGCTTTCAAATTTCATTGTTAGCCCCACCTGCTAATTATCGGTTGTTAAATTCCGATGAACAGGCAAAGACTTTTTTAGCGGATTTATTAGCAGGAGCAAGGGTCAAACTCATCGGTGAGGCAACTTGGTTAAGTGATAGCAATCTTCCCTTTGACGATGACGCTACACATCAAATAGAAGTAATTTCTGAGGAAGTGGAACCAGAGGCGATCGCTTCTAAACTAAGTTCTAAGTACTTGCTATATCAAACAGGATTCTCTCCAAATTCACAGACTACAGGTATGGTTTCCATAATTGGTACAGGACCGGGAGCCGCTAAATGGATGTCACCCGAAGTAAAAGCGATTTTAGAAGCGGCTACAGATTTTGTTGGCTATAAAACCTATGTAAATCTAGTTAAAGAATTTACTAAAGGAAAAACTATCCATGCTTCTGATAATCGTGTCGAGCTAGATCGCGCTCGTCACGCCTTAGAACTAGCTAATGACGGCAAATCTGTAGTCGTAGTTTCATCGGGAGATGCAGGAATCTATGGCATGGCTTCCGCCGTATTTGAAGTAGTTGATCAAGATCGTCCCAAATGGAACCATATCCATATCCATGTTGCTCCTGGCATATCTGCCGTCCAAGCTGCCGCCGCCGCTATTGGTGCACCCATCGGACATGATTTCTGTACTATTTCACTCTCAGACATTCTCAAGCCTTGGGAAATTATCGAGCAGAGGTTGTCTGCCGCTGCCCAAGCTGATTTTGTAATTGCAATTTATAATCCCATTTCTACACAGCGTAAATGGCAACTCCCAGCCGCCAAAGAGACATTATTAAGATGGCGATCGCCTAATACACCAGTAATTCTTGGTCATAAAATGGGACGTAAAGGCGAAAATGTGAAAGTGATTACACTTGCAGAATTAGAGCCTGAACTTGCAGATATGCAAACGGTGATTATCGTTGGTTCTAGCAAGACTAAGATTTTAGAATTAGGCGATCGCATACGAGTGTACACTCCTCGCACATACAATTAAGATTCTATTCCCAAATCCTGCAAACGATTACATAGATACCTTTCCATCGGGATTGCATAAATTGGGAACTGCAAGCATCATGAAAAAACCACTCAAAAGAAGCAGAATCATACCAAACTAGTAAGTTGTTTATGCATAAGTCTCTTCTTGTAAAAATAAATGATTAGAGTCCAAGACGCATAATTCGCTCTGCAAGCGATGGCATGAAACGCTGAAGCACAAAGAGCAATTTCGTTTTCCCAATTCGCATCTCATAGCAATCGTTGCCAAAATCACGCCAGAATTCTTGCACCAATGTCTTCGTCGTAATTTTGCCGCGTCCCCTTCCTTTCGTCATGGTAGTATCTACCAGTGGCGGAATAATCTCAAATACTCGCACCGACGTTCCTTCCAGTTGCCAGCGCAACGTCTTGGTAAAACTATGTATTGCAGCTTTGCTAGCACAATAAACTGGTGCACTCTGCTTTGGTACGATGCCTAAGCCAGACGACACATTCATAATGGCAGCCGTCCGATGACTTAAAAATTGAGGCAAAAATAGCTTAGTCAGATACAAAGGGCTGAGCAAATTGATATCGAGTTCAGTTGAAATTTGTGTAGGTGCGATCGCAGGATCGGCAAAGTTATAGTTGTACTGAACACCTGCATTATTAATTAGAATATTGACATCAGGATAGCGATATACAAGCTTTTCGAGGGCTTGACGATCACGCATGTCAGCAAGTTCAACAGTCAGCGCAGGCAAATCATACTTTACGGCTTCTGCCTTTTGAACATTCGTTCCTGTAACGATCACAGTATTATCCGCCATCAGAAATCGTTTAGCCAAAGCCAATCCAATTCCTGATGTTCCGCCTGTAATCAGAACAGTGTGGTTAGAAGTCTTCACAACATTTCCTCATCAATGACATTTTTAGCCACTGTAGGCGGAATCTTGTGAGAAAGCATTAACCTATGTTAATGCGATAGGTTAACGTGAGTTTGATATCGCCATTTGCGGCGTGCTAAGCACGCCGCAAATGGCAGAAAATGACATTAGGTTAAAGAGATTTTAGTTGAGCACGAATTCGACTTAAGGTCACTGGAGTCATCCAAAGATAGGAAGCGATGTGATGTTGTTTGAGCCGCACTTCTAATCCCGAATATTCCTCTAAAAAACTGAGGTAGCGAGTTTTAGCATCATCCAATAGCAAAGCGCTTTCTCGTCGTTCTTTTTTAATGAAGAGGGATTCTGCAATTTTGCAATTCAACTGCTGCAATTTTATCTGAGATTCTGACAGCGATCGATAAGTGGAATAATCGGCAACCAAGATCTTGGAATCTTCTAACGCTTGAATAAACAGTCGAGAAGGCTGTCTCATGAGCAATGCGCTATACGCTGCCACAAAACTATTTTCATCACAAAATGACTTCGTAGATTCATTACCACCATCATCTACATAGTATAGGCGCAGAATACCAGATATGACAAATCCAATTGTCTGAGGAATATCCCCCGCACGAACAAAAAATTCTCCTTGGTTCAAGGTACTGAGTTGAAATATACGAACAGCTTGATTTGCCTCACTCTCAGTAAGCTGAATCAGCGATCGCAGGATTGCCATCAGTTGAATTTGTTCTGGAATGAGCATATTTCCAATGATCTACACTGAGTTATCTTTGTACCAGAAATTATTAGCCTTACTCTATTTAACCTCAGTTCGGGTTAATTTTAAACTTGTTTCTAGAAAGGGTTCGCGTTGCGAACCCTTTCTAGAAACCAAAATAGTAAAAGCCTCGCGAAGCGAGGCTTTTACTATTTTGGTTTATCGTCTCCTTCCAAATCCTCCTGCAACTTCATTTTTTAGCCAAAACTTAAATTAGGCGGCGATTACGCTAAAAGTTTGGATCAGGATGAGAAGTTGGTCTACTTTCGCCACCAGTACATATCCCATCATATACATTTCCATAGTTGCTCAATCGGCTACCCTGAATCCTAAATCCAGCATTACCAGTAAGTCTAGAAAAACTTTGCATATTCTCATACCAACAGTAATGACCTTGTCCATTGGAGTAGTAAATGGGAGATCGATTTTTGAATTTAAAGTTTCCTAAACGAATAGGTGTTGGATCAGGGTGAGTCGATGGTCTACTTTCGCCACCAGTACATATCCCATCATATGTCATATCGTAATCAACTAATTTTCCACGCAAGGTTGTCCATTTTGAGTTACCAGCAAGCCTAGAAAAACTTTCCATATTCTCATACCAACAATAGTGACCTTGTCCATTGGAGTAGTAGATGGGAGATCGATTCTCAAATTTAAAGTTTCCCAAACGAATAGAAGTTGCCTGAGCAGAGTAACTAAAGACAATCGTTAACAGAAAAAACAAACTAAGGGGAATTGTGCAACGAAAAAATCTAATTTTCACAAATCTTCCTCTCGATAATATCTTGGTTTCAATCAATGCTCGCAGTCTAAACATAACGTTTGAGTTGAATCGCATTGGCTACGCTAAGCGTTTAACTAAAAGTTGTTTTTATGTCAGTTCCAAAGACTTATTCTATCTACTGCTTTTCATAACTTTATCATATAATGTCAAGTCCTATTTAACCAAAGTTGATACTCATAGGTTAACGCTAAGTGCAAGGGTTAGTTATTAGTCTTAACACATAATGGAAACCGCATAAAGGAAATATCTATCAAGTATTTGGTGATTTATCTTGTTTTATAACAAGTTATAGCAGATTATTTCCTGTCACTATTCTCTTGGAGATAGCCTCCTGTATGGAGAAAGTCAAGAATTTGCTTTGCACATTTTTCATAATCACTTTTGCGACTAAAAAACAAAGACGGAGGACGCAAAATTATTACTGAACCTACAATACCTTGAAAGAAAAGCCCAAAGATGACTTGTCTTATATTTGTTTGTTGCAATGCTGTATTTGCTTTCAATACAATCATTAGAACGTGATATTCATGTAGTCTAACTTTACTGCTGGTTACGATCACTTTATCGATTTGATTTAGACCACACTCAAAGATTTTTGTTCCTAAACCGCCTTGTTTTTTTAGTGTCAATTTCTTAGTTATCTTATTAAGACTAAGCGTTGAAATTCCGCCAAATAGGATGTTTATACCTACAGCTATTATCACTATTACCAAGCCTATAAAATAAGAGAAAAATCGATCGTCTTCCTGCAATGTTACTTGAGGTTGTAGAGAGTCTTTCAGAAAAGCTTCTATTCGCCTAACTTCAGACTGCATTTCTTCCCATGCCCTAATAGAAGAGGGTACATATTCCTGTGATGTAGTTAAATAAATCTCATAGATCTTGCGACCCTTACTACTACCTACAGGAAAGAAACTTGCCCCTTTAATCTGTTGCAGTTGTAAGCTTCGTTGGCTTTGAATCTGCCCCAACCAATTAGATTTGGTTAATGTGCATTGTCCTTGAGTGGGTTGCTGCAAGTCACGAGTGCAAGATAAAGTCATCAATTTTGCATTTGTTAGAGCGATAATCCCTAAACAGACCATTAAGCTCCCAAACAGCCACACTCCCCAAGGAAGATACCGTATGGTCAAAATATTTGCTGTTTGTTTAATTAATCTCATTAGCAGTGTTAGCAAAAACTGTAATTTTAACTTTTACAATAAAGTGCGATCGCAATAATCAAAAGCTTTATTTTAATGTGAGTTTGATCTTGCCATTTACGCTGTGATTCGCACAACATGAATGGAAAAAGCAGGAAAAATCGCTTAGTAATTTTTCGGCATTTGCGCCTTGCTTTGCAAGACACAAATGCCAATATCAAACTGACATTTGTTTAATGAGATTAGGATAGACATCTTAGTACCTCTATCAATCGCTGATTTTCATGTTCGAGACGTACAGCTACTCGAAAATAGCGATCGCCTAATTCAGGAAAACTAAGACAGTCGCGAATGAGAATTTTATCTTCTTGCAATAGTTCCTTCTGTAAAAGTGAACCTGCTATTTCTGTTTGAACTAATAGATAATTTGCAGCATTTGGTAATGGGTTTAAACCTGCTATTTGTGACAAACCTGAAAATAGATGCGATTTAGCACTTTTTAACCATGCCCATGTTTGTTGCTGAAATTCCACATCTTCTAATACGACAATTCCTGCGGCGACAGCTAAACTATTTACACACCAAGGATCTCGCCATGTTTGCCAGCGTTGCAAGCGTTCAGGATGAGCGATCGCATAGCCAAGTCTCAATGCTGGCAAACTGTAAAACTTAGTAAGCGATCGCAAAATCACTAAATTCGGATGAGAGGGAACTAAATCGATTAAACTTTGCTGCTGATCTGGTGTGAGGAAATCCATAAAAGCTTCATCAATCACCACGAGAGCAAATCTTTCTAGATAGGGAAGGAGGCTATTCCTTGTAAATAAATAGCCTGTGGGATTATGGGGATTATTAATGAGGATTCCTTTGTTATGGGAATTGGTGATTTCAGGTAAATCTTTATCAAAAATGACTTGTTGATTGCTTAATTGCAATGGATATCTTTCTACTTGGCAATCAAAAGTTTTCAGAGCGCGATCGTAGTCGGTAAAGGCTGGTGTAAATAGAACCGTTGAAGATAGTTGTGAAAGATCACGCCCTACCCAAGTTAATAGCTCCGCCACACCATTGCCAGCCAAAATCCATTCTGGTGACAGTTGATGAAACTTTCCTAATGCTGCTCTGAGCGATGTATATTCAGGGTCAGGATAATGACTGAGATCGGTTAAATGGGATTGGATGGCAGCGATCGCTGATTTAGGTGTCCCAAGGGGATTAATACTCGCCGAAAAATCTAAGATTTGTTCTGGTGATATACCAGCCATACTCGCCGCCCATTGACGATTTCCCCCATGAATTGGACGCGATGCTCGTTGCTTTGCGCCTGCAATATAAGTTTGTAAGTCATTGGGACTGATCATTTTTTTCCTTTAAACGAAATCCCAAGAGATTTTTTGAAAGTGCTGCTTTGCAGCACTTTCAAAAAATCTCTTGGTTTGGATTTGCTCGTAAAGCGCTGTATTAAAAATCCTAGCTCTCTTTTTTGGATTTTAGGTCACACAACTTACGGGAATACAGGTTAAGCTAGGATTAATCATCGCTTCTTACGTCACAATCTATGCTACGAATTGTCACCCAGAGAACTGAAGCAGAATCCGAAATCAAGCGGATTTGCGATCGCATTTATGACGATCAGATGATCCACAAGGAAGCCACCGTCACCGAAATCATTCAAACGGTAAGACGCAAAGGCGATACAGCCCTGCTGCACTATACCTCTGAATTTGATGGTCAAGACTTCACGGCTGCGGAACTGCGCGTCAGTGGATCGGAACTTGATGCGGCTTATCAACAGGTCAAAGGTGGTCTGCTCAAAGCGATCGAGATGGCGCATCAGCGTATCGAAGAATTTCATAAGATGCGTGTACCCAAAAGCTGGGTGCATTTTGGCGACAAGGATGTAGTTTTAGGTAAGCGCTATACACCTGTCGATGCTGCGGGTATTTATATTCCGGGGGGAAAAGCTGCTTATCCAAGTACCGTTTTGATGAATGCTGTACCTGCGAAAGTTGCAGGGGTCAAAAAGATTGTGATGGTTACTCCTCCCGGTCAGGAGCGCACGATTAACCCTGCCATTCTTGTGGCAGCACAGGTAGCTGGAGTAGAAGAAATTTATCGTGTCGGTGGCGCACAGGCGATCGCTGCTTTAGCCTATGGCACAGAAACTATTCCTAAGGTTGATGTGATCACAGGTCCGGGCAATATTTATGTCACCCTTGCCAAAAAACAAGTATTCGGTCGTGTGGGTATTGATTCGATCGCAGGTCCTTCGGAAGTATTAATCATTGCTGATGCGAGCGCAAATCCCACCTATGTTGCTGCCGATATGCTTGCCCAAGCGGAGCATGATCAAATGGCAGCATCAATCCTGCTCACCAATGATTCACGCCTTGCCAATCGTGTCTCCGAAGAAGTAAATCGGATGCTCGAAAATCATCCCCGTCGGATGATGACTGAAAAGGCGATCGCCCATTATGGCTTAATTGTGGTGGTTGATAGCCTGAAGACTGCTGCCGAACTATCCAACCAGTTTGCTCCCGAACATTTAGAACTAGAGGTCGAAGAGCCTTGGCAATTAGTTGATCAAATCCGTCATGCGGGGGCAATTTTCATCGGACATTCTACGCCCGAAGCTGTGGGGGATTACTTAGCAGGACCAAATCATACTTTGCCAACCTGTGGCGGTGCGCGTTACTCGTCAGCGCTTGGGGTCGAGACTTTCTTAAAGCATTCCAGTTTGATCCAGTACAGTCCTGAAGCCCTAAAAGAAGTATCAGGGGCGATCGCTTTGCTCACGGAAGCTGAAGGCTTACCGTCTCACGGTGACTCAGTTAGTTTACGTCTAAAAGATTCGTAACCACGATGGTTATAGCCAATTCTCCGCCAACGTTAACAATTCTGGAAAATGGCGATCGCTTAGATCGCCTTGAATTTGAGCGACGTTATACAGCCTCAAATATCAAAAATCGGGGCTTTAGCGAGCTGAGACTCATGAGATGGGAGGCAGTATTGAAGTTAGGTTAATCGCCAAATCAGGAAATGCTAAAGGCGAAACTTGGCTAGGTTCGGAAAGAATGAGATGTTCGATGTAGCCAGTTGCTGTTGGTTTGCGAAAGATATGCAATTGACGTTTTTGAGGAGCTAATACCCAATAGTCAGCAATACCTGCTTTAGCGTAGAGTTTATCTTTGGTTTCACAATCCTGCTTTAATGTGGAGTCAGCAACTTCTACGATGAGATAGATTTGCTCAGGATATGGATGTTGGTCGGTATAGTCGAGAACCGTTCCTTGGGCGATCACTAAATCTGGTTCGGGTTCCGAGAAATCATCTAAATGAATAGGATCTTGAGTGCGAACTAGTGCCGAATTGCCAAGGCGATCGCGGAAAACATTGGCAAGCAAATGTAATGAAGTAACGTGGGGCGTTCCTTTGGCTGCCATTAAGGTAATTTGTCCGTCAAGTAGTTCCGTGCGCTCATTGCAATCCAAAATCCCTAATTCACTCATGCGCCGATAATCGTTAGCAGTCCAACGTTTAAGGATGCTTGACTCCAGAGTGATCCGAGAAATAGTTTCATTGC
This sequence comes from Pseudanabaena minima str. Chao 2107, assembly GCF_051131155.1. NCBI lineage: Bacteria > Bacillati > Cyanobacteriota > Cyanophyceae > Pseudanabaenales > Pseudanabaenaceae > Pseudanabaena > Pseudanabaena minima. The sequence continues at coordinate 3,245,793 of NZ_CP159508.1, forward strand.
CAAGAGCCATAGTTTACTTGAGTAGTTATCTCACGAACAATGATAAATATCTGATTTTTCATGTTGCCGCAGGCAACATGAAAAATCAACAAGCATTTTTACATATCAGTTGCGAAATGCCATAATTAAAAGCCCATTACTTTAGCGACGCTGGTAATGTCTGGAGCAATGCCCTTATGTAACTTGGACTCGGCACAGGCGATCGCTGTGTCAGGGTCTTTAATGCCATTACCTGTGAGGACACAAACAATCGTTGACCCAGAGGGAATTTGATCGCTGACCTTCAGTAACCCTGCAACAGAAGCGGCACTAGCGGGTTCACAGAAAACGCCTTCTTCCCCAGCTAAGAACTTGTAAGCTGCTAGAATCTCGACATCGGTGACACTGTGGAACTCGCCACCACTTTCTTCGCGGACTTTGAGTGCCTTTGCCCAGTTCGCAGGATTGCCAATTCTAATCGCTGTAGCGATCGTTTCGGGTTTTTCAAAGACTTGTCCTGTAACGAGAGGAGCAGAACCTGCGGCTTGAAATCCCATCATGCGGGGCAGTTTCTTGGCTTTGCCCGATGCGTAATACTGCGAGAAGCCCATCCAGTAGGCGGTAATATTACCCGCATTACCCATAGGGATACAGAGCCAATCTGGAGCATCGCCGATCGCTTCGACTAATTCAAAGGCGGCGGTTTTCTGTCCTTCTAAACGGTAAGGATTGACGGAATTAACTAACGTAATCGGGAATTTTTCCGACATTTCCCGCACAATTTCTAGGGCTTGGTCAAAGTTGCCATCGATCGCAATGACTTCAGCTCCATAAATCAGAGCTTGGCTTAACTTACCGAGCGCAATCTTGCCATCGGGAATTAATACAAAAGCTTTGAGTCCACCACGTTTGGCGTAGGCGGCGGCAGCGGCGGAGGTGTTACCTGTACTCGCGCAGATTACCGCCTGTGATCCTGCCTCCTTCGCCTTGGAGATCGCCATCGTCATCCCGCGATCTTTAAAACTGCCAGTGGGGTTGAGTCCGTCATACTTGAGCAGGACTTTGATATTGCGCCCTAGTCTTTGACTAAGCGCGATCGCGGGAATTAGCGGAGTATTGCCTTCATGCAAAGTTACGATCGGCGTTTGGTCTGTAACTGGCAAATAATCCGCATAGCGACATATCAGTCCGGGCCAACCATTAGGAACTGTAGAGGCAGGGTAAAGATCGAGACGAGTATCAATCACGCTTTCTTATATAAAATGCTTATAAACTATCAAACCTAGTTTAGCCTGATACCAATTTCAAAATCCTGACTGGGTTTGAGTTGTACTGGCAAACGAGTATAAGCTTATATATTACTGCAAATAGTTGAAGCGATCGCCAAAATAATATAGGGGACAGCAATTCTCATTACGAAACCGATGTTGGAGTTTCCAGTACCTTTGGTACTGGAAACTCCAACACCAGTTTTTTGAAAGCCCAATAGGAATAAGCGGCAAGGATGAACGGCGCTTCGCGCCGCCCATCCCTTATCTAGCCAAAATAACGATTTAGTAAGCTACTAACCTGAGACGGCTTGACATAGCTATGGCGATCTTTATTAGGCATAATCATTAAATTAGGCGCTTGGTGGCAATGATTTTGACATCCCGTTTTTTGAATTTGAATGCGATCGCTCCATCCGCGATCGCGCAATTCCTGTTCCAAACGCTGGTACACCTCTTTACCGCCCTGTAGCCAACAGTCAGATTTTTGACAGATCAAAATACTAGATGCTTGATTCTTTTTTTTCTTAACCACACTGTAAGTATCACTAGAGAAATCTAAAGTTATAAATGAAGGCGGCGCTGCGTGCTGCCTTCATAAACAAAGAGAGGACGTTTCACGTCCTTTCTTTGTTTATGGCTGATATTCTGGCTTTTCATGCTCAACTACAAACACATTGGAATAGAGATGAGCCACAATCTCTTGACCCTGCTGTGTCAGTGATAAATAGTAAAGAGCATCTTTGACAAATGGGTATACGCTTGTCCAATAGAACTTAGGATAGTTTCGGCGTAAATCCCCTGGGTGGGCATATCCAAGAGCCGCATTTACACCAGTTTCTTCAAATTCATAGAATAAAGCACCTATTTTCTTGAGATAACGCGGATCACTAAGTTGTCCTATCAAATCTGCCGATCGCACTAGCCCTGCAAAATGTGTCGTATCTTGGTGGTCACCAGTTTTAGGTACAGGAAATCGTGTTAGTTCAATATTGCGGCAAATTTTTTCGGCTTTAATCAAAGAGTGATTGGCAAAGCGTTGATTTACAAATAGTTTGGCGCGATCGACATGATATGGCGTTAACCCCGCATCGGAAGCCCCTGCGGGCAACTCCACCATTGCATCACCAATTCCCGTGGCAAACTTACCATTACCATCCTGAAGACAAACACCTTTGACATAGCCGATATCATGACAAACCAGAGAAATGATGTAATGCAACCAATCTTCAGGCGAGACTCGACCTTCACGAATATGTTTACCGCGTAAAATTTCTTGCCCAACTAACGTTACTAAAATCGTATGTTCGACATTATGGTAGAGCGCATCGCTATTGGCTATATTTTCCAGAGCCATATTGCCAGCCCAACCGATGATATCTTCGTAATCATGTAGATAGCCACCATAGGTACGGCGATATCCTAGCTTTAGTTGTTCAACAAAGTTACCTATTAGGAGTTCAGTTGCATTAAACATAAATCTTCGTGTACCTATGTAAAGCCAAAATCTACTCTAAATAATAAGCCCAACTCTTATTTTTGGCGCAATCATCAATAAAATTCTTAGAAATTACTGCTAAGTAGCTAGGCATAAGTAAGCTAAAAACCCAAAAGGTTGTTCCGCCCGCGTAGCGGGCGGAACAACCTCTGGTTTTAGATTTTAATTAAGCCCAGCTACTTAGTTTTTTGCATTACAACAATTACCAATTCAACTAACTATAGGTAGGTGTCGTCACTTGCTTTAGAACACAATCAAAAACAAAGAAGAGAATGGCGGCGATTCGCGCCGCCATTCTCTTCTTTGTTTTTATACCAAAACACTTGACGCTAGCTATACAAAGAATTTTTGCAAGTGTTGCTTCGCAACACTTGCAAAAATTCTTTGTTTGGATTTGAGTGCAAAGAGATGAAAGACTTAGCGAAACTACAAAATTGGGATGAATATGCTTGATTTTGCCATCTTAAGTTTGTTGATTTAGTGGTTTTAAGTTGAAGCAAAAAGTACTATATGTGCAATATGGTTAAGGTAGTATTATTGGGTTGATGAATCTTACTCCTAAATATTAAATATGCTTAAACACTTCGCTGGTCGTTTGTTACTGCCTCTATCCGTTGCTTTGGCAGTAGCTTCATGTCAGCAGCCTAGTGCTACAACATCTCCTTCGCCGTCAGTGGCAGCTTCAGCCTCTCCTACTGCTAGTCCCTCCGAATCTCCTAAGGCTGATGCATCTCCTAAGGCTGATGCATCTCCTAAAGCCGATGCATCTCCTAAAGCCGATGCATCTCCTAAAGCTGACGCATCCCCTAAAGCCGACGCATCAACTAAGGGAGATGCTCCTTCCACAGGAAAGACCAAAGATATTGATGCCTTGGTCAAAGAAAATGCTGAGTACAAGGAAATGTACGATGCAACTAACGGCATTAAGTATATCGGTTTAGTCGAAACAGAAACTTGTAAGGCTTTGGATCAAGGCGTGCCTTTCCCCACTCTAATTGATGCGCTCGAAAAGGAATTTGACAAGCAAGGTAGTTCCATGCCCGCAGATAAACTCACGAAGTTGAAAGAATATACAGGTTTTGTCGTTGGTGCTAGTGTAGTCATCTCTTGTCCTCAACACAAAGATAAGATTAAGTCTTAATTTTCTAAGTAACCTACATAAACTAAAAAGAGAGACAGCACCTAGCACTGTCTCTCTTTTTTTGAGCGCTATAATTGCACATATGAAATCTGGTTATACTCTGCCTGTATTTGCGATCGCTGCTGCTAAAGCCGCAATTTCTGCTATACACAAAAACATCGTAACTTCAGTCAACCTTGATTTATTAGACTCTGGTTCTGGTGAAGTGGCGATCGCCCAAAGTGCAATTATTGATGAGAATACTGCTCTAGCGATTGCAATCAGCGATCCAGGCGATAACCTTGATCTGACGGCAGGAACGCCCATCTGGGCATGGGTAACATTAGAATCTACAGAATCTACAATTGGTGGGGAGCGAATAATTTTAGAAGCAGGGGAAGGCTTAGGAAAAACTGCTAATGGAAAACCAGCGATCTATCAATTAGCGCGAGATTTAGCAGAAGTGAATCTCATCCCATTACTACCAAAAGGTATTACTGCGAGAATTAGATTCATTTTACCTGAAGGTAGAGCATTGGCTAAACGTACTTCTAATGCTGCTTTTGGTATTTTAGAAGGCTTATCTTTACTAGGTACTTCCGCAATATCAAAACCACTTTCTGTTGAAGATAAATTGGAGGAGTTTCGCTTAGATTTACGTAGCAAAGCTATAAATTCCCAAGAAATAGTCTTTTATATTGGTGCAAATGGTTATCAAGTTGCTCAAAATTTAGGATTTCAGTCTTCGCAATTGGTACAGACAGCCAATTGGTTAGGTGCAATGTTAGTAGAAGCAGCCCTCTTAGGCGTAACTTCAATCACTATCGTGGGCTATCATGGCAAATTGTTAAAACTCGCTGGTGGAATTTTTAATACTTCTAGTCATTTAGCTGATGCCAGAATTGATATTTTAGTTAGAGCCGCAGTAAATCAGAAGTTACCATTTGACCTAATTCAAGAAATAGAAAGTCTATCCACTGCTGAAGCTGTGCATAGAGTATTAGTTGAGCATGGATACGATCACCAAATATTCCAATATCTCACCGATCAAATTACGCAACGCACCACAGCCTATATCCAAAAATATACGGATCGCCAGATTGAGGTTAAAACAATTTTATGTGATCGCTTAGGGAAGTTAGTTGTTTAAGATTAAAAACAACGCTTTGCGTTGTTTTTAATCTTAGGGTTTTGTAATGCAACCAGTTTATATTGTTGGTGCGGGACCTGGTGACCCAGACCTCATTACTGTTAAGGGGCGAAATCTGCTTACCAAGGCTGATGTGGTCGTTTATGCCAATTCGCTTATTCCTGACTCAATGCTGCAATTTTGCCGCCCCGATGCCGAAATTATTCCTACTGCGAGCAAATCTTTAGAAGAGATTTTGGAAATAATAATCGACAGAGTGCGATCGCAAAAATTAGTAGTCCGTTTGCATGATGGCGACCCTAGTCTATACGGTGCTATTCAAGAACAAATGGTTGCTCTCAGTGAAGCCCAAGTTCCCTTTGAAATAATTCCTGGGGTGAGTGCTTTTCAACTAGCTGCGGCTCGTTTACAAGTAGAACTAACGGTTCCTGAATTAGTGCAGACAATTATTCTCACGCGCATTAGTGGGCGTACTCAAGTCCCTGAACGTGAAGATCTATCAAGTCTTGCATCTCACCAAGCCTCTCTATGTCTCTATCTCAGCGCTCATCATGTCGAGAACGCCCAAGCAAAATTAATGGAACATTATCCAGCCAATACGACAGTAGCAATTTGTTATCGCTTGGGTTGGGATGATGAGAAAATTTTGACAGTTCCTCTTGCAAATATGGCTTCAGTTACACAAAAAGAGAACTTAACTAGAACAACTCTATTTGTGATTAGTCCTGCTTTAAACCATATCAATAAGGTCGAAAAAGGGCGATCGCAGTTATATAGTTCTCACTACAAAAGACTTTTTCGTTAATGTTAACGTGAGTTCGATATAGCCATTTGCGGCGTGCTTCGCACGCCGCAAATGGCGAAAAATGGTAAGAATCGCTTAGCGATTCTTACCATTTTTCGCTTTCGTCGAACTGACGTTGATGTTAACGAGCGTTCGGGATAATCTACAAAATTTTAGAAGCCAAAACAGTAAAAGCCTCGCAAAGCGAGGCTTTTACTGTTTTGGCTTTTAGAGAGGGTTCGCACCGCAAGACCTTTCTAGGAAATAGTTTGAAATTAACCCGAAAAGTCGCTGTTTGTGTATGGCATTTAGCCGAAAATCTTTAGAGAGCCAAAGCCAAGGGCGAGAAACCCAATGATCCCCAAAAGTGTTTTTTGTAATCTCGTCATGACTGGTTTGATTTCGTAAGTGACTAGCAACCGATCCTTGGCTAGGTCTGCTTCTGGTTTTTCCCATGTCTGCCCATCATACCAACCCGATTCTTCATAAAAAATCTTCGCACTATCTAGCCTTTGCTTGACATGACTCCACCCTGATAATAGCAGCAGCACTGGCAAAATCAGACCTACTGCACCGCCAATGCTCGCCACACAGATAAATTGCCACAAATGTCGGCTTGGGGACTCGATGCTCATCGCCACTGGCGCAAAAACAACGGTAAATCCTAGCCACATGAACAACAACACTCGCAAATATTGCGATCGCGCTAGTTTTGCCCAACGATAGAAGAACGCTTCCTTAAGTTCAATATATTCATTAAGTGGTTGTTGGTCTTTGGGAACTGGACAGGTCATGGGTTATATGATGATGAGCAAATATTCTGTCAGTGTAACTCGTTTCAATAAATTTAAGAGCTAAAGGACACGCAGTAAAATTTTTAGTGATGCGGCAAAGCCGCATCACTAAAAATTGAGAAACTATGCTTTAACAATTACAAATATGCCTACAGCAATCATTACGCAGCCAGCAACTAGGTTGATTTTGTTTTTGGTTTTAGAACTGGCGATCGCACTCACTTTATCTGCCATAAGTGCATACATAAGCTTGACACCACCTACAGCTAATGTGGCAACCAAGATAACAGCGATCGTATCTAAATAAGATATTTTCGAGACATCAAGAAAGGCGGGCAGAAAGCCAAGATAGAATAATGTCGCCTTTTGGTCACCTAAAGTAATGACTAAACCCGTTACAAAACTAGAAAACAAAGAGGAATTTACAGGCTTCTTAATCGTCATCTCTTGCACTTTTGACCTACATAGACTAATTCCTAGCCATACCAGATAAGCCCCACCAAGGTATTTGATCACAATGAAGAGACTTCCCATCGCTTCAGAAAGAAACGATAAGCCCCAAATGGCGATCAAAATAAAAATAATATCTCCCGTTACTAAGCCAATGGTTGTGAAAACGCCGTCAACAAATCCATAGGTAGCTGCTCTTGTAGTTACAGTTAACACACTGAGACTAGGAATCGCCGCTAAGACAACCATGGCAATGAACAGGGAAACAATATTGCTAAATGTCATAGCTGAGTGCAATTTTAGAGTTTTGATGAAAGTTAGCCGACAGCTGACTTTCATCATATTTGATGGCAAAGCCCTTACTATTGGGGAAATTATCCTAGAGTAGGTGTAAAATGTCTAAGTTTCTGAAAATGTTGGGCTTGACATGCTAAAGACTTTCGGTATCATCCGCCAAACCGTAATAGTGACTATTTGTTCATTTACGCTCACAGCAGGTGAATTTGTTCAAGCTCAATCTGACTCCAATCCCATCTTAAAAATTGGTATTGTGCAGCGTTTTGGAGAAAGACCCCAAGATCGTCTGACCCTCAAAGCAACATCAGGTGGACAACTGACACTTTCTTTTCCCTCGGCTGATGGTAAAACTACACAAACTATTACAAGCGATCGCGTAGTGATCGAAGTCGCATCACAGCCATTATCGCCACCAATTCTCGAAGAGAAGATCGTTCTTAGTAATCATCGTAGTTTTGAGAATGCGGCTGCAAGTGCCTTCCATTGGAATGATAAAGGTATTCAAACAGAAATAGCTCAGCCAAGACGTTGGCAAGTGTGGACAAAGCGTGATGTCTATGACTCAATGTTATTGCGCTATTTGATGTTTTATACCCTACGATCGCAAGGTAATTTAACCGTACAACTTGATCGCCGTATATTGCCTCAAAAAGCGATCGCCTCCTTTACCATCGGAGATTTTCGATATAATCGCGATCGCCTTGATGTTAGTAGCAGTACAGGAATTGTCGAAGTTAGCTACCAAAGAGAGAATAAATCCGAAATTAGCAATCGCCCCTATGCAGGTACTCTCAAATTACAATCTAATGCCCACCAAAATTTTACGCTAGTTAATAATGTTCCCTTGGAAACCTATGTGCGTGGTGTGGTTCCCCATGAAATTGGGTATAACGCTCCCTATGCCGCAGTCCAAGCGCAAGCAATTTTAGCTCGTACTTACGTGTTGGCTAGTTTGCACCGTTTTAAAGTCGATAACTATGAACTCTGTGCTGATACTCAATGCCAAGTCTATCGAGGGTTAGAAGACACAACAGAAGTAGCTGATCGGGCGATATCTGATACCAGAGGCTTAGTACTAACCTATAACAATCGGGCGATCGATGCTCTGTATTCCTCAACTACAGGGGGCATTACCGCCAACTATAACGATATTTGGGATGGCACACCTCGTCCCTATTTACAATCGGTACTAGATCTTGCGAAGCGTCCAGACAATATGCGATCCGCAAATATTAGTGACGATAAGAACTTGAAAGCATTTTTAGAGCGGCAAGAAGGGTTTAATGAAGCAGGGTGGAAAAATCTGCGGTGGCGGAGAATTGGTACGCTAGAAGAGTTACAAACATCTTTGAAAAAGTTTTTACGCTTCTCTGGAGACAATACAACAAACTTTAGTGCGATTAAGCAATTACGAGTCTCCAAAAGAGCAGCTTCGGGAAGAGTTTTAGAGATGGAAGTAACCACTGATACTGGCAAAATCCTCGTCAAAAAAGATGAAATCATCGATGCTTTCGATCCGCCTGACAGCACGTTTTTTAAACTAGAGCCAATTTATCAAGATAAGGTATTAACTGGATATGCTTTTGTTGGTGGTGGTTTGGGGCATGGTGTCGGCATGAGTCAGACGGGTGCTTACAATTTGGCGCGTATGGGCTGGACTTACGATCGCATTCTCAATTTCTACTACACAAATGTCCAGCTAGAAAAGCTCCGTCCTGAACATTACCAATAAAAAAGAGATAGCACGCATTGAGTGCTATCTCTTTTTTATTGTGGAGAGTTAAATTAAGAGCAACGCTCTTAATTTAACTCTTTTCAAAATTTAGAAAGGAAATGTCAGGGTGTCTGGGAATAAGCGATTAGCTTCAATCAATACACCAGCCGTAATGGTCATCCATACAGCAGCTAAAACAGGAGCAGATGATAAGAAACCTTTCAATGGAGTTCTCCTTTTAAATAGTTTTGATAAATTCTCTAAGTGGGAATATGCTGAGTGTAATTTTTAAAAGCTTTGCAAAACAAAGCTTTTAAAAATTACTTGCATATCTAGCGAGGTGAGACAGTAACTTCGTTTTCAGGAGCTACTAGTTCGCCAGTACCAAATTCTTTGAGAGCAGCAAGGGGCCATGCAAAGCCAGTTAGCATGTACTTAACAGCTAGAGGAAGATCGATGAGGATTTCCTTTTGAGCTGCGGTTGCTGCATCCTTACGGATCGCAATGAGGTAAGCACGACCTACCCAGCCAATCCAACCAGCGATGTATAGGAACATCAAGGCAGGAATAGTGAATTCGCCAGCGCGATCCCAGCGACCATCACTGATCAAGTGAGGTAGACCATCGTCTCCACAAAGTAAGCCTGCTTGAGCATACTTAGCAAAGCGGGCTTCAGTTTGAGCAATTTTACCTTTGAGGTATTCCGCAGGACCACTGCCAGCTTTGAAGTTAGCGAGACGAGCGGTGTAACCATCAACTTCTGATGCCAAACGATCTTGGAATGCAGAGGAAGTGGCACAAGGAGTCAAAGCATTGAATGAGAACTCTGCATATGCAGCAGGGGTTGCAGCAAGGCTCACGCCAAACCACAAGCTAATAACTAGAATGAGAGCAAAAAGTCTTTTCATAGACTGACCTTAATTTACCTTGGTTAAGATAGGCAAAAATAACGAGATTTTAGTTTGAGAACTTAGCCTCAGATCCTATATCAGCGATCGCGCCTTGGTAAAGCAATCTTCACATCCTGTAAAGTAAGTTATCAATTACGGGTTTTTAGCTTTTAGCTGTTAGCCATTAGCTTTTAGCTGTTAGCCATTAGTTTTAGGCTTTTTTAGAATATGTAAGTCCCCTCAAGGCTAATCGCTAATAGCTAACAGCCACTTGTATCATAAGTAAGTCCCCTAAAAGCTAATCGCTAACAGCTAATTGCTAACAGCCTATTAAAATGCCAACAATCCTTGCGATCGAATCTAGCTGTGATGAAACTGCGGCGGCGGTGGTATGCGATCGCCAAATTCTTAGTAGCGTAGTTTCATCGCAAATCCAGACCCATGCCCTCTATGGTGGCGTTGTGCCTGAGATTGCGGCGCGTCAGCATGTGGAGACGATTAATCCTGCGATCGCCCAAGCCTATCGTGAGTCTGGCAAAACATGGGCTGATATTGACGGGATTGCGGTGACTACTGCTCCTGGGCTAATTGGTTCACTGATGATTGGGGTGACAGCGGCAAAAACTTTGGCAATGCTACACAAAAAGCCTCTCATTGCCGTGCATCACCTTGAGGGGCATATATGTTCAGCTTTGTTAGCTGATCCAACTTTAGAGCCGCCTTTTCTATGTTTACTAGTCTCTGGCGGACATAGCAGTATTATTTTGGTGAAGGACTACACCGATTATCAGGTGATGGGTAAAACTCGCGATGATGCTGCGGGTGAAGCCTTCGATAAAGTAGCAAGGTTGTTAGGTTTGGGTTACCCAGGGGGACCAGTAATCGACAAGATTGCGATCGCGGGAAATCCTAAAGCCTATAAATTGCCACAGGGTCGCATCCCAGATTTTCCCTATGATTCCAGTTTTAGCGGGTTAAAGACTGCTGTATTGCGCTTAACCCAAAAGCTAAGCCCCAATGGCGAAGAGTTGCCGATCGCTGATATCGCCGCCAGTTTTCAAGAAACCGTTGCCACAGCCCTTGTCACACGCACAATTAAATGTGCGATCGAGCATAATTTATCAACAATTGTGGCGGTTGGTGGTGTTGCCGCGAATAGTGCTTTGCGATCGCGACTAGTAGCAAGTGCCGCAGGGCATGACATTCGTGCCATTTTCCCGCCTTTAAGTCTATGTACTGATAATGCAGCAATGATTGGTTGTGCAGGAGCAATTCACCTCGCACGCGGCGAAACTTCATCGATGAATATTACTACGCGATCGCGTTTGAATCTAGAAGATTGCCAGAGTTTATATGCATAAATAAAGCGCCGCTTGGCAAAGCGCCGCTTGGCAAAGCGCCGCTTGGCAAAGCGCCGCTTGGCGGCGCTTTATTTACATAGCCGAGGGGAGAATTAAATTTTTCATGGCAATATGAATTTCTTCAGTGAGCTTTTTAGTACATTCCTTAGCAGAGGTACGACTGGATTGATATTCGGCTAGCCGCTCGGAGACAGATAATGGCTCAGCCACTGAGATTGTTAATTTTCGCTTGCCAAAATTAGGAGTTTCTTTAAAAACTGACTCTTGATTGCGCTCAGTGACGCGCTGTAAAACGCTCCACATTAACTTCAAAACTTCAATATAACGACTAGGACTGGGACGTTGACGCACGTAATCACTGGTGACACCGATTATGCTCTCAGCAATTCGCATATGCCAATTGCTATAGCTAGCTTCAAGAGCTAATTGATCAGCAAAGCCACGCTCCACTTCTGATAACTGCTCAATATCCTGAATGTCATTGCGAAAAATGCGATCCCATCCTGCTTGTTCTAGGCGACGGCAGCGATCAATCGGTGTACCCTTTGCCTTGATGCCAAAATTCATTTCGGCAACACTCAAAATGCGTTCGGCTAACTCCTGCAAACTAATTGCCAGATCATCAGAATTGTTGTTGCTGCTATCAATTTTGACATAGTTACCATAGAAGGATTTGTAATAACCACTGACCCATTGCACAAGGTAAATCCCCAAGTCGTAGAGTCTTTGGTATCTGGTATCAGGTGTAATTTCAGGTTTACTAAGACCACATTCTTTTTCAATTGTAGCGATCGTTTGATCAATTTTGTCCCAAGCCTTAGTCGAATACTCGTATTGAATCCCCACAGGAATGATTAACATTTCCTCAGTGCGCCCTTCTTTTTGCAAATCTTCGGCAGCCCAGAACCCGATCTGAGCAATTCCTGGTTCTAGTTCCGCAACGGTTTCACTTTTGCCATTTGTACCGCCTTCTGGAGCCATTGATAAAGGCACATCGCCATTAGTAATTTGCTTACGCATTAGATTTAATGCTGGGCGATCAAGTTTACCTCGAAATATAGAAATCCCTCCCAATGCTGGAAATAGCCAATTGATATAGTCCCCAGCCCATAGAGAAATGCCGCGATCATACACAAAACCGCTATGGGGTAATGTCGTTAATTTGATCCCCATTTCTTGCGCTTGCTCTGGCACTGCGTAGGCTAACAGATATAACATCGCAAAGGGATCATCTGTAGTGGGATGCCGAAAAGCAAGCATATAACGAGCTTTGCCGTCCTGAAACTTTTTTGTAGCTTCAACAAGGCGATCAATATATCGAGTTTCAATCTGCCTGATGCCACATTGCCACCACAACCACAAAGGCGTTAACAGCCGTATGATTTTCAATATGAATTGATTGGCTTTGGGCGGATAAACTTTGAGAGGTGGTTGGACGCGAGTCAGATCTACTGCCATGATTTCCGTTGTATGTATAGCAATACGAATTAAAACACGCAAAGCGTATCTTCGCGATTTTAGCTGTTTTATCAACTAAATAAATCTAGTTACAGCGCTTTATGCTCAAACTCGAACCAAGAAATTTTTGGGAAGTGTTGCAAAGCAACACTTCCCAAAAATTTCTTGGTTTATTTGATCGGTAATTGCTGCAAGCTATAAATATAGCTGTCGCCATTCTTATTAGGACATAAACCCCAAATAGTATGAGGCAGTTCTTTGCACTGCCTCATACTATTTGGGGTTTGATTTGAGCTATAGCTATACCAAAATAGAGTGGCGGTGCTAAGCACCGCCACTCTATTTTGATTGCAATTTCAGCTAAAGAGCTATTGTTCTTTGCAAGATAATAGATGAATATTTCTAATCAAATATTTTTAAATACTTTTAGCAACAAATTTAATTCAGTGAACGCTATGCTGACGAATATACCTGTGGTACTAAACGATTTTGGTGCATATTTAAAAGCTAGTGGTAGAAGATTTCAGTGGATTGCCCCAAAAAAAGACACTAAATTTCGGACGATCGCATGGTCAAGTGGCACGATGTTGCTTTTGCGCGTCATACTACCTAACCGTAGATATGCAGTGGCAAGAATATATTGTGCAACTCAAGAGATTTTACAAAAAACCCATCAACATTTAATTAATGGCGATCGCCTATCGGTGAAACTGGGTTTTCAACTAACGCGATCAATATGGTGTGCAATTCCTCAAGTATAAAAAGGGGGCGCTTTGCGCCCCCTTTTTTTATCGACACAAATCGCTATACACTAAACATTAAGCAAGAAACACAAGCGATAAATTGCTGCATCCAAGGTCAACACTGGTATATGAGAAAGCTACTAAAGGGTTTACACAAGTTTCAATCGTCCTATTTCCCTGCCAATCAAGAGATTTTTGAACAACTCGCTGAAGGACAAAAACCGCGAGTACTGTTTATCACTTGCTCCGATTCGCGGATTGTGCCGCATCTCATTACTCAGTCAGGTGTTGGCGAACTATTTGTAATTCGGAATGCAGGAAACTTAGTACCGCCCTTTGGTGCGGCAAATGGTGGCGAAGGCGCAGCGATCGAATATGCGATCCATGCCCTCGGTATCGAGCAAGTAATTATTTGCGGACATTCTAACTGTGGCGCGATGAAAGGTTTGCTCAAGCTAGAAAAGCTCAGAACTGAAATGCCACTAGTCTATGAATGGCTACAACATGCTGAGTCAACTCGACGCTTGATTATCGAAAATTATGCTGATACTAAAGGTGAAGAGTTAGTTGCAATTACGATGGCAGAAAATGTCGTCACCCAAATTGAAAACCTGAAAACCTATCCCGTAATTCGCTCGAAATTGCATCAGAACAAGATGTCCATCTATGGCTGGATCTATGACATTGAGACTGGTGAAGTACTTGCCTACAATCCTGAAACCGATGAGTTTGAAGTTCCCCAAACTTTGCTAGCCAATACGAGTAATGCGCCCAACGAACATTTTGTGCATACTGATGCCCCACCAATTCCATCCGCCTATCAAAAACCTAAAAATCCTGGTGATTTAGCTTCATGGATGACCCCTGAGCAAGCTAATCGCATTTATCGTGGTTCAGCCACAACCAGATAGAGCAAGGTGGTGAAGCACTAAGCGCCGCACCACCTCTTAGGTTTTGCCAAGGAACGTATTTAATCTATTCCTTGTAAAATTGCATCTAACAAGTTTGGAAACCTTGCATCTAAATCCTCACGACGCAAGGAATTATAATGCTGCGTACCTTCTAGACGTGTATACATAATCCCCATATCACGTAGCACTTTAAAGTGATGAGATTGAGTGGATTTGCTCATTTCTAAGCAAAATTCGCCACAGGTAATTTCTTCCTTAGTAGCCAACATTTTCACAATTTGTAAGCGCGTCGGATCGCTGAGTCCATAGAGAACTCCTGTTAGAGAGATATTTTCGCGATCGGGGTGATGATATTGACGCATTACGAAAGGCTGAACAAATTAACTTAGGAAAAAAGTAAAGCTTTTTCTCTAAGTTAATTATCCCACGATCTTGCATAAATTTCTATAGTTCGTATATAATCGAACTATAGAAATTTATGTAGCCATCAGTTAATCAAATGAGCGCTCCTCTCCTCTCCTCAGTTAAGCTCGGTCGTTATACATTGCCCAATCGAATTGTGATGGCTCCTTTAACGCGCAATCGAGCTGCTGCTGGTAATGTACCTACAGCCTTAAATGCTCTGCACTACGAACAAAGAGCTTCCGCAGGATTGTTGATTACAGAAGCAACACAGGTTTGTCCTGAAGGTTTGGGCTATCCTAATACCCCAGGGATTCACTCTCCTGAACAAGTTGCAGGCTGGAAACTCGTTACGGATGCTGTTCATGCGAAGGGTGGCAAAATCTTTTTACAACTTTGGCATGTGGGTAGAATTTCGCATCCAGATTTACAACCCAATGGCATATTGCCCGTCGCACCATCGGCGATCGCACCTGAAGGTGAAGTTGCCACTTACACAGGTATGAAGCCTTACGTTACACCTCGCGCTTTAGAATTAGATGAGATTCCTCAAATTATTGAACAATATCGCCTCGGCGCAAAAAATGCACTCGAAGCTGGCTTTGATGGCGTAGAAATTCACAGCGCGAATGGATATCTATTGGATCAGTTCTTGCAGGACAATACTAATCACCGCAACGATATCTATGGTGGATCGGTAGAAAATCGTGCTCGTCTACTGTTGGAAGTAACTGCCGCAGTTGTAGATGTATGGGGTAGCGATCGCGTCGGAGTAAGGCTTTCTCCTAGTGGCACATTTAACAGTATGTATGATTCAAATCGTGCTGTTACTTTTGGCTATGCCGTTAAAGAATTAAATCGCTTTAATCTTGCCTATTTACATTTAGTCGCGCCCAGAGTTGAAGGATTTGGATCCGCCGAAGATCAACCTGATCTTGGTGCTGATTTCTTCCGTCCAATTTTTAATGGCACAATTATTACTGCGGGTGGTTATAGCTTTGAGACTGGTAATGCGGCGATCGCATCTGGATCAGCCGATCTGGTTGCATTTGGTCGTCTCTATATTGCTAATCCTGACCTCGTAGAACGTTTTGCTGCGAATGCTCCACTAAATAAACCCGATCGCAATACCTTCTATGGTGGCGATGAGAAAGGTTATACCGACTATCCTAGTTTATAAGCAAAAGAGAGTTCGCTTTGTGAATTCTCTTTCTCTTATTAGCTGATGTTACGTAGAACAAAGATCGTCATAATGTTGCTATGTCATCTTAAAACTGATGTTACGTGGAACTCAGATGATGAATCTCTTGTTGCTAGCACGACAGGGCAACCACGGGGGGATTGCCCCTACTCCAATAATTTAGATTTTCGTAGGGGCTGTCCCACAGGGCAAGCCCTAGACTTAGATGATCGTAGGAATTCTATCCACGTAACATCAGTTAAAAGAGGATTTGGAGACCAAATCCCTACATATTTGTAAAGGTAGGAGCTTGGTCTCCAAGCCCAAATCTTGGTTTCTAATCAACCCGTTTCAACGGGTTTGAGCTTTTAGCCTGCACTTGAGTGCAGGGCTACCTATTTATAAAAGGTAGTCCTAAAAAGGAAAGGATTTATGGTGGTAAGGATGGGCGGCGCGAAGCGCCGCCCATCCTTACCTATTTAGCACTACCTTATAAAAGACTATGAGTTTGAGTTCGCTTAATAGCCGCAATTAAATTCTCTATTTGGATAGGCTTACTCAAAAAGTCATCCATTCCTGCTGCCAAACACTCCTCGCGATCGCTAGGCATAGCATTTGCGGTCATCGCAATGATCCGAGGACGCATAGCAAAATTCCATTCTTCTAAAATCTTGGCTGTAGCCTCTAATCCATCCATTATAGGCATTTGAATATCCATAAACACCAGATCATAATTACGCGATCGTAGCATTTCAATTACTTCAAGCCCATTATTGGCAATATCGACGATGTAGCCCAATCTTTGAAACAGCCGTGAAGCAACTTTCTGATTCACAATGTTATCTTCAGCAAGTAAAATCTGTAAAGGGTACTGCTGGGCTAACTTGGAGTCAAACCCACGATGGGAATTGCTCACTTGATCAGAATTTCTTGACAGCTCATATTGGTGAGCATCATAATCACTTGCACCATAGCCCATAGGATCAACAACTTCAAATGGTAATCGTAAATTAAAACAACTACCTACCCCTAATTCACTAGTGACACTAATTTCACCTCCCAGAAACTGAGCAATTTTTTGACTGATGGCTAACCCTAATCCTGTACCTTGAGATTTAAACTTATGCTCACCCACTTGCTCAAAGGGTAAAAAGATTTTGTTCAGTTTCTCAGAGTCAATCCCTATGCCCGTATCTGCGATCGTAAATAGCACATATACAACTTCAGATGTAGACGAAATAGAATTGGAAGAACAAGTTATCGCATTAATGTAGATAGAAGAAGCAAGCTCAGAAATCATCTCTTGATTAGTCATTTTACTAACTTCAAAAGTCACTGCGCCTCTATCTGTAAATTTCAAAGCATTACCTAATAAGTTAAAGAGAATCTGCTTCAATCTCTTAGCATCTGTATGTATCATTTGAGGTAAATCAGGTGCAAACTCACAAATTAAGTCTATCCCTTTTTTATTTGCTAAAGCTCGAAAACTCTCACTCACTCCCTGCAACAGTTGCAAAAAATGACAATCCATTGGCTGGATTTCCATTTTACCTGCTTCAATTTTGGAAATATCAAGAATATCTTCAATTAAAGATAATAAATGGAATCCAGCATTATAAATGATTTGCAAATCTTCCTTTTGCTGTGGCAAAGCACCTTCGTCTTCCTGAAGCAATTGAGTGATACCAATAATGGCATTGAGTGGCGTGCGTAACTCATGGCTCATACTAGTCAAAAAGTGGCTTTTTGAACGATTTGCGGCTTCGGCTAATTGTTTAGCTTGGGTAAGTTCCTGATTACTCTTAGTGAGGAGTTGTGATTTCTGAAGTAGTTCCATTTGAGATTTTTTTAAATGATTGCTATTGCGACGTTGTTCGTTAATTGTTCCTGACAAAATCAATGTAAATGAAACAGTCGCAACGATAAAACTTTGTAATAACAGTAAGGATTCATTAATATTGACTCTTGCGAATGATCCTGATCCTTTGAGTGTACCAACAATCGCAATTATGGCAATCAGCAAAATCAAATTAGTAGCTGCAAAATGTCCAAAACGGAAAGTTACCCATACCAAACAGGGAATAATTAGATATTCAATGGGATAAATACCAGCAAAAGCAGTTTGAGAAATTGTTAGTACAATGACTAACATCACTAATGCTTCCAAAAGATGTAGAGGCTTAGTTTGGCGATAGAAGTAGATTAGTTTGTAGTGGGTAATCTCACTCCAACTTAAGAGCGTCGGGGTTAATACAAAAATGCCTGTCACATTGGACACCCACCAAGTTAGCCAGACATTTGCGTACTCAGACCAAGCGATCGTACCGCCCAAGCATAGAGCCGTTACACCCGCTGTTGCATTCACCATCGTTCCCATTAGCCCCGTCAGCCAGAAAAACTGGGCAACATTCCGAAAGTTTCTCAGCGGACTTTCTCGCCCAATCCCCCGACGTAACAGATAACTACCCAAACCAATTCCTGTAGTTGTACCGATCGCAATTATTGTGACTTGGGCAATAGATTGTACTAGATGTAAAGTGGTATCGGTTTTCAGAAAAGCCCAAATATTTGCTAAGAAAGAACCGATAAAAACCCCAAGAAGTAGGCGATCGCCAAACAGCAAAATCGCAGCAGAGGCAAATCCATCAGGAAACCAAACAGGTGTAACATCTTGAGGAGTAGAAGCAAGGCGACGACAGATTTCGGCGAGCCCATAGTAACCTGCTGCAACTATGACGATACCAAGGCAATTGATACAGGTTTTCCAAATAGATTTGTGTTGACGAAAAATCATAGGAATTCTCAACATATTGCTGTACCTAATAGCTCAATTCCGTATAGCCATTTAACTGATTGTAGATGGTAGTTGCTAAATACTGGCTCTCTAGCCTTGATCCTTGTAAAAGAGGGATGAGTAGATGAGTAACTATACTTCTACATCCCCTTCTCCCTGCAAAGAGGATGGGTTGGGAAATAAGGCGCATTTTTCTTACCAAGTCAGCTATTAAAAGATTGTATTCGGTTAATTGAGCTTATTTTTACAAAAAACAAAGAATTTTCTTGCGCATTGTATAGCAATGCTAGAGATAGCTACACCGAAAATATAAGTGGCAGTGCAAAACTCTACCACCTATATTTTCGGTATTTACTTGTCCTAAACTTACATTGCCATAGTCTGTTTCATGTTGAGAGATCACTGTTCATTAATGATCTAGATCGTTGGTTGTTGTAATTGCAATCGTGATTTTGAGTGCTGGAGATCGTTAATTTGTCACTATTTGAATCACCAATAGACTTAGCGATCGCCACGATAATAATGATGTCCAGAATTGATATGCGAACTGAGGGGGACTTCTATGACACCTACACAAATAGCCAGAACCCAAGAATTACTGAGCAAGCATCAGTTTCAGCTTTTCTTTCAACTCAGTAAGATTCGTGGATGGATGGGAGAACTATATTTAGAATTAGTTTTATCCGATGAAGATGTTGAATATATCTATCGTTCAGAAACTGATATCTGCAATTATCAAGATGATCAAAAAGAACTGAAATCGCCCTATCTAATGCGATGAAATCACCCCATCAAAGGAACTACAAGAAGCTTTTGAAAGTGTTGCTTGACAGTACTTTCAAAAGCTTCTTGATTTAGATTGAAGCGGAAGATATTGTAAATACTCTCTAATACCAATTCATAAAAGTATGAGTGACTTTTATGAATTGAAAACTAAGCCCAGTAAGAGGTTAAAAAACACAAAATAGTGTAGCCATTTCGTGTTTTGGTGTAAATTACGGTAATTTAACGGGTATCTACATGATATATTCAGGTTAAAGCGTTAAATTTTCTTAAATTAAGGATCTGCTTGCATGACACTCCTCTCCCTTTTTCCACAATGTCAAGACTTACAAGCACAGGTTGAGTCGATTTTACAACTTTTGCAACAGGAGCCAAATTTGCGATCGCAGCAGGATGGCAGCATTGTTCAAGCTTCCCTCAGAAAAGCGATCGCCCCAACCTTTGAGATTGTATTTGCGGGGGCTTTTAGCGCGGGTAAATCAATGTTGATTAATGCACTGTTAGAGAGGGAATTGCTCTACAGTGCCGAAGGACATGCTACGGGGACGGAATGCAAAATTGCCTTTGCCAAAACTGGGGAAGAACGGGTTGTATTAACTTTCTTGAGTGAAGTGGAAGTCCGCGAACAGGTACAAGCTCTGTCTGAACTGATTGGACAGGTTGCACCAATGAATATTAATCAACCTGAATCTCTCAAGCAGTTGCAAATCCTAGCCCTAAGTGTAATTGAGCAAGAAGGTGGTAAGAGCAAATCGAAACGTGCCAAGGATGCTGATGCACTAAACCTATTGCTCGAAGGATTCACGAATAACCGCGATCGCATTAGTTCGACAGCCAATGCAACCTACTCAATGGAACAGTTTGGTTTTGACAATCTCAAAAAAGCTGCTGACTATGCAAGACGCGGAGCCAATAGTGCAGTTCTCAAACGGGTGGAATATTATTGCAATCATCCCCTGTTACAAGATGGCAATGTGATTATCGACACCCCTGGGATCGATGCACCTGTTAAGAAAGATGCAGCTTTAACCTTTGAGAAGATTGAGCATCCCGATACTTCAGCAGTAGTATTTGTGCTTAAGACCGCAGCTACTGGAGAGATGACTTCTGAAGAAACAGAATTGAGTGAAAAAATGCAAGGTAATGCGGGAATTCGCGATCGCGTTTTCTATGTATTCAATCGCATTGATGAGACTTGGACGAATGATCAATTGCGAGATCGCCTCAATCACACAATTTCCAGCCAGTTTCGCAATAGCTCAAAAATCTATAAAACCAGTGGATTGCTAGGTTTCTATGGCAGTCAACTTAAGAACACAAGTATTAGCGATCGCTTTGGTTTGGACTCAGTATTTGCCGAAAGTGTTAAGTCTGTGGGCGGCGAAGAAGGCACACCACAATTTGTCAATGAATTTAACAGCTATTGTTTAGTCTCTGGCAAACTGGACATTACTAAGTTCCCAATTCCCTACAGCGTTTTAGAAACCAATGTTAAAAATGAGAAGTATGTACGCTTGCTCAGCCATTCAGGAACAGCACTAATCGAGCAACTAATTAAGGATAGTGGCATCGAAGAGTTTCGCACTGCGATTACCCGCTATCTGACCACTGAGAAGCGCCCACTGTTGTTTGCCGATCTTGCTGATGATTTACAACCCATTTGTATTGCACTGCGCCAGTCCTATCTCGAAGCATGGCTGAATCTGGAAAGCCAACCTCGCGATATTGAAGCGATCAAGTCTCAAGAATTGCAGAAACTCAGTCAAGATTTGAAACAAATTGGCGATCGCTTGCGTGAACATATTGCTCAAGAAGTAAATGTAGCAGTTGCTAGCGATCGCAATGAACTTTTAGAGACAGATTATCTGAAGCTAAAAACCAAGATGGTCAGACGTTTAGACGAACTGATTGTCAGTTTTTCAGTTGCTATGGTGCATCAACGCGCTCAAGCTAGCCATCGTCGTAACTCTGTAGTTCCTGTAATGGGAATTTTAACTGAGGGCTTCTATTTCTTGGCAAATGAGCTAGAGGATGTGCTGGTGGAATGCTCTAGAGAAATTATTGCTAATTTCTTCCAAAATATGATTGAACAGATTAAAAAAGCTGACTATTACCGTGAACTCTATCGCTTACTTGGTAATGATGGTGAGACAGAGAGCTATCTTCAAAGTTTAATGGTCAAAGCCTCAGATGCTTTGGTCAATGAAGCTAAAACTGAATGCGATCGCTATGTGCGTGAACGTCCAACCTTCTACGCAGACGGGACTGTAGGTTTTTGGCAGTTGCAACAAACCTTACAGCAAGCCTGTCGCGGTTACGACTATCAGAGTATGATCGAGTCTGAACCCGCTATCCGTCAACTGCTCAAACTAGATTTTGAGTACAAAGTCAAAGACACCGTAATTCGCACTTTCCGTCAGACAATTAATCAAACTCTAAATACTCATTTACTCGGTGGTGCAGATAAGCAAGCGGATAAAATTTTGCAGCAATATGATCGCGCCCGCGAATATCTCGCTCAAACCCTCGAAAAAGAAGCTCAATCTAAGGTTGACAATAATCGCCGCTTGCAAGGCGAGGTAAAACACAATATTGATGCCTATAATGCCGCAGTTTCCAACATTAACCAGTGTTTAGAAGCAATGCAATTGACTCGCAAAAAGCTGCCAATTATCAGTGAGTCTGACCTACTGATTCCAACAGCGATCGCAGAGACAGTAGAGGCTGACTCTTCTATCGTTGATGAAGGAGAAAATACAAAAGCATAAATTTTAGTGGCGCGGTTTCGCCGCGCCATTAAAATCTGTTCTTATTTTTGATTCAGGCTGTTTTGAATCGCGATCGCTTGTTTGCGATCGCTTACTCCCAACTTGTGCAAAATTGCATGAATATGAACCCTTACTGTCCCTGACGAAATATAAAGTATCTCTGCGATTTCTTGATTGGTCTTGTGTTCAGACATTAAAACGAGAATCTCTTTTTCCCTTCGCGTCAAAGTATCAATTTTTGCTCCAGATGAATCATCTAAAGTAAGTTCAGAAGATTGATTTTGAAAAGTATGATGGATTTCAGCAGTAGCAGTAGCATCCCACCAAGAAGCCCCAGCAATCACCGAGCGCATCGCCAAAATCAACGTCTCGGCAGCAACGCCCTTAAGACAGTAACCCTGTGCGCCTGCGGTGACTAAACGGGAAATAAGCGATCGTTCATTACGTGAAGTGAGTACCAAAATTGGTAAGTTCGGATGATTCATTTTGATTTGGCGACAAGTTTCTAGTCCACCCAACCCTGGTAAACCGATATCAAGCAGGACGAGATCAAATGGCTGCTGTTTGGCAAGATCGATTGCCGTTTCTCCATCATTAGCCTCCGCTAAAACTGCAATTTTAGTTTCCTGTTGCAAGCGCACCTGTAAACCGAGGCGAAAGAGCTCGTCGTCTTCAACTAACAGGATTTTGAGGTGATCTAAGGTCATTTTTTTTAGGGTAAACTTCAGCACCAAGCACCAAAGTTGAAGTGATATTGTCAATTCAAGCTGGCAGGATACCGATCCTGTCTAGGCACTGTTATGGGATGAATAGGGCAAAGCTGGCAGACGGAATCCAAAAATTGCACCTTGGAGATGATGATTTTCTGCCCAAATTGTACCGCCATGAGCTTCAATAATTTGGCGAGTTAGATATAAACCTAGCCCAGAACCAGTAGCTAAGCGATCGCTCTGCCCTTGATAAAACCGTTCAAATAGGTAGGGTTGCTCGTCAGGCTTAAGCCCTGCACCAACGTCAATTACTTGGACAATCTGAAGCGAAGATTGGGTTTCTAGCACCAATTCTACTTTTGCACCTCGCGGAGAATGATTGATTGCATTAGTCAGTAAATTTGTAAAAACTCGCCGCAATTGGAAGGCATCACCATGCACCCATAGGAATTTGCGAAAGTCTGATTCTCCATAATTTAGGTTCAAATAAACTCGACGACTAGTAGATAGACTCAAAAGTGAAGTTGCCACATCTTCCGCTAGCATGGCTAAATTAATTGGTTCTAATTGTAATTGCAAACCTTCCGTTTCATTGCGATAGACATCAAGAAGGGTTTCCACTAGTTGCAGACTATTCTGATGACTGCGAATCATGGTTGCGACTACAGTTTTTTGTTTGGCATGAATAGTGCCAAATTGTTCACGGTCAAAGGCTTGGAGAGTCTCGATCGCACCAAGTAACGGTGTACGTAAATCATGGGCTAAAGTGGAAGCAAAGTCTTCACGGACATTCATGATTTTCTCTTGTGCTTGCAGTTTTGACTGTTGCTGCACCAAAATTTGCTGTGTTTGCCGATAGCGATCGCACAGAATCGCGGTCACGATTAGAGCTAAAATAGTCACCAAGCGATTGACAATCATGGAAACTTGAATTGTTTGATGATGAGGAATCCAGATATTGATGAGCGTCAACACCACCGATGCAAGTGTGAACAGAAAGGTACTAGTACGGCTCAATTGGGAATTAGCGATCAGTATGGGACTGATGTAGAGATAACCCATCACATATTCGGGCGGTGTAGAGAATTCTAAAACAATCACCAACCCAACCAAGCCTATGATCTTCCAAAATGAAGGCGATCTCCAAGGTGATGATTGTTTAGCTATACGTATAGAATTTCTCACAACCATTCGCCTTTCTCAAAAATTGATTAAATAGCGATCGCCTATTAATTCCCACAACCAGCGATCGCTATAATCCCAATATCTATTTTTGCGGTTCTGCTTCTAGCCAACCTTTGACAGTTTCAAGTGGAATGCTGACAAAGGGATTATTTGTAAGAACTTTTACTGTCTCAATACCACCAGATTTGATTGCACTTAGCAAACGATCTTTAAGGGTTGGATCTTCTTTAACTTTGCGTCTAAGTTCCATCTTAGCGACTGTTTGTTTCTCTTCTGGTGAGCCTTCAGGGTAATCTTGAGCGAGTTGTGTCAAAAGTGCTTGTATTTCCATTGCGGCACTTGCTAGACCTTGTTGCTGGGCGTTAATGACTTGGTTGCCTGCAACATGACCAGCGACACCATAGACATTGCCGTGAAAGTTTTGGCTAACCATATTTGTGGATTCTTGCTGTTTGCGTTGTTTATTTTGTTCAATGAAAGTAGCAAATTTTTGGGGATCGGCAATTACTTCATCATTGATTGGGGTTTTGACGGCTTCTTGCTGAACTTTGTCCATGTAGGTGTGAAAAGCTTGCTCATCATCACGGTGAGCTAACATATATTCCCGTAGTTCGGTACGAGTCATTTGTTTGTAATCAGGCTGGATCATCTCTATATCTCCACTATTTCGCCGTTACTACCAATCAATACTTCTGTTTCTTCGCCTGCGAGAATGTAAATAGCATTATATCGCGAATCAAATCTGACGAGATAAATAGGCAAATACATACTTGATAGGCTTTGACAAACTAAAAAGCATTTTTTTAACTGCGCTTCTGAAAGCAAGTTATGTCACTCCTCATTTTCATTATAATTACCCTGAATATTATCAGGTTTAAGTGGATAAATTTTTTGATCGCCTTGCAAGTTACCTGCCACTCCATAAACAGGAGCATGAAAAGCTTGACTAGGTTGTTGCAAGGCAGTTTGCAATAGGTTCAACAAGTTAGTATTTTCTCTGCGATATCCTTCAATTTGAGTGTCTTTTACCTTGAGCAAAGTCTCAATTTCCTTTTTGTCTGCATCAGGCGGGACATTGACACGAATAACAAAATAACCATCCCACTTATCTTCTATCGAATAAATAGATAATTCGTCGCCAGTTTCAGATTTTAGCTTCAAAAAAGCCTGTAGAAAGGCTTGCCAGTCAATGCCATTCGTAAAAATCAGATCGACTGTATTTTGAGCTTTTTGAATAAATCTCTCAAATTCTCCTACTTTAAAATTTATTGCAGGATCATGCGGTAATCGATCTGAAGGCAAAAATTCACCATCGTCATCCCATCCAGATTTATTGTAAACAAAGTTGCAAAGTATATTTTGCAACTTTGTCTTTGTATTGATATTCCAATCTTCAATACAAACTCCAGTTAAATTAGCTTCGGAAAAATTTGCATCAATTCCACGCATTGCAGCAAGGCAAGCATCTGTTAAATCTGCATTAAAAAAGTTACAGTCGATTGCATTGGCTGCATAAAAAAACGATTTTTGAAGATTTGCTTGCTGAAAGTTTGCAAATGTAATATTAGCCCCATTGAAAACTGAGGATCTAAGATTAGCCTGATAAAAACTAGCTCTTAAGCAGTCAGAATACCCAAATAAAGATGATTCTAGGTTAGCTTCTCGGAAGTCTGTTTGATAACATTTAGATTGATATAGATTTGCTCGTCTCATATTCGCTTTAAAAAAGCACGAGTAACTAAGATCAGCTTTGTTTAGATTGACTCCTTCACAATCTGATTTATTAAGATTCGTATAATTGAGGTTTGCATATTCTAAATCTGAATCTTTTAGAATTGCTTTTGTTAAGTTAGCATTAGACAAGTTAACCCTTATAAGTTTTGCATTACTTAAGTTTGTAGATTCAAAATTGATATTGCTCAAATCCATCCCACTTAAGTCAGATTTACTAAGATCGCAATTCATTAGGCAATAACTTTTTAAGTTAAAACTACGGAGATCTAATTCAATTAAATTTGCACCACTAAGGTCGATTTCTTCAAGATTAAACTCTTTAAATATTGCTTCAATAATATTTGCTTTTTCAAATCTAGCTCCTTTAAAAATAACGCCGCTACTAAATGAAAAATTAGTCATATTTGAATTACTTAAATTAGCATGACTTAGATTTGTATTACCCAAAACAAAATTTTTATAAGAACCAATATGAGCATAAGCTTGTGCAAATCCAGCAGGCTTATGTGGTATGAAAACAGACCGAATGAAATTAGTTTTTTGAAATATAGCTCCAGATAAGTTCACGAAGAAGAATGTAGCTTTGGTTAAATTGGCTCCACTAAGATTTGCATAACTCATATCACCGTTAAAAGTAGAATCACTCAAATCTACCCCATTAAGATCTGCATAGCTCAAATCAGGTTTGATATCAGGATTTTTGACTATCCATTTGTTCCAAACATCTGAACCTTGCCAGAAAATATCTAAATGTTCTTGATTAGCCATAATAAATTTTTAGAAATATCTTTTAAAGATTTAAGTTTTAATTAATCGTAGCTGTAATTTGGTATGAAGCGATCGCCACACTATAAACTTCTCAACAAGCAATCGACAATTTTACCCATGAAATGATTAGGCGATCGCTAATTTAGACAGAGGGACGAACCACCCGAATTAACTTTCTCTGTAACGATCCCTCTGCTATTACTGCTTCATTAACCCGTGCCGCAAACTGTTCCCAATTACGATTATTCGTACAAACCACAATCCCGAAATGCTCATCATCACGACGATGTAGACGAATAAAGTCAATTCTATTGATAGTCAAAATAGAGCGCTCTTGACCTACAGCAAACGCTAACACTTGCTCGTCAGGTATTCGTTGATTAGCCTTTCCCGCTTCTTGCACTGTCAAAACATCATGACCAAAATTTCGCAGCAATTCCACAACCTGAAAGGGAAACTGCTCATCCGCGTAAAAACGAGCCATCTCCTAAGCAGCCTCATTCTGCTCGATCAGCAAATCCATCTCATCCGCATGTGCTGCCGCATATACCCAAGCGTTTGCTAAATCTGTAGCCGTAATCGTTGGATAGCTCGTTAACAAATCAACATCGCTATATCCAAGACGGCGAGCCTCTACCAGTACCCAAACAGGAATTCTTGTATTCGCAATGCAAGCATGACCACCGCAAACTCTAGGCGTTTTCTCAATTCCCTGCCAATTGCTACCCAGACTTTGAGCAAGTAACTGGATCACCTGCACCTTTTCACTAGGTCTGAGTGCAAGAAGTTGCTGTTCTAACTCTTTGATGATCACAGATGTAAATCCTCATAACGCTTTAGCAAACTATATTTACCATTTTATATCCTATCTAACAGCCAATGAGTGGAAACTTTCTAATTAAAGACAAATAGGCTAGAAGAGATAATGATCAACTGTTACTTTGATCATGAGATGTATAGAAGATCGCTAGCTAAACACCATCTAAACGCTATCTAAACAGCACAATCTTGAATGTGTTTAAAACCTATACTTAAGTAAGCACAAGGATTCTAAACAAAAAGATATACCTTGTCAGAGTAGAGAAATAGGTTGATGATTTGACTATCACAGCAATTGCTTGATACTTCATCGACGCAAAAGGAAGCAGAAATTTCCATGCTACAAGGATGGATTCAGATAGGAATAACGCTGGTGCTGATTGTGGCGATCGCTCCGATTTTTGGGCGCTACATCGCAAGGGTGTTCTTAGGACAAAAGACTTTACTGGATAGAGCTTTGAACCCACTGGAGAGTTTGATATTTACTCTCAGTGGAGTTAATTCTCAAACCCAAATGACAGGTTGGCAATATGCCCGTTCGATTTTGTATAGCAATTTGGTAATGGCGATTATGCTATTTCTGATGCTAATGTTTCAGGGATTGTTGCCGCTTAACCCAACGGGCATGAGCGCTCCAAGCTGGGATATGGCTCTACATACGACGATTTCGTTTATTACTAATACCAATCAACAACATTATTCTGGGGAAACAGCCCTCAGTTACTTTACCCAGATGCTGGGTTTGGGATTTCTATTTTTCACCTCAGCCGCAACAGGTATCGCCGTGGCGATCGCCTTTATTCGGGGTTTAACTGGGCGATCACTTGGCAATTTCTATAAAGATCTCACGCAGGCGATTACCAGAATCCTCTTACCAATTAGCATTATTGGGGCAATCATATTTATCGCCGCAGGTGTACCCGAAACCTTATCAGCGCCTGTAATTGTCCCGACTTTAGAAGATGGAAATATCAGTCAGGCGATCGCGATCGGTCCTGTAGCTCATTTCGAGATCATTAAGCAACTTGGCGAAAATGGTGGCGGTTTTTTTAGTTCTAATTCAGCTCACCCATTTGAGAATCCCAATAACTTCACGAATCTAATTCAGATTTTGACGATGATTTCCATACCCACAGCGCTAATTTTTACCTATGGAGAAATTGCCAATAGCCGTAAGCAAGCATGGCTAGTTTTTGGCATGGTGTTCATTCTCTATGTTGCTTTTATTGTTGTGGTAGGCGTTGGAGAGTATCAGGGCAACCCCCTTGTAAATACATTGCTTGGCTCAGCAAGTCCCAATCTAGAAGGGAAAGAAGTTCGCTTTGGATGGGCGCAGTCAGCTTTATTTGCAGTAACGACAACGGGAACAATGACAGGCGCAGTCAACTCGATGCATGATTCTCTAATGCCAAGTGGTGGCTTTATCACTCTATCGAATATGTTCCTACAAATCATTTGGGGCGGACAGGGAACAGGTACTGCTTACCTATTTGCCTATTCAATTTTGGCTGTATTTGTGACAGGCTTAATGGTGGGGCGAACTCCCGAATTTCTGGGACGCAAGATTGAGAAGAATGAAGTGGTTTTGACAAGTTTTTTGATTTTGTTAATCCATCCGATTTTTATTCTCATTCCCAGTGCGATCGCCTTAGCGTTTCCCGATCAGTTAGCAGGTATTAGCAACTCAGGATTTCATGGGCTCTCGCAGGTAGTTTATGAATACGCTTCGGCAGCCGCAAATAATGGTTCTGGTTTTGAAGGATTAGCTGACAATACGCTCTGGTGGAATCTCAGCACTTCCGTTAGTTTGTTAGGTGGGCGTTATATTCCTTTAGTTGCTCTATTGCTGTTAGCCGATGGCATATCGCGTAAGCAACCTGTGGCGATGACAACAGGAACATTGCGTACTGATACTGTTCTTTTTACGAGCGTTACCGCAGGCGTGATTTTGATTATGGGTGCATTGACTTTCTTTCCTGTATTGGCTCTCGGCTCTGTTGCTGAAGCTTTTTTGATTGCTAGAGGTGGATAGCCCTCATCCCCCAAACCCTTCTCCCTTTTTGGGAGAAGGGGAGTAAGAGATTTTTCTTGTTCCCCTCTCCCTTTTTGGGAGAGGGGCTAGGGGTGAGGGTCTTAGAAGATCCTAGTCAATTCATATTCCAAATGTTTTCCCCTAAAATCTATGAACAATTCTTCATTAAAATCGATGCCTAGCGGCACTCGCGACTCGCGTAAACATACGCCCAAAGCCTCAATGGTGGGACTTTATCAACGTGCTGTTCGTGATGCTTTCCGTAAACTTAATCCCAAGATTGCGGTGCGAAATCCTGTCATGTTTATGGTTTGGGTCGGTACGATTGTGACTTTGCTAGTTACGATCGATCCCAATCTCTTTGGAACAGTTAAAGGCGACCCCAATCAGGAACGGATTCTCAACGGCTCAATTACGATAATTCTTTTCTTTACGGTAGTATTTGCCAGCTTTGCTGAAGCGATCGCAGAGGGACGTGGTAAAGCTCAAGCCGACTCATTACGCACAACGCGATCGGACACGATCGCTCGTAAAATGCTGCCCGATGGAACAATTCAGCCAACTAGTTCTACGGAATTGCGGCGTGGTGACTTAATCAAAGTAGCGATCGGGGAAATGATTCCTGCCGATGGCGAGGTGATTGGGGGGCTAGCCTCAGTCGATGAGTCCGCGATCACAGGCGAATCGGCTCCCGTTCTCAAACAAGCAGGGACAGATATTTCTAGTTCGGTTACAGGTGGTACTCGCGTGGTCTCCGATGAACTGACAATTAGGATTTCGGCTGACCCCGGACAGGGATTTATCGATCGCATGATTGCTCTAGTGGAAGGAGCCGAGCGCTCTAAAACACCGAATGAAATTGCTTTGACGGTGCTGCTGACGGTGCTAACACAGGTATTCTTAATTGTTGTCGCCACGATTACGCCGATCGCCAACTATGTGAATACCCCCACCACGATCGCAATTTTAGTTTCTCTATTGGTTGCCCTAATTCCTACCACGATTGGCGGATTGCTCAGCGCGATCGGTATTGCAGGCATGGATCGCGTCGCCCAGTTTAATGTGATCGCCACATCAGGACGCGCCGTTGAAGCTTGCGGCGATATCAATACTTTGGTACTCGATAAAACAGGCACAATTACTCTAGGTAATCGCTTAGCCGATGAATTTATTCCTGTCAATGGGCATTCGATGAAAGAAGTTGCCACGGTTGCCCTTACAGCTAGTGTCTTTGATGAAACTCCAGAAGGACGCTCAATTGTCCAACTAGCTGAACAATTAGGAGCGATCGCCAATTTTGATCGCACCCAAGCCAAAGGAATCGATTTCTCCGCTCGTACTCGCATGAGTGGCACTGATTTACCCAATCAGATCGAAGTTCGCAAGGGAGCCGTGGATGCAATTCGTGGATTTGTGCGATCGCGATCTGGAAATGTTCCTGAAGAATTTGAAGCAGCCTATGAGAAAGTCTCAAGACTGGGCGGCACACCTTTGGGAATCTGTCAGGGCGGTGACCTCTATGGTGTGATCTATCTCAAAGATATCGTCAAATCAGGACTGCGCGAACGTTTCGATCAACTGCGTCGGATGGGTGTACGCACCATTATGCTCACAGGAGACAATCAGATTACGGCTTCGGTGATTGCCGAAGAAGCGGGAGTTGATGATTTCATCGCTGAAGCCACACCCGAAGACAAGATCGAAGTAATTCGTCGTGAACAGTCTCAAGGTAAATTAGTCGCCATGACAGGCGATGGTACAAATGACGCACCAGCCTTAGCCCAAGCTAACGTTGGAGTTGCGATGAATTCAGGCACACAAGCCGCTAAGGAAGCCGCAAATATGGTGGATTTGGACAGCGATCCGACCAAGTTAATTGATCTTGTAGCGATCGGCAAACAATTACTG
The DNA here is from genome assembly GCF_051131155.1 of Pseudanabaena minima str. Chao 2107. Classification (NCBI taxonomy): domain Bacteria; kingdom Bacillati; phylum Cyanobacteriota; class Cyanophyceae; order Pseudanabaenales; family Pseudanabaenaceae; genus Pseudanabaena; species Pseudanabaena minima. The sequence continues at coordinate 3,277,293 of NZ_CP159508.1, forward strand.
ATTACACGCGGCGCATTGACCACCTTCTCGATCGCCAATGACATCGCCAAATACTTCGCCATCATCCCCACCATCTTCGCCACCGCAGGGATTGGCACTTTAAATGTAATGGGTCTAAAAAGTCCCCAATCCGCAATTCTCTCGGCTCTAATTTACAATGCCCTAATTATTCCTGCCTTAATTCCCCTTGCACTCAAAGGCGTAAAATTCCGACCTCTTACTGCGGATCAACTTCTCCAACGCAATATCCTAATTTATGGTCTAGGTGGTGTAATCGCTCCATTTATTGCCATCAAATTCATTGATATTCTCCTGCCAATTGCCTAATACAAAAAATTTCTTCACAACTATGAAAAAAACTACTTCTCACATTTCTCCAAGCTTCCCCATAGCCGACCTTAGCGATCTCTGGCAACACTCTCTTAAACAGAAATATCCTATCTATCTGTTTCTAGCGATCTGCTTTAATCTCATCATTGCTCCTGCGGTCTATGCCGCCAATGCCGAAAGCTTCACTAAATTCCAAGCCTATGCTCTAGGACTTCTAGGAATTGTCACCTTTGCCTTCTCAATTTATCTATTTGTCGTCATGTTTCAGCCTGAGAAGTTTTAAATTAATTCCCAATTACCAATCCCCATATGAACGAAATCATCAAAGCCATTCGCGCCACCCTAGTTCTCTGGATACTCGTTGCTGTAATCTATCCTTTGGGAATGTTGGCGATCGCCCAGTTGCCATTCCTCTCATATCAAGCCAATGGTAGCCTCATCCGCAATGCTCAAGGTCAAGTTATCGGTTCGACTCTAATCGGACAACCCTTTACTAGCGATCGCTATTTCCACAGCCGCCCCAGTACTACCAACTACAGCACCGCCGATCCGAAATCAGATACAGCAAATATTCTCAAAACAGGTGTTTCTGGTGCAAGCAATCTCTCGCCAAGCAATCCTGACTTGCTCAAGAGAATTAAAACGGATATATCTAAACTACAACAATCGGGAATCTCACCAACTGCTGATTTGGTCTATACTTCTGGCTCTAGTCTTGACCCACACATCACTCCTGAGTCTGCAAAGGCGCAAATTAACAGAATTGCTCAAGTCCGTAAAGTTGAACCGAGCCAACTCGAAAAGCTGATTGAGCAAAATAGCGATCGGCGGTTTCTCGGTATCTTTGGCGAAGATGGCGTGAATGTCTTGAAATTAAATTTAGCTTTAGATAGTTTATGATTAAAGCCCATCGGCGCGGTAAGCATAAAATCTTTATCGGCATGAGTCCTGGGGTCGGTAAAACCTATCGGATGCTGGAGGAAGGGCATCGCCTACGCTCTGAAGGCATTGATGTCGTCATTGGCTTACTAGAAACCCATAATCGCGAGGAAACTGCGGCAAAAGCAATAGGACTAGAACTAATTCCACGCCAACAGATTAGCTGGGAATCCGTAACACTTACAGAAATGGATACGGAGGCAATCCTCAAGCGACAACCCCAATTAGCGCTAGTAGATGAATTAGCTCATACTAATGTCCCCAATGCCGATCGCGAAAAGCGTTATCAGGATGTAGAAGTTCTGCTTGAAGCAGGAATTGATGTCTATTCCACTGTAAATATTCAACATATCGAGAGCTTAAATGACACGGTGGCAAAGATTACAGGTGTGATCGTGCGTGAGCGGATTCCCGATCACATTCTCGAAAAAGCTGATGAAGTGGTAGTAGTTGACGTTACGCCTGAAACTCTTCAGGAACGTTTACGAGATGGCAAAATCTATGCTCCTGACAAAATCGATCAATCATTGAACAATTTCTTTCAGCGTCGTCATTTGATTGCTCTACGAGAACTTGCCCTGCGGGAAATAGCAGATAACATCGAAGATGCTCTAGAATCCCATGATCAGTCAGGCTTCAGCACAAACCTCATTTGTAATATTCACGAGCGGGTGTTAGTTTGTGTGTCTACCTATCCCAATTCACTCCAATTACTCCGCCGAGGGGCAAGAATTGCGGGATATATGCACGCCCAACTTTATGTTTTATTCGTTGATGATCCCGATCGCTTTTTAACCAAAGCTGAAAGCTTACATATCGAGACTTGTGAACGTTTATGTAAAGAGTTTGGCGGTACTTTTATTCGTGTGCGCGATAGCAATGCTTTAAAAGCGATCGTGGAAACCGCTCAAAGCTATCGGATTACCCAAATTGTGATGGGTGAAAGCCAAAAGTCACGCTGGCAGATCCTGTTTAAAGGATCGCTTACGCAAAGGATTTTGCGAATACTCAAAAATGTAGATATTCATATTATCTCTACTAGCAAGGTAGATGATAGCGATCGCGATTAATAACTGATGTTACGTGGATGGAATTCCTACAATCATCTAAGTCTAGGGCTGGCACGGGGGCGCAGCCCCTACAAAATCAAATTATTGGAGTAGGGGCAATCCCCCCGTGGTTGCCCTGTCATGCTTGCAGAAAGAGATTCATCATCTGAGTTCCACGTAACATCAGTAATAATAATGTGCTTCGCAAAGAGATACATATCATTACTAGCAGTCATGGGATGTGGCACTCCGTGCCACATCCCATGACTACACTGGTTCTAGTCGGATGAGTTGCCCCGCTTGTTCGTCAGTGAGAATATAAATAAATCCATCTTTCCCCTGTCGCACATCACGCACCCTTTGACCGATGGGCATCTTTTCTTGAACTACCGCTTGATTACCTTCTATTTGAATGCGAATAACTTCTTTAGATACCAAACCTCCTGCAAATAGATTACCTTTCCAATTAGGAAAGCGATCGCCACGATATAACAGCAACCCAGATGGTGCGATCGCAGGAGTCCAGACTAATTTGGGATCGACCATATCAGGACGAGATGTTTCGTCAGAAATCTTACCACCAATGTATTCTTGGCTAAAGCTCACCACTGGCCAACCATAGTTTTTACCTGCTTCGATGAGATTTAATTCATCGCCACCCCTTGCACCATGTTCCGTTGACCATACCTGCTGCGATCGCGGATCAGCAAATAGCCCTTGAATATTGCGATGTCCATAGCTCCAAATTGCAGGATTAGCATTAGCGGTTTTCACAAAGGGATTATCTGGTGGAATGGAGCCATCATCCTTGAGCCGTAAAACTTTGCCAAGGTGACTATCTAATTTTTGGGCTTGTTTCCGAATCAATTCACCATTCAGTTGTAAAGGTGGATTGCCACCATCACCGATCGCAATTAGCATCGTTTCATCGGGTAGCCAAACGATGCGCGAACCAAAATGCTGATTTCCCGACTTTGAAGGCTTGACCTCAAAAATTACTTGTGGTTCAACCAGAGCTTTGCCATCAAATTTTGCCCTCAAAATACTGGTGTGATTAGCTTGGAAATTTCCAGAGGAATAGGTGAGGTAAACCAAGCTATTTTCCGCAAAGCGTGGATGTAGTGAGATATCCATCAAGCCTGCTTGTCCAGATACAAATAGATTGGGGATATTGGCGATCTCAACTTGCTGTAGTGATCCATTTCGCAGGATTTGGACTCGACCAACTCGCTCAGTAATCAGCACAGCACCATCGGGTAACCAAGCCATTCCCCAAGGTCTTTCTAAATTTTGGACTACCGTCACTTTTTTGAACCCATTCTGAGTAGCTTCTTTACTCTTTGCGGTATTTGTGGCGATCGCGGAAGTTGTCGGTTGAGCAGATGGTGTTGGTGTTGGTGTTGGATTGAGGTTAAGTTCTGGAATAGCACAACTTCCTATGGTTAGCGCGATCACCCCAAATACAAATCCAAACGACGGATAGCTTAAAGTCTTCATTACTTTGATCTGATAACTCATAAACCCTCTACATCAGGAGCAGCAGCAATTTTATAAACTAGGTTAACTTTGGATTGAGAATAGGGGGAGATATGTAAGTCCCAATTACAAAAGCCATTGACATCAGGTTGAAGGCGATCGCTCGTTTCATCCTGAACCACCTCAATTTTAACTTTTTCTAATTCGGAAACAGGAACACGCTCAGTCATCATGATTTTTCTGGCTTCATCACCAATATTCGAGAGAAAAATGCTAACGGTATTGGTAATCGTATTCCATTGAGTGAGATGATTTTTCTCACGTTTTTGTGATTGAATACGCTGGACACGCATATTTGCATCAGTCCCCCAACCAAGGGCAAATTTTTCTTGGGGAGCGATAAAAGATACAGTTGTTCGCCCGACATATTCAGTAGACCGTACTAGATCGACAGGACCAGCCAGAATTGGTAAGGTCGCATTATTTGTTTGTTCACTTTTGAGAACGACTTGCAGAGCGATCTCTGGCATCAGCACATACTCAATCTTGGCTGAGGATTGGAACTGAAATAATGGCACACGATAGGGATTGCCATTGGAGGGAATATTTGCTTTTTGAGGAGCGCGAATTGTTCGCACTTCACCACCATCATCTACCCCTGGTAGATCGATCGCCTCTGGTCTTGTTGCTACACCTAGCCCCGTAGTTTTCACCGTTTGATCGCGCATTTCTACAGCAATCTTCTTTCCTTTCTCGCGAATATTCAGCCAATCATCGGTGAGTAAAGGTGGCTCAGTGCCAAGAGAAGCACGGGCTGTGGAGAAAACTAAATCAACATTTAACCATTCTTCGCCTGTGTTTTGCCAAACACAACCATCGGTACGGAAAGTTAATTGGGAATTCTCTCCCATTTGCAATTGGGCTTGATGATAGGGTCGCCAGAAGGCATTAGGAACCACATAATCAAAGGCTAGTTCGTACTCGCCCGTTTCCGCGATCGCCAAATCAGCCTCAATGTGAGCTATAAACATCTGATCTGGTCTAGTTTCAGCTTGGATACGGCTTACGAGTCGCTCGATCGCTGACTTTAATTTTGCCTGTGCATGGTAAGTATGGAGAATTTCGCTACGAGATTCCCGCATTTTTTGAAATAGTGGCTGTAATTGCGATCGCCATGCCATCGGATCAACCTGTCCCCAAGCCGCGTCAATGGGCAGTTCTTGCAAAGCCTTGCCCAAAATTATGCCAATTTGGTGGAACTGTTCTTCCAGTTGTTGGCGATCTTCAGTGAGGACATTGTATTGCTCAAATTGCGATCGCCATTCGGTCTTTAACTCCTCGATTAAACCTGAGCGATCGGATTCCTTAATTAACATGCGTCGGCGCACACGTACATCATTTACTCGCGCACCAGATTGGCGACCTCTAAATTCCGCCCGTAGCGACTTATCAGAGAGAATCGGAGTCACCCGATCAATATGCACTCGCCATAGTCCTGCGGCTAAAGTTACCTTGGCTATCCGTTGAACTTGAGCGCGATCTTCGAGCAGGGTCACGGTAGTCACAGGAGCATTTAGATCTAGGGTCTGAATTTCAGTTGATATCATGGGCTATTCCTCTCTCCGATTACCGTTAACTAGCTCATTGTCCACAAAGGTTTTGATCGTATAGTCGGCGGTTAATTCCGTTTCACCACCTGCGGGAACGTTGACATGCCAACGATAGCCGCCTTTGATGATGGCATTACGTTCTTGCTGTTCGTACTTTTCCCATGCTGGTGAAACCTGCGTAACGGTCACATCAACTTTTACATCCGCTTGGGGAACAGGGACACGTTCGCGTACTTCGATACGGGCATCTCGTCCTAGTCGATTGGCGATCGCGATATGAATACTGTGACGCAGTTCGTTAAAGGCAACCAGACTCATACCCGATCGCACTTCTTTAAAGGAGGTATTTCGCGCCACTTTAATCGATTGCTCTACGCCTAAACCTAGTTCCATTTGTCCCTTGGGTGGCACGGTATTAATGCGCGTTGAGAGAATATATTCCCCATCCACATAGACATCGGTAGAACCTGATAGTAATGGTGATCGCAGCGGGTTGCGAAGTTGCGCGATCCGAAAAACATTGGTGTCTTCACGGGGAACAACAACATAACGCATATCAATTTCGGCATTCTCTTCAAGCAGAGCCACGGAATGAAATTGCCCATCCGACGGAATATCAATGCGTCCAGTCCCAAGATAGGCAAAGTCAAAAGCACCTGCCATTTGACGCACATTCGTTCCACCCGCAGGTAAGGGAATGTTAGAACAAGCAGCTAACTGTAAGGCTTTTCGCAAAACCATCGTCAGATCAAAGTTAATCGTTATCTGCGATCGCTTCAGGGATTCTAAATAGAGTGTCTGTACATCAGGCAAACTGAGTTTGCCACGCTGTGAGGTATTACTAGGATCAGCCAATCGCATCAGTCCATAGTTCGTAATCTCTTGAACAGTATCAAAGATGGATTCTCGCATTACTGCCCCTTGTCGATCCAAAAGCGTAGAACTTTGTGCAGAAGCAGGAGCCCTTGCCTTCCTCATAGCTGCTTGAGGAGCTTTAGCTTCACTCATCATAACGCTTTCTTCCATTCTTTCTGGAGCAGGAGCTGGTGCACTGCTGCAAACTCTAGATTGCATCCTAAATTTCAGATCTTCCAACTCTGCATCAACTTCTGATGACATAGCACCAAAATATTGGTTCTGTTCGTCAAACGAGATGGCTTCACTTGCTAACTCAACCGAGTTGACTCCCCGACCCAGCAGATTTTGACTAAGCTCTGAACCAGAATCTATTTTTAAATATTCAAGATTCTGGTTCAGAATCGATCGGGTTACTGCTGATAATGGCTCTAGTGATGGTATTTGAAAATTTTGCGAAATTGAAGTAGTACTAATGGCGCTATCGGCGATCTGTCTCTGAAGATCATAATCTTCAAACAGAACCTCTGATCCCTTGGGTGGATTGCGCCAAGCTTTTTTAGATGCGAAAGTCTGCGATCGCCCTAATCGCAAAGAAGGCAACTCTGGCAACTCACACCAACCCATCGGCGTAGCTGTCGAAAGCTCGATCTGCACACCCGACCAGTCTTCACCAGTACGCTGACAAATCAAGGCTCTCAAGGCGATCGCGGCAGTATTGTTGGCACTATTGAGCCGACAGACATAGGTGGGTATCCATTTTGCTCCTTGGACAAAATATTCCACAATCAGTTGTAGATTATCGGGTACTGGCAAAGATGCTGCTTGGCGATCGCGAATTTGCAAACGCGCCACGATGGTTTTACGCAATTCGTTTTCTTTGGCGACATTGGCATTAGAGGCAAGGTTTTGTTGTTGCTGGAGATCGGCTAATTGTTCGGTTGCCTTTCGCAGTTGACTTTCAAGTTCTCGATGCTCTTTAATGCGTAATTGTTTCTGCTCATCCTTGAAATTGGCTAGGGCGATTCTTGCGCCTGTTGGTGAGGTTGGTGGCGCTTTGCCTTGTTCACCAATCGGGCGATCGGGGACATGCAGCACATTCAAAGCCGACATTTCTAGGACTATTACATTCATCAAATCATTCAGGCGATCAACCTCAGCTTTGGCGGACTGGATGGATGCTTCTAAATCTGATATAGGAACTTCCACAGGTGGCGGGACATGTAACCCAACCCGCACATCTGTAACTATTATGTTGCTGTCTGTCTCTGTGCCGTTGTCTACCCTTACCCTGATACTTCCATCATCTAGAGCCAGTGGTAGTCCAACGATTTCCACTTCAACATTTTCATCGTTTTCATTTTGCCATGCGATCGCTGATAGACTTGCTAACCGCTTCACAGTGGAGCCTTCGGCATAGACTTTAACTTTATCGATTTTGGAGGCAAGCTGAGCGATCGACATAAATTTATGCGTTATCCAAATCTTGTCTTGGTTTTATTAAATTCATTATATACTCCTAAAAATCAAAGTCTGTAAATGCACAAATAGCCTAGTATTTGCGGGTTGAGATGGTGATGGGTTTAGAATAAGATCCCATTTAAGAATTACACAATCCTTAACACCTCGTTTAAATTTATTAGGTGTCTAGCCCCCTAAATCCCCCAATGCTAGAGGACTTAAATGTGACTCCCCCCAGAATTGGGGGGGCTAGAGGGGCAAAAAGCACAGAGCACATAGGATTTATAGAAATGTAGGGGCATAGCATTCCCACAGAAATTTATGAATTTTCAGATCACCTTAATTTGGGAATGCTTTGTACAAAATCTGGCAATAACTTTGGCATCAGCACGGTCTGTTTTTGTGCGACTTAATTCACTTTTACCAAAGGCTTTGGGAAGTGATGGATTAACAATACTTACTTTGCCTGCTTCTACTAAGAATCTAGCTAACCCATTGCCGTAAGTGCTGGTGGCTTCCATACAGCTATGTAAATTTGTGACACCTTGAGTATTTAGCCATGCTTGTAATTCAGAAAATCCTTCAGGATTGTTGGCAAATACTTTGCTCTTGATTTTGGCGTTGCCTTGGATAAGTGCAACATCAAATTTGGCTTTGCTGATATCTATTCCTAAAACATCACATACTTCATTGCTATTGTTCATAGTGTTTTCCTTGTCTCTTGCTAGAGTTTCGAGTAAAGCAATTAGTGGTGTTTAACTATCCTTGTGAATGCAGGTTTACCTGTTGGGCGACCTCTGATACTGTCCTGTCTTTACTGTTTCCACTGTTGAAGCAGAGACGACTCTGTCTACAGTTCGAGCTTGGTGTCCCTAGGGGTTTAACGAGTTTATCTCTGCTTTTGCTTGTTGGAGTTTAGTAAAGATTTTATCCTTTACTTTTCTTCCTAGATACAAGGGGTTTAGCATTTGCGCCGCAATATTCAATCTCCTCACAAGAAATCTCAATCCGCAAATGCTAAACCCTCTTCGCTCTCACCGATAAATTGGGGCTGCGTTGTGAGGTTTGGGCGTAGCAATACCGTTCGACGATCTCGATGATATGCGTAGATGGTGGCGGTAATGCTTTGCCCCTACGGAGAATTGGTGGATTTTAGTTATGTTTTTTGTAACGATCGCCTGTTTTGGAGAATATCGCTTTATGCTGTCTGGTGTGATACTGCGGGTTTGGATGTAAATGTGAGGATGTGGGCGATGAATAAGGCGATCGGTATCGTGATGTTGACTTTTTTGTCTTGTTTGCCGATGTCCACCATTATCAATAACAGTGTTCAAGCACAACCAGCGCCAGATTCCCAAGCAGAAGCAACTCGACTATTAAGGCAAGGAAATCAGTTATATCAAGCTAGTCTTTATCGAGAAGCTATTCAAACATGGCAACTAGCTTTAGGAATCTATCGCACAATCAAAGATCGTAAAGGCGAAGCAACTATACTCAATAATTTAGGTACTGCCTACGAAAACTTTGGACAATATCAGAAAGCCATTGATTTCTATCAACAATCTCTCACGATCACAACCCAAATCAGCGATCGCAAAGGGGAGGCAATGGCACTCAGTAATTTAGGTGGCGCATACGATAGTCTCGGACAGTACCAGAAAGCGATAGAACTCTATCAGCAAGCCCTAGCGATCCAAAAACAAATTGGTCATCACTATGGAGAAGCAACATCACTCAATAATTTGGGATTAGCTTATAACAATATTGGGCAGTACCAGAAAGCAATTGAATTTTATCAGCAAGCCTTAGCAACTCAAAAGAAAATCGACGATCGCGAAGGGGAATCAATATCACTCAATAATTTAGGATTTGCTTCCGACAATCTTGGACAGTATCAAAAGGCTATTGCTTTTTATCAACAAGCCTTAGCAATCAAAAAGCAAATTGGCGATCGCAATGGTGAGGCAAGATCACTCAATAATTTGGGCGCTATATACAAAAATCTTGGGCAATACCAGAAAGCAATAGACTTCTATCAGCAATCCTTAGCGATCAAAAAGCAAATTGGCGATCGCGATGGTGAAGCAACGTCACTCAATAATATGGGACTTGTATATGACTATCTGGGACAGTACCAGAAGGCGATTGATTTTTATCAGCAGTCCGTAGCGATCGCTAAGCAAATCGGTGAGAGCAGTATTGAAGCAAGATCACTCAATAATTTGGGTGCGGTCTATGACAGGCTTGGACAATATCAAAAGGCTATTGACTTCTATGGACAAGCTTTAGAAATGCAGGAGAAAATCGGCGATCGCCAAGGCGAGGCTAGGTCACTCAATAATTTGGGTGTTGCCTACAAAAATCTTAGACAGTATTCAAGAGCAATTGATTTACATCAGCAGTCCTTGGCAATCAAAAAGCAAATTGGCGATCGCCAAGGTGAGGCAACATCACTCAATAATTTAGGGTTCGATTTTAATCAACTTGGCCAGACTGAAATCTCGATTCTCTTTTATAAGCAAGCTGTTAATGTATTTGAGTCTATTCGCCAAAGTCTCAAGGGACTTAGAGAAGAAGAACAGCAGTCTTTTACCAATACCATTACAAATAGCTATCGCAACCTTGCGGATCTCCTTCTCAAGCAAGGACGGATCATGGAAGCCCTGCAAGTTCTCGATCTCCTCAAAGTCCAAGAACTCGAAGACTATTTCAAAAATATCAAGGGCAGTGACAGATCGGCGCAAGGTGTCCGACTTTTAGAAGCAGAGAAAGCGATTAGCGATAAGCTGTTAGCGGTTAGCTTTGAGAATAGTCCTGAAATTAACAGCCAACTTGCTAAGCAGATTCAACGACTTCGCAAATCTGAAATCAATAAAGTTCCCGACTATCTCAACCAAATCCCAAATGGAACCGTATTACTCTATCCATTCATCCTAGGCGATCGCCTCGAGATCATCCTCTTCTCGCCCAATACCATCCCCATCAGCCGCACTGTCAAAATCTCGCAAGAAGAACTAGAAACCCTAGTGATTGATTTTAGAGCTGCACTCCTTGATGCTGGCTCTGAAGATGTCAAAGAAACTGCGGCTCAACTCTACAAATTGCTAATTAAACCCATCGAAGCCGAAATCATCCAAGCCAAAGCCACAACGATCCTTTATGCACCCGATGGACAACTGCGATATATTCCCATCGCCGCCCTCTATGACGGTAACCAATGGCTAGCAGAGAAATACCGTATTAGTAACCTCATTGCCTATAGCCTCTTTGACTTTTCACCAAAGCTAAATACTCAACCCAACATCCTAGCAGGAGCATTTGGTGGGAAATATGGTGAACTCAAATTTGGACAAAACGCTTTACCTGCAACAATAACAGAAGTTCAAGCGATCGCAAATTCCTTTGATAACTCAGTTACTTTAATTGAGGATCAATTTAGCCGCCAAGCGATCGAAGCAAAATCCAAAAATCATAATATTCTGCATCTCGCCACCCATGCCGAATTTAACATAGGCGTTCCAGAAAACTCCTTCATCATTTTCGGCAATGGTGACAAAATCCGTCTCAATGAAATCACCGATTGGCAAATTCCGAATATCGATTTGATCGTGCTAAGTGCTTGTCAAACTGGAGTTGGTAAGCTTGGTGATGGGGTGGAAATCTTAGGCTTTGGCTATCAAGTTCAGAAAGCAGGTGCAAAAAATGCGATCGCTTCCTTCTGGAAAGTCGATGATGCAGGAACACAGGCTTTAATAGAAGCATTTTATGGTGAACTGCAAACAGGTAATGTTCCTATTGCTGAGGCATTACGCAAAGCACAAGTCTCTCTAATCAAATCGTCAAATTACAATCATCCTTTCTATTGGTCAGCATTTTTTGCGATCGGCAATGGTTTATAAAGTAAGTAGCTGGGCTTAATTAAAATCTAAAACCAGAGGTTGTTCCGCCCGCTACGCGGGCGGAACAACCTTTTTGGTTTTTAGTTTACTTATGCCTAGCTACTTAACGTGAGTTCGATATAGCTATTTGCGTCGAACTGACGTTAAAGTAAAAAGTGCTGCCATGTTTAGAGTATTGGAACGGTTTCTTCTTGTTGGTTCTCGAATATGGTTAACACTCTTCCCCAACAGACGACTAGCGAAGCTGTGGTGTTAGTCCTTGGGGCTATGGCTAGGAACTTGGGAAGGGACAAGTGGTCTTGACTTAACTTTGACGGTTACCCAGATTTTTGATTGGCACAATTTTTAAGCCTGAAGCGCTCATATCAATTAGCGATCGCTAGCCCCAAGTAATAATTGCGACGCAAAGCGTCGCGACTCTATAGCTATAGAATTAACTATGACCAACGCTTTAAAACATTCCATGTTCACCTTCGCACTGCCCAAAGGCTCACTATTAAAAGACTCGATCCGCTTACTCCAAGGCGTGGGACTTGACTTTAGCGTTTTTCTTGATCCTGCAAACCGTCAACTACAAATTTTAGATCCCACAGGAACCGCCAGAGCCTTGCTGGTCAGAGCGCAGGATGTGCCTGTATATGTAGAATATGGACAAGCCCAAGCGGGCATCGTCGGCGAAGATGTTTTGCGTGAAAAAAAGCCAAAAGTTGCCAAATTACTAGACTTAGGATTTGGTGGTTGTCGGATGTCGATCGCTGTTTCAGGAGAGAGCCGCTACCGATCGCCCTTAGATCTCCCACCCCACAGCCGCATTGCCTCTAAATATGTCGGATGCGCCCAGACCTACTTTGACAGCATTGATTTACCTGTCGAGATTATTCCCCTGTATGGCTCCGTTGAGCTGGGACCAATTACAGGTATGGCTGAAGCGATCGTTGATTTAGTCTCAACAGGCAAAACTCTCAAAGATAACGGACTGATTGAAATTGAAGTTTTATATCAAAGCACAGCCCGATTGATTGCCCATCCGCTTAGCTATCGCCTCTATAGCGATCGTTTTAGCAAACTGATGAGCCAAATTCAAGTTCCTACCTAACTGATGTTACGTGGATAGAATTCTACGATCATCTAAGTCTAGGGCTGGCACGGGGGCGCAGCCCCTTGTATCTAGGAAGAAAGTTAAAGGATAAAATCTTTACTACAATCCAAACAAGCAAAAGCAGAGATAAACTCGAGCAGCCCCTAGGGACACCAAGCCCGTAATGTAGATAGAGTCGTCTCTGCCCTAACAGTGGAAACAGTAAAGACTGGACAGTATCAGAGGTCGCCCCATGGGTAAACCTGCATTCACAAGGATAGTTAAACTCCACTAATTGCTTTACTCGAAACTCTAGCAAGAAGCAAGGAAAACACTATGAACAATAGCAATAAAGTATGTGATGTTTTAGGAATAGACATTAGCAAAGCCAAATTTGATGTTGCACTCATCCAAGGCAACGCCAAAATCAAGAGCAAAGTATTTGCCAACAATCCTGAAGGATTTGCTGAATTATACCAAATCACAAAAGAGAGGCAACAGATAGAGCATCCAGTATGGAATCTCTACCGACAAGAGAAGCAATTACAGATTTAGTCATTTCGGAGAGACGATTCTTGACCAAAAGCCGCAACTCATCCATATTTTTGGGTAAAGAAAATCTCAACCCTTGCTTCAAATGTAGCCAAACCCGCTCAATTGGGTTTAATTCTGGAGAATGAGCAGGCTGAAATATCAAAATGATATTGTGAGGTAATCGTAAACGCTTAGCCCGATGACAACCAGCCTGATCAACTTGCAAGATAATTATGCTGTCTGCAAATTTCTCTGATACAAGGTCTAGAAATATTTGAAAACAGTCAGTGTTGAGATGACTAAATTCATAGAAAAAGCTTTCTCCCGTCGCAGGTTCGACGATGCCGTATAACCATGTAGCCTGAAACTGCCACTGGACTTTTGCCTTGGGTTTGACCCCACGAGCCGTTATTTTACGACCACTGATGGTTTTCAAACCAATCCTTGTTTCGTCTTGACAAAAGAATCGGACTTTTCCCGTTAATCCCAACACGGTCACGGCATACCATGCCACCATGGCTAGGTTATCCGAGAGTTTTTTTTATATATCCTCGCGTTGCCCTTGGTTTTGACTGGCGCTATAGGGACGGGCTACCTTTGGTTTTGCCTTCATTCGGTAATGCACCAAGTCATGCACATTTTTATAGGTACTTTCGATTCCTAGTTTTTCCTGTAGCCATTGTCGTATCTCTCCGTAGCTATTAAATCCTTTTTCCTGTTGCAGTTGTTTGTCCAGTGCTTTTTGCGCCCAATCTGGGATTTTGGGTATTCTGCCTACTCTTGGTTTATGGCTTAGTATTCCTGCTATTCCTCCCTCTCGATATCCTCTGATCCACTCTTGCACTGTGCTACGGTTTCTCCCGATTAGTTGAGCGGCGGCTTGCACTGTGCCAGCTTGCTTGCTTTTCAGTAAGTACAATACTTGCACTCGTTCTTTATCTGAGCCTGTTTTCTGCCGCCCTAGCATCTCTTTTAGCTCTTCTTCGCTTTCACTTATTTCTAATCTATATACCCCTGCCATTTTGTTATCCTCTTTCTCCTTTTTCTCTTATATCATCTGTTGCCTCTTCTTTGTGTTTTGGTATTACAAGCATGGCTAAACACTCAAGGTGTCACCAATTTACATAGCTGTATGGAAGCCACCAGTACATACGGCAATGCCTTAGCTAGATTCTTAGTAGGATTAGGTTACAAAGTAAGTATCGTTAATCCATCACGCCCCAAAGCCTTTGGCAAGAGTGAGTTAAGTCGCACAAAAACAGACCGTGCTGATGCCAAAGTTATTGCTAGATTTTGTGCTGCTTTAAAACCTGCACCATGGACACCACCTGCATTAGAAATTGAGCAACTCCAAGCATTGGTGCATCGTTTAGATAGCTTAACTGCTATGCAGCAGCAAGAGCAGAATCGTCTTGCTACGGCTGACCAAATTTTGGTTGAAGCAATTATTGCTCACATTGATTTTCTCAAAGAGCAAATTGAGATGACCAAAAAATTGATTCGTCAGCACTTTGATCAACATCCCCATTTGAAATCTCAACGGGATTTGTTGACTTCCATTCCTGGTATTGCTGATTTGACTGCAACTGTATTACTCGCAGAAATTCGGGATATTTCGGCTTTTGATACTGCTGATCAATTAGCTGCTTTTGCGGGTTTAACTCCCCGTGAGTTCTCTTCTGGGTCTTCGGTTCATGGAAAACCACGTTTATCGAAAATTGGTAATTCTCGTTTGCGTAAAGCTTTGTTTATGCCTGCGATTGTGGCTCGTCGTTATAATTCGCCGATTGCTGCTTTCTGCGATCGCCTTACGGCTAAGGGTAAGTCCAAAATGTCGGTCATTGGCGCTGTCATGCACAAGCTATTGCGACAGGTCTTTGGCGTTCTCAAGTCTCAGCGTTCTTTCGATCCTAATTTTGTTCAAATTCCCTCTTGACTTTTTGGTACTCAAGACAGTATCTACAAAATCTAAATTATTGGGGTAGGGGCAATCCCCCCCGTGGTTGCCCTGTCGTGCTAGCAGCAAGAAATTCATCATCTGAGTTCCACGTAACATCAGTACCTAAGCAAAAAAGAAGCGTTTCACGCTTCTTTTTTGCTTAATCGGATAATTTTTGCCATGCCGATCTCGCTGCTTTTTGAATACGGCTGACAGTTTTAGAGACTTTTTTCTCTATTTTCTTCTCGACATTTTCTAAAGCCTCATTCACCGACTCCACCGCCCAGCTATCAAACTCCTCAAGGCGATCTCGTACCGAGTCAACCTGTTTGTCAACATTTTTATGGGCTTTTTTTAAATTTTTTTCATACTGCTGTTGAGCGACATCAACAACCGTATGTAGGGTTTTCTCAATCTGATGCTTGATATCTTTTGGTCTTTCTTTCGGTCTTTTGGACATTGGATTAACTCCGCGAGTAATGCACTGCAAAAGTATGAGTTTCATTTATCATATCGCTATAGCTTGAGTAGCAAGTACAGCCATGACACAAGATTTTAATGAAGATTTTTATCAGCAGGGGTTGGCAAAGGCAAAATCAGGCGATCGCTATGGCGCTATACAAGCCTTTAGCTGCGCGATTGCGGCTAATCTTCACTTAGCAGAAGCCTACTACCAGCGTGGTTTAGCTCTCTTTGATTTGGGCGATCGCCAAGGTGCGATCGCTGACTATGACCAAGCGATCCAGCTAAATCCTGAGGCAATTGATGTATACATTGCTCGCAGCATTACCCGTATAGCGATCACAGATATTAGTAGTGCTCAAGCTGACATTGCCCAAGCTCTAGTACTTAACCCCAAATCAGCGATCTCCCATCAATTACTGGGCTTGACCTATAAGCAACAAAATCAAATCGAAAAGGCGATTGCTACTTACAAAAAAGCTGCTAGCTTGTTTTTAGAACTTCGTGATGAAGAAAATTGTCGTCGTTGTATCGAGAGCTATAAACCGCTAGAAGCTTTATTACCGCCATCAACAGAAGATTTGTTGGTAAATGTACAGCAAAAAATTGACAAGAGTGACTATACAAATGCCCTGATCGATCTCAATTGGCTTTTACAAATTGAGCCCAAAAATGTGAAAGCTTTCTGCTTGCGGGGCTTAGTTTTTGGGAAATTAGGCGATCCTCAAAGTGGGCTCAAAGATCTTAATCAAGCACTATTTCTAGAACCTCAAAACCCAGAAGTTCGCATTGGTCGGGGCAAAATTCGCGTGGAAATTGGTGATGCTCAGGGGGCGATCGCTGATTTTAATGAGTTACTCCGCGAATATCCCAGCAATAGTGAAATCTATAGCCATCGCGCTAAAGCCCACCTCAAACTTAAAGACTATCGTACTGCAATTGAAGATTTTTCGCGATCGCTAGCTCTCAATCATCAAAGCCCTCAACTCTATTGCGATCGCGCCGAGGCAAGATATGACTTTGGCGATCTCAAGGGGGCGATCGATGATTACCAACAGGCAGCAAATATTTGGTTTAACCGCTCACTTATGGATCGCTATCAGTACGCCCTCACGCGCATCAATCTCTGGCAATCGGAACTCGAAAAACAAACCCAAGAGCAGAAGCGTCAACTTGCTAGTGCTGCGGCTACTGTAGATCTGATGCAAATGCCAAGTTTAGAATTACAACAACGGTTACTTGGTTTAGTTGGCGGGAATATGGCGATCGCGCAGCGTCTGATCGATATAGCAAAGCAGGAAAAACCAAACATGCCTGAAGTTTGGTATTGGCAAAAAGTAATTTTCGATCTGGAAAGCGATCAGCAATAAAAAAGGTTGCATTGCAACCTTTCTCTCTATAAAGCCCTCAACGGGATTTGAACCCGTGACCTTTCCCTTACCAAGGGAAAATTTATCAATCTGAGATTCAATACTGAATATACTTTTGCTTGTATTTTGCATTTAGAGGACTTAATCAGGACTCAAAATCAAAGATTGTCCTAACGAGAATAATAAAAATATTGTGGCTTTGTTTAGTCTAGGAAAAAGGTCTAGATTGCTAAAAATTACAATTCTGACTACTAAAGCATGGACAACTTCAGACAGAATGAAATCAATCAAGCGATCGCTAGCCTAGAAAGTAAGCAATCGCTTTTGATAATCGGTGAAGAGGGATCGGGCAAATCTGCGATCGCTGAGGCAGTCGAGACTGTCTTTAGTTCTAGGGGTTGGAATGTAGCGATCGCAGATTACGAAAGCAGTTCAAAAGACACCCTTCTAGAAATATGTGACCAGTTAGGCTGTGACACGGTAGACAATAGCGGTGCGAAGCCTAAACCCTACAGCGCTGCACAGCTTCGGATGGAAATCAAAACTGCTCTATCAACTAACAATACTTTGTTGATATGCGATAACGCCAACCATTATCCAGTTGCCATGCAGAGATGGTTAAAAAATTGCTTGGCGGATCGGGCGTTGTTACTAATGCTTGCAACTAAACCTCCTGCTGGGGGGATTTTTTTTAAAATGCCACGCATATGTATACGAGCGCTCGAAAGTTCTCAAATTAGAGAAATCATGTTGGAGGAAGCAACAGAGATTGGGCTAAAGTTACCAGCTTCAGAGCTTGCGTTACTGGAACAACGATGTGGGGGGAACCCATTTCTGGCTAGGCGCGTTGTACGCGAGCATTCTCTCAATTTGGCACAAGACCAAGAAGGAGATCGCGTCGATTACATCGACGGCACACCGTTTTTAATTGCCACTCTAAGCATGGTGGGTGTGGTGCGGTTGATTGGCTTAGGACTAGGGAACAGGTCACTGTATATCATTGGTGGGATTTTTACGATTTCAGCCATTACCTTGCGGATATTGGTAACGAGGGCAAATTCTCGGAGCAAAACGAGGCTTGAATCGTAACGGCTCTTGATTAGTCGGAAAACCCTTGACTATGCTTGAGAATCGTTGTGAGTTTGCCACATGGTCAAGGGTATCTATGGAGACGAGTACAAACAGTTCAAGGGCGATCAATGGGTCAATGTCTATCGGCGGGACTGTATGGATCGCGCTATTTATTACGCAACTATGCAAATTGACGATCTGAAATGCCGAGAGGATCTGGAAGATTTTCTACTTGAACCAGTTACGGAAATGGGTGATGTGATGTCAGTCGAGGAGGCTAAGCAATGCTCTCGATAACTCATGCTGCGATCGCTACTTGCTCTGTATCGTTAATTATTGGCACAGCCGATCCCCTTGTTCTCGCGGCAAGTGCGATCGCGTCACAACTGCCTGACGTGGACAGCACGAAATCCTATACAGGTATGGTGCTTTACCCAATTGCCAAATACCTAGAATCAAAATTTGCCCATCGGTCGGTAACACATTCATTTCTTGCCACAGGCATTGTGACAGCCATAACCGCACCCATTGCCCTGTGGTTTAGTTGGCAAATATGGCTCGGAATTGCGATCGGTTATTTCTTTGGCTGGTTCTCTGATGCCTTTACCAAAAGCGGTGTTGCCGCGTTTTATCCGAGTACGGCAAGGCTAGTAATACCAGGGAATCCCAAAGCTAGGCTCTCGACTGGTGGCAATGGTGAATATTGGATTTTAGCGATCGCGATCGCCTTACTCATAATTTCTTGTCAATTTATTAGCAATGGTGGAGTTACCGAGCTATTTGAAAGATCTTTTTTCCGTAGCGCCCAAACTGCCGCAGATATCTTTAAAAAAAGTGGTTCTTACCAACAGGTATTTGTCAAAGTTACTGGAATCAACGCGGCAACTTCAGAGCAGATCGTAGACAGAGAATTTAAAGTAATTGCGGCTAATGAGTCATCGGTTATTGGTCGAGATGCGAATGGGGACTTGTACCAGATTGGCAGTAATGAGACATCTCAAATCCGCCCCAGTAGTGTAGAGACTCGACTTGGTGAGAAAATTTCGATTCAAGCGATCGAGGTTGAGCCTAAAGATATGTTTGTGTCTGAATGGCTTCAGTCAGTACCAAGCAATGCTTTGATTTCTGGCAATTTACTTGTCGATAATGTGGAATCTTTGCGATTTCCCCTAGAACAAAAGACCTTTAATACCTTTCGACTATCAGGAGGACAGATAGAACTAACAAATGCTCAAAAACAAAATCTAGAGCCAATTATGGACTCATTCATCTTGGATGGTAAGGCAATCATTAAGGTGCGTAGTGATGAACCGATACGATAATCTTCCTGAAATACTTGGTACAGCGATCGCCCAACAGTTGATCGACAATGGTGCAGCAGATGAGGTAAAGGCTTCAATGCTAGCAACATTGAAAAAGCATAGAGAACAAAAGCGTAAATCTCGCAGGGAGAGACTTTTAGTGGCGATCGCTATTTGTTGGATAGGCGGAAGCTTTGGTTTTTGGATTGGTGGAAAATTACCTTTTGCGATTGCCCAGTCGGAAGGCAATCAAGTTACCGCACCCAAGGAACCCACGACACAGCCTAGATTGTTGCGAATCACTTTAACTTTGAGTGACCCCAAAGACTTGAAAGTTAAAGAAAAAGATTTCTTGCAAAAGGATGCCATCATTAGCGATCGCACAGACGAAAGAACAAGACTGCAAGCACAACGCTCTGAATACTTGGCAACTATTAAAAGGTTGTCACTAGAGCCATCGAAACCAATTGAACCTCTGTCAGTGCGGAAAGCTCCTGAATTGCCTCCACAATCGTTTGCGGAATATGAATCAGAAGTAGATTTTCAGCGCATTAAGGTTGAACGAGCTAAGAATCAAGTAAGTTTGCAGCAGAGAAAAATCGATCTAATCGCTACTCTTGATCCTAAAGATTTGCCGTCTGGAGTGGAAGCCCATGAGAATGAAAAGCTTGCTCAAGTTAAGGCTGATCTGGCTAAGGAAGAGGCAATGCTTCAACTTCAGTTAGGTAAGTTTGAAACTGCCAAAGCGAATCGGGCTTTGAAAGAATACGATTCTCAAGAGGCGGCTGTAAGGCTTGCCTTGCAACAAAATCAAACCCAGATGGAGTATCAAAAAGCGCTTGCCGAATATAACCGTTCGGAACAAGAACGTCAGTTTAGGATTGCGGAAATCAGATCAAAGATTGCTGATGTCGAAAATAAATTGCAAGAGTTGTCAACGGTTCGCGCCCAATTTGCTAGTGAGGTTAAACGGATTAGATATGTTAAGCAGGTTAATAACCAGATCGATGTTGAGTTGTTTTTGTATGTTGCCGATCGCAGCGACAAGCGTATTCGCACAAACAGCAAAGGATCTAGCTCCACCCCCTTCAACCAAGAATCCTTTACCAAGCCCAATTAGATTAGAGCGTGTGGATGGTAAGCCTGTTATTACTATCGATCGCCCAGCCAATAAGCCAGTTGTAAATGTTAACACTGTCAAACCTGTGAACGGTTCTAGTGGAAATGGAGAAGATGAACCCATTGAAGGATCTGGTCTAGATGAAAAACTCGATCAACGGGAGGAATCAGAGCAGTTTGAAATGCTGAAGGGCGATCTGCCCTGCTTGGATTCAACACCTGAGTGTATTAAGCAGTTGGAGCAATTAGCGATCGCTAATAGTCCCGAATTAAGAGCGATCGATGCTCAAATTGCAAGTTCATCGGACGCGGTGAAGTTGGCTAAAGTTCAAGGTGAAGGCTCATTTATTGAAAGTATTCAGCCCTTTGTTAGTGCGATCGCCCCAATACTTTTGCAGAATTCCAGACCTCTTGCATTTGGCGAAATTCGTACATCCTTAGAGTCAAGATTATTGTTTGAGGCACTTCCCACAATCATTAGTGGACGAGCAACATCTGATGCTAACCAGACCAGAAACAATCAAGCTAATGCCGATCTTGCGATCAAATTAGCTCAACTCGAAAAAACTAAATCTGAAATTGCGATCGCGATCAAGGGCAAAGTTACCGATGCTGTAATTGCTTTTGAGCAGATTCGAGATGAGTCGGATCTGCAAAGTACCATTGTGAGGCGGGAAGAAGTCAGAGCTAAATTGATTGAGATTTCTTACCGACTAGGGGAAGGTACAACCACTGAACAGATTGCCAGATTAAACGAGATGGACAGAAAAAAAATAATCGCAGCTCAACTAAAAAGTAAGCTGCGATCGCAAGCGCTCCGTATTCAGAGGCTGTGTAAGGGTTCTGAGACTTAGTTCACCTTGACAAACAATTCATTGTTTGTGCAGCGTGGCGCTACGAATTCGGGCAAATTCGAGAATGTTTCTTGGGCGTTGCTACCCTTTGTAAATAAGGTAGCTGCCAAGATTGGTGCGTTTGATGTACTGCGGATTTGTGCTAAGCCACAGGCATTAGTCCGACTATTTACGGTGCGAACGCCTGGTACTTCAACATTGAGGATCGAGCGATCGCCAAATTTATTAGGTGCAGCACCGTTAATATTTAAGCCCACAACCTCAGACAAAAATACTTGTCCATTTGGTAGCTTGAAGTTTGGCGCAGTTGGCACAAACTCAAAGGCATAATTGCCACCACTCAACAAGCATCTTGGACGTGCTGCGGCTGTGGGTAAAGTGTCAGTATTGACAGATAAACCGTTTACTTTGACTGTGCCACTTACGGGATTTGTGGCAGATCCAAGAAGTAAACCACCGCAGCGATCGCTAGTTGCCGATCTGATATTGGGAGCGCCTTCAAAGGTAGTAGTAATTTCTGTGAATGGAGCACCGTAATACCAGATAGATGTGCCATCTCGGAAGGTTGCGGGGATTGTTGGCGCAGGCGTGATTGAGGATGCTTTCGCGAATATGTTGCCGCTTACACAATTAAATAGAGATACTGGCAAACTTCCCCAAGCAACGGGCGCACCGCCATTTACAGAAATATTTCCATAGCCAGAGGGTGGATTTGTTAGCCCGAATCCACAGGCATTAAGAGTAATGAATCTGCTCACAGGTGAAGAATCTGTATAGGTCAGATCGAGAACTCTTGAAGGTGGCAACCCAACTAGCAAGATCGAGTTATTTGGAGCATGATAAGCGCCATTTGCCTGATCGCTAGGAAGTGGCGAAGATGGCACGCCATTAACGCAAGTAGGCACTTCACGAACAGGCAAAGCCAAAACCGACGCGACGTTTACTGTTTGTGCTACATAGGAAATTGAGCTACCCAATCCATTTGCATTTGGAACAACTGCAAAGCCACATGCATTTACTCGAACAGTTCTAGTCCTTGGCTGCCCAGTCCCAAGATCAGGTGTAAAAGTTACGGGTACTTGTGTTCTAGGTGTTCCCGAAACACCAACTCTAACGCCACTTGTTCCAGTCTGCACAAAAACACTTGGCAATTGTGCAAATGCTTGACCACCTGATGAGATCGCCCCTGCAATCACAACCCCAAACAATCCAAATTTAATTAATCGCTTCACTTGTTTAGTCCTCAATATTTATCTATACAAATATCTGAGGACAAATTGATTAATCTAATAATAGCCTGAGCCTAGCTATATGCAAGGACTTAGGCTATTTTTTTATTGGTTAAGCGTGGCAACCATGAAAGAAAAGTTTGTCGAGGCAATTGTTACGATCATTGTGATCGCAGGAATAGCCAGTTTTTTCTTTTGGCAAAATCACCAACGGGAGATTGCTAAAAGCCCAAGCTACGAAGGTGACAAACCAACGCTCTCCCGTCCGATAAGATTGGCAGATACTCAGTTTAGAATCTGCGAAACAACCAAAGTTTCCGACGGTGACACGATCACCGTTGATTGTGATGGGGAAAAGTTGAAGCTTCGTTTTTGCGGGATCGATGCGCCTGAGTTAAGTCAGCCGTTGGGTGCAGAGTCCAAAGCTTTGATGTTGGAGCTAGTCGAGGATAAGCAAGTTGTAATTAGACCGATTGAACTAGATCGCTATGGTCGGACCATTGCCGAAGTGGAGGTAAAGAGCGATCGCAAGGGTAGCAATGGGGAATATGAGATTTTGTTTGTTGGGGGTGAAATGGTCAACGCTGGTATGGCTTATCACTATAGGCAATTCTCTGGGAACTGTCCCAACAGAGAAATAATTGTCAGTGCCGAAGAGGAGGCAAAGTCTAAGAAAGTCGGTGTGTGGAGTGGCAATTATCAAAAGCCTTGGGATTACCGCAGATCCAAGCAGTAACAGATATCGTGACAATGTTTTCTGAATCTGTAACATTCACCGATCCACTATTGCTTAGTCAGTAACGCTCTGCGATCCTGATGCAATCAATTTTGTCACAGGAGATGTTACAAATGTCTGAAATGGTTACTATGTCTGTGCCTAAGACCTACTCTAACAAAGAAATCGCGAGTATTCTGGGATGTTCTGAAGAGTATGTACGGCAGCTAAAAAATCGCAATGAAGAAGCTCTGATCGGATTGTGGGGAAAAGATGGCACTAAAACTGAGTGGACTCAAGAGGGATTGGACAAACTCGCTGAACTTGCGAATACTCTTGAAGCAAAAGAGTATCGTGCAAGTGCCTTGGCTAGAAGGACGGCTGAAGCGATCGCTGTCGATCGGGCGGAGTTGAATTGTCCCGATTCTCAAGATTCCCCTAGAACAGGTCAGGAAGTATCAGCCTATGAGATTCCAAGCCCAACCGCAAAAGGCGGAAGGTATGCAGATTTGCCTGAGAAAGTGGGAACTGCGATCGGCAATCGGATTCTTGACAATGATGGACTAAAGCGGATGGACAAAGCTGCTGCCATGACCTTGCTTAAAGCCGCAAATCTAGGCGATATTGGTATTGATATAGATGCTTTGCTAGGCAACTAGAAAATTATCCCCATCACATTTTGAAGCGATCGCCTGTCCGCAAACAGCGATCGTTTTTTTCATTTAACAAACAAAGGAATTATCTGCATAATCGAATAACCAGCGATCGGTCCCGCGATCGCCATAGCCACAAACCAAGGAAATATCTGCCAAATGCAATATGTCATCACACCCAAAGCTGTGATCGCAGGGATGAAAAATAATAGGCGTAGGTATCTGAGTTTTGATTTGGGTTTGGCAGATTTTAGTTCCATGATTGAATTGTTCTAGTGGAAAGGTGCAACGCATCACTACTCTCAAATTAATTACTTTTGCTACTGATTTGAAGCCTTAGACCTTGACTATCTAACCACTGTGCAAACTCATACACAGCTTGGCTTTTATTGTTTGCTGCAAAATCTTTTACCCATTGGTGATCGCTATCATTGCCCAGTGCAGCCGCGACATGCCCCAAACATAAAGGTAATAACTCAGGCTCAGGATTTTCTTCTTCCAAAATTGCTGATAAATAAGCAGCAGATTCTTCTGGATCTTTAAGAGAATCAACTAAGTATTGGCTTTGCCGCTAAATCCTGTGGCAATTTCTGCCAAATTCACTGTCCTTACTCGTATTAGCGCAATAAGAAATGTAGCCACAAAGGCTAGTCTTGCTGCATTCTATTGTAGATGCGGCTGCAACATTTCTCGGAATAGGTTAATCTCTTTGATAGGGGTTTTATGGTTGATGTGGTTATCTTTTATAAAACCCTTTCCTCTCTAATTTCGCAACTTTTTTGCCCTGTACTTAGTCAAAATCCATAACTATACTATGCAACGTAGACAGATTCTGAAAGCCATCCCTTTTTTTATATCTACTTGGGCTTCAGCAACTTACGCTCAGAATCGTCCAGATGATGCCGTTCGACTATTTGACTTAGCAGCTTCAAAGCATAAACGAGAGCTTAGGGATTTATGGAAAGCGCGAAATGCACCAAGCATTAGACTTAGTGACGTATCTTCTGAAAGTATTGCAAGAGTTTTAAAAGTCAGATCAGAAGACAGTAGAATAGACCGAAGAGGACGATATGGTGAAATAACATACCCAGACAGAACTGCCCTACTCTTTTACTCTTACGATAAGGAAAATCTCCAAGTTTGGCTAGTCGATGCTCTTGGAATACAGGCATATGAAAGTCAAAGGATATCTAAGCAACATATTAGCGAAGCAATTATAAAACTGAGAAATTCACTTAATGTAGATTCGCTGCAACGTTCTCGTGTGCCACGGCTACGAGAACGTATTAAAGCTGGAACAGTCGATGATAATGAAGGGGAATCACAAGATCACTCTATCAATAATCTGACTCAGATTTTATTGCCAACTACAGTAGCTAACAAATTGGATACTGTAGAACATCTAATCATCGTACCAATTTTGGAGATTGGTATAGTTCCTTTCGCTATCCTGAGACCGTTCAGAGACAACTCATTTCTGATTGACAGAATGTCTATTTCTATAGCTCCTAGCTTGTTCGATCTTAGCCAAGCTTTGCATGAAGATAATTCAAGAGGTTTATTAGAATCTCCATTGATTGTAGGCAATCCTTATCTTCCAAAAAGTACTATTTGGTCAGTTCCACCTTTGCCTGGGGCGGAGAAGGAAGCCCAAGCTGTTGCAAAAATGATGAATGCTATCCCACTTCTTAGAAAGGAAGCGACAAAGGCAGAGATTGTTTCGAGAGCTAGGACATCAAGTTTGCTCTACTTTGCAACACATGGTGTTGCAAGTAGTCAAAATCCCTTATCCGATAGCTTTCTCATGTTGTCAGCAGAGAGATTCGATCAAGGTTGGTGGACTGCACAAGAGATCCAAAGTACAAGACTTAGAGCGAGAATTGCTATATTAAGTGCATGTCAAACAGGTTTAGGTAAAGCACATGATGCTGGTATTATAGGGCTTTCAAGGGCATTTCAAATAGCTGGCGTACCACGGGTAGTAATGAGTTTATGGAGTGTGGATGATCAAGCAACGAGCCAGTTAATGCAAACATTTATAAAACATCTGGAAACTCAATTCCCATCCGAAGCATTACGACAGGCAATGCTTGAAGTTAGGCAAGAATATTCTGAACCTTCTAAGTGGGCATCGTTTGTTGTATTTGGTACTCCAAGATAGTTATGCGGTAGGGTTATGGATGATAGTCTGCGGCTGCTCAGTTAAGAGATGCGAATGAATCATTAATCAAGCAAATCATGGGCATTGTCGGTGTAAGGATCATGCATGAACTGCGAGGTTTGTCTTGTCTGCCATTGGAAGCGATCGCTCCACCGCAAAAGCATATGATTTGTTCGCGATCCTTTGGTCAACCTTTGACTAGTCTCGCACAAATGCATGAAGCGATCGCCCACCATGCAGCGAGGGCGGCGGCAAAATTAAGGCATAGAAAATTAAGAGCTTCGGTTCTAGGGGTATTTCTGACAACTAACCGATTCAAGCCTGATGAACTGCAATACAGCAATTCGGTTACAGTTGCTTTGCCGACGGCAACAAACAGTTCTCAAATATTGATTCGGTATGCCAAGCTCTGTATGACAAGTTTGTTTCGCGAAGGATTCAGTTATAAAAAATGTGGTGTTAGTCTGAACGATTTAAGCTCGGTTGATGCGGTGCAGTTGGATTTGCTATCACCCGCAGTTGATCGCCATGATGAAAAGTTAATGGCAGTAATTGACACACTGAACAGACGTTATGGAACTGGAACGATTCGGTTTGCCAGTGAGGGGATTAGGCAAGAGTGGAGAATGCGTAGTGATCTGCGATCGCCGAGGTTTACAACTAACTGGGATGAAATACTAGTAGTGAAGAGTTAGACAGATTGCAAAATCAATTCGTTAGGAATCGAAACCCAAACACTAAACTGGTTATCATTGGGCGCGATTAATACTGCCATGCCCAAATCTAAATCTCGTCTGCATCCTGCGATCGCATCGTTGAGGGAGTTATAAGCTTTATCGGCTACGAAGATTTTGCCTAGAAAAATAATCGCCTGTTCAGTGCCAACAACGGTATTGATTACAATCGAGCGAACTTGGTTTAATGAATTGAGGATCATTGCTTTTGCCTTGTGAACGTTTTTCTCTATGGGATTAGTATCGCGTTCTATCAAGGTTGGGGATGCGATCTCGAATCTATGCTCCTGTGATGTTGGGTGTGGGAATATGCGATCAGGATCACAAATGTCTCGACCTACTCAAAGTGCTAGTAGTCCCAAGGTATTGGTTGTTTACAGTGATTGTCCCTTCGTTTCCGTGAGCCAAAAAATCTTTACCAATAGCGATCGCTCTTATTAGGAATTAGAGCTAGGCAGATTTTTATGGCTCACTTAGCCCACTACCCAGAAACATTGATACTTCGTGTCCGAACCTGTGCTGTCATCGTGCTATTCGGCAATCTTCCTGCGATTGCCCAAGATTACCGATCGCACCATGACAAAGGCACAAGAGGCACAGCGATCGCTATTCAGTTTGCAAAGCCCGTAACTGATTATCGATTCGCCGTGCCAAGAATCAGTGGAAAACAATATCTATGGCAAAGCTTTGTACCCAGAAAACATTGATTTCCGTTGGTCAGTTTTATTCTATGGGGGACACCCCCACCCCCCCGATCCTGTATGGTTGCTTCGCGTCCGAACTGTGCCGATGCAGTGCGATCGCTTAGGGTTTCTGAGTGATTTTAATACTGGCGATCGCACCACATCGTAAGGCACAAATAAGCAAAGCGAAAAACAAAGATCTTCCTGTCTACACCCAAGATCTTTGTTTTTCGCCATGCCCAGAAACAACGGACTAAACTTTTATTTAATTGGGAAGTTTCCCAAAACCTCGATCGCATATTGATACTGCGTAATCCGAACCTGTGCTGTCATCACGAAATTTGCAAAATTCTCGAAGGGCTAAGCAGGAATTTTGAAAATTTCGCCATGACAAAGGCACAAAGAGACACAGTGCTATTCGCCGATCTTCCTGCTGCACCCAACATCGCCGATCGCACCGTGTCCGTAAGTTGAACGTTTGTTGATTCTCGTTCTAGGGGAAAGTTGTAAAAGCTTAGAGCGATCGCCCGAATAGTTTTCTCTGTAGCTTCGTTGGCGGAGGCGGGCTAGGTGCTAAGTAGCGATCGCTGTCTCAGAAATTTAGAGTTATTGCACCTGGCCCACCACCTCGAGTAACTAACATCTATATTGACGGGCAAAGCCCGATCCGAACTGTGCTGTCATAGTGCGATTTAATTGGCGATATAAGGGCTGAGCGATCGCCAATTAAATCGCACCATGACAAAGGCACGAAAGATCGGTAAGGCGAATCGCCATGACTACAGAGTTCGGTTCTATATCTTTAGCGATCGCACAGGTTATGTCTGCTACTAGCGCCCCGTTGGTAGCTTAGTTTACTGCCCTCGGTGAACAATACCCCCTGAAGTCGGTTAAATCGAGTGAGATACTTGTGGGTAGGGGTATTGTTCACCTTGGGGCTAGTTACTCGGTTGCTAGGTTATCCCGCTTGAAGCGAAGCATACGCTTCGCAGGTGATCTCTAAGAGAAAATTTTGCTGTCTATGTTGAGAGGTTTTACATATAATTGTTGCTTCGCATTTTGAATGTGCTGTTGCAGTGCGATCGCTTACCTCATTAAAGCCCAAGGTATCAGCAAGCGATCGCACCGCAACAAAGGCACAAAGAGCGACAGAGCTATTCACCGATCTTCCTGTCTAAGCCCAAGATCGGCGATCGCTCCGTCGTCAGAAACAAATGATGCTTCGCGTTTATGCGATCGGGCAAAATGCCATTTGTTTGATTGGGGAAGTTTCCCCAAACCCCTCGATCTCATTTTGACTGAACTTTTGTTGATTGAGCCGCAAAAGGTACAAATCCCAGCTTAGCAAGGGGCGCAAGGGGATTATTTGTTTATTTTGATAGACACCCCTTGCGCTCCCTTGCTCTTTGTGGGCTGTGTACCTTTTGCGGCTAGAAATATTGACTATACTTTTGTTTATGTGGGGATACCCCACACCCCGATCTATTGATGCTTCGCAATCAGAACTGTGCCAGCGCAGTGCAATCAAAAAAAGTTTTAAGGGCTGAGCAGACTTTTTTGATTGCACCGCACTGCGAAGGCACGAAGAAGCGCCGATTTCATCCGCGCCAAGAAATATAGACGGCAAAGCCGATTTGTTTAATCCGATCGCAGGGGGACGTTCATTGGCACTCCCCCTGCACCCCCTCGCCTAGTGTGTGTGGGGCGGTGGGGTTATCGGTGGGGTTCGAGTTTTCTGCTTAGGGCGGCGTTTTTTTGCCTCACCTCTAGCCCCCACTGGGGCGGCTGCGCCGCCCGAGTACCTCAGAGCCAGTCTGGGGATTCGAGTCCATCAACTAGCCAGTGTAGTTCGACAGTTACGCCTAGTCCTTTTGCTAGTGCTATAGTCCCCCACGTTCCTGATCCGTTTGCGCCTTTCCAGTTTTTAGCGGGCTTTAGTCCTTGTGGTGCTGGTTTGTTTGCCCATGCGTGGAGTGTCCCTCCTACGGATGCGATCGCCTTTACCATGCGAGTGCTTCTCTCTGCGTAGTGCCACTTTTCAGAGCCAGTTACTTCATATATTTTGAGTTCTCCATTTACTACCCAGTTTCTAGCTAGTTCATCCACTCCCGCCGCGTCGCCTATGTGCCACTCGTTGCCAGTGTGGTCTAGTTCCCATAGTTCATATTTGATTTGCTCCACTTGTTCAGTGGTTAGTTTTCTTGCTCCAGTCACTCCGATTACTGCCATTTTCTCTAGCTCTTTTTCTTTTTATTATATACTAATTGGTATATATTTACAAGCTTATAAGTTATAATATAGATCTGATTTCAAATGGATGTTTATGGACTTCGATCAACTTTATTTGCATTCCAAAAATCTTTTATCCAAGTATGGAAAGGCGGACAAAAGTAGTCTTACCGAAGATAGAAAAATTGTTTGGATTGGTAAACAGCCTTTGTTTACAAAAAAGATGGAGATTGCAGGACATGACGACCAAGTTATCAAAGCGATCGCTACAGAGATTTATCCAACCCACGACTATATTTTGATCTGTGGCGGCAACACTGAAATTAATCCCCATCGTGATGCTACTTACGCTTTACCAGAGGCAGTTTCGATTAATTTAGGTGGTATGGCATATTTTGACCATGAGGACGGCTGCAAATGGCTAAAGCATGGCGATGTCACTGCATTTAATTGCAAGAAGTTACACGCAATTTTAGAGGCGGATCTAGACCGAATTTCGATATGTATATGGCGAAAAAATCCTAAGTGGTAAGTTCTATAAAAAGTTACCGTAACCTCAAAAATTAGCCCCCTCCTAGTCTGCAAGCAGCGTTAAGCAAAGGATTAAGGAGGAGGCTAATTTTTTTGAGCTTACTAGAAAATTTTCTTTAAAAATAAATACTAGAAAGATTGTAATTATATACTAATTAGTATATAATTAGATTAATCGAAAGAGGCAAAAAAAAAGACCGCCTCTGAGAGACAGCCAAAAAAATTCTTACTTGGAGTTTATATGCCTTTCACCGAAATGTCCATTGATGTACCTCCAGAAACCATCTCAGAGATTGCTGAAGAGTACTGCCAAAATCAACGCGATCAATACGGTTCAGTCTTCTACAAATCGGATGTAGAGGACATGGTGACAAACCTTCTAGCTGATGCTTACGAAGAGATAGTTCGTGAGTTGCCACGATTGCTGACGAATCCCAACAGCAAGGCAATTGATTTTAGTTTGCTAATTCGGCAGCGTACATCAAATCTAGTGGAGGTCGATAGCGATCGCCTATATCAAGTCGAATCAATCGCTGCCTAGTTCTCTCATGGCGATTGTCACCTATGGCGATCGCCTCTCACAAATAATTTTATTCACTTCCATTCTGAAAATGAACACATCCACTTTAAATAGATTGCCTCAAGCGATCGCAGATCAAAGTTATAAAATCTTGGCACTGGATAAAAAAATTCGAGAAGTGCGCGAGACTGTGGCTAGTTTTGAAATCGAAATCGAACGGACGATTGCTTTCTCTCAAGACCTCAAAAATGATTCACAGCGTAAATCTCTTAAGTCTCAAATGATTCTAGAGAATGAAGCCTTACAAGACAGTTTGAAGCATTTACAAGCCTTAACAACTGAGAGAGAAGAAAGCTCGATTGAATTGACTTTGTTGCGAGATCGCTTTGCAATTGCCAAATTAGAGGCAAGGGAGCGGATCGCTAAGACTGAAAGTTTAGCTGCCTAGTTTACTCATTGCGATCGCTTCTCTCTAGCGGCGATCGCCTCTCAAGTCCACTTAAATTTATTACTAAAAATATGACTAAGCACGAACCAAGCGATAAGTTTGAGATCGTTACGGATAGACTCATCCAAATTTTGGAAACTGGTGTTAAACCTTGGTCTAAGCCTTGGCACTCTCAAACCTCAGAGAGCATCTTTCGCAACATTGTTACAGGGCATTGCTACAAAGGCATCAACCCAATCATCTGTTTGATTGACATCCTAACTTTAGGAGACGATCGCCCGTACTTTGTGGGCTTTAGTCAGGCTAAAGATCTTGGCTGGAAACTGCAAAAGGGAAGTAAATCCACTTGGTTGCGCTGGGGTGGCACGGTTGCCAAATCGACTGAGAACGAGAACGGCGAGACTGAAAAGCAGTTTTACAATGCTTGCAAATGGCTGAACGTTTTTCATGTCAGTTTGTTTGATGACTCAGAGGCAAAAATTAAAATTGCTGATTATGCTGCCAAGTATGAAGCTCAAAAGCTTGAAGTCATTAACCCCGATGCAAGGTTGCAAGAAGCCGATCGCCTTATTAATGCTACAGGTGCAAAGATTCGCTATGGCGGCGATCGGGCTTGCTATTCTCCACAGGTAGACGCAATTCTATTACCTCAGTTTGAGCAGTTCACTAGCGCATCTAGTTTTTATGCAACGGCAATCCACGAACTGACTCACTGGACAGGACATCAAAGCCGATGCGATCGCGATTTATCGGGCAGGTTTGGATCTTCTAAATATGCCTATGAAGAACTGATCGCTGAGATTGGGGCGGCTTTTACTTGTAACCATTTAGGCATTAGTGGCGAGATGGAAAACTATGCAAGCTATATCGGCTCATGGATTAAAGCTTTGAAGGATGACAAAAAGTATTTCTTCAAAGCGGCGACCGAGGCGAGAAAAGCCAGTGAGTTTCTACTTAATGCCAACAGTCAACAGTTAGCCGCCTGATTCTTTTTGAGCTAGTCAAAGGCGATCGCCTCTCAGTGTTAACTCTTGCTTTAAATACGGTGCGATCGCCTTTGACTAGCCTCGCCCCTGCGAGGTTAGCTTTTTTCTCTTTCTCTACTTTCCCCTAGAACTTTAACTTTAATTCAAAACAATCATGATTGAAATTATTGCTACTGCGATCGTCCTTACCCCTGCCCAAATTGATCGGGTTATCCGTTGCGATCGAGTTCTCTCTGTCCGAGTCACTAGCGAAGAATCAAGTAAATATTTTCAGTGTGTCCGAAAGATTGAAGCCGATCTTGATTTGCAGCTTGTCCCCACTGTGAAAGAGTGTCGCAAGAAGCTTTCTAGCCCTTTTTGGAATGCCTCAAGGGAAGACAAGAAGACATTTAGAAATTGTCTCAAAGGTATTTAATCTTTTCTCAATCAACTTTATTCAGTAAGTAAATTATGGAATGCCCAAATTGCGGAAGCACAAACACTGACTTTAATCCTCATTTTCTTTGCTATGAGTGTGATGATTGCAGTAATCAGTGGGACTTTCAAGACGCTCACGAAAGCGCAACAGAAGCTCTAAGGGCTGAACTGGAAAGGAATTGGGAGGCTGAAGAGTAAGTCTATCCATTGCGATCGCCTATCAATTCCGTTAAGCGATCGCTTTCCCCTAGAACACAATTTTTATTCACTTTCCCCTAGAACAATGACTGAAAAACAACGGGCTTTACTTCTCTTTTCTATTAGAGAATTACAAATGAGCATCCAATACGATCGCGATGGAATGCTTGCTAATTTGAAAGAATTTTACGGTGTGGCGATCGGATCTGCCGATGAGCTTTTTACTACTTTGGAAGATTTGGCTAAAACAGTTAATTTGGAGGGTTTGGACAATGGCTAACATCACAATGGCAACGGGTAAAGTCAAGTATGGCTGTGGTAAACCTAAAGACTTTGGGCATGGCGATCGAATTAACGCTGTAGTTACTCTCGACAATGGTGAAGAGGTCAAATTATGGGGTAAGCCAGATGATCAAGATTTGCTGAGTTTAAGAAAAGGACAGGCAGTAAATTTGATCTATGACGGTAAAAATTACAAGCTGGTAAACTCTCAACCCGTCGCCAGTTCTCAAACCGTTCCTACTTCTCAAATTGCACCCGCACCCATTGCCAGTTCTAATTTATCGACAGAACAAAAAAAGGCGATCGCCGAGTATATCGAAGGACGTGCCGATCTTCTTAAGTATTGCTGGACGACGGCAAAGTTGAAACTCGGAGATGTCACCACTGATGAAGAATCTTTACGGAGTGCTGCTAGCACTTTGTTTATAGCGGCTCAGAAGAAGTTCAACTTGTAACCCTTTGCGCTGATTTGGGGAGTAGCGCCCCCACTAGTCAACCCTATCAATTTTGTGAGTATCAGAACTATGGATTTAATTTGCCCAAACTGCGGAAGTCATGAAGTTTATGAAGCAATCAACTTTTTTAAGTGTGAGACTTGCTCAACTATTTGGACAGACAAAGACGATGAACTAAACGAGCCAGATTTTAACTTGTCTGCACATCAAGAGTATTTAGCTGAATGTGCCTATGAAGATTCTTTTGCAGACTTAGGTTAATTCTTTGGGCTGATTTGGGGAGTAGCGTCCCCTGAGAACATTTAACTTTTTTATTTCTTACTGATATAGATGAAATTGCGAACAGGTCAAACAATTGGCTGGACTTGGTACTTTGCCAAGCCGACACAACGCCGCCCGATCAATTGGTTTATAGGATTTTTTTGGATTCAAATTACCAACTAATCTCTAAATCTTGGAGCCTCTGTACTTGCTACGAACAACTACAGAGGCAACCCAACCAACCCTTGTAAAATCAATCAGGTAACTCAATTATGTCTCAATCCACAACCCCCGCAATGATCGCCCAACTGAATGACCAGTTTCGTCGCGGCGATCGCACCTTGGGAATTTTCAATGCTACGGTTAGCGTCGCCAACTTGCCCCCCGAACGACTCGCTGCTATTACCACAGCGATCGCAGATTTTGATGACTTCAACCCAGATAACGATCCCTATGGTGAACATGATTTGGGATTTATTGAGTTGGATGGCGATCGCTATATTTGGAAAATTGATTATTTAGATCGGGATTTGAAATATCTCAGCAAAGACCCCGCAGATCCAAGGCTGACTAGACGAGTAATGAATATCATGTTCGCCAACGAATATTAAATACTGGGGGGATTGCTTAGCCAGTCCCCAGCCAAATATGCTCTTTGTAGTTTATAAAAACCAACTAACTAATTTATAATCACAGACTTATATGTTTACTCTAGAAAAACCTGTGACTGCTCAAGAGTTGACCGAAAAACAATTAGAAGCTATTAAAACTAGGGCGATAAAGCTGTGGGGAGATCGCTTTTGGATAGCTAAATTAGCCGCCGCTTACGAAGAGGCAAATGGGTTTGAGCCAAAATCCAAAGATCCTGTAGTGCGGAGATGGTTTAGAGATGGCACAGTACCATCACTCGAATCTTTTAACGGTTTGCTTCTTGCCGTCGGTTGCACAATGGCGATCGACTGCCCAACAACTGAGAGGATTTTGTGAGTGCTATATTGCATAAATGACCAAGGAGGCAAACCGAATGACTGTCACCACAAAACAGCAAATCATCCAAGAAGTTGAAGCCATGTCAGAAAGTGAGTTGACCAAGGTTCTCAAGTTGCTGCAATCCTTTGGTTTAACTAAGCACAAGCCTCAAATCGCTGATGCTAAATACCCCTTACGTGGTTTACCAGTGGAATATATCGATCCCCTAGAACCAGTTGCCCTCAGTGACTGGGAATTAGCATGATTGTTTTAGATACACATATCTGGATCTGGTGGGTGCATGGCGATCCTAAGCTCAGTCCAACTGCGATCGCTGCCATCCAAGCCCATGAGTCTGATGTAATTGGGATAAGCGCCATATCCTGTTGGGAAATTGCCAAGCTCGTTGAATACGATCGCTTGAAATTGCCCTGCGAAATTTCCAAATGGTTTGAGCAAGCTTTGTCTTATCCCGCAGTCCAATTACTAGACCTAACGCCCGAAATTGCGATCGCCTCAACGCAGTTAATTGGTTTTCATCGCGATCCATCCGATCAAATCATTACCGCAACAGCTAAGGTGTACGATTGCCCACTTGTCACCGCAGACACAAAGATATTGAGCTATTCGGGTGTATCGACTATTGCTTGAAATTGTTCGCGATCTCGTAAACATTGCTTTTTTGTCACATAAAAGCTAAAAAGTATCTGATACAGTGAAAATATCACTTGATAAATTTCGCTGTCATGAAGTTACAGGTAAAAAGTTATTCAAATTTAATTAGTGAACTTCAGTCAAGGTTAAATCTAACCCAGACCGAACTCGCGAAGAAAGTTGGCATATCCTATCCTTCGCTTAGTCGATGGCGTAATGGGCATCATCAACCGTCACCGATGGCGATCGCATTGTTAAAGCAAGTGGTTCTCGATTTGGGCGATCGGGGGACAGATTTGCAACAGTATTTCTAGGCTCTTGTTGTAGAGATTATTTTTTTGTGCGATCACGTATCACTTGATATAAAAACATTGTTCTAGGGGAAATTGGTTGATGACCAAGCAATTCTTTGAAAGTCCTATTCTTAACTCTCCTTATAAAATTCCTCTACAACATTGGGAACTTGATAAGTCTGGCCAGCCAACAAATAAAATTACCGAAACAAGACGATCGGCAGAATTTGTTTCTCCTATTCCCAAACCAAGAAAGCGTAAAGTTTCTCAAGGCGAACTATTTACTGAGCAGGAAATTTCAACTGATAAACAAAAGTATGCGATGTCTCTGTTTATCAACAGCATTCGCGAGAAGGTGAGTGAGTGGCGATCGCTACCAAATCCTGAAAGCTGGAAAGTAACACCAGAAACCGCTAGACTTTTGCAGCATTGGCGAAGTCATCCGTTTGCAAGCGTAAGACCTTTTTTCTGTCAGATTGAGGCGGCTGAAACTGCTATTTGGTTGTCAGAAGTTGCGCCCAAACTTGGAAAACAAGGGCAAAACTTTATTGATACTATCAACCAAGCAAACCTAGATGCTAATCCCGAAATTTGGCGTGTTGCGTTAAAACTTGCTACTGGAGCAGGTAAAACTACAGTTATGGCGATGCTGATCGCATGGCAAACAGTAAATGCTGTGCGCCATCCATCAAGCAAAAAATTTACACGCGGATTTTTAATCATCACCCCAGGAATTACGATCCGAGATCGCTTACAAATATTGCAACCTAACCATCCTGATAATTACTACAGCACCAGAGAATTAGTACCACAGGATATGTTAGGTGAAATTGCAAAAGCCAAGATTGTAATTACTAATTACCATGCCTTCAAACTGCGTGAGCGCTGGGAAATCGCCGCAGGTACACGCAAACTATTGCAAGGACGTGATGAACCTCTTCAGACCTTAGAGACTGATGGACAAATGCTTCAGCGTGTTATGCCTGATCTGACGGGAATGAAAAATGTTTTGGTAATCAATGATGAGGCTCACCATTGCTATCGTGAAAAGCCAGATAACGATGAATTAGACGATCTCAAAGGTGATGATAAGGACGAGGCAAAGAAAAACAACGAAGCTGCGAGGCTCTGGATTTCCGGGATTGAGACAGTCAAGAAGAAGCTCGGTGTTGATGTGATCTATGACCTATCAGCAACACCATTCTTTCTAAGAGGATCTGGCTATGCCGAAGGTACTTTATTTCCTTGGACTGTGAGCGATTTTTCTCTCATGGATGCGATCGAGTGTGGGATTGTCAAATTGCCCCGCGTACCCGTATCCGATAACGTTCCAAATGAAGATATGCCTAAGATGCGTAATCTTTGGGAGCATATCCGCAAAAAAATGCCGAAAAAGGGGCGCGGATCTGGAGGCAGTTTAGACCCTTTGAGTTTACCTGCGGAATTACAAACTGCTCTTGAAGCTTTGTATGGTCACTACGCAAAAACCTACGAACAATGGCAAGCGATCGGTATCCGAGTCCCACCAGTGTTTATCGTGGTATGTAACAACACATCAACATCGAAGCTTGTGTATGACTTCATATCAGGGTTTCATCGTGAGGGAGAAAATGATGAAACTAGCTACAATGCAGGACGATTAGAGTTATTCCGTAACTACGATGAATATGGCAACCGATTAGCCAGACCACGAACTCTTTTAATCGATAGCGAGCAGTTAGAGTCAGGTGATGCCCTTGATAACAATTTTCGAGAAATTGCAGCCGACGAAATCGATCGCTTTCGCCGTGAGTTAGCGCTCCGCAAAGGTTCGGCTGAAGTGGAAAAGCTGACCGATCAAGACCTATTGCGCGAAGTTATGAATACTGTAGGCAAAGAGGGCAAGTTAGGCGAATCGGTGCGCTGTGTAGTTTCAGTTTCCATGCTTACTGAGGGATGGGATACAAACACCGTAACCCATGTTCTAGGGGTTCGTGCTTTTGGTACACAGCTACTTTGTGAGCAGGTAATCGGACGTTCTTTGCGCCGCTATTCCTACGAACTCAATGACGATGGTTTATTTGATGTGGAATATGCCGATGTGTTGGGTATTCCCTTTGACTTCACGGCTAAGCCCGTTATTGCCAAGTCCAAACCGCCCAAAAACACAACCCATGTCAAGGCAATTAGTCCCGATCGCGATGACTTAGAGATCAAATTTCCCCGTGTTGAAGGCTATCGCGTGGAATTGCCTGAAGAAAGGCTATCGGCTGTCTTTACTCAAGATTCAGTACTAGAACTTAATCCCGATCTTGTCGGCGCGACCATTACGCAAAATTCGGGCATTGTTGGCGAAAGCGTAGAGCTAAACGTGAAGCACCTAGACGGAATGCGACAATCTACTATTTTGTTCAACCTGACTAAGTATCTGCTTTACAACAAGTACCGCGATCCCAACGAAGATCCTAAGATGCACTTATTTGGGCAACTCAAACGGATTGTAAGGCAGTGGATTGATGGAGGATATTTACGCTGTACGGGTAGCACATTTCCTGCACAGGTGCTTTATCAGGAAATAGCAGATATGGCTTGCAACAAAATCAAAGCTGCTATTACTGAAGCAATGATAGGCGATCGCCCCATCAAAGCGATCCTCGATGCTTATAACCCCATTGGCTCAACCCTTGGTGTCAGTTTTAATACTTCAAAGCAAACCCTATGGCAGACTGCGCTAAATAAGAGTCATATCAACTGGGTTGTCTGCGATAGTGACTGGGAATCTGAATTTGCCCGTGTTGCCGAATCTCATCCCAGAGTGCGATCGTATGTCAAAAATCAAGGCTTAGGTTTTGAAGTCCCCTATCTCTATGGCTCCACACCCCGCAAGTACATTCCAGATTTCATTGTGCAAATAGATGACGGTCTAGACGACTTACTTAATCTGATTGTTGAAATCAAAGGTTATCGCGGTGAAGATGCTAAGCAGAAAGCCAGCACCATTCGTAATTACTGGGTTACAGGGGTAAATAACTTAGGCAAGTTCGGACGTTGGGAATTTGCGGAGTTTACCTCGGTGTTTGAGATTGACTCAGACTTTCATAAGTTAATTGATTCATTGATAAAAAAGGAATGAATAATGCCCCAAGAACCATTAAAGCCTTTTCGGTGGAATGTCGATAAAAACAGTCAACTACAACTAGAGAGGCAAATTAACTTTCCAACTATCGTATCGGCTATAACAGGAGGCAAACTACTTGATACCATCGAACATCCAAATCAGGAGAAATACCCAAATCAAAGAATTTTTATTGTAAAGATTGATCGCTATGTTTATCTCGTTCCTTTCGTAGAAGATGATACCGAGTTTTTTCTCAAGACCATTATTCCCAGTCGCAAAATGACAAAACAATACTTAGGAGAATGACATGACTATCCAACTTGATGAAGAAGAACAAGACATTTTAGATTCTGTAGAACGAGGGGAATGGCAATCTGTCCCAAACCTACAGCAAGAGATCGAGCGCTATCAAAGTCACGCCCAAGCCTATGTGCAGTCCATCCAAAAAATTACTATCGAGCTGCCCAGTAGCGATATTGAGTCACTGCAAGAGCTAGCGAGTAGTTCGGGTGTATCGATACCTTTGCTCTTGTCTAGCATCATTCATCAATATGTCGGTTCTCAATCTATTCGTCAGTCGTAAATAACCATGCCTCCACGCAAGTCCAGCAACCAGTCCAAGAAAGTCGAAGCGCTCAAACACGAAGAAGCCAAGCGGCGCAATATTCCCACAGCCGAACATCAATCGGTCATGGCGGAAGATGAGAAAAGCCCGATCCGTGTTGCCTACGATCGCCGCAATCGTGATCTCGATCCGCAGTTGGTATGGCGCGGCAAGGATGAACAGGACTGGTCAGATTTGGTTGTGTCGGCTCCACCTCTATACATTCAAGAAAAGGTACATCCAAAAGCGATCGTTGACGATTTGCGCCGCCAAAGTCAGGAGCGATCGGAGGCAACTCAAGATACGCAGTTAGATTTGTTTGCTGATTTTAACGGTTTACCAAAGGATGCAACGGCGACGGAATTTTACAAGCATGATGCGAACTGGACAAATCGCATGATTTTAGGGGACAGCCTTCAGGTGATGGCAAGCCTAGCCGAGCGTGAGGGTTTGCGCGGTAAGGTGCAATGTATCTATCTCGATCCGCCCTATGGGATTAAGTTCAATTCTAATTTTCAATGGTCAACGACAAGCCGAGATGTGAAAGATGGCAAGCTTGAGCAGATTACCCGTGAACCTGAACAGGTCAAAGCTTTTCGGGATACTTGGCGCGATGGTATTCATTCTTATTTGACTTATTTGCGCGATCGCTTGACGGTGGCGAGAGATTTATTAACGGAAAGTGGTTCTATTTTTGTTCAGATTGGGGATGAAAATGTTCATCGGGTTCGCCTACTTTTGGACGAATTAATTGGTGAAAACAACTTTATTGCTGAAATTCATTTTCGTTCAATGATGCCTATGGCATCTGGACAAATTGAAAATGTTTTTGATCATATACTTTGGTTCGCAAAGTCGAAAGAGTCTCTCAAGTACAGAGATTTAAAGCGATTAAAAAATTTTGGTGCTGACTCTGAATTTAATCTTATTGATAATAAAGATGGGATTTTTCAAAGATTATCAAAGCAAGAAATTTCAAGAGATGATGTAATTAATGCTTATCCTAATTTATTCAAAAGAAGTGACCTAGCGTCATCAGGGTATACTGCAAGCTGTACATTTCCAATTGAATTTAGAGGAGAAGTATGGAAAACTTCTTCAGGTAAATCTTGGCGTACTACTCGTAAAGGCATAGATACCCTTAAGAGAGCAGATCGTATTTTTACTTTAGGAACAAAGCCATATTACAAACTATTCTTTTCTGACTACTCCTATACATCTTTTGAAAATACATGGTCAGATACTATAGAATTTGAGGCAAAATCGTATGTTGTTCAAACTACACGAACAGTAATACAACGCTGTCTCCTCATGGCAACCGACCCTGGCGATCTAGTTCTAGATCCCACCTGTGGCTCAGGAACTACAGCCTATGTTGCCGAACAATGGGGAAGACGCTGGATTACCGTTGATACCTCTCGCGTTGCCTTAGCCCTAGCCCGTGCAAGAATCATGGGCGCACGTTACCCCTATTACCTCCTAGCTGACAGTCCCGAAGGTCAGCAAAAAGAAGCAGCAATTACTCGTACCATGCCATCCGAAACCCCGACACATGGCAACATTCGCTTAGGTTTCGTGTACGATCGCGTTCCCCACATTACGCTGAAATCCATTGCTAACAATACCGAAATCGATACTATTTGGGAGTCATACCAAACCAAGCTCGAACCATTGCGAGAGGCATTGAACAAAGAACTAAGCAAATCTTGGGAAGAGTGGGAAATACCCCGTGATGTTGAGGCGAAATGGTCTGACAAAGCCAAGCAATTGCATAATGACTGGTGGAAAAATCGCATTGCTAGACAGAAAGAAATTGATGCTTCTATTGCTGCTAAAGCCGATCAAGAATTTCTCTATGACAAACCCTATGAAGATAAAAACACTGTGCGGGTAGCTGGTCCATTCACCGTTGAAAGTTTGTCGCCTCACAGAGTCTTAGCAGTTGATGAAAATGATGACCTTATCGATCCAGATGCAAAACCAGATCGCGATAATGACGAAATCGACTTTGTAAATGTGATTCTGGAAAACCTCAAAACCTCTGGTGTGCAACAAGCCCACAAAGAAGACAAGATCAATTTCACATCGCTTGTCCCCTTTCCTAGTCAATACATTTGTGCCGAAGGTCGTTATGTCGAAGGTGAAAATGACAAAGAAAAACGCGCAGGTATTTTCATCGGTTCTGAATTTGGCACAGTATCCCGTCCCGATCTAGTTGCCGCCGCTAGAGAAGCGGGTGATCTTGGCTTTGATGTCCTAATTGCATGTGCCTTTAACTATGACGCTCACTCAGCCGAATTTAACAAGCTCGGTCGTATCCCGATCCTCAAAGCTAGGATGAACGCCGATCTACACATGGCGAATGATCTCAAAAATACTGGTGCAGGAAACCTATTTGTCATCTTTGGAGAGCCTGATATTGATATTAATACCCTTGACGATGGCAAGTTACAGGTCAAGATTCACGGTGTCGATGTCTTTCATCCCCAATCTGGTGAGGTCAGGTCTAGCAACGCCGATGAAATCGCATGTTGGTTCATCGACACCGACTACAACGAAGAAAGCTTCTTTGTCCGTCATGCCTATTTCTTAGGTGCGAGTGACCCATACAAGTCGCTCAAGACCACACTCAAAGCTGAGATTGACGAAGAAGCATGGTCGAGTCTTTACAGCGATACATCCAGACCTTTTTCTAAGCCTAAGTCTGGACGCATTGCGGTTAAGGTAATCAATCACTTAGGCGATGAAGTGATGAAAGTTTTTAGTGTGGTGTAGTTGGAGATTAACCAACCATGAGCGAGAATATCGATTTTTCAGAAATTGTAGAAAGAATTTTTCAGATCGATCCGACTAATCCTGAGTTTCTTATTACAGGAGAAACTACTGAGCTTGAGTTCAAAACCAGTTTTCACTCTCAAACTAACAAATGGGATGATTATGGTAGAACTATCGCGGCATTTGCTAATAATCTTGGAGGCTGTTTAGTTTTCGGCATTAAACCAGAAATGCCTCATCCTCTCATTGGGATGCAAAATGATAGCTTTGAAAACTTAGATAGTGAGCAATTAGCTAGCTACTTGAATAGTAGATTCTCTCCTGAAATATTGTTCAGAAAATATATCCATCAAATCGAAAACAAAAAGTTTGGACTAATTTATGTCAAGAAGTGCTATTTCAGACCTGTAGTAGCTACAAAAAATGGAGAGGATGGTAAAACTATCCGCGAGTCCGATATTTTTTATCGCTATGAAGCTCGTAGTGAAAGAATTAAATACTCTGAACTAATTCAAATTATTGATGAACGCAGACAACGCGAACAAGATATGTGGATGCAACACTTAAGAAAGATTGCGTCTATTGGTGTAGAGAACGCAGCAATTTTCAACCCTGACGATGGAACTGTTTCAGGAAACAAAGGGACATTCGTAATTGACTCAGAGCTACTTTCCAAAATCAGTTTTATTCGAGAGGGAGAATTTCAGGAGGTTTCTGGAAAGATCGGAGTCCCAACATTAAAGATAGTAGGAGATGTTGAAATCCTTGCTGCCGCAGGTGAAATAAAAAGAAATGTTTCTACTGAGAAAGAAAGAATTACATGCAAAGATATTTTTGAAGATTTTTTACTACAGAAAAAACCGAATCAACCAAGATTATATTTAGAGCAAGCTTGTTATGAAGATACATGGTTTTTACCTATCTATTATTACGCATTTTTAGCTGAGTTTGATATTGAAAAGTTGAAAGAAGTAATTGATACTCAAGAATCCATAAGAAATACGAAGAAACAAATTCTCGTCAGGATAAATACTGGAGACAAAAGCTTGTTCAAAGATATTTCTGGTTCATCTCAATCAGAAAGTCAACACAAAAAGTTGGAATTTCGACAATCTTTTATTTCTCAAAGTTTTTCTTCGGAGGCGATTGATGAAATCAGCAATGATGAGCAGCAAATTCAGTATGCTCTATCTTCACTGCAAAGTTTAAAGAGCGAAGAAATTGATATTGACTATATTTTTCCTATCCTTCATCTATGGCTTGGCAAATGGTATTTTAATGAAAATTCAAAGCCTATCACACGAACAAATTTTAATAAGGCAGTCTGCCACCTTGATAAAGAGATGTTTTTTCAAAAATTGACAAAAATAGAATAGATGGATTGTTCTTATGGAATTTCGCATCGCCGACACCTTCACTGATAGCCTCAGCCGACTTACTGGACAAGAACAGAAAGCCGTGAAAATGACTGCTTTTGACTTGCAGCTAAATCCTAGTAGTCCCAGTTTGCGCTATCACAAACTCGATCGCACCAAAGATCAAAACTTCTGCTCGATCGCTGTAAATCTTGACCTGCGATTAATCGTGCATCGTACCGAAAATAGCTTACTGCTTTGCTATGTCGATCACCATGACAAGGCTTATGCGTGGGCAAATCGCCGCAAAATCGAAAACCACCCCAAAACGGGAGCCGCCCAACTTGTCGAAGTACGCGAGACGGTCGAAGAAGTCATCGTTCAAAAAACAATTGTCAAAGGTGTTCAAAAATCCCTGCTATTTGCCCATATTTCCGATGATGACTTACTTAGTTATGGCATCCCCCCAGAATGGCTGTCTGATGTCAGAATTGCCGATGAAGATCGACTATTCGATATTGTCGATCGCTTACCTCAAGAAGCAGCCGAGGCATTGCTAGAAATAGC
The DNA here is from genome assembly GCF_051131155.1 of Pseudanabaena minima str. Chao 2107. Taxonomy (NCBI): domain Bacteria; kingdom Bacillati; phylum Cyanobacteriota; class Cyanophyceae; order Pseudanabaenales; family Pseudanabaenaceae; genus Pseudanabaena; species Pseudanabaena minima. The sequence continues at coordinate 3,321,456 of NZ_CP159508.1, forward strand.
CACAGGGGGTAAACCTAAACCGATTATTCCGACAGTTGCTGTCAATCCTTTCGATCATCCTGACGCACAGCGTCGCTTCCGCATTATGAGTAATGCCGAAGAACTTCAACAAGCACTTGATTATCCTTGGGAAAAGTGGACAGTATTTTTGCATCCCAGTCAGCGATCGCTAGTCGGGCGAGACTATAGCGGCGCTGCCCGTGTATCTGGTTCGGCAGGGACAGGTAAAACCATCGTTGCTTTACATCGCGCCGTATTTTTAGCCCGTAAATATCCCAACGCCCAACTATTGCTAACTACCTTTTCGCCAGCCCTAGCCAATGCTTTGCAAATCAAGCTAGAGAGATTAATTGGCAACGATGCAAAAGTGATTAGTCGCATTAGAGTTAGAGCAATTCAAGACATTGCATGGGAGCTTTACAAGCCTTTAGGCAATCTCAAAATTGCTAATCCAATAAAAGTGCGGACTAAGTTAGTGGCGATTGCTACTCAAAACCCTAACCGTAAGTTTTCCGAGTCATTGCTATGGGATGAATGGAATGATGTTGTTGATGCGTGGCAACTGGACACATGGGAAGAATACCGCGATGTCATTCGTTTAGGCAGAAAGACTAAGCTAGGCAGCAAACAACGGGAAATACTTTGGGAAGTGTTTCAAGAGGTCAAAAATTGGTTGCGATCGCAGAATCTAATTACATGGTCAGGAGTATTCCGTACAGTTACCGAGTCCTTTAACCAAACTAATGCTTACCCCTTTCAGTTTGCGATCGTTGATGAATGTCAAGACATGGGTATTGCCGAGCTTCGTTTCTTAGCAGCGATCGGCACACAAAGACCTGACAGCCTATTTTTTACAGGTGACTTAGGGCAACGCATATTTCAACAACCTTTTTCGTGGAAGTCTTTGGGTGTTGATATCCGAGGGCGATCGCAAACTCTCACGATCAATTACCGTACTTCATTCCAAATCCGTTCTATTGCAGATCGCCTATTGCCTAGCTCTATTTCTGATGTGGACGGCAACCAAGAACAACGCAAAGACACAATTTCTGTGTTCAATGGCATAGCCCCAGAAATCAAAATTCTCGATGACGATGACGCTGAAAGTGAATACGTTGCTAAATGGATTGCCAACCATTTAGCCAGTGGTATTCAACCCGAAGAAATCGGTGTATTCGTTCGCGATAAACCTCAAATCGAAAGAGCGATCGCCGCAGTCATGGAAGCTGGTGTAAAACCTGTTGAATTAAGCGATCGTTTGTCCTTTGCCGAGGGTCGTATTGCAGTTAGCACCATGCACCTAGCCAAAGGCTTAGAGTTTCGGGCTGTGGCTGTCATGGCTTGCGATGATGAGGTTTTACCACTACAGGAGCGAGTCGAAAATATCAGCGATGAATCTGATTTAGAGGAGGTTTACAACACTGAGAGACATTTGCTCTATGTAGCCTGTACCCGTGCGAGAGATTACCTGCTAGTTACAGGTGTTGATCCTGCTTCTGAGTTTTTAGATGATTTGAGGAGTTGCTAAATATCAAAAAGGAGGATGTGCGCCTGGTTTGTTATGAGTGGTTCAAGTCTAATAGTTAAAAAACAATCAAAAAAATTATAAGGAGTCTTAATTATGTTTCATGGAAGAAATTACATTATCTATATCATCACAGGCTTGATATTTCTTTTAGGAGGAGAGGTTCAATCTAAGACGAAGCAACAAAGAGATTATTGTGATTTAGCATTAGACAAAACTCAAAGCAAACTCCGTGAAAACAGAAGACGTATTAATGTCGATTTTAAACCGCGTGAGATTACGAGACAATCAGATTGGTATGAAGGTATGCCCAGTGATCGCCCTTATGAACTTTGGGTGATTATGCGGGGAAGTGAAAGCGATATGAGTAACGTCATGCACTCTAAACAGTTTCTAACAACGCTGGCAGCAAATATTATTACTAATTGTGATCGTGTAAGTGTTGTGACTTTTGGCATAAACAGTACAGACTACTTGAGAAGTTATGGATTGATTAATAATAAGGTCACTTACTTTAAGTGTATTGACAGAGAGACATTCCTCGCAGCGCAACGCATAAGTTCTCGCGTTATTTATTGGGGAAGACAATTGTGCATTTAAATTTCCTAATCTATTAATTTACTAACAAGGTAATACTTCAATGAAATCACTATTAACTAGACTTATTTGTCTCACTTATTTTTTTTCTGTTTGTTCTGAGGCAATGAGTCAAAACGTACCTTTGAGAGTAGGCATGAACTACACACAAGCTCGTAAGGTATTACTCGACAATGGTTGGCAACCTTTTGTGCCAACTGGCGCTCTTCAACTTGCTTGTGATGGCAAAAGCCCTTGTGATAGTAGGTTGATAGACCGTGAGATCGCATTCAGAAAGCAATTCAGAAATAGAGGATGGTTTGAGACTGTTATGTGTATGCCTTCAGGTGCTGGTCTTTGTTATCACCAATTCTATGACATCAATGAAAGAGGTCTTGTAGTTGTAACTGGCTCTGGTTCTTACTCACAGATGCCTTCGGTAGTGAAGTTCTACTATGAAGATATACCAAGGCGTAGATAGAAGTTTTGCAGCGATCTCCTATTGCGAGAGATCGCTAAGTTGAATGCGATCGCTGAGTGTTTGGATAATTTGAAATAGCTATATAATTCAAAGATATTATCAGAGAGACATATTTGCAATGTTTAATCATTCACAAAATCAAAATATAGATATTAAAGATATAGCAATAATAAAAATATTTTTTGCTAATCTTAGCGCTTTTATTCTTGGATTAGGAGTATATGCATTAGGAGTTAATATATCTCAGGTTTTACCAATACCTCCATTTCTTTTTACAGCAATAGTTGGGCTTATTTCTACATATATTTTATCTGATAAGTTCGCTAAACCATTTGTTAGTCAATGGATTGAATCTGAAATCAAAGCTTATAAAGATTTGATTAAAAAAGAATCAGTGCAGAGCTTACAAAGACAATATTTTGATCTTTTGTACGGGCTAAAAAAAGTATATTTAAATGTAAAGACTTTAAATATTGATGATTTGATAGAAAATGATGAGTACTCAATATCTAAATTAGAGATTGACGAAAAAATAGATGCGAGTTTTAAACAGGAAAAAATCTATGATAAGGCTTGGAAAGAACTACTAGAGGCTGAAGAAAGAGAAGATAATGGAGAAATCCGTGATGTAATTCAAGAAGTTGTAAGAACTACTGTAACAAAAGGTCTAAAAATCAATAGGCAAGATACAAATTATCAGCTATATGCTAAACCAATTCGAGCATATCTCAGAGCTTGGCTAGTTTGTAGCATTAAATATAGAAAATGTATGCCTATAGAACCAATCTTAGATTCTAGGGATAATGTTAAGACCCACAAAACTGCTATTAGATATATTAGAAATAATATTTTAAATAGTGAGAATAGATACCAATTTATTCCAAGTCAAGAATCTATAGATGTTATTAAAGAGTACTTAGACAAGTTGCTTGCAATGATTCAAGAGAAAGACAAATGAAATTCAAAAATTTTTGTTTGCCGAGTTTTCACGACTTAAGGATCAAATTCTCTGCCAAAAGGATCGATATCACCAAAATTTTTTAAATAGTTTATAAGCTCTCTGTATTCTGCTAGACCTTCAAAGTCATCACTATGTTTTTTTATAGAGGTTTGAACAGTAGTCCAAGCCCTATTAACGGATTCTCTTTCGTGTGGATTTAGTCTTTTTGATAATGCATTTACTGCTTTACCAAATTTACTTATTAATTTTATAGTGTCAGCAGTCATAAGAATATCCTATGTTTCTTAATATCAAGATTAAGCAATATCCTTGATGGAAGCCATACGCTAAATTACTTAGAATTCAATATCTTAAATGCCCTCTCTCATCCCCTCTCTAAATAGCTGCGTCGCCAGAATGACTTCAGGCGAAAAGCGCTTTGCGGTGAGATTAGAGCAGAAACTTGATGACGATTATCTAATCTGGTATGACGTACCCATCGGCAAAAAGCAACTGCACCCCGATTTCATTGTCTTGCACCCGTTGAGAGGCTTACTGGTACTAGAGATCAAAGATTGGAAAATCGACACAATCAAAAATGTCACTAGAGCCAATTGGACGATCGGCGATCGCCACACCAACGAACCGAAACAAGTCAAAAATCCCCTAGAACAAGCTCGAAACTATGTCCTTCATGCTGCCAGACTCTTAGAACGTGATGCCGATCTAGTCCATGCGATCGCAAGTGACCACGCTGGTAAATGTATCGTTCCCTATGGCTATGGTGTGGTGTTTACCAACATCACAAGGGCAGTGTTTGATAAGCAAGGCTTAGGAGAAGTCATCGAATCAAACTTGGTAATCTGCCAAGATGAGATGTATGACAGCGTTGACAATGGCGATTTCCAACAAAGGTTGTGGGATATGTTCCCCTACCATTTCGATCGCACCCTAAGCCCGCACCAAATCAATCGTATCCGTTGGCATATTTTCCCAGATATCGCGATTCAAGCGTCACTGTTGCCAGAGCCAGAGGAAGAAGAAGTAGTTACACCCGTGGCGATCGCACCTGACTTGATTAAAATCATGGACTTGCAGCAGGAGCAACTAGCGCGAAGTCTACGCGGCGGACATCGGGTTATTCATGGTGTGGCGGGAAGTGGCAAGACTTTGATTTTGGTTTACCGTTGCCAATTTTTGGCAGAGCAAAGCGAAAAGCCAATTTTGGTACTGTGCTATAACATCTCGCTAGCATCGAGGCTGAGGCAAATGCTTAGAGAGAAAGGCATTGCTGAGACTAAGGTTTCAGTGCAGCATTTTCATAGCTGGTGTGCGGAAATGTTGCGACTCTACCAAGTTCCTTTACCCGATCGGACCAAGCATCAAGGAGGAGAATTTTTTGAGCAGTTGGTTAACCAAGTGGTTCTAGGGGTGGAGCAAGAGAAAATTCCCAAAGGCAAATATGGGGCTGTGCTTTTGGATGAAGGGCATGATTTTCAGCCAACTTGGTTTAATTTAATCGTGCAGATGGTTGACCCCGAAACTAAGTCATTACTTGTACTTTATGACGATGCTCAGAGCATTTACGAGAGGCGAGAACGGGGCAGATTTAGTTTTGCCAGTGTCGGCATACAGGCAAGGGGTAGGACGACGGTACTCAAACTCAACTATCGCAACACTGAAGAGATTTTGTTTTTTGCATACGAGTTTGCCAAGAACATCATGCAACCCACCGAGGATAGCGAAGAAGATAGTCCCGTTCTCATAAAGCCGCAGAGTGTGGGCAGACATGGTGCAAAGCCTACTTTTACAAGGTTATCTAGTTTTTCAGCAGAGACAAAACATATATGCGATCGCATAGGGGAATATCGAGATCGCGGGATTGCTTGGAATGACATCGCAATTATTTATCGATCCGACTTCATGGGGCGATCGCTGAGCCGTGCTTTGAAAGATGCTGGTATACCTGTGGAATGGTTAAGTCAAGACAGTAACAGCAAGCGTTACCACCCAGAAGCGCAAAGCGTGAAATTACTAACAATGCACAGCAGTAAAGGTCTAGAGTTTCCAGTGGTGTTTATTGCAGGTGTTGGATTTATGCCAAATCGGTCGGAGGCGATCGCGGATGAGGCGAGGTTGCTATACGTGGCGATGACTAGGGCTACTGAGTTTTTAGAATTATCGTGCGATCGGGATTCGGCTTTTGTGAGGAGATTGGAGAGGGTGATTTAGGGCTACAGGGGGGTGTGACGAAGTGCGATTAATAGTCAAACTATAGATTAAATTTAATTCATAAAATTATGGTTCGTTAACATTAAAAAGCATTTTACGATTGCAACTATTTCTTGCTTTCGTTTAGTAGTAATAAATCTGCCAAAAAAGAACGGATTATGATTTACAAAAATTTATAAAAAATTGTTATCCCTAGAAAATATACTTGATATATAAAGATTTTATACTTGACTAAGAATGTCAATCAAATAAAGCTTCAAAATTAATTTTATAAAATAGATCATAAATAGTTGCACATTGACAAAATGAGTGGGCAACTCTAGAAAGAGTAATAATTGTTTTGTTTTACTATCAATATTCTAAGCAAGAATTCAATGATTAATATCCTACTTCTTGATTTATCTGATGGTGATAGTTGCTGTAATAGCATAATTGATAAGCTAACTAATGCAAGCGAAAAAATAAAACTTGAAATTGTTGATTCTTTAGAAATTGTAAAAGAAACAATAGTCGAGCGATGGAACAACATCTCGGAAACATCTGAATTTGCGAGTTGGGATATTGTTTTAGTCTGGTTAAACCAGCAAAATGCTGGTTTCTTGGGACAAATAATTGAATTCAAAGATGAGATTAGAGACATTGAGCCTCTAGAAATCATTATTATATTTGGGTTTAACGAAGAAGTTCAGCAAACAGCACTTACATCGATGATGAATGGGATATATGCTTTTGCACAGCCATTTAATCAAGGAGTTCTGATAGCGTATATAGAATCAATAGGTTTAGAGGTTCAGATTTCCAAAAAACTACTAGAATTCAAAAGCTATCTTTTGGAAGCAAAAAATATCGACGAAATTATTGATATAAGTATTTTAGAGCTAGAAACAAATCCGATAATTGGTTGTAATAGAGTTACAATATCTTTGATTGATAACAATGGGGCAGAGCAACATAACAGATATTTGTTGAAATACAAATCTGACGGACTTGAATTACCTAATAGAAGTCTAATTAAAAATATAAAAAAAGACAAATTAATTGAAGATGTTGAAAAAAAAGGGGTATATATTATTGACAACTTAAATGATCTACGTACAAATGGAAAAGAAGAATTAAATCAATTAGGCTGGGAAGACTGTGGAATTACATCGGAAATCAATTCTTGGGTAGGATTGTGTACTAAACATCAAGATAAATCAATAGCAGTTATTACATTAGACAATAATTCTGCTAATCATTATTCGCAGTCTAAGGATAAATTGACTAAATTCCTTAAAGGGTTTGGAGAAATTTTCGCTAATACAATTAAAGATTTTTTTGAAGCTAGGAATTCAAAAGCAATCTATGAAATCACTCGCGATATCGGTGATGTAATGGATAGCAAAGAACTTGTAATCTTAATATTAAGTAAGCTGAAAAATGTTCTTGATTGTGACAACTGTACATATTTTAAAGTGAGTTCTTTTAGAGAATCTCAATTTGCGGAGGAACCTTTTCTTATTGAATGGATTTCTGCTAAAGACTCTAATAATTATAGAGAATCATCTCGTGATGAACCAAAATTTTTTAAGAAAGGTGAGGGAATAGTAGGCTCAGTATTGGCAGATGCCCAATGTAGGATTATTCCTATCGCCTCAGAAAGTCATGAGTTTAGGCAAGGATTCAATTTTTCTGGATTTAACCTTTCTATGTTAGCAGTTCCAGTAATTCCAAAGTATAACGAAGGTCCAAAAACAAATAGTCGGATAATAGGTGTTATTAATTGTTATAAAAAAAATAAGCCTGACCACTTTACGCCATATGATCGAGATCTTGTGGAAAGTATTGCACAAATAACAGCGACTGTTGTTGAGAGAACTGTGACACTAGAATACTCAAACAATATCAATTCACAAATGAATTCTCTTTTGTATAATATTGACAAAGTTAATTTTTCTAATGAAGACAAGACTATTCTCCTTAAAAGTATCTGTAAACATGCATTAACTATCACTAGTGCGAGAGCAGCCGTTATTCATCGACTTAAAAAAGATCCGCAGGACGATTCTAAGTATCAATTAACAGATACACCTTATGCTTTCCCAGAAGGAAGTGTAATACATCGTCCACGCCTTGATGGAACTGGAGCAACAGATGTTGTAATCAAACAAATGAAAACAGTTGAATTTTCTGAGCAAGAAAACTTTGACTGCATTGCAAAGCAATTTCAAGATCAAAATATCAAATATCTAATTATAGTCCCATTATTTATTACATCGAAGGAAGGTAATGAAAAAGAATTAATTGGTACTTTATCATTAAACAAATTTGAATATATTCCATTTTCTAAAGTTGAACTATTTGCATTAGAATTATTTGCAAGTCAAGCTGCTAACACGATTTATAATCAAGAGTTTTTAGCTCAGAGGTTTACTTGGTCTGATGCAAATAAGAAATTAGTTGATGCTATTGATGTGATAGTTCAAAGAAAGGATCTTGATCTATTATTACGAGATATCGCAAAATATGCCTATTTGCTAGTTGCAAATGAAGTAGATCGTGAACGATCTGTAGCAAGTTTTAGTTATGTAGCTTTCTTTGCAGAGAATGATAGGTTTGACTATAGAGCAGCTTTCCCAGAATATGTATTGACTGAATTACATTCTGCTAGATCAAGGAAAGAGAATATTGGCAAAAGGGGTATCACAATGCTTGCAAAGGAGAGGCAAGAAACAATTCTAATTTCCGATCTTCATTTGGAAAAAGAAAATAATTCGGAAGAGTGGCAATACTACATTAGTGCCAGAAACCCTGATGAAATGCGCTCGGAGATGGCTGTACCAATTAAAGTTGTAGGTTTAGATAACGAAACTAGTGTAATTGGGGTGATTAACTTGGAGCACGAGAATCCTTATGCATTTACACTAGTACACAAAGAGATTATGGAACATTTTGCAAGACAGATTGCAATTGGATTTCAAAATAAAAACTTGCTTGATGGCGTGGAAAAGAAGAAAAATATCTTAATCAGTCTTCAAAAAGCATTAACGCAAATCATTGAGTCGCCATCAAGTAAGATGCTTTATAATGCAACTGTACAGACTCGTATAGCATTAGATGTAAATGAAGTAATTATCGTTCCAGTAAAAGAAAAAGATCGCTTATTATCTATAAAAGATATATATAAAGATGCAAAAAATAGTACACAATCATTTGTCAGTGAAATTTCCTTTGCGGAGATAGTTGCTAAATCTGAGGAAGTATATAACAGTCAGGAATTTCATTGTTTTACTACTGATGGTAGTAACCTAGAACTAGGTAAAGCTAGTTTAAATCAAGAAATTTTATTTTACTGTATTCCTTTTCCAAAAGAAAAGAGACAAATCGGCGTTATGTGGATAATTAAATCTAACAGAAGTGATTCAAACCCATTAGATACTTTGGATGAATCTAATGGGTTTGTTTTATATAAAAAGATCTTTAAGTATTTAATTGCTGATGATATGTTTAACGATGAATTTGAAGTTTATCTCAACTATGTAAATCAAATTTCATTAGCCTATGATGGAGCTGTACAATCTTATGAATTAGAGAGAAAACTTGATGAAAAAATTTCAATGGTTAGCGATGATATTCTTAATGATTATAGACAAACCAAGTACCAGTCATTCATCTTTTTTGTGCTTTCTATATTAAGTTCTTGTGCTGGAATCGGTCTTATATTATTGGGATTGAGTGGAATAATTACTAGCAATAACAAAGAGAATAAGCAGATTAACATTGATGGCGGATTTCCTGCTTTTATAGGCGTATTAATGCAAGCTGTAACTGTTTTAGCTTTTGATCGGGGTAAAGCTGCAAACAAGAGGATGGATGATTACCATAGAGAAATATTGAGTTTTGAGCAATTGCAGATTTTGATCTCGTATACACATCAACTTGACAAAGAAAGCTCACAAAAAATGAAGCAATTTATTATAGAAAGTACGGCAAATACTTGGCTTGAATCTTTTAAAAAAAGTCTAATCTCTAAGGATATAAACGAAAAATAATCCTAAATTATTTATTTTATTGTCTAGTCAAAGTCAATATACCTAAATTAGCATTTGCTAATTTAGGTATATTGATTAATCGCCCCAAAAACAAATCAAACAAGCGCTATGATCTTGGCAAATTCCCCTAGAACACCATGCGATCGCTACTAGCTTTTTTCCTAACAGTCTTACTTGTTGTCAGTTGTAGCCAAGCTCCCAGTGTCACCACCACAGTAACCCCTGCACAGGCAAAACCAGCGCAAAAACTTGAAAATACCGTTGCACCGACTCAAAAACCGCCTCAAGTACAACCAGCAAAAGCGCCAGACAAAGTACAGGATAATCCCAACTTACGCATGGGAAATCCAAGCAAAGCCACGACAGATCCCACTAATACCGACAACTATTTGCTGGTCAAACCTCAGTATGTACTGAGCTATAGCAAGAGCCGCAATATCGCTAATTGGGCATCATGGCAACTAAACAATTCGTGGATGGGTAATGCTGAAAGGCAAAACAATTTTCGCCCCGATCCCACTCTGCCGAAAGGTTGGTATAGAGTTGTAACCAAAGACTACACAGGCTCAGGATTCGATCGCGGACACTTGGTTAACTCAGAAGATCGGGGTCGATCAGTAGAAGACAATTCGGCTACTTTTTTGATGGTAAATATCTTGCCACAAGCACCAGATAACAATCAGGGTGTGTGGGTGCAACTAGAAGAGTTTTCCCGTGACTTGGCAAGAGAAGGCAAAGAGCTTTACATCGTTGCGGGTGGACATGGCACAGGTGGAGAGGGCAAGAATGGTGATGCCTCACTGTTGAAGGGCAAGATTGCTGTGCCTTCTACCATGTGGAAGGTAGTCTTGGTGCTAGACGATCCCGCCAAAGGTTTAGCAGGGGTCAATGCCAATACTAGGACTATCGCTGTAATTATGCCCAACAAGCAAGGGCGTAATGGTAAGTGGACAGATTTCTGTACAACTGTTAGCGACGTTGAGAAACTAACGGGCTATGACTTCTTTAGCAATGTGCCGCCCGACATTCAAAAGCAGATTGAATCAAAGAAAGGCTGTTAGGTTTCAATTACGGTAGTTTTTAGCCCGACCAAATCGGGACCGATCGCACCAACGATATAAACATCAATCTCGATTTTGCCAAGGCGAAACACTTGGACATTTTCTAATGTGGCGATCGCTGCTTGCAGATCGCGAAACCTTTGCGAGACTTGTCGATCTTCATCTTCAAACCAATCTTCATCGGTGGTGACGGGTGCAAAGAAAACTTCTAGGGCGATCGCTTCGATAGGTGTGTCTGATGGTTTCAGCGATCGCGTGAGGATGGTTTCTGGGGTAAGGGTTGCTGATTCCCAAGTGAAAGGTTCTAGGGGATAGTCGGATTCACTGGGAAATAGTAAATCTTTGGAGAGGAGTAAAAGGCGATCGGTAATTTCTTTGGCTGTCATGGGTAAAGCCTAATTTTGGTTGCTATGACCATACAGCCATTATTGGATCGGGTAGTGTTACAAGATGCGATCGCATAATGTATTTTATGTGCAATAAAGCTAAAATTATCACGCCTGATATAAAACAGTGAGCCAAGATGAGTCAAAAAAAATCTAATGCCCAACTTGTGATCAAAAGATACGAAGAAAACAAAAAAACATTTGCTCATTGTTTAATCTGTAGCACCGCACCCATAAATGCTGAAAGTCAATACCGCGAGGATCTTACTTCAAAAGTCTCTCTAGATTCTTCATATCCGATAGCTGATATCAAACTTGTTCTACTAAATTTTATTAAAGCAAAATGGGGAGAATCGGGTAAGGATGTCCTTAACAAAATTAGTATTGTTCTGGATATTCACGGGTTTAACGTTCCATTCAAAAATCTTGAAGAAAATACTTATGAGCCTTTAGCAAAGAAATTTAAGGATGATGTAGCTAAAAAAAATATCGAAGATTTTGAAGATTTTGTACTTTTTATCAACTTTTCTTGGTCTTCAGAACCGATTATCAAATCAAAACTTATCAAGTGGATAGAGCCGCTTCAAGCAATGCCTGTGATGCTGTGGATATTTATTATTGCAGGAATATCCACAGCATTTTTCTTGTCAAATCCACTGTCATCATTAGCTTTAATCCTAGTGGGGATGGTGGTTTGTTTGATTTTTCTCCGTTTAGCTGTCTACTTTCGAGATCGAGATCGTGCTGCTAACTATGGTGTGTTTGATGCTGTTGAGCTAGTGCGATGGATGCAAGTCATATTAGATGAAATCCTTTTAGAATTAGATCCGCAAGCGAAGGAGCGTCTAAAGTTATGCCCAGATTTTTATGGAAGAGCTAATCTAAGCTTTATCGCTCATAGTGTGGGGTGTTTTGTGGCAACCCACACTATTCGTGTTCTCTCTGATGTTTTTGATCAATCAGCGATTAAACGGTGGAAACAAAAATCACCTGATGGTCCTTTTGGGGAAAATTCTAAACCGATAGCAAGCCTTACGAAAGACGAAGAGATTCAAAATCTTGGAGACTTCTTTAGATTAAAAACACTGGTTATTGCCTCGCCTGATATTCCTATTTGGGCAATTACAACGGGGCGAACTAACTTTCTTCAAAGTTGTCTACATCGTTTCAAGGAAGTTTATCTATTCACCAACGATGCTGATATGATACTGCGTCTAGCGTCTACAGCAGCAAACTTTTTCATGTTCCCTTCGGCTTCTCGTGTTGGCGGCTATCGACTTGGTAATCTTACAATTACTCAAGAGCGAAGATATGGTGTACTCAGTTATGGCAATGATGCCATAGGTATTCGTGGATTAACCCATACCATTCCACTTAAAGATGATCCTTTCAATTGTGAAGTAGATATAAGTAAGTCATTCACAATTATTGACTGTACTGATTACAAAGATAAATTAGTTGGATCGCACCCTTCAGCTTCTTCTAGCCGACGATTGAGTGCATTTACGGCAAACAATTCTTTCGCAACTTTTTTTAATTACATTTTAACGGCGTTCAAGCATTTCTCAGGAATATCTCAAATTGACTCACATGGCGGTTATTTTCGAGGAGAGTTTTGCCGAGACTTGATTTATTCACTAGCCTTGTATGGCAAGGAGAAGACTCAGAAGAAATCTCAGGTAATAGAGGAAAACTGGGAACAGAAATTTAAAGATCATCAGATGGCTTGGATTGAAGCCAATGATGATAGGGATTGTAATGCAACAGAGAAATAACTGACTAATCTGTAGCAAAGGCAAAATTATTTTATGTCCTAAGTAACACTTGCTTTGCTTTAGATGCGATCATGTCAGGATAAGTTCTTTTGCAAGAGTTGATGCTTCCCACATAATCAGTTAAAGAGATAATGATTAAAAGTTATAACGAGCATCTCTCAAACAACAAGTAGGCTGTAGCTTCTTGAAAATTCCAGCCTACTTGTTGTTTGGAATTTTTAAGATAGCATTCAACCCCATAAGGGGATTGAGAGGACACTTATTAGTATCAGTAAATTTTAGTCAATTTTTTATAATCACCGCTTTACATAGCTATATATATGCTGAAATATAACTTTTAAGTAACTTTTATATAACTAAACTGCTTTGGCTTGTATGTTATGATTAACCGCCTAACTGGTTAAGCGCAAGGTCGTTTTTAGCTAGCAATATTCATAGAAACCAAAAAATTGTTGCTTATCTTACGCAATTTAGTAAGGCTTAGGCAGCATAATAAGGTGGATATAATCACATTTAATCTATATGTTTTATTAATAGAATGTTGATGATTAAGTTATTGAAATTAAATAAAGGAGCGCTTAGCTATATTAGCTACAGCATTACCATTCTGTTTAGCCAATTGATGCTTTGGCTGGTACTAACTCATTCTACAAATAGTTAATGCTTCCTATCTATAAAAGTTAAGGAAGCTTATTTTTTGACTTTTATTCAGTCAAAGTAATGTATTACATTACTTTGCTTTCATCCTGTTTCTAAATTATCTGTTCAGTTTAGAGAGCAACACCATGTCAACTGCAAAAAGAAAAGGTAAGAGAAGTGATCCAACATACGACCAAGTTGGAGCATATGTACCTAAAGAGCTTTATAAGGATGTTAAAGAAAAGCTAGTTCGAGAAGATAGAGATTTCTCAGATCTCGTCACAGATCTACTAAGCGAATGGACTAAGAACGGGGCGCAACATACATATAATTCAACTGTTCGATAATAAGCTCAAAAAAGTCTCAAAAGCAAACTTGGATGGGGGGGGAGCGATTTTAATTGCTATTACCCAACATGTTTAACATATTCTAGATTTCGTTAAAAGATTTACTGGGCAAGGCTTTTAACAAATTCTAGAATCCTTAAGGTTCTTACCCATACCCTTATCAAAAAAGAAGGCTCATTAATTTAATGAGCCTTCTTTTTTGATAAGGGTATTTCTATAAATACAAAAACTGTTTTGTGGCAATATCTAACTCCTGTAAATAGTATTGTAAACACTGTTTTTTCATTAATATTCGAGCTATTGTTCTTGTCAAATGTCTTAGATATAGCCTAAAACATAGAAAATAACTAGAGGAATGGGTTCAATCATCCTAAGCTCTTGTTAAGGTTTCCATAATCCCTTTTGCTGCTCCCGCGCCAGTTGGACACTCGCCAAAATCTGGACGCGATCGCGACATAGTTTTGCTAAGAATTGAGACGATGTAGCATAACCACTTGCTGCTTGCTGAGCATTAATTGAGCCTTGGACTCTGCGATCGTATAATTCCATAACTTGAATACCTTTGTCATTGTCGATCAGTGACCAAAATAAGTTATCAGTACCAGCGAGATCGAGCAATTGCTGTAAGTTCTGAGTCGCTGCTGCAAAAAGTGGACTATTAGGTGTTGGTGCATTGAGTCCACACAATAAAACCGTTTGCGGTTTACCACTAATCTCTAGAATAACTTGATTACCAGATTTAGCAACGGGTTTGGCGACGGGTTTGGGCATGGGTTTGGCGATCACCTTTGGTACTGTTTGTGTGGGAGGTTCGCGAATATTACTGATACTTGCTGGAATTATTTCTGGTTCTGGTGCTAATACGTCTGTTTGATTGCGGATTGGGTTAGATAAGTTGCTAGATGCTACCCGAAAGATGAAGAGAAACCCAACGATCGCGATCATTAAGCCACTCAAACCGCCAACAGTAAGCGATGGCATAAACCAACCATAATCAGGATCATTAAGGTCTTTTCGATAGTTACAACTGACGCACTTAAATACATTCTCTTTGATTTCTTTGAAAGATTTCTCTCCGCACTTGGGGCATTTTGTCATTTTGCTCTTGGACATGACCTTACCTCGGCTGGCGATCGCCACAAATTTATTTGGCTATTTATTCATCAGAAAAATGACTTCATTTTTTACAGGTATTAGATCCCAAAATTTCTTCTCTAGAAAGCAATCTGAAGTGATTTCTTTCTTTAAGATCTTAGGAATTATGGTTAAGTGATTAACCGCTTAAGCGGTTAATCACTTAACCATAATTCCTATATTTTTTTTTGTCAAGCGCTCTATTAGAAAAACAATTAACGTGCAGCTTTTCCACTAGCCCTGATCGCCTAACCAAACAACCAATGCCAAAACTACTCCAAAGCGATCGCTGTCTCCACAATGCCTACAGAGCTAAGGGTGATCGCTCCGTTACAAACTGCGATCGCACATGGATCGGATAGCGTGACATTGCTATGCTGGTTGTAAAATCTCCCTACATGAAAGTCATGGCAAACCTGATTAAGTCAATAAAGCAGTCAGAATCAATTCAGGTTCTAGCTCGCAGATTTGCCACTTATCTTGTCTTGTCAGGAGTTTTTATACTACTAGGGCTAGGGATAGGCGTTATTGGCTATCACTGGTTTGCAGGGTTAAGTTGGGTAGATTCCTTGGTTGAAGCTTCGATGATTCTGAGTGGCATGGGACCAATTAGCCCACTACCGAATATCAGCGCTAAGATTTTTGCCTCTACCTATGCGCTTTTTAGTGGTTTAGTTTTTGTCCTAGCAATGGGGATCGTTTTGTCTCCCGTTGTCTATAGTTTGCTGAAACATTTCGATGTCAATAAGGAATCTTAACTACTACAAACTGCGATCGCCCCTAGCTCTGATACCGTGAGAATATTTAGTTATCGACTTTCCCCTAGAACGCAACAAAGAAAACCCCATGACTGCCAAGCAAATTTTGTCCACCGTTGCCTCTGCGATCGCCTTATCCTTACTTGGCAATGTGGCACAGGCTCAGGCAGAATGCCCTAAAGCTGGTTCGTTAAAGAATTTTGCTCAAATTACGGCACAGGCAGATATTTTTAATGGTTGTGATGTCACTACCGAAGTTAGTTTTGTGGGCGCTGGTGCAGGCGGATACTATGTATTTTCAGCTTATGATTTAGATGGACTGACAATGTTTCGAGTCATGCCTGTAGGTCAGCCACCTAGCTTTAATCAATTAGGAGCATTAGAAGCTTATTCCGTAGTCATTGAACATAGCAAAGCTGATGTAGTTTTCTCTGTAAAAGTGGGCGATACTTTACGTTTGCGGGGAGCTATGGACTACAGAAAAGCTAATGGCTATGACACAGGCATTGCCAGCCGTGTTTTTCGCGCTCAGTCTATCGAAGTTATAAAAAAGTAGTTTAGGTGAGGCGATCGCACAGTGGATCGGGTTGTGTTACAAGATGCGAAAGTAGTGTAACGGTTAGTGTGACATCGTAATTATTGGCTGCTTTCCCATAGAACAAGTCCCCAAAAACCAGACTGCGATCGCCATAGGATATAAACGTTTGCAACATACTGAAAATCCCATCTATGCTTTACGCTCACCATCAAACTTTGCAAGATCTTCTCGTTGCCCAAAACTGGCGGGAAGCAGATTTAGAAACAAAAAGATTAACTTTTCAAATTAATCCAGAAGATCTAAATATCGATTCTGGACTATCAGTAAGGAAAGCAATCATTCCAAAAATCAAAGCTTTTTCAAAGGAGGAGCTAGAAGCAATAGATCGCCTTTGGGTAGAGCATAGCAACGGTCATTTTGGCTTTAGTGTCCAATGGCAAATCTACCAAAATATTCTTGCTGAAGAAAAAGAGTTGGGGATGTCTGTAGTTAGAGAAAAATATCCTATATCCATAGTAGGACGTTGGACTCCAATGTTTGCGCTAGCTATTTTACTAGGATGGCTGAGTGCAGGTGCTGATGAATGGTTTTTTGACTGCGAGACAAATTATTCAATTAATGCTCCAAAAGGACATTTACCCACTGTGGGCAAGCAAGAGCTAGGTTGTGCTTTTCATCATGGATATTTACTAAGTTGGATTTTCAGCAATCTATACCATGACTCTAAAAGCTAACTTCTCAGTAAGTCTTGTCAAAATTCCACTAGAACATTAAGCGATCGCCTATCTATAAAACCAATGCCCAAAATACCCGACTGCGATCGCTGTCTCAACAATGCCCACAGCAACTATCTAGTCTGTGCGATCCATCCCGACGGTGTTGATGGTGATTCATGCCCAGACTTTGCCGATGATGGTCAAGAGCTATGGTGTCCCAATGGTTTTACGTTTGTTGATGGTCATCTTGTGAAATTGCCAATAACCTATGAAACCGATCATCAGCCAAGGTTAACCAGAGCGCAGCAGTATCGAATTTTAATGACGCATCCTGTATTTACGGGTATGTGTCCGCAATGTCGCTATGTGTATGAAGTGAATAGCGATCGCATTGATTGGACTTGTCCTATATGTGGATGGAAAGATTAATCTAGTTTTTTTTCTTCAATATCGTCGGGCAGCTCCCCTCCAAAATGCTGACCAATTAGCATGAGTATGCAACCTATTTCTTGATTGTCCATTGTGGTAATCGCAAAGGCAACTGTGGGGCATTCTTGTGTAGATATTGTGCGCCCATAGATATTTGCTAAAAATTCTTCTGGTAATTGCTTAGACAATTCCGCCAGCTTTTCTATGTTTTCAAGGGTTGGCACATTGGTGGCTTTCTCCCAACTGGCGATCGTAGATTGTCTGACCCCCATAGTCTTGGCAAATTCTACTTGAGATGTGTTGTCTCTCAAAGCTCTTACCTTTTGCGCGAGTCTTTGACGGCTTTGCTGATCCATAGCTGCAAATCACAATCATATAGATATTTACCTATTTGTAAAACATTTTAGACGTATTGACGTATAAACGTGAATACGTCTATTATCGATCAATAAATAATTATCGATCGATAAATAATGGATAAAAGAGAAAAGACAACTACAGCTATCAAAACAAAACTCAAGAGCAAGATATTTATGCTTGCTGCTGAGAGGGGCGTTGATTTTTGTGTCGTTTTGGAGGATTTGATTATTAGACCTCTTGCAGAACTGAAAATTAATCCAGAGCAGAGAAAGTTTTAGAAGCAACAAGAGCGACTTCAAAGTTATAAATGGCAGCAATCAAATTACAACGCAAACCAAAACGACGACGACGATTACGATAAGGTAAAGAGAGAATCTTAAAAATCTTCAAGCGACGATTAACATGCTCAATCGCAATACGTTGACGTGCAAGTTGGCGATTACAACGCTTATCTTCCTTGGATAATGAGCCATTTTGAGGCTTTTTGATAGGAATTTGCGAGTTAGGATGCAACTTTTGTAAGCCTTGATAACCCTTGTCTGCCAAACCTTGTGTCTGTGCGTGAAAATGAACTCCACTTGCCTTGAATAATGAGAAATCATGCTGCTTGCCCTTACCGTAAGCGGTACAAACTATCTTGAAATTAGTCAGATCGACCACCAATTGGGCTTTGAGGGCATGATGCTTTTTCTTACCGCTATAAAAATGTTTCTGGTGATATTTAGGGCGCTCAACCTTTGTCTCAGTTACATCAATGGCAATTATGGCTGGAGCCTTCTCCTGCCACAATGACTTTTTTCCTGCTAACCGAAACTTTTTCGATTTAATTAAGACATTTTCTACTTTTTTGACGATGCGGCAAATCGTCGATTCTGACACTTCCCAGTCGCTAGCAATATGAAAATAGGTGCGATATTCACGCCAATACTGCAAAGTAACCAATATTTGGTCTTCTAGACTTAGCTTTGGTTCTACACCACCTTGTCCTTTGCTTTGGGCTGCTTGTTGCATTAGCTCCGTCATTTGCGCAAATGTTTCTCTTCTTACCCCAAATAACCGTTTAAATTCTGTCGCTGATAGATTTTGACTGGCTTCGTATTTCATCGCTTAATTTGAGATCTGATAAAAAGCTTATAAATCTAACATGTTTTTGGTTCTGCAAGAGGTCTATTAAGGGTCTCAAAGATGAAGACAACTCGTTTGCCGCTTAATACACTTCAACGATTTACGACAAATTCGTACAGCCTTCATATTGCTGCAAATAGGCGGACATCATCTCTTAAATGCGTATCAGTTCATTCCGAAGGCAATGCTATTGCTATTAACGAGCTAGCAGTGAACTTAGGCGGTAAATGCTCCAAAACAATTACTAGTAAAGATGGGGAGGAGCGATTATTTCTTTTTGAGAACAAATCGATCGCCAATGAGTTTTTTAAAGCTGTTTTTATCTTCCCCGAAGTAATCAGCGTAGGGTCAGAACCCCTTTTATAAGAAAAAAGCCCTCTAGCGCGAACTAGAGGGGCTACAAATTTTATTCAATTTCTAACTATGCAACAAAATATCTTTGAAATGCTCAATCGTGAGCAATTTTTAGAGTGCCAAAGATTGAATCTAATCTATGGTGCGAGGACTGCTTTTAACTATGTAATCGTTGTAACCTCACAAAAATATCGAAATCGCGCTCCTCGCACATCGCCCAGAGTTGGTAAGAGGACAAAGCGATGCTAACAAAGTTTCCTAGCATCAGAGAACAGTTACAAGCCACTGGCTATTTTGCCAGCCTAGCCAAGTCTGTAGCTTGTCAATGCAAGCCAAATTATCTTGAGCATTGCGATCGCGACGGTTTGTTTTTTACCTGTGAACTGTGTCTGCGGGATATACCTTACTGCTTTGGTGCAGACGATGACCACTTCGACTATTGCGATGACTGTGCTAGTGAGGTCAAAAGCAATGGCTAGATTTTATCCACTAGAACATGAGGAATGGCTAAAAGCTGTCAAACAGCTACACGAAAGCGAAAAAGATGTTCTTTACTACATCCGCACGCTCGATCCTTATAGTAAGGGTGTAAAGGTCAATGCTAGTAAAATCGCCAAAGATTTAGACATTAATCGCTCGACTGCAAGCCGCGCATTAAAAAGCCTTGATGCAAAGGGCTACATCGACCTAGAGATTCTAATAGCCAATGTCTCGATCAAAGGCAAAGGTTTGTTGCATACACGCAACGATGTTGCACCCACGCAACAAGAAGAGGTGTTGCACCCATGCAACGATGTTGCACCCACGCAACAGGAGTTGCACCCATGCAACAAGCAGTGCGCTGATGCAACAAGCAGTGCATCCATGCAACAAGCGACGGCTGAAAGCTCTGCTATAACTGAATCCTGCGACCCTAAGATCTCTAAGATCTCTTTAGATCTATTAGAAAGATCAGATCAGGACGATTTTTTGAATTTTGAAAATTCAGAAGCGGCGCAAAGCGCTGTAGAAAATTCAGATATTTCTTTAGATGAGGCGATCGCTGAAATCCAAAAGGCAATCTCTGACAATTTAGAACCTGATGAAATTGCATGTGAAGTACAGACACCTAAAGATCCGATCAACCCTATTGATGGTCAATTCTCCCGCGCCGCCGTTGAGAATTTTGTTTTGAAGTCTTTGAAATCTCTACCACGAGATCGCAAGGCGTATTTTTCTAAATTTAAGCCCGCAGATTGGCAAAAGTGGGAATTGGAGCTTAGAGCATCAGTCACGCCAAAGCGAGATCCATTAGCAGAAGATCCGTGGCGATTAGAAAACTCGATCGCTCAGGCGATCGCTGACAAGAACATTGATTTTGCCAGAACCAAGATTGAAAACTTAAGGGCAACACACCCAGATTTAGCACAGCAATTAAAAACAAAGTTTTTTGGAGGTGCTGCATGACTTTACTAGCAGGACATGGGAAAGATCCCCGTTTAATTCAACCCGTCTTATTTTCCGTAGGCGATCGCGTAGTTGATATAGACGGGAAAGAAGGAGTAATTACACATCTATCTAAGAACTGCATAAACATCCAAAAAAATGACTATTTGACTTCTCACAATCTAGAAATCAGTACACCCGTAATAAAGGCAACGAATCACAGTCAACTGGTTGAAATACTGAATCCAATCTGTAAGCACTATTCGGGACGCTATCTGCCAACATTTGCGGTAAATGCCTTGGCTCATGCGCTGATCAACGCTAAACGTGGATTGATCGCAGAAGCAATCGCTTTGCTATTGCCAGATGTCGTAAAAGAACTGAAAAAACCTCAAAAATCAGTTACCGAGCTTAAGGAATTTCTGGCAAATCTTCCTTGCATCGATGCCGATCAATCCGCCGATCTTGAGGTTGTAATCGACTCGGAACCTAAGTTATCCGTTGCTAAGTTACGCATGGATGAACCCACTAGGGTATCCGTTCTAGTGGAAGTTCCCAAAACAGAGCTTGAGATTTTGCGCGAAAGCTTAGCAGATTTGCAAAAAGAAGCGATCGCTCTTGAATCATCAGGTGCTAGCCCGAAAGGAGTTTGGTTAGAGAAGTCGCGACCGTCCAAACGGAATTTCGATCAAGTGGTCTGGAAAAGCGACAAGCCCCACAAATGGCTAAATGACAAAAAATCTAGGTACATCGGCAAGGTTGACCAAGACGAGCATAAATCTGCGCTTACTCAGTTTGCCGCAGGAAAGCGATTGCAAGAGATCGAGAAAGAAATTAAAGAGATCGAAAAAAAATTGACAAAAATTAAAGAGTAAAACTATGCCAATGAATAGAAGCCTTTACCCCAGTGATTGGGATGCGATCGCTACCCGCATCAAAGATAAAGCTGAATGGATTTGCCAAAACTGTCAGCGTCCATGTCGAAAGCCAAGTGTTTCTTGGATTGACTTTAGCCAATGGCTACTTGATACAGGTCAGATCGATTGGTACGGCGAGGGGTTTGAGGTAATGACAGATGGTAGCTACAAAGAACATATGCACCGATTTACCTTGACTGTTGCCCACCTCGATCATCGTCCCGAAAATTGCAGAGATGACAACCTTAGAGCATGGTGTTTTCCTTGCCATGCCCGATATGACGGTTACCAAACTGCTCTAAGGCGATCGCGTAGTAAAGAAAGGCAAGGGCAACTCACCCTATTTCCAGATTAACTATGCCACCACTATTTTTCATTAGCGGCGCGAAGCGCCGTCTTGCCCAAAAACTAAAATTTTCAACAATTTAATTTCTATGGAAATGAACAATCTGAGATATCCACTGCATTACCCCGCAGGTTGGCAGCGTAACAAATTTAGACAGAAATCAAGATTTTCTCCAAGAGGTGATCGAACCTTTGCTAATGCCCGTGATGAATTATTCAGACAGCTAGATCTGTTGGGTGCTTCTCAAGTCGTTCTTTCTAGCAATATCCCCTTGCGTAAAGATGGGTTGCCATATGCCAGTTTTAGACAACCAGACGATCCAAGCATAGCCGTATACTTTCGGCTTAATAAAATTGATTTGGTTCTAGCTTGTGATTATTGGGACAAAGTAGTTGATAACACTTGGGCGATCGCTAAACATATTGATGCAATGCGTGGAATGCATCGCTGGGGTGTTGGCAGTATGCAACAGGCATTTATGGGCTATCAAGCATTACCGTCTGAGCTTGAATGGTGGCAGATTTTAGGGGTTAGCCAAGATGCTTCGGTTACTGAAGTGAAAGCCGCATATGTCCGTTTATCAAAAGAAGCTCACCCCGATCTCGGTGGTAGTAAAGATCGCCAACAGCAAATTAACAAAGCATTTGATATTTATAAATCAATTCACAAGTAACAACCAGAAAACCATCCTGCCAAAGTTGCCATTCACGGGTGACTTGATCGAGGGGAGCGGCAAAAAAAAGGAAGACAGCTTATTTGTTTTGGACAGGACGATGACTACCGAATTTACAGATTTACTTAAGGAAATTAAAGAACTCAAAGAATTGGCTCTATTGCACTCTAAACAATTGGAAGCAATTAAGTCTAAAGAAGATCCTAAAATTCCCCCAATCCAAAAGCTTGCTGCTGCATTGGATAAAGGAGAAAGTACTATTCGCAGTTGGATCAGGCTGCAAAAGAAAAATAATTTGGGGATTCCATTTACAAAAGATTTTCACTATACAGATGAGTCTGGACTAAATTTCAATATTCACCGATGTCACGATTGGCTGCTATGCGAGGTCGATCAAGTCGAGCAGTTTACTCAATGGCGCAAAAAGATTTTAAAACTAGAAAAATCTAGAACAAATCGGGCATCTTAGGACTTGATTCAATAAATCCTGCATATTCGTTATAGAGTGTCTGCACATCGTGACCAGTCACAGCAGCAACCATCATTGGATTAGCACCTTTACTTAAAGCATGGCTAATCGCTGTACTTCTACATAGATAAGGACGACGATAATCTATTTTTTTGCTATCTAGTACATCTTTCCAGTAACGCTTTCTAAAATTGCCATGATTGATCTGATGCCCTTCCGCACTGGTAAATATATATTCATGAGATCGGTCCACACTTTGTAATGCTGCAATTGCTAAATCAGGTAGTCTAAAGGATCTTGTTTTACTCCGCTTGTGATCAAGTATTTGGATACGGGTCATATCATCAGATATCTGCGACCATTTCAAATTATTGACCTCTTGTAGCCTTACCCCAGTGGATACACAGAATTGGACATAGGGAAGGTAGTGAGGATATTTCTCTTTGAAACCTTCAAAGATTAACTGCACTTCATCGGCACTGAAAGGTCGTGGCTTTAATTTAGGTGGGATTTTAAGTCTTTGTTTAGTGTTGATAAAAGGATTAGGGATACCATGCCATCGGTAAGCCTGATCGAGCCATTCTAGCTTTCGCTTTACTGTCTCCGCATTATTTGTCACGCTCAAAATCTGCACAATATTTTCAGGTGTTAAACCACGTTTTAAGTCCTCAAGTAAGGACTCATATTTTTTGATGGTGGATGCCACAACCTGCGATCGCTTAAATTCTAAAAATGATTGATAAATTTCAAAGGTAGCAAGCTCTTGTGGTTTAGGTTCCTGCTTTTTAGGTTTGTATTTGGCAAGGGTTTCATCAAAATTACCTGACAAAATATCTAGGGCAATTGTCTTTGCCTTAGTCTCGGCTACAGAGCGCAACAGAGGTTCATCAGGTAACCCCGTATAAATATTGTATTGCTTGCCTAGATACCGCCACCGCAAACGTAAGTAGCCTGATTTTGCTTCGATCGCAACAGTACCTTTTTTGGATTTTTGGGGACTCACAGAGGACTCAAATCGTGACACTTTATAGCGTTTTATAGCACTTTATGCACCAGATTTAAATCATGGAGTCTTGTAAATTAAGCCCTCAACGGGATTTGAACCCGTGACCTTTCCCTTACCAAGGGAATGCTCTACCCCTGAGCCATGAGGGCGTTTTTTAACGCTTTGTAATTATGACACAGTGGCGCACATTTTTTGCAAGCTCAAAAAAATATTTTTACTAGGCTAAAATAGCTCGTAGCCTGATCAAGTATATACTGACTTTTTTATGAATACAGCAAAAGCTTTATACGAAACTGACTTTAATCTTTGGCTGACGGAAACTGTCAATCTATTACGCAAAGGAGATATCGAGAAATTGGATTTGGAGAATCTTGCTGAAGAAGTTGAAGATATGGGGAATAATCGCAAAGATGCTTTGGAAAGTAATTTGATTAGGGTTTTGCAGCATCTACTCAAATGGAAATATCAACCTCAAAAGAGAACTAATAGCTGGAAAGCGTCTATTACTGAGCATTCTCTCCGTTTAACTAGGGCTTTCAAAAAGAGTCCTAGTCTTAAGCCTTATTTTGAAGATGTGTTTGCAGAATGCTATCAAGATGCGAGATTGATCGCGGCTCAGGAGACAGGGCTGGATATTTTGGTGTTTCCAGAAATTTGTCCATTTGAGCGATCGGATGTTTTGAATCCTCAATATTTACCTGAAGATTGAAACAATAGAACCGTAGGGGGTTAGCATTTGCGCCACAATTTTTATACTCTCCGCCATCATCTCGATACGCAAATGCTGAACCCTTTGCGCTTTCACTAATATTGTCCCTGCGTTGCGAGGTTAGGGCTTAGCATTCCCGAATTAAGGTGATCTGAAAATTTATGAATTGCGACGGGAATGCTAAGCCCCTACAAAAAATAAAAACAGCCTTGGAAATATTTCCAAGGCTGTGAAGAAGGGAGTGTAAATGAAGAAGGGAAATATAAAAGTTTATTGAACCTTGCGTTGATTGCTGTCTAGAACTTTCTGAGTTTCTGGACCTGGTTGATAGGTATAACCCCAAGTTGCATCCTGACTATCATCAATAATACGAGGAGTGACGACAATGATCACTTCGCTTCGACTATTACTGGTGACAGTTCTTCTAAACAAAGCTCCGATAATTGGGATGTCACCAAGAACAGGAACTTTCTGCACCGACTCTGAATCTGAATCACGAATAACGCCTGACAACACCAGTGTTTGAGCATCACGTAATCGAATTCGACCAGAGTTCAAGACGCGCTCAGAAATTGGAACTACAAAATTAGTACCAGCAGAGGAAGTTAGAGGAACAGCATTTAAAGGTGTGGATATTCTTGGAGACACCGACAAATTGATAAAGCCATTATCATCAATTCTCTCGATTTGAATAGCAAGAGTTAACCCAACTTGAGCAAAAGTTGCTGTAGTTGTGGTAGTGGCTGCGGTTCCAGGGGTAGTTGCGGCAGTAACAGTAGAAGTAATGTTATTGACAACTTGATCTGTCAACGCGATCGTTGCGGTCTCACCTTCTTGGACAGTTAGATTAGGATCAGTAATTACTTTAGCACTTCCATTCCTAATTGATGCTGTCAGCGAAGCGATGAATGATGTAGGTAGTGTTATCGGATTATTACTGCTGAGAGAAATCCCTAAAGTGTTAGTACTATCAACGCTGAGACCTTGGGTAATGGTTGGGTTTCCACCAGTTGTGGTAAATCCACCCGAAAGAGTTTGACCATTGTTAATTGCAACTTCTAGTACTCTTACGTTAACCATAACTTGACGTTTACGCAGGTCTAGCCTTGCAAGTTGCGCTTCAGCATACTCTACTTGCTTAGGTGAGCCGACCAAAGTTATAGAGTTAGACCGCTCTTCTGCAATTACCTGTAAGCCTTTCAGCAATGGAGTTGCGCCAGATTCAGGAGTAATGCTAACAGTCTCTAGAGTGGGAACAGCTTCAGTAGTAACGTTGATGATCGCCTGAGCAGCAGTACCGATTGTAGCTGTCTGCACACCAGGAATAGGGCGTTGACGACTGACAACGCGAGAAGCACCTAAACCAATCAAGTAAGCTGATGCTTCACCAGTCGTTATTTGATTGAGTCGATAACTCTTGCTGACTAGGTTCTTTAGTGTTACAGGAAGTTTTGTTGCCACAAAGATGGTCTGACCAATCCGATTAGCTTCTAGTCCAGAAATCCTCAATACGTTATTGAACACATCCTGAGCAGTCTCATTCTCAATTGAGAGACTGACTGGTTGCTTTAGCCCTGTTGCACCACTACTTGCTTCAGCAGGTGCAGCAGCACCAGTAGTACCAGTTGTTGGGGCTTCGGCAGAGACCACACTTAATCCAGCAACACGACCAATCAGAGTTAGAACTTCGATTGCAGGAGCATCACGCAAGGTAATTCTTGGTACACGTTCAGCCGTACCAAGCTCAACAATATCAGGACGGAGTTTAGTTGTTGTTGTCGCGATATCACCAACAGGTGGAGTCTTGATTTGGCGGAAAGGAGGGACAACGCCAGGTACTCGACCTGGCAATTGTGGAGTTACTGGATTCGCAACAGGTGGCATTACAGTATTGGAGCCAGTATTTTGTGCCACGCGAGTCTTTCCATCAGGATTAGTGATTGTCACCTTTGGCTCAAATAATGGCTTACCGACAGAAGAACTAGTGGTATTTTGAGCAATTAAAACGCGATCTGAATCAGAAACATTTGCAGAATTATTTTTATTGACGACTCCAGCTTCAGGCGCATTTACCGCAGAAATCGTACTAGCTTGTGTTGCGGAAGGTTGCATCTCTAAGCTAAATACTAGGCTATCGCCAGTATCTTGGCGCTTGATCAAATCCTTAAGCATCTCTGGATCATTAGCAGTCACACGAATACGAACTTTATTCGCAGCATATTGTGTAGCTTCGATCGCTGTAATTCCTGGTGCAGGATTAGCCTTCGCATAGCTAGCATTACCATTACCCAATTGTAACTGTGCGCCATTTAATACTGCTACCCATGCCTTACCTTGCTTGGTATAGGTAACTTGGGGGCGATCGCTACTGGCAAAGTTCAAAGTGAGGTTGAGTCGATCATCAGTCACACTGGTATTAATGTCAGTAATCCGACTCGCTACCGCTACTACATCAGCTTGATTTGCAGAAACAGTATTTTGGGTAGCATTTTGTGCTTGGCTAGGTGCGATCGCCAAAACCTGTGGGCAACTCGCAGCAATCAGAAACCAGCAAGCCAAGGACTTACCATTCAAATTCGCATTCAACCTATCATTCAATTTAGCATTCATAATTACACTCCTCTTGTTCCTCACGGAACTCAATACACTTAATCTTTGTAGTAATCTGTAGAAACTTGAACATGCCCTAACTAAAAGAACGACATAACCAAGACAGAATTGACGCGATTATGGTGCGAGATTATACCACACTTTGTCATTTTTAAATCAAAAAAAATAATATGACTGCAAGTTAGGGCTATCATTAATCAGTCAATACAACAAGGGGCTTAAGCCCCTTGTTAACATCTATTTTGGTGGCGCAGCAGCAGCAGCTTTAAGCTCTTCTTCAGTTTTTGGCACAAAAGCTTGCAGAGTAAAATCTGCTCCAATTAATGGCGGTAAGCTATCCAAAATGTCTTTTTCTTTGCCAGCAGCGATCGGGCGTGAAAACTTAAAAGTAGTAGTTGGTAAAGCCTTCTTAGTTAGTTTTAAATCTTTGACAATTAGCAAAGGTCTTAATCGCTCAATCCTCTGAATTGTATTCAACACATCTTCAAACTTGCCATCAAACCCAACTGTAAAAGAGTAGGTATTATACTGCGTTCCTATAACTGGAGCTGTGGGTTGAAAAGTCCTTAGAGTTCCTGCTAATTCATAGGAAAAATCTGGAGGTAGAGCAATCACAATTGTTTTGGGAATCTGCTCCTGAATATCGCGGATTAGTGTATCAATATTATCTACATTTGGCAAAAGCGATAGAACAAATTTATTCTGCTGATTTGCAGCCTCAATTCTTTGAGCAATATTGCCTTTACTTGCCACTTGCCCTTCCAACGTCGTAACATTGGTCTTTTTTGTTGCAATGTTTTGTTGCCCAGACTGCACTGAGTCCCAGATTGGCATTACATAGGTACTAGCCACATAAGCAGCCAGAGCAACGCCACCAACGCCGATTAAGATTCCTAAAATCTTTGAGGTAAAGGTGATACCAAATAGAGTTACACCACCTCCAACTTCTTCAATTCCTGAAGCAGCTCCAACGTTTGCCATTTTATTTGATTACTCCCTGTTGCTTTAATAAATTAACTCTGGTAACTAACCCATCGGCTCCTGTCTTTTGGAGGTCAGGCAAGATATCCGCAGGGCTTTTTGAGGTAGTAGCTGTAATGATTTGGAAGTTGACCAAGTTAAAGTTTTTATCAGAAGTTGCTGGTTGCAAAGCTGATGAGACTAATACGGTGTCTTTATCCTCTAGTAAAGGCGATGCTTTAAGTAACAATAGAAAATCATTTAGTTCATTGTAGCTAGTTGCCTTGCCTGTCAGAGAGATTGTGTTTTTTGCACGCTCCGTAGCCGTTGCTGCAACTGAAGCTTGCGTAATCGCATCTACTTGAACTGTAATGGGAGTACGTTTTCTAATGTCATCAGCGATCGCACTCACAGGGAAATTACCAACAAACAGATTTACTAGTTCTCCAGTTCTAGCTTCAATCGCCTGCAATTCAGTTTCTTGAGCCTTCAAAGCTGTAAGTTGACTGTTTAGTTGTGACTCCTTAGCACTTAAAGCAGAAAGTTCACTTTGAATACCTTCATTTTGTGCATTTAGAACAAGAAATGCACCGCCAACTATGGCAAAGGCAACTACAGCCGCCGCACCACCATAGACTAAAAACTGGGAATCAGCGATCGGTTGACGTTCTGCTGATTGCGCTTCATCCGCAATGCGATCGCTTAAAAAATTAATATCAAGTGTATACATAAGACTTTTTAAACCTCCCTCAAACCTAGACCTAGAGCGACAGACATCGCCATGCGTTCCTGGATGGGAATATCACCATCAACAGTTACACCAACAGCAGTAAGTGGATCAACTGCCACAGCAGCAATACCAAGACGTTGACTGAAGAACTCATTTAACTGACCAATACAAGCACCAGGTCCTGCAATCAGTAACTGTACAACATCCGATCCAGGAGACTGACTAGTATAGAAGTCAATTGAGCGTCTTAGTTCATCGGAGAGATCGCCAACAACCCTCATAATTGCAGCATCACCGGGAGTTCCACCACCACCTGCGAGACTTGCCGTATCCATGGACTGAACAGGCACAACAGTTGAACTCAACATCTCCATATCCGTTGTCCGTCGTGGAGGTAAGTTGATAGCACGCAATTGAGCATTCTGGATTTGAGCAGTGCCAATTGGGAAAGTCCGCGAAAATTGTGGAACCCCATCGACTGTTACTGTAATTTCTGTCGCTTCATACTCGATATCTACGATCGCTACAGCTTCCGCTAAAGTACTAAATCTCGCTAGCTCATTATGCATGGCACGAATGAGGGCAAAACTACTAACTTCAACAACATCAACCTGTAGCTGTGCTATTTCTAAAGCCTGCATATAACTATCTGTAACTTCTTTCGGCGTTGCCACCATCAGAATCTCAATCCGCTCGATACCATCGTCATCCAGAGATGTACCCAACTTTTGATAGTCCACATCGGCATCTTCGCGAGGAAAAGGTAAGTACAGACTAGCTTCTTGATTAAGAACCATTTCGCGCAATTCTAGATCAGGAATTTCCGCAGGTAGACGAATCAAGCGACTCACTGTCTCGCGACCAGGTAGTGCTGTTGCCGCCTTCTTAACTTTTATTTTTTTGTCCGCTAGCAAACTGCGAATAACTTCTCCCAGCGCTACAGGATCGAGAATGCGACCTTCTTCAACAGTGCCTTCAGGAAGCTCGACGCTACCATACGTCACTAGCTTGTAAGAAGATTGCCCCTTGCGGCGCAATTGAACTAGGTTTACTTTCTCGGAAGTGATTTCGATTCCGATGCCTTTCTTAGACTTTCCGCCAAATTTTAAGCCGAACATAAGCGTGTCTTTATGAGTTTTGTAGCTTTTGTAGCACTGGGCATACTAAACAATGGAGGGATTATAGACTGTAAGTGACCATTGTCAATAGGACAAGAAAAAATAATCATCACCATTGCCATAGATGTCTGATTTTGCCTTGTTTCTTATAGACGATTTTGGACGTTTTAGCAAACAACCCAAATCTCGCCACAAAAAAAACGAGAAGTGATACTTCTCGTTTTTTTGTTTGTTATTTTTTATTTTTTATCTGCCGCCTCTTAGTTGAATTTGCTTGCTTTGGATTAGGCTTCTCAGTTGTGGATTTTGTTTCTGCTCTAGCGTAATTTGATTAAACTCTCTAGCAGTAAATCCATGACGGCAAATTTCTTCTTCGCTATAGCTGCGTAACTGGTCACAGAGAGTTTGCAAAAACTCTGGTGGAGCAGTAAGGTCACAAACCTTAGTTTGTTTCGATTCGGCAAGATTTGCGACAGTACTCCAATTAGGATTGCTCTTAGCAGCTCGAAAAATTTCCAAACGTTTATTTTCGATCGCATTAGCGGCGGCGGCATAGCGATCAATATGGTCTTCGCCAAAGGTAACTTTGGTGAGGAAATTTTGTAAAGATGATGGTTTCACGCAGTTTTCAGCAAATACAAATATGCGATTACCACTGATCATCGGCTCAATAATTATCCCTATAACCATGCATAGACCAAATAAGCTGACTGTGCCTATGCTCTGACCTAGATATTTTTTGAAATGATTTTTAACACCGCTTTGATCTGATGTTAAATCTAGATTTTGGGTTGGTTTGTTTGCAGATCGCTTTAAATAAACCAAATGTCTCTGATGCCAACTATTCATAATCAATCGCCATTAATCGCCAAAAA
This sequence comes from Pseudanabaena minima str. Chao 2107, assembly GCF_051131155.1. Taxonomy (NCBI): domain Bacteria; kingdom Bacillati; phylum Cyanobacteriota; class Cyanophyceae; order Pseudanabaenales; family Pseudanabaenaceae; genus Pseudanabaena; species Pseudanabaena minima. The sequence continues at coordinate 3,352,701 of NZ_CP159508.1, forward strand.
TACTAAGGACGTAATCTTTTAGGGTTCTGCGATTTAATAATTTGTAGTAGCAAGGCTTCGCCTCGCTACTACAAATTATTAAATCGCGTGTCCCTATATCTAAAAATAATGACTCAAATAGGCTGATTTTGTTGCCGCAAATATGACTGAATGAAAGGCTCAAGATCGCCATCCATCACGTTTTGAATATTCGTAGTTTCTTCACCTGTGCGTAAATCCTTAACTAATTGGTAAGGATGAAACACATAGTTGCGAATTTGGTTACCCCAAGCTGCTTCCACCATATCTCCCCGAATATCGGCGATTTTCTGGGCGCGTTGCTCTTGGGCGATAATCAATAACTTAGCTTTCAACAAGCGCATCGCATTTTCTTTGTTTTGTAATTGCGATCGCTCTTGCGTACAGCGTACTGAAATTCCTGTGGGTAAATGGGTAATTCGTACCGCCGTTTCCACTTTGTTGACGTTTTGCCCACCTTTGCCGCCTGCTCTTGTTGTCGTAATTTCTAGTTCTTTGGGATCAATATCGAGATCGATATCCTCTTCTAGTAGTGGCATTACTTCTACGCCAGCAAAACTAGTTTGGCGCTTGTCATTGGCATTAAAAGGTGAAATCCGCACAAGGCGATGTGTGCCTTTCTCAGGAGCGAGATAACCATAGGCATAGCGTCCATGTACTAGCAAAGTTACGGACTTAATTCCCGCCTCTTCACCTTCTGAAATTTCTGAAATCTCCACTTTGTAGCCTTGGGACTCACAAAAACGGGTATACATCCGTAAGAGCATCTCCGTCCAGTCTTGGGAGTCAGTACCACCAGCACCTGCATTTATCGTTAAAATTGCATCGTATTTGTCATAGGTTCCTGACAGCAACTGTTCGAGATCCCAACGATCCATCTCTTGCAGCATTTGGCTCAGGCTTTGTTTGGCTTCACTTACGAGAGACGGATCATCCTCAAGGAGCAACAGTTCGGCGATCGCTTCCAGATTTTCGATAGTTTGATGCCAGCGATCGAATTTTTCGAGGTAAGACTTCAGCGAGTCTAGCTCACGCATTGTTTTTTGGGCTTGGTCACTATTTTCCCAAAATTCAGGTTGAGCAGCAGTTTGTTCAAGGTCACTAATTTTTGCCGCGATCGCAGGTACGTCAAAGATAGTCCTGAGCAATGCTCAGGCGCTGAGATAAAATCTGGGTCTGGCGTGCGATCTCCGTAACATCCACTAAAATATTTCTCCGATATAGCAGGTTTTAACTGCCTATTGTATAGGCAAGTAATACCAAAGCTAAAAATGACAATGCCATTTTTAGCTTTTAAAATGCTTACTGGATTTGGTTTTCAATTCACAAAAATGCTGTTTCACTTTTGTGAATTAGGATTAGGAACACACGGTAAAATAAAGAGTCTATTTTTGTGGGGTGGCAAAGCCACCCCACAAAAATAGACTCTTTACCAGCTTGCAGAATTCTAAGTATTTTACCCTCCCCCTAAAGATGCTTGTTTTACCAAGGGCTAAAGATTAAGTTAAACGAAGAAAATATTAGTAAGGTTGCGTTGGGGACTTAGATTTTAATAATGCACCAATTACACAAATTATTTCCTAGCAGATCGGCATTTTATTTTTATGCAAGTTTATGCAAGTCTCTTAGTGACATTTTATTAAAATAGGCGGCTTAAGATAGATAGCGCAAATCAGCGCTCACACTAGCTTAACTAGCTAACTCAACTAAGGAGTAATACTAAAAATATGTCAAGAACAATTCATGAAGAGTCTGAAATCAGCGTTAATCTTTCGTCTGACCACACATTAGTAGTAACTGACAACAGTGGAACTCGCAAGATGAAGCTAGTTGCTAATCAATATACAATCGGTCGTGAAACTGATAACACCGTACACCTTAACTCCGACTTTGTTTCGCGATATCATGCCATCTTGCGAAAGGTGCATCATCGCGATCGCCTTGATACTTATCGGATTATTGATGGTAGTGCTTCTGGTAAACTCAGTAAAAATGGGATTGTCTTAAACGCGATCCGCAAAGTTTCTTCCTACGATCTGCAAGACGGTGATATTGTCACCTTTGCACCTGAAGTGCATATTCTGTATCTTGCACCAAAGTTAATTTGAAAACAAGGTAACTTAAACGCTAAGTTTTAATTATGTTTAATTATGTTATTTGAATGCACATATCTAAACTGCACCAATGATACATAAAGTGCATAGATTCACGAACTCTTGGGAAAAACTCTATAAATTCAATCCGTTTGTAGAGTAAAGTAGAGCGAGATTAAACCAAATGCCTACCAGTAGCATATACTTTTCGCTGGTAAGCCACATCTACTTCTTTTTTTGGTGAGCTAATGAGCGAAATACACGTTAGTCACACGCTATTAATCACAGATGCGAGAGGTAGTAGAAAACTCGCACTTGATGGCTTAAAGTATACGATTGGGCGGGATGTGAATAATAATATTCAGCTTTATTCGCGTTTTGTTTCTCGTCAACATGCGGTGTTGCTGCGTGTACCTGGAGAGGGAGGGCGCTATTTGTATCGGATTATTGATGGTGATCTTTCTGGCAAGCCCAGTGTCAATGGCGTAATTATTAATCATCATATGAAAGTCGCCTCTTCCTATGATTTGCGTAATGGTGATGTGATTACCCTTGCCCCAAATGTAGAATTGACTTATTTAAGCAGCCAAACTTAAGCCAAAGTTTCGAGCTTTTAAAATTATTTCTCGGCTATTTAAAGCCTCAATAAACGCAGAACCAGATTTTTGCTGGTTTACCAGCAAAAATCTGGTTCTGCGTTTATTGTCATGTTTTTGATGACAATTTTGCTGATGATTTCTAGTTCGTGATTTTTAGAATGAGATGAAACAATGTTATCTAGTACATCCGCAATTTGGCTTGATTGCAGCATATATGGCAATTGTTTTATCCCTTCAAGAAAACATAGACTTGCTGCTTTTTTTAGTTAAGTTGGCGATCGCTCTCGGCTCAATCGCAATTACGCTGTTGTTACTATTTTGGCTGCGGCTTAAGAAAATTGAAAACCGCATATATCAGAGACGCAGACAGCTAAAGTCAAGATTTAGTCAAAATATTACTCACCCAATTCCTAACAAAATATTACCAAAGTCTTCAAAATCTATAGTCTCGACTCAAGTTATTGATCATCGTTCAATGACAAAGCGATCGCCACAGACTCAGGTTTATCTGCCAACTGCATACCCAAAACTCTTAAAAAAATCCAAGAAACGATCTAGTCGCGTTCGTTTGCATTGGCTATGGGCGATTATGCTCGCGAGTATGACGGGCATGGCGATCGCCTTGATGCAATTGGGGAATAGCTTTATCAGTCCTGAATATATGTCAATTATTTGGTTATTAATTGGCGTAACCCTAGTCATGAGTGCCACTTTTATCGAAATTGCATAGCGTTAGAGTTTTCAGCGCCTGCGGCGCTGAAAACTCTAAACTTGGTGAAAATGCGCGACAATAATATCCCGTAAGAATTGCGGCAACGCTAAAAAATATTTAGGACAATAAATATGCGACGTGCGGTTTTATGTGGATATTACGGAATGGGGAATGGTGGCGATGAGGCTTTGCTTGCTACATTGTTGCAAATGCTGCCCGAGGATATCCAACCGCTTGTCCTGTCTGCTAGTCCCAAAGCCACCGAAAATTTGCATCAGGTCGAAGCTAGCGATCGCTATTCAGTATTTGCATTGCTCAATGAACTAAAGCGAGCAGATTTATTCATTTGGGGCGGTGGCAGCTTGATGCAGGATGCCACAAGTGCCAGAAATCCGATTTATTATGGGGGATTGATGGGCTTAGCTCAGGGCATGGGTTTGCAAACGATCGCTTGGGCGCAAGGTGTTGGTCCTCTAAAGCGCAAATTAAGTAAATGGATCGCTCGACGTGCTTTTCAAGGATGTGCCTCGGTGTCTGTGCGCGATCGCCAATCAGCACAACTATTAGCTGACTGGCAAGTAGAGAGTATAGTTGCGCCTGATCCTGTATGGGCTTTGGAGGCAACTCCAGTGAATATGTATCGTGATTTATCGAAGATCCGTGTTGCTGTAGTTTTGCGAGCTCACCCTGAGCTAACTTCTTGTCGTCTCGCCACAATTACTGAGGCTTTGCAAAAGTTGCAGATGCAAACTGAGGCGCATATTTTACTAATTCCCTTTCAACCTTCTCAAGATAAAGCGATCGCTCAAGCAATTTGTGATGCGCTCAATGAAAAGATTCCTAATCATAGTCAGATCATTATTCAAAAAGATCCCCGTCGCCTCAAGGGAATTTTTACTGGTGTAGATTTGACGATCGCTATGCGATTACATGGACTGATCATGGCAGCATCTGAGGGGAGTCATTGTTCGGCAATTAGCTATGATCCGAAGGTTTCCTACTTAATGGAAGAATTAGGGATCTCTGGCTGGGAATTGGGAGATTTGCCAGAAGATGCGCGATCAATTGCCGATGTTTGGGTTAATAATCTCGAAAATCGGGATCAGTTATTAAGCGATCGAGTTCAGCAACTGAAACAACAAGCTTTAATTCATCAAAAAATATTAGGCTAAACCCAAAAAGATGAGAGACGGCGCAAATCGCCATCTCTCATCTTTTCGGGTTTTCAGTAGGTTTTAATTTTTGAAAGTGTTGCTTCGCAACACTTTCAAATTTGAGTAAGTACGTTCGGCGATCGCCCCAAATTTTGAAAACCTTGTGTACATGGAATTGTGATAACTTAGAGTACTGCAAACAACATTTTAGAGATATTTTCGGCAACGAGCAAAACTCTAAGCTCCTCGAAATGTTGCCCTAGAAATCCCAAACAAGCTTACTTAATATGGCAGACATTACAACCCAACAAATTCAAGAACTACGTGCGAGAACTGGCGCAGGTATCAAAGACTGTAAAGCAGCACTCGTTGAATCCAGTGGCGATTTCACCAAAGCAACCGAATACCTAAGACAAAAGGGGCTAGCCTCTGCTGTTAAAAAAGCAAGCCGTGCTGCATCTGAAGGAATTGTCCATAGTTATATCCACTTTGGTAGCCGTATTGGTGTGCTAGTCGAAGTTAACTGCGAAACTGACTTCGTGGCACGTCGTGAAGAACTCAAAGAACTAGCTGACAGCGTAGCCAAGCAAATTGCTGCTTGTCCTAACGTAGAATACGTCAGTATCGCAGATATTCCTGCTGCTTTTATAGAAAATGAAAAGCAAATCGAAGCAGGTAAAGATGACTTGGCTAGCAAGCCTGCCGCGATTCGTGACAAGATTGTGCTTGGTCGTATCGAAAAGCGCTTGAAAGAATTGTGCTTACTCGATCAGCCTTACATCAAAGATCAAAGCATTACCGTTGATGAGTTGGTTAAGCTAACTGGTACTAAACTCAGCGAAAATGTTAAGGTTCGCCGTTTTGTACGCTTTGTTGTCGGCGAAGAAGTTGCTTCTGCAACTCCTGAAACTCCCGCAGCATAATCTACAAATAATTATTTTTGGTTAGCGCGGCAATGCCGCGCTAACCAAAAATAATTAAACTATTACCCCTAATGTTGATACGAAAAAATAGTGTGAACTACGATGCTGGTGCGTATTGATCAAGATATTCGCAATATCCAACAGGCGATCGCTGATGTCATCAGTCGTATCGATACTATTCATCTTGAGTATTCTCAGGCGATCGCTCAAGCAGTACAGCAACAAATTTTGCTGACCGTATTTAAATTTTGCACCCAAAAATGCCCTGATGCATTTCTAGCGCTATCCCTATCAGCACGCCAAAACTTGCAAGAAGCTCTCCGCAAAACAATCGCATCACTTTGTGAGCAGATGCAAAAAACTCTCGAAGAATGCGATCGCGATAGTCGCACCAATCAAGAAAATCTCGATACTCTACTCAGCAAGCTCCTCAATGAAAGTATGGAGACACTGAACCAGCTCTTAGTCGAGCATAAAGTTTTACCCCCTGACGAAAACAAGACTAAAGACGATAAAAATACGCAGATGAGTATTCGTCTCGCTGAAATTGAATTTACCGATCGCAAGGTCATGTCCCATCGTGGGGAGTTGCGCGTTTTATCGGCAAGGCTAGCGCATTTGCACAATGAGCTAGAAAAGAAATACCAACAAAAGACGATCGCTGAAGCCGAATTAGCATGGCGATCAGCATGGACGGAATAATATTTTTAAAACTGTTGCTTCGCAACAGTTTTAAAAAATATGGGATTTTATTAACGATTAGTTACAGCTATGACCAAAAATCGTGTAGTTTACCGTGAGTTCGGCACACCAGAAGAAGACGATTCTGAGCAAAAAGAGATCGATCTGCCACCACAACAACAAAATCCTCGCATTCAAGTAACGCGCCGAGGCAAGGGTGGAAAAACGGTAACTGAGATCACAGGCTTTCAGACGACGACTGAGAATTTGGCAAAACTGACTAAGCAATTAAAAAATCAGTGCGGAACGGGTGGTACATGTAAGGGGCAAGCGATCGAAATTCAAGGCGATTGCAGTCAGAAGATTTTGCAGATTTTACTTGGCTTAGGTTATAAAGCCAAAATAAGTGGCAAGTAAATCCGTTAAAGTGGAGGATATTGATCTTTTGCTCAAGGTGTTTTCCCATTGCGCTACCTACTGCTCGTAATACTCTTAATTCTCCCCAGTTTATTGGGAGTTATAGTATTTGGTTATTATGCACTCATAGATTGGGATGCTCTGCAAAAAGCCTATAACCATTTTGTGGATGTTACTAAAAGTAGTGCCAACTTAGAAACATTGTTTGTTGCAGAAGCACAGCAAAACATTCACCGAATTAACCTTTTTGCAGATGGTGTGTGGATATTGCTAAGTGTCATAATTGGTGCAATTGGTCTTCACGGTGTTTGTACAATTCCTAAGAAATCAAAGGGATAGATAAATACCTTGCTTGCATTAGCGATTTAAGCAACCGAAAATTTGATTCGGGGTTAAATGTAATGACAGATCCTCTAAAAAAGTTAGAGGATGATCGCCGCTAACAAGTTGGAGTGGCTGGTTCGGGCGAAAAATCATGATTACTTGTTCTTGACTATCAATTAACCAACCAAGTTTTGATCCTTCAGCCAAACAAGCTTGAATTTTTGAGATTAGTTTGGTTGTGCTTTGATCAATCGAGAGAATCTCAATTAGCCAGTCTGGAGCGCCTTGAATTGGCTCATTACTGGATGGGATACGACTTTGATGAATGATGGTTATATCTGGAACAACCGAGTTTTTGCTTAAGATACAGCGCAGTTCTGGAAAAGCTTCATAGGAGCTATTGGCATTGTCGATCGCTCTAACTAAATACTTTTGCAAAAGACTGTGGTAAAAAGTAGGCATTGGCTTTTGCAATACTTGACCGTTAAGAAATTCCCAAGCTGGAGATTCTTCAATATTGGGAAGTTGAGAAAACTCATCTAAGGTGACTGGATGAAGGGCTGCTAAAACCATAAGCCACTTATCTCAAGACTAACAATCTAAACTTTATCACATCCAGAAAGCCCTGCACTCAAGTGCGGGCTAAGAGCTAAAACCCATTGAAATGGGTTAATTAACAGTATTCAGTAGTCCACTTCAGTGGACTTTAGCTTTTAGTCAAGAACTTGAGTTATTGGCTTATTTACTTTATATTCCAACATTCACGAGCAATTTCCCAATCTTCTTGGGTGTGGATCACTAAAACTCGCACTGCTGAATCAGGTGCAGCAATATCTACATCAAGCAATCTCTGATTGTTCTTATCTAAATCCAGTTTCAGTCCTAAAAACTCAAAGCCTTCACAAGCAGCAGCTCTAACTGTAGGTGCATTTTCACCAACGCCTGCGGTAAACACTAGAGCATCTAATCCGCCGAGACTAGCTAACATCGAGCCAATATGTGATCGCAGGCTATTCACATAGACATCAAAGGCTAGTTGCGCTTGCTGATTGCCTTCAGCGATCGCTTGGAGAACTGGGCGAAGATCCGCAGAAATTCCTGAGACACCTAACAAACCTGATTCTTTATTTAATAAGCGATCGAGTTTATCGGCATCCATATCAGGCTGTCGTAATAAATGAATGAGAATACCTGCATCAATAGAACCAGTGCGGCTGCCCATTACTAAACCTTCAAGGGGGGTAAATCCCATAGTTGTATCAATACTCTGTCCATTCCGAATTGCAGCTAATGAACATCCATTGCCTAAATGACAGGTGATTAAGCGTAAATCTTCGACTTTGCGATTGAGAATACTTGCGGCGCGATCGCGACAATATTGGTGACTAATACCATGAAAACCATAGCGTCGAATCCCTTGCTCAGTATATTTTGTAGGGATCGCGTAAGTATAGGTGGCAGGAGCTAAATGAGCATGAAAAGCAGTGTCAAACACAGCAACTTGCGGGACATTCCCAAACACTTTTTCGGCAGTGATAATTCCTTCTAAATTGGCGGGATTATGTACTGGTGCGAAGATGGCTAGTTTAGCGATCGCCTCTTTCACCTGATCATTAATGATTGTACTTTGGCGATATTCTGCACCACCATGTACCACTCGATGTCCGATGACATCTACTTCTGAAGGACTCTTAAGAACTGGGGCTTCTCCACTCCACAGGGTTTCGAGCATATGCGCGATAATCTCAGGACGTGAGGTTGCAGCAATTTCCTCTTCTAAAACCTGCCCATGTTGATGTTTAACCTTTATTTCCGCAAACCCATCATGATGCGTCCAGTCGATACTCGCTTCCCAAATTGGTTCTGGTGGTGTATCGGGTAACACATCTTCTAAATTGTATAAACAACTTTTTTGACTGCTCGATCCCGCATTGAGAATTAATATCTTCATTATTTTTGTATCTACTTTGACTGCTCTCACACTTACGATAACTTTGTCGCGATCGCACGCAAATCAGCAACATCTTCCGCATTCTTTGGAGGCACAATTTCTACATCTATCAATCTAAAACCCACTTGCATTATTTCTTGTAAAATATCATTGGAATCGCCAATATAACGAGTCGAAATTCCATCATGAATGGTTTGTCGTGATCGCGGATCGAAATTCTCCAGCCAAGAGGCACTTTTGGGGATTTCATTACACATTGTGTTAACTGCCAAAATCCCGTTAGGTTTGAGAATTCGCGTAATGTTCTCCAAGAAACGGCGGCGATCGCTACCAATAATGCAATGAAAACAACGCCCATCTAATGCGATATCAAAAGATGCATCATCAATCTCAGTCAAATCCAGTACATTCGCTTCTAGAAATGTAGCCTTAACTGCTGCCTTCGCTGCATTTTCGTTCGCCCAAGCGATCGCATTCGGTGCAATATCCACACCTACCACTTCATAGCCCGCTTGCACAAAGCGAATACTGAGATTGCCAGCACCACAACCTAGCTCCAAAAGTTTACCCTGCTTGGGAAAAGCTGCTTTTTGGATCATCGGTTGCCAGTTACGGAGCCAATCTTCGGCATATCCACTACTCCAACCCTCATAATTTGGATCGTTACGTCTATTCTGATAGGCGCGATCGTGACCGATATAATTGGTTCGCATTAAGCTCTCCACTTGAGTAGCATATATTTTTACGATTAGGAATCACCCAGCAAACTTTTAAGTACCTGAGAGTGATCGCAAGTCAGCATCCATAAAACTGCGATCACCTAAAACTTTGAGCATTGGTCCTAATGCACCAAACTGAACTACGCTTAGCGAGGCGGCTGGAACATCAATGCGATCGCGATATCTACCCATATCGATTCCCAATAAACCGCACAAAATGACGCGAATTGTTGCCTTATGCGAAACGACTAATACATTACCTGATGGATACATTTCCTGAATTTCGGCAACTACAAATGAAGCTCGACTGGCAAGCTGTACCGCTGTTTCGCCGCCCGTGGGTGGATTCCATGCAGGTTCTGTTAACCAACGGAGATAATCATCACTATAATTCTCTTTGACAAAATCATTGGTTAGTCCTTCCCATTTGCCATAACGTAGTTCTTTCAAGCCATCTCGAAATTGCATTTCCATGCCGATCTCTTTACATAATGGCGTGGCTGTGGCGATCGTGCGTCGCATGGGACTGACAAATACGGCATCCCATGCGATCGCTTTATGAGCCGCCGCAAAAGCTACTGCCATTTTTTCGCCGTTCTCAGTTAACTCAGGATCAAGATCGCCACAATATCCACCAGTACGACTATAGACAGTTTCACCATGACGAAGCAGATATAGTTTTAAGCTCATAATTTTCTCTACAGATATCGTTTTGTTGTCTAAATACAACTTCACAATTTAAAAAAGCCTTGCTAAGCAAGGCTTTTTTTAAATTGTTTTAGTGGGGATAACGCCAGTTCACGATTTCAGGTTTATCGATGCCATGCTCGTAGGCATATTGACGACATTCGATTTGCTGATTGCGTAATGATTCCTTCGCATGAGCGCCGATATTTTGGAGCTTGGGCACACGGTCAATCACATCAATCGCGAGACTAAAACGATCGACTTGGTTATTAATCGCCAGTTCCAAAGGTGTGTTGATATTACCTTTCTCCTTGTAGCCACGGACATGCAGATTTTTGTGATTATTGCGGCGATAGGCGAGACGGTGAATCAACCAAGGATAACCGTGGAAGTTGAAAATGATTGGCTTATCAGTGGTGAAAAGCGAATCAAAATCGCGATCGCTTAAACCGTGAGGATGTTCAGTATCAGGCTGTAACTTGAACAAATCGACAACATTGATAAAACGAATCTTCAACTCTGGGAAATGCTCCCATAACAAGATTGTGGCAGCTAAAGCTTCTTGAGTGAGAATGTCGCCACAACCGACCATCACCACATCAGGTTCGACACCTTGATCATTACTTGCCCAATCCCAAATACCTAAGCCTTTGGTGCAGTGCTTAACTGCCTCTTCCATATTCAAGAATTGCAAATGTGATTGCTTATCACAGACGATCACATTTACATAATCAGTACTACGTAAACAATGATCGGAAACCGATAGCAGCGTATTCACATCGGGCGGTAAATAGATGCGTGTTACCTCTGCACTCTTGTTTACCACTACGTCCAAGAATCCAGGATCTTGATGGGTAAAACCATTGTGGTCTTGTCGCCATACTGTTGAAGTAATCAAGAGATTAAGCGAAGCGATTGGCGATCGCCAAGGAATCTCCCTACTGATTTCCAACCATTTGCAATGTTGGTTGATCATCGAGTCGATCACATGCACAAAGGATTCATAGGTTGAGAAGAATCCATGTCTTCCAGTCAGTAAATATCCCTCTAGCCAACCTTCTAAGGTATGCTCACTAAGGATTTCCATCACGCGACCATCGGTAGCTAGTTCACCACCGTCGGTATCTTCGGGTAGATATTCGGCAATCCAGAATTTCTTACTGACTTCATAAATTGCTTGCAATTTATTGGATGTGTTTTCATCGGGACCAAAGACACGGAAATTATCCATGTTTTGGCGCATCACATCGCGCAAGAAAACTCCTAAAGGCTTGGTGTTTTCTGCTTCAGTTGTCCCTGCTTTATCGATTTTTACGCCATAACTGCGAAAATCGGGCATTCTCAAACCACGACGAAGTAATCCACCATTAGCGATCGGGTTAGCGCTCATACGGCGATCGCCTGTTGGTGCAAGATCCTTCAATTCAGGAATCAACTTACCTGACGCATCAAATAATTCATCAGGTTTGTAGCTCTGCATCCAATCCGATAGCATTTTTAAATGTTCGGGATTATTATGCATTCCCGACAGTGGTACTTGGTGCGCTCGCCAAAAGCCTTCGACTTTATGTCCATCCACTTCCGCTGGTCCAGTCCAGCCTTTAGGAGTCCGCAACACGATCATTGGGAACTTTGCCCTTGTGGGAATACCTGTACTCCGAGATTCCAGTTGAATGCGTCTAATCTCGTTAATGCAATGCTCAAGAGTAGCGGCGATCGCCTGATGCATCGACTCAGGATCGGAACCTTCGACAAAGTAGGGTTGATAACCGTAGCCAATAAATAGGCTTTCTAGCTCTTCATGGCTAATTCGCGATAGCACCGTCGGATTGTTAATCTTGTAGCCATTCAGATGCAAAATCGGTAATACAGCACCGTCACGAATCGGATTGATAAACTTGTTAGAATGCCAAGCAGTTGCGAGGGGACCAGTCTCCGATTCGCCATCACCGACCATCACCACCGAGATTAAATCAGGATTGTCAAATACAGTTCCATAGGCATGGGAAACACTGTAGCCGAGTTCTCCTCCTTCATGAATTGACCCTGGAGTTTCAGGGGTACAGTGGCTACCAATCCCACCAGGAAAAGAAAATTGCTTGAAGAAGAGCTTCAATCCTTCTTCATCTTCGCTGATGTCGTGATAAATCTCAGAATAGGTTCCTTCCAGATATACAGGACCTAAAATCCCTGGTGCGCCATGTCCAGGTCCTGCCAAAAAAATGGTATTCAAATCGTATTTCTTAATCAGACGATTCAAATGGGTGTAGACAAAACTCATGCCAGGACTCGATCCCCAATGTCCTAACAAGCGGTTTTTAACATGTTCTGGCTTCAGAGGTTCGCGCAAAAGTGGATTTTCGCGTAGATAGATCATCCCGATCGCGAGATAGTTGCAAGCCCGCCAGTAGGCATCGATTTTCCGCAATTCTTCGGTGCTGAGAGGTGTTCCTGCAACAGTGGAGCGTGCAGGACCATAGCAACTAATTGCTGTTTTTGAGGAGTCCGTGTCAGCCATTTTGAGAGGAGTTGATACCATAAAATTACGATTTGTTCCTGTCGCTAATTAGTTTTATAACTTCTGACTTCACAACTCTACATGAGATTGCAAGAATTCTGAGGGATGTGTATATCTCTTTATAGATTAGCTAATTAGGATCGCTTTAGGATCGCTTATCCCTATATCTGGTTTAGATTTGCAGTTGGGGATCGCTTATACTTCTATATAAGGTTTAATGGAAAGAGAAGACAGAGCGAAGCTTTGACTTCTCTTTTATTTTTATTTTTATTTTTGAGCAATTTGCACTGAAAGCTCCAAAATCGATTTTTATAATCAGAATTACGGCTCAAATTCAAAATTTATTGTCAAAAAAAGTTAACATTAACTTAATAATTCTAGAAATCTTAACCAAGTTATTTTTCCATAGCTTGTAACAATAAATCACACTAATTTATAAAAATATCAGTACATTTTTATAAATTAAAAGCAAGTTAAACCAGACTTTTAAAAGATGAAATGGCTTAGCCACTCTATCTTTTGGTATAACCTTAAACTTCGCTAAAAACTAGAATCTCAGTAAATCAAACCCTTTGAACTCAAACGTCATGGCTCGACAACTCAAAAACATTGCACCGCATGGTGGTCAACTGATCAACCGCATGGCTACAGAAGCCCAAAAAGAAGTTTTTTATAGCAAAGCTGACCACTTGCCGATTGTGCAACTGACTGAGCGATCGCTCTCCGATCTTGAGCTAATAGCGATCGGTGGATTTAGCCCCCTGACTGGCTTCTTAGGCAAAGCTGACTATGAGTCCGTGGTCTTAAATATGCGTCTTGCCAATGGCTTGCCTTGGTCGATTCCAATTACTTTGCCTGTCACCACCGAAGTTGCCGACACCTTAAGCGTTGGTAACCTTGTACGCTTAAATGACCCCAACGGCATATTTATCGGCGTATTAGAATTAAGCGAAAAATATAAATACGACAAACTCAAAGAAGCCCTTCATGTATATCGCACCAATGAAGATCGACACCCAGGGGTCAAGGTAGTCTATGCCCAAGGTGATGTATATCTGGCTGGTGATGTGTGGTTATTAGAGCGTCGCCCTCATCCACTTTTCCCCACCTACCAGATCGATCCTGTAGATTCTCGCGAATTATTTATCGAAAAAGGTTGGCGCACCGTCGTCGGTTTTCAAACTCGTAACCCGATCCACCGTGCCCATGAATATATTCAAAAATGTGCGCTGGAAATCGTCGATGGTTTATTCCTGCATCCTTTAGTTGGTGCAACTAAGAGCGATGACGTGCCTGCGGATGTGCGGATGCGTTGCTACGAAATCATGTTGGAGCATTACTTCCCGTTGGATCGGGTAACTTTGGCAATTAATCCTGCGGCGATGCGCTATGCTGGTCCCCGTGAAGCGATTTTCCATGCTTTGATTCGTAAAAACTATGGTTGTACGCACTTTATCGTCGGGCGAGACCATGCAGGTGTCGGTGACTACTACGGAACCTATGACGCGCAACATATTTTCTATGAATTTGAAGATGGCGAATTGGGAATTACACCTTTGATGTTTGAACATGCTTTCTATTGCAAACGCGCTCAAGGCATGGCAACTACGAAAACAAGTGCCAGTCTCCCTGAAGAGCGAGTCCATCTCTCTGGTACAAAAGTCCGCGAAATGCTGCGTCGTGGCGAATGTCCTCCTCCTGAATTTTCACGCCCTGAAGTAGCAGCCGAACTGGCGAAAGTGATGCACAAAATGGCGATTGAGGAAGCTGCCACAGGCTTTGAAATCTAAACCCCAAAAACAAAAAGGAGGCACTTTGTGCCTCCTTTTTGTTTTTAATGATCGCTCAGTGACTGTTCCTTTTGCGATCGCAATTCCTTAGCTCTAATCCTCTGCCAAACTTTAAAGCAAGCATAAACCATCAATAAAGTACTAATCGCCGCATAGGTTCCCCCCGCAGGCATTCCTGACACTGCCATCGCAATACTCCCAACCCAAAGGGTAAGGGCATAGATAAACAAAACTGTCAGCCGTTTAGAAACGCCTGCTTGGACTAAACGATGGTGTAAATGCTGTTTACCAGCCGTCATTGGTGATTCACCCCGACCAATACGCTGCACAATCACGGCTGTCGCATCCACAATCGGTACAGCCAAAATCATGTAAGGCATAATCAGAGCCACCGTCGCTACTGCCTTAACTAGTCCGATCACACTTACCCCAGCCAGCGTAAACCCTAAGAAATAAGCACCACCATCACCCATAAAGATTTCTGCTGAGCTTTTAGGCTTAAAGTTGTAGCGCAAGAAACCCAAACATCCGCCAGCGAGTGCCGCCGCAATCAGCGCCGCCGCAGGTTGCTTCATAAATAAACTAGTAATTAAAATTACAGCAGCAGCGATCGTCGTTACACCCGCTGCAAGTCCATCCAGTCCATCTAGCCAGTTGATCGCATTTGCCATACCTGCTAGCCAAATCATCGTGATTGGCAGACTAAACCAACCAAACTTGATAATTCCCATAAATGGTACTGAGATAAAGTCGATTCTCACGCCCACACGCCATGCAGCAGCAGATACTGCTAGCTGAGCAATGAGCCGAGGTAATGGCGGTAAGTTAAACAAATCGTCAGCAAAACCAATCAGAAAGAAAGCCGCGCCACCAATGGTTACGCCCCATACTTCATATTCTCTAGTTTGCGGTAAAATCCCAAAGTAGCCCCCTGCCCAAACTAGCAATAAGGCGCTGACACTGCCCAAAAAAATTGCTACACCCCCAACGCGCACGACTGGCGTTGTATGCATTTTACGGTGATTGGGTTTGTCTACTAATCCTGCTTTTAGTCCAAAATGGCGAATAATTGGTGTACTCAGCCAGACCACGATCGCAGATACTGCAAAGGCGACCAAGTAAGGAATGGCAGTTGGATGCAGCATTACAAGAATAAAATTGAGTATAAGGATTGGGCAAATTTATGCTTGCAAGCATAACACTGGATTGGCTAAACGCAACTATATTAAAGCCAATTTAAAGTGAGTGCTTGGCACTCTCTTTAAATTGGCTTTAATATGTGGTCAAAAATCATGTTAAGATTAAAAGCCGTGTCAAAAATTTTGATCATCAGTAAACGTTAGGCATTAGTTCATGAAAGTTGTTAGCTCCCTCAGATCGGCAAAAACTCGCCATAAGGACTGCAAAGTTGTGCGTCGTCGCGGTCGAATTTATGTCATTTGCAAATCAAACCCAAAGTTCAAAGCTCGTCAAGGATAATCAACGATTTTGCGTTATTTATCAAACAGAAAAAATCCCGTCATTAAGATGGGATTTTTTCTGTTTGATAAACATGGGAGATAGTACGAAGTGCTGCCTCTTATCTTTGGGCTTGTCGCGCCCTATGTAAACATTCATGTAATTTCTGCGCCAATACCTGTACCTGTGGCTCATGAAACATTGACATGTGATCGCCAGAGATAGTTTGGATATCCAATCCACCTGCCGCTAAATTACTCCATCCCAGATCCCAATCTAGCGGCACAAAACCTACTCCTTGATCTGCTTCCTGTGTGTCAGCCCGAAACAAGGTTACTTTGTCAGGATAGACTTTCATAACATAGTTTTTCAGTGCTTCTTTACCAGCTTTTTCTAATGACTCCTCGATCGCTGATTGCCTCAAATAGATCGGTAGTTTCCATCGCATCCGTTGATAAAAACGTCGAATAATTCTCTTTGTCCAATACTGATACCTGCCAATTAGCCATTCTTGCCAAGCTGGAAATTTTTGAGAAAGATAGGTAAACCCCATTTCTCTGAAGCTTTGATAATGTATAAAAATTCTCTTCCGAAAAGGCTGCCTAACTGTATTGATGGATCTAATTTTTCCATCGAATAACGCCAGTAAGGCGACTTTTTCACCTTGCTTACGTAGCTGTTGAGACATCTCCCAAACTACATGACTTCCCAAAGAAAACCCACCCAAGAAATAAGGTCCTTTAGGCTGAACTGTTTGCACAACTTGAATGTAGTAAGCCGCTATTTCTTCGATGCTGGTGAGGGGCTGATGGATGCCATCTATTCCCTTAGGTTGCAGTCCATAAAAAGGTTGATCTGCACCCAAATGTTTAGCAAGATCAGCATATATAAGTACGCTGCCATGAATACCAGAAACACAAAATAGAGGAGGATGAATGCCTGTTGGTCTAATTGGTACAAGGGTTGACCAAGCTGCTGTTTGCTCCAACTGCTCTTGCTGATTTAGCTGACTTAGCATCTGGGCAAGTTGAGCAATAGTGGGACATTGAAATACAACAACCAAACTAAGATGGCATTTAAAAGACTGCTCGATTTTGGCAAATAAGTTAACTGCAATTGTCGAAGTTCCACCAATATCGAAAAAATTGTCATGAATGCCAATTGGTTTTATATCGAAAACCTTTTCCCAAATTTCGACTAGTTTCTTTTCAGTGCGATCGCGTGGTGCAACAAAATTGCTTTCTAAATCTCTTGCTGATTTTGTCTTGGGTGGACGGGTTATGGGTATTTCAGCAACGGGGGCAGATTCTGAAGTATTTGATTGAGAAGATGGCTGCACCCAAAAAGATTGTCGCTCAAATGGATAAGATGGTAATGAAATTGGAGTCAAATTAGAACTAACGTATAAACTGCTCCAGTCCACTTTTACCCCATTCACCCAAAGATCTAGTATGCGATCGCGTAAAAGATTATGAGTGTTTGGATCTAGTTCAGGGAACGATCCTACACCAAAGATGATTTGTTCTAAGGTGTGTTGGGGATAGTTTTGGCTAAGCTTGCTAATTAGAGGTTCTTCATTCTTCAGAATTGTGTGAAGAGACTGTTTTTTATATTTTTTGAGGTTTACTTTACCGCTAAAGACTTGACTGGAAGAGTGATCGCTAATATATGCACTCAGATTTTGCTGTAAGTCATCGATCTCATTTTTACTCGCTTTTACCACAATTGCAAGGCGATAGTTAAATTGTGTTCTTCGCATTGATGTAGCACATACTTGGGTGATCGTGACTTCTGATTGTTCTTTCAAAAAGTCGTGATAATTAACTGCCATTTGCCGCAAAGCCTGTTCGGTCTTAGCGCTCAGAATCAAAACATGGTAAGCATAAGTAATAGATAAATTTGGAAGGGAAATAGAAACTTGTGGTGCAGATTCTAAAATAACGTGAGCATTCGTGCCACCCATACCAAAAGCACTTACACCCGCGTATAAGCTCCCCTCTAAAGGTAAAGGCGTAAGTATGGTCGGTACTTGAAAAGATAACTTCTCAAACTCAATGTATGGACTAGGCTGCTCGAAATGCAAATGGGGTGGAATTTGTCGATGGTGCAAGGCTAAGGCGACTTTGAACAGCCCCGCAATTCCTGAAGCAGTTTCCGTATGCCCAATATTCGTTTTCACCGTGCCAATTTGACATATTTTTTTTGCAGAGTCCTCCGAGGAACTAGAGTTAAATACTCGTTCGATCGCTTTCATTTCCACGGCATCGCCCATCATTGTGCCAGTGGCGTGCGCTTCGAGATAGTGAATTGCCTGAGGCTCAATACCCGCATTTTTATACACCCGACGCAATAGTGATTCCTGTGCTTGGAGATTAGGTGCAGTGAGTCCATTGCCTCTTCCATTGTGATTAACTGCACTACCTCGAATCACGGCATAGATGCGATCGCGATTTGCCAAGGCTTCAGACAATGGTTTAAGAACGATAATTCCTACACCTTCAGAACGTACATATCCATCTGCTGCTGCTGAAAAAGAGCGACATCGGTGAGTGGGAGAGAGTAATTCTGATGATTTCGGTGAGATTCCTAGATTGGCAAAAATATTTACACCACCTGCCAAAGCGAGATTGCTTTCACTAGACCAGAGGCTATGACAAGCTAGATCTACTGCTACCAATGAAGACGAGCAGGTTGTATTTATGGCTAAACTTGCACCTTGCAAATCGAAGTACTGCGAAATGCGATTTGCTGCGATCGCATTACTCGTGCCTAAAGATGTATATGCAGTTTGGGCTTTACCTCCTTGTAAGAGTGCTTCATACCCATTTGCAGCCATCCCTATAAATACACCAGTTTGGCTGCCAGCAACTTGTTCTAGTGTCAAAGCAGCATCTTCTAATGCAATCCAACTCACTTCTAGTAATAGTCGTTGCTGCGGATCGAGTGCTACAGCTTCGCTAGGAGAAATGCCAAAGAATTCCGCATCAAATTGATCGATTCCATCCAGAAATCCGCCCCATCTTCCATTGATGGCTTCAAGTGCAGCGTCATCAAAGCTATTAAATGGATAAAGTTGGCGGCGATCGCTCGGCATGGGGGCGATTGCATCAACGCCATCACGCAATAATTGCCAAAAAGCTTTAACACTATTAGCTTGAGGAAAACGGCAGCCAATACCAATAATTGCGATCGGTTCTTTCATGATACTGACAATCTTACGGTCAAAGTTTTGAGCCCTCTCAAAGTGATGCTCTCCCGCCACTGAAGATCAGGATTGCTTAAGTTTGTCAATTCTAAATGAGGATAACGCTGAATCAAACTCTTAATCGCAATTTGTCCCTGCACCCTTGCGAGAGCTGCTCCTAGACAATAATGCAGCCCACCTCCAAATGGCAAATTATAATTGCGACGATGGAAATTGATTTGGTCAGGTTCTGGAAAAGTTTCGCGATCACGATTAGCTGCACCCAAACACAAAATCACTTTATCGCCAGCATGAATTGTTTTACCTTCATACTCAAAATCTTCAGTAGCAAGTCGAGCAATCACTTGCACGGGGCTATCATAGCGCAATAACTCCTCAATCGCTGCGGGAACTAAATCCAGATTTTGCTGTAATTCGGCTAAGGCTTGAGGATGCCGTAAAAGGGCGAGAATACTATTGCTGATAAGACTTTTGGTGGTTTCTTGTCCCACAATTAACAGCATGATACAAAATCCTAAGATCTCATCTTGACTCAATTGCTTACCCTGATCCCTTGCTGCCATGAGTTGCCCGATTAAACCTGAAGGTTTAGTTTCCATGAGGTTAATCAGATATTCTCGCACTTCGAGCGCAATTTCATTTTGTTTTTGATAGCCGCCGAGGGACATCGGTTGATCGAATACAAAAAACAAATCGTAAGACCAACGCATTAACTTGTCATGATCTTCCAATGGCACACCCAAAATTTGAGTGACGGTCATTGCAGGCAGTGGTGAGGCAAAATCAGTCATGATGTCGATTTCACCATTGTTTTGATGTGCTTTATGCTCAGCTTGTGTGAGCAATAGATCAACTGATTGGGAGATCGTAGGTCTCAAGGTTTCAATCATATTTGGAGAGAAAGCCTTGGCAACTAAGCTTTTGAGTCTAGTGTGGTGTGGTGGTTCTAGAAAAAACAGCCAGTTTTCTATGGTCTGCGCCAATGCTTCAAAGTTTCCTTGCTTGAGGTACTGGCTTTTTTGTCTTAACCGCATTGGCAAATCATCCACATGCAATTGTGGTGCTTTTAGCAATTCATCAACATCATGATGGCGAGTAATTACCCAAGCTTGCATAAAGCTCCAATGTATTGGGTCGTGCTCACGTAACCATTCATAGATGGGATAAGGATTGGTGTGAAAATCTGGAGAGAAGGGATCGAATTTGACAGGGTTAGTCATATAGGAGTTTTCAAAGGATTAGTTTACACAAAGTCTGCTCAAGTTCTTAGTTTGCAAAGCTTTTAAAAATGATCTAGTTCGGGGGGGGACTGTGAAATCTTTATTGGTTTAGAACGTCATTAAATAAATGATCAGTCAATGCTGAAATAGTAGGATATTCCCAAAACAGAGTAGGCATAAGTTGATGACCAATTTTTTCCGATAAATCTGCGGTGAGACTAAGCAAAACCGAAGAGTCTAGTCCATAGCGCGATATTGGCTCATCGATGTCCACCTCATCTGGATTGATATTTATAACTTGACTGATGCGCGTCAAAATCCATGCAGCGATCGCCTCTTCAGTCAGGTCGGCATTGAGTGAAATCGAGATGGAAGGTAAAGCATCTTCAATATCTGGTTGTACCCATTGTCCAACGATATCAAGACTGTTTGCTAAAAATTGTTGTCGGCAAGCCTGACGCTGAATCTTACCACTTGAGGTTTTGGGGATACTAGCAGGTTTGAGCAGAGCGATCGCAAATACTGATATCTCATGCTGCTCTGAAACGGCTTGACGAATTGCAGTAACAATTGCTTCAACATCTAGTTCACGTAATGCAGTTCGTTCGACTTCTTGCACAATTACCAAATATTCTTGGCGATCGCGATCAATAGCAAAAGCTGCTCCAGCATCAATCCGCAATGCAGGGTGACTATTTTGGACTGTCATCTCAATATCTTGAGGATAGTGATTGCGTCCCCATAAGATCAGCAGATCTTTTAGTCTTCCTGTAATAAAAAGTTGGCGATCATGCACAAACCCTAAATCACCAGTACGCAGCCAATTTTCCTGCTTACCATCTTGGCTACCTACAAGTTGGGCTTGAAATGTGGCTTTAGTCACTTCAGGTTGCTGCCAATAACCTAATGCGACACTGCCACCTGAAACCCAAATTTCACCGATTTGCTCAGGTTGACACTCTACCAGTGTTTCTGGATTCGCGATCGCAATTTTGGTATCCAACCACGTTGAGCCAACGCTAACAAAATGTTTAGTATTTGGCTCAGTGGCATCAATAGTAACAACTTGCTGTTGTTCTAGCGCTTGGGATGCGATCGCACAGTACACTGGCTCTGCATCTACATTCCCCCCTGAGATCATCAGTGTTGACTCTGCCATACCGTAGCAAGGATAGAAAAATTTAGACTGGAATCCGACGGACTGAAACTTGTTAGAAAATTGCTCTAAGGTTGATCTCCTAATCGGCTCAGCCCCCGTGTAGGCACTTTGCCAGCAACTTAAATCAATTTGTCCTTGATTAATTTGATCTTCACTAATTTTACGAACGCATAACTCGTAACCCTGATTTGGCCCCCCGCAATGAGTAGCTCGATAGCGTGAAATTGCGTCAAGCCAACGTATCGGCTTTTGCAAAAACACCGCAGGCGACATCAACACGCCCAGAAATCCTGTATATATCGGTTGAATAATACTGTCGATCAGCCCCATATCATGAAAATTGGGTAACCAACTCACTGAAACACTATTTGGGCTTAGCTCAAAAGCTGTCTGGATATAGGCTGAGTTGTGCATGAGGTTCTGGTGACTGACCATCACCCCTTTAGGGTGACCTGTCGAGCCAGAGGTATATTGCAAAAATGCAAGACTATTTGGCTTTATCTGTGGGTGTTGCCACTGTGAGGCTAGTTCAGGTAAGAGGCGATCGCTAGCTATCCATTGCACAACTGGCAAATCTGGAAAACTCAGCCATGACTGTTGCAAACTATCTAATAATGCTGCCGTCGTTAGTACCACAGCAGGTTGAGCATCGTTAACGATTGCCTTTAGGCGTGACTGCATCTGAGTCCGTTTAGGCGGTGGAACAGGAACTGCGATCGCCCCCGCATAGAGACACCCAAAAAAAGCACTAATAAACTCCAGTCCTGATGGATAGCACAATAGTACTCGCGAGCCTAATGGAACTAGAGCTTGCAGTTGTGCAGCGATCGCCATTGCCTGTAAATCTAGCTCTGAATAACTCAGATTTGCCACATCTAACTCCCCATCCACCAAAAATGTCAATGCATTTTGATTGGACTGATTTTGCGATCGCAGTTGTAGACAATCTACTAAATCAGAGAAATTAGGATGGCTCATTTTGGCTGTTAGCAAAGTTGGACTGAATCATTTACAACTAGCATAAATTGTACAGGCTCATACTATCTCCATCATTTAACGCTCACCTGAAAACGAATGAACCCATAGGAATTAGTGGGGGTACCTGAGCCTGTAGCATTAGGAACATCAGTAGTTGAGCCAAGTCTGACTAAAATTGCACCCTCAGGATTTGTAGATCCATCGTTACAGGGTATAGGAGCATTAGTGACTGAGACATTTGTTGCTAAGAATTGCCCAGCATCTGCATCTGGCACGTTGCTGATAGCAACTTTACCTGCACCTATAGTGGAATTTGTGGGATCGGGTAAAGGTAATGCTCCACCTGTAGTATTCCAACCTAGCAGAATTCCATTGCCAGAGCCATAGGTGTCAAGTTGGAAGACAGTATCAGCAGGAATGCGATCGCATAACTGTACATTTCTTGCAGCGGTTGCACCATTGGACAAGAAGTAGATCGTATATTCTATTAATCCTCCAGGAGCAACATTTGAGATCGTCCCACCATTGCAAGGAGATGCTGTAGTACAGTCGATCGCTCCTCTTAAATATTGGGTATTAGCTGTGGGCCAATTGGGATCGTTATCATTAGATGTGGCTGTATTTGCACCATCTACAAACCCAGTAATGGGAGTATTGTTAATGGCTGTAATCCTTTTGACTAGATTAAGCGCTGGAACACCAGCATTAGTAATAGTGATTTGGTAATCTTCAACTTCACCATTGCCCACAGCTCCATTAGGAGTTGTAGTGGTCAAAGCGCCATCACTAATACGGAACCGAGCGTAGGTATTGCCCACTGTAGGTACAGTTATGCCTGTCCAGTTAAGGACAATATTTTGAGCGATCGCGCTACTTGGTACAGATGCAGTTTGAGCTTCAGTCGCCTCAAAATTACCATTGCGATTAAAGTCAATCCATCCCACTAAAGGTCTGTTGGCTCCAGTGTTATTAAAGACATTAATTGTCACTGAGTAGGATGTGCTAGATGTGGTTAGGGCAGGGAAAGTGGCAACACCATCTTCATCATCAATACCGTTGGTGTCGTCAGCATTAGCTGCTACATTTTGTAATAAGCCACTATCAGCATCAGGATCAATTGCCCCTAACCTGAGATTAGCGATAATTGTATGACTTGCACCACCGCTAGCACTAAGAGTTTCATAGTTATCCTGTCCTATACCTGCACCTGTATCTGGTGCATCACCGTAGTCAATGGCATTAGTCACAACTAGTCGATAGTCTTCAACTTCACCGTTACCAATTAATCCATCGGGAGTAGCAGTAGTCAAGGTGGCACTATCACTTAGACGGAAATGTGCATAAAGAATATCACCAGCAGTTAAGCCAGAAATTCCCGTCCATTGGAGCGGCAAATCTTGAGCGGTAGGACTAATAGCGATCGGTTGAATACCTGCTGTACCAGTGTCTGAGTCATAGGCTCTACCTTCAGTAACTTCAAACTGACCGTTTCTATTAAAGTCAATCCAACCAACTAAATAAGCTGGAACTGCGGTATTCGTTACATTGACGGTAGCTGTATAAGAGTTTGTACTAGCGGTGATCGCGGGTAAGCTGACACCATCTTCATCATCGATACCTGTTGTATCGTCAAGATCGGCATTCGCGTTTTGTAACGTACCGTCATCAGCATCGTTAGTCGCACCAATTCTGAGAGTATTGACAATAATATGGTTGGCTCCTCCATTAGCTGCGGTAGTTTGATAGTTACCAGTAGCAACTGCCGCAGTGGCATCAGGAGCATCACCATAGTCAACGGGATTAATCGCAACCAGATAATCTTCAACTTCTCCACTACCAATTAAGCCTGTAGGTGTAGCTGTGGTTAAAGTTCCATTACTGATGCGGAACCGTCCGTAAGTATTACCTGCCGTCAATCCACTTAACCCTGACCAATTAAGAATAACGTTAGTACCATTGCTATTGTCAGCTACTGTTGCAGTTTGACCTTCAGTAGCTTCAAAAACGCCATTCCTATTAAAGTCAATCCAACCCACTAGAGTGGCAGGAGTGCCAATGCTATTAGTAACATTGACGGTGGCACTATAGGTTGTACTGGCTGTGGTTAAGGTATTGGGTAGAGTAACTCCATTTTCATCATCAGTATTGTTAGTGTCATCAGCATCAGCCGCCACATTTTGTAATGTGCCATTATCAGCATCAGGAATATTTGCACCTAATCTCAAGTTAGTGTTAATCAAGTGCGAGGCTCCACTATCGGCACTTGTAGTGTTGTAATTTCCTGTCCCCACCCCCACTGTTGCATCAGGGGCATCACCGTAGTCTAGGGGAGAAGTTGCGCCAATGATAGTTAAAGCATAGTCTTCTACTTCACCATTTCTCTTACCACCAATAAAGTCACTAGTGGTTAAAGGATCGTTGTTAATCCGAAAACGTGCATAGGTATTTCCTTCGGTTAGTCCCAATCCACCTAATCCAGTCCAATTGATATTGATGTTGCCATTGGTTGCATTAGGTATAGTCTGGACGACACCTTCACTTGCCTCGAACTGACCATTGCGGTTGAAGTCAATCCACCCTCCTAAGTAAGCATTAGCTCCAGATGTATTTTGAACTCTAATCGGAACAGTGTAAGTCGTATCAGTAGTTCTTAAAGAGTTAAAGCTAGTAACTCCATCTTCATCATCAGGTGCAACGCCATTAGTATCATCGCCATTAGCAGCAGCATTAGGCTGACCATCAGTATCTTTATCAGTAACAGCAGTGCCTAACCTAACGGTAGTACTAAGAATGTGACTAGCTCCTACCCCTTCAGTAGTGCTATTAGTTCTATCAGTACCATAGGTATCTGGTGCATCACCATAGTCATTATCGTCACCATCAGAAATGATCGCTGGAATTGTACCTACGGCAAAACTTCCATAGACAAATGTATCAAGATACCTAACATCACCCCAACTAGAACCATTAGAGCCTTGTGCGCCACCACTGGAAGTAGTTCCCCAAGTATGACGACCGCCAGATAATCCACCAGGTAATGTGGTTGTACCTGCTGCTCCTAGAACTGTCCTATCATCCCAATAGACTAGAGTGTTTTGATCGGTGGATGGACCTAGAGCTTCAAGAATTGTTAATCCTGGTTGCGGTCCGCCACTAGTTTCTACGTCCCCAGCGACAAAGTGATACTCTCCAATGATCGCTTTGACTTGGGCATTATAAGTTCCTTGAGGTAAGAGTACTCCAAGATTATCTCTACCATTCCAAAGAGCAGAAACATTACCAAAGGCATCTGTATCACCTCTTAGCTGAACATCTCCTGCTCCATAAATTCCATCTTGATTGGTATCAACAATAATTTCATAGGTACCTGGAAGACTGGAGGTGAATCTAAAGAAGCCTGAATCTTGTATCCCAGTAGTACCTCCTGGGGTAAAGGTATTATCTTCACCAGCACTATCTTCAAATCTTAAATTGGTGATAGTAGGACCTACAGTTGGTCTGGTATATGTTCTTGCTGTTGGATAACTAAGATACATTCTATATTTTGGATCAACACTGTTACCTGCAACAGGTACACTTAACCCGCGAACGTTGTTACCTGCTCCGTTCGGAGAGTTAACCCCTGCGTTATTAGCAACTAGTTCGTAGACATATCCAGCAAAATAATTTAAGTCCAATTTCCAAACAAAATTGGTACCTGGAACACCTCCAGGCACTACAACGTAATAGTCCTGATTCGTGGAGTTAGTGGCTCCAAATCCTTTGGCATTAAAAGCCCAAACGTAAGACCAGATCCTGCCATTCGCAACTTGAGGATTAGGATTTGTGGCAGTATCAGGTGTTACAGAGATATCAAACTGACGAAACAGGGTATTTGGATCAGCAGCATTAGTATTCTGAGTTCGGTTGCGTAACCGTATTTCATAAACCCCTGCTTGGGTAGTTGTATATTTAATAACGCTTCCATCAGCAGTATAAGGAGCAGCAGGAGTAGCTAAGTCCATATTGGCTGTACTCAGTAAATTATACTGATCGCAATTCGGGTTATTAGCATTCGTGCCAAAAGTGCCTTGACCTCGGAAATTCACATCACTTGTACCTGCATCGCCAGCCTGTCCAAAAACTAATGTGCCAGAAGCAGGAGGATAAGTTGCATAAGTCCCAGTATAGTCATCTGGTATAACACCGCTGTAATAGATATCGACTTCCCAGTCATCTGTCCAAAGATGTCCACAAGCACTTACATTGATAACCTCTCCAGCATTGACAATATCTATATAGATTGGGCGGCTAAGTGCGTCAATCCCTGTTGTTGTACCGCCACCATCACTATAGGGAGAATCATATTCCATTAAAGCTTGATTACTTACAGTTGTGCCAGGACTAGGACCAAATTGATAGCTTCCTTCTGATCTAACTGGTGTGGGCAACCAGAGGCTAATTCCACTAAAATTTATCGTAAATATCAGACTTAAGAGTAAAGTCGTTAAAAAGCGGGTTAAACGATCGCTGTTTAACTTTTGGATTAATACTTTTAAGAAAGATCTTAGTTTTTTGATTATTGGAATCAACATTTTTTTAGGTCAGCAGTTTACTATTTGTTCTCAAGTTGCAAGTCTGATTCTTGATTTTCAAAGCGGATTTCGACATCACGCACATCAGTAAATTCAATCTCGACACGTCGATCGCGGGCATAGTCAGTGGCTTGATTACCCTGTGAAGCGCGTTGTGTTTCGCCTAGCGATCGCACGGTCATCCGTTCAGAGGCAATGCCCTGTCGCATTAGGTAATTACGCACTGCACGCGATCTCCTAAAGCCCAGCTCACGGTTATAGGCATCACTGGCTCTAGGGTCAGTGTGTCCTTCAAGGGTAATCATAATTGTGGGATATTGCTTTAACACCTCAGCGATCCGATCTAGGATTTTAGCGCTGGTGGGGCTAATTGCATCACGATCTAGCGCAAAGTGAATTTGGCGCGGCACAGATAGCACAATCGTTTCGGGCGGCGGTGGAGTCTGTACAATTTGAGGTGGTGTCGTACAGGCGGGGATAGTTGTGTCTGCATTTTCATTTGTGGGAGCCGACAGATCAGGATTAACGATTCTGGCATTGAAGGCTGGCTCTGAAGTCCCGTACTGTGGATCGGTGGCGATCGCGCTAATCGTATCGCCAACTTGGAGGTTATTTAAAGAAACAGCAAATTTACCATTAGCATCAGTCTTGACCGTGGTTAGGTATTCACTGAGAGAACCATAGGGCAGATTGGGATCGACTTTGCCAGCGACACGATATATGTCTACTTCAGTATCGGGATCAGCATTACCATCAATATTGACTTTGTTCGTGCTAAACATCGGAAAAGTTGTCGCTAAAAAAGTCGGTGCATTGATTGCGCCATTAGCAGTATCCACACGCCGAAAATGAGAATCACGGGGGCGATTAATGCCATCACCTGTCATGAAATCGCGAGTATTCACATGGCGCTGAGAAATCAAGTCAATACTCAAGCCCTTGAGAGCCGTAAAAGTATTTTTGCGAATTAGATTGCGATCGCTTTTTGGATAAGCAGCGATCGCCACACCTGCACCACGTTGATTGCGAATTTGGTTATTAGTAACTCGATGATCGTTGCCCATGAGATAAATGGCAGCGTAGTTGGTACTGCGATCGTTAAACAAAATGCGGTTATTTTCAATGGCGATCGCGCCTTTGGGTTTGAACAGATAAACGCCACTGCCATCATTAGCACAAAGGATATTTCCCTTGATACTTAAGTTAGCAATTTCACCTTCGAGATAGATGCCGTGAGGTAGCCCATCAAAGCCATTGCTGGTAATTGCATTTTCGAGAATCTGCGTTCCTATTGCTTTTACCGATGTGACGATACCACTACCCTCGTGGTAAGCAATACGATTGCGACGGATCAACGTATCAGTACTATTAAATAAATAAACTCCAAAACTAGAAGGTTGCTTGGGCATTTTGCCTGTGGGCGTAATGCCCAGCCAGTTAGCTTCGAGGATTACCCCTTGAGGGGGACGATTGCTGTCATAGAAGGGCGAAAATTTGGCGGGCTGCTGTTGCTGTGTGGTGTCGGGCGGTGGCGCTTGGTGGGAAATGAAAATATCGGCGGATGGTGTGGTGGTTGGGACGCTTTCGATCGCATTAAAACCATAGATACTTAAGCCCTTGATCGTCACGCCATCAGCGACAATAGTCAAACCTCGGAAAATTTCTACCCCATCGGCGGGAGAAATCTCCACAATTGGTTGGGGAATCGCTAGCTCTTGGGCAAATGAACTCTGAGAGTCATAACCTGCTTGGGTTGTACCGTCAATGGTCAGGTATGGACTACTGATATCAGGTAGCGCCTTGCTTAACAAGATCTTGGTGCGATCGCTAGGCAAATTAAAGCCAATCTGTGAACCTTGTTGATTAACTAATGGCTTAACCTGAGAGCGTTCAGTATCACTAAGCCGTTCAAGGGTGAGGCTACCATTGGCGATCGCAACGGCTTCGCGCAGAGTTAACTCGCGATCGGATTGGATGTCACCATCGCGATCGCTATTTACAATAATTTGGTATTTGAGAAGAATGGGCGAAGTGGCTTGGGTAGTGTTTTGGGCGATCGCCAGATTGTCTTGTGCCCTAAACATTTCGATAGCTATACCAGAGAGACCGATCAACCCGATAGAACTAATCAATGTAGCTGTTAATTTTTGGCTGTTTACTTTTCGCATAGTCTCTAGTTCTTTAGATTTGAGAGTTGATCAGGATCGATCACAAAGCCGCTTTTCTCGGTAGTGCTAATTCCCATGGCTCGCAGGAGTGCAGTTACCGTATCACCTTCACTAGTCAGCAAGAAGTTAAACGCGGTGGCAAGACGGCGGGTGGCTCCATCAGTAGGATTAATATTGGCTGGACTATTCGCAGAATTATTATTTAGGTCATTACCCAGCAACATACTGACAAGCTGAGTTGGTGAGGCTTCAAAGGCATAACTCCAGAGGCGATTGCGATCATCCGATGGGAAAGCAGGATCGACAGGACGAGCGATCGCGAGCAAGAAGGAATCTACGGCTGGTAATTGGGTTAACAAGGGTCTAAATTCAAGATTGGGGATTTGAATAGATGTATTAAATACTGGATTGAATTGGGGATTAAGTTGAGAATCGGGGATTGCACTTTCCAGCCAATTGGACAATCGGCGATCGGCTTCTAACAGAACCGCCAAGGGCGAAGTAGAAGTATCGGCAGTTGCCAAGGGGACAGGAGCAGTGGTAGCACTTGCCTGAGAAGTTGATGGGGTAGTTGGGGTTGTCGCAATATTAATATTGCTCTCATCTACATTCAGAGAGATATAAACTTGCGAATTTCCTGCTTGATTGGCTCTATTAGAACTCAATAAAATGCGATCGGAACTCACGCCTTTGTCTAGTAGATAGCTCCTGACAGCAAGTAATTTAAATGTTTCTAGATCCTGACCTGACACAGCACCGAGGGCTGAGCCAGTCTGAATCTCAAACATCAAATTAGGATTGGTATTCAGTCGCTCAACCATCCGATCCAGAGTGGCATAGCTTAAGTCTGCTATTTTACCGTCGTTGCCAACATCCACACCTACTGAAATGTTAGGATTTGCGGCACTAATATTCGAGGAACGATTAACAGGTATGGCATTAGCTTGCAAAGTAGATTGAGCATTGGGCAAGATGCTTTGCAAAAATTCGGTTGTCGGCGAATTGGATGCCATCGTTTGCAAACGGGTAGCGATCGCATTAAAGACATCGGCTTGACCACTGAGTGCAAAACTAACGGGGGTAGCATTGGCAGAGATAGCTTGATTAGAACTGTTGGCGTTAGCAATTCCACCTAAGGAGCGTAAGGTCATCTGCGTACTTGCCACACCACGTTCGAGTAAATACTTTCTTGCCGCCATCATTCGGTTTGCTGCAAGATTATCACCTGAATTCATCTCGGCAAGTGAGCCAATATATCCTTGGATATCAATGGAGAGATTTTTATACTCTTTCAAGACTGCGGCTAAGTTTTCTAAAACCGCGATATCTGACACTGCTAACTCAACACTCTTGCCTTGACTCTCCTCTCTGAAGGTCAGCGATCGCGCCACATTCAGGCTGATAATTTGAGGACTAGAGGGAATGGCTGCTGCTAGTTTCTGCTCTGGTTGTGGTGCTTTAGCTACTGGTGCTACAGGCTCAACAGGCTCTTGTTGCTGACGTGGAGGAGTCTTTTGTAACCCAAAGCCATCAAACAACTCGTTCAGCTTTACAGTAATTCCTGCATATAGTCCTCCTGTGGAGCGTGAACCATTAAAATCGCGATCAACATTAACGGAACCACTGCTATAACCAGCTGCTAAGCGTAAGTTAGGAGTGAGGAAATAGCCAACTTCGCCAACTAATCCTAGTTCACTGTAGCCTGCGGTTGGTTGATTAAGAAATCTAGTTTCTCCCACTAGTTCGACGTTATAGCCAAGACGATAGGTAACTCGAAATTGCGATAAATTGGTATTCGATACACCTGTAAAATCACGGGCGATCGTGGTGGTGCTATTACGCAGGGCAAGCTTGCCATAAAATTCCCATTGCCAGTTAGGAGCATAAATTGCTTCTAGAGCAAGGGTGTGATCAGTATAGCCACTACCACTACCGATCAGCAGAGATTCAGGAACAATACTGGGGTTTTGGCGATATTCATAACGGAGGAGAACGTTGAATTTGTCATCTTCAGGATCGCGATAGGCAAGCCCGACCTTGAGATTGGAGATCGTTCCCAAACCAGAAATCAATTGATTGGCAGCACTAGATTGCTGATAGTTAAACAGCATTGTCAGGGCAGGAGATAGCTTGCCTAGAGCAGCAGCTGTAAATACGGTATTAGTATTGGTATTATCACTGCGATGCTCAAATCTAGCACTTGCCTTGAAGTCTGGATTATCGGTATATTCCACACCGATGTTATAACTATTGCCATTTTGGAAAGTTAGAGAGCTAGAAGATTGACCAACAGCAAAGGGTTGTAAGAATGATGTTCCTGTAGTTGTGGCGGTCGTAAAGCTACCAAATATATGCTCATAGCCAAAACTCATACGTAGCCCTGGTAGAATTTGCCAGCGTTGGTTAATCCCTAGAGAACCTTGCGTAGATGCAGCATTATTAGCTCCACCAATCACCGAATAGCGTCCTGTAAATGTGGTATCAGTGCCGAGTTTATACTCTCCTAGTAAGTCAGCGCTAGTAATCGCTTGACCTGCTAATGCTCCAGAATGGAACCATTGCTGTCCCAATCTCGCGGTCAAGCCTTGGACAATTGTCCAATCTAGGGCTAAAACACTGCGATCAGGAATAACAGCATCGGAGCTTGCGGAAAGGCTTACTTCATTTTGGGCTGTCACTCGTAGATTATCGGCAATTGGTACACTGAGACGCGATCGCAATTGGGTTGAGTTACTCGATAAAACATTGGGGATTTGGCGATCTTGGCGATCGCGATATAACACATCCAGATTAAGCAGAGCCGCACCGATATTTTGCTGCACGCCTAAACTAATCGTGCGAAGCGAATTATTTACTAGCGATCCAGGGATGGCTTCTTGCCTCGTATTGAGAAGATCGGCAAGGGTTGTCAATGGACGTGGCGCAATACCCACATTGTCTTCTTGGTCATAGCGAAATTGCAGACTAGTTGTGGGACTGATCTTGGCACTTAAATTGCCTCCGTATCGAGTTTGTCCTGGCACAAAACTAATCGTGGCATTATTGGCAAAACCTGTTTCCGCCTTACTGTAATAGAGCTTACCGAGAATACCTGAAGCAATCTCACTGTTTAACTCAAAACGCATTGCTGAGCCGCTCACATAGCCCAAGATCTCCGAATCATTTTGCGATCGGGCATATTCAGCAATTAGTTGAGTCTTCTCGCCAAAGGAGATGAGGGCATTCGCACCATAAAGAACAAAATTGCGAATGCCGAGACTTTCTTTAAAATAGTTTGCACCAATCCAACTAGGCTGGCTTTGACTGCGGTTGAAATGATAACGCAGTTGTCCACCATAAAGATTACTGTCACCACCGACTTGCTCATTCTGATAAGTAACGACTATTTGACGACGCAAGAGTTGTCCAGCATCACCCAGTTGGGTTTGCAATAATGGCTGTCGAAATAGAATGGAGCCATTGTCATAGTTAATATCGTAGTCTTTACCACGGATTAGCTCTTGACGCGAGACTACTGTACCTGCACTAAAGAAATCGATTAATTCGATAGTTACATTCTCACTACCATTGATTAACAAACGTTTCGAGAGAAAGTAAGTGCCACTCGTGCCATTAGGGGTGATCGTGTCGCGCTGAAATCCTTTACCAACGTTGCTATAAAAGCCCGTAATT
Organism: Pseudanabaena minima str. Chao 2107; assembly: GCF_051131155.1. NCBI lineage: Bacteria > Bacillati > Cyanobacteriota > Cyanophyceae > Pseudanabaenales > Pseudanabaenaceae > Pseudanabaena > Pseudanabaena minima. The sequence goes on from NZ_CP159508.1 coordinate 3,385,721, forward strand.
TGCAGATCGCCTAAATTAAAGTTCCCTTTGAAACCTTGCAATTGCCTTGAAATCGCACTAAACTGCTGCGATCGCGTGGCGAACTCTTCTGTCCCATAATTACCCCACATGAAGTAATCAGTACTTGCACCCTGCACAGGAGAGTTACGCTCAAAGCGCAAAAACAAGCTGTCATAGGATGGCGTTGTGCGAGTTACGGTAGAGCTATCACCATAGACAGGATATTGTTGCTCGCAATATTTTTCTGTGCCAGCTAAGCTTCTATTGCCAGCACAGTCTTGATTGAGAGTGCGGCTGTTATTAAATGCACCTGTAAATAGCCATTCACCCACACGTCCAGTTCCAAACACTGCACCATATAGGTCAACTTGAGTACGATTGTCGCGATCGGCAGGCAAAAAGTCCCGCAAGCTGCGATAGAAGTCAGTTCCTCTTGCTCCAACCCGCAGATCAATTACCCCTGTCACCAAGGAAGGACGCAAATCAGTTTCAAACTGAACTTGCGTAAAAGCTTCCATTTGAGCATTGAGCGCTCGAATCGTCACTGTTCCCGTCTTTAATCCCGATCGCAACTGGGTTGAGAACTTTCCTTGTTTAGCTTCAACTTGAAAGCCGGGTTGTTCTGACGAAGCATCAGTACCAATAAACGTACCTTCACTAGCTTCAAGTGTGACTAATGCATCCCAGTTGGAACGATTACCATCTTCATCAACTAATTGACCATTAACTGTCACATAGGAACGTCCATCCGCAGGAACTTTCGATTCCAACGTACTCACAACTAATTTAGTGGGAGCACCACGAACTTTGAGATTGATGGAACTAGAAGATGATTCAGAACCGATCGCTCTTGCCGTAATCTGGTTGTCACCTGCCTGTAAAGGTACGCCATACCATGTTTGCGTAATGGTTCTATTAGTTTCATCTAATTCCGATCGCCCAATTGAACTAGGATCAACAGCTTTGCCATTCACCAAAAGCTCAATTTTGACATTGCTTGGCATTTGGATGACCACGGTTGCCGCAGGAGCATCTAAAACAGTGCCAACCGTAGGCGAAAGAATAACGATGCGTGGAGATGAGTTGTCAGATGGATTAGGAGTATTAGCAGTTTTCGGAATATCGGTAACAGCCTCAGAAGTCTTGAGGGTACTAGGAACTTTCTCAGTAGATAAGGATTGATCTAGTTGTTGAGAATTGTTACTCTGATTAGGCTTTTCTCCAGTCTGTCGATCCGTTTGACTAGTTAAGTTGTCTTTTTGCTTAATGTCTGGATCATTTTTGATGTCAGTAACTAATTCTGCTTTGACCACTGATGTTGTCAGTAACAACATGATTTGCGGCAAAACTAAAATCCCTAACTTTACAAAAGGTGCAGAAGTGTTTTTCATTACTTTGTACCTTCCTGTTTTGTATCGCTTATACCACGAGCCGCAGGGGTGACTGCAAAGTTAACCCTTCCTAATGCTCCAGGAGCAAGTCGCACTAAACGTGATTGGCTATTACGCTCAATAAAATACAAGTTAGGTGCAAGGGTATATCCTGGAACGGAAGTTAAGTCGATCGCTAAAGTGCGGCTACCAGATAGAACACTACTGAGAGAGTAAAGTCCGTTCGCATCAGTCACTATTCGATTGCCATCATCCATATAAATCACTGCATTCGGTACACCTGGCTCACCTGGTTGCTGTTCTCCATCAAAGTTCTTATCAACAAATACTCGTCCAACTAAGGTTCCACAATCGGACAAGATGCCTGGACGAATCCGCATCAAATGTGATACGGGACCAGTACGAACGATTCGTCTATTATCAGTACGAGTACCTGATATAGAGGCTCGGTTAATACCATTCCCACGAATCGCATCATTGGTAACTTGTGCAGCATAGACAATGTTAAGGGGGACATTATCAGAAGCTATAGGCAGAGAAACATTGGGGCGAAAAGTCAAGCTGCGACCATTCCGTTCTACGGTTACATTAACTGCATTCCCACCAAGCTCAGCACGAACTGAACCATCGACATATTGGAACCCTAGTGGTAAATCATCGCGAATTTCGGGATTATTAATCACCGTACTTGAGAGGTTTCTAGCATTTAAGCGATAAACAACAATATCGCCTGGCTCTGCTGCTGCGCGATCACCTGTTTTTAAAAGTTGAATTGCTTGGGCTTCACAGGTCGAGATATCCAGATTATTGACTGCCACAGCTAGACTTAAACCTACAGTTTCAGCATTAGCGATATTAATAACCCCATTTACTGAGGTAGCGTCACTCGTCGCTGAGATCGGTTCGCCATCTAAAGAAGTCGCCGTATAGCTAGCAACATTACCATTGCGCGCAGTAATTGTAATTCTGACCCGTCGTTCAGCAAGTGCTGAGTTTGCTGGTGGCTTGACAGCCAGAACATATTCTCTGCCAACATCAACTTGTCCACGACCAACATCCAACAAAAAGTTGAATCTGCCCTGATCACTATTGACCAAGACAAAAGGATTAGCGTTATAGAAATTTGGACTTATGCCAACAGCTTGTTTTGTTTTAGGTGGTACTGTAGCAGTTAGAGAAACGGGTAAGCCAATATCACCAGTTGAGTTCAGTAGTTCATACAAGCCGACGCTGAATCCTGTGTAATCTGCCAATAAACCACCGTCACAGGAGGTCAGAACACCAAATGGGTCAATCAGAGGATTCGTAGGATTTATGCCTGACGCTGCTGATTGAAGTTGTGCAGAAAGACTCTGAAAAACAGCTCCTGAAGCATTATCAGTGTAAGTATAGGCAGCAGTATTCCGAATTGTTTTTGTGGCTGGCTGCGCCAAACTAAACTCACATACTTGAGAAGAGCCAAACAGAAATATCGCAGTAAGGTGTAAACTGTTTCGCAGAAAATTCTGTTTTATTGCACAATTTCGAGTTTTCATTTCCAACAGTTAACCTTAAACGCTCAAAATCTGAGTCTGAGGAGATTTGTGTATATTTAAGCTAGCGATCGCAGTTTTGTCCCGATCTCTAACGAATACGAACTTGATAGGTTGCATAGGCAATTGTCTTAGCTGAGAAATTGTCTCCAAAGCTCCATCGAATATTGGTGTACATACTGTCTGGCGCAGGACGAGTGACAATTTTGCCATTCTCTAGCTTGACCCGAATTGTGGGATTTTCGCTGTAGGTTTTACCGCCATCAATGCTGTAGTCTAATCTCGCTCCTTCTACTTGTGGCAAAGTTGCTGAACCCAAGACATAAACTGAACCCTTGGGAATCGGTTGATTGACGACTAACTTTTTGATTTGGCGATCGCTAATATTGCTAGCAGTCAAAACATAACGAATGGTCTCACCTGGACGGAGTGAGACATCAGTTGGCATTGGCTTCCACTCAATACGACCAGAAGCTGTGGCAATAATTGATTGCCTTTCAGCAGCTAGTTTGAGTTGCACTGGTGCTTCTTGCTTAGCCGTTTGCGCGATCGCAGGATCATTATTTTGCAAACTAGCTAAGCTAGGCCTTACAGTAGCAAAAGAGATAGAAGAAATAAGGGCTAGCGCACTCAATCCGATTACATTTATACGTTTCATTTGGCTTACCTGATTTACAACAATAATCAATAAATAGACATCAAGTAATTTGGAGAAGCTGGGTTTAGAAACCATTAAGAACTACTTTCTAAGTAATAAAAGCTCTAGTAGAGTTCGCTCAATCCCCCTGTTTTTGAGGGGGGACTGAGTGAATCTAAATTAATTCTTAAATGGGTTCTTAGTTCTAGTTCAACCTACGTTGGAAACTAAAAGTTCTACTAGCACCAGGGATAACTGTGCCAGTAACTGTATTGACATACCTTGTAACATCTGTAGCAGCAGTCAAACCAGTTTGGTCTCCACTAGAGGTAGTTGATGGATTTCCGCTGAAGAAGGTGATAGTAGAAGCTCCAGAGTCAACTGCTGAACCAACAATATTGCTAGTGTCAATTTGACCATTGTTGTCAGAGTCTAATGCCCAGTTATTGCCAGTAGCACCACCAATAACCCCATCTTCTGTAATTACTATAGAGGAAGCATTCAGGAGAACGCTATTGCTTCCTCCTCCAGAAGAAATATTTCTATAGGTAATTCGATACTCAATAATATTGCCTGGAGCAGGAGTTTTTGCAGTGATGCTAAATGTGCCTTGAGCTCCAGTGATTGCTGGACCAGTTCCCTGTAGAAGTCGCGACTCTTTCAGTAATTGCAAGAACCCAGTGTAAACTCGGTCAATAGTAATATTTTGAGGTTCACCAGCAGTAGGTAAACCATCTGCATTCGTATCACTGAAGGCTGTAATTGGAACAGGGAATCCGCGCTCAACATTAGCAACACCCTGTGCAGCACCATCAGTCGAAAGTGGTGTACCAGCAGGCAGATTTACACTGACCCCATAACTAGCAGTACCACCATTGGCTGCAACTGCATCAATTCTTAGAGGATTTGTTGCGCTAATTGGATTTCCCCCTACAGTACCCACACCACTTACAAATGTAAAAACAGTACCATTGTAGTTGTAGGTAGCTGATAAACCTTGATAGGATATCGTCACCGATGTATTTGTAGGTAAGTCACCTGGTGTTGCTGGTGGTGTTGGTACAAGGGAAATATTAGTATTAGCAGTACCAGTATTCTGAACTGTGTTAGTAAAAGATACTGCGGCTGGATCAAGTGTTGATCCTGGAGCAAGATTTGGAGGAATTAATGCAGACTGATTGGTAAAGTCATCGTTTTGATTAGTGGGTCCAAAGGCAGCAGGCTGTCCATTTGGTCCATTCAATAAGGAATTGGCAGCAGCCACTGCAATCGGAGTTTGGTTAACATTACCAATAGTATTGTTAGGCGCTTGGTTATTATTACCTGTGTCTATATTCGGTGGAGTTGTGCCCCCAGGAATAAAGCCCGTATCCGTTGTCGTAGGGAAGGTTCCGGGAACAGTGCCATTATTAAAGTTACTAGGGTTTTGGTCGCCCGAATTGTCATAGATTTTGGGACCGCCACCAGCAGTTGTACCAACTACTTGAGCAATGTTGTAAATATTTGTAGGTAAGAGGGTGGCAACAGTAGTCCGAACTTGAATGTTAAAGCCAGTTACAGTAGCACCAGGCGCAACTGAAGTCACAATATTAGGATCATTAATGAAGCCTACTCTTGTCACGGTGTTCAAAGCTGGAGCAGTAGTTGTCCAGTCAGTCACAGTTTCTGCTGTAGTAGCACCAATAGCAGTAGTACTATAAACTACCAACCAACCAATAGGAGGCGTTGGCGCAGCATTAAGAACTGTATTTGCTGGAATAGCATCAGAAACTAAGATGCGGTTACTGACGGCAGCTCCAGCTCCAGTGTTAACTGTGATTGGTGTGCCAGCCAACGCCGCAGGAGTTACGCCAGTATTGGTTAAATCATTATTCTCAACCCGTAAACTCAGACCATAAGATATCAGGTCATCATTGAGTACAGCAAGGTCGCCTGGATTGTAAGCTGTTCTGGTCTTGAGAATAGTTGCTAGCGCTCTAGTTGCAGCAGTATTTCCTACTTGAATGCTTTGGGTGGAACTGGCTTCTCTTACCCCGTTGACTGGTGTTAAGGTGTTGTCAGAATCTACAGTGTAAACATCACCACCATCGGCAATACGTGGTTGGTTTTGAGCATCGCCAGGAGTTTGTCCTAGTCTGACACTGATCGTAGACAAGGGTGGTGCACCAGCTTGAACTGTGACGGGGACACGGACTAAGGCAGTGCCATTGACAGGAATCGCGCCAGTAGTCACGCCACCAGCAGGAATATTTAACCAAGTTACTCCTCCGTCCGTACTATATTGCAATGCTCCGTTAGACACTGCTCCTGGTAGCAACCCAGAGACGGTTGCAGATCCTGCTGTTACCGTAGCCAAATTGGGGATTTGGAAGCTGGTAGGAGCATTACCAACGTTTGTTACTGTATAGGTATAGATCAGCAGATCACCAGGTTGAACAGTACCCGCATTTTGGTCTGCAATCCCAGATCCTGCAACAGTAATACCAGCTACTTCAGCAACAGTAACTGTAACTGTGTTAGACGTAGTATTAAGAGTACTTGTTGGGTTGTTGGGATCTACGTAAGTGCCTGTCGCCGAGTTTCGGATCACCGTGCCAGCGGGAGTAATCTGAGCTGAGGCTACTAATGGAAGCAACAATGACACGCCACCCATTGTTAATGTCGCTGCTATCAACCGATAGAATGAAGACTGTAATTTGTTTTGTGGATTAAATTTAAGCATATCGGATTGATTTTCCTCAATAAAAAAGCAACAAAGTGTTTCCTTATAGGTAGTGTTTAATCAACATTACCTATCTGTAGATAGCAGCGATCTATCAAAAATTAATTTTAGTAGTTGATCCAAATAGCATTTGAAAAAAAGTCTGAGATTTCCATTGATTTCATCGAAATCTAGCAGAATATTTGCAGACTTATAGGATCAGCCTACGTATGGGCATTTGAATATCAAGACAAGATGTCTAGAAGCCTCTCCCAGATGCTAGGTATCTTAATAGCTATTCAAATTAGATTGTATTTATTCAGTTCTTTCATCTTAACGATGTACTATACCTGAACAAACTTACTAGCGAACGTATGATTCATAAAAGAGTTTAGATACTATGAATCTAATTCTCACTATTGATTGATTTAATTTTATCAATACGCGCAATAGCTTACATGATTTTACCCAATTAATACAATAAGCTATCTGAATATTGTCTTTTTTTTATTTTTACTTTTGCTTAACCTATATGATATCGTCCTTAAAACTATTTGTAGATTCTGGACTGGTAAAAGCTCGGTGATTCGGGTGCTTTTCTTGTAAACCTTCTATGACGAGACCATAGAAGGTTTGCAAGAAAGGCGATGATGAAGCTCATTGTTGTTATGGGATTTATCTTCTCACGATTCATTTAGGATTGCTATATTCAAATGCCATATTCTCGAAGTGCGATCGCGATAGAATAAAGTTATGACTAGCAATACTCGCAAAGCAAATCTAATTAATGCGATCGCACCTGTGAATCGCGGCTTACAAATGTCCGAAAATCAGCGTAAAATGATTTTTTCAGCAGTTGCGTATCTTGAAGAACTAAATCCTACACCTGCGCCTACTCAATCCCCTGAATTATTGGACGGCAATTGGTTATTGTTATTTACGACTAGCCAAGAGCTTTTGGGAATTGATCGCTTTCCACTTTACAAGCTGGGCAACATCTATCAATGTTTGCGCGTATCGGAAGGAAAGATTTTTAATGTTGCTGAGATTAAGGGATTACCTTTACTAAGTGGTCTAGTAAGTGTTTGTGCAAACTTTACTGTTGTTTCTGACAAGCGGGTTAAGGTTGATTTTGAGCGTTTGGTAGCAGGTTCGCAAAATTTAATTGGTTATCAAAATGTAAATAGTTTTATCAATACTTTACGATCGCCTAAGAAATTATTGGCGATCGATTTCCAAATTAAGCGAGAAGATCAAAAGGGTTGGTTAGAGACTACTTATCTTGATCAAGATCTCCGCATTGGTAGAGGAAATGAAGGTAATCTATTTGTTTTGAGAAGAGTTTAACAAAGATGCTGCTTATTACAGCCTATTCAGGCTTTAATGGATATAAAAGAGGTTTTGAAGGTGGCGCTTTGCGCCACCTTCAAAACCTCTTTTGGGTTTTAAGTCAGCGTAAGGCGCTTTAATTACCAATGCATAGTCGATTACTCCCAACCAAGATACACTTTTGGAAGCGATGGATTCGTGCTGGCATTTTATGCATGAGTGCGATCACTCTTTCCTTCTTATTTGCCACTAGTCAAATGGCTTGGGGGCAGTCTGATATTCTAAAACTAAATTGGCTAACTGGTCAGAATATTCCTAATACTCAAAGTATTGATTATGCTGTGGTCAGACTTGATGGCTATCCATTGTTTGTACTAGCGGCTCCAACTCTTAATCAAAAAGTCTTGCTAGAGCAGCGTGTTCAGGATATTGAAAATCAATTGCATCTTCTGGCTAATAACAATCTTGATGCTAATAACTTGTCAATAACTATCAAGATTGATCCTAAGAATGAGCAACCAGTAATTGCGATTCAAGATCGATATCTGATGACGGTGACCAATATTGATGCTCAAATCCAAGGACGAGATGCTAAAGATTGGGCTAATCAAATTACGCAGATTTTGCGTAATGCACTGATTAAAGCCAGACAAGAGCGGCAAGTACCCTTCCTAATCAACCAAGGCTTAATCGCAGTCGGAACTCTGCTTGCGATGATTTTTGGGATGAGAGCAATTAGCTATTTACAACGACAACTCAAGTTAAAGCAGGAACAAGAAGTAGCTGGGACTGAGCCTGAAGGGGATGCCCTTCAGGCTGCTAATGATCCTATTACAGAACTAGAGCAGCGCCTACGTCAAAAACTACGAGCAAACCTCAGTGATTTGAAACGACGTGCTTTAGAAATATGCTATTTCAGTATTTTTGGTGTCTGTAGTTTTGTCGTTTTAGGGCTGTTTCCCTACAGTCGCTGGATACAATCTTTCTTACTATCGACTCCTCTCAAAATTGCAGCGATCGCCTTTGGTACATACCTGTTAGTTCGGATAAGTAATCTATTGATTGATCGCTTCGCTGGCTTTCTTAAGGCTAGGGAATTTGAAGTACTGAAGTCGTACCAGAGATTAGATCTGCGCGTATCTACGGTTTCGCAAGTCCTCAGAAATGTTGCAGCGATCGCTTTGATTGGATTAGGAGCTTTAGCAATTCTCTCTGCTGTGGGAGTTGATTTAATTCCACTGCTTGCGGGTGCAGGAATTGTTGGTATTGCTATTTCCTTTGCGGCTCAGGGACTAATTAAGGATGTAATTAATGGCTTTTTGATTATTTTAGAAGATCAGTATGCAGTGGGAGACATGATTATGGTGGGTGAACTGAGGGGATTAGTCGAAAATATGAATTTACGAGTTACTCAAATCCGTAATAACGAAGGTCAATTCATTACCATTCCCAATAGCTCGATTGCAATTGTCCGTAACCTCTCTAAGGACTGGGCAAGAGTGGATTTAGCAATTCGTGTGACCTACGACACTAATCCCGATCGCGCTTTAGAAATTTTAAGAAATCTAGCCGAAGAGATTTACCAAGAAAATTTCTGGCGTGACAGAATTATTGAACTTCCAGAGGTTCTTGGCATTGACGATTTGCAACAGTCAGGTATGTTAATTCGGATCTGGATTAAAACACAGCCACTTCAGCAATTGCTTGTGGCAAGGGAATTTCGGCGACGGATCAAGTTGAGAATGGAACAAGAAGGGATCACGATCGGGGCGCTTTAATCATTAGACACATTTCGTAAAATTGCGACCGTCTCTTGCTGATTGCCATCCCATGCCCACATCATCGCTGTCCAGCCATTGCGATCCTGTGCATTTAGCCGCGCCCCTGATGCAATTAGCGATCGCACAATTTCGCTATAGCCTTGACCTGCCGCCCACATCAGTGGAGTCCATCCATACTTATTGCGGGTATTGGGATTTGCGCCTGACACTAATAAAACTCGCACCACATCAGTATGTCCATTCATCGCAGCCCATAGGATCGGTGTCCATCCATGTTCATCGCGGACATTGACATCGGTTGCTTGGGAAATTAGCGATCGCACCTCCTTAAGGTCACCATTTTGAGAAGCAATTAGTAATCGAGCATTTAATAATTGAGGATTGGGATTTTGCTTAGTTTTTTGTGGCTTAACTTGCTGAATTTGATGATTAATTGACTTGATTGCATTAAAGTTTTGAGGTAACTCCTCTGCATAAACCTTTGTACTAAAGCAGAGAACTAAACTACAAGCCAATAAAAAATTTGAGCGTTTCAAACAAGAATTCATAGATTTATCCCCATCTCAATTTGATCAACTTGATTGATTTAGAGTCGCTCATAGGTCAACAACCAACAATCAAGATTGATTTAGAGTCTATGAGCTTGTTTAGCGATCGGCTAGCGCAATTCTGCGGAAGTTTGAGATAATAGTGTTTTTACTAATTTTTTTAATTTCAATCGCAACCGATGAATAACCAAGTCGATATCGCAAATTTAGACGAAACCCCGTCCCAAATACCGCCTAAATTGCCACTGCTCCAAATGTTTAGGATCGGGCTATTTCAAATGGGCTTAGGAATTATGTCTTTGTTGATCGCAGGGTTGTTGAACCGTGTGATGATCAACGAACTAGCGATTCCTGCTACCCTCGCCGCCGTGTTTATTGCGATGCCTCTGTTTGTGTCTCCGACGCGAGTTTGGTTTGGGCAGACATCCGATGCCAAAACTTTATTCGGAACCCATCGCTCAGGCTATGTCTGGATTGGAGCCGTGATCTTCGCGATCATCGCCTTTTTCACAACACAGGTGATGTGGCAATTGGGACGCAGTGTGCATGAGATTGGCTGGAATGGTGTCACCTATGGCTGGACGATCGCCTTGGCTGCTATGTTTGCGCTGTATGGAATGTCGATTAGTCTAAGTTCCACACCTTTTGCTGCGATGTTAGTGGATGTATCCGACGAAGAGGATCGCTCTAAGCTAGTGGGCATCGTCTGGTCGATGTTGATGGTGGGAATTGTGATTGGTGCGATCGTGGTTTCTCGGCTTTTGCAATGTTCAGAAGCACCACCTAGTAATATTTCTATTTATACTGATGCGAATAAACTCGCAACATTACAAAAAACAATTAACTTTGTATTTATGGTCATTCCTGCGGCGGTAGTTGGTTTATCGCTGTTCGCTACCTATGGCATTGAGCAGAAGTATTCCCGTTATAAGTTGCGTGTTGCCGAAAACCACATTCTCAATGGAACCACTGCCACAGAGGATAAACTTAGTCTTGGTAAAGCTTTACGAGTGTTGACGGCAAGCAAACAAACAGGTTTATTCTTCTCATTCTTGCTAATGATGACAATTGGTATTTTCATGCAAGATGCAATTATGGAACCCTTTGGCGGTGCTGTATTTGGCATGAGCATTTGTAAAACCACACAACTTAATGCCGCTTTTGGCACAGGAACCCTTATAGGGTTGAGTTCTTCAGGATTCTTGATTGTGCCGCGCCTTGGCAAGCAAAATTCCACCAAGCTGGGTTGTTACTTAGTTGCGGGTAGTTGCGCCTTATTATTAATTGCAGGATTTACCCAAAAAATCCCCGTCTTACAAGGTGCTTTAACTCTATTTGGATTTGCTTCTGGAATTACGACTTCAGGTGCTTTGAGTCTCATGCTTGACCTCACGGCGGCGGAAACTGCGGGAACCTTTATCGGTGCTTGGGGACTATCTCAAGCGATCGCTAGAGGACTTGCCACAGTTACAGGTGGTGTGGTGCTAGATATTGGCAAAAAAATCTTCAGTTTGCCGACATTAGCTTATAGCTTCGTTTTTGTTTGCGAAGCCGCAGTGATGATTTTTGCCGTATTTCTATTAAGTCGAGTCAATGTCCAAGAATTTCGTACCGATGCGAAACAAGCGATCGCTACTGTATTTGCTAACGAAATCGACTAAATAAATACAATTCTCGGCTTTCCGATGTTGTTTATGGTGTAGACCTATGGAACAAATCTTTCTCTTCCTTGACATTGATGGCGTAGTTAACACAAGCATCAACGCAGATTCACAATTTCTTGGTACATATCAAGACAAAGATCTCCGAGGCTCGCCATCACCTTTAGTCAAGCCACTTCTCAAGGCGATAGATCAAGCAGAGCATATCAAACCTTTCTGGATGTCTTCGGGCTGGCGGGAACATTCAAATATTTGGAATCGTTGGGCTGGGATTGCCCCTTGGACTGTTGGCTATCCCATCACTTTTGCTAAAGCAAACTATGTAATTGGCAGGTATCGAAAACAATTAGAACTCGATGAAATCGACGATAGTAAAACTATTGCAGTGATCTATCATTCTGGGAATACTCCTAAAATTGTATGGATCGAAGATGGCTTCTCTCAATCTGCGATCGCATGGGCTGCCTTAGATCAGCGCGTAAATCTTATCAATACCGTTCATCCTTCTGATCCTTTACTTTTAGGAATTCAAGCATGGAACATAGAGTCCATTTTAGAATCTCTAGACATTAAGTTAACGTGAGTTCGATATACCCATTTGCGTCGTGCTTCGCACGCCGCAAATGCCAAGAAGCAGTATAGAAATATCTTTACAAGCAATACTCTGTAAAATCTTTAGTGACAACTTATATCTGCCGTCGATTGTGTTAGGACAAAAGCAAACCCCAAGAAGAGAATGGCGGCGCGAAGCGCCGTCATTCTCTTCTTGGGGTTTATGTCCTCATACACTTGGCGACAGATATACAAGCAAATTGCTCAATTAAAACTTTAATTAATTTAGTTTTATTGTATATGTTTTCTCATATTTAATTAACTTTTTATCCCTTTTGAAACATGGGAAATATAAGCCGCCCAATTCGTAAATTGAACTATCTAACTAATAGGTTTCTGATGCCATTGCTCAGTCTAGCTGTAGTTTTTAGTTTAGTTTTAGTTGCATTAGGCAGTTGGAATGTATGGCAAATCTCTCAAAGCTTTAATTTAAAAATTACTCCTGAATTTCAACTACAACGGCTAAGCGATGAGATTATCTATCTCGATGAAGTACTCACCATGTCTGCAAGGATGGCATCGTCAACAGGAGATTTACAATGGGAAAATCGGTATCGCACGTTTGAACCGAAGCTTGATGCAGTAATCAAGCAAACTATTGCGATCGCACCAGAAACCTACGCAAGTCATGCTATCCAAACTGATAAGGCAAACATCAAATTAGTTGCAATGGAAAATGAAGCATTTAACTTGATTCGTCAAGGAAAATCGCAAAAAGCTCTTGCTATATTATCTAGCGCAGAATATGAACAACAGAAACGGATTTATAGCGAGGGAATGCAACTAACTAGTACAGCTTTACAATCAAGAGTCAAATCCAGCTTAGAATTTTATGGTTCCACTTTGTCAAGGTCTAGTCTATTTAGTCTCTTAAGTTTGCTAATTTTAATAGTAGCTTGGATAACTATTCTAGGATTAGTACATCAATACATTAATTATCGTAAACGTACAGAAAGAAAACTTTTAGAAACTAAAACAAAGCTAGAGAAGACTAATGAGAGTTTAGGAAAGTCAGAAACTGCACTCAGGCAAAAAGCAGAAGCTTTAGAAAAAGCGATGCATGATTTGAAGTTGAGTCAATCTCAAATGCTGCAAAATGAAAAAATGTCTAGCTTAGGGCTGCTAGTTGCAGGAATTGCTCATGAAATTAACAATCCAGTTAACTTCATTTATGGCAATGTTAAATATATTCAAGAATATGTCAGTGACTTATTACACTTCATTGGTTTATATCAGAAGCACTATTCAGAGCCAGTTCCTGAAATACAGAGTGCTTTAAATTCTTCCAATCTCAATTTTTTGCAGGAAGATCTACTCAAAATCTTAGATTCTATTAAGCTTGGTAGTGAGCGAATTCATCAGATAGTTTTGTTATTGCGAAATTTTTCGCGTATGGATCAAGCTGATTTAAAAAAAGTCAATATTCATCAAGGTATTGATAGTACATTGCAGATTTTGGAATATTACTTGAAATCTAAGGCTGAGTTCGTACAGATTGAAATTATCAAAAATTACGGGGATATTCCTCTAGTAGAATGCTACGCTGGTGCATTAAATCAAGTGTTTATGAATATTTTGACTAATGCCATAGATGCCTTAGATGAGATGAAATTTAATAAAAGTGACCCTTTAGCAGCAGAAGACCCCAATCTGTGTCAATCAAGACAAATTCATATCAGAACTGCTCTGATTGATACAGATTGGGTAGAGATTATAATTGCAGACAATGGCATGGGAATGTCAACATCAGTTAAAGATAAAATGTTTGACCCATTTTTCACGACTAAACCTATTGGCAAAGGGACAGGTATGGGAATGTCAATCAGTTATCAAATCATTGTTGAGCAGCATGGTGGAGTTATAGAGTGTTATTCAGAACTCAATCAAGGAACTCAATTTAAGATTAGGATTCCACTTATTCAACCACCAAATCCGCCTAAAGAATTGAAATTAGCTGCACTCTGACTCACGCGCATCGCTGACTGCGAGAACACCTGAAAAGCCTTACGAATTTCACCATCGCTATTAGCAGGTGTGAGAATCCATTCATCACGAATTCCCATATCTTTAAACACTTGGCGAAAATTCGTAGAGCCATCGTCAATACCCATCGCCGCAATAATATGATTTTCCATTCGTAGCATGTCGTGGGCGATCGCGGCCACATCCTTAGCTGTATGACGCATCGAATGACAATCATCACCGTCAGTAATAATTAGGGTCACGGTGCGAACAGGCACGCCATTATCCGAGAATTCCTGAGACTTCGCTAATACAGTCCCCAATAGCACTACCGTCTGATCATAAAGGGGTGTACCTTGATTTGGGGTGTAGTTTTTGGAATCCATACGGATCGCCTGTGCGATCGGGCAGTAAGGATAAAGAATTGTGCCATTGAGATAACGATTGTGAATGAGAATATTATCTTGTTGCTGTGAAGATGTGAGCGCATCAATGACGGAGTTATGTCCGCCGCGCACAGCCTGAGCATTTCCTGAGTATTGAATCGATCCCGAATCATCGGGCATAATTGTCACTAGCACAACTTCGCTAGACATGACATCATCAACATGAATACCAAGCCCTGCTTGAATTTGTGCGCCAAGGTCATAAACAGTAAGTGCTTGCAAAGATTCATTGGAAAGGCTGCCATCATCTAAAGCAGATTGAAAGAGATCGTTAATGTTTGTCATTTTATTTGGTGATTGGTAATTGGTGATTGGTGATTTGGATAATTACGAATTACAAATTAATAACTGATGTTACGTGGATAGAATTCCTACGATCATCTAAGTCTAGGGCTGGCACGGGGGCATAACCCCTACAAAAATCTAAATTATTGGGGTAGGGGCAATCCCCCCGTGGTTGCCCTGTCGTGCTAGCAGCAAAAGATTCATCATCTGAGTTCCACGTAACATCAGTTAATAATTCGTAATTCATAATTCGTAATTTGCTTTTTCCTTGTTTAAACTGCTTTTGTCCAAAATTCCATCGTTTTAGGATCGATCGCTTTGGGATCTTCTTGATAAAGTTCTTGCAAGCAAATTAGGAAAGCTTTGGAATATGCACTAAGTCCCAAGAGTGTGAGACTGCGGAGAATGCGAGTAATTCTCAGATGATTGTGATTCATTGGACGTAGCCAAAATGGTTTTCGTGAGTTGAAGTTAGCTGCTTTACTGATCTGGACTCCTAATTCTTTGGAGGTTATGCATTGCAAACCGTAAAAATCTAGCATCAGTTTGAAGGAGCGAAATAAGCGCCGCCGAAGTTCTTTGTGAGATAAAAAAGCTTGAATCACTTCTTCATCAAGAAGGGGAGCGGTTGCGTTAAATCGGCTCGGTTCAGGAAGTGGAAATAACCATTGAATGTAGTTATGGACATTCTCAAGGCGATCGCGTTGCCAAATCCAAATATCTTCGAGTTTGCGACCTTCAGGATTTGCCGATTCGCCGCGATAGAAAGAGAGTAAAGCGTTCATAGATCGACTTCATGCTTTTTGTTTTGTGCCCATTTCAACTAGATAACAAGCGTCCAAAAAATCCTTTCTTGGGTTGTATAGATTCTAGGTAATCTCTAAGCAATCGTTCAATTAATTCTGAGCTAGTTGTATTTTCTTTCGCAAGGATTGCCACTAGATATTTCTCTGTTTCATAGTCAAGATTGATACTCATCATAGGATTGACCTCCAAAAACTAAATTTATTGAGAGTTGTAATGCGCTTCGCGCATTACAACTCATTAGGCAAGGTTAAGATCTGTCCAAGATTCCATTGCGTCAGTAGATTTGACCAAATGCATACCTGCATTAGCGAAGCGTTGAAACGCTGCATCGGCTTGATCGGTGTAGTCCACGATATTGGGAACGACTACAGGCGAAGTGCAATCTTCAAGTAGATAGACCTTCTTGGCGAGTTTAGGATCGTGAGCGAGAATTTCGCTGAGTAGATCTTGGATTGTCCATGCAACGCAATGGCTCTTAGCTTGTCCCGCAATAATTACGGCATCAAATTCCAATAATCTTTGCAAAAAGCGCGTATTCTTTTGAGCGATCGGTCTGCCATCGGCTCCATCCATCACTTCAGGACGCAATACGGAATAATTTTCAGTGAGAGGATTACCTCCTTTAATTTCAAAGTTAGTCTGACTGTGCCTTGCAATATTATGGAAAAACATTGCTTCTTCAACGGAGGATACGAGCGCGTGACCAATACCGCCAAGCATAGAGTGATAAGCCCAAACCGTAAGTGGAAACTTGCCTTCATCGCTCAGTTTCTGCACATAATGCAGAGCGTGACGCTGAATTGCCATGTAGTTACCTTTAGCTAGACTATAGGCGATCGCAGGATTTACTTTCCACTTGCCTTGCTGCACATCTTCTAAAGTAATCGAAGTAGCATTAGGAATAGGATGCTCCCCTGCATCATTCACCCAAAAGATGGGATGGAAAATTTGCATGGCGGTATGGGTATCCATCGTGGGCGCAATTTCGCTGATGTGGTGGAGATTGCGATAGATAAATTCGCAAAGGCGCACATTATCCTCGATCGCACCAGTACCAGAGCGACCACCGACATATAGCTCATGGTCAGGAATACAAAAGGTATTCTGCACATCGATCGCCATCAAACAAATTTTCTTGCGATCCTTTGCGGCAGGCGTAATACCATGTTGTTTTGCCCATGCTTCGGCTTGGTTAGCCCGATCTTGGTAAGGAACGCGCCATACTGATCCGACTTTGTGGCGATCAAAAAATGCGGGAATGGGAAGTTGGGTAACAATTTGAGTAGTCATTTTAGTATTTCCTAATTATTTAAGCTAACTGTAACTGCAAAATCTTTTGTGATTGAATCACATAGATACCTTGGGAGCCAACAATGAGAGAACAGCCGCTATCGACATAGGGTTCAGTTTCGAGAAAAGTTTTAGTAATCATAATCTGTCCATTGTTTACCTCAACTCTCGCTATACCTTCATCAGTGGGAACGAATAGCCAACTAGCGATCGCACTGCCTCCATGAATATTCATTAACCATGCAATGTCACCTTTTTGTCCTGCGAGAGTTGCTACTAATTCACCGTTAGGACGCAATACAGAAACACGATGGATAATTTTGCCTTGCTCTTGGGTGATGCTGAAAAACCAGCAGAGGTCATTACTAAAGACACAATTTGCATCAATTAGTTCTCCTTGAATGGGTGGAATATTCACGCGATCACAGATACCAGATCGCTTAGCGTCAAAGGTAAATGCAACACTGATTGCTCCAGCCCGATAGAAGCCAAAACCGAAGGTTTCACCAATCCAAAATTGTGTTTGTCCTTCGAGGATATCACCAATATATTCATTCCCTAGCTTACCATCACGGAGTAATTGACCTTGATCAATCCAATAGCGAGAGAAGGAATTAGCTCGGATTAACTCGGTGGCGATCGCTTGCGGCTGTCCTTGAGTGATCGTGATAGCTTTTCCTTGTTTGGTAACGATTGTAGACTTACTAAAGATTGTAAATTGAATATTTGCATCGAGTTCTCCTGATAATAAAACTGCGTTGTCTTCGCGTTTAAATTCGTGGTTAACGTGATAGAGATAATTGAGAGAATTGTTTTGTAAGGTAACCTGTAGAATCACGCCTTCAGTTTGGAATATATGGATAACCTTACATTTTTCCTCTACCTCTGCCCCTCTGCCAGAGGTAGATGGAAGAACTGCAATTAGAGGCGCACAAATTGGGCAATTAGTCCTTAAATGTTCGATTCCACATTGATTGCACTTTCTCCAACGCATTGATTCGAGTAGTGGTTTAGGAAAATCTCCTCGCCAATCTTTTTCAAAGCAGTTATGAAAATGCTGTAGCAAATCATCGGACAGAACTTTATAGGGAATTGCAGGTTTGGGATAGCGGACATCGGGATGAAAAATCGTAATCCTTTGTAGTGGTCTGGCACTGTGAGGGATTTGCGATGCTTGCGATTTGGGCTTATATACGCCGCCATAGGGATCGACATAAAGCAGGCTTTGCATCAGCATCACCGTGAAGGCGTACCAGTCAGATTCAGAATTATGGGAACCGATGAGAATTGGTTGATTGGCGTGGCGATCACAAAGCATCGGATCAACAAATCGTGCCGTAAATACCTGACAGGGAAACTGTCCAAACTGAAAGGAATCCGCATCAATGAGATGGACTTGATTTTGAGAAACCAATAGATTCAAATCATTGAAATCGCCAATCGTGACATTTGCTTGATGGATTTTGAGAACTGTTTCGTGTAAGTCACGAAATAGGCTAGTCACAAATTGCTGTGAGATGGCATTAGTTTGGCGATAATTGCGATCGCTGTATTTCAAAAGTGGCACTGTATTTTGCAAAAATGGCATTGCATAGCCCAAGATCATTCCCTGTTTATCTGTGGCTAAAGCTTCAGGTTTAATCACTCTTGCAGGCATATTTTGTGGGAAAGCAGGCAACTTTTGCTGATGGAGCGACAATCTGGCTTGAGCCGCTAATTGTTCTTGAGGAAGTAACTGATAATCAGGATGATCAGCAGTTTTGAATAATTTAAGAACCTTGCCATTTTTGAGATCATAGATATCCGCTTCGCCACCCTTGCCGATCGCATTTTTAGGATTAACTTTAATCCGCTTTTGGTTAAGATAGATATCCATGATTTTTCTCCAACGCTTTAAGGCAATTGATAAACTTTTCTAAACTCAGTCACAGTTTGACGAATACGAAGATCTAACTTTTTCCAAACAGGTTGGACGATCACATGAGGCACACCACCATAAAATGCTTCAGCAATACTACCCGTAATACAAGCGATCGTGTCGCTATCACCACCTAGAGATACAGCATTGCGAATTGCATCTTCAAAATCCGTTGATTCTAAAAAAGCAATGATTGCTTCAGGAACGCTTTTTTGACAGGAAACTTCAAACTTATAATTGGGGCGAATTTCATCTAGAGAGCGTCGCAAATCATAGTTAAAATTCTGTTCGATATAGTCACGAATTTCTGCCTTGGTTTTGCCATTACGAGCTAAAAAGATTGCTGCTACTGTTGCTTGTGCGCCTTTGATTCCTTCAGGATGATTATGAGTAGTTACCGTGCAACGTTCTGCTTCTTTCAAGACAGTATCAAGATCATTGTATGCCCATGCGATCGGGCTGACTCTCATCGCCGCACCGTTACCCCAACTGTTATAACCTTCCTTCTGATTGCTCATTGCCCAGCAAGTAAACCTTTGCCCAAAACCTGCTAAAGGGTAGTGCCAAAAGCATTTTTTGAAGTTACTCGTATAGTTGGTTCCTGTGAGAATAGAATGAGCAACAGCATAGGTGAGAACGGTATCATCGCTAAAATGACTACCAAAGGAGAAGAGTTTAAAATCTTTCCGTTTCATCGGAATGACTTCGTAAATCGAGCCGATAATGTCACCAGCGATCGCGCCTAACATAAGTTATACCTCACTCTAAATTCTTCAACCACTTCACGCATTGCTTTGGGTAAATAACTTAAAGCCTTTTCAGCGATATGTTGAGGAACACCACCATAAAAGGCTTCAGCGATGCCGCCTGTAATACAGGTCAGCGTATCGCTATCACCACCGAGGGAAATTCCATTGCGAATGGCATCTTCAAAATCTGTTGATTCTAAGAAGGCAATAATTGCTTCGGGAACGGTTTCTTGACAAGATTCATTAAATTGATAAATAGGACGAATTTCGTCTAAGGTTCTATCTAAGTCATAGCTAAATGATTTGGCGATCGCTGCTTTTATTTGCTCTTTACTCTGACCTTGACGCGCCATATAAATAGCAACAGCCGTTGCTTGCGCTCCTTTAATGCCTTCTGGATGATTATGCGTGACTTCAGCCGATCGCTTAGCTTCCTGCATCACCATTTCTAAATCATCAAAAGCAAACCCCACAGCACTGACTCGCATCGCTGAGCCATTACCCCAGCTATTGTATGGCTCCATACTCTCAAAACGTATCCATTGAGCAAAGCGTCCACCATAGCCACGGTTGGGATATTTGCGAGCATAGTTTTTGATGTATTCTGCATAATTGCCTTGATGCATCAAGCAATCAGCTACTGCTACAGTTAACACTGAGTCATCGGTAAAATCACATCCTCCACTAAAGAGAGGAAAGTCTTTTGAGCGATGATTATTAAATTCGTAAATAGAACCGACGATATCACCGACAATTGCGCCTAACATAGTTTTCAAGTAAAAAGGTAAAAGGTAAATATTCTTGCTCCCCTCGCCCTATGGGAGAGGGGCTGGGGGTGAGGGTCTTCTTATCACAATTAAACTAGTATCATCAGACAGCACACCTGATCGCTTAATTAGCTCTCTTTTCTGCCAATCTGGTTTAGATTCTTCACGATTTAGCATTGCTAACTTACGTCTTATGGCATCAGGATTTTTAAAGTAACGATCTTCTTGCCAGAACTGACTAACTTCTTCAACAGCAATCAAATCATCAATTCCATCGGTAGCAATTAGAATAGATTCTAATTCTGAGGTAGGGATACGATCGCGAATCTCGAAACTTACTGCATCAGGTCGATACAAGCCATAGGTAAGATAAGGTGGAGCGTTATCAGGATAGGCTGGAATTTGAGTAAGTTTGCCATTAACAGCGATCGCCCCATCGCCCATAGAGAAAGCAACCGTTTCGCTAGGAGTAATAACTAAGCCCACAATTGTAAATAATAGATAATGATTCACGAATTCCATGACAGATTCTTGAGCATCATTAGTAGAGATCGCAACAAAAGTCTTTACTTTCTGTAAGAGATTAATTTTAAGAACATTCCAGAAATCAGACTCAGATATTGCTAACCCTTGATGGAGTAAATCGCCGATCGCATCAGTCACCATCCGCGCACCGAGCTTTGCCCCAACTTCACTATGCTTGCCACTACCACAGCCATCACACACCACAGCCGTCATAAATTGATCCCATAGAACAATTCGTAGCGCATCCTGATTATTTTTGCTAGCAAGAACATGGTTACGCCCAATAATCGAACCGCAGGCATATTCAAACTGACTTGACAAATTTTCACCCGCTAAATCAGGAATTTGCAGCGATCTCATGTTAGGAAGTTTCACTTGTTCTTGCATGACGTTATAGTGTATAAACTACACAAACTAATATAGTGTCATTTTTACACTATGTCAACCATTACTTGTAAATTTGCTGAGTATCAGCAAATTTGCCCATCAAAACCTATGTCCCACACCTACGACTACCCCCGCCCTGCTCTCACTGTTGACTGCATCATCTTTGGACTTGATGCTCAGCAGGAACTCAAAGTTATGCTGATTCAGCGCGATATTCCACCATTTCAAGGACAATGGGCAATTCCAGGAGGTTTTGTCAGGATCGAGGAAAACCTTGAAGAAGCAGCTTTACGAGAATTGCAAGAAGAAACAGGGATAAAGGATGTTTACCTAGAGCAGTTATATACCTTCGGAGCTTTGGGCCGAGATCCCCGCGATCGCACGGTTACTGTTGCCTACTACGCATTGATTAATTTGGTGGAGCAAAAGATTCAAGCATCCACTGATGCGCGTGAGGCGGATTGGTTTGCAATCTCGAAAATTCCTGCTCTAGCCTTTGACCATAACCAGATCTTGCAAATGGCGATCGCTAGATTACGAAACAAAATTCGCTATGAACCTATTGGCTTTGAGTTATTACCCAAAAAATTCACGCTGTCACAACTCCAAAAACTCTATGAAACGGTATTAGATCGACCTTTAGACAAACGTAACTTTCGTAAAAAAATTCTTGGCATGGACTTGCTTATTGATACAGGCAAAGTCGAACACAATGTCGCCCATCGTGCTGCAAAACTTTATGAATTTGATGAGACTAAATACTTACAGTTAAAACAAAATGGATTTAATTTTGAAATCTGAAACCAAAAATTACTCCCTTCCTACCCCCCTAAATTAGTAGTGCGGCGCTTTGCGCTGCACCACTAATTTAGGGGGGGTAATGTCTATTTTTAGACATAGAAGAGAGTAGAGGTGATGATTTGTATTGTCTCTTATCTTTCTTAACAAGATGATCGCCAAATTAGCGATCGCAAACAGAGTATTACAGTTAGGATGTATAGGTACAGCACCCAGCAAATCAAACAAATCAACAGATTTGCTAGCCCACTTTTAAGCCAAACTTTATGTATAAAAGGGAACTCAAGCTTTCAAGTCAATATACAAACAACTTCTATGATGGCTCTATCTACGATCTTGTTTTTTTAGACTTAGAATGGTGTCGTGATTTTCAGAAGAATGGCACAGTGCAAAAAATATTTGGTTATACACTCACACGCATTTTAGAAGATAGTAACGAACAATACATAAAAATCCAATTTATCGAATCAAGTACACAAGAAAAAAAGATAATTCAAGATATCTTAAATGACTTACAAAGTTTACAGGGTAAATATTTCATTGGTTATGGATTATCGACTAGTGATATGTTTTGCTTACGTCAAAGAATTGATGCTCTAGATTTCATTCCTAAAGTTGATAGTATTAAAATCCTAGATTTACAAAGAATTATTCAACGTACAGACCTTAATCAAGGTTTAAATAATTTATTTGCTTATTTAGAAATTCCTATTTATAAAAGAATTAAGGGATACTATGTTTTTCGGAATGGCGTAAAGGTGTTACGGAAAGAAAGAGGGTATGAAACAATTCTTAATGAAATCTACGAATACTGTTTAGAAGATGCCGAAAATTATTTTCATATTATTAGTAATTGGCAAACCCAATTTCCCTTAGTCGATCGCCATAAACACCAATTAATTAACCTAAAAATCGATCCGAGATCGGAGCAACGCATCAGATCGCGACGGGGCGCTGCATTACAAAGACCATCCAATTGAATAATTAGTGGGGCATAAGCCTCTTGTCGTGCCTCCTCAAATCTAGGATTGCTAAATATAGCGAAAAGCACTGTAGAAGGGGCTTGCAAAACGATATAGTAATTGAGATCAAACCCTTGCCATAGCAAAAACATGGATGCAACAGCAACAATCAAAACCATTTTGCAAGAAAAAATCGGCGCAACAATTGTCGAAGTCGAAGATCGTAGTGATTTGCATAAACACCATCAAGGGCGGATGAATGCCCCTGTTGGCAGTGGTCATTATGACGCGATCGTGGTTGCTGCAAGTTTTGCTGGCAAAACGATGATGCAACAACATCGCATGGTCTATGCGGCTTTAGCGGATCAGATGCAAACTTCGATTCATGCTTTATCTCTCAAAACTTATACGCCCGAACAATGGCAGCAAATTTAAATTGAATAGTAGAACTCACGCTGTTTCTTCTATTTAGATTTTAATTTGTTGATCATAGAAATGTTATAGGAACTTGTTAAATGGAAAACTATAAAAGCTCTGAAATAAAAAGAATTGTGGCAGATAACAATGCAACCAACATTGTCAAAGATAAGGGTGGAAATCCCTTCTTCTATAAAATGTTCAAGTGGCTAGTAGTCAGACCACTTCTATATTTGTTTTATCAAGAGCGAATTTATGGTACTGAAAATGTGCCACTTACTGGCAATCTCATCGTCGTCAGTAATCATGCTAGTGACTTCGATCCTCTCATCGTTGGTAGTTGTATGGGTCGTCCTGTCGCTTTTATGGCAAAGGAAGAATTATTTGAAATACCCGTGCTAAGTCAAGCAATTCAAGCCTTTGGTGCTTATCCTGTGAAACGGGGAGCAGGCGATCGCGCCGCCATTAGAGCCGCGATCGCTTCCATTGAGAAAGGATGGGCAACGGGAATTTTTTTGCAGGGGACACGCACATTAGATGGAAAGGTGACAGAACCAAAGTTAGGGGCAGCGATGATTGCGGCAAAGACTCAAGCTCCATTTTTACCGATTAGTATTTGGGGAACGGAAACAATTTTGCCAAAGGGAGCAAAGTTCCCGAAGTTATTTCAACCTGTCACTGTCAGGATCGGTGAGCTAATTCCACCACCTGAGACAAGCGATCGCCAGACTCTTGAGGCTTACACTCAAAAATGCGCGGATGCGATCAACGCTCTCCATGCCTTAGGAAGATGAAGAAAAAGGGTTCGCGAAGCGAACCCTTTTTAGGGCTTATAGAATATGTATTTTCAGGAAGTTAGTTCCTCCCTGTATGCCCATCGGGATACCACCAATAATCAAAATGCGATCGCCTTTAGCCGCAATATTTCGCCCCAATAAACAAGACTCTACCTGTTGCAGCACCATCTCGAATGAACTCACCTCTTCATCTACTAGCAAAGGCTTTACACCCCAAACTAAGTTCAACCGATGATAAACATTAATGTTGGGAGTGATGGCAATAATCGGAGTTTTGAGACGTTCCTTCGATGCAAGAATTGCGGTATAACCAGTAGCTGTGAAGGCAACAATACAACGAAAATCAATCACATCAGAAATTACATGCAGGGCTTCACTAATGGCATGAACTTCATCGGTTCTGGATGCAGGATAGTTGGTGAAAACAGCGTCTTTCTCGACTTCCGCCGCGATTCTGGTCATCATTTCCACTGATTGCACAGGATAATCGCCCACTGCCGACTCGCCTGAGAGCATCACTGCGTCAGTGCCATCCATAATTGCGTTGGCGACATCGCTCGCCTCGGCTCTAGTGGGACGTGGATTCTGAATCATGCTCTCTAACATTTGGGTAGCCGTGATGACAGGAATACCCCTTTCATTACAGCGTTGAATGATCTGCTTTTGGATCATCGGAACTCTTTCTGGGGGCATTTCCACGCCTAAATCACCTCTCGCCACCATAATCCCATCGACAACAGCAAGAATTTCTTCCAGATTGGCGATCGCCTGAGGCTTTTCGATTTTGGCAATAATCGATACTGACTTTCCATATTCAGTAATCAGTTCTTTGAGTAGTTTTACATCGGCTGCTTGCCTCACAAAGCTGAGTGAAATCCAGTCCACGCCTTGTTCTAAGCCAAAGGCAAGATCTTGCCGATCCTTATCAGTCATTGATGGCAACCGTAAATTCAAACTAGGAAAGTTTACGCCCTTATGACTAGTGAGTATTCCACCTTTGACCACTTCACAATGGACAGCATTACCAGATATTCCACTGACGATCAGTTCAAAGATGCCATCAGCTAATAGAATCTGTGTGCCAATGGTTGCCTCTTCAGCAATATAGGCATAATCAATGGCGATCGCATCGGCATAAACTGACTCGGATTGCTGAAACTGATCGATTGGTACGAGCGTGATAAATTTGCCCTCAATTAGCTTAATTCCTGTATCAGGTAAAGTTCCAACCCGAATTTTGGGCCCCTGTAAATCTTGCAAAATCGTAATCGGAATATCTAACTCTTCTGATACTTCACGGATCATGGTGATGGTTTGGGCATGATCGGCATAACTACCGTGGGAAAAGTTCAGCCTTGCCACTCTGACACCCATCTCTACCATCTTGCGGAAGACTTGAGGCGATCGGCTTGCAGGTCCAATGGTGGCAACGATCTTGGTCAAATGTTGAGGAATTGACATACAACTCAAGGGTTAGAAATTTCTACGCTTCCCAATCTAGCTCTAGTTCTCTTTAATCGAAAGGCGAAATTGAACATATAGCGCTTTTCTTCGTTTAATCTGCATAAAAAAGGGTTGAAGTACTTCGTACTTCAACCCTTTTTTATGCAGATTGTTATTTACTGATGTTACGTGGAACTCGGACATGAATTTCGTGCTACTAGTACATCAGGGCAACCACGGGGGGATTGCCCCTACCTAAATAATTTAAATTTTTTGTAGGGGCTGTGCCCCCGTGCCAGCCCTAATCTTCCACTATTACAGGAAGCCCTTCCACGTAACATCAGTTATTTAATCTGGGGAATAGGCTAGTAATGTGCCATTCTGTCCGACGACAAAACCGCGATCACTAGAGAAGAAGTAAATCTTGTAGAGGTTAGCGCCTGCATTAGCTGCCGACTCATCACGCTTCCAAGTCTTGCCACCATCTTCACTATGGAGCAAGCGTGAACTACCGCCAGAGATCCAAACATTATTCTCATCTTGATAGGCAAGATCCAGCAGTCCAAAGCCACCACCTTCTTTAGGAGTTTGCTTTTTCTCCCATGTATCAAATTCACCAACTTCACTAAATTGGACTTGTCCACCACGGTTCAGCATCCAGAGGCGATTGTCAGGGGTATAGCCCATGTTCTGTACACGGCGAGAGCTATTACGATTGTGTTGAATCCAAGTCATGTCTCCTGGTTGCCATGTAGAATAAAAGTTACCATTTGCTGATATGGCAACATAACGACCATCTTCACTGCGATTGAGGTTACGGGCATTACCAACGGCTTGAGTAACTAAGGCTCTCCAGTTTTGCCCAGCATCTTGAGTGCTATAGATTGCGCCTAGATCGGTGACCATTTCCGCAGAGTTGCTACCTTGAGCAACGATCGCAAAGGGATCACCGGGGAGCTTTGAGCTAAGTCCAATGCGTGACCAAGATTTGCCGCTATCAGTGGTATGTAGCAAGAGTGCTGGCTGTCCTGTAATCCAACCTTCATTACCAGAGAAACTGATCGATGAGAAACGATAAATACTATCGCCAAGATCAAGTTTGCGCTCTTCCCATGTGTTGCCGCCATCGGTAGATTCGAGTAACGTCGCTTCAGTGCCAACTAGCCAGCCATGATTTGGGTCATATTTATCAAACCATAGATCAAGGGGGGTAATTGCCACGGGGAGATCGACTTTGTGCCAGCTACCAGTACTTGCCAAGGCGCTAGGGATATTACCAAATAATGTTAGGCAAATGAGCAATACACAGATCGCAAAGGAGCTAAGGAAGCGTTTTATGCTTTTTTTCATAAAAATTGGGCGAAAATAATTAAGGTTATAATGCTAAATAAAAGTGCTGATGAATAAACTAATCTAGGGCATAGAGACTAATAAAAAATGCTACTGCTAAGGCTAAAGAGCCAAATATGAGTAGGTTTTTTTGACCTGGGGTGAGGACGTTTACACCAAATCCATAGCCAAGGTTTTCGGTAAAGCCTGATGGTTTGGCGGCAATGCCAATATCTGAGAAGGCTTTTTTCTTGGTGTTGCAGACGGGGCAACGCCAATCTTCGCTGATGCTCTCAAAGGCTGTGCCAGCAGGAATATTCCGCTTAGCATCACCGACGGATGGTTCATATATATATCCACATACACCACATTCATGGCGGTGTAGTTCTTCCTCTATAACTGGGGCAACTACTTCCGCGTTGATTGTTTCTATGTTTTCGGTTTCCGTACTCGTTATTTCGGGTTCCATAATTTTGATCGAGTTGATCGAGATATATGCGATCGCTTGTTAATTCTGTTACAAATTATTACATCTTTTTGACAGGCTTGCCTAGTTGCCAAAAATCCTACAAGTTGCCTAAAAATAAAACTTAGTTTGAAATCTTAAAATCCCGTAAAGTTGAGGCTTGTCAAATTTATTCGTCTATATATGCCAACTGTAGATCAAGAGATTGCTTGTGTTAGGGTTTGTCAGATGCTCTCAAATGGCTATCAGCCAATACATATACTTCGCTACAATGCGAATACTAGTGCAGATTTCATTTTGGCTAGCGTAACTGAGAGCTTAGAAGTTTTGATTTTTCCTGATGGTCAATGGAGGTCTAATGATGATGAAGCCTAACTTTAGTAAGATGACTCGCCAAGAATTACGAGCTTACATGTTGGCTAAACGAGAAGATGATGAGGCGATCGCCTAACGATTAGAAAAAATATGACGATTTCGATAGAGTGATTTGTTTGCTTGAAGAGATCACTACGGATACGAAAAAGCTGTTTATGGGTAAAACCTAAAAATTAACTTTTGTGGTTTTGGAATCGGCTCTAGAAAATCTATTTTGTCCAGATAGCAAGTTCCTGATATGGTGTTATCTTACTTTTCAGCACATAAATTGATCAAAAGTGCAATGGTTGCTATCCTCTATTACCCATGCATATAATGTGCGAGGCTTACTGTAATTAATCAAGAATTCTTATGTAAGGTACTTAATTTATGACTAGACGAGCAGATCCTCGTATCGAATTCACTGGAAGCAAGAGACGCTCGGTTCCTCGTATTGAATACCTTAGAGTTAAGAATTATCGTGCATTATACGATCTTGAGCTTAAGAATATTACGCCCCTCACAGTCTTCTTAGGACCAAATGGTAGCGG
This sequence comes from Pseudanabaena minima str. Chao 2107, assembly GCF_051131155.1. NCBI lineage: Bacteria > Bacillati > Cyanobacteriota > Cyanophyceae > Pseudanabaenales > Pseudanabaenaceae > Pseudanabaena > Pseudanabaena minima. The sequence continues at coordinate 3,414,166 of NZ_CP159508.1, forward strand.
TAAGTCAACTATTTTTGATGTCTTTGCTTTTTTGGCAGAATGTTTTTCTGAATCTGGATTAAGAAGGGCTATAGATAAATGGGGACGATTTAAAGAACTAAGAACAAGAGATAGTGAGGAGCCAATTGTAATCGAACTTAAATATCGCGAACAAATAGATTCTCCTTTAATTACTTATCATTTAGCCATTTCGGAGCAGAACAAATCCCCCTATATTGCTGAAGAATGGCTACAGTGGAGGAGAGGTCAGAGAGGTGCACCTTTTAAGTTTCTAGATTTCAAAGATGGTGAGGGTAGAGTTATTTCAGGTGATACGCCTGATGAAGATGACGAGCGCATTAACGAACAACTAGATTCTTCCCAACGCATCGCTGTTAATACATTAGGACAGTTTGCTAAACATCCTCGTGTTTCTGCACTTCGCCGTTTTATAACCGGTTGGTATTTATCATATATATCTGCCGACAATACAAGAGGAGTACCTGAAGCAGGGCCACAAGAGAGACTGTCGCTAACAGGAGACAATCTACCCAATGTCATTCAATATCTTAAAGAGCAACATCCTGATCGCCTTAACAATATCCTTACCAAACTCTCTAGCCGTATTCCTCGCTTAGAGAAGGTCGATGCCGATTTGATGCCAGATGGTCGCCTGTTGCTGCAAATTAAAGATGCTCCTTTTGCAGAGCCAATACTTTCCAAATTTGCTTCAGATGGAACATTGAAAATGCTTGCATATCTTATTGTCTTATACGATCCCGACCCAGCACAATTAATTGGTATCGAAGAACCCGAAAACCATCTACATCCTAGCCTGTTACTAGAACTTGCGGAGGAATGTCGGGCGGCTTCTGATTCCAGTCAACTAATGGTGACAACTCATTCACCATTCTTTGTTGATGCCTTGAAACCAGAGGAATTGTGGGTATTATATCGCAACGAAAAGGGATTTACGCAGGCAAAACGTACTGCGGATATGCAAGGTGTCAAGGAGTTTATTGAACATGGCGCGAAATTGGGTCAGTTATGGATGGAGGAATATTTTGAGGTCGGTAATCCTTTGATTAATTCAGGTGCACCAAGGCAAAGGTGAGAGAGGATTTAATTTTGCATATAGAATTTCTGACTGAAGAGGTATCCGCTCAAGCTGTTTTACAGCAGTTGTTACCAAAAATTCAGGGAGAACACATTACATTTGATATTCGTGTTTATAGAGGTAAACCCGACCTTATCAAAAAACTACCAGAGAGGCTAAAAGGCTATAAATCTTGGATTCCTCCAGAGTGGCGCATAGTTGTTTTAATTGATGAGGATCGTGAAGATTGCCAAAATTTAAAAGCTAAGTTAGAAGAGATTGCTAAAGATGCAGGCTTTGTCACCAAAACATCGGCTAGACAGGGAGAATCCTTTCAAGTCCTAAATCGTATAGCTGTAGAGGAATTAGAGGCTTGGTTCTTTGGCGATATATCTGCAATATGTGCTGCTTATCCTAAAATGTCGGCAAGTTTAGGTGCTAAATCTAGCTATCGCGATCCTGATGCAATTTCAGGTGGTACGGCTGAGGCGTTAGAAAGAGTTTTGCGGAAGGCTGGTTATCACAGTGGAGGATTGGAGAAAGTAAAAGCCGCAAAAGAAATCTCTCTACATATGATCCCTGAGCAAAATAACTCAAAAAGTTTTCAGATTTTTCGAGATGGGTTAAAGGCTTTAATTGCCCATTAACATAGATTGCTCTGGATCTCTGGTGTTTTTCCGATAAGCTAATAGCAGCATTACCAATTATAAAATCCCTATGAGTCAGTTCGCTTGGGTTATCGGCAAGAATAGTCGCTATGTCGCTATGACAGCTTGCAGGCTCTGAAGGCTCCATATGACTAACCCACCACTCCCCCAACCCCAACTCGATCGCACCCCAATCACCTCCGAGCAGTATTTTGAATACACCCCCGAAAAACTAGAACTATGGAGTGGATTCTATGGTTATGGTGGACAAGACTTAACAGGCTTTTATCTTGGCATCTTGGCAAACATGGGACTCCGTGAAGCCGTGCGTCATGTACCAATATCCAAATGGCTAGAAGCAATTCAAGCAGTCGCATTACAAAATCCTAAACTCGATGAAGCAATGCGCGATCGCCTCAACCGAGGATTAGCAGATTTGCAAGCAGTTGCTGATTCTTTAGAAGCACAAAGTTAAGCTTCAAGATTTTCTGTAACCTCTGAACTCATGTAGGATTGCTGTAGCCACAAATATAGTTAACGAGCGTGCAATCTTTTCATCCTATTTCGACCGAATCAGAGCATTTATCTGTAGCCGATCGCATTGAATCTTTTAAAGCGGGATTTCTCGGCGCGATCGCTAGTGTGTTCGCATTTTTTGCGATCGCCCTATTGCATCACTTTTTGCAGAATTTCCTGCCTGTGCAACTAATCAGCAGTTTTGAGCTTAGCAGTCCCTTCATATTGCTAATTAAACTAGGCATGATTGGCTTTTCAGGTTTTTTGTTTGCCGTCACCTATCGCTATATCGTGCGGCGCGATCGCAACTCCCATCTCAAATCAGGCGCAATTTTAGCCTTTGCCTGTATCCGTAGTTTTGGCGCAATTGATCGTGACTTGCCTACACTAACGCTCTTGCCTTTAGTCCAACTAGCTTTAGTAAGCGCCTTCTTGTTATTGGAAAATGTTGCATGGTTAGCGATCGTCCAAAGTCTCCTCGAAACCTCAATTCAAAACAAATGGATCGCTGCTTTTGGCTCAGCAAAGGATTGATAAATTTATGGCTATTCAAATCTGGCAATGGATCACCGAGCCACTTGCTCTAGAATTCATGCGAAATGCCCTGATAGCAGGTGGTTTGGCAGGAATTATTTGTCCAGCGATCGGGTGCTTCTTGATCGTTCAACGGATGGCGTTACTAGGGGATGTGATGACGCATACGGTGATGCCGGGGATGGCGATCGCCTTTTTTTGGCGAATTGATGTAGCGATCGGCGCATTTATTTCAGGAATTGGTAGTGCCTTTTTAATCGCATGGTTGCGATCGCAAACTCGCGTCAAGGTTGATGCAGCGATGGCTTTGACTTCTTCGAGTTTTTTTGCGATCGGGATTTTGTTAATTTCCTTGCTGAAAATCAAAATTGATCTGCATGGCTTTTTGTTTGGCGATATTCTCAGCGTTACGCCAACCGATACGATCCGCGCAGGAATTATTACCGTGATTGTGCTGGCGGCGATCGCCATGTTTTATAAGCAATTACTTTTTTATACATTTGATCGCATTGGGGCGAAGGCTTTGGGATTGCCTGTTAATCTGATCTATTTAGGGTTAATGGCAGGTGTAACTTTGACAATTATTGCCAGTATGCAAACGATGGGCGTAGTTTTGGTGGTGTCGCTCTTAGTGGGTCCCGCGATTACCGCCTATCTATTAGTTAAGGAATTGCATCAGATGATTTTTGTGGGTGCAGGGTTAGGGGTAACGGCAAGTGCGATCGGTTTATATGCCAGTTATTATCTAAATTTACCTTCGGGACCTGCGATCGTTTTAGCGGTGCTGTTGTTATTTTTATTGACTTTAGTTTTTAGTCCTAGTCAAGGCTTACTCACAGGCAAATAAAAAGCGGCGCGATGCGCCGCTTTTTATTTGCCTGATGTTACACAGAAGAAGTTCCTGCGATGGCGTAAGTCTAGGGCTGGCACGGGGGCGCAGCCCCTACAAAATCTATATTGTTTGGTAGGGGCAATGCCCCCGTGCTTGCCCTGTCACGCTAGCAGCAACAGATCTCATCTACAATTCCACATGGCATCAGTTTTTGAGGAAAAAGTTTGATTTATGCTTCGGTCGTTTCTTCAGTTACGCTTTCTTCAGGTGCTTCAGTCACTTCCGCAATAACTTCTTCCACAACTGGTTGTGGCTTGGTTGGCTTGGGTCCCCTGACTAAAGCGAGATTTACGGGAGCCTTAACTTCTTCATCCCTTCCACCTCTTTTATCTCTCTTGCCCTTACCACCATCACGGCCAGAACGCTTTTTGTCGGAGTCGTCAGACTGTCTCGCGCTAGGTGTGGTTTCGGTTGTTTCGGGTTTTAGCTGACGGTCTGCTTTCTTGATAGGACGTTCTACCATTGTTAAATTCCTGATTAACTTGATGTATTTGTATCCTAGCCTGTTTAGGTATAATCTCGCGAACAAAACTAGAAAGGACGCTTTGCGTCCCCATAAAACTCTAAAAGTAGAGGTGGCGCTTCGCGCCACCTCTACTTTTAGAGTTTTACAAACTATTGACTGATGTTACACAGAATGCAGATGATAAACCTCTTGTTGATAGCAAAACAGGACAACCACGGGGGGATTGCCCCTACCTGAAGATTCATATTTTGAGGGACTGCGCCCCCGTGCCAGCCCCAAACATCGGCTATCGCAGGAATTCTATCTACGTAAAGTGAGCTATTGATTTAGCTAGAAATTTAATTGGCGATCGCCTCACAATCCTCGGTACGTTTTCTATCCCTAGCGTTATCGATAGACTTCAAGATTTCGTAGTTAGGAATACAAAATCACTGTTTAGCTAGCAATTACTCTCAAATCATTCTAAGCAGCGATTTAAGAAGTTAGCCAATGACAAATCACTATCCCGTTGTAATTGTTGGCGGTGGTCAGGCTGGTCTATCCATAAGCTATTGCTTAAAGGAAAGAGGCTTAGACCATATTATTTTTGAGAAGAATCAGATTGCGAATGCATGGCGATCGCAGCGATGGGATTCCTTTTGTCTGGTAACTCCCAATTGGCAATGCCAGCTTCCCGGCTATCCCTATAAAGGTAATGAGCCAGAAGGTTTCATCAAAAAAGATGAAATCGTTGCCTATATCGAAAATTATGCCCGATCTTTTGATCCTCCGATTCGGGAAGGCGTAGAAGTTCTGAATTTACGACGAGGCGATCGCGGGATTTTTGAAGTGACAACCAGTATTGGTGATTACACCGCCGATCAGGTTGTCGTCGCCGCAGGTGCATACCATCAGCCGAAGATTCCCAAAATTGCTGAGCGCTTGCCAGAGCATATTTTGCAGGTACATTCCTCAAAGTACAAAAATCCTGAATCTCTTCCCGAAGGTGCGGTCTTGGTAATTGGCACTGGTCAATCGGGCTGCCAAATTGCCGAAGATTTACATTTAGCTGGGCGCAAAGTGCATCTATGTGTCGGTAGTGCGCCGCGATCGCCCCGTCGTTATCGCGGTAAGGACGCAGTAGAATGGCTAGATTTAATGGGATATTATGAACTTTCCATCGATCAGCATCCCCAAAAAGAAAAAGTCCGTTCTAAAGCTAATCATTATCTAACTGGACGTGATGGCGGTAGAGAAATCGATTTACGCCGTTTTGCTCTCGAAGGAATGCAGCTACATGGCAGGTTGAAAAATATCTCTAGAAATAGCTCTAGTGCTAAATTGGAGTTTTTCAATGACCTCAAGCAAAACCTTGATGGTGCTGATGCCGTATCCGAGAGTATTAAGAAAACGATTGACAATTTTATTGCTAAAAATAATCTTGATGCACCCCTTGAGCCTCCCTATCAACCCGTCTGGCAACCAGAAATGGATATTCCCGATCTAGATTTGGCTCAGGCGAATATTACAACTGTGATCTGGTGTACGGGCTTTCAATCGGACTTTAGTTGGATCGAGATTCCTGTATTTGATGGCAAGGGCTACCCAGGTCACGATCGTGGAGTGACTGAGGTCAAAGGTTTGTACTTCCTAGGATTACCTTGGCTCTATACATGGGGTTCGGGTCGATTTTCAGGAGTTGCCAGAGATGCAACTTATCTCGCTGATTACATCATGGCACGGCGCAAGGTTGCCCATGTCAGTGATTGGACTGTGGTTAATGAGTTTTTACTTGGTTCATGACTACCTATCGAAATCGATAGGTAAGTAATCGCATTTTGATGAATTCCTAAAGAAAGCGATCAGCTTCCTATCGATAAAGATAGAGTTCTCTTTTTCGTAACCAGAGATACAAAATGGAACCTCAGATAGAAACTAATCTGACTTCAAGTTCTTAGTTAGGTATAGGCTTTTAGCTTTTAGCTTTATTACTGACTGTCAGATTATTTAGATATTGCAACCATTTTGAACTTCAAATTTTAAAGCTAATAGCTAACAGCTAATAGCTTCTTAAACATTTACCTTAAAGGAAACAACAATGCCTGAAGTAACTGCTCCTGCTCACCAGACTGGCGATTTCTTTGTGAACTATGAAGAGAAAGTATTTGAGGATGTCAAAGCTGAACCTGGGGAGAAAGCCCTTGTCACTTTCCATACTGTCGCTTTTGAAGGTTCAATCGGTTTTGTGAACCTCTTGCAAGCTACTCGATTGCTTCGCAAAGGTTTTGAAACTTCGATTTTGCTCTACGGTCCTGGGGTAACTCTGGGTGTACAGCGTGGTTTTCCAAAACTAGGCGATGCAGCTTTCCCTGGACATCAGAATTTCAATGACCAAATCTCTAAATTCATGTCTGAAGGTGGCAAGGTATATGCTTGTCGCTTTGCCCTGCAAGCTCTCTATGGACATGGTGAACCATCACTAATTCCTGGTATTCGTCCAATTAGCCCTCTGGATGTATTGGATATCATTCTTTTGCATCGCAAGGATAACGCCTTCATTCTCGATACTTGGACTCTATAAGGACTTCACAAAATCGTGGATTATTCACGCAAAGTTAGAGCCGCCGCTGTCCAAATCAGTCCTGTGCTGTTCAGTCGCGATGGTACGACCGAGAAAGTCCTGCAAGCGATCGCCAATGCTGCGAAAGAAGGCGCTCAGATCATCGTTTTTCCTGAAACCTTCGTTCCCTACTATCCTTACTTTTCCTTTGTACAGCCGCCCGTAATGATGGGAAAAGAACACATGCGTCTTTACGAAGAAGCAGTTGTCGTTCCTAGTCCTGTTACGGATGCGGTCAGTCAAGCGGCGCGATCGCATAGCATCGTTGTTGTGTTAGGTGTGAATGAACGCGATGGTGGTTCGCTCTATAACACACAGCTAATTTTTGATGCCGATGGGTCGCTGTTACTGAAGCGGCGCAAAATCACACCGACCTATCATGAGCGAATGGTGTGGGGACAGGGTGATGGTGCAGGCTTGAAGGTAGTAGATAGTGCGGTTGGTAAAGTCGGCGCTCTGGCTTGTTGGGAGCATTACAATCCTTTAGCAAGGTTTGCTCTAATGTCTCAGCATGAACAGATTCACTGCGCTCAATTTCCGGGATCTCTAGTTGGACAGATTTTTGCTGACCAAATCGAAGTCACGATCCGCCATCATGCCCTTGAGTCTGGTTGCTTTGTGATTAATGCCACGGGTTGGCTCTCGGCAGAGCAGGTCAGTCAAATCACCAGCGATGAGAAACTCCAAAAGGCTCTAAGCGGTGGTTGCAACACTGCGATTATTGGACCAGAAGGAACTCATCTTTGTCCACCGATTACAGAAGGTGAAGGCATGGCGATCGCTGATTTAGATTTCTCGCTGATCACCAAACGTAAGCGGATGATGGATTCGGTTGGGCATTATGCGCGTCCAGATTTACTTCAAGCTCATTTAAATGCTGAGGCTTTTGCAGGATTCCAGATCGCCCAAGGAGGTGATGTCATAATTCCTCCTATGAGCGATCACGGATTGAACGGACTAAAGGACTACGCAGATTCTCAACTATAGACCCAAGGGGCTTAAGCCCCTTGTTGGTAAAGGCTACCCCCATGAACAAAAAACAATTAATTACGGAATTACAGACTAAGGGTTTGCAACTGGTTGATCGCCAAAACGATCATCAAATGGGAGCGAATGGTCGCAAAGGTGGCGCAGGCCCTTCCGATCATAAGGCGATCGCCATTGATGGTACGACAGCCATGGTTCCCGTCTTTAATAGTTCAGCAGCTAGCTCTCCCTATAGGGTGGAGATTAATGCCGAAACTAATGAGATGCTCCTAGAATCAGGAAAAGAAGCGATCGCGCCCATTGCATTTCCTAAGTCTCCTAACTTCTATAATCTCACCACCAGCGATGGCATCCCCTATTGGAAAATCGCATTGCTGCACAGCCACGATGTTCTAGCAACAACGGTTTTACAGACCTGTATGCGCTACAACAATACGGATACGTCCTGTCAGTTTTGTGCGATCGGGCAGTCTCTCGAAGCAGGACGTACCATCGCTCGCAAAACTCCTGCTCAATTAGCGGAAGTTGCCGAAGCTGCGGTGCGTTTGGATGGCGTCAAAAATATGGTGATGACTACGGGGACTCCAAATACGAGCGATCGCGGTGCGGCTTATTTGACGGAATGCGCTAAAGCAATTAAAGCAAAAGTAGATATTCCCATTCAAGCTCAATGCGAACCTCCCGATGACTTTATCTGGTTTGATCGGATGAAGGCAGCAGGTATCGACACTTTAGGAATGCATCTGGAAGCCGCTGACCCCAAAGTTCGCGCCAAAATCATGGCTGGCAAAGCAAGCGTTCCCCTTGACTATTATTTTGAAGCCTTTGCTGCTGCCGTGAAGGTATTTGGTTGGGGACAGGTTAGCACCTATCTCTTAGCTGGGTTGGGCGATAGTTTAGAAACTCTGGTGGAAACCTGCGATCGCCTAATTAGCATCGGTGTTTATCCCTTTGTTGTTCCCTTTGTGCCAATTAGCGGTACGCCCTTAGCCAATCATCCTGCACCGACGACGGAGTTTATGTTTGCAGTTTATGAGCAGGTGGGTGCATTACTAAAGCGATCGCAGATGTCTTCCGCCGATATCAAAGCAGGTTGCGCGAAGTGTGGCGCTTGTTCAGCACTTTCTCTTTTTGAATAAGAATAAGCCCCTCATTCCTAGCACTTTAGGCTAACCTGTACACATTAGTTATCAGCTATAACATGATTCACTAATAGATCCCCCCTCAATCCCCCTTAAAAAGGGGGAAGAATTTAATTCTCCCCCCTTTTTAAGGGGGGCTGGGGGGGATCTAAACCTTAAAACGCAGATAGCAAGACTTGTGTATATAGGAGGGAGAGGGGGATAAGAATTTGCCTCACGCCTCTTCTCCCGTAGGAGAATGGGCGTGAGGGCAGAATATTAAACTTAGGGATAATTATCATGACTGCCGCTTATATTTTCAAACTAGCATCTACACCACAAGAAATCGATGCCTATTTCGAGCTTCGCAAAGCCATTTTTGTGGAAGAACAATATGTATTTGAAGAGAATGATGTCGATGATATTGATGCGATCGCCTATCCGATTGTGGCGATTAATCCAGTCAATAAACAAGTTGTGGGTGTTGTCCGCATTTATGAAACCGAAAAAGGCATCTGGTATGGAGGTAGATTAGGCACGCACAAAGACTATCGAAGGGGTTGGCAAATTGGCAAAGGCTTGATTTATAAAGCAGTGACAACGGCAAATACATGGGGATGCGATCGCTTCTTTGCCACAGTCCAGATCCAGAATGTGCGCTTCTTCCAACGTCTGCATTGGGAATCGCTTAAGGAAATGACCATCTGCGATCGCCCCCATCATTTTATGGAAGCCGATCTTAACTTCTATCCTCCAAGCGATGAAATTCGTCCTACTTATCCTGCTCAAATCCGTGAGGCTTCCTAAATGCTGGCGGCACTTGCAGCAAAACTTAGGGCATCTATGGGGATCTTGCACAAGCAGGATATTCAGATTACGGCAAGAGGGCTAGGTGAACAATGGAATGATGCAATTCTGTTAGGTGATGACTGTGCGGCAATTCGCGATCGCGATGGCTATTTGTTACTTGCTGCTGAGGGGATGTTACCGCAACTAATTGAGACTGATCCTTGGTTTGCAGGTTGGTGCTCGGTGATGGTTAATGTTAGCGACATTTACTCAATGGGGGGTGAACCGATCGCCATTGTCGATACGCTCTGGAGTCAATCACCAGACTCTATTTCTGAGTTATTGGCAGGAATGAAGGCGGCGGCTATTGCTTATCAAGTGCCAATTGTTGGTGGACATACAAATTGTCGTAGTCCCTACAATGCTCTGTCTGTTGCCATTCTGGGACGCGCTCAGAAGTTGCTCACCAGTTTTAACGCCCAGCCTAATGATATTTTGTTAGCGGCGATCGATATGCGTGGGCAGTTTCATCCCGATTACCCCTTCTGGAATGCCGCCACAACTGCCGATCCACAGCGACTACGACAGAATTTATCGATCCTGCCATATCTTGCCAAATCAGAACTGTGTGATACGGCTAAAGACATCAGTATGGGTGGGATTATCGGCACTTTATTAATGCTCACGGAAACTTCTAATTGTGGTGCAATTCTTGACTTAGATCGGATTCCCTGTCCTGAGCATGTCCCCTTAGAGCGTTGGTTGATTGCTTTTCCTAGCTATGGATTTCTATTAAGCATTCGTCCTGAAAATGTAGAAGCAGTGCAAGCGCTTTTTCAGGCTCAAAATTTAGTTTGTGCGGTGGTGGGGGAAGTACAAGTGGGTACTGAAGTGATTTTGCGATCGCAAGGTGAGTCAACTCTATTCTGGGACTTCTCACAGCAATCTCTAACAGGATTTAGCGATCAGCCCGTAGCTAATCTCTCTAAATAATTCAGAGATAATTAGCGATTCCTTTCAAGATTCGTCCCATCACAAAGATAAATAATTATTAAGCGATCAGAGTCTAGACACCATAATTAAAGTTTTTCAAGAATAATTTTATTAAACTTTACGGTTAATTCCTGCTTAGTGAATGATTAGTGATACGCAGCAAAGCCGCGCACCACTATCCCAAAAGCTCTCTTAACGAGATTAATTATGGAACTTGGCTTATTGATTCTTGCTTACTTTATTGGCTCGATACCAACAGGTTATCTGGTGGGTCGAAGCGTAGGGCTTGATATTAGAGAACATGGTTCTGGTTCGACGGGAGCCGCCAATGTTTGGCGCACAATTGGTAAAGATAAAGGTATTTTTGTGTTTGGGATAGATTTAATCAAAGGTACTACAACCATCTTGCTCATACAATCTATTGGTGAACTCAAACCCACCTCAAGCTCTCTATTTTTCAATAGCTTCCAGACAAATATCCTGCCTCAAAATGAATGGTTTGTAGTAGGAGCAGCATTACTAGTGATTTTGGGACATAGTTATTCATGTTGGATTGATTTTAAGGGAGGTAAATCCGTAGCTACAGGTTTAGGAATTCTATTGGCTTTTAATTGGATCGTAGGACTAGGAGCATTTAGTTTTTGGTTAGCAACGGTAGTCATGTGGCGAACGACATCAATTGGTTCTATATTGGCTGCGATCGCCGCCTCAAGTCTCATGCTTTGCACTCACTCACCCGTCGCTTATAAATTGATGGTGTGTGTCGGTAGTCTTCTCATAATTTACCGACATCGCAGCAACCTTGATCGACTATGGCGAGGGACAGAGCTTAAAATCAACTTTTTTGAGAGCGATCGCCATGAAAATATATCCACGGATTGAGTTAGATATCTCAATTAAGGATTTAATTGTAAGCCTAGTTTCTTCTTTCTCCTATTCTGAAAGAGCAAAAATAGTTACTCAGATTCAATCCTATTGGCATATACCCAAGGAAGTTCTAGTTACACTCTGCGTTAGAACTTCCTTTGATCTACTACTCCAAGCATTATGCTTACCTGCTGGCTCCGAAATTATGATGAGCGCCGTAAACATAGCTCACATGGAAGAGATTGTCAAAAAGCATCATTGCATTTCTGTTCCCATAGATATTGACTTAGAGACACTTGCACCCTCTTTAGAATCACTCAAAGCCTCTATTTCTGATCAAAGCAGGATATTTGTCGTAGCCCAATTATTTGGAGCGATTGCGCCACTCGATCCTTATGTAGAGATATGCAAGAGCCATAATATCCTGCTGGTAGAAGACTGCGCTCAAGCATTTGATGGGTTGCGTTATCTGGGACATCCTCATGCTGACATCAGTCTTTTCAGTTTTGGTCCAATCAAATCCTGTACTGCTTTAGGTGGTTCCGTAACTATCGTTCAAGATCCTAATTTAGCCCAGAAAATGCGAGATATTGAGCAAATCTATCCTGTCAAGACAGATTTCTGGTTCTTGAAAAGATTATTTAAATATTTCGGGCTTAAAGTTCTCTCTACTCCTACGATCTTTGGGATTCTTATCGCTTGCTTAAATTTACTGAAATTAGATGCAAATAATTTTATTAGTATGCTAACCCGTGGCTTTGGGAAAGGAGATATCCAGATTCAATTGCGATACCGTCCTCCCAATAGGATGCTTAGGCTTTTGCTCCATAGACTAGAGCATCTTGATACAACCTATTACGATCGCCGCAAGCAGTCAGCTATGCTCTTTTTTGATTCATTAAAAAAGACAAACTCTAATCTTGGAAATAGGGTTATGCTGCATTCGTTCTGGGTAGTTCCTTTGATGACAGAAAATCCAGAAATGCTAATGCAAACGTTGAGAAAGGCAGGATTTGACTCGACCACAGGAACAACTAGTTTGAAATCAATGGCTGAGGAGTCATCATTTGCAACTAAGTTAATGCGTAGTATCCTTTACTTACCGATATATCCTGCTGTCCCATTAGAGGAAGTGGATCGTCTTGCCCAATTAATTAATCTGAATACAGCAAATGAATCTAAGTAGATCACCAAGAATAGTTGCAGCACAAAGCTCTACAACTATTCTTACAGCTATTTTCGATCAAACAAACCACAAGAAATTTTTTAAAAGTGTTGCGAAGCAACACTTTTAAAAAATTTCTTGGTTCTGGTTTAAGGGCAAAACACTGTAAATCAATAATATTGCTTTGTAGAAAGTTGTCCAACCATCTCTGCTCGCGATGAAACCTCAAGCTTACGGAACATTCGCTTTAGAGCTTGCTTTACCGAATTTTCTGTAATCCAAAGCTCAATTCCAATTTGTGCATTTGTTCGACCAAGAGCAACCAGTTCCGCAATTTGTAGCTCGCGAGACGTTAAGCGATCGCTACTCAGAGATCGACGCTGAGATGTATTCGTTGCAATCCAAGCTGATACATGCAAACAGATCGCGCTCAAATCAGCTAAATTTTGCGTATCAAAGCTAGTCATTGCCTTCTCCCGAGTGCAACCGACTGCACCCACTAATTGTCCGCTATTGACAATCGGACCTGCCATGACATGCCAATGATCGGGACGGGGGCAAATTAATGACCAGACTTTGGGTGTTACAACTAAACCTTCATGGGCAGGAGAATGCCGTTCGACAATATAACGCGCAATGGGATTATGCTCAACCGATAGAGCCAATTTCAAAATTCTCTGAAGTTCTCTATTTTCTAAAGACAATTGATCGAAGAAAAAGATAGCCGATCTCTTGGCTAAAAAATACTCACCAATTTTTGGTGCAACCTGCGATCGCAAATCATTTTTATCCTTAGACCGATTGATATCTTCAAATAAAAGCTTTAGGGGACTTGTCATAGTTCAAGATTTCCGTGAACTGTACTCGATCGAGGTCTAGAAAGCTTAAAGCCATCAACATAATATTAACCTTGAAGTCTCCCCAACAGCCTGAAATGCCAATTATTCAAGAGTCTATTTTTAGCCCATTCTTTGCGATGGTGTTTTTAACGTTCCTAGTCTGGATATATATGTATATTCGGCGTATCAACTTTATTACCAGTAAAAAGATTCGCCCTCAAGATTTTGCCGCAAGTAGCACAACACTGGCACAGATTTCCCCTGCAAATGTTTCCAATCCATCGGACAACTTCAAAAATCTATTCGAGATGCCGATAATTTTTTATGCCTTTGTCCTCTATCTTTTTATCACAAAGCAAGTAGACACAATATATATCAACGCTTCATGGATCTTTGTTGTATTTCGGATATTGCATAGTGTTGTGCATTGCACATTCAATTTGATTATGCTCAGATTTTATCTCTATCTATTTTCAGCGATCGCAATATGGTTTATGACAATTCGTGCGGCACTGATGTACTTTAACTTGTAATACCAATTCACGAAAGTGTTGCAACACTTTCGTGAATTAAAAACCAAACCCAGTAAGGGTTTTAAGAACACAAAATGGCTACGCCATTTTGTGTTTTGGTATAACTGATGGAAAGCCGAAGCCCTAGAAAACTAACTTCTCAATGTTGCTTGGAATTTCTCTTCGAGTAAGTCACGTACCTTTTGATGGACAGGATTAATATCGGCATCAGTAAGCGTGCGATCACTAGCTCGGTAAACTAGTCTAAAGGCAAGACTACGTGAACCTTCGGGAACGCCTTTACCGATGTATTGATCAAAGAGAGTGACGGAATCAAGCAACTCGCCGCCCACATGGGTAATCGATCGCTGAATATCGGCAACGGTGAACTTAAGTGGTGCGAAGAAGGCAATATCGCGATCGCTACTGGGATAGGTCGAGAATGACTGAAAAGTAGGAATCGACTTCTTCATCATCGCATCAAGCAAAGTATAGAAATCTAGCTCAAAGGCATAAATTTCATCAGGAAGTTCCTTCTCCGCACGTAACTGGGGATGTAACTGTCCGAATGTACCAAGGCGTTCACCAGAAATCCAGAGAGAAGCGGTACGTCCAGGGTGTAGGCGCTCATCCTTTTGATCAGGTTGATATTCTACAGTTACCGAGAGATTGTGGAATACGGAATCGAGCAAACCTTTGGCTTCATAGAAATTCAAAGGTTTGGAATCATGCTGCCATGCGCCCACAGTGGGATCGCCGCCGAAAATGCCTGCAATGCGATCGGTTTCATCGCTACCCGCTTCATCGAGCCAGAATACGCGCCCAATCTCAAATCCATTCAAAATGCCATTACCTTGATTGATATTAAAGGCACAAGCCTCAATCAAATTGGTGAGCAAGTCGCCACGCAAAGCGCCATATTCGATCGCGACAGGATTATTGATTTTCACCTGATGTGATTCAGTGGGAGGGCATAGGGACATATGCATGACTTCTGTTAAGCCCACCGCACGGAAGGCAGCCCGAATCATCCGCCCACCCTCTTGATCGGCGGAGAGGAATCCAAACTCGGTTCTCGCAGGTAAAGTCTCTACAAATTTGTCATAGCCATAGATCCGCGCAATCTCTTCCACTAAGTCAATTTCGCGCTCGATGTCAGCATAGCGATAGGGTGGCACGGTGACTTTCCATGTGGCATAGCTACCTTCTTCGATTGGTTGCTTTTCTAGCTCAAAGGATAAAACCTTGAGAGTCTGCTCAACTTCCGCTTCCGATAGTAAAGCTAAGGCATCATCATCTTCGCGATCAACTTCACCTAATACCTGCCAAACTTTAGTCAAGCGTAAATCAATGGTGCGAATTGCCTTAGAACGTGCATCAACAATACTCTGTTCCACAACTTCACCGCCAGCCATCTCCGTAATCATCTGGATTGCTTTTGCCGAAGCCGACTCGATCGCCGCCTGATTAACACCGCGTTCATAGCGAGCCGAGGCTTCAGTGCGTAAGCCTTGAGCGCGTGCCGATCGCCTTGTAGTAACCTGCGTAAATAGAGCCGCTTCTAAAACAATATTGGTTGTTTTTTCAGAAACCTCAGTTTCCGCGCCACCCATTACCCCTGCGATCGCGATCGGTTTGTCGCCCGACGTAATCAGGAAGTTTTGACTGGTGAGAGTGCGATCGGCATCATCAAGGGTTTTAATTTTTTCGCCAGCCTTGGCAAAGTGCACCCCGATCTTCAGATCCTTGTCCAAAGTATCCGCATCAAAGGCATGGAGAGGCTGTCCCCATTCCAACAGAATGTAATTGGTGATATCCACAATATTGTTAATCGATCGCATTCCCGCCGCTTCTACACGACGCTTTAACCATTCAGGAGATGGCGCGACCTTTACGCCTTTGATTAAAGTACCGATATAGGCAGGACAGGACTTCGGATCTTCTACAGTCACCCAATTTGCGGCTTTGGGCTGAAAATCTGTAGTTGCTAGGGGTAACCGCACCTCTTTGCCTAGCAAAGCAGCGACTTCACGGGCGATCCCCACCACACTCAGGGCATCGGCACGGTTTGCCGTCGAGGTCACATCAAGGATTGCGTCGTCTAGTCCTAGCAATGGACGCACATCTGCGCCAACTGTGACATCTTCAGGAAATTCATGGATACCACTTGATTCTTTGGCTAGCCCAATCTCGGCTAGTGAACAAATCATCCCCTCCGAACGTTCACCACGTAACTTAGTGGGGCGCAGTTTCAAATCAATGGTCGGCAAATAAGTCCCAATCGTGGCTACAGGCACAAACAATCCCTGTCTAGCATTTGCCGCACCACAGACGATTTGCAAGGGTTCAGGTGCGCCAATATCGACTTTACATACCTGTAATTTATCAGCGTTGGGATGACGCTCGGCTGTGAGGATATGACCAACCACCACGCCCTCAGCCCATGTCCTGCGATCTTCGATTGACTCGACTTCAAAGCCTGCCATAGTCAGTTTTTCATCTAGCTCTTGGGGCGAGAGATCGCAGTCTACAAGTTCACGGAGCCAATTCAGAGAGATACGCATTGGAAAATTATGGAGAAAATAGTATTAAGAAATTTTCAGGCTATAGTAGTTTAGCAAAATCCGCACTCCAAACTCATTAAGTGTATAGCATGACGCTATAGACATGATTTTAGGCTTAATGTATATGCGATCGCCTCAGCCCCAATTGCATCACTAGCCACCAGCTTGAAAAATTTGTTGAGCCGTTAAATTCAATTCTGGAAAAGTTGGTGAAATGATGCGTTGATTTTCGCGAAATTGCCTAACTTGGTATTCGCCATTAATTAGCGAATAAATTGAGATTGTCGGCTGTTTCGGATTACCAATATAGCGAATCCCACCTAAGGCGAGATAATCAATAATCCAATATTCAGGAATACCGATTTCCTCGTAATCTCTCAATTTGGTTAAATAATCAACACGCCAATTATTACTGACGACTTCAATTACTAAAGGAATTGAATCCCCCTGCGTTACAGTTGATTGGGTTGCCCAGAGTGGCTCGTTTATTAAACTAGGGCAATTCAGCAACAAGACATCGGGAATATAACCTGATTCACTACCTAGAGATCTGACTAATGCTTGTTTGGGGATAGAGTAAGGGAGGTTAAGTCGATCAAATTCTACAGTGATTTTCCGTGCTGTAAAGCCAGTAATATTTTCATGCTGTCCCAATGGCTGTGGCATTTCAATAATTACTCCATTATGCAATTCATAACGTGCATCGTCAGGCTTCCAATCGATAAATTCTGCAAAAGTTACCTGTTTTTGGAGGAGTTGCATCATGATTTACTTACCTGAGCGGTTACTCTAATCACAGGTGTATTTTAACAGTTATAAGTAGTTGGATTGGGCACAATTAAACAAAAAACTGTGGCGCACGCTGCGCCACAGTTTTTTGTTTAATTGAAAAGTTTTCGTTAGAATGGCAACAGATGTGGAGGATGCCAAGCTATGACAAGAATCTTTTTGGCGAGGACTGAGGAACAGAAAAGATTTCGGGAAGTATTGCGATCGCTGCAACCAAATGCTGGTTCACGATGGTTCTCGGAGAACTTGCCTACGATGGCGAAACTTTTACCTGCGAAGAAAGAAGTAGTCAGTACATCACCGCATATTTTCCTGCTCTATGGCGAAGGGGGAATGGGAAAAACGAGTCTGGGGCGGCGGTTTTGCGATCTGGCTAGGGAAGAGTTTCCTGATGGCTTTCAGGTGTTGCGATTGGATTGGGAAGAGGCAAAGAATGAGTATCCATCGCTGAATGTGGGACATGAATCAATTCGTCCTGAATCGGTGTTAGAGACGATTTATTTGGCGGTGAGTAAGGGGCGCGAGGGAATTTTTGAGAAATATCGGCAGGTGGAGAAAACGCTGAAGCAAATTGAGGAGAAGGTGGATAAGGAACTGCAAGCAAGGCAGGGAGAGGGGGTGGAATATGCGCCGATTTTGAAAAAGGGTTTGAGTTGGTCGTTGGGAGCATTGAGGAAATTGCCTTATGTAGAAACGATTCTGGGGGCGGGAGATGGAACGGTGGACGAGGCGATCGCGGATGGGGCGGTGAGTGCTTTGGTGGGTTTGATGAAAAAGCGGTTGTCCTTGGAGGAACGCAGGATTTTTGCGACTCCCCATCGACAATTGGCTGAGGCTTTGGGGCATGGTTTACAGGCTATTTCTGCTCAGAAACCCTTGGTGCTTTTGTTGGATACCTATGAGATTGTCGATCGCCTTGAGTGTGATCGCGTGTTGCGAATGGTGATTAAGGCGGCGGGTCGGCGGGTGGTTTGGGCGATCGCGGGTCGGGCAAATCTGGCAGATAGCTATCGGTTATCGCAGGATTATTTTCAGGGCTATCGGGATGTGTTTTCAGAAAACCTCTATGTTTACCCGATGAGTGAGTTTAGTTGGGAGCAGGTGAGTGAATATTTTGCACATCCTGAGATCAATGTACCTCTGAGCGATAAGGCAGCGGAGTCGGTGAAGCAGTTTAGTTTGGGAATTCCCTTTGTGGTGCAGCAAATTGCGGCGATGCGTCAACAGGGGATTGATCTTGACACGATTCTCAGCGCTCCATCGGCGGATCGTGATGATGAGTCGCCCCGTGAGGCGGTGGTCAGGGCAACGAGCGATCGCTTTTTGCGGTATTGCTTGGATGAGCATGACCAAAAGGCGGTGTATGCGATGGCGATGATGCGTCGTCCTGATAATGAGCTATTAAAGGCGATGCTGGGGGTGACTGACCTTGAGCCAGAGATGCGATCGCTGAAAGCAAGGCATTCGTTTGTGTTGTTGGAGGGTAAGGGCATTAGGTTGCATGACAAGCTAGAGAGCTTTTTGCAAGATTATCTGCGTTGTGGGTTGGCGGGGCAGTCACCAATGGTGCGAGAGTTGAGCGATCGGGCTGTGGCTTATTTGGAACCGCGTTTGCGTGAGTGGACTCAAGAGTTTACGGATACGGCAGATTATTTCGAGTCGGATCGGATTGCGAATGGGTTGTTGGATTTGGTGCAGTTTAAGTTTTGGCAAGATGTGGAGGTTGGCTGGCGTTATGCAGTGCCGCTTTTTGTGGAGAGTTGGCAATATAACCACGATTGGCAAAAGCAACTTTTGGGAATTGTTGAGGCTTTTCAGGTACGGTTTGATGGGGATAGTAAAAAGCGTTTGCGAATTTTTACTAAAGATTTGGATTACTACTTTTTCGATACTGATAGTCGGAAGGATTTGTTGGATGAGTTGGAGAAGTTGGCAAAACGGGGTTGGGTGGATGGCGATCATAAAATTGAACGCATGGTAATTCTCTTTTTACAACATGGCCGTTTACTTTATAAACTGGAACGCTATTCAGAATGTCTTCAGATATATCTTGAAGCAGAAAAACAACTTCCTGAAACTGCACTACATTTACGGAAAGATTTAGCAGAAGAATTTGAAAATATTGGTAATCAGTTAACTTGGAAAGATGGCAATGAGATCGCTTCACCTGAGGCTCAGGGTGCTTATCAAAATTCGGTTACATTGAATCCTGAAAATTCAGGTGCATGGTACGGATTAGGTGTTAGTCTTCTGTTATTAAGCCAATATGAATCAGCAATTGCAGCCCTATACAGAGCCATCAATATAGACCAAAAATCTGCCAATCCTCATAACAGTTTGGGCAATATCTACAAAGCACAAGGAAAATACGAATTATCAATCACATCTTATCAACAAGCGAGCGACCTCGACCCCAAATTTGCCTATCCTCACAACGGTTTGGGCAATGTCTACTATGTTCAAGGAAAATATGAATTAGCGATCGCATCCTATCAACAGGCGATCAACCTCGACCCAAAATTTGCCAATCCCCACAACAATTTGGGTAATGTCTACAAAGCCCAAGGGGAGTACGAATTAGCGATCGCATCCTATCAACAGGCGATCGACCTTGACCCAAAATATGTCTATCCCCACAATGGTTTAGGCAATGTCTACAAAGCCCAAGGAAAGGATGAATTAGCAATCACATCCTTTCAACAGGCGATCAACCTCGACCCAAAATTTGCCTCTTCCCACTACAATTTGGGCAATGTATATCAAGCTCAAGGGAAGGATGAATTAGCGATCGCATCCTATCAACAGGCAATTAGCCTTAATACAAAATATGCCTCTCCCCACAACGGCTTGGGCAATGTCTACTATGTTCAAGGGAAGTACGAATTAGCGATCGCATCTTATCAACAGGCGATCGACCTCGACCCAAAAAATGCTTTTCCCCACCACGGGTTGGGCATTGTCTACCAAGAACAAGGGAATTATGAATTAGCGATCTCATCCTATCAACAGGCGATTAATCTCGATCCAAAATATGTCTATCTCCACAATGATTTAGGACTTATCTACATTGACAAAGGAGAATATGAATTAGCGATCTTATCTTTTCTAAAAGTGATTGACCTTGATCCCACTAATGCTTCGCCAAAGTTTAATCTTAGTATTGTGATGGGTCTTCAAGGTAACCAAGACAAAGCTATTGAACTACTAAAATTGAGTCTAGATCTTCTTGACGACTCTATATATGAACGACTTTTTCGGACGTTACATGAAACTGCTATTGGTGAGCTCGAACTTGGTATCAATAGATTAAAAGAGATTTTAGAAACTGAGAATCCACCAGAGAGTATGCTGTCGAATGCCCTAAAGTACGCAGAACTTATAGCGCGATTTCCTACTAAACTTGAGGGCATTGATACTGTGATTGAGATGCTGCGTCAGGCGATTGCGAAAGCGCAATAAGTTGGAGCTTAACATTTGCGCCACAATTTTAAAACCCATCACAGAAATCTCGATCCACAAATGCTATGCCCTCTCTGCTTTTACAGACAATTTGTCCCTGCGTTGCGAAGTTTTGGGCAGTGCATTCCCAAAAGAATATCATCTAAAAATTTATAAATTCCTGCGGGAATGCACTGCCCCTACAGTTCTACTCTATAGACGCGAATAAATAATGACATTAACAAAAATCGAGGATCTGGATATACATTCGGATTTTGTTGAGGCTTGGCGATTTCTTCCAAGTTTTGGAGAGCGATTAGATACTGATGATTTTAGGACACTACATCAAAATTCAAAATTCAAAATTTGCTACACTGACAAAAATAGATACATTAACTCACTATGTATTCCACAAACCAAAACCAACAAATCTTAGAAGCGATCAGTGAACTTAGCCAGCAGCAGATCCAGATAGTTTTACGATTTATTCAAACACTGCAACCCAAAAAGCTCTCTAACCCAACTTCTACACCATTCGATCCACTAGCAAACTTTGTTGGAGCTACCAATCACGGCAATCTCGCCCAACAAATTGACCAAGACCTCTATGAGTAACGCCATATTCATCGATACATGGGGATGGCTCACCTTGAACCTAGCTCCTTTTGATTTGCTGAAATAGTGATTATTAGCTAAACCCCTCTTTTGATCAACCGTCAAATTTTGTAGAGCGATTAGATATTGAAGATTTAGGCGATCGCCCTATAAATGCAGCTCAAGCTCATAGAAATCTATTGAGATTTCTATGAGCTTGAGCTAGTGATTCTTATTTAATTGCCAAAAATACTAATGAACTTCGCCGCGCTTAGCCTCAGCATCAATGGGCTTAGCTAAATACACCAGCAGCAACTGCCAGAAAATCGCCACGAATAAAGGCAACTTCTGCAAGGTCTTCACAAACTGAGGGCGATCGCTATCATTAATCTCCATCAGCTTGAAATTGTAATCAGCGCATTTCTCCAATCTGGGGAAAAAGTCGGGATGACTGGTATCTAGTACCGCAGGAAATGCACTAATGGCAGTGTGATTAGTATTGACCACTACTGGACTGTTTCATCTAAAGTGATGCAATAGTCGATCTATCAAAAAGCTTGTTAAGACTGACTTCACCTAGTTTTCTATTACACTATTTTAGATGAAACAGTCCACTACTTGCTTATTATATTCGCGAGCATCTAAGCCAATGGATTTATAGAAATCAGCCCGTTCAAATACAGTAATTGTGTGGGTAGCAAATACCGTCAACAGGAAGAAACGTGCCCATAGTTTCGCTTTCCATGTGCCCCATAGCGCTGGCTGCGATCGCAACAATACTTTAAAGAAATCGCCATGACGGTTCTCATCTTGACACCAGCTTTCAAAGTATTTGAAAAGTGGATAGAACTGATTTTCGGGATGATCCTTCAAATGATAATGCACGAGAATATAGCGCCAGTAGCCAATTTTCTCGGACAAGTAAACGGTATAGATTACCCATTCTGGTTTAAAGAAAGTATAGCTGCGCTTTTTTGTCATATTCACCAAGTCCAGCGACAGATTAAAATCCTTCATCGCCTTATTCAAAAATCCTGCATGACGTGCTTCATCCCTTGCCATCAGGTTAAAAGCTTCGGCTAACAGAGGACTGCGATCGCTGAGTTGACGTGATAGTTCTTTAAATAGCAGAAATCCAGAAAATTCTGAGGTGCAGGAACGCTCTAGGAAATCAATAAAAGCGGCGCGAGTCTCCCCGTCAATATGTTCCCAAGACTGCTTAAACTCATCATTGCGTTTGTAGTGATAGCGATTGTAGTCGGTGCGAAGCTCCTCGACTACAGCTTCCAGTTCTGCCTGTTGCGATGAGACATCCATCTTCGCAACCTTGTCATAGTCGGTAGTATAGAATCTGGGAGTTAAGAGAGTTTCTTTAACAGGAACTTTGATACCTTCACGGAGAAGTTCGGGTTCGGGTCTAGATTGAATTGAAACCATAGTAGTAATTTAGTTATAAATGTTTTTATAAAATTTGAGGTGTGCGATCCCCCTCAATCCCCCTTGTAAAGGGGGAAGAAGATAATTCTCCCCCCTTTACAAGGGGGGGCTGGGGGGGATCTATTGATTTTGGAAAAACTGAATCATCTTTTGGTCTTCACCCTTGATATGGTGAGTCAACCATTCAGTGAGAAATTGAGTAAGTTCTGTTGTTACTGCTTCGGTATTACGATCGCGAAACTTTAACAGTAGCCGATCTACCTTGGACAAGAGGTAATCGTGCGTATGTTTGTGGCGATCGTAATCAGGATAATTTACCGCCATCATCAAAGCCTCTTCCGTTTGAAAATGCTCGATGGTGTGATTCGCTAGGGCTTCTAGAAGCTCTTGGATTGTATAAATATTTTGTCTTGCGACAACAGCATCATGGAGGGCATTAACAATCTCAAATAGTTGTTGATGCTGTCCATCGACCTGTGAGTTACCAGTGTTATATTCCTGTTGCCAACAAGCGATCGGTTTAGTCAAAGTAGAAAGCATGAATTTATAGAAACAATGTATTTGTGAGATTGTGCTTTGCTCAAACAGCGAATTTAAGAAACCATATCGAAGTCCATTTGTCCGCGAAATCCAGTAAAAACACGAGTACCATCCTTAAGAATATGAATTTCGGTTTGATCGCTTGCCCAATCAATTTTGTCGGCAAAAGCGGGATTAAAGACATGCAAACGCTGATTGCGCGACGAAACAGGAGAATCGGGAGCGTGAATGGCAAGAGCCGCAATATAGGGACCATCAATCAAAATATCCAGTTGGTCGAGAAGATCCTCGGCTCCCTCTGGGGCGCTAGGCGATCGCAGTTCCGCTAATGTGTATCCCGTAAACGACATAACATTCAGTCCTGCGGCTTTGACCTGCTTGGCTAGGGCGGCTAAGGCAGGAGCCTGTAAAAATGGCTCACCTCCAGAAAAGGTGACTCCTTGATTGGCGGGTTCGCTGAGAATGCGTTCGGCGAGTTCCTCTACTGACACGAGTTGATTAACTGCTAAAGACCAAGAGGCTGGATTAAAGCAGTCAGGACATTCACGCCAGCAACCCTGTACCCAGACCACAGCACGACAACCAGGTCCATTTACCTCAGAGCGATTCAGATAGCCCATGATATTCAGTTGTGGTGTCATGTCAACCTCCAAAGTTTCTTTAGATTTTTTAGACCGCAACCTTGGAAGCCATTGAAGAATTACTTTCTATGGTCAAAGACTCTCAGAGATCCCCCTCAATCCCCCTTATAAAAGGGGAAGAAGATAATTCTCCCCCCTTTAAAGGGGGGCTGGGGGGGATCTAGACAATTCTTAAATGGTTTCTTATCTAGACTGACCTTGAGAATTTGTCAAGATCGTTCTTTTTCAGATAGGCATCAAACACTGAGGCAATATTGCGGATCAGCAAGCGTCCCGCAGGCGTGACCTCAATGTGATCTTTTTCTAACTCAATCAAGCCATCTGACTGTAGTTGTCGCAATTGCAAGCGTTCTGGTGCAAAATATTTGCCAAAATCGCGATCGCAGGTTAAGTGATATTTCGCTTCAATCTCTTGCTGCGAGAGTTCAAATTGACACATCAGTTCCATAATTACGGAACGACGCAAAATGTCATCGGCATTGAGAGTAACACCGCGCTCAATTGGTAATTCGCCCGCATCGATCGCCTTATAAAAGTCCTGTAAACCCTTATGGTTTTGGGTATAGACATTTTGCAGCATACTGATCGAGGTCATGCCAAAACCTAAGAGGTCAGATTCGGGCTTGGTGGTATATCCTTGGAAATTACGATGTAAATTACCTTCACGCTGAGCGATCGCCAATTCATCATTAGGCTTGGCGAAGTGATCCATACCGATAAACACATAACCATGCTTGGTTAAGGTTTCAATGGTCGTCTGCATGATTTGTAACTTCTCTTCTGGTGAAGGCAAAGTTGCAGGATCAATTTTCTTCTTCTGTAATGGCTTCAGCCAAGGCACATAGGCGAAATTAAATACAGCAATGCGATCAGGATTAAGGGCGATCGTTTTGGCAAGGGTTTCGCGAAATGTCTCTAGGGTTTGATAGGGCAATCCATAGATGAGGTCAACGTTTACACCTTCAAAGCCAACTTCACGCATCCATTCCATTCCCTGAAATAGCATTTCTTCAGGTTGAATACGATTAACTGCTTCTTGAACCTTGGGATTAAAATCCTGAATGCCGAAGCTAATGCGATTAAATCCAAGATTTCTTAAACCTTGCAAATATTCCTTAGTCAGCGATCGAGGATTCACTTCAATAGAAATTTCTGCATCCGCCGCAAAAGTAAACTGCGATTGCAAACTTTGCCATAATCTCTCTACTTGATCAAAGGAGAAATAATTAGGAGTGCCGCCACCCCAGTGCATTTGTTGGACTAGGCGATCACGATCAACTGTGGATGCCACCTGTTCAATATGACGAATTAAATAACCTAAATAAGGTTCCGCAATTTCCTTGCGAGAGCTAATTACCGTATTGCATCCACAAAAATAACAGGGTGCATCACAAAAGGGAATGTGAGCATAGAGCGATAAAGGTGTTTTCTGTAAATTCCCAGCCGCGATCGCCCCCCGAAAATCAATTTTCTGAAAGCTTTCGTTTAATTCAGTTGCAGGTGGATAGCTGGTATATCTGGGTACGGGCTGATTATATTTATGTAAAAGATTAATATCAAATTTAACTGTCTGTGTTGCTGTATGCATTCATTCACTTCCTAAATTTAAGGGGTGAGAATAAACAGCGCCTTGTGCTGTTTATTCTCATGATTTCTATGCTGCGTGGCTATGGTGACGCTCAGTACTACCTGCCCGATCCTGCTTGGTGAGCAGGTCAAAAACATGGGGATCGAGTACGGCTCTAACATCAGCTTCTAACTCATCCACCACATTCCGATTGAGTGTAAAAGCATAATTTGCCTCTTCCACAATTCTCAAAATTGTGGCTTCATCTAAGACCAAAGAATCTAGGGCATGACGATACTTCTCTTTAAATTCTTTTTTTGCCTCAATGGTCGGCAATTGCTCAAATTCATAGAAAGTTGTGCCGCGATCGCTTGGTAAATCCAAAGCCGAACGAATAATATGTTTCAAGGCTTGTCCACCCGACAGATCGCCCATATAGCGCGTGTAGGAATGGGCTATTAAACAGGCGGGATCAGTATTGGAAAGTTCGATTAAGCGCTCAACATAAACTTGTCCTGCTTTGAGAGGGACGATCTGCGATCGCCAATCATCACCATAATAAAAAGCTAAATCTTGTTCCAAATTTGACTGGCGATCGATTTCGGGAAAATACATCTTCCCGACAATTGGATGCTCAGCATGGCGCTTTAGTTCTGCTTCGAGGGTACTGTAAACAAGATAGAGATTAGCCAATAATTTTCTAAACGGTACAATTTCCACAATACCCTTGAGAAAGCATTTCATAAATGCAGTATTCTCGGCAGCAGTATGAGATTTTTGTGTACCTTCGCGTAGACGGGTAGCTAAGTGACTAGTCATCGGCATTTACTCACGCAACTTAATCACTGAATCCTAGACCTTATACCTATATACAATGTCAAGCAAAGTTATGTTAAGGATTATCGCGATCGCCATTAATTACAAACCCAAAACCATAAGGTTAAGCCCCGCAGGGACTTAACCTTATGGTTTTGGGAAATTATTCTGACAGGTATTAAATGCATAAAATAGTTCAAAAAATATGTAGGAACGGCAAAAACAAATAATTATGGCGAAAGATTTGTATCACGATCTAGTTAAACGTGCACTCCAAAAAGATGGATGGGAAATAACTCATGATCCCTATGAACTACGTGTAGGAGGAGTTGAAATGTATATAGATATAGGGGCTGAACAGATTATCGGTGCTGATAGAGGAAATGATAAAATTGCAGTCGAGGTTAAAAGTTTTATTAGTCCCTCAAGAATTTCTGACTTTCACTTAGCCCATGGACAATTTTTAGATTATCGATATGCTTTAGAAGATATAGAGCCAGAAAGGGTTCTATATTTAGCTGTACCTGATTTTGTCTATCAAACTTTTTTTAAGTTGACCTTCATTGATAGAGTTATACAACGTAGTCAACTTAATCTTTTAGTTTATGACTTAGATAAGGAGAGTATTGAACAATGGATAAAGTAGCTGTTTATAGGCAATATATTCAACAGTTAATGCAAGCAAGAGCTTCTCGTTCCATGAAATCGTCAAAGGAAGTTGAGGCTCAGACTATTTTTGATGTAGAACGTGATCATTACCAACTTGTTTATGTGGGTTGGAAACGAAATAACATAAGGGATTACGGATGCTTGTTACATCTAGATATTAAAGATGGAAAGATTTGGATTCAATATGATGGTACTGAAGGTGGTATTGCCTACGAGTTAATGAATTTAGGAGTACCAAGGGAAGATATAGTTTTAGGCTTTCAACCTGTTAGGGTACGTGCTGATACTGAGTTTGCGGTGGGTTAATCCAAATAGTGTGAGCCAGCGAGAAGCACCGACTCACACTATTTGGATTAACAAGAATGGCGACAGAAATATATAAAAAATTTTGAGAATTAAAAACCAAACCCTATGAGGGTTTAAAACACAAAATGGCTACGCCATTTTGTGTTTTGAGATTACACAACTAATTGATATTTGACCTGAGCGAGTCGATAAAGAGGTCGCCATACCAAGCGATTGGTCGTCACAACTAACAACGACATCACAATTGTCGAAGCCAACAAAAGTGGAAAATCACCCACATCAGAGGCTTGCGTAATCGTCGAGCCTAAACCTGTTGCAGTCAGTACCCTACCCTGAAACTTGACATATTCACCTGCAATACTAGCGTTCCATGCTCCGCCCACTGCCGTAATGATCCCCGTCACTAAATATGGAAAAATCCCTGGCAAAATCAAAGTCCGCCAACGTTGCAATGGCGAAAGCTTATATACTCTTGCTGCTTCAAAAAGTTCAGAGGGAATGGCTTGTGCTCCTGCAATGACATTGAAAAGGATGTACCACATACTTCCTAAAGTCATGAGAATCACTGCGCCAATGTCCAGACCACCAGCCATATTTCCCAAATATAATAATAGAACTGGAAATAAGGCTGTCGCAGGAACGGAAGCGGCTATTTGGACAATTGGTTGCAAAAATTGGGCTAGTTTGGGATTACGACCAATCGATACACCAATGGGAACCGTAATAATCAAGGAAATAATCAAAACAATAAATACCCGAATAGCCGTGAATAAAGCACCGATCGCTACTTGTCCCCATGCGCTCAAGGGCATACTACTCAGCAAGGCGATCGCACTTGATGCACCACTCAAAACCATAAAACCCGCTAACCCAAACAATAGCCAGTTAAACCAATTGAGCCATTGTGATGTTTTTTTATGTTGATTAACTAGAGAACTTGGCGCTTTATGACTAAAACTATGATTGACTACTTCCGCGATCGGCATAAACAGGCGATCGCTAATAATTCGCATCGTAGGCGATCGCCTTAAAAAATCTAACACTCGCGATTCTGGTACTTGAGTAGCTTCAACCGTCTCATTCTTGAACTTCTCTGCCCAAGCAATTAGCGGTCGCCACACGAAATAATCAATAATCGTAATTATGCCAATTAGAACTGCCAACCCACTAAAAATTGCTAAATTATCACCTTTGTCTGCTGCCGCTTTCAGAAATGAGCCGAGTCCGGGAAGCGTAAAGTCACGATTGGAAAGTGTAAATGATTCAGTTTGCATCAAAAAGAACCAACCACCAGCCACAGACATCACACTATTCCAAACTAAGCCCACCACCCCCGAAGGAAGTTCTAATGTCCAGAAACGCTGCCAAGCACCGAGTCGATAAACTTGACTTGCTTCGATTAATTCTTTAGGAATACTACTTAGGGATTGATAGAAACTAAAGGTCATATTCCAAGTCATGCCCGTGAAGATCAGCAAGATTGAAGCTATCTCAATTCCCAATCTTTGCCCAGGGAATAAACCGACCAAAGCAAGTACAACCGCAGGCAAAAATGATAGTACTGGAATTGATTGCAGAATATCCAATAGAGGAATCAAAACCTTTGACCATAAAGTTGATCGATAAGCAACATAGGCATACAAAAGGCTAAACGCTAAGGAGACTAAATAGGCGGCTAGCATTCTTACTAAGGTCTGCAATGCATAGCTTGGTAAAAAGCTCAGCGATAAATTAACTACATAGCCACTTTCATAAGTACCTGTAAAATTCCTAGCAGTCTGCACAATGATGAATATAAAAGCAATAATCGCTAAAGGCAGTAAAACATCACCAAGACTCCAGCGTGAGCTAAATTTTGATTTGGGATCGATAGTGGGCTGATACATATCTTAATCTACTCGCACTTCTTCA
The DNA here is from genome assembly GCF_051131155.1 of Pseudanabaena minima str. Chao 2107. NCBI lineage: Bacteria > Bacillati > Cyanobacteriota > Cyanophyceae > Pseudanabaenales > Pseudanabaenaceae > Pseudanabaena > Pseudanabaena minima. Next base: position 3,443,440 of record NZ_CP159508.1, read on the forward strand.
GTTTCTGTAGTACTCTCTTCAATAAAGATTTCACCTGAAGGCTCATCATAGCTAAATAATTCAGCATAACGTCCCCAATCCATAGCAGTTCTGAGTTGGCGTTGTGCTTCTTTGGTAGTGAAGTAGTTTTCTAAAATATCGAGAACTAGTTCTTCAGAAATACGATGGTTGCGCTTAGCTTGTAAAAGCTGACAAATCTGTTGGACTAAACGAATATACTTCTGTAATAACTCCCGAATAATTGCTTTGCGCTCATCGATATTACTATTGATGAAGTTCTCACCGATCGCTGATAGTTGGATATCACCCTCATTAATAGCAACTAGTTCCATTAATTTGCAGGCATCCACAATTGGCAATATATCATCAACTTCTAAAAGGAGTTCTTGAGCGATTCGATATAAATCTTTGTCTTGACGACCTTCAAGAAGTTCTAGTAAACCAGCTACAGAGCCAATGCGAACATGAGGAAGAGATTGGTATTTGGGTTGAGCTTTGGGTTCTGAAGTAGAAGTCGTAGTTGTGGTGGTCTGAGTTGATAAATCTGGTAGATCGGGATTTGTCAGAATCTTGTAAACTTGGTCAACTAAAGCCTGAAATTCGGGACTCTTGCGATCGCGATAGTGTGGCAGAGTAATCGGCAAATCAGCACGAATCCGCCCAGGGTTACGACCTAGCACAATCACGCGATCGGCAAGGGTCACAGCTTCTTCAATCCCATGCGTCACAATCAAAATTGACTTAGTGGGAATACGTTTTTCTAACCAAAGGTCAAGCAACTCAAAGCGTAAGTTTTCCGCAGTTAGTACATCTAAGGCAGAAAATGGCTCATCCATACATAACAATTCTGGCTCAACCGCCAATGCTCTAGCAAAGCCGACACGCTGCCGCATTCCCCCCGATAACTCTTTAGGGTAAGCGTTCTCAAATCCGTCTAAACCAATCACATCAATCATCCGAAGTGCTTTTTGCTCTCTGGTATCCTTGGCTTCTCCCTTTGCTTTCAGCCCAAGTTCCACATTCTCTAAAACCGTTAACCAAGGATAAAGTGCGAAATTTTGAAAAACGATCGCTACTCCCGGATTTAGTCCCACGAGTGGACGATTGTAATACAACACTTTTCCAGTAGAAGGTGGAATTAAACCCGCAATCATTCGCATTAATGTTGATTTGCCAGAACCTGAAGGACCTAACAAAGCAATAATTTCACCTACTTGCAACTGACAATTAATATTTTCAATAATCGAAATAGTCTGCCCATTTGGTTGTAAGTAAGACTTACCAACACCTTCTAAGGCAACAAAGCTATTTTTTGCGGCGTTTTGAACCATAATGTTATCTGTGCAGGTGTTTTGAGCTACATAGATAGGGAAGTTTTCGCTACCCAACCCAATACATTATCAGCTAAGAGCGCTCAGAAATTAGATGTTATAGCTATAGCCTCTGATATCAGGACAAATCAAACCCCAAATAGTGTGAGGCGATGCTTTGCGCCGCCTCACACTATTTGGGGTTTATGTCCAGAATGGTGACAGCTTTATACGGCAAGGCTTGCGTTAGCTAGGTCAAATCAAAACTCAAAGGAGTGATGGCAGAGCTTCGTATTGTCATCACTCCTTTGAATTTTATGTTGTCAGCAAAAATTGCATTGTTATAGATTAAGAAAAAATATAGAAAGTTAAGGCTTACATTAGTCTAAAGTCTAATGTAAGGGATATAAATCATTACCTATTCTCTAGATTTCACCACAACAAACCAATTTTTGGATAATGTCCTACTCTCTCATCCCCGTGCCATCGGGATCATTTCAAGTTAATGAACTTCTCTTCTCTGGAGAAATCATTGAGTCAAACTTTGATCAAGATTCTCAACATCAGAAGCAATCAGTTAATTTCTCTTTAATTGTACCTACTTACAATGAGAGTAAGAACTTAGCTAAGTTAGTAGAAATTTTAACTCAATTATTAAATAATTATTTTAATGACTCTAACGATAATTATGAATTAATTATTGTTGATGATGATAGCCCTGACCTGACTTGGCAAGTGGGATTAGATTTGATGCCAAATTATCCGCAACTGCGAATAATGCGTCGTCAGGGGGAAAAAGGACTCTCAACAGCAGTGATTCGCGGATGGCAAGCATCACAGGGAGAGATTTTGGGGGTAATTGATGGAGATTTACAACATCCACCAGAAACGCTGTTGAAGATGCTTGATGAAACGGTAAAGGGCGCAGACTTAGTAGTGGCTAGTCGCCATGTCGAAGGTGGTGGGGTCAGTGACTGGGGCTTTATAAGGCGATTTTTATCACGGGGAGCGCAGATGCTGGGCTTGCTGATTTTGCCAAATGTTATCGGACGAGTTTCTGATCCGATGAGTGGCTATTTTATGGTCAGACGCAGGGCGATCGCTAACTATCCGATGAACCCACTAGGTTACAAAATTTTGATTGAAGTGCTTGGTCGTGGCAATATTGCAACCGTTGCTGAGGTTGGCTATGTATTTCAAGAACGTCAAGAGGGTGAAAGTAAAGTAACTTGGCGGCAATATGTGGATTACATTTTGCACTTGTTGCGCTTGCGATCGCGTGGTCGAATCACCAAATTACGCGAAAAATTGCGCGTTCCGTTCAAACGTTTTTTAAGCTTTGGCATCGTTGGCTTTAGCGGAGTATTTGTGGATATGGCAATCCTATATTTGCTCAGCGATGCCTCAACGCTTGGGTGGGGGCTAACACGGAGTAAGATCGTTGCTTCGGAAGTAGCAATTCTCAACAATTTCCTATGGAATGACATTTGGACATTTCGAGATTTATCTAGCCAGCAATTTGGTTGGAGAAAGCGAATTAAGCGATTTGTGAAGTTCAATCTTATTTGTTTGGTGGGAATTGGATTAAACTTGATTATTCTGAATTTTCTTTATAATTATTTGCATATCAATAAATATCTCGCTAATCTCATGGCGATCGCGATCGTCACAATTTGGAACTTCTGGTTTAATCTCAAACTTAGCTGGAGAGTCACCCAAACCAAATAATATAGAAAGTGCTGTTTTATAGCACTTTCTATATTATTTGGTTATTTATGATTACATTGCCTACTTGGGTAACTTTATCGAGATTGATTGCTGTACCGATTATTTTTGGGCTATTTCTATGGCAAGATAGTGAACTTAGTCGCTTAATTGCTTTAAGTGTATTTATCATCGCCGCAATTACTGATTGGCTAGATGGATATTTAGCAAGAAAACTTAATCAAATAACAGAACTGGGGAAATTTCTTGATCCCCTTGTGGATAAAGTCCTCACGATCGCCTTGTTTTTATTGTTTATCGAACTCGGTCAAGTTCCCGCTTGGGCAGTGTTTTTAATTATTACGCGAGAGTTATTGATTACTGCTTGGCGTGGTGCGCCGAGTACGACGAGTCAGGACAATTCTTCTAGCGAAGTTAGTAAACCGCAAATTATCGGCGCAAATTTTTGGGGAAAGGCGAAAACTGTAATGCAAATCGTGGCAATTGCGGCTTTATTAGTCAAAATCCCCTACGCGATCGCTTTTTTCTGGATTGCAGTCGCACTTACGTTAATTTCTGGCATTCTCTATGTTGTGCCAGCATCAAAGGGCTAGTTATAATCGAATGGGTTGTCTTACTGACAGTAAGACAACCCATTCGATTATAATTAAATGAGTTGCGGTTGGAGTAAGGTTCTCATGGCGACATCACAAACAATAGGTAAAGCGTTTGGTAATCTGTTAGGCGGACGCTTTCGAGTTGTACAGACGATCGCTGATGACACCTATGGACAAACCTACTTAGTTGAAGATACCGTGGCTGCGGAAATGCCACGTTGGATCGCCAAAAGTTTTTGTCTGATTAATAAAACTAATCTGCAACTTGACTGGGCGCGATCGCTATTTCGCAATCAAGTTCCTAAATTACAGCAACTGAGCGATCGCAGTGCCGACTTCCCAAAAATTACAACCTATTTTGAGCAAGAGGAGGAATTTTATATCGTAGAAGAAGCGATCGATGGAATTCGTCTCAGTGATGAAATCTCTACAGGAAGACTCTATAGTGAGTCCGAGTTAGTTCAATTCCTCCGACAATTGTTGACTAGTCTGCATATTGCCCATAGTTCCAATATGGTGCATGGAGATATCTGTCCTCGAAATTTAATTCGTCGTAAAGATCGACAGGGTGGCTATCAAGGCATTAATAGTAGCGATCAACATTTTGTGCTGACTAATTTTGCCGTTCTCAAAGGTATTTATGCAACAGCCGCTCAAAATGGAGTTGTCCTCGGTACACCTAGCTATATGCCCTTTGAGCAGGCTCTTGGACACTTTACACCTAGTTGTGATATCTATGCCCTTGGATTAACGGCGATTCAATTACTCACAGGTTTACATCCTAGTCAACTAGTCCGCCGTGAAGACCTGAATTTATTAGACTGGCAGATGGGTTCAGCAATTCGTCCTGAACTAGCGCTCATTCTCAATCGCATGGTCAAGCACCATCCTGAAGATCGCTATCAGACTGCACAGGAAGTTCTCTATGAACTCGACAATTTACCACCTATGCATCAAGAATCTGATGATTTTCAGATGCCCACTTTTACCCTCAATCAAAATACTAATCGTTGGGCGATCGCTCTAGTTTGTTTAGTAGGAGTTAGCTGGGGTGCGATTAACTTCTCTCAATACTTGCCTAAATTTTCCTCCACTCCCAAACCAACTCCTACAGTTATCGAACCGACTCCAGCCATTACTTCTAATTATCAATTACGGCTGAGCCTAACAGGGCACACAGGTTGGGTCAGAGCCGTGGCTTTCTTTCCCAATGGATTCAGTTTCGCGAGTGGTAGTTACGATCGCACCTTGCGCCTATGGAATGTAAGAGATAATCAGTCTTTTGGAACTTTATCCAATCATCTTGGCTCTGTATCTGGAATTAATGCAATCGCCGTGCATCCTAACGGCAATACCTTCGCAATCGCCTGTATTGACAAATCGATTAAGTTATGGAACTTCCGCAGTGGTAAACCAGTTCGGAACATCGAAGCCCATGATGGACAGGTCTACAGTGTGGACTATAGCCCGAATGGCAACACCTTAATTAGCGGCAGTGCAGATAAAACGATCAAACTCTGGGATTGGCGTAAGGGTGATCTATTACAGACTTTTGAAGGACATCAAGACAAAGTTGTATCTGTTGCTTTTGCCCCTGATGGTAAGCAATTTGCTAGCGCCAGTTTTGATAAAACCATTAAAATTTGGGATGTGAAGACAGGAAAGCAGGTTCTAGATATTACAGGACATAATGCACCTGTAAATGCGATCGCCTATAGTCCCGATGGCAAAATGCTGGCTAGTAGCAGCCAAGATCAAACCGTAAAAATTTGGGATGCAAGCACAGGCAAAATCCTGCGAACCTTATCAGGACATACAGGGGGGGTCTTAGCGGTTGCCTTTAACCGTGAAGGCAATGCGATCGCCTCTGGTGGTGTAGACAAAACAATTCAGATCTGGGATGTTAACACGGGTAAAACAATGCAAATTCTCAGTCAGCATGAAGCCCCAGTCCTATCCCTGAGTTTTAGTCCTAAGGATGCCACCCTAGTTAGTGGTGGTGCTGATCGCTTAGTCAAGGTTTGGCAATTGCAAGCTAAGTAATCCCAAAACACAAAATGGCGTAGCTATTTTGTGTTTCTAAAACCCTGACTGGGTTTGATTTTTACTTTATAAAAGAATCGTCTACACTTCTGTTAAGTAAAACCAAAAAATAAAAGTGGTGCGTCGCACCGCTTTTATTTTTTGATTTTACTATTGATAATTATATTCAATAGTGTTAAAGTGCCAATTAAGTTCTGATGCGGCTTGACTCAGCACGCTTCATTACACATAGTTCAAATGCGTTGGCAGGATTGAGTGATAAAATGCGTTTTTTTTACAGGGATTGCTGACACAGATTTTAGTAAGAGTAAGCATCTATCACTCAATTTTTTTTTATTTACTTTATTTACGGTCTTAGAAATCATTTATAAATTGTCCCTAGCTTAATAATAATTAATTTCGATAAAAACATGCCCTTTAGACAGTCCACCTCACCTCAAGTTGTCGGTCTTTGTACCAGTCAATCCTTGCGCCGCTTTGATTTACAACTGCTCCGATCGCTGTCACGTCAGTATGCGATCGCCCAATGGGAGTATTGCCAAAACCCTGACGAACCCATCGATCTAAATTTAGCGATCGCCTCCCTCCATGAATACATACAAACCTGTGATGACAAAGTGCATCTAGTCGGACATGGCATAGCGGGCTTAGTCGGTTGGCTCTATGTCAAGCAATATCCTGAACAGGTGCGATCACTTACTTTATTGTCAGTGGGGGTTAACTTAGCGACTAGCTGGCATAGTCATTACTATGAGCAGCGTCAATTAATCGGTTGTAGTCGTGAAACAATGCTGATGCGGACAGCCTTTTATCTATTTGGTTATCGTGACAAAGAAATGTTGTATTGGTTAGCCAACCTACTCAAGCAAGATCTCGATAATTCTTTGATTCCCCACTCTCTTTATGCACCCACTTATATTGCGCCCACAAGTATCTCTGTACCAATGTTAGTTTGTGGTGCTCTAGATGACTATGTAATTGGTGGCGAAAATGCCTACAAAAAATGGAAATCATATCTTAAAGACAGCGATCGCCTTTGGTTAAGTGAGCAGGGAAAACACTTTTTTCATTACTCGCAGTGGCAAACTGTCAGCAAGCAAATTCGTTCTTTCTGGAATTCTTTAGCTCTCGATCATGTAGTTTCCATTAAACAGCAAATTGAACTGAGTAGAAACTCATAAAGAACTGAATTTTTCTAATGCCTTTGGCGCAGGAAACAACAAAATCGGGTTACTGATCCAATGGATGATTTTGGGATAGATGATTTTGGGTACGATATTATTTGTGAAGTGTGAAGCCTAAAAGTAGGTAACTTACACGCATAATTTTGGAGTTTCTCATGAAATTAGCTGAATTTCTAACCCAAGGGCAGCACCTGCGTCAACAGGATCGCACCTTAGCGATCGCTTATTTTGAACAATGTCTTCAAAATACTACCACTGGTGAAAACTTGGAGGCAGACCCTAGCACAACCATAAGGGTTTTACTAGATCTGGCTGTAGAGCTAATAGCCACAAAACAATTAGAATCATTGCAGAGAGCGCAAGTTCTTGTGCAACAAGCGGGGGAAGCATTAAGTCAGCATCCAGATCATGATCACGAACAAGAGGCTTATCTGCTTTATGTACGTTCAATTCTGGCGCTCGAAATGGGGGATTTGAGCGATGTTTTACATATTCTACAAACGGCTCATCAATCTTATCGCAATAGTCAGCAGGGGCAGGCTCTCATTGATGACGCAATCGGACAATATTATCTACGAGTAAATGATCTGCAATCGGCTCTTATGAGTTTTGAACGATCGCTATCTGTACGCCTAGAAGTAGAAGATGAATGTGAGATCGCTAAAAGCTATATCTACTTAGGACAATTGTATTTATCATCTGGGGATATTAATCAAGCGACTAGTCTTTTTCAAAGTACTCTCGATATTGCCTTAGCTAATTCCGATAACTTTTTGCGTTTACAAGCGCTGAAAGGGCTAGTGAAAGTGGCGATCGCGGAATCTCAGTGGCAAATGGCAATTGAGATGATCAAAGATGGCATCTCTTTGCTGAAAGAGCCAGTTGATACCATCGAAATTGGTTATTTATACTGTGATTTGGCAGAAGCTTTGCTAGGCAATCGCCAAGTTGAAGAGAGTCTGATCTGCATTAGAGTAAATGTATTACCCCGTTTCCGAGATTATCAATATCTGAGGGGGATTGCGATCGCCAAACATCTCCGAGGACGTATCTATGTATATCGACTGCTCGATGGTTTGGATAGTCTTGATGAAGATTCAATCGAAACGGCGGAAGACTCATTAATTGATGCTTCTATCGCTTTTGAGCAATTCGGAATGATGTATGAATATGCGAGATCTCTATACGATTTAGCTTGTCTCTACCAGCTATGCAGTAATTCGCAGTTTCAATATCAATATCAAGGCAAGTCTTTGCGATCGCTAGAATTATCACTCAGCATCTTAGATCAGTTGGGTATGAGCCATACTCAGCTTGCCTCACAAGTTGAATCTATGCTCAATCAAGTGATGAGGGGAAGTTTTTAAATAAAAGAAGGGGCGAAACGCCCCTTCTTTTATTTTAAGCTTGAGTAATAATTCTCATTATAAAAAAATCGGTTTTTTGAAAGCACGCCGTTGGCGTGCTTTCAAAAAACCGATTTTGGTGTTTCCAGCGCCTTCGGCGCTGGAAACACCAAAATCGGTTTCATAATGTGATGGCATTTCAGCGATAGTTACAAAAATCTGATACATTTGGCTTAATCTGAAAAACATTTTTAGGATCAGCATCTGAGGTTGATGCCATGACTCAAAATCCACTAGTTGAACAAGCCAAACAGGGCAACGTTAACGCGATCGCCTCGCTCATGAATCGATTGCTTAAATCTCAAGCAATGTTGGCAAACGTTGAGCGTGATGGCGATCGCTTAGAAATCTTAATTGAGTCTGATTTGCGATCGCTAGACGATGAGATGCGAATTCCTAATCGGCAGGTGCTAGTGGGAATGCTCAAAAAATGGTTTATCACCCTTGAAGTAAAGACAGTTTCTCGGATCACCGTGTCTTGGCAACAAACAGGATTTGATGAACCTGCATGGACAGAGGAAATTTACCTAGTTGAGCAGGAAACCCCCAACATTAGTGAAAATGGCGGAATCACTGAGACTAAACAAAGTCCTAGAATACCTCCTTTACCAGTATTCCCACCCAAATCTATGCTAGAGCGAAATGATCTCAGCGATCGCGCCAATAGAGAAACAAATGCCGTAGCATCTAGTCCCGATCTAGATGAGATGTTTGGAGAACCCAGTGTTCCCGAACAGTTGCCCAACACTAATCATCTCAATTCTGATTTAGACAATACAAGAACCTCTCAAGATTCAGAATTACTATTTCTTTCTGATATTCCTGTAATGCCTGACGCTGAGGAAACTAGCGATTTCCATTCTGAGGAGCAATCCTCAACAAATAAATTTGCTTGGCAAGCTTTAATTAGAACTCCAATTTTTGCAATGCAAATAGCTCAGTATGTGGTTGTTTGTGTGATTATTATTGTCACTTTGAGAGGAATTCATGCAGTCTTTGGCGGTAGCAAAGCTCCCAAAACTACATCTGTTGCACCGCAATTGGTGCATTATAGGTAAGACTTACGCACACTAACCAAGAGCTCAAGTGCTTGGCTAAAAGCTCAAGTCCACTTCAGTGGACTAAAGAATAATTTCAAATAAATCCTTATCAACGGGTTTAATCTTTGAGCAGCGCACTTGAGTGCAGGGCTACTGCGTAAGCCAATCACCGTCAGAAAGCGTGTTTAGTAGGGATTATTGTGTCAACTCAATTCCATGTCTGTATTACTTTAGGAACTCGTCCAGAAGCAATTAAACTTGCCCCGATCATTCATCTATTTAGAAATAATCCTCAGTTTCAAACTTCAGTGATTTTAACTGGACAACATCGGGAGATGGTGGAACAAGTAATGCAACTGTTTGAACTCAAAGCAGATTACGATTTGGACATCATGCAGCCGAAGCAAACGCTTACCCAAATTACTTGCAATAGTTTGATCGGTTTAGAAAAGTTATATAAAGAAATTCAGCCAAATATTGTTTTAGTCCAAGGTGATACGACTACAGCCTTTGCCGCCGCTTTAGCAGCTTTTTATCAGCAAATTCCTGTTGGACATGTAGAGGCTGGGCTTCGTACCGACAACCTATTTAATCCATTTCCTGAAGAAGCAAACCGTCGTTTAGTATCGCAAATCGCCCAGCTTCATTTTGCCCCCACTCAAGCCTCAGTGGAGAATCTTATAGTTTCTGGTGTCAAAACAGGTATTCACAATACAGGCAATACCGTAATTGATGCACTGTTATACGTTTCAGGGCGATCGCCAAACTGTGAAATTAAAGGCTTAGATTGGAAAGCCCATCGCGTAATTTTGGCAACCGTTCATCGTCGGGAGAATTGGGGAGAACCCTTAGCCCAAATCATCCAAGCATGGTTACAGATCTTGGCAGATTTCCCAGATGTAGCTCTGGTGCTGCCGATGCATCTCAATCCTGTAGTAAGAGAACCGTTAATCGCGAAATTGGGCAATCATCCGCGTATTTTCTTAGTTGAGCCTCTGGACTATGAACAATTGGTAGGAGCCATGCAGCGCTGTTATTTGATCATGAGTGACTCAGGCGGCTTGCAAGAAGAAGCTCCTAGTCTTGGTAAACCTGTTTTAGTATTGCGCTCCACCACTGAGCGTCCAGAGGCAGTTGCCGCAGGTACAAGTAAGCTAGTTGGCACAGAAACTGCGGATATTGTGGCGGCAGCTTCTAAATTACTAGGCGATCGCCATGCTTATGAGCAAATGGCAAATATTGCTAATCCCTTTGGCGATGGCAAGTCCAGTCAGCGTATCCTAGATATAGTCCATTCATTTTTAAGTGATGTTTGCTGAGTAGTGAATTAAAAGTTACCAAAAATTGGTGATTGGTGATTGGTGATTGGTAATTAGGGCTTTTAGAGTTTAGCTTTTGGCGTTTAGCGTTTTGAAATGGGAAATTGGGTTTCATTTTTTAGTAGTAACTTAATTATTCTCAATCACCAATCACCAATTACCAATCACCAATCATCAATCATCAATCATCAATCATCAATCATCAATTACCAATCACCAAATGTTATGAAACTTTCTAGACGTAAGATCCTAACTAGCTTTGGTGTAGCAGCAAGTACACTCTTGCTGAATAATTGTACGTCCCGAACTCTATCTAACCAGCCGTTTCAAATTAATGCTGATGCTCAAGCTTCCGATATCCCTGAAGTGCAATCAGTCCGCCTTGGTCTGATTCCATCCATTGAAATCGCTCCTCTTTTAGTTGCCAAGAGCAAAAAACTATTCGCTAAATATGGCATGACTGATGTGGAGCTAGTTCCCTTACGATCCTGGAGAAATATTTGCGATCGCACAGAAATAGGTACTAAACTCGGCAAAAATAATCAGGGTATTGATGGTGGACATTTTTATAGTCCTTTGCCAGAACTATTGAATGAGGGCTTGATTAATCGACATACAAGTAAAACTGCCATGTATGTGTTGATGCGCCTACATACACATGGTGGCTATATTGTTGTGTCTAAAAGACTTAAGCCCTTTGGCATTCAACTGAAACGAGCAACCTTTTCGCCTTGGCAAGATATTGCTAAATTGTTTGGGAAACCAATGAATGGCGCGATCGCTGAGATTGGAAGTAATTATGATTTATGGCTTAGATATTGGCTAGCCTCAATGGATGTGATTCCTCAAAAGAGTATCGACATTCTGGAGATTCCATTTGATCAGATCATTCCCCAAGTAAAACAAAATAAAGCTGACCTACTTTGTTTAGATAGCTGGCATAGTCTGCAATTGGTTGAAGCAAATCTTGCTGATCCTGCGATCGCGATCGGAGAAATCTGGCGCAATTATCCAGGGGAGATTTTTGCCATGCGGGCTGATTGGGTCGATAAATATCCGATCTCTACTCAAGCATTGATCCAAGCAATTATGGAAGCGCAGATCTGGTGTGATGATCCAGCTAATGCCCAAGAATTAGATACGATTTTAGCCTTGAGTTTTAATGATAGCCGCAATCTTATATCGCAGCCAATTAAGATATTTGCTCAGCTTTTTAAAAATAGTCCTAAACAAAAGATGAGAAGACTAAAAATAGATAGCCCTACTTCCATTAAGTATTGGTCAAATGATGGTATTTCTGTTTCTTATCCCTACAAAAGTCACGATCTCTGGTTTCTCACTGAATATCGTCGATGGAATGATTTGCCTGATGATTTTGAGACTAAAGAAATCATTGATGCCGTAAATCGTGAAGATCTTTGGAAAAATGCAGCTAAGGCGATCGGGGTTCCTGATACGAATATCCCTATTTCAACTTCAAGGGGAATAGAAACCTTTTTTGATGGTTTCAAGTTTGATCCTGAACGTCCCATACAACAGGAAATATAACCTCCTCTTTTCTGGTTTAACGTGAGTTCGATATCGCCATTTGCGGCGTGCTTCGCACGCCGCAAATGGCGAAAAATGGTAAGAATCGCTAAGCGATTCTTACCATTTTTCGCTTTCGTCGAACTGACGTTGGTTTAATACAACGTCAGTTCGATATAGCAATTTGCAGTGTGCTTCGCACACTGCAAATTGCTATATCGAACCAATACCATTTGCTGGGTCTCCAAGCCCAAGTATCTGTTTCCCCGTAACTCGTAACACAGAATACGGAAAAGGTTTATCTTTTGTAACAAAATCGTTCCATGAAGCCAAATTTTGAATTTAAATGCAATTAGATTTCATTAAATTGCATAAATAGAAGAAGTAAGACATAGGATCGTAGGCAATGAAATTTGAGACACCCATCCAGCAAGCTTGTTACGAAAAGATCCAGCCTTGGTTAACTGACTTATACGAAAATGTCTATTCGCCTCCCTACGATATGCCTGTGTTTGTATTACCCCTTGGCTCAGCCACAGCTACAGTTGAAGTATTGCCTTGGGGAAATACAGAAGCGATCATTTCTACTTGGTCTTATGTAGTAACGGGTGCAGAAATTACTCAAGATCTGATGAAATTTCTACTCAAAAAGAATTCTGAGATGCAGTTTGGTGTTTTCAGTATTGATGACGATGGCGATATTCGTTTTCATACGACGTTAGTTGGTTCCACCTGCGATCGCGACGAATTACAAACCTCAGTATCCTCAGTTCTCCAGACTGCTGATAAATATGATGATGCGATCGTTGAGGCTTGGGGCGGAGAAAGAGCTTTAGAAAGAAGTCTTTAAGAATTGGTATTGTGGCACAAAGTGCCGCAATACCAATGGGTTGTGTTTAAGCGTAAAGCCCTGTAATTATGCGGTAAACTCTTAGAGGTTTTAAGTAAATGGTAAGTTGCAGGCGTGAACTTTCAATCAAAAGCACAACAAGACTGTTATCACAAAGTAGCTGCTTGGCTACCAGATATTTGCGATCGCATATCCAATCCTGTTGCCCATAATCCGATTTTTAGTTTGCAGTTTGGTTCCGCAACTATACTTGTGGAGATCAAACCGTTTCGTGATTCAGAATCTGTTATTTATATCTGGGCATATGTGGCAACAGATGTTGAAGTAAGTAATGATCTCATGCTTTATTTGCTCAAACAGAATGATGTTTTCCGTTTTGGCGGCTTTAGTATGGAAGATGAAGGGGACATCAGGTTTCATGTAACTTTGTTGGGTGCTTCTTGCCAACAAAATGAATTTAAACTAGCTCTGACTGAGGTTTTAGAAAGTGCTGATCACTATGATGATCTGATCGTGCAGCGTTGGGGTGGTCGCAGAGCAGCAGATGCTTTATTTGACATTTAAGAAATTCAGTTAATGTTTGTACCTTTATCTCAATCTAGACGCGATCGCCATCCTCAACATCTTGCTGAAGTTGTGGCAACTTCTACCACTGAATTTTTAGCCCAATGCCTTGAACCTGACAATCTTGATTTCCCATTGATGCCAGCTTTTGGTAGTTGGGTGAAGTCACAACAGGATGAAAATAGCGACGTAATTGCTTATGGTGTGGTTTACCATGCGACGACAGCACCGATTGATTCTGTTCACCGTGCTGTGGCTCTAGGACTGAGCCTACAAGAGTTACGCGAGCAACAACCACAAATTTTTGCAATGCTCCGTTCCGAAATCAAAGTTGTCCTACTGGGCTTTAGTTCCGTTGGTAATATCTATCAGCACTTACCTTCGCAACCACCCCAAATTCATCAAGCGGTTTATGGTTGTGAAGAATCAGAAATTGAGAACTTTACGGAAGAGTTAAACTTTTTAAGAACCTTAGTCCAAATGACCAATGCGCCTGTGGATGAGTTAATTGCCGCAGTACTTCGTAATGTATATCAAGTGAGAAAATGCGATCGCAATTGGTTAGTTCAAGCAGGTCGCAAGCTGAGCATTTTATTAAAGGATGACTACGATCGCCTCGGCGCAATCTTAGGACAAGTCCATCCTTTTGCGTAATGAAATGCCGCACAAAATACAGCCTTTCATTTTTTGGTTATGTTTTTTGTAACAACCCTAGATTTTTCAGGATATAGCTTTATGCTTTAGGCGATCGCGGGTTTTGATATCCAGCGCTTTGCACTCAAACCCAAACCAAGGGATTTTTTAAAAGCGTTGCGAAACAACACTTTTAAAAAATCCCTTGTGACTCTTTCGATCAGTAATTGCTGTAAATATGAGGATTTTGGCTATGAATAAAGCTATTGGTATGGCGATGTTGGCATTTTTAACTGGTGGGCAAGTAGTGATCAGTGAAAGTGCCCAAACACAAACATTACAGTCTCGCCAAGTGGAAGGAGATCTGCTATTTAATCAAGGAAATCAGCAATTTCAACTTAGCCAGTTTGATGCGGCTTTTCAATCATGGCAGCAAGCATTGACCATTTATCGGGAAATCAAAGATCGTTCCAGAGAAGGCGCAGCATTGGGCAATTTGGGACTTGCTTACCTTTCCCTTGGTAAATATGACAAAGCGATTGATTACCAACTCCAAAGAGCCGAACTTGCTAAAACAATGGGTGATCGTAGCGGTCAAGCAAATTCCTTTGGAAATCTGGGCAATGCGTATCTTGCGCTTGGTAAATCAGACAAAGCGACTGAGTACTTTCTCCAATGCTTAGCGATCGCAAGGGAACTTAAAGATCGACAGACTGAGGGTGCGACACTAGGGAATTTGGGTATTGCTTACCAAAATCTCGGGCAATATGAAAAAGCAATTGAGAACTATCTGGTAAGTTTAGAGATTGCTAGAGAACTCAAAAATCGCCTTGGTGAAGGACAGTCATTGGGGAATTTGGGTGGTGCTTACTATGCTCTCGGCAAATATGACAAGGCTATTGAGTATCAACTGCAAACCTTAGCGATCGCAAGGGAAGTCAAAAATCGGCTGAGTGAGGCTCAGTCACTGGGCAATCTGGGTGCTGCTAGCAATGCATTAGGCAAATATGACCAAGCAATTGAGTACTATCAGCAATACTTAGTGATCACTAGAGAAATCAAAGATCGGCGCGGTGAGGGTGTAGCCCTAGGAAATCTGGGTATTGCTTACAAAAACCTCGGTAAATATGACCAAGCGATTGATTCTCAACTGCAATATTTAGCGATCGCCAGAGAAATCAAAGATCGGCAGGGAGAGGGTGAGGTACTGGGAAATTTGGGGATCACTTATGTTTCTCTGGGTAAATATGACAAAGCGATTGAGTACCAACTCCAAAGCTTAGAAATCAAGCGGGAAATCAAAGATCGGCGCGGTGAAGTAGCATCGCTAGGCAATCTGGGCATTGCTTACCGTAACCTTGCTAACTATGGCAAAGCAATTGAGTACCAACTCCAAAGCTTAGCGATCGCTAGGGAAATCAAGGATCGACGCGGTGAAGGCATAGTGTTAGGCAATCTAGGCAATTCCTACTATTCTTCTGGTAAATATGACAAAGCGGTTGAGTCTCATCTCCAAAGCTTAGCGATCGCTAGAGAAATCAAGGATCGCCTCAGTGAAGGACAAGCGCTAGGAAATTTGGGCGCTCCTTACTATGATCTCGGCAAATATGACAAGGTGATTGAGTACAATCTGCAATTTTTGGAGATTGCAAGGGAAATCAAAGATCGCAGTGGGGAAATGTATGGCTTGCATAGTTTGGGCTATGCCTACAATGCTCTAAATCGCGATCGCGAAGCGTTGGCTTCCTATCAGCAAGCATTGACCATTGCTAAAGAGATTGGCGATCGCAGTATCGAAGGTTATGCGCTTGGAAACCTCGGACAAGTATTTGCAAAATCCAAGCAAACCGAAATCGCAATTCTCTTTTACAAACAATCGATCAATGTGCGCGAAGCAATTCGCAAAGATATTCGTAAGCTCGATAAAGAAGATCAAAGATCCTATTTAGGCACTATTTCTAGCAGCTACAAAGAACTGGCTAGCTTACTGCTTAATCAAGGTCGGATCATGGAAGCTCTGCAAGTTCTCGATCTTCTCAAAGTCCAAGAACTTGAAGACTATCTTAAAAATATCAAAGGTAGCGATAGAACTACGCAGGGTGTGAGGATTTTAGAGCCAGAGAAAGCGATTAGCTCTCAGATATTAGCGATTAGCAATGAAAAAGCTCCTGAACTTAATCGGAAACTTGCGGGACAGATCCAGCAACTTCCTAAATCCGAGATCAACAAAGTCCCAGACTACCTCAAACAAATTCCACAGGGAACAGTATTACTCTATCCATTGATTTTAGGCGATCAGCTAGAAATAATTTTCTTCTCACCTAGCAGCCTCCCCATCAGTCGCACTGTCAAGATCTCCAAAGCTAAGCTCGAATCATTGATCATTGAATATAGAGCAGGACTGCTTGATGCTGGTTCTGAAGATGTCAAAGATGCTTCTAAGGCTCTTTATGACGTGCTAATTAAACCGATTGAGAATGAACTGATTATGGCAAAAGCGGAAACTATTCTCTATGCTCCCGATGGCATCTTGCGCTATGTTCCCCTTGCGGCTCTCTATGACGGCAAACAATGGTTAGCGGAGAAATATCGCATTAGTAATCTGATTGCCTACAGTCTCTCCGATTTTTCACCAAAGCCCAAAATTCAACCTAACATCCTCGCAGGAGCATTTGGCGGTAAAGCTGGCGATCGCAAGTTTGGACAAATAGCCTTACCTGCAACCCTTAAGGAAGTCCAAGCGATCGCTAACTCATTCCGAAACTCAGTTACCTTAACCGAAGAAGCATTTAGCCGCCAAGCGATCGAATCAAAATTCAAAAATCATAATGTGCTGCACCTTGCTACCCATGCTGAGTTTAATACTGGTGTACCAGATAACTCCTTCATCATCTTCGGCAATGGCGACAAAATTCGCTTAAGTGAGATCACCGATTGGCAGATTCCAAATATAGAGTTGATTGTGTTGAGTGCTTGTCAGACTGGGGTGGGCAAACTCGGTGATGGGGTAGAAATATTGGGATTTGGTTATCAAGTGCAGAAAGCAGGAGCAAAACAGGCGATCGCTTCTCTTTGGAAGGTTGATGATGCTGGTACACAAGCTCTGATGGCAGCGTTTTATCAAGAGTTACAAAAAGGCGATGTCACGGTTACGGAAGCATTACGACGAGCGCAAGTTTCTCTGATTAAATCACCTAATTTCAATCATCCTAATTACTGGTCAGCATTTTTGGCGATCGGTAATGGTTTATAAGTATCTGTGCAAAATCTTAGAGGTATGAGCTACGCTAAGCGATCGCTTAGTGGTGATCGCCATTAATATTCCACAAATACTCTCAGCGTAAAGCTTTGACTCCCATTTGTCGCTTAATCCCAAATCGCTGTAAAATTCTAGTCAAAGTCTATAAATTAACTCTTAAAAATGTCACAATATCACAAACCTACAGTCATTATTACAGGTGCATCTTCAGGCGTTGGTTTATGGTCAGCCAAAGCAATGGCAGATAAAGGCTGGCATATCGTTATGGCTTGCCGCAATATCCCCAAAACCGAAAAAGCCGCCGAATCTGTCGGTATTCCTAAAGATAGCTACACGATCATCCAAGTCGATCTTGGTTCTTTGGTCAGTGTGCGCGAATTTGTGGCTAAATTCCGAGCGACAGGAAAGCCCCTTGATGCATTGTTGTGCAATGCTGCGATCTATATGCCTTTACTCAAAGAACCCTTGCGATCGCCTGAAGGCTTTGAGTTGACGATGACCACCAATCACCTCAGTCACTTCCTCCTCTGCAATCTCCTGCTAGAGGACATGAAAAAGTCCACCCATCCTGATCGCCGTATGGTTATTTTGGGAACTGTCACCCACAACCCCGACGAACTGGGCGGCAAGATTCCTCCACAACCTGATCTTGGTAATCTTGAAGGGTTTGAGAAGGGCTTCAAACCACCGATCTCGATGGCAAATGGCAAAAAGTTTGAACCAGTTCGCGCCTACAAAGAGAGCAAGGTTTGCAATATCTTGACCATGCGTGAATTGCATCGCCGCTACCATGAATCCACAGGGATTACCTTTACTTCCCTTTACCCTGGTTGTGTCGCTGACACACCTCTCTTCCGTAATCACTACCCTCTCTTTCAAAAACTATTCCCACTATTCCAAAAGAACATCACTAAGGGATATGTCACTCAGGAGCTATCAGGCGAAAGAGTTGCTGCTGTCCTCGCTGATCCTGAGTATCGCCAATCTGGAGCCTACTGGAGTTGGGGTAATCGTCAGAAAAAGGATGGTAAGTCTTTTGTGCAGACTGTCTCTCCCCAAGCCCGTGATGATGCTAGAGCTGAACGCTTGTGGGACTTGAGTGCGAAATTAGTCAGACTCGTATAAAAAATCCAAAAGAGTGATGGCGGCGCGATGTGCCGCCATCACTCTGGGCAAAGAAAAGCGGCGCGATGCGCCGCTTTTCTTTTATTTAGTCGCAGCAGCCTTTTTGGTAGTTGCGGCTTTTTTAGTAGTTTTAGCAGCGGTCTTAGTGGTTGTTGCTTTAGTTGCGGTGGACTTGGTAGTAGTCTTTTTCGTGGTAGTTTTCTTAGGCTCGCTAGACGTAGACTTAGTGCGCTTACTAGTGCTTTTACCAGACTTACTTGCCAACATCGATAGCGCCTCTTCTAACGTCAGTCCTTCCACGGTCTGCTCCTTAGTTAGAGATACATTGACTTTGCCATGCTTCACGTATGCACCATACTTACCATCAAGAATCTCGATCGCTTCATCATCACTAGGATGTTTGCCAAGCGATTTCAATACTTTCGCTGCCGCCGCTCCACGCAAAGTCTTTGGTTGCGATAGTAGTTCTAAGGCTCGTTCAAAGGTGATGGTATAGGGATCATCAGTCGATTTTAGCGATCGATTGTCGTCCTTGTCGCCATTACCTTTGGTGTGACAAACATAGGGACCAAAACGTCCCGTATTCACAAACACCCGATTACCAGTATCAGGATGTGCGCCCAAGGTACGTGGCAGAGCTAGCAGTTTGACAGCAAGATCGAGGGTAACTTGCTCAGGCTGCATACCCTTCGGCAATGAGGCACGTTTAGGTTTAGGAACTGCTTCCGTCGCCTGACCTAGCTGTACATAGGGACCATACTGCCCCATCATCATGAAAATTGGCTCATTCAGTTCTGGATGAATACCGACTTGATCGGGACCTTCTAGCTTCTGTTTGAGTAGAAGTTCAATCTTTTCAGGCACTAAATCAGAAGGAGTGAGGTTCTGAGGAATGGAAGAATTAACCGTGTGATCACCTTCTCCAACTTGAATGTAAGCACCAAACTTACCGATTTTGACTTTAACATCATCATCTAAGCCTTCAAGACGTACTGTCCGCGCCGCTTCGCCATCAATGAGACTATCGCGAGACTTTACCTGTCCGCTTAAGCCTTGTTCACCCGAATAAAATTTCTTGAGATAGGGTAGCCATTCCACACTACCCGTAGAAATATCATCGAGGGTTTGTTCCATTTTAGAAGTGAAACTAGGATCGACGAGGTTGGGGAAATGCTCTTCTAATAAACTGGTGACAGCAAAAGCCGTGAAGGTGGGAATTAACGCATTATTCACAAGCTGCACATAGCCGCGATCACAGATTGTGCCGATAATACTGGCATAGGTACTAGGACGACCGATACCTTCACTTTCGAGCATTTTCACAAGAGCCGCTTCAGTATAGCGGGCGGGAGGTTGAGTTTCATGTCCGACCGTATTTAACTCACGGCAAACAGGATGATCGCCAATTTTGAGCGGCGGCAACATTACCTCTTTTTCTTCAAGGGCAGCATCTGGATCATCGGAGCCTTCGACATAGGCGCGGAAAAATCCTGCGAAATCAATACGTTTGCCTGAAGCTCGGAAAATCGCATCTTCAACGGTTAACTGCACGCTGAGCATGGTTAACTGAGCATCCGCCATTTGTGAGGCAACTGTGCGCTTCCAAATTAGGTCATAGAGCGCTAATTCCCGTCCTGACAACCCCGTTTCTTGAGGAGTACGAAAAGTTTCACCTGCGGGGCGGATTGCTTCGTGAGCTTCCTGTGCGCCTTTGGACTTAGTCACATACTGGCGAGGCTCTTTGCTGAGGAAGTTACTGCCGTACATCTTGGTCACACATGTCCGTGCGGCGGCGATCGCCTGTTGTGACAAATGAACCGAGTCAGTACGCATATAGGTGATAAAGCCTTGCTCGTACAGGGCTTGAGCTACTCGCATTGAGTCCCTTGCCGATAGACGCAATTTACGGTTAGCCTCTTGTTGCAATGTCGAGGTGGTGAAAGGTGGTGAAGGCTTGCGGGTGGTGGGACGTTCATCTAGATTGCTCACCGACCAGACTTTGCCATTTAAACGCTGTTGCAAAGCGATCGCCGCCGCTTCATCCAACAATAAAACCTGGCGACCTCTGGCAATTTTGCCTGTCGATTCGTCAAAGTCTTTACCTGTAGCCACATTTGTGCCACCGACCGAGACTAGCTGCACAGGAAATTCCTGTTTCGGCGCATAGAGATTTGCCTTCAAATCCCAGTAGCTACCAGATTTAAAAGCACGTCGTTCACGTTCACGATTGACGATTAACCGCACGGCTACAGACTGCACGCGACCAGCCGATAAACCCCATGCAATTTTTTTCCACAGCAAAGGAGAGAGGGTGTAACCCACAAGGCGATCGAGGATGCGGCGTGTTTCTTGGGCATGGACAAGGCGATCGTCAATCTGGCGACAGTTTTTTAATGCGCCTTTAATTGCCTCAGAGGTGATCTCATGGAAAACCATGCGCTTAATTGGTACTTTGGGTTGCAAAATTTGCAATAAATGCCAAGAAATACTTTCCCCCTCACGGTCTTCGTCAGTTGCTAGGATCAATTCCTTGACACCTTTTAACGCTGACTTGAGTTCGCGGACGATCTTTTTCTTATCGTCTGGCACGATGTAGAGTGGCTCAAAGTCAGCATCGACATTAACGCCGAGCTTAGCCCATTCCGTACCCTTTAGTTCGGTAGGAATATCACTAGCTGATTGTGGCAAATCGCGCACATGCCCCATAGATGCCTCTACTCGATATCCAGCAGGCAAAAAGTTGCGAATGGTGCGGGCTTTAGTGGGCGATTCGACAATAACAAGGGTAGACATATTAGCCTGCAAGGTTCGCGGTAATCAAAATAACGGGAAGATCAATAAGCAATTAATCATCAAAATTAAGGGCTTACTTAAATACCTTCTTAACCTATATACAATGTTTATGCGGAAAATTACTATTTTTTAGTAGGACGGTAACTACACTAGCAAGTTTCCCGCAACTACTAGTTGCCAATTTAGCGATTTAATGCATTGGACTCAATTAATGCATGTAAAGACATATCTTGCAAGATCCTTTATTTTTCAATGAGCTTACGAGCATTGGAAAAATACTATAGATTGCCACGATACTTTGAAAAGTTGGCAATGCTTTCTAGGGAGTGATTTCCGGGATAGAGTTTGCCATTGATTTCCCATGTAGGATAAAAACGAACCCTTTTATCGCGGCAAAGTTGAGTTTGAGGATTGACACCACGCCGATCGCATTCAATCACCTCTAATTGTTTGACGGCCTCTTTGCCGAAGCGTTGTTTTTGACTATGGCAATGGGGACACCAATAGGCAGTGTATAGCTTTGCGCCAATTTTACGTAAATGTTTAGCTAAAGCGATCTCGTTGGCACTTGATGTTGTTGTTACATTCGGTGCAGCTTCTTGGGCGATCGCCGCCTTAGTCATTGGCGAAGAAAATGTCACAACGGAAAACCCTGTGATACTAGCGATCGCTAGACCAACAGATGCCAATGCTGAAGATAATCTGTGAAACTTCATAAGGTAGACCCGTTCAACGTTGCTATTTTAACCATAATTATTAACACTGAGATAGGTTACCCTTCCCAGAGAAGAATTAACGTTGCGGCGCTTCGCGCCGCAACGTTAATTCTTCTCTGGGAGGAACACCCACACCAAAAATTAATAAGGTGGGCATTGCCCACCCTACCTTAGAAATTGATTATGCCAAACTTAGAAAATCTCAAGATTGCGATCGTTCATGAATGGTTTGTGACCTACGCAGGATCGGAGCGCGTAGTTGAGCAGATTTTAAATTTATTTCCCCATGCTGATCTGTTTGCGGTCGTAGATTTTCTCAATGATTCGCAACGGGGCTTTATTCAAAATAAACCAGTTAAGACAACTTTTATTCAAAAATTACCCTTTGCTAAAGCTAAATTTCGCCAATATTTGCCACTCATGCCCTTAGCGATCGAGCAGCTTGATCTATCAGCA
Organism: Pseudanabaena minima str. Chao 2107; assembly: GCF_051131155.1. Taxonomy (NCBI): domain Bacteria; kingdom Bacillati; phylum Cyanobacteriota; class Cyanophyceae; order Pseudanabaenales; family Pseudanabaenaceae; genus Pseudanabaena; species Pseudanabaena minima. The sequence continues at coordinate 3,465,986 of NZ_CP159508.1, forward strand.
TATGACTTAATTATTTCTAGTTCCCATGCTGTTGCCAAAGGCGTATTAACTGCGCCACATCAATTACATATTTCCTATGTGCATTCCCCCATCCGTTACGCTTGGGACCTGCAACATCAATATCTTAAAGAATCAAATTTAGAACGGGGAATTAAAAGCTGGATTGCAAGATGGATCTTGCATCAAATCAGGATTTGGGATACGCGCACAGCCAATGGAGTCGATCTATTTGTATCAAATTCTGAATTTATTGCCCGTCGGATTCATAAAGTCTATCGGCGATCGGCGACAGTAATCTATCCACCCGTAGATCTGCAAAATTACACACTGTGCAAACAAAAGCAAGAATTCTATCTCACTGCTTCCCGATTAGTTCCCTATAAGCGCATTGATCTGATTGTAGAAGCTTTTTCGCAGATGGGCGATCGCTCCTTGATTGTCATTGGTGATGGAGAACAAATGGCAAAAATTCGCGCCAAGGCAAGCAGTAACATTAAATTTCTTGGTCATCTAGAACCAGAAGCTTTGCGCGAATATATGCAAAAGGCGAGAGCCTTTGTATTTGCGGCTGAGGAGGATTTTGGGATTACACCTGTAGAGGCACAAGCCTGCGGTACACCAGTGATTGCCTATGGTCGTGGTGGTGTATGTGAATCAGTACGTGGCTTAGATTGCGATCGCCCCACGGGTGTATTTTTTGCGGAGCAGACGGTGGCGAGTATCCGTACGGCAGTGCTTGAATTTGAGCAGAATAGCGATCGTATATCACCGACAACCTGTCACGAAAATGCGATGCGCTTCTCAACCGAGAGATTTCAAGCAGAGTTTTTACAATTTGTAGAACAGGCTTGGCGCGATCGCTAAAATAAGCACAAAAAAGGGGCGCATAGCGCCCCTTTTTTGATTATGATTGCAGGCTTTTCGATTCAACTACAAGAGAATCGATCAATGGTTGGAGAATCAGTTCCATTGCCATACCCATCTTACCGCCGGGGACAACTAAGGTGGTATGACGAGACATGAAGGAATCATGGATCATGTCTAGCAAATAACGGAAATCGATTTGGAACTTGTCACGGAAGCAGCGATTGGTATGGATAATTACAAAGCTTTCATCAAGGGTAGGGATATCGCGAGCAATGAAAGGATTGGAAGTATCAACGGTAGGAACGCGCTGGAAGTTAATGTGCGTATTCGAGAACTGAGGCGCAATGTAATTTACATAGTCTGGCATCCGACGCAAAATTGTATCAACAATTGCTTCAGCACTATAGCCACGTTCAGCATTATCACGGTGGATCTTTTGAATCCATTCCAAGTTCACAATCGGAACTACGCCCACCAATAGGTCAACATATTGAGCAAGGTTAATATCTTCAGCAACGACACCACCGTGTAAACCTTCATAAAACAGCACATCGGTACCAGCTTCGATGCTTTCCCAAGGGGTAAATTCGCCAGGTTGATTGTTCGTACCTAAGCGTCCATTGTGATACTCAGCTTCTTCGGTGCTGTGCAGATAATAACGTCTTTGACCACCACCAGTTTCACCATATTCCTGAAACAGAGCTTCAAGCTTATCTAGTAAATTGGCATTCAAACCAAAATGGCTGAGACTACGACCTTCAGCCGCAGCTTGTTTCATGGCTTCGCGCATTTCTAAGCGATTGAATTTGTGGTAGCTATCACCTTCAATAACTGCCGCTTGAATGTTTTCTAAACGGAAAATATGTTCAAAAGCTCGCTTAACGGTACTAGTACCAGCACCTGATGAACCTGTTACCGCAATAACTGGATGTTTTTTAGACAAATTTTTTCTCCTTAATTTTATTTAATCAATGTGTTTTTATTAACGTGAGGGGGATGCAATCTAATAAAGAACCCGATTTTTGATGACGCGGCTTTGCCGCGCCATCAAAAATCGGTTCTTTATTTTACGGCAAAGCCCTAAGTGCGATCGCTCGCAACCGAAGAGTCACAAAAAATATTAAAACTACTATACCTTTGTATATAGCGCCCAAGAAAGCAAAAAATAATCAACTTTAGGGCAAAGTTTGCAGACATGATTTCTGGTCTATCAAAATTACCGCAAAAATTCACTGAACCTTTAACTATTGGTAATGTCATCCTCAAAAGTCGAGTGTTGCAATCGCCATTGTCTGGGGTGACAGATCTGGTGTTTCGGCGGTTAGTGCGGCGCTATGCTCCTGATTCGATGCTATATACCGAGATGATCAGCGCTACGGATTTGCATCACATGAAGGCTTTACCCAAGTTGATGGAGATCGATCGCCATGAAACACCGATTAGTATTCAGCTTTTTGATTGTCGTCCCGATTTTTTAGCAGAGGCGGCGCAAAAGGCGGTTGCTGAGGGTGCGGACACCGTAGATATTAATATGGGCTGCCCCGTCAATAAAATTACGAAAAAGGGTGGCGGCTCATCTCTGTTACGTCAGCCTGAGCTTGCCGAGCAAATTGTGCGATCGGTGGTTGATGCTGTGGATATTCCTGTGACTGTAAAAACGCGGATCGGCTGGGATGATGCAGAAATTACGATTTTGGACTTTGCTAAGCGCATGGAGGATGCTGGGGCAAAGATGATCACCGTCCATGCCAGAACGCGATCGCAGGGCTATACAGGTATTGCCAAGTGGGAATGGATTCGTAAAGTGAAAGAGGTGCTAACGATTCCTGTGATTGCTAATGGGGATATTTTCTCGGTAGAGGCGGCGATCGCTTGTTTAGAGCAAACGGGTGCGGATGGGGTGATGTGTTCACGCGGGACTCTGGGCTATCCGTTTTTGGTGGGCGAGGTCGATCACTTTTTAAAAACGGGTGAATATTTACCAAAGCCAACATCTATCCAATGCTTAGAAGTTGCCAAAGAGCATTTACAAGGGCTATGGGATTACAAAGGTATTCGTGGGATTCGTCAATCCCGTAAGCATATGACTTGGTATGCCAAGGGTTTTGTGGGGGCGGCGGCTCTGCGCGATCGCCTCTGTCGGATTGAGTCGGTGCAAGATGGCTTTGATTGCCTAGATGAGGCGATCACTAAGTTGGCTCATCATCAGAATGATCTTGGGGCGATCTCACCTGAAGATATGGCAGAAATGATCGCCATGAAGCAATAATAAAGCTCAAGAAGTATTTTTTTGTCAGAGATACTTTGTCAGACTCACAAAAAAATGGGTTTTTGACTATAATTTTCACTGTGCAAAGCACGGCGCAAATCACCTAACTTTATCAAGAAGCATCATGCAACAAATATTTAGTCGTCGTAATTTGCGCCTGTTTATCACTCTCTTTGTGTTAACGGTGCTGATGTTTGGGCTGGGGTGGTTTATATTTTTGCGCCCCGAAATTTCTAGCCTCAATAAAACCGCCCAAACTGCTGGCTCAAGCCTTCAAAATATTACCCTCACCGAATTTGACGCAAATGGCAAACTGCTTTGGGAAATTCAAGCCAAACGCGCTAACTATCGGGAAGATCGCAAAATTGCCGATGTGGAAGATGTCGAAGGGAAATTTTATCGCGATGGGGAACTACTCATGGAAACCACTGGCGATAAGGGAACTATCGATCAAATTAGTAAAGAAATTTCCCTAGATGGCAATATTAAGGCGATCGCTGTCCAAGAAAAGATCAATATGAAAGCGGATCGCATGGTCTGGAAATCGGAAGAAGATTTGCTCAAAGCCACAGGCAAAATTCAGATTGATAAGCCTGAGGACAAGCTAACCATGACAGGCAAAGAATTAACGGCTAAACCTAGTACGAATGTGTACAGCCTAGAAAAACAAGTAATTGTGACTGCGGTAAAGCCCCCACTGGAAATGAAGAGTGAGAAAGTCACTTGGGATGCAAAGAGCGATCGCGTGTTTACGGATGTTCCGATTTCTGTAATTCAAATCAAAGATAAATTGCAACTAACTGCCAATAAAGGTAATTGGGATATTCAGAAAAAGGAAGTTACTTTTACAGGTGATATCAAAGCTAAAGATCCGAATCTAGATGTTGACATCGAGGCGGCTCAAGCCATTTGGAATCTTGAGAAAAAGTTGGTAACTCTACCAGTAGCCTTTACTGGAACTAGTAAGGGTCGGGGCATTGTTGTAAAGGCTCAAAAGGGAGAAGCTCAAATCGAAAAGGAACAGATTAATCTCACGGGGCAAGTATCAGCAAGTTTTAGTTCTACTCAAGGTGTTGTTAATGCCGACAAAGTGGAATGGCTAATTCCCACAAAAACGATTACAGCCGAGGGTAATATCGTCTATAAACAACCCGACAAAAATCTCAATGTTAGCGGCGATCGCGCTGTAGCTAATCTCGAATCACAGACTGTGACGGTCACAGGTACAAATGTGCTTTCAATATTAAATCCTTAAAAGTTACTTAATACTGATGTTACGTGGAAAGAATTCTTGCGATGGCGTAAGTCTAGGGCTGGCACGGGGGCACAGCCCCTACAAGATCTAAAATTTACAGGTAGGGGCAATCCCCCCGTGGTTGCCCTGTTATGCTAGCAGCAAGAGGTTCATTATCTGAGTTCCACGTAACAACAGTTATTACCAAAAAGAGAAAGGCAGCGCTTCGCGCCGCCTTTCTCTTTTTGATATTAGATTACGCGATCATTACCGCCATCAATGGGAACTTGAGCCGCAGTCGTACAGGCAAACAATGCACCGCACATCTCGGCGGCAAGTTCGGCAACATGGCGACTCGTCACTTCCACTTTCAGCAGATTATTGGTTTTATATTCCTCAATCGTTAAGCCGTAATGCTTGGCGCGAGAAGTTAATACTTCCTCTGTCCAGATGCCCGTATCAAAGACTGCATTAGGATGCAAAGTGTTGATGCGAATGCGATCGCTACTCCACTCTAGAGCCGCAACGCGCATTAATTGAGTGAGCGCCGCCTTGGATGCAGAATATGCCGCCGCCGCAGGGCCAGGGGCAGGGACATTTTTGGAACCGATCGCCACAACGCGACCACCATTAGGCGCAAGTTTCAGCAATGGATAAGCTTCACGCATGAGGACTAGATTTGCTTCAAGATTGATCTGCATTACCTTTTGCCATGTGGCAGTATCCAGATTTTCGATGCGACAACCAGAGGGGAAAATCCCTGCATTGAGAATGAGAATATCTAGACCGCCAAAGGCTTTGACAGCTTGATCAAGGGAATTAGCGATCGCACCTTCATCACTGACATCGCAAGTAATGCCCACAAAATCGGGGCGATCATGAAGTTTTTCAATGGCGGGATTAATATCTAAGCCCACAACTGCCGCACCACGCTTTAATAGTGAATCTACGCAAGCTTTACCAATGCCTGAAGCTGCTCCTGTGACTAAGGCAATTTCGCCTGTAAAAGCAGGAGAGGAACCACCTTTTTTGAGTTTTGCTTGTTCCAATTCCCAATATTCCACCGCAAAGATATCGCTAGCGTGTAATGCTTGATAGCCACCCAAAAGTTGCGATCGCTGGATGATTTCCATTGTATGTTCATAGATATCCGCGACAATCTTGGCATCCTTTGCGGATTTACCAACAGTCACTAGCCCTAACTGGCGATCGAGAATCACGCGAGGTGCAGGATCGAGAATCGTTACTGGTTGGGCTGATTTAGGAGCTTCTTCGGCAAAATAAGCGCGATAGGATTCCGCATAAGCTTTTACATCTCTGCCGACTAGGGGCAAGCGCTTCGTGCGAATCACATGATCGGGAGTCGCGCAACCCTGTTGAGAAATGATGTTGACATCTCCTCTTTGAGAAAAGGCTAGACTCTTCTCATCGGTATGGGAACTGATAACTACGGGAAACCCTGCGACTTGAGAAACTTCAGTGCGTAGTTTGGCAATCTCTAATCTCTGCTCACTTTCCCTAATCAGAGAAGCTGGTGGTGAAATTTCCCAAGCATAATGTTTTTTGAGATAAGCCTCTGCGCGATCAACTAACGCAATCATTCTCTCGTAGGAATCCTGTGCAGTTTCGCCAAAGGAGAAAATACCGTGATTCATTAAGACCATACCAATCGTGCGATCGCTTTTCTCCGCCGCAAATTTCTCAGCACAGACTCGCGCTAGGTCAAACCCCGGCATCACATAGGGAATGATCACCACATCATCGCCATAGATCTCTTGAATACGTTCCCATCCATTCGCGGTATTGGTTACCGAAATGACGGCATCGGCATGGGTATGATCGACAAATTTATAAGGCAAACTCGCATGGAGAATTGTTTCTACTGATGGCGCAGGCGCACTTGCCTTAGTCATTTGCGTCTTCAGTTCATTCACCATTTGCGAATCAGAGAGAACCTGTAACTTCGCTAATTTCAATAAATGTGCCATCCGTACAGGGGCAAAACCTGCTTCAGCGATGGTTTCTAAATCCCAACCACTTCCTTTAACATAAAGAATCTCTTCTTCTTCGCCAACAATATTCTTTTCACGGATTTTGACGGAAGTATTGCCCCCACCATGTAAAACTAGTGATGGATCGCGCCCCAATAACCTTGATGTATATACCCTTAAGCCTAAATCGGTTTTATATTCAGCAGCTTCGCGATCGCTCCACAAACTTTTCATTTTTTGAAATTCCTAAATAATTTTTCAATAAAATACAAAGATAAAATTCATACTGTCCAATCTTCAATCATTAGATTCGGTATCTTTTCAAAGTCTCGTCGGTTTCTGGTCAAAAGGATACCGTTATAGGCAATCACTATTGAAGCTATACGCATATCCTGTGTACCAACACGAATACGTTGAGCTTTTAATGATTGATAAATTTCACGGGCTTTAGCATTGTATTGCAAGACATCAAAATCTGACAGCATTAAAATTGTATCTGAGAGAAGTCGATAAGCCGCAGATTGATTTTCTCCATCTTTTATTTCAGAAATCTGAGCTAGACGACCTCTTAATTGTTCCTCAACATTGATAACAGTCGTATGTAGCTGTATTTGAGTTGCTTCAAGTTTCGCAATTAGATATGGGTTAGCACGTCCATAAAGACTAAGGTGATCTGTGTCAAAAATATATTTTTTCATCAGATATCTACTTCTAGATTCGCTGCTTCACGGATACGTGTCAATTTCTCCATGAAATCATCAAAGCTATAATCATTAGCCAGTATTCCTGCATACTTCCTTTTAGGAATAGGATGATAAGACTCAATATTTGAGTTTACTTCTACACTTACAAATTTACCCCTAGCTAGTTGAGTTTCTAGAGCCAACTTAGCCTTGGAAATTGCTTCTTCCTCGGTTTTGCCCTCAGTTGTTACGCTCGACATACCCACAACTGAAGCTACAAAGCTTTGTTGAGACTGACTTTGGACAAAAATTTGATATTGCATAACGGTACGCTTTTTGACACTTTCAACTATTCTAGTTGATTGATTAATTGAATAAGGTGGGCAATGCCCACCCTACTGTTAGGATCGTTAGATGGCGACAATGCACTCAATTTCGACAAGGGCATCGAGGGGCAGTCGAGCAACTTGAACCGTAGAACGGGCAGGGAATGGAGCTAGAAAATACTTACCGTAGATCGCATTTACTTTGGGGAAATCTGCCATATCTGCAAGAAACACAGTGGTTTTAATCACGTTGGTGATATCTGCGCCTGCTTCAGCGAGAACGGCTTGAATATTTTTGATTACCTGTTCGGCTTGTTCTTCAACTGTGTTAGCAACGATTTTGCCAACGGCAGGATCGATCGCAATTTGTCCTGCCATGAAAATTAATTTGCTAGTTGCCGAAACAGCGATCGCTTGGTTATAGGGACCAACGGGTTCAGGAGCATTGGCGCTACGGATTACTTCTTTTTGACTCATGCTTGATATTTTTTCAATAGATCCAAGGCTAAGTATAAAATCTTTTGGCGATCGCCTTATCAACTCACTAAATTATGCGCGGTAAGCGTTGCTGTCTGGTGGGTTGGTTGTCGCTTTTTTCGATACGTGGATAACTTAGATATTTTATTTTGATGCATGAGCGATTTGCGGCATTGTTGTACTAGCTGCATTAGATTCAGTCTTGGGCTTAGATTTAGTCCAATAACTTACTACAAGTATACTTATGCTTTCTGTGTTTGCGTATTTTTAAACTAGATTACAATTTATAAAAATCAAGCTTTAAATTCTTTGTTATGACATCACAAGAACTACAAAAACAGGCGTTGCAATTGCCGATTAGCGATCGCTGGCAGTTGGTGCAAACTCTTCTAGAGTCACTAAAACGCGAGTCTCAACCAATTGTAAAACGTGGTAATCTGTCGAGCCTTAGAGGTATAGCTAAAAGTACGACTGGAATGGATGAACTTGATGCTAAGGAAGATTATGTAAATTATCTTATCAAGAAAGTCTCAATTTAGAGAGAAAGTGATTTCTATCAACTAAGCCGTTACTGCTTCTTTAACTTGATCGCGTACTTGAAACTCTCTCAGGAATTTAAAAAACATTTCAAAGCCTGTCTTTTCATCGTGACAGGATAGCATGATTAGCTTTGCCCATGAGGTAACGGATCTTACGCCTAGTTTTTGCTGTAGCCAAGGCTGAAACTCGTTATAAAAGTCTTCTTCTGCTTGGGTAAGTTCTTCATTAATCTGACTTCGTGCAAATTCATATCCAGCTAAAAACATAAATAGATCGCTAACTGATTGACGACCTAAATACATTCCTGAGTTCTTCTCAACTTTTTGTAAAAGTTCAAATAGTCCAATCATTTCAATATTCTTATTTCAAAAATCACAATATTTTTGTTGATTTATTTACCTAACCACTTTTCTATGGCTAATTCTGACAACACGTCCCAAAAATCTGGCTTTTCTTCATTATCACGACATCCTAAGTATAACTCTATACTAACTGGAGTCCGCGATTTACTGGAAAGATTCTCTATCATACGAGGACGTTTCTCAGGAGGAACTTGCGACCATTCTAATTTTGTCTTCATCTTGCCAAAACCTTCTGGAACATGACCTAAATGAGAAATGGTTTCTCCATTAGTCCAAACACGTAAACGACCAACTACAATTTTTTTGAATTCACGCCATGGATATGAATATGTGCTTGGAGTAGGGAGCCACAAAAATAGGATTGGCTTTTGCAAACTTTTCTGAAAAAGTATTTCTGCACACAGCCTTGTTTTGCCTGAACCATACTGTATAGACTTTCCATCAGAAAATTCTTTCATTCTATGATTAGAAGAAAGCAATTTATTTCTAGTCTTTAAGAATCCTTCTTGCTCTTGCTTTGTACAGCTACCTAACCATTTAATCAATAGTTGTGGAGGCTCAGGAATATTGATTGGAAATTTTGTTTCTATAGGTTGATATGGGATGAGATACTTTTTTTGGAAAAAGGTGTCTCCATATTTTTGGAGAAGAAAATAGAAACTTTGATCCTCTTCTATTACAGAAAAATTAAGAAGTTCAAACGAGAGTTTGCTATGTTCTTTGTCAATTAAGTTATGTCTATGATAACTAGGCGCAACTGAAATTAAGCGAATTGGGAGAGAGTAGTTAATTTGGTCTTGGAACGGTCTTTCTTCTAGAATATTTGCATAGTAACGAGTCAACTGCTGAATTATATACCGATCTTCCGTATTTTTTAGTTCCAGTATAACTAGTCTTCTGTTAATGTCTACAGCAAGTATGTCACATATTTCCCCCTTGGATATATATTGTTGCTTTAACCCAGTCAAATTAAATAAGTGTTCTAGATTTTCCCAAATAAATTTTTCCAATGCTGCTTCATTTAAAAACTCCCATCCTTGCGAAGTTTTATACAATGCTACGCCACTTACCACCAATAATTAACTCCAACAGAAATATGATTTCAATATGTTTAGTTTAACTGTTTTTGAATATAGACGAATAATTTTGTTACACGATCGCCTATCGATCATATACTTCTGGATCAACATCTGGAACCTTAGCCAAAATTGCCTCATACTTTGCCCGACTTCCCCTCTTAGCCCGTTCCTTAAGATATCCCTCAGTCATCAAAGCCGCAATTTTTTCAGCGATCGCTGACGACACAAACTGATCGATAGAAATTCCATCACGATTTGCAAGCTCATTCAAGCTTTTATGTAGCGAATCTGGAATCTGAATATTAACAATGCTCATGATCACTTACCTATCAAGCGTAAGAACTCCGAAGGCTCAAGCGTTTTTAATCCAAACTGCTCAACACCAGCAAAATCGCGAGTGTTGTATGTAATTATACTCTCACATCTCGCCTTAACCGCAAGCTCCAACACCATATCATCCTTGGGATCTCTTAAAAATGGTCGCCATAGAAAGAAAATTTCGTGGTGTATACCAACCGTGCAGTAGAAGTCAAGAATATCATCTACTTCATCTCTTCCCAAGTAAAGATTTGACAATTCTCGAAATAAAACCTCCGTGTATTCAAATACCAGAGGTACTGACAAATGAATATCAAAATACTCTGTACCGATCAGAGTTAATAGCTGAAATGCCTTCCCTCGTCTAGATCTTAATCCAGCAACAATAACATTAGTATCAACAACAACTTGAGGTCTCACATCTCACCATTGCAGATTATTTTGTTAATACAGATTACATGAAAGATGATCGCATTACAAAACGCTAACTTTTAGCTCACGCTGCGATCGCAAGTTCTCAAGCTTTTTCCAAGCAGCCTCATTACCAGTTTTTACCTTTGCAGCAGTACTAGTTAGGCGATCGCGATTTTGATCAGCATAATATACTTGAAGTTCTTCAGTCTCTCGAACCACTTGAGCATACTCAACTTCCACCACATCACGATTTAGCTCAATGTAGGATAGAGCCGCATTAATTTGCTCATCCGTAAGCTCAAACAAACCTTGGATAAACTTAGCAGGATATTTAGCTTTCACATAGTCCATCACATCATAAAGAGTAATGCGACTGCCAGATATTGTTAACCCTCTCTCAGTGCGGATAATCGCGACTTTTGTATTAGATTGTGAAATCATACCCTAGCCTCCTATAGCCTAGCTTCATACTACATTTATTCTCAAAGCGATCGCAAGTCTAAACTAGCGATCCAGCGACACTTTTCAGTTAGCAAAAGAAGATTCGCGATGCTTGATCAACGTCTCCACAGGCAACGCACTCCGCAGATGCTGCCAAGGTAAAACTTGATTCACATCCCAATCCTCATGCACATACCAAGCAAGGGGCGGCAACTGTCCCCGCAATTCCTTAAAGGCGCGTTTGTAAGACCCATCACTCGGTACATCCCCATCGCTATAGCTGCAAGCCAAAATCAATAACTTAGTCAAACGGCGATCGCCTCTCGAAATAAGCGCTTGCACCAGCGAATCTTTGTAACTCTCAGGACGAAAATCTATCCCTTTTGGTAATAGCTTCTTACGGAAATACTGCATCTTCTTCTCAGCGGTCGTGCTGACACCTTGCCACTGCCAAGGCGTATGGGATTTCGGAACAAAGGTACTGCAACCAAAGGTAATCTTTAATTTTGGTGCAATCTTACGCAAGGAAATTAGCATGTCGATGGTTTGCTCGATATCGTCATCATTTTCCATCGGCACACCTGCCATTCCATAGAGCTTCAAAGATTTCAAACCGCCAGCCTGAGCATTAATCGCCGCTTGCTTGATTTCATCATTATGCAACTTCTTATTAATGATTTCCCGCAAACGTTCAGAACCACTTTCAATCGCAATAGTAACAGAACGACTATCACGGGTAGAGAGAATTCTTGCTAATTTTTCTGTCAGTGTGTTGGTACGCACCGAGGCTAGACTGAGGCGCACATCATCAAACTGCGGCTGAGCAAGATGATCCAGTAAAGTATCAAATTCAGGATGTTGGGTAATCGATGCACCGAGCAAACCTAAGCGCTTAGTTACAGTTAGTCCTTTAGCGATCGCAGGCATCAGACTTGACTCTAAACTCGCAGTCCGAAAGGGAAGCGTGAGATAACTTGCCAAACAGAAGCGACACATCTCTGGACAACTCCGCACCACTTCCACCATAAAAATGCTTTCCCATGCTGCTTTTTCGGTCACAACCGTAGAAGCTGAGAGAGTATTGCCTTTGTAGGTTTGTTTATGAACTGTGGCAGGAATATCCGAATCAATGGGTTGAATGGAAGCGATCGCACCATCATCAGATTCGTAGGTAACTGCATAGAACTGCGGAACATATATTCCATCTAGTTTTGCTAAATGACGTAATTTTACTTCACGGTTAGCATGACGAACTTCTTGATAAGCCTTGAGGAAGTTCCCAATTAATTCTTCGCCATCACCCAGTAGCACAATATCAAACCATGCGGCAAATGGCTCAGGATTGGCGGTGAGGACTGGTCCCCCACCAAAAACTAATGGATGCTCATCAGTGCGATCGCAAGTATCAATGGGAATCTCAAATTTTTTTAATGCAGCAAGAATATTGACATAATCCAGTTCCCACGAAAATGAAAAGCCCAAGATCTCAATCTGGCGTGGTAAATCCTCATGGGCATCAGTAAACCAACGACTGACATTAACTTGCGCTCGCGTGGCTAGGTTTGCCCAAACTCCTTGATAGCCTAAGCTGGTGATTCCCACGGTGTAGGTATTGGGGAAAGCAAAGACAATATTTACTGCATCATGGTCTGGTGTAGTGGGGGCAAAGAGTAAATATTCGGACTGAAAATAGGATTGATTCAAGGTTTCGGCAATAGATCGCAATATCGCTATTATGCCAGCAATTTTCGATCGCTGAACCAATCGAAATAGCAGTAGCCCTGCACTCAAGTGCGGGCTAAAAGCTCAAACCCGTTGAAACGGGTTATGTAATAGTATTCTTTAGTCCACTTCAGTGGACTTGAGCTTTTAGCCAAGAACTTGAGTTCTTGGTTTATTTGCTTTTCCAAATTGCTATTGGTTCTAGTCGTTGACCTAAGCAATCCTCATTTCCTCAATAAAGGAAATCCCATCAAAAACTCCATCCTTAAAGGCTTGGGTGCTGCGAACGCGATGATTTTCGCTTAGTAGAGTCATTGTTTCTATAAAGGTAATGAGCGCACCATCTTGAGTCTTATTTGCCCGAAAGCAAACTAAGTCTTGACCTGCATCCCATGCGATCGCCTCAAAGTCAGAGTAACTACTAGAACGCATTTGTAAAATTCGATCTACAAATTTTCCTTCAAAATCAAGCTGAAGGCACGAACCATCGGCGTATTCATACTTATTCACCTGTTGATACTGATTACCTGTGATCGCGATCGTAAAGCTGCCGACAAAGCTACGCGAAAAATGTCCCTGCTTATCAGTTTTAATATATTCGCCCTTCCAAGTGCCAATATGACGGGTAAATATTTCAGGAACTTGTTCTAAATCTGGAGCAATTTCAGAGGTTGTCATCCTTTAATTTGTTTTTTCTGAACAACTTTGTATTTTTTTGAGAGAGTGCGTCCCGAAGGGACACACTCTCTCAAATTTGTTAACGACGACCGATTTTTCGACTTACTTCGCGACTGGAGCGTTGATATTCATGGACAATTGGTAATCTCTCGGTCTGGTATTTTTCGAGAGCCTCGTCAATACTGGCACTAGATTTGAGATATTGCGTTAACAACAAACCATCTTCCCATCCAGAAGTCATGCCTCTAGCGCGAGTAGAACTCTTCGCGTGAGCCGCATCACCAATTAAAAGCACGCGACCATCATATAGCTGTGGTAAGGGATCGATATCGTAGGAGTAACGACAAATCATCGTTTCTGGAGGTGTTGATTCAATTACCTTTCGCGCATCTTCTGGAAGTTTCGCTAATTCTTGGGCAGGAATAGTTGTATTAATCGGCTGGAGTATTCCCTTCTCAGCATCCGTTTGTTCAGTTTCGATAAAGAATCCCCAATGGGTATGAGTATCATCAATATGAAAGAAATTGGCGTAAATACCGCGACCACGTACATAAACAAAAAAGTTACCTTCGGGACAGAAACTATGATCTTCAACAATTCCGCGCCAAACCAGATCCCCAAGATAGTTAAGCTCAACATTGGGAACGACAGACTGACGCACCTTAGACAGAATCCCATCCGCACCAATAATTAAATCTCCTTCCCATTGACTGCCATCTTTAAAATGGGCGATCGCACTACGATCGGTTTGAGTGATTGCCGACAATTGAGCATTAAATTTAATGCGATCAGTTGGTAAAGTATCGAGAATTGCTTCTAAAATTGCCTTGCGATGGACGAGCATTCCTGGCAGTTCATCTTCCGCATAAGTAACAGTTTCTGAATTGACGAATCCCCCCTTAAGATTACGGAACTCAAACAATTTAACAGGATTACCAGCTTCAATAATTTTTTGAGTGATTTTAGGGTTCCCCTCATGCAGTGCTTTCATTCCCGACTGGACGATTAGAATGCCACATCCATCGGTACGGACTACTGGTGCTTTCTCAAACAAGGTAACCTGAAATCCTTCTTGAATAAGTAAACTGGCAAGATAAGCCCCTGATGTTCCTGCGCCGATAATGCCTATCTTGCTGTTCGTAGAAATCATTTGAGCCTCTTTGAATTTGACATTTAATTTGGGACGTTTAATTTGGCGTTGTTTTGATCATAATCAATATTTCTTTATTTACAAGTTTTTTGTAGTTTATGTAACATTAAAGAAGTAATGAAGTATCATGCAGAGTTTGATACTTTATTACTTCTTTAATGATAATGACTATTTTAGTCATTCAACTTTTCTTTCTAAAAATCATTATTGTTTTATTTTCTACAAAGCGAAAACTTAAAAAAATTATCGCTTAGCTTAGACATTTTTTGATCCTAATTAATATTTTTTATCTATGCCTTTTTAAAGTAAATGCTGTAGTATCCAAAGTAGTATATTATTATTTTTAGTATTTTTAATTAATATTAAAAAGTATGGAGCAGTCTCAAGAAACATCTATTCTAGAAAGCTTTCTGCAACTAGTGAAAACTCCTTATGGAAACTTTGCGGACATTGGTAGGCTTTCCCATTTTATTAATGATCAAGCTACAAATCAAAATATTATTGCATTTCTCAGCTTGTCACCTACAGGCAAACAAGCTTTTGTAGACAAGCCTTTGCTCGGAAAAATAGATCTAGAGCTATTGCATCAATTACCTAATTATACGCTTGGGTATAGGTACGCTGATCACATGCTTAGAAATGGGTTAAATCCATTGCCTATTAATGTGGTTGTCAGTGATCCAATGAATTTTTTGTCTATTCATATTGCCGAAACTCATGATATCTGGCACGTTGTAACTGGATCTGACACTGATAAAGCAGGTGAAGTTCAATTAGAAGCTTTTTATACTGCACAGATTACTCCTGACCGTTTATTTCTGGCTCTGCTTGCGAAAAATATACTCAAAACCGCAATGTATGATGTAGAACTCTGTGATCAGATTATGGATGGATTAACTCAAGGATGGATGATGGGAAAACGTGCAAAACCTCTATTTGGCATCCAATGGAACAAATTATGGGAAACTCCATTAGCAGAAATACAGGCTTCTTTAAATATTGCAACGAGCTAATTGCAATGATTTGCAGTTAATTTCGGGTAAATTAAACTCAATAAACTTGAAGTAAGCAAATAGTGAGTGCGTAATCTCGCTATTTGCTTAATCTCAATAGAATCTTCCTTAAAGAAAATGCTGTGTAGTCCAGCAAAAATATTTGTCGCACCTCTAAGTTTATGCTGAGCTACTTATAGTGTTAGCCAATTATGTTAGGACAAATTCAAAAGAGAGTTGTGGCGCTACGCGCCGCAACTCTCTTTTGGTGAAATATCTATAGCTATATAATTTTGACAAGATTTCCCTAAATCAGTAGCCGATCTTTTCACTTTTTATCAAACGATTAATTGTTCAAAATAAAGTGTATGAAACTTTCTGCAATTACTACCATCCAAGCTTTAATTCTGGGTTTATCGATTGGAGGTTCCAGTCTTGCCCAAACCCTCGAACTTCCGCCAAATTTAATTCCATTTAACTCTGCTGAAGGTGAAAAGTTATTAATTAACAGTCAGAATCGGACGGATTATTTCCCTTTGAGTATCCACTTCATCACGCAGCAAAATCAAGCTTTTTGTGGAGTAGCTAGCATGGTCATGGTGCTGAATGCTTTGAATATGCCTGCCCCTAAATCACCCGAATATCCGAATTTTCGTACTTTTACTCAAGACAACTTTTTTAATAACGAAGCAACGAGTAAAGTTACATCAGCGAATGCTATTCGTCGCCGAGGCATGAATCTAGATACATTAGCTAAATTACTGGAAAGCCACGATGTTAAAGTCAAGGTCTATCACGCCTCTAGCACTAATTTGTCAGAATTTCGCCAGTTAATTGCTGATAATCTCAAACAGTCCAACAATTTTGTGATCGTCAACTATTTGCGAAAAGCTATTAAGCAAGAAAGAGGTGGACATATTTCACCGATCGCTGCCTATGACAAAGCAACAGATCGTTTTTTAATCCTTGATGTGTCTCGCTATAAATATCCACCAGTTTGGGTGAAAGCAGAAGAGTTATGGCAAGCTATTAACACTGTCGATTCTGATGGTGGCAAGACAAGAGGTTTTGTCTTAGTGAGTCGATAGATTTTTAGGCTTAAACACAGGTTTGTAAGGCTGAGATATCCGCACTCACAATCTGATCCAGATTTCTCGTAATCTTCTCCATGTCCCAATTCCACCATGCGATTTCTAGTAATTGCGCGATCGCTTGATCTTCAAATCTTTTACGAATCAATGTGGCAGGATTGCCACCAACGATCGCATAGGGTGGGACATCCTTAGTAACCACAGATTTGGAGGCAATTATCGCGCCATCACCAATTTTGACTCCCGCCATAATCACCGCTTCGTAGCCAATCCAGACATCATTCCCAATTACAGTATCGCCTTTGTAGGGAAATTCGAGATTTTGTGGTTTCCATTCGTTCCAGAAGATTTGAAATGGATAAGTGGAGATGCCTGACATACTGTGATTTGCGCCGTTCATGATGAATTTTACACCACGAGCGATCGCGCAAAATTTACCGATAATCAGCTTGTCGCCAATAAAGTCAAAGTGATAGAGAACATTGCGCTCAAAGTTTTCCGAGTCTTCAGGATCGTCGTAATAGGTGTAGTCGCCAATGATGATATTCGGGTTAGTTACTGTGTTTTGAATAAAGCAAACTTGGGGAAACCCTGCCATTGGGTGAGGATTTGTGCGATCGGGATAGTTCATAGATGTCACTCACACTAAATTACAAAATGGCTATGCCATTTTGTAATTTTAAAATCTTTCTGTAGTCCACTTCAGTGGACTTGAGCTTTTAGCCAAGAACTTGAGTTCTTGGCTTACTGAATTACATCAACAGGAATTTGCATGTTTAAGTCAAATATTTTGCCAAAGCTTTGGGCGATCGCCTCTTTTACCTTTACAAACTTAATATCTGCTACAAACTGATCAAGATTACAAACTTGGCAATCGGTAATTCCACAAGGCACAATGCGATCAAATCCTGATAAGTCCATATTTATGTTTAACGCAAATCCATGCATGGTAATCCATTGACTAACCTTGATGCCAACTTGAGCGATTTTTTGATGTTGACCTGCGTTATTAATCCATACACCAGTCAAACCTTGAATACGTTGCGAATCCACGCCAAAGTTAGCCAATACCTGAATAATGACTTCCTCAAGTTGGCGTAAGTACCAATGTAAATCGCGTTGATGATAGTCAAGGTTTAAGATGGGATAGGCTACTAATTGCCCAGTCGCATGATGGGTGACTTCGCCGCCGCGCTCGATGCGATGGCATTCGATATCAGGATCATCAGGACTAAATTTTAAAAACTCTAAGCTTGATCCTTGACCAAGTGTATAGACAGCAGGATGCTCAACTAGCAATAAAACATCAGGTATGTCCTGTCCCTCTCTTCTTGCTTGTTTGCGCTCCTCAACGAGTTTTTTTTGCCATTGCCATGCAGTTAGGTATGGAATGGGGCGATCGCCTTGGTAAAGCAAACAAGTTCGATTCATATCAAAAGCTTGAATAACGATAGAAAAATAGATAAGGGATGGGCGGCGCTTCGCGCCGCCCATCCCTTACCATGATAAATCCTTGTGAATTAAAACGGAAAACTTGGAATGCTAGGGATAGGAATACTAGGGGTGGGGATACTTGGAATTGAAATTGGGAAATTTACACCTGGAAATAGACCGTTAAAAACTGAACGCACCTTATCAATCCCAGGAATTTGATTGGTAAATCCCTGAAATAGATTGCCTTTGAGTAGTCCTACAAACTCATTTTCCGTAAGTTGCTGAATTATTCCCAAAGCACCTCCCTGATTAACTTCAACCTTTTCTCCAGCTTTTAAGACAACTTCATCTGATTGATTGTCAGGCTGTGAATTCTGTTCAATTTTGAGTATTGGCTTATCATTGGCTGGCTGTCCATTGAGAGGATCTACAGGTCGTCCTTCTTGTTGAGGGTTCGTTCGGGGTAATACTGGTTTTGTGGGTGCAGTTGGTGTCGTAAATTGCTTCACCTTGGGTGAAGTAGTTGGAGAACTGAGGTTAGGTTTCTGTGTTGATGGCTTGATTGGTGTTTCTGTATTAGTTGTTGGTTTAGTTGTTGGCTTGTCTGTGGGTTTAACTGTTGATTGCTCATCATCTTCATCAACGATGGGAGTTGCGTTGCGCTTGACCACAACTTCACCCTCTAATACAGTGACCTGTTGATTGCCTGACTCATCCACTTCTAGCAAATAGGTTGTACCGCGTACACCTGTCGTAATCGATGCTGAGCAAGCATTAACTGCACCATTGATTAAAATTGTTCCCTTTCTCAGTCGAGCGCATTGCCCAATATTTAGCACTGAATTAGCCGATAACCGAGCAACTGCACCAGTATTAAACAAAAGTGCAGTCCTAGAGTTACCAGTGCGGACTTGCTGCTTCTGTCTGGCTACATCATTGATAGATGCTCGCTTATTTTGAATAAAAACTTGATTCCCATCAAGAATTTCCTGCACGGTGGCTTGAGTTGATTGTGCAGATACGGGGGCAATCTGTGGAGCCGCTAGCGCAAAAATGCATAAACCTGTCAAAAAAAAAGCAATTCGCTTTTGTTGAGGTAGTCTAACAACTCCCTGTATAAAATTTCGCAAAAGGTTCCATAAATACATATGTGATTATTCTCCCTAATTGATCTTGAGACAGGGTTTAATGAATTGAAGGCTGCGTCCCAATTTTCTCGATCGCTAATCGCAAAGACAGTTACATTATGCAAAAGGTTTCAGCAATATCCGAGGTACTCACCAATAATGGTTTGATTTCAACCGATCGGGTGAGTTATCAAACTAAATTTCGCACACTTTTGACGAATATTTCAGTAGCGATCGCTCAAGGTAGCAAAACTGCGCTAATTGGCGCAACGGGATCGGGGAAAACGACATTTTTACGGTTGCTCAATCGTTTGACCGATCCATCGGCGGGGACTATTTTTCTCAACGGCAAAAATATTCAAGAAATTCCCATTCAAACTTTACGGCGAAGGGTGATGCTAGTGCCACAGGAGCCGAGCTTGTTAGGGATGAATGTGCATGAGGCGCTTAACTATCCGCTCAAGCTGCAAAATTTGCCCCAGAGTGAAATTGATAGGCAATCGCAAAAATGGATCGACAAATTGCAAATTGATCGCAAGTTACTCAATCGCTCGGAGCTAGAGCTATCCCTCGGTCAGAGACAATGGATTGCGATCGCCAGAGCTTTAATTATGGAATCAGAGGTACTTTTACTGGATGAACCAACTTCAGCCTTAGATCGGGGTTTATCGCATTTGTTGTTAGATACTTTAACTGAGCTAACGCAACTACCTCAGCCTGTAACTGTAGTGATGATTAACCATCAACTCGATCTGGTGCAAACATGGTGCGATCGGCTCATTTGCTTGCATAAGGGAGAGTTAGTGCAGGATGCTGAGGCAAGTCTGATCAATTGGCAAGAGATTGATGATTTATTAAGACGCGATACAAGTTCAGGTCAAGATGGTGAATCAGTGGATGAATGGACTTAATGCGCCAAGCTCATCACTGAATTATTCGTTTGAGACAATTTCGGGATAATTGAAATTACTAGCGATCAAGTGGACTAATCACTCCTTTACCGCCACGATTGAGAACATGGGTATAAATCATCGTTGTCTTGACATCTTTATGTCCCAATAACTCCTGAACAGTGCGGATATCATAGCCATTTTGCAATAAATGTGTGGCGAAACTATGGCGAAAGGTATGACATCCGATCCGTTTTTCGATCTTGGCAATTCTCACAGCTTGTTTCAGTGTTTTTTGCATTCCGCTTTCATGAAGATGATAGCGACACATTAATTCACTGCGCGGATCTTTAGCAATGCGACCCGAAGGAAATACATATTGCCAAATCCATTCTTTAGCGGCGTTAGGATATTTTTTCTGTAAAGCAAAGGGTAAAAGAGTCTCCCCATAACCTCTTTCTAAGTCTTGCTGGTGGGTACGTTTGACTTGCTGCAAGTGTTCTTTAAGTTGGTCTACGACATTTTGAGGCAACATAGTTACACGACTTTCCATCCCCTTACTATCTCTGACAATAATCTGCTTTTGAGCAAAATCAAGATCCTTAACCCTTAGTGACAATGCTTCATTAAGGCGTAATCCTGAACCGTAAAGCAGCTTGGCAACAATCTGATAAACACCCGTAAGATTTTTTAAGATTTCTAAAGTTTCTTCAACAGTCAAGACCGTCGGCAAATAATGGGGGCGCTTTGCTCGCACTGCATCTAGTGGACTGTTTCATCTAAAATAGTGCAATAGATATTGGTTTGGAGAGCCCTAATCATGGGAAGAGGAAGGCGAGATAAAGTCTATTTAACAGTAGAGGATAGAGAAAACTTAGAACAAATTAGTCGAAATGGCTATGCACCTGCAAAAAAGATCTTGCACGCCAGAATTTTACTGATGTGTGATGAAGGAAAATACAGCAAGAGAACATGGACTGATGAAGAAATAGCAGAAGCATTGCAGGTGCATAGAAACACCGTAGGTCGAATTCGCCAAAGATTTCTGCAAAAAGGTGAAAAACCTGCACTAGAGAGACAATTAAGGAAAACGCCCCCCACACCGCCCAAGGTCGATGGCTCTAGCGAAGCCCACATAATTGCTCTGTGTTGTGCAGACCCACCAGAAGGACGTGCTGAGTGGACAATCAGACTATTAACGTCAGAACTCAAGCAAAGACAAGTTATTACCGAAATTTCCGCATCAACGGTGTGGCGTACTCTAAAAAAAACGAATTACGACCTTGGAAAACCCAGAGATTTTGTATTCCCGAAAGAGATTTAGCAAGATTTGTGGCAGAAATGGAAGTCGTCCTTGACTTGTATAGCACGGAGCCATGCGAAGAAGAACCGTTGATTGCAATGGATGAAGCATCAAAGCAACTACTCGGAGAGGTTTATCCACCAATAGCGATGCAACCTGGACAAGATAAAAAAGAAGACTACCACTATGAGCGTGAAGGTGTTCAAGCCCTATTCATGTTTGTTGACCCTCATCGAGGATGGAGACGGGTGAGTAGCCGAGATAGTCGAACAAGGATAGATTGGGCTGAGGAAATACGTCAATTGTTGGATGAGGACTATCCGAATGCACGAAAAGTAAAGCTACTCAGTGATAATCTGAATACCCATAATATAGCTTCGCTGTATGAAGCATTTCCTGCACCAGAAGCTCATCGTTTAGCAAGAAGACTAGAAATTTATCATACGCCGCGTAATGGTAGTTGGTTGAATGTAGCCGAAACCGAATTGAGTGTCTTATCAAAACAATGTTTAGATAGACGGATTCCTAGCAAGGACAAACTCAAAGAGGAGATAGACGCTTGGCAAAAGTCTCGAAATCAGAATGCATCCAAAGTAATATGGAGGTTTTCGACAAGCGATGCCAGAGTCAAACTGAAACATCTTTATCCAGTATTTGAGCAAGAAGAATAACCGTATCTATTGCACTATTTTAGATGAAACAGTCCACTAGATTGAGGTTTAGCTCCTGCTGCAATACCTCACGATATAAAAACAGAATGGCGCATAGAGCTTGATTTTGGGTTGATGCTGCCACATTTTCATTTACCGCCAAATGGGTCAAAAAGGCATTCACTTCATCGCCATCCATCTCGCTAGGATGACGCTTGTTATGAAACAAGATAAATCGCCGAATCCACTGCACATAAGTCTCTTCGGTGCGATAGGAGTAATGCTTAACCCTGACTTGATCTCGTACTCTGTCTAATAGCTTTCGAGGCGGTGGCTCGGACTGCATAACTAAATAAATAGTGTAACTGGTATAAATAATACCCGATTTAGTCGGGCTAACAAGCTATTTGGGTGATTATTCAGAAAGTTTCTTCATAACATAACGTATGGGGTATTTAGGCAGAAAGTTTCCGTATAACGTGACGTATAGGGTGATTAGGCAGAAATTTGACTTTCGGGCTAAATCGCCTATAGTCAGATTAGACAGAAAGTTTCCATCTAATACATAAGTAGCTAGGCATAATTAAAAAATAGAATCAAAAGCTGTGACATACCCTGCGCGTGCGCCACAGCTTTTGGGGTTTTATACCAAAACACAAAATGGCTACGCCATTTTGTGTTTTTAAAACCCTTACTGGGTTTGGTTTTTAATTCACAAAAGTGTTGTCACACTTTCGTGAATTGGTATTATATTTAATTGCGCCCAGCTACTTAGTTAGACTGTTCTACGCTTCAAAAGTACTTAGGTTAAAATTAAAAAGTTAGGTAGCATTTATAACAAACAAAGGTTCTTGTTTAACCGTAGGTCAGTTTCTAAACACAAATGACTATAGCAATCCTAAATGATTTGTGGAAAAAAGCCATATTTAAAAATCTTCTCAAAGCAAAAGACTTGAAGATGAGTGACTAACTCAAATAACCTTTTCACATTGTCAAAGTTCTTTAGTAAGTGATAGTAATGACGGATAAAACGCTTTGCTTGCAACCACACATCCTCAATTGGATTCTGAGTAGGATCGTTTGGAGCAAAACGGATACAGGTAATTTTCCAATCTGATTCGCTTTTACCGTCATTGATTGTTGCCAAATAGTCTTTAACTTCTTGAGAACGATGATAGCTTGCCCCATCCCAGAACAAAACAATTTGACTATTAGGATACATATTGACTAGATATTGCATAAAGGCAACCGTAGAATCAGAGTTACCTTTCTCATAGGCTTGAATCATACATACTTGGGTCTGAAGATTGAGCGCCCCATAATAAGTTTGACGCTCACGCTCATTGACTATGGGTACTTCTATACGTTCGTTAGTCTTACCCCATACATATCCACAAACATCTCCCCATAATAAATGACATTCATCTGCAAACAAGACAACTAATTCGCCCGAACTTATCTTTTCCTGACGAGCTTTTAACCAATCCGTAATTTCGTCTTTTTTTTTGAACTAGGATTGGGTCTTTTTTAGGGTTATATTTTTGGGTCTTCTTCCAGCTAATATCTGCTGCTTTAAAAATCTCATAGTAACTTTGTTTCGACGCAAATACCACTTGATAGCGATCCTCAATTTCAGTCATTAATTCTTGCAACTCCCAGTATTGTTTTTGTTGCAACCACTCAATTATTTCTTGCTTTTGGGCTGCGTCTAAATATCCTTGAGACCCCTGATACTTGAGCTTTAGACCCGCAACTCCTTCTTTTTCAAATACCTGTTTCCACTTTCCTACGAAACTAGTGGATACACATAACATTTTGGCTATGCTCTCATAGGTCATATTTTGTTGCACCATCTGTACCGCGATTGCTCTTTTGAGTTCCTTGCTCTTGGGGTTACTCTCGATAAATTCAGTTAATTCTTCCAAGTCTTTGCTTTGATTTCTTCTCCTCTATTTTTCCACAACTCATTTAGGATTGCTATACCTAGTTTCAAGTTCTGGAAAGTACTTCGCTGTTTTGCATGATGATGGAAATTTCTGCGTTTACAAAGGTTCAGGTCTCAACGACAACCAAGGAGGGCTATGGTGTTGCAGTAGTGAAGCCGATGGATTTAGTTAGGGTTTACAAGGCACAAAAGTATCAAGGCAAAGAATCAGGAGGATTACCATGACAGACAAGGCACAATTTATCGAAACCATCTACAGTAAAGTCAATGAACTGTTGGGTGGTAGTAAAGATCAACTATTTAGTATGCTCTTTCCTGCCCAGCCTCTGAACTATCGGATGTATCAATATGACACCAGTTCTAATACCAGTTTACTGACAAAGCCATTCACTATTGCAGAAAACGAGTTCCGCCTGTCAGATCAGCTTTTTAGTGTCAATCGTATTAACACTGGACCAAATGGTGAACGCCTCTCTGTGGTTTATAACACAGCGATTAACAATTTCATCCCGAAACTCGATTACTTAGTTCCATTTATCCGAGATCGGGCTGGTCTAGGCAATTTCTTGGAAGAGCCTAGTGGGGAGGTAGATGTCAAAACTGGAAAGTCTCTCTCTCGAATCGAACTTTGCAAGCAACTCTATGTAACGTATCTAGAAGAAAAGAATGTCTGGAATGAGAAAAAAACCAAGACATATGAGTCCTTCAGAGATGCGTACAGACAAGCTCAGGCTGATTATGAAACTGCAAGAGATCGGGATGTTCCTTCTTCACAACTTGCTGCTCTTGAGCGAACTGCAAACGACAAAGCAAATTGGTTGGATGAATATGCCAAGTGGCAAAGTTCTGAAGGGATGGTGGGACAAGAAAAGCTGAATAACCTGTACAACGATGTTGTCGTTAGGGGTAAGCTCCATGAGGTTATGACAATTTTGGGATACTTAAACGCCTCATCCATTGCCGAAGAACTTGAGGTGACGAAGCAAAGGATGCGAAATTCTGCTAGATCATCTCTTGATGAATCCATGACCGTTTATCCAGTGCAGTTCCAACCCAATAATTGGTTTAAGGCATTAACGCCTAATCTCAATCCGGCGGATCTGACCATGGCGCAAGATTCGATTCGGGATCAGCTGATGGCAAAACAAACAGAGCTTTCTCGAGCCAAGGCTGAGTTGGCACAGATGGACATGATGGATGTAAAACCAGAGGAAATTGCAGCCGCACAACAACAGGTTGACGACAAGCAGAATGATCTCAAACAGAAAGAACAAGATCTCTCTAATGCCCATGGTAAAGCTATTGCTGATTTGGCTACTCTCGTTGTCAAAGCGTTTCCTCGCCTACCTCTGCCTAAAGCAGGTGAGTCATTAGATCAAGCTTTGGTTAGTAAAGTTGGGGGACCGATTCTCAACCAAGATCAGCTCAATGTTTTGACAACAGCAGTAACGGAAGCATCTGCACTTAAAAATAAGCAAGAGGAAACTACAGCATCTCTGGCTGAGTTGCAATCACTGAAGGCAAAAAGGGCACAGCTTGACTCTCGAGATTGGAAATTTAACAAGTCAGCCGTTGAACGACGGGTGCAGGAACTGACTGGGCAAGTAGAGTATTACTCGAACCTTTTGGCTGAGGTGCAGGGTTCAAGTGAGAATAAAGCTGTTGATGACTACCAGAAGCAAAGGCAATTGGCTGGGGAGTTACTAGACTCTGCAAAGCGAACCAATAAAAATATCGAGACAGTCCAAAAATTTCCTGGAGCAAACGCTTTGACTGCGAGTGCAACAACAGTGGGAACAACAGCCCCTACAGACCCAGGGGATCTTCCTCTGGAAACAAAAGCTGATCCGAATAATACGAATAATCCTCCTATTCCAATCGACCATGAAACTAAGGTAAAAGCTCTCAATAATTATGTGCTAAATGACCTTTCCCTTCGTGTTTTAGCAACACAGAAGAGCCTCGATGATTGTCTTGCGGCTCTAAAGACTGACATTGACGCAGAACGAAAGGCGGCTAACCCTAATAAGACTAAGCTTGATACTTGGACTGACAGCCAAAAAGCGCTAACTTCTGACAAGGAAGATCTTGCAACAGGTATGACGAATCTTACGACTCCTCCTTCATCTCCCTTGATGTCCTCATCTCAAACGGAAGCAGATGCCGAAGTAAATGGGATGTTTCAAGATATTGTGATTACTAGTAGTACTGTTAAAGAGCAAAGTTCGCAAAACCTTGCTTCTGCATCTAGCAGCAGCAAGTGGGCAGTCAGTGGATGGTTTTTCTCTGCAAGTGGTCAATCCAATTCGTCTAGCAGTACATCAACGCAGGAAACTGAATTTTATAACCAGGATATTGAGATTGGACTTCGGGTTGCCAAGGTTTCCTTTGATCGAGGAGGGTGGTTTAATCCTGCCATCTTTAAAATGTCTAATGCTTTTTACCATTTAGCTCCGATGAGAGTTTCTGGGGGCTTAGCTGTTTCAGATCTACAGCCAGGGAAAAACCTTGAGGGCAAGGAAAGTTGGGTGAATGATGAGGGGCAAGAACAATCGTATTTGCTTCCAGCTTTTCCCGTCGCAATGATCATCGCCAAGGATGTCACCATTCGGATCAAAACGCAAAGTGGAAGTAGTAAAAACACGAAGTCAGTGGTTGAAAAGTCTACAGCTTCAGGTGGAGGCTTATTCTGCTTCTCAGCATCTAGTGGCTCCGCTAGTAAAAGTTCAGCAGAGACTGCAATGCATGGTGCCACTTCAGATGGTTACTATATTCGCATTCCAGGTCCTCAAATCCTTGGATACTATTTGCAGTTTGTTCCTAAGGACAACTCTTTGACGTTTTCGCCTGCAACAACTAAAAAGAATGATGATGGCGAAAGTGAAATTATCAGAGCATTTGACTCGTACAGAGATTTTATACCAAAACACAAAGAAGAGGCAACAGATGATATAAGAGAAAAAGGAGAAAGAGGATAACAAAATGGCAGGGGTATATAGATTAGAAATAAGTGAAAGCGAAGAAGAGCTAAAAGAGATGCTAGGGCGGCAGAAAACAGGCTCAGATAAAGAACGAGTGCAAGTATTGTACTTACTGAAAAGCAAGCAAGCTGGCACAGTGCAAGCCGCCGCTCAACTAATCGGGAGAAACCGTAGCACAGTGCAAGAGTGGATCAGAGGATATCGAGAGGGAGGAATAGCAGGAATACTAAGCCATAAACCAAGAGTAGGCAGAATACCCAAAATCCCAGATTGGGCGCAAAAAGCACTGGACAAACAACTGCAACAGGAAAAAGGATTTAATAGCTACGGAGAGATACGACAATGGCTACAGGAAAAACTAGGAATCGAAAGTACCTATAAAAATGTGCATGACTTGGTGCATTACCGAATGAAGGCAAAACCAAAGGTAGCCCGTCCCTATAGCGCCAGTCAAAACCAAGGGCAACGCGAGGAATATAAAAAAAACTCTCGGATAACCTAGCCATGGTGGCATGGTATGCCGTGACCGTGTTGGGATTAACGGGAAAAGTCCGATTCTTTTGTCAAGACGAAACAAGGATTGGTTTGAAAACCATCAGTGGTCGTAAAATAACGGCTCGTGGGGTCAAACCCAAGGCAAAAGTCCAGTGGCAGTTTCAGGCTACATGGTTATACGGCATCGTCGAACCTGCGACGGGAGAAAGCTTTTTCTATGAATTTAGTCATCTCAACACTGACTGTTTTCAAATATTTCTAGACCTTGTATCAGAGAAATTTGCAGACAGCATAATTATCTTGCAAGTTGATCAGGCTGGTTGTCATCGGGCTAAGCGTTTACGATTACCTCACAATATCATTTTGATATTTCAGCCTGCTCATTCTCCAGAATTAAACCCAATTGAGCGGGTTTGGCTACATTTGAAGCAAGGGTTGAGATTTTCTTTACCCAAAAATATGGATGAGTTGCGGCTTTTGGTCAAGAATCGTCTCTCCGAAATGACTAAATCTGTAATTGCTTCTCTTGTCGGTAGAGATTCCATACTGGATGCTCTATCTGTTGCCTCTCTTTTGTGATTTGGTATTAGTCCGTTGCAAGCAGCAGAGGTCAAACCTCAACTTGCTGGTTCACCTCCAACTGCACCTGTAACAGTCCCTCCTAACCCATCTCAAGGGTAAGCGGCAAAGTCTGGGCAATCATCTCTTCTAATAGTGGCGATTGCCTAACGACAGGTAGCAACAGCACAATCGATTATGACCCATTACGAGCCAAGAAATTTTTGACAGGAGAGTACATACATGCCATTTGATTGGGCTACTCAAAAACAAGCTTATACAGGCAAACTCAGAATTCTGTCCTTGGGTGTTGTCAGCAGGATTGCCACCGGACAACAAACTATCACCACCAACAACGCCACGGTCACCTATGTAGATTGTGGAACATGTGATATGACAATGAACGAAACCCTCCCCGATGGCATCACTTCAACCATCAGTGCTGGAAGTGGTACCACTAACATAAATGCTTATGGGTTGCCTTGGGGAGCAGGCTATGCCTCTCGCACCATTCTTGGGAGTAGTCGCAATGTTTTCGTGACTCCCCGACTCGATGGCTGCGGTATTATGATTGCTGGTCCAACAGCCACTCCAACAATCATTCATGCTAACTGCCGACCCACAGACCTGCTTACACCAGTTCAAAATGACTTGCCAACTTATTACCGCCTCTGGTCAGACGTATACATTGCCATAGCATCCAAGATGGTCAGTGCTAGTCTACTGCCAGATAACAGTTTAGAGATGCTGTTGCCCAAAGACTACCTATTAACAGGGGTATCTGACGCTTCCGTCTTTGGTGTGTGCGAAGGCGGCAGCTGGTCTTTTTATGTCACTTTAAACAAAACCTCGGCTGGCGAAACACGTAAGATTTGGGGCTGATCCGCAGGTAGAGGTAGTGCGATCGCCTATCTCCTAGTGCGATCGCCGATCTTGTAGCGATTGTCTTGAAAGTCAAGAGGAAAGGAGAAAAAATCTAAATTCCAAATATGCACGACAAAATTACGGTAATGTGTATCCGTTTTTGTCCTTGATTAGATTGTACAAGCATTCAACTAAGTAGGAGCTTGCCAAGTTTTGTTATCGCGGATCATGGCATTGAGAATAACCAGAAGTTTTCGCATACAGGCAACTAAGGCAACCTTTTTCAGCTTTCCATTTGCTAGCAGACGTTCATAAAAATCATGAATTACTGGGTTATGTCGAATCGCCACTAAAGTTGCCATGTACAAGCCACAGCGAATCGATGTGCGACCTCCCTGAATCATCCGCTTGCCTTTGTGTTTACCACTATCGTGATTGATCGGAGCAACACCAACTAAGCGAGCAATCTGTTTGTCAGAGAGTTTTCCTAGTTCAGGTAATTCTGCCAAACAAAGCGCTGATGTGACCTTGCCAATGCCTTTGGCAGAACACAAAATCTCCCGTTTCCTTTGCCAATCACTTTGCTGTTGCGCCAGAGTCTGAATTTGCTCGTCAAGGGATTCAATCCGTTTCTGGATCTGTTCGCTATGATCGCGGATATCAGATTCAACAGTGTTGGAAGCACGGCAGAGACGATTTTTCTCTGCTATCTGCATCTCCACTAACTGCTGACGACGACGCACGAGATCGCTCAATTGTTGAGACTGAGCATCGACCATTGCTTGAGGTTGAGGTTGTACAGCTTGAGCAAAACGAGCAATCACTTCAGCATCAAGTTTGTCTGTCTTCGCTTTTCCCAAAGCAGTGGCAAAGCCTTTAACTTTGCGTGGATTGGCGATCGCTACTGGAATCATCGCAGTTTGCAAGCCACTGACCAGTGTTCGTTCTAATCCGCCTGTTGATTCAACTACCACCAAACTCGGTGAAATTGGTTGTAATTGTTTGATTAGGGTTTGCACTCCGATTTCGGTATTGGGCTGTTGCAAGATTAGACCTTGCGGTAACACGTAGACATCTAGAGCATCTTTACAGACATCTATTCCTATCCATATTTTTTCTATGTTCATTGGTTATACTGGGGCTGAGTTATTGTGTCCCTTTGATAACTCGTCCTTGCGAATGCGAGGTTATTCCTCCAGCGATTGTTCGAGCTTGTATCATTGGGATAAAAGCGTGGCTCCGATGGCTACTAAACGGTGTCAAGCACCTTGGTGGAACTGGTTCGCCACGCTCTTTTCTAAAATATCAGGCTCCCTTGCTACAAATCGGTATTTTCTACCTAGGGTGCGTCGGGTTGCCTTGTTCTCAAGATACAAGGGTGCGTTAATGAAATGTAACGCACCTTATTTTTGTCTTAACAAAAGCAATCTATATCATAGCGACTTCTGGTCAGCTATAATGCCAGATGAGGCTATGCTCTAGGGAAATTCACAATTATGGAAGTCCGTCAACCCCGCTATAGCAAAGAAGAATTTGCCCAACGTGGCGATCTAATCTATCAAACGCAAATCCGCCCACAGGTCGAAGCAAATAATCAGGGTAAAATTGTAGCAATTGACCTTGAAACTGGCGACTTTGAAATTGATGCACGTGAAATATCTGCTTGCAATAGACTCGAAGCCCGTCACCCAAATGCTCAAATCTGGATTGTTCGAGTCGGTTCTCGACACGTTCGTCGATTTGGTGGACGTACAAAGAGAATTCTATGATCACGGGAATCGTTAACGCAGACTTTGAGGCGATTATCTCACTTTCAATATGTGATTCTGATGGTAAGATTTACACGCAAGATGCAATTGTTGATACGGGTTTCAATGGTTGGCTTTCATTGCCACCAGACCTGATTGATCAGCTAAATCTGAAATGGAAAAGACGAGGACGCGCTATTCTTGGAGATGGTAGCGAATGTGTTTTTAATGTCTATGAAGCTGTTGTAGTTTGGGATGGAGATTATCTGACTATACCAATTGATGAAGCTGATTCAGAACCTCTTGTTGGAATGTCATTGATGGAAAACTATCAACTCACAGTTCAAATATGTGAAGAAGGTAGCGTAGAAATCCGTAAAGTAAGCGCCGTCTAACACTGCGTTGGAGCCGACTTAACCAAAAGCGATCTGTAAAAATCAAAGATTGATTGAGGCGGCTCAACTAGACCGTTATACTGCAACTAATTTGATCGTCAAGAATGAAAAATAGAACCAAGGCTGTATTTTTTACTCTTGTTAGCTGTATCTTCTTTCCACTAGCAATTTTCGGAATACCTAGTTTGTATGTTGGTGAAGTGACAACTTGGTTGCTAGTGATGCTATTTTTCTGGACTGGCTTGGGAGTAATCCTGATGTTTCTTAACTTTTGGCGCTTTCTGACTATGACTGACGAAAAATTTGATCTTGAACTCGGCGTAGAGTTTAAAAGAGTACATCCATTTAAGCGTTCACAATTTCTATTTTCACTAGGGCTTTTTTGCTTAACTGTTGCAGGAGCATTGGCAACTGCTAAGAAAGATGTTCTCTATTTTTACCCCGAAGAAATCAAGAGATTCCTTTCAGATCCCAACTTCATGTGGTTTATGTTCGCAATGTTTGGATTTAGTTTGATATCTAGCATGATGATAAAGGATTAGAAAACATACATTTAAAGTTTAATTTCACCTTTTTATCTGCTATTGTGAATATGTAGAGATTAGTGTCTTGACAATGAAATATCCTTTTCATACCCAATCTAAGCCCGTTTCAGGACTTGCTGCCAAGAAATTGCTAGAAGCGATCGACTCTGGTGGGGCAGTGGTTAATGATCGAATGCTTGCTCTAGCAAAGCGTATTGCTGCCCGTCGTCGCAAAGCACAGAAACATGGCTAGTTCTGGTAAATTCGATGGATTTGATTTCTCCCAAATCAATATTGAAACGCTAACCCCTGAACTCCGACAACTTGGTCAGGGGTTTCGTTGTGTCAGGGGAGAATTTGTTACCTATTGGAAACAGGGACGAATTCAACGAGAAGCGGATGCTTATCTTTGCCAATGCTGGATTGCTAGGGTTGAGGATTCTCTAGCTGGTTACATTACGCTTCTAGCAGATAAATTAGAGGTTGAAGACACTCTACTGATTCAAGAAGGTGTGAAATATCGGACTTTCCCAGCCGTCAAGGTTGGGCTTCTTGCCGTTGATCGCCGCACAAAAGGTCTTGGGCTAAGGTTTATGGAGTGGGCGATCGATTATGTGATTACTGAAGTAGTGCCTATCATCGGGGTCAGATTTATCACTGTAGATGCACTTTACGATTTTGATGTTGATCCAGCTTATGATGCATCTGGTTTCTATGAAAAGCTAGGATTTGAGTTTGCCGATCCTACCGAACCTCTACCACCAATCAATCCATATCGCACAATGTATCTAGATCTGAAGCCGTTGATGGAAGCACTTGCTATAGAAAAACTCGATCAAGACCAGCTATAAGTCTCTGCGAAGAGCCGTATAACTCAGCCGTTAGACCGAAGCAATCTACGAATACCAAGCGATTCTTCCCTTCTCCCGTATCTTCACAAATTTCTTATCTGTTTATCGAGTTATTAGTGAGATTACCATCCTCCATTTCTACAATGCGATCCGCGACATCTAAAATGCGATTGTCGTGGGTAACTAGCAAAATCGTACATCCCTGCTCCTTGGCTAGGGTTTGCATCAAGTTCACCACATCACGCCCAGATTTACTATCTAGTGCCGCCGTTGGTTCATCGGCTAGGACAATTTTGGGATGGCTGACCAGCGCACGGGCGATCGCTACCCGTTGCTTTTGACCACCCGATAGATCATCAGGGTAATAATCTAAGCGATTACCCAGACCCACATGATCGAGCATGACAGCAGCGCGATCGCGCATTTCTTGGAGGGATAGATGATTATGCAATTCCAGCCCCATTTTCACGTTTTGCAAAGCCGTTAAACTATGGTGCAGGTTATGGGCTTGGAAAATATAGCCATTGTTCCGACGCGCGAGGGTGAGGGTTTCGGCACTGGCTCCGCATAGTTCTTGTCCTAAGACTTTGAGACTTCCCTCTTGAGCCGAACGCAAGCCGCCGCTTAAGGTCAATAATGTGGTTTTCCCTGAGCCAGAAGGTCCCGTCATGATTACAATTTCACCCGCATTAATTTCTAAATTAATATCAAATAGAACTTGCTTGCGTAATTGTCCATGTCCAAAGAAATGATTGAGATTTTGGACAGTGATCACAGGGGTTTTGGTTGGATCGCGATCGCTCTCATTGGCTATTAATGTTTGCATGGGTTTGTGTAGGGATGTTGGGTTGTCAAAAATCTGGTTTTAAACTAACTGATTGCGAACGGCAAAAACTGCGGCTTGCACGCGATCGCTTACGCCCAGTTTGTTGAAAATGCCATTGACATGGGACTTAATCGTATTGAGACTGAGATAGAGATGAGAAGCAATTTCAGGGTTACTTTTGCCCTCGACAATCATGGTAAGGACTTCAAATTCTCTTTCGGTAAGTTTAAAGCGATAGGAGTCAGAATAGCGTGGCTTAGCTAGAGAAGATAGGGATGAGGGCATAATCGTGCTTCCTTATTTGTGAATTGAAAACCAAAACCAGTAAGGTTTTTAGAAACCATTTAAGAATTACTTTCTGTTGTCAATAATCCTAAAAGATCCCCCTCAATCCCCCTTAAAAAGGGGGAAGAAGATAAATTCTCCCCCCTTTTTAAGGGGGGCTGGGGGGGATCTATCCAATTCTTAAATGGCGCTTCTAAAACATATCGGCAGGGTCAGCAGATTGCAGGCGGCGCGTTGCGATCGCTCCCGAAAGAATGCACATTGCAACAGTGAGCATAAAAACCGTCGTAGCTCTTGCCGTAGTCATGGCGATCGGTAAAGCGGTCGCACCTGCGGCAAGGCTGTATAACCCAATCGGGATAATCACCCCAGGGATAAATCCCAAGAACGCAAGAATGATTGCCTCTTCAAAAACGATCGCTAGCAAATATTGATTGCGATAGCCCATCGCTTTAAAGGTGGCGTATTCCTTAATGTGGCTATTAACATCGGTGGATAGTACTTGATAAACAATCACCACCCCCACCACAAATGCCATTGCCGTTCCCAAACCAAAAATGAATCCAATCGGGCTTTCAGTCTTCCAAAAACTCTCTTCAAATTCAATGTATTCGGCATGGGTGAGGACACGGACATCGTTGGGCAAATAGGCTTTTAACTCGGTCGCAACTTGCTGAGGGTCATAGCCAGACTTAATTTTAACTAGTCCTAAACTGATACTCGCTACGTCGCGTTTGGGAAAGAAATGCAGAAAAGTTTGATCGCTAACCACCACAATGCCATCGGCTCCAAAGGATGCGCCTAGACTAAACAGCCCTGTAACTAACACGTTACGGCGATCAACTTCGGTTTGAACGGGCTTGCCCTGTTCGACGATCGCGATCGCCTTTGTGTAATCGCCCCGTGACTTGCGATCGAATAGCACGCGATCGGGAATTTTGATTTTGTCGAGTTGCTGATTGATTTCAGGCAGATTCAACGCTGGCTTGTCAGGATTAAAGGCGATCGCCTGTACAGAAGTTTCTTTGCGACTATCAGGATTTTTCCAAGTAATGATATTGGAATAGAAGACTTCAGCCGAATCTACCCCTGCAATATCCTTGGACTGGTAGAGTCTGCGGCGTGAAAATGTACTCAAATTTTGGGTGTTCCGAGCTTGAGGACTAACTAGGACGATATCGGCATCTAGGGAGCGACTAAGCTTCGTATTGCTGTCATACAAAGCGCTTTGAAATCCCAGTTGCATGAACATCAGCACATCGGCAAAGGCAATGCCCGCGATCGCTACCACTAATCGCCCACGCTCGCGCTTCAGTTGCAACCACCCCAATGGAGTTCGGCGTTGAATTTGTTGGATCATGCTCATTGCTCAATCTCCATCGTCACTTGCAAATTCGTAAACTTTGCGGCTCTTTTGCTCGAATCTCGATCTAGTACGACATGGACTTCCACAACTCGACCATCAATATTTGTACTCGGATCGCTATTGACAATAGTTTGCCGCTTCACCTGTGAATCAATGCGCTCGACCTTTCCTAGCAATTCGCTATTAATGGAATCGCTAAAAATCTTCACCTGTTGATTAGGTTTAACCTTTTGGATATCGCTCTGATAAACCTGCGCGATCGCATACATTTGCTGCGTCTTGCCAATGGAAACAATGCCATTGCTGGAGATAACTTCACCCGCACGGGTATGAATTTCTAGCACCTCGCCAGCGATCGGTGCTTTGACATAGGCTTGATCGAGATTTGCCTTTGCCTGCTTCATGGCAGCGATCGCGCGATCGACCTCCGCCTGATTCGCCTCCACATCCACCGCCCGCACTTCCGCTACTCGCGCTAAATTTGCCTCCGCCTGATAAATTTGAGCAGGGCTAGTATTCTGAATCCGATTTAATACGGCTTTAGCTTCCTGTATATTGCGTTGAGCCGTATTCAGAGTCAATCGCTTACTATCAAGAGTCGAGTTAGAAATCGCCCCCTCGCGAGCTAATTGTTGATAGCGATTAAATTCCAGTTCTGCATTTTGTAATTCCGAATTTAGGCGATCGACAGTTGCCGCTTGTGCTTCTACATCTCCCTGACGCTGAGCTTGCAAACGTACAATTTCCGCCCGTTGAGCATTGATTTCTCCCTGCTTTGCCCCTGCTTGAGTAATCGCTAGCTTTGACTGCGCCACTCTGACATCTTCCTGAGCTTGTTCGTAGGCTGCTTGTAAGCGATCGCGACTATCGAGAATCGCAATTACCTGTCCGACCTGTACGAGATCGCCTTCTTGCACTAGCAATTTCTCTAATCGATTGCTATTAGTTGAGTTTGCCGAGAGCTTAATCACTTCTCCCTGAGGTTCTAAGCGACCTAATGCTGTCACCGTATTACTTTTTACGGGAGCAATGACTGTTTGGCTCACTGCCGATGGACTAGCCTGCGATCGCCATACTCCATAAACCACTCCGCCAAACACCACCACACCAACCGCAGCCGCAACCCCAAACCAGCGTTGAGACTTAATACCCGACCCACCATCAGAAGAACTTTGCAGCATGGCGACATCCTAATAAAACTAAACAGTTTCGTTTTCTTTTAAAACTAAACTAAACAGTTTCGTCTAGTTTGTCAAGGGGTATGATAGAAATATCAATAGGGTAAAAAAGCGATCGCTTTTTTACCCTATTGCGAAATAATTTAGCCAAGTAAATCTGAATCGCGCTTTGCACAATTCAGATTTACTCAAAAAGTATATGAATGCCCCAATAATGACTAAAGCCAAACCTGTAGAACGAGAGTTATCTTCCAAGAAAACTGCATTAATCCTTGAAGGAGCAATGCAAGAGTTCCTAGAACATGGCTATGCAGGTGCTCGCATCGATCGCATTGTGGAAGCAGCAGGAGTTTCCAAGGCGACCGTTTATCGCCATTTTCCTGATAAAGAAGCTTTATTTACAGCGCTCATCCAACAGATGTCATGTCGCAAAAACATATTTGAGCTTCAAAGCCAGCAATCCTTTGAAGAAGCTCCAAGCGTATTTTTGAAGCGCTATGCCAATACCATGCTGGAAAATGTTGCCGAAGATCCGCAAATTCTGACCTTTTTAAGAATTATTATTGGTGAATCTGGTCGTTTCCCAGAATTAGCAAGAGCTTTTGTAACCAACATTGAGAAAGTAAGTCTTGACTTTCTCACTCAATATTTTTCCAATCATCCCCAACTCCAAATAGCTGATCCTGAAGTGACAGCCCGCGCCTTTATTGGAACCTTAATTCACTTTGTGATGATCCGTGATGTTCTTCAAAGTGGCGATCTCTTACCGATAGAACGCGATCGCTTATTAGAAAGCCTAATTAAAATAATTATCAATTGATTTTAGATTCTATAGCAATCCTAAATGGTTTGTATGCGCCCCTTCGGGGCGCATACAAACCATTTAGGATTGCTATATCAAATTGCTTAGGAATGAAAATTAATTAACCTGTGCAATTAAAACCAAAATTTGTTGGGGCGGGCTTCGCCCACCCCAACAAATTTTGGTTTTAATTAATTTTCATTCCTTAACCAATCTGATAGGTTTGGTTTCTACCTAGCTCTTTAGCTCGGTACAGCGCATAGTCAGCCGCCGTAAGCAACACTGAAGGGTGAGAATCGATCATAGGAACCAAAGAAGTTACCCCCATACTTAAAGTCACAAGCTGACTAACTGTAGAATCTTGGTGGGGTATAGCTAGCTCTAGTAGTCCTTTACGAATAATTTCAGCAATCGCCATAGAGCCTTCTATGTCAGTATTTGGTAGTACTAGCACAAATTCTTCGCCACCATAACGGGCTGCCAAATCCGCAGGACGACGTACCGATTGCTTAATCAACAGTGAAACCTTGCGGAGACAATCATCACCAGCTACATGCCCATAGGTGTCGTTGTAGTTTTTAAAAAAATCAATGTCACACATGATCAAAGACAATGGCAAATGCTCTCTTGCGAGTCTCTGCCACTCTTGATCTAAATACTCATCAAAGCATCGGCGATTGGCAAGTTGAGTTAAACCATCTAAATTAACTAAGCGCCCTAGTTTTTCATTAGCTTCTTGCAGTAAAGTTTCCGCAATAATCCGACTATTAATTTCTTGTTTAAGTCGTTCATTTTGTTCTTGTAGCTGTTTTTGTAATCTCCGCAATGTGAGCTGATTCTCTACTCTTGCTAGTACTTCCGCGATTTGAAATGGCTTGGTGATGTAGTCAACACCACCCACTGCAAAAGCTTGTACTTTGTCTAAAACCTCGTCCCGCGCACTAATAAAAATGACAGGAATATCACGAGTACAATCAAGTGACTTTAATTGCTCACAGACCTGAAACCCATTCATATTTGGCATATTAATATCCAACAATACCAAGTCAGGCATTTCAGTCTGTACGGTTGATAACGCTGTTAAGCCATCACTTACACCACTTACCTCATACCCCTTACGTGTCAACATACTTATTAGCAAATGTAAGTTGGGTGGCGTATCGTCTATAACTAGCACGGAATCTTTTTTAGGCAAGGGTTCAGGCAGTTGCATGTTCCTATCTTTAGACCATTTTGAACGCAGTATTAAAATTTATCGCTCTATAGTATGGTTTTTGAGATACTAATTACTCCATATCTTAAAAATACATGAAAAACTTACTACCTACATCATAGTGGATTGCGAAAATTTGTGAGAAGCCCATCTTGTAGGCTTGATTTCCACAAATTCTTTAAAATCGCCATAAACTATTTGTTTAAGCATAGTTTGCTCATGATTATTATCACAATTAAACTTTAGACTATTTGTAGCTTAAAAATTGTATTGGAAGATCTATAGCTTTCATAATTCATTTGTAATGGTCTAGGCTTCAGCATTGCTCATCCTACAAAGAGGACTATTAACTGATAGGACTCTAAGCCCCACATAAGTACCTGAGCAAAATAAATTACCAAAACCCATAGAGTTGCGCCCCTGCGGGGCGCAACTCTACGGGTTTTGGTTTGTAATTAATTATGCCTAGCTACTTATACCAAAACACAAAATGGCATAGCCATTTTGTGTTTTTAAAACCCTTACTGGTTTTGGGTTTTAATTCACGAAAGTGTTGCCACTCTTTCGTGAATTGGTATTATTGCTCAGAGATGCTACAGAGCTTTTTTTGAAAATTCGTCACAAATCGAAAACGTGGGTTATGCCAGACTGTTATGGCGAGGCGACTAAGGACTATAGCAATGTAAGTTTTGTTTAGGACATAAAACCCAAAAGATGAGTGGCGGCGCGAAGCGCCGCCGCTCATCTTTGCGTTTCCATAGATTAGAAATTTAGACTCTACCTCTTTGCCAAGCTGGAGTCACGGAGGACGCTTTCATAAATCATTGGGGATTGATATACTGTGTGACTTTCAACAGCAAAATGCTGTATATCAGTTAAGATACAGGGTAATGTCGAGTGCGCTAGCCTCCACATATATTCTTTCAATCATTGTGTTAGCTAATGTCTAGTAGTGCATCTCAAAGAATCGATCTATCAGGAAGTGCTTTGGGAATGGTCTCAACTATTAGTTTCCCTGCGATCGTGGGAACTGCTGACATGATGCTCAAATCGGCAACTGTGAGACTGGTTGGATATGAAAAAGTGGGCAATGGTTTTTGTACGGCGATCATCCGTGGTTCAATTACCGATGTTCGCATGGCTGTCGAAGCAGGAGCCGAAACTGCTAAAGAATTTGGGCAACTAGTCTCCACAATTGTGATTCCCCGTCCTTACCCCAATTTAGAAGCGATTCTGCCAATTAGTAGTCGCCTTAGTCAGTTAACTGATGGTCAATATAGCCGTTTGAGTAATCAAGCGGTTGGGTTACTGGAAACTAGAGGCTTTCCCGCGATGGTGGGAGCCGCTGATATGATGTTGAAATCAGCAGATGTGAATCTGGCTGGCTATGAAACTATTGGGGCAGGTTTATGCACAGCAATTATTCGTGGCAATGTCGCTGATGTGGCGATCGCGATCGAAGCAGGAATGTACGAAGCTGAACGCATTGGGGAGTTTCATACCTTGATGATTATTCCTCGACCTCTTGACGATCTGGAAGAAACTTTGCCAACCTCAGAATATTGGATCGAATCACCAACACCTGTGAGCATCCCCATGATTGCCTTACAAGAACAAGAACGAGAATTGGTGCAATTGCCTAATTTAGAGATTGCCGAAGTAGAAACTATTTCGATCAGCGATCGCTAAAAGTTTCCTAAGACCAATAAGACGTAAATAGTCATAGAAATAAAATTCTACCAAAATAAAAATTTGCTACATAGTTTTGGATTTTTTTAGTGCTGCGATACCAGTGTATGAAAGTGTAGCTGTGCTTTCGTACATGGGGATTGCCCTTGATTGCTCTTAAATTCTGTGATGCAAATAAGCCAAGATTATATGCACTATTTAGATTTATCATGGCGGCTTATATTGTCAAATGTACCGCCACTCGTTATCGTAGATATAAAGATAGATTTGAATATATTAATATTATTCATTCTCCCTGATTATTCAGATTTAGAATGGCTAAGTCTGTAGTAATAAATACTTATTTACTATTTTTTAATAACTAGGTTAAGTAATTAATTGCGACAGTAAGTCAAAAATATTTCTGTAATTTAGCTGCGAAAGCTGTCTACAAAAAATGTAGCTGCCAAAATGCGCCAAGCGTCATCTCATTTTTATTTTGTATTAAAAATTTGAAATTTGATGTTTAAAGCGAACCGATCGTAGCTAAGATCAGTAGTTGCGCTTGTGCATCTACATCTTTTGATAGATACAACCTCAAGAACTTCAGTTTTTTAGAGAGTCGTAAGGACACTGACTTAAATTATGGCGATCGGTATTGGAATGATCGAGACCAGAGGCTTCCCCGCAGTTGTAGAAGCTGCTGATGCTATGGTCAAGGCTGCTCGCGTTACCCTTGTGGGTTACGAGAAAATCGGTAGTGGACGAGTAACCGTCATCATCAGAGGTGATATCTCTGAGGTGAAAGCTGCTATGGCTGCTGGTGTTGAAGGTGCAAATCGGGTTAATGGGGGCGAAGTTGTTTCGACTCATACCATTGCTCGACCACACGAAAACCTAGAGTATGTTCTGCCTATTCGCTATACGCGAGAAGTAGAGCAATTTGCTTTTTAAAATTACTTATTAAAGATTGTCTCAAAAAGACTCTCTCAAAAAAGTATCAAAAGACTAAATTTTCATTAATTTCATTATCTGTTTTTTATTAGGAGAACATTAATTATGGCGATCGCAGTTGGAATGATTGAAACCCTTGGTTTCCCTGCCGTTGTAGAAGCAGCAGATGCTATGGTCAAGGCCGCTCGCGTAACCTTAGTTGGCTACGAAAAGATCGGTAGTGGTCGTGTGACCGTTATCGTCCGTGGCGATGTATCCGAAGTACAAGCTTCAGTAGCAGCAGGTACTGAGTCCGTAAAGCGTGTAAACGGCGGACAAGTACTTTCCACACACATCATTGCGCGTCCTCACGAAAACCTTGAATACGTTCTACCTATTCGTTATACCGAAGAAGTCGATCAGTTCCGTGACAATGTGAACTCTATCCGTCCTATCAACCGTCCATAGTAAGGACTTAGCTAGCGCGATCAACCTTTATCTAAAGGTTGTTTTTGTTATTAATCAGACTTTGCCTAGCATCTATCCGTATTTTATTCATTCTGTAAACGTACTCATAACAATATGCAAATCGCTAAAGTTTGCGGTACGGTCGTCAGTACCTACAAAGAGTCCAATTTGTCTGGAACTAAGTTTCTGCTTTTGCAAGTTATCGATTTGCAAGGGCAGTTGCTTCCAGAGTACGAAGTGGCTGCTGATACAGTCGGTGCTGGTGTAGATGAATGGGTGCTATTTACTCGTGGTAGTGGTGCTAGACAGGTGACAAATAGCGAAAATCGTCCGATTGATGCCGCAGTTATTGCCATCATCGACACAGTGAGTTTGAGCGATCGCACTCTCTACAGCAAAAAATACAGTGAGAGGATGCAATAGAGGTATTTATTCATAAGTATCTCTCGTTCAATTATTGATCAGCGCTAGTAAATACACAGTTCTCCGACGTTGTAGCTTAAGTTGTTATTTGGAGGAGCGCTTTTAAGTTCTTATACTCTCGATTTTGACAATCAAGATATAGGTAAAGCTTAGAAGTGCAGATTCACTATGGTAGTTCGTAGCTTTGCTGCCCCCCCTACACCTTGGTCTAGGAACTTGGCAGAACCCAAAATTGATCCATCAGCCTACGTTCATTCTTTTTCCAATCTAATTGGCGACGTTTATATCGGCGCTAATGTTTTGATTGCCCCTGGAACTTCGATTCGTGCAGATGAGGGCAATCCTTTTCATATTGGAGATAGTACGAACGTCCAAGATGGTGTTGTAATTCATGGTCTGGAAAAAGGTCGTGTGGTTGGCGATGACGGTAAAGAATATTCCGTCTGGATTGGTGATAGTACCTCCATCACGCACATGGCACTGATTCATGGACCAGCCTATGTTGGTAATAATTGTTTTATCGGGTTCCGCTCGACGGTATTTAATGCGCGGGTCGGAGACGGTTGCATTATTTCCTTACATGCCCTTGTCCAAGATGTAGAAATTCCTGCGGGTAAATATGTTCCTTCTGGTGCAGTGATTACAACGCAGCAACAAGCCGATCTGCTACCGAATGTACGGGAATCAGACCAAAACTTTGCGAGTCATGTTGTCGGTATCAACGAGTCCTTAAGACAAGGTTATCGCTGTGCTGCTGATATTGCCTGCATTACACCGATTCGCCAACAACAAGAGAACTCGTCACAGCCAATCAGTGATGCTGCTGCCAGTTTTAATACACAGCTTAATAAGCAACATTCTAATCAAATTAATCAAAATCTTACAAATACACCAGCACAGAGGAATGAACCTATGAATGGGGATTTAGCACAGCAAATACGACAACTTTTAGCTCAGGGCTACCATGTTGCGGCTGAGTACGCCGATGAACGCCGATTTCGCACTGGATCTTGGCAGTCCTGTGCAATCCCACATACATCTGAAGCTTCGACCGTAATTTCGGCTGTCCAAAAGGCTCTCGCCGAAAACGAAGGCGATTATGTACGTTTGTTTGGAGTCGATCCCAAAGCTAAGCGCCGCCTTGCCGAGACAATTATTCAACGCCCCAGTGATAAGCCTGTGGTAATTAGCAATTCTGCTTCTAGCAACAATACTTATACTGCACCTAAAGCTTCATCCAATGGTGCAGCTAATGTGAGCAATAGTGATATTTCTAGCCAAGTTCGTCAACTTCTCGCTCAAGGATATCGCATTAGTACTGAGTATGCTGATGCCCGTCGTTTCCGTTCCGCAGCATGGATGACTGGTCCTGCGATCGATGCCTCGAATGAATCTACAGTGATCGCCGCCTTAAATAGTATTCTTGCTGAGCATGAAGGCGAATATGTGCGTTTGGTAGGAGTCGATCCTAAAGCGAAACGCCGTGTAGTGGAAACAATTATTCAACGTGCTGATAGTCAAGCTGTGAGCATTGGTCAGTCCAATGGTAATGGTGCAGCAGCCAGCTATAGCGCACCTCGTGCAACCAATGGCAATGGTGTTGCCAATGACGTATCAACTACAGTAGGGCAACTTTTAGCTCAAGGTCATCGCATTAGTGTTGAACATGCCGATGAGCGTCATTTCCGTACAACTTCTTGGCAGACTCTACCCGCTATTACAGCTAGTAGTCCTGCGGCAGCGATCGCTGCTTTAGAAAATTACATTGCCGAATACAGCGATGAATATGTCCGCCTTGTTGGAGTTGACACCAAGGCAAAGCGCCGTGTTGTCGAACTGCTAGTGCATCGCCCTGGTGGTCAGCCTGTAGCGGCAACTCGTACTGCGGTTAAGGTAAGCAACTCTACTAATAGCTCCTATGGTGGTGGTACTGCTGGAAAAATCAGTGCAGATATGTTGTCACGGATTCGTCAACTGTTGTCTCAGGGATATCGCATTGGCACTGAACATGCTGATGAGCGCCATTTCCGTACTAGTTCTTGGCATAGCTGCTCACCGATCGCCGCATCAAATGAGTCTGAAGTAATTCGTGCCTTAGAAGATTGTCTTGCTGAGCATGGTGATGAGTATGTGCGTTTGCTAGGTATTGACACCAAGGCAAAACGTCGTGTGTTTGAAGGTATCATTCAACGTCCTGCAAAGTAACGTTTCTAGAGAACCTCGCTTTGCGAGGTTCTCTATTTAGAAAGTAATTAGCGAGTAATTGTTGTCAAGAACTTAGCGAAGTCCTTGATGAATTTATACCAAGTTAAGAAATGGCTACGCCATTTCTTAACTTGAAAACCCTTACTAGGTTTAGTTTTTAATTCACAAAAGTGTTGCCACACTCTCGTGAATTGGTATTAGAGAATATAAAAATCATGCAATCGAACTACCTACCACCTTTAGAACCGATCGGAGATTTTCGCTCCTACGTTTGTGGGGATGTAGTGATCGATGAGACAG
This sequence comes from Pseudanabaena minima str. Chao 2107, assembly GCF_051131155.1. Lineage (NCBI taxonomy): Bacteria > Bacillati > Cyanobacteriota > Cyanophyceae > Pseudanabaenales > Pseudanabaenaceae > Pseudanabaena > Pseudanabaena minima. The sequence continues at coordinate 3,510,052 of NZ_CP159508.1, forward strand.
CGGCGATCGCATCGGGCGTATTAATTCAAGCTGATCAGGGTGGGCGAATTACAATCGCGGCAGGTGTATGTATTGGGATGGGTGTTGTCCTTCATGCCCAAGATGGACTTTTAGAAATTGGGGCTGGGGCAAATTTGGGGGCTGGGGTTCTGGTTTATGGAACTTGTAAAATTGGGGAAGGGGCTTGCATTGGAGCTTCGAGTTCAATTGTGCGTGCGGTAATTGGTAAGGGTGCGATCGTGCCACCTTGTTCTTTGATTAGTGGTTTAGAGCAAAGTGCTGTGGAGAAAGAGGCGAGTCCTGCGATCGCCCAAGAATTAGAAATTAGTAAGACTTATACGACACCCACAAACCACTCGTTTACACATACTTATTCATCGGCAAAACCTTTAGCCAATAACCTTGGGCAGGCGACTAGCTTCAATCAAGCAAACTTAAATGGTGCTGATAGTATTGCTGACAATGACAATATAGTTGAACGATCAACGACGGAAACCTATGTGCACACGAGCTTAACCGCAACACCAGAGAGTGTTATTGCTAACTCTGTAGAGTGCACAGTCACGGAAACACAGGTTGAGATTCCCACAGATGCGATCACGAATCAGGGTTTAGAAAATGCTGATGTTTCGAGTAATGAGCAAGCTAATCCAGCCATAAATCCTCTGGAAACTGATATCGCGACCCTTGTAACTGCGAATTCTGCACAAGCTAAAGCCCATGCCCAGTCTCAAATTAATCGCTTCATCAAAAGGCTTTACCCACAAAACTAAATTAACGTAAATCACCCAGTCAGCGCTTTTCGATTTTTAATCAAACCTATACATTAGAAACACATTACAATTCACTATATTTTTACTGCTGTCGCCCCAGATCATATTAATATCTCAAATCACCTAAGCTTAATTAGTTCAGTCTGTAGAGTTTAGTTTTTATGGAAAAAAGTGGTTTCAGGGCGTTATTCCCTAAAATGTTGAAGATTTTTATGTAAATAGGTATTAATCCTCATTAATATCAATAGTGCTGACTGTATGTGACTAAAATCACTCAGGACATGATATCTAAATTACATTTTTACTTTTATATCTCAATTATCATAAATGTAATTAAAGTGATTTTTAGTCGATAAAGCTAAAAATCATTACCATAAAAGTTTATAAACGCGCTTTAACCAAGGCTTCAGAAACAAAAAGAATCAAAGTTTAGTCATTGGGTTTGTTTGGTCAAGATTGTTGGAGGAATATGAAGATGAATAGCACTTTTAGCCTTAAATCTAGTATTGCCTTGCTAGTTTTGGGAACTGCTATGGTCGCAGCCCCCAAACAACCTGTAACATCAACATTAGCTGCTATCAGCGCTTACCAACCTGCGATTGCTGCCTCTGCGGTTGGCGCGATCGCTAGTACTATGCAATATGAAATTGTTTAGTTTAATAAAGTAAAGACAGCGCAAAGTACTTTTTTGCTTTATCCAAAAACTAGAGGCGTTGCAAAGCACCGCCTCTAGTTTTTGGTTTTGTATAGCGACCGCTGTATAAAACGGTAGAATATTAAAGAAAAATTTTGGCTTTGGTGGATAAGGGGCAATTTTGGAAAAAGGTACGCTAGTCGAAGTGAAATTGCATGGCGATCGCCGCCTTGTCGTAATTGATCGTCCTGAAGGTAAAAAACACTTTCAAGCGATCGATGAAAATGGCAATAACCACACTATCCATCCCCGCGAAATTAATTACACCATCAAAGCTAGTGGTGAAAATGCTAGTTTTACCCATTTGCAAATCCCCTCATTTTTGCAAAAAGTTGAAAAATTTCTCGATCCTTCTAGCTTAGAAGTCGCATGGGAAATTTTGATTGAAGATAATCAAGCTACAAATCCCAATGATCTTGCTAGTCTTCTATTTTCAGAATTATCTGCTGTTACTTCCTACGCATCCTATTGCTTATTAAGTAATGACAAAATTTACTTTAAGCAAAAAGGAGATCTTTATGAGCCACGCTCAAGTTCACAAGTCTTAGAGTTAAAGCACCAAGCTGAGGCTGCGGCTCAAAGAGCAAGATTACTTGAGGAGTTTCAACAAAAGATCACCACTAAACTAGCGGGTGGTGAAGTTACTTGGACAGCTAGCGATCGCAGTCGCCTAGATTGTCTAGAGCGTTATGCCCTTCATGGTGATGAAGCCTCGGACAAGGCTGCAGCCCAAGAGCTTCTAAGTTTTGCTAAACGTTCTAAAAATGAACAAGCGGCTTTCCAAATGCTAGTCGATCTCGGTATTTGGAGTGAACATGAAAATCTCAATTTACTACGTAGCCAGATTCCGATTCGCTTTGCCAATGAATTGATTGCCGCCGCTCAAGAATGTTTTACTTCTCCAATTCCTGACAATATGAAGGATTTGCGGCGCGATCTCACCCATCTGCATGTTTATACGATTGACGATATCAGTACCACGGAAATTGATGATGGGCTGAGCATTGAGACTCTTGCTGATGGGAAAAAGCGCATTTGGATTCATATAGCTGATCCGACAAGATGGCTCGATCCTGAAAGTCCTCTGGATAAGGATGCGCGTAAGCGTGGAACAAGTGTGTATTTACCCACGGGCGTGATCCCGATGTTTCCGATTGAGCTAGCGGCGGGTCCGATGAGCTTGATTGAGAACAAGATCTGTCATGCACTCTCTTTTGCCGTTGATCTTGATGAAGTTGGTGCAGTTGCCCGTTATGAGATTGTGGCAAGTTTGGTGAAACCTAACTATCGTCTCACCTATGAAGATGTTGAGGAAATGCTACAACTTGGTGTGGAGGATGACCTCGATCGCCTTGCGGAATTTGCGCGTCTTCGCAAAAAATGGCGCGTTGATCAGGGTGCGATCGAAATTCATTTGCCTGATACCAGCGTTAAAGTTGATTCTAAAAATGGCGATCGCCTCACCTTAGAACTGATGGAAGATACCTTCTCGCGTCAACTGGTTGCTGAGATGATGATCCTCGCTGGTGAAGTCGCCGCCAAATTCGCGCAAACAAATAATATTCCCATTCCCTATCGTTACCAAGAACAACCCGAATTGCCACCCCTCGATACTTTGATGCAATTGCCATCAGGTCCCGTGCGCGAATTTGCAATTTGTCGCTGTATGACCAAAGGCTCATTAGGGCTGTATGCGTCGCGCCATTCAGGTTTAGGTCTGGATGCCTATGCACAGGTAACTTCGCCAATTCGTCGTTATAGTGATCTACTAGCCCATTGGCAAATCAAAGCTTTTTTGCGCGAGGAGCCTTTGCCCTTTACGGCAGAAATGCTCACGGCTATTCTGCAAGCGATCGATCCTGCGATTTGGGATGCGAATCAGGTGGAGAAGCAGTCGGTACGTTATTGGAGTCTAGAATATCTGCGCCGTAACAAAGATGTGGTGTGGGAAGCGCTGATGCTGGACTGGTTGCGCGAAAATGAAAAGCTGGCGCTAGTGCTGATCGAGGACTTAGGCTTGAAATTACCAATGCGAATTAATCGTCAGATTCAAGTGGGCGATAATCTCCGCATTAAAACTGGTGAAGTCGATCCCCGCAAAGACATTATTTATTTCCAAGAGGCGCAGCAATCTACCTCAGTCTTAGAAATGGAGATGGAAAGAGATAGCGATCGCCTCGAATCTGAATATGCAACTCTCTAATTAATTTCGTTTTCCTTAATGGCAAGTGCAATTTCTTCAGGATAGGCTATGGCATAAACCCAAGCATTGGCTAAATCAGTTGCGGAGAGAGTTGGATAATCTTTTAAAAGTTGAGCTTCGCTAATACCTAAGTTACGAGCGTTAACTAACACCCATACTGGAATGCGGGTTCTGACAATACAAGCATCCCCACCGCAGACATTGGGCGTTTTCTCTATTCCTCGCCAAGGACTGCTTAAACTTTGGACTAATATCTGAATCGCCTGTGCTTTTTCGTTGGGCGTTAGGGCAAGTAGTTGTGGCTCTAGATTTTGAAGTGTCATAAAACTGCTACTAACTCAAGAGCACCAGAATAATTAATATCATATTTGAAACGCTCTCTCAATATTCTTATAAATTCAGATCTACAAGAAAATTTTAAGGATGTATTTTTTAAGGAAGGTTGCTAGTCGTATTGCCAAAAACTGACTTATTTAGGTAATTTTAAGCTATAAAATTGCTAGAGTAGTGAAAAACTAGTATGGAGATATTTAGGGAATGGGGGCGAATAATAGAGACAGTATTGGAAAAGCTTTAGAATCTTTGCGTCAAGGACTGTATGTGTATGTTGAGCAAAAAATGCAGTCAGTCTATGGCTCCGATTGGCTACAAAAAGCTGTTTCACTTTTACCAAATCATCAGAAATCAAAACAACAAGCAGAAAACTTTATCCGCGAAGATGTAGCTGCACTGTTAACGGTATTAAATAAAGAATGGGAAAAGGTTTTCAAGGGTAATCTTAATCAGCCTGATCGTGCTCTTGTGACTGAGTTACTCGAAGTCAGAAATCAATGGGCTCATCAAACTACTTTTTTAACCGATGACACATACCGAGCGATAGACAGCGTATGTCGATTGCTTAAGTCTATATCTTCACCCCAAGTGACTGATGTCAATAAGCAGCGCCAAGATGTTCTCCGTATTTTGTCTCAAGAACAAGTAAGACAGGAATCACAACCGATACAAGTTTCTCCTATTATGGAAGCTCGTATTCGGCAGAGACTTGATGGCTTATTGAAACGTATTTCATTTCAAAATGCTTGCCTACTCAATCAAGCTTTAATACCAAAACACAAAGAAGAGGCAACAGATGATATAAGAGAAAAAGGAGAAAGAGGATAACAAAATGGCAGGGGTATATAGATTAGAAATAAGTGAAAGCGAAGAAGAGCTAAAAGAGATGCTAGGGCGGCAGAAAACAGGCTCAGATAAAGAACGAGTGCAAGTATTGTACTTACTGAAAAGCAAGCAAGCTGGCACAGTGCAAGCCGCCGCTCAACTAATCGGGAGAAACCGTAGCACAGTGCAAGAGTGGATCAGAGGATATCGAGAGGGAGGAATAGCAGGAATACTAAGCCATAAACCAAGAGTAGGCAGAATACCCAAAATCCCAGATTGGGCGCAAAAAGCACTGGACAAACAACTGCAACAGGAAAAAGGATTTAATAGCTACGGAGAGATACGACAATGGCTACAGGAAAAACTAGGAATCGAAAGTACCTATAAAAATGTGCATGACTTGGTGCATTACCGAATGAAGGCAAAACCAAAGGTAGCCCGTCCCTATAGCGCCAGTCAAAACCAAGGGCAACGCGAGGAATATAAAAAAAACTCTCGGATAACCTAGCCATGGTGGCATGGTATGCCGTGACCGTGTTGGGATTAACGGGAAAAGTCCGATTCTTTTGTCAAGACGAAACAAGGATTGGTTTGAAAACCATCAGTGGTCGTAAAATAACGGCTCGTGGGGTCAAACCCAAGGCAAAAGTCCAGTGGCAGTTTCAGGCTACATGGTTATACGGCATCGTCGAACCTGCGACGGGAGAAAGCTTTTTCTATGAATTTAGTCATCTCAACACTGACTGTTTTCAAATATTTCTAGACCTTGTATCAGAGAAATTTGCAGACAGCATAATTATCTTGCAAGTTGATCAGGCTGGTTGTCATCGGGCTAAGCGTTTACGATTACCTCACAATATCATTTTGATATTTCAGCCTGCTCATTCTCCAGAATTAAACCCAATTGAGCGGGTTTGGCTACATTTGAAGCAAGGGTTGAGATTTTCTTTACCCAAAAATATGGATGAGTTGCGGCTTTTGGTCAAGAATCGTCTCTCCGAAATGACTAAATCTGTAATTGCTTCTCTTGTCGGTAGAGATTCCATACTGGATGCTCTATCTGTTGCCTCTCTTTTGTGATTTGGTATAACTCATACTTCTTACAAATTTGAGAACCCAAACACAGGTGAAGATAATGAGCAACTAGAATTCATTGGGGATGCCCTACTCACATTTTTAAGTGGAGATTTTCTCTACAGACGTAATCCAGATTTAAGAGAAGGAAAAATGACTGTTTTGCGTTCAAATTTAGTTGATAAGCCTCAATTAGCGGGATTTGCAATTAAATTAGACCTTGGTAAATGGATGCGGCTGGGGAAAGGGGAAGAAAATACTGGAGGACGAAGCAAAATTTCATTACTCAGTAATGTATTTGAATCCGTCATTGGTGCGTATTACTTAGATTCTGGAGTTGAAACAGTCCGTGATTTGGTTTATCCCTTTTTTGAAGAAGTTGTCAATGACTTACCAACTAACGAGGATGCAATTCCACAAATTAAAGATGATGTCAAAGGATGGTTGCAAAAAGTTGTCTTAGCTGTTGGATTTGGTCACAATCCTGGACGTAAACCTCCTGAATATAAGACTATTCGTTCAGGTGGTACTGATGACAATCCAGAATTTACATCTGTGGTTTATGTTGCAGGAAGTGAGTATGGTGTCGGCAAGGATAGTAAAAAACAAAAAGCTGAGAAAATTGCCGCTGAAGATGCTCTGCGAAAACTTGGTTTGCTTTAGATAAATGGAGAAACTTTAGAGCTAATTTAGAAGTCTACACTATAAAGTCACTAAGAATTTTTATGTTTGTAACTACTGATTTTTAATCTGTCATGAACATTGAGAACATAGAGATCTTCTTATAAAGATTTTGCTATCGTCAGAAGCGATCGCCAAATTATCATCATAAAAAATAGAGGCATCATAAAGCTCAACCTCTATTTTTTTATGATCTGATTTTTCGTGAGGCAATCAGCGATCGCTCAACATCCCCCCTAACAAAATATAAGACTCGCTAAGCGAGTCTTATAACCTTAATTGCGACGATCGCGTCGTGAGTTATTTCTTACTGGTATAGGAATCAACTCAGGTTGGGGCTGATTTTGACCCAAAAGGGCTTCCAGAACGCGATTTAGAATTTCGCCGATCTCTTTCAGTGCTTTCTTGATCGCTTTCACTATGCTTGGCTCCCTATCATCGTCTAGGTTTATTTACCCAATCATAACAAATCTTTTCCTAAACAAATCTAAAGCTGACATTACAGTTGCCTTTCTAATCCAATTTCTTCCTCTAGAGGGACTAAAACGCAACTCGATCGCCTCGACTTTACCATCGGGATAGGCGATCCCCACGTAAATCAAGCCTACAGGTTTGGTCTCAGTCCCGCCCGTTGGTCCCGCGATCCCCGTGATGCTAATACCCCAGTCAGATTTGAGCTTTGATTTGACTCCGATCGCCATTTGCTCAGCAACGATCGCACTGACTGCCCCATGCTGATCGAGAACTTGGTGATCGACATTAAGTAAATCAACTTTTACCTCATTGCTATAACTGATCACGCCACCGAGGAAATAACTAGAACTTCCTGATACCTCTGTTAGCGTCTCACCCAGCCATCCGCCTGTGCAGGATTCTGCAACTGCTAGAGTTTGACCACGTTCCAGTAATAGCTTACCTGCCACAGTCGCCAGCGTATCATCATCAGTGCCATAGCAAAACTCACCTGTGAGTTCACGAATCTCGGCTTCGACGGGAGCAATTAAAGCGATCGCCTCTTCTTGAGTATTTGCTCTTGCCGTAATCCGCAGTCTTGCTTGTCCATAATTGGCATAGGGTGCAACCGTAGGATTTTTGAGATCGAATAAATGATTGACTTTAGTCGCTAGCGCTGATTCGGCAATACCCCAATACAGTAAAACCTTAGAGTGAAATGTCCCCTGTCCATAGTTTCTCGCTTGGAGCAAAGGTGCAGCAGTTTGCTCCCACATCGGGTAAAGCTCACTGGGTACACCAGGGAAAGTGAGAATCAATAAATTGGGCTTAGGCTCCCAGATCATCCCGGGAGCAGTGCCAACGGGATTATGTAAAGTCTCTGCACCCTTGGGTAGGAGTGCTTGCTTACGGTTATTGGCGGTAAGCGTTCTGCCCGTTTGCGCTGCCATTTGCTGGATGCGCTCCCAAATTTCGGGACGTTCTTCGAGAGGTGTATTAAAGAAATTTGCGATCGCTTCAGTAGTGAGATCGTCGGGTGTAGGACCAAGCCCGCCCGTAGTGATGATCAAGTTAGAACGGCTAGCCGCAATTTCTAAAGCCTGATGAATGCGATCGGGATTATCACCAACAACGGTTTGATAAAAATGGGGGACTCCCAATAAAGCAAGTTGCTGTGCCAAATACTGAGCATTGCTATTCAGAATTTCACCTAGTAATAGCTCCGTACCAATGCAAAGGATTTCTGTGCCAACACTCATATACTTGATCTCACTAGTTTCCAAAAATAAAAGGGGTGCAAAAGCACCCCTTTTATTTTAAATCTCTCGTCGCTTCGGCTTTTCAACATTAATCCGAGGACGTTCAAATTGAACCTTTTGTCGTTCTGGCTCAGAACGCTCTGTGTTTCGGGTCTGATAGTCGTCCGAATTTGCGTTGGGGGTTGGGTCAAAGACTTCAAATCTAGCACTATGACCAGCTTCTTCGGCTGCGGTCATCACCACTGTCCGAACTGCTTGGATTGTTCGTCCCCCTTTACCAAAAATTCGCCCCCGATCTTCTGGATCGAAAGCAACTCTGATCCAGACGCGATCGCTTTTGCTATTTGACTCAAAATCTACCCGAAGCGCCTCTGGATGAGCTAATAATGGCTTCAGCAAAAAACTAATTAAGGCGTTATAGTCTGGCACAAGTTTAGATTGGCACAAATTGAAATTAATTCAGAGAATTAGGCAGTAACGAGATCAAATACCTTCGCTTTTTCTAAGATGCGACGTACGGTGTCGGTAGGTTGAGCGCCTTGCTTAATGCGAAGCACGATCGCTGGTACATCGAGTTGGGTTTCTTTGGTGCGTGGGTTGTAGAAACCGAGTTCAGCAAGGGGACGACCATCGCGACGGCTAGTACTGTTTACGGCAACGATGCGATAGCTGGCTTCAAATTTCTTGCCAAATCGCTTTAATCTCAACTTCATCATGGGTTTATGGCTCTAGTTTCTGGGGGTGATCTAGTTCAATACTATTTAGATATTTTAGTAGGCTTATTAATATAGCATTATTTTAGGGTTTACAGCCTAATAAATTTTGTTTTGATCTAGCGGCATCTATTGATAATAGTCGCAATAGAGATCTTTGAAAAGCCGATACCGTCGTTCAAAATTTGACGGCTTAGGCAAATCAAAAGTCATAATGAAAATTGCTGGGTTTACCTGTCAAGATTAATACAGTGCTCGCACCAAAGGAAAAAAAATGACAGTCAAAAAAGTGTTTTGTGAATCTAGCGGTACTCGGTATCGATCCTTAAGTGAGTCTAATACCCCTCCAAGCATTACTGTAGATACAGAAAGCCAAACTGTTCGTATTGAAGACGGCTTTAATGGAGGAGATATTACTATCTCTATTAAAGCTTTTAGGGAAGCTAACAAAATCATTTCTCAAATTTCTCCAAATCAAGAAGAGATATTCGATCTTGAGGGGGTGACAGTTGATGTGCATTTCGATATCTTTGCGGATTTTGATGATGACGGTACTCTAGTAATCGATCTTTGCGAACCTGAAAATGTGCGTAAATCTGGGAGTTTGGGAGACGCAGCTTTTGGGATTACCTTCGATGAGTGGAAATTCTTTGTACAAACTGTAAACGAACTATGTCCTTAGAAGCAGAATCGCCACGTCAATTTGCTTTTGCAACAGGTAAAGACGGGTATGACAACGATTGGTGTAAAAAAGTATCACGATAGACTTAAAACACTATTGATAATAATCGTAATAGTTATAGCTAAATCAAATCAAAATTTCCATAGTTATTAGGGCTTTAATTTAGCGCAAAGGGCTGTAAATCGTAGATAATATGATGGTTATCTATGATTTAAACCTGTGCCTTTCTTTCGTCAGTACATTGCACCGTTCATTATTTTTGCCATCTTTTTATTTACGCTAGTACTAGTTAGCTCTCGCGCTTTCTTGCCAGACGACATGGTTGCCCCAGCCCCCATCGGCGTAATTTCGGGCGTATCTTTTATCTCCTAGCTTTAAAGCACCATGACTGAACTTACTTGGCAGCGACGACATGTAATCTCGCTGGCTGATTTTACGCCGAATGATTATGAAACGGTTTTGCAGACAGCCGTTAGCTTTTTAGAAGTGCTGTCGCGTCGCAATAAAAAAGTACCAACCTTGCAGAGCAAAGTTGTCGCTAATTTGTTTTTTGAATCTTCTACCCGTACCCGTAATAGTTTTGAGCTTGCTGCTAAGCGACTTTCAGCAGACACCTTAAATTTTGCCCCTGGGACATCTGCACTCACCAAGGGCGAAACTATCCTTGATACGGCGAGAACTTTTTTGGCTATGGGTACAGATATTATGGTGATTCGCCATCAGTCGGCTGGTGTGCCTTTGGCGATCGCCCGCGATATGGATGCCCTCAGTGGCAAAGTGGCGATCCTTAATGCTGGTGATGGCAAGCATGAACATCCATCCCAAGCTTTATTGGATTTATTAACCCTTTGCATGTATCTCAATCCCAAAGCGCCAACAGCTAAGGATCTAAAGGGCAAAAAAATTGCGATCGTTGGCGATATTTTGCATTCACGGGTAGCGCGATCCAATCTTTGGAGTTTGCTTACTAACGGTGCAGATGTGCATCTAGCGGCTCCGCCAACATTATTACCACCAGAATTTGCCGAATATGGCGCAAAAATTCATTACACCCTTGAGCCAGCCCTTGAGGATGCGGATTTTGTGATGACTTTGCGTTTGCAAATGGAACGGATGGGGCAATTCCTCATTCCGAGTTTGCGGGAATATCATGCGCGGTATGGGATAACTCGCGATCGCCTTGCCAAATGTGCGCCGAATGTCCAAGTCTTGCATCCCGGTCCCGTTAATCGTGGCGTGGAGATTAGCTCTGACCTGATGGATGATCCGCGTTTAAGCTTGATCGATAAACAGGTAACTAACGGTGTAGCGATTAGGATGAGCTTGTTGTATTTACTGGGTACAGCGATTTAAATTCTTGCAAGTTCTTGCAAAATAGGGGCAATTCATAAAATTTACCAAGATCAAGGCGATCGCCTTGATCTTAGGACTGAGACAAAGTTTTGTTGAGGTTACAATCGCGTGAGACTGACTGCCATCGGATCATATTGAAACTGGTCAAGGGTTCCTTCTTTAACGTGAGTTCGACGGAGTAGAACCCGCTTTGTCAAGTTAAGGCATGCGCTTTGCGCCCAAACCCAAACCAAGAGATTTATTTAAGGTGTGGCAAAGCCACACCTTAAATAAATCTCTTGCGTTGCTATACCAAACCCAATCAGGGTTTCCCAAACACAAAATGGCTACGCCATTTTGTGTTTGGGGATTAAATATTCTGAAATCTTCGCAGTATCGAGCATTCAGGTACAGACTGAATAATTGTAGTGATCAGTGTTTTTGCACCAAGCTTTCCAGAAGCATGACTCTGTTCAATATCGGTGATAAGGCTCTTAAATAGAAACAATAAACTTAAACCTAAACCCACAATTTGGATATAGCCTGTAACTGCGGTATTAATTCCCAAGCCTGCACACAAGCAAGCGATCGCCACAGTCAACAACAACCATAAATATTTCTTCTGACTCGCATATTTGCCAATCACCCAAATTACAAATAAGCCTGTAACTCCTCCACTAATCACCCCATCCAGCCATCGCAAAGGGGATATTAATACAGCGATCGCCTCTATGATAAATACGAGAGAGGTGAGCGCTGTTGATGCCTGTAATCTTTGAATATATCTCTGTGAGACTGTGTTTTGAATTTCTAACAGCGATCGCAATACATTTACGGCTAGCAATTCCTTTCCTTCAGTATTCAGCAACTCTAGAATTCTCTCTTTTAAAGCTTGCACATCAGGTTTTGGCTGTTCCCAAATCTCTTGACTATCACGCCCATCACTATATTGGATGCGTACCCTAACAGGTTTGGGTTCTACCGATGTTAAGACAATCTCTTGTGGAGAAATCAGTTTACGCATTTCGACATTCTGCAATGCTTGGTGAATCGCAAGGCGATCACACTCAGGATAAAGGTCAGTTTTATTGAAAATCAGCAAAATTGGCTTATAGAATTTTTGCAGATTGGCGATTGCCTCCTGTTCTAGCCGCGTCATATCCCCTGCAATCACAAACAAGATTAAATCCGCTTGCTTAGCAGCTTCTAGGGCGATCGCTCCCCGCACTTCACCACCCACCTCATCAATACCCTGAGTATCAATTAATCGCAATTGAATTTTGCCGCCAGAGTTCCAATCATACACAGCAACATTTTGAGTGATGCCGTGAATTGCCCCTGTTTCACTCAGTTTTTGCCCAAGTAAAGCATTAATTAATGATGATTTCCCCCGTGATACCATGCCAAAAACAGCGATCGCGATCATGTTTTTATCTAGCTTCTCTGCAAGAAATGATATCTCTGCTAGCTCAGATTCCGTTAATTCTTGATTAAATAAATTTCGATAGTTGACGAGGCGATCGCGCACCTGTGGGAGATAATCTTGCATGAAAGAACTAACCCAGAATGTCACTCAAGTTAATCTCAATTTCTGGTATCACGCCACTTTTAATCACCATATCCCCAGTATAGATAGACTCATCATAAAAACCTTCAACCCAAGACAGCAGCGTAATCTGGCTACGCACAGGATCAACAATCCAATATTCTGCTATCCCTCGCGCTGCATACTCGGAACGCTTAAAACGATAGTCCCTTGCTTCATTTTCATGACCAGCCGACACCACCTCAATTACCACTAATGGCGGTGGCATATCATGGGTAACTGTTCCTTTTTTCGTAGTTTCTAGAGCCGCTCGACATTCTTCACCCAAAATGATCAGATCAGGTATTCTGACTCTTGCTCGACGACCACTTACCTCAATCGAGACTTCTTTGTATCTCAATAAATGGGCAGGGATAAATTTACCTAACGCGAACAATAGACGCATTGATACATCAGAGTTAAAAATTGATTCGGGTGGCATCGCAACTAATTCTCCATCCTCTAGCTCATAGCAAATGTCGCTGCCGTCAACATAGGCATAGTATTCTTCGTAGGATAGATACTTGACTTGGGGACTCGCGGCTTGAACCATAGATGTTATTCCATTCGCTGATTACATATTACTGATGTTACGTGGAACTCAGATGATGAATCTCTTGCTGGTAGCGAAGCAGGGCAACCACGGGGGGATTGCCCCTCCCCAATAATTTAGATTTTTGTAGGGGCTGTGCCCCGTGCCTGCCCTAGACTTAGATGATCGTAGGAATTCTATTCACGTAACATCAGATATTATACCAAATCACAAAATGGCTACGCCATTTTGTGATTTTAAAACCCTTACTGGGTTTGGTTTTTAATTCCCGAAAGTGTAGCCACACTTTCGGGAATTGGTATTACAACTATAGCAATCACCTTTCTCATCACAAAAAAGAAGATTCGCAATGCGAATCTTCTTTTTTTAGACGTTAACTAGTTCCTTCATTGGTGCAGCAAGAGCTTCTTCCAATGGTGCGCGTCCTAGACGCTCCTCTAGAATATCCATCACTGTGCGCCCGAAGTCATCATCATCACGCTTCCATGCTTCTAAACAAACCTCACCAAAGAAAGAACCAAGCGGCTCAGGATTCCAGAGTAATTTCTTGGCTGTCCAAGGCATCATGCTCATGGGATTGTAGTCAGGTTTGAGAATGTTATTTTTGAAAGCATAGTCTTCCAAATGTGTGTGTGGTTGCAAGCCAATAAAGAAGATGGCTGGCTCCACTTTGTCCGCACCAAATATAGATTCCAATTCACGGTGATAGGCGATCGTCTGGCGAATTGTCTCTAGGGTTTCATCAATAACATTAAAGGAATAGTTAACCGATACCAGCTCATTAAAACCTGCGGCTTTGAGATCGCGACAGTTTTGTAAAACGGACTTGAGGTTATAGCCCATTCGCATTTTCCGAACCAGCTCTTGCGAACCGCTAGTGATGCCGATCTCAAAATAGCTCATGCCTGTCTCCACCATTAACTGACAGAGGTAAGGCGTGAGATTATCCGCACGAATATAAGCTGCCCAATGAATATCAGTCATACCCGATGCTTTGACTTTTTCTAATAATTCAACGGCATCATCAATAAATTTTTTGGCAGGAATAAACTGAGCATCGGTGAACCAAAAATTGCGAACACCGCGATCGTAAAGTGTCCGCATTTCCTTGATTACTTCATCAGTAGGATTGATCCGAACTTGCTTGCCTTCGATAACGGTGTAAATGCAGTAGCAACAGTTATGGGGACAGCCGCGCTTAGTTTGGACACCAATATAAAAGTCACGATCGCGAAAATAGTAATTAAAATCTTCCCAAATCGATTCGATATATTCGTAATCACACGCGCTTTTTTCAATCGGTGCAGGTTGCTCATGGATTAATCTAGGGCGAGGCTTTGTTTCGCCGACCACATAGCAGCGATCGCTTTCGATTTCTCGCCCTTGGACTAAGCGCTCCAGCAATGATTCGCCTTCACCTACAGAAATAATCGTCCCCTTCGGCAAAATATTTCCTAACTGCTCATAGAACACACTGACCGCACCACCACCGATCACAGCTCTAGCTTCGGGGTGATAGCGTCTAGCGCGAGCCAATCCGCGTCTGATTAACTGCGAGTTGCGCCAAAGCTCAGTGTAGTAAGAGGTAAATAGACGCAGCCCATTCACGGCTCCCCGTAATTTCTTAAAAGGATTTTTGGCGTAGTAAAACTCAAAGGCATTTTGCAGAGGATTACCACCACGTCCACCTACAGGTGCATAAATCTGAATATCGCGCCACGAGAATACTAATAAGTTTGGTTGAAACTTGTCGATCGCCCGATCCAACGCTGCATAAAAATCGAGGGGTGGCACAGTGCCTAAGTCAAAGATATTTTGCTGCACATGGGGCGCAACCTTATGAATATGATCCGATAAGTAAACCACACCAATCGGAAAAATCGGGTTGCATGGTAGGCGAATGTAGAGAATGCGATCGCAACCTAGGGATGCACCAGATCGATCACTTAGATCACTCGCTAAATTATGGGCATTTGTTATGAAATCAGTGGTGGACATAGGATTTTATCTCTGATCTAAATTTTTTCTTATTGCTTTTATTATTTTTGGAGATTTCACAACAATTTCTAACTTGGGAAATTGAGGAATATTCACCGTTAAGTCTTTACATATCTTAATTATATTCACTTTACAGCTAGTTCGGGAATCATGGGGATCAACAAAGTGGGGATCAAATTAGCGATCGCCGAATTAGTAGTTGGTAGTAGTGTTTACAATCGCTAATTAGCCTTGAGTGTTAGTTTTATGTACAAGCAAAATGGCAAGATTAGTATTCTTGTTAATTTCAAAGAGATCGGCAGGGTCTATTTGGCTTCACTTGGAATATTTTTGGATTTGTGACTAATCTAGGTTGGTTGCATCCCCAAAAAGTCCTATTAATTTTTGCTTAAATAACTTTATATAAAAAACACTATGTCCATACTTGATCCGTTACCTGCTAATTTACATGACAAAATAATTGTCTGCTCCTATGTAAATGCCACCAGCAAAATCCAAATTGCAAGGATTACTGATGTCCCCCAATGGTATTTTGAGCGAGTTGTCTTTCCTGGGCAGAATCTCATATTTGAGGCGATCGCCTCGGCACATGTTGAGATTCATACAGGCATGATGGCAAGCTCCATACTTTCGGATACAATTCCCTGTGTCCAATTACAGGTAGAAGAAGCTAGCTCCACCTTACCAAGCTGGGTTCCGATCAAGTCACTTGACGACAACCCACTTGAGGATCCATCGGTGCTGCTGAACCTGCCTGAACCTGAAGTAGTCTCCTAACGATGGATTTTTTATCCCTCCAGTTTTCTCAGTTTTTGGCTGGCATAAAAATGGATTTTTTATCCCTTGATTATGCTCAGTTCCTGATTATCACAACAATTGTTTATTGGCTCTTACCAAATGTGCAAGCACGCTTGTTAGTTATTTTGACAGCAAGCTTAATGTTTTACTCATTTATCCAGAGACAATATGTCTGGCTGTTGCTAGTTATGTTGGCAGTTAATTACTGGCTAGGAGGAGAAATTCGCAAAGGAGATAAATTCCTGAAGCAGTGGCTGCTGTTTGTGGGGATATTTTTTAATGTGCTGCTGCTATTTGGTTTTAAATATATTCCTTTTGTAGCAACGGCGATCGGCAATATTACGGGTTTACCAGTGGGGAGTTCGCTAGCAATCTGGGCGAAGGCAAACATCGTACCGCCGATCACCCTTAGTTTTTTTGTATTTGAGTTAATTGCTTATCTCATTGATACCTATCGTGGCAACAGCCCTGCTAAGGATTTTTTAAATTTTGCTGCCTATAAATTATTTTTTGCCAAACTTCTATCTGGACCCATTACCCGCTATCAAGAATTTGCACCACAATTAGTCACGCGATCGCGTCCCGTCTTACCTGATATTGCTGAGGGTGTATGGCTATTTGCCTGTGGAGCCGTCAAAAAGGGGATCGTCGCTGACAATATGGCTAGACTCGTCGATCTCACTTTTCGGAATACGGAACGCGCAGGTAGTGTTGACCTATGGTTAGCACTCTTTGCTTATGGCATTCAGATTTATTGTGACTTTAGCGGCTATATCGATATGGCACGCGGTAGCGCCTTGTTATTAGGGTTTAAGCTGCCTCAAAATTTTGATTTCCCCTATTTCTCTGCCAGCATCTCCGATTTTTGGCGACGTTGGCACATGACCCTCGGCGCATGGATGCGAAATTATCTTTATATTCCCCTCGGTGGTTCTAGGGGTGGGCTTTGGCGCACTTGCCTAAACTTGATGATCATTATGCTCGTAGTCGGAATCTGGCACGGTGCAAACTGGGGCTTTATTATTTGGGGAGTCTGGCACGGTGCGGCGCTGGTAGTCCATCGCCTCTGGATGGAAGTTTGCAGCGTGTTTGAAGGGTTACATAAAATCTGGAAACCTATACCGATGCAGATTTTAGCAATTGTGATCACGCAGTTAGTGGTCTTTTTAGGCTGGATTCCTTTCCGTTTACCCAACTTAGCCGACACCAATATGTTTTTACAAAGACTTTGGGGCTACGAGAGCGATCCTCAGTTTGGCGTAAAAATCTATGTGGAGTCCCTCGGCATTACGGTGGGGCAAATCTCGTTATTAATGTTTGCGATAGTTCTTTTGTCACTAATTGCCTATCGCTGCGATCGCGCCAAGTGGCAGTTAAATTGGCAAGTAAAATTATTCCTAGTCCCCGTTAGCCTATTTCTAGTCAGTATACTCAGCCCTGATAAGAAGCTCCCATTTATCTACTTTGATTTTTAGATTTTATTAACTGGTGTTAAGTGGAAGAATACCTATGATGTCCGAGGTTGGGGTCTGTCACGGGGGCGCAGCCCCTTGTTTTATTGAGATCACCTAACGTAAACATCGCTTCAACCTCCTCTCGACTCATTTTGGGAAACTTGTACAGCAAAACTGTCTCAATAAATTCCACCACCCTTTCTTGATCGCCAAAATACCGTCAAAGCGAAAGGCTTTTTCCTTGATCTCCACAGAGGTAAAGCGATAGCCTGATGCTGTTTCGGGTGGTAATCCCACCAATTCAAACAGCAAGCTATCAAAGGTTTGAAATAGCTCAAAGAAGATCGTGTCAGTACGCATCAGCTTATATGAGCGAATTGTGATCGCTTGCGGCAAAGTGTGCGAGTTGCAAAACATCCAAAAAGAAAAGTACATTAAGTCATCAGTTATAGCCCAATTGACTGGACTAAACGCTAAGCAAGTGTAGAAGCTGCAAAAGCTATCTAATAAAAAGTCTCAGAAGCCCAAAAAGTAATAGCGATCACCAAAGGTAGAGGCAATTCATGAATTGCCTCTACCTTTAACAGTTTTTTGTGTCGTAATAATGATGCAAATACTATAGCAATGCAAGAGATAGCTAGGACAAATCAAAACCCAAAAGATGAGTGGCGGCGCGAAGCGCCGCCACTCATCTTTTGGGTTTTATGTCCTAAGCAAAACTTACATAGCTATGCCTACAATCCATTACCGATCGCAAAGAATGCTGACCAGTAATTAGGATGATTGAAATTAGATGACTTAATCAGAGAAACTTGCGCTCGGCGTAAAGCTTCTGTAACCGTGATATCGCCTTTTTGGAACTCGCGATAGAATGCTGCCATTAAAGCCTGTGTACCAGCATCATCAACTTTCCAAAGAGAAGCGATCGCCTGTTTTGCTCCTGCCTTCTGGACTTGATAACCAAAACCAAGAATCTCTATCCCATTGTCTAACTTACCTGTCCCAGTTTGGCAAGCACTGAGGACGATTAGCTCCACATTAGGAATCTGCCAATCGGTAATTTCACTTAAACCAATTTTATCGCCATTGCCAAAAATGATGAAGGAGTTTTCTGGTGTACCAATATTAAATTCGGCATGGGTGGCAAGGTGCAGAACATTGTGATTTTTGAGCCGAGATTCGATCGCTTGGCGGCTAAACTGTTCTTCAGTAAGTGTAGTTGAGTTTTGGAAAGAATTGGCGATCGCTTGGACTTCTTTAAGGGTAGCTGGCAATCCAGACTGCCCAAATTTGCGCTCATCGCCTTTCCCGCCAAAAGCTCCAGCCAGAATACTAGGAGAGATTTGAGGCTTAGCAACAAAGTCACTGAGGCTATAGGAGATAAGATTGCTAATGCGGTACTTCTCCACTAGCCATTGCTTGCCATCATAGAGTGCCGCAAGGGGCACATAACGCAATTGTCCATCGGGAGCATAGAGAATAGTTTGCGCCTTGGCTTGGACGAGTTCCTTCTCGATTGGTTTAATTAATAAGTTATATAGTTCTGATGCGGGTTCTAGCACATCCTCAGAACCCGCATCTAATAATCCCGCTTTAAAATTAATGATTAATTCTTCGAGTTTAGCTTGAGATATTTTGCTAGTACGGCTAATCGGTAGATTGTTAGGAGAAAAGAGAATTAATTCTAGCCGATCGCTCAGAATTAGAGGATAAATTAACACGACTCCTTGGGGCAACTTTTGCAAATACTCAGGAACCTTGTTGATCTCTGACTTAGGCAGTTGTTGGATCTGCTGGGCTAGCTGAAGATTAAGCTCAGGGATTTTATCAAAGGTCATTGCTAATAGCTGTGAGCTAACCGCTTGCTCTGGCGCTAAAATTCTAATTCCCTCCGCAGTTCGCTCATTCCCTTTGACATTTTTAAGATAGTCTTCTAACTCTTGAATTTTGAGCAGATCGATAATTTGTAAGGCTTCCATTACCCTTCCTTGCTGAAGTAGTAAATCAGCGAGACGACGGTAGGTTTGGGCTACGGTATTTAAATAGGTCTTTTGTTCTTCTTTGCCTAAGCCCTTGATATCTTTGCGAATAGACTCCGTAACATTAATTGATTGTTTGTAAAAGACGATCGCTGCTTCAGGTTGCGATTGATAGGCTAACAAGGCTCCTAGATTATTGAGAATCTCCCTTTCGCCTGCACGATTGCCAATCTTTCTAGAGACTGCTAAAGCTTTTTGGTAGAAGGCAAGGGACTCTTGAGGCTTTTTAATCGCGCTATAGGCAACTCCTAAGTAGCTCAGGGCATTACCTTCATCTTTACGATTACTAATTTGTCGAGCAATTTCTAGAGCTTTGACAAAGAAGTCGATACTTTCTTGGTGCTTACCAATATCGTTGTAAATCAGTCCCAAGTTATTGAGAGCATTGCCTTCTCCGCTGCGATTACCGATTTGTCGAGCGATTACCAAGGCTTGCTGATAGGATTCCGTTGCCTTCTGATATTGTTTTAAACTGCGATAGGCAATGCCAAGATTGTTAAGAGTATTACCTTCCCCACTACGATCGCCAATGGTTTGAAAAATAGCTAGGGCTGGCTGAAAGAAGTCGAGCGCTTTTTGGTACTGCCCCAAATTACTGTAGACCAATCCCAAATTGCCTAACATACTGGCTTCACCATTGCGATCTCCGATTTGTTTTAAAACCATTAGAGATTGCTGGTAAAAATTAATTGCTTTTTGGTACTGTCCTAAATAGTAATAATTTCCACCAAGATTTCCTAATAAAATTCCTTCGCCATTGCGATCGCCGATCTCTTTGGCAATGGCTAAAGACTTTTCATAGAAGTCAATCGCTTTGGGATAGTCACCGAGGCTGCTATAAACATTACCCAAATTCCCTAATGTCCCTCCTTCACTGCGGCGATCACCAATTCGTTTAGCGATTACTAGAGCCTGTTGATGAAATTCAATGGATTTTTGGTATTGACCAAGATTGCTATAGACCAAACCAATATTACTTAGAGAATTACCGACACCTTGGAAATCGCCGATGCGCTTAGAAATTTCCACTGCCTGCTGATGAAATTCTAAGGCTTTTTGATATTGACCTAAAGAGCTATAGGCAAGCCCCAAATTTCCTAAGGCATTACCTTCGGTAAGAATATTCTTATATTGTTTGGCGATCGCTAAGGCTTGTGCAAATAGACTAATGGACTTTTGGTACTGCCCTAAAAAATAGTAGGCATTACCCATATTATTTAGGGTTGAGCTTTCACCACTGCGATCGCTGAGTTGTTTTCTAATGATCAAATCCTGTTGAAAAAAATCAATCGCTTTCTGATACTGACCAAGATTGACATGGGTGTTACCCAAATTAGTGAGTGCAGAAGCCTGATTGTAGAGATTGCCAATTTGCTTAGCGATCGCTAAGCCTTCCTGCAATGCGGTAATTGATGACTGATATTGTCCTAAGTTTTTGTAAGCTACTGCCAAATTAATGATGGTTGTGCTTTCGCCAATTTGATCTTTAATCTGTTTAAAAATCACTAGAGACTGTTGATAGAATTCAATCGCCTGTGGATATTTCTGTAACGAATAATAAGTAAGCCCTAGATTTGATAAAGCATTGGCTTCACCTTGACGATCTCCTAATTCTTTAGAAACGGTAACGACCCGTTCATATAGGGAGATATTTTCTTGGTATTTGCCTAGAGCTTGATAAATCCCAATTAATCCCCCTAGAGTGGTTCTCTCATTAGTGCGATCGCCGATTTGCTGCCGCAGAGTTAAGGCTTGTTTGTAAAAGTCAATCGCCTTGTCGTACTGCCTTAAAGCAGCATAAGCAAGCCCCAGATTGTTATAGGAATTACTTTGTCCTTGACGGTCATTAATTTGCGTTCTGATGGCTAGAGACTGCTCATGAAAGGCGATCGCTTGGGGATACTGTCCGAGATAGTTATGGGCTAGCCCGATATTACCGAGAAGTCGCGCTTCATCTATGGGGCTTTTGAGCGCTCGAAATAACTCTAGGGACTTTTGCCAAGTGGCGATCGCTTCAGGATATTTCTTTTGGAGATAAAGCTGGGTTCCCTGTTCTAGCAACTGTGTGGCTTGGGTTTTACGGTCGATGGTGGCTTGGGCAAAGCTGCGATCACTAAGGGCGATCTGCACAGGAAGACATGTTAAAAAAGTGATTAAGGCGATTTGTCCTGCCGAACTCAGATGTTTATCCATAGCCGCTACTTTGTCCTGAATTACAACACTCAATCCAGCTTAACAACAGATGTCCTAAACCGTATCCGTCAAATCTACAACCCATTGCCGATCGCAAAGAATGCTGACCAGTAATAGGGATGATTGTAGTCTTTGGATTTGATCAGTGATACTTGAGCGCGGCGCAGTGCTTCAGTTGCAGTGACATTACCCTTTTGCAATTCTGCATAAAAAGCTGTCATCAGTACACTTGTCTTATTGTCATCGACTTTCCAAAGGGAAGCGATCGCCTGTTTTGCGCCTGCTTTTTGGACTTGATAGCCAAAGCCTAGGATTTCCACCCCATCGCCAAGTTTACCTGAGCCTGTCTGACAAGCGCTCAGGATAATCAAATCGATATTGGGAATCTGCCAGTCGGTGATTTCATTGAGACGGATTTTGTCACCATTGCCAAAGATGATGAAGGACTGATCGGGAGAGCCCACATTAAATTCGGCATGGGTGGCAAGGTGGAGAATATTATGATTTTTAAATTTAGACTCGATCGCTTTACGGCTAAATTGTTCTTCGATGAGGGTAACTGAGTTTTGGAATGAGTTGGCGATCGCTTGGACTTCTCTGACAGTTGCGGGTAAGGCTGTTTGTCCAAACTTGCGATCGCCTGCTTTTCCACCAAAGGCTCCTGCGAGGATGTTGGGTGTGTTTTGGGGTTGTGGTGTAAAGTCGGAGAGGGTATAGGCGATGAGGTTACTAATCTGGTATTTCTCAACTAACAATTGTTTACCGTCATAGAGTGCGGCGATGGGAATGTACCGCAGTTGCCCATCTGGTGCATAGAGGATCGTTTTGGCGTTGAACTGAACAAGTTCGGCTTCGATGGGTTTAATCAGGAGGTTATAGAGTTGGAGTGATGGCTCTCTGAAGTCTTCGGAGCTAGGATCAAGGAGTCCTGTCCTAAAATCAACAATTAAGGTTTCTAGTTGGTCTTTGGAGATTTTGGTTGTGCGGCGGATGGGGAGGTTGTTGGGTGAGAAGAGGATGATTTCGAGGCGATCGCCTAGGATGAATGGATAGAGTAAGACGTTTCCCCTTGGGATTTGGTTGAGATAGTCAGGAACTTTGTTGATTTCGGTTTTGGGAAGCTGTTGAATTTGGGTTGCTAGTTGTTGATTGAGTGCTGGGGCATTGTCAAAGCTAACCGCTAACAGCTTATCGCTAATAGCTTTCTCTGGTTCTAATAGTCTGACTCCCTGAGCCGATCTGTCGCTGCCTTTGATGTTTTTGAGGTAGTCTTCGAGTTCTTGGACTTTGAGGAGGTCGAGGACTTGGAGGGCTTCGATGATGCGGTTTTGTTGGAGGAGTGTGTCTGCGAGGTCACGATAACTACTGGCGATAGTAGTGATATAGGATTGCTGTTCTTCCTTTTTCAGTCCTTTGTTGTCTTTGCGAATGGCTTCATAGGTATTGACAGATTGCTTATAAAAGAGAATGGAAACTTCTAGTTGGTTGAGTTGATTAAAAGCTGTACCCAGATTATTGAGAGATATTGCTTCACCATTGCGATCTCCAATTTGCTTTTTGATCGCTAAGGATTGCTGATAAAAATCAATCGCTTTCTGGTACTGTCCGAGCCTGTCGTATGCACTACCTAGATTATTGAGAGATATTGCTTCACCATTGCGATCTCCGATTTGCTTTTGGATTACTATGGATTGTTGATAAAAATCAATCGCTTTCTGGTACTGTGCGAGCCTGTTGTATACAAGACCAAGATTATTGAGAGACGTTGCTTCACCATTGCGATCTCCGATTTGCTTTCGGATCGTTAAAGATTGCTGATAAAAATCAATCGCTTTCTGGTACTGTCCGAGCCTGTCGTATGCACTACCTAGATTATTGAGAGACGTTGTTTCACCATTACGATCTCCGATTTGCTTTCGGATCGTTAAAGATTGCTGATAAAAATCAATCGCTTTCTGGTACTGTCCGAGATTTTCGTATGCAAGACCCAGATTATTGCGCGACACTGCTTCCCCCTTGCGATCTCCGATTTGCTTTTTGATTACTATGGATTGCTGATAAAAATCCATCGCTTTTTGGTACTGTGCGAGATTTGTGTATGCAAGACCCAGATTATTGAGAGACGTTGCTTCACCATTGCGATCTCCGATTTGGTTAAAGATAGGTAAGGATTGCTGATAGAAATCAATCGCTTTTTGGTACTGTGCGAGATTGTTGTATGCGAGACCTAGATTATTGAGAGATATTGCTTCACCATTGCGATCTCCGATTTGCTTTTGGATTACTATTGATTGCTGATAAAAATCAATCGCTTTCTGGTACTGTCCAAGATAGCTGTATGAACTACCCAGATTGCCAAGTGATCTTGCTTTACCATTGCGATCTCCGATTTGGTTAAAGATAGGTAAGGATTGCTGATAGAAATCAATCGCTTTTTGGTACTGTCCGAGATTGTTGTATGCGAGACCTAGATTATTGAGTGACGCTGCTTCACCATTGCGATCTCCGATTTGGTTAAAGATAGGTAAGGATTGCTGATAGAAATCAATCGCTTTCTGGTACTGTCCGAGATTTCTATACATTTCCCCTAAACCAAGAAGTGAAGTTGCTTCACCCCTGCGATCTTTAATCTCGCGATAGATTTCTAGAGCCACTTCAAATACTTGAATCACTTCTCGATAGCGACTGGCTCGGTATAACTGAATGCCTTGCTGTAATAGTCTATCTGCTTCAGCTTTGCGAGATTGAATTATTTGCGAGTTATCAGGAATTACTAAAGATGGAATTCTAATAGGAATATCACTATTCGTTGGCGATATAGGGATATCTAAATCGTCAGACGTATCAATGGGAATGTCATCATCATCTGGTACTTTCTGAGATATCTCCACATTACCCTCTCGTCTTACTTGCGCCTGCGACACCTCACCCCCACCAAGAAGGCAAATAGAAAAAGGTAAAAGGAGAAAGTGGACGAGTTTCGATGATTTCTTGCGATGGGGCATCATAATTTGGCAAGGAAAAAGTAGAAAGGCAAAAGGAAAAAGTGGGCGAGTTTTTGGGCTTTTGGGCGCGATTACATCCCAAACCCTACGATCCGCACAGTCAATATATCACTAAATTTTCTTGTGTCCCCATCTCCCCGAATTTTTTAAACATTCATCAATCAATTTTGCCCATCACACCCAACGTAGGGGCGGGTTTTGCAATTAAATCCTGCATTCAGAACAAAATCGTCTACCAAACCTGCCCCTACAGACATTCGTGCTCCCAAATTTTTTTAATGTTCATCAATCAATTTTGCCCATCACACCCAACGTAGGGGCGGGTTTTGCAATTAAATCCTACATTCAGAACAAAATCGTCTACCAAACCTGACCCTTGTATCTACAGGCGATCAATCATACAAATCCTAATTAGCCAAAAGCTTGGAATTCTGGGGCATTTTCAGGCAATATATTAAATTGCTGTGGTTGCCAAGCAAATATCTAAAAGCTTAAGGTTTGTCAATAAAGATGAGTACCCCTCCCTCTTCAGAAATTTATGATGCGATCGTGGTTGGCTCTGGAGCCAATGGCGGTGTTGCGGCTAAGGAATTGAGTGAACGGGGGCTCAAAGTCCTTGTCTTAGAAGCAGGTCGTACTCCCGATGCTAAGGCAGATCTAGGACATCAAGTTAGGGATATGGCAAAGCGATTTTATAACCTCGCTATTTCTAAACGACAGTCTTATCAATCGATGCACCCTGGTTACTGGAAGGCAAACCCTGACTTATTCATCGATGAAAAGGATAATCCCTACACCACACCAGACGATCAGCCCTTTTATTGGATTCGCGGACGACAAGTGGGTGGCAAAAGCTTAACTTGGGGAGGCATCACCCTGCGCCTATCGGACTATGAATTTAAAGCAGCCAGTCGCGATGGTTATGAGCAGGACTGGCCGATCGCCTATGGCGATCTCGCACCTTACTACAGCAAATTAGAGCAGTTTTTTCAAGTGCGCGGCAGCCAAGAAGGACTAGCCCAACTGCCTGATGGAGAATATCAGCCTACTTTGCCTCTTACTCCTGCTGAACTGCACTTAAAGCAAGTTGTGGAAAACCATTGGTCTGATCGTTGCCTAATCCCTTCACGGGGCTTTGGTCTGCACCATCCCACACCAGAACAACCTTGGCCGATGTACTCTAGTCTAGGTTCTTCACTCAAGGCAGCGATCGCCACAGGTAATGTAACTTTGCGATCGGATGCAGTGGTTAGTCATGTGATTTTTGATCCAGATACGCGCAAGGCTCGTGGTGTGACATATCGCGATCGGAACAGCAAAACCACCCATGAGGTATTTGCACGTACTGTCGTTCTGTGTGCTTCCACTATTGAATCAGTGCGAATTCTTTTACACTCCACAGAGCAATATCAACAAGCAGGATTAACCAATCCATCGGGAATGCTAGGGCATTATCTGATGGATCATGTATCCACTTCTACTTTCTTCTTTTTACCGAATATCAAACAATCTAAAACCTTCGATCTTTCAGGATGTGATAGCTTTTTTATTCCTTGTTTTTGCAATTTGGAATCACAACAAGAGAAGTTCTTACGAGGCTATGGTATTTGGGGAGGTGTGCAGCGCTTTGATTTACCAAGCATTGTCCGTAAAGTGGGATCTGGTTCCATTGGCTTTCTGATAGCACATGGAGAAGTTTTACCTCGCTATAACAATCAAATTCAATTAAGTAATGATGTCGTTGATGCATGGGGAATTCCTGTACCACATATCGAATGTACTTGGTCAGAAAATGAGCATTTAATGTTAGACCATATGCACCGACAGATTGATGAAGTTATTAAACTTGCAGGCGGAAAGAATATGAAGTTAACTGACATGTTTCATGTTCCTATCTTTGCGGATTTTGTCAGTCAGATGGAAGAAACTATGGCATTTTCAGCTCCCCCTGGTTATTACATCCATGAAGTCGGCGGCGCAAGAATGGGAACATCACCAATAAACTCCGTAGTCAATTCCCATAATCAAATTTGGGAATCTCCGAATCTTTTTGTCACTGATGGAGCCTGTTGGGCTTCGTCAGGTTGGCAAAGCCCTACTTTAACCGAGATGGCAATCACAGCAAGGGCAAGTGCGTTTATTGCTGAAGAGATACGTAAGGGAGTTTTTTAAAACTATAAATGCAAGAGATGTTGCACTGCTTCGCGGTGCAACATCTCTTGTCTGGGAACTCAGTCAAAATCAACGAATCTGTGAAAAAATTCGATATTCTCTAGTATCAAAGCTGGATATCTGAGAATCTGATTGAGTATTACCTTCTGATGAATCTGACAATTCATAGGGAGTCATTCGCACAAGGTTGTAGCGAGTTTCACCAGCATAAATTGCAAGGGCAATATTTAGCATATCGATAAATGCAATAACTGATTTACATTTAGACTCACTATATTGACTGTAGTATTTAATTATTGAAGCTACTCTTAGTTCAAGAAATGGACGAATAGATTCATTTAGCAATAGTAGCTTTACAAGTAGCATCACTAAATTAATCGGATTTGTATGGTGCAGTAAAATATTAAACAGCTCTGTTGGCTGCTCGCGATCGCTAATCGTGATTTCACTAATTAGATACTTAGCAGTTTTTAAAATTAGGAGTGCACTAACAGGTTGATCATGGTGATTTGATTTCAAATCCCATAAACCATTATGCAGTTTAGTTTGTACCGTCTCAGATATTTCGGCATCAGCCATAGAAAAATCAATATATTTAAGCAATCCCACTTTAAAGTCTTGATAGGATAAGCCCTCAATATTCTCAAGGAAATTAACAGCTAATTGTTGGCAATTTAGTACACTCTTTTTAGTAAGCATAAGTGTCACTAGATTAAGTACATTGTTACTTAGGCTAGTAGGATTCGATGGGTGATTTTGCGGAGCAGACTGGGTACCTACACGTGCAGTGTACATAGCAAGATCAAACTTAAACTTATCTTTCATCTTTTGAGCTAATAAATTAGCTGCTTGTCTTTGCTCTTGAGGACTAGCTGGGTTTGTATATTGATAAGCAAGTAAGTAAGAGGCAAAACGATTACCCCAATTTTGATCATGACTTCCATGACCTTCTAAGTGCAATGTAAATAGCTGTAATGATTGAAAATCTTCACTACTGACAAACATCTGCAACCAAATTCTGAGAGTTCTTAATTTAATAGACTTTGGTTTTTTATGAATGGAAGGATGCTTAAAAATATCAATCAATGATTGAATATAAACTCTCTTATTACTAACTGTCCAATTGTTAATCAGAATATAACAACAACGTCTTAGCGTATAAAAAAACTCTTTTTCATTATATGCAGTCAAAATTTGATCAAGAGCCTGAGTAATTTCAGGATTACTGCTATCACTAAAATTTATGAATAAATTCCTGAAATCTACTAGTACTTGATCTGGAGATTTACGGCGCACGGCATCTAGAAAGAATTCATAAATTCTTTTCTGCGCTTGTTCAATTCCTTGAGAGTAAATACGATCTGCTGTCCAGAACATAATAATTTCATTCTTGAAAGTATGAACTAAACAATACCTAAAGCTTATATTTCTTTCTGACAAAGCTTTGTAAAGTATTTGTGTAGATATTATTCACTTTTTTAACTATTTAAAAGTGAGACTTAAGATGATTTTGTTATTAAAAAGATATATAGAAGTTATGCAAATGTTATATCCGCATAACGTGAAAATGTTCAAGAGCCATAATGCTTGAACCCCAAATAATAAGATTCGGTGCTTCATACCGACTCTTATTATTTGGTAATCGCTACTCTCTTTCTAGCTTAGCGTCATACCATAAAACCCATAGTAAGTACCAAGCAAACGAACCACGAGATATTCTTTAAAAGTGCTATAAAACAACACTTTTAAAGAATATTTTGGGTTGGA
The DNA here is from genome assembly GCF_051131155.1 of Pseudanabaena minima str. Chao 2107. Lineage (NCBI taxonomy): Bacteria > Bacillati > Cyanobacteriota > Cyanophyceae > Pseudanabaenales > Pseudanabaenaceae > Pseudanabaena > Pseudanabaena minima. Next base: position 3,538,638 of record NZ_CP159508.1, read on the forward strand.
TTTAAGCACAAAGCTCAGCCAAGAGTTGGTGTTGCGGCGCAACACCAACTCTTGGCTGAGCGGAGTAGCTAAATTTTGTTGTCGCACCACACAAACATTTGTGCAATGATAAAAGTACACAGAAAAAAGCCCACTGTTTCCAGTGGGACTAGCATTTTTGTGTTGAGTGCGGATATCTTAAATCATTTTGTGGTCAAAGATATTAAGTTTTTTGCCTGCTTAAGTGATTTTTTTGTGATTACAAGTCGCAAAATACCAAATACAAGTAACAGCAAGTCCTGCTGTTACTTGTTACCCTCTAGTTAAAGGTTTTGCTAGCCCTGATATGCCAGAAGAAGTTAATCTCCCATCTCCACAAGAATCTCCTGCCTCTCCTTTTAAAAATCTTACTGGAGCCGCGATCGCTGCTACTCTTGCCACTGGGCTTTATGCATTTACAAATATGGTTGCCCAGAAGCTAGCTTCAGCACCTTTGCAGACTACGAATACTCTGGCTAATCGCATCGCCACACTGGTTCGCACATTACTATTAGCGATCGGTAGTGGTGCAACTATGATTTTTGCAGTGATTGCTGTGGGTTTGGTATTGCTAACATTTAAACAAGCATTTACAGCGATCGCGATTAAGAAGTAAACAATATTGCGATCGCGCTATCTAAATATAAAAGGCATATATAGCTATAGTCACCTGTATCAGGACAAATCAAAACCCAAATAGTGTGAGGAGGCGCTTCGCGCCTCCTCACACTATTTGGGTTTTATGTCCTAACAAGCATGGCGACAGCTATAAAAGGGACATTCCAAGAATGTCCCTTTTATATTTACCATTCCAAAACGAGTCCTTGCGATCGCAAAAGCGTCTGTAAATCGCCAATCCTGCCGCGATCAAGAATAGCCTGTGGAGTTAGCGATGGATCATCCTGCAAAACAATCCATGCAGCGGCGGCTCCTGCGGCGGCTCCTGCCGACCATTCCCCCACATGAATGCGCGTTGCGCCATTGACAATGTGGCTAACAGCCATTGCCTTACCACCCATCAGCAAATTATCAATGCGCTGAGGAATTAAACTCTCAAACGGCAAAATAATTGGACGGACTTTATCCTCATTAGCTGGAGCTGAACTTGGAGCTTTGGACGGTTCCCAATTGCGATAACGACATCCATGCATATCGATCGCGTAGTGAGTTAATCCTATCGAAGTAGGATTAAAATTACGCCCACCTTCCATATCATTACGAATGTCTTGCTCACGCATAAAGAAATTGGTCTGACCATAGGCTGATCTTCCCAAAATTCGCCGACCTTCACGGATATATGGATACATACTTAAGCCAGATTCAGTGGGCATCGGGCTATCAGGACCTGACATTAACCTGAGGGGAAATTCTGAGGATACATATTTTTCCATAATCCATTCGGCAAACAGCAGAGCATGGTTTTCACCATCTTTGAGGGCGGTCGTATTCAATCCACCTAACCAGTTTTGCTGTTGTCCAGAATCTCGGATTTGTTTATCAGTCAAGATTAGAGGTGGATTCATTACCCCCCAATCATTACCTCGATTCCAGTTAATCACCGTCATATCGCCTTTAGCAGGAACTGCCTTAAAGGGGTCATCACGTTTCATACTGACAATACGGCGATAGTTAAATACACTATTGCCTTCAAACATGGGAAATCTACCCAAATCGTAATCGCTGCGGTGTTCTTCACGGGAATACCCTGGTTGAACCTTGCGAAGTTCTTTGAGCGATCGCCCTTCATCATCGGCAATTTTCAACACAAAGGGAAAAGTAAATGCTTGCGTGCATTCAGGATTATCCGCCACCGCATGAACTTCTCCTGTCGTCTCAAACCCTTCAGAACCTAAACGATGGGGCAGATTTGCCCAAGCAATCAATTCAGCCGTATCGGTGGAATCAATCACGATCATCTGCTTACCTACAGGAGGCTGCAAACGGATGGGCTTTTTGACAAAGGTTTCGTCAGAGTTCCAGTTAAACCAGCTTTTGATTTCACGAGATAAACGCCCTTGAGGAAGATAGTTAGGGTCGCGAGGGATTCTCTGAACGGCATGAATTGCGGTAATGCGATCGCCTTTTTCATTAAAACTTGCTCCCTTGAAAGCAATCTGAGTACTCCATCGGCTCTTAGGCGCTGAACGCTGTGACTCACGCAAAAATTCTTCCGACGCAAGTTCTCCTGAGTAGGGCGTAAAGCAAAGATTGCCGACCCAACAGCTATTGGTATCCGCAACCACCGCACCTGGTTTCAGGTAAGAATATTTCTCTGGTAAAGCGGGCTGGCTGGCAATAATATTTTTAAAATGCGTCCAACTAAGGGGGAATTGTTGGCGGTAACGCATTAGCAGTGACTCATCGATCGCGCTAACTCCCTGTGAACTGACTTGCCCACCCAGCATTGGGGTAAGCTCAATCAAGCAAGTTGTTGCCCCAGTTTTCATCGAGTGATAAGCCGCCGCTACACCTCCTAAAGACCCTCCAACCACAGCCACTTCGCATTCCCATACTTCGGCATCTTCTGGTGGCGGTGGATTCAGCAATGGATAGCCATTGCGATCAAATAGGGGAATGGGATTATTAGCATTTTGGGCGATCGGTTCGATAGACTTTGGCTTATTAAAAATCTGCCAAGACCTTGCTGTTGCACCGCTAAGGACTACACCCATAAACAATAATCCTAAGATATATCGCAATTTAGGGCGAAAAGATGGCTTAGGGTTGGGATCTTCAACATCTTTGACGCGATCGCTAATGTTTTCTGGTTTGTCTTGTTGATCTTCTTGATCGCTCATAACTTGCTATTACTAACTAAAGATTTGCCTGTTTGGAAGACAAGCAAGTTTACTCACATCACACAATCTTAAGATTAACTTATAGTGTCAATGATTTGACATACTTTAGTGTAAGTGAATTGGCTGACTAAAAAAGTTCGCAATTTGCTGAGACTTCATCAGTTTTTCTCTAGAGAAACCATAGTCTAAGCAATGGTCTAGAGGCATTCTTTAAAGAATGGTTAGACAGCATTTTTGTCAAGTCTATTGGTATACAAAAGATATTTATGCAATTGTAGAAAGCTTGTAAATATCTTCAAAAGTCTATAAGTCCATCTAAACATTCTACGAATAACAATAAAAATCTAAGTCTGTTTAATCTAAACCAATTAGAACTAAGTTTTAATATTGAGAAGTTGAATAATATTAATATATTCACAATTTAGATATGGTTTAAAATCAGAAAATATATAGAAAATAGAAATATGAACACGTCAATTAAAATAATTAAAGTTTATGAGGAAATCATAGATTTTATCGCTTCTGGTACTACTCCTCAAAGTGTGATTGATTTTCGACTTTCTGAGATTGCTCAAGAACGTTTAGAAGATTTGATATATAGTTCCAAAAACAATGAACTGACCACAGAAGATAAACGCGAGTTAGATCACTATCTAACTCTGGAACATATCATGACCTTAGCAAAGGCTAAAGCGCATAAGCTTATCAATGCTGGAGCTAAATAAAAATGGCTCGAACTTACATTAGTGCTGAACTGCGTCGTTTAGTTAGCGATCGCGCGGATCATCTATGTGAATATTGCCTAGTATCTTCATTGGATAGAGTTTCTGGTTGTCATGTTGACCATATCATCAGCGTTAAACATGGCGGAGCCACAACACTAGAAAATCTATGTTATGCCTGTACATTTTGTAATCTCCAAAAAGGTACAGACTTAGGTTCAATCAATTGGCGTACTGGCGAACTTGTAAGATTTTTTAATCCCCGTAAAGATTTCTGGGGAGATCACTTTCAACTGAATGATGCATTAATTCAAGCAATTACAGATATTGGAGAAGTGACGGAGCGGATTCTTGATTTTAACAATCATGAAAGAGTCTTAGAGCGAGAGCTATTGATGGAAATAGCCAGATATCCATTAACCTCAGCACGAAAAAGAATACGCAGATAGTAATACTGTCACGATTAGCGTCCCTTGCAAACTCACAAAGCCGACACTTAGTAAGAATTGCGTTTGCACGGGGAGCAAGCAATGCTAAGTGATCGCCTAAACAGGTATCAGTAACTTAGCAGTTTTGATGATGATGGTAATAGGGGGATGAGGCGATTTATTTTTCGTTAAGCACTACAACAATGTATTTAGAATTACATTAACTTAGAAAATTGAGGCTCAAATAGATTTAGCTGATGCAAATCATCTTGATAATTAATTCTTAACAAACTTTCATTGGTTGGAATAACAAATGTGTCATGTCCGCGTTCTTCAAGTAGGTTTGCAAACAATAACCAAGAAATAATTCTGGATCTATAGTCACTCTTGCTTTTATCTTTAGTAACTTCACTGCGAGAATATATATCTGAGATAATTTCCTGTAACCTCCATTTGGTTATAGCTTTATCTCTCTCTATTTCTCTATATATTTGCTGCACGATAGCAAGATCTTTTAATGCAATTGACAGATATTTAGAAATATCACTTTCTCCAGTATCTAATAAATTTGGGTCGATTGTAAGAATTCAGGTAAGAATAGGGATGAGAGAGATGGAAGAAGGATCAATTAAAGCTTGACGGAAAAAATCAATGACAGATTTACCTTGAGCTTTACAAGTTTGAATAACCGTCAATAAAGCGGCGGTATTGCGAAAACCATCCATAGAACGGGAGCCACCACAAACTTTGCGTTTGGTAACAGCAAGTCTGAGATTACGCTCGGCACGATTATTGTCAGGAGGGACATGAGGATTTTCAAGGAAATACCACCATTGAGCCGATTTCTTCTTGAGGGACTTTAATAAATTACCTGCGGCATAGCCAACTTTGGGCATCCAATCCGAGATAGCTTGGCTGACTCGTTTTTTAAAATCAATCGCCCAGTTAAAATATGGTCGAGTATCACGATTTTTTTGCCAAGTCGCATGATGTTCAAATGCTTCATCAATCAGCCTAATGAATATACGCCCAATTTCTTGTTGAGATTTAAGGGTTAATTTAAGTAGTGCTTTAAAGTGTCGTCTTAGGTGAGCCAGACATTTCTGTTGTCGCTCAACGGCGTAACCGTTATACACACTATAGTCGTCACTACACAATACGCCATCATAGCTTTCTCCCAACATTGACTCTAGTTCGGCACGACTACGAGTATCTGCACCACGATATAGCGCATAACCTTCACCACTGAATGACCATAGCCATTCTTTTACGCCTTTGACGAGCCACGGTGTTTCATCGACTTGAACTTGGGGTTGGTCTTTAATCCAATCTGCTAGCTCTTCCACTTTTGCTTCAATACTGTCTGCTACTCGCTCATTGGTGGCGGCGATGGTTCCTAGTCCGATTTCGACTAGTCCCATCTCTTTTAGCAATTCTTGCTGTTTTTTATAACTCATATGTCCATAATTCCCTAACCATACCAACATCCCTTGTAGGCTTGCTTCTAGGTCTTGTTCGCCAATCACATCTTTAGGCAATTCTCCCCACACCACTGCGCCACAGTGCTTACATTGACATTCCTGTTGCTGATATTCAACGATTTCAATTGGTTGTTCTACCAATCTTGCTGTTTGTCTGATGCTGACTCCTATCTCTGTCCATGCTTGTCCTCCGCAATTTGGACAGCCTTCGGGCGAGAGCGTCTCAAAGCGATCTACTCGATTAAATCCTTTTCTCGTTTTTCCTTTATGTCCGAATTGTCCTCCTACTTTTTTCTTACCCTCCTCTTCTGCTATTTCTTCGACTTTTTTCTCTGACCGTTTTAATAGGTCGCTTGATGGCGGTTTTGATGAGTCTTTGCTACTTCTGTTGTTGACTGCTTTTAGGCTCTCTATTTCTTCATATATTTGCTGTGCCCATTCTTGTTGGCGCACGATTACTTCTACCAGTTCTCCTACTGGCATGTTTTCTAGTGCTTCTCGTTCATATTGTGGTGGTTCTTTCATCCCTTTACTTTAACCACTTTGACTCTTTTGTCAATTTCTTACCTGATTCTTTACGGTCGATTTCCACCTTGTCTCTATAAGATAAAGCCATTCCAAATCTTTCTAAATCCCAAATTACACTCCTAGTAGTAGTCTCAGATGAACCTAGCTTAGCAGCAAACTCTTGTTTTGTTAGACCTCGAAATCCTGCTGTTTTAAGTATTGCTAAAGCTTTTTTGATTATAGGCATTCTATTTCTTATCATATATTTTGCTGGATCTTTATCCTCTGCAAATGGCAAAGATAATTGATGATTTTGTTGATACAGTAGAACTGGGTTATTAGTAGATGATGCAAACGAATTCTCTAAACTGTGCCTCTGTATAAACTGTTCTACTGACCAAACAGATAAGCTATTGCCAATATATATTTCGGGTGATTTGGTAACAATTGCATTTATATCTAATTCGAGACAGCATTCTAGATCAATTGCTGCGTCAATCTCTAAATCCTGATGTAGTGCTTTTTCAAAAACTTTAGGAGAAACTTCACAAATAGTAAATATAAACTCAAGTTCACGAACTAAATCATCTGCATTTTTAACCGAACTGGATATGCTGGTGAGACTGTGAACCATATCTAAACTAAGTCTAGTTATGTAAAACTGTGTAAATGAAGGACTAAGTATAATCTCACAAAGTGTTTGAACGTATGAGGAGTTAGATGTACTTCTTTTTAGGAGAGTATCTACAATTAACTTTGAACCAAGGAGTATTTTCATTAATTCAAACCTCCTAAATGCGAACATTCATTACTGGAAGTTGTTTCAACAACGTTAGCTTCTTTCTCAGTCCCCATAAGCTTGCGTAGATCATCAATTGACTTTATCTCTTTTTTCTCGATGCTGGATTGTGGGTTAAATCCCTTTGGAATACTGACGATCACATCCGCAACAGCATCAAGATAAGCATCTAAATCCATACCATGAGCCTTAGCAAATAACCTCAGCGTATCAACCTTTGTACTACCATCACCCTGCTCGATCCGCCGCACCTGACGTTCAGACAAACCAATAATATCCGACTGGCGGAGTTTATATTTCTTGCGTAAAGTAGCGATCGCCTTACCAAAAACTTGATTATGCTCTGACTTAAGAGATTCAAACTTCTGCTTCCATTCAGGATTGGTTGCACAACGAAAAGCCTCAAGATCAAGATGGATATCTGCATCTTCCCAATAAAGACAACTACCATCATCATCAATAGTAAAGTTACTACGTTCATCCATAGAAATACATTTTAATGCTGGCAAAGAATCAAAAGGAATTTCCAACTTTTCCATCGCACAACTAAGAACTAATAATTGATCGCCAATCACTGTTGCATCAGCAATTAGTTGTTCTTGCGCTCCCATAATCCAAGCATTCATCACCCTTTTAGGTACAATAGAATTAGTATGAACAAGCGTATTTCGCATCACTCGGAGGTTTGCGCGATCAAACATTTGAGGCATCCAAGTAGGATCGATATCTTCTCTAATAAATAGCACCCGTAAATGATGCTTCTGATTTGCCAATCTCACAATATCCGCAATCTCTGGCAAGCCAGTTGCTGAAGCTAGCACAAACAAATTTAGGGCTGATTCCAAGTCCTGTGAGTCAGAAGGCTGTAGGACTTGAACTGACTTAGAACGGGTTACAAGATGTTTGTTCGCCCTATCTTGAACTAGAACAGTCATTGTCTGTTGGCTGGACATTACTGATCCTCCTTAATACATACTTTTTGATCCCATTCGATGAGAAGCTTAGACCGATTTTCTAAAACGAGTTTCAAAATTTGTTTTTCGTCCTTACCTGATATTTGAGGATTTGGTGGATATTTAGCTGTAAACACTAAGCCATTCTCTTTACTGCAAAGCAAAATATCAACGCGGATCTCCCATGCGCCTGCCTTACGAGCGTGAAAGTGTGGAGGTCTATGATCGTGAGAATTAAAGAACAGATACAGACCGTCAATTTTAAAGCATTGAACTTTACCCAAGTCTTGACCTAACTTTAATTTGCAAGATAATTAAATGTGAATATAAACCTTATCAGACATTTTGTCAATAATTTGCGAAAACAATAATGTCCGTCAAAGTCGTTGATATTTTAGAGCCATTAAGCTGAGCTATTAATTCTTTCTTTGAAACGTCCCAAAACTATCATTGGAGTTCAGAGGCTGGTGGTCTAAATGGCATACTAAAATCCCCCTGCAAAGCCGCAAAGCCTTATAATAGTAAGACACTTAGTAATGATTGCCTATCTCACACGGGGCAAGCACTACCAAGCCATGCAAGGAGAATTTAAGTAGCCGTATGACTGATACCTTAGAAGATCGGATTATTCCCACAGACCTGCGCGGCGAAATGTCGCGATCGTATTTGGAATATGCCATGAGCGTGATCGTCGGTCGCGCCCTGCCCGATGCCCGTGATGGACTCAAGCCCGTACACCGTCGCATTCTCTACGCTATGCACGAGTTGGGCATGACCGCCGATCGCCCCTTTCGGAAATGCGCCCGTGTGGTCGGTGACGTAATCGGTAAATATCACCCCCACGGTGACACCGCCGTATATGAAGCACTGGTACGGATGGCGCAAGACTTTTCGATGCGCGATCGCTTGGTTGATGGTCACGGTAACTTTGGCTCAGTCGATAACGATCCCGCCGCCGCAATGCGATATACCGAATGTCGGTTGACCCGCATCTCTCAAGTTGGGCTGATTCAAGATATCGAGCGCGATACGGTTAACTTTGGTGACAACTACGATGGCTCACAACAGGAGCCGCTAGTATTACCTGCCCGAATTCCTCAACTATTACTCAATGGTTCCTCAGGGATTGCCGTAGGGATGGCGACCAATATTCCCCCGCACAATTTAGGTGAGTTGGTAGATGGATTGGTCGCTCTGATTGCCGATCCGAATCTGACGGATTTGGAACTGATGCGATATATTCCAGGTCCTGATTTCCCAACAGGCGCTTTGATCTTAGGAACCGATGGCGCTCGCGAAACCTACACTACTGGGCGCGGCTCCGTGACCATGCGAGCTGTAGCCAACTTTGAGACCATTTCTGCTTCTGGACGACAGGATCGCGAGGCGATTATCGTCACCGAAATGCCTTACCAAACCAATAAGGCAGCACTAATCGAACGCATTGCCGAGATGGTCAATGAGAAGAAAATTGATGGTATTTCTGATATTCGTGATGAAAGCGATCGCGACGGAATGCGTTTAGTCATCGAATTAAAACGCGATGCTTATCCCAAAGTAGTTCTAAATAATCTTTACAAATCTACCCCTCTGCAATCGAACTTTAGCTGCAATATGCTCGCTCTCGTCGATGGCGAACCGATTACGCTAACCCTGCGTAATGCACTGCAAGTATTTCTCGATTTCCGCTACGAAGTGATTACGCGCCGTACTCAATATGAATTGAACAAGGCACAGGAACGAGATCATCTATTACAAGGGCTATTAATTGCACTTAATCACTTAGATGCAGTCATTGCTCTGATTCGTGGAGCCGATGATAGTAGTTCTGCGAAAGCGGGCTTGATTGAGAACTATGGGCTTTCGGAAGCGCAAGCCGATGCAATTCTGCAAATGCAATTGCGTCGCCTGACTGCTCAAGATGCCGATAAGATCCATGATGAGCATAATCAGTTAGTTGAGAAGATTGCAGATTTACAACATATTCTTGCAAATCGCGATCGCATTCTCACGATTACCCGTGAAGAATTAGAAGCAATCAAAGCTGAATTTACAACACCTCGCCGCTCTCGCATTCTGCCCAATGAAGGTGATATTGATACTGCTGATTTGATTGCCAATCGCGAAACAATTGTGATGGTTACCGAACAAGGCTATGTCAAACGGATGCCTGTGGATACTTTCACCGCTCAACATCGCGCCACACGCGGCAAAGCTAGCGCCAACGTCAAGGATGATGACGCGATCGCCCATTTCTTCGCCTGTCGCAGTCATGACAAAGTTCTCTTCTTTACTGATCGCGGTAAGGTCTATGGAGTCAAGGCTTACGAAGTTCCTGAATCAGGTCGCGCCGCCCGTGGTACAGCCGTGGTGCAACTATTACCGATCGCGGCTGACGAAAAAATCACCACAGTATTACCTATCAGTGAGTTTAGCGAAGATGAATATCTGGTTATGCTCACGGCTGGTGGCTATATCAAAAAAACGAAGTTACCAGCTTTTGCCAATATTCGTTCCAATGGGTTAATTGCAATTGCTTTAGAAGAAGGTGACTTACTGCGTTGGGTACGCCGTGCTAAAGCCGATAACACGATTATTGTCGGTTCGCGTCAAGGCATGTCGATCCGCTTCCGTACTGACCATGAGCAGTTACGCCCGATGGGTCGTGACACTCGCGGCGTGCGATCAATGCGTCTAACTGGCGATGATGAAATCGTGAGTATGGACATTCTCCCCGCAGGCTTAGCCGAAATCGAGGAAGTTGAAGGTTCGGAAGAAGAGATTGATTTGACTGTAGCTGTCAATGAAGATGAGAATCTAGAAGCTGAGACTACTGAGGCTGAGAATGAAAAGGCTCAAGGACCATGGGTGCTAGTCGTCACTAGAGGCGGTTACGGTAAGCGCGTTCCTGTTAGCCAATTCCGCATCCAAAAACGTGCAGGTAAAGGTTTGCGCGTGACTAAGTTCAAATCAGGACAAGATCAACTTGCCTCACTCTGTTTAGTTGATGAGAACAACGAACTGATGATTGTTACCAGTCGTGGTATCGTCATGCGCCAGTCTACCGATGCGATCGCCCGCCAATCTCGTACTGCGCGAGGTGTGCGTCTGCAAAGGCTTGATGCCTCCGATGCGATCGTGGGTGCGACCTTAGTTCCACCTGCTTTGGAAGAAGAGATTGAAGAGGTGGATATCCAAAATGGTGATGCGCCAGTAGCTGCTGTTGAAGTTATTGTCGAAGCATCAGCAATCGAAACCTCAGAAGTTGAGGAGTTAGACGGAGATACAGAAGTCTAAAAATTGCCCCCTTGTTAGTGCTTTGCGCTATAACTAAAAAAGGTGGTGCTTTGCACCACCTTTTTTAGTTATGTTAATGGCTGATGTCACGCGGAAGGAATTTTTGTGCTGGCGTAAGTCTAGGGCTGGCACGGGGGCACAGCCCCTACAAGATCTAAAAAATTTACAGGTAGGGGCAATCCCCCCGTGGTTGCCCTGTTATGCTAGCAGCAAGAGGTTCATTATCTGAGTTCCACGTAATATCAGTTATTAGGACTTATGCAAAAATGACTTGAAACAAACCTGTCATCGTAGGAGCAATTCATGAATTGCCCCTACTTTTCGTTCTTTTGCAAAAGTCCTTAATTATGTTAATGGCTGAAACTTGACTTTGAGTCCGTCTTTAGGACGGAGAGTAGGAATTGGGAATGGTTCTAAATTTTGAGACGGCAAAATTTCCCATTGATAGTTGCGTAATAGATGAGCAGCAATAATCTTCATCTCTAATTTTGCAAAAGCGATCCCAATACAAATCCTTGCACCACCACCAAAACCAATCAGGCTAAAAGGTTTCTGCTTCTGTTCTTGGCGATCGCTACTAAAGCGATCAGGATCAAACTGGTCAGGATTGGGATAGATATCCGTTTGTTTATGGGTAATCATAATCGAATAGAGAACTAGCCAGCCCTTAGGAACATGATAACCATTAAACTCAAAGGGCTTGACTACACCTCGAAATCCTCCACCCACAGGTGGACGTAAGCGCTCAATCTCTTGAAATATTTGATCGAGATAGGGCATTTGTCCTATTTGTTCCAGGTTTAATTTGCCTGTTTGTGCTAACGCTATTTGCTCTTGTCGAGCGCGTTCTAAAACTTGAGGATGACGACCTAATTCTAGACAGAACCAAGTCAACATCGAGGTCGTGGTTTCATGACCAGCAAACAACATCAGCATTGCTTGAGCTTTCAATTCTTCTAGACTAAAGCGACATCCATCTTCGTCTTGAGCCTGTACTAACATGCTCAGCACATCACTAGTGGGATTTTGTTGGCGTTCTTGCACAACTTTGGTGAGATGTTCTAATAAGCGATCGCGTGCTTTCAGCGCTTTGCCCAAATTAGTAAATGGTAAATCGAAAGGCGCGATCGCAAATAACCCATTAGTTAAGGTCGCAAATAATTTGCTCAATCTCTCCACATCATCGCCAGCATTTGCCCCAATCAAAAGTTGACTAGCAATCTCAAAGGTCAGTTTTTTGAATTCATCAAACCAATTAAATTCTGCCTTCTCTGTCCATTTAGCAAGATATCGCTGGGTGATTTCTTCCATTGTCGAGAAATACCCAGCTAAAGCCTATCCATGAAATGCGGGCATCATCAAACGGCGATTGCGGCGATGTTCTTCCCCATCTTGCAAGAATAGCGACTCTCCTAATAGCATCTTGAAATTATCTGGCCACCCTTCTTTCCATGAAAAAGAGTCCATATGACTAGACAACACAAATTCCGCAGCTTCAGAGCCAATCATAAATACTGTCGGTCTACCAAGTAAGCTAGTTTTAGAGATTGCACCGTATTTAGCATATTGTTTCTCAGCAAATTTGCGATCAAAGAGAAACTGGAGGGTTTGCCCAAGGATGGGTAATCCTAATTCCCCAGGGGGAAGATTTTGCAAATTGGCGATATCAGAATCTTGATGCATGATGCTAGAGCGTAGATGGCTTTGGCTATTTCCATTGGTATTGTAGCGCGATCGCTATAATTTTCAGATTTCATTTAGGCTCTAGGCGATCGCGGATTTCTTGACGCAATAATTTACCAGAGGCAGTTTTGGGGAGGGATTTCCAAATGTAGATCGACTTAGGTAATTTGTATCGAGCTAAAGATTTCTGTTCACAAAAGTCTCTAATTTCTGCCAAAGATAATTGAGCCTTCGCCACAATTACCGCCACAACTATTTCCCCCCATTCGCGATCTCCTATTCCCACCACACAAGCCTCTACGATCGCAGGATGTGCTAATAAAATTGCTTCGATTTCGGTTGGATAAATATTTTCACCACCACTAATAATTAAATCAGATCGACGACTGACTACAAATAGATAACCATCGCGATCGAGATAGCCCAAATCGCCTGTATGCAACCAACCATCTTGAATTGCATTAAATGTATGTTGATGGAGATAACCTGACATCACACTCGCACCCTGAACTAGAATTTGCCCAATCTCACCAGCATCAAGATCTTGATTACTATCATCCACAATCCTTAGACAATTTCCGAAAAGTGGTAACCCTGATGAACCTCGCTTAATCGCAATTTCATGGGGCAAAAGTGTAGTGATTTGCGAAGCCGTTTCGGTCATCCCATAGGTAGGCATAATCGGCAAATTTAACTGTAGACAGAGATCAATCAGTTCTAAACTCGCAGGTGCGCCCCCCAACAAAATCGCCTGTAATCTCAGTAAATTTTGCCACTTGGGATGTTGTAGTAAACGATTCAACATTGTTGGGACAAGGGATATTAGCGTTACTTTCTCAACTGCGATCGCTTCTAGCACTTGCTGCTCATCAAACTTCGGCAAAAGCGTAATTGCCGTACCATTAATCACACTCCGCCATGCGATCGCCAATCCCCCCACATGAAACATCGGCATACATAACAACCAATTATCATCTGGCTCAATTCCTAAATGTAAAGCCGAGGCGATCGCACTATGGAAATGATTGCTGTAGGTTAAGGGAACTCCCTTGGGCTTGCCCGTTGTTCCAGATGTATAGAAGATGCCCTGTATGTTTTCTAGATTAATTAAAACCTCACTCCTTACCCCTCTCCTAGAGGGAGAGGGGAACAAGACTCTTTCTTCCTCTCTCCCTCTGGGGGGAGTTTGGAGGTAAGAGCAATTCTCAATTACTAAATCTTCGATTTGACCTTCTAAACTATTAGCGGTGAGCTGTGTAAATTCATCGCAAATTAAATATTTGACTTGACTATCTGCTATTTGCCAGCGTATTTCTTCAGGCGTGAGGCGAATATTTAGAAAAATAGCTATGGCTTCACACTTTACTAAGGCATGAACAAGCATAATATATCTGGGATGATTAGCTAGTAACAAGCCAATGCGATCGCCTGCCTTGATTCCCAAAGCTTGTAAATAATCTATCCATTGATTAACATCAGCTTCTAATTGTGAGTATGTCCAATGTGCTGATTCTCTATTAATACCTGATTTAAATATTAGTGCGATCGCATCTTTCTTTTGCACTGCTCGTTGTGATAGCCAGTTGGAAAATTTCATAATATCGAGATATGATAGTCATGGTGAGCAGTGCAAAGTACTACCCACAACGACTATCATAAAATTTTATGGAGTAATAGCAATGAATCCATTTGGTGGCATTGTCCAAAAAGCATTTTATCTGGGTCTAGGCTTGGCGACTGTCGCAGGTGAAAAAGCAGGCGAGACCCTTGGTGAACTCCGCACTCAGGCTAGCAAGTTAGCTGAAGAACTAGTTGAGCGTGGAGAAATGACCACCGAAGAAGCAAAGAAATTTGTTGATGACCTTGTGCGTAACTCCCAAAAGCCAATCAGTGAATCTCAAAACGCATCAAATCCTAGTGGTAAAGATACTCCGCGCACGATCTCGATCGATGATGAGGAAGATGGTAATTCTAATCAAACTATAAATGATGTAGATTCTCTCAAGAGTAAAGTTCAAGCTTTACAAGATGAACTAAAACGCTTGCAAAAATAGAAATATCCTATATAATTTTCGCATAATAGCCAGTTGGGGAATATGCGTAAAAATTTAACCTTATCAATTGGATTTCCATTGTTGTTAATAAGTATATTCCCCTGTACTGCACTATTTCTGGATAGAGAAAATGTAGTACTAGCCCAATCAACACAAACAAATCAATCGCAGAAGTCTCAGGCAGATAGTTTAATTAAGCAAGCAAAGCAACATCTTGAGGTAAGTCAAAATCTAGAAGCTTTCAATGCCTACCAACAAGTTTTAGATATTTATCGGCAGTTAGGTGACCTTCAAGGTGAAGCTGAATCTCTCAATAGTCAAGGCACAGCTTACTATAATCAAGATACATTACAAAGTGCTTGGTATGGATATAAGCCTATTTATTTTGAGAACTTTAGTTCTACTAAAGCAGAAAAATCTTTCAAACAAGCTCTAGAGATCGCTAAAAAAATTGGTAATCCAAAACTAGAAGCTGAAGCTCTAATGGGATTAGGTCGTGATGTTGATAGAAAAAGTAATCAGGCGGAAGCAATTAAATATTACGAGCAAGCTTTAGCGATCGCTAAAAAAATAGGTGATCGTCAATCAGAAGGTAGGATTCTTAACCATCTCGGTGCTGCTCATAGAAGTAGAGCATATTTTCAAAAAGTCTTAGATTATCACCAGCAAGCTCTTGCAGTCTCTAAAAAAATTAGCGACCGTCCATTAGAAGCTTCTGTATTAAAAGAACTCTGTAGTTTGTATCATGATTACGATCCAAATTATATTGATAAGCCATCTCTTAGCAAGATAGAAATGTGGCAACAATCGATTAACTACTGTCAAAAATCTTTGGATATTTCCTCTCAAATTAAGGATATCCCAAACACAACTAAGCTTTTACAATTTTTATCCAGTAACTATGAAGATGTAATCAGTAAAGAGCAAGTAATCAAATACTATCAACAAACTTTATTGATTGCTAAGCAAACTAATGATCGCGATTTGCAAAAGAAAACGATTACTAGTTTAGGTAATACTTATCATGAATTGGGACAATATCAAAAAGCAATTAATTTTTATTTTCAAGCTTTAAAATTTGAGCCACCAGTTTTAGAGACAGCTATTCATTCAGAAAATCTCGTGATGTATTCTTTATATAAAGATATTGCTCGATCCTATGGCGAATTAAAGCAGTATACCCAAGCAATTGATTACTATACCCGCTCTTTAGCTATTGCAAAATTCTACAATAAAAACAATAGAGGTATTGTTAAATCTGTTTCCTTTACTGAAGAAGATATACTTTTGAGCTTAGGTGATGCCTACTATGACAGTAATAATTATCAGAAAGCAATTGATAACTATCAAGAAAGTCTATCTATTTATAGAAAAGATGTAAGAATTCAGGTAAGAATAGGGATGAGAGAGATGGAAGAAGGATCAATTAAAGCTTGACGGAAAAAATCAATGACAGATTTACCTTGAGCTTTACAAGTTTGAATAACCGTCAATAAAGCGGCGGTATTGCGAAAACCATCCATAGAACGGGAGCCACCACAAACTTTGCGTTTGGTAACAGCAAGTCTGAGATTACGCTCGGCACGATTATTGTCAGGAGGGACATGAGGATTTTCAAGGAAATACCACCATTGAGCCGATTTCTTCTTGAGGGACTTTAATAAATTACCTGCGGCATAGCCAACTTTGGGCATCCAATCCGAGATAGCTTGGCTGACTCGTTTTTTAAAATCAATCGCCCAGTTAAAATATGGTCGAGTATCACGATTTTTTTGCCAAGTCGCATGATGTTCAAATGCTTCATCAATCAGCCTAATGAATATACGCCCAATTTCTTGTTGAGATTTAAGGGTTAATTTAAGTAGTGCTTTAAAGTGTCGTCTTAGGTGAGCCAGACATTTCTGTTGTCGCTCAACGGCGTAACCGTTATACACACTATAGTCGTCACTACACAATACGCCATCATAGCTTTCTCCCAACATTGACTCTAGTTCGGCACGACTACGAGTATCTGCACCACGATATAGCGCATAACCTTCACCACTGAATGACCATAGCCATTCTTTTACGCCTTTGACGAGCCACGGTGTTTCATCGACTTGAACTTGGGGTTGGTCTTTAATCCAATCTGCTAGCTCTTCCACTTTTGCTTCAATACTGTCTGCTACTCGCTCATTGGTGGCGGCGATGGTTCCTAGTCCGATTTCGACTAGTCCCATCTCTTTTAGCAATTCTTGCTGTTTTTTATAACTCATATGTCCATAATTCCCTAACCATACCAACATCCCTTGTAGGCTTGCTTCTAGGTCTTGTTCGCCAATCACATCTTTAGGCAATTCTCCCCACACCACTGCGCCACAGTGCTTACATTGACATTCCTGTTGCTGATATTCAACGATTTCAATTGGTTGTTCTACCAATCTTGCTGTTTGTCTGATGCTGACTCCTATCTCTGTCCATGCTTGTCCTCCGCAATTTGGACAGCCTTCGGGCGAGAGCGTCTCAAAGCGATCTACTCGATTAAATCCTTTTCTCGTTTTTCCTTTATGTCCGAATTGTCCTCCTACTTTTTTCTTACCCTCCTCTTCTGCTATTTCTTCGACTTTTTTCTCTGACCGTTTTAATAGGTCGCTTGATGGCGGTTTTGATGAGTCTTTGCTACTTCTGTTGTTGACTGCTTTTAGGCTCTCTATTTCTTCATATATTTGCTGTGCCCATTCTTGTTGGCGCACGATTACTTCTACCAGTTCTCCTACTGGCATGTTTTCTAGTGCTTCTCGTTCATATTGTGGTGGTTCTTTCATCCCTTTACTTTAACCACTTTGACTCTTTTGTCAATTTCTTACCTGATTCTTTACGAAAAGATAAACGCGATCTAGGGACTGAAGGATCTATTCTCTGGAATCTAGGAAATTCTTACTTCGCGCTAGATAATTACCAACAAGCGATCGCTAGCTATCAAGAAAGTCTATCTATCTTTAAAGAATTTAAAAGCCCTTCAAGTCAGGCTAGCTTACTATCTAATCTGGGCAATTCTTATTTTGCAATTAAGCAATATCAAAAAGCGATTGATGCTTATCAGCAAGCTTTGACGATTAAAAAAGAATTAGGAGATCGTCAAGATGTACCAGAATTAATACAAAATATTCTTGATGTAAATGAGGCTTTAATGAACCAAAAACCTTAGAGGCAATTTATGCATTGCCTCTAAGGTTTGAAGTATAGCAATGAAAGAGATAGAGATTGCAAAAATTGTGCTTCTGAGAAATTAGTTGTCAATGAGTCGAGAAATTTAAGAGAAGCGATCGCCTATTTTTGAATTGCCGCGAACGCTTGTTCTTTCTTGTAAATTAATTGAGGAACTTCATCATTGATTAATCCTGCACCCCTTGCAGAAAGTTGAGGTAAATAGCGGGAACTGGATATCGGTGCAATACATTAAGCACATTTAGCACTTCAATTCCATATTCCCCATAGCAATCTCCCCAAAAATGAGGTTTCCCAAAATTTTGTAAAGTGTGCAATGATGCTATAATAATTACCGCAAAAAAACTTGTTTGACTTATCCAATTGATTTCATTTGCCGATGTAGCACAGGGGTAGTGCAGCTGATTCGTAATCAGCAGGTCGTGAGTTCAAATCTCATCATCGGCTTTTTAATAAATTTAGCTTTAAGAGTCTTACAAAGCAAATTTATTCAGGCTATTTTAGGCTATCTATAGCCACTGCCGGTTGTGTTAGGACATACCTCAACAAATAGAGGCAGAGAAGCAGCGCTTAATACTGCCTCTATTTGTTGGCAAGTAACTCTATTTCTATTAATTGCCATACATCCTGTTTTTGGCTAGGAAATATACAAAATATACAATTGTGCTGCAACTTCAAAGGTAATGTTATGGCTTCGCATATCTTAACTTTCAGTAAAAACAAGTAGTTATGAAAATAGAGAGCTTTTCATGAAGTATTTTTTTCTGTCTCAAGGTTGGCGGGTAAGAAGAGTATGGGAGGTTACGGGGTTATGGAATGAAATGGCATGGCGACGTAGACCAATAATTGTTCCGATTGGAGTTTACCTTGTTGATGGCAAAGAGGAGATGGTTCTCTATAAAGTAGAGGAGGCAATTCAAGCTGTAGAAGCTATTCCAGAAGAATTGCTCAAAAATAGCGCCACCAGTATAAACAATGAAAATAAGAAGCCAGCGATCGCTCAGGTACGCATCACAAGATTATTATCTGCGGAGCAAGTTTTAGAAAGGATGATGCCTCTACGTTAGTGGGGCAATAGAGGGACAAGTATTCACCTCTCTAGGAAGCAAAACAGTAAAAGCCTCGCTTTGCGAGGCTTTTACTTTAACGTTAGTTCGACTAGAACAGAAAATAGTAAGAATCGATAAGCGATTCTTACTATTTTCTGCTATTTGCGGCGTGGGAAGCACGCCGTAAATAGCTATATCGAACTTACGTTATTTTTAGTTAGAACGGGATATCGTCATAATCAGGAGCATCAATTGCAGGTGTTGCTACAGGGACATAGGTTGATGTTGGAGCAGAATTAGATGGGTTAGATCTAGTACTGCGTGCTGGTGCAGCAGATACATCTGTAGCATTGCTCACGGTACTTCCAGCACCAAAACTATGTACACGCTGAGCAATCAATTCAGTGCGCTTTTCTTTATAAGTACCTCGATCAACTGTATCTAGACGTAACCGACCTTCAACTACAACTTGGTCGCCCTTATGATACTTTTCCACCATTTCATCCGCCAAGTTATTCCAACCCACGACCTTAATCCGATAAGGGGCTTCCTCGGCGCGTCCGCCCGCAAACTGCACCAAAAATGAAGCGATCGAGCTTTGGTTATCAGGAGTGCGGCGTAGCTCTGGATCGGTTAATACTTCTGCCATTAAGACAATAGAGTTCATAGGGTTTTATCAGAAGCTTATAGCTTATTTTTATTAATCATCATAATATCGCGATCGCTAAGCAATCATCTAAAATTCTGATATAGCGATCCTAATTATAAGATTTAAATGAGTTGTAAGAGTTCGTCACTTTGGGGCGAACTCTCACAACTCATTCAGGATTGCTATATACCTCAAAAAAGCTATGTAATATTAAACTAAACGTGAATTCGATATCGCCATTTGCGGCGTGCTTCGCACGCCGCAAATGGCGAAAAATGGTAAAAATCGATTGTCGATTTTTACCATTTTTCGCTTTCGTTGAACTGACGTTAACTAAACAACAAAATAGCTGCACTATTTTTTGTTTAAAATCCTTACTGAGCTAGGGTTTTAATCTACAAAAGTATGACAACACTTTTGTAGATTGGGATTATAGGTATGATTAGACAAGTGCACGAAAAAACCAAAAAATTAGTTTTGTGGAAACGCTTACTGATTTTTGGGAAAATCACTATCACTATATAGAGTACAGACAATATTTCAGGCAAAATCTTGATTTCAAGAGTCTCATCAGCATGTATACTTTTGCTGATTATCAAGCTGCTATGCTGCTATTAGGATTAGTCACGCACATATGCTGACCATCAATGCAATCATCATCAGTACTATCATTCTCGATGTTGGGATTCAGTCTGTGATTATCGACAGAATATTTCGAGCAAAACAAGGTAATAGGCGGCGGGAAGAAGTGGAAGAAGAAAATCTTACTCGCTACGAGTCCAACACATCTAGCGATCAGCCCAAAGGCTGGGAATTTAAAATCTTGCGTACTAGTAGCGGTGGTTTCCGCAGTCGTAAAGTTTTAAACAAAGTCTGTTCGGAAGAGTCACAAGCAGGCTGGATTTTATTAGAAAAGCTTGACGATCATCGATTGCGGTTTCGCCGACCTATTACAGCACGCGATCGCGATAATCAATGCAAAATTGATCCCTATCGCACTCGCTATGGCATCGGTGAGAGCGTAGAGACTTGGACAACAATTATTGTGTTATTAGCAATTATGAGTGGTGCAGCAGTTTTAGGATTTACGGTAATGAATCGATTTTTTGGCGATTGGCAAACTCGCTCTGTGCAAAGCGCTCCTCGATCTGGGGACAACAACAATGTTATCCGTCAGCCGCCTAGTCCTATTGCCAAACCAACTACAGCCCCACAACCCACTTCTCCTGCACAATAGTAGCGGCGCTTCGCGCCGCTACTCGTCTTCTGTTTTTTAAGTCAGCGCAAAGCGCTGTAGCTCTATCATTTTGTGATTTGGGATATAGCAATGTAAGTTTTGCTTAGGACATTAAACCCAAAAGATGAGTGGCGGCGCTTCGCGCCGCCACTCATCTTTTGGGTTTTGATTTTTGTCTGAGCTATTAATCTTTTTTATTCAGGAGAAATTTATGAAAGCAATTTTGATGACCGCAGCAGGTGATCCTAATGTGCTGAAACTTGGGGATGTACCAGAACCAACTATTCAGGCTCCAACCGAGATGTTGGTGCGACTCAAAGCCGCAGGAGTCAATCCTATTGATACCAAACTGCGTAGTCGTGGCACATTTCAGCCCGATCGCTTGCCCTCTATCTTAGGTTGCGATGGGGCAGGTATCGTAGAAGCGATCGGGTCAGAGGTCAGTAAGTTTAAAGTGGGCGACCAAGTTTATTTTTGTAACGGTGGTCTAGGTTTTCATCAGGGCAACTATGCCGAACTAACCACGATTGACGAAAAATTTGCTGCCCATAAACCCAAATCCCTCAGTTTTGAGGAAGCCGCCGCCGCTCCATTGGTACTAATCACAGCTTGGGAAGCCCTGTATGATCGCGGAAATTTACAACCATTATCCACCAATCACAATGTCTTGATCCATGCAGGAGCAGGAGGTGTTGGTCATGTGGCTATTCAACTAGCCAAGCTCAGAGGTGCAAATGTTTGTACTACTGTTGGCTCTGAAGCTAAGGCAAGATTTGTCCGAGATTTAGGTGCGGATTTACCAATTGCCTACAAACAAACTGATTTTGTAGAATCAGCGATCGCATGGACAAATGGGGAAGGTGTAGATCTTGCCTTTGATACAGTTGGCGGCAAATTGATCGAACAAACTTTTCCTGCTGTCAAAATCTATGGCGATATTGTCACTATTCTTGAACCACCTACTGATATCAGTTGGAAAGTCTCTCGCACCCGTAATTTACGATTTAGCTTTGAACTGATGCTGACCCCAATGTTACTGGGAAAAGCCAATCTCCAAATTCAACAGGCTAAAATTCTGAGTGAATGTACAGCATTATTTGACTCGGGCAAACTAAAAATTCATGTCAGCGATGTGTTTCAACTTGCGGATACAGCCAAAGCTCATCAATTATTGGAAACTGGCTCCATGACAGGAAAAATTGCGATCTCCATCTAAAGAATAAAAAAGGCTTGCAAAGCAAGCCTTTTTTATTCTTTAGCGAAATGTTGCTAGTTGCAACATTTGTTTTTCGTTAGTGATACTCATGACTTGACGCTTAGAATCAATTACGATCCAACCCTTTTCTTTAAGTTTATCTAATACCTTGGTAGTATCTTCAGGGCTTACCTCTGAGAGATCAGCAATATCCTGCACGGGAATATTAAAAATATCAATACCTACATCAGTTTTACTACCGTAGGTTTCAGCAAGACTCGTCAAAATCGTGGCAATCCGCACCGCAGGAACTTGTTGACGTAACTGAATGCGTTGATTGGTTTTGCGTAATCGTCTTACCATCAACTGCAACATCCGATGATGCAACTGGGGATCTTTAAATAAAAACTGAATAAATTTTTGAGCAGGGACACTCAGAACGCGCACTGGTGTGAAAGCAACAACATCCGTAGATCGCGGCGACTCATCCAAAATCGCCATTTCTCCAAAAAAGTCACCATTGCCAAGTATGGCAAGCGTAGTTGCGTCCTGACTTCTCAAAAATCGAACCTTTAACCAACCCGAAAGGATGAAATATACAGCATTGCCCCAAGCATCCTCCATTAGTACAGCTCGTCCCGAAGGATAGTCACGTTCTACTGCTTCAGCGAGGAGCCACTCCAAAGTTTCGGCGCTAGCAGCATCGAATAGTGGAAATAGCTCTTTGAAGATATCCGTTTGCATGGGAATTTTTTTTAAGACTTGTCTTGTAAGAACCGTAGCGCAGGCATTTTAACTGCAATTATCTATCCAGATAAAGAACCTGCACTACACATCGAAAGGCAACTGATTCTGAGTTCTAGAGTACCAGTCAATCAAACTAAGCGCCCATCACTTCGTAACCAGCATCTACATAAATAATTTGCCCAGTTACAGCACTTGACAGATCGCTTCCTAGGAAAGTTGCCACATTGCCAACATCATCTGGAGTAACTAAACGACGCAAAGGCGCTGTTTCTTCGTAGTGGTGCAACATTTTATGGAAGTCACCGATCGCCGCCGAAGCAAGAGTGCGAATTGGTCCAGCCGAAATTGCATTAATCCGAATGTTGTCTGGTCCCATATCGGAAGCGAGGTAGCGCACATTCATTTCTAATGCAGCCTTAGCGATGCCCATCACATTATAGTTAGGGACAACTTTCGCACCACCAATATAGGTGAGAGTAATTACACTGCCACCATCTTTGAGTAGCGGTCTTGCGGCTCGGCATAGGTGAATTAATGAGTAAGCACTCACATCTAGAGCCAGTTGAAAGCCTGAGCGGGAAATATCCGTAAAGCTACCAGATAAATCTTCTTTATTAGCAAATGCTAAGCAATGCACCAAAATATCGATCTTGTCCCATTTCTCGGCAACCGAGGCAAACAATGAATCTACTTGGGCATCATCCTGAACATTGCAAGGCAACAAGAAATCTGGTGTTAAGGAATCGGTCAACTCAGCAACCTTGCCTTTGTTGCGATCGCGATCATCTGGCAAATAAGTAATACCAAGCTTAGCGCCAGCCTGATGTAACTTTTGGGCAATACCCCAAGCGATCGAACGATTGTTGGCAATTCCAGTCACAAGAGCAGTTTTCCCGCTCAAATCTAACAAACCCGTCATGTATATTTCCTAACGTGAACGCAGCGTAATTCGTAATTTGTAATTAGAAATAAGCTTACCTTAAAAGCCCATACTCGCGCTTGCTGCTAATGGAGCGAGGGCGCGTTGCAAAAAGCTAAGCGCAAGGAAAGCAAGCATAGGTGAAAAATCCATGCCACCTAGAGGGGGAATAATCGAACGAAATAGATTGAGGTAGGGATCGGTGATCTGACCGAGCGCCGCAAATGGCTGACTGTACCAATCAATATTGGGGAACCAAGTCAATAAGACACGGATAAATAGCAACCCTAAATAGATCGAGATGAATGAGCTGACTGTACCAAGAATAACTGCCATAGGAGTTTGTTAGGTTAGAGAACAATTAAAATAAATAGCTACCATCATTCTACTGAATGCAACAGAAATAAGGCTTTTTATCATTACTATAGGATCATCATTGTTTGTGGCGCGGCTTCGCCGCGCCACAAACAATGGGTTTCTTTATTAAATCGTAGAACCTTTATCATCAACAGTCATATCTCGTAATGATTCAATTGATGTCTGCTTGCGACCATTTTTTCCTTCAGCAGTAGCAAGTTCTTGACTAACTGAGTCGATCGCTGCATTCAGTTGGGCAATTTTCTTTTCGAGATTACGACGGGCAAATTCATTAGAAGTCTGAGGTTTATCGATGAGGTGATCGCGATCAGCTTGCTGCTCAATGAGCTCATCGTCTGGCTCACTGAGCTTAATGGCTACCAATGCGCCAACTACGCCGCCGACAGCAGCCCCGAAGAGAAAGCCTCCCCAAAAATTACCTGAATTATCTGCCATAGCTTTGCCTTAACGATCTCAACAACATTGAATAGTGCTTAAGCATTACTTAAACAGTGAGACTTTTGGCACATCATATCATTATGGTTTACGTTAGGGACGCAAACTAAATTTTTTGGTGGTGCAGCTTTGCTGCACCACCAAAAAATTTAGTTTTTTATTTGAACTAAGAGGGTAAATACCCCACCGCTCTGTGGTGTGAGTATATTCTAGTAAAAAAGAATTTGATACCCCGTCCGCTTGCGGCAGGGTGATTCATTAAATTGCAAAACTCTAAATACGAAAAAGCAGAGTAGACAAACTGAGCCCTCTACTTTTTTGATTATGAAATCAGTGGAAGCTAGCTATAGCCAAACCCAGCTATACAAAAACAGAAAATGGCTACGCCATTTTCTGTTTTTGTATTATTGTCACCATTTGTACTAAAGCAAATCAAAACCCAGAAGCCGAGTTGCGTCTCTTTGCGCCGCAACTCGGCTTCTGGGTTGGTGTCTTAACAAGAATGGTGGCAAATATATCAATAGATTTGGGTTTTAATTCAAGAAAGTGTGGCAACACTTTCTTGAATTGGTATAGGAGAAAAGCGTCATAAAGCAGCGTTTTTCTCCTGCTAGGTTTTGATTTTGTCTTAACACAAGTAGCGACAGCTAGCTATATTTATGTTGATGGTTTAGTGACGATTTTAGGCTGCAACAGAATGGATGCAGCACCTTTGCTTTCATCCAGTTTGGTTAGAAAGGTTGACAATTTTGTTGGATCTAGCTCTACAGGCAGAATTAATTTACCTTGTTCATCTCTTTTCAGAAAAGCTGAATTGTTGTTTAAACCTGCTTTTACCAAATTACTACGCTCAGTGAGGGCTACATTATCCTTAGGGTTTTTGGATAGCCAACTAGTATAAGCATCAAGTGCATCGTACCAATATGCATTTTTTGCATAGATTCTTGCTTTTTCCAAATCATTTTTAGCCGCAGCGATCGCCTTTAAAACTACAGGCTCATCATCTCGACGAATAGCAGCATAGACATCAACTTGAGATGTAGCGCCATGACTTTGCCAACGGATTTGCCAACGTTGCGCTTTTCCTTTGACTAGCTCAGGCGCATTTTCTGGCAATGTGAATTTGTAGAGTCCTGAATCCTCAGCTTTACCTTCAGCGACAAAGACTGATTTTGCGGCTCTGTCATGACCATCACGCAAAAGGAATGTCACTTTAAATGAGCCTTTACCACTATCAATTTGAGGAACTGTCGTTGATGTAGTTGTTGCAGCATCTTGAGGAGCAATGTACCAATACAATGTTGGGCGAGATGCTAAAGTCTTTGCCCCATCTTCAATTCCCAGAATCGTAATCAGAGGTAACCCACCCCTAGTTGCACCACCAGAACTTGCGGATTTTGGTAACCCTAGGTTATATTGAGCAACCGCTTCATGACCACCAAAAAAAGTCGGACTAGCGACAGACGCTATACAGATTGTGCTTAGAGCGATCGCTTTCTTGATATTGATTTTAATTTGAGTCTTCGTTGAAGTCATGGTTCTAATCATCCCAGTTGTAATTATCCCAGTTATTGTTAATAGCTTCAGCACAGGACAACATCACTTTACCAAAGTCTAATTATAGATTTCAGGTCGAGAAGTTGGGATAACAAGTTCCCTCCCGACAAAAATATTTATATTTCGGATATCTTAGTAATTGTGTTGCAAGCGACAAGCACATACAACATAAATTACACTAAATTTTTTGATCGAGACTTTGGGTTTACGTAATGACTCCAAAACGCTCAGACAAGTTAGTAACGTAAGTTTCCATCAACATCTAAGCCTGCATCTTCAATACTCCAATCAATACACATCTTTAGCATTGCTTCATGCCGCTATCCTAACCTAAAGCATTACTACAAAACGATTCTCAAACAAATTACATCGAATCAATTTTATAACATCAAAAAATTGACTTTAGGTTGGTGGTTTCGATACTTGACTTCACCCAGATGAGTGATTGCATTTTACAGATTTTCCTTAACAATAAAGATTAGCAAATTATACGATCGCTCAAATGCAGCATTTGTGACAATTAATCATAAAGCTAATGACTAGAGTTTATTGATCAGATAGTTGGGAGTTGTGGATAAATTTATATAAGTTTCTTAAGCAAAATTAAAGATAAGCAGAGGCGATCACAGGGAATAATTAACATGAAGTTCTTATTATAGAACTCTCCCTTTGGTAAACGTTATATGGTTAATTCTTAAATTAGTGCTGTCGGGAACCTGTAGTTTATCCTCTGCGTCCTATTTAACCTAGCAGCCAGTAAAACCAGCAAAGCATTTTTGTCAGTTAAGTTAATTACGCATTATCACTCTAAGTTTGTGTAAATTACCATACACATTTCAAGTTTAGAGATTTAAAGCTTCAGTTCTTTCTAAGTCTCAATATCTGAACAATTGCTCTCAACAATTGTATTTCTGGATATTTATTAAATCTAAACAAGTAGTTACATACGTAACTTTAATAGTTATTTGGTTTTTAGATTCAGATTTTTAGTTTCTAATCTTTTCTAAGCATTAAGGCTGTCTGATTACGTTAATAACAGTAGATGAGCATTATCAATACCATCAAAACCATGAAATACCCAAAACAATGAGTGTAAATACTTAGTCAAATTCCATCCAAATCTTTAGAGAGATAGTGATAGCCGTCCTTTGACTTTTTTAGTTAATTTGTAATAATATGTAACTCCAGACGCAAGAGATAAAAAGGTTAACCATGTATTATACAAATCAACTTTGGAGCAAATGACACATTATTAGAACAACTTTATAAAACTTAAAGATTGTGATTTTAAGCTATCAAGCTCACAAATTTGGATTTTAAAGTTACTGGGTCTTCTTTAGTATCAGACTTCTAGTCTTGGAGAAGCACTCTTGGAAAACGCTTAGTTTAAATAAAGTAGGAGCGATATGTCTGAAGAACCATTGACCCAACCCACGCCAAAGACAGTGGATAGGCAAGCTAACAAGCAGGTCGGTCTGTCTGCTGACATGGTTCGCACATACTTGCATGAAATCGGGAAAATTCCTCTACTCAGCAATGAAGAGGAGATTATCTATGGCAAGCAAGTGCAGCAGATGATGGCGCTGTTTGAAGTTCAAGAAAAGATTGCTCAAAATAGCGATCGCTTACCAACTGAGCAAGAGTGGGCTGAAACTGTTGATCTAGAGCCAGAGATTTTGCATAGCCTTATTCGCGTTGGCACACGCGCTAAACGCAAAATGATTGAGGCAAACCTCCGTTTAGTAGTCTCTGTCGCGAAGAAATATCAAAAACGGAACTTAGAACTTCTAGACTTAGTGCAAGAAGGAACTCTAGGATTAGAGCGAGCTGTAGATAAGTTCGATCCTACTAAGGGCTTTAAGTTCTCGACCTATGCCTATTGGTGGATTCGTCAAGCAATTACGAGGGCGATCGCTCAGCAAGCGCGGACGATTCGCTTACCAGTTCACATTACCGAAAAGCTCAACAAAATCAAAAAAGCTCAACGCCAACTTTCTCAAGATCTTGGTCGAGTTGCCACGGTAGCTGAAATTGCCTATGAGCTAAATATCAAAACGGATCAAGTCCGTGAATGTTTATCCCTATCGCGTCAGCCAATTTCCCTTGACTTACGCATTGGCGATAATCAAGATACAGAACTTGCTGAGTTATTAGAAGATACAGGTCGTTCTCCTGATAACTATGTAGAGCGTGAGTCTTTGCGGACAGATATTCAAAGCTTGCTTAAGGAGTTACCCGAAAAGCAACGTCAAGTAATGATTTTGCGTTACGGGCTGGAGGATGGGCAGGAAATGTCGTTGGCTAGCATTAGCAAGCGCATGGATCTTAGCCGTGAACAGGTAAGACAACTAGAGCGTCAAGCGATGGACTATCTACGCAAGCGCAAAACCAGAATGCAAGAATATCTGGCTAGTTAAAAATAAGTGTGGCTCTCTGAGCCGCACTTATTTTTTATTGAAAGTTATAAAAGTTAAGTCTTAAAAATTTGCAATAATCTAGAGTTAGTTCTTCAATACTTACCCAAGTCACAACCTTTATGCCGCTCAAATCTACAACCCGTCATATTCAGATTTATGCTGCCATTGTTGAGGAGCAGAATGATGAGCTTATCGATAGTGAAAACATGCTCACACTAGATGTCGATCCTGATAATGAACTAAACTGGACAGATGGCGCTCTGCAAAAGGTATACCGCAAGTTTGATCAGCTTGTGGAAGATTATAAAGGTGCAGACCTAACTGATTACAATTTGCGTCGCATTGGTTCAGATTTAGAGCATTTTGTGCGATCGCTATTACAAGAGGGTGAAGTTACTTACAACCTCAATCATCGATCACTCAACTACAGCATGGGTTTACCACAGATCGTCAACACTGAAGCCAAATAGAGATATAGACAACATACAGCATTGTTTATTCTCCTTATAAAATTAATACTCAAAAACTATGTCTGAAACCACTGCATCAACTTCCGAAGAGCCAAAGGTAAAACCTGCCGCTAAGCCCAAAGCCGAGAAGCCTCCAGCGATCGAAGAGTTACCCTTTGATGAATTTATTAACAAGCATTATCTACCTGCCTTAACCAAAGCCTTTGCAAAACAAGGTGTAGATGATTTGCAATTGGAGTTTGGCAATTCTCAAGTACATGGGATTTGGGCACAAGGGCTACGCCAATTTACGGTTTATTTTTCTAAGGCAGATCTCAATGCTCAGAAAGCTTTTTCCTGTGCTGATGCTGGACGATCGCCTAGTACAATTGAGCCATTTTTGATCGATGAGCGTAAAGCCCCTCTTGATTTACTAGTATTTGGTGTAATTCAGCGATTAACTGCCCAAAAGTGGTTGACGGCTAACTAGAAAAAAAGGGGTGCAATGCACCCCTTTTTTAATTTTAATTTTTTATTTCGGCACAATAGCTTGTACACCATCTTTAATTTCAATTTTCATTCCCAGTTTATCTAGCTCCTGAGCAATAATCTCAACAGTTTTTTTATCCGTCGCATTTTGCAAAACTACTGACCAAGCGCCGATCTGGGCTTTCGTCAAATCCCGTTCCTCTTCTAGCCATTTAGCTGATTGGCGAGATATCTCAGCAGCAAACTTAGAATCTTCGATCAGATCTTTGCCTGACAAGCTAGCTCTCTCAGCCCATGCTGCAGCTTGGAGATAAGAAAATCTTGCGCCTTTAGCATCACCTAAAAACAATAGCTGATCCGTTGCCTTATAACGCCAAACAGTATAAGCACTAGGCTGTTGATCGGGATTTAGAGATTTTAGCCCCTTACTATATATTTCGATCGCTTGGCTAGGAGCTCCCGCAAATATTGAGACACTAGCTGACATATATATGTAGCTCTTAATAAATCTGGGATCTCGAGCAATAATATTTTCAAAATACAGTGGGCTTAACCCATATCCCGTTTGCAGGGTGTTTCTCGAAACATCATCGCCAAAGTATTGCAAAAACTGCAAAAAAGCAAAGTTGGCAATCATGTTATTAAAGCCAAATCCGCGCGGTGGCAATTGCCTAATTAGTTTAAGACGCGCTTCTTCATCTCTGACTGCCTTACGAGTCTCTTCTGGAGTTTGTCCACTCAGTCGTTGATTAAGTTTAGGAAATTGCAAAGCGAGGGCGATCGCTGCAAAAACAGTGATCGCGCCTAAATTAATTGCAAGTTTACGAAACCGCATCTGATTTAATTGCCTTCAGAAATAAATGTATCTTTGCTAAGACTATCAATCAGTTTATTGCTTGGTGCGCCATCAGCAGGACTAATTGTGTAAAAGTTTTGCGCTCTAATAATCGCATTACGAGTTTCGCCGCTCAATACGCCATCCACCTTACCAGTGTAGAAGCCTCTCTGGGTAAGCAATCTTTGCAATTCTGATACTTGAGTATTTGCAGATGTTGCAGGTATGGTAGGCTGAGAAACTGGGGCTGTTGTGGGCTGGGCTACTGGTGCAGGTTTAGTAGTTGCTTGGACTGTAGGTTGAGGAGTTGCGGCTGCTTGTGGTTGAGTCGTCGGTTGAGGAGTCACCTGTGGTTTGGGTTCCACCCGAATAGTTGGTGTGACCGTTGGTGTGACATTAGTTACCGCAATCTGTTGCTTGGGCGCACCTGCTTCTAGAGCAGCGATCGTTCTTGCTCCAGCCACTCCATCCGCCGTTAAACCATAGGCTTTTTGAGCAGCAATGATTGCTTCTCTAGTACGTGTACCTAGAAACCCTGTAATTGGACCATTGTAAAATCCGCGATCGGTCAGCAAGTTTTGTAAATTGGCGACTCCACCATCGTTAGCCATAGGCACATTAGCAGCTTGATTACTTGCAGGTGTTACGGCGACTGATGGTTTAGCATCTGATTGCAATGCAGCAATAGTTTGAACACCAGCAATGCCGTCAATTGTCAATCCGTAAGCTTTCTGGGCAGCAGCGATCGCGGCATTAGTCTGCGCCCCTTTGACTCCATCGATCGCCCCATTGTAAAAACCACGTTTGGCTAGCAACTGCTGGAGTTCTACAACATTTTTATCTCCAGCCGCCGCAGTGGTGTTTGAGGATGTTGGCGCGTTATTGCTGGCAATACTAACAGTGCTTGCTCCTGATTCAAGAGCAGCCATAGTTTGAACACCTGCAATCCCATCGGTGACTAAGCCATAGTTTTTCTGAGCAGCAATGATCGCCGAGCGAGTCTGTGGTCCCATGATGCCGTCAACAGCGCCGTTATAAAAACCACGTTTGCTAAGCAATTCTTGCAGCTTGGAAACTTCTGTACTTTTAGTAGTTGCAGTGGTAATGATGGGCGTAGCTTTAGGTTTACCACCATCTGACTCTAGCGCCGCTAAGGTTTGTGGACCTGCAACACCATCGGCTGTGAGGTTATAAGCTTTCTGAGCCGCAATGATCGCCGAACGGGTCTGAGATCCCATGATGCCGTCAACAGCACCGTTATAAAAACCACGATCTGCTAGCAGTTTCTGAAGATTCATCACAGTCGAAGAGACGCTAGTAGTAGTTTCAACTACGGCAACAGGCTCAGCAATATCGACTTTTGTGGCGATCGCATCTGGAGCTTTACCACTTTCGAGAGCGGCGATCGTTTGACTACCGACAATGCCATCGGGGGTAAGTCCAAAGGCTTTTTGGGCGCGAAGAATAGCATTTTTAGTTGAAGCTCCTGATACACCATCGATCGCTCCAGGGTCAAAACCATTTTTGGCTAGTAGCGATTGCACATATTTCACATCCGATGATGGGGCTTCAGCAGCTAAAACATTGAGTGCCGATCCTAATCCAATTAAGAGAGTAGTCCCTGTGAGGAGGAAACTCAAACTGAGCTTTGCAGATTTAGTAGTTAATTTCTTTAGCCATGCTTGGAAAGCTGCATTACTTTCATGGGCGATCGCATCATCAGTGTGGATAGATTCTTCTTGGATATATGCTAAGAGTTCCATAATTAGACCTTATTGAAATTAAAAATTAAGATTTGAGATCGAGGAGAGAGCTTAGGAGAACTTGACGGAAGTTACTCAACTTTTTTGGATATTTGGAATATTTAGGATGAATTAGAATTTTTAGCTGCTGGCACATTTTGACTAGAGGTTGGAATTTGAGTTCCATTTCCTAACGGAGTGCTGCTAGGAGTTGAAATTGGCTGAACAGTTTGATTAGCATTACTGGAAGTGATTTGAGCAACAGTCTGAGCAGGATTTTGAGATTTAAGAGCTGTCGCTAAATCGGTGGACAAATCACCCGTTGCGACTTGTCCATAAGCAAGTTGAGCCTTCAAAATACTTGCCTTAGTCTGCATATCATATAAACCATTAAGGTCTGCATCATAAAAGCCTCGTTCCTTAAGTAACGTTTGGATTGCCAAGACATCCTGAGTAGCTGGCAATCTGGGAAAAGCAGGCTGAGTGAGGGGAAGATTGTTGCCACCAGCTAATAATGCGCGAATAGTTAAGGGACCGACAAAGCCATCCTGAGATAAGGCGTAAGCTTTTTGAGCTTTCAATATGGCGTTAGTTGTAGTCTGCCCTAACTGTCCATCAATTTCACCCTGATAAAATCCCCTTTGTTTCAGTAGCATTTGCAAATTGCCAATCTCACTTATTGCTGGCTGTTGAGAGTTGCTAGCTGGAGGATTATTTGACCGCACAATCACAATTGTCTGGCTGGGTGACTGACTTACCCGATCGCCAGTAGTCGGGTTACCTTTAGGTTGATTTGGTTGCTGAGGTACTAAAGGCTTGCTCACTGATGAGTTTCGCAACAAAGCCAAGGTTTTCTCCCCAGGAATACCATCGGCAACTAGATTGGGTTGAGTTCTTTGAAAGTCAATCACCGCTTGCTTTGTATCGCGACCATAGACCCCATCAATCGCACCCACCGCAAAACCACGCTGAGCCAGCAGAGTCTGAACTTCCAACATATAGCTGGTATTGCACAGATACAAATTGTTACACCAAGGCGCAACATTTACCGATGGCTCTAGTACATGGGCAGCCATAGCAGGAGCTAAATTCCAGCCCATCCCACTAACGCTAGTAAAGGCGATCGCCGATAGTAAATAGGCTTGCTGTCTAATCGTGGCAAAATCCCAACCAAACTTATTTACCTGATCTTCGTCAGCACAAAGCTCATCACAAGTAAGCAGATTACGATCTGTTTTTCCTTGATTGGCTTGTTCATATGCCCATGCATCATATATATATGCTGCAAGTTCCATAACGGCTACCAAATGATTGCGGTCTAACTTATTTTAAACGATTTTTTCTGGTTTCTTACGTCAAAAAATGTATACATTTTTTTTACAGAGTTTTGTGCTCAAAACCAAATCAAGAAAAAAAATTTAAAAGCGTTGCTTCTCAACGCTTTTAAATTTTTTTTCTTGTAGCTCGTTAGCAAGCAAAAAAATAGAATGGGGCGTTTCTCGCCCCATTCTATTTTTTATCGTAATCATTGGAAATTTCAGCAGCGATTGGGGACAGCTTATGGATATCTGAGTCGTACTTAACTCCTATTTGCACCACATTGTCCTGTTTCTGTTCTGGACGCGATCGCTCAATTCCCCTTCGTCTCTCTGAAGTCCTCACTTCACTAGTATCCTCAGTCACCACTTCATAGAGAATTGCTTGCTTGTTTACTTCAGAACCACGCCGCAACACCCGCCCCAAACGCTGAATATATTCTCTGGCTGAACCTGTACCTGATAGGAGGATGGCAATTCGCGCATCAGGCACATCAACACCTTCATTTAAAACATGGGAAGCAACTAGAGTCTTATATTTACCCTCACGAAAGAACGTTAGAATTTCGTGGCGTTCCTTCACAGGAGTTTGATGAGTAAGGGCTGGAATTAATAACTCCTGTGAAATGCGATAGACCGTAGCATTGTCATTGGTGAAAATCAGTATTCTTTCGCCAAAATGTTGAGCCAATAAATCTGACAGGACTCGTAATTTTGATTCTGTGCCTAAAGATAATTCCTTCGATTCACGGTGGGCAAGCATTGCTCTTCGACCTGCTTGCGATCGCGCACTTGCTTGGACAAATCTTTGCCAGCCTTCGAGACTACCAAGGGAAATTTTTGATTCCTTTAAAAACTGATTACGACTTTGAATTAGAGAATCATAGCGATCGCGTTCTTTTGCTGAAAGAGAAACTTTAATCTGGACGATTTTATGTTCTGCTAAAGCTTGACCTGCTAAGTCTTCAGCAGATTTGCGATAGACTTCTTCCCCGATGAGAATTTCTAAATCAGCATGTTTGCCATCACTGCGTTCAGGGGTAGCCGTTAATCCGAGGCGATAGGGCGCGATCGCATATTCAGCAATCACGCGATTAAAATCAGTGGGTAAATGGTGGCATTCATCAAACACGATCAAGCCGTAGAGATTGCCTAAAGCTTCCGCTTGAATCGCGGCACTGTCATAGGTGGAAACGAGAATTGCTGTGCGATCACGTGAACCACCGCCCAATAAACCAATCTCCACATCAGGAAACGCTGCTAATAAATGGGCATACCACTGATGCATCAAATCAAGGGTCGGCACAATCACTAAGGTGCTGCGATTGGTGACTTGCATCGCTAACTGCGCTAGATAAGTTTTACCTGCAGCAGTCGGTAAAACAACCACACCACATTTCCCAACTCGCTGCCATGCGGCTAGAGCCTCACTCTGATGCGGATAGGGTTCCATTTTGGTGTGAGAAATCAAGTTCACTTCTTGATATCCCCGTGACTTATCTTCGATGGCGATGCCTTCTGAGCGCAGAGTCAAAATCAACTCGCGATAACGATTAGCAGGAATACGAAATTTCTCAATGCGATCATCCCATGTGGCAAATTCAATCCATGATTTACCTTTAGGCGGTGGATGAAGAATTAAGGTTCCGCGATCGTAGGTTAGGTTAGAAATGCGGGGCATATCTAGTACAAATTAAGTAATCTTATATACAAACCTTGCAAAAATTCGCAAAAATCTTTTAAATAGTAAGGAACTAATTAAAAAAATTTTCGTCTTTTCGTAGAAGCTTGCCTTTCTACCTAAATAACGTGATCATGTGAGGATTGCAAATGTTTATGCTCAAACCCAGATCTAGTAAATCGATCAATTTAGTTGTACTTACAGCAACAACGATCACATCAACATTGATAGCTAGTGTTTTGAATTCCAACTATGCTCAAGCTGAAGTTCAAAAGGAATCATTGATCGCCACAAATGAATCGGAACTAGTTCGGTCAATTGGCAACGATCCAATGATTATACCTGCCACTACCACCAATCAATCACAGACATTACCAGTTTCCACTAATCCTAGTACTGATTCAGAAATTATTCGGGCGATTAACTCTGAATTAGGACAGTCGAAGCCAGTCAAAACCAGCGATCGGACCAAACCAAATCTTAACGCTCAGGGCGTTACCTCGGTTTCGCAACTAAGTGATGTCAAACCTACAGACTGGGCTTTTACAGCATTACAATCCCTCGTTGAGCGCTACGGTTGTATCGCAGGCTATCCAGACAGCACCTTTCGCGGTAGACAAGCTACTAGTCGTTATGAATTTGCCGCAGGTTTAAATGCTTGTCTCGACAAAATCAACGAAATCATCTCCGCAGGACTAGCCGACAAAGTTAGCCAAGAAGATCTCGCCACATTGAAAAAACTGCAAGAGGAATTTGCTGCCGAGCTTGCGACTTTGCGCGGTCGAGTTGATGCACTCGAAGCAAAAACCGCCAAGCTAGAGGCTCAGCAGTTCTCGACAACAACAAAGCTGTTTGGTCAAGCTATTTTTGGACTGCAAAGCCGTTTGCCAAATACTGGTAGTCTCACTCCTAGAGATGGTACACGCAACACCATCGATGATGCGACTAATCTTACCTTTGGCTATAACCTACAACTCAGCTTAGTCACCCAGTTTGACAATCGCAGTCTTTTGTTAACAGGTATCCAAGCAGGAAATGCTTCCACCGCTTCTATACCAGTTGCTGGTAGCGCTAACTTTCTAACCAATACCTATACGCGCCTTGGATACGAGCTGGATACAGCCAATTCGATCCAATTGAGCGATTTGTCCTATCGCTTTTTAGTGGGCGATAACCTTGCTGTCATCGTGGGTGCAGCAGGGGTTGCTCCATCAAGTGTATTTCGTGGACCCAACCGTTATGAAAGCGCAGGTCAAGGTGCGCTCTCTGCCTTTGCTCAACGCAACCCCATCCTCAACTTCCCAGGGCAAGCTGGTATTGGCTTTGACTGGCAAATCAGCGATAACATCAGCTTGCAAGGTGTTTATGCAGCAGCATTAGCTTCTGACCCAAACAATGGTTTAACTGGTGGTCCTTTTACCGCAGGTGTGCAACTAGCGCTTACTCCCACTGATGCTATTGATCTCGCACTTTATTACCTTAATTCTTACACCACTAACGCTAGTTTAAATACGGGTGTTGGTGATAACTTAATCGGTCCGATCGCAGGACGTTTCTCAACCAATGCCTTTGGTGGCACAGCAACATGGAGAATCTCTCCTCAAATTACTTTAGGTGGATGGGCTGGCTACACTACATCGGCTACTAGAGATGCAGGACTTGGTGGTTCAGTTGAAACATTTAACTGGATGGCGTTTTTAAACTTCCCCGACTTATTTGCTGAAGGCAACTTGGGCGGTATCTACGTGGGACAGCCTCCCAAGATTACCAGCAGCAACCTTACTTCTGGCGGCGTACCTGCGTTTAACATTCCTAGTGCGATCGGTTTGTCTGGTGTTGCCCCAGGAGGCTTTGGTGGTCAACCTGCATCAACCACTCATTTAGAGTTGTTTTATCGGATGCGTCTAAATGACAACATTAGTATCACCCCAGGATTACTATTTATTTTCAACCCTGTACAAACAGCAGGCAGTGACACAATCACTGTTGGCGCTATCCGCACAACTTTTACATTCTAGTAACCAAGTACAAAATGGCGTAGCCATTTTGTACTAAAAAAACTTACTGATCTTGTTTTTAATTCACCAAATTGTGAATACAATTTGGTGAATTTGTATTAAGACACAAATTAAAAGCTGAGGGCAGCACAAAGTGCTGCCCTCAGTTTTTAATTTGTGTTAAAGATAAACTACAAAATTTTAAAAGCCAAAACATTAAAAACCTTGCAAAGCAAAGCTTTTAATGTTTTAGCTTCTAGAGAGGATTCACGGCGTGAACCCTCTCTAGAAGCAAGTTTGGAATCAAATTGAACAAAGGTTAAATTTAGGGAGGTCTAATTCTTAGGTTTGTAAGACGAAAAGATTTTTTTTAATTTTGGGAACCATAGAAATAGCCTAGCCGTCTTGGGTGAAATCAGTTCTTATATGGAACTACTTCCGAGCTATTTACGTCGAACTTAAGCTTTCAGCTAGCAAAGCCTTAGTTTCAGGATTACTCAAGTACGCACAAAAAATATTAAGAAGGACAAAAAAATGCTAACTCGGATCAAGAATTACACATTCAACTTGGGGGCGATCGCAATCACACTTGGTGCAACAGCGATCGCGGCATCTCCATCACTAGCTCAAACGACCTCTGTACCAATTACTGGTGGTAGTTTTACAG
Organism: Pseudanabaena minima str. Chao 2107; assembly: GCF_051131155.1. Lineage (NCBI taxonomy): Bacteria > Bacillati > Cyanobacteriota > Cyanophyceae > Pseudanabaenales > Pseudanabaenaceae > Pseudanabaena > Pseudanabaena minima. The sequence continues at coordinate 3,576,344 of NZ_CP159508.1, forward strand.
TGAACGTGACTAATGCAGCTACAAACAACGTTAATAGCACAGCCGTAACTGTACTAACACCAGTTGGAACTGCTCAAATTTCCGCACTTTCAGGAACTACTGCTGGAACGACAAATCTGGCTGCTGGTAATAACTTTGACATTGTTGGTAAATCCACTGGATCAGTAAACTTTGACACTGGGACAACTGCCAACTTTACAAATGCTGACACCACCATCAAAGGTAAAGTTGTTACTACAACTGCTGCTGGGAATGTTTCGGCTTTAGCAGCACCAGCAACAGTAACAGGCTCCATCCAAAAAGACTCTTTTATCCAAGTTCCTACAGCCAATATCTCGGCGTTGCCATCTAACACCGTCGTTATTCCTATTACCAGTGGGAAGTTTGATGTCACTCGATTTAATGATGGCACAACAGTTGGTAACAGTATTCCTACAGTGCTTACTCCCTTTGGGACTGCTCAACTCACCAAGTTTACGTTCAAAACTCTTGAGAATTTGAATGGCTCATCATTATTTGCTGTTGATGATGAAGTGCGTACTACTGGTTTAGCTTCTGGATCTATTCCTACCAAGGTTAGCACTTTCACCGATGCGAAGACTGCTATGGTTGGAAAACTGACAACTGCGACAGCTAATCCAAACGCTTCATTCACTCTCAAGGGCGATATCACTGGTGGCAATCTGATTGTTCCATCTAGCGCAACCACTATACCAAACACTAGTACTGAGACCATTCTCATTCTTGTCAAAAATCCGAAGTTGTTGAAGTTAGTTGGTCTGAATCCAAGTTTCCTAGCTTCAGGTAAAAGCAAATTCCTGCTTGTACTAGTCAACAACCAAAGCTTGCTGAACTATGTAGAATCCAAGTCTTCGGAAGTAGGTTCTAGCGATCCTGTATCTCTTGGTGATAGCAATGCTGTAGATAAAATCGTTTTCGTCAATTTCCAGAAGAAGAATCTTTACTATTTTAGTGAAGTGTCTTACAGGGCTTTATTGACAGCGATCGCTAATTCTAGCAACACCTCTAACAACACCTCTACTAACACCTCTAACAACACCTCTACTAACACCTCCAACAACACCTCCAACAACACCTCTACTAACACCTCCAACAACACCTCTACTAACACCTCCAACAACACCTCTACTAACACCTCCGTCAATACTTCTACCCAAGTTGTGAGAGTTGTTTTTGTTGGCTTACCTAGCCGCCTTATCCCTGGTTTCGGTACAATCGCCAAAATCGAACGCCGCGATCGTGGTGATGATGACTAAACCTCCACACGAGGCTTAGAACAATTCAAACTCTAAAAAAGATAGGTGGCACTACGTGCCACCTATCTTTTTTAGAGTTTACATATTTGGCGCGATCGCGAGAGTGCTACTTCTTCTAATTGCCAACCAAAAGCAAAATGACTAATAGAATTAACCGCAGGTACAGCCGCCCGAATTGACTGCATTTGCTCTTCTAATGATGGGCGATTTGTAAATGGAGCATTCCATTGACCGACTAAAATCGGTGCGATCTTAGTTCCTCTCGGAGCATAGTCCGCGACTCTACGAACTTGCTCCACAATACAATCTGACTTACCACAAACCGCATATGCCATCGGTTGCCACTCATAAGCCTTAGTAAACAAATGCCAAGGTTGCATTCGCGAGTCAAATCCATCACCTACGGGTTGATTGCCATCAGAGAAAAAGGCAATACTAGCAGGAATACCTTGCTGAAAAACAGGTTTAGAAACGGTGTCAAGATAATAGGTTACACCTATAAAAGCATGACCAACAGCCAAGCGCCAAAGTTCACCTTGCCAATAGGCGATCGCAGGATTTTTTTGATTGGATGGTTGGCGACCTTGCCAGAGAGGTTCTGTTTCTTGTGGGTAAAGTTTTTTGACAGCTTGCAGATCTGTGGGTGTAACATAACCCTGTTTGAGAAAGCGATCGATAATTTCTCGACCTTGCAAGTTCTCGGCACGATCGCGCAAAGCTTGCAAAGAAGCTTGTCCATAAATCCATAGATAGCGAACATTACTAACTACTGAAGACGCGCCCGCACCTCGCTTGTAACGCACATAATCAAATACCACCCCATCGGGTTTGCGCTTAACGACCTCATTCACCGCTAAATACAAATCACTTTGGGCTTGATAATTATAGGGATCGATGAATAGCTGATCTTTAGTTGGAACTTCACCTTCAGAATTTTTACCTAAGTTCTCAACTATGGAAATTGTACTATCACCATTAGCATTGCGAGCGATCGCATTTTGACGGGCTACGGTTAATTTCGATAGTCCATTAAGATCTACGCCTCTACCATAACCAGTTCCCATATTCATCGTAAATATCCACGCATGAACCTTAATTCCCCGTTCTCGACCTTTAGCGATCGCCAGTTTTAATAAATCTGCATTTTTATACTTCTCAGATTGTACAAGGGAATTCCAAGCCGTCGCATTCTCTGACTGTGGTAATAGAATCTTGCCATCGGACAGCACCTCTATAAATACTTGGTTATAGCCCTTATTCACAATCCGATCCATCACTTCGTCAAGTCTGCCAGACTGCAAATCACAGGGGTACAAACGTAGCCAAATTCCTTGAGTTTTGAGCCAAGATTTTTGACGGCAGGTGTTGAGAGATTGACTATGCTCCTTCACAATCGACTGATATTCTTTAGTTGCTGCTAAATTTGTACTTTTAGTTGTGTCTTGAAAAGCAGCAATTCGCAAATTTTCTTTGGTAGCGATCGCCTCCTTATCAAATTGACAATATTCACCAACTTGAGCAAAGGCTGGTTGTAAAACAATGGCTACTAAGAAATTAGTACCTACAACAAGGGAAAAGAATTGAGTAGCGATGTTTACTGACATAAGAGAACTGCAATATTGAAAGGAACTGAAATTGCTGTAGTGTTTTGGGGAAATATGTTATTAAATTTTTGACATAGCGCCAAGCACTGTAGCAGAAATCAAACACCATAACAGACTTTAATCACCATGACTGATGTTATTAACCCATCAACCTTTGAATCACCTGAGACTTATTTACAGATAGGAGATCGCTACTACCAGTCTGGGAACACTCCTCTGGCACTAAAAAACTATGAACGAGCCTTATCAATCAATCCAGATTTGGCTGCTGTCCATGAACGAATCGGTCTAGTTCATCAACAGCAAGGAAGTATCATGGAAGCGATCGCGAGTTTTACTAAAGTAATTCAACTCAATCCACAATCATTAGAAGCTCAATTAGGTTTAGGGAATGCTTATCAAAAGATGGGTTGGGCGGAACTTGCGATTACCCATTTTCAACAAGCTCTTGAAATGCATCCTGATCGTTTTTTGGCTGAATATCATTGCAAACTGGGGGATAGCCTCAAAGAGAGAGGCAAGATAAAAGAAGCATTGGCTAGCTATGAAAGAGCAATCACCACTAATCCTGATTATATCGATGGTTATCGAGCGATCGCCCAAATGTATATGCGTCAGAATGATCCTAAATCGGTACATACAGTTTATGAACGTGCTAATGCTCGTAATTTAGAACTACTACAAAGTAAGGATTACAATGCACTGGGGGTAGCATGGATGTTTCAAGTTAGTTCTCTAAGTGACACAGAAAAATCGGCAATAGATGATTGTGTAGATAGAGCCATTACCTGTTTTGAACGAGCTATTCAAATCGAGCCAGCCTATGCTGATGCCCATTGCAATCTAGGCAGTGCTTTCATTCGCAAAAATCAACTTAAAGATGCCATTCTTGCCTATAAAGAAGCGATCGATATCGATCCAAATTTTGCTCAACCCTACTTCAATCTTGGCATTCTCCTCAATAATATTGGCAATGTTGACGAAGCGATCGCCTGTTTTCAATCCGCAGTTGATCTAGTTCCCGATTGGGTCGAAGCAAAACAATACCTCGGTAAGCTTCTGGAACGTCAGCTATAAACGCAAATATTGCTAGGTAATGCGTTTGCTATACTCAAAGCACAGTCTGACTTTAATCCTTCCCGAAGATGGCAAGATCAATTAACTAAAGACGAAAATCAAGTAAAAAACCATGCAAAAAACCATAACTATCAATCTAACCCCCGAAGGAGACTTACAACTTCCTCTAGAAATTCGAGAACAGTTTTCCAATGGCGAACAGTACTTGGTTATTACAAGCGAAAATACAATTACATTTAAAAAAGCTACTAAATTAAGTTGGCAAGAACTCAGAGAAAAAAGACAGTTGCTTGGTAGTGACCCTAATCCTCTTACTAATGAGGAAATTTGTGAAATTGTGAAAGAAGTACGCAAAGAAGCAGCCATATGATAGTGGTTTTAGATACAAACATTTGGGTGTCAGCAATTATTTGGGGCGGCATCCCTGATGAGATTATCTCTCTACAAGAGCAAAGGAAAATAGAAATAGCTTCTTCACAAAAATTGTTGAATGAGTTAGAAAATACATTTAACAAGAAGAAAATTCAGACCAAATTAGAGGCATTACAATTAACGACTGCTTCTGCAATCAGCCTTGTCTATGAGTCTGTAAATATTTATCCAATTGAAGAATTAATTGTTCCAGAGCTTCGAGATCCAGATGACACCGTTGTTTTAGCTACAGCGATCGCTGCTAATGCTGAAGTCATTATTACAGGCGATCGCGATTTGTTGGTCTTGCAAGAATATCAAAACATGAAGATTATGACTGCTACAGATTTTTTGGAACAGTATTTTAACGTGAGTTCGATATAGCCATTTGCGGCGTGCTTCGCACGCCGCAAATGGCGAAAAATGGTAAGAATCGCTTAGCGATTCTTACCATTTTTCGCTTTCGTCGAACTGACGTTATTTTAATTTGTAGAGACGGAGATCGCAAGCTGCTATCTGCTTAAAAAGGAACAGGTATTTGCAAATGTATGTACTCATGCGATCGCGGATGTTTGAACGTTAACTCCCGCGCATGGAGATGTAGGCGACTTGTTGCTGCATGACAGCCATACAGGCGATCGCCTAAAATTGGCACACCTAAACCTTGAGAATCAGCAGAGTGAACTCGCAATTGATGAGTTCGTCCTGTTAAAGGAATAAATTCTATCCGTGCATAATTCCCGATCTGCTCTAGTAAGCGAAACTCGGTCACGCTAGGCTTCCCCCTATGCACATCTACCTGTTGATAGGGACGATTTTCGGGATTGCCCCATAGTGGCAAATCAATTGCCCCCTGCTCACACTCAATCTTTCCTGATAGCAATGCTTCATAAATTTTGTGAATTTCGCGCTTTTGAAATTGTGCACTCAAACTGCGAAGAGCTTCCAAATCACGGGCAAATAATAAAATGCCTGAAGTTTGGCGATCGAGGCGATGTACTGGATAAATGGGAGCGTCTGTACCGAATGATTGCCGTAATCGGCTTAGAACACTGTCTTGAGTATCTAAATATCTCCCAGGGATAGAGAGAAGTTCTGGAGGTTTCGCGATCACAATTAGGCACTCATCTTCATAGATAATTGGAAGAGATCCCCCTAAATCCCCCTTAAAAAGGGGGACTTGATTTGCTCCTCCCTTAAAGGATGCTGGGGGGGATCTTCTTCCTGATAATAGAAATCCCATTAATGGCTGACATCGCTCTACACAAGCACCATAAAACTCGCCTTGGTTTTTATAACCATCGGGGGAAGGGTTTCCCCACCAAAACTCTGCCATTGCTAAAGGTATTAGGTCATGGGTTGCGGCATAGTGCAGTAACTTTGGAGCGCAGCAATCTCCCATTCCTGTGGGCATTGCTCCTTCCGTAATTAATTCCCGTAGCGATCGCGTTTCGCCTGCGAAATTAGTTAACACATAGGCTCTGTGCATTTGGGCTTGCAAAGTGCGTGATAACTCTCGACGTTGGCGTTTGAGAATTTGCATTTTGCTGTCAGCTAACGTAATTATTTCTCTTAAGGGCAACAGAACCTGATCGCGATCGCGTCTAAAATCACGTCTTACCATCTTTTCTTGTTGACTTTCTCTATCCAAATCCTTGAGTGCAATTTCCAACTCTTTTCCTGTTAGGGATGCTAATAATTGCGATCGCTTAACTTGTCTTTCTTGTTTAGAAACTTGATGGCGATCTCGCAAAGCCTGCAACTGAGCAGCATATTCCTGAGATTGCTGCTCATATTCCCGACGTTCAGGAATTTCACTTAACTCGATTAACTCCTGTTTAATGGTCGTTAATTTACTTAATGTAATTGATTCCTCAATCGCCACTTTCTCTCGACCTTCAATTGGTGGAACCCATCCTTCAAGCTCACTTTTACCATTTAATAATCCAGAAAAGGCTTTGAGAACTAATCTTTTTCCTGTTGATGATTCCGCGAGCAATACCCCGTACATTTTTCCTTCTACGATTTCGGGATAACTACGTTTAAGTTCTTGTATCAGACTTTTGGCGATCGCCTCTGCTTGCAAAGTTCGTGGCAACCGCAATAATTCACCACTGTAGGGGCAAATCCCTTCGTACCAATAGTTTACCTGATCTCCCTCTGAACCAAGTATCATGGCAGAAGCCTCTAACATTTCTCCGCTTATTTCCTCGATATGAGTCACCCTAGCAACCCTTTCCTTAATCTCAACTACGAACCTGCGATCGAATCCCTAGCAGACTATCACGATGTCGTTACGGCTGCTGAATTTCCACTTCATAAATTGCGGTGGCGTAATGATGATATTTTACCAACTCTAGGACTTGAAGCCTCACAGGTAAGTGATGATGACTTTATCGAAGCTTTTGGACATTTCCGTGCTGTGCGTCCATTCTTAGCCCTGCGCTATCACGGCTATCAATTTGGCGAATATAACCCCCAACTCGGTGATGGACGTGGCTTTGTCTATGGACAGGTGCGTGGAATTGATGGTGAACTCTATGATTTTGGAACTAAAGGATCAGGTCGTACTCCCTATTCCCGTACTGCGGATGGGCGGCTTACCCTTAAGGGAGGTGTGCGTGAAATCATCGCTTCAGAAGCCCTCCATCGGATGGGTGTCAAAACTTCTCGTTGTTTTAGCCTTGTGGAAACAGGCGAAGATCTATGGCGCGGTGATGAGCCTTCACCCACTCGATCATCGGTAATGGTGCGCTTTTCGCGATCGCATATTCGTTTCGGCACATTCGAGCGACTGCACTGGATTAGACGCGATGATCTTGTGCGGAAACTACTCGATCATGTTTTGCAGGTTTACTACCCCCATATCTGGGGCAAAGAGAATCAAGATAGTATCTTTTATTTGGAACTAGTGGAACGAGTTGCCAAGCTCTGCGCTCAATGGATGGCAGCAGGATTTTGTCATGCCGTTCTCAACACTGACAATATGTCAATTACGGGAGAGAGTTTTGATTACGGTCCTTTTGCCTTTATTCCCAACTACGATCCTAGATTTACAGCAGCGTACTTCGATTATGCAGGACGCTATAGCTATGCCAATCAACCTGCCGCCTGCTATTGGAATCTCGAAAAGCTCCAAGATCCTCTGAGCATGGTGATGGACAAAGATGATATGCAATCGTCTTTACTGAAGTTTAAAGACTTCTATCGTGAAGCCTATTGTGAAATGATGCTCAAACGTTTGGGGCTTGCTACACTTTCCGAGCCTGAAACCGAGGACTTAATCGGCGCAACTCTAGAGTTATTGTCAGGGGTACAAGCGATCGGCTATAACCAGTTCTTCGTGAATTTACGTCAATCTTTTCAAACCAATTGGCGCGAAGATGCAGGTAATATTTTTGCTGACCATGATTGGGAAATTACCGAGGCGCAGTTACCGTTATTAGGGAAATGGCGCGAGGTTTATCATCAACTACTGATCCGTCAACCGATCGCAGAATTAGAAAATGTCGCCAAGCAACTCCAGCAAGCCAATCCTACAATCATTTTCTTACGTCCCAAAATAGAAGAGGTTTGGGGACGAATTACCGTTGATGACGATTGGCAACCTTTTTACGATGCGATCGCCCAACTCAAATCCTAAAAAAGAAGAGGATGCTTTGCATCCTCTTCTTTTTTTAATAAGACAATCTCTGCTTGAGACTTTCCGCGATCTTTGTCCCCAAATATTCAGGAATTAAATTTTCGTTGGGACCTAACAAATACAAAATCAACCTTGTACGCCCACGCCAGACTAATAAATTGGCATTTACCACCAACAAATCTTCCTGCCAAATCGCATTCATCACTTTATAAAATAATCCTGGTTGGCTATCCGCCTCAACTAACAACGCTGGCAAATGAAATACGCGATCGACATAAAAGTTTGTTTCTACTTTCTTAAGCCCACTGTCGAGATTAAACTCTAGCGCCAACATTTCCTCCACCTCAAAGCGCCCTAATAGAGTCTCTTTGATAGCTTTTCGTACATTTTCCGCCGTTTTTTGAGGCAGAGATTTGCCCCCACGCGAAATTACCAGCTTAATAAATACCAGCATTGGCGAGTGAATCTGCCCATACAAACTGAGGCTATGAATCGTTAAGCCGTAAGCCGCTAATACGCCAAAAATGTCGTTTAACAAAAAAGATTGATTACGATAGGCAAAGTAGAGCACACTTTTGCTGCTTTCAGACTTTAGCTCAATTACAGCTTCCTTAGTTTGATATAGCTGATAAGCCAAACGCAAGTTTTGTAGCTGAATATCACTACTTACAAACTGCTCGTAAAACTGAGGAAAGCTCATATTGAAGCGTTTCAGTAATTCGATCGTTGAGGTTTTTAGCCCAAACGTCATTGACAACCTCCCGATCGCTTACAATCGCCTGTCATTGTCCAGAATATTTGCCAAGACACCAAAACACCTACGGCTTTTGGTGTGGATACCAATATTGGATGCCCATAACTATGAAATAGCGCGATCAAATTTAACATTGCTTGTTTCAGGAGTTAAGAAAATAAAAGCTAATAATCGAGGGCTTAGTTATAAGGCAGCAATGATGGCATAATTCTACCAACTATAGACACAAGACTGGATAAAAGCACCTAGCATTTATAGCTGTCGCCAGTCTTGTTAGGATACTAACCCAAGAAGTGAGTTGCGGCGCTTCGCGCCGCAACTCACTTCCTGGGTTTTGATGTGTCCTAATACAAATGGCGACAGCTATAAATAACAGCATTTTAGTATTTGCGATCGCGTGATTTCAACAAAAGCGGATACAATACAAAAGCGTTTAGAATGTCTGTAACAAATAGGGCGATCGCTGCTATATACAAATTAGGCAAATGGGGTTCTGGAAAAGCTTATTTGGTTCTGACACCCTAGAACCGACAAAAAAAACAAAACTTCGCCAAGTGCCAAACCAAAGCGGACAGATTTTCTTTAGCACCGAAAAAGATCTTGATCTCTACGAACTAGAAGAATTATGCGACTCTGTAGGTTGGGCGAGGCGACCAATTCGTAAAGTCCGCATTGCCTTACAGCATAGCTTTGTCGTTCTCTCGATGTGGGAGCATCGCGGCGGTTTTCGGCGTTTAATTGGATTTGCTCGTGCTACTTCTGACCATGCCTTTAATGCGACATTATGGGATGTAGTAATTCACCCCGATTTTCAGGGAAGGGGTTTAGGTAAAGCAATGATGGAAGAAATGATCCGAGAGTTACGCAAATCTGACATTAGCAATATCAGTTTATTTGCCGATGCCCATGTGGTCGAGTTTTACAATCAGCTAGGTTTCAACGCTGATCCCGAAGGCATCAAAGGTATGTTTTGGTATCCATAAGCTACAAAAATGAACCAACATCAGTTATCCAGAATCGTACTGAAAGGGTTCAAATCAATCCGTGAGTGCGATCTTGAGTTAAAAGAGCTAAATGTCTTAATTGGGGCTAACGGCTCTGGTAAGTCGAACTTTATTTCGTTTTTTCGACTAATTCAGCAAATTATTGCCAAGAATCTACAGTACTACCTCAAAAAGCAGGGGGGGATAGATGCCCATTTACATTTTGGGCGCAAAAAGACTAAAGAAATTATTGGCGAACTCTACTTTGGCGATCACGGCTATAAATTTTCGCTAGAGCCAACGCTGGACAATCGAGTTTTATTTGCTAAAGAGAGCTACTGGCAATCTCAATTGCCTGACTGGAGTATTGGATCAGGACACTTTGAAACTAATTTAGGCATTCCAGAACAGATTAGTAATCCCACTGTACTTAAAGTGATGAAAAGTTGGCGGATCTATCACTTTCACGATACTAGTGAGACTGCTTCGGTTAAGATACCTCAAGCAATTAACGACAATACCTATCTGCGATCAGATGCTCAAAATTTAGCTGCTTACTTATATCTATTAAAGGAGCAATATCAAACTCACTATCAAAGAATCGTTAAAACAACCCAGTTAGTAGCGCCCTTCTTTGGGGATTTTTTCTTGCGTCCTGATCCTAATAATCAAGACCAAATTCAACTGGAATGGGTTGAAAAGGGTGAAGATATACCATTTAAAGCATATCAACTCTCCGATGGGACTTTGCGGTTTATTTGCCTTGCAACTGTATTGATGCAGCCAGAGGATAAGCAACCTGAAATGATTTTGATCGATGAGCCAGAATTGGGTTTACATCCCTATGCCATTAATGTTCTCGCTTCATTGCTGCGCTCTACAGCCAAATCTAAACAGGTCATAGTTTCTACCCAGTCAGTAGCACTACTGAATGAATTCGACGCATCTGATGTGATTGTGTGCGATCGCATCGAAGGGGCAACATATTTACACAGACTAGATGAAGATGCTTTAGCTGAATGGCTAGAAGAATACTCTCTAGGTGAACTATGGCAAAAAAATATTTTGGGTGGTAGACCATCGCGATGATTAGAGTCCATATTTTCTGTGAGGGGCAAACCGAAGAAACCTTTGTACGAGAACTGTTAACAAGCCATTTTGCTCGACTAGATATTTGGATCAATCCAATTATTTTGCGTACCAGTAAAATCGGTAAAGGTGGGATATCAACCTATGGCAAGCTGAAAAATCAGATTAAAAAAAAATGTAAGGAAGATCCTAATGCGTGGATAACGACGCTGATCGATTTTTATGGGTTATCTACTGATTTTCCTAAACTAGCAATATCTAGGAACTTATCATCAGTTGCTAAAGCAAAGATAATTCAGCAATCCTTTCAGGATGATATTGCAGAATCAAACTTCATTGCAAACCTGATAATTCATGAGTTTGAAGGTTTGTTGTTCAGTGAACCAGAAGCTTTTCAAAACTGGTGTGATGATACACAAGTAGTCGTTAATCTGATGAAGATTCGTTCTGGGTTTCCGTCACCTGAACATATTAATGATGGATATAAGACCGCACCCTCTAAACGGATTCTCAGTATATTTAGTCAATACGATAAGGTTTTACATGGCTCATTAGTTGCTCTAGATATCGGCTTAGAAACTATTCGCCGCGAATGCCCAATGTTTAATAGTTGGATTGAGCGCCTTGAAAGTCTTGCTTAAAATTAAGAAAGAGCAAATCGTCTTTTTTAATTTGCATAATTCTGTGTTAGTCTAGAAAAGCTTAATTTTTTGATTTTTTATAGCTAAGACTATGCCTAAAGCTGGAATTCACCCAACGTGGTATCCCGAAGCAAAAGTAATTTGTAACGGTGAAGTAGTAGCAACCATTGGTTCTACTCATCCTGAGATTAATGTTGATGTATGGTCGGGTAATCACCCCTTCTACACAGGCACACAAAAGATTATCGATACCGAAGGTCGCGTAGAACGCTTCTTACGTAAGTACGGCATGTTTGACGAAAACGCTGCTGTGGAAAATCAGGTATAGCCAACCTTGGATTAATTCAAGATTCAAGATTTCCTTCTGGCTTACTAACTTTTCACTTTCTTTTGCGGTAACTCAAATTCCATGCCTGCTGCTTACTTAATCAAAAAGCTCGAATCTGTTGAACAAACCTTCAATGAACTGACTCGTCGGATGGGTGATCCTGACGTGGCGACCGATCACGGCGAGTTTCAGCGCATTGCTAAGGTACGGGCTTCTTTAGAGGAGACGGTGCTGACCTACGAGACTTTTCGCAAGGCGGAGCAAGATTATAAAGAGTCGCAAGAAATCATGAAGGAGTCAAATGACCCCGAACTCAAAGAAATGGCGGCTCTAGAGGTAGAGGAGTTATCCGCAAAGCTAGAGGAACTAGAGAAAAAATTACAGATTTTATTGCTGCCCCAAGATCCTAATGATGATAAGAACATCATGTTAGAAATCCGTGCAGGTACGGGCGGCGATGAGGCTGGGATCTGGGCTGGAGATTTGGTACGGCTATATACACGCTATGCCGAGCGTCAGGGCTGGCGGGTAAAGATGGTCAGTGAGACCCTCGCCGAAATGGGTGGCTTTAAGGAAGCAATCATTGAAGTCCAAGGCGATCGCGTTTATAGCAAACTCAAATTTGAGTCGGGTGTACATCGTGTACAACGGGTTCCTGCGACAGAGTCACAAGGACGTGTGCATACATCCACAGCAACAGTGGCGATCATGCCTGAGGTCGATGAAGTAGAAATTCACATCGATCCTAAAGATATTGAAATGTCTACGGCAAGATCGGGCGGTGCGGGTGGTCAAAACGTCAACAAGGTGGAGACGGCTGCCGACCTATTTCACAAACCGACGGGAATTAGAATTTTTTGTACAGAAGAGCGATCGCAGTTACAAAACAAAGAGCGAGCCATGCAGATCTTACGGGCTAAGCTCTATGAAATGAAGTTGCGCGAACAACAGGCTGAGATTACGTCGATGCGACGATCTCAAGTTGGTACTGGTTCGCGATCTGAAAAAATTCGGACTTATAATTACAAAGACAGTCGTCTTACCGAACATCGTTTGGGTCAGAACTTTACTTTGCCGCCGATTTTAGAAGGTGATTTAGAGGAAGTAATCCAAAGCTGCATTTCTAAGGATCAACAAGAACGTTTACAGGAATTAGCGATCGCGACAGGTGACGATCTCGTTTCATAGAATGATTTAAAGCGCGGCTTTGCCACACCCTCAAATCGTTCTATGAAACAGTGGATTCGCGTAGGCTGAATGACCTTGTATAGTTAAAATATAATCATGCAAGTTCGTCAGAGTGTCACCTATAGCAGCATCGATTCTAAATCTCTGCACGATTGGATTGTTAAAGCGATCGCTAAAGCACAGATCACAGGATCACCGATCTTATTGAGTTACTCTCAAAACTGGGAGTGCTTTAATCCTTTATTGTTGTTGGCGAGTAAATCCGAAGCTCAGCAACCAAAATTTTACTGGGAACAACCAAATGCAGACTTAGTAATAGCAGCGGCAGGTTCAGTTGCTGAGGTGTCAGTTCCCAACCATGACTTGAGAGATCGCTTTGATTGTGCCAAAAAATTTATCAAAGCCCATTTAACTAATGCAATCATTGCGAAGACTCCCAATTTTGCATCCCCCGAATCTCAAATTTCTATACATATTTTTGGGGCTTTTTCGTTTTATCGCAATGGTAGTGATGCGAGTGAATACCTAGATTTAGCTGAACCCAACGATTATCAACCAGCGATCGAGTTTCCGACTTTACTCTTTTTTATTCCGCGTTGGATGATACGTCACAAGGATCAAAATTGCACTTTAACCCTAAATCATTATATCCAGCCTTGGGACAATGCCGATGAAGTACTAGAACTTATAGAGAATTTGCGATCGCATTTATTAGAAAGCTCCCATTACGAAGCACCAACAGTTCACGAGGTGAGTAAAATTGTCGAGGTTCAAGGTCAACAAATCTGGACAGAGATCGTCGAACGAGCCTTGGCTTTAATTCATCAAGGACATTTTGAGAAAGTAGTTTTGGCTAGAGCATTGGATGTGTTAGCCGACCGCGATTTTGATCCATTTCAGGTACTGCATGTTTTACGGTGTGAATATCCTGAATGCATTTCCTTTTTATTAGATTATGGCGTGGGCAAAACCTTTTTAGGCGCAACTCCTGAAGTGGTGCTGCAATTTAAAGCTCAAAGCGATCGCCTTTGGTTACGCAGTGATGCAGTGGCAGGTTCGATCGAGCGTGGTAAAACTGTCCAAGAAGATCAAATGCTGGGAGATCGCTTGCTCAATAGCGAAAAAGATATGCGCGAACATCAGATTGTAATTCGTTCGATCTGCGATCGCTTGCAAAGTATGGGTGCGGCAATCGATTTGCAAGCCGAGACTAGTTTGCTAAGGCTTTCTAATGTGCAGCATTTATATACACCGATTACTGCTCAAATTAATGATCCTGATTGGTTGATTGCCCTTGATATTTTGCAGCAGCTACATCCAACGGCGGCAGTTGGGGGTGAGCCGAGAGATCGTGCAGTTTGCTTTATGCAACAATGGGAAGCCTGCGATCGCGGTTGGTATGCTGCGCCCATCGGTTGGCTAAATGGTAATGGCGAAGGAACTTTTGGTGTAGGGATTAGAGCGGGATATATTCAAGGCGATCGGGCAAGAATTTTTGCGGGTGCGGGGATTGTGGCAAATTCGCAGGTGGAAAATGAGCAAAGTGAAACCACGATTAAGTTTGCAGCTTTGTTAAAGGCTTTGGGCGCAATTTAATTTACATGCTGAATTTATGAGAACAGTAGAATCAATCCTTGCTGATATTGATCGACTCAAAGCAGAGCTAGATATTTTGCGGCAATCCTTAGACAATGCCACAATTAAAGAAGCGTTAGAAGTTGAGTTTTTGTATGAAAGCAATCGCATCGAAGGTAATACTTTAACGTTACGTGAAACTCAATTAGTCATTAATGAGGGAATGACGATTAGTGGCAAGAGTATGCGTGAGCATTTAGAAGCAATTAATCATAAAGAGGCAATTCTATTTATTGATGATCTTGTTTCTCAAAAGGTAGATTTGTCAGAATATATTCTTAAGCAAATTCATGGAATTGTCTTGTATGGAATCGATCGCGAAAATGCGGGAGTTTATCGTAAGTTACCTGTAGCGATCGCAGGAAGTAAGCATTTACCTCCACAACCCTATTTACTACAAGATTTGATGGATGGCTATTTCCAATTTTATAATCAAGCAAAGGATCATCTGCATCCAGTAGTTTTAGCAGCCGAAATGCATGAAAGGTTAGTGACTATTCATCCTTTTATTGATGGCAATGGTAGAACTTCCCGCTTAATCATGAATTTAATTCTATTGCAATATGGATTTCCATTAGCAATTATTGGTGGTGATTATGATAGTCGGATGGCTTATTATGATGCATTAGAAAAGGTGCAATCTGAGAATAATAAAGAAGATTTTATTGAGCTAATTGCTAACAAGGTTTTATTTGCTTTAGAAAGATATATAAACATATTAAGTCCTACACAAATCAGATCATAGCCTAAGAAAATTTTGATAGAAGTTTAGGCGTTAGTGTTTGCTTCAGGGCAAATAAAGTCGAGCTTAACACCATGTTCTGCGAGGGCTTGTTTGTACCTAAGCCAGCCACGATCTGCTGCATGGGAAATTGCGGGCTTAGCAGGATGAATTAGGGCAACTGCAACAAATTTGCGATCAGACTTATCAAAATTTTTGAGAGATTCTGATTGTGGAAACTCCTCAAACTCATATTCCGAAATTTGTTTGATAGCAACTTGCTCACAATGCTTACGATTTGCCTGATTCTTCAAAAGCCAATAAAGAAATCTATCTCCT
Source organism: Pseudanabaena minima str. Chao 2107 (assembly GCF_051131155.1). NCBI lineage: Bacteria > Bacillati > Cyanobacteriota > Cyanophyceae > Pseudanabaenales > Pseudanabaenaceae > Pseudanabaena > Pseudanabaena minima. Next base: position 3,592,034 of record NZ_CP159508.1, read on the forward strand.
ACCTCAGGTTGCCCTTTCTCGGAGACATTATTTTTATACTCTTTAAGAATTAGCCAACTTTTGTCAATTACTAAGACACCTGATTTTTGTAAACTGTTTAAGTATTTAACGCATGAATTTATACATTCTAGTGAAGCTTGCGGCGCTTTATTTTTTCCATTTGCGACAACAAGAACATTTGTATCTACAACATGATACATTTTCAATCTCCAGCATTCATTTGACGTTTGATAGCAGCCTCAGTCATAGCAACAGCATCTCCCATTGAATCACCAAAGAAACCATCAGGATAATTACAAATATTGCCATAGTCATCAACATCAAGAGTAATTAATTCTGAATCTCCTTGATCGTTCATTTTACAAAAATATAGGGCTGCATCTTCATTAGTAAAACCATCCTTTTCTTCAGCCATACGTCTTTGTAATCGTGTTAATAAATGTTCACTATGACTTTCGATAATAATTTGAATATTGCGGGTTTTGATGACTTCGATAAATATATCGGCGAGTCCTGCTTGGACTGAGGGATGTAAATGTATTTCGGGTTGTTCAAATATGAGGGTTGCGCCTTTGGGTGCGTAGTAACATAAAACTAATATTGGTAATACTTGCGAGACTCCAAAGCCAACATCAGTAATTAATACTTCTGCTGAATTCAGCGACTTCTGAACTAATATTTCATAATCACCACGATTAGGTGTAATTCTATTTACTCGAAAGTTGTGTATCAATGTCAATTTTTGCAAATCTCTAGCTACTGACAATTCAACTTCAAACTCTTTTTTTCTTGAAGCAAGAAGGGCAGCAACAGTAAACTCTCCATACTTACCAACACCTTGGGGACTTTCCCCAGACCATTGATAAGTTCTTCTAGGATATTCTCTTAATGGTGCAAGATAGTATGTATTTTGAAAGAGATCCTCGTAGGCTGCTTGATATTCTGATATATCTACATTATGTAAAATACCGTAGTTTTTTATTAGTTGAGGATTTTCTATTTGTTTTATTCTAGGAAAAGATTTTCCCTCAAGAGATTGTAAATCATGAAATTCTTCAAAGAACCTTCCATCTTTAGAGAGAGTATAATTTTGACTGTTATTCTCTTTGTCAAAAGAATTCATAATAGTTAAATAATTCCATCCATAACTTTCTCCTATGTATTTATCCACAGTAAAAGTATATCTAAAAAAATCAAAATTAATTTGATCTGCTTCGATAGTAATTACTGATTCAAATTTTAATGAGTTATCGGCATTTTGCTTGTAGGCAGGTATTAATGGAGAAGTTTTAACCATATAAGGAACTGATAAGCCTGACACATCAATATATTTAGGAATCCATTCAAATTGAAATTGAAATTTTTGGGGTAATTGATGTCTGTGACTAATATCGTAAGTAGTACCTAAATCAACATAGCTATATTGATCGCCGCCTAGGTGCAAAATCCGATTGCGATCGCTTGACTCGACAGTTTGCTTTAGCATCAACAAAAATTGTAAAATTGCCGTTTTCCCAGAACTATTCGCACCAAAAAATCCAGTCAGAGGAGCCATCCGAAACTCACCCGTATCTGCCCAAGACTTAAAATTCTGAATGCGTAGTTGCGTAAACATTGTGAGTCTATAGTTGGGTAAAGATTATTCGCATTTTTATCTTAGCGCGATTATAGATAGTAAGATGAAGCGATAGTGATATCTACATGAGTTCTAGGCGAGTCTATGCCCATATTCAGTACTATACAGATTTCTTTTGCTGCATTGCTCCCTTATACCAGCATAATTGCGATCGCGATTATAGGAATTCTTAGCTGGCGTTCTTGGCAAAAAAGACAGCGCTATCAATCGCTAAAATCATTACCATCACCAGCAGGACATTGGCTACTAGGTAACATTCCACAAATATTAGAAGCAGTCAAAAAGAGACAATTCTTTAAACTCATATTTGACTGGAGTAAACAATATGGTTCTATCTATGTTTATTGGGTCGGCTATCCCGTTCTCATATTAAGCAAACCGTCAGTCATTGAAAGCACCATTGTCAATGGTATGAAAGATGGTAGCTTAATTCGATCAAGACAGGCTGTTCGGGCTTGGAATGATATCAGTGGACCAATTTTATTAGGACAAAGCGGAACCGAGTGGCAATGGCGACGGAAAGCTTGGAATCCAGAATTCACTTCCAGTGGACTTTCGGAATATATGGATATGGTACATCAAGCCTGTTCACAAATCACCACCACCATTAAAACTGCTGCTCCTAACGCAAGCATCCAAGTTGATGGACTGTTTGTAGAATTAACCATGCGGGTGATTTCCTGTCTACTGTTAGGCATTCCGATTGATCGCGAAGTTCACAGTCCAGAAGGTTCGCCTCTTGATGTGGAAAAAATTTACAAGGAGATGTCAGTGATTGGCTATCGATTTTTGCGCGTAGCAACTAGCGACAGCCCTTGGAAGAAATACTTACCCACACAATCATCCCGAGACTATTGGGCAGCAAGAGGCTATCTTGAAAAATTTCTCTCGCCACGTATAGATCTCGCTCTGCAACTCAGAGACAAAAAACAGATTGAGGCTGGTTCAATCAGTCCTTTATTCCAAAAATCAATGCTGGTCAAAATTGCCGAGAGGGAACCTCGCTACACCAGAGAAACTCTGATTGCTGAATCAATTGAACTATTGATTGCTGGCACTGATACTACTGCGCATACTTTATCCTTTGCGGTCGGTGAGCTTGCCTTACATCCAGCCATTTTTGAAAAAGCGCAAGGAATTGTCGATCAAGTTTGGCAAAAGCATGGATCGTTGTCGCTAGAAAGCCTAAAAGAACTCAACTATCTTCGTGCGATCGTCAAAGAAACTATTCGTCTTTACTCTATTGCATCTGGTTCGACTTCGTTACAGGTTGTCAAACCCATTGTTGTTGAGGGAATTACTGTTCCTGAAGGCACTAAATTATTTTGGTCAATTTTAGGTGCAGGTAGAGATGCTGAGACATACGACCAGCCTGACGAATTTCAGCCAGAGCGTTGGCTTGACGAACATAAAGGCAGTCTTCCACTACCAATGGTGGGATTTGGTTCAGGCTATCATCGTTGTCTGGGCGAGCATTTAGCAATGTTAGAGGCAACAATTATGTTGGCTCAATTGCTACGGCACTTTAATTGGACATTGGTCAACGGTCGCTCGTCTCTAGAAAATTTGCAGCAAAACTTATTGATTTATCCACCCGATGGTATGCCAGTGCGGTTTCAGGTAAGGTCGTAAATAGCTTGAGCTTGCTATTCAAAAAACTCCTTTTGTTTAAATAGATCACAAAAGCTATTTCATGCAACCAGTAAATTTTTCCCGTTTCTGTTGCTTCGCGCCGTAACTAGGGCTTTATGTCTTAACTTGCGTAGCTATAATGCTTAGCTATAAATTGATGAGTCCAAGCCCTTTCCCGCATATAGCTATAGTCGGACAAATCAAAAACCAAATAGTGTGAGGCGGCGCTTCGCGCCGCCTCACACTATTTGGTTTTTATGTCCTAACAAGCAAGGCGACAGCTATATTTATGGCAGTGACTAAGAAAAAAACTTGCAAACTTGACAAAGTCTGTTAATGTTTGTCTTGTAAAAATACCTCGGTATTGTTCGGTGAGGTTGTCCGTGAGTGATTTGAAACGCGAAGCAGCACTACGAGAAGTTTTGGTTAGAGCCGTACCCGTTAATGATGACGATGATCTTGATGCGCTCTTAGCTGGTGAAATGCTAGAAGAAAAAACAATCACTGAAATCACGAATATGTTGCGAGATAATGTGGATCTATTTTCAGATGATTGGTCGTTAGATGATAGCAACAACGGTAATAGTGAAAATTTAGAAAATACTGAATTGATTGCCGAGCGCGATCGCCTCCAGAAAGAGTTAGAAGATCTGCGATCGCAACACCAATTTGAATGTGAATATGTTGATCAGCTAGAACAAGAAATTACTAGCATCACTAATGATCGCGATCGCCAAGTCACGGAATTAACCACCCAACTCGAACAGTTGCAAAAGCAAGTCACTGATTTGCAAACGCACCCACCAGCACCAGATGATCGAGATTTAAGCGATCGCCTAGCGATCCATGTATTGCAACTAGAGGAAGAATTCAAACATCGCTTAGCGCTCGCCTTAGAAATTGAATCACAAAAAATTACCCAGCAATATTTGCAGGAAATTAACGACAAAAATGAGGTGATTCATCAACTGCAATGTCAGAACACAGCCCTAGATATTTCTCAACAAGCCTTGACCACAGAGCTAGAGGCAACTCAAGTTCTGCTTAAAGACTCCACTAAAACCCTTGAAATTGCTCAAACCAAGCTATCAGAAGTGACAACTCAACGGGATCAGTTGGAAGAAGAATTAATTCAACATCTTTCCAATCAGGCAAAGCTACATCAATCCTTGCGTGGTCTCGAAAATGAATATGTTAGCGATCTCACAAGAGTCCAAGAATTAGAGCAGCAGATCGAAGAACTACAAAATCAAGTGCTGCATCAAGCTTCTAAAGCTTCCGAATATGAAGCAGCGATCCAACATTGGAAAGAGCAATCAGTCCGTCATCAACACCACGCCCTCCAACTTAGCGGTGCGTTAGATCGCTTGCTAGCCGAAAAACCAGTTAGACACTTAACTCAACCGAATCACCATGCTAGTGAGTCTATGTACAAGCAGGAAGATCGATCACCTGAGTTTTTATCAGAATCAACGCCAGTGCGATCGCAGCGTCCAAATTCAAAGGTAGATTTACCATCTTTTCTAGTCAGACATCGCTAATTAACCAAAAATAGTAGGGGCGCTTTTGCGCCCCTACTATTTTTGGATGAACCTATATCGGGTATTGCAAGTCTAAGTAAAGATAACGCAAAGATCACTAAGCGATCGCCATGAAATTTGTTATTGCCTTTTTGGTACTATGGCTTTTATTTGGCACACTTGAGTGGTTATACCCACTGAGAAAAGAACAAAAGCGCTTTCGTCAAGGTTGGCTGACCGATGTTGCCCATTTTTTCTTTAATCACATTCTGGTAAATTTAGGGACATATCTAGTTGCGGCTTTTTTATACATCTTTTTTAGAGGCACAATTTCACCCTCATTGCAAATAGCAGTCAGAAGTCAACCTGCTTTATTGCAATTTGTTGAAGCATTTTTCATCGCCCAACTAACATTTTATACATTGCATCGCTTAGCGCATACAGTGCCTTGGCTGTGGCGATTTCATGTAATTCACCATAGTAGTGCGGAACTAGATTGGCTAGCCTCTGCAAGGTTACATCCCATTGAAATGATAGTTGTCAATATTGCAGTGGGAGTTCCACTCTTTTTACTTGGCTTCACGAAAGAAACTTTTGGTGTCTATCTGGTATTTAGCGCCATTTTACCGATTTTAAACCACTCAAACACAACATTTGAGTTCCCAATTCTCAATCGCATTATTGCTACACCTAATTTTCATCACTGGCATCACAGCAATGATCTAGAAGCGCGTAATAAGAATTTCTCTGGATTTCCCATCATTGATTTAATGTTCGGCACATATTATTTACCCAAAACTCGAAGCCCTGAAACCTATGGAGTTGATGAGACAATTCCTCCAACCTATTGGCAACAATTAATCTATCCTTTTCAAACCCAAAAACAGTAAAGGCGGCGCGAAGCACTACCTTTACTGTTTTTGAGTTTATGTCCCAAGCAAAACTTGCATTGCTATAAAACTCTAAAGAGAGATGCGGCGCTTCGCGCCGCATCTCTCTTTAGAGTTTTTATTTACTTTCATAGGGCAACCTAACAGTAAAGCAACTACCTTCACCGACTTTACTTTCAACACTTACTAGCCCTCCGTGAAGTTCAGCAAGTTTCTTGACCAAATTTAAACCTAGTCCAGTACCTGCATACTGCCGACTCAGACTACTATCAATCTGCATAAAAGGCTGAAATAGTTTATTGATATCATCTAGAGAAATACCAATCCCAGTATCAGACACCACAAAATGAAGCTCAGTTTTAAAATGTTCTTGAAAATGCTCTTTAGCATCTACGGCTGCGTCATCTATGGCAACATGAACTAACTTAGCTTCTAGGGTGATATCTCCATTTTTAGGTGTAAATTTTACGGCATTACTCAACAAGTTAATTAGCAACTGTCGCATTCTACGTTCATCAATCTCGATCGCCGTTGGCATATTCCCATGAATTACCAGATTTAATCGAATATTCTTTTGTGTAGCTTGGTGTTTAACAAAGCTAAGACTACTATCACATAAAGAGCGTAACGAAACTGATGTTAGTTCCAGCGTGAACATTCCTGCTTCAATCTTGGCAACATCAAGAATATCGTTAATTAGTTCTAAGAGATGTTGACCACTTTTTTGAATTGTTTTTAATGAGCTTTGTTGCCTTTGGTTAAGTTCACCAAAAACTTGCTCAAGTAAGCCTTCAGAAACCCCTAAAATGGCATTGAGTGGAGTTCTTAGCTCATGACTCATTGTGGCAAGAAATTCATCCTTCAGACGAGTAACACGCTCTAGTTCTTTATTGGTAGCAAGGAGTTTTTCATTACTTAACTGGAGTGCTTCTTCAGCGCGTTTGCGATCGCTGATATTTCTTACCAAGACTAAAACCTCATCCTTCCCGCAGGGACTGATCCGCACTTCCTCATAAACCCATTCGCCATACTTTTGCAACTTATGTTCGTAAATTTGCACCTCACCTGTAGCGCTCGCTTTGTTAAACACGGCAAGTTGCTCCATAAGAACTGGCGGCGATAGAAATTCAGAAATATTTTGCTTAATGGGAATAAACGCCTCCTTATCGGGAACAAGTGGTAACATACAATCTAGGCAAGTTCCATCTAGTTTAAGGCGCAGTAATAAATCGGGAATTGCATTCAGTATTTCTTGTTTACGAGTTTCACTTTCGGCAAGATCGGCAGTTCTTTGTTCAATTCTAATTTCTAATTCTTGATTGAGTTTAGATAGTTCCTGCTGTGTATTTTTCAGTTCATTGATATTTTGAATCAGGGCAATATCATACATAGGCTGATTTTGAGGATCTCGCACTATGGATACACTCATTAATCCCCAAATAAATTGTCCATTTTTATGGCGAAAGCGCTTCTCTATATGAAAACTATCAATTTCATTATTAAGTAGTTTCTGATAATTATACAGATCGATATCTAGATCGTCAGGATGGGTAATCTCTTGAAATGTAAACACTTGTAGCTCCATCTCCGTATACCCCAACATTTGACATAGAGCTTGGTTGACAGCAATATGTTTACCATCAGGTGCAGCTAATGAAATTCCCACCGCAGCAGTATCAAATACGCTTCTAAATCGCATTTCTGATTCGCGTAAAGCTTCTTCAGCATGTTTGCGATCGCTGATATTCCGAATAATTGTCAAGACTTCTTGCTCATTGACTTTTACTATTTGCACCTCTTCATATTGGATTGTTCCATTCATATCCCATTGCTGCTCAAAGGTCTGGATCTCACCAGTAGCGATCGCTTGTCTGAGTAAGTTTAATTTGCGATCGGCTAAATATTTGGGCAGAACATCGGAAAGATGCTTGCTGATAGGATCAAAGTCAGGTGGAAGTAAATCTGTAACATAATTACTAGAGAATGATTCCAGATAAATACCATCAACACTAACACGATAAATCAAGTCTGGAATTGCAGTTAAAATCGCCCGTTTTTGAGCTTCAACATTCACTAAAGTGTCTTCAAATAGCTTGTTTTTGGCAAAGAGAATACTTTCTTGAGTTGCAACACCGATAATGTTGTCAAAGTCATCAATTACAGGCAGGTGACGACCTCGATGTTGCTGCAAGAGGTTAAGCATTGACTCTAAATCTTGAATTTGCGATCGCCTAATCACCATTGGGCGATCACAAATAGCATCAATTATCTGCAATCTTTGCAAATCTACCTGATTCTGCACTAACCGCAATACATCCCACTTAGAAAAAATTCCGATTAACCGATTTTCATCAACCACCACCACACAACTTGCTCTAGCTTCAAGCAATCTGGAGTCACAGGGCTGTCCATAATTTGAATCAATCATTTGATTCATTAAGCTAATTGCTTCCAGTACAGAGCGTTCTGACGCAATCATGATTGGGCAGCGATCTATGGCTAGGTCAAGATAAATGCTGTTTTGTACTAGCATTGGTTTAGTCGTTAATTTATTTAAGAGCTTGTTTAGAATATCGGTCGATTATGACCTCGTTGTAATTGGTATGAGTGCTTATGCTCATAAACTAGTGAAACTTGCGTCTCAACGTAAAGCTAGAGTTGTGTGGGTATGGGATCAAGTAAATGACTCTTATCTAAATATTGATCAGGTTATTCATATTTTACAGCTATTAAAAACTAAGATAAGTGATCGCCCCAAACCTGAACGTTTAAAACTTTTTGCTAAGCAGATTCCTTCAATTCTCCAAGATTTTTGTCAGGAGGAAATACGAGAGATCCTTCAAAAAAATGGGGTCGATGTGATTGTTGGGGCATGTAAATTTCAGAGCAAAGAACAAAACTCGTATATTTTGGAAGTTAGCGAAACTTCTCTTTCAGCATTATCTCGTGAGTCTTCTCAGAGCCGCCTCAGTTCACGAGCCTATGCGATCACCCATGACACCCCAACACCACTACGGAAAGTCTTTGGACTTGCTGAACATAATTACATAACCGCGCCTCAGTTATTACATTTACAAGACTTACCGAACTCGATCGCCGTTTTAGGAGATGATGCCCATGCTTGCGCGATCGCCCAAGCCCTAAACTTTCTGGGTGTACATACAAGCTTGATCACCAATAACAGTCATGTTTTGCCAAATATTGATGTGGCGATCGCCCGTACTTTACAAGCCCAACTAGAAGCGGAAGGGGTGGAAGTATATACGTCAACGCAAGTAACAGCGGTAAGCAAAATTGAGCAAGATCGTTCCAGAATTTGGCTCAATAACACAACTATAGAATGCGATCGCTTGTTAGTCCCCTTAGCATCAAAAGAGTTTGACTATCCTAGTGATCGCCATATTTATCAATGTCGTAGCGATCAAGATATCGCCAAGATTTTAAACCAGACCCTACAAACTAGTTTTTGGCAATCCGCATCTATGCCAACAGTCCCAGAAATTACTAGTATATCGACAACACCGCCACTCGCTCAGATTGGCATGACCGAAGTATTGGCAAGACTAAAGTATAAGCAAGTTTATGTTTTGGATAGCTATGTTGAGAATGGGTTATGTAAAATTATTGGCGATCGCCAAGGACAAATTCTCGGCGCAAGTATGTTTGGTGATCGCGCTCAGTTAGTGATAGAAGCGATCGCGATCGCCATGCAAGGCAAAGCCAAAATCCAAGATATTGGTGTTTTACAAGAGTTACAGATTACTGAGCAATGGGAAAAGCTCCATCAAACTCATGCTCAGAAAGCGAAACTTAAGGAGTGGTTTACCTTTCGTCGTGATTGGAACATCTAATTTGGCGCTTTACGCCCAAACCCAAACCAAGAGATTTCTTTAATACTCGTATATTCCCGATTCAGACTATCCGTATACTCAATATTCGGAACCTCAATCTCATGCAAAAACAAATTCGTCACCGCCAACATAAACGGCAACGGCTTAAACTCCATCCCCTTGATCGTCTGCTCCAAAGTTTTCTGTTTATCGGTCATCTATAAATAAACTTATATTTTTTGGAAATCTTTCTTTGATTATAATAGGACTGATCCAAAAAATGAAATGTAAGGGCAATTCATGAATTGCCCTTACAATGAAATATTGATTATCTTGACGAACGTTGATTTATTCAAAAATTCATAAATTGTGGCTCGTAATAGACTAGTTAATGAATTTTTTCAAGCTGTCAAGAGTCATTGTGTAAGGGGGATAGCGCCATTTGAGATCGAAGCGGAAAGAATTTTTGAGTACACTCTTACGATGAGAGAATGTATCAAAACTTGCCTTACCGTGATAGCTACCCATACCGCTATGACCAACACCACCGAAGGGAAGCTCTGGATTGCCTAAGTGCATAATAATGTCGTTGAAACAACCTCCACCGTAGGATGTCTCTTGAATAATGCGCTCTTGATTCTGTTTGTTGCTAGAGAAGAAATACAGGGCTAGTGGTTTGGGATGAGCATTAACAAAAGCGATCGCTTCTGAAAGTTGGTCATATTCTAAAATCGGCAAGATTGGACCAAAGATTTCCTCTGCCATGATTTTCGAGTTGGGAGACACTGCCTCAATTAGAGTCGGTGCAATAAAGCGATCGCTTTTATCGCTGTTACCACCGACTAGTACTTTACCTTCATCTAGCAATCCTACGAGGCGATCAAATTGGCGATCATTGACAATACGAGCCAAGTCAGGGCTTTTTTGAGGATTCTCTCCGAAGAAGGCTTTGACATGAGTGACTAACTTCTCAACGAGCGTAGACTTAACGTTTTTCTGAACTAATAGATAGTCAGGTGCAACACAGGTCTGTCCAGCATTATAGAACTTACCCCAGACAATCCGCTTCGCAGTAATTTCTAAATCACAGGTTTCATCGACAATACAAGGACTTTTTCCCCCAAGTTCTAGGGTGACAGGAGTTAGATGCTTTGCCGCAGCTTCCATTACAATTTTGCCGATCGCAGTTCCACCTGTAAAGAAGATATGGTCAAATTTTTCGGCTAGTAAGGCTTGATTGGTTTCGATACCGCCTTCGATGGCAATTATAAAATTAGGATCGAAGTTATCGTTAATGATCTTAGAGATCGCTTGGGAAGTATGTGGCGTATGTTCAGAAGGCTTGAGTATGGCGCAATTTCCTGCGGCGATCGCCCCAATTAGAGGTTGGATCGTAAGCGCAAAGGGATAGTTCCAAGGCGCAACGATCAATACTACGCCTAGGGGTTCTGTATAAATATAACTAGAACTTGGGAATAAATTTATGGGAGTCCCAACTTTGTTGGGTTTCATCCAAGTTTTGAGATGTTTGAGTACAAATTTAATTTCTGAGAGAGTTACTAGAACTTCACTGCCAAACGCCTCGATCGCAGGTTTGCGTAAATCGGCATAAACAGCATCAAGAATTAGCTGTTCATGTTCTTTGATCAGTTGTGTAAGCTTATTGAGCTGAGCGACTCGAAAATTATAATCTTTGGTTTGACCTGTGGCAAAGAAAGTACGTTGCTTGGCGATCGCATCTTGGATATCAAGACTACTGGCAGGTATAGTGACCATAATTGGTAATTCGTGATTTGTAATTCGTAATTTATTAAATTGAGTTCTAGCTCAAGGTTAACCTATGTTAATTTTAAGCCATAGCAAAAGCGCATATATACTGCAAAGACTATGGCAATTTTTGGCTGCATTCTGATCGTAATCGGTATCATTCTATTTTTTGTTCAAAAAAATTACAGTACTAAACTACAAAGTATTAAGCTAGCAACAGCTTCAACAGTTGGCGAATTACAACGGATTGCTAGTGAAATTGCGGGAGAGATTGGTAGTGGAAATTTACGAGAATATGTGAAGGTGCGTGGCATTATTCGCAGCGATCGCCCTTTAATTTCCGAGCTTAAGCAAGAACCTTGTGTGCATTATACGATGCGCGTTGTTAGGGAATATGAAGAGCAGCAAACAACTACAGATAGTGAAGGCAAAACCCGTACCGAAACCCGTCGCAGTTCCGAGACGATATCGAGTAATAGTCAGTCAATTCCCTTTACTTTGCAAGATCGTTCTGGTGAATTGTTGGTAAATCCTGATGGTGGAAATATTGAGACAGTCCAAATATTAAATGAGTTTCGCCAAGAAAATTTTAATAGTTCATCGATATCTTTTGGAGGCTTTAGTTTGGCGATTGGTGCTGGTATGGGCGGTGGACGACGTACGCTCGGTTATCGTTATACGGAGTCGATCCTGCCCTGCGATCGCGAGGTTTTAGTAATTGGTACAGCAGCCGATGAGGGTGGTCAAGTTACTCTCCTCAAGCCGATCCAATCTGACAAAAAGTTTATTATTTCCCTTAAGAGTGAAGAGGAACTCGCTAAGGCTACGGCAAATGCTGCTAAATGGTTCTTCTATGGCATGGTTGCTTGTTTAGCGATCGGGGCAATTCTATTGATTTTAGGATTAATTTTAAAAAAGTGAACATTACAAATTCACCTAATTAAGAAAGGCGGCGCGAAGCGCCGCCTTTCTTAATTAGGTGAATTTGAGAGAATATGCTAAATTTCCATAAAATATTTAGACTAAGTGCTGTAAGTGCAACTAAAGTGGGTAGTCTGTTTTAACAAAACTCATGTCATAGGCGCGGAAATGAAGAGAATTCGATTTTGGATAGCAATTTGCCTTAGTTTTTTTCTTGTTCTAATTTCTCATCCATTTATCGAGAGGTTTTCTCCCATTTACGCACAGATTCCTTTTGCCCCTAATATTTCTCCTCTACCTAATATTCAAGGGCAAGATAAACCACCTGAACTCCAACCCTTTGACCAAGTAATCAAAGATCATCAAAAATTAACGGGACTATTTACGCTCTATCGTCATAAAGACACGGGTAAAGTCTTTGCCGAAATTAAACCTGAACAAATTAATCGTAATTTTTTGGCAGTGATGACCCTTGAATCTGGGTTAGGTGAACGCGGTCTCTATCGTGGTATTCCTTTACGTGACTTGATCTTTACCCTGCGTCGCTTAAATAACAATTTGCAATTTGTGGTTCCGAATACTAACTTTCGCGCTCAGCTAGGTGACCCCCAAGAGCGATCGCTTAGTCAATCATTTAGTGACTCGATTTTGATATCACTGCCAATTCTTAGTATTCATCCTCAAAATAAATCTTTTCTAGTCGATTTAGATCCCTTGATCTTGAGTGATGTTTTACCCAACTTGAGTAAGACTTTGGCTAGACAACTTGGAGCTTCCTTTTCTGCCGATCCCAGCAAATCCTATATTAGCAAAGCAGAATCCTTTCCCAAAAATATTGAACTGGAGTCAGTATTTGGATTTATGGGATCAGTAGTGATGAATACAGGGTTTAGCAATCCCGATCTAGAAACCTTACCTGATAGCAACGGTTTTACGCTCAAAGTTCGTTATAGTCTATCTCAACTGCCAACTCAAAATGGCTATCGTCCTCGCCTTGCGGATGAACGAGTTGGCTATTTTGTGACAGCCTATCAAGACCTCACCAAAAGCTCGGCAAAAACTCCGTTTGTACGTTATATCAATCGTTGGCATTTAGAAAAGCAAAATCCTCGTGACACGATTTCTCCACCCAAACAACCGATTACCTTTTGGATAGAGAATACGGTTCCTTTAGAATATCGAGCTGCTGTGAGGGAAGGTGCATTAATGTGGAATAGCGCCTTTGAGAAGATCGGTTTTAAAGATGCGATCGTTGTTAAACAAATGCCCGATCGCGCTGATTGGAATCCAGCCGATGTTCGCTATAACACGATTCGTTGGTTCAACTCGGTTGATGGGTTCTTTGCGATGGGTCCATCGCGCACTAATCCTTTAACAGGTGAGATTCTCGATGCTGATATTATTATTGATAGTAATTTGATTCGCGCCATCAAGCAGGATTTTGGCAGTATCACTCAACAAAATAGTTGGCAAAATTTAGCTTTTCTGTCACGGTTGACGGGTAATCCGCAGCTATGTAGCTATGGAATGGATGCGCGACAAATGCGCTACGACAAACAGGCGATCGCCTTGCGCCAAAAGCAAACGCTTTCCCCTAATTTCAATGGCAACCTGTTTATGTCTGGGGCAAGTGATTTGTGCTATGGCATGGACGCGGTGGAACAGTTTAAGGTTGGTGCAATGTCTCTTTCACTGTTTGAGAATGTATTGCCCAGTAGCGATCGCATGAAAGACTATATCAATCAATTTGTGCGAGAAGTCACAGCCCATGAAGTCGGACATACCTTGGGTTTGCGCCATAATTTTCATGGTAGTGCGATGCTCTCACCTGCAGAATTAAACAATACTGAAATCACTCGCAAACGTGGTTTAGTTGCTTCTGTAATGGACTACAACGGTGTAAATCTTGCTCCCCAAGGAACGAAGCAAGGTGATTTCTTCACTAGTAAAATTGGAGCCTATGATGAATGGGCGATCGCCTATGGATATACTCCAATCGATGCGATTATTCCTGCTGGTGAGCTAAAAGAACTAGAAAAAATCGCTAAGCTTGCACCTCAGCCAGAACTAGCCTATGCTCCTGATGAAGATGCTTTTGCGGGGCTTGATCCTATGATCCAAACCCATGATTTGAGCAATGATTCAGTTACCTATGCTCAATGGCAGTTTGACAATGCTCGTGTCATGTGGAACCGCATCGAAAAGCGCTACCCAGGGAAAGGAGAAAGCTTTAATGATACTAAAGTTGCCTTCAATCAGGTCTTTGGGCATTATGCCTCTAATCTGTTTGCCTTGGTTTCCTATGTGGGTGGGCAATCCTTTAATCGTTACCGTTCTGGTGATGCGATCGGGCGATTACCCTTTGAGCCAGTTCCTCTATCAAAGCAACGGGAAGCGATCGCCGCAATTCAAAAAAATCTCTTTGCAGCCGATGCTCTTAACTTTTCTCCCAATCTGTTGAATAAGCTAGCGCCATCCCGTTGGTATCATTGGGGAGCTTCACCACAATACTCTTCTTTAGACTATCCAATTCATGATCGCATTCTCTCTTTGCAAACCTTTGTTCTTAGCGATTTATTATCTTCAGAACGCTTACAAAGGCTACGTGACACGGAACTGAAAACCTCTGCTGGTCAAGCTCTGACATTACCAGAACTGTTTGACACTCTCCTGCAAGGTATTTGGACAGAGGTAATGCAACCAACTAATGACTTAACCCAAGTTTCGAGCCTGCGTCGTTCGCTTCAGCGCCAACATATGAATCTATTAGTTAATCTAGCTCTTCGCAATCGTCTCTCCCTAAACAAAATCGATAATTTCCTTGATTTAGTCGTTGGGATGCAAACCAGTAATCCACCTGAAGATGCTCGTACCCTTGCGTGGTATCAACTCCGTCAACTGCGCGATCGCCTTGCGACTGTACTGCGCGATCGCGGCGATAAGGTCGATACCTATACTAAAGCTCATCTCGAAGAAGCCAATGATCGCATTGCCAAAGCGATCGACTCCAAGTTGCAAGCTCAATAAAGCGCTGAAACCAGAACAGTCCTATATTGTAAAAAGTGCTGCTTCGCAGCACTTTTTACAATATAGGACTTACGCAGAATTTTCTAAGACCCTCACCCCTAGCCCCTCTCCCATTAAGGGCGAGGGGAACAAAAAAATTGCTTTACTCCTCTTCTCCCGTTCTGGGAGAAGGGGTTGGGGGATGAGGGCAGTTTGTTTTTTGCGTAAGTCCTACAATAAAGAAAAAGCGGCGCGATGCGCCGCTTTTCTTTATCTTGCTTCGGTTGATGGAGTTACTCGTTTTGGTGAAGGAATCAAATAAGCAATCACTGCACCACCGACAAAACCCGCTACATTGCGAACAATGGGAACCCATTCGCTAGTGCGTGTCAGTACTGGACCTAGACCAAAAGAGATAAACAACATGCCCCAAAGTGGTGTAAAAATTAGCGCCCATTTCCAAGCAAAAATTTCCCCTTCTTTCCGAGGATGTCCCGCAAATCCAAATACCACACCACCAACAATGGAAGTAATCAAAGTGAGAATCCATTGCTCTTGGGGAATTCCAGGGACTACTGCACAGCCATCTTGATCGAGACAGGTAGCGATCGCATCAATAGCTGACAAAATTGATTGATCATAGCCCTGCTCACGCACATAGAATTGGTTGCCATATCGCGATTGCAACTCAATCCAGAAGCTGCGAGATAGCAATGGATAGACAGCATCACCAACACTAAAATTTAGTAAATTCCGTCCGCGTGCGTCCGCGACTAACATCACACTATTATCATCTAATCCCCAAAACTCTTTAACTGCTCGCCCTGGGGTGCGATCAACTTGAGTAAGAACACGCAATTTCCAACCAGTTTGCTCTTCAAATTTGGTTAACTTTTGATCTAGAGCTAATTCTTCTGTATCAGTCAAAAAACGTCCCAAATCAATGACGTTTGTATACTTTTCAGGCAATAGCTCTGGGGCATCAAAGGCTTGAGCCGCAGGAATATGGGTAAAGGCGATCGCCAAAGGTAGGAATATGGCGATCGCGATCGCGCCGAATCTCTGAGCTAATCTCCGAGTAAAGTTTTGTAGAGTGGACTTAATCATGATTTTTGTTAAAAGTTAATCTTAATATTTCTTAATATCTTAGCAACAGTATATAGTTAAAGATACTTTCTCTCCGTATTTTTTTCCTATGGCAAGCCCAATTCAGTGGTATCCAGGTCATATCGCCAAAGCTGAAAAGCAGTTGTTAGAACAACTAAAATTGGTGGACGTGGTCATTGAGGTGCGTGATTCGCGCATTTTGATGTCTAGTAAGCACCCAAAAATTGAAAAATGGGTGGAGGGAAAGTCACATATTTTAGTATGCAATCGTATTGACGCTATTTCCTCGACGGTAAAAACGCAATGGATGCGCTGGTTTACCGAGCAGGAGCGCATGGCATATTTCACCGATGCACAGGCTGGCAAAGGTATGGTGGATCTGCTCAAGGCGGCTCAAGTTGCGGGCGAAAAGGTTAACGAGCGCAGAAGGGGACGGGGAATGCTACCGCGTCCTGTGCGGGCTGTAGTTGTCGGCTTCCCTAACGTTGGCAAATCGGCACTGATCAATCGTTTGCTTAAGAAAAAAGTGGTTGCTAGTGCCAATAAACCAGGAGTAACTCGCCAGTTACGTTGGATTAGGATTTCTGACGAGATCGAGTTGCTCGATACCCCTGGGGTAATTCCACCTTTACTACATGATCAAGATGCGGCGATGAAGCTTGCCATTTGTGATGATATTGGTCAGGCAGCCTATGACAATGTATTGGTTGCGGCGGAAGCAGTAGACTTGTTGACCAAATTAAATGTCAAGCTGAGCAGTCGTTATGTAATTGATCCAGCAACGGTAACTTCAGGAATCGAGTATATCCACGAAGTCGCAGCTTTAAATAAGTTTCAAGGAGATTTAGATAAAGTCGCAAGGCTGATTTTATATGACTTTCGTAAAGGGAAGCTGGGAGCGATCGCCTTAGAAATGCCTCCGTTGTGAACAATAAACATAACCCCCAAAATAGAGTTGCGGCGCTTCACGCCGCAACTCTATTTTGGGGGGTGATTTTGTATAAAACCCAAAAAGGAAAGCGGCGCTCTGCGCCGCTTTCCTTTTTGGGTTTTATATCTTAACAATTACCTAGCCGAATTAACCGCAGATATATAATTGTTAAAGATTGACGTATTTCTAGATTGACGATGGCTGGGAAAAAGACTATTAAGTTAGCAAAGTCTGAATTGCTGAATGCTAATAAGCAGGAAGCTTTAAAGTTGATTGCTCAGCCAGAAATAACAGATGCATCAGCAAAGCCTCAATTTGCACAGCAAAAAGCACTATTTAGCGTCATTGCGAAGATCCGTGAATCCCTTGATTTAGAGAGTATTTTCAAGTCAACGGCGATTGAAGTACGTCAATTATTAAATGCCGATCGCGTTGGGATGTATCGATTTGACGACACATCAACCTTCACTTGTGGGGAATTTGTTTCCGAAGATGTCTTACCAGAGTTTGCCTCCACGTTAGCAGCCAAAATTAATGATCATTGTTTTGGCGAAAATCATGCCAAATATTACCAGCAAGGTAGAATTTGGGCTTGTGCGGATATTTATGCTCAAGATTTACCAGACTGTCATATTCAAATTCTTGAGCGCTTTCAAGTCCAAGCGAATCTAGTTGTACCTTTGCTTAATGGAGATCGCCTGTGGGGACTACTTTGCATTCATCAATGTTCAGCACCCAGACAATGGCTCGACGCAGAAATTGATTTTGTTAGGCAGATTGCCATGCATTTAGATGTGGCTTTACAACAGTCGGAGTTTGTGGCTCAACTACGATCGCAATCAGAATATCTCACCCGTGCGATCGAACAAGCCGTAGGACGCGAAAAAGCAGTAGCTGCGATTATCAACAAAATCAGGCGATCTCTTAATCTCAACACTATTTTTAAAACCACCACCGAAGAGGTGAGGCAACAGCTACAAGCTGATCGCGTTACTATCTATCGCTTCAATCCCGATTGGAGTGGTGAGTTCGTCGTTGAGTCCATGACTGAAGGATTGCGCTCTCTAGTGGATTACCCAAAAGAGCATCCCGAACTGAATGCGAATATTAGACCTCTTGCAGAACCAAAAACATGTTAGATTTATAAGCTTTTTATCAGATCTCAAATTAAGCGATGAAATACGAAGCCAGTCAAAATCTATCAGCGACAGAATTTAAACGGTTATTTGGGGTAAGAAGAGAAACATTTGCGCAAATGACGGAGCTAATGCAACAAGCAGCCCAAAGCAAAGGACAAGGTGGTGTAGAACCAAAGCTAAGTCTAGAAGACCAAATATTGGTTACTTTGCAGTATTGGCGTGAATATCGCACCTATTTTCATATTGCTAGCGACTGGGAAGTGTCAGAATCGACGATTTGCCGCATCGTCAAAAAAGTAGAAAATGTCTTAATTAAATCGAAAAAGTTTCGGTTAGCAGGAAAAAAGTCATTGTGGCAGGAGAAGGCTCCAGCCATAATTGCCATTGATGTAACTGAGACAAAGGTTGAGCGCCCTAAATATCACCAGAAACATTTTTATAGCGGTAAGAAAAAGCATCATGCCCTCAAAGCCCAATTGGTGGTCGATCTGACTAATTTCAAGATAGTTTGTACCGCTTACGGTAAGGGCAAGCAGCATGATTTCTCATTATTCAAGGCAAGTGGAGTTCATTTTCACGCACAGACACAAGGTTTGGCAGACAAGGGTTATCAAGGCTTACAAAAGTTGCATCCTAACTCGCAAATTCCTATCAAAAAGCCTCAAAATGGCTCATTATCCAAGGAAGATAAGCGTTGTAATCGCCAACTTGCACGTCAACGTATTGCGATTGAGCATGTTAATCGTCGCTTGAAGATTTTTAAGATTCTCTCTTTACCTTATCGTAATCGTCGTCGTCGTTTTGGTTTGCGTTGTAATTTGATTGCTGCCATTTATAACTTTGAAGTCGCTCTTGTTGCTTCTAAAACTTTCTCTGCTCTGGATTAATTTTCAGTTCTGCAAGAGGTCTATTAGTGAGTGCAGCCTCAAAAATCTGACTACTCCCATTGGGACTGATACTTATTTACAACAAACACAGGGAGGTAGCTTTAGTGTTGGTCAACTATTTCGAGTATGCGATGACATCTATGCAGGAGGGTTCTCACCTTGTTACATCAAGGCTCTAGAGCGATATCAAGCTAGAGCCTATGCAATTATTGCAATCTACAAAGGTAAAGACCTATGGGGATTACTAGCAGCATTTCAAAGTAATGATGTACGTCAATGGCAAGAGCCTGAAGTCAATTTCTTAGTACAAATTGGCACACAGTTGGGTATCGCGATTCAGCAAGCAGAATTATTTGGACAAGTCCAAAAACGTTCAACTGACTTACAAACTACTCTAGAGATTCAACTGCAAAAACGAGCCAATGAATTAGCCAGAGATGCTGAGCAGGAACGTGCTTTAGCACAAGTAATCGACAAAATTCGGCGCACTTTAGATATTGATACGATCTTTCAAACCGCTACTACCGAAGTACAAAAACTACTCAATAGCGATCGCGTCGGGGTATTTCAGTTTGATCATGATGACTATACAAATGGCACGTTTGTCTCGGAGGCTGTTTTACCTCTATACAGTTCAGCTCTGAAAGCGAGAGTACGGGATCGCTGCTTTGCTGATGAACATATTGCCAATTATCAGGTGGGGCGTTTTAAAGCGATCGCTGATATCTATGAAGAAGGCTTAAGTGATTGCCATATCGCAATTCTAGAAAGATTTCAGGTACGGGCTAATCTTGTAATTCCCCTTTACAAAGGTTCAGAAATATGGGGGTTACTATGCATCCATCAATGTTCCAAACCAAGACAATGGCAATCAAAGGAAATTGAATTTGTTAGTAAAATCGCAATCCAACTGGGTGTAGCCCTTCAGCAAGCAGAATTATTCGCTCAATCGCAAAATCAAACTATTGAGCTACAAAAAGCATTAGCGAAAGTACAAGCTCAAACCACACAACAAGCTAAAGCCGCTGAACAGGAACGGGCGTTAGCTAGAGTAATTGAACGTATTCGCCAAACCTTAGATATTGACACCATCTTTCTCGCTACTACTCAAGAAGTTCGTCAAAATCTCAACTGCGATCGCGTAGTTGTGTATCGATTTTTTGATGATTGGAGCGGTGAATTTGTCTTTGAGTCAAAAACTGATGAATGGCTGCCACTAGACCAGCTTTTTAACTGCGACAACATTTGGGAAGATACCTACCTCCAAGAACATCAAGGCGGACGCTATCGTAACCATGAATCTTTAGCTGTAAATGATATTTATCATGCGAATTTGACAGATTGCCATGTTGGCATTCTTGAAAGCTACCAAATTCAAGCTTATATGGTCGTCCCTGTATTTGTTGGGGATAAATTATGGGGATTACTTGCCGCTTACCAAAATTCTGGTAGCCGTAATTGGGAACCAAGCGAACTCAGCTTACTAAATCAAGTTGGCAATCAATTGGGAGTTGCCGTTCAACAGGTAGAACTGCTCGTTCAACTCAAAAAAGCTAAAGACAATGCCGATGCCGCCAATCGTGCTAAAGGTGACTTTCTTGCCCATATGAGCCACGAATTGCGGACTCCACTTAACTCAATTCTCGGCTTTACGCAAGTATTAGCGCGTGATCCATCACTAAACCATAACCAAAAATCACATCTGGGAATTATTGCCCGTAGTGGCGAACATTTATTGACATTAATTAACGATGTCCTCGAAATGTCCAAAATCGAAGCAGGACTAATCGAACTTAATACCAATAATTTTGATCTCTACAATCTGCTCAATAGCCTGAAAGAAATGTTTTTACTTAAGGCAAAATCTAAAAATTTACAACTTGTTTTTGATTTTGCCTCTAACGTTCCTCAATATGTGCAAACTGACGAAAGTAAACTGCGGCAAGTTCTAATCAATCTTGTGGGTAATGCGGTGAAATTTACCAATCAGGGTAAAGTTATTCTCCAAGTGGCTAAGATAGAAGCTGATGCGGCGATCGCATCTGAAGAGCAAGACGGAGTAGATAGTATTCTTTCGTTTGAAGTTTCTGATACAGGTCCTGGGATTGCCTCAGAGGAATTAGACAATCTATTTGAAGCCTTTGTGCAAACGGAAACGGGGCGAAGATCTCAAGATGGTACGGGTTTAGGAATGCCCATTAGCAAGCGTTTTGTACAGTTGATGGGGGGCGATATTCGGGTGGAAAGTACTTACGGTAAAGGTACAATCGTCAATTTTGATATCAAGGTGCAAATGGCTAAGGTGAGTGATGTCCAGCCGCCACAGGTCAAACGTCGGGTGATCGCTTTAGCTCCTAATCAGCCAAAATACCGCATTTTACTTGCTGACGACAAATGGGAAAGTCGCCATCTTATGAAAAACCTACTTGCACCCCTAGAGTTTGAGATTCGTGAGGCTGAAAATGGTCAAGAAGCGATCGCTCTTTGGCAATCATGGCAACCGCACCTGATCTGGATGGATATGCAGATGCCTGTAATGGATGGCTACGAAGCAACCCGTGCCATCCGCGCCGCCGAAACGCCAGACTCAGCTTGTAAAATCGTCGCTTTGACTGCCAGTGTATTTGATAAGCAGCGTTCAGTAGTATTGGAATTAGGATGCGATGATTTTGTGAGCAAGCCGCTTCGAGAGGAACTCATATTTGATAAGATTTCGGAACATTTGGGTGTAGTTTATATCTATGCTGAAAACAGTTCTGATTCTATCGCTAGCCAACATTTAGATGATAGTTATCAATTATTAATTACTCAAGACCTAGCTAGATTAGATCGTGAATGGTTAGTTTCATTACATTTAGCTGCGAGGGGTGCTGATGAAGAGGCTATCTTTGATTTGTTAAAGCAAATCCAAGCTACTTATCCCAAAACCGCAAGTTTTATTCAAGATTTAGTTGATAACTTCCATCTCGAACAGCTTGTAACATTGATTCAACCATTCCTAAATCAGCAGGCAAATGAAAGTTAATAATAAAACATTTCAAGGAGATATTCTGGTCGTTGATGATCGTCCAGAAAATCTCAGACTCCTTTCAGAAATTCTATCGGCTCAAAACTACAAAGTACGGCGAGTAACTAGTGGTAAACAAGCGATCGAGGTCGTGAAAATCAACCCACCAGAACTCATCTTATTGGACATTATGATGCCTGATATGAATGGTTATGAAGTTTGTCAATATCTCAAATCTCAGGCTCAAACCGCAGAGATCCTAATTATATTTCTAAGCGCCCTAGATAGCACTTTCGACAAGGTGAGAGCTTTTGAAGTGGGTGGTATCGACTATATTACTAAACCTTTTCAAGTTGAAGAAATAATTATTCGTGTCAAAAATCAATTTACGATCCTCCATCAAAAATACAGCCTCCAAGCTCAACAAAAACAACTTGCTCAGCAAAACCAACAACTCAAGCAAGAGATTCAAGAACGCCAACAGATAGAATTAGCTTTAGCTAAAGCGAAGGAAATTGCAGAAAAAGCAAATAGAGCAAAGAGTGAGTTTCTTGCCAATATGAGTCATGAGATTCGTACGCCGATGAACGGGGTCATCGGTATGGCTCAATTGCTAATGATGACTGAGCAAACTGAGGAACAACATCACTATACGCAGATCATTCAAGATAGTGCAAATTCTCTGATGACGATCATTAATGATATTCTCGACTTCTCAAAAATTGAGTCGGGAATGCTGGAGTTAGAACAAAGAGTTTTTAGAATCGAAGATATCTTGAAGGCTATATGTAACTTACTCAATCAAGCAGCGATTGATAAAGGGATTCTTCTACAATATAAGATTCAACCTAATGTGCCTGTCGCTATCATTGGCGATGAATATCGCCTGCGGCAAATTTTGATTAACTTAATGGGGAATGCGATTAAATTTACTAAACAAGGTGAGGTAAATATCAATGTTAGTTATCAAGATGCAAATATTCAGCCTGATGACTATGAACTAAAAACTGAAAACTTTTTACACTTTACCATTACCGATACGGGAGTTGGCATTGCAAGCGATCGCATTGACAAGCTGTTTAATCCCTTCATGCAAGCTGATAACTCCATCAGCCGTAAATATGGTGGTACTGGTCTAGGATTAGCTATTTGCAAAAGCTTAGTGGAACTAATGGGCGGTACGATCTGGGCTGAGAGTGCTGGACATACAGGTGGTAAGCCTCCTCAGAATTATGAACCTAGTGAGGTTTCAAATGCTTTAGGGTCATCTTTCCATTTCACGATTTCTATATCTATACCTGCGATCGCTAAAACATTAGAGACTCAGAAGCATCCAGTCTTTAATGATTTACAAATGGCGAAGAAATATCCTTTACGCATTTTGTTAGTGGAAGATAATCCGATGAATCAAAGATTAATATTTTTGATTATGCAAAAATTTGGTTACACCATTGATATTGCCAATCATGGATTAGAGGCAATTAATATCCTGCAAACTCAGATGTACGATATGGTACTAATGGATGTCCAGATGCCAGAGATGGATGGCATTACGGCAACTAAATGGATTCGCCAAAACCTTGTTGCTCAACCGCGTATTGTGGCAATTACCGCTAATTTTTCCGATGCTGATCGTCAAAACTGTCTAAGTGCTGGTATGAATGATTATATTAGTAAGCCTGTTAATATCCAAGAAATTATCCGCATAGTTTCTCAAACTGACTAGAGAATACAATGCTCTATCACTTTTTCTCTAGGCTATAAATCAATAATCAATCATCAAGACTAGAAACCCATGACAACGAGCAAAAACTTCAACAAAATTTATCTCAAAGGGGTCAGAGCCTATGGGTATGTGGGTTATCTTCCCGAAGAGAATGTATTAGGACAATGGTTTGAGGTGGATGCAACCCTCTGGGTCGATTTTGAGCAATCTACTCAGAGCGATGAAATTGAAGATACGGTTAACTATATTTCCTGTATTCGCAAGATTGAAAATTTAATTCAGACCCAGAAATTTAAACTGATTGAGAGATTGGTCGGTGCGATCGCTGACAGCCTTCTTGAAGATTCTAAAATTGCACAGGTCGAGGTGAAGGTAATCAAGCATCCGCCAATTCCCAACTTCTTAGGCTCAGTCGCTGTAGAAATTGTGCGATCGCGTTCTCATTCCCCAACAACAAGCGCCGCTAAGACCACTCAAGCAAAGCTAGAATCAACCATTCAAACCGAATCTAGTCCTGACACTAAACCCGTAAGCCCAAAATCTAAAACTGAAGATGTAGGAACATCAAAAATTATTAGTATCCATACTGATGGTGCTTGTTCCAAAAATCCAGGTCCGGGCGGTTGGGGTGTAGTTGTTCACTTCTCTGATGGTAGTACCAAAGAGCTTGGTGGTGGGCAGCGCGAAACTACTAATAATCAAATGGAACTGCAAGGTGCGATCGCTGCTTTAGAATTTCTCGCTACTCACAAACAGTCTACTCCTGTCGATCTCTATACCGATAGTAAATATGTGCTAGATGGAATTACTAAATGGATTAAAGGCTGGAAGAAGAACGGTTGGAAAACCAAGGACAATAAGCCTGTCAAAAACCAAGAATTTTGGCAACAACTCGATCCTCTCAATACATCAAATATTCGATGGCATTGGGTAGAGGGACATTCTGGCGATCCTGATAATGAGAGATGCGATGCGATCGCCCGCAGCTATACTGCTAAGTTTGCTTAAATAAATAGACTCGCAATGCGAGTCTATTTATGAACAATGTGTTTATTACAGTTAAACAGCAATGGCTAGAGATTTATTCCATGATGCAGTAAAAAATGCACTAATCAAAGATGGTTGGCGGATTACTGATGATCCATTTTCCTTAAAAGTAGGAGATTCTGAACTTTATATTGACCTTGGCGCAGAAAGGCTCATCGCCGCCGAGCGCAACAATGAAAAAATTGCCGTAGAAATTAAAAGCTTTATTGGCAACTCATCTCTCAGTGACTTTCATTTAGCAGTCGGACAATTTATTAACTATAGAATAGGTTTAAAAGCCGCATATCCAGACCGTAAACTATTTTTAGCAATTCCCAATAATGCCTATGAAACATTCTTCAAGAAAGAATTTCCACGCATGGTGATCCAAGAATGCCAGCTTGATATCTTAGTTTATGATGTAAAGAATGAGGTAATTGTCCAATGGAAAATCTAGAAAAAAGAAACAACTACCGCAACATTATTAAACAATTTCTTCGCCAATATGCCTCTTATAAACCTTCACATGGCGAGATCGAAATGCAAACCCTATTTGATACTGAACAGGATCGCTATCAAGTACTGGCAATTGGCTGGGATCAAGAAAAACGTATCTATGGTTGCTCAATGCATCTCGACATTAAAGCAGGAAAAATCTGGATTCAAGCTAACAATACAGAAATAGATATTGCGGAGGCTTTAGTTTCTCAAGGAGTACCCAAAGCAGATATCGTGATTGGCTTACAACCTTCTTATCTAAGGCAATATACGGGATATGCGATCGCCTAAATACCTAATAAAACTAGACTTGCATTGCGAGCCTAGTTTTATACATGGAGATCGGGTGGTGCAAAATCAAAGGGTAGTTCGTTGTTAATCGCTTGAATTTGTTTTGCCTCGTAAGTATTTACCTCGCTGATATAAGGAACCAGAATTTGCTTGAGCCGATCGCGGTAAAAGCGATGCAAACTGTAATTTGGTGTGGCAGGAAATCCGCGCCGCTTTTTATGCTGACCACCAGCCCCTGGGTCAAAGCGTTTAATTCCTTGCGCGATCGCCCATTCGATCGGCTTGTAATAGCAAGCATTAAAGTGCAAACAATCAATCTCTTGCACACAACCCCAATAACGACCGAATAATTGATCGTCTTTGCGAATGCAGAAAGACATCCCGACAGGTTTGGGATAATCTTCGATCTCACCTGCTACAAATACAAGGCGATCTCGAAAACTATGGGCGAGATTTTCAAAAAACTTGCGATTTAAATATTTGCTGCCACCCCAGAATTTATTGCAATGATCGTTATATAACTCATACATATAGCCATAGAAATAATGCGGAATCTCCTCACCCGTATAGACGCGCATTGTAATCCCTGTGCTTTCGACCGACTTACGCTCTCGCTTAATATTGCGGCGCTGATTTGCATTGAAATTTTTGAGATAATCATCAAAATCCGTGAACTCTTGATTTTCCCAAACGTAACTATGGTGCATCCAAGTTGTGAAACCTCTCGACTCTAGCTCATGCTTCCAACTCGGATCGACATATAAAAAGTTGCAGCCCGACATTTGATGTTTTTCGCAAAGGCGATCAATCTCCACAAGCATTAAGTCATAGATTTTTGATAATTCGTTGGGATTATCGCTCAAATCAGGATGCACCAAGAAGCGATAACCCACCGCAGGTGTAAAGGGAGCCATCCCTAATAATTTCGGATAATACTCAATCCCCAACCGATAAGACAAATCCGCCCATTGATGGTCAAATACAAACTCACCCTGACTATGCCCCTTCAAATACAAAGGTGCAGCTGCCACTAATACGTCACCCTGCCATACCAATAAATGACTAGGTAGCCATCCCTGCTGTGCGATCGCACAGCCTGAAGCCTCTAGATTCGAGAGCCATTCCCATTCAAAAAAAGGAGTCACCAAAGGTTTAGCGAGAATATTCCATGCCTCAGCCTTGACCTTATTAACCGTATCCACCCAAGTCGTCGTATAACGGGAAGCTTGTTGCAGCATAGTGAAAGTCTTGGCTGTATTTTAAGTAAGTTGCTTAGTATACATAGCTTAACAAATGTAAACCCTAAAGTCAGAACGATGGCTCAGTAATCTTCTTGACTTTTTGCTTTTAGAAATCAAGAAACTTGTGAATTTATGTAAACAAATGGTGTCGTGTAACACCACCTGCGTTAATGTATATACATGGCACAAGAGACAGAGCAACTCAATCCAAACGCAAACCTAGTTTAAATGTTGAAAGTAATTTTTCAATGTTAAGGAGGAGCTAATAGAAAGAGTTAAAAGTCAAAAGTCGGATTGACGCTTTGTTGCTCCCCACGATTCTTTCGATCTTTACGGGGCAGTGCTTATTCCAAAGATCGGTGTAGTTTTGATAACTTCGATAGCCTGTATTGTTATTGGGGTCTCTTAAATTTCTATTCAATGTTTACTTAGGTTTTGACCTAGCATGATGAAGAAATGAGACAAACTTATGTAGTTGAAAAGATAAGGGCTACAACGTACAGTTAATCAATATCCACACGTTACAGTAAACCTCTAGTAGAAACCTTAATTGAATTATTTAAAGACATGAGTCTAGCAGCCTTCTGCTAGACTCATTCAGTTTTGGGAGATCAAAAACAAAGGCGATCGCTTCGCACCTACCTTTGCTTTTAATGATCCCTTTTTCGGTAAAATAAACAACAATTCATTTTTTTCACAATCCTAACTCAGGGGTAAACGAGCATTGCGTAAGATCGTTATCGCTGGCAACTGGAAAATGTATAAAACCCAGTCTGAAGCCAAAACATTTTTCTCGGAATTTCCCGCCCATCTCAAAGCTACCGCTCCCCAAGCGGCGATCTCCGATCAGCAAATCCTTATTTGCGTACCATATACAAATCTGGCGATTCTACAAACAGTCGTGCCAGCGATCAGTCAAGCAAACCTGAGTATTGGCGCTCAAAATGTCCATTGGTCAACAAATGGTGCATTTACAGGTGAAATTTCTGCACCGATGCTAGTTGAGCTTGGCATCAAATATGTAATTATCGGACATAGTGAGCGTCGTCAGTTCTTTGGCGAGACCGATGAAACTGTGAACAAGCGATTAAAAGCAGCGCAGGAGCACGGACTAACTCCCATTCTCTGTGTTGGCGAAAGCAAGCAACAACGCGATGCAAACGAGACAGAGTCTTGGATCTTCTCGCAACTAGCTGCCGACTTGGTTGATGTTGACCAAAACAATCTAATTATTGCCTACGAACCAATTTGGGCGATCGGTACTGGAGACACCTGTGCCTCTAGCGAAGCCAATCGTGTGATTGGACTAATTCGTGGTAAGCTAGAAAACCCTAACGTCACAATTCAGTATGGTGGTTCTGTCAAAGCTGATAATATTGACGAAATCATGGCGCAACCTGAAATTGATGGTGTGCTAGTTGGTGGAGCAAGTCTTGACCCAGCAGGCTTTGCCCGAATTGTAAATTATCGCTAGCTTTGCTTACATTACTTTTTGTTTATATGCTGTCCCTAATGATTTCTTAATAAAGACAGCGATCGCCACAGCCGACATAACCGTAACAAAGCTCATCAAGCTATGACAATTGTTTTGACAATTGACTTTGTGAGATCTACTTTGTTATAATTATGTGCTGTTGATTAGAATACACAGCCGCAGATATACCAAATCATCACTTATGCCCACGATCCAACAGCTCATCCGCAGTGAGCGCCAAACCATAAACACCAAAACAAAATCTCCTGCCCTAAAAAGTTGTCCTCAACGCAGGGGAGTATGTACGCGCGTCTACACTACAACACCCAAAAAGCCCAACTCTGCACTTAGAAAAGTGGCACGGGTACGCTTGACTTCTGGATTTGAAGTCACCGCATACATCCCTGGGATTGGGCATAACCTCCAAGAACACTCCGTTGTGATGATTAGAGGCGGTCGTGTAAAAGATTTGCCAGGTGTGCGTTATCACATTATCCGCGGCACTCTCGATACTTCTGGTGTAAAGGATCGTAAGCAAGGACGCTCTAAATATGGTGCTAAGCGACCCAAGCCCGGTCAAGCCCCAGCAGCAAGCACTGGCAAGAAGAAAAAGTAAGAATCATCTATAAAAAGGTTACTTAGTAGCCATTTAGTAAAATTAGCAATTCATTTTATAAGGTGAATTTAGTACCGCAATGTCCCGTAGAACGAAAGCTTCAAAGCGCATAACTCCTCCAGATTCGGTTTACAACAGCCGTCTTATTAGCATGCTAATCCGCCGTGTAATGTCACGGGGTAAGCATTCTGTAGCCTCGCACATTGTTTACAAAGCTCTTGACACCA
Organism: Pseudanabaena minima str. Chao 2107; assembly: GCF_051131155.1. NCBI lineage: Bacteria > Bacillati > Cyanobacteriota > Cyanophyceae > Pseudanabaenales > Pseudanabaenaceae > Pseudanabaena > Pseudanabaena minima. The sequence goes on from NZ_CP159508.1 coordinate 3,621,406, forward strand.
TAGGCGAACGTACAGGCAATCCACCATTAGAAGTGTTTGACCGTGCAATTCGTAACGCCACACCACTCGTAGAAGTTAAAGCTCGTCGTGTTGGTGGTGCTACTTATCAAGTCCCTATGGAAGTTCGCACTGATCGTGGTGTTGCCCTTGCCCTACGCTGGTTAGTCCAATATTCTCGCGGTCGTGCTGGACGTAGCATGATTACTAAACTAGCTAATGAGTTGATGGATGCCGCCAATGAAACTGGGCAAACCATCCGTAAGCGTGAAGAAACCCACAAAATGGCAGAAGCAAACAAAGCATTTGCCCACTATCGTTACTAACGTTATTAGACCTTAGCTTGCCTCGCTATACTATTCTTAATATAAATTCTCAATTCCTGACAAACACGAGGAAACTATTGTGGAACGCTCTATTGCCTTAGACAAGGTACGCAATATAGGTATTGCGGCGCATATTGACGCTGGTAAAACCACAACTACAGAGCGGATTCTGTTTTATTCTGGCGTTGTTCACAAAATAGGTGAAGTCCATGACGGAACCGCAACAACAGATTGGATGGCTCAAGAACGCGAACGTGGCATTACAATTACTGCTGCTGCGATCAGTACCAGTTGGAAAGACCACCGCATTAATATCATTGATACTCCTGGACACGTAGACTTCACCATTGAAGTAGAGCGTTCCATGCGTGTACTTGATGGTGTAGTTGCAGTTTTCTGTGCTGTAGGTGGTGTGCAACCTCAGTCTGAAACTGTATGGAGACAAGCAGATCGCTACAAAGTACCTCGCCTTGTATTCGTTAACAAAATGGATCGTATGGGTGCGAACTTTTTGCGCGTAAGAGAGCAGATTCGCGGTCGTTTTGGTTCTAATGCTGTTCCCATCCAATTACCAATTGGTAGTGAAGCAGAACTAGTTGGTATTATTGATCTCGTCAAAATGAAAGCCTACATCTATAAAGATGAAATAGGTAAAGATATTGACGAAGTAGATATTCCTGCTGATTTAACTGATCTTGCCAATGACTGGCGTGGTAAGCTTCTTGAGTCAGTGGCTGATTCTGATGATGTCCTGATGGAAAAATATCTTGAAGGTGAAGAACTTACCGAAGATGAAGTTAGAGACGGTCTGCGTAAAGGAACCTTAAGCGGCAAGATCGTTCCCATGACTTGTGGTTCTGCTTTCAAGAATAAAGGTGTACAGCTTTTACTAGATGCCGTTATCGATTATCTCCCTGCTCCTAGTGATGTCAAACCAGTTTCAGGTTTGCTACCTAACGGTGAAGAAGCTATTCGTGAAGCCAAGGATGATGCACCAATGTCAGCACTTGCCTTCAAGATTATGTCCGATCCCTATGGTCGTCTCACCTTTGTGCGAGTTTACTCTGGCATCTTGAAAAAAGGTTCTTATGCTCTGAACTCCAGCAAAAACAAGAAGGAACGTATTTCTCGCCTGATTGTATTGAAAGCCGACGATCGCCAAGAAGTTGACGAACTCAGAGCAGGTGATCTTGGTGCTGTATTGGGACTTAAAGATACCTTCACTGGCGACACCCTTTGTGATGATACCTCCCCAATTGTCTTAGAGACTCTGTTTATTCCTGAGCCTGTAATTTCCGTAGCTGTTGAGCCAAAAACGAAGCAGGATATGGAAAAATTATCCAAGGCTTTGCAATCTCTGTCTGAAGAAGATCCGACCTTCCGCGTGATGACTGATCCAGAGACTAATCAAACAATTATCTCTGGTATGGGTGAGCTTCACCTTGAAATTCTTGTTGATCGGATGAAGCGTGAGTTTAATGTTGAAGCGAACGTCGGTGCTCCTCAAGTCGCTTATCGCGAAACTATTCGCAGAACCGTTACTGATATTGAAGGTAAATTTGCCCGTCAGAGTGGTGGCAAGGGACAATATGGTCACGTCGTGATCAATTTGGAACCTACAGAACCAGGCACAGGGTTTGAGTTTGTATCGAAAATTGTTGGCGGTGTGATTCCTAAAGAATTCATCAAGCCTTCAGAGCAAGGTATGAAAGAAGCCTGTGAATCGGGAATTCTGGCAGGCTATCCTGTGATTGACCTCAGAGCTACCCTTGTACATGGTTCGTTCCATGATGTGGACTCTTCAGAAATGGCTTTTAAAATTGCTGGTTCAATGGCAATCAAGGAAGCTGTCATGAAGGCTCAGCCTGTTTTGCTTGAGCCGATGATGAAGGTGGAAGTAGAAACCCCTGAAGACTACATGGGTGATGTCATCGGTGACCTCAGCCGTCGTCGTGGCAACATTGCAGGTATGGACGATACTCCATCTGGCAAGAGAGTTGAGGCAAGGGTTCCCTTGTCTGAGATGTTTGGTTATTCTACTGACCTTCGCTCTTCAACTCAAGGCAGGGCAAGCTTCTCAATGGAATTTAGCCATTATGAAGAAGTACCAAAAAATGTGGCTGAAGCCATCATTGCTAAAAGCAAGGGTAAAGAGTAGTCCTTCAAAATACTCGACAAATACTCTATAAACTAGAGTAGCAATTACCAAAAATGCTCTATAAAACTAGAGCAACAATTACTAAAGTTAAGGATAATTACGAAAAAATGGCACGCGCTAAATTTGAGAGAACCAAGCCCCACGTTAACATCGGTACTATCGGTCACGTTGATCACGGTAAAACCACTTTAACTGCTGCAATCACCATGTCCTTGGCAGCCGCAGGTCAAGCAACAGCCAAAGCATACGATCAAATTGATGCTGCCCCTGAGGAAAAAGCTCGCGGTATTACGATCAACACCGCTCACGTTGAATATCAAACTGTAGAGCGTCACTATGCTCACGTTGACTGTCCTGGACACGCTGACTATGTTAAGAACATGATCACAGGTGCGGCTCAGATGGACGGCGCAATTTTGCTCGTATCTGCTGCTGATGGTCCTGAGCCTCAGACCCGCGAACACATCTTGCTTGCTCGTCAGGTTGGTGTACCTAACCTTGTTGTTTTCTTGAACAAAGAAGACCAAATGGAAGGTGAAGAAGAGCTAGTTGAACTTGTTGAACTAGAAGTTCGTGAGTTGTTGTCTTCCTACGATTTCGATGGTGACAATATTCCCATTACTCGTGGTTCGGCTTTGAAGGCAGTTGAAGCTATGACCGCTAACCCTAAAACTCAACGTGGTGAAAATCCTTGGGTTGACAAGATCTGGGCTTTGATGGACTCTGTTGACTCCTACATTCCTACACCTGAGCGTGCAGTTGATAAGCCTTTCTTGATGGCTGTTGAAGACGTATTCTCGATCACTGGTCGCGGTACTGTTGCGACTGGTCGGATTGAGCGTGGTACTGTCAAGGTTGGCGATGTCGTTGAATTAGTTGGTATTACCGATACTCGCTCAACCACCGTTACTGGTATCGAAATGTTCAAGAAGAGCTTGGACGAAGGTCTGGCTGGCGACAATGCAGGTCTCTTGCTTCGCGGTATTCAAAAGACTGACATTGAGCGTGGTATGGTTTTGGCTAAGCCTAAGTCGATCAACCCTCATACTCAATTTGAAGGTCAAGTTTATATTTTGACCGAGAAAGAAGGTGGTCGTAAGACTCCTTTCTTCCCTGGCTATCGTCCTCAGTTCTATGTACGTACAACTGACGTAACTGGAACTATTGTTACCTTCACTGCTGATGATGGTAGCGATGCTGAAATGGTGATGCCAGGCGATCGCATCAAAATGACCGTTGAGTTGATCAATCCCATCGCGATTGAAAATGAAATGCGTTTCGCGATCCGTGAAGGCGGTCGTACCGTTGGATCAGGTGTTGTAACCAAGATCTTGAAATAGTTCTTAGATTTTCAACAACAAAAAAGCCTCGCAAAGCGAGGCTTTTTTGTTGTTGAAATCAGGAAGGTGGAGTAGACTTGAGATATTTGTAGAGCCAGCCACAGCCACCTAAACAGGTACGCTTATCTTCTTCGGAAACGTTAATATTAGTTCTTAAATATTCCTGTAACCATTGGCAGCCTCGCATTAGCAGATTTTCGAGGTCGAGATTCCACATAATGATTTTGCGATCCTCGCCCGATGAAACTAAGATTTTGCCATTTGGACTAAAGCAAACACTTCGTACTGGTCCTTGATGCCCATTGAATGTTCGCAAAAGCGTCCCATCACCACTCCAAAACTGAATTGTAGAGTCTTCACTAGCTGATACAATTGACTTACCATCGGGACTAAAACAGACACTGGTGACTTCAGCGCTGTGCCCATTTAAGGTTTTAATTAATTGCCCTTCAATGCTCCAAAGCTTCACACTTTGATCCATGCTGCCACTGGCGATCATCTTACCGTTAGGGCTAAAGCAGACAGTATAAACTTCGGCGCTATGGCCGTCTAAAGTTCCGAGCAGAGTGCCATCCCAGCTCCAGAGATTAATTAGTTTGTCTTTGCTTGCTGATGCGAGCATACTGCCGTCAGGCGCAAAATCAATGCTGTATACTTCTGCTGTGTGACCTGTTAAGGTTTGCAGCCATTTGCCATCGGCACTCCATACTCTCACCGTACCATCAGCGCTACAAGAAGCAAAAACCTGACCATCGCAACGATAGACTACTTTATAGATTTCCGCACGATGGGCACTAATTGTATCAATTAAGGTTCCATCAGTTCTCCAGATTTTGATACTCGCGTCGGCTGCGGCGGTCAAGATGGTAGAACTGTCTGGACTGAAAGTGACACAGTTGACCTTATCATTATGCCCTTCCAAAACCGCTTCAAGTGTACCATTCGCATTCCACAGATTAACTGTTTTATCTTTACAGGTGGAAGCTAAAAATTTCGAGTTAGGGCTGACGGCAACAGAAAACACTTCATCTGAATGTCCCATCAAAGTTCTTAAAGGAGTACCACGAATTGCCCATAACTTTACGGTGGTATCTCGGCTGGCTGAGGCGAGAGTTTTGCCATCTGGACTAAAGGCAATACTGTGGACAACGTCACCATGTCCTTGAAATGTATATTGCAAACCCTGCTCTATGTCCCAAACGCGGATTGTACGGTCAAATCCGCTTGAAGCGATCGTGTGATTGTCATGACTAAAGGCGACACTCCATACTTTGTCAGAATGTCCATAAAAAGTTTTCAGCAAAATTCCATCTGATCCCCACATTTTGACTGTGCGATCGCGGCTTCCAGAAACAATTGCTAAACCATTAGGTGCATAGGCAACACTTTCTACAAAACTGTCATGCCCTCGTAAATGTCTAATTGGTACGCCAAGTGTGTTCCAGATGATGAGATTGCGATCAGCACTACCTGATACTAGGGATTTACTATTGGGATGAAAAGCTACACAGGTGACCCAACGATCGTGACCGCCGCGCAAAGTCCGAATCACAGTGCCATCATTTTTCCAGAGTCTTACGGTTGTATCTTCGCTTGCGGATGCGACCATTTCACCATCATGGCTGAAACATACATCTAAAACGGGACCTTCATGACCTCTGAGGGTAGCGATTGGTTGAGCAGCAAATTTTTCTGTAGATTCATCGCGTTTCCAAATCTTGACCATATTGTCGCGGCTACCTGACACTAATAGGTTACCGTTGGGACTAAAAGCAACGCTAGTTACCCAATTTGTATGACTGGTTAAGGTTTGGAGTAAAACTCCTGATGCGTCCCAAATTTTGATGGTGCGATCACTACTAGCTGAAGCAATAAATCGACCATCGCGAGAATAGCAAACTTTATTAACCCAAAATCCATGTCCTTCAAGACGATTATATTCATGGGTCCCATAGACAACTTGCTCTAGAGCGGTAATCGCCCGAATTTGAGTATTGGCGCGTAGATTTTCAAGGGTGCTTTCGTCAACTTGTGTTGTAAGGCGTTTAAGCTGGACTCCACCAATTACGCCTGCAATCATTGCTTCAATATGATTATTAGAGAGAAATAGTGCTTCTGAAGAAATGGTGTAAGCAACTATTTTCTCGTTGATTTCGCCCATCTCGGCAATTACGCGCTGACGACGTTCGGAATCTAGGCTTTTTTCGAGTTCTTGGCTCAGTTTTTCGAGACGATCAGCATCAGCAGCACGCGCTGCCATCATTTGTTCACGCTCATTAACTCTTTGTGAAGCCTCCAAAAAGTTGAGATCAATTCTAGATAATTCTGGCTGACCCTCCGCCCAAGCTAGAGCTTCAGCCAGCCGAGTTCCTCGCAATAAAGCTGACTCATCAGTTTCCTCAGAGCGTTGCCATGCTTGTAAAGCCTCAAGATAAGGACAGTTACGTAGTTCTGAAAAATGAACCTTTTGTTTAAGTTTGATCACGACGATGGAAACATCGTCGTCAGGTATATCCTGCTCAGAAAATTTATCAAGGGCAGCTTTTAAGCCCTGTAAAATTTCTATGGCTGAATATTGGGCTAAATTGATTATGGTTTGGCGTAATGGTGAGATGTTATTACCATTCGATCTGCCAAATTCATCACCCGATGGGTTGGTTGCTTCAAACAGTCCATCACTAAAAAAGATCGCAATATCCCCTTCATGCAGCAATCTCGAAGTGGCTTTGTAGGTAGCACTATCAAAGCGCCCCAGAGCGATCGCAGGGTTGACAACCTCCTCACAGGTATTAGTCTCAGCCCGATAAATTAATGGTCCCGGAATGCCAGCATTGCCCAGATGCAGTTCATAGTTAACCAGATCAAGTGCACCATAACAAAAGGCGATCGCATCATCAGTGCCGCTTTTGCAAAGTAATTGGTTCAAAGAATTCAACATGGAGGAAGGATTTTGGAGCCTGCCCTGCTGTCCATAGGCATCCAATTGTCCTTTAAATAAAGCAGCATGAATTGCCCCAGCAACTGACTTGCCTGAAGAGTCAGCGATCGCTACAGCTAATGTGCCTGATTGCTCTAAAAACTGATAATAATCGCCACCAAGATCTACGGCTGTCCATACTTCCGCAGCAATATCTAGCCCAGGGTAAGCAGGCAAGCTTTGTGGCAATAAGCTTCTTTGTAGTAATCTGCCACTTGATAGGTCATTGGAAGTTTCATTTAACTGCATACACTGATAGGCAGAGCGATCCTCAGGACAAGTATTCTTAGCACAGATATCAATTATTTGTATCAGTCAAACTATTTGTTCAAAATAGTTCCCAAAAATTCTGTGCTATTCACACAGAGAATCATACTCCCTAAGATAGGGTAACTTAATATAAATATGGCAATTCCCTGTAAAGTTAAGACATAAAGCTCATAAATTAAAGTTTATCGAAACTTACTTTTTTCTGTTTTATAGTCTTTAGCCTAAACAGTTACTCTAATCTAAAAGAGAATTCATACAGTGATTCGCACAACCTATCAACACAATATTTTTTACAATACTTCTAAAAAAGCATTGTAAAAAATATTAGTTTTTAGATTACCGCAAAGCGCTGTATTACATTTAGTCTAGTCACATTCAAGAGTTTCACGGGTCATTCTCCCTGTTACAGGGTTTTGTCCCTTAGCTGATAGACAGAGTTTTTGACGAATTGGTGGACGTAGATCCACATCTGTAAAGTCGGCTCCATCAATAATCACATTATTAAAGGAAGTTCCGTAAGCAAACGAGCCTTGAATTATGGCATTAGTTAAGTTTGCTTTGTCAAGACGTGCATTATCAAGCGTACTATAGCTGAGATTTGCCCCTGTCAGGTTTGACTCTTTCATATTGGCGGCGAAGAAGCTGACTCCTTGTGCGTCAGCATTAACAAATGATGTATTTCGCAGATCAGACTCGTTAAACTGATAACCTTGAAGCGATCGCCCCGAAAAGTCGGCTCCTTCAAGAAAGGCTTTCACATATACGTCTGCTAAAGCAGGCTGAGTACTAGCCAATATTAGAGTTAAGCATAGTAGCAGTGTATTTATGGCTTTAAAGAAGGCTTTAAAAGTAAAATTGCGTAACGTAAAAACTGTGGTTTTCATAATCTTTATGATAGCTGAGTCTTAATACCAATTCATAAAAGTGTAGTAACACTTTTATGAATTGAAACCCAAACCCAGTAAGGGTTTTAAAAGCATAAAATAGCTTAGCCATTTTGGTGCTTTGGGATAAGATTAAGTTTATGGTAAAAGAAGTAGGCGATCGCGGGGAGATGCTGGTAGCCCAGCTCCTACAATCTAATGGTTGGCAAATTTTAGAAACTCAGTGGCGATGTCGTTGGGGAGAGTTAGATTTGATTGCTTGCGATCGCCAATGGTTGCTATTTATTGAGGTCAAAACCCGCAGCGATCGTAATTGGGATGATGATGGTATTCTAGCGATTACCCCTAAAAAGCAAGCTAAAATCATTAAAGCTGCATCTACATTTTTAGTTGAACATCCACATCTAGCAGCACTTTCCTGTCGGTTCGACGTGGCTCTAGTCCGCCGTACTGCCTCAGAAGATTTTTGTTTACAGTCTTATATTGAACAAGCCTTTGTCGTCTAGCTATAACGTCAGTTCGACGAAAGCAGAAAATGAGAAGAATCGCTAAACTATTCTTCTCATTTTCTGCCATTTGCGGCGTGCAAAGCACGCCGCAAATGGCTATATCGAACTCATGTCGCTATACAACTTTTTCGGTTTTATAAAAGCTTATTTGGTTTTCTTCAATTGGAGTAGTAAATTGATCTCTTAGCCCCAGAGCGTCGATGTATTTGGGAATAGCTTGATCAATTGTGTAGTGTCGTTCTAGTAATTTTCGAGCATTCTTACCAAGTTTGTCTTGGAACTGAGGATTTGACGCAAGCCAGCAAATATAATCGGCTAATCCTTGGGCATCGCCATTCTCAAAGCAAGCTCCACAATTGCCCTCATCCACAATTTCTCGTAAATAATTATCCGTAGGACAGATTGCTGCCACAGGTTTTCCAGCAGCTAACATGCCATACATTTTTGATGGGGCAATCGTATCACCGACATTCGGCAAAATACTTACTAACGAGAGATCGCAAGCCGTTAATGAGTATGGTAGAACCTCACGATCTTGGTAAGGCAATTGCAGAGCGTTGGGCAGTTGTCCAGAAGCGATCGCCTGTTTAATCATGTGTGAGCCTACACCATTGCCAATAAATACAAATTTGATATCAATGTGACCAATCAGTAATTGAGCGCACTTGAGGATAGTTTTACTATCATGGCAACGTCCTAGATTGCCTGAATAAAGTACTACAAAACAATCTGTTAATCCATGTTGTTTGGCAAACCAATTTTCTGATTTGGCAAGTGGGGTAATAAATTTAGGGTCAGCCCAGCTATGAATAACATGAATTTTGTCTGCAAGATGCTTGTGCTTCTTAATCAATAGCTGCTTCATTGGTTCACTAAGAACGATCAATGATTCTGATCGATCCCAAACCTTGTGATTGACAAATTCCCAAAACTTGATAACCCAATGATTATGAGCAACTACTTGTAAGCGAACTGCCACTTCAGGATAAATGTCATAAATAATGCAGCTATAGGTATGACCAAAAACTTTATTGTAAAACCATCCAATTAGTCCTAAAAATGGCGGTGCAGAAGTTAATACAAGATGTGAGCCACGGATATCTTTGCTCAGAAATTTAATTACACAACGGGCTAAAAATAAGACGCTGCCAAAAATTTTGTTGCGAATTCGCTTAGACATCAGGTGGATAGAGCCAGTACGTCGCACAAATACCCCATTATCAAGCTCCTCATGTTTGACATCTGTTTGGTTAAACGCATATCCTGGCATCCCCGTAAACACGCTTACCTCAAATCCTTCGTGAGCCAAAGCCCCCGCTAAGTCATATACAAATTGACCAGTTGCCGCATAGTCTGGTGGATAAAATTGAGTAATGATACTAATGCTAGTTTTTACGTGTTTCTTTTCCGCCATTATGTTACTCGTTAGTTGTTCTTAGTCTGCACCTGCTACAACTAGCTACGTATCAGGTCTTTGGGGCGCTTTTATGGGACAAGGCGATCGCCCGCTTCAATTAAAGCGCTACGAATGCCAACCTCAGTCATGGAGTGTCCTGCATCAGGCACAACTATAAACTCAGCTTCAGAAAAAGCCTGATGCAGTTCCCAAGCTGTAAACATTGGGCAGACCACATCATAACGACCTTGGACGATAGTTGTGGGAATATGTCGAATGCGATCAATATTTTCTAGAAGTTGCATTTCTGATATAAAAAAGCCTCTGTTCATAAAATAGTGGCATTCGAGTCTTGCAAATGCATCAGCGAAATCCTCTGTGCCAAAGCGAGCTATGAGTTCTAGGTCTGGGACGAGCTTGCTAGTACTGGCTTCCCAAACTGACCAAGCACGGGCTGCTTGCGATCGCACATGATGATCATCACTAGTGAGGCGGCGATAGTAAGCAGCGATCATATCGTGACGTTCATCGATGGGAATTAGCTCAACGTATTGTTCCCAAGCTTCAGGGAAAAAATAACCTGCCCCCTCTTGATAAAACCACTCTAATTCTTTGCGCCGCAGCATAAAAATGCCCCTCAAAATCAATGCTTGACAATATTCAGGATGGGTTTCACTATAGGCAAGGGCGAGGGTACTGCCCCAACTGCCCCCAGAGATAACCCAGCAATCAATGTTGAGATATTTACGCAAAGTTTCAATATCTTCGACTAAATGCCATGTGTTGTTCTCGGTGAGTTCGGCATGGGGAATGCTTTTGCCACAGCCACGTTGATCAAATTGGACAATTCGCCATAGGTCAGGATTAAAATATTGACGATAAAGTGGTTGACTGCCTCCTCCAGGACCACCATGCAAAATTACCACTGGCTTACCTTCAGGATTCCCCGATTCTTCAAAATAAATAGTATGTAAGTTGGAAACTTTGAGCATTCCTTGTCTATATGGCTCGATCGCTGGATATAGTTCACGCATAAAGTGATTTTTAAAGAATTTATTGCCTAATTAATTTATCGAAGTGACTAATATAGCAACTTAAAGCTCAAAAAAAGAAAGAGCGCTGTGCGCTCTTTCTTTTTTATTTATAGGTGACTTTCAGTTTGTAACATCCGTTTATAGGCAAACCACCCCGAAGCGATCGCCACGACAAAGAATCCAATCAAAAATCGAATATGTAGCACCATATCTGGACTGGTGAGCGTTTTACTATTAGTGGAGAGAGCTGTAAATGCTTCGCTCATATGATAGACAGGATTAAATTGAGTAATCAAGAGTAAATCTTTGGATAAAAATGTGGTCGGGAAAAAGGCTCCGCCTAAAATTAATAGTGGCACGCCCACCCCTGCAACCAAAGAATTGACATCTTCGACTTTACGCGCAAATTTTGTAGCTAGGACAAACCCCATTCCCACGTAGGAGCCAATACTTGCCAAAATTACGAAAATCCCCAAAGCGATCGAGCCACTAAAACGTACTTCCCAAAATGCTGCAATCGTATAAATAATTAAGGTTTGTCCAATACCGATCGCTGCATAAGCGAAGAAAATACCAAGAAAGTATGAAATTCCATTAATTGGCGAAATTAATAAACGCTTAATCGTGAGGCTTTCGCGTTCGGAGACAATCGTGGACATCGTGCCGCCCAGACAACTAAAAAACAGGGCTGAACCGATTAAGGTTGCAGGAGCTGCTAGCTTAAAGGACTCAGCCGTCGTGATTTTTGAACCTTCTGCTAAGACAAACCCGTTCAGTAACAGCATTGAAATGGGAAAGATCACCCACAAGAGCAAAGTACGATATGTGCGAAATAGTTCTAATAAAATACGTCGCCCGATCGCGATCGCTTCATATCCATAGTTCATGTGAAATTTTTAGTGATTGAGTGGCTTGCTATGGTAATTATAAGTAGAGGCGGACAGAAGCAATGTTCTCTCGCTATCAGGATGTTGCAATTTAATTGAAAAATAAATTTTTCAGTGGTGCGGCTTCGTCGTGACACCAAAAAATCGGCTCCCTTTACTGTCTGTTACTGCGCGTCCCTGTGATTAATTGCAGACCTGTTGTGTAAGTCCAATCAGAAGATAAGACCCCACTGTGTTAAATGGCAAAAATTTTTTTAGTAGATATCTAAAGCGCATTGTCATCATTGCTGTTGCGATTTATCTTGCCTTTCGATTACAACAAACTTTGCAATTATTGCTAACTAGTATGTTTTTAGCAGGAGCAATTACCCCAATCGTTGAGCAGATATCCAGTTTTCGCATTAGGGTTAATCGCTGGAAAATTGGTTTAAATCGTGTATGGGCTGTGGTGATTCTCTACTTATTTTTGTTGATAGCGATCATTCTGGCGATCGCTCCAGCACCGCAGATTATTTTGGAACTGGGACAATTTTTTATTAAGTTGCCAAATTTGTTGGAGCAAATTCAATTGCCTAAGGGGGGAATATTCAATTTTAGCCAAGATGAACTCAGGCGCATTTTACAAACACAGCCATTGATCGATCAAGCCCAAAATTTTGGTAAAGACATAGTTGGTCAAACCTTTGTATTTACCTTACAAATTTTCAATGCGATCGGGGTAGGTATTTTAAGTATGTTGATTGCTGCTTATATGGTGATCAATTCCGATAATCTTGTGAGTAGGTGCTTGCGTCCTTTTTCTAAGGAAATTCGCCAACAGGTTGAAATTCTTATACCTCCAATTACTAGATGTCTGGGAGCCTATGTGGTGGGACGAGTTGGCACATCTAGTTTGCTAGGTTTCTGTACATATTTAACGCTCTCTATTTTTGGAATCCCCTATGCAGGAGCCTTAGGGCTATTAGTGGCGATCGCCAATTTAATTCCTTATATCGGGGGGCTAGTGGCGCTAGTCGCAATTTTTATCGCAGCATGGGGTGTTGAATTTAACAGAGGTGCGATCGCTCTATTTCTTTGCTTTGCCCTCCAACAGATCGAGGCCTTTATCCTTCAGCCTTGGTTAGTTGCTCCCTATTTGAATCTAGATCCCTTTGAGCTTTTGCTTTCGATTATTGTTGGTGCAGAACTTTTTGGTGTAGTTGGTGCGATCGTTGCACCACCGATTGCAGGTACTAGCAGAATTCTGTTCAATCATTTTTTTGCTAGTTCCAGTAACGAAGATTTAGAAACTGACACTAAAGAATAAAGGGACGCAAAGCGTCCCTTTATTCTTTAGTAAACCTGAATCCACTCATGGATTTCATAATCTGTCCAAATACCATTTTGCCAATAGGGATCTGATTCTACTAAATTCCTTGCTGCTGCTATATCAGTCGTGACATATACGGCAAAGACTTTGGTCACATCTTGAGTAGGACCAACTGTTAGCAATGTCCCCGACTCATGCAAAGCCTTAAGATTATCAAGATGGGCTTGACGAAAGGGTGTACGTTTTTCGAGAACGTTCTCGCAATAGCTGCCCCACATTACAAATTTTTTAAGTTCAGTGCTCAATTTTCCAGCTATCCCTATAGATATAAATTCACTATTTCAAAATAATAGAGGCGTGCAAACGCGCCTCTATTATTTTATTCATGAGTATTGATTTTAGTTAAAAAATAAACTATCAACAATTAAAGCAACTGTGGTAGCAAAAACAGTTACACCGATCGCGACAAGAACATTTTGTCCTTGGCTGACGCTAAAACAAGCAACTGCACCTGCACCTAAACCTGCTGTAACTGCGGCAACTACTGGATCTTTAGTTGATTTATTGTACATTTTGAAAATACCGACTGTTAAATAAAAATTCTGATGCTTATATTGTTGTAAGACTACAGCAGCCACTCAAGGTCGTTGGTGGTTCTCAATAATTCTTCTTGCTAGCCAGCATTTTTGTAATATTCATTTACAAATTAATCAGACAGTAAAAACAAAAAATAGGAAGTCGATGCTTTGCACTGTCTTCCTATTTTTTGTTTTTACTGTCTATAGACAGATATCGCGATCGCTGATATCGCCTACCAAAAGTTGTCACCAAATATCTGTTAGATTTATATATGTTTACAAAGTCAATTTAATAAAAAAATTTTATGAGCTTACTGATCGTTGGTGCGACAGGTACATTAGGTCGTCAAATCACCCGTCACGCACTAGATCGGGGGCTGAAAGTCAAATGTTTTGTTCGTTATCCCAAAAAAGCAAACTTCCTCAGAGAATGGGGAGCCGACTTAGTAGCAGGCAATCTGAATAATCCTCAAAGTTTGGATGATGCATTAGAAGGGGTTACCGAAGTTATTGACGCAGCCACAACTCGTGCCACGGGATCGCTCAGAATTCGGGATGTTGATTGGCTCGGCAAAGTCTCACTGATCCAAGCTGCTGAACGCGCTAAGGTTGAGCGGTTCGTATTTTTCTCTATTCTCAATGCCGAGAAATATCCCAATGTTCCCCTCATGGACATTAAATACTGCACCGAAAAATTTTTAGCATCTACCGATCTCAACTACACCATCCTCAAGCCTTGCGGATTTTTCCAAAATTTGATTGGTGAATATGCGATCCCCATCCTTGAAAATCAAACAATCTGGATTGGTGGTGAGTCTTCGCCGATCGCTTACATGAACACTCAAGACATAGCTAAGTTTGCTATTCGTGCCTTGACTGTTAAAGAAACTGAGCGTCAATCCTTTGCGATCGCAGGTCCCAAAGCATGGCAACCGAGTGAAATCATTAAACTCTGCGAAAGAATGTCAGGGCGTACCCGCAGAACTGCCAACATGCCTCTTGGATTACTGCGCTTTGCTCGTAAGGTTGCTCTCGGCTTTGAATGGGGCTGGAGTTTCGCTGAGCGTATGACCTATGCCGAAGTTCTCGCTAGTGGAATTCCTCTTGATGCCGACATGAAGGAGACTTACAAGATCTTTGGTCTGGAGGAAGAAGAAATGACTACTCTTGAATCCTATATGCAGGATTACTTTAGCCGTATTCTTAAAAAGCTGAAGGAGCTAGACTACAAAGAACCCAAAATTAAAGCACCTTTCTAGAGCATATAGCCCCTGATGTGCTGCCTATGCTTTTCAGGTTTGTTATTATGTAGATATCAAACAAACAGCTTCAAAATAATTAAACCCAATAATTAAAAAACATGAGCAAATCACCACTAGACGCTTTCTTTATTGGTAGAGCAACGGCTGAGGCTGTAATTGATCGCATTGAAGAAAAGGTAACTGATGCCCTTAGTGCCTTAGGTAAATTTGATGCTGAACAACGGGAACAGATTCGTATTTTCGTCGAAACAATCTTAGAAAAAGCCGAACAACAGAAGGGAAACGTTACCACCGATGATAGTGATATCGACCCTGATGAGTTGCAAGAAACTATTGATAATCTCCGCGCCGAAATTGCTCAACTAAAATCTGAATTGCAGCAATATCGGAATCAATAAAAAAAGGAGCGCGTTGCGCTCCTTTTTTTTATGATAAAAGCCTTGCAATGCAAGGCTTTTATCATTTAACGTGTTGTCGGCAAATTAGGTGATGCTTTCGGTGAAACGCTAGGCACAGGACTTGTACTATTAGGCGACACACTTGGTAAAGGACTAGGTGACGCTTTAGGCGTAGCACTTGGTGAAGCTGTTGTTTGAGGCTGTACTTGTGCTGGTTCAGCTTTTTTCTTCTCGCCTAAAATGCTAGGACTGCCATCGTCAAACACACCCGCAATACAAGAGATCATCAAAGTCGCTAAAGTACCTACAAATAAAGCTTTCCAACCCAGATCAGAAATATCACGGCGACGCGATGGAATCAAAGCAATTGTGCCACCCACGAAAATTCCTACAGAGGCTAAATGGGCAAAGCCTGATAGTGCATAGCTAACAATAATCACAGTGCGATCGCTGATTGTACCAGCTTGAGCAGCCTGAGCCAAAGCTTGATAAGGTGGGATCGCTGTTTCTAGTAGTCGCCGACCAATAATCACTGAAGCTGGCCAAGAATCCTCTAACGATACTCCTGTTAGCAAAGTCAAAGGATAAAATAATGCTCCTTGAATATTTGGGAGATTAACCACTTTAAAAATATCGTTAATAGTTGCGAGCCAAGCAAAAATTTGATTAACCAGATCCACTAAACCCACAATTAAAATCAAAATTGCAGCGATCGAAGCAGCCATCTTCAAGCCATCCAAAGCACCAATAATCGTGGCATCCATGGGACTCATCCGCTTCATTGCCTCGCCACCAGCATTTTCTAGTTCACCCTCTTCATCAGATTTTGAGGATTTATCTTCCTTGGGGATACCACCCATTGTTAGAGGTTCACCTGTTTCAGGCACAAGAATTTTTGACAACACAAAACAAGCGGGGATCGCAATAATCGAAGCTGAAACTAAGTGTCCAAGAATATTTGGGAAAACTGGACGTAAAAAGCTCACATAAATCGCCAAGGTCGAAGAAGCCGCTGTCCCAAAACAACAAGCCAAGATTGCACATAGCTCACTACGAGTCATCTTAGGAAGGTAAGGCTTGACCACGATCGCTGCTTCAATACCCACAAAAATATTGGCGGCTCCACTCAGAGCCTCAGCACCGCTCAAACGCATTGTCCAGAAAAAGAGCTTAGCAAAAACCTCCACGACCTTTTGAATGATCCCTAAATTTTCCAGTAGCGCCATGAAGCCTGAGAAGAAAACTACCGCAGGCAAGGCTCGAAAAGCAAATACATAAGCCAAACGGTTCGTTGTGCAATAATTTGCAGCCGAGTTTGCCACACTGGTCAGATCATCTAATAAAACCTGCCCAGGGGGACAAGTACCATTGGGGCTTAGTGGCAATAATGCATAAGGCTCTTGTCCTGTAGGTGGGACAAGCAAACGTCCAAATACAAATCTTGCGCCAGTATCCGCCGATGCAAAGATGCCATCTAGCAGACCGCTAAACCACCGTAACCCTTCTCTAGTTTGGGGCTGCTGAAAAACTAAATAGCCAAGTACTAACTGCAAGCCAATTCCCCAGATAATGACTCGCCAAGGAATGACTCGACGATCTTCCGAAAAGATCCAAGCTATAAAGCACAAGCCAAAAATGCCAAAGAAAGAAACAAAATTCAGGTAGGTCATGGGCGTTTGAGGGTGAGATTAGTCAACATAGATAGCCAAACCAGAAAAGTAGTGCCAAGGCTAATTAAAAAATTAATTAAAAAGTAAATTGGTTTTACAGTTGCAAAATCTAATCAAAATGTTACGATGATAAATGCTTTAAACCATGTCATTTCGCTAAAGGAATAAACTGTGGCAAACATCAAGTCCGCCAAAAAGCGCATTCAGATCGCTGAGCGTAACCGTCTGCATAATAAATCATATAAGTCAGCCGTCAAGACTTTAATGAAAAGCTATTTAGAAGCTGTTGATGCTTATAAGGCAAATCCAACTCCTGAAGCCCTAGAAGCTGTTAATGCTAAACAGTCTTTGGCTTATAGCAAGATTGATCGCGCTGTTAAGCGTGGAGTTCTTCATGGCAACACAGGTGCACGTCGTAAATCTAAGCTTGCTGTCGCCCTCAAAAAAGTTACTGCTACAAACTAATAGTAATTAACCAATGATAAATTAGCGTTTTCCGAGCATTAGCAACTAAAAGTGTTTAAGTAGCTCACAGCACTGGGGGCTTAAATAAGCTTTTGGTATAATCTAGTTCGGATAACGATTCAGGATTAGTTACTTTGGGCTTGCGGTCTTATAACATTTTGTTGACGACCCGAAATAATCGGGCAGGTTGCAGAATAATCGCTTTTCCCTACAGTTTCTTACGTCTGCGATCATGAGGTCTTCTCAACCTGTCCAGCCTATACCCTTTGGCTAAATCTAGATGTCTAACCTTGATAAAGAGAGCTTCTTGAACCCTATCTCTAATTTTAGAGGTGAGTTCACTCCGCAAAATTTAGCTTTTGATGCTAATCTGCAAGAGTTTACGAATCGTATTTCGATCATTTGTGCTTTAGAGACTGGTGGTAAGATTTCGCCCAATGAAGCTTATCTACAGATCAAAGAACTCTGGAAAAAGTTGGATACATCCAGACAACATCTTTTAGGCGACGACTAATTTATCTTGAAATGCTATCGTCAGATAGACCATCAACTTTTTTACACCAATACCATAGACATAAATCCACTAAAAGATTGTTTACAATCTTTAACATAGGTTTATACTAGGAATAATTAACTTCATTTTGCTGATTTCTCCCATTGCATGACTATCCAAAGCAATCTAATCTTTGGAAGCTGAGGTTTTCATAGAAAAGCTCTTTTTAAACCGCTTAAAATTTAGGGCAGAGATGTCCTTCGGCTTTGTTAGTGATTGTTTATCCCGTGCGATTGGCAGAATAGGCGAACTGTTCTTAGAACAAATTTGCTGCAAATCTTAGGATCATCCATGCCCTCATCTTTTCTTTCTCTCGGTATTTCTGAAGCAAGAGTTGCTAAGCTCGAAGCGATTGGCTTTACAGAGCCTACGGCTATTCAAGAACAAGCAATTCCTCAACTGCTCGCAGGAGCAGATGTACTTGGTCAAGCTCAAACTGGTACTGGTAAAACAGCAGCCTTTGCTCTGCCAATTTTAGAGCGCTTAGACTTGACCAACGACTCATTACAGGCGTTGATTTTAACTCCAACTCGTGAATTGGCTATTCAAGTTGGACAAGCGCTACGTAGCTTTAATACCAAACCTGGTGCAAAGATTCTCACTGTATATGGTGGATCTGACATCAGTCGCCAAATGGTTCAATTGGAACGTGGTGTGCATGTAGTTGTTGGTACTCCCGGTCGTGTCATCGATTTGATGGAACGTGGGAAGCTAAAATTAGAGCACCTTGCTTGGTTTGTTTTGGATGAAGCAGACGAAATGCTCAATATGGGCTTCATTCAAGATGTAGAAAGAATTTTGGTAACGACTCCTTCTACTAAGCAAAGTACTTTCTTCTCGGCAACTATGCCTCCTGCGGTAAAGCGCTTGGTCAAGAATTTCTTGAAATCTCCTGTAACTGTCAAGGTTGAGACTCAAGATTCTACCCCTACCCGTATTGATCAACAGATTTATCTGGTTCCTTATCACTTGACTAAAGAGGAGGCTTTGCTGCCTGTTCTAGAATATGAAGCTCCAACTTCAGCCATTATTTTTGTACGGACCAAGGATTCAGCAAGCCGCCTAACTGAGATTCTGCAATCTTCTGGGCATAGTGTTGATGAGTACCACGGTAATCTATCTCAGTCTCAGCGCGAAAATCTGTTACGCCGTTTCCGTAATCAACAAGTACGTTGGGTTGTGGCGACTGACATCGCTGCTCGTGGTTTGGATATTGATGGTTTGACCCATGTGTTTAACCTCGATATTCCTGATGATCCTGAGCGCTATGTTCACCGTATCGGTCGGACTGGGCGTGCTGGTAAAAAGGGAGTTGCGATTACCTTGATTTCTGGAAAAGAGCGTTACAAGTTGCGTCAATTGGAACAGCAAGTGGGAATGCCTTTGCCTCCTCAGCCATTGCCTAGCGTTGCTCAGATTCAAGAGCGTCGGATTGGACGCTTTACTGAGCAAATTCTAGAGGCTCTGTCTGGTGAGCGTTTGGCTTCGTTCTTACCTTTAGTATCACAATTGGTTGAGGACTATGATCCTCAAGCGATCGCTGCCGCAGCTTTACAACTTGCCTATACTCAACTGCAATCAGATAAAGCAGAACAAGCTGCCCTACAAGTTTTAGCTAAGCAACCTCACAGTCCTTCTGGTGGACGCGATCGCGATGGCGGTGGTTACAACAGTGGTAGACCAATCAAGCGCGGTCAAAGTGGTTATCGTGGCGATGGCGGCGGTGGTCGTTCTGGCGGCGGTGGTCGTGAAGGCGGATATGACTCTCGCCGTCCTACTCGTTCTGGAGATCGTGATCGTTCTTCGGCTCCAGTTAAATACTAGAACTAAATCAAAAGAGTTGTTTCGCATCTCTTTTGATTGGGAACTAATTCACCCGATCGCTTGATACCTCTACTCTAGAGCTTAAGAGATAATCTTAAATAAGTAATCGCAGCCCAAGTCATTTGTAGGGATATCCATAAAACGGAATTCCCTTAAGTGGCTTGGGCTATATATTTCAATGGTCATGTTCAGATCATGCAGTCCTTAACTACTTTTTCCAATCTTGATACGCACCTTCGCAAAAATCTGACTGCGATTTTTTTGGCTGGTCTATTTTTCTGGTCAAGTATGGCTTCCCAGTTGCCTACTTTGCCTCTCTACATTCGCACCTTAACGCAGTCCTTTGACCAAATCGGCATCATCATGGGTTCCTTTGCGATTGGATTGCTCGTTTGTCGTTCCTATCTGGGGAGACTTGCTGATCGTAAAGGGAGACGCTACACCATGAGAATTGGGCTGATAGTAGCGGCTATAGTTCCCTTGTGTTATGCATTATTACCATCCATCCCTCTATTAATACTCTTTCGAGCCATACATGGGATCAGCATTGCCGCTTTTGCGGCAAGCTACAGTGCTTTAGTGTCTGATCTTGCCCCCATAGAGAAACGTGGCGAAGTGATTGGTTATATGAGCTTAGTCAATCCTTTGGGATTGGCTTTTGGTCCTGCCATTGGAGGATTGATGTATGAAGCTTGGGGCTATCAGCCTCTGTTTGTATCAGCCTCTTTGTTAGCAATTGCTGGGCTATTGCTGACAACTCAAATTGAAACGGAAGGAAATATAGGCGATCGCCAAGTTAACTCAGCAACTATTACAAAAGCTGGATTTTGGCAGACATTCCTTAATCCTAGAGTCAGAGTTCCTTCTACAGTTTTATTGCTTGTGGGACTTGCATTTGGAACGCTTAGTTCTTTTATGCCAATTTTGATGCAGCAAAAACATATCGCGTTGAATGCTGGTTTGTTCTATATGGCGGCGGCATTATCTGGATTTATCATTCGGTTTCCAGTGGCAAGACTTAGTGATGAATGGGGACGTGGCATCTTCATTTCGATTGGCATCTTCTTTTATAGTTTGTCGATGGCAATTATCTATTTCGCTAACCATGACTATGCATTTTTACTGTCGGGAATTGCGGAAGGTATTGGCTCAGGTATTGTGATTCCTGCGGTGGTGGCTTTGCTCGCCGATCGCACGGTTCCACAGGAGCGCGGCTATGTATTTGGAATGACATGGATCGGTTTTGATGTGGGGATCGCTTTGGCTGGTCCAATTATGGGCAAGATGATTGGTTTTGTGGGTATCACTAATATCTTTGCGATCGCGACGGGGCTTTGTATCGTGGGAATGGTTATTTTTGCAACGCAGTCTAATAAAACTGTGTCTGAGTCCTTTAAATTCGCGATCGGTAAAACTCGCGATCGCTATGCAGTCAAAGCCGCAGCAGTTTGAGCTTAGTTTGATCAAAACTCAAAAAAAGAGATAGTTGTGCTTCGCACAACTATCTCTTTTTTTTGGCGATCGCTATATCATATTTGTATTGAATTATGGGTATGTTTTTAGAAGCATTTCGCAACAAAAACATTACGAAACGGGACTAATACTCAATAACTTTAGAGAGGATTTTATGTCCGCACCAGACTCAGAATTTCCCCACAAAGCAGGGCGAGCTGCTCAAGCTGGCGCAAGTCTAGCCACAGCCAAAATCGCAGGAAATCTAGCCCTTGCCTCTAGTATTACGATCGCCTTACTTGTAGGTATCGTTTTTTCACTAGTTACCGCCACAATTTTTATCGTCAATAGCCCCAATCCTGTTCTTGGGTTTGGCGTTGCGGTAATCGTCACAATTGTGGTGAATGCGATTATTTTCTTTGTGTCGCCTTGGATCATGGACTTGACCCAAGGTTGGCTTTATCACACTCGTTGGGTAAAGATTGAAGAAATCGAACGTCTCAGCCCTGAATCTGCCCATGCGATTCAGCGTATTTGCAGTCTCAAAAAGCTAAAGCAACCTCGTCTTGGAATTATTGACGATAACAACCCCACTGCTTTTACCTATGGTGCTTTGCCAGATAGCGCCCGTTTAGTTGTTAGCGCAGGGTTGTTCAAATATCTTGATGATGACGAAGCTGCTACCGTCTACGCCCATGAATTAGGGCATATCGTGCATTGGGATTTTGCGGTGATGACCGTTGCCTCGACATTGGTTCAAATCACCTATTTGCTCTATGTCACTATTCGCGAAATTGGTAAAAAGGTTAATGATGAGCGTGCTGAAAATGCAGCCATGATCACTGCCTTTATTGCCTATGTTTTTTATATAATTGGCACATATTTGCTGTTATATCTATCGCGCACCAGAGAATACTTTGCCGATCATTTTGCGGCGGAACAGACGGGTAATCCTAATGCGTTATCCCGTGCTTTAGTCAAAATCGCCTATGGTATTGTCCAAGAGACGGAAAAATCAAAAGAGCCAAGTCGGTTAATGCAGGGGACTCGCGCTCTTGGTATTTATGATGCAAAGGCAGCAGTTTCTACTGGTACTGCTTATCAAATTTCCTCTTCTCCTGAAAAAGTTGGTCGCCTGTTCCTTTGGGATTTGTTCAATCCTTGGGGCTGGTGGATGGAGTTAAATTCGACCCATCCGCTCACGGGTAAGCGTGTTCGCGCTCTCAGTAACTATGCTGAGCAATTGGGACTAGATATGGAATTTGATATGGGTCGGGTGGTTGCCGAAGGTAAGCAACTCGACAAGAAGCGTCTCTATGGCACTTTTTATCAAGATGTCCTACTTTATGGTGCAGAATTTATCGCGATTGTGATCGGTTTAGTGATTGGGGCAGTTTTGGTTAATAGTATCGGAGGCTTAAAAGCATTTATTGCCATTCCACTTCTATTACTAGGTGCTGTGATGATCTTTAAGCGATCGGTCATGTACCCCAGTTCTAAGAATGCGATCGCCAGTGATGTGATTACGCTCATGTCCGATGCCTATGCTAGCCCTTTGCGCGGACAACCTGTGCAATTGGAGGGAACTCTCATCGGTCGTGGTGATGCTGGTTATGTGTTTGGTTCTGATCTGAAGTTACAAGACAAAACTGGCATGATGTATCTGCTCTATGCTTCGCGTTGGGGTCCTTTGGGCAACTTCTTCTTTGGCATGAAGCGTGTACAGGGCTTAATCGGAATGGAAACCACTGCAAAAGGTTGGTTCCGTCGTGGTGTTGCGTCATGGATGGATTTGGAACTTCTATCTACTACCAATGGCAACAAGGTTTCCAGTCATCCTGCTTTTTGGGGACTATTATGGTCAATTATCTTTTTGATTGTAGGCGCATTACTATTTCTTGCTAAATAGTTTTTAGCTGATACCAAAGCAAAAAGAGAGGGCGATCGCCCTCTCTTTTTTGTAAGAACTCAATTACATAAAATAACGTAGATATCAGATCTCTTGAATTTATGAAGCTATTTCTAGCGCTATTAATGATATTAAACGCATTCCTTATGCGACTATGGTTGAATCAATATCAGACTCTATTAGGTTAATAGATAAAGCTGAAATTCTTAAATATATTCGCTAAAATCTAGTGCTATAATCAGATTGTGTGGACTAAAAAATTAAATGCCTACTGATGCTCAACTAAGGGGCTTATATCGTCTGATCTATTGGTTAACGTATATTATGCTTCAGCCCGTACATGTTGTCTGTATTGATGAGCGAACAAATAATTTGTATGTTTTGGCTGGAAATACTGAAGATTTAGAGTTCCAGATTACAACGAATGGAGAGTTATTCTAATGAGTGAAGTTAACTATACAGTTATGTCAGATCAGGAGTTAAGACAATATTTTCTCCTGCATCGTGAAGATAAGAGAGCTTTTCGAGCGTATTTAGATAGACTTAGCGATCGCAAACGAGAGATTATTACAACTGTAGACGATCCTAATTTTGATGAGAAAATTCAAGCAGCAGTTTTACAAAAAATGAAAGCAGCAAAAGTCTAAATAGCTAAAGCAGATATTTTTATTTAGTTGCGAGAGAAAAAGACTTATTCAATTGATGATTATTTATTAGAATTTTCTAAGGTCAATATGAATTTTAATGTTGCTAGCAGTTGGCAAAAAATAGCACCATAACTTCAAGCAAATATTAAAGATTTGGTTGCTTAGGTAATAGTATTTCTTTTTAAAATGCGAAGTAAAATTATGAAATGTCCACATTGTAGTGTTGGTGTAAGTTTTGAATTTGGAAAAATTGTATGGGAGGAGGAAGACGTTGAAAAACCTGATATGGGATATGGGATATTTTATGACCATTGTCCAGAATGTGCTGATTTAGTTGTGCTATTTAAAAGGGGTTCCTACAAAGAAAAGAAATCAGATTACTATACAGACAGTTATCTTGAAGATATTCTCTTTGAAGAGATTATTTATCCTAAATTTGTCAATCGCAAAGTAGAAACTGAAGTGCCTGAACGATATCGGAAAGATTTTTTGGAAGCTTGCGCTGTTTTACCAATTAGTGCCAAGGCAAGTGCCGCATTAAGCCGACGGATATTACAAGATATCCTTCGAGAACATTTCAAAATAAAGCATAGTAGCCTTGCAACTGAGATTGAGCAATTTATTGCTTTAAAGGATGTTCCATCTTATTTATCTCAAGCAGTAGATGCAATAAGGAATATTGGTAATTTTGCGGCACATCCTTTGAAAGACACTAATACAGGTGAGATTGTAGAGGTTGAGTCTGGAGAGGCTGAGTGGCTTCTTGATGTACTTGAGTCTTTGTTTGATTTTGCATTTATTCAACCCAATCGACTTGCAGAGAGAAAGAAAAGTTTAAATGAAAAACTAAAATCATTAGGAAAACCAACGATGAAAGGATAATAAGATTCATCTCTAATTAGCTGACAAAAGGTCTGATAATGCCGATCGCAATCCAAGTTATTCTGCTCATTTTTTCGACACTTTATCAAGCGGATCGCCTATCTTCTAAAAAACTAGGCGATCGTATTAATCTAAGAAGGTGCGTTAATTTCAAGATAAAGCACCTTCTGTTCAAATTATTAGAACTGCAATTATTTAGAAAAAGCTTGCAGTAATACTTACTGTGGCAGTACTGCTAGCATTAGGTTCTAGTACAGTCAAATACTCATTAGTATTCAAAGAATTGCGAGTTGCACTCCAAGGCTCTAGACAATAGAAATCTTTGCCCTTAACTGTCCAAAATACCAGATAGGTATAAAAATCATCGTAGTCGATCGCAATTTTAAGTTTGCGATCATTGTCAGTTACTGAAGTTGAGCGACTGGATAGCTTACCAAATACCGAGTCAATCTCATCTTGATCGAAGTTAAACTTACCATCAAAATCAAAACTCTCCTTAGTGCGATTATCCTCATAGCGTACAGAAGGAATATTGGCTTCAATCTGATTTTTGTCGCCGCAGAGAAAATAGGGATGGAAACCTGAAGAGAACGGCATCGGTGTAGAAGAGAGATTTTTATATTCTTGGCGAATCTCTAAGGTATTGCCGCGTAACGTATAGGTAAAAGCTAAATGGAAATCAAATGGATAGACAGCCTTAGTTTGTTCATTGCTACCTAGCTCAATGGTTACACTTGCTCCACCATCATTACTTTGTGATGTAGCTGTCCAAGGTAACTCACGGGCAAACCCATGCTGTTTGATTTTGTAGTCAGTTCCATCAACATTGTAAGTGTCATTGGGCAAGTTACCACAGAGAGGGAATAAAATCGGATTGCCACCTCTAACACTCAAATCAGGATGGGTAAAGCGTTCTGCATCAAGATAGAAAACTTCTTGGTTATTGATCTGCCAGCTTGTGATAATGCCACCGCGCTCTGGCACAACTTCTATTTGAGAATTAGCGCTCTCATCAGACAAGATATAGGTATGGTATTGCTTTTGCTGAGAAGAAACTTTATACACAAATTTTGCCTTGTAACATTGCAAAAATGATTATATAGCAAAGTCGAGGGAGAGCTTAGTATTCTCGCTACTTTCTCGCCGCACAACCAAATGGATAAGCAGTCTGATAAGTGCGATCGCGTTTTCCAAATAATTGATAGCGATTGTCGCGAATTTGAATATAGGTCGAGTCTCCAAGTGATTTAAGAGGTGCGATCGCTCGATATGCTGATATCAAAGCTTTGCCCATAGGCAATAATCGTGTAATTTCCTCGGCTGCCTCACTGCCTTGCCATCTTTGAGTAGGAATTTGGCGATCGATTAAGATCATTCCCATTTCACAATCTTCAGGTGTGACATTAAAGATTTCTAATGTCTGTGTATCCTGCATGGGGATATAACAAAACTGATGACCGCGATCGAACTTCTCTAGAAGACTGACAAAGCTAGCACAGAGATTACAATTACCGTCATAAATCACAGCGTAGAACATAGTAAAGTTTATTGAGGCTTTAAGTAGTAAAGAAATATCTTTAAAAGCGGCACAAAGCTACGCTTTTAGAAAAAATTCTGGGTTTTAAGTCGTTGCAAAGCGCTGTATTCCCAGCCTAAAATCATAAAGTTGCGCTCCTTCGAAGCGCAACTTTATGATTTTGGAATTAGAACTTACAAGGACCTTTCGCTCCATTAGGACAAATTGTTTCCTCATCTGTTTTTGGCAGCTTGTTTTTGTCAAAATTAACATTAGTAAAGTTAATTCCATTTAGTTTTGCCCCACTCAAATTAGCGCCATTTATCTGACTGCCAGTAAGATTGGCTCCACTCAAGTCTGTACTAGTCAAGTCTGTATAGTTGAGCTTAGCATTAGATAGATTGGCGCGTTTGAGACTAGTAAAGCTCAAATTTAAGCCTGATAGATCTTGGCTTGCTAAGTTACGTCCTTCACGAGGCTGATTAACAATTTGCCATGCAAGTAAAGTTGTTGCACTAAATCTTGTTGCTTTCTCTGTTCCTTGAGCACCTATTTTAGAATCTTTTAAGTTAGCTCCTTCCATTTTAGCTCCAACAAAATTAGATCGAGTCAGATCGGCTCCTGCTAGGTCAACGAGATTCATTTGAGCCTTGTTAAATTCTGCCCAGATAACACTAGATTGGATTAATCTTGCTCGGCTCAAATTAGCATTGGTGAAGTTCACCCCATCAAGGTTTGCTTCCTGAAAATTTGCACCCACAAGACTTGCATCTTGCATTTTTGCACCTGTAAGAATGGCTTTGCTGAAGTCAACATTATCCAGTTTGGCTCCTTTGAAATCGGCATTTGTAAAATCCTTACCACTGGCATCTTTAAATAGACCCCAGCGTAGACCCAAATCGAACACTGGTCTATTGAGAAGACTATAAATTAGGAAAGCTCCACCGATCGCCCCTAACCCAATCACAGGAAGTTTGAGATAATTTTGCCATAGCGCCTCTAAGCTAACACTAGGTATCGTTAATTTCGTCCTACTAGGGTTTGGTGGTTTTGCTACTGGTTGGTCATAGCCACCATAAGCATCGTAGTTGTCTTCAGTAAATCGATTAAAATCGACTTGATCAGGGGGAGTAGCCATACGCGCTTGAGTTGAATCACCAAAACTTGCCATAGGCTTACGGCGATCGCGAGGAATTTCTCTAGTCTCGCTTATACCAGTCACATCAGATCGAAAAGATGCTGTTGGCGTAGTTCTAACCCTAGAAGGTAGTGGTGTAGTTTGAGGACTGATCGTAGTGATACTGTCGGATAGATCACCGCTATCTAGTAAGCCAGACCAATCTGTATTGTCATCATGAATTTCCAATCCAAGATCGTTAAAATCAGGTAATCCAGTTTCTTTCCGCTTGGGCATACCAGAAGAATTCCGTTCTCTCCTATCTCTGTTTTGTGTGACTTTCCCAGCCGATGTTCCTGCGCTTGGAGACGTTGTTATATCACTATAGGAAGATCCTGTGGATGCTCTTCCTCCAGAAAGCACGGTATCAGCATCTAATAATTCTGACCAGCCTTCATCAATTGAGGAGATCGGTTTACGCTGTCTATGTTGATCTGGTTGAGCATGAAATCGATCAAAATCATCTTCATTGTTTCGACCCATTCTATTTTGGGGCAGTGGCTGAGAGCTAGCATTAGGACGGGGTGGCACTGGAGTCGTACTACCCTGAGTAGGATTGCGCTTTGGTGGTAAGGGTGGAAGAAAAGGTGGTGGTGGTGGGTTATTGACAGATGGAGAAGTTGGTTCTTGCTTCGCAAGGGGAGGCAGACTTGGTGGTACTGGAGCGATCGGCGGTGTTGGTGGTGTCAGTCCAGTAGATATTTGTGCAGAGATGAACCCATCATCAGTGAGTGGGTCAAGACTATCTAAATCAAAATCATCTAAAAAATCATGATCGCTCGTATTTGTAGCAAACTTTGATGACGATAAATTTGAATTTGGAGATGCCATAGGGGATGAATCTTTTACTGAAACAAAATCATTAAAATCCTCTGATTCTGAAACAAAGCCATTGAGTAAATCATGAGCTAAGGCTTCTTCTTGAAAATTGACTTCCGCATAGTTATCGTTAAGTAAATCATTTACCAAAGCTTCTTCAAATGGATCACTTGCTCCAACTAAGTTATCTCCCAAACTGCCTACTGAACTGTTAGCAGACTGGTGAAGACTAAATCCCGCAGAGAGTGAATCTTCTTCTACGGGTAAGTCAGATATAGGACGGCTTGGAGTAAGTGTTGTCGGAATACCACCAAGGCTGAGATCAGAAACAGGAAGCCCTGATAAACTATCTTCATCAAAAGAGGCTAGATCAAAATTGTCATCCAGCATACTTTCTAAATTATCATCGACGTTATTGTCTGTAACCAGAGATTGAGAAGTACTTGTATCCCAATTAGAATTTGCTGAAATAGCATTGACTGGTGGGACTATATTATGGTCAAAATCATTGTCAAAGCTATCAGCATATTCAGCAAAACTATCATTTAATCCTGAGTCGGCAAATTCTTCCACAGCAAGACTATCAGTGTAATTAGCAAAATCAGAATCAGTAATTTGTTCGGCAATAGATTCACTCAGGCTGTCCCATTCTGATGATGGAGGAATATAATTCTCAGATTGGTTAAATTCACTGCCTACCGAACCTGTTGAATAAATATCATCATGAGATGGATTATCAAATTCGTTGAAACTGCTAGGTTGTTGCTGATAGGGAACTGGATCAGAAGTATCTAGATTTTCTGATATCTCATTAAAATTATCATAGGTTTGTGGAAGCTCGGAGTTATTCGTCTCAGGATTACTGATACTTTCAGCTAGTTCATTGACATTATCAACGATCGCCCAATCGTTTTCATCAAGACTGTTGTTAAAATCAAAGTCTTCATTGAGAGGCTGCTCTAGTAAGTTATTGTCAACTACACCTAGCAAATCATCATTGAAAATTTCTGAAGGTTGATCTGAAGGAGACAAATAATCTTCTGTTTCAACTAACTCTTCATCCCATGCATCATTACCTCGACTGATTTCTGCTTCTAGACTTGCGCTCCAATCAGCTTCGTTGTCAATACCAATTTCAGATTCTAGGTTCTCATGCCAATTTGCTTCATCACTCAGTCCTGCATCGATGATATTGATTTCATCTTCTAGCGATGCCTCCCAGCTTACATCGTCACTAATGTTATTAGCATCTAAGTCTTCTGTGTTAAGTCCTAAACCCCAATTCTCATTTTTATTTACATCTTCTGCTTCATTATTTGGCTGCCCAAAGTCCTGTATGAAAGGTGTTTCAGTTTCTATACTAGAATCTACATTGGTTGTTTCAAAGCTAATAGATTCTTCTAATTCAGAAGAATCTAGATTGGGTAAATCAAAATCAGCATATTCTTCTGTTTCAGACAGAGTATTAGCTATCTCAAAATCAGCATATTCTTCTGTTTCAGGTATATCTACTTGTGATCCATTTGCCCAGTCATCAGATATGCCAAAAGCATTATCAATAGATGTAGTAGATGATATCAAGTCGCTATCTATACTAGAAGGACTATCCCATACAGCATCATCGATCGCATTTTCGCTAGCCTCACCCCAATCATTAGTGAATGCATTCTCAACTGATTCATCAAAAGCGGAAGACTCAAGATTAGACGAATTGGTAGACCAAATCTCATCTTCAGTCACATTGGGATCAAAGGGTTCTTGAGCCTGAGATGTTGCAAAGGCATCGTCTGAAAAGTCATTATTTAATGTGTTTTCAACGATGCTATTAACTTCTGCTTCCAGATTGCTAGCTTCAAATCCATCAAAAGATAGATCCTGTATATCCTGTTCTTGTGGATTTTGTAATTCGTTCTGAAACTCGCTTTGAAAATCATTCTGAATTTCAAAATCATCAACAATTTGATCAATCTGATTGAATTGCATGTCTTCAGATTGTATTTCTTCAGATAGATCTAAATCACTAACTAATAAGTCATCTAAATCGTCTGAATAAATGATTTCAGCAAATTGATCAGAGCCTAGATCTACATTTTCAAATTCCTCTTCAGTATTTCCAAAAACCTCTAAAACTTGATTTGATATTTCAGAAGACTCACTAACAACATCTAAACTGAGTTCACTAGATGACTGATTAAAATTGTTTTCTAATATTCCTGAAATACTATCCCAGTCATTATCATTATCATCAGAACTTAAATCGAAACTTGAGTCATCATTATCGTCTAGCAATTCTGCTAGTCCTTGTATTTTACCTTCAGTATTATCGATCTCGCTTTGTAAATCATCAATACTCAGCGGATTGGAAGTGTCAAATTCCAAAGAGTCTAAATCGGAAAAATCAGAGTTATCTAAAAAATTCAATTCGTCTAAGCCTAGATCTTCATCTAGACTTGGAAGATTTGGCATTGGTTGAAGCGTTGTCTGAGATTGACCTATATCTTGGTATGAAGGAGAAGGTTTTGCATTATCTGAGTCATCCATCCTTGTCTTGAGATCAGTCACAATCAACCAATCAATATCCCCAACTTCATTGTTGTTAGGAGTAGTGCTTCCCTGACTATTTGATGTGTTTGATGTATTCCTTGAAGGGATAGATCGTTCAATTGGCTCATCTAAACCAAGCGATCGCAACCATTCTAAATCTTCAAGATCACTATCAGCAGCTTGATTACTAAATACTTGAGAAGATGAGCTTGTTGGTGATTGATTTGATCCTGATTTGATGTCTGGAGATCCGCCAATTCGCGTACTAATATCCGATATAATCATCCAATCGACATCAGCAGCATCAGCCTTCTTATCTGGTTGGTTAGCGCCTTGATCTTTTTGTGGGATATTTTTATTGGAAGCCATGAATCAATCCTCAGCATTATGTTCGGGCTTGCACCGCTAGGCGCTTTCTAAAAATTAGATCGCAATTTAGTTGGATACATTTAACGTTATTTCAAACCATAGCTTATCAAAAACGTTAGGATGATTTTAACAAATAACGATTTTCATCAGCAAATCTTAAATCAATAGCAATAAGCGTTTCATTCTAGACTCTTGTTAGCTTTAATTATTTCATTGCATACAAAGTTTAAGCTAATCTTAACAAACAAAGATCATAAATCTCATGAAAGTGGAGTTGAGATATTTCACTTTTAGCTTAGCCTTGAGATAAGGAACTGATTTTTGATAGCACAGCTTCGTCACGCCATCAAAAATATAGATTGCGGAACCCTTATGCTAACTACCATGATATGGCTACCGTCAATTGTGTTAACGTCAGTTCGACGAAAGCAGAAAATGGTAAGAATCGCTAAGCGATTCTTACCATTTTCTGCCATTTGTGGCTTGCTTTGCAAGCCGCAAATGACTATATTGAACTCACGTTGTGTTAGGAACCCAAGAAGAGAATGGCAGCGCAGAGCGCTGCCATTCTCTTCTTGGGTTTTATGTCACTTGGCGACAGCTATAAAAATCAGTTTTACCGAATTGTTATAGTTTTCACTGGACTTGATTCTGAAAGAAAACTTAAAAGATGTTTAGGCTGATTAGAACTTTCATGATGGTCAATGTAGAAATGTACCAATTTTTGTGGCGGCTTCTCGTAAAACTTCAGGTGGATGTACCAGTGCAAACCTCACATAGCCTTCGCCATGTTTGCCAAATCCAGAACCAGGTGCTAATGCAACTCCAGTAGATTTAATTAAGTCTAGACAAAATCCCACTGAATTGTGGGCATATCGATCAGGTAGCTTTGCCCAGAGATACATTGTTGCCATGGGATAAGGGACTTCCCAGCCGATCGCTTTAAGGGCTTCGATCATTACATCTCGCCGCGCTTGAAATGTATTAACTACATGTTCAATTGGTGCGTGATCGCTATTGAGAGCTTTGATAGCACCACGCATGATGCCCTGATATTGATTGAAATCGACGACAGCTTTAATTTGACGTAGAGCTTTAATTAATTCACGATTACCAACTGCAAACCCAACTCGAAAACCACCCATGTTGTAGGACTTAGACATGGTAAAAAATTCAATGCTGACATTTAGATCGCGATCAGCTTGCAGCATCGAAGGTGGTGTCGAGCCATCAAACACTAGATCGACATAGGGAAAATCGTGAACTAAAGCGAGATGATGTTCTTGACAAAATTGGACGGCAGATTGGAAAAATTCTAAAGTTGCTGTGGCAGCAGTGGGATTATGGGGATAGCTCAACACCATCAGTTTTGACTGCGCTAACACTGGCTCAGGAATATCAGCAAAGACCGATAAAAAGTTATTTTCAGCTAATAGGGGCATACCATACACTTGACCGCCAGCTAAATGAATGCCGCCATAGTGCGATGGATAACCAGGATCTTGTAAGAGCGCAAAATCATTGGGATTAAGCAAAGCAAGTGGTAAATGGGCTGTTCCCTCCTGTGATCCAATAAGAGGTAATACTTCTGTCTCAGGATCAACTGTTACTCCAAATCTTGTTTGCATCCATGCTGCTACTGTTTTGCGGAAGTCCAGAGTGCTGCCAAATAGCGAATAGCCGTGAGTAGTGGGATCGTTTAATGCTGCGGCGATCGCTTCTAAAATAAATGCATCAGTTGGTAAATCAGACGAACCAAGCGATAAATCAATTATTGCCATTCCAGAGGCTTTGACCTGACTTTTGGCTATGTCCATGTAGGCAAACACATTGGACTGTAGCGGCTGAAGGCGATCGGCAAATTGCATAAAACTTAGCAAATATGGGTAAATAGGTATAGACAGCACCTAGCACTGACTATCCTATTTTTACCTAAACTAGCGTTATTTGTATGATATCGCTGTATTCACTTGCATTGACTAGTGGCGGCTCGAAGCCACTATTTTTCTGGGTTAGGTATAAAAACGCGATTTAAAAGATGCCCCTCAAAGAGGATCACCCTCACAACTCATTCATGGTTGCTATAACTTTGAAGATACGCCCCGAAGGGGCATATCCTCACAACTCATTCATGGTTGCTATAACTTTGAAGATACGCCCCAAAGGGGCATATCTTCACAACTCATTCATGGTTGCTATAACTTTGAAGATACGCCCCGAAGGGGCATATCCTCACAACTCATTCATGGTTGCTATAACATAGAGTAAGTTGTTGAATTATTGAAAGAAATTTATGGGTTGCTGTAAAACAAAATCTAACCTTGCTAAGGCTGTCAAACTACACCGCAATTTTCATTTCAAAACTGGGCTACTTCTTGATCAAGGAGTCCGTTTATTGGGTGTACATAAATGCTTTCTTACCAAACCGTTTTATAAAGCCGCCAAAGTGGCTGGCTACACCAATGTTTCTCTAGCTAGTATTGCGCTTGTCTTATTAGAAGACTAATATTGCTCTTAGCATGATTTATATACAGGAAAATTTCATATGATTACATTGACTGATGCAGCGATCGCGCGCGTAAGAAATCTGCAAACCCAACGAGCCACTTCTGCGCCTTTGCGTTTAGGCATTAAACAAGGTGGCTGTTCTGGTTTGTCCTATTTGATGGACTTTGTTGACCAACTCGAAGCTGATGACAATCAATACGAATATAACGGCGTAAAAATTGTGATTAATAACAGCAACTTGCCTCAGTTGCAGGGTTTAGAACTCGACTATACAGAAGATTTATTAGGTGGTGGTTTCCGCTTTCGTAATCCTAATGCTAGTAAATCTTGTAGTTGCGGAACTTCCTTTGCTACTCCTAAAGAGCTTGGCGCACCCGTAGCTTGTAGCTGATAAGCTTGTAGCTAATAAAAAAGAAGCCTCGCAATGCGAGGCTTCTTTTTTATTAGGTGATCTGCTGAATATTATCTTCCCAATGTTTGCCATCAAAAGGCACAATCGTAAATCGCGTCATCGCGTCATCATCTAGACATCGTACATTTACATCGTAATCATGAGGATGTGATCGCGGACGATAAAAGGGATGAATCCCACAGGTTTTGCAGAAAAAATGCTTGGCAATTCCTGTATTAAACGTGTAAGTGGTGAGATTCTCTTCACCTTGTAAGATCTCAAAATCTTCAGGAGGAACGATCAAATGCAAAATTCCTTTCTTCTCGCACATTGAGCAATTGCAGGCGATCGCTTCATATTTTCTCACATGCACTCGAAAGCGTACTGCTCCACAATGGCAGCCACCAGATATATTGGTAGTTAAGTCTGGATTAGGTAATAGAGACATAGAGTTTTATGCGCTTATTTGCATAGATGAGCAGGTACATTCAAGATCTTTAGTCTAGAATTAAGCTATTGAACAATTCAACAATTTATGGTTGTCGATCGCCCTATTAAACGCGCAAAGCATCCCTTCATTTCGATGAAACTGTTCTTAGTTGTCCCCTTTACAATTTTGTTAAGTGCGGCAATAGGAACAGTTAGCTATCTGTCTTTTCGCAATGGGCAAATGGCTGTAAACAAAATTTCAGGACAACTTCAGCAAGAAATAAGTTCTAGGGTTAAGGAGCAGGTTCAAAACTATCTAGAAGTTCCACGTTTAGTGACCCAAACTAATACAGATATTATTCAGTTAGGAATGATTGACTTAAATAATCTTGATAGTGCAAAGGGCTATCTATGGAGAATAGCAAGTCGTTTTAAAACTATTAGTGCGATTGCGCTGACTAATGCCAAGGGGGAATATCTTCAGATTAGACGAACAGACAAACCACGAGCTGCAAACTCTCAAGTAGGTGAATCAAATAATCCAGATACTAATGATTTAGATTTAGCTTTTGATAAACAATATTTTCGGGAGAATCCACAGTTTAAAGAGGCTCTCAAAAACAGCAAAAATAACCAGTCGGTATGGCGTGATTTAAATATTAGTCCTGATAATACTGGATTACAACTTAGCTTCAATATTCCTAAATACGATAGTGAAAAAAATTTTATAGGGCTATTAATTTACCAAATTAGCTTAGAGCCAATTCATCAATTTCTACAAACACTACAGATTAGTAAGTCTGGTGTAGTGTTTATCATCGATCCTTCAGGTAAGCTAGTGGCAACTTCGATCGCGAACCAATCAACTGTTAATAAAATAAGCTATGCAGCTAATGGGAAGGAAGATGTAAGGCAACTTATGGCAATAGATAGCACCAACCCTATAATTGCTCAAAGTATGCAATCAATGCAATCTAAAATTAGTAACTTATCAATTATTCAGGAACCAACCCAACTCGACTTTCAAATAAATGGCGAACGATACTTTCTTGCAGTATCTCCAATCAAAGATGAATATGGACTTAACTGGTTAGTAGCAGTAACTATACCTGAATCTGATTTTATGGAACAGATTCATATAAATACACGCGATACAATTCTCATTTCTATATTTGCCTTGATTTTAGCGCTTAGCCTCAGTTTCTGTATTGCTCAAATCATTTCTCGTTTTGTTCGAGATCTCAATACTTCAGCTAAAGCGATCGCTAATGGCGAAATGGATCAATTTGTTGAAGTAAATGGATGTGCTGAGTTAGAAACTCTTGCCAATTCCTTTAACCAAATGGCAATTCAATTACAAAATTCGTTTGAAACCTTAGAAAAGCGAGTACAAGAACGCACCTCTGAATTAGCAGTTGCTAAGGACAAAGCTGAAGTCGCTAATAAAGCTAAAAGTATGTTTATTGCGAATATGAGCCATGAACTAAGATCACCGCTTAATGCCATTATTGGATTCTCTCAAGTGATGCTTCGTTCTAAAAATTTATCCCATGAACAGTATGAAAATGCAGCTATCATCCAACGGAGTGGCGAATATTTATTGAACTTGATTAATAATGTTCTAGATTTTTCCAAAATTGAGGCAGGCAAAACTACTATCAACCCAAAAGATATTGACATCTATCAATTGCTTGATGAGTTGGAAGATATGCTTCAAGTACAGGCTGTGAAATCTGGATTAGAATTGATTGTAGATAGGGGGAAGAACTTACCTCAGTACATTTATACTGACGGGGTGAAGCTACGTCAGGTTTTACTAAATCTGTTGGGGAATGCGATTAAGTTTACACAAGAAGGTGAAGTAATTTTGCGGATTGATTCTGAAGAAAGCTTAGCAGACCAAACCTATACTTTAAATTTTCAAATTAGTGATACGGGGGTTGGAATCGCATCGAAGGAACTAGAAAAACTATTTGAAGCTTTTAGCCAAACTGAATCAGGTCGAGAATCGCAAGAAGGGACAGGATTAGGTTTGTCAATTAGTCGCCAATTTGTACAGTTAATGGGAGGAGATATCAGCGTTACTAGTGAATTAGGTAAGGGATCTACCTTTAACTTCTCAATCCAAGTACAACTGGGCAAGGAAATCATTGCCACAACATTTGATAATCGTCAGGTCATTGCACTCGCACCCAATCAACCATCTTACAAAATCTTAGCAGTAGACGATAAACCGATTAATCGCCAGCTATTAGTTAGGTTGCTTTCTCCATTAGGTTTTGATGTAAAAGAAGCAAGTAATGGTAAGGAAGCGATCGCTATTTGGCAAGAATGGCAACCACATTTAATTTGGATGGATATGCGAATGCCCGTAATGGATGGTTATGAAGCAACTAAATATATCAAATCCACTCCCCAAGGTATTGCTACCGTAGTCATCGCTTTAACTGCTAGTGTGCTAGACCAAGAAAAAGCAGTCATTTTAGCAGTAGGTTGTGATGATTTTGTGCGTAAACCTTTTAAAGAACAAACAATTTTTGCAGCACTAAATCAATATTTAGGCGTGCAGTATATTTACGAAGAAACTGCTGATACTCAAACAAGCGATCCCAATGATTCTAAAATCAATTTAGATTTGTCTGTCATGTCTGATGAATGGTGCTCAAAAATATGTGAAGTGGCTCTAGAGGGAGATAGCAACCTTGTTAATCAATTAATTAAGGAAATTCCTAATCAAGAATCAGATATCGTGAAATTACTAGAAAAATTTGCTTGTCAGTTTCAATTTGAAGAATTGGCAGAGTTTATTATAGGAAATTCACGCTATGTCCCAACTACTTAGTGAGTATTCTGTGCAACTAAATTTTCCACCAGAAACTAAAGGTAATATTTTATTAATAGACGATCTACCTGAAAATCTCAAATTATTGACTGAGTTACTCTCTGAGCTTAATTACACAGTTCGTAGCGCCATTAATGGTGCTAGAGCCTTAAAAAGCGCAAAGGCAAAGCTTCCTGATATTATCCTGCTTGATATTCATATGCCAGAAATGGATGGATATCAAGTTTGTCAAGCCTTTAAGTTAGATGCTGAGCTTTGTGACATTCCCATTCTGTTTATTAGTGCTTTAGATGATACTTTTGATAAGTTAAAAGCCTTTCAAGTTGGGGGAGTAGACTATATTACTAAGCCATTTCAAATGGAAGAAGTTGTGGCGCGGCTAGAAACGCACCTAACGATTCAAAGGCAAAAGAAGAGATTGCAAGATGAAATCGCTAAACGGAAGCAAACTGAGTTGGTTTTACAGGAGGCAAACCGTAAGTTAGAATTGCTAGCAAATTTAGACGGATTAACGCAAATCGCCAACCGCCGCCGCTTTGACAATTATTTAGCTCTGGAGTGGCAGCGTCATCAGCGAGAACAGCATTCTCTTACTCTCATTTTCATCGATATTGACTATTTCAAGCGCTACAATGACACCTACGGACATCAAGGTGGGGATGATTGTTTAATGAGGGTAGCTCAAGCGATCGCTAAAGTTCCACAGCGTCCTACAGATTTAGTAGCCCAATACGGAGGGGAAGAGTTTGCGGTGATTTTGAGCAATACGAATCTAGATGGTGGGCTGAAAGTTCACAGCTATCCAAAGCCAAATTTTAAATCTTGGAATCCCTCATCAAAGCTCTGAGGTTAGTGAGTATGTGCCCCTGAGTATAGGTGTAGCAAGCCTAATTCCCACATTAGAGCTCAATTTGGGAACTCTCATTGCTAATGCTGATCAAGCATTGTATACAGCTAAAAGTCAGGGTCGGAATCTGGCGATCGCCTACCAGATATTGATACCTTGATCACCAAACACAACTATAGCAACGCAAGAGATAGATAGGACAAATCAAAACCAAAAAGATGAGTGGCGGTGCTTCGCACCGCCACTCATCTTTTTGGTTTTATGTCCTAAGCAAAACTTACATTGCTATAAGGCTTTACCTTAGTATGTTTGACGGCACATTGATTTTACCTGAGTTATAGTCATCCCACGCTTGCCAAAGTAATCTTGCTCTCTTTTCTCCCGTCTCCTCATAGGCTTGGATTTCCGCCCTTAATAATTTTTTCATCAATGGACGTTTAGCTAAATCCAATAATTCCTGTAGTTCCATTTCCGAAAAATTAGATTCTAATCTTGCCACATACTGAGATTCAACATACTTCCATCCAGCTACTCGTGCCAAAGTTTTTTGCAACCAAGCACTAAATTTAGTTCTTGAGCCATTTACAATAGAAATGTCAACACTGTTCCAAAAATATAGGTCGTACTGTTTACCAATCCCCAATTCAACTAGAACTTCTCTGGCTAGTTGCTTTTTTGATTTTAGGGGGACAGTAATCGATGTAGGGGAATCTTGGCTAGTTTCAGCACTAGCGATCACTGTAAATGATGCAAAGGAAACACAGGCTATTAGCCATAAATGCGGCAGAATAAGCAGACTAATAAGAGATGACTTAAGCTTTCTCATATCGATCTTCAAAATATAAGCTAAGGAATTTATGTTAGTGAAGTTTACCTCACAGGCAAATTATTTGAAAGTCCGCCAATGGCGGACTTTCAAATTTGGTTTTATGTCCTAAGCAAAACTTACATTGCTATATAACTACGACATTGTGAGAAGATTTAGCAGTAAGAAATCCAGTTATGTTTTCGGCTAATACACCAATAATATAGATCAATGAGATATCTGCTGCGTCGCTTTTTTTCTTGGTTTGCGATCGCCCTAATCACACTAACCACACTATTTGCCTGCACCAATGGCAAAATCATCAATAACGTTAATAGACTGGGGATTAGCGATCGTACCGATGAGCGTATCGTCTTAGGTACAACCAGCAAAATTCGTACTCTCGACCCAGCCGATGCTAACGAATTTTTTATTAGCAATATTTTCTACAATACGCTCGAACGTCTTTACACCTACAAAGAAGGCTCCAACGAGGTAATTCCACAACTAGCGGCGGATATGCCCAAGGTTAGCGAAGATGGCTTAACTTATACCGTACCTGTGCGGACAGGGATCAAATTTCATGATCGCACCAACTTTAATGCCTACACGATGAAATTCGCATTGGAACGCTTCATAAATTCTAAAGGTGCGCCAGCATATATCTTGAGTGATGTGATTGAAGCTATTTCTGCACCGAGCGAGACTGAACTAATTTTTAAGCTCAAACAACCTTTACAATTTTTCCCAAAGTTTTTAGCTTTTACAGGCGCAGCAGCGATTTCGCCACAGGTTTACAAACACATTAAAGATGAAAAGACAGGCAAACTACTATTTTTACCCGATAAATTAGTAGGAACTGGACCCTATCAAGTTACCCAGTTTGTTGAGGGTAGTTACTTGCGTTTAGATACATTTCCTGATTATTGGGGTAAAAAGCCTGCCAATAAAGGATTTGATATTCAGTTTTTCTCCTCTAATTCCAACTTACTTAATGCATTTAAAACGGGTGCTGTCGATATTGCATTTCAGACCCTTACACCAACTCAGGTCAAAAATCTAGAAATTAACGCGAAACAAAATGGCTGGACGATTGCCTCAGGTCAAGGTGCAACCATTTTGTATATGGTACTAAATACTCAACAAGCACCACTAAATGACGTGCGTGTGCGTCAAGCATTATCTGCGGCGATTGATCGACCTCTTCTAGAGTCACGTATATTTCTTAATCAGCGTGCACCACTGTATAGCTTAATTCCTAGTGCTTTTAAAGAGTCTAAGCCTGTATTTGAACAAAAATATGGGGATGGTAACGGCAAACTAGCGCGGCAATTGCTGGAATCAGCAGGATATTCTGACGATAAGCCTGCTCAAATTACCATTTGGTACTCCCCAAAATATGGTGGTAATGGTGACTTAATCGCCAGTACGATGCGTGCTTCAATTCAAAAAAATGTCGGCAAAATTTTGCAGATTAAAACTGAGCGCGTAGAAAATACTGTTGGTTATGCTTTTTTGGATAAAGGTGTATATCCTGCTTATTTACTTGATTGGATTCCTGATATTCTCGACCCTGACAACTACATCAAGCCATTTTTAGAATGCGAAGAGGCCGAAGGTGATCGCTGTACAAAAGGAAGTACTCAATTTCAAGGCTCGTTTTATAACAACCCTGAAATGAATGAATTAATTGCCAAGCAGCGTAAAGAGCGCGATGAGGTTAAGCGCTCGCAAATACTTCAAAAAATCCAAGAAATCTTGGCTAAGGATGTACCTTTTATTCCGCTCTGGCAAAACAAAGAATATGCCTTTGCCCAAAGAGGTTTACAGGGAGTCAAAATCGAACCAAATCAACAACTTCCTTACTGGAATATTTCCAAATAACAAAAAGGAGCGCTTGACGCTCCTTTTTGTTACATTTAAAGCACCGCTTCGCGGTACTTTAAATGGCTTATCTAGAGTTGTAATTACTGGCTAGTTTCACTAATCGTTAGACGATATGATGCGCGATCGCCATCGGGTGTACTAACCCAGATTTCATAATTTCCCGCCACCCAAGCACCTGATAGTTCAGGACTTCTACCACTACGACAGTAAATCCCATCTGGACCTTTGACCAGTATCGATAAATTCTGATCACCTGACACTTGCAATGCCAAAAAGCCAAAGTTCTTTTGTACCGTCAAAGTATGGTTTGGTGTCTGCTGTGTTAATCCTTGGCATTGTCCATTAGCTTTACCATTAGCAATAGATGCTAAGGGGATATCCCCACCTGCGCTACCAGTATAGACTAGAGGATCAGGGGTAAATTTAGGGGAGATTGGCTTCAGTACCTCTTGGCTCAAGGTTGGCGATACAGCCAGAAACATTGGTACTAAAGCAGATCCTAGTAAAGCGATCGGGAGTTTCAAGAATTTCATTTTTGACTTATTTCACTCAAAGATAGCGTATAACTAAAAGATTGATTTATATTTTTAGAACCAACCCAAACTTGGTAAGTACCTTTTGGCCAAGATTGATAAGTACCATTAGACAAACGGCGAGATGACTGTGGATTGCGCCCACCTGACTCATCGTCAGCACAGATCACAATACCGTTTGGTCCTTTAATTAGCATAGTTGGATCATCATTGATGTTAGTGGTATAAACCAAAAGATCTAGCACTTGAAATGTCTCAGACAAAGTAATTGTGTGATTTGGTTCAGCGTTAGCAAATCCACGACAATTATCAGCAATTCCTGCAATACTCGCAATACTGACATTACCTCCCCCATTTCCAGTTAAATGTTTTGGATCAGGTCGAAAATTTCGCTCCAAGGAAGTAACATTTTGGGCAAAACTTGGAAATGCGATCACTAAAGCTGCAATAGTTGTCAAGGTTCCCCAACCCAGCTTAAGTTTGGAATACCCGATTTTAGAAACGTTCATACCTGACTCCATGTGGGATGCATTAGTTTAGATGCATTATTTGGTATTCATTGCATTTAGGCATTATGACCTGACCGATGCTGATTTTGTTCCTAAAAACAATTTTATAGCGTTTTTCAAAATGGATTGATATATCAGTTTTTTTGTTTGTGGAGGCACACCTCTATGGGGTGTGCCTCCACAAACAATAGAGATTTATTACATGAAGAAATGTTAAGATGTTGCTGTCATGATGGTATAGAGCCTTGACAGTACAAGATTCTGCCTGTAACTTAGTTGCATACCCGGGTATTCACTGTTCTTAACCACTATGCAAGACAAGCAAAAGGTAACTTTTTATCTCCCCGAACGACTACATCAACAGCTAAAGATTCGTTCTGCTATTGATGGTGATTCGATGTCAGACTTGGCTGAGAAAGCGATTAGCTTTTACCTAGCTCATGCAGATATTGTCGAATCTTCTGGTATTGGGCATACCCATCAAACCTACAACTGTCCGAGCTGTTCTCAAACTGTTGTGATTCGTGATGGTGAACTGCTGGCAATCGGGGGCAATCGCATTCAAGCTTTACCTGTTACTGTTGGCAAAGCTGACAGCCCAGATGAAGAGCTAGTTTCAATTGGTTAGAGTAATTATCTGCACTTCCTAGATTTTTTCTGTAGACAAGGTGAGGACAGAGGCATAAACCTCAGTATTACTATATGCAAGAGCAACTTAGCATTTTAATTCAAGCCCAATATCCCTTGATCTACCTCAACACACCAGAGGAAGAAAGAGCAGAAAGGGCAATTTCAACCATCTCTGAACTGAAGCCAGTACGTCGAATGTTCACATGGACAGTGACACATGGCATCGTTGAGTATGGACAAACTACAGGGGCAGCGCAACATAATACCGAATCTGCGGAAGCAGCTCTGAAATGGATTACACGTGCTGATCAGAAAGATCCTGCTATCTATATTTTTAAGGATATGCATCCTTTCTTAGATCATCCTGTAACTGTTCGTTGTTTACGTGATGCGATCGCTAACTTTAAAGGCACTCAGAAAACAATCATTTTGATGTCGCCGATTCAAGTGATCCCTGTTGAACTAGAGAAGGAAATAGTTGTACTTGATTTTCCTCTGCCAGATATGAAGGCGATCGAAGAAGTACTCGATCAACAACTTGGACAGGTTCGCACTAAGAAAGTGTCATCTGAGACTCGCGAAAAGCTAGTCAGAGCTACCTTGGGTTTAACTCAAGATGAGGCAGAAAAAGTCTACCGCAAAGCTCAGGTCACTAACGGCAAGCTCACCGAAGAGGAAGTCGATATTGTACTTTCTGAAAAGCAACAATTAATCCGCCGTAATGGCATCCTCGAATATATCGAGGATGAAGAAGATTTAGATGCTGTTGGGGGACTCGAAGAACTAAAGCATTGGTTGCAGCAGCGCTCAAATGCCTTTAGTCAGAGAGCTAGAAATTATGGACTACCTCAACCAAAGGGGATGCTGATTCTTGGTGTTCCTGGTTGCGGAAAATCCTTAATCGCCAAGACAACGGCTAGGTTGTGGTCGCTACCATTAATTCGCCTTGATATGGGGCGTGTTTATGATGGCTCAACTGTTGGCAAGTCAGAGGCAAATTTACGTAATGCGCTCAAAGTTGCTGAATCAATTTCACCAATGATCCTATTTATTGATGAGCTTGATAAAGCTTTTGCAGGGGGAGCAGGCTCAGCAGATTCTGATGGTGGCACATCATCAAGGATCTTCGGTACATTCTTAACATGGATGCAGGAGAAAAAATCACCTGTATTCGTGATGGCAACCGCCAACCGTATCGAAAAATTACCAGGGGAATTTCTCCGCAAGGGACGTTTTGACGAACTTTTCTTCGTTGATTTACCTAACGGTGAAGAACGCAGAGATATTTTCAAAATTCATCTGTGCAAGCGTCGTCCAGATGTTGAAAAATTAGACAGATTCGATTTTGAACAACTATCGAAAGTAAGCGATGGTTTTTCGGGGGCGGAAATCGAACAGGCAGTAATCGCTGCCATGTATGAGGCTTTTGCCCAAGATCGGGAGTTTACGCAGCTAGATATTATTTCTGCTGTGAAATCCACTACTCCCTTATCACGCACAATGACTGAGCAGGTTGCTGCTTTGCGTGACTGGGCAAGAATGCGGGCTAGACCCGCCGCTACTTCAGTCGCTGAATATCAGCGTATGGAGTTTTGAAAAGCTTATCCTGCTGTTTCGTAGTCAGCAGGCTTAAGGCTAGATTCTAAAGAATGTCTTATCAAAAGGCAATCGATCTAGCAGCTAACATAGGAGTAAGAACCACCAACACTCTTATGTCTCCCGTTCGAGTTAACAGTCAAGTTCACATTTATTTACAGGAGCAAAACTATTATGTCTCATTTCAGCACACTTCGCACAAAAATTACTGATGCCGAAGTCCTCAAGTCGTCTTTGCGCGATCTAGGTATCAGTGTTAAGACTGAAGCTGATGTTCGTGGCTATAACAGCCAACGCATCCGTGCCGACATTGTGGCAACTCTTGAAGGCGATTATGATTTGGGTTGGTCGCGTAATGCTGACGGCTC
The DNA here is from genome assembly GCF_051131155.1 of Pseudanabaena minima str. Chao 2107. Classification (NCBI taxonomy): domain Bacteria; kingdom Bacillati; phylum Cyanobacteriota; class Cyanophyceae; order Pseudanabaenales; family Pseudanabaenaceae; genus Pseudanabaena; species Pseudanabaena minima. Next base: position 3,665,903 of record NZ_CP159508.1, read on the forward strand.
ATTTGATCTAATCGCTGATCTCTGGGGTGTCGCTAAAAAGCACAATCAGACTGAGCTGATCAATTCGATCAACCAGAAGTATGCTGTAAACAAGGCTCTAACTGAAGTTAAGCGTCCTGGGCTAAGTAATGCCAATGTCAAACTCGTTTTGCAGTAAGGTGTCCAATCTTGCGAGTTAATTATGCAAACTAACAGGCTCGTCATCCTTGACGAGCCTGTTTTTTAATTAATAAAGAAAAGGAGCGCAATGCGCTCCTTTTCTTTATTAATTAATACCAAAGCAAAAAATGGCTACGCCATTTTTTGCTTTGGTATAATCTCTTTACACTATGAGAGTTAGACAATGATTGCCACAATAAAAGCTCAACAAAAATGGCAGCAAACGACTTGGGACGATTATGTAATGCTGCGCGACGACGAGCAAGGCGATCGCTGTAAATTATTTTTTGACAACCAAAAATTGTGGATCGAAATGGGGGCAGAAGGAATTAATCACGCTAAATTTGGCGATTTGTTTGCGATGATTCTCGTCTTTTGGGCAGCAAAATTTCCTGACATCAAATTAAGTACGTTTGGAGGTTGTCAGATGGAAAAGAAAGGCAAGCGGGCTGTAGCTCCTGATATTGTTGTGTATGTTGGTGACGATACGCCAACATGGAAGGCTGGACAGTCGAGATTTATTGATTTAGAGCATCGGAGATCACCTGATCTCGTAGGGGAGATTGCGGATACGACTTTAGCGATCGATTTGGATGAAAAGAAGCGAGTGTATGCTGAACTAGGTATTTCTGAATATTGGGTGATTGATGTCCGCGCTTATCGACTATTTGCGTTCAAGTTAGATGAAAATGGAGTTTATAAACAATGTGAAGTTTCTCAAGTTTTACAAAATTTAGCGATCTCATTATTAGAAAAAACTTTGGAACAGCTAACTACCAAAACTAACACTGAATCTGCAATCTGGTTTTCACAACAAATATAACAATCCTAGCGCGCCCCGAAGGGGCGCACTCTCACACCCCTCCAAATCTTACAGCTCATTTAGGAGCGCTATATAAAGCCCTAAACTTGAGGCGATCGCAGGGCTAGCAACTCAAGTTTAGGGTTTTAATGTAGAATGATGATACATAATTTTTTCCAAAGTCCCCCTCATGGAAATTGCGATCGCCCTATTGCAGCATTACAGTTTTGATCTTGGTGGTTATACTATCAGAGATTTGACTCGCGCATGGGGAGGTTTTAAGCCTGAATGGGTACGCCAAGCTGTAATCGAATCACTGTTTCAAGGAAGATATAAAGCAGTTTCTGTTGATCAGATTCTGCATCTATGGGAACGCAAAGGGGAACCAAATTGTCGTTATAACCGAGAATTTGAGCGTTTAGTTTGTGGTGATGTAGCTGTGATTTATGAAGATCGGATTTTTTACACTCCTCCTCGTACTTCCAATCGTGAAACTGCGATCGCCGAAATTCCTCCATTTAAAGCTATAGAAGAGTCAAATCCCCCACTTCCATTTCCGCGCCGCTCAATGATGGGAACTGCAAAGATCGATAAAGTTTCTCCACAAAGTGCTGATCCTAAACCTCAAAAATATCCTAGTCGGCTTACCAATCCTTCAGGAATGACTGCCCCTACAAAAGTTTATCCTTCAACTTCAAAAGCTGAGTATTCTGAAGTCTATCGTTCCGCTTACGAAAATATGACTTTACTTGCTGAATCTTCAATGTTTGTCGATAAGCTGCGATCAATGTGTAGCGATCGCCTCGTTTTGCCAGCTCCTGAAATTGCCTCTGATCTTGATAAATTAGAAGTCCCTATTGAGAATTAGGTTCGAGCAATCCAAAAGAGTAATGTCGGTGCAAAGCGCCGACATTACTCACTCGAAGCAAAACACAAGGCAGCAGAATAATTTAAATCTATGTGTAATTCTGAGGCAATTAGTTTTAGATTCCAGTTTTGAATTCTCAAATTCTCACCCATAGGACACTCTAGCAGTGAAGTCACATCTATCTGATCAAGAATATTGGCTATACCTTCTCCTGTAGCTTTCCCATAGGCTTCTTTTAGAGTCCATGCTTGATAAAAAGCTAGGTACTTGTCACGATCGTATAATTTGCTAATAACTTTCTGCTCTGAAGGTAAGAAGTAACGCTCAGCAATACTATCAACATCACATTTGGAATTAATAAATTCCAAATCTATACCTATCTCATCATCACTACACAATGCATAGATTGCTAAATCGTGGGAATGCGATAGATTAAAATGAAGCCCGTTGAAATTTTGAATGTAAGGTTTGCCGCGATCGCTATATCCAAATTGAATTGCTCTTGGTTCACAGCCTAGCCTTGACGCTAGAATTTCTCGTAAATTCCCTCTTGCGGCGATAAAATTGCGCTTGAGATATTCACGTTTGAAGCGGTCAGCACGCGATCGCTCATCTTCTGAAAGGAGATGCCAAAGGCGATCACATTCAGTTTGTGAAATATCAAGCCTAGCTTGATAAAGTTGTAAGTCGTGAGACATGATGATCAATTGACAATGGCGCGATCGTGCCAAAATCTAATAATAGCAAAGCAAAAAATGACGCAGCCATTTTTTGCTTTGCTTAAAAAAATTTACTGGGTTTGGTTATCAAATCACAAAAGTGTGACTACACTTTTGTGATTTGATATAAACTTTTTGAACTTGAGATGGGATTAGGTAATCTATGAATTTGCCCCTAGTGATTGGTGCATTAATAGTCTCTTTACTGCTGTTGTGGTGGTTGCTGAGCGTGATTAAAGCTAGCTTCAAAACTGCATTTTTGATAGTTGCAGTGATTTTTGCAATTCAAGTATTAACTGGTGTTGGTCCTCAGCAGATTTTTGCCCAAGTGGGGCAGTGGATGGGTGACTCCATGGGCGGCTTAGGAAAATGGCTCCAGAATTGGGGGGACAAGGGCAAAGTTGATCCAGATCCTAAAAAACAATCAGTAATTTGGGTAATGGAAATAGCGATCGCTCTGATTAACCCATGAAATAAAAGGGGATGCTTTACATCCCCTTTTATGGTGATTAGCCCCCTGCGATCGCAGGAATGATACTTACTTCATCACCATCATTGAGGGCTGTATTAGCACCATCAAGAAAGCGAATATCTTCACTGTTGACATAAAAATTAACAAAACGACGGAGATTACCCTTTTCATCACAAATGCGGGCTTTGATACCTGGGCAACTAGTTTCGAGAGAATCAATAATTGCTTGAACAGAATCACCAGTGCACTCGACAGTGGCTTGATTATTAGTCAATTGTTGCAGTGGAGTAGGAATTAAAACTTTAACAGCCATATTTTTGGATCAATATCAATTCAGATAACTTTGGACTTAGGTTTTACCCAATCATATATAGCGATCCTAAATGAGTTGTAAGATTTTGAGTGTTGTGAGAATGCGCCCCTTCGGGGCGCATTCTCACAACCTATTTAAGATTGCCATAGAGGCGGCGCTTTACGCCGCCTCTATATGATTGGGTTTATATATATTTTAACTTGAGTGCGATTAACGTCTAACTTTGCCAGCAAATCCAGAAGCTTTAAATTGCTTAAGCTCAAGAGGCTCAGGCTGTTCAGCAGGAATTGCTACCATAATTTCAAAATCACTTTTGCCAGCAGGAATCTCCTCAACTGCACCTAGTCGAGCTCTCTCAGGCATAGCATCATTACCATTCGCATCGTAGATCCGCCCAAAAATGTCGGCATTGTACACAACTTTGCCTGATGGGTTGTCGGCATTTCCCTTGATCATGTAGCACTTTGCCGACATGATACCGCCACCGAGCACCATATTTTTACCGACATCACCTGTGCATGGCTCGTAAGTAATATTAGTCAGCTTTATCTGCACACTTGCCCAAGCGTCGGTGCTAAAAGCAAAGGTACAAATACAGAGTAAGAACGCCAAAACGGCAACATTGAAACCCTGTAGGAATTTTTGGATGTTTTTAGTCTTTGCGATCGCCATAAATAAACCTATTTTATAAACCTTTAGATAAAAAATTTTCAGACAAAAGAATGGCTTCTTTGACGTGGTAAAATTCATCTTAGCTCTTGAAGGAGGTCTATTTTTAATGCCACTTAGTCTATTGATTGCAACGTTACCTGAAGCGTATAGAATTTTCGATCCACTGGTAAACGTTCTTCCTGTTATTCCTGTATTTTTCTTGCTACTCGCTTTTGTGTGGCAAGCAGCAGTAGGTTTCAAATAGGTTTCAATTTTAAGTCTTGACTTAATCAAAAAAACTTATAAAAAACTTTTAAGTACGCTCTGTGCATTTATAAAACAAAAACGATATAAGTAATCGGGGTAGCGGCAACGTTACCCCGATTGCTTTCTATTAGTATAAAAGTATTATCTTGAATGAACTATGGAAACCCTTGGTCGTTGGACGAACAAATTTTTGATGTTCAATTTGTTCTTAGTATTTTTCTTTTTTGCTTGGTTGTTGGTTGCCCTCGGCGGCGAAACCCTAAAAATAAATCTGGGGTTAGAACTATGGAGACAACTATGGGAGCCATTAATTCAACCAGTGTTGGGTATTGTGATGGCTGGGGCGATCGCTAGTGGCATCATCTCTAAAGTTAAGCAAAAATTAGCGAAACCCTAGTCATCAAAAAAGGCGCAAAGCGCCTTTTTTCTATACATGTCTTACCCAGCCATTGATCGTGAAGCGACTATCGGCAAAATATTCTGATGGGCAACTGACAGGCAAGACTTCATGCATACAGTGGCTAGGAAAAAAGATGATTGTATTGTTAGTAGGCTGAATCACCTTGCGTGAGTCTGCGGCGACAGAGTAGCCATTTTCGATCTTGCTGTCATAGATGACTAATTCGCCACCAGTAAAAGACTTGGGTTCACGATAATAGTAGTACACATAGGTCAGAATTCTTGAGGAGCAGTCTAGACTACCATTGTCATTATGAATCTTGTAATAATTGCCATGATTATGGGCAGTCATCTGTGACTCAATTTGTCCGATCATAAAGTCTTTGATATCTAAGTGTTTGATGATTTGTGGTGATATCTTTCGTACCAGATTAACCATTAGATCTGAGAATTCAGGAAAATGGGAAAGATAAAAAGATCGTCGATAGTTAGGATCAGAAGCTGAATTTGTAGTAGGAATAAATTTCGGTTGGCTATTAATTGTGTAGCGCAATAGGTCATTTAGTTGGCTTGTTGATAAAAAATCATCAATCAATGCATAGGGAGATGGAATTACCTCTACTTCTGGAGCAATCTTTAAAAGAATAGAATCACTAATTGTTGATTGTTGAGAATCTTGTATTGCGGGTATATGTGTGGGTGTTTGGAAAGTAGTACCATTGTTATCTGTCAATAGGTTTTGTTTTGTATTAATAGCCCAAAAGCTTTCTCCAAACTGATGATCAACTAATGTACATTCAAAGTTTCGCCAAGAAAATTTACAGTTTTGAGGTTGAGATAGTACTTTTTTATTCAAGCTATTAATAAAGATTTCATCAAGGCTTAGCAAAAGTTTTAGCTCAGTGGTTGAAATCCAGAAACCCGAATCAGCAATATGCTTTACATTGTCAAGTCTTTGGATTAAGGAATTAACTTGACAATGAGTATCTTCAGAAATTATTTGGGGTTTTCGATGCTGCGCTTTCATAGGTTTAATGATTACTGTTATTTTATTTGAGCCATGTTATATGACTCAAATAACTCTAATTAGACCAGCTTGGCATTAATAAAATTGGTGGATCATAACTGCTTGTTTGCATATTGCGACTGGTTAGTTTTGACGTTAGCTGATCAGCGATCGCTCCAGAAATCCTGTCAGTACCAGTGATATTTAAAAATGGCAGAGCTATACTGACGTTAGCTTCACTGAGTAATTGATCTAATAGTCTTTCAAAGGAAGCTGGAGTCTTACGAATTGGTAATTCTCTTGTTTCAGGCAAATTGAATTTTTTTCTAGATAAACTACGCAAATCTGCGATCGCCACATCTAAGGTTCCTATAGCATCAACGAGCTTATTATCTTTAGCCTGTTGTCCTGTATAAAGCCGCCCATCCGCTAATTTACGAACTACCTCTAAGTCTAGTTTGCGACCTTTAGAAACGTCGGTGATAAATTCTTGATAAGTACTTTGTAGAAGATCTTGCAGGAGTTGGCGCTCAGGCTCACCTAGTTCGCGAAATGGCGAGAAAATATCTTTGTATGGTCCAGTTTTGATCGTTTGTGGTTGGATTCCCACCCGATCTAATAATTCCTTAGCATTAAAACCGCTTAAAATCACACCGATACTGCCTGTTAATGTACCAGCATTCGCATAAATCTTAGTTGCTGAACTTGCGGCATAGTAACCGCCACTGGTCGCTTGATCGAGCATACTTACGACAACGGGCTTTACTTCACTCAAATCCTTAACAGCTTCGTAAAGTTCTTTGCTTGCACCTACTGTTCCCCCAGGGCTATTAATCGATAGCAATACGCCTTTAACAGATTCTTCTTCAATTAATTCACGAAGACGATCTCGAACTGCCATTGCTCCTGATGCTGATGCCCTTGCTCCAGTAATCGCACCGTCTAATGAGACTAGTTCGAGGCGATCGCGATCGAGTACTTTCTTTAAATTTAACTCCTCATCCATTTGGCGACGCTGGATGCCAAATGTTGCCGAGATGAAACAAATTGCGACTAAAACGAGAGCAATGATGCGATTAAGTTGCATAGGAAATTTTTGTGGCGGCTGCTTTAGTTTAGTATAAAACCCAGAAAGTATAGGTAGTGCATCGTGTCGCCAATACTTTCTGAGTTAAAATCATCATCTGTAACAAAACTACTAATTTAAACAGCTTTTTTGTAAGCTTTCTTCACAATCATGGCTAATAAAGCACTCAACAATCCTTCAACTAAAGCAACTCCTAAAGATAAAGAAATAGTTCGCGATTATTTTAATTCCACTGGCTTTGATCGCTGGCGGCGGATTTATGGCGAAGGTGGTGATGTCAATCGAGTGCAACGCGATATCCGTACTGGACATCAACAAACTGTTGACTATGTTTTGAACTGGTTTAAAAATGACAAGAATGCTGTGGGTCAAACGGTATGTGATGCGGGTTGTGGTACGGGTAGTTTGAGCATTCCCCTCGCAGCAATGGGAGCAAAAGTATATGCCAGTGATATTTCCGAAAAGATGGTGGGTGAAGCCAAGGAACGCGCTGCCAATCCTGAAAACCCTGTCTTTGAAGTCAAGGACTTAGCCACCTTATCTGGAGAATATGACACTGTAATTTGTCTAGATGTATTGATCCACTATCCCGATCGCGATTCTGAATTGATGATTGAACATCTTGCCTCCCTTGCTAAATCCCGATTGATTCTCAGCTTTGCCCCTCAAAATCCTTACTATTTACTAATGAAAAAAGTGGGCGATATGGTTCCTGGTCCGAGCAAGGCTACTCGCGCCTATCTACACAAAGAGTCTGATGTGCGCCGTGTTCTTCAGAAGCTAGGCTTCACGATTAAGCGCAAGGAATTTACTGCTACCTCATTTTATTTCTCTCGCCTAATCGAAGCTGTCCGCAATTAACTAAAAAAATCACCGCCTCTAGACGGTGATTTTTTTAGTTGTAGAACAATCTCATATAATTTACAAAAGACTGCTGAAATAAAACTATGCCTGTCCTTAACGCTAGCACCCTGACATTAGATCAAGTTTATCAATACCTCAAATTTCAGGAGATATCCTATGGCGCTTTCAAATCTTTGCTTCAATTAGAGCCATTATCAGAATTTGAGATTTCTGAACTTACCCAAATTCGTAATGACTTTAAGAACTATCTTAACGATGGGAAGGTGCTAGAGGGCATGGTTATGGCGTTAACGGTGATGCCATTGTTGAGGCTAGCAGGTTTTTATCGCGCTCCGATCAAAATGCGAATGGAACAGGAAATAGATCGGATTAATATTGAAGATGAAGATATTAGTATCACAGGCAGATTAGACCTGATTTGTATTAATAAAAATCGTCCTGCGATTAATGATATTGCTTTTTGGATTTTAGCGATCGAGGCAAAAAATACCAGTATCAGTGCATCGGAAGGCTTACCGCAATTACTTACCTATGCCTATAAAAGTTTAGAACAACAAAAATCCCTTTGGGGATTAACTACCAATGGAGTGTATTACGAGTTTTTCTATATTCAGCAAAATCCTCAAAATGTTGCATCTCCAACTTATCAACCCTTGCCATCATTACATCTAATGGAACCTGAGTCCTCAGAAAAGTTGCTGCAAGTCTTAAAAGCCATTTGCAAATTGCAGAATAGTGTGGGCAATTTATCTGCGGCAATTTAAAAGCTAAAAACTAAGAAGGTATGGCGACGCTTTGCATGGCTGATCGCTTGTAGATTTTAAGCTGTAAGAATTCTTTACATTTTATATTTAGGCGATCGCATAGAAATAGCAGCAAAACCTGTTTGAATAGAAAATGGTGCTTTTATTTCGATTTTTATAATTTCTTTTTGTCTTAAAAATCTCACCTTACAAATTCCACCTTAATTAATTTTTTTACTATCCACCCTCTGTCCTATGGTTGCATCCTCAACAGTTCGCATTAGTTCTCGCAAAAGTCAGCTAGCACTGGTACAAACGCATTGGGTACAAGCGGAACTAAGCAAAGCACATCCCGATCGCCAGTTTGATGTCGTCACCATGAGTACACAGGGCGATAAAATCCTTGACGTGGCATTAGCCAAAATTGGAGATAAGGGCTTATTTACTAAAGAATTAGAAGTCTCAATGCTGACTAAGGAGTCAGACCTTGCAGTACATAGTCTTAAAGATTTACCAACTCATTTACCAGAGGGACTAATTCTTGGCGCGGTAACTGAACGTGAAGATCCTGCCGATGCCTTAGTAGTCCATGAAAAGCTTAAGGATAAAACCCTCGCAACTTTGCCATCAGGTACTGTAGTTGGTACATCTTCACTGCGTCGCTTAGCTCAGTTACGCTATTACTATCCTCACCTCACCTTTAAGGATGTACGCGGTAACCTGAATACGCGCTTGCAAAAGCTTGATTCTGGTGAGTACGATGCCCTAATTCTTGCAGCCGCAGGTTTGCGTCGTTTGGGAATGGGCGATCGCGTACATGAGGTAATCGATGGAGAAATTTCACTTCACGCGGTCGGACAGGGTGCGTTAGGAATTGAGTGCCGTGCTGAAGACCCCGATATCTTGGCTTTATTTACGCCAATTATCCACTATCCCACCACACAACGCTGCCTCGCTGAGCGTGCTTTCTTGCGTGAACTTGAAGGTGGTTGCCAAGTTCCTATTGGTGTAAATACTTCCATCACTGCTGATAAACTCACTTTAAAAGGAATTGTCGCGAGCCTTGATGGGAAGACTCTAGTTAAGGGCGAAGTAACAGGCGATCTGACTAATCCTGAAGCGATCGGTGCAGAACTTGCTGACGACTTAAAATCTAAGGGCGCTCAAGATATTCTCAATAAGATCTTTGCTGAAGTGCGTGCTTAGATACGTACAGTAAAATCAAGAACCAATTTTTTGTGGCACAAAAAATTGGTTCTTGATTTAGTAAAACTTTAATACCAATTTATGAAAGAGTAACAACACTCTCGTGAGTTAAAAGTTAGACTCAGTAAGGTTTTTTAAACACAAAATGGCATGGCTATTTTGTGTTTTGGTGTAAGTTCGTGCTTTAAAAAGCGAAAAAGAGAGTAAAATTGTAGATTCCTAAACAAGTTTTTGTAGGTTGTAGTACTCACAGCACAGCAACCTGTAAAAATCAATAATTGAGTTGATAGCGTTGTGCAGTCTGACTATTTAGAACGAATTCTCAAAGCTCGCGTGTATGATGTCGCGCAAGAATCTTCCTTAGAATTGGCTCCCAATCTATCGGCAAGATTAAATAATCGACTGTTACTTAAAAGAGAAGATATGCAATCGGTTTTCTCCTTTAAGTTACGTGGTGCGTATAACAAAATGGCGCAATTGCCCCATGATTTGCTCATGAAAGGTGTAATCGCTGCGTCAGCAGGAAATCATGCTCAGGGTGTGGCTCTTAGCGCTCGTGAGTTAGGTACACAAGCAATTATTGTCATGCCCGTGACTACACCACTGGTGAAAGTAAATGCGGTAAAAATGCGTGGTGGTGAAGTAGTCTTACATGGCGATACCTATGACGATGCCTATGCCTATGCCCGTCAACTGGAAACAGACAAGAATTTAACTTTTATCCATCCCTTCGATGATCCTGATGTGATTGCGGGACAGGGAACGATTGGTATGGAGATTTTGCGCCAGTGTCAGAAGCCAATCCATGCGATTTTTGTGGCGATCGGTGGTGGTGGACTGATTTCGGGTGTGGCAGCCTATGTAAAGCGGCTACGTCCTGAGATTAAAATTATTGGTGTGGAACCTGTAGATTCTGATGCAATGTCGCGATCGCTACAGGCTGGACATCGAGTGCGCCTCGATCAAGTTGGTTTATTTGCTGATGGGGTGGCGGTGCGCGAAGTTGGTAAAGAGACCTTTCGGCTTTGTCAGCAATATGTCGATGAAATCTTGCTAGTTGATACCGATAATACCTGTGCAGCGATCAAGGATGTTTTTGAAGATACACGCTCGATTTTAGAACCTGCTGGAGCCTTGGCGATCGCAGGTGCGAAGGTCTATGTTGAGCGTGAAGGCATCGAAGGACAAACCCTAGTAGCGATCGCCTGTGGTGCGAATATGAACTTCGATCGCTTACGGTTTGTTGCCGAACGTGCCGAATTGGGGGAAAACCGTGAAGCCATTTTTGCGGTAACCATTCCCGAACAGTCGGGAAGCTTGCGGAAGTTTTGCGAACTTCTGGGCAAGCGGAACTTGACTGAGTTTAGCTATCGGATTGCTGATCAAGAAATTGCTCATATTTTTATTGGCGTGCAGATTGTCAATCGTGCTGATGCCGCAAATCTAGCAACTACTTTTGCTGAGAATGGATTTACCGCGATCGAGATTACTGATGATGAACTCACGAAACTACATTTGCGCCATATGGTTGGCGGGCGATCGCCACTTGCCAATAATGAGCTACTCTATCGCTTTGAGTTTCCTGAGCGTCCAGGTGCTTTGATGAAGTTTGTCGGCTCAATGAGTCCTAACTGGAATATTAGCCTGTTCCATTATCGTAATAATGGTGCAGATTATGGAAGGATTGTTGTGGGCGTGCAAGTACCACCATCAGAAATGGAAGAGTGGCAAGCATTTCTCGATACTCTCGGTTATCGCTACTGGGATGAAAGCCAAAATCCAGTCTATAAGTTATTTTTAGGTTGAGTTTTGTTTGCTACTTTTCAACTGATATTATTTAGGGACGCGCAATAAAACAAAGAAGCAATTTTTGTTAGCATGGCAAACCGTGACACAAAAAATATGGTTCTTTATGTTTTGCTATTAGATTAGGCATTAGAGCAATAGTTCGTTTAGGAGCATATATTTTATGGGCGAGTCAAAACGCCGTAAGCAAGTATTAGGCGAAAATTATGGCAAAACTGAGCCGATTGCGTCTTGGATACCTTTTTTGACTAGAGATAAAGCCGAAACATTTGTGAGAGTCTCCACCCAAGCTGCTTGGTATGGCATTGGTGCAACTGCCTTAATCTGGGTGACAATTCGGTTTATTGGTCCCGCCTTTGGATGGTGGCATCTTGCTGATTAATCTATGACCTGTCATTTACTGATTCCTGCGGCGGGTAGCGGCAAACGCATGGGAGCAAACTGCAATAAGTTGCTGTTACCTCTACTCGGCAAGCCAATTTTGCAATGGACTCTAGAAGCAGCGATCGCATCAGAGGCGATCGCTTGGATTGGCGTAATGGGACAGCCCCATGACTATCCAGAATTCCAAAAGATTTTTAATGAGATCAGTCAGCTTAAGCCCATTCGACTGATTCAAGGTGGAGCAACTCGACAAGCTTCGGTATTCAATGGCTTAAAAGCTTTGCCGACAGACTGCGATCACGTCTTAATCCATGATGGTGCGAGATGTTTAGTGACACCTGAACTATTTGATCGTTGTGATGTGGCTCTACAAAAGATGCAAGGTTTTATTGCTGCTGTCCCAGTCAAAGATACGATTAAAGTCGTCGATGGCTTGACCATTGTCGATACCCCCAATCGCGATCATCTTTGGGCGGCGCAAACACCCCAAGGTTTTCAATTAGACGTAATCAAAAATGCTCATCTCACCGCCTTGGAACTAGGTTGGGAAGTTACTGATGATGCGGCTTTATTAGAAAAAGTTGGTTTAGCAGTACAGATTGTTATGGGTGAAGAGACTAATCTCAAAGTGACTACGCCACAAGATCTAGCGATCGCTGAATTCATTTTAAACCAGCGGAATTGATATAGTTGTCGCCATTCTTGTTAGTAAAATAGTGTAAGGCGGCGCGAAGCGCCACCTTACAGGTTTACTTTGTACTGATACAGGTGGCTATAGCTATAAAAAAGATGACATCCCAAGCTGAGTCTTTAAGATTAAGATGAGTGCTTAGGGGTTCACCGTAAAACAAAGAACTGATTTTTGATGGTATAACGAAGCCACGCCATCAAAAGTCTGTCTCTTAATTTAAGCCACTCATTTTAAATTCTAAGATTTGAGACTTCTCAATACGACCAAGAGTTCCGAATCTTCACGCTTAAAAACAGGCAGAAATTCAATATGCTTATAACGGATGATGCCATGAATATCGATGATGCAATAGGCGCGTTTACTGCCAAACAAACTGGAAACCCCGTACTTTTTGCAAACCTCTTGGTTGCGATCGCTTAGCAAGGGGAACTGTAAACCTAACTTTTTAGAAAACTCAATATGTTTTTCAATTGGATCGGTGCTAATACCAAGGATTTCTGCGCCAGCTTCCCGAAATTTTGTCCAATCATCCGCAAAACACTGCATCTCACTAGTGCAAAGAGGAGAAAAATCTCCTGGATAAAAGGCTAGTACAACATTGGTTTTACCTTCGTAGCGGCTGAGGGTAATATCACCGCGATCGCTAGGTAAAGTAAAATCTGGAGCTTTTTGACCGACTTCGACAGACATAGAGTTTCCTGTATTACCTTTTGATTTGGGGTTTAGACTGGAGCATAGTATTTGTTTCACAGCCACTCATCATCTTATCAACAATACCTACCATGGAAAGCCCTGACATTAATTCTCCTAGTCATGTCATAACTGTTCAGCTATCTAGTGAACTATATGCAAGCTTGGTCGAAAAAATTAAAATTACTGGTAAAACGGAGTCAGAGTTAGTAATTCAGGGCTTACATTATATTTTGGGTAATACGCTAGAACAAACTTTTGTTCAACAAGAAGAATTTGACCGCTTTTCGGCTTTAGAAGCGTCCTTAGAACAAAAGCTCAAACAATATGTAGAACATTTGATTAAAGATCGAGTTTCATCATCTGAGGTAGCTGAAAATTTAGCCCAAGAACATCTTGACTCAGATTTAGACAAAAATAGAAATATGCCAATCCCCACGATTCGACCATTACAAGTTGGCGATCGCGTACTAATTTTGGAGCCAGATAGTCCTTACTACATGGCAAAGTTACTGGTGACAAGGACTAGTTTAATTCGAGCAACGGTGGATACTGAAACAGGCGAGAAAACATTTTTAAAACGAGATTTGCGATTTGTGGAAGCTGCTAATGATACCAATGAATAGTTAGGTTAGTTGTCTATGGCGATGTTTGTAATGTTGTGGTGTGCGGTGCGAAGCGCCGCCCATCATTTTTTGATTTTGTGTGAAGTCTTTGGTGATCGTAAAACTTTAATAATAGCTAACCCTGTAATAGCGCCATAGATTAATCCTTGCAAAGCACTAGCTAAGATCGTTAACCTCAATGTATAGCCGAAGTATAGACCTAACGTACTTAGAGATAAGGCAATCGGACTTGCAAAAAACCATAGTCCTGCTGCGCGAAATGATTTGAGTAATTGCCATTGGCAAATACTGACAATCAAGCCAATGATCGCAAAATCAACCATCAAAATTGAGAGTGATGGCAAGCTTTGTACCTGAGATCGCCACGATAGGGCTGGTACAAAAAAGACAATAGTTAGCCCGATAATCCAGCCACACAGAGTTAACGGTAGCCACCATTCCTTTTTTGGGGTAAAGCGATCACGCAAAACTACAGACTGAGCGATAGCAACCCCTACCCCATGCAGTATTTCATTGAGAAAAATACGCGATCGCAGATCATAAGGATCTTGCCAAACGAGGATAGGTAACATCGCATTGCCAATAACATTTGCAATCAGCCATAGCCACCAAAAGCTCTTTCCTACTTTTTTTGACATAGACTTTTGACATAGACTAAAGGAAAACAAGTTAAACCATGACAGATACAGTATCAGCTAAATTAACAGGTAAAAAAGCAATCGTTACTGGAGCAAGTAGTGGTATTGGCAAAGAAGTAGCTCTGAGACTATTAAAAGCGGGCGCACAGGTGAGCCTCGTCAGTCGCAATCCTGAGCATATTCTGAGCGAATTACCCGCAGGTAGTAATGCCAAAAGCTATGCGATTGACTTAGGTGATATTTCCCAAGTTGCCACGAAGATGCAAGCGATCGTTGCCGAGATGCGGGGAGTAGATATTTTGATTAATAATGCAGGAATGGCATATATCGGCGAATTAATTGATATGCCTTTGACCGAATGGCAGAAGTTGCTAGACCTTAATCTCACCAGCGTCTTTCAATGCTTACAGGCTGTCTTGCCCACGATGCGATCGCAAAAAAGTGGCACGATTATTAACGTCGCATCGATCGCAGGCAAGCAAGGGTTTCCCAATTGGGGCGCATATTGCGCGAGTAAATTTGCGTTATTGGGTTTGACTCAAGCGATCGCTGCCGAAGAACAGCCCTACGGTATCAAAGTTATGTCCATTAGCCCTGGTTCTGTCGATACGCCTCTATGGGATACTCTCGGCGATAAAGTACCACCCAGCTTTAATCGAGCTGCCATGCTTCGACCTGCTACGGTAGCGGACTCGATTATGACTTTAATCAATCTGCCTGCCGATGCAATGATCAATGATCTTGTGCTAATGCCCAACGCAGGAACCTTTTAAACTAGAGTGGTGGCGCTTTGCGCCACCACTCTAGTTTAAAATATCGCCAAGTGTATGAAGACATAAAACCCAAGAAGAGAATGGCGGCGCGAAGCGCCGCCATTCTCTTCTTGGGTTTTGCTTTTGTCCTAGCGCAGACGGCAGCTATAAGTCATAAAATCCAGCTACTAAAGACTTGGCAAATCAATACTTGTATAAGCTAGGAAATCCAATTGACTACATCTATATAGCAATCCTAATAGCAATCCTAAATAGGTTGTGAGAGTGCGCCCCTTCGGGGCGCACTCTCACAACACTCAAAATCTTACAACTCATTTAAGAGCGCTATGTCTTATGGATGGAATTAACTGAACCTTAACCCAGAAGCGCCTAAGCCATGAAGGAATAGTTTAGAATTATGTAGGCACATTAAATAACGATTGAAAAAGTTCAATCTATTGAGAGAAGCAATAACTCCCACAGATCTGCGAATATGGGAGAATATATTAAATTTTATAGTTTGAATCGCTAGTTAAACACCTTTTTATGCTGGTGGTTTTGATCTGACTCAAACACAAAATTTTGATGTTTATCTACTGTTTTCTCCGCATTTTTTTAGCCTCCTCCTTCTTAAGTTAATTCACTGGATATCTAGTAAGTATCACCATGACGATCAGTATCTCTCGCCCTGTCAGTCCCACTTCTGAGAATGATTCAAAAACCGCCAAAGTCCTTGAATCTCTACCCACCCGAAAAGCAATTTCGCAAGTTATTCGCGATCGCGTGATTGCGGCTGGCGATCCTTTTTTCGCCAATGACTCGATCGCCCATCATATCAGCGATATCGAACGAGAAGAACTCAAAAAAGAAATCGAAGGAAAGCTGCAAGGTGTTTTTGACTCATTGATTATTGATACTGCCAATGATCACAACACCAAAGAAACGGCTCGTCGGGTAGCCAAGATGTATGTGGATGAAGTGTTTAAAGGGCGTTATCATCCGATGCCCAAGGTTACTGATTTCCCCAATGCCAAAGAACTTGATGAAATCTATACCCTTGGCCCAATTACGGTACGTTCGGCATGTTCTCACCACTTTGTACCGATTGTTGGACAAGCATGGATTGGTATCGTACCAAGCGATCGCGTCATTGGTATCTCCAAATTTAATCGCATCGTGGACTGGGTGATGAGTCGTCCACATATCCAAGAAGAAGCGGCGATCATGGTTGCCGATACAATTGAAAATTTGATTAAGCCTAAAGGTTTAGCATTTGTGATCAAGGCTCAACATATGTGCATGACTTGGCGTGGAGTCAAAGAACCCGAAACCAAAATGGTTAACTCCATCGTGCGTGGTTCTTTCCGAAGTGACCCATCGATGAAAAAAGAATTCTTTGATCTGATTCGGGCGCATGGCTTTGGCGATTCATAAGGTGCTTTGCACTTTAGAAAAACCCAGAGATTTAGAATCGGTGCTTTGTGCCGCCTCTAACCTCTGGGTTTTAATTTGTGATGGCTAGCATTTATAGTGTTCTGTAGAAGAATTTATATTTGAAGATAATGAAAAATTGGCTGAAGCGATCTTTTGATTTCATATTATGTGTAGCGATCGCAAGTTGTATAAGCCTAAGTATATTTCTGGGAACTGTATTGGGTGATGCCCAGCCTGTGCAAGCAAAACTTACCGATGATACTTACGATGGTAATATCTTTGCTCTCTATGGCGGTAATGGCTCTATTGTGCCACCTCGAATTAGCTTAGCTCAATCCCTTGAGATTGGACGAGCAGCGATGCTAGTCTTTTATGTTGATGACAGTGCTGATTGTAAAAAGTTTTCGCCAATTCTCAACTTAGCTCAAGGATTTTATGGCAAAACGATAAGTCTAATTGCAGTTCCTGTTGATAGCTTGGACTTACAACATAATAACTACACTCCAGCCGATGAAGCCTACTATTACAAGGGTACAGTACCTCAAACAGTGCTAATTTCTGGTGAAGGTAAAGTTAGTTACGATCGCGAAGGTTTATTTGGCTTTGAAGAACTCGACTCAGCAATTAGAGATCTACTAGGATTACCCGATGCGCCTCCTGAATTAAAATTCCGCAAAACCGATAAAGTTATTAACGAATTAAATCCTTAAATTGCAAAATCTCTGTCCTAACCCCTCTCCATATAAAGAAGAGGGGAAATAACTTATTATTTGCCCCTCTTCTTTATATGGCAGTAAATCCAGAAATTATTCCTCCAGATGTTGACGAATCAGATCAAGAGCTACCAGACCTTGATTTGATTCGTCAACAATTAGCAAATCGCGCTCAGCAATTATCAATTCCCCAGATCGAAAAGCATTTATTCTTATGTGCTGACCAGACTAAACCGCTCTGCTGTCAAAAAGAAGTTGGTTTGCAAGCATGGGATTATCTCAAACGTCGAATTAAAGAGCTGGATCTCGAAGTCAAAGTATTTCGCACCAAAACTAATTGCTTGCGGGTATGCGATCGCGGTCCAATTTTATTGGTCTATCCTGATGGCGTTTGGTATCACTCTGCAACAGTTGAGGTGTTAGAGACAATACTGCAAGAACATATCATTGCTGGCAAAATCGTCTCAGAATATGCATTTGTTGCACCTGCTTAACCCCCAAAAAAAGTAGCGGCGCAAAGCGCCGCTACTTTTTTTGGGGGTTTATTGAGAAAGAGCAGCTTTGCGGGAGTCAAATAGCTCTAAAACTGCACTCTTGATCATGGACATTACATAAGGGTCACAGCTTGCAAGTAGATCTTCGGAAGTTAAGTTGCCCTTAAAAAATTCCTTAGATAGATTTAACATACGTTGCATTTCTGGAAAGCCAATTGATTTCACCATAAAAGTAGCGACAGGTGAGTTTTTCACATCGTAGCTAGAATCAACTTTTCGTCCCTTATCTAACAGTTCCAAAACTTCAACTTCGATAGGATTTGAAGGTTGGTGAGGCGTGGTAATTGATGGTAATAATTGCCCTAATCCCATCACTGTTTTTCCGGGGACAGGTAATTCCCCCATCATAGTGGAAAGCGAAATATCATGCCCAATCCGAAATGATAGTGCTTCTAAAATCGCGATCGAGGTTAGTTTTGTTCCTAAATACAATCTTGATACTTCTAGATTGTACTGAGTTTGGGCAAGTAGCTTGTAATAGGTTTTATCATCTGGTTCATTGCGATAGCGACGAAAAACAATTTCAGGTGAAAGGAAGTTCATAAATCCTTCCATTTTTTGAATAGAAACTCGATAGCCATGCACACTATAAGAGTTGACATTTTTTAGATCATGGTTTGTCTCTGGAATTAAGTTCCAAGTATTATCGAGAAATCGCGATGGCTTAGGACTGGCAAAGTTTTCTACATCGCGATTGGATAGACGTACTGCCCTCTTGACGATTTCAGCGATTTCTTGATCACCCCACCCAAATTGAAACTCTTCATTAGCATTAACTAAGCGCCCGAATAGTAGATCAGAACAAGTCAAACCTGAATCTAATTGTGGACGAAATGGAATTGTGGCTTCAATGCAGGCAGCTATTTCCGTCAATTTAGATAAAGGCAGCATATTTTCTAAGGCTTTGATCGCAATGAGTGCACTAAGAAACTCATTTTGACCAGACATTGGTAGCAGAGGCTGTCCATGCTTAAAACCGAACAGCATTGTTACTATCTTAAAAACTATGTCTTCTTGAAGCTCAGGAGGATCAAGGATGACTAATTGCTCACGATCTTGTTTGATATAGGGCGAAATGTATCGACTAATATTGACGCTGATACCTTGATCAACTTGGACATAAACTAGATCGTGAAATAAAGCTGATATTACTTCGATCGCATCTCCCCCTTCGCCAACCTCAAAAATATGATTTGGCGTGTGAAATGATCGCCAAGGACCAGTCATCGTCTGAATAATCAAATTGGAGATTTTGGTTAATTCTGATTGGTCAGCTTGACCATCTAAGTCTATGATCGCTTGCGTTAAGCAATCTAGACATTTTTGTTTATCCTTTGCAGTACTCATCCAATCCTCTCCGCATTTAACTTCATTCGTATTTACAGCGTTTTTCCGAGCATCTCAACCACAAAATGCTGTTGATTATCTAGACAATTAGTGACAATTACCTAATTATTGGCTACTAAATTTGTTGATATTTTTTTAAGCGCTGGGCGCTGTAGGCTCTGTATTGCATGAAATTTAAACCGACTTATCTTAATATTGATGACCGATTGGATTTGTGTGATTTTGCTCGGATTTTTTAATTAATGCAAAAGATGGACTGCACTAAGCATCTCTCACCATTAACATATTAATACGACGCTTTGAAGATGACAGAAAATCTAACATAATCTGTTGATATCTGAGCATAAGTAGCCGATAAAACTAAACCATAAAACCTGTGACGCAAGAGCAGCGCTTTCCACAGGCTTTACTCACTAACTTACACCAAAACACAAAGCGGGCTGACTGTTTTGTGTTTTTTAAACTTTTACTGGGTTTGATTTTTAATTCACAAAAGTGTTGTCACACTTTTGTGAATCCGTATTACTCATGATTCATTAAGTTTGAGGTTATGTATATCGTTAGTTTGGCTGGCAATCGCCAGAAAAATCCAGTGATTACTCTTCTCAGCCCCAGTTTCTAGATTTTGCGATATTCTTAAGCTAAGGATCATGGTTATCTTTAATTATCCAAGCCCCAAGAGATTTTTTGAAAGTGTTGGTTAGCAACATTTTCAAAAAATCTCTTGGTTTGGTTTTTGAGCGCAAAGCGCTGTAATACCAGTTCACAAAAGCCGTCATACTTTTGTGAACTGAAACCCAAACCCAGCAAAGGTTTTAAAAGTACAAACTGGCTAAGCCAGTTTATACTTTGGGATAAAAGTATCGCGAGTGACTATGCCTAATGTTTGTTTTTTGTAAGTTGGGGAAGAAAATTTGTCACTAACAATGTCACAACGAATCAGCGATCGCTTGGTGCTATCCAATGGCATTGTGGTCTTAGTAACCGAAAACCCCACGGCTGACATTATTGCGGCGCGTTGCTTTTTTGCAGGTGGTGAGCGTGTCCAAACCTCAGATAAATCAGGACTGACCCATCTCGCCGCATCCATCATGACCCGTGGCACTGAGAAATATTCCTCACTAGAAATTGCGGAGCAGGTGGAGTCAATTGGTGCATCATTAGGGACAGAATGCTCAAGCGATTATTTCTTGCTATCCTTAAAAACAATTTCGTCGGATTTCCATGACATGTTGTTGCTGGGATCAGAGATTTTGCGATCGCCTAGTTATCCCGATCATGAGCTAGATCTCGAAAGGCGGCTGACAATTCAATCGATCCGATCGCAACAAGAGCGCCCATTTACGATCGCTTACGATCATTTGCAGCATTTAATGTATGGGGATCATCCCTATGGATTTTCTAGCCTTGGCACAGAGGCAACCGTTAGCCAACTTACTCGTAATGATTTAGTTGATTTTCATCAAACTTATTTGCGCCCCGATCAAATGGTGGTCAGTATCGCAGGTAAAATTTCCTCAGAGCAAGCCCTTTCTCTGGTGGGTGAAGCCTTTGGTGATTGGAAAAAGCCTACTCAACCAAATGTTATTTCTACGCCTACACCCAATTTCCAGCCGCACCTCGTTACCCATGAGCAGGATACCCAACAGGCGATCGTGATGATTGGTTATCCTGCGCCATCAGTTAGCTCGCCCGATTACGCAGCGCTGAAGATTATTTCCACCTATTTGGGCAATGGTTTATCGAGCCGCCTGTTTGTGGAATTGCGTGAAAAGCGTGGACTTGCCTATGAAGTTTCAGCTTTTTATCCTACTCGTTTAGAGACCTCGCAATTTGTTGCCTACATGGGAACGGCTTCGCAAAATACGGGGACGGCTCTAGAAGGATTGCGCTATGAGTGCGAGCGACTTGCTACTGTAACGATTACAGAAGATGAGTTGGCAATTTGCAAGAGTAAGTTACTAGGACAATATGCTCTCGGTAAGCAAACCAATGGTCAAATTGCTCAAGTGTATGGCTGGTATGAGGTCATGGGTTTAGGACTAGAGTTTGATCATCGATTTGTCGAGGCGATCGAAGGGGTGACGATCGCTGATGTCCAGAGCGCAGCACAGAAATATTTTGTAACACCTGCTATTTCCATAGTTGGCTCGGCGGATGCTTTGAAACAGGTAAACTAGTTTTCAGTCGGCACGATGCGCCGACTGAAAATTTGGCAGGACTAAAAAATTAGGGATAAGCTGCGCGAAGCACAGCCTATCCCTACAAATCCTTTGACAGAACTACCGAAAATTTATAATTTATACAAGGAGTAATTTTTTCTGTGTTGAATCTTAAAAATTATTGGACAGGTTTTCAAAAAGTAACGATCGCTTTTTGTGTGATGCTAGCGCTAGTCGGTACGCTTTTGGCTCCCGTTTTCACTCAGCCTGCGATCGCTCAAACTGGCTCTAAAGCTGCTGCTCTGACAGCTTCTTCTGAGAAGCTACAGGTGCTTAGCGATCGCTTTGATCGACTCGAAAAGTTTGTATATGCTCAAAAATGGAACGACATAATTACATATATTCATGGACCTTTTGGTGAAATTCGCCGTGAGCTAAGATTGATTGCTAGCCAGTTGAGCAAAACCGAAAAAGAAACTGCTAACAGTTTGGCTAATAATTTATTCAAAAACTTTGTGATCCTTGATAATGCTGCTAAAGATAGAGATGCGATCGCAGCCGAGAATGCCTTTAAAAATGCTCTCCAAGATTTTGAAAGTATCGTTGATTTAGTAAGCTAATTAAAAAGGGGTGCAAAGCATCCCTTTTTAATTAGCTAGGCATAAGTAAGCTAAAAACCTAGAAAGCTGTCACGCCCGCTAAGCGGGCGTGACAGCTTCTGGTTTTAGGGTTTAATTATGGTGAGCTACTTAATTGTAGGTTTTATGCAAAGACCAATTTATCTCGATTGTCATGCTACAACTCCCGTTGACGAGAGGGTGCTGGAGGCGATGTTGCCGTATTTTCGGGAATCCTTTGGCAACCCTGCGAGCATTGGACATCTGTATGGCTGGGAGGCAGAAGCGGCGGTCAAATTGGCACGGGAATCGATCGCGAATGCAATCAGTGCCACACCTGAAGAAATAATCTTTACCAGTGGTGCAACTGAAGCGAATAATCTGGCACTCAAGGGTGTGGCTGAGGCTTATCACTCAAAAGGTCGGCATATCGTCACCGTCCAAACCGAACATAGCGCGGTGCTTGATCCCTGTGTCTATTTGCAATCCCTTGGTTTTGAGATTACCTATTTACCTATCAAGTCTGACGGCTTAATTGATTTGACGAAACTTGAAACTGCGATTCGTCCCGATACAATTTTAGTGTCGGTGATGGCGGCGAATAATGAAATTGGGGTACTGCAACCGATCGCGGAAATTGGTAAAATCTGTCGCGATCGCCAAGTTTTATTTCACAGCGATGCGGCTCAAGCGATCGGTAAAATACCCCTCGATGTGAATGCGATGCAGATTGATTTGATGTCGCTCACTGCCCACAAGATCTATGGAGCAAAGGGAATTGGTGCTTTATATGTGCGTCGTCGTCCTAGAGTGAGTCTTGCGCCGCAGTTACATGGTGGTGGGCATGAGCGGGGAATGCGTTCTGGTACTCTCTACACGCCGCAAATTGTTGGCTTTGCGAAGGCTCTAGAAATTGCGATCGCTTCTCAAGATTTTGAGCAAAAACAAGCTTTAACTCTACGTGAACATCTGTGGCAAAGATTGAGTGAAATAGAAGGAATAATTCTCAATGGGTCTCGCACTCAAAGACTTGCAGGAAATCTCAATGTCAGTTTTACAGGAATTAATGGAGCTGCTTTAATGCTTGCCTTGCAACCGATTGTGGCTGTTTCGTCAGGTTCTGCTTGTAGTTCTGCGAAAACTGCTCCTTCTCATGTTCTCACTGCTTTAGGTCATTCTAAGGAATTAGCCTATGCTTCCATTCGGTTTGGTATTGGGAGATTTAATACTTTTGATGAGCTCGAAACTGTCGCTGATCATGTAATTGCTTCAGTGCGATCGCTACGAAAAGAGCTATAAACTTCCCAAAATCAAATCGCTGTAGCGATTTGATTTTGGGGTTACTTATACCAAAACACAAAATGGCTACGCCATTTTGTGTTTTTAAAACCCTTACTGGGTTTGTTTTTTAATTCACAAAAGTGTTGTCACACTTTCGTGAATTGGTATTACTGATGTTACGTGAAAATCAGATAATGAAACTCTTGCTGCTAGCATAACAGGGCAACCACGGGGGGATTGCCCCTACCTAAAATGGATTATGTGGACGTAGGGGCTGTGCCCCCGTGCCAGCCCTAGACTTAGATGATCGCAGACATTCCATCCACGTAAGAATCAGATAGGGAACAGCTCTGCTACGAGATAAACCAATTTTGGTGAAAGGTTGTGATCGAAGAGGAACTTCATGCCTGAATCAGGAGGGTTTGTTGTTCACGGTCGGCAGCATAAGCAAGACAAGCAAAAATATCTTCTTGAGTAAGGTATGGGAAGTCTTCAAGGACTTCTTGGTAGGTCATACCAGAGGCAAGGTAAGACAGAACGTCATAAACGGTGATTCGCATTCCTCTGATGCAGGGCTTGCCACTGCGTTTTCCTGCTTCGATGGTGATGCGATCGCGGTAGTTCATATTTTTTAGATTGCTTTTTATTGCTCGTTTTTTCATCATACCAATTTATTTTATCGGTTTATAATGCTGTCACTGCGATCGCCCTAAGCACCATGACTCAAGAGCCAGAATCAAAATCAAAGCCATCTCTCGAAGAGCAGATCACTGATATTGTCTTGAAAACTGTCAAGACTGGGGGAATTGCTGGTGGTGGGATTGGCGCATTTTGGCAGTTGTTTATGGCGAGTGATATTCCCAAGGCGATCGCCTCAATGGTAATTGGTGCGGGTATATCCTATGGCGCGGCTTTGCTGCAACCAATTCATGAAGGTAATAAAAAGCGGTTTAAGGGTTTAGGTGAGTCGGCAGATCGGGGTATCGAAAAGCTAGGCGAAAATGTAACGGAATCTTGGCGATCGCTTGGGTTTACGGAGAAGTATCTCAAGTGTCAAGAGTGGGACTGCCATGAGGACAATGTGGTGGGAATGCGCGAAGAAGACGATCTGCCTGTGAATAGTCCTTTATTACGAGAAGTATTTGTTCCTTTGGAATTGAGTGCTGACTCGTTGACTAGGGGTTATGAATTTCGCGATCGCTCTAAAAAACAGGAAGAAGCTTGTGAACAACTGCAAATCTGGCAATTGCTAGAACGGGTAAGAGAAGATAATCGCCTACGGCAAATTGCGATTAGAGCATGGGGTGGCTATGGCAAATCAACTCTATTAAAGCATCTCGCCTATATCTACAGCAGACAGGAATATTGCAAAGGAAGTTATCGCAAATATCAAGTTCCGAATTTAATTCCCTTTTTATTGATTTTGGGAAGTTGTTGGAAAGAACTCACTAAAGACAATCCGCCTAAATTGCCCGAACTTTTGACTAACTATCACATTGGCAGATTGACGAAAATTAAGCCTCTTGACTCTGTGCCGAATAATTGGGCGTTGAGTATTCTCAAACGTGGTGATGCTTTGGTCATGTTTGATGGCTTTGATGAAGTGCCACCTGCGGAACGGGCAAAGGTGAGTACTTGGCTGAGTGATGAAATGCGTCAATATCCTGAATCTGTATTTATTTTGACTTCGCGTCCCACGGCATATTCTGAAGACTATACGGCAAGAAAACCGACGGCAAGTTTTTGGATTCAAGATTTTAATCCAGAGCAGCGCAAACAGTTTGTGGAGCAGTGGTATATCTGTCAGGAACGCTATGCGAGGGGTGGGCGCAATACGCCTGATGTGGAGGCTAAGGCGAAGGACAAGGCGCAGAAGTTATTGGCTCAAATTGATGCGCGTCCAGAACTGAAGGATCTGGCAGGTAATGCGTTGCTTTTGAATATGATGGCAAGGTTTCATCGGGATAATAAGCAGGGGGCGGAGTTGCCACAGCGCAAGGTGGAGCTATATCAAGATATTTGTGAGTTGCAGTTAGGGAGACGGGCAAAGGCTAAAGGGATTGATTATTTGCTGCTTAACTCGATTAGCGATCGCCAGCAAGTGCTGCAAAATTTGGCTTTGAGGATGATGGTTGGTGCGGCGAAAAACATTAATGATACAGAGGGGTTTAAGCTAATTCGGAAAGACAATTTGTTGCAAGTTCTCAAAGTATCTTTAGCCAAAATCGATCCTGATGTGAACGCACAAGAGTTTTTAGATCAAATCGAACAGGTGAGCGAACTGTTAGTAAAGAGAGATGGAAATATCTATCAGTTTTCGCATCTAAGTTTTCAGGAGTTTCTCGCGGCGGCGGAAATTGTGCGTTTAAGAGAAGAAGGGGAGAAATTAATTTTTAAATGCTTGGGTGTTAGTGCATGGAAGGATTTGATATTGTTTTATGCTGGTTTGGTGAATCCCACGAAACTAATCCAAGAATCCCTCAAACAAAATCAAAGTGATCTCGCCTATCTTATCTATAAGCAAACTGAGAAGCGTTTAAATTTATCTATTGTTGAACAGAAAGCACTAGAAGGTGTTAAACAATCCGTCACCAATTCGCGCTATCAAAAGTTAGAGGCATATCTCGAAAATAAGCAATGGTATGAGGCAGATCAGGAAACCTATAAGCTGATGATTACGGCGGTGGGTAAAGAGGATGGACAATGGTTTAGCGCAAAAGATTTAAAAGAGTTCCCTTGTGATGAGTTATTGGCGATCAATAAACTATGGGTGGAATATAGCAAGAAACATGGATTTGAGTTTGGCTTTAGCCTCCAGAAGCAAATTTATGTCGAGTGTGGTGGTAAGCTAGACTTTAGTTATCCAAGTTCTGAGACTTGGGAAAAATTTTACAAAGAGACAGCATGGAATGTGAGTTACCCAAACCAATTTTTTGAGAAAAATTTTATGTGTGTTAAGGGACACCTCCCGTATTGGGGAGGAGAGTTTGTAGTGAATTGGGGTAGTGTTGTGTTATTCTTTTCTCGCATCAAGACTTGTGAACTGTAGCAGATAAAGATTACAGTTCAATATTAAGCTTTCTTTACAAACCCATTTCTACGACATAATTATCCTTCCAGCGCTTTTGTTACCTGTCACCGAGGTGGGGATATTGATGTTTGTGTAGGGGCAGAGCATTCCCGTCACAATCCATCAATTCTAAGATCCTTCTAAATCGGGAATGCTCTGCCCAAAACCTCCAACATTCCCCAAAGAATCTCAAACCGCAAGGATAATTTATCGGTTACAGCGAAGAGGGTTTAGCATTTGCGAATGTAGATTTTAGTGGAAAGTTGAAAATAGTGGCGCAAATGCTAAACCCCTACGGTTCTATGTCCATATGTATTTGACGATTAATTCCATAATTCAAAACAGCAAAATTTCGTAAGATCAAAGCATTCCCATAGAAATTTATGATTTTACAGATTCTCTCAATTAGGGAATGCTTTGCCCAAGACCTCCAACATTCACCAACAATACCTAAACCGCAAGGATAAGAGATCGGTCACAGCCAAGAGGTTTGGTGGGTTAGGGGAAATAATTACCGAGGAGCACCCAAGAAATCGAGCTTGCCTAACTCCACACCACAATGTCTAAGAATGTCATAGGCAGTCGTCACATGGAAATAGACATTGGGCAAAATGAAGAACAACAAATAGTCTTGCCCCGCAAAAGTCATTGTCTCCTTCCCGATAGGTAAATTGATTACCTTCTCTTCCGAACCATCAATCTGTTCAGGAGTAAAAGTCTCGATGAAAGCAACCACATTCCGCAAGCGATCGCATAGTTCCACAAAAGTAGTTTCTTTATCTTCTAACGCAGGAGCTTCTGTTCCTGCCAATCTCGCCACACCACGCCTCGCAATATCCGAAGCAATCTGCACTTGGCGGCTCAGAGGAAACATATCAGGATACAAACGGCTTGCAATTAGTACCGCAGGATCAATTTTTTTGGCTTCAGCATGAGCAGCAGCCTTTTCGAGAATAGCAACTAAATTATTTAGCGATCGCACTACAGAAGGAACGGCAACCTGATACATCGAAATGGTCATGAATACTTCTCCAGTATCTTAAAAAATTAATCTTTGTAACTTGAATATCACTATATAGCGTTTATTCAGTCTAGTGAAGTACGGGTTTGTTTCCCCGCCGAAGGCGGGGAAACAAACCTTTGTATAATCGCGATTTTTTATACTTGCTTTAATGCGATCTCTCAAATAACGCCACCCACAAACGCCGTGATCCGATTTGGGAGCTGTAAAACAATAAATCAATTAATAGTTTTAAAGCCAAACGTTGGATCGCATCGGGTTTAGCCTGCTCCTCCTCAGCCATCCGCTCTTGATACAAACTATTAAAGCGATCGAGATAGTCACCTAAAATTGGTTCACGGTGGGGCGCACGCTTGAGAGCCGTAGATTTTTCTAACTGGGCGACAGCATTACGGATTGCAAATTGTTGCTGAGCCGCCAAAGTACAACTGATTAAAGTCATTGCTCTCGCCTCATCCACATCCAATTTCTTGCGCCCCTTGCCCTTGCGTAAGGGACTAGCCTGACGTAAACGCCATAATGTAATGCGATCGCTTAAAATCTCTTCTAAGCCCAATTTCTCGGCAACAGCAAGCATTTCATCGGAGCCAAGCCCTGTTAAAGCCTCTAAAGACAGCAGCACTAAATCCAAATGCGCCTTGATCGCCTGCAACTGAGGCAAATCGGGATTATCAAAGGATGGCGCAGGTTGGGATGTCATGAGTCAGAACTAGATTTAATTTGTGGCAAAGGGGGCAAAGGTAAAGGACGATGCTTACCTCTTGACTTCTCGACTAAGGGTTTAGTTGCCTTGTCGATTACACTAATATCGCTTAATTTATCACTTGTGATATCAATTACTTCACCACGAGAAGCACTTCTTGCCCTGCCTTGGGTTGCCCATGCTTGCATAAAGCTAATCTGCTCCCTCGCAGTACTAGCCAAGGGATAGGTTTCCTTGATCGCTCCTAAAATGTCTTCAGTACTCACATCACGTTGTTCATGGAAAGCGCGATACATACCTTCGACGATCGCCTGTTCGATTTCTGCACCACTA
Source organism: Pseudanabaena minima str. Chao 2107 (assembly GCF_051131155.1). NCBI lineage: Bacteria > Bacillati > Cyanobacteriota > Cyanophyceae > Pseudanabaenales > Pseudanabaenaceae > Pseudanabaena > Pseudanabaena minima. The sequence goes on from NZ_CP159508.1 coordinate 3,694,281, forward strand.
AACTCCTTAGAAATGGCTGCCATTTGATCGATATCAAAATTGCGTAATTCCATTGGACGAAAACGTTTCAAATGGAGTAAAAAGATTTCCTTTCGCTCTTCATAGGTAGGCAGATTAATAAAGAACAATTCATCAAATCGCCCTTTGCGTAATAGTTCAGGGGGCAATGCATGGATATTATTTGCTGTGGCAACCACAAATACAGGACTCGATTTCTCCTGCATCCATGTGAGTAATGTCCCTAATACGCGCTGACTAGTTCCCGAATCGCCCATGCTATTGGAAATACCCCCAAAAGCCTTATCAATCTCATCAATCCAGAGAATGCAAGGGGCAAGGGCTTCTGCTAATTGAATAGTTTGACGAGTACGACTCTCAGACTGACCCACAAGGCTACCAAATAAGCGCCCCACATCCAACCGCAGCAAGGGGAGCCGCCAAAGATTGGCGATCGCCTTAGCACAGAGACTTTTCCCTGTTCCTTGAATACCCAGTAGCAAAACTCCCCTTGGATTTGGTAACCCAAAAGCCCTTGCTTCATCGGAAAAGGCTTGCTGACGCTGCATCAGCCACAGCTTGAAATTATCTAATCCCCCAATGCTGTCAAGGGTTTCATTGGGTGTAAAAAATTCTAAAAACTCGGTTTGACGAATCCGTTTTTGCTTCTCAACTAAAACTCGATCAATATCTGATTCATTGAGAAAATGCTTCTGGACTATGGACTTAGAGAGCGTGTGACAGATGCGATCGCGGGTCATGCCCATACATGCCTTGATCAGTTGTTCAAGGCTATTCCCTTCCATTCGCAACTGGTCGGGGGGAATCATCTGTTCAATAATGTTGCGAATTTCTGTAGTTTCAGGTAATGGGAAATAGAGTACCGATACCTGTTCTTCGAGTTCCGATGGCATCTCTAGCAAGGGACTCAACAAAATTAGAGTCTTACGGGAATTGCGAAAACTCCGATAGAGATTGCGAAGTTGGCGCACTAAAATCTCATCTAGTCGCTGCGATGCTAAACGCCGATGCAAATCGCGAAATATGTAAATAGTGGCTGTTTGGCGATCGCTATTCTCGACAATTTGCAGAGCTTGCAGCAAATTGTTTTTGCCTTCCTGATTATGCTCAAAGCCACGCACCAGATCATAATAAAGGGTTTGGCGTGGCGGTCCACATTCTTGAGCAACTTGAGCGATCGCCTTTTCAGCACGCTCTTCTTCCCATGTCACGACGTAAATAATCGGACATTTGGCGCGGATCAGGAGACTAAGTTCTTCTTTAAAGTTGAGAGATTTCATTCACAGATGCCTTGGATTTGCAAAAACTCACTGAGCAAGTTTTTATAGCGATTTTTAATAGCTAATTTTAGAAGAAATCGTCATTTGCTACCTGTCGATGGGGAGTTGGTAGCGATTTTAAATGACTGAGAAATTGTAACAACTCGTCATTAGTTAATTGCTGACGTGACTTTTTATCAAAAGTTCTTACCAAATAATCACGCCCCTGAGTTTTTGTCCAACTTAGACGCTCCATCTCCACATCAATTTTAGAAATTGCGTCTGATAAATCAACAGGCTCAGGTGAAATTTGGGGAGATGATGACTTACTTGGCGTTGTATGAGTTGCTCGTGGCAAAGGCGTTAAATCTACGTCGGCTGTGGGCAGATGATCAGTTTCTCCATACTCACTCGTGTAGTCTATGGCTGATTCAGCGTGAATTGCTTGTGTTGTATGCGTTACAGGATGTGAATCACTAGTACTAGAAAGATTGCCCGAACCCAAACTGCCTAATGTATTAAAGTTTGCTGATGGTAAGGAGTTGATTGCTGATGACTCTCGTGACACTTGCGTTAGTATCGGCGCTCGCCCTCCATAGTTGCCATAGTTATTATCAAATCCATTGTCAAAGGCTAGCCCTGCGATCGCAAGGGCACGTTTTACCGCTCGATCTTCAGCAATTTCGAGATCACTATCGACAGCCGTGGCAGTTCCCATGATCGCATCTCCTTCAGAAACGATCGCTCTAAAAGCATGAAGACCATCTATTTTCGGTAGCATCTCTGTCTGGATACGACCTTGAGGATATTGAGAGCGAAACTGGGCGAACATAAATAGGTACAAAATCAATTTTTTGTGGAAATAATCTGCAAAATACAGAACATCTTATAGCGGTTTTCCAATGAGTATAGCTGTGAGTACAAGTATTCGCACTTAAGTAGTAACACTTTGCACTGTTGCTCTTAGGCAAGAGCTATACAAATTGTCTAGGTGTCAAAAAAGTAGGCAAAAGGAGGCGTATAACCAGGAATCTTATTTTCATCGACTTCATCGATCTGATCTGGATCAAGATATTCATTGGCATACCGCATATAGACTTTTTCGCTAACAAATAAATCGAAGAGATCGGGATCGATATGACCGTTTATTTTCATGTTACCGAGAATTTGTAGGCATTCTGTCAGGGTTTTGCCTTGCTTATAGGGTCGATCTTTCGCACTGAGAGCTTCAAAAATATCTGCAATTCCCATCATTCTCGCAGGTAAAGACATTTGCTCACGGGTTAAACCCTTCGGATAGCCTTTGCCATCCATCCTTTCATGGTGACCACCAGCATATTCGGGTACGCGACGGAGATTGCGGGGATAGGGTAACTGCTCCAGCATTTCAATCGTGACTACGATGTGATCATTAATAATTTTGCGCTCTTCCGCCGTAAGAGTTCCTCTAGAAATATTCAGGTTGTATACTTCATTGTCCGTCAAGAAATTTGTTTCCACACCTTGGGGATCAGTCCAGCGATAAGTGGCAATTATTTGCAGTCGCTCTTTATATTCATCGCGCATAAATTCACCGCCAATATTACAAATGCGGAGAAAATCTTGATCACTAGAATATTGGGCAAGTTTCTGCTGAAATGCATCTTCTAGTTCAGGAATAATACTAAGATTGCCCGACTCGATCGCTGCCATTTTTTGATGGAGAAAACTAATTTCGGCATCTCGTTTCAGGACTTCAAAGCGAGTATTAATGAGGTGAATGCGATCAAAAATTGTTTCTAATTTTGTGGCTTTATCAATTACATGTACAGGAGTCGTCACTTTACCGCAATCATGGAGCAATCCCGCAATCTTCAGTTCATAGCGTTCATCCTCATCCAAGTCAAAATCCTTAAAAATGCCATAATCAGCTTGACAAGCAGCATCCGCAATCATCATCGTCAATGTGGGAACGCGGCGGCAGTGAGCGCCGTTATAGGGCGATTTTTTGTCGATCGCCTCAGACATGAGATTAATAAATGACTCAAACAGTTCGCGAAACTGACCAATCAGTTTGTTATTGGTTAAAGCGATCGCGGCTTGGGATGCTAAGGATTCGCCGATGCGTTGGGCAACCTTAGAAAACTCAATGATCTTATTATCGGTAATACTTTTGGCATTAATGAGTTGCAGTACTCCAATCAATTCGTTTTCATGATTGAGCATGGGCAGAGTTAAAAACGACTGCGATCGATAGCCAGTTTTCGTATCAAATGCTCTTGTCCCTGCAAAGTCAAAGCCCTCAGCAATATAGGCATCAGGGATATTAATCGTTTTTTTGTGTAGAGCGGCGTGGGCAGCTACCATTGTATTGTTTGGATGCCCCAGCTCATCGTAGAGTGGCAAAGGATCAAAGGGAATTGGCTCTCCTAACTTTGCCCCCATCATAATTCCGAGGGAATCATTCATGATAATTTCAAACTGAAGGTAGCGTTTATCTTCAGTTGCTAAATACAGAGTCCCAGCATCAGCATTTAAGATTGTCTTTGCCCCCCTCAAAATCATCTCTAGTAATTTGGGCGTATTTTTTTCAGCAGAGAGGGCAATGCCAATCTCGTTTAATTTTTCGATTAATTCAAAGGATTCTGTTTTAGTATCGCCCATGTCCATATTTTGCGTCCCTATTTGTCAACAGTGTCTTTTTTTGGAAATGTCATGAGGGAATAAATTTGTCAATTTTTCTTGGGTTGATCAGGTTGAACCAATATTTGGGGTAAAGGTGGCAAACCAGTTTTTTTCCAGAACTGTTGAAATTGTTGGGGCTTGGCTAGTCGCCATCCAAACAATAAGATCGTAACTAAAAACGTTGTTGTCAGACCAAATTTCACAAGACTTATCGCAATTTGTCTAAAGTTTGTTTTTTGGGGTAGATTTTCTTGACGGTCTTTTATCTTTTGTTCAGTGCTGACTCCTGAACTAGAAGTAGTTAAACCTATAGTATCGGTTTGATGTAAGGATTGATTAATTGGTTGAGATATTTGTTTTTGTAAATATTCGATAGACTGATGCACAATCGGTGGTGCTTGATTGGTTCTAGACCATTGGCGGGCGATCGCGGAGGGAATAGCACAGAGATTTTTTTGTTTTAGCTTGGCAATGCGATCGCGTAACGATATTTCATCAGAGATTAAAACCACACATTTTTGTGGATAAGCATTAGCGACTCCAACCGCACTTTGAGCAACTTTAATCATTAATTTTGCCTTACGACTTAGATTTTGGGTAGCCCTAACTACTAAGTCAGCATGTTTGTCAGTTAGATTTGTAATTTGCCACTTTAGTCCTGATGAATTTTGAAATTGTTTTGCAACTGACTCGTTACCTTCAGCTTTGCCATTAGCTATATTCTTAATTTCGAGAGCCACAACTTCTGGCAAAAGACATTCACCCAATTTTGCGATCGCCAGCCAAGTATTAGGATCAGTGTCAATAATGACGCTAGTCTCGACAAGCAGAAGGTAAGGAGAGTTAGTCATAGCAAAAAGTACAGATTATGTGGTAGGTGGCGCAAAGCTGCGCCACCTAACTGATTAAGAAAAGATTATTTTGTCAGTCGAGAGCCTTGCCAATTGCCAAAATTGTTGGTGCTTTCACCAGTTCCATAGCTGCCATAAAATTCTTTACAACCCTCTCCAAAAACAAGAATCCCTTTGCCCTGTTGTTTTGGTAGCTCACTAGGGGTTTCTGTCCAGTCGAAGGTAATGACATTATTGCTCAATCTACCTGTTAGCTCACCCGTAATTTTGCCGCGTTCAAAATTTGTATACTCATACTTTCCTGAAACTAGATTTTCACTTTCTTCTTGTAAAGCTACTTTGCCAAAGGGTGTTTGCCAATCTCCAGTAATTTTAGATTTACAAGCAAGGTTACTATCGGTCGTTGCTTCAGGAGCGGTGAGATATTGCAATCCGAACATAGTAATGATCGCGACTCCGCCTACTCCAACCAGCAACAACAACCAAGACAGAGATATTTGCCATTGCCAAGGTTTCTTCAGCAATTTTGAGGAATATTTCAAACTGTCATCCGCAGAAGTTGTGTCTTCTGGTTCCAAGACTTCTGTTTCTGGAGAAGATGTATCTTCATCTTCTGATGGCAATGGCTGCGATCGCTTACTTTTACTAGACCAAATTTTTTGCATAGTCAGGGCAAATATTTTAATGCCAATATCTAGTATTACTAGTATTACATTGTTGCATGATGATAAAACTCATGACTATTGATCTGCTCAGCGATTATGCTTATCAATGTTGTATATGGGTGCTTTGCCACCGCATAAGTATCAAAATTAGAGCCAAAAAAACATGACGCACGCTGCGCGTGCGTCATGTTTTTTTGGGTTTTATATTTAATTGCGCTTAGCTACTTACAATATTGCTAAGTTTTAGATTTTAGGTAATATCAATGTCTCAACCTTCGGAAACTGATATTCAACAGATTTTCGATCGCATTGCGCCAGTTTACGATCGCTTTAATGATCTGCTCAGCTTAGGTCAGCATCGGATTTGGAAAAAAATGGCTGTGCGTTGGTGTGAACCGCAACAGGGCGAAAAATGGCTGGATCTTTGTTGTGGGTCTGGAGACATGACGGCTCTGGTTGCTCAGCAAGTGGCTCCCACTGGTCAAGTGATTGGTGTGGACTTTTCCAAAGAACTATTAGCGATCGCTGCCGATAAAGCCAAAAACTACTTGCCCAAGATTCAGCAATGTCTGACATGGCAACAGGGAAATGTTTTGAGTCTACCCTTTGCTGACAATAGTTTTAATGGAGCGACATTAGCCTATGGGTTGCGGAATGTGGCAAATATCCCTCAATGTCTCTCCGAGTTACATCGAGTTTTACAAACTGGTGCAAAGGTGGCGATTTTAGATTTTCATCGTCCTAGCGATCGCCTGATGCAAACTTTCCAAGATTTTTATTTGGCGCGGGTGGTTGTGCCACTAGCGGATCGCTTTGCAATGACCGATGAGTACGCTTATATTGCGCCAAGTTTGGCAAGATTTCCGATTGGTTCGGAGCAAGTCAAACTAGCTAAAGCTGCAGGATTTAATCAAGCAAAGCACTACGCGATCGCCAATGGCATGATGGGAATATTAGTTTTACAAAAATAGAGTCGGCACAAAGCGCCGACTCTATTTTTATTTTTTATATCATGATCCCCATATTTATCTCGTTTTTTGAATCCTGCGATACCAAACTTTAGCTGTTACTAGCTGTAGATTGATATTCACTGGGACAAAAAGATGGAAATATGACACAAGCTAATCTTGAAAAAATCAGAACTCTCCGTCAACAAATTATTGCTGAAACTAAACATGGTTTTGCTGATTGGAACCTAGTACAGCAACTCTTAGATGATTTAATGATTAATCATCGACAATATAAGCAGTTTGCAATCAAAGAAAATATCACTCTCTATAAATAAAAAAGAATCAGCGCTTTGCGCCGATTCTTTTTTTAAACAGACATTTCTAGCATCCGTTGCATGGGTTTCAGGGCTGCCTGCCGAATTTTTTCATTGAGGACTATTTCAGGAGAACGGTTTTTCATAGTGAGATAGACCTTCTCTAAGGTATTCAATCGCATGTAGGGACATTCGTTGCAGGCACAATTGCTATTGGGGGGAGCAGGAATAAATTTTTTAAATGGTGTGGCTTTTTGCATTTGGTGAATGACACCTGACTCAGTAACCACGATAAATTCTTGGCGATCGCTCTGTTGGACATATTTTAATAAGCCCGTTGTTGAGCCGATGAAATCCGCATGTTGTAATACATTGGCTTCGCATTCAGGATGGGCAATGATTTCCGCATTGGGGTAACTAAGCTTGAGTTCCACTAATTTGCGTTCAGAAAAAATTTCATGAACCATGCAAGCCCCATCCCATAGCAACATTTCGCGTCCTGTCTGCTCGATCACATAGCGTCCAAGGTTGCGATCGGGGGCAAAAATAATTGGCTGATCTTTGGGAATTTGATTGACGATCGCGACAGCATTGGCACTTGTACAGATAATATCGCTGAGGGATTTGATTTCGGCGGAGCAATTTATGTAGGAAATTACCAAATGATCGGGGTGATCAGCTTTAAACTGGGCAAAGCGATCGGGTGGGCAACTATCGGCAAGGGAGCATCCAGCATCAAGATCAGGCAGTAATACTAATTTATTTGGGTTCAAGATTTTGGCAGTTTCAGCCATGAAATGCACGCCCAGAAACACGATCACATCTGCTTGGCAATTTGCCGCAGCTTGTGACAGTCCGAGGGAGTCACCGATATAATCGGCAATATCTTGGAGATCAGGATCTTGGTAATAATGCGCCAAAATTACCGCATTTAGTTCTTTTTTGAGATCAGAGATCGCTTTGAATAAGTCGATGGGAATGGAATTAGTAGTAATTTGGCGGTCAAGTTGTTCAGGTTTGGGAGCGGCGAGAAACACAGGTTGCCTCACAAGAATAAGAATAGTGAGTAATAGTGAAAATTATTCATTTTCTACATTTAATTATAGTAGAAATTACCAAAAATATATCTGTCAGACGAAAGAAATAAAACCTAAAAGAGGATGGCGGCGCATCGTGCCTCTGTCCTCTTTCTATGGAGATTAATTTTTCGCAACTTTTTCCGTAGGTTTTACGTCAGTGTTATTCAATAAATAGTAAATAGTGACAATGGCAATTTCGTGCTGCATATTTCTGCATGTCGAATCAGCGCTCTAATTTTTGTGATGGTGGCTTTAATTCGTGGGGATCTAGCCTAAATATATTGTTCACAGTAGATAAACATCAGACCAGTAAAGCTTGAGGTAATGATAAATATGAAAATATCGATCGCTAAGTTGTCAAATTCAATTAGTCAGAAAGTTATCGCATCAATGGTTAAAAGAATTCAGCATTACTGGAAATTTGTAATCGCCTTATTGATGTCTTTATTGCTGGCAGTCACGCTTAATCCTTTTGCGGTTAAAGCCTTTGACCTATCTGACTTGTTTCGAGTGCTGCCATCGGCTATTCAAATTATTCAGCTTTCTAGTATTGGCGACAATGAGGAAGTTTCCCTAGGTCAACAGATTGATCGGCAAATTCAACAAGAAGTCCGCCTCAGTCGCGATCCTGCGGCTAATGCCTTAGTGAGTCGCCTAGGTCAAATTTTAGTTCCTACTAGCGATCGCCCGAATATTCCTTATACTTTTCGTGTTGTTGATGATAATAATCTCAATGCCTTCGCTACTATGGGAGGGTTTGTGTACATTAATACTGGTACGATCGCCGCTTCCGATAATGTGGCTCAGCTAGCCAGTGTTATCGGTCACGAAATGGGACATATCTCAGGTCGTCATTCACTAGAGCAAATGAAGCAAATGGCGATCGCCCAAGGTATTGCCACAATTGCGGGTGTTGGTGATGATCGCTTAGTTGGGATTGGGGTTAATCTAGCGTTGCGTTTGCCAAATAGTCGTGAAGCGGAATTTGATGCCGATCGCCGAGGCTTGCTCAATATTACGAGATCAGGTTTTGCTGCAAGAGCGATGCCAGCCTTTATGCAAAAGCTAGCTAGTTCCAGTGGTGGTGGCGCTCCCACGTTTTTGAGTACTCACCCTGCTACAGGAGAGCGTATTGCTGCGCTTAATCAATCCATTCAAGCTAATAATTTGAATACAACAGGTGGTTTGAATGATAGTGAATATCAAAGAATTTGGCGATCGCGCTTTCGTTAAATAATTATCAAAAAAAGAGAGGGTGCAATGCACCCTCTCTTTTTTGAGTAGAGTACATAAACATGCACTTCTTAGCCATGTAGAAACAAGCCCGTAACCACTAAGTAAGATAATCACAGACGTTGAAACCACAGGAGGTAACTGGCGATGCAACCAACCAATCCCAATCAATTTACCGAAAAAGCATGGGCGGCGATCGCAAGGACACCCGATGTGGTGAAAGCAGCTCAACAACAGCAAATTGAACCAGAACATTTACTCAAGGCTCTCCTAGAAGAAGAAGGACTAGCAGCTAGTATCTTTAGTAAAGCGGGGATCAATATTCAAAAATTGCGTGATCGCACCGATGAGTTTATCAATCGTCAGCCTAAAATATCTAGTTCTACTAGTGGTGTGTACTTAGGTAAGAACTTAGATGTACTGCTTGATCGAGCAGAAAAAGAACGTAAAAGTTTTGGCGATGATTTTATTTCCATTGAGCATATCCTGTTGCCTTACTGCAAAGATGATCGCTTTGGCAAACCTCTCTATCAGGAAATGGGACTCGATGAGGCAAAGCTCCGTAATGTGATTCAGCAAGTAAGAGGCAACCAAAAAGTGACCGATCAATCCCCAGAAAACAAGTATGAGGCTCTGACTAAATATGGGCGTGACCTGACCGAGTTAGCTCGTGAAGGCAAACTCGATCCTGTAATTGGACGTAATAATGAGATTCGGAGCATAATTCAAATTTTGTCGCGCCGTACTAATAACAATCCTCTTCTGATTGGTGAATCGGGTGTAGGTAAAACTGCGATCATTCAAGGATTAGCCCAGCGAATATTCAGTGGCGATGTGCCTGAATACTTGAAAGAACACAAATTAATCGCTCTCGATATGGGCGGACTGATTGCAGGGGCAAAATATCGTGGTGAATTTGAAGAAAGACTAAAAGCCGTTCTGAAGGAAGTTACGGAATCAAGCGGTCAATTCATACTCTTTATCGATGAAATCCATACTGTTTTTAGTGCGGGTGCAACATGCATAAATAACTTATTTAGGTCAATGATATTGCAGGAGATGTTGCATTGTATCGGTACAACTACATTAGATAAGTATCGTGAATATATTGAAAAAGATGCACCTTTTGAACGACGCTTTCAAAAGATTTATATCGATCAACCCAATGTCAAAGATACGATCTCAATTTTACGTGGATTACGTCCTCAGTACGAATTGCATCATGGTGTAAACATCTCAGATGCTGCATTGGTAGCGGCAGTGACACTTTCTAGTCGATATATTATTGATCGCTTTCTGCCAGACAAAGCAATCAATCTTATTGACGAAGCCGCAGCGAAATTAAAAATGGAAATTACTTCTCAGCCCGAAGCTATTGATGATATTAATCACCAAGTAATTCAACTTGAAATAGAATGTCTTGCCTTAAAAAAAGAAACAGATCCTAAATCTTTGAACTGTCTCAACAATTTATACAAAGAACTGGATGACTTAAAAGAAAAACAAATTATTCTCAAAAATCAATGGGAAACCGAAAAATGCTTCACCGTTAATATCTACAGTCTTAAGGAAAATATTGATCTTGTAAATATGCAAATTGATCAAGCTGAACGTGAGTTTAATCTGAATAAAGCCGCCGAACTCAAGTATGGCAAGCTTGTTGATTTGCAACGTCAGCTAGAAATTGCCAAATTAACTCTCGAAAATGCCAAAACTTCAGGGATAGCGCTACTACGGCAAGAAGTTACGGCAGAAGACATTGTTGAAATTGTTGATAGATGGGTGGGAATTCATGATAGTAAGTCCGTCAAATCTTAGAAAGAGAGGTACGGAAACACGCACCCTTTAACAAGGTAGAACCGATCCCGTTTAAAAGCCTTACGCTCTAAGATATTCACAGACATTGAAACTACAGGAGGTAACTGGCGATGCAACCAACCAATCCCAATCAATTTACCGAAAAAGCATGGGCGGCGATCGCGAGGACACCCGATGTGGTGAAAGCAGCTCAACAACAGCAAATTGAACCAGAACATTTACTCAAGGCTCTCCTAGAAGAAGAAGGACTAGCAGCTAGTATCTTTAGTAAAGCGGGGATCAATATTCAAAAATTGCGTGATCGCACCGATGAGTTTATCAATCGTCAGCCTAAAATATCTAGTTCTACTAGTGGTGTGTACTTAGGTAAGAACTTAGATGTACTGCTTGATCGAGCAGAAAAAGAACGTAAAAGTTTTGGCGATGATTTTATTTCCATTGAGCATATCCTGTTGCCTTACTGCAAAGATGATCGCTTTGGCAAACCTCTCTATCAGGAAATGGGACTCGATGAGGCAAAGCTCCGTAATGTGATTCAGCAAGTAAGAGGCAACCAAAAAGTGACCGATCAATCCCCAGAAAACAAGTATGAGGCTCTGACTAAATATGGGCGTGACCTGACCGAGTTAGCCCGTGAAGGCAAACTCGATCCTGTGATAGGACGCGATGACGAAATTCGCCGCACGATCCAAATTTTGTCACGGCGCACTAAAAACAATCCCGTACTCATTGGTGAACCAGGGGTCGGTAAAACGGCGATCGCTGAAGGTTTGGCGCAACGTATTCTCAGTGGAGATGTACCTGAATCACTGCAAGGTCGTAAGTTAATCGCGCTCGATATGGGCGGACTGATTGCTGGTGCAAAATATCGTGGTGAATTTGAAGAAAGACTAAAAGCCGTTCTGAAGGAAGTTACGGAATCAAGCGGTCAATTCATTCTTTTTATCGATGAAATCCATACCGTCGTTGGTGCAGGAGCCACACAGGGCGCAATGGACGCAGGCAACTTGCTGAAGCCAATGCTAGCTCGCGGTGAGTTGCGTTGTATTGGTGCGACGACCCTCGACGAATATCGTAAATATATTGAGAAAGATGCCGCCCTTGAGCGTCGTTTTCAACAGGTTTATGTCGATCAACCAAATGTCGAAGATACGATCTCGATTTTGCGTGGTTTGCGCGATCGCTACGAGTTACATCATGGTGTGAAAATCTCTGATACCGCACTAGTAGCAGCGGCTACGCTTTCTAATCGCTATATTAGCGATCGCTTCTTGCCAGATAAAGCGATCGATCTGGTTGATGAAGCTGCTGCAAAGCTAAAAATGGAAATCACTTCCCAACCTGAAGCTCTTGATGAAATCAATCGCAAGGTGATTCAGCTTGAAATGGAATGTCTATCGCTCAAAAAAGAAAATGATCGAGAGTCTATAGATCGTCTAGAAAAACTGAATAAAGAATTAGGCGACTTGAAGGAAGAACAAACTACCCTCAAGGCGCAATGGGAAGCTGAGAAACAGGTGATCGATAATATTCGCAAGCTCAAAGAAGAGATCGAGCATGTGAATGTGGAAATCCAACAAGCTGAGCGTGACTATGATCTCAACAAAGCTGCGGAACTCAAATATGGCAAGCTTACCGATTTACAGCGCCAATTAGAAATTGCCGAGGTCAATCTCGAAGAAGCTAAAACATCAGGGCGATCGCTATTGCGTCAAGAAGTCACTGAAGAGGATATTGCGGAGATTATCTCCAAATGGTCGGGCATTCCTGTGAGCAAGTTGGTGGAATCTGAGAAAGAAAAGCTCTTGCAATTGGAAAATGTGTTACACGATCGCGTCGTGGGTCAAGAAGAAGCTGTAACGGCGATCGCAGATGCCATTCAACGTTCCCGAGCAGGACTCGCCGATCCCAATCGCCCGATCGCTAGCTTTATCTTCTTAGGTCCCACAGGTGTTGGTAAAACAGAACTTGCCAAAGCTCTCGCCGCCTATCTCTTCGATACCGAAGAGTCAATGGTGCGAATCGATATGTCGGAATATATGGAGAAACACAGCGTTTCTCGTTTGGTGGGCGCACCTCCCGGCTATGTCGGCTATGAAGAAGGTGGACAACTGACTGAAGCAGTGCGTCGTCGTCCCTATGCCGTAATTCTCTTTGATGAAATCGAGAAAGCACATCCCGATGTATTTAACATCATGCTGCAAATCCTTGATGATGGTCGCGTTACCGATTCCCAAGGTCGCACCGTTGACTTCAAGAACTCGATCATCATCATGACCAGTAACGTCGGTTCGCAATATATTCTTGATATTGCTGGCGACGATGCGCGTCATGAGGAAATGCGCGAACGGGTGATGGAATCAATGCGATCCAGTTTCCGTCCAGAGTTCCTCAATCGTATTGATGAAATTGTGATTTTCCATGCTCTCCGCCGTGATGAACTCCGCCGTATCGTGAAGCTGCAAGTTCAACGTTTAGAACAACGTTTATGCGATCGCCGCATGACCTTGAAAATTGCCGATGCTGCTCTAGACTTCATTGCGGAAGTTGGCTACGATCCAGTTTATGGAGCGCGTCCACTGAAGCGAATCATTCAGCGTCAACTGGAAACCCAAATCGCAAAAGGTATCCTACGGGGCGACTATAGCGATGGTGACACCATCTTTGTCGATATTGAAAACGAGCGTCTCGCCTTCAAACGACTTTCTGGCGATCTCATAACTGTTTCCTAAAAGAGAAGGGGTGCATTGCACCCCTTCTCTTTGTTTTTGCTTTAGAATACTTTTGAGCAGAGTTGTAGTTGATATATGGTTCTCACTGTTTCACCACTAGAAATACAACCTTCAGATTCGGCAGTTACCGCATCAGCGAAACAAGGTGAAAATCGAGTTGCGCTAAGAGGAATTAGCTGGCTGTCATACCAACAGATTCTCCATGCTCTGCCTGAGAGTCGTGCTGCGCGGCTCACCTACGATCGCAGCATCCTTGAAATCACTATGCCTCTAGAAACTCACGAATACTCAAGCGAATTAATTGGTTTATTTATTCGTATTTTGGTTTTAGAAATGGGGCTGAAACTCAAATCGATGCGCTCAACAACAATCAATCGCCCTGATCTTGAAAGAGGTGCTGAGCCAGACTGTGCTTACTATATCCAGAATCAACCAAAAGTTGCAGGAAAAACTGTTGATTTTAGTCAAGATCCTCCGCCCGATCTCGTAGTTGAAGTGGATATTACGCACACCGATATTGATAAAAATAGGCTTTATGCTAGCCTTGGTGTCCCTGAATTTTGGCGATATAACGGACAAGAATTAAAGATTTATACATTACAGGAATCAGAACAGGAATCTCAATATGTAGAGTGCGATCGCAGTCCTAAATTTCCTTGGATGCAAAAAGAATATTTATATAGCTTTCTCGAAGAAGCGCAACAAGACGAGATTGCTGCTGAAGTTAAGTTTCGTGATTTTGTCAAAACTAATGGTGCTGGGCTACAGCCCAGCACCATTAGTTAGAACCATTAGTTAAAAACGTCCTGCTCGCACTGCATTGGCGAGATCGGTTAAAGTCTCAACAGTGGTCTCAAAGTTAATGCAACCATCGGTAATGCTCTTGCCATATTCCAATTTTGACAATTCTTTCAAAGGTTGCTTGCCTCGATTGAGGTGACTTTCGAGCATGATGCCAACAATATGTTCTGAGCCATGACGCACCTGCTCAGCGATATCTTGCAACACGATCGGCTGATTTTTGTAATCTTGTCCACTATTGTCGTGGCTGCAATCAACCATCATGTAAGGCAATAGTTTGCGGTCTCTGAGACGATTAGCGATCGCCTCTACATGAACGTTGTCGTAATTTGGTCCCTGCTTACCACCACGTAACACGATATGTCCATCAGGATTGCCTGTCGTCGTGACAATACTTGCCATACCTTCGTTATTGACACCAAGAAAACGGTGAGGCTGACGCGCGGATAGCAATGCATTAATCGCTACGTCAATGCTGCCATCAGTACCATTTTTGAAACCTACAGGCATCGATAAGCCAGAGGACATTTCGCGGTGAGTTTGGCTCTCGGTTGTTCTTGCGCCGATCGCTGTCCAAGAGATCAGATCAGCTAGGTACTGTGGCACGATCGGATCGAGCAGTTCGGTAGCGCTGGGTAAGCCCAATTTTGCCACATCTAGCAATAGTCCCCGCGCCAAGCGAATACCATAATTAATATCAAATGTGCCGTTGAGATGCGGATCATTGATCAGTCCTTTCCAGCCAACTGTGGTACGAGGTTTCTCGAAGTAAACTCGCATCACAATTTCGAGGGCATCACTGACATCCTCACGGAATTTGGCTAACTTTTCGGCATACTCACGGGCTGCTTTGACATCGTGAATTGAGCAAGGACCAACGACTACCAATAAACGGCGATCGCTACCATTCAAAATATTTCTGATTCTAGCTCTGGCGTTGGAGACGACCTTAGCGATCGCGGTAGTAATGGGTAACTCGGCTTTAACTTCTACGGGTGCTAGCAATGGACAGGTTTCGACCACATGTAGATCACTAGTCTTAATTTGATCTAAACTTTGATCTAAATTGTGATTTAGATTTGCCTCTACTACTGATACTCCTTGACCAGAAATATTTGCGATTTCAGTTGGGGACACGCCTTTTAACTCCATATAAATATCTACTTATACTTTAGCCTCCCAATGGGGTTAACGTATCCCACAGATGGATTTTTGTTACAACAATCTGCAAAAAATATCTTTAATTTCTAGTTTGCTTAGATAATTTGGTAGTCATGCAACTTAATTGTGTTGTGGACGTGAAGTTTCCACAACACAATTACTAAAAATATACCTAAGGAGCATACAGCGATGAAGTTACCGTTGTATATCGTTCTATTTTTATTTGGATTAGCGATCGCCCAAAGTATCTATTTCTATCCATTACTACCAGAGGTGGTTGGTTCTCATTTTGATGTTGCAGGTAGAGTTAATGGAACTTCTTCTAAGATCGTCTACTTTATAGTCTATTTTGTGTCTCTTGCTATCACTAGTTCCTTTACGATCATACTGCCTCTAATTTTCAAGTATGTACCAACATCTATGATTAATTTGCCTCATCGAGAATATTGGCTATCGGATGAACTACGCGAGGAGTCTTTTAAGTTTCTCAATGGGCATTTTTCTTGGTTTGGGGTTGCCACGATGTTACTGATGGTGATTATCTTCCATCTCACATTTTTAGCGAACCTAAGTCCCACTAAAAATCCTAGCGTTCCTGCGCCTTGGGCTTTGTTGGTAGCTTTTGTTCTATTCACTGTCTGGTGGACTGTAGTGCTATTGAGGCGTTTCCCTAAGCCATCATAATTAACCAAGACTTGTCTGTGGCTGTTCTCAATCCGCGATCGCTTAAGTTTGAAGATATAGGCGATCGCTTTTTAGTAACTTAGGGTGCGTTCATGAAATGAAACGCACCAAGTAAATCTATTTAGAGCCTATTCTATTATTCCAGAGATCTCCATACAAACAAACAAGCGATTTTCTCAAGCTTGTGAGCGATCTTTTGAGCTATGGATTGAGACTTTCTCAATCACCCTTGAGATGATAAAATCCCGCAATGATCGACAACATTTGTAAATTCTTAGCAGAAACCTTCCCCACCGACTTTGCTAGATGGCTATTAGGAGAAGCGGTTAACTTTACCAAACTTGAACCATCGGAACTCTCCGTCTAACCAATTCGGGCTGATTCAGTGATATTCCTGAAATCATTAAGAAAGATCCTCCACATAGAGTTTCAGACCGCCCCAAACAAAAACATCCCCTTCCGTATGACCGATTACCTGTTGAGATTGCATCGTCAATTTCCAGACAGGGAAATCTATCAAGTCGTGATATATCTCACACCCAGCGAATCAAACCTTGTTTACGAAACCATATTTAACCTTGGCGGACTAAGCCATCAATTTAACGTCATCAGACTTTGGGAACAACCCACAGAAACATTTCAGCAATACCAAGGACTACTACCCTTTGCCACGCTCTCACAAACCGATAACCCTGAAGAAACCTTAAGACAAGTAGCTAAGCAAATCGAATAAATTAGCGATAAACAAGTACAAAGCAACGTAGCCGCTTCGACGGCTATAATATCGGGTATAGCCCTGAATAAAGAAATCATCCAAAGACTTTTGAGGAGCGAAATCATGAAAGAATCAGTTATTTATCAAGAAATCTTACTAGAAGGCAAGGCTGAAGGCAAGGCTGAAGGCAAGGCTGAAACTGCACGTCAAATTGCTATAAACATGATGCGCTCCAACATGTCTATAGATTTAATTGCCCAATTTACAGGACTAACTCTCAAACAAGTCCAAAAACTCCAAAAACTATCTGCAAAACAGCCTAAGCCCCCGAAATCAACAAAAACAAAGCAGCAGAACGCATCTCCACTTGGAGAATCGCCACAACCTTAGTTTAGAAATTCCTAGAAATTCTCCATGGATGGGAGCGATTGCCTTCCCACTTACCATTAACAAAGCTCAGTAACTTTGCGATAAAATAGAGAAAATCATGTATATCTCATTAGATATCAACACCTATGCCACGTTATACAGGAATTTCTAGCGAAGCCTTTCGCCATCCTCTTGATCGCCAAGCCGAGCAAGCTCTCCGCAGTGTCCCCGGTTTCGATCTGGTAGCGGGAAAATTTGTTGAGTTTATGTATGAGCGTCCGCAGACGATTTACCACATTGGTAATAGCATTCAGGTTAGTCATCGTCAATATGCGACGATCCATCGTATCTTTCGGGAATGTGTTGCTGATCTTGATGTTCAACCCGAACCAGTCCTATTTGTCTCGCAAAACCCTGTAGCTAATAGTTACGCCCTCGGTAAAGATCATCCCTACATTGTGATTAATTCAGGATTGCTCGATCTGTTAACCGAAGATGAAATTCGCTCTGTGCTTGCCCATGAACTTGGTCATATTAAATGTGGTCATACAACGCTGATCCAGATGGCGATGTGGGTGATGAGTGTTGTTTCGACTATTAGCGAAATGACTTTCGGTTTAGGGGGAATTGTTAGCAGTGGCTTGATTTATGCCTTTTTTGAATGGCGACGTAAGGCTGAACTATCAAGCGATCGCGCGGCTTTGTTGGTTACCGATCAGCTTGATACAGTCCTCTCCACGATGATGAAGTTGTCGGGTGGAAGTTCTGCTTTTGCCCATGAGTTGAGTTTGCCTGAGTTTATTCGCCAATCGGATGCCTATCAAGAACTCGATAAGGATAATCTCAATCAAATTTATAAATTCATGCTCTACAACGGTTTTGGGGCTGGCTCGATGCTCAGTCATCCATTCCCTGTGGAGCGGGTTCACTATATTCGTGAATGGGCTGAGTCCGAAGAATATCGCAATGTCAAGTCTGGCAACTATAAGTGCGGCGATACGACTGGTGCGGTGGATGTTTCCCCATCTCCGAAGGAAGAGAAAAAGTCGGAGAGCGAAGCAGAACGTCTAAAGCGTCAAATTGATGAGCTGCAAGCTGAAATTAATCGCATTAAGCGACAATAGGTTTGATTCAAAGTTCTGCAAAGCAGAACTTTGAATCAAACCTATGAATTTCCTTTCCGATAGCGATCAATCAAATTTGGTAAATGGTCAAATCCATCAACACCAATCTGAGCAATCAAAGGCGATCGCTTCTGTTGTAATAGATTTGAGAAAGTCTCTGCGCCTAGCTTTCCTTGTAAAATCACCACCAAAGCCGCCGACTGTTGCCAAGCTTTACTATGACGCTGCTCTAGTAGATACATTCCCAAACAGGCGTGATAGGTTGCTGATTCTAGTTGATTAAGTTGATAGAGAGCTTCGCCAAGATAGGCATGACTGAGTGCTTGTAAATCGCGATCGCCAATTTGCTGAGTTAACGCTAATCCTTTCTCCAAAGCGATCTGCGCTTGACTTGGTTGCTCAATCGCCACATAAGCCGTACCTAGTCCTACCCAACAAAGCGCTTGATTTTGGAGATCATTCAATTTCTCGGATAGCTTTTGTCCGCGTTCCAAATGACTGATTGGAGTTTCCAGTTCTTCAGGCGTAATCACTTCCTGTTGCCTTGCAATCATCACTTCGCTATAGCCCAAATTAGCCAGAGCATTAGCTTCTCCTTGGCGATCGCCATTTTGTCGCGCTAAAATTACGGCTCTCTGGGCTTGGGACTCACTAGTGCTGAAATCTTTTTGAATCAGACTGAGCCGACTGAGGTGATTGAGATTAGCAATTTCGCAACGTTGATCGCCTACTTCACGGGCAAGGTTTACTGCTTCTTGATGGAGCGAGATCGCTTCTTGATGATTTCCCATCCATGCTTTTGAATAGCCTAAAACCGTGAGAATTCTTGCCTTCTCCTGTGTATTCTCTGCTTCTTTGAGCGGTTGATCGAGGTAGTTAATGGTTTCGCGGAAACTTTCTCCCGAAAAAGAGGCAAAGACACCACCATAAAGTGGGAAGTTTTCGCGTTGGGCAAAGGTTCGTAAGGTTTGTAAGCTGATGCGGAAGCATATCTTTGATAGAGATTGGCGATCGCGTGCTGATAGTTGTGGTGAGTTCTGGAAGCCAGTGCTAAGTTCACCCCAAATCATTGCAAAAGCAATAAAGGTAACACCAGTCATATGCATCCCTGCTTTGGCATCGTAGGGTTGCTGATCGAACCAGCGCACCAAACCATTTTGCAAATATCTTAATAGGATTGATAGTTCCACCCAAGCACTAATATCAATGCTCCGCTGAGCTTGGGAGATCGTTGCCGCTGATTGATTACTTGCTTGTCCTGCAAACAGGTCACGGGGTAAAGGGCTAGTAATTTGTTGCGCCCAACTATGCCAAGGTCCACTAATCTTAGAGCGTTCAAATCCCACCTGTCTTTGTGGCTCGTATAGCCAACTAACAAGGGAACCTTCCAATAGATCAAAATCTGCTAAGCCACGAGTCAGCCCGATCGCGAATTGCCGTAATGTAAAAGCTTCCGAATCATCGGGGAGAGTGTCGGCAGATTTTTGCAGTAATTGGATAAGAAGCTGAATATGTTGACGTTCAAAAACAGGCGTATGGTTAGGATCGAGAACTTGAATTAAGGTAGCCAGACGCTCTTGAGGTTCAGCATTGAGAATAGTTTGTAAACCTCTAGCACAAGTATCCTGAAGTTGATAATTTTGTTGCCACTGTTCCCATGCATCCTTGAGAATTTTCATGGCACGAAGTTTCTGATTTGCTTTTGCCTGTTTCACTTCATCAGTTTGAGCCGCAAAGGTTGCTTGAAGTAAATTTGCTTGTTCTTCTAAAGCCCGTTCAAATATTTCCCCTGTTCCCGATTCTAAACTCTCACTCAGAATTCGATAGACATGTTCTTTGGATAGCAGCTTGCCATTTTCGATATTAATAATTATGCGATCGACAAAAATTGTGTAACGTTCAAAAGTTGTGAGTGGTTTAGTTGAAGAATCTGACATATTCGTTTTACTAGTATTTAGTATTGATCAGTAATATATAGCAATCCTAAATGGTTTGTGGAAGGACACCCCGATGGGATGTCCTTCCACAAACTAAAAAATCTATAAATGATATATAGCGATCCTAAATGATTTGTAAGATTTGGAGGGTTGTGAGAGTGCACCCAAAGGGTCGTACTCTCACAACCCATTTAGGATTGCTATAGCTGTCGCCATTCTTTTTATGACATAGTGTGAGGCGGCGCAAAGCGCCGCCTCACACTATTTTGATTTTGATTTGTCTTGTGTTGCTATATTTAGTGATCACAATCACCATAAACACGTTGATTTATCACAGGAAGATAGCACTATAACAGCGAAAGTAGATAGTGGTAATCTGGGTGCATGGAGTTATTATGAAATGCCGATTCTGTCGAAATTATGATTCAACGGGGAGACATGGTGGATATTGTAATTTGTTGTCTGTGCCAGTACAGGGTAAATGGGAAGCTTGTAGATGTTTCTGCGATAAGTTTGCTAAAAATTCTTTGCCAGAAATAGGAACGCTAACAACTAATTCTAGTTTTGTTATGGAAATGGTTACCCCTTAAAGACACAAACAAGCTGCCGAATTTTCTTAGTGACGCGATCGCCATGTTTCTAAAAAGTCATTAATTTCTTGCATTAACCATTCTTTCTCAGGACGACTTAGCCCTAACCCAAACTTGTGGACATAAATGCCTTGATTTAAACGTAACTCCATTACGGGCTGATTATTAACTTCGTAAGAACTCTTGAGTTCAACTTGTCGCAAATCTTGGGTTTTCCCTTGGACATGGCGCTTGATGCCTAAAACGTCCCAATCAATACTGAAGGTGCGATCGCTAATTACTAGGCAAACTTTGCCAAAGACAATTGATAAACCTGCATACGCCATGCCAATACCCACAATCCAAAAGGGAATTGAAAAAAGAGCAAAAAGTCCTGCCCTCATAGCCATTGAAGTCCAAACAATCAGAAAACCATTCCAAAAAATTGCAAATGATAGGATGCTTGCGCCATCACCACGTAGCCCCGTAGGTGGGATCTCAATTTTCAAAACACTATCAGTCTTTTTAAGCTCAATGCGACTTCCCAGAGGTTTGGGATATTGATATTTATAGTTGAGGCGATCGCTATTGGGGTTAAGTAAACGACTAAATTCTAGGTCACTAATTCGACTTTCGAGTGATGGCAAGGTGGGAGTTCGCAAAGCTTGAAGGGCTTGCTGGGCACTACTGAATCGATCTTCGATCGCAGGTTCAATCATTTTTTCCAGCCAATCAGCAAAATGCGATGAAATGCTAACGGAGTCACGAAAACTGATCTTGAACTTGATTTCAGGTAAATCCGCAGGCGATCGCCCCGTCAATAAAAATAAAATCGTTGCACCAAGCGCATATAGGTCGGTCGCAGGAACAGCCTTACCCCGAAATTGTTCGGGTGGCATATATCCGTAAGTGCCAACAACTGTACTGCCCCCCACCTGTGTACTGCGATAAGTGTCCTGAACTGCACCAAAATCTACCAAGGCAATTTTATGGTTGGGCTGAAGAATGATATTTTGGGGCTTGATATCACGATGGATGACAGGCGGCTTGAGTTGATGGAGATAGCTCAACACCTCTAGCACTTGCTCAGCAATCTGTTTAATGTCTTCCTCACTGCCATGCCAGCCGTCAGCGATCGCCTGTGCGAGAGATTTTCCCTCGACCAGTTGCTGCACGATATAAAAATTGCGATCTTGATCGCTATCAATCTGAAAATAGTCCAAGTAGCGAGGAATGGCAGGATGCTCGAGTTGAGAAAGTACCTTTGCTTCCCGCTCAAATAATTCCAGCACTTTCCACTCATTCATGCGTCGAAATGATAGGGCTTTTAATGCCACGCGATCGCCTGTATTGGCATCAAAAGCAGCATAGGTGATGCCAATACCACCTTGTCCAAGAACGCTGGCAATGCGGTATCGAGACTGGATGATTTCACCAATTTGATGTAGTTCTGCCACAAACTTTTTTCACCTCTTGTTTGCCATCATATAGCGGTTTTCATTTTGCCTATGGCAAAACGAAAACCGCTATACCGTTGTTTTGATCTGACCCCCCGTTATAAATAATAATGATTTTTGATGCAAAGGATTGCCTCGCTCCGCGAGGCAATCCTTTGCATTTTTAAGGTTTGGTTTCAGAAATTGGGATGAAGTTGCAAGATTTGGTTAGTGCTTGCTTGAGCAATGATTGATAGCTATCGTCATCAATTTCAAATGCCCCAAACCTCTCAAGATGGGGATTCATTAACTGCGCGTCAAATAAGCTATAACCTTGCGATCGCAAATGCTCCACTAACTTCACCATTGCTACTTTAGAGCCATCAGGAATCTTAAAAAACATTGACTCGCCAATAAATACGCCCCGTATAGCAATCCCTAAAATCCCTCCCGCTAGTTGATCCCCTTGCCATGTCTCAAAACTATGCGCCCAACCTGCTGCATGTAAATTGCTATAAAGCGATCGCAGTTCTTTCGAGATCCATGTGGTTTCGCGATCGGCACAGCCTTCTACCACTTGTTCAAAGGCAGTATCGAGCCTAACTTCAAAGCGATTTTGGTTGAGGACACGCTGCAAAGATTTGGGATATCGAAAGCGCTGGTCAAGTGGGATCAAGGTACGACTGTTCGTGTAGTACCACTCAATTGGCTCACCATCACCCTCTGACATCAAAAAGTAGCCTTGGGTATAACCTTCAATAACGCTACGGATGTTAAATCTTTCCACGAAGTGACTATACCTATTTACCCAGTTTAAAAGACTTGAATCAGAGAATTACATGAAAAATTAGCTGGTACTTAACAGATGATCTTTTCCTAAGCTCCCACAAGCAAAAATCTCTAATAAAATAAATGGTTTGCTGCAATTAAGTAATCTTACTTAGTCATAGCAAACCATTTATTTAGGTAAATTGTTATTAAATTGGCTTTGAAATTCAGAACCTTTAAATTAGCCGATTCCGTTTGAATGATCTTATTCTCTAAGATATGTATCCAAAACTGGGATCGCTTAACATTTTCTTTATAATCTGCTTTGGTAATTTTATTTGAGTCTAAATACTTATTTACTGAGTTGTTACTAACTGAGGATTTGGCAACGAAGAATGACATGCAATTCCCTCTTATCCTTTTTTAATGGGCATTACAACGATCTCCTTCAAAATAATAACGAAATAAAATTATAGAAACCATAAAAAATAAGTGACCTAGTTTGGCTAGGTAAAAATTACCATTTGCCCTACTAGATCACTTATTTTTTTTGTGTTTTATTAATTTGGTATTTAAATTCAGAGCCTATATATAAGCTAGCTCCGTTTGAATAATAGTATTGTGCTAGAAGTTTTGTCATATTGGGGATCACTTAAACTTTTCTTTATACTTAATACGCCTATTCTTTATCCTTGAGTAATTATACTTATTGCTTAATGCTTGATGAATATTCTTTTGGAAATATTACTCAAAAATACTGTTCTACAGGCTGCCATTATTATTTCATTAATTTCTTGTTTATTATTTATTTGTCAGACACTTACTATAAAAAAATGAGATTAAACCCTTAAACTTAAAAATAACTGAATTAATAAAATTAATGCCTATTTTTGGGGGTGGTAAGACCTTACTTATCTTAGAGATATTTCTAGTAGATATTGCTAGCTATGTGAGTAGTGTTTTCACTACCGCCAGAGACTATGGCAGCAAGGGCATAATCATACATAGCAATGTCAGAAGGAGAAAAGTCAATGTTTTTTCACCCATCCTATTTGATCCTCATCCCTGGGATGATCTTGATGTTTTGGGCGCAGCAACGAGTCAAAGCGACCTATGAAAAATACGCAGATATCCGCTCAAGTCTAGGAATGACAGGCGCACAGGTTGCGAAGACAATCCTGCAACGTATGGGTATTTATGATGTGACTGTAGAGCCAGTAGCAGGAGAACTGACCGATCATTATGATCCTTCTGTGAAGGCTGTGCGCTTATCAGAATCAGTGTATGCGTCCTCGTCTCTAGCGGCAGCGGCGATCGCTGCCCATGAATGTGGTCACGTTTTGCAGGATGTGCGTGGCTATCAATTTATGAATATTCGTGCTTCGCTAGTACCAGTAGCAAATATTGGTGCTAATTTTGGTCCTCTGATGGTGATGGCAGGGCTATTCCTGAGTTCGCTAGGTAGTCTGAGTGTGGTTTTCATTAATATTGGTATTGCCTTGTTTGCAAGTGCGATCCTATTTCACATTGTGACTTTACCTGTGGAGTTTGATGCTTCTAGCCGTGCTTTGCGACTAATTGATGAGTTAGGTATTCTCCAAGGTGAAGAAAATCGTGGCGCTCGTAAGGTGCTTAATGCCGCAGCTTGGACATATGTGGCTACGGCAATCTATGCGGCGTTGCAACTGGTGCAGTTGTTGTTAATCCGTGGCGATCGCTAATTACAACGCGCTTTACAAATCAAAAAAAGACGGCGCAAAGCGCCGTCTTTTTTTGATTTGATTGTCTTTAAAGTCAAATACGCGATGTGCAACTTTCCGATCTGCCCTCACCCTAAATCCCTCTCCCAAAGAGGGAGAGGGACTTTGATTTAGTCCTGCTCCCCTTCTCCCCAGTGGGGAGAAGGGGCTGGGGGATGAGGGCTAGATTTAAGTTGCACATCGCATGTCAAATACTGTTTTGTTAATAGATTTCAGTTAAACTTTAGCTAATTTTACAATAACCGCATAAAGCAGGAGCTAAAAACTTGCTTTAGGGACTTGCGATTAATTAAAGTACCTACGGCTTCGACTTCGCTCAGCCAAAGTTGGCTGAGCGAAGTCGAAGCCATACAAACTCGGTGGTATATTTTTTCTCGTCAAGTCCCTTAGCTGATGAGATCTCTGAGCCATATCCTTGGAGTTTGAGGCGATGATTGATTGGTTAGTAGTTTGGGGTGTGACACAGGCGGCTGGTGTAGTCGTTTATCCCATTTTGGAAAGTTTGGCTCAGGATGCGGCAAAGGATTATGGCAAGGACTTTTTTAAGGATTGCTTGAAAAAGGTGATTCACTTGCCTGAAAAGGATGTGCAGAAAGAAGCCTATGGCAAAGCGCTGAAGGTGTTTTTAGAACTGATTCAGGATGAACTGCTTGAAGCTGGCTATCAGGAGACAATACTCAAAAAGTATTACATTCCTGCTCTGAAAAAGTTTATCGATCGCGAAGAAGTAGCATCGGCTTTGGGGATGGCGTTGAATGTGGACTGTAAGGCGATCGATACGGCGCTGTTGGTGCGGACTTGGGCGGCTTTGAATTCACCACTTTTGCCTGAAGATATGGATTGGGATTTTGTGTGTAAGCCCTACATCAAATCGGTCAAGAAACTTGTCCAGAACTCGGATAAGTTGCGCCCGATTTTTGAGGCGCAGACTTTGGACAAAATCGCCGATGCTACACAGGAATTAGCAGGAATTGCGCCAGCGTTTGATTTGGAGAAGTATGCGGAAGGGTTGCGGGAGCAGTATGGCAACTTGAAGCTGGAATCTCTAGATACAAGGGGTTTAGCATTCCCGCAGAAATCTATAAGTTTTCAGATCGCCTTAATTGGAGAATGCTATGCCCTAAACCTCACAACGCAGGGACAATTTATCTGTGAAGGCATAGAGGGCAGAGCATTTGCAGATCGATATTGTTGCGGGTTTTAAAAATTGTGGCGCAAATGTTTTGCCCCTTGTTTTCTTGAGATAACCTAACGTAAACATCGCTTCAACCTCATCTCGACTCATTTGGGGAAACTTGTACAGCAAAACTGTCCCAATAAATTCCACCACCCTTTCTCGATCACCTTGCCCCACTCGTTCAGCTAACTGATGGGCTAAGGCGATGGTTTCCTTTTGGGGAGCAACAATCAACCTCACAAGCCCTAAACTGCATGACTCAGCCTCTGGCAATTCATCCAAATATTTAGTCAAGGAACCAGTTTTTTGTGTCGTAAAGATATTGTAAATACTGCCTACAATCCATTACCGATCGCAAAAAATGCTGACCAATAATTTGGATGATTATAGGTTTGAGAACGAATGAGTGATATTTGCGCTCGTTGTAATGCTTCTGTAACCGTGACATCACCTTTTTGCAACTCTTTATAAAACGCTGCCATCAAAGCCTGTGTACCAGCATCATCAACCTTCCAGAGAGAAGCGATCGCCTGTTTTGCTCCTGCTTTCTGCACTTGGTAGCCAAAACCTAAAATCTCCACTCCATCTCCCAGTTTCCCAACTCCTGTTTGACAGGCACTTAGGACAATTAGATCTACATTCGGGATTTTCCAATCGATAATTTCATTGAGACGGATTTTGTCGCCATTGCCAAAGATAATGAAGGAATTCTCTGGTACACCAATGTTAAATTCAGCATGGGTGGCAAGGTGGATAATATTGTGATTTTTGAATTTTGATTCGATCGCTTGGCGGCTAAAGTTTTCTTCGGTTAAAGTAACTGAGTTTTGGAATGAATTAGCGATCGCTTGAATTTCTGTAATCGTGGCAGGTAATGCGGTTTGTCCAAACTTTTGCTCACCTGCTTTACCACCAAAGGCTCCTGCGAGAATGCTAGGCTGGGATTTAGATTGGGGCACAAAGTCAGAGAGAATATAGGCAATCAGATTACTGACTCGATATTTTTCGATTAGCCACCGCTTGCCATCGTATAGCGCAGCCAACGGGACATATCGCAGTTGTCCATCGGCTGCGTAGAGAATTGTTTCTGCTTTGGCTTGGATGAGTTCAGCTTCGACAGGTTTAATCAACAAATTGTATAGTTCTCTCGCAGATTCTTGGACATCTTCAGAGCTAGTATCAAGGAGTCCACTTCTATAATCAATAATTAATTTTTCTAGTTTCTCTTGAGAAATTTTAACAGTACGACTAATGGGAATATTGTTATTAGAGAAGAGGATTAACTCTAAGCGATCGCGTAAAATTAGAGGATAAAGTAAGACTGTGCCTTGAGGAATTTGTTGAAGATAGTCGGGAACTCGATTGATCTCTGATTTGGGAAGCTGTTGGATTTTGCTCGTAAGTTGGCTGTTAATTTCAGGAATATTCTCAAAGCTAGCTGCTAATAGCTTATCGCTAATAGCTTTCTCTAGCTCTAACATCCTCACGCCTTGAGCAGTTCGGTCATTGCCCTTAATATTTTTGAGATAGTCTTCTAGTTCTTGAACTTTAAGTAAATCTAGAACTTGGAGAGCTTCAACGACACGACCTTGCTTGAGCAAGAGATCTGCAAGATAACGATAGCGATCGGCGACTGTTTGTAAATAGGATTGACGATCTTCTTTACCTAGACTCCGAATATCTTTACGGATGGATTCTGTAATCCCAATGGAAGACTTATAGAAGGCGATCGCTAGGCTAGTCTGATTGAGATTAACGAGGGTAGCCGCAATCCCAGCATTGGCACTTGCTTCACCTTTGCGTTCACCTATTTGACGGACAACTACAAGATGCTGTTGATATAAATCTAGTGCTTTTTCATATTGTTTGAGCGCGTAGTAAGCATTGCCGAGGTTCCCTAATGTTGCACCTTCCGCTTGACGATCTTTGATAGTTTGCACAATCTCTAAGGTCTGCTGCAAATAATTGATCGCTTTTTGATGTTGACCGATCGCATTAAATGCATTGCCCAGATTCCCTAAAGCCGTTGCTTCTGCATTGCGATCGCCGATTTGCTTGTAGATGACTAGAGCCTGTTGATAAACCTCAATCGCTTGCTGGTACTTGCTTAAATAGGCATAGGCATTACCTAGATTTTCCAAAGCCTTGCCTTCTCCACGGCGATCACCGATTGCTCTGACCAGAGTTAAGCTTTGCTGGAGCCAGTCTACAGCTTTTTGATACTGACCTAAATAGACATAGGTATTACCAATATTGCCCATTGCATAGGCTTCTCCTTGGCGATCGCTAATATCTTTGGTTGCTGCTAGGTATTGTTGATAGAAGTCTAAGGCTTTTTGATATTCCCCCAGAGCCACGTAGTCATTGCCTAATAGCCCAAGAATTAGGCTTTCACCTTGGCGAGCGGCTATGTTACGCGCAAGGGCTAGTCCCCTTTGATGCTGGTCAATAGCCTTTTGATATTGTCCCAAAGCAAAATAAGCGGCTCCCAAATTGTTGAGAAGTTTCACTTCTAAATTAGGAATTCCCAATTGCTTAGCAATTTCCAGACTTTTGCTGAAAGTGTTAATGGCGCTATCGTATTGACCAAAAATCAAGTAGACATTACCGATCAATAGTTGAGTATTAGCTTGACTAGGATAGTCACCGATTTCTTGATAAATCTGTAACGCTTGTTCGGCAAATTGCAAGGCTTCACGGAACTGGCTCAATTGAGCTTGTTGCAGCCCTTGATTGAACAGGCGATCTGCTTCAAATTTGCGAGATTGAATAGACTGGGCTTGGGTAAGTATAGGTGTGAAAGTTAGATCAGTAGCTAATCCCACAAACCCGGTTAAAGTAAAAATTGCGATCGCATATAACTGTGAAGCCATAACATCACCTTTGAAGTTACCAAATAATTGTATAGCGAAATCCCAACCCCAGAGGTGAATAGCGGTGCTTTGCGCCGTCATTCACCTCTAAGATTTATGTCCAGACTGGCAACAGCCATACATTTTTAAGAACCACTCCCAATCACAAAAAAGGCTGACCAATAATTGGGATGGTTGTATTGTGGTGATTTGATCAGTGATACTTGCGCTCGGCGTAAAGCCTCAGCAATAGATACATCATCTTTTTGTATTTCTCTATAAAAGGCTTCCATTAAGACTTGTGTCCCAACATCATCGACTTTCCAGAGAGAAGCGATCGCTGATTTTGCACCAGCCTTTTTAACTTGATAACCAAAACCTAAAATCTCTACTCCATCACCAAGTTTGCCTACCCCTGTCTGACAAGCGCTAAGGATGACTAGCTCAACATTCGGGATCTTCCAATCACTAATCTCATTGAGTCTAATTTTGTCACCATTCCCAAAAATGATAAACGAAGTTTCAGGCACGCCAACATTAAACTCAGCATGGGTTGCCAAGTGAATAATATTATGATTTTCAAGTAGAGCCTCCACAGCTTGGCGGCTAAACTTTTCCTCTTGAAGTGTAACTGAATCCTGAAAGGAACTAGCGATCGTTTGGACTTCTTTAATCGTGGCAGGTAATCCTGACTGCCCGAATCTTCTCTCACCGCCTTTGCCCCCAAATGCCCCAGCGAGAACACTAAATTCAGTCTTTGCTTTAGGAGAAAAGTCACTCAAACTATAGGCAATGAGGTAGCTGATGCGATATTTTTCAATTAGCCAATGTTTACCATCGTTAGCCTCTTGATCGTATAAAGCAGAAAGGGGAACATAGCGCAACAGTCCATCAGGAGCATAGAGAATCGTATCCGCTTTCGCTTGTTTCAGTTCTGATTCGATTGGTTTGATCAAGATATTATAAAGCTTTGATGCAGGCTCCCTAAAATCTTCAGAACTACGATCTAGCAATTCTGCTTTGAACTCTTCAATTAAAATCTTTAGATCATCCTGTTTGATATTTACAGTACGACTAATCGGCAGATTTCCCTGAGAAAAAAGCACTAGCTCGAGACGGTTTTCTAGAATGAGTGGATAGAACAGGACTGTGCCTTCGGGAATTTTCTTAAGATAGTCAGGAACTTGATTCAGTTCTGATTTAGGAATTTGTTGAATCTGATTAGCTAATTGGCTATTTAACTTAGACATCTGCTCAAAATTAATTACCGAGAAATCCTTTATAAAAGCTTGCTCGACCTCCAATAGCCTTACTCCCTGAGATGTGCGATCAGTTCCCTTGATATTTTTGAGATAGTCTTCTAGCTCTTGGACTTTTAACAAATCTATAACTTGCAATGCTTCCATAACCCGCCCTTGGGTTAGTAAGAGGTCGGCAAGATAGCGATAGGATTTTTCAATAGTTGATAGGTACGATTTCTGAGATTCTTTGCTGAGTCCACTAATATTTTTGCGAATAGATTCCCGAACGTTAATCGATCGCTTATAAAAAAGAATCGATAGTTCTGTTTGCTTTTGTTGAGAGAAGAAAATGCCAAGATTATTTAATAAACGTCCTTCCCCAGCCCGATTACTAATTTGAATGGCAACGGCTAAAGATTGCTGGTAATAATCAAGGGCTTTTTGAAATTGTCCGAGTGAATTGTAGGCGATCGCTAAACTGTTGAGTGAACCGCTTTCTCCATCACGATCACCTATTTGTTTGGCAATTTCTAGAGCTTGTTGATAATTGGCGATCGCTGTTTGCGTATCTCCCAGAGAACGATAAGCTCCACCAAGGTTGTTGAGGGCGCGTCCTTCTGTATTACGATAGCCGATTTGCCGAGCAATCACCAAAGCTTGCTGGAAGTATCCGATCGCTTTGGGATATTGTTTAAGGCTATTGTATACATTGCCAAGATTATTGAGAGCGTCAGCTTCGCCACTCCGAGCGCCCACTTGCTTTTTAAGATCTAACGATTGCTGATAATAATCAATCGCCTTTTGGCTCTCACCCAGAACACTATAGGCAGCACCAAGAGTATTCAACGCATCAGCTTCACCATTGCGATCGCCGATTTCCTTTTTGATGGCTAAGGATTTCTGATATTGCTCAATGGCAGTTTGATACTTACCAAGTCCATCGTAGGCAATGCCAATGGCTATATACAAATCTGATTCTCCATCGCGATCATCGATTTCTCTCAAAATCGGCAGACATTTCTGATAGTATTCAACGGCTTTGTTATACTGTCCAAGCAGATTGTAGGCATTGCCAAGATTGCCTAGCGAACGACCTTCACCGTAGCGATCGCCTATTTGTTGTTTAAGGGCTAAAGCTTGTTCATGGTACTCAATTGCTTTAGTGTACTGTCCGATCGCATAGTAGACATTGCCCAAATTCCCTAATGAGTTTCCTTGATTATCGCGATCGCCAAGTTTTTTGGCAACAGCTAGCGACTGCTGGTGATATTCAATTGATTTTGGATAATTTCCCAAAGAATTATACGTATTGCCAATGTTATTGAGTGCATTCCCTTCACCCTTAAGATTTTTGATTTCACGATAAATCTGTAGCGATTTCTCAAATACTCGCAATGCTTCCCGAAATTGGCTAACTCGATTTAACTGGTTCCCTCTTTCTAAAAGACGATCTGCTTCCGCTTTGCGATCTTCTACGGTTTGAGCTTGAATTCTTTCACTAATCACCATCTGCAATGGCAAGCAAGATAAAAAAGTTAACATTGCTAAACCAATAGCCATATTCTTCATAGCCGAAACCTCATATTTCACCTAGACATTTAGCATAGATGTAGTCAAGACAAAAAGAGATTTGGTTACAAATTTGATAACAGCAAGCGATGGTTTGGCGTTTGCAGATCGAGATTTTGGTACATATAGCTATAGCCACCTGTATCAGGACAAATCAAAACCCAAATAGTGTGAGGCGGCGCGAAGCGCCGCCTCACACTATTTGGGTTTAAGTCCTAACAAGAATGGCGACAGCTATAAAATTACCAATCAAAAGAGAATCAATCAAGATTGAGGAAGCGTTGCTTTGCAATGCTTCCTCAATCTTGATTAGTTTTGGGTTTCAAGTAAATAAGTAGCTAGGCATAAATAAACTAAAAACTGAAAAGATTGTTCCGCCCGCTACGCGGGCGGAACAATCTCTGGTTTTAGGTTTTAATATGCTCTTTTACTTAGCTGTAATTATGGTGATTTACTTAGCGAGTTCGTCATATCTCAAGGGAATAGTAATTATACAGGTTGTTCCTCGTTCAACTTCGCTATTGATCACAATATTACCTTGATGTAAATCCACACATTTTTTAACAACAACTAAACCTAATCCAGTGCCAGAAATAGTTTTGACATTTTTTCCGCGATGGAACGGTTCAAACAGTTGCTTTTGATCTTCAAGTAAAATCCCAATCCCTTGATCTTGAACTTTGATGATGAAATTATCTAATTGAAACTCCAGAGAAAGAGAGATATCTCCACCCTGTGGCGAATACTTAATCGCATTAGAAAGTAAGTTAGAGAGCATCGATCGCAATAATTTTTCGTCCAGACAAACGTGCTGCGATTTACCATGGCAACTAAACGTAAGTTGATGTTGATTGCCAGCATTGAGTTTCATTTCTTCAATAAAATGTCGGCAATAAGCCTCCAGTGCGATGTTTTTGGGATTAAAGGCAAGTTTACCCGTTTCCGCCCGATTGATTGTCAAAATATCATCTAGCAATTGCACCATATTCCGCACAGCATCTTGAATGCGATGTAAATTGCGTAATCGCTTTTCTGTATTGTCCCACTCCTGTTGAGAATTTTCGAGAACTTGCGCTGCTGCTAGAGCCGTACTCAGAGGTGTGCGAAACTCATGGGAAGCCATTGAGAAAAATCTTGTTTTTAAAGCGCTTAGTTCTTTTTCGCGTTCTAAGGCAAGGTGGATTTCATCTAGACGTTTCCGTTCGGTAATATCGCGAGCATTCACCATCATTTGCATTACATCGGTACTATCGACAAAGGGCTGACTAATTGCTTCCAGAATTCGCCAAGTTCCATCTTGATGGCGATGGCGAAATTCAATGGTAAGTCGCGATTCCTGTGATGTGGTATCAGTCAAGCGATCAATCGAGATTGCCCAATCATCGGCATGAATAAATTCCTGTATATTTGCGCCCACGAGATCGGTAACGTCATAACCTAAGACCTTGCTTACCGAAGGACTAACATAGCTAATTGTGCCATTGATATCCAGAATCATGATGATATCTAAGGCGTTTTCGATTAGCGATCGGAAGCGTTCTTCACTTTGGCGTAGCGCTTGCTCAACTTTTTTGCGCTCGGTTGTATCACGTTGCACTGCAATCCAATGTGTATACCAACCTTTAGCATCGGCGACTGGTACTAAACTAAACTCGTTCCAAAATTCTGAACCATCTTTACGATAATTGATCACCTCAACGGTGATAGATTCCCAAACAGATAGAGCCTGACGAACTTTCTGAAGTTCTGCGCGATCAGTCTTGACACCTTGTAAAATCTTTGGCGTTTGTCCTAATACTTCGTGGGGATGATAGCCAGTAATGCTTGTAAAAGCCTCATTTACATAGATAATCCGATGTCCTAGTCCCTCAGTTGGTTCCGCTTCAGTAACAATGATCGCATCATTGGTATTGACTACAACCGATTGTAATAAACGCACTTGTGCCGCTTGCCGCTTTTGTTCTGTGATATCGGCAATCACCGCAACGATGCCATTAATTTGTCCATTATTGTCGGGCAGTGGCGCTGCCGAAAAGACGATATCGATCGCTGAACCATCTTTTCTCTGGCGAGTCATTTCCACTCTCGTATAGGTTTTGCCTTGCAGCAAACTACTTTGTAGAGTTGTCAAATCTTCTAATTGATCGTCTAATAAAATTGGGCAAGGATGATCGATCACCTCCGTTTCTGTCCAACCAAACATTTGTTCTGCTGCGGGATTCCAAATCTTAACTTTCCCCTCTAAATCAAGCATGAAAATTGCCCTCGGCGAAGCATTAACAAGGGCTTGTAATGTTTCATTAGTGTGGCGCAGAGCAATTTCAGTACGCTGTCGTTCAGCAATTTCTGCTCTTAGGGACAAATTAACCGTTGCAAGTTCAGTGGTGCGTTGCTGGACACGCTCCTCTAGTTGCGTATTGAGATGTTGCAATTGCCGATACAGCTCTGATTGTTGAATAGCGATCGCTACTTGGGTAGCGAGTTGCGTCATTAGTTCCACTTCCCAGTT
The DNA here is from genome assembly GCF_051131155.1 of Pseudanabaena minima str. Chao 2107. NCBI lineage: Bacteria > Bacillati > Cyanobacteriota > Cyanophyceae > Pseudanabaenales > Pseudanabaenaceae > Pseudanabaena > Pseudanabaena minima. Next base: position 3,728,536 of record NZ_CP159508.1, read on the forward strand.
TTCCCATTGGCGAGGGCGATCGCATTGATGGGCAATCAATAGTCCCCAAAGGTAGGGCTGTGAGTTTTGTGAATGATCATTTTGATGATCATTTTGACGATTTTCCTGAATGATTGGTACTACTAACTTAGCTTGAACCCCAAATTGCTTTACAAAATTTGCCAGACAGGATTCGATATTTGCCTGCTCGATATTAGCAATAGAGCGAGCCTTGCCCAATGAGTAAGCCTGATGATATTGCTTAGGAAAAACTTCGTCGGGAAACACTTGCCCTAAAATGCTGGGATATGGCGGTAAAACAGTTTCATGAATGGCGCTGCCAGTGCCATCATCCCAGAGGCGATAGATTAAGACGCGATCGGCTTGCAGAAATAGTTGAACTTCTTTAACCGTCGTGGCGAGAACTTGATCAAGATTGAGGGATTGGCGAATTTGATGGGCGATCTGCGTAACTAGTCTTTCGCGATCGCTTTGCTTGCGTAATAATTTCTCAGTAAGACGACGGCGAATTCCCTCTTTGCTCCAGAAGAAATAACCGATCAACACAACCAGAAAATTAAGGCAAACCCCAATCACATACAAACTGGTCATACTTTCAACTATCTCAATTGAGGATGTAATACAACCGCACAAATCTTGCAGGCTAATACACTACTTTGCGTTCAAACCCAAACCAAGAGATTTTTTGAAAGGCTTGCCAAGCAAGCCTTTCAAAAAATCTCTTGTGGTTCGTTAAAAGAGTCTTGCCATGCAAGACTCTTTTAAGAATATTGAAGATTATAAGGTCTACCACCCAAGTAAAACTGCCAATAACAATAAGCCAATAAAACCAGCGCCAGCATAGGTAATCCCTGCGCCGATTTGACCAATAATTGCGGGTGGATTCTTTTGCCATTCCCAACGCAGATAATCCAATCTTGCCGCACCTCTATTGCCTTTATAGACTTGTTTTGGCAGGCGATCACGATAGTCCGCACCATACCTTGTCATGTGAGCAAAGGTAACATCGCCCTTAGTGCGCTGAGGCAAGATCCGCCGACGTTGATAGGGAACGATGCTATCACCAAAGTTATTGAGATATTCTTCACTATTCAGTAATTCATCTACAAAAGCTTCAATACCTTTGGTGGCAATCACAATCGACCAAGCAATCTTTTCGCGATCGCTATAGACATTACGCCCAAGAATTCGCTGAATGCAAATCTCCGCAAAGCGATAGTTATTATTGCAATCGAAGGTCAACCGTCTGAAGGAATCAGACAATACTAAGCCGCGAATAAATCCTCTCACCGTAATTTGACGCGATCGCAATTGAGACTCTAGAATTACTTGGCGGTGTTTGTCTAGCATCTGCTGTTCGTTATAAACTTGCCGATAGGCCGCACTAATTAAAAAATCCAACTCAGTACTAGACAATAAATTGTCAGTGGTGAAAAGCCGAGGTTGTTCATCTCCAGCAATTTCAAAGCTATCTACACGATGATTTTGAGATAAAGGTTTGTACTCTAACAATGGAATTGACATGAATGGTTTCCTAAAAAATTACCTAGTATTGAATTAGTCAGCCAGTTGAAATCTGGTTTTGAAATTACTGTATTTAACCCAGTAATGCTTTAAATTGTGATGAGAAATATGTAAACTTGCCTTTGCCTGATATCGAACAACTTGGCAACGTTCTCCAACTCAAACCTTGCGATCACATCTAAAGCTAAAGAACCTGCCTTACACACCCCTACCTCTATGAACAGATCATGGACTATAGGTAAGGCAGGAGGATTGGAGAAAAAATGGGGTGTTAAACTACCTCAGTAATGCTGACAATTTTGCCAGAGGTACGGTTAATCCTTTGAATTTGAGCAGTCATATTGTCGCCCGCAACCAAGTAGGTACTAGTGCTGACACGACGGCGGGTATCAAATTTAGAACCCTGAACCACAATTTTGAATTTTTTCTTATTGGCTTCACCCGAACCGCCGAGATTGGCACTGGCTGGTGAAATTTTGTTGCTGCTGTTGGTAGCGACCTCAAAAACTAACTGTGAAGACTTAACCGCACTGCTAATTTGGGAATCACCACGATTAAGCGCATACATACGGTTAAACGTCACTTGGCTTTGCCCTGCTTCAGTGTTGCTACGATTAAAAGGAACCACATTCTCACCAAAAGCAGTTTGATATTCGTCACTATCAATATAGGAATCAATTTCAGCATCGTAGCCCTCGGTCACACATCGTATAATATGCTCGGAAATCTCTGCTTGAGACTGGGGAGGGCGACCGAGAAAATGCATAAAATTCAATTCCACAAAGCGGTAAGGAGCGCATGAGGTGAAGTAGCGATCGCGATAAAATTCAGATTTACCAATCGCCCGCACAAATTCTCTTACCGATATACTGCGATCAGTTAACTGCGACTCAGCTTTAACAAAGCGCTCACTTTCCATTATGTGAGGATTACCCAATACTTGTCTGTAAACAGCACGAATCACATTCTGAATATCATCAGTGGAACATAGTTCCACAGGACTAGCATTGATGACGATACTACCCATTGAAATCCTCCAAGTTTAAAGTATTTGCTAACATTAGAATCTACGAGCTTTTAGTACTCATGTTCTATTTCCTAGAATTAAAAATTGCATTTATTTAAATCAAAGTGCTGTTGACAATCAAGCCTTTTTCACAATGAAATTTGATAGTCCCATACCCAAAGTAAGGAAACTAGTTAGGAAAGTGTAAAGAAAACGGAAAGATTGACCCTAGGCAATAAATCTTGATGTTCCGTTACATTTATTTGAATTAACTAGCTTCAATATGTGATATGTCGATTCGCTTAATCTGAATGGAATCGTATTTTGGTAGCAAATTTTTGTAGAATCAGAAAAGTTTGATCGCGTCTCGCAAAAAATCCATTCTATGAGGATTCTTCTAGTTGAAGATGATATTCGCCTTGCCGAAACCTTGGCAGAAGCGTTAACTGACGAGCGCTACGTTGTGGATATTGCTGCTGATGGCAAATCTGGATGGCATCAAGCTCATTCCCTAGATTACGATTTAATGATCTTAGATCTGATGCTACCAGAATTAGATGGCATAAGTCTTTGCCATCAGTTGCGATCGCATGGGTTCAACTTGCCTATCCTTATGCTCACAGCCTGCGATACGATCAACGATGAAATTAACGGGCTTGATGTAGGAGCCGATGACTACATTGTTAAACCAGTAGACTTGCAAAAACTATTTGCGCGAATTCGTGCTTCGTTGCGTCGAACTAGCTTAAGTGCCTCACCAGTTTTGGAGTGGGGGCAACTACATCTCAATCCCAGTACTTGTGAAGTGGGCTATGGCGAAAATCCGATCCATCTAACCCCAAAGGAATATTCTCTTTTAGAATTACTGCTACGCAACGGTCGGCGCGTCTTGAGCCGCAGTGTGATGATTGAACATGTATGGTCTTTAGAATCTCCTCCTGAAGAACATACCGTAAAAGTACATATTCGCAGTCTCCGCCAAAAGTTAAAAGCCGCAGGGGCTAATGAAGACTTGATTGAGACCGTTCACAGTATGGGCTATCGTCTCAATCGGATCTAATTAATAGGTAGTCCTAAAAAGGAAAGGATTTATGGTGGTAAGGATAGGCGACGCTTCGCGCCGCCTATCCTTACCTATTTAGCACTACCAATTAATATCAATTCATGAGAGTGGGATCATACTGTCGTGAATTGAAGCCTAGACCCAGTAAGCATTTTTAAATTAAGAAATGGCTATACCATCGCCTACAGTGCTTTGCGCTCAAACCCAAACCGAGCAATTTTTTGAAAGGCTTGCGAAGCAAGCCTTTCAAAAAATTGCTTCTGGTTTGTTTGATCAGCAATTGCTGTAATTTGATATCAACCTAAGTTCGGCAAAGGTGTAAAAAGGTAAAAATCATAGAGATATTGCTAAGATTAATACCTAGAGTCACTTTGTTAGCTTAGGGTATAGATTAAATGACCAGTCTGTTTCTGGAACGTCTTCACAGCAGCGATCGCCCTGTCATTGTCTTTGATGGTGCAATGGGTACAAACTTGCAAGTCCAAAACCTGACCGCCGAAGACTTTGGTGGCTCAGAGTATGAGGGTTGCAACGAGTATTTAGTGATGACGAAACCTGAAGCAGTCGCCAAAGTGCATCGCGACTTTTTGGAGGCGGGGGCTGATGTAATCGAGACGGATACCTTTGGCGGTACGTCGATCGTTTTGAATGAATATAATTTGGGGCATCTCGCCTATGAACTTAGCAAAAAGGCAACAGAATTAGCCAAGTCTGTCGCTGCTGAATTTTCTACGCCTGAGAAACCCCGCTTTGTGGCGGGATCGATCGGTCCAACCACCAAGTTACCGACTCTGCTCCATATTGATTTCGATACGATGAAGGAGTCCTTTATCGAGCAGATCGGAGGTCTGTACGATGGTGGCGCGGATCTATTAATTGTCGAGACTTGTCAGGATGTCCTGCAAATTAAGGTCGCACTCAATGCGATCGCCGAATTTTTTGACAAGAAAACTGCCGAAGGCAAGCCCCGCATTCCTGTGATGGTTTCGGTCACGATGGAAACTACTGGCACAATGCTTGTCGGTTCCGATATTTCCGCAGTTGTGACCATTCTCGAACCCTATCCCATCGACATCTTAGGGTTGAACTGCGCCACAGGTCCCGACCTGATGAAAGAGCATATGCAGTATTTGAGCGCCCATTCGCCTTTTGTGGTTTCCTGCGTCCCGAATGCTGGCTTACCTGAAAATGTGGGTGGACAAGCTTTTTATCGCCTCACTCCCGATGATCTCAAAGGACATCTAGCCCACTTTGTTGAAGATTTAGGCGTGCAGATTATTGGTGGTTGTTGCGGCACAAGACCCGCCCACATCAAGGCTCTAGCCGATGCTGCGAAGACTCTCAAACCGAAAAAACGCGAACCTCTAGTCACTCCTTCGGCGGCTTCCATTTATAGCTCTCAACCCTATATTCAAGATAATTCTTTCCTCATTGTCGGTGAAAGATTGAATGCTAGCGGTTCTAAGAAAACTCGCGATTTGCTCAATGCTGAGGATTGGGATGGACTGGTGGCGATCGCTAGGTCACAAGTCAAGGAAGGCGCACATGTTCTCGATGTGAACGTGGACTATGTGGGACGCGATGGCGTGCGGGATATGCATGAACTTGTCTCTCGCCTCGTCACTAACGTTACTTTGCCTCTGATGCTCGACTCCACCGAATGGGAAAAGATGGAAGCAGGGCTAAAAGTGGCGGGTGGTAAATGTATTCTTAATTCCACTAACTACGAGGATGGTGAAGAACGCTTCTGTAAGGTCGTAAGTCTTGCCAAGCAATACGGCGCAGGGATCGTCATCGGTACAATTGATGAAGAGGGCATGGCAAGAACTGCGGACAAAAAGTTCCAAATTGCTTCCCGTGCTTACAAACAAGCAACGGAAGAATTAGGAATGCCCCCTAGCGAAATTTTCTTTGATACCCTCGCCTTGCCGATTTCCACAGGTATCGAAGAAGATCGCCAAAATGCAGCAGCTACCATTGAGTCCATTCGACGCATTAAGGAAGCGATGCCCGAAACCCATATTTTGCTTGGGGTTTCCAATGTTTCCTTTGGTTTAAATCCTGCTTCACGGATAGTCCTCAATTCCGTATTCTTGCATGAAGCAATGAAAGTAGGCATGGATTCGTCGATTGTCCATGCTAGTAAGATCGTGCCGCTTAATCGCATTCCTGAAAGAGAATTAGAAGTAGCGCGTCAACTCATCTTTGATCAGCGTCAATTTGATGGCGATATCTGCACCTACGATCCCCTTGGCGAATTTACAAAGCTTTTTGAAGGGGTTTCGGCAAAGCGGATTAAAGTAGTCGATGATAATCTCACGATTGAGGAGAAACTCAAAAATCATATTATTGATGGCGATCGCATTGGTTTAGATGACGCACTCACCGAAGCACTCAAAACCTACGAACCATTGACAATCATCAATCAATTTCTTCTTGATGGCATGAAAGTAGTGGGCGAACTCTTTGGGTCAGGTCAGATGCAACTTCCCTTTGTACTGCAATCCGCCGAAACCATGAAATCTGCTGTTGCCTTTTTAGAGAAATTCATGGAAAAAGCCGAAGGTTCCAATAAAGGCGTATTCCTGATTGCCACTGTCAAAGGTGATGTCCATGATATTGGTAAGAATCTTGTCGATATCATTCTCTCCAACAATGGCTACAAAGTTGTCAATATCGGCATCAAGCAATCGGTAGAGAATATCATTCAAGCCTACGAAGAATGCAAGGCAGATTGCATTGCTATGAGTGGCTTGTTGGTTAAGTCCACAGCATTCATGAAGGATAATCTACAGGAATTTAATAATCGCGGCATTACTGTCCCCGTCATTCTCGGCGGCGCAGCACTCACACCCAAATTTGTCTATAATGATTGTCAGAATGTCTATAACGGCAAGGTGATCTATGGGAAAGATGCCTTCTCTGACCTGAACTTTATGGATAAATATATGCCTGCCAAGGCTGAGGGTAAATGGGAAGATGGTAAAGGCTTCTTAGATGAAAATCTTGCCCTTGATGAAGTATCGGAGACTACTGAAAGTTCGACAACTGCGGCTGAGGATAAGGCGAAAAAAGAGGCGGCTTTGGCAGAACGGTACTTGGATATTGTGCGATCGGAGGCGATCGATACCAATATCCCCCGTCCCAATCCTCCCTACTGGGGAACCAAGATTCTCCAAGGTGCAGATATTCCCATTGAGGAACTATTTTGGAATCTGGATTTGCAAGCACTCTTTGCTGGTCAATGGCAGTTCCGCAAGCCTCAAGGTCAGTCCCGTGAGGAGTACGATCTATTCCTGCAAGAAACCGTTTATCCAATTCTACATACATGGAAAGAGCGGATTATCAATGAGAAGTTACTAGCGCCAACCTCAGTCTATGGCTATTTCCCTGTGCTTGCAGAAGGAAATACGGTCTATGTTTACAATCCTCAAGATATCGACAACATCAAGAACGCTGAGCCAATTAATTCCTTTGTGTTCCCTCGCCAAAAGTCTCAACGTCGTCTCTGTATTGCCGATTTCTTCTCGCCCAAGGATTCGGGAATCGTTGATGTTTTGCCCTTGCAAGCGGTCACCGTTGGACATATTGCCACTGAGTTTGCTCAAGGACTATTCAAGGCGAATCAATATACCGATTATCTCTATTTTCACGGCTTAGCCGTACAGATGGCGGAAGCAGTGGCAGAGTGGACACATACACGCATTCGCCATGAACTTGGATTTGGTAGTGAAGATCCCGACAATATCCGCGATATTCTCGCCCAGCGCTATCATGGCTCTCGCTATAGTTTTGGCTATCCCGCCTGTCCAAATATGCAGGATCAGTACAAGCTGCTCGATTTGCTCGATGCAAAGCGTGTTGGGTTAGAAATGGATGAGAGCGAACAACTCTATCCTGAACAGTCAACAACTGCGTTGATTGTGCATCATCCCGTAGCTAAGTACTTCAGTGCTTAAAAAATTGGTATTCAATTATGCTGAAATCCCTCAAAATCGAAAATTTTCGTTGCTTTCCATATTTCGAGATGGGACAACTAGGAAGGTTGAATCTCATTGTTGGCACAAACAACAGTGGCAAAACTTCTATTTTAGAAGCAGTCCAATTACTTACTTCTCAATCTCACTTTGAAATATTAGAAATATTAAAAAGTGTTATGACTAGACGTGATGAATGTATCAATAATGAAAATGGTGAGAATGAATTAGATATTCGCCATCTTTTTAGTGATCGCACAATTCATGCAGGAAGTAAATTTTCAATAGGAGAGATTCATAATGATTTAGAGAAGATTGCTGTTTCTTTGTCCTACATAGGCGAGAATCATTTGGTTTCAGTGCGGAGTTTAAAAAACAATCCTATGCTCACTGGCGGTATGGAATCGCACTTACCTGATCTAAGAGGATTTGAGATAAATATTGAGAAGCTGAGTGTCAATCTCAAATTACCGCTATCACCCAATGATGGACTTTCCTTTAATAGCATAAGTGGGTTTCGCAAAGACCTCAGAAATATGCCGACAAGAACTCAAGTCATTGGACTAGGTTCTCTAACGATGGAACAAACTATTGAACTTTTCGATAAGATTGTTCTTACCCCAGAAGAAGATTATGTTACAGAGACTATTCAATTATTAGAACCAAACATTAAAAGGATTGCTGTTACAGGTTTTGAGCATACAAAACAGAATATTTCACATCGCAGCTTTATGGCTAAGCTTTCAAATAAGGATCGCATACCAATTGGCAGCATGGGCGATGGTGTGTGGAGAATATTAGGTCTAGCTTTAGCGATTGTAAATGCGAAAGATGGCGTTTTGTTAGTTGATGAAATTGATACAGGGCTACACTTTACAGTAATGTCTGATATGTGGAAAATGCTCTGGGAAACCGCAAAACGCCTTAACGTCCAGATTTTTGCAACTACTCATAGTAATGACTGCTGGAGGAGTTTAGCGGATATTGCTAATGAAGACCATCCAAGTGAAGATGGAATTACAATTCATCGAATTGAGAAAGGAAAACCACACAGTATTGTATTTACTGAAGATGAAATCGTGATTGCATCTCGTTCCAGAATAGAGGTGCGCTAAATCATGAGTAAAATCTTATTGCTTGTAGAAGGGAAACAAGAATATCTTGTCATCCCTGAATTAATGAGAAGAAATGATGTGAGCATGAGAGATGATATCCCTGAAATTATTCCATGTAACGGTGCTTCAAATTTATTAAAAGAGATTCCTGTCCGATTGAAAGAATCTTCTCTTTCTGTACTTGGAGTAATAGTGGATGCAGATGATAATCCTGTCGGGTGTTGGGATAGCATCAAGCACGCTGCTAGAAAGATTATTCCTGATTTACCTAAAAAATTGCCAGAAGATGGATTAATTCATGAAATTGCTAACGGAGTCCGATTTGGGGTTTGGATTATGCCCAACAATAAAATGCGCGGTATGTTAGAGACTTTTCTGGCTGACATTATCCCTGAAGGTAATGAGATAACATGGGAATTTGCAAAAGAGTCTGTAAGGGAAGCAAAAAATAGAGGAGCCAAATATACGCCTAAACAAATTGACAAAGCCAATATCTATACTTGGCTAGCGTGGCAAGATCCACCAGATAAAGCATTGCATTTAACAATGTGGACAAGTTTTGCTCCCACGCATCCTAATGCTCAGAAATTTGTGAAATGGTTTAAGGATTTGTATGGGTTGTAAGCGATCGCTGAAATGTTTTAAAAGCTTTGCAAAGCAACGCTTTTAAAACATTTCGTGGTTATGAGTCCATAAGCCATCAGGTTGAGCAATACCTGCAAATTTAGTGACTTGTGCTAATTCCATAAAATACGCCCATGCCATCCCCAGAGACTCTCCTTGTAAATCAAAAACCTCTATTAGTCGCCGATCATATAAATTCTCATGAGAAGCCCGATCACTTTGATAATCCTCTAGCTCATCCAATGATTCTAAAATACTTGCATCAGGAAATGAGAGCAGATATCCATGCACTTGAGCATTACCGACAGTCATCGCAGGATAGCCCATCGGCAACACAAATAAATCGCCATAGGCGATCGCCTGTTGCTGAGAATGGAATTTGCCAGCGCAATATGTTTCAAAATTAGCTTCATTTGGTTTGAGAGTCCCATAGACAAATACGTAACATAGTGCAGTATGTGAAGAATCTTGATCCATCTTTGATCCATTTTTGAAATGATTGAAAATCCCTGAAAGCTTTTGGTGATGTGCTAGGATTACTTCAATGTAATCTCGTGGAGTTACTATGGAAAGCACTCAAGTAATGGTTAAGCCTGATGCTACCACATCTCAACTCGTTCAATCAATTCCACTTAGTCTACCCGATCATACCCAACTGCCAGAATCTGATGGAACCTTTGTGAAAAATTTTCAAGAGCATCCACAAAGTATAGTTTTAACTAGTTCTATTGAACCAATTTTACAAAAACTACATCCTGATGGAAACTATTGTATTGGGCAAGATAGTGGCATCTATTGGCGGCTAACTGAACCTGCGGAAAAAGGGGCAGAAGCTCCTGACTGGTTTTATGTTGGAAATGTACCGCCATTAATTGACGGCGAATATCGTCGTTCCTATGTACTGTGGAAAGAGTTTATCGCTCCATTAATTGCAATTGAATTCGTCTCCGGCAATGGTGCAGAAGAAAGAGATGCGACACCCCCCAATGACAACCAAAAAGCAGGTAAATTTTGGGTTTACGAACAAGCAATTCGGATACCTTACTATGTCATTTTTGACGCAAGGAGAGCCTTGCTGGACTGTTATCATTTAGTTGATGGTCGCTATGAGAAATCCGTACCTAATCAACGTGGGCATTATCTGATCGCGCCAATGGGTGTGGAACTGGGGCTTAAAAATGAAGGTGAGACTCTTTGGCTGCGTTGGTGGGATCAGTCTGGGAACTTATTACAGACGGGTGACGAGCGGGCAGCGCACTATGAAGCGATCGCAGAGCAGGAACGTTTGGGCAAACAACAGGCTGAAGCGATCGCAGAGCAGGAACGCCAACAAAAGCAAAAGTTAGCAGCTTATTTAAGGTCAATCGGTATCGATCCTGATGCCATATCCTGATGCCATATAAATCTTGACTTTATGCTGATGCGATCTCCCTTTCATAATAGCTAGCATTATCTAGATGCAAGAGCGGCGCGAAGCGCTGCCCCTACTCACAAATCATTAGATCACTATCGAAAAACTTCTTAGTTCGGGGTTGAGTACAAAACGCTGAAAATGCTACACATAGGAAATACTGTTAATGAGTAATGACAAAGATAGTTTTAAAGACAAATTTGCTTTCAAAGTGGAAGGCTTTGAATCTCTAGTGGATGATGTTAAGCAATTACTAAATCTTGATCAACTCATCGATCTTGCTCAAAAACTGGATGAGAAGCAGAAATCTGGCGAAATTCATACTGAGGTAAATGTTACTTCCCGTCCATTATCCAGCATTCCCCGACGCGGTAATATTCCCCGATCGCCTCGTGCTGCTACAGCAACAGGTGGAAGCAGTGAAGTCACTTCCCCTGATGTGGTCAAACCTGAAAAAGATAATTCTCCAACCGAAAAACCACAGGCGATCGCGGAACTAGTAGGCGGATTAGGTGACACCCTAGCGCAGTTGCGTGATTTAGTTGAAATTCCCCTAAAGCGTCCTGATATTTTAGCTAAGTTAGGACTAGAACCACCTAAAGGCATTCTCCTCGTTGGGCCTCCCGGCACTGGCAAAACTCTAACAGCGCGATCGCTTGCAACTCTGTTGGGCGTAAATTACATTGCGATCGTGGGACCAGAAATTATTAGTAAATACTACGGTGAAGCCGAAACTCGGTTACGTCAGGTATTTGAGAAAGCTGCCAAATCTTCACCCTGTTTGATTTTTATCGATGAAATAGATGCTCTCGTTCCTAATAGGGCAAATGTAGAAGGAGAAGTGGAAAAGCGTCTAGTGGCGCAGTTGCTCGGCTTAATGGATGGATTTGCCGAGACTAAGGGAGTAATCGTGTTAGCAGCGACCAATCGCCCCGATGCGATCGATCCTGCCCTCCGTCGTCCTGGACGATTCGATCGCGAGATTATTTTCCCCATACCCGATCGCCATGCGCGTCGTGAAATTCTAGAAATCCATACGCGCTCAATGCCTTTGACTGGTGATGTGGATTTAGATGAGATAGCCGATCGCGCCTATGGTTATGTGGGAGCCGATATTAAGGGGCTTTGCCAAGTTGCAGCGACTAATGCTTTGCGGCGACAAGTAACCAGCGTGGCGGATATTCCTGAAAACCTTGATGTGAATCGTGCAGACTTTGAATTTGCGTTAAAGCAGGTTCACCCCGCCGTATTGCGATCGCTGCAAATTCAAGTTCCTACTGTGCAATGGTCTGAAATCGGTGGACTGGCGAAAGTTAAGCAAACTCTTCAGGAAGCGGTAGCAGGCGCATTAGTTGATCCTGCGCTCTATGCCCATACCCGTGCTAAGGCAACCCGTGGAGTCCTCCTCTATGGACCACCAGGGACAGGCAAGACTTTACTGGCTAAAGCGATCGCCACTCAAGCCCAAGCAAATTTTATTGCCGTTGCGGGTTCGGAACTACTAACTAAATGGGTTGGAGCTTCTGAACAATCGATTAGACAGTTATTTGCTCAAGCACGTCAGGCATCTCCCTGCGTCATATTTATTGATGAGATCGATACGCTTGCACCCGCAAGGGGTAGCTATCAAGGCGACAGTGGAGTAAGCGATCGCGTGATTGGTCAGTTACTAACTGAACTTGATGGCTTGCAATCGGCTGAAGGACTATTGGTAATTGGCGCAACCAATCGCCGTGATTTTATCGATCCTGCACTATTGCGATCAGGGCGCATCGAATTGCACATGATGGTCGATTTACCTGATCGCGACAGCCGCAGTTCGATTTTAGAAGTACATAATCGCGATCGCCCCCTTGGCGATCATATCAATTTAGATGTTTGGGCTGACCGTACCGAAAATTGGAATGGAGCCGATCTCGCTTTTTTAAGTAATCGGGCTGCTATTTTTGCGATCCGTCGTCATCAGCGTGATGCTTCTAATCTGCTTGAAAATCTCAAGATTACCAATGAAGATTTTGAGCAAGCTTTTGCCGAACTTCTCGAACAACGAAACTAATATTCAAAAGTCCAAATCGCCCACCCTTTGGAAATAACTGTAATGACATAAGCTGAGGAAAGTCGGCTAGTAATTTTTTGGACTTCAGCCCAGTCAAAACTAGTGCGAAATAGACTATAGGTAAAGCCGTTGTATGCGATCGCCGCTACGGGTTTATCCAAATCTTCAACTTTAATATGGTGATAGCGAATTTCCGCAGGCGTAATTACAAAGTTAGTTGTTTTCCCTCCCAACCGAAATAGCTCATCTTCATCTAAATAGGCGTTTTCATTTTTGTGATCGTTCATAAAAGCATCTAGCGGCTTAAAAGTATTCTCTTACTTTAACTTACTGCACTTTGAACTGAGATATAGCTGTCACCACCAGTATTAACTCATGTTATAGCTACCGTCGATTGTGCTAGTACAAAATCAAAACCCAAGAAGAGAATGGCGGCGCTTCGCGCCGCCATTCTCTTCTTGGGTTTTATGTCCTCATACATTTGGCGATAGCTGTACATAGAACTCAGATGATGAATCTCTTGCTGCTAGAAAAGCAGGGCAACCAAGGGGGACTTGCCCCTACCCCAATAATTTAGATTTTGTACAGGCTGTGACCCCGTGCCAGCCCTTGATTTCTATGATCGCAGGCATTACTTCTACATAATATCAGTATTAACCCAAAAGCATGAGGTGGTGATCTGTGCTGCCTCATACTTTTTGGGTTTTACGGAAAATCGGAAGAGAATTCTTGTAATTCTGTCATCACTTTCTGGACATCGATCGCAATTTGTAAAGTCGTATCAAAAATGCGTCCATACTCCTTGGCTCGATTATTGATCTGGATCGCTTCAAAAGCATTTAAATCAATATCAAAGCGATCGGGATGAAAGTCAGGATGCTCCCGTAAAATCCGTTCAGTTTTGAGGGCGCGAACAATGTCATTGCGAGTCATTCTTAAAGCCGAGATCGCTGATTCCCTAGACTCTAATTTAATTGGATTGCCTGCATCTTGTAACTGATCGAATACATCAATATCACGGATCGTCTTATTGCATTTGTCAACTTCCGTAAATAGACGCAAAATAACTTTGGGAATACCTTTTTGGCGATGTAAATTTTTTGACATTCGCCATTGCTGCATAATTAATCTTGTGAGCAATAAAGCAATAATTCCGCTAGCGATCGCCAATCCAAGGCATAGTAAAATCATCCCTAAGGGCGCTCCTGTCAAAACATAAAGCGAATAAATAGCTGCACCTAAAGCCACACAAAAGAAAAGTACAGTTACTTCCACGAATTCGATCGCTAAGCTCAACGCCCCCAATATCAAACTAATCAAAAAGATCACCCCTGCAATCCGTAGTGGCGGCAAAAAGATGCTAGCAAATGAGATAAAGTTAATCGCGGTAACCCCTAAGGCGATCGCACGTTGGATCTTGATCTGTCGTGAAGTCAACTTTAGTGATGGCAAAATCTGTTGGCGATCAAAACCTGTCAATTCCAATAGCTCTGCTTCCGAAATTAATAATCTTTCTAGATCGGTTCTCATAATTGTCGCCACCATCATTTTTGTGAGGACTGACAAGGGGCTTAAGCCACTTGTCTTGGCTGTTAATAACTTTGTAAAAAAGCTATTACACCAATTTTCGATCAAGCGAACCAAGAGATGTTTTGAAAGTGTTGCTTCGCAACACTTTCAAAACATCTCTTGGTTCGGGTTACAGCGCTTTGCGCTTCAACCCGAACACACTCTAGCCGAGTAGCTGGATATCACTGAAGATAATTTCGTAGTTTTTAGTTTGACCTTGCTCGTTAGATTGCACAATTTGTTTGGTCATCACATAGTAATTACCGAGCTTTTCGTAGATATCCTCAAAACGAGCTTGACGCACGATTTCATCATTCATTGGATTACGAAACACCGCAGTATAAAGAGATGAGATATAACCTTCGCCAGTATCCAAGTGACCAAGGTGATTAATCACAAATCCAATCCGTCCCATCACGCGGCTGACCATTGAGATCTCTTTGCCACGGACTTTGTAGTTTGATCCCATTGAGTCACCAGTAACCAAGATTTCTACGGCTCCCGACTCATCGGTTGCGCCAAGATTAAAGGATGATTTGCCATGGGCTTCGTCAAAGGTTTTACGCTTGCGATGGGTCACTACATCTCGTAGTTGGTTGTATAGCCATTCTTGACCTTCATCCACAGAAACTGTCTTTTCTTCGCCGCTAGGGGTGCGGGTGGTGCGCTCAATCAGTTGTGGTTCGTCCATACTTACTTCAACGGTCAAGTCTGGCGCAATTTTTGCCTTGCCAGTACGGGCTACGCCATCGATCGCTACGGATACATTGGCAGTTAAGCCTGGAAAATTATGATCCCATGTATAGCGATTTTCGTAAGCAGCCTGAAACAGGTCACGGGCGCTAGTATCAGATTGAGTATTAGGTGCTGCTGTAACCATTTTTTG
Organism: Pseudanabaena minima str. Chao 2107; assembly: GCF_051131155.1. Taxonomy (NCBI): domain Bacteria; kingdom Bacillati; phylum Cyanobacteriota; class Cyanophyceae; order Pseudanabaenales; family Pseudanabaenaceae; genus Pseudanabaena; species Pseudanabaena minima. The sequence continues at coordinate 3,743,767 of NZ_CP159508.1, forward strand.
TTAAAGGTATTAAGGATTTTTATATTTTGATTGCATAGCTAATATAGCAATCTCAGCTATACAATCATCAAAAAACTGTAGTGGCAATTCATGAATTGCCACTACAGTTTTTTGAGATCTATCTGATGTTACGTGGAAGTTTCTAAGACCCTCACCCCTAGCCCCTCTCCCAAAGGGCGAGGGGAACAAGAATTTTCTGGATTCTTCTCCCCCTCTCCTCTTTGGGAGAGGGGGCTGGGGGGTGAGGGCAATCTTCATTCCGCGTAACATTCAGATCTATATCTAATTGCCAGGGGTGGGCTTCAGCGTAAATAGGAAATCTAGGCGGGTAGTTTTGGCATCGACATTGGTGGAAGTTACGGCAATGCCGTTAATGGCATCAAGTACAGACCGAATTTCAGTAAAACTGGGATTAGACTTGACTTCAGGCGGCAAGAGGCGATCGGCAAGGGAAAGTGCCGTAGTCATATTTAGATAGAAGTAGCCGCCATTGGATTTAGGAATGTCGGTAGTGAGAATTTTGAAAGAACTACTTTGAGGTAAATTGTTGGCAGGAGTCGGCACAAAGGTATTGGCAAGATCGCCCATAGACCAGAACACAAAGTTATTATCTAACGTGCCGCGTGTTGCCACATTGGTATTACCGATCGCCCAAGTAATCACCGATTTATCACCAATTTGCTTGGGTTTAAGATCAACTCCTTTAGGCAGTAGTCCGCCAGAATTCGTTTGGGCAACCTTATCGATTTTATCAAGGGCTGTTTTGGCTGCATTCTGATCACTGGCTTGAGCGAGCGCTACAAATCCAAACCCTGGATTCGCTAAGATACCTTGATTATTAGGAATAGCGGCGATCGCAAACTCACCATTCATCCATTTGAGAATGTCCTGATCGAGATCGAGTTTAGTACTATCCTTTACAGCTTTGCGAATCTGATCGATCAGTTGTGCGGAACTGGAATTTCCCTTGGCTTGGGCAACTAGCGATTGCCATGACTGATAGAGATTTACTCCCGAAACTAATAAAAAGGTTTCCTGTGGTAAGAGATTGAGAACCTTGGCTTCATTATTGGCAAGGGGATTAGAATTATCATTTTTGAGATAAGTATTAATCTCAAACCGCAAACCTTCTTTCTGCGTACCACCCGTCAAAGTCATCGCATCTAGCTCTCGCTTGGACTGCGCGATCGCCGCTTCGTTGAGATTGAGATTAGCTTGTGAGCCAATAAACTCAAGGGCAACTTCCCCATCTAAATAAACCTGTAACAATGGTTCAACTAGTTTCGTTTGATTAGTCGCACCATAAATCTTGGCAAAGATTGGTTTCTTGGCAAGAGATGGATTACTACCCTTATAGGTATCGATCGCCTGTTGGATCACTGTGGGGCTAGTGGCGATCGCCACATATTGTCCACCAATGTCTGCCGTCACCACACTGTTGTTTGGGTCGCGAGTAGGAGACTCGTAATAGGTGACATCCTTATACTGCTTAGCAGTAAATTTTGCCCCTTGTTGTGCCAATGCCCCACGATATTTTGACAAAAAAGCATCAGACTTGCTGCGATCGCGGGTTGGGGCAATGACTAAGGTTGCCGCAGGTGCTTGTGGCTGCGCCGCATTTGGGACAAGCGCCGTAATGATATAACCCTCTAACCAAGGCTGCACATCGCGACTATATTCAGTTTTGCTCTGGACTAGCAAAGAATTTAACGGTGACTTGGTAATACTTTCACTGATCAGCTTTTGCGAGGCGGGTGTGCCAAATTGCGCCAGTTTATTCCAAGGCTCAACTTTGGTATTAAAAGCCATCACCACTTGTGCTTCTTGAGGGATTGCCGCCGCCGCGCCTAAAATCCCTTTAATCGCCTGCGCTTTTTGCGTAAAATAGAAATACGCACCCCCTGCGCCTGCGGCGATCACGGCTGCCCCAATACCGATATACATCAGCATTGCTGATTGCTTTTGTTTAGCAGATTTGTTGGTTCTAGATGACTTCGACATGGGTATGGAATAAACCTAAAAGTTGCAAGATGTTAAGCTCCAAGTCTCAATCAAGATACTACAGAATCGGACACAAATCGTCAGAGTACTAATCGCTACATAATATATGGGGGCATAATTGAAACCCAGTGCTAAAACCTATGATGCAGTCTGTGCGTGCGTCATAGGTTTTAGAGTTTTCTATTCATCGCCTACCTACCTATAGCAAAAAAAGAGTTAGCTAGTACAACCCAAAACCCAAGAATCGAGTGGCGGCGAGAAGCACCGCCACTCGATTCTTGGGTTTTATGTCCTAAGCAAAACTTGCTTTGCTATATATAGCTGTCGCCATTCTTGTTAGGACTTAAAACCGAAATAGTGTGAGGCGGCGCGAAGCGCCGCCTCACACTATTTCGGTTTTGATTTATCCTGATACAGGTGGCGATAGCTATAAAAACAATTTCTGATAAAAATCTGTCTTTGGTATATTTTTATCAAAATTGCTTTGTTTTTTCAATTCTTGTAATGCTAAGCGATTTGATAATGAGAATTGCCAAATGAAACCTCAAAAATCGACTTGATAATGAGAATTACTGTATTCTTTTGAATATAGTTTTATCGAAAAAAAAGCTTTTAATAGCAAGCTCATCTTGTTTTTGAAAAGCTGCTTTTTTTCTATCCTTGAAACTAGATAGCTCAATTTCATAGGACGTATAGATGACACATGGATACAGATAATCTAGCCGTTTATAGCCTTATTGAACAGTTACGTGGCTATGGTCGCAAGCAGTTTACTGGCAAGCTGGAACTTCATAGTGTCAAAGATTACAAATGGAGTGTTTATTACTGTCATGGGAGATTGGTATGGGCTTCGGGGGGAGCGCATAATTATCGCCGTTGGCGAAGACTAATGGGACAGTACAAACTACAGATAGACTTCAACAAAATTTCTTTCCGCACTATCGATGAGATTCGGCTTTGGGACTATCAAGTGCTGGTAATCCTGATGAAACGCATGGTCTTAACCCGTGAACAAATTACACCGATTATTGAGGGTTTTGTTCAGGAAGTACTGTTTGACATTATCCAATGTGCTGCTAATGAAAAGATCACCTATTACTGTGATTTTGAAGATGAGATTACACCAGTGATTTCCTTGATCCATGCGGAACATGCAATTGATCAAGCTCACCAAGAATGGTTAACATGGCGCAAAGCTGGAATCGCAGATTTTTCGCCAAATCTTGCACCTTGGATTAAGCGCCCATCACAACTTAAGGAAGAAGCGTCAGAACTCACTTATAAAACTTTGATTACGATCCTTGATGGAAGGCGATCGCTGCGGGAATTAGCAGCATGGATGAAGAAAGATCTACTTAATCTTGTACAGTCATTGATGGCTTATTATCATCGTGGGATGATTGGACTTGTAGAGGTTGCGGACATTCAATCTCCTATCTCTGCTCTATCACTAAATGAAAGTGAGTCCTCAAAAGATGACTCCTCTCGCTTAACAGAAAAAAGGAAAACTCAGAAAAATATCCCTATTCTCTCAAGACCACTCATTGCCTGTGTAGATGATAGTAATCAGGTATGTGCAACTATCGAACAGATAGTTACAGGTTTCGGATTTGGTTTTTTAGGAATTCGAGATTCTATTAATGTCTTGCCTTTGCTAGTTGAAAATAAACCAGAGATGGTAATTTTAGATTTAGTAATGCCGATCATCGGTGGTTATGAACTCTGTACACAAATTCGCCGCATACCAGAGTTTAAAGATACACCTATTCTGATTTTGACTAGCAATGATACGTTGTTTGATCGCCTGAGATCAAAATTTGTTGGTGCTACAGCTTTTATCTCCAAAACTGCGGGTAATGAAAAGATCGGCGAACAGATCCAGAGATATCTAATTCCTTCTAACAATGAGAACAAAGAACCTTCACCCATTAATTTTAATTCGTCAGAAACTTCTAGTTAAGGTAGAAATCTATGTTTAATTTGTTCAATCTCTTTCCAATTGATAATTCCCCAAAAGAACCTTTATCTGACTCATCAAAACAGTTGTTAAGCCAACAGATTTTTACAACTAATCAACCCAATGCAATTGTGCAGGATTTTGAGACGTTTATCGAGTTTCTGCAACTTCATAAAGTCGAAGTAAGTGCTAATCAACATGCGATCGCACCCAAATATCTTGCCGATCTTAATAGCCGCCTCAGTCACCCCACCACCATCGATTTTCAACGTCCTAGTCAGAAGTCTTACCCTTATATTCATGGTTTGTATTTGTTATTACGTGGCTCAGCGATCGCGCAGGTGCAATTAGACAAAAAGAAAAATATACTGCACATTGATCCGCAAGTTCTGCAATCATGGCAGCAATTAAGCATAATTGAGAAGTATTTTAATCTCCTTGCCACATGGATCTATTATGCCTCTGAGGACATTATGGGTGATGGTAGACGGCTTTTTCCTGAATGGTTTTCTGTATTTAATAGTTGGAGAGATTTAGCTAAAGGGGATTTGAATTTTACGGATGGTTCTAAAAATAACAATTGGCTGAATTATGTGAAACTGCATAACTTGGCTTTGTTAAATCTGTTTGGATTTGTGGAATTAAAAGATGCGGAACCTCTTGCAGGTAAAGGTTGGCGGGTAACTAAGGTAAAAGCATTACCATTTGGGACAGCCATGATGGAGCTATTGGACAAAACTAATTGGAAAAAGGGAATGTTGAGTGAATCTGGAGATGATATTTCAGATTTATTTATAGAAAAGCCATCTTCATCGCCTAAACTCGATATAGTCGTGCAGAATTTAACTCCAACGGAGATATTGCAAGAAGAATTTCAAGCGCTTGAGCTATTTCCCACATGGGAGCATAATTTACAATTGCCTGAGCCTGAAGCCCAAGATGGGATCTTTACTTTTAAAGTGTCCATTCAAATCCACATTCAAAAATCTAAGGATAAATTTTCTACGGAAACCATATGGCGTAAGATTGCCATTCCTTCTCATCTCACACTCTATGATTTTAGTTGTGCAATTCTCAAAGCCTTTGATTTTGCAAACGATCATCTACATCAATTCACCTACAAAGATCATCAAGGCTTCAAACAGAGCATTTATCATCCTTACACTCAATATGAAGAAAATGCCATCTTTACCGATAAAGTTTTGCTGAGAGATTGGCAAATTAATATCGGCGATCGCATTACCTATGTGTTTGATTTTGGTGACTGGTGGGAGTTTAATGTGGTCTTAGAAAGTATTGATGAACCTGATCCTAAGTTCAAAAAGGCAAAGGTGATCGATAAAAAAGGCAAGGCTCCAGAACAATATCCTGACTATGACGATGATGAATAAAAATAAGCCAAGAACTCAAGTTCTTGGCTAAAAGCTCAAGTCTGCTAAAGCAGACTAAATAATAATAGCAACCCGTTTCAACGGGTTTTAGCTTTCAGCCTGCACTTGAGTGCAAGGCTGTTATTTTACTTGAGTTCGTTCTGTAGATACTCCACCACTGACTCAATTTCTACCAAAGTTGCCACCTTCGTCGCCCGATTGACAATTTCTACCTTGCCATCAGCGATCGCCTTACCCGTAACCACCCGATAGGGAATGCCCACAAGATCAGCATCCTTGAACTTGACACCAGCCCGTTCATCGCGATCGTCAAGTAATACTTCCACACCTGCTGCCTCGAGGGCAGTATAGAGCCTCTCACCGACATCCATTTGCTTAGCATCGCCCACATTCGGCACGGTAACGATTACATGGTAAGGTGCGATCGCCTTATTCCAGATGATGCCATCTTTGTCGTAGGACTGTTCCACGGCGGCTTGGGCGAGGCGCGAGACACCTAAACCATAGCAACCCATGACTAAGGGTAGCTCTTCACCTTGCTCATTGGTGAAGGTCGCCTTCATCGCTTGCGAATATTTAGTTCCCAATTGGAAGATATGCCCAACTTCGATACCTCTGGCAGTTTGCAGGATTTGTGAAGGATCATGAACAGCGCGATCGCCTGCTTTGGCTTTATCAAGATTTACAACTGTGGGTAATGTAAAATCCTTACCCCAATTTGCGCCAACAACGTGATAATCAGCTTCATCTGCACCTGTGACAAAATTATGTAAATGCTCAACAGTGCGATCGGCTAAGCGGAGAAACTTAGGAGAAACTGCGGAGCTTTTATCAATATAGGAATCATCCAGACTTGGTGAGATAAACCCGACAGGAAGTTTGGAATGCGCCCATTTTTGTTGAGATTCAGGATCGGCAACTTGGAGGTTGATAACGGCTTTTCCACCGTAGTTACTTGCTAGTTTCGTCAGTTCATTTTGGAGTTTTACTTCGTTAACATCGCGATCGCCACGAATGCTAACTAATACTAAAACTGTTGTGCCATTGTCATAAATGACTTGATAGAGAACCTGTTTGACAACTTGGGTGGGGTCGCATTTCAGCAACTTGCACACAGTCTCAATGGTTCCCTTTTTGGGTGTATGCACTTTCTCAAACTTGTCGAAGTGCGAAGGTACAGCCTCAGGTGGTAAAGATACTGCTTTCTCGACATTAGCGGCGTAGCTACTATCTTCGGTAAAGAGAATGTCATCTTCACCAGCTTCCGCTAATACCATAAACTCCTGCGAACCCGAACCACCGATTGCTCCTGAGTCTGCCTCTACTGCACGGAATTTTAGACCGCAGCGATCGAACATCTTCCGATAGGCGCGATCCATTTCGTAGTAGGTTTCTTTAAGGCTCTCTTCATTTTCATGGAAGGAGTAACCATCCTTCATGATGAACTCGCGCCCACGCATCAAGCCAAACCGAGGACGAATCTCATCGCGGAACTTGGTTTGGATTTGGTATAAATGCTGTGGCAATTGGCGATAGGAGCGGATCGTATCTCTAGCGATCGCTGTAATAATTTCTTCGTGGGTAGGACCAAGCCCGACTTCACGATTAGCGCGATCGGTGAGGGCAAACATGATCCCTTCGGCTTTGGTGTAGGTATCCCAGCGTCCTGACTCTTGCCATAGTTCCGCAGGTTGCAGTTGCGTCAACAGGCATTCTTGCGCTCCTGTGTCGTTCATCTCTTCGCGGACGATCGCCGAGATCTTTTGCAAAACGCGCCACATGAGCGGCAAGTATACATACAAGCCTGAACCTACGCGCCTGATGTAGCCCGCACGGAGTAATAGTTTGTGACTTGTGAGTTCTGCTTCGGCGGGATCTTCACGCAGAGTGACCCAGAGCATTTGAGATAGACGCATATTGCTGGAGGTATTCGCTGATGTTCGCTAGGGATATTCGCTAGAATTTCGTTAATCTGTTAACGGTGATTCTGCCTGACGATCATATCAGGACTTGTAGCTTTGGTGTTGATGCTATAATGTCATACAGCGTTATGACAAGCTAAACCTATGAGAGTTAATGCCCGACTCGACAGCGATCGCGCTAGTAAGTTCAACTACATCCGTCAGCGTACCAATCAAGGTACTTCGGAAATAATGAAGGCGGCGATCGATCTTTACTATGAGAGGTTGCGTCAAGAAACGACCGTAAAGCCTTTGCAACTTCTCCAACAAGCAGGGTTAATTGGTTGTGCTGAAGGGGAACCCGATTTGTCAGTAAATTACAAGCAATATCTCACTGAAAGTCTCAACGAAAAATATGGTCATCGTTGATTCAGGCTTTTGGATTGCGTTAATCAATCGCCGTGATGATTATCATGCGATCGCGCAAAAGGTTTTAGACACTGTTGATGAGCCTCTAATTACAACATGGTGTGTGATTACGGAAGCTTGTCATATTCTCTTAAAACGAACAGGCACAAATGCTCAACAAACTTTCATTCACAGTTTAGAAGTTGGAGCATTTGAAGTTTTCGATCTTCAGGTTCAAGATGGTAAGAGAATTAGTGAGTTAATGAAGCAGTATAGTTCTCTGCCAATGGATTTAGCGGATGCTTCTCTAATTATTCTTGCTGAGCATTTGGGGCATGGACGCATTCTATCCGTTGATTTTCGAGACTTCAATACCTATCGCTGGAAAAACAGGCATCCTTTTGAGAATTTAATGCATTTAGACTAACTTACCGATCTTTTTCTTGTTGAGTTAATCCCAAAGGGATTAGAAATTCTTCTAGTAATATTTCCCCTGCGTGGGTTGGTGGGTGATGGGTTGGTATGCGTGACATATTCTTTCTATGCTACTCCATAGCCTGTATAGGGTCTTTTGTAGGGAGGATGTAAACCTAGCACGATGTCTTCTTTGGGAATACCGAACTCTAGTAACTCTTGTCCTACGTCAATATCAGTTGTATTTTGCTGTAGCCAGATTTTTCCGTCTTTGATGTCGAAATGTAGAACAGTATGATAGACACGCTTCAATCCTTTCCAGCCAATACGCATCAGTTGATAGCGATCGCGCACGGTGTCAAAAATCAACTCATTCTCTACATCGTCTTGGGTTTTAAAATGACTATGCCTTTCTAGAAGATTTTGAATGTATAGACGGTAATTTTCTAGTTTATCCATTTGACTATCTCCTCAGCGATGGGTTCATAGACAATCAGCTTTAATTGATACCAATCAAATATAAAGCAATTGATTCGCAATTTCATCGGCTGTCAAGGTGTCAAGAAGCATGGCAACCCTTTCGGCAATTTCATAGGGATTTCTCCGTTTAGCGATGATGATTCCTGCGTGTGTCTGGTTATTCAAGACATAACTCGTATGAAGTTTCTCAAAATCGAGTCGGTTGTGGGTCAGCATACAACGCCCCATTGATGCGGCAAAAGCTAGTTGCTGGGGATCGAGTTCGCCTAAAGTTTTCTGCTGTCTTGCTGTGGTTGCGTCTAATCCTCTAGCGATGAGTAGGGTAGCAACTAGAATATCCACATCTTCATCGATGTAAATTTGAGCGAAAATAGTCATCTTTGATTTAGTCTAGCTTTGATGAGTGGATGTACTAGCTCATCGGGAACGTGGTTGCGTTCGATGTATTCGTTGATTTCTGCTTGGTTGTCTAGATAAAAGCTAAGGGCATCAAAGATTTGCGCGAGATTGAGATGTGGTAAGTGTAATGGAATTTCTTCTGGTCTAACTCCTAAGCGCCAGTTTTCAACAATGGCTCTAACGGGTGTTCTGGTTCCATCGATGATTGGTTCGCCTGAGAGGATTTCAGGGTTACGGGTGACATGGCGGGAGATGGTTGCTGTTTTCATGTGGTTTTGCTCTCTAAACTGTCATCAGTTTTGCTCTGTGATATGGCTGATATCTGGAATAGGCGTTTTACTTTTTAGGTTTGGCTTCAAGTCCTGCTTTAAAGGCGGTAAGGAGAACTTCCACAAAATCATTTTTGGCAATTTTTTTGATGGCTTCAAATGCACCTGCTTTAAATGCAGCAACTAGACGATCTTTAAGGGTTGGTTTGTTTTCTATCTCTTCCATTGCGGCGGCGGTGATGATTTCTTTGCCTGCTTCGCTGGTGGGATCGGAGATTTGGGGGACGATTCCTTGCAGGATTTCAACGAGTTCGATCGCTAGTTCTTGGGTGTTGGGGTCGTCTATGCTGTAGTAGTTGTTTTGTGTGCCGATGTTGTCGCCTGTGACGGTTTGATCGCCTGCGATGACTTGTCCTACGGGGGCGTTGAAGTTAAAGGTCATAGTTTTCTCATTGGGTAATGTTTAGTGGTTGGTTAGGACTCAGGTGCTGTCTTTTGGTTGTTTTGTGTGGCAATATTATCACCCTGAACTATTAGATTTCCACTAACTACTTGCCCTACTTTGTCGTTGAAGATGTAGGTGTTGCCTGTGGTGGGGTTGGGGTTATCTTCGGGGGGTAAGGGTGTTTGGGCTATGTCGTAGTTGTAGTATTTGCATCGGGCTTGGATGGCGGTGATGACTGAGAGGGCTTCTTGGCTCGATTCTGTGGGGATGAGGGTGAGGAGATGGGGAAGTTGTTGGGTGAGGATGGGTAAGTTGCGATCTGAGCCAGCAATCCTGATTAAAGCTCTTGCTGCTCTATTACGCGCGTAATCATAAAAACTTTCAAGATCCAAAATCAGATCTTCTAGCTCCTTATCGCTACCAATTTTTCCTAATGACTCTGCTGCTTTGTCACGAACATTGTCCTCTGAATCGCTTTTAATAGCAGCCATAAGTACATCAACCGCTTTGCTACCCCCAATTTTTCCTATTGCTTCTGCTACTCTCTCACGCGCATTGTCACCTAGGTCTTTGAATGTTTGAAGAAGTGCATCAATTGACTTACTAGTTCCAATATTTACTAATGCTTGTTCTGCTTCGCGGCGAACAACAAAATCTGAATCTTGAAGAATAGAAACGAGGAAATTTACTGCTTTGAAACTACCAATTTTTCCTAGTGCTTCTACTACACTCTCACGTCCATGAACATCCAAGTCTTTGAAGGCTTGAATCAGAACATCAACTGCTTTATTACTTCCAATATTTACTAATGTCTCTAATGACTTCTCTCTAACAGAGTGATCTGAAGCGTTAATAGTAGAAATGAGAGCATCAACTACTTTAGTAGTATTAATGTTATCGACACTACTAAAAAATGCTTCTGCTGCTTTCTCACTCCCGTAATAATCTGAATTTTGGAGAACAAAAAAAAGTATGTCAATTGCTTTGGAATTCGCAGTCTTACCTAACACCTGTAAAGATCTTTCACGAATGGAATAACAATACTTTGAATCATTGATAATAGCTATTAGCGAATCTATAGCTTTCTCGTTAACAATAACATTAATATTATTGAATAACGTCTCTTGATTCTTCTCATTATTAAATAATGCCTCTTCTGCTTTTTCTAAATAATTGAAAACAGAAAGTAGCGCTTCAACTGCTCTGATACCACCAATTTTACCTAGCGCTTCTGCTGCATTTGATCGCACATCATAATCTGAATGATTAAGAGCTTGAATGAGCGGCTCAACAGCTTTATCGCTACCAATATTACCTAACGCTTCTGCTGCTTCAAGCTCTTGGTAGTAGCTGTATGGATTTTCGAGGGCTTGAATGAGTGGTTCAACAGCTCTTTTACTACCAATCTTACCCAATGCTTTAGTTGCATGTCTGCTCACAAAGCGATTTGGGTGTTTGATAGCTTGAATAAGGGTATCAACTGCTTGATGACTGCCAATCTTGCCTAATGCCTTCTCAGATGATATACACACATCTTCAGCTTGACTCGCATACCTCGAATCATTGAGATCTTGGATTGCATCGTTGAGAGTTTGAATTAGAGGTGCAACTGCTTTATCACTGCCAATATTTCCTAGCGCATCTGCTACTATTTCGCGCAGATGATAGTTGGGGTATTGGACAATAACAGTAGGATGTAAATAACTTGCTGGCATAAAAATCTTACGCAGACAACTTTTTATTGTTTTTTTATCAATTCTTTGTTCATAAATATAAGTTGCATTAAGAGATGGAATGAGTAAATCAACTATTTTATTACTAGCACTCTTAGATAATGATTCATAATCAAGAGAGGTGATGAGCGTCTCAATATTAAGACAAGAAATAAGTGCATCAACCGCTTTGTCATTACCAACTTTACCTAATACTTTTGCGATTTTTTGTCGCACACTAGAATCTGAATCATTGAGGGCTGAAATAAGTGCATCAATCGCTTTCTTACTACCTATCTTTCCTAATGCTTCTGCTACTTCTTGACGTGCATTATAATCTAAATCATTGAGAGCAAAAATAAGTGCTTCAACTGATTTTTTATCATCAATCTTACTTAATACATTTATTGCTTTCTGTCGCACACGAATCTCTGGAGCTTTAAGAGCTAAGGTTAAAGAATCAATAACTGTTTCACCCCCTATTGCACCTAATATATATGATACTATCTGATATACAGAAGTATCTGGATCAAAGAGTGCTGTAAGTAGTGATTTAACCACCTTATCACTCCCTATATTAACCAGTGCATTTGCTGCTTTTCCTCGGACATTATAATCTGAATCCCTTAGAGCTACTATAAGTGCATCAACAGACTTATCACAGCCGATATTTCCTAGTGCTTCTGCTGCTTTTTCACGCAATTCATAATCTGAGTCTTTGAGAACTTTTAGTAGTGTACTAACGGCTCTTACATCCTTGCTATTGAATAGCAATTCTGCTGCTTTTTCACGCAATTCATAATCTGAGTCTTTGAGAACTTTTAGTAGTAATTTAAATACTCGATCACTGTCAATTCTGGCTAAAGCCTCTAATGCTTTCTTCTGCAAGCTAGAATCAGGATGTTTAAGAACTTTAATAAGAGATTCAATTGATTTTGCACTGACAGTAATATTACTTAATGCACTAAATAAAGTTTTTTCTGCTTTCCATCTTACATCATAATCTGAATCATTGAGCGATAATATAAGTACACTAATAGCTTTATCATTAACTGTGTCATTAGCAATTTTGGTTAATACCTCTGCTGATTGACAACGCATATAAACATCCGAGTTCTTAAGATCAGAAATAAGAGCTTTAATTGCCCTATCAGTACCAATATTACCTAATACCTCTGTTGCTATCTCATGAACATGATAATCTGAATCCTGAAGTGTTTGCACAAGAGTGGCAACTGCAAAATCAGATTTTGTTTCTCCTAATATCTCAATTAATGCTAGTTTATGTATCTCTCTTTTTTCTAATTCTTTAGCCAATAACCCAATAGTCTTTTCTTGAAATTCATACTTCACCGCTCCAGCCAACCTCGCTCCCAAACGCAAATCCACCTCCAGTGCTACCCGCACAACCCGCACTGCCTGTTCTTCATCCTCCACTAACGCCAACATCAACGCCAAAGGTTCCGTCCATTTCAAATAATTAAGATAGACCTGCTGTAGCCGTGCATCACTCAAACTCGGCAACAGTCCCAACAACCACTCCGCCGCATAATATTCCTGAATCAACTGATGCCGAAATTCAATATATTCTCCAAAAGCAACTTGAAGTAAGTGATACTTTATAAGGTCATCAAGGCAGTCTCTTGCAAATTTTGGAGGGTACGGCTCGTCTTGGAATCGTTCTTTAAATGTCTGTTCAATTTCATCCCTATACATGACAGTACGAAAATCAACAGGCGAATCTCCTTTCATCATCTTAGATGCTAAATGCTCAAGTGCAGAAGACCAAAGACGCTGATCTGATAAAGGTTGAACATCTCCCTTGAGTACAGCAACCTGATAATAACGAATGCTTTCAGTTTCATAAAACTTAGTGAATTTCCGAAATATCTCACCTAAATTTTCAGGAATCTGCTCCGACTGCTGAAACAACGAACAAAGCATCCATAACAACAAAGGCGTTTGCCCAAACTCTCGCAACCGTCCCGACAACTGCCGCAACAACCTCTCCCCCTGCGTCGGCAAATACGCCATCACAAACTGCTGCATCTGCGGCTCCGTCAAGGGCTGCATCTCTAACCGCTTCGCAATCCCCAAATCCCCACCCGCACTCAACTCCCGCGTCGTAAAGATCATCGGGCAAGTTTTTTGATAAAGCTCCCGAAATTGATTTACCATGACGCGACCGCGATCCGATGGCAACTCATTCACCCCATCCACCAACAGCAACAACCGCCCCTGACTCAATAGCTGCTTAATCCCAGTCTCATCAATATCCAAAGCAGGATCGTGTTTGTGCATAAAAGCAAGAATGCGATCGCATACAGATGATTCATTCGCCTCCGAGGGTAAATACCGCAACTCCACCAACACAGGAATTTTCGCTTGCTGATCCTTTAACGCCTTTCCCGCCTCATCCCACAACAACCGCGCCAAAGCCGTAGACTTCCCCGATCCTGGTCTACCCACCAGCAACACATGATTACCTAAGTCATGCTTACCCGCATACTTACAGATCCCCTCCAACACAGGCAACCGCTCGATTTTTTCCTTCTTTTCGCGATCGCGTTCTGATTCTCCTTCCTGCTCAGACTTTGGCGGCTCCACCGTCTGCACCATTAAGCCGAAGTCAAAAAAAGCAGGAGCAATCTGCTCACGATCCACACGTTGCGATTCCCGTCCCGTCGCATCCGTCAGCGTATACAAGCGCCACCACTGCTGATAAGCGCTTATCACTGACCTTAAATAACCATCAAAACAAATCTCTACACCCATGCCCTAGCTACCGAAAATAGCGGCAAAATCTTGGGTCTATAATAACTTTTTCACATTGAAAATCTAGCAATCTTCTAAAATTAAAGTATCCACAAACTTTGATGATCCTAGCCTATGCAACCAAACTATCTCAAGCATGACAGGGCAAGCACGGGGGCATTGCCCCTACCCTAAATAATTTAGATCTTGTAGGGGCTGTGCCCCCGTGCCAGCCCTAGACTTTTGCCATCGCAGGAAGTTCTTCCATGCATCAATAAAACATAATGCGATCGCCAAAACATAATGCGATCGCCCGAACAATCGACCGAACAAACGTTAAGATACCGACGGGGATCTAGTCTGCTAAGATCAAGCCTAGGTATTTACCGTCCTGTTTAGTTCATGCCCCACTTGTTGGGGATTGTTTGGGAATCTTTTAGAGCCACGTCACCGCCATGATGCAATCGGAAAATCTTCGTCAACGTGCCGCCGTATTGGGTTTGCAAGTCTTTAGCAAGCGCTCAGCCGTGCGGCTTGGCATCGTCACCCAAATCTGGCTAGATGTCGATCAGAGGCGGGTCGTCGGCATGACCGTCGCTGAAAGATTTGTCCCAGGCACACCGATCGGCATAGGTGACACATTTTTCATGTCCCTTGACAATATTGACTTGCTGGGGCCAGATGCCATCTTGGTAGATGACGAATCGGTACTCGAAGATATTTTAATTACTGAGCGCTACACCACCCTCATTAACAACGAAGTAGTCACAGAATCAGGTGAATTGCTTGGTAAGGTACGCGATTTTAAATTTGACCCAGAGACGGGTGATTTACTTTTCTTAATTGTTGCCTCCATCGGTAACCCAATTATCCCAGCCAGCTTGATTAGTACCTACGAGCTTGATGTCAATGAAATCATCGCCGTAGGACGCGATCGCATCATTGTCACTGAGGGCATGGAAGATCGGATGACCCAGCTTAGCAAAGGCTTGCTAGAGCGTCTAGGACTAGGTAAAGCACCTTGGGAAGATGACTTCGAGGATGACTACATGCCACCATCGACAACAATTCGTGACAACGCTCTGTCATCAGGTACCAGAAGCACCTATTCACCACCACCGCAGCAGCAACGCCCTGTCTATCGTCAAGAACAATCATGGGACGATGGCGATAATTGGGCTGAGGAGCGCATTCCTGTAAATCCCCCGCAGCAACAACGTCGCCAAGCCAGAGCCGAAGTGCGTCCTGAGCCATCGCGCCCGATCGCCCCACCACCAGCGCCCATCGATAACTACGATGATGAGTATGATGATTTTGAAGACGATTATTTAGACACACCGAAAACTAATTTTCGTAACGAAACCCAACAGCAGATCCGTGATGCTTGGGGCGAAACCAAAATTCCTGACAAGTCCAAACAACGCATTCCCGAAGAGGAATTTGACGAAATTTAATGCTACCTCGTGACCTATTGAATCATGTTGAAAATCGCGATACCCTCAGCCGATTGCTGGATTTAGGCGATCGCGCTATCCAGACATGGGATGTCGTATGCAGTGATTTTCTATCACCGCCCGAAATTACGGAAGCACTACAAGTATTCGGCAAAATGACCGAAATCCACTGCCTAGCGTGGGGTGGCTACGAACAAGCCGAACGCCAAAGATTAGCGATCGCCCGTTCTGAGTTGCCTCTCGATCAGTCAATGGTGAGTCTTACACCCATATCGATTTCTGGGAACTTCCTATTTGACACGGCAACCCATCGCGATTTTTTGGGTGCGCTTCTTGGTACGGGTATAGAGCGTCAAAAGGTCGGCGATGTCAATGTCCTAGGTGAAAAAGGCGCACAGGCGATCGTCGTTCCCGAACTCGTAGAATACTTACAACTTCACTTCACACAAGTTCGCACAGTTCCCGTTAAGGTCAATGCGATCGCTTGGGAAGAGTTAAAAATTCGCATCCCCGTCACTAAAGAACTTACTTCCACTGAAGCTTCCTTAAGACTAGATGCGATCGCATCTTTTGGGTTTGGTATGTCGCGTAGCAAAATGGTAGATCTAATCAACGGCGAAGATGTACGTGTCAACTGGAAAACAGTTTCTCAGCCGAACTATCAACTCAAAACTGGTGATCTCATTGCCATTCGCGGTAAAGGGAGGGTCACGATTGGCGAAATTATGATTACCAAAAAGGAACGCTATCGAGTGCAAATGACGCGATCGGTTTAAAAAGAATAACGAAGGAAGAGAAAGTTGGAAAATAGCGATCGCCTAAATCATCCATACTTCCACCCCACAAGCGATCGCCCCTCAACAAATCAACAACACCAAACAGCGATCTCACCTATGCATAAGTTAAAATCAAGAAAATCCCAAAATACACACAATCACTAAGCTTTAAGATGAGATTTGAGTGGGATGAACGTAAAAATCAGATTAACCGTGCTAAACATGGGTTTGACTTTGCAGACGCTTATCTGATTTTTAATATGCCTATGGTTGTTGAACTTGACGCAAGAGAAAACTATGGAGAGGATCGGTATATCGGTATTGGTTTACTTCAAGGTCGAGTCGTGGTAGTCGTCTACGCAGAACCTGACGAAGAGACAATCAGAATTATTTCATTACGAAAGGCACTATCTTATGAACGCAGATACTACGAACAATACATCTCAGACTGATTGGGAAAGAATTGATGCTATGCGTGATGAGGATATTGATACATCTGATATTCCTCCATTATCATCAGAGTTTTGGGCTAAAGCAAAATTGAGAACTCCTAAACAAATTACAACATCGGTTCAAATCGATCCTGAAACTTTTGCATGGTTTCAATCGCAAGGAGAGAATGCATCTCAGCAAATGTCAGTTGCATTAAAAATCTATGCAGAAGCACATAAGTCTTATATCACAACGACAAGAGATTAGAATTTCTTGATCGCCTCTCAACCAACCAACATCTCCAAATAGCGATCGCCTAAATCATCCATACTTCCACCCCACAAGCGATCGCCCCTCAACAAATCAACAACACCAAACAGCGATCGCCCCTAATCTCATCAAAAAGCGATCGCCTAAAACATCAACCCTTTCCCCTCACAAGTGATCGCCCCTCAACAAACCAAGAACACCAAACAGCGATCACACCTAATCTCAATCAAAAAGCGATCGCCTAAAACATCAACCCTTTCCCCTCACAAGTGATCGCCCCTCAATAAACCAACAACATGAAACAGCGATCGCCACTAATCTCAATCAAAAAGCGATATTACAAAGAGATGTAAGTAAATTGTGATATCAAAACAAGTCATCATTACTGTTTGGTAATTGTTTTAGATGATTTAGAAAATCTCTCAATTCTCTGAAATCTAATAGTGTTCGCGATCTTTTTTGAAAGTTGCGATTGAGGTAATCACGAGCTTGCTCAACACTCCAGCCAATTCTTTGTATTTCTTGGTCTGTCTTTTCTATCAAATCTGCAATAGGACAAAACTGATACCCACTTAACTCAATCACTCCTACAATTAGCCTGTAGCACATTGGCTCATTGTCTGAATCTGCTTTTTGCCAAGGCTGTGCAAGACTTAATATGACTAAGCAACTAGATGATATTGTGTGACCAAGATCCAAAAGTTTACACATCTCAGGGTCTGTAATATTAGCAACTAAAGTCTTATCATAATTCCCAATTGGTATGCTTCCTTTCCACTTACCATATTGAGTTTTAAAACACTTAAAATCCTCTGTCTGCATAAGCTGTAGCGTTCTTCTCTTATGTCTGGGCAAACTCAGTAGATAAGAGTACGGAATAGCATTTAACCAATCCTCTTGCTGATAATGTAAAAGATTCGTTTCTCTAAAGCGCAGTAAATCCGCTGGTTTGGCTTGTCCACTTCGAGTCCATAAACCAGATAGAATAAGACGATTTTCAGATTCATGTCCATTGCCTTTTTCTTGGGATATAGGTATATCAATCTTATCTAGGGTTTCAATTGGCTCACCACTTACAACAGTTAAATTAGTTGGAACGTGACCGTCTTCTTCATTTGTCACGGGGCGAATCCATTCGCCTGTATTAAAGTTGATTCCTGCAATACACCTATTATTATGTTTACGAGAGTTTGCCAAACAAATTATCTCAGTCATAGTTCAAAGATGTTGAATATTTACATTATCCCATCTATTCTTTAGGTACTCTGCCACAAGTCGGCGATGACAATTATGTGGTTTTGCTTCACTACAGAGCAAACATCCATGATTGAGTAATTTGGGCGTAACTTTTTTCTCAATCTGACGATCTGATATAAGTCTTAAAAATTTTTGCTCATACACCCCCCAATCGCCTTTGCTTTTTTTGTACTCGACCAAAATATCTTTAGTTGGAGCTAAATCAAGAATATGCACATAATCAATCCCCCCAACTTGTTTAAGAAAATATTTTAAATCGTTTTTCTTAGTAAAGCCCGCTAACTGGGACACATTGTTTAGTCTTGTATCTATAACTGTTCTCACACCAGACTTTATCAAGGTATCAAAAAATTGCTCAGCACTTTTCTGAGTAAAGCCCATTGTAAATAATTGGATTGACTGACTAAGCATAAACTTCTCCTTTTGTTTCTACATAAGCGATTTCATTACCCTGCTTTTTATAGGCTTCCATGAGATAACCTTCACGATCTAACTCGTCAACATCTTGAACAGGTGATAAAGCATCAAACAGAGAAAGTTGACTAGCTGCTGTTTGTTCTACAAATTGCTTAAATCCCTGCTTAGCCAGCATCCTATCTTCTAATTCTCCATGAGACTCTAGTTCACCATTACTTTTAATATGCTGAATATCTAGATCATATTCCTTGAGATTTTTACAGACTAAAATTGCTCGATGGCAAGTTAAAGGATCTTTTTCGGCACACATCAACGCGATTCTATGACGACTTTTTACACCTTTTAAAATTCGCCTAATCCCTTCTGTAAATAAGTCAGTCGCCGCAATTCTTTCGTATAAAGCCTTACCATCGACATAGCAACTTTGGTCTTCAGGTCTTGCTCCTAACTCTTGACCTAAAAACACATAACGCACTTTTTCCGCTTCTAAATAATCCTTTAACTGCGCTTGGCAAAAATGAGGTAAATAACGACTATAGGGACGCGATCGCACATCAGCTAAAGCCGTAATCTCATGCCTTTGCAAAAGCTCAATGAAGGTTTTTATATTGTGGTTAGAATGACCAATAGTAAAAAGTTGCATTTTTCACAATCCTCCATTTATCTAAACATGACTTACAACTGGCACTCTCAAGTTGATTGAGGCATAGACTCGATTAAGGCTCTTAGTACTTTGTTAACGGCTTCAGGCGTAGTAAAAACCCTTGCTACATCTTCATCTAAAACCACAATATTTAATCTCTTACCTTCACTCCGATTAGCAAAGCGATTAGGTTTAGCCTTCTGATAATCAAAGCTATATTCATGTAAAAGCTCATCAATAGAACTTTGTTGACCTTCAACGGGACTGTTGTTCATAATCTTCACACTCTTTTCTGGTTGTTTGACGGGCGCTAATAATACGAATACCATTCGGGCGCTCAGTAAAAGAAATGATCAATAAACGATTGCGTTGTGAGTGACCAATAATGATCTCTCTTAACACATCGAAAGAATGTGCTTCATCATCAAAGATGACTGCTAGAGGATTATCAAATACTGTTTGAGCTTCCTCAAAGCTAACTCCATGCTTTTTTAGATTGGCGATCGCTTTTACGTTATCCCACTCACATTTCATAAACGCATTATAACCAACTATCGAATTATTCTGGAATGCAGCTAAAAAACAAGGGGCTTGCGCCCCTTGCCTTTTGTTAATTAGCTGCCGCCGATACGGGCGACATCGCGGGAGTTGGCTTCAAAGGCAGCGTTGAGTGCATCATCACCACTCAGACCATCTTCCAATGCTTCCTTAATTGCTTGCAATACCCGCTTGTAATCCTTGGGCATTACCTTTACGAATTTAGGAACACTCGCATTCCAATCAGCGAGAACCTTCGCACCCTTAGCACTCTCCGTATAGTCAACGTGCTGCTGAATCAACTGCTTCAGATCCTTGATTTCTTCGGGATCTTCGAGTTTCTCTAAGCCGACCATTGAGGTATTGCAACGGGTTGCGAAATCGCCAGATTCATCGAGAATGTAGGCAACACCACCACTCATACCTGCGGCGAAGTTCCGTCCTGTTAAACCGAGAACGACGACTTTTCCACCAGTCATATATTCGCAACCATGATCGCCGATGCCTTCGACTACAGCATTTACGCCAGAGTTCCGCACACAGAAACGTTCACCAGCGATGCCGCGAATATAGGCTTCGCCACTAGTTGCACCGTAGAAGGCGACGTTACCAGCAATGATGTTCTCTTCGGCGACAAAGGTAGAAGCTTTGTGGGGATAGAGAATGATCTTACCGCCGCTCAGACCTTTGCCGAGGTAGTCGTTAGTATCGCCTTCCAGTTCCATCGTCACACCAGAGGGAACGAATGCACCGAAGCTTTGACCAGCCGTACCTTGGAAATGCAGATGTACGGTGTCATCAGGCAATCCTTCCCAATGGCGTTTGGTGATTTCGTTACCAAGGATAGTTCCGACTGCGCGATTGATATTTTTAATGGGAACTGTGGCATGGACAGGTTCACCATCAACGATCGCTGCTTGACATAAATCTAACAACACCGTCATATCAAGGGACTTGTCTAAACCGTGATCCTGTGGAATTTGGGCATAGCGTCCGACATCTTCACCAACTTCGGGCTGATAGAGAATCTTGGAGAAGTCTAAGCCCTTCGCTTTCCAATGTTCAACCGCTTGCTTCGCTTCGAGGACATCGGTACGACCGACCATTTCATCAAGGGTGCGGAAGCCTAACTGTGCCATCAGTTCACGCACTTCTTGAGCGATGAAGGTCATGAAGTTGACGGTGTGGGCAGGATCGCCTGTGAATTTCTCGCGCAATTGAGGGTCTTGGGTGGCAACTCCGACGGGGCAGGTGTTGAGATGGCAAACGCGCATCATGATACAGCCTAAAGTAACAAGGGGAGCAGTGGCAAAGCCGAACTCTTCGGCTCCTAGTAGCGCAGCAATCACGACATCACGCCCTGTTTTCATTTGTCCATCGGTTTCCACGACGATGCGGCTGCGGAGGTTATTGAGAACGAGGGTTTGGTGGGTTTCGGCGAGTCCCAGTTCCCAAGGTAAGCCTGCGTGCTTGATCGAGGTTTGGGGCGATGCTCCAGTACCACCATCATAGCCAGAGATGAGAACGACATCAGCATGAGCTTTAGAAACCCCTGCGGCGATCGTGCCGACACCAACTTCGGATACCAACTTGACGCTGATACGGGCGGCGCGGTTGGCATTTTTGAGATCATGAATCAACTCAGCGAGGTCTTCGATGGAGTAGATGTCATGGTGAGGAGGTGGCGAAATCAAGCCCACTCCTGGGGTAGAGTGACGGACTTTGGCAATCCAAGGATAGACTTTCTTGCCAGGGAGTTGTCCGCCTTCCCCTGGTTTTGCGCCTTGTGCCATTTTGATTTGAATCTCTTTAGCTTGGGAGAGATAGAGGCTAGTTACACCAAAACGTCCAGAGGCTACCTGTTTGATAGCACTATTTTTGGAATCTCCTTGCTCGTTTGTCCATGTGTAGCGATCGGGATCTTCGCCACCTTCGCCTGTGTTGGATTTACCACCAATACGATTCATAGCGATCGCTAAAGCTTCATGGGCTTCCTTAGAGATAGAACCATAGCTCATTGCGCCAGTTTTGAAGCGTCTCAGAATGCTTTCAATAGGTTCTACTTCCTCAAGGGGAATTGATTCGCGAGATTTGAAATCGAGCAATCCTCGGAGAGTGAAATGCTGTTGATTCTGCTCATTGACTAGAGAGGAGTATTTCTTGAACTGCTCGTAATTGCCTTCACGGACAGCCTTTTGCAAAGCATGGATGGTTTCAGGGCTGAAAAGATGCGCTTCACCTTCCTTGCGCCATTGGTATTCGCCGCCGACATCGAGAGTATTACCACTAGAGGGACGGTCGGGGAAAGCATGGGTATGACGCGCGATCGCTTCTTTGGCGATTACTTCCAAATTAGCCCCTTCAATGCGGGAGGCTGTCCAAGTGAAGTATTGCTTGATTACTTCTTGATTCAAGCCAACGGCTTCAAAGATTTGAGCGCCGCGATAGCTTTGGATCGTGGAAATACCAATTTTAGAAGCAACTTTCGTTACGCCCTTAGTAGCTGACTTGATGTAGTTCTTGACCGCAGTTTTGTAATCGACATTCACGAGCAAGCCTTGCTTGATCATGTCATTGATACTTTCAAAGGCAAGGTAAGGATTGATCGCGCCACAACCATAGCCAATCAAGAGCGCGAAGTGATGCACTTCTCTAGGTTCACCCGATTCGAGGACTAAGCCGACTCTGGTTCTTGTTCCTGTACGGATGAGATGGTGATGTAAGCCTGATACCGCCAACAATGCAGGGATTGGCGCATTGTCAGGATTCACGCCGCGATCGCTTAAAATCAAAATATTCACACCATCGGCGATCGCCTGATCAGCCTTCGCGCAAATTTCCGTAATTGCTGATTCTAATCCAGATACACCAGACTTAGGAGCGAACAAAGTGGAAAGTGTAACTGATTTAAAACCACCTTCATTAATATGCTTCAACTTTGCTAGTTCTGCATCACTGAGGATGGGAGTTTTTAGCTCAATCAAGTGACAGCTTTCTGGCTCAGGTTTGAGCAAATTCCGTTCTGCGCCAATTGTGGTTTCTGCGGAAGTAATAATCTCTTCACGAATGGAGTCAATTGGTGGATTAGTTACCTGTGCAAATAGCTGTTGGAAATAATCGTAGAGAAGTTTCGGGCGATTGGAAAGAACTGCTAAAGGAGCATCATTACCCATTGCGCCTACAGCTTCCACACCATCACGCGCCATTGGCGTTAATAGCAAGCGCAAGTCTTCAAAGGAATAACCGAAAGCCATTTGTCGCTGCGTGAGGGGAATTGCTTCTGGTGCGGAGACTTCTGCATCCTTGAGACTGGCGATTTCCACCATATGCTGATTAATCCAGTCACGGTAGGGATGCTCAGTTGCAATTTGATGCTTGATCTCTTCATCAGCAACAATCCTACCTTCCTGCATATTCACCAGAAACATGCGTCCCGGTTGCAAGCGACCCTTCGATTCGATGCGTTCAGGTTCAATTTGTAATACCCCTGCTTCGGAGGCGAAGATGACCAAATCATCCTTGGTGACGTAGTAGCGCGAAGGACGTAAACCATTGCGATCCAAGACTGCGCCGATCATCGTGCCATCGGTGAAGGCGATCGAGGCGGGACCATCCCAAGGTTCCATCAAGCACGAATGATATTCATAAAATGCTTTCTTCTCATCACTCATGGATTCATGGGCAGTCCAAGGCTCAGGAATCATCATCATCATGGCATGAGGTAGCGATCGCCCTGCCAGTACCAATAATTCCAAAGCGTTATCAAAAATCGTGGAGTCACTACCTTCGATGTTAATGACGGGCTTGATCTTGGAGATGTCATCACCAAACAAATCCGACTCAAACATTGACTGACGAGCGATCATCCAGTTGGTATTGCCGCGCAAAGTATTAATTTCGCCATTGTGGGCAATGTAGCGGTAAGGGTGCGATCGCTCCCAACTGGGGAAAGTATTCGTACTAAAGCGCGAGTGGACTAGAGCCAGAGCGCTCTCCATGTCGGGATCACGCAAATCATGGGCGTAGTACATTCCCACTTGTGCCGTCATCAACATCCCTTTATAAACGATGGTGCGACAGGAAAGGCTTGAAGGATACCAGTAAGGGTCAACGTTTGCTGCGCGAATGGCGGTATGGGCAAGCTTACGCAGCACAAACAATTTGCGATCGAAGGCGAGGTCATCGACAAGATCAGGCGATCGCTGAATGAATACCTGCTGCATGAATGGTTCACTGGACTGAGCTGTTGCGCCCAAAGACGAATTATCGGTGGGTACATCACGCCAACCGAGAACCTTCAAACCTTCAGCAGCTACCAACTTTTCAAAAGCTTCTCTACCATTCTTGCGAGAAGTAGCATCGGGCGAAGCATAAACCATGCCTACACCGTATTGTCCTGCTTCAGGTAGGGTGATATTTGCCGCAGCCGCCACTTTCACCAAAAACTTATGGGGGATTTGCATCAAAATCCCTGCGCCATCACCTGTATTTGTCTCGCAACCGCACGCGCCACGGTGTTCCAAGTTCTCCAGAATTGTCAAACCCTGCTCAACGATCGCATGGGATTTTTTCCCTGACTTGTGAACAATAAATCCGACCCCACAAGCGTCATGTTCAAATTGGGGATCGTATAAACCTTGTTTTAGGGGCAGTGCGTTGCTATTCATCATGGACTGAAAAGGATGGTATTTAAGGATTATGTTAGCTCAGACGTAATTGAGTAGTTACGATCGCTACTTTGGATTGTACTAATAAATCTATGTCCTAGGTATGAGGTACTAAGGAATTAGTCAAATTCAGTTAGTTATTATCACTATTTTTATTGCAGTTGTTACAAAACTTGACAGGCGTACAAACCTATAAACTTAAACTCTTCGTAGAAAAGTACTATAGCTGTCACCATTTTTGTTAGGACATAAAACCCAAATAATGTGAGGCGGCGCTTCGTGCCGTCTCACATTATTTGGGTTTTGATTTATCCTAATACAGGTGGCTATAGCTATAAAAGTCTCAAAAGTGACGTTTAATGTCTTAATTTCGTAACATGCTGACTAATCGGCTCACTTTTAATCGTAAATACTTCTACTTGACAGTTTTATTCTTTTTAATAGAAGTTTATATCGCTATTTTTATCAATGACCAGTTGATCCGTCCTTTTATTGGGGATGTATTAGTGGTAATTCTGATTTACTGCTTTATTAAATCTTTTTGGAAAGTTCACTCACAGGTAGCAGCGATATCTGTTTTTGGATTTGCCTGTGCGATCGAAGGATTGCAGTATCTCAAGTTTGTCGATCGCCTAGGATTAGCAGAAAACAAAGTTTTAGCAACTATTTTAGGAACTACCTTTGATTGGAAAGATATCTTAGCCTATGCGCTTGGGACTGTGATCATCCTAGTGTGGGAAAGTCGCTAAAAGTGTTATTTACAGCAATTACCAAGCAAACGAACCACAAGAAAGAACTTGAAAGCGTTGCTTCACAACGCTTTCAAGTTCTTTCTTGGTTTGGGTTTGAGCGCAAAGCACTGCAAACAGTCATTTATCGAGTGCCAAGCATTGCTTCTAACTGTCGAAGCCGACCTTCGGCTAGGCGATCGCGACATTGTTTGACCGATGGCGAGTTATCCAGAGAAATTAATGATTCAAACTGACAGTGCTGTGCTTGGTAGAGCAACCATTGACGCTGCCCCGCAGAATTTTGTATATTGTCCTGCTTCAGAATTTTAGCTAGCCTTTGGGTGGTGACATCTGATGTAAGTTGAGAATTATTCGTTCCTAGTAAATCAGCAATGCGATCATTAGTCAGTCTGGCTCGACAACTGAAATACAAGAGAGGATAAATGGAGCCTTTACGGAATGGTTCACTCAACTCCTTACAATGAATATCTCGATAGGAATTCCAAGTTTTTTCAACTGCTTTGAGTTGGGACTGTCTAGCTGTAGGAATCTGACTATAAACTTCATCATAAATTAGCGATCGCAAGAAATCAGCAGTTTTTGCCCAGCGAGAAGCACAAATGTTTAGGTAAAGCTGGGCTTCTTTTTCGCAGGCTGGGGGAGCAACTCCAAATTGTTGAGAGCTAGTGATCGTTTCCGATAATACAGGAGGCATTGCCATACAGGACAGTCCTATGGCGATCGCGAAAGAAGATAAAATCTTTTTCATATTATTTGAATTGTTGGGAATTGCTATATGTATCTTTCTCAGGTTATTTACAGCAATTACCGTTCAAACGAACTACAAGAGATTTTTTAAAAGTTTTGCAAAGCAAAACTTTTAAAAAATCTCTTGGTTTGGGTTTGAGCGCAAAGCGCTGTAGAACTAGTATATTTGCTTAAAAGATGACATCTCATAATCCTATAATCTTTAAATCTTTTTAACTAATTGCCTAATACGACCATGTCCGATTCGCTATCACCTCGCGCCGCAATGCTCTCGTCCATGCTTTTAGAATTAATCGAGATTTTGCGCGATCACCAAGGTGAAACATGGGCGGCGATCGTGCGCGTGGCTTCTGGGAAATCGGCAACGATCGCGATCGATGAAGCTCGCATCCATGTGCAGGTCGAAGGAGGACAGGAATTACAAATCACTATTTCCGAGGCTGAGCCTGACGCAGTCAATGACTTTGAAAGCACTGGGGTTGCTTTACGCAACATCATGTTTGGCAAATCTACACTCGAAAAGTCTGTCGCTTCTGGCAAAATCTTCATTCGGGCTAGTTTTGGCGATCTGTTAAAAATACGTTCAATCGTTACCGCTGTTCTACTTGACACAGAGATCGATCCGAGATTGCTCAGTCTTTGGGGAAGATTTGATCAGGAGTGGCGGCAATAGATTTAGGCAATCTTGCTCAAAATGGAAAGTGTGCCGAACCCAATTAAAATAAGCCCACTTCCCCAATTGAGCCAACTTGACCAACGACGCAATTCTAAAAACTGTTTAATCAGCCCTGTAAATGTCCCTGCGATCGCTAATGGCAATACAGAGCCGATCGCATAGGCAAGTAAAAATTCTGTACCCACCAGCAAATTTCCTGAGCCTGACACCCAAGCTAAAAGGGTCACTAATACGGGAGTACTGCAAGGCGAAGCCACAAACCCAAAAGATAATCCGATTAATAGCGATCGTAATCCCTGTGGCAAATTTTGAGATACTTCCCAATTCCCAAAGCTGGGTAAACGGAAAGAAATTACTTCCAATAGTTGCAATCCCATTGCGATCGCGATTATTCCCATCACCACCGACCAACCCCAAGCCGTTTGTCCATAAATTTTACCGAGAAGCGCGGCGGTCAGTCCAAAACCTGTGAGGGAGATCGCAAAGCCGAGACAAAACCATGCCGATTGCAGCGCCGATGTCCATGTACTTTTAGATTCATAGCCGCCAATATAGCCAATCGTGAGTGGCAACATTGACAAGGTGCAAGGGGTCAGACTTGTAACAAGTCCTGCTAAAAACACTACGCCAATGCTTGTCCATGAGGCTTGATTGAGTTGGCTATTCACCAAAGCATCAGTCCATTGTTCAAGTTGATAAAACCAGTTTGGTAGACCACCCAAGAAAGTATCAATAAATTGCAGCATCGTGATTATTATTAAACTATTTTTATTCTATAGCTCTTGTTAGGACACAAACCCAAAAGACGAGTGGCGGCGCTTCGCGCCGCCACTCGTCTTTTGGGTTTTAAATTGTATGCAGCACCCAACGAAAGGCATAACGCCATTTGAGTGAGAAATCAACTAGTCCTGCGGACTCGGCAATATTTTTTAGCTCAGGGGATTTGAATCCACGTAAAACCGATAGAGGTGCATCATTGCGAACCATTTGCACCGCAGGTAATAGCCTTGTGAGGGCATAGATTCCATAATAGGCAAGAGGATGCCGATGCAAATCATTAATCAGAATACCTTGCTTCGATATACGCTGCATCGATCGCACAATTTGTACAGCATTCTCATGGGCAAAGTGATGCAAAAACATCGCGGCGATCGCCACATCAAACTCGTCATCTGCATAGGGTAACGCCAGAGCATCCGCAACTTCCACTTTGATTTTTGCTTGTAGTTCTGGTGGTAATCGCTTTTTGAGAGCTTCACGGGCATAATCAACGGTGACAGGATTAGCATCGATCGCCACAATTTCGACATTGATTGCAGGGGACTGAGCCGCAGCCCAACGCACGATATATTCAGGGAAATCACCAATACCAGTGCCGATATCAAGAATGCGGGTAGTTTGATTTGATTGCGCTCTCTTTTTGAGAAAAGGCGCGAGAACTTCCATCGTGGTGGCATATCCGCCTAGCAGTTGGTTAATGGGGCGCAGTTGTTCTAAGGCATCGGTAAGACGTTCATCCTGAATGGAGAAATCATCCATCAATTCATCTTGATTGGTGCGGATTTGAAATGAAGGCATATATGCTCCTAATTTTTTTAATCAATATTTGTAGCGCTTAGCGCTACAAATATTGGTAGTTAGACTTTTTGAAATAAACAACCTTCAATCGATAGTCCAGGACCAAAGGCTAAAGCAATCCCATTTTGAAATGGAGTCTCTGCATCTACTTGATGCTTGGCTAAAATCTGTTTGAGAATAAATAGAATCGTTGGCGAACTCATATTGCCATAACGTCGCAAAATCTCATAGGAATCAGCAACCATGCGATCGCTAAGCTCACAAGTAGATTGAATCTTTTCAATAATTCGTCTCCCTCCTGGGTGAATCGCCCAAAAATCTAGATCCTCTGAGGTGAGATGATGTTGACTTAAAAAAGTTTGTAGATAACTAGGTAAATGTCCTACTACTACATCAGGAACTTTCGGAGATAGACCCATCAAAAAGCCCGTATCACCAATTGTCCAATTCATTAGTTCTTCAGTGTTTTCTATGAGTAGACTCGATCCATCAGTGTAAGCTAGCTTTCCTTCAGCTTCAGAGAATGGGCGAGAAGTTAAAATAGCGGCGGCGGCTCCATCGGAAAAGATAGCATTAATAATCGTATTCTCTAGAGTGTCAGCCACTTGAAAATGCAATGAACATAACTCCACACAAACTAAAAGAACTTTGGCATGGCGATCGCTTTGACAGATCGCATGAGCAGTTCTCAGTCCATTAAAGGCAGCATGACAGCCCATAAATCCAATCATTGTCCGAGAAATTGTATAGGAAAGCCCTAGTTGCTTGATCAGGTGAATATCAATCCCAGGAGCCGAAAAGCCCGTACAACTAACGACTATTAAATGGGTAATGTCTTGAGCGCGAAGATTTTCTGTTTCAGCGATCGCTTGTTGTGCTGCTTGCAGCGCAAGTTTAGGTGCATAGATTTCATATTTTTGATTGCGACTAAAGGTGGTTGGTGTGGGTGTGAGTTCCCAATTATCAGGATATAGTTCAAATTTTTGAAGATCGCCGCCATAGTCTGGAATGCAGCTAAAGCGATAATCGATTCCTGAATTTGCATAAATTGATGGAATTCTTTTTCTAATAGCAGCCGATAAACTTTCTGTCTTTAACATAAAGTCAGCGGCTTGGGATTGCGTGAGCTTATAAGTAGGATTGCTAGTAGCGATCGCTTCTAAAACTGTATACATTTGGTATCGGTGGGATTTTGGGAAACGGGATGGTAGCGCAAATGGTTACAGCAAACCTCTAGACAATTATATCAATTGCCTCCGCAACACAGGCAAAGGCTCTTGTCATAAAGGGCGAGCGCTATTTGGATACAGAAGATCGGATTCCCATGATGAGGGATTATTAGCTATGTATTGGCGTAGGCGATCGCAGATTTCTTGATTGCGGATAATATGTTCATAATAGTTCCGTTGCCATAGTCTGCCGATAAATGGTTGCCATTGTGCCTGATGAACGCCATGACGATATTTTGTGGTTGTGAAGGATTTGAACCGATGAATAATTTCTCCTAATGTCATCACAGGTTCTATTTGTGCTGATTTCAGAATGATAATGCCGTGAATGTGATTGGGCATTAACACAAAGGCATCTAATTCTATGTTTGGATAATGGAATGGCAGTTCTTCCCAAACTGTTTGTACCATTTCTCCCGCAGGGTTTGGATACATGATGCCATCGGCGATCGCGCCTAATAGAGGTTGTCGATGGTTGATGCAAATGGTGATGAAATATGCGCCTGACTGTGAATAATCGTATCCCTTGAGACGAATGGAACGGCGATGATGTATGTCTGGATTGTAGGACATGGTGCAATTTTTTGGCGGCGATCGCATTTTATCGTTGTATTTGGAAATTTTCGCCGTATTGTGGGATTTTCTGCGATTGGCGACAACGGGGCGAGCACGGGGGCATCGCCCCTACCGATTTTTGTTTTGAATGGTAAATGGAATGTTCTGGCGATAATTTTTATGATTTCACCCGTAGGGGCGAGGCTCCCCGTGCTCGCCCCTTCTATGCGAACCGCAAATAATTTTTGACTGCAAAATCCCCGATTTTCATTAATAGATTTGGCGATCGCATTATTATCATCGGTCAAAATTGATCGCAATTTTTTCCCACATTGCAAATCCATCGCCGTATAAAAAAATGGTCGTGATCTGCGACAACGGGGCGAGCACGGGGGCATCGCCCCTACCATTTCTTGTTTTAAATGGTAAATGGAATATTCTGGCGATAATTTTTATCATGTCACCCGTAGGGGCGATGCCCCCGTGCTCGCCCCTTCTACGCGAACCGCAAATAATTTTTGACCGCGTAATTCCCAATTTTCATTGGTGGATTTGGCGATCGCATAATCATCATTGATAAAAACAGATCGCAATTTTTCCCCACATTGCAAATCCATCGCCGTATAAAAAAATGGTCGGTGATTGGCGACAACGGGGCGAGCACGGGGGCATCGCCCCTACCCATTTTTGGTTTAAATGTTAAATAGAATGTAATGCGAATAAAATTTTATGATTTCACCCGTAGGGGCGATGCCCCCGTGCTCGCCCCTTCTATGCGAACCGCAAATAATTTTTGACCGCAAAATCCCCAATTTTCATGGATGGATTTGGCGATCGCATAATCATCATTGATAAAAACAGATCGCAAATTTTCCCCACATTGTAAATCCATCGCCGTATAAAAAAATTGTCGTGATCTGCGACAACGGGGCGAGCACGGGGGCATCGCCCCTACCCATTTTTGGTTTAAATGTTAAATAGAATGTAATGCGAATAAAATTTTATGATTTCACCCGTAGGGGCGATGCCCCCGTGCTCGCCCCTTCTATGCGAACCGCAAATAATTTTTGACCGCAAAATCCCCAATTTTCATGGATGGATTTGGCGATCGCATAATCATCATTGATAAAAACAGATCGCAAATTTTCCCCACATTGTAAATCCATCGCCGTATAAAAAAATTGTCGTGATCTGCGACAACGGGGCGAGCACGGGGGCATCGCCCCTACCCATTTTTGGTTTAAATGTTAAATAGAATGTAATGCGAATAAAATTTTATGATTTCACCCGTAGGGGCGATGCCCCCGTGCTCGCCCCTTCTATGCGAACCGCAAATAATTTTTGACCACAAAATCCCCGATTTTCATGGATGGATTTGGCGATCGCATAATTATCATTGGTCAAAATTGATCGCAATTTACCCCCATATCGCAAATCCATTGCCGTATAAAAAAATGGTCGTGATCTGCGTCAGAGGGGCAAGCACGGGGGCATCGCCCCTACCCATTTTTGTTTTTAAATGGTAAATGGAATGCGAATTAAATTTTATCATTGCACATGTAGTGGCGATGCCCCCGTGCTCGCCCCTTCTATGCGAACCACAAATAATTTTTGACCGAGCCATCCACAATTTTCATTGGTGGATTTTTGAAAAAAAATTTGATCGCCTGACGGCGAAGGGCTAATCAAAGAAGGGCAGAGAAATACGAAGAAGTGCAAAGGGCTGAGGGCAAAAGAACAGAGAAGGGAGTCCTCACCGCACAGAACAGACAACTCGAAAACCGATGAAGTCGTCCTGACCGCGCGCATAGCTGCTGCCGCGATACGCAGACCGACAATTCCTAGCATTGCTGTTCCACGAACCACCGCGCAGCAGTTTTTTTGTTTCGCCGCCGTCTTCATGATTCTTAATGTCCTTTACCCAAATCTGTGCATCAATTGGCGCTCCTTCATAACTATCATGCCAATCATCGGCACACCATTCCCACACATTGCCATGCAGATCGTAAAGTCCCCAAGCATTAGCTGGTTTCATTCCGACAGGATGCGTACCACAATTATTTTGCCTTATTCGTTCAAGATATCGATTAGAATCTTGATTCACTTCTTTCCAGATCTGATCGGCATCGATCGCGCGATCTCCGCTATTGTTGCCATACCAGCCATAGTCATCTAACTGGCTAGGATCATCACCAAAGCTATATTCTGTGTATTCACTTGCCCCTGCACGACAGGCATATTCCCATTCCGCTTCACTGGGCAAGCGATAGTTCTCTCCTGTTAGACGCGATAGCCGCGCACAAAATTCTTGAGCTTCGTACCAAGTTATTTGCTCCACAGGTTTATCATCACCACGATGATAGGCAGGATTGAGACTGAGATCGATTTCGACCTTGGGCAACATCGCCACAGTCCGCCATTGCGCCTGTGTGACAGGATACTTACCCATCCGAAAGGCTTTTACCGTAACTTGGTGATAGGGTTTCTCATCGTCATAACCTTTCCCTTCAGGTGACCCCATCCAGAACGTACCGCTAGGAATATCCAACATTTCGGGCAGATTCCTTTCATCAAGCCAAGGCTTGTATTTGCAACGATTTTGCCATACAAACTCCTGTAGCTCGGATGTGAGGTAATCATTCAGGGCAACTTCCACTTCCTCGATTTGTGCCACCACCCCTTCAGGCAACAAGAACTTATCGCGATCGCTTGCCTGCTGACATTCCTCAAAAGCATCGCGAATCCGATTTGCCAACCGCAACACATCGCGTTTTTCTTCACGCCACTTTGCGAAATATTCCCATTTCTCCATCAACGCCTCATGCGCCATATCCACCCATGCCTCACCATCTCCATCCTTGCCCGTTACCAACAGTCGCCCCGCCACCAACTGATCCAGTGCCACCTGAAAGGCATCTCGATCAACCTCTTGAGCCAGTTGCGTGAGTTCCCCCTTGGTTTGTCGCTGGCGCGTATCCCTTTCACCCAAACCCGTCCGCACCAACATCAAACAGATTCGCTTTGCCCATTCCTGCTCCTGCGGTTGCAACGCATCATAAATAGAGTTGGCGTGATTATTCAGCGCTCCCATCACTCCACCCAGCTTGTCATAGATCGCAAAAGTAAATCGCCGCTTTTCGCGATTTTCCCATAGCTGCGTCAGCGCAAACTCCAACAAAGGCAGCACATTCTTCTCATCACGCACATCGCGCAAAATCGCAGGTAACAAACCCTCACCTAGTTCATATTGTCCAACTTCAGCAGGAGCCGCGATCGCCTCTTTTAACTCCTCCTCATTCATCGGCAACAACAACACCTGATGCTCTTGAATCACCTCCCCTAAACCACGATAGCCCAGACAATTCTCAAAGAAATCTGCCCGCATCGTCGTCACCACCCGCAAACGCGAATCAGGATACTGCGTAATCCCCACCAACAAGTCGATAAATTGCTGACGTTCTGCTTCCTTTTCCGCAGGACATACCGTAAATACTTCCTCAAACTGATCGACCACCAGCAAAATCTTCTTCTGCTCGGATAGACAGGCGATCGCTGCTTCTAAATTTCCCGATGCGATTTGTTTGCTAATTTCCAGTTTGCTATCCGCTCTCTGACAAAGCTGCGTCAATACCCGACTAATTTCGGCAACAGGCATAAGCGGCGAGTCCCCAGCTTTAATCGGTGGCAAAATCAACCAATTTCCCTGCGCTTCCAATTCCGAAATCAGCCCAGCCCTCACCAGCGATGACTTACCACTCCCCGAAGCTCCAATCACAGGCACAAAGCTTGATTCGGTTATTTTTTGTAATAACAACCGCACAAAGCGATCGCGCCCCTTAAAAAATTTCGCTGTCTTCAAATCAAACGCATTCAACCCCACATAGGGACAAATTTCATAATTATTCTCACGCTTTACAGGTGTTTCATAATTTGCATTTTTTTGTAACTGATTTTCTATTTCTTGGATTTTTTTGAGTTTTTGCTCCAATTGGCGCTCAATTTTAACTCTCTGAACTTCATCAAGAGTTGATTCCCATTGTTCTTGAAGCGTCTCAGCCTCTTTTTGAAGAACATTAATCTGTTGATTGAGAAGATCCTGTTGAAGGTTAGCCATTCTCCATTTTCTCCAGCTTTGCTAGTTTGTGGGCTAATTGACGCTCAAGTATAACTCTCTGAACTTCATCAAGAGTTGATTCCCATTGCTGATGAATTATCTCGATTTCCTGCCTGAGAGATTCGATCTGTTTCTGACGTATTTGTTGCCTGAGATTTGAAACACTATCTGACTGGGGTGAAGATTTTGGCTTGCTGTTAACTGATTGACTAATATTGACAATATCTCCACCTTGACGAAAGCCGCTTGTGTGCCTGTACTGAGAACTGTTAACTATATTGACAATATCTCCACCTATTGGAACATTTTCAAAACCAGTCTGCTTAACACTGTCACTTGCTTGTAGATTGCTTTTTTGATTGTTTTGTGTACCGATATTGTCGCCCTGCACATTAAGGTTGCCAGTCACTAGCTGCCCCACAGATCCATAAAAATTATACTGAGAAGTACTATTTCCTGATTGATTGTGCGTTTCATTTTGTGGAGTAACACTTGACATTGAACGATAATCAACAACTCGCAGCGCTCGCCCATAGCCAAAACTCACAGCCTCTTGTCCCGTACCACGCAACTGAGTCAAACACATAGTCAAACATTGTGCCTGCATAAACTATTCCGCGTTCGTTCGCCCTATCCCTCGCCAATCCGCGCAACAGCGCCCCCGTAAAAATACTATAGCTCTCGCTTTTCATCGCATAGGCTTCTTCAAACTTGCGACAAGCCGACACCAAAAAATAATCCTGCTTCAATTCTGCAAAAGCCTGACTGACGATCGCCCGTTGCAAAAATCCCTGACTCTCCTCAAGCAAAGTCTCGCTGTGACAACAATCAAGCAACACTACCAAATTACTCAACTTCGCCTCACCGATCAACCCACTCAGATCGTCTAAAGCAATACCATTCTCAATTCCCGTAATTTCACCACTGCTAGTTTTTAGAGCAGTATTAGACAGCGCCAAATAGCCGCGCTTTTTGCCAAAGTTCCCCTTCACCACCACCGCATGACCAGAGAAATAAATCAGCACCTCATTGCGATCCGCCCGTTCCAGCAGCAATCGCCCCAACGCATCCTCAAGCTGCTTCGCTGTCACCTCCCCCGTCAGCACCTGAATATCTTCAAAATCACCATGCTGCTTCAGCAGATCATGCACCGCCTTAGCATCAATCTCAGTCTTGCTGAGATTACCAAGCGGAGATTTATATTTGGCTACACCAACCACCAACCCATATCTAGCCATAATTTACATTGGGCTCGCTTAAACTAGAGATTACGATAAACTTCATCATCGTTACGTTTACCCACCCGAAAAATGCGGATTGCATTATCTTCAATGGTGTAAAGAATACGACATTCGCCAGAATCCACACGATAGCCTCCTGCATAGCCCTTTAGAGCCTTACAGTCTTGCGGCTGAGGACTATCCAAAAGAGAAAAAATCTTAGTTGCGATTTGCTTAAACTGTTTAGGTTGTAGCTCTGCGAGAGATTTTTTTGCATCTCTGGCAAATTGTAAAGTAAAGCGATCGCTCAGAGATCTTTGAGATTTTCTACTTGCAGTTGAGAACCATAAATCTGGTTATGATCTGCTAACACATCTTCAAATCCAAAAAAAGCATCATTATCCGCAATCGCCTGTCTCAACAGCTTGCTATCCAAAGCATCCTCTAAAGCCTCAAGCAAACCCGTCAAATACTCATAGCGCACCATTGCCACCACTGGCTTACCATCCGACTCAATCACAATCCGATCATTGCGATCCTGAACATCATGGACGAGTTGAGACAACTCACTACCTACTTGACCAATTTGGAGAATATTCACCATAAGCTAATCCTATCAAGACAAACTTATTTTATGACAATAATATTACAGTTAAAATTCATACCCAACTAAAATCATGGCTCACAAAATTTATATCGAGCAAGAAGATGGCGAAATTCTCGACATTGAAATCTCTGAATCCGAAGATGATCAACCAGTAAATGCAGATAGCGATCGCGAATCCTATGGCATCAAAGAAGATGCGATTAAAAACTTGCAAGAGATCCATGAAACCATTCGCTTCTATACCAAATATGCGATCGGTGCGTTCAAAAATCTTGGTGATGCCCAAGTCGAAGAAGTCAACCTCAAATTCGGTTTAAAAATTAGCGGTGAAGCAGGTATTCCCATTCTTACCAAAGCCTCAGCCGAAAGCAACTTTGAGATTTCCGTCAAATGTAAGTTTCCACCAAAATAAACTTCTATTAACTATACATACATTCTTATCTATGGTGTCACCTTACTAGCGATCGGCATTCTCCAACCAGAACCAAAAGCGCGATCGGTTATTCTCAATCCTGGAGCAGCTTGGCGACGTTTGAATTCAGCAATTTTGACAAGACGAACTACGCGATCGACGATCGCTTGATCATGTCCCGTAGCAATAATTTCGGAAGCTGAAAGATGTTGATTAATCAGCTTATGCAAAATATCATCCAGAATATCGTAGGGAGGAAGTGAATCTTGATCGAGCTGATCAGGCTTCAGTTCCGCACTGGGAGGCTTAGTAATAATATTCACAGGAATCACTTCTGTCTTCCCTTGCTTAATTGATAGAAGAGAACTAGTTCGATTTAGCCATTCACAGATAGAAAATACTCTAGTTTTGGGGACATCAGCGATCGCGGCAAGTCCACCATTCATATCACCATAGAGAGTACAGTAACCAACCGAAACTTCCGATTTATTGCCTGTAGAGAGCAGCAAATGTCCAAACTTATTCGAGATTGCCATCAGCAGGCTGCCACGAATTCTTGACTGCAAGTTCTCTTCAGTCACATCACTAGATTTTCCTGTAAAGAGATTAGCTAGACTAGTATCAAATGCTTCCATCATTGGCGCAATCGGAATGGTTTGCGTAGAGATTCCTAAATTATCTGCCAAGGCGATCGCATCGGTAATCGAATGCGTAGAACTATAGGGCGAAGGCATCAACACCCCCAATACATTCTCTTTGCCGATCGCCTCGGCAGCGATCGCCGCCACCAGTGCAGAATCAATACCCCCACTCAACCCAATCACCACTTGCCGAAATCGACATTTCTGCACGTAGTCACGCACACCAAGCACTAAAGCCGCAAAAATTTCCGCATCATCACTTTCATATCTGGATGCATTCAGGTTTAGCACGTCATCCAAATTAATGACCAGTAAATCCTCTTCAAATCCCTTCCCACGAGCGATGATTTTGCCACTACGATCAAAAGCCATGCTCCGCCCATCAAAAATCAAGTCATCATTTGCCCCAACTTGATTGGCGTAAATCAATGGCAAGTTATGCATAATCGCACTATGGCTTAACATCGACTCGCGTAAATTCTGTTTGCCCACCGCATAGGGTGAAGCCGATAAATTCAGTAGTAAATCGAGTTGATGATTTTGCGTGAGTTCCGCAACAGGATCATCGGCATAGTTCCGCTTGCCCCAAAACTTCTCATCGTTCCAAATATCTTCGCAAATGGTCACCCCAATCCTTAGTGATGTTCCATCCTTGAGATGTAGTGTAAAAACTTGACTCCCATTACCCACGGCAAAATAGCGATCTTCATCAAATACGTCATAGGTTGGTAATAATCGCTTATGAAAAATCTGCCTTACTTCACCCCCCTGAAGCAAGGCGGCGCTATTAAATAATGGCTTCCCACCTGCTTGACTAGCATGGGGATTGACAGACACCATGCCCACTAATACCGCAACATCAGGAGGAAGTTTACGAGCAAGATCCGCGATCGCTGCTTCCATATCACTAATAAATTGCCGATGCATTAATAGGTCGCGAGGTGGATAGCCACAGATCGATAACTCAGGCGTGAGTACTAGTTGCACACCTTGTTCAGCTAATTTCTGTACAGCAACCAATAGGCGATCGCTATTACCGACTAAATCGCCAATTACTGGATTAAGCTGGGCGATCCCAAAAATTACAGGGGTCATATTTGTTTTATGGGTTTGAAATTATTGGCTGTTAGCGATTAGCTTTTAGCGATTAGCTTTTAGCGACTAGCGATTAGCTTTTCCAAATATATTTTAAAAGCCTCGCAAAGCGAGGCTTTTAAAATATATTTGAGTTTACCAAGAGTGCAAAGCACTCTAACAAGCTAACAGCTAATCGCTAAAAGCCAACAGCTAATAGCCTTATCTCAAGAAACAAGCATGAAGCCACATCACCAACAAAATAATCACCATTTGGATCGAGCTAGGAAAAAATCCATCACCGACCAAACGGGACAGTACTAAAACTTGATTAGTCAAAGCTGCTAATATGACACCGATCGTAATTCCTGATAGGGAGATTAGCAAAGCTCGTCCAAAGCGATTTTCTTTACGGGTAAGCAAATAAACACTAGCAATTAACCCAAAGGATAACCATGTAGTAGCTGCGGGAACGAAAAAGCTTACTGCACCCAATCCCGTAAAAATTCCCAACGAAATATAAATATCTTTTTGGCTTGGGGTGTCTAATAGCCTCGACAACCAAGATGGTGCGCGTCGCTGCGTATTGTTTTGCATCGCAGCAGGGATCGCTGTAGACAGACGTTCAGGATAGCGGATACGATCAGGTACAGCAATCTTGCCTTCTTTACGGGCGCGTAAACGATCCATAAGGATGGCATCGTAAGCAACCTCGATCGCTTCTTGTTGCGACTCGTCCCCCTCATATTCGCGCAATAGGCGATCGCGTGCATCGCGCACTTCCTCAAAGGAGGCTTCGTCATTGACTCCTAGTTTTTCGTAGGGAGTTGGTTCGCTCATTTTTCCAACTATGAATGTTTGTAGAGTTCGCTGTATATTTACTGAAAAAGTAGGCAAGCAACTGAATCAGAAAATAATATGTAGCTTAATGTCTAAACATAGTATAACGTCTGCTTTCAAATACGTATCTAAACTTTGTGAATATCAATAAGAGTCTGTCACTGTGAGACGGACTTTTATGAATTATGGCTATATTTTTGTAAGATCCATGCCCCAACTTCTGATTGAGATTTTTCGCGACTGAGTTTTAGGGCGGCTTCGAGATCAGCGATCGCTAAGCCACCTAACAATTTTGATACGGTAATTTGCCGACTGCCACCATTCTCTAGCATTTCTAAAGCAATAATTTTCACCTCTTGGACATCAACTACCCAATATTCACTAGTCCCCAGTTGTTCATAAAGTAATCGCTTCTTACCTAAATCATCGCCGATGGTAGAACTAGATATTTCAATTACCAAATTCGGTACAGGCGATTCATCAAGACTAACAATAGAACTGCTGTGAGGTGCAAGGACTGATATTTCCCCAACATAGTAGGAAATATCTGGCTGACAACCTTGGACTCCTGTTTTGACATAACTAGCATTAAGTAATCCTACAATCGGAATATTTTTTAATGTGCAGTATAGGGCAATCGCAAAATAAACAATGCCATTATCTTTTGCATGTTCAGAGCCAACAGGCATAGTTTCAATCCTCATTTGCTTAATTTGATTTTTGTCGAAGTAGCATCGAGCTTCTGCATATTGAGGATTTTCAAGAATCTGCACAAACTCATCCCATGTAGCGCTAATCCACTGATCAGTGATGAGTGACAAAGATATTGAATCTTCTGGTTTTGTTTTTTGTGTGATGGAGGGAGGGGCGATCGCTGACATTTATTAGGCTCCTAAAAAATTAGCGTAATACCAATTCACAAAAGTATCGTTACACTTGTGTAAATTAAAAACCAAATCCAGTAAGGGTTTCAAAACACAAAATAGCGTAGCCATTTTGTGTTTTGGCTTAACAGAATGAAAAACACAAAGTTTCCTTTATCCTAATTAACATTTTTGCAATATCTTGAACAAGTCTTCATTTTTTGACTGAGTAATCCTAAAAATTGATTAAACATAGCAAAGCAAGTTTTGCTTAGGATATAAAACCCAAGAATCGAGTGGCGGCGCGAAGCGCCGCCACTCGATTCTTGGGTTTTGGTTTGTACTAGCTAACTCTTTTTTTGCGATATATTTGCTATATATATTGTGAATTAGTGAATCTTGACTGAGATATAAAAATTAAAGCTTTCTCTACAAAACGAAAAAATGTTAAAGCTATTTAAATTTCCAGTTGCAAAAGTCGGAATCGAGAATAGCCAGAAAGGTTTGCTCAAAGCACTCCTTTGGTATAACGGATCTCTGCGTCCTCTGTTTGGACCTTCTCCTAGCTCCATGATCCCACTGAATTTAATGGCAGCGTTTTTTATTCATACCCATACTGATGCATCTATGCGTATCCTGCATGGGTACACATCCTTGGGGTTAATTCCTGGACTATTTACTGTAATTTTAATGCTTCTCAAAAAAATCAGGATTGAACTTGTAATTACGGTTTTAGCAGTGAATGCCATTTTCTTGGTTGTAAATACTTTAGTTGCGGTCAGCGCGATCGATATGCCCTACGGTCAAGTATTTCATGCTTTGATTTCTGCCATAATTCTTGGCAACTTCTTTCTTACCAATTGGCTAAATAAACTTTCAGCAGAACAACCGATGAAAGAATCAATAGAAAAGTAATTGAAAACTCAATATATAGCTAACACTGGTAGACAATCATACAGATGCGTCGCTTTGCGCTGCATCTGTTGATTTAAGTTCTGTGCTTTAAGCAAAACTTGCATTACTACATAAGATTTTATGGCGTTTTTCAAGCAAGCGAGGTACATAGGTTTGTCTCCCCAACTCGTACTTCACTAGACTGAATCAACGCTATAAATAGTTTTTGAGAGTGCGTCTCAAAGAGATGCACTCTCAAAAACTATCTGAGATTGCTATACATGATCTGTCATCATGAAACGATCATTTTCTCTAAAAATTCTTTAATGTGGATCTGTCCCAATGAATTTAGACTTAATTATTTCTAACATCCTCAATCCGCCGATTTTGTTCTTTTTCTTAGGAATGTTGGCGGTTTTGATTAAATCAGATCTAGAGATTCCACCACCGATCCCGAAATTGTTTTCTTTGTATTTGCTATTAGCGATCGGGTTTAAGGGTGGCGTGGAGCTAGTAAAGAGTGGGATCAGTCAAGAAGTAATTTTGACGATGGCAGCCGCGATCCTGATGGCTTGTGTTGTACCTGTCTATTCATTTTTTATTCTTAAAATCAAACTTGACTCCTACAATGCCGCCGCGATCGCCGCAACCTATGGCTCGATCAGTGCGGTTACTTTCATTACAGCTAGTTCATTTTTGGGGCAGCTAAACATTGCTTTTGATGGCTATATGGTAGCGGCTTTAGCGCTGATGGAGTCTCCTGCGATTATTGTGGGACTGATTCTTGTGAGCCTATTTACTGCCGAGGAAAAAGCCAAAAAAGGTGAAACTAGTGAATTTGCATGGTCAGAAGTACTCCGTGAAGCTTTTCTCAATAGCTCGGTATTTCTGCTCGTCGGTAGTTTGATTATTGGCTGCTTGACTGGCGAAAGAGGTTGGCATGTGTTGTCACCTTTTACCCAAGATATGTTTTATGGTGTACTGACTTTCTTCTTGATGGATATGGGCTTAGTCGCCGCAAAACGAATTAAGGATTTGCAAAAAACAGGTGTTTTCTTAATAGCCTTTGCGGTTTTGATGCCGATCTTGAATTCTGGTGTAGGAATTGCGATCGCTAAGTTAATTTCGATGTCGCAGGGGGACGCACTGTTATTTGCAGTCCTCTGTGCTAGTGCTTCGTATATCGCTGTACCTGCCGCCATGCGTCTGACTGTACCAGAAGCCAATCCTAGCCTCTATGTATCAACGGCTTTAGCCGTCACATTTCCCTTCAATATTATTGTCGGGATTCCGCTGTATATGTACGTGATTAATATGTTTTGGGTAACAACTTAGACGCTATTGACGGCATAAAACGTCGTCATTCGTTTGGGCTTAGACAAGAAATTTAGTAGGAACTTAGTAGAAATAAAATCATGCAAGCTGTTAAAAGAATCGAAATTGTATCTGATTCTGTTGAGTCGCACAAAATCATTAAGGTTTTAGAAAAAGTTGGAGTTCTGAACTACACCGTGATTCGCAATGTCGTCGGAAAGGGAGTCAGTGGAACGAATTCAGGCGATCTCGATATGAGTATGTTGGAAAATGACTATGTGATAGCTTTCTTTTTGGAAGACAAAACGAAAACTTTGGTGGAAAAGCTGAAGCCAGTCACCAAAAAGTTTGGTGGAGTTTGTTATATCTCTGATGCGGTCGCGATTAATGCCGCAAGTGCAACCTAAATAAATTGAGTTAGATATCACCATTTGCGACGTGCGAAGCACGCCGCAAATGGTGAAAAATGGTAAGAATCGCTTAGCGATTCTTACCATTTTTCACTTCCGTCGAACTCTCGTTAGTTTAACGTCGTGAAAACCGACGCTTGATTTGATCAGTGAGAGCTTTGATTTCAGGGATTTTCAGTTGCACAGCGATCGCCCCGAAAATAGTAAACCCGACGGCACTGGCGATCGCTAAATCACCTAGTTTTGCTCCAAATTTTAAGAAAGGACTGAGGCTTTCCAAGCTTTGGCTGAGTAAATGATAAGTCCCCCAACTCGCCCCACCAGCGATCGCACTAGCAATGATTAAACCCAAAATCGTTATGCTCCAGCTTTTTAGCGGCATTCCATTCAGGCGGCGATCGAGAAAATAGAGCATCACCACCATCGAGATCACATTCACAGCAACAGTTGCCAAAACTAGCCCCACTGCACCAAATCTTGAGACTAGCAAATAATCAAAGAGTCCATTAAAGAAAATATTGACAACGCTGATTTTAAAAGGTGTGTCGCCATCGCCGAGGGCATAAAATACCCGCACCAATACATCGCGACCTAAGTACACAAACATCCCTACCGCATATGCCATTAATACCATCGCCGTTAGTTGCGAAGCTTCCGCATCGAAGGCAAAGCGTTCATAAACTACCTGTGAGATGGGTAAAGCCAGCGCTACCATCACCGCACTAATCGGTAACATTGTCAGCGCCGTGAGCATTAAACCCTGACGAATACGCTGTTTCAGTTCATCCCAGTTCGCAGGATCAGTGAGCTTTGATAGTACAGGAAACAAGGGAACTAAAATCACATTCGACAAGATTCCTAGAGGAGTTTGTACTAGCAAACCTGCATAGCCCATTGCTGACACTGCCGCTGCCGCATTGGGAATGAATGAAGCAAAAAATAAATCTGTCCAGACATTAATTTGCAGCATCCCCGATGAAAAGGTCGCAGGAAGCATGATTTTTATTACTTCTTTAACTTCAGGACGCTGAAAGTCAAACCTGAGCTTAAAGCCGCCCATCCCAGCCTTAATCTGCACAGGCAATTGCACTAGCCATTGCAGAACTGCTCCAGCCAGAGTTGACCATGCTAAGACTGCACCACCCAACATCGCATTTTCAGGCAACAACATTTTGCTACCCATTGCCCAAAATAAGCCGCCGATGCCAATTAACACGGTCAAACTGGAAAATATGGGGCTGACAGAAGGCAACCAGTAAGCATCCGCCGCATTTAATGCTCCAAATCCGATCCCCACCAGCCCTGCTAAGACTGCCATTGGAGCCATGATCTGAAATTGCTGAATCGCGATATCTTTAGTAATCTTCAGATTTTGAATATCTTCAGGGGTGATCCCTTTGGCAAGCAAAGTAGCTTCAGGTACGAATAATCCAGGGGCGACGAGGTGCAGCAATGGTTCCGCGAAAATCACCAACGCAATGCTCACCAGCAATAAAATTCCTGTAACGATCGTGGTGATGCTATCGATGATGGCGGCAACTTCGCGGCGATCGCGTTTGGATAGCACACTCACAATCGCGCTGTGAAATGGTCCA
The DNA here is from genome assembly GCF_051131155.1 of Pseudanabaena minima str. Chao 2107. Lineage (NCBI taxonomy): Bacteria > Bacillati > Cyanobacteriota > Cyanophyceae > Pseudanabaenales > Pseudanabaenaceae > Pseudanabaena > Pseudanabaena minima. The sequence continues at coordinate 3,787,872 of NZ_CP159508.1, forward strand.
TTAATGCCACCTAGCAAGATCAGCAAGAAGCCAGGGATCACGTAGGCAAAGTTATACGCGCCATAGGCTGTACCGTTACCAAAAGCGGCGGCGATCGCCACTTGCCGCAGTAATCCAAATATTTTGCTCACTAACGTTGCGATCGCCACAATCGTTGCGATATTCAGTAACGAACGCTTCGTAGGTTGAGTGGATTGTGATTCCTGCGATTTCGTGATCATATCGTTTTCTTCGTTGCGAGACAAAATTGGTGAGGTTCCTTACAATTTAGATTCTGAGAAATGTAACATCAAATCATGACACAGACTAAAAAACTCCGAGCGTTGTACATAAAGTACTAGCGATCGGAGCTTTTAAAATATTTATGCAAAGAAGCGATTAGTAGAGAGCTTCTTCTTGGTGGGTCAAGATTTCACAATCAGACTGAGCATAGGTTACGCAAAGAAGAGCGTAGCCAGCTTCGATTTGTTCGTCATCCAAGAAGGACTGATCGCCTTGATCGATATCACCCTTAACGATTTTGCCAGCGCAGGAAGAGCAAGCACCAGCGCGACAGGAGTAAGGAAGATCGATGCCTTGAGCTTCAGCAACGTCAAGAATGTACTCATCAGAAGGAACTTCGATAGTCTTATCAAGCCCTTCAGCTTCGTTAATCAGTCTTACTTTGTAGGTAGCCATGTATGTAATAAACCTCTTAAAGATTGCAGCCAAAAAAATAAACGAGGGCTTGAATTTGTACCCTATTAAAGGCACTCAGCCAAGTTACGTTTATTTCAATCACCCACAAGGGTATCAACACGCATCATATCGCTCTTGGCATCCAAGCGAACAACTAGCTTTTTATTTCTATCATTGGTTATAGGTGATAGTTATCGATCGCTTTCAAGCTCATCTGATTATCTCAAATTCAATCTAGGAGAAGATTCCAGCCGTTTTAAACAAGTATTAAAATGATGAGTTTTCGTTTGTATTTTAATTTTTTTAATAAGTTTTTCTAATCTTATCCGCAGACATAATCACAGACTAGTTTTTGATATGAAAATTCAATCAATGATTAGCCCTTAAATAAAGAAGAAGGGACGCAATGCGTCCCTTCTTCTTTATTTAAGGATGGCACTAAAGTCAGCTAGTTGGCGGCTGTAGTTGCGGATAATTCCCAGCAGGTTAAGTCGATTTTGTCGCACTTGTGGATCTTCAGCCATGACCAGCACATCATCAAAGAATTTCGCTAGAACAGGCGCGATCGCCTTAATACCCTCCATCAACTGCTCATCACTAGGCTGACTAGGTAAAGCGGCGATCGCCTGATACAAGTTCTGCTCCGCTGGTTCGGTTAAAGTTTCAGGATTGATTACAGCTTTCACGTCAACAGTCACACTATCGAGATCACCCTGAACCGCAAGTCGAGAAGCTCTCACAATTGGCTCATAAATGGTGGTAAGGGTTGCCCCATCACGGGATTTTTGCAGGAAGTGGGCGCGTTCTTTGATGCGCGTGAGATTACTCAAACCTTGCAAGGTATAGGCGAGATCCTCAGTACCTGAAACTGCATTCACAAGATCATATTCAATACCTTGATCCGCCAAAATCGTCTCGTAGCGCTGCTTAAACCATTTATAAAGATTTTCGAGTACAGTTTCCGCAGGTTGCGCTAGTAAATTTTTCTCGGCATAAATGGCGATCGCCTCCTGCAAAAGTTTCGGCAAATCAAGGGCAAAACCGCTTTCCCATGCAATTTGGATAATACCAGTAGCGGCGCGGCGCAATGCAAATGGGTCAGATGAGCCTGTGGGAACAATACCTAAGCCAAAAATACCAACAAGGGTATCAATGCGATCGCTAATAGCAATAATCTGCCCCGTTAAGGTTGTGGGCAAAGTATCGCCTGCGCCTTTGGGTTGATAATGCTCACGAATACCCGTCGCCACAGCTACAGGTTCGCCACTGGATAGGGCATAGTAATAACCCATTTGTCCTTGCAGTTCAGGAAATTCCTTAACCATCTGCGTAACTAGATCGGCTTTGGCAAGTTGAGCAGTGCGATCAATCAGCGCTTGATCAGCTTCAGTGGTTTCTAAATTGGCAATCGCAGCCAATACAGATTTAGCGATCGCCCTAATCCTGTCTACTTTCTCCGCCACTGAGCCAAGTTGGGCTTGGAATGTGACTTTTTCTAAAAGTGGCAAGAAAGTTTCTAAATGTACGGCGCGATCGCTGTCGTAGAAAAATTTACCGTCGGAAAGACGCGCTCTAATGACCCGACCATTGCCCGCCGCAATCAAACGTGATTTATCAGGATCACCATTGGAAATCGTGATAAAGCGCGGCAATAATTGGTCAGGATTTCTGATCGAATGCACAGGGAAATAGCGCTGATGGCTGACCATTTCGGTCTTAATTACGGGTTGCGGCAGTTCTAAATACTCACGCTCAAATTCACCAATGACGGCGGTGGGGAATTCCACCAAGTAAGTAACTTCTTCTAATAAATCCTCAGGAATTTCCGCCTTACCACCGAATAATTCCACAATGCTATGGATTTGGGTAAGAATATGCTTTTGGCGCTCTTTGCCATCGACTAAGACAAAAGCTTCGCGCAAAGTCTCTACATAATCTTTGGCAGTGTCAATTACTACTGATCGCGGATGCAATACGCGATGCCCTTGACTAAAGCGATCGCTCTGCACATTTTCTAAAGCGATCGGCAACAGCTTGGAATTAAATAACGACACCAACCAACGGATCGGACGGGGAAACTTGAGATCACCATGTCCCCAACGCATCAATCGCTTACCCTCTAAACCTGTAATCCAAGTCGGAGCTAGCTCTTGCAAAATATCGGCAGTCTCACGACCAATTATTTGCTGATTGGCAAATACAAACGCGCCCTTATCCGTCTCTTTAATAACAATATCTTTGAGGTCAATACCCTTGGATTTAGCAAAACCTAACAACGCCTTAGTTGGTTCACCTTGAGGATCGCCATTAACAAAGGCTGAGCCAACTGCTGGCCCCTTAATCTCTAGGTGGCGATCGCTTTGTTGGATTGGTAAACCTTCGATGAGTACAGCCAAACGGCGAGGTGTACCATAGACACTGACCTTACTCGTAGTTAGTTGGTGTTCATCTAAATTCTTGGGGATGCGCTCTTGCCACTGGCGCAAAGCATCGACAATAAAGCTAGCAGGTAGCTCTTCAGTACCAACTTCTAACAGAAAACTTGCCATAACCACGAGTTGAGGGACATTCTTCAGTTTAACGCTTTGGCGTGTAAAAAACTAAAACTTAGACAAGGTGTTCACTACGAAGCTTGACTACACCTTTCTGGGTTTTAATTTTATTGCATAGTCCACTTAGCATAAAATAGCAAGAGATTAACTTTTATTGAGCAGGGATATTTAAAGAGGCAAAACATGGGGCAAACACTCGAAGCTGTAGCGATTGACTATTACACAGAAAACTATCGCGATGCCTACAGTCGAATCAATGCCATTGTCATTGAGGGAGAAGCTGAGGCGTACAGCAACTATCTCCAACTAGGAGAACTACTGCCCGAATTCACTGAAGATTTTACTAGACTTGCCAAGATGGAGGATCGCCACAAAAAAGGCTTTATCGCCTGTGGTAAAAACCTCAAAGTCACACCTGACATGGGTTTTGCGGAAAAATTCTTTGCTGAATTGCATGGCAATTTTCAAAAAGCATTTGCAACAGGGGATATCGTTACTTGTCTGCTGATCCAATCACTCATCATCGAGTGCTTTGCGATCGCTGCTTACAACATCTATATTCCCGTCGCTGATGCTTTTGCGCGCAAGATCACTGAAGGTGTGGTCAAAGACGAATACTTGCATCTTAATTTTGGAGAAGAGTGGTTGCAAAATCATTTTGATGACTCCAAAGCTACTCTAGAGCAAGCCAATCGTCAAAACTTGCCCATCGTCTGGAAAATGCTCAACCAAGTCGAAAATGATGCCAAAGTCCTTGGCATGGAAAAAGAAGCTTTGGTTGAAGACTTCATGATTCAATATGGCGAAAGTCTCGGCAAAATCGGCTTTAATACCCGCGACATCATGAGAATGTCTGCTATGGGTTTAGTCGCTGCTTAATTACTAGCTAAGACCCTCACCCCTAGCCCCTCTCCCAATGAGGGAGAGGGGACTTAGAATCTTTCTCCCCTTCTCCCTGCATTGGGATTAGGGGATGGGGGATGAGGGAAACCCTTTTTCGTTGACAACTGTAACTGGTAACCGCAATCGATGTTTGGTCTTATAGGGCATTTGACAAGTCTTGAACACGCTCAGTCTGTAGCAAGGGAATTAGGCTATCCCGAATACGCCGATCAAGGTTTGGAATTTTGGTGTAGCGCCCCACCCCAAATTGTCGATCGCATCAAGGTTACGAGTGCCACAGGTCAGCAGATCGAAGGGCTATATGTAGAGTCCTGTTTCTTACCTGAAATGTTAGCAGGCAGTAAAATCAAAACTGCTATTCGCAAGATCCTCAACGCAATGGCTCTTGCCCAAAAGAACAACGTCGATATTACGGCTTTGGGTGGCTTTTCTTCGATTATTTTCGAGAACTTTAACTTGAGCCAAATGTCGAGTGTGCGAAACATTCAGCTAGAATTTAATCGCTTCACCACAGGTAACACTCATACTGCCTATATCATCTGTCGTCAGATCGAAGAAGCAAGTCGTAAATTTGGAATTGACCTAGCTAAGGCAACAGTAACTGTCTGCGGTGCAACGGGTGATATTGGCAGTGCGGTTTGTCGTTGGCTTGATGCGCGGACTAATATTCAAGAACTCCTGCTCGTCGCCCGTAATCGGGAGCGTTTGCAAGAATTACAATCTCAACTTGGTCGCGGTAAGGTTTTGGAGATTGAGGAGGCGCTACCACAGTCTGACATTATTGTGTGGGTAGCGAGTATGGCAAAGGGGATGGCGATCGACCCTACTACTCTCAAGCGTCCTTGCATTCTCATTGATGGAGGCTATCCCAAAAATATGTCTACGCTGGTTCAAGAAGAAGGCATTCATGTCATTGATGGTGGCATCGTTGAGCATAGTCTCGATATTGATTGGAAAATCATGAAAATTGTGAATATGACAGCTCCAGCCCGTCAGCTTTTTGCCTGTTTTGCCGAAGCGATGCTTTTAGAATTTGAAGGTTGGCACACAAGTTTCTCATGGGGGCGCAACCAAATCAGTATCGAGAATATGGATAAAATTGGGGAAGTGTCAATCAAACATGGATTTAGACCATTAATTAACTAAAAAAGTAGAGGCAATTCATGAATTGCCTCTAAGTACCTGTGCAAAATAAATTACCAAAACCCGTAAAGTTTCGCCCCTGCGGGGCGAAACTTTACGGGTTTTGCTTTGTAATTAATTATGCCTAGCTACTTACTTGTTTAATAGGGCTTAGTCATATAGCTGTCGCCATGCTTGTTAGGACATAAAACCCAAATAGTGTGAGTCGGTGCTAAGCACCGACTCACACTATTTGGGTTTTGGTTTGTCCTGATACATTTGGCTATAGCTATAGAGAGAAATAGTTAAGCCTCAAAAGATGAGTGGCGGAAGCACCGCCACTCATCTTTTGAAAGTAAAACAAAGCGAGTAATACCAATTCACGAAAGTGTGACAACACTTTTGCGAATTAAAAACCAAACCCAGTAAGGGTTTTCAAAACTCAAAATGGCTACGCCATTTTGAGTTTTGGTATAAGTTGGATCAACGAGAGAAAAATTTGTTGATTTATAGAGTTTTTAACATAATTAGCTGATCAAGTCAGCTAGATTTCATTTCAAAAAAGTTGCTTTAAATTTGGACTTGATCAATGTTAATAACTTAGTGACACACCACTAAATTATTAACTGGGAAGGTAGTATGATCAAACTTACAAACAAGGGGAAGTTTGACAAAATTAAAATCTGTGATATTCGAGCCATAAAACTTGTTTTTAGGTGATATAGAAATATTATCTAAAAACAAGTTTTATGTGACTTTCTAAACATACTGAGCTACTTAGTAGATGTTTTATATAGATATTGTTTGGTAAATACTCTTGAACATAGCTAACCCAAAACTACCTGAACTGAAGTCAGCGATTGTTCGTAACCCTTTAGTAGTCACTCCCCATGCAACTGTTATGGAGGCGATCGCCAAAATGGTTAGTGCGCGATCGCCATGCAACAGATCTGATAGTTTTACCAATCTTCTTAATCACCGCAATGCAGAGGTACGGGCAAGCTGTGTGCTGGTGGTAGAAGAAGACAAGGTAAAGGGGATTTTGACAGAGGGGAATGTGGTGAGCCTAAGTGCCCAGAATCTCCCCTTTGATCGTTTGATCATTAGAGATGTCATGGCATCAGTGATTACTTTACGTGAGTCAGACTGCAATGATTTATTGGCAGCCATCAACTTGATGCATCAACATCATCTTTGCCACCTGCCAATCGTGGATGAGCATGATCATCTTGTAGGAATACTCACCAATGAAATTTTGTGGCAAATTTTTCAAGCAACCACTTATCAGCAACTCCAAAATGAACTAGCAGAAAGACAACGCGCCGAAGAGTCATTACAGCATATAGAAGCCCATCAACGCGCCTTAATCAAAGCTATTCCCGACCTATTTATGCGAATGAATCGGGATGGCGTTTACTTAGAATTTGCGCGGATTCCTGAAACCCATCGAATTATTGGCGATCGCTCTCAATTAGAAGGAAATCATATATCAAAAACGCTTCCTCCCGATATTGTTAAACAACGCCTCGAATTTGTAGAACGCGCTTTAGAAACCAACTCTATCCAGATTTACGAACAGGACTTTTCCGATGGCGATACGATCCATGTTGAGGAAGTACGAATTTTTCCCTATGACGAGAATGAAGTTCTATTACTAGTCCGCGACATTAGCGATCACAAACAATCGGAAAATGAGTTAAAGCACACCGAAAAACTATTCCGAGAAGCCCAACGGATTGCCAATCTGGGGAATTGGGAAATGAATCTACAGACGAACTCTCTTTACTGGTCAGATGAAGTATTTCGGATTTTTGAAATTGATCCGCAGCAATTTGAAGCAACCTACGAGGGCTTTCTCAGTGCTATTCATCCTGATGATCGGGATATGGTTGATGCTATCTATCAAAAACATCTACGCGATCGCACTCCCTACAATGTAGTCCATCGTCTACTTCTATTTGATGGATATATTAAATATGTGCAAGAAAAATGTGAAACCTTTTATGATGCTGATGGCTCACCCATTCTTTCCCGTGGCACAGCCCAAGACATTACCAAACTCAAGCAAACTGAAATCCGACTCAATCAACTTAACAAAGACCTAGAATCTAGAGTTGAAGAACGGACACATGAGCTTCTGCAAGTGAGTAGTTTACAACGCGCTATTCTCGATAGTACCAATTATGCGATCATTTCTACTAATAGCAATAGCATTATTCAGACCTTTAATGCTGGTGCAGAGAATATGCTAGGTTACAGTGCTGATGAAGTGATTGGGAAGGCTGCTATTCAAGACTTCTACGATTGTCAAGAGTTAATTGATCGTGCGGCTTCTCTCTCATTAGAACTCAGACAAGATATTTCTGAAAGCGAAGTGCTGATTGCTAAAGCAAGACAAGGACTAGTCAGCGAAGAAGAATGGACAATTATTCGCAAGGATGGTTTTCGTCTTCCGATATCGCTATCAGTCAAAGCTATCAAGGATGACAAGGATTGCATGATTGGATTTGTCTGTGTTTCTAGAGATATTAGTGCTCAGAAAGCAACCCAGCATGAACATCAACTTGCCGAAGCAGCGCTACGAGACAGCGAAAATCGTTTCCGACATGTATTTGAATCTAACGTTGTGGGGATGATGTTTACCAGCTTTAACGGTCAGGTTGACGAGGCTAATGATCGTTTTTTGGAGATGCTTGGCTATAGGCGAGAAGAACTCCGTGCTAAACAAATAAATTGGGAAGCCCTTACTCCACCTGAATATCAACAACTAGATCGAGAAGCGATCGCCTATCTCAAAGTGCATGGCAAAATTGATCCTTGGGAAAAAGCTTACTACCACAAGGATAGACATCTTGTGCATGTGCTTATTGGTGTAGCCATGCTGACTACAGAGGATTGTGTCTGTGTTGTGGTTGATATCACTGATCTTAAACAAGCCCAGCAAAAACTTGCTGAAACTAATCATCAACTAGAACTCTCCAACGAAATTCTGGTTCGCGCTACTCGACTCAAAGATGAATTTCTGGCCAATATGAGCCATGAACTCCGCACTCCCCTCAATGCAATTCTCGGCATCACTGAAGGTTTACAAGAAAGAGTCTTTGGGATGATTAATCCACAGCAACAGAAAGCTTTACTCACCATTGAGCGTAGTGGAAACCATCTACTAGAGCTAATTAACGATATCCTCGATCTCGCTAAGATCGAAGCTGGTAAAGTGACATTAGATTATACATCTAGCAATATTGGTCAGCTTAGTCAAGCCAGCTTAGTGTTTATCAAACAACAGGCAAAACAAAAAAATATCAATCTGAGTATCAAGTTGGCATCTGTTTTGCCAGAATTGATGATTGATGAACGTCGTATTCGGCAAGTATTAATCAATCTACTAAATAATGCCGTAAAATTTACACCAGAGGGAGGCAGCATTACCTTAGAAGTATCTCTACAAAAGGCGATCGCTTTTGATGAGAATAAGAAAGATGTCACACACTGGGTAAGGTTAGCGGTAATCGATACAGGTATAGGGATTTCCTCTGAAGACTTAAAAACTCTATTTCAGCCTTTTATCCAAGTCGATAGTGCTCTCAATCGTCAATATAATGGCACAGGGTTGGGCTTAGCCTTAGTTAAACGTATCGTTGAACTGCATGGTGGTCAAGTTAATGTCACCAGTGAAGTTGGTGTGGGTAGTTGCTTTGAGATCAATCTTCCATTCAATGAATCGGCTTTACCACTTCCAAAAAGATTATCTAATAGCCCTTCATCATCTATTTTTTCCCTCAGAAATGATAATGATGACACATATTTCCCTCCCTTAATTCTACTTGCAGAAGATAACGAAGCGAATATTATGACAATTTCTAGCTATCTTCAAGCCAAGGGATACCGAGTCATTCTTGCTAAAAATGGACGGCAGGCAGTGAATCTAGTGCAATCAGAACAACCTGATTTAATACTAATGGATATTCAAATGCCAGAGATGGATGGACTAGAAGCAATCAAATATATCCGCAACGACAAGTTCAATATTCCGATTATTGCCCTCACAGCGTTAGCGATGACAGGCGATCGCGAGAAGTGTCTTGCCGCAGGAGCCAATGACTACTTGAGTAAGCCAATTAAGCTTAAGCAATTAGCCACTATAATTCAACAATTCCTATAAAAGCATCACAAAGCATTGCCATTTGCGTGACAAATGGCGATATCGAAACATCGAACCTAAAACCCCAATAGTGTGAGGCGGCGATTCTCGCCGCCTCACACTATTGGGGTTTTGATTTGTTCTGATATAGGTGACTATAGCTATAGTAAATTTATAAGGCTCAATCAGCTTTATAAATTATAGGTATGACTCAAAAGATTGCATTTCTAGGTTTAGGCGTAATGGGTGGTGCAATGGCTGCCAACTTAGTCAAACGAGGATATTCGGTACTAGGTTGGAATCGCACTAAAGAGCGTCCCACAATCTCTACATTTACGAGTGTAGGCGGCACATTAGCTGAGTCCCTAGAAGATGCAGTCAGTTTTGCCGATGTAGTTTTTTCTTGCCTCGGTGATGTTCCTGATGTCACCGAGGTGCTAATTGGTGATCATGGAGCCATGCATTTCGCCAAGGCAAACACCTTATTTATTGATACTAGTACTATCGGCAGTGATGCCGCCAAAACTATTGGCAATGCCTTAATGCATGATGGTTTGAGATTTTTGGACGCACCAGTTTCAGGCGGCGATGTGGGCGCACGTAATGGCACATTAACTTTTATGGTGGGTGGTAATCCTGAAGATGTGCAAGAATACCTACCCCTATTTGAAGCAATGGGTAGCAATATCAAACATTGTGGGGCGATCGGTAGTGGTCAAGCAGTGAAGCTTTGCAATCAGTCCCTCGTTTCTATTTATATGCTTGCTCTCTGTGAAACCATGAAGATTGCCGAGAAAATGGGTGTCGAGCCACAATTAGTGGTTGATGTCTGTGGCAGTGGTGCGGCTGGCTCATGGGCTTTAAATAATCTGGGGATGAAAGTTGCTACGGGAGATTATCAAGCTGGTTTTGCGATCAAACATATGCTCAAGGATTTACGACTGGTGCAAGAAATCAGCGATCGCCAGCATCTTGATTTTTCCTTAGATTTACCTGCGATCGCACTGGCTATGCAAAATTTTCAAAAAGTGAGTCAACTCGATGATGGACAGGGTGCAGAGCAAGGCACTCAAGCGATGATTCGGGCTTACCAGTGAGGCTTGGCGTACTCTAGAAAGTAGTGGCAGTGCTTCGAGTCGTCACTACTTTTAGGGGGTAAATCTTAAATTGTTAAAAATCTATCAAACTCTAGCGAGTATGCTTTGATACAATGCGAAGCTAATCCCGTAATGCTGCCTCCGCTCCTCCAGAAAACATGCAACTGGCAAAAAGACTTCGTAATATTCAGCCTTCCTTAACTCTAGCGATCGACGCAAAAGCTAAGGCAATGAAGGCAAGTGGAATTGATGTTTGTAGCTTTAGTGCTGGCGAACCAGACTTTGATACACCCGACCATATCAAGGCTGCGGCAAAAACTGCACTCGACCAAGGCAAGACTCGCTATACAGCCGCCGCAGGTATACCCGAACTCAAACAGGCGATCGCTGCTAAGCTCCTGCGCGATAATCAAGTAACCTATAAGCCTGAACAAATCATCGTTACTAATGGTGGTAAGCACTCACTTTATAACTTGATGATGGCAATTCTTGATGAGGGGGATGAGGTGATTATTCCTGTACCGTTTTGGGTGAGCTATCCTGAAATGGCAAAGCTTGCCGATGCAACTCCAGTATTTGTAATTACGACTGAGGAAACTGGCTACAAAATCACTCCTGAACAATTAGAAGCGGCAATTAATCCCAAAACCAAACTTTTTGTTCTCAATTCTCCTTCTAATCCCACAGGGATGGTCTATTCACCTGCGGAAATCAAGGCTCTAGCTGAAGTTTTGGAACGACATCCCCATGTGTATATTGTTTCTGATGAGATTTACGAAAAGATTCTCTACGATGGTGCAACCCATATCAGTATCGCCTCGGTAAGTCCTGCAATGTACGATCGCACCTTAATCAGTAGCGGCTTCGCCAAAGCTTACTCGATGACAGGTTGGCGGGTTGGCTATCTAGCAGGCTCTCCTGAAATCATCAAGGCAACAACGATGATTCAAGGGCATAGCACCTCGAATATCTGCACCTTTGCTCAGTATGGTGCGGTTACCGCTCTTAATGATTCTCAAGAATGCGTAGAAACAATGAGAAAAGCCTTCGCTGAGCGTCGTGATGTCATGTATGACCTGCTAACTTCCATTTCAGGGCTAACTTGTCCTAAACCCGATGGGGCATTCTATCTCTTTCCTAGCATTAAGTCCTTTGGGATGCCTTCTCTTGAGTTTTGTGACAAACTGCTTGAAGAGTTTAAAGTGGCGGTGATTCCAGGAATTGCTTTTGGTTTAGATAACTGCATTCGACTATCCTATGCTACTAATTTAGAAACGATTCGCGAAGGTTGCGATCGCATTCGTCAATTTGCCGAAAAACATTTTTAATCCAAAATGTCAAAAAGGAAGCGGCGCAATGCGCCGCTTCCTTTTTGGGAGAATTCTTTTTGGGAGAATAAAGTGATGAACAAAATATACTTCGCTATAGCTATTTTGCTAATCCTTCTCAGTGGATCTTTGGGGCTAAATTTCTGGTTGCAGAACAATAATCAACCATCGGCGATCTCTGAATCTCTAATCGATCCCTATGGACTGAACATGTATCCTTCTCAACCTATAAACCGTGATCTAAACAAACCTTTAGTCGTATTTTTTGGAGACTCTCGTGCGGTGGCTTGGCCAGCGATCGCCAATATCCCCTTTGAATTTATCAATCGTGGCATCAATGGACAAACGACTGATCAAGTACTAAGAAGGCTATCAGCCCATGTTGCCTCGTTATCACCTCAAATCGTCGTCGTCCAAGTCGGTGTGAACGACCTAAGAGATATTGCGGAATTCCCCAATCAATCACAGAATATAGTCAATAATTGCAAACAAAACATTCAAAAAATTGTTGATCGATTAACCCAAGAACTAAAAGCAACCGTCATTCTCACTACGATTTTCCCGACTAGTGAGTTATCTCAATCGGTTCGCGCTTATTGGCCAGAAGAAGCCGATCGCGCGATTATTGAGATTAATCAATTTATCAAATCACTCAAAGGCGATCGCGTTATTATCCTAGACGCAGCAGCACTTTTAGCAGATGAGAGTGGCAAGGTTCGCCCAATCTATAGCCGTGATATTCTGCATCTTAATAACCAAGGCTATACAATGCTTAATGAGGAGTTATTGAAAATACTCACAAATTACAAAAATAGCGATCGCTAAGAAGTGAGTGGCGACAGCTATATTAATTCACGAGGATTGGATAGTTAAATAGTTAAACAGATGTCTAAATTTTACGATCGCATTACGACTGAGTTGCAAACATTCATCGAATCTCAACATATTTTCTTTGTGGCAAGCGCTCCGAATGAGGGACGAGTGAATCTATCTCCCAAAGGAATGGATGCTTTGCGTGTAATTAACGAATCCGAAATCGCTTATCTTGATCTCACAGGAAGTGGTAATGAAACCGCTGCCCATCTCCTCGAAAACAGCCGAATTACTGTCATGCTTTGTAGCTTTACTGAAAAGCCTCTCATTCTGCGCCTCTATGGACAAGGCGAACCAATCCGCCCCAGAGATGCCGCATGGCAAGAATATTTATCGCTATTTCCTGCGATCGCGGGTACTCGCCAAATTGTGCGCGTCAAAGTAGAATCTGTGCAAACTTCCTGTGGTTTTGCGGTTCCCTTTTATGAATTTTCAGGCGATCGCACTATTTTAAAAGAATGGGCTGAGAAAAAAGGTGAGGAAGGCGTGTATGAATATTGGGAAAAGAATAACCAACACAGCATTGATGGCTTACCGACTAGACTATTAGAACCTCAATAGTTAAGGTGGCGATTAGCGTTGCTTTCATTGTGCTGCACATATAAAAGCCTACTAATAGTGTGATAAATATTTTTTGTTTATCTTTTGACGCTAAATGTGAGTTAAGGTATTATCTGACTCAACGTTAAAACAAAAGCATTTTTTATGGTGCAAGAATTTATTCGCCTCGACAAAGAGGTGCGATTTCCCGATAGCGCTCCTGCCGCTTACCCCGTATTTTTTAGGACTTATAGCCGCAAATATAATAACAAGCGCGAAAGCTGGGCTGAAGTATGCGATCGCACACTTACAGGTTTAAAAAAGCTAGGTAAGCTGACCCAAGAGCAAGCTGACCTGATCGACAAGATGCAAAAGCAGCTTAAGTCCCTCACCTCTGGGCGTTGGCTGTGGGTTGGCGGTACGGATTGGGTAGATCGACCTGAAAATTTCTCAGGCTCCTATAACTGCACCAGCACCAACGTAATCGACTGGCGTGCCTTTGGCTTGATGATGGATCTCGCCATGCAAGGCTCTGGCACTGGTGGCGTATTAGAGCCACAGTACATCAGCCAATTGCCCGTAATTCGTAACCAGTTACAAGTCAATGTCATCGGTGCGATCGGCGCAACCCCCGTCGAAAAGCGTCGCCACAATACCGAAGTCGAGTTTGACTATGCCAATAATGCAGTTAGATTCCATGTTGGCGATAGTCGTCAAGGTTGGGTTAAGTCCTACCAGTCTCTACTAGAACTATCTAGCGATGAAAAGTTTGACGCATCCAAGCCCGTCCAAATCACCGTTGACATCAGCGATGTCCGCCCCAGTGGTGAACCCCTCAAAGGCTTCGGCGGCATGGCAAATCCTGTCAAGTTGCCCACGCTCTACGATCGCTGTGCCAATATCTTGAATAAAGCGATCGGTCGTCAACTCACCTCTGTTGAGTGCTGCCTCCTCATCGATGAAGCCGCAGTTTGTATCGTGGCAGGCAATATTAGGCGCAGCGCGGGGATTCGTCAGTTTGTCTCAGAAGATTCTCTTGGTGGTAGTGCTAAGGATAATCTCTGGCAACAGGATGAAGCGGGGAATTGGCGCATCGATCCTGAGCGTGATGCACTCAGAATGGCAAACCACACAAGGGTATTCCATCGCAAACCTACAGAACAAGAATGCATTGATGCAGTTCGCAAGCAATATTATTCGGGTGAAGGTGCAATTCAATGGGCAGGTGAAGCGATCGCCCGTTCTAATGCTGACATTTTGACAACTTCCATTTTGAAGAAAGAATTTCTTGCTTTTTATGTACAAGGAATTGACAAAGCTAAAGAATGGCTGTTGTCCCTAAAACCAGATATGTCAAAGCGAGAACTTGATCATCGTTTTGAGCGTTATGGTTTAAATCCTTGTGGAGAAATAATTGGATCGGGATTTCACTGTAACCTTTCAGAAGTACATCTAAACCAAATTGATCCGCATAATCATAAAGAGCAAGAACAAGCCTTTAAAGCAGGTGCTTTATCGGTTGCTGCTTTGCTCAATCATCGCTTCAATGAAGAACGCTATCAATTTAGCCGTGATGTCGATCCAATTGTGGGTGTATCCTTTACAGGACTATTTGACTTCTTCGTTCATGCCTTTGGAGTGGAATGGTTGCGCTGGTGGGAAGCAGGTCGTCCTGACACTGTGCAGGGGCTAGACTTCAAAGAGAAGGAAGCTAATTATCTAAATCGCTGGCGTGAGATTGTGCATCAGATGGTTTGGGAATATTGCGACGCGCATGGCTTACGCCGCCCGAATCGTTGCACAACAACTCAACCTGCGGGATGCCTCGATCGCACTGCTTTACGCATTTTTGATCAAGGCTTGCTCTATGCTGATGAGATTGTCGAAGCAGGTAGCGGTGAAAGTAAAGGTTTAGACTTGAGTGTGCGGAATGGGATTGCTACTGATACAGCGATCGCCAATCAACCTCTCAATCTAGTGCGAGTCACTCTTGAAAATGGTCGTGTCTTACGGATGACTCCTAATCATCGCCTTGCGATCGCCAATCAATGGGTGAGAGCTGATCACCTAGAACTTGGTATGGACATTGACTATTCCCTTGGTGAATACCGCCATACAGAAGATGCTCTATTGCTCAGCCTCAATGCTGCTCAATATACTCGCGAAGGTCGTAAAGAACTTTTAGGGCATAGTCGCGGTGTACTTACTGCGGAAATCACGACACCAACTACATTAAATCCAGAATTGGGTTATTTCTTGGGTTGCTTGTTTGGCGATGGCGCAATGAGTGAAAGCAAAGATCGGGTAAGGTTTGCTTTTAATGAGAAAGAGCTAGATTTGGTAGAGCGTTTGCAAGCGATCGCCCAAAATCAGTTTGGACTCACAGGCAAAATCAGCCATGATCCTCGCAATGGTGGCACAAGAGGTGAATTAAGTTTTGCTTCTGGACAGTTGTTTGATTGGCTGAAGTTGAATCAATTACAGAAAGGTAGCAGTAAGGATCTAGATCGGATTCCCCTTGCAATTCGTAAGTCTTCCCGCGAGACAATTCTGGCGTTTTTCTGTGGTTTGATTGATACCGATGGATGCGTTCGGGTAAAAGGTGATCTTTCTATTGATTCATCAAGCGAAGCCTTCATTCGTAACCTGCAACAAGTCGGTGAAGCCGTTGGTTTGTGCTTTGGTATTTTTCATAATACTCAAGGTGAGAACTTCCAAGGTCAAAAGAATATGTGGGGCTTATCCCTAAGTCGGATGCTGTCACAGCCTGAATCCTTGGCATATCTCAATACCCACAGCCGCAAGTGTCAGCTACGTCCATTACCAGAACCCAAACGCCAATTTGCATTTCATCCCTATCGCGTCATCAGCATTGAGTTTGAAACTACTCCTGATTACAGCTATGACTTTGCTGTATCAGGAATTGATGATGATGACTCATGGTACTGGCAAGGTGCGCTGAAGTCGCACAATACCAAGTCTCTCCTCACTGGCGCTTCCCCAGGTTGGCATCCTCCGAAGGCACAGCGCTTTATCCGTCGGATTACTTTCCGTAAGGAAGATCCTGTGGCACGGGCTTGCATGGACTATGGCTATAGCATCATTCCTTCGCAATCGGATAAGGATGAGAATGGACAATTGCTCAATGATCCCTTCGATTCGAGATGTACGGAATGGCTGGTGGAGATTCCTGTGAGCGTTTCTTGGGCTGACCTTGACGGTGCTGACAAGGTAGACATCAGCAAGTTCGATGTGATGGCGCAGTTTGATTTCTATATGCAGGTGCAGAAGCATTACACCCGTCATAATACTTCCGCAACTTTGGAATTGCGCGAGCATGAAATCGAGCCTTTAGGGAAGAAGATTTACGAAGCGATTCGTGATGATGAGGGTTATATCTCGGCGGCGTTGTTGGCGCGTTTTGATGACCTGCAAACTTTCCCTCGTTTGCCCTTTGAGCCAATCGATAAGGCTACCTATGAGAAGCTCTGTGCAGAAATGCTGGCACGTCGCAAGTCTGATGATTTTTACGCGAGTTTGTTGCGTTATGATTCGGGTGAGTTGATGGAGGCGGGACCTGCGGGTTGTGATTCTGATAAGTGTATGTTCCCTGAACAGAAGCCATAGATTCTAGGCGGTCACGTTAATTTAGGGATTTTAGTGATTGGTTTAGAAGTTTCTATCTAATCACTAAAATTCGTATCTTAAAAAGAAAATTTAATATTACATATCATTTTAATTATGAGTGAACAAAAGAATTACAGCTTTGATGTTATAGGTGTGAAACCAATTGCTGATTCAATTAATGTTCTAACAAAAGCAGTTGTTGATGGGACTTCTTCATTCTTAAGCCGTATTTGCTTACCAGTAGCCGAAGAATTTGGATTGCTTTTGCAAGATCATGTCAGGCATTGGCGTGCAGTTAATGCCACTAAAATAGTTGAGAATGCAGCATCTATAGTGAACAGTCAAACTGATGCAGATAAGCATCACGCACAACCTCGTCTCATTTCTCAAATCATAGAACATGGGTCTTGGACAGATTCTGCTGAATTACAAAAAATGTGGTCAGGTTTATTAGCTTCTTCATGCACTATAAATGGCTCTGATGACAGCAATCTTATTTTTATTGATACTCTTTCTCGTCTTACATTGATAGAAGTCCGAATCCTTGAATATGCTTGTAGGGAGTGTAGGAAATCAGTAACACAAGCAGGGTGGTTAATGGCTCAAGATTTCAGGATGTCACTAGAACAATTAGAGATCTGCTCTGGAACAAGTGATTTTCATAGGCTTGATAGAGAACTAGATCATCTACGCACACTTGGTTTGATTAAAGTAGGATTTGATCCATTTTCAACGAATGCCGATCTTACACCTTCAGCATTCGCATTACAAATGTATGCTCGTTGTAATGGTTGGTCTGGGAATTTACTAGATTTTTTTGGTTTAACAACACTGTCAAATACTAGTAATGACGATCCAACTAAACAATAAAATCAATGATCGGCGAAGCAATTCTCATCAGTTATGGCTTGTGGAGCA
Source organism: Pseudanabaena minima str. Chao 2107 (assembly GCF_051131155.1). Classification (NCBI taxonomy): domain Bacteria; kingdom Bacillati; phylum Cyanobacteriota; class Cyanophyceae; order Pseudanabaenales; family Pseudanabaenaceae; genus Pseudanabaena; species Pseudanabaena minima. The sequence goes on from NZ_CP159508.1 coordinate 3,805,654, forward strand.
TATAGCGCATCAAATTCAGATTGAAAATGAACTAGCGGCAATGGCGCAAGATCCGCAAATTCAAGTTGAGCTTTCTCAGATTCAGTAAGAGTTTGCTGTTACAGATTGTGATGGTCTTTGAAATATGACTATGATGCTCTAGATGTAATTGATCTCTTATAAACCACACAAGAATTTGTTTGAACGATAATTAATATTAGGATTTAACTATGGCTACCATAATCACTGAACCACCTAACTATAATAACCCTAGTCTTGCACATCAAACGTATATATGTCTCTTGAAAGAGATCGCTAAATTTGAAAGCACCTTAAATGTTGATGAAGAAATTGGATATTTTCTTTTCGCGTCATTTGCTGGTGGAACTCATATTTCTGTTGAGTCAATATATTCCTCAGATCCTTACTTTGTCGTTTTTGAAGGAATTATCCATAATACGAATCAGAGGACAAAACTTGTGCAGCATTCAACACAAATCAATGTTTTATTTGTGGCAGTTAAAGTTCAACCAGAAGAGAACAGAGAACCAAATCGGACAAATCGGATTGGATTTGTTTAACAATTTATTTCTTGATTCTTACTAGCAAATTCTAGCCAACATGATGCGGCTTAATCTGCCGTCGGTTGACTTTCAGGCTACAATTATAAAATACATATCTGAGTATTATCAACATGGCTGAAGATGCAAGGTATATAGAGCTTGTAGGGCAAGATGGTAAACCAAAAGCTTTGCTGGTTGGCTATGGTAAAAACTGTAGTAAGCACATTATTGAGCGCTGGCAGCAACGCCCCCAAGAGTCTCCCAGAGGAAACATCCATGCGTCTATTGTGGATCAAGTTAGCAGGGCTATACCTACAGTAATATCAGCAGGTCTGACTAGTGGTAGTGTATTTCAGGTAGTGGGTACACCTGCATTAGTTGAAGGAATAAAAGCTGGTACACATACTTTGATGCAGACGGGTGGGGCTTCGCTTGGCACAGTTGTGAGTACTTCAAGTGGACAAATTGCTGGTCAGTTACGATTTGCACCTTCTTCAATGGCTCCTGTAATTGCTCCAATGGCTATTTGGTCAGTACTTAATGGAATTGCGGGGACATTACAAATGCAACGCATTAATAGAAGATTGGATGTAATGACACGAAAACTTGAAAATCTTGCTTTTCGACAAGAAGCCGAGACTTTGGGTAGAGTGTTTCAGGCGATTAAAACACTGGATGATTTACTTGACGAGTATTTTCACACAGGTATTTTTACTCAACCATCAATGACAAGATTGGCAATTGTAGAACAGGAAATTGGCTCAGTTTTAGAAAGGAACAAGCTTATTGTTGAGTATTTTGCTGAAAGAGCTAGAGTAGTTCAAAATGCAAAGGGAACTCAGGGGGCAGAACAGTCATCTGTGTTATTGCAAGAAGAAGGCTCTACAACAATTCACGATATGCAACTTTTGAGTGGTCTAATTTCTGCACAGTCACGAATTCAAGAAGCCCATCTCTTTTATGCGCTTATGGAAAATCCTAACTACGTTGATCGTCATCTGGAAAAAATGCAGGATCGAGTTGAAGAACATAAAAAAGTTATTTCTGGATTCCCTTCAATCAGTGAATTACAAAATCACGCTAGACAATGTGTAAATGATATGAACTGGTTTGAAAAAAATATTTTTAATCGTTCGACAGTAAGAAATGTTCGCCAATCTGAGAATATCAGAGATCCCTTTGTGGCAGGGCAAAACTCATTAAATGCCATTCCAAGCTACTGTTTTTGGAAAGATGAAAATGGCATCAATGTAAAAATTGATCGCTCAGGACAACTTAGTTAATGAGATTCCTAGATGAGCCGATATGCAGACAACTCAAGTAACCGTAAATTTATCTCTCCCTTTTAAATCACTTATCGAAATGATCTAGTCTTTGCACACTCAGGTAAGTTGAGTTAAATCTCTCTGAGATGAAATGTTCTTAGCAAATACAATTTAGAGTTAATATCTGGAGAATAAAAAATGCCAAGCCTAACACTAAGCAACGAGCAAGTTGTAGAACTTGTTAAACAACTCCCACAAGAACAAAAAATAGAAATTTTTAGATTCCTACTGCTTTCTCAATGGCAGCAATGGCAAGACTTATCTAGTTATGGAGCTGATAAAGTAAAACTTGCCGCAAAAGAGCGTGGCTATGATTGGGAAAAGATGTCAGAAGAAGAAAAAGAAGAATTTATTGATTTAGTAGTCCACGAAAAATAGTGAAATACATCGTTGTTTTTGACACAAACATTTTGATTTCTGCATTGTTTTCACAAACTGGCAGCCCATTTCGAGCATTAGCCCTAGCTAAAATTGGGCAAATAGAATCCGTTACCTGTCAAGAAATCATGGACGAATTTGCAGAAAAGCTATTGTTGAAATTTAAGTTCTCTGAAGACAAAACTCAATCTGCTGTAGGCGAGATTTTGAGCTTTTCTCGCATGGTCAAAATTTCTGGAACACTCAAAGCAGTTCCTAACGATGCAGATGATGACATGGTTATCGAATGCGCCGTAGTTGGTAACGCAAGCCATATAGTCACGGGAGATAAGCATCTTTTATCACTTGTCAAATATCAAGACATAGCGATCGCTAAAGCTACTGATTTTATTAATTTATTCTCTTAGGTAGCGATCGGCTATGCAGACAACCCAAGTAACCATAAATTTATCTCTACCTTTTGAAGCGATCATCGAAATGATGCGCCATAACAATTTGGGTAATTAAATGGCATCCGTTCCCCCCAGTCCCAAGATTTATCACATTAGCCATATCGACAACCTGCCTAACATTGCAGCCAATGTGGGATTAGTTTCAGATGCAACCCGCATAGCAAGAAATATCTCTTGTTCAGTAGTGGGGATGTCCACTATCAAGGAAAGAAGACTCAAAGAGATAGAAGTCCCATGTCATCCGAAAACAATGGTTGGACAGTATGTACCTTTTTATTTCTGTCCACGTTCAATAATGCTGTATATGCTGCACATGGGAAACCATCCAGATATTAGCTATAAAGGCAGTCAACAACCGATAGTTCATCTGCAAGCCGACTTCCATAAAGTCATTAATTGGGCAAACTCAAACGGCGTAAGTTGGGCTTTCAGTAATGGTAATGCAGGTGCTTACTTGACTAACTTTTACAATCATCCCTCTAAACTTAACGAGATTGACTGGGGCGCTGTTTCTTCTTCAGATTTTCGTGATGCTAAAATCAAGGAGGGCAAACAAGCAGAGTTTTTGATGTTTAATGTCTTTCCGTGGACATTGATCGAGAAAATTGGGATAATCAATAGTACGATGGCAGCAAAGGTTAAGGCGACTTTAGCAAATGTCGCACATAAACCCGTTATAGCCGTAGAACCTAATTGGTATTTCTGATAGCAAACGTTAAACCCATGATTGAGCTAACTCAAGGCGACATCCTCAAAGCTGACGCTGAAGCGTTGGTTAACACCGTCAATTGTGTTGGCGTTATGGGACGTGGTATTGCACTGCAATTCCGAAAAGCTTTTCCAGAAAATTTCAAGGTTTATGAAGCAGCTTGCAAAGCTAACGAAGTACAAGCTGGCAAAATGTTTGTGTATGACCTTAATCGTTTGTATGCTCCTCGATTCATCATCAACTTTCCCACTAAGCGCCATTGGAAAGGCAAAAGCAGCATTGAAGATATTAAAGCTGGTCTAGAAGATTTAATAAATGTGGTACAGCAACATCAGATTCGCTCGATCGCAATTCCTCCATTAGGTTGTGGTTTAGGTGGTCTAAACTGGGAAGATGTGCGCCCCCTAATTATTGAGGCTTTTCAGTCCCTACCAGAAGTAGCTGTTTTGCTCTTTGAGCCTGTAGGTGCGCCTCAAGCTAAGTCAATGGTCAAGGAGAGTAAAGTCCCAAATATGACTGTGGGACGAGCCGCTCTATTAGGACTGATGCGCCGCTACTTATCTGCTGTTATGGACCCTACCGTTACTCTTTTAGAAGTGCATAAGCTTATGTACTTCATGCAGGAGGCTGGCGAACCTCTGCGGCTAAATTACCAAAAGGCTCCCTATGGACCTTATGCTGAAAATCTACGCCATGTTCTTAGTTATATTGAGGGGCATTTTATCAGTGGCTATGGCGATGCTGAAGATCGACCAGACAAGCCACTAGAGTTGATTCCTAATGCTTTTGAGCAAGCCGAAAACTTTCTTGCAGAGCATGAGTCTACAAGACTCAGGTTTGATCGTGTTGCCGATCTGATTAAAGGATTTGAAACAACTTTTGGAATGGAATTGCTATCAACGGTACATTGGGTTGCCACGAGAGAAGAAGCAACAACCGCAGAATTAGCTGTCGCCAAAATCTATGATTGGAATACTAGAAAACGTATGTTTGAATCCCGTCATATTCATGTAGCGTGGGAACGATTGCATGAGGCTGGTTGGCTACCAAAATTCAATAATTGAAACTGAATGATATTTTGATTTATCGGGCGATCGCCTTAGCATCAAGCCATAAAACAGCGATCGCCTAACATCTAAAAAGCTATCGATCTTTATTCTCCTTGAGCATTTTTGCATATTCTTGATCCGTCAAATCCTGCTCAGTGGTATAGGCAAGATTGTTTTGATCGATCGCCTCTTGCTTCATTGCAAAAGTACGTGCAAAATCTAGCTTTTCGCGCAGAGTCGAGGATGGATTTTTGAGTTGGTCGGCACGGGCGGCGCGTTTTTGGTTGCGATCGCTGATCCCACCATTTAAGTACTGCAAGACAAAATAGCGTACCAAAGGCGTAGATAGAAACAAAACGGCATAACCCAGCAAGAACCCATAGGCAGCTTTGATAAATCCTAAAAATCCAACAAGGGATGTGGCTAATCTGGGATTACCCAGCAAACTGCCCAGATAGAGCGAGGCAACTAGATAGAGAACCCCTAAACCGATCGCCAAAGCAATTTTGCCTTGAGAGGCTTGGCTAAATTTCCAGAGTTTTTCTTGCAAATAAGAACTAGTAGTCTTGGCTTTGCGCTCAGTAGCAACCTTTTGCAATTCAGGAAATTTATAGGCAAGGGTTCCTGCATCGCTGACTTCAGGAAAACCGTTAAATTTGGACAAAACGGGAATCACAAAATATTCATCACCCTCTAGACGGCTAGTTTCATCAAGATAGGGCGCAATTTGCTCAGCAACGACCACACCATTATTACTACGAATCATCGCAGCAATCTCACGCCAACGACGTTCTTCGAGGTCAGAGTTAGGGTTACCATCACCAAATAAAAATGAAAATACGCTTTCTAAAAAGCCCATTTCATCGGGATCACGCTGGCGAACTTGCTCTGGCTCGTAGTAGTAAGGGTCAAACATGATAAAGGGATTACCGAAGGGGTTGCCCCAACCACCAAGCCAAATAAATCCGCCACCACCGCGATCGCTACGACGATCATCACGGTCATTGTCACTACCCTTTTGGCTATTCAAGGCGATCGTTGCCGCGATAATACCTAGCACCACGATAATAATCGAGACAATTAGTAAAATGCCAAAGGAAATGCGGATCGCGTAAAACAACCATTTCCAAACACCTTTAAGCCATTCTTTGACCTGTAGCCAAAATGAACGACTGACTAGAATTTGCCGAAAATTTGGAGCAAATTTGTAGGCAATCTCGCCAGACTCGGCAACTTGGAGATTGCCACCCGTTTCCGAGGCTAGCGCCAGCACTTCACGTTGCGCTGTATTGAGATCAAGTCCAGACTGTGCCGCCACATCACCTATCGTGACCCGATAGTTGAGCTTTTCGACGGCTTCCATCACTGCTGTACGCGGAGCCATATGCTTTCCCTAATCGAACTTCTAAGACTATTATGATGGAAATAGTTAACAACTAGCGCATCAGCAGTTTTTAGGATATCCGTCATGCAGCAAGAACCAATGCGATCGCCTGCAAATCAAGATTTAATTTCAGCATCAACAGGGGATGGGGACTCTGAGTTTATGTTAACGCCTGAACAGGAAGCCGCCATGCTTGCCGAATATGGCAATAATGATGATTCACAGTTTGATCTACAAGATCCTGACGATGAGACTAATCCCAAGGATGACAAAAATTTAGAGCAGAAAGCTGACCCAAGTTCGGATTTACAACATTTTCGTAATCATTACATTGGCAATATGGATCTGTTGGCTGATAAAGCAACCGTAATGAAATATCTTGATGCTCATCAGGGTTGGTTTCGGCGATGCGCCCATCCTTTTAAAGCTGATCCAATTGGGGAAACTGGCTATGCAATGGGTATCGGTAAGGTTGGAGCTTTGGGTTTTCAGGTTGATGCCAGAGTGGGGTTAAACTTGTTGCCTCCCGATGAAAATTGCGTTTATCGGATTGTGACGATTCCGATTCCTGAGCAATTACCACAGGGGTATGAAGTAGATTTTCAAGCAGAGATGCGCTTAGAGCAGAAGAAACTAGAACCAAAAGCAGGAGAAAAGCTAGGAAATAATCCCATCATCACCTCAATTGAATGGGATTTACACCTCACAGTTTCCCTGCATTTTCCTGCCTTCATTCAGCAACTAGCCAAGGACATGATTCAGAAAACAGGTGATAGCGTGTTGGGATTCATTGTGCAGCGTGTCTCTAAAAGCTTGACCGCAAAAGTGCAAGATGACTTCCATAAGACCCATGAAATTAAAGTTCCCAAACAGATTAAGCTACGAAGATAACCTTTGTCCAAGGAAAAAGGAAAAAGGAAAAGAGAAAAAATGCTTTATACTTTTGCGATTATGCTTGCGCCAGCCCCAGATGTGCAACCATTGGGAATTACGGGCAAGCCTATTCAATATTTACCATGCGATCGCCTAATTGCGGCGATCGAACCAGATATTGACATTGAAGCGCTCAAACTATTGCCAGAGCAATCTTTGATGCAAGTAATTATTCAACACGATCGCCTAGTTTGTGAATTATTTAATCAGCGCACTTTATTACCCTTACGCTTTGGAACGGCGTTTGTCTCTATTGCTGCTTTGGAAACCTATTTACAAACAGAATCAGAAAGGTTATTGGCTAGTTTACAGAGACTAGATGGCTATGCCGAATTTCTAATTACTGGTTCAGCGATCGCCCCCAAAGCGGAAGCTGCTACAAACCTCAAAGGTAAGGATTATCTCTTAGCCAAGCGATCGCAATATTTACAACAGGAACAATGGCGATCGCAGTTACAACAGGAAGTTCTCGACTATCGTCAGACAATCACTGATAACTTGAATTCTGAAATCTATAAACCTGAATTTCAACATGTGGAAACTCAAGGTTCAGAAGATGTGCGTGTATATGCATTACTGCCGCGATCGCAGGTTGAGTTTTTACAAGATACATTGCGATCGTGGGAGGAACAACATTCCCATTGGCAGATCTCATGGAGTGCGGCTTTGCCGCCCTATCATTTTTTGATGTAGAAGTTTGCAAGTGTCAGCCTTATCTAGGACATAAAACAAAGCGAGTGGCGGCGCGAAGCGCCGCCACTCGCTTTGTTGAGGTTAGATTTAAAAACGTTCCACTAACTTATATTTAGCGTCATGGCTAGGCTTAGCCCCTTCACCACAGGTACGTGGAGTTGGCAAAATCTTGGTCGGATTCGCAATACCCTGCGGATCGAACACATCGCGTACCCATCGCATCGTTTCCAAATCAGTCTCGCTAAACATCTCAGACATATAGCATTTCTTATCAGCACCAATGCCATGCTCACCCGAAATGCTACCACCAACGCGCACACAGAGCTTGAGGATTTCGCCGCCTAGTTCTTCCACCGTTTCTAGAGCGCCAGTTTCCGCATTGTTATACAAAATCAATGGGTGTAAGTTCCCATCACCAGCATGGAAGACATTGGCGACATGGTAGCCGTACTTCTCACTCAGTTTCTCAATCTCCTGCAACACATAGGTAAGCTTAGTACGGGGAATCACTCCATCCTGCACATAGTAGTCAGGACTGAGCCGCCCCATCGCGGCAAAAGCTGCTTTCCTGCCTTTCCAGAGTCTGAGACGTTGTTCAGGATCAGTTGCAGTGGTCACATTTCGTGCCCCATTTTTATAACAAATTTCTTCAACTCGTTTAGCACTTTCGGCTACTTCTATTTCTAATCCATCTATTTCAATCAGCAGAATCGAAGCTGCATCACGCGGATAGCAATTTGTGGCGACGGTATCCTCGACTGCATTGATACTCATGTTATCCATAATTTCCATGCCTCCAGGGATGATACCAGCACTGATGACATCGGAAACCGTTGATCCTGCTGCTTCTACGGTCGTGAAATCCGCTAAGAGAACTTGAATCGATTCAGCCGATTTAAGAATCTTGAGAGTTACTTCCGTAGCAATGCCAAGTGTTCCTTCAGAACCGACAAAAATACCTGTAAGATCGTAACCTGGGCTTTCAGGGATTTTGCTGCCAATATCTTTGATCGAGCCGTCGGGCAGCACAATCTTGGCTCCGAGAACATGATTGGTAGTAACACCATATTTGAGGCAATGCACACCCCCTGAGTTCTCAGCAACGTTCCCACCGATAGAGCAGATGATTTGACTTGAAGGATCGGGTGCGTAGTAAAATCCTGCACCGCTTACAGCTTGGGTTACCCAGTTATTGATTACTCCTGGTTGGACGACAACACGCTGATTCTCAAAATCAACTTCGAGAATCTTTTTCATGCGGGCTGTGACGATCAGTACGGAGTCAGGTAATGGCAAAGCTCCGCCCGATAAGCCTGTCCCTGAGCCGCGAGCCACAAAAGCAACTTTGTAACTCGCGCATACTTTCACTACTGCCGATACCTCCTCAGTGGTCAGAGGCAGCACAACGATCGCAGGTTGTTGCTTATAACTAGTGAGTCCATCGCACTCATAGGCGAGTAATTCTTCGCTTGTACGTACCACGTAGCGATCGCCGACGATGGCGATAAAGTCCTTGGCGATCGCCTGCCAATCAATAGCCTGTGTTGATGCTGAAGAAATATTAGAGATGGGGGCGATCGCGGTCATGCTGCATTTACAAGGTAGTAATTATCCTGATTTTAAAGTATAGCAAAGCCAGTTTTGCTTAGGACATAAACCCCAAGAAGTGAGTGGCGGCGCGAAGCGCCGCCACTCACTTCTTGGGGTTTGGTTTGTTACTCAAGCGATCACAAAGATGATTGTAACTTTTGGGTCAAATACCAACATCCATTGCGATGTTCAAAGATATAGGCATTAGGCGCTCCATAGGTTTTGACAAGGCTTTCTTCTTGAGCATTACCATTGCCTTCATATTTGTATTGGGCTTTGATATAGTCCACTCGAAATGTTTTGTCGTCAATTTTTTGGATGTCTATCTTCAGCCGAGTATAAGGACTGTTATCAACTGTTGAAGGAACTAGCTGTACCCATTGATAATCTCTAAGATCAATACTGAATTCGTCATTCTTTCTACTCATCGTTTCGATTAGTTTACTTGGGTCTTGATAATCTCTTACTTGGATGTAGGGTGAAGTAAAGGGATAGCGTATTTCATTGCCTTGATTATCTTTGCCACGCACAAATTGCTCGAAAAAACTTCTATATTCTTCTTTGCTACATGATGCTGGAAGGTTAGCCTGACTCAGTTTCTCAACTTCTAAGCTCTTAGTTTCTATACTTGCATTTCCAATAGAACTACTATTGCTTTGGGTTGGAGTAGAGGTTGGCGTGGGGTTACTTGTAATTTGAGTATTGACTCCTCCTGATATGGGTTGATCGATCGCCGCTTTGGTGGATGATATCCCACATGCTTGAACTAGAACCACTAGAGTCATTGCAAAGATCTTTCGATAATTCATACAAATTGTTGTTTAGCCCAAGTATTATCGTCTGTCCCATTAGTCGGGAAACAGTCAATTTTGTTCCATGTAATCAAGAGGTTAGGCAGCACTTCGCGCCGTTCATCCTAACCTCTTCACTACCTGTAATCGCAATAGTTTAAAATGCAGACAATCTTAAAATTCTTTTAACAGTTTTGTTTCGCATGATCGAGCCGCCCCAGTCAGTATTTGAGCAGTCAGAGCCACCCTTTACCAAATTTCGTAAGGCGATCGCCAACAAGGAATTTCTAATCACGGCTGAGGTGTCGCCACCCAAGGGCAGTGACCCCACCCATATGCTCGAACAAACGCGATCGCTCAAAGGGCGTGTTCATGCGGTGAATATTACCGATTCCAGTCGGGCTGTGATGAGCATGAGTCCTGTCGCTGCATCAGTATTGATTCAGCAACAAATCGGGATTGAAACTATTTGTCAAATCGCCTGCCGCGATCGCAATCGGATTGCTTTACAAGGTGACTTATTTGGGGCAGCAGCCTTGGGCATCACGAATATTTTGGCTTTGACGGGCGATCCTGTAAAAGCAGGTGACTCTCCCGATGCGCGATCGGTTTTTGACTATGAATCAGTACGCTTACTGCAATTAATCCAAAAACTGAATCAGGGTCTGGATGCTAATGGAAAAGCTCTGCCCCATCAAGGTACTAACTTTTTAGTAGGAGCCGCCGTTGATCCGCAGTCGCCAAGCTGGTCAGGTTTACAAAAACGGTTTGAGCGTAAAGTCAATGCGGGAGCGCAATTTTTTCAAAGTCAATTGATTACTGACTTTGATCGCCTTGATAAATTTGTGAATCAAATTGCGAATCAATCAGATAAACCGATTTTGGCAGGCATATTTTTGATTAAATCCGCTAAAAATGCCTTGTTTCTGAATAAATTTGTCCCAGGGGTACAGATTCCTGAGCATATTATCGATCGCCTCGCCAAAGCGAAATCTCCGTTACAAGAAGGCATGGCGATCGCTGCCGAACAAATCCAAACTGCGCGGCAAATCTGCCAAGGTGTGCATATCATGGCAATTAAAGCCGAACACTTGATTCCTGAAATTCTTGATCGGGCAGGTGTCGCCGTTCTCTAACTTTCGAGCGATTTACTCAGCAAATTGCTCAAATTTTCAGCATTTTCGGTTACCCTAGGAAATAACCCTAACTCACATCTATGGCAAGACGTAGATATTCTTCAACTCTGAACCAACCTCCTACTGAACCAAGGTCAAATGGTACAACCACTAAACTCGCGATCGCAGGCGCAATTTTTGCGGTCGGGATTGGTGTTGGTATAGCTTTGTCTACGCTCAATCCTACACCGCGTACCGTTGATGCGATTCGTTTAGATAACCTTGCACCTAGCCGTGATTTTTGCAATAACTATGGGGCATCGGCAATGGTGATGAGTAGCCGTGTCTATGTCACACTTAATCCTTTTAATGTGTTCATCAGCCAAGCCGAACCTGTGCCTGGGTGCGTCGTTCTGCCCAACAACTGGAATTTGCTATTACAAAAAAATGTAATTAAAGAAGCTGATATTCGTCAATGCAAAGACAGGATGAATACCTTTGGCTTTACAGGTGATCTAGAAAAAGCTCCTACTGTTGATTGCATCTACGAAAGCAAAAATGCTACCGAAAAGTTTACCAACGGTTTACCAGCAACGCCGAGTCCTAGTCCTCAGCCATAAAAAAGTGCGTTAAGCGCACTTTTTTATGATCTCAAAGAAAAAGCGCCGATTAGCGGCGCTTTTTCTTTGAAGATTTAGCATTCATCAAATGCTTCAAGATCTAATAAATGACGGTATGGCTCGGCTAATTCTGAACCTTTAAAGGCTAATGACCGCAAAATATGCCAATCATTCAAACTCTCAAAAGCATTGGCGTAGTCATCGCGCTCTAATCGATCTGCAATTGCTGCGACATCTGACGCAGTAAATTTACTAGGATCAACTTCTGGAGCTTCGCCTACTACATCCTTGGAAGGGTTATCAACCATATCGCTCTATGACAGTCTTGTGAACGGAGAGAGAGGGATTCGAACCCTCGGTACGGAGTTACCTGCCGTACAACAGATTAGCAATCTGCCGCTTTCGTCCACTCAGCCATCTCTCCAAATTTATAAGGAATTATATCTTATCAGATAGCGTGCATAATGCAACCTAATTGTTAAATTTAATAACTTTCACTTTGGGCTGCTCGATCTCAGAAAACTTTGCCGCTTTTGCCTCGATCTCCTGTAACTGTCCTAACGCTAATCCACAGGGAAATCCATATTTTGCCTTGACCCGATCGCTAGCAATATTTAGCGCAGTCCGCGATCGCTCTACAAAATCCACTAGGTCGTACTCAGTATCGGGCGCAAAATATTCCTTGACGATTAAAGATGGTGAATAGCAAGAGTCTTGAGAGTTGTCTGGCCAAGTGATTTGAAAACGGACTTCAGGCATAAAATTTCCTCAAAATGATGGTAAACGGCGCTTTGCGCCGCCTAAGAGACAATTACCAAAAACCGTAAAGTTGCGACCCTGCGGGTCGCAACTTTACGGTTTTTGGCTTGTCTTAGCTACTTAATACCATTTTTGCATAATGTGTTGTATGCATTTGAGCCGAATTTTCCCATGTGTATTTTGTCAAAATTTCTTGGCTAGCTTGGATTAGAGACTGACTAAAATCAGGGTTAGTAACTAAACGCATGGCTTGAGCGATCGCCTCAATATCATCAGGAGCAATCAGCACAGCCTGTTGTTCAGATAAAAATTCCGTAAAGGGCGGACAATTAGAAGTGATCACTGGTAAACCCGAAGCGATCGCCTCCATAATTACTAAGCCCCAACCTTCCTTAGACGAGGGAAAGACAAAAGCATCAGCGCAGCGATAAAGTGCAGGTAATTCAGCATCCGTGAGAACGCCTGTAATGATGAGGGATTTCTCTATATCTAGCTCCTGTGAGATCGCCAGAAATTGCTCTCGATAATCCTGATAGTCAAATAAGGTTGCACCTCCTGCGATTACTAACTGCGATTCTGGGAAGTCCACTAAAACTTGAGCAAAGGCTTGAATTAATTTAATTGAGTTCTTGCGTGGTTCAATCCCGCCTACAGTCAAATAAATTGGTGAGCCTGTTAAACCAAATTTTTGGTTGATTTGTAATTCTGTACCATTGTGATCGCAGGAAAATCTTTGCAAATTCACCCCATTAATTACTCGCGGCGCATGGATTTGATAATGTTCATAAATTTGGGTTTGCCAGCCAGCACTTACACATAGGCAAAGCTCAGCTTCTCGAATAGAACGATCCTGACAAGCCTGTAAATAGGGACTGTTGTAGTCTTCGATATGATGAATAGTGCGGATAAAGTGGGGAATGCGTCCTTGCAATCGCAAAATTGCTAATGCATTGGCACTGATGCAGTCTTGAGCATGGTAAATATCATAATCAAGGTTTGAATTCTGTAAGTAATTCACAAATTCCTGAATACGTTGCTGGATTAGCTGATCGATTTCCTGTGGTGCAGGTTGGGCAAGAATTGGTTGAACTTCACAGGACAAATGGCGATCAAATCCTGAACCATCTTTGTCTAATGCGTAGATACATACTTGATGTCCTAATGCTTGCAATGCTTCCGCAAGTTCTAGAGTATGGATCACGCTCCCTCTAGGTTTTGTGGAGTAAGTGAGTAAAGCGATGCGTAATTTAGAAAACTGCGGCATGGATTATATTTTATGGGCAACGTGAAAAGCCGAGATGAAAGAGAGGTTGAGGCGATCGCCTTGATGTTTATGAAGCGCTTCTTGCAAATTTGTAAATAGATGATTTCTGCTGTTCTCGGCTAGAGCGATATATGGCGAAAGTGTACTCAGCAGTAAAAGATAATCATCAAGGCTATAAACAACTTGATGGATTGAAGATTCATATTTGACATTCTTAAAATACTCTGAATCAGTGATGAGTTCACTGAACTTCAGAAAATCTGCTTGATGATTTTTCCTGCCTTCATGTCTAGCATATAGGGGAATCGAAGGCGCTAGGGTTTCATACACCGCATCAACGATTTGATAGGTTTCTTCATTTAGTTGGGGTGGAGTATTCCATAACAGAATCAGAGATCCTTGCGCTTTCAGGGCTGCTGCGGATTTTGCGTAGGCGATCGCAGGATCAATCCAATGCCAAGAAGTCGCCGCTAAAACTGCATCAAAGCGATCGCGTTCCAATTGCCATTCTTCAAAGGCAAGATTTTGAATTTCGACATGGGGATAGTCTGCACAGTTTTGTTTGGCTAATTCGGAAGCCTCTCGATTGGGTTCTAGACTCAACATTTCAAAGCCAAGCTGAGCAAAGGGAACTGTCGCGATCGCGGGACCAGAACCTAATTCGAGAATTTTGGCTTTTGGGGGCAACTGAGCAAGCTCAATTACACGATCAATCACTGCTTGGGGATATCGAGGTCTGACACGATTATAGGCACTCGCTACTGAGCCATACCAATGCTTTCGTTCGCCTAAGTCTTTGCCAGCGTAGTCTTTTACTACTTCTGTCCAAGTTTTATTACTGATGTGACTTCGGCTTTCTTTGCCCATTATCTTTCTACCTAAAGCAGTTTTTACAGCTAGCGCTCCAAGAAGTTAATGGCGGCGCAAAGCACCGCCATTAACTTCTTGTTTTTGTGGTCTAACAAGAATGGCGACAGCTATACATTAACTTTACAGCGATCATCTTAAATTTGCTGTAGCGATCGCCAGTATGCAAAAAATTGCGCGTAACATCTATAGTTGTGAGAGTGTGCCCCGATGGGGCGCACTCTCACTATTTATTGCGGTTTTCAAATGAGTTCGGACTGATTTGAAAACTAAAAAGTAAACATAATCAGGGTTTTGAGTTTTCATTTTGCCTACAGCAAAATGAAAACTGCAATAATTAAAAAAGAAATACCGTCAAGGCAAAATATGAATTACGATGCGATCGCGATCGGTGCAGGGCTATCGGGCTGTAGTGCTGCTATCCAACTGGCAAAGCTGGGCTATCGTGTCCTACTGCTAGAACAGAGCCACTATCCGATGCATAAACTTTGCGGCGAGTTTCTATCCGTTGAAGTAACTGAATCATTTGAGCATCTAGGCATAATGGAACAGGTTCGCAAAGTTGGCGCACAGCCAATTCATCGGGCTTACTTAACCACCTCTGGCGGAGCATCATTTCGGAGCAAGCTTCCTAGTACTGCCATGGGACTGAGCCGCTATCAACTAGATTTGATGCTATTTCAAAGAGCGCAAGCGATGAACGTAACTTGCATTGATAATACTAAAGTTACGGGCGTGACAGGAAATCTCACAGAAGGATTTACCGTGAATACGACTAAAGGAGAATTCTCTGGAAGACTAGTATTAGGAGCATTTGGTAAACGTTCTTCCCTCGATCGCACTCTTAATCGCTCATTTATGCAAAAGCGATCACCTTGGGTTGCTTATAAAGGACATTTCACAGGTGTGGATATTGCTGACGTGATCGAGCTGCATAGTTTTCCTAACGGCTATTGTGGACTATCGCAAATCGAAACAGGGGAAATTAATGTCTGTTGGATTGCCCATGAATGGGTGATGAAAGAGCCAATACATCCAGAGTTAGATATTCCTGAATCCTTAGCCAAAAATCCAGTCCTCGCCGATCGCTTTCGTCAGATGCAACGAGTTTCACTATCGCTGCAAGGTTTAAGCCAGATTAGTTTTGCTCTCAAAGAGAATTTCTATAACGACATCTGCATGATTGGCGATACGGCAGGAATGATCACGCCGCTGTGTGGGGATGGGATGGCGATGGCGTTGCGATCAGCGGAAATTGCGGTTCCTTTCGTGAGTCAGTTTTTAGAAAATCAAATCACGGCGATCGTCTTTAAACAGCAATATGCGATCGCATGGCGTAAAGAATTCCAAACGCGCCTGCAACTGGGACGGATCATGCATAATTGCTTTGTCCAGCCACAACTGGCAAATGTGGGCGTGAGCCTGTGTCAAATGGCTCCCGCTTTGGGGAATTGGATTATTGGCGCAACTCGCGGCAAACCAAATCCTCTAGTCAGCAATGATCTTGCCAGTAATGCGCTCTCCTAAGGCAATGCCTACACCTGCAATTAGGAAAGTAATCGCTGTTAATACAATCACATTTGGTGTCGAGAGCATGTCCGCAGGTTTTGGAACGAGATAACCAAAAATCGCGATCGCCCCTGATAGCCCACCAAAAAATGTGCCAACGGTTAATCCCCCTAATGATTTGGGAACCATAGTGAGGGCAAAGGCAACCATGCCATTGTTCACGGCACTGAGACAGGTGAGCATCAAGAGAATACTGATGATGGCAGCGATCGCACCATAGCCGAAGGATAGCAATCCTAAACCTGCGGCAATTCCACCCAAGCTAATCATCATCAGGCGTTTGTTATCCAGCAACTTACAGAGGTTTCCTGTCAACAGGGCTACCAATCCTTGGGCAATCAATGCTGAACCCATTAGCACCTCAAAGGAGAAGCCCGTGAAACTTGTCAGATCTGCTTTGATCGTTCGGGGTAATACATCTCCCATCAGCAAGCGGATGCCTAAGCCGATCGCTGCTCCCACCAGCATGACGATCGCTAAGTTGATCCAGCATTCTCGAATGGGTAATGGTTCATTTTTTTCTAATTCGGGATTGAGATTTTTGGGAATGTAGATCATCGCACTTCGCAAGCTAGCCACACTTGCTAGTAAGACGATTGAGGCGATTGTAAAAGTCACGGGTGCGCCCAGCCCTACAATAAATTTCGTCGCTAAGGGTCTGATCGAACCAACAAAACCACCGACTAGGGTTAACACACTGCCTGCAAGCGGTAATTTAGTCGCTCCCGCAAAGATACCTAGCAGACACATAACGGGACTCCGAAAGCTTGCCATGACGATCGCCCAAAGAATGGCTAAGCTGATCAAAAGTACCCGCGTAATCTCGCTTGATCCACCAAAGATCACCACGCAGGGCAATCCGATAAATAAAGCTGTTGAAGCGATCGCAGCAGCAACAATGAAAGGCATTCGTGAGCTATACCAACGCTGCCAGCGATCGGACAGACCACCAAATAATGGCTCGACGATTACGCCGATCGCGCTTTCGATGACCAGTATCAGTGCTGTTAATTGTTGTGCTTGATTGGTGGGATAGCCAAAAACCTGCTCGATAAACTTTGGCAAATAAATACCGTAGGCAATCCAAGTCAGCGACATGGCTCCCTGAACTGAGGCTAAGCCCCATACTTGGAGCCAACGCACTTGACTTGATGTTTGATCTGATGTTGGGGCGATCGCCATAAAGCTTCCTCATTTTGTAGCAATTTTAATTAAAGAGAGTCGCAATGCGACTCTCTTTAATTAAAATTCTTGAGGATGTTGCACAGCAATATACTCAAGAATTTTGTGTTTAATTACATCGCAAAGCGATGTAATTAAAATTTGGTGCAACCTTGCATCGAGATCCTGCCGTCGGGCATCGTTGCACGACAGAGATTGGCTTGACTCAAATCCGCATTAGTCACATTCGCATTGGTAAGGTCAGCACGATACAAATCTGCCCCCTTGAGATTTGCACCTGTCAAATCTGCACCATAGAGGCTCGCATTCCGTAGAGAGGCATTAGTAAGATTTGCGCCATTGAGCTTAGCGTAGACCAACTCAATATCAATTAAATTGGCATTTTCTAAATTAGCTTCGGTTAAATCTGCATATTTCCAGCGACTATTACGAGCATTTGCCCCTGACAAATTTGCTTGGATCAAATCGCTATGAATCAAGAAAGTATTTCGCAAATCAGAATTGCTGAGATCTGAGCCACGAAAATCAGCATAGTAAATAGTACTAAAAGCCAAAATTGCACCAGAGAGGGCACTTTTTCGTAGATCCGCTACGTCAAGGAATGATTCGCGTAAATTAGCTCCATTTGCGGCAATCCCGCTCAGTTCGCAGCGCTGACAAGTGCGATGTTCCAAAAGAGCTTGAAGATGTTCATCATTTTGAGCTTGTACGCTCGATGTGAGTCCAATGGTCATGACACTAGCCACAAGAGCGCTAGCGATCGCAGTCACGGTGTGAGTAAAGGCTGTTGACTTCATAAGAAAAGTACCATTATTTAGCAATCCCTCTTTAATTGTTATCATACGCTCCCTCTATACAACACCGCAAAATGTAACAAACCATAAAAGTAATAATGGGTGAGTTATAGCTAAGTACCTGTGCAAAATAAATTACCAAAACCCGTAGAGTTGCGCCCCGCAGGGGCGCCACTCTACGGGTTTTGTTTTGTAATTAATTATGCCTAGCTACTTATAGCCACATGTATCATGACAAACCAAAACCCAAATAGTGTGAGGCGGCGCGAAGCGCCGCCTCACACTATTTGGGTTTTATGTCCTAACAAGAATGGAGACAGCTATATTACATCCAAACCCATAAGATTATTCCCCCTGCGGCGGTTAATCTTACGGGTTTGGATAATTTATATATCGGCGCAATAACGTGATATGTGATGCTTTTAATTATTGAGTTGATGGTCTGATGATTTTGTATACTTGTAGTATTTGTTAATATTTTGCGATGGATCGTACTGAATGTTCGAGCAGTTTCTAGAAACGAATGATTTTTCCTTTCGACCCGAAGTTATTCCTATTTTGGGAGTACTAATTCTGCTAGAGGCGATTCTGTCCGCAGATAACGCGATCGCTTTAGCGGCGATTGTGCGGAGTTTGCCAGATCCTAAGCAAGAAGAATGGGCGCTACGCTATGGGTTGATTGGCGCATTTGTATTGCGAGTATTGCTGATCTTTACAGCGACATGGGTAATTAAATATTGGCAATTTGAACTAGCTGGTTCCATGTATCTGCTTTGGTTGTCGGGGAAATTTTTCTTAGAAAAGTCCCAAGAAGGTCATGATGCTCAACATCCAGTGCGGATGGCTGATAAATTATGGCAAGTTGTGGCTCTGGTGTCTTTGACAGACTTGGCTTTTTCACTGGATAGTGTGACAGCAGCAGTGGCAGTAGCACAAGAGACTTGGCTCGTACTTATTGGCGGTGTAGCGGGGATCATTGCCTTAAGATTTTTGGCAGGGCTATTTATCAAGTGGCTTGCAGAATTTACCCACCTTGAATCGGCAGGTTATCTAATCGTGTTGCTTGTGGGTTTGCGCCTATTTATTAAAGTATTTTCTGACAGTCTAGTGCCGCCTGAATGGTTGATGCTGACCTGTATTGGACTAGTATTTCTCTGGGGATTTTCTAAGCGTGAGCCAATAGATGATCTTGAAACGATCGCCGATACCAATAAATAAAAAGAAAGGTGATGCAAAGCATCACCTTTCTTTTTGATCCCAATTTTTTGGTATAAAGACTCATAGCGATCGCGCCGTTCTGCTAAAAATTATCTTCACTGCCAAAAAGATAGCCAAAAAGGAAAAAGTAGCCAGATGTTTGAATATCCTGATGACCTAAAATACACTAACTCCCACGAATACATTCGGCTGGAGAATGACACTGCCATAGTGGGGATTACAGCTTTTGCGATCGATCAGCTTGGTGATATTGTGTTTCTCGATCTTCCTGAAGTGGGGACAAGGGTAGAAAAAGGTCAAACCTTCGGCACAATTGAGTCAGTCAAAGCTGTTGAAGATATCTATTCACCTGTAACTGGCACAGTCATAGAAGCTAATACAGCATTAGTAGATGAGCCAGAAAATATTGGTAATGATCCCTATGGTGCATCTTGGTTGCTCAAGGTGAATCTTGAGGATGTCGGCGAACTAGATGGCACGATGTCGGCAAGTGAATATCGCAGTAAGGTAGAAGGTCAATAAAAAAGGCTGCACAAAGTGCAGCCTTTTTTAAGCTTGAAAATAAGCAGTTACGCCAAAAATCAAAAAGAGAACGCCACCGATTCCTGTAATTACGCGCTCAGATATGCGTCCTGCCACCATACGACCGCCAATCACAGCAATCACCGTACAAATGCCATGACCTAAAATCGCACCCAAGGTCACAAAAACTGGATCATTCGCAGCAGCCAAAGCGATCGTACTAATTTGGGTGCGATCGCCCCATTCTGCCAAAAACGTCATCACAAAAGCTTGTATCCAAATGCCAATCTGGGGATAACGCGCTAACATTTTGCCGAATAGGAGAATCGCAATTTGTTGTTTTTGTTCTTCAACAGTCTCTTGAGCTTCCTTGACAACGTCCTCGGTTGAATTGGGAGACATGCGGATGGCATCGATAATTAGCTTCACGCCAAAAATTAAAAATAAGGCGATCGCCCCATAATGAGTGTAAGTCTTTGGTAATAAAGATACAGCCTGCCCCAACAGAACCGAGAGTACTGTCATCAATGCTAGTGCTGATAACACTGATGAAAATACGGTGCGGTGGTCATAGCGCATCGACAAGATCACAGCGATAAAAAAAGTTTTATCCCCTAATTCCGAAATAGTAATCAGCAATAAACTTGCTGTAAAAGCTTGCAACAATCTCTTAATTCTCTCGATAGTTAATACCAATTCACAAAAGTGTTGTCACACTCTCGTAAATCAAAAACTGGTTTGCAAGTTAAGTAACCATTTAAGAATTACTTTCTGTGGTCAAAAGCTCTAAGAGATCCCCCTCAATCCCCCTTAAAAAGGGGGAAGAATTAAATTCTCCCCCCTTTTTAAGGGGGGCTGGGGGGATCTAGACAATTCTTAAATAGTTTCTAAGAAATGGCTAGGCTATTTCTTAACTTGGTATGACTTCGATTATAAGTCTTTTTGAGAGATTTTTTACTAATTTTCAAATAGATAGAAACCCGTAAAAGCATTGTGGAACAAGCATTTCACATAATGAACTGATAATGAATCGATCATGAACCAATAATGAATTGCCATCATTAAATCTAAGATAGAAAGGTGGCGCAAAGCGCCACCTTTCTATCTTAGATCTAATTGTCTTTTAATCTTGGTGGTAACTCGATTGTAAAAGTGGAACCTTGATTAACTACACTTTCTACAGAAATTGTGCCACCCATCAATAAAACAAGCTGCTCTGTAATCGCTAAACCTAACCCCGTTCCCCCATGCTTACGGGTAGAAGATTGATCGACTTGACGGAATTGCTCAAAAATTGTGCGCTGAAACTCAGGCTCAATCCCAATGCCTGTATCTCGAACAGAGATGAGAATATTTGATGTCGCAAAAGGAGAATTCGGTAATTCCTCACTGGATGAATTATTTGTTGGAGCAGTAACATCAGCTAAAGTCTTCTCTAGCAATGGCTCTGGTGTTTCCGAAGCATATTTTAGCTCCACACAAACTTCGCCACTATCAGTAAATTTAATAGCATTAGAAACTAAGTTAGTAATAACTTGCTTAATCCGAATCGAGTCATGATAAATGGCACAAGTACCAATATGATTTTCAAATACAAAATTGAGAGATTTGATATTGGCTAGTGGCTGTAGGCTTTCACAAGTATGATGAATCAATTCATCAAGATTAAAGATTTCGGGATGAGCTTCCATTTTTCCTGCTTCGATTTTCGATAGGTCGAGAATATCGTTAATCAAGTCCAGCAGATTTTTGCCATTGCGAAGAATACGTTCTACCATGTCAACTTGACTGGTAGAGAGAGCCTCGCGACGCTGACGCAAGAGTACTTGTGAAAAGCCAATAATTGCATTCATGGGTGTTCGCAATTCGTGACTCATATTCGCAAGGAACTGACTCTTGAGTTGGGTAGCCTCTAGTAACTGAGCATTTTGAGCTTCGATTTGATTAATTAATTGGGCATTGCCGATCGCGATCGCTGCTTGGACTCCAAAGGAAGCCAATAGATTTAAATCTTCGCGAGAACTAGCTCTCTCTAAATGAAAATGCCCGATCGCTAACACCCCTAAACGACCAGAGCGACTAGATTCAATCGGTACACACAAAGCACTTTTTACGGGTAGATCCTCAATAAGATGCGATTCCCCAGCTTTGATTTCAATGGGAATTCCTTCTTTAAATACCTGTGCAATTAGATTTTGAGCATTCAAATCAAAGGATTCTTGTAGAGGCAAATCATCGGGCAAACCCTTTGCTGCTGATAGAGTCAGGCGATTTTCCTTAGGATTGAAAAGGGCAATCACACAAATCTCCGCCCACATAATCGCATCGCAAGTTGCCTCTACTACTGATTCTAAAAGAACATCAAGATCTTGTAACTGCTGATTAATCAAGTTGGTGAGCCGTTGCAAAATACTCATCCGCTTTTGCTGCTCAATCATGATCTTGTTGGTTTCCTGCATCACCTTATCGCGATAGCGCTGCTCCGTCACATCTCGCAAAATCATGACACTGCCAATTAGCTCTGACTCCGTGCCAACCAGCGGTGCAGCCTTCGTACTGAGAATAATTTCATTGCCTTCAGGAGGACGCAACACCACTTGATCTTCCACCACTTCGCCTGTGGACATGGCACGAAATACGACGAGATTTGCTAGATCGACGGGTTCGCCATCTTGATGTCTGATGTCAAATTGTTTGACGATTTCTTCCATCGATTTGGCAATTACAGGTGATGCAGGTACACCATCATTCACCGCATTGAAACTCAGAATTTTACGTCCTGCGGAGTTGATTTTGAGAATGCGTCCCGCAGGATCGCTAAGTAATACGCCATCTGCAAGTTGCTCGAATACTGTAGTTAGTTCTTCACGCTGACGGGCGATCGTTTCAATACTCTGGGCATTGCTAATTGCTGTGGCAAGACGACGACCAATCGATTGGAGAATATTCCGTCCGCGATCAGAGAGAGGTGTAAGACTAGCCAAAAATAGAACGCCCACAAGGCTACTTCTGAGCATCAGGGGATATGCGGAAAGACTTTGAGGCAGCAAATCACCAACGGGAGTCCGATAAACTAGCGTTTGTCCCTTCAGGCGATCGCCTTCCCAAATAATTGCTTCTTGCAGTTGTCCTGACTGACCGATGATTCCTTCACCTAGGGAAATTTCTGTCATGGCTTGACTAGTTTTATAGCCCCATTCTGCCGCTAGGACTAGACAGCCTTCAGGTCGAGAGGTTGTGGTTTCCCAGAGGTAAATGCTTCCCAGTTGTGCACCTGTTAGTTTACAGATTTCCTCTAAACTCGCTTTAATTAGTTTGTATTGATCGGTGGTATTTACTAATACGCGATCAAGGGATTGCAGCGCAAATTGAATGTCACGGGCTTCTAAGGTGGCGGTTTTGGTTTCTAGATGCGCTGCCATCCGATTAAATACTTTGGCAAATTCACCAATTTCATCGGCTCGATTTAACTGCGATCGCGCGGCTAAGTTGCCTGTAGATAGTTCTTCGGCAGTTTCTGCTAGCTCTGATAGCGGTGGTTGAATACTCCGAATAATGGAAATGGCGACAAATAGCCCCGAACCTAGCCCCGCAGAGAAAATCACGATCGCCAGCCATGTGGTGAAGGCTTCTAATTCGGGTGTGCCTTGTTGGATATGCAGCAACAAGATCAAGGTAGCTGTGGCTAGCAGAGATGTGCTAGTGGTTAGCCCAAAAATTAAGCGATTGACTAAACTTTCACGGCGGGGCAGGTTGGCATTGGTCATGGATGGAGCTTTAGTTTAGTTTGGCGATCTAGTTTGATTTTAGTACTTTTAGTCAAGTTGCTTGAAGGCGATCGCCCAAGTACCTTGCCATAAGTTAAGAGAATTTAATTGCCACCTAGATAAATCTCTACGCTTTCTCGGTCATATTTTGCAAGCCAACGTAAATAAAGTTCCATTTGTCTTTTGTATTCATAGCGAAAGTTTCCAAGTTTGAGGTCGATCGCGATAAAGCGTTTGAGTTAGAGTTTTTGTGTTGTTTCTTGGATATCTGGATTAATCTGTGATGAGTTGCGATCAGCTTTGTTCATAGTAAGTAGCTAGACATAAGTAAACTAAAAACCGAGAAGTTTGTTTCGCCTGCTACGCGGGCGGAACAAACTCTGGTTTTGGGTTTTAATTAAGTTGAGCTACTTATTTCTCTATTTTGTAGCGGCAGTCATTTAGTTAAAGCATGAAGTATAGCGAAGCGAGGCTTCATGCTTTTTGGGGTTTGAACTGTTAAAATGCTGATAGCAGTTACGACAGCAACCATCTAAGCCTCATGACATTAACCTACGAAAAGACCTTGGCAGAAAGGGTCAGAGCAGATTTTGAAATTTTGAATCAAGAGGTCAACGGCAAGCCCCTCATTTATTTTGACAATGCCGCAAGTTCACAGAAGCCTAAAGCAGTAATCAATGCTTGGAAATATTATTATGAGCATGACAATGCTAACGTTCATCGTGGCGCTCATACTCTTAGCGCAAGAGCCACTGATGCATATGAAGGAGCACGGGAAAAGGTTGCCAAATTTGTTAATGCTCAGTCATCTCAGGAAATTATTTATACCCGTAATGCTAGTGAAGCGATTAATCTAGTTGCCTATACTTGGGGTTGGGCAAACTTGAAAGCAGGGGATGAAGTGATTCTCTCGGTCATGGAACATCACAGCAATATCGTGCCTTGGCAACTAATTGCTCAGCGTACAGGTGCAGTCCTTAAGTTTTTAGAACCGACTGAGGAGGGCATATTGAGTGTAGAACAGTTCAAATCCTTGCTCAATCCTAAAACCAAACTAGTTTCAATTGTCCATGTTTCCAATACTCTTGGCTGTGTGAATCCAGTGGAAGAGATGATTCCCTTAGCACATGCACAGGGAGCCAAGGTATTGCTGGATGCTTGTCAGAGTGTGCCACATATGCCGATTGATGTACAAGCTCTCGATTGCGATTGGTTAGTGGCTTCAGGGCATAAAATGTGTGCGCCAACGGGCATTGGCTTTCTCTACGGTAAACGGGACTTATTGCTAGAGATGCCTCCATTTATGGGTGGTGGCGAAATGATTGCCGATGTATTTCTCGACCATTCTACCTATGCTAGCTTACCCCACAAGTTTGAGGCGGGAACTCCTGCGATTGGTGAGGCGATCGCTCTCGGTGCAGCAGTGGATTATTTAACAGCGATCGGTATGGATAAAATCCACGCTTACGAACAGGAATTAATTAATTATTTGATGGATTATCTCGATGATATTCCCGATATTAAAATTTATGGTCCGCGTCATCATCGCGCAGGTTTAGCTGCCTTCACGATCGCCCATGGGATTCATGCTAATGACCTATCGGCTATGCTCGATCAAGACGGCATTGCGATTCGTTCAGGGCATCACTGCACTCAACCATTACATCGTTTTTTAGGAATTAGTGGTACTGCAAGAGCAAGTGTCTATTTCTACAACACCAAAGCTGAAGTTGATACCTTTGTCGCTTCGCTCAAAGATGCGATCGCCTTTTTTAAAAATGTAATGGCATAACTCTATGGTAAGACTTGTTCTATTAGGTGCTTCTGGCTCAGGGAGAACTACTCAAGCTTCACATCTCCAAGCTTTGCTAAACATTCCTGTGATCTCAACTAGCGAAATTTTGCGGTTAGAGATTGCGACAGAAACAGAGTTAGGGTTAGAAGTAAAGAGCTTTGTTGATGCTGGAGAATTTGTTCCCGATCATCTAATGATTGCATTGATGCGATTACGGTTAGAGATGGAAGATGTTCATCAAGGATGGATTTTAGAAGGCTATCCCCGCACTTCTTTTCAGGCGGAGGAGTTAGATTTTTTGCTGCATGAGTTGGGCTGTCCCCTTGACCATGCCATTTATTTACAGGCTTCAGAAGAGACATTGATGCAGCGATCGCGATCGCGTGGTGGTTTCGATGACACGATTGAGGTAATTCAGAAGCGGATTGAGCAATTCCTAGAACTAACTATGCCTCTGTTGGAGTATTACGGCTATAAACAGAAATTATTGACCATTGATAGTGAGTGCAATATAGCCACTGTTAGCGCTCGTCTAGAGCATGGTATTCAGCATTTACTGCAATAAATTATAGAATTCATGAGTCTTAGCCCTAATTCTGAAAGAGCCTATTGGTTAGCATGGTCGCAAATACGCGGCATTGGTCCTGTTTTAATCAAGCGACTATATCAAGCGTTTGGCTCCATGTCAGAAGCTTGGCAGGCTTTGCCGAGTGATTTGCAAGTAGTGGAAGGTATTGGCAGTCAAACATTAGAAACTATTCGCCAAGCACAGCGCGAAGTCGAACCAGTGTCACTATTGGCTGTGCATGAGCATAATAATCTCAATTTCTGGACTCCCAGCGATCGCGAATATCCACAGTTACTGTGGGAAATCCCCGACCCACCACCAATTCTCTATTATCACGGACATCTGACCCATTGGAATGAACGCAATACAGTGGCGATCGTAGGAACACGCAACGCTACGCCCTATGGCAAGCGCTGGACAAAAAAATTAGTCTCAGCCTTAGCAGGTCGTGGTTTCACGATTATCTCTGGCATGGCTGAAGGTATTGACGGCGAAGCCCACAAAGCTTGTTTAGAGATTGGTGGGCAAACCTTGGCAGTTGTAGGTACAGGAGTCGATCGCATTTATCCCTACAAACATAGGTCTCTCTACGATCAAATCGTGGCTTCAGGGCTAGTAGTGAGCGAATATCCACAAGGTACTCCGCCTGATAAAACCCATTTTCCTGCCCGTAATCGGATTATTGCAGGATTGAGCCGCGTTACTTTGGTAATGGAAGCCCCTGAGCGATCGGGAGCCTTAATCACCGCCTATCAAGCCAATGAATATGGACGCGATGTCTATGCCTTACCAAATTCCCTTGAAGTGAGCGAAGCCAAGGGTTGCTTGAAACTACTGGGTAGAGGCGCACAGGCGATTTTAGGCGTAGATGAGCTATTGGAAGCTTTAGGCATGTTGCCAAATCTAGATCAACCTGTCCCTGCGATCGCTATTTCTGAACTTCCCCTATTACAACAAAATATTCTCCAAGCGATCGGTTTTGGCGAGCCCGTTGGTCTAGATTGGATTGTCGAACAAACAAAGTCACCTTCGGGCGAAGTATTAGGTGCTTTAACTCATTTAGAACTTGTAGGGGCGATCGCGCCATACCCTGGAATGCGCTATCAACGTTTAACGTAAACCTTATTTAAATAAACCTTTGCAAGTGTTGCAAAGATTTATTTAAATAAGGTTTATAGTTGTCGCCACTCACGTTAACGTCAGTTCGACGAAAGCGAAAAATGGTAAGAATCGCTAAGCGATTCTTACCATTTTTCGCCATTTGCGGCGTGCTTCGCACGCCGCAAATGGCAATATCGAACTCACGTCACGTTAGGACAAAATCAAAACCCAAGAAGAGAATGGCGGCGCGAAGCGCCGCCATTCTCTTCTTGGGTTTTATGTACTAATGCACTTGGCGACAGCTATGTTTGTTTTTGCTATATGTTGCTAACTTCTTTAACTGGAGATCAAAAAATTGCTGTTGAAAGGCTAACTCATTTGCAGCTTGGATAAATTGCTTTGCTGGTGTAGATCCATCATCGGTTGATGGAATTGAAATGATACGGATAGTTGCATCAAGAGCGTCTGAGGAATCAGCGATCACTTGCACAGCATAGCCATATTGTTGAAGTTCATCAAATCCAATTTGCAACACATCTTGATCATCAATTCCCAATTTGGTAATTAACTGCGATCGCTTGATTTCCTTGCCAGTTCGACTTAGATATTTAGCTATTCCCACAAGAGTTTGCCATGCGATCGCGCCATTTATTTGCTGAGGGTCTGGATAAACTAGAGCGAGAGATTGGTTAGCTTGATGAGCGAGATCAATAATAGTTTTCAGGGCTTGCCAACTTTGCGGACAGCGATCGCAGATAGTTGCTGATAAAGATTGCTCAAGGTGGATGGCATCGCGTCCATGCCAATCAATGATCTTGAGATTAGTAGGAGGATTTTTGATTGCTGTCGCAAGAGTTGAGTCCTCAGCACTTAAGGGCATACTCTGAGCATGGAAATCCAGCAGACGCACATCATAACGACGGCGAAAGGCATTATCCACTAGTTCGATTACTACATCACAAGCAGTATCAGGCAACTCATAGCTGTAATGTCCCCACCAATCGCCATGAATTTGCTTGCCAAGGCGATCGCTTAGGGTAAATTCAGTTTTAATATATTCAACCTTCTGTCCCTTTGCAGTACGAATATTGGCATTAGATACTTCTGAAAACATACAATTGCGAACTAATAATTTGGGATAGGGATTCCCCATACCAAAGGGTTCTAGGCACTTGAATTCATTAAATAGGTCTTTAGTGAGATCAGCGATTGCTACTTCTAGATCAACCTTGATTGTCTTACTTCGCAGTTGTCCATATTGACTCCAAAATTTTCGATCAATGGACTCAGATAGTATCTGCAAATTTTCCAATCGAAAGCTCAAACCACCTGCCAAAGGATGTCCACCAAAGCTTAGTAGCAAATGTTCTTGCTCTTTGAGGAGATCATAAAGATTAATTCCCTCAATTGATCGCGCACTACCTTTGGCAATCCCATCCTCAACCGTACAGAGAATTGTCGGACGGGCGTATTCGGCGACGACTTGACCAGCTACTAAGCCCAAAATTCCCACTGACCATTGCGGCTCAGCAAGGATGATAATTCCTGTTGTGGATAAATCAAGCTGTTTAATTTTCTCCTGAACCTGTTTGAATAATCTTTTCTGTAAAGCTTTACGCTGTGTATTTGCCAGTTCCGTTTGATCGATCAGAGACCTGCAAACTTTTTCATCACGAGTGGTGAGCAATTCCACACATTTTCGCACATCGCCCCAGATACGGCTAACTGCATTAATCCTTGGTGCAATACCAAAGCTAATATCAATCGGGCGATCGCCAACGCGCTTACATTGTTCTAGGAGCATTCGCACACCGAGGCGTTTTTTTTGTCGCAAGACCTCAATTCCCTTTTGGGCAAGATAGCGACAGTCGCCTGTCAATTGCACTAAATCCGCAACTAGCCCGATCGCTACTAAATCTAATAAATCCTCTAGGGGTTGTTGGGGAACTTCAGGCAAAGTTTCATAGAGTGCTTCCATTAATTTATAAGCAACTGCTACGCCCGACAAGTTAAATAATGGATGCTGATTTGATAAGTAACGCGGATTGATAATGGCGGTGACAGGTGGACGCGCATCGGGCAAAGTGTGATGATCAGTAACGATCACATCAATTCCTAAACCCTGAGCATAGGTTAGTGCAGCCAAACAAGTACTGCCTGTATCACAAGTAATAATTAAGCTTAGTGATTTTCCTTCAGAATGACATTGCGATCGCAGTTCATCCAGTCCTCGAACTGAAATTCCATGGGATTCCTTAAGGCGATCAGGGATATAAAAAACTAAGCGATCGCCCTGCGTAAAAAATTGCCCCAATCCTTCCCACAATACTGATGTAGCCGTAATCCCATCCGCATCAAAATCTCCCCAAATAGCGATCGTTTCACCTAGCTCATATGCCTTTTGAATTCTGGCGATCGCTTGTTGCATCTCAGGAAACTCAAAAGCACTGGTCGGTTGATAGGCTGCTGTATCTAAAAATGCAGCTACTTGCTCAGGATCAAATATTCCTCTTTGATAAAGTAACTGCGCGGCAAACTTACCCACTTTTTCAATTAGCCAAGTCGGTGGTTCAACTGTTTCTGAGATGTGCCAATTAGTCAGTGACATGTTTATCCCAATAGCTTCTTCTTCCCAAATCAAGCATGAACTATTTGCAGGTCTAACTCATGTTAGTCTTGATACCCTTCCATTATGCGAAAGTCTTTGGATGGATGATTTCTTTATTCATGGCTATATCTGACATTATAGCGGTCGATGCAGCTATGTTACTTTGCTAAAAACTTACAGATGTTATCAATCATGGCAGGATTTTAGCAGCTTAAGATTTGAGCGCGGACTTCTTGCAGAATTTTGCCTAACATATTTTTGCCAGAGCCATCGGCTCCACAACCCCAGTAATAATCACCTGGGGCGTTTTCCACAATTTCCTGATCACCTGTGGAAATCAAAAGCGCTTTGAGTTGAGGATGGGTTTGAAATTTCTTGAGAACAGCCTTTCGCATTACATCATCTTTAATATTTTCCCAATCTTCTCTAAGGGGAACTGCACGACTTCTGCCTAAATTAGCAGCAGTTTTAGGATCGGGAGCTAGACGAATTTTTTCTTGATGGGCTTTGTCTAAAAACTTTTGTGCCTGAAAATAATGCTCAGTTGTGCGCCACCATTGTCCATCCAGATCAACTCCAAAGGGTGCAAAGTTAGAGAACTCAGAATAGTCTTGATTTTGGCTATAGAAATAGATTGCCATAAGTCATGTTTTGTGAACAATGATCAAAATTGTGGAGTTCATTGTTATGGTAAGTAAATGAGCATATTAAAACCTAAAACCAGAGATTGTTGCGCCCGCGTAGCGGGCGCAACAATCTTTTCGGTTTTTAGTTTATTTATGCCTAGCTACTTATTTAAAAATTTGGAGTATGTTGAACCTTACAGGGCAAACTCACTGTAAAACAACTTCCTTCTCCTAATTTACTATGTACTTCAACCTTACCACCATGTAGTTCGACAATTCTCTTGACAAAGGCGAGTCCTAAACCCATACCATTATTTTGGCGTTTGTAACTCTTATCCAATTGATTGAATGGTTGAAATAATTTAGCTATTTCTTGAGGTTCAATACCTATACCTGTGTCTATTACAGAGATTTGAGTAGTAGTTGTTTGCTCAGGTAATATGCAGTCTACGTTATGCTTAACTACTAAATTGATCAGTCCATCTTTGGGAGTGAACTTAACAGCATTTTGAAGTAAATTGACTAATACTTGGAACATGCGCCTTTCATCGATCATTAAGTAGGGAAGAGATTCAGCAATATTTACTTCAATTTGAATTGATTTTTGAAATGCTTCCGATTGAACCTGCTCTATTGCTGCGTGACAGATTGGCGTAATTGGTGATAGATCGATTTGTAATGTAAGCCTTCCTGCTTCCAGCATTGATAGATCGATAATTCGATTAATCATTTTGAGTAAATGATTACCACTGCTGTTAATAGCTTGTAAAGCTTCTATTTGCTCCGAATTAACTGTACCAAGCATCTCTTGCTTTAAACAATCTGAGAATCCTAAAATTGCATTGAGGGGGTTCCGTAGTTCATCTCTAATAATTGTGAGAAACTTGTCTTTAAGAACTGATTCCTGCTCCTCTTTTTGTTTAGACCTATGGGTTGTTAATGCGATTGTAATTGTGGAAAGAAGTTGTTCACTACGGAATGGTTTGACTACATATCCCATGGGATTAGTTAATTGAGCACGTTTTAGGGTTTCTGCATCTGAAAAGGCTGATAGATATACAATGGGAATATCACAGAAGGATTGAATAAATTTAGCAACATCTATACCATCTATTTCTCCTTTAATCCGAATATCAAGTAAGACTAAATTAGGAGAAAATTCTAAGATTTTTTTTATTGCAGTCTCACCATCTGAAGCGATCGCGCAAACAATATATCCTTCATCCCTTAGTATTTGGGTAATATCTTGCGCGACAAGTCTTTCATCTTCAACTATTACTACTTGGATACTCAATGTTTTGACCTCTTTATTAAGCAGAGGTTGACTATTATGCAAGCGAAAGAGTGAATTTTATTGGGAGAATGTTACTTTTGCAGATTCACTAAGGGACTTGACGAGAAAAAATATACCACCGAGTTTGTATGGCTTCGACTTCGCTCAGCCAACGTTGGCTGAGCGAAGTCGAAGCCATAGGTACTTTAATTAATCGCAAGTCCCTAAGGAGTGATATCTCGCAAATAGTCTAGGATTAGAAAGTAATTTAGGATTGTTATATAGCAGTCCTATATCATTTGTGGATTTTTTTTGTTTTGTGGAAGGACATCCCGATGGGGTGTCCTTCCACAAAACATTTAGGATTGTTATATGTGCTCTGCAAACAAGTATAGATCCTTGTTTGCACAAGTGTCATATGCCCAATTTTCGCTTGCTAAAGTAAACTTCTAAACTATATTTATAATTATATTTTTATGTTTATAGTCTACATTATACAGAGATATCAATGCCATAGCATAGAGACATACTCACAAAATATATGAGATTGTGATAATCAGTGAGAAATAAACTTTTCAAGTTTATTTCTCGCAAATTTCAGGGGTTACTATATGGTGAAAGCGATAAACTCTTGACTACAGGAAAAAACACTTGAAACTTTGTTCCCTTCTTACCATTATATAGAAGTGTTCCTTCAAGTTGGTCGGTTAAGCTATGGACTAACTGCATCCCTAAGCTCTCTGTGCTTGCTAAGTCAAGGTCTGGAGGCAGACCAATACCATCATCAGCCACTATTAAATGATATTGATTTTCAGTTTGAGTTAATTGAATATTGATTGCACCAGAACCATGAGGAAAAGCATATTTTAAGCTGTTTGATATTAATTCGTTGATGATTAGCCCTAGAGAAATTGATTGCTCTAGAGGCAAGAAAATATTAATAACATCCAACTTATATTCAATATGTTCTGAATGATTGACATAGCATTGAAACAGATTAGCCATTAAGTCAGAAATATATTCTTGGAAGTTGATGTTAGCAAGATCTTCATTGTTATGGAGTTGGGCATGAATTAGCGCCATAGACTGAATACGATTTTGATATTCTTCAATCAAGACTTTTAATTCAGGTGTGGTTTTGCGAAATTGCATTCTCAGAAGGCTAGACATCACTTGCAAATTATTTTTGACCCGATGATGTACTTCCTTAAGCAACACTTTTTTCTGATGCAGTTCGTTAGCTAATTGCATGTATAGAGCTTCTTTGTGCACAAGTTCTTCCTGCACCTGCTGATACAGGCTAGCTTGTTGAATCGCGATCGCAAGTTGATTACTGAATTGCTGAACTAAACTAATTTCCTCTGTTTCCCAATGACGCGGCGATGAACATTGATGAATACAGAGCAGTCCCCATAAATTAGTACCACTTAGTAATGGCACGACTAGATTTGCGCGAATTTGGAATACTGACAAAATATCAATATGACATTGATGAAGCCCTGCATTATAGATGTCATCTACAGCTTGAAATTTTCCGTAATGATAAGATTCAGCATATTGCTCACCAAAGCAATCATCATGAAATTTCGCCGCAACAACTGAATCAAATTCGGGTACTACGGATTCGGCAACAAATTCACCATCATTAAAATTAGACTCTGGGGCGAATTTGAAAATGCCAACTCGATCAGCTTGCAAAAATTGACGAATTTCTAGGGTCGCAATATCAAAAATAGTAGGTAAATCAAGAGATTGACGAATTCGCTGCATGAGATCATGTAGCAAAGACTCTCGACCTGCTTGTTGCCGAATTAGCTGTTCAGCGCGTTGCCGATCACGTAATTCTAGCTGTAGTTGCTGATACAAGCTAGTTTGTTGAATTGCGATTGCAAATTGGCTAGACAGTTGTAGTAACAACTCTATTTCTGTGTCTTGCCAAGCCCGAGTGCGATCGCATTGATGGATAACCAGCAATCCCCAAAGTATTTGATCTTGAATAATTGGGATCACAAGTTTGGCTCTAACTTGAAGTTCTTGAAGAAACTCAACTAAGCAAGGTGAGACTGAGCCAGTTTCAATATCCTCTAAAGAACAGACTTTTCCATTCAAGTAGCTATCATACACTTCTGCTGGAAAGGTTTCTTCAGGGTAGATATTATCTAATATTGAGGTAAATCTGGGTGAGACAGATTCTGCAATTACGGCTCCCGTACCATTGGCATATATTTGATACACCAAAACCCGATCTGATTGTAAGACTTGATGTATTTCGGCAACCGTTGTATTGAGAGTTTCTTCGAGATTAAGGGAGGCTCGAATACGCTGTGAGATACTACTGAGAAGGCTTTGATGATTTGCCTGCTGTTGTACTTGGATCTCGGCAAGTTTGCGATCGGTAATGTCCAAAACAATACCATGACGAGCAACTGATCCTGTTATCCGATCACTCTCAGTACTATCCTTGTTAATTTTTTCAGGTAGAGAAATTAGCTGTAACCATTTGAGCTTGCCTGATGGCGTAATAATTCTCCATTCATGCTTAAAAGGTGTCATAGTCGCAACACTATGACTTGATGCAGCAACGAAGTCCGCTAGGTCATCGGGATGGTGTTGCTCGTCAAGCCATGTAGAAGATTGGAGTACTTGCTCAATCGTCACTTCATGGATTCTTTCGACCCCCGCACTAATGTATTCAAAATAATGTGAACCATCTGGCTTATTGATGACTGTGAATATATATCCTGGTAGAGATAGAGCAATCCGCTCAAATCTTTTCTCACTTTGTTTTAATCTCTTTTCCGCAAGTTTATAATCGCTAATATCTCGAACTAGTAATAAAACCTCATTTTCAGTATACGGAACAATTCTTACCTCCTCAATTTGAGCTGTGCCATCAACGTCAAAGATTTGTTCGTAAATACAAACCTTGTTTGTGTCTAAAGCTTTATGTATTTGTGCAATGCGCTCTTCACATTGAGCAGGAGATATCGTCTGACTGATATGGGTTCCAACCATGTTAGAAATGTTGCCGATTACATGAAAATTAGGACTGGCAAGAAATTCTAAATAAATTCCTGCTCGGTTCGTCCGCATGATTAAGTCTGGAATCGCTCTAATTAATGCTCGATGATGCGCTTCGCTGATTTGTAATGCTTCTTCAGAGCGTTTGCGATCGGTGATATCTTGAGCAGTACCAATTAATAACAAGATATTACCATGTTCATCTCGACGGAATACAGAGTCTCGACTATGGAGCCAGCGCCATTCTCCATTAGCATGTTGCATCCGATAGTCCATATCGATGATTGTGCCATCTTCAGCAGCATGGAGACGCGCTAAATTGATAGGTACTTGACCAATATCATCGGGATGAATCAGTCTTTGAAACAAATCCGCTCCCATATCCTGAATATCTTGGCTAGTATACCCAAGTATGGAATAAATCTCTCGGTTTGCGTAGACATTTCGTTGCTCTTGTACATTGTATAGATAAAGAATATTCGGGGATGCTTCTGCAATTTGCTGAATAAATTTTTGACTTTCTCGAAGTGCAGCTTCAGCTTTTTGGCGATCGCTTAGTTCTTGTTGTAGTTGTTGATAGAGTAATTTTTCGCGGTACAACTGCTGCTGTAAATTGACCTCACTGTGATTACGTTCAATGGCAATGCTTGCAGCATAGGTAGTATTCTTAATCACCTTGAGCTCTTCTATCGATGGCTGTAGTAAATCGCGATAGTATAGGATGCAAAATCCTAGAACTTTCTGTTGATTACGTGCAAGAATTGGATTACTCCACAAGGCTTTAAAACCGTAAGATATTGCTAACTTTTTATAGTTTTGTAAATGGGAATTATTAATATCATTTATATTTACACTTCTACCCTCAAGGGTATTGCCAAAAACTGGTGTAATTTTATCCAGAGAAATATCATTAAGGACATGACTAAAATTCTTTGGCAAATTAGGTTCAGCAACACATTTAAGGTTGTTTTGATTGTCAATTACTAAAATAGAACATAGAGAATCATTTGTTTGTAAATCAATTAAATGTGAAAGGAGATTAAATGTTTCTGCAAGGGGATCTCCCATAGCAATGCACCCTAGGCAACGATTTTGGATTTCTAGTAATGATTCTGAAAGATTATATTTACTGCATTCTATCTTTATATCTTGTTCAAAAAATCCTTGCTGGGCTTGATTCTGTTTAGCCTGTACCTCAGAGAAGCTATTATTAAATATAAACTTTTGCAATTTTTCATTGGTATTGGTGACTTCCCGTTTTAACTGAGATTGAGAGATTGCGTTCCTAATTGCCGAAAAAGTTAATTCTTGATTTAGAGATTCTTTAATTAAATAATCATGATAATCCCATTGCAGATTGGATACCGATTTCTCCATGAGTGTATTTATCAAAAGCACTACAGGGATTTGAAGCAAATTCATCTGTTGTAAAAAACTTGATCCATCTAGGTTAGGTAATTCCCAATCCAACAAAATACAATCGGGCTTTTTGAGTAGACAAGTTTCTATGAACTCTAAATGTGGCTGGCAAAGTTGAATATGGTAAGAGTTTTGACGATGTTTTAAAGTACTTGCATGGTTAGACAAAGAAAGATGCTGACAAGCCCAATCGTTGCTAGCTGTGATAATTAAGACTTTATATTCAGAGATCGCCATACATCTGTTAATTCAAATAAAGTGCCATGGATATAGCAGCACTCCTAACTAGATAGGTGAAGTACTTTTTTACCAGTGATTAGGAACTGACGACTGAGCATGAAATTCCTAACGAGAAGCTCGTAATATTTCTACAAAATATTTAGGTACGCTATAAGTAGCTAGGCGCAATTAAATATAAAATTCCAGAATCTTTGGCACACGTACGGCATGTACCAAAGGTTCTGGCTCCAGTTTTTAACTATGCCCAGATACTCAACATTATAAAATGTTACTAGATAAACGTCAGTTCGACGAAAGCAGAAAATGGCTATATCGAACTCATGTTAGATAAGCTAGTTAATCAAGAATACATTTATAAAAAAATGCCAAAAATTCAAGTTCTACTTTATTTTGTACAACTCTAAAGTCAATTAAAGTAAACTGCAAAATTTGCCTAAGGACTTTGTCGTAAAATAAGGAACCAGATTTTTGGTGGCAAGGCAAATCCTCACCACCAAAAATCTTAAATTGCAGATCTCTAATCGAGCTATTTCAAATGGGTTAACCTTACAGTCCACACTTTATTACTACAAGGCTAATCTTTAAGCCATATTTTAGGAAAAATGATGGAAGAATTGCATCAAATTGGTGAGATTTTAGCCGATCGCTACGTGATTAAATCCTTACTAGGTCGTGGTGGTATGGCAACTACCTATGCAGCAAGCGATCGCCTTAGCAATCAATCCGTAGCTATGAAAGTATTGTCTCTAAGGCAATCTAGCCAGTGGAAAGCAATTGAATTATTTGAAAGAGAGGCAAAGGTTTTAGCTAGTCTCAATCATCCACAAATTCCTAAATATCTTGATTATTTTCATATTGATTTGGAAAGCGATCGCCGATTTTATCTAGTTCAAGAATTGATTGAAGGAGAATCACTAGCGGCAATCCTCCAGAATGGCGAGCGCATGACGGAAGCAGAAGTAAAAGAGATTGCCATCCAAATCTTAACTGTGCTTTGCTATTTGCAAGAACTTTCACCACCTGTAGTGCATCGTGACATTAAGCCCCAAAACTTAATTCGTCGTCCCAATGGGGCGATCGCACTTGTGGATTTTGGTGCAGTACAGGATGTCTATCGGCATACGATCGCAGGCGGTAGTACGTTTGTCGGAACCTATGGCTATATGGCTCCTGAGCAATTTCGAGGACAGGCAAGTTGTGCATCGGATTTATATGGATTAGGCGCAACCCTAATGTTTTTACTGACTCAAAGAATTCCATCGGAATTGCCCCAAATCCGCATGAAAATTGATATCCGCGCCTGTACTAATGTTTCATCTGCATTTGCTGATTGGTTAGCAAATGTACTTGAACCTGTGACTGAAGATCGCTTTAATTCTGCACGTATAGCATTGGATGCATTGGAAGGTAGGAGTAATAACTATCAACCAATGAGCAACTATATTACATTGTTAAGAACGTCGGGCGAAGTCGAGAAAGCCCAAAAACTCAAACCTCTAGATACACGAATTCATTACGAAAGAACAAGCGATCGCCTCACATTTAAAATTCCTAGTCTTGGTTTTCGTCCTCTCACATTGTTCTTTGGCGGTCTGGCAATTCTTATTTACTGGAGCTTGGATAAATTCATTTTGCCTTACCTTAATACTCTTGGGCTGATATCCCAAATCCCTCTAGGTATAGTTGCATTTGTTGTTGGGCTGATGTCTTTGATGTGTGCTTTGCTATTTGGCTATGCATTGATCGGCAATATTTTAATTGAAGTGAATCGCCAAACTTTTGAAATTGCATGGTATTTGTGGGGAGTTCGTGTTGGTCGTGAGCGTGGCTATAACTCAGAAATTACAAGCATTGGCATTGTTGAGACTGTGTCAGGAAATGGTCAAAAAAATACACATTAT
This sequence comes from Pseudanabaena minima str. Chao 2107, assembly GCF_051131155.1. Lineage (NCBI taxonomy): Bacteria > Bacillati > Cyanobacteriota > Cyanophyceae > Pseudanabaenales > Pseudanabaenaceae > Pseudanabaena > Pseudanabaena minima. The sequence goes on from NZ_CP159508.1 coordinate 3,843,729, forward strand.
TCGATCTGGATAGGAGAAAAGCAGTATAGTTTTGATTCAATTTTGATGGAAAAAGAAGAGATGGATTGGATATTGGGTGAAATATTAAGTTTTTTAAGTCAATAGCGGAAAATAGTAAGAATCGCTAAGCGATTCTTACTATTTTCCGCTATTTGCGGCGTACTTCGCACGCCGCAAATGGCTATATCAAACTCACGTTAAAATTACGAAGCAACCCAAGAGATTTATTGAAAGCATTGCTTAGCAATACTTTCAATAAATCTCTTGGGTTGCATTTGAGTGCAAAGTGTCGATTATCATGCTTTGGTAGGATGATGATATTTAGATATAAAGACTAGACTTTATTACAAAGATTTGGATAAAAAATCATTATCAGCTAACTGGTGGAGATCATATTATGAATACCCAAGAAGCGACCATCGAAGCCTTACAAAATCGAATTAAGTATCTGGAAGCACATCTCCATCTAGCTTTACAGGTTTTAAATGAAATTGAAGATAATTCTCAAACTGTAATAAAATCGCTGGAATATCAGCATCAATCTCAAACTATAGACATAGTTCCCACAAGCAAAATTGAACTGCCCACATTTTTACATGCCCGTTCTTGGAAACATAATCACCCTGATGTCATAAATTATGTAGATTCACGCGCTCGCCTAGTTGCCAAGGCTTCTTAGACTTGTGGTACTTATGTTTATCAAAAAAGCGATGGTGTGTTCTACACGTCATCTCTTCTTTATAGAGACGCAAGAGATAGCTAGGACAAATCAAAACCAAAAAGATGAGTAGCGGCGCTACTCATCTTTTTGGTTTTATGTCCTAAGCGAAACTTACATTACTATAGTTTTCAGAAAATGTTCCTTTTACAAATCAGAGAATTAATGTGAAAATTGCTATATTAATTCGTGGATGAAAACTATGGAACTGGAAGATTTTTTTGCTTTAGTGCATCCTGCGATCGCGATTATTGTAGTGTTTCCCTTAATTGGCATTGTCACAAACCGAGCATGGCTAGTTCGTCAGCGCCGTCTGCAAGTCATCGAAGGAGAAAAAAGCAAAATCCCTCCAATTGTGGGATCTGAACATGTAGCGATCGGTAATTGGTTGAGCATCTCCGTCGTAGGAGTTGCCCTATTGGGTATGGCTTATCCTATTTTTTCCAGATTTCTCAAAAATAATGTCTTCTCCACGGATTCTTGGCGGGCATTTTTTGTTGTTGCGATTTTCATAGCGACGATCGCTTCATTTACATTTCTATTTAAGGCGAAGGTCAAAATAGGACGAAATATCTTTGCAGCGCTAACATCGATTGGATTGATTGTATTAGGGGCGCAGCCAGAAGTATTTCGGCGGGACAATGAATGGTTTTTCTCTCACTATTACTATGGTATTGCTGCCTCGATATTGATGATTATTTCGGTAGCCATTACTCAAGATATCTACAAGGACAAACAAAATCGCTGGCGGAATATCCATATAGTTCTTAACTGCATTGCATTACTTCTATTTGTAGGACAGGGAATGACTGGTGCTAGAGATTTACTATCCATACCTTACAGTTGGCAAAAAGAGTATCTACGTTCTTGTGATTCTAAAACGAGAACCTGTCCAAAATCTACAGCTTTTTATGCTCCAATCAATGTGGAGCCTATGTACAGCAATTTATGATCAACTTATTTTGCTTAGGACATAAAACCCAAGAAGTGATTAGCGGCGCTTCGCGCCGCCACTCACTTCTTGGGTTTTGGTTTGTACTAGCTAACTCTTTTTCTGTTATAGAATGAGAGATTAGAGATTGGAGACAAAGCCCTGACTTCTACAAAAATGTAAGGATTTAGTCTCCAAATCCTCTTTTGCAGCGATTTGCTACTAAATTCTCTTATGTAAATTGCCATAGTGAAAATCAACAATATTCAGAAGTTTTTAGAACGAACTCCTAGCTCCATTTACCTTGCCCTTGCGGTCTTGATTTTTGCATCTTCTAACTCGATTACCCGCAAAATCGTAGCCATTGGTAAACAGAACTTGATCGATGGCAGAAATCCCATCTCACTCTGTAACGTTTTGTTTGTGGGCAATATTTGTGCTTTTGGATTGATGGCTTTGATCTTTCATCGAGACTGGAAAATTAAGAACCTCAAAGCAATATCTCTTAAAAATTGGATTAGCCTCACTATCATGGGCATTCTATCAGGGGCGATCGCCCCAGCCTTAATCTTTACGGCACTTGAACAAACAAATGTGACTAATATCGTCTTAATTGGGCGGATCGAGCCAATTCTGACATTGATGTTCAATGTTTGGTTATTAGGTGCATCGGTTAACGCTTGGACGATCGCAGGCTCTTTAGTTTCCTTTGCAGGTGTCGTCGTAACCGCCCTTTTAACAACATCCAATAGCAAAATGATGATGATGGGAGGATTTGCAATTGGCACTGGCGAAATTTTAGTAGCGATCGCGGCGGTAATTGTTTCCATTTCCACGATCGTTAGTAAATTGCAATTACGGGCGATTCCCTTGGGAATTATGACCCTTTATCGTAATGCATTGGGAACTGTGATTTTCTTTATATTAGCGAATGTACTTTATGGAGTAGAACACTTTCAGGATACCTTTTCGCCTTTGCTCTGGCAATGGATGCTAGTCTATGCTGCTGTAATTGTGGTGACTGGTCAAATATGTTGGTTAGCGGGACTGAAAAATGCTACTTCCACAGAACTAAATTTAGCTAGTTTGTTCAATCCAATCATCGCGATTATTATGGCTTATTTGATTTTGGCAGAAGTTCCTACTCAAGCCCAATATTTAGGAGGCAGCCTTTTGTTAATCGGGTTTATATTTAGTTTTATTGGCAATCGCTACCAAACAAAGATTAGACGAGAATTAAAGAAACTAAATCTTCCTGAAGCAGAAGAAATAATGGGTGGTTTTCGAGGAGTATAAAAAAAGGGGCGCAAAGCGCCCCTTTTTTTATACTTCGCCGATGTATTTCAGCACTACGACGCTCAGTGGTGGTGCAGTTACGTCAATTGAATAAGGCTTGCCGTGAGTTCCATAGTCATCAGCATACTTGCCGCCAAGATTGCCGATACCGCTACCGCCGTAGATTGGCGCATCACTGTTAAGTACTTCCTTATAGAAGCCCTTCTCAGGTACACCAACACGATAGTTATGATGGGGAACAGGCGTAAAGTTACAGACAACTAGCACAAAATCCCCATCATCAGCTTTCCTTAAAAAGGAGATTACTGAGTTCTGAGTATCATTACACTCAATCCATTCAAAGCCAGCTTCTGAGAAATCTTGAGTGTATAGTTCAGGCAGCGATCGCAAAAGTTTATTCAGATCGCTGACATATTTTTGCAAGGTCTTGTGGCTTGGATATTGTAATAAATGCCATTCCAAATCGCCCCAAACATTCCATTCCGCCCATTGTCCAATTTCCATGCCCATGAACATGGTTTTCTTACCTGGGTGCGTAAACATATAGCCATAGAGACAGCGCAAGTTCGCAAACTTCTGCCACTCATCTCCCGGCATCTTGCCGATCATTGGACTCTTGCCATGCACCACTTCATCATGGGAGAGCGCCAGCATGAAGTTTTCACTGAAGGCGTACCAGATACTGAAGGTGACATAGTTGTTGTTATGTCCACGGAAATAGGGATCAAGCTTGAAGTAATCGAGCATGTCATGCATCCAGCCCATGTTCCATTTCAGGTTAAAGCCCAAGCCACCTGAATAAGCAGGCCAAGTCACCATCGGCCAAGAAGTAGATTCTTCGGCGATCGATAACGCCCCAGGGTAATAGGTAAACAGAATGCTATGCAGGTGACGGAATAGCTCGATCGCTTCTAAGCTTTCACGACCACCGTATTCATTAGCAAGCCATGTGCCTGGTTCACGGTTGTAGTCGCGATAAATCATCGAGGCAACAGCATCAACGCGAATCCCATCAATGTGATATTTATCGAACCAGAACAGCACATTAGCAATCAAGAAGTTCTTAACTTCACTGCGCTTGTAGTTAAAGATTTTAGTTCCCCATTCCTTATGCTCACCAATCCGTTCATCGGCTGGTTCATAGAGGAATGTGCCATCAAAGAAGGACAAACCATGTCCATCCTTGGGAAAGTGAGCAGGAACCCAATCAACAATGATCCCAATGTCATTTTGGTGGCATTTATCAATGAAGTACATCAAGTCTTGGGGTGTGCCATAGCGTGATGTGGCAGCATAGTATCCCGTTACCTGATAACCCCATGAACCATCGAAGGGATGCTCGGCAACAGGCATCATTTCTATGTGGGTATAGCCCATCTCCTTGACGTAGGGGATCAGGTCTTCGGCTAGTTCGCGGTAGGTGAGAAATCTTGCTCCAGGTTTGAGATCGGCTGCCGATACGGCAGGATAGCCACTTGCGGGGGGATTAGCTGATGAGGCGTGCATCCATGAGCCGAGATGCATTTCGTAGACGGAGATTGGTTTTTTGAGAGGATCTTCAGTGCGGCGCTTTTCTAGCCAAGCCTGATCATTCCACTCGTAGGTATTGAGATCGGTGACAATTGAGGCTGTTTTGGGGCGCACCTCTTGAAAGTAGCCGTAGGGATCGGATTTTTCGTAGATATGTCCTTCAGGACTCTTAATTTCGTATTTGTAAACAGTACCAACAACTAATTCAGGAATGAACAGATCCCAAATGCCTGTATTACCTTTACGCATTTGGTGCTTGCGCCCATCCCAGCTATTAAAGTCACCAATGATCGAGACATTACGCGCATTCGGTGCCCAGACTGCAAAATAAACGCCACTTACACCGTCAATGGTGGTGGGGTGTGCGCCCATTTTTTCGTAAATCTGATAATGTGTGCCTTCACCAAATAGGTAAGCGTCAAACTCAGTTAGCAATGGTGATTTGAAATAATAGGGATCATGAATTAGGCGATCGCTGTCACCAGATTTGACTTTAAACTGATAGCTAAATAGGTGGGGCGAGTCACTAATAATGCATTCAAAAAAGTGGGGATGATGCACTGATTGCATCGGATATTCTTTGTGCTGATCGGGCGTAACTACATAGACTGCCTCTGCGTCGGGTAGATACGCTCTAACCACCCATACCGACTTACCATCTTGCTCAATTTCATGGGGACCAAGGACTGTAAAGGGGTCGTGGTGTTGATTCCACACAATGCGATCGATCTGCTCGGTGGGGAGGGTCGGGGTCATATCTCTTTTAGTAAACGCACATATTTAAATTACTGCATATTATTCCCTAAATTGCGGGGTGTAATCTAAACTAAAGACTGATATGTATTTTCTTTTGTTTTTTATATACATCAAGAACATGCAAAACTAAGATTTTTTAGAAACATAGCGATCGCTAAATTCATCACAAAAACCATACCTACCTAATAAGGTGGATGCCAGCCTCTCATTGCCCAAATACCTCTTGTGGCAACAATATATTCATTATTAATTCGCAAAGCTATTACTGTCACTCTACCAGTTGCTGTTATACCAACAACCTGAGTTGCTCCATTTATCCAAGCAAAATGTTCTACCCATAATTGTTTTCGTGGATTAAAGAACATTGCCAATTCATCTGTTACAGGATCAATGCCTTGAATTCTCGCGCCTTTAAACTCATTACAGCGATAGCAAGAAGCTGCTAAATTTTCGCGTTCATCGCTACCGCCTAGCGATTTAGGAAGAATATGATCGATCACCAATGGCATACCGATTAGCCGACTAGAGGTGAGACAGTACTCACAGCGATGCTCAGCTTCAGAAATAACTTGTTGGCGAATAGCCTTTGGAATAGATGACATTATGCTTCTGGTGGTAACTCATCTAGAGTTGGGATTGGATATCCGCGCCACCGTAAGATCGCCCATGCATGAGCTTTGGTTAACATCATCCGATCAACTATCTTTCCTAAATCTTGGAGTTCTTGATATTCTGTTTCTGAAAGTTCTGACTGTTGATTTCTTTCAAGCAAGTACTGGTGACGATCGCTATGTATTTCTGATACTTGACTATGGGCAATTTCTAGTAGCTGATTAATCTTTAATAATTGCATCTTCGATAACTCAGCTTGCATTTCTAATGGCAAGTTCTCGACTGAGGGGGGCAAGTTGCCTGTAATACTCTGTAAAGCCAGCGATTCTAGAGGTTGAGCGGTTAGCTCTGCAATGCGAGTCAACTGTTGAAAAAGTGGCTCAGGTAGCTCTAATGTCAGTTTTTGCATAACTTTTTTAGTGATAGCTTAATCTATATTAGCGATATTGCCGATCGCTAAGTCAAAAAATCAATAGAGCCTTTTAGATAAAATGGAGATCGCTAAATTCATCACTAAAAATTGCGATTGCACAAACACAAAATTCCTTACATCTCCAATTTTTTACATTCTATTTGTTTCTTCTGTTTGATGTTCTATCATGTATTTCTTGAGAACAGTGTTAATCAAGGTTTGATAGCCTCGTGGGACTTGTTGCTTGTACCATGCTAGGACGTTTGGATCGATTCTGAGAGTGACGGGAACTTTGACGGGGGGAATATTGAGTGTAGCTTTTTGCCAGAATTCGGCATTAGTGGCTGGCGCATCTGAATAGTCGATGTCAGAGTCCTGCATCTGTCCAAGGATTTTCAGTTGTTCTTCTTTCGATATAGCCATAGTAAATTTCCCTTTCTTCTGTATTTGCGCGTCATCCCCTATAGAGGTAAGTATTGAATATGGTTGGAGAAGTCTTCCAGATCACTAACTTTGGCAATTAGTTCTAAGTCCCTCACGCAAACGCCTATACTCGCAATTTGTTGTGCGGCATAAATGATGCCAATAAAACTAGTCTCTTCTTGGAGAAGTTGATTAGCGATCGCCAAAAAATCATCATCTCTAGTGAATAAAACTCGCTGTAACTCGTTAGCTCTCGCTAAAACCTGAGGGTCTGGATCACCTGATCGCTGATCTTCTTGAACAGAAAGCACATCTACTCCTCTTAGACGCAATCCAAGTAAAATTTGGCGCGGTACGTTTTCATCCATGTATAGGGCGATCGCCATAGATTTAATGAATTAATGAGGTCTCGCTTGAAGTTTGGCTTGCAATGGTGAGATTGGAGAGTTTAGGCGCATTTGTTCGGCGTAGTCGAGGCGACGATGAATGTCATTATCAATTTCTTGTTTATGATCCCAGTAGTAGGCGAGGGCGGAATAGATTTTGCTGAGGGCAATGTGGGGATATTGAAAATGTAGTTCTTCGGGACTCCATCCGTAGGTGAGGTGTGATGTAACTAGCTCGACGACTTTCATGGTCGTACCTGAGATGATGGGTACGTTGCCTTGAAGTTGGATATGCATATATTGGGTTGGTGTGTCGAGCATCGTGCAGACCTCCATAACGTAAAGTTCTTGATTGTCCTTATTGTTGTCTAGCTTAATTCTAACTTTCTTACTTGAGCTTAAATGCGATCGCCTTGAATCGTCTACAAAATGCTAGAATTATCCGAAAGTTTCAGTAGTTGTCATGAACGATCGCGATCGCACGAATATTCAAGCATTTTTAGCTAAATGGCAAGGCTCACAGGGAAATGAGCGAGCTAATTATCAGACTTTTTTTGATGATTTGTGTGTGGCTTTAGGGGTGGAGCGTCCGATTCCCAAGGGGACAGTGCAGGGTGATCCTTACTGTTTTGATAAGGAGATTAAGGTTTTTCATAAGGAGGGAATTAAGACTAATTTTGTGGATTTCCATCGGGAGGGGCATTTCTTAATTGAGGCGAAACAGGGGAGTGATAAGCCTAAGCAAAGTTCGCCGAAGCGCGGGACTGAGAGTTATCTGCGGATGATGGAAAAGGCTTTTTATCAGGCTTTGAGCTATACGCCGTTTTTGAATAGCAAGCCGCCGTTTTTGATGACTTGCGATATTGGTTCGCATTTTGAGCTATGGATGAGTTTTAGTGGCAACTATGGCGGCTATGGGGCGAGAGAAGTCATTCCCCTTGCGAGTCTGCTTGATGAGAAGGTTTTCGATCGCTTTGTGGCGATTTTTAGCGATCCGCAAAGTCTGAATCCTGAGAAGTATCGGGCGCGGGTGACGCGAGAGGTGGCGGGGACTTTGGCGAAGTTGGCGAAGTGGCTAGAGGAGCAGGGTAAGGAACCGCAGGAGGTGGCGAATTTTTTGATGCGCTGCATTTTTACGATGTTTGCGGAGGATGTGCGGTTGTTGCAGGGGGAGATTTTTACGAGGGCTTTAAAGGAGCGTTGGATTCCTGAACCGAGTCGATTTAAGGCTGAGATTGAGGATCTGTGGAAGGTGATGAATACGGGTGGTAAGTTCAATTTTGATGCGATTCCACAGTTTAATGGAAGCTTTTTTGCGAATGCGATCGCCTTTGATTTGCCGAGGGAACAGCTTGAGGTGTTGTATGAGGCGGCGCAAAAGGATTGGCGCGAGGTGGAGCCTGCGATTTTTGGGACTTTGTTGGAACGGGCGCTAGAGAAAAAAGAGCGTAGTCGGTTGGGGGCGCATTATACGCCGCGATCGTATGTGGAGAGGTTGGTGCGTCCTGTGGTGATGGAACCTTTGCGGGAGGAGTGGCTTTTGGTTGAGACAGAAGTTAATCGGCTGTTGGTGCTGAAGGATGGTCAGGAGGAACCAACGAAGGCGCAAAGGGATAAGGCGGCGGTAGAGATTCGGGCGTTTTTGGAGCGTTTGCAAGGGGTGCGGATTCTTGATCCTGCTTGCGGTTCGGGCAATTTCTTGTATGTGACGTTGGATTTAATCAAGACGTTGGAGCAGGAGGTGCAGATGCGCTTGTTGGATGTGTTGGGCAAAGTTACCACAGATTTGTTGGAGGAGTTCGATCCACGTTTGGCAGGGCGGAAGCAGGTGAATCCTTCTCAGTTTTTGGGTATTGAGATCAATCCAAGGGCGGCGGCGATCGCGGAGTTAGTAATTTGGATTGGTTATTTGCAGTGGCATTTTAAGCGCTATGGTACTACGCCGCCCCCTGAGCCAATTTTGCAGGATTTCCACAATATCGAGTTTCGGGATGCGGTGTTGGCTTATGATGGGCGGGAGCTTGATGTTGATGCGAAGACGGGTAAGGTGCGGAGTCGTTGGGGTGGGCGGACGATGAGGCATCCTGTGACGGGTGAGGATGTGCCTGATCCGTCGGATCAGGTTCCCATCTATCGCTACATTAATCCGCGTCCTGCGGTGTGGCAAGAGGCTGATTATATTGTTTCTAATCCTCCTTTTATTGGGAATGCGAGAATGAGGGATAGATTAGGTGATGGATATACAGAAGCTTTACGAAAGGTTTATCCAGATGTGCCTGATACTGTTGATTTTGTTATGTATTGGTGGCATAAAGCAGCAAAATTAGTAAGTTCTAAAAAGCTTCAAAGATTTGGCTTAATCACCACAAATAGCATCCGTCAAATTAGACAACGTAGCTTAATAGATATTCACTTCAAAAAGAAAGATCCTGTGCGCTTGATCTTTGCAATCCCTGATCATCCTTGGGATGACGAAGGCGCAGCAGTCAGAATTTCGATGACTATTGCATCTCTTCATGATGCCAAAAAGTCTATCAATGACACTAGATTAATCCATGTCATTTCTGAACTTGAGTCAGATTTACCAGAAGATGAGGCGGAAAAAATTCAGCTTAAGGTTCTAAATACAGGAAGTATTTTTAGTGATCTCACATCAGGGACAGATATAGGTAGTGCATTAAGTCTATTAGCACAAACCAATTTATGCTCTTCAGGTGTAAAAATTTATGGAGAAGGTTTTATTCTCTCGGCACAAGAAAGCGAACCTCTAAAACACTGTTCTATAATAAAAGATTACTTTAATGGAAGAGATATTAATCAAAGTAGGCGATACGTGAAAGTTATCGATTGTTTTGGTTATACAGAGAGTGATATCAGAGATAGTTTTCCTAACGTGTATCAAATCTTGCTGGACAAAGTATATCCCTATCGATCAGTAGAGAGGGATCAAAAAATCCGCCAAAACTGGTGGTTATTTGAGCGAAATCGTCCTGAATTAAGGAATGCTATTCAAAATCTACAAAAATATATTGTCACCTCTGAAGTTTCAAAACATAGGTTTTTTTCTTTCGTAGATGCTTCGGTTATTCCAGATGTAACCCTTATTTGTTTTGCTGTTGATGATCCTTATTTTTTAGGGATTTTATCTAGTAAGGTTCATATTGACTGGGTGCTTGCGACAGGTGGAACATTAGAAGATAGACCTCGCTATAACAAAACTCGTTGCTTCGATCCTTTCCCTTTCCCAGATGCAACATTAGAACAAAAAGAAAAAATTCGACAACTAGGCGAAAGACTCGATCGCCATCGCAAACAAGTACAGGCTCAACATCCCGAAATCACGATTACAGGAATGTATAACCTCCTCGAAAAACTCCGCAAAGGCGAAGACTTCACCGACAAAGACCGAGAATACAACAACAAAGCCCTAGTCTCCACCCTCAAACAAATCCACGACGAACTAGACAACGCCGTTCTAGAAGCCTACGGATGGGAAGATTTGAAATACCCTCATCCCCTAACCCCTTCTCCCATTAAGGGAGAAGGGGAACAAGAAACTTCTTCGCTCCCCTCTCCCTCAATGGGAGAGGGGCTGGGGGTGAGGGAAAATTCTCTCACCGAAATCATCCTCGATCGCCTCGTCACCCTCAACGCCCAACGCGCCGAAGAAGAACGTAACGGACACATACGCTGGCTCCGTCCCGAATACCAAGCACCCAACGAAGTCCGCACCCAAACCATCATCGAAGGAGTTGGCGAAAGTGAAGAAGTAGCGATCGCTCCTGCCGAAGTCAAAACATTCCCTAAACAACCCAAAGACCAACTCGCCGCCATACGCGACCTCCTCCGCACCAGCAACAACCCTTGGACGATCGCCCAAATCGCCGCCCAATTTAAAAACGGTAGCCGCTATAAAAACGCCATTTCCGAAAACCTCGAACGCCTAGAATGGTTCGGCATCCTGCACTGCCATCAAGACGCACAAATTAAATACTGGCAACACATCGAAACCCAGCAAGCAAGTTGAATTGTGTAAGAAGCGATCGCATTTACTTTCTAAACTTCAAAAAACTAATAATGGTAATTTCAATCATCAAAATCCAATTTTTCAGAGTCCGCCGCACCAAGATCATTAGTACCGATCGCCAATCTTATCGCCATCTGCTAAATCAACCTTAAGAATCTGAGTATCCGCAATATGCTTTAACCCCCAAAGCCCAATCACCTTCAGCACTGGGCGAAGACTTCTTCCCTTTTCAGTCAGTTGATAATTCATGCGGCGAGCATGATTGCTGTAAGGTTGTTTCTCGACTAAATCTAACTCCTCCAACAATTTCAAGCGATTTGCCAAAATATTTGTCGAAATGCCTTCAGGGGATTCCAAAAACTCTTCAAAGCGTTGCTTCTTAAAAAACATCATGTCTCGAATCACAAGTAACGTCCAGCGATCGCCAATTAGATCGAGGGTGCAGGCAACAGGACAGGGAGAGCGTTTGAGTTGATCCATACTTCACCAATAGTTTAGTTACTTGCATTTTACAATCTATATGCGTTAACATACTTTTTAACTTGCAATTTAAAAGTTACTCTATGACTGCAACAACCCTAAAACAACCATTTGAGATCGAAATACCTCTGCCAGTGAGGACTTACGACATTGACTTTGCAGGCATCGTGAATAATATCGTTTACGTGCGCTGGTTAGAAGATTTGCGCTTAGAGATGCTAGCCCGTCATTTCCCATTGGAAGAACAGATCAAAAATGGATTCGCACCTGTGATTTTACAAACAAAAATTGATTATAAACAGTCGATCAAGATTTCTGATCAGCCCAGTGGCAAAATGTGGATGCAAAATTTGGAATCTTTACGATGGACTGTCAATGCAGCGATCGCCGTTAATGGCAAAGTGGCTGCTTTGGGCGAACAGGTTGGTATTTTTGTCGATCTCCAAAATAATAAACCCATGCGGATACCCGAAGCATTGAAACAGAAGTATCAAGAATTAACCGCATAAATGGAACCTCTATGCAAGGCTATTTTTTCCTCAGTTTCCGATCTCCAAATCTCAAAAACCTAATTAACACAGTCCCCACTGTAATTACTCCACATAAACCCGTCAAAATCCAATTCTTAGGAGTCCAGTCCACTGCTCCCAGATAATTAGAACCGATCACGATGGTATGTACTGATGCTAATACCAAGGCAGGAACTGAGAGTAAATGGACATAGCGCCAAGATTTACCCAGTTTCGCCATCATCCAATCAGAACTGGTGAGAGCGGCGGGAGCCATCAACGCGATCGCGATCGCACCTAACCAAATTGAAATCTGGTGCTGCGGAATCATGAAGGATAAAGCATCAAAGTTCCATTGAAAAGTATGCTCAACCTTATGGAAAGTATGGGCAAGGGATAGGACAAATGCACCAACACCGATCGCTCGGCGGTAGGTCATTAAGACTGAACAAGCCTTAAAAAGATGACTGAGCGGACGAGCAGCAAGGGCAAGAATTAGCAAAATCAAACCTGCATGACCTGTATAGTCCACCATGTCACTGGTGCGTAACAGCGTTAAGATGCCAATTGTGAGTGTAATCCAGCCACCCAAGCGAAATAACTGACTGCGGCGATCGCGACTCAGTAATCCCGCAAATACGCCGATACCCAGCATCGATGGCAAAGTTCCCAATCCGAAGGCTAACATCGTCAAGGCTCCCTGAGTCATATTGCTAGTTTCTGCCGCCTTGATCTGAGCTGTGTAGAGAAATCCACAGGGAATCAATCCCCATGTCATGCCGAGTAAAGCGGGTGTCAGTGGATGGGAATGCAGCGATAGTTTCATCATTGCGCTGCTAAGGCGTTGATGTAGCCCCACTAATGCCATAGGATTAAGAAAAGGCATATTTGGCAAACCTTCTGGCTTAATCTGCACAAGTCCCATCCATACCAAAAGAATACCTGTCAAAATCGCAAGCCAACGCCGCAGATCGCTCTCTAAACCTGCTAACTGTCCACTAGCTACTAGTACCGAACCGATCGCCCCAATAAAAGCCCCTGCGATCGCATAGCTTAAAATTCTGCCGATGTTCAGCAATGCATGAAAATACAAATGCTGTTGCCAAGCTAGAGGATGATTTTGGGAATTGCTATCTTTACCTGAAAGCGAAAAAGCGACGGTCAGGGGACCACACATCCCCACACAATGACCAAAACTCCCTAAAAAACCTAAAGCAGCAACAAGCAATAAATCTAGCATTCTTTATTTATAGCGCCTTGCGCTGAATTATTTTTAAAACTGGTATTAGGTAGAACAAAGATAGTCATCATGTTTCCATGTCATCCTGCAAGAGGATTTGGAGACCAAATCCCTAGATTATCGCAATGGTAGGGGCTTGGAGACCAAGCCCCTACAGCTACTCTAAAAGAAATCTCTTGATTTTGGCTTGAGCGCAAATTGATGTCTATCTACCCACATTTGTCGTAAAAGTTAATTCAAAGGGGGCAAAATCTTCACCCTCTCTTGCCGAACCACTCAAACGCAGTTCATATCTACCTACTTGAGGAAATGTAACCTCCATACTTGGCAATCCCAAATAGCGCTCAATAATTGACAAAGGATTAGCTACCGTAAATTTGATGTTGCGATCAGTTAGCGATCGCACTTCTAACCGACAATTGCATTTTCCGTAAGGGATAAGTTCACCGCCTCGTTTAGTAAGCGCGATCCAAATTCTCGATTTTTTACCCGCAACAGGTCGATCATTGGGTTCAATATGAATTGTGCCACCAACATCTTGAGAAGTTTTTACTTCATGGGCAATGCGAACAGGTGCTGGAAGTTTTTCTAATTGTGAACTATTAATATTGTAAGCAGTGGATAAATGCAAATTCAAAAGGATAGAAGCTACTTCAAACATTGATTAACGATAATTCTTAATTATTGAGATTTGACAACGCCACAAGCAATACGGGTTTTATAGTCAACATTGGGAATTGTTGATTTTCCATTTGCGCCTGCATGAATGACGATCGCAGTGCCACCTTTCTTTAGTAAAGAGTTGTGCCCTGTACCTAGAGTTAACTCTGACAAGGTTGCTGTTAAAGTTCCTGTCCCATCCTGCTGAACCATGATATTTGGCAAATCACCAGCAGGCTGATGTTGGTCAACGCCATGCTTCATATCCTCATGTTTGTAATGAGTATGATGATGATGTTTGTTATGCATATGATGAAGCCTGTGATCGTGGGAATTATCCATGAGCGATCGCTTTGGATCGAAATGATTGCCTGCTGATTTAAAGTCTGGCGCTTCACATTTACCATTTTCATGTAAGTGCACCATATGCTCTCCCTGAGCCAGTTTTTGAACTTGCAGAGTTACTTTGACACCTGAAGTAGATTGGGTAAAAGTTGCAGTTCCCACCAGTTCGCCCTTAGCATTAAAAATCTGTGAGCTAGCACTGGGTTTTAACGTTTTAGAAATAGCTGCATTAATACTAGTCAGATTTGCCATCGCGATTAAAGGCAGCAAAACTACGAACTTAGATACAAATTTAGCTTGAAATGGGTATTTATTAGGATTAATCATGCGCTCTATTACCTCTTACCTTAAAAATGTAGCTCTCTCCAAGTTAAGCCGCGCAATGCGCGGCTTAACTTACTTCTTTATGCTTTTGGCCAACCTTTCTCAGCTTGGTCAAGCACATAGTTAGCAACTAGGGTAATTTCATCAGCGCTAAGTTTTTTCCCAAAGGCAGGCATTGCACCTTTACCCTTAGAAACTTGTAGAGAAATTGCTTCAACAGTGTTCTTGCCATACTTTTCTAAGGCATCTGCTTTTAAGGTTTTGGCTGCGACTACATTATTTTTGCCACCTGCATGACATTGAGCGCAGTTGTTGTTAAAGATTTTTGCACCTGCGGAAACTTCAGCAAAAGCTGGTTGACCGAAAGCAAGACTCACCAAGATTGTTAAGGCGATCGCAAGAATAGAAAAAATGCGTTTCATAGTTAGTTAGTCCTTAAATATTCACGAAAAATAAGGGCAAAGCCACAGCTGATGCCCTACGCGGCTTAGCCGCAAAGTCGAGTTGAATTTTAGTCTGGATATATCATGACGGTACTTTCCCTAGCCGTCAAAAGACACTCTGTCAAACAAGACAGCGCACCATGCCCTCCAAAGAGCCAGAATAGACTTTTTGAAAGTGTCGCGAAGCGACACTTTCAAAAAGTCTATTCTGGTTCTAGTGTCCCTAGACGGCTAACCCTACCTCAATCTTGGCTAGGATCAACAATCGCAGTGGGATCGCTGTGATAAGCTAACAGTGTTAGTGTCATTAACACGAATAAACATGGATCGACCTTCTCGCTCTGTTCCCCAAGCCGCACAAGCCGCCTATTCAGGGGATTCGTCATACGGACGCACACCGCCGCCTGACTTACCTTCGCTACTGCTAAAAGAGCGGATTATTTACTTTGGGTTGCCTCTTGTATCTCCCGACGAATACAAACAGCAGCTTGGTGTCGATGTCACAGAATTGCTCATCGCCCAACTTTTATATTTACAATACGAAGATCCCGAAAAACCGATTTTCCTGTATATCAACTCCACAGGGACATCTTGGTACACAGGTGATGCGATCGGATTTGAAACCGAAGCATTTGCCATCTGTGACACACTCAACTACATTAAGCCTCCCGTCCATACCATCTGCCTTGGACAAGCTATGGGGACTGCCGCAATGATCCTTGCCTGTGGAACTAAAGGTTTCCGAGCGAGCTTGCCTAATGCCACGATTGTCCTACATCAAGCTCGTCGCCAAACTAGAGGACAAGCCTCTGACTTGCAGATTCAAGCTAAGGAAGTACTGACCAATCGCGAAGCAATGCTGAGAATCCTGTCACGAACTACAGGCAAGTCACCTGAGGTACTTACCAAGGATATGGATCGGATGTTTTATATGACTCCTGAGCAAGCTAAAGAATACGGGCTAATTGATCGCGTACTCGAAAGTACTAAAGATTTGCCTAAAGCAGTCCCAGCACTTGTTTAGTGATTGGTGATTGGTAATTGGTAATTGGTGGTAGGTGAAATTGTTAATTAATCATCATTAACCACTAATCATTGATCAAACCTTAATTACCAATCCCATACTTCACGAATCCGCAATTACCAGTTACCAATTACCAGTTACCAATTACCAATTCAAAACTATGCCTATCGGTGTTCCTAGAGTTCCCTATCGCTATCCTGGTGACTCATATACGCAGTGGATTAGCATCTACGAGCGCCTGTCAATGGAGCGAATTATTTTCCTAAGTGGAGAAGTTTCGGATGGGATGGCAAATTCGATCATTGCTCGATTGCTCTACTTTGATTCTGAAGACCAATCCAAAGATATCTACATGTATATCAACTCTCCTGGTGGCTCAGTTTCCGCAGGATTGGCAATTTTTGACACGATGCAGCATATTAAAGCTGATGTAACCACAATTTGTGTTGGACTAGCGGCTTCAATGGGTTCATACCTGTTGATGGCTGGAGCTAAAGGTAAGCGCTATGCTCTGCCCAATGCGCGAATTATGATTCACCAGCCATCAGGTGGCACTCGTGGTCAAGCGTCCGACATTGAAATTGAGGCGAGAGAAATCATTCGGATTCGCCATAAGTTGAATGAAGAATATGCCAAGCGAACTGGACAGCCCCTAGAAAAGATTGAGCGGGATATGAATCGCGACTATTACATGTCTTCTCAAGAAGCTCTTACCTATGGATTGATCGATCGCGTTCTTGATTCACCCCAATCAGTTTGATGACAATAAAAAAAGATGTAATTATGCGTGCTACGCATCGTTACATCTTTTTTGTTAAGGCAGAAATTAGAAATCATTGTTTCTATCGGAATACAATCGGATCATCTAGATTTTGACAGAAATCAATGTAAGATGGAGCGCTTTCGCTACCATCAGCAAATTCAGCCTTAATCCATTGTTTACACGATTGATTATCAGTGGAACTGTCCCAGACCATCTTGGCATTCTCCCCTGAGACAATACCTGAGCCAATATCAAACTGTCCCCAAGTCTTTTCTGGCTCACCCACCATCAACTTTTTGATTGTCGAATTGCTATTATTCTTAACGTAGAAATACCATTGATCAGCAGAAGCAGAAGCAACGTTTGCCACTAGACTCAAGGCAAGTACACTAGCAGAAATCAAAAAACTTTGTTTAACCACTGTCTTAAACTCTCTAAAGAAGCTCTTACTAAGAATATAAACTATAAAATCTGATTTGCAACATGCATTAAGATTCTTATAACTTTCTTATAACTTTTAATATGGTTTACTCCTTTCTCACTTAAGAATTAGTGTTACTGTGCTTTGCACCGCACCACTAATTCTTAGGTTTGAATGTCTATTTTTAGATGAGGAAGTGAATATCTGTGACTTTTACGGTTCAATCAATCCAATATCAGCCTTATCAATTGGCTTTCCGCGAACCCTTTCAAACTGCGGCGGGTATACTTCTGAATCGTAAAGGTTTTATAATTAAGATTCGCGATCGCCCATCTGATCATCAAGTTCAGCATATTGGCTTAGGTGAGTCTGCGCCACTTTATGGTTTTGGGATGGAATCTCTACTCGAAACAGAACAAGCCTTAAAAGAAGCTCAGCGATCGCTGATTAATGCAGAAATCCAAAACCTCAAAGATATTGAGAATTTACTAGCAAAATATGATTCTACTCCTGCGGCAAAACATGGAATTGAATTAGCATTACTGAATTTATTGGCACAAGTGCAAGGTATTTCCATTTCTCAATTGTTAGCTAATTCCTTTTCGGGAATAGTGCGAGATCAAGTTACTGTTAATGCAGTGATTGGAGCGACTGAACCTGAAATAGCCGCAACAAAAGCAAGGGAATACATAGAACAAGGTTATCCCTGTCTCAAAATCAAGGTGGGAACGCAAAATTTTGAAATGGATTTGCGAAGAGTAGAAGCAGTGCGATCGCAGATTGGGAATAATATCCAAATTCGGATTGATGCGAATCAGGGATGGTCTGTAGAGGAGGCGATCGCAAATTTAAAAAAACTAGAGTTTTTGGAAATAGAATATGTCGAGCAACCTGTTGCTGCTTCCAATTTGGTAGGAATGGGAGAAGTTAGGAGATCGCAATCAATTCCCGTCGCTGCTGATGAATCTGTCAATAATCTTGCCCAATTGCTGCAAGTGATTAAGGCTCAAGCTGCCGATATTATTATTCTCAAACCAATGGCACTAGGAGGAATTATCACGGCAAATCATGCAGCCGCGATCGCTTTTCAGGCTGGCTTGGATGTAGTGGTAACCACTACCATCGACGGAGTGATCGCCAGACAAGCTGCCTTTGACTTAGCCGCTGCTCTACCAATCAAGCGAGCTTGCGGTTTGGCTACAGGACATCTACTAATAGAGAGTTAGCGCTTGGCGCTAACTCTCTATTCTATTTTTCACGCCGAGATGATCCTGACTCTTGGAAAATCTGGACAGCGTTGAGAGGATCGCTGCTAAAAGTACCAGAGCGGTTAACTTTCTGAGGAGAAGCGTTGTAATTACCAGGAATCACTGGCTGAATCTCTTCAATGTCAAGATTGATATTTTGAATTTTGAGATCAGAATTAGGTAACCCTCTTTCTATCGAAAACTGATCGGTATTTGTAGGTGAGATTGGCTGACCTTTCGCAGAGCGTAAGCGATCAGCATCACCTTGGCGTGGTTGTGTTGATTGGGCCAAGACTGGACTAATTGCAGTGCTAGCGATCGCTAAAATAGCGATCGCTGAAAATTGAGAAATGCGTTGATAATGTCTGTTCATAAATTCCTCGCATTAGCAGTCAGAGACGTTAACTACAATAATTGCTCATTATATTGGACAAATCAAAACCCGAATAGGTTGCGGCGGTGCTTTGCACCGCCGCAACCTATTCGGGTTTTAAAGATAGATACGCTTTGCCAGATCTAATCTTTAGGTTTAAGCGCATTTTTAAAGCCTAAAACCAGCAAAATATTGGTCATTGTTAAAAACGACTCCGCACTTCCATGCAACCAATCAACATTGGCTAAGGCTTCGTTATATTGTGTCTGAGCATAAATCCCTGCGGGAATCGTAATCGCCACAAAAACTAATGTCCCATAAAACCCCCAAAGTCCTAGCTTCGGAAATTGCTGAGATTTGGTCGCGAACCATAGGAACGCGAGGTAAGGAAATAGAGATAATCCGAATAAGGCTTCTTTAGGCATAATTTCATCTAGTTTTTGATGCTGGCTTTGCCCAGCACCAAAAACTAACTCTGTGTTTTTGTACTGGCAATTTTCCAAATAAAATAAGCAGCGATCGCTAAGGTACTATTGCCGATTAAGGTTAAAGCAGCTTGTACCGTCACTAGCCATTCCAACGAGTCAGCATTATCAAAAAAGTGCCAAGTCACAGCACACATAGCACTGACTAAGGCAGGAAACATCGCCCATGCTAAGTTGCGCCATCCGCGATCTGGATTTTGCTTGTCATATTGCCAAATGAGCCAAATAGCCAAAGTCCATTCGATCACGCTAGAAATATGAATTACCCATGTGGGCAAAGATAAAGAGTGCATGGCAAATAGTTGTGGTGCTTCGCGCCACCAAAGTAGATGATTTTAATGTTTTGCTTCGCGCATGGTTAGAAATTCACGAATTTGCCGATCGCTTGGTTGAGCAGTGATCGCACCCATGCCTAAAGTCGTCAAAGCACCAGCAGCACAGGCATAGCCGATGACTTCATCCGTAAACTTAGAATCAAGGAGATGGGTAAGCGGACGATGATAGATTTTATGGATAAATGCTGCTAAAAAAGCATCTCCCGCGCCAGTCGTATCGATCGAATGCACAGGATAGACAGGGTGCTTGCCTTGCTTTTCACCTAAATAGTAGCGACAGTCTTGATTGCCATTGGTGATCAAAATTCCTTCCAAATGACTATAGGCTTGGGCGATCGCGGCGGGACTAGTTAACCGAAATAGCAGCTTTGCCTCATCCTCAGTCATTTTCAGAAAATCAGTGTATTTCAGTAAAACTGGCAAGAGTTTAGCTACCTGCTCAGGATTTTTCCAGAACATCGCTCGCCAATTAACATCAACTACCACTTTGACAAAATTTTGCTCAGCAAGTTTTAGCGCTCGACCGATCGCTCTTGAGGTTTGTGGATTTGCTAAACCCAATGTGCCTAATACCAAAAATTTAGCATCCGCAAATAAATGCTCAGGCAAGTGTTCAGCAGACATCAAGGTGTCAGCAAATACCGTATTCGCATCACCATTAAAGCGATCAAAACTGCGATCGCCGTGAGCATCACGGGTGACATAAACCTCACGGGTAGTAGACTTAGGATGCACTTGCACGCCTGAAGTTTCTACACCTGCGGCTCCCAATTGTTTGAGTAAATCATTTCCTGCGGCATCTTGACCAACGCAGCTAATCAAACTGACAGGAGTTCCCAGTTTGGCTAAACCACAGGCAACATTAGCAGGCGCTCCGCCAAAATAAGGTTTCCAAGAATTAACTTGGTCATAGGGAACCCCAATATCTTCAGCTATTTGATCAATTAAAACTTCGCCAAGGCAAATTACACGCGGCATAGGCGGACTTTACGAGGACAGTTTGGACTTTCGCGATTCAATGATAGCAATAGCTGAATCCACTTTGTCAGGAAATACCACAACTAAACTACTTTGAGGGGCGCTATCCAAGGCGGCTGTGATGGCTTCCGATTCGTCAAGAATTGTAATACAGGGGATATTACTATCCACTTCTTCGACTCCTTGGCGTAACAGGTCAGCTACTACACGAGGAGCACGTCCCCGTAAATCCTTGTCTTCTTTCACAAAAATACGACTAAACATGGTTGCAGCCAGTTGTCCTAGCTCAATGATGTCTTCATCACGGCGATCGCCTGGTGCGCCAATCACCCCGATCGCTTCACCTTCCCATTTTTGGATAAAATCGGCGATCGCTTTAAATCCCGCAGGATTATGGGCGTAATCAACTAGCGCATGATACTTACCTAGGTCAAACAAATTCATGCGTCCAGGGGTCTGCTCGCTAGAAGCAACAAAGGTAGCTAGACCTTGACGAATTTGCTCGATTTGCACATCCTGAGCAAAAGCAGCTAAACTTGCCGCTAGTGAATTTTGAATATTAAAGGCAGCGCGTCCGCCAAGGGTCAGAGGGACATTTATCGCCTTTTCAATCCGCAATTTCCAGTCACCTTTCAAAATTGTCAGAAATTCGTCTTCATAGACTGCGGCAAGTCCACCTTCGGCAATATGGGACTTGATCAAAGGATTATCAGGATTCATGCTGAAATACGCAACTTTGGACTGTAGCTCTTGAGCCATAGCAACAACTAATGGATCATCAGCATTCAGTACTGCATAGCCGCTTGGTAAAGCCGTCTTCACAACTACACTCTTGAGTTGGGCAAGGTCTTCAATTGTATCAATGTCGCCAATACCAAGGTGATCGGCAGCGACGTTCATCACTACACCAACATCGCAGCCATCAAAACCTAAACCCGATCGCAAAATGCCGCCTCTAGCAGTTTCTAGGACTGCCACTTCAACTGTGGGATCTCGAAGAATTACTTGGGCGCTATAGGGACCAGTAGTATCGCCTTTCTCGACTAAGCATTCACCGATATATATACCATCAGTGGTGGTGTAACCCACACGCTTACCAGTTTGTTTGAAAATATGGGCAATTAAGCGCGTTGTGGTAGTTTTGCCATTTGTGCCTGTGATGGCAACGATGGGAACACGAGTAGGTGATCCCGTCGGAAATAGCATATCGATCACAGGTGCAGCCACATTGCGGGGTGTACCAATGCTGGGAGCAGTATGCATTCTGAAACCAGGCGCAGCATTTACCTCCACGATCGCTCCATCGACTTGACGCACAGGCACAGAGATATCTTCTGTAACCACATCAATTCCTGCGATATCTAAGCCAATGATCCTGGCAACTCTTTCCGCTAGCCAGATATTTTCAGGGTGAATCTCATCAGTGCGATCCACGGATACACCACCTGTACTGAGGTTAGCAGTTGCCTTGAGATAGCAGACTTGACCTTTCGGTGGGACGGAGTCCAATGTAAAGCCTTGTCTCGCCAAAATATCCATGCTCGTGCGATCGATCTCGATGCGGGTCAAGACATTATCATGACCATCGCCACGACGGGGATCTTGGTTGGTAATTTCAATCAATTGCGAAATTGTGGAAACGCCATCACCTGTAACATTGGCAGGAACCCGCTCGGCAACAGCTACAAATTTGCCGTTAATGACTAGTACACGGTGATCGCGTCCCGTATGAAACCGCTCAATAATTACTTCTTCTGACACCTCTTGCGCCATATCAAAGGCATCGATCGCTTCTTTGACAGTACGTACATCAATGGTGATCCCGCGTCCATGATTACCATTTAAGGGCTTAATTACAATTGGAAAGCCCCCAACTTCAGCGATCGCATCTTCTAAATATTTAGGCGATCGGATCGTTGTTCCCCTTGGCACAGGTATTCCCGAAGCCCGCAAAATGCTCTTTGTGCCTTCCTTATCACAGGCTAGCTCTACCGCTAAAATCCCCGTCTTATTCGATAAAGTTGCCTGAATCCGACTCTGATAGACACCATAGCCTAGTTGGATCATGGCACGACTACCCAGTTCTAACCACGGAATATTTCTTGCCTTGGCTTCAGCAACAATTGACTCAGTACTGGGACCTAATTGACCATCAAGGCGAATATCCCTTAAATCCTTGAGATCCTCTTGCAACTCCGTAGTTGCATAGGTTCCTGTCTCTAAAATACTGGTACAAATCCTTACAGCGGCACGGGCTGCATAACGTCCTGCACCCTCGGTCTGATACTCAAATACTACTTGATAGACATTTTTTTCAACAGTTTGTCTAATCGTGCCGAAATCAACCTTCATGCCCACATAACCTTGAAGGGCGATCGCAATATCTTTCACAATTTCCGCTAAGAAATCGGAGTCACTAATATCTGAGCGCTTTGCAATGTCTTTCCCCGCTAGACTTGGCAACACTTTGCATAGGTTTTGATAAAAGCCAGTTCGTTGTACTTGAAAATCCTCTAAATCTAATCGCACAACTACAAGCTGATGTCGTTGGATACTCCAATAGTTTGGACCACGTAATGTCTGGATTTTGAGAATTTTCATAGTCAAGCGTTTTTAAAGGTGCATCCAATGCCTAAATGTCCAGTGTCTAATCCTAGCGATCTTGTGGATCTTCATTTTGTATAAATTGAACCAAAATTAGATCAGTTAACAATAACTTCATTAAGTAGGGTTTTTCTAGCATATTTTGCTGAAGTCCCCTGTAACTCAGTTGCTAAAAGTGTCAATGGCAAATTTTAGCAACAGAACTAGGGTGCGATTTTCAGAGCTTGAACAACTGATATCTCTTCATTTCTCTTGGTGTCTAAAGTGGTTCATCAGTATGTTGATGCTGTTGAGGTAAAGTCTCGATTCGACCTGGAATCGGCTTTTGATTAGGCTGTAAACCTGACAACATACGGGAAAGTTGTAAACCATCAAGGACAGGTTTGGTCTCCCGAATCTTATGCCAAACTGAACGCGCCATTAGTAAAGAATGCCCTTGACGTTGGGCATGAATACTTTCTAAATAATCTTCACGTTCAGGCTGATAATCAGCCGAAGATAGTTGGAGGCTAACATGCTCAGACAACTTCTCAGGAGATTGCTTAGTGACAATGCGTGCAATTTGTGAAGTGAGTTCAGGATAAAGCCATGTGTAGGCGGGATGAACCGTGAGCTGGCAATGGTGAACCAGTTTTTCATTGGTCTGATTGACGGTTGGGCGCTGCAATAGTAAATAAAAGTAACCGATCGCAGCTTTGCGCTGTGGCTCATAGACATAGCCCGACACATCCTGCAAATGGTTAATCAGCAAGGAACTGTGATTAACCAGTTTATCGATCGTCTTGGCTCGAAAATCATCAACATTGAGATCGTAAACTTGGCGAATGTGTGGAGGCATCGCAGCGGTATCAAGTTGATAAAGCAAGCTGGCATCAGCATTACTGACGGGCATCAAATTAGGCAAATCAGGAGAATGTTGAGCAAGTTCATGCAGACTTGCCGTATCAATTTCCCAATCAGTAAATTGAGCCAGAGGCTGAAAGCCATTCTGACGATAGAGAGCGATCGTATCTTTTTGGTTAATGTCAACCTGCAATACCCAAGTTCTCGCCTCTAAACAAGACTCTAGGCAGTAGCGAATCAGTTGTGTGCCAACGTTGTGCTGACCATTCTGGGCTTCTGGCAGAACCACGACGCGATCAATCTGCCAAGTACTGCTGTTGTTATTAAAAGGTGAAACCCGAATAAAGCCTTGGATAATGCCATTACATTCGGAGACATAGGCTCTTACATAGGGTTTGAGCAGGGTTTGCACAGGAGCAGGCAACCAACTGGCTAGCTGATGTAAGCTGATTTTTTGGCGACTGCGACAGCCACTAAGATCGCTGACCGCAATCTGTTCGAGATCATTGGGCGATGCAAATCGCTGAATAAACTCTAAGTCGCGATGTTGTAGCGGACGGATCGTGTTACCAAGCACTGGAAAAGGTTGCATAGCTGCTTATGCCAGAGAAAGAATTGAAAAAGCCTAGGGATATATGTGAGGATCTAGTTTGGGAGCACTTAAAAAAAACAGAACAACCCATTGCTTAAGATTTTAATACATATTTTATAAACATCGCCCAAAAAGAAAAGGCTGTACCTTACACCCAGCAATTCTAATTGCTCTCTTACCGCCCAAAAATTAGTGGTGCGACACTTTTTTGCGCCGCACCACTAATTCTCTTGGATTTTGATGATTTATACCAATTCACAAAAGTGTGGCGACACTTTTGTGAATTGAAAATCAAACCCAACAAGGGTTTTAAAAGCACAAAATGGCAGAGCCATTTTGTGCTTTGGTATTACACAGTCTTTTCTTAATAACAGGAAAAGGTGCGATGTTGTAAAGATGGCATCTGGCGACGAATTTGATCAAGGCGTGAGGGTTGGATCTCCGCGATCGCCACTCCAATGTGATCTCCTGCATCAGCAAGAACAATGCCCCAAGGATCGACAATCATCGCATGACCATGGGACTGACGGCGTGGCGTATGCATTCCCACCTGTGCAGGTGCAATCACATAGCTAGTATTTTCAATGGCTCTAGCTTGTAATAAAACTTGCCAGTGATCTTTACCCGTAAAAGCCGTAAAAGCAGCAGGAACAAACAAAACGTTTGCACCATTTTGAGATAAATGGCGATACAGTTCGGGGAACCGCACGTCATAGCAAACTGATAGCCCCAAGTTGCCATATTTCTCAGAAACATAGACAGGCGGAGATTCACTACCTGCCAACACAGTCGCTGACTCCTGATAAGTATTGCCATCAGGGAGATTAACATCAAACAAATGCATCTTGCGATAGCGGGCTAATTCCTCACCTTCACGACCAATCAGTAGAGCGGTGTTATACATTTTGCCCTGATTGCCATTGTTGCTGTCAGTGACAGGGACAGGAAATCCACCACCAAGTAACAGGATTTGATAGCGTTGAGCGATCGTAATTAAAAACTTCTCGCTCTTTTCTGCAATTTCTGTAGAAAGTCTTTTCTTTTCGCTTTCATCGCCTAAAAACGAAAAATTTTCAGGTAAGCAAACTAGTTCTGCACCTCGATTCACAGCCAGTTGGATCAAATCTTCTGCTTGAGCAAGATTTTTATCTACATCAGAGACACTGGTCATTTGTACGGCAGCCGCCAAATATGACTTCATTTCAATCCTTAAAACTTTCCCACATAAATCAGATGTGCTATAAAGCACTTAACTTAGATTACCGTGCTATAGCGCTATAAAAAACTAGAAAATAAAAAAAGGCGCAATACGACTTTTTTATTTATGCAAACCTAGCCAAGTTTGCCAGTAACGATATACGCAACGCGCAGCCCAACATTGGTGGCATGATCTGCCATGCGTTCTAAATGATGAATTGCTAATACCATCAACATTATAGGTTCCATGGGTTCGCCAAATAGCCTTTGAGAAGAGAGTAGGTTATAGATTTGCTTGTAATCATCGTCAACCGCATCATCTTTCGCCTTAATTTGTAAACCAATATTCTCATCAAGATTGGCTAAGGCTTCTAAGCTCATAGCAAGCATGGCTCGACAGCGATTAGACATCACTTGCAATTCACCTAGATAGGGGGATGGTGGATAGGGAAAAAGCTTAATTGCTATGTCACCTAAGTTTTCAGCATAGTCCCCAATTCTTTCAATATCTCGGATCAATTGCATGAGAGCACTCAAAAGCCTGAGATCACGAGCAACTGGTGACTGTAGTGCGATTAAGCTGATACACTCCATTTCGATTTGTCGATAGATCTGATCAATCTGTTTGTCTTGGGACTCAATACGTGTAGCAGACTCAAGATCTCTTTCAAATAAGGCTGCATGAGCTAAAAGAAATGAGTTTTCGACAAGTGCACCCATTCGCAAAGAATCTTGTTCTAGGCGATGCAGTTGGCGTTCAAATTCGCTCCTTGTCCGTTTCTGACTTTGAGATGAAGTTTCAAGCATTGGCTCCCACCAAATGAAATGGGATAATAAAAAGCTATAGGAATCTGAAGAGGTTTGACAAAAAGTTAGACCTTTTCAAGGCTAGAATTCGTTCAGATATCTTTGACTGAGCGAACCCGAAGACCATATTAGAGTGAGTTTTTGCGCTTCCTACTCTTCTATAAGCTTAGTATGTACATAGATAGTCACATATATTTTAGTCTTTGCAAGTATCTCTAAATACTATGGCAAATCTAGAAATTAATTGTAGATTGAGCTAGCTCAGAAGTTGTGAGATGCAGATCGCTATTACAATTCCTATTGAATAAGACCAGAGTGGTTGAAGAATTTTGCTTAAAGCCGATC
Organism: Pseudanabaena minima str. Chao 2107; assembly: GCF_051131155.1. NCBI lineage: Bacteria > Bacillati > Cyanobacteriota > Cyanophyceae > Pseudanabaenales > Pseudanabaenaceae > Pseudanabaena > Pseudanabaena minima. Next base: position 3,870,835 of record NZ_CP159508.1, read on the forward strand.
TGTTCGTAAAACTTTTGCTGGTGAGTCGTCATTAAATAAACCCGCTCAACATCACAAACATTAGGATGCGCCAACACCGTTTGGACTAGCTTACGACCTAAGCCTGCACCACGATAGTCAGGATCGATCACCACATCCCAAATTGTCGCTCGATAAATACCGTCACTAGTGGCGCGAGCATGACCAATCAATCGATCGCCATCCCACACAGTTACGACTGGCTTGGAGTTAGAAAGAGCGATCGCTAGTCCTGCCAAGGTTCTCTCCTTTGCCCAAAATGCACCCAACCGAAATAATCCTTGCAACTGCTCTAAATCGACTTCCTCATGGCGATCGCTAAAGCGAATGTGGCGATGATCCATATGCTTACTTTCCCGCATTGATTAACCCATTTGTAGAATTAGGTTTACATACTACTGATCCAGTCAATGTATCTATTTTTGCTAGATCCCTAAAAAAGAAAGGGCGCTAAGCGCCCTTTCTTTTTTACTTAGCTTGCCAAGGTTCAGATAAATAGACCTTCTTCGCTAAACCAACAGTTTGCAACAGATTGATCACGCCCCAAGTTGGATCGATTTCCCACCACTTCAGACCAGACCTTGCTGACTTAGGAAAAGCATGGTGATTGTTGTGCCAGCCTTCACCATAGGTCAAAATTGCTGCCCACCAGAGGTTTGTAGAGTGATCGGGAGTCTCTGTGAAATTCTTATAACCCCATTTGTGGCAAGCTGAGTTAATCAACCAAGTGCTATGCCATAGAGCTACGGAGCGTACTGCCATGCCATAAACCAAGAAAGACATACCAAGTCCAGAGAAGGCAGTTTCGCCAATTACATAAAGTAATATTGCGAGTGGTACTTGCAGCAGTAGAAAGTAAACATCTAAAAACTTGTAGTAAGGATCATTAGCAAGATCAGGTGCAAACTTACAGTAGTTTGAACGCTGAAAATGCTCAGGCTTGGAGTACATGATCCACATCATGTGGCTCCACCAAAAACCTTTATTTGCTGAGTAGGGATCTTTTTGATTGTCTTCTGTAAAACCGTGATGCTGGCGATGTCCGCCCACCCAAAACACGGGACCGCCTTGAAGGGCTAATGCTCCAATTGTGGCGATGATGTATTCCAACCACTGAGGCACTTGAAAGCTACGATGGCTAAGTAAGCGATGATATCCTAAGGTGATGCCAATGCTGCCAAATAACCAATGCAAGAAGACTGTAAGGATTACAGCTTGCCATGAGAAGTAAAAAGGCGCAGCTAGGGCAGCGAGATGAAAAGCACTGAAGAAGGCAACATTTGTCCAGTTCAGGTTTTGTTCTTTTGAGATGGCTTCAGTAGTGGCGGTCATGAAATAATAACTTAAGGGGTGGTGAGGAGATGCAAGTATCACTTACAGTTATGCTAAGTCTAACTGTTTTTTAAGTAATAATGCAAGTATCACTTGCAAATCATCTAAATGGTACATGCGCTCATGTCTGTATCTCGAATTCCTACTCGTCAACGTATAGTTAACACAGCACTAGAGTTGTTTGCTAGCAAAGGAATCACCGAGACAACTACTCGCCAAATCGCTGACTTTGCTCAGGTTAATGAAGTAACTTTATTTCGTCATTTTGGTAATAAACATGGTTTATTGCTAGCCGTATTGCAAGAATGTCTGCAAAAATATTTGGTGTTGGCGCAAGTGGGAGAGTCGCTCATGGTGTCAGATATCTCTAGTCAGAGTGATTTGCGGAGATTTCTCAAATATTACATTCAGAGTTCTTTGCGGGCGCTCGAAAGTGTGCCTGAGTTAGTGCGATCGCTTGTTGGGGAGGCAGGACAATATCCCCTAGAGAGTCGTCAAGCACTTGCCCAAGGCATTAATCAAGTCAATCAGACGATCGCTACAGCCATCCATGATGTGTTGATTAATTCTCGCTTGCAATATTCTTTGCCCCCAATTAAGCTGGCTAACTTATTAAATACTTGTATTTTGGGTTACGCAGTAATCACTTTAACCAGTGACGTACAGGCAATCTGGAATGATCGCGATGAGTTTGTGAGTACATTGGTGGATATGTTTGTTCAAGAAGTTATCCCCATCTCTCAAGCAAACCCAATTATTGATATCCCTGCGGAGATTGTCCGCGAAATCCTGCTGCAAGCGAAAAAATGTGGGGTAAAGGACTACGCGATCGCCTATCTATTATTTGGATCAGGGATTACAGCACTTGATATTACGCGCTTGGGTCTAACAGACTATCAGCATCATGCTAATCATGGAATTTTAAGAACCAAGGACAATTCTGGTAATGAGAGATCTGTACCTCTTAATCAAAAAATTCTCGGTCATCGTTATGGCTCAGCAACCAATAATCCCCTCAGTGCCTATCTCAAAACTCGTAAAAATGATCTTAATCATGATTTAAAGGATCGTTCAAATGATCTAAAAGAGCTTCAAAATAGCGACAAGATTGAGCTTTTATTTCTCAGTAGCGATCGCCAGCCCTTGTCGTTAGAAGAACTCGAACAAATGTGGGAGCGTTGGACGCAGCCCTATCAAAATCTTGATGGCTCAAACTTAACTATTGATCAAGCTCGTCATACTTGGTGTATCGAAATGTTATCTCGTGGCATTGATGTTGATAGCTTTAGTATCATTAGCGGCATCAAGCCCAAAGAACTACAAGCTTATCAAATTCGTCTCAATCAAAAGTTAGCGATCGATAAAGCGATCGCCCTTGATTCTTAAAAGTAAAAACGACCCAAAGGGTCGTTTTTACTTTTTTAGCTATTTTCACCAAGTTGATGAACTTGGTGTATAATTCGGGCGTTTAATGTACTTAAAAAATTGAGTACATTGCATCAAATGTTCTCAGTGCATTAGTTAGATACGGAGCATCTTTGATTTGAGAGGCAAACAGGTTGGTATTATCGGAGTTCAGATCGGCATTTTCAATTGAAGTTTCGGGTAGAAAAGCAAAGTGAGAGTTCCCCTAGACTGTTACCGAATCCTTGGTTTAACACACCTGTCAGGGCTAGATAAAATTCATCAAGCCCATCGCGATCGCCTGCTTTCTATGCCAAGGCGTGAATATTCTGATGCTGCGATCGCCTCTCGCAAGCGCATTATTGATAAAGCTTATGAAACTCTGACTGAACGCGCTCTTCCTAGTGAAGCAAGTGATGTATTAGATCCTGAAAGCGATCGTCCAGTTTTAACATTGCCGCCTCAGATTGAAGCTGACGAAAAGGACTTTGCAGGACTACTACTGATTTTGTACGAACTCGGCGAATCCGAGAAAGTTTTATCCCTTGCTAAGCCCTACTACGACCCTGAAGAAGCTGAGTATCAGTCGGCAAGAATTTCTCCCCATGATCCAGATCTTTTGCTATCTGTATCTCTGTCCTATCTAGATCTCGGTCGTGAATATTGGAAACAGGGACAATATGAAACTGCTGCGTCGTCCCTAGAATCCGCTCAAGAAATTTTATTGCGAGAAGGATTGTTTCTCAGCATTCGCAGTGAGATCCAAGCCGATCTCTTCCGTTTGCGTCCCTATCGCATTCTCGAATTGTTAGCATCACCTGACAATCACACCAACGAACATCGCAAAGGTATGTCGCTTTTGCAAGAGATGCTCGATGCGCGTCGCGGTATTGATGGATCGGGTAATGACTATTCCAGCCTTGGCATTGATGACTTTTTGCGGTTTATCCAGCAATTACGCAGCTACATGACAGCGATCGAGCAGCAAAACCTGTTTGAGGAAGAAGCACGTCGTCCATCGTCTGTTGCAACCTATCTTGCTGTATATGCCTTAATTGCGCGTGGATTTTCCCAGCGCCAGCCAGCCTTGATTCGTCGCGCTAAGGGATTGCTAGTCAAACTCAGCGCTAAGCAAGATATTTATCTGGAAAAGGCAGTATGTGCTTTATTGTTGGGGCAAACTGAAGAGGCAAGTGCGGCGATCGACAATAGTGCCGAAGAGGATCAAATTGCTTTCATCCGTCAGAATTCTGAAGGTGCACCTGATTTACTCCCTGGGCTATGTCTCTATAGCGAACGTTGGCTCCAAGAAGAGGTCTATCCGCATTTCCGCGATCTGATGAGTCAAATCGTCTCGCTTAAGGATTATTTTGCTGACGAACAAGTGCAAGCATACCTAGAAGAATTACCGAATACTGGCGCAATGTCATCGGAATGGACTTCTCCTGTGGGTGGCGATCGCTTAGCCGCGATGTCTTCTCTTGATGATTCACCAACTGTAAGTCGTGATTTTGATCTGAATCCTGCAAAAAGCACTGTTGCTGAGCCAAAACTATCTAACTATGCCCCTGAAACGCCAAACCGTTTCCAGCGATCGGCGACACCTGTAATTGAGCGACCTGCCTATGTCAATACCAACGGTACTGGCAATGTTCGAGATCTGCCTAGCTCACGTCGCACCAGTAACGTACCACCTACCAGAAACGTTAATGAACCGATCAGGGAAATCAAACGTCCTTCTCAAGGTCACACAGGTCATGCATCTCCACCAAAACGTAAGTTTAATGTTGGTCGTTTAGTCACGGTAATTGTCGTGGCGATCGCTTTGTTAGCTGGCTGTATTAGTCTAGTTGTTTGGGCTGTCCGAGCTTTAAGTGGTTCAACCCAACCACAACCTATGACCCTAGAGAAACCAATCACAACTCTAGTCCAATCTATTAAAGAAAATAATGCCGCACCAGTTGCCCAACCAGGACCACTAGATAAAGAAACTGCCACCAAACTCATCGAAACATGGCAAGCAACTAAATCAAAAGCTTTGGGCAAAGAATATGAAGACAATCTTTTAGAAGAAGTTTTAGTTGATCCTGCCCTTAGTGATTGGAAAGGACGTGCTAAAGAGCTTAAATCTAGCAACTCTTATTTGCAGTATCAAACCAAGTCTAGTGAAGTTGATAGTGTCACCCCCGATGGCGATACTAAAGCTAAAGTAGTCGCTAAAATATCAGAGTCAAGAAATTATTTCTATAATGGGGAACTTGATCGCAGTGCATCAAAGGATAATGCGAGCTATACCGTTGAGTATGACTTAGTTAAAAAAGATAATAAATGGCTAATTAGGGAAATGTTAGTCTTTTAAAAGAAATGGGGCGCATAACGCCCCATTTCTTTTAAAGCAATTATCAATTAAACAAATCACAAGAAAAGTTTTAAAAATGTTGCGTTGCAACATTTTTAAAACTTTTCTTAGTCTGGATTTTGTGAGCGCAAAGCGCCATAGCCACCAGTATCAGAACAAATCAAAACCCAAGTAGTGTGAGGCGGCGCGAAGCGCCGCCTCACACTACTTGGGTTTATGTCCTAACAAGAATGGCGACAGCTATATAAAAAGTTTTAGAAATCTTCTGGTGGGATATCGTCATCTTCAGGCTCAATTTCTTCAGGCACAACTTTGGTTGCTGAAACTGCTACGCCTGCGGAGAGTTTTTCGCGGACTTGACGTTCCACGTCTTGAGCAAATTCTGGCTTGTCTTCCATGTATTTGATTGTGTTATCTCTGCCTTGCCCAATGTTGTCACCTTGATAGCTATACCATGCGCCCTTACGCACAATGATACTCATTTCTTCGGCTAGGTCTACTAGGCAGCCAACAGTAGAAATGCCTTTACCGAAAATAATGTCAAATTCAGCAATACGGAAAGGTGGCGCAACTTTATTCTTAGCAACTTTGACCTTGGCGCGAATCCCATATTCTTCCGTCCCTTTCTTCAGAGTTTGGATACGTCGAATATCGAGACGAACTGAGGCATAAAACTTGAGAGCAGTACCACCTGTCGTAGTTTCAGGGCTACCATAGGACACGCCAATTTTTTGACGCAATTGGTTTAAGAAAATGACAATGCAATTGGATCTACCAACATTAGCCGTGATTTTGCGGAGAGCTTGACTCATCAAACGGGCTTGCAGGCCAACATGGGACGCACCCATTTCCCCCTCGATTTCGGCACGGGGTACAAGGGCGGCTACTGAGTCGATCGCAATGATATCCACTGCCATTGATCGCACAAGGTTATCGACAATTTCTAATGCCATTTCCCCTGAATCAGGCTGGGAAATTAGCAAGTTATTAATATCAACACCAACACTGGCGGCATAGGTGGGATCTAATGCATGTTCAGCATCGACAAATGCAGCAACACCACCGCGCTTCTGGACTTCCGCGATCGCGTGCAGTACTAGAGTAGTTTTACCTGAGCTTTCTGGTCCATAGACTTCGATGACCCGTCCTTTGGGTAGTCCACCACCGAGGGCAAGATCGAGAGGTAATGCACCGCTAGGGATAGTTTCGACGCGCATATTCGTAGCATCGCCGAGACGCATGATCGAGCCTTTGCCATGATCTTTCTCGATCTTTTGCATGATCGCATCCAGCGCCTTTTTTTTCTCAGGACTGATGCTAGCCTTTGCTGCTTGGGCGATCGGGGTAGCCTTATCAACTTGACTATTTGCCGTTGCAGAAGAATTTTTCGCCATTGCCGTTCGAGGTTTAGTTCGTTTAGTAAGTCTGCCTCATTATGACACTAAAGTTTCTACATTTGAGGTATTAAATTCACACTGAAATTTAAGTGATTACCTTGATTTTACTTGTATTTAGATATTTGTACTAAAAATCTTCAATAAAAAACTCAACATTTGTATGATCTTTTGTTAATCAAATTAGGTTTAGTGCAAATCCTAATCTTCAATCAAGGTATTGGCACTGCCATGCAAGTGCAATCAGTAAATTTTTAATAAATTAAAAAGCTATTTTAAAGTTATTCAGAATCCAATTTAAATGTCAATTCTATTAACTCCTATTAACGCCAAAGACTAAGAATCAACTCTCCTAATTAATCATACTAATCTTCACCAAAAACTTTGGTATATCCTACATAACCTATTAGGAGAACTATTGCCAAAATTATTAAAAATGAGTTAAAAGGCAAGTATGAAAAGAAATATAAATGAATCCTACCAGAAATCCATGATAAAAACATGAATACCATTGACATAAACATTAAGCCTTGGATGAATTTAAATGCTGGAATCCGACCAAGTGGCATCCGTTTTTTTGCAAGAATAATCGAACAGATGACGTGGTAAGGAGCAGATAAAAGTAACAAAACATCAGCTTCTTTTCCTAATTTCCCCCAACCTCCAGTATTGCTGGCATAGGCTATGTAACCAGCAAACACAATGGCTACTAATGCAGATATACTCAAATTTACACTTAGTACATAGGGTTCTTCTTTAGTTCCAGGAACAATTAAACAAATAAAGTAAGCAATCCAAGGAGATAAAAATACTAATAAAAGAATGGGTATTTTATAGAGCGTTAAAAGGCTTTCTATGGTCATAAAACTCTCCTTGATTTAAAATTTTTTCTAACTTACAGTGCTTTGCACTTTCTCAAAATCCAAGGAACTTTTAAGAGTGTTGCGAAGCAACACTCTTAAAAGTTCCTTATACTACATGAAGCATAAACAGTTTGTATTAGTTATAAATCTCAACAACAATATCTAGGATTTATACAGTCTAATTCTGTAAAATTTGCATAATTACGGAGCTATTAAGCAAATTATGCCGAGATTATTTTTAAAATTACCCCATAACTTAAAAAGATGTCAAATTTGCTAATGGCATAGCATGAGCTATTTGAGTTAAGGCATCAGACCTAAAATATGAAGTACGCCACGAAGTGCCACACTTCATATTTTAGGTCTGAATGGAGGCTAAAGCAGCAATAATTCATTTATAGAAAAAGTACGGGCTAGCCAACAACACATCAGGCTTTGGCTGAGCAAAGCCTGATGTATTGTTTAGAAATATGAGAAAGTGCTTTGCAATTTTTCATATTTCTAAAATTTTTTGAATGATTTGCTTGCAACCCTTTCAAAAAATTTCTTGTACTACATAAAGCCTAAACAGGCTGTATAGAAAATGTAGCCAATTATGTTAGGACAAACTCAAAACAACAAAAGAGAGTTGCAGTACGCCGAAACTCTCTTTTGTTGTTTATGTCTTAACTAATTGGCTATAGCTATATTTGATCCGAGACAAATGCAACATTTGTAAAGTCTAATGTCAGAATTGAAATAAGTAATTCTAACTAGCGGTCTAATACTATGTCTTCGGAACATCCACCAGTTATGTTGGTGGACGCTTATAACGTGATTGGACTATGGCGGCATTTGCAGGAAATTAGAGATCTGCAAGGGTTTGACATTGCCCGATCGCATTTAACCGAGACAATGGTCAACTTTAGTGCTTATCACGGCTATAAGACCACATTAGTATTTGATGCTTATGTACAAGCAACCCCTGCGAAATCTGAAAAGATTACCAAAAATCTGAAACTATATTTCACCGATCATAACGAAACTGCGGATACTTATATCGAGCGTCAATGTGGCAAATACCGACGCGATCCACTGAGGCATTTAAAACGCATCATTGTCGTCACTTCCGATCGCGCTCAACAACTCACCGCTGTTGGGTTTGGGGCTGAGTGGCTATCAGCAACCGCATTAGAACAGGAAGTGGAAGCAACTCTGCGATCCGTACAAAGCCGTCAAAGACCGCAAAAGGCAAATACAAATAATCTTCTGGGTAATCGCATCGATAGCGCTACTAAAGATAAATTAGCCAAGTGGAGAAATAGGCTAAATTAATCTAATTTGAGTCGATACAGCTTAATAGCCGTTTCTTTTCCTTTCACTTTTACCGATTCGTCAACTATCTCCAAATGAAAATCTTCTGGATGCTCTAAGGCTGCCACAACTGCATCAGTGATCAAAATTTCACAATTATAATTCTTCGTTAAACCCTCAACCCGCGACGAGACATTCACGGCATCGCCAATCACAGTTGAATCAATACGAGAAGTAAATCCAACAGTTCCCATTACCACTTCACCTCGATGCATTCCAATCCCACTCGCAATAGTTCTCAAGCCTAATAGTTCTCTTTTTTGATTGAACTTTTTGAGCGCTAATTGCATGGCGATCGCTGCTTTCAAAGCACTATCGGTATGATTTTCATCAAATAACGCCATCACTGCATCACCGATGTATTTGTCAATAAAGCCGCCATATTCATCGATCGCATCGCCGACATAGGCAATATATTCATTTAAAAACTTGAATGTTTCTTCAGGAGTTTGAGATTCTGATAGCGCTGTATATCCCCGAATGTCTGAAAAAAGAATTGTGATATTGTGCTTGGCATATTCACCAACAGCAATGTTTTCAATGCCTCGTGGCGCTATCACTTGTAAAAATTTTTCGGGGACAAATCTCTCAAAGGAGTCTAAAGTTTTTTGCAGCTTGCCAAAAGAAGCTTGTAATGAATCCGACATATCGTTAAAAGATCTACCTAATGCGCCTAGTTCATCTTGGCTATGGATCGTCACACGGTGATCTAGCTCTCCAGATGCAAGCCGCGAAGCACTTTCACGCAATCGCAAAATTGGCTGACTCAAGATCCAAGATAGATAATAAGCGGCGATAATGCCTAAGAATAAAGCGATCGCGCCTACAGCCAAGGTCTTAGTCACTGCATTAACAATTTGTCCATCCATACGCCGCAGAGTAATTCCTACTCGAAAGGTTCCATTCGCTACCTCATTGTGAAAAGGAATATCGATCGCTGCCTCAATGATTCTCTCTCCTCTTTTGGCTCGCAATGTATTCGGTGGAAAATCAATATCACGCAGTAAATATGTCTCAGCAATTCTTGCCTTGAGGCTAGCTTTAGGTTTTTCCTGTCCATCGCGAATTGCAACTTTGCTCACTGCGACTGGCACTAAGTCGGTCATAAACTGTCCCGCGATTTCTGCTGGTGCAGCGGACACAATTTGATGATTTTCACGGCGATCGCTGACAATGACGTAAACAAAATCCTCATTACTTTGCATAATCAAATTCATTTTCGTCCGCATATTTGCCCAGTTTCTATCTGCTAACTCTAACTGAAGAGTTTGCCCAAACGCCGCAGCAAAGGATTCTACTTGTTGAATTTTTTGCTGTCGATAGAATTCCATCTCATTAGTTGCCCATAACCAAATTATCGCGGTGACGACCATCAAAATCAGCAAGGTAATTGCTGTAATCATGCGAGTCTGAATCGAACGAAATAGAATTAACTTTTTCTGTCCCAAGCGCTTTTTAGTGCGTTGCTGGAACTGCCAAAATTTAGGTTTGGAGGCTATAAGTTTCATGACTTGATTTCCGCAGACTCAACTGAGATAGACTCGACAAAGGGCAGCCAAGCTAGATTCTTGACGGTCTCACTAGGACAGTTGTTGCCATAGGCGAGGGTAATTGGTCCCCCCTTGCTAGCAGGAATACTTTGGGAATCTGTTCCCCACTTGTACACCAGCATTACGTCACAGTCATTAACTAAGCTAGCGGGAATCTTGACCGATTTTTGAGGATCAAGATCATCCATAGACTTACGACGCACCCTAAGCACCGATTCATTATTCATAACTACATTTTGGCTACGGAGGATATCTCTTAGTTTGACTCCAATCAGGTCAACAGGTTCATATTTCCAACCAATTTGGTATCCAACTAGTGTCGTTATTTTATGGGTTGGCAATTTTTCTAGGTCGGCAAGTTCTAGAGTCGCTTTTTCAACTCTCAGTCGCAAAGGCTCAGTTCCGACAATTAAATGCGTCACATAATGCACCCAGCGTTGTTTATCGATTTCTCCTTGCGGTGAATTAGCGTCTCTAAAATATGCTAGGTGAATTGGTCCACCTTCATTACGCCGAATTCGTTTGCCAGCCTCTAAAATTGTCAATAAACCTTGATTGCGATACACATCTTTGATCGCGATCGTGGTGTAGTATGCATCCGCCGCAACAACTGTTAGCTCCTCAACACCAGAGTTAATGATCGCTTTTTCTAATAACTTTTGTACAGAAATACCTTGAAATTCATGTGGCGTAGTAATAGCTCCTGGGTGAGGATTGATACTGATGAATTTAGTGTCAGCAAGAGCTTCAATTTCTGCCCATTTGAGGGTGATTGGTTTCTGAACTTGCCCTTGGACTCTAATGATCCAATTATCAGTTAAGTTAGAGCCATAGGTTTCAGTGAGGCGCGAGTTCTCAGCGATCGCTTCTTTGTGCCATTGAGTCAACTGATCGTTTGAGACTTGCGATTGACATCCCATAAGCAAAGTCAAGATCAAACATAGGCTAAGACTAAGGATAATCCATTGGATAAAGCGTTTGATATTTGTTAACCAGATCATAAAATTCATGTAAATCTAGAACACCAAAATCCAAATCAAGTTCTTCTTCATGAACATCTATAGCATTCCTACAAGCAATTACCGATCAAATGAATCACAAGAGATTTTTTGAAAGTATTGCAAAGCAATACTTTCAAAAAATCTCTTGGTTTGGGTTTGAGTGCAAAGCGCTGTAAATAAATGCGGACTTTACTATGATCAGATCTTACTGTTGCAGTCTATTTTGAGATAACGACCATAATGCGTAAAAAACAATAATTTTTTATTCGTTATATAGCTACCGCCACTCGTGTTAGGACAAAACCAAAACCCAAGAAGAGAATTGCGGTGCTTCGCACCGCAATTCTCTTCTTGGGTTTTATGTACTAATACACTTGGCGACAGCTATATAGCGCTTTTCAAGCAAGCGAGGTACATAGGTTTGGTTCTCCGCCGAAGGCGGAGAACCAAACCTGTAATTCACTAGACTGATAAAAGCTACATGACAACACAAGTTTTGATTAGGATATAAAACCCAAAATAGTAAACACAAAGCACCACTGTTAATCTTTGGGATTTTGATTTGTCTTCACTAAATTTATCTGAATCCCGAATTCTGATGATAAGAGATGCTTGATATAATGACTGCATCGCTCCGATTAGGAAACCATTATGACTCCAGTGATCGCACCTCCTGATCTCTCAGCCAACGCCCCAGAGGGAAAACTTCTCTGGACAAGCGCCGACCTCGAACTATTGCCTGACAACGGCAACCGTTATGAAATTATTGAAGGAGAACTTTACGTGACTAGAGCGCCCCACTGGAACCATCAAACTACCTGTGGTAATTTTTACTTCGAGCTAAAAACTTGGTCAAAAATAACAGGATTGGGTTATGCCGCAGTGGGTGCAGGTGTAATTTTTGGCAACAAGGATGATGTTATTCCTGATGTAGTGTGGATCAGTAAAGAAAAATATGAAGCTTTAATTGATCAATCTGGACACTTACTTGGTGCGCCTGATCTGGCAATTGAGGTGCTATCGGCGGGAACAGATAATGAAAAGCGCGATCGTGAAGTTAAGTTAAAGCTCTATTCATCACAGGGAGTCTTGGAATATTGGATCGCAGATTGGCGAGAAAAGAAACTCCAAATCTATCGCCGCGAAAATGGTGTTCTCAAATTAGCTATGACTCTATTTGTGACTGATACGCTCACTTCCCCATTATTACCAGAATTTGCTTGTCCCCTAACTCAGATTTTTGAATAAAGCAAAAGCGGCGCGAAGCGCCACTTTTGCTTAAGTTGAAATTGAGATCGCTACTTTATTTCTTGCAGGTCTGGCTCTTTCTCTACTGGTTGAATCTTTGGTAAAACCTTGGGCTGAAGTACAGGAGGATTAGCGAGATAATCTGCTAGTTGTGCTTCGATCTGTTCACGCACAATCGAACGATATTCGAGGAAATGCTCACCCTGAGCGCAAACCGATAGATAGCTGGTGACGACATTTGGATAACGCTTCATCAAGTCAAAAAGATTAATCCAGAATTGGAAACGGGTTTTGCGAACAAAACCTTGTCGCCAGCAGAGAATTAGTAAGGCTCGGATTGCCGTCCAATCAGTTTTCTTCTTTTGATCGGTTTTCTCACGCTTGATGCGCTTGTAAGGCGACTCACCCAAAATCAAGAAATGGCGATAGGTGCGATTGAGAAAGACTAGTGGATCGTAAAGAGTCCAGAAAGCATGAACATACTCAGTGGCAATATCTTCTAAAGGACGAGTGGGCATAAAGTTCATCAAAGTGGTTTGATGCCCATTACTATTCTGGGTAATCATCCGTCCTTCCTTATTCAAACGATGCCATAAACCAGTATCAGGCAAAGCTTGCAGCATACTGAATAGCGCCGTAGGAACTGCCGTGAGTTCCACAAACTGGACAATGCGATCGCCTGCTCCTTTCTTCTCACCATCAAAGCCGATGATAAATCCTGCCATCACTCGAATCCCAGCTCTGGCTATATTAATCACTGATTCTGAAAGCGGATCGCGATTGTTTTGGAACTTCTTGGTGAGCGCTAGACTATCCGTATCAGGGGTTTCAATGCCAAGGAACACCGATCCAAAATTACATTCCACCATCATCTGCATCATTTCAGGATCTTGGGCAAGATCGACCGATGCTTCGGTGGCAAATGAGAAGGGATAATTACGCTCCTTCATCCAAGGTTTTAGCTCTTGGAGCATCACTTTCACGTTGCGCTTGTTGCCGATAAAGTTATCATCAACCATGAAAATACTCCGTCTCCAGCCAAGATCGTAGAGACATTGCAGTTCTGCCAGAATCTGAGCAGGAGTCTTAGTGCGGGGCTTACGTCCATAGAGTACGATGATGTCGCAAAATTCGCATTGGAATGGGCAACCGCGAGAGAACTGCACCGACATTTCCGCATAACGGTTCATTTCGAGCAAGTCAAACCGAGGAATCGGCGTATCCGTAACCGCAGGCTTTTCACCATTAGCTCGCAAAATACCACTGCGATCGCCTCTTTGGATTGCCTCGACAAACATCGGTAACGTAATTTCCCCCTCATCGAGAATCAAGAAATCTGCCCCTGAAACCTTCGCTTCTTCAGGTAAAGCGGTGGGATAGGGACCACCCACAGCAACTAATTTACCGCGCTTTTTCGCCTCTTGAATTTGAGCAAGAAAGTCATTTTTCTGCACGATCATCGCTGAGAGAATTACCACTTCCGCCCATTCCCATTCGGCTTCAGTGATATCACGCACATTACGATCAACCAGTTTAAATTCCCAAGTCTGAGGTAAGATCGCGGCAACCGTAACCATGCCGAGGGGTGGAAGCTGAGCCTTATAACCAACTAATTCCAGTGTTTTCTCAAATGACCAGAAGCTTTTCGGAAATAACGGATAGACGAGTAAAACACGCATTATATTTGGGGGTTAATTTATAGAATTAGAAAAGCTGTGTTTTACGCTATGCTTAGAACACAACTTTTTTGAGACAAAGAAAAACCCTTTCTAAATTCCTGCTAATAAGACTTGCTCATTAACAAGAATTAAAAAGGGTTATGGTAGAAAATCAGAATATTGCACATAGCGAAATATTCTGATTTATGGACTAGCTTGCTAGATCTAGTTCTCTTTCAGGAACAGCTTTGAGAAGTTGCAATCGTTCTTCTTCTTCCCAGTACGCAGTTAACTGTGATTCAATTTCACGACGCACGATGTCACGGTATTCCATGAAGTGTTCGTTGTGAGCGCAAACGATCAGGTAATGTTCCCACACCGCAGGATTTTTCTTGATCATGCTAAACAGATGATGCCAGAACTTCCAACGGGTATTACGCTTGATCCCTTGTCGCCAGACAATAATTGCTAATGCCTTGAGGTCGGTAAGAGTAGGCAGTTTGGCTGCGACTTTAACTCTTGGCGCACCTAGTTTTAGAAAATAGCTATAAACGCGATCAAGGTAAGCGTGCGGCTCGTACAAAGCGCAGAAGGCTTCCACATATTCACGAGCAATCTCTTCGACTGGGCGCGTTGGCTCGAAATTCATCAAGGTGGTTTGATTTAAGTTCCCATTTTGAGTTCGCAAACGACCTTCTTTTTCGAGTCGATGCCAGAGAGCCGTATGGGGTAAAGCTTGCAACATCGCGAATGTTGTTGTAGGAATGCCTGTTAGTTCGGCAAATCTCACAATGCGATCGCCTGCACCTTTTTTCTCACCATCAAAGCCGATGATGAAGCCTGCCATGACGCGAATCCCTGTTTTCGTAATCGCTTCGACGGAATCCAGTAGCGATGACCTTGTATTTTGAAACTTTTTGGTCATCTGTAAGCTATCTTCATCGGGGGTCTCAATACCAAGGAACACCGCATCAAAATAGCATTCCACCATCAAATCCATTAGTTCTTGATCGGCGGCTAGATCGATGGAAGCTTCGGTATTAAAGCGGAAGGGATAGCCATGCTCTTTTTGCCATTCCTTCAGTTCGAGCAGGAGTAAGCGGACATTGCGCTTGTTGCCGATGAAGTTATCATCGACCATAAACACACCACGCCGCCAGCCAAGGCTATACAAATAATCCAGTTCGGCGAGTAACTGAGCAGGGGTCTTAGTGCGAGGCTTGCGTCCGTACAGTACGATAATGTCGCAAAATTCGCACTGGAAGGGGCAACCACGCGAGAACTGCACCGACATTGAGTCATAGGCATCAAACTCTAATAAATCAAAGCGTGGTACGGGTGTACTTGTGACATCAGGCTTTTCACTAGTGCGGAAAATGCCACTAGTTTCACCATTGGAGATCGCCTCAACAAACATCGGTAACGTAATTTCACCTTCATCCAAAATCAGATAGTCCACACCTGCGGCTTGAGGCTCTTCAGGCATTGAAGTGGGATAGGGACCACCGCAAGCAACTTTTTTACCGCGACGTTTCGCTTCTTTGATTAAGGACAATAAATCATCTTTCTGGACAATCATTGCCGACAGAATCACCATATCCGCCCATTGCCACTCTGCTTCAGTAATTGAGCGTACATTACGATCAACTAGTTTAAAGTTCCATTCTTGGGGCAAAATTGCGGCAACAGTAATCAAACCTAGAGGAGGTAGTAACACTTTACGATTTACTAGCTCTAGGATTTTTTCGTAAGACCAAAATGTTTTTGGAAAAAGTGGGTAAACCAGTAGAACGTTCATGCCTTTTTTTAGGTAAGTGGGCGGATAATCTTAATCGCATCCCCCAATGGGGGACGCGATTAAGATTTAGACAGCAGGGAAACCAGTACGGATATCTTCGATTACACCATCGCGGAGGACTATTTCCACGCGCATCTGAGCAATCAAATTATCACCCTTGCCAGCAGGGAAGTAGCTGTCAAGTTGCCCTTGAGAAACTTCTTGTTCAAGTTCCAGATTTTGAACTTGGGTTAATTGCGTGAGTAATTGATTCTTTTGGTCTAGTAATTCGGCTTTAACCCGATTCATTTCTGCACGAATACCTTCGATCGCATTGGAAACTTCGGCAGAAAATGGTTTGATGCTTTGGCGCTCAATTTCATTGATTTGGCGTGAGCCTTGAGCATCGACTTGCTGCACTTGAGCATCAAGTTGAGCAATTTGCTGTTGCAGTTGTTGCTGCATTTCCTCTTTCCAGCGCTGCGTCACTATGACTTGGATATTGGCGGTACGACGCAATAAGAGCTGATTAGAAAAATCGATCGAATTCACACTTATCTCCAGTTTGCTAAGTTTTTTGTAAGCATAACTAACGCTTTATATTAGCGATGCTTTAGTTGGTAAACATTTTGACAATAATATCTTGATAACGCTCAAATACGATGTTACGTCGGATCTTGAATGTTTGCGTTAGGAAGCCATTATCGATTGTAAAGGGTTCAGGCAAGAACTCAAAAACCCCGATGCGATCATTAATGCTATATCCTGGGCGGTTTTGGACTTCGCGATTGAGTTCTTCACGGTAAAGATTCCGAATTTTTGAATTATTCAACTCAGGTAAAATGTCGGCAAGATTAGAATCAGTAGGAATTAATCCTGCGGCTTCTAGTGCTGAGAGATTGGGAACGATCAAAACCCCTAACTGCTTTTGGTCTTGCCCCACTAGTACCACTTGGTCAATGTAAGGACTACGAATACATGCATCTTCAATTGGTTGGGGTTCAATATTTTCACCATTGGTTAGCACAATCGTATCCTTAGCCCGACCTGTGATTACCAAGTCATCCCATTTGCTGACATAGCCTAAATCGCCTGTGTCAAACCAGCCCTGCGGATCGATCGCCTTGGCTGTAGCTTCAGGATTTTTGTAATAACCCTTCATCACCTGTGGACCACGAATTAGGACTAATCCCTGTTGTCCAACTGGGACATCGGCTCTAGTGGACATATCAACAATCCGAGTTTCCGTATTAGGAAATGGCTGTCCATCTCCACCACGAATATTGCGATGGGGACGACGCACATGGGTAATTGGTGAAGTTTCGGTCAAGCCATAGCCACCCAAAATTTCAATGCCAACAATTTCATAGAAGTCTTCGAGGTGTTCGGCGATCGAGCCGCCGCCACTGACGATGTATTTAAAATTGCCACCTGTTGCTTCGCGTACTTTTTGATAAACCAATTTATGACCAAGCCGATGAATTGCCCACAGTCCTAAAACTATCAGTGAGGCTTGCAATTTGTCGCCTAGAGAAGGATAGAGATTTTCGACATTTAAGCCTTGGACAACTCGTTTGGCGGTGATATATTTCTGGCTAGTTTTCAAGAAAAAATTCACTAAACGCTGTTTGCTCTCAGGTTGCTCGCGGAAGTTTTTCTGTACACCTTCATAGATTGACTCCCACAGACGGGGTACAGCAACCATGTAATGAGGTTTATGTTCCTTGAGATCTTTTTTAATGGTGCGGAGATTGGTGTAAATCTGAGTGCAACCTTGAGAAAAAATGAAATATTCAAAGGTACGCTCGTAGGAATGCCATGTTGGGAGAATACTCAGAACTTTTTCACCTACATTCAGTTGTAAGACCGATTGCGCCCCTTCAACTTCATACAAGAAATTTCCATGAGTAAGCATTACTCCCTTGGGGCGAGCAGTTGTACCTGATGTATAGATTAATGTGGCAAGGGTATCGCGTTGAATTGGGGGATTGCCTAAATCTTTACTACTACCTTTTTCGAGCAATTGCTGAAAGTTATAGGCTCCTTCAGGTGGGGTTTCGTCCGATAGCAAGACAATTTGCTTGACGGGTAATGTATGTAATTCAGGTTCTAGTTTTTTGAGGGTGGCAAGATTTTCGACGACGATCGCCACGCTATCGCTATGCTCAATGATGTAGAGCAATTCGCTACGTTCAGCTTGAGAACTGCGGGTAGCATTGGCTGCGCCGATCGCTAAAATTCCTTGGTCAGCAATCAACCACCTTGGCGAATTATCAGCAATTAGAGCTACCTTTTCTCCAAATTGGATGCCTAGCGATCGCAAGCCTGCCCCAAAAGCATTAATTTGCTCAAATGTATCTTTGTAAGAAACTCTGACAGGTGGTTTCGCATGGGGATCGTGGAGGGCGATCGTATCGGGATGAGCTTTTGCGCCTTGTTCCCATAGTTTCCAGAGACTAGAGGCTTGCGAAATAGGAAAGGATGTATCCATAAAATGCAGTAGCTTCACTAACTGTTTAATTATTTTTGATTACTAGAGCTTATAGTCAAAAACAAGCATTAACTTAATAATTGCATAATGCCTAAAATCATTGAGAATAATCAATGGTTCTCATTGGGGTTTCTCATAGATTTCTTTGAGTAACCCTTTCTGGTTACGACCACTTTTAGTTTTGCCACCGATCACTAGTAGCCATAATTCAGTGAATTGCCATTTGTATATTGGCATAGGATGTGCCGTCAAATTTCGTAATTTAGCAATTTGGTCAATTTTACTGGCTGCTTTTTGATTGCCTAAGAGCCAACTAGAAACAGGATGATCCCACTGTTCTAAAAATTCATTTACTAGTTGGCGATCGCTAGTTGATATTTTCTGATCGTTAATTTTGTGATAGTAAAGGCGATCGCGATCATCACTAGATAAACTATCTTTATTTAAAACTTCATCACTAAAAGTATCCCATTCCTTAGCAATCAGATATGGCAAACTGCCGATAGTATATCTCCCTCTATTTTTGAGAACTACTCCCGCAATTACAAAATCTCTTTGCATTGGATTTTGTTTGCAAAGAAAGTGATAGAAACTCTTATAAAAAGAATGGACTATTTCTCTTTCGACCACACTAGCAATATATAAACATGAGGGTTTGTAGTCTGAAAAATCCTCTGTAAAAATATCAGACTCAACTAAATATTTATGTTTATAGGCACTAAATAGATCGTTTTTGCTAGATGTTTCTAACTCTTGCCAAGCCTTTGATCCCAGCCTTTTAATTAGTTTTGATTCAGTCTCTTGCTCATCATAATTAAAGGTAGGAATATTTTGGCGATCGGATAAAGTTTTGATTTGTTCTCTCAGTTGTAAAATTTCACCCCGTTCTTCGTCTGACAGATTAGCTTTTTCTTTAAAAATGGCAATCTCTGCATTAAGCAAGCGAATTTCTTCATCTTTATCTTTAAGCAGTTTGTGTTTTTCAGCAAGATCGAGCGCATTTACAGCAGCTTTGATGAGGTTGTAATAGTTATTTTTTAAAATATCGACTTCCTGCGAAGTCGCCCGACTTTTACCGCGCAAAGCTGTTTTTTGCCCTTGCCTGACAGCTAAGATTTCGCCTTCATGATTGCGGATGCGTAATTCTTTACTCTCCCCTCGCTCATCAGAAAGCATCACAACCATGCATTCATACTTACGCTGACTGTAATAAAATTCCGCTTTCATGATTATTTAGATTGCTGATTCAAAAAGGCGGCGCTTTGAGCTACCTTTCTCATAATTCACTCTTGTAGCAATTCATCGGGGTTGATTCCTTGCGATCGCAAATAATTGGCTAACTTTTCAGCCCGTTCGTTTGCTTGCTCGGCACGTAGACGCTCTTGCTCTGCAACTTGTTTGGCTTGCTCAGCACGTAGACGCTCTTGCTCAACTAGCTCAACAGCCCAAGGCAAAATATTACCTAGCTCATCCCACCAGCGCAACCAATAGCCATCGCGTTGTTCTTTATGACCCTGCCACACACCCAAATACAACTTCATCGCCTCAATCCAAAAATGCCCTTCCGCATTTGGTTGAGCGAGTTCATAGCGATCGCCCTGTAGATAGTAGACCTCTAGCGCACCTGTAACTGGCTCAAAAATCACATATACAGGCACATGCAAAATCTGCTCATAAAAAAACCATTTGCCAAGGGGGAAAGTCCGTTTGACTGAATATTCGCCGCCATCGCTATGGGACAAAAATTCCATAACCACAGTCGGTGTCGCCCCTTCAAGTGTGGGTGTATAGCTACGGCGATCATGAATCGACTCATACTTTTGAACATCCGCGACATACAACCAATCAGGAGCCTTGATCGCGATCGTATCGTTGACCGTAGCGCACAACCCAAAGTTAGATGCAATCAACATCTCAGGTTGAATAAAACCTGCTAGTTCTAAGCTTTCACGCAATGCACCTGCCAAAAGCGGTTGCCCTTCATTTCCCACAGGTTCTTCCTCTAAAGGCAGATCGTCTGGCAATTTTTCCCACTTAATCACGAGGGGAGATTTGACAATAGAAGACGGTGTCAAAACCATATATCCTCCAAATCTAGTCAGTTAGTACACACGTGCCGCGTGAGTACTAACTGGTTACACAATAGAACCGTCCCAGAGATTTCAAAAGTTGGTAGTCAAGCAATGTAATTGTTTTGCAGGCGCAAAGCGCCCGCAAAACAATTACTAAAAAAATTACTTTGCAGCACTACCCAAAAGTTAATTAGCCTTTGATAAAGGCGATCGCATGTTGCCAAATCACGATCTTATGTCCCGATGCATCCATGCAAAGGCATTGATCATCAATCCAAACAATTTTGCCGCGGAGTTGATCGCCTGTGATTAGTTTGATCTCAACCTCATTTTTGTCGCGAATAATGGCATGAATGCGACGAATACTTGGCAAAGCGGTATTTAGTCCGATCTTGGTTGCTGTTGGTGCGCTCATCGTCTTACCTATGACAGTTTTACGAATATTATCATTTTAATTTGTAGGACTTACTCAAAATAAAGTCCCATTTTTTGTGGCGCGGCTACGCCGCGCCACAAAAAATGGGTTCTTTGGAGATAAAGACTAAGTAATATTGCTAATCCATAAAAATAAAAGCAGCCCTTGGGACTGCCTTTACTCTATTTTGTTGGGACATGATGGAAATAGCCTTTAACTAGAATCGTAATCCCAAACCAGTTTGTAAAGAAGTTGCCGATGTTCCAGGAGAATTACGATAGGCATCAAAAGCAAAAATTACATTACCAAATAGCACAAGATTACTATTAGGTACTGTGTAATCAATACCAGGTTGGATTACAAAACTATTTCTGTTACCTACTGGAGTGGTATCAACGGTATTTGAAAGCGCTACACCTGCACCAATATAAATATCAGTATCAAAGTTTAATGGCACATCAAAGGAAACAGTTGGTACAACTGCGGTGCTACTACCAATCAAAATTTGAGTTCTGACAGAAACAGGGAATTCTAGAAACTTATAACGTGCCGCAATTAGACCAGATGTACGAGAGCTTTCACCAGCACTGGAATTGCCACTTGTAAAGCCAAAGCTAGCACCTGCACCAACATAGCTACCATAAGCAGGCTGTGCTTGAGCTGATGGAACCGCGATCGCTGACAAGCAACCCACGGCAGTCAAGCCAAGCAAAATTTTATTTAGGTTAATTAGATTTTTCACAGATATCACTTCCTTGTGTGAGAAACGATTTACTTAGTTTTTTACTGATTTTGAATTTTTGTTTACAAATGAGTCGGTACTCGCTTGTAAACTGCTGTAGTTTTCGGAGTAACCCCGTCAGGGAGACAGACTATCACAAGTTGGAGAGTTTGGCGAAAGAATTTACGATAAATTCCGACAAACTAAGTGGAGATCAAAACACTCCACTTAGTTTGTCGGAAATATGGTTAAAATATCGCCCGACTGGAGATAGCAAAAATGCAGATAAGGTTGT
This sequence comes from Pseudanabaena minima str. Chao 2107, assembly GCF_051131155.1. Taxonomy (NCBI): domain Bacteria; kingdom Bacillati; phylum Cyanobacteriota; class Cyanophyceae; order Pseudanabaenales; family Pseudanabaenaceae; genus Pseudanabaena; species Pseudanabaena minima. The sequence goes on from NZ_CP159508.1 coordinate 3,892,786, forward strand.
ATGGTTAAAGATCTATCTGGTGGCATCTGCTACAGATCAAAAACTTCTCTATATAAAACTTGTCTCTTGACCTATGGCAGAACTCGCAGTTTGTTTTGTTTTGAGTCTTGGTGTTCCTTACACATTCTGGAAAATTGTGAAACCTTTTACAGATATGTAACGACTTAACTCAAAAAAAGCAGAGGGGACGTTTTGCGTCCCTTTTGCTTTTTTGAGTCTAATCTACTAGCTCTGCTAAGCCGAGATAAGTAATTTTTGGCGGATTGATCGCAAATCGACAGGGTAAGACCTTCACACCTTTAGCGATCGCCTCTTTTAAAAGCCTTGCATATTCGGGATCAGCTTGTGCTCCTGCGGCAAAGCGATCGCAATCGCCACGATTAATAAAAAAGATTAAAGCAGCAAATGTATCTTCTGTAAGTACCGACATCAACTCGCGAATGTGCTTTTGTCCCCTCGTTGTTACCGTATCAGGAAATAACGCCAAGCTTCCCATACACCAAGTTGTATTTTTGACTTCCACATAGGTCTTTCGGAAAGTATCTTCTCCATTAGTTAATAAGAAATCAATACGGCTTTTTTCATTGCCATAGGTTACTTCGCCTTTGACGGTGTTGTATGGCTCTAACTCTGGTAATAAATGGCGATCAAGCATATGACCAATCACGCGATTGGGAAGACTCGTATTTATGCCAATCCATTGTTCATCTAGATAGATTGCCTCCCAACTATAAGCCAATTTACGTTTAGGACTAGGATGATAGGAAACTAAAACAGGACTTCCCAATTTGCATACACCTGTCATTGGACCTGTATTAGCACAGTGGGCGGTAATTACTTCGCCATTCTCTAATTCTATATCTGCAAAAAAACGTTTGTAGCGGCTGACAAGACGACCTGTGATTAGCTCAGAATAAGTATGGACTTGTGGCATTTTAAGTTTAATATGAACGGCGCAAAGCGCTGTTCATATTACCATGATGGGAAAGATAGTATGTTGGTAAGTTTTTTGGTAATTTAGTATGGGAATCAAACATAAGATCCATCGTTCTGTAATCAAGCTGGAGCAGCGTGATGGAGTTCTTCAAGTTGTTGGTGGAAATTCTTGGTATTCTTATGTTCGCGATCCATATCACCTATTGTTAACAATTCCTTGGATCGGATTTTTTGCGATTGTGATGGGCTTCGACATATTTCTCAATGCTGTTTTTGCAATTCTCTATTTACTCGATCCGAATGCGATCGCAGGTGTAAAAGAAGTAGGATTTTTGGAGGCTTTTTTCTTTAGTGTGCAAACACTAGCTTCCATTGGCTATGGAGTAATGAATCCTCAAACACTATATGCCAACCTGATCGTCACCTTAGAATCAATTACTAGTTTAATGTTATTTGCGGTGATCACAGGCATAGCCTACACTAGATTTGCCAAATCTGCTTCCCGTGTGATGTTCAGTCGTGTAGCAACGATTCACAATTACAATGGCACTCCCACACTAATGTTTCGCACTGCTAATGAGAGGAAAAACAATATTCTCGAAGCGAAATTGAGTGTTTATTTAATGATTGATGAAGTAACTGCGGAAGGTCAAATGATGAGAAGGTTGCATGAGTTGAAACTAGCTCGCAATCATTCTCCAGTCTTTTTACTATCATGGACAGTGATGCATACGATCAATGAGAGTAGTCCGCTGTATGGATTGTCAATGGAAACAATGGAAAGATTACATGCTCAGATTCTTGTATCTCTTACTGGTGTTGATGAAACGATCGAAGGTACGCTCCATGCTCGACACATGTATGCATCTCGAAATATCCTATTCGATCGCCGTTTTGTGGATGTAATTTACATGGGAAATGATGGGCATCGCTATCTTGATTACACGCACTTTCATGAAACAGTTGCAATTTAATAATATTATTCTTTTTAATTCTAACTGATGTTACGTGGAAGGATTTCTTGCGATGGCGTAAGTCTAGGGCTGGCACGGGGGCACAGCCCCTACAAGATCTGAAATTTACAGGTAGGGGTAATCCCCCCGTGGTTGCCCTGTTATGCTAGCAGCAAGAGGTTCATTATCTGAGTCCCACGTAACATCAGTTTCTAATATCAATTCACGAAAGTGTGACAACTTTTTCGTGAATCAAAAAACAAATCCAGTAAGACTTTTTAAAATAAGGAATAGCACAGCCATTTCTTATTTTGGTATAAATCTCTAGTAAAAGCCATTTCTAGCAGCAAAGGATGTTAGCGCTTATGAATTCTGCACGAAAGACGTTTGGCTTGATCGCTTTAACTGTGATTACCTTACTCTCGGCACTCTTGATCAAAAGTTGTACTTTAGGCGGAGAGGTTGCCCTAAAGCCATTTAAAGTAGGCATGAATAGTTGGCCGGGTTATGCGATCGCCCTTTATGCGAAGGAAGCAGGACTATTTAAAAAGCGAGGTTTAGATGTGGAATTTGTGCGCTTTACCAACCAACAGGATAATATTCGAGCTACGATGCGTGGAGCACAGGATGCTAGCTTTGTCCCTCTGTGGGAAGTCATGCAAGTTGATCCTGCGGGAGACAAACCTGTAGTAATGATGGTAGTTGATATTTCGGCTGGCTCCGATGGGATCGTCGCAGGCTCAGCTATCCAAACGACTAAAGCTCTGAGGGGGCAGAAAGTAAGTACTAAACTCGGCACAGTTACACATTTAATTTTGCTAGAGGCTCTCAAGTCCAACCAATTGAAACCCTCCGACGTAGAAATTGTCGATGCCTCCAATGATCGTGGGGCTGAACTCTTAAAGAAAGGTGAAGTTAGTGCGGCGGTAATGTGGGAACCATTGTTGAGTAATACCGCCAAAGCCATCAGTGGAAAAGTTATTCACACTACAGCCGATGTGGATAGTATTGTGATTGATACCTTGGCTTCGCGTTCCAGTATTGTCAATTCTAAGCAAGACGAATTAGTCAGCTTTATTGAGACTTGGTTTGATACGATTCAGGCAGTTGAGACTAAACCACAAGAGGTATTTACCTCCGTTGCGAAACAGACTAAGCAGACTGTCGAAGCCTTTACTGAAGACTATAAAGGCTTAAAGAAAGGTGACATTGCCATGAATAATCGGATGTTTACGGGTGGACGGTTACAGGAAGCATCGAAATTAACCCGCGAACTTTTGCGTGAAGATCCTCGGCATGGACGTGTCATTCGAGACGATGTGGAAATTAATGCTGTACCGCTTAATAAGGCGATCGCAAATTGGAAAGCATGACAAAATCACACTTCATCAATAAAAACTTGTAGCAATAAAGAAAGTCGTGAAAAAGCAGTTACCAATTTCTAAACGAAATCTAGCGCAAAAGTTGTTAATAGGGTTTGGTTTATCCTTAGTCACAATTGGACTAGGGACATTATGGGTAACTTACGCTTCCATCCGACAAGACTTAGAACGGCAAGTACAACAACGAGCTGAATCAATTACGCGCGGTTTAGAATTTGCGACGGAAGGATTGATTGAAGTTAGAGATACGGTTTTGCTAGGACGCATTGTCCAAAACTATGCCACTTTGCCAACCGTAGTGGAAGTTTCAATTGTCGATCCTGATGGGATGGCGATCGCCCATAGTCAAAATCTAGAAACGGGTAAACGTTATGCAGATATACGACCTTCTTTAACCATGGAGGTCAATCGAGCCTCGCTGATGGGGGAAGTAGCTCATTTCCGCACCTTCTTAAATGGCAAATCTGTAGTAATCGAGATTTTACCTTTTAGTAGTTTGCTATTTGGAAAAGTGGGAAAACGGGGTGTGGCGATCGCGATCATGGATCTTGAGAAAATGGAACAAGAAACATGGCGTAGTTTTCTATCTTCTACGCTAACGATGGCAATAGGCACAGGCATAATTTTACTTTTCCTTGGTTGGCTGATCCAGCAATTAGTACTTCGCCCTCTAGCCAATCTCAATCAAGCAATCACTCAAAGCACCCAAACCGAAGACTTTGTACTACCTGCTTTGCCCAATGATGAAATTGGCTTTTTAGGCAATAACTTTGCGGCGGTATTTGAGCAATTAAGAGCTTACAAACAAATGGAGCTAGAGATTGTAGAGATAGAACTCCGTGAAAAGAGTCGATATCTAGATGCAGTACTACTCAATTTACAGGATATGAAATATGCTCTTGATCGCAGTGCCATTGTGGCAATTACTGATATTAGAGGCGAAATCACCTATGTAAATGATAAATTTTGTGAGGCTTCTAAATATAGCCGTGAAGAATTGATTGGACAGAATCATAGCCTCCTCAATTCTGGACATCACTCTCCAGAATTTTTTGCGGAGATGTGGGCGGCGATCGCTAGTGGTCAAAATTGGCGATCCGATATTCGCAACCGCACCAAGGACGGTGTTCTTTTTTGGGTTGATACAACCATCGTCCCCTTACTCAATTTACAGGGTATTCCCTATCAGTTCTTGGCAATTAGCCAAGACATTAGCGAGCGCAAACGAACCGAACAGGAAATGCGGTTATTGACGGAGAGATTAGAAATAAATAACCGTGAATTACAAGACTTTGCCTATGTAGCATCCCATGACTTGCAGGAGCCTCTCCGCAAAATTCAAGCTTTTGGCGATCGCCTCAAAACCACCAACGGAGATGTGATCAATGAAAAAGGAAAAGATTACCTAGCCCGAATGCTCAATGCTGCTAGTCGAGCGCAAGTGTTGATCAATGATTTATTAACATTTTCACGGGTAACAACCAAAGCTAAAGATTTTGCCTCCATTAATCTGAATGAAATATTAGAGGGTGTGCTTTCTGATCTAGAGGTACAGATTGAGCGGACTGCGGCAACTGTTGAGTTTGATCCTCTACCCAAGATCGAAGCTGACCCCAGTCAAATGCGGCAATTGCTCCAAAACCTGATTACCAATGCGATCAAGTTCCGTAAAGAAGATGTGGCTCCGATCGTCCAGATTCGTGTTAACCCAATTCACCAAGATAACAGGGATGCTTATGAGATTCGGGTTATCGATAATGGGATCGGACTTGAACAAAAATATAGCGATCGCATTTTTCAAATGTTTCAACGCCTCCACGGACGCAATGCCTATGAAGGTACAGGAATTGGTCTAGCGATTTGCCGAAAAATCGTGGAACGTCATGGTGGTATGATCGCAGTCAAGAGCCAAATCGACCAAGGCGCTACCTTTATTCTTACCCTACCCCTCAAACAAGCCACAATAGAAGATTATGACTAAAAAAGGAAAAGCAGTCACGATTTTGGTTGCTGAAGATGACGAAGATGATCGAATGCTGATGCAGGATGCATTAGAAGAAAATCGTCTCGCCAACGATCTCCACTTTGTTGGTGATGGGGAAGAATTGATGGATTATTTACAGCATCGCGGACAGTATAGTGATCCCAAAACGGCTCCTCGCCCCAGTTTAATTTTATTAGATTTAAATATGCCTCGCAAAGATGGACGGGAAGCCCTAAAAGAAATCAAAACCGATCCCGCGCTCAGACAAATTCCCGTAGTAGTGCTGACCACATCTAAAGCCGAAGAGGATATCCTGCGAACCTACGATCTTGGTGTTAGTTCCTTTATTGCCAAACCTGTAATCTTTGAGTCAATGGTACAAATTATTAAAGCTCTGGGTAAATATTGGTTTGAAATTGTGGAACTACCCGAAAAAAACTAGCGATAGCTCAAGATGTAGTGCTTTGGGCTGCACCTTTTCTTAACTAATGCTACGTGGGAGTCTCTAAGACCCTCACTCCTAGCCCCTCTCCCGCAGGAGAGGGGAAAAAGAAATTAGTCTTACTCCACCTCTCCTGCGGGAGAGGTGGCTGGGGGGTGAGGGTTCCGCGTAACATCAGTTACTTAATTTACGAAAGAGTGGCAACACTTTTGCGAATTAAAAACCAAACCCAGTAAGGGTTTTAAAAACACAAAATGGCTACGCCATTTTGTGTTTTGGTACAATTCGATAATCATCAACAATCATGGCGCGAGAATCATGGCACGAGAAAAGTGCAAAGTTTTACTAGTAGATGATGATGAAGATGACTACATTGTTACTCGTGACTTTTTGAGCGAGGCTGAGCAATTTGATTTTCAGCTTGACTGGGTGGACAATTTTCAAGCAGGGCTACAAGAAATTGCCAAGAATCAGCATGATGTCTATCTGCTTGATTATCGGCTTGGCAAAGAGAATGGTCTGGATTTACTACAAGCTGCGGTCAAAAATGGTTGTGCTAAGCCAATTGTGCTGCTCACAGGACTTGGCGACCACGAAATTGACCAACAAGCGATGAAAAGTGGCGCATCAGACTATCTTGAGAAAGGACTGATGCTCAGTACGATTTTATTGGAACGGGCTATTCTTCATGCAATTGACCGCAAACAGTTTGAAAATCGCCAACTAGAACTAATGTCCGAACTTGCTATCGCCAATCAGGAACTTAAAGACTTTGCCTACATTGTCTCCCACGATCTTAAAGCTCCTTTGCGGGGTATTGCTTCAATTGCCAACTGGTTAGAGCAAGACTATGGCGATCGCATCGATCCCGATGGACATGAGATGTTGCAACTGTTAGGCGGACAAGTACGGCGAATGAGCAACCTTATCGATGGGATCTTGCGATATTCTCGTGTGGGTAGACTTAAAGAAGAGAAAAGTGCAGTAAATCTTCAGGTTTTGCTTACAGAAGTGATTGATATGATTGCACTTCCGTCAGGTATTGAGATCGTGATCGAAACTGATTTGCCCACATTATTTGTAGGAAATACACAAATGCAACAGGTATTTCAGAACTTATTGAGTAATGCCGTGAAGTATATGGGTAAACCAGAAGGGAAAATTCGACTTGGTCACACCGACCAAAATAGATACTGGCAATTTTATGTCAGTGATACTGGGATCGGGATTGAGGCAAGGTATTTTGATAAGATTTTTCAGATTTTTCAAACATTGGCAAAGCAAGAACCAAATGAAAATACAGGCGTGGGATTAGCGATCGTCAAAAAAATCGTCGAAATCTACGGTGGTAAAATTTGGATCACTTCGGAAGTTGGTCAAGGTAGCACATTCTTCTTTACCATACCCAAATCAGTTGAGATCATTGAGGACAAAAAACAATGAGAAGTTGCGATCCAATTTTGTTAGTAGAAGATGATCTCATTGATATCATGACCATCAAAAGAGGGTTGAAAGAAATTCACGCTTATAACCCGCTTCATGTTAGTAATGATGGTGAAGATGCCTTAGCTTTTTTACGTGATCCTCAAAAGCCTGATCCTGCACTCATTTTTCTCGACCTGAATATGCCTCGTATGAATGGGTTGGAATTTCTGAACGTCATCAAAAATGACCCCCACTGGCGGATTATTCCTGTCGTTATCTTTACAACTTCGCAAGAAGCACAAGATCGTCTAGCTAGTTTTGAGTTAGGGGTTGCGGGATATATTGTCAAACCATTAAGCTATCCAGACTTTGTGGAGCAACTGAAAGTAATATATCAATACTGGTGCTTGAGCGAATCTCCTTACACAATTTCGTAAGTTTACTGTCTGGATATCTTATGTATCAATCATTAGGATCAGTCTAAAATGGCTCTCATTAATCCCACTGACTCACTACACCCACAAGTAATCAGAGTTCTTCTTGTAGAAGATGATCGGATTGATTATCTCGCCTTTGTTCGATTCATTAAGCAAGGAGACCTGCCCTATGACTATGCTTTAGCCCAGTCTCTGGCTGAAGCAAAAGCTATTTTAGCATCTCAATCGTTTGATATTGCGATCCTAGACTACTTATTGGGTGATGGGACATCGCTTGAACTATTTGATATTCTCAAATCTCAAAATTGTCCATTTATCATTGCCACAGGCACGGGGGATGAAGAAACTGCGGCGAGATTAATGAACGAAGGTGCGTATGATTATCTGATTAAAGATCCCGATCTGAAATATCTCAAAATTTTACCAGCCACTGTATCCAAAGTTCTTGCCCGCAAGCAATCAGAGGAACAGATCCGCATCCTCAACCATGCCATGCAGAGTGCAAAAGATAGCATTTATATCACTGACTTAGAAGGAAAACTACTATATATTAACGACTCTCTCAAACAAATTTGTAACCTTGATGGCAAAGACCTCATAGGACTACCCATAGAGATTTTGGGACAACCACACCTACAACCATGCGTAAGCGATCCATGTATGGGCAAGAATTGTGCGATCGAGTCAGAGATATCAATGCGAAGGTTAAATGGAAGTCTATTTCCTGCCTTACTATCGGAATCTTTTATTCAAGATGGAGAGAAACGAATTAGGGTGGGCTTGATTCGGGATATTACCGATCGCAAAGCTGCTGAGGTCGCTTTAGCGCAAGCTAAAGAAGAAGCAGAATTGGCTAATAGAGCTAAGAGCGAATTCCTTGCCAATATGAGTCATGAAATTCGCACACCCATGAATGGGGTACTGGGAATGACTCAGTTGCTTGCCATGACTGAACTAACTGAGGAGCAACAAGACTTATTACAAACAATTCAATTTAGCAATGAGTCTCTTTTGACATTAATTAATGACATTCTCGACTTTTCTAAAATTGAAGCGGGAATGCTGGAGTTAGAGGAACAATCATTTGTCCTAGAAGACAATTTAAAATCTGTATGCAATCTCCTCAATGCACAGGCTCAAAGCAAAGAGATAAAACTCAGCTATCAGATCAGCACAGAAGTTCCTCAGATTTTGATGGGAGACAATTCTCGCCTTCGCCAAATCTTGCTCAATCTTGTTGGTAATGCGATCAAATTCACCCAGCAAGGCAGCGTTACGATCACGGTTAAGAGTCGAGTAATTTCTGATGATGTTGAACAGAAAAAGTGCGAATTGCTTTTAGCGATCGCTGATACAGGTATTGGCATTGAGCGCGATCGCTTAGCCAAATTATTTCAACCTTTCACCCAAGCCGATGCTTCGATTAGTCGCAAATATGGCGGTACTGGGCTGGGGCTAGCCATTTGTAAGCGATTGGTTGAGATTATGGAAGGAAAGATTTGGGTGGAGAGTCTGGGAAATATTGGGGGAAATCCTCCTTTAAACTGGATTCCGCCTAGAAGTTTCAATTCTAAGAAAGGTTCAGTTTTCTATTTCACAGTCTTAATGAAGGAATCAGAAAAACTACCACCAGATTCTCCCTACCTTAATGCAAAATTAGCGATCGCTACTGCCGAGAAATCATCTTTACAGATCTTGGTTGCTGAAGATAATCCAGTAAATCAAAAATTGGCGATCTTTATGTTCAAAAAGCTTGGTTGTAATGTAGACATAGCCAACAATGGAGTAGAAGTCTTAGATAAGCTAAATCACAAGGTCTATGATGTGATTTTTATGGATATGCAAATGCCTGAGATGGATGGAATTGAGGCGACTCAAAGAATTCGCCTTAATTGCGACCCTCAACCTTGGATTATTGCTATGACGGCTCACGCCGTAGGTGAGGCTCGGGAAACTTGCTTACAGGCTGGAATGAATGACTACATCAGTAAACCAATTCGGATTGAAGAGCTTACAACAGTGCTACTCAGAGCAAAATAACTTTCTCCAAGCATATCGAAGAGAGTCGGTGCTTTACGCCTACCCTCTTATGCCAAATTAAGAAATGGCGTAGCCATTTCTTAATTTAACGTCAGTTCGACGAAAGCGAAAAATGGTAAGAATCGCTAAGCGATTCTTACCATTTTTCGCCATTTGCGGCGTGCTTCGCATGCCGCAAATGGCAATATCGAACTCATGTTAATTTATAGCTATAGCCACCTGTATCAGGACAAATCAAAAACCAAATACTGTGAGGCGGCGCAAAGCCCCGCTATTCTCTTCTTGAGTTTTGCTTCTGTCCTGACACAATCGACGAAAGCTATACAACAATAAATCGCGAACCTCTGCTAAGATGTAAGCCTACAGTGTTTGCTCCCAGTCATTGATACTGTTGACACGTTATACAATTCTGTCTCTGATCCGTCTGACACCAATTTCAAAAAATGGTAACTCCACTTTTTGAAGCTTTAAAATCCCTCTGGGTAAGGTTTTAGATTCTTAGGAATGTCACAAAACTCTAAGAATTGGTACGACTACAAATGGCAACGCTAACAGCGACAGACCGATAAAAAATTTGGAGTTCTATGTCTTCTTCCTCAATTACATTGCCTGTAAAGAAATCTTCTCTAATTCATAAATCTTCTATACCGATCGCCTCAGCACAGGGTTTCTTAGCATTAGGTTTGTCTGAGCAAATTGTTCGTGCGGTCGCAGCTCGTGGTTATACCAATCCCACGCCAATTCAGTTGCAAGCGATCCCCGTCGTCCTCTCAGGTCGCGATCTATTAGCAGGCGCTCAAACTGGTACGGGCAAAACCGCAGGATTCACCCTGCCCATTTTGCATTTACTATCTAACAAAGTTGTCAAGCGATCGGCGACGGGGAAAATTCCGATCCGCGCCCTGATCCTCACCCCCACCCGTGAACTCGCCGCCCAAGTTGAAGAAAGCGTGCAGACCTATGGCAAACATCTGCCTTTAACCTCAATGGTGATCTATGGCGGTGTAAATATTAACCCCCAAATCAATCGCCTTAGAGGTGGTGTCGAAATCTTGGTGGCAACCCCCGGACGCTTGCTCGATCATGTGCAGCAGGGTCGATTAGATTTGTCGCAAGTGGAAATTTTGGTGTTAGATGAAGCCGATCGCATGTTGGATATGGGCTTTATTCGCGATATCAAGCGAATTTTGGCACTATTACCCAAACAACGCCAAAATCTCCTATTTTCAGCAACTTTCTCCAATGAGATTAAAGCTTTTGCCAGTACTTTACTCAATCAACCCGTGATGGTGGAAGTGGCAAGCCAAAATGCTACTGCTGATTTAGTTACGCAAAGGGTATTTCCTGTAGATCGCGATCGCAAGCGGGAATTGCTCACCCATTTAATCAAGACTCATAATTGGTATCAGGTATTGGTGTTTACCCGTACTAAACATGGAGCCGATCGCCTAGTTAAGCAACTGCATCAAGACGATATTGTGGCGATGGCAATTCATGGCAATAAGAGTCAAGCCGCCCGTACTCGCGCCCTTGGCAAATTCAAAGATGGTAGTTTACAAGTCTTAGTTGCCACAGATATCGCGGCACGCGGCTTAGATATTAGTGAACTGCCCCACGTGGTTAACTACGAGTTGCCAAATGTGCCAGAAGACTATGTCCATCGGATCGGACGTACAGGACGCGCTGGCTCTGCGGGTGAAGCTATTTCACTCGTATGTGTGGATGAGCGCAAGTTTCTGTCAGATATCGAGAAACTGATCAAGCGATCGCTACCTCAAGAAATCATTACTGGTTTCGAGCCTGATCCCCTTGCTAAGCCTGAACCAATCCAAGTTGGACAGCGACAAAAGCATCAGCCTCGACGGGGTGGACATAGCGATCGTAATCCAATTGCAAAACTATCGAATTCGTCAGGTGCTAGCAAATCTCCTGCTAAGCCACAACCAAGAAGTCAATCAGGCAAAAGTAACTCTCAATCTGTGGCTCACCCCGTAAGATCTGAACATGGAGACTCCCACCACAACCGTAATCGGTAGTTATATCACTGATGTTGCGTGGAATGCTGAGAATGGGGCTTGGAGACCAAGCCCCTACTACCAATATGTAGGGATTTGGTCTCCAAATCCTCTTTTAAGATGATTGAGAAACAGTATGGAGATCTTTGTGCTACGTAACATCAGTTCTAGCAAAAGCACAAAATGGCTACGCCATTTTGTGCTTTTGGGTATTGCTATTTTGGGCATGGCTATTTATAGATGTCTTCCATGACAAAAGCGAAAGAGGGATGCTTTGCGCCCCCCTTTCGCTTTCGTTGTTATATTATATAAGTCTTAGCAAGACTAAAACATGGATGCTTTATGGGAATGCGCCTTTGTCTCGAATTGATCGCAACCTCGATTCAGCAACTGCATCAGCTAGAGCATATTGCAGTATCACCCGTATCATCTTCTGAGGAAATCGAGACGAGAAGTCTCAATCTAGAAGATGCTGTTAATATTTTGCAGGCTAGCTTAACAGAACTCGAAGTTTGTCAGCGATCGCTTGCAGGAGAACTAGATAAATATCGCGAACTATTTGATTTTGCCCCCGATGGCTATTTTGTCACTGATGCTAATGGTGACATCTCTGAAGCCAATCGAGCCGCTACATTGATGTTTGGTTCACAGCCAATTGGTCAAAACTTAGAAAACTTTGTCTATCCCTCCTATAAAGAGCAATTTCAAATACTATTAGGTCAACTCCAACGCGGTCAAAATATCAAGAGTTTGGACTTTCGGATGCAGTTTCCTACAGGACAACCATTTGATGCTAGTTTTACAATTATTAGTATTCGCACGCCCTTAGATGGGCGAGTAACCGGGATGCGTTGGTGGATTCAAGACATTACCCAGCGCAAACAAGAAATTGATAAATTGCAGCAGTCTCATCAGCGCTTAGAAATTCGCGTTGCTGAAATGAATGCTAAACTCAACCTGATGGATCGCCAAATTCGGGTGGAGAGAGAAGAACAACGTCGGATTTCTCGAAACCTTACCCGTAACGAAGCAAAACTACGGGCGATGATGCAGTATTCCTCAGATATAGTGAATATTCTCGATATTGATACTACGATTCACTACTGTAGTCCCGCACTATTTAAGACCTTAGGCTATTTGCCTGAAGATGTGATTGGCAAAAAATTTGTGCAGTTTATCCATCCCGATGACTTACCAATTTTTCAGAATTTTCTGACTCAATCTGTTGATACTTTATCTGTATCAACACCAATTGTGATGCGCTATCAACATATTAATGGTGATTGGATTCATTTAGAATCTGTTTGCTGTAATCTGTTGCAAGATGCTAATGTCCAAGGTTTAGTGATCAATTCCCGTGACATTACAGAACGTAAGCGCACAGAAACAGCATTACATGACAGCGAACTCAGATTAGCAGCGATCGCGTCAAGTATGCCAGCTACCCTCTATCGTCTGGCAATCTCACCTGAAGGGAAAATTTCCATTCCATTTATCAGTGATGGATTAATCGATCTAGTCGGTATCTCACCAAGATATGCGATTTCTTCTCCATACCAATTATTAGATCTGATCCATCCTGAGGATGTTGATCAATTCAAAGCTCTGATCAAGGCTGGATTTGACAAACTTGCTACTTTTCGTCATGAATTTCGAGTGATTGCGATTTCTGGAGAAGTTAGGTGGGTTCAGAATATTGCTCGCTACTATCGTACGGATTCAGGTTCAGTGTTTGCTGATGGAGTATGTATTGATATTAGCGAACGCGGAGAAGCGGAATCTAGTCTCCAACGCACCAATGAACTATTACGCGCCGTGATTAAGGCTGTTCCTGTGGCGATCGATATTGTGAGTCCTGAAGGCAAAGTTTTGTTGTGGAACGCTGCTGCTGAAAAACTATTTGCTTGGAATAGTTCTGCTATTGTTGGTTATCCTGTACCGAGTATTCCTGAGTCTCAAGCATTGAAGTTACAAGCTGCCATTCTTGATACGCTTTCAGGGAAACCCCTTGATGACTTCCCTATGACTTTTCAACTTCGTGATGGCAGTTGGACGAATGTGAGTATCTCAACAGTTCTCGTTCACGATCCTCACGGCAAAATTGTGGGCGTATTACGAATTATTGATGAAGTAGGGGATCGCTTTTCTATTAGCTCAGATTATAGTCAGACAATTGAGCTTGAGCAAGTCCAGAACTCATCACTGCTCCGTTCTGGTACAGAGGCGATCGCTAATTATGTAACCATCAATGCCAATACACTACTGAATCAATACAAAATTGGTCAACGTAATTTTGCAGGCTTAAATTTACGCGGTGCTTATTTTGTTGAAGCTAATTTGCAGCAAGTAGATTTTAGTGGAGCTGCTCTAAATGGTAGTAATTGTAGCCATGCAAATTTCCAAGCAGCAAATTTACGTGGCGCAGATCTAAGAGGGGCAAACTTCCAATATGCAGATTTACAGCATGTAGATTTACGTGGTGCAGATTTACGGGGTACGGACTTAAGGGATGCAAATACAACAGGCGCAATCCTTGACGAGAGTAATTTGCAAGGTGCTATTTTATCAAGTGATTTGCATCAATAGTAAGGATTGTAGGGGTTTTCCAATGAGTGCGTACTCATTGGAAAACCAGTCTTATAGCTGACTTTATAGCTGTCGCCATGCTTGTTAGGACATAAAAACCAAATAGTGTGAGGCGGCGCAAAGCAGCGCCTCACACTATTTGGTTTTTGATTTATCCTGATATAGGTGACTATAGCTATATCAACGAAAAAAACAAGTGACTTAATTAAGTCACTTGTTTTTTTTAGCGAAAGGGAATAATTTCTGCTTTTAAGCCAGATTGGGCAAGTTTCTGCACTAGTTGATTTGCCGTAGCACTCTCACTATAGGCTCCTACTTGCATCATAGTTCTCCCACTACGAGATAACCGAAATGCATCGGGAACAACCGTTTTTACCCGTTGGGTTATAGCAATGGAAGTCGCAGGCACAACTACCCGATATTGAAAAGGCTTGCCTGTGGTGGGATCAACTGACGCTGGAGGTAAAGCGGCAACTCTAGGAGGAATTGCAGGAGTACTATAGTCACGCTCAATGATGATCGTTGTTGGTGCATTATTATTCGTACTAGGATTAGTGGAAATCACTGCACTTGGTAATGCTTGACTAGCACTAGGTGGCTTGGCTGGTACAAATACTGTAGTTGTTGAGGGACTAGGACTAGACTGAATCGGAATAGCAGTTCCTGTACTTGTAGGTGATGCGGGAATTGTAGGAAGTGGCGCAGGAGTAATAGAAGCAACGGGATTAGCCGTAACTGGAGAACTAGATGCTCTCAAATCCAACAATCCTTTAACTTTCGATTGATTAATTTGATTGCCTACAGCTGTTAAAGGAATAGTCGTAGCATTGTTAATATCAAATTCACGATTGTTTCGGAAAGTGTTATTTCCCAATGAAATCGTTGTGCCAAGGTCAGGACGAGGAGAGCCATTAGCACTACTGAGAACCACTAGACCATTGCGTTGATTATCGGCGATCGCATTCCCTCGCAATGTTGGCTGAGCAGTATTAGAAATGATAACTCCATCCACATTGCGAGAAATATTATTATTTGCCAATACAACCCGAGATTGTTGCCCAATCGATAGTCCAAAGCCTGTATTCTCAAACCTGTTATCACGAATTTCCCCTGTGCTTGTGCCAAGAGCCGAAATGCCACTGCCTTTATTGTTTGTAAATAGATTATTGCCAATGTAAGCATTAGCACTGCCTGTGAGGAAGATACCATCATGGGTACTACGCACAAAGCTATTATTGGCAATAACCACATTGCGGCTGGACTCCAACCATAGTCCATACCCCCGTGGATTGCTATTGGTGATAGTAACACCTTCAATGCGAGAGTTAGTTGCGGCGGCGATCGCAATATTTTGACTGGCAAAGGTGGGACTAACAAAGCGACCACCACCGCTGATGATTACATTACTTCCATTTGCACTAGGATTACCACGTAGAATTGCCCCTTTAGGAAGACGGATTGGAAAACTTTCGCCAGTGGCGGTGCTATATGTACCATTACTTAATTGAAAGATCGTTCCTTCTTGAGGGTTAGCTGCGATCGCCGCAGTAATAGATCGATAAGACTGGGTATCAGAACTTTGTGGAGAAACGTAAACAATCTTTTGCTGAGCAGTTTGAGCTAAAGCAATAGAAGGTAGAGCGAGTGATGCGAGAAAACCTATATTAACTATATTAATAAGACGAGGACAGGGAAACTTATTCATATTGAGACACCAACAAGATATCTAGCAAACATGTCTAACTAGACTAGCAGTAAGTTGCTTTTGTTTCATACAAAAAAAGGAGGTGCGATGCACCTCCTTTTTTTAGATTTTTGATTAAGCTGAAGTTACAGGCTCTTTAGCCAAAAACTTCTCAAGCTCAGTAATTGCTTCCGCATCAACCTTCTCTTGCATCGGACAGAACTTAGGTCCACACATCGAGCAGAATTCTGCGGTCTTATAAATATCCGCAGGTAATGTCTCGTCATGGTATTCCTTAGCCCGTTCAGGATCGAGAGATAGCTCAAACTGCTTATTCCAATCAAAGTTGTAACGCGCAGTTGATAGCTCATCATCGCGATCGCGAGCATTAGGACGATGACGGGCAATATCTGCTGCATGAGCTGCGATCTTGTAGGCGATCAAACCATTGCGCACATCTTCGGCATTGGGCAAGCCAAGGTGTTCCTTCGGTGTGACATAGCAAAGCATGGCAGTACCATACCAACCAGCCATCGCTGCACCGATCGCCGAAGTGATGTGATCATAACCGGGGGCAATGTCAGTGACCAGAGGCCCAAGCACATAGAAAGGCGCTTCGGAGCATTCTTCCATTTGCTTACGCACATTGAACTCGATCTGATCCATTGGCACATGCCCTGGACCTTCGACCATAACTTGAATATCATGTTCCCAAGCACGGCGAGTAAGCTGTCCGAGAGTCTTCAATTCCGCAAGCTGAGCAGCATCAGATGCATCATGCAAACACCCTGGACGGAGTGAATCGCCTAAACTGAAGGAAACATCATGCTTCTTGAAGATTTCGATGATGTCATTGAAATGGGTATAGAGAGGATTTTGCTTGTGATGATGCAACATCCAACGCGCCAAAATACCACCTCCACGGGACACAATACCTGTCAGGCGATTCTTCACCAGAGGCAAATGCTCGATCAAGATCCCAGCATGGATAGTTTGATAGTCCACGCCTTGCTCAGCGTGCTTCTCAATGATATGGAGGAAGTCGGCGGCGGTGAGATTTTCCATTCTGCCATGCACACTTTCGAGTGCTTGGTAAATGGGAACTGTGCCGATAGGAACGGGTGAAGCGTTAATAATCGCAGTCCGAATCACATCTAAATCACCACCACCTGTGGACAAGTCCATCACGGTATCAGCGCCATATTTAACCGATAGATGGAGCTTGGCAACTTCTTCGTCAATATTAGAAGAGTTAGGGGATGCACCAATATTGGCATTGACCTTACATCGGAAGGCAATGCCAATTCCCATGGGTTCAAGATTGGTGTGATTCTTGTTAGCGGGAATAATCGCCCGACCTCTAGCAACCTCAGCACGTACTAATTCGACGGGAAGATTTTCACGCCATGCTACATACTGCATCTCTTCAGTGATGATGCCTTGACGAGCGCAGTGCATTTGCGTACCGCGATATTCCCCGCGCCTTGTGGGTGCAGAGTTAAGCTTTAGTCCAACTGTCATGTAAATTTCCTCAAATAATTTGCTTTCCTACGCCGATGTCAATCGGTTCAGGTTCTAAGGATTTGCTCTCAGTCTGGTTTTCACAGACACTCCTAGCATCTTGAGATCATAGCACTGTAAAGCTAGTGCTTATAGTTAGAGATAAGCTGGACTATAAAAATTAACTATTGCTATGGGTAAAGGTGAAAAGTAGTAGGGGCGGGTTTAGTCGATAATTTAACCATGCACCGTAAGGTTGTCGTCAAAACCCGCCCCTACAGAAGACAATGATCTTATTAAATTTCCAATCCTTAAGTAAAATCAATATTAACGTCAGTTCGATGAAAGCGGAAAATGGTAGGAATCGCTAAGCGATTCTTACCATTTTCCGCCATTTGCGGCGGGCGAAGCCCGCCGCAAATGGCTATATCGAACTCACGTAATATTAGCGAAGATAGCCAATAAAGTTGACAAGCTCAGGGAAAGAATCATCTGGCAAGTTATCAATTAACTCAATAATCTGTTGTCGCGTTGGAGTTAGAGTATTCATAAGCAAATATGAAAGATACTCATCATGTTTTAGCTGCAAGATTAGGCGATCGCACTTTTAGCTAGCTGATTTATGAGAAAAGCGATCGCTTTGAACTAGAAAATTCATAGCGATCGCCTTTTAGTTTATGGATTTTGCTAATTTGCTAGCGAGAAATTAAGCAAATATTGATTACACAACTGCTTGGTTAGCAACATTGCTATCAATTGCTTCTTTAAGAGCGCGAACAGTGGCAATCATTGAAACCACATCATTCAATTGGTTGACTGCGGAACCAACACCAACACCAGAAGCTCCAGCAGCGATCGCCATTGGTGCAGTGATATTGCTCAAACCAGAAGCGCACATTACGGGGATAGAAACTGCGCGACTAATCGCATGGGCAGCAGCAAGGGTAGGCGATGCCTTTTCGATCGCACCAAGGACACCTGCATGGGTTGGAGCCGAGCTTGTACCACCTTCAGTTTGGATGATGTCTGCGCCGATCGCTTCGAGCTTCTCAGCGAGGGTGACTTGCTCATCAAGGGGCAAGGTGTGAGGAACGGTGACAGAAATTGCTGTGTGGGGCAATAATGCTCTGGTTTCTGCGGTCAAAGCAATGATTTCGTCGGCAGTAAATACACGACCTTGAGCATAGAAACTATCATAGTTACCGATTTCGACGAGATCAGCACCATTAGCCACAGCATCAGCCAACTTGTGAGCTTCGACTGCCGATACACAAATGGGCAACGAGCAATTAGCCTTAGCGATCGCAATTAGTTCAGCATCAGCCGCAATATCAACAAATGTTGCGCCACCGCGATCGGCTGCTTGCACAACCATTTTCACAGAGTCGCGATCAAAGTTGTGGAGACCGCTAATAATCTTGAGAGTGCTGCGGCGGCTAAAGGCGGTTACTAAGGTAAGAGGTAAACGAGACATAAAGTTTGTCATCCTAATAGACTGAATATTTAGATGTAGGAATACTTTAACGCGATTTTGCATAAAACCCAAAGAGTGGGTGGCAGCGAGAAGTTCTGCCTCATCGTAAGTTTTGCTTAGGACATAAAACCAAAAAGATGAGTAGCGGTGCAAAGCACCGCTACTCATCTTTTTGGTTTTGAATCATTCCATTTAGAGATCGCCAAATTCCTTCTTAAAGAGCATGTTTGAGAAGTCTCATATCTAGCATAAATTTCTGCTTTTACCCCCCTTAATCCCCTGCCTCTCAAAGGGGGAAACTTGAATTCTCCCCCTTTCAAGGGGGAGTTAGAGGGGGTAAAAAACTTCGCAAACAGACTCTAACTATTTGAGTTCTAAATCTGCCTGCAAAAAATTGATAAACTGTTGGGCAGTACGTCCCGATTGTCCATTATGGCGAGTAGCCCATTGCAAAGCTCGAAAATTGAGATCGTCATCCAGTAGTTTAATACCAGCACGTTTGGCGAGGTGATGTACGATTTTGAGATAGATTTCCTGATCGGCTTGCAGAAAGGTGAGAGTCAAACCAAAGCGATCGCTTAAAGATAACTTTTCTTGCATAGTGTCCCAAGGATTGACTTCTTTACTATTACTGAGATCTCTTAAAGTGGGGCGATCGCTAAAATATTCGCGCAACAAATGACGACGGTTAGAAGTTGCATAAACCAAGACATTACTTGGCTGTGCCGAAAGATTCCCTTCTAGAACTACCTTGAGCGCTTTATAGTCTTCACTTTCTTCTTCAAAGGACAAGTCATCCACAAAAATGATAAATTTTTGTGGAACTTGGCGCAACATATCAGCAATAATTGGCAAGTCTTTAAGATCATTTTTGGCAACTTCGATTAAACGTAACCCGCGATCGCGATAGGCATACATCAATGACTTGACCATCGAAGATTTGCCCGTGCCGCGACTGCCATAGAGCAAAGTGTGCAATCCATGATAGCCAGCCAAAAAAGCTTCTGTATTCTTATATAAAGTTTGGCGTTGTGACTCGTAGCCGATTAGATCGGATAGTTGTACCAGATCAGGATAGGCAATTCCCTCCAGATGACCTTTGTGCCAACGGAATGCTCCGTAATCGGTAAATATCCCCGTGCCTGAGTGTTTGTAATAATCAGCTAATTCGGGTAAAAGTTGCGTCCAGTCATCGGTTGCTTGAAATTTGAGAATCAGCGATCGCTTCGCTTCAGATATTTGCGACATGTCACTTTCTATCAATTGCCAAGCAACAGGGCGATCGCCAAAGGACTCTATGCAATCAACTAACTTGTTTCCACCCCAAAGACTAATCTCTTCTAAAACTTGTAGATCATGCTTAGCGGCTACAACCAATGACACTGGTAAATCATCAAGGTCGGTAGTTTGGGCTTGCTGACTAAAGGGATTATCAGAAGCCAGAATCTGCGAAATGACATAATCTCGCCAGTTGAAACCCGTTGAAGCGATCGCTCTAAACCATCTGCCATAGGAAAATAAATAGTAAAGCCGCCGTGAACTATTTTCATGCCCGTCTAAGGCATAGTTAGCAAGGCTACGCAATAGCTTCACATAAGCTGCCCATGCTTCTTGCTTTAATACATTTTGATACAGCAGTAGTGAAGCGATCCTCACTTGTCTGTCATAAATTGATTGCCGCGTTTCGTCAAGCATATTTACTAATCTGTAATTAAACCCAAACCCGTAACGTTTCACCCCATAAGGGCGCAACTCTGCAAGAGTTTAAACTTGCGAGTGTGTATCACAAATAATTTTGGAACTCTTCCCATTTTATCCCTTGTTGGAGATAGTTAGGCTGATTTTGTTTATAGGGGGCTGTGAGGCGATCAATACTTAAAATTTCAGCGCGATCGCTAATTACAGGTACATCAGCATCAAAGGCGGTTGCGCGCATCAATGAGCTAGAAAAACCCTTAAAAATCATCACTTCGTCAAGTTCACCATCAATTTGCAGCTTGACCAGTAGAACTTCTTGAGGATGTTGATTACTATACGTTTCTAGTTGTTGAGCTTGATTTGCCGACATGTTTTTTGCTTTAAGGTTAAGTTGGTGGATGATCACCATAGAGGCAATTTATCAATTATAGCTGCCAAGGCAAAACCCAAGAGGCGAATGGCGGCGCTTTGCGCCGCCATTCGCCTCTTGGGGACATCTATATATGAATTGACTTTAGGAATATTGCACCGAGTCTTTGAAATTTAAGAAGGAATTAGTTTTCTGTTTCATGCCAGAATCCATTTGTTCGGGATGCCGAAGCAGCGTATAAAACAGGGTGAAGTAAATGACTTTGATTGTTCCAACTGCGGCTCCAAGAATTTGATGAAAGATTGATCCAATGTATAGAACAGCAATAATGATCATTGCACTTACCTGAATACTAGGATTTAGTAGATAGATTAATCCCACCGCAAGCCCAATTAGAATTAAATACAAAGGCATGACGAGCCAGACGATCACATCTCCCACAAAATCGATCCCAAACACACCCATTAAAACTGAAGGTACATGATTGCGTAAATCTTTAATCTGAACAACTGCGGTTTTTATGGTCAACCGATCAACTGCGATCGCAGGAATGAGATAGTGATTAACTAGATCCCAAATTTCAATGGCTCCTTGCACCATTAGATCAATCAAAAGTTTCTTAATTGCCCCCCAAATTCCTTGCTGTTCTGCATCGCGAATGGAGCCAAGATATTTGAAAAACATATCGATGAAAGCTATAAGTCGAATTTGTCCACCCACGCTATCCACCATTCTCTGAGCTTGCTCGAATGAGGGTTTAGTCCCACAAGCCGTAGTACAAGCTAGCCAGCTCAGACGTAACTTCAGCTCTGTAAAATAAAAAAAACTCCAAAAATATAGAATAATTACAATCAGAATCCCTATAGATCCGACAGGAGCCAGTTTAGCTCCTAGAAAGAAAAATAAAATCGAACCCCAGAATATTGTAGTCATCGTGAGGGATACGAAAATGATGCGGATTAAAGGTTGAAAAACTGCGGGATTTAGTCCTAACAAGGAATAAGTATTTTTGAGAAGAAAGAAAGTATCTTGGACCTTTGATGCGAGTGATTTCTCCGATATTGCTCTCATAACTCCTTCTGTAAACAATACTTAGTAATACTTAGTCAGTATGTCATATTTTCATCTTTTAATCTTTGAAGTATAAGATATCTCTTAGGAAATCATACTCATTATTATGAAATAGCCTTTGAATTTGTCTAACTCAACTTTTTAATTAATTTATCTGTCAAATACTCATCAGCAGACAGCTCCCGCCGCTCAGTCTATACAATTTGCTAAACCTGCTGATGCGATTAAACCTACTAAGTAGCTAAGATTGCTGTGTCGCCCGCTACGCGGGCGACACAGCAATCTGGGTTTGGTTTATAACTATGCCGAGCTACTTAATATGATAAAAAATGAAGCTATGAAAATTCACATCTCTACTGATGCCATGAAGCAATTGATTTGTAAAAACTTCTTTGGCAATTAGATAGAATGGTTGTAAAAACCAAACTGTGAATGAGCAATTTGCCTAGTTACAGCTTATTTCGGTTAGCCTAGCAATACAGAGCTTTGTGCTCAAACCCAAACCAAGAAAATTTTTAAAGAGTTAATCCGTAATACTTTAAAAATTTTCTTATGGTTCTTTTGATCGGTAATGGCTATCTATATGTCAGGACTTCATCTGACTAGTTTATCTAGATTTTCTCATTGTGGATTTTGACGAGCATGACAGCTAATTTTTGGGACATCGCACGTTACTTTAAACGCTATCGGACAAAGGCGATTTGGAGCATCACTGCTTCTAGCGTATTTGAAATTATTGATCTCACTGTTCCCTATGCGGTAGGGCAAATCCTGAATGTGTTGTCGGGGCGATCGCTTGATTATGAAATCAATAACTTCGTAATGGCAGCAGTGTCACTATTTGGACAACCTGTGACGCAAACAACTTCATTAATCACTCTATCGGTTTTGATTTTTGTAGTTACAGTGATCCGTGCGCCCATGCAGGTATGGTTTGCCAATAACTTCCATTGGGAAATTGCGCTCAAAACCCGTCGCGATCAGACCCAAAAGGCGATCGCGAAGATCTTGACTTTGCCCATTGAGTTTTACGATGAGAACAATGCGGGACGGATTGCAGGGAGAGTGGCGCGAGGCTTAGCCAATCACATGTGGTCATATCCTGAAATCGCAGGGCAATTGATTCCGAAAGTGGTACGAATCCTCGGTATTTTTGTGATTATCTGTGCGATCGCATGGTGGATTTCGGCTTTCTTTTTAGTGTCATTTATTTTGGTGCTATGGGGTAGCTTAGGGAAGCTGAAGGATCTTACAAAAATGGAAGAAACCCTTGATATTTATCAAGAAAATACCGAAAGTCGTACTTCAGAAATTATCACCAACATCAAAACTGTCAAGGCTTTTGCCAATGAAGCCAAGGAATATAAACGCCAAAGTGATCGCCTTGTGCGTGAAGCAAAAGTTTCGCTCTGGGGCATTCATATTGGCTATGTAAAACTGGGGATGGTGCGGGATACGGTTTTAGAAGCCTGTCAATTTGTGGTGTTCGGAGCCGCTCTATTTGCAACTTTTGGGGGCAAGATGTCCATCGGGCATTTCATTACCATTTCCACATTGGCGAGTATGGCATATTCAGAAATTAAGCCGATTTGTTTGCTAGCAGAAGTGTTTGCAAGGCGCTATTCTTCGATGCTACGGTTTCATGAGTTTATGAAACAAACAAATGGACAGGATGCGGCGATCGCGCTCCATCCCAATACCAAATATCCCCAATATCGTTTTGATGGCAAAATTGAATTTCGCAATCTTACCTTTGGCTACGATCGCGATCGCCATGTTTTAGAAAATATCCAATTTACAATTGAGCCGTATGAGACTGTTGCGCTAGTCGGACGGTCTGGTTCAGGAAAATCTACCTTGGTAAAACTGCTGTTCCGTTACTTTGAGCCAACGAATGGCGGGATTTTGATCGATGGTCAAGGGATTACGGAACTAGATATCACTGGCTATCGTAAACGTCTAGCGATTGTGCATCAGGAGGTAGATATCTTCAATGGAACGCTGATGGATAATCTCATGTATGGAAATCCTACAGCGACCTTTGCCGAAGTCCAAGAAGCCTGTGCGATCGCAAGCGTTGATGAATTTCTCCATTTATTACCACGAGGCTATAACACGATTGTCGGTGAGCGCGGTGTGCGGCTTTCGGGTGGTCAGCGTCAGCGATTAGGGATTGCGCGAGCATTGCTAGTTAATCCTGACATTCTCGTATTTGATGAAGCGACTTCTAGTCTTGATTATGAATCGGAGCGATCGATTCAATTAGCGATGCGCCGCATTCAGGGAACTCGCACCACAATTGTGATTGCTCACCGTCTTAGCACTGTGCGCGAAGCTGATAAAATCGTGGTTTTAGATCAAGGTCAAATTGTGGAAATTGGTTCCCATCAGCAGCTTTTATCTCAAGGCGGCATTTATCATCGCTTGCATTCGTTACAGGAATCAGGAGAACTACTATAAAAAGATGAAGCTGAGCTTCATCTTTTTTATCACTAACCAGCTTGAATTTCTTCCTGACCATACCAACGCTGAGCTAAATCATCTAACTGATCCAAAATAGCCATCAATTCCATCGCCCTCTCCGTTAATCCATAGGTTACTTGAGGCGGAACCGTAGGCTCATAATGGCGATACAAAATCCCCTCCTGCTCCAACATCCGAAGCCGTTCAGTCAGCATCTTCGTAGAAATACCCTCTATCTTGCGCTTCAAAGCCCCAAACCTTGTTGGTCCCGAATTTGCTAGCACCCACAAAATATACATAGTCCAAGGTCCCGACAATAAATTAGTCAAAGCACTCACAGGACAAGGATTAAGTTCTCGCGATCGCTGCACCATTACTAGTTACCAGAAAGTTCCTATCAGTTACGAAAAAGTACCTACTTTACTTTCGTAGGTAGTTACTTTTAGTATCTAATCATAACCCACATCAACAACTCAAACAACTCACAGAGGTTGCTATGACAACGATCGCCATTGTTTATTTTTCTGGCTCTGGTCACACCCACTTAACCGCCGAAGCGATCGCCGTAGGATCTCGCAAAGTCGCTAATCATGTTGACCTGCTGCGGATTACAGGAGAGCAAATTACCAATGGTCGTTGGCAAGATGACGAGATCATGGCAAAGCTTAATCAAGCCGACGCGATCATCTTCGGCTCTCCCACTTATATGGGCGGAGTCGCCGCTCAATTCAAAGCATTTTTGGACGCAGCCAGTTCCGCTTGGTTTACCCAACAATGGAAAGATAAAATTGCGGCAGGATTTACCCACTCCAGTTCTCCCAGTGGCGACAAGCAAGGCACTCTAATTTATCTATCTGTCTATGCAGCGCAGCATGGCATGGTATGGATAGGAGCAGGAGAACAGCCAAGCTCTTATCAAGGAAAAACCGATGGAGTTAATCGCTTAGGTTCCTTCCTTGGCACTATGGGACAAACTCCCATGAATCTATCAGGAGGAGAGCCAGTTCTAGACTCAGGCGATCGCTTAACCGCCGAATACTTTGGACAACGGATTGCCCAAGCTACAAAGCGTTGGAATCTAGAAAAAGTAGCGATCGCAGCTTAAGAAATATTTACTCACTTCCCATCCAAGAATTAGAGGTGAGGCGCAAAGCGCCTCACCTCTAATTCTTGGGTTGCTCCTACGATAAAATAAGACTTTCACAACATTTTTGCGTAAGTATTATTTTATTTACTGATGTTACATGGGACTTAGATGGTAGACCTCTTGCTGCTAGCGAAGCAGGGCAAGCACGGGGGCATTGCCCCTACCTCAAAATTTAGAGGTTACTGTAGGGGCTCAGCCCCCGTGCCAGCCCTAGACCTTTGCTATAACAGGAATTCCTTCCACGTAACATCAGTTTCGTAGAACAAAGATCGTCATAATGTTTCCATCTCATCTTCAAAGAGGATTTGGAGACCAAATCCCTACATATTTGTAAAGGTAGGGGCTTGGAGACCAAGCCCCAATCTCCGCGTTCCACATAACATCAGTTATTTATTGAGAGAGTAATACATGTCAAAATCTATTGCTACTTATTGGAATCCATTAGACTTAAACAATAGTCATCAATGGAAGCCAATCCTTGGACTAGAAGGGATAGCGGAAGAACTGACCTTGAGCATCGATCAAGACACAGGCGAATATACTCGCTTAACTCGATTTCATCCCAATGCAGACACAACTGCTTTTGGTAGCAAAAGCCATCCCTATCCTGAAGAAATATTCATCGTCAGTGGTCGCCTGTACGATCGCGCCTTTGATCTGTGGTTAGAAAGCGGTCATTATGCCAGTAGACCACCACACGAAATGCATGGACCATTTAAGACTGACATTGGATGCGTGGTGCTAGAAATATCTTTTCCCAATCGGGTGAACTAAAAAAATGAGAAATCAAGCTTGGTATGTAGCGGCATTAATTGGAATTATGTGCTTGATTCGGTTTGGACTAAGTGCGATCGGTTATGTCGATCCCCATTGGCTGATGCAACAGCTAGGCGCACCCCTAGCATCAAATCTGCAAATGCCTTATATCATTCGAGTTTGGGCGATTAGAGATATGGTCTTAGCTATTCTGGTGGCGTTTTCCAATCAGGCTACGATCAAAGTCCTTTTATTTGCTTGCATTGCCATTGACTTAACCGATATTTGGTCAGCCCACCTGAGTGGTTTAGAGGGGCTATTCAGCGCGACCGATACATGGTCATTAAAACTAACCGCGATCGCTGCCCTACTACCAGAATCTATAGCCTTAGCTTTAATCATGCGGAACTCTAGCCAAACACAAGAATAGATAAAGGACTTGAGCCTTTAGCCAAGAACTCAAGTTACGTGGGACTCAGATAATGAACCTCTTGCTGCTAGCATAACAGGGCAACCACGGGGGGATTACCCCTATCTGTAAATTTTAGATCTCGTAGGGGCTGTGCCCCCGTGCCAGCCCTAGACTTACGCCATCGCAAGAATTCCTTTCACGCAACATCAGTTAAAAGTATTCCTTATACCAATTCACGAAAGTGTGACAACACTTTTGTGAATTAAAAACCAAACCCAGTAAGGGTTTTAAAAACACAAAATGGCTACGCCATTTTGTGTTTTGGTATTAGTCCACTTCAGTGGACTTGAGCTTTTAGCCTGCACTTGAGTGCAGGGCTTGATATTAAGTCTGGGTATTAAAGAAGCGAAGAAACTTTTTGTAAATTACCATCGTCCTTGAGTGCATTAACGTAATTATGTTGCAGACAACCTAAAACATCAGACCAAATTTAGATTAAGTATTTAGATTAAGTCCGAGTTGAATTTGTCAGAATATCTAAAGATACGATCTAAACATTGCTAACTACTTATAGCCTGATATTTTCGGGGAAATTTATGAAACGCTCTTTGAAATTTATATCCGTATCTCTGTTAACAGCATTAATCACTGCCGCTACGGCGATGCCTAGCTTTGCCGCAGATCCATTCCGCTCCCAAAATGCTAGGGCGATCGGCAGCGAAACCCAAAAAGCCTTTGAGTTAATGTTCAAAGACGGAAACTATACGGCGGCTGTAAAGCAGTTAGATTTAGCTGTGAGAACAGAAGCAAACGAGCCACTGTTATTCGCTTTACGCGCTTCCACCTTCTATGCCAGAGAAGACTACTTAGGAATGCGCGTTGCAGGACAGCGCGTTCGATCTAACGCCGAAGCTTTGAAGGGTAAAGATAACCTCAGAGCTTATATCTATATTGCTGCAAGTGATTTGATTGAGGCAGGATATATTGTCAAAACTGAAGGTGTATCTAGTGCACCCAAGGCTTTGCCACTAGTGCAAAGCGTTTTTGACAATATCCAAAAAGCCAAGGATATTTCTCCCAATGATCCTGAGCTAAATTTGATTAAGGGCTATATTGACATGCTAATTGCATCAGTATTACCTCTGTCAGACCTTGAAACAGCTTTGGAAAGCCTCAAGCAATATGCAGCGCCTGATTATCTCAAATGGCGTGGCATCGCTCTAGCCTATCGTGATGCTCGCAAGCCTGACCTTGCTCTAGACGCAGTAAACAAAGCTCTTGTCTCTGCTCCCAATAATCCAGAGCTACATTACCTAAAAGGACAAGTGTTATGGATGCAAAGCGACAGCAATATTCCAACCGCCAAGAAGCAATTTGAGCTTGCTCTAAGTAAGTCTAAGCAACTCAATCCTAGCCTGCTAGACGAGATTCGCGGACAATGCCGCAACATCTCTGGTGGTGTAGCTTGTCCTGAGAAATAAACAGTAAAGGCGGCGCTTCGCGCCGCCTTTACTGTTTTAGATTTCCAAGCAAGGTATTATAAAAAAGTAGGGTCAATTCATGAATTGACCCTACTTTTTTATCCAAAGCAAAAAGAAAGCAAAAAACTCATGGCACAAGACATTAAACTGATCGTGGTAGATATCGATGGCACGATTAGTGGTGATGCCAATCAGGTCAATGATGCAGTCAAGCAAGCGGTAAAAGCAGCTCAGGCTAAAGGTGTAAAGGTGGCGATCGCCACGGGTAGAATGTATCGCTCGGCAGTACGATTCCATGAATTGATCGCTTCAGATATGCCGTTGATTTCCTATCAAGGCGCATTCATTAAAGATCCCAAGACCGATGAATTAGTTGGACATTGGCCAGTTGAACTCGAACAAGCACTCTCTTTGCTCGATGATCTAGGAGAATTTGCAACTAATGACAAGCTTTCAATTCATATTTACGTGAATGATGAACTCTACGTTCGGAAAATGACCGCCCAAACTCAAGCCTATGCCGAACGCTCTAAGGTTGGAGTCACAGTAGTCGGTGATTTGCGAGAGTTCCTCACTAGTAAAAGTACCGATCATCCGCCAACCAAGATTCTTGCCTTGAGTGATACTGCGGAACTGGTGACAGAAATGCTCCGAGTTCTCAAAGATCGCTATACACCGCAACAACTCTATCTGACTAAATCTGTGGCTACTTTCTTTGAAGCGACTAATCCGATCGCCAATAAAGGAACTGCGGTTAAGCATTTAGCTGAGAATATCTTGGGATTTGACCGATCGCAGGTTTTAGCGATCGGTGACAATTTCAATGATTTAGAAATGATCGAATATGCAGGTATTGGCGTAGTTATGGGTAATGCCCCTGAAGGCTTAAAGCCTCTTGGTAATTGGGTTGCGCCCACTGTCGAAGAGGATGGAGCGGCTGTAGCGATCGCTAAGTTTGTGCTTTAGCTAATTTGATCAAAATAGCGTTGCTTAGCAACATTTTTTTATTCGGGGTCAATTCCCGCAGCAAGTAGTTGTGCCAGAAGGCGATCGGCACGTTGACGTTCTTGTTCAGCACGTTGATGCTCCTGCTCAGCACGTTGACGTTCTTGTTCAGCACGTTGATGCTCCTGCTCAGCACGTTGATATTCTTTGGTAGCCCTTTGACCTTCGATCTCAGCACGTTCTGAGCCTGTGATTAACAAGTTACCTTGGGCATCCCACCAACGCAGCCAAGGTAATTCTAGATTTTGATAAAGTCCCTGCCAAATACCAATTTCTACACCAAGTTGCTCAATTGGATAATGTCCACGGGCATTAGCTGTTACTAATTCAAATCTATTCTCGACCAGTCGATATAGCTCGACACTGGCAGTTTGGACTTCGTAAATGCCATAAAAAGCGGGACGAATTACCTGCTCATAGATAAAAAATTTGCCAGTCCAAGGAGTTTTATCTCTTTCTTCTTTGCCACTACCAGAGACAAATTCTAAAATAATTAGCGGCGCAATAAACTCTTGCCACAATACATAGGATCTGCGTGGAATGCCATTTAACAACGGCGGTACATTTGGCACATAAAACCAGTCAGGAGCTTCTGCGCCTTTTTCAGGAGGCTCAGTGATCCGCCAGTAAATACCACTATCTTGCCCGATCGCATATTGCCCGTCAGGATGAATTTGTTGTAATACAGGTTCCAGTGAGTCAGTGAGGAGAATACTTTGGGGATGTTCTTGAAAATTCTTCACAAATGTACCATCAGACTCTGGCAGTTGGGTATGATCGGGCAGTACAACGGGATCTATGGATGGATCGATTGTGAAAGTCATGACTTTCTACCTCAATGGCATTGTGTTTATATTATAAGATGATCAAAAATATTGCTAAGTATTTTTGTCAAAGTAAAAAATGCTGTAATCACCACTAAGAAACCATCTAAGAATTGCTTTCTGCGGTTAACGCCTTCAAGAGATCCCCCTCAATCCCCCTTGTAAAGGGGGAATAATTTAATTCTCTCCCCTTTACAAGGGGGGCTGGGGGGATCTAGACAATCCTTAAAAAGGTTCTAAGTCTCCTCAATTGTCTGAGCAAAGTATATGACTATCCTTCAGCCTCAAGAGATTGTTAATCAACGTTATCAGCTAGAGCGTCAACTTGGGCAAAATGCAGGTCGTGAGACTTGGCTTGCCAAAGATTTACAGAAAGAGAATGAACTAGTGGTAGTCAAGTTATTGGCTTTTGGAGGTAATGTCCAATGGGAAGATTTGAAACTATTTGAGCGGGAAGCCAATGTACTCAAAGCACTAAATCATCCACGTATTCCCAAATATCGCGATTACTTTTCGATAGACGATCGCTCTCTGTGGTTTGGATTGGTACAGGAATATATTCAAGGGGATTCTTTGCGTGAACACATTGTTAGAGGACATAAATTTACTGAATCACAGGTTAAGAAAATAGCGATCGCGGTTTTAGAAATCCTGATCTATCTCCATGAACTTAGTCCTCAAGTTCTCCATCGCGATATTAAGCCTAGTAATTTGATCTTGACTAAAAGTGAAGGAGAAACTCCAAATGTTTACTTGGTAGATTTTGGCGCAGTACAAGACAGAGCAAGCGCCGAAGGCAAATCCTTTACTGTCGTGGGAACCTATGGCTATGCGCCAATGGAGCAATATGGTGGTAGAGCGGTTGCGGCTTCTGATCTCTATGCGTTAGGAGCAACGCTGATTTATTTGTTGACGGGGATCTCACCTGCGGATCTGCCGCAGGATGACGAAGCGCGGATACTTTTTCGCGATCGCACCAGTGCTAGTCCTGACTTTGTGGAATGGATTCAGACCTTAGTAGAACCATTACTAAAAAAACGTTATGCATCGGCTCAAATGGCTTTAGAAGCGCTAGTTCACCCTAAACCCAAAAGGCAATCGAGAGCCGAGCAGGTTGTGCCAATTATTCAATCAGCTAAGGTAAAAGCCACTAGAAACTATGCTCCAGAAAACACCAACATTCAAGTTGAAGAATCAGAACATTATCTTCAGATTTTAGTCCCCAATAAGACGCTATCAGCAATTTTGTTGGTAGGAATGATATCGTTAATCACTTTGTTCTTTGGTACAACATTAGTTCCCTACTTGCTTATCACAAGACCTAGTCCCATAATTGTTGTAATTCTATTAACAATTGTCGGACTGATCTTGAACAAGCTTTTAAAACTTCTCACCACATCTAAGTTTGAAATTAATGGGCAAGAAGTCATCTTAAGTCGCTACATATTTGGTAAATGCTATTGGCGTGACCAACAGGCTTGCAATAGTTCCATTTACGTTGAGCCAAAATGGATCATGATGCGAAACAGATATAACAATAATCTGTTTGGCTGGTTGGTGTGGTTAAGTAGTGAGAAAAATGATGATAACTCGCTCAAGTCCAATGTCAAAATACATATCCAAGATGAGACTTATTTAATATCTGCCAATGAGATGCGACCAACTGAAGTGATGTGGCTAATGGAAGTGATTACTAGTTTTAGAAACAATCGTTAGTTAATATGAGATATCTTTTATGACTATCCTTCAGCCTCAAGAGATCGTTAATCAACGTTATCAGCTAGAGCGTCAACTTGGACAAAATGCAGGTCGTGAGACTTGGCTAGCCAAAGATTTGCAGAAAGAGAATGAACTAGTGGTGGTCAAGTTATTAGCTTTTGGAGGTAGTGTCCAATGGGAAGATTTGAAACTATTTGAGCGGGAAGCTAATGTTCTCAAACAGTTAAATCATCCACGTATTCCCAAATATCGCGATTACTTTTCGATTGACGATCGCTCTCTGTGGTTTGGATTGGTACAGGAATATATTCAAGGGGATTCTTTGCGCGAACATATTGCTAGAGGACATAAATTTACTGAATCACAGGTTAAGAAAATTGCGATCGCGGTTTTAGAAATCCTGATCTATCTCCATGAACTCAGTCCTCAAGTTCTCCATCGCGATATTAAGCCTAGCAACTTAATTTTGATTGGAGATGAAGCAGAGGAACAAAATATTTATCTGGTGGATTTTGGGGCTGTGCAAGATAAAGCATCGGCTGAAGGTAAGTCTTTCACCGTTGTGGGAACCTATGGCTATGCGCCGATGGAACAATATGGAGGCAGAGCGGTTGCAGCTTCTGATCTCTATGCATTAGGGGCAACACTGATTTTTTTGCTGACGGGGGTATCACCTGCGGATTTACCACAGGATGACGATACTCGGATACTTTTTCGAGATCGCACCAGTGCCAGTTCCCATTTTGTGCAATGGATTCAAACCTTGGTGGAACCAACTGTCAAGAAACGCTATGCTTCTGCTAGAGTCACTTTACAATCTCTATCTGAATCCGTCCAAGTTTTTATTCCTCAGAGTAAGCCCACTCCATTAGAACCGATAAAGCAATCTAGTCCTGCCAAATCTAAGCAATTTCCCAGTTATGTTCGCCATTCTTTTCCTCCAGATAACTCTGACATTCAAGTTTCAACTTCTGAAACTTGCCTCAAGATTACAATTCCCCCTAAAATTTTGATTGCAGTCTTTATGTGGGTATTCTTAGGGTTAATCATTGTCTTCGCTCATCCTGTTTTGGGAGATATTTGGAGCAATGTTTCTATGTATTATCTCAACTCTTTTGGTTTCTATGCCATATTTGGGTTATTGGTAATGATATTTGGTGGAT
The DNA here is from genome assembly GCF_051131155.1 of Pseudanabaena minima str. Chao 2107. Classification (NCBI taxonomy): domain Bacteria; kingdom Bacillati; phylum Cyanobacteriota; class Cyanophyceae; order Pseudanabaenales; family Pseudanabaenaceae; genus Pseudanabaena; species Pseudanabaena minima. Next base: position 3,925,753 of record NZ_CP159508.1, read on the forward strand.
TGACGCTTCGATTTACCATAGATTTATTAGAAACAGTAACTCTAAAAATAACTAAAACAGAAACTTTATTTGAGAAGTTGCTATTTGGGAGAACTTCTTGGCAAATTAAACTGCCAACCACCGAATTTCAAGGAACGGAACCAAAATGGCGAATGATTGAGAAACGTAATAGTGGAATTGTGGATAATCTGATTTGGCTAAGTAGCGAGCATAACGAAGACAATTCCATAAAAGTAAATGTACTTTTGTGGTTGAATGGAGTTAAATATCCTTTAGCAAATAATGATATTAGATCAACAGAAGTTAGTTGGTTAATTGATGTAATTGAGGAGTTCTTATATTATATTAAGAGAAATTAATGCAGCGATCACTTTTTAAACACTTTAAATACTTTCATATCGTTTGGCTTTGTGGCATAGCGATCGCAGGTTGCTCTAATCCCTTTGCTACAGCCAATGTACCTGACCAAGTACGAATTGGAACTTTCAATCTAGGTAATTTTGATGGAGCCAATACTCCCAAACTAGAAGCTGTAAGCCAGATTATTGAACGTAATTTTGATGCGATCGGCTTACAAGAAGTTAGTCCATTGGGAGCCGAAAAACTCAAGGAGCAGTTGAATAAAGGTAAACAATGGGAATTTGTGTTAGGAGATACGGGCAGTAAACAAAGGGTGGCTTTGTTCTATCGCAAAGACTTGATTTCTGCTCAAAAGGTGACGGAATGGCAAAAGGTGAATATCACAGGGACTTTGCGATCGCCGCTGGTGACCTTTGTGAAAACAGGCGCAAATTTTGACTTCACCTTAGTGGTTGTGCATCAAAAGGGAGGTGGTGGCAAAGATGCGGATCGCTTAAGACAAAATCAAAGCGATCGCCTGCGCCAAGAAGTAGATAACTATCAACAGAATCCGCAATCTGATCCCGATTTAATTTTAGTGGGTGATTTTAATAGTCCGACTTGGGCTGAGCAAAATCGGGGCTTAAGGGATGCGCCACTGACTTTTTTGACTAGAGCGATCGAAACTGACCAGAAAGAGAACTGCTTAAAAAAACGTGGGCAACCTAAAACTAGCGATGGTCGTCCGCGCTATTCTAATCGCGGCACTGGTTGCGTCATCGATCATATTGCGATTTCCAAAGCTCCTCAAGGCGCAGAAGCAGAATACATTTCTCAATCAGTACAGATTCTCGATCCGCAAAAAGATTTGGGTTTTGATAGCGATCGCACCTATTTTGCAAAAGTATCCGATCATTTTCCCGTAAGAGCCATCTTTCGCAGTAAATAAAAAAGCGGCGCTTTGCGCCGCTTTTTTTATAGCCCTGAAGGTAAACCCGTTGGCTTGCCCTTAATGCTAGTGACAATCCTGCCCCAGCCTGCTTCACCGCCACCATCCCAAAAAATTTGCTGCATGACATCATAACCATAGGGATCGTAAGCGCCGCCAACACCAACGTCATAACTATCGCTAGCGCCATGACGAGTGCCGTAAGGATCATGCACAAGCCAAACTTTTTTGACAGGATCATGCCCGACGATTACGCAAATATGACCGCTCCCTTTGTAGGCAAATCCCACAACTACAGGGATATTCGCTTTAAGTGAAAGCAATACATCTTTAGCTGAGAGAGAATAGCTGAAGTAAGAGTTAATGCCGAGTTCTTTTAAAGCCCATGTTTGAGCGTCATGATCGGTGGTATCGCCAAACTTACCTACCAATCGCATATAAACTGACTCTGGCTCTGGAAATCCCTGTGCTTTTGCCATCGTTGTTAAGGCTCCATTTAGCACAAAGTCAGCTAGCATCGTATTACTAGTCGTGTTGCACTGTCGCCAACCAGGACCAAAAATTGCTTGATCGTTGTCTAGTTGTGAACAATATTTAACTGGTAGCTTGATGAGTTGATTGACATCTTCCCCTTCAACTTTGACATGAGGATCGTAGGCATAGACCTTTTGAAGTTGGGATTTGCCATCTAGTGCTGGAAAGGGTGAGGCTAGAGTCAGTAAAAGGTGTTGATTGCGATCAGGGCTATATTCAGTAACAAAAAATGTTTGCCCTTTTTTGATGAAAATTTTCTCTGAATCGGCTAAATCTGTTGAGCCAAGCAGTTTCTTTTTGAGAAAAGTATCCGCTTCAGCGATCGCTTTGGGCATAGAACAACCTCGGAATAAATGCGATAACGCTATAAATCATCGCATATCGTCATCTATAAATTCAAGAGAGAGTGGCGGCGCGAAGCGCTGCCACTCTCTCTTAGGTTTTTAAAGCACAAAATGGCTACGCCATTTTGTGCTTTGATTTAGCATAAATATTGGGCTATCTCCTTAGGAGAGTTAGCGAGCAAATCGACACCATGCAGTTTTAGCTCCTCTTCAGTGCCATAACCATAGGTAACGCCGATCGCTAAGAGCTGATTTTTCTTTGCCCCGATCGCATCATGGGAGCGATCGCCTACCATTACTGTTTTGGTTGGATTTAGATTTTCAGTGAGCAGAATATGCTGAATTAGCTCTGCTTTGTCACTGCGAGTGCCATCTAATTCACTGCCATAGATGCCATCAAATAGAGAAGTCAGATCAAAATGCTCAATAATCCGCTTGGCAAAGACATGGGGCTTAGATGTGGCAATGTAGGTTTGATAACCTGCGGCGCGAATTAATTTTAAAGTCTCAGGGATTTGGGGATAGAGCGAATTTTCAAATAAGCCTACTGTGGCAAAGCGATCGCGATAAAAGCCAATGGCGCGATCGCTTAACTCTTTATCAGTAGTTTGTAGCAACTTCGCGAAACTAACGGTCAATGGGGGACCAATACACCAGAGGAGTTCCTCTGTTTCTGGTGACTCGTAACCAAGTTGATTGAGAGCATATTGAATACAGGTAGTAATCCCAATTTTGGGATCGGTCAAAGTTCCATCAAGATCGAATAATACTGTATCCATAGGCTGTCATTTTATCAAATTATTGCTACAAGAATCGATTGGCGGCGCTCCACGCCGCCAATCGATTTTTGGGTTTGAGTGCAAAGCGCTGTATGTCCTCGTAAACTTGGCGACAGCTATATTGCTATAAATACGAATCTCGGCAAAGTCTATCTACTGCTTTTAGTATTGTTGGTAAGCGATGATTGCCATGCATTTTTTGAATGCAACCTCTTGCTTCGGATTCATCGATACCGATCGCAGTTACAAATAATGGGCGATTACTATCATTTCTCAAAACTTCCGTTTTTGAAGGAATATCTTGAAAGCGACTTTTAGCTACGCCGATGATGGCTACTTGCGCGTTAAGTGCATTGTATAAATGCAATCCTAAGCCTGCTTTTTGATGGCGATCGAGATAGACATATCCGTCGATAATTATAATTTTGGGAAGCTGTGGAAGTTGTTCTAAAAGTAGCAAAATAATTGGTAGTTCGCGTTTGTAGAACTCTCCTGGTTGATACTCCTCGACCTGATTAGTTTGAGCGATAAATGTGTTGGCGGGGACATGATCTTCCCAATCATTAAAGGCAATTCCTGCTGCTACAGCCTTTCCCTCTCGATAATCCACATCAACCGCAAGTATCATGTTGCTATACCTTCTGGACTCTAATCTCCCATGAAGTAAGTTTAATACTCAAATGCCTAATCAGTCGCCTATATTATCGTCTAAATTTAAGTAAGCCTGCGATCGCCTATCTAAAAAATCTTGTAAAATGTCACTGATAAGGTGATGCGGATCTACTAAACTTGTTTTGAATGGAAAAATGATGAACCGACAAAAACTGTTAGCTCGAATTTCCATAAATCCAAATATTTGTTTTGGTAAACCTTGCATTCGAGGTCATCGGATTTGGGTTTCTTTGATTCTTGATTTTTTAGCAAGTGGCATGACGATCGCTGAATTAATTGAAGAGTATCCCCAATTACAAGTGGATGATATTTATGCTTGTATTGCCTATGGTGCGGAAATGTCGCGGGATCGATATATTGATATTCCTTTGGAGCAGTCTGCGTGAAGCTGAAGTTAGATGAAAATTTGGGCGATGATCGGTGGTTTAGAGCGTGAGGATATAACTGGTAAGCTTTGGATAGTGCAACGCGGACGTATTCGCATTCATCAGCCTCTTTCTGATGATGATTAAGCTTTTTAACAAGAAAAATTTTTTTCCTTTTTCCTTTTTCCTTATGAATAATGCAGAGTTATTGGCAATAATTGCACAAGCAGAACGAGAGGGCTGGACGGAACTCGATCTGTCGGGGAACGATCTGGAAGGATTGCCCAGCGCAATTGGACGGTTGCAAAGTCTGGAAAAGTTGATTTTAGGTAAGTTTGATAATAAAGAAAGAAAACGCAAAGGAAATCGTTTAACGGCTATTCCACAAGAGATTTTTCAATTAACCAATCTCAAAGAACTTCATATTCCATACAACCAAATTACGGCGATACCAGACGCGATCGCCAACTTAGCCAATCTGACTACGCTTTACCTCTCTAGCAACCAAATCACGGCGATACCAGACTCGTTATCCAACTTAGCCAATCTGACTACGCTTTACCTCTCTAGCAACCAAATCACGGCGATACCAGACTCGTTATCCAACTTAGCCAATCTGACTTCGCTTTCCCTCAATAGAAACCAAATCACGGCAATACCAGACTCGTTTTCCAACTTAGCCAATCTGACTTCGCTTTCCCTCTATGAAAACCAAATTACGACGATACCAGATGCGATCGCCCAATTATCAAATCTGACTTCGCTTGACCTCTCTTACAACCAAATCGCGGCGATACCAGACTCGTTCTCCAACTTAGCCAATCTGACTTCGCTTTCCCTCAATAGAAACCAAATCACGGCAATACCAGACTCGTTTTCCAACTTAGCCAATCTGACTTCGCTTTCCCTCTATGAAAACCAAATTACGACGATACCAGATGCGATCGCCCAATTATCAAATCTGACTACGCTTAACCTCTATGGCAACCAAATTAAGGCGATACCAGACGCGATCGCCAACTTAGCCAATCTGACGGAGCTTCGCCTCTATAGCAACCAAATTAAGGCGATACCAGACGCGATTACCCAATTAGCAAATCTGACGGTGCTTGCCCTCGGTAGGAACCAGATCAAGATGATACCAGAGGCGATTGCCCAATTAGCAAATCTAACGGGGCTCTACCTCCATACCAACCAAATCACGGCGATACCAGACGCGATCTCCCAATTAGCAAATCTGACTACGCTTAACCTTTCTCGCAACCAAATCACGGCGATACCAGACGCGATCTCCCAATTAGCAAATCTGACTTCGCTTAACCTTTCTCGCAACCAAATCACGGCGATACCAGACGCGATCTCCCAATTAGCAAATCTGACTTCGCTTGACCTCAGTAATAATCCATTACCAATTCCGCCAGAGATTTTAGAAGATACTGAAAACCCTGCGGCGATAATTGGGTACTGGCAGAAATTGAAACAGAGCGAACGGAAGCCACTGAATGAAGCAAAAGTGATCTTAATCGGACATGGCGCAGTCGGCAAAACCTCACTGGTGCGGCAATTGATCGATCGCAACTTCAAACCCGATGAAATCAAAACCGAAGGCATTGATATCAGGGCTTGGCAAATAAAAGCTCGTGAAGAAAACGTCAAACTTAGAGTTTGGGACTTTGGCGGACAGGAAATCATGCACGCCACCCATCAGTTCTTTTTGACCGAGCGTAGCCTCTATCTCTTAGTACTCAATGCCCGCAAAGACGAAGGCAATAACGATGTCGAATATTGGCTGAAAATTATTGAAAGCTTCGGCAAAGATGCCCCCGTCCTGATTATTGCCAACAAAAGCGACGAACATCCCCTCAAACTCAACCGCCGCCATCTACAAGAGAAATATCCCAACATTCAAGGCTTCTTTGAAACCTCCTGCAAAACAGGGTTAGGTATTGACGAGCTTCGCAAGGCGATCGCCCAACAAATCGCCGCAATGGATCATGTGTTTAATGAACTACCCCAGCAATGGTTTCGCCTCAAAGAACAAATCGAACAGGACAACCGCGACCATATCAGCTATACCGAATACGAATGTATTTGCAATGATCAAGAAATTAGTGATCGCCAAGAACGCCGCGACCTAATTCGCCTCCTGCACCTGCTGGGCATTGTTCTCAACTTCGCCGAAGATACCAGACTCCAAGACACCAGCGTGCTCAATCCCGAATGGGTCACAGGCGGCGTATATCGCATTCTCAATGACAATCAACTCATCACCAAACATAAGGGAATGCTGAACTGGCAAGACCTCACTCGCATTCTCACACCCAAAAATAAAGGCGATCGCAATTGTTATCAAGAAAACCGCGATCGGCAATTCATTCTCGACATGATGCAAAAATTCGAGCTATGTTTTCTCCTTGATGCTAATTCTCAAAAGCCCATTTACCTAATTCCTGAACTCCTTGACGAAGAAGAACCCGATACAGGCAATTGGGACAACACTCTCAATCTGGAATATCACTACAAAATTCTATTTAGCAGTGTCATTTCCCGCTTCATTGTCAAAATGCACCACCGCATCTCTAAACGCACCTACTGGCGCACAGGCGTAATTCTCACATTCCCCGAAGGCAATCGCGCCTACATCAAAGCCGATCTCGCCGATGCCAAGATCTTCATCCGCATCGATGGCAACCCTAACACCCGCCGATCTTCCCTCGCCGCCATTCGCAACACCTTTGATAATATTCATCACAGTATCTCCGCCCTAGAAGTCGATGAGTGCGTTCCCTTACCTGATAATCCTAAAGTTACAGTTCCTTACGATCACTTATGCGATCTTGAACGTGAAGGTATCCTAAGCTTTATTCCTTACGGCACACGTAAATCCTACGAGGTGCGATCGCTATTAGATGGTATCGAAGAAAGGCGATCGCGCCATGAGAAAACTGAAAGCCGAGGCGACACTTATCACTTCTACGCAGAAACAGGACAAGTAATTACTGGCAATGTAAAACCCGCAGGAAACAATATTGGAACTCAGAACAATAACCTCTAGCAGGAATCAAAGAACATACCACCCCCCAACTTTTGAAGAAAGATTAAGGGGGGTAAAAGCAGTAATTTATGCTAAACAAGAGACTTCTCAAACACACTCTAATTTAACGTGAGTTCGATATAGCCATTTGCGGCGTGCTTCGCACGCCGCAAATGGCGGAAAATGGTAAGAATCGCTTAGCGATTCTTACCATTTTCCGCTTTCGTCGAACTGACGTTAATTTAAACTGAGTCCTCAAAACAGGTAATTGAGGCTGAAATATAGTGATGACTCTTGCAAATTAGAGCCGCGATCGCTGAGATTCACAAATGGAATCGCAAAATCTAGACGTAAGTTGAGCCGCTTAATTGGCTCGAATATAATTCCTAAACCGCCACCTGCTAAAAAATTTTGATTGGGCAGCACATTGAGATTTCTAGAGTTGTTCCAGACTGAGCCGAGATCGATAAAAGGAGCTAACTGGAGCATTGTACGACCTTCCTCATTTCGCGCCACTACAAATCGGCTCTCCAAGGAAAAACGGATGCCATTATCACCCGATCGCACATTTTGACGGAAGCCACGCAAGGATTGACCACCACCAATCACAAACTGCTGCGATGGTAGAAGTGGATCGGCTGAGAGTTGAGTATCTAGCGATCCAATCAAAATTGTGTCAGCACCAAGAACCTGAACTCGTTGAATCTGTCCTAACCAACTTAGAAAAGCTGCGCTAGGAGAAGTAACGAAAGTCGCACCAAATAGACCTGTACCAAGACTAAACTGCGATCGCAATGACCAAACCCCTTCGGTATCACGGCTGGTATAGTCTTGCCCAAACTTAAATACACTGGTGCGGCTAGTGCCATCGGCTTCGGGTCCAATCCCAAATGGCACGGCAAGGTCGTTAAATAGGAAAGTCTGACCTCTTTGATATTCATAGCCTAGAGACAGCGCAAATTCTTCGCGGGGATTGCGAATTATGGGCTGGCGATATGTAGCAGAGTAAACTTCGTTGTTGCCACGAATATTGAAGACATCGAATGGGGACTGGGTAATGCGATAGTTGCTGGGTGCAAATCGAAGTGAGACAGTTCCATTCATCGGGTTGACGGGAATGCTAAAACCAAAATCGTATTGATTAGAGCCGCCTGTCGTAGTTCTATAATAATTGGCAGTAAAGACATCTCCCGCCCCAAAGAGATTGCGGTAACTGAGTCCTGCTCCCATGCGCTCAGAGCCAACCGCAGGTGGAGAGAAGTTATCAAAACTAACCGATCCTGCCAGTTGATTGGCTTCCACAACTTTGATCGTGAGTATGCTCAAGCCAGATTGACTACCTGCTTTGAGGCTAGCATCTACACTTGTAAAATTGGGGTCAGCACGCAGGAGGCGCAGTTGATCTTCGAGGTTATTGGTGTTGAGAGGAGTACCAAGTCCTAGCTCAGCGCGCGATCGCACGTAGTCAGGATTAAGAGAAGTAACACCTAAAATATCGATTCTTTCGATTTTTCCTTCTAATACCTGAATCTTAGCAAGACCATTAACAGCGCTTTGAGGTGTATATATGGCTTGAGAGGTGACATAGCCGTTACTAACGTAAAGTTGTGTAATGGCGTTGGCTACTGCTGTTAATTGATCTTCTGTAACGGTCTTTCCTTCAAGAGGTTTGATAATCGGATCGAGTTTTTCAGAATCGAAAACAGTATTGCCAATAACTTCAACTTTTTTAATGGAAATTGTTTGAGGCGCTTGACTTTGGACAATTTGAGAAAGATCAGGATTATGGGAAGTAGCAAAGTCTAATTCTTTTGTGGGAGTAGAACTGATTGATCGTGAGGGTGTTGATTCTGAAGAAATAGAATTAGCATTAACTTCTAATTGACAAACTGTTACTAATAATGCAAGCGCAGAAATGCTTAATATTAATTTGGAATATTTGTTTCTTTTAACTTTTAGGCTTATATTTATTATGCTCATAATTATCATTTTCCTTCTAAAGTTGCAGATTGTAGCATATACAAATCTATAAATTTATAGTTGTCGCCATTTGTACTAGGACAAATCAAAACCCAGAAGACGAGTTGCGGCGCTTTGCGCCGCAACTCGTCTTCTGGGTTTGTGTCATAACAAGACTGGCGACAACTATACAAACTCATACATAATTAGTTAAGGTTATGGCTTATGTGTTGTCCCTGAACTCAAGTCAGTCATCATATTTACCTAATTGGTGACTAACTTGAGTACAATAATGCATCCTACATTTAATTAAGCTTTCTTCCTTAGGAAGTGAGAGAAAATGAATAAAAATTGGCATTATTTAGTAAAGGCAATTTATGAATTACCTTTATGTTTTCCTTCTTCGTAAGCACTAATATTAACTAAATATTTAGCTACGTAACTTAAGCAAAAATCAATTTTATTAATGATATAGCAGTCCTATATCATTTGTGGATTTTTTTGGTTTGTGGAAGGACACCCCGATGGGGTGTCCTTCCACAAACCATTTAGGATTGCTATATCGGTAGATAGACTTAATAAGTAGAGATTAATAATGTAGATTAGGTTCTAAGGTCAAGATAAATTTTGATGTAGTGGTTATTGGAGATTAGTATGAAGTCAGTTTTAGGAATATTTTGGACAACCGCGATCGCCCTATATCCAGCCCTACTAACAACTGCACCCATCAACGCCCAAACATTGCCAATCACTGCCGCCCCAGACGGAACAGACACAATCGTCTTACCAAATGGACAGAGGTTTGACATCACTGGAGGCACTCAAGCTGGAGGAAATCTCTTCCATAGTTTTCAGCAATTTGGCTTACATCAAGGACAAATAGCCAACTTTCTGAGCCAACCAAATATTCAAAATATTCTTGGTCGCGTCGTTGGAGGAGATCCTTCAATGATCAATGGCTTAGTTCAACTGACAGGAGGAAATTCCAATCTCTACATCATGAATCCCGCAGGTGTGATCTTTGGTGCTAACGCTAGTTTGAATGTTCCTGCCTCATTTACTGCAACGACAGCAATCGGCATTCAAGTAGGGAATAGTTGGTTTGGCATGAATACCAGTGCCACCGATCTGAAGAATCTCACAGGCACTCCCAATGCTTTTGCTTTCACTAGTCCAACAACGCCACTGACTCAAGGACAAACATCAGGTGTAATTCTCAATCAAGGAAATCTCAACGTTTTGGAAGGAAAGAGCATTTCTCTGGTTGGTGGGATAGTGATCAATACAGGGGCGATCGCTACTGACAACGGCACAATTAATATCGTGGCTGTACCTGATAGTAAGTATGTGCGGATTACGCCCGAAGATGGTGTCCTCAGTTTTGATCTACCGATCGCTACCCAACAAGAATTGGGCAATACCAAACCAATGGCGGGGATAGACTTGCCAAAATTGCTCACGGGCACAGGAATTACTGCACCGACAAATTCAGGAGAAGCGATCGCTACAGGTAGTCTCACAGCAGCAAATATCAATATCCTTGCCAATCGTTACAACACAACTCAAGCATCTTTGAACGCTACCAATATCCAACAGGGATGGAATTTTGTATTTATCGATAGCACAGTTAAAGATTATCAAACATTATTAGATGGAACTAATGGTGGTAGTAGTGTCACGGTGATTAATCCTGATCAATACGGAATTCAGAAAGTTACTGAAACCTTAGCTAGTGTCACTGGTGCTAATAGTTTACATATTGTGTCTGAGGGTGATGTTGGTAATTTCTGGCTCGGTAAAGACTTTGTCAGTACTGAGAATATTGCTAAATATGCTAACGATCTCCAAGCATGGAAAACATCTTTATCTCCTGCGGCAAATATTCTGCTCTATGCCTGTAATTTAGCTAGTGGCGAGAATGGGGCGACGCTAGTTCAAGCGGTTAAATACTATACGGGGCTTGATGTGGCGGCTTCGACTGACATCACAGGTAGCAGTAATCTGGGTGGCAATTGGAATTTGGAATATCAGACTGGGAAAATTAATTCGGGTGTGGTGTTTAGTTCGCAAGCTCAGCATAGTTTTAACAGTAGACTAGTCACTTTTACGACTACGAATATTAATGATTCTGGAGCAGGATCTTTGCGACAGGCGATTCTTGATGCTAACGCTTTGGCAGGTGCTGATGATATTCGCTTTGATCCCACAGGTATATTTGCCACACCTCAAATAATTAATTTGACATCGGGGACAATAGATATCAGTCAAGATCTGACAGTTCAGGGGACTGGAGCTAGCAATCTCACTATTAGTGGTAACAATACTTTTAGGATTTTTAATATCACTGCTGGCAATGTCACGTTTGATGGTTTAACGATTACCAATGGTAGAGGTGTCACTGGTGGTGGCATAAGTAATAATGGCGTTGGAACTTTGACCGTTAGCAATAGCAATGTGTCAGGTAACTCGGTAACTAACTCTGGTGGTGGACTGTTTACCAATACTGGCAACCTGACTGTTATCAATAGTACTGTGTCAAATAATACGTCCAATGCCGATGGTGGTGGGATTGTCAGTAGAGGCGGAGCCTTGACCATCACTAACAGTACTGTGTCGAATAATCGGTCTCTTAATAGTGGCGGTGGTGGGATTGTCAGTGATGGTACGACCCTCACCCTTACTAACAGCACAGTTTCAGGTAATACAACATGTTTGGTTGCGGGATGCGTTGCTGGTGGTATTTATATTGGCAATAATGGCACAATCTCCAACAGTACAATTTCGGGTAATTCTTCCTTTGGTGATGGTGGCGGGATTTTTAGCAATGGTGGAGTCGTAACTATTACCAACAGCACTATTACCAACAACATATCCGACTCACTTAACAACGATAGCGGCAATGGTGGTGGGATCTTTGCTTTTCCCGGCAACTTGACGATCAGCAACTCGATTGTTGCAGGCAACTTTGACAGCCCTAATAATGCGGGATTGGGGACAATAAATCCTGATGTAAGCGGATCATTTATTGATGGTGGGAATAATTTGATTGGAGATAGCACTGGGAGCGTAAACTTTACAATCAGTACATTAGTCGGCACAGCCGCAAACCGACTTAATCCCCAACTTGCACCCCTTGCAAATAATGGCGGTCCAACGCAAACCCATGCGCTTTTGACAGGTAGTCCTGCGTTAGATGCTGGTAATAATGCGCTGATTCCAGTCGCGGTAAATACCGATCAACGTGGCTTACTCCGTATCTTTGGCGGCATTGTTGACATTGGTGCGTTTGAGTTTCAGATTCCTCCACCTGTACCTGTACCTGCGCCTGCATCTATACCCACATCTACATCTACGCCAATATCTAGAGGTGGATTTGGTGGTGTATATCCCAGCCGCAAGGATTTGGAAGCATGGAATTCAAAATTAGGTAAGCAGACGGATGTCAGTTTCACACAGGTTCTCTGCCTTGATCCATCCCTTGTTACTTCTCAGACTACTTCCATTCCTATTTGTCAAAACCTTGAACCAAACTAAACTCTCAAAGTGAAGCAGCGGCAATAAGCATTGCACCTTTCTTGGGGGTTGGTTGTTATATTGAGATTAGTCGTCTCTACAATCAAAGCCTCAAAAAATCATGACTTTTACAACCACCGCCTCACCCACACATACTAATTTCAAGATTCGTGCCGATATCCTCGATTTGCAACCTAGCCTTGTGCAATGGCGGCGAGATTTTCATCGCTTTCCTGAGTTAGGGTTTCAAGAAAAGCGCACATCTACCGCGATCGCTGAAAAATTAACCGCTTGGGGTATCCCTCATCAAACAGGTATTGCGGAAACAGGCATCGTGGCAACAATTTCAGGAGCTAAGAAAGGCAATAATAAAGTTTTAGCCATCCGTGCCGATATGGATGCGCTACCAATTCAAGAAGAAAATATCATTAGTTATAAATCGCAAATTGACGGACTGATGCACGCCTGTGGTCATGATGGACATACGGCGATCGCCTTGGGTACAGCAAAATATCTCTGGGAACATCGCGCTGATTTTAGTGGCACAGTGAAAATTATTTTTCAGCCAGCCGAGGAGGGACCTGGGGGCGCAAAACCAATGATCGAGGCAGGTGTACTCGAAAATCCTAAAGTTGATGCTGTGATTGGTTTACACCTATGGAATAATTTGCCCCTTGGTACGGTCGGCGTGCGCAGCGGCGCATTAATGGCAGCAACGGAATACTTCTATTGCAAAATTATGGGGCGGGGTGGACATGGCGCACTTCCCCATCAAACTATTGATTCGATTTTGGTTGCTGCTCAAGTGGTAAACACCATTCATAGCATCGTCTCCCGCAATGTCAGCCCTCTCGAATCCGCCGTTATTAGCATTGGTGAATTTCACGCAGGTTCCGCCACAAATATCATTGCTGATTCCGCCATGATTAGTGGCACTGTGAGGTTTTTCAATCCTGAAGTTGGCGCAAAGCTAGCACTACGTTTAGAAGAGGCGATCGCAGGTGTATGTGCAGCACATGGTGCTACTTACGAGTTGGACTATACCAAGCTCTATCCACCTGTGATTAATGATTATGCGATCGCCGAGTTAGTTCGCTCTGTTGCCGAAACCGTAATCGAAACTCCCGCAGGCATTGTTCCTGAATGCCAAACGATGGGCGGTGAAGATGTTTCTTTCTTCTTAGAAGCTGTCGCTGGTTGCTATTTCTTTCTTGGTTCTGCAAATCCTGATAAGGGCTTAGCCTATCCTCATCATCACCCCCGCTTCAATTTCGATGAGACGGTTCTCGCAACTGGGGTAGAGATTTTTGCTCGTTGTACCGAGAAGTTCTTGGGTTAGCCCATAAGTATCTCTATCACTTGTAGACAGGGCTAATTACCTGTCTTTTTCTTTAACCCTGCCTCAATTCTGCTAATCTGCACTGCATAATTTTCAATCCCTTTACCCGTCCGAGACTTCAGCCCAGCTGCATGGAGTCCGACAATATGATAAGCACCATCAATCTTACCAATCAGTGCAGAACCAGAAGCCCCAGAGTTAGTGTCGCAATCATGCACAAACATCCCATCCAATTCATCGATCACACTACAACCAATATGAACACCAGCCGTCTCTCCCTTTCCCGCTTGCAAGTCTGCATAGCGTTTCGGATCAGGATAATCGACAGAATAGCCTGTCACAAATAGTTTCTTTTTGTAGTCTTGCAACACTGATAAAGAAAGTGACTTCCACTTCAGAAATCCATATTTCTCACCCAAAGGCTTGTTCAGTAACAAGATCGCCCAATCATCTGCTGAGTTTTTTTCTGAATTCTTTGTTCCTGCAAAAACTTCTTTTACCACAGCATAGTCTGTCTTTCTTCGTAACCTTCCATTGATTAAGTTGGGTAAAAAGATCATTTTTTTGGCTAACTTGCCCCGATCATAAACACAGTGAGCATTGGTTAACACATGGTAGTCTCCAATCAAGGTTCCTGTGCAAGCATATTTTTCATTTTTCTCAGTCAGTCCTACGACCTTACCTACCGTAGACCAAGGATAATCTCGGCTCATCATGGGTTGGCGCTGGTCTGCCCCAATCACGCCACGATTAGAACTAGGCTGATCCGATTGGCGCAATAGTGTAGGAACAAAGCCGTTAGGATTCGTGTTAAGGGGCTGCGACTGATTAGTCTGGACAGGAGAGATCGCCTCTCGCGACAGTAACTCATCTAGTGATTGCGCCTCCGATGGGGCATGAAGCATGATCCCGCATAACGAGGCGATCGCAATGCCAAGCACAAATTCGATTAAAACTTTCCATATCTTGACTTGCATAGCCTTATCTCTAAGTTTTAAGGTTAGATTTTCATTAGATTACGATCAAAGTTAAACCATTCCTATAGCGGTTACAGAATTTGCAACAATTTTTAGATGTATAGCTGCCACCTATATCATGACAAATCAAAACCCAAATAATGTGAGGCGGCGCGAAGCGCCGCCTCACATTATTTGGGTTTTATGTCGCAAAAAAAGAGTTAGCTAGTACAAACTAAGACCCAAGAATTGATTGGCGGCGCTTTGCGTCGCAATCAATTCTTATGTCTTGTTATTACAGCCCATTACCGATCGCAAAAAATGCTGCCCAATAATTAGGATGACTAAAATCTTTAGACTGAATTAGCGCAACTTGCGCTCTACGCAAGGACTCAATAACAGTAACATCACCTTTTTGCAACTCATTATAAAAGGCAGCCATGAGAACCTGAGTGCCCACATCATCAACTTTCCAAAGCGAAGCGATCGCCTGTTTTGCTCCTGCTTTCTGAACTTGATAGCCAAAACCCAAAATCTCAACGCCATCCCCCAGTTTACCAACTCCTGTCTGACAGGCACTTAGGACAATTAAATTAATATTCGGAATTTGCCAATCGGTAATTTCACTGAGATGGATTTTGTCACCATTGCCAAAAATGATAAATGAATTGTCTGGCGTACCTGTATTAAATTCAGCATGGGTGGCTAAGTGCAGAATATTATGGTTTTTAAATTTAGATTCGATCGCTTGGCGACTAAAATTTTCTTCAGTTAAAATAACTGAGTTTTGGAAAGAATTAGCGATCGCCTCTATTTCTTTAATCGTGGCAGGTAAGCCATTTTGTCCAAATTTTTTCTCTTCTGCTTTGCCACCAAAAGCACCTGCAAGGATTTTAGGCTCAGCTTTGGGCTTTTGGGAAAAGTCGGAGAGGCTATAGGATACTAAGTTACTAATTTGATATTTCTCAATTAGCCACTTTTTGCCATCATAGATTGCGGCGAGAGGAACATAGCGAAGCATTCCATCGGTCGCGTAGAGTATCGTTTTAGCTTTGGCTTGTTCGAGTTCTGTTTCGATTGGTTGAATGAGCAGGTTATAAAATTTGATCGCAGATTCTCTGTAATCTTCAGAACTAGCGTCAAGAAGTTCAGATCTGTAGTCAATAATTGAGGTCTCCAGTCTTTCTTGAGAGATGTTGACGGTGCGACTGATGGGGATGGAGTTGGGGGAGAAGAGAATAATTTCGAGGCGATCGCTTAAAATCAAGGGATAAAGCAATACTGTCCCTTGGGGAATTTGGTTGAGGTAGGTGGGGACTTGGTTGATCTCTGATTGAGGAAGGCTCTGAATCTGATTAGCAAGTTGGCGATTGAGATGAGGTATTTGCTCAAAGCGAATTGCTAATTGCTGATCGCGAAACGTTCTCTCTGGCTCTAAAAGCCTCACTTCCTGTAATGTGCGATCGCTGCCTTTAATATTTTTTAAATAGTCCTCAAGTTCTTGGATTTTGAGAAGATCGAGAACCTGTAGGGCTTCCATAATCCGACCTTGTTTGAGCAAGAGATCGGCAAGATCGCGATAGGAATTTGCGACCGTAGATAGGTAAGATCTCTGCTCATCTTGGCTTAATCCGCGAATATCTTTACGAATAGACTCTCGGACGTTGATTGATTGTTTGTAAAAGAAAATAGCTAATTCAGTTTGTTGTTTAATCGCCAGTAACTTACCCAGATTGCTAAGTACCGTGCCTTCACCGTCGCGATCGCCGATTTCCCTAGCGATGATTACAGCTTGCTGATATGCCTCCAATGCTTGCTGATGCTGTCCGATATTGGCATAAGCTACACCCAGATTGCGGAGAGATGTACCTTCGCTATCACGATTTTTAATTTCTTTGGCGATCGCTAAAGCTTGTTGATAAATTTCAATCGCCTGCTCATTCTGCCCTAAATTGCGATATGTATTCGCCAAATTGACCAGTACTCGACCTTTACTAGCATGGTCTTTGATTTTCTGCATTATCGTCAAAGCTTGCTGATGCATGACAATTGACTTATCAAATTGTTGGGAACTGTCATAGGCAGTACCGAGATTGCTGAGTACTGCTCCTTCACGGGCTACATCTTTGATTTCGCGGGCAATTACTAGTTCTTGCTGATATAAGGCAATTGCTTTGTCGAATTGACCTAACCTTTCGTAAGCCAGACCCAAATTACTGAGTACGATGCCTTCCGCCATCCGCGCTTGGATTTCTGGCAAAATCACATAATATCGCGGCGCAAAAAAACGAATGGCGATTTCATCCTGTCCCAAGCTATCGTAAAGTCGATCCCTAGCTATATTACTAAGCAATCCTTCGCTATCACGATGATCAATGCTGCGAGCGATCGCTAAAGACTGCTGATAAAGCGCGATCGCTTGTTCATATTTGCCTAACTCCAGATAAGCGTTACCGAGTTTAACCAATATTCCTGCTTGAGCAATCCGATCTGTCAATTTGCTAGATAGCTCTAAGCCTTGTCGATAGAACTTAATTGCCTGCGTGTATTGTCCTAAGTTGCGATAGCCATCACCTAGACTGATTGTGGCTCTAGCTTGACTCGTAGGATCTGGAGACATGCTCGAACTGGCTAACAACTGCTGAAAAATCGTGATTGCTAGTTCATATTTTCCTGTCTTCAGATAAACGTTGCCTAAATTATCTAGCAAGTTACGTTCTTGTTCCCGATCCTTCAGTTCTCTCGCAATCACCAAGGCTTGCTGATACATTTTAATGGAACGTTCATAGTCTCTAGAAAATTGGTAAGCTTGGGCGAGATCATAGACTACTCTTACTTGTTCCGTCAGGAGCTTTCTCTGCCGCAGGATTGCTAATTCTTGCTCATAAACAGTGATTATTTTTGGATATTGTCCTAAATCAGCATAAATAAGCACTAGTTCACCAATAACTTCTCTCAAGTAGGCGTGAGGAAGCTCGCTGATTTTCGCCCTGATGGCTAAAGCTTGTTCATAAAATATCGTTGCTTTCTCGAATTGATTCAGAATTGAGTGAGCATGTCCTATGCGAAAAAGTGTTGTACTCTCATCAAGGGGATCTATGACCTTAAGCTCTCTCAAGATTACCAAGGACTGCTCATAAAACTTGATCGCTTTTTGGTAATCTTCAAGTGCGTCATAAGCCTTCCCTAGACTATTCAATGAGTTACCTTCACCCTTGCGGTCTTTAATCTCACGATAAATTTGTAAAGATTGTTCCCAAGCTTGTAATGCTTCCTGATATTTATTAGCTTGATATTGCTGATTTCCTTTTTTGTAAAGTCGTTCGGCTTCTGTTTTGCGATCTTGGATAGATTGCGATCGCGCAGCATCGGATACGACTAGTTGCACTTGTCCACAACATAGGACTGTCAAAAGTGCGATCACTAAACTTCCACGCATACCTCACCTCATAGTAACTACAATTCTTTATCTCTACAGTCCATTGCCGATCGCAAAAAATGCTGACCAGTAGCTAGGGTGGCTATAGTTTGCTGATTTGATCAGAGCAACTTGTGCCCTATGCAAAGCCTCAGTGGGTGTGACATCACCTTTCTTTAGTTCGCGATAAAAAGATTCCATTAGGGCTTGAGTACCTTCATCATTGACAGACCAGAGAGAAGCGATCGCATTTTTTGCACCAGCTTTTTGGACTTGGTAGCCAAAGCCTAAGATTTCCACCCCATCACCGAGCTTACCAACACCAGTCTGACAAGCACTCAACACAATCAAATCGATATTTGGAATCTGCCAATCAGTGATTTCATTGAGCTTAATTTTGTCACCATTGCCAAAAATGATGAAAGAATTGTCAGGTGTACCCGTATTAAATTCAGCATGGGTAGCAAGATGGAGAATATTATGATTTTTGAATTTTGCTTCGATCGCTTGGCGGCTAAATTGATCTTCGATTAAAGTAACTGAGTTATCAAAGGAATTGGCGATCGCTTGAACTTCTCTAACTGTAGCAGGCAACCCAACTTGTCCGAATTTGCGATCGCCCGCTTTACCACCAAATGCTCCTGCAAGGATATTAGGTTGGGTAGTTCGCTTTGATGCAAAGTCAAAAAGGCTATAAGCGATCAGATTATTAATACGATATTTTTCAGCAAGCCATTGTTTGCCATCATAGAGAGCAGAAAGAGGAATATAGCGCAAAATGCCATCAGGGGCATAGAGTATCGTAGTGGTTTTAGCTTGAGCAAGTTCAGCTTCAATAGGTTTAATCAGTAAATTGTAGAATTTGGATGCAGGTTCTTGGACATCTTCAGAACCAGCATCAAGGAGACCAGATCTAAAATCAATCACTAGAGTTTCTAGTTCTTTTCGGGAGATTTTGACGGTGCGGCTAATAGGGATAGTGTTGGGAGAGAAGAGAATAATTTCGAGTCTGTCGCCTAAAATCAAGGGATAAAGCAAAGCTGTTCCTTGAGGGATTTTCTGGAGATAGTCAGGTACTTTATTGATTTCTGATTTAGGAAGTTGCTGAATCTGATTGGTAAGTTGGCTATTGATTTCTTGGCTATTATCAGGGATTATCGCTAATAGCTTATCGCTAATAGCTTTCTCTGGTGCTAATAGTCGGACACCTTGCGATGATCTATCACTACCTTTGATGTTTTTGAGATAGTCTTCGAGTTCTTGGACTTTAAGGAGATCAATAACTTGTAGGGCTTCCATGATCCGACCTTGTTGAATTAGGAGGTTGGCAAGACGTTTATAGCCGCTAGAGACCGTTTCCAAATAGGATTTTTGGATATCTTTATCGAGTTTGCGGATGTCTCGGCGGATAGTTTCACGTGCATTGACTGATTGTTTATAAAATAAAATAGCGAGTTCGGGTTGGTTTACTCTGGAAAAAATAGTTCCTAGATTTGATAGTGCCAAGCCTTCTCCACTAAGATCTTTGATTTCTCGCGTGATCGCTAAGTATTGCAGAAGGAACTCTAAAGCTTTGTCATACTTGCCGATGGCATAGTAAGCGACTCCCAGATTGCCTAGCGATTTTCCCTCACCGAGACGGTCTTTGATTTCCCGCAAGACTTCCAAGCTTTGCAGAAGAAACTCGATTGCTTTGTCATTTTTACCAAGGTTTTGGTATGTATTTCCCAGATTTCCCAGAGACTGTCCCTCACCAAGGCGGTCTTTGATTTCCCGTACGATCGCTAAGCTTTGAAGATGAAGCTTGATCGCTTGGTCATATTGACCGATGGCATCATAGGCAATTCCCAGATTTCCGAGTACACTTGCTTCGACGTTACGGGCTTTGATTTCGCGCGCGATCGCTAAACTTTGCAGATTGAACTCGACCGCCTTAACATATTTGCCAAGACTGCGGTAGGCTTCTGCCAGATTCCCCAGCACAGTTCCTTCCCCACTGCGGTCTTTGACTTCCTTTAAGATTGCTAAAGCTTGCAGATAAGACTCGATCGCCTTGTCGTATTTGCCAAGAAATTGGTAATTATTTCCCAGATTTACCAGCGACTGTCCTTCGCCGTTGCGGTCTTTGATTTCCCGTGCGATTTCTAATCTTTGTAGATGAAGCTCAATCGCTTTGTCATATTTACCGAGAGAAGCGTAAACTACACCCAGATTCCCCAGCGAGTTTGACTCACCACGACGATCTTTGATTTTACGCTTGATTGTCAAGCTTTGCAGTTGGAATTCGATCGCTTTGTCATATTTGCCGAGGGCATGGTAAGCATTTCCCAGATTACCTAGAGATTGCGACTCACCGAGAGGATCTTTGAATTCACGCATAATCGCTAATCTTTGTAAATGGAACTCAATCGCTTTGTCATATTTACCAAGAGAAGAGTAAACGCTACCCAGATTTCCTAGAGAGTTTCCCTCTCCGAAACGGTCGTTAATTTCTCGCTTGATCGCCAAACTTTGTAGGTGAAATTCGAGCGCCTTGTCATATTTGCCGAGGGAATCGTAAACACTTCCTAGATTACCTAGAGAATAGCTCTCACCACGACGGTTTTTGAGTTCTCGATTGATTGCCAAACTTTGGATATGAAACTCAATTGCTTTGTCATATTTGCCAACAGCATCATAAACCATTCCCAGATTACTCAGTGAATTCCCCTCGCCTTGACGGTCTTTAATTTCCCGCTTGATCGCTAAACTTTGCAGGTGAAACTCTATCGCTTGGTCGTATTTGCCAAGGTACTCATAAACCGCACCCAGAGTTCCCAACGAGCTTGACTCACCACGACGGTAATTGAGTTCTCGCTTGATTGCCAAACTTTGCAGGTGTAATTCGATTACTTTGTCATATTTCCTAAGAGAATAGTAAACATTTCCCAGATTGCTGAGAGAATAACTCTCACCCTGACGATCTTTGAGTTCTCGATAGATTTCTAAACTTTGTAAATGGAACTCGATCGCTTTGTCGTATTTGCCAAGGTAATTGTAAGCTATGCCCAAATTGCTTAGCGAATTTCCTTCGCCACGACGGTCTTTAGTTTCACGCTTGATTTCTAAGCTTTGTAGTTGGTACTCGATCGCTTTGTCATATCTCCCAAGAGAATCGTAGATGATTCCAATATTTCCCAGCGACTGTCCTTCCCCACGACGGTCTTTGATTTCTCGATAGATTGTCAGTGATTGCTGCCATGACTGAAGAGCCGCCTCAAACTTGCTAATTTGATATTGCTGAATTCCTTGCTGTAATAGCCGATCTGCTTCTGCTTTGCGTGCTTGAGAGGTTTGCGCTTGGACACTTTCACTCATCACTATTTGTACTTGTGTATAAGACAATAAAGTCAACATTGCAATTCCAAGCACTTTATTCACAGTCAAAATCCTCACATTTACATTACGCAATTGCATACCAAATAAAATAAAGCTATATCCTGAAAAATAAGCGATCGTTACAAAAAATGTAACTAAATATAGCAACGTAAGTTTTGCTTAGGACATAAAACCCAAATAAGTGAAGGTGGCACCTTGTGCCACCTTCACTTATTTGGGTTTTGCTCTGTCTTAGCTATCTCTTACATTGCTATAGCTAGGCAAAAGTAGGGTAATACACTTATAATCCATTCCCGATCGCAAAAAATGCTGACCAATAATTAGGATGATTGTATTGTGGCGATTTGATCAAGGCAACTTGTGCTCGACGTAATGCTTCCGTAACCGTGACATCACCTTTTTGAAGTTCACCATAAAAAGCAGTCATAAGTGCTTGAGTACCCGCATCATCGACTTTCCAGAGGGATGCGATCGCATTTTTTGCACCAGCTTTTTGGACTTGGTAGCCAAAGCCTAAGATTTCCACCCCATCACCAAGCTTACCAACACCAGTCTGACAAGCACTTAGCACAATCAAATCAATGTTTGGGATTTGCCAATCAGTGATTTCATTGAGACGGATTTTGTCGCCATTGCCGAAAATGATGAAGGAGTTGTCTGGAAAGCCTATGTTAAATTCGGCATGGGTGGCGAGATGCAGAATATTATGATTTTTGAATTTTGCTTCGATCGCTTGCCGACTAAAGTTTTCTTCGATGAGTGTGACTGAATTATTGAAAGAGTTGGAGATCGCTTGGACTTCCCTGATGGTTGCGGGTAAGGCTGTTTGTCCAAACTTCTTCTCTCCTGCTTTACCACCAAAAGCTCCTGCGAGGATTTTGGGTGAGTTTTTAGGTTGTGCAGAAAAGTCAAAGAGACTGTAGGCGATCAGGTTACTAATTTGGTATTTCTCTGCTAGCCATTGTTTACCATCATAGAGTGCGGCGATGGGAATATATCGCAGTTGTCCATCGGGTGCATAGAGGATCGTTGTGGCTTTGGCTTGGATGAGTTCGGCTTCGATGGGTTTAATTAGCAATTTGTAAAGCTGGATCGCAGGTTCTTTGACATCTTCGGAGCCAGCATCAAGGAGTGCAGCTCTAAAATCACTAACTAGGGTTTCTAGTTCTGTTTGCGATATTTTGACGGTGCGACTGATGGGGATGGTGTTAGGTGAGAAGAGGATGATTTCGAGTCGATCATCTAAAATTAATGGATAAAGTAAAGCAGTGCCTTGGGGGATTTGTTGGAGATAGTCAGGAACTTTGTTGATAGCAGATTTGGGAAGTTGTTGGATTTTGTCCGATAGCTGCCTATTGGTTTCTTTGCTATTATCAAAGTTAACGGCTAATAGCTTATCACTAATCGCTTTCTCTGGCTCTAGAAGTTGGACACCCTGCGCCGATCTATCGCTGCCTTTGATATTTTTAAAATAGTCTTCGAGTTCTTGGACTTTGAGGAGATCGAGAACTTGCAATGCTTCTATAATGCGATCTTGCTGAATCAGTAGATCCGCGAGACGTTTATAGCTACTAGAGATAGTCTCTAAATAGGATTGTTGAATGTCTTTGTCGAGTTTGCGAATGTCTTTGCGGATTGCTTCGCGGACATTGATCGATTGTTTGTAAAAGACAATGGCAAGTTCAAGATGATTGGCTTTAGATGATAAATTCCCTATATTTGCAAGGGTTAAACCCTCGACACTTCGGTCTCTAATTTCCCTAGCAATGGTCAGTGCTTGCTGATAAGAAATCATTGCTTCTTGATCTCGATTGAGTTTTTTGTAAGTAACGGCTAAATTATTGAGTCCACCCATTTCACCGCTACGGTCTTTGATTTCCCGTTTGATCGCTAGGCTTCGTAGATGGAACTCGATCGCTTTGTCATACTTGTCGAGAGAATCGTAAGTATTTCCCAGATTCCCTAGCGACTGTCCTTCACCTAGACGGTCTTTAATTTCTTGCGCGATCGCTAATCTTTGCAGATGAAATTCGATCGCTTTGTCATATTTGCCAAGAGAATAGTATGAGATTCCTAGATTTCCCAGTGAACGCCCCTCTCCTAGACGGTCTTTGATTTCCCGTTTGATCGCTAGACTTCGTAGATGGAACTCGATCGCTTTGTCATATTTACCAAGGAAAGAGTAAGTAATTCCAAGATTACCTAGCGACTGTCCCTCACCACGACGGTCTTTGATTTCCTGATCAATTGTTAAGCTTTGCAAATGAAACTCGATCGCTTTGTCATATTTGCCAAGACTTCGGTATGCGTTACCCAGATTTCCCAACGATTGCCCCTCACTACGACGGTCTTTAATTTCCCGCGCAATCGCTAAGCTTTGCAGTTGATATTCGATCGCTTTGTCATATTTGCCAAGGTTTCGGTATGCATTTCCCAAATTTCCCAACACACTCCCCTCTCCTTGACGATCTTTGAGTTCCTGTAGTATTACTAAGCTTTGCCTATGGAACTCGATCGCCTTATCATATTTGCCAAGGTTTTGGTAAGCGATTCCCAGATTTCCTAGCGATTGCCCCTCCCCCCGACGGTCTTTAATTTCCCGTGCGATCGCTAAGCTTTGCAGATGGAATTCGAGCGCTTTGTCAGATTTGCCAAAGTTTTGGTAAGCTGTTCCCAAATTTCCTAGCACAGTCCCCTCTCCTTGACGATCTCTAAGTTCCTGTAATACTGTTAGAGCTTGCAGATGGAACTCAATCGCTCTGTCATACTTACCAAGAGCATCGTAAGCGTTGCCCAGATTTCCCAGAGACCGCCCCTCTCCGAGACGATCTTTGAGTTCTCGTGCGATCGCTAATCTTTGTAATTGATATTCGATTGCTTTGTCATAATTGCCGAGAGAATCGTAAGCGATTCCCAGATTTCCCAGCGATGCACCCTCCCCACGACGGTCTTTAATTTCCCGATAGATTGTCAATGCTTGCAGCCATGACTGAAATGCTCTCTCAAACTGGCTGGTTTGAAATTGCTGATTTCCTTGATTAAACAGTCGATCTGCTTCTGCTTTACGGTCTTGTATTGTTTGAGCTTGGACGCTTTCACTTATCACTATCTGCACTTGACCGCAAGCCAAAAAAGTTAACATCGCAATACTGATCACCTTAATCATCGTCCACATCCTCACATTTACATCAAAACCCGCAGTCGCCTACCAGCCAGCATAAAGTGATATTCACCAAAACAGGCGATCGTTACAAAAAACATAACCAAATATTCACCCAAAATGCCAAAATCTCTTAGGGGGCGACCAAGGAACTAGTTTTTTATCGTGATGATGGTAGTAGATACTACCTACAATCCATTGCCGATCGCAAAAAATGCTGCCCAATAATTAGGATGATTATATTGTGGCGATTTGATCAAGGTAACTTGCGCTCGGCGTAATGCTTCCATAACCGAGACATCACCTTTTTGCAGTTCACTATAAAAAGCAGTCATGAGTGCTTGTGTACCAGCATCATCGACTTTCCAGAGCGACGCGATCGCATTTTTTGCGCCTGCTTTCTGAACTTGATAACCAAATCCTAAAATTTCCACACCATCGCCCAGCTTACCGACTCCTGTCTGACAAGCACTCAACACAATCAAATTAATGTTTGGGATTTGCCAATCAGTGATTTCATTGAGACGGATTTTGTCGCCATTGCCGAAAATAATGAAGGAGTTGTCTGGAACGCCTATGTTAAATTCGGCATGGGTGGCGAGATGCAGAATATTATGATTTTTGAATTTTGCTTCAATCGCTCGGCGGCTAAAGTTTTCTTCGATGAGGGTGACTGAGTTATTGAAGGAGTTGGCGATCGATTGAACTTCTCTGACGGTTGCAGGTAAAGCAGTTTGACCAAACTTCTTCTCTCCTGCTATACCACCAAAAGCTCCTGCTAGAATATTGGGTTGTATCTTTTGATTTGGGGTAAAGTCAAAGAGACTATAGGCGATCAGATTGCTAATGCGATATTTTTCAGCTAGCCATTGTTTACCGTCATAGAGTGCAGCAATGGGAATGTAGCGCAGTTGTCCATCGGGTGCATAGAGAATTGTTTTGGCTTGAAATTGAACGAGTTCAGCTTCAATGGGTTTAATCAGGAGGTTATAGAGTTGTATTGATGTATCTCTGAAATCTTCCGAGCCAGCATCAAGAAGCCCTGCTCTAAAATCACTAATTAATTTTTCTAGTTGTTTTTTGGCAATTTTGACGGTGCGGCGAATAGGAAGCTGATTGGGAGCAAAAAGGATGATTTCGAGGCGATCACCGAGTATAAGTGGATAGAGTAATAGAGTGCTCTGTGGAATTTGGTTGAGATAGTCAGGAACTTTGTTGATTTCGTTTTTGGGCAGTTGTTGAATTTGATTAGCAAGTTGATTATTAATTTCTTTGCTATTCTCAAAGCTAACAGCTAAACGCTTATCGCTAATAGCCTTCTCTGGTTCTAAAAGTCTGACACCTTGCGCCGACCTATCACTACCTTTGACATTTTTGAGATAATCTTCGAGTTCTTGGACTTTAAGCAGATCAAGGACTTGCAGGGCTTCAATGATGCGGTCTTGTTGGAGAAGGAGATCGGCGAAATTGCGATAGGTTTCTTCGACAGTGCCTAAATATGACTGTTGGACATCTTTATCGAGACTTCTGATATCCTTGCGGATCGCTTCACGGACATTGATTGACTGCTTATAAAAGAGAATCGCCAGTTCGGGTTGATTAAGACTGCTAAAAGATTCTCCTAAATTATTCAGCGAAATCCCCTCACCTTGACGGTTGTTGACTTCCCTTGCGATCGCTAAATATTGTAGATGGAACTCGATTGCTTTGTCATATTTACCGAGGGCATCATAAGTGGCTCCCAGATTTCCCAATGCCTGACCCTCACCGAGACGGTCTTTGATTTCCCTTGCGATCGCTAAGTATTGCAGATGGAACTCGATCGCTTTGTCATATTTGCCGAGAGAATCGTAAGCGTTTCCCAGATTTCCCAGTGATTGACCTTCACTAAGACGGTCTCTCCTTTCCCGAAAGATTGCTAACGCTTGCAGATGGAACTCGATCGCCTTGTCATATTTACCAAGAGAGTGGTAAGTGCTGCCCAGATTTCCCAGTGACTTTGCCTCACTGAGACGATTTTTGGTTTTCCGAGCTATTTCTAAACTTTGCAGTTGATACTCGATCGCCTTGTCATATTTACCAAGGGAGAAGTAAGTACTGCCCAGATTTCCCAACGAAATGCCCTCACCATGAAGGTCTTTAATTTCCCTTGCGATCGCCAATCTTTGCAGATAGGAATCGATCACTTTGTTGTACTGCCCTAAATAAAAATATGCCAGCCCCAGTCCGTTGTAAGCACGAGCCTCACATTCACGGTCTTTTATTTCAAGACAAATATCAAGCGCCATCAGCGCAAACTGTACTGCCTTTTGATATTGGCTGTCCCGTATCGCCCTAATTCCTAAGTTATAGCGCCAATCAGCTTCTGCTGCTCGTTCTTCAATTGTTCGTGCTTGGACACTTTCACTTATTACTATCTGCACTTGCCCACAAGCCAAAAAAGCCAACATCGCCGTCCCAACAACCTTATTCATCGCCCACATCCTCACATTTACATCAAAACCCGCAGTCGCCTACCAGCCAGCATAAAGTGATATTCCCTAAAACAGGCGATCGTTACAAAAAACATAACCAAATATTCACCCAAAACGCCAAAATCTCTTAGGAGGCAACCAAGGAACTAGTTTTTTATCGTGATGATGGTAGTAGATACTACCTACAATCCATTGCCGATCGCAAAAAATGCTGACCAATAATTAGGGCTTGCTGAAAAAGAGACTAAGGGAAAAGTAGTGGGCAAAGAGGAAGGGGATAATACTTTGAGTGTCTACAAGGAAATTGCCAAGAAAAAGAATTAAAGTTAAAAAGGGGTTTCCAAGAAGGAAGAACAAAGAGTTGCCAGCAAAAGATAAACCAAGACAAACCGAAAAAAGCAAGCTGCTTGAGCAGCGCTTCCAAATTCATCACCAAGAAAGTGATAGCGATCGCCGTTTCCGATGTATTTGCCAACTTGGACATGACGCGATTTAGACTGAACCGTCGTTTAGCCAGTCCAAACTTACCTTCAATTTGATTGCGAACCTTAGCATCTTCGAGAGTCTGCTTGCGAATAGCCGCCAACTCATCGGGTACAGGTCTGCCCAAAGGCGGAGCCGTAATCCGAATACCGAGATTTCGACAATAGGCGCGATTGCTGCGAGTGCGGTAAATCTGGTCAACGTAAACCGCTTCAGGATAATGTCCAAAGCGAGATTTAAACAATGCTACTTGTTGCTGCAAATCCCCCGATTCATTGAAGTTATCCCAACTGAGATGGTCGAGAAAGGCATGACCATCGACACAACTAACTGAGAGTTTAGCGCCAAACTCCACAGGTGTTCCTGCCTTACCTCTGACAATCGGACGTACATGAGGTTGCGTAATACTGACGATGCGGTCATCTATGCGATGACCACCTTGCTCGTACATCCATTGTTGTTGCCGATATACTTCACTGACGACTAGCAAGTTCCGATAGAGACTCCTCTTCAATTCCGATAGCTTTGCCCCTGCGGCAATTAGAGTGTCAATATGGGCAAGATTGCGACGCACATATCCCAACTGTTGGCGCAATGCTTTGCGAATCCTTTTACGATTGGGTTGGCGTTGTTTGGCAATTTGGAGATACGCTGTCCTTGCTTCACGGCGATAGGTGCGTGGTTTCTTCGCTAATTGTTCTTTCACTTGTTGGTAAAGAGCATCAATCACTATTTCCGTTTGTTCTCTTGCTTCGTTCAACAGTTTGATGTCAGTGGGATAACGGATGTCGGATGGCGCGACTGTTGCATCTAGCAGCAATTTTCCTTGGTTTGCTGGTTCTGGTTCTTTCTGTTCCTTTTCTATATTCTGCTCTTCTAACTTCTCTTCTATCTCTTCTCTTTCTTCTTTCTTGTACTGCTTTGCTTCCTTCTCTTTTTGTCCCGACTCTTTAGGAGGCTTCACAATCCGTTCGTTGATTCTGCCCACGATCTCTAGATTCAATCGCTTGCGGAAATGTACCATCATGCTTGCTTCAAATGGGGCGTTGTCGCTGTACTCTGATAAGCCTAGGAAGTATTGTAAATATGGATTCTCACGAATTTGTTCTACTGTCTCTTCGTCACTTGTTCCTAGCTTCTCTTTGATGATCAGCGCCCCAAGTGCTATCCGAAATGGTTTTGCTGGTGCTCCTTGTCCTTCGCTAAATTGTTCTGCATATTCATTCTCAAATTCTTCCCACGGCACTAGTTCTGCTAATCTTACCCATCGATTTTCTCCTGATAGTTTGCCGCCAAATGGTAAGTAGAAGTTCTCGAATGATAGCTGTCCTGTGGGGGATTGTCGGTACATGCAATTTTATTGGTGCAAGGGTTTTTCTAGCTTTTCTTGCTTTTTCTTGCATTTTATCTGTTTTCGTTCTCCTTAGAAACCTTTGCTTGTATGCTTTTCTTGCTTTTTCAGTAAGCCCTAATTAGGATGATTATATTTGGGGGATTTAATCAAAGCAACTTGCGCTCTATGTAAAGCCTCTATGGATGTGATATCGCCTTTTTTGAGTTCGCTATAAAATGCTTCCATTAAAGCCTGTGTTCCTGCATCATCGACTTTCCAGAGTGAGGCGATCGCATTTTTTGCGCCTGCTTTCTGAACTTGATAACCAAAGCCTAAGATTTCTACACCATCGCCCAGCTTACCAACTCCTGTTTGACAAGCACTTAGCACAATCAAATCGATATTCGGGATTTGCCAATCGGTGATTTCATTGAGACGGATTTTGTCGCCATTGCCGAAAATGATGAAGGAGTTGTCTGGAACGCCTATGTTAAATTCGGCATGGGTGGCGAGATGCAGAATATTATGATTTTTGAATTTTGCTTCGATCGCTTGGCGGCTAAATTGATCTTCGATTAAAGTAACTGAGTTATCAAAGGAATTTGTGATCGCTTGCACTTCTCTTAGCGTGGCAGGCAATCCAATTTGTCCAAACTTCTTTTCGTTAGCCTTGCCACCAAATGCTCCTGCGAGAATGTTGGGTTGTATCTTAAGATTTGGTGAAAAGTCGAAGAGGCTGTAGGCGATCAGATTATTAATGCGATATTTCTCTGCTAGCCAGTGTTTGCCGTCATAGAGTGCGGCAAGAGGAATATAGCGGAGTTGTCCATCGGGTGCATAGAGGATTGTGGTGGTTTTTGCTTTGGTGAGTTCGGCTTCGACGTTTTTAATCAATATGTTGTAGAGTTTTGCCGCAGGTTCTTTGACATCTTCAGAGCCAGAATCAAGGAGACCAGATCTAAAATCAGTCACTAGGGTCTCTAGTTCTTTTTGCGATATTTTGACAGTACGACTGATGGGGAGAGTGTTGGGTGAGAAGAGGATAATTTCGAGCCTATCACCTAAAATTAATGGATAGAGTAATACTGTGCCATGAGGAATTTGTTTGAGGTAGTCAGGGACTTTGTTGATTTCTGCTTGGGGAAGTTGTTGAATCTGATTAGCAAGTTCATTATTAAGCTCCTTGCTATTATCAAAGCTAACTGCTAGCAGCTTATTGCTAATTGCTTTCTCTGGTTCTAGAATCTTCACGCCTTGCGCCGATCTGTCACTACCTTTGATGTTTTTGAGATAGTCTTCGAGTTCTTGGACTTTGAGGAAATCCAAGACTTGCAGTGCCTCCATGATACGATCTTGCTTAATCAGGAGGTCAGCAAGAAGTTTGTAGCTGCTAGAGATAGTTCCTAAATAGGATTGTTGAATGTCTTTATCGAGTTTGCGGATATCTTTGCGAATCGCTTCGCGGACGTTGACAGATTGTTTGTAAAAGAGAATGGCAAGTTCGGGTTGGTTTACTTTGGATAATATACCGCCTAAATTTGAGAGAGTAGTACCTTCTCCACTGAGATCTTTGACTTCCCGCAAGATTCTTAAGCTTTGCAGTTGATAATCGATCGCTTTGTCATATTTGCCAAGGTTGCGGTAAGCACTTCCCAAATTCCCCAGCGACTGTCCCTCACCCTGACGGTCTTTGATTTCTCGTGCGATCTCTAAACTTTGCAAATGGAAATTGATCGCCTTGTCATATTTGCCGAGGTTTCGGTATGCGTTTCCCAGACTTCCTATCGTTTGCCCCTCACCGCGACGGTCTTTGATTTCCCGCGCGATCGCTAAGTCTTGTAGATAAAACTCAATCGCTTTGTCATATTTGCCAAGAGAAGAGTAAGCGATCCCTAGATTTCCTAGCGAAATCCCCTCGCCGCGACGGTCTTTAATTTCCCGCGCGACCGATAGGTATTGCAGATAGAATTCGATTGCTTTGTCATATTTGCCGAGAGAATAGTAAGCGTTTCCTAGATTTCCTAACGACTGTCCTTCCCCTCGCCGATCTTTGATTTCTCGCGCGACTGCTAGTACCTGCTCTAGGTAATTGATTGCTTTGTAGTATTTACCGAGGTTTCGGTAAATACTTCCTAAATTCCCCAATGACTGTCCCTCGCCTTGACGGTCTTTGACTTCCCGTAAGATGGCTAAAGCTTGTAGATGATAATCGATCGCTTTGTCGTATTTACCGATGCTTCTGTAAGCGCTTCCCAGATTTCCCAGCGACTGTCCTTCACCACGACGGTCTTTGATTTCCTGCGCGATCGCTAAGTCTTGCAGATAGAACTCGATCGCTTTGTCATATTTGCTAAGGGAAGCGTAAGCATTGCCCAAATTCCCCAGCGACTGTCCTTCACCACGACGGTCTTTGATTTCCCGCGCGATCGCTAATCTTTGCAAATGGAAATTGATCGCCTTGTCATATTTGCCAAGGGCATTGTAAGCGATTCCCAGATTTCCCAGTGCATTTCCTTCGCCGCGACGGTCTTTGGTTTCTCGTTTGATTACCAAACTTTGTAGATAGAACTTGATCGCTTCATCATATCTTCCAAGGGAATCATAAGCTATTCCTAAATTCCCTAGTGCTGCTCCCTCTCCAAACCGATCCTTGATTTCCCGATAGATTGTCAATGCTTGCTGCCATGACTGTAATGCGGCTTGAAATTGGCTGATTTGATATTGTTGAATTCCTTGCTGTAACAGCCGTTCTGCTTCTGTTTTGCGGTCTTGATTTGTTTGTGCTTGGATGCTCTCACTCATGAATATTTGCACTTGCCCACAAGCCAAAAAAGCCAACATCGAGATCCCAACAACCTTACTCATCGCCCACATCCTCACATTTACATCAAAACCCTCGGTTGACCAACAGCCAGCATAAAGCGATATTCCCCAAAACAGGCGATCGTTACAAAAAACATAACCAAATATTCACCAAAACCGACACTCCCCCGTAGTTCAGATCTCCGACTTTTTTGTGACTAGCATAACTAATTGGTGAATGTGCAGAAAAAGTCGGAGATCTATCTCTGCACGAAGAAACCACAAACCCATTAGGAGCGAAGCATTACTGCAACCATTTATGGATTTCACCGCGATCGCCAAACGGTAATGCTACGCCCAAACCTCTCGCAGGCTCGATCAGCTAACTGATAGGCTAAGGCTATAGTTCCAAACTCAGTTGATAATTTAGATCTTTCCTGCAATTTGGAGAAGCGTTACTTCCCAAACTAACCTTGGTTGCACATAACGTGCAATTAATTCCCTTGCTTTATCGAGATGTTGCAAAACTGACTTCGATCTTTGCTGCTCCCAAAAATAATTTTGTAAATAATCAATCAGCCATAATTGCAAATCCACCTCTAGTTCCTTGGTGATTTGTTTGGCGATCACCATAGCACTTTTGGCATCCTGAGGAATTTGGCGTACAGAAGTTAATAACTCGGCGGGAATACTCTTAAAACGTTCAAAAGACTCGATCGCTTGTCCTGCCGATCCTTGTGCTAAGGCGACCACTTCGGGTGGAATATCGGTGTGACCTTCACGGGTGAGGACTTCCTGCATTTGCGCTTGATTTAGTCTTGTGAAGGGGATGCGTTGGCAGCGCGAAACGAGGGTCGGCAAAATCGAACCAGCGTCAGGAACGATCAAAATTATGGTGGCATACAGAGGTTCTTCGAGGGTCTTGAGCAGACTATTGGCGGCAGACTCTGCCATTGACTGCGCTTCTTCGAGAATCACTACTGATCGCTGACATTCGAGGGGCGATCGGCTGACAAACTCGCTGATTTCGCGCACTTGCTCAATCCTAATTTGGGGCAAAGCGCGTCGCTTGAGTCCTGCTGCGTCGGCTTCCTTTGCCGTGAGCATTTTGCCCTTGTCTAAATAGGTTGGCTCTACCCATAGCAAATCGGGATGATTGCGATCGCTTAGTCGATTAGCTGATTTGCGATCGCCCAATAATACTTCGGCAAATGCCGAGGCAGTTTTGCTGCGCCCCACGCCACTCGTACCCGCAAATAAGTAAGCAGGGGCAATGCGATCGCGTTTAATGGCAGCATTTAACAAGGCGATCGCTTGACTTTGACCAACGACAGCATCGAAGGGCGAATGTATGGGTAGAGGCAAAGTTGGAGCCGACACCTCTAGTCATTCCACTGATTTTGTAATGATCTTGTGGCGCTGATGCCTGTTGGATAGCGACGATGGCGAGTGCCAGAATCAAGAGATTCAACATTGCGTCGTCTCAGCCACCAGCGGATCGCTTCATCGACGATCGCCGCAGGGTTGTCAGATATTTCCAATAGCTCAGTCAGTAATTCTGGGGCAATGTCTACTTTATAGGTGAGATCAATGGCAGGTGGATCAGCTTGAATCGGCTCTGTTATTGATTCTGGTGGAGCGATCAAAGGTTGATTGGTGGGATCGGACAAGGTTGGTTTGAGATCTATTTCGTTATTGACTAGATTATTTGCTACATCTGTTACAGCATCAGGTGTATTGAGATTATTTTTGTTTGCTTTGCCTTTTGGTTTACTTTTGCGTTTGCTCATACTGAGAATCATGAACATCATGAGGATAAGTCCGAACTGAAAAAGTCCAATCATCAAGAGCAGCTTGTCTGGCGACCAAAATTCATACATAAATTTTTGGGATCAGCTTACTAGGCATTTTCCTAATCATTCCACTCGCCTCGTGGTGGCACAACGGGATTCATTGTCAAGGGTCGAGAGCGATCAGCTTCTTTGATCGCCCGACGCTGCAACCATTGACGGATCGCCGTATCGATCGCCTGTTCAGGGTCATTGGTGACTTCACCGAGTTCAGCAAGTAAAGCAGGATCGATGTCTATACTCTTTAGCACCTCATTAAATACTGCTTCATTAGCCGATTGGGTTATTTGCGGTTCGTTAGCGTTATCTTCTGGCATATGAGTTTTTAAATTAACTGGCACTAAATTTACTGGACACTATCCAGATTTTACCCAGATTTGTTACCTTCTGAATGTGCAGAGCGATCGCATTCATACTTTTAGCTACTATCTACGTATAAAATATAAATCCCAAAAAAATCCAAAAAAGTAGGGGCAATTCATGAATTGCCCCTACTTTCTACTCAAAAACTCTGTATTCTGGAATAACATTACAGTCTCCTGTTCATCACACGTTAGCATCCATGTCTTCACTTCAGGTCACCCGTGGCACTCGCGATATCCTTGCTCCCGAAATTTATTACTGGCAGCAGTTAGAGACAACTGCACGTCAAATCCTTAGCCAAGCCGCCTATACCGAGATTCGCACACCCATTTTTGAAGCAACGGAGCTATTTGCGCGGGGCATCGGTGAAGCCACAGATATTGTTGGTAAAGAAATGTACACCTTTAGCGATCGCGGCGATCGCTCGTTGACTTTGCGCCCAGAGGGGACGGCGGGAGTAGCAAGATCCTATATTGAAAATAAGTTATTTGCCCAAGGTGGCGTGCAACGTCTCTGGTACATGGGTGCAATGTTTCGCTATGAACGCCCCCAAGCAGGTCGCCAGCGTCAATTTCACCAGTTAGGCGTAGAAGTATTAGGTAGTGCCGATGCGCGTGCGGATGCGGAAGCGATCGCGATCGCTAGTGATTTTTTGCAAGCTGTGGGTTTAACGGATCTTGTGGTGGATCTCAACTCGGTGGGCAGTGCGGAAGATCGGGTTGCCTATCGTCAAGCTTTGGTGGATTATTTCACGCCTTTTGTAGAAGAAATTGATGCTGATTCTCGCGATCGCCTCACGCGCAACCCTTTACGAATTCTCGATAGCAAAGATAAGCGCACCCAAGAAATTTCCCAAGATGCACCGAGCATTCTCGATTACTTAAGCCCTGAATCACAACAGCATTTTGAGAAAGTCCAAAATCTCTTAACAGATTTGAATATCGCTTATCGTATTAATCCTCGCCTAGTACGAGGATTAGACTACTACACTCGTACCGCCTTTGAAATCCAATCCAATCAACTGGGTGCACAGTCAGCAGTCTGTGGCGGCGGACGCTACGATCGCTTAATTGCAGAACTTGGTGGCGCGGATGTGCCTGCTGTAGGTTGGGCGATCGGCTTAGAGCGTCTGGTCATTCTCATGCAACAGGTTGCCGAACAAAAACAAGCGGCGATCGATTTCTATGTGATTTCACGAGGCGAACAAGCGGAAGCAAAGTCTCTATCCATTGCTCAAATTCTCCGTAAGGCAGGATTTACAGTGGAACTCGATGTCACTGGTGCGAAGTTTGACAAACAATTCAAACGGGCTAGTAATGCCAATGCAAAAGCCGCTGTGGTCATCGGTGATAGCGAAATCGAGGCAGGACAAGTTCAAATCAAATGGCTAGATTCTGGTGAACAGGAGGCGATCGCGATCGCTGATCTCAGTGACAGTTTTGAGATGTTAAGACAAAAGTTATGAATCATAGCAAGTTTTTCTATCTCTCATTCAATGACATAGTCGAAAACTTGCTGTAGCAATGAATTTACAAACATTAAGCCACTGATCAAGATGTTGGTATCGATTACTAATCTTAGCTTAGCCATCCTTGAGGATTTCCTCTAAGATTTCGGGAGTAAGTCCTTTTTGTTGTGCTTCTAAACGAATTTCTTGAACTACTTTTTGTAGTGTGGTTGGTTGGGCAACAGATTGTAAAAAGATACTGACGAGTGTTTGGAAGGCTTGGCGATTTTCAGAGGTTGTATTTTGATATGCGTCGGCGATAGGGGCTTCGACTTGAAGGGTGATCGGTTTAAGCATGGTGTGGCTATTTATCCTGCAATCATTGCATAAGATAAATTTCTGCGTTTTGGCTGTTCCATGTAGCGATGCCAATTCAAAAAAAATCTTTGTCTTCCGTCCAAATTGGACAATCAAAGTGCATCGCTAAAGCGACTACTTCCCAATCGTTAGGATCTCTTGCTTTAATGCGTCTTTGAGCTTCGTTTTTATATTGAATGTAAAACTCTTCTGATATTGGGATAATGGATTTTTGCAGTTGTAATATTTCTTCGGAAAATGGAGATATTGATATCCCCAAATTTTGTTTTTGTAATATTTTTGGCAAATTATTGTAAAGCTCTTGATAGCATTTATCGGGAGTAATATAAAGTCACAGCTACTGACGTATTTATTCAAGAAGTGTGGAACTTTTTCGCCTAATAGTGCTCAGATTAGGATGTTTGTATTTAGGACAATTGTCTTTGACATTATTTGGTTGCGTCTCTCCTTGCTTGTTTACGCATGGCGTTAAATTCGGCAATGATGTCATCTTCGCTAATGTTGTGAGCTTTTAAGAGTTGAGCAAACTTTTGGGCAGATTGACGTATAGCAATTAGGGTTTCTTTTGTCGGTTTTTTCAGTTGAATGGTTTGGGTTTTCATGGTGGGTTGATGTTTTTAGTAGTGTTAGGGACAATTCATGAATTGTCCCTATGTTGAATCATAGCAAGTTTTTCTATCTCTCATTCAATGGGAGCAAGCTATTCACAATTTTAACTGATTCGATGCTGACGCGCGCGATCGCACTTAACGAGGTCAAGGATGTAGCACGATCGCTTGATTAGTCGTTGAGATTGTTGGTAATTCCACTATGTTTTATGTTTGTCATGGGTGAGGCGATCGCGTTCTATGATCCATTCTAGGGATGGGGTGCTATTGAATCATAAGGTGGAAATTGCATCACCACTTTTCCAATGGAGTGTCCTTTTACTTTTGAGCAAACGCTAGATGAGGATTTTTTGCCTGAAGGTTAGTTATAGTGATTTGCTAAGTAATTCTCACTTGAAGGAAATGTACTCAACGACATAAAAAACAACTTGACATATTCTTGCTGTCTTGGTAAGATTTTCTTACATTCCGTAAGATATCAAAAAGCGCTATGAATGAACAAGATGTGCAAATGAACCTCATAAATGTTCTTCAAAGTATTCAGAGTGATAGTGGATATGACATAAGCCAAATTCAAGGTAATACATGTCCTTTAAATGATCTTGAGGGATTTGATAGTATGCTATGGCCCGCCGCTATTAGTATGTTGTCATCTACGATTGGGGTCACTATCCCTAACTGTAGCAATATTTTTCTCTCAAAAGATGGCAAGCGTCCACTCACTATTAATGAATCAGCAGCTATGGTCTGTGAAATGATAAGTAGAGAGGAGAATCAATCATGACAGAAGCAATAGAGAAAAAAGCAATTATAGCTTCTCGTATTCGTGAAGCTCGTAAGATGGCTGGTCTCTCACAAACTCAAGTTGCAAAAATGGTAGGTGTTCATAGACCCTCTATTTCTGAAATAGAAGCTGGGAATAGAAACGTCTCTGCCAAA
The DNA here is from genome assembly GCF_051131155.1 of Pseudanabaena minima str. Chao 2107. NCBI lineage: Bacteria > Bacillati > Cyanobacteriota > Cyanophyceae > Pseudanabaenales > Pseudanabaenaceae > Pseudanabaena > Pseudanabaena minima. Next base: position 3,963,169 of record NZ_CP159508.1, read on the forward strand.
GAAATTGCCCAGTTTGCTGAAATCTTTGATGTTAGTCCTTCATGGCTAATTGGTGAAGGAGCAGACAAAGTTGATATGCACGATAACAAAATTCAACTTGCAGCTAGAGAACTACAAAAACTGAAACCTGAAGACCTTGACAGGCTTCTAACAATATTGGCTTCGATGAAAACAGGAGGAAGCAAATAGTGAATAGCACCATTACCCAACTTAATCGAAATAAGGGGAAGCAAATAGTGACAAATCCAAAGCAAGTATTGGCTCAAAAGGCTATGCTCAAATCAATTGAAGTTCGGACTCAGTTAGGGTTTGGGCTTAATACTCCAATTTGCATCTATGATTTATGCGACAAACTAAAAGTAAAGGTTAGATTTGTTGACATCAATATGGAAGGTATGTATATCAAAGGAGAGGAGCCAACAATTTTGCTTTCTTCTTTGCGTCCTCTCTCAAGGAGAAATTTCACCTGCGCTCATGAACTTGGACATCACATTTTTGAACATGGTTCAACAATAGATGAGCTCAAAGAAGGTGTAGATGAATTCAAAACTTTTAGCCCAGATGAATTTTTAGTGGACACCTTTGCTGGCTTCATATTCATGCCACCTTTAGCTGTGCGAAAAGCATTTGTCTCAAGAGGGTGGAATTCTTCTTCAGCAACACCTCTCCAATTTTTTACAATTGCTTGTAGTTTTGGAGTTGGTTATGAAACTTTAATCAAGCACATGGCTTACACTCTAAAAATGATTAGTCATGCACAAGCGAGTTTACTTCTCAAATCAAGCCCCAAAGCTATACGAAAAGACGTTTTAGGGTATACCTCAACCGATCCTTTAATAATTGCTGATTTACAATGGTCTCTACCGATACTTGATGTGGAAGTAGGGAGTAATCTCTTACTACCAAGTACGGCAGAATCAGTCAAAGATACTATCACTATTCAAGAAGAGTTACCTTTAGGAAGACTCTTTCGGGCTAACCGTCCTGGTATTGTTCGTGTTTACTGCCCTGATAGTAATTGGGCGATATTTGTTCGGATATCTCGTTTTCAATTTGCTGGATTGAGTCAATATCGCCACTTTGAGGATTTTGAAGATGAATAGCACTACACCACTCTTAATTGAAGACACGAATCTATCACATGCTTGGTCTCGTGCTTTCTTACATATCATTGATAATCCTGGCAAAGAGATTTCACCCCTAATAATAACCTTAACAGGTTTTACGAATGGCGTTCCAAATGAGGATCAAGTAATTCGAGATGAGCTTGACAACAGCCTTGTAGCTAATAGTAAGCAAAAAGTGCACACAGTTGCAAACACTATTTTCCCCTACTCCATCTGGACACATTCCAAAAATGACCGAAATAAGTTATTTCAGATGTATATTGATACTCTTCCTAGATATAAGGCTCTAGAAAGACATAAAAATCGACGTGGTATTTACTTTGAGAGGCTTATATCATTTGGTTCTGGGGCAAAGAACGGCAATCAACTTGAATATATTATTTCTCAATACAAGTCTCGTCCAGGTGTTAGGAAAAGTATGTTTCAAGCATCAATCTTTGATCCCGCGAGAGATCACATTACTACCGCACAGCTTGCTTTCCCTTGCCTCCAGCACATCAGTTTTGTTCCTCAAAACGATAAAACTCTAGCACTTAATGCTTTCTACGCTACTCAGCAGATATTTGAGAAAGCCTATGGGAACTATTTAGGGCTTTGTAGATTGGGGAATTTCATGGCTCATGAAATGGGATTAAAGTTTGAGCGAATGAACTGCTTTATTGGCGTTGCCAAAATAGATACTATTCCTAAGCTACATTCCAGTCTAGCTAAACTCACAGACTTAGCTCGAAAAGCTCAGAGTTGAACAATTAATAAGAGACATCAATCGGAATATAAAATGGGAACTAAAAGTCAGAAAATCCATAATGACAACATCGAACAAAACGAGCAATTAAATTTTTTGTTTGGCGATTATGGGGATGAAAAAGACTCAGAGCTAGAGATTATTTCGCATATTCTTCCTGCAAAGCCTACAGTTGTATTTAATACTTACTGGCGGTTTGCGGTAGAAAGGCAAAAAATATTTTTTAAGAAGCTAGAAAATGCGTCAATGCCTTGGACAGATGATCCAATTCTTTCGACATACAAGTTCACTAATGCTTACCGTGCCTCAGATCGTGTCAGTCAATATTTAATAAGGAATATTATCTACCACAATGATCTTCCATCATCACCGAATGAAGTTTTTTTTAGAATCATGCTCTTTAAACTCTTCAATAAGATCGAAACATGGCAACTTCTAGAACATCATCTAGGTTCTATCATTTTTGCAGAATATTCCTTTGAGCGCTATGACAAAGTTCTTACAGATGCCATACAGTCAGGTCAAACTATTTATTCTGCTGCATACATTATGCCATCAGGAAGTACAAGTTTCGGACATACAGCTAAACATCGAAATCATCTTAAATTAATCGAGATGATGATGTCCAATGATTTGCCCAAAAAGCTCGCAGATGCTAAAAATATGCACCAAGGATTCGATTTAATACGCGATTATCCGACCATAGGTGATTTCTTAGCATACCAGTTCATTACTGATGTTAACTATAGTGAAATTACTAACTTTAGCGAAATGGAATTTGTTATTCCAGGCCCTGGGGCGCTAGATGGCATTCGCAAATGTTTTACAGATCTGGGAGGACTTAATGAACCAGAAATTATAAAATTTATGGCAGATATTCAAGATTCTGAATTTGCGAGGCTAGGGCTTAACTTTCAGTCTCTCTGGGGACGAAAGCTGCAATTGATTGATTGTCAAAATCTATTTTGTGAAGTTGACAAATACTCTCGAATGAAACATCCTGACATTTCTGGAATATCAGGTCGAACTCGCATAAAGCAGAAATATTCAGGCAAAGGAACGCATTTGGATCACTGGTATCCTCCAAAGTGGGGAATTAACCAAGAGATCAACGAATACAGACTAAAAAAGAGCACATCCAACTCTAAGTTTTAATAGTACTTGATGGAGTGAACAATGGATTTTCAAGAATACCAAGAACAAGCTCTGAAGACAAATAGAATTCCTACTGACAAAGGGGTAGACGTAATGGTTCCCCTCTTAGGTCTTGCAGGTGAATCTGGCGAGTTGCTTAGTGAATACAAAAAGTATCTTCGAGATGGTGAATCTCATCAGCTTTTCCCGAAACGGGTTGCTGAAGAGTTGGGCGATCTACTTTGGTATATTGCCAATTTATCTAGCAAGTTCAATCTTGACTTGTCTCAAATTGCTGAAGCAAATCTGCGGAAATGTCGTGATCGTTGGGGAATATCATCTTCAGAGCAAACACATGTATATATATTTGATAGCGATTTTCCAGAAGAAGAACGTTTACCCCGTCAATTTGAGATTGAGATTACGGAAGTAAGTGAAGATAACTCAATAAAAATGAGAGCTTTTATCAATGGGAAACAAATCGGGAATGATCTTACAGACAACTCTTACTTATCTGATGGTTATCGCTTTCATGACATTTTTCATTTTGCATGTGCTGCTGTTTTAGGTTGGTCACCAGTTACTAGAAGTAATCTAAAATGCAAACGAAAAAGCAACTCTGATATTGACGAGGTTGAGGATGGCGGTCGTGCAATAGCTACTGAAGAGGGAATATCTACTCTTGTATTTACCTATGCCAAGAATCATCATTTTTTAGAAAAAATTTCAACCCTTGACGATCACATCCTAAAAACCATCAAAAGTCTAACAGAACATTTAGAGGTTTCTCAATGTTCACTTGCTGATTGGGAAAAAACTATTTTAAACTGTTATGAAGTATGGAGGAAAGTCGAAAAAAATCGAGGTGGAAAAGTTCTTGTGAACCTTGATGCTCGTTCAATAACCTATCAAGATCAGCGATAGATTTATTCTCTTCTTTTCAGTAGTGATGCTTTGATTAGAGCATAATTTATCCTAAAGCAATAGCACTTGCGACTGCGATTAAATCTGTATGGCTTATACTCAATAACCACTTTAGAATCCCTAATTCTGAAGCTATCTCTTGGCATTTACCATATAAAACTACTGTTGGCTGTCCTGTTGACAAGCGTTGAATTTCAATATCAGTTGGTGCAATTCCTTGACTCCAGCCTGTCCCCAGAGCTTTAATTATCGCTTCTTTAGCAGCAAAACGACCTGCTAAGAATTGAATGTAATTCACATTAGATTTAGCAGTAATAAGTTCTAGTTCGGTAAAGCATCGTATTTCGTAGCTGCTTCCTAATTTTTCTAGAAGATTTTTAATACGCTCTATTTCAACAATATCAATACCATGACCGATAAAATTCATATGACTCTTTTCTAGAAAGTTGTTATTGAATGACGCATTAAATTGATTGATTCATAAATTATTCATAGTCAATAGTTTTTGTACAACACTTAACATATAGAGGATGGCGTGGATGTCCTCCCTGTGTAACTCCTAGACAGTGAGGTTGAATATTGTGTTTAGATAGCAACTCTAAAACAAAGTGATCGCGTTGCATTAAATTCCCGTTATTTCCCCAAGCAACAACAACCCGATCGGCTGACTTAATCGCCTTTTTTAAATAGCGATCATTCTGCTTCCCAACAGGATCATCCACCTTTTTAAGCTCCAAAGGACTTGCTGTTCTAAAAGCAAATAGATTAACGACAATTAGCGAACCATAGTCCCAAAACTTCGCAAAACTAATACATCGCCGCAGCGTCGGGTCATCAATACTTGCATCCGCCTTACTAGGATTAAGCATAATAAACACAATTTTTGACTTTTCTATATCCCATTCTCGCCATAGCGAATAACGATAGAGTCCCGTTTTATCGATGACAGCACCCTTTTTCATGAATTCCCGACTCAACAAATTTCCTTAAACTTAGCTAGTTTCTAGTCTCAGTTTTCCTATCAACTATTTTTCTATAATCTCACTAAACATCCGCACAAACATATGACTGTTAACTTTTCTAATACAGTTCATACTAACCCTCATAACGCATTGTACGAACAAGATTATTTGCTATAGAACAATCTATATGGTCGAGTACAGCCGAAACCTACTCCTCCAACGGAAGAGACTGTTTAAGCAGAAATTCACGAATAGCTGAATCTTCAGTAAGCCCGATCGCTCTAGCATAGGCTTGCTTTGCTTCTGACTTAGCCCCCAACTGCTTAAATAAATGCGCCTTTAGCGCCCAGTAAGGTTGATAATTTTTCACAGACTCCAAAGGAATTGCCTTGAGGTGCATTAACCCCTCTTCTATTCCCTGCGCTTCGGCGATCGCTGCCGCATGACTGACTAAAGCCCCCAAAGTCGGCGAAATCCGAATCAACCCTGCGTACAGCAACGCTAATGCTTGCCAATTGACTTTCTGGGCGATCGCTCTTTGAGCATGAATCGATTGAATCGCCGCTTCCAGTTGAAACCTTCCCAACTGTTTAAAGGTTGCCGCCTGTGCTAGTTCCTTCTCTGCTTCTGCGATCGCCATCTGCGACCACAAACTCGTATCCTGCTGCAATAGCGGCACATAGGAACCATCGCTAGTCCGACGAGCATCCCGCCGAGATTCACAATAGAGCATGAGCGCAAGTACCCCCCTTGCTTCTGGCTCTGTAGGCATTAACTGAACACAGAGCCGCGCTAACCAGATCGCCTCTTCTGCTAATCCACGATGACGTGGATCACTACCATCCACAGTTTCCCAAGCATGAGTATAAGCAGCATATATCGCTTCTAATACAGCAGCTAATCGAATTGGCAAATCCTTCTCCTCTGGCAACTCAAAGGCAATCCCCGCATCACGAATTTTTGTTTTTGCCCTCACTAGCCGCTGACTCATCGTTGCAGGAGCAACTAGAAAGGCAGAAGCAATCTGCGCGGCATTCATCCCCAGAACTGTTTGCAACATTAGGGGCGTGTGAATTGTAGGATCGATCGCTGGGTGGGCGCAAATAAATAATAATTTCAAGCGATCGTCAGGAAAGGTAACCGATTCTAAAGACGGCTCAGCAGCAAATTCTTGTTCATTGAATTTGAAAGTATTAAGAACCTTGTCATGCACCTGCGAACGTCTTCCCACATCAATCAATCGATTTCGCGCCGTTACCAATAACCATGCTTCAGGATTTTTGGGAACGCCGCTTTCTGTCCAAGTTTTTAGTGCCGAGAGGAAAGCATCGCCGAGGGCATCTTCAGCAGCGACAACATCCCTTGTTTGGGCGGCTAAATAGGCGACTAGCCGCCCATAGGAGTTGCGTGCAGCTAATTCGGCGGCTCGACGTGCTTCCATCTATGATTAACCTCGCGGTGCGGTTTGTTGCCACGCTGGTAATTGCTCAATCCGCGCATACCAAGCCTGAATATGATGATAGTTCTCTAAGGGAAATCGTGCAGGTATGGCATAGGTGAGATCGCTCGCCACGGAGAAATCAGCCAAGGTCAAGGTGTTATTGACTAGGTATTCGCGATTTGCAAGATGATTATTCAAGACGCTAGCTTCTTTATGAAAGCGATCGCTGGCTTGTTGCACTACTTGCAGATCAGGTTCGCCTAATTGCAAGAGAGCCTTCACAAAGTTCTCAAACTGCAAGGGCTGACAGACAGAATACCAATGGGCAAGTTGCCAACTTTGCCAGCGCATAATATCCGCCCGAATTTTGGGATCTTCGCTCCAGAGAGAATTAGGAACTTGACTAGCCAAGTGTTGCATGATGGCTGTCGATTCCCAAAGGATAAAGTCACCATCTTGGAGGACGGGTACACGCCCTGTGGGATTTAACTGGACAAATTCGGGGTGATGTTGTTCGCCTTTCTGTAAATCTACCAATCGCAGATCAATAGGAAGTTGCAAATGAATGGCTACAGCATGAACTTTACGGGTGTTGGGAGAAGGGGGAAAGTAATAGAGCTTCATGGGATTTTTCTCCTATAGCAGTTTTGATTTTGCCTACGGCAAAATCAAAATTTAAAAACTTTACTGAGACTGATGCGTGATTTAACAAATGAGTACATACTCATTTGTTAACAGCGATATTTCTACATGGGCAACAGAGGACGGACTTCGACCGCACAATTACTAGCGGCTGGGCAGCGAGCTGCCCAATCCATGGCGGTATCTAAATCGGGAACGTCAATAATAAACATTCCTCCCAGTTGCTCTTTGGTGTCAGCATAGGGACCATCTTGAACGTTGCGTTGTCCATTTTGAAGACGAATGGTGGTGGCTGTGTGACTAGGATGAAGTGCTGCTCCACCTGCGGCTACTCCCGCTTCGGCTAAGGCTTGGGAGTAAGCGCCATAGGCTGGCATAGTTTGAGGGCGATCGCGGATGTCTTGCTCGGTTTCATAGACCAAAATTGCGTATTTCATCGGTGTCTATCCGTTTTGAGGTTGATTAAAGCACAGATTTTTTATGCTTTATATCTCTATGACGAGCGAAGCTTGACCATTTCGACAGGAATTGAAAAATTTATTTTGGGATTAATCGCAATTTTACTTACAAAAGAAAAGTGGTGGCGCTTTGCGCCACCACTTTTCTTTTGGGTGTTATATCTGTCGCCATTATCGTTAGGACATAAAACCCAAATAATGTGAGGCGGCGCGAAGAGCCGCCTCACATTATTTGGGTTTTGATTTGTCCTGATACAGGTGGCTATAGCTATATGTGCAAATAAAAAATAGCTACGCTATTTTTTATTATGGTAAAAGCCCACCACCACTACCAATACCTAGACGTTCGGCAACACCAGAAGTCAATGGAAGTAACGTAATCAACATCCAAAAGAGCGCCACCACACCCAATGCTTCGCGATCGCCATCGAGTTCTGAAAGTTCATTCAGCATTGGACGTTCCAGATCTCGCAATAGAATCAAGATAATGCCACCCCAATAGAGCGCAAGGGGATTAATCACTGTGGCAATCACTAGGAAAATCAACGTTAATACCGTTGTCCAACTTGCAGTACGTCGTCCATAGATTGATTGCACGATCCGACCACCATCTAACTGACCAGCGGGCATCAAATTTAAGGCAGTGATGACTGAGCCGAGCCAACCCAGAACCACTAAGGGATGAATCGAAACGAAGTTACTATGTAATGCATCACCAAGGAAAAGTTTCGCTAAGGTTCCAGCGAGTACAGAAGCTTGAAAAATTTGACTGGGAATTTCAATCCCGCCCATGCCGATCGCGGATAGATATAAACCCACAAGCAAAAAGCCCAATGATATTAATCCACTAGCTAAGGCTGGGGCGATCGCAATATCAAATAGGGCAAAACGATTAGGCAATGGCGAAGAAATGCGACTGAATGCACCAAAAGAGCCTAACTGTGACGAAGGCAAGAGAAAAGGTAAACTCATCGTTACCTTATATTTCTTTGCCATCATCCGCATCGCCAACTCACGCACGCCTAAAATTACGCCAATTCCAAGGGCAAAGGGTAAACCTACTAAATATTCTTGAGGCGATTGAATCACAGGAATACCTGCAACTAACGCACCCAAATTTAAGGCTGTATAGCCATTTGCCACAATCAACACGGCAATTAGTACTCTTTGAGGGATCGTATTGTTATCAATGGCACTAACGCGACTAGGAAGCACAATCACTACGGGCTTGCGATCTTGACCTTCTACTAAAAACAAATTGTACTTATCACCAAGGCGATCGCTGAGGGATTTGGTGAGGCGATCATGGACAACATCAGGCTCACCACGCAAATTCCCTTTAAAAATTGCTCCTTCTTGATAGGGAATCGTCTCAGTAACATAGTAGGTTTCAATGCCAAAGATCCCCTGTATCAGCTTCATATCTTCTGTAGGAAGAGCCTTAAACAGTTTTAGCTGTGTTTTGCCTTGAGACATAGCCACAGCAATGGGAGAATTAATCGGTGATTTGTTAGTTGAGTTATCAGGGGAATTAGGGCGATCGCCATTGGCTTCAAGATCTCGCTTCAGCTTCTGCTCGATTACTGACTTTTCCTCAGCAACAGCTTTACGTAATTGATTGCTAATGGCAACATAAGCGATCGTGGAACTAAGTAATAGAAATAATAGCGTTGTAAAATTTATAAAGATACCCGATACAAACAAACCAAAATAAATTAGCCAAGGCGACATGAGCGCTACGAACTGTAGCCAAGACAGTAACCCAAGCTTGCCAAACTTGCGGGAACGAAAATATCCCCAACCCAGTAAAGCAAGGGTAAGTATAAATACAGAGATCGGAAGAAGTGGAGTTGACATCATAAAAATAAATTACAGGAAATCTTAGGAACTCTCGACAAAAAGCCATAATTCCCTACAATTTCTGAGTAGTTTGGCGGTGTTCTGTGTATTCACTTTAGCGACAAACCGTAAGCTAATTGTCCAGAAAGTTTTTAAGATACTCCCTGTCCAGTCTAAAACATAGATAACAAGACCACTTAAATGTTAGTGCAGCGCGACTCTGCACAAAATAAATTAAACCCATGAATTTGTGCCCCTGCAGGGACAAATTCATGGGTTTTGGTTTGTAATCAATTACTTCCAACGACTTATACCAATTCACGAAAGAGTGGCAACACTTTCGTGAATTAAAAACCAGACCCAGTAAGGGTTTTAAAAACACAAAATGGCTATGCCATTTTGTGTTTTGGTATTATTGGTTTTATAGCTATAGTCACCTGTATCAGGACAAATCAAAAAACAAATAGTGTGAGGCGGCGCGAAGCGCCGCCTCACACTATTTAGTTTTTATGTCCTAACAAGCATGGCGACAGCTATATATTCAGACTTAGACTCCTTAGAATATCTAAGTACCTGTGCAAAATAAATTACCAAAACCCGTATAGTTGTGCCCCTGCGGGGCGCAACTATACGGGTTTTGTTTTGTAATTAATTATGCCTAGCTACTTACCCAAGAATTAGTGTTGCGGTGCTTCGTGCAAATTCTTGGCTTTTACTGCCTAATTTTTCACTAGAAAGGGGGAGCTATCGCGTGAAACACCTAGGCTAAGATAAATTCGACAAAATTAAGATAAATTTAAGAAAAAAACGACTTTATAAGATAACTATTTTCACTATGAAAGCTTTAATTTATCGATCCATTCGACCAATATGGTTGCTTATTACTTGCGGACTAACTATATCAGCACCTGCTTGGGGCAATGAGTCCACATTACCTCAAACATTTCTTGAGTGGTGTCAAACCAAAAGCCAGTGGTCTGTAGAGACCCAACTGACAATCAACTATTTACTTTCTGCTGGCGGCAGTCAGGATTGTCAATTAGCATCCCGCAACCTACAAGAGCGAACTGAACTAATTAATTCCGATCCAAAATCAAGGTCTACTAGGCTCACTGATCTGCGCCCCTTGGCTAGTTTGAATCAGTTACAGAGCATGAATATTATCAGCCAAGAACTGACCGATCTTAAACCACTAGCTAAGATGAAAAATCTGAAATTTCTAGCTATTGCTGGGGACAAATTAACTGATCTTACTCCTCTGCGAGAACTAACAGGGCTGCAAGATTTGGTATTGTTTGGGAAAAATATTCAGGATTTACGACCTATCAGCCGACTATCTCAGCTAAAAAAATTTACAATTTGGAATAGTGCTGTCTCCGATCTTTCGCCTTTAAGTCAGTTGTCTAACTTGGAAGAAATTAGTTTGATGAACACTCGAGTTGCTAATTTGCAACCTTTGAGCAAATTGAGATCGCTCCGTAGTCTAGAACTTCAAGATAATCAGATTCAAAATATTCAACCCCTAGCCAAACTAACGAATCTAAGAAGACTATTCCTCTCGAACAACCAAGTCAGCGATCTGCGACCTCTTCAGGGACTCATCCAGCTAAAGACTATTATTCTCAGTTCTAATCGCATCAACGATGTTAGCCCATTAGCTAGTTTAGAACAATTACAGTCTCTCGATCTGAGTTTCAATCGCATTAATGATGTCAGCCCTCTAGCTAATATAAAGCAATTACAATGGCTGATTTTAACAGGCAATCAAATTACGACAATTAAACCACTTCAGAAACTAACCAACTTAGAGAGACTAGTTATTTCTCGAAACCCAATTCCCCATAAGATTTGTCCTATTCAACCTGCTAATATTTGTGATTTCAATACTTCGATAGGAGGGATGAGGGTTTTTTAGATCTAACTCACGTTTATACAAAAAGTGAATAACACTCTTAACGAGGGCTATAATGTGAGATTATATTTAATCAACGGTAAACACATAGGTTAACTGTGGATTTACCAACATTTTTGTAAAAATGTTGGTAAAAGCGATCGCGTCGGACATGTCAAGACAATTTGAGGTAAGTGCAACGTGGGCATTGTTGTAGAAAGCGTAGTTAAGCAGTTTGGTGATTTTTTAGCCCTAGACAATATCAATCTTGAGGTCAAAACTGGATCTCTGGTGGCTTTATTGGGACCCTCTGGCTCTGGTAAGTCCACTTTATTAAGATTAATTGCTGGCTTAGAAACTCCCGATCGCGGCAAGATTTTTCTGACGGGTAAGGATGCCACTGACCAAGATGTACGCGATCGCAACATTGGCTTTGTGTTTCAGCATTATGCCCTGTTCAAGCATATGAACATCCGTCGCAATATTGGCTTTGGACTAGAAATTCGCAAAGAATCAAAGGCGAAAATTGCTGAGCGTGTCGAAGAATTACTAGAACTAATCCAACTCAAAGGCTTAGGCAATCGCTATCCATCCCAACTATCGGGTGGACAACGTCAACGAGTCGCCCTTGCCCGCGCCCTTGCTGTTCAACCCAGCGTGCTGCTCCTTGATGAGCCTTTTGGAGCGCTCGACGCTAAAGTTCGTAAAGAGTTACGGGCTTGGTTGCGCCGACTTCATGATGAAGTGCATGTCACCAGCGTATTTGTTACCCATGACCAAGAAGAAGCGATGGAAGTCGCTGACGAAATTGTGGTGATGAATAAAGGCAAAATCGAGCAAATTGGTACACCTGCGGAAGTTTACGATAATCCAGCCACTCCCTTTGTGATGAGCTTTATTGGTCCTGTAAACGTACTTCCCGCCAGTCGCGATCGCAAGAGTGAGTTTCATGAAATTCACAAGCACGATAATGATGTCTATATTCGTCCCCGTGATATTCATATAGAAACTGAACCAACTAGCAGTTCTATATCCGCCAGAATCACTAGGCTAATCCATCTAGGTTGGGAAGTTCAAGCTGAACTAGTACTGGGTGATGGACAGGTTTTAACTGCTCACATGACTCGTGAACGCTATGATGAATTGAATCTACAACCACAGCAGTATGTCCATATCGAGCCAAAGGATGCTAAGTCGTTTCCACTCGATTATTCGATTTAGTTATCTGCTATTTACGGACTCTATAGGCTCTATTGCGCCAGATTCAGTTGGTCATCTTTTGCTGTTTGAACAAGAGATCGCTGTAGTTTGATATTTGCTAATTAGGATTTAGGCGATCGCTTTGTTTTAACAGACTCGGGTGATTGAATTTTTTTGGCTGAGAGTTTTTGGAGCTTTTGCACTTGTTTGACTGTGAGTCCTGTAAATTGGGCGATTAATTCTACAGAGATGTTGGAACGTATCATGTTTAGCGCAATCTGGTTCGCTGTTTCAGCTTTGCCCTCAGCCTTGCCTTCAGCTTTACCTTTAGCAATACCCTTAGCCTCACCTTCGGCAATGCCTTTAGCTTTGCCTTCAAGCAAGATTTCTTGATAAATAACTGATTCTTTCATGATTTCGCTCCTCAAAAGTCTTTGGATGATTTCTTTATTCAGGGCTATACCCGATATTATAGCGGTCGATGCGGCGACGTTACTTTGTACTTGTTTGTCTGTAATATTTTCAATTTGTCTGGCAACTTGTCTTAGGGTTTCTTCAGGATCTAAGGTTTTGGTTAACACTGCAAAGGGGAAGAGTCCTTGGTATCGCTGAAATATTTCTGTGGGTTGTTCCCATAGTCTCTGGAAATTTACGATATAGCCGCAGTCGATAGTCAGCCATGCGAAAGGGAATATTTTTATTTGGCTCGGTCTGAAATTCGATGTGCAGGATGATTTCGGTTGATTCGAGAAATATCACGGAGTCGGCACGGATTGGTTCGACGGACAATCGATCGCTACAGCCTCAAAAAAATTTGGTATAAACTAGTGATTAGATGTTACTTAGGAGCTAAAACTATGATTGCTAAAACTATTTCCCTAACGGCTGTAAGTTTGGTGTCCGCTACTATGTTTGCTTCGGCAGGCGCGATCGCCCAAATTAATAATGCAACTACCCTATCTGAGCAGACCTTACGTGAAGCGCAACAACAAGAGAGAAGCTCACTTAGTGTTGGTGGTAGCAACCTCAACTTATTGCAACTAATTAATAATATCAACCTTGCTGGTGGCAGATCTCCTGAGCAGTTTCGAGCCAATCAAGCTGAGTCCCTTGACGAAGCTGTTTCTAATTTTAGAGATCAACAACGTCGTGAAGTGAAGATTTCAATTCCCTCAGCAAACACTCAAACCAATTAATGTTTTAAAGAACCCGTTTTTGTGGCAAGGCAAAGCCTTGCCACAAAAAAAGAGGCTGGCGTAAAACGTCAGCCTCTTTTTTACTTCAAATTGATGTTACGTGGAAGGAGTTCCTGTAATGGCATAGGTTTTGGGCTGGCACGGGGGCACAGCCCCTACGAGAACCTTTAAATTTGGGGGTAGGAGCAATCCCCCCGTGGTTGCCCTGCTTCTTTACCAGCAAGAGATTCATCATCTGCGTTCCACCTAACATCAGTTCAAAGTCAAAAACTTTTCGAGAGCCGTAACCAATGATGGCGGCCAACGGCGAATATTTTTGACCCAATTAATATCGCGATAGCGTGGATCAAGATTTTCTACAGAGACCCAATTGCTTTCGGCTTCACCTTGCTTGTGATCAGCCCAAAGAGCCGCAGTTAAAGCAGCCCGCACATCTGTAAAGTTCGGGTATTTGCGTAGAATATTCTTCATCGCCTTAATCGCTTCATCGCTTTTGCCGACCTCATACAAAGCGATCGCCTTATTCCCAAAAGCTGTACTAAAACGCGAATTAACATTCATCGCCGTTTGATAATCGGTGATCGCCTCTTCCCATTTACCTAGCCCTGCTTTTGCGTTACCACGATTGTTATACGCCGCCGCATCCTGAGGATCAATCTCTAGAACACGATTATAATCAGCGATCGCTTCTCCCCATTTACCTAAGCTTTCTAAAGCTGCACCACGATTGAGATAGGGATCGGGAAAATTGGGTGCAAGCTCCACTGACTTGTTGTAATCTGCAAGCGCCTCTTGAGGACGGTTTTGACTCATTTTGGAGTTGCCACGATTGCTCCAACCTGCGGCATTTTCAGGATAGAGCTTGATTAAATCAGTCCAATAGCCTTCTGCGGCTGTAAATTCTCCTGCATCTGTCGCATCAAAAGCTTTTTTGACCAATTCGTCAAGTTGCTTAGATTCGGCTTCGGTAATGTTAAGTTGAGCCTGAGCTGGAGCAGGATTCAAAAGTAAAAATAAGGCAAGAAAAAATGCAAATAGCGATCGCATGGGTATTGAATCCTTGCCAAAAGTAGAGATTGTTTTTGTCTTAATATATCAGGCTGAGAGATTAATTGTGTCTTGCTACTTAACAATGCAGCAATTCTCATTATAAAAGTCGTTTTTTTGAAAGCCCTCCTAAGGCGGGCTTTCAAAAAAACGACTTTTGTGTTTCCAGTGTCAAAATCGATTTCATAATTTTTACTACGACAAATCAAAACCCAGAAGATGAGTTGCGGCGCTTCGCGCCGCAACTCATCTTCTGGGTTTGTGTCCTAACAAGACTGGCGACAACTGTAACGATGACAAAAAGCGGGACTCATTAGCAAAGTAAAATTACAACGATTGCCGATCAAATGAACCATAGGAAATTTTTTAAGAGCGTAGCGAAGGAAGCAACACTTTTAAAAAATTCTTGGTTTGGGTTTGAGCGCAAAGCGCTATAAATATAAACACCAGAAATCTGCACCGACTGCTGAGCAGTCGGTGCAGATTTTGTCTCTACTGTTGTAAGAAAACAAACTCTGTAAGGTAAGTTTAGTTAAACGTTAGCTTTAATCTTAAGATGACCTAGAAGGCTTTGTAAAAATGCATTGCTCGGAGCTGAATAATTTGAATTGCCTGATGTTACTAACCTTGGCATTTCAATCTCTTGATTCTGTGAGGGCAACTCTACCTCAATAAAGGGAACTTCTTCTACTAGTCCCATAGTCATTAATCGAAAAGCAACTTGTTGGAGCTTGTCAATCGGCAATTTTAATTGCTTAGCAATATTCTGAATTGAGACATCTCCGTTGGTAAACTCCCACACCTGTGATTCTAGTTGATTTAGGCGTAATTGGGGTTTACCATTAATTGTACTGACAATACCAGAAGACGCTTCTGGAAGCTTATCTAAGAGCATAGTCCAGTCTTTTAAAGCTCGCAGTCCAGCTAAGGTTACTTCGCTAGGAGGAGCCTTTAAACCCGTCAATTCCGTAATAGGCGCTACTACTTTAGCCTCAAACTGAAACTGTCCATCTAGCAACTCGAATAGTTTGCAAACCTGTTGCAATACCTGCTGACTAAACAACATTTTCAGTTGTTCTGCTTCTAGTAAACCCTGTTCTTTCAGACATAGCCCTGCGGGTTGATCGATGGCACATACTTCTGTAACACGGGATGCAACTCTAGTACTCACCCATCCACGTTTTTGAATCATCGACAACAACCCATATCCATCAAGCCTATCTCCCGCTGCAATAATATTTCCTTGTTTAAACCAAATGCGAAATATCTTGCCTGGATACAATGGATTTTGAGAGCGTTCTTGAATACTTAAACGCCCTGTCTTATTTCCCTGTTCAAGCAATCGAAAGATCTCTGGAAGGGAGAATTCGGATAGATATCCTGAAATAGCCATGACTTAAATCCTTTGATTATGCAAAAAATCAGAATAAAAGAAACAGAATAAAATAGAGTGAAACAACTAGGACTGCCTAGACTAAACAACCTTGCATAGAATGCTGAATCAGGGTAACAATGGCTTGAGCCACTGATGACTGTTCATTAGCATTAACAGTTATGAATGGAGGGCGGGTTTTAGGGTCGATGTACCCTAGTGCGAGCGCAATGTTGTCTGAATGCCAAGCATTAGGGCAGTCCGTATGAGTCAGACCGATCACCATTGGCAACTTTTGCCGTTGATTCATAAAGCTAGCTATTCGACGAGCATAGCGAAACTCGGCTGGACGATGTGCAGCAACAAGTAAGACATAGGCTTGGGCTTTCTTAATCAAAATCTCCCACATGAAGTCAAATCGAGATTGTCCAGGAGTTCCATATAAATGGAGAGCCATTTCTGCCCCAAACTGCAAGCGACCAAAATCAAAGGCAACAGTGGTTTTGGGTTTCAATTCTGCGGTTTCGTCAGTTGCTTGACGATCAGTGTCAACAACTTCAATTTCACTGACAGTTCTGATAAAGGTAGACTTTCCAGCCCCTACTGGTCCAGTCACAACCAAACGCATAATTTCCATAATGTTCAAGTGAATGACTGCAAAGTTTAATGCAGATAAATTACAAGGTATGATTCTCTATTTATATCTGCATTAATACCATCGGTTGCTCAGCATTGACCAAGCCATTATTTTAAAATCTGTTTGATTTCAGAAACAATTCGCTTAATTTCCAGCATCAACATCCCTTGCTTTGCTTTTTGATCAGCTAATACTAGAAGTACTGCATCTTCCCCACAGCTGATCAAAATACCATAGCCCTTGTCGCCTTCAACATAGATACGCTCAATAATCCCTCTGGCTAATTCTTTCCCAATTCTCTCTCCCAAAGACAGCATGGCAGCAGACATAGCCGATACTCTTTCTTCATCCATTGCACCTGGCAAAGTCGAAGCCAATGGTAAACCATCGGGAGTTACAAGTGCAACACCTTG
This sequence comes from Pseudanabaena minima str. Chao 2107, assembly GCF_051131155.1. Lineage (NCBI taxonomy): Bacteria > Bacillati > Cyanobacteriota > Cyanophyceae > Pseudanabaenales > Pseudanabaenaceae > Pseudanabaena > Pseudanabaena minima. The sequence goes on from NZ_CP159508.1 coordinate 3,980,197, forward strand.
AACATCACTGGTTCCACTTACAAAGTCTTGTAAAACTAGGTTAAGCTTTTCGATATTAATTGCCACGATAGAATTCTCCTGATAAATATAAATACTACGATTGATAATTGATTCTGCTTAGTGGTTTTCAGAAAGACTACTATTCAATGCAGAAATCAATTCAGAACAATTAGAGATATAAGTTTTAGGCTAGGACTTCAAACTCAATAACATCATGAGAACCGCCACGCAGAACTGATTCTGTTTGCTTACCACGAAGACGCTTACCCGTGGCTTTTTCCAGTACTCCTTGAATTGCTCCCAGTGTAAATGTTAGTTTGCGAGGAGATCCTTGAGGCTCTCCAGCAGAGCAGATTGTTTCGCGACTGTAAACCGAAATCAATTCTCCTGATTCAACAATTTTGTCGATAATGCAAAGTCTGGTACCATCTTTGCCCAATGCAGCCTGAAGCATTGGAACAAGTTCAGTATTGGCAAGACCTTTTCCCACAAGACCAAGCTGTTCAGCTACTTGCTTGCCACGGTTACGACCAGCAGAAATTAGAGCGATCGCCGCAGCTTTTTCCCCTAGAGCTTCTTCAGTACCCACAACTACTGCTTTGAAGCAAACTATACTACTGAAATCACCAAGTTCATTACGCATTTGTGAAGTGTCGGACATAGTAGAACCTAAATATTTACATTGACGTGTAAGGAATACCTTCATTCTGAAAGTATCAAAATTACTATTTTTATGAATTCACATGTACTCTATTCCCACTAGAAAATATTCATTGGAAACGTTGATATACATTGCTCTTACTTCCTATCTATGGAATTAAATTCCATCCCCCTGCCCGATAAGAATAAATAATCTTAGTAGTTTTGTTTCCTACGCCATCTAATCTAGAGGCTATAGCTAGCTACAGTGTCAAGGGGGACAAAAAAAAGTTGCTATTATAAAAACTTATCAATTATTTTGATAGAGTATAATCAATGCTTTTTTATAGCTGTCGCCATTCTTGTTGGGACATAAAACCCAAATAATGTGAGGCGGCGCAAAGCGCCGCCTCACATTATTTGGGTTTTGATTTGTCCTGATACAGGTGGCTATAGCTATATAAGTACCTGTGCAAAATAAATTACCAAAACCCGTAAAGTTGCGACCCTGCGGGTCGCAACTTTACGGGTTTTGCTTTGTAATTAATTATGCTTAGCTACTTATATAGCAATATTGGGACAATCATGCCAAAGCCCAAAATGGCATAGCCATTTTGGGCTTTTAAAACCCTTATAGGGTTTGGGTTTTAGTTCACAGAAGTGTTGTAATACTTTTGTGAATTGGTATTAGGGGCGCTGTTTCACTTTGCAATATCAGTTTTAGTAAAATCTGCTCCTGTCAAAATCGCCTCATTAAAATTCACACCTCGTAAATTTGCCCCTGTAAAATTCGCCCCCCCTAAATTTGCAGATGTAAAATTTGCATCTTCTAGATCTGCACCACTAAAGTCGGCTCCGACTAATAATGCATCAGTAAAGTCAGCCTTTTGTAAACAAGCTTCACTCATCATTGCACCAGCTAGATTTGCCCCAACAAATTTTGTTGCGATCATTGAGACCTCACACAAGTCAGACAACATTAATTTGGCATTAGTAAAATCTGCACCACTTAAATTTGCTCCATTGAGTTTTGCGCTGATTAAATTTATTAGTCTAAAGTTCCGTCTGCCAACTGAATACATATACAAAACTTCCTGACTAAGATCAGAAAATAGCGTGTGATCGCGCTGAGTTCCCTCTAAATCTATTGAATTAGAAGATGTACTGATCAAATTGAGTAGAGGATTTTGGGTAAGATCGAAATTGGTAATGTCACAATCAGGTAGAGCTTCGGCAATTAGATCGAGGCGTTGAGAAATATTCTGTCGTTGAGTCATTAACTCCTGAATTTGTAAATCCAGTTTATCAAGCTTCTGCTTTACCATCAGTTTGAAGGTTGCATAGGGTATGGTATGAACAACTTGTAAATCCAACAGTTGTTTTATCTCATCAAGAGAAAGTCCAAAAGCTTTAGCTCCTTGAATAAATAAAAGACATTCCAGCGCATCTGTAGAGTAGATTCGGTAGCCTTGCTCAGTTCGATGAGGTTTGCGCAATAATTCCAGACGTTCGTAATAGCGAATAGTTTGAATAGGAATTTCGACTAAATGACTGAGTTCACCAATTAGCCAACCACGAGCACTACCAACTGAGCTATTTTCAATTAGTTCCATAATATTTTAGAAACTATTTTAGAACTCATCATATGCATAAGTATTTTAATATGATATAGCGATCGCTACTTTATCCAAAAAACTAAATATAGCTATAGACACCTGTATCAAGACAAATCAAAACCCAAATAGTGTGAGGCGGCGCTTCGCGCCGCCTCACACTATTTGGGTTTTATGTCCTAACAAGAATGGCGACAGCTATAGCTACGCGATTTTGGATTTTGGTATAAGAATTGTTTTTTAACCCAGTCACAGGCTAGCTTAAAAAAACAATATTGGATTTTCCATTACCATAGGCACTGGAAAACCCAATATTGTTTTTTTTAATGAGAATTGTTTTACGCTTTGCGCTGTAAATGATCTATGCGATCGCCATTGCTTTAGGTGCGAGAGCCGAAATCACTGCCTCAGAGTCAGCAGTCCAGCCAATAATACCGCCTTGAGCGCGAAGCATTTCAATGGTTGACGACTTAAATTCTGGGAAATAGCTAGCAGTTCCATCTTCGATCAGTAAGCATTCATAACCACGATCATTAGCTTCACGCATTGTTGTCTGTACACAAACTTCCGTAGTTACACCTGTAAATAGAAGATGGGTAATATTTTCCTTTTGTAAAATCTCTTCTAGATTTGTCCGACAAAAAGCTCCTTTACCAGGCTTAATGATCACGATTTCATTCTCTAAAGGTGTAAGTTCAGGAATAGGGTTATTTCCATCTTCACCAGCGATTAAGATCCTGCCCATTGAGCCTTGATCCCCAATCTTGAGATGATCGCCTTTGCCGCGATTGAGCTTTGAAGGAGGACAATCGGATAGATCAGGTGAATGCGCCTCAATTGTATGAATGACTGGCAAATTTAGCGCTCGGAAAGTGTCTAACAGTTGCTTGACAGTTGGCACAATGCTTTGCAGTTGGGTGACATCATTCCCAAGGGCTTCACCGAATCCGCCATGTTCTAAAAAATCTCGTTGCATATCAATAATCACAAGAGCAACTTTGCTATCAGTTGGTAGCTCGTATTCATAGGGCTGAGCAGCGATCGCAGGCATAAGTTTTTCCTCAGTAATTTGCTTACAGGCACTGCATTGCACCGCCTGTATTAATGGATAAATACAAAAAACACAAATAGGTTATTTTGTGTTTTTAAAACCCTGACTGGAATTGGTTCTCAACTCACAAAAGTGTGATGACACTTTTGTGAGTTGGTATAAATTATTCGTTAATAATTACAGGTTTTTCCCAAACAATAAGCACTACACAGCCTTCTTCACTAGAGACTTGGTGGCTAGTATCAGGAGGATTGATGATTACTGAACCTTTGTTGTATTTGCCATTGGCATCGGCTTGTGAACCCGACAATACAAATATATGTTCGTAACCTGAATGGGAATGATGGGGAACTCTGGCTCCAGCTTCATAGCGGAGTAGAGCCGCACTTGCTCCCGTATCACTCTTATATAAAGGATAGATTTCGACTCCTTTGCGAAATGGCTCCCACAATAGATCATCATAGCTAGCGCGAGTAAGCAATTCGGGAAAGATCCGAACTTGTTGATTGATGATCATCGTTAATGTCCCGCCATCTTCTGCCCAATTTCGGCGAGATTGACTTCAGCACTGGTACTTTCATAAACAAATTTACCGTCACTCATGACCAGAATGCGATCGCTTAGAGTCAAGATTTCATCGAGATCTTCACTGACTAGGAGGACAGCAACGCCACGATTTCGCGCTTCGACAATTTGATTATGAATATATTCAACCGCCGCAAAGTCCAAGCCGAAGACAGGATTTGCCACAATCAATAATTTGATTTGCTCAGCAGATAGCTCTCTAGCAAGAACTGTACGCTGTACATTACCACCTGAAAGATTACCCACAGGAGTTTCAGGAGATGGTGTTTTAATGGAGAAGACCTTGATCAAATTCTTCGCAGTTTCACGAATTGCTTTGAATAGTAAGAGGATTCCTGCTTTAGCTTGTGGAGGACGATCAAAGGTGCGTAAAGCCAAGTTTTCGGCAACACTCATGTGTGGCACACAGGCATTTCGCAGAGGTTCTTCAGGTAGTGAAAATACTTGATGGGTATACATTTCCTTGCGGGTAGCAGTATAGCGATCGCCGTTGACAAAAATTTCACCAGCCGTGAGAATACGCTGACCAGATAGAACTTCTACTAACTCCCTCTGACCATTGCCTGAGACACCAGCGATACCGACAATTTCGCCACTCTTGATTTTTAAATTAACACCAGTGACTGCTTCTAAACCATTGTCGCGATCGGCATGAAGATTACGCGCATCAAGAACCAGATTATCTGTAGTAACTTCTGTTTTGGCAACTTGACGGGCTTCTTTCGCTTCACCTAGCATCATGGCAGCCATATCAGAAACTGATAGATCTTTCGTAGAACCCGTTCCTGCAAATTTACCTTTACGCAGTACTGTGACATTGTCGGCAAAGGTGGTAATCTCGCGGAACTTGTGACTGATCATCAGTACGCTTAATCTGCCTGCGGTGACTTCTTCACGTAAAAGTCCTAATACTTCATCAGCCTCTTGGGGAGTTAATACTGATGTAGGTTCATCAAGAATGAGAATACGACTTTTGAGATAAAGCTGTTTGAGAATTTCTAACTTTTGCTTTTGTCCAGCCGCCAGTTGTGAAATTGGAGTATTGAGATCAATTTTGAAAGGAGCCGAAGCCATGAATGCTTCTAGCTTTTCTAATTCATCTTTCCAGTTAATCACCTTGGGGGTATCAGGGCGAACCAGTAAAAGGTTTTCCGCAACTGTCATGGCAGGTACAACGGTGAAATGCTGATAAACCATGCCAATACCATAGTTATAAGCATCGCGAGGACTATGGATATCGCGGGACTGTTTATTAATCAAAATGTCGCCATGAGTTGCCGCATGGAAACCCATAATGCACTTGACCAAAGTACTCTTACCTGCACCATTTTCACCAAGTAAGGCGTGAAAAGTTCCGGGGGCAAGCTTAAGTGATACGTTGTCAACGGCAACGAAAGAACCAAATCTCTTAGAGATATTTACGAGTTCTAGTTCAGGCGGTAGGTGCGATCGCAGAGTATCAGTAGAAACACTAGCTGGAATAGCCAAGGATGGTATCGACTCTTTCATAGATTCTTCTTCGACCAGATTAGCAGCAAGATCGCTTTCAAGATCGTCAGGCATCGGTTTTTCCATAGCGACGTATACTTATATGCATTTTTATGATTTAACTAGAAATTTTTGGCGATCGCTGTAGTCAATGTTTCAGAATCACTGACTGCACCAAATACGCCGCCTTGCATTTCAATCATTTTTAGGGCTGCAAGGTGGTTGCCATAGTCAGTAGCGCCTGTGCAGTCTGATAGCATCAAACATTCATAGCCGCGATCATTGGCATCACGCATGGTCGTATGGACGCAAACATCAGTGGTAATACCTGACAAAATAATATTTTGAATGCCATTGCGTTTCAAGATCAAGTCGAGATCAGTGGCATAAAACGAGCCTTTACCAGGTTTGTCAATAATTGGCTCACCATCTATAGGGTACAGATCGGGAATGATGTCCCAACCCTTTTCACCACGTACTAAGATCTTGCCACAAGGTCCTTCATCGCCAATTCCTGCACCAATTCTTTGCGATCGCCAGCGCTTATTTTCAGGTAAATCTGATAAGTCGGGGCGATGACCTTCGCGGGTATGGATGATCAAAAAGCCTTTTTCACGAAATAGGGTCAAGACTTTTTTGATTGGCTCGATGGGGGCGCGGGTGAGTGAGAGGTCATAGCCCATTTTGTCTACATAGCCGCCGACACCGCAAAAGTCAGTTTGCATGTCGATGATGATCAAAGCCGTATTATCTGGTCTGAGATCGCCGTTGTAGGGGTAGGGGTAGGGCGTAGAATCGATATACATAAGTGATTTTTTTAAGATTAATACAAATTGCATTGTAGATTTGTATTAATTGTTGAGGATCTGGTTAGCCCAGACTGTTACTCAGAAACTTATAGCGATCGCTGCCTTACCTCAAAAGCATATAGCTATAGACACCTATATCAAGACAAATCAAAAACCAAATAGTGTGAGGTGGCGCGAACCGCCGCCTCACACTATTTGGTTTTTATGTCCTAACAAGCATGGCGACAGCTATATATTGATCCCATGACTAAATTTTACTGACGGACAATGCGATTCTCGGTCTTTACCTGCAAGGGTGAGTTAGCAGTGATATATTCAGCGATCGCATCCGATAGTAGATACCCAGTTTCTAATAGATTTTTACCTTCCGCAAAAACACGATAACCATCACCACCAGAAGCAAGGAAGTTATTTGTGGCTACCTTATAAATTGCCTTGGGATTCAATAATTGGAAGTTACCTGAAACATCTTTAACTTCTACTTTCGTAACTCGCTTGCCTACGGGAAGTTTCGCATTCCATACAAAGCGAATTCCTGCCACTTGGGGAAATCTGCCTTCCCCTTGCTCCGCCATACTTACACCACTCTCTAATGTTTCTTGTAACTGCTTGCCAGTTAACTCTACCCTTGTAATCGTATTGCCAAAGGGAAGTACTTCTAAGACATTTCCCATCGTGATATTGCCTAGAGGGAATCCATTGCGAATTCCACCCGCATTGATTAGAGCAACTTGGACTTGATCTATCTTTGTTTTTGCCAAGATCGCATCAGCAATCAAATTGCCTAAAGCCGTTTCGCTAGTGCGTAGTTTAACGCGATCGCCATCTAGCGCTACCAAAGATTTACCAATAATCTTTTGACGTAGTGCTTCAATTGGAGCAGCATAGGCTTTGAGTTTATCGACAAATTCTTGATTGGGTTTGATACTTTCGTCAATGGCATGGGGTTTACCTGCCCAAGCAATCAACTTACCCGTGCGATCAAAACTCACCGACAGATCGCCTAAATATTTACCCCATTCCCAATCTGTGACTACCAGTACAGGTTCCTTAGTTCCATTCTTCTCAACCAATGGATAGGGATGATTAGCATTGGGAATATTGCCAATGGATGTATGGCTATGACCACCAATAATAATATCAATGTCAGGGACTTTTCGCGCTAATGTGACATCATTCTCAAATCCAATGTGTGTTAGGGCAATAATTTTATTAATTCCCTGTTGTTTGAGAGCCGATATTGAAGTTTGTGCTGCCGCGATCGGATCAGTAAACTTCACTCCATCACCGACATTGGCTAATATCGCCGTGTCAGGAGTCGTCAAGCCAAATACACCAATCTTTTCGCCTTTCATATCAAGAACATGCCAAGGACGAACTTTGCCATAGAGAGGCGATTCGGGTGCAATGTCGATATTTGCGGAAATGATGGGGAATTTTGCCTTAGCGATGAAGTCAGCGAGGACTTGCTGACCGCGATCGAATTCATGGTTGCCAATGGTTCCTGCATCGTAGGCAAGGGCATTATAAAAATCGAGATCCGCCTGTCCGAGATATTGATTGAAATAGAGCGTACCTTGAAAAATATCCCCTGCATCCAATAGCAGCAAAGGCTCTTGATTAGTCTTATTCTCCGCACGAATTTGATCGATGAGAGTGCGACGACGGGCGATTCCACCCAATAGGCGATCGCCATATTTGACAGGTTCCAAATGCGCGTGATGATCGTTAGTATGCAAAATCCTCAGGGAGAAGCGACTTTCCTGTGCAACGACATTTAACAGCGCAGGAGACACGGCAATCAGAAAGGTAATCACGAAAGCTACGAATATCTGCAAAGATCGCCTCATCTGAAGTTTCAGTTTTAAGTAATTGGCGATCGCTTTTAAACTATTCTTCGCTTTCACAGTCATCACCTTTAGATTTATCTTGATTGTTATACCTCAAGTGTGAGGTCGCACAGATCAGCACCTTACACTTATCTATCAGAAACCAAATATAACCTAAAATTTTAGTCAAATTAGCAATTGGTTAACTCGATCATGTCAGAAGTTAGTTCAGAAATTAAATTTGCGATCGAAGGTGATGGAGCGATTGAAGCTACTGAGGAATTGTTGGCTTTAGAAGGAATTGAAGGCTCCTATGCTGTGAATGAAGAGATTCAGCGTGAAGGTGTACTTGCGACGATCGCTTCGATTGTTGGGATTGTATCTGGCACTTTGGCAGTTGCGGAGCAAATCCGTAAATGGTATCAGGAATATAAGGCTGGCAAGTCGGGCAAGAAGATTGCGAAGGTGTTGATCGTTGGACGCAAAGGTGAACGTCTCTTGCTAGAAAATGCGACAATCGAACAAATCCGTAAAGTTTTAGAGAGTTAAGTGGTAGGGTGCTGTTAGGCGCAGCCGTAACGCACCCATAAGTAAGTTTCTTTTACTTATAAATTGGTGTTCTCAGGGCATGAATTTCTTGCTGATAGCAAAATAGGGCAACCACGGGGGGATGGCGACTACCTGAATAATTTAAATTTTGGTAGGGGCTGTGCCCCCGTGCCAGCCCCGATCCTTCAACATTGCAGAAATTCCTTCCACTTAACATCAGTTATAAAGGTAAACGCCTTAGTCGAATGGAACCTTCATTTACTGAGATAATTGCGCCACTTTCTAACTCTGTTGAATAGTTTGTTAAGACAGATAATAAATAGGTATTAACTACTTCTCGACTGACATTTCCCAAACGAAATAAAATCACGCTAGGTAAGCTTTCACCGCTAATTGCTAGCAGTTGAGTAAAATCTAAATCCACTGTAAGCAATATTCGCCCTTCTTGCCGAGATTTTTGTAAAATGCTTGGATCTGGCATCCGTTCTAGATTTTGCTCGACCAGATGAATTGCATCATAACCGCGCTCTCGTAAAAGGGCGATCGTGCGGGGAGAGATGCCCATATCACCTAAAAATTTCATACAGCTTGGGCGGTTTGTGGCAAGAAAATCACCCGTTCTTGAGTTAGCCATGCGGCATATTTTAGGGATTGTTGAATGTCTTCTGGTTCGAGATATGGATAATCCTCAATAATTTCCGCGATCGATAAACCATTGGCAATCAGGTTGACAACTACAGAAATAGGTATCCGCATTCCACGAATGCAAGCTTGTCCAGCCATAATCTGTGGATCAAAGGTGATGCGATCTAGTCCAGTTAGCGTGGTCACGAGGTTAACCTCCTATGAATTTGATTAAGAAGGTGAAAGGTAAAGAATAAAAGAGATGCTTTAATGAGATATAGCTTGCTCTAGCTTACCAGCAAAAAATTTTGCAAACAACTTGGGAGTAGTTTGTGCAAATTCTTTATATCGAGTTGCATCCCAGCAGTGAGACTAAGGTTGAGTTGCGGTATCAAAAGCTGAATGGTCAAGGCTATGAAAAGCAGATCTTGCGGATTAGTGATATTGAGGATGCGATCGCTTTAGCGGAACGGGATATTTATACGCTGATGCCTGACCCTGTGGCGATCGGGAAGAAATTATTTGGCTGGTTGGATGGGGATGGGCGCTGGTTGAGTCGTGCCTTGGCTGACTGTCAGGGGGAATTGTTGGTTTTAGCGATCGCCAACTTAGCTAAACTCCCGCATTTGCCTTGGGAGGTGCTACACGATCGCGAGGGATTTTTGATCGATCGCACTTTTCCTAAGGTTGTTCCTGTGCGCTGGACTAAGGGAGAGGTGGTTGCCATTGAGCCAGCCGATCGTCCTTTGCGGGTGATGTTTATGGCGACTGATCCTGAAGGGGTGCTGCCACGTTTGGAGTTTGAGAAGGAGGAGGGCAAGATTTTAGAGGCGACGCGGGACTTGGCGCTGACCTTGCGGGTGGAGGAAAGTGGCTGTGTGAGTGAGTTGGAAAAGACTTGGCGGCGCTATGGCACTAATCATTTTGATGTGTTTCATTTGACGGGTCATGCTTCGATCGCTGATGATGGTCAGCCGTTTTTTATTACGGAGACGGAGACGGGCGATCGCTGTGATGCGAAGGCGGTTGAGATTGCCAATGCCTTGCGGTTTCGGTTGCCGCGTTTAGTGTTTTTGTCGGGCTGTCGGACGGGTCAGGCTGGCGAGCAGGGTGCTACGCCTTCGATGGCAGAGTGTTTGTTAAATTTGGGATTGACGGCGGTGTTGGGTTGGGGTCGTCCGATTGGGGATGATGTGGCGACTCTGGCGGCGGCTTGTTTGTATGAGTCTTTGGCTTCGGCGAATAGTTTAGTATTTGTTGAATTTGGGATTGACGGCGGTGTTGGGTTGGGGTCGTCCGATTGGGGATGATGTGGCGACTCTGGCGGCGGCTTGTTTGTATGAGTCTTTGGCTTCGGCGAATAGTTTAGTAGAGGCGATCGCGGCGACCTATCAGAAATTGCGAGAGGAGAATATTTCTAATTGGTATTTGTTGCGGTTGTATGGGCGCGGCAAGTTGGATGTGAGTTTAGCGGCGTTGGTGTTGCCGTTGGGCGATCGCCTGTGGCAAGGGTCTTCAGAAATTGAGCAGTTATTTCTCGATCCTGATGATGCGACTACGCCGAGGGTGGTGCGGCGCGAGGACTTTGTGGGGCGGCGGCGCATTTTGCAGACCTGTTTGCGGGAGTTGCGGGAGAGCAATAATCTGGGGGTGTTGTTGCATGGGATGGGTGGTTTGGGTAAGACGACGGTGGCGAAGCGGTTGTTGGAACGGATTGCCGATCCGCAAAACTCGAACTATGACACGATTTTTAATTACAAGCAGTTTGATGAGGCGAAGCTGTTGCAGGATTTGGCGAAAAATTGCACTTCTGAGGCGGGGCATGAGATTCTCAATGGTAAGTTACCGCTAATGCAGAAGTTGACGAAGTTTCTCAAGGAGGGCATGAATGAGAAGGATCGCTGTTTGATGTTTGTTTTGGATGATTTTGAGGAGAATCTGGAAGAGAATGCGTTTGGGGCATGGGTGCTGAAGTATGAGGTGGTGGAGCCTTTGATGGCTTTGGTGAGTGCGATCGCCCGTTCTGGTTTGCGCCATCGGTTGATTGTGACCTGTCGCTATGATTTTAATTTGCCCGACGTTGCCCTAAATGCAAGGCTATTTCGCGTGCCGTTGTTTTCGTTGCGGGGTGTGGATCTTAAGAAGAAGTGCGATCGCCTTGCTGGGTTTAAGTTGCCGATGTTGTCGCGTGAGGATGCGGAGCCTTTGGTGGCGTTACAAAAACAGGCGATCGCGGTGGCGGATGGGAATCCGAGGTTGTTGGAGTGGTTGGCGGCGATTTTGCCGAATGATCTGTTGACGGAGGCACAAAAGCAGGAAGTTTTGGATCGGATGAATGCGAAGCAAATTGAGTTTCGCGAACATATTCTCGCGGAGACGTTACTAGCTCAGCAAAGTCCAGATTTGCGGGAAATGTTAAGGCTGGGTTTGGTGTTCGATTTGCCTGTGCCTGAGTTGGTGTTTGCGAAGGTATGTGAGGGAGTTGAGAATCTCAAGCTGCATCAAGTTCGGGCAAAGGCGATCGGTTTATTGGAAGTGGAAGATCCCCCTGCCCTGTCGGGCATCCCCCTTACAAAGGGGGACTCAGAAGCAACGAACAAGCCCCCCTTTGCAAGGGGGGTTAGGGGGGATCTCTATCGTGTGCCGAAGATTTTGGTGGAGTTGTTAAGTCCAGAGTTTACGCAGGAGATTTATGCAACAGCAGCAAGGGAACTCTATCGAGTTTGGTGGGAATCGGATTACAACATCAGCGAAGATGAATTATTAGAAATTCATCGGTTGGCTTTGTTGGGTGACGAGAAAGAGATTGCTTCTAAAATTGCTTATGCTTTAGCAGGTAAATGGAGAAAAGTTAGTAGATTTCGAGAAATTGTTCAAATTTGTAAATCAACGATAGAAATTTCGCTAGATTACAGAGTTCTCAAAGAATTTGGATTTGCCGAACAGAATCTTGGCAATGTTCAGCAAGCATTAGATTACTACCAGCAGGCTATAAACCTTTGTCCTGAAGAAGATTTGAGTGAAAAAGTTTCTCTAAGTCATTACTTAGGTTTTATTAAAAGGAGATTAGGAGAGATTGAAGAGGCATTAACTTTATTTCAGCAAGCGAAAGAAATCTATGAGAATATTGGAGATGAGGGAAATGTAGCTGCTGCTTTGCATCAAATGGCAATGATCTATGACCAACAGGGACAGATAGACCAAGCGATCGCCCTCTATCAGCAGTCCTTGGAAATCACAGATCGCATCGGAGATGTGCAGGGCAAAGCTGACACATTGCATCAAATGGCAGGAATCTATGCCCAACAGGGACAGGTAGACCAAGCGATCGCCCTCTATCAGCAGTCCTTGGAAATCACAGATCGCATCGGTGACGTGCAGGGCAAAGCCGCCACATTGCATCAAATGGCAATGATCTATGCCCAACAGGGACAGGTAGACCAAGCGATCGCCCTCTATCAGCAGTCCTTGGAAATCCAAGAAAGCATCGGTAACGTGCAGGGCAAAGCCATGACACTTGCAAATATGGGATATTTATCAGCGAACAATGGCGATTTTCAAACGGCGATTTCCTATCTCCAAGAATCCCTCACCATCCTGCAACACCTCAAATCCCCCCACGCAGCCACAGTTCAGAGTTTGTTAGAACAAGTCCAACAACTAGCAAAAAGCCCCCCTTTGCAAGGGTGGTAGGGGGGATCAACCCTCTAAACGGAGCCAGAAAAATTTATTCAAGCTTGCAAGGCGACTAAAGATCCCCCCTCCCCCCCTTAGAAAGGGGGGCTTTAGACAACTTCACAAAATGAGAAATTTATCTTGGAAACTATTGCAGAAAAAGAAATCTCTTAAAAGCCCCCCTTTGCAAGGGGGGTAGGGGGGATCAACCCTCCAAACGTAGCAAGAAAAATTTATTCAATCTTGCAAGGCGATCGCACAATTGACTCAATACATTTAAAGTGACTAAAGATCCCCCCTACCCCCCTTAGAAAGGGGGGCTTTCAGACAACTTCACAAAATGAGAAACTTATCTTGGAAACTATTACAGACAAAAGAACCTCTTCTCTTAAAAGCCCCCCTTTGCAAGGGGGGTAGGGGGGATCAACCCTTCAAACGCAGCCAAAAAACTTTATTCAAGCTTGCAAGGTGATCGCACAATTGACTCAATACATTCAAAGTGACTAAAGATCCCCCCTACCCCCCTTAGAAAGGGGGGCTTTCAGACAACTTCACAAAATGAGAAACTAATCTTGAAAACTATTACAGATAAAGGAACCTCTTAAAAGCCCCCCTTTGCAAGGGGGGAGGGGGGATCAAACCCTCAAACGCAGCCAACAACCCCTCTATCCCAATTGAACATATGGCAGAATTCCATAAGATAAACAACTGACGAAAGCGAAAAGTTTAGATCCCCCCTACCCCCCTTAGAAAGGGGGGCTTTTAAGAAACCATGATCCAAACCGACAACCATCTGCCTTACAACCCAAAACTAGGCGATCGCGCTAAAGAACTTCGCAAAAACATGACCAAAGCAGAGCGAAAACTTTGGTATGACTATCTTCGCCACCTTTCCACCAGATTTTATCGACAAAGACCAATCGACAACTTTATCGTAGACTTTTATTGCCCAGCCTTAAAGCTAGTGATTGAAATTGATGGCGACACGCACAATAGTCAAGAGGCAAAAGATTATGATTTAGAGCGATCGCAGAGATTAGAGGGTTATGGATTGCAAGTGGTCAGGTTTACAAATGAAGAAGTTTTAGCTGATTTTGAAGGGGTTTGTTTGAGAATTGAAAATTTCACTCCATAGAATGTCTAAGCACAGAGGGCGCAGCATTTGCGAATTGAGATTTCGGTGGTGAGTTTTAAAAATGTCCCGCAAATGCAACGCCCCTACAAGTCCTAATTACTATTTGAACTTGTCGAGAATGCGGCGCATGGCTTCATTTACATTATCGCGACTGTTGAAAGCCGAAATACGGAAGTAACCTTCACCTGCTGCACCAAAACCAGAACCGGGGGTTCCCACTACATTACAGGTTTGCAAGAGTTTATCAAAGAAATCCCAACTGGTCAGCCCTGCGGGAGTCTTCACCCATACATAGGGAGCATTCTCTCCACCATAGACAGCCAAACCTGCTTCAGTCAACTTCTCGCGGATAATCTTGGCATTTTCCATATAGAAGTCAATCAAGGCTCTGGTTTGTGCCTTCCCTTCTTCAGAATAAACTGCCTCAGCACCACGTTGGACGATGTAGGAAACACCATTAAACTTAGTGGATTGACGACGATTCCAGAGTTTCCATAACTCTACATTAGAACCATCTTTCGCCTTGCCAATCAAATTCTTAGGCACAACGGTTAACGCGCAACGAGTACCTGTAAATCCTGCATTCTTCGAGAAAGAACGGAACTCGATCGCACATTCCTTTGCGCCTTCAATTTCATAAATCGAGTGAGGAAGGTTTGGATCGGTGATAAATGCTTCGTAGGCAGCATCAAAGAAGATGATTGAGCCATTTGCCCGCGCATAATCAACCCATGCTTGCAAATGTTCCTTGGTTGCAGTTGCACCCGTAGGATTGTTGGGGAAGCAGAGATAAATCAGATCGACTTTTTGAGTGGGAATCTCGGCGGTAAAATTATTTTCGGCAGTTACAGGCAAATAAACTAAGCCTTCGTATTCGCCTTTGTCGTTGATGTCGCCTGTGTGACCTGCCATGACGTTCGTATCCACATACACAGGATAGACAGGATCGGTTACAGCAATGATATTGTCATCGCCAAAAATATCGAGAATGTTGCCACAGTCGCACTTAGAGCCATCGGAAATAAAAATCTCAGAAGCGTCAATATCACAGCCTCGCGCCTGAAAATCATTCGCTGCAATCTTTTCACGCAACCATGCGTAGCCTTGTTCGGGACCATAGCCCTTAAATGAACTGCGATCGCCCATATCTTCAACCGCTTTGATCATGGCATCACGACATGCTTGGGGCAAGGGTTCGGTGACATCACCAATGCCAAGGCGGATCACTTTTGCGTCAGGATTTGCCTCGATAAAGGCGTTTACCCGTCTTGCAATTTCGGGAAACAGGTAGCCTGCCTTGAGTTTGAGATAGTTGTCGTTAACGGTAGCCATGATGGATGAGTTAATCTTTTCTGATTTTTGTATAGTTTTATATTATGCCTTTATCAAGTTACTTAAGTCACCAAAAGCTCTAATAGACTTCATCATGACTGCCAATATCTACGTATAGCAACGCAAGAGATAGATAGGACAAATCAAAACCCAAAAGATGAGTGGCGGCGCGAAGCGCCGCCACTCATCTTTTTATATCCTAAGCAAAACTTACATTGCTATAGCACAATCATCATTTCTAGCAGTTTCTCATCTTCAGAAAATCTAAAAATAATTCTGCAATCATAGACAACAGAACATGATCATCAACCCGCACTCTCTAATAACGTTTGAATCATTTTAGCTAAATTCTTTAACTTAACTGGCTTAACTAAGTAATCGTTGGCTCCAGATTCTAGACATCTTTCGCGATCGCCAGCCATTGCCAAAGCCGTCAGCGCAATAATTGGAATATCAACCAGATTTGGATCGAGACGGATCTGCCGAGTTGCTTCTAAACCGTCCATGACTGGCATTTGAATATCCATCAAAATCAGATCAGGTTTATGGGCTTTAGTAAGTGCGATCGCTTCTTTCCCATCTTTTGCTAAGAGAAATCGATAATTCTTAGCTTTAAGGTAACTCGAAACCGTCATAGAATTGACTTCATCATCGTCTACGATCAATATCAGCAAATCCTGTCTGATATCTGTATAGGTGTTTGAGAGTTTAGTTTCTAAGGGCTTGACTGGTAAATTGCCTGAGCCTATTTTAGTTTGAGGGTTTGGGAGAGGCAGACAAGGCAGCAGGATTGTGAAACAACTGCCCACGCCCACTTCGCTAGTTAAATCTACATAGCCACCATGAAGCTCAACAATGCGCTTTACCAATGCTAGCCCCAATCCCGTCCCCTCAAATTGCCGATTTAAGGCGCTATCGATTTGAATAAAGGGCTGAAATAGTTTCTGAATATTCTCTGGCGCGATACCTATGCCCGCATCGCTTATAGAAATCTGTAGATAGTCCTGTGTTGTATCTATTGTTTTGTTTAGGACAGAAGGCTGTTGTTTGACTTCTAAGGTGACCGATCCTCCACCAGTCGGCGTAAATTTAACTGCATTATTGAGGAGATTAATTAATGCTTGACGAATACGTCGTTCATCTATTAGCAAGTTAGGAAGGTTAGGGTCAAGTTTGAGGGTCAATTGAATTTGTTTTTTTAAGGCTTGCTGCTTCACAAATTCTAAACTTGATTGAGCTATCAATGAGATTGAAGCGATCTCAAAATCTAGCTCGATCTGTCCAGATTCAATTTTTGCTAAGTCCAAAATGTCGTTAATCAATTCGAGGAGATGGTTACCGCTCCTTTCGACAGTTTGTAATGCGTCAAGTTGGCGATCGTTGACTGCGCCAAATATGTGTTCTTGCAGTGATTCCGTCATTCCTAAAATGGCATTGAGGGGAGTACGCAGTTCGTGACTCATATTTGCCAAAAAACTATCCTTTAGCCGATGGGACTCAATCAGTTGAGTATTGGTTAGTTGCAATTGATGTAAAAGATTTTCTTGGCGCTCCATCATACTGAAGAAGGCTGTCGATAAACGACTAATTTCATCATTGGAGCTAATTTGCTCATTGCTTTCTGTGCCTTTTACTTCGCAAGCCTCTAAAATTGGCTGCAATCGACGGTTTAGATAACGGATAAATAGCCCCACAACAAAAGCCATGACGATCGCTGCCGCCAGAGTTGCACTGATGGATAGCAATAGGGCAGGATTGACAACCGTACCATAGGGGATAGATTGCAACATCACCCATTGACTACTTGGCACTCTCTCATAAACCCAAAAACTTTGTGTTTCATCTGACTCGATAATTCCTTGAGATTTTCCTTGAGCTAATTCAGATTGGACATCATTCCACATAACTTTATATGAGGACATTGATGCAATATTTTCTAAATGTATTGCTTTATTAGGATCAGGTTCATAACTTAATATCATTCCCTCTTGAGTCACAAACACTGAATATCCATCATCCTTGGAGTGACTTTTCTCATTAGATTGACTTTTCTCATTAAGATTAAGATCTCTAATGTTAATATCACCATTCACAATTCCAATTAAATTGCCATTGCGATCGCGAATGGGTCCCGCAAATGTCACCAATGGAACTGGATAAACTGCATTGATATATGGCTTTGACCAAAAAAACTTGTTCTCCTTGACAGCATCGGTATAATATTGCAATTCAGGATATTTATCGACTTGCCAAAGTTCCACTAAACTGTAATTGGCATCTTCGGGAAGGTTAACACCTCGATTTGGTTGCGTCTCTTCGATAAAAGATCCAAACCATTGGCGATCTACCAAGCCATTTGGAGTCTGCATCACGCCAAAGCCAGTAATCAGTTTGGGACGAACAGACATAAATGAAAGAACCATTTGGTCGTATGCAGATGGCGATCGCACTCCGTTATTTTGTAAATTGATAGTTGATACGACTATACTTTTTAAAAAAACTTCACTGTTACGCAACTCAGCATCTACCTCTTTAACCTTGAGATCTGCTTCTGTTGTTAGATGGTACAGCTTGTCAGCTTCCACATTTAAATAAATTAGAGTCCCCAATCCAGCTAAGCCGATAGTCACAGGTGTCATTATTGATAAAAATAATCGCGTACCAATCGAAGAAAGCCCAAAATCTCCTAGTTTAAATGAATTGATAGACTTCTTTTTAAATAAACTTTTTCTCATATATATCAAAGCTAGAGATATTAAGGTTAGACAGAAACTAAAAAATTACACATTTTTCTTTGCGTTTAAAAGTTGTTGAATACTAATAGCCAATTGCTTAAGCTTTAAAGGTTTTTGGAGATATTCATTTGCTCCAGCATCCAGACATCTTTCGCGATCGCCAGTCATTGCTAAAGCCGTCAGTGCAATAATCGGAATGTCAGCAAGATCTGGATCGAGACGAATTTGTTTGATTACTTCTAGACCATCTATAACTGGCATCTGGATATCCATCAAAATCAAATCAGGATGCTCGGCTTTTGTAGTTGCGATCGCCTGTTGTCCATCTTTAGCGAATACAAGGCGATAGCCCTTAGCTTTTAGGTAGCTAGAAAATGTATTGATATTAGCTTCGTTATCTTCGGCAAGCAATATTAAGGGTAAGAGAGAGCTTAGGTTGTCAGTTTGACTTTGATCGATCAGAGATGGCTCTGCCAAATCATACTGAATTTTGACTTCGAGGTTAGGGTTTTCTACATTAAAGGGAAGAGTAATTGCAAAGCAACTACCTACTCCCAATTCGCTGGTGAGTTCTACGCTGCCTCCGTGAAGTTCGACGATTCTTTTGACTAGAGCCAGCCCCAAACCAGTGCCAGTATATTGACGATTTAAGGCACTATCAATTTGGATAAAGGGCTGAAATAGCTTTTTGATATCCTCAGATGAGATACCTATCCCCGTATCAATCACAGCTATCCTTAAATAATTTGGAGATGTGAGATTGGTCTCGCCTTCATCAGGTTTAACTTGAGTCACCTCTAGCGTGATTGTTCCTCCCTCTAAAGTAAATTTGACAGCATTATTTAGCAGATTGATTAAGACTTGACGGATGCGACGCTCATCGAGCATTATTTCTGATAGATTTTGAGGAACTATCAGTGATAGCTGAATACGTTTTGTCAGTGCTTGCTGATTGATAAATGACAAACTAGATTTACATAAGCTCTCTATACTAGTAGCGGTTAAATCTAAGTCAACTTGTCCAGATTCAATTTTTGCGACATCGAGAATGTCATTAATCAATGATAAAAGATGTGTACTACTACTCTCAATGGTTTGCAATGCTTTAAGTTGGGGCTCATTAATACTGCCAAATATCTCATCTTGTAGCGATTCGTTCATTCCTAAAATTGAATTGAGCGGTGTCCGCAGTTCGTGACTCATATTTGCGAGAAACTCATCTTTAAGGCGGGTAGCTCGCTTCAGTTCTTCATTAGCTAGCTGCAATTTAGCTTCGGCTTGTTTGCGATCGCTAATATCCTGCACACTAGACCAAATCAAAAATTCTCCCTTACTCAAAATCATTATTCCCGACAAAAGCACTGGCACAAGATGTCCATCTTTATGGATGTATTCTTTCTCATAGGGACCATAACGTCCTTCTGTTTGAATTAATCGCAATTGTTCTGATTCTTGCTCAGCATATTTAGTAGGTGTGATATCCCAATAACTTAGAGATAGAATTTCCTCAACTGTACGTCCTAACATTTGGGCAAAAACGTTATTAACAAATACTAAGTGCCCATCCAAGCGACAGCTTGCTAAGCCAATCGGAAACTCTTCGACTAACTGACGATTGAATGCTTCGCTCTCAGCTAAGGTTTCTTCGGCAAGTTTGCGATCGCTAATATCTTGAAAAGTCCCGACTAAACCGATAACTTCTCCCAATGCATCTCGCAAAGGAATTTTATTAGTTTCGATCCAGTTTACTTCTCCGTTAGCCAAGGTAAATGATTCTTCAATACCAATCTTCGAGAGTCCCGACTCCATTACAGATTGATCGTCTTCTAGGAATTTACGGGATTCGTCTTCAGTAAAAGAAAAGTCAAAACTCGTTTTGCCAATAACTTCTAAAGGAGATTCCAGTCCACAGGAATTAGCAAAATACTGATTGCTACCTAAGAGAACCGATTGGCGATCTTTCCAAAATACTGCTAAGGGGAAGGAATCGAGGACGGTTTGTAGGAGTCTTTGCGATTCTTCTAAGGCTTTTTGGGCTTTTTTACGTTCGGTAATATCTCTGAAGATTCCTCTAGTCGCAACTGGTGAGCCATCTTTTAACTGACAGTTCACATTGCCTTCCACAACAATTGTTTGACCAGCCTTAGTTACAAATCTAGTCTCAATCGCGACACATTGTTCACCACAAAATAGATTTTGCATAGCGATCTGACAATGTTCAAGGTCTTCAGGATGGATGATTTGAAAAATCGATAAGTTTTCTAGTTCGGCTTCGCTATAGCCTAAGGTACTTTTCCAAGCTTGATTTACAAATAAAATGTTGCCTTCTGGAGATATGCTTTGGATTAAATCATTCGCATTGTCAAAAAAGTCTCGAAGTTGTTCCTCACGTTCTTGTAGTGCTTGAGTCCGTTCTAGTACACGTTCCTCTAGCTCATGGTTTAGGCGATTGAGTTCTTCGTTGACATTTTTGCGCTGCAATTCTGCCGATGCTCTCGCTGCAAAGACCTGCAAGATGCCGATCGCCTCAGCCCTTTTAGTTTCTGGCATTGACTTTGTATCTAAAACACAAAGATTACCAATAACGTTACCATCATCATCTTTTAAGGCAATTCCTAAGTAACTTTCAGCTTGCATGGTCACAAGATCAGGATCTTCTGCAAAGACCGTTTGGACGAATTCCTCACAATGATATTGACCATATTCCATACAAAGTTCGCAGGGAGTCTTTGCGGGTAGATAGGAGATAGCAGTTTGTAAGCTACCATTTGCCCAAAATCCCAACGAAACCAATTGCCCACCCACAACTTCGGTTACGAGAGCATAGGTGACATCGAGAGCCTCGGCAATGTGACGAACCAATTCCACAAAAAAGTCTGCTCCTGTAACGGCGGCGGTTCCTGTTACGAGTTTTTGTAGGATTGTCTCAGCGCGTTTGCGATCGCTAATATCGGTAATCGTCCCCACATAGCCAATGATTTCGCCATAGATATCGCGTTCAGCGTTGGCTCGTGAAAGAACCCAAGTTACAGTGCCATCGGGCTTTTGAAAACGACACTCAAGCTCAAACGGACGATGCTCCTGTACGGAGGCATACCATTCTGCGCCAACTTTTTCGCGATCTTCAGGATGCAATGCCCTCGCCCAGTTAGGACCAGACGCTTCTGCGGCGGTCAAGCCTGCGATCTCACACCAGCGATCGTTAAGGTAGATCGCATCACCAGCGGTATTAGTGCGATAAATGCCCACAGGAGCAACAGCGGCTAGGGACTCAAAGCGTTGCTGACTCTCACTTAAGGATACCTCGATCTGTTTTCGAGTCGTAATATTTATACCAACTCCTAAGACTCCATCTGTATTGCCATATATTTTAATCGGGCGCTTGTGCCACTGAAGCCATTGATAACCCAGATCTAAGTAAAGTACTTTCTCTTCGGGCAGGAATAGCTCTTGCTGGGTTTCAATTATCTGGCGATTTTCTTGAAGAAATCGTTCCGCATCTATAGGATTGGGGTGAAATTCTTCATCTGTCTTACCCACAAGATTTTCAACTGTGGTGTTATAAAACTCAGCCATAGCCTGATTAGCAAAGAGATAGTGACCATCCCAATCTTTTACAAAAATTAAGTTAGGGATACTGTCAATGACTAATCTAAAAAATCCCTGTTGTTGCTGGAGTTGATTCCGATTTGCACGCAATGACTCCTCAATTGTTGTACGCTCTTGATTCTCTTTCTGTAAATCCACAATTGCTTGTTGTAGTTCGGCAGTCCTTTCATTAACAGTATTTTCGAGACATTGTTGAGAATGTCGCAATTTAAGTTCAACTGACTTGAGAGAAGTGATGTTGCGGATCACCCCAACCCTGATTAAGTGATGGTCTTCGATAACGCAAGTTTCCGAGACTAAAGCCACGAAGTTTGAGCCATCTGCTCGACGCATCACAATTTCTGCTTCGATACCGCAACTCTCATGACAACAAGTAGGAAGACTGTCCACCCATTCTTCTAGATAAGGCTGTTTTAAAACTTGAATCGTTTGACCGATCGCCTCTTGGGGAGAAATATTACTAAACTCGGCAAGAGTATTGTTAATGTACTGTAACTTTCCTTGGTTATCTAAGATGTAGATGCTGTCTTTGACGCTCGTTATCGCACGGTTGAGTAAATTTAATTGCCGCTCGGTTTGGTGGCGACTCAGAGTTTTACTAATGGTTACGGGTAAAATTTTCAGGTAGTTGCGTTCGGGATCTTTAATTAGATAGTCATCTGCCCCTTCCTTCATCAATCCCGCCGCTGTTTCCTCATCCCCCCTATCTATCGAGATCACAAATGGACAGTTTTGTTCTTTGAGAATTGCAAATAGCTCGCTAGATCTTCCATTGCCTAAGTTGTAATCGAGAATCGCAATTTGAAATGTGCGATCGCGCAGAATTTCCAGTGCCTCTGAGAGTGAACTTGCTAAGGTACATTCATAGGGCAAACTATGCTGTTTCACAGTTTGGGTAAAGGCGATGCGATCTTCCTGATCATCTTCGACGAACAGAAGCCGAATCTTTTCTGAACTATTGATAGTAAAAGCCATAAACTTATTAGCAGGAAGCTAGATAAAATAAAAAAACAAAATTCTGGATTTTGCTTAATCGTCAGTCAATATTAATAAAGAATTCATAACTGAGATGTTACGTGTAACCCTCACTCATACCCCCCCAGCCCCTCTACCGCAACAGGATCAACCCGTTAAAACAGGTTTTAACTCTGAGCCTCACCTTTAAAGGGCGATCGCGATATGTACAGACTACAAGCAAAATTAGATCGAAGCTTCTTAAGTTTTTTGAACCCTAGCTATGGGTTGTACCATAAGCTCTGATATGGATGATGTAAAACAAGATTTACTATCCTTGTCAACTTCAAAAGCTAGTCTAATTTTACCACTATAGGCTTCCACAATTTTGTTAGCGATCGACAAGCCCCCTCGTACTAGCAGACTGATCTCGTGATACTAAGGTTTGAAAAATCTGAAACACTTTGTCAAAATGTCTAGACTCAATTCCCATTCCCGTATCGCTGACATAAAATTCCCAAATGTATCGAGAATATGGTAGCGATAGAGGACAACTAAGCGATCGCTTTCATTAGCTGGGATATCGGGTTTCCGCATAGGGTTTGTGCGATCTATTTGTTAAATGCAAATAATAAATTAATTCAATTGATTTGAAGTATTAAATATCAGGCATATTAGAACTGTTATCAATACTGTTATCTATTTCAACGAGAACCGTAACGGCATAGAGTCTATTTTTTGGCTCGAAATAGTTAGAAAAAGCAGAAAAAACCTAAAAGATTACATACAAAAATCAGATGAAATCAGTTCTTTTTATATTTTATAAATGGCTTAGACAAAACTGCAATAAATTTGTGAGTGAAATTACTTATAATCTAAAATATGCAATGCTGAGCCTGTTGGCGGTGATTGTAGCGATCACCTTGACTAATTGCACTCCCAAAACAAACATACCTTTACGCATTGGTTCAAATCTTTGGACGGGATATGAGACTTTATATCTGGCGCGGGACTTGGGCTACTATAACGACCAACCGATCCGTTTAGTTGATTATCCTTCAGGCACTGAAGAAGTCCGCGCTTATCGCAACAAAGAAATTGAAGGGGCAGGACTATCAATCGATCAAGCTTTAGTCCTCGGTGCTACCCAAGAAAATATTCGGATTATCGCGATTATGGATGTATCCAATGGCGGTGATGTGATTTTAGGTAAGCCAGAATTTGCGGATATGAAAGCTCTCAAAGGTAAGCGTGTGGGCGTGGAATCATCCGCACTTGGTGCTTTCTTCATTGCCCGTGCATTAGAAAAAAATGACATGACTGCCAAAGATATTCAGATTGTGTCTTTGGAATTGACAGAACATGAACGTGCTTACAAAGAGGGGAAAGTAGATGCTGTGGTTACTTTTGGACCTGCAAGAAGCAAGCTGTTAGCGGCTGGAGCAAAATTACTATTTGATAGCAGTCAGATTCCTGGGGAAATTGTTGACACCTTGGCGGTCAGTACGGAGGCGATCGCCAACTCTCCCGAAACAATTCAGAGAGTGTTTGAGAAGTTAAGCGAGGCGTTTAAGGAGGATATGAATCATGCCGACATAGAAAAAAGCCTCAGAAGTTTCAGGTAAAAGTTCGTATTCTCTGTTCAAGCGTCGAAACCGAGAAAACCAAGCAAAAGTACGCTCAACCACCCAACGCTTCTGTTGGACGACAAACCCCTTTTGCCCAGCAGCAGGAACAACCACTTGTAAACACCAGTAAAAAGTATGCAGAATAGCCATAATGAAAGCTTGCCCCCTATAGCCACGATCCACCCAAATCGTTGACAGACGGGGAAAATGGTCACGAATTTGGTTGATTTTTTCTAAAAGCATAACTGCCCTTGCATCATCGAGATTCGCCGCACTAACTACCACCATCAATAGCAAACCCAATGTGTCCACCAAAATATGTCGTTTTCTCCCATTGACCAGCTTGTTACCATCAATACCAACTGCTTCAGGTGATGCTAATCGACTAGCGATTTTGGTTGATTGGCTGTCAATACAACCCGCACTGGGCGTTGCTTCTCTTCCTTCACTGACTCGATACCATTGTTGCAATTTAGCATTTATCTCTTGCCATGTGTTGGTAATTCGCCAATGTCGAAAGTAATGATAGACAGTTTGCCATACGGGAAAGTCATGGGGCAGCATTCGCCATGCACAGCCTGCGGCGTTAATGTAGAAAATACCATTGAGTACTGCTCTAATATCTACGGTTCTCTTTCTGCCTCCTGTTCCTGCGGCGGGTATCAAGTCTTTTACCATTTCCCACTGACTATCAGTTAAGTCTGTGGGGTATGATTTCTTTGTTGCTTCCATAGGTCTGTCTTTGTTTTTCTATATTGACAGGCTATACCTTTGGGAGCTTTTTTATACCTTTTTTACCCCCGAAAACTTCTCAAACACGCTCTCAAGCCTTAGTAAATGGTCGATTTCGTGCCTTAGATTATTTTGAAAAAAATCCTCAAGATGCCGCAGTAAGGATGGCTAAACGAACTAAAGTCCCCCCCGAACAAATCCTCGATGACTTTAAAGGACTCAGCCAACCGAATTTACAAGAAAATCAAAAGCTACTTGATAAAAGCGATCTATCGCTGATCAAAGGTATGACTAAACTAGTAAAGATTATGGTTGACAACAAATTACTCCCCAAAACCATCGATCCTACTAGCATTCTAGATGATCGTTTTATCAAGAATGCCAAGTTCTAAATTTAAGTTCTAAATTTAAGTTCTATATTTACCAACATTTCCCCATGAAAGGATTGTCAAGTTTTCCGATCTCTTTAAGAATTTCTATCCCTACAATCTTAATTTTTTGTGGGGGACTGTTGGGTTTAACTTCTTTTAATCAAGAAATTAATGAGGCTTATCAAAAGACAGAAGTTAACGCCCAAAATTATGTCCAAATTTCCGCAGGACAGACATCAAGAATCTTAGATTATTTGTATCGTAGGGCAGATATTGAAGATGCTGAAATTACGATTATTAGCCAGCTTGGCAGCGATCCCAATCTTAATTTGGTATTGTTGATTAACGATCGCGATGTTGTGCGTCTTTCTAATCGTTATGAATTAAGAAAC
Organism: Pseudanabaena minima str. Chao 2107; assembly: GCF_051131155.1. Taxonomy (NCBI): domain Bacteria; kingdom Bacillati; phylum Cyanobacteriota; class Cyanophyceae; order Pseudanabaenales; family Pseudanabaenaceae; genus Pseudanabaena; species Pseudanabaena minima. The sequence goes on from NZ_CP159508.1 coordinate 4,005,947, forward strand.
GAACCAATTACCAAAACAAGCGGTGCGGCTTATGTCGAAAAGTTTGGGGAGGTACGCAAAAAATTATCGGGAGATGTGGTGATATCGGCGGATCGCTCGAAATTAATTGCGATGTATCCGATCATTTTGCCAGTGCAGCCCAATGAGCTTCAGTCTTCACGGGTGGGAGTTCTATTTTTTGAATATGATTTAACCCGTACCAAACAGATTGCGTTTAATGATGCATTAAGGCGATCGCTATTTTTTAGTGGCGGTTTAACAATCTTCTGCATAGGAATTTGGTTCTTTTTTGAAATCACACTCACAAGGCGAGTCTCGCGTTTAGTGGCGGTGAGCAATAGCCTCGCAGAAGGAAAACTAGACGAACGCGCAGGACTCACAGGCTCGGATGAATTATTGCAAATCTCGGTTGCCTTTGATCGCATGGCGGACAAAATTCAAGATAATGCCAATATCTTGCTTCGTCAAAATGCCGTGTTACAAGCCCAGCTTGAAGCCTCCATTGATGGGATTTCCATTGTTGATGAAAATCGCAATATCGTCTCTTACAATCAGCGTATTTGTGACCTCTGGCAAATCCCTGTCAATATTATTGAAACAGGGGACGATCGCCAATTTATGCAATGGGTATTGAGCAATCTAGTCGAACCCGAAGTATTTGGCGATAAAATCGAATACCTATACGAAAATCCCCAGAGCAGCAGCGTTGATGAAGTAGTGCTGAAGGATGGACATATTTTTGATTGTTATTCAACCAGTGTGAAGTCCTTAGCGGGAGATTTTTGCTATGGCAGAATTTGGTATTTTCGGAATATTACCGATCGCCGCAAAGCCGAAAAACTAATTCAACAACAAGCGGAAAGAGAAAGATTACTCAGGGAAATAACCCAAAGAATTCGCCAATCCCTAGATCTATTCACGATCTTTAACACTGCTACTAAAGAAGTTAGACAGTTTCTCAATGCCGATCGCGTAGGCGTGCTGAAATTCGATCCTAAATCTAATAATACCCAAGGCGAATTTGTATCTGAATCCTTAGTCGCAGGAGTTAACTCAATTGTGACGATTTCCATCAATGAACATTGCTTTGGCGAACAACATACCATCTACTACCAAAAGGGGCGAATCCAATCTTTAGATGATATTTATCAGGCAGATATCAAGGGATGTTATCGCAAACTCTTAGAAAGCTTTCAAATTCGGGCAAATCTGGTTGTGCCATTACTAAATGGCGAAGAGCTATGGGGACTGCTCTGTATCCATCAATGCCATGAGCCGCGAGCTTGGCAACAATCAGAAATTGAGTTTGTCCAACAAATTGCCAATCAATTAGCGATCGCCATTCAACAAGCAAATCTATTTGAACAAATTCAAAAAGAATTAACGGAAAGACAACAAGCCGAATCACGACTAACAGAAAGTAACCAGCAACTTGCTATCTCTAACAAAGAACTAGAGCGTGCTACAAGGCTTAAAGACGAATTTCTCGCCAACATGAGTCATGAATTACGAACTCCCCTCAATGCAATCTTAGGAATGTCTGAAGCTCTACAAGAGCAGATATTTGGCACAATCAATCAAGAGCAGAAAGAATCGATAGAAATAATTACCAGTAGCGGTAAACATCTATTGGAATTGATTAATGACATTCTTGATGTTGCCAAAATCGTTTCTGGGCAAGTAGAAATTGTCTGTTCACAAACATCGATCAATGAACTATGTCAATCGAGTTTGCCCTTTGTGAAGCAGCAAGCATTACGCAAACGCATTCATCTTGAATTAAAAATCGCACCTAATTTACCAGATATATTCATCGATGAGAGACGTATCCGCCAAGCTCTGATTAATCTGCTTAGTAATGCAATTAAGTTTACTCCCGAAAGAGGGCGGGTGACATTGACAGTTAGTCTCCACCAAAATCCCGCAAAAATTAAGGATAGCGCTCGAATGAAGGGGGGCGCAATGCGCCCCCCTTCATTCCCTCTCGATCACCAGCAAATTACGAGCGAAATTAGATTTGCCATAACTGATACAGGGATTGGCATCTCACCTGAAAATCTGCAAAAATTATTTCAACCCTTTATCCAAATTGACGGCGCTCTCAATCGTCAAAACTCAGGTACTGGACTGGGACTGGTGTTAGCTAAGAGCATTGCAGAGATGCATAACGGCACTGTAAGCGTAACCAGTGAGGTGGGTAAAGGTAGTTGTTTTACGATCGCACTTCCCTGCGAAAACAGAGCAGTTTCATCGCCTATATTTACCGATCAACCTTGTATCTTGAGAACAAGGCAACCCGACGCACCCTAGGTAGAAAATACCGATTTGTAGCAAGGGAGCCTGATATTTTAGAAAAGAGCGTGGCGAACCAGTTCCACCAAGGTGCTTGACACCGTTTAGTAGCCATCGGAGCCACGCTTTTATCCCAATGATACAAGCTCGAACAATCGCTGGAGGAATAACCTCGCATTCGCAAGGACGAGTTATCAAAGGGACACAATAACTCAGCCCCAGTATAACCAATGAACATAGAAAAAATATGGATAGGAATAGATGTCTGTAAAGATGCTCTAGATGTCTACGTGTTACCGCAAGGTCTAATCTTGCAACAGCCCAATACCGAAATCGGAGTGCAAACCCTAATCAAACAATTACAACCAATTTCACCGAGTTTGGTGGTAGTTGAATCAACAGGCGGATTAGAACGAACACTGGTCAGTGGCTTGCAAACTGCGATGATTCCAGTAGCGATCGCCAATCCACGCAAAGTTAAAGGCTTTGCCACTGCTTTGGGAAAAGCGAAGACAGACAAACTTGATGCTGAAGTGATTGCTCGTTTTGCTCAAGCTGTACAACCTCAACCTCAAGCAATGGTCGATGCTCAGTCTCAACAATTGAGCGATCTCGTGCGTCGTCGTCAGCAGTTAGTGGAGATGCAGATAGCAGAGAAAAATCGTCTCTGCCGTGCTTCCAACACTGTTGAATCTGATATCCGCGATCATAGCGAACAGATCCAGAAACGGATTGAATCCCTTGACGAGCAAATTCAGACTCTGGCGCAACAGCAAAGTGATTGGCAAAGGAAACGGGAGATTTTGTGTTCTGCCAAAGGCATTGGCAAGGTCACATCAGCGCTTTGTTTGGCAGAATTACCTGAACTAGGAAAACTCTCTGACAAACAGATTGCTCGCTTAGTTGGTGTTGCTCCGATCAATCACGATAGTGGTAAACACAAAGGCAAGCGGATGATTCAGGGAGGTCGCACATCGATTCGCTGTGGCTTGTACATGGCAACTTTAGTGGCGATTCGACATAACCCAGTAATTCATGATTTTTATGAACGTCTGCTAGCAAATGGAAAGCTGAAAAAGGTTGCCTTAGTTGCCTGTATGCGAAAACTTCTGGTTATTCTCAATGCCATGATCCGCGATAACAAAACTTGGCAAGCTCCTACTTAGTTGAATGCTTGTACAATCTAATCAAGGACAAAAACGGATACACATTACCGTAATTTTGTCGTGCATATTTGGAATTTAGATTTTTTCTCCTTTCCTCTTGACTTTCAAGACAATCGCTACAAATCCTTTAGAACCAAGTCCTGACTATGGTATTTCTGAGGATCTGCCCACAATATTACTCGCGGAAGATAATCAAGCCAATAAGCTGACAATCTCTAGATATCTTAAAGCCAAAGGCTATCAACTACTATTTGCCGAAGATGGTCGAGAGGCGATCGATATTGCAACATCAAAGCGACCTGATTTAATTTTAATGGATATTCAAATGCCAAACATTGACGGGCTAGAGGCTATCAAAATCATTCGTGGTAATAATATTCCTGAATTAGCGAACATTCCCATTATTGCCTTAACTGCTTTAGCAATGACAGGCGATCGCGAGCGATGTATAGAATCTGGGGCAAATGAATATTTAACTAAACCCATCAAACTCAATCACCTAGCCACGACAATCAAACAAATTTTAGCCCAAAAGCAATAATCTAAAAATCAATGAATAACCGATCTATTTTAATTGTTGATGATGAGTCGCGTAACTTTGATGTTATTGAGGCATTCTTGAATGAATATGACTATGAATTAAATTATGCTTCTAGTGGACAGGAAGCACTCGAATCTTTAGAAATCTTAGAAGAAATAGATTTGATTTTACTAGATGTGATGATGCCTGATATGGATGGTATCGAAGTTTGCGAACGCATCAAAGCCATTCCCAAATACAGACCAATTCCTATCATTATGGTCACGGCTCTAACCGCCAAAGCAGATCTTGCTAAATGCTTAAACGCAGGGGCTGATGATTTTATTAGCAAACCTGTTAATGATCTTGAACTACGGGCTAGAGTACAATCAATGTTGAGGCTGAAACAACAATATGATGCTTTGCAAGTATCCCTCGATCGCCTGTTAGTCTTAGAAGCAGAAAAGAGAGAGTTATTAGAAAATCGTAATGCCGAACTAGAGCGACAAACCGAAGAAGCCCATCTTCGAGCCAACACCGATGGCTTAACTCAGGTATTTAATCGCCGTTGTTTTGACGATCGCCTACAGAAAGAATGGCGACGGGTAATGAGAGATCAAACATGTCTTTCCATTATTTTGATCGACATTGATTATTTCAAATGTTATAACGACTTCTACGGGCATCTCTCTGGCGATGACTGCTTGATCCGAGTTGCCCAAACTGCTGCCAAACAAATCAAACGCCCTGACGATCTATTTGCTCGCTATGGAGGAGAAGAATTTGTAGTACTGTTGCCCAATACAAATATAGATGGGGCGATCTTAATTGCTGAGTCCATCCAACAGGCGATCCGCAACCTAAATATTCCTCACAAAGATTCTCAAGTCAGTGAAATTATCACGATTAGCATGGGCATTGCTGGCTTGATTCCTACTTCGGATAAATCACCAGAACATCTAGTTGCCCTGTCTGACAAGGCACTTTATGGAGCTAAGGAGCAAGGTCGCGATCGATATGTGGTAGGAATTCCATGATATTTATCGTTGATATTTATCATTGAATAGTTAGCTAAACTCGTCAAACTCAATCAACTAGGAAATACAATCAAACAAGTTTTAGTCCAATAATCATCTCGTAATCCATAACAATCTCGTAATCCATGTCGAATCCATCCATTCTAATAGTTGATGATGAGCCGCGTAACTTTGATGTTATAGAGGCATTCTTGAATGAATATGACTATGAGTTAAATTATGCCTCTAGTGGACAGGAAGCGCTCAAATCCTTAGAAATCATAGAAATAGATTTGATTTTACTAGATGTGATGATGCCCGATATGGATGGTATCGAAGTCTGCGAACGGATCAAAGCTATTCCCAAATATAGACCGATTCCCATCATTATGGTCACAGCCTTAACCGCCAAAGAAGATCTTGCTAAATGCTTAAATGCAGGAGCCGTTGACTTTATTAGCAAGCCTGTTCATGCTCTTGAACTGCGGGCTAGAATGCAATCAATGCTCAGTCTGAAACAACAATATGATGCTTTGCAAATATCCCTTGAGCGCCAGTCAGTTTTAGAAGCAGAAAAGAGAGAGCTATTAGAAAATCGTAATATTGAATTAGAAAAGCAAGTATATGCCCGAACTGCTGCCTTGAAAGTTGCGTCAGATTTGATTACCCATAATGCGCTGCACGATCCCCTTACCGATTTACCCAATCGTAGGTTTCTATTAGATCGGATCGATCAATCGATTAAGCGATCGCAACAATTAGATTCCTATAATTACGCAATTTTGTTTCTAGATTTAGATCAATTTAAAGTCGTCAATGATAGTTTGGGGCATATCATTGGCGATCAACTGCTAATTAGTATTGCTGAGAAATTAAAAGCTCATTTGGAGGATGTTTATTTAGTAGCTCGATTTGGTGGTGATGAGTTTGTCATTTTGTTAGAATATATCTCTAATATTGATGAAGTAATTAAGATTACAGAACAGATTTTAAAGGCTTTTCAATTACCATTAATTTTGAATGGTGGAGAAATTTTTATTAATGTCAGTATAGGCATTGTCTTAGGAAATAAAAATTATCATCAAGCTGCCGATCTGCTCCGTGATTCCGATCTCGCTATGTACAAAGCGAAGGCACAGGGAAGCAATTCCTACAAGATTTTTGATACCAACATGCATAATCAGGCGATTAAGCGACTGACTCTAGAAACAGATTTACGTAATGAGATCAATCGCCAAGAGTTTATAGTTTATTATCAGCCAATTATGGATATTCTTAATGGCGATCGTTTAATTGGTTTTGAAGCCTTAGTTCGTTGGCAACATCCAACAATCGGCTTGGTTTCTCCAGTAGATTTTGTGACGATTGCTGAAGAAACTGGAGCAATTGTCGCTCTTGATAGTTGGATGTTTTACGAAGCTTGTAAGCAACTCGCCCAATGGCAGGCAAAATATACGAGTTCTCCTGCCCTAAAAATGAGCATCAATCTATCGGTACAGAATATTCGCAATCCCAACCTATTAACAGATATAGATCGCATATTGGCTGAGACAGGGCTAGATGGAAGATCGATCTCTTTAGAAATTACTGAAAGTATTTTAATTGCTGATATTGAAAAAACAATCGATCTACTCACTCAAATTAAAGCCAGAAATATCCAAGTGAGTATTGATGATTTTGGCACTGGATATTCATCGCTAAATTATATCCATCGTTTACCCGTGGATTACTTGAAAATTGACCGCTCCTTTATCAATCAAATGCAAGAAGGAAGCAGTAATTGCCAAATCGTGCGTACCATAATCGCTTTGAGCAATCAACTAGGATTAGCTGTTGTCGCTGAAGGTATTGAGACACTAGAGCAGCTACAAATTTTGAGGGACTTAAAATGCGAATTTGGTCAAGGTTATTTATTCTCCAAGCCTTTACCCGTGAAAGAAATTGAAGCAAAATTTATGATCTAATTTATGGTCTAATAGTTGTTGCCTATTGGTAAGATGAATAAAGTCCACTCTACTAATCCTTACATCAACTCACATCAGTACTAAGCAAGATGAGAAGGAGCGATTTCGTAAGTCATGAAGTCATAGGCAGGAATCGTATTCGCAAAAATCATTCTCGCTTCATTAACTAAATCTTCTAAAAGAATGGGATTACCAGGGGAATAGCGTGGACTGAAATGAGTCATGATTAATTGCTTTACATTCGCCAATAGCGCTACTTGAGCCGCCATCGTACTAGTAGAATGCAACCGCTGAAAAGCCATATCAGAATCTTGATGAGCAAACGTTGTCTCATGGATTAGGACATCTGCATTTTGAGCTAATTCCACTGAACTATCGCAAAAAATTGTATCCGTACAGTAGGCAATCTTCCGCCCGATCTGGGGAGCGCCACAAAATTCCTTGCCATCTATTTTACGCCCATCGGGAAGCGTCACTGTTTTACCTTGCTTCAGTTCTCCAAAAACTGGACCTGGGGGAATATTCATGGAGATCGCCTTATCGACATCAAACTTACCAGCGCGATCGCGTTCCACCAAACGATAACCATGAGCTGTCACCTTATGTTTGAGCGGAGCCGCCATCATATAAAATTCTGAATCTTCGCAAACTAGTCCCGTCTTCACCTTATGCACTTTGATCGAATAGGAGAGGCGTGTCTCGCTATAGCGCAAACAAGCATCAAGGTAGTCACCTAAGCCTGATGGTCCATAAATATCAATATGGCTGACATTCCCTGCCATGCCACAACTAGCCAGCAACCCTGGTAAACCAAAAATATGATCACCATGCATATGCGTGACAAAGATCTTGGTAATTTGGCTAATTTTTACATCACTTCGCAGTAACTGGTGTTGAGTTGCCTCACCACAATCGAGCAGCCAAACTTCGGCACGCTGAGGTAAACGCACTGCCACACTAGAGACATTGCGCCCACGTGTAGGCACACCCGAACTAGTACCAAGAAAGGTGATTTGCATATCTAGTCATCTACAAAAATCTCGATGCGGCGGTTACTTTTGCCATTGCTATCAGCAGCACTACTAGCCAAAGGACGACTAGCACCATAGCCAACCACCATCCAATAATAGTTCTGTTCGCCGCGTAGTCTTGCCAAATAGTCCTTAACTGCTGTAGCTCGTAAATATGAAAGAGTTAGCTCATCCCCTGCACTACTCAAATCCATATGACCATTAATCCTGACTCTCTTGCCCGTTGCTAATGGCAATTGAGCTGCAACTTCATCAAGTAACCGAAAACTTTCTGGACGAATACTTGACTTGTCCACATCAAACAACGCATCAGAAGAAAGGGTAAATTGCTGTTTTTTATAATTTAAAAAGTTAAAGGAGGGTTGCCATACTAAATCTGGTCGCGTGAGTGCGATCACTAAGCCAATGCTCGTACCTGCGATCGCACTCACACCCAGAACCAAGCTACGAACGATCAATTTCGCAGCAAAGCTACCCACCTGATTAAAATCACCAGAGGGTTTGCCCGAAGATTTACCTATTGACTTATCTGGAGTCGGTAAATTTGACACAATTATTTCTTCTTCGCTTTAGAGCTAACAGTTGTATCAATCAGTTCTAACTCAGTAGCACGAAACGAAACGATCTTTTCCCAGTTTCCACCACCAAAAATCACGGCAACACGACCATCGGTTACCCGTTGCACTTGTCCCTGAAACCCGTAATAGGTATCACCTTCATTGATAACCCGCACCGCAGAACCTGGAAAAATGATTGGCTGCATACTCTCTCAAAACTCCTTACTATGGTTTTAACTAGGTTCATTCTATATCTTTTGCCGACGCTCTGTGTATTGTTGCGATCGCGACTACCCATCAACTCATCTCTATTTACGTGAGTCATCACGATCATCCGATGAAGTCCATCCGAGCAGGTTAGACAGCCAGCCGCGTTTTTGTGGTGGTGGAAGCGTTGTTTTTTGGGTACTTGGAGGATTGGGCTTCGGTTCACTTTTACTATTGTCTTTAGTATTAGTTTGGCTAGGATTGGGATTATTCAGCTCTTTAATATGCTTGAGTGCTAATGGCTCTTGAGGATTAATCTGAAGCGCTCGCTGCAAGCTAACTTTTGCCATTTGTGGTTGATTGATATTTTTATACACCACACCCAGCATGGCGTGACACTTACTATTGTTCTTATCAAGTTGCAAGATCTCACGTAAGTCCTTGATCGCTGATTTCCAATCACCTTGACTAATATAGATTTCACAGATTTTCAGGCGATCGCCGATTGCGCTAGTATCACGCTCCTCAATTCTGGTTTGAATTATCGTTTCGTCGGGGTCAGCTTTACGATTAATAGGCGGCTGATAACTTGTGTATTGAGGAGCCTGGGGATAACTAGTTTTGGGGGCTGAAGTAGGATAGGGCGGTGAATAAGGCCTGGGGTTTTTGATGGGTGACATGGGCATCAGCACTGGTGGCATATTGTCTGCACCATAGTAATAGCCTTCTTTATAGAGAATATAAACCAGATTTAGTTCACTGATTTGGGCGGTATATTCCAGAATAGTTTTGATTGATTGATACTGTACTTGCGCGATCTTGGAAACTGAGCGCTCGTAAAGACCATCATTGGGAGCCATCATTAACTCACAGGCGATCGCCGAATGAATCGGGACATTGCGCGATTTTTGCATTAACCGTTTAGCAAGCAACTTAAAGATGCCCTGATAAGCTTTACGCTCTTCCTCCCTCATCAGAACGTTATAGGCTGGATTAACCAGTTTTGCTAGATATTGTGTAGCAATTTCCTTTTCTTCGCCCGAAAAGCCATAAACATCAGGATGGAGTATGCGAGCAATACTCAAATAGACATGGCGAATGTAAACAGGACTGCTAATGATTGGCAAGCCCAGTGCGGCGTAGTAGTCATGATTGAACTGACTAATGCCTCGATCAACGCGGATAAACTGGGGCTTGGGCTGATTCATGTTTACTCGCTCTGCTCATGGTCAGATGATGATGGCGACTTGATTTATCGAGATTTATTTAATACTTATACCAATAAAACCAAAAAGTAGAGAGAGCCTTTCATGCCCTCTCTACTTTTTGATTTAACAGTAAATTTAATAATGCAATGGCAATACAGTAAGCGGTAACAGGGAAAAGCCAATCCAAAAGAGTGATCGCCAAGAAAATTGTGGTAATGGTTCAGGCTCGGCAAGTAAAAAACTCACCCGTTCTTCTAGGCGATTGTCTGTATTCGTCGCCCCAAAAGCGGCGGCAAAAGTTGGGGTTGAGTGCATATTGCTGCTAACCATGGCAAGTAATGACTCAGCGATTAATAAACCATCTGTATATTGAGCCGCCCAGCGATCGGCGCGAAGTTCTCGCAACAGTAGCAACTCTTCCCATAAAGCTTGTGTATTTGGCAACCAAGGCATCACTTGACGTAAGCAACCAAGCCAGAAAAACCAGAATGTATCGCGGTAGTGGGCATGGGCGCGTTCATGCCATAAAACTGCTTCCAGATGATCGGCATCAAGGGTATCCAGTAAACCTTGGCTCACAAAAAGTTGCGATCGCCAAAACCCAATTTGAGCGGCAAATAGCATCGGCATATTTAGCAAGCGGATCGGTTGATTAACCGAGTTAGCATCCTCAAAATCGGTAACCATCTCTTGCAGTTTTTGTAAAGATTGCCAGCCACTCCAAGCAAGTTGCCCACTCCGAACCATGCTGTAAATCAAAAATATTAAGGCGATCGCATAGCTGAGTCGTCCTGCTTGCAAGCCGATCATTTGACCTTCGGCTCCCATACATAGCACAGCGATCGCGGTCATCACGACTAGTAATGGCGGCAGCACAAAGCATACTAGCGCTTTCTGCCAACGCATCTGCCAACTTGCAGGGTAAGTAACATCATTGCTATTTTGCCAACCATAGCGCAGCCCCCATGCAAGGCAGAGAGAGCCAAACAGCATCACAAAATGTATAGAGAAAAAGGGCATGGGCTTAACCTTCTTGTGATTGTTCTCTCGATTGACGGATGTTTTTAAGACGGACAGCGATCGCTTCAAGCTTGTCCATACTGGCATGATCAAGATCATTGGCAAAAGCAGCAACAATATCTGCATCACCCACTTCTAAAAAGCGATTGAGTTGGTGATAGGCTTCCAGTGCTTGTGCCTCTTCACGGGAAATTAGTGCTTGCCAATAAAGCGCTCGCCCCTCTTTTTCACAATGAATCCAGCCCTTCTGCTCTAGTCGGCGCAGTACCGTCATCACTGAGCCATAGGCTAGCTCGCGATCGGGATCAGCCAAGATGCGATCGTGAATATCTGTTGCACCTAGCCTTGTATTATCCCAAATAATATTGAGGATTTCTGACTCTAAACGTCCTAAAGATAGTTGTTTAGGGCGATATTTCGGTAAAGGGGTCATAGCGTCTTAAACTTGCACTTTAGCTATCACTATACTGCTTTAAGCTAGCGCAAAGCTGTGCTTAGTAAACCTTTAGAATTTAGGAGGCGGTGCTTCGCACCACCTCCTAAATTCTAAAGATTTGAGCGCAAAGAGCCGTAAGACTGGTGACAGCCATAGAGTGAGGCGGTGCAAAGCACCGCCTCACTCTATTTGGACTAAGAATAGCGACAGCTATAACTTGTATGGCAAGATTGTAATTAACTGATGTTACGTTGAACTTAGATGATGAATCTCTTGTTGCTAGCATGATAGGGCAACCACGGAGGGATTGCCCCCTAATAATTTAGATTTTGTAGGGGCTGCGCCCCCGTACCAGCCCTAGACTTAGATGATTGTAGGAATTCCATCCACGTAACAGCAGTAATTAAGTCCAAGACATCCACAGAAATAGTTTAAGAAATAGGTTATGAGTCTTACAACTGGGCAAATAGTCGGTGGGCATTACGAAGTTACGACACGTTTGGGTGGCGGTGGATTTGGTGAAACCTATCTTTCACGGGACTTACACCTGCCCGATCGCCCAATCAGAGTCATTAAAAGACTAAGTCCGCACATCAAAGAAAAGAGTGTCCTGCAACTATCACGACGACTATTTGAAACTGAAGCTCAAGTTCTCTATCGACTCGGAACTCATCCCCAAATCCCCCAACTATTTGCTCACTTTGAAGAATTATCAGAATTTTACTTAGTTCAAGAATATATTGATGGCAAAGATCTGAGTCATGAACTACCGCGAGGCAAGATTTGGGAACAGTTTGTAGTTGCAGATTTATTACAAAATCTTTTAACTGTCCTCAGTTTTGTCCATCGCAACAATGTAATTCATCGTGACATTAAGCCTGAAAATATCATTCGTCGTCGTGATGGACAGCTTTTTTTAATTGATTTTGGTGTGGTGAAGCAAATCGTTACACCCACAGCAATATTGGAGGGACAATCAGATAATGATGGCTATACGGTGGGAATTGGGACTCCAGGATATATGCCCAGCGAGCAGGCGCATGGCGAACCTAAATTTGCGAGTGACATTTATGCGATCGGAATGCTTGGTGTCCAAGCACTGACAGGTATCCCACCCAGTCAACTGATGAAGGATGAGAACTTAGAAATAGTGTGGCGTGCATCGGCTCCAAAAGTCTATCCCGAATTTGCGGATATTCTTACACGAATGGTCAAGTTTGATTTTCGGCAACGTTATCCTAGTGCGGAAGTAGCCTATGAGGAGATCAAAGAATTTATCGATCGCTATCCAAGTTCTCAGGTCAATCACAGTTTGCCAACGGTACTGCTCAGTGAAGAGGTATCTCAAGCCAGAAGTCACAGAAGCTATGCTAACAATGTGACTGTGCGCGATCGCCACTCAGCCCAGAAGCAAGAAGTATCTAAATCAGGTATTTGGGAATATTTTCAACCTTGGCACTTGGGCTTAGGAATCATTACTCTAGGCGCGATCATAATCACGGCTCTAGTTCTCATGTTTGGCTATTCTAGACCAACAAATTCTAACAGCAGTCCTAACGAGTCTTTAGAAAAAGCAGGGCTATCAGAATCTCCAACTAATTCGACTAATTCATCGAATATAGGTTCATCCTCAGTCAGAGAATTTACAATCGATGGCGCAAAGGATGCAATTTATGGGGTTACGATTAGTCCTGATAGTAAAATCTTAGCAGGGGCAAACTCAGAGCGAACAATTGAGCTATGGGACTTACAAACCAATAAAAGATTGCGGACTCTTAAAGGACATACAGGAAGGGTCTATGATGTGAACTTTAGTCCCGATGGTAAGCGTTTAGTTAGTGGCAGTGACGATCGCAAAGTGATTGTTTGGGAAGTAGCCACAGGGAAAGTTCTCTATACGTTAGAAGGACATCAAGAACGGATATATACTGCCATCTTCAGTCCTGATGGGAAGATAATCGCTAGTTCTGGTGGCGATCGCACTATTCGTTTATGGAATGCAGAAACTGGTAAGCCCATCAGCACAATCTCTGAAAAATCTTGGGTTTATGATGTTTCATTTACGCCTGATAGTAAAGTCTTAGCAAGCGGCAGCAAAGATGGGGCAATTCGCTTATGGAATGTGGAGACAGGAAAAGTCCTCAAAACCTTAGTGGAAAATGGCAGTGCGGTGCGCTCAATTGTCTATAGTAATGATGGTAAAAATCTTGCTAGTGCAATGGAAGATAATACTATCCGTTTATGGGATGGAGTGACGGGACAGTTAAAGGAAGTTCTCACAGGACATAATGGAGAAGTACATACGCTTGCCTTCAGTAGTGACGGGCGTATGCTAGCTAGTGGCAGTGCTGATAAGACTATTCGGATTTGGTTTTTAAAAAACAAGCGATCGCCTCAAGTTTTGTCAGAGCATGAGCGTGGTGTGTCATCGGTTGGATTTAGTACTGATCAAAAAATGTTGATCAGTGGCAGTCTTGATGGCAAAGTAAAAGTTTGGACGTTGGCGAATTAAATATACAACTTCAGTAAAGCCAAAAAACTATGGCGTTAATAAATATATAAATATACTTGACACATCGTCATGCTATAAATCTTTTTTCCATAAGAGAAGGGGGAGAAAGAATATATTTATTGTCCTCAAAAATTGGAGTCTAAGAGGTAATTAATTGCTGACTTAAAATTCATATATCTATATATATAAAGATGCTGCTAAAATCAATGAGTAGAAAGTTGGAGAAAAATATGGTACTAAATGCCCCATTACAAAATAACTACGTAATGAAAATTTCACGACTAACTGTAGATAAACTGGGAGTTAAACTATATGATCGGGTAGCAGCAGTGATCGCAGAATTAGTTTCTAATAGCTTTGATGCTGATGCAACTGAGGTAAAAATTAAAGCCCCAATGAATTTATATCTTGCAACTAAACAAGGTAATGAGCTAGTTGACTGTGGTTATGAAATCGAGGTCGAAGATAATGGAATTGGGATGACTCCAGAAGAAATTAATAAATTTTATCTCCGTATTGGATCAGAAAGACGTAATGACGAGCGCGGTGACTTATCTCGCAAGTTTAATAGAAAGGTTATGGGGCGCAAAGGAGTAGGTAAATTGGCACCCTTTGGTATTTGCCAAAAAATTGAGATTTTGACTTCAGGGGGAGAAAAAACTACTGGAAAAAACAAAGAAGGTCAAGAAGTTGAAGGGTACTTGACCGCTCATCTTACTCTTGATGCTTCTGCAATTCTGCAAGATCATGACGAGGATTATCGTCCAGAGATCGGCATATTGGATGGAACTATTAGAGAGAAAACAGGGACTTCACTGAAGTTGTCAAAATTTATTCAGAGAAAAGTTCCAGATATCGAAGTTCTCGTTCATCAGCTATCCCATCGTTTTGGCAGAAGTATAGCTTTACCAGACTGGGAAGTAACTCTAATAGATTCAACGAAAACTGATAGCGATCCAAATTACTCCAGAAAGCTTGGTTCGTTTGATATAGATAAGATGGAAAATACAGAAATCTGCTTTAATGCTGATGGAAATGCGGTTTCATCAGATGGGAATATTTTCCCAGACTTGAAAGCTGGATTTGAATACGAAGGAAAATTTTATAGTATTACTGGCTGGGCTGCATACTCTAAAAAGCCTCACAAGGATGATTTATCAGAAGGAATTCGTATTTATTGCAGAGGAAAAATAGCTGGTCAGACTACTGTTTTTAACAGGGGAGCAAGCTTTTCGGGTGAGTTAAGTATTCGTTCTTATCTTATTGGAGAACTAAATGCAGATTGGCTAGACGAAGAAGAGGATCTTATTCAAACTGATAGACGTGACATCTTATGGTCTCACGATCTAGGGCAAGAATTTGAGAAATGGGGTCTTGGCTTACTTAAAAAAATAGGTAATATGTCACGTGATCCTCTAAAGAAAAAAACTTGGGATGTTTTTAAAGAAACGTCAAATATCGAAGAGAAAATTGATCAAGCTTTTCCGCGAGATAATCAAAAAGTAATTCGTGAACAGGCTATTGAATTCGCTGAATTGATAGGTAAGAAAATGAGGATGGAAGAAGCAGAATCTCCTGAGCGAACGGAAGATATTGTTCAGCTAAGTTTAATGTTTGCACCTCATGTAACTCTAGACAAGGCACTAAGAGAAGCTGGTGAGGTTGAAGGAACATCTGTGAGTGTAATTACTGAAATCCTTAAAGTGGCTAGGTTAGCTGAGTTGTCTTCTTTTGGCAGAATTGCAGATGATAGAGTAAAAGTAATAAATAAGGTTGAAACTCTTAAAGATAATGCTGATACACTTGAAGCTGTATTCCAAAGTTTGATCACAGAGGCTCCTTGGCTTATCGATCCGCAGTGGTCTCCACTTACTTCTAATCAATCATTCTCAACTTTAAAAAAAGAATTTCAGAAATACTACAGAGAGGAGACTGGAGACAATATTGAACTTGAGAACTTTAGCGATCCCAACAAGAGAACAGATTTTGTTCTTGCTAGTCATGACAATGTCATTCAAATTATAGAGATAAAGAGACCAAAACATGAGTTTGATGACAGTGAGATGATACGACTTGAGAAGTACGCCGATTTGATGGAAGGGTTTCTTAATACGCCCGCAAACTCAGAATTCAAGAAGGTTTTCACTGATTATCATATTACTCTTGTATGCGATTACAAAAAGTTAACTGGCAACAATAAAAGATCTTTTGACTACTTCACAAAAGAAGGGAAGCTAACATACATGAATTGGGCAAATTTTTTACTACGCACCCGAAAAATGCATCAGGATTTTTTGAATGAAGCCCAAAGACAAAAACAAGATGCTGCTGGAGAAGTTGAATAAGATGCAACGACCTACTGCCGTTGATATATTTGCTGGAGGAGGAGGGTTAACTGTTGGACTTAAGAGCGCAGGGTTCCAAGTGGTATCTGCTGTTGAGCTAGAACCTCACGCTTTTGCAACTTACAAAGCAAATCATCCAGAAGTTAAAGCTTTTCTACAAGATATAAGAACTATTAGTGGGAAAAGCTTACTAGAATGTTCGCCTACTGGGAGAATAGACTTACTTTCTGGATGTCCTCCATGTCAGGGATTTTCTAGCCTCACTGCTAAATATAAGCGTGAAGATTCACGTAATCAGTTAATTAAAGAAATGAGTAGGTTGGTTATTGATATTAACCCTCGCATAGTCATGATGGAAAATGTTCCAGGGCTATCTAACAAAGGGAAACCGTTATTTGATGAGTTACTCCAAACGCTTAAAGATGGTGGATATATTGTCAACTGGGGCATACTTCAAGTCGCTGACTATGGAGTACCCCAAAGTAGACGAAGACTTGTTTTACTTGCAGGAAAAGGCTTTTCTATAGATTTACCACAGCCCACTCATGCTCAGGATGGAAAGAATGGGCTTAAACCTTGGAAGACTCTACGAGATGCTAT
Source organism: Pseudanabaena minima str. Chao 2107 (assembly GCF_051131155.1). Classification (NCBI taxonomy): domain Bacteria; kingdom Bacillati; phylum Cyanobacteriota; class Cyanophyceae; order Pseudanabaenales; family Pseudanabaenaceae; genus Pseudanabaena; species Pseudanabaena minima. The sequence goes on from NZ_CP159508.1 coordinate 4,022,821, forward strand.
CTCTGGCACAGTTAAACCTCATTTACTTTCAGAAGTCAAAAAAATGGGAGATCCACGCATGTTTAAATGGAATGTGGTACGGGATTTATCTCCCCAAACTTTAGCTAGGCTACAGGCAGCAAAAGCAGGTGAAAGTCGATTTGAGATACCTATGGAATTACGCCCCCCTTGTCATCAGAGAAATTTAGATGGTTTTCAAGGTGTATATGGTCGGATGTCTTGGGAAGAAGTTTCGGGAACTATTACTGGTGGTTGCACTACTGTCAGCAAAGGAAGGTTTGGACATCCTGATGAAGATCGAACTATATCTGTGCGTGAAGCTGCTCTCATTCAGACTTTTCCTATTGATTACATTATTGATACCCCCTACATGGATCATGCTTGCGAGATAGTTGGTAATGCACTACCCTGCGATTTTGCTAAAGTTATTGCTGAGCAGTGCTTTTTTGCGCTTGAGAAGAATTATTCTAATTTGGGCGAGACATCGACCCATGTTTTTTGATGTTTGAACTGTTAAAGTGCTGATAGCAGTTACGACAGCAACCATCTAAGCCTCATGACATTAACCTACGAAAAGACCTTAGCAGAAAGGGGCAGAGCAGATTTTGAAATTTTGAATCAAGAGGTCAACGGCAAGCCCCTCATTTATTTTGACAATGCTGCAAGTTCACAGAAGCCTAAAGCAGTAATCAATGCTCGGAAATATTATTATGAGCATGACAATGCTAATGTTCATCGTGGCGCTCATACTCTTAGTGCAAGAGCCACTGATACATATGAAGGAGCGCGAGAAAAGATTGCCAAATTTATTAATGCTCAGTCATCTCAGGAAGTTAATTATACCCGTAATGCTAGTGAAGCGATTAATCTAGTTGCCTATACTTGGATTTGAGAAACACGCAAGTAACGGACTTATCAGTGCTAAAACTTCTAGATAAACTGACAATCATTACAGATACCAAAGAGAAATCAGAATTATGGCGTTCTCAAGGAATGAAGGTGAGCCTAATATATTGATGTTTTTGTACGCGATGCCCTCAGTGCTGACAAGATGTAGCAAAAGGCGATCTGTTTCTGTCTTGCTAAACTTTTGATGTTTGAGGCGATTGTTTTTGTCTACAAGGTTCTATTAGCGATCACGCTTGATGATGACAAAAGGCTATCTCTGGTTATGTATCAGTAAATAGGCGATCGCCTTTCCTGCTATGGTTTGCTAAACTAAAACTAACTAGAGCGTGAATCGAGAAAAGTAGTATGAACACAATTAAAAGCGAGATAGTACAACGCTTAGAAATTATCCCCGATGATAAGCTGCGAGAAGTTCTTAGCTTTTTAAACTATCTGGTGTGTCAAACTGAAAAATCACGCACTCAAGAAGATACTGACTGGCTAGAGAGCAACTTATCAAGTTTAGACAACTATGAGCCCTATGAATGGAAAGAAGGAGAACTTCAAGAAGGACTACCAGTTAAATTTATTTCTGAAACAGGAAAAATTGAGATCGGTGTATGACAGCGCATATTTTACAAAATTCCTTCAACAAATAATGGAACCCGATTGAGAGCCTCATTGATATTTTTAGAGATGATTAGGGCGATCGCTATTTAATGCTCTGATAGAATACTCGTACAGCGCAACAATGCTATGAATATGAAAACCACCACAAATTCATCACTAGCAAAACTTAACCCCTATTCGGCTGAAGGCAAAGCAATTCAACGTCTCCCCCTAGAAGCTGACGATTCTCAGTGGATAACAACTATTGAAAGAGGTGAAGAAATAAATCTAGATGCGTTGCAGCAACAAATAAGTATTTTCAAAACTTCCCAAGCCACCCATTAAAATTAAAAGGGGATTTGGCAACAAACAACGCCTCATATCTTCAAAATCTAAATAGTGATCGCCTTTTGGAGAGATGATTAGTGCGATCGCAGTCGAACTCTTCCGTACTTGGGTAGTTAAATACAAACTGAGCGATTAAATAACATCAGCTTCTGAAAGTAATTGGTCTAACGTTTCAGGAAAATCGCCATTATGAACCATCCGCGAAAAAACTGCATAACAATCATTTTTATCACCTTCCTTCCGTGGAAATCCCAACCAAAGCAAAATTAACACCTTCCGACCTCCTGCCTCAAAAGCACGAAAAAAGAGCCGATGGCAATCGCTTAATCCCATCCCCTTCAATCTTCCGTAATGCTTTAGCGCACCCTTGAGAGCAAATTGAGGAGCAAACGGATCGAGAACTATCTTTTCCTTAATCCCCACCATCACAGCAGCAAGCAACTTAACCGTAGGATGTTTAACAAACTCTTCAGGCGGTAGATTCGCTTTTAGTTGCCTGACTTGTTCCTTTAGTTGCCGTCTTTGCTCACCAAAAAAATTTCGATGGAAGTAAATTTCCCAACCATTGCGAATAATTGCACTCATCAATCAATTTCAACCCCTTCAAGGAGTTCATCATCATCTTGAGCCATCGCTTCCGTATAAGCTTCAAGGCGATCGCTATTTTTGAGAGCATCCTTAGTGATAAAGTCCAAAAACAAACTAAGCATTAAATCGTTATTTTCTTCATCATCTTCTGCCTCCATCTCCACTGGTTCCAGCTTAATCAAAAGCGTATCATCAGCAAGAACCTCTACCCATCCAGTCGCATTAGCAAATCGAGGATGATCGCGATAAAAAGATACAGGCAGCCTAAAGCCCGAAGAATTGCCAATTTTCGCAGGAGCGAGTGAGTAGGTCTTGGAACGCATATATGTTAGTACGAATTGTAATAACGGCAATATTATCTTAGCAGTTTTCCCCATAATTGGAAGCTTATTATGAGGATTGATATAGCCGCCCTTTGTAGAGATTATTGGTGCGATCGCTCTTGATGTTTAGTTTTGGTAGACTATGCAAGGCTTCAGCAAATAAAAAGTGTGATGCTAAAACTCTATTTTGTTCGGCATGGCGAGAGTATTGCTAACATTCTCCATGAATTTTCTAATACTGGCTATAAACATCCTCTAACTGAGAATGGAATCAAACAAGCGAAGTCGTTAGCAAATCAATTATCTGGGTTGCAGATTACCCAAATTTATTCTAGTCCTCTATTGAGAGCTTTACAGACTGCCCAAATTTTATCTGACCACTTACAAACACCCATTGAAATTACCCCAGCATTACAAGAATGGAGCGTAGGTATCTACGAAGGTACGACTGACCAAATTGGATGGGATCTGCACCGTCAAGTTCAAGATGACTGGTTTATCCATCAGAAATTTGATAGTAAGATGCCGAATGGAGAAAGCTTTCGCGAAATCAAAGCAAGGTTTAATCCCTTTATTGAAAGATTAGTAGAAAGTGGAAGATCCTCAGATCAGAATATCGCTCTAGTCGCTCATGGAGGCTTATATCTAGCTATGTTGCCGAGCATTTTCAAAAATATTAGCTTCACCTTTGCGCGTCAACAAGGCTTTCCCCATACTGCCTATGCAGTTGCTGAGCTTCGATCTGATGGACTATACTGCACCTCATGGGGAGCAGTTTCAAACAATAGAATGTAGAAAAATCTGATAATCCTATGAAACAGACAAAATTACCAAAATCTAAAAAGAAAAGCTTCTCTAGCTTCGATCTTCCCTCTGCATATAAACAGCTAGGACTCAAAACCATAACCCATTGGGACTTGCCAGACATAGCGATCGCCCCTAGTGAATTTTTTATCAAAAGATTAGAACGCTTGCACCGTAACTTTGATCTGCGAAGTTACAAAGAATCTAAAAAGCTTCTAATCGATGCCTTTTGCGAAGAAGCAATGGATAGTAGCGACAAGCTGAAAATATGGAAAGGAGGAAAAATAGAAAGTGATATTTTAGTGTGCAATGCCGATTATTTAATTGCAGCTAGACAAGACTATTTAGATACACCATTCCTATGTATTGTCGAAGCTAAACGTGACGACTTTGAACAAGGTTTAGCTCAGTGCTTAGTAGAAATGCAAGCCTGTCAATGGGAAAATCGGCAGGCAAATAAAGATATTGATGTGTTGGGAATTGTCACCAATGGGCAAGGCTGGATATTTTATAAACTGGCGATCGCAGGAGAAGTCTATGAAACAGGAATGTATACTGCTGATGATGTAGCAAAGACATTAGGAGCTTTACATTCAGTCTTTCAAGAGTGTGCAAGCAATTTGTAAACTATGAGTGATCGCTTTTTGTAGAGAGGCTTAGGGCGCTCGCCGCAAGCTTTATGATTCGAGAAATACACCCATCTTACGGAACTTTTGATAACGTAGCTCTTGTAAATCTTCCACAGACAATTTACTTAAGCGATCGAGATTTTCGACTAGGGCAGCTTTGAGATTTTCCGCCGCCTGTAGTGGCAGACGATGCGCCCCACCCAGAGGCTCATCAATCACATAATCGACAATGCCCAAACGTTTCAAATCAGGAGCCGTGATTTTTAAAGCTTCTGCTGCCTTGCCAGCCTTTGCCGAGTCGCGCCATAAAATTGCTGCACAAGCCTCAGGAGTTGCCACCGTATAGACCGAGTTTTCAAACATCATAATGTGATCGCCAATGCCGATCCCCAAGGCTCCACCCGATCCACCTTCACCAATAACAGTACAAATAATTGGTACACCTAGACCAAACATTTGTCGCAAATTTGCGGCGATCGCCTCACCTTGTCCTTGTTCTTCTGCCGATACACCAGGGTATGCCCCAGGAGTATCAATTAAGGTAATAATCGGCAATTTAAAACGATTAGCATGATCCATTAATCTTGCCGCTTTGCGATATCCCCCTGGGGAAGCCATGCCAAAATTGCGGGTCATATTGTCTTTGGTATCACGCCCCTTCTGATGCCCCAAAATTACCACAGGGCGATCGCTAATGCGGGCAAGCCCACCCACTAAAGCTGGATCGTCATTACCCCTGCGATCGCCATGTAGCTCCATCCACTCATCGGTAATGGCTTGTACATAGTCAAGGGTACTAGGACGACGAGGATGCCTTGCGATCTGCATCCGTTGCATCGCACCTAAACCTGAAAAAATCTCTCGCCGTAAAAGCTCGGCACGCTGCTCTAAGAGCTGGATCTGACCAACCATATCCACATCGTTGTCATTCGCGAGTTCGCGGATTTGGGCGATACGGTTTTCTAGTTCAACGATGGGCTTTTCAAAGTCAAGCAGGATTTGGCGATCGGCCATGATGCAATTTTGTATAGTAGATACCAATTCTCAGATTAGCAGACAAAGGGCTAGTCTCAATCACCTAATTGGCTTTGTATAGCTATAGCCACATGTATCATGACAAGCCAAAACCCAAATAGTGTAAGTCGGCGCTTCGCGCCGACTTACACTATTTGGGTTTTATGTCCTAACAAGAATAGCGACGGCTATATTTCATCAATTAACTAATCGTCTTATTTAACGTCAGTTCGACGAAAGCGAAATAAGAATCGCTAAGCGATTCTTACCATTTTTCGCCATTTGGGGTGTGCTTCGCACGCCCCAAATGGCAATATCAAATTCACGTTTATTTAATATGCAGGATGGTGTGATTGTGGAGACTGCGAAAAGCTCAAATTAAATAACCTCAGTTCGGGTTAATTTCAAACTAGCTCCTAGAGAAGAATCGCGCCGTTCTACGAGCCAAAATAGTAAAAGCATCGCTTCGCGATGCTTTTACTATTTTGATGGGTTTCCTAGATTTCACTTTCTATCATCTTCCCTTTACATTTAGGGCAATATTCAACGTAGTCCAAGTAATCTACTAATGCACCTTTAGTCTTACAATCTGGGCAGTCAACATTGTCAAAAACTAGTTTGTAGACAATATGTAGATTGCTCTCTTTTAGAATAATATCCTCCTGTACAGGAATCCGAATTCCAATATCTATCCATGCATCTTGAGAAACTGTTTTTTTAATTCGTCCTTTCTTAGAAGAAACTTCAACCCATTTCTTACCTTTGACGTAGATTTTGTGAGGTTGATTGCTATTATTTACTTCCTCACCATGTTCAGGATAGACATAGAAAGATGTCGCACAATTATTGCAAATTGCTACAGTACGATTTGACTCCTTACCTATAAATCCAATTGTAACTAGATGCTTACAGCTCTCACAGGTGTAAATACTGAAGTAAGTGGACATAATCATCTACTCTTTTTAGGAAAAACTTACTATCGATACTAATAATGTAAGAGGATCTAAAACTGTATAGTTAAATAAAGGTTTTGATTAAGAAATGTGATGGCTCTAACACTCGATGCGGATGTAATTGTAATTGGCTCAGGGATTGGTGGCTTAGTCACCGCAACACAATTGGCGGCGAAGGGGGCAAGCGTGATTGTCCTAGAGCGCTACTTGATTGCGGGGGGGAGTGGCGGATATTTTGAGCGCAATGGCTATCGCTTTGATGTGGGCGCATCGATGATTTTTGGTTTTGGCGATCGCGGCACGACAAATCTCCTCACCCGTGCGCTAGCGGCGGTGAATATGAAAATGGAGACGATTCCTGATCCTGTGCAGATCCATTATCATTTGCCAAATAATCTGGAAATCGAAGTGCATCGCGACTATGAGCAGTTTATTAAAGAATTAGGAGATCGCTTTCCCCATGAGCGTGAGGGGATTCGTAAGTTTTACGATGAATGCTGGAAGATTTTTAATTGTTTAAATGCGATCGAGTTGCTGTCCCTCGAAGAATGGCGCTACTTGATGCGCGTATTTTTCCAGAATCCTTTAGCTTGTTTGGGTTTAGCAGCTTATTTGCCCCAAAATGCAGGAGATATCGCCAAGAAATATATTCGCGATCCTGAGTTATTGCAATTCATCGATATGGAATGCTATTGCTGGTCAGTGGTTCCTGCCGATCGCACGCCAGCGATTAACGCAGGGATGGTGTTTAGCGATCGCCATTACGGGGGCATTAACTATCCCGTCGGTGGTGTGGGCAAGATTGCTGAAAAATTAGCGGAAGGGTTGGACAAAGCGGGTGGAGAAATTCGCTATGGGGCAAGAGTGACCCAGATTATTCCCAAAGCAAAATCTGGTAAAGGAGCGATCGGGGTAAAACTAGCGAATGGCGAAATTCTCTATGCGAAGAAGGTAGTTTCTAATGCCACACGCTGGGATACTTTTGGGAACTTGCTCAAGGATGAACCTTTACCTAGTGGTGAAAAAGGTTGGCAATCACGCTATCAAAAATCCCCTAGTTTCCTAAGCTTACATCTTGGTGTTGAATCTTCCGCAATTCCTGATGATGCGGCTTGTCACCATATCTTGCTCGAAGATTGGAACGATATGCAAAAGGAACAAGGCACAATTTTTGTCTCAATTCCCACGTTACTCGATCGCTCCCTTGCACCAAATGGTCATCATATTGTGCATACCTTTACGCCTAGTTGGATGAGTGAATGGGAAGGTTTATCTGCTTCGGAATATGAAGAGAAGAAAAATGAAGCTGCGAGGAAATTATGCGATCGCCTGTTAGCGATTTTCCCGAAACTAGAAGATTGTCTCGACTACCAAGAAGTCGGTACACCTCGCAGTCATCGCCGCTTCCTCGGTCGTGCCGATGGAACCTATGGACCAATTCCTGCGGGTAAGCCTTGGGGACTTTTGGGAATGCCTTTCAATCGCACTTCTATTCCTGATTTATATTGTGTCGGTGATAGTACTTTCCCAGGACAAGGTTTAAATGCTGTAGCATTTTCGGGCTTTGCCTGTGGACATTTGGTTGCATCATCATTAGGACTTGTATAGCAATTCACTATTTTTATGGAAGGCAAGTAAAATTAAGAGTATGTTGATATAGGTCTTGACATATGAGCGCTGTAAAGGAACTTATTTTAGGTAAGCTAGAGCAATTAGAAATTTTATCTGAACCTATTTTACAAGAGGTTTTAGATTTTGTTAGTTTTTTGGAATGGCGGCTAGACACAAATCAACAATCAATTCTAAGTTCTAAAAAGGATATGGAAGCACAAGAAGATACAAGTTCCTTTTTACTAGGGATTGCATCGTCTTTTGCTGATGGTTTATCTAGTGAGGATTTGGAACGTTTGCCGACAGATGGTGCAGAAAATCATGATCGCTATCTCTACAATAATCAAGTATGACTGAGATGATTTTTGCTGACACTTTTTATTGGGTGGCATTACTCAGTCTTCGCGATGCTTTTCACAGTCAAGCGATCGCTATTACGGCTAAGCTTGGTAAGACGAAAATCATTACAACTGATGAAGTACTTAGTGAAGTTCTTAACTTTTTGTCTGATGGTGGTGTGAGATTACGCGAACGAACAGTAAATACAGTTCGGCAACTTCTCAGCGCAGATTCAGAAAAGGTGATGGTATTAGCTCAATCTCATGAAACTTTTTTAGGTGGATTGAAGCTATATGAGCAACGTTTAGATAAGGGTTATAGTCTTACGGATTGTATTTCAATGGTAACGATGAAACAAATGGATATTAGTCAAATATTGACTCACGATCATCATTTTACTCAAGAGGGTTTTACAATTCTTTTTCCACGCGATCGCCTACAGTAAAACCTTTAGCAGATGCATAATTAGGTAGTCCTAAAAAGGAAAGGATTTATGGTGGTAAGGATAGGCGGCGCTTCGCGCCGCCCATCCTTACCTGTTTAGCACTACCCATAATTAAGGCGATCTTGCTTGACTTAAAGTCAGATCTACATTGAGTTGAGATTTTTAGTAAAGAAAGATTGAATTGCTAAACTGTTATTCATGAAGTTACTCTTTATTTGCAGTCAAAACAGATTACGCAGTCCCACAGCCGAGGCAGTATTTGCAGAATACCAAGGGCTAGAGGTGGACTCCGCAGGACTAGATAGAGAAGCAGAAATCCCTTTAAGTAGCGAAGTAATTCAATGGGCAGATATTATTTTTGTGATGGAAAAGACGCATCGAAGCAAACTCTCAAAGAATTTTCAGCCTTGGCTCAAACACAAACGAGTGATTTGTCTAGATATTCCTGATGAGTACGAGTATATGGAACCAGAACTAGTAGATTTACTGAAGAAAAAAGTACTACCACTGCTAGGAACCTTTTAATAGAATCTATTTTGAAAAATTTTCAGATTTCATATCATCAAGCATCCATCTTCCATGTAAATAATGCGATCGGCGAGATCGAGAATGCGATTGTCGTGAGTCACAAGGAGAATTGTACAACCTTGCTGTTTGGCTAATTTCTCCATAATCTCCACTACATCGCGCCCCGATTTTTTATCTAGAGCCGCCGTTGGTTCATCGGCAAGAATTATTTTCGGTTGTCCCACCAAGGCACGGGCGATCGCTACTCTTTGTTTTTGTCCTCCCGACAAGTCACTAGGATAGTAATCCAGTCGGTGAGACAAACCCACAGCATTTAAGACATCTCGAATCCGTCGATCTGCCTCTTCCGCAGTGACATCATGGAGTTCTAGCGCTATTTCCACATTTTGATAAACGGTGAGAAAGTTCAAGAGATTATGGGCTTGGAAAATATAGCCAACATTGCGACGAATCAGCGTCATTTGGTCGGGAATAGAATTAAGCAATTCCTGATCGAGGATCTTCAGGCTACCCTCTTGAGGCGATCGCAAGCCACCCATGAGCGTGAGCAATGTCGTTTTCCCCGAACCCGAAGGTCCCGTCATAATCACAATCTCACCGCGATCGATTTGCAGATTTATATCAAATAAAACCTGCTTACGGAGAGCATCCTGACCGTAGTAGTGATTTAGTTGCGTTACAGAAATAGCGAATTGCGAGGACATTGTTTTTGAATTACGAATTATCAATTACGAATATTGTTTTTGAATTACGAATTATCAATTACGAATTACGAATTATCAGCCACCAATCACCAATTACCAATTACCAATCACCAATCACCAATCACCAATCAAAAAATATCCGCAGGATCGGCAGTTTGAATCTTTCTCACGGCAATTGCGGCGGAAATAGAACACATGATGGCGGTCAACACGAATACAAACGTAATCCGTCCTGCATCCATTGCCATTGGTAAGAGAGTGGCGATATGGGTGATTTCGTAAATGCCCCATGCCATCGCCGTGGCGGGAATGAAACCGAGGACAGCGAGGATTAGGGATTCTTGGAAGACGACTATTAATAGATAGCGATCGCGAAAGCCCATTGCCTTCAGGGTGGCATATTCGGGTAAATGGTCAGTGACATCGCTATAGAGAATTTGATAGACGATTACGGCTCCGACGATAAAGGCGATTACCACACCGAGATCGAAGGTATAGCCTACGGGTGTACTGGCATTCCAAAAAGCTACTTCAGCTTTGGCGAAATCTTGTCTCGTCATGACTTTGACATCGTTAGGCAGGAGCGATCGCAATTCTGCTAAGACTTGATTGACATCGGCATCGGGCTTGAGCTTGACTACGCCGATATCGATTAGTCCGCCCTGACGCGATCGCACCATTCGCAAAAAGTTAATATCGCTAGTGACGAGATGAGCATTAATCCCAAAGGTGGGGCTGAGTTGAAATAGTCCGCGCACTTGAAACTGACGTTCGTCAATTTCGGTAACGATGGATTCCCCTGCTTTAAAGTTTTTAGCGATCGCCCCAAATTCATTTCGCGATCCAGAATTAAAGAGAACAGTGTCGGGTTCGCGCATTTTTTGGCGATTCTCCTCAACTCCTTGAATATTTAAAACTTGATGTTCGGGATTAATGCCAATGGCGTAAATATCCCAGATCTCTTTGTTATAGGGATTGCGCCATTGAATAAAGTTGAGATAAATCGGAATAACAGACTGTACACCTGATACGCCTGCGGCTTGGTAAAGACGGCGATCGGTAAAGCGATCGAGGGAAATTAGCGATCGGTAGCGACTGCTCAAAATGACAATTTCACCATTGATGCTGTGATGGAGTTCTACGGCACTGCTAAATAATGCGCCCCGAAATCCCATTTGCAAAAACATCAGCACATCAGCAAAACTAATACCTGCGATCGCTACCAGCAGACGTACTCGCTCTTTCCGCAATTGCAACCAAGAAAGAAAAAGTGGCTTCTTTTTTTTGCTCTTGTCTATAATTTGGGTCATAATTTTCTAGGTTGTAACTGATGTTGCGTGGAACTCAGATGATGAATATCTTGCTGGTAGCGAAGCAGGGCAACCACGGGGGGATTGCCCCTACCAAAAAAACAAAGGTTTCTGTAGGGGCTGCGCCCCCGTGCCAGCCCTTACCTTTGCCATTACAGGAATTCCTTCCACGTAACATTAGGTTGTAAGACAGATCATTCCCGCACATCGATCGCTGCTTGAATACTGAGATTGGTTAAACCTGCAACCAGACGACTAGAAGGCTCATCCAGCAATATTTTTACTTCCACGACTCTTGCATCGAACTGAGCCGCAGGATCGGTATTTAAGACATCTTTTTTACTAATCTCTAAGCCAACTTCCTTTACTTTGCCGCGCAATGTTTCGGAGAAGGCATTATTTTTGCTGATTACAGTGGCGGATTGACCGATTTTGACGCGGTTGATGTCCAGTTCATAAACCTCAGCAACCGCAACCATGCGTTGAGTTTGTCCCAAACTAATGATTCCATTATTTCCCACTAATTCCCCAGCACGGGTATGGATTTTGAGAACCTGTCCATCTTGGGGCGATCGCACTACAGCCAAATCAAGATCAGCCTTAGCCCTTGCCACGCCTGCCTCTGCTTGAGCAACCTGCGATCGCGCTAACTCGATATCTACGGGACGAACTTCGGCGATCTGGTCGAGGGTGGCGTGGGACTCGGCAATTTGCGACTGACGCGATCGCACGATGCGGGATAACTGTGCCTTCGCTTCATTTAGTTGTTGACGGACAGTATCGCTAGTTAACTGTTTGCTATCACGCAGGGAAGCAGAAACTGCGCCTTCCATTTGCAGATATTGATACCGCCGATCCTCTAGCTCCGCGTTGCGAAGTTCGGCTTCTAAACGAGCGATCGCCGCTTCTTGAGCAGCAGTTTCTGTTTGTAACTCCACTTGAAGGCGATCGACGACTCTTTGCTGCGCTACAATCTGTCCCGACTTTGCTCCTGCTTCTATTTGCCGTAATTGCGCTTCGGCGACCGCAACCCTTTCCTGTGCTTCCCTTAGAGCCGCCGCACGCGGAGCATAGTTATCGAGATAGGCGATAATCTCTCCTTTGCGAAGTTGTTGTCCATGCTGCACATTGAGCCGCTCGATTCGCGCACTTTCGCCTGATGTCGGTGCAAATACTTTAATGACTTCGCCATCAGGTTCCAATCTGCCCAATGCTGAAACTGTTTCTAATTTGGGTGCAGTTTCGGAAATAACAGGTTGAATGGATTTTGGGGAGAGATTAATATAGGCGATGCTGCCAATGCCCAAAGCAGCGATCGCGATCGCCGATAGTGGTAAATATTGAACTGGAAATCTAATGCTCATGGGATTTTAACCGTTTTGATGTCTAGTCATATCTCGCATTACGCCCCCCATAATCTGCACTCTCGCCCAACGTGGCAAAAATGCAAGGGAATAGGTCAACAGTTTCGAGATGAATCCTGGGAGGATTGTGGGCTTTTTTCCCAGAGCATCTAGAGTTGCTTGAGCCACATCTACAGGATTTAATGCCATTCCCAATTTCATGCCTGCACGGTCAGCAAAACCGCTATTAGTGGGACCGGGAGCAGAAGCAATCACATCGATTCCCATTGGCGCAAGTTCCACATATAGGGCTTCGGCTAAGGTTTGGACATAAGCTTTAGTTGCAGCATAGTGCGCTGCAAAGGGTGTTCCTTGAAAGCCGACAATCGAACTCATCAGCACGATGCCACCGTTACCGCGCTTTATAAAGCTTTGCCCAAAATGCCAAGTTAGTTCTAATAGCGATCGGCAATTGACATTCAGCATTTCCATTTCTGCTTCTATAGGTGACTCAAGGAATGCGCCCGAAGTCCCAAATCCAGCTGCCGCTACGAGCAACCCAATATCGAGGTATTTAGTTTCATCCAAAATAATTTTGTTTCCAGACAGTATTGACAAGTCAACTGCCAGAACCTTTACCTCGATTGCATAGCGATCACGCCAATCAACCGCCATCTGCTCCAGTACATTTTGACTACGCGCAACTAGCACCAGATTTAGCCCTGCCTCAGCAAGCCTTAGCGCCATTTCGCGCCCAATCCCTGAAGAAGCACCCGTCACAATCGCCCAAGATCCGTATCGCCTAGATAAGTTACTAACACGGTATTGGTTTCGAGAATTAATACTCTGCATTTTTAACTCCGTTTTTTGTATTCAAGTTTTTGAATACAAAAAACAATGTATACTTAACCCATAAAATTCGTCAAGTAGTTTGCGATCAAAAAATGGCGCTCAAACACACTATCCTTGCTTTCCTATCTCGGCAGTCCCTCAGTGGCTATGAAGTTGCCAAAGAATTTGCTGAAGGTTTTGGGAGTTGCTTCTGGAAAGCAAGCCAGCAGCAAATTTATGCCGAACTTGCCAAGCTAGAAAAGCAGGGTAGTGTTACCTATGAGGCAATTCCACAGGCTGGCAGGCTGGACAAAAAAATTTATTCGATTACCGATCAAGGGCTAAAAGAACTTACGGATTGGCTAGTGCAACCTAGTGAACCCACACCCATTCGTGAAGACTTAGGCGTAATGGGTTTGGCGGCGCATTTAGTTCCCCATCAAGTGACTGTGCGCGAAATCGAAAGGCGGCGACAACTCCACGCAAACATGGCACTCCATGTCAAAAAAATGGATGAGCATTTTGCCCAAAATTTAGAATCTCTAGAGCTAAAGGATCTATACATGCATCTAATCATTCGGCGAGCAATTCGCTATCAAGAAGATTGGGTTAGTTGGTGTGATGAAGTGTTAGAGGCGATCGCTAAATCTGCTAAAAATCCACAAATATAGCAAACCAAAAAACAAAGACGAGTGACTGCTCTTTGCGCCACCACTCATATTAGGGGTCTGTAAAAATTACATTGCTAATTAGCTGGGCATAATTAAAATCCAAACACAAAACTGTGGTGCACGCACAGAGAGATCCGCAAGTTTTTTGTTTTATAGCTGCCGTCGATTGTGTTAGGACAAAAGCAAAACCCAAGAAGAGAATGGCGGCGCTTCGCGCCGCCATTCTCTTCTTGGGTTTTATGTCCTCATACACTTGGCGACAGCTATATAGCAAATGAGTTTGATTACCTGTGAGGTAATTGCTTTGATGATTTCCCTTTGGCAAGATGATGACAAGCATGCTGTATTGGCTTCTTAGCGATGATTGCACGCTTACTATACTTACGAGATCGCTCTGGGGAAGTTTCAGCCGTTGTGGAATAACTCAGAGATTTTATTCAGCAATCTCTCCTTCTTTGTTTAATTTGGTTATTAAAAGTAACAACACAAAATGACATTACTACGAGCTTTTCTAATTGCTACGACAATACTCATTTTCTCCGTATCAATTTACGTCATCATCACAATGGGAATTAACTTCCCAGCCATCTATTTTGGCGATTTGCTCAAGCTGGATTGGCGATCGCAGTTCAATACCGATCTTTTGATTGCCCTATGTCTATTCTTGATTTGGGTGATTTGGCGAGAAGGATTTACCACCAAGGGATTTCTATTCGGCTTTCTGTTCTTGTTATTGGGATTTATGTTCGGATGTCCTTATTTATTATTCGCGACATATAAGGCAAATGGCGATACCAAGGCTCTGCTCCTAGGTGTACATGCTGATAAGTGACCAAGATTTAGTGTTTATGTTACGTAGAAAAAAGATCGACATAATGTTTCCATAACATCCTAAAAGAGGATTTGGAGACCAAATCCCTACATATTTGTAAAGGTAGGGGCTTGGTCTCCAAGCCCTAATCTCAGAGTTCCACTTATCTTTTTTGAAAGAGCTTGTAATGTTTCCGCAAAGTTTTCTGCCTAAATTAACTCAAAGATTAATTCTGCGTCGATTTATCGATCAGGATCTAGAACGGTTCCTTGATTATCGTCAAGATCCTCAAGTTGCTCGATTTCAGGGTTGGTCAGAGATCTCCTACAGTGAAGCGCAATCTTTTATTAGCGAAATGAATAATGCAGAAATCGGAAAACTAGGAGAATGGTTTCAAATCGCGATCGCAGACAAGCAATCCAACATACTCTTTGGTGACATCGGGATGTTGATTTATGCTGAAAATCCAGCGATCGTGGAAATTGGGTTTACTGTGAGCCGCGATAGGCAAGGCAAAGGATATGCGAAAGAAGCTGTTCAAGCTCTAATTGATTCACTGTTTGAGCTTAGAACCATCAACAAGATTGTTGGTATAACTGACGCACGAAATGAACCATCTATCAGACTATTGAGAGGTTTGGGAATGAATCTAATACGATCAGACGAGGTGGAATTCAAAGGTGAGTTATGTATTGAGCAAACTTTTGAATTAGACAGGAAAAATTAATTACTCTGCCTTAATTCTAAAGGGCATGAAAACGGCAACTTATTCAGCTAGAAGGTAATCTTTCGCCAATTTGCGTGAGATTAACTGCATAGCCACCTGTGACCAAATAAACAGTATCAGCGATCGCGCCAATTTTGCGACTGAGACCGCCGAGGCGATCGCGAAAGGTTCTACCCAGTTCATAGGCTGGCACGATTCCCCAGCCCACTTCTTCAGCCACAAAAGTAATATCAACGATGCAACCCTGAACCGCATGTAACAAAGCATTCTCCACTATACAGGTTTGAATTACTTGCAATAATTCATGTTCAATCTTCGCCCACTCCTCTTCATTCTTGTCTAAAAGATTGGCTAGCCAAGTTCCAAGCGAATCCACCAGAATATAATTGGAAGAATTACTAGCGAGGTCTAGAATGGCTTGAGCTAATTCAATGGGAATTTCTAAAACTTGCCAACTTTCAGGACGGCGATCATAATGTTTTTTTAGCCTTGCTTCCCATTCCGCATCATCAGCATAACGAGTTGCTGTGGCAATATAAATTACATTTTTTTGCGATCGCATTGCTAAATGCTCAGCCCATTCGCTTTTGCCTGAACGAGTTGCGCCCGTTACTAGAGTAATCATGTTTGTTACCATCAATTGCCCCTTGTTATACTATTACGATATCGCGCATCGTTTGATACCCTGACATCGGCACTTTTGCCAGAATTTTCCTGTCTAATATCCCAGATTTTTGAATAGTATAGGCGGCACTTCGCGTCGCTTATATAATGTTTACCTGAATAGCGCTCTAGTTATAAAAAATATGAAAAAAGTTTTTTACGGTATTACCGCGATCGCCATTAGTTTTAGCTCTAACTTTATTGCAGTCAATTCCGCCCAAGCTCTCGAAGAAGGTATCTATTGGGGTGGTGGTTCACGGTACATCACCATTTCCCGTAGAGTTACAAAAGAATTTGGCGCACGCTATTGCTATGCTGGTTCCTCATCCAATGGTGCAATGATTGCCTCTCTCAATCCCAAGATTCCTCGCTATCAAACAGGTATTGATTATGAAGTTTATACCTTAGATGGGGTGGAAAATAATTTAGCAATTCAGCAATATGCCTTTAAAAGAGATCAGATTACTTTCGGCAAATTAGTTGGGCGGTTTGTGCGTGAGGGACTTGTCTATAAACGTGAGGGGGATACTAGGGTAAAGCGATCTCCTGAACTGCAAGAATGTCTTAACTCGACTCAGCCTTACTTTAAACAAATTTCATCGGGACGCGGGCGTTAGAGCATTTCGGTAGATTTTCCTTGAAACCATCAGCGACTTCTCTACCTTTGGCATAGACCTTATCCAGTAAATGTCATAAGGAATTATTACCCCACTAACTAAATTAGGAAAGTCAATGATTTGTGAGAAAAAGTCATAGGAAAAAAGTTTGGGGAAATTAAAGATTTGTCGATGAGTAACAAACTCTCTCAAGAACTCAAAAAGCTATAAATTAAAACAGTTCATTCCAATTGAAAGTCACATCAGGAAAGGCGAGAACTGATAGAGTATCATTCTCATCATAGCGTCTGATTAACTTATATCCATTTGCTGATGGTTGTGAATATCCCTCGATCGCTTTTTTATTCACATCAAACAACCACATTTCAGGAATCCCCACTGCCGCATACAGAAGTGCTTTTACTTCGCGGTCATAGTCAATGGAACTATCAGCAACCTCGATAATTAACAAAATATCCTCTGGGGTTGGCAATCCACCAGCATAGAAATCTTCACGACGTTTAAGAATGGCAAGATCGGGCTGAGGCTCTGAGCCATTATTCAAAAGAATAGGATTTTGTGACCAAACCTGTACTTTGCCTAATAAACGACTAATAAATAGTTCTTGTAAACGAGTTACACAGACTGCATGTTTTCTACCAATTGGGGACATTTCTGTAATTTCTCCGTTAATTAGTTCAAGGCGATCGCCCTCTTGGAAAACACCAGCTTCGTGCATGAGGTGATATTGCTGGGTCGTCAAGAGGAACTTATTCGCCAACTTATTCTGGTTTTGCGTGAGCAATTGAACTGTCATAAGCTTAGAATTAGGTAGGTTGGAGTGATATCTACGATCATCATAACTCAGCCTATAGCAATTCTAAAGAGTTCACCCCTTCAGGGCGCACTCTCTTAGTTCGACGAAAATAATTAGCGATCGCGAAAAATCATGACAGGTTTACGTGAAATTATCTGTTCTACTCAAGGTGCAATTGATCTGCAAATTAATGGAGCATTAGGAATTCCTTTTAATGATTTAAATGATGATCGTGCAGCTAAGTTACCTGAGATTTGCCAGTTTTTATATCAACAAGGTATAGATGGATTCTTACCTACACTTGTGACTACATCTATTGAGCAAACACATCGATCGCTACTTGTTCTTGCTAAAGCAATCTCCTATCAAAAGCGAAATCCTAATCCTCTCGAAGCCAAAATTTTAGGTGTGCATCTTGAGGGGCCGTTTCTTCATCCTGACAAAAGGGGCGCGCATCCGCAGCAACATTTATTACCGCTTAATCTCGATACCTTGCAGCAGGTATTAGGTCATTACACCAAAATTGTTAAACTTGTTACCCTCGCGCCCGAACTAGATCTCACAGGTGAGACTATCAAATATCTATGTGATCGCAATATCGTCGTCAGCTTAGGTCACTCTACGGCTAATGCTGAGCAAACAAGATTAGCGATTACCCAAGGGGCAACAATGGTCACTCATGCTTTTAATGCGATGCCCAGTTTGCATCATCGCGACGTGAGCTTACTGGGCGAGGCAATTTTAAGCGATCGGGTTTGGTGCGGACTAATCGCTGATGGTGTTCATGTTTCACCCGAAATGATCAAACTGTTCTATCGGATGAAAAAACAAATTTTTCTAGTCAGCGATGCCCTTGCCCCCCTTGGGTTACCTGATGGCACTTATCCTTGGGACGATCGCCAGATTACGATTACAAATGGCACAGCAAAATTACCCGATGGCACGCTCTCAGGTACGACACAGCCATTAATCAACGCAGTCAATAATCTGATTGAGTGGGGAGTTTGTGACCCAGAAAATGCTATTAAACTAGCGATCGAAGCTCCACGTCTTGCCATAAATCTTGAAATCGATCAAGATGCGCCTCATCGGCTCACTTGGTGCAGTTACTCATTCTCTTGTCCTGCTCCACCCAATTTTAAATCCGTCCGCACTTCTTGGGGTTGTGAAGTTAATTGATAGAGCTAAACCTCAGAAGCTAAGCTTGTCTCGGACGCAATATCAATTCCCGACTTAACAGCACCATTAAGATGGCGATCGCTGGCAATATCGGCTTGAGGTTGGTGCATTTTTAAAATCATGGCAAGACTTTGCTTCAGCTTAGTTCTTGGTACAACTGCATCCACAAACCCGTGATCGAGCAGATACTCCGACGATTGGAAGCCTTCGGGAATTTTTTGCTTAAGGGTCTGCTCAATGACGCGACGACCTGTAAAACCAATTAATGCCTTTGGCTCAGCCAAGATCAGATCCCCAAGCATCGCAAAACTTGCCGTTACGCCGCCCGTTGTCGGATTCGTCAAAATGGGAATGTAAAGTAAATTTGCTTGACGATGACGCTCAAGAGCCGCCGAAGTCTTTGCCATCTGCATTAAGCTCAAAATCCCTTCCTGCATCCGCGCCCCACCAGAAGCACAAAAGATCAAAGAAGGATATCTCTTTGCCGTCGCAGTTTCCAACATACGGGTGATTTTTTCGCCGACGACCGATCCCATACTGCCGCCCATAAAGCGGAAATCCATGACCGCAAGCGCCGCATTGCAACCATCGATCTTGCCAGTACCAGTGATTACCCCATCGCTTAAACCAGTTTTTTGTTTATATTCTTTAATGCGATCGATATAGGGCTTACGATCTTTAAAACCTAATGGGTCACAAGAAGTTAAATCTGCATCCATTTCTTCCCATGTGCCTGCATCAATCAGTTGAGCAATGCGTTCATAGGCATTAACCTGATTGTGATGACCACATTCAGGGCAAACCATCAAGTTAGTTTTTAAGTCCTTTACATAGGTCAAAGTGCCACAACTAGAACATTTGTGCCACAAACCATCAGGAATTTCACGTTCTTGAGACTCTTGATTAAGATTAGGTGTTTTGCGGCGATATGCTTCACCTGCGCGCGAGCGAGTTTCAGCAAACCAATCAAACAGTGACATAGCGGCTCACGGTTTACAGAATAAGCTTTATATACCAAATCACAAAATGACATTGACATTTTGCAACTTTAAAACCCTTACTGGGTTTGTCTTTTAATTCACAAGAGTGTTGTTATACTTTTGTGAATTGGTATTAGTTGCTAATGTTGATAGATAACAACTGTAGCTAAAAATACAAGTATAACTCTGTCATCATACAGCGCTTTGCGCTCTCAGTAAAACTAAGGGGTGATGCTTGCTCAGCATCACCCCTTAGTTCTATTCTAGGCTGTCACTAGACTTTTGCTTCACCCGTTCAACTTGAGAGTATTTTTCAACTGTTTGAGTTACTTCGTACAACGATTGCTGCAAAGGCTTAATGGCTGTTTGTAAGTCCTCATAGGTAGCTTCTTCAGCTTCGTATAAATTCTTGAGAGCTTCCATGTTTTTGAGGGTGGGTTCGCGCAAACTCTGAGTAATAACCGATGGTCCATTATCTCTGAGGATTTCCTCAACCGTGCGAATCAGGTTAGAGGCTTGGTTTCGCATATTTGCTAATTCGCGACGAGCAGCATCCTCATCAGAATAAACTTCAGCCTCCATGCGCATTCTCTCGATTTCACTGGGACTCAAGCCACCTGTATTGGTGATGCTGATACTTTGCTCGACTCCAGTATCAATGTCACGCGCTGAAACCTTGAGAATACCATTAGCATCAATATCAAAGGAAACTTCAATCTGGGGAATACCTCTGGGCGCAGGACGAATGCCCTCTAGCTCAAATTTACCAAGACTCTTGTTATCCTTTGCCATCGCCCGTTCACCCTGTAGGACATGGATTTCTACAGCCGATTGATTATCAACAGCAGTGGAGAAAATTTGGGACTTACTAGTGGGGATTGTGGTGTTACGTTCTAGGTTTTTCGTAAATACACCTCCTTGAGTTTCTAGTCCAATTGAGAGGGGAATTACATCCAGTAATAGGAGATCCTTAACTTCACCGCCTAAGATCCCAGCTTGCACTGCTGCACCGATCGCTACAGCTTCGTCAGGGTTAACTGACTGATCAGGCTTTTTACCATCAAAAAATCTAGATATCGCTTCTTGAACTGAAGGAATACGAGTTGAGCCACCAACCAAAATAATTCGATTAATTTCTTTAGGTAGTAGCCCTGCATCCTTCAACGCTTGGGCAGTCGGTTCGAGAGTTGCCTTGACTAACGGTGCTGTAATTTCATCAAACTTGGAACGAGTAAAATCTAGCTCAATCGTCTTAGGTCCTGACTCATCAGCAGCAATAAATGGCAAACTGATCAAGGTGGAAGGGGCGCTAGAAAGCTCAATCTTGGCTTTTTCAGCAGCTTCTTTAAGTCGTTGCAAAGCAGTTTTATCAGCAGATAAATCAATCCCTTCTTTTTGTTTAAAGTCAGCAACTAACCA
Source organism: Pseudanabaena minima str. Chao 2107 (assembly GCF_051131155.1). Lineage (NCBI taxonomy): Bacteria > Bacillati > Cyanobacteriota > Cyanophyceae > Pseudanabaenales > Pseudanabaenaceae > Pseudanabaena > Pseudanabaena minima. The sequence continues at coordinate 4,043,951 of NZ_CP159508.1, forward strand.
ATCCACAATCATTGCGTCAAAGTCGTCACCACCAAGGTGATTATTTCCTGATGTTGCCTTAACTTCAAAAATACCATCGCCAAGTTGCAGTACTGAGACATCGAATGTACCGCCACCAAGGTCAAATACTAAAACGATCTGATCTTGATCCTGCTTGTCTAATCCATAGGCAAGTGCTGCGGCTGTGGGTTCATTGACAATCCGTAGCACTTCCATGCCCGAAATAGCCCCAGCATCTTTGGTGGCTTGGCGTTGAGTATCAGTAAAGTAAGCAGGTACAGTAATAACGGCTTGAGTAACCTCTTCGCCTAGATAGTTTTCAGCATCCTGCTTTAGCTTTTGCAGGATCATTGCTGAAATTTCTTGGGGTGTATAAGTCTTATCACCAATCTGGACATCAACAGTTTCGTCTTTTCCTTTGACCGCTGTATAAGGAACACGACGACGCTCCGACTCGGTTTCATCCCAACCACGACCAATAAAACGCTTGATACTGTAAACCGTATTGACCGAGTTGGTAACGGATTGGCGCTTAGCAACCTGTCCAACGATCCGCTCGCTGCTGTCTTTGACAAAAGCGACAATACTCGGTGTGGTACGCCCCCCCTCTGCACTAGAGATGACAACAGGCTTACCACCCTCTAAAACCGAAACACAACTGTTTGTCGTACCAAGGTCGATCCCAATTACTTTCGACATAATCGCCAGTTCCGTTAAAAGCTTTTTTAAAAGTTTAGCTTAATGAATTTCTGAATAATGTACCCTAAGAATGCATTTCAAGATGCAATCACGATCGCATCTTGAAATATTTAGCTTAACTAGGTTCACTAGAGCTATTTTCAGAGACATCGTTTGAAGACGGATCATTATCTCCATCAATTTTACCTGAAGACACTTTGACCAGTGAATGACGCAGGACACGATCATCACTAACTAGATAGCCTGGGCGTAATTCTTCGGTGATGATACCTTCGTCATATTCGGTTGAAGGTTCTTGCATAATTGCTTCATGGAAATTGGGGTCAAAGTCTTGACCGACACATTCCATCCTTACAACACCAGTCTCTTTGAGGCATTTTAGCAACTGCTTATATACAGATTGATAACTTTTATGAATTGAAGCTTCCCCATCAGTTTTTGGAGAAATTTGTAACTGTGCACGCTCAAAGTCATCGACTACAGGCAGAATTTTTTTAAGGATTTTGGATGTAATAGTCCCTTCTTGCTCTTCTTTATCGCGCTCGGTACGTTTGCGAAAATTCTCGAAGTCAGCATATAAACGCAAATACTGTTGTTTGCGATCATCTAATTGCTCTCTCAGTGAGGTTGACTCAGCGATCAAACCATTAATTTTTTCTAGCGTTGCTGCGGCTGCCGCACTTGCTTTACTTGCGTCAGGTTTTGGCTCGCTAGCTGTAGTTGCAGATGCGGGAGAGCCTTCGGCTTTAGGTATGTCTGAATTTGATGAGATTTGATTTAATTCTTCGGCAGCAAGTTGTTGCAACCGTGACTCAAGAACCTCATCATCTTCATCGATGAGGTCGTCAGAACTTAGTATGTTTTCTTCTTCGATCATTACGGTGATACTCTTTTAGCGCTTTTTAGACTAGCAGTAAATTGCTAAGAGTTAAAATTTAAGTGTTAGTTTTGACGATTTTTGTCAGTCATTTCGATTTTACTCTTTATCTGAGACAACGTATAGCCGTTAGTGGGATAAAAGGGACAAACAAGCGCAAATTATATGTTCATTGTCATTTTTTGGTAAATCTTATAGCAATGCTCGAATTAGTTTGCATCCCAAAAGAGAATGGCTGAGCAAAGTGCCGCCATTCTCTAGTCTATTTCCTCAGCAAAACTTATAGCTGTCGCCAAGTGTATTAATTAGTACATAAAACCCAAGAAGAGAATTGCGGCGCGAAGCGCCGCAATTCTCTTCTTGGGTTTTGATGTAGAGCATTAGCTATCTAACATATTTATGGAAATACGGGCTGAAAAACTAGAAGATGTCAAGGAAATTCGGGCTGTTAATGTAGCAGCCTTTGGAAGAGAGAATGAGGCAAACTTAGTTGATCAGCTACGGGGAATTGACAACACATTTTCTTTTGTTGCTATAGAATCTGAACAAATTGTTGGTCATATTTTCTTTAGTCCCGTTGAGATTATTGGGGGATATTCAGAACAATTAATAATGCTGGGATTAGCACCATTAGCAGTCTTACCTCAATATCAACGACAGGGCTTTGGATCGTTATTGATTAGACATAGTTTAAAAAAATGCTCTGATTTAGGCTACAAAGCTGTGGTGGTGTTGGGATATCCAGAATACTATTCACGTTTCGGATTTATTTCTGCAAAAGACAAGGGGCTAAAGTGTGAATATCTAGTTCCGGATGATGTATTCATGGTCTTAGAATTGCAAAATGGAGCTTTAGATGGTTATTGTGGAACTGTAAAATACCGATCAGAATTCCAAGAATGTGAGTAGCGGCTTACACATAAATGAAGACAGAGCAAGTGCTGCCTTCATTACGGCAAACAATTAAGAGTTGATTTTGTAGATACGCCAGACTCAGCAACGTTACCAGAAGCTAAAGAGCAAAAATATGAACGAATATTAGGAGCAAGATTTAAAGCATTAGTAAAATCGGCGGATTCAACACTACCAACATTTTCAACGATCGCATTACGGAAATTCGCGCCATTAAGGTTTGTACCAGCAAACTCGACCAAAATTAGTTTTGCTGCGGTTAGGTTAGCTGCACTGAGATTTGCGTTGGAGAGGTTGGTTAAGTGAAGCTCCGCCGATCGCAAGTTGGCTGAAGATAAATCAGCATCGTCTAAGATTGCATCACTAAGATTAGCTGCACTTAAATTACTCTCACTAAGATTCGCTTTAACGAGATTAGATTTACGAAGATTGGTAAGTACTAAATTTGCACCTTTAAGATTTGCAGAACTAAGATCAGCTTCACTCAGATTAGTCTTCATTAATTCAGCCCTTTGTAAAATCGCTGATCCCAACTTTGCTTGAAATAAATTGACTCGCAATAAATTTGCCTGAGATAAATTTGCTTCGGTCAGATTAGAAAAGGCTAAATTTGCATCAACAAGACTAGAGTTACTCAAATCCGCGCCTCGGAGATCGACTTTAACGATTTTAATGCCATTCAAATTTGCGTTTTTGAAGATGACTTGGCGTAAATCGACTCGCTCTAGCACAGAACCACTGAGATTAATATTGCTAAAGTCTTGACCTTGTAAGCGATCGCCTTGAGAGCCTGTCAACTGAATATATCGAAAATCTCGCTGCCCCTCTGCATATTTCGCTTGTAAAGTTGTGGCTGTGATTGGGGTTAATTTGGGAGTTGTAACAGCGACGGGAGTAGGAGAATTAGTAGGAGTAGGAGAAGGCGGATTAGTAGGAGGGATAGTTGTGACAGGCTGAGGTGGCGATGGAGTTTTTTTAACCAGCCAGAAAATAATCCCAGCAATAGCAAATAACGCTACCCCCCAAAATAAGAACCTCTTGGACTGTGTAACTACAATTTTTACTTTTTGTAAAGGCTGTGCAGATTGTTCTTGCTGATCTTTGCCATGACAACGGCGGATCAGGCGATCGCATAGCTCACGAGTTTCATCATCAGGGATATTCGCGATCGACTGAAACACAGGTGACAAATCAGGTTCTTGAAAATCGTTTTGCCGAAAAATCAAATTTTTGTTGTCTTCGTGGAAGGTTTCCCAAAGATTGGGTTGACTGGCTAAAGCCCGAAGAGACAGGGAAATCACTTCAAAGGAAAATTCATCAAGCTGATCCCCAAAGTCCTTTGGCGATCGCATTGGTGGCTGATAGTTAGGATGCCCCACCTCAAGGGGTGGAGTCCCTCGCAATGCAGGCACATACATACCGTCATAATCCACCAGCTTTAGCTCTCCTTGATCGTCCACCATGATATTGCCATGCTGCAAATCACCGTGGGCAATACCTACCTGTTGGAGATCTTTTTGGAGTTGTTTCAGTTGGCGATCTAAACGCAGTAATACTTGCGAATCATCAATATATTCACCAATATAGCGATCGAGTTCTGAGCCTTCCACCCAATCCATTTTCAGAATCGGATACCATTCGCCTTTGACCAGAATTCCTTGGGTCAGAAATTCAAAATCAACTAAATAAGGGATTTGATGCTGGCTGAGATATTCACTGATTAACTTATAGCGTTGCTGCACATCTGACTGTGGAATGCGCGTAAAACAACGCACAGCCCAAGAGCGATTTCCCTTAGTAAGCTTGTATACCGTAGCAAAGTTGCCCGACCATAACAAAACTCGTCCTCGCGAATTTTTAGAAGTACTAGATTGCTTCAGGTCAGGATCGGCAAAGCAAAGATGTGGATTTTGCACTGCGATCGTGAAGTCAATATTTAAGGGCCAAGTTTGAATATCTGTCATGACTCACAACTTTGACTCATCGGTGCATCCTGAATTTTGAGACATAGCAAGGTTGTATCGTCGTTAGCTATTTCATGGCGATCGCGCAAATCCGTCACCCATTCTGCGAACAAATCTTGCGAGCTGATCTCGTCTAATTTTACCCAAGGATCTTGATTTGCTTCTAGTTGCTTAAAAATCCAACAGGCGATCGCATCGGTGGTCAAATAAAAGCGATCGCCATGTTTTGCATCTCCATAAATTTGTGAAATATTAATATTTGCCGCCTTAACATTGGTTCCGATTAGCTTGGGACGATTATTAAATTCATGACTTTTTTGCAAAGGAAAGCTAGTTTGCAGACAGCGATCGCGCACGATAAATAAACAAGAATCTCCCACAGCAATGGATTTCCAACTTAAATCCGCAAAAACTTCTAAGCTCACAAAAGTAGCAAAAGCACCCTCACTAGCCTTACGTTTAGCAAACCAAGACAAATCCTGATGCGCTAACCATTGTTGCCAAGACTTTTGTAATGGCGATAGCCAATTTGCAGTACAAGCATAGACTTCTTGCCAAGGTAATTGACGATTCACAAAAGTCGTTACTAACTCTCGCGCCCATTCCCGTGCAAAGGAAGACTCGGTTGCCCCATCGGACAAAGCGATCGACACCATCGGATTTCGTTTTACACAATGCCAAATGTCTTCACATTCGGCGATCATATTTCCAGCCTTTTGGACTGAAAAACTCTGAATTAACTCAAAATTAGCCTCTAGTTCTCTGTCTAAATTTTTTTGCTCAGGCTTGAGGGGCTGATTATATAAACTGCGATCGCTATATTTCTGAGCATTTAAGGATATCGCCTTAAAGCCAAAATTTGCATACCCATGGGGAGAATGCAAGCCAGAAAAATTATTAGGGCAAAAAGGTCTATACACAGTAGCTATAGCGATCGCTAATTTGATCAGCAAATTCAAGGTCACACCTTAGCACATTAACCTAATCGAAAAGCCGCCATAGGGCGGCTTTTCTTATGCAAAAAATAGAGCGTAATTTACACGCTCTATTTTGATTAGGCAAATGCTAAAGAAGCTAAAGGCTGGGGAATAGAGGCGCTAGGGGCAGTAAATTCTCCAGTCACCACAAACTCAAGTCTTAACTTCAGCCAACGCATAGTATTTGGATCAGTTGTAATGATCGCCGCCGCAGGTTGGGGAATTTGCTTTTTAATGCTTGCCATCTCAGGCGCTTCCAAAAAAGCAGGCTGCTCAATCAACCAAAAATTAATTTCCTTATTGCGAGCCTCAAAATTGCGCCGACGCTCCGATAGCGTCTCACCCAAAGGTTTCCCTTCGTCTTCGCACAAGTACTTACGGCTAGCAGCCACGAAATAGTATTGCTGGGAGTCTGACATAAATTTTTTTCTTAACAAGGTAATAGCTTGTAAAGCCAGATCTATGTTAGCTCTTATTTAATACCAAAACACAAAACGGCTAAGCCGTTTTGTGTTTTTAAAATCCTTACAGGGTCTGGTTTTTAATCCCCAAAAGTGTCGTCACACTTTTGGGGATTGATATATCTAAACTTTGCAATAAGTGCCTCAAACCAAGATCTGTACCGCCCGCAAAGAGGGCGGTACAGATCTTGGTTGGGGTTTTATATTTTGTACTTAAATACTTAGATTAAGTTGTGGTGTTAGCTCTAGAACACTGTTCAACACCATATCCGCACCATTTTCCTTGAGCAAAGCTGTATAGCGATCGCGTAAATCTTCACTGACATGTGGAGGAATTACGCCAACAGCAACATATTGATAACTAGGCTCAAAGTCTCGCGCCTTTATCACCGTCAGCATATCCGCCACAGTATCCCCCACATACACAATCACCGTTACAGTATTACCCTGCTTCATCTCAATTTGCTTAGCCGCTAATAACAGCCCTGTGGGATCAGGCTTACCTGCCGCATCCTCCATCGCTATTAGCACAGGCTCATTAATATCTAGCCGCCTTAGTACATAACCAGCCGAAGCCCGCGTTGCCCCACTAAAAAAGCCCCAACCAATTCCTGAGATCGACAACTCCTGAAAATATTTCTTAGTAGCAATCAGAGGCTCTGTCGCAATATAACCATCTGACCAGTCAGGATTACGACCCCGATAACGACTTTGGAAAAACTCAACAATCGCCTCATAGGATACTTGAATCTCTTTCCCCAGACTTTGAAAATATCGCTTAATTAGCTCCTGTGAAGCTTCCCAGTCATTATTCCAAATCCCTTCGGCTTTTAACTCGTCAATTTCTTCGGGAGTAGGACGGTAAGCAGCTTTTGTAAAATGCTCAACCGTATCAGCAAGTGCACGGCGATAGGAACCTGATACATCCCGAATCACGCCATCAATATCAAAGACAAAAATACTTTTGTTTAATAGTTTTGAATCAACTTTAGAGGTTTCAATCATGTTATAGTGCAAGATCGCTACTTTAATATGTAATTTAACTTTTCTTGGAGGTAGGTAGCATTGTCCCAGTTTATTCTAAAAATCTTATGGTTAGAGAATAATGTAGCTCTTGCCGTCGATCAAGTCGTTGGCAAAGGCTTCAGCCCTCTCACCAAGTATTTCTTTTGGCCCCGTGATGATGCTTGGGATCAACTTAAAACAGAAATGGAAAGCAAGCCTTGGATTGCCGATCAAGATCGGATTGAAATTTTAAATAAGGCAACCGAAGTAATTAATTACTGGCAGCAAGAGGGCAAAAATCGCCCTATGACAGAAGCTCAAGGTAAATTCCCTGATGTCATATTTACTGGTAGTAACTAAGCAAATAAAAAAGGGGCGCAATGCGCCCCTTTTTTATTTGAGTATTTGGTGCAGCGCACCAAATACTCAAGGGAAAGAAACTATTTATCGAGAGCAGGCATCGATAGTACAGCCTCAGTCTCACGGTCAATACCCTTTTCAAAGCCAGCAACAGCCGCGCGTGCGCGACCAGCATGCCATAGGTGACCAACCAAGAACATAAAGGACAATACGAAGTGAGAGGTAGACAACCAAGAACGAGGAGAAACAAAGTTTACCGCGTTAATTTCAGTGATAACACCACCAACTGAGTTCAAGGAACCCAAAGGAGCGTGCGTCATGTACTCAGCAGCACGACGTACTTGCCAAGGCTGAACGTCATTCTTGAGTTTGTCGATATCTAAGCCGTTAGGACCACGGAGAGGCTCCAACCAAGGACCACGGAAGTCCCAGAAACGCATGGTTTCACCACCAAAAATGATTTCGCCCGAAGGAGAACGCATCAGGTACTTACCAAGACCAGTAGGACCTTGGGAGGTTGCAATGTTTGCACCAAGCTTTTGGTCACGAACAAGGTAGGTAAATGCTTGAGATTGAGATGCTTCAGCGCCAGTAGGTCCAAAGAACTCACTAGGATAAACAGTGTTGTTAAACCACACAAAGCAAGTAGCGATAAACGCCATAAAGCTCAATGCACCAAGACTGTAAGATAGATATGCTTCACCAGACCAAACCAGAGCGCGTCTTGCCCAACCGAAAGGCTTGGTAAGGATATGCCAAATACCACCAGTAATGCAGATCAAGCCAATCCAAATATGTCCGCCAACTACGTCTTCGAGGTTGTTAACACCAACGATGTTGCCTTCACCACCAAAAGGTGAGTTGAGCAAATAGCCAAAGATAACAACGGGGTTGATCGTAGGGTTAGTGATCACACGTACATCACCTCCACCAGGAGCCCATGTATCATAAAGACCACCAAAGAACATTGCCTTGAATACGAGTAGAAGTGCACCAAAGCCTAACACAATCAGGTGATACCCGATAATGTTAGTCATCTGGTTCTTATCTTTCCAGTCATATCCAAAGAAAGAAGAATAATTTTCTAAGACTTCAGGTCCGCGCAAAGCATGGTAAATACCACCAAAGCCAAGTACAGCCGAAGAAATGAGGTGTAACACACCAACTACAAAGTATGGAAATACATCAACAACTTCACCGCCAGCACCAACACCCCAACCTTGAGTTGCAAGGTGAGGCAATAGGATAAAGCCCTGCTCATACATTGGCTTTTCAGGGACAAAGTGTGCGACTTCAAACAAAGTCATTGCACCAGCCCAGAACACAATTAAACCAGCGTGAGCAACGTGAGCGCCCAGCAGTTTACCAGAAAGGTTAATGAGTCGTGCGTTGCCAGACCACCAAGCAAAGCCCGATGAGTCTTGTGTACGCCCGCCCACTCCTAGGGAGTTTAAGTTAATGGTCGTCGTCACGAGAGGTTATCTCCAGAAAAATTTTTATAGGTTTAAAGTGCAAATAATTTTTAAGCTATCAGTTACCAGATAGTTAACTGCTAACATTCAGACGTTTGATGAGATTCATCATAATCCAAAAACTAGTAGAACCGTACTGATTTCTGATAGCTAAGTTTTGCAGTTATCCTCAAAAAATCGATTGCAGATTGCGGCAATCGATTTTTAAGATTCAAATTTATAGTGCGTTACCGCGAGGTAATACTTCTTCAGGGAAGATGAATCTTTCAGCTGGTTGGTCTTGAGGAGCCATCCAAGCACGGATACCTTCGTTCAAGAGCAAGTTCTTGGTGTAGAAGGTTTCAAATTCAGGGTCTTCTGCTGCACGAACTTCTTGTGATACGAAGTCATAGGCGCGCAAGTTCAATGCTAGACCAACAATACCTACGCTGCTGAACCATAGTCCAGTTACAGGTACGAATAGCATGAAGAAGTGCAACCAACGCTTGTTGGAGAATGCGATACCAAAGATTTGGCTCCAGAAACGGTTAGCTGTAACCATGGAGTAGGTTTCTTCAGCTTGAGTTGGGTTGAAAGCTTTGAAAGTGTTAGAGCCTTCACCATCTTCAAACAAGGTGTTTTCTACGGTTGCACCGTGAATAGCACAAAGCAATGCACCACCAAGGATGCCTGCTACACCCATCATGTGGAATGGGTTTAGCGTCCAGTTGTGGAAACCTTGTAGGAACAAGATGAAGCGGAAAATACCAGCAACACCGAAGGTAGGACCGAAGAACCAACCAGATTGTCCCAAGGGGTACATTAAAAAGACGGATACGAATACGGAGATAGGACCAGAAAAGGCGATCGCATTATAAGGACGAATACCAACTAGACGAGCAATTTCAAACTGACGAAGCATGAAGCCGATCAGTGCGAATGCACCGTGAAGCGCTAGAAATGTCCACAGACCACCGATTTGACACCAGCGGGTAAAGTCACCTTGTGCTTCAGGTCCCCAAAGCAATAGCAAAGAGTGTCCAACGCTCAAAGGTGGAGAAGATACAGCTACGGTCAAGATATTGCAACCTTCGAGGAAGCTAGAAGCTAGACCGTGGCTATACCAAGATGATACGAAGGTGATACCTGTAAACCAGCCACCAATTGATAAAAATGCGGTAGGGAATAGCAACAAGCCACTCCAACCAATAAATACAAATCTGTCGCGCTTTAGCCAGTCGTCGATGATGTCAAACCATCCTCTTTCGACTTCTTGCGACCTGCCCATTGCAATGGTCATAATCTTAAATCCTGCTGTAACTAAGAGTATTTATATGGATTTGAAATTAGCTTAACACATCTTTACGTTTGGGGTCTTACAAAATAGTTAAAAACCTCAAATTGTTTGCAAGCAAGGGTTTGAGCTTACTTTACAAAGTATATGTAATTAGCAAAAAATCTTAAAAAAGTATTAAGAAGGTTTACTTCTACCTCTTTTGAGATAGTTGCCAATAAATTAATATATTAATTAACAATAATAGCAGTGCTAAATCCAGTCATTTCAAAAATGTTGTAAGGGAGATTGATTTGACTTGATCTTCGTCCTAACAGCTAAGTATTTGTACTTATAAATTTTGCAAACATTGATAATGCAAGTAGTCAATAATCACTAAAGCTTGCGATCGCGATCGCAAGTTTTAATTCAACAACAGGGCAGTATTGGTTAAAGCTGCATTAGCAATAGGTAATTAAAATGATTGGGCAGGTCGCAACAAGACAGTCTGAAACATTACAAGAACCATTACAAACAGGTGATCTTCAGGAAGAGGTATCGTCTTTTCTTGAAAACATCAGTGAGATAGATACTGAAGCTAATTTGCTTGCTGATTTACCTCAAAAAGAAGATATATCAACAAAGTCGAAAAAATATCGACGGCTATTACGTTGGTCAATTTATGGCTTGTTAGGATTTGGAATAATTGCAATAGTAGCTCCTGCATTTCTAGGGTCATTTAGTTGTGGCACAAAAGCTAGGAGTGCAGAGGCTCGGAGTTATGTAGGAAGTATGGGTAAAGCGCAGCAAGCTTTTTGGCTAGAAAATGGAGCTTTGGGGCGATCAATCCCTGCTTTGGCAATTGGCATTAAAGAGGAGACAGATAACTACAAGTATGATTTACAAAGTTTTGAGCTTGTTGCCTATCATTACGGCGTCCCCAAGAATGACAATTTAAAAAGTTTTGTCGGAGCCGTGTTTGTAGTTCCTGAAACAAATAAAACATCTCAAGGTTTAAATCATCCAACTTCAAGCCCAAAGCCAAGCACCAAAAAAGAGCTAACTACAACCACGATTCTTTGTGAATCCCCCAAACTTGGTGTAAAGACAAAGCTACCAAAACCATTTCTAGAAAATGGCATTCCAAAATGTGCAGAGGGAACTGTCTTTATAAGATAGCTGTCTTTCTACTCTTGGAATATCTTGAAAAACTTGAGTCATATTCTAAGTCGCTATATTTATCTGCCCAAAGTTAACGTGATTTCGATACAGCCATTTGCGTCGTGCTTCGCACGACGCAAATGGCTGAAAGTGGTAAAAACCGCTTAGCGATTTTGATCACTTTCAGACTTCGTCGAACTCACATAAAGTTAGGATTACCAGCAAGTTCTCGGACTGTTAAATAATATCCACTCAAATACCCACTAAGAGAGGTTACCCCATGGATAGTTATGTGAATTATCGTTATCGTGACTTTCAGAATCACTCTTTTCAGAATGAATTTCGTAAAGATGCGGCAAATAAAGCTGACTTTACAGGTTCAAGGTTGCAAGGTTGCGATTTTCAGGGATCGGGACTAGTGGGTGCTGATTTTTCAGAAACAAAGATCAGTCGAGATCAGAAAAACTTCCAAAAGCATCTCATCCATATGTTGCTGCATATCATTGTGGGAGTTCCTTTAGGAGTCGCATCATGGTTTTTAGCGCAACTTGTAATAGTGGGTTGTGGTAGTGAGAATGGAAGTCCCTATGGATGGATGTTAAATCCTTTTGTGTGGATGTTTGCCTTTGCCACGGCGGCGGCAGTCTCTCAAAGAAGACTTTTCTCTATATACATGGGGCTAGTTGGATTAATGGTAATCGCCGCAATTAACTCTACAGCTTTAACAGTAGTTGGGATAGGTGTGATGATTGCCGCATTTGGGATGTCTCTTTTTGGGCTATATCTGGGTTACAAAAAAGGGGCGATCGCAGTGGGCATGGTCTGGATGGCGGTGGGAGTATCTTCAGCAATTTCGGCTGGCTATAGCTGGATCAAATACCAAGAAATTCATTATGCAATTTTGTTTGCGGTATTGGCGATTTTGCCTGCGGTTTTGGCGACTAGGGCTTTTAATCTCCACTTTGCAAAAGTCAAAATGTCGGCTGTGACTTCTTTTGAGGGGGCAGATTTAGAAAATGCAAGATTTGTCAACGCAGTTCTAGAAAATTGTGATTTTTTAGGCGCAAACTTAGCAGGTATTGACTGGCATGGTGCAACCTTTAAAAATTGCAAGTTCCCCAATGGTTTTTCTCCAGATACGCAGGAGGCGATCGCTAAAAATATTGAGAATCCAGAGATGACGCAGTTGGCTATATGAATACTTAACTATGAACAAAATTAGTGATTTGAATAATGCTGGAAATACCTAATGTTATTAAAGGAATATTAATCCTTATTTTTGTATTTGTACCAATTGAAAAAATATTTGCAGTACATCACAAAAAACTATTACGTGAAGGTTGGCTTACAGATATTTTTTATTATTTTTCAGGCTATTTTATTGGTCATGGCACAACTAAATTATTAATTATATTTGCTTTCTTTGGACAAGGTTCTATTCCGACCTTATCTGGCTTTGTGGCACAACAACCCCTTGTTCTTCAAGTAATCGTCGCCATATTTATTGGGGATCTTAGTTTTTATATAATTCACTATCTAATGCATACTGTGCCTTGGTTATGGAAATTTCATGCTATTCACCATAGTTCCACCCATATCGACTGGCTTGCAACTGTGCGTGTACATCCTTTTGAGCAGATTTTGACCAAGGCTTGCCAAATGATTCCACTGTACTGGATCGGTTTTTCAACTGAAGCTTTGGCGATTTATGGAATTTTTTCAAGTGCGATCGCCTTTTTTATTCATGCCAATATTAGCGTCAAATTTCCAATTTTAAAATGGATTATTGCCACGCCTGAATTTCATCATTGGCATCATGATCGCCATCCAAAACTATATGCTCAAAATTTGGCTGTACAGTTACCAATCATTGATTATATATTTGGTACTTGGCATATGCCTAACAAAGAACTACCTAAACAATATGGAACAGAATTAAATATTAGAACTAATTATTTTAATCATTTAGTTTATCCATTTAATCATCTATTTAAAAGCAAGAAAATCTAATGGATAGACAAGCATTTCAACTAACAAAAAGAAATTTTAAAGAATTTATATCTACACGTAGATATCTGATTCCTTTAGCTATAGTTGGCACAGCGTTAGTCGTTGGTCTTGGGACTTTGAGTCTGTTGGCTTATCAGCAGCAAATGAGTTTACCTGTATATTTACAAAGTTTTAGTACACCGCAAATTTCAGTCGATGCGTTGGCTAGTAGCAAGCTTAAATCTATAGTTTTAATCGATGTGCGATCGCCCGAAGAATATCAAGAGGATCACATTGGCAATAGCGATCTTGTGCCATTAGCTGAAATTGAGATTGAGTTAGGTCTTCAAAGGATTAACAAGATTGTGAAAAGCTACGAAGAGAAACAAAAAACTAGACCCACAATAGTTTTGTACTGTACTTCGGGAATGCGATCAATCAAGGCAAATAAGTACCTAAGCGATCGCGGCTATCAGGTTGTAACTTTGACAGGTGGTATCACCGCATGGCGTAAACAATTTACGCGATCGCAGGATTTGCAAGTTTTGTCAGAAAAATAAAAAAGCGCCTCATGAGGCGCTTTTTTATTTTTAAGTCGGGATGATAGGATTCGAACCTACGGCATCCTGCTCCCAAAGCAGGCGCGCTACCAAGCTGCGCTACATCCCGTTGCGAATATATATGTTACTACAGAAAGCGCGAAATACACATAATTATTTTTTTCCTTGAATTTTCAACTCAAGAATTTGCTTATGGGGCTTTGTGTTCAAAGAAATGAAGTGCAGCGCTCCACAGCACTTCATTATATAGCTGTCGCCAAGTGTAAATCCAAGAAGAGAATGGCGGCGCTTCGCGCCGCCATTCTCTTCTTGGGTTTTGATTTTGTCCTAACACAATCGACGGTAGTTATATGTATGCAAGTCTTGACATATTAATGTTTTAAGGATTGCTTCACTAAAACTTGAGGTAGCATAATCGCGAAGCACTATAAATCTGCTAGACAAGCAAAATATGGCTAAACTCAGAATTGGTATTAATGGATTTGGCAGAATTGGACGATTAGTGGTTCGTGTTGCTGCCAAACATCCCGAAATCGAGATTGTCGGAATCAACGATCTTGTTCCTTCTGATAACCTCGCTTATCTGCTTAAACATGACTCTACCCATGGTCTCTATGACGGTAAAATCTCGGCTCAACCCGAAGGCATTGAGATCGACGGTAAGTTAGTACCCTGTACAGCGATTCGCAATCCCTCGGAATTACCTTGGGGAGAACTAAAAGCAGACTATGTTGTGGAGTCTACTGGCTTATTTACTGATTATGCTGGAGCGATCGCACATATTAACGCAGGTGCCAAGCGCGTGATCATTTCTGCTCCCACAAAAGATCCCGAAAAAGTACCCACATTGTTAGTAGGTGTAAATCACACTAAGTTTGACCCTGCTACTGATGTAATTGTCTCTAATGCAAGCTGTACCACCAATTGTCTAGCACCGATCGCTAAGGTTCTCAATGATAAATTTGGTATTGCGGAAGGATTAATGACTACTGTTCACGCAATGACAGCTACGCAGCCAACAGTGGATGGTCCTAGCAAAAAGGATTGGCGTGGCGGACGAGGCGCTGGTCAAAATATCATTCCTTCTTCAACAGGTGCGGCGAAAGCTGTGGCTTTAGTTTTGCCTGAACTGAAAGGGAAGCTGACGGGAATGGCTTTGCGTGTTCCTACACCTGATGTATCGGTAGTAGATTTAACGTTTAAGACTGAACAAGCTACTAGCTATAAAGAGATCTGTGCAGCGATGAAGGCTGCCTCAGAAGGTGACCTAAAAGACATTCTCGGTTATACCGATGAGGAGGTTGTCTCGACAGATTTTAAGGGAGACTCGCGATCAAGTATTTTTGATGCGGGGGCCGGCATTGAGCTAAATCCAAACTTCTTTAAAGTTGTCTCTTGGTATGACAATGAGTGGGGTTATTCCTGCCGTGTGGTTGATTTGATGATATCAATGGCTAAAAAAGAAGGAATTCTCTAGTTACCTAACTGATATTACAAACAAAGTTTAGGCTTGGCGACCAAGCCCCTAACTGTCTAAATAATAATGTAGTAGGGGTTTGGTTTCCAAACCCACTTTCAATATCTTATTGATCTTATTGAAAGTGGGTTTTCTAAACAGAAGTTAGTATAGAGCTATAGCCACCTATTAGGACATAAAACCCAAATAGTGAGAGGTAGCGCTTTACGCTACCTCTCACTATTTGGGTTTTGATTTGTCTTACAGCACCTCGCTCGCGCTCAAACCAAGAAAATTTTTGAAAGTGTTGCAAAGCAACACTTTCAAAAATTTTCTTGTGGTTCGTTTGATTGGTAATTGCTGTAATACCAAATCACAAAAGAGAGGCAACAGATAGAGCATCCAGTATGGAATCTCTACCGACAAGAGAAGCAATTACAGATTTAGTCATTTCGGAGAGACGATTCTTGACCAAAAGCCGCAACTCATCCATATTTTTGGGTAAAGAAAATCTCAACCCTTGCTTCAAATGTAGCCAAACCCGCTCAATTGGGTTTAATTCTGGAGAATGAGCAGGCTGAAATATCAAAATGATATTGTGAGGTAATCGTAAACGCTTAGCCCGATGACAACCAGCCTGATCAACTTGCAAGATAATTATGCTGTCTGCAAATTTCTCTGATACAAGGTCTAGAAATATTTGAAAACAGTCAGTGTTGAGATGACTAAATTCATAGAAAAAGCTTTCTCCCGTCGCAGGTTCGACGATGCCGTATAACCATGTAGCCTGAAACTGCCACTGGACTTTTGCCTTGGGTTTGACCCCACGAGCCGTTATTTTACGACCACTGATGGTTTTCAAACCAATCCTTGTTTCGTCTTGACAAAAGAATCGGACTTTTCCCGTTAATCCCAACACGGTCACGGCATACCATGCCACCATGGCTAGGTTATCCGAGAGTTTTTTTTATATTCCTCGCGTTGCCCTTGGTTTTGACTGGCGCTATAGGGACGGGCTACCTTTGGTTTTGCCTTCATTCGGTAATGCACCAAGTCATGCACATTTTTATAGGTACTTTCGATTCCTAGTTTTTCCTGTAGCCATTGTCGTATCTCTCCGTAGCTATTAAATCCTTTTTCCTGTTGCAGTTGTTTGTCCAGTGCTTTTTGCGCCCAATCTGGGATTTTGGGTATTCTGCCTACTCTTGGTTTATGGCTTAGTATTCCTGCTATTCCTCCCTCTCGATATCCTCTGATCCACTCTTGCACTGTGCTACGGTTTCTCCCGATTAGTTGAGCGGCGGCTTGCACTGTGCCAGCTTGCTTGCTTTTCAGTAAGTACAATACTTGCACTCGTTCTTTATCTGAGCCTGTTTTCTGCCGCCCTAGCATCTCTTTTAGCTCTTCTTCGCTTTCACTTATTTCTAATCTATATACCCCTGCCATTTTGTTATCCTCTTTCTCCTTTTTCTCTTATATCATCTGTTGCCTCTTCTTTGTGTTTTGGTATAAGACAGGTGGCTATAGCTATCTATATATTTGGAACCCATTCTGTAGTAATAATGTCTACATAAAGTAGATTGATTTAGAAGGCTTTACCTTATGTGGAAACCCCGATCGCTTAAAACTTTAATCCACGCTTTACCGATCGCAATTTTATCCTTACTTTTGATCATCCCGTCAATTAACTCAGAGGCGATCGCCCAAGCTACTTTTGGGCGCACTGGACAAGATGGCGATCGCGGACGAGATGGACGTAGTGGTAGAGATGGACAAGACATAAAAATCGTTGGCGATGGTAAACCTGCTGCCTATGATCTCTCAGGCACAATCGGTGAAGATGCTGAGGATGGAACATCAGGGCGATCGGCTAGTAGTTGTGAACAACCCTATCGTCCTGAATATTCATTAATAGGCGCATCAGGTGGACGTGGTGGCAATGGCGGGAATGGTGGACGTGGCGGCAACGGGGGCAATGCCATCATTTTCTATACTAATATTGCTGCACTTCAACAGCTAGAAATTCGGAATGCAGGAGGGAAAGGCGGTCGAAATGGACGTAGCGCAGTTGGTGGCAAAGGCTGTGAATGCCAAGAAACATCATGGCAAGTTAAATACTGTACGCTAGAGACTGAACGCAGACCATTTAATGATGCTAAAGCTCCTTGGCAATATTATTCCAAAGAAACTCGGCTTTGTAGGCGTTCAAGTGATGGTTGGGACCTTGATTTTAATCGCTTATACTCAAAGGTTTCTGAATATCGGCAAGGTGATTGGCTCTATCGGCGCACTAATAAAGGAGTCACCCAGACAGGTTATTATTCTTGCCAAAGTGGACGTAATGGAGAGACTGGCAATAATGGACGCAATGGCGAGACAGGGAATTATGGAAAAGTTACCCTTGTACCACGTTTAGATATTCCTACGGAGATCACCAGCGATCGCACACCATTAGGAACTGCGATCGGTAAAAAAGTTGGCTTGGTCAAAAATATTTGGGTTGAAAGAAGTGGTTTATCGCGTTTGCTGCGCCCCAGTTCTGACGTTTCAGATCAATACACCTATCTAAAGGATACAGCACGCTTATTCTATCAATTTGATTGGACTGCAAAAGAAACACCAACAGCTTTAGGTGTTGATCGCGTAGAAATTGGCGCAACAGTAAATGTCCGTAATGAGAATGCTGAACTCGAATATCAATTGCCAGGGACATTGGAATATCAAGTTGTTCCTGAGAACAATCTTCAAGTGGTAAAGATTACAGGCGGATTCAATCCCGATCGCGTTAGTTCATTCCAATTACAAAAAATCTCAGGTGTTGGTACTGACAATCAACTAATCCTTAGCGATCGCGGTAATGTGCGTGAGTTGCTCAAGAATACGCAAATTGAGGTGCAATGTTTTAGCAAGCAATCAGCAACGGGTGTAGTCGCTAGCGATTATGTTAAACGGCGTACTGTTACCTTTAAAATCCCACCAAAATTGGAACCTAGTGAGGGAGCGATCGTTAATGGCAATGTTTACACTTTGCCCGTCGGGCGTTATTGTTCTCCTTGGCTGAAAGCTGATTACAACGCAGCCTATGGAATTGTGATTAATCAAACGACAAAGAGCGGCGCAAAATACAATCAAAGTATCGACATTCCTTTTGTAGTTGGGAAAAACTAATGGTTGAGCAATAGTCTGCTAAATCGCGATCAACATAATATTTGCATCTTGTTTAACGTGAGTTCGATATCGCCATTTGCGGCGTGCTTCGCACGCTGCAAATGGCGAAAAATGGTAAGAATCGCTTAGCGATTCTTACCATTTTTCGCTTTCGTCGAACTGACGTTTGTTTATCGCCATAAAATGGGCATTTCAGAACCTATAGCTGTCGCCAAGTGTATGAGGACATAAAACCCAAGAAGAGAATGGCGGCGCGAAGCGCCGCCATTCTCTTCTTGGGTTTTGCTTTTGTCCTAACACAATCGACGGCAGCTATATCATACATTCGCTAACCATTACCTGATTACTTAGTTAAGTTCCAATTATCGAGCATTAACTTCGAGGAGAACTTTGTAGATCTTTATGAAGATGTTGTTTTTTAGAGTGTTTTTGATTTTATTGCCCCTTTCTGTGAGATTCTGGTATCAATACAGACCATGCATAACTTGCACAAGTGCTTATGAGTTCGATTCGTGTTGTCCTAATTGAAGACCATGACCTAACCCGCATGGGCATGAAGATTGCTTTGCAACAGCAAGTCGATCTTGTCTTTGTTGGCGAAGCTGCTACAGGTGCGGAAGGCGTATCACTAGTAAACAGCCAACAACCTGATGTAGCGATCGTCGATTTGGGCTTGCCTGATATGGATGGCGTGGAAGTAACCCGCCAAATCAAGGCTGCGGCTACCGAGGCAGGTCGTGCCACTAAAGTTTTGATTCTGACCCTGACTGATAGCCAAGAGACAGTATTAGCTGCTTTTGCCGCAGGTGCAGATTCCTATTGCATCAAAGATATTAGTTCCGAAAATCTAGTACAAGCGCTGAAGCTAACTGCCGAGGGTAACTCATGGATTGATCCTGCGATCGCTAGCATTGTCTTGCAGCAGGTACGTCGCCGCGAGGCAACTGTAGAAATTGACGCAGCAGAGGCTGATTACAAACAAGTTTTACAGGCAACACCACTAACTGAGCGTGAGCTAGAAGTGTTATCTGAGATTGTCAATGGTAATAGCAATGCGGAAATTGCCGAGCGACTTTATATTACAGTTGGCACGGTTAAAACCCATGTGCGGAATATTTTGAATAAGCTATGCGCTGATGATCGCACCCAAGCCGCAGTACGCGCTCTCAGAGCAGGATTAGTTAAATAAATTTTTAGAGATCGCGATTAAACTAAATTTAAGCAGTTTATCTTATTATCTTAGCAAAACTTCACTTTATTTCAGGCTGACAGGTTTTATATATGGAGGTACAGATTTTTAGGTGCATCCATGATCTTCTCGCTTTTGAGTGGTGTTGCCAGAATATTAACTTTCTTCTCGGCTAAGTTAGCAGATTTAGCCAATTTAATATCAAGGCGATCGAAGTCGAGCAAATATCCCCTCCTGCCTCAGAATGATCCCGAAATTTCTCAACGTCAAGCATCACTAAATCAAGTTCGGCAGCTTTATCAATACAACTACACCTACATTGATTCTCTACCAATGGTAGAAAAGGTACCACTTAATGAGCGATTCTCTTTATCTTGGGGATTGCTCGTTGGGAAAGCAGTAGTCAAAGTTTTGTTAAATGATCGAGCGAATCCATTACTTTTAGAAGAGAGTAAGGAAATCTCCAAAGCCAAACAACTGGACTTCTCAAAACGTTTGCTAGAGGCTAGTGTTGCCCATTCTGATTCAGCACTAGTAGAGCTATTATCGGAAATACCAACAGTTTTAGAGACTGAACCAACCAACATCGAAGGCTCCAATATTAAGGAATATAACAATCTCTTTTGGATTATTTCTTTACCCGCCATCAGCCAAAATTTTACGAGTAATTCGGAATTTGCCAGACTGCGTGTCGCTGGATTCAATCCTTTGATGATTCAAAGAGTTAAGACTTTGGATGCAAGATTCCCTTTAACTGAAGCACAATTTAAGACAGTTTTAGCAGATGATTCACTTGCCGAAGCAGGATCATCTGGACGTTTATATTTAGCTGATTATGCAGAGCTAACAGCGATCGCAGGCGGGACATTCCCTAAGGGAGAGCAGAAATATATTAACGCTCCCTTAGCTCTGTTTGCGGTTCCTAAAGGCAAAAAGAGCCTTACTCCGATCGCCATTCAACTAGGACAAGACCCCAACACCAATCCCATCTTTTTACGTCAAGCTGGGGATGAACCCAACTGGCTATTAGCGAAAACCGTTGTCCAGATTGCTGACGCTAATTACCATCAATTAATTAGCCATTTGGGTAGAACCCATTTATTTATTGAGCCTTTTGCGATCGCCACTAATCGCCAACTTGCTAGCAATCATCCTTTGTATATTTTGCTGAAACCTCACTTCCAAGGCACTCTAGCAATCAATGATGCCGCCCAATCGGGATTAGTTAGTGCTGGCGGAACAGTTGATAGTCTTTTGGCAGGCAGTATTACCACATCCCGTGCTTTGTCGGTACATGGAGTCAAGACCTACAACTTTGACGAAGCCATGTTGCCTGTAGCGCTGAAGAACAGGGGAGTTGATGATCCGAACTTATTACCAGACTATCCCTATCGCGATGATGCTTTATTAGTTTGGGAAGCGATCGCTACTTGGGTGAAGAATTATCTATCCATCTATTACTTCAAAGATGATGATGTGATCAGAGATTCTGAACTGCAAGCTTGGGTACAAGAAATTATCTCTGACAATGGTGGTCGCGTGACTAGCTTTGGGCAAGGTGGACAGATTCGCACTTTTGATTATTTAGTTAGCGCTGTGACCTTGCTGATCTTTACTGCAAGCGCTCAACATGCAGCAGTAAATTTCCCTCAAAGCGACTTGATGACTTACGCTCCTGCAATACCTCTAGCGGGCTATACTCCTGCGCCAACCACAAACACAGGCGCTAATGAGGCGGATTTCTTTGCGATGTTGCCACCAATCGATCAAGCCAAGAGTCAACTGACGATGACTTATATTCTTGGTTCAGTTTATTACACAACTTTAGGCGAATATGGTGCTGATTACTTCAGCGACGATCGCATTCAGCAGCCTTTACACGATTTTCAAGATCAGTTAAAGGTGATCGAATCTACGATCAAGTCTCGCAATGAACAAAGAGTTGCAGATTATAACTATTTGAGACCATCACGGATTCCCCAAAGCATTAATATCTAAAATATCTATTGAGCCGAGCTTAGCTTGGCTCAATAGATATTCACCTAAACTGAGCAAGCCGAATGATAGAAAAACTCAGCAAAAAACGTTATTCCACCAATTTATTTGATGTTACACAAGACATCATCGGTGCGCTACCACTGAAATTGGTTGAGCAATGGCTGAGCAGTGATCAAACCTATGCAGATGCATTAAAGCTACTTGATAGTCACAAGGTAATAGGTTACAGCGTATCTTCAGACTCAGTTGGGCTGACTAAGCTATGTCAGCAAAATGGATTACTAGAGATTCTTGCTATCATCAACCAACCGAAAAAGATTGTGCATGGCTACGGAAAAGCGATCGGGGGCGAAAGTGTGGGCATTTGGGCGGCGGACAATACCCAAATGTTTTATCCAGATGACCTAAGCGCATCTACCCTTGTGTCCACACTCTTAACAATTCAAGATGCGATCGCTCAGAGTTGTCACATCAAAATTGGGCTTGGCGCTCATTATGGCAGTTTTTATTCGATTAGTGGTGGTTTATATGGCTCAGAGGCAGATGCGATCGAGGATATTGCAGAGAATCATACCTGTGGAGGTGAAATCTTAATCAGTCAAGCCATATGTGATCGCTTACCCAATCATCACAACTTCACCATTGAGAAACGCAATGATTTAGTAACGGAAATTGGCAATATTTATCGAGTCCTAGATGGCGATCGCTTGTCAGGATTGCAACCTCTCAATCAACAGTATCCGATTCCCTATTCTGAAGATTTTTATGCTGATTTATTAGAATATGAAACTCGACTCACAAGCCATACTATAGACCAAAGGTTTACCCATGATTTGATAGATAAGTATATCCAAAATAAAGTAGTAGTGCTGATCGAGAGTAGAAGTGAATCTGTGGAAACCCATGAGGTTTCGATGTTTAATCAGTTATCATTCTCGGCTTTGATGAAAGATATCGGACTGCGACTGCTAAACAAAACATCAGCCGAAGAAATCAAGGTAGTTAGCTCATTAGCAATTTATGCTTTTGATGATGCTCATGATGCAGTCAGCTTTGCCCAAACGTTCCGTCAAGAGCTAGCAAAACAAGATATTACCTGTCGAATTGGCATTGATCGAGGTGAAGTTCTAATTTTCAATTTACCGTTCGGGACTAAAGATATTGCAGGAATGCCTGTGAATGTAGCATCTAAAATGGCTCAAGACAAAGGTGAGTTTGGCAAGTTATACCTAAGTGCGGCAATGCGAGATGTGGTTGATGTAAGAGAATTTAACGAGATTAAGTACAACGTTTCTGGAGTGGAGATAACAACCTATGAAGGGTAAATTAGCTGGGATTATCTGTTTAATATTCTTGCTATGGGCATTTCTATTACCTACAGCACCTTTACACGCGATTCCCATTAGTGACATTCCCAATCCTAGAAAATTAAATGGAACTTGGGTGAGCGATGTTGCGAATATTTTAAGTGTAGAAACCGAATCTCAACTCAATCGCCGAATTTCGCAACTCGCCACTAATAATAGTTCAGAAATCGCGGTAGTGACAGTGCCAGACACCATACCATCAGCAACGGTTAAAGCCTATGCAACGGAATTATTTAATACTTGGGGCATTGGTAAACGCGATATTGATAATGGCGTATTGTTTTTGATCTCAGTAAACGATCGCAGGATTGAAATCGAAACTGGGCGAGGTGTTTCTCCATATATTAGCGATCGCCAAGTAAAGCAAATTATCGAAACTCAAATTACCCCTGAGTTTAAGCGCCAAAACTATGATCGCGGCATCATTAACGGCGTAGAGGAGATGGCGGGACGTTTAGAGAAAATCAATTTTTATCCTTTCCCTTTTATGCCCATTTACAGCAGTATCGGGCTTATTGGCATAGCGATCGCTCTGAGTGGCGTGATATTGATCGTTATCAAAATTCGAGAATGGCGACAAACATTACCTACTGTTAGTAAAGAACTCCAAAATCCTGTTGTGTTTCGGTTAAATATTCCTCAATTGACAGAATTTACTAGTTTAGGAATGTTGTTAATGGTATTTGGGCTATCTGCGATCGCCGTTAGCATCAATGCATGGGTACTATCGCAAGAAACGTTAACTAGCTTATTTATTCAGCCTATTAATCAACTTTTAGGCTCAGTGCTAATTAATGTGATAGTTGCCCTTGCCTCTCTCATTTTGTGGTTGAGTATTGAAAAATTTTGGTTGGCTCAGTTGACGGCTGTTTTCCAAACACCAATACAGCGCGATGAAACAAGTCGATTTGGTTTAGAATTATCCCGAAATTATGGTTGGATGATCGTTTGCAATGTCCCTGCTCTGGTTGTGCTATGGCTAATCACAAGTACTTCGATTTTGCTCACTATTCCTAGTCACTTGTTATTTGCGATCACTAGCTTACTTATGGCAATGGGATATCAATTTCTATGGCTGTACCTAGTCAATGATATGTACATTGATAGGAGCTTAGCTAGAGAACAGCATTTTTGTCAAAGCTGTCGAAATATTGTTCAGAGTGTAGGATCAGATGTAACTAATCAGTATTTAATCAAGCCAGAGTTAAAGGCTGTTGAGTTAGGGAATGCCACTTACACAGTATATTCATGCGATCGCTGCTATCCTCCAACTAATCAGACTGCTAAAAGCGATCGTCAGCATGTTTATTGTCAATCCCATATTTTAAATGAAGATGCAGTTTGTCCAAAATGTAACTACCCAACTTTAATAGATGCAAAACTCAAGCAATCTCGCAAGCCCAAGAAGTTTCCTAAAAAAGCTTCTAAAGACGCAATTAGCATACGTCAATGTCAAAACTGTTTTTATGAGGAACCTGTCTATCCTTTCATTCCTGCACCTGTGAGTTATTCCAGTAGTACAGACTATTACAGTTCTAGTGATAGTTCGAGTAGTAGTTCTAGTAGCTATGATTCCTATGATTATGGTAGCAGTTCTTCTTCTAGCAGTGATTTTGGAGGCGGCGGTAGCGATGGCGGAGGTGCGGGTGGAGACTGGTGATTAGCTCTTAGCGATTAGCTTTTGGCTAATTCAAGCGATGCTTAGCATAAATTATAATGCTAAGCACACAGAGTAAAGGTGTTAACCAATCGCCCCATAGGACATACAGAGTTTTAGTATCTCTTAAATAAACTGTCTCGATATGGGTTTCATAGGTATTTACATTTGAGAGCCAAATCGTGCGTCCATTAGGATCGACAAAACCTGAATAGCCTGTATTAGTTGCTCTCACTGCCCAGCGATCGCTTTCGATCGCTCTTGCTACATCCTGAGCATGGTGTTGAGCCGACATATAGGAGGCAAAATGAGCATTATTAGAAGCAGAGAGAATTAACTTGCCACCTGCGGCAGTTTGAAAACGGAAAGTGGCAGGATAGGCAGATTCATAGCAAATCCCGACGATGAAGCGTCCCCAAGGTGTATCGACTAATTGCTCACTAGAACCTGCATCGACTTCACCTCTGAGTGGAGATAAGCGCCTAATTAGACTTCCTAAAATTGGTCTTAAGGGAATATATTCACCCACTGGCACAAGCCGCACTTTATCGTATTGACTGAGAATCTTGCCAGAACCATCAATCAAAAAGAGGCTATTTGTATAGTTATTTGGGTCTTCTGCATTGGGATTACGAGTTGTCCCGAAGCCTCCTAGCCATACAGGAACTCGATATTTCTCCACCGCCCGATCAAATGGTTCACGACGTGGATCGTAATTAGGATAAAGAAAAGAAATCGCCGTCTCAGGCGTAACGATCATTTCTGCTCCTGACTGCGCTAATTTTTCATAGCCTTTGGTGTAGTTATTAACTGCTATTTCCCAACCTTTCGGCTTTACAGTCAGAGCATTGGGGAAGTTACCTTGAATAATTCCTGCTTTAATCGCTTTTCCGTTACCGCTTGCCATACGATCGCCTTGCATTTCCCATGCACCATAGCCCGCGATCGCAATCAAGAGAGCAATGGCTGCGATCGCACAGCGTCGTTTATCTGCCCAAGTTCTCTGCAAGAGAATTTCCGCAAATAATCCATTAACTGCCACGAGCGCTGAAGTCATCGTCTGCTGTCCAGAAATCCGACTAATTTGTAACATCAGCAAATCATGGGGGCTTTGCGTATAACCTAGTGCAGTCCAATAAAGTGGTCCCCAACTCCAGACAATTTCTAATCCACTAAAAATCGCACAGGCGACGATTACCCGACTAATCACATTGAGATTCTGCGTAAAGAGTGACATTCCCCCAGCCCATAAGCCTGATAATAATGCACCGCAACCCGTAATCAGTAGCCAAACCAATGTAGCAATCCAAAAACTCGTCCACCAAGGTACACCCATCCATTCCATTGGATGCACACTCGTAATCCAAAACAATGCCATCCCGTGATAACAAAATCCCCACATCGCCCCCATAGCGATCGCCTCTTTCACTTTTAACCTTTGAGCAAGCATCCAGAGGGGAATCAAAGCGACCCAAGCCAGCCACCATTGACTAAACGGGTCAGGAGTAA
The DNA here is from genome assembly GCF_051131155.1 of Pseudanabaena minima str. Chao 2107. NCBI lineage: Bacteria > Bacillati > Cyanobacteriota > Cyanophyceae > Pseudanabaenales > Pseudanabaenaceae > Pseudanabaena > Pseudanabaena minima. The sequence goes on from NZ_CP159508.1 coordinate 4,069,984, forward strand.
GTCCCATCAACACTCCACCAAAAGCAGCAAACAGGAGATTGCGTAAATTTCGCATAGTATTTTATTTTAAAAGCTGTAATACCAATTCACAAAAGTGTTGTCACACTTTTGTGAATTAAAGAGCAAACCCAGTAAGGGATATCAAAACTCAAAATGGCTAAGCCATTTTGAGTTTTGATATCAGGGACATGCAATTTAATAACGCTGATCTAAGGATTCAAACTAACTGGGCAATTTGGTTTCTCAGAAGTTTCCACAGGAGCAGGATCGGGTGGTAGAAGTGCAACAATATGCGGAACAGGGCGAGGCTCGTAAGCCATAACTGATTTACCTCGATAAGCAAGTGCGGTACTAGCACCAGAGTCAAGCATGACCACGTCGCGCAGTCCCGCTTTGGCTAATATTTTACCCAAGCCAACCGAATCAATCATTTCCATAGTTACCCCAATGGTCGGTCTGCCAGAACGATCAATGCCCCAAAAGGCGCGATCGCGGCTAGCATCAAAACCATAAAGCTTACCAAAGGACTCCGCTGGTTGAGGTTTACCATCACGAACTAACCAACCAGCCCCCACAAAAGCATCCGTCACATCTGGCAGTTCGGCTCTTACTGCTTCTAGCGAATTGTGTTTAGCAGCATTGTAGGGAATAAACTTAATCGCTGTAGGACTGATCAAGACTAGAGGACGACCATTGAGCAATGGATTTTCGCCCTTATTGCCATTGATAAAAACTCCAGCCTTACTAGAAAATTGACTCAACACAGGACCAATCATCTTATTGCTGTCAAGGTGTTCCAAAGAAAAGAAGGTTCCATCAACAGCAGCGATCGCATTGGGAGTCATGGTCATAATTTCGGCAACTTGAGCGCGAGTATCCGCATGGGTTGTCGCAACACGTCCACCAGACACAAGGGTAAGAGGTAACCCATCAATGGTAACTGTCCGCTTCTCCACAGGGGTAGTAAAGTTAACTACGCCATTACTTACAGTGGGCAAAAGTGCTACTTGACTTGCCGAAGTACCTCCAGATGCTTGGGCGATCGCTTCATCAAAGCGCGACTGACCAAATCGCATGATTGTCAACAAATCTTCGGACTCATTGGCTGATCGCTCTTGCCTTGGATCGAGACTCATCGACAGGGCTGCTTTGTAACCAGCATCTTTGATTTTTTCCTTAGCGCGTTCGGTGAAATCTCCTTCAGGATAAGTAAAGTAATCAATAGAAATTCCTAATTCTTTTTCAAGAACCTTTTTCGATTCTGTTACTTCACGTTCGATTTCAGCATCGCTGAGGTTAGTCATATTTAAATGATTAACTGTGTGGGAAGCAACCGTAATCAGACCACTTTTTTGCATTTCTCGGAGTTGGTTCCATGTTGCTTTTGGCTTCTGTCCACCTGTACCGACAAAGCGCGTATGCACCGACCAGACCGCAGGATAGTTATATTTTTTCAGCAATGGAAATGCATATTTGTACTGCCCAACATAGTTATCGTCAAAGGTTAGTAATACAGGCTTTTCAGGTAATTGTGCGCCAGTCCGTAGATGATTCACCATTCTATCCATCGTAATTGGTGTATATCCACCTTCTTGGAGCGCTTGAAAATGTTTTTCTAATTCTTCGGGGGTGACATCCCAGCTTACATCTTTGGTAGCTGTAATGTCGTGGTACATAATGATCGGGATTTTGGCATTACGCGCTCGATCGCTAATTTGCGGAAAGGGAGCAGGATTAAAGCTTGCCACTAAATCAGCATTAATAGTGCTGCTCAAGCTTGATAAAGCAGGCAAAGGATCATTGGCGATCGCATTGATCGCTCTGACCTGATAAAGTGAAGCCGTCACCGACTCCAACGCATTGTATTGACAGAAAGCCCGTGAGTCATTGCTCGCTGGAGTAGCAGGATTTAAAGTTGTTTCATTGGCGGCTATGTCCGCAGAGGATGGTCGATAAGTAACAAGTCGTGAAGCGATCGCCGCACCCATGCCAGTACCGAGGGCAGCTAATCCCAGCACGAGCCAAATTGTGTTCATGCTGCCACTATTATTGCCTTTGCCCCTGCTCATAAAGATTTATAACTTTGTTGATATTACTAGCGCCTATTTAATCAGAGAGCCATCATGTACACAAGTCCCCATACATCGCTATGCGCTTCCATCAAACTCAGACCATTGCAGAGAAATTTTTAAAAAGCTTACTAAGCAAGCTTTTTAAAAATTTCTCTATGTTAAAAAAAGAAGAGGCGGCGCAAAGCGCCGCCTCTTCTTTTTTAAGCCCATCCTGCTAATTGATAAACAAGTAGCCCAATATATTCCTTGATGGCATTAGTCGTATTTTTGAGTGCATCCACAGTAGGGAGCAAATCTAGAACCGCCGCCAAACCTTTACTGTTTTCATTTTGTACCGATAAAAAGTCTGTTGGAACCGCAATGCTTTCAACACCTACTTTACGGAAAATTTCCATCGATCGCGGCATATGTAGAGCTGATGTTACTAGCAAGATTTTATTGAGTCCTCTTTTAACGAGGATTTGCTTGGTATTGATCGCATTATCACGAGTATTAAAAGATTGTGATTCTTGGATAATGGCGCTAGGTGGTACACCCAAAATTTCAGCGATCGCCGCCATATCTTCTGATTCAGGATTGCCACCATCGCCCAGCCATTCAGCACGACCACCACTAACAATGATTAAAGGAGCTTTTCCCTGTTTATAGAGCCAAGAGCCGTACAAAATGCGATCGCCTGCTTCATTGACCTCATACCAAGGTCGAGGTGCTATGCGCGGACGAGTACCACCACCTAAAATGACGATCGCTTCAGCTTGGGGGATATCTGCACTCGGCAAATATTGCCATTCCAGCGATCTCACTAACCATTTAGAAAAAATCTCATTACTACTTAGCAATAAAATTACGAGCGCAATGCCAATTAGGGCTGAGGCAAAACGATTTTTTTTAAATAAACTGATTAATCTACTGGAGTTACTCGCATTGCGAGATCGTTTGGATTGCCATAGCAAATTCGCTAAGGCGATCGTAATCAAGAGACTCGACAGCCCAAGGGGATAAAAGAACAGTGGCAAAAGTTTTGATAAAAAAAGCGACACAGTTTAAAGACGGGTTTTAGAGATTTTGTAATATAACAAGCTTAAATCATTAGTTTTTCTACATTTATAACAGCACATCCCCAAAAGAAGCAATTTTAGTGATACAGCAAAGCCATGGCATTAAAATTAGGTTCTTTACTAATCCCTAGGCTTATTCATACAGCGCTTTGCTCTCAAAACCAAACCAAGAAAATTTTTGAAAGCGTTGCTTTGCAACGCTTTCAAAAATTTTCTTGTGGTTCGTTTGATTCGGTAATGGCTGTAAGTTATTTTAAGCTGGTTTTAAATCAGCTTAATAATCTTGTTTGAATTATGTAGGAATTTACAGCTTTTTGATATCATTAAAAAGTCTTTAAACTATAAGTATTTTATTTTGTTCATAAATTAAGACTATGGTTTAATGAATATTCAAGGGAATTAGCAAAGCTCTAGTCAAAAATTTAGAAAGTTTCTAAATACAATCGAAGAATATGCTCAATGGGGGGAGTATTCAAGTTCACGCTTAGCAATTGGTACTAAATCATGATGCGTGCTGAAATTAACATAGATAGCGTAAATAAAGAGCAAAAAGAATCTGCTAGAGAGCTATTAAAGAGCTTAGAGCTAAGTCGGGATGGATGTGTTTATGTTGTACGCGATCGCATTCGTTGGTCGTTTTATATCGAGCGTGGCAAATTAGTCTATGCATCCCACTCGTTAGATAGTTTTGAAAGATTAGAAAGACATCTGCGAAGTTTAAGCCGCGAAGTCCCAGCCTTGAATGACAAATTGAGATCGCAGCTTCGACTCATGTTTGATGATCCATCTCCAGAGAATGCTAAGTACAAAGTTACTAGCGAAATTCTCTGCGTTGAATACATCGCAATTCTGTGGCTAGTTAATGATAACTATTTATCAAAAGTCATGGCAGGCAAGTTGATTACAAGGCTCATTCAAGAGGTCGTTGAGGCATTTCTAGGACTGCCAGATGGCAAGTTTGGCGGTATCTATTATGAGCATTTCTTGAAGGAGACCTATTGTAGTTTATCAATTGAACGGGTTTTAGAAGTAGTTACACAACGACTCCAAGCTTGGTACAAACTAGGTCCGACGATTAGCTCCCCCTACCAATGCCCCTATTTAGTCAGCCAGACAACTGCGGAAAAACGCATGTCTACAGAAACAGTCAAGAGGCTGGGGCGGATTTTACGTGGATTTAACTTTTGTCAGTTAGGTGCATTACTAGGCAAAGACCCTCTAGCGATCGCCAAGCAACTCAGCCCCTTAATTAGTGATGGCTCAATTCTATTAAGAGATCCTTTAGCACCTTTTAACATGTTGCCACGTACTTACTATCTAGCTCCCGAAGAAGAACGTGAAAACATTGAAAAACTTGCAGAAACCTTTGATATAGAAGAGAGTGCAAACAATGATGATATTTCTAGTATTTCGCGAATAGTTTTAAATCAATCTGTCAAAACATGGAAGATTGTTTGTATAGATGACAGTGAATCAATGCTAAGCATCATCAGCAGCTACTTGGGAAATGAAGATTTTCAAGTTACGCTCATTCAAGACTCAATGAAAGCCTTGATCAAAATTAGTTCGATTCATCCTGATTTAATTCTGCTAGATATTGGGATGCCCAATGTTGATGGCTATCAACTCTGTTCTTTAATTCGTAAGTCTTCTAGTCTAAAAGACATTCCAATTGTGATGGTAACAGGTAATAAAGGAATAATTAATCGTGCAAGAGCAAGTATAGCTGGTGCAACAGATTATTTGACCAAGCCATTTATACAAGCTGATTTACTGAAGATGGTTATGCGTCACCTGATGTAAGCCCCTAAAATTTTGCTGATTCTTATTTTTTAATGTAATCAATTTGTACCGTAGCAATATAAGTTTTAGTTAGAACATATAGCAGTCCTATATCATTTGTAGATTTTTTTGGTTTGTGGAAGCACACCCCGATGAGGTGTACTCCCACAAACCATTTAGTTAAGTTTCCAAAAATATATCAATCCTAAATGGTGTATGCAATCGCACATATTTTGGGTAAGCTGTTTTATGGGCATAAATCTCAAAGATCTCTAAACAATATAGGATTTACACACAAATCCTATATAAACCTTTATTAAATTTTTGTTTTATTTTTAGCTTGGCTAATATTAATAAATAAACAAATAATGGTTTAATATTAATTACATATAGCAATCCTAAATAAGTTGTGAGAGCGCGCTCCGAAGGAGCGCACTCTCACAACTCTCAAAATCTTACGACCCATTTAGGAGTGCTATATGTCTGAGTTTAAATCAAACTATAAACAGTTGAATTTAATAAAATCTTGAGGTAAAAGGCATAGTGTTTGAGCTATGTCTTTTAGAGACATCAAAAATTAAATAATATCTCATTGTGGGGACTTGAGATGAATCCTAGCATTAGTAAAATTTACTATTGGGGTAAGTCATGATATGTACAACTATTAATATGATTGAAGAGCAAAAGCAGTCGCCTAGAGAACTTTTAAAAAATTTAGAATCCAGTAATGATGGATGCATGTATGTTGTCTGCAATAACATTCGCTGGTCTTTCTATGTTGAAGCAGGAAAACTGGTCTATGCATCACATTCATTAGAAAGCTTTGAAAGAGTAGAAAGGCATTTGCGCGGACTAACCCGCGAAGTTCCTGCGCTGAATGACAAACTGCGATCGCAACTCCGTTTGATGTTTGACGAGACTTCGCCAGATCAGGCTAAGTATAAAGTTACCAGTGAAAACCTCTGTACTGAATACCTTGCAATCCAATGGTTAGTTAATGAAAATTATCTAACCAGAATAGCTGCTAGTAAACTCGTAGCTCGGATTATTCAAGAAGTAATCGAATCTTTTCTATGCCTTCCCAGTGGAAACTTAAGCAGCAGTTTTTATAATCATTTATTACAGAACACTTACTGTAGTTTGTCCATTGATCGCACCTTAGCAGTTGTTGAACAAAGGTTGCAAGCTTGGTATAAGCTTGGTCCCGCAATTTATTCTCCCTATCAATGTCCATATTTAGTCAACCAGAAAGAGGCTACAAAACGCATGTCTGCCGAGACTGTCAAGAGCCTCGGCAGAATTCTGCGTGGATTTAACTTTTGTCAGTTAGGCGCATTATTGGGCAAAGATCCCCTCGCGATCGCAAAACAACTGAGTTCTCTAATTGGTGATGGCTCCATCTCCTTAAAAGACCCACTACCTCCTTTTAACTTATTACCACCCACCTATTACCTAACACCTGAAGAAGAGCGTGAAAGCATCGAAAAACTCTCGGGAGCATTTAATGATGAAGTAGGTGAAGAAGAAGTAAGTGACAATGACTACTCTGGTATTTCACAAATTGCCTCACAGCAGCCAGTCAAAACATGGAAGATTGTTTGCATTGATGATAGTGAATCAATGCTTAGCATCATCAGCAGCTATTTAGGAAGTCAAGATTTTCAAGTTATGCTCATTCAAGACTCAATGAAAGCCTTGATGAAAATTAATTCTATTCGTCCTGATTTAATTCTGCTAGATATTGGAATGCCCAATGTTGATGGTTATCAACTTTGTAGTCTAATTCGTAAATCTTCAATTTTGAAAGATATTCCCATTGTCATGGTGACAGGCAATAAAGGATTGATCGACCGCGCCCGAGCAAGGCTTGCAGGAGCTACAGATTATTTGACAAAGCCCTTTACCCAAGCTGATTTACTAAAGATGATTATGCGCCATCTCCTGTGAGTGTTTGTTATGAAAAACATGGAAAACAGGATTAATTTTTGGCTTTGCGTAAGTTAAAAAACACAAACCTAAAAGCACATTACTTTTGTGTGGTATCTTTTGTTTTATAAGTGTTTTATTAAGAATTACTAGTTTGGGAAAAATAGGATTAATGCCAAAAGTAAAATCTTATTTACAAAAGTCTTTAGTTACTAACGCAACCCCACCACAAAATTGTAGAGAGAATGGATTATGACCACAGTGCTTGTAGTTGAAGATACTGCTTCTGAGCAGGATTTGATTGTTGGTTATTTAGTGGAAAGTGGTTACAACGTAATCAGTGCCGCTAATGGGCAAGAAGCCCTCAAAAAAATCGAAGGGAAAAAGCCTGATGTCGTAGTTACGGATTTGGTAATGCCTGGAATGAGTGGCTTAGAGCTATGCCGCAGTTTGAAAAAAAATAGTGAGACGAAAGATGTGCCAATTGTAGCTTGTACTTCTAAAAACCAAGAACTTGATAAGTTATGGGGAATGAAACAAGGAATTGATGTCTATGTTACCAAGCCTTTCTCCCGTGAAGATATTTTACGGGCTGTACGCTCTGTTGCTTAGACGTATTTGTCATTTAGTGCCTATTAGAGCATTAAATGACATAAAGCCCCTATTGACTTATATATAGCAAGGAGAGAGATCTTGATTACAGTACTAGTTGTGGAAGATACAAATTCAGAACGTGAGTTAATCTGTGATTACTTACGACAGGGGGGATATGCGGTAGTAAGTGCTGCTAATGGTACAGAAGGATTAGAGAAGTTTAGTAAAACTAATCCAAATGCGGTCATTACCGATTTGGTAATGCCTGGAATGAGTGGATTGGAACTATGTCGGGCGATCAAAAAAGTCGCTGTTGGTAAAGTACCTGTCATTGCTTGTACTTCCAAAAGCCAAGAACTCGATCGCCTATGGGGAATGAAACAGGGGGTTGATGTCTATCTCACTAAGCCATTTACAAAGGAGGATATTTTACAAGCATTACGATCGCTAGGTTTGGGAGGATAAGATGATCGACTTAATGATCGAGTTACAGGAAGAAGAAACTCAAGCAAGTGCGGGCTTGCCATACTTGACCTTGCAACTAGATCAAGAGGTTACGGTTGCTGTGCAACTAAGATTTGTACGCGAGACATTGGTACTGAATACTGATCGGTTTATGCAAATGCCCAATGTCCACCCCTGTCTAATAGGATTAGTCGAGCATCGCAGTAACGTTTTTTGGGTGTTGGACTTACCACAATTATTAGGATTTACTCCCCTTGACTCCACTGCGCTTGAGACACATATTGCCATCTTGCAAATCGGTGGATCTTTTCTGGGATTGGGCGTTTATCGAATTGGGCGTGTAATTCGTTTTGCTGAGACAGCGATCGTATCTCCTCAAGACTCACCGCAGACCAAAAATCCTGCTGAAACTGTGCCATTTTTGCATGGTTGGCTCGTTCAGTCCGAAGGTGATCAGAACAATTTGTATGTATTAGACGCGGAGGCGATCGCTAGTCATAATTTCACTGTGTAAATTGAATTTCTTTTTCCTTTTAACTTTTTCCTTGAAAATGGAGTTTTAAACAATGGTTCTTGATTCACGTTCTCGCGTCGATAGCACTGAAGTTCACCACAACAATGGTCATACTACTAAAGCATCTAGTAATGACAATGGTGAAACGGTTGCTCTCAGCAATTCATCTGTTTCTATCCCTTTATCTCCTGTAGTCCATAAAAAATCAATTGGGAAATGGTGGCAATCTCTAGGACTGCGGACAAAAACCACAATTGTGTCTGTTGCCGCAGTTACGCTCCCTTTGCTAGTGATCGGGGGATTTTCTTATTACTTTGTTAGACAAGATATCATTGATACAACAAAGCAAACCAAGTCTGCGAGGACTAGTGATATGGCATATCGGGTTGCTTATTTCATGCGAGAACGATATGGCGATATTCAAGTACTTGCTCAACTCTCATTCTTGACAAACTCAAAGGTACAGGCTCTGTTGCCAATCTCTGAACAGAAGGCAATTTTAGAAAATTATCTTAAGAGTTATCTTGTCTATGACAGTATTGCCGTCTATCGCTTAGATGGCAGCTTAATTATTGATGCTAGCTCAGAGCCGCCGCCTGCAAATATCTCCAAGCGTCCCTACTTTCAGACAACTTTAAGTACAGACAAACCCTTCATCAGTCAGCCCGAACCCTCTGTTGTTACCAAGAAGGTCAGCATGTTTGTTGCCGCGCCAGTTAAAGATATCGCTACAGGAAAAACTATTGCCATTGTGCGGACAAGAATGCAAGCATCTACCCTTGAGGATATTATCAAGGACTTTAGTGTTGGCGGTGAACAGTATCACTTGACTGAATCTGATGGCAAGTTTTTTGTAGCTTTAGAAAAGGAGCAAGTTGGACGCGATCTAAAAACTGACTTCCCATCATTAGCTCCTTTAGTAGAGAAACGGGAAACAGGTTCAGCGACATCAATTGATTTAATTTCTAATAATGAACAATTTGCGGGTTATTCACCATTGCCCAAACTGGAGGGATTGCCAGATCTAAAGTGGGATGCAGTAATCGCAACTGACACAGAAATCGCACTTAAGCCGTTGCAACAATTACTGTTGATCTTGGTGTCAGCCACTGGGGTGGTGAGTATATTGGCAGCAGTATTGGCGTTTTTTATTGCTCAACGCGCCACTCGCCCGATTATCGATGCAACTGCGGCAGTGGTAGAACTAGGTAAAGGCAATCTGGATACTCGCCTTGCCGTCAAAGGTGAAGATGAAATGGCGCAATTGGGCGGTAACATCAACTTGATGGCAGGTCAGTTACAAGATTTTATTGCGCTGCAAGAAGAACAAAAGCGTCAATCTGAGGAATTAGCAGAAAAAGAACGTTTACGCAGTGAATCCATTCAACGTGAGTTAATCACACTATTATCTGACGTTGAAGGTGCGGTAAGTGGAGATTTAACCGTTCGCGCTCAAATCTCGGCTGGAGAAATTGGCATCGTTGCCGACTTCTTTAACGCGATCGTTGAAAGCTTGCGAGACGTTGTAACACAGGTAAAACTTGCCACTTTGCAGGTAAACACCTCAGTAAACACCAATAACGAATCGATTCGATCGCTCGCCCAAGATGCCACCTTGCAAGCAGAACAACTTGATGCAGCGCTGCAATCGGTAGAACAGATGACTAACTCCATTCAGCAAGTGGCTAGTAGCGCGAGACAAGCGGCTGATGCATCAACTCAAGCAGCAACAACGGCTGAAACTGGTAGCTTGGCGATCGAGCAATCGGCAGCCAGTATCTTACAACTACGGCAAACCGTTGCCGAAACTACCAAAAAGGTAAAACGACTCGGTGAAGCTTCGCAACAGATTTCTAAGGTTGTCGTTTTGATCGACCAAATCGCACTAAAAACCAACATGTTAGCGGTAAACGCCAGTATTGAGGCAGCGCGTGCGGGTGAAGAAGGTCGCGGCTTTGCGGTGGTTGCGGAAGAAGTCGGCGCACTGGCTGCTCAGTCAGCAACGGCGACCAAAGAAATTGCCCGCATTGTCGAAAGCATTCAACAGGAAACTAGTGAAGTGGTCGAATCAATGGAAGCTAGTACTTTACAGGTGGTTGAAGGTACAAACAAGGTTGAAGATGCGCGAAAGAGTTTAAGCCAGATTGTACAGGTTGCCACAAGGGTAAACGAACTCTTCCAAGGTATTTCGATCGCCACAACGTCACAGGTGCAAACCTCGCAATCGGTGAAGCAAGTTATGGAAAATCTCTCAACCCAATCGCAAAAATCATCGGAAACTTCCCGCGAAGTCGCGATCGCTCTACAGGAAACTGCCAATGTTGCTAGTAAGTTACAAGCTTCGGTAGAAACCTTTAAGGTTGATGCAGCTTAATTTTTTAAGTATGTGCTTTGCACATACTTAAAAAATAATTAAACAATTAGTGGAGGTCGATATGGCAACTAATACATTAACCGATCGCGAGTGGGAAGTTCGATTATTATTTCTGGACGAAGTTAAGGACTTTCTCACAGATATTGAAACAGAAATATTAGGATTAAGCGATCGCGGTTTGCAGCGATCGGCTATCAATAAAATCTTACGGGCTGCTCACTCGATGAAAGGTGGTGCAGCAATGATGGGATTTCATGCCCTCAGTGAACTGGCTCACCGTTTAGAAGACTTTTTTAAGATTTTGCAAGCTAATAATCAAACCGCGATCGCCCCTGATATGGAAAGCCTATTTCTGGCAGCGATCGATGGGATGGGCAAGGTTGCCAAGATTCATAAGCAGCGTAAAATCCCTCCAGAAAACTGGTTGCAAGAACATATTAATTCTCCCTTCCAACAACTGCATGAAATCTTAGGAGACTTGTCAGCACAGGATGAAGCAAGTTTACTTTCTGAAGAAGCAGGACAGGATATGCGTGTCCTCATGTTTGCAACAGAAGTAGATGCTTGTCTAGAAAGGTTAACCAATGTACTTGCCGATCAAAATTCACAGGTGCTACGGGAAGAATTTGAGCTTACTAGTCAAGAATTTGCCTGTTTGGGAGAAATGTTGGAATTACCAGCATTTAGCCAACTTTGTGCGGAAATTAGTACAGCCTTAGCCAATAAAGACCATAATCTGCAAGAGGTGACAACTGCGGCTCTAGAAGCTTGGAGGCGATCGCAAGCCCTTGTCTTAGTTAGTCAGTTTCAGGCTTTACCTGAGCATTTTGAAATAGCACCCTCTAGCTTAGAATCAGCCACAGGTTCTCTCGATACCTTTAACCTTGAAGAAACTACTCAAGGATTTTTAGATAGTGATTTTCTGCATGAAGATGAGATTATCAGTCTTGACCAGTCTTTACTCGATCTGGCAGATTCCCAAGATTTAAACAAAGAGAATCCCCTAGTAGTTAACGATCTTCCAAACCCTGAACAAAATCTAGATGCAACAATTCGGATACCTTTGCGTCAGTTAGAAGCTCTTAGCGATCGCTTTGGTGAGTTGAATGCTGAACGTAGCGGATTACGACTTCAGCTAAAACGGATGCGCGATCTAGTACAGCTTCTAAATACGAGAATGCATGGATTAGAGCAATCTAATGCTCAGCTAAGAGATGCATATGATCGTGTAGTAACCTCTTCAGAACCTTTCATTCCGATCAATGCAGTAATTGCCTCTGAAAAGGTAACGAGTATTAGCGGTGATCGATTTACCAATCAAAATCCAAACAACGAATCATTTCTTCCCTATGCTAGTCGCTTTGATTTATTAGAAATGGACTCCTATAGCGAGTTACATGTGCTATCAAGGGAAATCATGGATAGTGTAGTGCAGTTACAGGAGGTTTCCAGCGACTTAGAAACTGCTTTAACGGATACTGAAGGTACAGAACGTGAACTGGGTCGAGCATCTCGCCAAATGCAAACAGCGATCGAACAAGCCAGAATGCGAATGCTCAGCGAAGTTTTAGGACGCTTTCCACGTCTGTTACGGGATTTGTGCTTGACTCATGGCAAACAGGTAGAACTTGTAGTTCGTGGTAGCTCAACCCTAGTTGAACGCTCCGTTTTAGAAGTTTTAGAAGATCCCCTTTTGCATCTAGTTCGCAATGCCTTTGATCATGGTATCGAAACGCCAGAAGCACGCATAGCTAATGGGAAAGCGCCCAAGGGTAAGATTGAAATCGCCGCAGGTTATCGCGGTAATCAAACTGTAATTACCGTTAGTGATGATGGTAATGGCATTGATTTTGCGAAACTTCGCGATCGCGCTTTGCAAATGGGATTAAGCGAGAGCGATCTGGATGGATCTAGTCAAGCAGAACTATTAGATCTGATTTTTGAAGCAGGATTTAGCACTGCCGATCGCGTAACTGAGCTTTCAGGACGTGGTGTCGGCATGGATGTAGTACGCTCAAACCTCAGTACGATTGGCGGCAGTGTTCGGGTTGAAACCGAAGCAGGGCAGGGAACAACTTTTATTTTAACAGTACCTGTTTCTCTCTCAATTGCACGGGTTCTACTTTTCGAGAGTAACGGATTGCAGATGGCAATTCTGACTAGTGCTGTTGAGGAAATCCTCTTAATCAAAGAGACTTCCATCTATACAGTTGCTAATCAAGAAGTCTTAGATTGGGAAGGCTATTCTGTGCCTTTGTTGAGACTAGGCGATCGCCTGCACTTCTCCCGCCCACAATTCCAAAGTGAAACTGAAAATCGCCCAATTGTAGACGAACCTTTAATGCTCATTGTCACCCGCAATAGCGTTCCCTTTGGGTTACAAGTTGATCGTTACTGGGGTGAGCAAGAAGTAACGATCCGTGGTGTGCAAAGTTTGATCCCGATGCCAACAGGATTTATGGGTTGTGCAATTTTAGGTGGTGGTAAACTTGTGCCACTAGTGGATATTGACAACTTACTCATTTGGGCGATGGCTGATATTGAAGAAACTCCCAGCAAAACCCTCACCTTACCATCGGCTCGAAGCGATCGGCGCGTTACTGTGTTGGTAGTTGACGATTCCATTAACGTGCGTAGATTTTTAGCAATGACCTTAGAGAAATCTGGCTATCGAGTTGAACAAGCTAAAGATGGGTTAGAAGCAATGGAGAAATTACGGAAATTGCAAACGTTACCTAAGAGTTCTCAAGTCAGCGCTGTCATCTGTGATATTGAAATGCCTCGACTAGATGGGTTTGGATTCCTAGTTCAATCTCGTGGTGATGAGAATTGCAAAAATATTCCTGTGGTGATGCTCACATCGCGTAGTGGCAGTAAGCACCGAGATTTAGCAATGCGTCTAGGAGCCTCTGCATATTTTGCAAAACCTTTTAAAGACAACGAACTTCTGCAAACTTTATCTCAACTTATAGCTAAATGATTTTCCAGTAATTAATAATTAATCCCCACAATCCCCAATTACCAATTGCCAATTACCAATTACCAATTACCAAATTATGCCAGCCATTTCTTCTCTACGATCGCAACGACTTTCAGAACTTCGTCCTGATATTGGTAAGCAATATGTTGCATTTCGCTTACGTCTTGCTTGGTTTATTCTCCCGATCGAGTCTATTTATCGGGTAATTCCCCTTGAAAAACATATTCCCAAAATTACATTTTTAGGACAAAATGTGCCGATAGTCGATCTTGGGAAAATACTATTTGGTTCAACTAAGGGAAAAGTAGATAATATCCCTCAGTTAGTTGTTAATGGGGCGATCGTGGCTTCAAAACCATCTTTGATTATTGTGCATAATCAAAATGAAGATTTAATTGGCATACTTAGTAATTCCCAACCTGCACTTCAAAGAGTTTCACAAGATCAAATTGTGTCGCTACCGCCTACCTATAGCCAACGCTGGAAAGCTGACTTTATTAGTTCGATGACTCTTCCTACGGAGGGTCTCCCTTCACTATTTGTGATTGACGGCGATCGCCTTATTTCCAGTACGGTGAAGCAAAAGAAAAAGCCTCAACTATTGGAGAAATAAGTCTAAATAGATGAAGGTGGCGCTTCGCGCCACCTTCATCTATTCTTTAAGTTAAGAAAGGGCTAAGCCCTTTCTTAACTTGAAAAATCTTACTATTTTTCGCCATTTGCGGCGTGCAAAGCACGCCGCAAATGGCTACATCGAACTCACGTTAAAAAAGTGTCGTCACACTTTTTAATTGGTATTGGTCTGGAACGATCGCATAAATTTTTGCAATTGACGGCTTTCTAGTTCGAGAACACGACGGGCAAAATCGCGATCGCGATCTAGAAAAGCATCAAAGGCATCCACAGGAACCGCCAAAATTCGCGTAACCTCACTTTCAGCGATGATTGTATTTTGAGAATCACTGTGGGCTAAAACCTCTAGTTCATCTAGGGTTTGTCCAGACTTGAGATGCTCAACACGCACTACCTCACCCTGCGAATAGAAATTAATCTTCGCTGAGCCAGAGATTACCAGTAACAACTCACGACAAGTATCACCTGCTTCCGTAATCACCTCATTCGTCGTAAAGGATCTGATCTCAGCACGATCAGCAAGCCCTACCAACGTTTCACCATGCATCCGATGGAAGAAATCGCTATTAAAGAGATGCGCTACTTTCTCTAACATCGGAAATGCTGTGAGCGGCGGGGAACTCTCGGACAGCGAGAGTACAATCTTAGCCGTCTCTTGCACTAAGCTGGAAGTTTGCAGACTGTAATTACGAGCGATCGCCTTGCTTTTCTCAAGATTAAGTTGGGCGGTGATATACAAGCAAGCAGCTTGCATCAAAGGATTTTGATCATCCAGTAAAGGCTCTAGCGATCGCAAAATCTCTTCAATCGAATAATCGAGCTGGCAGACAGTTGCTTGTCCCTGCGATGGAAGTAAATATTGCAGGATCTCTGGAGATAAGCGATTGCTCCATCTCTCAGATTCTAAGGCTTCCACCAAAACTGCTGGCGCTAATTGTCCCAAATGTTGAGCAACGGCGATCGCATCGGCATCATTTGGGAAAGTCTCCAGAGTCCCTAAAATAGTCCGCACGATTAATTCCTTTTTGTGAGTAATGCTATCCCACAAAAGTCTCAGCACAGTCTGATGTTCTTGAATGATCGGTTGGTGCAGCGATCGATAGGAGAAAATCAAAGATGGCAACTGAGCGACTAAAAACTCGGCTCTACGCAAGTTTCCTGATTCGGGGGAAATGCCATCCAAAATCCAAGCTTCTTCCTGCGGATTAATCGCATACTGGCGACGTAAGGCTCGCACTTGAGCTGAGTTCTGCTCAAGTAAAGTATCAGAAGAGCTATCAAACTGTTGCTTTTGCAATAGCATCAATCGCTCCATTGATTTGCGATAGCCCGTCAAACGAATTTGATTTTCCAAACTCCGCTTATGATCAGGATTCAGCAATTGCGGATCTTCAATGCCTAATTCTTCTAAGACTTCACGGTGTTCATCATCAGTAATTCCAAGTTCCTGACGTAATTGTTGCAAAACTTCTAAACTACTGGAGGAATCGACATATCCTTCCTCCAAGGCTTCGCGCACCACTCCTTTATAGGCAGTGTGGCGCTTTTCTCTAGTGAAGCTAGGCAAGACCTTTGCCAAAATATAAACTTCATGGGTATTCAAATCGCTGAGCGATCGCCCTTCTAAAAACTGGGAAACATTAAGTTGCAACTTCTCTAGTTGCTTACGGAAGCGGCTAGCTAAATTCTCTCGTGAATAGAGGTCGGGGCTACGCTGCCAAGTTTTATACACCCACAGTGTACTGAGCAGAACTAATCCCAAATCATAGATATATTGCCACCAAAGTGGCATCAAAGCGACTAACGGACGACCGCCAAAAATAAAGAAGAAATTGAAAATGCTAAAAGTGCAAAGTGTAAATAGACGATGCCGAATGATTTCTCTAGATAACTTGAGATGGCGATCGCCACTGTAAATCCTGAGCCGCTTTTCAATCCACCGACCCAAGAAGTACCCGATCACCGTAAAACTACCGAGGGTCAAAGGTACTGCAATTAGTTTAGGAATATTAATTGGCTGTCCAAATAGATAGAAACCTGCACTAAATAAGGTGGCTAACTGGTCAGTTTGTCTAGCCCATGCCCCAGAGAAGTAATATTCCCAATTCCCTGCATAGAGATAGTAATAGACAAAATAGCCCACCACTAAGCCCACATAGCCATAGCGGATAAAGGATTCTTCAGGCTTGCTCAAACTGTCCCAATATACCCGCTCAGAATCAATATCAATACAAGGATTTTGGCAAGCAACACAAGCACTTTGCTCCTTGCCATCGGGCAGTACTGTCCGACACATTGACTGCGTAATCAACTGATCGCTAGTATGGGCGTTGCTGCTAAATAGTCCCCCCGGCTCACTGTAAACACGCTGTACAGGAGCCATCGGACAGAAGTAATTGCACCAAGATTTGCCACCATAGAGATAGCCCACTGCGATCGCAGCGGCAATGGTGGTCAAGATCCATAGAGCGAGAATTAAGCGATCGGCATTAAAAAATAAAATCCTGCCGCATAGCCCTATAAATAGCCAACCAAACTGTACATAGGGGTAATTTTTTCCTAGCCATGAGTCAGGCTTGACCTTGGCTAATTCATAGCGAACCTTACCTGTTTTGGCATTTTCGCGTTTAAATTGACGCTGCCAACCCAAGGCGCGAGGAATTTGCGATAAAAAGGAGAGTGGACAAATCCGCCGCCATGCCTCATGTCCAAATACTAACAAAATGAAAATCGCCGCAGGGACAACCGCACCCCAGAATACAGTCGTACCAAGGGCATAGGGCTGTTCTACTAAGCAATTCCCTTGTACAGAAATACAACTATCAGTTAACCTCAATGGACTCCAAGGATGGTTGGGGACTGTAAATTGAGGAGTCCAAGGATCGTAAAATAATGACGCAACGATTAATAACCATGCGATCGTTAAGATCCAACGAATCCAATGCATTCGTTGTTCAGATAGCCGTGAAAACATAAATAGTTTTTGATAAAGAATTAGTAACAGAACGCCAAATCCTGACTGACTTAGTTTCTTCAATACTTAGTGCTTAAACCCAAATCTAGAACTTCTAAGAAAGCGTCACACTGCCACACTTTCTTAGAAGTTCTGTGGGTTTGTTTAATTGATCTTTTGGGGCTTACACTACTCCGACTCTGCCAGATTCCATAATTGGATAAAACCAGTGGGGACGCATCAACATCACAGTATCAATTACATGAATTATGCCATTTTCAGCTTCGATATCAGCAGCAATGACCGTGGCATTGTTTGCCTCAAAGCTTTCCTCAGAAATATCTATATCAATTTGTGTACCTTCCAAAGAAGTTAAAGATTTTATCCCGATTAAATCTTCTTTCTTATACTTGCCAGCAACAACGTGAAAGGTCAAAATTCTTGCGAGTTGAGGAATATTTTGGACTAGGGTGGTAATTGTGCCAGCAGGTAATTTGGCGAAGGCATCGTTAGTCGGTGCAAACACCGTGAAAGGTCCTGGACTTTGTAATGCTTCCACTAAGCTCGCCGCAGAGACGGCAGTAACGAGTGTGGAGAATGCATCGTTACTAACAGCTATATCAACAATTGTAGACATATGTAATTCCTTTTTCTTGGTTTCTTTTTAATAACTGATGTTACGTTGATGGAATTCCTGCAATCATGTAAGTGTAGAGCTGGCACGGGGGCACAGCCCCTACAGAATTCAAATTGCTCAGTTAGGGGCAATCCCCCCATGGTTGCCCTGCCATGCTAGCAGCAGGCTTCATTTGAATTCTTACCGATAGTTCTGATCCTGAACCATCCCTATTCTCGCAGCCTTATCCATGCCATATTTAGGATTACAGAAGCGATTCAGTTGTCCTTCAAAATAATGGCGATTTGCCAAGAGATGTTTAGGGTTAGGATCATCTAAAGGATAAAGCAACGCCGCTCTTCCCGCCTGAATTACAGCCGAAGTAACGTTGTACATCGATCGCTGAAAACTGACAGCTAACTGAATTAACATGTCATCTTCACCGCGACAATGTTGTTTGTAATAGTCCACCAAATATTGCGGCAAGAAATGATACATGTCTTGATGCAGCAATGTGGGCGGAATACCTGCGGAACCGACGGGAAACTTATCAGCATATAAAATTCCATAGTGGAAATCATTCTGATCGTCAGGAATTTCATGGGCTTGGGCATTATAGGACTTCGTACCACGGAAAGGGGAAGTACGGTAGAACACAGCCTCTACATAGGGAAAAGCCGCCTCATAAAGCCAAGTAAATCCCTTGGATTTTGGGACGATATCAAGCCATTCTCCATCAATCTGCACACGGTGGTAAATAGGACGACCCGCGATCGCAAAGATGCCATTTACTAAAAAGTCCATCGCATCGGGAACACCCTTAAATCCTCCCTCATCGTAGATATCTGACATCTCAAAGAAGACAGGAGCCATGATTTCCCAGAATAGTCCTAAGACTGAGGTCATAGTGGATTGACGGCATTGTTCCATAAACAGATCAGGGAACAGTTTATAGAGTCCTAGCATGATCGGATTCTTTTTAAAGAAAGCACGAATAGCGCGATCGGCATTCTGCTTGTATTCATCTGAATCCATATATGCTTCCAATTCCCCACCCATGCCACGATGCCACAGCATCGCTCGCATACATTCTTCGGCAAACTCCATATTGATGCGATCGTGGTACAGATGATGGAATATTTTGGGAAGTTTAGCCTTGAGTTCTCCCTTTTCCATAAATTCCAGTAATTCTGGATGGGCAGTTGCTATGCCACGCCAAATCCGCAGATCCGCATCATCGCCAGCATAGTGATTATGCAAGTCTAAATATTCTTGTGGCAGAAAATATTTAAAAGCAGGAAGTGGTTCTAAAAATACTTGCTCAGCTATGTATAGCAAATCCCGCCAATAGAAATCCATGGGTACGGCATAAGCCTTGTAAAGCCCAATAATCTGCATTAGGTTTTCGGGCGTATCAGGGAGCATAGAGCCACCTGCCTCTAAACGATGGATTACCTCTGCATAGGGATGTGTAGAAGGTGGTAGTTTTGTTGCTGGTTCCGTTAAAGTAGCTGTCATCGTTGATTACCTTTTTATCTAAATGGAGGTTTCTAAAATTTCTTCTGGACTTGCTTCTAATAAATTGACATCTTCATAAATTGCATCAATCGAAATCTGGAGGTTTATAGTTTGTAATTCGATCAATTCTCCTGTGGTATAGGTTTGCAGTACCCAGAACTTCTCACTACGGCGAAATATTTCTACTCGCTGCTCCCATTGGCTAATCAATACATATTCCTGTAATGATTGCAGGGTTTGATAGTGGGCAAACTTTACACCTCGATCTTTTGATTCTGTGGATTCCGATAGCACCTCAATAATGAGACAAGGATAATTTTTTTGCTTTTTATTGAAGCGATCGCGCTCATCACAAGTAACTAGAAGATCGGGGTAGTAGTAAATATTTTTTGAAGCAATGTTTAACCGCATGTCTGAAGGAAACCGCTTGCAATCTTTACCACGTAAATGATTGGAAATGATCACAGTTAAATTAGTTGTGATACCGATGTGATCCTCACTAGCTCCAGCCATCGCATAGATCATGCCATTGACATATTCATGCTTTTCTTCTTGCTTTTCTTCCCATTGCAAGTAGTCATTGGCAGAGAAATAGTTTTGAGGTACGGCAATCATCTTGGATCTCTCCTAAAAGCTAAGGATATTTTCTCATAGGTTGAGTATTTGCTGTTTTCATTAGCTAAGAGAGATGAGTCAGGAACGCGAGCGATGATTTGGGTGGCACTGGTTTCACTCCAACGGACTAACCAAGATGGCTGAACACCTAAAACAACGATCAAAGCTGTCAAGATCAAAGCTGGCAACTGTTCCAATCCACTGACCTTGGGATAGTAAGCAGTATGGTTATCCAACTTACCAAAGCAGGTACGATTGAGCAAAATCACAAAATATACCGCCGTGAGTCCAGTACCGATAATTGAGAAGATCGTGGGAATGGGGAACTTACTAAAGGTTCCTTGGAAAATTAGAAATTCGGAGATAAACCCAACTAGACCAGGAATACCTGCGCTAGCCATGCCTCCCAAAATTAGTAAGGCACTAGTAGTAGGTAATCCACGGATCGGATTAAGTAAACCATTGAGAACATCTAAATCCCTTGTGCCAACTTTCTCTTCAATTACACCAACTAAATAGAACAGTAGCGCCAGTACCAAACCATGACTGACCATTTGGATGATGCCACCGACCATGCTGAGGGGTGTAGCTGCCGCCGCCGCAAGGAGAATATAGCTCATATGTCCAATCGAACTATAGGCAACCATGCGCTTGATGTCTTTTTGCGCGATCGCCACCATTGCCCCATAGAGAATCCCTAAACCTGCCCAAACCGCAACCCAAGGCGATAGTAAAGCCCAAGCGTCAGGAAACAAACCAACACAAAAGCGGAATAAGCCATAGGTTCCTAATTTCGCGACAATACCACCGAGCATCATTACCGTTGGGGTAGTTGATTCTACATAAGCATCGGGTAGCCATGTGTGGAAGGGGACAAAGGGAGCTTTGATGGTGAAACCTAATAGTAATACTACTAAGAGCGTTACTTGTATTTCAATGGGTAATGATAGATTTCGCAATGTCTCATAGTCAAAAACTGGCGTTGGATTAGCAGAAAGCCAACCTAAAGCAAGAAAGCCAACTAAAATGAGTATTCCTGAAATTGCGGTAAAGATTAGGAACTTCATCGCTGCATAACTGCGTTGTGTACCTCCCCAAGCAGCAATTACAAGATAAAGAGGGATTAGTTCAATTTCATAAAATAGAACAAATAGGAGAGTATTAGTTGAGAGAATTGCGCCACTGACACCTGCATGAATTAGCAGAATTAAAACATCAAATAGTTGCTTGCGTTCGGTGATCTGTTTTTCGCAAAAACAAATTACCAACCAAGTGATTAAGCCATTGAGTACTACTAGAGGTAGTGATAGACCATCTACTCCAAGGCTATAGTTTAAGCCAAGATTTTCGAGCCAAGGTAGATTTTCGGATAGTTGAAATGCAGAACTGCCAATGTCAAATTGACGCAACAGCAAGAAATCAAGAATCAGGATTGCCGAGGTAACGATCGCCGATCCTTTATTTGATAGAGATTTTGGCAGCAAGGCGATCACTAAAGCCCCAATCACTGGTAGCCAAATTAAAGCACTAAGCATAGTTTTTTCCAGATTAAAGAGTTCGATTAAATAGCAGTAAAAGTAGAACGCCAATACCAACCATGATCGTTAAGGTATAAAGCTGTAACTGACCAAAGGTGCTGTAACGCAGATTTTGACCACTAAATAGCGTCGCTAATCCAAAGAAATTACCTACGCCATCAACAAAAAAGCGATCGAACCAGTACATTCCTTTTGACACACCATCAACTAAGCCCACAATCGTCACCTTATAAAGTTTGGGCGTATAGAAGTCATTGGCAAAGAAGCTTTGTAAACTCTGCCAAGGTAAAATCACAGGCTTAGGTACTTGCTCGTTAAGATAGAGATATCCACCTGTGGCTAAACCTGCCACACTGGAACTCAACAGCAACAGAGCGTTGGGACTGAAGAGTAAATTCCAATCGGTGATCACTCCCCAAGCAGTGAGCATCTGGGGAACATGAAGGACGATTCCTGCCATGATTGTCATTGGCAAAACGATTAGCCATAGAGGTTCTACAGATCGCTCGGTCATCTGCTTGGGTCGCCCTCCCCAAATCAGCCCAAACACGCGCATGAGACTAAAAGCAATCAAGCCATTAATTACCAAAATTAATTCTGCCAGTGCAGGATTCTTGTCCCAAAGATGAGAAATCAAATCAACCATCGCCCAAAATCCGCCCAATGGAGGTAAGCCAATCAAGCCGATCGCCCCAACTAAAAAGCAGAGTCCCGATACTGGGCGACGACTCCATAGTCCTCCCAATAATCTCAGGTCTTGACTAACATTATTAGAAATAATGCTGCCCACGGACATGAGGAGCAAGGCGATCGCTAAGGCATGGGAAAAGATCAAGGTATAAGCACTATGGGTTTCACCAGCACCAACGGAAATAAATATCAATCCCATAAATGCGCTGGTTAAATAGGACAGAGATCGCTTCACATCTATTTGGGCGATCGCGATAAGAGTCGCTCCCAAAGCTGTAGCTGCACCAACAGCAATTACAGCCTGTTGAGTCAGGGGTGATAATGCCAAAAGTGGTTGCAATTTCACTAATACCCAAGCACCTGTAGCAACCACAACCGAATTACGCAAAACCGTACTGGGTAAAGGTCCTTCCATCGCTTCATCTAACCAAAGATGTAAGGGGAATTGAGCGCATTTGCCCATAGGACCGACCATCAGTGCTAGGGTGACTAAAGTAATCGCAGTGGGACTGACATCTGAAGTTTTAGCCCATTCTGTCAGTTCGCTAAAATTCCAAGTGCCAGTCAAAGGCAGCAAGCCGACAACTCCGATTAAAAGAAATAAGTCACCAACTCGCTTTGTTAAGAAAGCATCTCGTGCTCCTGTTACTACTAATGATTGGTTGTACCATATGCCCACAAGTAGGTAAGTGCCGAGGGTCAAAATTTCTAGAACGACATAGCTGAAGAATAAAGAGTCACATAGAACAAGGGAACACATGCCTGCCTCAAAAAGTGCTAGCAGCGCATAAAATCTTCCCCAGCCCCAGTCCATTTCCATGTAGCCAACGGCGTAGATCCCCGCCATTAGATTAATCGCAGTAACTAGGACGATCGCTCCAACCGTGATTTCTGAGATCTGTAAATCAATGGTGAAGTTTAATCCTCCTACCTCTAGCCAAGGAAAAGATAACAATTGTGCTGGCTGTCCCCAAACTACAGTCAAAGCGGCGATCGCATGAACCAAAGAGCATAGGGTCATGGAGATATTGATGTAGCCTGCTGGTCTTGGTCCAGTTTTACGAGTAATACTGGGAAACCAGATGATCGATAGCATCGCTCCTATCAGGGAATAGCAGGGTATCAGCCAGATCGTGTCCAGCCAGTTATTTATCATGATATATCTATCTATTTGCTAAAAATCATAGTTAAATTTCTATGATTATTGCAGAGATAGATCTAAATGAAAATAGGTAGTATCATCAATATTTATCTATGTATATTATAAGCAACTATACCAAAACATAAAACGGCGTTGCCGTTTTATGTTTTGAGAACTCTTACTGGGTCTGGGTTTTACTGCGATTACCGAGCAACCGAATCACAAGATATTTATTAACAGTGTTGTTTCGCAACACTGTTAATAAATATCTTGTTTGGGCTTAGGCAAAGAGAAAGGCGGTGTAAAGCACCGCCTTTCTCTTTGCCTAAGCTCTTGCTATAGAAATTAGTAATCATCCCTAACAGCAAACGTAATCGTTTGTTTAGTCACGACATTGATCACTGTATTTGGTTCAATTACTGTCACCTGCGGTGCTGTCACATTACCAACTAGCACGGAAGCCGCCGCACCACCAAGAATATCAATGATCTGCACATTGCCACGTAACACTCCACCAAGGACTGCACCTGCGGCTCCACCAATCCCAGCATCGGTCAAAATTGCGCCTGCACCAGTTTCACGGGGATCTTTCATGTCATTAATTAAAGCTGATTCAGCTTGAAGTCTGACAGTTGCACCTCGACTGGTAAATCTTTGAGCGATAAACCTAGAACCTCCCTCAGCAGGCACGAACTGTCCCTCGATCACTGCCCCCGCAGGAATCAAGACCGTCCCATTGTTTGCTGCGATGTCTTGGGCAACTAGCAGACTTGCATTAACAGTTTCTCCCTTGTTGATATAGAGTGTGTCTTGGCGATTGATTTTAGTGGCGATTGTTTGACCAGCAGGCAAACTCAAGGTCGAGCGAAACACTTGAGCAACTTGATTAGGAGATTTGGTTTGTGAAGGTTGAGGATTAGCAAATCGGGGTTGCGTGACCTGTGATTGATATCTAGCTTGCGATCGATAACGCGGAGCCGCAGAGCTTGGGCTTGCCATCAATAAAGAAGTTGCTGCAATGCTGACTACTATGCTTGCAGATGAAATAGCTGCTAATTTTGAAATGTGTTTAGCGCTCATAAATGCCTCTTGGGGATGCCAATAGAGTTCTATCTAGATATGACTAACTGTAATTTAGTTTTGTTCCAATCGCGATCACCTTAATCACTACAGCAATTTATCACTACAGCAATTTCCCATCAAAACCCAAAAGCCCTTTAAAAAGCTTGCGAAGCCAAGCTTTTTAAAGGGCTTTTGGGTTTGTAATTTTTACAAGGTATGTCCCATGCGCTTAGGAATTGCCTCATTAAAGTTTTTGGTAATTTGCGCTAGGGATACCGCGATCGCTTTCTCTTTACCCACCACAATCTCTAAGTTCTGATCTGCATCACTTACAATGCCGATATGTTGCCAATTGTTGCCTAACTGATTGGTGAGATAGGTTTCCCATGCGGTGCGATCGCTATCTTTGACAGAAACAACAATTCGACTCGCGCCTTCACCAAAGAGAACTTGAGTGAGATGGTGACCTTCAGGATTAGCGAGTTGAATTTGCGCCGTGAGTTTGCCAGAGATACTTGATTCGGCGATCGCCACGGCTAGACCACCTTCAGCACAATCATGAGCCGACTTTACTAATCCTTGGGTAATGCCTCGACGACAAGCGAATTGCACTTTACGTTCTAGGTCAAAATCAACGGGTTGCGGGCGACCTGTCACTTCACCAATGACTGAAGCAAGATATTCTGAACCAGCTAGACTCGCGCGATCGCTACCGAGTAGATAAATCGCATCACCCACAGATTGCCAACCCTGACCACAAACCTTAGTGACATCTTCAACTAAGCCCACCATGCCAATTACAGGTGTAGGATAAATTGGTTGGGCATTACCTTCGGAGTCAATGGTTTCGTTGTAGAGTGAGACATTGCCACCAGTCACAGGAGTTGACAACTCGCGACAAGCATCAGCAATTCCGCGACAAGCTTCGTGAAGTTGCCAATAACCGATCGCATTTTCAGGACTGCCAAAATTCAAATTGTCGGTGACAGATAGAGGTTCAGAGCCAACGCAAGACAGATTACGCGCCGCTTCAGCAACTGCGAGTTTTGCACCTTCATAAGGGTCAAGATAAACATAACGAGCATTACAATCAACTGTAGCCGCGACACCGACAAGAGAATCAATTTGAGCTTGGGATGCTCCCAATTCGCCAACTCCAAAGCCTTGGCTACGTAAACGAATCACCGCTGCATCGGCTCCCCCAGGAAAGATCACCGTATTATTTTGAACTTGGTGATCATATTGACGATAGACCCATGATTTAGAGGCAATCACAGGAGTGTCAAGTAATTGCAAAAGAGCATCATTGGGAGAAATAGATTTAAAAGCAGCGATCGCAGCTTTCTCCTCCCAAGCCCAAGCTTTCTGAGCATATTCGGGAGTATCTGCAAGCTGACGATGATAGATGGGAGTATTGTCAGCGAGTGCTGTGGCGGGGATTTCCGCAGCAACTTCCCCATGCCAAAGAATTCGCACAATCGGTTCCGCTAAAACTTCTCCAGCAACAACCGCATGAAGTCCCCAACGCTCAAAAATATCAATAAGTTCCTGTTCTCTTCCCTTATGCGCCACAAAGAGCATTCTTTCCTGTGATTCTGACAACAGATATTCATAGGGAGTCATTCCTGTTTCTCTGGCAGGAATTTTGTCTAGATCGAGAACTACACCCACACCACCTTTAGCTGCCATTTCAGAAGTGGAACAGGTCAACCCTGCCGCACCCATATCTTGAGCTGCGACAACTGCACCTGTTTTGAATGCTTCCAAACAAGCTTCTACTAGGGATTTTTCTAAAAAGGGATCGCCGACTTGTACCGCCGAACGGCTCTGCTCCGACTTGTCCGAAATCTCAGTACTAGCAAAACTCGCTCCCTTCATCCCATCTCGTCCTGTAGTAGAGCCAACATAGATCACAGGATTACCAGTGCCTGAAGCTCCAGACTTAACGATTTCCTTGGTTTCCATAATGCCGATCGCCATGGCGTTGACGAGGGGATTACGGTTATATGCCTTATCAAAATAGACCTCACCGCCAACCGTAGGAACGCCGATACAGTTGCCATAACCTGCAATGCCATTGACAATGCCATTGACACGACTACGCACCCAAGGATCAGACAATTCGCCAAATCGCAGTGAATTCAAAATAGCGACGGGACGCGCTCCCATCGTAAAAATATCGCGTAAAATGCCGCCGACACCTGTTGCCGCGCCTTGGTATGGCTCCACTGCCGAAGGACGGTTATGACTTTCGATTTTGAAACTGATGGCAATATCATCGGTGATTTTGACCACACCTGCATTTTCTCCTGGTCCAACGAGAATGCGATCGCCTGTAGTGGGAAATTGCTTAAGTAACGGACGCGAATTTTTGTAGCAGCAATGCTCTGACCACATCACACCAAACATCCCCAATTCGGCTTTGTTAGGTTCACGACCAAGGCGATCGCAAATCATCTGATATTCATCAAGAGTCAAGCCCTCAGATTTAATTTCGGCTGCGGAAAATTTGGGTGTGGTATTGGCGGTCATGGTTAGATCTGGGACAATCATTTACTTGCAATAATCATCTTATCGCAACACCCTATTTTTTGCTGTGGTGCGATAGTCGGCTTCTTTGCAGATTTTGGTTCATCCGTTAAGATGGAAACACTAACTCGCAATTAAGTTGAAAAATATCATGTCCGATCGCCTGAAATTTTTCCGCAAACTAATGTCAGCTTTTGAAGGTACTTCTAACCCTCAACGCGCTGTCGAGCGAGGATTTTATGTCAACTTGCCTAATAATCCTGTAGGAGTTATTACTAGTAAAATTGCTCTCCGACCTTCTTCAGTGCATTTGTTATTTGGTGGTATTGGATCGGGAAAAACAACACAGTTATTATTAACGCAACAAGCTTTAGATGAGTTAGAAGATATTAAAGCTATTTATGTTGATGTTAGTCTTGTTACGGATATTTCCGATCTTCAGTCTGGGGCTTTAATTGCGATCGCTGGACTTGAATTAATAAAAACATTACAAGGCTACAATACTTCTGAGATACATAATTCCAAAAGAATATTTGAAGGATTATTATATGGAAATAGCGAGATTATTACGCATCATCAACCAAAATTTACTGGAGGTTTAGCGGAAGTACTAAATAAAGGATACCCCCAAGCATATACTACTACTGAGAAGCGAGAAAATAGAAGTTCAGTTTTACAAGCTTTTATAAAGGTAAGTGAAATTGCTAATGAAAGGACAACAAAACAAGTTGTATTTCTTTTCGATAGTCTAGATAGATTAAGGGAATCCAAAATATTTATTAAACCTACTCTTGATGACGTAATTGAAATTAACAAATATGGGCTTGGAGCTATTCTCGTAGGCTCAATTGTAACTCTATATACAGAGAGAGTCCATATTGTCAAAAACACAGAAAATTTCTATTTTTTACCATATTTGGATCTATTAAAAGATTCTGAAGCGCAGCAATTTTTCGCGCAGATTTTTGAGGTTAGAGATTCTGAAAGCCTTATCAATAAAGATGCAAGAGAATTATTGATATTTAATTCTGGAGGAGTATTACGAGATTTAATGTCTCTTAGTCAAGCAGCTATTGAAGAGGCATATATGGATGGCTCGTCTCTAGTTATGGAGCAACATGCAGAGCAAGCAATTATATCTATGCAACGTTCAAAAACAATTGGTTTAACTGATTTGAATATAGATACTCTTATTAAAGTTGCAACTGAAAAATCATTTTTTCCTAGAACTTCTGAAGATTTTGAACTAATGCTCACAGGGCATATATTAGAATATGAATATCCTCGCCAACGTTTTGCTATTCATCCGACTTTAATTCTATTTATCCAAAATAAAATTAATATGAGAGAATTTACTAATGGATTTGCTAATGGATAAACTATCTTCTGTAGATGAATTATTGCAAAAAATTGAGTTGCGCCCACCAGATAGTAATAGTTGGATGGTTCTAGTCGCTACGCCTGATGACATACAATCAACAATTGATGAATTACAAGATAGTGTTGAGATTTTTAGTGAATGTGAAACAGTAACTATTGCAGGAGAATCTGGAGCAAGAAATCTAGTTAAATGTATTCAAGAAGCACCTCAAGAATACTTCCTACTACATCAACTTGACTCTTGGGATAATAACGAATGGAAAATTTTTGATGCTTTTAGAACTCAATTAGATAAAAATACAAATGGAGGCTTAGTTGTACTTTCCGATCAAGCAAGTCATTTAATGTTTAGTAATGCTCCTCATTTTGTTAGCTTCGTCGGTTCACGATTATATTATTTAGATAACAAAGCAAATGTACTAACTCCTGAAGAATGTGAGCAACGCTTGTCTGCATTACAAGAATGGTCTGGTCAAACCAATGAAGAGATAATAGCTTTAGCAGAAAATCGTCAACTACCAACCGATCCAGAATATGGAGAGTGGCTAATTTTGCTTGATCGAGGTGACTTGCTTGAAAGGTAAAAATAATTGGGAAAAGTTCTGTAAAGAAATCCAAGAGCGTTCTTTAAATCAGACACTGCTGGAAGTAGAAAGTGCAGAGAAATTAAGGAAGAAAATTTTTAAATGTTTGAATGATGCTAGCAATGAAAAAATATTGAGTGAAAATCTAAGCGAGATTCATAAATTACTTAAAATCAATAATAGTAAGCAAGGATACATAATTACAGGTGGTGGCGAAGATTCTAAGCGCAATTTTAAAAGAGATCCCAATATTCCACATTTTAAACTTCATAATGGACGCTGGTTTGATTTTGCGATCACTATTGATGAAAGATGTAAACCTGCTCAAATTCTAAGTTTTGCTTTTGAAATTAGGTTTCCTAAAAGAGAAGGAGAAATTGCAGATTCTTTTCTAAGAATTGACCTTAATTCCCCAGATCATAGAAATGATGTACGAGAGTTACGATTTCATCTTCATCCCAACAATGGTGACATCATGGTTCATAGTCCGCCTATGTCACCTCTAGAAATTCTTCATATGTTTTTATATGGTATGGAAATTCGTGACAAACCACGTGCTTCTTAAAACACTCAAAATTTTGCTGCGATTGAGATAGCTTTATGATTGCTCTCAGCAGCTATTAATCTAACATTTTTAGTAATTGCTCAACCTATAGAAAACAATGATTTGAGAGGATTCAAAGCGATAAGAATGGACTCAAAAGCAGAAAAGCCTTGTCTTTTTCCAGTATTGACAATGGAACGAACAGCCGCAAATAAGTCACGCCCCCAATCGGAGCGAAAACCATTCGTAACTTTTCTAAAAATGACACTCCAACGTAAAGCCTGTTCGCTAGAGTTATTAGTTGGCGGGATGGTGTGGTCATCCAAAAACAGAAATAAGTTTTCTCGTAATTCTAGATATCGCTTCTGTAATCTAAGTCCATCTTCTTGAGTAGGTAACAGAGCTAAAATATTGTCGAGGTCTCGATACAATCGACATCGATATTGATAACGAGTAGAGTCAGCTAAATCCGACCATCGCCTTCGCAGCACCAAAGCTCGTAGCAGCAGCTTTTTCATCCTGCCAGAGAAAATCTGGTCTCCTGCATCAATTCCATACTGACAATCTCTGAGTTGATGGGCAAGACAAACTTGCCATTCTGTCGCTGGATTGGTCTTTTGGGCGCTAAACAAATCTGATACCCACACCTCTGGTTGATGCTCTGCCATCACTTCGGCGATGACATCTGCGCCTCTAGACGGTCGGATGATATGAAAACATACTTGTTCGTTCTGAAATACCCATTCCCATTGATTTTTACCGTTTACCCTTGCTCTGGTTTCGTCACTGCATACTAGACGAGATGTTTTTAGGGCTTGGAGTATTCCTGTCACCTCCGACTCTAGTTGTCCTTTCACCCTTGTTAAGAGATTGGCGATACCTCCTTCTGATATCTCTAAGCCAAATACTTCACTCAGCATTTGCTGCATTCTTCCATAGCTTATACCGTGACTGTATCTCATCGTTGTCACTAGGGCAGCTATTCTTTCTCCAAAGGGACTTCCTACTTCAAGTCCTACGGGTAATGCTGCGATTTGTTCCTGTCCACAATGCTCACACTTGCATCCATACCTTTCGATTCTGGTAACGATGGGCTTGATTGGTGGTATATCGATCTTGTCGTATCGTTCCAGTAATACCTGCATTGATTCAGCGATCTCTTTCCCACATTCTGCACAACTTTTTACAGTTGCTTTGAGCGTTTGGTCTGGATTTTCACTCAGTTGACGACCTCCTCCATCTCTTCCTATACTTCCTGCTCGTTTGCCTTCTGTTTCTTCTGGATTATTGATTTCCGCTTTAAATCCTTTGGCTGGTGGCAAACTTGAGTTCTTTGAAGTCTTCTTTGGTTTCTTTTCTAACTGCTTCTGTAGTTTTTGTAGTTCTTCCCATAACTTAACTATCAAGGCTTCTTTTGCCTCGTCTGTTAGTTCTTTTAGGTTGGGTAGTTCTTTCATTTCTTTAATTTATCAGCTTTTGCCCCTTTGTCAATTTTCCTACGTTGAGCTATTACCATTTTTATCATAAAAAGCATCAAGAGGTAGTCCTGAAGTACCGTTCTAATAAATGTAAATAGAGTCATTAAATAGAGAAATAGAGCCATTTTCCATTTTAAAAATTCTTGTACTTGTGCCATCAGGTTATTTATGAGATTAAATGGTTTGAGAGAGTGAGCCCCGAAGGGGCTCACTCTCTCAAACCATTTAGGATTGCTATAGATCGAGCTTAGTACTGATTACACTAGTTTTATACTAGTTATTTAGAAGCAAATAATCCCTAACTTCAGAGCCATATGGATACGATTCAGCAACCCCGGTCCAAGATCGGTGCATTTGACAAACTGCGAAAGGCTTCAGAATTTACGATCGCGGGAGTTGAAGATTCGATTCCGTTGCGGGTACTAGTCCAAATCTTTGTGTTTATTAGTATTGGGGCTATGGACTCCGTCGCGAGTTCAGGGAATAGTGCTTGGGCAATCCCTCTTAGCGCGATCGCAGGAGTCTGGGCATGGTACGCAAGGCGCAAACGCAATGTAATTGTAAAACTATTCATTGCGATCGCCATGATTGCGATGTTGGTTGTATTTCTACGCGATCTGGTACGAAATGCCGATGAGACTAGATTGCTACTAGCACGACTGTTGATCCAGTTGCAGGTTTTGCATAGCTTTGACCTACCCCGTCGCAAAGACTTGGGATATTCGATTGTGATCGGATTAATCCTGATGGCTCTAGCCGCGACCCTCAGTCAAACGATGGTGTTTGCACTATGGTTAATTGCTTTTTTATTGTTAGGGATTCCAATTTTATTGCTTGATCACCGAT
The DNA here is from genome assembly GCF_051131155.1 of Pseudanabaena minima str. Chao 2107. Lineage (NCBI taxonomy): Bacteria > Bacillati > Cyanobacteriota > Cyanophyceae > Pseudanabaenales > Pseudanabaenaceae > Pseudanabaena > Pseudanabaena minima. The sequence continues at coordinate 4,101,876 of NZ_CP159508.1, forward strand.
CGCGTTTAGGCGTTCCCACCAAAAGTTTTCAGCCAGATAAAATGGGGATTTCTCTATTGCCTTTATCGGGACTACTCGCGATCGTTTTAGTTTTAGGCTTAACAATTTTTGCATTTTTACCTCGCCTTCCAGGTTTTCAGCTACGCAACTTTCCCGTAAGTGTCAATCTTTCCGTCCAAAGAGATGTACCTAGAGGTGACATCTTAACGAGACAACAACAAAATCAACAACAATCTGGCAATGGCACTAGCCCCAATGGCACTGGAGGAACAGGAAACAATAACGATTTAGAAACCTTGCCTCCATTATTTGCACCTGAAATTGATACAGTTTCTGGTTCTCAGCAAAGTAAGCAGCGTCAACCTGAATTAGTAATGCGTGTGCGATCGCAAGCTGAACTATTCTGGCGCGTAATGGCGTATGACGAATTTACAGGCAAGGGCTGGCGAATTTCGCGCAATGACCCCAAACAAATTCGCACTGTTCGGCGTAACCCCTTTACTTACGAGTTTTTTGTCGCTCAACCGCCCCATGCATCTATTGGTATCAAAAAACAACTCCAACCCGTTGAGAGTCAAGATGTAGTCCAAACCTATACCATTACCTCACCAAATTTTCCTAACCTTGTACCTGCCGCATCTGTGCCAAGACAGATCTTTTTTCCTAGTGAAGAGCTAGATATCGATCCAGAGGGAATGATTCGCGGACCGGGTCCTTTGCCTGAAGACCTTACCTATACGGTAATTTCCAATGTGGTGGCTCGTGATGTCCAACAATTACGACAAATGCCCAATCAATACCCAAGCTCAATTCGTAATTATTATTTACAAGTTCCCGCCAATTTATCGCCTGAAGTCCGTAATCAAGCTATTAGTCTAGTGAATAATGCCAAAGACAAAGATGGCAAGCCGATCACTTTGGATAATGCCTACGATGTGGTGGTACAGATCGCCCGCAGTGTTAAGCAAAACTACGTCATTAAACCTCTGAAATTTGATGATTCTAAAGGCGATCTCGTATCTCAGTTTATTGAGCAGGGTGGTGGTGAAGAGAGTCATTTTATCTCGACGATGGCGGTCATGTTGCGATCTCTGGGGATTCCTACTCGCTATGTGGTTGGTTTTGCCCCAGGAAAATTCAATCCATTTACAGGGCTATATGAGGTACAGAACATTGATACCCAATCCTTGGTAGAAGTTTACTTCCCTGTCTATGGTTGGATTCCATTTGATCCTGTACCCAATCGTCCTCTGTTTCCCCCATCACTGGAGAACAATCGCACCTTTGGCGTGATCCAGACCTTTTGGAGTTGGATCGCCCAATTTTTACCTAGTTCAGTCACCAACTTTTTTACAGCCCTATTTGAAAGTATCGGTAAATTTTTGGGTGGAGTGATCAGTTGGCTCATTGAGATGGGCTGGATTGGGATTGCCTTTGGTTTAGCGATCGCCTTTGGCATTGGCATCGGTTTATGGGCATTGTGGCAATTGGCGATCTGGTGGTGGCAAGTACAACGCTTACAAAAAATGCCAATCCCGCAGCGTACTTATCAGCAAATGTTGCAATGGCTATCAGAGCAGGGCAAACCGAAATTGTCTTACCAAACGCCCCAAGAATATGTGGCTAGCCTCAACAATCGCGTTTCTGAAAAACAAGCAGAGGCGATCGCCAAAATTACGCAGATCTATCAAGATTGGCGCTATGGCGATCAGGCGATCGGCTATAACCTAGCCACAGAACTAAAAATGCTGCTCAAGCAACTAAAAGCCAAAATGTAACAGGTCAGATATATCTTGCTTCAAGACAAAAAGCACTTTAAATCTGGTTTTTATAGACATCTTTTGCTATAGCTCATACAGATTTTGCACTGACTGGAACCCCAAAGCAAAAACTTGAAAGTGATGCTTCGTCTCACTTTCAAGTTTTTGCCCTAACCTAAAAGTAGAGATAGGGCACAAAGCACCGCATCTGTACTTTTAGGTTTTGATTATGAAGATTTGTGATTTTATTACAAATTCTTGGCGCATTCACCGCTTTTGGTAGACTAGATGGCGAATATATTAAATTTTTTATTTTAATTATGAGTGTAGTTAGTCAAGTTTTAGAAAGAGCCGACGAAGAACTCCGTTATCCCAGCATTGCTGAGTTACAAAGTGTGCAAAACTTTCTCGCCACTGGCGCTCAAAGGGTACGCATTGCCACAACCTTGGCAGAAAGCGAAGACAAGATCGTCAAGAAAGCCACCGAAGAACTATTTAGAATTCATCCTGATTACATCTCCCCAGGTGGTAATGCCTATGGTCAAAAGCAACGAAACCAGTGCCTGAGAGACTTCACATGGTACATCCGCCTCACCACCTATGGGGTTTTGGCAGGTGATAAAGATCCGATCGAAAAAATCGGCATCATTGGTGTCCGTGAAATGTACAACTCCCTCGGTGTTCCTCTAGTCGGAATGGCTGATGCAGTTCGTTGCCTCAAGAATGCATCTCTAGCCTTACTCAGCAAAGACGATGCTGCTACCACTGAGCCTTATTTTGACTACATCATTCAAGCCATGTCTTAGAAATTAGAAGGGGGTGCTTTGCGCCCCCTCCTAATGCGATCGCTCTAAGATAGAAATAGGACGATCTTCAAAAATTGACCCTTATGCTGCAAAATCCTAAAATCCCAAAATCTCAAACAAGTTTTTCGACTTTTGATCCCCGCTACTTCTCGCAGATCGTCGTTACTTCTGAGCCTGTTACCGATGCTTGGCGACGATGGATAGCTGATAGCAAGTTTGCGGGGATGGATGATCAGTCAATTGTGCAGCAATTAATTACCCATGGCATCAGTCCCAGCGCAGCCCGTCTAGAAGTAAGTTCGCTTCATCAAAATCCTTATTTTCAAGCAGGACATAAATATGTCCAAGTCCTCAATAAAATAGAATCCCATGCCAATATTTTGGCAGAGCTTTCGTTTCTCTCCCCTCGCTCACATACCATTGAGCGCAGAGACCATATTTCTAGAACAGAGTTTTTAGAAAACTACTACTGCAAAAATATTCCCCTAATTTTTCCAAGCATTGCCAAGAACTGGTCAGCCATTTCAAAATGGAATCCTGAATATCTTCATGAGAAATATGGCGAGGTTGAGATAGAAGTACAAAGCGATCGCAACAGCGATCGGCTTTATGAGATTAATGTCGATCAACATCGCAAAAAAATGCGAATGGCTGATTATGCTAGAACCGTAGTCAATGGGGGGGCAACAAACAACTATTACATGGTGGCAAACAACGGCAATATCGAAAAGACCGATTTACGTGGTTTGCTAGAAGATATCGAGATGTTTCCTGAATATCTTGATCCGACAAATATCAATGGCACTACTTTTTTCTGGTTTGGTCCTGCAGGAACAATTACTCCATTACATCACGATCCCGTTAATCTAATTTTTGTGCAGGTCTATGGTCGTAAAGTATGGAAGATTATTCCTCCCTATTACACCCACATGATTTACAACTACCGAGGTGTTTTTAGCGAAGTTGACTGTGAAAATCCTGACTATGAGAAGTATCCATTATTTCAAAAAATTCCTATTATTGAAGTGACTTTAAATCCAGGAGACGCGATATTCATGCCCGTTGGTTGGTGGCACGCCGTGAAATCTCTGGATATCAGCATATCTATGTCTTTCACTAATTTTGTATTTCCCAATAAATATGAATGGACATATCCTGCTATCACAAATTCATAGCTAAATGAAGGCGGCACTTCGTGCCGCCTTCATTTAGCTATTTGCGGCGTGCTTCGCACGGCTGCAAATGTACGCAAAACATATATATAGCTATAGCCACCTGTATCAGGACAAATCAAAACCCAAATAATGTGAGGCGGCGCTTCGCGCCGCCTCACATTATTTGGGTTTTATGTCCTACAAGAATGGCTATAGCTATACCAATGCCACAGTAGCTATACTTTTTGAGTATGCAATTCTAAAAACTCACGAATGCGTTTGATTTGAAAATCACGGGCATAGTCTAACACTTGATTAGCAAAGGGACTAAAAGTGGCATCAGTTGTCTGTAAAAGCGTAACTTCATCCTGAATTGCTAGAACATCACCCATCCGAGCCAGTTGCAATAACTTTTCGAGTGTGTAGTTGGGGGGAGGAATCAGAGGTTGCGAAATCGCCTCAGCCTTGTCATTGGCAACATCTATGACATTAGGAGCATGAGTATGTGCATCTTCGTATAGCCATTCCAAATTGAGAAGCGATCGCATTGTATAAAATAATGTATCTGGATCAACAGGCTTCGCAATAAAATCATTGCATCCAACCGCAATACTTAGATTCCGATCTTGATTGAAAGCACTCGCCGAAACCATGACGATCGCAGTTTTCTGGAACATTGGCAACTGACGCAACTGCTTTGTAGTTTCATGTCCATCCAGTTGCGGCATCACCATATCCAACAAAATTAAATCTGGCTCAAATATCTGCGCTTGCGTAATGCAGTCATAACCATCGATCGCCTCAGCCACGATAAAACCAAGGGGTGTAAGCAAATCACGTAATACCATGCGATTTTCAGTCTTATCATCGACAATCAAAATTTTGCACCGCTCTCCTAAGTAGCCCGTAATTGTGCGACTATCGATCATTACATGGGGAACATGATTCGGAACTTCGGTTAACTCAATTTCAAACCAGAAAGTACTACCCTCATTTAAGCTACTCTCCACATGCAGTTGTCCTCCCATCATCTCCACAAGTTTCTGACAAATCGGTAAGCCTAAACCAGTACCAGAGTATCGCCGAGCGCGATCGCCTACTTGCTGAAATGGCAAAAATATGTCGTCTAACTTATCAGGATCGATACCCACACCCGTATCGGCGATCGCAAAATGGACTTTATATTTATGACTAGATTCACAGGGTTGAGTACTGACGGTCAGCGAGACACTACCGTGATCAGTAAATTTAACTGCATTCCCAAATAAATTAATTAATACTTGGCGCAATCGCTTTTCATCACCATACATCGTAGTGGGTAAAGCTGTTAGAGGTTTGTAGATTAACTGAACATCCTTAGCGCCTACTTGCAGTTGGAACATATCCGTAATACTTTGTAGCAACTTCGGAAGATCAAATTCACTAGGATTCAGTTCTAGCTTCTTTGCTTCAATTTTAGAAAGATCGAGAATGTCATTGAGCAAAGTCAGCAAATGCTCACCACTACGTTGAATCACCTCTAAACCAGCTTTATGTTTATCAGGATCGTAACTACGCTTGAGGATTTGAGCATAACCGAGAATACCGTTAAGGGGAGTACGTAACTCATGACTCATGTTTGCGAGAAACTCACTCTTAGCCCGATTTGCCGTATCTGCAACTTCTTTAGCAGATTGCAGTTCTTTCTCGGCTTGTTTACGATCAGTAATATCCGTCCCTACCGATAGAATTTCAATTAACTGTCCTTGATCGTTATAGATCGGCTTATTCGACCAAGTTACCCAGACACGCCGCCCATCTTTGCAAATATTCTCATTCTCGTTGAGTTGATATTTCTCAGGAGCGCAACATATTTCAGAAATCATGTTTCGCAGATCTTCACCTGATACATCTTTGGCTGAGACAACTGTATCTAATACATAAGTACCGATAATTTCTTCTAATTGATAGCCAAAAAACTTCAGGCCATAGTCATTTAAGAAGCAAATCCGACCCTGTGTATCCCATCGGAGAATTATGCAATTAGCTGATTCCACGAGATCGCGATATTTCTTTTCACTCTGTTTGATATTTTCTTCGATAATCTTGCGATCGCTAATATCCTTGACTGCATAAATTGCAAAAACCTTGCCGCCAAACTCAATGGTTTCCGAAGAGATTAGTCCCGTAAACCTCTTCCCACTCTTAGTCACAAAATTTGCTTCGTAGTTAAATACTCTCCCTTCAACTTCTAAAATCGCTAACATGCGATCGCGTTCTTCCAAATCAACCCAAAGATTTAAATCAGAAGGCGCTGCACCAATCGCTTCTTCACGGGTATAGCCTGTGATTTCTGACCACTTATTATTGACATCAATATGTTTGTAAGTTTCATTGGAGAGCAAAGCCATACCATCTGGACTAGAACGAAATGCTTTAGCAAATTTCTCTTCAGATTCTCTCAAAGCCGCTTCAGTGATTTCATGTTCTAAAATCTCCTGCTGTAATGCATAGGTACGTTCATCAACTTTCTGCATTAAAAGCTGTGAATATTCCTCTAGTCTTGTGTGCGATCTTTTCATCTGGCGACTCATCTGATTAAAGGAATTCGCCAATATTGCTAATTCTTTAATGGCACAAGATTCTTCCACCTTTTGATCGAGATTACCATTAGCGATCGATTGACTTGCTTGACTAAGTTGAGCAATGGGACGACTGATACGACGAGCAGCTATCACTCCTAAGACAGCGTTCAATCCAAGGGCAATGAGACATAACATTCCTGTTGATAATGTATTTTCTTTAATCTGCGACATAAAATCAGACGCAGGCATAGCCACAACTATCCGCCAATTCAATCCACCTAAACCAGAGTTATCCTGCAATTTCCCAACTTGAATAAAGTATGGCTCGCCCTCAAACTTGATCATTGACTGTTGAATCTCATTGTCATGATTTACTGGCTGAGATTTCAACCATTCAGCCACTGTGCGAGTTAATTTATCTTGACTTTGAGTTGCTAAAATACGCTCCGATTTATTACCTAATGTTGAGATTTCTACATCTAAATTAGAAGTTGCGACTAATTTCCCTGAAGGCTCAATAATTAATGTTTGCCCCTGTTCACTAACTTTTGTTTCCTGTAAAAACTGATTGATATCGCCCAACAGCATCGATACACCTAACACACCCTGTAGATCGCCATTTTCTTGAAAGATCGGCTTAATCGCGGTGATCGCAGGTTTTTCGGCAATCGAGTCTGTATATACTTCAGTCCAAATACTTTTTCTGGTCTCAACTATAGTTTGATACCAAGGGCGATCGCTTAGATTAAATCTACTCTTGGGCATTAAGGCTGTTTGAGGTCGCCCAAAGTTATCGGTCATGAAAGTCGAACTGGAATTTTCTAGAGCAAATCCATCTTTAATTCGTCTTGCGCCAAAGTATTTACCAGAAAAAGTAGCAACGTAAATATTGCTGATACGAGGAAAGCTTTGTAGTTGTTTCCAAAAGTGATTTTGGATTTTTTGTTCATCACTAGAATCAATTTGAGCTAACTCAATGCTATTAGCATTAAGTTGATTGAGCGTATAGGGGAGTTCTAAATAGGAATGTAAGCGATCTTGAACTTGCTCAGTAGCTTTACGGTGGAACTGATTGGCGAGAAGCAAAATCGCTTGATGCCCATTCCGAAAAGATAACCATCCAATCAATCCAACAATGCCAAAGGTGTTTAACAAAAATGGCACTGTAATCAATAAGCTTAGAGGGATTCTCAAGCCTTTACATTCACAGCGATTTGTTTGCGTAGGAATAAATCCTGCTGACGCATTGTTAATTACTTTAGTAGATAGAGGATTGATCTGTTGGGTCATGGGCTTTGTGTGCTGTTGCATTCCTGAGCTTTAATCAAAACCAAGTCTTCTCAATGCGATTTTACGATTTTGCCAAACCTGTGGTTCTTGTGGTGATATTTGGATTGCTTGATCATAGGCAGCGATCGCCTCTTCGAGCATTCCTAGACCACTGAGAGCATTGCCTCGGTTATACCAAGCAAAATGGTCGTCAGGATTGATCTCTAGGGCACGGTCATGACTAGCGATCGCCTCTTCGTAAAGTTCAAGTTTACTCAGTACCAGACCACGATTGTTCCATGCATAATAATCATCGGGACGAATTTCTAGAGCTTTATCGTAACTGGCGATCGCTTCTGTGTAATTGCCCCATTGCTCAAGAGCTTTGGCGCGGCTATACCAGATTTGATGATCGCGCGGCTTATACTCTAGAGCGCGATCATAACTAGCCACAGCCTCTCCATATTTGCCGATACTTTCCAAAGCATAGGCGCGACTAAACCACCCCTGAACATAGTCGGGTCTAAGGGCTAGCGCCTTTTCGCAATGAGAGATCGCTTCTTCATATTTTCCGAGCACACTGCAAACTAACCCTTTCCCCCCATAGGAATAGTAATAATCAGGTTTGTGTTTAAGCGCTAGATTATAACTATCAATCGCTTCTTCGTAGCGACCTAACATACTCAAAGAAGTGCCAAGGTTGTGCCAAGCTGCATAAAAATCTTCTTTATAGGCGATCGCCTGACGGTAATTGTTTACAGCCTCTTCATGGTGACTAGATAGATCTAAGGCAACTGCACGGTTATACCAAGCCAAATGATTATTAGAACGAATCTGCAAAGCAAGATCGCAATTGGCGATCGCCTCTTGACAACGATTACCCGCAACTAATAACCCACCTTGCTCTAGTAATAGCTCAATCCGACGTTCAGAAATTAGGGGCTGAGCCGCAATCAGCTTTTGCAGATCCTCATATTTGCGATCGCGTTCTTCCTCACTAATTTGAGCGTAGGCTTCATAGCGATCGTCACTGACCCAGCGAAAAGTCTCCTGTCGCATCAACTCCATGTCAGTAGGAAACTCAAACACCTCAACAGCATCATCAAAAAATTCGGGATAGCTATCAATAAAAAATTTAAGTGCAAATAAAGGCAGTAAAAATACAAAGCAAATCGGAAAATTCTCTTTGAGCTTAGATTGTAATAGGAGCAGATGGGCAAGGGGACGAGGAAGATGGGTTAGTTTTTCACCCAATGCATGATCCTCTAAATCATCAACTTTATTTTCTAAGAACTCTTCGATACCTGTGATAAACAATAGATTTGCTTCATGTAAATCTGGCTCATTAGCAAACATCTCATAAAAATCAGCGATCGGGCGATCGAGCCTTAACACTCGAATTGTTTGACTCTCTGCATCTACCCGTATCCTTCTAATTATCTGCTCCCCCTCGGCAGGCGAGCAACGCACAAACAGCATTCCAAAATCTTGCTTGTTTCTGAGTAAACTCAATAGAGTCTGATATTCTGTCTCTGGATTTTTTAGAGCGTCCTTATCCCAAGCGTTTCCAGTGTATTGCATGGTTCTCCAATTTGACCGAATACTCAGACTAATCATATCAAAAAAGATTAGAGGCGGCGCTAAGCAAAACCTCATAAGAGTGTTGACATGCTTGGCGATAGGGCTATTAACAAACCAAGATATTTTTTGAAAATGATGCAAAGCAACATTTTCAAAAAATATCTTGGTTCAGGTTTGATCGCAAAGCGCTGTAATACCAAAACACAGGATGTCTACTTGTGTTTTTTGTGTCTTTCTTGATAGATGTGCAAAGATAGTTGCGGCGCTTTGCGCCGCAACTATCTTTGGGGTTTTGATTTTGTCCTAACATGACTGGCAACAGCTATAAAACCCTTACTAGGCTTGAGTTTTAATTTACAAAAGTGTTGCTACATTTTCGTAAATTGGTATAAGACATAAAAACTAAAGGAGAATTGCGGCGCTTTGCGCCGCAATTCTCCTTTAGTTTTGGGACTGCTATAACATAGAGATCTAGCTCAGGTTCTACCTGCGTTGCTCTATTGAATAATCCAAACTTAGAAAAAGTTCATGAACGATCGCTTAATTCGCGCCCTCACCGCCGACGGCCGAGTCCGTGTCATTGGCGTGAATATTACCCAATCCCTTACTGAGGCTCGTCGTCGTCATCATTTATCAGCGGTTGCTACAGCCTCACTCGGTCGAGCCATGGCGGCAAGCTTACTACTTGCCTCAAATATGAAACAACCTCAAGCCAGAGTAAATGTCAGAGTAGCTGGAGATGGCGGACTAGGTTTAGTCTACGCTGATGCTGGATTTGATGGAACAGTACGCGGTTTTGTTACCAATCCTCAATTTACATTGCCGCCCCTTGCCGATGGTCAACAAAATGTCATTCAAGGCGTTGGGCAAATAGGTTTTTTCAAAGTTATGCGTGATGTTGGCTATGGCGAACCCTATAGCAGCACCGTGGAGTTAATTGCAGGTGATATCGCCAATGATGTTGCTTGGTACTTAGCCTCTTCGGAGCAAACTTATTCCAAGCTCATGCTGACCGAAATAATTGATCAGGATAATCATAGCGAGGCTCCCGTTAAGGTAGCAGCAGGGATTTTGTTACAAATCATGCCCATGGCGACCCTGCGGGCAGCAAAGACCGCAAACCTCTCTCAGGAAGATTTATTGATCCAACTAGAAGCAAAAAGTGATTCGCAAAATTTCAGAAACTTGCTGCTTCAAGGCAAAGCGATCGAAGATGTGATGACGGAAATCTTTGCTGATATGCATCTAGATATTTTGCCGATGACTAAAGATGTCAAATTTCATTGCCCTTGCTCACTCGATCGCATGTTAGCGGCGATGAAGATGTTTGGCGAAGAAGATTTGCGATCGATGATTAGTGATGACAAAGGAGCCGAGGCAACTTGTCATTTCTGCGGTGAGGTCTATCACGCTAGTACTGAGCAGTTAAATAATTTACTTGCAGATTTACAGGTAGCAAAAGCCTAACTAACAAGAAGTCTCGCGTAGCGAGACTTCTTGTTAGTTAGGCTTTATGGTAACTTCACTTCTAGACGCTTCTCGATAAATTTGCATAATTCCTAAAAACTATGACAGTTAACGCACAAATTGGCATTATTGGTGGCAGTGGACTCTACAAAATGTCCGCCCTGACTGATATTCAAGAAATTAACATCGATACTCCCTTTGGAAAAACATCAGATGCATTTATCTATGGCAAATTATCAGGGACACCAGTAGTATTTCTTGCCAGACATGGGCGATCGCACCATTTACTACCCACCGAAGTCCCCTATCGCGCCAATATCTATGCACTCAAAAGTCTTGGCGTAGAATACATCATCTCCGCCTCAGCCGTTGGCTCGTTGCAGGAATATGCTCGTCCCCTTGATATCGTGCTACCCGATCAATTTATTGATCGCACCACTAGCCGCACTTCCACATTTTTTGGGGAAGGGATTGTCGCCCACGTTGCTTTTGGCGAACCAATTTGCAAATCACTGTTATCTGTTGTCTCCTCTGCGGCGGAAGCGATCGACTTAGGACGCAACAAAGTCCATAAAGGTGGAATTTATCTTTGTATGGAGGGACCAGCCTTTTCGACTAAAGCTGAATCTTTGCTCTATCGCAGTTGGGGCGCTAAGGTAATTGGCATGACCAACCTTACTGAAGCAAAGCTTGCCCGTGAAGCTGAAATTGCCTATGCCACGATCGCCTTGGTTACCGATTATGATTGCTGGCATGACGATCATGAGAGTGTAACGGTGGAAATGATCGTCCAAAATTTACAAAAAAATGCCCTAAATGCTCAAGCCGTAATTCAAAATGCCGTGGCAAAGATTGCGGCAAATCCTCCTAAATCTGAAGCTCATCATGCTCTGAAGACTTCAATCTTGACGGATTTGAGTAAGGTGTCTGATGCCAGTCGCGATCGCTTAAAAGTAATTTTGCAGAAGTATCTCTAATTTGATTACCTAGTAATTTACCTAGTAATACTAATGCACTTCAAAACAAGCCCAGTAAAATTTTGAGATTGCAAAAATGGCGTTGCCATTTTTGCAATTGGTATAGGGAGAAGTATCAAAATGACACAGCCTTTAACACTTGATAGTGTAGCCAACGATTTAGATACAGTCAAAGAGATCATGTTTACCCTTGCAAGGCAATATGAACGCATTGATCGTACTGTTGATCAAGTGGCTACTCAACAACAAGCTAATACTGAAGCGATCTCCAATCTGACAAGATTCATGATGCAGTTAGGTGAAACAATGGCAAGTACACAAGCTGACATTAGGCAGATGCAGGCAGATGTTAGAGAGATGCAAGCAGATGTTAGAGAGATGCAAGCTGAAGTTAAAGGCTTGCAAGTTGAAAATCGTAGGATTTTGCAACACGTATTCAAGGATGAGTTTTAGGGTTAGCAAAAGCTATAAAAAAAGCCTCGCTAAGCGAGGCTTTTTTTATAGCTTTTGCCGCAAGTTTCTTAAGAGCCAAGCCCTTTAACTGTCTCAAAGAAAAATCTGGCGTTATCTTCGGGCGTGGTGGATAAAATGCCATGACCGAGATTCATGATGTGACCCTTGTTACCAGCTTTAGCAACAACTTCTAAAATACGTTCGCGAATGTAGCTCTGCTCAGCAAAGAGAACACAGGGATCGAGGTTACCTTGGACAGGAATATCATGACCAAGGCGATCGCGGGCATCGACAAGATCCACAGTCCAATCAACACTGACGATATCCACACCAGACTTAGGCATTAGGTCTAGTACACCCGCACTACCACTAATATAAAGAATCATGGGCGTGTTGGGATATTTTGCCTTGACCTTATCTACCACCATCTTTTGGTAGGGCAGCGCAAAGGTTTTATAATCCGTTGGGCAAAGATGTCCAGCCCAAGAATCAAACATTTGTACAACTTGAGCGCCACACTCGATCTGGTGAATTACATAAGTGCCGATCATTTCGGCAATCTTGGTCAAAAAGCTATGAATAATTGCTGGCTCTTTGTAAGCCATTGCCTTAATCGTAGAATAATCCTTAGAGCCTTTACCTTCAACAGAATAGGCAGCTAATGTCCAAGGTGCGCCCACAAATCCAAGAATTGTTGCTTGATCTTTAACTTCTTCTTTGATCGCGCTTAAAATCTTCCGAATGAAGGGAACAGCAGTATCAGGGTCAAACTCTGTGAGAGCATCAACCTGAGCTTGGGTACGAATTGGGGACTCAATAATTGGTCCTCTGCTTTCGATGATGTCAAAGTTAATGCCGATACCTGTGAGGGGAGTGAGGATATCGGAGAACATAATCACGCCATCAGGTTGAAAAGCGCGAAATGGTTGCAAAGAAATTTCGGCGGCGAGTTCAGGGATTTCCGATCGCTCTCTAAATGTTGGATATTTATCACGCAAATCACGATACACCTTCATGTATCTTCCTGCTTGACGCATCATCCATACTGGTGGACGATCCAGTACTTCACCTCTTGCTGCCCTTAGCAAGCGATCATTTCCTCCCATAATCAACTCTTTCCTGTATTTTTAAACTTTTTTATGATTGTGCTTTTGAATTATAGAACGTGGAGTACCAGACACCAATAAACTAAAGTGGGGCGTAAAGAGCAAGGTTTTAGTCCTATCCTGCCAAATCATAGGGAGAGCCATCGGTTCATGACTAAACTTAGGCTTTATTTAATTTCTCATTGCGATTTGATTACTTATACTTTCTTTAAGATATGTTATTAATACTTAAGCTATGAATACTTTGCTAAGTACTTATTAAGTAAAAGTTTTGGCTAAATAATGGCTAGGTTTAAAAACTGTGATTAATGAAGGAGCAAATTTGGTAAAGGATGCTGACCCGTCGGCAGATACGACATCAGATCAATCCTTGCGTTCGCCTGAGGTAAAGTCGCCTCTACAAAGCTTGCTGGCGATCGCAATTACTTTGGCGATCATGGCGATCGCTCTATTTTTTTGGATATTCAGTCCACCGCTCGATCAATATACACAGTCGGTTTTAAACCTTTCAGGTGATCCTGTACAGGGAAGGTCAATTTTTGTGATGAATTGTGTGGCTTGTCATGGTCAATGGGCTAATGGCAAAGTTGGACCCAGCTTGCATGGTGTATCCGATCGCAAGTCCGATGCTCGTCTAATCCAACAAGTCGTCAGTGGTGAAACTCCACCCATGCCCCAGTTTCAACCAAGCCCTCAAGATATGGCAGATTTGTTGAGCTATCTCAAGCAATTATAAAAAGAGCGGCGCGATGCGCCGCTCTTTTTATAATTGGATTTGCAGCAATTCGCCAATCCCTTTTTCGGCGACATCGAGCATTTGATTAAGCTGCGATCGCGAGAATGTATCTGATTCGCCAGTGCCTTGCACCTCGATCAGCTTGCCACTGCTGTCCATAACCACATTGAGGTCAACACTGACAGCGACATCTTCTTTGTAATTTAAGTCCAAAATTGGGACACCCTCCAATAAACCCACAGACACAGCCGCCACAGCATTACGAATTGGCGATCGCGTAATTTTGCCTTCAGAGAGTAAGCGATCGCAGGCTGCTTTAAGAGCCACAAACCCTCCTGTGATTCCACCTGTGCGCGTGCCACCATCAGCTTGCAACACGTCAATATCAACGGTAAAAGTGTAATTAGCAATCGCAGTCATATCTAGTGCAGCTCTCAGACTACGCCCAATTAACCTTTGGATTTCTTGAGTACGCCCTGATAGTTTCATAAATTCCCGTTGTTGACGCGGAATGGTAGATGCAGGCATCATCCGATATTCGGCTGTTAGCCAACCTTGATTACTCCCAGTCAGAAACTTAGGCACACCTTCTTCGATGGATACAGTGCAGATCAATTGGGTATTACCAAATTTTGCCAACACAGAACCCGCAGGTGCTTGGGTAAATGGATGCTGCAAATGCACTGGGCGCAGTTGATCCCAAGCTCTCCCATCGGGACGTTGAATAATCGGCAAATCACTCATGATCACTGTTTGTAAAGTCTTTCCAATCATATAGCAATCCTAAATGTTTTTTGGAAGAGTGCTCCGAAGGAGCGCTCTTCCAAAAAAACAAAAATCTACAAAGGATTTAGGACAGCTATAGCAATGTATAGCTGTCACCATTTGTACTAGGACAAATCAAAACCCAGAAGGCGAGTGGCAGCGCTTCGCGCTGCCACTCGCCTTCTGGGTTTGTATCCTAACAAGACTGGCGACGACTATAAGAGTCATCTCGGACAAAAATCAAAACCCAAAAGATGAGTGGCGGCGCTTCGCGCCGCCACTCATCTTTTGGGTTTTATGTCCTAAGCAAAACTTACATTGCTATAGCAATCAATATATAGAGATTTTCCAGTCTGACAAAGGACGTGTTTGTGTTCCTAAAATGCCCCTACATCTCATAGCATCAGTTCTATCAATATTAATCATCATCTTTTTTCTTACCACCTTTTTTTGAAGGAAGTTCGCGTTTCGAGGATGGGGTTAATCGCTCATCAGGTCTGAGTTCCAGCGCTTTAGAAAAAGCTGCGATCGCCTCATTTTCACGCCCCATACTTCTCAGTAATAAGCCCTTTGCTCCCCAAGCATCGGCACTATTGGGATCTAACTTTATAGCTTCTTCTACTTTTGCCAGAGCTTCCTGAGGTTTGTTATTGCGATTAAGAATCAAGGCTTGGGCAAGTAACTCCTCAACAGATAAAGGCTTTGGGGTTGCAGTCGATGATGCTGTAACTGGAGGTGTCGATGCGATCACCGTTGGGGTTGCAGTCGATGATGCTGTAACTGGAGGTGTCGATGCGATCGCCGTTGGACTCGGTAAGTTGGAAACTACGGGATTATTAACAACTTCAGGTGCATTTCTCGCAGTTTTGCTGATGATTGCCATGATCACTACCAGCAGCAAAGCAAAGCCTCCAGTGACCCAAACCCAAATAGGAAATGATTTGCGCGACGAGGACTCTTGGAAGGCGACAGTGTGAGGGTCTCTATAGGAAGAATCGCCTTGAGAACCTGCTGCTTGCGTAGCAACCTGTGACGACGTGATGATAGTTGCGGCGTTGTTAGTCATATTGCTGGCGCTAACGACAGTTGGCAAATCATGCTCGGTAACATTGGGCAGAGAGGCGATCGCTTTTAGTACTTCTGAAGCGGTCTGATAGCGTTGACGGAAATCGTAACGCACCATTTTGTCGAGAATATCTAGAAATTGCGGGGAGTAATTACCCTGTAAGCGATCGCGCCAAACCAGTTCCGCCGTTTCAGGATGTTCACCAAACAGGCGTGGCTCTGCGCCAGTAATTGCTTGGATTGCCATCATCCCTACCGCATAAATGTCACTACTAAAACGCGGCTTGCCATTAAGTTGCTCGATGGGCATATACCCAGGGGAACCAATCGCGATCGTCAGATTTGTATTACCTTGCGGATCAACTGCCAAACTACCAATTTCTTTAACTGCACCAAAATCGATCAAAACAATTTTGCGATCGCTGTTACGGCGAATTAAGTTGGCTGGTTTGATATCACGATGGACAACATTGCGCTCATGCACATATACCAGTATTTCTAAAACCTCTTTGAGCAAGGCGATCGCCACCGCTTCAGGAGATCGCTTGCCATTACCAATCTCCTGCGTGAGATCCGTACCATCAGCAAATTCTTGGACTAAATAAAATTCTTCGCCTTCCTGAAAGTGGGCAAGTAAACGTGGAATGCGATCGTGGGAGCCTAAAGAATAAAGCATCTCGGCTTCTTGATCGAAGAGACGCTTAGCAGTTTCCAACACAAAAGGCTCATGGGATAAAGGCTTAAGTTGCTTCACCACACAGGTAGGATGCGTTGGCAAATCAATATCTTCAGCCAGATATGTCTGACCGAAGCCACCACCACCGAGGTGACTAATAATTTTGTAATGTCCTCTAAGTATGGTGTCTAGCACATTTTATCTATTTGTTTTCTAGGTGGTGATTGGAAATTTAAGGTCATTATAAGGCTTAGATCTCCGAATACAAGGGGATTAAGCAATATGTCGCAACTATAAATGCTCCAAAAAATAGCAGGAGGTGCTTCGTACCTCCTGCTATTTTTATAGCGATCTCATGTTTTAACGTCATTTCGCCATTTGCGTCGTGCTTCGCACGACGCAAATGGCGAAATGACGTTGTTTTAATTTCGACTTTTGTGATGTATTTGTGCAAACATTTGCTAGTATAGAAATCGCTCTTTGAGCAAACGAGCAAATTTAGGGTGACTGGCGCAGTGGTAGCGCATCGGACTCTTAATCCGCTGGCCCTGGGTTCGAATCCCAGGTCACCCATTAACAAGATTTAGAGGTACGTCGCTAAGCGACGTACCTCTAAGTTTTTGTTGTAGTGCATCAAGGCTTTTGAAAGCGTCGTGACGCTTTCAAAAGCCTTGATGGGGTTTATATAGCTATAGCCACCTGTATCAGAACAAAGCAAAACCCAAATAGTGTGAGGCGGCGCTTCGCGCCGCCTCACACTATTTGGGTTTTATGTCCTAACAAGAATGACGACTGCTCTAGCTGTGTCGCAAAAGAGGAAGAGCGATCGCTCTTCCTCTTTTGGTGATTAGAGAACTACACCCTTAGGAGCAGGAATAGAAGGTTGTAAATACATGGTCAGGAACTGTAAACCGTTATTGGCAAGGTAAGGAAGTTTCTGAATCTTCTTCAACCACTCAGGAGCATTGGATTCATCAATTTTCGAGAGCTTGGCATTGTTCTCTTCGCACTTCTTCAGGCAAGCCCAGAACTTAGGATTTTCCAGATTAAGAATCACAGGAAATGCCTTTGCAGCATCACGATTGGTTTCACGAAGAACTTCATCGACATACTTTCTGGTATCCATGCCGATGGATTCGTAGAACTCATTGCGAACACAAATATCATTTAGATACATGGTGGCAAATACTGATAGCAAGAAGAACTTACTCCAGAGATTAGCTCTAATACCCTTGATATTATTTTGCTCACTGCGGAGAAGCAAGCTACAGAAATCACCGTGGCGGCTCTCATCTTGGCACCAATTTTCAAAGAAATTGAAGATCGGGTAGATTCGATATTCAGGATGAGCAAGGAAATGTTGGTGAATCTTGATATAGCGCCAGTAGCCAATCTTCTCAGATAGATAGGTAGCGTAGAAGATAAACTTCGGTGCAAAGTAAACGTATTTCTTGGTTTTGGATAGGGTCGAAAGATCAAGTTGCAGATCAAAGTCTGGCATCGCCTTATTCAAGAAACCAGCGTGACGAGCTTCATCACGGCTCATCAGGCTAAAAATTTCCGCCATCAGAGGGTTCTTGTCTTTGATTTTGACAGCAATTTCCTTGTATAGCAAAAATCCTGAAAACTCAGAGGTACAAGAGCCTTCAAGGAATACACGGAAATGCTCTCTTACTTTGGGATCGATATGATTCCAATCTTGGTTGAAGTCAGCAGTACGGACAAAGTGACGACGGTTGTAGTCAAATTTAAATTCTTCGAGGATAGCTTCATAGTCTGGCTTCAGATCGAAGATATCCATATTTGCCATTGCTTCAAAGTCAGTAGTGTAGAAGCGTGGAGTCAGGATCGTTTCGCGTCGGCCAGTCCCGTTAACCTTTTGTTGGTTTGACTGGCTTACATCGGGTTTAGAAGGGGTAGCTACCATATTCTCTGTTTCTTAAATGCTGAATAAAGGTGGGGATAAATTGCAGTTTAAATACCTATCTGACTGCCTATTTTACGACTAGTGTTTAGTTTATGGGTAGTTATATCTAGAAATAAGGTTTACTTGTTAAGAAGCGTTAAGCAAGATCCCTGAAGCAAGCTGTGAGATTTGCAACGGTTAGGGACTTACTAACTAAAGTACCGATGGCTTCGACTACGCTCAGCCATCTTTCGACTACGCTCAGCCATCTAAAGTACCTGGGGCTGAGCGTAGTCGAAGCCCTATTTTTCTCATAAATGATTTAGGAATGCTGTAGCTTGTTAAAAGGGTGTAAAACTGTTAATTGCCCAGAATTTTTAGACTCAAGCGGATAAGACAGGCAAACTATGATCTCAGGGGAAATTAAAAGTCAAATCGATCGCATTTGGGATGCGTTTTGGTCGGGTGGGATATCTAATCCGCTTGAGGTGATTGAGCAGATTACTTATTTGCTGTTTTTAAAGCGCCTTGATGAGCTACATACCCTAGAAGAAAACAAGGCAAACCGCACCAAGAAACCAATGGAGCGGCGGATTTTTCCAGAGGGTAAGGATGATAAGGGACGCGCTTATGATGAGATGCGCTGGTCTAGGTTTAAGCATGTCGCGGCGGCGGAGATGTATGAGCTTGTTAACGATCATGTGTTTCCTTTTTTACGATCGCTAGGTGGTGACGGTTCGACTTACGCGCACCACATGAAGGATGCAAGGTTTACGATTCCCACGCCTGCGCTGTTGGCTAAGGTGGTGGATGCCTTGGATGGTGTGCCGATGGACGATCGCGATACTAAGGGCGATCTCTATGAATATATGTTGGGCAAGATTGCCAGTGCTGGGCAGAATGGGCAGTTTCGCACACCGCGCCATATTATTCAGTTGATGGTGGAGTTAACTGCACCGACGGCGGGAGATGTGATTTGTGACCCTGCGAGTGGGACTTGTGGCTTTTTGGTGATGGCGAATGAGTATTTGCGATCGCATTACCCTGAGATTTTGCGCGATGCCAAGCTCAAGGATCATTTTCACCATCGGATGTTTCATGGTTTTGACTTTGATAACACGATGCTACGAATTGGCAGTATGAATATGCTGTTGCATGGTGTGGAAAATCCTGATATTCGCTATAAGGATTCACTGGCTCAGGAACACGCAGGGGATGAAGGGGCTTATACGCTGGTTTTGGCTAATCCTCCGTTTGCGGGTTCTTTGGACTATGAGAATACGGCTAAGGATTTGTTAGAGATTGTCAAAACTAAGAAGACGGAATTGCTATTCCTAGCATTGTTTTTGCGGCTTTTGAAGACGGGCGGACGGGCGGCGGTAATTGTGCCTGATGGGGTTCTATTTGGTTCATCGAAGGCTCATAAGGAACTTCGTAAGGCTTTGGTAGAAGAACAGAAGTTAGATGGGGTGATTTCTTTGCCTAGTGGGGTGTTTAAGCCATACGCAGGAGTCTCGACGGCGATCTTGTTATTCACAAAAACGGAGTCGGGGGGGACGGATTTTGTGTGGTTTTATGATGTGAAGGCGGATGGTTTGAGTTTGGATGATAAGCGATCGCCTTTGTTGCCAGATGATAAGCAGGGGGCTGTGCCTGCTAAACCGTTGACGGATGAGGAGCATTCTAAAAATAATTTGCCTGATGTGTTGAGGCGTTGGCGTTCCCTTCCGATGGCTTCGACTCCGCTCAGCCATCGGCAAAAATCTAGCTCCCTGAGCGAAGTCGAAGGGACGGTAAACGAAGCCGATCGCCCTAGAACTGCTCAGAGTTTTTGTGTGCCGAAGGCGGATATTGTGGCGCAGGGCTATGATTTGAGCTTGAATCGTTATAAGGAGGTGGTACATGAGGAGGTCGATCATCGCGCTCCTAAAGATATCATTGCGGATTTGGCGAGGTTGGAGGCTGAGATTCAGCAAGGGATGCAGGAGTTGGAGGGATTGCTTACTAGTGTTATATGAAAATTGAGCAATCTAGCTCCCTGAGCGAAGTCGAAGGGACGGTAAACGTAGCAGATAAGTTTCCGCCGCAGAGATAATTGGTCTGTCTACGTTGTCGATGGCTTCGACTACGCTCAGCCATCGGACGATCTCTCAGGGAAAGGCTTTGAACTTCGCTCAGCCATCGGACGATCTCTCAGGGAACGGCTTTGAACTTCGCTCAGCCATCGGAATTCTAGAAGAAATAGCTTAAATGGATTTATGGCGTATATGTATATTTTGGAGTGTGTGGATGGGAGTTACTATACGGGTAGTACTAAGGATTTGGTGCGGCGTTTGTGGCAACATCAAAATGGGTTGGGTGCGAGGCATACGGCGAAACGGTTGCCTGTGAAGTTGGTTTATTGTGAGTTCTTTGATCGCGTGGCGGATGCTTTTGCTAGGGAAAAACAGGTGCAGGGCTGGACTCGCAAGAAGAAGGAGGCACTAATTGCTGGTGATACGAATTTATTGCATGAGTTTGCGGCTTGTCAAAATGAGTCACATTACAGCCATTTGAATAAACCTAGCTCCCTCAATAAATCTAGCTCCCTGAGCGAAGTCGAAGGGACGGTAAACGAAGCAGATAAGTCCCCGCCGCGTGGATAATTGGTCTGTCTACGTTGTTGATGGCTTCGGCTTCGCTCAGCCATCGGGCGATCGCAATAAATCTAGCTTCCTGAATAAATCTAGCTCCCTGAGCGCTTGCCCTGAGCCTGTCGAAGGGAAGTCGAAGGGACGGTAAACGAAGCCGATAAGTCCCCGCCGCAGGGATAATTGGTCTGTCTACGTTGTTGATGGCTTCGGCTTCGCTCAGCCATCGGGCGATCGCAATAAATCTAGCTCCCTGAGCAAACCTAGCTCCCTGAGCGCTTGCCCTGAGCCTGTCGAAGGGAAGTCGAAGGGACGGTAAACGAAGCAGATAAGTCTCCGCCGCGTGGATAATTGGTCTGTCTACGTTGTTGATGGCTTCGACTCCGCTCAGCCATCGGGCGATCGTATTCAGTCATTGAGGGATCGCAATAAATCTAGCTCCCTGAGCGAAGTCGAAGGGACGGTAAACGAAGCAGATAAGTCCCCGCCGCGTGGATAATTGGTCTGTCTACGTTGTTGATGGCTTCGGCTACGCTCAGCCATCGGGCGGATCTATAAAATAAAGCAGTAACTTGCTCCCTGAGCGCTTGCCCTGAGCTTGTCGAAGGGAAGTCGAAGGGAACACACTTGGTAAGAATAATTTAAATGAGAGGCAGAAATGAAGTATAGATTTCCTGTTGAATGGAAAATACAGTCTTTTAAAAAAATTGCGGATGTTGTCACAGGTACAACGCCATCAACTAATCATCCTGAATATTATGGAAATTCTATTCCATTTATAGGTCCATCAGAATTAGGGGGGATTGAACCAATTATAAAAAGCACTAAGAACCTTTCAGATGAAGGTGCAAAACAAGCAAGACTTTTACCTAGAGAATCTGTTTTGGTCTGTTGTATTGGCGCAACAATTGGAAAAATTGGTTTTGCTGGGACGGAATTAGCCACTAACCAACAAATTAATGCTCTAGTTTGCAATAAAAATATTGTTTTCCCTCGATATGTTTTTCACTATTGCCAGACGCTTATATCTTTATTTCGACATGAAGGAGCTTCTACAACTTTACCTCTTCTACCAAAAGGACGTTTTCAAGAAATAGAGATACCTATCCCTCCGATCGCAGAACAAAAACGTATAGCAGAGATACTCGATCGCACTCAGTCACTAATATCAAAACGCAAAGAGGCGATCGCAAAACTCGACACCCTCACCCAATCCATCTTCCTAGAAATGTTCGGCGATCCAGAATTAAAAGGGTGGCACATAGAAACTGTTAATAATGTAGTTCATCCCAGTAAAGGGTCAATTAGAACTGGACCATTCGGAAGTCAACTTTTACATAGTGAATTTGTAACAGAAGGTATAGCAGTTTTAGGAATTGATAATGCTGTTGCCAATGAGTTTCGATGGGGAGAGCGTAGATTTATTTCTGAGGCTAAATATCAAGAACTAAAACGTTACACAGTTAAGCCCAATGACGTAATCATAACAATCATGGGAACTTGTGGAAAATGTGCAATCGTTCCCGAAGATATTCCTCTCTCTGTTAACACAAAACATTTATGCTGCATTACCCTAAATCAAAAGAAATGCTTACCAAGATTTTTACAAGCTTACTTTCTATTTCATCCAATCTCTAACAGATATTTAGAGCAAACTAAAAAAGGTGCAATTATGTCTGGTTTAAATATGAGTATTATTCAAGCAATGCCAATTTTTTGCCCACCCCTTGCACTACAAAAAGAATTTGCTCAACGAGTCGAAGCCGTAGAAAAACTCAAAGCAACCCATCGGGCATCCCTTAGCCAACTCGAAGCCCTCTTTGCATCATTACAGCATCGCGCCTTTAGAGGAGAGTTATAATTTTATCGATACCAGCAAGACCTATCAAAAAATTGTCAGAAATGACCTAGTAAAACTTACAGACGATCATGGCTACTCACCAATTGTCAATTGAAATACCCAACGACAAGATCGCCGAATTTTGTAAAAAATACCATGTTCGCAAACTGTCACTATTTGGCTCAGTACTAAGAGATGACTTCAGCCCAGAAAGCGACGTAGACTTCTTAGTGGAATTTGAAAAAGGCAAAACACAAGGCTTCGGCATAGTCCGCATGGAGAGAGAGCTATCAGCCATGATTTCTAGAACCGCCGATCTACGGACACCCAACGAACTAAGCAAATACTTTCGTCAAAATGTTTTGTCTGGAGCCTTAACAATATATGTCCACGATTGACGACCGCACACGTCTACACCATATGCGGGATGCCGCTATTGAAGCAATTAGCTTTATTGAAGGCTACAGCCGTGACGATCTAGAAAGCGATCGCCGTTCAGTCCTAGCCCTAGTAAAAGCCATTGAAATTATCGGAGAAGCAGCAAACCGAATATCTAAAGATTGTCAAAATCGCCACTCACAGATGCCTTGGGCTGACATCATCGGTATGCGAAATCGTCTAGTTCACGCCTATTTCGATATAGATTTAGACATAGTTTGGCAAGTCGCTACCCACGATCTGCCGCTCCTACTTACGGAAATAGAATCAATCATTGCATCAGAGACAGATGCCTAACTAATAGCAATAGACCTGTAATATTTGCTATCCTAAAATAAAAATGTTAGGGGTCAGCATGAGCCAGTTCAGCTTTCTCAAACCAGAATTTCCCGCAATCTACGAATCCGCCCACAAAGCCTTTAGAACTGCCTACCGCGATCCGCGTACAGCTTGTTTCTATGCCCGTCGCGCCCTAGAACTAACCGTAAATTGGCTATACAAATACGACACATCCCTGAGACTCCCCTATCAAGACAACCTCAGCGCCCTAGTCCATGAGCCAACCTTTAAAACTCTAGTCGGCGAAGCCGTCTTTAACAAAGCCAAATACATCATCCGACTAGGCAACCTCGCAGTCCATAACGAGCGAGCCGTCCCCGCCAACGATGCCATTAATGCAGTCCGTGAATTTTTTCATGTCGCCTACTGGTTAGCCCACACCTACGGACGCACCCACAAACCCGAAGCAGGATTACAATTTGACCCGCAAGCAATACCGCAGGCTTCGACTTCGCTCAGCCAGCGAGAAAAGGTCACTGAGCGAAGTCGAAGTGAACTCCAAAAACTCGAAACCGAACTAAGCGATCGAGATGAAAAACTATCCATACTGTTAGCCGATAAAAATGCGATCGATGAAGAACTAAAACGCCTCCGCGCCGAACTCATCGCCGTCAAACAAGCCAATACAGTCCAACCAGATACCCACGACTATTCCGAAGCCCAAACCCGCGACCTATTTATAGACTTATTACTCAAAGAATCAGGATGGGATCTGGCTTCGGCTCCGATGGCTTCGACTCCGCTCAGCCATCGGCAAAAACCTAGCTCCCTGAGCGAAGTCGAAGGGACGGTAAACGCAGCAGGAAATGTTGAAGGGAGGCAAGGAACAACAACCGCAGCAAAAGATGCTAGTGGGGTTTTGGCTTCGACTCCGCTCAGCCAGCGAAGAAAATCTAGCTCCCTGAGCGCCAGCCCTGAGCGGAGTCGAAGGGAAGTCGAAGGGACGGTAAACGCAGCAGGAAATGTTGCAGAGAGGCAAGGAACAACAACCGCAGCAAAAGATGCTAGTGGGGTTTTGGCTTCGACTCCGCTCAGCCAGCGAAGAAAATCTAGCTCCCTGAGCGCCAGCCCTGAGCGGAGTCGAAGGGAAGTCGAAGGGACGGTAAACGAAGCAGAAAAGTTTGAAGGGCAGGAAGGGACAGCAAACATAACCAGAGAATTCCAAGTCTCAGGAATGCCCAATGAGTCAGGTAAAGGCTATGTCGATTATGTCCTCTGGGGCAACGATGGCAAACCCCTCGCCCTAGTCGAAGCCAAACGCACCAAAAAAGACGCAAGGGTAGGACAACAACAAGCAAAACTCTATGCCTATTGTCTCGAAGCCCAATTTGGACAACGCCCGATCATCTTCTACACCAATGGCTACGAGCATTACATTTGGGACGATACCAACTACCCACCCCGTCAAGTCCAAGGCTTTTATAAAAAATCTGAACTAGAACTACTGATCCAACGCCGCACCACCCAGAAACCTCTCTCAACAGCAAACATCAATCCTACGATCGCCTCCCGCCATTACCAAGCCCGCGCCATCCGTAAAGTCTCCGAAGCCTTCGAGCAGAACAAAGAGCGCAAAGTCCTAATTATCATGGCAACAGGCGCAGGTAAAACCAGAACCGCGATCGCCCTAGTCGATTTACTCATGCGATGCAACTGGGTCAAACGCGCCCTATTTCTCGCTGATCGCGTCTCTTTAGTTAACCAAGCGATCGGCGTATTCAAAAAACATCTACCCGACTCCGCACCCGTCAACCTACTCACCGAAAAAGACACCGAAGGGCGCGTCTATGCCTCAACCTATGCCACGATGATGGGGCTAATCAATGGCACTACAGATAACAATAAAAATGGACAAAAGCGCTTTGGAGTCGGACATTTTGATCTCATCATCATCGATGAAGCCCATCGCTCCGTCTATCAGAAATACCGTCATATTTTTAATTACTTCGATTGCTTACTCCTTGGACTCACCGCCACACCAAAAGATGAAATTGATCGCAACACTTACAGCTTATTTGACCTCGAAAACGGTGTACCTACCGATGCCTATCAACTAGAAGATGCTGTCAAAGATGGCTACCTAGTCCCCACTAAAGCCATATCCGTACCCCTCAAATTTCAACGAGAAGGCATCAAATATGATGAACTTTCGGAAGCAGAGAAGGAAGAATGGGATGCACTGGAATGGGATGAAGAAGGCAATATTCCCGATCGCATTGAAGCAGGGGCATTAGACCAGTGGTTATTTAATCAAGACACCGCCGACAAGGTGCTAGAGCATCTGATGACCAGAGGGCTAAAAGTAGCAGGAGGCGATCGGCTCGGTAAAACCATCATCTTCGCCAAAAATCAAAAACACGCTGAGTTTATCGAAGACCGCTTTAACGCTAATTACCCACACCTCAAAGGTGAATTTACCAGACTGATCACCAATAGAACTCCCTATGCTCAAAGCCTAATTGACGAATTCTCTAAAAAAGACAAAGACCCCCATATCGCCATCTCCGTCGATATGCTCGACACAGGCATCGATGTGCCTGAAGTCGTTAACCTAGTCCTTTTCAAACTAGTACGCTCCAAAACTAAATTCTGGCAAATGGTCGGACGTGGAACCCGTCTTTGCCCCGATCTATTTGGCGATGGTCAAGACAAACAATTTTTCTACCTATTCGACTACTGCCAAAATCTCGAATTTTTCAAACAGAATATTCCAACCATTGACGCGCCTATCCCTAAGTCTCTAGGCAAGCAACTATTTACCACCAGACTAGATCTAATCGCTGCGCTAGACAAAAAATATAGCTCCCTGAGCGAAGTCGAAGGGACGACAAACGCAGCAGAAGATGCTAGTGGGGTTTTGGCTTCGGCTTCGCTCAGCCAGCGTATACCATCTAGCTCCCTGAGCGAAGTCGAAGGGACGACAAACGAAGCAGGAAATTCTAGTGAGGTTTTGGCTTCGGCTTCGCTCAGCCAGCGTATACCATCTAGCTCCCTGAACGAAGTCGAAGGGACGACAAACGAAGCAGGAAATTCTAGTGAGGTTTTGGCTTCGGCTTCGCTCAGCCAGCGTATACCATCTAGCTCCCTGAGCGAAGTCGAAGGGACGACAAACGAAGCAGGAAATTCTAGTGAGGTTTTGGCTTCGGCTTCGCTCAGCCAGCGTATACCATCTAGCTCCCTGAGCGAAGTCGAAGGGACGACAAACGAAGCAGGAAATTCTAGTGAGGTTTTGGCTTCGGCTTCGCTCAGCCAGCGTATACCATCTAGCTCCCTGAGCGAAGTCGAAGGGACGACAAACGAAGCAGAAGATGCTAGTGGGGTCTTGGCTTCGACTTCGCTCAGCCAACGCATACCATCTAGCTCCCTGAGCGAAGTCGAAGGGACGACAAACGAATCAGAAGATGCTAGTGGGGTTTTGGCTTCGGCTTCGCTCAGCCAGCGTATACCATCTAGCTCCCTGAGCGAAGTCGAAGGGACGACAAACGAATCAGAAGATGCTAGTGGGGTTTTGGCTTCGACTTCGCTCAGCCAGCAAAGTTTTTTGCTCAGCCAGCGTAGAGCATCTCGTTCCCTGAGCGTAGCCGAAGGGAATGAAACGCTCTACAATCCAACAACTAATTCTGAATCATCACTACGCAATCAAATCGCACAGGTTCTCTATTCGGAAGTTGCCGCCATGAACTGCGAAAACTTTATCGTGCGACCCAAGAGGCGACTTGTTGAAAAATATAATAATCCCGAAGTATGGCGATCGCTATCAGAACAAGATCTAAACGAACTCAACCAAGAAATTGCAGGATTACCCGCCCAAATTGAACCCGAAGCCGAAGAAATTAAAAGGTTTGATATTCTCATCCTCAAATTACAACTAGCCATCCTGCGATCGCACTCTTCATTTACGCGGCTACGCGATCAGGTTAAGGCGATCGCCAACTTACTAGAGCAAAAGGCATCTATTCCTCTAGTTCAAGCCCAACTAGCACTAATTCAAGACATCCAGACTGATGAATGGTGGCAAGACATCACCTTACCCATGCTAGAAGCCGTCCGCAAACGCTTACGCAGTCTAGTTAAGCTCATCGAAAAGCAAGAGCGTCAACCGATCTATACCAACTTTGAAGACGAGATGGGTGATGAAACGATTGTCGAATTACCTCACTTCACTCCATCCGACAACTTTGAAAAATTCCGAGCTAAAGCTAGAGATTTTTTGCGATCGCATCAAGATCAGATGGTCATCTTCAAACTCAGAAATAATAAACAACTCACTGAAACTGACCTATCAGAACTAGAGACAATCTTGCTAGAAAATGGCTTGGGCAATGTTGAAGACCTTGACCGTGCCAAACAAGAATCTCATGGTCTGGGCTTATTTGTGCGATCGCTGATTGGACTAGATCGCGAAGTAGCTAAACAAGAATTTGGCAAATTTCTCACCGATAAAACTCTCAATGCTAATCAAATCGAATTTATCAACATGATCGTAGATTACCTCACCGAACACGGCGCGATCGCCGCAGAACGTCTCTATGAATCACCGTTTACCGACTTTGCACCCCAAGGCATTGATAGCTTATTCGCATCTTCTCAAGTAGATGAATTATTTGCTTTGCTAGATGATGTTTCTGCTAAAGCTGCTGCATAAAGTTATAGTCATTTTAAATAGCAGAGGGGCTTCGACTTCGCTCAGCCCTCGATGTAAGGTAGCTGAGCGAAGTCGAAGCTTAAGGTTGCTGAGCGAAGTCGAAGCTTAAGGTTGCTGAGCGAAGTCGAAGCTTAAGGTTGCTGAGCGAAGTCGAAGCTGTAGTTTTTATTTACTGATCGCCGCATCAATTTGTTCCATACTCAGCGATCGCAATAGACTCACCTGAGCCGCAGGCGTGGAAATATTCGCAAAATACGATGTAGTCAGGTATTCAGCATAATTAGCTTCTTGAAGCAGATGGTTTTTGAAAAAGGCAACACTCAGCAGCTTGAGATAATCTTGTGACTCGATCGCACTGGAGCCAGCCAAAACATTACTGACTTCAGGACTAAGGCGATCGCTAGAGGTAATGGCTGTAACCGCCGTATGTCCAGCTTTATTTAGCAGTACTAAATATCGATTAGGCGAGGTTAACCATGTAAATGGCACTATTTGCTCAGAAACCACAGGGGCAAAAGTATCACCTGAACTACCAACAATCGCGATCGGTACAGTAATTTTACTCATTGCAGGCTTACCCAAAACATGACTAGTTACAGGATTAACCGCGATCGCTGCCTTGATGCGTGGATCTCCCAAATTGTAGGTTTGGTTTGGCAGCCCCAGTGCTACACATTGCAATAACAGCGAAGCATTCCACTTATATTTGCCTTGACATGCTTCAGCCAAATCCGCAAATTGGATCTGGGCATCACTAACTAGCGCTAGCGCTGCATAGCCACCAAAGGAATGTCCAACCATGCCCACATTTTGCCAATTGATATTACTCGCTTGAGGCGACTTCTCTAGGAAATTTAGTACCGCAGTAATATCCTGTGGACGCTCAACAAAGCTTTTGGGCGGTGCAATTTCGCTAGCAGCCCCAATAATCAATTTATCTAACTGCTCCGCACTACTATTTGGGGAAACAGTCAGCACCACCGCAAATCCATAGGACGCTAAATGCTCAGCAAGATACAGCAACGGTTCACGGTTAGAGATTAGCCCTGGATAGATGACGATCGCAGGGATGGGCGCAGATTTAGCAGTGGCAAGCTTTGGAACAAACAGATAAAAGGGAATTTCATACTGCTGATCCAATGCTGGCGCTTTGAGGCTATAGCGTTCCCATTGGGTTCCTCCCTTATTTCGCAAATCAGCTAGCTGAATCGGTGAAGGTGTTGGTGTTGCTCCCGATTGCCCAGCTTGTTTAATTGCCTCATTGTTAACCATCTGCACAACTTTTTGCGTATTTTGCAGTAGGTCGCTCAACTCGCCAACGGTCTGCAAACCTTCTTGAATATCAAAATAAATATCCGACGTGGGGAATTTGCGGAGGAAATTGAGCAGAGATAATCCATTCTGTTTATCAGCAGTTGCTAAAACTGCCGCCGCACGGATAGCGCGATTACCTGATAGGTTTGGACCAGTTTTAATAAACTCTCCTAAAATATCTAACGCTCTTTCTCCTTGAGATGTGTAGAGAAATCTTGATAGTAATGATATGGGGACATCGGCTCGCTCTGTCAAAATGCGCCGAAAGGTTGCCATATCTGTTGCCGAAATATATCGCGAGGCCGTATCAAGTGCGCCGCGTAATTCACCCGTTTTAGAAAACTCTTCCAAGTCGTCAACAGATACCGAAACTTCAAAAATATTAAATCGGAAATTGACAGTGTCGGCAGCTTCACTAGGCTGAGCGATCGCCACTCCACTAATTGCACTCAGCAAAAATATCAAAGTGGCTGATCGGCTAATCAATCGGCGTGAAATATTGGCGATCGATGCTGTGAGATATTTCATCATATGTAGCTTTATCTGGGAGATCTCCCCTAGAAGCTAACACAACATTCACAAATTAACTTCAATTCGACGAACGCGCAAAACGGTAAAAATCGCTCTGCGATTTTTACCGTTTTGCGCCATTTGCGCCGCGCGAAGCGCGGCGCAAATGGCTAACCCAAAAGTTAAGTGGCGGCGCTTTACGCCGCCACTTAACTTTTGGGTTTTAGCCCCTAAATAAAACCTTCACGATACATAAAACAATACAAATGTTAATATTCATCAATTTTGCCCCAATCACTCTGGTGGCAATGCTAACATCCAAAATAGTTAAACCCCGATTAAATAAAGCTTTAGGAGCGTATTTTGACATTACGAGTTGCTGTTGTAGGCGGCGGGCCTGCGGGTTCTTGTGCGGCTGAAACACTTGCCAAAGCAGGAATTGAGACCTATATATTTGAGCGTAAACTGGACAACGCCAAACCCTGCGGTGGAGCAATTCCTCTATGTATGGTTTCTGAATTTGATTTGCCTGACGAAATTATCGATCGCCGCGTCCGCAACATGAAAATGATCTCTCCCAGCAATGTGGAAGTAGACATTAAACTCGACAATCCCGATGAATATATCGGTATGTGTCGTCGCGAAGTTTTAGATGCATTTTTACGCGATCGCGCTGCTAGCCTTGGAGCCAAGCTGATTAATGCTCGCGTCCTTGATATTAAAATTACCGAAAATGGTAAAAAGCCCTATGTAATCACCTATTCAGATTTCTCTGAAGGTGGCAACGAAGGCGTAATGCGTACTCTTGAAATTGACTTAATCGTCGGTGCGGATGGCGCTAACTCCGTAGTTGCTAAGGCGATGGATGCTGGTGACTATAACTATGCGATCGCCTTCCAAGAGCGCATCAGAATTTCGCCAGACAAGATGGAATATTACAAAGATCTGGCAGAAATGTATGTGGGCGACGATGTTTCGCCTGATTTCTACGCATGGGTCTTCCCTAAATACGATCACGTTGCCGTTGGTACTGGCACAATGCACAAAAACCAACGCCTAATCAAGCAATTGCAAGCTGGTATTCGTGCCCGTGCGTTGCCTCGCATCGAAGGCGGCGAAGTGATTAAGATCGAAGCTCACCCAATTCCTGAGCATCCCCGTCCTCGTCGTGTGGTTGGTCGGATTGCGCTCGTAGGTGATGCGGCGGGCTATGTCACTAAGTCCAGTGGCGAAGGTATTTACTTTGCTGCGAAGTCGGGTCGCATGTGTGCTGAGGCGATCGTTGAGTTTGCGGAAGCTGGTAAACGCATCCCAACCGAAGCTGATCTCAAGGTATACATTAAGCGTTGGGATAAGCAGTATGGCTTGACCTACAAGGTTCTCGACATTCTCCAGAATGTGTTTTACGCCACCAACGCCACTCGCGAAGCCTTTGTGGAAATGTGCGCCGATAAGGATGTACAAAAGCTCACTTTTGACAGCTATCTCTACAAAACCGTTGTGCCTGCTAATCCTTTCACACAGTTGAAGATTACGCTCAAAACCCTCGGTAGTTTGCTGAGAGGCAATGCTTTAGCACCTTAATTAATGGGTTTAAAAATAAAGACTGGTGTGGTGAGAGTTTCTTGCTGCACCAGTCTTTGTTTTTTGTGAAGTTACTGCTTAGCTATAATCATGAGCAAGTCAGGTTAAATGGTGAGGTAGGAATATGGAGTCAGCTTACATAACTGCGATCGCTGTTTCGTCACCTACTTCATTCAGATTGATGGTTTGAAATTCAGAGAGATTTTAGGTTATTCTGAGTCTTAACTAACTGCTAGATTTTTACCTATGAATATCAAGCTAGATTTGCCAAGTCCGTTAGAGCATGAGCTATCTATAGAAGCTTCAAGGCTTAATGTGTCTTTGTCGGATTATATTCTCAAGGTCTTGACGCTGAGACGAGATTGGCTGGTTTTGGAGGAGATAGAAGATGCTGAAGATGTTGCCGATGCTGAAATGGCTTTGCAGGAAGATGGATTTATCCCTTTGGCTGATGTTAAAAGGGAGTTAGGACTTAGTTAGATGTCATACGAAATTGGCTTTAAGCCATCTGCTTTAAGGGAGATTCGTAAACTGGATGAGTCTACTCGACAAGGCATCATTTCGGAGATCGAGTTACTTGCAGATAACCCACGCCCAGATGGTTGCAAAAAGCTAAAAGGGGAAAGCAATTTATACAGAATTCGTGTCCTTGGTAATTATCGTGTTGTTTACGAAATACAGGATCGTAAGTTGATAATTACTGTTGTCAAAGTCGGTCATCGTCGAGATATTTACCGTTAATATTTCCTGTAAAATTAGGACTTATGCAGTAGTCCTGTAATAAATTACGGGCTAAAAGCTCAAACCCGTTGAAACGGGTTGCTTAGAAATATCTTTTAGTCTGCTTTAGCCGACTTTAGCTTTTAGCCAAGAACTTGAGTTCTTGATTTATTTGCGTAAGCCTTAACCATGCCTAAGAGATCTTTTGAAGACAGATATCCAAATATTTCTCCTTGGGTTAATAGAGAGAACGGAATCATTGAAATTGGATGTAGATTAAATGGCTATTCCAGTTCTTTTGTGCGTGCTTCTGATACGCGTGGAATATTTTGCGATTGTGAGGATGAATATGATTCGATGGAGGATGCGCTTTTGGCTTTGAAGGATGGTGTGCGGGAGCTTATGAGGAAGATTCATGGGGAATAGTAGAAGACTAAAATTATGTAACGATAAAGATTAGCATCCAGAAAATTTTTCAATATCAGTCTCTTTAGAAAGCAAAAATTTTAAAAAGTCAATCTCCTTATACTTACAAGTTTTATATACACTCAATAAAATCAAATAATCCTTAATACTATTTTCTGTAAAAGAACCATCTGCTAACTTTCTATAAGCAGCAAATCCCTTGACAGCGTTTTCAGCATTGTTATTATTCCAAGGAATCCCATCATAATCTAAAAATGTAAATAACTTATTTTGGTAAGCTTTAAATTTTTTTTGATATTTTATGGCGATTTCTGAGCTATATTGATTAGAAATAATAGTCTTGAAGAAATTTTCTGTCTGGTGCTTATGTTTGTAAAGATGCCTTTTCTTAAGCCCATATTTATCAACTGTACTTATAATTGATCTAATTAAAATGCTAAATTCTTTAACGATTTCTTTGTATTCATTTACAAATTGGTTTTGCAACAAATCATCATTCATATCTCTAATAAGATGGATAAGACATTTTTGTTGAGAACATCTAACTGAGTCATAGACGCTATAAAAATCAGATACTAATACACCATTAAAACCACTTATAAAATCCTCTAAAATACTTCCTTCTCTTGTTGGAGAGTATATATAAATAACCTCTTCTAAACTTGTAAATACCCATACATAAGCCCCTGCTCCTTTAATATTTATGTGAGTTTCATCAGCATGAATTAGATTTCCATTTCTTAATTTTTTAATGATGTTTTCATAAGTAGCTTTATGATACATTGCTAGCTTTTCTGTGGCTCTATCCATTGCAGATTGATTGACATAAAAGTTAAAAACTTCTCGTAAACAATCTTGAATTTTACTGTAAGGTTGTCTCAATGCAATATGCTGATAAACTATCCACACATACAACTCATAACCATATTTACTTGTGATATTCCGAAATTCGGCTGGAAGGAAGGAATGATAACAAGAATAGCACCTAAGTCTATCAGCTTTATATTTAACTACCCATTTTTTGATCCCCCCTCTAAAAAACTTTAAATTTAATACGATTTTTTCTTTTTTAGTACTCCGATAAAGTTTAGAACTACCACATTTATAACATTCCAAAACCCTAGGAATTTCTATCGTTTTATTAATAAAATGATTTTGGCATGAATTACAATTTCTTTTATTACTAGATCTTGTTTTTTTCTTTTTATTATCCCTGAAATATATATTTTCTCTTTGATAGTTAAAATAGGCACATTTGTTAATAAAATCTAGATCCTCAAATGCATATTTAGTATTTCCAAATCTGTAAACTGAATCAATCTTTATTTCACTAACAGAATGGATTTCAGTATTTAAATATTTATTATCATTATTGAATATTTTAGTTAAAACATCAGCAACATGCTTTAATGCTAAGCAGTCTTCCCTGTTATATGTACTCAATTCTTGTTTTAAATTCTGATCAAATGTTTGCTCCCATTCATATCTCCAAACTAAGCTTTTTATACCAGATGCTTCTGACGATGTCCAAGAAGCACCTATAAAAGCACCAACCGTTTTCAGACTATTTGAAAAAACAGGAAAATAAATCCTACCATAAATATAAGAATTTATATTAACAAGTCTTTTTGTGATTTGATCGAGATTAACAGCGTATCTTTTGGACAACTCATTAAATGCTCTTATTTCATAACTACCATAATGATAAATTGGGACTTCAGGATACTCACTTACCTTTTCAATCAATTGTCTCAAAATTTTTTCTTCTTCATGAACTGTATCTGCCCAAAAGCAATTATATGAATTACGCTCGTCATCACAAACAAAAACACCTATAAGATAATAAAAATCTTGATCTGGTATACCTTCAATATCCAGAAATATTTCAACTGTCTTTCTGCCTAATTTTGGCAACTCTTGAATGTATATTTTCTGTTCCTTAATTGCTAAAGCTTGCAACTCCAAGCTATGCTTGACTACAGGCATTTTTGTTTTCTGTTTTCTCTCTCTTCGAGGTCTAAAAAGATAAGAAAGTTGGAGAACAGTAAATATCCCCTTTTTGTTATATTTTTGAACTGCTTTTGGAGTCATTCTATCTAACAAGCTGAGATTATTCTCCTTCAAAGCTTGGTCTCGACATAAATCTCGAAATTGGCAAGACGTACAATGCTTATTCAACATCAAATCAGGAGGTTCAATTGGTTTCTGTTTACTCCATTCTTGCAATACCTTCACAAATGGCGTGATCGCTTTATAGCCACTTTCCAGTTTAACTCGATGTACTTTGCCATCCATCCCTACGATTGTTCCTACTGTTGGCAACTGTTTTTGGATTTGTCCCAATACCTTCCCAATAAACAAAAGTTCTGCTTTTTGCTCCTTAGTAATACTATAAGTTCCAACAGCGATCGTCGGCTCAAACGTCACCTTTTGACTTGATATATCCTGTTCAACTTTGGTTAAAACATCACAATAAGCTTCCAAACACTCTACCTTGAGCGTAGCTTCAACAAAAATCTCACCTTTCTTTAAATTCTTGTCATTATATGGTCTAGCTTCCTCATGAACTTGCTGAAAAGCCTGAATATACTCAGCTTGATGAACTTTTCGACGCTCTTCCAAAATACGAGGATAATCATGGAGCGTACCTCGATCATCTGAAAACAACAGCAAAAATGCTTTACGAGGACATTGGGAGTAAGCAACAAAAACATCTGACGAGATCACTTTGTCAATCATGATGCCTCCGTTAGTGCAGCATGAAAACTTTTACTTCAGCTATACTTCTTCTAGTAATGCTCAGACACAATTTATATTGCTCACAATAACACCTATCACAAGATATCTGCATTACCAATCAATAAAAATTCATTTACAGATTTTTCTAAGCTGCTATTACAATTGCCATAAGTCGATAGGTTGGATAAAAGACTTTGTTTGCGCGATCGTACTGTAGATGTGCTGATAGGCGATTGGTATGAGCGATAATCAATTAAAATCGCATTAGGTTTAGTAAATTATGGAACCTAATTAAAAATTTATCTCTTTCATAAAAATGCAAATAACATAAATCATCATGACCCTTAAAGAACTAATTTACGCCGAAATCAGCAAAATTGAAGAAGACAACCTCGATGAACTATACGAATTTGTCAAACAACTTGCGATCGCCAAATCCGCAGCCAAACCCAAAACAGGCATCTTAAACAAACTCAAACGCATCAAAATTCAAGCGCCAGTTGACTTTGCTGCTAACGTTGATCTGTACATGAATGGAGAAAAGAACCTTGACAATATTCATTGATACTTCATTCATCATTGCCCTCATCAACGAACGCGATCAATATCACACACAAGCCCTAGATTTAAGCGATCGCTATAGCGATCAAGCCTTAGCCATTACTGATGCAGTCCTTCTAGAAATAGCCAACTCTCTAGCGCGTAGATACAAAAATGAAGCAATAGAAGTAATCGAACAATTTCTGGATTCAGAAGATGTTGTAGTTATTCGCCTCACACCTGAAATATTTGATCGAGCCTTTGAACTATACAAAACCCGCCCAGATAAAGAATGGGGCTTAGTAGATTGCGTCTCATTTATCGTCATGCAAGATCGTCATATTCAAGAAGTTCTCACCTTCGATCAACATTTTGCCCAAGCAGGATTCCGAATCCTTTGAAGCGATCGCACTGTAGCTGTGCTGATAGGCGATCGCAGGTAAAATAACAATGTGATTATCCTCAAAAGGTAAAAACCATGCTAGAAGCAACTGTTCTCGATAATCAAGAGCTTTCTCAGCTAATCCAACAGGCAACATCTAAACGCGAAGCTATAACCCTAGTACAAGAAGGACAGCAAAAAGCAGTCTTGTTAAGTTTGGAAATGTTTCAAGCATTAATAGGAATTAGCGATCGCAGAGAGAACTTGTCAGCCGAAGGATTCGCAGATGTGTCACAGCAACTCTTTACAAAATCTGGCTATGACTCACCCGACAAAATAATGCATCTAATTCAGGAAGTAAAACAAGAATTAGCAACCGAAAGAGAACAAAGGCTCAATAACGAGAAAATCAATGCCTAGTTTGCCCAACTCAATATTTCTCGACACAAATATCTTTATTTTGGGAGCGCTCGATCTAGAAAGCGATGAATGCAAAATTTTATCTCTACTGGAATCTGATAGAAATAGCGATTGGCAGACCAAAGTTATTTTCTCCCAAGAACTGATCGATCAAATCCTAAGAGTTGGTAAACGCTTACAAAACAAAGACTGGTCAAGTGGTCTATTAGCAAAGCTTTGGCAGCAATTACAAATAGATTTTATATTTGTAGCCGACCAAGATATTCAAGCGATCGCTGATGCTGGCATCATTCCCCGTGAAGATGCAGGAGTTTATCTCACTGCCAAACAAGGAAAAGCACAATGCTTTGTATCAAGAAACTACAAACTAATTCGCGCACTTGTCGAACAAACAGAAGAATTTGAATGTCTCACCCCAAAGGAGTTTTTACAAAAATATGCCAAATAATATTGATGGAAAACTTAATTTGAGAGATCTCCTTACCAAAGTCCTGATAGGCGATCGCCATGAGTGATAATCAATATAATGGCGATCACATTAGGAAAACTTCAAATGTCACAAAGTACTGCCCAGTGCGATCACGAAACTACCGACAAAAATCACCCCTATGTCATTTAGCAACTTCAAAAGTCTAGGAGCAACTGTCAAAGAATTGCAGGTGATCTATACCGAGGCAAACTTTGTCACCCAAACCGTCTTTCCTGTATCTGAATACTTTCAGCAAGACCTAGAATATGTGATGCGCGAAGGAGTGGTGAATAATTCCGAATTTGCAATCTGTGAGAACTTGATTTATCCAATTCTGAAAGAGGTTTGGAAGACCTACAGTAGCAAGTTCACGCTCTGGAGTCATCAGCTATTAACCTGCGACGATAATCTGTCAGGTTATCCTGAGTACATTCTCGCCAAGCGATCGCCTCTGGGTAAGGTTGTATTTGACAAGCCCTATTTGCTGATCGTGGAGGCAAAACAAGATAATTTCGACTGGGGATGGGGGCAATGTTTAGCCGAGATGGTGGCAGCGCAGCGTTTAAATGAAGAATCAGCGATCTCCATATTTGGGATTGTCTCTAATGGCATAAATTGGGAGTTCGGTAAATTGGAAGGCAACAGGTTTACGCATCACCCTGCACCCCATAACATTTTTGATTTAAAAGGTTTATTAGCTATGGTTAATTACCTTTTTCAGCAAAGCGAGATCCAGTTGGCGGCTTACCAAAAAATAGCTGCATGAAACACAAAAAAAGAGAATGGTGGCGCAAAGCGCCACCATTCTCTTTTTTTGTGTTTCATGCACAGCCATAGGGCTGTACTTTTTTCTATTTGCTGCTTTGACCTTCTTCGCGGCTAGATGTTTGGATATACAAAGTTAGCAAGAAGACGGTAGGTACAAATACGGCTAAGACAGTAGCGAGAAGACCAAGAAAATTAGTTTCCATAAATTTGAATTTGAGTGCTGATTT
Source organism: Pseudanabaena minima str. Chao 2107 (assembly GCF_051131155.1). Classification (NCBI taxonomy): domain Bacteria; kingdom Bacillati; phylum Cyanobacteriota; class Cyanophyceae; order Pseudanabaenales; family Pseudanabaenaceae; genus Pseudanabaena; species Pseudanabaena minima. The sequence continues at coordinate 4,140,152 of NZ_CP159508.1, forward strand.
TTAAAGATTTTGATGACTGCTAATATTCTAAGTTCAAAATTGATTAGTCTTACGAAAAAATTAAAAAACCCAAAAAGAAGGTGACGCTTTGCGTCACCTTCTTTTTGGCAGATTAGGCTTCCCAGAGCTTACTGATATTTTTTTCAAGGCGTTCTTCAGCTTCTGCAAAGACTTGTGCTGAGTTATCCAACATTTCACCAGCATGAAGCTCAAGGATCTTGGTAGACAGGGCAATGCGATCGCGTGACTCATCAATATCCACGACTACAGCCTTGATCATGTCATTGATTTGAAAGACACGGGTGGGATCACTAACGGGCTTTTGGCTCATTTCCTTGACATGCAACAAGCCTGAAACCCCAGCAAACTCCACAAACGCCCCAAAAGGACGAATATTGGTAACTTTGCCACTGATAAGTTGCCCCTTGGCAAGTTGATTCATCGCTGCAAGTTTGGCAGCTTGACGGTTAGATAGCACCAACTTTTTGCGAGTCTCATCGGCATCTAACACCATCACAGGAATAGTTTTGCCAACTAATTTGGCGAGATCTGAGGTATCAGAAAGATGAGATCGCGGTACAAACCCACGTAAACCCACAGAATCAACGATCACACCACCGCTATTTGTGCCGATCACCTTAGTTTCAAAAACCTTGGACTCTGCTTGATAATCACGGAGAGTCTGCCAAGCTTGCTTGAATAATAAACGACGCACCGAGAGTTTTACTTCACCATCAGCATTCTGACTACTAATGATCAGAAATTCGTACTCATTACCGATGGGGAAAGCATCACTATTGGAGCGCGAAGAACCACTGAGCGTGGCTTCTTCGATGGGGAGGAAACCTAAAGATTTAGCGCCAATATCGACATAAATGCCACTACTTTCGACTGACACTACCTTGCCCTTCACAGTTTGCCCAACGGCGAATTCGTAGTTATGCTCGGCGAGGGCATTGGCAAAATCATCGGCAGAAAATGGCTGAATATTTGTTGTGGCGTTCATGGATATGAATATGCGTAGCGTTGCTTGCGTGTATTTTAGTGTAATTGTCTCACAGCACTCATAAAGAATGTGAAGTAAATCTATCTTCTCGTAAAATCACTATGTTTTTTTAGAATTAGGAGCGATCGCCAAACATATTAGAACTGATGTTATTTGGATGGAATTCCTGCGATCATATAAATCTAGGGCTGGCACGGGGGATTGCCTCTACAAAATCTAAATTATTGGGGTAGGGGCAATCCCCCTGTGGTTGCCCTGTCATGCTAGCAGCAAAAGATTCATCATCTTAGTTCCACGTAACATCAGTTAGAAAAAGGCGCAAATCTGCCACTCTAATTTTTTGGGGCTTAATTAGGGATTTTTGGGCGATCGCCAAGCAGATACCCAACAAATAACCCAACTATTACCAAATCAATCACAACCGCAATTCCTGCTTGCCCAAGATATTGTCTGCCATAAATCAACACTAAACTAACGAAGGTCAGCTTGCTCACAATTGAAATAAACACGATCAAAGAACGGTTTAGGTGGTTAAACGCCCCATAGATTTGCATTGCGCCAACAAGGGTTATTAAAGCGCCCCAATTACGGACAATGATTTCCGAAAGCTGACCTTCTAAAGAATCGCCAAACAAAGAATTTAGTGCAGCTTGTGGCGCGATCGCCGCATAAACCAATGTACAAGTCAGGACACCAGACACGAGCATGATCCACTTGATCTGAGCAGCAATCCAATTCATTGTTTTCTCTTATCTGAGTAGAAATATTTAACATTATTTGGAAAGACAACACAAAGTGTCACCCTTACTTTCTTTATGACAGCTTTTTTGCCAATGCACTAGACTAGTAGATAATTAAAGTCAACCGATTACCGCATCGACAGGGTTATAAGGAGCGACAGGCAGTGATGTCTTCTGGTAAAAAAATCTTTTTGGCAACCTTTTGGCGGCGCGTCAAAACGACGGTCGTAAGTTTAGCAATATTGCAAAGTGTAGCGATGGCAGTGCCAACGGCTGCTCGTGCTGATACAGATAATGTAGCGACGATGGGCTATACCGAGCTACTTTCAAATGTGAAAGAAAATCGTGTTCAAAAAATCGATCTCGAAAGTAACGGTTTAGCGGCGGAAGCAGTTTTAAAAGATGGTCGCAAAGTCAGGGTTGACTTAATTGCCCGTGATGGCAATACCGAATTGATGAAGGCTCTAAGGGAAAATAATGTCGATATCGCGGTAAAAGCCCCTCAGCAACCAACCTTAATTTGGCAACTTGCAAGTACATTTTTTGTACCGATGCTGTTGATTTTTATATTGTTAATGGTCTTACGTCGTCTCAGTAATGCTCCTGGGGGACCTGGACAAACCCTCAGCTTTGGCAAAACGAAGGCGAGATTTTCACCCGAAGCCAAAACGGGAATCATGTTTGAAGATGTGGCTGGTATTGATACCGCGAAGGAAGAATTACAGGAAGTTGTTACATTTCTTAAACAGCCCGATCGCTTTACGGCAGTTGGCGCAAAAATTCCCAAGGGCGTGTTGTTAATTGGACCTCCCGGCACAGGTAAGACTCTACTCGCTAAGGCGATCGCAGGAGAGGCGGGGGTTCCTTTCTTCTCGCTGTCAGGCTCAGAATTTGTAGAAATGTTTGTGGGTGTGGGTGCTTCCCGCGTCCGCGATCTATTCCAAAAGGCAAAAGATAATGCACCTTGTATCATTTTCATCGATGAAATTGATGCGGTCGGTCGGCAACGGGGCGCTGGTATCGGTGGTGGCAACGATGAGCGTGAGCAAACCCTCAACCAAATGCTCACGGAAATGGATGGATTTCAGGGTAATTCGGGCGTGATTGTCGTCGCCGCAACTAACCGTCCCGATGTGTTAGATAGTGCTTTGCTACGCCCAGGTCGTTTCGATCGCCAAATCACTGTGGACTATCCCGACTATAAAGGTCGTCAAGAAATCCTCAAAGTCCATGCGCGTAATAAAAAGCTAGAAGACAATGTTTCACTCGAATCAGTGGCGCGTCTGACCCCCGGATTTGCAGGTGCGGATTTGGCAAACTTGCTCAATGAAGCAGCAATCTTAGCGGCGCGACGCTATAAAGAAGCAATCGGAGAACTGGAAATTGCCGATGCGATCGATCGCATCACCATCGGTCTAAGTATGAAACCGATGCTCGATAGCTCCAAAAAACGTTTGGTTGCCTATCATGAAGTTGGTCATGCCCTAGTAATGACTCTGCTTAAAAATGCATCTTTGCTCGACAAGATTACGATCGTGCCGAGATCTGGTGGTATCGGTGGCTTTGCTAAGGGTGTCCCCGATGAAGAATATGGCTTAGAGTCGAGATCGCAGATTCTGGACACAATTACGATGATGCTTGGTGGCCGGGCTGCCGAAGAAGTCGTCTTTGGCGATGCCGAAATCACTACGGGCGCATCGGGAGATTTCCAGCAAGTCGCAAGGCTGACCCGTTTAATGGTGACTCAATTCGGGATGTCAGATTTAGGATTGGGCGCTCTAGAATCCGAAAGCGGCGAAGTATTTTTGGGGCGTAACTTTATGCCTCAGAGCGATTACTCCGTCAAATTAGGCGATCGCATTGATCGGCAAATCCGTCAGATTGCCCAAACTTGTTACGACACAGCAAAACGTTTGATCGAAGAAAATCGTGACCTGTGCGATCGCCTAGTCGATATTCTGTTAGACGTAGAAACCCTAGATGGAGAAGAATTCCGCAAAATCGTCGCGGAATACACGCAACTTCCAGAGAAGAAAACAGCTTCAGTCAAGTTCTAAGAAAAAAGGAGCGCTAAGCGCTCCTTTTTTTATGTGACGGCTAATTTCTCGAGCTTAACCTCAAAACGTTCCCAAGGCTTAGGCTCAATCACTTGCGTAGAAATATTATTTTCTGTGAATAGCGATCGCAGAGAATCCATCGAACCTTCAGCCTTCAAGATGTTCAACAATACCCCGCTATATGTCAAATCACCACCTGCGGCGGTTGGCAACATTACTTGAGGCTTGAGCCACTTTGCTACCTGCACAGCACCTTGCTGCCCCTTAATTACCGTACCAAGGAGCGGCAATTTCAAATCAATCATGGGCGTAATCACCACATCCACAGGCGCAAATTCTTGAATTGCCGCTGCATGGTAGCCATGAGGTTCGTAATAAATAGAAGTTCCTTCTACGAGATCTCGGAGAATATATCCATTTTCAAGAGTAGTTGGGCCAGTGGGTGAACCTGGCACGGCTCTGATTTCTAATAGGTTAGGAATACTAAATACTTCACCGTGGGCAAGAGCCGTAACTTGGGTATAGCCAAGTTCTTTGACTAGTTTGGCAGCACTGGGTGAACCAACTACAGGAATTTGGCGATCGAGTTTCTTAAGAGTAGGGGGATGGGCGTGATCTGGTAATCCCTGTGACAGCAAAATTAAATCAATATTTTGGGGAATCTCTCTTGGAGTAAGTCGCTCAGACTTAAAAAACCATGCAGCATTGCCAAACATCAACGCATCAACCAACCAAGGATCGAGCAAAATGCGTTTACCTGCAATCTCGATCAGCCATGAATTACTGTCTAGCCATGTTAAATACATAATTCTTAGATGTAGTAGCTTTCTACATAGTATTGTAACGAATTGTTTACAAACAAAATCAGAAGAAGTGCAAAGTATATCTACAGGCTCACCCAAGGATTAGCGGCGCGAAGCACCGCTAATCCTTGGATGGGAGCAAACCCAAGAAATGGTTGGCGGCGCTCCGCGCCGCCAACCATTTCTTGGGTTTTATACTCCTGATTTTTGATATAAAAAACCCGCAGGAGGCATTCTTGCGGGAGAAATTATGTAGATACGTCGCTAGTGACTAGATTATCTTCCTTTTTTCTAGCTTAAGTGGTGACCCAACTCACATCAAGAAGGCGATCGTGTAACAATGCTCTTGTGACAGTGATCACACATATTGATCAAAACCGCAAACTATATGTTGTATTTCCTACAAGCTTGACTGTACTAATCGACACTTTTGCAGATCATTCTTTAAAAGTATAAGAAATCAGGGCTAAACTTACGCCAATTTGCAATTTACAGCTTTCCTGCTATCTCTCAAAATAATCTGTGACAACTTACAGCAATTATCAACCAACGGAGTCACAAGATATTTTTTAAAGGCGTTGGTTTGCATCACTTTTAAAAAATATCTTGGTTTGGGTTTAAGCGCAAAGCATTGTAAATAAGGGGAGAAGGGACGTATTAATACCAAAGCATAAAATCGCTTAGCAATTTTATGCCTTTAAAACCCTTGCTGGGTCTGATTTGCAACTCACAAAAGTGTCGTCATACTCTTGTGAGTTGATATAAATGCTCAACAATCCAAATAGCGGTGTATGGATCTAATCATGGCAAAAGTAACAACAAAAAGAAAGAATTATTTTGCGCGTTTTTTAGCGATCGCGATCGGATCTGCGATATTTGCTGCATTTACACCAGCGATCGCCCATGCGGTGGAGACAGGCGCACTAGAGTCTTTAACTAAAAACACAGGTACTCTAAAGCTATCAGTTGATACGGGTTGGGTGCTGATCACGGGGTTTTTAGTATTTTTTATGCAATGTGGATTTGCCATGCTAGAGGCAGGGCTGGTCAGGCAGACGGGGGTAGTAAATACACTTACCGAGAACTTCATTGATGCAGCAGTTACCCTTTTAGCTTGGTGGACTACTGGTTTTGCGATCGCTTTTGGGACAACTAGTAACGGATTTTTTGGGGTAGATGGCTTCTTTTTAAATAATGCCTTTACTTTCAATAATGGGGCGATCGAGTATGCGATGGGTGCAGGAGGTTCTACCGCGCCCATCAACACATTGACATTGTTCTTTTTTCAGTTCGCTTTTTCAGCAACAGCAAGTACGATCACTACAGGTGCAATGGCTGAACGGACTGACTTTAAGGGCGATTTAATTTACGCTTTTATCATGGGCGCTGTTATGTATCCCATTGTTGTGCATTGGGTTTGGAACAATGGGGGCTGGCTCTATAAACTCAACTTTCATGATTTTGCTGGGGATGCTGCTGTACATACGGTTGGCGGATGGACAGCTCTAGTTGGAGCCTATTTACTTGGTCCACGTCCTGATCGAGTATGGGGGCAGATTCCTCCAGCGCATAACCTTGGCTATGCCACGATTGGCACGATGATTTTATGGTTTGGCTGGTATGGCTTTAATGCTGGTTCGACCTTGACTATGGATAACCCTGGTTTAGTTGGCTTAATTGTTGTAAATACAACAATAGCCGCTTCCACTGGTGCAATAGCAGCTTTTATCTACATCTACTTTCGCTTTCGTCAGTGGCACTTATTTTGCGGACTCAATGGTTCGCTAGCAGGTTTAGTAGGTATTACCGCAGGCTGTGCGTATGTCATGCCTTGGGCGGCAGCACTAATCGGAGCCGTGGCTGGTGTACTGGTGTTGATAGTAGTAGACATCATTGAGTGGTTTGAAATTGACGATCCTGTGGGTGCATTTGCCGTTCATGGTGCGTGCGGTATGCTGGGGATAATAGCTGTAGGACTATTTGGACATCCAGCCCTAACCACCAATAAAAAAGCTGGATTATTTTTAGGTGGTGGTTTTGATTTACTTGGAGTGCAACTCGGCGGTGAAGTTGCGATTATCATTTTTGTAGTGATCTTCTCCTTTTTGATGTTTGGCTCCATCAAAGCATTGGGGATGCTGCGAGTTAATCCTGAAGCCGATCGCATTGGCATTGATGTTTATGAGCATGGTGCATCGGCTTGGCCAGATGTTTATCCAATCGATGATCTCCAATTTGATGACGAAGAAGAATAAAGTAAAAAAGTAAATGGCAGCGCTAAGCGCTGCCATTTACTTTTTTTAGTGTTTTTCTGGGGTGATTTTGCTAGTATTATTCGGATAGCTTGTGCTGCTAAGACTAAATTCCCAAAACTTTGTTTTATTTGAGCTGAGCGGGACATTATAAAGATATTGGCGACATCCATGACTCCTGATTTAGGCTGGAAAACAGACACACCTGAAGATAGCTCCCCCTCGAATCCTCAGGTACTAGCAGAGCAACTACACTATTACAAGTGCTTGCTTGATAATCTGTTGGCAGTATCTTTATCCTTGTCTAGCACCAATGACTTAAGAACTTTTTTAGAATCAGTATTAGCGACAACTCGTAAAATGACAGCAAGTGACGCAGGCAGTATTTATTTAATCGATCGCTCTGCCCCAGTCCACACAGTCTGCTTTGAAGTTTCTCAAAATGATTCCCAACCTGATCGATCACTAGTCAACTTTGCCGTGCCACTCAACCAGGATAGTATCGTCGGCTATGTTGCCATGACAGGTGAGACGCTCAATTTATCTGATGTGCGCGATCTGCCAGATGATGCTGTATATCGACATCACAAGACTTTTGATTACGATATTGAATATCACACCCGTTCAGTTTTAGCTGTTCCCATGTTCGATTTACAAAAAAGAACGATCGGTGTCTTTCAGTTAATAAATCGTAAGGTTCAAGATATTTCAATTACATCAGATAATGTCAGAGAAATCACCCTCGCCTATTCAGATTTAGATGAGAAATTATTAAAGGCGATCGCTTCTCAAATATCTCTATACATTGAGCGATCGCAACTTTTAGGACAAGTATTTCCCACGTAAAAGCTTTAGCGTCATAAATGTAAATCTCCAGTTTTTTAGCGTATTAACCCAAGAAGAGAAGAGCGGTGCTTCGAGCCACTCTTCTCTTCTTGGGTTAATAACAATTAACGAAAGTATAGAAACACTTTTGTGAATTAAAAGCCAAACCCAGTAAGGGTTTTAAAAACACAAAATATTACCTTTAATTTTTAAATCTAAGTATTTATACTCAAAAGTAAATACCCAATCTTAAGGAATTATAAGGAATCCCCATCTTTTCCTATAAGATTTAACATAGGATAAATTCTTAGATATTTATACGGAGATTATTTATTTATGCTCACTTTAAAAATAGTGGTCTACATCACTGTCATATTTTTCATCAGTTTGTTTGTGTTTGGCTTCCTCAATAGCGATCCATCTCGCAACCCAGGTAACAGGGATCTCGAATAGTGATCAACACCCCCAAAGCTAGCTCTGCCAAATCTCAATCTTCAAATCGCAAAAGTAATGACTGGCGGTTGATTTTGAGCTTATTGCCTTACGCAAAGCAAAATTCCAAACAGCTTGTCATATCGCTGCTTTTACTTGTACCTCTCTCAATCGCTAGTGCCGTCCAGCCAATTTTGGTACAGCAAGGCATTGATGGACCAATAAAAAACGGCGATTTGTTGGGTTTGCGGTGGATTTGCTTAGTCATACTCTTGACGATCGCAGTGCGCCTTGCGTTTCAGTCTTGGCAGGGCTACTTGGTGCAGGAGGTCGGACAAAAAATTACAGCAGATATCCGCTCTGATTTATTCCGTCACGTCACCTCTTTATCAACTAGTTTTTTTGATCGCACGCCTGTTGGCAAACTCATCACCCGCTTAACTAGTGATGTCGAAGCACTAGGTGATGTATTTGCAACTGGTGCTGTAGGTGTATTGAGCGATTTTGCAGCGATCGGGACAATCGCTATTTTCATGTTTTTGCTGCGCTGGGACTTAGCCCTGATGCTAGTGATCATGGTGTTACCCGTGACTGCATTAATTGTCTATTTCCAGTACGAATATCGCAAAGCAAATTTTAAGGCTCGCGATCGCCTGTCAGAACTTAATTCAATTCTGCAAGAAAATATTATTGGCGCAAATATTGTTCAGCTATTTCGTCGCGAAAAGTTTAACTCCGCCCAACATCTCAAAGTCAATAAGCAGTATGTAGACGAAGTAAATCGCACAGTTTTCCATGATTCTGCGGTTTCGGCGACACTGGAATGGATTGCGCTAGTGGCGATCGCTGGCGTACTATGGCTAGGCGGCGGACAAATTGTCCAAAAGAATCTCACCTTCGGCGAACTTTCAGCCTTTGTGTTGTTTTCGCAGCGCCTGTTTGACCCAATTCGTCAACTCGCAGAAAAATTCACCACAATTCAAGCAGGATTTACAGCAGTTGAACGGATCAATGCCATCCTGCAAGAACCCATCGAAATTCGCGACCCTGAATCTCCCAAAAGGCTTCCCCTTGATGGCACTGGCGAAATTTGTTTTGATCATGTGTGGTTCGGTTATAAACCCAATGAGTATGTTCTCAAAGATGTGAACTTCACACTGAAAGCAGGTGAAAAAATTGCCCTTGTTGGTCCCACAGGCGCGGGTAAAAGCTCAATCATCCGACTGTTATCGCGTCTATACGAGCCAACCAAGGGCAGAATTTTAATTGATGGTATCGACATTCGTGAGATTACTCAAGCAGAGCTACGTCGCTGTGTTGGCGTAATTTTGCAAGATGCTTTCCTATTTTCTGGGGATATTAAAGACAACATTACGCTCGGTGAAGACTATGCGATCGAGCAAGTAGTCGAAGCTGCTGAGTTGATGAATGTAGATCGCTTTATTCAAGAACTGCCCGAAGCCTACGCAACCCAAGTCCGTGAGCGTGGTACAAATCTTTCGGGTGGACAAAAGCAGTTGCTAGCCTTTGCCAGAGCTGCCATTCGCGATCCCAGAATTTTAATTTTAGATGAAGCAACCGCTAGTCTTGATGTCAGTACCGAGTTTTTGATTCAACAAGCTTTAGATCGACTTTTGATTGATCGCACTACGATCATTATTGCTCACCGTCTATCGACAATTCGCAACGTCGATCGTATTCTCGTCCTCAAGCAAGGCGAAGTCATCGAGTCTGGCACTCACGATCAACTAATTGTTCAGCAAGGTGTTTATGCCAGCCTCTATGAATTAGAAATGATGGCAACCCGTTAATATTGGCATGATTGGGATTTGTTGGTGTTAGGTTGGCTACTCGTAGTGAGCCAACTTTGCATCCTAAATGGTTTGTGAGAATGCACCTCTTCGGGGTGCATTCTCACAAACCATTTAGGATCGCTATAGACATCATTTTTTATGGTTCGAGGAAATATGCTAGGGCTGATGATGCTGGTTGCCGTAAGCCCTATAGCTCTAATTGGCGGATTTTTACTTAAGCTCAAAGACCCAATCACTATGTCAGCAGTTGGCTGTGGTTTAGTGATCGTAGATTTGATTTTTCGAGCTAAGTTTCGGAGTACTTCAGGTTGGTTGTTACAGAGAGAATTTGGTGGAGCATTATTTTTCTTGCCAGTCTGGATTTTAGGGCTTGTGGTTATAGCTATTAATCTCAGTAGATTAACGTGAGTTTTGATATAGCCATTTGCGGAGTGCTTCGCACTCCGCAAATGGCTATATCAAAACAGGAAAAATTGCGGAGCAATTTTTCCTGTTTTGCGTGTTGGTCGAATTGATATTAAGTTTTAACGATTTTTCATGACCCTTTCGATATCACGCTTGTCATCGCGTTTTTTCATGTCATCGCGTTTATCGTGAAGTTTCTTTTGGCGGACTAAGGCTAAATCAACCTTAATCCATCCATCCTTTTGATAGACCTTGAGTGGTACTAGCGTCAAACCCTTTTGCTGCACAGCCACGATCAACTTGCGGATTTCATCTTTATGTAATAGCAACCGACGAGTGCGGGTTGGCTCATGGTTAAAATACACACTAGTCGTATGGTGTGGGGCAATATACATATTTAGCAGCATGATCTGCCCCTTCCGCACAATACCATAGGCATCGCGGAGATTTGCTTTCCCCCCTTTAATTGATTTAACTTCCGTGCCAAGTAGCTCGATCCCTGTTTCATGGGTTTCGAGAATTTCGTAATTAAATCTAGCTTGCCGATTTTCGGCGAGTACACGATAGTAATTTGCCATTTATTCCCATTAATACTGTCTAATATCCTGATGTAACTTCTAATAGCTTCCATTCTGGACTGTCACAGAATGCTTTAGAAACACGATCAGAGATTCCATGACAGTAATTATTAATCCGAAGTGGCAGTTCGGCATTTTTGGTAACGCTAGTCAATTTTGCCTGATTGCCCTCAATCTCAGAACGATGGATCAAGACCTCTACCGTAACCATTTTGGCGAATGACGCATTAGTCTCTATTTCTTGAGCAATCACATAGTCATCAGTTTCATAGGTAATTACCAAGTTACAAGACTCCAACGTTTTGATAATCGTTGAATGTAGGTTTTCGGGAGCGATTTCAACTAAGAAATGTTGAGTGTATCTAGCCATAAATCATCAAAACAACTGGTTCGGCTAGCAGTTTACTAGTCCTTGTCTACAAACTATCTCTAAAAGCTATAGGCTTATCATGTACTATGCCATTTTTTGGCATTAGCACTTTTTAATTTTAGTTATTAGGGCTTACAGCTTATCCATCATAAACCAAGGTGTCATTAAATCGTTTAATCCTAGAGCATGAGCAACAATAAATAAAAGCGGTGCGAAGCGCCGCCTTTATTTATTGCTTTAAGCAAAATTTACAAAACCCAAATATGGGAAGTGACGTAAAGCGTCACTTCCCATATTTGGTTTTTATGTTTTACTTGTAAGGCGATCGCTATATATATTTGTGACAAGAATGGTGTAATCGGATGATTGGTCAATTACTTGATGGACGCTACCGCATCGCTAGCAAGTTGGGTGAGGGTGGATTTGGTCATACTTATTTAGCCCATGATACGCGCATACCAAATGAGCCACTTTGTGTGGTCAAACATCTCAAACCTGCTAGTAGAGATCTCGAATATTTAAAGGTGGCGAGTCGATTATTTACTAGTGAAGCACAAACCCTTGCTCAGTTAGGCAGTCACGATCGCATTCCCCGTTTGCTGGCTTATTTTGAGCAGGCTGGGGAATTTTATTTAGTAGAAGAGTTTATTGAGGGGAGATCGCTAGAAATAGAGTTAGTACGCGGCCATCGGCTCAGTGAAACCCTAGTTATGCAGATCCTTGATGACTTATTAAGCATTTTGGAATATACCCATAGTCATGGCGTAATTCATCGTGATATTAAGCCAGATAACATTATTCGCCGTAAATCCGATGGCAAATTAGTATTGATTGATTTTGGGGCGATCAAACAGGTTCAAAATCAGCTAAATCAAGAGGGAGCAACGATCGCCACCGTAGCGATCGGGACTTTGGGATATATGCCTAGTGAGCAAGCTCAGGGTAAACCCCGCCATAACAGTGATTTGTATGCACTTGGAATGATCGGCATTCAAGCCCTGACAGGTTTGCCACCGCGTGAATTGCAAGAAGATTACCAAACAGGAGAATTAATCTGGCAACATCTTGTGCCAAATAAGTCGGGCTTAGTCGATGTATTAGCCAAGATGACCCGCTATCACTACAAAGATCGCTATGAATCAGCTTCAGAAATTCGTAAGGTTTTGGCAAACTTAGACGATCGCCACTTGCCAACGCAACCAGTAAGTAACTCCGCTAATGGGCTTCAGTCCACGATTGTGGGTCTCAATAACAATCAAAACAACAATCAAAACAGCAATCATAATTTGCATACGGAAGTCTTACCCCAAGTAACTCCCACAGTCCCACCGACAGAAGCATATACGCCAGCGATCGCGCCGCCACTGATTCCACAACCACCAATCCAACCATTACCACCAGCTACTCAAACACCTACACCCATAAATCGCGCTCCATCTCATGAACCATTGCCTCAGCAGACTGTACAGGTTTACGCCCCAATTCAAGCTGATCATAATGGTGGTAACGGTAATAATAAAGGTTTATGGATTGCTGTATGGGGCGGAGCCTTTGCCATTGCGATCGCGATCGGCGCTTTGATGGCGACACGTTCATCCAATATCACCACAAATACCGCCAATAACTCCACTCCTACTAATAAAGCTGCCGTTACCCAAAGTCCTAGCAAAACTCCCGTAGCTAGTCCTAGTCCATCCGCGTCTATCGAACCTACAGTTATCGCAACTTCTGCACCCACGGTAGCCCCTATTCCGACCCCAACTAATTCTCCCCAAGTTCCGATTGAGCCTTTGTCTGAGACTGATGCTGTAGACATCGTAAATAATTTGGTAGCTAGCAAAAATCAAATGTTTGCCCCACCCTTTAACCGCAAATTGCTAGCCGAGCTAACGACAGGGGAAGCCTATGAAAAACGCAAAGGAGCGATCGACTGGTTAGAGCAGAATAATGCTTTTTATCGCTATGGTGAATTTACGGTGAGTCGAGTTGGCTCATTTGGTATTCAGGATAATCAAGCCAATGTGACCGTAGAGATTTTTGAAAGTCCAACCCTATATGTCAATGGCAAAATCGATCGCACTCAGTCTCAGCCATCAAGGGGGCGCTATGTTTGCACCCTGAGTTTTGAAAATGGCAAATGGAAAATCGCCAATCTGACAAAAGTAGATTAAAAAAGATGGGGCGGCGAAGCCGCCCCATCTTTTTTAATCTACGGCGAAGCACCATAAATTAATTTCAGGGCAAATTGTGGGCATAGTAAGAATAGGGTATTAAGGCAAGTCGGCTTTCTGATATTTCTATTTAAATGATTGGGGCTTTGCTATGTTGTACAAATCAAACGTTTTAATGACAGTAAAAAGCAATCAAGAAAGTGGCTTTCTGGGGGCGCTTGAGCAGTCTACTCTACCACTGCAAAATACCGTTGGTGTGAGCTTACTTTTAGTTTTACTATGGGGAGCGATCGGCGCAACTATCTACAATTATTGGCAATTGCAAAAAAATCGCCAACAATTAAAGATCGAGAAACTGAAAACTAGTGAAACCGCGAAAAAGCTCAAACTAGCTCTGAATATGATTGATGAGCATGAACGCAATCCTGATTTGATTCATTCCCGTGAGTTTAATCTAGATTATTTGAGCATGAGAATGGAGGAACCCAATTTTTGTGAAATTATCTTGGCACAAATGAAGGTTAACCTCCGCCAAAAAGTCGCCCCTGCACTAATGCCCACCGAAGAAGATAGCGGCACGGTTCGCAAGGTCGATGTGATTTTTGATGTGTCCTATCAGCCTGAGCATCATGATGATTCACAAATTCGTACCCTCTTTCGTATCCATGTCAAGCTAGCAAAAATCCCAGCTCATGGCTCGCAGAGCATTCTCAAAGATTTGGCGACTGGGTTAGAAAATTTTGTGGTTGCCTCAGATGCAAATCGCAATTGGCAACCTACGATTCAGGGACGACTGGCGATAATTAGTTGGGATCAAACGGCAAAACCCACACCTCTATTAGTGATTGAGCAAACTAATGAAGGCAAAAATGTACTGATGAAAAACAAGCGTCTTGCACATTCTAAGATCTAAAAAATGGTCGTTAAGCACACTCTTTTAACGTGAGTTCAAGCCATTTGCGGCGTGCTTTACACGCCGCAAATGGCGAAAAAGGGTAAGAACCGCTTAGCGATTCTTATCCTTTTTCGCTTTCGTCGAACTAACTTTCTTTTAGTTAAGCAATAGAATAACTACCAAGAATTTTCAGATTTTCGGTCACAGATTGCAGTTCTTGTAAGGCTTCACTGAAGTTAGGATCATCAATGGGGGCTTCAATGTCGATGAAGAATATATATTCACCCAGCGATCGCTTGGTGGGGCGTGACTCAATCCGACTCAAGTTAATCTGGCGATCAGCGAATACTAACAAAGGTTTGACTAAGGCTCCCGGCATATTGCGTTTCAGGCTAAAGGCAAGGGATGAATGCGTGCCTTTAGTGGTGGGCGCAGTACGTCCTAAAACTAAAAAGCGCGTGCAGTTATCAGGTTGATCGTTGATCGGAAATTTCAAGATCGGTAAGTTATATATCGCAGCAGCCCGTTCTGAAGCGATCGCCGCTATTGTGGCATCCTCAGCAACACTATGTAATCGATCAGTGTTGGAGTCAGTAGCAATTTGTTGCACGTTGGGTAAATAGAGATCAAGCCATTGTTGGCACTGGGCTAAGCTTTGGGGGTGGGAATAGACAACTTTAATATCGTCAAGATTTGAGGCGCGAGTAATCAAGGCATGAGCGATCGGCAAAACGATCGCCTGTTGAATTTGCAATGACTCTGATTGCCACAGGCTATCGAGGGTCATGGTTACGCCACCTTGAATTGAGTTTTCTACAGGAACAACGGCTACATCCACATTGCCATGCTCAGCAGCATTAATCGCTTGGGGAATCGTGGGATAGGGACACAGCCGCGAAGGATCATGCTCTAAGTCTGGATGGCAAAGCTGTAAATATTGCAAAGCTGCCACTTCTGAATATGTACCTGCGGGACCAAGGTAAGCAACCGTTGTCATGATTAGGGTTTCGCGATTGAATAAGGAACCAGATTTTTAGTGGCGAAGCTTCGCCACTAAAATCTGGTTCCTTATTTTACTGTCCCTTAGCGACGATAATCCCCTATACCGAAGAGGAAAGGCTTTGCGACACCTCTTTGTCTAGTTCATCTAATTTCAACACTTGTGATGCAGTCGAAAGAGACTTACGCTCAAGCAACATATAAGTATCCATCTCACCTCTGCCTTTGACAAATATTTTGCCACGATGCCAGAAGGAATATTTATCTTTGAGTAGCTCATAGGTGGCTTGCGTCACCTGAATACCTCCCGCTAAACCGTGGGATTCCATCCGACTAGCGACGTTAACAGCATCGCCCCAAAGATCATAGATAAACTTGCGAATACCGATCACCCCCGCCACAACTGCACCTGTATTAATCCCAATTCGCAAACGGAAGCTAGTATCGTCGCCTCGTTTAAACTTAGAGATAGATTTTTGCATGGCTAGAGCCATCTCCGCGATCGCTTCAGCATGGTCTGGACGTGCCGTAGGCAATCCACCAACCACCATATAGGCATCACCAATGGTTTTGATTTTTTCTAATCCCAACTGATCGGCAAGCAGATCAAAAGAAGAGAAAATGCCATTGAGCATGGTCACTAAGTCATTAGGTGAAACTTGCGTCGAGAGGGCAGTAAAGTCCACAATATCTGCAAACAATATGGAAACATTCTCAGACCTTGAGGCGATCGCATTATTGTTAATCTTCAGTTGATTGACGATCTCTTTTGGCAAGATATTCAGCAACAAATTTTCCGACTTTTCTTGCTCCGCTTTGAGAGCCTGTTCAGCAAGTTTTCGTTCCGTAATATCTTGAACCAGCCCCTCATAGGAAATAAAGTTACCTTCATGATCATAGTTAGCTCTGGCATTAATCAAAATCCAGATGATACTGCGATCGCTCTTGTAGACTAAAGCTTCAAAACTAGCCACTGAGCCGTCAGTAGCAATTTGATGCAAGAATTCTTGATAACGTTTTGGTTCTGTAAATAGACGATATGGATCTACCGCAACGGCAGTAAGTAATTCCGTAGGACTTTCATACCCATAAATGTTGGCAAGTGCAGGATTAGCATTGATATAACATCCATCCGTTTGGGCTTGAAAAATACCTTCGATCGCATGTTCAAAAATACTGCGATACTTCTCTTCCGCTTGGCGCAAAGATTCTTCAATTTGCTTTTGATGACTAATATCAATAATCACACCATCCCAAACCGTATCACCTTTGTTATTGCGATGGGGCTGAGAGATAATTCGTACCCACTTAACTTTCTCAAATAGACTAGAGACCCGATATTCATGCTCAAAGGTCATCAGTTCTTCAGCAGATATCCGCACCATCTCATTAAGTGCCGCACGGTCTTCAGGATGAGCCATATCAAAAACCCATTCCAAATGCTCGGTGAACTCTTCGACAGATATGCCAAAAATTTCTTGAGTACGGGGGCTGATATAAGGCATGGAGACTGCGCCATCAGGATGTAACACGGCACGATAGACTACCCCAGGGACATTATCAGCGATCGCTGAAAATCTCTGCTGACTTTCCCGTAATAGTATTTCTGCTTGCTGACGATCCGCCGCTTCATTTTGTAAACGTCTAATCGTTTTCTGTAATTGCAGCGTGCGTTGTTCAATCCGCTGCTCTAATAACTCATTGGCATCCCGCAAAGCCCCTTCCACATTTAACAAATCCGCCTGTGTCTTAAGCAATCTCTGATTTGCTTTAAACATCTTCGACATCACGGCGCGAGTAATCTCAGGAGCAAGTTGGTTACGCCCCTTGCCATGCCCTCGACCTAATAGCTCAGCGATCGTAGCCTCCAAGTCCTGAGCATCTTTTTCTAGTTGCCAACTTTGCTGAATGCCTTGCGTAATATCGGCAAGAATCTCAATAACTACAGTTGATGTATCTGGATCTAATTCTTCTACCCCCAACCAAGGCATCGGTTTAATCGGATCGACGGTATAGAGGATTTCAAAAGTACCTGTTGTAGTAATTTCCGCAACCCGACAAGCTGTCCAAATGTGATGGTTGCGATCGCGGACAATTCTGCCCGCAGGCGAAATAAAACTTTGATCATAGGCCGCCTGACGCACTGGAAGCACTTCAAAGGTTTGAGCAGCTTCAACGGCTTGTTTCCACAAGAACACTTGAGTATACGCCGCTTGCATCACGACATTGACTGTTGGTGTTTGCGATCGATCTTCACCAAACCAAGTTGCAGCTTTACGCAAAAAATCTTGATTTGGAGCCGTATCTAGACTTTGGAAATAGTTAGAGCTAGCTAGATGTCCAGCGATCGCCGCAGGATGCTCCAGACTTTCCCAGAGATACTTCAGTTCTAGATCAGTTAAGCGCAATGATAGAACTGGAATATCTTCAGCCTTAATTCCAGCTTCAGCATACTGTTGTAAAAAAGCAACGGAGTTCTGTAGAGATAAGGTGCTAATTACCGCAGCAGGCGCAATATGCTTAATTTTGGCAATGCTTTCATTATAGGTAGAGATGTCACGGGGAACATAGTCTTCACATAGTAACAAGCCATTTTGCTGCTTAATTTGAGCGCGAATAATCTTATTAACTGTGCGTGAGTAAATGCCATCTGTACCAATTAAATAGATGCGATCGCCTTTGTTTTGCAACAACCAATTAATCGCTGGTTGGATAACTTGATTAGGACATGCACCTGTATAAAATATATTTTTTGAGCATTCTAGTCCCTCGTAATAATAGGGATACCAAAGTTGAGCTTGATGCTTTTCAAGGATGGGAATTACCTGTTTACGAACTGAAGATAAACCACAACCAAATAAATTTTTAATATCCAATTCATTCAACAAAGACCCCACTTGCGAAGCAATACTGTGATCATTAGCCACAATATCCATAACGATTGGATCAATATTTTTTCCTAAAATACCTCCTGATTGATTAATTTCTGCGATCGCCATCAAGGTTGCATCTTTAACCAAGGTCTCACTATTGAACAGACCAACACTCGGAAATTGCATCACTCCAACTTGCATGACTTCAGTCCTACTAACTGCAATATTTAAGGACTTAGCCTCTCGATTCATTGGTCGATACTCCCTCTACCTTAAAATTGTCATCTCTAGCAAGATGTAGCGCCTTTTACTTACCGATTTTGATGTTCTCTAAAAAAGTTGGCAATATACCTATTATGATTTGGGAGTGTTCAGCCTGAAGGGGTGAACACTCCCAAATCATTTAGGATTGCTATATTTGCTATGTCTATATATTTAAACAACTATTTTTAAACAATTATTCAACAAATTACCGAAAACTAAATAATACCTACTAAATCTAGCTTGATCGCTCTCCAAATATGTTCGGCGAAATGGCTCAAAATCTAGATATAGCAATGTAAGTTTCGCTTAAGCCACTATACGCAAATAAATGAAGGCGGCGCTAAGCGCCGCCTTCATTTATTTGCGTATAGTCACCTGCATCATGACAGAATCAAAACCCAAATAGTGTGAGGCGTTACTTCGCGCCAGCTCACACTATTTGGGTTTTATGCCCTAACAAAAATGGCGGTAGCTATATTTGTGAGAGTAAATCCACTATTTAAGAAATTAGTAAACATGATTGCTAGTTGCGGCATTCGCAAAAGAGTTCGGCACAACGTAACATACAGCATTTGTAATTGACTGATGCAAAGCCAATAAAACTTCAGCTCTAGTTGTGTCTAAATTGTCTAAATCTAAACTCAGGCAATCATGCAAACTCAGATTTGCAAATCGCTTTTGGAGCCAATTAATTTCGGCGATCGCAGACTTAGTAATGATCAATATTGGCAAGCTTGATAGCAGCTCTAACTGACTAATATCTTCTAAACACTCTAACAAAACCTGATTATCACCATTCAGCAGAAATAAATCTGGCTGCCAAATTTTGGATAACACATCTGCTTGAGACAAGTCTTCCGCTTCTAGTAAGCTATGACCAAGATCGTGGAGTAATTCAATTACCCCCTCTTCCAGATTTTGATTTAAGTATAAAAACTTGAGGGATTTTGGACTAGCTACATAGTTAGGGAGAAATACACTCAATTCAGCAGCTTTGATCGGCTTGAGCAATACTCCGTCAGCTTGATGCGAATTAATCGTGGGTTCATCAGCACGTTTTGTCATCACCACGCGAATATGTTGGGTCACCGAATCTCCCTTGAGCAGCGCTAAAACATCCCAACCCGATAACATCGGCACATCTGGACTTAATAGAATTAAACAAGGTTGCAAACGCCTTGCTTTTTCTAGAGCCTCAGTTCCCGATCGCGCAATTACTACTTGATAATTAAAATCCGCCAGAGTACTTCTCAGCCAGTCTAAAGCCTCCGTAGAAGTCTCTACCACCAATACTAAGCGACCATGACTGATATCTACCTGTCGCTCAAGTTGCTCAAACTGGACATGATCATGATTGAAGCTCGTCTCAGGTGGCAACAAAATTGTAAACTGACTGCCCACATCTACTTGTGAAACAAAGGTAATATCGCCACCATGCAAACGCGCTAGATGTCTAGTTAAGAGCAAGCTTGCACCAGTACCTTCAAAGCGTCGAGTGAGGACATTTTCAACCTGTTGAAATTTTTGGAATACTAAACTTTGTTTATCTTCAGGTATGCCAATTCCCTGATCCCAGACTGTAATAGCAAGCCAGCCTTCCCACCAGCGCACCGTCACTCCTATTTGCGGAGAAACAGATGGTAAATCATCAACTAATTCCGATGGCAAAAAACTAAATTTAAAAGCATTAGAAAGCAGATTAACAAGCATTTGCTGCAACCTAGTTTCATCAGCATAAATTGTCTGAATCGTTGGATCGATATCTAGATGAATATCCAGTTCCCAACCTTCCTCAAAGTTATAATTGCGAAAAATCGTGGAATCTTGTTGAACTAACTTCTTCGCTTGCTGAATGCTTTTTTGACAAATCTCTCTAACAGAAACAGTCTCAGCATATAGTTCTAGTTGCCCCGACTCAGCTTTAGCAAGGTCAAAAATATTGTCAATAATCGAAACTAGTTGCCGACCACTTTGATGAATCATCTTTACATAGCGGCTCTGACGTTCATTCAGTTCACCAAAGGTGTTGTTGCCCAATAAACTCGCTATCCCAATTACTGAGGTTAATGGCGTTTTTAATTCGTGATTAATACAGGTCAAAAATTCATCTTTGACCCGACTTAGCCCCGATAGCTCTTGGGCTAGATTTTTTTGGGCGGTAATATCGTAGGCGATCGCCAAATCTAGTCCTTGTAAACTCCCTTGCAAAGCCACACTAATCACTTGCCATGTAAAAGATGCACCATCAGTAGTGCAGAACTGGTGAGTTACTGGTAGCTTTGGCTCTAGTACTTGGGGACGATGATTAGCCTGACTATTTGTAGATGTAGTAGATATATTTGATATATTGCCACCAGTCTCAACTACTGGGTATGTCTCGGTCACAGCATTACTAGAGACACTTTCGTATAAACTATTGCGCCATGCAGCATTCATACCCACGATCACACCATTGCGATCGCTAACCATTACGGGCAGCGGCAACTGATAGATCAAGGGTAATAACAACGATGTGACTGACGGGCTTTGCTTTTTATCTTCTTGTACTAGCAATCTCAATAAGCTTGAGACCTCCAAGAGCGCAGCAAATCTGCCATTACTATCCACCAAAGCCCAAGTTTCTGCCGAATGCCGATATTGTGAGATTCTTTGCAGAAAATCGGCGATCGTCATGGTGATCAAAATCGAAGGCAAAGGCTCAAGATCGATATCTTCTAAAGCGATCGATGGTGCAGAAAATGTATAACCATCTACTTTAGATTGCCAATTTAGTAAACATCGCGCATTAAACACACCCTGTGGCAGATCATTTTGATCCAACACCACCACATTAGACCATCCTTTTTGAAGAAGGGCTAGTGCTTCAGCAGTATCAGTGGGTAGTCGACAAATTGCTACAATCGACTGTCCATATATCTCTAAAGACTGATTTAAGATGAGGGAGTCCATATGCTGAAACCCTTACGGATTATGTTTAATAATTGGTGTTTGTCACTAACAGCCTATAAATTTTTATATATAGTACAATCATCAATCTCACATGATTTCGCTATTTAAGTGCGAAAATAAAGCTTAAGATAAAATTCAAGTCATTATCAACCACCAATAGCCCGTGCCTGTTCTGTCCAATCTACAAGTATGCTGTTTGGTGGCTGAAGCTAATGTCAGCCAAACCAAATCTACTCTCGCAAAGTATTTGCCAGAGGATCGATACAATATTACGATTGTTTCCGAATTAGAAGCACTTGTAAGTTTATTAACAAAAACTCAAAATGCCCAAGATTGTCTAGTTATATTTAAAAATGAGATCCGCGATGTCGAGGTTGTTATCGATCATCTTGGTATGTTGAACATTTTCATACCCACCATACTAGTTCTAGAAGATCTTTATGAACAAAGCGACCCTCTCTATGAACAAAGCGAATCAAAGGACTTTTATCGCGCCAGTATCAGTATCAATTTTGATCAAATTCAAGATCTGCCCACAATTATTGATCAGGCGATCGATACTTTTATCAAGATCTCTCCACAAGTTAGACATCAAGTCTATGTCAATATGCCGCACAGTGCGGCTTCTGAATCCTTAAGTGTCCAACAACAGAGACTAGCTAGAAAGCTTAATGAAAGATTGGGGTATTTGGGGGTGTATTACAAACGCGATTCACGATTATTTCTCCGTAACCTATCACCTGAAGATAGGAAAGAGTATCTTGAGCGCTTAAAAAACATTTATCGGTCAATTATTCTGGAGTACTTTCTCGAAAAAAATGACGAGCTAAATCAAAAGATTGATGAATTCGTTAATCTTTCTTTTTTTGCAGATATTTCCGTATCACAGGTTCTAGAAATTCATATGGAACTGATGGACGAGTTCGCAAAACAGCTAAGACTAGAGGGTCGAAATGATGAAATTTTACTAGATTATCGAATTACGCTAATTGATATGATTGCCCATCTATGTGAGCTATATCGTCGATCTATTCCACGCTCTTAACAGGAACTTAAAAATATTTTTAGATCTCATTAAGCTTTTTTACATAAATATTCACAAGATTAAATCTGCTTGGTCTATTTTAAATCTTGAAACTCTGCCTATATTGTGCCTAAACTTTAGTTTGTGTCCCATCTATCGCTCATAGTAAATGCAAAGATTTATTTTCTAGAAGTTTAAGAGATACGTTATAAATAGCCGAAGCAACCCAAACTAATGAAATGATTCGTAAAACCTACGTCCTAAAACTCTATGTCGCAGGCAACACGCCAAATTCGGTGAGAGCACTGAAAATGCTCAACGATATCCTTGAGAAAGAGTTTCAAGGAGTTTATACATTGAAGGTCATTGATGTGCTTAAAAACCCACAACTAGCTGAAGAAGATAAGATACTCGCTACTCCTACCTTAGCGAAGGTTTTACCACCACCAGTTAGAAAAATTATTGGCGATCTGTCTGATCGAGAGAAAGTATTAATCGGACTAGATTTACTATATGAGGAATTAATTGGCAATGACTAGCCCATCAATCGATAAAAATAACGACAGCAACGATACAAAAAGACAAGAGCTAGGTGTCCAAAAGTTACGCACCATGATTGAAGGGTTGGATGATATCACTCATGGGGGGTTACCAAAAGGGCGATCGACTCTTGTTAGTGGTACATCTGGTACTGGCAAAACTTTATTAGCAATGCAGTTTCTTTATAACGGCATTACAGGGCTAGACGAGCATGGCGTATTTGTTACCTTTGAAGAGTCACCATCGGACATTATCAAAAATGCTCATAGTTTTAATTGGGATCTCCAAGAATTAATCGATCAAGGTAGATTATTTATCCTCGACGCTTCTCCTGATCCTGAAGGTCAAGAAGTAGTTGGCGATTTCGATTTATCAGCTCTAATTGAACGCATTCAATATGCAATTATCAAATACAAGGCAAAGCGAATCTCCATTGATTCAATGACTGCTATTTTTCAACAATACGACTCTCTTGGCTTAGTTCGCCGCGAAATCTTTCGGATTGTGGCGCGTCTTAAGTCTCTCGGGGTAACCACAGTCATGACCACTGAGCGCGAATTAGAATATGGACCTGTAGCAAGATTTGGGGTAGAAGAATTTGTTTCTGATAATGTCATTATTTTAAGAAATGTTCTTGATGGAGAACGTCGCCATCGTACTGCCGAAATTCTCAAACTGCGTGGCACAACCCACATGAAGGGTGAATTTCCATTTACCATGACCACAAAAGGAATCAACATCTTTCCTTTGGGTGCGATGCGACTTACCCAAAAATCTTCCAACACCAGAGTTTCGTCGGGTATTATCACTCTTGATGAAATGTGCGGCGGTGGCTATTTCAAAGATTCGATCATTCTTACCACTGGGGCGACTGGTACTGGCAAGACCCTAATGGTCAGCAAATTTATTGAAAACGGTTGCGAAAATGGTGAACGGGCGATTTTGTTTGCCTATGAAGAGTCTCGCCAACAGCTTACGCGCAATGCTTCATCTTGGGGAACTGATTTCGACAAATGGGAAAGTTCTGGTCTATTAAAAATTATTTGTGTTTACCCTGAGTCGTCTGGACTAGAAGATCACCTACAAGTGATTAAGTCAGAAATTGAGACGTTTAAGCCATCTCGTATTGCGATCGACTCCCTCTCAGCTTTAGCTAGAGGTGTCAGTAACAATACCTTCCGTCAATTTGTGATTGGCTTAACAGGCTATGTCAAGCAAGAAGAAATTACTGGCTTATTTACGAATACAACTGATCAATTCATGGGTTCGCATTCAATTACCGAGTCACATATTTCAACGATTACAGACACAATTATTCTGTTGCAATATGTAGAAATCCGTGGACAAATGTCGCGAGCAGTCAATGTGTTTAAGATGCGGGGATCGCGCCATGACAGCCGTATTCGTGAGTATGTCATTACTGATGAAGGCGCACAAATCAAGGATTCATTCCAAGGATTTGAGCGAATTTTAAGTGGTTCACCAACGAGGGTATCTGTTGATGAAAAGTCAGAACTATCACGGATCATTCGGGGTGTATCCGTCGAAACTTTAGAATAACAAAAGGAGCGCGACGCGCTCCTTTTTTTTTAGCAGCCTAGAGATTCGCGAGTATCAACTCCTGTTTTCGAGTTTGTGCCAGAGGCGTTAATACAAAGCTTCTTTAATTGCTGCACATCTAGCAGTGCGTTGGTGAAGTCAGCACCAGTGACATCCACATTGTCAAAGGTCGATCGCAACATATTGGTATCAGCTAAGATTGCGTCACTCAGATCGACATTCTTAAATCTAGTGACGTAAGCTATTCCTGAACTAAAATCACTCCCATGCAGATTTGCTCCATCTAATAAAACGCCGTTAAAAAGTGCGCCGCGTAAATCAGCATTAGTAAAATTCGCATTTTTTAAAGTCACACTCGTAAATTCTGCCCTAATTAGGTTTTTGCCAGAGAAATCCTCACCTTCAGCTTTGTTGAGAATTGATCCAGTCACACTGGAGGAGCTAGCGGCTTGTACTGGCAAAGGGCTTAAAAATAAAACAGTTGCTAGGATGACGCTGGTGATAAATCGCCAATATTTCATGATTTATTGAGAATAAGTTAGGATAGTTTGTCTTTTGTTAATAACTATTAAATCTTAATTATAGTCAGCCTTGTTAACTGTTCCTGCACAAAACCCCAAAGGCAACGCTTTGCGTCGTCTTTGGGGTTTGAGCGCAAAGCGCTGTAATTTGAGCTTTGCTTTAGCAATGTAAGTTTTAGGACATAAAACCAAAAAGATGAGTGGCGGCGCGAAGCGCCGCCACTCATCTTTTTGGTTTTGATTTTTCTAAGCTATCTCTTGCGTTGCTATATAAATTAAAAAGGCTTCCAGTCGGGCGATCGCAGCATCTTGAAATGTTCGAGACGATAGTGGAAGTAACTGTCATCTAGTTTGCTGTGATTATGCACAATCGCCGACTTGACACTGATTGCCCATGACCAGATCTGCGCAACTTGCATTAAGGGTTGCATACATTTCAACTCAATGTCCTCAAGGGGCTGGGCTGATTGATAACCATGTAAAAAAGCTTTGCGGACGCTCGGGCTGATACCTGCTTGCAAAGTGACTTGTAAAAATTTGGCAATATCAAACGATCGCCAGCCATAACCACATTGATCGAAATCAAACAGGGTAATATCATTGGTCTCCGTAAAATGTACATTCCCACTATGCGGATCACCCCAGCAGACACTCCAAATGGGAAATTCTTTGGGTAAATGATGGATTTGTTCTTTGATTTGGGCGATCGCATCATTCATATAGGATCTGGCAGAACCACGCAAAAACGGTGACAGATCTCGTAATGAGTCATCTAGTAAATATTCGATCGTCAAATGGGGACGATCAACATGACAGTGAAAATTTTGGGCTGTGCTGTGCAGTTTTGCTAAGGTTTCCCCTAATCTTTGAGCCTGTACTTTATTTAGATCCCCAACAGCAACTTGACCTGTAGCATAGGTAAATAATGAAGCATAGCGTTTCCCCTCAAGCGCAGGAATTTCGATCGCTAGCTGTCCATCATTAGTAGTTAGAGGATAAGCTACAGGAATATAATTTTTGTGCAAAAATGCTAATAATTCTAGTTCAAATTCGATTTCAGCTTTAGATCGCCAATGGGCATGGGAAACCCGCAATACATAACGGCTGTCTCCCGCTTCCACTAAATAGATATCACTCAGCCCCCGCATCCAAAATACACAACTAGTAATTTCACCCACAGCATAACGAGATAAGATGCGATCTACCAAGGCTTGTGGTGCAAGAGTGGAATAGGTAATGGGGAAAATATGATGGTCAGACATACTAGGGAAATGCTTTAGAGACCAATCCGCGACGGGCATAGCGATCGATAAGTTGGTGAATTTTTAGCGCTATTCCAGATATATCGCAGAGATGGGATCAAAAGTGTTTACCAAAAACCAAAAGTCGTTTTTTGTCGGTTGATTTAGCATGATTGAAGACATGGCGCAAAGCACCACATCTTCGATCTGAGGTATCCTTAAATACTATGCAAAACTCCTCAACTCCCCAACCCAAAACATCCCCAACCGAAATCATTGTCAATGTTAGCAATGAAAATGTTTCGCGACGGGCACGTGTGCGTGAACATGTTAATCCATTAGCTAAGAAATACAGCGTGGCGATCGCACCACCAGTCTGGACAGAAGTTTATGCCAATTGGTCAAAGCCGTTAAGTCTGGATATTGGCTCTGCGCGGGGACGTTATATTTTGCAAATGGCACAACTTAAGCCCGATTGGAATTTTTTGGGTTTAGAAATTCGGGAGCCACTAGTCAATCGCTGTAATGAAGTGCGCGACGAACTAGACTTAAAAAATCTGCATTACA
Source organism: Pseudanabaena minima str. Chao 2107 (assembly GCF_051131155.1). NCBI lineage: Bacteria > Bacillati > Cyanobacteriota > Cyanophyceae > Pseudanabaenales > Pseudanabaenaceae > Pseudanabaena > Pseudanabaena minima. The sequence continues at coordinate 4,167,038 of NZ_CP159508.1, forward strand.
TTTTTTGCAATGCCAATGTGTCGCTAGCAGGACTATTAACTAAAGGCTCATTGCATGAGGTCACGATTCAATTTCCCGATCCTTGGTTCAAGCGTCGCCAACAAAAACGCCGAGCTGTTCAACCTGAGCTAGTTGCAACTTTAGCGGAGTTACTTGTATCTAATGCTGATGTGTTTTTGCAGTCTGATGTGTTGGAGGTAGCCGAGGATATGCGCCAACATTTCGATGCAAATGATAATTTTATTAATCTTGCGGGGGCTGGGAATTTTGCCGATGATTCGATTTTTCCTGAGCATATTCCCACTGAGCGGGAAAGTTCAGTAATTTCGCAAGGTTTACCCGTTTATCGCGCTTATTTAAAGCGTAGGTAAGTACTGATTTGCTAAATCCAGAAATAACTTTGCTCTTTCTATTTGTTCGGTTGCTTCAAGTTCGCTAGTGTTGAGACTAGCATCATAATCTGATCTGATTCGTGATTGTTCTGCTTCAATCAAATAGCGATGAAACTGAGGAGAAACTCGGTTTGTTCTGGCAAAGTATTCGCCAAATTTACCAATCACTGCTGAATGTTTAGAAAAAGATAAACCCTCACTAATTAAAAATGCTTCTGCGATATAAAACATAGCGTAATAAGCACGAGATACCGAGAAATCATATAGACCTTCATCAGCTAATAATTGAGCAGCTTTGATGCTGTTTTTAGATTTAGTAATTAACTGTTGCTGCTCAGTTGTCATAGAGCTATGCCCTCACTCTTTATATTTCGCAAAAGGGATGTGCTTTGTTCGGTAAATTGTTGGGCAGAGACAAATATATTACTGATAAGAATACTATTTTCTAAACACAATTGAGCAATAAACTCTCCTGTGCGCTTGATTTCCGTCCACGAATCAACATCATCTTTTAGCACAACTAAAACATCAATATCAGAGTCTAAATCAGCGTCACCTCTAGCTTGAGAACCAAATAAAATTAAGCTATGCAATCTTTCTGCGTAAATTTCCTGCATATATAAATTTAGCTTTTGTAAGATTTCTAATAATTGCTGATTCATTATAAAAATATTTGTAGTTATACTTAATTAAATTGAAATCCACTGCAAATTTCAGAATAGACAACGCCAAGATTTATTAAAAAAAGATGACAGGAATCACATCTTCAAATTAGTTATTGCCTTTGTGTGAACAGATAATCTCTAGCAACTTTTTTCAATAATTCGGACGTTCCCACCTAGTTAAACAGAACCCAGTTAACAAGATATAAATCGCCACACCAATAATGATAGAATCTAAATTTAAGCGATAAAATCCCATTATGAAAATCGATGACAAACCAATTGTTGAAGCTAACACCCATCGGATTTTCTGTTCAAAACTCTGATAAATGCACAAGCATTGCATACAGCCGATTGGAAGAGTAGCAGAAATCATATTAACAACAATATTGCTAGTAATATAAAAAAAATGCCAACCCATAATTGCCCCTCCAACAGATGCTGGTATCCACCATCCTACTCGAGCAAAAAGTTTTCTTAGCATTAACCACTGAGCAAACGGAATAATTGAGACTACGATGAAATAAGCAATAAAAATAGTGGAAGCAATAAATGAAGAAAGATCAGGACGACCCAAAAGTATCAAGCTTATTCCATACATACTGCCTATTCCTAATGGCACAAGTATTATTAGCAAGACAAATGCAAATAAATTAGCTCGTATCCATAATATTAATATATTTCGTTTAGAATTTGACATTATTTTGGTGGGTAAATAAGTTTTTTGATGGTTTCTAAACGCTATATTTAGACTTGATTTACAATGCTTGCCAATGTGTTTTGGCAAACTTACAATGGCGGTAGATAACCCATTGCCTCTTTGACAGCATTTAGGGTTTTAAAAGCGGTTTCAGAGGCTTTTTCGCGACCTTCTTTTAATACGCGATCAAGATATCCTGACTCTTTGACTACTTCATCATACTTAGTTTGAATTGGATCGAGATGCGCGATCGCTGCATCAGTTAACACAGTCTTAAAATCACCCCAACCGCGCCATGTTGCCGCCTCAGCTTGTACCTGTTCCTTAGTTTTATTCGCAAAAATTGCGTATAGCCCAAGGAGATTATTTGCTTCAGGGCGATCGCTATCATCAAAAGCTAACTCGCGCACTGCATCGGTTTTACACTTTTTGATTTTCTTGGCAATCTCATCAGGCTTATCTAGGATATGAATCCGACTCATTTCCGAAGGATCAGACTTCGACATTTTCTTGGTGCCATCGGTGAGGCTCATCACCCGCGCCCCTTCTTTGCGAATTAGAGGATTCGGCACTTTCAAAACTGGCGCAAACTGATCGTTAAATCTTCCTGCAATATCTCGCGTCAATTCTAAATGCTGCTTCTGATCCTCGCCGACAGGAACTAGATCCGCTTGATATAACAAAATATCCGCCGCCATTAGCACAGGATAGTCCAGCAGCCCCACGCCCACATTTTCTCCTTGCTTGATCGCCTTCTCTTTAAATTGGATCATCCGCTCCAACCAGTTAAGCGGCGTGATGCAATTGAGTAGCCATGTGAGTTCAGCATGTGCCGAAACATGGGATTGCACAAAAATCGTAGAAATACTTGGATCAATGCCACATGCGATATATAGCGCCGCAATGTCACGAGTATTGCTAGCTAAGGTTTTGGGATCGTGAGGGACAGTAATCGCGTGCAGATCGACAACACAAAAGAAGTTTTCGTAATCAGCCTGAGTCTCTACCCAGTTGCGAATTGCCCCCAAATAATTGCCAATGTGCAGATTGCCAGTCGGTTGTACGCCAGATAGAACTCTTTTTTGCATGGGATTTTTCAGATCATACAGAGAACGCTTTGCGCTCTATATATTTTTAAATTACAAGTTTAAATTACAGCTTGATAATGTATAACACCATAGAATGCACGCTTCGCGCACATTCTATGTATTGGGGTTACAGGTTGATAATGTATTTACAGGAACAGGCGAGGGAAAAACGATCGCTCGACAAAAAGGCAAGCTAACTTTCCCCAAATCCTGCTCAAAAGCTTTTGGTATTGTACCAATTAGCGTTTCGACTATACTTTTACGCGGATCAGATGGCGCGACTTGGTAGAGAACACTCAGTACATCATCAGGAAACCAAGCTCGCACAAGGGTTAATAGTTCTGATGCAGTTAATGGGCGATCGCGATTATCAGGAGTTAATCTAATCCCCACCAAGCGATCATGCTCAAAATAAATATTTGCCGTAAAGCCTCTGACATAAACCAGCTTGCGATCAGGCAAGGCATACAAGCCTTCGCCCCCTGGTTGCAACTTATGAACAGTATATTCATCACGATGAATCGTCGCGATCGCTGCCCAATTATTATCCTGAGCATATTTAAGAAACTGCGTCTCTAACATGCCTATATGTAAAGTATCAGGCTGTAATGGTGGACGCGCTCTTGTTTGAAGACTGGGCAAAGTTCTTACATTGCCTATCTTTTCATTTGCATTAACCGCAGCAGTATAGGCGATCGCACTGAAAAATGTTGTCGCGATCGCCATACCAATACATACATAAGAGTTAACTCTTCTCGCCATACACTTACCTATACGGCATTACTGACAAGGCTTTAATTTTGCTGCTTCTACCTTAGCAAAAATTCTTGTTTATTGTGACTAAAAACGCCAAAATGAATTATATAGCAACGCACGAGATAGCTAGGACAGATCAAAACCAAAAAGATGAGTGGCGGCGCTTCGCGCCGCCACTCATCTTTTTGGTTTTATGTCCTAAGCAAAACTTACATTGCTATAGCAGTCCTGTATCATTTGTGGATTTTTTTTGTTTGTGGAAGGACACCCCGAAGGGGTGTCCTTCCACAAACCATTTAGGATTGCTATATAGCTATAGCCAATCAAGTCAGGGGCTTAAAACCCAAGAGAGAGTTACGACGCTTCACGCCATAACTCTCTCTTGGGTTTTAGTTCAGGCTGTGTAGCGGTTTCATGCTATAGGTAGTAACTAATAGTTTCTTGGCAATTTTGTTAGCTTATGTCCCTTAAACCAGAGTCAGAGTCAGATCGTGGGAAAAATAAAGCTTCCTCTAAAAGTTTTGAGGCAATGCGAAAGTTTTCCGAAAAATACGCAAAAAATACAGGCACATTTTTTTGTGTTGATCCTAGTGTTACTAATGCCGTTATTGAAGGCTTAGCTAAACACAAAGAAGAGTTAGGATCTCCCCTCTGTCCCTGTCGCTACTATGAAGACAAGGAAGCAGAAGTCAAAGATACCTACTGGAACTGTCCTTGCGTACCGATGCGTGAGCGAAAAGAGTGCCACTGTATGTTGTTTTTGACTGAAGACAATCCCTTTGTTGGCACAAAACAAGAACTAGAAGTAGTTGAAATTGTCTACGATGCCTAAACAATATGCTTAAACAATAAAGGTGGTGCAAAGCACCACCTTTATTGTTTAAGTGCATTATGCGGCGATCGCTCCCAACAAACTTTGCCAGATTTCGCAAGCTCCAGAGATTTTGAGACGACTTCACGGAGATTTTGCCATTTTACTGGTCGCTCAAGCAGTAACTTGCTAACTTTAGCCAGAGATTGTTCTCTCTCATGACGAATTTTAGAGAACATCAAGGGATCGATTTTTTGATAACTAGCATTACGAACTTCTAACATCGACTCATGCACCATAATCGCAACTTCTGAACCAATATTCATTTGAGCGTAATGTCGCAAATGAGCAAGCCCTTTTGCAGAGGTAGCGTACAGTGGTGGCAACCGATTTAAAGTTTTTGCCAACACATCTTCGAGACGGATGAAACGCAGATCAGATTTGGGAAAACTTTGCGCTCGGTTTTGCGCCATTCTAATGATCAGTCGCTCCAGAGAATGAATGAGATATCTAGATTCGAGGAGATAAATTTCATATTCTTTTTGCTTAGATTCATGGGCAACACTATATTTTGGCGTAGACTTCCCTAGATACATTTGAGAGTTAACTGAGCTTCTGCCTAAAGCTCCGTATTTACTAATACGCGGCGATAAGTTGCCAGAATTAAATTTAGCGATCGCACTTTCTAGATTTTCTTCTAAAGCCTTGGGCAAATCACACCACATCAGACTTTTCCAACCGAGGTTATCTTGAGCTTCTAACAAAGCATAGGGCGCATTAGCTAACTCTATATCTTCTAGTGGTTGAGGCTCTCGTAATGGATCGCGACGCACCCCTAACAATGCTTGACGAGTTACCTTAGTAATATCAGATTGGAGCGCCATGCATTCTTGTCTCTTTAGCTGCAACCCGACATCTGTAGAGGCAAACATTGGTGGTAACCGATTTAATGCGTAGGCAATGACCTCATCAATATTATATTTATGCCTAATCCCACTACCTAAACCCTGAATTTGGGAATTGGCTTCTCTATAAACAAATTCAAGTAGGACGTTGCGACAAGATTCCATGGGATTGACTGAATATTTATATATCAGTGCGTTCGATGTAGTATTTCCAAATCATTTCTCATTTCTAAGTTTGTAGCAGAGTAGCCCTTCAGGTTGCACTTCCACAAACCATTTAAGAATGTAAAATTGTTGACCGCATAATACTTTCAGCTTTTAGCAGGTAAAAAAGCTCTTCTCTTTCATTAATATAACCTTTGAAATATGGTCTAAGTGTTGCTGGTACTGAGTTAATATTCTGCTCAATTTGATCACTAGCAATATTTACAACCCCAAAAATTTTAGGCACAACCAAGGCAATGGAAAGTTCCTGCGCTGATATCAAGATTACTTCATAAAGTCTAATATTTTGATCTAATGGTTGCAATCCCAAGAGCATTGCTAAGTCGATCGCCCAATAAACACGGCGACGACAGCTTAATATACCTAAGATACAAGACGGTTTATTTGGGACAGGAATAATGTGAGTTGCCTTAATCGTTAAAACTTCTTGAGTGAATTCACTCTCAAGTAAGCCGATGGTTTGTGGATCGATCACGAATTTCAGACAGGTATTTACGTCTGAATCTGACTTTGCGCCTATCTTTGAGTCTTGAAAACGATCGACACTCTCAAAAAGTGTTTGCATGGACATATGTCAACTTTAGTAAACATTAATACCAACTCACAAATGTGTGATCACACTTCTGTGAATTAAAAATCAAACCCAGTAAAAACCCAGTAAGAGTTTGCAAAGAACAAAATAACTACGCTATTTTGTTCTTTGGTATAAGTATGTATAGCGAGCATTGAGACCGTTTGTATACAGCATTATGGCTGCTTACGTCCCCATTTTTCGATCGCAGTTTGAATTTGCTCGACTTTAAATGGTTTGGAAATGAAATCATTCATCCCCGCTGCCAAACATTTTTCGCGATCTTCCTGCATTGCATTAGCAGTAATTGCAATAATTTGAATGGATTTAGCCAGATTAGATAATTCAGTTTGCTCACTTTGCTCTAAAGCGCGAATTTGTCGAGTAGCCTCTAATCCATCCATTTCTGGCATCTGCACATCCATAAAGATAAAGTCATAGGATTGTTTTTGGATCGCTTCCAATACTTCAATTCCGTTTGCCGCAATATCAATACCATAGCCCATTTTCTCAAAAAGACGATTTGCTAGTTTCTGATTGATAGGATTATCTTCAGCTAACAAAATCTTGAGAGGTATTTGTTCAGCCAGTTGGGGAATCTTACTAAACAAGGCTTTGTTTTCGGAAATCTTAACTGGCTCTAAAACCAGGTCTAAGACATGATCAACAATTTCTATACTAGGAGATCTTTTCGCTTCAACAGGGTGATAGGGAATCGTAAACAGAAAGGTTGTACCTTGCTCAAAAACACTCTCAACCCAAATGTCACCCCCCATTAAGTTGATCAGCTTTTTACAAATAGCTAAACCTAAACCTGTACCACCAAACTTACGAGTTGTGGAAGAATCTATTTGCGAAAATGGTTGAAATAATTTGTCTAATTTATGCGATGGAATGCCGATACCAGTATCTGTTACAGCAAAAAGAAGTTGATTGTCTTGATACTTACTGACATCTATGGAGACTTTGCCCACAGAGGTAAATTTAATTGCATTACCCACTAAATTGACTAAAATCTGCTGTAAATAGTGGATATCTCCTGCAATCATCGGAGAAACTTGAGGATCAATCAAGTATTGTACTTTCAAAGATTTTTCCTTAGTCATAAAGGAAACTAAACTAAGAACAGTTTCAATACATTCTCTTATTTCAAAAGGTTCTACTTCTAAATCCACTTTTTCTGATTCAATTTTGGAAAAATCTAAAATGTCATTAATCAGCATTAATAGAGCCGTACCACTGGTATTGATTGTTTCCACATATTCGCGTTGCTCTGACTCTAGATCAGTATTTAGCAACAAATTAGTCATACCAATTACACCATTCATCGGGGTACGCAGTTCATGACTCATTGTGGCTAAAAACTCAGATTTAGTTCGAGCGATCGCTTCTGATATTTCCTTTTGTTGTTGCAGCTCTAATCTTAAGATATTCGTCTTAATCAAGTCCTGAATACTGAGGAAGCCAACTTTGACCACCATATAGACAAACAAAGATCCAAAAAAGAAGATAACTCCTGTGAGAATGAGAATGAGCCATTGGATTCTCAAAGAGAATAATATCAATACCCCCAAATAGCCGAAGAGAAAGAAAATCATCAGCGATCGCAATATATTCCAACTCTTGCGATATTTATTGTCTTGAAGTAAGGACAAGATCCTTTGTGTTTCTTTAATCGAAAGAAACATCACGAATCCACCAAGGACGATCAAGACAATAGTAAATAGATCACTCATGCTCTTACAAACTTAAGCAAACATAAGTATATAGCAAGGCAAGTTTTGCTTAGAATGTAAAATCCAAAAGAGTAATAGCAGAGCTAAGTACTGTAATCCAATTGGAAAATCTTGAATGGCGATCGTTATACTAGATATCTATACCGAGTTAATCTTTGCTCTGAAATATTTAGCTAACGCACAGAAAAACATATGAATCTGAATCGCCGTAAGTTACTTTCTTGGTTTGGTTTAGGATGGCTAGCTAGCCTTCTGCCATCGTCATTAGTTGGATGTAGTGAAGCTGCTCCTCCCACAGCATCAGCACCGCCATCAGCACCTGAAAGTGTTGCTGCTGCACCTAGCGGTAATTTTAAAGCGATCGGTACAGTTGCTCAACTGAACAAAGATGGTAGTTTGCTATCCTCAGACAAAAAAATTGCTGTGGTACGTGATCCAAAGGATGCAAACAAACTATTGGCAGTTAATCCGACCTGTACTCACAAAGGCTGTACTGTGAAATGGGAACAGTCGAATAAGGAATTTGTTTGTCCTTGCCATGATGCCAAATTTGCGGCTGACGGTGCTGTTCGCCAAGGTCCCGCCGACAAACCACTTCCACGTTATGCGGCTAAGATTGAGAAAGATCAGGTATTAGTTAGTACATAATTTTTGTAAGGGTTTGTAAAGTGAGTCTTTAGCAAATAGTTTGAGGCGGCGCTTCGCGCCGCCTCAAACTATTTGGATTTTGATTTGTCCTGATAAAGATGGTAGCTATAGTTGCATATCCAAGTAATATATCTTACATAAATCATAAAAGTTATAGTTAGAACACACTTAATATGCATAATAACTACTTTAAGTCTGGACTTTTGATGACTGCGGCGATCGCTTTACTATCAGCATGTAATACCACTCCTGCCACTCAACCAACTCCAGTTGCTACGACTACTCCTACTGCACCGACAGCAACTGCAACTACACCAACAGCAACTCCCACCCCTTCAGCAACAACCCCTCCAACAACCACATTTTCTGGAGAGAAAGAAAAAGCGATCGAGTCATCAGGCAGACTTTACTTGGGTTCGCTGTCGAGAGCGCAACAAGCCTTCTTTATTGAAAAAGGTAAGTTTAGTAGCACTATTGATGATCTTGCTTTAGGAATCAAGGCTGAAGACAATAATTATTTATTGCAAATCACTGACACTCAGCCAAAGTCAGTCACCATGACCGCAACTGCAAAACAAGATAATGTGAAAAGCTTTGCTGCCTCAGTATTTGTCGTTGGCAATACTGGTAGCGAGACAACCCTTTTTATCGTCTGTGGCACGGATAAACCATCCAAAACCCCTCCTACAGGGATCACTGCACCTAAATCTGAGACCGATAAACCAACTTGTCCCACAGGTTCTTCTCCAGCTAAATAACTGGCGATCGCAATAATCGCATAAATGGCTCACAATACTTTGCGCTCTAACCCCAACCCAGAGATTTTTTGAAAGTGTTGCTTCGCAACACTTTCAAAAAATCTCTTGTGGTTCGTTTAATCGGTAATTGCTGTAGGATTGCTATATATTGGTTAATATGGCGATCGCAGAATAAAAGCATTATTGAAGGATAACTATGTCAGGACATATCCTGCTTGTGGATGATGAACCAGGTCTAAGAGAGGCAGTACAAGCCTATCTTGAGGACAGTGGCTTTGCGGTGCAAGTTGCCAACAATGCAAGGGATGCATGGCAACTGCTAGAGCAGACCACGCCCGATCTAGTGATTTCGGACATCATGATGCCACAGGTGAGTGGGTATGAATTTCTGAAGCAAATGCGCGAAGATGTGCGGTTTTTAAATTTGCCTGTGGTGTTTTTGACGGCAAAGGGCATGACCAAGGATCGCATCGAAGGCTATAACGCGGGTTGTGATGCCTATTTGTCCAAGCCTTTTGATCCTGATGAGTTAGTGGCGATCGCCGAAAATTTGATTGCCCGTCGAGCAATCCAAGCGGTTACAGCAAATAGCAATACCTCAGAAATCACCGATCTAGCAGGACAACTTGCCGAAATCAAGGCGTTGCTGAAACAAAAACCAGCGATCAATGTAACACCACCGCCAATCAAGCTTGAATTTACACCAAGGGAGCAGAGCGTGTTGGAGCTTGTGGTAGAAGGGCTGATGAATAAAGAAATTGCTAAGCGGCTTGGCACAACCATTCGGAATGTAGAGAAATATGTCAGTCGGCTATTTAGTAAAACTGGCACAAGCAGTCGTACTGAATTGGTAAGGTATGCGCTGCAACATGGCTTAATTGATGCTTATTCATCATAGTTGTGAGATTTATTTATCTTAGGACTTATGCAAAAGAACGAAACGTAAAGGCAATTCATTCATGAATTGCCTTTACGTTGAGATGCGGTTTTTCAGTCAGTAAAAGAAGGAATTATAGCAATCCTAAATGGTTTGTGGAAGGACACCCCGATGGGGTGTCCTTCCACAAACCAAAAAAATCCACAAATGATATAGGACTGCTATAGATATCTGATATTTATTGCTGATTGATATATTTTTTATGCGTATGTTTTAATTGACATCTATACCAATTCACGAAAGTGTGCAAACACTTTTGTGAATCGAAAATCACACCCAGTAGGGATTGTTAAAACTAAAAATGGCTATGCCATTGTTAGTTTTGGTATTACTCAAGTTTGGCGGTTAGTTCAGTTTTAAGCTAATGCAAAAATTTACACCCAAAAAGTCTAAATCATCATTACATGTGCTATGGCAAGCATCTTGTCCTCTACTCTTAAAACTAGGATTAGCCACAGTAATTTCTTGTCAATTTATCCAATCTTCTCAAGCCCAAACCCTCTCTTCGTCAAAGTTCCTGCTATCACAATCAGGCAATGATGCTTCTATTGGGAATGAAAATGATAGTGATAGTTTTAAGTTTGAGCGATATCGACAAGATTTTGAAGAATATGACAGAGCATCTCGACTTCAGCCTAATGATCCTGCTAATTGGAAAAAACGTGGTGATGCTCTCCGTAATTTAGGACGTTATTTAGAGGCATCTAACTCCTATCATCAGGCAATTTTACTTAATCACTATAGGTCTAGTTATTGGGAAAATCTAGGGCTATCAATGTATAGAAGAGGTTTCTATCAGGATGCAGTAGATGCTTACAAAAAGGCAGTTAAGCTTAATTCTGATGATGGAGATTACTTCAATTGGTTAGGTAATTCTTTACGGGAGTTAGGTAATTATCAAACGGAACAAAGGCGTGATCAAGATGCTCTAAATCGATATCAGGAGGCAATTGATGCTTATAACACAGCGCTTCGATTACCAAGACAGTTTGGAAATTCTGAGTATTTATATAACCTAAGTTTGGCACTTCGACAACAGGGAATGGTACTTGATAGATTAGGAAAACTAGAAGATGCCAAAAAGATTTATCAAGAAGCTCTTAATGCCCTTGATAAATCCATTCTTCTTAAGCCAAATCCCTTGCGTTTGTATCATAGAGCTAGATTTCTAATTGACCTTGAAAGGTATGAAGAAGTTCTACTCATTCTTGAAAAAATTCTAAAACAAAGTGGTGATATTAATCTAAGGATTAATCCTTTTGATTTGAGTGAGGCAGAGATTTCAAGAGTTAGAATCTCTAGAGTTTGGCATCTTAAGGGTGTAACTCTTTTTAGGGATAAGAAATTTTTAGAAGCCGCAGAGTCATTTAAACAAGCTATAAAGTTAGATTCTTATTCTTTGATGACTAAGGTTGATAATGATTGGGTAAAAATCGACAAAGATCTGGATGTGTATAATTCATGGTTCGGTTTAGGATTGACATTAGCAAGGCTAAACAGAAATAAAGAATCTCTTGAGGCAGTTAACAAGGCGATTGAGCTAAATCCAGAATATCCTGAAGCTATCAAACTCCGCGATAAGTTATTGAGTGAGCAAAAAGAGTAAAATGCTGAATAGGTAAAGATAGGCGGCGCGAAGCGCCGCCTATCTTTACCCCTACTACCTAAAAATCTATCTGCTACCTGTAGTTAAGCCATCAGAATCATTTTGAGTTGAAGAAGATGGGTTAACAGGTGGGTTAGTTGTGATTGGTGGATTAGCTGTGACAGATGGCTCTGGTTTTACAAACTGCTCTACTTTAACAGATGGTTCTGCTGTGTTTACTGTACTAGTATTTGTAAAAGTAGAAACACCCGAATTTTCGGCAGTTATTTCTGCTTTTGCTTGATTTGCAATATCCGTAGCCTTAATTCTTAAAAACGATAATTTCACTTTATTGGATTCTACGATCGCATCATTCCATCGCCCTTGAGATAAAGCTGTTTTTGCCAATTCTAAAGCTTTATTCTCTTTTTCAAATTGCATCTGCCATTCATTTGTAAGTACAGTGATTTTTTTCCCTGTAGGCGTATCGAGAGGAATTTCCTGTAGTAATGCGATCGCCTCTTTTAACTTACCTTCATCTTGATATTTTTTCGTAGCAATATCTAAAAGTCGTTGTGACCATTGCTCAATTAATTTCTGAGAATCTGGATACACAGAACTACTGGGATTAATTTTGGTAGCGATCGCCAGAGCTTCTTTAAACTTGCTGTCCTTTGCCAAATTCTGAGCCTGTAGTAATTGTGATTTTCCCTCAATCTCACTTAATCCGTTGAGGCATTCTTTCTGGATTCCTTGTATAGTCACAGAATCATTCGCGCTGGGAGCGATCGCCTTGGTGAGATCAATACATTCCTTATATTTACCTTCTGCCTTGAACCTCCGAATTTCTTCTATATTTGCTGCAAGGCGCTTAGCTTCAGATTGTTGCCAAAATAAATAACTTAAGATTGAGGCGATCGACATTATAACAACCAACCCAATTGCAACATAAGGATACTTTTTACGTTGTTGTGATGAATTAATTGGTTCTACTAGATATGTCGCAATATCATCTTCCTCTTTTTCGGTTGGTAATAATACTGTTGAAGGCAGATCTGTAGATTGTATAGATGTAGGTACTGACGGCGAGATCGTCTCTAGATCTGCGCTAACTATAGTTGAGTTTGATGCATCGATAGATGGGCTCGCTGACTCAGACGATTTGGCGGGAATAATGGTTGAGTCAAAAGCACTTGGTCTTTGTAGATTTTGTAAAGCCGCTAAAGCCTCAGTTCCATTTTGAAAACGCTGTGAAAAATGAGGACGAGTCATCTTATCCAAAAAGTCAGCAAGTTCAGAATTAATATTAGGAACAAGATCGCGCCAAATAATCTCCCCTGTTTTTTGATCTTCGGGCATTTGGCTAGGTGTTACCCCCGTGAGGGCATGAATACACATCATTCCTGTTGCATAGATATCACTAGCAAACTTAGGTCTTCCATTAGCTTGCTCATCGGGCATATATCCAGGAGAGCCAATTGTGAGCGTAAAGCTTGTATATCCTTGATGACTAATTGTGTGTATGCTAGTTTCCTTGACTGCCCCAAAGTCAATCAGGACAACTTTTCCATCGGAAGCACGTTTAATCAGATTAGAAGGCTTAATGTCACGATGGATTACATTTTGTTGATGTACAAATTCTAAAGTTTGCAGTACTTCTTCTAATAGCCAAAAAGTGAAGGATTCACTTAATTTTTTGCCAGGGGTTATTTCCTGACTGAGTACAACTCCTTCAATCATTTCTTGTGCTAAATAAAATTCATTTTCTTCCTCAAAATGAGCTAAGAGTGCAGGAATTTGACTATGTTTGCCTAGTTTGTAAAGAGTCTGAGCTTCACGATCAAATAGCTTTCGGGCAGATTCTAAAACAAACGAACGAGTATCCTTAGGCTTGAGTTGCTTGATCACACATTTAGGATGACCAGGTAGATGTATATCCTCAGCAATAAAAGTTTGCCCAAAGCCACCACGCCCTAATTCTTCACAAATTTTGTAACGACTTACAAGAATTTTTCCTAGCATAGTTTTCATGCATAGCTTAATCTGAGGACACATTAGGTTATACAAACATAGCAGATACGAGTCTAGTAAAGCTAGAGCAAGACATACATTTAGTAAGTATTCGGTATATTTAGTTCCATATAGCAAGAGGAATTAGCGGTACAACTTAGATTATTTAACGCTTTGCTTCCTCAGGTTATAAAGATTTTTATATGCAATGGTTTAAGTTTAATTGGCTGAGTATCAAATCGAAACTGATTGTCATGTTACTGACGGTTAGCAGTAGCTCAATCCTCGTCACCGCTTATCTGGGCTATCGCAGTGGTCAGGCTAATTTGACCGATCGCGTATTTAATCAGTTAACTAGTGTCCGTGCTTCCAAAGCTTATCAAATTGAATCCTATTTCAAAATGATTCGCAATCATGTACAGACCCTGAGTAACGATCTGTCAACAGCATCAGCGATCGTCGAATTTACCAATGCGTACCGACAGCTTGAGAATGTACCATTACCTGCGGATACTTCTGCCAAAATTAATGCTTATTATCAGAATGAATTTCTGCCAAAGTTAGCAGAAACAGAGCAAGGTTCCCCCGTTCTCAATTCATTTTTACCAGAATCGATCGCTAGCAATTATCTGCAATATCATTACATTGCCAATAATTCTAATGCTATTGGCAAAAAACATCTCTTAGATAAAGCCAAAGATAATAGCGAATATAGCCGTCTTCATGAGCGTTATCATCCGATCTTTCGGAACATCATTGAGAAGTTTGGCTATTATGATTTGTTTCTCATCGATCCAGATGGTCGCATAGTTTATACAGTTTACAAAGAGACAGATTTTGCGACTAGCCTCGTTGTTGGCGCATACAACGAGAGCAATCTTGCACGACTCTTCTCCTCGGTAAGACGTTCCAAAGAAAAAAATTATGCAAGAATTATCGATCTAGAATCTTATGCTCCTTCCTATGGCGCACCTGCGGCTTTTATCGCTGCACCTATTTATAGTCAAGATAAATTTATTGGTGTACTAGCGATTCAAGTCCCTGTCGATGAAATCAACAATGTGATGACGGGTAATCGCAAATGGGAAAGTGATGGTCTAGGCAAAAGTGGTGAAACCTATTTAGTCGGTCAAGATTATTTAATGCGATCGGTTTCCCGATTTTTGATCGAAACTCCCGAAGAATACATCAAGACTCTAATTAATTTGGGCGTAAACAAAGAAACGATTGATCGCATACGTCAATACAAGACTTCGATTTTGGCACAGATTGTGCGAACTCCTGCGGTTGAAGAATCACTGATGGGAAAACAGGGACTGAAGCTCATTCGTGATTATCGAGATATTCCTGTCTTAAGTTCCTATGCGCCTTTACAAATAGAAGGATTAAAATGGGCGATTTTATCGGAAATTGATTTAGCAGAAGCCTATGCACCGATTTATGACTTTGAGCGTCAGTTATTAATTTCAGCAACGCTATTGATGTTATTGGTAATCATCCTTGCGATGGTGATGGCTTCTTTATTTGTGAAACCGATTAATCAATTAATTGAGAGCGCTCGTAAAGTGGCGGCTGGGCAACTGGATGCGATCGCCATTTTAGAGACTCAAGATGAATTTGGCGAACTCGCTCAGTCTTTTAATGTGATGGTGACAAGTTTGCATGATCAGACAAATTTAGTCGAAGAGAAAAATCGCGAGAACGAGCAACTGTTGTTGAGCATCTTTCCTGCGGCGATCGCTAAACGCTTGAAACAGGGTGAAAAGAATATTGCCGAAAGTGCTTCTAATGTGACGGTACTATTTTCAGATTTAACTGGCTTCTCCAAATTGTCAGATTCGCTTACTGCCTACGAAATTGTGAGCATTCTCAATGATCTGGTCACCAGTTTTGATGAAACTGCCGATCGCTATGGGATGGAAAAAATCAAGACCATTGGTGACAGCTATATGGCAGTTTGTGGTTTGTCAGTTCCCTATCTCGACCATGATAAACGGGCGATCGATTTTGCTCTAGAAATGCAAGCGATCGTGCGTCGCTTTAGTCAAGAGCGTGGTTTCCAATTAAACATTAGTTTGGGAATTAACTCAGGTGACATCGTGGCAGGTATCGTCGGCAGAAATAAATTTATCTACGATGTTTGGGGTGACACGATCAATATTGCTAGTGCCTTAAAGTCCGCCTGTCCCGAAGGCTCTATCTTAGTTTCTAACGAAATTTACCATCGCCTCTGCGATCTCTATGAGTTTGCACCACTAGGAACCAAAGTGGAAGATGGGACAAACTTATTACAAGCATGGCAACTCAAAAGCACGATCAAAATTAAACCGAGTTAAAAACATGTCTTCGCCATGTTTTTAACTTATTAGGAAATCACAATATGCTGCAACCTAGTGCCAATTATTTATTTATTTGGGCGATCGCTTTAATTGTCGGACTAGCTCTGTCGGTAATTATTCTCGGCGAAGTGATTTATCGCTTACAACATCGCCGCCGCCCCCTCGCCGCCACATTGCAAGTTGTGCGAAACTTGGTACTGCCAATGCTCGCCTTCATGTTGTTTATCCAGTACGTGTTACAGCGTCCAGCCAGTGATGACATCGTGAAGAGTGTGCAGACTCTCTTTTGGATTTGCGTACTCCATGCAGCGCTCTCTTTGCTAAATGCCGTGATTTTTGAGCAAGCCAAAGCTGATACTTGGCGGGCGCGAGTTCCTAAACTCTTGATTGATTTGTTTCGCTTGTTTTTAGTCCTCCTAGGCACTGCGATCGTCTTAGCTACAGTCTGGAATGCTGATCTGGCAGGATTGGTCACAGCTCTAGGAGTTAGCTCGATTGTGATTGGTTTAGCGTTGCAAGATACGCTCGGCAGTGTCATGTCAGGGATAGCCCTACTATTTGAGCGCCCCTTTTCGGTGGGGGATTGGCTAACAGTGGGCGAAGTGACTGGTCAGGTGATTGATATCAATTGGCGAGCTGTGCGTTTGCAAACCTTTGAACGCGAAATGGTAATTATTCCCCACAAGCTCATCGGTAATGAAATTATTCGCAACTTTAGCCGCCCGATCGCCATTCATGCAGAAAGGATTCGCCACGGATTTTCCTATAATGACCCGCCCAACTTAGCCAAGCACGTCCTGTTGACCACGGCTTTAGAGACTGAAGGAATCTTAAAAGACCCTGAGCCAGAAATTTTTACGATTTCCTATGATGATTTTGCGATTACCTATGAAGTGAAATTTTTTATCAGTGATTACAGTGACATTGAAAGCATTCGCGATCGCTTTATGAGTCGGATCTGGTACGCCGCTCAACGCAATAGTTTGACGATTCCTTTCCCCATTCGCACGCTTTACCATTTTCATGGACCAACCTCACAGGCGCAAGGCACATCCAAAAAATTTACCGAAAGCCTCCAATCCTTGCCTTCCTTTGTGCCACTCCAAAATCCTGATTCTGCCGCTGATGGCATTGATTTACAACATTACGGTACAGGCGAGAAAGTGATCTGGCAAGGAACTAGTAATAACGCTCTTTACATTGTGATTGCAGGTAAAGCGATGATGACCGTAGGCGATCGCGATCATGTCGAACATGAATTGTTAACGATCAAAACTGGCGAATTTTTTGGTGAGATGACCCTTTTTTCTGGTGACCCCAGTCCGATATCAATAACCGCGATCGACGATCTAGAAGTAATGATGCTTTCAGCAAGTGCTGTTAATCAAATGATTGATCGCCAGCCTAGTTTTGCCCGTGAGATTAGTCAGATCTTAGAAACTCGCCGCCGCCTTGTAAATACAATCCAAAAAGCATGAAGCCCAATTCTTAGCTAGCGGCGCTTTACGCTGCTAGCCAAGAATTGGGCTTGAGCGCTTTGCACCGCCAACTTGACTACCTCTTTGTATAGGTACAGCCAAATAGTCATCCATACCTTTAGCTAGATTCACATCTCGAAATACTTTGTTATATTTCTTTACATAAGGAACTCAAACAGAGGAAAAAGCAATGTCTAACAGCTATAGAGTCGATGACCGCGGTGTACTTAACAACTTTGCAATTGAACCCAAGATGTATGTTGAAGAAACTACAAAGGCTGGCTTTACTCCTTATGCTGAATTGCTAAACGGTAGACTTGCCATGATTGGTTTTGTCTCTCTCCTTATTACAGAAGCTGCTACGGGGCATGGATTGATTTGGTTGCTGGGGAATCTATAAATTTTGATTGTTACTCATCAGAGTATTTGAGACAAATAAAAAAAGAATTTAAACAGAGGAAAAAACAATGACTAATAGCTACAGAGTCGATGAACGCGGTGTACTTAACAACTTCGCAATTGAACCAAAGATGTATGTTGATGACACTGAGAAAGCTGGTTTTACACCTTACGCGGAATTACTAAACGGTAGACTTGCCATGATTGGTTTCGTCTCTCTTCTAATTACCGAAGCCGCTACAGGGCATGGATTGATTTGGTTATTGGGGAATCTATAAATCTTGACCGTTCCCAATCAAAATGTTTGAGACAAAGTAAAAACGATTCTTTAACCCTACCCAAAAGGTAGGGTTTTTTATTACAACCCAAGAATTGAGTAGCAGCGCGGAGCGCCGTCACTCAATTCTTGGGTTTGATATTTAATTGTGCCAAGTTACTTAACAAGCGATCGCATATTTGCTGTAAAGTTCTCGCCTCATCCTCTGAGATATGACTAGCAAAATAATCAGAAATGCCCTCAGAGTAAACTATCCACATTTTTTGCTGCATCGCCAGACCTGCTTCAGTTAAGACTGCATAAGTCCCGCGCCGATCGCTAGGACAGGATTTTCGATAGAGCAAATCGGCTTTTTCGAGGCGATCAACTAAACGAGTTAGGTTACTACGGCTTAATAGAACTTTTTCTGCTAGCTCGCTCAATCGTAAGCTGTAATCTGGAGCTTCCTTGAGTGTGAGCAGCACATCGTACCACTCTAAAGGTGGCAGATCGGCTTGAGTCAGTTTTTCGGCAATGCGATCAAGCAGTCTTATATGGACGGTCAAAAGCGATCGCCAAACAGAACTTCGTAAAGGGTCTAAGGCTGAATTTGTTGACATACTTTCAGTATCCAAAAAAATCGTTGCAATCGCAATTATCAAAATAGGCTTTATGGAAGAATTGCGAAGCGATTTCCCCATATTTAGTTGCAATTGCAACTAAATATGCTAAATTAATTTTAGTTGCAATTGCAATTAGTGTAAATGCAACTATATCCAAACATTAGCCACATTTACAAATTGCCATGTTGCCTAAACTCAAGCTAATCAGCCATACCCTTTGTCCCTACGTACAACGATCGCTGATCACTGTGCTTGAAAAGCAAATTCCTTGCGATCGCGAATATATTGACCTTGCCAACAAACCCGACTGGTTTCTCAAAATTTCGCCATTGGGTAAAGTTCCGCTTCTAATCGTTGATGATGAAGTCTTATTTGAATCCGCCGTAATTTGTGAATATCTCGATGAAATTACCCCAGACTCGCTACATCCACCAGATGCCTTAACCAAAGCCAAACATCGCTCTTGGATTGAGTTTGGTTCCAATCTACTAGCCAAAATTGCGGGTTTCTATGCGGCTAAGGATCAAGAAACCTTTGAAGCAAAACGTTTAGATTTAATTGCAAATTTAGAACTGTTGGAAGCACAACTGAATGCAGCACCATACTTTGCTGGTGAAAAGTTTTCGCTAATTGATGCGGTCTATGCACCGATCTTTCGCTATTTCGTCGCCTTTGATCGCTATCAAAATTTTGGCTTTAGCGATCGCACTCCTAGGGTTAATGCATGGCGCAAATCTCTATTACAAAGACTATCAGTTCAGCAAGCTGTTGCTGAAAATTACTACGAATTACTGGATGAGTTTCTCAGAAAGCGAAATAGCTTTTTAGCAGAATTGATTAAATAAATGATGTTACGTGGAACGCAGATTATAAATCTCTTGCTGCTAGGGAAGCAGGGCAACCACGGAGGGATTGCCCCTACCTAAATAATTTAGATTTTGTAGGGGCTGTGCCCCCGTGCCAACCCTAGACTTCCGACATGACAGAAATTCCTTCCACGCAACATCAGTAAATAATAGTCGGGCGCAAAGCGCCCATCACTATCAACTAGATCTTTTGCCAAAGCTGGATTTCATAGCACAGATGCTTATGGAAAAGGGATGATGCTTGGAGCCCTTCAGTAATCAATTTCTTGATTGACTTACCAAAAAAGTAGCGCAGAACTTTATAAATCGGTGGCACGGCGATCGCGATTAAATTGCCGATATACTTCATCGTGGAAACTCCAAAGGTTTGGAAACTTTGCACACAAATATCTAGAGTCGGGGCGATATGTGCAGAAATATCATCAGTCTTGACCAACTTAAAACCAGCCTTCTCCATTGATCTATGCAAATCAGCATTAATCAGACAGTTGGAAAACATCCCTTCTTTATATTCAGGATCTTTCCGCAACATATCTGCTAACAGTACATAACTACCAGATTTCGTCACCGCCGCCGAACCTTCGGCAATCATTTCTGGCGACATATATTGAGTGCTTTCACTAAATAGAATGAGGTCATAGGTAAGCTGTGAAGAGTACTTCGCAGGATCTTGTACAAATTCTTGGAAGGTATCGACATGGAATAAAGCTTTGCCTTTGGTGCGTTCTAAGAAATTTGCTTGTTGCAGTGGGTCGGGAGCTAGACCTTCAACTTGCAAACCCTTCTCAATCATCGCCACAGCATTATCGCCATTGCCACAACCGACATCTAAAACGGTATGAATATCGGTTGGGAGAAAAGATAGAAGATGTGTTGCATAGGCTTCTTGAGCGACACGCAGCTTAGTGACAGTCAACTCATCAGTAGGTGAAGGAATTGGTTCCCAATAGCCATAGTGAAGATAGGAAGAACCTGTCAGATCTCGGTAGTACTGAAGTGCAGCGTTTTGGTAGCGAATTACATTGTTCATAGATTAGTTAATATAGCAGTTTTCATATTATGAATCTGGAGCTTAATACTTAATAAAGAACGCATTTTTTGTAAAAGCTGCTTAGCTGCCCTCACAAAAAGCGGTTCTTTAATTCCTGATGTTACGTGGAACTCAGATGATGAATTTCTTGCTGCTAGCGTAACAGCGCTGGCACGGGGGGCTTGCACCTACTACAATAATTTATATTCTGTAGTGGCAATCCCCCGTGCCAGCCCTAGACTTATATGATCTCAGGAATTCTATCCACGGAACACCAGCAATTACAGCTTTTTGCGCTCATTTAATATGGGTTTCTAGGCAAGGTTGAAACTCTTCCCAACGGCGGCTGACTTGCTCGTAACAGTCAGGGGGGAATATTTTCAGGTTTTGGAAGAGATTAATTTCGAGATGCTGCTCCATTTTCATCAGTAGAACCACCTCTTTGTCTGGAGCATAATTCCCAACCGCTTGCACAAGCACAGTAATTAATTCTTGATCGAGAGAAAAAGTTTGAATTGAAGAGATTAATTCTTGTTCAGCAATAAATTGGGATTGGAATTGGGTGACTTCTAAACCTGTGTTACTGGGCGCGATCGCACTGCGATCAATATCACAAACTACGACTCCGCGACCATGTTGCAAAAATCCTTGCCATGCCGCATAGCCAATCATCATTAGGTTTGCGTGAATAAAGCTTTTTTGCCAATAGCCAAAATTGCCTTGCCAGTCGCTATCTTTTAACTTCATCTATTACCTCGTAGATGTAGATTTATGGATTTGAAATGAGCTTCGGTGGGCGTTCTGACTTTTTCTGTTGCTGAACAGAAAATCACAGTTGCGGGACAGCGTTGGACTTACACCAATCTTTCCCCATTACTTTTAGTGACTGCTCCTCACTAAAACCGAAAGCTGAAGTCAAAGTATAACATCTATGGCGAAACGAGAGGCTTCGGCTTCGCTCAGCCAGCGATCAACGCTGGCTGAGCGAAGCGATGCACTGAGCTTGCCGAAGTGTCGAAGCCTATGATTTAGGACTGCCATAGACAGGTTACATCCGCTATATTAGGATAGGCAGCACTTGATATGGCTCATCCTAAAATCCGACTATGGATCTTGAACTTTCGCGATTTTATAAGGCTTGCAATCCCACGCATCCCCTCGACTCTAGTAACGAAGAGGATCGCAGCTATTATGTTGACCTCTCAACGGTGCGGGGTGAAAAGTTAATTGAAAGTCTGTCCCGTAAGATTGTGCGAATTTCGCCCGATGAGTCCACCTGTCAGCTATTTACAGGACATATTGGCTGTGGCAAATCGACGGAGCTTTTGCGGCTGAAGCATGAGTTGACCGAGAAAAAATTTCATGTAGCTTATTTTGAATGCGATCGCCAGTTGGAACTAAGTGATGTTGATGCCAGTGATATTTTGTTAGCGATCGCAGGTCAACTCAGCAAAGGGTTGGAACAGGAGGGCATTAATATCATCCCCGAATATTTCAAAAAATTATTTGGCGAACTGAAGGATATTTTGCAAACGAAGCTCGATTTGAGCGCAAACTTTAGGCTGTCAGTGGGGATTGCTGAGATTACAGCCCAAGCCAAGAACAGCCCGTCATTGCGCCGGCAAATGCGCGAACGGTTGGAATCCCGCACTAATAGCATTATTACTTCCATTAATAAGGAGTTACTAGCGCCTGCTAAGGAGAGACTGCAAGCTGCTGGCAAGAAAGGCTTAGTCGTGATTGTGGATAACCTCGATCGCATTGAAAATCGCATCGATCTTAAAGAGCAGTCCAAGGCAGGATATTTGTTTGTTGAACGGGGCGATCAGTTGCGAGGGTTGGATTGCCATGTGGTTTATACAGTGCCGTTGTTGTTAACTTTTTCCAATGATGCAGCGATCGTGACCAGTCGATTTGGAACGGATATTAAGACTTTGCCGATGGTTCCTGCGCGATTGGCAGATGGCAGTGAGTGTGAGGCAGGAATGGCGCTACTCAGACAGATTGTAATGGCGAGAGCATTTCCAAAGGTTAATTCTGTACAACGCATTAGTGATGAGTTTGTAAACAAAGTATTCGATAGTCCCAAAACTCTCGATCGCCTATGTCAAGCTAGTGGTGGTCATGTTCGCAATTTATTTCGATTGCTGTATGGTTGCCTAGAGCAGGATGATCCGCCGATTACCGCCAAATTAGTGGAGAGCATCATCGCTAAGGAACGGAATAAAATGGTAAAGACAATCACTGATGATGAATGGGATTTGATTAAGAAGGTACAACAGGATAAACGGGTGCGTGGTGAGGCGGAATATCAAACCCTAATCAAGAGTCAGTTTGTGTTTGAGTATGAGTATCAAGGTAATAGTTGGTTTGACCGAAATCCGATTTTGGATGATTAGAGGCAAATTCTATGAGCGATCGCACCGAAATAATTGCAGAGAATAATCGCGATGCCTTGCGTCGATTGACGAGAATTGTGACGCGATCGCAAGGGTTTTCATTGTCGATCGCTTTGTGTAATTATCGGGTTTTGCAAAAGCGGGTTTTGCAGGACTTGCGATCGCAACTTGGTGAGAATGGTTTACCTGAAACTGCAATCGCGATACTTGAACTGAAACCTGACGCGAAGACTTTACTTGCGCCGATTCAGGAATTGATGGGAGAAGTGCATCAATTGCCCATTGAGCAGAAGCCCAAGGTATTAATGGTTTTGGGGTTGTATGCGGTTACGGAAATCGAAGCGGTTTTGAAGTCGGCAAATCGAGTACGAGAAGAATTTGCGAATTGTTTGGAATTTCCGATGGTGCTGTGGCTGAATGATCGCACTCAGGATATTTTGACCCGTGAGGCGAGTGATTTGGCGAACTGGACTACGGCAGGGGCGATCGAGTTTCAGCTTGAGGCGATGGAATTAAAGGAACTGGTGCAAGATTCAATCAGAGCTACGTTCGATCGTTATTTGCAATCTCAAGGTTTGGGCGATTGGGATGCAAGTTTGCAACAGTTTGAACTAATTACGGCGATCGCAGATTTAGAGGCTCAAGCCATTGAGATTAGTGACGAAATTAGCGCAGGTTTAGATTTTGCTTTTGGCTGTATGGCGATGACTGAGGGAGAAATTGGGAAGGCAAAAGCCTTATTTGAGAGGAGTTTAGCCTTTTGGCGACAATCGGGGGATCAGCTTAAACAGGCAGTATGTCTATTGCAATTGGGATTAGGCGATCGCAGTTTGGCGATGCGTGAGCGCTATCAGAAACAGCCTTTTTATGCAACTTCTCAGCAGTATTTAGCTGAAAGTATGGATATTTTGCGGAACCTGCAACGAGGGGAATTGATGGCTTTGTATATCAATTTCTTGACTGCAACATGGGAGGAGTTATTAGCCCTCACCCCTAGCCCCTCTCCCATGGGGAGAGGGGAACAAGAAACTAATTTGATTTCTCCTCTCCCAGAGGAACAGGGAACTCAAGCTTTATCTCTGCCCCCCTCTCTCTCTGGGAGAGGGTTTGGGGGTGAGGACTTAGAATCTCTCGTCAATGAAGCCTTATCTCTCCATCAAATCTATCCCAATCTCCTCCGTGAATCCCACGATCGCGGGATTCTTGCGTCGGTGAAGTTGATGCAACGGGACTATCGGGCGGCGAAGGAAGCGGCGGAAGCGGCACTGGCGCTATATGCCCAAGGGGAAATGCTGCAACTGGCTAACCTTGCACCTTCGCGGCGCTATGGCTATGCTAAATATGAGCTTTGGTTGGCGAGGGCTTTGGAGGGATTAGGCGATCGCCAAGGTGCGATCACGAGACTAGAGGGTGTGCGCGATCGCTGGCTGAATGAGCAACATCCCTATGACGCGCAGATCTATGTATCGGTTTTGGAGGAGTTGCGATCGCTTTACACTGAGTCGGGTTTATATTTGGAAGCCTTTGAGACTAAGCAACATCAGCGATCAGTGGAGCAGCAGTATGGGCTAAGGGCTTTCATCGGTGCGGGGACTTTGAATCCGAAGCGGGAAAGGAATAATTTCGATATGTATGCGACTGTTGCGGAACAGTCGGACAAGATCGCACAGGAGATTGAAGCTTCGGGGCGGATGTTGGATGTGGAGAAGTTGGTCGATCGCATTGGTCAGGCGCGATATCCTTTGACTGTAATTCATGGCGATTCGGGTGCGGGCAAAAGCTCGATTTTGATTGGTGGATTGGTTCCTGCCTTACGCGCAAAGGGAACGATTGACGGGCGCAAGGTGTTAGTTTTTGCGATCAAAAATTACAAAGATTGGAGTGCAGAAGTTAAACATAAGTTACAAAAATATTTTGGCGATCGCCGTCCCGAACTCGACCCAATTCAGCATTTCAAACGGAATATTGATGAGAATTATTTGACGGTATTGATATTCGATCAGTTTGAGGATTTCTTTTTTAAGAAGGAAGATTTTCGCGATCGCTTGCCGTTTTATAAGTTCCTGAAGGCTTGCTTGCATACGGATTTTGTGCGGGTGGTGTTGTCGTTGCGGGAGGACTATTTGCATTATTTGTTGGAATGCGATCGGGCGGTGGATTTGGAAAAGGTGGAGAATGATATTCTCGGTAAGCAGGTGCGCTACTATTTGGGAGATTTTACGCAGGCTCAGGCGCGACGGGTGATCGAGGAGTTGACTAGGCGATCGCAGTTACGTTTAGAGCCTGAGTTGATTGAGCGTCTTGTGACGGATTTGAGTGGTGAGCAGTTGCGGATTTTGCCGATTGAGTTGCAGGTGGTGGGGGCGCAGTTGGAGTCAGAGGTTCCGCCGATCGCGAATCTGCGTGAGTATTTGGCGTTGACGGGGGATACGCATCGGAAGCCGAGTGAGGTTTTGGTGGAGCGGTGGTTGGAGAATGTGGTGCGGGATTGTGGAGTGGGGAATCAGGTGTTGGCGGAGAGGGTGTTGTATGCGTTGACGGGGAATGAGGAGAAGCGTCCGCAAAAGACGCAAGCGGAGCTTTCGGCGGAGTTGTTGGGGGTGGGATCTGATGATGGTTTGGGGGTTAGATCCCCCCTACCCCCCTTGCAAAGGGGGGCTTTGGATTCTAGTAATAGTTTAGAGGTTAGATCCTCCCTATCCCCCTTGCAAAGGGGGGCTTTGGATGATTTAGGCAGTGTAGATAACTCAGTCCCCCTTTCTAAGGGGGATGCCGAAGGCAGGGGGATCGAGCATCTGGATTCTAGTGATGGTTTAGAGATTAGATCCCCCCTACCCCCCTTACAAAGGGGGGCTTTAGATGCTTTAGGAAGTATAGATAACTCAGTCCCCCTTTCTAAGGGGGATGCCGAAGGCAGGGGGATTGAACCTCTCAACGAAGCAGAAAACCTCTCGCTGGTACTAGCGGTTCTCGTTGGCTCTGGGCTTGCTTTTCGGGTGAGTAGTTCGCCTGATGATCGTTTTCAGTTGATTCATGATTATTTGGTTAGCTTTATTCGCAATAAGTACAAGATAGATTTGATGGCAGAGTTGCGGGAAGAACGGAAGAAGAGGGAGTTGGCGGAAAAAGAGAGAGAAATCTATGCAGTGGCAAATCGGAAGGCGAAACAACGGATTTGGATCGCTTCAATTTTTCTGGGAATTGCTTCGGTGGCGGCTATTGGCATTAGTATCTATGCGGGGAAGACCTTTCTTGAACAACAGGAAGCCGTTGCTGGGACAAGGCTAGAACGGGAGGGATCGTTATTATTGAAGCAATTTGAATTTCAAGAGTTAAAAACTTTATTAGTTGTCGTGAAGGCTAGCAAAGAATTAAAAAGTATTGCCAAAGATCGACCCTTGGAGCTATATCCCGCCGTCAGTCCGATTTTATCTCTCCAAAATTCCCTTACTAAAATTCGCGAGAAGACGATAATTAAAGCAGATATATCTTCACCTTTTTATCTGCTAGATAATCAATCAATCGCTTTTTCACCTGATGGCAAAAGGTTAGCGACCCGTGGCAGTGACGGAACCGCCCGAATTTGGGATCTAGAAGGGAAAGAGCTTGCGAAACTGCAAGGTCATCAAGGGGATGTTTGGAGCGTGGTATTTTCACCTGATGGCAAAAGGTTAGCGACCAGTGGCAGGGACGGAACCGCCCGAATTTGGGATCTAGAAGGGAAAGAGCTTGCGAAACTGCAAGGTCATCAAGGGGATGTTTTGAGCGTGGTATTTTCACCTGATGGCAAAAGGTTAGCGACCCGTGGCAGGGACGGAACCGCCCGAATTTGGGATCTAGAAGGGAAAGAGCTTGCGAAACTGCAAGGTCATCAAGGGGATGTTTGGAGCGTGGTATTTTCACCTGATGGCAAAAGGTTAGCGACCAGTGGCAGGGACGGAACCGCCCGAATTTGGGATCTAGAAGGGAAAGAGCTTGCGAAACTGCAAGGTCATCAAGGGGATGTTTGGAGCGTGGTATTTTCACCTGATGGCAAAAGGTTAGCGACCCGTGGCAGTGACGGAACCGCCCGAATTTGGGATCTAGAAGGGAAAGAGCTTGCGAAACTGCAAGGTCATCAAGGGGATGTTTTGAGCGTGGTATTTTCACCTGATGGCAAAAGGTTAGCGACCAGTGGCAGGGACGGAACCGCCCGAATTTGGGATCTAGAAGGGAAAGAGCTTGCGAAACTGCAAGGTCATCAAGGGGATGTTTTGAGCGTGGTATTTTCACCTGATGGCAAAAGGTTAGCGACCAGTGGCAGGGACGGAACCGCCCGAATTTGGGATCTAGAAGGGAAAGAGCTTGCGAAACTGCAAGGTCATCAAGGGGATGTTTGGAGCGTGGTATTTTCACCTGATGGCAAAAGGTTAGCGACCAGTGGCAGGGACGGAACCGCCCGAATTTGGGATCTAGAAGGGAAAGAGCTTGCGAAACTGCAAGGTCATCAAGGGGATGTTTTGAGCGTGGTATTTTCACCTGATGGCAAAAGGTTAGCGACCAGTGGCAGTGACGGAACCGCCCGAATTTGGGATCTAGAAGGGAAAGAGCTTGCGAAACTGCAAGGTCATCAAGGGGATGTTTTGAGCGTGGTATTTTCACCTGATGGCAAAAGGTTAGCGACCCGTGGCAGGGACGGAACCGCCCGAATTTGGGATCTAGAAGGGAAAGAGCTTGCGAAACTGCAAGGTCATCAAGGGGATGTTTGGAGCGTGGTATTTTCACCTGATGGCAAAAGGTTAGCGACCCGTGGCAGTGACGGAACCGCCCAAATTTGGGAAGAAGGGAAAGAGCTTGCGAAACTGCAAGGTCATCAAGGGGATGTTTTGAGCGTGGTATTTTCACCTGATGGCAAAAGGTTAGCGACCCGTGGCAGTGACGGAACCGCCCGAATTTGGGATCTAGAAGGGAAAGAGCTTGCGAAACTGCAAGGTCATCAAGGGGATGTTTGGAGCGTGGTATTTTCACCTGATGGCAAAAGGTTAGCGACCCGTGGCAGTGACGGAACCGCCCGAATTTGGGATCTAGAAGGGAAAGAGCTTGCGAAACTGCAAGGTCATCAAGGGGATGTTTTGAGCGTGGTATTTTCACCTGATGGCAAAAGGTTAGCGACCAGTGGCAGGGACGGAACCGCCCGAATTTGGGATCTAGAAGGGAAAGAGCTTGCGAAACTGCAAGGTCATCAAGGGGATGTTTTGAGCGTGGTATTTTCACCTGATGGCAAAAGGTTAGCGACCAGTGGCAGGGACGGAACCGCCCGAATTTGGGATCTACAGGGCAGACAGATTGCTGAATATGAAGGTTACGGAATTATTCGCGAAGACTTCCAATTTATCGCCACAGTTCCCAAAGATAATCAATCTATAGTCAAACTCTGGCGCATCCAAACCCTAGACGAAATGCTCGATAGCGCCTGTGCGCGGTTACGCCCCTACCTCACCACCAATCCCGATGTTTCTGAAAGCGATAGGAAGCTTTGTGACAAGTAAAAAGTAGAAAGGAAAAAGGAAAAAATTTGATTTTGGTTAAATTGTGAGGGGAGAGATCTCCGACTTTTTCTATATAATTACAGATCGCCTTTCTCCACCACCAAAAAAGTCGGAGATCTGTATCCTTCTCAGGCAAACTTAATCCGCAAATACTACCCCCTCTCCGCTTTCAGCGATCGCTTGTCCCTACGTTGCAAGTTTCTGGGCAAAGCATTCCCAAAACAAAGCGATCTTAAAAATCAACAGATTACTGCGGGAATGCATTGCCCCTACCATTCTTTCTATTTGAGATTACATCCTACATTCAGCCCTCTGGGTTCGCTCATTTTAAATGCGATCGGTTATACTAAATACCTGACTTGACAATCAAATTCAAGGAGGGGCTAAATGCTTGCTGATAAAAATTTTCGGATTTCCCCTGAGATAGTCAGTGGTAAAAAACTAAATGAATTGGGATTAAGTGCCGCAAATACCTACCGTGTTTTTAAGAACGATGCAGGTCAAATTTTATTAGATCCTGTCACCCCCACTGAAGCATTTCAAAACCAATTAAAAAATTATGCTGATTGGGAAAAGTCCTCTAAGTCTACTTTAGCCCTTCAATTTCTAGAAAAAAGGAGACAAAGACTTACTCAAATGACTGAAGCCGAGACGCAAGAAGCGGAAATATTTTTTGAACGATTTAAAGAAAGCATTAATAGCGATCGCCCTGAGGATGCAAAACTCTATCTATGATTGTATTTCTAGATTCGGGTGTAATCGGGCTATTGTCCAATCCTAAGTCGTTATGTGGTGGTAGCAACAACGAATGTGCGGCATTTATCTCGCTTTACAGAAGCTTTCGAGTGGGAGTCAATTCAGTTATAAGAATTGCAGTACAGGGGCACATAAAACTCAACCCATAAATGCTACGCCTTCTCCACCTTCAGCGATCGCTTGTCCCTACGTTGCAAGTTGCTGGGCAAAGCATTCCCAAAATAAAGCAATTTTCAAAATTGATAGATTACTGCGGGAATGCTTTGCCCCTACATGACAATCTGTAATTATCTGCTTTATTAACGGTCAGGATATAATTGTCAATAAACCTCTAAACACCGAAGATAAAAAATGTCCGATACTAGTTCCTAACGCCCATCACAATCTTAAAAGACAATGAAAGCACTGAAATCAATGGCAACCATCAACGAGCAAGGACAATTAACCCTAGATCATCCTCTCATAAACGATAAAAATAGCCGAGTAGAAGTTATCGTTCTCATTCCCGAACAGATAGACCTAGAAGATCAATCACAAGCAGAAGTCTTAGCAGATTTTCGTCGAGCTTGGCATGAAGCCATGACAGGAAAAACCATCCCATCATCTCAACTGTGGGAAGGAATTGAAGATGACTGATCAACCATTAGTTCAAGTTGAAGCCTCTCCCACTTTTCAAAAAAATCTACGCACACTTGCCAAAAAATATCGCAGTATTCGCAAAGATATCCAACCAGTCATCGCCCAACTTGAGCAAGGAGAAATATTAGGCGATCAAATATCTGGGATTGGTTACGCAGTCTTCAAACTGAGAGTCCGTAATAGCGACAATCAAAAAGGAAAAAGTGGCGGCTATCGTCTGATTTACTACGTCAAAACCGCAACAGGAATTATTTTGCTAACCATTTACCCAAAATCAGAACAAGTTGATATCGCCGCAGAAGATATTCAGAGCATCATTGCCGCATATGAAACAGGCGATCGCATAGAGTAAACGCACAAATAACAAACCATAGCCCTGAAATATATCTGTCTCCCTTATAATTTCAAATAAACCGATCGCCATAAACTCAGGGACACAACAAGATTCATGGACGTAAAAGCCGCAGTCGCCTTCGCCGCAGGACAACCACTCAAAATTGAGACAGTCCAACTAGATCACCCCAGAGCAGGAGAAGTCCTCGTCGAGATCAAAGCCACAGGAGTCTGTCACACCGACGCATTCACCCTCTCAGGTGATGACCCCGAAGGACTATTTCCCGCCATCCTCGGACATGAAGGCGCAGGTGTCGTCGTCGAAGTCGGCGCAGGTGTTACCTCTCTTAAAGCAGGCGATCGCGTCATTCCTCTCTACACCCCCGAATGTCGCAACTGCTCCTATTGCCTCAGTGGTAAGACCAACCTCTGCCAAGCGATCCGCGTCACCCAAGGTCAAGGCTTAATGCCCGATGGAACCAGTCGCTTCTCCATTAATGGCGAAAAAATCCATCATTATATGGGAACCTCCACCTTTGCCAACTACACAGTTCTCCCAGAAATCGCCCTAGCCAAAATCCGCGATGATGCCCCCTTCGAGAAGGTCTGCTACATCGGCTGTGGCGTAACTACAGGCATCGGCGCAGTAATTAAC
This sequence comes from Pseudanabaena minima str. Chao 2107, assembly GCF_051131155.1. Lineage (NCBI taxonomy): Bacteria > Bacillati > Cyanobacteriota > Cyanophyceae > Pseudanabaenales > Pseudanabaenaceae > Pseudanabaena > Pseudanabaena minima. The sequence goes on from NZ_CP159508.1 coordinate 4,198,123, forward strand.
ACGGCAAAAGTTGAAGTTGGTTCTAATGTCGTGATCTTTGGCTTAGGTGGCATCGGTTTAAACGTGATCCAAGCATGTCGGATGGTCGGCGCAAACATGATCGTCGGCGTAGACATTAATCCCAAAAAACGCGCCCTTGCTGAAAAAATGGGCATGACCCATTTTGTGAATCCTTTAGAAGTAGAAGGCGATCTCGTTCCTTATCTGGTTGACCTGACTAAAGGCGGCGCAGACTATAGCTTTGAATGCATCGGCAGAACCCAAACCATGCGTCAAGCTCTGGAATGCTGTCATAAAGGTTGGGGAGTCAGCGTAATTGTCGGTGTCGCAGGAGCAGGACAAGAAATCAGCACCCGTCCATTCCAATTAGTTACAGGTCGTGCCTGGAAAGGCACAGCCTTTGGTGGCGCGAAGGGGCGTACTGACGTTCCCAAAATTGTTGATTGGTATATGGAAGGCAAAATCGATATCGATAGTTTGATTACTAACGTGATGCCAATTGAGCAGATCAATGAGGCTTTCGATATGATGCACAGAGGCGATGCAATTCGCACAGTACTGACGTTCTAAAAGCTTTGCCGCAAAGTAGCAGTTGTCAAATGAGTATGTACTCATTTGACAACTGCTACCTACAAATTCTCGTACAAGTCAGCAATGACGATATTAGAAAATAACCAACCATCGGGAGGAACCAACATAATACGGATATCCTCTGACTGTTCTACAAACCTGACCCAATCCTTCCCTCGATAGCGCTCAAGAATCTGCATAGCGAGATCGCATAGATCTTGACCATAGATTTCTTGCAAAGCCTTCAAACTCAAACCTTCTGCTAGTCGTAAACCCTGCATCAGCGTATCCATTAACTCTTCCGCAGCATCGATAATCGGAGCCGTAAAGCCAATTCCTGAACTTTGCCAAAGTGCGATCGCCTCAAGATATTCGCGCATTTTTCGAGGACGATCAATTCTTTGACGATTAATGTAACTGGTTGCACCCATACCCATTCCATAAAAGGGTTGATTATGCCAATAGGTCAAATTATGTTTTGCTTGATAACCAGATTGAGCATAATTCGAGATTTCATAATGGGCATAACCTGCGGATGGAAGTAACTCATGGGCTGTCCTATACATCTCGACCGTATGGGATTCCGTTGGTAATGGATTATCCCCTGCCTGATAGCGCTTACCAAAGGCAGTTCCCTCTTCGATAGTGAGATCATAGATCGATAGATGGGTGGGTTGTAAAGAGATCGCTTCCTTTAACGAAAAATCCCAATCTGCCATCGATTGATAGGGAAGCCCTGAAATTAAATCCAAACTGAAGTTCTCAAAACCAGCATTTTTAATCGCATCCACGGCTTCATATATTTCCGCCACGCTGTGACCTCGCCCGCAGACATCTAGTAATTCTTGCTGAAAAGCCTGTGCGCCGAGACTAATGCGATTAATCCCTAAACTGCGATAACCTTGCAAACTCTCCAGACTCACTGTGCCTGCATTTGCTTCAAGAGATATTTCCGCATTAGAGGCGATCGCAAAGTATTTGGCGATCGCTTCGAGGATTTGCTCAACTTGCTTTACTGAGAGTAAAGATGGCGTACCACCACCAAAAAATATGGTTTGCAAAGTCTCGACAGGCGGAATCTCAGCGACAGTGAGCGCAATTTCTTGACAGAGAACATCGACATATTGCTGTTTAAGATTCTCGCCCCCTGTCGTAATTGCGAAGTCACAATAGAAACAGCGTCTTTTGCAAAAGGGAATATGCAGATATAGGGATTTGGGAAATGTTTGGCTCAAGGTAGCAAGGCGGTAATTAATCGCAAGTTTGTCCGAATGGCAAACTTGCGATGATTGGATTAAAAGATTATATAACTCACGTTACGCCGAACAAAGATCTGCCCTCATCCCCCAGCCCCTTCTCCCTCTCTGGGAGAAGGGGAGCAAGAGGTTTTATGGTTCCCCTCTCCCTCTCTAGAAGCTACCGTGTATACCCGCAATTCTCTCTGTCTACGTTTGAGGGTTTAGATCCCCCCCAGCCCCCCTTAAAAAGGGGGGAGAATTTTCTTCTTCCCCCTTTTTAAGGGGGATTGAGGGGGATCATTAGGAACTCACGCTATAGCTGATAACTTGTGTGTACACCGTAGCTTTTGGGAGAGTGCTAGGGAGAAACTTCTACGTAACATGAGTTATATAATTAGATTTAGCTGCTTGGCGATCGCGAATTTACCAATCCCAAATACCGATCCAAAACTATGACCAACACAATCTCTAAATTAGAAATTATCTATCCTAGTAGCGATGGGCAACCTATGGCTGAGAGTACCGAACATTATCAATGGATTGTGACGATCGCAGGTGGATTAGAAGATCTGTTTAAAGATGATGATCATGTCTTTGTCGCAGGGGATTTGCTCTGGTATCCCGTTGAAGGACAATCAGACATTCGTCGCGCCCCCGATGCGATGGTGGTATTTGGCAGACCAAAGGGCGCAAGAGGTTCCTACATTCAACACCTCGAAGCAGGAATTGCTCCTCAAGTTGTATTTGAGGTTTTATCTAGGGGAAATCGAATTTCGGAGATGGCGCGGAAGTTTGAGTTCTATCAAACCTATGGCGTGGAAGAATATTATGTTTATGATCACCTTGCTAATGATCTAGTCGGTTGGGTAAGAAACCCCGAAGATCATCACCTAGAGCCAATTACCGACATTCAAAACTGGTCAAGCCCCCGTTTAGGAATCCGTTTTGAACTTACCGATGAAACCCTTAAAATTTTTAAGCCTGATGGGACAAAGTTTTTAACCTATCTTGAACAGGCTGAACAAGCTCAACTAGAACGCGATCGCACTGAGTCTGAAAGAGTTGCTAAAGAACAAGCTCTAGATACGATCGCCAAATTTGCAGCGAAACTCCGTGAAATGGGTGTTGATCCAGAAAACCTTTAACCTCAAAAACAAAGATATTCCTTCCCACCCAAGGATTAGCGGCGCTTCGCGCCGCTAATCCTTGGGTGGGAAGGGAGTACCAAAATAAATATGGCGCAAAGCACCATATTTATTTTTGAGTAATTCTACTCATTGAAAATCCCACAAAATAACTGCAAAGAGTTGCCTTGAATCGGTTTTAATTAAAGGAGCGATCGCAAAAAAACAAAGGAATTCACGGCAGAAATATGGGGATTGCACGGCGACAATTCTTGCAGGCAGGTCTGACCAGTCTGATCGGATGGCAATTTCTCACCCGCGATCGAGTGGCTCTTGCCGCAGAGCAGTATGTACGACAAACGACAGCATCAACTCAGCACAAACGCGCACTCTTGATTGGGATTAATCAATATGATGCTAAAGAGGAAACCCAAAACTTTGCCACCACAACAACCAATGGATGGCTGCCTTTGCATGGTTGTGTTAACGATGTGGAGTTACAAAAGGAACTACTAATTCATCGATTTGGTTTTGCACCCCAAGATATTGTGACACTGACCGATCGCGAAGCGACTCGCAGTAATATTGCCGATGCGATCGCCACCCATTTAGTTGCCCAGACCTTGCCCAATGACTTGGTAATCGTTCACTTTAGCGGACATGGTTCACGACTGGGTAATTACAATACACTCGTACCTGTAGATAGTGGCTTACCTCAAAGTTTAGAAAATCTACGGGATATTACGGAACAGGAATGGCAAGGTTGGCTACAAGAGATCGCCACGGATCGGATTTTGAATATTGTCGATGCAGGTTTTTATTATCCAAATGTATCGGCGCTCGGGAATTTCCGTTTGAGGTCACGGGTTGGACTAAAAAACTGGCAACCAACATCAGAATCCAGCGATAATCAACCCGAAACCACTCCCATCAGCACAAATCTACGCGCCGCCTCAGGCGATATGCTCTGTGCCGATGCTCAATGGTCAGGCTTTAGTAGTGGTGCGTTTACCTACTCCCTAGTGCAGCAATTATGGCAGATCACTCCTGCGACCACGATCCATGTGGTGATGAGTAATTTGGCAACCACCCTCGATCGCTGCGCTCTGCACAATGACAATCTCACCATTGAGAAACAAGTTGCGAGTATGTGGGAAGTTGAGACAACCAAACAAAAGGGGATCGCCACCAGCACCTTTGCTGAGATGTTATCAATTCCTGACTTTGGTTCCGATGGTGTGATTATGAACAGTACTGGCGATCGCCACACCGCAGATGTCCATCTAGCAGGATTACCGATCGCCGTTTTAAGTAATTATGCGGCTGGGGCAATTTTGAAGGTAATGGCAGCAAGTACTTCGGAAATAGCTAATGCATCAGAAACCCAGTCTGTTCTCAAATCAATTCCCGCGAATCCCCAAGCCATCGTGCAGTTGAAATCAAGAAATGGATTTAATGGCAAAGTTGAAGTTTTAAATGAGCACAGCATCAATCCCAAATTAGAAACAGGACAATTACTTCAGGAAGTAATGCGCGCCATTTCGCACAATGTCAAATTAGCGATCGCCCTTGATGTGGGCTTGAGCAAGATTGAGCGGGTTGATGCGACTAGTGCCTTCTCGACTTTGCCAAATATGTTCGGCGTAAATGCCAATGAACAATGCGCCGATTGTTTATTTGGAGTACAGTCAGCAAGCTATGGCTTATTCACAGTTGGACATACACCGATTCTTGGCTCCTTTGGCTCCGTTGGTGAGTCGGTGGGTGTGGCAATTAAACGCTTACAACCTTTTCTGGAAAGTCTCCTCGCCGCCAAACTAATCCGCACTACCGCAAATCAAGCGGCAACCCATCTCGATGTGCGGGTCACCCTCAAGGCGATGATCGGTGTCGATGAGCGATCAGTCACCTTAGCCAGTCAATCTGCGGCAAGGGCTTCTCTAATTCCTGCCAATAATGCCAGCAATACCGTGCGGACTAAACCGATTAATATCGGCGATCGCCTCGAATGTCAGATTGAAAACTTTAGCGATCAACCTCTATATATGCGAATCTTTTGCCTCGATCCACGCAGTAAGATTCTCACACCTAACTTCATCGCCACTCCCTACGCCAATGATGGCATCATTCCCCCATCGGAAACTCTGACGATTCCCTATCCCAAAGCGCCGATGAATTGGGCAGTCTCTGCGCCTAAAGGTATGGTCGATGTTTACATTGTGATTAGCCGATCACCACTTTTACAGGTTGCCAAAATCCTTGAAGCTTCACAACGTCAAGCATCATCTTTAAATGGATTAATTTCTATTCCCAATCCATTACAAGTCGCCCAATCTCTTCTAGCCGATCTTGATCGGGCAGGTAAGCCTTCAGATTTTGGGAATGCCGCTAATGTCAATGATGCATGGATGCTAGACATGCATCAATGGGCAACCTTCAATTTCAATTATCAAGTTGCATAAGTGCTTAGCCGTTCAAATTTAGCGCGGCGAAGCCGCGCTAAATTTGCTTTCTTTTCACGAATTATAGCTATCGCCATTCTTACCCAGATAGTGTGAGGCGGCGCGAAGCGCCGCCTCACATGTCCTGATACAGATGGCGATCGCTATAAGAAGCAAACCCAGTAAGGGTTTTAAAAACACAAAATGACATAGCCATCCGAAATAGTGTGAGGCGGCGCTTCGCGCCGCCTCACATGTCCTGATACAGATGGCGAGCTATAAGAAGCAAACCCAGTAAGGGTTTTAAAAACACAAAATGACATAGCCATTTTGTGTTTTGGTATACGAAATGATACAAAATCTACAAATGGTTTCATAATGAAAATAACTGTTTATAACTAACAGAGAGCCATGCCAACCAAACGAATTTTGATTGTTGACGATGAAGAAAGCATTCAAACTGTGGTGCAGTTTGGCATTCAGATGGTTGCCGATTGGGATGTGTTGATTGCTAGTTCTGGTCCCCAAGGGATTAAAACCGCTTGCGACGAAAGCCCTGATGCCATATTGCTCGATGTGATGATGCCAGATATGGATGGTATTGCCACATTTAAAGCACTTCAGGCTGATCCACAAACAGCCCAAATTCCTGTAATCTTTTTGACAGCTAAAGCTCAAACTTCTGAAAGAAGGCAGTTTAATGATTTAGGGGTAAGTGGAGTGATTACCAAACCTTTTAATTCCCTTGATCTCCCTGATCAAATTGTCAAAATGCTGGATTGGTAAAAGTTATGAAGATACTGCTCGTAGAAGATGATGACGTATTAATTGCGGTCTTAACTAAGCATCTGACTGACAATCACTATATTGTCGATGTGGTCAAAGATGGCGAAATGGGGTGGACCTATGGCTCAACATTCGAGTATGACTTGATCGTACTTGATATTGTTTTGCCAAAGTTAGATGGCATCCGTCTATGTCAACGCTTTCGAGCAGAAGGTTATAACACACCAATTCTTTTACTCACTGCACAAAATGCTAGTACGGCAAAGGTGAGTGGGCTAGATGCTGGTGCTGATGATTATGTAGTTAAGCCTTTTGATTTCCCCGAATTAATTGCACGAATTCGAGCATTATTGCGGCGGAGTAATGCTAGTTCCTTTCCTTTGCTAGTTTGGGGAGATTTACTACTCAATCCGAGTACCTGTGAAGTTTCTTACAATAATCATCCCCTCACGCTTACCAATAAAGAATATGAGTTATTAGAGCTTTTATTGCGTGATAGTCAGCATTTACTGAGTGCTGATGAAATCCTCGATCGCCTTTGGTCTTCCGATGAATTCCCATCCGAGGCAACAGTGCGATCGCATATTCGACGCTTGCGGCATAAGTTAGTAGAGGCTGGCGCTCCATCAGATTTTATTGCGACTGTGCATGGGCGCGGCTATTACCTCAAAGCACCAGACAAAGCCCCTGAGATGGAAATACCGCAGCAAATTGAGTCAGTTACTACAAGTTCGCTGAAGTTACCCAATGCCAACTCTCAAGCGACTCAACAAAAGCAGTATTTAGAATTTTTAAATCAGCTTTGGATCAGCAATAAACCCAAAAGTCTGGAGCAGTTAGAAGTATTATTTCAAGCGGTCAGCAAATTACAATCTGGAGAACTCGATCCACAATTGCAAGCTCAGGCACAGCAAACATCTCACAAATTAGCTGGAACTCTAGGAACGTTTGGGTTAATGATCGCCATGCAATTAGCGAGTCAGCTCGAAAATTTACTCCAAAGCCAACCATTGCTCAAAAAACAACAGTTAGAAGTTTTGGAAGCCTTGGTAACTTCTTTGCAAGAGTCAATTGAGAATACCCATGTGATCGAAAGCGCTCCAATGGCGACAAATACGACCATATCATCATCAGGATTGCATCTAGAACATGCTCAAATCGAGACAAAGGTGATGATCGTCGATGATGATGTGGATTGTTTGCGATCGCTTCCTAAACTGCTCAAACCTTGGGGCTTTAAAGTGACGACCTTGGCAGATCCACAGGACTTTTGGACGGTGTTACAGTCAGTTTTGCCTGATGTTTTGGTGTTAGATATCAATATGCCTCAAATCAATGGCTTTGAAATCTGTCAGGCTCTGAGAAACAATCTTGACTGGCAGCGTTTACCCATATTATTTCTCAGTGTGATGACAGATGCAAATACCCAGAACCTCGCTTTTAGTGTCGGCGCAGATGACTATTTATGCAAGCCAATCGTGGGTATCGATCTAGCCAATCGGATTCATAATCGCCTGCAACGGGTGAGAGCTTACCAATACAAGTAAAAGGTGCGCTTCGCGCACCTTTTACTCAAGAATTGATAGGCGACAGCCATAAATTGCACGTATTTTGCACAATAAATCAGTCATGGTCAAAGCATAAAAACTTTTTTAAAATTCACATACATTGAGATAAAATCGCATGACTCAAGCCCTACAAGCGTCGCTGCGAGAGCAACAATATCCTCTAATTCGGAACCTAGCCAACTGTATCGAATCTGTATGGCGAGAGAATTTAGATTTGTCTCCCTATCAAGTTCCAGAAGATCTAGGCTATGTGGAAGGCGCTTTAGAAGGTGAGCGTCTCGTCATTGAGAATCATTGCTATAGCACACCACAATTTCGGAAGCTGCATTTGGAACTTGCTAGAGTTGGCAGTGGCTTAGATATTCTGCATTGTGTGATGTTTCCTAATCCTGAATATGGCATTCCCATTTTTGGAGCCGACTTAGTGGGTGGAAGAGGAAGTATTAGCGCTGCGATCGCTGATCTTTCGCCTGTACATCCAGAACGCGCTTTACCTCGCAGTTACCACAATGCTTTGTCGAGTTTGCCTGCGATCGAGTTTGAGCAACCTCGTGAGTTGCCACAATGGGGCGATATCTTTTCAGATTTTTGTTTGTTTGTGCGTCCAATAGGCGATCGCGAGGAGGCGGCTTTTTTACAAAGAGTGCGTGACTATTTGACGTTACATTGTCAGCTTGCGGTGGCAACTGAGCCATTAACAACTTCTGTGGAGATCGATCAGATTTTGGCGGGTCAGCGCTATTACTGCGAGAAGCAACAGCAAAATGATAAAACTCGCCGTGTTCTCGAAAAGTCTTTTGGCACAGAATGGACTGAGCGTTATATGACCACGATGCTCTTTGATTTCGTCGCCTAAATCTAGCGCTTAGCTGAAATTTGGGTTTGGAGACCAAACCCCTACCTATACAAATACCGTAGGGGCTTGGTCTCCAAGCCCTCTTTCAATATGACATTAAAACATTAGGACTATCCTTGTTCTATGTAACATCCATTTTAAAACAGAGATTAAGATCTCCGACTTTTTTTGTGCAATTACAGATCACTTTTGCTAGTCATACAAAAAGTCGGAGATCTGGGCAGTTTATAGTTTTCTTTTGCCGATCTACTTGTTCATTCGCAGATATGTATGTTGATCTTTCCCCGTTGCCTAGATGCTTAGCTTAAAAGGAACTGGAAGAAAAACGAATTTTAATTTACAAGCAACCTTAAATCCTCTAGGATCTGGCTACTGCAATTACAAAATCTCATGACTGGATTAGAACCATTTGTCGCGCCTCTAGTTAGCATCGCGCTCGAAGTACTCAAAGACAGTGGCAAAAAGGAAAGCGAAGGTTTTATTGCCAGATTGATAAATCGAGATGTGGGTAAGGATTGGGAGGATGTCGTCTTTAAGGCGGCGGGTAAGTATATCGAGAGTTACACTAAACGACATGGCAAACTCAAAGTATTGGGAATGAAAGATCCTGTCGAGTTAGATGAGATATTTACGACAGTTCAGTTATTGGGAGAGGATGAGGTTCAGCAGTTTGCAACTATTGATGATTTGGAGAAACTTTACCGTGAAGCAGGTCAAAGATTGCTGCGGTATCGCGCCAAGGAAAGGCAAGATGGGATTACTGTCGCTAGTCAAAAACAATTTCTGATGGTTTTGGGTGCTCCAGGGGCAGGAAAATCTACTTTTCTTCGCAAAATTGGTTTGGAATCTTTTAAAGGCAAAAATGGCAACTTTAAGCATCAAGCCATTCCAGTTTTGCTAGAACTTAAGAAATTCACCGAGAACAAAATCGATCTCAAGGCGTTAATCGAGGCGGAGTTTACTACCTGTGGATTTCCTAAGCCTAAACAATTTACAGAAAGTGCTTTAGATCAGGGTAAGTTGCTGATTTTGCTGGATGGTCTGGATGAAGTACCTTCTGCAAATGTCAACTCTGTCATTGATACGATTCAAGATTTTGTAGATCGCTACGACAAAAATCGCTACATTGCCTCCTGTCGTACCGCTCTCTATCGCTACAATTTCAAGCGCTTTAGTGATGTGATTTTATCGGAGTTTGATGATGAGCAGATTCAGCAGTTTATCAATAACTGGTTTCGCTCTGAAGAAGACAAACAGGCGGGAACAGCAGCGCGTTGTTGGGAATTGCTAGAACGCCACGAGAACAAGCCTGCAAAGGAACTTGCCCATACTCCACTCTTGCTAACTTTCCTCTGCCTAAAATACAACAAGTCACAAACCTTTGCGATGAATCGTAGCACTCTATATAAAAGTGCTTTACGGATTTTATTGGAGGAATGGGCTGCCGAAAAGCGAATTATGGGACAGAAGATCTATGATGGTTTGAGTGTAGAGCTAGAGGAGGTGCTGCTTTCAGAACTTGCCTGTAAGGGTTTCGCGGAAGATCGCTTATTTATTCCTCAGTCTCAATTGGTTGAGCAAATCAAGAAATTTCTATCAAGTAATCTGAATGCGCCTAAACAATTGAGTGGGGAACAGGTTTTAAATGCCATTGCTATTCAACAAGGTATTTTAGTAGAAAGGGTAGAGGATGTGTATTCTTTCTCACATTTGACTTTGCAGGAATATCTGACGGCAAGATACATCTATGCTCATGGTCAAATTTCACAGATGGTAGAGAAATATTTGACTGATGAGCGATGGAGAGAAGTATTTTTATTGACTTCAGGTTTGATGGTGGATAGAGGATCTGATGAACTTCTAATAGAGATGCACAAAGCAGCTAAACAGTATGCACGTCATCCCAAGGTAAAAGCATTACTGCAATGGGCAGATCAAGTTACAGCAGTGTCATCAGGTGCTTTTAAACCTGCGGCTAAACGTGCGGTTGCGATTGGCATCAACAGAGCTAAAGTTTACTTTATTGCCAAGGATCTCCACACCAGCATAGTTAGCTCCATAGGCTTTACCATAGCCAGTTTTATCAACTTCGATATAATAAGTATAGACAACTTCATTAATAGAGAGAATGATAGAGACAGTTACATCGATATCAACATCAGCATTATCGACTACATCCATATCGACATCATCAACGATATTATCAACAATATCGATGTCAACATTGTCAGTAGGCTCAACTTAGACAGCATCATCAATACTAGATTAGAAAAATCAGGCATTTTTACAGAGCTAAAATTGTCCAAACTTACAAATCAATTGCAAGATTTTCAATCTGCTCTATGTGAAGAATCAGACATCACTCGAATTAAAAAAGTATCTGAACTATTTATATGTTCTTATATCGAAGCATTTCACCTGTCGGAAGAACTCATTACGTACAACAGCGAAGAATCCCTAGCTTTAGACAAATATTTATACAGCATTGACCTACTCCTAAAATGCAAGCAAGAAGCAGCTAGACTCTCCCCTGCAACGTGGGATGCGATTGAAGCAGAACTCTTGTTACCACCAGATGATTAAAAATCAAGAGTTTTTTATTGGGAGCAATTTAGTCCATATGTGTTACAGATTCCACGTTTAGGAGTAAACGCCTTTAAGTTAGCTTCTCCTCACTTTAACGGGAGTTCGACAAACGTAATTAGCAGGCAGTCAAGATCTCCGACTTTTTTTGTGCAAGCTAAAGATAATTTGTGACTTTACAAAAAAAGTCGGAGATCTGAACCAATTAGATCTCCTTTATGAAACCATCAAAATCTTTTTCAATTATGAATAAATATTAAGCATATTCCAACACAAACTACTTAACATTTATTCATCTATTTACAAATACCTATTCAAGATAAAAACAAGAAATTGTAGAACAGCACCCTATTCTTTATTAGAGGTAATTTACATAAAGTAAAACGGTTAAAAAAAATGGTTTGTTATTAATCTTTATATTAAGAAATAAGATCAAATACAACGAACACTTAACAATTAGCAACTAGGTATAAATAGCTAAAACTATTGATTAGCAAAGGTTTTACGATTTATGCATTCATTTTATCTAACTTGATATATAACACTCTAGGCTTTGCACAAAAACTGCACAAATTAGTTGTTTTAATCTTTTTAATCCCAAAGCCGCTAAGCCAAAATACTCATACAGTTTAGGTTTAGTTCCATTGGTTTAGCTCCATTAAGTCAGCCTGATATAAATTGGTTGTCATTTAATCAAGCATGACCAAGGATTCTATTAGTGTTGGATATCTGCATAAATTGATATCTAAAACAATAGCTAGGCTAGGAATAGTTCGCTTTTATACATCTTTAAAAAAAAGGAGATTCTTTAAATGCTAGATGCTTTTACTAAAGTAGTTGCTCAGGCAGATACTCGCGGAGCTTTTGTAAGTGATTCTCAAATTGATGCTTTGAAGCAATTAGTTGCAGATGGCACCAAGCGCTTGGATGTTGTTAACCGCATCACCGCTAGCTCTTCATCGATCGTTACAGATGCAGCTCGTGCTTTGTTTGAAGATCAGCCTCAATTGATCGCTCCTGGTGGAAACGCTTACACCCACCGTCGTATCGCCGCTTGTATGCGCGACATGGACATCATCCTTCGCTATGTAACCTACGCCGTATTCTCTGGCGACGCTAGCGTATTGGAAGATCGTTGCCTCAATGGCTTGCGTGAAACCTACAGCGCATTGGGCGTACCTGGTGGATCTGTAGCAGTTGGCATCGACAAGATGAAAGCAGCAGCGATCGCACTTGCTAACGATCCTAATGGCGTAACCCGTGGCGACTGTAGCGCTCTTATCGCAGAACTAGCTAGCTATTTCGACAAAGCAGCAGCATCCGTAGGTTAATCATTAAATTTTTTGCATTAACTTTTTGCAATATTTTATTTTTTTCTTTTTCTCGCAATTTCACAACATCTCATATAAATTCCTAGAGGTACATTAAGTATGAAAACTCCTTTAACCGAAGCAGTTGCTACCGCCGATTCTCAAGGGCGCTATCTCAGTGTTCCCGAAATGCAAGCCGCATTTGGTCGTCTACGCACAGCCGCAGCTAGCCTTGATGCTGCTAAAGGATTGAGCGCTAAAGCTTCTAGCTTGGCTGAAGGTGCAGCAAATGCTGTTTACCAAAAATATCCCTACACCACCCAACAACAAGGTAACAACTTCGCTTCTACCCCTCGTGGTAAAGCCAAGTGCGTTCGTGACATCGGCTACTACATCCGCATGATCACCTACTGCCTCATTGCTGGTAGCACAGGTCCTATGGATGACTATCTAGTAAGTGGTTTGACCGAAATCAACCGCGCATTCGATCTAGCTCCTAGCTGGTATGTAGAAGCTTTGAAATCCATCAAAGCTAATCATGGCTTGAGCGGAGATGCAGCTTTGGAAGCTAATTCCTACATCGACTACGCAATCAATGCCCTCAGCTAAGGTTTTCTTGAGGAAGTAATTAATTGCGACGCAGAGCGTCGCAATTAATTACACCAAATCATCCCAATAAAGAAAAACCCGAAGACGGTAAGTACACCCTGAGGGGACGTGCTTACCGTTTTCTGCATTGGGGCTGTTATTGATCTATATTGGTTAGGCTAGTCGACATTCTATGCCGATTAGATAGCTAAGAAACTTTTAAAAAACCATTAAAAAAATTTATTAAGGAGCTTCGATATGACAAGTTCTGCGGCAGCAATCCGTTTAGGATTTGAGCCATTCTTTAACTCATCTCCTGTGGAATTACGGACAAATTGGAGTGATTCTGACGTTCAAGCAGTCATTTCTGCAACCTATAGACAGGTATTTGGTAATGAGCATCTGATGTTGTCAGAACGCTTAACTAGTGCCGAGTCTCTCCTTGCTAGTGGCAATATTTCCGTTCGTGAATTCGTGAGAGCTTTAGCTCAGTCTGAATTGTATCGGACAAAGTTTTTCTCCTCCACACCACAAGTTCGTTTTATCGAATTGAACTTTAAGCATCTTTTGGGACGCGCTCCTCATGATGAGGCGGAAATTACCGAACATGTCAATCGCTATATTGAACATGGATATGAAGCAGAAATCAATTCCTATATTGATTCAGATGAATATCAAGAGAATTTTGGCGAAGCGATTGTTCCTTATTACCGAGCCTTTGAAACTCAACGTGGCAGCAGAAACGTAGATTTCAATCGCATGTTCCAGCTTTATCGTGGCTATGCTAACAGCGATCGCGCTCAAGGCAAAAACAAATCCACATGGCTGACTGCGGATCTTGCTCAAAATTCTGCGAATCCAATCCGCACTCCTCACTTTGGTCAAGCCCTATCTGGCACAACTGGTGACGATCGCGGACAAGTCTATCGCGTCAGAGCAATTCAAGCTGATCGTGGACGCACTACCCAAATTCGTCGCAGTGTCAGTGAGTACTTAGTCTCCTACGACCAACTCTCAGCCACATTACAAAGACTCAATCAACGCGGCAGCCGCATTACGCAAATTTCCCTTGCTTAATGCGATCGCCTAGATTATGTTAAATGTATTGGAATAGTACATTTAACATAATTTAGATTTTAATTTAGAGCCACGCGCTCTAAGGGTTTTACCTTTTTAATAGTTCGGCAAAGCCGAGCTATTAAAAAGAGGTAAACTCTAAATTGCTCAAACATCAAAGGAGAACGAAATATAGTGATTACAAATGCTGCTTCCCGTTTGGGAACTTCTGCTTATAGTGAGACCAGCCCCACCGAACTCCGTCCTAACTGGACTCCAGAGAATGCCCAAGCAGTGATTAAGGCTGTTTATCGTCATGTGTTGGGCAATGATTACATCATGGCATCAGAGCGTCTAACAGGTTTAGAGTCTCTGCTGTGCAATGGACAAATCACAGTACGTGAATTTGTTAGAGCTTTAGCCAAGTCAGAGCTATACAAAACTAAGTTTCTCTATCCTAATTTTCACACCCGTGTCATTGAGCTAAACTTCAAGCATCTTTTGGGACGTGCTCCCTATAGCGAAGCTGAAGTAATCGAGCATCTCGATCGCTATCAAAATGAAGGTTTTGATGCTGATATTGATTCTTATATTGATTCGTCTGAATACGAAGCCAATTTTGGTGATGCGACAGTACCTTACTATCGTGGTTTCGAGAATAAAGTTGGCGATAGAACCGTTGGCTTTACCAGAATGTTCCGCCTCTATCGTGGATATGCTAACAGCGATCGCGCTCAACTTGAAGGCAATAATTCAAGATTAGCGGCTGAGCTTGCTCAAAATAGTGCTTCCGCGATCGTTGGCGCTTCTGGCAGCAATGACGGATGGTCATATCGTCCTGCTAAGGGTTCTATGCCTACTCGCGCCTTTGGTCGTTCTTCTACAGGATCAAGCGATCGGCTCTATCGCATCGAAGTTGCCGCAGCCGCTTTACAAAGATATCCCAAAGTGCGCCGTGTCAATAGAGAGTACATTGTTTCCTATGAGCAGTTGAACAGCACCTTGCAACGCATCAACAAGATGGGTGGCAAAGTTGCCAGTGTCACGATCGCTCAGTAATATCATGGTTTTCAAGTTGTCATAGACAACTTGAAAACTGTAAAACCCATTTTAAATAATTTACAACTCAAAATTTACTTTTATGACACCTTCTACTTCCACCACAGATACTCGCTTTTTTGTCTATGAAGTATCTGGTCTCAATCAGTACAAACAACCTACCAACTTTAACTATTCATTGCGCCCTATGGATAATGTATTTATTCAAGTGCCATACAACCGCATGAATGAACAAATGCGGAGTATCGCTCGGATGGGTGGCACAATTGTAAATATTCGCCCTCTTAATGAAAATTTGCCTGCAAGTGAGTAATATCACTGTCACCAAACCCAAATAGTGTGAGGTGGCGCTTCGCGCCGCATCACACTATTTCATAATAAAGGCGGCGCGAAGCGCCGCCTTTATTATTGGGGTTTTACTTAAGACTCAACACAAAAAACTTATTTAGGGTAATTCCCATGATTACCACAAGGCAGGAACAGGACGAGAAGGGACAACAGGAGTTTCAACTCTAGGCAGAGGAACCGCAGGAGCAGGTTCTTCTGGGGCAGCACAAGCATTAAATCCTTCATTTAGCAAAGATGAGCAGTAAGGACTAGGCAAATCACGGGTGCGAACAGTCGCATCACTAAGAGTTTGCAAGTCCATCATTTCTCGGTTCATGGCTCTAAAAGCGTTAGATTGACGCTCAATCCATTGATCCCTAAATGGTGTTTGAATATAGGCATTAGGTAAGTTAGGATCAGCCGTCATATCTAAAACTTTGGTCTGCGCCTGAGGATAGGTGGCAGGAAAGTTTCGAGCATATTGATCTTGATCCGTAAGTAGGGGATCGGCAAAAGCTGCACCGCTAGCTAGCAGTGTTGATGCTGCAACTAGGGATGAAGCTAGCCACGAGAACTTAGTACTCATATAAGTATGAATCCTCACAGTTTGGACGCTGACTAATGTAGCAGATCCAGTCATAAATTGACTGGTTTCAAAAGTAAACCCTAAGATTTTTGTTAAAAGTATTGCAAAGCAACACTTTTAACAAAAATCTTAGGGTTTGTCTGTATAGATATCAAAGCAAGTTTTGCTTAGGATATAAAACCAGAAAATGAGTGGCGACGCTTCGCGCCGCCACTCATTTTCTGGTTTTGGATCGAAAGGGATAAGCAACCTTTACACTAAAAAAGTATTTATCAAGCTCAAAAACGAAATCAAAATTGTGGAACAGTCAAATCGGGAAAAATTACTGGATCTATTTTGCCGTCTTGCTTACAAAAGCGGTGACTTTACGCTATCTTCTGGACAAAAAAGCACCTATTACATCAATGGTAAGTTAGTTACACTACATCCCTTTGGCGGATTGTGGACTGGACAAGTGCTATTAGAAATGTTGCCATCAGGCACTGGAGCCGTTGCAGGATTAACCTTAGGTGCTGACCCCATCGTGAGCGCAGTCAGTGTCGTCTCAGCCTACGAAAACAAACCAATTCCTGCATTGATTATTCGCAAACAACCAAAAGGACATGGGACAGCCGCTTGGATCGAGGGACCAGAGCTTGCACCAAATACAAATGTAGTAGTACTAGAGGATGTGGTAACAACGGGGCAATCCGCATTATTTGCTGTCGAAAAGTTGCGTGATGCATGTTATACGGTAACTCATGTGTTAACGCTAGTCGATCGCCAACAGGGAGGGGCTGAGCTTTACGCTAAGGAAGGATTGAAGTTTGGGGCAGTATTCGACATTGGCGAAATTCAGAGTTACGCGAAGGGGCTTTAGTAATAATAAAGAGTGCGCTTCGCGCACTCTTTATTATTACTTTTGAGATTTTGTAATATCTAAATTCAGAAATGGAACCGCACCATTTCCTCCTAATACTTGAGGGAACTTGCCATCCCATTTTTCGATCGCTTGTTTCTGTAACAACTCTGATGTCAAAGTTTCACGCAGTAGCCTTTGTGCTTCCGCCTGTCCCTTGGCACGGTTAATGGTTGCTTCAGCTTCTTGCTCTGCTTCTCTAGCAATATATACGGCTCTCTGAGCGCGTTGTTCAGCAATTTGCTTTTCTTCTACCGCCTTAGAGAACTCAGTCGAGAAATTCAAATCAACGACACTAGTATCCAAAACAATAATGCCGTATTTACTCAGGCGTTGACTCAAAGCCTCATCAAAATCAAGCTTGAGTTCATCACGCTTGGTAATCGCCTCTTCTACAGTGCGCCTTGCTGCGGCAACTTTAAAAGACTCTTGGGTTTGGGGAGCAATGATTTTGGAGACAATATTCTGCAAAGTCCCTTGAGTACGACGAATCGTGACCACTTCAATCGGATCAAGGCGAAAGTTAATCGCAAAACTTGCTGTGAGCTGTTGCAAATCCTTGGTAGAACTCTGGGCTGGCACTTC
Source organism: Pseudanabaena minima str. Chao 2107 (assembly GCF_051131155.1). NCBI lineage: Bacteria > Bacillati > Cyanobacteriota > Cyanophyceae > Pseudanabaenales > Pseudanabaenaceae > Pseudanabaena > Pseudanabaena minima. The sequence goes on from NZ_CP159508.1 coordinate 4,215,698, forward strand.
AAACTTCTGCACAGTCAAGTCATAGACATCGACCTGAGAAATGACAGGCGGCTTAAAATGCACCCCTTCTAGCAATACACCATCCTTGGCTTTCCCCAATATGCTCAAAACACCTGCTTCTCCAGGGTTGATAATCACAAATGAGTTAAAACTGATAACCGCAAGAATTCCTAATATGGCAACTAGGACTAAGGATTGCCAGCTTGTTTCTTGGTCTTGCATTACTTTTTCCTATAGTTTACGGCTTTCGATCATATAGCAATCACTAAGAGAATAATGGGTTGAGCGCAAAGCGGCGATGCCACTTTACATCACTTTGCACTCAACCCTAAATCGATAAAATCTTTGAAAGTGTTGCCTTACAACACTTTCAAAGATTTTATCGTGGTTCCTTTGATCGAACAGTGTTATTTTTTGTGATGTGGATTTGCCACACCACAAAAACAAATTAATCCTTAAGTACCTGTGCAAAATAAATTACCAAAACCCATAAAGTTTCGCCCCTGCGGGGCGAAACTTTATGGGTTTTGCTTTGTAATAAATTATGCCTAGCTACTTAAGACACATTTGTTTTTGTTCTGGAGGCAATGTGGGGGAGGATTCAAGGTAGTTCTCTAATAGGACACAGCCTCTCTGAACTAGTTCGTTAAAACTCAAGGTCTCTGCATCCCATAATTTGAGAGTATTGTCACGACTGGCGGAAACAATTTTTTTACTATCAGGACTATAGGTGAGAGCATAGGCTTCGGCGGTATGTCCAGATAGGGTTTTAAGTAGTTTGCCACTAGCCCGATCCATGATTTTGACAGTTTTATCGGCATTTGCTGTAGCGATCGCCTTACCGTCTGGACTAAAAGCCATACCAAAAATCCAAGAATCAGGAGCCACGGTAATAAGTTGTTCAAGAACACCAGTTTGGGCATTCCATAGTTTTAATTTGCCATCCTTACCCACCGAGCCAATCTGCTTACCATCGGGGCTATAGGCTACTGCCAGACCTCCATTCACATGGGCTTCCATAGTATGCACATTCTGACCACTGTTCACATTCCAGATTTTCACGGTTTGATCATTGCTAGTCGAAGCTATTGACTGACTATCAGGACTAAAGGCGATCGACCAGACCGTACCTGTATGTCCCTCTAGCACATGCAATAACTTAGGATTATCAGTATTGTCCCATTGCCAGATTTTAATTTTGTTATCCCAACCAAGAGTTGCTAACAGCTTTTGATCAGGGCTAAAGGTGGCATAGATGAGCTTCGCTCCATGAATATTGAGCGAATGTAGTTGTTGCCCCGTGACACTATTCCAGATTTTTACAGTTTGGTCATCACTGGCAGTGACCAGCTTCGTGCCATCAGCACTAAAACTCACACCATAGACAGTATCTACATGTCCTTTGAGTTCTTGCCTAAAGGTTCCATCAGCATTCCAAAGACGGACAGTTTTATCAACACTACCTGAGGCAAATATTCTTCCGTCAGGGCTAAAATTAACTGACCAAATACTACTCGTATGTCCATAGAGAGTATTTATCAAGGTAGCTTTGAGATCCCAGAGTCGTACCGTGCGATCTTTGCTAGCAGACAGCAGATATTGACCATCAGGACTGAAGTTAACATCGAAAATACCATCGGTATGTCCACCTAACTTCATTTCAGGTATTCCATCAGAGTTGAGGATTTGGATTGTATTATCTTGAGAGCCAAGCGCAATCTTTTGACCGTCAGCACTGAAGTTTAAGCTCAACACATCAGTTGAGGTTCCTTTGAATATCCGCATTAATTGAATTTGACGATTTTGATCAGTAATCTGCCAAAGTTTTACCGTTTCATCTCGTCCCGAAGTTAACAACTGTTTGCCATTGGGATGAAACTTAACGCTGTAAAGTTCTTGATCGTGGGCGATCGTACTGGCTAGTAAGTTACCTTGCAAATCCCAGAGAGCGATCGTGGTGTTTTTAGCCGTCACAATCAAATTACCATCGGGGCTAAAACTTGTATCTTGAATCGCACCAGATTCTTTGTTAGGAGAAGTATTACCAACATTTTTAGGGTTTAAGGTCAGCAGTTCAATGCCCCGATAACTATCCCAAAGCTTGACACTGCCATCCTTACTACCAGTCAGTAACTTTCGACCATCAGGGTGAAAATTAACTCTAAAAATGTCATCTTGATGGGCATAGAACTTGCTAATCAACTTACCAGTGCGAATATCCCAAATCCTCACACTCTTGCCTTTGCCTGCTGATGCAATCCTGTTTCCATCTGGACTAAAACTTAAGCCACGAATTTCACTTGTTTTCAACCCAATTAAGCGAGCGATCAACTTACCATTCTTTTGATATAGATCTACGCTCCCATCAAAACTACCAAAGGCAAGAATATTACCATCAGGGCTAAATTTCGCAGCATAAAATGGAGAATCTCTTTTGATTGAATGAAATCGATAGCGTTCACGAATACTATAGACAATTGTTTGCAGATTCTCAAAGGATGATTGGGTAATCCTAGTTTTATCGCTGCCTTCATCTGTATCTTTTAATTTCTTCGCAGCTTGGACAATTGTTGCCAAAGATTCCAATTGACGATTGAGTAAAAAGCTAGAGTTTGCGGAAGAAATCAATGCTTCAATTTCACCAAATTCAGCAAGCTGACGCTGACGATTTGCTTGAACAGCTAAACCTGCCATCACAAACAATCCCACAACGGTTCCTACCAAAGCAAACTTAGTCAGGCGATTGAGATTTGCTTGACTACGTTGAGCTGAGGATCGAACTTTGCGTAGCTCATTTAGTAAGCCCGCTTCTTGGTTAGCACGTATAAATGAAACTAGATAATCATGAACTAGTTGGTAGCGATTGCTCGGCACTTCAGGCAATTGGAAGATTAAACCCGAACCAATTAAAATTTCTAAAACTAAATCAAGATCGACAGTATTGCTAGAGTAAGACAGCAACCCTGTCCGCAATTCATTATAAGTAAGCATAGGACGTTTACCCTGCTCATCTGTAAGTAAAATCAATACCTGCTGAGCAATAAAGGAAGCATTACCACAGGCTTGAATTACTTCTTCAACGGATTGTTCGACAAGGCGTTGCTTAGCTCCAGCCGCAAGATAAGCTGCAAGTGTGGTGATATTGCGATCTTGCAGTTGGGAGCCAACTAGTTGCAGTTCGATCGGGCGCACTGATCCGCGATCGCCTGCTAGATCTTTCACCAACTCATCAACGAGAATCGGCTCAAGGTTAAAATTGGCATGTTCAGTGAGATTTTCGATTAGAGATTTCGCATCGGTTGGGGAAAGATTGCCTAATGCATAACGAAAATTACGGCTTAAGATATCAACTTCTGGATGCGCCGATTCTAATTCTAGAAGTAAATAGAGATAATCTTCACGGAGTGAAATTACGATTTTGAGTAGGGGGATTTTTAGACAATTTTGCCAAAAATCAATAAAAGTTTGTCTTTCCTGTGATTGGGTGCAAGTAGAAAAGAATTCTTCAAACTGGTCAAGGATTAACACAATCTGAGTGCCTTGAGCCGCTAATTGCCTAAACTTGTATAGTAAATGTTGGGCATCACGATCGCTCGATAAGACATCTGCTCTGCTGAGACCATTGGTATGAGGGTGGAGACTCTTATAAATAGCTGAAGAGATCACATTAATCCAATTGGTATAAATATGAATCTTGATCGGTAGTAACTCTTGACCTGAGAGCGATCGCTGCAATAGCGCAGGAATCAAACCTGCATTTACCAATGAACTTTTACCAACTCCCGATTCGCCATGAATTACGGTGAGTTGATGCTCAATCGAGAGTATTCTCTCCACTAAACGTTCCACATCTTGAGTGCGTCCTGATGCGGCAATTTCGCCAGTATTGATATCAAACGTACTTGCATCTAGCTCCGTAATACGGTCGTTAGGAGAAGTTTGCTTAGGTTGGAGCGTGCCAGCACCAATAAAAGCTCTCAGCCCATATTGCTGCTCTAGCGATCGCTGCCTTTGCCTTGCTTGAAAGGCTTGGAGATAGCGACCTTGGGCAAAGGCAATATCATGAAAAGTATCAAGAAATCGAATATAGAGTTTTGGCTCATAATTAAGATTAAAGTTAGAGATCGTCGCTTCAATCACACTCGACGCTAGTTCTAGTTCCTTAAGCTGAAGATAACTTTGGGTGAGTAAGAGTTGATATTGACCTCTCTGAATATGGCGCATCCGCAACCAATTATGGGTCAGGCTTTCTTCCTGAAAAACAGGAACTTGATCTAACGTAGCCAGTGCTTTACCTGCATTATCCTTAACTTGCTGCCATAATCCTTTTTCTACAGCAATTTTGGCTAAGTATCCATAATCTTGAGCCAGTTCAAGGGGCATCTGTTGATGCAATGGCAGCAATGATTCAATCCATGTTTCTAGTTCTTGCCATTGCTTAAGTTGTTCGAGAACACCACTATAAGCTCGGCTATATTTAGCAATTAAGTCCCATTGGTTGGCTTGCTTCAAAGTCGCGATCGCTTCTTCAAAAAATTGTTTTGCCTTGATCCAAGAAGCCTGAGATTGTCGTCCATTCACAAAGGAATTATGCCACCATAAATTCCCTAGATAAAATAAAACGATGCCACTCTCAAGTGGTCGATCTGCTTTTTGCCAATAGGAAAGACTGCATTGATAGTAAATTTGCGAGACACTATGTACTTCGCCTTGAGATTCTTCATACACATCACTAGCTAAGGCTTCAGCAGATCTCCACAACAAGCGTCCTAGTACAAAATCTAGTTTTGCTTCTAATTCGAGAGAAATCTCTTGCTTAGTGTTGTACTGAGCAATTCTCAACTCTCGCCGCGCCAACTCTAGCTCACTATAGGAGAAGGATTCATGATCAGCATCGATTTTGGTGTCTTGCCAAAATAAGGGAATCTGAGGATCTCTAGTAATCTCAAATAAGCGCTCTACTTGTTGACTAACTTCTGTATCTAATTCCGCAGGTGTCAACCCAAATTTGATCGCCGGTGCTGCCAAATTTGCTAGCTCAGGAGCGCTAATCCATAACTGTTGTAACTCACGATCATTCAGCCACAATACCAGTGGACAGTTAATTTGTTGCTTTAGGCGATCGCGAAATAGACTCGCTTCTAAAAATAAATCTTCTAAATTTTCAGAAGTAGTTTGCTCGAACCCCAAACACATCAAGGCTGAAATATTTTCAATCTGACCGTCCCGCCAAAGACTCTGCAATTTACTATATAGAGTTTCTTGAGGATGCCACCAAATTTCACGGTATGGCAATTTTGTTTTTGAGGCTAATGCAGTTAGCAGCTTTTTCCGAAGACTACGGTAATTACAATTAACAATAATCAGCGAAAAAGCTCCCTGAAAAAGATTGATCGCTCTAATCAATGTTTCGAGCGATCGCCCATTTAGGGAATGTATATCTTTCAAAGGCTGGATCGACTGTTCGACCTGAATCACCTGTTTTGTTTTACCGCGATCACGATACCGTAACTTACACAGACATACTACTACAGCTATAGCTGTAGCCACTTAAATTAAGCCCCAACCTCAGCCTAGATTTTAGTGTTTACATCGCCAAAGGCGATGTAAACACTAAAATTCAGAGTTGCTCTCAACCAAACCCAAAAGATAAGAGGCAGTGCTTTGCATTGCCTCTTATCTTTTGGTGTAATTCAGCAAAACCCGCTACAATCATTAAAAATTGTAAAGATTTTTTGCAGTTTTCAAACAATTTTCTACCTAAGTTGCTCCCAAATCTATGACTGCCTTTGCCACTAAACTCGCTGAGTCACTTCAGCCAATTTCTGACCAATTTCAATCCCTGCATATCCCTGAACCAATTACCCATTGGGGTCATCCATTTTTTATGGGGATCGTCATTGTGGCGATGGGATCATTTGTGGCGATTTCAGGATGGCGCAGTCGCACGACTACAGATACTGAAGTTGCCAACAAGAACAAAGCTGATCATCGCAAAGTTGCGCCACTAATGACCGTATTTTTAGCCACAGGCTATACAGGCGGATTACTGTCGCTGGTGATGCAGGGTAAACCTTTGCTAGAAAGCCCCCATTTCATTACAGGCTCAGTTGTCTTGACCTTACTAGCCATCAATGGCACAATTTCGCTCACTGGATTTGGTGGTAATCAACCATTACTTCGCAATGCCCATGCCTATCTAGGCAGTGCGATCGTGGTACTTTTGGTAGCCCATGCCTTGCTAGGACTTAAACTCGGTCTTTCCATCTAAATACCAAAACACAAAATGACTATGCCATTTTGTAGTTTTATTTGTAGTTTTAAAATCCTTTAGCAACACAAGCGATAGCTAGACCAATAAAGATGAGTTGCGGCGCGAAGCGCCGCAACTCATCTTTATTGGTTTTATGTCCTAAGCAAAACTTACATTGCTATTACTGGGTTTGATTTTCAATTCACAAAAGTGTCGGCACAATTTTGTGAATTGGTATAACTTATAGAGCTAAGCACTCCTAACCGCAGATTTTTGAAAGTGTTGCGAAGCAACACTTTCAAAAATCTGTAGATGTTCATTAAGTCAAAGATATGACGCTTCGCGTCGCATCTTGAAACACAATTGCTATACAACCCTAGATCGGTTAGTATTTGCCATAACTAAGCACACTTAACCCGCGATCGCCGAATATGGAAAACTGGGAGTTTTTGCTACAACGCAAAGGTGACAAGTCCTGGTTGCCCTTAGAATCTCCAACCGTAGAGATTTTGGAAGGGCAGTACCGACTTGCTGCACGCTCTGCTTTAGCAAATGCGCTAGTTGGAATTGCGATCGCCTATCGACCTCTTGCCGATGTGAGGCATCAGCCTTTTCAACAAAAAATTGCGAAGCGCATCAGCCATGATGGGTTGCTCATCGTGATGCCTTACACCAATTTTGTGCCAGGGCTATGGCAGATCGATTGTCTGGCGACAGAAGCTGACACGGAATCTGATGCAGATTCGGCAAATACTGGTGCAAATACTAATTTAACTCCTGCGTGGAAAAAAACCGTCAAGTTTGATGTCATCCAAATCTCAGCAGAAGCAGGTTCAGAATGGCAATATAGTGACATTGAAGAAGATTTAGACAATCCCACTGAAATTCCCAATGAAGCCCATACTAATGCCTTGGGAATTATCCAAACTGAACCAACACCTCTAAGTTATAGTTCACCAATTCTCGACATTGCCGAGCAGAGATCAACGGAACTCGTTCAATCAATGTTTGAAGAATTTGCGCTCTTTAATGACGAAGATGACATTGATGAAGTAGTTGACAACGAAGTTCTAGAGTCTGAAGAGGAGCTTCCCAACGATCATCCTAATCTGTTAGAACAGTTAGAAGCATCTAGTTCAGACATTCTCACCGAAACAAGCGAACCACTTCAGCCTCGTATTTTATTACGCTTAAAACAACCTCAATATATTCTTAATGAGAACAATAGCTTCAATCTAATCGGAGAAGTCTATACTCAAGGAGAAATCGAAGTCAGTCTCAAAGATCCCCAAACCCTTGATGTCATAGTCAACCAGCGCTTTGCGATCGACAACTCTAGCGATCGTAATCCCACAACTGGCGCAATCACTTTTAATTATCAAATTATCGTACCGCCACCTTCAGAAGTTCAAGTCCTGATTGGGGATGTGCAAATCCACCCCCATCAAGACTTTCAGCAAGATATGGATTTGTTTGTAGCGCAACAGGCGATCGCTGTTTCCTATCCTGCTTCAAGAGTCCTACCTGAACTCATCAAAGAAGCTCAGAAATATTCGCCTCAAGAGAATACTTTCAATAATTCTCAACCGATAGAAACATCTATTGAGCAAACTAGTTACCCACAATTTCCACAGAGTTTTCCACAGGTAGTATCACCAACGGAAAGTCAGCCTGAGCATCTATCACCAAAACCCAAATCCGCCAATTCGCTTAGTCTCCCACCCATACCTTCTAATAGGGCTAAAGCCACTCAGGGAAAAGAATTAGAGCCACAAAAGCCCACCAATGCTTTATCATTACCACCTTTACCATCTGGACAAAATAAAGCTGGAAATCAAGATTTGAATCTGATAAATCCAGACATAGACGATGCAAATTCTCAAAGTTTTCCACAGGTAGAAGTAGGTGATATTCAGACAACTGAGCCAGAGTTTCAACTGACAAATATTGGTGATTTAGCTGATATCGATCGCCAAAATCCATTAGTCCATGAAGAAGAGCCAGAACTACTTTACAGTTTTGAAGAAGAACTTCCCCCAAACTACGAAGCATTACTCGAACAACCACGTCTAGAAACCTTACAATTACCCAGTAATCAACTACCACCTCCTAACACTCAACGTTCCCGCAATCCCAACAATCGCTTTCTTAATAAGCTCCAAACCTTATCTGCTGAGGCGATCGCTGCCCAGAAAGCCAACCAACGTACAGAAGAACTATTACTAGATCCATTTGCGCCCAGAGATCCATTACTGGCATCTGACGGAGCCAGTGATTCAAGTAATGTATCCATCGATCTCGATAACCCCGAACAAACTCCTCTCACGATCGCCGAAGCGACTAGTCTTGCCAAACTCGATCTTGAACTTGATGTCGAACTTGATCGGTTACTCACCTCCGATCCAAACCTCATTTTAAATGAATATGTTTGGGAAGAATCGGTTGATCCTAATAGCTTTCCCGTTAGCACTGTAACCAGCCATAACTCTACTGCCTCCACTTTGTCGGAGACCGCCCAGACTATCCGCAATATCCAAGAATCTACCCCACAGGCTCTATCAGATCAAGAACCCATTCCCATCCCTGAGATCATTGTTCCCGCAGGTGAGATTCTCTCAGGAACGCCGATGCAAATAACGGTGCGCTTACCTGCGATCGCCCCTAAGTTCTTCGTGAAGTTCTGGATTAAAGATTTGCAAACCCGCATGATTGTCGATGGACCACGTTGGTTATTAGATTTTAGTAAGGTTCCTAATGCTGAGTTTATCGAAACCCGTACTAATATATCGATTCCCCTCAGTAGCATTGATGTTGCCTTTGAAGCGATCGCGATCGAAGCCCAAACTCAACGAGAAAGCCATAAAGTAAGAGTGACTCGCGCTGTTACGCCCCCAAATTTAGCCCAAGATTTTGACGAATAAAAACACAAAATGGCTACGCCATTTTGTGTTTTCAAAACCATTATCTGGGTTTGTTTTTTAATTCACAAAAGTGTTGCTATACTTTCGTGAATTGGTATAACTCCCAAAGAAAAAGGCGGTGCAAAGCACCGCCTTTTTCTTTGGGGTTTAAGGTTGACTTTGCAACCAATAATAGGTCGCCATTGGTAACAGTGTCGCCAAAATCAGCAAAATAATTACCACCACATTTGATGAACTAGCCTCAGTTTCTTCTCTAGTAGCATAGTTACTTGTCTCAGTCTCTTCTACTGCTAATAGAGGCGCACCAGGATCAGGATTACCCTTCAAAACTGTTTCTAGCCTTGCGATTCCCTCATTGACAGCTTGGTTATAGTTTGCCTTACGTGCAGGATAGAGCATGGTTTCATCAGCAATACTATTGGCAATGCTATCAGGTAGAACTTCCTTAACCTTTGCACCAGTTTGAATCGCTGTGCGGTGATCTTCTGTTGCCATAAATAGCAATACTTGATTTGCCTTTGCTTCCTCGGTAGGGAACCACTTATCAAATAGTTCCGAGGTAAACTCTGATGCAGGTTGACCTAAATCAATGCGACGAATTGCCACCACATGCACTTCAATCCCTGTTAATTCTGCTAGTTTTTCAGCTTTGCTAGCGATCGCCCCTTTAGTCGAAGCACTTAGTACCTCAGAGTCATCAATTATCCAAGTCTGTTCGGTCAGAGACTTAATCTCATCTAAGTCGGGAATATCTGATACCTGTAAAGCTAGAGCCGTACCTATACATAAGTTAAAGCTAATTAGTAAAGCGATCGCCCCAAAACATAGGCGACTCAACAAATTTTTAATCACAATTTTAATCACAATTTTCAAACCTATATTAAAAACTAAATTTAAAACTTAATCAGACAATTTCACTTTTCATCACTATATCAAGCCCCAAGGAATCGTAAAGAAATCATAGAGAAAATTTGGCGATCGCCTTTAGGCGAAGCGAGCAATCATGATTAAATTTTAACTAAAATTTCAGGTCTATTAAGGCGGGATCAGCAGATCAAAATTACTAATCAAGTGGCAACTTCCAAAATTATGAAACTAGCAAAAGCAGCTTTACTCTTCATAAATTCTGGTTATTTAAGTATTATTAAGATTCTAGAGGTAAATTTCAAAAGAGTTTTTTGCAAACATTTTGGATCTTGATCTGTTGATAAATCTAATTATTTGTTTTCTGCCTGTGGAAAACCTGTGGATAACCATCATCTTTCTGTGGAAAAGTAGTTAATATCTGGGGAAAACTTTTGAATAAATGTGGAAAACTTTTACTAGGTATTTATACTCTGTGGAAAACTAGCCACTTTATCCACAGGTTTTTCCACAGGCAAAAAACGCTGTAAGTACTGTTAAATATAGTTTTTTAAGAGTTTTCCACATTTTCCACAGCCCCTACTACTACTATTTAATATTTTTATTCTTTAAAACAGTAATTATTAGATCGAATGAAAAAATAACGAAATTTAAAATTTGATTTTGATCGTGCAAAAAATTACAACGGTGGTATGATTGGCTTCCACAAATCAAAAAAATAAAAACTAAAAAACTTTTCAACAAAAGTTTTTTTTGAAAATCCTGTTTTAAAGCCTTCTCCCAAAAAATATCGACAAAGTAACTTTAAACACATATTTCGTTTTTTGCAGAAATCTTAGAAAATCCTCAAATTTTGCATCATCTTCAAATTTCATCATCGAACTGCCCTCTGCTTTTCAACAGCTAACTCCGTAGCTAATTGGTCGCAATAAACCTTTTGCAAATTTTCAATCTCACCACTCAGTTTAGAAATTTTCCTGCCAAACTATGCGACTAGTCTGTCCCCAAAACCAACTCGCTGCTAATCTTGCCCTTGTCGGTCGTGCAGTTGCTTCTCGTCCCACTCACCCGATTTTGGCAAATATTCGTCTAGACGCTGACGGCTCTAATCAAAGCCTTGGTATGACGGCTTTTGATCTCAATCTAGGTATTCAGGTGTCTTTTCCTGCTCAAGTCGTCGAGGCGGGATCGATTACCCTACCTGCAAAGTTACTCAACGACATTGTGTCGCGGTTGCCCGATGAAGACATCACTATCAGCGTGGACAAGGACAACACGATGGTATCGATCGTCTGTGGTTCAGGTCGCTACCAAATGCATGGCTTGCCTGTAGAAGAGTTTCCTGAGCTACCTCAAATTGGTGAAGATGGCGAGACGACCTATCTGCCAGTTGAGTCGATGTTGAGTGGGCTTGCCTCAACTCTGTTTGCAACTTCGGCTGACGAAACTAAGCGGATTCTGACGGGGGTACATCTAACGGCAAGTGCCGATCGCTTAGAGTTTGCTGCTACTGATGGGCATCGTTTGTCTGTGTTACAGACAGGATTTTTAGATGCAGATGAGCCTCCTGTGACAGGAGATACGGTGACGACAAATCTGGAAGTGACGATTCCTGCTAGAGCCTTACGGGAACTAGAACGAATGCTCAATCAACAGACCGAGGGAGCGATCGCGGTTAAGTTTGATCGGGCTAATATGATTTTTCAAAGTGCCAATCAAATCTTAATTTCTCGCCTTTTAGATGGTACTTATCCTAACTACCGCCAATTGATTCCTAGTCGCTTTGATCGTCAGGTGACCTTAGAGCGTAAATTGTTTTTATCAGCTTTAGAGCGCATTGCTGTATTGGCTGATCAAAAAAACAACATTGTCAAAATCTCCATTGATTCTACTGGTCAAGAAGTTTCTCTCTCAGTCGAGGCTCCTGATGTAGCGGCAGGGCGTGAGTCTCTACCTGCTCAAATTTCGGGTGAAGATGTAGAAATCGCCTTTAATGTTAAATATCTACTGGATGGCTTAAAGGCTTTGCCCAGTAATGAAATTCAAATTCAGATGAATAACCCAACTAGCCCAGCTGTGCTTGTACCGATTGGCGCAAGCAAAATGACTTATCTTCTTATGCCTGTGCAAATTCGTAACTAGACAAGCCTTAAAATAAAAGCGGTGCAATGCGCCGCTTTTATTTTATTCGGTTTTATTCAATAGCGACTGCTATATCTCAGAGAAAAATCCTGTAAACTTAGTTGAAGTATGGATTTCTTACCACCGCCTTCAACTCAACTGCCACCTAGCACCTATGCTGAGGTGAGACAGGCTAGCTCTAGCCAAACGTTGTCATTACCGCCAACGTTGCCTAGTCGTGTTGCTAAACTACCTGCCGCTGAACTGCCGATAGAGGTGAGAGCGCAGCTACAGATTCTTTTAGAAACATTGCCTGATCCTAAGGCGATCGCTCAACAATTCAAAGCCGATCTGCTGGCTCAAGCAGGTCCTATCAAGCCAAATAGTCTACCTAAACCCAAGCCTAACGATAAACCGCGCCCACCCTTGCCGCCGCGTGTAGGTGAAAAGTTAAATGTAGTCAGCGATCGCCAAGAATATGACATCAACACGCAGGTATTTGTCGCTGAAGGCAATGTCGTAATTAATTACAAAAAATCCGAACTCAAAGCCGATCGCGTGCAGTTAAATACCAAAACGCAAGAAGTTGTTGCCGAAGGTAATGTATTTTTTACACGCGGCGATCAGAAGATCCGTGGTTCCAAGCTTACTTATAATTACGGCAATGTTAAGGGCGAACTCCTGAATGCATCAGGGGCTGTTGACCTTGGCACTTTAAATAGCTCAGAAGTATCGCGATCGCCTGCACAAACTGCCCCTAACTCAATTACGGTATCCGTAGCTGGTACGGGGGACACATCGGAAGGGCAAGTACGCCGCCTTGGGTTTATTGCCGATCGCTTAATTCTGGATGGGGATACTTGGACTGCTGAAAACTTGCGCGTTACTAACGATCCTTTTACGCCACCTGAACTGGAACTGATCACTAGTAAGGCTACTCTCACCCCGATTTCTCCCACCCAAAACCGTCTCGATTTAGAATCCCCTCGCATTGTTTTTGATCAAGGATTCTCTCTACCATTACCTGTCAATAGCATTACTCTTGATCGCTTTCAGCGTTTTGCTCCTGCCCTAGTAGGGTTTGATCGGCGCGATCGCGATGGTGTTTTTTATCAACAGAGCTTTGATGTGATTACTCAACCCAACTTGAGTTTTCAATTGTCACCGCAATTGCTCCTACAACGCGCTTTTTCCAGTCAGAATGGATTTTCGGGTTTTGATATTATTGGTGTTGTCGCAACTTTAAATGGAGCCTTTGATGATGGGTCAAGTTTATCGGCAAGAGCCAGTTTCTCAGGGTTAGATTTTTCGAGAATAGACTCTTTGTTGCGATTTAATGCGACCTATCAGATGCCTGTGTTTGGCAACCATACTTTGCTTTCACAATATGCCTTTCGCGATCGCGTTTTCAATGGTTCGCTAGGCTTTCAAGATGTAAATAACATTTTGGGAACAACCTTGTTATCTCCTAACTATGTGCTTGGAGATTCCAATATTTCTTTGAGCTATCAAATTTCTGCTCAGTTAGTTGGCGCAGTCCGTGATGATGTCCAACCTACCACGGTTGGTTCATTAGTTCGTCTGCAAAGTGCGGCTCTGCTAAGTCGGACATTTCCCTTGTGGCGAGGTGAGTCATTACCTGCCGAAAAAGAGACAGGATTACGATTTTCGCCTAAACCAGTTGTGCCGAGACTGGATGCCTATTTGTCAGCCCAAGGCGTAAATTCTTTCTATTCTAATGGAACGAATCAGGCTGTTGTATATGGAACTGTGGGTTTAGCTGCGGAAGTGGGACATTTTGCCAAGGACTTTCTTGACTATACAGGTTTATCTCTAAGCTATACCCAAGCTTTTTCTAGTGGTAAATCACCATTCTTATTTGATCGTGTTGCTGATAATCGATCGCTGACAGCAGGAATAGTTCAGCAAATCTATGGACCAATTCGCCTTGGTATTCAGCAAAGTTGGAGCTTAGATAGTGGCAATTTATTTGACTCTGTGTATTCCTTAGAATATGCAAGACGGACTTACTCTGTATTGGTTCGGTATAATCCTAATCAAGGCTTAGGGGAATTTCTGATTCGGATTAGTGACTTTAACTGGACACGCCCACCTTCTAATGTGACAACTGTTCAAAATGGAATAGAACAGCGAAACTAAAAGAGGCGGCGCTTTGCGCCGCCTCTTTTAGAAACCATTTAAGAATTACTTTCTGCGGTCAAAAACTCTAAGAGATCCCCCTCAATCCCCCTTAAAAAGGGGGAAGAATTTGGATTCTCCCCCCTTTTTAAGGGGGGCTGGGGGGGATCTAGAGCAATTCTTAAATAGGTTCTTAGTTTAAGCAGGAATGAATTTAAGAGAAACTCCATTCATGCAGTAGCGTTGTCCTGTGGGTTTGGGACCATCATCAAAGACATGCCCTAAATGTCCACCGCATCGACTGCAATGTACTTCAATACGTTTCATGAATAAGGAATTATCCACAGTAGTGCCGATCGCGCCTTCAATGGGCTGAAAAAAGCTCGGCCAGCCTGTACGGCTATTGAATTTAGTATCAGATGTGAATAATGGTAGATCACAGCCAGCACAGTGATAAGTACCCTTGCTATATTCTTTATCTAGAGGACTGCTAAATGAACGCTCAGTGCCATGTTTTCGTAAAACACGAAACTGCTCTGGGGTAAGAATTTGCTTCCATTCATCTTCGGTTTTCATAATTTGATATTTCTTAGTTGCTTTAGTTAAGTCTACGGCGATCGCGGAGTCTGTGGATGTGGAATCTAGGGATTGCGATCGCCAAAATTGGAATAGCCATGAACTACCAATAATGGTAGATCCAGCGAGTAAGAGATCTCTTTTTGTCATTGTTAACGTTCCAAATGGGTATGGCGAATCACTTTGTGCTAACCAGTCCACAAAAGTGTCGTCACGCTTTTGTGAACTGGTATATTTCCATCGAAGTAGGTCAGCATAATTAAAAAACTGAAACCAGAGATTGTTCCGCCCGCTACGCGGGCGGAACAATCTTCTCGGTTTTTAGTTTGCTTATACTTACGAAGATCGAGAGCTTTGTGGATGTGGAATCTGTGATTTGCGATGAATGGCGATCGCCCTGAAGGTATGCCTAAAAAGTTAAAGCTGTAGCAGTTACTACGATTTACAATCTAGATTATAATTGTAACAATACTTAAAGCTGAGAAATCACTTCAAACTTTAAAAGGTTAAACAACAATGGCATTTGAACTCCCACCTTTACCCTACGCCCAAGATGCTCTCGCAGCTTCGGGTATGTCTGCTGAGACCCTATCATTTCACTATGGTAAGCACCATAAGGCTTATGTTGATAACCTCAACAACCTGATTAAAGATACTGATCTTGCTGACAAATCCTTAGAAGAAATCATCAAGATTAGTTACAAAGAAGGCAAAGCGGGAATCTTTAATAACGCTGCTCAAGTTTGGAATCATACTTTCTACTGGAATGGCATTAAGCCTGCTGGTGGTGGCGCTCCTACTGGTGCTTTGTTAGAAGCAATCAATGCTAGTTTTGGTAGCTTGGATAACTTTAAGACCGAATTTAAAAATGCTGGTGCAACTCAATTTGGTAGCGGTTGGGCATGGCTCGTTGCTGAAGGTGGCACTCTAAAAATCACCAAAACCCCTAATGCTGAAAATCCTCTAATTCATGAAGGTCAAGTACCTTTGTTGACAATGGATGTTTGGGAACATGCTTATTACCTCGACTTCCAAAATAGCCGTCCTAACTTCATGGCTAACTTTGTCGAAAAATTGATCAACTGGGATTTTGTCGCTGCTAATTTCGCGGCTGTCTAGTTGTAAACAGCGCATAGCGCTATTTTAAAAAGAGAAGCATTGCTAAGCAATGCTTCTCTTTTTGTTTGGAAATTTCTAGTCTGGAGTTTCGTAATTTAGGCGATATTAGCGTTTTTACTTTTTGTCTGAAGATGGGCGATCGAGAATGACGCGAATCAGGACGGCAAGAGCGAGAATTGTGCCGACAGTTGGGCTATTTATTAGAGCAGGAATTGTATTGGATGCATCTATGGGTGTTGTTGAAGGTACAGATTCGATCGCAGTTTGTTTGTTAGCAGGTGTATTGGTTTGGGCGATCGCTTGAGTTGTGACTTGCTTTTGAACTGACATAATTTTTTGCTCCGAATTAAACTATGCCAACACTATGAAATATGGCTGCTTGACTGACTTTGCGTGACTTGCGTGACTTGCGTGCTTTTACGGTTAGAGATTAAGATCTCCGACTTTTTTTGTGCGATCGAAGGGAATCTGCAAGTTCACAGAAAAAGTCGGAGATCTGCGCTGTTAGAGGTTGCCTGTGCTTGAGTAATCTTTGTTTTCATAGTCAAATTTTTGCGTGACTTGAAAAAATGCCAAAATAGTTTTTAATCAGGTGAGGGTTACAAATGAGCAGATCGCTAAGGGCTTCTGAGGAGGGTATTAAGCAGATTAAATCAGCGATGAAGTCAGGTGGTTTTACGCAAAAGGCGCTTGCTGAGGCTCTGGGAATTTCGCGATCAACGATTACAGTGTTGTTTCGAGGAGAGGCGATTGATCGATCAAATTTTGAGGAGTTGTGCAAATTTCTAGAATTGGATTGGCGCGATATAAGGGGTGAAGATGTTGTTAATGATGGCTTAGATCGCCTAGTTCAAGAGGTGAAGCAAAAAATCGCGGCAGATGTGACGGAGCGTTGTGGGACGATGCGGGTGTTGGATATGACGCAACCTATCGATTTGGATCGGATTTATACTGATGTGAATATTCTTGAAAAAATTTCTGGTGAGGATCGTATAGATTGTGACGATGTTTTACAAATTGGAAGTAGAGAAAACTTTGAACACTGGATGATGGGTAAGATTCAGCATCGTATTACTGGCTTAAAGGCGATCGAGAAGCATCAAAAGCTTATGGTGTTGGGTAAACCAGGGGCAGGGAAAACAACATTTATGAAATATTTGGCAATGTCTTGTCTTAGAGGTAAGTTTTATGGAGAACTTGTTCCGATATTTGTGACCCTAAAAGCTTATGCAGAAGAAGATGGAAAACCATCTTTACAAGATTATATTTTGGGGGAATTCCGAAAACGTAAAACTAGTCCAATGACGTTAGTAAGATTGTTAGAAGAAGGTAAAGCATTAATCTTGTTGGATGGTTTAGATGAGGTCAAGAAAGAAGATGATCAACGTATCAAGAGAGATATTGATAAATTTTCGAGAGATTGGCTTCAGAATCGCTTTGCGATCACTTGTCGGATTGCAGCGAGAGAATATCAGTTTGAGAAGTTCACGGAGGTGGAGGTTGCTGATTTTGATCAGCAGCAGATTGAAACCTTTGTTAATAATTGGTTTCTCGGGAAAGATGAGCCAAAAGCAGAACGTTTGTTAGAAAGGTTACAGGGTAAGAAACCTGTTAAGGAATTAGCTAAAAGCCCTTTATTGCTGACTTTGTTATGTTTAGTGTTTGGAGAGCGTAATGACTTACCACCAAAGCGTTCAGAGCTATATAAAGAAGGTTTGGAAGTATTGATGAAAAAGTGGGATGCAAAGCGCAACATTGAACGGGAACAAATTTATAAATTGCTTTCACCACAAAATAAGGAGGATATGCTAGGGCAAATTGCCTTTAATACCTTTATAAATGGTGAATATTTCTTTAGGAAAGAGGATTTGCAAAGACAAATTAAGGACTATATCTGCAATCTCCCTGAAGCTTCTACAGAACCTGATGTGTTGCGGCTGGATAGTGAGGTGGTGTTAAAGGCAATCGAGCATCATCATGGATTGGTAGTAGAACGGGCAAGAAATATTTATTCTTTTTCCCATTTAACCTTTCAGGAATATTTTACAGCGCGGGAAATTGAGAGGGAAAGATATTTTGAAAGATTGATAGAGAATATTTCTAATCCAAGATGGATGGAAATTTTTTATCTGACTGCTGAAATGTTGAGGCGATCAGATGACTTTTTGAAAATGATGAAGGATCGCATTGATGAAATGTTGGCATATGATGAGACATTACAAGCATTTCTGGAATGGGTAAATCAGAAAACAAATTCTGTGGAATTTAGTTATAAGACTGTCTCTGTTAGAGCTTTTTATGCACATGTTGAAACCCCTGTCCGCGCCCGCGCCCGTACCCTCGACCTTGTGCGGGCCCTCGACCTTGACCTTGCTCGCGCCCTCGACCACGCCCGCGCCCAAGAACGAGACCACAGACTTATACGCGACCGAGGACTCGCCCCTGCTTCTGACCGAGAACTCGACCGAGAACTCGCCCTCGACCGAGAACTTGTTCATGCCCGCGCCCTCGTCCTTGATCGAAATCTAAATCAAGAACGAGGACAAGATCGCTTCGTTGACCTCGCTCTTGACTTCATTCTCGCTCTCGCCCGTGCCCGCGCCATTGCTCGCTCATCTGAACTTGCAGATGATGTATTACGTCAATCACTGCAATCACTGCAATTTCAGATACCTAGTAAACGAGAAGATATATATCAATGGTGGAAAAAACATGGAGAGGAACTAAGTAATAAATTGCGTCAGGTATGTATTGATCGCCGCAATATCAGTCACGATTGGCAATTTAGTGATGAGAAAGTAGAACTTCTCAATCAATATTACTCAGCCAATCTCCTTCTTCTCGAGATCATGAACCGTAGCTACGTCAGCAAACAAGTCCGCGAAGAAATTGAATCAACGATGCTGTTGCCAAGTAAAAAGTAGAAAGGAAAAAAATTCTTTTTTTGATTCTTGGTTTGTAGGTTAAATTATTAGCGATTCTTTAACAACCCCAATTTTTACTTTTACCCTTTACCTTTTTACTTTGTTTGACCAACCTTTACCCCGCGATCCCAGAACAGGACTACCAATTCCCGACTCTCCCTATCCACATACTCAAATTGGTTCACGCACCAGTCGGCGTACAGGAGACACATATCGCCAAGCCAGAGAATTTGGCTATGATGGCGAAATTATTAGAGACATTGATTTTACCAATCATCGTCGTGCTGACCATACCAATCCCCATCAACATCGCTATAATCAAGTTACAGGAAAGCGACAGTCTGCCGAACCACTATAGCTTTTCAGGAAAATAAAAATGTCTAATGTAATTGAAATCAAATATCAGGATAACCAAGGCGCATCAACCATTGAACTGATAGACCTATTAAACCTGATTGCACAGGACAAACAAAAACTTGTCTGGTCAATTTTAGATCTCGAAGCGATCGGCGACATCAGCACGATTTGGGAAAGAGGCATCCTAGATTTAGAAGAGAATATCAAAGACTTACCACAAGGATTAATCTTGAGTTGGCAGATGCTAGTTCTATTAGTCAGAAAATTTGATCAAGTAATTAATACCGTCATCGTTGGTTGTCAAGAAGTATCTCGAATCCCCTCTTTAAAACCAGATATAGATCTTGATGCACCTTGCGAAATCGTTTTAGAACTAATTGATAGTTCTGTTTGGCGCATTTATTCTAAAGACGAAAGATTATTGCAGCACCTACAGCATGAATTTACCAACGTTCGACAAGTAGAAGCGATCGCCGAAGTTTTATACTAGCGATCTCGCACCTAAAATCATTTTTAAAATTTTCTTTTCTTTCCGATCGCACTGTAGATATGCTGATAGGCGATCGCAGTCCACAAACACCATCATCATAAAATCTAGCTGTTTGCTTAATATTGCGTCATAATGGGGGGTAAACCTTAGCAAACTTTGATCTAGTTTAGAAAAATGACATCTGCGCCTAAAGCCAAATCTGAGAATCCAGCCAGTAATCCCGAATACAAAGATACTGTTAACTTGCCCCAAACCGACTTTTCGATGCGGGCAAATGCAATTATTCGTGAGCCAGAGATTCAAAAATTTTGGGCAGAGCAGGGCATTTATGAAGAATTAAGTAGCAATAATAAGGGTGATATTTTTACGCTCCATGATGGTCCTCCCTACGCTAACGGCACATTACACATGGGTCATGCCTTGGGCAAATCGTTGAAAGATATTATTAATCGCTATCAACTGTTGCGAGGACGCAAAGCTCGTTACGTCTTAGGTTGGGACTGTCACGGATTGCCAATTGAGCTTAAAGTGTTACAAAATATCAAACCTGAGGAACGGGCAAAACTGACTCCTTTAGAGTTGCGACAAAGGGCTAAGGAGTTTGCTCTACAAACTATTGACGAACAGGCGGCAGTTTTTAAGCGTTTAGGTGTTTGGGGTGATTATGAAAATGCCTATTACACGATGAAGCCCGAATATGAAGCCGCCCAGATTGCTGTGTTTAGTAAAATGGCACTCAAAGGCTATATCTATCGCGGGCTTAAGCCAGTTTATTGGTCGCCTAGTTCCCATACTGCCCTCGCAGAAGCGGAATTGGAATATCCCGAAAATCATATTTCGCGCAGTATTTATGTTGCTTTCCCAGTAACTCAACCTAGCGATAAGTTAAAAGCGATCGCTGATCTCACCAATCTACATGCCGTGATCTGGACAACTACTCCTTGGACAATTCCCGCTAACTTGGGTATTAGTGCTAATCCCCATCTGAGTTACAGCATCGTGGCGGCTGGTGATAAATATTACATCGTGGCAACAGAATTGGTGGAGAAGCTAGCCGCCACCTTTGAGCAAGCTTTGGAAGTTAAACATACCTTTAAAGGAGATGTTCTCGAAGGAACGATCGCCAAGCATCCCATTGTCGATCGCCCTAGTCCGATTGTCTTAGGCGATCACGTCACCGCCGAATCAGGTACAGGCTTAGTCCATACCGCGCCTAATCATGGTCAGGATGACTTTGTCGTGGGCAGAAAATATCATTTAGGCATGATTTCCCTTGTGGACGATCGCGGTATTTTCAATGAAGATGCTGGCGCAGAACTCGCAGGTTTGAGTGTTCTCAAAGAAGGAAATGCCAAGGTTGTGGAAATCTTGACTGCTAATGGAACCCTGATTAAAGAAGAAGCCTATAACCACAAATATCCCTACGATTGGCGCACCAAGAAGCCCGTAATTGTTCGCGCTACCGAGCAATGGTTTGCCTCCGTTGATGGTTTCCGCGAAGAAGCTTTGAAATCGATCAAGGAAGTTAACTGGATTCCTGCGATCGGTGAGAATCGGATTACTTCAATGGTGCAAGAGCGATCGGACTGGTGTATTTCCCGTCAGCGCACTTGGGGCGTGCCAATTCCCGTATTCTATGACGAAGAAACTAACGAACCTTTACTTACGGAAGAAACTATTAATCACATTCAAGAACTGATTCGTGAGCATGGCTCCGATGTGTGGTGGCAAAAGGAAGTAGAAGAGTTACTCCCTGCATCCTATCAAAATAACGGTCGCAAGTATCGCAAGGGTACGGACACAATGGACGTCTGGTTTGATTCTGGTTCCTCATGGGCAGGGGTTTTAGGTGGTGAGAGCCATGATTCTCATCTAGTTCCCTACGAGCTAAATTACCCTGCGGATATCTATCTCGAAGGTTCCGATCAACATCGTGGCTGGTTCCAATCTTCACTCCTAACTAGTGTGGCAACCAATGGCTATGCACCTTATAAGACGGTGTTAACCCATGGCTTTTTGCTAGATGAAAAGGGACAGAAAATGAGTAAATCCCTTGGTAATATCGTTGATCCGATGGTGGTCATCAATGGTGGTAAAGATCAAAAGAAAGAACCTCCTTACGGTGCGGATGTTGTTCGCCTTTGGGCAGCAAGTGTGGACTACAGCAGTGATGTTCCTGTGGGTAAGACGATTTTGGCGCAGATGTCCGATGTATCGCGCAAGATTCGCAATACTGCGCGATTTTTACTCAGCAATCTCTTTGACTTTCAACCTGCGGAACAGCTAGTGCCTTATGCCGATCTCACCGAAAGCGATCGCTACATCCTGCATCGCCTCGCCGAAGTCACCAAGGATATCACCGAGGCATACGAGAAGTTCCAATTCTCACGATTCTTCCAAACCATCCAAAATTTCTGCACGGTGGATCTTTCTAATTTCTATTTAGACATTGCCAAAGATCGCCTTTATATCAGTGCGCCTAACGCTCCGCGTCGCCGCAGTTGCCAAACCGTGTTGATGTATTGCCTAGAAGCCATTGCCAAGGCGATCGCCCCAGTGCTTGCCCACACTGCTGAGGATATCTGGCAACACTTACCCTATCCTGCACCCGCCAAGTCTGTATTCCAGTCGGGTTGGTTTATTGTGCATACCGAATGGTACAAGCCCGAACTTGCCGCCAAGTGGGATTATCTGCGTGATGTCCGTTCTGAGGTGAATAAAGTCTTAGAATCCGCCAGAACTGGCAAACTGATCGGTGCACCCTTAGAAGCGAAGGTCTTACTAGTTTCCACCGATGCAACTCAGAAGGCTTATCTAGAATCCTTAGGAGAAGATTTGCGCTATCTCTTCATCGTGTCACAGGTCGAGCTTGTCGATAGCTTACCTGATGCTGACTTTAAGGGAGAGGCTACCAATTTACAAATTGCGATCGCGAAAGCCGATGGCGAGAAATGCCCCCGTTGCTGGAACTACTCCACCCATATCGGTGAGTCTACCGAGCATCCCCACATCTGCGATCGCTGCGTCGGCGCATTAGCAGGTGATTTTTAGCTCAATGTGATTAGGTGGTTATAAAAAATACTAGAGGATTTAATTCTTTATCCTCTAGTATTTTTTATAGCAAATGTTACAAAATCTTTTGCAAGTTTAGTAACATTCACGAAATTGGAAACTCTTCATACTCAATAGAAATATCTTGATCTATATTCTTACTGGCAATAACCTTCGTTAGGGCTGGGTGAGTCAACCTATTTCTCTTTACTTCTATTAGCGAAACTCTACCTCTTTTCCTCTGTGACGAGTCTTTTAGCTTACGAGATAAAGCTGTCATTCTAGTTATATGCTTGACAGATAAAACTTCTCCATTAGCTACTACCCTACCTCCTTCTGTAACATGAAACCTCATACCTTCCTCAAGTTGAGGGGCAACGAGATCGGATATAAGAAAATTCATTTCAGCAATATCAGTACGAGTTGGAAGTCTTAGACCACTTTCTATCTTCGCTGGAAAATGCAAAATGATACTGAATAGCTGTACATTTTCTTCTGTAAAGTATGCTGTAGCAGCATAGTCAGCAGTGCCAATAGGTCTTTTCCTGCCACCCTGTTCAGCCTTTAACCAACTAAGTGAAACTGTTGCAAAATTTCTTGATTGGTCTTTATTTCTAGACATTATTTTTTTGCCTCTTGATTTGCCATGAATTAAGTGGTTTTAGTTGATCTAAAAACTCTTCGTAAATGGATACTCCATCACCAATATTATCTATATTCTTAGCATGAAACATTGTTGTTGCAACATTAGAGGTAATACTGGCTTTCACAACATAGAATATATCAATATTTTCTTTGTCAAAATAGAAAACTTCACCCCATTTCTTAGCATCTTCAAAGCTCTTTAAAAACCATTTTGACTCCATTGAACGACCAAGAGGATGTGGTCTAAATTTTCCACATAATTTTATGTCCTCTAACTCTTCTACACCAACTGCTCTGTATAAATCAATTACTGAAGGATTCAAATTAAGTTCGCTTTGTGCCATAGTGACAATCTATTTTCTAGATAAAATCCCCACAAAAGGCACTCCCAGAATTTTAAGCCCTTGAGACGCAGGCTTTAAATTTATTATATAGCAGTTCTATATCATTTGTGGATTTTTTTGGTTTGTGGAAGGACACCCCATCGGGGTGTCCTTCCACAAACCATTTAGGATTGCTATACATAAATTTATGTTTGATAGTGGACGCTAGACAGATAATCAGCAATTCTCATTGTAAAAACTGATTTCATAATGAGAATTGCTGATAGATAATACGAGATGAAGTTTTGAGATATTTATGCTGAAACAGTTTTAATCAATGAGATTACTTTGATCACTCATATTGAGCATCTATAGCGATCGCTATGTTGGTGTGATCGTAGGTATTTTTAAAAGTCAATGTGTGTGTATGTTTCTTTGGGCGTAAAAGTGCTTTAATGCAAAACCAAATTAGTAACTTTTACTCGCTGAAACCCTTATAAAATAAGAAAAAAGTGCTTTAAGGCAAACCCAAGAAAATGAAATAAAGATGAAGCCGCCTTGTTGATTTAGTGTTGAGTTGATTGTGTCGGTTGAGCATCCCCATATTTGCGATCGCTGTGTCGGCGCATTAGCAGATACTTTTTAAATTAAAGAGGCGGTGCTTTGCACCGCCTCTTTAATTTGGGATTCTAAAGTGTTTATGAACAGCCAATGGAAATTTCTTTGACTCTGGGATAGGTACTGAGTAACTTTTGGAAAAGATTAAAATTGAAACTGCGAGGATCGATACGTGAGCCAGAGCGATCGACAATTTTGTGGGTAGTAATGCGTTCTAACGGCACATCAGTCTTAGCAACTAACCATGCTAGAGACTGATACTGAGCTTCTGTATATCCGCTATGGGTATAACCATTATGCATTCCATCCTGAGGAGTTTCTAGAGAAATGTGATAGGCGAAGTTATTTACAGAACTGGGATAGCGTGGATTAGTCTGGATTGCTTCTTTACCTAAGGAACTTACAAAAACAGAATTTCCTGCTCCAAAGGCGCGTTTATCTGGTGGCACAAAATAGATAATCGTTCCATCGATCGCAATTAACGTATGATAACTAGCCTGGTTATCTTCATCGGTATGGAATTCTTGAAAAAAGTTAATGACGCTATTAGCAGAGCCAACAGTTTCATGCAGGACAATAATGGGTGGGAGATTTGCAGGATTACCTGAGAGATCTTTGAGATAGCGTTCGCCATAATTGGAAGCCGCCGCCAACGCAATAATTTCTCTAGGACTATAGTTTAGAGATTTTGGAGAAGGAGTATTATTAGTCTCAGGATTCTGATTTTGTTTAGATTCAGGGGGTGGTAGGGGCTTCCGAAATCTATCCAAAGTAATCGCAATGGAAGTTAGCTTTGCAGGTAATGACGGACTGGGGGGATTTGCGGGTGGTTGTAGTTCACAGCCTACTACTGGAGATGATAGATTTACTTCTGGTGAAAAATTAATATTTTGGAAATTTTGTTTTAGCTTTGATGGCGTATTTTGCTGGGTAACTTTCTGGCTAGGTTCTATAAACTTTGCATCAGCGATCACCTTAGTTTTAGCTGGCTCAGCATAGATAATTAATATTATCAGGGTCAGAAAAAAGAAGGCGATCGCTATTAATCTTTTAAATTGCATAGTCGGTTTTAGAGTTTGGGTCTAACATAAATCTATTTGGTAATTAAACAAACCACAATATTTATATTGAAAGTGTTGCTTAGGACATAAAACCCAAATAAATAAAGGCGGCGCGAAGCGCCGCCTTTATTTATTTGGGTTTTTACTTTCATGAATAGTGGTGTGAGACTGGAGATCACTATATGATGAGATAGATATCTTCACGTTCCAAAATTAGGCGATCGCCAATTTTTGCACTTAAACAACTAAACTCTATGGAAATATTGACAGTGCCGACAGAGGTTCGTACTCTCCATCCTGAAAGCACTTTGGGCAAAATATATCTAGACTGGATGCCTCAACCAGGTGACTATATTGATTTGGAAGGTCAAACTTATACAGTCTTAGAACGTCGCCATCGATATCAGTTTCGTAGAGGTAAATACAACTTATTTAGAGTTTTAGTTTATGTACAAACTGCTCCAGAAAATTTGGAGAGAAGCTTAATCAATGGGCGTTGGGTTTTAGGGGATAGTAATTGTCGATATAACGCTGGCTCAGAGATAATGCGTTGTGCTGTCAATCCCAATGGTCCATGTCAAGGTTGTCGCTTTTGGGAAGCATAAAAAAGGAGTCGCTTAGCGACTCCTTTTTTATAGGTGCAATTTGCCATAGGCAAATTGCACCTTGCATTCTTTAGAATTGAACGCCTACACCTGCTTGGAGTGAAGTGCCTGCGGAGCCATTGCTTTGACCATTAAATGGAATTACAGCGTTGCTATAAAGCAGAACACGCTTGTTAAGGCTGACTTCTACCCCAGGTTGCAAAGCGAAGGAAGTTTGATTACCTGTCAAACTGCTATCTCCACCAACTTTAAACGATGCACCAGCACCAAGATAAACATTAGTGCGATCGCCTACGGGCAAATCATAGGAAACAGTAGGTACAACAGAAGTTCCACCATTACCAAAGAGAACAGAACTTCTAGCCGAAATTGGCACACCGTCAAATTTATAGCGACCTGCTAAGTTTGCGCCAACTACTGAAGGATTTGTAGCAAAGCTTTGGAGGGAGATACCAGCACCTAAATAGCTACCAGGTGATTTTACTTCCTCGGCTGAGGCGATCGCGCTAAAGGAGGTAATAACAGAAGTAGCGATCGCAAGTCCTAAAGAGATTTTTGTAAGGGATTTCATGATTTGGAGTTCCTGCATTGGTTTGCTGTTTGATATGACTCTTTTGACTGGAGAGAATGGGCATTGTTCCCATAGTTCCCTTAGTACTAAAAAGAGTAGAAACCCTTGTTCTGAAAGGGTTTCTACTCTTTTGAAGAGATTCTATCTCTCTACAATCATGCTAATGGGTGACCCATATCTAAGAAACTTCGCTCAAAAAGATAGGAGATACAAAGTATCTCCTATCTTTTTGGGAATCATGCAAAACAGAAAGCTGGTTAGGACATATAGCTGTCGCCATTCTTGTTAGGACACAAAACTAGAAGACGAGCGGCAGTGCTTCGCGCCGCTACTCGCTTCTTGGGTTTTGATTTGTGACTATAGCTATAAAACCCAAATAGTGTGAGGCGGTGTTTCGCGCCGCCTCACACTATTGTCCTAATACAGGTGGCTATAGCTGTTAAAAGTGTAGGGGCAATTCATGAATTGCCCCTACACTTTTAACAGGTTGCAGCAGTAGCTATTTCTCGTAGTTGCAAATCACAACTACGCCAAACTTGACCATCGAGAGCCGTTTGCTCAATTAAACTTGCCAGACGCAAAGTCTTTAAAGCTTGATCGCCACCAACGGATGGCTGAGCTTTATCGCGCACACAGGCAACAAAATGTTCTAGCTCCGCGTGTAGTGGCTCAATATTGCTGGTATAAACTTTTTCAATAAATCCATCTTGACGATAAAGGACTTGACCATAATCAGTTGTCCAGTTAGCTGTCGTTTGACGATAAATCAAAATCTCGTTATTCAGGAAATCCGATTCGGTGAGTGAGTTAGTGCAATGGGCTGTAATTTTGCGTTTTTTGCGGTGTGTAACTTTGCTAGAAGTAAGTGTGGCAATCACACCATTTTCAAAACCAATTGTGGCTGTTACATAGTCAAGATATTCAGACTCAGGAGAAACTCGATTACCATGAGCTGAAACACGCACAATTGTTGAGGGAACTAACTCTAAAATAATATCGATATCGTGGATCATCAGATCAAATACGACCGATACATCATTTGCTCTTTGTGAATAGGGACTCATGCGATCAGCTTCGATCGCCAAAATCGTCTCATGTTTTAAAACTTTGCTCAGCTCTTGAAACGCAGGATTAAAACGTTCGATATGTCCAACTTGGAGAATGCGATTTTGTTCAGTGGCAGTTTTAACTAGGGATTCGGCTTCTTCAATGGTGGCAGCGATCGGCTTTTCGATCAGGACATGAACGCCTGCTTTGAGACAAGTTGTGCCGACATCATAATGTAACCTTGTGGGAACTGCGATACAGACGGCATCAACCAGAGGTAAAAGATCTCGGTAATCTTCAAAGAAAAGCACACGATGCTTGCTAGCAGTATCGCGTCCACGCTCTATACTTACGTCAGAAACTCCAACAAGCTCTGCATCTTTGAGTAAGCTGAGCACCCTTGCATGATGCTGCCCCATATTACCGATACCTATAACACCAACCCTTATGGGATCGTGGAAATTACGATTGGGGCTCATACTCCTCACACACGCTCAGTAAACACGCTCAGTTTGTCCAAAATCGTAACATGGATGTATAGCGCTTTGCGTTCTAAATAGAAAGCACCCTAGGCTAGGGCGCTTTCTATAGTTAGCCTGTATTTCTCATCCCTGCGGCAATGCCATTGATCGTGAGTAATGCACCACGCAACAATTCATTTTTAGAATAGCGCGATCGCAGATCGACAGTGTCAGGACGGTGTTGGCGCAGACGTTTGAGCAAAGATGCTTGGATGAAGCCAAGAGGTACAATTGACCCATTTCGTAACTGTACTGATCGCTGTAAATCGCGATCGCTATCCAGCATTTGTTTTTGACCAGTGATTGCTTTGATCACTGTGCGAGTGCGTTGATACTCGGCAAGAATTTCCGCAAATACGTCTACAAAAGCTTCTTCAAAGCCGTCTCTGGTTAGCTCCCTCATGTAGTGATGTGCGATCTGCAAATCCGTTTTGGCGAGAGTCATCTCCACACGGGAGATTGCAGTCTTAAAGAAGGGCCATTTGCTATAAAAATATTGCAACAGTGATAGATGACCCTCAGGATTTTGTTGGAGAAATTCCTCAAGGGCTGCACCAATGCCATACCAAGATGGCAACAAAAATCGGCTCTGTGTCCAACTAAACACCCAAGGAATAGCTCGAAGACTTGCAAGATCGCGTTTGCCTGCACGTCTAGCGGGACGCGAACTAATTTGTAACTGGCTGATTTCTTCGATCGGTGTGACTTGATGAAAAAATTCGACTAGATTGGGTTGCTCGTAAATTAACTGGCGATACACTTGACGCGATCGCACGGCAATGCCCTCCATCGTATCCAGCCAACAATCAAGAGTATCAGTACTGCTAGGTAATAGCGCCGCTTGAATCACCGCAGTAGCGATCGTCTCTAAATTGTAAAGGGCAATTTCGGGTAACGAATATTTGGAGGCAAGGACTTCCCCCTGCTCGGTAATCTTGATTCGTCCCTCGATGCTGCGTCCTGGTTGCGCCAAAATCGCCTCATAGGTTGGACCACCACCACGACCAACCGAGCCGCCACGCCCATGAAACATGCGGAGATCGACTTGATATTTTTGGCAAACATCTTGTAAAGCACGCTGCGCTTTATAAATTTCCCAATTGCTGCTTAAGAAGCCAGAATCTTTATTGCTATCGGAATAACCCAACATTACCTCT
Source organism: Pseudanabaena minima str. Chao 2107 (assembly GCF_051131155.1). NCBI lineage: Bacteria > Bacillati > Cyanobacteriota > Cyanophyceae > Pseudanabaenales > Pseudanabaenaceae > Pseudanabaena > Pseudanabaena minima. Next base: position 4,245,061 of record NZ_CP159508.1, read on the forward strand.
TGGAGATGATCATGGCTTTCTAGATAAGCGCGATAAAGAGGTAGCTCGAATAATTCGGTCATGATCGGTGGGGCGCTTTGCAAGTCCTCTACCGTCTCAAATAAAGGCGCAATACTGAGTGACCCTTTGCCCGTCGCTGGATCGTAAAGTCCCGCTTCTTTAGCCAATAGCAATACTTCGAGAATATCGCTGACACTACGATTCATACTGATCACGTAGTTATTGCAAATATCAACGGAAAATTCTTGTTGAACTTTAGCCACCATCCGAAATGTCTCAATAATTTCGTTTGTCTTCGCACTGAAGTTTAACTTGGCAGGAATCATCGGACGGCGAGTTTTTAACTCTTGAGTCAGCCATTCTACTTTTTCGGATTCGGTGAGGTCGTCGTAGGGGTTAGGCAAGAGTTGCAATGTTTCGGCGATTTCGGCGATCGTATTGCTATGTTGGGTACTTTCTTGCCGAATATCAAGATGGGCAAGATGAAATCCATAGACATCGACTTGACGGATCAGGTTTTCGAGGGGTTTGGGGTTGAGTTTAGTTTCGATTAAACTTGCTTGGATTAGCTTTAGCTCAGTAAGGAATTCGGAAACATGGGTATAAAGCTGATGTTCCTGACCCTGTGTGGATAGCTCCATTTCTGAGGCTTGCCAACCACTATGACGCAGTTTTTGGTTGCGATCGCGGGTACGTTCGAGCCTTTTTTTGACATAGGCTAATTTGAGGCGATAAGGCTCTTGGCGGAATTTGATCGAATATTTTTCATAAACCTCTGGTAAATGAATTTGGTCATCACCGAGAGAATCTAGCAAGTCTTGGGAAACATCGCTGAGACTTTGTGATAGTGACAGTAAACGGCTGAGATGCTCAACGGACTTAATGTATTTATTTAATACGAGATTACGTTGGTAGCAGGCAGTTTGCCATGTGACTTCAGGGGTGACATAGGGGTTGCCATCACGATCGCTCCCTACCCACGAGCCAAACTTACAAAAATCGTAGCGAGGTAGCTTTAATTTTGGGAAAGTGCTAGAAACTGCCGATGCAATGCGATCGTAAAGTACGGGGATCGCATCAAATAAGACCTCTTCAAAATAGTGGAGTGTATAGTCAGCTTCGTCTAGAACTGTAGGTTTGATTTGGTTTAGCTCATCAGTACGCCACCAGAGCCGAATTTCTTCAGCGATTTGCTCTTGCAGTGAGGCAGCTTCCCAGTTTAAGGCGATCGCCTGTGGGGCTAATTCATCACCCTTAAAGCCGATCAGTCGATCTAACTCCTTGAGCATTTTGGCGATCGTGCGTTGCTTTTCGCGAATAGTATGCCGCACAATTTCAGTGGGGTGAGCCGTAAATACGAGGCGAATGTCTAAATTATCTAAGATCTTTTGGATCTGTCGTGGTGGCACATTTAATTTCTTCAATTCAGGAAATAGCCAACGAAATGTACCCACAGGATATTCAGTTTCGCTATTAATCGGGCTAACCCTATATATACTGGTTTGCTCCTGTTCGTGGTCTTGCTCAACAATATTGATTAACTGAAAAAACAAAGCAAAGGCGCGGGCGGCGGTAGTTGCTTGATGCAAGTCAAGGCTTTCGACCACCTTTAAAACTTCTTGAGCAGGATACTCAGGGGCTTGCCCTTCTGGAGAACACATCGCTCGCAGTTGGCGCAATAGATCGACTAACTCTTGACCGCTTTCTCTTAATAAGACTGATTCCCACAGATCCTCAACCAGCTTTAGACGATATCGCAAACGAGAATTAGCGGCACGCAGATCGCTCTCTATATTGACTATCTGTACCAATGATGCTGACAGTGCTGCTGGGGAACTCATCCAACTTTCTCCAAAATTTTCTTTTTAGTCCAAAATCTTCCCACCTTAAGACCTACTCTTCTGTCACTCAATTAGCAATTAATAACTGTCGTATTGAACTGTATTTAACAAAGTTGTTAACTACTGTAGTTACAGAGTCTGAAATCTTATGTAGGAATCAAGCGTAAAATCTCTATTGTTTTCTATACCATACCAGTCCACTAGTTTGTTAGTTGTAGCGGTTTTTGCTAGTAATCTGCATGACTTTTGCTTAATATTCATTAAGGTATGGAGTTGGGCTTGAGAATAATTTAGAGTGCTTCACACAAACTATAGCTATAGTCACCTGTATCAGAACAAATCAAAACCCAAATAGTGTGAGGCGGCGCGAAGCGCCGCCTCACACTATTTGGGTTTTATGTCCTAACAAGAATGGCGACAGCTATAACGTTAAAAATATATTTGTTTTTGCAATATTTCTTTACAAAGTGACGATAATGAGAAATATAGTAAAAACAATTTTAAAAACTGCTTAACTAATGTTTGACGTGTTGATTGTGGGTGCGGGAATGGTGGGCGCAAGTTTAGCCTGTGCGCTAGGCGATAAAAATTGTCCTGCCGATCGTCCGCTTAAAGTGGGAATTATTGAAGCTAATGGTAATTTCTTGCGTGGAGAATTTACTGCCGACGGTCGCGCCAGTGCGATCGCCTATGGATCGAGCCAGATTTGGCAAAATATAGGTGTTTGGGGTGGGATGCAGCGTCGTGGAGTTACGCCGATGCACGTGATCCAAGTCTCAGAAGGTGATTTGCCCTATCAGGTGCAATTGCGGCGCGAAGATATGGGGCAAGAAGCATTGGGTTACATAGTCGAAAATTCGGTGACTTTGGCTTCGCTCTGGGAATTTGCGCGGGAATGCCAAAATTTAGAATTAATTTGCCCTGCCAAAATTTTAGATATTGAGGAGGTCACAGATCGCAAGGTCATGCGTGTAAAAATAAGTTCAGATATTGGAGACCAGTACCTTGAAACAAAATTATTAGTGGGAGCCGATGGTGGGCGATCGCTAGTACGTCAATTAGCCAATATCGCGATCGAGCAACGCCCATACGCGCAAACCTGCATCGTCACTACGATTCAATCAGAAAAGCCCCATCAAAATTTTGCCCATGAAAGATTTCAGCCCAGTGGTCCTTTTGCGATTCTGCCACTCGGTAGCGATCGCGCTTGTATCGTCTGGACTGCTACTACTGAGGAAACGCCTCATCTGCTTGCCCTCGATGAATCGACATTTCTCCAAGAGTTAACCAAGCGCTTTGGTCATCCCCTCATGGAAAAGCTCGGCAAGATTAAAGTAATTTCCCATGAACGCGCCAATTATGTGCCACGTTGGATGCATAGCCAGACATATATTCAGCCTCGTTTAGCCTTGATTGGTGATGCGGCGCATACCACGCACCCGATCGCAGGTCAGGGCATGAATCTCGGTATTCGTGATGTCAATGCTTTAGCTAAGGTGTTAAAGGCGGCTCATCAAAATCAGGAAGATCTAGGAGCGATTGCAGTTTTAAAGCGTTACGAATCCAAACGCAAATGGGATAACCTCGGCGTAATTTTGCTGACACATATCTCTAACATCCTCTTTTCTAACCACAATTGGTTCTTCAAAGTCTTACGCCGCTTTGGTTTGTTGCTACTGCAAATATCGCCTCTCAAGCGCATTTTGATGTATTTCATGATGGGCTTACATCAGGTATAGAATTGAGTTATGAGCCAAGGGAGCTAAAAATGACTCAAGAAATAAACAATAGACTGGATCGTGTAGAGAGTGCTTTGATTGCTCTCGCCGAAGAGTCTCAAGCATTGAGACAGGAGTTACGCGCTAATAATAGTAGGCTTGATAGTCTGATTGAGCATCTTTACACCCAGCGTGATGTGGTTGCCCTTGATGTGGTGGATATAAAAGATGAGTTACATGAACTTAAGGAAGTCACTAAACAGCAAAGTGCAACTGCTGATCGCTATGCAATTTCGGCTCAACTGCAAGCGGAAACCGTGAAAATTCAAGCTGAAAATATTCGGATCATGATTGAAGCTTTGAATCTCAAGCAGGCTTAAATAAAAAATTAGATAATTTAGATATTGTTAGATATTGTCTATGGGAAATAAACCCTGAAGCTACGCATATTCGCATCACAAAATTTAAAAATTTCTCGTGGATTTTGAGCTAACTGAACACGCAAAATTAAGGATTAGCGATCGCCAAATATCCTTGAATTGGATTGAGATGACTTTACGCGCACCTCAAAAAGTTGAATTAGACTCTAAAGATCCTGATTTGCGACATGCTCTGTTAACCATTACTGATTACGACAATAGGGTTTTGCGGGTCATTTATAATGTGAAAGTCACCCCTAATAAAGTTGTCTCAGTATATTTTGATCGAAAAATGCGAGGGAAATTATGAGAGTTGAATATGACCCGATCGCTAATGCTGCTTACATTCGTATGCGAGAAACGGACGTTGTAGAGTCAGAAGAAGTAGCTGATGGGGTTATTTGTGACTTTGATGAACAAAACAAGGTAGTTGGTGTGGAAATTTTAAGCATTAAGCAAAGATCTCCCACTCAAATTAAAAACATCATTTTTCCCTTCGATGAGCAAGACAAGCAAAATCTTAAGGAGTTATTTAGTATTTTTGCACTCGCTTTTTAGGTAGGAAGTTTGAATATGGCGATCGCAAATTTACTGACTCAGTTAACTCCGCAATTAATTACGCCTGAAAACTTTCAGTCCTATGGTCAAGTAATTTTTCCCACTGACGATGGTAAGCAATTTGATGAGAAGGATGCACAGCTATCTTTGGCAGGGATTCCGCGTTTTTATATCATGCACCTTCGCAAAGTTGGTCTGAAATTTCAGAGCTTGGCGCGGCATCAGCAATGTACTCAATGTCTTGGTTCCCTTGGCGGTAAGGAATGGTTTATAGCGGTTGCCCCCGCATCAGCACCTGAGCAAATTAATTTAGAACAAATTGCTGCATTTCGGATTACAGGCAATTGTTTCATCAAACTCAATGCTGGCACTTGGCACGCGGGACCTCTTTTTGCAGAAGAATTTATTGATTTTTATAATTTGGAATTACATGACACGAATATCAATGATTATGAGGTCTGTAATTTACGCAAACTTTATAACTTGAGTTTTGAGTTGCATGTATAAAAGAGAAAGGTGGTGCTTTGCGCCATCTCTCTCTTTCAGTAATTGCAAGAAATAATTTTTTGTTTTCAGCGATCGCGAAAAATCGTGGTTAAAATAGCATCACGAAAACCGCAACAAAAATCTTGCAAGCTATTTTGTAGCTTTAGCAATCAAAACCCCTAAGTCCCCACTTTAACCCGTGAAACTCCTTCAGATTTTTCAGGTATTTCCATTTTTTGATCGCACTGTCGATAAATGGGCAACAGAAGCCCGTCTCCTGCGCTGGCTGACTTTTTTATGGCTATTTGCTGGACTAGCAGTTCTTTTTTCGGCATCCTATCCCGTTGCCGATCTTGCTTTTAAAGACGGCACGCTATATTTCAAATATCAATTAGCTTGGGCTGTGATTGGCTTATTGATCTTTAATGCGATCGTGCATTTGCCATTAAAGTTCATGCTCAAAATTAGTCCAATATTTTTGTTTATTATTTTGGCATTGTTGTATGCGACACATATCCCAGGATTAGGGACAACGCGCAACGCTGCGACAAGATGGTTATCGGTGGGATCAAGCTCATTTCTATTACAACCCTCAGAGTTAATCAAGCCTTTTCTGATTTTGCAAGCAGCTCAACTTTTTGGAAATTGGAATCGTACACCTTGGAAAGCAAGGATTGGATGGCTGTTGGTGTTTTTATTGGTTCTAGGCGGTATTTTGATGCAGCCTAGCTTGAGTGTGACGGCTCTTTGTGGGATTACGCTGTGGTTGATTGCTTTAGGCGCAGGACTGCCAAACCTCCAACTTCTTGGGACTGCGGCTTTAGGTACATGTGTTGCTGTAGCTAGTGTCTCATTTCGGGAATATCAACGGCGGCGAATTATGTCATTTCTTGATCCTTGGCAAGATCAAGCAGGAGATGGCTATCAATTGGTGCAGAGTCTAATGGCGATCGGATCTGGCGGTTTGTGGGGAACTGGATTTGGCTTGTCTCAGCAAAAGCTCTTTTTGCCGATTCAATATACCGACTTTATTTTTGCGATTTTTGCTGAAGAATTTGGTTTGTTTGGGGGGATTTGTCTGCTATTGCTAGTGATGATTTACGGCACGATAGGTTTGTCTGTGACTTACAAATGTAAAGATCCCGTAATTCGCTTGATTGCTCTTGGTTCAACTTCTTTGATTGTGGTGCAATCAATTTTAAATGTGGGCGTGGCTACGGGTGTTTTGCCAACAACGGGACTGCCTTTTCCTTTTTTAAGTTATGGTGGTAGTTCGACACTGTCTTGTTTATTTATTGCAGGGCTGCTAATTCGGTCAGCTAGAGAAATGTCAGCGGCAGATGTGATCCCATTTGCTAGGGGGAAAAGCGATCGCCATGATCTCGATTCCAAACGTCAGGAAAAATTGGGGACATCAAGGAGGCAATTCTCATGAATATATTTAACTCCCTCTCTTACAGACTGTTTTAAATTATATCTCGTAATCAAAATCATGAAAGGCGGCGGTTCGCGCCGCCTTTCGTATCGCTATACAATGTTGATCTGAATGCTACTTTAGCTACTTTAATTGATGTCTCAACCCGATCTAAATCCAACTGCTGGCTATTTAGCAGTTTTGCGTAATCGTCAATTTTTGGCATTGTGGCTCGCCCAAATATTGGCTCAGTTAGTCGATAAAGTTGTCCTGATTTTGCTGATTGCCCTTGCTGTTGCTGATGGTGGCAGTGACGTGAATACCAGAGAATCATCAATCATGATTGCGATGACCTTGCCTGCGGTATTTTTGGGGTCGATCGCAGGGATTTTTGTGGATTGGAATCCCAAGCGTGAGGTATTGATTTTATGCAACTTTCTGCGTGCAGCTTGTCTTTTTTCTATCCCATTTGCACCACGTACTTTACCAATATTGCTGCTGATTACCTTCATTATTTCCACTTTTACCAACATTTTTGCACCTGCCGAACAATCAGCGATCGCCTTAGTTGTTCCCAAAAGCGATCTTTTTCCTGCTAATGCCCTATTTACAGTTACAGAAGTAGGTTCCTTAATTGTGGGATTTGCGATCGGTGCACCACTACTTGGATTTACTCTAGGGCTTTTTCCTGAAGCGAGAGCATATAGTCGTGAAGTTTTACTAGGAAGCCTCTACGTCATATCGGGTATTTTTCTATTTGCTTTACCCAAAGATGAGGTTATCCATCCTAAAAAAGTAGGATCAGGAATATTTACTGATTTAAGAGATGCTTTTCAATATGTGCGTCACAATCACCTAATTGGTGGGGCAATGTTGCAGTTAGTACTGTTATATGCGGTTTTGGGAGCTATGCAAAAACTGTCACTTAACCTCTCTGAAGTGGTTACAGGTAATCGTGAAGAATTTGGCTCTTTTGTGGCAGCAGTTGGTGTGGGTTTAGCGATCGGGGCGCTGATCCTAGGGAAATTCGGTAAAAAGTTTACCCATCGACCTCTACCATTCATTGGTTTTATTGGGATGGCGATCGGCTTATTAATGTTTGCCTTTGTGACTAATCAATGGGTTGCTTGGCTGATTGGTGGTTTCATTGGTATTAATGGTTCCTTAATCGTAATTCCCATGCGAACGGCGATTCAAGAACATACTCCTGAAAATATGCGCGGTAAGGTCTTTGGCTTATTGAATAATGGCGAAAATATAGCTGCTAGTTTGCCCCTTGCGGTGATTGCAGTTTCTTTAGATTTTTTAACAGGTGTATTTGGTGTCCACAATGGTGGCAAGCAACAAATTGGTTTTCAAATAGTGTTAATTGTTTTTAGTCTGATTGTATTTGGGCTTGGCTCTTGGGCTTGGAAACGAACCAAGAAAGCATTATCAAATGTTCTATAAAAAAGGGGCGCTTCGCGCCCCTTTTTTATTTACTAACCGCTTCTTGGACGATTTTAGCTAGTTCACCGCGATTATTCAGTTCCATCACAATGTCGCAGCCACCGACAAACTCACCATCGATATAAACTTGAGGAAAAGTTGGCCAACTGGAGAATTCCTTTAAACCTTGGCGTAATTCGCCATCTTCAAGGATATTTTCAGTTTCGTAAGGCTGCCCCAGTGTATTAAAAACCTGCACGACTGCTGCTGAAAAACCACATTGAGGTTGTTGAGCAGTGCCTTTAATGTAGAGCATGATTTTATTGTTGCTGATCTGGCTCTCAATCTTGGTTTGCAAAATAGGGCTAAGCATATTAATTAATTTGATTCAACTGAGAATAAATTTACTATTGCTACTATAGCAATCGTTTTTAAACATCGTGCTTTGCTCGCCAAACTGGATAATCAGATCTAGGTGATCTTAAGCATTCTTCAACAATTTCAGCAACATTTCTCCATGTAACATCATCCCTCTTGAGCAGTTCTCGTAATTGGACTAAAGCATCTTCTAGCTCAATATTGAACTTCTCAAAAGGTAGAGGAGACAAAGAGCGCTCTGGTGCTTGAACAACTCTATTCAGAGCTTCCTTGACGATGCTGATAATTTGGCTTGTCATTTCAGACTTAACTCGTTGCCGCAAATTTTGTAATCCGCGACGACTAGTGGCATACATTGGTGGTAAGCGATTAAGAACGTAAGCTGCCACATCATCAATATTGATTTTTTTCTGAACTACTTCATCAAGTCGATTAACTCGACGCTCAACGATCGCAGTCACAAGACTTTCAAGAATATTGCTATATCGATAAATAGTTCCCGACATATAAGACTCAAAGTCTTTAATTTCGGCTGAGATATCTTTCTCAGTTTTGGATACCTTATTAGAAGATGCGTTGGACAGAATCGTCGTTGTTTTTCGCCGCACTGCGTAGCTACGAGCTAAAAGAGAATTACGTCTATCTAGACTTACATATGTGCCATTGGCAAGACTCTGATAATATCCTGAATCTAAAGCATCTCTAACAACCTCAGGAACATCTTTCCACTTGAGATAGTCTTTACTAAATAATTTGCGTAACTTAAAAAGCGATCGCGCTTGACTGATCAGTTCATGATCAGGTATCGGATCATTTTGCCTTAAGACATCGCTCTGTGTACTTAGAAATCCATTGCGTACAGTTTTGGCGATCGCTGCACCTAGTTCTTGATCAGCCTTTTTGCGCTGTTGTACCCAGCCGCGTTGAGTAGTTGCATACATTGGTGGTAAGCGGTTGAGGGTATAAGCGATTACTTCACTAAGATCGACGCGCTTTTTTACGTCAGCACCTAAGCGTTTGTACTGAGCCTCTGCTTCTTCGATTACCAATTCTTCTAGCGCATTTCTACAACTACTCATAAGAAATCTTCTATTTTGAGGATTGGATGTGCTGAGTACAGCATAAATTAAGCTTATAAAGGTATAAATATTAGCACAAAATTGATTTTATGTTTGGGATTAATAATTTTATTTTTCAGTACTATAGCAATCCAAAATGGGTTGTGTCTCACAACCCATTTTGTTAGGGAAGGTAGTATCTAGAAATCGTTAATGCTTGTTTCAGGAATAGTAGTTTTTGATAGCCCTGCAATCGCCCGTAAATTTTGACAACGGATTAACTCTGTAAAGTCAGGAGTATTGCGTCCTGTTAGCTTTGCCGCCGCAGGAATAGCATCAAGTAATGCTCTAGCTGCTTCGGCTTCACCATAACCACGTTTTTGGGCAACTTCAATGGCTTCTCCATCAGCTTGTGTTTGAATTTGTGAGCTTTTGTTTTTACGTAAAATCTGATTTATGCCAATAGTCCCTAGTAGTATGGCGATCGCGATTCCTGTAACATCTCCCTGTGCTGCTTCAACAATTCCTCCCACTAAAGACATTGCAGCTACACCCTGATAGGTTCCTATTTGTAACCATTTTGTCTGTTGTCTCCAGCTTATTTCGTATAAGAGTAATAAATCTCTTTGGGCTTCAGGTAGTTGTCGCCATAACCGAAAATTTATATCTATTCTTGTTCCTTTCTGCCAAGGAAATATCTGTGAACTTGAGATAAGCTCAGTCTGCTCTGGCTTTGACTTAATTGATGTGGTCATTCGCCAAGATGCAGGCAAGAGATCACGCAAGCGAGCAATTTCTTCGTTAATGTTCATAATATAATTTAGCTCCTCCTTAACTTAGAAACCCATGAGCAATAATCTAACCGTCGCCGATGCTGAGCGCATTCTCTGGGAACTAAGCGACTTAGATGTGGCATCAGCAACTATTGAGCGGCGGTCGCAAATTCGTGAAGCCTTAGATTACTTAACCAAACAAGCCGATTATCACATTTTTGGGATCTGTGCTGACACTACAGCAGAAGCTTTGCAAGCTCTCCAAAATTATGCTGCTCATTTTCGCTACGAGTTACCTGAAGCGGACTTATCTGCAATTACTGATGGTGTTTATCTGAAGTACAATCCTCGCAGTCGTCGCTATCATTTAGATAACTACAAAGGTACGTACCGTGGTGTATTGATATCTTTGCATACAGATTTCACTGATGGTTATAGCGGAACCCACGGACATTTTCCTTTAGATCTTTTCTAAAAAAAGCGGCTCTTAGAGCCGCTTTTTTTAAAAGACTTCGTGAGTAAAACTACCATGCAAGCCATAAGGTACATGATGTTTTAAATGTAAGGTTGCCAGCGGGTTACCAGAAATATTTTGAGCATCTAGTACTACTAAATCTGAACGGTTATGTGCGGCATCAAAAATTAAAGTTAGCACCCAGCCAGCGTCCTCAGCACTATTGCTACTGCGATCTCGTGGTACAAAAATCGGCTCACTAATGAAACCGCGTGGCGCAAAACTATGAAATTCTTGCTTGCCCGTTTGCATATCGACTTTGGCGATCGCTTGTAAAGGCGCATTACCAGATTCCTTGGCGATCGCGCCGATATAGGCGTAACGATATTTCTGTCCCATGCAACGGGGATGCACTACAGGAAACTCACAGGAGCGCTCTAAAATCAGTTCTCGTTTCACTATGCCAAGTTTCGGATTAATCGTAAATCGCCATAGCTGTCCTGCAATTACCTTATCAAAATCAATTTCGTGGAAATCGGTATTTGGTTCCAACTTGGGATAGTCAGGATAACAAACTGAATCCACAATAATTTCGTCACCCTCTTCATAGGCATTGCAATGATGAAACACGAAACAAGGATCAGTTTCAATGGTTTGTAAATTGCCTTGGCGATCAATCAGCAAAAATTGACTGGGAGAATTTGGCTTTAACTCTATACATTCCCCTGCTGTCGCCAAGCCCAACATAAAGGGTAAAGGCTTAAAGGACACAGGATTTTGCATAAAAATCCGATAGTTTGGCGTATAGGCAAAATCATGCAAGAAACAAAATCCTGAAACCTTAACCTGTGATTCCGTTGATAACTCGCCCTGATTTGTGACCCGATAGATCGAAATCTTAGACTTTGGTCCTGGTTGCACCCCAAAGCCCCATAAATCACCCGTGCGATCATCTCGTCGAGGATGCGCTGTAAAGACTTGTCCCGCCGCTAACTTCCCGTCAAAAGTTTCTTGCCCCAAAGTATCTAAACTTTGAGGATTAAGTGAATAGGGACGTGCTGCTTCCCACAAAGCCAGTAACTTGCCGCCCTGATACACCACATTTGTATTGGCAACATTTTTATTTCGCAAATCAAATATATTACTCAGCCATCCCCCAGCCTTTTGCGTGCCAAACACGCCCCGATATAAAATTTTGCCTGCTTTCTGCTCAGCAATAAACTCAGGCGTTTTTACGAATTGATTTGTGAAATGTGCTTTGCCATCTTTAAAGGCGATCGCGCAGACCATGCCATCGCCATCAAAGGGATGTCCATATTTCTGCCCGTTAATATCAAGCTGTCCAGGTCCATTCCGAAATAAAGTTCCCTCTAGTTCTAGAGGAATCTGTCCCTCGATCTCATCGATCCAATAAGCATCTTCAGTACGCAGCGACTCATATCCCTTTTGCCAATCTTCACGCGAAAAAGTAGGTGATGCAGTCTGAACCATAAATATTTATAAATAAGTTTTCTCTATTGTAACAATTTCGTCACAATTACGATCTAGGCTTATAACCAAAACCCAAAATAACGTAGATATTTTGTGTTTTATAGCTTTTAGAGCTATAGCCATCTGTATCAGAACAAATCAAAACCCAAATAATGTGAGGCGGCGCGAAGCGCCGCCTCACATTATTTGGGTTTTATGTCCTAACAAGAATGGCGACAGCTATCAAACCCAATCCCCAAAGGATAAGACATCGCAAAACTATGTCTTATCCTTTGGGGATTGGGCGAACTGGCTATGAATCTTTCGGTGGATTAGAAATTTCTTTTAATGATTTCCCCATCTCTTGCTCTGACTCACTCAGTGACCAACGATAGGAAACTTGAATACCGTGATACTCGCATAGATCTTCAACCTGCTTTTGTAAAGCAAAAGCCTTACGGAGATTAATAATGGCTGCCTGAAGATGCTCTCTAGAAACATTCATCTTTGTTGCCATATGCGGTTGCTTCATTTCAGAGTGTAATGCTGGTAATGTCTGACGTTCCAGCAACTGAAGTAAAAGCTCATAATGGATATGGGACGGAACAGGAAGTGAACTCACAAATACCTCGATCGATGCAAAACCAAAATTAAAACTTGGCTGTATATTTAGTTGGAGTTTTGGGAGCTATTATACAAAGCCCTCAAGAAACTATTTGAGGTACTTCGCGTCAAGCTCGACATATCCAAGACTTAAAAATTTGAGACTTAAATAAATTGTAGAGGATAAATTTATGTCACTTTCAAGGACATCTCTGAGACTTGCATTTCTTTTTACTTTTGGACTATCTCAAATTGTCACATTAACTGAGTCTGTGATCGCCCAAAATACCAACACAGCTAACACAACTTTACCAACCACGCTGCAAGTTGCCCAAGCCAATGTCATTGTCTTTGTTTCCCCTAACGGTTCAGATGGTAACTCAGGGCTCTCGGCTGATCAGCCACTGCGATCGCTAACAGCCGCACTCAATAAAAATCTTCAAAGTGGTGCAATCATTCAGCTAGCCTCTGGGACTTACTCAGCCGAAACGGGTGAAAAATTTCCTCTCATCATTCCCGCAGGTGTGACTTTGCGTGGCAATCCTACTAATCAAGGTCAAGAAATCATTGTTTCAGGGGGCAATCGCTTCGTTAGCCCTACCTTTGCCCAGCAAAATATCGCTGTACTTGCAGCAAGTGGTTCTCGCATTGAAGGTATTACCCTCACCAATAAGAATCCCAGAGGTTATGCTCTTTGGCTGGAATCTGCTCAAAACGTCACTATTACTAACAATACGTTTGCTAATTCTACTCATGACGGTGTGTTCCTCACAGGTGCAACTTCTGCAAATATCAGCAACAACATTTTTACTAAAAATGGGGCTAATGGACTCTCCGCACTTGGGACAAGCACAGGGCTAATCCAGTCCAACACCTTTGATAACACGGGCTTTGGACTAGCGATCGGTCAAAATTCCAAAGTCGCTGTAGTCTCTAATCGCATCGTCAATAACCGAGGTGGCATTGTTGTCTCGAATCTATCTATGCCCTCATTTCGCAATAATCTCATTGCCAACAACCAAGAAAACGGATTAGTAATTTTGAAAGATCGCAGAGGGCAACCTACTGTCGATCTTGGTACAACCTCAAATCCTGGTCAAAATATTTTTCAAAACAATAAACAAACTGACATCAACAATGCCTCTGGAGTCACCGTTGTAGCGATCGGCAACCAAGTTGATCCTAAGCGTGTTCAAGGCTCAGTTGATCTAGTCCAGCCAACCTCACCAATTACATCACCATCCACCCCCACTACGCCTACAGCTCAAGTTGCCTTCAAAGATGTTCCTAACAACTATTGGGCGCAAACTTTTATCCAAGAGCTAGCCTCCAGAAATATCATTAAAGGCTTCCCTGATGGTAATTTTCGCCCCAATGATCCTGTAACAAGGGCGCAATTTGCCGCATTGCTAAGTCAAGCAATGAATAAGCCCATTAAGCGCAGCAATGTAACTTTCGCTGATGTTGCCTCAAACTTTTGGGCTGCTACCGCTATTCAAAAAGCCTACACCACAGGATTTATGTCTGGCTATTCTGCCACTACATTCCGCCCCAACGAAAATATTTCCCGTGTGCAAATTCTCGTTTCTTTGGCTAACGGCTTAGGTTATGCACCAACTAAACCTGCTAATACAACCTTGCAACTTTATTCAGATGCAACTACTATCCCTGCCTACGCTCGCAACAGTGTAGCGGCTGCAACTGAGAACCGTATGGTTGTCAATTATCCCAATCTAAAACTCTTAAATCCTAATAAGTCTGCAACTAGAGCCGAAGTTGCCGCTTTCATCTACCAAGCTCTCGTGCGATCGGGGCAGATACAAGCGACTTCTTCACCCTACATTGTCGTTCAATAACCCCAATCCACCTAATAAAAACTTTAGACCTATCCCCAATAAGAAAAAACAAAAAATATTTTATAGCTAAAAGCTTTAACTCATAAGGTTTTTAGGCTTTTAGCTTGGACAAGGTAGAAAACAAAATTCTAAAAAAGGGTTGACAAAGCGATTTAACCTTGCTAACTTAATAAAGCGCTGAAGGGAGAGACGAGCGAAAGCGAAGCGAACCCGACAAAAGAAAAGCGCTAAGAACCTAGACAACCAAATAGTTTGAAAGCTTTAGGAAACCAATAAACCTCGTCAAAAGAATAAAGACTGGATTATTGAAAGATAACCAGCTATCCGACAGGATAAGCGAAAAGCTTAAAAAAGTCAAACCCATCCGAAAGGAAAAAAGGCTTTAGAAAAGTAGGAAGGAATTCTGAAAGTATAAAGACACCATGGAGAGTTTGATCCTGGCTCAGGATGAACGCTGGCGGTATGCTTAACACATGCAAGTCGAACGAAGTCTTCGGACTTAGTGGCGGACGGGTGAGTAACGCGTAAGAATCTACCTATAGGTTCGGGACAACAGTTAGAAATGACTGCTAATACCGGATATGCCTTCGGGTGAAAGTTTTAATGCCTGTAGATGAGCTTGCGTTCGATTAGCTAGATGGTGGGGTAACGGCCTACCATGGCGACGATCGATAACTGGTCTGAGAGGATGACCAGTCACACTGGGACTGAGACACGGCCCAGACTCCTACGGGAGGCAGCAGTGGGGAATTTTCCGCAATGGGCGAAAGCCTGACGGAGCAATACCGCGTGAGGGACGAAGGCCTGTGGGTTGTAAACCTCTTTTGTTAGGGAAGATAATGACGGTACCTAACGAATAAGCATCGGCTAACTCCGTGCCAGCAGCCGCGGTAAGACGGAGGATGCAAGCGTTATCCGGAATTATTGGGCGTAAAGCGTACGTAGGCTGTTTAATAAGTCTGTTGTCAAAGCCCGAGGCTCAACCTTGGATCGGCAATGGAAACTGTTAGACTAGAGAGAGATAGGGCAGGAGGAATTCCAGGTGTAGCGGTGAAATGCGTAGATATCTGGAAGAACACCAGTGGCGAAAGCGTCCTGCTGGATCTCAACTGACGCTGAAGTACGAAAGCTAGGGGAGCGAATGGGATTAGATACCCCAGTAGTCCTAGCCGTAAACGATGGGTACTAGGTGTTGGCCGTATCGACCCGGTCAGTGCCGTAGCTAACGCGTTAAGTACCCCGCCTGGGGAGTACGGTCGCAAGATTGAAACTCAAAGGAATTGACGGGGGCCCGCACAAGCGGTGGAGTATGTGTTTAATTCGATGCAACGCGAAGAACCTTACCAAGGCTTGACATGTCGTGAATCCTCCTGAAAGGGAGGAGTGCCTTCGGGAGCACGAACACAGGTGGTGCATGGCTGTCGTCAGCTCGTGTCGTGAGATGTTGGGTTAAGTCCCGCAACGAGCGCAACCCTCGTTTTTAGTTGCCATCATTAAGTTGGGCACTCTAGAGAGACTGCCGGTGACAAACCGGAGGAAGGTGGGGATGACGTCAAGTCATCATGCCCCTTACGCCTTGGGCTACACACGTACTACAATGGCCGGGACAAAGAGTCGCAAGCACGCGAGTGCAAGCTAATCTCATAAACCCGGTCTTAGTTCAGATTGCAGGCTGCAACTCGCCTGCATGAAGGCGGAATCGCTAGTAATCGCAGGTCAGCATACTGCGGTGAATACGTTCCCGGGCCTTGTACACACCGCCCGTCACACCATGGAAGCTGGTCACGCCCGAAGTCGTTATCTCAACCCGCAAGGGAGGGAGGCGCCTAAGGCAGGGCTGGTGACTGGGGTGAAGTCGTAACAAGGTAGCCGTACCGGAAGGTGCGGCTGGATCACCTCCTTATAGGGAGACCTATTTACATCTAGACTGAACCAATACAGAATTAGGTCAGATGTAAGTCATCCCAAGGTCGTTCGAGATTTATTGGAAAGCTTTCAAACTAAGTCAGGTTCTAAATTTGGCTAACATAAAGGGCCATTAGCTCAGTTGGTTAGAGCGCACCCCTGATAAGGGTGAGGTCACTGGTTCGTGTCCAGTATGGCCCACTTGAGAAGCTAAAAGCTAGAGGCAAAAAAGCCAAAAGCAATAGTTAACTCTGGGGATATAGCTCAGTTGGTAGAGCGCCTGCTTTGCACGCAGGAAGTCAGGAGTTCGAATCTCCTTATCTCCACCAAACTACTAACAAAGACCAACAAAAGCGAGAGCAAGAGTTTAGCAACTCATCTAGTCAGGGAAGACCTAGCAACTAGAGAGACTGCTAAATTCTAGCGAAAGCGAAGAATTTAGAAAGAACCTTGAAAACTGCATAGTAATAGTAATAAGAAGCAAGTAGATCCAAAGTGGAAACACAGAGGTCAAGCTACAAAGGGCTCACGGTGGATACCTAGGCACAAGAAGGCGATGAAGGACGTGGTTACCTACGATAAGCTGCGGGGAGCTGGAAGCAAGCCCTGATCCGCAGGTTTCCGAATGGGGCAACCCTAAATACTGCCCGTTGAATAAAATAGACGGGAAAGAGCGAACTCAGCGAATTGAAACATCTTAGTAGCTGAAGGAAGAGAAAATAAACAATGATTTCCTAAGTAGCGGCGAGCGAACGGGAACCAGCCCAAACCAGTTGGCATGACCGACTGGGGTTATAGGACAGCAACACTGTACAACAGAGACTAGATGAAGTGTTTGGAATGACACGCCAAAGAGAGTGAAAGCCTCGTAATTAAAAATCAAAGTTGGCAAGCTGAATCCTGAGTAGCACGGTACACGAGAAATTCCGTGTGAATTCGCGAGGACCACCTCGTAAGGCTAAATACTCACTTGTGACCGATAGTGAACCAGTACCGCGAGGGAAAGGTGAAAAGAACCCCGGAAGGGGAGTGAAATAGAACATGAAACCGTGAGCTTACAAGCAATGGGAGGTCGATTA
>NZ_CP159508.1:4267500-5085000 GCF_051131155.1 Pseudanabaena minima str. Chao 2107
TGCTTTGCTTCTAGTTCTTCAATACGTTTAATCAGAGTATCGTCAGTTCGTTCTTGAGAAGCTACATCAGTAGATGCGATGCGATTTTCTATTACAGAGATAGGAGGACGCTTCTGTACTAAGACCATTGCTCGTTTGATCGCTGTGATCAACTCTTTCTGCTCAAAGGGTTTTTCAATAAATACCAGATATTTATCTTCAAATGGCTCTGCAATCTTGCTGGTTACTTCTTCCTTCCGTCCAGACATTAAAACTAATGGAATACGGCTAAGCTCAGGACTTTGCTGCAAAGTTTCATAAACCTCAAATCCACTCATCCGAGGCAGTAAAAAATCTAGCATGATCATCCAAGGCTTTTCTTTCTGGATCATCTCCAGCCCTTTGATGCCGTCGGCGGCCTCTAGCACCTCAAAGTTTGCTGGCGGGAGCATGTCGCGCACCATGTTACGGATTACGCGACTATCATCAATTACTAGTATTTTGTGAGCTGCCACTGCTGATAACCCCTCAGTTATTTTGGTGAATAGAGATTTAGCTTGATTAGCTAGTTTGTGGGAAGACTACGCCACTGTCACTGACAGGATAGGTGAAGTTCTAAACGACAATGATAGCAAGCATATTTTAGTTTAATTAGCCATTGTAATTAGTGATCTATTTAGGCTTGTATTAACTAGAAGCTTAGTAAGTAAATAAAAGCTTACTAGTTTTTGTCAGATTTAGCTCTTGAACCCGCAATAATTTAGCACACAGATACCCAAAAATTAGAGAATATCTCCCCTAATTTGACAGCACCTTAATATTATAAAAATTTGATTTAATGAAAGTCCGTCATCGGTGGACTTTCATCAAATATTTAATAAAACCCAGATTTTTTGTGGTACGGCTTTGCCGCACCACAAAAAATCTGGGTTTTGTTTTGATGTGTGTTCTGTGTTTTGAGTTTGGCAGCAATAGCTGATGTTGATCCCTTGACTTGGTCTGTATAATCTCAAGTACAAAGATCGGGCATGGTTTAACTATGCACAGATTTTTTAGAATATTTAAGCGATCGCCAATGCTAAAACTGCCAACTAAACCAAACCCAACCTTAATTAATCCAAGCCCTGATAAGATTTCTGATGGTCATGTGCCAAATGGGCAAAAGTCAGTAATTGTTAAATTAGAAAATGTTCGCAAGACTTACACCAATGGTGCTGTTGGCTTACGCGACGTTAGCCTTGAACTATATAAAGGTGACTTTAAATTTATTACAGGGCATTCGGGATCGGGAAAATCAACCTTACTGAAATTGTTGTATGGTGCTGAACAGGCTACGGATGGCGATGTAATTGTGAATGGGTTTAACCTAAATAATTTAAAAGGTAATAATCTTGCTATGTTACGTCGCAAGATTGGCATAGTTTTTCAAGATTACAAACTTGTACCGCGCCGCACTGTATCTGAAAATGTTGCTTTTGTATTGATGGCTCAGGGATATACCTACAAGGAAATCCAGCGACGTGTGCAACCTGCGCTCAAAATGGTAGGGCTAATGCATAAGGCAGATTGTTTTCCTGAAGAGTTGTCTGGTGGGGAACAGCAACGTACAAGTATCGCAAGGGCGATCGTGAATACACCGCCGTTAGTTCTGGCGGATGAACCAACGGGCAACCTTGATCCTGATAATGCTTGGCAAGTAATTAAAATTTTGAAAAAATTGAATTCCTTTGGGGTGACGGTGCTTTTGACTACTCACGATGAGCAGTTGGTCAGAGCCGCTAATCATCCTGTCTTGCATTTGCAAAATGGTTACATCGTGTAATTATTGAGCGCGGGCTTTGCCTGCGCTCAATATAAATATTGAATACAAAAATGGTACAAAACGTCCTTCGCTTCTTTACTAAAATCGACTATCTGCTACGCGAGACTTTTTTAGGATTGCGGCGTGGCGGATGGATGAATTGGGCTGCTATCAGTACGGTGGCTGTGTTGTTGTTTTTGTTTGGGGCAAGCTTACAGATCTCTTGGCAACTGGAAAATGTACTGGGGCAACTTGGCAGTCAGTTGGAGATATCGGTCTATCTGGATGAGAATGTGGTTGGTGAGTCGATGCAACCGCGATTGCTGTTAGTGGATGGAGTTGCTGCTGCAAAGCTAATTCCTAAAGAAGACGCATGGGAAAATTTGATGAAGGATCTGGGTAAAAATGATCTTAATCAGGCGACACAACAACTTGGTGGCAATCCTTTAGTTGATGAGTTTAAGGTGAGGGCGGTGTCTAGCGATCGCGTGCCTGATATTGCTAAGCGTATTTCTGGCTTAAAGGGTATTAATGAGGTTTGGTATACCAATGAAGTGGTGGAGCGCATCGGTCAACTGCGCCGCGCTTTGAGTAATAGTAGTGTAGCGATCGTGGCAATTTTTACGGTGATTGCGATCGCGGTTATTACGACGACAATTCGGTTAATTGTGTTGGCTCGACGGCGTGAGATTGAGGTGATGCAATTGGTGGGCGCTACGGCAGCATGGATTTATTTTCCATTTGTACTGCAAGGTATATTTTTTGGAGTTACGGGCGCAGGGACTGCTTATTTAATGTTGATGCTAAGTCTGAATCTTTTAGGTGATGCGATCATTAATCAACCTGAGTTAATTAAATCCCTAACTTTGGGGTTAACCACAGATTTGCGATCGCAACTGATTTTACCTGCAATATTAGTAATCTTTGGCTCGGTGATTGGTGTGTTAGGTAGTCTGCTAGCTGTGCGTAGATTTTCTTTCAATTCATGAAGTAAGTAATCTCTTCGGGCTTACTTACTTCATGAATTGCTGAGGCAATGCTTCTAGCGGACTCTACTATGCAATATGATATGATTGCTGCAAGTATGGGTATGTAGCTCAGTTGGATAGAGCATCAGATTCCGGTTCTGAGGGTCGGGGGTTCGAGTCCCTCCATACTCGTTGATGATCACAAAGTAAATTTTGCTATGCACCGCAGGTCAAAATTTAAATGACAGCGTTTCACGCTAATGATAAAAATAAATCTTGCTGTGCTTTGCACGGCAAGATTTATTAGTAAACAAACTAAATTTTTTAATCTATGGAACGTGGATTATTGTGGTTGCCGTTGCTGGTAGTGTTCTTTTGGCTGGTGTGGTCAGGATGGAATGAGTACCAAAAAATTGAGTCCTATAAACAGTGGGCTGAGCAATTTGAGCGTCATAAATATGACATCTATGCTGTATTGGGACAAAAAGGCGATCGCCTCACATGGGGAAAGCCAACTCGCAAAGATCCACTAGATATTCAAACAGTTACTTTTCAAGATATTTCCCGCATCCGATTTCGGATTGATAGTAAGTTTTTTGATGCAAAAGATTCTGAATTTCCATTGAATGCAAAGAAAATTTCTCTGGAATTAGTGTTGAAAACGGGAGAGATGCCTAGCATTAGGTTTACTGATATCGATATTGCGGCAGCTTGGTATCGTTTTTTAAGCGATCGCTTAGAAGCTTTATCCAAACCTTAAGTTTTGTTAAGTCGATTTAAAGATTAATTTAACGATTTATGGTCGATCCAAGTATATTTACTTAGCTCAAATTGATTCTTAACCTTGGTATAAACGTAACTTTAACTTCATCTCTTAGGCTTGAATCAAGTTGTGAGGGTTTACTTTGGAAGTTATTTTAGAAGTTGCTTTAGAGTTGATAAAAGCGATTGCCGTAACATTGCTGTTGCTTCTGCTAGGAGATTTCTTTTCAACATTTTTGTATCATGTTCCTGAACATGTTTTTGGCAAGTTTCATTCCATCGTGCATCATGGTAAAAACCGCAGCTTTCTACATTATGCAGTTTTGACCAGAAATCCTCTCGTATTGCTAGATGGTATTTTAGGAGCAGTTCCTTACTTTGTATTTACCCCTTGGCTATGGCATTTATCAGCGATCGGTACGATTATTGGTCTGTTGTTAGGCGAGTTTCATGTGGTGTGGAGGCATGTTTCAATCCTTGAATGGAAAACTCCAGAACCTTGGAAATCTTGGTGTGATTTGTTATGGATTACTACGCCTGAAAGACATTGGTTGCACCATCAAAATGCTTTTGCTGCCTATGGTGATATTTTCTCATTCTATGATTATCCTGCTCAAAAATGGCTAACTTTCTTACGCTTTATCCGACGCAAATTTAAGCAGATTAATCAAGCAAGTAGCAGTAAAACTATCAGCGTTTAACTTCTTAAAACCAAAGAGAGAGGTAGCGAAGCGACCTCTCTCTTTGGTTTTATGGCAATTTTAATTGTTGAGCGGGTGTAAAAAATTGGCGAGTGACCAAATTAGTTAATAGCAAAGCTGTAATTAAATTAGCTGTAGTAATTGCAAATAAAATTACTAATTGATATCGTACTGCTAGTAATGGTGATACGCCGCCTAGAATTTGCCCTGTCATCATTCCAGGGAGTGACACCACACCAGCCACCATCATCACGTTAATTGTGGGAATCATGGCGGCTCTAATTGCGTCGGATTGGTAATTAACAATCGCCTGTTGTGGGGTTGCACCTAAACATAAATGGGCTTCGATATCCCGCGATCGCTTGACCAAATCCTGTGTATATCGCTCGGCAGCGATCGCAGCACCATTCATCGAATTTCCCAAGATCATTCCTGCGAGGGGAATTAAATATTGTGGTGAGTACCAAGTATCAGGCTGGACTACTAAAAATGTGGTGTAAGCAAGAATTGCTAATGTGCCAATGATGACTGATATCCACATGATTTGTAGGACATAGGGGACTTTTTCCCGCACGCGATTTTTGGCTTCACGGGCTGCCATGAGACTCATCAAGAAAATGATGAATAGGATTACGACTGGTTGTTTGATTTCAAATACAGCATCTAGCAAAAATCCCACTACGATTAATTGAATAATGCTGCGAAAGGTGGCGATGATTAAATTCTTGGCGATCGCTAATTTTTGCCAGACCGATAAACTAATGGCGATCGCCACCATACCGAGGGCGATCGCCATTTTGGGAATATTCAGATCGATAACAGCCGTCATAAATTAATCATAATAAAAGCGCTTGGCGTTCTTATTATCCATAGAAATCAGGAGAAGTGCTAAGTATGGCTCCTGATTTTCTAAGATTGCAATGCTGCTAACGTTTCTGAAGTTAGCACTCCATCAACAGGTAATCCATACAATGATTGTGCTTTTTTAATGGCAGCAGTAGTCTTTGAGCCTTGAATGCCATCGATCGCTCCATCATACAAACCTAGCTGGCTTAAAAGGGTTTGACCTTTTTTAATGGAATTGTCGGTGACTTTGCTTGTGGTTTCTTTACTAGCAGTCTCCTTATAACTAATAGCAGTGCTACCAGATTCTAGAGCCGCCATAGTTAGAGAACCTGCAACACCATCGGTAACTAATCCATAGGTTTTTTGAGCGAGAATAATAGCCTCTTGAGTCATTGGACCATTAATCCCGTCGATCGCGCCACCATAGAAACCGCGATCGCTCAGCAATTGTTGCAAATTTTTGATTGAGTCTGATTTGGTACTAGCGACGTTGCTCTTCGGGACATAATTGCTGCCAGACTCTAGCGCTGCAATAGTTAGAGAACCTGCAACACCATCAGCAACTAAGCCGTAGGTTTTTTGAGCAAGAATAATTGCCTCTTGAGTCATTGGACCATTAATCCCATCGATCGCGCCACCATAAAACCCGCGATCGCTTAGCAATTGTTGCAAGTTTTTGATTGAGTCTGATTTGTTATCGCTATTAGCAACATTAATAGGTGTGACCTTGACAGGTGAAACTTCGGAAACATTAGCTTCGTAAGTGTCTGCTTCTAACGCGGCAATTGTTTGCGCTCCGATCTCACCATCAGCATTTAATTTGTAAAAAGTTTGTGCGGCAATAATTGCTTCTGTAGTAGCCGCACCCTTAACACCATCGATCTCTCCTGGGTTAAAGCCACGTCTGGCTAATAGCTGTTGAATGCTTGCCACTTCAGGTGTGTAGGCAAAAGCCGCAATAGGCAAAGCATTGATGGCGATCGCACTTGCTGCTAGCCCAATACACAAGACTGATTTCGCATATTGTGAAGATTTGGCGATCGAGTTCAGTAGTTGACAATCTAAATTCTGATCAAGATTTTCGCCTTGCCGTAGCTGTTCGCAAAGCATTTCACTATGGAGATACGCAACAAGTTCCATACAATTCGGCCTCAATAAAAATGCCATTAAGCTCATTAATCGGCTCTTTTCGATTCGTGAAAAAAAAACTGATTTCGATGGATTTCCGCCATTTATATCCCTTGGTGCAAGATATAAATTGCTGGTTTAAAAGAGCCTATATATTTATTGTATGGAAAAAAACAGTAAATGTCATAAATTGCCTCTTTTTGTAATCTTTAAATAGTCCAACAAGAGGAATAGGCGCAAAGTGCCTGTCATGTTTAAAAACTTTTGCCGATCGCCTCAGCAAGTCCATCTAAGGTATATTCCAACGCCTCACAGTCAACCCGTCCTAATAACTCGTAGCAAGTCTTAGAAGTCTGAGGTCCAATTGAGGCAATTTTTATTTGGGCAATCCAGCCCTGCCAAATTTCTGGCGAGGCTACGCGATCAAGTAGTTGGCAAAAATGCTTGACGGTTTTGGAGCTAGCAAAGGCGATCGCATCTAAGCTCTGATTTTGAATTGCAGCTAGAGCCACAGGATCGATCTCTTCAGGACATCCCGACTCATAGGCAGGAATAGCGTCAACAGTCGTCCCATGTTGCTGCAACTGCTCTACTAAAATCTCCCTTCCGCCCGACTGCACACGGGGAAATAACATTTTTTTGTCAGTTAAAACATGATTGGGAATAGCAAGAAAGGCATCTACTAAAGCATCGGCAACAAAATCTGTGGGTACTAAATCTGGTGAAATTCCATAATTTGCCAAAACTTCGGCTGTTTTTCGCCCCACTACAGCAACTTTCAAAGAATGCAAAGCACGGCTATCTTGACCCGATTCTCGCAAGCGCCCAAAAAAGCTTTCAACGGCATTCGCGGATGTCAAAATTAGCCAGTCATAATTGGATAGATTGGCGATCGCCTGATCGAGCATTTCCCAACTAGTCGGCGGGACGATTGCCAAAGTTGGCATCTCGATTACCTTTGCCCCTTGACTGATCAATAAATCTGTAAATTGGCTAGCCTGACCCGCCGCCCTTGTTACCAAAATCGTTTTGCCTTGCAATGCTAACTTGTCCTTTTCGAGATCTACCTGTTGCTCAAAATTTTCCAACGATTGACTGCACTGATGTGACAATTGCTCATGAAACTTTACGGCTTCACCAATAATAATTACTGAGGGCGATAGCGATCCTTCAGGTAGTTTTGCTTGAATATCCTTCAGAGTTCCTGTCCATACTTGTTGATCGGCTCTTCCACACCAACGCACGATCGCGATTTTTGTATCCCCAGATTTTCCCGCTTGTAATTTCTCTAATAAGCTTGCCAGATTATTTGTCCCCATCAAAATTACCAATGTTGGAATTTGGGCGATCGCTTCCCAAGGTAATCGAGCCAAATCATGCCCCGTCATAACTGCAAAACAAGAACTCGCTTCTACTTCCGTAAGTGGTATGCCTGTCAACATCGGCGCTGCGATCGCACTGGAGATTCCTGCCACAACTTCCCATTCACAATTTGCTGCTTGTAGGGCAAGTATCTCAGGTAGCGATCGCCCAAATATCCAAGGATCTCCACTCTTGAGGCGCACCACGTGCTTACCTTGCAAGCAATAATCCACCAACATTTGATTGATTTCGGCTTGTTTGATGCTTTCCTGTCCGCCACGTTTACCAGCAATGATGCGATCGCAGTTTTCTGGAGCGAGATCTAATAAAGTGCGATCGACCAACGCATCACTAATAATTACTTCAGCAACGCTAATCAAGTCCCTAGCACGAACCGTCAAAAACTCCACGCTACCAATTCCTGCCCCAACAATAAAAACTTTGCCTTGAGTTATATTTTTCTTTGAAATATCTTGCATTCTAGGACTCATTCAATAAATTACTTTTTAAAGCTACACATCTACCTCATCACACTCCGAGTCAAAGTCCTGAGATAGTCCAGAGACAAATTTTCTGAGGTTCGTTTAGAGCATATAGGTAGCCAAAAAATCTTTTACGCCTTCGAGCATTTGTTCAACATCGGAACGAGAAAATTTATCAAATTCACCATGTGCTGCTGCATTGCGAATATCCGCCCAAAAACGTAACTGTTTAGCCTTTAATTCATTAAACACTGCCGCTTTCTTCAGCTCGTCAATGAGAGGGTTTAATGTAAGTGGTTCTGATTTTCCCTTTGTAGTTGTTTTAAAAGTAAGAATAGGTGGGGTTTGTTGATCGCAAAGTGTGCGTAAAGATTTTTCTAATACTGCTCCAGTTAAAACTGCTGCTGGAACATGATCGTATTTTCCCCTCGAACCTTCATTTAGTAGATTTTCAGCTTGTTCTAGATAGTTAGCTACAATCTCAGCCTCAATTTGAATTGATAGATTAGCTAGAAAACCATTTTCAAAATCATCTTTGATAGCTTTTAGTTTGCCAACAGTTTCAGACATTAATAGTGTGTCAACATATTGTTGGTCAATATGTATTGCGATAGCCTTACTACGAGAACCAATCTGGAACTTCTCAAACTCTTCGATTAAGTTCCTGTGTGTATTATTTTTTTGAAGTATCTGACCTAGAAGTGATAAGCAGCTTGTTTTCCACTGCATAGCAGCAGAACTTATACTTGTATTGCATCCATTAGTTAGATCTTCTTTAATCTGTCGATTAATTTTTTCTCCTTCATTGATAAGTACGTCAAAACGATCAACATACTTTTT
Source organism: Pseudanabaena minima str. Chao 2107 (assembly GCF_051131155.1). NCBI lineage: Bacteria > Bacillati > Cyanobacteriota > Cyanophyceae > Pseudanabaenales > Pseudanabaenaceae > Pseudanabaena > Pseudanabaena minima. Next base: position 4,276,370 of record NZ_CP159508.1, read on the forward strand.
TTGCAAGTTGACTGGTAGGGTCACTTAATATTTTTCTCCATATTTTGTTTTGATGTTCGTCTTTCAAATTATACTAAAAGTATTTGCTTAGAAATACATCACACTTTATTGTAAATGCTATAAACAAGCTTGCTAGTTATATCAGCATATGAATCTACAAGAATTGCAGAGACATCGATTAAAAATTATTGAACTAGCAAAACAATATCATTCTCATAATATTAGAGTGTTTGGCTCTGTTGCCAAAAATGAAAATACAGAAAATAGTGATATTGACTTTTTGATTGATCCTGATCCAGAACAAGATTTATTTGACGTAATTCGCTTACGCAGAGCATTACAGGAATTACTAAATTGTGACGTTGATATTGTCCATAGCACAGCCCTGCACCATACTATCAGACAGGAAATTTTGTCATCAGCAATTCTATTATGAGCAAAGTACCAAAATCGCCTCTGTTTTTTCTCTATCACATTAAGGAATCCATAGAGGCGATCGCTATTCATATTCAAGAAGGAAAACAAAGTTTCTTAACCAATAGAACAGTGACAATGGCTGTAATCCGAGAGCTAGAAATTATTGGCGAAGCAGTTAACAAACTTCCTGCCGAATTCAAAAACAATTATCCTTTAGTTCCTTGGCGCGATATTGGGGATTTTAGAAACGTTTTAGCTCATCACTATTGGGGGATTGATTTAGAAACTGTCTGGAATATCATCCACAACCCTGACAAATTGCCTGATTTAAATAATCACGTTAAAACTTGTATTCAAGATTTAGAAAATCACTCTTCTGAAAATCCTGAGTAAATTGAACCAACAATAATCATTATTTCGAGATAATCCAATTTAGAGGCAAAATCTCACTAAAATTGATTCATATGAAGTAAATTTACGGGAACGAGCCAAGAACTTAAGTTCTTGACTCGTTCCCGTAAGTCCTAACTCAAAGATTCTCAGGATCTATGCCCATTTCGCGAAGTTTAGCTGCATATTTAGACATAGCATTTAGAGCTTGTTCTTTTTGTTGAACCTGTTCAAGATAAGTTAAAAACTTGCTCCCATCAGGGTTAAAAACATTTAAACTTTCATCAGTTAGCTCAAAGCGAATTCCTAATCGTGGGCTGATCCAATTTTGGACATCATCAATTGGCTCTAGTCGATTCTGTTCTTGATTTCTGATCCATATTGCCAAATCATTAGAAAGATGATCGTAAACATAATATTCCTCTACCCCATAGGTTTGATAAAAATCAAACTTGCGAGACATTTCTAAAATACGATTGCCCCTAGACAAAATTTCAAATACTACTTGAGGGGCTATCCCTGACTCAAGATGTTGAATGTAAGAACCTCTTGCTCCTTTAGGTCTGCCAAATACCACCATTGCATCAGGCGCACGGCGAATTTCAGGGCGATCTTCCACAGGATACCAGAGCAAATCTCCTGCTACAAATACATTCTCATCATCTTTAAATAGAGATTCCAATCCACCTGTAATCGTCACTATCCATTGATAATGCTCGGTACTTTCTGCCATCGGTTGTCCGTCAGTACTAGGGTAAATAGTCTCTAATTTGCTGATTGTATTAGTCATGTGGTTTGACCTGTGCGATCGCCAAGCAACTGAGATTAATTATATAGCTACCGCAATATTAAAGTAGCCAAGAGATTGTGTGATGCTTCGCGTCGCACAATCTCTTGGACTATTCTTGGACTATTTTGAGATAATCCAATTGCGGCGGAAAAATCTTGCTAAATCTGACTCATCGATCGCTAAGCAGATCGGACGACCATGAGGACAAGTGTGAGGATTGCGGGTTTGTTGCCATTGCCAGAGCAGATCGCGAATTGTAGAAATTTCTAACTTTGTACCATTGCGAATTGCGCTACGACAGGCTGCCGTTGCCCTTGACATGGTGGGATCATCCTGCTGACTCATTTCTTGCAAAATTACTGCACAATCCTCATGTCCAATTAAGATTTCAGGCAGCGATCGCACAGCCCATAGGTTATTTCCAAAAGCTTCTATTTCTAAACCTAATGCTTGCAATCGTTCAATCTCATCATCAGAAAGTTGCTTTAATAAAATCGGTTGCTCGATTGCCACGATTTGCCATTGAGTTTCGATTTGTTCAAAGAGAACTCGCTCATGGGCAACATGCTGCTCCACTAGCCATAAACCACCCGCATGTTCCGCCAAGATGTAAGTATCTAGAACCTGCGCGATCGCTTTTAATGATAAATTCGGCTGCTTAAAGGTTTCGCGTTTGGTAGGAATCAAATAAGAAGTTTTTCGCTCAGCAGTTCTTAATAGATCATTAGCGGCACTATTGTAATTAATTTGTGAACTTGATTCAGGTACTTTTAGGGCTTCCGTAATACATTCTTTTAACTGAGTTTGAATTTCTCCTAAATCCTGAATATAGGCTTCAGACTTGGCGGGATTACGATTCCAGTCAATGCGATCGCAGGGTAAGTTTAAATTAACAATACACACAGGAAAACGATTGCGTGGCAAGGTTCGCTCTAAACTAGAGAGAATAGTTTGCTCTAATTCAGGAAAGTTAATTACCCGCCCATTGAGATTGATTTTTACCCAATCAGGACGACGACGAGATAGGCGATCGGGTAGTCCGAGGGTAATGGATATTCCCTCACCCCCAGCCCCTCTCCCAGTGAGGGAGAGGGGAGCAAGACTCTGGTTAACCCTCTCCCTCACTGGGAGAAGGGTTTGGGGGGTGAGGGCAAACTCTCTAAACACCAGATCATAGGGCTGAATCGAACTAATAATTTGGGGCAAAATATCACTTGCATTCTCTCCTGCCCAAATTGTGAGCCATTCTTTTCCATCGAGATTAACTTGCCAGTTAACCTGTGGATTCGCGATCGCCATTTGCTGAATTTGTAACTGTACTTTGCGAACTTGCTGTGAATTGCTAGGCAAAGATTGTAAGCGATTGGGATAACGAGAAAATAGATTGTGAACTGTGACGACTGTACCTGTGGCGATCGCCACCACCTTTGGGCTAGTGGACAAATTACCGTAATGATCATAATGAGCCTGATAGCCCACTGGTTCTAGAACAGGACGACTGCAAATATTCAAATCAGCAAGTTGGGCTAGACTATAAAGAGCTTCACCCCGAAAGCCTAAACTATTAATCTGTTGTAAATCTTCAGCATTATTGATTTTACTAGTTGTATGCGGTGTAGCTGCCTGTGATAAATCAGCGATCGTCATGCCACAGCCATTATCACTCACTTGTACTGAGAGGGAATCTGTCCAAATGGAAATCACGATTCTGGTTGCGTTAGCATCGATCGCATTTTCTGCAAGTTCTCTAACCACTGCCGCTAAGGAATCAATCACCTCACCTGCGGCAATTAGATGGACAACTTCTATAGGTAGAGTGTGAATGTTTTGCATTGCTTATCCTAAGCGCTGCTTCAGCCAAAACTGTAATGTGGGTAGTGCAATCCGATAGCCATATTTTGCACCATAGACTAGTCCCTTTTGTTCCAAACTATCCAATGCTCCTTGAAGGCTGCCACCTTTAGAAAGTTGATGTTTTTGAATATATTCACGACTATGGGGGCTAACTGTGGGATCGATCGCAAGGCTTTCTAGTACCCTTACTTGAGTGGGCGGTAAGAGCATGATCAAAGACTCAAAGGTAGGAGCAAGATCTTCGATTAGTGCCAACATGTTTTGATGGACATGATGCGGTTGAATTAGAAACTCAGATTGAGCATTTATTTGAGTGAGATAATCCAGCCAAATGCGTCTAGTTAAAGCGATCGCATCACTCAAATTTCCTTGGATATATTCTGTAAATAGCTTTAATACGCTAGTTTGGGGATCGAACTTCAATCCTTTTTCTTGCATGGTTGGTTCTAGCCATTTGCAAAGTTCGTCATTGCTAAGCGGTGGAAGTTCGACCACATTTAAACTTAACTTATGCATCCAAGGTTCAGGGACTGTAGCGATCAAAATATAACTTACCCGACTCTGAAGTTGAATTTCGCGGCGCAAATATTCTTCCCATTCACCTTTACGATCCCATGAACGGATATGCGTGAAGTTATGCAAGACGATCGCCACTCGGCAATCGAGCCATTCTGCCATCTGTTGTGGCAAGCTGAGCAAATTCTTAAATAAATTCCAAATCCCTGTTGAGGAAAGCTTCCAAATCATCCGAGGTTTGCACTGTTCCGTTAGTTCAAAAGTAATCGGCTCATCCTTAAGTAAACTTTGCAGCTTGATCAGTTCTTCAGGCTGATCAAAGGTACTGAGCAAACTTTCAGCTAATAGTTTTAAGAAGCGATCTCCATCAGTTGCTCGTAAACAATCTAAAGTAATTACTCTTGCACCAGCTTTTTGAGCAGCCCATTTGACCAAAGTTCTGCGCCCACTTCCAGCAACACCTGCGATCAGCAAATCGCCATCTTCTAACAAAATTTGACTAATTTGCTCTAATTCTGTTTGTCTACCCACCAATTTCTGGGGCAAAAATGGATTGTTAATCATCACGCAATTGTATCGTAATTCTTCCTCACCCTAATTCTCACTGCTGGTCTTTGGCAATTTTCATTATAAAGCTGATTTTGTGAAAGCCCACCTATAGCTACGCAAGAGATAGATAGGACAAATCAAAACCCAAAAGATGAGTGGCGGCGCGAAGCGCCGCCACTCATCTTTTGGGTTTTATGTCCTAAGCAAAACTTACATTGCTATAAGTCAGACTTTCACAAAACCCTTGCTGAGGTTTGTACTGCCATCGGCAGTACAAACCTCAGCAAGGGTTTTACTTGCTTCAAGATTCTTTAAGGCGATAATTACTATTTTTTAGTACTATGGTGATAACCGTTTACCTAAAAATATCGATGGCACTTGAGACAAAAGATCTTACTTCTGCCCCTCCAGTAGCTCGTTGGCATACCTTTACTGCTGATGAATCGCTGAAATTACTCCAAAGTGATGCTGAGCAAGGCATTACTAGCCAAGAAGTTGCGGCTAGATTCGAGCGTTATGGAGCTAATGAGCTAGTTGAAAAAGCTGGGCGATCTTCACTGCAAATCTTTATTGATCAGTTCACAAATATCATGCTGGTCATGCTGATGGCAGTTGCTGTGGTCTCGGCTGTCCTAGATATTAGGGATAACGAATTTCCGAAGGATGCGATCGCCATTTCTTCAATTGTATTGCTTAACGGCATTCTCGGCTATATGCAAGAGACTAACGCCGAAAAAGCTCTTGCAGCTTTGAAGCGCATGTCTTCGCCCAAGGTGAGGGTGATTCGCAATGGTGAAGTCATCGAAATCAACGGTAAGGAGCTTGTCCCTGGCGATATTATGCTTTTAGAAGCAGGGGTACAGATTGCTGCTGATGGAAGATTACTCGATGAACAGAATTTGCAAGTGCGGGAATCGGCTCTAACAGGGGAAGCTGAAGCTGTTAATAAAGAAGCAAAACTGGTTCTAGAAGAAGAAGCGAGTTTGGGCGATCGCCTGAATTGTGTTTATCAAGGTACGGAGGTCGTGCAGGGACGCGCCAAGGTGCTAGTTACAAAGATAGGAATGCAAACCGAATTAGGAAAAATTGCCGCCCTAATTCAAGATGTCGAAAATGAAGATACGCCATTACAGCAACGGATGACCCAATTAGGGAATGTACTGGTAAGCGGTTCTCTGGCCTTAGTAGCCCTAGTTGTCCTAGTCGGAATGCTCAATAAAGGCAACTTTGGTGAACTCCTCAAAACTTCACTGAGTATGGCGGTTGCTGTCGTGCCTGAAGGCTTGCCTGCGGTGGTGACTGTCACCCTTGCCTTGGGAACTCAACGTATGGTCAGAAGAAATGCTCTAATTCGCCGTTTACCAGCCGTTGAGACTCTAGGTTCTGTCACGACAATCTGTTCTGACAAGACAGGAACTCTTACCCAAAATAAAATGGTGGTGCAAGGAATTCGCACAGGGCTACATTCTCTGCAAGTTACAGGTGATGGATATGCGCCGATAGGTGAATTCAGCATCTTAGGAGATGCGAGCAAAGATTCAGCCTTTGCTGTGAATAATATTCCTGAAGTTCAGCAGTTGTTGATGGCTTGCGTATTTTGTAATGATGCAATCTTGCAGCAAAAAAATGGTGAATGGATTATCATCGGCGACCCTACTGAAGGTGCTTTGCTAGTGCTAGCAAGCAAAGGTGGTTGTGAAGCATCGGAATGGCAGCATCGGATGCCTCGTGTATTTGAGGTTCCCTTTTCATCGGAACGCAAACGTATGAGCGTGCTGGTACAAGGTGAGCATGGGGGGAATGTACTTTTTTGCAAAGGTTCACCTGAATTGACTCTAGAATGCTGTACCCATATTCAAATTGGTGATCAGATCCGTGAAATTGAGGATTTTCAACGTCAACATGTACTCGCGCAAAATAATGAACTTGCTAGCCGTGGATTGCGCGTCCTTGGATTCGCCTATCGTAATTTCTCGGAGTTACCAGAAGACGGAATTAACGAAAGAGATGAGAGCAATTTAGTTTGGGTTGGCTTAGTGGGCATGTTGGATGCACCACGTCCAGAAGTTCGTGAAGCTGTGAAGCGCTGCCGTGAAGCAGGTATTCGTCCTGTAATGATCACTGGGGATCATCAACTTACTGCTAAGGCGATCGCCGAAGATTTGGGGATTGCTGAGTCAGGCGATCTCGTCCTCACTGGTCGAGAGCTAGAACGCATGAGTCCCGAAGATCTTGATCGGGAAGTTGGACAAGTTAGCGTCTATGCCCGAGTTTCCCCTGAGCATAAACTGCGGATTGTCCAAGCCTTACAAAGACAGCATCAGTTTGTAGCTATGACTGGCGATGGTGTGAATGATGCACCTGCACTGAAGCAAGCTGATATCGGTATTGCTATGGGGATCACTGGTACTGATGTATCCAAAGAAGCCAGTGACATGATTCTTCTGGATGATAACTTTGCGACGATCGTTGCTGCTACTGAGGAAGGCCGTGTAGTTTATACAAATATTCGCCGTTTTATTAAATATATTCTTGGAAGCAACATCGGCGAAGTCATTACGATTGCAGCGGCTCCAATGCTAGGCTTAACTGTGCCTCTTAGTCCTTTGCAGATTTTATGGATGAATCTTGTTACTGATGGTTTGCCTGCCCTTGCACTTGCCGTTGAGCCAGCCGAACCAAACGTGATGAAAAGACCTCCTGTTGATCCCCGCGAAAATATTTTTGCCAGAGGAATGGGATCTTACATGGTCAGAATTGGGATTGTCTTAGCAATTATCACGATCGCGCTTATGGCTTGGGCTTATGGTTACACTACCACCAACTTCAGTGACATCTATGACAAAGAGCGTTGGGCTACTATGGTATTTACGACTCTGTGTTTAGCGCAAATGGGTCATGCGATCGCTATTCGTTCCAACACGCAGCTAACCATTGAGCTTAACCCAATGACAAATCTTTATGTCTGGGGATCAGTGATTATGACTACAGTCTTACAATTGGTACTGATTTACGTGGAGCCATTCCGTAATTTCTTTGGTACACATTTAATCACCCCAACAGAATTGGCAATTTGCTTTGGTTTTAGCGCATTGATGTTTGTTTGGATAGAATTAGAGAAATTGGTAATTCGTTGGTGGTTGTGGCAACGTCAATCCTAGCCCCAATCTGAATGACAATCCTAAAAAGTATGCTAGGCTACAAATTTGGGTAGCGATTCAAGTGTATTAAAGTTCAAGAATCAGTGGAGGAGTTAATTTGAAAAAGGTTGAAGCAATCATTCGTCCATTCAAGCTTGACGAAGTCAAAATTGCTCTGGTAAATGCTGGCGTAGTCGGTATGACGGTATCAGAAGTACGTGGTTTTGGTCGTCAAAAAGGACAAACAGAGCGCTATCGTGGCTCTGAATATACAGTTGAGTTTTTACAAAAGCTCAAAATCGAGATTGTCATCGAAGATGATCAAGTTGATATGGTGGTAGACAAAGTTATTACTGCTGCCCGTACTGGTGAAATTGGCGATGGTAAGATTTTCGTATCTCCTGTAGAACGAATTATCCGAATTCGTACTGGTGAAAAAGATTTAGAAGCTGTCTAAGTTTTCTGAACACCATAATAACTAGCCATATTAAGAGAGTCGGCACGCAGTGCCGACTCTCTTAATGTTTTTTAGGATGCTAGCAAAATAGATTCTAATATTTGAGCAATGAGCGCTCCTAGAATGGCGACGGTTACATATTTCCCAATCATCGGATTTTTCCCAAGTGAATCATCTTTTTGGCAGCCTGTGAGAAATAAGGACCATGCTTGTGTGGCATTAATAGTCTGGAATCGATTAAATCTAGATGTAAATATTAAACGCATAGATTTTACCTAGTCTGGATAGAGCATCAGGATGAAAATCGCAACGTTCCACGCATCCTTATTTTTGAAAATAACATAAGAATCGTAATAAAAGTTAACGTCAGTTTGACAAAAGCGAAAAAGGGTAAGAATCGCTTAGCGATTCTTACCCTTTTTCGCCATTTGCGATGTGCTTTGCACGCCGCAAATGGCTGTAGATGACAATAAGATGTAACAACGCTTTGCGTTCATCTTATTGTCATCTACAGCCCTGCATACCACTCGTAACCGAGATCTTCCCAATAACCCCGTTTTTTGCCAAGACTACTTGTAAGCTGAATTCTAGTTACCCATTTACTGAGCTTATAGCCAAGCTTGACAGGTGAGGCAAGACGCAATGGCGCACCATATGCTGGTGTTAAAGGCTGCCCATTCTTCTGATAAGCCATTAAGGTTTGCGGATGCATCACCGAGTCAATATCCCAACTTTCGTAATAGCCATCTGCTGAATAGAAATATACGTATTTAACTTGAGCAGATGGCTTTGCGATCGCTATTAAATCTCTTAACCGCACACCGCCCCACTGCACGATCGCCGCCCAGCCTTCAACACATACATGACGGATAACCATGCCAGTAAAAGGTATTTTTTGGAGATCTCCCATGCTTAGACTCAAGGGATTATTTACTTCCCCGTCAATCGTGAGGCGATAAGCCAGAGGGTTAATTACTGGTGTACCACGGAAACTATTAATGATTAATTTATCTGGCTCGATCGCACTAATTGGAAATTCTGGAACTGGCTGCTGTGGTTTAAAGATCAGTGACTCAACCTGCTGATTTAATGGCTCCGATAAACTACCTACTAAACCCTCAGCAAGGCTACCAAAGCCAATCGCTAGCAATCCTGCGCCTCCTAGTGACAAAAAGCGGCGGCGTGGGACTAAATCAGTCTCATCTAACTCAATCTCTGAGTTTGGTAATTTTTGTTCAGGTTCTTGTGACATAACTTAAATATAACAAAGGCGGCGCGAAGCGCCGCCTTTACTTATACCAAGGCACAAAATAGCGTAGCCATTTTATGCTTTTAAAACCCTTACTGGGTTTGGTTTTTAATTCACAAAAGTGTGTCAACACTTTTGTGAATTGGTATTATTCCCAAAACATTGAATCTAGCAGGCGATCGCCACCCACTTTTCGCCCCAATTGAGAATGAATACCACCCAAAATTAATGAGATTGGTACTGCCATAAAGTGCGTAATTCGCAACGCATCCCAGCCACCAAAACTATCTACGATCCAATAGAACTGGGCTGGCTTATACATGCCGATCCCTGTAAAAATTGATAACAATAAGATCGGAATTAGAAATGTGTAAACCAAGCGATGCCAAGCATAGTTTTTGCGCTTGGTATTTTGGCTAACTATTAAGGCTTTAACATCTTTGTTACTCGCATATCGATGTCGCCAACGCTTGCTTAGCAAAACATAAATTCCATACCACAGCAGATTTAACGCAAATAGCCACATTGCAGCAAAGTGCCAATGTCTCCCACCTGCTAACCATCCCCCTAGCCCCAAAATTGCAGGAATATGAAAACCACCGCGCCCACCAAATACAGGATTAGCGTTATAAATCTGTAAGCCACTAGTGATCATTAAAAATAAGCTGACGAGACTTACCCAATGAAAAATTTTGGCTGGTAAATCTTGTTTGGGCTTGAGCGTCTGATCTTGAGTTGGCGATCGCATAACCATTCCTATAGAGGTTTGCTTAGATTCTAGTCCAACTTCTTGCAGCCTCAAAAAACAAAAAAAGAGGTGACGCTTTGCGTCACCTCTTTTTTTGTTTAAGTACTACTGAGGCTTCTTAGTTTCGTCAGCAGGCTTAGCCGTTGGATCGGCAGGCTTAGCAGCGTCAGGCTTAGCCGTTGCGTCAGCAGGCTTAGCATCTTTAGCAGCGTCAGGCTTAGCCATTGAGTCAGCAGGCTTAGCATCAGTTGCAGCCTTGTCTTTAGCAGCATCAGGCTTAGCCATTGAGTCAGCAGGCTTAGCATCTTTAGCGGCATCAGGCTTAGCAGCATCAGCAGGCTTAGCATCTTTAGTGGCATCAGGTTTAGCATCAGTTGCAGCCTTGTCTTTAGCAGCATCGGTAGCAGCAGGAGTGGATGTAGCGGCTGGAGTAGCAGTAGGAGTTTGAGGGGTTTCTGTGGCGCAAGAAACTAATCCAGCAGATAGGCTAAGGCTAGCAATGATCAAAAGAGCTTTGAGATTCATAGTTGTTGGATTTTGTCTTTTTGGTAAAGGTTTTGGTTATTTTTTGAGTGAGTAACTATCCGTGATTTTGTGGAGGAGCTTGCGTATAATTACTCACTGCGTCAATTCTAGGTTAAGTGATGGTTAATTAATAGCTTAATTTTTGTAAATTTGTGATTTTTATAACTGATTTGCGTAGCAAACTATGCAGAAGCCTGACAGGGTAAGGAAATGCTTGAAAATATACCTATAAGAATTTTTGAACTATTAGTCCAAGGCGATCGACTAGCTAATACTGATTATGATTTATTGCTGAATGAATTAAGAGAAAATAATTGCTTTGATCGGTTAGCTCTTAGTAATTATGATTTAAATATAAATTTAAAGGTGATTTACGAAATAGTTGATCAGCGTTCTCAACTTTTACGATTAGTTTATCCAGAAATTTTAGAAACTTTAGCGCTGCACAATGTCAAAATCGATCCCCCATCGGCAACTCTGCCCCTGCTATGGCATTATTGGCTGCCCCTTGCTCAATGCCTAGCCCATCATCAACAAAAAATTGCTAGACCATTTATTCAAGGATTACTGGGAGGTCAAGGCACTGGCAAAACTACATTGGGTATAGTGCTAAATATTTTGCTGCAATATCTCGGCAAAACATTTTTAAGCATTTCTCTTGATGACTTGTATAAGACTTATGTAGATCGCCAAAAACTACGTGATCGCCGCCCCGATCTGATTTGGCGTGGTCCCCCTAGCACCCACGATATTGATCTGGGGATGCAAGTTTTGCAGCAATTGCGCGATCGCAATCCCGATCATCCTCAACCGATCTCCATTCCCCGCTTTGATAAATCGCTGCACAATGGTGCAGGCGATCGCATTGAGCCAGAAATTTCCGATGGTGCGGATATTGTTTTGTTTGAGGGTTGGTTTGTGGGGATGCACCCCTTACCAATTTCGGCTTTTCGTAATTTTGTCCCACCAATTTTGTCAGAAAGCGATCGCGAATTTGCCCTCGAATGTAATGCCAATCTCTACAACTATCTGCCACTCTGGGAATATCTCGATAGCTTGATCGTGCTTGTTCCTGAAGATTACAGCTACAGTCTGCAATGGCGGCTTGCCGCCGAGCATAACCTCATAGCTGATGGCAAATCAGGGATGAGTGACGCAGAAATCACCGAATTTGTTGAATATTTTTGGAAAGCGCTACATCCTGAACTATTTATGCCCCGCATGATTGATCGGGGTTACCCTGCCTCATGTGCTGATCTGGTGGTCGAAATATCGCGATCGCATTTACCAACAAGGATTTATAGCTAAAAGACCATAGATAGAGTTGCGGCGCGAAGCGCCGCAACTCTATCTATGGTCTTTTACAAAGCGAAGCTCTTGCTTTTTAGGTTTTATCGCAATCAATCGGAGGGAATAGTTTATTATGATGTTACAAATAAAATAACTCGACTGATTTAACGATTCTGAAAATAGTATTTTCTCATATTACTTTAAGTATTTTGAGTGATTACCCAAGTCAGGATCAATTATCATAAATTAAAATTAAGAATCGTTAAGATCTTACTCACTACATAGATTAAGGAACATTTGCAATGGGATTACCCTGGTATCGAGTGCATACAGTTCTCCTGAACGATCCAGGAAGACTGATTGCCACGCACCTGATGCACACTGCTCTCGTAGCAGGGTGGGCAGGCTCGATGGCACTTTATGAGTTAGCAATTTTTGACCCCAGTGACCCCGTCCTCAACCCCATGTGGCGGCAGGGTATGTATGTAATGCCTTTTATGACCCGTCTGGGCATTACTAATTCTTGGAGCGGCTGGACAATTACTGGCGAACAAGTTGCTGACCCCGGTTTTTGGTCTTTTGAAGGTGTTGCACTCGCACACATCGTACTTTCTGGTTTACTCTTCCTTGCTGCGATTTGGCATTGGGTTAACTGGGATTTGGAACTATTTAGAGATCCTCGCACAGGCGAGCCTGCTCTGGACTTGCCTAAGATGTTCGGCATTCACCTGTTTTTATCTGGTTTACTCTGCTTTGGCTTCGGTGCATTCCACCAAACAGGTCTTTTTGGTCCTGGGATGTGGGTCTCTGATGCCTATGGCTTGACTGGTCACGTTGCTCCTGTTGCTCCTGAATGGGGACCTAACGGTTTTAACCCATTTAACGCTGGTGGTATTGTGGCTCACCACATTGCAGCAGGTATCGTGGGCATCATCGCTGGGCTGTTCCACTTGACCGTGCGTCCACCAGAGCGTCTATACAAAGCTCTACGTATGGGGAATATCGAAACTGTACTATCCAGTAGTATTGCGGCTGTATTTTTTGCAGCTTTCGTTGTCGCTGGAACCATGTGGTACGGCTCGGCAGCAACCCCTATCGAATTGTTTGGACCTACCCGCTATCAGTGGGATAGCAACTCTTTCCAACAAGAAATTTCGCGTCGTGTTCAAACAGGGCTAAATGCTGGTTTGAGTGCTGAACAAGCTTGGTCGAAAATTCCTGACAAACTTGCTTTCTACGACTATGTTGGTAACAGCCCTGCGAAGGGTGGTTTGTTCCGCGTTGGTCCGATGAACAATGGTGATGGTATTGCTCAAGGTTGGCAAGGACATCCAATTTTCAAAGACGGTGAAGGTCGTGAACTCAGCGTTCGCCGCTTGCCTAACTTCTTTGAAACCTTCCCTGTCGTTTTACAAGACCAAGATGGCGTTGTTCGTGCTGACATTCCTTTCCGTCGTGCTGAATCCAAGTACAGTGTTGAGCAAACTGGCGTAACTGTATCTTTCTTTGGCGGTGAGTTGAATGGTAAATCTTTTGCCGATGCTCCAACCGTTAAGAAGTACGCTCGTCAAGCTCAGCTAGGCGAAATCTTTGAATTTGATCAAGAAAAGAATCACTCTGACGGTGTTTTCCGTACTAGCCCTCGTGGTTGGTTCACCTTTGGTCACGCAGTATTTGCTCTGTTCTTCTTCTTCGGTCACATTTGGCATGGCGCTCGTACCTTGTTCCGCGATGTGTTTGCTGGGGTTGACCCAGAACTCAGCGAAGAGCAAGTTGAATGGGGTGCTTTCCAAAAAGTTGGCGACAAAACTACTCGCGCTGTTGAGGCATAGTATCTAATGGAAGCTCTCACTTACACTTTTATTTTCGCTTGTTTGATTGGTTTGTTCTTCTTTGCAATCTTCTTCCGTGAACCTCCTAAGGTTATCTCTAACTCTAAAGATAAGAAGTAAATAAAAAAGCCCGCCTAGGCGGGCTTTTTTATTTAGAAGCATTAGCCCTGCACTCAAGTGCGGGCTATAAGCTCAAACCCGTTGAAACGGGTTAATTAATAATATTCTGTAGTCCACTTCAGTGGACTTGAGCTTTTAGCCAAGAACTTGAGTTCTTGGCTAGTCCTATCTATAAAACGAAAATTTTACCTATGGAAGGTCAACACCCAAAACTCATTGTATTTTCCCAGCATGGTATGAGTGACGGCAATTATGCTATGGAGACTCTAGCCAAAAAAGTTGCTCCCCAAGCATCTCAAATTATTGCCCCTTATCTAGGCTCTTTACCGTCCTTCGTACCAGATAGATTTAGGTTCTCGATTGAAACGCATTTTGCGATCGCCCCGCTTATTCAAAAAGTAGCTAAATCTGCTGAACAAACGTTTCAAGCTTATCCAGATATACCTGCGCGGATCATTGCTACATCACTTGGTGGAGTCATTTGGGTAGAAGTCCTATCTCGCCATCCCGAATGGTTGCCTCGTATTGAATCTTTAGTCCTTTTAGGCTCTCCCATTGGCGGTGCAGATGTTGCCAAAATTATGAGTGCTTGGGGATTTAGGATTGGCATGGCTAAACATCTGAGTGAAGATAGACGATACTTAGCCGAAAAGATTGCGGCGGTAATTCCGACATTAGTTGTCGCGGGGCATATTATCGGCGGCTGGGATCTAATGGTTACGGTTGAGTCCACGAAAATCAAACATGCTCATTTTATTTGTTTGAATGGAGTCAATCACTCCGATCTACGGACTCATCCTAGAGTGATTCAAGCAATTCAAGAATTTTGGGCAAAGCCTCAAAACCCTTTGTAACTCTAAACTTCAGAACTTTGCCAACGGATTAACAAGAAATGAGATCCCAAGAGAGCCTTGAGATAGGCTAAATTGCTAATAGTTCTTAAAATTAATCTGTATGTCTTATTACATTTCACCGCGCTTTCTGGATAAATTGGCTGTACATCTTGCCAAGAATTTTATGAAGTTGCCAAATGTGAATGTGCCGCTAATTTTAGGTATTCACGGGGGCAAGGGTGAAGGTAAGTCTTTTCAATGTGAGCTAGCTTTCCAGAAACTAGGGATTGATCCGATTAGAATGTCGGGTGGTGAGTTGGAAAGCCCTGATGCTGGTGATCCTGCACGATTGATTAGGATGCGCTATCGTGAAGCTTCGGAATTAGTGAAGGTGCGGGGCAAAATGTGCGCTTTATTAATTAACGATCTCGATGCGGGGGCAGGACGAGTTGATAGCACTACGCAATATACGGTGAACACTCAGTTAGTCAATGCCACGTTGATGAATATTGCTGATAACCCAACGAATGTGCAGCTTCCAGGGAGCTATGACAGCAATCCGATTAGACGTGTACCGATTATTGTGACGGGGAATGATTTTTCGACTTTATATGCGCCGTTGGTGCGTGATGGACGGATGGAGAAGTTTTATTGGCAACCCGATCGCAGCGATCGCATTGGTATTGTCAGTGGTATTTTTGCGCCCGACAATATTCCGCAATGGGAAATTGAACGGCTGGTGGATATGTATCCCGATCGCTCGATTGATTTCTTTGGTTCTCTGCGATCAAGTTTGTATGATGAGCAAGTGCGGAAGTTTGTCTATGAAATTGGTTTAGATCGTTTGTCGTTACGGTTGGTCAATAGCACTGAGGCTTTACCTGAATTTCGTCCACCGAGTTTTGATATGAGAACTCTCAAAGAGGCAGGCGATCGCTTGTTAGCTGAAGGCGATCGGGTCAGTCAGCGTAATCTTATTCAAGAATATATGCCCGTAGGAAAGGTGCATTAAATACTTAAAACCCAAGAACCTGTAACACACGCTGCGCGTGTGCTACAGGTTCTTGGGTTTTAATTTAAGTGTGATTATTTAGATTTAGGTAGATACAATAGATTTACTCACAATTCAAGAGCAAGGATGGAAAGCTATGACCGTCACCACTGCGAAAAAAATGACATTTGAGGAATATCTCACCTATGAAGATGGCAGCGATCGCCGTTATGAATTTAACGATGGAGAATTGGTTGAAATGACTCCAGCAACGGTATTTCATAATGATTTGATGATGTTTTTTGCTTTCTTTTTGCAGTCAGAAATAAATCACTCCAATCATCCATACTGTGTTCGTGTCAATAGTACTCAAATATTCAATGGTAAAAGAACTCGCCGTCCTGATGTCTTGGTCATGACCGTTGCTCAATCAAAAAGCTTAGGAAATCAGCCAGATATTTTGCATGAGCCATGTTTGTTGGTAATTGAGATTGTCAGCCCAACTTGTCGCTCAGTAGATACCGTCGAGAAGCGGAAGGAATATGCACAATTTGGGATTCCCGAATATTGGATTGTTGATTTTTTGGTGGGAACGTTTTCGGTTTTAAATTTGGTAAATGGAAGTTATATCGAGAAAGTATATAGAGAAGCCGATCTCATTGCCTCTGATATTTTTCCCAGCATTTCTCTATCGATGAATCAAGTAATGGCAAGCATATAACTTTGCTAATTTTGGGATTTACCATTAATATTTTAGATATTTGCTGATGCTTTGATTTTGGGCAAATACCTTTGACTTATGACTCAGCCGCTAGATTTTTCTAATCAGGATTTACGGAATCGCTCGTTTAAGGGGCAAAATCTTGCTGGTGCGAATTTTCGGAAGGCTGATATACGGGGATGTGACTTTGGCTACGCTAACTTAGATGGTGCAGATTTTTCTGAGGTGAGAGCAGGTCAAAGCCGTAAACAAATATTTATCGCGTTTGCGATTGTGATTGCAATTGTTATTGTATCTACAGTTATAGGTGAGATTGCGGGAGCTTTTGGCTTAGGTGGTTTTACCGATGTAATTTCGGGTGGAATTGGAGGAGGAATTATAGGTGTATTTATTGCTACGATGACAGGCGTAGGGGAGGGAGAACTTGGGGAAGGTGGTTTAATTGCAGGTACAGGTAAGATTCCATTTGCGCTTATGGTTGCAGCGCTAGCAATATTTATAGGTACTAATTCCATTACACGTTTTAGTGAAGGCTATATCCTTGGTGGAATTATCTCGTTTTTATTGTCACTTTCAATCTTCTTTTTTACTTATCGAATCTTACAAACGGCATTTAAGGAGATTAAGAATGGAACTGGAACTTCTTTTAAAGAGTCAATACTCATCGGTGCCAAGTTTACATCTGCCATCTTGAGAAACTGTGACTTTACCGACACAAGTATATATGCTACTGATTGGACTCATGCTGATTTTAAACGATGTAAGTTCTCAAGCTATCTCAATATTCCACTGATTAGAGAACTATGTGTAACGCGAATTGGGATGAATCAGGATTTTAGTTTTACCAATCTGTCTGGTCTATATTTAATGGAAGTGAGTTTTCGTTGTGCAAATCTAACCGCAGCAAATTTAAATGAAACCAATCTCAGTCAAGCAGATCTGGAAAATACGAATCTCTGCAATGTCCAAGCAATTAGAACAGATTTTACAGGTGCAAATTTTTCTGGAGCTTGTATTGAAAATTGGGCAATAACGTCAGAAACAAATTTTACTGATGTTGTCTGTAGTCATATATTTCTTGATAGTGCAAGAACTGAACGTCAGCCAGCGAGTGGTTTTCTAGAACAAGGTGACTTTGCCAAGCTTGTTACTCAGTCAACCAAAAGCCTAGATTTTTTCTTCCGTAATGGCATTGATCCTCAAGCCTTTGACTTTGCGCTCAATAACTTGATGGACAATTACCGTGAGATGGGAATTTCCCTTAAATCAGTGGAAGATTTCGGTGATGGCGATAGAATAGTTCGTTTTAATACAGTATCAGATGCTCCAAAAAGTGCAATGCACGCCCAATTCACCGAAGACTATGAGGAAATGCACCAACAATTAGAGGCTTCACATAAAAAAGTATGGGAACTTGAGCAAAAACTCGATCGCATTGATTTAGAAAATAAAATAGAGAGATTTGAACTAGAAAAACAACTAGCCGTAGCAACAGCAAAACTAGAAGAACGCCCCACATCTCAATATTTACAAAACTTGGTTTATCATCAAGCTAATCAAAAATTACTCTACGCACCCCACTCTACATTTGGTGACACCATGACAGACAAATCAATTCAATCAGGCGGCGATGTTTTCTTTACTGGCAGAGATAACTTAGGCGTTAGCGGCAAAGACTTACAAGGCGTAGCAGGTCGCGACATTAGCGGCACTGTCACCAACACCCTCCAACAACTCCGCGAAACCAACCAACCCGAAGCACCACAACTATCTGAACTCCTCGAACAACTCCAAAAAACAGTCGAAAGTTCCTCAGAACTAGACCCACCCGAAAAGCAAAAAGCTCTCGAATATCTCAACCAAATTGGCGAGATGTCAGCCAAAGACCCATCACAAAAAAAGGGAATGCTCCCAATTTTGCTAGATGCCTTCACAGGCGTAATTAGCAAAGCCGCCAACCTCATTGATCCCGTTAAGAAAATCGCAGCCGCAATTCTCAGTATTTGGCAAGCTTAATAGCGACAAGTACTTAACATGATTGCGAAATGTGCGATCGCCTAAATAAGTCAAAACAAAGTTAAAAGGAGATAACTGATGAGAACAAACACCTTAACTGATTCCATTACAATCGATACAGAAATCCAACATGGCAAACCAGTATTGAAAGGTACACGTATTCCCGTAGCCATTATTATTGGTTCCCTCGCTGGAGGTATGAGCTATGAAGAAGTCATCCAGGAATATGCGGTCACTCGAGATCAAATACTTGTAGCTTTGACATACTTTGCCGAACTCCTAAGCTATGAGACAGTTTATCCAATGGAGAAAGTCAGTTGAGATTTCGTTTCCTGATTGACGAAGATTGTCCATTGAGTTTAGAAAACCTACTCAATGGTAAAGGTTATGACACTATTCATGTAAAGACCTCTGGACTAAGTGGCACAAAAGATCCTGAACTATTTGTATTTGCTCAAAAAGAACAACGAATAATTATCAGTCGTGACCTTGGATGGGCAAATATAAAAACTTACCCACCAAACACACATTGCGGTTTAGTCGTCTTACGATTTCCATTTGAGGCAACCGCAATAGAAATTCGGCAAGTATTAGAGAAATTTATCGATAGTGTAGATATGTTAGAGATAGTTGGAGCAACTGTAATTGTTGACAAAAATAAATTTAGAGTCAGGAAAGCGTTAGTCCAAGATGATGATTAGATCGCTTGTCAATTATTAATTTCTATTGGCAAATCTTGGTGCAGGACTGCGGAATAGATATTGAAAATCCCTTTGGCGATCGGCAACAGATTCGGGACCATAGCCCCATAAACTCTTGAAATAAAAGAAAGAAACCCCTAAACCACGATTTCTGGCATTTACAGCTTGAGAATAAACCCTAGACATCGGCACATTACTATTGCGGAGTCCAGAGAGAATGGCGATCCCTGTGGAAATTTTACCTTGTACTTCCACAATTTCAGGACGACTAATTTGAGCCAGAAAATCATCTAGGTCATCGCGATACACTTGTACTAATAATTCATCAACAAAGCCCTGACGCACCCAGCTTAGCCAGTCTTGTAACTGTTGTCTGTAGGCGAAGTCATGATAATTGGGAGATACTGAGAAAATCACATTGGGTTTTCTTTGCTTCACAGTTTTACTTAGCCTTGACATAAAAGCCGTAATCTTGTTAGCTCGCCAGCGTACCCAATCAGGATTATTGACATCGGCGGGAGCTTCTTTTTTAGTTTCTTGGCGATAAAGATTGAGAGTGTAGCGATCATAGCCAAAGGTTTTGGGAAGGCTAGTGTGATCATCAAACTGGATACCGTCTAAATCATATTTAGAGACAGCTTCTAATATAAGGTCAGTCAAAAACTGCTGCACTTCAGGATGAAAAGGATTGAGCCATGCAACTTCACCTGCGGCTGTGATTGAAGTTTTATCGCCATTGCGTTGTTGGGTGAGCCAATCTGGATGGGCGATCGCTAGCTCAGACATTTGAGGAGCCATAAACCCAAACTCATACCAAGGCATCACCAACAAATTATTTTGATGCCCCTGAGCGATGATGTCTTCAACAATATCCTGTCCTTCCAAACCGCGATAGACAAAGGGCTGAATTCCTGCCTCTTGGGCGACCGTACTGGGATACATCACATAGCCTGAATTCCAGACAACGGGATAGATGGTGTTGAAATTGAGTTGCTTGAGTTGCTTGAGAGCTTCACTAAGCTGTTGGCGATCGCGAATTACTGAGAAGTCGTTACTGGTTAGCCATACGCCCCGAATCTCTTGGCGCTTGTCTACAGGCTGATTGATGGGTGGACTTGGTGGAATGCTGGGTTGGGTTAACTGCGGAATTTGTGATTTAATTTGGGCGATCGCCTGATCATTCACTAAAAATACAGGAATCAGGCTATGTAAGAGTATTGTGGTTGCAAAAGTTACGACAAAAAGAAATGACAAAAAACGTTTGCGCGATCGCAACATTTGCCTAAAGCTATGTTTAAGATTATGCCTAAAATTATTTTCTTGCCAATTTTGAGGCATAAAACTTCGTATAAGTTGCATGAGTCGCATAAGTATCGATAATTAAACTAAGTAAAAATACTGATCGCAATTCTCATTGTAAGTCTAGTTTTGGCGATGCTGGTTTTGAGCAAGACTCGTCAAAGCTAGAGTTAGTTTCTGATCTGAGAATTAAATTAGCCTTAAAAAGCTATTTTGAGTTTGTTACAGATCTCGTTGGCGAGACAAGCGTATTTTTGCCGAATCAAATTAATATAACGTTTTGTAAGCTAAAAATAATTATGAAGTTTGCAATGCTATAGGCGTTGTAAACCAAATCACCGTATGAGGAGTGCGCTGTAATGCTCAAGCAAAACCATCGAGCATGGGTGGAAGTCGATCTCTCAGCAATTAAGCATAATGTGCAGCAATTAAAGTCTCTGCTAACTGCGCCTACGGAGTTAATGGCGATCGTCAAGGCTGATGCCTACGGGCATGGGGCAATCGATGTCAGTCAAACCGCGATCGAGGCGGGTGCGACTTGGTTAGGAGTTGCCACAATTCCTGAGGGGATTCAGTTGCGTTGTGCGGGAATCACGGTTCCCATTGTGGTTTTAGGTGCAACGAACGGGGTTGATGAGATCAAGGCGATCGCTGAATATCGCTTACAACCAACAATCTGTAATCCTAAGCAAGCATTGATCTACCACGATGTTCTTTCGCAAATTGGCGAACAGGTTCCTGTCCATCTCAAAATTGATACAGGCATGTCGCGATTGGGCGTAAATTGGCAAGAGGCGATCGCCTTTGTGCAACTGGTGCAGCATTTGCCGAATTTAGAAATTATCAGTGTTTACTCGCACTTCGCCACTGCCGATGATTGCGATCGCACCTTCATGGAATTGCAAACTAAGAGGTTTGAGCAAATAATTGTCGCACTTAAGGCTGAGGGGCTTTATCCGCCACGTATTCACATTTGTAATACAGCCGCGATGTTGTGCGATCGCCAAATTCATTTCGATATTGTGCGAACTGGACTAGGTATTTATGGGCTTTATCCTGCGCCTCATCTTAAAAATATTGTCGATCTCCGTCCTGCGCTTACGGTCAAAGCGCGGATTACTCAAGTTAAAGAAATTAAAGCAGGGACAAGTGTGAGCTATGGACGATCATTTATAGCGTCACAGGATATGATGATCGCAACTGTGGCGATCGGCTATGCTGATGGCATTTCACGCGGTCTATCCAATCGCATTCGTGTATCCGTGAATGGTCAAAAAGTTTCTCAGATCGGCACAATTACGATGGATCAATGTGCGATCGATGTTACACATGTCTCAAATGTTCACGTTGGTGATGTAGTGACATTTCTAGGCGGAGCTTCAGAGAATACTGCTGATGATTGGGCTAATTTATTAGGTACAATTTCTTGGGAAGTTCTCTGCGGGTTTAAGCATCGTCTCCCTAGAATTAATGTGGTAGGCGAAATTAGGAAGTCTGAAGCATTATCTGGAGCATCACAAATTGGACTTGAGTGAGCTAAGGATCGCAAATTAAATAAAACCCAGTATTGAGGAGGCAGGCGAAGCCCGCCTCCTCAATACTGGGTTTTGAATATTGCAAGTTATTTAATTTGAGATCCTAAGCTCCAACCCCTTGGCATAATTCTGTAACCAATCTCGAAAACTAGGTGCAAGTATCTTTCTCTCAGGATCATCATGCCACATTGAGATAATCTGTCCGATGTTTCCTCCTTCTGCAGGAGCTAAATCTAGACAATCATGATTGCCACAACCATCATAAGTTAGAGGTATCCATTTTGAACTCCACCAAACATTACAAATACCTAAATCAGGTTCACATCCTTGATCTTGTCCATCTTCATCTTGAAATGTTCCACTATCTAGAAGTCCTTTCCAGATTTGCCATTCATCCTCAATACGCTCTAGAGATAAGAATTCACATCCATTAATCAATCCATAGTTATAGGATGTTTGTCCATTATGAATGCGATAGGAGGATTTGACATCTTCAGGAAGTTGGATAGAAAGCAAATCTTCTAATTCACTAATTTGAACATCAGAAGCTCCTGCCGCTAATATATCAACGTGTTCTGGAGCATTGGTTCTTAGCCAAGCTTCTATTCTTAACCAGATTTCTTGCATAAATTATGGTGCTTAAAATTTCTAGTATTTCTTGACTAGCGCTTCTATATTTCAACTATAGCATTTGGCAAATGAGTGCATACTTATAGCTGTCGCCATTCTTGTTACAGCGCTTTGCGCTTTCTCAAAAACCAGAGAAGTTTTGGAAAAGCTTGCTTCGCAAGCTTTTCCAAAACTTCTCTGTATTACACAAACCCTAAATAACCTGTAAGACATAAAACCAAATAGTGTGAGGTGGTGCTTCGCGCCGCCTCACACTATTTGGTTTTTATTTGTCCTGATACAGGTGGCTATAGCTATATAATTACTTTCTATATCAATTGTCTGTTGAGCCTATGACGCGCTTTGCCAATCAACTAGCTCAAGCAAAACAACAACTCTCTGAATATACCTTTGTTGAGCTTGTTTATCAGGGTTCCCGAACTATAGTTTATCGGGCGGTAGAGAGTGTTACCCAGCAGCCTGTAGTTATTAAGATCTTAGCTCAGGAATATCCCACATTTAGTGAGTTAGTGCAGTTTCGCAATCAATACACGGTCGCGAAAAACTTACCTATTGTAGGCTTTATTCGCCATCTACAACTATTACACTGTGGTAATGGCTACGCATTAGTCATGGAGGACTTTGGGGGGATTTCCTTAAGTCAATACTATCAACATCATTCGCTCACTATCAGAGAAATTCTTGATATCGCGATCCAACTTGCTGATATTTGCCACGAACTTTATCAACATCGGGTGATTCACAAAGATATTAAACCTGCGAATATTTTGATTCACCCAAAATCCAAGCAAGTTAAGCTGATAGACTTTAGCCTTGCTTCGCTGCTGCCAAAAGAGACTCAAGTACTCCAAAGTCCGAAACACCTAGAAGGAACTCTGGCTTATCTGGCTCCAGAACAAACGGGGCGGATGAACAGAGGGCTTGACTATCGGGCTGACTTTTACGCTCTAGGTGTAACACTATATCAACTGCTGACTGGACAACTTCCTTTTACCAGCGAAGATCCTCTGGAATTGCTCCATAGCCATATAGCTCAAATTCCTGCGGTGGTAAATGAGGTCAACCCTAATGTTCCTGTGATGGTTGCGGCGATCGTGGCAAAACTGATGGCAAAGAATGCTGAAGATCGTTATCAAAGTGCGATTATTCTCAAGCATGATTTGGAACTATGCTTAGTTCAATGGCAAGAAACGGGCGCAGTTGTTGAATTTGGACTAGGACAGAGAGATTTAAGCGATCGCTTCCTCATTCCCGAAAAACTTTACGGACGTGAAGCTGAAGTTCACACCCTACTATCAGCCTTTGATCGGGTATCTCAGGGAACATCAGAACTGATGCTAGTGGCGGGTTATTCAGGGGTAGGTAAAACTGCCGTAGTTAATGAGGTACATAAACCGATCGCACGTCAACGGGGCTACTTTATCAAAGGCAAGTTCGATCAGTTTAATCGCAGCATTCCCTTTTCAGCTTTTGTGCAAGCCTTTCGCGACCTAGTTGGGCAACTGCTCAGTGAGAGTGATATACAGCTACAAACTTGGAAGACGCAGATTTTAGAAACTTTGGGGGAAAATGCTCAAGTTATTGTTGAACTGATTCCAGCTTTAGAACGCATCATCGGCGCTCAGCCTCCCGCACCAGAATTATCGGGAACTGCTGCTCAGAATCGGTTTAACTTACTGTTCCAACGGTTTATTCAGGTGTTTACTACCGCCGAGCATCCATTAGTGATCTTTGTCGATGACTTGCAATGGGCAGATTCGGCATCCTTAAACTTGATTCAAGTGCTAATGGCTGATGTGCAGACAGGCTATTTGCTATTGCTAGGAGCCTATCGTGATAATGAAGTCTCTCCTGCTCACCCTCTGATGTTAAGCCTTGATGAGATGCAAAAAATCGAGGTTCCCATCCATACGATTACGCTTCAACCTCTCAGCTTTGCTAGTCTTAATCACCTGATTGCCGATACGCTACATGCCCGAGAATCGCTAGCTTATCCCCTCACAGAACTGGTTATGCAAAAGACTCAAGGTAATCCCTTCTTCGCTACTCAGTTCCTAAAGACATTGTATCAAGAGCAACTGATTACATTTGACCACGATGCCGATCACTGGCAATGCGATATGGTGAAAGTTCGAGAATCGGCTTTGACTGATGATGTGGTCAAGTTTATGGCTTTACAGTTACAGAAATTGCCAGAATCGACCAAAGAGATGTTAAAGTTAGCGGCTTGTATTGGAGCGCAATTTGATTTAACTACGCTGGCAATTGTTGCGGAGCAATCCCAAACGGAAGTGGCGACAGCATTATGGCGAGCTTTGCAGGATGGCTTGATTCTTCCACAAAGCATTCTTTATAAGTTCTATTTAGGAGATTTAGGAGGACTAGGAGAGTCAGATGCGAAACAACTTGAACCAAATGAAATCCTCAATTATCGATTCCTGCACGATCGCGTTCAACAAGCTGCATACTCGCTTATTCCTGATACTCTAAAGCAAACAATGCACTTGAAAATAGGGCAGCAATTATTGCAGGCAACTCCTCTGGCAGAAAGAGAGGAAAAACTATTAGATATCATTAATCAATTCAATCAGGGTGCAGAATCAATCAGATCTTCCCATGAGCGCCACGAACTAGTAACACTCAATTTGGCAGCCGCAAAAAAAGTTAAAGCATCAACGGCTTATCAGGCTGCTATGGATTATCTAACCAAAGGCATTCAATTATTGCCTGACGATAGTTGGCAACAAAGCTACGAAATGACGTTAGAACTCTACGAACTAGCCACCGAAGTAGCCTGTTTGAGTGGAGATTTCTCTCAAATGGAAGTTTTTGCTCATGTTGTATTCCAGCATGCTCGACAGTTGTTGGATAAGGTGAAAGTTTACGAAGCCAAAATTTTAGCCTATGTAGCTCAAAGCCAGCAACTAAAAGCCATTGAAACTGCACTCTCTGTCTTGGAATTATTGGACGTGACATTTCCCAAAGAACCCACACAGATAGAAATTGATCAAAGCTTGGACGAAACTCAATCAATGTTGGCAGGAAACCAACTAGAAAAATTACTGGGGCTGCCAGAAATGGTTGATCCCAAAGCACTTGCCGCAATCCGAATTTTGGCATCAATGACGGCAGGTGTCTACGTAGCAGTACCTACTCTTTTACCATTGGTTGTTTTCAAACAAGTGCAACTATCAGTCCAGTATGGAAACACATCGGTGTCAGCCTCGGCTTATGCTTGGTATGGGTTGGTTTTGTGTGGCGTGATGGGGGCTATTGAGGAGGGTAATGAGGCAGCAGAAATGGCCTTGGCACTTCTATCGGGGCTTAAAAATAATGAATTTAAAGCCAGTACTTATAACTTAATCTATCCGTTTATAAAACCTTGGAAATATCATCTTCAGGGTTCCTTAAAGCCTCTAGTTGAGGGATACCATAACGGATTAGATAACGGAGCATTGGAATATGCTGGCTACTGTGCTTGGAATTACTGCTACTTGTCCTTTTTCTTCGGTAAAGAACTTGCGGCGTTGGAACAGGAAATGATGGTATATGGTCAAGCCTTGGGGCAGCTTAAACAAGTAGCACACAACTATGTCAGGATTTTTTGCCAATCTGTTTTGAATTTGCGCGGGCAGAGCGAATGCCCTTGGCTGATTCAGGGTACGGTGTATCAAGAAGACAGAATTCTATCACAGAAAAAAGTTGATGACTTGTATGAGCTGGCTGTGCTGTATATCAGCAAGCTGATCCTTTGTTACCTTTTCCAACAGTGGCAAGAAGCTCAAGATGCAGCAAACTGCACCAAACAATACCTAGCGGCGGCATCAGGCTCTTTCAAAGTTGCAGTATTCCATTTTTATGATTCCCTGACTCAGTTAGCTCTGATGTCAGAAAAACAGGGCTTAGAAAGAGAACAATTGCTCCAACGAGTTGAAGAAAATCAAGACAAGTTGCAAAATTGGGCAGTACATGCTCCCATGAATTTTCTGCATAAGTGGCTGTTGGTAGAAGCGGAAAAATTCCGAGTCTTGGGACAGAAAATAGATGCGATAGAGTCATATGACCAAGCCATCGCTGGCGCAAGGAAAAACGGCTATATTCAAGAAGAAGCGATCGCGAATGAACTGGCTGCTAAATTCTATATTGACTGGGGCAAAGAAAAGATCGCCACAAGTTATATGCAAGAAGCTTATTATTGCTATTATCGCTGGGGTACTAAAGCTAAAATTGATGATTTAGAGCAGCGCTATCCTGAACTGCTACATTCCATTTTGCACCCATCATCGGTTTCAGGGGAAGTTTTAAATATGCTGATGGCGGTTGCTGCGCCTACAATATCGGTGCATTCTAGCACTGGCAAAAACTATAGCAGTCTTAACCAAAGCATTGATTTTGCCAGTATTCTCAAAGCCTCCCAAGCACTTTCTAGTACGATTCACCTAGATGAGCTACTGCATCAACTGACTCAGATTATTTTGCAAAATTCAGGGAGCGATTGCTGTGCGTTAATACTTCCTAATTTCTCTGGAGAATGGCAAGTACGAGCGATCGCCACACCACATAGCATTGCTCTATGCAACAGACTCCTTGAGAATGATTGCAACTTCCCCATCAAATTGATTCAGTATGTCAAAAATACCCAAGAAGTCTTGGTGATTGACAATCTTGACACCGATCTGCCGATTATCGATCCATATCTCGAACAGCAACGTCCCAAAAGTATTCTCTGTCTACCATTACTGCACCAAGGACAGTTGGCGGGTATCATGTACGTTAGCAATCGATCAACTCAGGGGGTTTTTACCAAAGATCGCATTCTCATTCTCAACTTTCTTTGTACACAAGCCGCGATCTCTCTAGAAAATGCTCGACTCTATCAGCAATCTCAGGTCTATGCAGAGCAGTTAGAGCATTCTCTAGCGGAACTAAAACAACTTGAATCTGAACAAAAAAGGCTCATAGATGTTCTCGAAACAACACCCGATTATATTGGTGTCGCCAATGCCAAGGGAGAAATTATCTGGCACAATAAGCCACTCCGAGCATTGCGCCAAGACTTAACTGTTCACAAAGATATTTCAGAATGTCATCCAGCCTGGGTTAATGAAATCATCTTGAATCAAGCTTTGCCAACGGCGATCGCGCAAGGAAGTTGGACAGGAGAACTGGCTCTCCTAGACAATAAGGGGCAAGAAATTCCAGTTTCTCAAGTGATTATCGCCCATAAGAATGCTGCGGGAGAAGTCAAACATTTCTCGACGATCATGCGCGATATCAGCGAATTGAAAAAGACAGAAAAATCTTTAAAACTGACGCAATTTGCTGTCAATAAAACCGCTATGGGAATTTTCTGGATTCGCGAGGATGGTCTAGTTCTGGATACTAACGAAGCTGCTTGTTCTCGCCTTGGCTATGGTCAAGATGAATTACAGGGGCGTTATATTTGGGATATTGATGCGTACCTCCAACCCCAAGAATGGCCACGTTACTGGCAAGATCTAACTCAAAAAAAATATGTGAGATTTGAAACTTATCACCAACATAAAGATGGCAAAATTTTCCCTGTGGAAATTACGAGTAATTATCTAGAATCCGAAGGACAAGGATTTGCCTTTGCCCAAGCCCAAGATATTAGCGATCGCAAAAACTATGAAGAACACCTTGAACGCACCAATGCAGAACTGATTCGCGCCACCCGCCTGAAGGATGAGTTTCTTGCTACCATGAGCCATGAACTCCGTACGCCCCTCAATGCCATTTTGGGAATGACAGAGGGTTTACAAGAAGAAATTTTTGGAGATATTAATCCTAAGCAGCTTAAGGCTCTGAACACGATTAATCAGAGTGGTACTCACCTCCTCAATCTGATCAACGATATTCTGGATCTTTCCAAAATTACAGCAGATAAACTCGAGCTTACCCTAGCATCTACAAATATCGTCCAGCTTTGTTATGCCAGCTTGCAAATGCTCCAACCACAGGCTCAGAAAAAGCAGATTCAGTTTCAAACTAGTCTTCCTAATCAACTGCCATCTCTGCTGATGGATACCAATCGGATTAAGCAAGTTCTTATCAATCTGTTGAGCAATGCTGTCAAATTTACACCAGATGGTGGGCAGGTTTCTCTCTATGTTGATGGACAACCTTTACCAGATCCAACGACCAATTCTCCCCAAGGCTTTCTGCGTATTACTATCAAGGATACTGGTATTGGCATTTTGCCTGAGGATATTGAAAAAATTTTCCAACCCTTTATCCAAATAGACAGTGCGCTCAATCGCAGGTACGAAGGGACGGGTTTAGGTTTGGCACTGGTGAAAAAAATTGTCGAACTTCACAACGGCTTTGTAAAGGTTAATAGTGAAGTTGGTGTTGGTAGTTGTTTTATCGTAAATCTACCTTGGCTGACAGAAACACCCTCTCCAGTTGAGAAGATGTTAGCTTTAGACTCACAATCAGATCAAACAGAACTTCAACTATCTGCTCCATTAGTTCTATTAGTTGAGGATGATGCGGCAAATGTGATGACCATCTCAACATATCTTGAGGCAAAAGGCTACCGTCTAGCTTTTGCAGAAAATGGTCAAGAGGCGATCGCTTTGGTTCAATCACTCCGCCCTAAGGTCATCTTAATGGATATTCAAATGCCTATTATGGATGGTATCGAAGCGACCAAGCGGATTCGTCAAGACCTAGGGCTTGTAGATATTCCCATTATTGCTTTGACTGCTTTAGCGATGAAAGATGATCATGAGCGTTGCTTAAAAGCTGGAGCTAATGAGTACCTCAGCAAACCTGTGAGACTAAGTCTTCTAACAGAAATGATTCAAAAGTACGTGTGAGCGCTAACTTGAAATCAAGTAGTGGACTGTTTCATCTAAATTGATGTAATAGAAAACTTGGTAAAGTCAGTCTTGACAAATTTTTGACAGATCGCCTATTGCACTATTTTAGATGAAACAGTCCACTACGCGATCGCTCTACAAGATAGACTGAGATTGCACTAAGACTACAACTTTGCCAAGTATAGATTCTAAATAAACCAAGGTGTTCTTTCTAAAACTGGATGTAAATGGAAATGATTTCCTTGTCTGAGAAAAGCGGATGTCAAATATGCTATATCTCCTGCATATTTAGTTGTAATAGGCTCACCACATAATGAATCAGTAGATCCCCAATTAAGTTTAGTTAAACTCAATATTTGTGCAGCTATTGCTCTCAAATCTGGAGGAGTATTAGGAGATCCATCAGGGTACTCAGATCTTACATTGATTTCAAGCATAACAGGTGTACCAAGAGCTTTACGGTAAGGATTATACCCAGTCGTTGAAAGATAGATTTGGTTGGGGGATGTAATTACATAGCTGCCTCGACTTAAACTTCCATCAGTTTCTGCACGGTTATCATAGAGTCTGACATTATGGTGTGAGTTTATCCATATAAATGAATATTTACCCTGTGGTCTGATTTTTCGAGCGGCTTCAAGAATTGCTGTTTTATCATCTCTTGAAAACTTAGCAGAATAATGAAAATAGATGCTTGGAGTTTCAGATATTGAAAGCCGATTCAAGGTCTGTTCAATTAACAAACTAAAATACTGAAGCTTTTCACCATAAGGAAAAGTATCTATGTTTCCAGAGTAAAATTGCCATCTACCATATTGATCAAAAACGTTCGCATATCCCATTAGACGATCAAAATTGTCTCGTCTACTTTGTGTATATGAAAGACCAACAAAAAAATCAGCATCTGGTATAGCTCCTGGTAAAACCCAAGGTGTAATCCCACACTTAGAAACTATATTTAATGCCAAATTAAGATCTTTCCAATCAGGGTTCAGTAGTGTTGGGGTATCTAACATTTGACAAGGAATTCCTTTCTCAAGTAGAAACCTTTTAACAGAATAGTATGGAGACTGTTCATCATCCATAGCGTAGGAGCCTTCTGGGATATGGATAAGAAATATTCGGCTAAGTCTATCATCTCCAATCCATTCAGGATGCTCATCAAGCATTCTTCTACATTCATTTAGAGTATCTTCAACTGAGACAGGTGTGACAACTGAAGAGTAAGTAAATCGAGTTCCAAATGTACGCTCTGAACCCCGATATTTATATTTCCCAGTTTTAAGACGCTCAATTAGATTAGCCATCCTACTACGTAATTCTGAACTACAAACAGGAATAATTTCAACTTTTTTTTCTGCATTGCTATAAGCTCCAAACTTTGTAATACCATCACGAATATCTTTAGATTCACGGCGATGACTAAATTCAACTTCTGGCTCTGGGATGCTACGAACCTGCAAACCACTAAAGGAATTGTTTTGTCTATGTAAAGCTGTGGACTCGGATTTTAAGTGACACCAAAATCCATTTACTTTTAATGGAAATATTTCTTTGGCTATATCCACTGCTGTTGCTAGACTTTTTTCAGCCCGAATTTTTGAAGAATTTGGCTCTAGAGACAAACTATGTTCTTTGATTGCCCTAGATAAATCAAATCTAATATTGTTTTGTTTGAGCATATGCTCAATTTGAGTTCTTGATAGATTAGGAATAACCTTATTACTTGCAATCTTAACTTCTTGATTAAAATCAAATAAATGCACAGTTGTCCATTCGGCATCAAAAGAAATGATCTTTCCACGCTCCCAACCATCCCACCTGACAACTGCTGTTTTACCAATTAAATCATCTGAAGAAAAATAAGAAAGAATATCTTTGACAGTTTTAATGTTCTTAACTTCTAATGTATAATCAATACATAAATAATAACTTTTTGAGTATTGACGTAACTGAAATATATAAGCAGGATAAAATCTAATAAATTTATCAACTGAAGTAGATAAAGGAATGTAGATTCTCTGACGATGAGCGATTAATCTACTGAACTTAAAGCTGTCTATATACCAGTCATGACTGGAGAGAGAGTCTTTTAGATTAGCCATAATATCTCTATATCGATCAGAAACATCGTCTAAACTAAAAGTCTCGTCACTATCAGATATAAAAGTCACAGGAAATAGATTTGAGAATTCAGTAGATTCGGATATTGCTGATAATCGAAGATTAGCTTCTCTTTCCAAAACATTATTAAATAAAATAACAGATGTCTGAGATTCTCTCATCCTATATGTCGGTGCAGGCAAATTTAGGCGTTTCATCTCATCTCTCATACGCCTTGTTCCCTCACTGAGTGCCTTAACGAACTCCGCTCCGCGCTCATCACGCATCATCTTTAGCCATTCTATAAGTTTTGGATTTCGAGGCGAAGAATCAAGTCGAGTAGTTTCTAAAGAGAATTCTTCAGGAACATCTTTGTTCCGCTGCTGAAGTCGTCCTGAATTTCTTACAACGAAAGCATTTCTATAAGATTCGCATTCAATTGGTAAACCTATTGCATAATCACGATGAGCTACTGCATTAACAATAGCTTCATCAATTGCATCATAAGGATACTCTGGTTCCTCAATAAAACCTCCATTAGGTTTTCTTTTTTGATAAAGTTTAAAGAATCCTGATTCCTTAAAAAAAGTTCTTAAATCTCTTATTTGCTTGGTAATTGACCCTGTAAATTTTCTGTCAAAAGTGGGTAAGCCTCTATCCTGAGTATTTTCAACATCTGTCTCGAATCTAAGTAGTCGAATATAACAAGCAGCTAGAACTCTCTGAGGGTTTGCTCCAAAAAAAAGTAGCCCAGCATTTGTAAAAGTATATCCTGAGCTACTTCTATTGATTGCACCCAAATCATAGAGAATCTTTTCGTCGGTATCATCATCATAAGAAGCGTCTAATAAATATGCTTTGCGAAATTCTTGGAAAGCCGCGCGATCTAAATCTCTAGAATCATAGTCACAACAATCCGCTTGCTCGTAGTCTACAACTCCTTTGTCTCTACGTAGTTGTTCTATCTGTAAGTCACTGAGTTCAATATTTTGTGAGCCTTGTCTTTTCCAGACACGAGGGCGATTACCCACAGTTTGGCAGATTCGTCTCGATGTATATGGCACATAAACTAAGCAAATAAAATCTTGAGTACCACTATCATTAGTACATTCAAAAAACTTGGCTTGAGCAGCTTGATCGGATAATAAGGCATTAAACCCTGTTAATGTACTTCTCTGATTATCTGACAAATGGTTAAGTCCTTTAACTTCACCATGTTTAGAAATACCAATAACTAAGAGACTTCCCGATTTATTTGTATTGGCAAATGCAGATACACATTCTTTAATGCTATCCATTGCCTTATTTAAGTCATTATCCCTAAAAACTTGACCTAATTTAGCCCGCCCAGCTTCTTTTCGGTCAAAGAACTGCCCCTCAAACTTAGTATCGTCTGAGGCAATTAGAAAATCCCAATATCCTAAAGGATGCTCAAAAACGTCTCTGGGGTCAGGCATTGGCAAATTGTAATTATGAGTTTATGCTATCTCAAGTTTAGCTTTAATAACTCAGGTTTTCTTTCTTAAATATACTGATTCTGTCTATTCAAAAGAAAAATAGAGCTATTTAGTTGGTATAAAATATAGCTAACCTTCAGTTTTCTTGCTACTAAGTTTCTGGGTCAAGCCTTCACCTACTAGAGATAAACCGATCGCCATAAAAGTAATCGCCAAACCAGGGAAAATCGTTGTCCACCAGATATTTTCACCAGTCGAGAGTGCGTCGAGAGCTTGCTTGAGATCGTGACCCCATTCAGGGACATCTTCGGGAATGCCTAAACCTAAAAAGCCTAAACCAGCCAGAGTTAAAATCGCATCGGCGGCGTTGAGGGTGAAAATGGCGGGTAAGCTTTGGATTACATTAGGCGCGAGATATTTCATTAAGATTGTTTTTGTATCCGCACCGATCGCTTGGGCAGCTTCGATATAAACCTCGGTTTTGGTACTGACAGTTTGGTTGCGAATCACCCGAAAATATTGGGGAATATAGGCAACACTGAGGGCGATCGCTGCATTCCAGACACCAGCACCGACCACAAAGGCGATCGTTAGCGAGAGCAATAGACTTGGCAAGGTGTAGAGAGCATCCATGAGGAATACTAAACCGCGATCCAACCATCCGCCTTTGTAGCCGCTTAGCATTCCCAAGGGTACGCCGATCGCTAAGCTAATTACCGTTGAGGCGATCGTCACTTGCCATGCCACACCAGCACCAGCGATCGTTCTTGTAAATACATCATGCCCCTGCAAATCTGTGCCAAACCAATGTTGAGCAGAGGGTGGCTCATGGATACCATTGCTGAGAAATTCACTAGGATCTGTTAATACCCCTACGGCTTGTAGGAGCGGTGCGAGAATCGCCATCAGCAAAAAGACAACGCTAATCACGACACCAATAGACATTAATCGTTGCGATACTGACTGCTTAGGCGATTTCATAGGGGACAAATTTGGAGTTTGGCAAATATTAACTAAAAACTGAATAAAAACCAATTTATCGGTTCCCTGACTAAGGTGGGAAACCGATAAATTGGTTTTCCTTGATTTGTACTATACCGCGATCGCTAAATCTAGCTAAAATAAGCTTCTGGGATCGTAGGTAAAAATTATGGATGTAATTCCCGCAATTGATATTTTAGATGGACGCTGTGTCAGGCTCTATCAAGGGGATTATCAACAGTCAGAAGTATTTGGTGAAGACCCTGTAGAGGTTGCCCAACGCTGGTACAGTCAAGGCGCTAAGTATTTGCATGTAGTTGATTTAGATGGTGCAAAGCAAGGAAAGCCCCAAAATTTGAAGGTAATCGAAGCGATCGCCCGTTCCATCCCGATGCGGGTGCAGATGGGCGGTGGCTTACGCGATCGCGAAAGTATTTTATCGGTGTTGCACTCAGGCGTAAGTCGGGTGATTTTGGGAACAGCCGCAGTCGAGAATTCCCAACTAATTGCCGATATTTGCGCGGAATTTCCTGAACAAATCATGATTGGGATTGATGCCCGTAATGGCAAGGTAGCGACGAGAGGCTGGCTGGAAACATCGGAAGTAATCGCTGTGGATCTAGCCAAACGCTTGACTTCTGTGGGTATCGCAGGAATTATTTACACGGATATTCATCGTGACGGTACGATGCAGGGACCAAATATCGAAGCTTTGCGTCAACTTGCCGAAAATGTCGATGTTCCTGTGATTGCGTCAGGTGGTGTTAGCTCGATTACGGATTTACTGAATCTGCTCTCACTAGAGTCAGTTGGTGTGACAGGGGCGATCGTTGGTAAAGCGATTTATACAGGCGATATTCAACTTAAAGAAGCAATTCGGGCTGTGGGTAACGGACGTTGGCAAGATGTGATCGATGGATCGGCGATCGCCTAATTAAAAGGAGTCGCGAAGCGACTCCTTTTATAGTTATAGCTACAGTCACTTTTATTAACGTGAGTTCGATATAGCCATTTGCGGCGTGCGAAGCACGCCGCAAATGGCAAAAAATGGTAAGAATCGCTTAGCGATTCTTACCATTTTTTGCCTTCGTCGAACTTACGTTTTATTAGGAAAAATCAAAACCCAAGAATTGATTGGCGGCGCTCCGCGCCGCCAATCAATTCTTTATTTGGCGATAGCTATAATTAGCGGGGCAAGATGAAATGCGCCCAGACATCGCCATCGACACCGCACATGTCGCGCATGTAGATGTAGGGATATCGCAAACCCTTTCCTTCAGTTTGGCTGTAACCTGTGAGGGCGTTGCCATAGGGATCATGGACAATATAGCCCTGTTCATCAAAGCCAATAATGCAAATGATATGTCCGCCGTGGGTAAAGTAGCCACCGATTACAACGGGACGATTTTCGATGAGTTCTTGTTTGATTTGTGCCCATGTGCGAGTTGTACTAAAGCCGCCACCAAAGCCATAGGCTTGATAGAGCTTTTGCATAACTGAATTATCGGTACGCGCCTGTCTACCGTAGCGATCGATGATCCATTGATACAGCTCATCCTCTAGTTGTTGGCGCGGATTGCGCGATCGCCTGCCATGAAAAGCTAACACCATCGCGATCGAAGTAACATTGCAGGTGACAAAAGGATCGCGAGGATTATCTAATTGCGAAAAATAGGGCACACCTAAAACCTTGCGCTTGGGCGTAAACTCGATCGCCTTATTCCCTTGCCTGAGATTGACATGTCCCGCAAATACAAAGCCAGACTTTCCTAGCGGTGGTACATCTTCATTTAAGGTGACTTGAAAATGGATGTCGGTAAGACTATAGCTATCGACTCCAAAAACATCGCCTGCGGTGAGAGGTGCTAACTCACTAGCTGCTAACTGGCGCGAATCGATCGGGCGTTTTTTGAATACCGTATTTTGTCTGATAGTCAGAGTTTTCATGTCTGGGTCAAAGGCGATCGCTTTGCCATTTTTGGTAATGCTGACATGTCGCTCAAAGAAAAAGCCCACATCCCCAAGGGGTGGAACCTCTGAGGTAAACTTCACCCGAAAATGACCATTAACCGCAGCATAGCCACTAATCGGGTAGGTCGTACCCGCCTTGACCATGATTTTTTGTGAATTGGAGAGTCTACTGGCATCCTGTGAAGATGCTTTCAAAAAAGTGTCAGTGATCACTGTGGCGATCGCCCCTTTTATTTGAATATTGCTAACATCAGCAGGATTAGAAAAATCAAGGGATTCGCCTAGTTTTGATAATTCGACATGGGGTAGAAAAAAGTAACCATCCTGTCCAACGGGGGCTAGCGGTTGGGCTAGTTTGACTCGAATATGGTTATCCGCGATCGTGTAGTTCCCATCTAACAAAAACTTTGTGCCTGCTTTTACTTCAGCTTTTTGAGTAAAGGGTAAAGTTTGTGAAGCTGCTGTAGAAATCTTGAAAATCGTGTCTTGCTTGACTGTGAGTGTAATTGGTGCAAGCAAATCTACATGAAGAGCGTAGAAATAACCAAACTCCCCGACAGGGGCGATCGGCTGCTTTAGCAAAACCTTAATATGTCCATCAACAGCGCCATAACGCAGGACTTCAAAGGTTTGCCCAGCTAGCACTTCGACCTTAGCATTGGGTGGTAAGGTCGAAGAATCCGCAGGTGAGGTTTTGAAGAGAGTTCCTTGCTTGGTGACCAGTGAAATTGTTGGTAGTTTGACTAAAATGTTGACGATTAGCTCCGTTAAAAGCTGATTGTTTGCGCCGATAGCCCGCACCCGCAAAAATGTTGCTGAGGCATTGGGCAAACCCGCCGCAATTTTTGCCTGCCAAGTACCCATCGTGGGGTTAAGTTGCACGGCAACTGTAGCCTCGTTGGGTAAGGTGACCAGAATCTGTAAAACTTGAGAAAAATCTGCTGTTCCTGCGATCGCTATTTCACGATTAATCTCGATTTCATTGGGTGCTTGGGTAACGGCGATCGCCGCCTTAACTACAACATCAACAGGTAAATCAACAGGTGAATTATTAGAAGCGTCTGTCATTGTTGTTCACTGTTTACTACTGTCTTTATTATCCAACAGCACTTCGCGCTCAAACCCAAACCAAGAAAATTTTTGAAAGTGTTGCTTTGCAACACTTTCAAAAATTTTCTTGTGGTTCGTTTGATCTGTAATTGCTGTAAGTTAAAGCCATTTTAGTTAAGCCCTAAAAAGTAAAGGCGGTGCATCGCGCCGCCTTTACTTTTTAGGTTTTGTCTCCCCTTTGCATGAGAAAATAGCACAAACGTCTCTAGAATTAACTAGATAAGAGTATTGTTATGGGCTTTGCTGATTATTCGATCGCTGAGATCGCGGAAGACTACAAACTCACCCTTGAGTCTGTTTTTAAATTATGCGATCGTCTTGGGATCGCATACCAAGATGCCGAAACCAAACTCGCTTTGGAAGACGCAAAAGCCGTAATCATGGCATCCGAAGCCCAAAATTCTAAAATCTCTTCCAAAAATCCCT
The DNA here is from genome assembly GCF_051131155.1 of Pseudanabaena minima str. Chao 2107. NCBI lineage: Bacteria > Bacillati > Cyanobacteriota > Cyanophyceae > Pseudanabaenales > Pseudanabaenaceae > Pseudanabaena > Pseudanabaena minima. The sequence goes on from NZ_CP159508.1 coordinate 4,313,866, forward strand.
AAAAAATCTAAAGAGTAATCGCGATCGCAAAATCGCAATAAATCTTTGAGATTAGGTTAAATTCTTTTAGATAAACTTAGATAAATTAAGTTATGTCCGTAATTATGAACAAAAATTCTTTTAAATATTTAGCGGTGGCGATCGCATTCGTAATGCTAGCCTTCCAGCTTTTTACTTCTAGCGTCAGTGCTGCCGACATTCCCATCGAACTACGTACAGTTCCCCTTAACGAAACTACCAATATTGTCTTGACTCAAAAAGACATTTCTAAGGGTAAGAAATTATTCTCTAATGCCTGTGCTACCTGTCACCTTGGCGGCGCAACTTTTACCAATCCTAACGTCAATCTTTCGCCCGAATCCTTGGCTGGTGCTTATCCAGTGCGTAACAATGTCCTTGGTTTGGTAGATTTCATGAAGAAGCCTACCACCTATGATGGTGTTACTGAAATCTATGATGTTCACCCTAGCCTCAAGAGTACTGATATTTTCCCCACCATGCGTGGTCTTACCGACAATGACCTCAAGCTAATTGCAGGTTATATCCTCTACGAACCTAAGGTTAAAGGTATCGGCTGGGGCGGCGGCAAGGTATATTATTAAACTAGAAATCTGTGCTTTTAGTCGAGTCACAGTTTAGTTTCAAAAAGCTGATGCTCTTAGCTTTTCTCTACGTGTTTTAGTTGCTTTAGTTCGAGTCGAGTCGAATTAGTGCAGGTCAAGTTGAATTTTAGTCGGTAGTTAATTATGAATATTTCTTCCTTTGCGAAAAAGCTAGGTCTAGCGATCGCTAGCCTTTTGTTTGTTGTTGGTAGCCTTTTCATCACCGCTTCTCCTGCGTCGGCTGATACAGTCACCGTGAAGATGGGTTCTGATGGTGGTCAACTAGTATTTGAACCTAAAGTAGTCACAATCAAGGTTGGCGATACTGTCAAATGGGTTAACAACAAGGCTTTCCCTCACAACATCGTATTTGATGGTCATGAAGAACTTTCTCACAAGAAGTTAGCTCAAAAGCCTAAGGCTGAGCTAGAGTCTACCTTCAATGAAGCTGGTGAGTTCTCTTACTACTGCTCTCCTCACCGTGGTGCTGGTATGGCAGGCAAAGTGGTTGTCCAATAGTTCAATTAATAACTGAGCTTATTTGACAAAAAAGAGGAGCAAACATTGTTTGCTCCTCTTTTTTTGTTGGAGTTTATTTGTACAGCGATCGCTTTGAGGTAATTGATGAGGATGGATCATCATCCTATCTAAATGTCATAATTATCAAAGATAGCTTTCCAAAAAATTTCATTCAGCATGAGTAACTGTCTTTGTCTTGCTTGCGATCGTTCAAACTCAATAACAACCAAGTTTTGTAGTCAATGCGGCGCGAAGTTGCAAATTCAAGAGCGTTATCGCGCTTTGAAGGTAATTGGTCAGGGGGGATTTGGTAAAACTTTTTTGGCTCAGGATGAGTCGAAGCCATCACAGCCTCGTTGTGTGATTAAGCAGTTTGCTTTTGAGACGATCAATCCTAATGCGAGTCAAGGGACTTTGGATGTCGCAGTCAGGTTATTTGAGCAGGAGGCAAAGCGGCTTGATGATTTGGGTAAGCATCCGCAAATTCCTGAACTTCTATCTTTCACAATCCATGAGGGTAAGCAGTATCTCATCCAAGAGTTTATCGATGGTGAGACTTTAGAGCAGGAACTATCGCGAGTTGGTGCTTTTAGTGAGCAGCAGGTGCGGGATGTGTTGGTGGAGGTGCTGCAAATCTTGGAGTTTGTGCATGGCAAGTCGGTAATTCATCGCGATATTTCGCCAGACAATATCATTCGGCGGCGCAGTGATCAAAAGTTGGTGCTGGTAGATTTTGGGGCGGCAAAGCACGCAACGGCGACGTTATTGGCAAAGACGGGGACGGGCATCGGAAAGCCGAGTTATGGCGCTCCTGAGCAAATGTTGGGTAAGTCGGTATTTCAGAGCGATTTGTTTGGGTTGGGTGTGACTTGTTTACATTTGCTCACGAATGTGGAACCGTTTACGCTCTATGACGTTTTGGAAAATGAATATCAATGGCGACAGTTTTTGAATGGGAAGGTGGTGAGTGATGAGTTTGGGAAGTTGTTGGATCGGCTTACTGCTTATAGGGTCAAGGAAAGACCAAGTTCAGTTATGGAGATTTTACAAGAGTTGCGTATTGGGCAAAAAACATCAAATACAGTCAGTACTTCTTCTGTTTATAGTTTTAAAGGGGAAGATTTACAGGTAGAACATGGAGTTTCAATACCTTCAGCTATACCGAATAAACAAGCAACAAAAACAACATCTTCTAATAATCCTGTTTCAAATCAGAATGTCGCTAAATCCCCAGTTGAGTTGCGATCAGATAAAAATGTCGATTACAGTGAATTAGAATTTCTATTAAAACAGAAAGATTGGGAAGCCGCAAACGAGCTCACAACTGAAATTATCCTAGAAATTACAGAAAGAGAACAAGAACGTTGGATTACCAATGTAAATATGAATAACTTTCCACATACTGATCTTTTGACGATTGATCAACTATGGCTTTATTACAGTGCAAGAAAGTTTGGATTTAGCTGTCAAGTAAAAGTATGGTTTGAGTGCGGTGGAGAGATTGAAGAGTATGACAAAAAAGCTTATCATCTTTTTCTTACAAGGATTGGTTGGTATGATCCCAAAAAGTTAATTGCTAAAGAAGTAACTTATGATCAATTTATGAATAAAACGAATAATGCTAAAAATGCGCCATATGCAAGCTTACCTAATTTATTCTATGACATAAGAACTTCTAATAGTATTGGAATATTATCTTCTTTAGCTCAAAAAGTTCTCGAAAAACCCTCTTCTCTCCAATAAATCTCTACTCATCTAAATAAATGTTTCTAAATCAAGTTCTCACAAGGTTACATCTAAGCCCGTAGCATCTCCAAAATCTGAATCGATCACTAATAACAAAGGTTGCGTGATTGTGATACTAATTGCTTTGTTGTTATTGACTGTTGTGTAAATCCTGCTCCCTATAATTATCGGAATATGGGTATTGAAATTAACAATTTATGCTAGTGACAAGGGCAAATAAGATGTTCGCAAATAACTCAATATCTACGAATTAGATTTAAGAAAAATCTTCAACACTATAAACTTGTCTATAACATTGATCTTTCTGCAATTTGTTGTGAGATGTTACACAGTTTTTTGTCAAGTTTACGCTCTTTCTATCAAAACTTTTTAAATCACTCCAATAGCTATTTTCGTGCATGACTAATAAGTATTTAGGGCTTATCGGATAAGCAACTTGTACTCCATAAGAATCGATACCAAAGCCATGATTTTGATAAGGTTTAATAACTATCGGGTTGTCTGAAGTCAATAGTGGTATAGAGGTAGAGTTAATCCCAAATAACCATATATGGTTTGCAAAAATTTTTGTGATATTTGAGTTGAGACCTTTATCAAGAATGTCCACAATAAGAAATAAGTGTTGAGCATTAGCATCTTTTTCTACACTAAATCTAATTAAGTCATTAAAATCAATTGATTGATTGGGATTTACTGGCTCAGGAATTGAAAAATCTAAACATCCTTGTTTTTTAGTCGAAGACTCGTCAAGTTTAGATTTAAGATCGCTTATATCTTGGAGCGTATTTTGAATTTTCTGCCTCTGATTCATTGTTCTACCTAACTGTAAAGCTAGAAAGAATGAAAAATGAGATTTAAGCTCTTGATCTATTACTTCATTAGAATATGCATATCTCTCTATATTTTCAAGACGGGTTATCATCTCATTCAAAAAATTACTAAATTTGGTTTCGTATTTAGACAACTCTTTTTCTATAACTTGAGATTTTTCTTTTTCTTTTTCTTTATATTCTTCAGACAAAAACTCTACTGGAAAGTCATTGAAATAGGTAAGGTTAGCAATGTTTTTGACATTAGTCTGGTAAGACTTTTGTGTATCTTTATCCATAACAAATATTTGCTCTTGATGGTTAGCAAAATTTTTCAAATAGCAACGAGGAACAAAATGTTGTTGTTTTACAGCCATACTAATCCCAAAAAATAGTGTTAATTGTCTACAAGAAAGTATGTCACGTTATACATATAGTAAAAAAGTGAAATACTTTTTTGTCGTGATTAGATATAGACTATTTCGCCAACTTTAATGCTTGCTATTACTTCCTTAATTCTTGGCACTAAAGGCTTGAGAGTTTCTAATCGATTATTTGGTGCAGATAAAACAATCACAGCTAAATCAATTTTAGTGAGGTTTTGTTGTGCTGACAGATTATTATCAATCGTAATAAACACATCAAATTCACCCGCCGCAAGCCTCAGTAATTCACCGTTCTTCTTGCTTGCCCATCCTTGCTCTGGCACAGTCACGATAGTATGACCATCAGATATTTCTCGTTTAAGCTTTTTTGGCAAGCACTCATCAAGCAGCACTTTCATAATCATGCGCCAAGTAATACTTAATTGACAGATTTAAAAACTTTACTACTTTTTCTTTCTGCACAGTTGGAAAGTCTTCTAAAAATTCTTCCAGAGAGTCGCCTGCTTCCAGATAATCAACCAAATTCTTTACAGGAACCCTAGTTCCCTTAAATACAGGTATTCCAGAGAGAATTTCAGGATCTCTTACAATTAATTGATTTTCCATTTTGTTGCCTCAATGTTTGATCTCTCATAATTTAGATCTTACAACGAAAATATGAAATCATAAAATTCATGATTCTTTAGGATTTATTTCTTAGCGATCACCTTTTTCGGGGAGAGATTTGCGATCACGGCGCAAATGCAAAACCCCTGCATTTGGGATATGGGCGAGAGGCTTGAATAGATAGATAACATTCATACTCTATATTTGTTGAGGTAAAATTGGAGAGTCTAAATCAAGGCATACAAAAAATGTCTAAATCCATGACTCAGATTGTCACTTTAGAAAATGTCTTAGAGCTAGCAAAACAGCTTTCACTAGTTGATAAAGTTAATTTGATTGCCCAAGTAACTCCTGAGATACAGAGAGAATTAACTGCCGTGAAAACTAAACCTCGTCAATCCTTGCGAGGTTTATGGCGTGGAGCAAATATTAGCGATCGCGATATCGCTGAAGTAAGACAAGAAATGTGGGCAAATTTTCCATCTAGCAGCTACAGCTTTTCATCTGGGACTAACACTCATTAGTTGCGATCACCGAATGCCTCTTGCTGGAATTCATTTAATCGTAATGACCACCGATCGCAAATATATAAACGTACTTATCATCGAATTTATAGATGAGTCGATCTTTCTGAGAAAGCCTTCTCGACCATAAGCCCGAAAGATTATGCTTTAACGGCTCTGGTTTCCCTATTCCCTTAGCAGGATCATCCCTTAGTAACTCTTTGATGATTTTACAAAGGTTTTTGTGAAGGTTCTTATCTTTCTGCCTGAGTTCCTCATAAGCCTCCCATGTATCACCCTAAACTAAGTATCTCATCCATCTCTTCCTTGCTAGGCTGATAACCTTGACGTTGTTCATGGGTTACCCTAGAACGAGATATCTGGTTTATCAGAACATCATTTTGTAAAACAAACAAAGTTTCCTGATGTTGTTCCCAATCCTCAGAACTAATTGCTGTAAAACCCGACTGCTTAGCAAACTGCCAAATTTGCATAAATTTAATCAACGAGGCTTCAGGTGCTTGCTCAATTTCGCGAATTAATTGCTCTTTGATCGTCATACATTTGCCCTCCTTGCTTTTTAAGCATAGCTTATAAATTTTTGCAGATCTATACATCTAGCGATCGCCTAGTCAAAATCTCACACCTAAAAAACTCTAGAGGTAGCGATCGCGATAACATGAAAAAAGCCATGTTATGTAAAGTCAAGTTAGAAATTAAGTTATGTCGAATATTTGGGAGTTAGATTTTTATTCCCGTCCCTTACTGGATAGCAATAATAAAAAAGTTTGGGAATTGCTGATCTGCGATCGCGATCGCCAGTTTGAATGGGTACGCGAATGCCCCTCCACAGAAGTCAACTCCGAATGGTTAGCCAAGCAACTCACCGATTGCGTAAATAGCACAGGACAAACTCCGATTAAGATCCGCTTTTTCCGTCCCAGCATGACGAATATTATTATGCGTGGTTGTAAGCTGGCAGGTATAACTGGACAAGCATCACGGCGAGTATTTACGATGTCAGCTTGGTTAGAGGAGAGAATGGCGAGCATTTATCCTAATCGTGATGGATTTCAAGCTGTTGATCCTAATCCTTTGCCATTAAAAGTATTAGCAGCCCAAGCCCCCAAACCTGTTCCTGATGCGCTGATGGGTGAGCGGTGGATCTTGGTATCGCTGAAGGCAGGTGATTTCGCAGATGCGAAGGAATGGTCGATGGACTTTAGCGAACTGCTGGATATCAGCCATCTTGATCCTGATACCATCATTTCAGGAATTATTATTATTTCGGCAAGGGCAACGGCTTTGGCGGCTTGGATGTCGGGTGTTGATCCTGTATTTATTAAGTTTGAGCGCAACTTACTAGGCGATCGCACACAAATGCAATTGGAAGCAAGTGCTGATGCACAATGGGTTTTGGCAAATTTGCAAGCACCTAAGGATAAAGAAGCGATCGCCCAAGGAGCCTCCTTTGAGAAGGCTAAACAAAATTCTCAGGGATTTCATTTCTTAGCTGTACAAAAAAATCCTGATGAAGAACATTTTGCGGGATTTTGGATGCTAAAAGAGGTGATTTAGACTGTAAAATCAGAAAAGCCTGATAGTTTTACAGGGTATTACATGAAAGGCAATTGGCTATTTCAGAGGGGAATTGCTAAATTTATTATTCTGAATCTGTTAGTAGCAATTGCCTATACTTATGGGGTAAGGATCAGTCATGACTTTGCAACTTTGCCTGGTACAGTTGCTTCAGTGTGGTTTCCTTCGGGGATGACATTAGCCCTAGTTTATTTATTAGGCGATCGCGTCATTTTAGGAATTATTGGTGGCTCTACCTATGCCCTGACATCAGGTTTACTAAAAATCTCATCATTATCGATTTTTAATCTCGTATTAATTCTGATTGCTTGTGCTTGTGGAAATGTTCTACAGCCCATGATTGCCACTTATCTAATTAAAAGGTTTTCACCCCACAAACAGATCTTTAGTCATGTGAATACAGTTGTCCTATATATTATGGCAGCAGTTTTTGCACCAACTATATCGGCATCCTTTGGGATTACTAGTCTCTGCGTAACAGGTATCATCCCATGGACGAGTTATGGCATTAGCTGGATGACTTGGTGGCTCGGTAGTGCGCTGCCACATTTAATCTTTACCCCGACTATATTGCTATGGCAAAACCTTTCTTACAAAGAGATCTGGCATAAATCTTGGGAGATAGGATTAGGGCTGAGTATATTTTTAGGTGTTAGCTGGATTGCTTTTGTGAGTGGCTATCCCTTAGCTTATCTATTTCTGCCAATTCTGATTTGGACAGTGTTTCGGTATGGTAGTTTTTTTGCAAGTTTATTAGTGAGCATAGTTTCCCTAATTGCAATTTTAGCTACGGCAAAAAATCATGGACTCTATATTCCCAATGAACCCAATGCATCTTTATTGCTACTGCAATCTTTTATGGCGGTGCTAGCCTTAACATCGTTAATTCTTTCTGCGGTAATCGATGAGAAAAATGCAGCACAGACCTCTCTTAAACAAGCAATGGAAAATCTTGAATTGCAAGTAATTGAGAGAACTACAGAATTACAACGCAGTGAAGCTCTTCTCAAACAAGCAAATTTAGAGCTAGAAAAATTGGTGAATATTGATGGGCTGACCCAAGTTGGCAACCGTCGCTGTTTTGACGATCGCCTGAAAATGGAATGGGAAAGACTCAGACGAGATGTACAACCAATCTCTTTGATCTTATTTGATATTGATTATTTCAAACTCTATAACGATCTCTATGGACATCAAATGGGTGATGATTGTCTAACGACGATCGCGCAAACAGCCAAAAAAGTATTATCTCGTCCTGCTGATTTAGTTACACGCTATGGAGGTGAGGAGTTTGCAGTCATTTTACCCAATACTGATACTCAAGGAGCGTTCATAGTTTCAGAGCAGATTCGGATTGCGATTGCAAATTTGGGGTTTGCTCACCAAAATTCGGATAACAACGATATAGTTACGGTTAGTCTTGGCGTGGCTAGTATGTTACCAAGTCTGAATCAAGAGCGTTCAGTACTGATTAAGCAAGCTGATATCGCGCTTTATCGTGCTAAACAGCAGGGGCGAAATCAATCTGTAGTTTTCTCTGATGGCGATTAGCACTCAAGCCCAAATTAGATCATTTGAAAGTCTTGCGAAGCAAGACTTTCAAATGATCGGAAATAGCTGTAAATCTAGGATTATGTGGTGATTTGCCCTGCCGATACTAAAACCCTAACCTCGTAAATTGCTATGTCACATCTTCGCCAAAACGTGATCACTAAAGACTGGGTGATTTTTGCCACAGAGAGATCGAAGCGTCCCCATGAATTTGTGCGATCGCATGATGATCTTCCTCCAGAATTGCCGAGTTATAAACATAGCTGTCCTTTTTGTAAGGGCAATGAAAATCCATCGGAAACTGAATATTTTCGTGTAGAAGATGAACGTGGTTGGCGAGTACGGATTATCCCGAATAAATATCCTGCGCTTTCTCCTATTGGCGATCGCATTCGGCATAGCGAAGGTATTCATCGCTCGATTACAGGTGTGGGCTATCACGAAGTCTTGATTGAACATCCTGATCATAATGCGACGATCGCCTTAATGGATATTAGTGATGTGATCAATATCCTCAGAGCGTATCGTCAGCGCTATAACGCTATTAGTGAAGATAAGCGCATTGAGAGCATCATCATTTTTAAAAATCATGGTGAGAGTGCAGGGACATCTTTAGAGCATCCCCATTCACAAATTACGGCTACGCCTGTTGTGCCTTCACAGATTCGCTATCGAATGGTCGAAGCAACTAGTTATTTTGATGATATGGGTGAATGTTTATTCTGCTATACCCTCCGAGATGAGTTAAAGGCAAAAGAGCGAATTGTTTTAGAAACAGAACATTTTGTCACGTTTATCCCCTATGCGGCGCTTTCTCCTTTCCATCTGTGGGTATTTCCTCGAAAACATGTTTCCTGCTTTGGCGATATTACTGACACTGAATTATTGGATCTTGCCTATAGTCTAAAAACAGTTCTAGCGAAGCTCTATTATGGTTTAAACAATCCTTCGTACAATTATACAATTCGCTCTATGCCCACCGATGAGCGGCAATCTGACTATTTCCATTGGTATCTAGCGATCGTGCCACGAGTAACTAAGGCAGCAGGTTTTGAGCTAGGTAGTGGCATGTATATTAATCCAGCGATGCCAGAGGATAGCGCTAAATTTTTACGAGAGATCGATGTGTCTTCTCGAATTTAAAAACCTTTGCTCTCTGCTTAGAGCGTGCTTGATAATTGGAACGCTGAGATAGGGCTTGGAGACCAAGCCCCTACCTTTAAAAACATGTAGGGATTTGGTCTCCAAATCCTCTTTTAAGATGATATAGAAAAATCATGACGAGCTTTGTTCTACGTAACATCAGTTATCTAAAACCGAAAAGAGAAATAGCGGCGCGAAGCGCCGCTATTTCTCTTTTCGGTTTTAGAATTTGATTTGATAGTTGGTAATACCTGTATTTCTGGCTACGGTCAAAATTGCAGTCGATGGACGCTGTGCTAGATAATCAACAATTTGTTTTGCATCGCTGATCGGTGCGCCATTTAAACCAACAAGCCGATCGCCTCGTTTTAAACCCATGAGACTAGCCAGAGAGTTAGGACGCACTTCATAAACAGTGAGGCTCGCTGGATTGAGAATTACTCCTAGTTGAGGACGTTCTGCTAATGGTGCAGTCTGTGCTGTAGTTTGTGGTGCGGTTTGTGCCGAGGCGATCGCTGGAGCTGTGGTTTGGGGCGATAGGGCAGGTGCTGGTTTCGTCTGAGAACTAGGCAGACTGGCTACAGTATTGGGTTTGATGATGGCGGCGCTACGGGTGAGAAATTCTTTGGCAATGGGGGCGCTTGTGGCAAAGCCAATTCCTGTATTGGATCGTCCATCGGGGCTGAGAATTGCTTTATTCACCCCAATCATTTCACCGCGAGAGTTGAGCAATGGTCCCCCAGAGTTCCCAGGATTAAGTCTGGCATCGGTTTGTAGATCGCCATTGGTTGCGACACGGCTGAGAATGCCTGTGGTGAGCGTGCCTGACAATCCAAAGGGACTACCGATCGCAAATACTTTTTGACCGACAAGAATGTTTTCGCGATCAGCAAATGATAGAGCAGGAAAGCGATCGCTAGAGTTAATCCGCACTAAAGCCAAATCATTTTTGCGATCGATGGTGAGAACCTGTCCGTTATAGGTTTTTCCTTCAGTATTAATAATTTTGACCAGCCCATTTTTTGCGTCACGAATGACATGCTCATTGGTAATGACTAAGCCTTCAGGGGTAATGATGCTGCCTGAGCCAGTGCTATTCGCGGTTTTGATGGTTACTACCGCAGGATTTGCTGACCGATAGACTTCCATTGTGATTTTTTCTTCAGGCTCAAAATCATTGGGTGCGGCGGATACTGCCGCGACTTTGCCAAAGCTGGGGATGCTGACTAGGAAGGCGGTTATTACGCTCAAGGCGATCGCTCTGGTTTTCATTGGCTTCTCTGCTGTCTGTATAATTCCTGTTCTGGCAATTTTGACGAGGGCGGCGATCGCACAGTTCCGATGAATGTTTAAGCCATTTGTCGCAATTTGGTTTGCATTCACAACTGATGTTACGTGGAACTCAGTGTATAAATTCCTTGCTACTAGCACAGCAGGGCAACCACGGGGGGATTGCCCCTACCTGAATAATTTAAATTTTCGGTAGGGGCTATGCCCCCGTGCCAGCCCCGAGCCTTCAGTATTGCAGAAATTCCTTCCACGTAACATCAGTTAACAACAGAAAGCGGCGCGAAGCGCCGCCTTCTGTTAGGAGTAGAATATAGATATAAGCAACTTCCTATTTAGGAGGTGATGCAATTGTGTCTAGCAAGAACAATCTCTTCAAGTTCTGCGGTGTGATTTTAGTAGCTATCTCAATGGGTGGATTACTCTCTGGCAATAGAGTTAATGCTCAAAATGCGATCGCTACTTTGGCAAATGGTAACTATCAGTTTTGTAGTCAACCGCAACCCCAAGATTGGCGCAATGGCGCAGGAGTCTGTTTTAATTTTGTCAAAACAGGCGATCGCGTGGATGGATATTATGGCTACCCCCATACGGATGAATTGATCTGTGTACGAGGCAGGGTGAAAGGTAGTCTGGTTACAGGCGAAGCTCTTGCAATGTCTTGGGGTGGTAGTCAATGGATTAGTATTCCCAACACTGAATTTAATTGGGATCAAGAAGGGCGCTTGTCTCTCCAAGATGGCAAAGTCATGCGTACTGCTATGGATCGAGGCGGAAAGACGGAATGGATTTTGTTTAATGGTGCAAAGCTGAATACTGAGGGATTTTATCAATATCAACAGCCGCTCATGACTTCTCCAACACAACTATGTGAATGGAAATAATTTACAGTAAGTTTGGTAGTGATCTAGAGTAGAGGTAAGGATGGGCGGCGCGAAGCGCCGCCCATCCTTACCTCTAACACTCCAAGCTTTTGTTCTCATTAAGCGATGTGATGAGTCGATCGCGTAGTTAACTTTTGTAATAACATTAACAGCATTCTCTTGGGAACTTGTTGATAAATCTATAATGGAATAGAAAGATAAATTGATTTTAATCTTTCGCAAAAAAATTGGAGATTAAAGCAATGTATGTAGAATGGCAGGGCTTTACGGAAGGCAGTTGGACAAGAGAAATTAACGTTAGGGATTTTATCCAAAAGAATTACACTCCCTATGAAGGATCTGCCGAATTTCTAGTTGCACCAACCGCAAGAACACAGCAACTTTGGCAGGAAGTCTTGGAACTAATGAAGCTAGAGCGCGAAAAAGGGGTATTGGATGTTGATACAAAGATTCCTACGGCGATCGCTGCCCATGACGCGGGATACATCAATCGTGAGCTAGAACAAATTGTTGGTTTACAAACCGATAAACCTCTGAAACGCGCGATTATGCCCTATGGCGGTATTCGTGTGGTGAAGGCTGGACTGGAAGCCTATGGTTATCAACTTGATCCCCAAACGGAAGAAGTTTTTACTAAATATCGCAAAACCCATAACGATGGTGTGTTTGATGTCTACACCACGGAAATGCGAAAAGCAAGGAAATCGGGGATCATTACAGGCTTACCCGATGCCTATGGACGGGGACGCATCATTGGCGATTATCGTCGTGTGCCTCTCTATGGTGTCGATCGCTTGATTGATGACAAAAAGACCCAGAAAGAATCTCTCGAATTAGATGTAATGGACGAAGAAACCATTCGTCTGCGTGAAGAACTCTCCGAACAAATTCGCGCTTTGTTTGAACTCAAGGAAATGGCGGCAAAGTATGGCTTTGATATTGGTCGTCCTGCTATGACGGCTAAAGAAGCTGTGCAATGGCTCTATTTTGGCTATCTAGGGGCAGTCAAAGAACAAAATGGGGCTGCTATGTCCCTTGGTCGAGTTTCAACGTTTTTAGACATATATTTCGAGCGAGATTTGCAGAATGGCGCGATCGCTGAAGTGGATTTGCAAGAGTTAATTGATCATTTTGTGATGAAGTTACGCATGGTGAGATTCTTGCGTACACCTGACTACAATGATCTGTTCTCAGGTGATCCTACATGGGTAACGGAGGCAATCGGTGGTATGAGTGCCGATGGTCGAACTTTAGTTACCAAAACTAGTTATCGATTCCTGCATACTCTTTTAAATCTAGGAGCAGCACCAGAACCTAACTTGACGGTTTTATGGTCAGAACATTTACCCGAAAACTTCAAACAGTTCTGCGCCAAGATTTCCAGTGATACCAGTTCGATTCAGTATGAAAACGATGACTTGATGCGTCCCATCTATGGTGATGACTATGCGATCGCCTGCTGTGTGTCAGTCATGCGAATTGGTAAACAGATGCAATTCTTCGGTGCACGGGTCAATCTGGCAAAGACATTGCTCTATGCGATCAATGGTGGTAAGGATGAGAAGTCTGGGGATCAAGTTGCGCCCAACTTCGCACCAATTACCAGTGAATATCTTGACTATCAAGAAGTTAATGATCGCTTGCAACAGATGATGGCGTGGCTGGCGAAGGCATACATCAACACGCTGAATGTCATTCACTACATGCATGACAAGTATTGCTACGAGCGCATCGAAATGGCGTTGCATGATCGCGATGTCTATCGAACGATGGCTTGTGGAATTGCGGGTTTGTCAGTAGTTACCGATTCGCTTTCGGCAATTAAACATGCCAAAGTGAAGGTGATTCGCAACGAGCAAGGCTTGGCAGTAGATTATGAAACCGAAGGTGAATATCCTAAATATGGCAATAACGATGATCGTGTGGATAGTATCGCTATTGATCTCGTAGCCAGATTTATGAACGAGATTCGTAAGCATCCCACCTATCGTCATGCAGTACCTACTCAATCCGTGCTGACCATTACTTCCAATGTGGTCTATGGCAAGAAAACGGGTAACACTCCCGATGGACGTAGGGCTGGCGAACCCTTTGCTCCAGGTGCTAATCCTATGCATGGACGAGATAGTTGCGGCGCGATCGCCTCGCTTTCCTCGGTTGCCAAATTGCCCTACAGTGATTGTCAAGATGGGATCTCGAATACTTTCTCAATTGTGCCAACGGCTCTGGGAAGACAGGAAAGCGATCGCACCAATAATCTGGTTGGGTTGTTAGATGGATATTTCCATGATGGTGGACATCACATTAATGTGAATGCTCTTGATCGCAACACTTTACTTGATGCGATGGATCACCCTGAGAACTATCCCCAACTGACGATTCGGGTGTCGGGATATGCGGTGAACTTCATTAAGCTCACCCGTGAGCAGCAATTGGATGTGATTAAGCGCACGTTCCACGAACGTGTCTAATCTATAAAGAGTGCTGCAAGGTAGCACTCTTTATGAAAATTATTTAGGAAATTCTATGTCGGGAATTGGACGCATTCACTCAATCGAAACTTTTGGCACGGTGGACGGCCCTGGAATCAGATTTATTGTCTTTACCCAAGGCTGTCCCCTACGCTGTCTCTATTGTCACAATCCAGACTGTCGCAGTGCCCATGATGGCAAAGAAGTTACCGTTGATTATTTGATTGACGAGATCAAAAAATGTAAATCCTTCATTCGCAAAGGTGGAGTAACCGTCAGTGGCGGTGAACCCCTGATGCAACCTGAATTTACTAGGGAAATATTTAAGCGTTGTCATGAGCTAGGTTTGCATACCGCCCTTGATACATCTGGCTACTGTGCGATCGAGGTAGCAAAACCTGTTCTCGAAGAAACCGACTTAGTTCTGCTCGATATCAAATCCTACATTCCCGAACTCTATTACAAAGTTACCAGTGTTTCTATTGAGCCGACGCTAGCGATCGCTAAATACCTCAGCGAAATTGGTAAACCTGTATGGATTCGCTTTGTATTAGTGCCACATCTCACGGACAACGAGGAAAATATCAAGCAACTTGCTGATTTTATGGCAACTTTGAAAAATATAGAAAGATTGGAAGTTCTGCCATTTCATAAAATGGGGGAATATAAATGGGAGCAACTAGGCTTGCCCTATTCCCTCAAAGATACACCACCAGCAACACCTGAACTAGTGCAGCAGGCAGTTGATATATTTCGCGATCGCGGAATTAATGCACTTGGAGCGGTAGGGATTTAGCTGTTGGCAGTTAGCGGTTAGCGGTTAAGTTTGGTGATTGGTAATGGGTGATTGGTGATTGGTAGCAGATTTTTAATTCTATTCTGGCTAACAGCTAACAGCTAACAGCTAATAGCTAACAGCCCAAAAAAAAAATGAGGAGTATTTATAAATGAAAGTCACAAATGTTGAAGAATTGGAATTGTTGATTCAGAGGGTGAAGGTTGCTCAAGCTGAGTTTGCTGCTTTTACCCAAGAGCAGGTTGATCGCATTTTCAAGCAGGCGGCTTTGGCAGCAAATGCCGCGCGGATTCCTCTAGCGAAGGCGGCGGTCAAAGAATCGGGAATGGGTGTGATTGAAGATAAGGCGATCAAGAATCACTTTGCTTCGGAGATGATTTACAACAAGTATAAGAATGATAAAACCTGTGGTGTGATTGAGTCGGACAAGCATTTTGGTTATGAACGTATTGCTGAACCTGTGGGGCTGTTAGCGGGAATTGTGCCTGTCACTAATCCCACTTCTACCACCATCTTTAAGTCTCTGATTGCGCTGAAAACCCGCAATGGAATTATTTTCTCGCCGCATCCCCATGCGAAGGACTGCACGATCGCTGCGGCAAAAATTGTTCTTGATGCTGCTGTAGCCGCAGGTGCGCCTCCCGATATTATTGGCTGGATTGATGAGCCGACCGTGCCTTTATCTCAGGCTTTGATGCAAAATCCGAATATCAAATTGATTTTGGCTACGGGGGGACCGGGAATGGTCAAGGCTGCCTATTCTTCAGGACATCCTTCCATTGGTGTTGGTGCTGGGAATACACCTGCAATTATCGATGAAACCGCGCATATTCAGATGGCAGTAAGTTCGATTATTCTCAGCAAAACCTTTGACAATGGTACGATTTGTGCTTCTGAACAGTCAGTAGTAGTGGTTGATGCGATTTATGATGCGGTGAGAGAGGAATTTATCAAGCGTGGTGCATATTTTCTTAATGAAGCAGAGCGTGACCAAATTCGCCAAGTAATTCTCAAGGATGATCGACTGAATGCCGCGATTGTGGGACAGCCAGTGCTAAAGATTGCTGAGGTTGCAGGGTTTGAGATTCCTGCAAATACCAGAGTATTGATTGGTGAAGTGGAGAAAATTTCTAAGGATGAACCCTTTGCCTTTGAGAAATTGTCGCCGATCCTTGCGATGTATCGTGCTGAAGACTTCCATGATGCGGTAGACAAGGCGGAATCATTGGTTATATTTGGTGGACATGGTCATACTTCGGTGTTGTATACCGCACCTAATAATCAAGAGAATATTCGCTATTTTGAGAGTAAGTTAGAGACTTCGCGAGTGTTAATTAATACACCATCTTCTCAGGGCGCGATCGGTGATCTCTATAACTTCCGTCTCGATCCTTCACTGACATTGGGCTGTGGTAGTTGGGGTGGTAACTCGATTTCCGCAAACGTGACTCCCCACCATTTACTAAATATCAAAACCGCCGCCGAACGTCGCGAAAATATGTTGTGGTTTCGCATCCCACCCAAAATTTACTTCAAATCTGGCTGCTTGCCTGTCGCTTTGCGGGATCTCATGGGTCGAAAACGCGCGTTGATTGTTACCGATCGCCCTTTGTTTGAACTGGGCTTAACCAAAGAAGTTACCGATAGCTTAGAAGAAATCGGCATTGCCCACTATACCTTTTATGATGTCGAACCCGATCCTTCGCTTGCCACAGTCCGCAAAGGTTTAGCGATCTGTAACAGCTTCCATCCCGATGTAATTATTGCCTTTGGTGGTGGTTCTCCGATGGATGCGGCAAAAATCATGTGGCTAATGTATGAACATCCCGACATCGAATTTGAAGGCTTGGCGATGCGATTTATGGATATTCGTAAACGGGTTTACGAATTACCACCTTTGGGCGCAAAGGCTATCATGGTATCGATTCCCACTACGTCGGGAACTGGTTCGGAAGTTACGCCTTTTGCTGTTGTTACCGATGAGAAAAGTGGCATCAAATATCCTCTCGCTGACTATGCCTTGACCCCAAATATAGCGATCGTCGATCCTGAACTGACTCTGAATATGCCTAAACGCTTAACTGCCTATGGTGGTATTGATGCGCTTACCCATGCGATCGAGGCTTACGTGTCAGTACTGGCTTCAGAATATACCAATGGATTGGCTCTAGAAGCGATTCGTTTGTTGTTCAAATATCTACCTAGCGCTTACAAAAATGGAGCTAAAGATCCTAAAGCACGGGAAAAAGTACATTATGCCGCCACAATCGCAGGGATGGCTTTTGCTAATGCCTTCTTAGGAGTATGTCACTCAATCGCCCACCAATTAGGGGGGACTTGTCACCTTGCTCACGGGCTAGCCAACGCGCTGATGATCTCCCATGTGATTCGTTACAACGCGACCGATGTTCCCTTTAAGCAAGCAATTTTCTCGCAAAACAAATATCCCAATAGCAAGTGGCGCTATGCCCAGATTGCTAATTATCTAAATCTGGGAGGTGATACTGATGACGAGAAAGTAGAAAGATTGATTGTCGCCATTGAAGATCTCAAGCGTCAAGTGGATATTCCGATCACGATTAAAGATGCTCTCTTAGAGCAGGGTACTGGTGAAGAATTTTTCATGACCCATGTAGAAGATATGGCAGATCGAGCCTTTGATGATCAATGCACGGGTGCGAATCCTCGCTATCCATTAATTGCTGATCTCAAGCAGCTTATGATCCAAGCCTATTACGGCTAATCCCAACTCACAAAAGTGAGACAACACTTTTGTGAGTTGAAAACCAACCCCAGTAAGGGACTAATACCAAAACTCAAAATGGCGTAGCCATTTTGAGTTTTGGTATTAGTCCCGATCTTCTTCGATGCGACTTGCACCTTTTTCGTAGAGTTTACAAATACCGCGACGACTATTCTTGATGAAGTTACAAAATAATTGAATATCAGGATTGTTGGCAAATTTAGGATCTGACTCTAGAAATTCGATCGCTTGAGTGCGATTGCGATCCGACTTATAGATCACTTCATAGGCGGCGAGAATAGAGCGGCGGCGATCGTGACTAAACCCATTGCGGCGTAAACCAAGGCGATTGAGTCCAAACACCATATTTGTGTCCACAGCCATGCAGTAGGGAGGCACATCCATACCAAGGCGAGTTTGTCCACGAATCATCGCATAGGAACCGATGCGCGTGAATTGATGTACTACTGAGTCCCCACCCATAAAGGCATAGTCATGTACCTCCACATAACCCGCCAGCAACACATTATTTACTAAAATTACGCGATTGCCGATCGCACAATTATGAGCTACATGAGCGCCTGTAAAAAACAAATTATCATTACCAATGGTTGTGGCTGAGCCTTCCTTTGTGCCCCGATTGACCGTCACATATTCTCGCAACACATTGCGATCGCCGATTTCCACAAAACTAACTGCGCCTTTGTAAGAAGTATCTTGAGGCTCCGAGCCAACGATTGCACCATAGCCAATTTGGTTATCGTTGCCGATCTTAGTATTCCCTGTAATGATTGCTCTAGCACGAATCTCGCAGCGATCGCCAATCTCCACAAACTCGTCAATAATGACATCGGCTCCGATGGATGTACCCTCACCAATTTTGGCGTGTGGATGAACGATGGCGCGGGGATGAATCGTGATATTAGGATTGGGTTTGGTGTTTGGCATTGAAATAGCGGTCTATATGCTGGGGCGCTAGAAAACAATCAATAGTCTATCGCAATCATTGGCAAAGTACCCATAATTTGAAGATTCGCCGCGCCGTAGGCGCGGCGAATCTCTATGGATAGCCATAAAAAACAAAAAACTAGAGGCAGTGTGAAGCACTGCCTCTAGTTTTTTAGTTTGCTAAGACTCCCAATTTATAGAGTCTTTGGACAATTTCTTCTAGCAGTTGCGTGTAACTATAATTAGTCTTTTGGAGGATTTTTTGGACTGATCCACTTAAACGAATACAGTCTGCATTAGTTAAATCTTTAGCAGTGATGATGATAATGGGAATTGATGGAGTGTTATATCGTAGCCTTAGTAGATGAATTAATTCAAAGCCATCGACATTGGGCATCATCAAATCAAGCAGAATTAACTGCGGCATATGCTGTGTCATTACTTCTAATGCTTCATGTCCATCTTGGGCTTCGGAAACAAAGCAATTCTCCTTTTCCAGCATTCGTTTCAACATGGCTCTAGTATTAAGATCATCTTCAATTACTAATACTGAAATCTCAGCCTTTTGCTCACTGCGATATTTATCAATGATCGTAAGCAAGCGATCTCGATCAATCGGCTTAAATAAATAATCATTTGCGCCAATCTCATAACTTGGATGGGTTTCGTCACTATCATTAATTGTCAGTAAAATGATCGGAATTCCAGAAGTTAAAGGTTGCGACTTTAATTCCTTAAGCATTTCCCATCCACTCATAGAGGGGGTTTGCATATCTAAAATAATTGCATCAGGTAAAATTTGGTAGACTAATTTCATCCCATTTTCTCCACTTAGGGATGAGTAGACGGAAACTCCTAAATGATTAAGAGAGGCATGGGTACTTTGATGGATCAACGGATCGTCAGCAATCACTAAAATTGAAGGATGTCTTTGCTGGGGATTATCTGATTCCTTTGGGAGAGGTTTGGGCAATATCGATAAATTAGGTGCAGAATTTTGTCCGTTTTTAGGTGGATTTTTGATTGCTCTTTCGCAATCAACAGGTAAACAAATGGTGAAAGTTGAACCGATTCCTAATTCACTGTTAACCGTAATATCACCATTCATCATTTGACAAAGACGATGACTAATAGCTAGTCCTAGCCCTGTTCCTCCATATTGTCTCGTCGTGGAGCTATCAGCTTGGTTGAATGGCTGAAATAGTCTTTGCAGATTTTCTGGACTAATTCCTATGCCTGTGTCACTAATCGTGAAGCAGAAAAATTCTCCTTGAACATAATTGTGGCGATTTACCTGAATTTTAATTTCACCTGATTTTGTAAACTTACAGGCATTACTTAAAATATTTAAGAGAACTTGGCGTAAGCGCGTCATATCTGCGCGAATCTCTCCAAGTTGGAGATCGCATTCTATCTCTAGACGATTATTATTTTTAAGTAACAATGGCTCAATCGTTTTACTGGTATCGAAGATCAGCATTGGCACATCAAAATCATCGTAATAAATTTCTAATTTACCCGCTTCAATTTTGGTCATATCCAAAATGTCGTTAATCAAATCTAGGAGATGCTTGCCAGATCGATAAATTTTTTGGAGATCATCTTCAAAATCATCTAATCCCAATAAAGCCGCATCTTCCTGTAACATCTCGCTATAACCGATGATCGCATTGAGTGGTGTGCGTAACTCATGGCTCATATTGGCGACAAAGGTGCTTTTAGTGCGATTGGCTTCCAAGGCGCGATCGCGTGCTAGTGCAAGTTCTTCATTCATCAAGCGGAGTGTTTCTTCATCTCGCTTACGACGCATCAATACCCCTAACTGCATGGCGATCGCGCTGATTAAACCCACTAATTGCTGATCGCGATCGTTGGGAGATCTGGTAAAAAAAGCCATAATTGCGACAACATTGGTGTCGGCACTGACAGGAATTGCTAAACCTGATCGCAAACCACATTCTAGAGCAGGATATTTGCGTAAGAAGTGGGATTCTGCCTCCAGCGAAATGTCCCAAATCCATTCTGGACGTTGATTTCCCCAAACTCTTCCTGGAAAGCCAATTCCTGCTGGGAAAGAGATTCTCTCACTAAATTGCCGAAAATCTTCTAAACCCTCAATACTGCTGTACCATGCAGGACTACAGATCAAATGCTCATCCCCCGATGGTATCCATGCTTCACCATAGTCCCATCCTGTAAATTGACAAATTTTGGTGAGGGCAACTTCTAACGCTGTTTGAAAATCATTGGCAGCACCAATTTCTAAGGTCAAGCATTGTAATAATTGTGATTCTTCTTCAGCTCGCTTGCGTTGAGAAATATCCTGTACAGTACCTTCAAAGCCAATCAGCGTGCCATCAAAATCCCTGACTGCACGCACATTTTCTGAAATCCAGATTTTTGTCCCATCACGGCGATAAACCTGAGACTCAAAATTAGAAACTGTGTCATGAGTCCGCAAAATATTAATAAATTCTTGACGACGTAATGGGTTGACATAAATCTGATTGGCAATATTCGTAACATTACTAATCAGAGATTGCGCCGAAGGATAACCATAGATCTGAGCCAACATCGAATTGGCGATCAGATAACGCCCATCAATCGTCGTCTGGAAAATCCCCTCGATCGCATTCTCAAAAATGCTTTGATACCTAGCTTCGGCATTTTCAAGATCGTTACGCAGTTTGGAAGTTCTTAATTGCAATAATTTGTAGATTTCAGTCGCCTGTTGGACGACTTCCTCTAATTCTTCTATTTTGTAAGGCTTCGTAATGTATTTAAAAACTTTGGATTGGTTGATTGCTTCCACCAAATCATGGACATCGGTATGAGCGGTCAGAATGATCCGCAACGTGTCAGGATAACGCTCGGCAACTTGACTTAAAAACTCCGTCCCCGACATCATGGGCATTCGTTGATCGGAGACGATCACTGCAATATCTAGCTCCTTGGCTAAAATTGCCAAAGCCTCAAATCCATTTTTAGCTCGCAGAATTAGATGACTTCGATGAAAAATACGTTGAAGTAAGTCTAAGTTGTCTTCTTCATCATCAACGATCAATAGTTTGCTGCGAGACTTTTGGCTTTGTTTATTTTCTGGTGAACTATGCATGTATGTGGTTACGAAGATGTTTTCACATTAAAATAAGCGACTAGTCTTGGGCTGATATCTCTAGTAATTTAAACAAAAATATATGATGAAGATTGTATTAACGGGTGCTACTGGGTTTGTTGGCGTGAAATTAGTTGAGCGGTTACATGCTTTAGGCAATAGCATTGTCGTCTTAGCTCGTAATTCCCAAAAAGCAGTTCGTCAATTTCCCCAAGAAGCTTTTCCAAATGTTGAAGTAATTAGCTACACGCCTTTTGAATTGGGAGGTTGGGCAAAGGTGATATCTGGTAGTGATGCGGTAATTAATCTGGCTGGCGAACCCCTCGCTGGTGTACGTTGGACTGATAAACGGAAGCAAGAAATCCGTGATAGTCGTATTTTAACTACAAAAGTGTTGGTTGAGGCGATCGCTCAAGCCGATGTGAAACCACAGGTATTAATTAGTGGTTCGGCGATCGGTTACTACGGCACAAGTCTAGATAAATCCTTTGACGAATATAGTAGTGCAGGTGATGACTTCTTAGCTAATGTTTGCAAAGACTGGGAAGCTGCTGCCGATGTAGTTACAGGCTTGGGTGTGCGCCTAGTCAAGCTAAGAACGGGAATTGTGTTAGGAATGGGTGGGGCGATCGCGAAAATGTTACCGATTTTTCAAGTTGGTGGCGGCGGCAAAATTGGTACTGGCAAGCAATGGTTTTCTTGGATTCATCGCGATGATTTGGTGGAGCTAATCATTTATGCTGTGAATAATGCTCAGATTACAGGGGCGCTCAATGCGACGGCTCCTAAAGCAGTTAACAATGAAGATTTCACGGTTGCCTTGGCTAAAGCAATTAAGCGTCCAGCTTTTTTACCTGTGCCTGCGGCGGCGTTGATCTTGGTATTTGGTGAAGGGGCAACGGTATTGCTAGATGGTCAGCGAGTTGTACCACACAAAGCTGAGATTAATAAATTTACCTTCCAATATCCTGATATTGATAAAGCACTAGGTCAAATTTTTTCTTAATAAAAATGAATTCTAAGCATGGCTATCTAACTAAGGAGAATCATCAGATGAGTATGACATTTGAGCAATTGCAAATTATTGCCGAACAAGCCTTAATCCTCTCAGAAAGGAATAGCCAATCAATCTCTAGGCTAGAGCAAGAACTGAGAGAAACGCGCTCTATTGTTGACTCTAACGCAAGAGCAATACAGGCAACTAACAACGCATTAGAGGCAAAGTTTAACCAGATCGCCGATGCTGTCATCAGAGGTCAGGACAGGTTAGAAAGGTTAGAGCGTAGAGATACGAAAGTAGACAAAGAAATTCGCGGCTTACGCATCGAGACAAGACGGATGTTAGAGCGATGGTTAGGAGAGCCATTTACTGACGATCCAGACTTTGATGATGATGACACCGAATAATTCCACAATTATCCGAACGAAAGAGCTTTTTTGAGAGTGGTTGCAAAGCACCACTCTCAAAAAAGCTCTTTCGTTAGTTTGACTAGTAATTACTGAAATAAAAGGGAGCGTGAACTTAGTTCACGCTCCCTTTTTGATATGGGCCGAGCTGGATTTGAACCAGCGTAGGCGTAGCCAGCGGATTTACAGTCCGCCCCCATTAACCACTCGGGCATCGACCCTTTACTTGGCTGTTTTCCAAGCGAATCTAATCATATACACTTATTGCACTACTGGCAATAGGCATTTTCATAAAAAATAAAAAGAGGCTTAGACTCTTTTTATTTTTTATGAAAGCCGATCGCGATCGCACTTAAAAAAATAATTCCCATCACACCTGCGATCGGATTGCCACTAATACCTGTTACCCATTCAGGCACAACGCCTGTTGGCTTTAACCAATGGGTCGTATTGACGATGTAGTAACACCAAACCAATCCACCATGCAATCCAACCGATACTCCTAATCTCCCACCACATCTACGTCTTGCTAGGACTAGGGCAACACTGAGCATCACTAAACCGAGAAATTGACTCCATGTAGCTAGAATCACGTTTAGAGGTTTAATAAAATGCAAAATCGCAAATACTAAACTGCAACCGAGTAAAGCCGTGTTTTTTGAATAATCGCGCTCTAGCTCTGATAGCATCCAACCCCGAAACAACATTTCCTCCGCAAATCCCACGCCTACAGAAGTCAATAGCCCAGGTAATATCGCTCCTTGCCAATCGACAAAATACACGCCGATCGCTGGTAGTAGATTATCTGGTAAGGGCTGCTGCCAAGTGACAGTTTGCACTGCTAGCCAACCTAGACTCACCTGTAGTCCAAAGAAAATAATCAGGGTCACACAGCCTAGCCCCAAACCAAACAAAAAATCGCTGCCATTGGTGCGAGTAAATGACAAGCCGTAATAGCGATAGGGATGCGAATATTTAGCAATTTTGCGACCCCAGAACCAAGTTAATCCCAAAAATCCGCAATACAACAAAATGGTTAGTCCAACGCCAACCGCCTCACCCCAAATTAAATACATTGGTGCAGCGATCGGTAACCACATCACCAATAAAGTTAATAAAAATAGAATGATGCGTGCTGGTGCTGGATAGGAATTTAAGCGATCGAGATTCACAATAAAAGAACAGGTAGGATTTTGTTAATAACAATCCTACCTGTTCTATATATGGCTGTCGTCAGTCTTGTGAGGACATAAAACCCAAAAGATAAGATGCGGCGCGAAGCGCCGCATCTTATCTTTTGGGTTTTAATTAAGAACTGATGTTACGTAGAACAGAGATCTTCATCATGTTTCTATGTGATCTTAAAAGAGGATTTGGTCTCCAAATCCCTACATATTTGTAAAAGTAGGGGCTTGGTCTCCAAGCCCAAATCTCAGCCTTCTACGTAACATCAGATAAGAAGACAGTGCTTTGCACTGTTTTTTATGACTCAGGCTCAATGGTGCTAGTTAAGCCTTTGCTTTGTAGCCCTTCGCAATAAAATTCGGCATGTTCTTGTACACAGGTAATTACCAAAGCGCAACCACTCGCATGAGCTGCCATCATAATATCGACAGCTTGTGGCTGTGTAAGCCCATTTACGACTTGCATTAAGGTTTCCACAACGTATTCCATTGAGTTGTAATCGTCATTATGTAACAAAACCCGATATCTAGGTGCAATTTTGCGTATGGTTTCGGGACGTTGAATAGTTTCGGTAGACATATATTAGGTAGCCTCCAACAAAGGTTTGCAATCAGGGGAATTTATGTCGCTAGATAATTGCGGTATTAATTTGGAGTATTAAGTAAGATGAAAGTGTTTGCAGATCTGCTTTGTAGATAATACCAAAGCACAAAATGCGTAGCTATTTTGTGCTTGTAAAACCCTTACTGGGTTTGGTTTTTAACTCACAGAAGTGTGAAGACACTTCTGTGAGTTGGTAGTAAGACAGTAATAATACTTAATGCTCACTTACATTATAAGTACGAACCCAAAAAATGTGAAGTGGACGGCTTTTGCCCCAAAAAGAGGGGGGCGCATTGCGCCCCCCTCTTTTTTTGGGATCGGGTTTTAATCTGTAAGTTGATCGCTATAATATACGCCACTGCCTGAGTCAGGGACAAATATACAAGCCTTTTGGGAAGTAAAGAAGGACTTCCAGATTGGCACATTGGAAACTCGGTAATATGAGCCTAAAACTGGTTTGATCGCTTCAGTCGCAGTCTTGAGGTGATAGTGAGGAATGCCAATAAAGATGTGGTGGGCAACATGAGTGCCGATATTGTGGTGGATATTGTTGAAGATTCCATAATCACGATCAATGGTGGAGAGTGCTCCCTTCAAAAAGTACCAGTCTTTACCACGATACCAAGGAATATCAGCTTCAGTGTGGTGTAAATAGGTGACGAGATCAAGCCATACTACAAAGACAAGGTAGGGGACGATATAAAACTTGAACAGAAATAGGAAGCCATAGGTAAAGCCCAACCATCCTAAAAAGCCAACCATCACTGCGAAGAGGATGCTACTGGTGAGAATATCGTTAGTCTCAGATTCGCGGAAAAGATCATTGTTGGGAACGAAATGTGAGGCTGTGGGACGCGCAGGCGATCGCTTAAATAAATACAAAGGATAAGCAAATAAGAGAGCATCAAAGCGGATGAATTTCCCAATCCAGTCCATCGCCTTATATTGACTTTCGGTAACAGGGTACCAACTTTCATCAGTGTCAATATTAGCTGTATTTTGGTGATGGGTACGGTGGCTGATACGCCAGCCATGATATGGCACAAGAATCGGAATATGGGTTAGGTGACCAACTAAGTTATTTAGCCATTTAATCCGTGAGAAAGAGCCATGCCCGCAGTCGTGACCGACAACGAAGAAAGCCCAGAACATTGTCCCCGTGGCAAACCAAAAAATTGGATAAAACCACCATGCATCTAAATAAGCAGCAGTGGCATATAAGCCCACAATAATCGCAGCATCGGCAAAAAAATAGGCGAGCGATCGCCATACGTTAGGAGCAAAACATTCAGCAGGAATCGCAGATTTTACATCTTGGAAGGTAAACGGAAGCTCAGTTTGAGATGTCGAAGATGTATCGGTAAGCGGATTGTCAAGATTGATCCGATGAATAGTCGAAGACGACACGTATATTTCCCTGTTGTTAAGAAAAATTAAGTTAGCTCTTAGATCTTAGCAGTAACTTGGATTCTTCCTCAAAACCAAAGTTATCAAGTAAAAAAGCCCAGCGATCGCCTTTTACACGGCTATAAGCTTGCATTTGAGAAACTTTGCTTTGATCCCCCATTTGTTGTTGTAGTTTTTGTTGCTGGTTATGGAAGCTATGAATTTCATAAATAAAAGGTGTTTTCCATGTGAGATGCCCTGCACGATGCAATAGCCCCAGCGCGATCGCCGCATCGGGATGTATTTTGGAAACTTCGGCGAAATTTCCTTGTCTCGGTAGCTTTGGTAAAAGGGCTAGCGCTTGTTGTTGCAGTTTTTGCTGCTGTTGCAAAAAAAAATTTATCCTTTGGCGATCGCTATCATCAAGTAAACCCGTCGGTTCACTGACTAACATCAACGCCTCCGCAGGTTTGCCGTCGCGTCCTGCCCGTCCAATTTCTTGGATATATTCTGAAAGGGTTAAAGGCGGATGAAAATGTAAGACCCAACGGGTATCTGGTTTGTTAATGCCTAGACCGAAGGCTGAAGTGCAGATTACAAAGGGATATTGATTAGTCAGCCATTGCTGCTCGATATGCCGACGCTCTTGGGGTGGCAGGCCTGCATGATAGGCGGCGGTTTTAAACGAGTTTTCTTGTAACCAAGTGGCTAACATTTCCGCATCACGGCGACTCCGTACATAGATCAATCCAGACTGTCCTTTGAGATCGCGGATAAATTTGAGGGTGCGTGATTTGCGTCCTGCGGGTGTCCATGCGATCGCCACTTGCAGACTCAGATGTGGTCGATAGGGACTGGTACGGACAATATGGGGATTCTCTAGATTTAAACAAGCCTGCAACTCCGCAGTCGTATCGCGATCGGCGGTTGCTGTAAATGCAGCTAGGGTAATGTGTGGATGATGATCGGGCTTTTGTGCCATCAAAGCCGATCGCACTGCTCCTAAACGGCGATAGCTCGGTCGAAATGAGTCCCCCCACTGCACCAGACAATGGGCTTCATCGAGCATTATTCCTGAAATTTTTAATTGGCGATCGCTGAGCTTGTCCCAGACAGGCTCACTCAAAAGGGTTTCGGGCGAAATATAAAGCAAGCTAGTTTTTGAGAGATTACGCAAAATTTCGCGGCGCTCTATTTGCGATAAATTGCTATGCAAACAAGCGGCGGAAAGATTTCGCGATTTGCAGTCCCGAACTTGGTCTTCCATCAGGGCAAGTAATGGAGAAATCACCAAAGTTAGTCCTTCATTGATTATTGCTGGTAGTTGAAAACAAATAGACTTACCGCCACCAGTCGCCATAATTGCCAAACTATCTTGACCCCTCAATAAGCTGGTAACCACAGCCCTCTGAGATGGGCGCAAATCGTCATATCCCCATATTTTCTGAAATGTTTGCTGAACTTCCGTCCATGCTTTACATGTTTCTGACATTGTTGCTAATGAGCCATTAATACCAGCATTTTATAGCAACTCTAAAACGGTCTGTGGAAGATTTTCATGAAACCCCTATTAATGAAGGCAGCGCGAAGTAATGCCTTCATTAATAGGGGGTACTGTGATTTGCAAGCAAACCTAAATCAACGTGAGTTCCAGCCATTTGCGGTGTGCTTCGCTCGCCGCAAATGGCTAAAAATAAGCAGTTTCTAACATTTTTAGCTTTCGTCGAACTGACGTTAAACCAAGAGATTTTTAGAAAGTATTTTGAATCATCACTTCCTAAAAATCTCTTAGAGTTCGTTAATTTGCTGATTTGTCTAAAATTTCTCAACAATTACTTAAAAATCAGTTAAAAAGCCATAAGTTTATTAGTAATTACTTCACAAACGCTAGATCTAGTTGTATAACCGTAGGTTAGGTGACTGTTTTCAACTCATAAATTTATATAATTAGATTTAATATCCTTAGAACTAGTAATCTTCAAAAGCAAAGAAATTCTTAGATTAGAAATACGGTAGTGCTAAATAGGTAAGGATGTGCGGCGCGAAGCGCCGCACATCCTTACCACCATATTGCATACCAGAAATACATGTGCTTAGAGCGTTTTTCACTCAAGTGAAATGCGAATTTTTGTTAAAACTATCGGTTAATGATACTTTTAACACAGATGTAATAGTTTATATAACTGCAAATCCTTCTAAAGCTCGTTGTAAAGGGACATTATTCAGGTGAGACCAGAAGAGTCATCCACTCTTGAAATCAAAGAGATGCTTCATCACGTACTTACGGTTGAAGATCCACAAGGTTTTCGCAATTTTCTCTT
Source organism: Pseudanabaena minima str. Chao 2107 (assembly GCF_051131155.1). NCBI lineage: Bacteria > Bacillati > Cyanobacteriota > Cyanophyceae > Pseudanabaenales > Pseudanabaenaceae > Pseudanabaena > Pseudanabaena minima. The sequence continues at coordinate 4,342,476 of NZ_CP159508.1, forward strand.
GAATAATATGACTTATTCATTGGGACGAAGCTTGGGTAATTCGATTATTCTTCGATCTAATCTCGTATCGCGTCAACATGCGACTTTATTAGCCGTAACTTCTAAGAAGTCTTCATGCTTTTTCCGAATAATTGACGGCAGTATAGAGGGAAAGCGCAGTACAAATGGAATTTTGATTAATGGCAAAAAGAGATTTTCGCATATATTATCCCACGGGGACGAAATTCTATTCAGTAAAGATACTAAGGCGGTATATCAGGTGATCAGTGCGATTACCAATATCCCCAAAAGTAATATTTCTCAAAATCAGATTACTAAAAGCAGCTATCCTCATCTAAATGATTCGATCTTTGATGAGACTGAGCTATTTCGATTTTCTCCTTTACAGTCTATTGCCGATCAAGATATATCTGCCCATATTCATAAGACTGTTAACCAGTTCATTTCATCACCTGAGCTAAATCCACAACCAATTATTGAGTTAAATCTTGCTGGCAACATCTTATATCTTAATCCTGCGGCTTTATCTCAATTTCCTAATCTTGAAGAGATGCGAATTGATCACCCGTTACTTCAAGAACTGTTGGCTCAGTTATTGCCATTGGCTAATCCTGTCCGCAAAATTTTTATGCGCGAGGTGATGATCAATGACAAGGTGTTTGAAGAAATCATTCATTTTATGCCTTGGAATGAAGTCATTCGTATCCACATAGCTGATGTCACAAAACAAAGGCAAGCAGAGGCGATTATCGCCTATCAAAGTCATCATGACACGCTGACAGGGTTGCCAAATCGAAAATATTTACATGAACATTTGCTTGAAGTTATCAACAAATTAGAATATAAAGAACAAAAATTTGCTGTTTTATTTCTAGATATTGATCGCTTTAAGTTAATTAATGACTCGCTAGGACATAGCGTTGGGGATTTGTTGCTAAAAGCCGTTAGCGATCGCCTCAAGGGGTTGCTGAAACAGGGTGATTTAATGGTGCGTTGGGGAGCTGATGAATTTGCGATCGTGGCTATGGAGATTCATTCTACTGATGCCGTTGTCCAAGTTGCGGAAGCGATGATTCAAGCTTTGACTTTACCTTTTAACTGTGGCGGTCATGAACTTCATATCACTACCTGTATTGGTGCAAGTATTTATCCAGATCATAATACTGAAGTTGAAGGACTAATTCGGAATGCTGATATGGCAATGTATCGAGCTAAAGCTGAGGGACAGAATAGCTTTCAGTTTTATGTTCCGAATATGCAGGAACAGAGTTTTCAACGCTTATCGATGGAAAACAACTTGCGAAGGGCGCTAGAAAACAATGAACTGCTGACATACTATCAACCTCAGGTTGATCTGATCAGTGGTAAAATCATCGGCTTGGAAGTTTTGCTGCGCTGGAAACATGTTTCTTTAGGTTCGATTCCACCGAGCCAATTTATTCCTCTTGCTGAAGAAACAGGGCTAATTACAGCGATCGGAACTTGGGTGTTGCGGCAAACTTGTTTACAGGCGATCGCATGGCAAAATATGGGGTTACCGCCGATTCAAGTTGGTGTGAACTTGTCGATCAAGCAACTCCAGCAAAAGGATTTTCTATCTTGTTTACAACAAATTCTTGAAGAAACAAATCTTGATCCGCATTTTCTAGAACTAGAAATTACCGAAGGGATCATGATGGATAATGTGGAAGAAAAAATTATCTTGTTAAATGAATTCCGCCAGATGGGTATTCAGTTATCAATTGACGATTTTGGAACTGGTTACTCGGCTCTGAGTTATCTGAAAAATCTACCAATTGATACTCTAAAAATTGATCGTATATTTATTGAATACGTTACTCACAGCGCACATGATCGTACAATCGTGGCTTCAATTATTAATTTAGCCCATAGTTTGAATTTGAATGTGATTGCTGAAGGTGTGGAAACGATAGAGCAGGTGGATATATTGCGATCGCTTGGCTGTGATCTGATCCAAGGTTATTTTTTCTATAAGGCTCTACCTGCCGAAGAGATTGAGGCTTTGCTAAGGGCGCAAGGGGCAACGAAACCAAATAAAATCGAATCATAAAGAAGAGAAGTGGCGCAAAGCGCCACTTCTCTTCTTTATGATTCGATGCTTAACCACAATCTCAGGTTTAGCTCTTGGTTGGGTGAAGGCTTGATAATTTGGACTAGATCAAAATGATTACAGATGGGATCTTGTAAAGTAACCTCAACAGTATTTAACAAGTCTTGCTGGAAAGTGGTAACGGTAATCGTTTCACCAGATCCGTAATCGCGGAGACGATCGCTAAAGTTTTCTGCCGTGACTCGAATTCCTGCGATCGCGATTACCATGTCACCTGTGCTAATCCCAGCTTTTTGAGCAGGTGAGCCAAACTCAACTTTCTCAACTTCCGCAAGCCCGTTTTTAGTTTTTAGCGTCATCCCCGTAAAGGGAATATCTTGGCGAGATGTCCGTAATTCTAGCCCGAAGGGTTCGAGATAATAGTTATAGTCTAGTTCTTTTTTCCCATAGAGATAATCATTCCAGAAATTCGATAGGTCAGCACCTGCTACCGTCTCGATGACTTCATGGAGTTCCGCTTCACTAAAACCAATTTCTTCTTTCCCAAAGCGCTCCCACATAATCTGCATAACCCGATCAAGCGATCGCAAATTATTAGTTTTAGAACGAATTAGTAAATCCAATAGCAAGGATACTAATTCTCCTTTAAGGTAGTAGGAAATTTGATTGTTGTGGGTATTTGGATCAGGACGATAGAGCTTAATCCATGTGTCAAAACTAGAATCATAGAGGGATTGAACATTGCGCCCAAAGGTCGTTTGTAGACGGGTGATGGCTTTGCTAACTAGTTTGAGATAATGCTTAGCATCGTAAAGCCTAGCCCGCAGTGGGAAAATTTGGTCATAATAACTGGTAGTTCCTTCGCTAAACCAAAGTGAACTTGTGTAATTCTCATTGTCGTAATCAAATTTTTCTAGAGCTTTAGGACGAATTCGTTTTACATTCCAAGTATGGAAAAACTCATGGGCGACGAGATTCATAAATTGGAGATAGCTCTCTTCTTTGCGAAAGCCCAAACGGTTGTAGAGCAGGACGGTGCTATTTTTATGCTCTAGTCCGCCAAATCCATTGGCAGCATGAAGGATAAAGTCATAGCGATCGTAGGGTAATCCCCCAAATATTTCTGCTTCCACCGCCACGATCGCTGCCGTATCTTTAACAATACGCTGCATATCCGCATTATGTTGTCCCCAGACGACAAAGCTATGGGGCTTATCCATAACTGTGAATTCATAGCGCTGATGTATCCCAATCTCCAAAGGACTATCAACTAAAGTGTCAAAATCCTTGGCATAAAAAGTATTCGTAGCATTCTCAAGTGCTGGTAAAGCTGTCGCAATTTGCCAATTATCTTTGATCTCGCCAATCTCGACTGTATATGGCTGTTGCTGTTGTTCGGTCACGTACATAAATACGGCTGCACCAGTCAAAAAGGCATGGGTGCGATCAATATGATTAGTACGGACGGTTAATTCATTGCAGAAGATACGATAACGAATTTTGATGGTTGAATTAATGAGAGAATCATTGGGATGATCGCTATTACTTGCACATTTTATCTGCCAATGATTTTTACTGATTTTTTGCCACGATAGAGGCGTTCCCGACGCATCAGTTGCCTCAAAATCTTGCAGATGTTTGGCATATTCACGCACCAAATAGGAACCAGGTGTCCAGACTGGCAACTTAAGATCGATAAATTCAGCTTGCCAATCAGCGATCGCTAGTTCAACTTCTAACAGATGATTTTCTGGTTCTGGAATCGATAGACGGTAGTTAAATTGGCTACTAGAAAGGTTTTTCATGGTTTTTTAATTTATCGTTAGCATAGTCGGCGCTTTGCGCCGACTATATCAAATCATCGAGTTCTGCATAGTCTGGCAAAGTCGTATCGATCGCTATGCCATTTCTAAATACAGTGCGATCGCCTTGGGGACGAGATAGCAACTCATTATAGCTACGTGCTTTAAATAGAACCAAATCCGCAACTTGTCCAATCCCAATCTTACCAACATCAGATAAGCCCATTAAAGCCGCAGGGCGTGAAGTCACTGACTCGATCCAATTGTCATAGGGTGTATCTAAATGCGAAATTTTTGTTCCCATGCTGAAAACTTCTAATAGATCATGATCGCCAAATCCATAAAAAGGATCGCGGCAATTATCACTGGATAGCGCTACGGTTACACCCGCATCATTAAGTTCCCGCACTAGTGTCACCCCACGCCAGCGAGGTGTGCGATCGGCAACGCGATCCTGTAAATACAGATTGCACATTGGCAAACTAACGATGCCGATATTTGCTTCTTTGACGAGGGCGATCGTAGCGTTGGCTGTATCTTCATCTTGCACAGCCAAACTACAGCAATGCCCGCATACTATTTGTGAACTGAAATTATTTCTTAAAGCTGCTTCGGTAATATGATGCAATGTGCGTGACTCAGGGTCATTATTTTCATCTGCATGGAAATCAAGACTGAGGTTCCGTTCCATAGCCAAGGTCAGAATCCGATCTAAATGTTGATCTAGTTCGGGAGCCATATGGGCAATGCCGCCAAGAATGCAACCTAAGTCAGCGATCGCATCAGCAAATTGCTCTCCTTCCTCAGTTGCAAAATAAGAAAGTTGTACTAATGACACAGCTTGAAGGGTAATTTTCTGCTGCCATTTTTCGCGCAATTCTTTAAATACTTGCAATGTCGTTTTCACCTGATGCGGTGGACAATCTAAATGCGTCCTGATGGCTTTTGTGCCGTGGGCGTAACTACACTTCAGCCCAAATTCCATGCGGCGATAGAGGTCGTCATAGTTCCAATTGCCCTGCTCTGTGCAATCTCGATAAACACCTTTGAGTGCACCTTGAAATGTGCCATCTAAATTTGGACTACGTTCCCACATATGCCCTTTGTCAAGGTGTGTATGTAGATCGGCAAAGCAAGGAATCAGGAGTCCTTGCTTACCATCAATGATTGGGAAACTTTCGGTCGGGATTTGCGAAATCTGAGAGTTAGATAAAATATCTGTTATTTGACCATTCCGAATTTCGAGGTGACAAGGGAATAGGCGATCGCGTTGTAATGTTGGCGTGAGGTTAGTTTCTATATTTTGCCCAAGAATCTCACTATCAATAAAACAATTAGGAATCCGAACATTAACAATCCAATAATGCGAAGGTTCTGACATAGCGAGAATGATTGTATGTTTAGCTAAATATACCGTGATGTGTAATCCCAATTCACGAAAGTGTGACCACACTTTTGTGAATTACTGATGTTACGTGGATGGAATGCCTGCGATCATTGAAATCAAGGGCTGGCAAGGGGGCGCAGCCCTTACAAAATCTAAATTATTGGGGTAGGGGCAATCCCCCCGTGGTTGCCCTGTTATGCTAGCAGCAAGAGATTCATCATCTTAGTTCCATAAAATCAGTTAATTAAAAGCCAAACCCAGTAAGGGTTTTAAGAGCACAAAATGTGTAGCCATTTTGTGCTTTGGAATAACTATTTCTAGTCCGCCAAGTAGTCGTTGATTTTTTTGACTAGTTGTTTCAGGGACACTGGTTTACTGAGATAGTCATTTGCGCCCACGGCGATGCAGCGATCGCGATCGCCCTCCATCGCCAGTGCGGTCAATGCAATGATTGGCGTATCAACCAACTCAGGTATTTGGCGAATTTGCTGGATCGCTTCCAATCCATCCATTTCTGGCATTTGAATATCCATCAAAATCAGATCGGGGTGGGTTTGTTGAGCCAAATCAATCGCCATTTGACCATTGTGGGCAATGACTAAGCGATAGCCCTTGAGACTCAAATAATCAGCAAACAAGTTTATATTCGCCTCGTTATCCTCGGCGAGTAAAATTACTGGTGCGCCCTCGATTTCAGGCTTTATCGCCTCGGAGTTAGACGGAAGTGCAGGTTCTGGCTCAACGGATAATTCACAGAATGGCGAGATCGGAATTGTGATCGTAAAGCAACTCCCCACGCCTAGTTCACTAGTCAATCTGACTTCGCCGCCGTGTAGTTCAACCAAGCGCTTAACGAGGGCTAAACCTAATCCCGTACCGTTGTAGTTACGATTGAGAGCGCTATCAACCTGCACAAATGGTTGAAACAACCGTTGGATCTGATCTGCCGCAATCCCAATGCCAGTATCAACGATGCTAATTTCTAGGGTGTCATATGCGCCGCCTTGCGTGGTTTCGGCTTTACCCAGAAACTCGATGTAGTTTACCTGTAGGCTGATTTTGCCGCCGTTCGGTGTGAATTTGACGGCATTATTCAGCAGATTAATCAGAACTTGCCGAATTCGCCGTTCATCAAGGTTGATGATGGGCAGGTTGGCTGGAATCAATGACTCTAGTTGAATCTTTTTGCTGAAGGCTTGTTGCTTAATAAAGACCAAACTCGATTGACAAAGGGCTTCTACGTTACTTGGTTGACAAGATAGATGAATTTGTCCCGCTTCGATTTTTGCCACATCCAGAATATCGTTAATCAATTCCAGTAGGTGTTTGCTACTGTTCTCAATGGTTTGTAGAGATTGCATTTGCCGATCATTTAAGTCGCCAAAAATCTCCTCCTGAAGGATTTCCGTCATTCCTAAAATGGCATTGAGCGGAGTGCGTAATTCATGGCTCATATTGGCAAGAAACTCATCTTTGAGGCGAGTTGCTTTGATTATTTCTTCATTAATGCGTTGCAGTTGCGCTTCCGCCTGTTTGCGATCGGTGATATCAATGTTTAAACCAATCGTTTTTAAAATTTCACCTTGGGCATTAGACCTCTTGCAGAACCAAAAACATGTTAGATTTATAAGCTTTTTATCAGATCTCAAATTAAGCGATGAAATACGAAGCCAGTCAAAATCTATCAGCGACAGAATTTAAACGGTTATTTGGGGTAAGAAGAGAAACATTTGCGCAAATGACGGAGCTAATGCAACAAGCAGCCCAAAGCAAAGGACAAGGTGGTGTAGAACCAAAGCTAAGTCTAGAAGACCAAATATTGGTTACTTTGCAGTATTGGCGTGAATATCGCACCTATTTTCATATTGCTAGCGACTGGGAAGTGTCAGAATCGACGATTTGCCGCATCGTCAAAAAAGTAGAAAATGTCTTAATTAAATCGAAAAAGTTTCGGTTAGCAGGAAAAAAGTCATTGTGGCAGGAGAAGGCTCCAGCCATAATTGCCATTGATGTAACTGAGACAAAGGTTGAGCGCCCTAAATATCACCAGAAACATTTTTATAGCGGTAAGAAAAAGCATCATGCCCTCAAAGCCCAATTGGTGGTCGATCTGACTAATTTCAAGATAGTTTGTACCGCTTACGGTAAGGGCAAGCAGCATGATTTCTCATTATTCAAGGCAAGTGGAGTTCATTTTCACGCACAGACACAAGGTTTGGCAGACAAGGGTTATCAAGGCTTACAAAAGTTGCATCCTAACTCGCAAATTCCTATCAAAAAGCCTCAAAATGGCTCATTATCCAAGGAAGATAAGCGTTGTAATCGCCAACTTGCACGTCAACGTATTGCGATTGAGCATGTTAATCGTCGCTTGAAGATTTTTAAGATTCTCTCTTTACCTTATCGTAATCGTCGTCGTCGTTTTGGTTTGCGTTGTAATTTGATTGCTGCCATTTATAACTTTGAAGTCGCTCTTGTTGCTTCTAAAACTTTCTCTGCTCTGGATTAATTTTCAGTTCTGCAAGAGGTCTATTGTATTGGTTGAAGGCGTAGGAATCGATAAAGCGGATTGTACCATCGGGGCAAATAATCCGAAATTCGACTCGACATTCTTTAGATCCTTGATAGGCTTCTCGTTCAGACTGCTGTACCCAATCTCGATCTTCGGGATGAACGCGCTGTAACCAATCCTCATATTTACCAGAAAAATCCTCTGGCGAAATTCCATAAAGGCTAAACATGCGCTCATCCCAGATCAAGCGACTGTCACTTATTTGATATTCCCAAATACCAATGTTGGCTCCTTTTAGAGCAAATTCCAGACGATCTGATAGGTCTTGAAGTATAAGTTCAGCATTTTTGCGATCGCTAATATCGAGGTTCACGCCTACCGCACGCAATAGTTCCCCCTGATGGTTGCGCTGTTTGCAGGAGTACGACATAATCCATCGGACTGTACCATCGGGGCGAATGATGCGGAATTCTGTGTTGTAAATAGCTTGCTCCTCTGAAATGTCGGGCTGTGCATGGGGCAAGTCATCGGGATGCACACGACTGCTCCAGTCTTCGGAAGTACCATGAAACTCTTCGGGCGATACGCCATAGATAGCCAACATCCGTTCGTCCCAAAACAGTCGATTATTGGAGATATCAAATTCCCAGATGCCAATTTGAGCGGATTGAATCGCTAGTTCTAATCGTTCAGATAGCTCCTGCAATTTCTGTTCAGACTGTTTTTGCTTAGTAATATCCGCCGCAATTCCCACCGTTCCCGCAATGTTTAGCTGTTCTTCCCGAAAGGGCGTTTTGGTCGTTTCGAGCCATCCCCAAGTGCCGTCAGCCCGTGCGACGCGCTCCACTACTACCTTGCGTTGACTAGATTGTAAGACCTCAGCATCATCGTTACGATAGGCTTGAGCTAAGTCCGCAGGCCAAATATCAAAATCTGTTTTGCCTACTAATTCATCAGCCGAAACGCCACAGGCTTGGACGAAGGATTGATTTACTGCAATAAATCGACTTTGTTCATCTTTAATCCAAGCAATATGGGGAATATTGTTCATCAGCGCTTCGAGATGCTTTTGTTTAAGCATCAGTGCTTTCTCCGCAACTTTGCGATCGCTGATATCAACCACCATGCCATCCCAAATAACATCACCATTTTCTTGGCGATCGGGCTGAGCACTAATCTGTACCCATTTCATCCGCTCCCCCAACAGGAGTATACGCACTTCGGTCAAAAAGGGTTGCAGAGAGTCAGCCGAACTCTCAATAGCCATTTTCATCATCGGGGCATCATCCTTATGAACCTTCGCCCAGAGACAGCTAATGTCCTGACATACCGCTTCAGGATTCAATTCATAAATCTGCTGTACTTGGGGGCTGATATAGACCGCTTCATCACGACCATCAGGATGCAAAACATAGCGGAAAATCATCCCTGGGACACTTTCGGTCATGCGGCGGAATTGGGCTTGACTTTCTTGGAGGGCGAGTTCAATATTTTTGCGATCGGTAATATCTGTCAACGTGCCGATATAGCCCACTATGTTGCCATCATCATCGAATTCTTTCGCCACTTGGATATAACACCAAGTTGTAGAACCATCTGGACGGAGATGGCGACCTTCGCTGCCATGAATGATCTGACTCTCAGAATTAGAATGGGCATAGTATTCTGCCCATTCCGCAATGCTCTGTTCGCTGTCTTCGGGATGCAATGAGTCCATCCAACCATGTCCCAAAGCTGATTCCACGGGTCGCCCACTCAAAGCACTCCAGCGTTCGTTGACATAAACACAGTTGAGTGGCTCATCAAAGCGGAAAATAGCGACTGGAGCTGCCGCCGCGAGACTGGCATAGCGGCGCTCACTGGCTTTTAATGATAGCTCCAGCGTTTTAAGATCGGTGATATCCGCCGCAATTCCCACGGTTCCCGCAATGTTTAGCTGATCATCCCTAAAGGGTGTTTTGGTCGTTTCAAACCACCCCAAAGTACCATCAGCCCGTTTGCTAAGCTCCACCACCACCTTGCGTTGACCAGATTGTAAGACCTCAGCATCATCGTCATGATAGGCTTGAGCCAAGTCTGCTGGGAAAATATCATAAGCGGTTTTACCGACTAATTCTTCTGCCGAAACGCCAAAGGTTCTGGCAAAGGGTTCATTTACCGCAATAACTCGACCTTGCTCATCCTTAATCCAAGCAAGATGGGGAATATTGTTCATCAGCGCTTCGAGATGCTTTTGTTTAAGCATCAATGCTTTCTCAGCAACTTTGCGATCGCTGATATCTTGGTACGTCCCCAACACACCGATCACTTCACCTTGCAGATTGCGAAGGGGAAGCTTATTAGTTTCCAACCAAATGGTTTGACCATTGGCATGATGCAGAGTTTCCACAATCCCAAGTTTGGCAGTTTGACTCTCGATCACCTCCCGATCGTCGGCTCGGTAAAGATCGGCTTCCGTCTCTCCCCAAGGTAATTCATTATCTGTCTTGCCAATTATCTGCGCGATCGTCGAGAGTCCCGCATCGTCCAGAAAATTCTGGTTGCAGCCTAAATACACCGAATTGAGATCTTTCCAGAACACCGAAAGGGGAAACGTATCTAGTACCGTCTGCAAAAATTGTTCCCGTTCTTGCAGTTCCTGCGTTCGCACCTGCACCCGATTTCCCAGATCCTGATTTAGCTGCTGCAAAGCTTGGGTGGCTCGATCTCGCTCGATCGCGATACCTGCAATATTGGCAGCCTGAGCGATCCAGACTAGCTCCTGAGCTTGAGGTGCTTTCTGTTCGCGATAGTAAATGCCAAATGTACCTAATAGTGTCTGATCGCTGGCAAAAATCGGGATGGACGTACAGGCTTGTAAGCCATAGCAGAGGACAAAAGATTTGTCATTTCGCCATAGCGGATCGTTGCCGATATCGGTCACCACTACCAATTCGCGCCGAAACGCCGCAGTTCCGCAGCTACCCACGCCTTCTGCGATCGGTAAGCCCATTTCAGAGACTATCCTTGCATAGTCTGGAGGCAGGCTAGGGGCGATCACATCACCCAGTCGTCCATTCCGACAGAGGGTAATCGAACAACTACTACCCCGCAGATAGGTTTCCATCGTTTGTAGCAAATCAACCAACACATCTTTCAGTGGTTCTGCCTTGGCAATGCGTTCATGAATCTTTTGTTGGCTGACTAATAGCGATGCTGTAGCTTGGTGAATGATGGAATCTCTCAGACGTTTGAGAGATTCATGTTGGAGTACACCAATTAGTTGTTCTTGCGCGTCCACGATCGCTAAATGCGTAATTTGTGACGACTCAAAATAGGCAATCGCGGCGTTAATATTACGCAACTTCCTCAATTCAGATTGTGAAATTATGAGGCTGGCTGACGGCGATCGTTGCTGTTGCAAGAATTGTCTCAACGTTAGTTGGGCGATCGGCTGCTGTTGCGTTACTAGACGCATCACGTCTTTCTGCGTCAAGATACCTAAAACTTTTAGATCATCGGATACAATTACTACACAGGTTGACGATCCATTGTCCCCATCTATATCCTCTGTACTTAGGTTACTCATCTGTTCTACTGCTGAAAGCACAGTTGCTTCGACCCATGCAACTAAAGGGGTCGAAGCAATCGCCGCTTCCAAATTGCTTAGCATAGTGAAGTGAACCCTTAAGTTTCAGATAGTAAAAATATAGAGCAAAAAAAGCTCTTAGTTTGTATCTTGATTAGCTCTTAAATTTTAACGGATTTATTGACGTTACGCAGACAGAATTAATTCCTTCTGTAAACTAATTACCTACCTCTTTCAAGACGATCAATCGCATTTTCATACAATAATTTTTCTGGTTTTTCGGGATTACGAAGAAGTTTATATTCAACAAGCCACTTAAGTGTAGATTCATCACCATGCACTAATTGTAATAATCGTTTTCTTTTAGTATTTAATTTACTTTAAAGTTTCTGTCTGTATAATTCACGAAGTTTGATGGCATATTGATTAGCAGACTGATACTCACCATCTGTGACTAGTTTGTTATTTCAACAACAGATCCAACTAGAGGCGGTGCAAAATTATCGTCTTTACTATATCGGTTTTAAATGATTCACTAATGCGCGTAAGCCTAAACGATAGCTCTCCGCACCAAAACCACAAATCTGCCCGATCGCGATCGGTGCAATAAATGAATGATGGCGAAATTCTTCACGTTTATGGATATTGCTGAGATGTACTTCGACGGTAGGAATATTCACCGAGGCGATCGCATCTCTAAGCGCCACACTCGTATGTGTAAGCCCACCAGGATTGATCAAAATTCCTTGCTCTACCTGAAAAGCAGCATGAATTTTATCAATTAGCACACCCTCATGATTTGACTGTAAAAAGCTCAATTCTGCGCCTAACTCCATTGCATCTTGAGTTAGGCGATCATTAATTTGCGCTAATGTAGTGCTGCCATATACCTCTGGCTCCCGCAAGCCAAGCATATTGAGGTTTGGTCCATGCAAAACCAGAATTTTCATTCTTTAAATAGATTTTTCCTTTTTCTTTTTTCCCTTTTCCTTGTTAACGGAATTGCTCAAGGGCTTCACTAAAATTCATCGTTTTGGTAATTACTTCGACATTGGCATGGGGACGGGGAATTACAGTTGCCGACAAAAATAGAGCCTTATCCTTAGAACTCAAGACTTCAATTTGTTTAGCTGCTTCTACCCCAGCAGCGACTGCCTTTTGGACATCCCCAACAGGACCACGGATGATAATGGTTAGGCGTGCGCCGCTTACTTTCTCGTAGCCCACAAAAGTTACGTGAGCAGCCTTAACCATTGTGTCAGCAACGGCAAGTGCGGGAGGATGACCCAGTACCTCAACCAAACCAACTGCGATTCCCATAAGATTTCCTTGAGCTTGTAAATAAGCTAGTTAAATAATCAAATAACGGTTTTTTATCAATATCAATCATAAATCTCAATGGTATCGATTGAGTGATATGCATTGTTTATTTGCGATATAACAAAAGATAAAGAGCGCACTTTGGGCGCTCTTTATCTTTCCTAAGATTATTGGGATAATTCTACTGATTTTACAGCAATGACCAGTTAAGTTAGTCCTCAGAGATTATGTGAAAGTGCTGTTTTGCAACACTTTCACATAATCTCTGAGTTTGGTTTTGAGTGCAAAGTTTATTAGTTAAGCAAGTTGGGCGCGAATGGCTTCAACGCGATCGCGGTTGACTCCAAGATCCGACTTACCTAGCCGAGAAGCTGAACGTACCTCAATAACGCTTTTGTCAGTATTGAGGTAAAACTCAACATCATCGACATAGCCCATGAAAGCGCTGGTAAATTCAGCGTAAATATAGTTGCCTTCGGCGGTAATAATTTTGGTGCGGGGCATATTTTCAATTACCGCTTTGAGATCTGCTAATGCTTTAGCAGGATCACCTGTGTAAGTTAAGGGTGCGATTTTATGTTCTGCGTCGGTGCTTTGGCTAGAGACACAGTTAGGAGAATCAGGGCAATCAAGCAGCTTGCCATTAGTTACACCGATATTTGTGGGACGAGTGCCAGAAAAAGAAAAAATTGCCATAGGTGTTGCGATCGCAGAATTTAGAGAATAGTTGAGTGTATGTGCCGAAGCAGCAGGGACAAACCCGAAATAAGCAAGGGTAATAAAGTATAAGCTCGCGGCGATCGCGACAAGTTTAGACATATAGATATTGTTAGTTTCGCTGAGTATTTATACGCAAATGATTATGACACCTATGGACTCTTTCTATCTATCCATCAATAGGAACAAGGGGCTTAAGCCCCTTGAATGGAGAGTCGCGTTTCACGCGACTCTTCATTAACGTGAGTTCGATATCGCCATTTGCGGCGTGCTTCGCACGCCGCAAATGGCGAAAAATGGTAAGAATCGCTTAGCGATTCTTACCATTTTTCGCTTTCGTCGAACTGACGTTTCATTACTTCTCAAAAAAATAGTCCACGGACAAGGTTAAAAAGTGTGCCAAAAATGAGAGCAAGGGTCGCTAAAGAAGCGATCGCATTTCCTGCGGCGCGTTTGCTGGCTTCAATATAGTATCCCCATGCATAGGCGATGCGTCCCACAATCCACACAGCACCTAAAATTGCCCCCACATTTGGGTTCACAAAAATACTGAATAACCATAGAGCTGGCAGAAAAATTACAATTTGCTCCAGTGTGTTTTGGTGAGCGCGATAGACTCGCTCGAAGTCTTCGTTGCCTGTAGTTTGGGGCGGCATAATTTTGTATTTGACCCGCGCTACACCTACACCGATACCTAAGCCGAAGTAAACGAGTAATGCGCTGATCGTGGCGATCGCAGGAAATACGAGTGTTTTGATGTCCATTTAGTTAAGATAGTGGCGATATGTCGTTTTATGTTATGCCAAAGTTTCAAATCTATATCGGAATCGTCGCGATTGCAGGATTGCTTTTTAGCTGTCAGCAGACTCCAGTGACTAGCCTGACCAAACCAACTAATAATCTTGCGACGGAAAAAGCAATTAGTTATTTGCGATCGCAGCTTAATCTGTCGCCCAATGTGGCGATCGTGGCAGAGTCTCAAAAAACACAGGCAGCAAATATTAACGATTTATGTCAAACGACGGCTCCGACTCAGGATGGATTTGAGATTATGCTAATTGCAGAGGATACGCGCTACACCCTGCAAACTAATCAAGATGCAAGCAAGATTGAGATTTGTCGTTCTGAAGATGCTAAACCAGCAACAACAGGTAAATATACAGGTACAGGTTATATTCTTCGCTATCCTGCCGATTGGCAAGTGATTGATCTCGGTTTAGAAACTTCTGGTGCAAGTACGGTAATTTTTACACCTAGTCGAGATATTGCTAAGGGGCTAGATAAAAATGACTTAGTTAAACAACTACAACAAAAACAGCAAATCTATACGGTGGTTTCGAGGCAACCGATTGATAGCAAAGCGATCGCTTCTAGTAGTGCTGAAATTATCACAGATCTAAAAGAAGTTCCATTTGATCCCAAAGTCAAAGGGGCAAATTCAGGATTAAAAAAGGAATTTACCCAAAAATTTAGAGGCGAGACTGGTGATGCTTCTAGTAACTCCACAAGCTGGAAAGTCAAAGTATTAACTCTGGAAGCCAATAAATTTATCTACACAGTCAGCTATTACCAACCTGAAGCTTTTAATAGCCCAAATCCCGCAGCATTTGACCAATTTGCTAATAGCTTCGCTCTCATTTCCACAAATTAGAATTTATGGTAGTCCTAAAAAAGAAAGGATTTATGGTGGTAAGGATGGGCGGCGCTTCGCGCCGCCCATCCTTACCTATTTAGCACTACCGAATTTATTAGATGGTTATTACAGCGCATGTGATATTTGGACAGCGATATCGCATAGTTTATGCTGATCATAGGCAACGCGATCGCGGCAAGTTGGTGCGATAAAGTGAGAGACTTATCTGTGGTGAATTGCAAACATTTGAGCTACGAGTTTGAAACAACGATCTTTAGGAAAATCTTCAAAGCGCTCTTCCTACTGGCAGATGCGAGATTACGTCTATCCCCAACGTTTTCTCATTGCTAAGGCATTTCTATGTACGCTTGTCTTTATCGGTACAATGCCTCTGCTTGCTGAACTTTTAGGGCGAGTTGCTCAAGCGTTGGGCAAGGGGGATGTCAATGCGATTATTCAGATCGCGATTTTCACCGTAGTTATGTTTGTATTTCGAGGCTTGGGGCAGTATGGGCAGGACTCGATGATGGCTCAGGCTGCTCTCAATGCCGCTAGGGATTTGCGAGTTGATGTGTATACCCATCTGCAAACCCTTGATTTAGATTATTTTGCCGAATCGCGCACTGGCGATTTGTCCTATCGCCTCACTGAGGATATTGATCGCATTGGCGAAGTCATCGGCAAATTTTTCCATCAGTTTGTGCCGTCAGTCTTGCAATTGATTTTTGTGCTGGCGTACATGATCTATTTGAATTGGATTTTGACGCTGACTACGCTGGCAGTTGCACCTTTGATTGCTTTGTTAATTGCGTGGTTTGGCGAACGGATGTTAAACCTCAGTCGCCGCAGTCAAGATCAAGTTTCTAATCTCGCGGCTCTACTATCAGAAATTTTTAGCGGTATTCGTCTGGTTCGCGCCTTTGCCACTGAATCCTATGAAATCGAAAGGTTCAAGCAGGAATCAGAACAAAATAGCCGTCGTAAATATGCCGCCGATCGCGTTCGTGCTATTCAATACCCTGTAGTTGGTTTTTTGGAAGCCGCAGGAATTTGCTTCTTGTTTTTATTAGGAGGTTGGTTAATCTCTAACAACTGGCTCAAGCCTGAGCAGTTTGTAGCCTTTGGTGCGGGTGTGGCATTACTGATTGACCCAATTTCTAATACCACCAATAGCTACAACGAACTCAAGCAAGCAGAGGCTTCCGTTGATCGCATTTTCGAGATGTTTGAGATTCAGCCCGTTGTCACTGAAAAGCCCAATGCGATCGCTCTTCCTGAAGTCACAGGCAAAGTGGAATATATTAATGTTGGCTTTTACTATCAAAGCGATCGCCCTGTGCTGACAGATATTAATCTTGTAGCCAATAAAGGTGAAGCGATCGCCCTAGTCGGAGCATCAGGGGCAGGAAAATCCACCTTGATGAGCCTCTTGATGCGGTTCCATGATGTGAAGTCTGGACAAATTCTCATTGATGGCTATGATATTCGCGATATCCAAATCAAAAGCCTACGTCGCCAGTTAGCCCTTGTTCCGCAAGAAAATATCCTCTTTTCAGGAACCGTTGCCTCGAATATTGCCTTTGGACAGAAGGATTACGATGCCGAAGCAGTGGAACAAGCCGCCAGAATTGCCAATGCCCATGATTTTATTATGGAACTTCCCCAAGGTTATGATACTTGGGTGGGAGAGCGTGGCGTAAATCTCTCTGGTGGTCAGCGTCAAAGGATTTCCATTGCTAGAGCCGTTCTCCATAATCCCAAAATTCTGATCCTCGATGAAGCAACTTCCGCACTTGACACGGAATCAGAAAGCCTTGTCCAAGAGGCATTACAACGCTTAATGCAAGGTCGCACCGTATTCATCATTGCTCATCGCTTAGCGACGATTAGAAATAGCGATCGCATTATCGTTCTAGAACAAGGTCAAATCGTGGAATCAGGAACCCATGATGAACTGCTGCAAAAGGCAGGACGCTATGCCCAATTGCATTCTCGCCAGTTTGATACAATAGGCTAAGCAACTCTAAGCAACTTGTGCAAGGAGCCTTCTATGTCTCCCTATCTGCTCAAAAAGCCCAATCTAATTCACAAGAATCTGCCATCCTCTGAAGAATTGCCAGATTCCGACGAAACGCCTGTGGACTATCAACTACAAGATCTATTGCCACACCTGCTGCTCAGCGTCCTAGCCACGATTTGGGCTGAGCGCATGGATTGGTATTTTGGCGTGGATATGGGAATTTATTACGATCCTGATCAGCCAGCGATCGTTCCTGATGCGTTTTTGGCGTTGGGTGTGGAGCGCATTATTAACGATGGATTGCGTCTTAGCTATGTACTGTGGGAAGAAGAACAGTTACCAATTCTGACTTTAGAAGTTGTTTCTCGGAAATATCGTAATGAATATAGTGACAAAAAAGATTTCTATGCAGATTTAGGTATTCTCTATTACGTCATTTACAATCCCTATCGCCGCCGATTACCTAGTTTTGAAGTCTATAAACTGGTCGGAAATCACTACGAAAAATTGCAAGGCAAATCAAAACAAGAACCTATTTGGCTACCAGAAATCGGATTGGCGATCGGTGTCGAACATGGCACATATCAAGGTATTTCCCGTGAATGGGTCTATTGGTATAACGAATCAGGCGATCGCTACCTCACCCCTGAAGAAACAAACCTCCAACTAAAACAAAAAAATCAAAAATATGAGGATATGCTGCGATCGCTAGGGGTTGATCCTGATGCTATCTAAAACCAATTTCTCAAATTACAGGTCTATCGATTAATGAGTTAGAAGCTTTAAAAGCCTCAAACCTTTAGCGTATTATTAAGACCTTGTGATTTCACAGATTTATAGTTAACAAAAATTTTAAGTAACTTTTTAGAATGTCTCTAAACCAGCCCAATTTTGCAACCCTCTTAGAACGTGGCGTTGTTGAAATATTTCCCAATAATGAATCCGAGAACCTCCGCGATCGCATTGAAAAGAGCGATCGCCCCCTCCGCATTAAATTAGGTATCGATCCCACCCGTCCTGACTTGCACCTCGGACATACCGTTGCCCTGCGAAAACTGCGTCAATTCCAAGATGCAGGACATAAGGCAGTATTAATTATTGGTGACTTCACGGCTCAAATCGGCGATCCCACAGGACGCTCTGAAGCCAGACCTCGCCTCACCCCTGAAGAAGTTGCCTATAATGCCGAAACCTATTTAGATCAAGCGAAAAAAATTCTCGATTTTTCTAGCGATCGCTTTGAGTTACGCCGCAATGGTGAATGGTTAAATAAGCTGGATTTACAGCAAATTATCACTTTGCAAGCAAGTATGACGGTGGGGCAGATGCTCGCCAAAGAAGGATTTAGCGATCGCTATGAAAAGGGCAATCCGATTTACCTGCATGAATTTTTGTACCCACTTTTGCAAGGCTATGACTCCGTAGCGATCGACTCCGATGTGGAGCTAGGCGGCACTGACCAAAAGTTTAATATTCTGGTTGGACGCGATCTGCAACTAAAAGATATTAATCGACAAGGCAAAACCGCCCAATTTGGACTATTACTACCCTTGCTGGTGGGCTTAGATGGCGTTCAGAAAATGTCTAAATCCCTTGGCAACTATGTCGGACTCACCGATGAGCCATTGAGTATGTACTCCAAACTCGAAAAAGTCCCCGATGCCCTTGTGGATAAATATTTCGAGCTACTCACCGATATCGATCTCGCCACTTTGCCCGAAAATCCTCGCGAAAAGCAAAAACAACTCGCTCTCGCGATCGTTAGCCAATACCATAACCCTGAAGCTGCACTCCAAGCTCAACAGGATGCCGAAAAAATCGTCCTCGCTGGAAATACTACCGATCTCGGTGATATCCCTGAGTTTGACCTTGCGCAAATTAATTTCCCTGCCCCCTTGCATTATTTAGTGAAGGCTTCTGGACTTTGCAAAAGTAACAGCGAAGCTCAAAGCCAAATCAAAAATGGTGCTGTCAAACTCGATGGTGAAAAATTAGGCGATCGCACTTTTGCCAATGTTACAGAATTATCAGGCAAGGTCTTACAAGTCGGGAAGAAAAAATTTTTGCGCTTAACTTAAAAGAGTGGTGGCGCATCGCGCCACCACTCTTTATCTTGAGGAATTATTTCAAATCTTTGGAGATAGCGGCTAAAGTCGTCGAAAGTGTGGTGACAGTTGCATCTGTAGACATTGCCTTTAAAGCTTCTAGAGCTTGTGCTGCTGCAACCGCATCTGAACCATTGGCAGTGTTTGTAAGTCCATTGACGATTTGATTAAATGACTCAATTGCTAGAAATAGTTTACTGAGGTCAATGGTCTGAGATTGTCCTGATTCACTATTAAAATTACCAGAAACCAGCCCAGTTAGGGCGTTAATCAAATTTGAAGCAGGTGAGCCACTATCAACATTAAGTCCTAAGCTTGCAAATTGATTGCTCAAAGAGCTTTGAGCGGCAGTAACACTAGTACTATTTCCATTACCATTGCTCAAAAGTAAAACTATATTGGCAATATTAGGATTGCTTTCAGATGCATTTAACAATGATGTGATCGTATTGTTGATATTAATGCTTAACAAATTGCTTTGAGAGCTAGACGGGATATTCAACAAAATGGGACTGCTGGAGGTTTGACTCCCTGTTTGGACTGGTACAGTACCAGCAAAGACAGGTGATATTCCAGCAAAAGAGATCACAGAAGCGAGAATTGACAAAAATATTTTTTTCATAGAAATTTGGCAGCTAGGTGATTTCAGAGCGATCGCAACTTATCCCAGAACTAAAAATGGCTTAGCCATTTTTAGTTCTAAAAAACTTACTGGGTTTGGGTTTTAATTCACACAAATGTTGTCTTACTTTCGTGAATTGGTATTATCCGATGAGTTAACCTTTCCCAAAGGTTAACTCAAACTTATCTACGTCCAGAGTAGTTAAAGCCATAGCTAATACCAAAGATAACTTGAGTGCCTGCATTACTGTTGTTAGTAACATCAGAATAGGTCAGGGTCAGGTTTAAAGGGAAAGTGACATCTGGTAAAAAGCCCAACCCGAAGTTTAGCCCTTGCCCAGACCACGCCGTACTCACAGCCCATTGAGGGTCAAATTGGTAGCCAACATTAGCAAACACACCAACCCCATCATTGCTAGTAGATTTGCGATAAGTACCACCGCCAACACCAATAGTCGCGACCAAAGGCTTAGGACTGCTAGAATTTTCTGGATCAGTTAATTGTGAGATCGTGGCGGCTCCGTAAACCGAAGAAGGTGTGCCGCCTGCATTTGATCCATAGTTACCAAAGTTTGTCCAGCCAACGGCAACGGCTGCTTGAGTTTTGGAATCTTGATAGATAGAACGATGCACTTTGAGATCAAAGGAGCCATTAGAACCAAAGTTCCGAATACTATTGATATTGAAAACACCTTCTACTGCAAAATACTGATTAGCATCTCCTAATCCAGTCCCGACAGAGACACTGCCATCGACAGTGTCTCTTGCTCGACCAGCAGTTGAGCCTAAAACACTGATAAAGGCATCACCTGTTTGCAGACCGAAAGCAACAGGAGTACCAGCATTCAACGAAGGAGTGTAAATTTGCCTGAATACGTTCGGAGATGGTGGTTGGATTGGTCGAATGAGTAGTTGTTGCCGAATGATATCTGGAGAGTTGGATGTTGCATTTCCTGTTTGGGCGATATCTGTACTAGCTTGGGCAATTTCTACAAGATGAACATCAGGTTTTGTGGAGATTGAGATAGAAGAACTCCGATTGAATGATGGGGGGATAGCCACAACATCTATTTGAGGTTTTAGATCCTTCGCAGTATCAGGCAACTTGTTTTGTGGTGCTTTTGCTACTCCCTTTTTAGGGGTTTGCTTGGCAGTTGTAGAGTTTCTTGTGCCGTTCTTAGAATTATTTTTAGGCGTTGTGGAGTTGGTTACTTTGCCTTTAACAACTTGTGAATTGGTTACTTTAACATTCTTGGCAACTTTCGCCTGTGCAGAGAGTGCATTGATTGGTACAAGCGCCATAAATCCCCAGACTGCACCTGCGGACACCAGCATTAATTTATTGATCATAGAGCTTCCCTTTTGCATTTTGTATATTCCTCACCCACAAGCTAACTTCGCTGTATTAGCAGAAATCGTGCAATTCTAGGCTGATTAGGCTTATGCTGATTAGGCTTATATAGTCGGAACAGTAGAGAAGCGATCGCTTCTCATTCACACAACACAAAAATGCAATACTCTTTTAAATCTTCGCACGATTTCTCTGATGCTGAAGGCTTTAGATTGTATATTATTATGCCATTAATAATCAGGTTTTGTCAGAATTGTCAGCAATGAGCATTATATAGCTGTCGCCAAGTGTACAAGGATATAAAACCCAAGAAGAGAATGGCGGCGCGAAGCGCCGCCATTCTCTTCTTGGGTTTTGCTTTTGTCCTAACACAATCGATGGCAGCTATAAAAAATAGTTTTTTGAAAGCCTGCTATAGGTTGTAGTGTTTTCAGTGCCTGTGGCACTAAAAACACTACATAATGAGAATTGCTGCTGAAGGTTACTAAGCAATAATCTTGAAATCTAATCATCGGTTTACAAAACTATTACGGGCTAACTTAAACGCTGTTTTACGATCGCAGCCAGAGATACTACCCCAAAATTCAAGTCTTTTGGTTGCGGTTTCTGGTGGACAGGATTCGCTATGTTTAGCGAAGCTTTTACAGATGCAAAGGACAAAGTTTAATTGGAATTTAACGATCGCCCATTGTGATCATCAGTGGCGTAGGGACTCTGTGGCAAATGCTGAACATGTTGAACATATTGCGAAGGAATGGGGAATTGCCTTTTGTTTGAGAACATCCGCAAGCTTGCTTACCAGTGAAGCTGATGCGCGACAGTGGCGCTATGCCATGCTGGTGGAGATGGCGAATACTCACAAATGCGATTATGTGGTCACAGGGCATACTCGTAGCGATCGCGTTGAGACATTGCTGTATAACTTGATGCGTGGGAGTGGAGCCGATGGCTTAGCGTCCTTGACTTGGATGCGATCGCTTACTGATGACATTAAGTTGGTGCGTCCTTTACTCAATGTCAGCCGTCACGAAACCTTAGGATTTTGTCATGAGCAGCAAATTCCAATTTGGGAAGATAGCACTAATCAAAATCTAGACTATCGTCGGAATCGTTTACGTTTAGAAACGATTCCCTATCTGCAAGAGCATTTTAATCCTCAGTTAGAAATGGCGATCGCGCAGACTTCAGAACTTTTGCATAGCGATGTCATTTATTTAGAGGAGCAAGCTAAGAGTTTTTTTGTAGATAATATGACGGTGATTTGGGATGATCAAGCGCCTCGTTTACATCGTCAACGTTTACAAGAACAACCGTTAGCTTTGCAAAGAAGGATTTTGAGGCAGTTTTTGGCAAAATATTTGGTGCATCAGGTGAATTTTGAGGATATTGAGCGATTTTTAAATTTATTGACAGCTCAAAATCGATCGCAGAGTGCACCATTTAAAGGCAATATTTCCGCTTTTGTGGAACATCCTTGGATTGTTCTGCATATTAGCTAGAAGGTTTGCTTTGCAAACCTTCTAGCTATTTTCCGCCAAGGGCAATCAACGCAAAGAAACTGCCGCTATTCCAGAGGCAGTGCAGTAGCATCGAAGAGAGTAAGTTCTTTGAACGCCAATAAACAAAGCCCATCACCATTCCTAAAATGCTAAGGGGAATGATATCCGCGACATTTAAATGGGCTAAAGCAAAGAAAAAACCACTGAGGGCGATCGCACCCCAAACTGGTAGAAACTTGCTCAATGAAGGTAATAGAAATCCACGAAATAGGTATTCCTCAAAAAATGGTGCAGCGATCGCAAGGGTTGTCCAGAGTAGAAACTTGGGCAGATCATTTTGGCTTTCAGTCAAGATGGGTAATAAAGGATTACCGCCACCTTGGCCTTGTAGGAATTTTTGGCTAATTACAGAGACGATCAGTACTAAGGGAACTGCGGCAAAATATCCGCCAATTCCCCAAGCTAACCATTGTGGCGGCGTAATTTTGATGCGAAACCAGCCTTCGGGTAAAGGACGGTAGGCGGCAAGGCTAGCCTGTAAAATTGGCAGCATAGGAATAACGGAGAGCGTATAGGGAATTAAGACTAGTAATGCTTGGGTGGTGAAATCTTCACTGGCTCTTGATTGCAGACCTAAGAACTCAAAAATTAATGGCAACACTAATTGAGTCATTAAGCAAAATGCGGTAAACCATAGCACCATTACTTCCCAAGTTGTCTCGATTCCCCAAGGCACTTGCCAACTGATTTGATTAGGATTTGTGTCTAAGTCGCTTTTGCGATGGAATGGAGACGATTTACGAAAGAAAATCCATTGCACTAGTAAGCCTAACCACACTAAGATTCCCACACTGCCACCGATGAGGGGAATGGAATTAACAACTACTAAACGATTAATTGCTAGATTAACTTCTATTTGGGCTTGTTGTTCAAGTTCAGGTAATTTCTCATCTCTTTGTTGAGCTTGATACAGCTTGGTCAGAGCCACTTTGCGATACCAGCCATCAAGGGTTCGCCGAATCTGAGTTTCGGCATTAGGAAATAACATCGTTGGCTCTGACCATAATCCTTTGAGAATCTGGGCGGTTAATCCATAGCTACTCATGGATTCTCCCTCTAATGCTGCTACGTCTTCCCATGTAGCGATCGCCCCTTGAATATTTCCAGTCTGCATTTGCAGAAGCCCTGCACGAATGCTGATTTCACTAACGCTAGTTAGCTTCTTTTGCTGTTGTTTAGAAATAGCCTCTAGATCATAGCCTCCTGAATCTGGATTTAGTACTAGGCGATCGAGGCGCGTGAGTGTGGATTTATTGGCTTTGAGAACTTCTTGATAACTACTGAGAGCCTGTGTATAGATGTCTTGAGGTTTACTTTCACCGATTAGGACTTGAAAGATATCATCTTTTTGGAGACGACCTTGGCTATTCTCTGTTTTTGGGTCTTGAATTTGTGTGGCTTGCAAAATCAAATCAGTTTGGAGCAAGTCTAGTTTTGTCTGCTCCTGCGGATTATTCCAGCTTGCCTGTAAAGTGAAAACAATAAATAAAACAGACAATAAGCTGAGCATACTTAACAGTAATGACTTAGCATTCAAAGATTTTTCATGCAGAGGCTTAGAATCCATTCTTGTAGTTCAGGCGATAGGGCATTGCAAAGCAGCGATCATCCTATCATTTTGACCCTGTAAACCGCAAACCGACAATACCTAGCACAATGAGGCTGATGCAGATAAATTTTGATAAATCACGGGATTCACCGAGAAATATAGAACCAAAGATCGCTGTTCCCACCACGCCGATCCCTGTCCAAACCGTATAACCTGTAGCAATTGGCAGTGTTTTTACGGCTTGAGCTAACAGGATAAAGCTAGCGGTGATCGATGAAAGGGTGAGGATGGTCGGCAATGGTTTTGTAAGACCTTCGGTGTATTTTAAGCTACTTGCCCAGACAACTTCCAATAGTCCCGCAATTATTAAATTAATCCAATCCACTGTGTATTCCTTTTGTGTAAATCTCAGAAAAAGATAGATTGTGCAGCGCGGAGCGCTGCACAATCTATCTTTTTCTGGCTCGTAATGATAGCGAACTCAAAACAACGCTTACCGAACTAAATGCCATTGCTAAACCTGCGATCGTCGGATTGAGAGAAATGCCAAAACTGGGGTAGAGAACTCCTGCGGCAACAGGAATCGCTAGGGTGTTGTAAGCAAAAGCCCAGAATAGATTTTGGCGAATTTTGCTGAAGGTGGCGCGACTGAGTTGGATCGCAGGGACAACATCGCTAATGTCATGACGCATTAACACAATATCGGCGGTTTCCATAGCAACATCGGTTCCTGAACTGAGGGCAATGCCCACGGTGGCACTGGCTAAAGCTGGTGCATCATTAACGCCATCGCCAATCATAGCCACACGCTGACCTTCTGCTAATAATTTCATAACTGCGGCTGCCTTGCCTTCAGGCTTGACTTCTGCGATCGCCCGTTCGAGGGGAATACCTAATTGGTTGGCGATCGCCTTGGCAGTTTCTTGATGATCACCAGTGAGCATCCAAACCTGTAAGCCCATCGCTTCGATTTGGCGAATGACTTCAGGAGCTTCAGGCTTGAGACGATCGCGCATGGCGATGATCCCCACCAGTTGGTAATCCAAGGCAATAAAAATTGGAGTCTTACCGAATTCTGCTAAATTCTGCGATCGCTCTAACATCTCGTCAGAAATTTCTACTTGGCGATCACGTAACCATGCACTATTACCCACTAGAACTTCTTCACCTGTGGTCAGTATCGCTTCCACACCGCAGCCCGTCACAATTTGTGAAGATTGTGTTGGTAGTAGCTCGATATTTAACTCTTGAGCCTTAGCGATCGTCGCCGCACCAAGAATATGATTTGCGCCAGTTTCTGCACTAGCAGCTAGTTGCAATAAACGTAAAGCGGAAGCTGGGACTTCGCGCTCTTCTACCATACTTTTAAAAGTAGTTTGCTCAATCAGTTTGCGCCCAAAAACGATTAAGTCATTGGTGATCACATCGGTGACTTCAGGCTTACCTGTGGTCAGCGTGCCTGTTTTATCAAAGATCACTGCCGAAAGTTGATCGATCTTTTCCAGACTTGCCCCACCTTTGATTAAGATGCCTTTTTCAGCGCCAATTCCCGTGCCGACCATGATCGCTGTTGGCGTTGCCAAACCGAGCGCACAGGGACAAGCCACTACTAAAACGGCGATCGCCAATTTCAAACTAAACACAATTTCGGCATGGAGCAATCCGTACCAAATTAAAAATGTCAAAGCGGCGATCGCCATGACCGAGTAGGCAAAATATCCCGCCACACGATCGGCTAGATATTGAATTGGGGCTTTGCTTGCTTGGGCTGATTCTACGAGTGAAACAATTTGCGCCAAAGTCGTTTCTGAGCCAGTCTGCAAAACTTGGACTGTAATTGCGCCTGTCAAATTCAAGGTTCCCCCAGTGACTCGTGCCCCTAATTGCTTCGCAACGGGGATTGACTCACCCGTGAGCATTGACTCATCAACGCTAGAACTACCAGCAATAATTTCGCCATCGACAGGAATTTTTTCTCCAGCCCAAACCACGATGCGATCGCCTACTTGCAAATCTTCGACTGCCATTGGTACTTGCAGATCGCCATCTGCACTACTGATCAGTAATCTGGCGTTAGCGGGCTGCAACTCCATCAAGGCTCGAATTGCATTGGAGGCTTTGCCCTTGGCGCGGTCTAATAAAGCTTGTCCCAAAAGCACAAAACCGAGCAACATTACAGGCTCTTCAAAAAAGCATTGCCAATTTAACTGTGGTACAAATAAGGCGATCGTGCTGGCTAAATATGCTGAAACTGTCCCTAAACCCACCAATGAGTTCATGTTTGGGGCGCGATACCACAGCGATTTCAAGCCATCCCACCAAATTGGGCGACCGATCCAGCCTAGCGCTATGGTTGAGACTAGCCAATGGGCATACATATTGCCAATCAAGGGCAAATCAGCGACACCGATCAAACCTAAATGTCCGACGATCGCCAAAATCACCAACGATGCGGGGATGGCGATTTCTTTGGTCAGCCCGAACCAAGAATTTTGAGGGGGATTTTTAGATACAGCATTGCGAGAAGATTGGCGATCGCCTTTATCAATTAACTCCGCCGCAAAACCTGCTTTGGCGATCGCCTCAATCAATTGCGGTGCTAAATCCTGTGCTGAATTTTCACTGCTATAAACTACGGTTGCTTTCTCCGTTAGTAAATTTACACTTGCTGCCTTTACCTCTTCACAGGCGAGCAAACGTTTTTCGACTGTTGCCACACATCCAGCACACTTCATACCTGCGATCGCTAAGGTTAAGGAGCTAGACTGTAGGTTAGGAGATGCTGTTGTTATTGATTGAGTCAGTACCACAAACTTGTATCCAAAATTTATAAAAAATCTATATTTGAAGAACCTATTTTTTGTAGATGCTGCTTCGCTGCACCTGCAAAAACGTTTTTTAATTTGCTAGTCCCTCTCGATGCCTATCTGTCGCTAGCTAGTACTAAAAGCTGATAGCCACAAAGCAATACATAGGGTTAGCATATACCCAAATCTAATTTGATTGATTGGGAAATTATTCTGATACAGCGTTCTGATATTTTAATCGTTTCCTACTTACCTTGCTGATTCTGTGGGACTGCTAAAATTTAAAGATGTTGAGACTTAAAAGTCTGAGTGAGTATGCCTAGCTGCTATTCATACCAGATAATAGGTTGAAACAACTAATGAACAACATAGTAAAGTCACTAATTAGCAGCAAGATTTGTAATGTCGTTTAATATTCACGCTTAGTGTTGAGATTAACAATTTAAAAGTAGAAATTTACTAAAATTTTCTAGGTTTTCAGACTTGCCCCAATGGTTCAAAATTCTCTGACAATGAGTTAGCTAATGTCCATTTCTGACAGCGAGTTCTCTATTCATTTTTGGGGTGTGCGTGGCAGTATAGCTACCCCTGGTCCAACCACAGTACGCTATGGTGGCAATACCCCTTGTGTAGAAATGCGCTGCCAAGGAAAACGTATTATCTTTGATGGTGGAACGGGGATTAGGGTTTTAGGACAGCATCTGTTAAAGCAGATGCCGATCGAAGCAAGTATTTTCTTTACCCATAGCCATTGGGATCATGTTCAGGGGTTTCCTTTTTTTACGCCTGCTTTTGTGAAAGGGAATCTGTTTAAAATTTATGGGAAGATTGCCCCGACAGGGCAAACGATGCAGGAACGCCTAGAGGAGCAGATGCATCATCCTAATTTTCCTGTGCCATTGAGGGTGATGGCTTCATGTTTGGAATTTTTTGATGTTGATGTTCCTAGTGTGATCGAGGTTGGGAATGGGGTCACTGTGGAGACAGGGTTGTTGAATCATCCAGGGGAGGCGACGGGTTATCGAGTGAGTTGCGGCGATCGCGTGGCGGTTTATGCGACGGATACTGAACATTTTAGCGATCGCGTTGATGAAAATCTGGTATATCTAGCGCGAAATGCTGATGTGTTAATTATGGATGCTACTTATTCCGATGAAGAATATTGGTCAAGCGCTAGTCCCAAAATCGGCTGGGGGCATTCGACATGGCAAGAGGCTATCAAGGTTGCTGAAGCAGCTAATGTGAAGACTCTCGTAATTTTCCATCATGATCCTTTGCATAGTGACGATCAGTTAGATGAGTTTGGGCGGCTAGCTCAAGAGAAGTTTGCGGGAGCCGTAATGGCTAGAGAAGGAATGTATATTTCTATTCCTGTTCGCACAGGTTCTAAGCCGTTAGTTAAAGTTTGATAAAGGCTTCCATAAAACAAAGAATTAATTATATTTTTGATGGCGCGGCTTCGCCGCGCCATCAATTTACCAATCTAAAGGAATAGATGCGACGCTTTGCGTCGTATCTATTCCTTTGTGCAAAGATAAATCCAAAGCGATCTCGATAAAATAGGGCTAGAAACTACATCAGCCGAACCAAATGCTATCTCCACAGGTAACAGACAAACTCGCCCCCCAAGCGTCCACATGGAAAATTAAGCTGCTATACGATGGCGCATGTCCTCTTTGTGTGCGTGAAGTCAACTTTTTAAAAGGCAAAGATGGCGATCGCGGCTTGATTAAATTTGTGGATATCGCCGCCGATGACTACGATCCTGCTGACAATGCGGGGATTGATTTTGAAACTGCGATGGGCAGGATTCATGCTGTGTTGGCTAATGGTGAGATCGTTCAAAATGTCGAAGTATTTCGCCAAACCTATGACATTCTTGGGCTTGGTTGGATCTATGCAATTACGAAATTGCCCCTAATCGGGAGCTTAGCCGATGCTCTCTATGGTGTTTGGGCAGACTATCGCCTCTTGCTGACTGGTCGCGCCGATCTCCAAACTATCGTGTCTGAACGTCAGAAACGTCTGCAAGGTTGTACTGATGGCTGTGCGATCGCCGAGCAGGAAACATCATGATTATTACTTGGCTAGTGATAGCGGTTGCTTCGTTTGTTGGTGGCTTTGCTCTCAATAAGCTTTATCCTGCTGACTACAAATGGTTTATGCGATTGCGTCGTCCACGCTGGCTCACCTTTGAAGGCGCAATTCCCTTTATTTGGATTTCGATTTTTATTTGTGGGATTACCTCAGCAGCCGTGCTATGGGAAACCCAACCCTCCACGATGAACACATGGTTGCTGATGATTGGCTATGCGATCGTCGAAATCGCGATTTTAGCCTATACCCCAGTGATGACCCGATTTCGCAATGTTAGGTTAGGGGCAATTGTAGGCGCGATCGGTTTTATATTAGGGTTAGTTTTAACAACTCAAGTTTGGCAAATTTCCAGCTTGGCAGGATGGTTATTAGTGCCATATTTGCTATGGAGTCCTGTGGGTACTTATGTAACATGGGTGATGGCAAGACTTAACCCACCTGAGATTTAACAATATTAAACTTTGTCTAACTGCTTACTGTAAGTAGTTGGTAGGAAATAAAATTCCTTGTTTTCTTGTATTCTTAGCCTGTGTTCCAAATATCCGATCCCAGAAGCCTTGAATGCCATAGTTACCTTTAAAACAGGTATGATGACGGTCATGAAAATCTGACGAAACGAAGAAAATCGATAGAGAGCTATGCCCTTCTAGGTTATAAAAATTACCTACGATAGTCCATGCACAGATCTGAGAGAGATCGCATCCAAATATAAAAACGGGTAAAAGATCGGTAATTGTAGTAATTATGTATTCAGATAAACTTTTATGAGAAGCTACAAAACTGGATGAGTCTCGAAACTCATGATGTTTAAGATGTATTTTCAAAAAATATTTATGCAAAATATAATGACTAATATAGAAACAGAAATCGGCAACAACTATTCTCATTAAAAACCATACAAAATTGAGGGACAAACTATTCCCTCGATGCACTTCTGGTGCTAAGAAAAGTATTATAAATGCGGCAATTAAAGATTTTAATTCGCCCAAAATAATTCCTTTCGGAGTAAAATTGGGGAAATCTTGTTCCTTAACTTTAACAACCCGAATATTGAGTTTATCTCTCCAAATCTCATTCTTTTTGAGACATTTTTCAATTAGAAATCCTATCCCATAAAAAGAAATAGAACCTACCATATAGTACAGCAATACTTGAAACTCAAAAGGTGTTTCAATATCTTTCAGGAATAAATAAAAAATCTGTTGGAGTAAAGTACATATAACCGCAATTTTTATAAAGAACTCAATTTCAGGTAGAAAGCCAAGAGTTTTTCTCATATTTAAGTAAGTCTTGCACTGCGTATCATTTGTGCTACGGAAATGATTTCGATAAGTATCTTTTTCAAGATCAATTTTTTGTTAATTAATTACTAAAAACCACGACAAATTAATTTAGTTGTGTTGCTAGCAAAGCGAACACAATTAAATTAATAGAATTTTTTTGCCGCAAAAGCAGCCTAATGGCAATTACGCCATATAGACTTATAAGCGTATTTCCTTTTAGTTGGTTGGCGTGAAATATGTACTTTAAGACATATCCCCCCGTTAGCTAACCAATGTCTGAATTGTTATCAAACACTAAGTTATTAGTATGAATACAATAGAGGTAATACTAATCGTTAATAACTATATTTTATTCTATATTCTAAATTTGTATCAATTGATTGAAATTTAAAAAAAATTAATGATTGTCAATTATTTAAAAATCATGACACTGGTCAGGTAAGGTAATGAAATGCCCATTTCATAATAAATGTATAAATCACATTTATTACGCTTTCAATGTACCGTATCTAGTCTTGTCAAAATTGTAATTTTAGATTACACTTCAGTAGTTATTGCGTTTATGACACGTAAGGGTTAATGAGATCGTGGGGGCGATCAATATATTGATATTAATTTTAATAATTAGAGATTGGCAATATGTGTCTTATTGATATATTCGCTATGGGTTCTTGTTGGTAATTATGTAACATGAGTCATGGTAAGACTTCATCACCCGAAATTTTAGATATTTATGGTCATTTATGTTAGGACATAAAATAAATTCATAGATTTACAGGGTTTTGCCCCATAAATCTATTTTAGTTTAACCGTATTCATCCAAACAATCTTATTCATCGTACATACATCAACAATAGCAACTAAGACAAATATGACAGTTAAACATTTAAAGATTCTGCATCAACATAATACAAATATAAATCAAACCTTTCAGAAAGATGGACAGGATGTTGTTCAAGGGTTAAGTGGAACTCCGAAAGCCCTCCCTCCGAAATACTTTTATGACGATCGCGGCTCGGAGTTATTTGAGCAAATTTGCGAACTTCCCGAATATTATCCAACCCGTACCGAAGCATGGATATTAAATAAATATGCTGATGAAATCGCTGATATTACAGGTTCCTGTGAATTAGTGGAATTAGGTAGCGGTAGTTCTACCAAAACCCATTATTTACTGAGCGCCTATCAAAAAGCTACAAATTCTCTAACAGAAGCCATACCAGATGCTTTTAGCTATATTCCCATTGATGTGAGTGGTGGCATTCTCAAAACTACAGTCTTACATTTACAACAAAAATATCCTGATTTATCGGTTGAAGGACTGATTGGCACATATGATGAAGCGCTATTTCACTTGGGCAAAAACCATTTGCGATCGCGGATGATTTTCTTTTTAGGTAGCTCGATCGGTAACTTTACAGAATCAGAATCTAATGATTTTTTAGGTAAGGTTTCCCATGCTTTGACTCAAGGAGATTATTTCTTATTAGGGATTGATTTACAGAAACCGAAAGAAATCTTAGAAGCTGCTTATAACGATAGTCAAGAAGTAACAGCCGCCTTTAATTTGAATATGCTTTCCCATTTGAATTGGCGATTTCAAGGCGATTTTGATCTCGATTTATTTAAGCACCAAGCCATTTACAACAAGATTGATCATCAAATTGAAATGTATTTACATGTGCGATCGCCTCATCAAGCATCTCTCGAAATACTCGATCTCAAGGTTCAATTTGAAGCAGGTGAAAGCATCCTCACTGAGATCTCGCGTAAATTTGACTTAGAAAAAGTTCAAGCACAACTGCGATCGCAGGGTTTAGAAACAGTCAAAATCTGGACAGATCCCCAAAAATGGTTTGGCTTAGTTCTGTGTCAAGTTCCTCATAATTAATTTTGTTTTAATTGTATGCAACCACCAAATCTCCACCGTTGCGATCGCCCAGAAATTCTTGCCTATTTTCAAAGAGCTTGGCACATCGAAGATAGCTTAATGAAAAGTTTGGTTAATCCTGAAACTTTTTATACAAATCCCGATCCCTTACGTAATTTATTGATTTTTTATTTAGGACATTCGGCAGTCTTTTATATCAATAAATTAGTCAGAGTTGGCTTGTTAGAGCAACGCCTAAATGCTCACTTTGAAAGCCTTTTTGAAATTGGAGTCGATCCAGAAAAACCTGAAGAAATCGCCAGTATCTTTGATAATCTTCAGCAAGCAGAAGTTACAGCAGTTTGGCAATATCGCGACCAAGTTTACAATGTAATTTCTGAGCTAATTAGTAACTTAACGAATATTACCTTGCCCATTAATTCAGCGCATCCACTTTGGGCGTTGATGATGGCGATCGAGCATCAATATATTCACATCGAAACATCATCAATGTTGATTCGCCAGTTGCCTGTTGATCAACTGCAACGTCCCGAAAGCTGGCAATATGCTCCCGCCAATGGCTACACCACAGCAAATGAAATGATTGAAGTCACAGGTGGTACAGTGCGACTAGGCAAACCTCAAGATTCAAATATCTATGGTTGGGATATTGAATATGGCGATCTCACGGTAAATGTGGTGACTTTTCAAGCAAGTAAATATCTAATTACCAATGCCGAATTTCTCGATTTTGTCAAAGATGGCGGCTACGAAAACCAAGACTATTGGCACGAGCAATCATGGGCTTGGAAAGTTCAGCACGATATCAAGCACCCTAAGTTTTGGGTTCCTGATGCTGACAGCTATAAATATCGCGCTATGTTTGATGAAATCGCGATGCCCTTTGACTTTCCTGTAGAGGTCAATCATTATGAGGCGATCGCCTATTGTCGCTGGAAAGGCTATCATATGCGCCTGATGAGTGAAGCTGAATGGTATCTCGCAACCTACGGTTCTTCAGAACTTGCTCAAGCAGCAGATAGCCAATCTGAAAATTACAATCTCAATTTAAAATTCGCTTCCCCAAATCCCGTTGGCTATCTTCCTCAAGCCAAAAGTGATTTCGGACTATACGACTTGCGCGGTAATGTGTGGGAATGGCTCAGTGATCATTTAACGCCACTTGCAGGATATGAGCCTCACTATCTCTATGAGAACTATTCCGCACCATATTTTGATACGAAGCACAATATGATGGCAGGCGGCTCATGGATTACCAGTGGAACTGAAGCTGAGAAGTACTACCGCAACTGGTTCCGTCCCAACTTCTATCAACACGCAGGATTTAGAATCGCCTCTTCATAAGGGGTAATCCATGAATTGCCCCTACGAATAATTAGAATATATTTGAGAGAGATAATTACAATGCATCCACAAAGAATTGAACCACAAGCAGGTCAAGAGTCTGTATGGGACTATCCCCGTCCTGCAATCTTAGAGGGTACAACTAAGCATATTCGTATCATTTGTAATGACATTGTTTTAGCAGAAACCGATCGCGCTAAGCGAGTTTTAGAAACTAGTCATCCGCCTTGCTATTACATTCCTATGGAAGATATTAAAATGGAGTATCTGATCGAGACTTCGCGACGGACAAGGTGTGAATGGAAAGGTATTAGCCAATATTATGATGTGGCGATCGCTGATAAATATATCCAAAATGCTGCATGGCGATATTCTGTCCCTACTCCTAATTTCGTAGATATTCAAGACTCTATAAGTTTCTACGGCAGTCTTATGGATGCCTGCTATGTCAATGATGAGTTAATCACGCCTCAAGCGGGTGACTTCTACGGTGGCTGGATTACTTCTGATATTGTGGGGCCATTTAAAGGTGAAGTAGGTACTTGGGGCTGGTGATTATTGTGGCATTGTAGAGGCTACAGAGAGATGGTATCCATCTTGCCCTAGGTCTTCTACCTGAAAATCTATCACTCGTCGCTGATTATCAGCAAAATACTTGAGTTTACGATCAATCAAATCTTCAATCAAAGCCCTACTAGTCGCAATATCCTCTTTATCGATACTCTTCTTCGCCTTTTTAATCATTGAGACAAAGATTTTATCTAGCATTATTATCCTTTCGCCTTCTGGCATAAGTGCTAAATCCCAAGCTGTTACTGCGGTCTCTATTAGATGCCGAATTTCTTGCATATTCTGGGGGATATCAGCATAGGGGCTAACGAAGTCTTTCAAAACATCAGACATTTTGGCAATCCCATCTTGACCTGTCATCATCTGTATATCTGTACCAAAATCGCGTTTAACAGATCTTTGAAATTTCTCAAAAGATCTATTGCTTGCTTTCTCCCTTTTTTGCTGGCGGACAAGTTCACTAAATTCTTTAGATTTTTTAGCCATTGCTGTTTGTTAATCGCATTAATAGATTTTCTCGATTTTATCTTGACTTTGATTTCAATAGCGATCGCTAATAATGACTTTAAACCCATTAAATCGTAAGTAAATAAGAAATAGGGTAGTAAAATAATTTAAAGATGAATATTTAAGCTTTAATGATTGTCTCCTTTGCTTGTAAAGAAACCGAAAGGATTTGGCAAGGCTTGCGATCGCGTAAGCTACCATCAGATATACAAGAAAGAGCTTTACGCAAATTACGTCAACTTGATGTATCAGCTAATCTAGAAGATCTCCGCATACCTCCTGCCAATCATCTAGAAGCACTGGTTGGCGATCGACTTGGACAATACAGTATTCGCATCACTAAGCAATGGTGACTCTGTTTTATTTGGCGTAATGGAAATGCTTATGATGTTGAGATTGTTGATTATCATTAGGAGCAAAAGCAATGGAAGATACTTTACTGCGTAATCCTCATGTTGGCGAAATCTTGCAATATGAGTTTTTGGAAGAGTTAGATATTAGTGTAAATAGTCTGGCTGATAGTTTGCGGTTGCCATATTTGAGTATGCAGCAGATTATTCAAGGTAAAGCTCCGATGACTGCGGATGTGGATTTGCGGTTATGTCGATATTTTGGGTTGTCGGATGGTTATTTTTTGCGGTTGCATTATGCATATGAGTTGATGGAAGCAAAAAGGACTCTAGGCGATATTTTGAGTCAAATAGTCCCGATAGCAGTCTTGCATTAAATTGCATATCGAGTTACCGCTCCCTCATGAAAAGTAGGACTGGAATGGACTAGATAAAATACCCAGTAATTTACCAATTTCTTTAATAAAATAATCTTCTTGATCAATCCAAAGTGTCTTCTCTTCAAGACGTAAAAATTTCCATATCATTCCTGTTGTCACTACACCATAAATAGGAAACTTTTGATCATACTGGGCATTAAATCTTTGAGCGGCAACCATTTCGGCAATACATTGACCTAATCCTCCTTTAATATTTTCATTTTTCGCTTCGACAAGGGTAATCACTGGACAAGAGATTTCATAGATTTCACTGGAGGCTGTCAAAAGAAAGTCACAAAAGCCATTTAAGCCAGCTTCTACATCAACGTTAAATTCTGTCCCAGAGAAAAAGCCGACTTGTTCATGGAAAATTTGACGAATTTCTAAGAGTATGGGAGCAATTAGCAATTCAGATCTAGCTTTTTCAGTACTGATAGCGTTGGCAATGGAGAGATTGCGTTTGAGGGTTTGTTGCAGATAATCACTTATTGTCAAAGGCTGAATATCCACAAATAAATTTTCTGACTCTTTCACTATCAAGCCAAATTTTTCTTGTACTTGTGCGATCGTTTTAAATTCGCTGTATGACATCGGTATTAATCCTCACGCTACTAGAGTGATCGCGCTACTAATCTTTAGTTTAACGTACTGAAACAAGCTGTAATGATAACGATCACAAGTCTGTAATGCATGTGATCGGAAAATATTCGTTTAACCATCTATTTTTAGGTAAGGGCTTATAATTCTTATATCTCAACGGGTGTAGTGATTTTTTGCTAACTCAAAAACTTTCCGCTAAAATTACCCAAAAAGCCAAATTTGTGTGTTAGGATAAATCCAAGCAGTCAAATTAGCGTGTTTGGGTATATGAGAATCGTGAACAGGCAACCCTTAAATGTTGAGCTACTAACGCTTGACGATGGTACTCAAAAGATCGCTTGGGATATCAAGCAACTCCAGTCTTTATTGGGGATAAGCGATTTACTTCATCAGAAAGAGTTATCTTCAACAACAAATACAGGAGTTAATTCTTCTGGCATACCAACTATTGAGACGGTAATTGCGATATTAGATGAACTTGGTTTAAAGGATTTATACGAAGTTCGTTATCGTAAACAGTACGCAACAATCATTCCTAAAACTGATTCTAAGCGTCCAAAAGTTGCTATGTACGTTGTACAACAACAATCAGAACTTGTCTTGTCTATTCATGAAAAAATATGGAATGGTCATCAAGTTAAATTTTTTTGGAATGAGTGGGATGATAGATATGATTGCGAACCTGAACAAATTTACCAAATTTTTTATATCCCAGTATCAGAAAAGCCTGATTTCGTTGGGAGGATAACTGAAGTAATGGGAAATCAAGATTCTCGTCTATCCATTTTGGAAGAGAATTTATATGCGACTGAAAGTTCATTCGCATTTGAGATGCCTGACGATTTTGAAGGTCTTCCATTACTTAAGGATATGAGTGAACAGAATATTTGCTTTAATTTGACTAAAGATCAACGATTCCCCTCAACTGATAGAATCTCAATTGTTGATCTTTCGCACCTTACAAGCTTTCTATCTGAACTAAAGCTTAATGTTGAAATTTTCCTTCGCTCAAACGGAGAAAAACCTGAGAATGTATTTAAACAATTTAATATTGATCGATTTTAACCAAAAGCCAATGATGATTTTGATTTTTAGTTAACAATTTTAGCGATGACACACATGGAGAATCTACTATGTACATGAGCCAAGTTCAAGAAGGAAAATCGTTTCTTCATCAGGGACAAATTTGTTTAATGGAATTGATTGAAGGAGTTTTACAAGATAAAACTCAATATCGTTTATTTCCTGAAGTTTCCCTTGCGCGGATAGTTCAAAAAAATGGACTAGAAGCAAGTCTACATCATGAATTACAGAGATTTATCAAGAGTTGTAGCTCTCTCGATATTTTGATTTGTCGCCATGAAGCTATGTTTTCTTTACCTGTAATCGCGATAGAACGCCAAAGCCCTTATCATGACTTACCCGATCGCCAAGAAGCAGATCGCAAAAAAGCAGCAATTCTCAGAAAAGCCGAACTTCCATTAATCTATGCCGACGAACCCTCTAAAGGAATTGTTCGCTTTGCCAAAGCCGAGCAACCTCAAAATATTTGCTGTGAAGTGAATGTTTATCGAGGCTTAGGACGTGATAAATTGCGTGAATTTTTGCTGTCAGTGATGGAAGAAAATCATGAGAGTCAAAGGGTATGACTGATAAAGCAATTCGTTGGATCGGCTCATCCCTAAAAGACCTAACAAATTTTCCTGATGCAGTTCGTATTTTCCTGATGCAGTTCGTAAAAAAGCAGGTTTCCAACTAAGAGCGATTCAGAGTGGCGATTCACCTTCTGACTTCAAACCCATGCCGACCGTTGGTTTAGGTGTTGAAGAAATTCGTATTCGGACTGAAGATGCTTATAGAATATTCTATGTTGCCAGATTTGCAGAAGCCGTTTATGTTCTCCATGCTTTCCAAAAGAAAACTCAGAAGACTTCAAAATCAGATATAGAAATCGGACAAAAGCGTTATCAGCAAATGTTGCAATATCGACAATCTGACAAAGCAAACATTGATAAATGAAATTATCAAGCTGCTTTCACATTTACCTCAAACCTCACATCCATCCCTGCACGCACCAACATCATCACCAACTTATCAATGCTAAACCTCTCAATATCACCATTGATTAAATCGCTAATCCGAGGTTGAGTTTCACCAAAAAAC
The DNA here is from genome assembly GCF_051131155.1 of Pseudanabaena minima str. Chao 2107. Classification (NCBI taxonomy): domain Bacteria; kingdom Bacillati; phylum Cyanobacteriota; class Cyanophyceae; order Pseudanabaenales; family Pseudanabaenaceae; genus Pseudanabaena; species Pseudanabaena minima. The sequence goes on from NZ_CP159508.1 coordinate 4,380,722, forward strand.
AAAGCAGCTTGCTTTTGCGTCCATCCTTGAGACTGAATGAAACGCTTAATATTCAATATCAAGTCAGCCCGAATTTTGAGATTAAGAGCCTCTTCAGGCGCAAAGCCCAAATCTTCAAATACATTCGTCCCACCTTGAATAACTTCAGAAATTTGATTCTGGGTCATTTATTTTTTAATATGTTAATATACCTTATTTGGCATACTAGCATAGTAATATTTAAGTAGCAAATAGGAGGCGATCGCTTGTGTGTTAGAAGCATTGATGATTGAGGCGATCGCTGTTTGATTGAGCTTAGGGGCTATCTGATAAAATGAACACCAGAAGCTAACATTAGCAATCACTTACTTAACTATGCAAATCACCCTAGACATACCAGACGATATCGCCGCTACTGTACAAGATAACCTTCCGCAAATATTAGCTCTAGGGTTGCGAGAAATAAACGCTAATCCCAATAACGGCTTTTCTGGATTGACGGAAATATTGCATTTCTTAGCCAAACTTCCATCCCCTCAAGAAGTCTTAAATTTACGCCTTGCACCAGACGCACAGCAAGAAATTGATAATCTATTAGAAAAAAATCGTACTCAAGGTTTTAACGAAAGCGATCGCCTACTATGGCAACATTATGAATTTATCGAACATCTAGTGCGCCTTGCCAAAACTCAAGCCCTGATTAAGCTCCAGCCGAGTCAATGAGTAAGAGTTAGATCTCCGCTAAAATTAGAAAACTAGTCAGCGATCGCGCCCAAAACTGTTGTGAATATTGTCTGATTCCTGAAAGCTTAACCTTAGTTCCCCATCAAGTAGATCATGTAATTGCTGAAAAGCATGGAGGTAAAACTATAGAAGAAAATCTAGCTTTATCTTGTTCACTGTGTAATCAAGCTAAGGGCAGTGATATTGCGTCTATTGATGCAGAAACAGGCGAAGTTATTAGACTTTACCATCCCAGACAAGACCAATGGCAAGAGAATTTTCAAATCGAAGAATCTAGTGGTGTAATTTATCCATTGACTGCAATTGGGCAAGTGACAATACAGCTACTGAAGATAAATCGATCAGCTTGCTTACCATATCGGCAGATGCTGGCTCAAGCAAAAATACTGATGCAACGATGATGTTGTTGGTTGTGTTGGGAGGCGATCGCTTGTGTGGTGAAAGTAGGGATGATTGAGGCGATCGCTTATAATTGAGACTAGCAAGAAAAGGGAGCTAAGCAAATGATGACTCAAACAATGGTAAAGCCCTCTTCATGGATATCTACAGGAATTATTACTGCAAAAGTTCGCGATCGCTATTTGTTTAAGTTCTCCGAAGAATTACAAAGTCGCTTAGATGAATTGAATGAACGGCTTAAAGGAATTGGACTAAATGACAGAGAAAAAGCAGAGTTGGCAGGCATTTTAGAACTAGATCAAATTTTTACTTTGCTTAATGCCAAAATTATTAGCGAATCCTAAATTTTACATGGCAATCCCTGTAGCAATAAGACTCCAAATAAGACAAAGAGCCAATTTTTTGTGTGAATATTGTCATTCTTCAGAAGAAATTAGTCCTTCAAGGTTTGAGATAGATCACATTCAACCGAGATCCATTGGAGGTTCAGATGACCTTGATAACTTAGCCTTAGCTTGCCAGTGCTGCAACTCACATCATTACAACTTTACCCAAGGAAAAGATCCAGCAACATTAAACGCCGTAAATCTATTTCATCCTCGTCATCAGGTATGGAAAGAGCATTTTATCTGGAGTAACGATGGATGTAAAATTATTGGTATTACTGAAACAGGAAGAGCAACTGTAAATCGACTAGATTTGAATGATGAAGTTCGTGGTGAAGGGGAAATTATGAGAGCCAGACAAGCATGGGTAAAAGTCGGTTGGCATCCTCCATCAACTGATTCAAGGCAATCTTTCTAGCTTTTTGTCATCAAGTTAATAAAGCGATCACAGCTTTGATGTTTTTGGTTGTGTTGGGAGGCGATCGCTTGTGTGGAGAAAGCATGGATATTTCAGGCGATCTCTATGTGGTTAAGGTTAGGGATGATCCATCTCAAGTTTAATTACATCATAAACACTACGTGTTTTGGCACAATCAATTAAGTATTATGGTAATCGCGCATTCTTGATATGACATCAGATCCATGACACAAACAATTTCTTTCAAACTCTCCGAACTCGCTGCCGAGTTTGTCGCCGCTCTCCCCGATTGTCGATTTGAATCTGATGGTGACGATCCCATCATTACAGGAGTCGCCGCGATCGATAAGGCGCAATCTGGAGAAATTACCTTTGTGTCTTCTGCAAAATTTGTTGCTCGTCTAAAGGATACCCAAGCTAGTGGTGTAATTCTGGATCTAAAAACTCCGTCACCTTTGCCCTGTATCCGTACCGCCCATCCCCGCATTCTCTTTGCCAAGGTTCTAGAAAAGTTTTATCAACCACCGACACCGCCACAGGGTATTCATCCCACCGCAATTTTGGGAGAAGGCGTGCAGTTAGGTACAAATGTGGCGATCGCACCCTATGTCGTCATTAGCGATCGCGTCAAAATTGGCGATAACGTCACGATTTATCCCCATGTCACCATTTACAACGATGTCGAGATTGGTGCTAATACAACTATTCATGCCAATTGTGTAATTGGCGATCGTACCCAAATCGGCGCAAATTGTCTGTTCCATCCCAGCACAGTTTTAGGCGGCGATGGCTTTGGCTTCGAGATATCGCCTAATGGCACTTGGTACAAAGTCCCTCAAATCGGTCATGTGATTATCGAAGATAATGTCGAACTGGGCTGTTCTTGCGCCGTTGACCGTCCTGCTGTCGGTGTAACGATTATTCATAAGGGTGCAAAATTGGATAACTTTGTGCAGATTGGTCATGGGGTGGAAGTGGGAGCGCATTCCGTTCTCGCCTCACAGGTGGGCTTAGCAGGTGGTGTCACCCTCGGTCATCATGTGGTCATGGCAGGACAAGTTGGTGCAGCTAATCATATCCACATTGGTGATGGTGCAATTATTGGCGCAAAGTCAGGTATTCCCAGTGATGTTCCCGCAGGTGTAACGATGATGGGTTATCCCGTTGTTCCTGAAAAAGACTGGAAGCGCATCGTCATTTCGGAGCGTCAACTTCCAGATTTACTACATACAGTTCGCAAACTAGAAAAGAGAATTGCGGAACTAGAAGCAAAGACTGCTGAATAGCAGTAGCCAAACCTAAAAGAGAGTTGCGGCGCAACTCTCTTTTAGGTTTGGCTATAGAATATATCAATCACGCACAGGTCTATGCGAGGGCAAATCCATGACTCTGCAACCATTAACACAGGAAGCGATCGCCCCAGAGATCGACTATCCAGATAGTGACGGTAATCCTATGTCTGACAATACCGAGCAGTTTCGCTGGATTGTTATCATCAAAGAAAATCTAGAGATTATGTATGCTAACGATCCAAATGTATTTGTGGCAGGAGACTTGGCTTGGTATCCTGTACGCTATACCCTAAGACGTATGGCTCCAGATGTGATGGTTGCATTTGGCAGACCTAAAGGTAGGCGAGGTTCTTACAAGCAATGGCTAGAGGATAATATTCCTCCACAGGTTGCTTTTGAGATTTTGTCACCCAGCAATAAAGATAGTCGCGGTATTGATGCTCTAGATGAGAAGTTTACATTTTATGAAACCTATGGCATTCAGGAATATTACATTTACGATCCTGATGATTTAACCTTAGAAGGCTGGCAGAGGCAAGGCGATCGCCTAACTCCAATTGTCTCAATGAGCAACTGGGTGAGTCCACTGTTAGGAATCCGCTTTGATTGGGTAGCAGGGCAAGAATTAAAGTTATTTCGTCCCGATGGACAACCATTTTTATCGACCATAGAGTTAGATCAACAATTACAGCAATCAAAGATTCAAGTTTGGCAGGAACAGCAACGCGCTGAACAGGAACGTAAACGTGCTGATCGCCTTGCAGAGCGTTTACGTGCTTTGGGTATCGATCCAGATGACGAATTTTAAAATATTTATTGACTTCCATACACATAGCGATCGCCAAGCGACCGATCTCATCAATCTGCAAACTCTGCACGTTACTCCAGAATTGCAAGCTGAATCCTTACCGAATCCTTGCAGTCTTGGCTTGCATCCTTGGTTTGTACAACCAGAGACGTGGGAAGTCTCATGGGCAAATCTTGTAGATTTAGCAAAATTGTCACAGGTGGTAGCGATTGGAGAATGTGGATTAGATCGAAATATTGATTTGCCTTTAGAAACACAAATTTCTATTTTTAAAAGACATATCGAACTTGCTGATGAGTTACAGAAACCTCTTGTAATTCATTGTGTCAAAGCATTTGCGGAATTAATTGCGTTAAAGAAAAGCACTAAATCTTCGATACCTTGGATTATTCATGGATTTAATAAGAAAGAAGAAGTATTTCAACAATTGCTCAAACATGATTTCTATTTCTCTTTTGGAGCAGCCATTTTAAGCGATCGCACTCCTGTGACTCAGGCGATCGCTACCATACGGCAAGGTAGATTCCTTTTAGAAACTGATGATCGCAATGATATTAGCATTGAGCAAATTTACGATCGCGCCGCTAGCCTGCGCCATATTTCACTGGAAACGCTGCAAACACAATTAGTTGAAACTTATCGTCAATTGACTAGGCTGGGCTGAATCTTCAATAGAATCAAGTCCATCCATTCCTAAGCCAATCTCACTGAGTAATTCTTGAGCCGCAGTTAACATTTCAGGTTCTAGGTTTTTGAGATCTTCGCGTGTGCTGAGATAGGTCTTAAGTGCAGTCATCGGATCGAGAGCCTCAGCTGTACTTAGCTCAGGTAATCGTGTGCGCGGATTTTGGCTAACTACTTCAGGAATCAGCGAGTAATTATGGGCGATCGCCATTGCTTCATGTAACAGGCGATCGTCGATCTGGGCTAACTGCTCAGCTTTGACTTTGTAGATAAGTCTGGCGATCGCATGATCGATTTTCCCTTTGGCGATCGCTTTCAACAACTTCCCTTGTGGATCTGCTGATTGGGTTACATCTACTTCCATTGTCCGAAATGCACGAGTCGGAATTGCACAAAACTCAAACTTTACATTCCCTTTCTCTACTTCTAGCCAGCAATAACCTTTTGATTCATTCTCTTCACCAAAATCTACTCGCTCAATACTTCCTGGATAAACCACAAGCGGTTGTGTCGCCAAAATCTGATGACGATGCACATGTCCGAGCGCTACATAGTCAAACGCCTCACGGGTTAACATTGATAATGGAATTGTGAAACCTTTACCCGCCGCTAAAAACCTCTCCGCGCCATAGGTAGCTGTATCCACCATCACATGCGCCAGTAGAATTGTGGGTAACTTGGGATCAAGCTGACGGATTTCGCCTTCGATGACAACTTGCAAGCGATCGATCAGGAATTGACTTACTTCAGTCATCGAGAAGCCTTCTGTCTCAGATTTAGTCAACAAAGTTGATCGCGTAATCCAAGGCAAAGTAATAATCTGAATATCCCCTGCATCTGTGGAAATCCGATGGGTGGCGATCGTGTCGCCTACGGTGAAGTTCGGCACAGCCAAACTACGATAAATCGCTAGACTTGCACCGCCCACACCCTGCGAATGTTGATCGTGATTTCCGACTAATAACACCGTGGGAATACCAGCATCTGCAAGGCGACGAAATTGCTTGGCAAAGGCTTGCTGCACAAGTGGCGGCGGCGTAGCATCAGGGAAGGCATCGCCACCAAATAGAACGATATCGGCTGGCTCGTTAATGGCGCGATCTATACAGATTGTCAACGCTGACACAAAATCTTCTAGACGAGTATTCAATCCTGTTTGCGGATTGACTTTGCCATGGGTAGTACTACCAAGATGAATATCTGAGAGATGGAGAACTTTAATAGTCACTATATTTATTGTGCTTATAGTTATAACCATCAATGTTATGACAAAACTAAAACCCCAGAGAAAGATGCGGCGCTTTGTGCCACAACTCTCTCTGGGGTTTTACGTTCTAAAAGGAAAAGGGGGGCGCAAATCGCCCCTTCCTTTATGTTACTACACGCCTACAGGTGTAGGAATTTGACTGAAAGCAACAGATGGCTTGTTGAATACTTGAGCAAGGTGACGAGGAGCGCGATCGCACCAGTTCTTCTTGCCGTAGACATATCCTGCAATCAAGGGCAGCGCTACAGTAGCTTCGGAGTAAACCATTTGCTCTTGGACAATATCCACCTTGCCCCAAGAATGTGCTTCCTTCAAAGTCGAACCAGATAGAGCACCATCGCGTTCGTCAGCAACAGTGATTTGAACTGCATACTTGTGCATTGCTGCCTCGAAACCAAGCAACTCAGCCGCAACCACAGTATCTTGAGCGAAGTTCTTAGGAACACCACCACCGATCATAAATAGACCAGTGTGAGGGCTTGCCAACTTGCACTGAGTCAACTCGCGGAAGTCACGTACAGAGTCAATGCTGACATGCTCTTCAGGAGAGAACCACTGATGATGGACTAAGCCAAAACCTGCGGAACAATCGCTGAAAGCAGGAACGAAGATGGGAACTTGATGCTCGTAAGCTGCCAAAACGACAGAGTGACGGTTTTTAGCATTCTTATCGAGGTATGCACCCATTTCATGGATGAACTCGCGAGAAGAGTAAGGGCGAGGAGGAAGAGAGTTGGCAATTTCCGCGATCGTCATGTCGCAAACGCGCAATTCGTCTTCGTCGATGTAGGTGTCATAGATGCGATCGATCGCATTTTCACGGAGTACTGTGTCATCAGCAAAAGTGTCACCGACGTAGTGGCGAAATCCGAGGGCTTCAAAGAAGTCTTGATCAACGATGTTTGCGCCTGTAGAGACAATCATGTCTACCATGTTGTTGGCGATAAGATCGTAGACAACTCCTTTAAGTCCTGCACTAAATAAAGAACCTGCCAAACACAGGATGATCGCGCAATCTTTGTCCTTGATCATATCATCGTAGATATGAGCCGCACGTCCAAGGTTTCTACCTTGAAAAGCGGTATTTGCCATTGCGTCAACCAATCCGACCACATCAAAGGCTTTGATGTCAATGTGTTCAACAGTCTGCTTAAGTAGTTCGCGTTTCATGATTCTGTTTGTCCTAGATGTTATGTGTTGTAAATGTATGCAAGAAAAATTTGATCAGAATTCAATAACAGAACAAGCAAAATCGCACACCAATGATCTAGGAAGTTTTTCCGCGATGACACATATTTCATGATCGACAGTAACTATCATTCAAAAGATAGATATTGCTGATTTGAAACATCACACGCCAAAAATCTCTATTAGCCAGAGGTTTTTAACCGCTTATTCAGTTTTGAAAATACTTAATCTTCTCCATGGTGAGAAGCGATCGACCTAGGTTGTTAACAGTGGTTACAACCCTGATAGTTAGAAGGTCGATCGGAACATACTAGGTCCTTCACAGGCATCATCCCAAGAAAGAGTAGGATCAGACTCGCGTCTTTCACCCAACTTTAGGTTGAGGAGCCAATCACATCCAAGCAATAAAACCAGTTTTTTCAATTTCTATTTAGCTAAGTGCAACAAATCCTTATTTATGATAGCACTTTTTTGAGTAAACACAAGCAAAATGGCGCTAGAGAATTTACATATAAATGCGTTTAATTATGTATCAGGAGACTTGTAGAGATTTAAAGCCTCCTTCTTGAAACAAAGACGTATTTTCATACAGGGGCGATCATGATGACAGCGCAGTATCAGGCGGCTCTACACTCCTATGCAGAGGGTCGGTATGAAGAGGCGATGCAGCAGTTCTCGGAATTGTTGTACGATGATCCTCGCAATCCCAAACTGCATATTTGGTTAGGCGCAACCTTCCGTAAGGCAGGTAAGATTGAGTATGCTAAGGTGCAATACCAACAAGTGTTGACTCTCACGGATGATCCAGACTTGCTTGATCTTGCAAGCACTTCGCTTGCTCAAATCCAAAATAAGTTAGCTAGTATTTCTCAAAATGGTAACTTAAAAAAAGATATAGATTCCCTTAGTAGTCTCAATAATAGTCCCAAGATTAAAGAAACTAGTTATGCCGATAAGGCTCAGGAAGATAACTATAGGGCTTTGCAGTTAGAGACTGCTAGTCTTGGCGCAAAATTAAAAAACACATTTGGCGATGGTAGTATTTCCTACATTATCGACCATGATGATTCGTCAGCGAGTGACCTGACCATACTAGCGCCCTCTCCAAGTAAACCAAAAGTTTCTGGTAAAACTCAGGTTAACGGTAATGGGGTAATTCCACCTCCACCTGCGGTCGCTGCTCTATTTAAGAGTCAGCAAGATGAGGAACAACCAACAGTTTTTCAAGAGCAGCAGATGCTAGACGAGCAGACTCTGATGGTTGGAGATGTAGAAAATATAATGGTTAGAGATAAAAATCCAGAAGAAGATATAACGGATAAGGTTTCATTATCAATTTTGAATGAGACGATCTCTAATATTCAGGAAGTAAGTCAACAGAATAAACAAAAAGTCGAATTTCCGCCCGTAGAATCAGTGTTTTTGGGTTGGGGGATGGATTCTCAAAATACTGATGAGCATAGTAGGGTTAGTGGAAAAAGAAATTCTGCTTCGGCGATCGCTTTGGAGGACATGTTTAGATTCTCTAGTGTTAGTCAAAAAATTACTTTATGGGGTGCTTTAGTCGCGACTGTTCCTGCAATCATCTTGGGTGTAGCAGCTTACCAAGTGGGGGATGGGTTGTTATTAAACAAGGTTAAGCAAGCACAGCAATTGGAAGCGATCGCCTTAGCAAATGCGACCAGAAATTTTTTAAATCAGCAGACTAATGGTGTGGATGTGTTGCAAAAATTATTGGTTTCGACTGAAGTCGGACAGAATACTTTGCTAAAGTCCGCAGATCCGAAAGTAACCAACCCTCTTGCCGCAATGCCAATTGCTCAGCAACGTCAATATAAGCAGCAATTGACTAATCGGTTAAATCTCTATGGTCAAGCTTATCCTGATTACACCAGCATTGCATTGTTTAGCACTAGTGGAGAGTTAATCGCTCAGTCAAGCAAATCGAAAACTCTCCAAACTCTTAATCCTAATATCCTCAGTAAAGTAAGTTCTGTGGATAATGTCTTGTTTAGTAATCCCGTGTCAGGGAAAGATGGGGTTAATTTTTATGCAGCTAGGTCAATCAAGAGTTCTGTTTCCCAAAAAGTCAACATGATTTTGCAGGTGGAGATTCCTGTAAAAAAATTGGTAAATGATTTAGCTAGTGGACGTAACGATGGTAATGAGAATAGAAGTTTTTATATAGTTGATAGCACTAACAAATATATTGCAAGTTCCCAACCTGTCACAGTGGGCGAAGATGCGTTAATAAATTTTGCAATGCTACCTGATCTGCGAACTGCACAGTCCTCAGGTGTCCAAGATACTGTCAAGAGCGATCGCAATGGGCAACTACTTGCCTATGCGCCTGTGCCTGCTATGCAGACCTATGACAATCTGACTTGGGATGTATTAACGGCAGTAGATAAGACTAAGGCAATCGCAGGTAATCAAAATTTACTGTTGGTGATTGGTATTGGTATTGCGGCTACACCTCTGCTAGTAGCAGCGATCGCCTATGCTTTGTCAAGAAGCATTAGTACTAGACTTAAGGATATTCGGGCTGCTTTACGTGATCTTAGACAAGGAAATACTGATGTGAGTTTTGGAGCTTTGAGTGTGGAAGGAAATGATGAGCTTTCAGACATTTCCTTAAGCATTAACAAAATGTCAGAACAATTCCAGACGATGATGCAAAAGCAAGAACAAGAAAAGCAAGACTTACAGCTACAGGTAGTGAAGTTGTTTAAAGTCTTGGCAAAACTTGCGAGAGAAGAGAAACGTGAAGTTAAAGATACTGATTTGTCCGATGAGAACATCTTGTATTTAGGTAAAAAAGTACGGGCGGAGATGGTACAACGCCATGCTGAAGTTGAGAGCTATCGCCAACAAAAGGAAGATCTTCAGCATCATTTGGCGCAGATGCTCAAAGACATCCAAGCTTTAGCTGATGGTGATCTTACTGTTTCTACTCATTCTGTTGATGGTAGTTTAGCGAATGTTGCCATATTTTTTGATGATGTCATTCGTGGATTGCAAAATATTGTTGGTCAAGTTAAATCCTCGGCAAATCAAGTGAATTTCTCCCTTGGTCAAAATGAACAGGCGATCATGAATCTTGCTAGTGTCTCTCAAAGACAGGTCGATACCGTGACGCGATCGCTAACCACAATGCAGATGTCTAAGCTATCAGCAACGAAAATTGTTAATAATAGTCAGCAAGTGGTGAAATCATCACAACTCGTATCAGAAAAATTATCTGAGAGCGATCGGTCTATTGATGCTGTGATGTCCAAGGTTGGAGAATTGCAAAATACAATCTCCACAACGGCTAAGAAGGTCAAGCATCTGGGTGTGGTGTCCCAAAAAATTTCTAAAGCGATTTCTTCAATTAATGAAATAGCAATTAAAACTAACTTTCTTGCCATCAATGCGACTCTGGAGGCATCTCGATCAAATGATACTAATAATGGATTTGTATTAGTTGCCGAAGAGGTAGGAGAACTAGCTGCTCGTTCAGTGGCTGCGACTAAAGAAGTGGAAAGCCTGCTCAGTAGTATTCAAAATGAGACTAACGCTGTGATGGCAGTGGTTGACTCTGGTAGTACTCAACTCTCAGAAAGTAATGACTTGGCGATTACTGCTAAGGATAGCCTGCAACAAATTGCCCAAATCTCACAACAAATTGATGGATTAATGGTGGCGATCGCTGAGGCAACAACTTCACAAGCTCAGACCTCTGAGGGGGTTGCCAACTTAATGAATGATATTTCACATATGGCTAAAAGAACACTGGCTTCTTCTTCAGAAGTATCCAAGTTTATCAAAGCTACAAGAGGTTATTCTGGAGAACTCCAGCAATCCTTATCTCATTTCAAAACTCGCTAGAAGCAATGCTTTGGGCGATGTAATTATTGGTGATTTGAAGATAGAAGTTTGTCAGAGATAGATGTAATGGACTTTCCTATGATTGAAATAGCGACACAAACAAAGACAATTTTTTCTAAGGAAGCTCAAGCTTTTACCTATGATTTAAAAAATAAAATTTTAGAATTAGATGTAAATCTACCCAAATTCCAGCAACAAATTGATGGCTTAATTTCTGTAATTAAGTTATTGCAAGATGCAGCTATTAAAGCTGATTTTTATATTCCCAGCTCGTCTTTTGGGGAAATAATTTATAACTTTGAACTGTTAATCAACCAATTCCGCGATCGCCATGCTGAAATTGATTGGATTACCAAAGAGTTGATGATTGAATTAATCAATATGTCTAATCAAATAATCAATGAATATTGTTTAGGTATAGATTTAGCTAGGGATTGGCTCGAACTACAGCGTAACTTATTTGCTCAAATCAATGAACATCTACAGTCGGAAGAAAATGAAATTAGCTCGCAAAGTATTTTAAAACTTCATGGTTTACAACTCCATAATAGGGAAAATGAACCTTTTAACTTAGAAGACACTCCAGAAGCTTTACATCTGTTTGATTTGGATTTTGATCTAGATCCTAATCAGGAAGAAGCATATATAAATCCAACAAACAATATAGACAATTCCGATAGTTTTCTAATGATTCAAATAGATCAAGAAGACCAAGAAGATAATTATTTAGATCCTGATCAATTGTTTCAAGATACTTCAGGAAGTTCTGCTGACGAATTGTCGATTTTATTCCCCAATCTGTTGGGTGACTCTTGTACGAGTGAGTTAGATGGATTGACTGAAAATTTGCAGGATTCTCATGAAACTAGCAATGAAGAAAGATTACCAGTGCCAGAACTGTTTACTGATATGTTTTCAGTAATGTCTGCCCAGCAACTAAATGATGCAAGTAATGACGATGAAACGGAGATTCAAGGGGTTAGTTGGCATGATTATGAAGTGAATGTAGGTGATCTGGGAGGGTTAGAAGATAGCCTTGAGCCTGAAGATACTCTAGATAATGTTTGGGCTAAATTTACAGCAATGGAGTCTTATGCGAACTCGAATGACGATGAAGATCTAGTGCCTGCTTTTGACTTGTCTGACTTTGCTTTATCTGATTTTGACTTATCTGAATTATCTAATGATGATATTGAGGAAGACATGACTGCCAGCAGCTTTTTTGAGTCAACAGATCTGGACATATCTAGCCTAGATGCTGAGCCAAATCTCCAACCTAAAGAGCCTACTAGTTCTCATCCGCCAGAGCTAGATAGTAGCTTAATGTTAGCTGAAATGCTCAAAGAAGACTTTCCTGCTTCAGATATTGACACAGCTATTGAAGAATCACCAATCTATCAGAATAATCCTGATGATGCTAATTCTGCTTGGAATGACTTATCACTGATGAATTTTGGTGACAAAGAAATTTCCTATGAAGATTTTTCGGCTTTGTCCTTAGATGTAAAACCTGAAATGGATGCTGATGTGAGTTCTATTGATAATAGTCAATTGGATGTTCAAATTGCTACAAAAGTCAATGATGCAACAATTAGACTTCCTTTAAATCATTTAGAAATGTTGGGGGATTTGTCGGAAGAATTATTAGTTCGTAAGGGTAGTTTAGATATTTATTTAAGTGAAATTAAAATCTTGTCTGAGGATGCTCAAAAACATTTGCAGTTGTTAGTATCTAGCTCAGACAGTCAGCCTCAAACAGCGATCGCTGGGTTACAAAATGCAGTTGAGCAGATTAACAGCGTACTTGCGCTCACTGAACAGCAAACATATGCGATGAGTCAGGATGTCTATCAATTAAGAAAAAATCTGCGCCAAGTCCTAAAACATCCGATTTCTAGTCTTGTCAGAAAGTTTCCTCGTATTTTGCGAGATCTATCGCTCCAGTATGGGAAGCAGGTGGAGTTGGTTGTGCAGGGCGCTGAGGTTGAAGTTGAGAGATTAATCTCCGAAACCGTCGCTGAGCCACTTGAGTTACTACTGCGGAATGCCTTTAAGCATGGTATTGAACCTCCTCTTGTGCGTCAACAGCAGGGAAAAGCATCTCAAGGCAAGATTGAATTTATCGTAACTCAAACCGATGAAAGCACAATCATTAAGGTTAGTGATGATGGTTGTGGCATTAATATAGAAAAAATTCGCCATCAAGTTGAACAATCGGCAGCGATCGCAGGGATGTCGGGTTTCTCAACTATGGATATGAGTGATGAACAGTTAATGGGGTTGATTTTTGAGCCTAGCTTTAATCTTGTGCGTAGTAATTCATATACAGAGACAGGAACTAGACTATGCGATGTGAAAAAGAAGTTGCGAGAGTTGGGTGGTACTATTGCGGTGCAGTCCCAGAGAGGTAAAGGCACTCAATTTACATTGGTTTTACCAAATATACTCTCTTTAATTCGGGTGCTACTGATTGATATCAATCAAATGTGCTTAGCAATTCCCAGCAAAATTATATTGGAAGTGGTTCCGTGCGATCACAATGATCATGATTTTGAGCAACCTGAGACTTTCCAATGGCGAGATCGTGTACTCCCGATTGTGCGGCTAAATTCTTTGTTAAAACTCAATTGTCGGCATAGTTTGAGTCAAGCATCGCCCCAATCAAACCGCTCTCCACAATCAATTAATTCAGCTGAAAGCCACAAACCAGCTCATGCTGTTCCTTCATTTTTAGTAATTAGTTACGAGAATCACCTATTTGCGTTACAAACTGATGGTTGCTGGCATGATCAAGAGGCAACGTTCCATCAAATTGAAGGAGACATCATCCTGCCGCAAATTTTTCTAGGTACAGTGATTTTGGGTAGTAATCAGGCTGTTGCTTTGTTAAACCCTGCGGAATTAGTCAATCAATTTCTACATGCTTATGGAGAGAATGTTTTAGAATCTCAACCAACTCAATCAAGTATGGATAATCTGAGCAGCCTCTCTGACTTTTTTAATGCAGGAGATTCTGTGTCAGAGCCACTTCTTGTTAATCCGTTAGGAACAGTTTCTGAGAGTAGTTTAGAGCGATCGCCTGAGACTGAAAACCTAGAAAGTTCGGGACTATTTACCAGTGAGCTAGTGAGCCATCAGGTCAGGCGATCGCATCAACCAAGAATATTAATTGTTGACTCTTCAGCCAATGTGCGACGTTATCTAGCGATGACACTTACCAAGTCTGGATTTTTGACTGAGCAAGTTCAAGATGGCAAAGAGGCGATCGCTTTTCTCAAAGACTGTTTGGGGATGGGATTAAATGTTGACGTAGTGATCACCGATTTGGAAATGCCTCACATGGATGGATTTAAGCTTTTATCGAATATTCGTACTGATGCTGATTTTCAAAATTTACCCATCATTGTACTTACCACCAAGAACAACGAAAATGATCAGAAGCTGGCACTAGATCTTGGTGCAAATGCCTACTTCAGTAAGCCGTATCGAGAACAAGAACTAGTTAAAAAATTACATCAACTTATTTCAGGATAGTTGTTCTACTATAGCTATCGCTACTCGTGTTATGACAAAACCAAAACCCAAGAAGAGAATTGCGGTGCTTCGCACCGCAATTCTCTTCTTGGGTTTTATGTACTAATACACTTGGCGACAGCTATAAAAAAAGTGGCGGCGCTTCGCGCTGCCACTTTTTTTAAGTATGGTTTCACGGTTTTGCAGTAAAATAGAGAGTCAGATTTTTGATGGCGCAACTTCGCTGTGTAATCAAAAATACGGCTCTTGATTGAATTGCAGAACCCTTAGAACATAAAAATCCAAAATGATGTAGCGATTTTGGATTTTGGTATGAAGTGTTGATAATAGGGACTAGTATATGTAGTGTAAACTACAACATAGTTCCGCTCATTTTAATTATGGTAATTATAATAAATGACTAAAATTTATAGTTCGAGACATATATTCTAAGTATTTATACTGGGGGATTCAGATTCCATTTATATGGAACTGTTAGTTCAGACTGGTAATTCAGTTAAATTTAGTACTCCAATTTCATGCAAGGTAGTCTCAACAATCCCTATAAGTTATTGCAGGTTATTGCTCAAAGAGAGCTAACAGGATGTCTATCGATATCTATCCCGCAAGATGACTCAATTGGTTGGCAGTTGTATATAGGTGGCTCTCGATTATATTTTGCCACAACCATTGGTTCTAGCCCTGAACGCTTTGGGTTACTCTGGCAACAAATACAACCAGATCTGCCATTACCAAGACTTAGTGAAGACAAATCAGAATATGAGAGTCTCTATGAATGGCAACTGGAACATAACCTTTCCCTTACTGATTTTCGTCGATTGCTTCTAAGTTTATCTAGAGAAGCACTAATCCATGCCATTTCGCATACTAAAGCCTATGTGAAATTTGAATCTAATGTTTGTATTAAACCCGTACTAATTGCTGCACCATTATCGGATTTAATTAAGCCGATTGTTAGTCATGTGCGCTTTTGGCAAAAACTCCATACCCACATTTCCTCTCCATTTTCGCGAATCTATCTCGATCGCAGTAAAGTCAAAAACTTTAGTAATTTTTGGGAAAATGCTAATAAGGCTACCTTAAACGCTCAAGGAGAAAATGGTTCATCTCCAAATATCAGCTTACAAAATATCAGCTTAACAGTTTGGTTGGATATCTTAGAGCAGAAACTAAGCATCTACGAAATTTGTCACCAGATTGGCAACGAACCTCATGTGTTATCAGCTTGGTTGAGTCCATTGATTGCTAATAAGACTTTGGAGGTTTTTCCCTCATCAACTGGTGCGGCGATCGCTTTTCAGGCTCCCACTGGTCCATTGATAGCCTGTATTGATGATAGCCATACAGTCCAGCGTCAGGTCAAAATGGTGTTGGAAATGTTTGGATTTCAGATTTTGGGAATCACCGATCCAACTAGTTGTCTGACTTCATTAGTTCGTCAAAAACCTGCACTGATTTTAATGGACATTACTATGCCAGAAATTGATGGCTATGAACTTTGTACCATGTTGCGCCAATCACGACATATGCGAAATGTCCCAATTGTTATGTTTACAGGTAGGGATGGGATCATTGATCGGATGAGGGCGCAGCTTGCGGGGGCAAATGACTATATTACTAAACCAGTAAATGCCGACAAACTAGTTACTAAAGTTCAGAGACTACTCCAGAACAATAAATATCTAAGCAATCAACTTATTGGTGATATTGATGTCACGATTGGTGGTTCTTCGAGCCGTTTATAGTAACTTAGTGAATTCACAAAGTTAATTAACAACACTAAATTAAGCCCAAAAATCATTGAAGACTTTATGAAAACAGTACTTGTTGTCGAAGATGGACATGCAGAACAACAACTTATTTCCAGCTTGCTATTACGTTCTGGCTTTGATGTTATTTTGCAAGGAAATGCTGAAGATGCTTGGCAATGGCTATCAAATCATACCCCACCAAATTTGATTGTTTTAGATGTGATTATGCCAGGTCAAAGTGGTTTAGATTTATGTCGCACCATTCGCAATCAGGATGAACTGAAGCAGATTCCTATTATCTTTTGTACTTCTAAGGATCAAGAATTCGATAAGTTTTGGGCTTTGAGACAGGGAGGGAATGCTTATTTGACAAAGCCCTTTGCTCCTAAGCAATTGCTAGACACAGTTTATCAGCATGTTAATTAGCAATTGCTGATTGATTTGTTAAATCGTTTTGGTCAGTTGCTT
Organism: Pseudanabaena minima str. Chao 2107; assembly: GCF_051131155.1. NCBI lineage: Bacteria > Bacillati > Cyanobacteriota > Cyanophyceae > Pseudanabaenales > Pseudanabaenaceae > Pseudanabaena > Pseudanabaena minima. The sequence continues at coordinate 4,397,510 of NZ_CP159508.1, forward strand.
AAGAATAATTCTATGATTCAAGAATATTGCCGACTTAGGGTTTCATCATTACTGCGGATTGCTATATCAGTAGATTATGTTGATGAGGTTATCCAGTTGCAAGCTCAAGATATTAGTCCTATCCCAGGAGTTCATCCCTGTTTGTTGGGTATTACTAATCAACGAGGTAGTTTGTTATGGGTTCTGCACTTGGAGAAGTTCTTTGGTATTCAGCCAATGCCTTTGGCAAAAACAATGAAAGCGATCGCCCTACGTCTGGTTATGCCAGATGGAGAAACTCGTCGCCTTGCATGTGTAGTGATGGGGCTTGAGGAAATTATTAGCCTTGATACGCAAAAGCTTTTTCCTGTGCCAGATAAGTTACCACTACGTTCTAAATCTTTATTGTTAGGGTTAGCAAAGATTGATGGCAATACCTATGGAATCGTCAATATTAATGAGGTGTTTCGGATTTTAAATCCTGATGTGGGGGAGCGTGAAGAGAGCGCTAAATTAGTTGGTATTTCAACTGCATAGGGATTTTTTAGGTGAATGACGCATTGCGTCATTCACCTAAATTTAATTTGTCTGATAACTTCTAATAATTTCTAATAACTTCTATGACACCAAATAACGATACTTTAGCTTCAACGGTTATGTCTGCTAATGGTAATGGACATGCTAATGGTAATTCACCGCAGGCAAGTGATCCGATGGCTCAGATTCTGTCAGCCTATGACTTAGAGAGTCAGGGAGATCTAACAGGAGCTAGAGAGATTTATCAACGAATTATTGAGCAGGATCAGGATGGTACGTATGCCGCGATCGCGAGTAAGGCGATCGAAGCTATGGGTGAAGGGCAAAGTGGTGCAGATTTAATATCAACTAATGAAGAGCATGAGAAGCGATCGCTAGCGATCGCTTCGCTAAAAAATTCACAGGCTAATTCACAAGTTGCATCGTCGTCATCAGCAGCTCAAGTATCACCTCTACGCAAAGATGTCCCAAAAGCTAAAAAGGTTACCAAATCGTCAAAGGCTGAATCGAAAACAAAATCATCTTCCCTAAGTTGGTTTTATGATTTACCCGTTGGACGGAAGCAGTTTACTGCTCTACTCGTTTCTGAATTCCTTTCTTTGTCGTTAGTTGGTTTTGGTGCATTCTTGATTGGACGCTCTTTGCAGGATCAGTTATTCAAACAGGCGCAGTCAGAAGTATCGGTTATGGAGATTAACTACAACATCAAAATTAACCAGATGGGATTTGGCTTTCGAGGGCAATCAGATAATGCTGCGGTAATTAGTGCTGCAAGTACTTATGCCAGTAAGCAGCCGATGCCAGCACCATTAAAAGAACAGGTGAAAAAGATTCTGGAGAATGAGATCAAGGCAAGAAAGATTGAATATGCAACTCTAGTGGGGGTTGATGCCAAGGTGATTGTTAGTGCCAATAGCGATCGCGCAGGGCAAGATTTTGATCCCAATAATCTAGTCAGCGATATTCTTAAAGATCCCAATCAAATCAAAGCGACTGCAATTGTCAGCGCTGATGATCTGCAAAAGGAAGCACCTCCCTTACCGAATGGATTTACGCCGACGGATGCGCTGATTCGCTATACAGCCACCGCCGTTAAAGATCCTGCTACCCAGAAAATTATTGGTGTCCTGATTTCAGGAGATATTGTCAATCAAAAAGCACCAATTGTAGAGAATACCGTCAAAGCTCTAGCCTCAACCCAGCCAACAGGCAAAAAGGGATTAGGTGGTTATAGCGCTGTGTATTATCGCAAACCTTCAGGAGAATTTGCGATCGCTACTTCTGTCGAACAACTTAACTCTGAGACGAGTAATCTAAACCTGCCGATGTCAGGTGATGCGGCGGATGAGTTACTTAAACGAGCTATCTCTGTGGGCAATGGACAAACAGTGACGGGTCGGGTTCTAGTCGGCAACACCTACTACACAATGGCGGCTAGAGCAGTTCCCAATCGAATTGTCGAAACAGACACAGGAAGTTCACCAATATACAGTAATGAGCCTGTCGGTATTTTAGTCCGTGGTACACCTGAAACTGAAATGAATGATTTGCTGAAAAACACTTGGATTTCTCTGAGTATTTCGGCAGCGATCGTCATTCTCTTGGATATTTTGTTGGCAAGATTTTTAGACCGGGTTGTTGCCAAGCCTGTACAGGCGCTTACCCCGATCGCCAAGCGATTTACATCGGGCGATCGCAAGGTGCGGGCAGAGATATTTGCCAATGATGAAATCGGGGAATTGACCCAATCATTTAACAGTATGGCAGATAGCATCGAGATGTCTGAGCAGACCCTAGCCCAACAGTCACTACTTAAAGAACAAGAAGCAGAACTTCAACGCAAAGAGAAAGAATTACTTCAAAGAGAAGTTATTAATTTGCTCTTAGAAATTGAAGGCGCACAAAAAGGTGATTTAACTGCTGAAGCAAAGGTAACTGATGGCGTGGTGGGATCGATCGCCGATGCGTTTAACGCTACGATTCGCAAATTACGGAAACTGGTAGAAGAAGTCAAATCTACAGCAATCCACGCGGAATCTTTGGCAAAGGAAAGTGAAAACTCGGTGCAGAAATTTTCCAGTGCATCCTTAGCACAGTCTGACGGGATTGCTCAAGCACTAGAAGCTGTAGAACAAAATACCCAATCGATCGCTCAGGTGGCTCAATCTGCTCAAGATGCGGCAAATGTAGCCAGACAAGCGGCGATCGCCGCCCGTGAAGGGGATGCAAAAATGGATCGCACTGTTGTTAGTATTAAAGCCATTCGCTCTACAGTTGCCGCTACCGCGAAAAAGATGAAGCAACTAGCAGAGTCATCGCAAGAGGTTTCGCAGATTGTATCGATTATTTCTAGCATTTCCGAAAAGACCAACTTACTTGCCTTCAATGCCTCGATTGAAGCCGCGAGGGCTGGTGAAAATGGACAGGGATTTCGTGTAGTTGCTGATGAGGTTCGTCGTTTAGCTGACCGAGTTACTGAGGCAACCAGAGAAATTCAATTGCTGGTTACTAACATTCAGCATGAGACTACAGAAGTTTTAAAAGCGATGGAAGTAGGGACATCGGAAGTAGTTGCAGGTACACAGTCGGTTGAAGAAACTAAGGATACCCTTAAGGACTTAGCAGAACTGAGCCAGACCATCGATAACTATTTGCAGAAAATTTCCAGTAGTACGATTTCGCAAACGCAGGTCTCCCAGAAGGTGAATGGTATTATGGAAAATGCCAATGCGATCGCTCAATCCACAGCAACAGATACGCAGACGGTAGTTGCTTCACTTCAAGTACTGGTGGGTGTTGTTGATGAGCTACAGACATCCGTGCGTCAGTTCCGTCTAGAAAAATCTGCGTAATCACAATTGCAATATTATGCCAATGAGAACTTTAAATCCAGAGGTTTTACATGAGATTGCGATTGAAACCCGTCAATGCTTTCTTAACGAAGATGCACCTGTCTATTTAGCAAATCTCCAGAAAGGGCTAGCCCAAATTCAATCGGGACAACCTGATTATGTTTTCTTGATGCACGCAGCGCATTCTCTCAAAGGTGGTTCGGCGATCGCGGAATTGAGCAGTCTTAGCGAACTCGCCCATAAATTAGAAGATGTATTGGAAATTTTGCAACACCATGAATTCGGCGATCGCACGATGATTGCTGAAGTTTTGAGTAATGGTATAGATGAAGTAGCGGCGGTACTTGCTCAGGCGATTAGCTTGCCTACTAATACTTTGGCTGACATTAAAATTGATCAAGAGCTTCTTCACAGTTTCGATGCGTTATTGGCGATCGTCAAGGATCAGCAACAAGAACCCTTAATTATTCACGAAAGTAACTATGGAGAGTCTGAAAGCTTAGGTTCTAAACCTATAGTAGAGAAATCTCAAGGCGTATTTCAAGTTGCCTCTCATCTTGCTGCCTCTCAACATAAAGCTGTTACTAGTTCAGTCAATAATGATTTTAGTAAGCCTAAATCGAAAATTAATTCTATTGTGAGATCTTCTCTAGAAAAGGATTTGGAATCCTGTATTAAGCAAGTAGAAGCTAAATTATTATCTAGTTCTAATTTGTCTGAAACCCTAATTAGAGATGAACTCCAATGTTTTTGTGAAGAATGTCTTCTCCTTGGTGATACCTTAAGTCTCGATTGGCTCATTAACATTGTGGAGCCATTTGAAGCAATTCTTCACCAAGAACCATCGATCTCCAGTCTCTTGTCCGAAGTGCAAGTTGTAATTAGTACTTTGCGATCGCAACGCCTGCAATATCTATATCCATCAGCACAAGCGCCAGAAATAGTCTCAGAGTTATCGCCTCAGCTAATTTTACCACTAGAAGAAAAAGCGATCGCCACGCCTCAGATGGGAACTAAAGTACCAACAGGCACTGCCAATTCGACTGAAGCAATTTCCTATTTGCGGATTCCCTCGGCTCAAATTGAAAGTATGACTAACACTGTCGCAGAAATGATTTTGCGTCATGAACGGTTGCTGCGACAACAGCAACAATTAGGTCAAACCAACAAAAATTTACAGGCTCTGGTCTTGCAAATGATTCCGTTGCAGGAGCAAGTGCAAACTGTTTACGATCAACTGGCGATCGCTAGGCTAACTAACAATTCTCAAGGAGATACTAAATCAGAGGATTTAGCATCTCATGCATCAGAATTAAAGGCAGTAGATGATGATTTTGATCAATTAGAACTTGATCAATACTCTTCTTCCCATAGTACTCTCCAAAATTTGCAAGAAGTTTTACTCAGAGTTCGAGAAAGTCGTGCTGATATTGATCTGAGCTATCGAGATTTGGGCGAAGAAATTGAATACTTACGACAAGATTTGGATCGCCTTTATGCTCAACTTACCCAATCACGTCTTGTCCCATTTAAAACCCTTGCTAGTCGGTTCTTGCCACAGCTAAAGCGCCTTTGTCAACGCTATAATAAACAAGTTGAACTAGTCATTCGTGGAGAAGATGTTCTCATTGACCAAGTTCTTCTAGAGCAGCTACAGACACCACTTAATCATCTATTAATCAATGCTTTTGATCATGGTGTAGAACCACCTGAAATCAGATTGTCCTTGGGTAAATCTGAAGTTGCTGTGCTTACTCTGAGTGCAGCTATTGCTGGTAACCAAGTTGTAATTTCTCTGCAAGATGATGGTGATGGGATTAATCTTCATAGTGTCTATAAAAAAGCAGTCGAAAATAATATTTGTCCAGCCGAAATCCCGATTGGTAAAATCCCACGTCAGGAAATTCTGAATCTTATATTTCAGCCCCATTTTTCGACACGTAATATTGTTAGTGATATCTCTGGAAGGGGGATGGGATTGGATATTGTGCGATCACAGATCAATCGTTTGCGGGGCAATATCCAAGTTGAGACATTGCAGGGTCAAGACACAACTTTCACGATTCGATTGCCGCTTGGTTTGAGTTTGATTACCTTATTAATCTGTGCGATCGGTGAAAACCTGATCGCTATTCCTGCCAATGATGTATTAGATATTTTCCCCTATGCCGAAGCTCAAATTTACTATGAAAATAATTCAGTAGAAATTGCTTGGCGGAAAAAGTTTATTCCATTAATTCATCTCAAACAAGCTTTACCCTATAGTTATCAAAATAGCGAATCATTAAATTCTAAAGTTTGTTTAGTGCTCAATCGTAATGATATTCCCATCGCCGTGGCGATCGATACGCTTATTGAAGAGCGACAATTAATTCTGAAACCCTTTGATCGTAGTGTTGTAACGCCTAATTATCTGGCTGGTTGCACCATTTTAGGTACAGGACAAGTTGTACCCGTTTTAATTCCTGACAATTTGAATGTATTTGTGCAAAAAAGCAATACTAAAAATAGCCGTAAAACTAAAAATCAAGCATCTAGTCAGATATCTACTCATGACAATCAAAATATTCGTCAAGAGGTAAATCAAACAGTAAGCAAAACCATTGTGATTGCCGAAGATTCGATCGCTACTCGTAATATGTTGGAGCGGGTATTAAAACAATTAGATTTTGAAGTGATGGCTTGTCGTGATGGTCAAGAAGCGATTGATGTACTTAATCGCCTTGAAGGCAAAGTGACGATGGTTATTTCTGATGTGGAAATGCCAAAAGTGAATGGATTTAATCTGCTCCAAACTATTCGCACCCATGATCTCTGGTATACGATCCCTGTAGTGATGTTAACTTCGCGTACAGGCGATCGCCATCGCCAGAAAGCTATCAGCCTCGGTGCAAATGGATATCTGAGTAAACCAATTATCGTTGGTGAATTGATTGATTGCTTAGGTGAATTGGTGCAATAAACATTTAAAAGCCCTGCAAAGCAGGGCTTTTAGTGAGAGGCGGCGCGAAGCGCCGCCTCTCACTATTTGGTTTTTATGTCCTAACAAGCATGGCGACAGCTATAAATGTTTATATCGTTCCTTTAAATAATCCTTGCGGCTTGAAGAGTAGCACCAAAATCATAATCACTAAACCTACGCCCAGTTTATATTCTGTGCCAATGCAGTATTTCTGTAATTCTCCCAAAGCCGCAGGACAGGTGGTCGCCACTTCTTGAGAAATACCGACAATTAAGGCTCCTGCGATCGCGCCATAGGGATTACCAATCCCGCCCAAAATTACTGCCGCAAACATAGGCAAAATCAAGAACCAACCCATATTCGGACGCAAGTTGGTAATCAATCCGTACATGCTGCCACCAAAGGCGGTCATGCCCCCTGCAATTATCCATGTCCAGATAATCACCGCATTCACATTGATCCCTGCTACTTTTGCAAGTTCAGGATTGTCGGCAACTGCTCGCATCGCCTTACCGATTTTAGTGTTTTGCAATAAATAGTAAAGTCCTGCGATGATTGCGATCGCAGCCACGATAACCACCATTTTATTGCGGGTGATTGCTAAGCCAAACACATCGATCGCAGGGAAAGTTGGCAGATTATACTTCTGCGGTTTTGCGCCCCAAACTAGGATGATCGCATTACGAATCACCAATGCTAAACCAATCGAGACGATCATCATCGTGGTTGATGTGGCGCGTTTGGCTCGTAATGGTTGCCAGAGGATTTTTTCGCAGATTAATACTAAGACGATGGAGATAGCACTACCAAGGGCGATCGATAACCAAATGTCAAGTTTGAGGGTAGTATTGGCGAGAAAGGCAAGATATGCGCCGAGGGTGAGAATGTCACCATGAGCAAAATTAGCAAGGCGGAGGATGCCATAGGTAAGCGTTAAACCGACTGCGGCAAGCGCAATAATGCTGCCGACAGCGATACCATCAATGGTTGATTGCAGGACTTCCAGCATTAAGAAATTGTGATAGAGCTTTTATTGCTATCCATTCTACAGGATTAGGCTTGAGTCACTATTTCAACGTTTGTGGACAAATAGGTCAGAAATTTTTAGTGTTTTGTGTTCAGAGGCATAGCCTAATCTTAAATTAAGCAGCAATGAAGTCAGATTTTTTAATTATGCGTGGTGTTGGTAATGGTTTGTGACGAGCAGTGTAATCTTCGATTAATAATTCCAAAACTTCTAAGGCATTTTCTAGGGCGTTAGCGTAGGTATCACCGTGAGTGTGAGCATAGGGACCAAATTCGGGCAGGTGAGCGATAAATTTGCTATCTTCTTCTGACCATTGGATAGAAATGCTGTAGTTACGATTCATGGATGTTCTCCTTCGTTTTGTTGGTCAATATCTCGTAGTGCGTTTCTTACGTCTTTTTCTTGGTAGCGATCGGCATCGTTGCCATCTTTGCCTGATAGGGTGAGGCTATATTCTAGTTTAGGATGACTCCAGACGGTATGGCTACCTTTGCCAGAGCGATAGGTGAAGCCAGCTTTTAAAAGCATTGCTTTTAGTTCTCTAATTTTTTTCGCCATCGGACATTATTTGTTGCAGCATTTGCTCTATTTCATCGGGATTATTTACTCTAATGTAGCAGGATCAAAACCTGTTAAGATTCGCAGTCTTAACAACGTTAGAGAAGACGTTACTGTTTGGGTATTGGGATGATCTTGTCCGAGGGTTTTCACGAAAATTGCTAAGGATCGTGCATAGAGAGGTTCAGCTTTGCTGTATTTCCCTTGTGAATCGTAAAGTCCTGCAAGATTGTTGAGACTGATGGCGACAGCGGGATGCTCTGCTCCTAGTTTCCGTTCCCTGATTTCCAGTGATCGCCTATAAAGAGGTTCGGCTTCGCTGCGCTTACCTTGCGATTTGTAAAGATATGCGAGATTGTTGAGGCTGGTAGCAACATTAGGATGTTCTAATCCTAGTTCCCTTTCCATAATTTCGAGAGATCGCAAGTAAAGGGTTTCGGCTTCGCTGTACTTCCCTTGTGACTGGTAAAGCCCTGCAAGATTGTTGAGACTAATGGCGACATCGGGATGGTTTACTTCTTGTTGATGTTCTTTGATATCGAGAGATCGCAAATAGAGGGTTTCAGCTTCGCTGTACTTCCCTTGTGACTGGTAAAGCCCTGCAAGATTGTTGAGACTAATGGCGACATCGGGATGGTCTACTTCTTGTTGATGTTCTTTGATATCGAGAGATCGCAAATACAGGGTTTCAGCTTCGCCGTACTTCCCTTGTGACTGGTAAAGCTCTGCGAGATTGTTGAGACTAATGGCGACATTGGGATGTTCTACTCCTAGTTCCCGTTCCCTGATTTCGAGAGATCGCAGATAGAGAGGTTCGGCTTTGTTGTACTTTCCTTGGTAATAATACAGGTAATAGCTCAACGTAGGAAAATTGACAAAGGGGCAAAAGCTGATAAATTAAAGAAATGAAAGAACTACCCAACCTAAAAGAACTAACAGACGAGGCAAAAGAAGCCTTGATAGTTAAGTTATGGGAAGAACTACAAAAACTACAGAAACAGTTAGAAAAGAAACCAAAGAAGACTTCAAAGAACTCAAGTTTGCCACCAGCCAAAGGATTTAAAGCGGAAATCAATAATCCAGAAGAAACAGAAGGCAAACGAGCAGGAAGTATAGGAAGAGATGGAGGAGGTCGTCAACTGAGTGAAAATCCAGACCAAACGCTCAAAGCAACTGTAAAAAGTTGTGCAGAATGTGGGAAAGAGATCGCTGAATCAATGCAGGTATTACTGGAACGATACGACAAGATCGATATACCACCAATCAAGCCCATCGTTACCAGAATCGAAAGGTATGGATGCAAGTGTGAGCATTGTGGACAGGAACAAATCGCAGCATTACCCGTAGGACTTGAAGTAGGAAGTCCCTTTGGAGAAAGAATAGCTGCCCTAGTGACAACGATGAGATACAGTCACGGTATAAGCTATGGAAGAATGCAGCAAATGCTGAGTGAAGTATTTGGCTTAGAGATATCAGAAGGAGGTATCGCCAATCTCTTAACAAGGGTGAAAGGACAACTAGAGTCGGAGGTGACAGGAATACTCCAAGCCCTAAAAACATCTCGTCTAGTATGCAGTGACGAAACCAGAGCAAGGGTAAACGGTAAAAATCAATGGGAATGGGTATTTCAGAACGAACAAGTATGTTTTCATATCATCCGACCGTCTAGAGGCGCAGATGTCATCGCCGAAGTGATGGCAGAGCATCAACCAGAGGTGTGGGTATCAGATTTGTTTAGCGCCCAAAAGACCAATCCAGCGACAGAATGGCAAGTTTGTCTTGCCCATCAACTCAGAGATTGTCAGTATGGAATTGATGCAGGAGACCAGATTTTCTCTGGCAGGATGAAAAAGCTGCTGCTACGAGCTTTGGTGCTGCGAAGGCGATGGTCGGATTTAGCTGACTCTACTCGTTATCAATATCGATGTCGATTGTATCGAGACCTCGACAATATTTTAGCTCTGTTACCTACTCAAGAAGATGGACTTAGATTACAGAAGCGATATCTAGAATTACGAGAAAACTTATTTCTGTTTTTGGATGACCACACCATCCCGCCAACTAATAACTCTAGCGAACAGGCTTTACGTTGGAGTGTCATTTTTAGAAAAGTTACGAATGGTTTTCGCTCCGATTGGGGGCGTGACTTATTTGCGGCTGTTCGTTCCATTGTCAATACTGGAAAAAGACAAGGCTTTTCTGCTTTTGAGTCCATTCTTATCGCTTTGAATCCTCTCAAATCATTGTTTTCTATAGGTTGAGCAATTACTAATACAGAAATCCCAATTCATTCAAACTATGAGTAAGTTCTAGAGAGAGATTAAGCTTTTCTTGAAGATCGATTGCTTTTTGCCAAGTAGAAATTGCCTGATCAATTTGATTATCGCGCTTATAGGCTCTTGCTAATAACGTGTAAAACGTAGCCAAACTCGCATCTTCTCGACCCGCCGCCTCCCGTTGAGCAATATAAAACAATAACTCATCAATCGGCAGATCCAAATCATCAGACTCAGGTTCTGGAAAATGAATTGGCTCAATATCAATCGGTACAATTGGCTCCTCTTGAATAGACTCAAAGAAAAACACACCCTGTCGCCAACTGTAGAAATCTTGGGCTTTGCGCGAAATTTCATTGTGAATATGTTCCGTTACCCAAATCACAATTGGAAATGCAAACTGACGCATTCCCTCCCTAGTCCATTGCAAATATCCCAAAAACTTATCAACAGGCGATCGCTCACCCTCTGACGCAAAACTCGACAAACTCACTACTCCCTCCACCGTAATCACCGCAGGGTTCACAGCCTGTAAATAGGGTTCTGCTTCAACTAGTTGATTAATTGCTGCAAATAAACTTGGTTCTTGGCGATCAATCTTTACCCGATAGGATTTGATACCCTCTGAGGCTAATTCCTGCTCATAGCGCTCAGTTAAAGAACTTCGCAAGCGATCGCGATCGCATACAGCAAGTAACAAACTTAAATGCTTATTACTCGTCTCAACCGCAACGAGCAAATCTAAAAAAGAAACTTCATTATCGACTCCATTCTGTTCCATTGCTTTGTCATATCCTTAAGGTGTCAACCGCTCTTGAATTAATTGCCACAACAACGGATGCACATCATGCCATTCTCGCGCATTGCGATATTCCAAAATAGGCAAACCCTTTAGCAGTCCCAAAAACTCACTATCACGGGGATCATCAGGCGCATAATTTTGATAGACCGTTTTTAAAATCTCATAGTCTACTTTTCCCAAAGGACGTGACATTTGCAATCGCAGATTATTCGCCGCTTCCTCAACCACCGTCAGCGAAATCTTTAAATTGCTCACATCTGCGTCTTCGGGTAGCGATCGCAACTGACGCAAACAAATCCGACAAGACTGCTGCACAATCCGAATCACCTCGCGCAACACGCCGCCACTATAGGCAATCACTTTCTGCAATGCGTCTGGTTCAAATAGTTCTAAATCAATTCGCTTTGCCAATAACTTCTCAAGTGTGGCAACAACTTTCGCAACAGGAGTAGGATCGGGATGACGACTCTCACCTTTTTTATATAGCTTCAAAACGCGCATCGGTACTATGCGATCGCTTGTTTCCGTCTCTAATATAGGCACAATATCTTTGTCATGCAAAGCCGAGATCGGCAATGTGTAAATAATTTGCAAATTAGGTAGAAATAGAGCCTTAATATTATTGATAAAAACATCGCGAATTACTGGTATCTCTAGCTTATCGATATCATCAATAATTACCAGAATATTTTTACCACTTGCCCCATTAGCGATTGCCGCAATCTCATTTAACTTCGCAACTAATTCCGATACCTTTCTTTCAAATTCTTGCTTGATTTCCTGTCGAATCACAGCATCAACTTTGAGTTTTAAGCCAATTAATTCTAATAGTTTTGCCCCAATGCTAGCCTCACCCGTTACTTTCACCTCTTCAGATTTTGTCTTTTTGGCAAACCAATTGAGTAAAACCTCTTTGGTTTTGGGCAAAATTTTCACATTTTGAATTTCTGCCTCCTGCATAATCTTTAAGGCGATCGTAAACAAAATCGTAACGTGATTTACATCTGCATTCTCAATCGTATTCGCGATCGAAAACCGCACTACAAAAAAAGCGATCATGTAATTTCTGAGCTAGTGCCGCCAGTAAAGTAGATTTACCGCAACCAGTGTGACCACTAAAAATAATTTTGCTCGATTGACTGGGGCTATCTTCAACTAACGCCGCCAGTTCTTCTAAAGTCTCTAAATCGTACTCAATCGCAAACCGATCTAATGTAGACGCATTGTCTAAGGGAAACAACTCTAAATTATTCGCTGATTCACGAAAAATTTCAATCAGTTGGTTGCGAGTAAGTTGAGGCATTAGAAGATGTTGTTGAGTTTAACTTGCTAATTTACATTTACATTATTTACATTGTAAAGCTTGTAAGTCGAAATTACATTGGAGTTGAATTATTGACTGTGCGTTACTTGCCAGATTATTGACAGCATGATTGTCTGTAGCCTTACATAATTAGTATTAACTGTAAGTAATCGTTGTTTGCTGTAATACAGTGCAAATGTCCGATGATTTTAGTAATGATTAACTGCAATAATCTTAATTAAAAATCTTGCCAATCTATGAGCGTCGCTAAAACCTCTGCCCCAAAGTTCCGATTGCGAACAACTATTGTCATTCCCTTTGTCGTACAAATTTTTGCTGCAGTTAGCATAGTTGGTTATTTATCATTTCGGAATGGACAGCGAGCCGTAAATGTTTTAGCTGATCAGTTAAATGGAGAAATTAGCGCTCGGATCGAACGGCATGTGATTGGTTATCTCAATAAATCTCAGAGTACCCTCTGGCTAACTAACGCCAGTATATTAAGTGGGAACTTTAACCTTAAGGATTTTGAAGGGTTACGACGTTATTTTTGGCAAGTAGTTCATAAAGGTAACTTTGAAGGATATCTATCCTATGGTAATGAACAAGGAGAGTTTGTCGGGGTGGAATATCAAGATGATAGTACTGTGCAACTTAAAATAGTAACTAGTGAAACAGTTCCCCAGAGAGAAACCTACGTTCTCGACAATACAGGAGAACGCCAAAAACTCTTGAAAACCGCTAAGTATGATCCGCGCACTCGTCCTTGGTACAAAGCTGCCAAGCAATCTGGTAAGCCAACTTGGAGTGAAATCTATCCGTTTTTCTCAAGCAAAAATACCGTATTGGGAATTTCACCTGTTTCTCCAGTGTTCGATAGTCAAGGAAATTTGCTAGGTGTGTTAAGTATTAATGTGCGCTTGACACAGATTACAGACTTCATTAACCATTTGAAAATTAGTGCTCATGGTCAAAGCTTTATTCTTGAGCGATCGGGAAATTTAGTCGCAAGTTCAACTATTGCTCAACCATTTAGAGTGATTGGTGAAGGAGACGATCGCACAATTGAAAGAATTGCAGCGGCTCAAAGTACAAATCCCATTATCAAGGCAACAGCCCAACATTTACTCGAAAAATTTGGAAACTTTCAATCGATTAATGGTAGTCAACATCTGAAGTTTCAAGCCAGTGATGGTGATTGGCACTATGTTCAAGTATTACCAATTAAAGATGGGCAGGGCATTGATTGGTTAACAGTGGTCGTCGTGCCTGAAAATGACTTTATGACCGAAATTAATCAAAATAATCGGAACACAATTTTCTTATGTTTGATTGCGCTGGCTATTTCTATTCTCCTTGGTATTCGAGCTGCACATTGGATTTCCCAACCATTGTTGCAACTTGCCAAAGCCTCAGAACAAATTGCTAAAGGTAATTTAGAACAACAGATTAATAGTAGTGCCATTGTCGAAATTGCTACTTTAAGCCAGTCTTTCAACCATATGACATTGCAATTGAAGGAATCATTTGCGGCTCTTTATCAAAGTCAAGAATCCCTTCGTATTGCTAACGAGGAGTTAGAAGAAAGAGTAGAACGACGCACAGCAGAACTAAGAAAGGAAAAGGAACGTTCAGAGCAGCTATTACTGAATGTGTTACCAGCTTCGATCGCAAATCGACTCAAACAAACAAATGAATCTCCTGCCGAGCATTTTGAGGATGCAACGATTCTGTTTGCAGATATTGTTGGTTTTACTAGTTTATCGGCTCGAATGCAACCGATGCAGCTAGTTACAGGACTAAATGAAATTTTCTCGGCTTTTGATCATCTGACCGAAAAGTATGGACTAGAAAAAATCAAAACAATTGGTGATGCTTACATGGTAGTAGGTGGACTGCCAATTTCACGAGACGATCATGCTGAGGCGATCGCAAATATGGCGTTAGATATGCAAGCCTATATGCAAAACTCTTCTAGCATTCTCAGTGAATCTATTGAACTTCGGATTGGGATTAATACTGGGCCAGTGATCGCAGGTGTAATTGGCATCAAGAAATTTATCTATGATTTATGGGGTGATGCCGTTAATGTTGCTTCTCGCATGGAGTCACATGGGAAACCTGGTTATATTCAGGTGACAGATGCAACCTATGAACGATTGAAGGATGAATACTTATTGGAGTCAAGAGGTAATATCGAGGTGAAAGGACGCGGCGAAATGAAAACCTATTGGCTAATCGGTAGGCGATCAAAACTAACAGAATAGATGGTGCATTGCACCATCTATATCTGAACTTAACGATCTTCAATTGGCTTATAAGTTACATCATGTAGTCCTGTATATACCTGTGTTGGACGGAAAAGTCGGTTATCTGATAGTTGCTCCTTCCAATGCGCTAGCCAACCAGGAACACGAGCGATCGCAAAAATAGTCGTAAACAAATTACTAGGAATACCCAACTTTTTGTAAACCAATCCTGAATAGAAATCCACATTTGGGTGAATTCCCTTACTAGATAGTTTCTCAAAGGCTTGCTTTTCTAGTTCTAGGGCAATGTCATAGTAAGGATCATGACCGAACTCGTCGAACATTTTATGTACTAAGTCCTGTAAAACGATCGCACGAGGATCTTTGACTTTATAAATCCGATGTCCAAAGCCCATTAACTTCTCCTTGCGCTCAATTTTGCGCTCAAGGTAAGCCGTTACATTTTCCACTGAGCCAATTTCTTCGAGCATCATCATTACTTGCTCATTTGCTCCGCCATGCAAAGGACCTGCCAAAGTCCCGATCGCCGAAGTCATTACCGCATAGGGATCAGTCAGGGTAGAAGCAGTTACTAAAGCGGCAAAGGTAGAAGCATTAACTGTATGCTCGGCATGAAGAGTGAGACACACATCGAAAATACGAGCGGCGAGAGGATCAGGAACTTGCTCATTTAACATGTAGAGGAAATTAGAAGCATAGTCCAAATCATCGCGAGGCATTACAGGATCATTACCTTGACGCATCATATGAAAAGCCGCTACCATCGTTGGCACTTTTGCTAGCAGTCTTACTGTCGCCTGATAAATGTAGTCTGCATCATGGAAATTACCCAAAGGATAGAACATCCCTAAAGCTGCAACACTTGTTTGCAGTGCATCCATCGGATGAGCATTATCGGGAAATGACTTAATCATGTCGCGAATGCGATACTTAATTCTTCTTCTATGGGTGAGATCATGCTCAAATTCTTCTAGTTGTGTAGCTTTTGGCAATTCACCGAAGATTAGTAAGTAGCTGGTTTCTAGGAAATGGCTATGCTTGCAAAGATCCTCAATGCGGATACCTCGATATTCAAGCAAACCTGCTTTCCCATCAACATAACTTATATTTGACTGGGTTGCAGGAACCCCTTCTAAACCAGGCTTATATTCTCCGATCGCCATATTTCAGCTACCTTACAAGATTAGTTTTGTTTATTTCTTAGCTTATTTTATCGCTATGTATGCTTATGACTGTGCATACCTAACAATAAACCCAAATATTAAGAGAGGACGCATTGCGTCCTCTCTTAATATTTGGGTTATACGACGAAATTATTGAAAAGGGTTGTTGCCTTGCTTGCCGAATAGGGAAGCTTCACCCTTAATAACAGCTTTTCCGAGGTTAAAAGCTGCCCAAGCAACAACTAAGGCAATAGGTCCTAATACGACTAATACTCTTAAATCCATATGTTTATACCGATTAAATAGAAATTGATTTTAGTGATTATTATGACAGTAAATCTGAGAATTAAAAACCCAGAAAAAGTAGAACAGGAGCAAAGCGCCTGTTCTACTTTTTCTGGGTTTTTAGTGATGCTCGCTGTACTAGTTTGTGATATATGTCGTTTGTCTCAATTTGAGTTTTTATGGAATATTGGCAAGCTTTTATTTTGGGGATTGTGCAGGGACTGACTGAGTTTCTACCGATTAGCAGTACAGCACATCTGAAGGTAGTTCCTGCAATTTTTGGATGGAAAGATGCTGGTATCTCCTTTGACGCAGTGATTCAGCTTGGTAGTATCGCAGCGGTTGTTGGCTATTTCTGGAAAGATCTCAGCCATATTACGCTAGGTAGTATTAGGGCTATACGATCACAAAATTATAAGTCCCAAGATTTTAAATTAGCTGTGGCGATCGCCTTAGGGACATTGCCAATATTACTAGTCGGATTGCTGATTAAAATTTTTGTCCCAGATTATGACAAATCGCCTTTGCGGAGTTTGACGGCGATCGCGATCGCCTCAATTGTGATGTCGAGTTTACTGGCTCTCGCGGAAATTTTTGGGCAACGCGCAACTAAAGAAAAGCGTCATTTTCAAAGAGTGCGGGTAATTGATGGGATTTTAATGGGTTTAGCTCAGGCTATGGCAATTATTCCTGGGGTATCGCGATCTGGTTCAACCTTAACCGCAGGTTTGTTTTTGGGATTAGATCGGGTTGCCGCAACGCGATTTTCGTTTTTGTTGGGTATTCCTGCAATTACGATTGGCGGAGTAGTCGAATTCATTAGTATTGTCAAAAAAGGTTTTGGTGATATTGGTGTAGGACAACTGGCGATCGGGCTATTCTCATCGGTAATTTTTTCATACTTAGCGATCGCATGGCTGCTGAAGTTTTTTCAAACCCATACGACTTGGGTGTTTGTAGGCTATCGCTTGATTTTTGGAGCTTTATTACTCACCGCTATAGGCTTTGGCTGGCTCAAATAAAACCCAAAAATCTAAGAAGGGACACTTGGTGTCCCTTCTCAGAACCAAATAAATTTTCCCTCAGCGAAAATTTATTTGGTTCTTTCATGTATAGTTATAGATCGCACGATCTTTCATGCTCGGATCGGGTTATTTAGAAAATTGGTGAAACTAGTTCCAACTAATTTCCCAATACCTGTACGGCATCTACTGAATACTTAAAAACCATGAGTTACGCAATCATTGAAACAGGCGGTAAGCAATATCGCGTCGAAGTCGGCAGATTTTATGACGTTGAGCTACTAGAAGCCGAAGAAGACAGTAAATTGACCATTGATAAAGTTTTGTTTGTCAATATGGATGGCGATATTTCCATTGGTCAGCCCATCGTTGATAGCGCTAGCGTAGAAGTTACCGTAATGCGCCATCACAAGGCGAAAAAAGTAATCGTTTACAAAATGCGTCCTAAAAAGAAAACCCGCAGAAAAAATGGTCACCGTCAGCCGTTGACTCGGATTATGGTTGAGGCAATCAATCTTAGCGGTAAGGCAGCTTAAACATAAATGAACTGAGCTTGTCTCCGTTCGTTTGTGCATCTTTTAATTATTAAGAGGATACAAAACAAATGGCACATAAGAAGGGTACAGGTAGTACAAGAAACGGTCGTGACTCTAATGCTAAGCGCCTCGGTGTAAAGCGTTACGGTGGTCAAGTTGTTAAGGCTGGTAGCATCCTAGTCCGTCAGCGCGGTACTAAGTTTCACCCAGGTAACAACGTTGGTCGTGGTAGCGATGACACATTGTACGCAACCGTTGACGGTGTTGTGACTTTTGAGCGTTTTGGCAAAACTCGCAAGAAAATTAGCGTTTATGCGCCTGTAGCTGTAGAAGTTGCAGAATCAGAAGTTGCTTAATCACTAAAAAAGGTTGCGTGAAATGCTACCTTTTTTAGATAAATAGAGTCTGTGCTTTGCACAGGCTTTATTTTTGTGTTTTTAATGACTCGTATTGCTGCAAAAGGCTTTTGAGCTTTTCGATTTGAATTGGTTTGCTGATGTAGCCACTCATCCCTGCATCACGACAGAGATGTTGATCATCATCGGTAGCATTTGCGGTCATCGCCACGATCGCTACTGGAGGGAGTTGACGTTCTGATTCCTGCTTACGAATATACTTAGTTGCCTCTAATCCGTCCATTTCAGGCATTTGAATATCCATCAAGATCAGATCGTAGGATTTATCTGCGATCGCCCTAATTGCTTCCTCACCGTTATTAACTACATCCGCTTGGTAACCCAAGTGAGTTAGTACCCGTTTAGCAACTTTCTGATTGACAGGGTTATCTTCGGCTAACAATATGTTGAAACTAGATGAAGATGAGTCGAGATTTCCTGAAGTATCCATATTTGTATGGTGTTAATATTTCCTGTCTGAAATCATCGGTGCGATCGCAAGGCTTGTTTAACCCATAATCTGCGGTACGCGGAAAAAGTCTTCTTCGCGATCGGGAGCGCAGTTGAGTAATGTCTCACGATCTTCAAAGGGTTTTAATATATCAGGACGGGTAATATTGACCGTATTAACAGCTCTAGTTGTAGGTTCTACCCCTTCTAGCAAAGGATCGAGTTCATTTAGCTGTTGGAAATAGTCCAAAATGCTATCTAGTTGCTTAGTAAAAGAAATTTCTTCAGCTTCAGTTAATTGCAAACGTCCTAAATGGGCAACGTGACGAACTTGTTCTCTATCGATCATGATTTCTATATATATTATGGGGAATATCATCCAGACAATGGGCTCAAGCCCATTGTCTTAAGATTTTGATAAAAGAACTATGCAAATCTTTTGTGACTGTCTTTTACATGAATAATTTAGTGATATGTAGGAATGTTATATATCACTAATTATTCGCTTTATAATACCTATTCTTTGGATAGGAAGGGAATAACTCTAGAAAAACAAGTTAATATCGGCTCTACCAGTAGTTTTTAGCCAGTTTTGAGCTTCGATGTAGTTGTTGGGGGCAAGGCGGATCGCTCTTACCCAATGGTCAGCAGCAGTGTTGAAATATTTCTCTGCTTGTTCTTCGTCTTGAGCATTTTCGCCTTTGTGGTGATAAATCACGGCTACGTTGTTGAGTGCTTGGGGCATTCGAGGATTGAGGTCGATCGCCTGTTCATAATATTCCAGAGCCTTGTCATGATCGCCGTTACTCGCATGAATCAAGCCCATGTTGTAATACACATAGCTGCGATCGTAGGAGTTTTCTTCAAGCTTGAGAGCTTCTTCATAGTTAGCTAATGCTTCGGCATATTCGCCATCACCTTGAGCCGACATCCCATCACGGTAGTAAGCAAATGCTTCTTTTTCTTTCTGACTAGCAGGAAAGAGTTTTAAAATCGTGTCGGCAATAACGGTAAAGGTTTGATCGACGAAGTTGTCATTACGTTGCGATCTAGGCATAGTTCTTTATAAATTTGCAGTCAGTGTTAATTAGCATATCAAAAGCTTGATAAATTAAAACCCGAAGGCTCTCAAAGCTAGCGCCTCTAGCTAGCTAGAGGCGCTAGTGTAAAAACGCAGAGCAAAGCGCCAAAAACGATTTGAAATAAAGAGTAAGCCGATCGCTAAAAACATAGAACCCATGATCCATATTGGTTCTCCTCGCCCTAAAAGGGTTTCGGCGGGAACAGTGGTCAAAAAGGCGATCGGCACAACAAAAGTAAAAAAGAATCTATAGGATGCGGGATAGGCTGCCATCGGATATCGACCTGCCTCCATTAAGCCGCGTAAAACTTCGGTAACGTTATAAATTTTTACAAACCAGATGCTAGTAGCGCCGAGGATGAACCAAATACTGTAGAGACTAATGCACCCAAAAGTTAGGGGAAGTAAGCCTAAAAGATAATTGCCTAGACTTAACCCCAGTTTGTTGCCTGCATAGAGCAAGATGCTACAGCCAAAGATTAAATTCGGGAATCCCCAAGGGGATATGGCTCTTGCCGACAGCCAGAACTGACTGCTAATTGGTTTTAAAAGTACAAAATCTAATGTGCCACTCTGAACATGATCAACAATTTTGCTTAAGTTCGGCGCAAGAAAAGTACTCGAAAATCCTTCTAAGATTGTGAATATTCCCAGCACAATGATTGCTTCTTCCCATCGCCACCCTGCAAAAGTATAACCAGTGCGATAAAACAAAAACAGCCCAAACAAACTGCCTGCCAAATTGCCAATACTGCTCAGAGCCGCGATCGCAAAGTTAATCCGATATTCAAGTTCGGCAGCGATCGCCGTTGACCAGAATAGTTTTAATGCGTGGAGATATTTACTCATAATTATCTGCACCACAAATTACAAACATTGACTAGAGCCTAGCAGTTTCTGTGCGGGCAGCTTCGCCACCCACATAGAAACTGTTTTCATCTCTGATACCAATGTTTGTAATTTGCTATTTTTGCAATTAATTTAGGCTTAGGCGTAACCACGACCTCTAGGGCGATCGTTACTACGCTCAGCACGAGGCTTAGCCTTATTAACGCGAAGGGTTCGTCCCATCCATTCAGCTTCGTTTAGCGCCGCGATCGCCGCTTCTTCCTGAGCATCGTCCTCCATGTCCACGAAGGCGAAGCCCCGAACCCGACCTGTTTCTTGGTCGGTGGGCAATTGCACACGCTTTACAGTGCCGTAGTCTGAAAAGACGCTTGTTAAGTCGTCTTTAGCAGCTTGATAAGACAAATTTCCAACGTAAATAGTCACAGTCAGTTCGCTCCAAAAAAGAGATCGATATAATAATTTAGCCAGTCTTCGGAAAAGACTCGCTCGATCCGAGATCTCACAAATCCAACCTAAATTTCAGCTTTGGTATAGTTTACCTTTTACCCGCAACAATTTGCGTAGGCTGTATTACAAAGCTTTGCGCAACTAATGGTAAAGAGCTTACTAACCTTTAAAAAGCTCTATAAATTACTTACTAAAAGCGTTACTTCTGATGATTGACGATCTTTTTAATCACAGTACTTTGAGATTCACCTCAAAATTTCTGTCTAAAGACATAGGCTAAATTAATTAGCGAACCCTCGAAATTGAGACTACATCACCAAGTCCCATGACAAAAAACGAGAAATTTTAATGACTGAGCATCGCCCCTTTAATCTTTTTAGTTTTGATATAGCAGTCCTATATCATTTGTGGATTTTTTTGGTTTGTGGAAGGACACCCCTTCGGGGTGTACTTCCACAAACCATTTAGGATTGCTATATGTCATAACCTAGTAGCAACAGCTATAAATCATCATCTTTATCAATTGCGTTGAATTTAGTTCAAAAAACATGAACAGTCGAAAACAGTTATTTGCTTTTGTGTTGACAGCTAGCTTAGGAGCTTGTATTTCACCATCAGTCAGTCAGCCGCTAAAACCGAGCTTAAGCCAGCAAAATGCTGTAAAGATTACATTACGAGCAAAAATCCCCAAAAAAGGCATAACAAAAATCACTCCGCAAATGATGGAAAGAGCCAGACTCATTTTCGAGAAGCGCGTTAATGGTTTAGGAATTTCTGGGGCATCTGTTGAGATCGTTGGTAACAACCAATTGGTGGTGAAATTACCAAGCACAAAAGATCCTACCCAAGCGAAGCGAGTGATTGGGACAACTGGTAAGCTTGATTTTCGTAAGCAGAAAAAAGGGACAGAAAATGAGTTAAGAGCAAGATTTCAGGTTCGGCAGGAAGTCCTGGCTCAGCGTGAAGTTCTCAAATATTCTGGCGATCAAATGGCGATCGCGGCAAATCAGGCAGCCCTTAGAAAGAGTACTCAAGCTCTTAGGGACATCTTTGAAAGCCCAGTCTTAAGTGGCGATATGATCAAGGATGCCTATGCTGAACCGCTATTCAAAGGTTCTAGTACTTGGCAAATCGTGCTGACATTTAATGATAAAGGTACTGATTTATTTACCAATACTACTCGCGAAATTGCGGGAACAGGTCGGGCTATAGGCATTTTTCTGGATGATGAATTAATTAGCTCACCGATAGTTGGAGCCGAATATCAAGGCAAAGGTATCACAGGCGGGCGTGCTGTTATTGCGGGGCAATTTACTAAGGATATGGTGACTGAAATTGCTTTACAGTTGCGATCGGGGGCATTGCCCATCTCTTTTGAAGTTGTCGAAACACATTCTTTTTAGCTATTTTTGTTAGATAGCTTTAATCCCAAGAACTGATTGGCGGTGCGGAGCACTGCCAATCAGTTCTTGGGATTTGATTTGTCCGAAGACAAGTGAATGTAGCTATAAAAGTTGTGCAAAGCTTAGCTTCTACAGAGGTAGCCAGAAAATTTATAGCAGTCAAAACTATTGCGGCGCTTCGCGCCGCAATAGTTTTGACTGCTATATAACCAATTCAGGGCTGCTATTCGTGGGGTATGATGACAGATGTCTCAAAATATCCTCTGTTTAATCTGGCTCTAAGTAAAGCTCAAACAGCTATACAGAAAAGCTATATAAAAAGCTCCAAAAAAATATGGGTAAACAAAGCCGCCTGCTTGCCTTTGTAATGGCAATTTTAATAGGGGCTGTGTATCTAATCATCAGCAATCCACCGAAGCTAGGTTTGGATTTACGAGGTGGTGCACAGCTTACACTCCAAGCCAAAATTAATCCTGAACAGGGGATTAATGAAATTACACCGCGCATCATGGAAACTGCCAAATTTGTGGTAGAACAGCGCATTAACGGCTTAGGAGTTTCTGAAGCAACGATTTTGCTATCAGGTAATAATCAACTGGTGGTGCAACTTCCAGGGGTGAACAATCCTGCTCAAGCCGAGCGCGTTATTGGTACAACGGCTCAACTTGATTTTCGTAAGCAAAAGAAAGGTACGGAAAGTGAGTTAAGGGCAAGATTGCAAATCCAGCAGGCGGCGACAATTCAGCGTGAAATCCTGAAAAACTCTAACGATCAAAAGGCGATCGCTGAAAACGAAGAAGCCTATAAAAAAAGCGTTGAAGACTTAAAAGGCATCTTTGAACGGACAGGCTTAACAGGCAATATGCTCAAAGATGCCGTTGCCGCACCAACAGGTAATGGTCCCGATTCTTGGCAAGTAGCCCTGACCTTTGATGATAAAGGCGGTGATTTATTTGCGAAAACCACCAGTGAAATCGGTGGCACTGGTCGTGTCTTAGGAATTTTCCTAGACGATAAATTAATCAGCTCTCCATCCGTTGGTCCTGAATTTCAAGGCAAAGGTATTACAGGCGGTCGAGCAGTCATAACAGGCAACTTCACATTAGATACCGCCAATGAACTTGCACTACAATTACGCGCAGGAGCCTTGCCAGTGCCTGTAGAAATTGTGGAAAATCGCACAGTTGGCGCAACCT
This sequence comes from Pseudanabaena minima str. Chao 2107, assembly GCF_051131155.1. Lineage (NCBI taxonomy): Bacteria > Bacillati > Cyanobacteriota > Cyanophyceae > Pseudanabaenales > Pseudanabaenaceae > Pseudanabaena > Pseudanabaena minima. The sequence goes on from NZ_CP159508.1 coordinate 4,420,903, forward strand.
TGGGTGCGGATAGTATTCTCAGCAGTATTTATGCAGGAGTTGCAGGGCTGTTGCTGGTTTTGATATTTATGGTGGTTTATTACCGCATTTTGGGTGTAGTTGCTGATATTGCACTAATTACCTATGCGGTGATTACGTTTGCATTATTTAGCCTGTTGGGTGTAGTGCTGACCTTACCAGGCATCGCAGGTTTTATTCTTAGTATTGGTATGGCAGTAGATGCGAACGTACTAATTTTTGAGCGGACTAAAGAAGAACTCAAAGCAGGACGCACACTCTATAAATCCGTTGAAGCAGGTTTTTATCGCGCTTGGTCAAGCATTCTTGATAGTAATGTGACCACTTTGATTGCTTGTGGAACTTTGTTTTGGTTGGGTTCGGGATTTGTGAAGGGTTTTGCGGTAACTCTTGGGGTTGGCGTGCTGACTAGTATGTTTACCGCAGTTACTTTAAGCCGATCGCTAATGCTCGCCATGATTAGCAATCCCAATTTCCGTAAGCCTGAATACTATGGCATGAAAGCTTTTGGCAAAATCTCCACAACTGCTGATCTAGATGCGATCGCCGAAGAGAGAGCAAGCGACAAGAAAAACGACAATACTACAGGTGCGGTGTTATGAGATTAGACGTAATTAAGAATGCTCGCCTCTATGTTTCCATTTCCTCGGCTGTAATTTTGGCAGGGCTAGTGGCAATGGTGATTTCTTTTCAGCAGCTAGGCTCACCTTTAAGATTGGGAATCGACTTTACAGGTGGTTCGAGCATTACCCTTGGCTTAGCTTGTGGTGCGCCCAATACTTGCAGTAAGAAAATAGATATTGCCGTAGTGCGTCAAGCGATCGAGAGTAAAGGCTTTGCTAACAGTGTGATCCAATCGGTTGAAGGCAAAGATCTTCAAGGTGTATCAGTACGAACGGCGAGACTATCAATAGAACAGCGTGACAAGTTGCTGTTATCTATGACTGAGTCTCTGAAACAATATGGTGAGGTTGATCCTAAAAAATCACAGATTGACGAAGTTGGTCCAGCGATCGGTCAGCAAGCTCTGAATAATGGATTGTTAGCTTTGGCTCTCTCCTTCGCGGGTATTGGAATTTACCTAACATTTCGTTTCCAATCTGATTATGCCAGTTTCGCGCTCATTGCGCTGCTTCATGATGTTTTGGTCACCGCAGGTATGTTTTCGATCTTTGGGCTGACGCTAGGTGTGGAAATCGACAGCTTATTTATTGTGGCATTGTTAACTATTTGTGGGTTCTCAGTTAATGACACTGTAGTAATTTACGATCGCATCCGCGAAAATGTAAAACTCGATGCAGGTGCAACTAAGTTCAATGATCTAGTCAATGCTTCGATTAATCAAACTTTAGGGCGATCGGTGAATACTACCCTAACTTCTACGTTGCCTTTGATTGCTATCTTCTTATTTGGTGGGGCTACCCTGAGATTTTTCTCTCTAGCTTTGATTATTGGATTTTTATCTGGAGTTTATTCCAGCATTTTCAATGCCAGTATTTTTCTAGCATGGTGGCGTAGTCGCCAGACTCCAAAAATTAGTCAACAGCCACTAGAATCAAACTAAATGATAAAGGCGGTGCGAAGCACCGCCTTTATCATTAGAGCTATTATGTGAGTAAGTCTTTGGGATAAAACTATGACTATAACTACAAGTCGTAAGCTGACATTTGACGAATATCTAACCTATGACGATGGTACTGAGAAAAGGTACGAATTTACAGTTGACGATGTTTTGAATGCAGATATATGAATTCTGATAATAGTGATTCTCTGGCAGAATCTAGCTCTGAGGTATTGATAGATCCGTTGCTAGAGCGTCAAGTCCAACGTCTAATCGAAGTACAAACCTATTTGCGATGGGTGTTTGATATTTTTCTCTGGCTCACTGTCGGGACTGCAAGTATTTGGGCTTTGCGATCGGATATTGAGTTATGGATTGCAGCTTTTACATGGGCGGCTGTGCGCATTACCTTAGCTTACAATCGTTTGCCGATGATGGGTTTGGGCATATGTGTGGCGATGACTCTAGCAACTTTAGTTTGGCAGAGTTCGATAATTTTGTGGGGAGTTAATCAACGCGAGAAGAGATCGCTAGTTGATCAAGTAAAAAAGATTAAGGAAAAAGGAAAAAGTCATCCGTTGTGGCGTTGGGTCTGTGAAGAGAAAATATCATAGGCGGTGTATCGCACCGCCTATGATGGCTATCTTTGTTTGAGAACTAGCAATGTAATGTCGTCGTAAACTTTTTGATTGCCAATGTGCGATCGCAAGTCATTAATAACTGCCTGACGAATCTCCAGTGCTGAAGCATCAACATTTTGGCAAACTACTTTACATAGACGATCTACACCATAGAGTTTTCGTTCTTCATCTTCAGCCTCGGTGATCCCATCTGTGTACAGGACAACGACATCGCCCACATGTAAATGAATATGTTTTTGATCCAAAAAACTAAAAATCTCTTCTTCTAATCCAATCGGAAATCCGAGGTCAATCGTATCAAATCGTTCTAGAGTTCCATCTTTACGTACTACAATCATCTCCTCATGTTGACCACTCAAAATTAATTTCCCCTGTTCGTAGTCAATCAACGATAATGTCAAGTTTTTGTCAGATGACATTCTCTGCACATTGCCATAAATTGTGCGGTTAAGAATATCGAGAAAGCGTACAGGATCATTTTCTTCGCTCTGTAATAAGGTGCGTACCGCAGTCTGTACCATGATCATTAACATTCCACTTTCTAGTCCATGTCCTGTTACGTCGCCAATCCCAATTTTAATCCGCCCATTTTGCTGTAATACATCATAATAATCCCCACCCACTTCGGCAGCAGGTTCCATAAATCCTGCAATATCTAACCCCACAATTAACTCTAGCTCTTGCTCTTTGGGTAAGATCATCTGCTGGAGTTTACGGGTTACATCCAATTCACTACTCATTCGCAGATTTTCTAATTTAAGAAGATTATTCAAAGCTAGAATTTGTTTGTTAGCTCCATCCAGTGCAATTTCTGCAAGCTTCCGTTGACTAATATCTTCGACAGTCCCTTCGTAATAAAGTATTTGTCCATGTTCATCTCTTAAAGCCCTGACATTTTCACTAATCCAAATGGTTGTGTGATCGCGTTTATACACCTGTGACTCAAAATTAGTAATGGTGTCATTTTCATCCATCAGTAATTGAAACTGTTGCCGCCGATCTCGATTGACATAGAGTTGTGTCTTCACATCAACAATTTGCTCCAACATCTGCTCAACTGAGTCATAGCCATAAATTCTTGCCAATGCAGGATTAACACTAAGATATCTACCATCGACGGTTGTTTGAAAAATGCCATCGACTGAGTTCTCAAAGATACTGCGATATTTTTCTTCGGACTCTCTCAGGGCGATCGCTACACTATTAAATGATCGCACCACCATTGACAATTCATCTTTACTATCAAGCTTGATGGAAATTGCGCCCCCTGATGTCATCTGTTTAGAGGCAATGTCTAACTGGTGGACTGTTCGCATTACCGATAGATAAAAGCCCACAAATAGATAGACAATGCTAACCATGACTATAGCTACAAACGTCAAAATAAACTGTTTGCGATCCTGAAATCTTTGAATACGCGCTTCTAGCAATTCATCTAGATGCTCAACAACTTTCTGCCAGAGAGTGAAACTATCATCTAGAGTTCTTTCCATCTCTTGATAATAAAAATTTTTAATCACAGAAATATTATTGTCTTGACTTGCCAATTGACTAATGTAAGTATTCACCTCACTGATGCTGACAACAAAATTGCGGAGATGTACAGACAAAGCATTACGAAGATTACCACGGGGATTATTTTGAAAAGCCCGTTCTAGATTAGCTGCTAGTTCGTTGTTGTAATCACCCAGTAAACTAATTAGGGAAATTAGCCTCGCCTTTTTTTCGTTCGTTACTTCCTGCTTAAATACGATTTCTGCTTCTGTGTACATCATTTTGTACAGTAGCTTTTGCATCTCAGGTAGTTTAACGGCGATCGCATCCATTAAGTAATAGGTGTCTAAGTCTGGGTCAAGAATCAGGTTAGAAAAGTCAACTACATGTCTGCGGAATAGATTAATTTCTTCAAGCAGCGTATCGTGATTACGAAACCCTAAAAACTCTTGTCCATCCAGTAAGCCCTGCCACTTAAATTTGAGATCTCTGAGCCTGTCACTGGCTTGCATACCTTGCCCAAGTTGGCGATCAACTTCCGTAAGCTTGATGAATTCTTGCTCGATTTTCTTTTGTAATTCTGGCAATTCCTGAGATGGGGATGGTGTCTTTAAACTCTGGGAATTTTTATAAAACTGACGTTGTAAGATTAACTGCCTTTGGGGGATATATTGCCATAACTGATTGAGAGGGCGTAGGTAAGCAGTGCCATAGATCTCTTTTTGCGTGAACTCTATACGGCTATCTAGTTCAGATATTAGTAAATTCATTACTAATGCTAATGGCAGCACAAATAATAGACTGATCAGAAAAAATTTCTGAGGATATTTCAGGCGATTCATAAGAGCGATCGCTGGTTTAAATAGAGTCATATTTTGCCTTGAAGTCAAGATGGTTAGCCCTTTGCACTGTTAATCGACTAATATCAATTAAGATTATTTGCCATGATTTTTATAGAGAGCGTTAAGTTTAGTCAGGCATAATTAAATTTGAGATGGGTTAGTCATAGTTAAGACGCATCAAATTTTCTAGACCTACGAATAGTCATAGATTGTCATAGATTCATTATGCATTTTATCTCTCTTCCCAGTCTTGATTAAGTAGCCAGCCATAATTAGACAACCCAATAGTCCTATCCCGTGACGCGATAGGACTATTGGGTTGTTAGTACATACAGAAAGCCTAAAAGAGGCGAATTGACACAAGCTCTAACTCTTGTCCTTTGGGCTTTGTGATTTCTTTTGACTAAAACTTTATAAATATTGCCTACTAATACAAAAATTTGGTCACAAGGGAGTAGAGATCTAGATCACAAATATTTGGGGAACTTATCACAAAGTATCTATTCATAATAGATTAAATCTAGGTTAAGATTGGGTTAATGAAGTTGACCATACCTAATCATTTATACCCATAGTCATCAAAATATGTTTCCAACAAAGGTAATGTGTTTTGCGCTTCTGCAATCCATTGCTTTTCAGGATATTAAAAGACTATTCAGAGTCACTCTCAGTTGTAATTTACAGAGGGAAAATTATGTCCACCACCACCAAATCTATGTTTCCCCAGTCTCGCTACTATGGGACATTTACGCCAGAGAACTTAATGTTCAATGCTAATCTGCAAGAGTTTTCCCACCGTGTCAGTATCATTTGCGGTCTAGAGACGGGCGGCAAAATTTCATCTCAAGAAGCGTATTTACAAATCGCGGAGCTATGGCAGCAGCTAGAACAGTCTAAGCGTAACCTTTTCACATGAAAGAAAATGGCGGTGCAAAGCACCGCTTTTTTTGTAATTGATCCCTTCACAGGCTGTTAAAAAATAGGAATCATTGGTGTGGTGTAAAGCGCCGCACCAATGATTCTGGGGTGATTAAGGGAGTATCCAAACGTTAAAGTAGGTGGACGTAATTAATTGCTGATGTTATGTGGAACTCAGATGATGAATCTTTTGCTGCTAGCATGACAGGGCAACCACGGGGGTATTGCCCCTACCCCAATTTTGTTTTGTAAAAGTACTTATGTGTGGATTTGCCAACAATTCATTGAACTATTGCCGTAACTCTCCCTCTTAGTGGTAATCTTATAGATGGCTCGGATCTATGCGATCGCAACGCCCGAATCGTGTCAGGGTCGGAAGACAGCAGCACTAAGGGATGCTTGAGATAGGCGTAGTACCCGGGCTACTTTTTTAGGTTTAGCAATGGGTTCAGGAGAGATTCATGGGTCGGGCGAAAAAAGTCGTACTTGCGTATTCGGGCGGCGTTGATACATCTGTTTGCATTCCTTATCTCAAGCAAGAATGGGGTGTTGAAGAAGTCATTACCCTTGCAGCAGACCTAGGACAAGGCGATGAGTTAGATCCCATCAAGCAAAAGGCTCTCGATTCAGGAGCATCGGTCTCTCTGGTTAGAGATGTCACTAAAGAATTTGTTACAGACTATGCTTTCCCATCGATTAAAGCGAATGCGCTTTATGAAAATCGTTACCCTTTAACTACAGCTCTAGCGCGTCCTCTCATTGCCAAGATTTTGGTAGAAGCAGCCGAAGAATATGGTGCTGATGCTGTAGCCCATGGATGCACTGGTAAAGGCAATGACCAAGTGAGGTTTGACGTATCGATCACTGCACTTAATCCCGATATTAAAGTGCTCGCTCCTGCCCGTGAGTGGGGGATGAGCCGTGAGGAAACGATCGCCTATGGTGAAAGATTTGGGATTGCTTCACCAGTGAAGAAATCTTCACCTTTCAGTATTGATCGCAACTTGCTCGGTCGTAGCATCGAAGCGGGTCCTCTCGAAAATGCATGGAATGAGCCACCTGAAGAAATTTATGCGATGACCAAGGCGATCGCTGATACCCCTGACGAGCCAACCTATACTGAAATTGGTTTCGAGAAAGGGATTCCTGTAGCGCTTGATGGTAAGGCTCTTGAGCCTGTGGAATTGATTACTGCGCTTAATGCGATCGCGGGTAACAATGGATATGGGCGCATTGACATGGTTGAGAACCGATTAGTGGGGATCAAGTCTCGTGAAATCTACGAAGCCCCTGCAATGTTGGTTTTGATCCATGCTCACCGCGATCTTGAAAGCCTCGCTTTACCCTCTGATCTCGCTCAATACAAGCGTGGCATCGAGGATACTTACGGCAAGATGATTTACAACGGACTGTGGTATAGCCCTCTCAAATCCGCCCTTGATGCTTTCATCGATAGCAGTCAAGAGCGTGTATCTGGAACCGTCCGCGTCAAGTTCCATAAAGGCAGCGCGATCATTGTCGGTCGTCAATCTGTGAACTCACTCTATGATGAAGACTTGGCAACTTATACCAGTGCTGACCAGTTTGATCACAAAGCAGCTGAAGGCTTCATTTATGTCTGGGGTATGCCAATTCGTGTATGGGCACAGAAAAATAGATAGTTAGATAGTTTTTAGCTTTTGGCTTTTAACTTTTTTGAGGCGGCGCTTAGCGCCGCCTTTTCTTTTTGAGTTTGATCAGGCTCAAGGCACTGTAAAATATCATAAAATTAGCAACTAACTGGCAAATTTTTCTATGACAAAAGTACCTCTACCCGATGAGCGCATTCTCTTTAAAGGTCATCCTGCGGTTATTGGGAGTGTGACAAGATTGCTGGTTTCGATTTTTACATTAGGTATTGGTGCGCTCTGGTATTGGTTACAGTCGATCAATACTCAATATCTAATTACATCACAACGAATTGTTATAGAACGGGGAGTTTTCTCAAAAGATATCGAGACTCTAGAAATTTATCAAGTTGATGATATCCAGTTAGAGAAGCCGCTAAATCAGCGCATTATGAGTACTGGAAATATGCTTTTGCTTACCCGTGATATCTCTGCTCCTAAAATACTGCTGGAGCGCTTACCAATAGATGTTAGAGAGCTATACGAGCAGATGCGTCCATGTATTCAGCAAGCAAGATTTCGCTTTCATGTCCGTGATGAAGAAAACCCTAGAGAATTTTAGATAGATTAACGTGAGTTTGATATAGCCATTTGTAGCGTGCTTCGCACAACGCAAAAGAAGAAAAATGGTAAAAATCGCTTGGCGATTTTTACCATTTTTCTTCTTCGTCGAGCTGATGTTAGCATTGGAAAATCAGTTTTTTGCAAGCTTGCCAACGGCAGGCTTGCAAAAAACTGATTTTTATCATCAGAAGTGCTGTAGATAAATAGAGAAAGATGCTTTGCACACTTCTCTATTTTAGAATATCTAATTACTAATGCTTATCTGGATGTTTAAATGAGCCAGAGCGTTCTCATCCGTAACAATGTGCATATTTCTGGAAAAGGTAAACAGCCAATAATTTTTGCTAATGGTTTTGGCTGCGACCAAAAAATGTGGCGTTTTTTAACTCCTGCATTTTCTGAAGACTATCAAATCATCTTGTTTGACTACGTTGGATCAGGGCAGTCAGATGTTAAAGCCTACGAAGTCGATCGCTACAGTGACCTTAAAGGTTATGCCCAAGACATACTCGATATTTGTGAATCTTTATCCTTAAGTAACGTAATTCTGGTCGCGCATTCCATTAGTGGCATGATTGGTATTTTAGCTTCACTTCAAGCATCCTATCTATTCCAACGACTAATTCTGATCGGTTCTTCCCCCTGTTATATAAACAAACCTGATTATATGGGTGGTTTTGAGGAACAAGATATTGCAGGCTTACTAGATATTATGGAAAAAAATTATATTGGTTGGGCAAATTTTTTAGCTCCTATTGTTATGAGAAATGAGGATCAACCAGAGTTAACTCGTGAATTAGAAGAGAGTTTTCAGTCAAATGATCCCACGATTGCAACTCACTTCGCTGAAATTACTCTCTATTCTGATAATCGTCATAACTTAGCTAAAGCTACAGTACCTTCATTGATTCTACAATGCACAGATGATGCATTTGTCCCTGTGGAAATAGGACATTATTTACATCAATATCTACCTAAAAGCATTCTAAAAGTTATGCAGGCTACAGGACATTGCCCTCATATGAGTCATCCCCAAGAAACCATAAATTTACTTAAAGAATATCTGGCGATCGCAGTTTAGAAAATATCTCTAATCCTTTTTCAGTAAGTAATTGAGACTATATTAAGATAATTTTCTTTTTGATTTTTGACGTATTATAGAATGCAATTTTTTATGCAAATGACATTTTTCATTTGTTTGAAATGTAGTGACTCTAATTATAAAGCCAAGTTTTATAATTAGCATAATCGCTTGAAATAAGAAAAATTTTGTGAATTACGAGATCGACAGCATCTTAAATAGAGCACCATGTGGATTCTTATCTTTTACCGATGATAGTAAGATTTTGATGATAAATATCACTCTGCTAGAAATGCTCGGATATCAAATTGATGAATTACATGGGAAAAAGATAGAATTAATATTGCCAATTGGCAGTCGAATTTTTTACCAAACTCATTTTTCTCCCCTTTTAAAGCTGCATAATAAAGCTGAAGATATTTATTTTGCATTGCAAACTAAACAGGGCAAAGATATTCCGATGCTGATCAATGCAGTCCGTCAACGGCATGAGGAAACTTTTGTCAGCAATTGTATTTTGATTCCTATTAGTCAGCGTATCCATTATGAGAATGAAATTTTAAAAGCAAAGAAAGTTGCTGAAACCGCAATCCTTGCCCAAAAACAAGCGGAGTTAGAACTGCGAAAGTTGTATGAAGAGTTACGTTGTGTGACCCAAAAACTAGAGAAACTCGTAAATATTGATGGATTAACCCACATTGCTAATCGTAGATGCTTTGACGATCGCTTAGAGCAAGAATGGCTCAGGTTGTGCCGAGAAAAGCAGCCAATCTCTCTACTATTGTTTGATGTTGATTATTTCAAGCGCTATAACGATGCTTATGGACATCAACTTGGTGACGAATGTTTGGTAAAACTGGCTCAAGCGGCTCAAGTGGCAGTTTCTCGTTCAACCGATTTGGTGGCTCGTTATGGTGGTGAAGAATTTGTGATTATTTTACCGAATACAGATTTAGAAGGGGCGATCGCTGTCGCTGAGCGATTACATAAATCTGTTCAATCTTTAGGTATTGCCCATCAAACTTCTGATGTTAGTAGTGTGGTTACGATTAGTTTAGGACTGGCAGCCTTAGTTCCTAGCCTAGAAAAATCACCAAAAGATTTAATTAATCAAGCAGATCAAGCTCTGTATCGTGCTAAACAAAAAGGACGTAATCAGACAGCTATAGCAATGTAAGTCTTTCTTAAAAGATAAGTGGCAGCGCTTTGCGCTGCCACTTATCTTTTGGTCTATCTTTAGTTATAGCCTGCGACAGAATGAGTGAGGCATACCTCTTTTCAATTTCTTGCTTTAACAAGCTAAACTAGATGGAACGTCTTAACTAGTGCCAAGTTTAGCAACAATGACTTCATCATCGATTTCAGTTCGTGAATTGCCGCTGTTCCCTTTACCTGAGTTGGTACTATTTCCGGGACAGTCACTACCGCTTCATATTTTTGAGTATCGCTATCGCATGATGATCAATACTGTGCTGGAAAGCGATCGTATGTTTGGGGTATTAATGTGGGACTCGGAGACGGGCAAACCCGCAAATATTGGTTGTGTTGCTCAAATCGTGCAGTATCATCGCTTGCCAGATGATCGCTTCAAGCTTTTGACTATGGGACAGCAGCGCTTTCGAGTGTTGGAATATGTGCGCGAAACTCCCTATCGAGTAGGCTTAGTGGAATGGATTGAAGATGAGCCTAGTAGCGACGCACCATTTTTATTAGCGACAGAAGTACGTGAGCTGCTCAATGATGTGATCCGCCTATCGCAAAAGCTCACTGATCAAGAAATAGAGTTACCGAAGATTCCGCGTAGTCCGATCGAATTGTCCTATTGGGTAGCCAGTAATTTTCAGGGGGCAAGTTTAGAACAGCAGTCTTTACTTGAAACTTGTGATACAGCCGCTCGTTTGCGACGTGAGGCTGAGATTTTATCTTCTACTAGAAGTCAATTAGCGGCTCGAACAGTTTTAAAGGATACCTTCAAGGAAATTTAACGACAATACCGACTACAGTTAAGACATAAAAACTACAGCGATTTGCGTCCAAATTCAAACCAAGCAATCTTTGAAAAGAGTTGCGAATCAAACCTTTTGAAAAATTGCTTGTGGTTCGTTGGATTGATAATTGCTGTAAAACATGGCGGTGGTACAAAGTACTGCCGCTTTTTTATTCATGGTGATTTTAATGGAGATCGCCAGAATGCATAGGATAATAGGCTTGAATTCTCAGGAGAAATAACCGTGAAGATCGGCGTACCGAGTGAAATCAAAGATCGTGAATTTCGGGTGGGAATGACACCTGCGGGAGTAGCGACATTAACTGCGCGATCGCACCAAGTTTTTGTAGAAACAAATGCTGGGGTTGGTTCTGGGTTTAGTGATGAAGAATATATTCAAGCAGGGGCAACAATTGTCGCAACTCCACAGGAAGTTTATGCCCAAGAAATGGTGGTTAAGGTTAAGGAACCTTTGCCTAGTGAATATGCATTGCTCCACAAAGAACTAATTTTATTTACTTATCTGCATCTCGCCGCCGATCGCCTACTAACAGAAGCATTAATCAAGTCGGGCGCAACCTGTATCGCTTACGAAACAGTGCAATTAGATAATGGTCAATTGCCTTTACTAGTGCCGATGAGCATCATCGCTGGTCGCTTATCAGTACAGTTTGGAGCGCATTATCTGACCAAGCAGCAGGGCGGTAGTGGTGTGTTACTAGGTGGTATTCCTGGGGTGAGATCAGGGCATGTGGTGGTGCTGGGGGGCGGTGTAGTTGGCACTGAAGCCGCAAGAATGGCGATCGGTTTGGGGGCAAGGGTAACGATTTTAGATGTTAATCTCAATCGTCTTGGTGAATTGGAGTCTCTCTTTGGTTCACGGGTGCAGTTGCTGTACAGTGCGGCTAGCAACATTTCTGAAGCTGTGATCTCGGCGGATCTTGTCATCGGTGCAGTGTTAATCACTGGGAAACGCGCACCGACCTTGGTAAAACGTGAACTTGTCCAAAAAATGCGATCGCATTCTGTAATTGTCGATGTGGCGGTCGATCAGGGTGGTTGTATTGAAACCGTAAGAACGACATCCCATACATCTCCTGTCTACGAAGAGGAAGGAGTCTTGCATTATGGCGTTCCGAATATGCCGGGGGCTGTACCTTGGACTGCCACGCAAGCCTTGGTCAATGCCACGCTTCCCTATACTTGTGCTTTAGCGGATTTTGGTTTGGCAGCCATTAAACGCGATCGCACTTTGGCAAAAGGCGTAAATATCCAGAATGGTCAAATTGTTTATGCGGCTGTTGCTGAAGCATTTCCTGATTTGCCAAAAGCCTAGCTCCTGAAGTCTAAAAATGTTGCTTGGCAACATTTTTAGGTGTAAAGCAACCATGCAAATTTGCCAATACCGAAGCTAAAATATAAAGCGATCGCTGCTACAAATAACAAAATAGAAACAGTCATCAACAGGTAATCAGGAGTTTTTAAAGCTGACTCATGCAGATAGGTACGATTAGAACTACCTGAAAAAGCTTTTGATTGCAAGACAATTTCTAGCTTTTGTGACTTTGAAAGAGAATTTAAAATCAAAGGGACGGCAACTTTGGCATAGATCTGTGCTTTTTTGAGCCATCCCATTTTCTCAAAATTTAACCCTCGTAAACGTTGCGACTCAATGATTGATTGCACTTCCTCCAATAAAAGAGGCACGAATCGCAAGGTTGACGAAAAGATAAACACCACTTTGTAAGGGATTTTGGCACGTACCATACCAACTGTCATCTGATTAACATCTGTCGTAAAAATTGCCAATGGAATTACCAAAATCATCGTTAGCGTTTTAAAGACAATATTTAATCCGTAAAGCGTTCCTTCTAAACTCATTTTTGCATTTCCAACTAACCACCATGTTTGTGGCAAGCTCAACAAGGTGGTTAGTTCCGTTCTGTGTGTCAGTAATTTAACTTGTTCCACATTAAAAAATCCCATACTCAAAATCAAAAATATATAAAAAGGAATCATCACTTTTAAAATATTTCCTAAATAGTTGAGTCTGACTCCAGCTAAAAAGCAGAAAGAAACTACACTCAGCATCAAAAGTCCACCTGCGATCGGGCTTTCCCATAAAAAGGCAAGAATGGTAACTGAGAGCATCGCCACCAACTTAGAGCGAAAGTCTAAGCGGGTAAATAGAGAGTCGTACTTAACGGTTTGGAGTTTCATATTCTAAACTGGCGACGGAGTAAAACAATTGGCAAATTCTGTGGGGGTAATTAGAGAATAGTCGCGATCGCATAAAGTACTAAGCTTTTGCGATAACATCACTGATTGCGGTGGCGTGAGATAGGTGGACTCTAGCAAATCAGTTTGATGATAGGCTTGGCGTAGTGGCGCATCTAGCAAGATTGTTCCTTTTCCCATCATGATCGCGCGATCGGCATAGTCGGGCATCAGGTATAAATGATGGGTAATTACAATCACGGTTTTTCCCATTTGATGCAGTTGCCGACTGACTTCTAAAATTGAAGAAGCACCCTGATAGTCTTGTCCTGTCGTTGGTTCATCAAAAATGATAATTTCAGGATTCATTGCTAATAGAGCCGCAATCACAATGCGTGCACGTTCTCCCTTGGGTAAAGATAAGGGATGGGCATGACGCTGTTCCCATAGTTGCATGGCTTTAAGACTGCGCTCAGTTTCTTTCTTGACGATATCGGGCGCGTAACCAAGAAAAGGCAACGCAAAAGAGACTTCTTTCTCAACGGAAGTATTAAAAATTTGATTGTCGGGATTTTGGGCAAGATAGCCAATGGATTGGGCAAGATCGCTGACGGATAGATCTCTGGTATCGCGATCGCCTACTAATACTTTGCCTGATGTGGGTTTCAGTAAATTGAGAAAATGCTTAACCATTGTACTTTTACCCGCGCCATTCTGCCCGACGATCAACACGTATTCACCCTCATGGATATCTAGAGAGATATTTTTGAGTGCTTCCGTACCATCGTCATAGGTATGTTTGAGGTTTTGGACTGAGAGAACAGGTGGTCTGCTACTGCGAGTCGGTGTTGTAAATAGGGGCGGATCATTGGGGAGAGTTTTCGATCGCAGTTCATTTAAAGCAACTATTCCCGCATCTAAAGTAACGGGAATCTGTGGAATATTAACTCCCTTGTGCTGAATTTGGCTAAAAGCTTGAGCAACTTCGGGCGGACGGAGCTTGTTTTGTTCTAGTAAATCAATCTGTGCATAGATTTCATCGGGAGTGCCGACGGCTAGCAATTTCCCCTTTGAAAGCAAGGCAAGGCGATCGCAAAATTCTGCCATTTCTTCCGCAGCATGGGAAACCATGACGATCGCTACGCCGAGTTCTTCTTTTAATTCCTTAACGGTAGCAAAGACTTCTTGGGAACCAATGGGATCGAGTTGTGAAGTGGGTTCGTCGAGAATTAATAAATCGGGCTGTAGTGCTAAGGCGGCAGCGATCGCTAAGCGTTGTTTTTGCCCACCCGAAAGCTCTTGCGGATTCTTCTTCTCAAAGCCTTCCAGACGGACTGATTTTAAAACAATGGGAATCCGTCGCAGAATTTCTTCACGGGGGACACAGAGATTTTCGAGGGCAAAGGCGATTTCGTTTTCGACGGATGTAGCGGTAATCTGGATTTCAGGATCTTCAAAAACTATGCCTACATGACGCGCTAGCTCACTGACGGGATGTTCGAGGCTATCTAATCCTGCGATCTCAATTGTGCCAAAAAAACGTCCACCATAAAACTGGGGAACGATGCCAGTGAGGGCAAGACATAGAGTAGTTTTTCCTGCTCCTGTCGCCCCAATAATGCCTAAAAATTCTCCTTTGTTGATGGTTAACGAGATATCTTTTAGGACTGTCTCTTTGGAATTGGGATAGATATACGAGACTTTGTCTAAGACCGCGATCGCTTGCATATATTTGTTTTAAATAACTTGTAGACGGGCTTCGACTTCGCTCAGCCCTCGGTAGTTAGCTGAGCGAAGTCGAAGCTGTAGTTTTTATTTGAATTATCCATAATTTCGAGGGTTGGGCAATTTAATAAGGAACCGATTTTTGATGGTGCAGCTTTGCCGCACCATCAAAAATCTTACGGAGAAGTCCTTACATCGGACAAGATAACTCACCAACTTTGCGAGAAAAGAGCATATTTTCGCGGTAGTCAACGGGGCAATCGATAACGGCAGGTACATTTTGGGCGAGAGCTTCCTTAAGTGTCGGTATTAAATCCATTGCTGAAGTGACGCGATAGCCGATCAGACCCATACTCTCGGCAAGTTTCACAAAGTCAGGATTACCAAATTTGATAAAGGCTGAGCGACCATAATGGATTTGTTGCTTCCATTCGATCAGTCCATAGCCACCATCATTAAAAATGATCGTGACAAAGGGCGTACCGATGCGAGTTGCGGTTTCTAATTCTTGCATATTCATCATAAAGCCACCGTCACCTGTTACGGCGACAATCTTGCGATCTGGATTGACCAGTTTTGCAGCGATCGCCCCTGGAATTGCAATCCCCATTGCCGCAAAACCATTGGAAATAATACAAGTATTAGGGCGATCGCAATGGTAATGTCTTGCCATCCACATTTTATGCGCTCCTACATCGGAAATCACGATATCCTCAGCAGCCATGACTTGACGCAGATCGTAGATAATTTTTTGCGGCTTAATCGGAAACCCCTCATCATGGGCATATTGCTCATAGGTCGCGAGAATTTGTGGACGTAAGGCGATCGCGTGAGGATCAGTCATTCCCGTGCGATCGCAACGGTGCATAATCTCCATTAATGAATCAGAAATATCACCCACAATTTCCACCTGTGGCATATAGCTGCTATCAACTTCCGCCGTTAACTCTGCAATGTGAATAATCGGAATAGTCCCTTTAGGGTTCCATTTCTTCGGTGAATATTCGATTAAGTCATAGCCAACGGCAATTACTAAATCCGTTTCATCAAAAGCGCAATTAATCACATCCCTCTGCTGTAGACCAATTGACCAAAGTGCTAGAGGATGACGGTAAGGAATGACACCCTTACCCATAAAGGTATTTGCCACAGGAATATTTAAGCGGGTCGCAAAATCGGTCAAAGCTTGACTAGCTTGGGAACGAATTGCACCATTGCCGACCAGAATCAAAGGATTTTTGGCTTGTGCGATCAGTAGAGCGGCTTCCGACAAGCTGCGATAGGATGCATACATTGAATTGCGATCGCCTTTAATCAATAAGGGTTGCCCTGTGACTTCCATATCGGCAATATTTTCAGGTAAGTCAATATGCACTGCCCCCGGCTTTTCAGATTCAGCCAGTTTAAAGGCTTTCCGCACAATTTCAGGGATGATACTAGGACGCACGATTTGGGCATTCCACTTGGTTACAGGCTCGAACATGGCAACTAGATCGAGGTATTGATGGGAATTGGTATGCATCCGATCAGTTCCCACCTGCCCCGTAATGGCAATTAAGGGCGCACAGTCTAAGTTGGCATCGGCAACCCCCGTCATCAAATTTGTGGCTCCAGGACCTAGCGTTGATAGGCATACCCCTGGTTTACCTGTCAGTCTGCCATAGACATCTGCCATGAAAGCGGCTCCCTGCTCATGGCGAGTAGTAATGAATTTAATCGATGAATTCTCAAGGGCATTGAGAACTGCCATATTCTCTTCCCCCGGAAGACCGAAAATATACTCTACTCCTTCATTCTCTAAACATTTGACTAATAATTCTGCGGTTTTCATAATTGTATTTCATAAAATATTAGTAAGCACGCGCATACTAATATGGGTTTACTTTATCCAAATAGTTTTAATATTCACGAATTCGCGAATACCTTCGACACCTAACTCACGACCAAAGCCCGATCGCTTGATTCCCCCAAAAGGAACACGCGGATCGGATTTGACCATCCCATTTACAAAGACTGCACCCGCCTCGATTTGTTCGATCGCTAATTCGATTTCCTGTTGATCGTTACTCCAAAAGCTTGCCCCCAGTCCAAAATTAGTACTATTTGCTAGGGCGATCGCTTCAGTGAAATTCTTCACCCGAAACACGGAAGCAACGGGACCAAAAAATTCTTCTTGATAGGGCGGCGCACCCAAAGGAATATCCGCCAAAATTGTCGGCGCGTAGAAATTACCTTTCTCTTTCACGCGATAACCCCCAACTAAGACCTTTGCGCCTAGATCCGCACTGGCTTTCACCTGCAAATCTAGCTCATTTAAAATTTGAGGCGTAGCAAGCGGCCCCACGTCAGTTTCAGGCTGCATCGGATCGCCCACTTTCAAAGCTTTGAATTTCTCGACAAATTTAGCAATAAACTGATCAGCGATCGCCTCTTCGATAATAAATCGCTTCGCTGCAATACAGGTTTGTCCATTGTTCATCACTCGTGCTGTCACTGCGGTATTCACTGCTAAATCTAAATCCGCACTTTTAAGCACAATAAACGGATCACTGCCCCCAAGTTCCAAAACTACTTTTTTAAGATGATGCCCTGCGATCGCGGCAAGGCTTTGTCCCGCAGGTTCGCTTCCCGTCAATGTCGCCGCCTTTACCCTCGCATCGGCAACTAGTCCCGCTACGCGATCCGCCCCAATTAACAGGGATTGAAATGCACCTTCAGGTATACCTGCGGCATGGAAGACTTCCGCGATCGCTAAGGCACATTGCGGTACATTCGAGGCGTGTTTTAGTAATCCCACATTTCCTGCCATCAGTGCAGGCACAGCAAAGCGAAACACTTGCCAAAATGGGAAGTTCCAAGGCATTACTGCCAAAATGATTCCCAAAGGTTGATAGCGAATGATTGTGCGGCTAGCATCGGTTTGGGCAGGAGTATCCGCTAAAAACTGGGGTGCATGTTCGGCATAAAAGCGACAGAGATTAGCGCATTTTTCGATTTCGACGATCGCACTTTTGAGCGTTTTCCCCATTTCAAGGGTCATGATGATCCCCAGTTCAGTTTTCTTCGCTTCCAGAATGTCGGCGGCTTGGTGCATCCATTGGGCGCGATCGCGAAAACTCGTGTGTTTGTAGGTGGCAAAGGTGTGATCGGCGAGTGCTAGCTTATGTTCGAGTTGCTGATCTGTCAAAGGCTCAAAGGTCTTTAACAATTCTCCCGTTACAGGATTTATTGATGCGATCGCCATGATCTTTTCTCCATTCCTGAGCAGCTACATCAAGCTCAAACTCGCCATCGGTAAGCTCAAACTTGCTATATCTGTATGTATTAAGATCTTAATCCTTGCGATCGCTAAATATACCGATAATTCAACTTAATTTACGATTCATGGTGATGAAACAGCACTTTGCGTCGTTTTATCAACGCAATAGTGATCCTTTATCTGTTAAGCTAATATTCACTTTAAAGTCACAATTATTCTTCTATCTAATTTTCAATGAAAAATAATTACATCCTTGTAGACTATGAAAATGTCCAAAATATAGATCTAACTTGTCTCAAAGAGAAAACTTTCTTTATTAAAATATTTATTGGCACAAATCAAACAAAAGTTCCTATTGATTTAGTTTTAAAATCTCAAGAATTAGGTAATCAAGTTGAATGGATTCAAATTAATGGAAGTGGAAAAAATGCTCTTGATTTTCACATTACCTTTGTTCTAGGTAGATTAGTTCAAAAAGATCCAGATGCTTGTTTTCACATTATTTCTAAAGACACAGGCTTTGATCCATTAGTTATCTATTTAAAAAATCAAAAGATACTTTGTAGTCGTAAAGAAGAAATAGCCTTAATTACAAGTTTGCTATGGAACGAAAAAACTTCCCCAGAAGATACCTGTACAATAATTGTCCAAAAACTTGCATCAATTGATAAGAAAGGTAGACCTAAATCTGAATCTACATTAAAAAATTACATTAAGGCACAGTTAGGTTTAAAAGAAGTTACTCCTGTAATAGATGCAGTTTATCAAAACTTGATTAGCAGCAAAAAAATTTATTTCGATCAATCAAAAAAAATTGACTATAGTTTCTAAAATCCAGATCCCCGACTTTTTGTGTGACAAACAAAAATAATCTTTGCTAAGCAAGAAAAAGTCGGGGATCTTAGCATCTACGTTCTAAGTTATCTTCTCTTTGTCTAGATTATCATTTAGAAAACTTCATCAACAATGAAATTACTATAAGCAAAATATCGTCAGACTCTTATTTTTCCTTGGGATAATTTGTAAAGTTTTCCTAGAAAAACTTTACAATACAGAGATTTATATAAATCGCTTGACCTTATACCATAGTATAAGGTCTAAGCTTGTAACCGTTGGATGTAAAAAGCAAAGATGTCAATGCTGCAAGTTGGTGAAGTCGCCCGTAAATTAGGGCTAAATCCTCAGACGCTTTATTTCTATGAACGAATTGGCTTGATTCCTTCTCCTCATAGAACTGAGGCAGGATATCGCTTGTTTAGTCAAGAAGATGTAGATCGCTTAGCTTTTATTAGCCAAACTAAGGCGATGGGATTGAGTCTAGATGACATCAGAGAAATTTTGGCGGCTAAAGACGGAAAGTTCCCAGCTTGTCAGGCTGTACATGACTCTCTACTTAAAAAAGCCAGAATGATCGAAGAGACAATCCAACAACTGCAAATACTGCATGACGAACTTTTGCCACTGATTGATCACTGTAAACAACATATCGAATGCCAAGATTGTCCGAACTCACGGGAGTCTTGTGCTGATGCAGACGATCCGCGTCATGGTTTCCAACAATCTTGTAGTGCTTGGCAAGGACGTACTGAAATGTCTTCAGAAATCAAGCAATAAATAATCTCCATTATCTCCATAAGTGGTTTTGATTTTTACCTAGGCAAAATCAAAAGTCATGTATTAAAAATATTAGTTGTAAACTATGACCAGACTATTCTCAGATATTCTCTATCCATCTAGTGACAATAACTCTAACCCTTTAAAACTAAGTTGGCCGGCAATCATATTTTTTGCGGTGTTCCACTCTTTGGCTCTATTAGCTCCTTGGTTCTTCTCATGGTCAGCGTTGGGAGTGACTCTAATATTGCATTGGTTTTTAGGAAGCATTGGGATTTGTTTGGGATATCATCGTCTGCTTAGTCATCGGAGCTTTCAAGTCCCTAAATGGCTAGAATATGCGATCGCCCTAGTCGGAGCCGCCGCAGTTCAAGGAGGTCCCATCTTTTGGGTGGCAGGACATCGTTTACACCACGCGCATACTGAAGATGTAGAGAAAGATCCTTACTCGGCGCGTAAAGGATTTTGGTGGAGTCATATGTTGTGGCTGTTCTATCCTAAGGAAGAGTTCTTTAATCCCACGCTGTACCGCAAATATGCACCTGAAATGGCTCGCGACCCTTTCTATCTATGGCTAGATAAGTATTATCTATTATTACAAATTCCTCTAGGAGTTGCGTTATATCTCCTTGGTGGTTGGTCTTATATCATTTGGGGAATGTGTGTGCGCTCAGTTTTACTATGGCATAGTACTTGGTTTATCAACTCGGTTACGCATATGTGGGGATATCGCACGTTCGAGACTAATGATAATTCACGGAATCTCTGGTGGGCGGCGATAGTTACCTATGGCGAAGGTTGGCACAATAACCATCATGCTTATCCCCATGTCGCCAAAGCAGGCTGGCGCTGGTGGGAAGTTGATGTCACTTGGTGGGCTATTCAATTGTTAAGGAGTTTAGGTTTAGCTACAAAGGTAATCATGCCTCCTGCACTTAAAAACTGATGTTACGTGGAACTCAGATGATGAATCTCTTGTTGCTAGCACGACAGGGCAACCACGGGGGGATTGCCCCTACTCCAATAATTTGATTTTTGTAGGGACTGTGCCCCCGTGCCAGCCCTAGACTTAGATGATTGTAGGAATTCTATCCACGTAACATCAGTTAAAAATAAAGAAAGGTGAGATGCTTTGCATCTCGCCTTTCTTATAGGAATATACCAAAACAGAAAATGGCTACGCCATTTTCTGTTTTGGTATATTATCTTGCTAATAGGAGCGTTTTTGAGAGATTTTATGCTTAAGCTGGCGATCGCTTATTTAAAAGTATTTTTAAGAGCCTCACTAATTTTTTGCCTACTGGGCTGTCCCATTCTTCTAACCTTTGACAGTCCAGTTCAAGCTGGTAAGTTCATGGCTTCTCTAGTCTTTGATACTGAGAATGACCCAGTTGAGGTTGCAGCTATCTATGACACTTCCTATTCAACCCAGAAGGCTCTTGTGAA
Source organism: Pseudanabaena minima str. Chao 2107 (assembly GCF_051131155.1). NCBI lineage: Bacteria > Bacillati > Cyanobacteriota > Cyanophyceae > Pseudanabaenales > Pseudanabaenaceae > Pseudanabaena > Pseudanabaena minima. The sequence continues at coordinate 4,441,937 of NZ_CP159508.1, forward strand.
GTCCTTGAAAATTAGCAATAAGCTCATGAAAAAAGCTACGGGCTTTAAAGGATTTTCTCTGCTCCAAAGTCAAGATGGCAAACAAATAATTGCGCTCTCTCAATGGCAAGATCTACCTAGCTATCAGGCTTATGTCCCACCCTTAGCCGCCGACTCTAGTAATTCTAAAAGTTCAGAGGGCTTAGCCGCACCACCTCCACCTAGTCAAACCCTCGTATTTGAAGTTGTCAATGCTCAGACCGCGATCGCAGGGGCGACTCCAGCCCTTCGTGGTAAAGAAGCAGTTGTCCGACTGACTCAATTAGCTCCAAAAAATCCTGAAATGCGATCGCAGGTTCTGACTAGTATGGAAGAGATGGTTCCCTCCATTTTACAAAATCAGCCGATCCCGCAGTCAGTGATCTTGTTGAAGAGTTTAGATAGTGATGATTTGGTATTGATGACGAATTGGAATTGTAGTGCCATGTTTGAGGATGTCGGCAAACCTGAAGCGATCGCCTTAAGCAGTGATTTAACGGAACTAGTAGACAATAAACAGAATATTTACAATGTTACAACTATTATTCCTGCTGAAGTAAAAAAGGCTAAAGAAAGCAAATAAAACTAAGTAACTCACCATAATTAAAACCTAAAACCAGAAGCTGTCAGCTTCTGGTTTTAACTTATGCCTAGCTAGTAGGTTTCCAATGAGCTTTGTGAGCAAAGCTCATTGGAAAAGTTTCATTTAATCTTACAGAGATAGTAAAGCCACATATCAATGTTATCGCTTAACTCTTGCGGCGTTGCGAGTTCTAAGCCACTTTTCCAAGAATACATTGTGACCTTGCCAAAATCTGCTTTTAATTGATTGAGTTGCTCCTGTGGTCTAACGTAATACTGCTTTAATCGGAAGTTATGCGATTCATCTCGAATGATTTCATAGTTAGAAGATTTGAGCTGTTGCAGGGAAATGGAACGATTAAAGAAGCGCAGAATTCCCCACATGACCAAGTTAACATAGGTTGTTAGAAGATTGAATCTGATCTGTTTTTGCCAGTTAAATTCTCTTTCTAGTCCTTGTAAACTATGGCTTGAGAAAAAGAAATAGCCTCCCGACTTCCCAATTCGGCTGACCTCTTGCAATACCTGCAATCGATCTAAATGGGAAAGAGCATCAAGTCCATTAAAACTAAATAAAATAAAGTCGAAAGAATTATCTGCAAACTGACTCATATCTCTAGCATCGCTCACTGCAAACACTCTTGACTGAGAAGATGACGCAGAAAACGGTGGAAAATGTTTCTGGCAAGCTGTAATCATCTCTTGAGAATAATCAATCCCCACATATTCTTGAACAATTCCAGAGAAATGTTGGGTAGTGCGTCCTCCCCCCACACCAATATCTAGCATTTTCATACTTGCCCATTCATCGCGTAGGAGATCGAGAATGGTTTGTTCGGCAGGTTGTAGTTGGCATAACTGGCTATAGTGTTGAACAATCTCACGAGCTGTATAAACTTGATGATTATGCTCAAACATAAAGCACTATGTTTGAAGGAGAAGTCTGGAAGGTTATTTGCATTTAAAAGCCAAAAATAGTCAGGCTCATCAACATAACATTTTGAGGGCAACAACTATCGATGTGATCGGTGATAATTAATCTAAGCAAAACCATTGGAGACATAACAATGACTGTTGCAACTACACCAAAAATGACATTTGCAGATTTCCTCGAACATAACGACGGGACTGATGCTTTATATGAGTTAGAAAATGGAGAACTAATTCCTGTGTCTTCAGAAAGTGACATCAATCAAATAATTGCCGTATTCTTATTAATCTATTTTTCTCAAATAGGTATTCCCGCGAATCGCCTCAGAATGAAGGCAGAAATAGCGGTGCATAGTCAACAAGTAAATGTACGAGTCCCTGATTTGATGGTTTATTCTGAAGAATTAGCGATCGCTATGCAAGGAGCAACTAGATCGCTAATATTGCTAGATATGCCACCGCCATTGTTAGTAGTTGAGGTGGTCAGCCCCAATCAAGCTAGTCGAGATTATCGCTACAAGCGCACAGAGTATGCAGCGAGAGGTATTGCTGAATATTGGATTGTCGATGCGATCGCTCAAAAGGTAACGGTATTAGAATGGGTGGAAGGATTTTATGAAGAGAGAGTTTATGAAGGTGAGCAGGCGATCGCTTCGCCGATATTTCCCGAACTTCAATTAACGGCAGCACAAGTTTTGCAAAAGTATTAGGAGCATGGAGTGTGATGGCAAAAATTGAACGGCGACTTCCTCATAATGTCAGTGGCGATTTTTATGTTGATAGTACTTGCATTGATTGCGATACCTGTCGATGGATGGCTCCAGAAATATTCCATCAAGTCGCTGAGCAGTCTGCTGTTTATCATCAACCCACTAATGCCAGCGAACGTCTCAAAGCTTTACAAGCCGTTCTATCCTGTCCTACTGCTTCTATTGCTACGGTCGAGAAGCCAACTGACATTCAGGTGGCGCAGCAAAGTTTCCCAATTCTCATTGACCAAAATGTTTTCCATTGTGGTTACCATGCGGAGTCTTCCTATGGTGCGGCTAGTTATCTAATTCAGCATCCTGAAGGCAATATTCTAGTTGATTCGCCACGTTTTGCGGCTCCACTAGTAAAACAGATAGAAGCGATGGGAGGGATTCGTTATTTGTATCTGACCCATCGTGATGATGTTGCTGATCATCAGAAGTTCCATGACCATTTTGGTTGCGATCGCATTTTGCATCAAGATGATATTACGGCAAGTACGCGCAGTGTTGAGATGCAACTAACGGGAACAGAGCCGATCGCGATCGCTGATGATCTACTAATCATTCCTGTGGCTGGACATACTAAGGGGCATACGGTTTTGCTATATGGACAGAAGTTTCTGTTTTCGGGCGATCATCTTGCATGGTCTGAGCGACTCCAGCGTTTAATCGCATTTCGGAATGCCTGTTGGTATTCATGGGATGAATTAGGGCGATCGATGGAAAGGTTAGCAACCTATCAGTTTGAATGGGTTTTACCTGGGCATGGTCGCCGCTATCACAGCGATCGCAAAACTATGGCGCAAGCAATGCAGGAATGTTTGGCTTCGTTTTGAGTTTAATGCGGATTGTGTAGTGCGATCGGGCTAGAAGTTTTTTCAGCTTTTGCTATGTCGGGTTAGCTTGCATTTTTCTGGATAACTCATCTATATGAAGTATTATCCAGAAAAACTCCGTGCCTAAGAATCAGTCATTTTAGAGTTGCCTACAGCATAATAAAGTATTAGTACGACTAGCAAAATTTCAAAAATGCTAAGAAAGGACGGAAAAAAACTTGAGGAGCTTGTTGCTGAAATTGAGAAAATTGTGGCAAGCTCTGGGAAAACCGTAGAAGTCAATAAACGTTTTTACGATGATCAAGGTGTTCAAGTAGCTGAATTTGATATATTTATCACTTTTTCATCAGATCTAGGTGATCACAAGTGGCTGATTGAATGCCGTGATCGTCCTTCTCAAGGTGCTGTCTCTGGAAGCTGGATAGAACAACTCATTGGGCGGAAATTTTTGCACCAATTAGATCGTGTCATTGCTGTCTCAACAACAGATTTTTCTCCTGGGGCAAAACTCTGGGCAGAGGAGGGAAATATCGAATTAAGAACGGTCAACCAAGTAGAAACGCCAGAAAGCTGGCTATGTAATGCTGTAACTTTCCTGAATAGAACAGGTATTTTTAATAATTGCAAAGTGAACTTACTCAATAGAGGATTCGAGCAGCACTATATTGACAATATTGTAGAAAATATGCCGTCTAATCCAGACGAGATACTCATATCTTTTGAGAAAATAGATGCTCGTCTACTTCCAAGAGAGTTGTTTCAAAACCTTTGCTTTGATGATAAAAATGCGATTTATAAAAATATAGCTCCTGGAACATCTAAATCGATTCATATCACTTGTCCTCCTGACCTCGAAATAACTGGACTGATGTTCATAGAATTTGACAATTTTAAAGTCCCTTTGGAAAACATAGAGTTTTCTGGCGAGGCAAGAATTGAGATGAATACAGTTCCCTTTGACAAGATAGAAATTTATAAGCACAGCAAGGAAGAGGGGTTTATCGGTCAGAGAATGACTTGTTTGTTTGAAACTGATCAAGAAAAAATGAAGTTTCAATTTTATGATGTTCAAGTAGAGGATGGTCGCCAAATTGCAATAAAAACGGATAAGGAATCAAAAAACTAAAGTTGGTTTGCTAGCAGTCTCCAGTAGTAGCTGCCACAGGCTAGCAACCCTGCTGGAGCGGACTGCCGAGATATGTTGCAGAGGTCACTTGCATCCGCTCAGCAGGAATGTTATATCGAAGCGATACGCCCGTTAAAGTTATCTATTTTCATCTGAGAATAGGCAAGTGCAAATGGTTGGCTTCGTTGTTGAGTTTCGAGAAGTTATCGGCGATTCGTCTCAAGATGCGTCCCATCGCAAAGACAAATAATTATTAAGCGATCGCGCTTAAATACACTGGTAGCGATCGCCTTCAATTTTTGGATATGCGATCGCCCCTGAGCCAGCACAATCTGCTAAATTAGAGATGCTAAATTGTACTGATGTCAAATTATGCGCTCAAATGTCGATCCTCAAAAGATCGAACAACTTATGAAAGCATTAGGTAGAGAAGCCCGTGGTTCTGGCTGCATCTACTTTACTGGTGGCGCTAGTGCCTTACTCATTGGTTGGCGTAGTTCTACAGTGGATATTGATATTCGTCTAGATCCTGAACCTCTAGGAATTTTTCAAGCGATCGCCAAGCTCAAACAAGAATTAGACATCAATATTGAACTAGCCTCTCCACAGGACTTCTTACCACCACTTCCAGGATGGCGTGATAGAAGTGTTTTTATTGGAAGATACGGTGAAATCTCATTTTATCATTATGACTTCACAGCCCAAGCACTTTCTAAAATATCTAGAGGATATAACCGCGACATTGATGATGTTCTAGCCATGTATGAACAGAAGTTATTTTCTTTAGATAAACTACGTGATTGTTTTGAAGCGATCTCACCTGAGTTAATCCGATTTCCTTCTCTTAATCCCGATCTCCTGAGAAATAGAATTGAAAAATTCATTGAGCATTGTGAAAGGACATCAGAGAGAGAGAAATAATGGAGCTAAATGAATTACCAGGATCGGATTTAATCTTACTTGGACTGGAAGATCTTTATCAAGGCAAAAATAATACCATCGGGTCACTATTAATTGCGATCGCATCCATACGCTTAACGTCAGCAGGCTTAGACATTCCAAAACAGCCTCTAGCATCAGAGCCAGAACTAGCTTTGTATGCCCATCTTCAGAAAGAACGTGATGATGCTTATTCATACTACAATGCCTTATTAAATAGCCTCAACAGCTTTTGTGCAGCACTTGAATCCAGAGAAGTGATTGGCGATCGCTTTTAGGATGCGTCTCGACCAAAAGACAAATAATCATTAAGCGATCAGGGCGTAACACTTCATTGGAGCGGACAATAGTAGAGATTTTAGTGTTTAATTGATAGACGAACTAGAGTGGCTAAGTTAAGCTGACTGACTGATCTTAGTACGCTCGTCAAATCTATATTAATCTTCATGCTTTATAGTATTCTACAGAATGCATAGCTAGAGTAGTGCAGTAAGAAATTTTATGTCTAGACAAAAAATTGCTAGGGTAGCGATAGGTTTCTGTTTAGCAATCTGTCTAGAGCCAATAATTGTAGCTCAGGTAACAGTCAGGGCTGATACACTTGACCTTTTAGCTCAGGTTTCATCCCAAGACCTCACTACAGAGGAAACTCCAGACCCAGAGGAAACTCCAGACCCAGAGCCAACTCCAACTCTAAATCCAACTCCAGAGCCAACTCCAACTCCAGAGCCAACTCCAACTCCAGAGCCAACTCCAACTCCAGAGCCAACTCCAACTCCAGAGCCAACTCCAACTCCAGAGCCAACTCCAACTCCAGAGCCAACTCCAACTCCAGAGCCAACTCCAACTCCAGAACCAACTCCAACTCCAGAACCAACTCCAACTCCAACTCCAACTCCAACTCTAAATCCAGCTCCAACGCAGACTCCAACTCCAACTCCAACGCTAAATCCAACTCCAACGCTAAATCCAACTCCAACGCTAAATCCAACTCCAACGCAGACTCCAGAAGCAACATCTCCACAAACATCGCCTTGGTGGATATTAGTAGCAGTAGGGGTAGTAGGTATCGGTGGCGTGTTAGTTTATCGAGGGCTGCGCCCCAAGAGGCTGCCCCCCAAGGTGAATGTGTACTTGAAAACTACACCCTACATGCGAATTAGTGAGCAAGCGGTGATTCTAGACCAACCTTTGGATACATCCATTTCAGAAAGTCACATCCGACTCCAACCCTTTAAACCCGAAGCGAAACAGTTGGTGACTAACTCAGTACCGCTTTTTAGCTCTATGCCCAACGTTAGTATTCAACTTACGACTAAACTTGCCGTAAGTGAACTAATGGTTTTGAGTGAGACAGATTCTAAACAAAACGCTACCCAATAAGTACTTACCATGGATACTACACAACATCCCACTACCGAGACATCTACTATGCAGTCCATTGCTGACCATGACCAATCATCTGCTCGTCCAACGCTTGCAGAATTTTTTCGATCTTCCCTATCAACCGTGACCAACAATGAAACATTTAAACAGGTCAAAACTAGTCTTCAACAAGAGGCTAAAACGGTCAAAGTCCTCCCTGACACCTTTAACAACGAGTTTTACGAAACGGTCTTTCTATTCGTCTTAAAAAAGCTAGATGAACTCATTGCGATCGATATTCCCAAAGATATCTTGGCGGAAGCGTGGAGTAAATACAAGGCTCTGCAAGAATACCTAGATGCGGAAAAATACTCACCAGAAAAGCTTTTCAAGGTTGTGTTAATGTTAGAGCAAACCATCAAAGCAGAGTATGAACCTTCGTTTAAGCCTGTCGTAGACGTTTTTGGTAAAACAATTGAACTAGAAGAGTTCAAGTTTCCGATTAATTTGGAAATTGTTGTCAAGGCAGGTGAAATTGGTATTCAAAGTGGAAAAATTGTCAACTTGTCAGTTGGGTCTTGCTCTATCACAGGTAACATCAACTGTAAATATGGCGAAGGAATCGAAGGGCTACTGGTGCAGAAAGAAGAACCGCTAGAACTCAACCAAGTCTATTCTTTTAAAGAAGGTATACCCATCAAAACTCTGGAAGAGATCACTAAATCCATGCAGTTCTGGAAGCAGAAAACTGAGAGCGAGTCAGGCGAATCTAGATCATAGTACCTCTAGCATCAGAACCAGAACTAGCATTTGTATACTCATCTTCAGAACGAACGCGATGATGAAGTTATTGGTGATCGCAAAGATAAATAATAATTAAGCGATCGCGCTTAAATGAACTGGAGGCGATCACCTTCAATTTTTGGACAAGAGATCGCATAGATAAATAATACCAATTCCCGAAAGTGTGGCTACACTTTCGGGAATTAAAAACCAAACTCAGTAAGGGTTTTAAAATCACAAAATGGCTACGCCATTTTGTGATTTGGTATAAGCACTTTTTCTGTAATGCTCATCTTTAACGTGCCAACTAGCAATAAAAGCACTGAGAGAATAGGTATTGTGAGCAATTTAAAATCGATAGGCTAAGAACGGAATCAGCATTTCAGCACGGGTCACACCGCCATGAATACCTAAGAGTGTGGTTTGACAATCCTCTGGTTTCGTCTCTCCCACATGCTGAAAACAAGACCAGCCATTTTTGGGAATTAAAATCAAATCTCCTATGCGATCGCCAATTTCCTCAGTAGGTGGCTGTTCGGGTAATCCAAATAATCCAAGATGGATTGCTTTATCTTTGGGAATTGCTAAAAACCGATCTCTCAAATGAGTCTGAATATAGGCGATCGCTGATTCTTCTTGACCCGATCTAACGTGCAAAAATCGAGCTTGCGACTCACCCGTAGCGGGAGCGCATAGGCATTTCGTTAACTCAGGATGGTGATTCAACCACAGCACTTTATCTGGAGCGATCGTCCGTTGTCCGTGATCGGCGACCAGTAATAACACAATGTCTGATCGCCCTCGCAATGGCTCGAACAACTCCCGCTTCAACGCAAAATCTAGCGTTGCAACCTCTGCTCGGTAACAATCACTGAGAGGACCATACCGATGGGCTGCACTGTCTAAATTCGGAATATAGAGGTGTGTAAAACTCTTAGTTTTCTCTTGAAGGCTTTTCTCTTGAAGACTGAGCAGACGATCTCGAAGCTGAACAAATCCATCGCTTGCTGTCAGATAATCAACATACCCTTGTTTACCCGCTTGCGCTCCGCCTGTGGTGAATCTGCTGACGCTAGTTCCTCGAAAGTTGCGCCAGTTGACAATCCCCACATCGACCCCAGCATCCTCCAAGGTCAAGTATAAATTTGGGACGGGGACAAACGTCTCTGGATTGAGTTGTGAATCTGGATAGATAGCCGAATTAGGAGATAAACCTGGTGTCCACCGTAGAAAATTGACAATGCTTCCCACTTCTTGGACATAAGCTTTTGTCCCCATAATGCCATGTTGAGCAGGAGCGTGGGCAGTGGCGGCGCTGGTGAGAGCAGTGGCAGTGGTGCTTGGAAAGACCGAAGTCGCAGGAATGAAAAAAGCTTGGGGACTCCTGCAGGCGATCGCTAGTCCAGGAGCATCACCGTCTGCCATTACAGTTTGGAGTTGATCATAACCAAAGGCATCCATGATCAATAGAACTACATGGTTGATTTCATCCTGCTTTTGCCAAGATTCCCATGCCTCGGTCACGGCTGGATTCTCTAACAGCAATGGATTGAATGGAGGCAACGCAGTGATAGAATCTGGCATCTTATCGATCCCCAGCCAATGCATCGCTAAGGCGGGCACATTCGCCAGTCCCAAGCCATCATAGCTAGGACGGACTGTCTCTGCTTCCAACAATTCAGGTGGCAGCGATTGTCTTTCGAGCAAAGCGGCTTCAGCAAGAGCGGTCACATTGGGAAATGAAGAATTTGCCATGGATATTTTTGAATGGATTCACCATACTGACCATTGTAGCGCGATCGTCTCCTCCCCTAATCTTTACGCCACTGGCTAAAAAGTAAGTAGATGAGCATATTAAAACCTAAAACCAGAGATTGTTCCGCCCGCGTAGCGGGCGGAACAATCTTTTCGGTTTTTAATTTATTTATGCCTAGCTACTTAGTAACGTAAAATTCTTAAAATCCCCTAGCTTTCAATTCATCACCAATTTTACGATTATACTCTAAAAATTCTTTTTCTGCTCTTTCCTTGTCGCCTTCAATATTTGGATCAAAGGTATAACTTTCACGATAGGTATCCAAATAACTATATTTCCCATCGCTATCAATCCTGACATGGGTTATACCCGCTTCAGGATGACTTGCCAAAAAATCAAGACAAACCTGATGATGATCATCTTCATTTAATACATAGGTGATTTGCCATCCCGTTCTCCCTTGATTAATGTTTCCCTTGGGAGGAATAGGATTAGGTAACTCTATATTTCCGAATGGTGCAAAATATTCTTTGAAAGTATTGCTAATAATATCTAAAGTCATGGCTAGTAATGATTATGGGTTACGTGTATTCATAGAAATGGGAAGCTCGAAAAGCGATTAAAACCTAAGCCACTTGAGTCACCACAACCTCCTTATAACCATCAGCAGAGTCCTCAATGGTATCAATCTTAAACTGGGCATTAGGTAAAAGCAAAACCTCAGATTCGCCCGCACCAGAAATCTTATTAATATCCTTGCCAAACTTAACATTCATTTTTAATAAAATCCCCACTCTTCCCTGCGCCCTAGAGTTAGCTTCTGCAAATCCCTTCGCAGTAAGTATATCCCTTGATGTACTTGAAAAGCTGGGGAAATTAATAGTTTGCCCCACCTTGTCTTCATATTGCGCCCTAAATTCTGCCTCCGACAATCCCAATCCTCTAAAACATTGCTTCACGATATTTGGTAATTTCTTTAAACCTGAGACAGCCACATCTGCGTGCATATGCGCTTCTTCCTTAAAGCGTGCCTGCTCATCATTACTAAATTGATCAAATGTATTTTTATCCCTAAACTTCTCAGGCATTTCATTAGTATCATAATCACGATGCATGTCTAAATACTTAGAAAGTTGACTATTGAGCCAAGCATCATTGTCGGCAATGATCGGGTTTATATAAATATACTCATTACCTGCATACATCCGAATCGCTCTCATCTCCCCTTCTAGTAGTCCGTATTTTTTCGCAAGATCAGCGGCTGGATGCTGGGATTGATCGTCCGTAGCTCTGTAATCTTTTGAGCCTGGCGTTAGAAACTGAAACTTATTGTCCTTAAGATCCTGATTATAGTTTTCGGCTCTCGCTATTGATGCCTGTTCAGCGATTACCGACTGTAGCAACTCGTCAATAAGAGCCGTTTTCTGCCGACCTTTCTTTGTTTTTGTATATTTGTGCTGTGCTAACCAAAGCTCTGACTGTGACTTCAAAAAAGCAAGCATATTTGCTTCAACTTTGGGATCATTGATTTTTGAATATTCCTTTAAAACCAACTTAATTCTTTGCAAAGTACTCAAGCCATCTGCTGTAAAAGTTGAAGCAATTTTGGCTTTTGTGGATACCATACCTGATAGTTTTTCAGGCTTAAAGTCAATTTTCCTTTGGATTGATTGATTACTATCTTGCTGAACAACATGAGTGAGTTCGTGAGCAATCAACTCTTGACCTGCTTTGCTCTTGGGATTGTAAGCCCCTTGGCTGAAGAAAACATCTTGACCAGTAGTAAAAGCCTTTGCTTGAATTGATTGATTTAATTGATCTGACTGAGCATCAGTATGAATCTTCACCCTACTAAAATCAGAGCCCATCACCTGACCCATTTTTGTTTGCAGGTTAGGATCTAAGGGCTGTCCACTTCCCTTTGCCCGTTGAATAGAGGATTCAAGATCTTGAGAAGCATCTCCAATAGCAATGTTTTCACGTCTTTGGACGAGAGACTTCATTTGCAAATCTTCTTTCTCTTCCTCTATAGACTCTTGCCTTTGGATTGAAGAGATTTCAGGCTTCATCTGAAGTTGATCTTCATCTTCTATCAATTCTTGTCTTTGGACAGATTTTTCCTGTGATGGTGTATTAATTTGTTTAACAACTTTTATGGCTGTGGCATCTGCCTCTTTTTCATATTTATCGTTTGGCGCTCCAATGTTGAGCTTAGCTTGGATCGCTGTACCCATTCTCTGAGCACGAACTGCCGCAAGTCTTGTATAAGGCTTGCTTTGAATTGGTTTAGTAGATGGTTCTGAATTTGATGAGGAAATTAATTTGTCTAATAGGTTTTCTGATGAATTCCTTTTAGTATAGGTAGGACTAGAAATGCCTGTATTGTCGTCTTGAGACGTGTCTAGATGATGAGGCGCGAACGGTCGAGTTTGCAAGTTTAGAGTCGTAGGATTAGTGGATACTGCATGTGATTTCAAATTTTTTTTATAGATGAATTTCATGGTTCATAACCTCTAAATCTAAATGAATGGATTTGTAGAGTTCATAGTGGTACTTCTTCCATTAAAACTTTTACTCAGCTTCCAGAGGAGCCATCGTTAAGCCAGATTGTTTCAGTTGAGCGTGATAAAGCTCAGCTTGCTCCATTGGTCCTACCCAAACGATCGCTAAGCCCTCAAAATGCACTTGATTGGTCAACTCCCAAGCCATTTCCTCAGTCATGTTTGGAATATATTTCATCAGGCATTCAGAAACATGCTCAAAGGTATTGAAATCATCGTTCAACACAATGACCTTATATTTCGGGTAAGGCTTGCGTACTACCTCTTTGACGGTATCTTTGACTTTTTCAGGGGTTTGAACAGCAGCAAAAATAGCCATAATCTCAACTCACGCTTTATGTATTGCATTATCGCAAAAAGCGTTCATAGTTGTGCATATAGAACGCAACCCAGAAGATGTTCATCTTCTGGGTTGCGAAAAGCAAAGCCCGATCGCGGTTACAATCGAAAATATCCCCAACTACGAGGTTTTTCAGCGTGCTAATGACCTTGAGTAAATAGCACTGAAACTATGGAACTTGAAGCTCTCCGATCGCACCAGTGGTTTAAGCTCATTTGTGGTGCAAGTTATCAACATTTACCCTCAATTCGTCATCTGGCGCTAATTTATACATTGGCTGGCGCTGATTGCATTGATATGGCTCCCGATCCTGCCACGATCGCCGCCGCAAGGGAAGGCATCGCCGCCGCACTAGAGTTAGACCCAAAGGCGATCGCCCCTTTAGTGATGGTCAGCTTTAATGATGGCGAAGACCCCCATTTTCGGAAAGCTTTTTTTGATCCTGAGCTTTGTCCAAGTGATTGCAGCCGACCTTGCGAAAAAGTATGCCCCACCACTGCAATAAAGTTTAGTAATGATTACAATGGGATCATGCCAAATCTTTGTTATGGGTGCGGTCGTTGCTTGCCGCTATGTCCAGTGCAGATTATTCATACCCGCGAACAGGTTTATGTCCCTGAAGATATTTTTGATGAAGTACTTAACCAGTCAGTTAATGCGATCGAAATTCATACTCAGCCCAATCGCACTAAAGAATTTGCCGCATTTTGGCAGCGCTTGAGTCCGATTATCCCTAAGCTCAAGTTAGTAGCTGTAAGCTTCCCAGATTGCGAAGATTTGCGGAATTATCTGATGTCTTTACTCGAAGGGATGAATCCCCAACCGCGATCGCTGATCTGGCAAACCGATGGCAGACCGATGAGCGGTGATATTGGTGATGGTGCAACTCGTGCAGCACTGCAACTAGGGCAGAAGGTTCTGGACTTTAAATTACCCCTCGGCTTTGTGCAACTGGCTGGTGGTACAAATGCAAGTACTGTCCCCAAACTGCGCCAAGCAAACATCCCCGCGGCTGGTGTTGCCTATGGCAGCTATGCTCGTAAAATCGTGATTGATTTTCTGGAAGGTCTGGGAGAAGACATCCCCGATCGCCTTGAAGATCGTCCTTGTTTACTCTGGCAAGCTGTCGCGATCGCCCGTCAATTAGTTTCGCAAATCAAAACGCCTTCACCCTAAATCCCTCTCCCAGAGAGAGACTTTTTGGAAGTAAGTTATCGACAATACAAAAATATGGGTATGGAAGCTTTGGAAAAACAGGTAATCTCGAAACAGAGAGTGACTGATCATGGTGAAGTGTTTACCAATCAGCGTGAGGTGAAGGCGATGCTGGATTTGGTGAAGCAGGAAACAGAACGAATTGAGTCGAGATTTTTGGAGCCAGCCTGTGGAACGGGGAATTTTCTGGCGGAGGTTTTAGAGCGTAAGCTGCAAGTTGTAAAGATGCGTTATGGCAAGGTGCAGCTAGAGTATGAACGGAATGCAGTTTTGGCGATTTCTTCAATCTACGGGATTGATATTTTAGAGGACAATGTTCAGGAATGTCGCGATCGCCTATTCAACATATTTAATCAAAAATATAGTGAGCTTTTTGCAGATTTAGCCAATGATCAATGTCGAGAGGCGGTACGTTATATTCTCAGCCGTAATATTATTCATGGCGATGCGTTGACTTTAAAAACGGTGGGAGATCGTCCTGAGCCGATCATTTTTTCGGAATGGTCGCCTGTAAATGGCAGCATGATCAAGCGGCGCGATTTTAGTTTTAAGGAGTTATTGCACCATGAGAGCATGATGGAGTTGCCTTTGTTTGCGGATACGGGTGAGGATGTGTTTATCCCGACTCCGATTCAAGATTTTCCTGTGGTGCATTTTTTGAGGGTAGGGGATTATGCTCAAAAGTAATTACAATCCTGATGTGTTAACTTGTTTGGCGAACTTGAGCAATGATGAGGTGTTTACGCCGCCGAGTTTGGTGAATCAGATTTTGGATTTGTTGCCTGTGGATTTATGGTCAAATCCTGATGCGAGGTTTCTTGATCCTGTGTGCAAGTCGGGGGTGTTTCTCAGGGAGATGGCGAAGCGGTTGATTGTGGGGTTGGAGCCTGTGTTTCCAGATTTGCAGGAACGGGCTAATCATATTTATAAGTATCAGCTTTTTGGGCTAGCGATTACGGAGTTGACGGGGTTATTGTCGAGGCGGAGTGTGTACTGCTCAAAGGTGGCGAATGGGAGGTATTCGGTATGTTCGGATTTTGAGGATGAGCAGGGTAATATTGTTTATGCGCGTGTGGAGCATGATTGGCGCGGTGGCAAGTGTGGGTTTTGCGGCGCGAGTCAGGAGGTGTATGAGCGCGGCGATGCGCTAGAGTCTTATGCTTATCAATTTATCCATGCTGATGATCCTAGTTGTTTTTTTAAGAATATGAAGTTTGATGTTATTGTCGGTAATCCTCCTTATCAGTTAAGCGATGGCGGTGCAAAAGCAAGCGCCACTCCTCTGTATCACAAATTTGTCCAGCAAGCAAAAAAGCTGAATCCTACTTATCTATCAATGATCATACCCGCACGCTGGTTTACTGGTGGTCGCGGAGTAGACGAATTTAGAGCAGAGATGTTAAGGGATAACCGAATTAAAGAAATACACGATTTCCCCATTGCTTCAGATTGTTTCCCGGGCGTTGAAATAAAAGGCGGTGTATGTTATTTCCTATGGGATAGAAATCATAATGGAAAATGCAAAGTAAATACACACACGAGTAATGCAGTTGTATCTATTGCTGAGAGAGATTTACTTGAAAAGGGAGCAGAAACATTTATTAGGTACAACGATGCTATATCAATATTGGGGAAAGTTCAAAAATTAAAAGAAAAAAGCTTTGCAGATATAGTCAGTGCTAACGACCCATTTGGCTTTGATGTAAGAGTTGAGGGAAGCTATAAAAGAGTAAGTCCAAAGTATAAAAAACAACCTTTTCATGATGCAGTTCTTTTTTATTATTATGGATGGCAAAAAGAAGGAATTGGGTACATTGACAAATCGCAAATAAAAAAGAATTTGGGATGGATTGAAGATTACAAAGTATATATATCGAAAGCCTATGGAGCGGGTGAGACATTTCCGCATCAAATTTTGAATGTTCCCATTATTGGAAAACCCAACTCATGTTGTTCAGAAACATATATAGTGCTAGGAACATATTCAACTGAAACTGAAGCTCATAATGTAATTAGTTACATTAGAACTCGTCTATTTCGGTTCCTTGTATTACTAAAAAAGAATACACAAGAAGCTCGACAAAAAGTTTATACCTTTGTTCCAATTCAGGACTTTTCAGAATCTTGGACAGATGAGAAGCTTTATAAAAAATATGGATTAACTGCGGAAGAAATTGCATTTATTGAGTCGATGATTCGTCCTATGGAGTTAGATAATCCTTAAAAATTAGAAAAATAATATGTAAATCTGGAAATCTCATTTATGAAAAAACTAGATATTTTAATTAATCTTATTAGTGATACGCAGTCATTCTTTAAACAGCAAGTCCAAAAACAAGTAAATATTGGATTAACTTTGCGTAATTGGTTATTTGGCTTTTATATTGTTGAATACGAACTTAATGGATCTGATAGGGCTGAATATGGTACTAGACTATACAAAGAAATAGAAAAAAGATTGAAAACAATAGGAGTTTTGCAAATTAGAGAAAGACATTTATATCTTTGCAAAGACTTTTATCTAGCTTATCCCAACATATTGCGGTCAGCGATCGCAAAATCTTATCTTATTAATTTTAAACAGTTAAACAGCTTAGAGTCAGCAGTAACAAAAATGAATAAAACTGATGATAAAAGCATGATTGAAATTGAAAAACTCATCAATCAACTAAGTTTTACTCACTTTGTAGAACTAATTAAATTATCTGATCCCACACAAAGAAATTTCTATGAATGGCAAAGCATTAGCAACAACTGGTCAGTCAGAGAACTAAAACGAGCAATAAACAGTATGCTCTATGAAAGAACTGGATTAAGTAAAGACAAACTAGGAATAATAGAAAAATATAACCAACAAGAAAAACTCTTACCAGAAGATGTATTTCGAGATCCTTATATATTAGAGTTTTTAGAATTAAAAGAAGAACATGAATATACCGAACTAGAATTAGAGCAAGCAATTATTAATCATTTACAAATCTTTTTATTAGAACTAGGAAAAGGGTTTTGTTTTGAGTCACGACAAAAACGTATCACGTTTGATAACACTCACTATTACATTGATCTAGTTTTTTATCATCGAATTTTGCGGTGCAATATACTAATTGACTTGAAATTAGGCGACTTTAATCATGCTGATGCAGGACAAATGAATGTTTATTTAAATTATTACAACGAAAACGAAAAGAATGAAGGTGATAACCCTCCAGTTGGAATTATTCTTTGTGCCAATAAAAATGAAAGTTTAGTCAGATATGCCACAACAGGTTTATCACAGCAGATTTTTGTATCTAAATATTTGATTAATCTCCCTGACGAAGACCAGTTAAAACAAATTATCATGGAAGAACAAAGAAAAATATTATCAACATCACCTAATAGCAAAAAGGAGAATTAGAAATTGTCTCGACACTGTAGAGACAATTAATTAGCCGAATACTTTACAATTTTACCATCCAGAGAAATCCTGCTAGATAAGTTGCATAAGGCGATCGCGCAAAATAATCTATTTAATCAAGGTAAATAACCATACTACAAAAGCGGAGGACAAATAATTAATGGAAATCGAGAACATACAGCAATTATTTATTATTGAAATTAAGCAAAAAGTACATCAAGCTCAATATGAAGCCCTCAAAGCTGTAAACGTGCAATTGATTAACCTATATTGGGAGCTAGGCAAAGCGATATCTGAGAAACAATCTGAAAGCTGGGGTAAAGCGATCGTGCCAACACTTTCTAAAGAATTGCAGAAAGAGTTTCCAAAAATGAGTGGATTCTCGACTACAAACCTATGGCTCATGGCACAGTTTTACAGTGAATATCACAGCGCTGAAAATCTCCAGCCATTGGTTGGAGAAATTAGTTGGACAAAACATATTGTCATACTTAATAAATGTAAAGACAGCCTAGAGCGTCAGTTTTACATACTAGCCACAAAAAAATTCGGCTGGACAAAAAACGTCTTAATTCATCAGATTGAAAATAAAACCTACGAAAAATATTTACTCAATCAAACCAACTTTGAGCAGACATTACCAGAAAACATCAAAAATCAAGCCCACCTCGCAGTCAAAGACGAATACACCTTTGATTTTCTTAACCTTGCCGAAGAACATAGCGAAAGCCAATTAGAAAACGCTTTAGTTCAAAATGTGCGTAATTTTTTATTAGAAATTGGACATCAATTCGCCTTTATTGGAAACCAATATAAATTACAAGTTGGCGAAAAAGAATACTTTATTGATTTGCTGCTTTATCATCGGCAATTGCAATGCCTCGTAGCGATCGAGCTAAAAATCGGTGAATTTATACCCGAATATAAAGGCAAGATGGAATTTTATCTCACCGTACTCAATGACACCATCAAACTAGACCATGAAAATGATGCGATCGGGATTATTATTTGCAAAGAAAAAGATCGTACCGTTGTCGAATACTCACTCAAATCCAGCAATATGCCTATAGGCGTAGCCACTTACAACACTAGCGCCAAATTACCAAAGCAATATCAAGAATTACTTCCAGATCGCGAAGAAATAGCAAAAAAAATCAACGAATATTTTTAGAAAAAGCCTATATGAATAACGAATTCTTCCCACCTAGACCCGAAATTAAGCCCACAATTTACGCCTACAAAGACACCCATCCCCAATACAAAGGACTCCTCAAAATTGGCTATACCACTAGAGACGCGAAAACTCGTGTAGCCGAACAATATCCCGTTATTCGCCCAGGGGAAGCACCTTACAAAATACTGCTCGAAGAATCCGCAGTTTATGACGCAATTCATAAAAATGGTAGCGCCTTTAGTGACCATGACGTACACCGCTATCTTAGGAAACAAGGCTTTAAAAATCCTGATGGCGAATGGTTTCAATGCACCGCTAAAGATGTCAAAGCTGCCATAGTCGCCATTAAAAATGGTGCAGAAAATGTCGAAAATCGTACTCTTGATTTTGGGATGCGTCCTGAACAACAGGCGGCAGTGGATAAAGCGATCGCCTATTTCAGCAGTTTCAAACAAGAGAATCCCGACAAAACGCCGCACTTCCTATGGAATGCCAAAATGCGCTTCGGCAAAACCTTTGCCACTTATCAACTCGCAAAAAAAATGGGTTGGACAAAAATTCTCGTTCTCACCTTTAAACCCGCAGTCCAAAGCGCATGGCAAGAGGATTTAGAATCGCATATTGACTTCACAGGCTGGCAATTTATCTCACGCAATGGATTAGAGTTTGAGAATGCCGACAAAAATAAACCCTTGGTTTGCTTCGGCTCATTTCAGGATTATCTCGGTAAAAATAGCGCAGGAGGCATCAAAGCCAAAAATGAATGGGTGCATTTAACCAATTGGGATTGTGTCATATTTGATGAGTACCATTACGGCGCATGGCGCGACAATGCCAAGGAACTTTTTGAAGCGGAAGGTAAGAAAGAACTAGAATTTGGTGAAGGTGAGGGCATCGATTATTTCGATGAAAGCATTATCCCGATTACCACTAACGCCTATTTATATTTATCAGGGACACCATTTCGGGCGATCGCCTCTGGTGAATTTATCGAAGAACAGATCTATAACTGGACATATTCCGATGAGCAAAGAGCGAAGGAGTTATTTGCTTCTCAGGGATCAGGAGAAAATAATCCCTATGCTGCCTTGCCGCGTATGGTGATGCTCACCTATCAGTTACCCGACTCGATCCGCGAGATTGCGATGAAAGGGGAGTTTAACGAATTTGATTTGAATGTATTTTTCTCAGCTACAGGCAACGATAAAAAAGCTAAATTTACCTATGAGAACGAAGTCCAAAAATGGCTTGATTTGATTAGGGGAAACCATTTGGAAACAGCGATCGACAATCTCAAACTCGGTGCCAAGAAGCCACCCATGCCCTATTCCGATACTAGATTGCTAAACATTCTCTCCCATACATTCTGGTTTCTGCCCACCGTTGCCTCTTGCCACGCCATGCGAAACCTGTTAGCTCAAAAGCAAAATAAGTTCTATCACGATTACAAAATTATTGTCGCCGCAGGAATTAGTGCAGGGATAGGTGTAGAAGCCTTACCACCTGTTTTACAAGCAATGGATAACCCACTAAGAAC
This sequence comes from Pseudanabaena minima str. Chao 2107, assembly GCF_051131155.1. Lineage (NCBI taxonomy): Bacteria > Bacillati > Cyanobacteriota > Cyanophyceae > Pseudanabaenales > Pseudanabaenaceae > Pseudanabaena > Pseudanabaena minima. The sequence goes on from NZ_CP159508.1 coordinate 4,461,248, forward strand.
TAAAACCATCACCCTTTCCTGCGGCAAACTTACCACAGGCGTATCCGTCAAGCCTTGGACAGGGATTTTTATGCTGCGAAATTCCTCTAGTCCTGAAACCTACTTCCAAGCCGCCTTTCGAGTCCAAACACCTTGGACAATCAAAAATCCTGATCATAATTCTCCCAATCAAGAAGAAATCATCAAACAAGAATGCTACGTTTTTGACTTTGCCCCCGATCGCGCCCTCCGACAAATAGCCGATTACAGTTGCCGCTTAAATGTCGATGAATCCAACCCTGAGAAAAAAGTCGAAGAATTTATTCATTTCTTGCCTGTGCTTGCCTACGACGGTAGCTCTATGAAACAAGTCGATGCCGCAGGGATTCTCGACATGGCGATGAGTGGCACAACGGCAACATTACTAGCCAGACGTTGGGAAAGCGCCTTATTGGTGAATGTCGATAACAATACTTTGGAGCGCTTGATGAAAAATCAAGAAGCAATGCAAGCCCTCGAAAATATCGAAGGTTTCCGTAACCTCAATCAAGACATTGAAACGATCATAAATAAATCCGATGCAGTCAAAAAAGCGAAAAAAGAAGCTAATGAGAGGGACTTAACCAAAGAAGAAAAGAAAGAACTCACCGAGGCGGAAAAGGAGTACAAGAGTATGCGTAAACAAATTCAGGAAAAATTAATTAAATTTGCGACTCGCATCCCTGTATTTATGTATCTCACCGATTACCGCGAAAGAAGCCTCCGTGATGTAATCACTCAACTTGAACCAGCATTATTTAAAAAAGTAACAGGATTAATTGTTAGAGACTTTGAATTATTGGTAAGTCTGGGGGTATTCAATAGCGCCTTGATGAATGATGCGGTTTACAAATTTAAACGTTACGAAGATGCCAGTTTGGAATATGTGGGATTTAATAAGCATGAAGGTGAGCGGGTTGGCTTGTATGACACTGTACTCAGCGTGGACGATTATTAGGCAATCGAGTTTGGTAATGATTACAATGGGTCTATGCCAACTTGTCTACTCTGGCAAGCGGTAGCGATCGCCCAAGAACTAGTATCCCCAATAAAAAATCTGTAAAAGTCTGGAGATATCCAGGTCTTTAACAAATAAAAACCTAACTGTAAAACCTGAAAAAGCCTAATGGACTCCATCCGCAAGCAAGTTACAGACAACCTCGATCAACTTCTCGATATTCTGCCACCACGCATCAAAAGTAGCCTCGAACTCTGCGGCGGGTTAGAACAACTTGTCGAAATTGTGATGGATCTAGGTAGGTTGCCAGAAGCGCGTTATTTTGACAGTACTAAATATTTAACTGATGACCCAATTACCAAAGAAGATTTAGCCCTCTGTGTGCATCAAGTCGGTGAATTTGGTGGTGACAATCGCGCAGGCATCGAGCGCACCTTGCACCGCATCAGTGCCATCCGCAACCGCAAAGGCGAAATCATCGGGCTAACCTGTCGCGTTGGTCGCGCTGTCTATGGCACGATCGCCATGATTCGTGACTTAGTGGAAACAGGTAAATCGATTTTATTATTAGGCAAACCAGGGATGGGCAAAACGACTGCCCTGCGCGAGATTGCCCGTGTGCTTGCCGATGACCTGAATAAGCGCGTGGTAATTATTGACTCCTCCAATGAAATTGCTGGCGATGGTGATATTCCCCACCCTGCGATCGGTCGGGCGCGTCGAATGCAAGTCTCTCAACCTGAATTGCAGCACCAAGTAATGATCGAGGCAGTGGAAAACCACATGCCTGAAGTGATCGTCATCGATGAAATTGGTACAGAACTTGAAGCATTAGCGGCGAGAACGATCGCTGAGCGTGGTGTGCAACTTGTTGGTACGGCGCATGGTAATCAACTTGCCAATTTAATCAAAAATCCTACGCTCTCAGACTTAATTGGTGGCATTCAGTCCGTCACCCTTGGTGATGAAGAAATGCGGCGGCGTGGCTTACCCCAAAAGAGTATCCTTGAACGCAAGGCGCAACCCACTTTTGATATTGCGGTGGAAATGTGGGAGCGTTACCGTTGGGCAGTCCATGCAGATGTCGCGGGAACCATTGATATGCTCCTGCGCGATCGCGATCCTGGTCGTCAGATTCGGGCGGTCAGTGATGCAGGCGAAGTAACTACCACTGAAGAGAAGCCCAAAAATCCTGAAGTGATGCGAAATCCTGCGGTCAAAGGTTGGCGAGCTACAGGTAAAATCAAGCCGATTCCCCTCGATCCACAGGTGCAAATGCGTTCTGAAATTGCTGATTTGACTAGCAAGATTAGTAATACTGCTATAGCAGAATTAAATGATTCTAGCGAAGAAGAGGAAGAGGAATTTGGCGATCTTTCTTCCTATGGGGCGATGCGCGAGCGTTTCGGTACGTTGAATGTTTATCTCTATGGGGTTAGTCGCCATCAAACTGAGCAGGTGGTGCAATCGATTAATTTACCAATTGAAATCACTAAGGATCTTGATGAAGCGGATATTGTGTTGGCGCTGCGATCGCAGATTCGTACCAGTTCCAAAGTGCGCCAAGTTGCTGAAGCCCGTCAGATTCCCATTCACGCGATCAAAACTAGTACCCTTCCTCAAATTACTCGCGCTCTGCGGCGGATTTTACACATCGATGAAAGTCCTGCGGATACAATTAGTGACTTGAATATGTTTGCCTATGGCGACTCTGAGGATGAAATTGAAGCCCTCGAAGAAACTCGTCTTGCCGTGGAGCAGATTGTGATTCCTAAAGGTCAACCTGTAGAGTTATTACCACGTTCATCGATCATTCGACGGATGCAGCATGAATTAGTGGAGCATTATCAACTCCGATCAGAGAGCTATGGCTCCGAACCAAATCGGCGTTTACGTATTTTCCCCAATTAGCATTGAATTCTTAACTCTTAAAAATGTCTAAACGCAAGCGTTCTAATCCTCGTCAAGCAACTCAGCCACTTGTAGACCAAGAATCTGTTGCAGTTACAAATCATGAGCAAGATGCGTTATGGCGACAAAGGCAATGGGTGAAGTTGTTTGCAGAAGTTACGCTGAAAATTCGCCAATCGTTACAGTTTAAGGAGATTTTGCGGGCAACCGTCACAGAAGTACAGCGCATTTTACAAGCCGATCGCGTCCTCATTTACCAAGTTCTACCCGATGGCACAGGAAGAGCTATTAGTGAAGCAGTTTTGCCAGACTACCCAGCTCTTCTCGATTTGGCGTTTCCCGAAGAAGTTTTTCCTACGGAATATCAAGGGCTTTATGCTAAGGGACGGGTGAGGGCGATCGCCGATGTCCACGATCCTAAAGCTGGCTTATCCCAATGCTTAATTGAATTTACTAATCAGTTCAATATCAAAGCGAAGTTGATTGTGCCAATTCTCCAAAACCTCAATTCCCATCAACAAAATGAAGCTATTGCTCCCAATCAGCTATGGGGTCTAGTGATTGCCCACCACTGCGATCGCCCTCATCATTGGGTTGATTTTGAGCTTGAGCTAATGCAACAACTTGCCGATCAGATCAGCATTGCTTTAGCACAAGCTCAATTATTAGAACATCTCGAAGAAATTGTGGAAGTCCGTACTGCCGAGTTACAAGAAGTCAACCGCAGTCTTCAGCAAGAAATCAATGATCGGATGTTAGCGGAAGCTGCTCTACGTCGCAGTGAAGAACAGTTGCGATTGATTACCAATGCGTTACCAGTTCTGATTGCCTATGTTGATGAACATCAGCGCTATCGTTTTAACAATAAAGCCTATGAGGATTGGCTAGGACAGTCGCCAGCCGATATTTATGGCAGTAATATCCAAACCGTTTGGGGTTCTGAATGTTATGAACGAATGCAAGTCTATGTGAAGTTAGCGTTATTAGGACAAGCAGTTACCTACGAAAATGAGATCACCTTAAAGGATGGACTACCCTGCTCGGTGAACGTTACCTATATCCCTCACCTTGATGAACAAAACAAAGTCATTGGGTTCTTTGCGCTAACTAGTGATATCAGCGATCGCAAAGCGATCGAACGCATGAAAGATGAATTCATTGCTGTAGTCAGTCATGAATTACGGACTCCCTTAACATCTCTGCATAGTGCCTTGAAAATTTTGGCAACAGGTCGTTTAGGAAGCCTGTCTAGGGATGGAAAGCAAATGCTAGAGATTGCTGATGACAATACAGAACGCTTGGTACGTCTAGTAAATAATGTTCTTGACTTGCAGCGGATTGAGTCAGGGGAAGTGAAAATGGAAAAGCAGGTCTGTAATGTTGCTGCTTTGATCATTCAAGCAACGGAATCTATGCAACCAATGGCTCAACAGCAGGGGGTAACCTTGGCTGCTAAGCCTATTGATATCGAGATTTTAGTTGATTCTGATTACATTGTTCAAGCCCTTACTAATCTCCTCAGCAATGCCATCAAATTCTCGTCAACCGATGGTACAGTTTGGTTAACTGCTGATCGGAAATCTGATACCGAAGTGTTATTTTCAGTTCAAGATGAAGGACAAGGAATTCCGTCAGACAAACTAGAAAGTATTTTTGAAAGATTCCAGCAAGTAGACTCATCAGATTCAAGGCGTAAGGGGGGAACGGGACTAGGACTAACCATCTGCCGCAAGATCATTGAACAACATGAAGGCAAAATTTGGGCTGAAAGTATTCTCGGTAAAGGCAGCACATTTTCGTTTACGTTACCTTTATTATCGCCTACCCAAGAATAAGCAAAAGATGACGCATCGCACCGCCTTTTACTTGTTCTCTTCCTAGCGACACAGGCGGCTATCCCTACGTTTGTTGTCTAGCGCCAATAAACCATCATTTCTATAATGGCTTTAGCAACAAATCGTAAAATATAAAAAAATGGCTGTTAAAAAAGAAGACCCCAAGCGATCGCGTGCAAGACTGATTGGCAATGTCCTATTGCTGATCGGTTCAGGATTGCTCATAATAAACATCTTTTTACCAAACTTATTTGCGCCGCCAATGGCGCGAGTTCCCTATAGCCTGTTTGTCCATGAAATCGAAGAAGGACATGTAGCAAGGGTATATATTGGACAAGATCAGATTACCTATCAGCTAAAGGGCGTTACTCCTGACATCCCTGGTGATGTGATTTCGACCACCCCAATTTTTGACTTGAATTTGCCTGAACGCCTTGAAAAGAGTGGGGTCGAATTTGCCGCCGCACCTGTACAGAAATCGGGCTGGTTCGGGACATTACTTAGCTGGGTCATTCCCCCCTTAATTTTTGTCGGGATCTTCCAACTGTTCAGCCGTAACGGTGGCGGTGGCGCACCTGGTGGCTTGCAAATTGGTAAGAGCAAGGCAAAGGTCTATGTTGAAGGCGAAGCCACTAAAACCATGTTTGCCGATGTCGCTGGTGTCGATGAAGCCAAACAAGAACTTCAAGAAATTGTGCAGTTCCTCAAGACTCCTGAGAAATACACCAAAATTGGTGCAAAGATTCCTAAAGGCGTATTGCTAGTTGGCCCTCCTGGTACTGGTAAAACTCTGCTTGCAAAAGCTGTTGCTGGTGAAGCAGGTGTTCCCTTCTTCAGTATCTCTGGTTCTGAATTTGTGGAACTCTTTGTCGGTGTTGGTTCTTCCCGTGTCCGTGACTTGTTTGAGCAAGCAAAGAAACAATCGCCTTGTATCATCTTTATCGATGAACTTGATGCGATCGGTAAGGCACGTTCTAGTGGCGGTATGTATGGCGGTAACGATGAACGCGAGCAAACTCTTAACCAATTGCTCACGGAAATGGATGGTTTCGGTGTTGATGGAACTACGGTGATTGTTCTTGCGGCAACTAACCGACCTGAAACCCTTGACCAAGCATTGTTACGTCCAGGTCGTTTCGATCGCCAAGTCTTAGTCGATCGCCCTGACAAGAGCGGACGCTTAGCAATTCTCAAAATCCACGCAGCCAAAGTCACTCTCGATAAGAGTGTTGACCTAGAGACGATCGCTACTCGCACTTCTGGTTTTGCAGGTGCTGACCTTGCTAACCTCGTTAACGAAGCGGCTCTGCTTGCGGCTCGTGCTGGACGCGAAACAGTTCTCCTTGAAGACTTTGCCGAAGCGGTCGAACGTGTAGTTGCTGGTCTAGAAAAGAAGAGTCGTGTGCTCAATGAGAACGAGAAGCGGATTGTTGCCTATCATGAAGTTGGTCATGCTCTAGTTGGTGCATTGAACCCCGGAAGCGGCAAGGTTGAGAAAATCTCAATTGTTCCTCGCGGCATGGCAGCTCTCGGCTATACCCTCCAATTACCAACGGAAGATCGCTTCTTGATGAGCAAAGAAGAAATCGAAGCCCAAATCGCCACTCTCCTCGGCGGGAGATCGGCAGAAGAAATCATCTTCGGTAGTATTACTACAGGCGCATCGAATGATCTCCAACGCGCTACGGATCTCGCAGACAAGATGGTGACTAGCTACGGTATGAGCGAAGTTTTGGGACCTCTTGCTTACCAAAAGCAACAAAATCAATTCCTCGGTGGCATGGAGATGGCACGCAATGTCAGCCCTGCTACTTCGGAAGCGATCGACAAGGAAATCAAAACCATCGTCGAAAATGCCCATGCGAAGGCGCTAGCGATTCTCAATGCGAATCGTGATTTGCTAGAGTCGATCTCTGAGAAGCTCTTAGAAACAGAAGTTATCGAGGGTGAATTCCTGACTGGTTTACTAGCTCAAGTTAAACCTGCTGAAGTTAACGTCTAGTCCTCTCAAGAATTACCAAAAAGCCGCGCAAAGCGCGGCTTTTTGCTTTTTATGATAGGCAATATTTATCAGTTGTCTGTACAGACTTGACCTCGATAGCTGCACCAGTGTTAATCACAAATTCGCTTAGACCTACTTCATTATTAGGATTTCCCCAATCATAGGTATAGCCCATTCTTGTCCAAGGATAGCCTCCCGTAGCGTTATAGGACTGGGATTTTAAATTCTCAAACCACTGGAGATGTGAGAGTTTGATACTTGTGTCAGGGGATACAGGTATCTGGGTAAATTCACCAAAGGCATTGCGATCCGTAACCTCGGAATCAGCACTGGGGCGAAATAGATTGTCAGGATTGACCCACAACTCTACAAAACGGGTTTTGCCATTTTGCGGAGGTAGTCCGAGGAGTTGCTCTAACCGCAGAATGCGATCGCTTTGATTAGGCACATCTTTTAATTTCTCCTTGCAAAAATTCTGCAATTCAGGAGCTACAGTTACCCATGTTTGGCGAGTTGTCGTAATGGATTGACCAATCTGATTGTCGTAACCCGTAAAACTTGTCCAAGTAGCGACCAATATTTTGTCCTTAGGTGCGGTCTTGTTTTGCCAAATCAAGAATGGATTGTCTTTAGTAATTGCCACTAAGTTTTGGGAAACTTCATTTAGTTCTGCTACCTTGGCATCTGCAACAGCAAGATTGTACCTATTGATTAAGTCAGCAGGAACGGTTTGGGAATAGAGGCTTTGCGGTGTTTGGAATACTACTGCAATAAAAGTAGCGATTGCTAGGAAGGTAAAGACAATAGCTTTAACTGGAACCTTAAAATTGAAGCCAGATTTCAGATCGATATTCAAATTAATTGTCTTCATGCTTAGTACAGGACAAAAAGTTGCAAAAGTAGATAGAAAGGGGTCTTATAAAAGATAGCCACATCACTCGTACCCCCCCTATGGAAGAGATTAACCTATTTCGCGAAAAATTTACAGCAACATCTGCAATGGAATGCAGCAAGACTAGCATTTGTGTCCATATTTTTAATCGCGCTAATGCGAGTAAAGACAGTAAATCTAGCGAAAATCGCCACAGGATTTAGCGGCAAAGCTAAAGTCGAATCGTACTATTAAGAGATTGCAGAGGTTTTTCCGAGACTTTGAAGTGAACTATGAAAGTATCGCCCTCTTGGTTGTAAAAGTAATGAAAATACCTGAACCTTGGATAATTTCCATAGACCGCGCACCGATTGGAAATTCGGTAAGACCGTGTTTAAGGTCTTAAAAACCCAAAATGGCGTAGCCATTTTGGGTTTTGGAATTAGGGGTGCAGAGCAAAGCGCCGCACCCCTAATTCTTGGAATGGTTAGCCATTTTGTGTTTTGTAAAAGGCGATCGCCTAATATCGGTGAGGATTCACGGTACGATAAAAGACGAAGACTGAGAGAATTGTATGGTGCATCAACTGCCAACTGGCGCAAAAGACTTACTTCCCCTAGACGTTGCTCAAAAGAGTTGGATCGAGAGCCGCATTCAACAAGTTTTTCAGTCGTGGGGCTATCAACGCATCATTACGCCCACTGTCGAACATCTGCGATCGCTGACCGCAGGTGGAGCAGTTGATCCTAAATCTGTGATTCAGGTGCATAGCAGCAGCATTGATATTTTAGGATTGCGCCCCGAATTTACTGCCTCGATCGCCAGAGCCTATGCCGCTCGTTTGGGGCAGAATGTGGCAACCTGTCCACAGCGCCTCTATTACAACGCCAATGTATTTCGGCGCAGAGCCAATAACACTTCCGAGGAATCCTTTCAGGCAGGCGTGGAATTGTTGGGTGCATCGGGATTACTTGCCGATGGGGAGATCTTGCTGCTCTTGGCTGAAAGCCTTGATCGCGTAGAACTGCAAGAATGGCAAATTATTCTCGGTGATGCCAGACTGACGGGTGCATTGCTAGACTTATTGCCAGAGAAATATCAAGCCAAAGTACGGCAATGTCTAGCCAGTCTTGATCGCATTGCGCTACAAGAGATGGACTTGCCCGATGATGTCAAGGGTTATGCTCTCGAACTGATTGACCTGCGTGGTAAGCCCAAGGATGTGCTGAGCCGCTTGTCGAGCAGTACATGGACTTCTGGATTAACAGGCGAAATTAACTATCTCAAGTCATTAATTGATCTCTGGGAAAGTACAGGGCTAGCTTCAAGCGATCGCCTGATTCTTGATCTTAGCTTCATGCAAACCTTTGACTATTACACAGGCATCGTTTTTGAAGTCGCTTGTAATAATTATGTGGTGGCTCAAGGTGGACGCTATGATCACCTCCTTGGGGTTTACCATCCGCAAAATGTTAGCTACCCCAGCATTGGCTTTTGCCTTAATCTTGAGGACTTACAGCAAGCTCTACAATCGCGGCTACCTCAGACTCTTAGCACCTCTAACTGCCTAGTAGTTGCTAAAACTGCCGATGCAATGCAAGCAGCCTTTGCCCATGCTGCACTTTTACGTCAAGATCCCAATATTGACGCGATCGAGCTAGAGTTAGAATTTCGAGATGAGGATGCTGTCCGAGACCATGCGCGATCGCGTGGTATTTCTCAGATTTCATGGGTTAGTAATGATGGGGTAATTAGCTTAGAAACTGTAATTTAAAAAACAGAGGGAATGCTTAGCATTCCCTCTGTTTTTTCTAGTTAAAAAATCTCTGTTAAATTTGGAGAACTTAAGGTAATCTATTCAACCAATCATCCATTTTGGTTAGCTAGTGATTTGATAATGAGATTTCCAGAAACGGCAAAATCTAGTGTAAGTTTAGCGTTTAGTCTGGGACTAATTGCCTCAATAGTAACGGTTGGCTGGTATTACATCATTTTGCCTTACCGAAAAAGTCCGCAAAGACCTGTTTTTGCTAACGATCTCAAAGCTGTACCTGCACCAAAATCGCCGATCGCTGCTATCAAGGTGCAGCCAATACCTCAGCCAACGGTTAAAGCTAAGCCTAAGGAGAATGAGGCTAAGTATCAAGGTAAGGTCAATGCCAGTATTGGTCTAGTATTTCGATCTGACCCCAATCAGTCGGCGCGTAATGTTGGTGGTGCAGACTTTAATACCAAAGTTGCTGTAATTAGAGAAACCCCAGATCGTGAATGGGTATATGTCAGAAACGAAAGTACAAAAGAAGAAGGATGGGTAAGGTCTGGAAATATTAATAAGGAATAGATGTTGCTACTGTCTTGGTCGTGAATAAGTGGTGCTATAGTTCATTACGAATTGATCAGGAGTAATACTCTTAATCGCTGCATAATAGAGATAAAGATAATAGAGATAATCCTTAATCCTCTAAGTTACATCTCTTTGCGATCAAACTAAAAACAAGAGATTGTTGGAAAGTCTTGCAAAGCAAGACTTTCCAACAATCTCTTGTGGTTCGTTTAATCGTTAATTTGCTGTAAGTGGGTTGTCTTTATTTACGACAGAGCAAGTAATTGAGTTAGCAATGCATTTTATTGATCGAGTTACGATACATGTCAAGTCTGGTGATGGTGGCGATGGGCTAGTTGCATTTCGCCGTGAGAAATATGTGCCTGCGGGTGGCCCTGCGGGTGGCAATGGCGGTAATGGTGGCTCTGTCATTTTACAGGCAACTACCGATCTGCAAACCCTTCTAGACTTTCGCTTCGAGAATATTTTTAAAGCGGAAGATGGTGAGCGTGGTGGTCCTAGCAACATGACGGGCAAACGCGGCAGCGATCGCATTATCAAAGTGCCATTGGGTACGGTGGTGATGAATGAGGAAACAGGGGAGGAGTTGGGCGATCTTACTGAAGATGGACAAACCCTATTAGTTGCTAAGGGTGGTAAAGGCGGCTTAGGAAATCGCCATTTCTTGAGCAATCAAAATCGCGCCCCTGACTATGCTCTCCCTGGTTTACCAGGGGAAGAGTTGACCCTTTATTTAGAGCTAAAACTGATTGCTGAAGTGGGAATTATTGGTATGCCCAACGCTGGTAAATCGACCTTGATTTCGGTATTGTCGGCGGCGCGTCCCAAAATTGCCGATTACCCTTTTACAACGCTAGTACCAAATTTGGGTGTTGTCTCGAAGCCTTCAGGCGATGGCGTGGTATTTGCGGATATTCCAGGATTGATCGAGGGTGCTTCTGAGGGAATTGGTTTGGGGCATGACTTTTTGCGCCATGTGGAACGCACGAAGTTACTGATCCATTTGATTGATGTGACTCAAGAAGATCCTTTGCTTGCCTACGAAACGATTCAAGAAGAGTTAGCTGCCTATGGTGGTGGTTTAGACGAAAAGCCCCAGATTTTGGCTTTAAATAAAATTGATGCGATGTTGCCTGAAGATGTGGAGGCGATCGCCGCACAGTTCGATCTACCGATTCTCGCTATTTCGGCGGCTTCCAAAAAGGGGCTAGATCAACTTTTGAAATCAGTCTGGAAATTATTGGAGCAATTCGATCAGGACAATCTATAAAAACAGGTATTAATACACCTACCTCAATCCTAACCCGATACCTTTTTCCATAGGAGATGGGCTAGGGGGCACTGAGTATTTGTTGTGTAAGGCATATGAAACACCTTGCTTTTCATGAGCATTACATAAAAAATATCGTGCATTCTAAGTTTAGAACGCACGATATTTTTACAAATAATTGATAAATAATTAAAAGTGCAACTAACTTTTAATAGCCTTTAATCCTGAAAAATCTTTTTGTAGTCAATATTATTAAGCCGCTCAACAAACCTCTCTATTACTGCAATATTTGAAGATTGAATCAATTCGCCCTTCTTTTGAAGGGATTCTGAATTATTCAGGGTTTGAATCACTTTTGTTTTCTGGGTTGAATTTAGAGTTTTCATTTTGAGATCCCTCGTCTTTCTCGTTTTTAAATTCATTATTATCTGGTTTTTCAGCCTCGTTATCATACTCATTATCAATTAATTTGTCATTTTCAGCATCGCCCATTGTTGTGTTTTTTTCTGTATCCAGCAACTCATCTAATCCAAAAATCAAATCATCGGTTGAGGGTACTCTAGTAGATTGATAAAGGATTCTTTCCAATTTTATCTCTGAATCTGAAGGGGGACGAACATTTTTAAACAACCCCTCTGCTTCTTTCCTGTCAATAACAAACCCATGAGCTGGGTAGCCTTTAACCAACTTTTCAATTGTTTCTTTTATGTCTGGATTCAATCTTATACCGTATTCATAAGCAACGTCCATAGATCTCCAAACTTCCCCTAGTCTTATAGGATCTATTTGTGATGCTATAGGAGACAAAAGACCTACAGCCATAGAGCTAGCCATCTCAGCAGCCATCCTAGTTGATATAGCGCCGCCCGACCTACTGACCGTCCCTAAAAAACATCTTTCAAAAATAGTAAATACTTCATTTCTAAGTACTTCTAAAGCTTGTTGTAAGTCTAGTCCTGATGATCTTCTAAAATCGTTTTCCTTTAACAACTGAACATCTAGTGGGCCAAGTTCCGCCATATCTGACATTACAATTTCGTCGGCTGCGATTGCTACTAGCGTACCAGCACTTTTACAGTAGCCAAAAACAACCAGTGTAAATTTTTTATAGGCTTGTTTTAAGATTCTTGCAATTCTATAAGCAGCATCTGGATCTCCTCCATAAGTAGATAAAATAAGTACTACATTTTCTCTTTTAGGCGATTGATCTCTAATGGTTTGAATCAATTTATCAGCATTTTCTTCACTAATATCTGCGCTATATAGGAACGCATCAGCATCTAGCTCATCTATAACGCTCTGAATGCAGATTTGTACAACTTCAGGAACTTTTGTATTTTTACTCGACACAACGACAATTTAAATATTAATAATGTTTATATCACAGGTTTATTTAATCATATAAATAGTTATATTAAAACAAAACGCCAATAATGGTGGCAATTATTTCATTGAGAAACATAAAAATTTGAGATTAGTGTGTCAGGTATATTAATTTCCGAAAAAATAGTATACCTCACCACTTTTTTATTTGAACATATAGAAATTACCAAAGGCAGCGATCGTGGTTACTTTTTTGTTAGGCATATCAGTTTCGTAAAGACTGAGTACTACAAAATTTTGCTGCTTAGTTGAGTTTTCAACTACTAACTTGATCGCACCTTTCCCCTGAGAGATTACAAATTTGCATGATTGCTGAGCAGCGATCGGCATATTATCTCCAGCGCAAATTGAGGTTTTACCTGTTTCCGAAAATTGCTCGGTTGCGTACTCGATGTAACGCTCTTTACTAGGATTGCTGACAGCCATTACACCAACGACCACAGCCGCACCAATCAAAATTACTTGTAATTTCATAATGGAAATAGACAAGAGTCCCTTGTTCCTTAAATTTCTAGATGCCCTAACTTTACTGAATAATTGCTACAAAAAGTAGGATATGCAATGCATATCCTACTTTTTGATTGGCGCGATCGCATCTTGGCTAATCTGACAAATTTCATGATGACAATGCCCGTTACTCGCTACAATCGTTCCCCACTGGCGCAGTTCCAAATTGTTATAAGACAGCAATGACAAATCAGAATGAGTGAGTTGTCCACCAGCCTCAGTCAGAATAATTTCAGGGGCGCAATAGTCCCAATCCTTAGGCGCAGACTTTCCTGAAACAGAGATATAGACATCAGCATTACCTGAGGCGATCGCCGCAAATTTACCACCGATGCTACCAACCGCGATTTCAGCAGCCTTAGGTAATTGCTGGAGAATACTTTCTAGTTGATAATTGCGATGACTACGACTTGCCACCACCACCATTTGATCAAGTTTGACCTTGTTAGAAACTTGGATACGTTGTTGTAAACCATCTCTAGTCTCAATATATGCCCCATTGCCTAACATGCCCTGAAACAGGCGATCCTGAGCAGGAGTAGCCACTAGTCCCAGAACAGGACGCTGACGATAGGTCAAGCCAATATGTACCGCAAACTCATTAGTCCGACGAATGAAGTCACTCGTGCCATCCATCGGATCAATGATCCACACCCATTCATGCTCAAGGCGATCAATATTATCTTCAGTTTCTTCGCTGAGATAGGCAAATTTATCAGTGCCAAATGTTTGCTTTAACTGACTCAAGATGAAATCATTAGCTGCCAAATCTGCGGAAGTCACATTGCCCTCTTCGCCCCCCTTAAACTTGATTTCTAAGTCTTGAGGCTCCTGATAGTACTTCATCAGAATATCTCCTGCACCCCAAGCGATCGGGCGAGCCAGCGACATAATTTCGTTTAAATTCAGCATCTTGAATTTTGGTGAAGCGAATGATTGTTTCTATTCTGTAACCAAAAGCTAAAAAGAAGCAAGTAGTTAAAGCCTACTTGCTTCTTTTTATATATTCCCTTGTCATCTTTTCATTTAGTGTTGCGGTGCTTTGCACCGCAACACTAAATGAAAAGATAATGACGACGCTTCGCGCTGCCATTATCTAGAAAACTGGGTGCAAAGCACCCAGTTTTCTATGGCAATAAAATCTAACCACAGCCGCATCCAGACTTTTTACATCCTGCCGATCCTTCAGGATGTCCATCGGCACAAGCTTTGCTGCAATATGGTTTGCCATTAGCCATGATCGCCGTGTCTAGGGAGACAGTACAAGTACATTTAGGGCAAGCGCATTTAGTTTCCGTGAGAGTTGTCATGTGTTTAGTCCTATTCAACTAAGCTTATTATATATGAATATACGTTCATGTGTTAATACAAATTAAAAAAGCGATCGCTTTTTTTGTAAAATGTAACAATGCTAAATTCTTCTGCGCTTTCCTTTGATCAATTGCCGACTTGCGATCTCCATGCGATCGCCCCTGAAGCATTACAGGATTTAGTTAATGAGATTTTGCCAGCCGAGAAAGCACAAACCATGGCGGAATTTTTTGGAATGTTGAGTGATCCTAATCGTCTGCGGATTCTCTCAGTTTTATCGAAGCAGGAATTATGTGTTCACGATCTTGCGGCTGTAGTGGGCATGAGTGAATCGGCGGTATCTCATCAGTTGCGAGTTTTACGCACCATGCGTTTAGTTAGCTATCGCAAAAGTAAGCGCAAAGTCTATTACCAACTCCTCGATCATCATGTCTTAGAACTTTATCGATCTGTGTCTGAGCATTTAGATGAATAGGCAACATACGGCGCAAAGCGGCTTATGTTGCCTTGTAAAACAACTTTTTGTCTGGTTGTGAATTCGCCGTGCTAACCTTGTAGCAAATTTTTTATCCTGCTGACCTCTTCAAATAGCCAATGGAAATAACATCATCTTTAGATGCAAATCCACTATTAGCAACAAGCCCAGATTCGAGTACAGATGCAGGTACGGATGCGAATCAACCCTCTCGTTTGCCTAATCATCGATTGAGTACGCCTACTATCAAGCCTACTTTGATACAGGAATCTTCACCGAGCATTTTGACCGAGGAATTAGCAGGAATCAAACTTTCACATACTAAACAAAAAGGAGATTGCTTATATCTTTATAGTCAAGATCGAGAAGTCACTTGTGCATCAAAGATCCTAGAGGCGATCGCCCCAAGCACACAGGATTTAGACAGTTCAGTTTTATATGCCGAAGGAATCCATCGCCTGAAATTGCATGGTAACGCATGGGCGTTAGGACTAGATTTACCGATCGCCCCATCGGCACTCATCGCTGCCGAAATTATCGCCGCATTACTGACCAACTTCCGTCAAGATCCACAACTAGCGCCAAAACTTGCTCAAACTAAGCTGAAGTTACTGCTACAAAATAACTGTCTCAATTTACTATGTGAGACGCGCACTGAGATTTTGCAAGCAGAGATCGCACTGCCCATGTTAAATACTTTGCGAACTGTGAGTGCGTCGGAATATTTTCAATCAGTAACAGTGTCCAGCCGCGTCATCGGTGAGAAAAAACCGAGTTGGTCGTTTGAAATTGACTTGCTAGCGATCGGTCTACAGAACCCTGATAATGACGAACTATCAGCGATAGAGAATGAACAAGAGCAAAGCATTGAGTTTATTGGTGAAGATGTAGAAGAAGCTAATGCTTGGCAGAAACTAAGCGGCTATGCTGGAACGAAAATACTTGCGGTCGGACAAGCCATTTTTGGATTGAAATGGCTAGGACAAACTACTCCAACAATCCTTTCTTTACCTGCTTGTCTGGCAAGTTTAGCGATCGGTATTGGTACAACCGTCGCGATTGATCGGACGCTGAGTAATTATGCTCAGTCCGATCAGTCAGCTAAGCTGATCATTGCTGACTCCAAAATTGATGTGTCAGTAAACCAACCCGAAACTTCTCTCGAAAAAGGGCTTACCAATAAGCCTGCTCCTAATTTTAATATTGCTTTATTCAATGAAAAATTAGCCCTCCTTGATTGGCAGACAACCAATAAGCGATCGCCCGAAGTTTTAATTGTGGGTAGTTCGAGAGCTTTGCGGGGCATCGAACCAAAAACCTTAGAAAAAACGCTGATCAACAAAGGCTACAAAAATGTCAGTGTCTTCAATCTCGGTATTGATGGCGCAACTGCTAAGGTGGTGAACTTGCAAATTACGCAAATACTCTCACCGTCTCAAATGCCGCGTTTAATTATTTGGGCTGATGGATTGAGAGCTTTTAATAGTAGTCGCAATGATCTTACCTATGAGGAAATTACGGCTTCGGTTGGCTATAAGCAATTGCAGGAATCTCTCAAAAATAAAGATCGGAATGTTGATTCTATAGCTAATAGCCAAAGTGCGATCGCGACTACATCACCAAGTCCGATCTCTAAATCCTTTGACCTTCTGTTTACCACTTTTCCCAAACGGCAAGAAGTTCGGACTTCGCTAGTCAAGAAGTTTGATCAAAATACGCATATGCTCAGCAATAGTGAAGCCCTGATTGCGGCGACCATGCCTAGCACTGTTACCGCCCTTGACCCCAAAGGCTTTGTTGCTTTTGATGTCACCTTCGATCCCAACACCTATTTCCAAAAATTCCCCCAAGTTCCTGGGGATTACGATCTGGACTATCGCAACTTTGAGACTAATGGCTCCCAATTTGAGGCTTTTGCCAATGTAGTTGATTTTTGTCGTCGCAATAATATTGAGCTTTTGGTCGTGAATATGCCATTACATGCCACTTATCTCGATCAAATTCGTACTCAATATGAGGCTACTTTCAATGGCCGAATGCAAGAACTTTCCTTGCGTGAAGGCTTTACTTATCTTGATCTTTCCCAAGCAATTCTCAATCAAGCCGACCTTTTTTCAGACCCCAGCCATTTAAACAAAAAAGGGGCGATCGCTATTTCCCAACTGCTTGCTCAAAACCCCAAAGTCCGATGGCAAGTTCTAAAGAAATAACCCCAAAGAGAATGGTGGCACGAAGTGCCACCATTCTCTTTGGGGTTATTTTTTATGTAGGTGATCGCTCAAATTTTTAGCTTATTTTGTAAAAGTATGAAACACTTGTGCTATTTTTGCCCAATATAGTTATGCAAACAGCTATGATCGCCTTATATTGCTTTGTGATCGCGCCGCATATTGGCGATTGCAAACTCTAATCTCACTTGGGTAATGAACTCTTAGGAAATCTTGGGCTATGAATACATCAGATCAAGCGCCAACTACCGCCGCAAGCAGAAACAAAACTAAAGCTCTGGCAAAACGGGGAGGTCGAACTCCCTTCGAGAGCAAACTGATTCAAGCAGGACACGCCACCTCAGACCAGTTCGATCGCGCTGTCAAAGATAGCCAAGAACAGAATGTTCCATTCCTCAGCGTCCTAGAGCAAATTCTGGGGCAGCAACTGGCTCCAGACATTACCCGCTATTATAAGCGCCAACAACTTTTTGAACTGCGGGTTCTTTATGGCATCGAACCGATCGATCCCGATGTTGAAATTGACAAATTTGATATTCCTACTCTCAGTGCCTTACTTGACTCCAACATTATTCCAATCTCTACTTGTCGGGACTGCGAAGTTTTACCGCTAGTTAAGACTGAAAATAGTATAACAATTGCTCTAGTCTCTCCCGATAGCTATAAAGTCCAAAATGAAATTGCTCGTCTTCTAAAAAACCTGACAATTATCAAGCGCGTAATTTCCCGTGAAGATTTTCATCGCACCTTTGACAATATTGTCCAATTTCAAGTCAACAAAAGTGCCAAGGCTGAAGGCGCAATCAGCGATGAAGATCTCCAAGTTAAGGATGACGTTTTTGGCGAAGATATCTCTGACGCTGATCAAGGCGATGAACTCATGGTTGGTGGCGAAAACTCCGCCCCAATTATAAGCCTCGTCGATAAAATCCTTGTTAAAGCTCTCAAAGAAGGATGCTCAGACATTCACATTGAACCACAGGAAAAAGATCTTTGCATTCGTCTGCGTAAAGATGGCGTATTGCGTGAATATTTCTTTCTCAGTGAGAATAAACGCCTACCCAAAAATATTGTCAATGCCGTAATTTCGCGTTTCAAGATTATCTCCAACTTGAACATCGCTGAAAAGCGCGTTCCTCAAGATGGCAAACTCAAGCGCAACTTCCAAGGTCGGCGGGTAGACTTCCGTGTTAATACCTGTCCCACTCAAAATGGTGAAAAAGTATGTCTCCGAATTCTCGACAACTCTAATACCCAACTTGGACTCAACAAACTGATCAGCGATCCCGAAAGCTTGGAACTGATGCAAAGTTTCGCGAGACGACCCTATGGATTAATTCTTGTAACTGGTCCTACAGGCTCTGGTAAAACCACTACCCTATATTCGACCCTCGCCGAATGTAATGATCCTGGGGTCAATATCAGTACTGCTGAAGATCCTGTTGAATATAACTTGCCTGGGTTGACTCAATGTCAAGTTCTTCGCGAAAAAGGAATGACCTTTGCCAGCATTCTGCGAGCATTTCTCCGTCAAGACCCTGATGTTATCCTAGTTGGTGAAACACGAGATGCGGAAACAGCGAAAACGGCGATCGAGGCGGCGCTAACAGGTCACTTAGTGCTAACGACACTGCACACAAACGACGCACCTAGTAGTATTGCCCGTTTAGAGGAAATGGGCGTTGAACCATTTATGGCAAGTACAGCGATTATTGGAGTGCTTGCACAACGCTTACTGCGTCGAGTCTGTGACAACTGCCGTATTCCTTACAATCCTAGCCAAGAAGAACTGGATCGCTTCGGTTTGCCTAGCAGCGATCTTGAAAAAACCTTCTACCGCGCTAATATTGTCAACCGTGAAGCCATGCTACCTGGACAACGAGTATGTCCAAAATGTAGTGGTTCTGGTTACAAAGGACGAGCAGGTGTCTATGAAATCATGAAAATGACCGAACGCTTGCAAAGTGCCATCAACAAAGGCGCGACTACCGAAGTCATCAAAGAAATTGCTGTACAAGAGGGCATGAAAACGCTGATGGCATATGCCTTTGACTTGGTACGACAAGGCGCAACGACTCTAGATGAGGTGCTGCGAGTTGTATATACCGACAAAGGTCGCGAAGCGGAAGAACGCGCTCGCCGAGGTAAGGGGCTGGAGTGTGACAACTGTGATGCTATGCTCACACCCGAGACAGTTGAATGCCCATACTGCACAACGCCGAGAACTTTCTAAGATAAAAACTGCGCGAAGCGCAGTTTTTATCGGCTATATAGGGAATCATGCACTTAATTAAGATTAGATCAGGAGAATAGCCCGCTATGGTAATGGACTACATCATTGAAGACTTGATGGAAGAGGTGGTAGAACGCAAAGGTTCTGACCTCCACATTTCCGCAGGACTTCCGCCTTACATCCGTATTAATGGTCACCTCACCCGTACTGATCGCGATCCGCTTACCCCAGAAGAATGTCAGCGCTTGATTTTTGCGATGTTGAATAACAACCAGCGTAAAGCCCTCGAACAAAACTGGGAGTTAGACTGCTCCTATGGGGTTAAGGGACTAGCTAGATTTCGGGTAAATGTTTACAAAGATCGGGGAACCTATGCTGCTTGCCTAAGGGCGCTTTCTTCCAAAATTCCTGATATGGATGATCTCAACTTGCCGCCGATTGTGCGTGAACTGAGTGAAAAGCCGCGTGGACTAGTGCTAGTTACTGGACCTACGGGGTCAGGTAAAACCACGACCTTAGCAGCGATGATCCAAACGATCAATAAAACTCGCGCCGAACATATTCTCACGGTTGAAGATCCGATTGAATTTGTCTATGAATCCGTAAAAAGTGTGATCCATCAGCGTCAAGTTGGGGAAGATACTAAAACCTTTGCGAATGCATTAAAAGCGGCTCTGAGAGAAGATCCAGATGTAATTCTCGTAGGAGAAATGCGTGACTTAGAAACGATTCAGTTAGCTGTATCCGCTGCCGAAACAGGGCATCTTGTCTTTGGTACATTGCACACCAGTTCTGCTTCTCAAACTGTAGACCGTATGGTGGACGTTTTCCCCCCAGAACAACAAGGACAAATTCGGGTACAGCTTTCTAACTCCCTCGTGGCAGTGTTGAGTCAAACCCTTGTCTCACGGCATAACCCACAACCAGGGCAGTTTGGTCGAGTGATGGCTCAGGAAATTATGGTAGTAACGCCTGCTATTTCCAACCTTATCCGTGAAGGTAAAACTGCACAAATGTATGGCTTTATCCAAACAGGTGGTAAAGAATCAATGCAAACTCTGGAATCGGTGTTGGCAAAGCTATATATGGATGGCGACATCACTTTTGAAGCAGCAATGTCTAAAACTTCGCGTCCTGAAGAATTATTGCGTGTAGTAGGACCAAACCCTGCTCCTGTGATGAAGCGAAAGGCTGCTGGAGATTTGCGATCGCCAGATATGATCAAGTCGCGATCAATCAGTGGTTAACCCATAGTTTTCAATCCATAATTCCTATCAAATGAGGTGCAATAATGGCAAAGTTTAAGGGAACGCTCAAAGACTCCAAAGGCAAATCGGTACAGCAGACAATGGTTGCTTTAACAGTCAAAGAAGCCCGCGAAACTTGGAAACAGAAAGGTTTTGTTGTTCAAGATATCAAAGAAGTGAAAGGTGGCTTTGATTTTGCTGCCTTCACGATGAAAAAAGTTTCAGTCAAGGACTTAGCTTTGTTCTCCCGACAATTAGCAACCTTGGTTAATGCTGGTGTATCAATGGTGCGCGGTTTAGGGGTAATGTGCGATCAATGTTCTAACCCTAGACTCAAAATTGCCCTCACTGAAGTTCTGGACGATGTTCAGCAAGGTACTAACTTTTCTGATGCATTGCGTAAGCACCCAAAGGTATTTGACAAGTTGTACTGTGCGATGGTGCAAGCAGGTGAAACTGGTGGTGTGTTAGATGATGTTTTGGCTCGTCTAGCCACATTACTCGAAGATTCGGCACGCTTAAATAACCAAATCAAATCAGCGATGACCTATCCAATTGTGGTGACATCGATCGCGGTTTTAATCTTCTTAGCGATGTGTATTTTCATCATTCCCGTATTTGATGGCGTATTCAAGAGCTTAGGTGGTGAATTACCCGCATTTACACAAATATTGGTAAATATCAGTAACTTTTTAAAGAGTCCCTCGGTAGCAATCATCCCAGTTACTTTTATGGTTATTGGCTTTGTTTACAACCGTGTTTATGCAACTCCTGCTGGCAAACTTTACCTTGATGGTGTTTTCTTGAAGTTGCCTTTGTTTGGCGATCTTGTAGTTAAGACAGCCGTAGCCAGATTTGCTAGGACTTTTGGCTCACTATCCCGCGCAGGTGTACCAATTTTGGCTTCACTGGAAATTACGGCGGAAACCGCAGGTAATTTGGTGATTTCTAATGCGATCGACTCAGCACGAAATGCTGTAAGAGAAGGTGGTCAAATTGCACCTGCGATGGAAAAGACAGAAGTATTTCCTGTAATGGCTTTGCAAATGGTCAGTATCGGTGAAGAAACTGGTGAAATTGACAAAATGCTTATGAAGGTCGCTGACTTTTATGAGAATGAAGTTGAAGAAGCGGTAAAGGCTCTCACAAGTTTAATGGAACCATTGATGATTGTTGTCCTAGGTGGCATGGTCGGTTCGATTATTGTGGGGATGTACTTACCGATTTTCTCGATTATGGACAAAATCAAATAATAAAAAAAGCCCTGC
The DNA here is from genome assembly GCF_051131155.1 of Pseudanabaena minima str. Chao 2107. NCBI lineage: Bacteria > Bacillati > Cyanobacteriota > Cyanophyceae > Pseudanabaenales > Pseudanabaenaceae > Pseudanabaena > Pseudanabaena minima. Next base: position 4,483,109 of record NZ_CP159508.1, read on the forward strand.
AACGCAGGGCTTTTTTATAACAGTGCGATCGCTTCTTCCCAAGTGCTTCCTGATCGCAACCAATGAATTGGTAAATGTCTATTGCCAGAGCCACGAAACCATGTGCGTTGACGTTTGGCAAATTGACAGGTATGGGTTACTGTGAGTAGTTTTGCTGTTTCCAGATCGGTTTTATTATCTAAATAATCGGACATCTCGCCATAGCCCAAAGTCTTTAAAAGTGGTAAGTCCTTTCCATAACGCTTCTGCAAATTACGAATTTCATCTAACCAACCATTCTCGATCATCTGTTCAGTGCGATCACTGACTAATTTACGATAAGCATCTAGATCGCCACATTCCAAACCAATTTGTACAATTGGATAATTAGGTGGTTGCTCGTACTGTTGCTCTGAAAGTGACTGTCCTGTTACATAAAAAACCTCTAGCGATCGCCAAGTTCTAATTTGATCGTTAGCATGAATTTTGCTAGCTCCCACAGGATCAACCTGCTGCAAAATCTGATAGCAATAAGTTTGTCCTAGTTCCTCAAATTGCGATCTTAGTTCAGGTTGAGGTGCGACTCTAGGAATTTTTAGTCCTGCGGTAATTGCCTTAATATACAAACCTGAGCCACCAACTAAAATCGGCGTAACTCCCTGAGTATGAAACTTCGCGATCAAAGTTTGTGCCTGATCTTGATAATCCGCCAATGTCAAAGTTTGATCAGGTTCGATAATATCGATTAAGTAATGGGGTATGCCTTGACGTTCTTCGATAGTTGGTTTTGCTGTGCCAATATCTAAATGACGATAAACTTGGCGCGAATCAGCACTCAAAATTGGTGCATTTAGGTGCTTGGCGAGTGCGATCGCCAGACTCGTCTTCCCCGTTGCCGTTGCCCCTAAAATTACAATTAAACCAATAGGTTGTTTTATCGATTCCATCATCGGTTAAGAATAGTGACGACATGTGCAGCAGAATGAATACGAAATAAATTGCAGCGATAATAGATGTATAGCATTCCTCGTATATGAGGAGGGCAAAATGAAAACTAAATTAGTTGCAATTTTGGCTGTGATTGGAATTGGGTGGGCTATGCCTGTAGAAGCCTATGACCCCATCCAAGTTCAACAACTACTCCAAACCAAACAATGTGCAGGTTGCGATTTAACTAACGCAAATCTAGCGGGTGCTGATTTGAGCCAAGCGCACTTAATCGGTGCATCTCTCATGGGAGCAAACTTAAGTGGGGCTAACCTCACCAACGCTAACTTGGAAGGTGCTGATCTTACGGGTGCAAAACTGGAAACAGCCAATCTCACCAAAGCTTTTTTGACCGATGCCATTCTCAATGACACCAATTTAAAGGGTGCTAACTTTACTAATGCTGTGTTAATCCATGCGAACTTACACAGGGCTGATATTAACAATACCATCTTCAAAAATGCCAACGTGAATGGTGCTGACTTTACGGGCACAAATTATAGTCTAGCTACCACTGAGGAATAATTTCCAGTAATTAAAAGACGGTACGAAGCACCGTCTTTTAATTACTTAATTGGCGGCGAAAGTCTCTAGGACTAAGGCGTAAAGGATTTTGGGTGTCCCAAATTCCTAGCTCTTGCAATCTGGCTTTAGTTTGAGCGCGGCTGATCCTTGCGTCATACTTGACATTGGGCGAATAGGAATCTGCGATCGCTAACCCTTCCGAGACTAAATATTGATTAACTAATAAATTATCCTTCCAAATATAGGCAAGCAGGCGATCGGAGTTGTCTTTTTGCTTTACATCAAACTCTAAAATCACCTTCTGCTCTTTGATTAGATCCGATAGACGCTGACGGGCGCGATCGCCCCAAGGAGATTGCTCTTTTAGTGGTGCACTCATTCCAAGTAATCGCACTCGCTGCACAGTCATATTTGGATTGCTCACAACTGTAGCCTCGACTGTCTGACCACTAACCACTCGATTGATAATCCAGATTTCGCCATTGATCTGTTCTTTGGGTTGCATAAAGGCGATCGCCATATTGGAAATCGTCAAAAAGGCAACTAACAACACAACCAAAATCAGCGATCGCGACGAGGATTTAGCGATTGCGTCTTTTTTTCCTGTTTTAGCATTCATAGGCTGTGCGGCATAATTCAAAGTGTAAAGGGCGCTTCGCGCCCTTTACACTGTTTAGTCATGAGCGATTTAGTCATGATCGAGCGGAATACCAAACTGAAACCAAGGACGTTTACGCTTAGCAAAAAAGTTACCAAACTGTAAGCGATAAACCTCATCTTCATCTTGGGTTTCTAGGTCTAAGTCTGACTGCGCGTAACCCGAACAAATTAGGGCATATCCCTCATCCTGCAATGTTTTGGATAAGCCAATCACTTCATGCTGGTCGATTTTTCCTGACTTGACCCGCATCGCGCAAGCTGTACATGCACCATTCAAACAAGAAAAAGGTAAATTTATCCCTTGCAATTCCAAGGATTCAAGAATGTAGCGATCGCCTTCGATGTCAGCTTCATAGAGCTTATCGTTTTGGCGATCGTGAATGCGAATGTGATAGGACATATTTTTTACACGCGAGTAGGAATCATGCCTGTCTGGCGAGCATAAGCAAACAAACCACCAGCATCAATTACAGGTCGCACATCACCAAGGGATTGCAACTCAAAGGTTTTGCCAGTGGTCTCATTAATAATGACATTATTATCAAAATCAATTGTTGCTTCTTCACCAGTCTTAAAGACATCGACCAAGCGCTCAACTGACTCCCAAGGATATAGCTCACCTGTTGCTGTGCAATTACGGAAAAAAATCCTTGCGTAGGACTGAGCAACCACTGCATCTAGTCCCGCCGCACCAAGCGCGATTGGTGCATGTTCTCTCGAAGAACCGCAGCCAAAGTTTTCACCAGCCACAATAATTGAATAAACTGTCTTGCTCTGACCTTCAGCAATAAAGCGATCGTAGCGATCTGGGAGTCCAATCATCGCATAACTGCCTAACTTCTCGTACTCATCGGGCTTAGATGGTACAAGTGTGAGATATTCCGCAGGAATAATTTGATCAGTGTCAATATTGTCATCCAATACAAACACTTTGCCTTTAATCGTCTTACTCATAATTTTCGTTTATAAACAATTTCCTAAATACCAACGATGCTACTAAGCACCCTTGGCATTTGATTTTTTAGTCAAAATAAAACAGAGTGACAACCTTGCGTTGTTCCTCAGCATCTTGGCAAGTTTGTAATAAAGTCTCGCTACCATGAAATGCAAAGCAAATCAGTTGCTGACACTTGGAAATAATTTCTTGATTACACCGGCTACTTGCTTCAGCTAAAGGCAAAGTATCATTTTCGCTATGCTCAATTAAATGAATCACATTTTCTAGCTGTTCGCGAGATTCATAGGGCTGTTTATCGAGACTTTGGGGCAAAATAACGGTCAACAAATTGGGATCAGCACGCAAAGCTCCCCGAATCGCAGCAAAATTTGTACCTGTTGCACCAGAGGTAATAATACTGTTGCCAGATAGAGCCAAAGCATAGCTGAGCAGTTCGATCAGCAGTTGGTGAGTTAATGGCACATGGCGGGAGCCTAAAAACGCAATTCGCTTTGAGCCTTGCTGCTGTATCGTTGCCAGCTCTTGCAAAAAGTCGTCTAGCTTGGGTAGATTAATTGACTGAGTCAAACAAATCCCTCTCGGTTACTACTTACTGAACGAATACTTACACAATATCACTTAACCCTAGAGAAGCAAACCAAGTAAGTAGCTAAAGTAACATCAATTCTCCTTGTTACTCTACAACTGTTATTGAAAGGCAGTAATTCTCATTATGAAACCGATTTTTATAATGAGAATCGCTGGTTATACAAAAACACAAAATGGCTACGCCATTTTGTGTTTTTAAAACTCTTACTGGGTTTGGTTTTTAATTCACAAAAGTGTGAACAAACTTTTGTGAATTGGTACTATAGCTGTCGCCAAGTGTATTAGGGCATAAAACCTAAGAAGAGAAAGGCGGCGCGAAGCGCCGCCTTTCTCTTCTTGGGTTTTGATTTTGTCCTAACATAAGTGACGGCAGCGATAGAAGGAAAATCTAGCTTAAGAAACTCCAAGGGAAAAATAGTTTACATATATGTAGCAATCCTAAATGGTTTGTGGAAGGACACCCCATCGGGGTGTCCTTCCACAAACCAAAAAATCCACAAATGATATAGGACTGCTATAGCAACGCAAGAGATGGATAGGAAAAATCAAAACCAAAAAGATGAGAGGCGGCGCTTTGCGCCGCCTCTCATCTTTTTGGTTTTATGTTCTAAGCAAAACTTACGTTGCTATAGCTGTCGCCATTTGTATTAACCTCAGTGGTTAATTGCAAACTAGCTCCTTCTAGGAGTTAAAACAGTAAAAGCCTCGCTTAGCGAGGCTTTTACTGTTTTAGCTTTTAAAGTTTTGTAGCTTATTCCGAACTCATGTTGTATTAGGACAAATACAAACCCAAGAATCGGGTAGCAGTGCTTCTTGGGTTTGTATCCTAACAAGACTGGCAACAGCTATAACATTACGAAAATATCTGAAGACAGAGCCTGCTGATATTTTTTGGATCGATTATTTTTGTCAGCCACTTAAGCGTCTGAATCATAAACACATGACTGTTAAGGGGTGGGATAGTATCTCCAAAATATAAAAGTAACTTTTAAATAACTTTTAAGTAACTTTTAAGTAACTTTTAGCTGATGTAGCCCAAAAAATTCATATTACGATATTTGCAAAGATTAATAATATTTTCTAATGCGGAATAAAAAATAGTGCAGGTTTAGTCCTACATCATTAGTTATTCATTTAGACATTCACTGGACAGTCAATGTTCCCAAATTATTTTTAAGGAACCATGTGAATTTTATTGGCTAGGGCAAGACGAAAAGTAGAGGTTAGAACAAGTTCCCTAATTTCTTGATTTACTTGCCGTACCAGAAAAAGTTAAGTGTTGCGCCATAAAGAGCTATTAAGGTCAAGACACCAGATCCCCTAAGTCTTTACTCCTAGATTTTGCTGCCAATATTCAGTTCGTGTCGAGTTGACCCCCACAGATTTGCAAAAAAGCACCCTGATTTAAACCATTGGAGTAGTTTTTGGAATATTTATTCGATATTTCTGGCAAGTCAGAAGAAATTTTTAGTTCCTAAAGGATTGGATTACTATGTCTAAAATTAGCAGACGCACAGCAATGCGTCTCGGACTCGGAGCAGGTGGTACAGCGATCGCCTCAGCAGCGTTCAGCAATCTTGGTTATGCCCAAGTTTTTTCTGGTGATAGTTCGTATAGGTCGCGTAATTTACCACCGTTTTATGCTAACGACTTTCGCTACCAGTCCCCGATTCTACCAGTTCGTAGTGACAGCAACACAGACTACTACGAAATTAGGATGCAGAAAGGTTCCGCTCAGATTTTACCAAATATTCAAACCGAGGTTTGGGGCTACGGTGGCATGGTGCCAGGTCCATTGATCTATCAGCAACTAGGTCGCCAGTCTGTCGTTCGCTTCATTAATAATCTCGGTACAGATAGCAAAAATCGGCAAATTCATACATCAGTTCACTTGCATGGCAGTGCCTCTCTCCCTCAGTACGATGGATGGGCTGATGATATAACTTACCCTGGACAATATAAGGATTATATCTTTCCAAACAACCGCGCCGCGACGTTATGGTATCACGATCATGGCGTACATCGTACAGCAATAAATGCTTACATGGGACTGGCTGGGCAATATATAGTCGCCGATCCCAACGAACATCCCGACATTCCCAAAGGTGAATTTGATGTTCCAGTTGTCTTGTCAGATAAACTTTTGGATCGTAATGGCAGGATTGTTTACGCGGATAGCGGCGAAAAAGATGTATTTGGAGATATCGTTTTAGTCAATGGTGTGCCCTGGCCGCGCATGGCAGTCAAACGTACTAAGTATCGGTTTCGTTTTTGTAATACGGGGATTTCTAGAGCCTATATATTGAAACTGGGCAACGGTCAACCTTTGACTGTAATTGCTTCAGATGCGGGGCTTTTGCCTTCTCCAGTGCAAACTAATATTCTCACGATTGGTGTTGGCGAACGCTATGAGGTGGTGATTGATTTTGCCAATTACTCGGCAGGTACTCAAATTGAGCTTCTCAGCAACGATGTATTAAACGATACGGCATTCGCCAGTACGCGGAAGATCATGCGATTTGATGTGGTGGATGGAGCCGTGTCTTATAACCCACCTTTACCGAGCTTATTGCGTAATGATGGCTTCAATTTTACTCGCAAACGTCAGGAATTATTATCTCGTGTTGTTCGTCGTCGTCAGTTTGTGTTCGGAAAGGATAACCTTCAGGGGCAATGGACGGTTAATGGCCGCACTTGGGCGAATGGAGGGCTTGAGGCAAACCCTCAAGTAGGTGACGTGGAGATTTGGAAATTTGTGAATGGCGGTGGTGGATGGCATCACCCGATTCACGTTCACCTTGTCGATATGCTGATCTTAAGTCGCAACAAGCGACGTAGAGTGCAACCTTATGAAATGGGTTGGAAGGACGTATTTTTCATGGATGAAGGAGCGGATATCGAGGTTGTCGCTCAGTTTGGTCCCCATAGTGGCAAGTATATGATGCACTGCCACAACTTGGTTCATGAAGATCACGATATGATGCGGGCTTTTGAAGTTGGTCAGGGTGGTCCAGATCCAGTAACAACTGCTCCTGCAAAGCCCTATAACTCTAGCGTTCTACCACTCTAAATGCTGTTGTGAGCGTAAAGTCGCCAGAAATGATTTGCCGTTCAGAGGTTTGCCATATGATGTTTTTCCAAAGATTAGTCCAAATTGCCAAGGCTGGAACCATCCTGCTGACTTTGCTCTTTACGATGTTTATCGTGATGCCATCATCCGCGATCGCTAGTGGTCATGGTCATGGAGAAGGACATAAGCGTGTGCCTAATTTTGAATATCCCTATCCGATCTCTCAACGGCGGATCGATGCGGAACAATTGCTTAATCAAGGATTGAGCAAGGCTTATCAGCATGATCTTCAGGGTGCGATCGCCGATTTAATTGAGGCGACCAAAACCGATCCCACTGATGAAGATGCATTTCGATATCTGGGCGATGTTTACGTCGAAGCTGGTAATTTTGCAGAGGCGATCGCTGCTTATTCCTCTGCATTACGCTATCGTCCAGGCTTCTCGCATTTGTACAACAGTCGAGGAGAGGCTCACTTAGCGCTGAAGGAATACGAACTCGCGATCCGCGATTTCACGCGGGCGATTTCTGTCTATCCAGGTGAACCCAGAGGACACTACAACCGCAGTGTTGCCTATCGCAATATCAAAAGCTATGTCTTGGCGCTTAATGATTTACAGAACGCAATCCGCACTAGCAATCATACCTATGTAGATGCCTTTATTGATCGCAGTAAAATTCGGCAGATTTTAGGTGATATTAAAGGGGCGATCGAAGACTATCAAACTGCATCACTGTTGCTAGAGTCTCAGCCCGAGGAATTTCTCAATCAAGAAGACTTTGCAAACTATCAAAAGCTTCAAGTTGAGTATAAAAATACAATTCAGGCGGCGGAAGATATTAAGACAAAATTGCTCAGTAATTGTGATGAGCAACCAAGTTTTATCGTAGATCAAAATCAATTTTCTTAATGACGGATGTTACGTGGAAGCTTCCAATTGCCTCATCCCTAGACCTTCTCCCAAAAGGGGAGAGGGGAATAAGAAATTAGTCTTACGCCCTCTCTGCCATCAAGGGATAGGGGGATAGTGGTGAGGTTTTCACGTAGTTAATGAGAACTATGAATAGGTAGTGCTAAATAGGTAAGGATGGGCGGCGCTTCGCGCCGCCCATCCTTACCACCATAAATCCTTTCCTTTTTAGGACTACCCTATGAATCAATGTGTCAAATCTGATGCGGAACTAAAAAAATGAGAAGAAATATAATTGACGCACTAAAAAAGATTAGTAATTTCGGGAAGCTAATTGCTATCTCGATTTTTACGCTATTGGTGCTTATGGTTGCTTTGCAAACAACCGATGGTGCTGATTCTAGACCCATTCATTCTGAGGCTTCGGACATGTTGTGCTATATGGTGACTTCCAAAGGCAAAGTTATCGATCTCATGCATTTATGCAAGGAGAGGATTCCTACTAACTTAACTTCAGCATCCCAATCTCCCACGTTTGGCGTTTATCCCCAAATTGCTCGCGGACCACAATCATATGCCAATTATAAGGGGGCGTTGTCTTATCCATCTCCACCCAACATTTACAACTATCAAGCGATGAACAATTTTGATAACCAGTTGTACGGCAACTAGATTCATTTCCATCAAATATCCTTAAAACCCTTTCCAGAATTTGTAAGAATTCAGGTAAGAATAGGGATGAGAGAGATGGAAGAAGGATCAATAGACCTCTTGCAGAACTGAAAATTAATCCAGAGCAGAGAAAGTTTTAGAAGCAACAAGAGCGACTTCAAAGTTATAAATGGCAGCAATCAAATTACAACGCAAACCAAAACGACGACGACGATTACGATAAGGTAAAGAGAGAATCTTAAAAATCTTCAAGCGACGATTAACATGCTCAATCGCAATACGTTGACGTGCAAGTTGGCGATTACAACGCTTATCTTCCTTGGATAATGAGCCATTTTGAGGCTTTTTGATAGGAATTTGCGAGTTAGGATGCAACTTTTGTAAGCCTTGATAACCCTTGTCTGCCAAACCTTGTGTCTGTGCGTGAAAATGAACTCCACTTGCCTTGAATAATGAGAAATCATGCTGCTTGCCCTTACCGTAAGCGGTACAAACTATCTTGAAATTAGTCAGATCGACCACCAATTGGGCTTTGAGGGCATGATGCTTTTTCTTACCGCTATAAAAATGTTTCTGGTGATATTTAGGGCGCTCAACCTTTGTCTCAGTTACATCAATGGCAATTATGGCTGGAGCCTTCTCCTGCCACAATGACTTTTTTCCTGCTAACCGAAACTTTTTCGATTTAATTAAGACATTTTCTACTTTTTTGACGATGCGGCAAATCGTCGATTCTGACACTTCCCAGTCGCTAGCAATATGAAAATAGGTGCGATATTCACGCCAATACTGCAAAGTAACCAATATTTGGTCTTCTAGACTTAGCTTTGGTTCTACACCACCTTGTCCTTTGCTTTGGGCTGCTTGTTGCATTAGCTCCGTCATTTGCGCAAATGTTTCTCTTCTTACCCCAAATAACCGTTTAAATTCTGTCGCTGATAGATTTTGACTGGCTTCGTATTTCATCGCTTAATTTGAGATCTGATAAAAAGCTTATAAATCTAACATGTTTTTGGTTCTGCAAGAGGTCTAATTAAAGCTTGACGGAAAAAATCAATGACAGATTTACCTTGAGCTTTACAAGTTTGAATAACCGTCAATAAAGCGGCGGTATTGCGAAAACCATCCATAGAACGGGAGCCACCACAAACTTTGCGTTTGGTAACAGCAAGTCTGAGATTACGCTCGGCACGATTATTGTCAGGAGGGACATGAGGATTTTCAAGGAAATACCACCATTGAGCCGATTTCTTCTTGAGGGACTTTAATAAATTACCTGCGGCATAGCCAACTTTGGGCATCCAATCCGAGATAGCTTGGCTGACTCGTTTTTTAAAATCAATCGCCCAGTTAAAATATGGTCGAGTATCACGATTTTTTTGCCAAGTCGCATGATGTTCAAATGCTTCATCAATCAGCCTAATGAATATACGCCCAATTTCTTGTTGAGATTTAAGGGTTAATTTAAGTAGTGCTTTAAAGTGTCGTCTTAGGTGAGCCAGACATTTCTGTTGTCGCTCAACGGCGTAACCGTTATACACACTATAGTCGTCACTACACAATACGCCATCATAGCTTTCTCCCAACATTGACTCTAGTTCGGCACGACTACGAGTATCTGCACCACGATATAGCGCATAACCTTCACCACTGAATGACCATAGCCATTCTTTTACGCCTTTGACGAGCCACGGTGTTTCATCGACTTGAACTTGGGGTTGGTCTTTAATCCAATCTGCTAGCTCTTCCACTTTTGCTTCAATACTGTCTGCTACTCGCTCATTGGTGGCGGCGATGGTTCCTAGTCCGATTTCGACTAGTCCCATCTCTTTTAGCCATTCTTGCTGTTTTTTATAACTCATATGTCCATAATTCCCTAACCATACCAACATCCCTTGTAGGCTTGCTTCTAGGTCTTGTTCGCCAATCACATCTTTAGGCAATTCTCCCACACCACTGCGCCACAGTGCTTACATTGACATTCCTGTTGCTGATATTCAACGATTTCAATTGGTTGTTCTACCAATCTTGCTGTTTGTCTGATGCTGACTCCTATCTCTGTCCATGCTTGTCCTCCGCAATTTGGACAGCCTTCGGGCGAGAGCGTCTCAAAGCGATCTACTCGATTAAATCCTTTTCTCGTTTTTCCTTTATGTCCGAATTGTCCTCCTACTTTTTTCTTACCCTCCTCTTCTGCTATTTCTTCGACTTTTTTCTCTGACCGTTTTAATAGGTCGCTTGATGGCGGTTTTGATGAGTCTTTGCTACTTCTGTTGTTGACTGCTTTTAGGCTCTCTATTTCTTCATATATTTGCTGTGCCCATTCTTGTTGGCGCACGATTACTTCTACCAGTTCTCCTACTGGCATGTTTTCTAGTGCTTCTCGTTCATATTGTGGTGGTTCTTTCATCCCTTTACTTTAACCACTTTGACTCTTTTGTCAATTTCTTACCTGATTCTTTACCAGAATTTTTCGCAATACTAAGGGCATACCCACTGGGTATGCCCTTTTTTGATGGCAAGAAACCAATTGAGATCTCTTTAATAAATGCGATCGCATTCTATAAATTCAGGTGAAATTTTATTTCATCCTTAAATCTGCACGGCATTCAGATTTAGTAGTAAAAAGATAGCATTTACATTTAACTAGTAAGAAATACTTAGTAATAAGTAACTTCACATAATTGCAAAACAAAATAAAAGTTTATAAAATTTATTGTATATGCAATATAAACTTTGAAAATTTTATATTTAATTTTAAATAGTCACTTAGTAAAGAAAAAATTTACAAATATATAAACATAGAAAACAAACTTACATAAGTAATCGTTAATAATTATCATCATGATTTGTCTATATAAAAAATATCCTTTTTGAAGGGTTGTTTTTTTTGATATTACATATACTTAACTCTATAGCTATTCAAGAAAATATTAGATGTTGAAAATAAAGATATAACTTGCAGGATAAGTATACACAAGGCGATGTACGACTTACTTTTATCTGTTTAGAAGCTCAGTAAAACAACATTTATTAATAACTCGCTGATAACTTTCAAATAACTTTTAAGTAACCTTTTGCTAACTTTTAAGTAACCTTTTTATAACTTTCAAGTGATTTTCTGATAACTTTCAAGTAACTTATTGGTAACTTTTAACGGTTGAATTTCTCAGCAAATTCAGCATTAATACATTCATTCGCTAAACCTAGCGTGTAATTAATTTTGTAAAATAAATCACTCAAATCTGTAAATTTGTACCCTCACATGAACATGATTTACGGATTTATATTTGAAATTAATTGTGCCTAGTTGCTATTGCCTTGCTCTTGGAAAATCTATTGCGATACTTCCATTCTCTTCAGAATTACTGTTAAAAATACTCTCCGTATCTCCATTCCCTGTGATTTTTGTTGCTGATTTCTTGGGAATTACGATGAATTTTTTATCGTTTTGTTTATTGAGAATAGACAGTACTTTGCTTGACCTCTATCTACATCAATCTTCAGCAAATTTATTGCAGTCAAAGGTTTAACGTTATGGCATCTAGTTTTATCGTCAACAAAGCAGACCTCGAAAAAATCCTGTTTCAAATCAAGATTGCTGAGGATAGCTCCATCGGCTACCAGTCAGTGTTGGAAACTAAGACAATTCTTCAGTCGATCATGGATGCGTATGGTATTTCCGCCGCCAATGCAGCGCAGTTGCCTGCTGGTCTGCGCACCGTCGATGGCACCTTCAACAGCCTCATCCCAGGGAGGAGCACGATCGGTGCGGCAGACACGCTATTTCCTCGCTTGACCGATCCAGTGTTCATTAATGATGCTGATGGCGACCAGATGTCGTTTGGAGTTCCAGGTGCGCCAGTCATCACAAATAATAACTACGATCTCCGCCTTAGTACAAACCCACCTGGAGTCAATCCAGCTAGTGTTGCTGATGCCGATCCGCGCATTATTTCCAATTTGATCTCGGACATGTCTGTCAACAACCCAGCGGCGATTGATGCCTTCCTAAACAACCCCTTGTCGGTGGCGTACTACGAAGAGAAGTATGGGGTTGCACCGACTGCCAACAACCTCACGAACGAAGACCTCCAGGTTCTTCTTAACCTCTCTCCAGACATCGGGTTATCGTCTGGGTTCAACTCTTGGATGACCATCTTCGGTCAATTCTTCGACCACGGGCTCGATCTCGTTACCAAAGGCGGCAACGGCACAGTATATATTCCACTACAGGAGGACGATCCCCTGGTTGCTGGAGCCGATGGCATTTTCGGTAATGCTGACGATCTCCCGCCGCAGCTCCGATTCATGGCGCTGACCCGCGCGACAACAACGATTGTGGATGGTGTTCCGCAGCACGAGAACACGACAACCTCATGGATCGACCAGAACCAAACCTACACCTCTCATGCCTCGCATCAAGTGTTCCTGCGCGAATACAAGAGGGTAATCCTCACAGGCGACGGAAGCGTCAACACAGCCGTGACGATCGCAACTGGTAAATTACTTGATGGTTCGCTTGCAGATTCGATCTCCAACTGGGGTGAAGTCAAGGCGAATGCTCGGATCAATTTGGGCATCATCCTCAGTGATTTCGATATCCACAACGTGCCACTGCTGCTGACTGATCAATATGGCAAATTCATTCCAGGAGCCAATGGCTATGCTCAAGTAGCCACTACCACTGGCTTTGTTGAGGGAACAGAAGCAGGCTTGGTTCTGCCTGCCAACACAGTTCGCACTAACCACGCATTCCTCGATGACATTGCCCACCATGCAGTACCTGGATTCTATAGAAACAGTTCAGGAGAGCTAGTCCCACAAATTGCGGACACAGATCCTGGTGTCGGCGACGATAACGATGCTACGACCTACGACGATGAAATGTTGAACTCACATTTCATCACGGGTGACGGACGAGGCAATGAGAACATCGCGCTGACCTCAGTTCACTCCATCTTCCACTCCGAGCACAATCGTCTCGTCGAAGCAAATAAGGCAACCATTCTTGCGTCGAACGATCTGGCGTTCCTAAATGAGTGGTTGCGAATTGACGTTGCGGCAGTTCCGACCGACCCCAGTGATATTGCGAATTTGGAATGGGACGGCGAACGTCTATTTCAAGCTGCCCGCTTCACCAATGAAATGCAATACCAGCATATGGTGTTTGAAGAATTTGCTCGTCGCATTCAGCCGATGATCGATCCCTTCGTCTTCAACAACAGCCCCGAAATCGACCCATCGATCGTGGCGGAGTTTGCCCACACGGTGTATCGCTTCGGACATTCGATGCTAACTGGCACAGTTGATCGCTTAGACAACAACCTGTCGACCGTCAACGGAGAGCCAGATCAGAAGACATTGCTGGCAGCGTTCCTCAACCCACAGGCCTACATCGAAAGCGGAGCGGATATAGCAACCATCAACGCCAACCTAGTCCGAGGCTTGACCCGTGACGTAGGCAACGGGATTGACGAGTTCATCGTGGACGACTTGCGTAGCAATCTCTTGGGACTGCCGCTCGACCTTGGTGCGCTCAACATTGCCCGTGGTCGTGAAACTGGCGTTCCGTCGCTCAATGAAACCCGTAGGCAACTTTACAATAGCACTGGCTTAGCTGACCTCAAGCCCTACACCAGCTGGGTTGATTTTTCCTTGAACGTCAAAAACCAGCTCTCGATTATCAACTTCATCGCGGCTTACGGTACACATACGAGCATCACCTCACAATCATCCGTTGCTGGCAAACGTGCGGCAGCAGAGGAACTCGTCTTTGGTGTTGATGCAAACGGCGTTCCTTCTACCATAGCCGATCGCCTAGATTTCTTGAATGCCACAGGCGCTTATGCTGGAGGTGATCTGGGTGGACTCAATACTGTCGATTTCTGGATCGGCGGGCTTGCCGAAGCGCATCCTGAATTCGGCGGCATGTTGGGTAGTACCTTCAACTTTGTGTTTGAATCTCAGATGGAGAACCTGCAAAACGGCGATCGTTTCTACTATCTGAGCCGTACTCAGGGCATGAACTTGCTCAACCAGCTAGAGCCTAATACCTTCGCCGACATGGTGATGCGCAACACCGCACTCGGCGACAAATATGCCACCCATTTAAATGGATTTCTGTTCGTCACACCAGACCATATCCTCGAGCTAGATCGGGGCATTGCACAGGAAGACTATAACGGGAATGTCGCTGGCAAGGATCCGCTTGGAGGTACTCTCTTTAATCCCAAAGTTCAGCGCGACTACACAGGCAGCAGCATCGTCGATGGAAACCACGATTTCGGCGGTACTCTAAGGTTTACTGGTGGCGAACATGTAGTGATCGGCGGTACTGAAGGTAACGACAAACTATACAGCGACAAGGGTGACGATACCCTATGGGGCGATGGTGGCAATGACTACATCAATGGTGGCGCTGGTGCTGACAACGTCTTCGGCGGCGAAGGCGACGACATTATCGAAGATCCATTTGGGGATGATATGTTGCGCGGTGAACAGGGCAACGATGTCATCACCAGTTCGCGTGGCTTGGATCTGGTATTCGGTGACCAAGGCACAGACTATATCGTACTTGGTCAAGATGGTAGCGAAGTTTTTGGTGGTACTGACGACGACTTCATCCTTGGTAGTACTGGCGGCGACTTTCTACTCGGCAATGAGGGCAGCGACTGGATCGAAGGCGGAGCTGGCTTCGATACACTGGCAGGTGACAACTCGGAACTGTTCTTCAACAGCCCAATCCTCGGTCATGATGTGTTGTTCGGTCAGGGCGACGAAACCGACTACGACGCAGAATCAGGCGACGATATCATGGGTTCTGGCGCGAGTGTCTACCGCTATGAAGGCATGTTCGGCTTTGACTGGGGCATTGCTAAGTACGACAACTCGCCCATTAAGTTCGACCTGAATTTCAATCTTGCTGCTGTCGGCACTCCAAACGATGTCTTACGCGATCGCTTTGATAACGTGGAAGCATTATCAGGTTGGAAGAATAATGATGAACTGTTTGGCGACGATCGCGGTCATGTTGCAGGTGCATCTCCCATCGCTTTCGATCCCGTCACCGCAGACCAACTGTTCTTCAGCACTTTGCCGTTGGCTAATGCTCCTGCTGGGGCGATCGATGTATTGTTCAACAACTTGCTAACCAACGAAGGTGTTGATCGGATCAATGGCTTTAGAACTTGGTTTGGCGGTGCAGCAGTTACGCTCAACACCGTGACTGGTAATGGCGCTGGCGACACCTTCTTCCGAGATGGCAATATCCTTATGGGTGGCGACGGCAACGATATCATCAAGGGACGTGGTGGTTTCGACATCATTGATGGCGATGCTTGGTTGAACGTGCGGATTAAAATCGACATCAACGGCACGATCTATTCTGCTGATTCGATGAGCACGGATACCGCCGTTATGGGCCAGTATGCAGGCAAGGTCTTTAACACCAACCCAGACGGCAGCCCAAATTACAGCAGTCCAGCCTTTGGCGGCGCATCGCTCACCTCGTTGCTGCTGAACCGAACCATCAATCCTGGTCAGATGACCATCGTCCGCGAGATCTTGACCGACAATACCGACCTCACAGGACTTAACAAAAACATCGACACCGCCGTCTACCAAGGCAACTTCGCAGAATATGAAATCGAGGGCTTTAATACGCTCGGTCGGGCAACCGATGTGGATGGCGACGGTTTCATCTATGTTCGCGATCTCGACAACGGTGTCACCCGTCCTCCTGTTGTTGACCCTGCAACGGGCATTGCTAGGAGAGTATCTGACGACACCGATCTGATCAAGAACATTGAGCAGCTCCAGTTCGCCGATGTGACCATCCGTCTCGATGTTGTAGCGCCAACCGACATTCAGTTTAACAGTCTGGCTCCAGCAGCAGGAAATGCATTTCCTCTTGCAGGTGCGACGATCGCAACCCTGAGTACGACGGATGCCAATACGCCCACGGGATTTGAATACTCGTTGGTTTCGCAAACATTGGCTAATGGGAATCCTGCTGCAGTCTTTGCCGTAAGTACGACAGGTGTCGTCACTACCACAGCCAATATGGTTGGAAATCAGATCTACACACTTAACATCAGATCTACAAATACAACAACAGGCGCTTTCCGCATTGAGACCTTTGAGATCAGAACTGGTGGTAATGGCGGAGGCGCTGATGCACTCACCGTAAATCCAGTGACCAACTTTGACAACATCATGTATGGCAATGCTGGCAACGACACGCTCAACGGTGGCACTCGCAACGACAACCTTTTCGGTCAAGATGGTGCTGACACGCTCAACGGCGGCGATGGCAATGACAACTTAGTTGGCGGTGCTGGCGTTGACACACTGAACGGCGGCGATGGCAATGACAACCTAGTTGGCGGTACTGGCAGCGACATTGTAAACGGTGGTGCTGGTGACGACACGATCCGCTATACGGTTGATGCCGACGCAACCGACACAGTAGATGGTGGTGCCGACAATGATACGCTGGTACTCTCTGGACGCGCTGGCATTCTCAACGAAACCCTTGTCGTGACATACAACGGAATTGTCCTCACTGCCGTGGAAGGTGGCTCAGTGGTCAATGTTGAGTCTGTAACCGCAGATCTTGGGGCTGGCACGGATACTTTGACCTACTCTGCGCCAAGCGGAGTCACAGTCAATCTCTCTCTCGGAACTGCGTCTGGCTTCACCTCGATCTCTAATATCGAGAACGTGACCAGTAATGGTGGAGCCGACAACCTCACGGGCGATGCTAACAACAACGTCCTAAGCAGTGGTGGAAGCAACGACATCCTGAGCGGTGGTGCTGGCAATGACACAATGAATGGAGGCACTGGTACTGACACAGTCGTGGAATCTGGCGATTTCAACTTTACCCTGACTAATACCCAACTGACAGGTAACGGGACTGATACCCTAACCAGCATCGAACAGGCGATCTTGACTGGTGGTAATAGTGACAATATCTTTAACGTAGCTGGTTTCGGCGGTACTGTCACCCTTGATGGCGGTATTGGCAACGATACCTTTACCCTCAGAACTGGAGCTGGTAATGACACGATTAATGGAGGTGCTG
Organism: Pseudanabaena minima str. Chao 2107; assembly: GCF_051131155.1. NCBI lineage: Bacteria > Bacillati > Cyanobacteriota > Cyanophyceae > Pseudanabaenales > Pseudanabaenaceae > Pseudanabaena > Pseudanabaena minima. Next base: position 4,500,547 of record NZ_CP159508.1, read on the forward strand.
GCACTGACACATTAATAGAATCAGGGAATGTTAACTTTGTCTTGACCGACACTACCTTGACAGGCAACGGTACGGACACGCTAATTTCCATCGAACTGGCTACTTTGACAGGCGGTACTGGTGGCAACACCATTAACGCATCTGGTTTCAGTGGTGCGGTTACCCTCGATGGCGGCGCAGGCAACGATTCCCTAACGGGCGGCATCGGTAACGATACCCTCTTTGGTGGTACTGGCAACGACATCATCGTCGGTGGTGCTGGTGACGACACCTTAACGGGTGGTGCTGGTAACGATACCCTAACGGGTGGTCTTGGAAGTGATAAGTTTGTCTACAACCTCTTCACTGATCGGACTGATACTATTACCGACTTCAACACTGCTCAAGACACACTTGACATTCGTGGGGTGCTTGCCGCTGCTGGTTATGCTGGTACGAATCCGATCGCTGATGGTTACGTTCGGTTCCTTGGAGTTGGCGCTAATACACAAGTCCAAATTGATACGAATGGTATTGTTGGAGGTGCAAACTTCGTGAATCTGGTTACCCTGAATAATATAGTTAGTGGAGTTGGATTGACTCTTGGCACTAACGTTCTAGCTTAGTTCAGTTTTCCTGATTGAAAACTGACTGATTGAGAATCTAACAAATGCCATAAATTTACCGTCCTTCAGAGCAATCTGAAGGACGTTTTTTGATCGGAATATTCGCAAACAAAAATTTATACCAATTCACGAAAGTGTTGCAACACTTTTGTGAATTAAAACCCAAACCCAGTAAGGGTTTTAAAAACACAAAATGGCGTAGCCATTTTGTGTTTCGGTATTATTGGTTCGGATTTAAGCACCATGAGCTGTAGGCTCACAGACTTCTCTTGCCAGAGTGATTTTAGGGATTTTGAATTGTTTGATCGAAAGAATTTAGATTTGCAAAATAGATGAACTTAAACTAAAATCAGGACGGGTAGTTCAGAGTGGGTTTTACGATGAAATTAGTCTTAGGATGTTATAAAAAAAATGTTGCGGCGGCTTGTATTCTGCAAGGAATTGCGCTTCTATCCATACCATTACCATTCTTCGCAGATTCTCTCTCTGCACAACCAATTACAACTGCCACAGATGGAACGAATACCGTCGTACTGCAAAATGGACAACGCTTTGACATTACAGGTGGAACTCAAGCAGGCGAAAATCTTTTCCACAGCTTCCAACAGTTTGGACTGAATCAGGGACAAATCGCCAATTTCCTCAGCCAACCAAATATTCAAAACATTCTCAGCCGCGTTGTCGGTGGCAACCCTTCCGTAATTAACGGGCTAATTCAACTCACAGGCGGGAATTCCAATCTCTACATCATGAATCCCGCAGGAATAATATTTGGAGCCAACGCCAGTTTAAATGTCCCAGCAGCTTTTACCGCTACGACAGCATCAGGAATCCAAGTTGGGAACGGCTGGTTTGGCATTAATACCAGTACCAACGATCTAAAAAATCTCACAGGTTCTCCCAACGCTTTTGCTTTTACGAATTCCACCGATTCAACCGATTCACTTTCTATGACTGAAAGAACAGGTGTAATTCTGAATCAAGGAAATCTCTCGGTTCCACAGGGACAAAGCATTACGCTTGTGGGTGGAATTGTTGTCAACACGGGCACAATTACCACACCCAATGGCAAGATTAATATCATCGCTGTGCCTGATGGAAAATATGTGAGAATCACACCTGTAGGTGGAGTTCTGAGTTTAGATCTGCCGATCGCAGCACAACAAGAATTGGGTGCGACTCCACCTCTCACAGCTGTGGATTTGCCCAAACTGCTAACAGGTTCGGGAATTATAACACCAACAAAAGCTGGTGATGCGATCGCATCGGGAACTTTGAATGTGTCAGGCGATCAGGGCGGTAACATCCAGATTTTAGGCGATCGCATCAACTTGGCTAGTGCAAATATCAATGCCTCTGGACTCAATGGAGGCGGCACGGTATTAATTGGTGGCAACTATCAAGGAACTGGCACAACACCCAAGGCACAAACTACAACTGTAGATGCGAATAGTGTCATTAACGTTGATGCTTTGATGAATGGAAACGGTGGCTTGGCGATCGTGTGGTCGGATGGTAAGACGATCTTTGATGGCACGATTACAGCAAAAGGTGGTACTCAAAGCGGTAATGGCGGACTGATTGAAACCTCTGGGAAAAATGATCTTGTGGTTGGCAATACTGCAAGGGTAAACACTTCGGCGTTCCAAGGCGAAACGGGCACTTGGTTACTCGATCCGACGACGATTACAGTCGTAGCAAGCGGTGGAATAGATGCAACCGTTGCAGCAGCAAATGCAAACCCTGTCGCTAGTACGATCGACAGCGCGACGATCGTGGCAGCTCTCAATGGGGCAAATGTCAACCTGATCGCCTCGAATGCGATTACAGTCGATGCTGCGATCGATACCGCAACCCCAAATTTCACAGGAGCCTTGATCCTAAGCGCACCCACAGCCAATCTGAACGCTCCAATTACATTAAGAGCGGGAATTCCACTCACAGGTACTGCGACTACGGTGAATGTGGGAGCAGGTGGTAGGGTGCAAAATGGAGTCGATGTCGCGGTGGCTGGTGCGACGGTAAATCTGGCTGCGGCAACCTACACTTTGACAAACACGGTTACGATTGACAAAAACCTGACACTAAATGGCGCAAGTTTGCCTAGCTCGACCGTTAGTGGTAACAATGCCGTCCGAGTCTTTACAATTACGGGTGGCAGCAATGTCAATATGAATAACTTGACCGTTATTAATGGAAACCATCCAATAAGTGGAGGTGGCATTCTAGTCACGGGAGGATCGACGCTAAATCTTTCCAACAGTACCTTCACTGGCAACAATACGCCAGGATTTGGTGGCGCTCTTCGCAACGAATTAGGGAATACGATCAATATCTCAAACAGCACCTTTTTTGGCAATACGGCTGGAATCAACGGTGGTGCTCTGAACAATCAAGGCGGTACTTATACGGTTAATAGCAGCACCTTTTTTGGCAATACGGCTGGTTTCGGTGGTGCGATTAACAACTTTTTAGGCACGATGTCGCTCTCCAACAGTATTGTTATCGGAAATAATTCACCTAATGGACAAGAAATCAGCACAGGTATCGGTGGCAGCACTCTCACTTTTACTGGTCCAAACATTATCGGCATCAATGGCGTAAGTGGCATTAGCGGTATCGGTACTGTTGGTGGCGTTACGCCAATTACGCCGACTGGCGCGGCTAGTACGGTGATTAGTACTACGCTTGCCAACAATGGCGGTCCCACCCAGACCTTTGCTCTCGTTTCTGGTAGCCCTGCTATAAATGCAGGCAGCAACGCAGGTGTAGCTGCTACCGATCAACGCGGCTTACCCCGTATTTTTGGTGATCGAGTCGATATTGGTTCATTTGAGTCTCAGCCCACATTAATATTTCCTGAGGTATTAAGATCCTCTACTGAAAATGGCTTTGCTGGTGTCTATCCCAGCCGTGAGGACGTGAATGGGCGCATACCAAGGTTAAACGAGCAAGATCTTGCCGATTTTTCAGAGATTCTCTGTTTTGATTCTTCTATCGTCAATCTTCAGAATCCCTCGATTCCAGTTTGCAAAGAATATAGACGCTGTTGCTCAATTGACGAAATCGAGAAATCTTGGAAGTGAGAAAGGCTATGTAACAATATGTTTGCAAACTAAAAGCCCGCTAAATTCGGTTTCAAAATCTGAATAGTTGCGTTAATGCAAGATCCACTTGTCGTGAAATATAGATTCATAGTTTAATGTTATTTTCACTCTTAGATCTTGTAGCAATTCTTTAAATGATAATTTTCTCTGACAATCATGGTGAGTTGCTTGACAATTGATAATCTCAAAATTGAGGAAGGGAATTTTGGCGAGCTTTTAGCGATCTATCGCTTGTTACCAAATTTTAAGCGAGAACTAGCGATCGATCGTGCGATCGCTGCTATTAACCTTGAGCCTGAAGAAATTAATCTGGCTCTGCAACAATTTCTGCAGCGCTATAAGTTAGTTTCGCAAGAAGCAATCCAAAATTATTGTCAGGCTTATAGTCTTACTGATGAGCAACTAAAGGCGATCGCTCTACGCGAGTTTAAGGTCGAAAAATTTAAGCATCAGAATTGGGCAAATCGTCTCGAATCAACTTTTCTAAATCGTAGAACCAGCTTAGATCGGGTGATCTATTCACTGATTCGCCATAAAAATCCTGAGCTTTTGCAAGAGCTATTCTTTCGGATTCAAGATGGTGAACAGACTTTTGCAGAGGTTGCATCTCAATATTCTCAAGGTGTAGAAGCGCAAACAGGTGGCATGATTGGACCATTATTGCTTAATAAATTGCCTCCCGTAATCGTGGAGAAATTGCGCCATAGTCTTCCCCAGCAAGTCCATCCACCTTTTCCTTTAGAAGAATGGTTTGTGATTTTACGACTAGAAAAATTTATGCCTGCTCAGTTTGACGATCAGACAACTCAGTTGCTTCTCAATCAATTGTTTGAAGAGCTTTTACAAGAGGAAAATTCGCCGAAAAAATCCTGATGATGATTAAACATCTTCATGGTTCTCTGTGAAAATCATTGTTTTTAAAGCCTTGCTTTTGCTCCTTCAGCTCCTTATAAGTTAACGACTATGTTTGCCAATAGTAATGCTATCCAAGATCTCATTGAGCGTATCCCCTTATTCCAAAATCTTGATCACTCGATCGTCAAAGAAATAAGCGATCGCCTTCAGCCCTTGCGCTATCGGATGGGACAGTTGATACTGCGTCGAGAGACTATGCCAGCGCAAGTATTATTTCTATGGGAAGGGCAAGCAAGGCTATTGGCGCAAATACCAAAGGCGACATCACCTAGGACTTTAGAAACCCTTAAAACTGGCGCGGTAATTGGATGGGCGAGTTTGATCCGTGATGTACCCTGCGAAACGGCGATCGCTTCTGTTGAAAGTACTTTTTTATCCTTAGAAGCAACAGATTTTTTACAACTTTGCGATCGCTATCCTACTTTTAAGAAGGCTTTTATCTCCCAAGTTTCACCAGCAGAAGTATTTGATCTATTTGCGATCGAGATGGATCGCCGTGCTCAGTCTCCTAAAGATTTTATAGAGCAAGCTCGCAATTCATGCCAAGATGCGCGAGTTCTGACTTTACCTGCGGGGAAAAATTCAATCCCGCCGCTTGATCCTGACTTTGTATGGCTCGTTAGCGGTGGACAAAATATCACAATTCCTTTGGGAACAAGAGTTGAACCAAATCGCACTGTTTTTGAGATTCCAGAGTCTAGCTATTTGCGTTTAATTGGTTTGCGCGATGATTTTGCCGTTGCTACGGAAATAGTAACCGAATTACCAGCCCATCCTACTGCCTTCGATATTCCCTATGCTCCTGATTTGCCGACTGTTAGCGATCGCGGCAATCATAAGCCTCAAGACTATCCATATATCTATGGGCGTGGTCCCATTGATGCTTCAGTGGCTTGTTTTGAGATGTTAGCTAAATATTGGAGTATGCCCTTTAATCGCCATGTGATCAAACGAGCGATCGTCAATCAATATGATCGTTCTCAAAGCATCTCTTTGCAGTTATGCGGCATGATCGCTGAGCTAATGGGACTAAATGGACAGTTAGTAACGATTCCTGCCAGTGCCATTAGTCAGGTTCCGACACCAGCTTTATTACCTTGGCAAGATACCTTTGCGATACTTTACAAAACTAGCGATCGCGAGCAGATACTAGGTATTCCTGAACAGGGAATTGTCATTAAGAAAACTGCTCAATTTGCCGATCTTTGGGGCGAATCGGGACAGATTTTAATCATTCAGCAAACCAAGGATACTCCTCAACAAAAATTTGGACTATCTTGGTTTTTGCCATCCCTTAAGCGTTACCGCAATCCTTTAATTACCGTTTTGGTTGCCTCCTTCTTTGTGCAGTTATTGGGATTGGCAAATCCTCTGATCACCCAAGTGATTATTGATAAAGTAATTCTGCAAAACTCCCTGCCATCCTTAAATATTCTGGGCATTCTTCTCTTAACGATCGCCTTTTTTGAAGCTTTAATTACCGCACTGCGAACCTACTTGTTTGTAAATACAACTAATCGCATTGACTTAACCCTCGGTTCCGAAACCATTGATCATCTGGTCAGATTACCTTTGCGCTATTTTGAGAAGCGATCGGTGGGAGAACTATCGAGCCGCATCGGTGAACTGGAAAATATTCGTCAATTTTTGACAGGAACAGCTCTTACCGTTGTCCTTGATGCGGTATTTTCCTTCGTCTATATCGTGGTGATGATTTGCTATAGCTGGCTCTTGACTTTGGTAGCTTTAGGAACCGTACCATTGTTTGCATTGCTAACCTTTATCGTTGCCCCGATCGTCAGGACGCAGCTTCGCAGTAAAGCTGAACGTAATGCTGCAACTCAGTCCTACTTAGTGGAAGTTGTGTCAGGTATTCAGACTGTTAAGGCGCAAAGTATCGAGTTGCAGTCACGGTGGGAATGGCAACGTCGTTATGCTCGCTATGTTTCCGATGGATTTAAGACCGTCGTAACTTCCACAACTGCGGGTTCCATGAGTCAGTTTTTAAATCAATTTTCTAACCTGTTACTGTTATGGGTTGGGGCTTTCTTGGTACTTGATGGCAAGCTATCTCTAGGACAGCTAATTGCATTTCGGATTATTGCGGGTTATACGACATCGCCTCTTTTACGTTTGATTCAACTTTGGCAAAACTTCCAAGAAACCGCACTCTCATTGGAACGCCTCAGCGATATTATTAATCATCCTCAAGAGCAGGAAGAAGCAGGTCGGCGCAATATTCCCATGCCTGCAATTAAAGGAGCAGTACGCTATGAGAATGTCAATTTCCGTTTTAATCCCAATGGACCGTTGCAGCTAAATAACGTTAATTTAGATGTTCCTCAAGGTCAATTTGTCGGCGTTGTCGGCACTAGTGGAGCGGGTAAAAGTACCCTGACTAAGTTAATGTCGCGGCTCTATGAACCTGAGGCTGGTCGAATTTTTATCGATGAGTATGATATTGGCAAAGTAGAGCTGTATTCATTGCGGCGACAGATAGGTGTCGTTTTGCAAGATACCTTGCTATTTGATGGTACAGTGCAGCAAAACATTGCGTTGACCAATCCTGATGCTACACCCGATGAGATTGTGGCTGCCGCACAAACAGCTTGCGCCCATGACTTCATTATGCAACTGCCTCAAGGTTACGAGTCACGAGTCGGTGAGCGGGGAGCTTCTCTTTCTGGTGGACAAAGACAAAGGATTGCGATCGCCCGAACTATTCTGCAAAAGCCGCAATTACTAATTTTAGATGAAGCGACTAGCGCTCTCGACTACAATACTGAGCGTCAGGTCTGTCTAAATCTTGCAGAGGAGTTTCGCGGACGCACGGTTTTCTTTATTACCCATCGCCTTGCTACGATCCATAGTGCTGACTTGATTTTGTTAATGGATAAAGGAAGGGTTGCTGAACAGGGAACTCATTTAGAATTAATGGCTTTGCAAGATCGCTATTTCTGTTTATATCGCCAACAAGAAGCTGCAGGTGATTCTTAAAACCCAGAAGTGAGTGGCGGCGCTTTGCGCCGCCACTCACTTCTGAGTTTTAGCACATTGAGACTAACGATAAAATAAAGGTAAAAAGATCATGACAAATAATAACGGCAATCAACCAACTCCAAAATTAGCAAAGATCTCTCCCGAAGATATGGTCTCTAATGATGGTCTGGAGAAACCTACTAGCGCGATCGTCAAAAAAAGTGATTTCGATCAACCCTTAGCCTTGAGTCAGTCACCTAAATGGATTCCAGCAATTTTATGGACATTAGTTGGCTCAGTGACGGTGGCAATTATTTGGGCTTCCGTAGCAAAAATTGAAGAATCAATCCCTGCTCAGGGCAAACTCGAACCACAGGGAGCAGTTAAGGAAGTACGTATTCCTGCTAATGGTGTACTGAAGGAAATATTAATTAAAGATGGACAGAAAGTCACAGAAGGCGAAGTACTATTGCGGATTGATGAAACTGTAGCGAAGTCTCAGCTTGAATCATTGCAAAAATTACGCAAAAATCTCCAGCAAGAAAATCAGTTTTATCGAGAAGTCCTTAATGGGAAAACTTCAGAAATTGATGGAGCTACAGTGAGTGCTGTCCCTGTAGAATTTTTTGCCCTAGCTCGAAATCGCGAAGCCTTAATGACAGAAATGCAACTGTATCGGATGCAGGTTAATGGGAGTGGTGCAAATTTAACAGGCGATCAGCAGGATCGTCTCATCGCTTCAAGAGCCGAATTAGACTCGCGATCGCAAGCTGCTGAAGCAAATATTGCTCAATCGCTCGAACAATTAAATCAAACTCGGATTAACCGCGCTAGTAAAGCAAACGCCTTGGCGATCGACACCAAAATTCTTGGCGATCTAGAAACTGCTGTTAAAGAAGGAGCGATTTCCCGTGTCCAATACCTCAAACAACAACAACAGGTAATCGCTTTGGAGTCAGAAATTCAGCAGTTGTCACTGGAAGAGCAGCGAATTCAGTCAGCGATCGTTGAGGGACAAGCCAGACTAAATAATACCTTTGACATTACTCGCAAGGAGTTGACTAGCCAAATTGCCGACAATACAAAACGTATTGCTGAAATCGATAGTCAATTTACTAAAGCCTTAGTGGACAATACTAAGAGACTTGCAGAAATAGAAGGTCAAATCCAGCAAGCAGAAGTGATCCTCAAAAATCAAGAACTCCGCGCACCAGCATCTGGCACAGTATTTGACTTGAAAGCAGGACTAGGATATGTAGCAAACCCGAATGCTGGTGAAGTTGTCTTAAAAATCGTGCCAGATGAGATGCTCATAGTGAAGGTGTTTATTGGCAATCAAGACATTGGTTTTGTGAAAGAAGGAATGGCTGTAGATGTCAGAATTGACTCTTTCCCTTTCACCGAGTTTGGCGATGTGAAAGGAAAGTTAATCTCGATTGGTTCGGATGCTTTACCCCCTGATCAAGCCAATCCGACCTATCGATTTCCTGCAAAGGTGCAGCTTGAGAAGCAGTACCTAGAGACGAATGGACGCAAAATCAATTTGCAGTCAGGCATGTCTCTAACTGCAAATATCAAAATCCGCGATCGCACAGTCATGAGCCTATTCACAGATTTCTTTGTCACAAATACTGAAAAGCTTAAATTTGTCAGATAAAAGTACTTGAACTGCTGGCTAAGCATATATTTAATCGCTAAATTTTTATCAACCTAATATTCGTCTTTGCAATTGTTTTTTATAAGGTGTTTATCGAGTAAAATCTGATCAAAATTTTTGAGATTTTTATGCCAGTTATTAAGAAAACAGAAACTATTGATGGTGAAGAAATTGCCATTTATGTTGAGGTGGAGCAACTTCCTGCGGCGGTGAGTCCCTACGAGGATCTACGGAGTGGCGATATTGCGAGTAAGGCAGTGGAAGCGGTGGTTGATACGTTTGGCGATGCGATGCAGTTGGTGCGTAGCTGTGCGGTGAAGGCGGTAGCGGGGATTAAGTCAATTAATGAGGCGAGCCGTCCTGATGAGTTTGAATTAAAGTTAGCGATTAAATTGGACTCTGAGATGGGTGCTGTAATTGCTAAGGTGAGTGCGGGAGCGCAGTTAGAAGTAACTATGAAGTGGAAATCGGATAAGAAGCCATGAGTCAGCCATCAACTATTCAGGTTTTGCCTTACACGCGGATTGTGGGTCAGAGGGAATTAAAGCTTGCCTTGGAACTGGCTTATATTGCGCCGCGTATTGGTGGTGTGTTGATCAGTGGTCAGCGCGGTACGGGTAAGTCAACGGCGGTGAGAGCTTTTGCACAGATGATGCATGGGCAGTTGCCTGTGACCTTGCCGATCAATGCCACGGAAGATCGGGTAGTTGGTGGCTGGAAAATTGATGAGTTGATGAAGGGTAAACCAGAATGGCAAGATGGTTTGCTGGTGGAAGCCGATCGCAAAGGATTGCTTTATGTTGATGAAGTAAATTTGCTGGACGATCACATTGTCAATATTATTTTGGATGTGACTTCAACGGGTGTATTGGTGATCCAGCGTGAGGGAAAAAGCGAAGAGGTATCTTTAGCCTTTACGTTAGTGGGAACGATGAACCCAGAAGAAGGTGGTTTGCGTCCTCAGTTGCTCGATCGCTTTGGGTTGATGGTTGGTGTAACCACAGAAACAGAGTTAGATCAACGGCGCGAGATTTTAAATACGGTATTAGCATTTGATGAGGTCTGGTCTGAGTTGCGCGATCGCTCATCTGATTCTTTGCCTAAATTGCTGACAAAAGCTAGGGCAGAAGATGAGGCTTACAAGCAGAAGCTGGTAAAGGCAAAGGAGAAATTTTATGAGGTGAAGTTACCTGCTGCTGTTGTGGAAAGTTGTGTGAAGTTGACTAAAGAGTTTCAGGTACAGGGTAATCGTGGTGACTATGTGATGGCTTTGGCGGCTCGTGCTTATGCTGCATTACAAGGTAAAAAGCAAGTGACTCTCGATCATGTTCGGGCAGTGGCGGCGATGGCGTTGCAACATCGTCGTCCTGAATCGTCTCAGGGTAATGAGGTGATTTGGACTAATGCAGATAGTGAACAAGTTGCTTCAGTTTTAGGTTTAGAACCAGTTTTAAAGGATGGCTGAGTCTGAAGGTAGGGTAACGGATTTTTTTGATGATCCTCTGATGCGGGGATTAGCTTGTGCTGCGATCGCGCCGAGTCTGCGAAGTGTGTTGGTGTTTGATGCCGATCGCGCAACCTTGCAATTCGCGGCTGAGGCGATCGCGAAAATGTTGGAAGCAGTAACAAGCCAAAAAGTTGAAAAAGTGACCTTGGGTGCGATCGCTTCTGAGGACGATCTGTGGGGTAATTTAGGGCTTCATGCTAACGCTGATGGATTTCCGTTTGAGTGGCAGTCGGGCTTATTGGTAAATCGAGATCGTGATTTGCGCTTAGTTGTGATCCCTGATTTGACGCGCTTGAGTTTGGCGGCGACTAGGGCTTGTGTGATGCTGATGTCTGCGGATGTGGGACATTTAGAGCGCTATGGACAGCAACAGTCTTGGCAACCGAATTTGTGTTGGTTAGTGGGTTGTGATAGTAAGCAAGTGGGGATGGTGTCAACCCATTTGCTCGATCGCTTGGCTTTGCGATTACGAAGTGGAATCGCACCAACTTTGGAAACGGATGCTGCAAAATTAACACGCTTGTTGGATTGGTTGAGTAGCGATCGAAATTCGGATCATTTGGAGCATTTTGTTAAATTACCTGATGGGCTGATTGCTCAAATACGGGCGGCTATGGGTGTAAGAGCTAGGCTGACGGGGGAGGCTAGCGATCGCATTTTGGAATATGTCACGGTTTCGGAGCGCTATAGTCCCCGTCGCGATTTGGCTTTGGCAAGGTTGGCGATCGCTTTGGCGCGGTTGGATGGGATGACGGAAGTGGCGATCGAGCATGTAGATCGGGCGGCTCAGGTGATGGGATTGCAGCCTTTGCGATCGCGTCCTAGTTCATCATCAACTGAGCGTGATCGAACTGAAACTAAATCTACGCCAATTCCAGAATCTCAATCTAATTCTGATTTTGATAGAAGTTTGGATAATTCATCGCGTGATATTGGAACGAATGAAGTTAAAGAGCCTGTATATCAATCAGACACAATCAATGCAGGGGATTCGGAGTCGTTTGATCTTGACGGTATTGGTAATTCGACAAAGCCATATCCAGAAGATACTGCACCGATAGAACGAGAAGCGGGTTCGTTACGGTTGCCGATGCAAAGATTTAGGACAGCAAATGCGGCGCGAGGTGTGGCAATCGGGGTCAAGAGGGCTACAGATGCTCGCGATCTGGCTTGGGTGAGTACGATTTTGGAGGCGGCGAAGTTTCAGCGTATTCGTCAAGGTTCAGCTAATGGAAGTAATGGTTTTGCGATCTTGCCAACGGATTTACGGAGTTATCGTCGCGCTCCTGTGGCTGAGCAAATGTTGATGATGGTGTTGGACTATACTTGTCTGCGCGATCGCAATTGGCAAGAGTCTTTGCTGCCCTATTTGACTTGGGCGTATGTGGAAAGAGCTTGTATTTGTCTGATACAGGTGGGGGCTGCGGATGCGAAGCATGAGTTACGGGCGGTGCGGATTGAGGCGCAGAATGTACTTGTGCCGCGTATTAATGCTGGTTTGGAGTCTGGAAGGGGAAGGGCTACGCCGTTAGCGCATGGTTTGGAGTTGGCTTTGCAAACTTTGCGTCATGCTTTGCAACATGGACGAAGTAAGGTGAAACAGGCTGTATTGGTGGTGATTACGGATGGAAGGGGGAATGTGCCGCTAGAGGCAAGTCGGGTGGGGGATATTGGGGCGTTTTTGCCTGTGAAGCAGAGGGGAATTGAGGATGCTTTGCAGGTGGCGGCGCAGATTGGGGAGTTGGATGGGGTGAAGGCTTATTTACTCAATCCACAACCAAAAATATATGCTGATTTGCCATTGCAGTTGGCTGAGAAGTTGGGGGCTGGGGTGTTGATGATTCCAGAGATGGAATTAGCGGAGGTGGAATTATGAACTTAATTCAAAGATTAACATCTAGTCTAAGTCAGAATCGAAATAAATTGCCTGAAACTAGAACTTCAGCAGAAGTAGCTATGGAGAATAATGTTATTCAGGGAAATAACAATACGGTTACTATCATTAATCATTCTGGTGTGCCTGAGATAGCTCAAGTAAATGAAGCAGAAGTATTTCCATATAGTAGGGTTTATATTACCGAAAAGCCTCCTAAAGAGGTTGCAATTTTGTATATTCAAGCTGAAGGAAATAGTTATTATCGACTGATCGGAGGGAACGCTGAAATCGCTCCACTTTTGACAGACCCTGAAAAAAGACCAAAACTTTCATTAGGTGAATCAGTACAGGAAAAGCTAAGTCCAGAAGATATTCGCGATGATATGAATCATTTCTCTCGCGTCAATACTAAGATTCGCAAATGGCTGAAGCAATTACGCAAAAAGTTTGATCGTCAGCTATGTCTAATTATTTCTGACCAAACTAATTTTGAAATTCCTTGGGAAATGTTGGAGCTTTCGCCTGATGAGTCGGATTCAGAATATTTAGGAGCTTTGGTGACAACTGTACGCTGGCAGCAGGTGATTAAGGGTGATGATGAGTTAGTTTTGGAAATTAAGGCTGATGAGTGTTTTGGCAAGGCGATCGCCTATACCAATCATAAAGAACTGAATGTGGGTGTAGAGTTATCAATCCTAAAGAAACTGAATGCAACGACCTACGATAACATTACGAAGTTTCATAGCCATTTACAACGGGACGATCTTGGTTTTGGGCTAATTTATATTGCTGGTCATGGAACATTTAGTGAGAATCATCGAGAGATTGCGATCGGATCGCTGCAAGATATAAAACAACAACTCAAGTGTAATAGCTCAACGTAGGAAAATTGACAAAGGGGCAAAAGCTGATAAATTAAAGAAATGAAAGAACTACCCAACCTAAAAGAACTAACAGACGAGGCAAAAGAAGCCTTGATAGTTAAGTTATGGGAAGAACTACAAAAACTACAGAAACAGTTAGAAAAGAAACCAAAGAAGACTTCAAAGAACTCAAGTTTGCCACCAGCCAAAGGATTTAAAGCGGAAATCAATAATCCAGAAGAAACAGAAGGCAAACGAGCAGGAAGTATAGGAAGAGATGGAGGAGGTCGTCAACTGAGTGCCAGACCAAACGCTCAAAGCAACTGTAAAAAGTTGTGCAGAATGTGGGAAAGAGATCGCTGAATCAATGCAGGTATTACTGGAACGATACGACAAGATCGATATACCACCAATCAAGCCCATCGTTACCAGAATCGAAAGGTATGGATGCAAGTGTGAGCATTGTGGACAGGAACAAATCGCAGCATTACCCGTAGGACTTGAAGTAGGAAGTCCCTTTGGAGAAAGAATAGCTGCCCTAGTGACAACGATGAGATACAGTCACGGTATAAGCTATGGAAGAATGCAGCAAATGCTGAGTGAAGTATTTGGCTTAGAGATATCAGAAGGAGGTATCGCCAATCTCTTAACAAGGGTGAAAGGACAACTAGAGTCGGAGGTGACAGGAATACTCCAAGCCCTAAAAACATCTCGTCTAGTATGCAGTGACGAAACCAGAGCAAGGGTAAACGGTAAAAATCAATGGGAATGGGTATTTCAGAACGAACAAGTATGTTTTCATATCATCCGACCGTCTAGAGGCGCAGATGTCATCGCCGAAGTGATGGCAGAGCATCAACCAGAGGTGTGGGTATCAGATTTGTTTAGCGCCCAAAAGACCAATCCAGCGACAGAATGGCAAGTTTGTCTTGCCCATCAACTCAGAGATTGTCAGTATGGAATTGATGCAGGAGACCAGATTTTCTCTGGCAGGATGAAAAAGCTGCTGCTACGAGCTTTGGTGCTGCGAAGGCGATGGTCGGATTTAGCTGACTCTACTCGTTATCAATATCGATGTCGATTGTATCGAGACCTCGACAATATTTTAGCTCTGTTACCTACTCAAGAAGATGGACTTAGATTACAGAAGCGATATCTAGAATTACGAGAAAACTTATTTCTGTTTTTGGATGACCACACCATCCCGCCAACTAATAACTCTAGCGAACAGGCTTTACGTTGGAGTGTCATTTTTAGAAAAGTTACGAATGGTTTTCGCTCCGATTGGGGGCGTGACTTATTTGCGGCTGTTCGTTCCATTGTCAATACTGGAAAAAGACAAGGCTTTTCTGCTTTTGAGTCCATTCTTATCGCTTTGAATCCTCTCAAATCATTGTTTTCTATAGGTTGAGCAATTACACTCAAGTTAAGGGATTTGAATCGATGTGCGCTTAATCTTCTGAAGAAGTCAGAGGGAATTGTGTTTATCAATACCTGTCATTCTGGACGATATCAGATGCATAGTTGTATTCCTAGTGGTTATCGGCTTGGGTTTGTGGAACTTTTTTTGAGAAAAGGGGCTAGAGGCGTGATTGGGACGTTGGGAGGTGTGGGAGATAAATATGCCGCAGAAATCGCTAGGGATTTGATGCAGGCTTGTATGGATTCACCTAGTTTATCGGTGGCGGCTTTGTTACGGGATATTCGCGCTAAAGTGGTAGCAGATTTAGGAGCAGAGCAAACTCAAGACAATCTATTAGCTTTCATATACACTTTTATGTATGTCTATTACGGTAATCCAATGACCGTACTCCGACTTACGCCAGCAGGAGGACAGACCGATGACTGATACTCTACCGCTATCGATTCAGCCTGTGATTAGCTACCCCAAGGAGGCGGAGGTTGGCAAGACATATCTGATGGAAATCGATTTGCAGATGCCTGAGTCTGGGTTTGAGTGGCAGTATGAGGAGGAAGAGTATTTAATTTACTGCATGGTGAATGCTGGGAATCTTTTTACTGTTACATCTGTTGGTGAACCTGCGATCGTGTTGCATCGGTTTGGTGGAACTTATGGTAGTGCGAAAATATTACTTGAAGCTGCTCTAGAAGAAAAAAGTGGAACGTTTTCAGTCCTTTTTGTAAATCAATGGGGAACAAACATTAGGACAATCACCCTTGCAGTGATTATAGAGGCAAACCAGCCTATCCAGAATTCTAAGATAGTTGCTTTTATCGACTCTCTAGACAAACGACAGAAGAGAAATCTTTCCCAAAACATTCCTATAGTTTCTCCTATAGCATCACTGTTTCAACAGGTAAATCAGTTCTTACAGCAACCTATTCGTATAGATAGTAATCGTAATGTTCCTGTAGTTTCTCCTATAGCGTCACTATTTCAACGGATGAATCAGTTTTTACTACAACCCATTAAAAATGATTTTGAATCAAGGTATCTAGAAGAGCAAAAATATGTTTGTTATCGAGATGAAGCGGACGGTGTTAGAGAAGAAGATCACCTCGATAACTATCCTGTATTACCAGAAATATTTGTACCTCTGCGCCTGATTGATAGTCCTAGAGAGATTGGATTTAACCGATACGAAGAATTAGAAGGTGGTCAAATATCGGACATTTGGCAATTGTTGAGAAATAGCCAAGACAAAGAAAAACTTAAAAGGATCTCGATTCGGGCAAGAGGCGGCTATGGTAAAACCACACTTTTGAAATATCTTGCCTATACCTACAGTAATCGTGCCTATGGAGACTACAAAGCGCCGAAGTTTATTCCCTTTTTGCTGTACTTATCCCGTTGCGTCAAATTTATAAATCAAGACGATTCGCTCGAATTACCACAACTGTTAACCGATCATGCCCATAAATTATTAGAGAATCAAGAATGTACTGCTCCAGATGATTGGGCAAAAAATTTGCTTTTAAATGGGCAAGCATTGGTGATGTTGGATGGTTTTGATGAAATACCAAGTTCCGAGGAGCGCGTAAAAGTTAGCACTTGGCTCAACCGTGAGATGCAAAAATATAGAAAATCAGTTTTTATGCTGACCTCGCGCCCAACTGCTTACAGATTGGATTATCCAAATAAGAAGCTATTCATGAATTATTGGATAAATGACTTTGATGATAAGCAGCGTCAGGAATTTCTGGAAAAATGTTACATCTACCAAGAGGGAAAAGCTGCTAAGGGACTGGATCGAGGTATTGAAAGAAAGGCGAAAACGATGGCTAAGTCTCTACTTGATCAGATTGATATGCGTCCAGAACTCAAGGCGCTCTCTGGTAATGCCCTGATGTTAAATATGATGGTGCGATATCATCGTGACAAAAAGGGGAAAGATCTACCACAGCGTAAGTTTGAGCTATATCGTGGCATTTTGGAATTGCAGTT
This sequence comes from Pseudanabaena minima str. Chao 2107, assembly GCF_051131155.1. Lineage (NCBI taxonomy): Bacteria > Bacillati > Cyanobacteriota > Cyanophyceae > Pseudanabaenales > Pseudanabaenaceae > Pseudanabaena > Pseudanabaena minima. The sequence continues at coordinate 4,517,462 of NZ_CP159508.1, forward strand.
AGACCGCAGACCCACTGAAAAAGGGATAGGACTATTACTTAATTCTGCGACTGAACGTCAGAAAGTATTGCAGTTTGTGGCTCTAGAGATGATGAAATCAGCTACAGATGATAGCAAAGAATACTTTAAACAAATCCGACGCGATGTCTTACTATATATGCTAAAGATTGGTTTAGATAGATTTAATAGTGAGGTCAATGTCGAACAGTTTTTGGTGCAAATGGTAGATGTCAGTGAGATGTTAGTCAGAGGAGACGAAAACTATCATTTCTCCCATTTGAGCTTTCAGGAATTTTTAGCCGCTTCAGAACTTGTACAATTAAAAGAAGAAGGTGAGGCTTTACTATTCGAGAATTTAAACTTAAATGTATGGAAAGATACAATTTTATTCTATGCCAGCCTGACTCCAAATCCTGATAGACTCTTTCAAAAGCTAGTCGATCTCGATAACGGTGATCTCGCACATCTCATCTATAGCCAAATTAAAAAAGCCAATGTTTTAGAGTCACTCGAAAAATTAGTCATCAATAAACGTTATCGACAATTAGAATCTTATCTCAAAGCTAAGGAATGGAAAAATGCAGATCGAGAAACTTATAAATTGATACTAAGTGCTGTGGGTAAGGAATTAGGACAGTACTTATCAGAAGACAACTTACGCAATTTCCCCTGTGATGAATTATTAGCAATTGATCGCCTATGGATAAAGTATAGCAACGGACTTTATGGCTTTAGCATCCAGAGGCAAATTTACATAGAATGTGGTGGCAAGCTGGATTTTAGTTATCCAAGTTCTGAAACTTGGAATAAATTTTGTGATCGGGTTGCATGGATGGATAGAGGTAAATACGTGTTTTACTCAGATATTTTTATGAGTAAATTTTTGTCTATCAAGGGACATCTTCCTCTGATTTCAGACTATGAGGGAGGTGAAGGGAAAGTTGAGTTGTTCTTATTTTCTCGGATAGCAACTTGTGAAATGTAATCCATATTTGTAAACACCTACTGATTTGAGGAGCAATCGCTTTAAACATTTAGCGTGTTTGAGGAAATAGGCGATCGCTGTTTAATTTGTGGTGAGTTGCGATCGTTGGTTTGTGGAATGATACCAATTCACGAAAGAGTGGCAACACTTTCGTGAATTAAAACCCAAAACCAGTAAGGGTTTTAAAAACACAAAATGGCTATGCCATTTTGTGTTTTGGTATGAGAGGGCGATCGCTTTGAACATTTGGTGTGTCTGAAGAAATAGGCGATCGCGGATTGATTTGAGATGAGTTGTGATCGTTGTTTGTGGAATGAGAGGGCGATCGCTTTGAACATTTAGCTTGTCTGAGGAAATAGGCGATCGTTGTGTAATTTGAGATGAGTTGCGATCGTTGGTTTATGGAATGAGAGGGCGATCGCTTTGAACATTTAGTTTGTCTAGCAAAAATAGGCGATCGTTGTTTGATTTGAGGGGAGTTGCGATCGTTGGTTAGTGGAATGAGAGGGCGATCGCTTTGAACATTTAGCGTATCTGAGGAAATAGGCGATCGTTGGTTTGTGGAATGAGGGGGCGATCGCTTTAAGTCTTTAGTGTTTCTGAGAAAATAGGCGATCGTTGTTTGGTTTGAGGTGAGTTGCGATCGTTGGTTTGTGGAATGAGAGGGCGATCTCTTTAAGCATTTAGTGTGTCTGATAAAAATAGGCGATCGTTGTTTGGTTTGAGGTGAGTTGCGATCGTTGGTTTTGGGAATGAGTGGGCGATCTCTTTGAGCATTTAGCGTGTCTGAAGAAATAGGCGATCATTGTTTGATTCGGGATGAGGTGCGATCGTTGGTTTTGGGAATGAGAAGGCGATCGCTTTAGGCATTTAGTGTTTCTGATGGAAATAGGCGATCGCTGTTTGATTTGATATGAGTTGCGATCGTTGGTTTGTGGAATGAGGGGGGCGATCGCTTTAAACATTTAGCTTGTCTGAGGAAATAGGCGATCGCCACAAAACAAACATTGAAAATATTCCATGTATAGAATATAATGAAGCTATGAAATGGAATATCATATTCGACCCAGACTTTAAAATCTGGTTTTACCAACAAGAACAAGGACTTCAAGACGAAACATTTGCGGTGCTAAGTGTATTGGGAGAATTTGGACCAAAACTTGGTAGACCGCGAGTTGATACCCTTGAAGGATCTTCATTTCAGAATATGAAAGAACTTCGTATTCAATATCAAGGAGAACCTTGGCGTATTTTATTTGCCTTCGATCCTAAACGACAAGCTGTGTTGCTGGTTGGTGGCAACAAAACAGGAAACAAACGCTGGTACAAGGAAAATATTCCGATCGCAGATAAACGGTACAGAAAATATCTGGAAATACTGAAGGAAGAAAATAAATGACCCAATATACAACCCTATCCGAAGAATTAAACAAACTTCCAAGAGAACGTCAAGAACTTATTGAAGCAAGAGCTTCGCAAATTCATCTTGAAGAAATTACGCTGAGACATCTGCGTGAAAAGCTTGGTTTGTCTCAATCAGAACTAGCCGAACGCCTTGAAGTACAACAGCCAGCCATATCTAAGCTCGAACGCAGACAAAATCTAGAACTCAATACACTTCGAGCAGTAGTAAACGCTTTAGGTGGAACCATTGAAATTATCGTCAGAGTACCTAACAAAGAACCGATCCTTCTTAGTGATTATCAAGAATCGTGAAATCTGTTGCTTTTGAGAAATGTCTCACTGATTGCAGCGATCGCTTTTTGATTTGAGATGAGTTGCGAACGTTGGATTGAGGGGGCGATCGCTTTAAACATTTGTGTGTCTGAGGAAATAGGCGATCGTTGTTTGATTTGAGATGAGTTGCGATCGTTGTTTTTGGGAATGAGAAGGCGATCGCTGGTTTATGCAGTAGCAGGTGATTTTTTAACTTGATAAAATATCGCACTATAATCTAACTAATATTTCTCCTGTATTTCTATGACATTAACAGAGATCTTGCCATCACTACAAAAGCTATCCCATTTTGAAAAAGTTAAAGCTATCCAGTTTTTAGCCACAGAACTAACTAAAGACGAACAAAACTCAGATCTTCTCGAAGATGGAAAAACCTATGAAATTTGGTCGCCATACGACGCTTTTTCCGCAGAAAAAGTTTTAACTGATATGTTGCAACAACATTTGCTACAAAAAGAAGCAAAATAAAATGACATTGAAAAAACGCTTTAACTTTATCGAAAAGTCCAACTATGTGGGAGAAACTAGCCTTGTCCCCTATCTTCCCTTGACCTTATCATTCCGAAATACTTCCATTTCAACATCAGGCTTATTAGATACAGGAGCGAGTGTCAATGTTCTTCCCTACGAAATAGGAATTCAACTAGGATTAAATTGGGATGACCATACCACATCAGTTACACTGGCAGGAAATCTAGCCCAATTCCCCGCAAAAGGGATTATTTTGTCAGCGACAATCGATCAATTTGCACCTACAACATTAGTTTTTGCTTGGACAAAAGCCGAGAATATACCTTTACTTTTAGGAAGAATTAACTTTTTTCAAGAATTTGATGTATGTTTCTATGGCTCTCAATTAGCTTTTGAAATAGCTCCTAAAGCTAAAAGTGTTTAGGGATTGAATTTTTAAAGCATTGGTCTGTGGTTGAGTCGCTGTTTAATTTGAGATGAGTTGCGATCGTTGGTTTTTGGAATGAGATAGCGATCGCTTTAAACATTTGGTGTGTCTGAGAAAATAGGCGATCGTTGTTTAATTTGTGATGAGGTGGTTTGTGGAATGAGAGGGCGATCGCAAAAAAATAAAACACCCTGTCCATTTACGGACAGGGTGTTTTAAGACTTATAAAGCGTAGGAATTTCTAGCGAAAATCTAAAAGAGCCTAGCTGAAGTTGAAGGTTGTAGGAATAGAACCAGCTAAGATGTTGTCATTGATATTGCTAGATGCAAATCCAGTGACTCCATTCAAGGTTAGCAAGAGCGAACCATTCGCAAATCCAGCATTGCCAGTAACTCCATCACCCAATCGGAACTGAGTGTTGCCTCCAACAGTACGCACATCAATCGCAGCAATGTTATTGAACTGGAGTAAATCGCCTCCGACTCCACGCAGGAATTGATTTACAACATCACTATCATCACCGAGGTTATAGACAACTCTATCAGAGGCTCCGTCATTGAGACCGAGGAAAAGTGTGTCATTGCCAAACCCTCCAACAAGTACATCTGCACCCAAACCACCAGTTAGAGAATCGTTACCAAATCCACCACTGAGAATGTTGTCGCCATCATTGCCTGTAATAACGTTATTGATGCTATTGCCAGTACCATCGATGTTTGCACTACCTGTCAGAGTCAAGTTCTCAAGGTTTTCTCCTAGAGTCCATGACACACTAGATTTCACCAAATCTGTACCTTGATTCAATGCTTCCGTAATTGAGTCACCCAAGTTATCGACAATGTAAGTATCATTGCCCAAACCACCAATGAGTGCATCTGCTCCAACTCCACCATCAAGGATGTTGTTCCGACTGTTTCCAGTAATGATGTTATTAAGTTCATTACCCGTACCATTGATCGTACTATTGCCTGTCAGTGTCAGGTTTTCCACATTGGCTTCCAAGGTGCGAGTGACTCTCGAAAGAACTGTGTCAATGCCTTCATTTGCCAACTCCGTAACCAGATCATTTGTGTTATCGACGATATAGGTATCATTGCCTGCACCACCCACAAGTGAGTCAGCATTGCTGCCCCCATCAAGGATGTTGTTGCCAGAATTGCCCACGATCACATTTTGGAGACCATTACCAGTACCGTTGAGATCGCTGTTACCAGTGAGGGTGAGATTCTCAAGAGTGCTACCAGCCAAAGTCCAGTCAATGCTGGAAAGAACGGTATCAGTTCCACCAGAATCAAAGAGAGTATCATTGATGTTGTCAACAATGTAAGTGTCATTGCCTAGACCACCATTTAAGCTATCTGCGCCTAGACCACCATCTAAGATGTCATTGCCAAATTCACCTCGCAGAGTGTTATTACCACTGTTACCAGTGATGATATCGTTCCCGAATCCGCCAGTAACGTTCTCGATATTAGCGATCGCTGTAAAGCCAGAGGCTTCTCCAGTGTTCAGGTTGACCGTCAAGTCGGCAGTAGTGGAGCCGTAGAAAAGGGTGTCGATGCCACCTAGTAGATCGACATTGATGGATTCAACATTGGTTACTGTGCCACCTGCAATTATTGAAACTGGAGTTCCATTAAAGACTACACTCAGAGACTCGGAGTTGTCTGTTCCGAGAATATTCAGGGTGTCATTACCAGAACCACCATCAACGATATCTCTACCATCACCAACGGTATAAAGGAATGTGTCATCACCATCAAGACCATTCAGAATATCGTTGTTGCCAAGTCCAGAAATAATGTCCTGACCATTAGTACCTGTGAAAGTATTGACACTTGAAGTACCAACATAGAAGTCACCAGTGACAATGGTTGGAATAGAGGTAAGTGTTTCGACTGTACCTTGGTCATCGGTGTAGCTCAGTACTACTCGCAATTGGCGATTGACCTGAGCTTGAGTGGGGGTAAAGGTGCTGTTGGTCGCGCCTACGATGTTGGTGAATGTTGAGCCGCCGCCAATATCTGATTGTTGCCATTGATAGGTATAGATGGCATTAACTAAACCATCAGCATCTGTAAACAAGTTGCTAGCAACAAGCTGTTGCGCTTCCGTTGGAGTGGCATCCGAAATCGATACCGTGCCGACTGGTGCATCGTTAACAGCCGCGATCGCAATGGTTTGGGTTGCAGCTACTGAACCTCCATTACCATCGATGACGTTGTAGCTCAAATTAACTGTGCCATTGAAGTTTGCATCGGGAGTGAAACTGTAAGTACCGTTTCCATTATTGGTGAGAGTACCGTTCGTGGCTGTGAGTTGAGCTACTGCCAGAACATTGTTGTTCACGTCGGTATAGCCTGCGAGTAGATCAGCTTCTGCGATCGCATAGGTTGTATCTTCTTGACCAGCAGCAAGGATGGCAGGAGTTCCTGTCAGTACTGGTGGGCTGTTCGTTACGGATGTAAATACTTGATCTTGACGGACGCTGAGATTTTGGATGCGTGTATCAAGGTTAGCGGCAACATCCGCAACATTAAAAGGATTAGTACTAAACTGATCGCCGAGGTATTCTGCAAATGCGTCCTGCTCAGAACCTGCTGCGGCAAAAGTGAATTTACCTGCGGCTAGAGCGAGGGCTGGATCGATCACACCATTACCATTGAGGTCAATCGATTCACCGCGTAAATCTACGCGATTAGCGATCGCGGCATTGTCTCTCACAAATTTAGGGAATGGATAGTTATCACCACCAAGCCCACCTGTGCTGCTTGTTCCTGCGAGGAAGTTCAAGGTCACCATGCGGAAGGTGCGGCTAGCGTCGCCAACCAATACGCCATCGCGAACAATTACATCCTTAATCGATCCATCGTCATTGAGTACGACCAGATTTTGAACTCGGCTGCCTTGGGTGGTGACTTCACCAGTACTACTATTAAAGGCGATCGCTGTTTTGGTGGGGTCAAAGCTAAATTTCAAGCCGCCTACCTGTGGGAACTGCCCAGGAGTACTTCCAGGACGAGTTCCAGCCACAGCATGTTCGATTACCCACTGAAGTTGTTGCGCCGTGACCGTGATCAAGCTCAAACCATTATTAAATCGTAGGGAATTCTCAACATCTAACTGAGAGACATCACCAGTTTGTTTGTTTGGCGCAAGGGGATTGGGCTGTGTTGGTAGTTTCTGAATATCATCACTATTGACTGCACCTGAAGATGCCGAAACTACGCCAATGTTGTCGCGGATGCCACCACCATTTTTTAAGGAAATGACAACGGTTGGATCGATTTGCTTAGCTAGCCAGAGGTTGGCATCAGCAGTGAGATTCCCAAAATTGGTTTCTTGAGTACGCACATCATCGCGAGTTCCATTCAGGAATACGCTTGATTTGCCCACAATCAAATTGTCCTTCGTAGCAATGACATTACGGATACCGTCAGTAATCGCTACAACATTAGGATTCGCTACATCTCTGGGATTTACATCAGTACCATAAACGCGATCAACACCCGCTTCATCCGTAGCATAGGCTCCATTGATGCTGCTATTGAGTGCGTTGACATTGAGAATGCCATTACTGTCAAACTCAGTGACTAAGCGACCGACATACTTATAATTTCCATCGGTGTTTGCTACTAATACAGGATTGCCATCGGCTCCAGTTCTCACAACTGGGTAAACACCATCGCTAGCATCTCCCGATCGCAAAACATCATTACTATCTGACAGCAATGTGTTTGATCCACCTGCAAGGATGATATCCACATCACGTAAGCGAGGAGCAAGTTCATCTCGTTCAATGTTGAACTGCTGCATATGGGACAGCAAAATGATTTTATTAATACCTTGCGCCTTGAGAATATCTACCGTAGCTTGAATCTCGGCGGCCAGAGCATCGTAATCAGTCGGATTAGATGGCGATATGCCAATACTGCCACTAGATGAAATATTCGCTAAGGTGGGAGTTGTTGCACCGACAATACCGATCCTTTGATCGTCCGCGTTTCCTGCAACTCCATCATTACCCGCTAAGGTAATTACGGTACTCTTCGCCAATTTACCCTTGATGGTACTGGCTTCGGCAGTGGTTTGATTAGTAGCTAGGTCTGATGATCCTAGGTTGCCCGCAGTAATTTCGGGACTGAAGTTCAAGTTGGTGCTGAGATAGGGGAAGGCTGTGCCAGGATTACCGCTGCCCGTGCGGATCACGTCGCGAACTTGCCTTACTCCCAAATCAAACTCGTGATTACCCAAGGCAGATGCTTGAATTCCAAAAGCATTGAGAATACCAATGTCGCCGCGACCAATTACTGGAGCGGAGCTTGTTCCTAATCCTCCTACGCCGTTGAGACTAAGATCGCTGGAAGCATTGAAAAAAGCACCAGGGATGTAATTGTCGCCAGAGGATAAGGTCAGGGTATTGGGAATGACACTACTTGGCAAATTAGGATCAGTTCTTAACCGATTCAGAACCGCAGAAAATCTCACCGCATCATCGATCGCTGGAATTCCACCTTCAAAATCGGAAGCATGGAGAATTTGCATTCTAAAAGGTGCGTTGGGATCGGGGATTGTGGGGAGATTAAACCTTGCCACAATGGGATCGTGGTCGCTAATCTGATCCGCAAACTCAGAGTTAATGTGAACCACATCAAAACCATCTAGTTTGCTACTGAGATTGTTGCTAGCTAAAATGTGATCTAATGTCTGGGCGTTGCCTTGGAAGTTGTAGGTATAGCGCTCATTAGCTGGCAGAGTTTCGACTAAAGTATTCAACCCACCACTTTCCAAAATGCTGAGGGGACTAGAGAACTCGAAATCATTCAAGTCACCTGCTACTACGACATTAGCATTGGGGTTGGTTGCCAACAGTCCTTGTACGAAGTCTTTAACAATGGTGGCTTGCTGGTTGCGTTGTACTTCGCTGCTTAATGTCGGTGGTTGATTAGGTCCAAATAGAGGTTGATCGCCACCCTTGGAGTTGAAGTGGTTACCAATGACAGTTACTTCCTGTCCATTGAAGACAAATTTGCCTACGAGTGGTTTGCGGCTGCTAGCGAAAGCGTCACCATCAGTCAGATTGCTATCGGTCAAGCGTTGTAATGAACCTTCAACAAAACTGACGCGATCGCGATTAAATAGAAAAGCAACGCGAATGTTGCCACCAGGTTGACCACCATCCTGATTGTTAACGGGGTTGATTTGGCGATATTCGTAAGTAGGACCACCTGCGGCAGCGATCGCATTAATCAACGTTTGCAAAGTTACATTTGCATCAACCGTCCCATCATTAATCGCGCCATTGTTGTCCTGAATCTCTTCCAGATTAATGATGTCGGGCGACTTCATGTTGCTGACAATGGCACTGGCGATCGCATTAAATGTCGTGTCGCTAGGATCAAGGTTTTCCACGTTGAAGGTAGCTACCGTCAATTGTGTGGCACTGCCTGTTAGGTTGGTGACCTCTTTTTGTAAAGTGGAAGGCTGCACTACCGTTGGCGCATTTGAAACCAATACTTCGTAGTTATTGAAGTCATAGCTGACCACACCTGTAATCGAGCTAAGTTGAGCGCCGACATTTACATCAGGCAGTAATACCGAGGAATTGTTGAGATCGTCGATTTGAATCCGTTCTGGATTGAAGTCATTAGCGGTAATCAAGCTACCGCCTCGGCTAGTACGACTGGTTGCATTAGCGCCATTGTCAGCCAAAACCCAAATTTCTTCTGATGTGCCAAAGTTGGCGGTGGGTGAAGTTGCTACAGGATTGTTTACTTGCACCAGCATTCCTTCTAGGCTTTCGTAGAAGTCAATGCCATCTTGAGCAGGATCGAACACAGTACCAGCATTCTCCACATTGCCACTAGCTGCATCATTACTAATGATCTGGTTAGGAATTGCTCGTCCACCATTACCGAGAACAGTTGCAGCAGGTAAAGCATTACCACTGGAAAGCTTGGTAATTACGGGACTAACAATCTGAGTGATGGTCAGATTATTAGCCGATCCACCTGGACGGAATTCACTCACATTCCCGTTAACCAAGATTGAATCTCCCACTTGTACCGTTGGCGCAGAAGATGTAAATACAAAAATGCCTTCAGAAGTAGCATCATTGGCATCAGGATTAGGGTCTTGCAAGTAGAAGCCATTAGAGGCGATCGCGGTGACAATCCCTGGTACAGACGTAACAGACTGACCAACTAAAGGCGATCTGTGTCCACTGCCCTGAATGTCACTAATCCGAGTGCCTGCGTTAACGCTATACACTGCCACGGTATTGCTGATTTCATTAGCAACTACCAGCAGGGGTTGATTGTTGGGACTATCGCTTGCAGAGATAAAGGTAAGCCCTTCTGGCCCAGAGTCACCAGCTACTGCTGCACTGAAGTCGCGAGTATTGAGATACTGCACAAAAGCGGGCTGATTGGGATTGGTCACTTCATAGACCATGACTCCGCCAATACGCTCTAAACCAATAGACCTCTTGCAGAACTGAAAATTAATCCAGAGCAGAGAAAGTTTTAGAAGCAACAAGAGCGACTTCAAAGTTATAAATGGCAGCAATCAAATTACAACGCAAACCAAAACGACGACGACGATTACGATAAGGTAAAGAGAGAATCTTAAAAATCTTCAAGCGACGATTAACATGCTCAATCGCAATACGTTGACGTGCAAGTTGGCGATTACAACGCTTATCTTCCTTGGATAATGAGCCATTTTGAGGCTTTTTGATAGGAATTTGCGAGTTAGGATGCAACTTTTGTAAGCCTTGATAACCCTTGTCTGCCAAACCTTGTGTCTGTGCGTGAAAATGAACTCCACTTGCCTTGAATAATGAGAAATCATGCTGCTTGCCCTTACCGTAAGCGGTACAAACTATCTTGAAATTAGTCAGATCGACCACCAATTGGGCTTTGAGGGCATGATGCTTTTTCTTACCGCTATAAAAATGTTTCTGGTGATATTTAGGGCGCTCAACCTTTGTCTCAGTTACATCAATGGCAATTATGGCTGGAGCCTTCTCCTGCCACAATGACTTTTTTCCTGCTAACCGAAACTTTTTCGATTTAATTAAGACATTTTCTACTTTTTTGACGATGCGGCAAATCGTCGATTCTGACACTTCCCAGTCGCTAGCAATATGAAAATAGGTGCGATATTCACGCCAATACTGCAAAGTAACCAATATTTGGTCTTCTAGACTTAGCTTTGGTTCTACACCACCTTGTCCTTTGCTTTGGGCTGCTTGTTGCATTAGCTCCGTCATTTGCGCAAATGTTTCTCTTCTTACCCCAAATAACCGTTTAAATTCTGTCGCTGATAGATTTTGACTGGCTTCGTATTTCATCGCTTAATTTGAGATCTGATAAAAAGCTTATAAATCTAACATGTTTTTGGTTCTGCAAGAGGTCTAATAAAGGCATAGGTGCGACCATTGATCACGCCGACGGTCACGCCTTCTGGTTCTGGCCCTTTATTGTCGCTGCGATCGTCGAAGTTGTTGTTGTCGTTGCTGGCATTAAATCTAGTTGGGAAGGCAGCAGCCGTAATTTGTTCTAAATCGTCGCCACTGTCATAAACCCGATTACCGTTGCTATCCCAGATTGAGAAGGAACGAGCGCCATAAGCTTGGATTTGATCAATATCGCCATCACCATCTAGATCGCCCGTCGCATTAGTAACTTGCAAACGTCCTAGATTTGCATTGTTTTTAAGCGTGGCAGCATCAGGGAAAACGGTTGGGTCAAGAACATAACCAGCAGCCCCAACTCGTACCTCTTCGGAGAAGCCAGTATATCCGCGAGAATCACCTTCGTTGGCTGTGACGTAGTAAGTTTGACCGTTAAAGCTATAGGAAGCAATAGCATCAGGTTGATAGAGTCCTACCACTGGCCAGTTTTGGATATTGATAGCCCCTAAATCGCGATCGCTAGCATCAAATCCATTGCCGCTAAGACTGTGATCCTTAACGCCCAATGGTCGAATTGATTCCACCGTCGCAGTGGCAATGTCAACTACAGCGATCGCGTTATTTTCCTGTAAAGTCACCCAAGCCTTGGTTCCATCACCTGAGAAAGCGATATACTCTGGTTCCAAATCCTGAGCCACACTCACTGTATCTGTCGGATCGGCAGTGCTGAGGTCTGGTCCAAAGATGCGAACGCCTGCTGCTTGCAAAGTAGCCTTTTGGTCATTGAAGGGGACAAAAGAAGCTTCCTGTACAGTGGCGGAAGCTACCCCATTAGCGAGATTGATGATACTCACAGAGCCTACAGGATCGATGGTGTAAGCATTGTTAGGCTGACCTTCATTGGCAACCAAAATCTTTGTCCCGTCAGGGGTAAAGGTAAGCATATCGGGGAGATAGCCAACGTTTACCTTTCCTAGATAAGCGCCATCGGCAGCATTAAAAAATTGCACTTCACCAAGGTTCTCGTTTGCAGTAGTTGCATTGGTAATCGCGATCGCTACAGCGACAATTCCCGCGCTCACAGTTCCCGCTTTTCCAACAGCAACACTATTAGGAAGTAGTGCAAAACCGCCTACCGTAGCGCCATCTGGATCGCCACTAGTATTCAAAGCCAAGTCACCGATTTTGGTAGGACTTGCAGGATTTGCCAAGTTGAGGATTTCTACTACAGAACCCGCAACAACGAAGAGGCGATCGCTAGCTGGATCGAAGGCAGGAATTTCAGCTCCGTTCGTACTGCTATAACCACCAATTTTGGTTAAAAAGCTTGATGCGTTAGGTTCAGTAATATTTGCGGTGATGCCACTAATCGTCAGCCCATTGTAGTTCGCGTCACTGCTAGTAACTGTATGGGTAATATTCCCTGTATGCGCTCCCTCTTGCACGAAGTCATTAGTTGCTGAAACCGTTACATTTTGAGCAATATTCCAGTTAGCAGGCGTAAAGGTGATTGTTGTAGGGCTAGTTGTAGTTTGGGCAGTATTTCCGATCGCGATCGTGACATCCGCCGTTGGTTGAGTATTGAGAACAACCGTGTAGCTATCACTAGCTCCACCTTCCACTACGCTAGTATTACCACCCGACTGAGTAATTGTTACACCAGCGGGTGTGACGATTACTCCTGTAGTTGGTGTGATTGAGAAATTGTCAATCGCTAAACCTGCATCATTACCTGCGTCATTAGAATCTACCCAACGAATCCAGATTTCTGCTCCTGGGGGTAAATTGAGTCCACTTATCTCCCCATTGATGGCAATTGCATTGGAATTGCCATCCAAGGAACCGTTAGTGGCTACAGGTAAACCACCTACATAATCGAGGGTATCAACATCTGTCCAATTTCCTGTTGTTAGGCTAGTCGCACCAATTTGATAAGAAAAGTTAAGTGCATTTTGTGCGCTAGTGCTGCTCCGCCATTGCTCACCCGCGAAGCTAATTGATAATCTGGTAATCGTTTCACCAGTATTATTTACAAATTGAGCTCCAAACGTAGATACTAATGAGCCAGACGCTTGCGCCCCGAGAGCGCGATCACTATCAGCACCAAAGCTGTAAGTATCTCCTGCCGTTCCCGATCCCGTTCCAGCTGTGTAGGTTGCATTCGCATTGGTTCCAGCTTCAGAAAATACCCAGCCGTCAGGCAAAGTAGAACTCGTACCAGCACTTGCCAAAGTATTAAAGTTTTGAGTGTAAGTTGTTCCTGTTGTTAAGCTAATCGCTGCCATTTTTAGTTGCCTTGATAGATCTTGTGGAATAAGAGGGAATGATGATTAAACAAATACTTATAGATAGAGAAAATGCATTACAGAAAAATGCAAAGCACGACAAGATGTGAATCACTTGACACCAGCGTTTAGAATTGCAGGTGCAATTATCAAGTAATTCTTTTTAACTAGTTTTAGTACTTCCGAGAAGATGCTTAAATTCTCGTAGCTAATGGCTTTTTTAGGATCAAGCCCAGAAATAGAAATGTTCTAATGATCGCCAATGAAATACTTGCCCAATGCCAATATCAAGCGGTAATGGGGAGTATCTCACTAGAGATAAAATTAAGATTTTGTAAGCACCTAGAACTTAACTATTTACTGACACTTAAAACATATGTATTTTCTTGAACTCTAATCTTTTCCTTAATTAGCCTACAGGAAAGCTCTATAAGCTTGGGTTAAGAGAATCATACAATTTTGGTTAAGAGAAGGATAAATATTGATGCTTACAAAAGTTTATTGTTTGCAATTAGCTCTTGTTTGGGTATGGATACGATCGCCGTTGGAATTTAGTTGAAGCGATCGCTATTTGAAGAGATTGAAGAGCGATCATTTTTAATTTATGAAATTTAATACTCAGGGTAATTAATAGTTAGGGTAACTAATAGTCAAACTAGCAGCCCTGAGTATATAGCAATCCTAAATGGTTTGTGGAAGCGCCCCCCGAAGGGGGGCGCTTCCACAAACCCCAAAAATCTACAAATAAAATAGGACTGCTATAGCAATCCTATTTTATTTGCAATCCTAGAGAGTGCGACCCGCAGGGTCGCACTCTCTAGGATTGCTACATTAGCCACAAAACGGGAAAAATTTTAATTTAACACCTTATAACTTTGTCAGTTTTTTTGGCAAAATTGCCATATACTAGATAGGCTGTCAAGTTTTCAACAGTAATAAGGAAGGAGCTATGTCCCGTTATAGAGGTCCGCGCCTCAGAATCGTCAGAAGACTCGGAGAGCTTCCCGGTCTAAGTCGCAAACAACCTAAGCACGCTTATCCACCTGGAATGCATGGTCAAGACCGCAAAAAGCGCTCTGAATATGCCGTGCGTCTCGAAGAAAAGCAAAAACTACGCTTTAACTACGGTCTAACCGAGACTCAAATGCTGCGCTATGTGCGTCGAGCCAGACGAGTTAAGGGTTCTACAGGTTTAGTACTACTACAATTGCTAGAAATGCGTCTAGACAATACAGTTTTCCGTATGGGATTTGCACCGACGATTCCTGCTGCGCGTCAACTGGTAAACCATGGACATATCACCATCAACGGTAAGAGCGTAACTATTCCTAGTTATGGTGTGCGCCCAGGCGAAGTTATTAGCGTTAAAGATAACGAAAAATCTCGTAAAATTGTCGAGCGTAACCTCGAATTCCCAGGGCTTTCCAACATTCCTAGCCACTTAGAATTTGATAAGGCGAAGATGACTGGTAAGGTCAATGGCGTTGTCGAACGCGAATGGGTAGCACTGCAAGTGAACGAACTGCTGGTTATTGAGTACTACTCACGCCAAGCTTAAGGTTGAAGCACTCAGCTACGGGCTTTGTTGATCTTTAGATAAATTGCTTGTAGCTGAACGCCTTCCAACTGGGTAAACTGCCAATTGGGTAAACTCTATTAGGTTCAACTTCACTGCGAATTATGCAGTTAAATATTTCTGCTCCTGTAAACCTCGATTTACACGTTCCTAAGGACTTTGTTAGGGGTTGTCCCCGTAGCGTCCGCATGGATATTGATCATCTGCTTCTAGCGATCGAGGCGCTGGATTTAGAGGCAGTTGAAGTAATGCTAGTTTTAATCGAGCAATTAGGTTTACAAAAGACGATTCCTAGTCGTGTAGCTTTTTGGCGACTGCGTAATACTAATCCGCTTCGTCGCAATTATCAACGGGCTAGTCTGAGTTGGGACGAGTTAAAGGCTTTAGTTAAGATAGTTTGCACGATCGCTAAGCAGTTAGATACTGGTTTGCGCTTACTGCTGAGTACCCATCAACAGATGATTGAGGGCAAGATTGAGGCTTTAGGGTTACAGCAAAATCAAGGTTTTTTAGAAAGTTACATTGATCGCTTTACATCTTTATATATTGGTCGGATGCGATCGCCTTCGCCATTAAAAAAAGAAGAAATTCGCGAATTGGCGTTGCAATTGCTGACGCGATTATTGTTGTGTAGTGGTGTTGCTGGCGAATTTCGCCTGTGGAATAGTCTGTTTGATGGAGCGATCGCCTAATGATTCAACGCAGCTATAGTTTGCCAAGTTGTACCTTGCTGGTTGATGGGATCATCACGGGTGGCGATGTGATGTCAATTTTGACCAGTTTTAGTTGTCGCTTTAGCCATCACACTGAGCCAATTGTGGGTGGCCTAGAACTGCTCAATGCTTTAGTGAAAGTGGTAGGAGCCTATGCTCAGGCTCTAAAAAGCAATACTTTGGTAGCAATTCCCGAAAAGCAGGTACGTCTCGAACCAGAAGGAAAACACCTCCATGTGCTTTCGGTATCGCTCAATGAAGCTGATGCTCATAGCCCCAAGCAATTACAAATCAAACTAAACACAATCCAGCTTTTTGACCTAATGGAGAGCCTAGATCGCCTATGTTGCGATCAGACTACTCTGCCAGACTTGAAGCTTGTGACGCAGATTTCTGACTATCGAGCGCAGGCTCAGTTAAATAGTCAAGCTGTATCAGCGATCGCTGGTGTGGTCAGTTTAGCGATCGCGGCAACGGTTTTGTATTTTATCCCTATCCCCAAACCTCAACCAAAACCCGCTCAGACTGTCCCTGTGGAAACTAAACCATTGCCCAAGGTGTCAACTCCGCCAACAGTTAGTCCTACAAGTTCGCCAACTTCTGAGAATTCAGCTAGTCCCACAAGTTCGCCAAGTCCTGAAAGTTCTTCGCCAAGTCCTGAGCCTACATCAAGTCCTGAGAGTTCACCAAGTCCTACTCCTAGTGCTAGCCCGAATTAAAAAAAGAGATGTGCAAAGCACATCTCTTTTTTTATATGGTTTTCGTAGCGTCATATACATAGCTAAACATAGATCTGCGTCTCAATTGATATAGATAGTTCTAGCCCGTCGGGCTGAAGCTTTTTGTGATCTTTGTGGGTTAGGTTTGATGACTGAGGTACTCGATCCGACCAAGCTTTTATTTGATTTGCATCGAGGAACAGAAATTGCTGAAACTTTCTCTGGATGTCTAGAACCAGAGGCGATCGCGCATAGAGTAACTGATGGCATCGTTGAACAGTTTGACTGTGCTTTTGCGAGGGTATGGCTATTAGAGCCAGAACGGACTTATCTGAAGCTGGTGGCTTCTTCAGGAATGTATACGCGCATTGATGGCAGATTTGCGAGAGTGCCAATGGGGGCGTATAAGGTGGGGAAAATTGCCCAAAATCGCGTTTCTTTTTTAAGTAATCATTTAGCAGATGAACCTTGGGTAGGCGATCGCGACTGGGCAATTACTAATAATATTCGTGGCTTTGCTGGCTATCCACTGGAAATTAAAGGTAGGGTGGTTGGGGTTTTAGCGGCTTTTAGTCATCAGGCAATGCCGCCCGAATTTCTAGAGTTTTTAAGGATGCTCTGCACGATCGCGGCGATCGCTATTGATAGTGCGTTCAAGCATCAACAGGAAAAGCAAGCTTGGCAAAGTATGAGCCTGAGCCAGACTACAGTCACGGAGCAAGCTTTGTTATCTGATCGCCTAGCCCACATTTTGAACTCCAATCGTTTAACTCTGGTGGGGACAGAACGAATGCTGAGTTTAACTACTGATTATGTGTTTTTACGGGCTGCCGAAATTCTTAATCAAATTGGGGGGGCTTATTGTCGCTTAATTTACTCTGATCTATCGATATCTCTAGAAGCGATTGTGGCAAAGACTAAAACTAAAATTGCAGATCCTCAAACTTGGCTGCGATCGCTGTTTGGGGAATTGTTTTTGATAGTTTCTAGCTTGGGTGGCTCGATTAATATTCACGCAACTGAGTTGCAAATTGCGATCACCATCCCATTTACCAAAGAAGCCAATCCTTTGTCTGAGCGCGAGTTGGAGATGATGCAGTTATTAACGCAAGGATTGCGCGATCGGGACATAGCTCAGCAATTAATCATCAGTGAAAGTACAGTCAAGTTTCACATCAATAATATTTTGTCTAAACTGAAGGCACGAACTCGTTTTCAGGCGTTACATCTAGCAATGGTTAATGGATGGATTTGAATTTACAACAATTACAGAGCAAAATAACTATAAGAAAAAGCCTAAAAGCATTGCATAGCAATGCTTTTAGGCTTTTTCTTGGTTTGGGTTTGATCGCAAAACGCTGTAAAGATGAGAGTGTGAAGCGCTTCTAGCCCTTTAATACCAAAACACAAAATGGCATAGCCATTTTGTGTTTTTAAAACCCTTACTGGGTTTGGTTTTTAATTCACGAAAGTGTTGCCACTCTTTCGTGAATTGGTATAAGTTAACTTAAGTTTGACGAAGGCAAAAAATGGTAAGAATCGCTAAGCGATTCTTACCATTTTTTGCTATTTGCGGCGTGCGAAGCACGCCGCAAATAGCTCTATATCGAACTGATGTTAAGTTAGTCCATCTCCCTCTTAGAGCGTAGTTGAAACCTATTGGATATCTCTACAGACTGATTCGGGTTCTAAACACTTTACAAAACTAAATAAAGAAGATACTGTTTATTCATTGGCGAAAGCTAAATACATAATTCATCATTTCAACGCAATCATAAACTAATGACCACAGCAGTACAAAGACGCGAAAGCGCATCTATCTGGGACCAGTTTTGCAACTGGATCACCAGCACCGACAACCGCCTCTATGTAGGCTGGTTCGGCGTAATCATGATCCCTTGCTTACTCGCAGCGACCATTTGCTTCGTAATCGCCTTCATCGCAGCACCACCTGTCGATATTGACGGTATCCGTGAACCAGTAGCAGGTTCCTTGCTATTCGGCAACAACATGATTTCCGGCGCAGTCGTACCATCCTCCAACGCGATTGGCCTGCACTTTTACCCCATTTGGGAAGCAGATAGCCTCGACGAATGGCTATACAACGGTGGTCCTTACCAATTGGTAATTTTCCACTTCTTGCTCGGAATTTTCTGCTACATGGGACGTGAATGGGAATTGTCATACCGCCTCGGTATGCGTCCATGGATCGCCGTAGCATACTCTGCCCCCGTAGCAGCAGCAACCGCAGTATTCTTGATCTACCCAATCGGACAAGGAAGCTTCTCTGACGGTATGCCTTTGGGAATCAGTGGTACATTCAACTTCATGATCGTATTCCAAGCAGAGCACAACATCTTGATGCACCCCTTCCACATGTTGGGCGTAGCAGGCGTGTTCGGCGGTTCCTTGTTCAGTGCAATGCACGGTTCATTGGTAACCAGCAGCTTGATCCGTGAAACAACCGAAAACGAAAGCCAAAACGCAGGCTACAAATTCGGACAAGAAGAAGAAACCTACAACATCGTTGCAGCACACGGCTACTTCGGACGCTTGATTTTCCAATACGCCAGCTTCAACAACAGCCGCAGCTTGCACTTCTTCTTGGCACTATGGCCAGTAGTTGGCATCTGGTTCACCGCATTGGGCGTAAGCACGATGGCATTCAACTTGAATGGTTTCAACTTCAACCAATCGATTTCTGACAGCCAAGGACGTGTAGTACCATCTTGGGCAGACGTAATCAACCGCGCAAACTTGGGTATGGAAGTAATGCACGAGCGCAATGCTCACAACTTCCCTCTCGATTTGGCTGCTGTTGATGTTGCTCCTGTTGCTATGAGCGCTCCTTCTATCAATGGTTAATCTTCGAGTTTAGTCTCTACCCAAAAACAAAAAAGCAACCCTTAGGGGTTGCTTTTTTGTTTTTGGGTCTTTTTTGTATGAGGCGATCGCCTTGTTCGTTGATTATGTACTGGACTGTTTCAGGCATAATTTAGCTCCCATTTTCATCAGTAAATTCTTCAAATATGGATTCAATATCACGTTTTCCAGATATCACTCGAATGATATCAATGCCATCGGTACGTGGATAATAAAAGACAATGTAATCATCTATTGTGAAACCCCGCAAATTAACGGCAATCCCAGTGTAGCTTTTGCCCATGTTGGGGAAATTAGCAACGAGCTTACATTTTTGGCGGATAGCATCAAATAGATTACTGGCTGCTTTGGGATTAATCTGTCCGATAAATGTGCAGATATCATCTAGATCTTGGATGGCTATATTTGAGAAGGAGTAGCTAGACATAATGAATCTTTTTTATCTTTGACTCATCTGCTCTAGTTTGACCTGTAATTGTTGGAATACTAATTCACCATCAACGACATCGCCTTGTTTAATTTGTTCTGTTCCTTCAGCAATTTTTTTCCTTAGTTCACTCAACTTTTGTTGTTTAGTTTCATATTCTTCTAGGAGTTGAAATGCAAAAGCTAGGAGAGAGTCAACACTTTGATACTTCCCATCTTGAAGTTTGGCACGAATAAAGTTTTCCTGTTCTGGCTTTAAAGCAATGTTCATTTTCCTAATCCTGCGAAAGTTGGAATCATTAGCTAGTATAGCGTAACTATAAATCATGGCGATTATATGGTGCGCTCATTCAATGGTGGCAAGCTGTTCACAATTTTAACGGACTCAATGCTTACACGGACGATGCGCTTAACGAGGTCGATGATGTAGCGCGGGTCGTCTGACCAGTGGTTAGGATCGTTGCGAATTTGGCTATCTTTATCGACGGTGATTTGATAGCGTTCCATGATCCATTCTAGGGCGGGTTTGCCGTTGACGATGTATTCGTAGGCTTGTAATGGAATGCCTGAGAGGGTGATTTTGCTGTTGTAGATGATGGTGGTTTTATCTATCGCTTTGTTTTTGACTCCAAATTTCATTTTGGATACACGATAGTCTTTGTCTTCGAGATAGAGTTCGCTTTTGAATTCTTCTAATGGATAGGGTTCGATATTTTCATAGTTGAGATGCCATTGGGCGAGGTTGCGTCCTGCGGTGTTGAAGCTGTGGAAGTCGGCGGCGTAGGGGATGCGGGGCAACATTTTTTTGAGGTCGGCGGCGAAGCGTTGTTTGTATTCGGGGCTATGGAGGATGCCATAGACATAATAGAAGATGTCTTCTTTTGTGATGGTTTGGTCTTGATAGGTGGTTTGGAAGTCGCTGAGGATGGTGTCGGGGATGTTTTCTTTTTTGGTGTAGCCTGTTTCGGTTAGGAAGAGTGAGGTTTGGTCGGTTGGTTCGGGTTTTTCATAGGTGTAAAGTGGGAAGCATTGACCAGTATGTTGTAAATGAACATTTGGAATAACATCTACAATCAATGAAGAAAAATCTTTCTGTGCAGCTATTCCTGTTATACAAATCACTAAGTTTTTCGTACTTTGATTTGGGGAAAACCTAAGATTCTGACCAAGTCTTTCTACAAAGCTAACATTCAGATATAGATGTTGTTTACAATAGGGACGATATATTCCTACGCGAATCAAAGATTGATTAAATGTATGTTCTTTTCTCTTTTTGAGATCGTCTTTTAGATTCACTGTCCAGCTAATTTTAGTAGGATCTATATCAATAAACTTATCTAGATCATTCTTTTCCTGTGATATTAGGATTTCAACTTGAGAATTATAAAAATCAATCATATTAGTCATGTTACTAATTAGATTTGCATAGGAAAAGTTATATACCCAAGCATCTCTACCAGTCATTACACCTTTTGAATATAAATCAAAAATAGCATTGCTAGATTTATCGGTTTTATCGCCAATTGAAATAAATTTGTCAAATGCTGGATCTCGTTGATTTATCCAGTCTTGGCTTTCGTTAGGGGTTATCGAATCCCAATCAATGCTTCTGAAACTGCCAAAATCCTTAATCTTGTCTAGCTTTTCTTCACGGCTCAAATAATCGCCAATATCGTGATAAAAAAGTTTATGCTGTCCTGATTTTTCAGGATTTTTGATTAATAAAATAATGGTAATTGTAGCACGACTTCCAGAACCAAAAATTTTACCGCCTTCCTGTCGTGAATTTTCACCCGATGTACGTTGATTTCCTCGTAAATTGAAACAATAAACGCTCGTAAATTCATCAATCAAACACTTTCGTAACCCATCAGCAGAGTTACTGTCAATAAACGCACCATTAATTACATAACAAACTATTCCCCTATCCTTAATTCTATTGCTTGCCCAGCGTATAGCCCTAATTTCAGAAGCATAAAGACTGTTCTTTAATGTTGCACTGGAATATTTTGCATAGGTATCTCGAATGTTGTCATCTAAAGAAGGATACTTGAGATTTTTATTACTTTCATTTTCGGTTTCTTGAACACCTGAATAAGGCGGATTGCCAATAATGACCCGAATATCATTATTTCGCTGCCTCACCACACGCTGATTATTTTCAGGAAACATCACCTCATTCAAAGTCCCCTGACTCTCAAACATCTGAAATGTGTCAGTAAGGACAATGCCGTTAAAGGGTTGGTAATGCCCTTCGGCTTCGCTCAGGGCGCGGGTTGCCTCGTTCCCTGTGTCGTTCCCTGAGCGGAGTCGAAGGGAACGGATTTCTGCTTGAGATTGCCCTTCGACTTCGCTCAGGGCGCGGGTTGCCTCGTTCCCTGAGTCGTTCCCTGAGCGGAGCCGAAGGGAACGGATTTCTGCTTGAGATTGCCCTTCGACTTCGCTCAGGGCGCGGGTTGCCTCGTTCCCTGTGTCGTTCCCTGAGCGGAGCCGAAGGGAACGGATTTCTGCTTGAGGTTGCCCTTCGACTTCGCTCAGGGCGCGGGTTGCCTCGTTCCCTGTGTCGTTCCCTGAGCGGAGCCGAAGGGAACGGATTTCTGTGTGAAGTTGCCCTTCGGCTTCGCTCAGGGCTCGGGTTGCCTGTTGTCCTGCTTGAAGTTGCCCTTCGACTTCGCTCAGGGCGCGGGTTGCCTCGTTCCCTGAGTCGTTCCCTGAGCGGAGTCGAAGGGAACGGATTTCTGCTTGAGGTTGCCCTTCGACTTCGCTCAGGGCGCGGGTTGCCTGTTGTCCTGTTTGAAGTTGCCCTTCGGCTTCGCTCAGGGCGCGGGTTGCTTCGTTCCCTGTGTCGTTCCCTGAGCGGAGTCGAAGGGAACGACACAAATCATGAAACGCCGCCTCAATATTAATCGCCGCGATGTAATACGCAAGCAACACAATCTCATTCGCGTGAAGCTCCTGATGATACTTCCGCTCCAAATCCTGCGGCGCAATCAAACCATTCTGCAACAACCGCACCATAAAAGTCCCCGTCCCCGTAAACGGATCGAGAATATGCACATTTTCATCCGTCAAACCCACCCCAAACTCCAGACGCAGCGCATCATCTGCACTTCGCACAATAAAATCGACCACCTCCACAGGCGTATACACAATACCCAACCGTTCCGCCATGCGTGGAAAAGCATTCTTAAAAAACTTATCGTAAAGCTCAATAATAATCTTCTGCTTGCCCAGAGCATTATCAATCCCACTCGCTCGCGTCTTCACACTCGCATAAAACTTATCTAAACTCGCAATTTCTTTACCTAAAGATTGCCCCTCAAGAGCATCGAGCATCTTTTGCATCGCGATCGATACAGGATTTAATTGCGTAAATTGATAATCCTCAAACAACGCATCAAACACAGGCTTCGTGATCAAATGCTGTGACAACATCTCGATCGCATCGGATTCACTAATACTCGGATTGAGATTACAGCGCAAACCTTCCAAAAAATCATCAAAAGCTTGACGGTGCGTAGCTTCCGAACTAGACAATAAAGCCTTAATCCGTGACGTATGGCGATCGGCAATTTGCGCCACATCCTTCGCCCAATCTTCCCAATAACGGCGATCGCCACATTTAACGACAATCTTGGCATAGATCGCATCGCGCCACTCTTCCAATTGCGGAAAATTCAGCGTCATTTGTCGCGCCTTCGGCTGACCATTACCGACTTTCTCCACATCATCGGACGCACCACCACCGACACCGATCACATCCACTTGCGGCGGTCTAGTTTCATTCAACTCAATTTTGTTGATAATCGCATTAAAGCGATCGTCATGGGCGCGTAAGGCTTGCAGCACCTGCCAGACCACCTTGTACTTCTCATGATCCTTCAGTGCCTCCTCTGGAGTCATATCCGCAGGAATCCCAATCGGCAAAATAATATAACCGTACTTTTTGCCCTCAGCCTTTCGCATCACCCGCCCCACCGACTGCACCACATCCACCACCGAGTTACGCGGCGACAGGAAAATCACTGCATCCAAGGCTGGTACATCCACCCCTTCCGATAGGCATCGCGCATTGGAGAGAATCCGACAAAGATTACCTTGACTGCTCGTATCCGCCTTCAGCCAATCTAGCTTCTGATTGCGAACCATCACATTCTGCTTACCATCAACGTGCTGCACCTCGCAGGGCAGAATCT
The DNA here is from genome assembly GCF_051131155.1 of Pseudanabaena minima str. Chao 2107. NCBI lineage: Bacteria > Bacillati > Cyanobacteriota > Cyanophyceae > Pseudanabaenales > Pseudanabaenaceae > Pseudanabaena > Pseudanabaena minima. Next base: position 4,541,298 of record NZ_CP159508.1, read on the forward strand.
CCTCATCGGGATGGGTCTTTTGATATTCCTCAATGATTTGCGAAAACATCTCCGTAAATCTTTTTTCTGAAGCAGCGATCGTCCCCGCAAAAGCGACAGCACGGCGCATCGGCGCAATATCTCCCTGCACATCTTCGCGATCGCTTTCCGCCGCAAATCGTTTCGACAATCCATTCCAACAACCCGTGATCTTCACTGCGTCCTCTAACCTGAGTTCGTTATTGTCATCGGCTAACTGACGCTGAAAAGTAGCACTGACATACTTCTCATCCACAGCCAACACCATCACCTTATAATCCGTCAACAGCCCCGTCGCCACCGCCTCCGCAAATCCTAAACGATGGAACTCTTGACCATAGATTTTCTCATCATCCATCGAGCAGACGATCGCCTCATTTTCCTTAGCTTTACTTTTAGCCGCATCCCCATAGAGTCTAGGCGTAGCCGTCATATACAGCCGCTTTTTCGCCTTAATAAAGTCCTGATCATGCACCTTCACAAAATGCGAATCATCATCCCCCGCCAAAGTCACGCCCGTAGTCCGATGCGCCTCATCGCAAGTAATCAAATCAAACTCTGGTAAGCCTTTCTTCTGTGCATCTGCGATCGCCTGAATCGATTGATAAGTAGAGAAAATGACGGTAAGAACAGGAGATCCCCCTAAATCCCCCTTGTAAAGGGGGACTTGAAGACTCCGACTCTTCTCCCCCCTTATTAAGGGGGGCTGGGGGGGATCATTACCATCATCAACAGTAGAAGATCCCCCTTGTATCTTAGAGAAGTGGTAGACCGATCCCCCTAAGGTCAAAAAGATCGAGATTTAGCAAGGGTCACCACACAAAAACAATGATGGAATATAACTCGAACAATCGCCAGGGAATTAAATCTCGCATCAGGCAAGGAAGAGATTTTTCTATCATACGCAAAAAAGGTGGAGAAAAAACATGAGTCAAATATGGGTAGGTATAGATGTTTGTAAAGCATGGTTAGACGTGCATATTCGTCCCGAACAAAGGATATATCGATTGCCGAATACCGAGGCAGGAGCAAAAGAGTTAATCAGCCAACTACCTGCCCCCACAGAGGTCGGACGAGTCATTCTTGAAGCAACAGGAGGGATGGAATTGACATCGGCATTGACATTACATCAAGCAGGATTTCCTGTAGTTGTAATCAATCCGAGGCAATCGCGCAACTTTGCCAAAGCAACGAATCAACTAGCAAAAACAGACAAAGTGGATGCCAAGATTCTTGCCTTTTTCGGCGAAGCCTTACGCCCTGAAGTAAGGACAATGGCAGCAGAGAGACTCGTCAGTTAAACGATCTAGTTACTCGTCGCCGCCAAATTGTGGAGATGCTGACAGCCGAGCGCAACCGTTTAGCATCTATTCGCGGGAAAGCTCGTGAAGATATCGAAGCGAATATTGAGTGGTTGAATCAACGCCTCAAAGGAATTGACGAACAAATTGCCCAGCAGATAAAAGAATCTACTCTTTGGACTGAACAACAGGCAATTTTGACCAGTGTACCTGGGGTTGGACTCGTCGTGGCAAGCACACTGTTATCTTCTTTGCCTGAGCTAGGAACCCTTACCCCCAAACAAATTTCTAGTTTGGTTGGACTGGCTCCGATGAATTGTGATAGCGGACAAATGCGTGGTAAGCGGAGAATTACTGGTGGTCGTGCCTCAGTTCGAGCAGTTCTATATATGGCGGCTCTGGTTGCGGTTCGGTATAATCCTGTGATTCGTGCGTTTTACGATCGCCTGATTGCAAGGGGCAAGCTTAAAAAAGTTGCTCTGACTGCATGTATGCACAAGCTATTGATTATTCTCAATGCCATGCTCAAACAAAAAACTGCGTGGCGTGAGACTGTTGTTGTGACTACCTAGATAGAGGATAGATTTAAACTGTTTTTTAGACCTGTCTATGGTCTTGCTTTAACGTGAGTAATTTTGGATTCATTTTTTCCTGAATGAATTAAACTTATGCCTTGACATTTAAGACAATCGCTAAATCCCCCTTGTAAAGGGGGACTTGAAGATTAAGCGCCTGATACCGCCCCACGATCGCATCGACATCCGTAGTCGCAGGAAAAGCCAAATCACGGGCGCTCATGTCCTCCGTATCCGACTTTTTCGACACCTTCGCATCGGAACAAACTGCAATACTCTGTAACTTCACCGTTGCCTCCGCCGACCATTCCCGCAAAGTCTGCGACAGTAGCGAAATCGAAGGCACTAAAAACAAAACCGTGGCGCTACCCTTCTCAATGGCAAACCTCTCGGCAATCTGCAAAGCCGTATAGGTCTTACCTGTACCGCAAGCCATGATCAACTTACCGCGATCGCCTGTCGCAAACCCCGCCATCACCCTGTCCAGAGCCATACTCTGATGCGGTCTAATCGACTTTTTCGGCTTTAACGGCAAAACTGGCGCGGGGCGTGTCTCTAAATCATCAGCATCAATACTTGTAGAAACACTCTGTACGGCATAGCGCAAATTTTGGGAACTTACCTGACTCCAATCCACAGGGCTTTGATCGAGATCGTATAGGGTCAGGCGATCGACAGGAATGTGCTGATTTTTTAGCGCATCTTCTGCATTCTTGCCCCAACCGCAAGTGGTCACAATTAAGCGATGCTTAAACGGTGCTTTCCCCGAAGCTGTAAAAAACGAATCAATATCCTTTTTATCCAACACATGATCGGGCTGATAGCACTTGCACTGAATTGCCCAGTAATCTCCAGTAGCCCTCTCTTCTGCTACCAAATCAATCCCCAAATCGCCCTTACCATTGCGTAAAGGGAAATCCATCCACAAATATACTCGTTTAAACAGTTCCGCATATCGTGGATCGGTTCGCAAATACGCCAGTATCAGATGTTCAAACTTATCACCTAGATCACGAGTTGAGGTTGCCTCTTGACGAAACTGCTCAAGAATATGGTGAATGGTGACAGTCATGTTAAATTTATGCAAATTTTTAGCAAATATTAGCATATTCTGCGTATTTGCTTGTACCTGCAACGCAAACCAAAAAGATGAGTGGCGGTGCTTCGCGCCGCCACTCATCTTTTTGGTTTGCAAAACTTACATTACGGACAAACTATCGTAAGGACGGTAATCAGCCAAATTGTGATCGGTTGCCCCTGCCAAAGATGTACGTGTGTCTTATAGCTATAGAAGCTTTGGGAGGCAATATGTTAGACTGCATAGCTACTTTGGATCATTAAGACAACCCTAAGCGCAATAGCAATCGAAAATTATGAGAAGGCGATCGCAAAATCTTTTATCTTCTTTTGTGCGCGTTGTTATCGCTGCCAATATATTTGCTTTTATTTCAATCAGTGGGAATCCTCAAAATGATATTACTTGGGCAAAAAATCTAGATACTAAAAGTAATTCATCGAATCCCAAGCGCTTTTTATTCATAGATTTACAAAACCATTGGTCGCGATTGTTTGTTGAAGGGTTATTGTCACAGACAGCTTTGAAAGAGGCTTTAGTGAATTCTGATACGATTAGTCAATTTCAGCCCGATCGCCCCATTACCCGTGCTGAACTTGCCAACTTATTAGAGATTGCCTTTGCTAATCGCAATGTTCCCAAGATTACGACGCGCTTAAATGAGCCTGCCACCAAAGCCGAAGCCCTAGTAGCGATCGCCCGTGAACTCAACCTCAATAGCAAAGCTCACACAACACCACAAACATATTTGCTATCAATGTATCGTGATGCTTTGAAAGTCCCTGACTATGCTATCCCTGCGATCGCCACACTTACTCAGCAAGGTTTAGTTACCAACTATCCCGACCCACGTATTCTTGCGCCGACTAATGCGATTACAAAAAGTGAACTAGCCGTCTTGCTTTATCAAGCTCTAGCTTATCAAAAGAAATTACCAGCACTAGGCTCGCTCTATACGATTAATCCTAATCGGCAGCTTTGGGATCGTGAACTGATGCAAGTGACTCGCCTCGAAGTTAGCATCAGCAAGCGCAAAGTTACCGCCTTTCATGGTGAGATACCTTTAAAAACATATCCTGTAGCGGTGGGCAAAGAAGGCTGGAGTACCCCAATCGGCAATCATCGGGTTTTACAAACGATTGAATATCCTGCTTGGCAAAATCCTTTTACAGGTGCTGTAATTCCTAGTAAAGATCCTGAAAATCCTCTAGGCGATCGCTGGATTGGCTTTTGGACAAATGGCAAGGATTGGTCTGGGTTTCATGGCACTCCTAACCGAGCCTCAGTTGGGCAAGCGGCTTCTCATGGCTGTATTCGTATGTATAACGAAGATGTCCGCGAGTTATTTAGCCAAGTAACCGTAGGAACTATTGTGAGAGTATCACCATAAAAGCCAGATAAATGAACTCACCGCTGCGCGGTGAGTTCATTTATCTGGCTGAGTTAGCTGTTTATGATTTGAGAACGCGCACTACCGTAGTTTGCGGGAGACTACTAGCATTAAGCTCTAGAGTTGAGCCTTCGAGTTTACGCACCGTATCGGGGGGCATAAGTGCGAGGAACTCATCTACGGAGGCTAGTTGGCAAGAATTACTGGATTTGTCAGTACGGTAATAAGTAGGGATGACAATGCGTGGGTTAAGTTCTTGGACGATTGCCCTTGCTTCTGCTGGAGAATAGGCTTTTAGTTGCATCGGATCGGTACCTTGAGGATTACCACCAATGGGCAAAATCAAAACATCGGGACGACCCATCAAAATTCTTTGAGAAGCATTAATGGGTGCGGCTGCCCCACCTAAATGCAATATAAAAATACCTGATTGTTTCCAGCGCCATGCCACATTGCGTCCAAATCGGCGACCCCCAATGCGATCGTGATCCATGGTGATGCCTTGAAGATTAATCCCCTTGAGATTATAAGAACCTGGTTCAGACAAAACCCGCGTATCTTTGGGGAGATTTTCTAAATATCCTTCATCTAATAATCGTGAGCTAATCAAAATATAGTCAGATTTTGCCGTAGGCGAAGTTAATTTGGCAGTACAACCAGCAGGACGGAAAGGATGTGTTAAAAAGCTGACATTATCCCCTGAGATTAGAAATGACAAATGTCCCAACCATTGAAGCCTTAGAGTCGAATTAGTCTGTGAATTAGCTGCGTCAGCAATGATTCCTGCGGTAAATGCTGATATTAGTCCACCTTGGGCGAGTCGAAGAATTTGTCTGCGGCGCATGTTGTTTAGTTAATTGAGTATTTTGGGTTATGAGGGGAATGTTGTACAACGATACTTTAAGTATTAGACTGTGACGCTTAATCCTTTTAGGAAGTTTCTCAGCAAGTCTTTGCCTGCCTCGGTCAAGATACTTTCGGGATGGAATTGTACACCTTGAACATGAGGATATTGCTTGTGTCGGACTCCCATGATTATGTCATCTTCAGTCCATGCTGTAACTTCAAGTACATCAGGGCAGTTGTGGCGGTCAATCACCAGACTATGATAGCGAGTTGCTGTAAATGGATTAGCTAACCCTGCCAAAATACCGACTCCCGTATGATAAATTTGTGAGGTCTTGCCATGCATTAAGTAAGGTGCAGAAACAACTTTACCCCCGTACATTAATCCCATGCTCTGATGTCCGAGACATACACCCAATATCGGAGTATTTGCGTCCATTTCCCGAATAATGTCTAGGGATACACCTGCTTCTTCGGGACGACCAGGACCTGGGGAAATTACGACTCCTGCGGGGTGAAGCTGCTTAACTTCTTCGATGCTTATTTCGTCATTTCGCTTAACTATAATTTCGCCTAAAGTGGGGAATTCAGGTAATAATTCCCCAAGGTACTGTACAAGGTTATAGGTAAAGCTGTCGTAATTGTCGATAACGAGAATCATGTTTACAGGACTTGTATTTGTGAAGCTTATTTACAGCAATTACCGATTAAACAAACCTCAAGAAATTTTTTGAAAGGGTTGCTTTGCAACCCTTTCAAAAAATTTCTTGGTTTGCGATTGATGAGTAATTGCTGTAAATAAGCTTAGGGCTTAATAGCGATCGCTAATTTATTACTCAAATTTAGCTTTCTCAATTTAACATTCTTTATCAAGAATTCAGACCAGAAAAGATTATGAAACCAGTTTTGGGAGTTGTCGCGTCGGTCTTAGTCGTTGGGGTGTGTGCAGATGTGGCGATCGCCCAACTGCGTGAAAAGCCACCTCAAAAAGTGCAGTTCCAGCAACAGGTTGATGTCCCACCCAACGAAACCGCCGATCAGCTTTTGGAACGTGGTAATGCCTATGTGCGTTTGGGTAATTTAGAAGGGGCTGTGGTAATTTTTCGGGCGGCAATCAAGAAAAATCCTGAACTTACTGCTGCACATTACAATCTGGGGCTAGCTTATGCACAGGTGGGTAAGCTCAAGGAAGCAATTCATTCTTTTCAACGCGCCACGAGACTCGACCCTAAGTTTGCGATGGCTTTTAGTAATTTAGGTGCGGCTCAATTGCAGTCGGGCGATCCTACTCAAGCTATTTCCAACTTACAAAAAGCCGTCCGTCTTGATCCAAAGCTCTCTGTAGCCTATTACAACCTTGGTCTAGCCTTTAAAGAAAAAAAGGACATTAATAAGGCGATCGCCAATCTCAATCAAGCTCTCAAGCTCAACCCTCAAGCACCTGAAACGATCTATAACTTAGGGTTATTAATTCAAGCTCAGGGTGATCTCCAAAAGGCGATCGCACACTATGCTAAGGCTGTGCAACTGAATCCTGAATATGCAGAGGCTTATTACAATTTGGGCGCAGCTTTATTAATTCAAGGTCAGACCGAAAAGGCGATCGGGCAATTGCGTAATGCTTTGCAATTCCGTAAAGACTATGCGGAGGCTTTTTATACGCTTGGGGTGGCACAGGTAAGGGCTGGACAGAAGCAAGAGGCAATTCAATCTTTTATTCAGGCGCAAGCATTTTTTAATCAGCAAAAAAACATTACATGGGCGCAACAAAGCGATCGCCAGATTCAGAGATTACGCAGTAGCTAAGAATCAACAAAAAAGGTCGGGCGAAGCCCGACCTTTTTTGTTAGGGAATGCTCCATACGTGAATATTGCAATCTTCACCACCACTGATTAGAGTCTGTTCATCTTGACTGAGGGCGATCGCATTAATCAGATTGATATGTCCATTAAGGACTTGAATTTGTTCACCTGTTTCTAAATTCCACACGCGGATTTCTTTATAACTGGCACTGATTAAAGTTTTACCATCACGACTAATAACCAGCGACTTCACCCAGCCCCAATGCCCTTCTAGGGTGCGAATCGCTTTACCTGTTTGCAAATCCCAGACTTTGATGCGAGTGTCGAGACTGCCACTGACAAGGGTGCGCCCATCGGGACTGATGGCAAAGGAGAGAACTCGCGCTGAATGTCCGATAAATTCCCAGCGTTGTTTGCCCGAAATTAAATCCCATACCCGAATAGTGGTATCCCAACTGCAACTGGCGATCGCTTTGCCGTCGGGACTAAGGGCAACGGAATCTACAAGACTAGTGTGACCTCTTAGGGTACGAATTTCTGTCCCTGTTCTGATATCCCAAAGTTTGATCGTAGTGTCTTGACTGCCTGTAACTAACGTCTTGCCATCGGGCGTAATGGCTACTGAATTGACATAGCCGATATGTCCTGTCAATGTCAGTAGTTCCTTTCCTGATCGCGCATCCCAGAGTTTGATCGTTTTATCACGACTACCACTAGCTAGTATGCGCCCATTCGCACTGAGGGCAATGGACGTAACAATATGATTGTGTCCGCGAATTGTGCCAATCTGTCGATGTTGAGTTCGATCTTTTCCTAAGTCCCAAACCTTGATCGTGAAGTCTGCACCAGCACTATATAAAATCCTGCCATTAGCTGACAAAGCAAGTGTAGCGATCGCCTCGGCATGACCTTGCAAAGTATCAACAATATCGAATAGATGATATTGACTATAGTTAGCTAAAGCCTGTCGGATATGGGATTCAGGTCTGCGCCACAGCAATAACAGAGCCGTGCGCTGTACTTTGAGCGATTCATCTTCTAGACCCTGTACAACTAAGTCCAAACCCGTTGCGCCATAGTTGAGGGCTTCTCTCAGGGCAGCCATTCTCGGTGCGATCACGGGACTGCTTAATCTGCGTTTTACCCCTTCTAAGCCACCCAATACTACAGCACCGAGCGGCGGTGGTACTTGACCGCCGAGAACGGCATCCTGTGCGGTTGGCTTCAGCTTCGTAATCATTCCCTTACTGGGTGCTTACTTATAATTCTGTCCTATAATTCTGTAAAGGTGACAGCACAGGTGTTTGTGCCTTCGCCCATACCTTTGTGATAAAAGGTCAATTTGTAATTAGGAAATTTTTTTGATTTCTGCACCATGTCAGATGCGACGAGTAACAAATGGCGATCGCTAGCTGGCAAATGCAATAATCCGCGCTTAATTCCATTTTTGATACCATCTTCGAGGGTATTAGTTAGCCTTGTGATCACCTTATCTAGCTCAAGGCGATCGATAATGATTTCTTCTTCAGGCTCGCTTTCTATTGCCGAAATATCTACGTCAGACATGATCGAATATTTTCTAACTGGTTATTTGGGGATGAGCGATGCCAAGCATCGCTCATCTGGTGACTAGGCTGACTTTGCTAAGGCTTCTTCTAAAGAATGTTCAATCTCAGAAAGTTGATATTCTCCGTATACTTCACAGGAGTTATTCGGGCTTTCAATCAACTTAATACTGTGCAATTTTGCGCCGATTTCACGAATTGGTTGCGTTAGTACTTTTTGAATATAGACTGCAATATTTTCAGCAGTTGGTACAACTTCCGCAAAGTAAGGAATGTCTTTGTTTAGGAAGGTGTGATCCATTGGATCAAGTACATACTGATCTAAAGCTTTTTGAAAATCACTTAGATCGGCAATCATGCCAGTGCGCGGATCGATTTCGCCAGAAATAGAGACATCTAAATGGTAATTATGCCCATGACCATGTACACGAGCGCATTTACCATAAATTTCTGTGTTTTCTTCGAGAGAGAGGGTATCTAAAGCGAGGCGATGAGCCGCAGAAAAGTGAGTGCTAATCGTTAAATTTGCTTGCATGTCATTACCTTGATAATCAGCCCAGAGTTCAGGATGTTCGTATAAGCGGATATTTACCAGTGGTAGGTGCGGCGCTAAATGCTGCCAGATCACACGGGCAATATTTTCAGTGGTAGGGAGAGTCTGCTGAAACTCTTCCCATGCTTGGTTGAGATAGGAAAAATTTAATTGAGTCGTAACTTCACGGGCGATCGTGTGTTTGACATCTGAGAGGTTAAGTACCATGCCAGTGTTGTCAATTTCGCCTTGCATCCCAACATACAAAACGTAGTTATGACCGTGGGGTGGAAAGTTTGTACATAAGCCAAATTTGGCTTGATTTTCCTCGTCTGGAATTTCGGGTAGCCAGTAACGATGACTAGCAGAAAATTCGGCTCGGCGATTAATTACACATTTAGCCATCAGGAATAAGCCACTAAAGACAAGGCTTGAAGAATTGTAAATTTATATTAATACGTTAGCATTTTCAGCGATCGCTTCGTGACTAAGTATATTTGCGGCGTTGATCGCGATCGCGATAATTAAAAACCAACAAGTTAGGAGGTGGCGCGGAGCTCCGCATCCTAGCTATATTTGCGGCGATCGCTATAATTAAAAAATATCTTTAAAAGTCCCTTGCTATCAGTGCGATCGCATTGTTTGAGCTATGACACCAATTATTGCTCCCGATCTTGAGTCTATTCAACAAGTTCAAGAAACTCAAAAAATCCAGAAAGAAATATTTTATCCGTCTGAGGATGGTGAACCCTTGGCAGAGACTTCTGTTCATGCTGATGCAATCATTGCGACCGTTGCCGTTTTACGTAATTATTTAGCAGAAAATTTTTCTGAGCGATCGCCTGTTGTCCTTGCCGATCAATTTTTATACTACGCGCAGGGTTTTTCCAGATTGCGCGTTGCGCCTGATGTGATGGTGATTTTTGATATTCCGCAACAGCCCTATGACAACTACAAAATTTGGGAAACAGGCAAAATACCCAGCATAATTTTTGAGATGACTTCAGAAAGCACCCAAGCTCACGACCAATTGAAAAAGCGGGAGCTTTATGAAAGTATTGGGGTTTTAGAATATTGGCTTTTCGATCCTAAAGGTGAATGGATTCCTGAAAAATTACGCGGCTATCGTCGTCAAGCTAATCTGCCAGACAAGGAAGAAGATGCGTTGGTTTATGAGGCGATCGCTGATGGTTTAAGTCAAGTTTTAGGTTTGCGCCTTGAAGTCGAAGGCTCTCTGATTAATTTCTATCGCCAAGATAATGGTGAAAAGCTCTTAATCCCCAGTGAGCTATTTGCAGCTTTGCAAACACAAACTCAACGTGCCGTTGATGCCCAGCAACGAGCAGAGTCTGCGGAAGAACGAGCAAGACTTGCTGAACTAGAGGCTCAAAAATTGCGCGATCGCTTAGTTGCATTGGGCATTGAACCATAAATGATTTCGTCACCATATATCATCTGTAGGGGTTTAGCATTTGCGGATCGAGATTTTCAAGCTCACCACGAAAATCTCGATCCGCAAATGCTAAACCCTCTTCGCTTACAACGATGAATTATCCCTTCGTTGTGAGATTTAGGGCATAGCATTCCCATAGGTTGGGAATGCTATGCCCCTAAGGAGAATCATCATAAAATTAATCCAAATTTCTGGAAGTTTTAAGGCTATGACCTCTACGGCGAAAAACTTTGCTGGACAAAATTTGCGGGGGCGATCCTTTAAGGGGCAAGACCTCTCAGGAGCGGACTTTAGCGGCTCGGATCTGAGGGGTACAAATTTTACGGATGCTATTTTGAGAGGGGTGAATTTCTCGAAGGTCAAGGCAGGGGTGCAAAAACGATGGCTTGGCTTCCAACTAATCTTATTATTTATAATTGCTACCCTTTCAGGATTTATTAACAGCTGGTTCAGTTTTTATATATCTTATTTCTTCTCGCCTGAGTATATAAAAAATTATTCAATTGCTCCTGGTTTATTAGTCCTAATTGTTTTGATAGCAACGATCATCACAATTGCTCGTCAGGGCTTTACCGCAGTAGCTTTTGTAACTGTGGGTGTGGGTGTAGCTTTTGCTGTGGGTGTGGCTTTTGCTGCGGGTGTGGCTTTTACTTTGGGTGTGAATTTGGCTATAGCTGGAGCTATGACTCTGGCTGTGGCTGTGGCTTTTGCTTTTGTTGTGGCTGGGACTGGGGTTGTGGCTGTGGCTGGGACTGGAGCTGTAGCTGGGACTATGATTGTGGCTTTTGCTTTTACTTTTGTTGTGGGTGGCGCTTTATATGGGACTGTGGCTGTGACTGGTGCTATGACTATAACTGTGTCTAGGGCTGTGACTGTGACTGTATCTGTGGCTGTATCTTTGGCTACAGCACTACTAAGCATTTATGTCGCGTGGAGTACTTTAAAAGGCGATCCAAAATTTGACCTATTACTGAAATTTGGTATAGCATTTACTATCATTGGTGGTACAAGTTTTCGGGGTGCGGATTTAATTCAAGCTGATTTTACGGAAGCAACACTAAAAAGCAGTGACTTCCACAATTCCCGCAAGAAAATTACAAATCTAACTCGCACTCTTTGGAAACAATCCCAAAAACTAGACCGATCGCGTTTAGGAACATCAATCTTATCCAATCCCGAAGTACGCGAACTATTAGTCACTGGCAAACCCAACCAAAGCAAATCCTACGAAGGCTTAAACCTGCGTGGTGCAAACCTTGACGGCGTTTATTTAGAAAATGTCAACTTCAAACGCGCCATCCTCAGCGAAGCAAGTTTCCGTAACGCAGATCTCCAATGGGTAAACCTCACCGAAACCCAAGCTATCGGCACAGACTTCACTGGCGCACAAATGACAGGCGTTTGTCTAGAAGGTTGGAGCTATGACCATACTACCAAGCTCGATAATGTCGCTTGTCGCTTTGTCTTCGAGCTAGAATATCCCAACGCCAAAGGTAGCCGCGAACGTCGTCCCCACGATCCAGATAAAGAATTTGCTAAAGGTGACTTTACCAAGCGCTACAGTGTCAGCCTCAACATCGTTCAGTTACTCATCCGTAACGGCATCAACCGCGAAGCCTTCATTGCCGCATGGGAAAACCTCACAAAAGAATATCCAGATATAAATCCTGACGACATTCAAGAAATCAAGAAAAAAGGTCAAGATGTCGAATTAACGGTTGCCGTTCCAGAGGATACAGATAAAGGTAAATTCGAGCATAATTTCGATATTGGTTACGAAACCAAACTCAAGGAAATTGAAGCAAAATACCAAGCTCAATTAGAATCTAAGGAAGCGATGATTCTGCTCCAGAAGCAAAACATAGCCGATATCAAAGAAATTCTTCAGATTGCAAAATCACCTAATGTTAACATTCAAAATGAGGCTAAAGCAGTGGCAGAGCAAAATCCCGTAACAATTAAAGCAGGTCGAGATATTTCTGGTAACGTGATCAACCTTGGTGAAATCAAAGGCAATGTTACCAATGCAATTAACCAAATCCCGAATAAAGAAGACAGTGGCGATATCAAAACTCTCTTAACTCAACTGCTAGAAGCAATTAGCAGTGACAAAGAGCTTACCGATGAAGACAAAGCCGATGCTCTCGAACAAGTCGAAAACCTTGCCAAAATCGCCCTTCACGACAAGCCCGAAGAAAAATCAACCCTTGCCAGCAAAGCAATCCGTGCCTTAAAACGCATCATCGACAACATTCCCACCATTACCAAAATTGTTGAAACAGTGAGCAAAGTTTTCGGCGCATAGCTAGCTGTTCGCCTCGCGTAGATCGATCGCGCTATTATTAACGTGAGTTCAAGCAACGATGGAAAAACATTATGGACTTATTTTTTAGTTTTGTGATCGGTGCGGGTGTCTTCTTTGGTCTCGGGAGTTCCTCATTCAAAATAGTTAACCAAGGCGAAGAAGCATTAGTTGCCTCCTTTGGGAAATACAAACGTAAACTGCCTGCTGGCCCCCACTTTATCTTGCCTTTTATAGATACCGTCAGCTACAAAGGATCAATCAAGGAGCAGGTACTAGATATTCCACCGCAACAATGTATTACTCGCGATAACGTGTCGATTACCGCCGATGCAGTGGTTTACTGGCGTGTAGTTGACATGGAGAAGGCTTTCTATCGCGTGGAAAATTTGCGTCAAGCGATGGCAAATATTGTCTTGACTCAGATTCGCGCTGAATTAGGTAGCTTAGAGCTTGATGAAACTTTCACCGCCAGAAACAAAATTAATGAAGTTCTGTTACGTGATTTAGATGATGCCACTGATCCTTGGGGTGTAAAAGTAACAAGGGTGGAATTGCGCGACATCTTACCTGCTAAAGCTGTGCAGGAAGCGATGGAAATGCAAATGACTGCCGAGCGCAGAAAAAGGGCTGCCATTCTCAATTCTGAGGGTGAACGCGAAGCTGCTATTAATCAGGCAAAGGGTTTAGCTGAGGCGCAGTTACTCAATGCTGAAGCTTCACAGAAGTCTGCCATTTTAGAAGCTGAGGGACAAAAGCAATCACGAATTTTAAGAGCTGAGGCGGAACGCCAAGAGCAAGTACTTAAAGCACAAGGTACATCTCAGGCGATGCAAGTACTATTGCAGTCAATGAAAGGCAATCCTCAAGCAAACGAGGCGCTGCAATTTTTGTTAGCTCAGAACTATATTGCGATGGGAACGACCATTGGTTCCAGTGGCAGTAGCAAAGTTATGTTTATGGACCCGCGATCGCTACCTTCAACTCTAGAAGGGCTTAAATCAATAGTTGATACCCCAGAGGCAGGGGATTGGACTAAATAAAAAAAGGCTCGCATTGCGAGCCTTTTTTTATACCGATGGACTAATGGGAATGCGCTTGAGCATGTGATATTTACAACCTGCGGCAAGAATATGTACACGTAAGTTATGGATTGTTAATGGAGCCGTGCCACTAACCCATAATTGATTGCTATAGGAAACTTCACCTGGATCAACTACGGTGACAGTACCACGTCCCAAAACGCGCATGGTATTGTTTGGCTCAAAAATAGCCACTGTATCCTCATCAATGCCAATGCCAATTTTGTCAGGATGAGCAGCGATCGCCGTCATCAGACGAGCCATCCGATTACGATTATGAAAATGTTGATCAACAATAATTTCAGGCAGGATACTTAAGCCAGTACTCATATTGACTAGTTCCTTATGAGGAGACTCGCCACTACTGCCTCCAGAAATCATGTGATAGCCCATTGCGGCTGCGCCTGCACTTGTACCAGCTAAAACTAGACGCTTTTCATCAATCCGCTTAGCGATCGTGATCGCAAAAGGAGTATCAGCGATCAACCCACAAAGACGCAGTTGGTCTCCGCCAGTCATAAATATGCCTGTAAACCGATCTACTAAAGCCTCTGCTTCAGGATAATCATCACGAGGACGCTCACGAATATCTAATACTTCTACTGCACTTGCGCCGAGTTCAGTAAAAATATCGTGATAAATTCTTCCAATAATGTCAGGTTCTCTTGAGGCGCATGGAATTATAGCAATGCGAGCTTGGGAGCCACCAGAATTTTCTACAAAGGCTTTGAGAATTTTGCGGTCTTGGACTTTATCCTCTCCACCACCAATTACCATTACCGCCGACTTAATAATTTGAGTCATGCCCCTATCTATTGCCACATCTTCATCTAAGTTCAGCATATTAGCAGATTGGTCAACAAATTTTTTCAGGCGGTTGATTAGGTTCACGCCTCGACTCAGTTTTTGCTCTTGCTGACTCGCCAATGGTTTGAATTACCTCCATTGATGCTTACATGGCTAGCAATATGGCTAAACCTAGTCAGATTGTATAACTTTTGTGCTGTTAAAGACTAGTATTTCATCAAGTAAGTACAAAATAAGGTAGGCAAAACGCTTGCCTACCTTATTTTGTACTTACTTAATCATTTAGCCAACACTCGCGGCTAACTAAATCACAAATGCGATCGCGTAATAAGTATTGATGATCTTCTAATTCACGTTCGATCTGACACCATTCGCGATCGCGAAAGAAGCGACAAAGAGCATGAATTGGTTGACTACGTGTGAGCCTTCCGCTTTCGAGCAAATGTCTTGCTTCGTCTTGAATAGCGCCGATGGAATAGTAAAGTGATTGCAACATAACCAAACTCTCTGTGTAGGTTTTTGCTTAATAAATTCAGTGATTCGCCCAATGACTTGAACTTATTGAAACTGGGACTTATCTAAAAAATAATAGAAGTCTGTAATCCAGAATACAGTCTTTAATTATCTTCGCACGGAGTTTTTACTACTACATAAAAGTAAATGAAACTCAAAAGAAAAAAATATTTCTTGTTAGAAACCATAAATGTGCTACAGCACATTTGTGGTTTCTACACTTTCTGGACAAAAGTTTTGCCAAGTAGTCCTTGGGGGCGCACAAGTAAAACGATGAACAGTAAAGCAAAGGCTACAGCATCTTTATAAGCTGATTGATCGGAGGGGACAAATGACTCAGCTAGCCCTAAGATAATGCCACCAACGACGGCTCCAGGGATATTGCCTAGCCCACCTAAGACAATTACGGCTAGTCCTTTCAAACCAAAGCCAATCCCAAAATAGGGGCCAGAAATACTGACACTGGACCCAACTAGAGTACCTGCGAGTCCACCTAGAAAACCTGACACGAAAAAGGTAAGCAGAATAAAAAAGTCAGTATTTATACCTAAAAGACTAGCGGTAATCGCATCTTCAGCTACGGCTTTCATGGCTTTGCCTAGCTTAGTGAAGTTAATCCCATAGGTGAGAATCGCTAAAATGATGCAAGACACACCAAAAATGACGATTTGGACAGTGCGAATGTTGATTGGTTTATCGATTGTACCGAAATTTATCGCAGGTGGCAGACTGCCATAAATATTGGCAGGGAAGTTATAGCTCTCCGCCCCTACAAAATATTGGATTGTATTGACGATGACTACAGCTACGCCCAGACTAGACACTAAAGTGAGTAATGGATCGGCGTGGCGATCGCGTAAAGGACGAAAAGCGATGCGCTCAATCAGAACACTTACTCCTCCTGCGAGGATGCTGCTAATGAAAATGGCAACAAAAAAAGGTAAATGTAGCTCTTTAGGTAAAGATAAGTTGGCAAGGATGCCATTAAATCCGAACGCACCACCGCATAGTACATAGGTAAAATATGCTCCGAGCGTAAACACTGCGCCATGAGCAAAGTTAATGATTCCTAAAATTGAGAATACTAATGTGTAGCCAAGGGCAAAGATGGCGTAAACACTGCCAATCGACAAGCCATTTAAAAACTGCTGTAAAAATACCGAAAAGTCCATGCGAGGTTTTATGGGTTTTTTAAAAAATTCTACACTTGCGATCGCCACTATCGCGATCGCTGTAACAGTCACACCCTCAATATCCGCAATTACTACGCTCAAGCGTCCTCATGGAGCAGCAAACAAATCTCAGGATAAATCTCAGAATTTGATTGCTGCGAATGTTTCATCCCAACCAATTCAACTGCCCGATACAGGCGCACAAAATGATAGCTGGAGTTGTGGACCAAACTCGGCAGCGCGGATATTGCGCTATTACGGTCATGATGTTAACTATGCAACAGTTCGAGCCGCGACTGATAAAAAACTATTTTTGCCACAAAAATTCCGTAATCCTCTGAATAACCAATGGATTGAGGTGCGAACTGGCACGCCGCCGCAGACATTGCAACAGGTTATGCAACGATGGGAAGGCGATCGCGTTAAGAAATCCCCACAGACAAGTTTTAATCGTCTCATTAATTTAGTGCGATCAGGTAAACCTGCGATTGCCTTGGTGCGAGTTGGTAGTCTATCCATACCCTATCTTGGCTCAATCCCTTACTTACATTGGATTGCTGTGACGGGGGCTGATCCAGTAAGTAAACAAATTTATTACACAGATACCAATAGTCAAACCTATGCTTTGTCATATCAAGATTTTCAGGCAAGATGGAATTTGGGCTTGGATCGAGATGTGAGTGGAGCGATCGCCAGTGTTCTGAAAAGTAATGGTGTAGAAGCAAGAACCATTGTATGGGTCGATAAATAATTGCAGCGCTTCGCGCTGCAATTTAAAAACCCACTTTATGAAAGGTTTGCAAAGCAAACCTTTCACAAAGTTTTGGGGGTTGTTTAATCAATAATTTCTATAGGGATCGCAAAGCGCTACCTATAGAAATTTAAGCCGTTCGACGCATCAGCTTAAGACTACATTGCAAATACGATAAATAATTGAAATCTACAATTTGATAGGTTTCCTTGCTAAAGTCATTGATGTGGTGTGATGGATCAAGACTCAGCTCTTCTAATTTGCATTTCTATTTGCATTTCTAATTTCTCAATCTACTGCTCATGATCATTTCTGCTTTTACTAACTCATAACCTCTCATGGCAGAAACAAGCTATAAGCAATATTAACTATGATCAAAACCGCAATTACGAAGATCGCATTAGTGAGCTTTTTCCCGCTAATGTGTAGTTTCGCTCCTGCTCTTGACCCGATCGCCTTAGCTCAAACATCACCTAATGTAACGACTCAGATTGCCCAGAGCGATCCACTATCCAACACACCGCTTAAGTTGGTAGAAAGAGCTAACTCGCTAAGGGAACAAAATCAACTTGATCGCGCCTTGACGCTTTATCGTCAAGCGATCGCTGCGAGTCCAGAGTTAGTGCCTGCTTACTATGGTTTAGGTGTGACGTTGCGCCAAAAGGGGGATATTCAAGGTGCAATCGAAGCTCACCGCCAAGCAATTCTGATCGATAAAAATTATACGCCTGCCTATTATGGTCTAGGGATAGCCCTGTACCAAAAGGGTGATGCCAATGGAGCGATCGATGCTTATGACCAGTTTATTCAGCTTAGTAAAGCGGATACCAATCTTGCGCCTGTTTATTACAATTTGGGACTAGCCCACGAGCGCAAAAATAATCTTCAGGGAGCGATTAACTCTTTCCGTAAGGCAATTGAGTTTGATCCCAAATATGCCCTTGCTCATAACGGTTTAGGTACAGTGCTACGTCGGCAAGGTAATCGCCAAGAAGCGATTGCTGCTTATCGTAAGGCGATCGAGCTTGCGCCCCAGTATGCGGTTGCCCATTTTGCTTTAGGGATATCTCTCTATGAAGATCGTAACTATACAGGTGCAATTGAGGCGTACAAACGGGTAACTACGATTGATCCGAATTTCCCGAATGTTTATTACAACCTTGGTTTGGCTTATAACCAGTTAAATGATCGCCCCAATGCGATCGCCACATTTCGCAGAGCCACTGAACAAGATCCGCGTAATGCTGACATCTATGCAGCTCTAGGTAGCGCTTTATTGCGTGAGGAAAATATTACAGAAGCTGCCGAAGCCTTTAGACGCAGCACTGAAATAAATCCGAGAGTTGCTAGTACTTTCAATGGTTTAGGGCTTGCTTTGCGTCGTCAAGGCGATCTTGAAGGGGCGATCGCCGCCTATGAGAAATCGATCGCGATTAATCCTAGATATGCAGCGGCTTACAATAATCTTGGACGGGTTTTGGCTGATCAAAATCGTACTTCTGAAGCAATTGCTGCATTTCGTCAAGCGATTGCCATTGATACAAAGAATGCTGTCGCCTATAGCAATCTTGGTAATTTATTGCGCTCTCAGGGCAATAGTGATGAAGCGATTGATGCTTTTCAGAAAACCATTGCGATCGGTAAAGATGATTTATGGGTTGACTACACTAGTTTGGGGTTAGCTTATGCTGATCGCGGTCGCCTTGGTGAAGCTCAAGCTGCCTATTTCAAGGCTCTATCTTTAAACCCGACTTTTGCGAAGGCTCATTTCGGGCTAGGGGCTTTGTACACGCTCAAGGGTGAGGTTAGTAACGCGATTCGCTCTTACCAAGAGGCTTTGAAGCTATACGAAGAAAATCGTGATGCCGAATGGATCAAGCGGACACAGCAGGCTATCCAAGCATTGCAAGGGATTACATAAAAACAGGCTGTGCCAAGCACAGCCTGTTTTTATGTGTTAAGTGACACTCAAATCGTTAAACTGTGATTCTAGTCGCGTGTGCGCGACCAGATTTATGAAATAGATTATGGAGTTTTTAATATAAGCATGGGATTTTTAGAAGGTCAGGTGGCGATCGTTACAGGTGCATCTAGGGGCATTGGACGTGCGATCGCCGTTGCACTCGCGGCTGAAGGTGCAAAAGTCGTGGTGAACTATGCCAGTTCTGCTAGCGCCGCCGAAGAAGTTGTTGCCGAGATTAAAAGCAAAGGTGGTGAGGCGATCGCCTTTCATGCCGATGTGTCCCACGAAGCGCAAGTGGAGAGCTTACTCAAATCAGCGATCGATACATGGGGACGCATAGATGTTTTGGTTAACAATGCGGGCATTACGCGCGACACGTTGCTGCTGAGAATGAAGCTAGAAGACTGGCAAGCGGTAATCAACCTCAACCTGACAGGCGTATTTCTGGCTACTCGTGCTGTGTCCAAAGTGATGCTCAAGCAAAAATCAGGTCGCATTATTAATATCGCCTCCGTCGCTGGACAAATGGGCAATCCCGGACAAGGAAATTACAGTGCTGCCAAGGCTGGCGTAATTGGGTTTACTAAAACCGTTGCCAAGGAAATGGCAAGTCGTGGCATTACTGTAAATGCAGTAGCCCCAGGATTCATTGCCACAGATATGACCGCAGATCTCAAGAATACTGACGATATTCTCAAATTTATTCCCCTTGGTCGCTATGGTCAACCTGAAGAAATTGCAGGAATGGTGAGATTCCTAGCGGCAGACCCTGCGGCTGCTTATATTACTGGGCAAGTCTTTAATGTCGATGGCGGCATGGTTATGGCTTAATTTATGTGGCGCGGCAAAACCGCGCCACATAAATTGCCGCTTCCTAAATTCTGTTAGTTTTTTGAGAGAGCCATATGCACCACACCTTCAAAATTTTTAGCCAAGTTTTGAGTATTTGGATATTTGCGATTAGCTTTTTGGTTATTAGTCCCAATTTGGTGATCGCTGCTCCAACCAATGCACCAGTCAAAATTGCATCCGTTGACTTCACTAAACAAACGGCGATCGAGGTGAAAGTCAGTCTGAGTAACACTGCCAATGAACTTAAATTTATTCCTGATCGCTTCACCTTTGAGTCGGGCAAACGCTACAAGTTATTGCTAAATAATCCTAGCGGCTTGAAACATTACTTCACTAGCAAAGATTTTGCTGATGCAATCTGGACTCAAAATGTTGTTGCGGGTAATGTGGAAGTTAAAGGCAATATTCGCGAACTCGAATTACGCCCAAATACTACTGCTACATGGACTTTTATACCTATCAAATCTGGGACTTATGAGTTACATTGCGCGATCGCTGGTCATACAGAAGCAGGAATGCGCGGGCTCATTACAATTCAACCGAGTGCATAAATTGAAAGTTCTCCATATCATTCCCTCTGTAGCAACAGTACGTGGTGGTCCCAGTCAAGCGGTGATTGAAATGGTGAGCGCTTTGCGATCGCAAGGAGTAGATGCAGAAATAGCGACCACTAATGACAATGGCAAAGATTTACTAGATGTGCCTCTATATGAACTTACCGATCAGTTATCTGAGTACGGTTCTGTACCAATTCGCTTCTTTCCTCGGTTTTCGCCAAATATACATACGTTGCGAGAGTTTGCCTTTTCGCGATCGCTGACAACTTGGCTATGGCAACACATCACTGAATATGATCTAGTTCATGTCCATGCAATTTTTTCCTATGCTTCCACAATTGCCATGGCGATCGCCCGTATTAAAAAAGTCCCTTACATCAATCGTCCTTTAGGGCAACTTTGTATATGGTCGTTGCAGCAGAGTAAGGTACGCAAAAAAATATATCTGAAGTTGATTGAACGTTCCAATTTATTGCATAGTCAAGCAATTCATTTCACGGCTCAACAGGAACTAGAAGAATTCAATCTATTGAAGCTTAATATTTCTAGTTTTGTCTTACCTCATGGCGTGCAGGTTCCAGAGCTAATTTCTGATGCTCAAGAGAGAGTCCACAAACTTTTGCAAATACCCGATCGCTGTCCTATTATTCTCTTTATGTCCCGTATCCATCCTAAAAAAGGATTGGAATACTTGATTGCGGCACTTGGTGAATTAAAAGAATATGATTTTGCCTTTGTGATCGCAGGTAGTGGTGAACCTGATTATGTAAGTCAAATTCAAGATTTGTTGGTAACTCATGGAATCAGCGATCGCACGTATCTAGTCGGTTTTGTCGAGGGTGAAACTAAAAATTTGTATCTCCAAGGTGCAGATTTATTTGCACTCACTTCCCATTCTGAGAATTTTGGTATTGCGGCGATCGAGGCTCTTGCGTCTGGTACACCAGTATTGATTACTGATGGAGTTGCGATCGCACCGATGGTACAAAAACAGGCGATCGGCTATGTCACTACATTAGAGATTAAGGCAATCGCTTCTACAATTCAAGATTTTTTCGAGCATCCCCAAACTGCTAAACAAAAAGGCGATCGCGCCCAGCAATATATTGCTGATCACTATGCTTGGGATAAAATAGCCCAAAAGTTGCTCACTACATATACCAAGTATGCCAAATGATAAATACAAATTCAACTTGCGAATACTTCTATAAAACTGCTGAATCTGGTCATCATCATCATTATATTTTTCCTGTTTTAAAAAAACTATTGTGTAAAGTCAAAACAAATGGGAATGGAAAGTTACGATTATTAGATATAGGTTGTGGGAATGGAAGCTTAAGTAACTTAATTGCCAAAGAAGGCTATGAAGTTGTGGGAATTGAAGAATCTCTTTCAGGATTTACTACTGCTACTAATAGCTTTCCAGAATGTAAATTCATTCATGCCAACTTATATGACATTCCATACTCTGAGTTAGGAGGAGATTTTGATATAGTTGTCTCTGCTGAAGTCATTGAGCATTTAGTATATCCAAGAGAGTTAATTAAATCTGCTAGGAAATGTTTAAAGCCTAATGGAGTATTGATTTTAACAACGCCATATCATGGATATATTAAAAATCTAGCTCTTGCTCTAACTGGTAAAATGGATAATCATTTCACTGTGCTATGGGATGGTGGACATATCAAATTCTTTTCTGTAAATACTCTAACAAAGTTGCTGATTACAGAAGGATTTAACAACTATCAATTTGAGTTTGCTGGTAGATTCCCCTATTTATGGAAGTCTATGTTAGTTTCGGCATCCTTTTAAAATTATTGATATGAGACGAATAAATCATGATTGCAACACCTGTTAAAGCTATTACTCTAGATCTGTTTCTGCAATTGCCAGAGACTAAACCTGCTAGCGAATATATTAATAATAAAGTCACTCAAAAAATCATGCCAAAAGGTAAGCACAGTAGATTACAAGGTAAACTTTGCCAAGAAATTAATCAAGTTGCTGAATTTCCAAAGCTTGCCTATGCTTTCCCAGAGCTAAGATGCACTTTTGATGGTAGTTCAATAGTGCCAGACATTGCAGTTTTTGAATGGCAAAATATTCCATTTCTCGCAGATGGTGAAATTCCTGATAATTTTAATGTAAAGAATCAGGTAAGAAATTGACAAAAGAGTCAAAGTGGTTAAAGTAAAGGGATGAAAGAACCACCACAATATGAACGAGAAGCACTAGAAAACATGCCAGTAGGAGAACTGGTAGAAGTAATCGTGCGCCAACAAGAATGGGCACAGCAAATATATGAAGAAATAGAGAGCCTAAAAGCAGTCAACAACAGAAGTAGCAAAGACTCATCAAAACCGCCATCAAGCGACCTATTAAAACGGTCAGAGAAAAAAGTCGAAGAAATAGCAGAAGAGGAGGGTAAGAAAAAAGTAGGAGGACAATTCGGACATAAAGGAAAAACGAGAAAAGGATTTAATCGAGTAGATCGCTTTGAGACGCTCTCGCCCGAAGGCTGTCCAAATTGCGGAGGACAAGCATGGACAGAGATAGGAGTCAGCATCAGACAAACAGCAAGATTGGTAGAACAACCAATTGAAATCGTTGAATATCAGCAACAGGAATGTCAATGTAAGCACTGTGGCGCAGTGGTGTGGGGAGAATTGCCTAAAGATGTGATTGGCGAACAAGACCTAGAAGCAAGCCTACAAGGGATGTTGGTATGGTTAGGGAATTATGGACATATGAGTTATAAAAAACAGCAAGAATTGCTAAAAGAGATGGGACTAGTCGAAATCGGACTAGGAACCATCGCCGCCACCAATGAGCGAGTAGCAGACAGTATTGAAGCAAAAGTGGAAGAGCTAGCAGATTGGATTAAAGACCAACCCCAAGTTCAAGTCGATGAAACACCGTGGCTCGTCAAAGGCGTAAAAGAATGGCTATGGTCATTCAGTGGTGAAGGTTATGCGCTATATCGTGGTGCAGATACTCGTAGTCGTGCCGAACTAGAGTCAATGTTGGGAGAAAGCTATGATGGCGTATTGTGTAGTGACGACTATAGTGTGTATAACGGTTACGCCGTTGAGCGACAACAGAAATGTCTGGCTCACCTAAGACGACACTTTAAAGCACTACTTAAATTAACCCTTAAATCTCAACAAGAAATTGGGCGTATATTCATTAGGCTGATTGATGAAGCATTTGAACATCATGCGACTTGGCAAAAAAATCGTGATACTCGACCATATTTTAACTGGGCGATTGATTTTAAAAAACGAGTCAGCCAAGCTATCTCGGATTGGATGCCCAAAGTTGGCTATGCCGCAGGTAATTTATTAAAGTCCCTCAAGAAGAAATCGGCTCAATGGTGGTATTTCCTTGAAAATCCTCATGTCCCTCCTGACAATAATCGTGCCGAGCGTAATCTCAGACTTGCTGTTACCAAACGCAAAGTTTGTGGTGGCTCCCGTTCTATGGATGGTTTTCGCAATACCGCCGCTTTATTGACGGTTATTCAAACTTGTAAAGCTCAAGGTAAATCTGTCATTGATTTTTTCCGTCAAGCTTTAATTGATCCTTCTTCCATCTCTCTCATCCCTATTCTTACCTGAATTCTTACATTTTAATTTTGCACCAGACTGGATCATTGAAATTATCTCGCCTGATCAGAATGCTAATAAAGTGATCGGTAAGATTTTACATAGTCTTCAGCATGGCAGTAAATTAGGATGGTTTCTTGATCCTAGCGATCGCAGTATTCTTGTGTTTCAACCAAATCAACAGCCTATACTAATGGCAAATAGCGATCACTTACCAAGTTTAGAAATAATTCCTTTAGAGCTAACAGTTGAAGCTATATTTAGTTGGTTAAAAATGGAGAGTTAGATTTTTGTGATGTGGCTTCGCTGCGCCACAAAAACTATTAAATCGCAACGTTAAAATGCTAGAACAAATTACGCCATTAATTCTTACTTACAATGAATCTTTAAATATTGGCAGAACATTAGAGCGACTAACATGGGCAAAAAGAATAGTTGTAATCGATAGTTTTAGTGATGATAAAACTCTGGAGATTTTGAGTAGTTATCCACAAGTAGAAGTTTTTCAGCGTCAATTCGATCATTTTGCAGGGCAATGTAATTATGGAATATCACAGGTTAGAACTGAATGGATACTTTCATTAGATGCAGATTATCTTCTTAGTAATGAGTTAATTGAAGAGTTGTATTTATTAACTGATCACCTAACTAAAGATGCTTACTTTGCTAAATTTAAATACTGTGTATTTGGTCAACCTTTAAGGGGCACTCTACTACCTCCCCGCAAAGTTTTATACCGCAAAGACAAAGCTATTTATATTGAAGACGGACATGCTCATCGAGTTCAAGTTGGTGGAGAATCTGGATATTTAGCAGGATATATAAGTCACGACGATCGCAAGCCATTAAGTCGTTGGTTACAATCTCAAGATCGTTATTTACTAATTGAAGCCCAGAAGTTATTGACAACTCCAAATAGTGAATTAAGTTTTGGCGATCGCCTCCGCAAGCAAAAGGTAATTGCGCCAATTGTAATTTTGTTTTACTGCCTAATTATTAAAGGTGGAATTTTGGATGGTTGGGCGGGTTGGTATTACGCTTGGCAAAGAACGTTAGCTGAAATTTTATTGGCAATTCGCTTAATTGATTTAGAGCGCCATAAATAAAAAGCAGCGCTTCGCGCCGCTTTTTATTTATGGATTTTGGCGATTGTTATACTTTTGAGCAGTAGTAGTGGTAGGCATTATGCCATCAGTGCTAGGGGAAGCTACTTCAGACGGATCGAGGAGCTTAATCGTCACTTGATTATTTTTGATCCAGCCCTGTTTTCTCAGTAGCATTTCTTGAGACTTTCCAGAATTTAGAGTTTGGGGTAATTTTTCCCGTAGTCCATTTACCCGTTGCTCGGCAGAGTTTACCTCGGTTGTAATCTCATCAAGGCGATCTTTTTGTGAAGACTGATAGGGCAGCAATTTAGTGATCGCAGCGATCGCCGCAAGAGACAAAGCAACATTCACCGCAATTACAATAATTGACTCAACTGCTTTAGTTCGGCAATACTTCTCTCTTTTGCGTTGGACATTCTGAGCAACTGCTTCACTGTAGTTACTAGCACCATTGAAAGATGCAAGATTGCTAGAGGCAGAATGATTACTGCGCGAATGCATACTCACAACATCATTTCGCCCATATTGACCCTGCGATCGCGGGGCTTGTTTAGGTGCTGAAAAATGTGGAGATAAGTCTCGTTTGGCAACCATTCGCAACCTCTAGGCTGTAAAAATAGATATTATGAGGACTAGAAATCGGACTAAGAGTTAGAAAGGGCAGAACCCAATATAACTGCCAATACTGCGGGAACTAGTGCAACTCCCAAAGCTGAGAAAAGTTGAAAATCTGAAAGATTCATATAATATCTCCTTTATACAGTTCTTAATTTCGATCTTAACAATACACTGTCATATCAAAAATTGACTAGCCGTTAAAACAAATAAAAACAAATAAAAACAAAAAAGGACATGTCATATCCTTTTTTGTTTTTATTTGACTTGGCAATCTAAGATAAATTGCTGAATGCGATCGCAGGTTTCAGGACGAATTTCGTGGGACATCTCGTATTCTTCATACTCCACGGTCACACCCAGCCGCTCAAAGACTTCTCTTGTATTACGAGCCACGCTGATAGGAACAACTGTATCTTGCGTACCATGAGCGATCAAAATAGGCGGGAATGATACATCTGTAAGTTCTTGTAATTCTTCTTCTGTTATGTGTAAATAGCCACTCAGAGCAATCAATCCTGCTAAGGGAAATACTAAACCCACATCCAAGGTCATTGCCCCACCCTGAGAAAAACCTAGTAAAAATGTTTTCTCTAGAGGGATGCCTGTCATTGCTGGTAGATCTTCGAGAAACTGGCTGAGCAGTTCACAGCTTTTGGCTAAACCCTCAGTATCAAGACTTTGGAGGTCGTACCACATTTTGCCATTGGGCATCGGATGGTTAAAGGGAGCCTCAGGGCAAATCCATTGATAATTGCGGAGTCCAACCATAGGTGCAAGCGAGATCAGATCATCACAGTTTGCACCCCATCCATGTAGTGCGACGATTACACCAAGGGCATTGGGATTAGGTAATTGTGAGGGAAGCGATCGGTAATTTAAGGTCATGAGCAAAATTATAACTGTCACTATTCTTGTTAAGACACAAAACCTAAAAGATGAGATGCGGCGCGAAGCACCGCATCTCATCTTTTAGGGATTGCTATACAATGAAAGCGCATAGCATATGCACTTTTAAAAATCAAAACATAAAATCTTCTAACAATTGCTGGAGAATTGCCTGAATGCAACTCGTCGCGCTTCAGAACTTACTGGACAACTCATCATTTGCCGTCCTCTTTGCGACCATGCTCGTTTTCTGGGTGCATGTCGCATTTCCTAACTTGCCCTATTTACGATCGCTTGGTAATGCAGGCATGGCGATCGCCAATCTCTGTATTGCTACGTTATTGGGAGCGCGTTGGATTGATGCAGGCTATTTCCCATTGAGCAATCTGTATGAATCGCTATTTTTCTTAGCATGGGGCATTACTACCATGCATATTGTCGTTAATCGGATTGGCAACAAAAGCGCCAATGACAATGCTAAGCGTTTAGTTGGAGCCTTCACTTCACCGATGGCGATGGGAATCACCGCTTTTGCAGCACTTGCACTGCCGACAGGGATGCAGGTATCGGAACCCCTTGTACCTGCACTCAAGTCCAACTGGTTGATGATGCACGTTAGTGTCATGTTGTTAAGTTATGCCGCATTGATGACAGGTAGCATTTTAGCGATCGCCTTTTTGATCGTCACTCGTGGTCAAGAGGTAGTGCTTCAGGGTAGTTCATTTGGGACTAATCTTCGCAGTGTTACGGATACCAATCATCCCAATGATCCTAACCCTGAAACATTTGCAGCATTTGCGGTTGAGAGCATGGGCAGTATTTTAAATTCAGGTAGTCTCCAAACTGCCAATACTGGCACAATTACCACTGAGGCGATCGCTCCTAATACTAAGCCCCTATCATTGCGTCGCCTTACAATTGGTGAAACCTTGGACAATCTTAGTTATCGAGCGATCGGACTAGGTTTTCCCCTCCTGACGATTGGTATTATTGCGGGCGGAGTATGGGCTAATGAAGCATGGGGTTCTTATTGGAGTTGGGACCCCAAGGAAACATGGTCTTTAATTACATGGTTAGTCTTTGCGGCGTATTTGCACACACGTATTACTAAAGGATGGCAGGGGCGCAAGCCTGCAATTTTGGCTAGTGTCGGTCTGTTGGTGGTCTGGACTTGCTATCTAGGTGTAAATCTACTTGGTAAAGGTTTGCACAGCTATGGCTGGTTTTTATAATTTACAGCCACAAAAAAAGCGGCGCTTCGCGCCGCTTTTTTTGTGGCAACGAGCTACAACCAAGTGCGATCGCTAATGGCTGCTTGCATTTTGCTAATCACTTCATCAACGGCGATCGCGCCAAGTTCACCATGTTTGCGGCTACGAATACTCAAGGTTCCTGCTTCGACTTCCTTCGCGCCAATGACTGCCATCACAGGGATTTTGTCCATTTCTGCCTTGCGAATTTGCTTAGCCATGCGATCGCCACTATGGTCTAGCTGGACGCGCAAACCTGCCGCTTTCATCTTGGTGACTACTGCTTCGGCATATTCCATCTGACTGTCAGAAACAGCAATCAAACGAGCCTGCACAGGTGCAAGCCAGAGAGGGAAATCACCCGCATAGTTTTCAATTAAGACACCGATAAAGCGCTCGACTGAACCAAATAAGGCTCGGTGAATCATGATTGGCTGATGCCTTGCGCCATCTTCGCCAACATATTCCATTTGGAAGCGATCGGGCAAATTGAAATCTAGCTGAATCGTCGAACATTGCCAACGACGACCGATCGCATCTTCGATCTTGATATCAATTTTTGGTCCATAAAAAGCACCTCCTCCTTCATCGACCACATAGTTCCAGCCCTTATGATTGAGCGCTTGTTTGAGAGCTTCCGTAGATTTCTCCCAAATCGCATCGGAGCCAACATATTTTTCTGGACGGGTGGAGAGATTGATTTCATAGTTCTCAAAACCAAAGGTGGAGAGAATCAATTCGGCTAGATTGAGAACGCCGAGGATTTCTGATTCAATTTGTTCTTCAGTGCAGAAAATATGAGCATCATCTTGGGTAAAGCCACGCACCCGCATTAAACCATGCATGGTTCCAGAACGTTCGTAACGATAGACCGTGCCAAGCTCCGCATAGCGGATGGGGAACTCTTTGTAGGAATGGAGTGTATCTTTATAAATCAACACATGGAAAGGACAGTTCATCGGCTTAAGCTGATAAACTTGATGCTCTACTTCCATCGGCTGAAACATACTTTCGCGATAGAAGTCGTTATGTCCTGAGATTTTCCACAGATCCAAGTTTGCCATGTGAGGCGTGGTGACCGACTCATAGCCATTCTGAACATGAGTTTCTTTCCAGAAGGTTTCGATCGCATTGCGGATGATCGCACCTTTGGGATGCCAGAATACCAAACCACCACCAGCATCTTCTTGAATGCTGAATAGCTGTAAATCTTTACCAATGGTGCGATGATCGCGTCGTTTGGCTTCTTCGAGCATGGCGTGATATGCCTGAAGTTGCTCAGGGGTTTCCCATGCCGTACCGTAGATGCGCTGAAGCATCGGATTTTTTTCGTCGCCGCGCCAGTAGGCTCCTGCAATACTCTCTAGGGCAAAGGCATCGGGATGAATTTCGCCAGTACTATTGAGGTGAGGACCAGCACACAAATCCCACCAAGGCTGTTTTTCTAGCTTTTCAGGATCACCGATGAAATAGCGGCTAATATTTTGTCCTTCGGGTATGGCGGCGAGTAGCTCAATTTTGTAAGGTTCATTTAGCTTTTCGATTTCCGCAAGCATCTCAGGACGAGGCAATTCTTGACGCACAAGGGGCTGATTCCACTTGATGATCCGCTTCATTTCCTTGGCGATCGCTTTTAAATCACTAGGCGTAAAATGCTCTTTGCGATCGAAGTCGTAATAAAAGCCATTTTCAGTTGCAGGACCGATAGTCACCTTAGCATCGGGGTATAACTTTTGGACTGCCATCGCCATCACATGGGAGCATGTGTGGCGAATCCGCGCTAATTTTTCGGTATCGGCTTGCCGCAGGATATCGCTAGGTTTAATATCACTAGGTTTGCTTTCGCTGGGCTTTACTGCAACTGCATCCATAACTTGATGTCGTGACCTTAAATTTATTACAAGAGCTACAAAAAATTTACTTAGAGTCTAACATCTTAGCTTTTTTATTGCATTAAGGTAGGTTGTTGGAATTAAATGTAGTGGACTGTTTCATCTAAAATAGTGCAATAGATACGGTTATTCTTCTTGCTCAAATACTGGATAAAGATGTTTCAGTTTGACTCTGGCATCGCTTGTCGAAAACCTCCATATTACTTTGGATGCATTCTGATTTCGAGACTTTTGCCAAGCGTCTATCTCCTCTTTGAGTTTGTCCTTGCTAGGAATCCGTCTATCTA
Organism: Pseudanabaena minima str. Chao 2107; assembly: GCF_051131155.1. Taxonomy (NCBI): domain Bacteria; kingdom Bacillati; phylum Cyanobacteriota; class Cyanophyceae; order Pseudanabaenales; family Pseudanabaenaceae; genus Pseudanabaena; species Pseudanabaena minima. The sequence continues at coordinate 4,571,498 of NZ_CP159508.1, forward strand.
AACATTGTTTTGATAAGACACTCAATTCGGTTTCGGCTACATTCAACCAACTACCATTACGCGGCGTATGATAAATTTCTAGTCTTCTTGCTAAACGATGAGCTTCTGGTGCAGGAAATGCTTCATACAGCGAAGCTATATTATGGGTATTCAGATTATCACTGAGTAGCTTTACTTTTCGTGCATTCGGATAGTCCTCATCCAACAATTGACGTATTTCCTCAGCCCAATCTATCCTTGTTCGACTATCTCGGCTACTCACCCGTCTCCATCCTCGATGAGGGTCAACAAACATGAATAGGGCTTGAACACCTTCACGCTCATAGTGGTAGTCTTCTTTTTTATCTTGTCCAGGTTGCATCGCTATTGGTGGATAAACCTCTCCGAGTAGTTGCTTTGATGCTTCATCCATTGCAATCAACGGTTCTTCTTCGCATGGCTCCGTGCTATACAAGTCAAGGACGACTTCCATTTCTGCCACAAATCTTGCTAAATCTCTTTCGGGAATACAAAATCTCTGGGTTTTCCAAGGTCGTAATTCGTTTTTTTTAGAGTACGCCACACCGTTGATGCGGAAATTTCGGTAATAACTTGTCTTTGCTTGAGTTCTGACGTTAATAGTCTGATTGTCCACTCAGCACGTCCTTCTGGTGGGTCTGCACAACACAGAGCAATTATGTGGGCTTCGCTAGAGCCATCGACCTTGGGCGGTGTGGGGGGCGTTTTCCTTAATTGTCTCTCTAGTGCAGGTTTTTCACCTTTTTGCAGAAATCTTTGGCGAATTCGACCTACGGTGTTTCTATGCACCTGCAATGCTTCTGCTATTTCTTCATCAGTCCATGTTCTCTTGCTGTATTTTCCTTCATCACACATCAGTAAAATTCTGGCGTGCAAGATCTTTTTTGCAGGTGCATAGCCATTTCGACTAATTTGTTCTAAGTTTTCTCTATCCTCTACTGTTAAATAGACTTTATCTCGCCTTCCTCTTCCCATGATTAGGGCTCTCCAAACCAATATCTATTGCACTATTTTAGATGAAACAGTCCAGTAGGATGGCTTAGCGATCGCGTAACCTATCATTTTTATACAATTGATGCGTTACTTTGCACTAAAGCATCCTACTGGACTGTTTCATCTAAAATAGTGCAATAGATATTGGTTTGGAGAGCCCTAATCATGGGAAGAGGAAGGCGAGATAAAGTCTATTTAACAGTAGAGGATAGAGAAAACTTAGAACAAATTAGTCGAAATGGCTATGCACCTGCAAAAAAGATCTTGCACGCCAGAATTTTACTGATGTGTGATGAAGGAAAATACAGCAAGAGAACATGGACTGATGAAGAAATAGCAGAAGCATTGCAGGTGCATAGAAACACCGTAGGTCGAATTCGCCAAAGATTTCTGCAAAAAGGTGAAAAACCTGCACTAGAGAGACAATTAAGGAAAACGCCCCCCACACCGCCCAAGGTCGATGGCTCTAGCGAAGCCCACATAATTGCTCTGTGTTGTGCAGACCCACCAGAAGGACGTGCTGAGTGGACAATCAGACTATTAACGTCAGAACTCAAGCAAAGACAAGTTATTACCGAAATTTCCGCATCAACGGTGTGGCGTACTCTAAAAAAAACGAATTACGACCTTGGAAAACCCAGAGATTTTGTATTCCCGAAAGAGATTTAGCAAGATTTGTGGCAGAAATGGAAGTCGTCCTTGACTTGTATAGCACGGAGCCATGCGAAGAAGAACCGTTGATTGCAATGGATGAAGCATCAAAGCAACTACTCGGAGAGGTTTATCCACCAATAGCGATGCAACCTGGACAAGATAAAAAAGAAGACTACCACTATGAGCGTGAAGGTGTTCAAGCCCTATTCATGTTTGTTGACCCTCATCGAGGATGGAGACGGGTGAGTAGCCGAGATAGTCGAACAAGGATAGATTGGGCTGAGGAAATACGTCAATTGTTGGATGAGGACTATCCGAATGCACGAAAAGTAAAGCTACTCAGTGATAATCTGAATACCCATAATATAGCTTCGCTGTATGAAGCATTTCCTGCACCAGAAGCTCATCGTTTAGCAAGAAGACTAGAAATTTATCATACGCCGCGTAATGGTAGTTGGTTGAATGTAGCCGAAACCGAATTGAGTGTCTTATCAAAACAATGTTTAGATAGACGGATTCCTAGCAAGGACAAACTCAAAGAGGAGATAGACGCTTGGCAAAAGTCTCGAAATCAGAATGCATCCAAAGTAATATGGAGGTTTTCGACAAGCGATGCCAGAGTCAAACTGAAACATCTTTATCCAGTATTTGAGCAAGAAGAATAACCGTATCTATTGCACTATTTTAGATGAAACAGTCCACTAATTAGAGGCTTAAATTAAATCTGATTCCTGAAATTTCGCATTAATTGCACAACGAGCCGCCGCCACAAATTCAGCGCTATCTAAAAGATATTCTTTTAGAATTACTTTTAATTCATTAGCTAGTCTTTGGATTTCTTGATCTTGAGGATGTTCTGTAACTGAAAGCAATACTTTGTTTAACTCCCGCAAAATATTTAGTCTTTGTCGCCTAGATTCAATAAGATCATCAGAATTAAGATCTAAATAATCAATCGTAATTTGCCCTCTTGGATTTCCGTTAATGGCATAGGCATACTCAGCCCGAAAGCCAATAAATTCTTCAGGATTCTCTTTGCCACAATCGATAAACAAGGGGCTTTCTTTAGTAATTCGTTGGTTGTGATTGGTTGCACGTTTGCTGGGGTCTTGTAGAGGGAATAGATTCTTCTTGTGTCTTGAATTGCAGGATGAACAGGAGAGATAAAGGTTTTCCCATTTATAGGCTAACCAGTAGTACGCTGGGTATTTTAAGGGTTCGCCTTGAGCCTGTTGATATGCACCTTTAGGACGAAAATGCTCAACATCTCCATTTTTACCAATAATCCTTTCGCAGAAACAACATTTCTGATGCTGAGCCTTGATTAGGAGTTCTTTGACGCTTTCATGAGCATAGATAGAACTGGCAAAATCAAATTTTTCTTTGTTGGTTTCATAGGCAGATGGATTGAGAGAATATGCATCACAGTGGGATTTACATTTTTGCTTGCCGTCAGTAGTTAATTTCTTGGGTGCTATTTTGGGTTTGTGAATCCGAATCACTCAACTGCCTCCGTCACAGGTTCGTCTAATAGTTTGGCGGCACGGCGAATGATGTCCATAGCTTTGATATCTTCGGAAGTCTCGGCAGTGGGCAAAGTACCAATTTTTGCTTCTAATTCTTTTAATTCGGCGCGATCGCTTGCAGTCAGTTTTGGTTTGGTGAGTAGTTCTTTGCGGCGTTGTAGCAAAGGTTCAATTTTCGCAGATCTTGCTGACGGCATTTCAAAAACACTGGTCAGAACTTGATCAACTCGCCAGTTTTCAATAATTTCTAGATCATTATTATTAATGATCTTAACTTGATCGCCTTCTCGTCGTAACAAGACAATATTGGCATCCTGTGCAGCTTGCACCACTAGAGGACTATGGGCGGTAACAATAAATTGCGTATTTGGGAAGCGATTAGTCAGAAATTGCATGATATCTCTTTGCCATTTTGGATGCATATGCAAGTCAATTTCATCAACTAATACAATCGCTGGTTCCGCAAGTGGATCTTCGCTATCAGGATAACGTTTAAATAATCTCACTGCTAGATCAACCATCCAAGCGATCGTGGTTCGATATCCTAAGCCTAAACTAGATAAACGTACCCAACCAAATGGTGTTAAAAATTGTGCTACTGGACGCTCATGATATTCATCTAGGTCGATACGAATATCTTTTACGTCTGGCAAAATTTGTTTTAGAATCTCAATAATCTGTTTAAGTTCTTTTCTTAGACGAGTTCGGGTTTTGCCAGTAGATGATTTAACAGCATAATCAGTTTGCAATAACCACTCTTCTGCATTAATAAGTGACACATCATCAGAAAAAAGACTAGCTGAATGGTAGGATGTATTGCTATCACTTAGAGAAGTACTTCCTATTTTTCTTGTTGCGCCATATCCGTAGAAAATTGCCCCTTTTAATTCATTGCTAGATTTCTCAAGCTCAGACTCTATTACAATTGATACATAATCTTTTTGGATATCTAGATTCTTACCTGTCTTAAAAGAATTAAGTGTGATATTACTAGCAAAACTAACAGAAATTGCAGGAATTGTTTCACCTGTATGCGTTGCAATTCCTATCTCCTCCCAGATTTCTTCAAAATCATAAAAATTCCAAAGCATAGGCTGAAATTCTTTTACTTCTTCAGATTTCTCTACTCCATCTACTACAATTGGATACTCATACATTTCTAGTCTCATTTCCATACCAGCTAAGCAACGTAAAAGTGTAGTTTTCCCAACGCCATTATTTCCTAAAATTACTGTCCACTGTGCAGGATGACCATCCTTATTCGATAAATTTAACGTTTGTCGTTCCTTGAAGCACAGGAGATCTTCTACTTCCATTGAAAGTAAATATACTGGAGGATCTTCGTTTTTTAATGCCGCAGTTTTACGTCTGGTTGTAGCTTTCTTGGGCTGAGTGGTCATGACTTTTGGGTGAGAAACCCTATGCGTGAACTAAGTATTTAGTATTGGTATATTAACAGATGCTCGATCTAGCAGAAAATTGATGACTCAAAAGGATGATTTAGCAAGCTTTTAAATCACAAATGATCGGTGCGATCGCAGTATTATTTTGATGAGTATATGATTAATGATGTAATTAGTACTTGTAGCAAGTACTGCTAAACACAAAAACTATCTCTAATTGCTATGGTTAATTTTGATTCTGAGCAATTACCCGACTACTCAAGCCAAATCATCACAGTACGTCCTGATAGCGAAACTGCCACATTGCAAAAGCTGCCCTATTTTGTGGGGATCTCTGGTGCTACAGCAGGAGCCAAAGGGATTTCGATGAATTTGGTGATTATTCCCGCAGGTGGTGCTGCGGAGCCACATTTTCATCGTGACTATGAGACTGCTATTTATTTGGTCAAGGGTCGGGTAGAAACTCGCTATGGTCAAGGGCTGAGACAATCAGTAATTAATGAAACTGGTGATTTTATCTTCATTCCCGCAGGTGTGCCGCATCAACCTCATAATCTAAGTGATACCGAAGCAGCCCATGCGATCGTCTCCCGCAACGATCCTAATGAGCAAGAAAATGTTGTTCTTTACAATCCCAATATTGAGTAGTTAAAAAATGGATATTCATGCATTAAGAGAAGATTACAAACAAGGGGAACTTAGGCGCAAAGATCTTCATGACGATCCCTTTAAGCAATTTGAGAAATGGTTTCAGCAAGCTTGTAATGCTGAATTGTTAGAACCAAATGCAATGACCTTATCGACAGTTTCCGAGCAAGGACAGCCGTTTATGAGGACAGTATTGCTCAAATATTTTGACCATAATGGATTAGTATTTTTTACCAACTATGAGAGTCGGAAAGCTCGTCAAATTGAGATAAATCCCAAAGTTTCAATTTTATTTACTTGGTTACCTCTCCAAAGGCAAGTACACATTACAGGAACAGCCGAAAAAGTAACTACAGCCGAATCATTACAGTATTTCACCTCTCGTCCTAGGGGGAGTCAGTTAGGAGCATGGAGTTCTCAACAAAGCTCTGTAATTTCTTCACGGCAACTTCTACTGATGCAATTTGAACAGGTTAAGCAAAAGTTTTTGGATGGAGAGATTCCGTTACCTGATTTTTGGGGAGGATATCGGGTTGTTCCCACCAGCTTTGAGTTTTGGCAAGGTTGTACTAACCGCCTACACGATCGCTTCCTGTATACACCACAAGAAGAGCAATCGTGGCAAATTCAAAGGCTAGCTCCTTAGAATATGGTCGCTGTAAAGCGTCGCCTAATTAATGTCTAATTAATGTCTGAAGATTAATTCTGGAGATAAGTTACTAATGACAGTTAGCATGATCTTATTTATTGGGCTTGCAAGCTTAGGATATCCTCCGTTACGGCTATTGCATCCATTGTATCCATTAGCGATCACTCAAAATTCACACATTCAAGGCAATGTACCTGAACAGTTTGACCAGCTTCTTAAACGTGATCTCATAACCTACTTTCAGGATCTATACAAACAAGCAGTAACAGTTGAATATGAACTGTTGCGAGAGATACCCACCCAAGCGGGTGTGGCTTTGCCCAAATATTACATCTGGGTAAAAATCTATAGCCCAAAAGGATTACTTGACGAAGGCGCAGTTAAAGTTTCCGCCGTAGAAAAAACTCACTTTACAGTATTGAACTATTTGGCGATCGCTGATTTACAGAAATCTCCAGAGAGAATTAATCAAATATTTCCATTACCTGTAGGCGATAAGATCCGATCTCGTCTCAAACAAAACTAGCGGCGTGAAGCATAGCTCCAATTAGTCCCACTTCAGGATTAAGCACGATATGAATTGGGATATCTTCTAAAACTGAGCTAACTCTGCCTTTGTTTTTGAGAATCTTTAAAAACATTCCGTCTTGGAGTAAAGGCAATATTTTGGGAGCAATGCCACCCGCAATATATAAGCCACCATTAGGAATTAACTTCAAAGCTAAATTACCAACTTCGGCAGCATAAGCCTCTACAAACATTTGCATCGTTTGTGTGGCTAGGTGATCCATATTAGTCTCACTATTAACTCCACAATTTGCTAATGCAGCATCGGCGATCGCTGAAGCTGCCCCAGAGGTGAGATCTCCTGATTCCCATAGGCGGACTTTTTCGGCAATTTCTGATGACTCAGGCGGCGAAACTTGGCGATCGCGTAAAAACTGATAAATCGCTACAATTCCCGTCCCTGAAGCCACGCGCTCTACTGATACTCGATCATGGCGCTTAAACAGATATTGCAATAATTCAATTTCTAGCGCATTTCTTGGGGCAAAATCAGCATGTCCACCTTCAGTGGGATACACCTCATAGTGATCGCCATTCCATCCCAAATATGCCTCGCCCAAACCCGTTCCTGCACCAATAACGCCTATTGGCGATCGCTCAACCAAACGACCATCTTGCAAGGTATATAAATCATGTGGTTGCAATCCTAATACTCCATAGCCAACTGCCACAAAGTCATTAATTAAACTTACTTGGTCAATCTTGAGTTCCTCGGCAAGGCGATCGCTATCGAACGACCAACCAAGGTTAGTTAATTGCGATCGGCGATCATGGACAGGACCCGCAATCCCAAAACAAGCCGCCGATAGTATTGGCAATTCACCCAAATTTATTTTTGTTGCTTCTAAAAATGCACGTAAAACATCTGAAAAACTGGCGTAATCAGCACCAGCAAAGCGTTGTTCATATAAAACTCTAAATCCATCGGCATTTTTTTCTGCAACCCGCAAAAGAGTTTTTGTACCGCCAATATCTCCAGCCAAAATTATCGCCATTGCTTATTATTTCCTTGCCTAAGCATCTAGAGCAGTAAATTAATCCGCTTTACAGATTCTGTACTAATTGGTTGCCAACTGATCAATCGCATATTGAGCCGCCGATGCTACCTGTGGATGGGCATCTTTAACGAGATAATTCAGAGCCGACAGACTTTTATCACAGTCTAGATGTCCCAAAGCTTCAGCCAAACGCTGTCTCGTTAGCCAATCATCCGACTGGGCAAATCGCAAAATCTGATCGACACAGCGCAAATCGCCTACTTCACCTAAAGCAGCGATTGCTGCTTGATGCAGCATCGTTTCAGGACTTTCTAAAGCTTGAATCAGAGCATCATAGGCTCTGACATCCCCCAAATTTCCCAAAGATACTGCCGCACTAAAACGAACTAGCCACTCAGTATCCTCATAAAAAGCGCGTAGTAATGGCTCAACGGCACGATTATCTTGTAGATACCCCATAGCTCCTGCGGCATCGGCGCGAATTCCATAGTCATTCTCGGTTTCTAAAATCCTTGCCAACACTGGAAAGCAATCTTCCGTATGCTTTAAACCTAATGCAAATACTGCCATCGAGCGGATCTGTAAGTTTTCATCATCAATTACCTTTAAAATCAATGGCACTGCTTCGTCAGGTGACAAATCTCGTAAAGACACCAAAGCTAGAAGGCGATCGCGTGAGTTTTCGCTGTCTAGCTGTTGAGAAATATTGCTTAAATCTGGGATTTGATTGGGGGAGGACATAAAAAGCTCTTGTTAAAATCCTAAGTATAGCGATCGCCCATTGATCAAAACAGATTACGAAGCAAAGAATAGCAATTTACATTGAATAGCGTAGTCGTTTTATGTTTTTAAAACCCTTACTGAGTTTGTTTTTTAACGACATCTTATAAAAGCGTACCGTCAAGATAACCCGATCGGATGACAAAACATTCAAACTAGGTATGCTATGATACATTTAGATTAGAATTTTATGTAGCTAATCTAGCAGTATCTGAAATAATAGACGGTTATTTTGGGTAAGGCTAATCTCAATAGATCTGCTAAGGTTGTATAGACTATAATCAATGGCGTAAGGGTCAAAAATTCTAGACTCGCTACATAATACGTTAAGCACACAAACTTAAAATTTACTCTCGTGAGGAGTGGAATAATGAAAAAAGTATCTTTGAATCTAGCTAGCAGCCTAAGTCTCTTAGGTGTTATTGGTGCAGTCGCCGCAACCCCTGCACTCGCAGAAACCACTACAAGTGTTTCTCAAGTTAGCCAAGCTATGAGCAGCGATCCAGTTGCTCAAAACGTAACCTCAGTATCTCAACTTAGTGATGTTCGTCCTACTGACTGGGCTTTCACCGCATTACAATCCTTGGTAGAGCGTTACGGTTGTATCGCTGGCTATCCTGATAGCACTTTCCGTGGCAGACAAGCAACCAGCCGCTATGAATTTGCCGCAGGTTTGAATGCTTGCTTAGACAAAATCAACGAAATTATTTCCGCAGGTTTAGCTGACAAGGTTAGCAAAGAAGACCTCGCAACTTTGCAAAAGCTCCAAGAAGAATTTGCTGCTGAACTTGCAACTCTCCGTGGTCGTGTAGATGCTCTTGATGCCAAAGTTGCTAAGCTTGAAGCACAACAGTTCTCCACCACCACCAAGCTCTCTGGCGAAGCAATCATGTCCGTACAGGGTGCTAGTGGTAACCCAGGAACCCCTAGCAGCACCAACGTTTTCGTATCTAGCCGTGTTCGTTTAGACCTCAATACTAGCTTTACAGGTAGCGACCTATTGAAAACTAGACTTGAAGTTGGTAATGGCGGAACAACTAATATTCCTGGAGTATTTGGTGCTGGATCAACTACTGGAACTGCAGGTGTTAGTAGCAATATTGGCTTCCAAACCTACGGTCAATACTATACAGGTTTAGGCTCAAACTTTGTACTTGGCAAGTTGCGCTATGACTTCAACCTAGGTGACGCTCGGATCTCTCTTGGTCCCGTGATGCACGCCTACGATCACATCGATACCAATAGCTTTGCCAATAATGAAGCCGTTGACTTCGCATCTACCTTCTTCATCAATAACCCTCTAATGGTTTTGGTCAATGGTCAAACGGGTGGAGCAGGTGCTGCCTTTGATTGGAACGTTGGTAAGAGTGCTTTCACTGTTCGTGGTCTTTATCTAGCAGGTAATGCAAGCAGCCCTACTGCTCTTGCTGCTACTAATACTAATGCAGGCTTGTTTGGTGATGCTTACCAAGCAACTGCTGAGTTAGAATTTGCTCCTAAGAACGATGCTGGTGAAAAGCCTCTTGCAATCAAGCTTCAGTACACCAATGGTGCTGTCAACAACGCCAACATTAATGCAGGTGGTGTAAACGTTGAGTGGAAGTTTGCTAAGGGTATCGCCATCTTTGGTCGCTATGGTTTTGGTACAATTGATAACCGTGGTGTTGTTCCTGGTGCCTACACAAACTCACTATTTGTTGGGGCTCCAGCTACAGCAGGCAACTTGAGCCCTCAAACTTGGATGGCTGGTTTTGCTTTCCCTGATTTGTTTAAGGAAGGCGCAATGGCAGCAGTTGCTGTTGGTCAGCCTTTTATCGACCGCTTTGTTGGCAACGCAACTCAAACCAACTTGGAATTGTTCTACAACTTCCCTGTTACCAACAATATCCGCATCACTCCTGATGTTCAATTTATTTTCAATCCTAACAATACAACTGGAAGCACCATCTTTGTTGGTACTTTGAGAACTGTATTCTCGTTCTAAACTCATAAAAAAGAGGTGCTGCTTTGCAACACCTCTTAAAAAATAAGGCTAGCGCATTGCGCTAGCCTTATTTTTTTATCTAATACCAATTAATGATTTTGCCATTGGGAAATAGGTTGCCCATATTTTAGGGTCAGGACGACTTGCCCAGTCGCGACGGGAAACGATCAGTTGCAAGATGATAGCAGCTTGATCTTGATTTAAGTTTTGAGCAGTAACTTTGACCGATACATCCGAGACAAGTACTTCCCGATCAAATGTACGCTGAGCCGCAGATCGCGCTAGTATTTCGGCTTTACGGGTCATTACTGTAAACCCCTCATCTTGGTTAACAAGTAACCGAATATCGACCTCACGACGCTCTGCAACAGCACTACCAGCGATCGCTATAGTTGATAAAGTAGCGATCGCTGAAACAAGTATGTAGTTAGTTAATCGACGAAATGGCTGAACCATCGAAAAAGTCGGAGAAACATGCGATTTGTTTTTCATAGTCATCTTCGCCAGAAACTCACAAAAAAATTTATAGAAAATCGCCAAGATATTAGCAAAAAACTGGGAAAGATGTGTGCTATTGTCTGCTAACAAATTTGGCTTTAGAGTGTAGCTCATTTGAGAGTCAATTTGCCTACCAATTTTCGTAATCTTAGGATTTAAGTAGCTCAGCCTAACTAAAAAAAACAGATCCAAAAGCTGTGCCAACGGCATAGCAACCGTTACAGCTTTTAGTTTTTTGTATTTAGTTTCATGCTTACCTACTTACCTATCCTCAAGATAATCCCTTATCTATTGCTATGGAGGTCTTACAGGGGGCGCTATGTCAAAAGTTCTGATTAGTAGCTTGATCGATCAAATCAATACATTGCTGAGCCGCCCAGTGGGATCAGTGTCGCGGAAGCCTTCCCCAGATACTATTCACCAAAGAGAGCAGCTAAAACAGTTGCGATCGCATCTCGAAGGCTTAACTGATGACTCCCTTCTAGGTAATTTAGAGCAGCAATATCAAGCTTTAGTAACGCGCTTGCAAGGGCAAAATCACCCCAATAATGACCTAAGCAATCCTCAGAGTAGCGAACAGTCTAATCAAAATGACTTAAAAATCCAAGAAGTCAAGACAGACAAATTTAAAACAGATAAACTAGAGACATTGCCACCCCTATTAGTTAGCCCAGTAAGCAACTTATTTGGCGCTGAATCTTACTTGACAAAGGAGACTAGCACAATGACGAATGGCACACCTGAACCCACCTCTACATTTGTCAACGATCGCATGATTGCTTCGCTCCAGCAGGCAATTCAACAAACATTACAACAGGTTGTCAAAGATTCAGTGCAGCAATCAGTTCAGCAGGTGGTCAGCCAAACTCTCGCTGTCGAAAGAGCGCTTATGGTAGGAGAAATTTCGGCGAGTTTAAATAAAATTGTTGAATCTCAGCAGCGATCGCAAATAAGTCAAGAATTAATTACTTTAAATCAACAAAAACAAAAGTTAAACGCTGAAATCTCGCAGCTAGAATCTGATCGTGCGACTTGGATGAGGCAATTTCAAGAGTTTCAAACTACTCAACAAGAAGCTTTAGATCGATCATTAAGCTCAGTAAATAATTATGTGCGAGATCAAATCTCTGACTCGTTACAACAAACAGTTCAGCAAACTGTGGCAGGAACAGTTGCCGATAGTGTTAACCAAACAGTAGTTCAGACACTCCAAGACAACCTAGCCAATCTTTCTACGAGTAGTTCAGGTATCTCTAATTCAGAGCCAGCACAAGAAGAATTTGTCAATAAAGTACAAGAACAAACTGATCGCTTTTTGCTACATCTAGATGAAATGTTTAGTACTACATTTCGATCTCTAGAGCAGGAAATCCAAGAATATCAGACATCAATTGCCACCAAACTTGGTCATATCGAAACCCTCGAACAAAAGGGTGAGGCCTTAATTAATGCCTTAGTTAATCGGATCAGTCAACAGACTCCCCAAGCTCCACAACAAAGTGCTGAGGTAACTCCATCAGAAGCCCCTATATTGCCTGAATTACCAGATGATATTCCAATTCGCTATCTAGAGACTTTTACAGAACCTGCTGATGAAAATTTGATCAATGCCTTGTTAGCAGGTAATGAGTTTGGCGAAGCGATCGCTGAGGTGCAATCGCCATTTGAATCCCCAACTATTGAAGTTGAGATAAATCCTTTAGAAGCAGAAACAGATGGTGAAGATTTAGCTCTGTTAGCACCAAATCTAGAGGATCATCCTGAAAGTAATTTAGATGCAAATGACACAAATAATACTGAGGACTCTATAGACTTACAGGTTTCTGATCTGGAAAGTATACTAGGGGCATCTGCTGACACCCTATTTGAAGAACCAGTTACAGAAGTACAGGCTGATCCACTAATTGATTTAGCTGGTTTTGGCACAAGTATTATTCTCGACCCTCAAAGTGCGCTCGCCGCCCGTGAATTAAATCCTGATTTTGATATAGAGGCTGCAACTCAAATCGTCGAGAGATTTGATGCTCCGCAGGAGCAATGGGAAGAGAATGGCGAAGGAGGTAATGATCTTGATTTACTATCATTAAATTTTCCTGTGTCAGAGGAAGTCAGCAAGTCCAGCAATCTAATTGATGATCCTGAGCTTTTACAATGGTTAGAGGAAAGTAATAATCGCCCTAATCCAACAACAAATATTGCTGATGTTTCTCCTGATGAAGATCTCTTATCGTGGTTAGGTAACGAAGCTCTCGACATGGCTAAACTACCTACACCGAAAGATAGTCAATCATTAATCAATAATAGCTCGACATCTGAGCTAGAAGTTTTTAATACTTCTCAAATAGCTTCTATCTCAGCAACTAATATAAATTTGGACACAAACGGAGATAACCCAGATAGTATAGAGTCCAAAATCGAACAGTTCTTAAATAACTCTAATAGTGATCAAGCTGATGATTCTGAAGAATCACTTATTTTACTTACTAATAAAAATATTGACGATTCTGCGTTTCCAGAATGGGAAGATTCACTAGTTGATGATCTTAATTCAGATTTAGAACGTCTTGGTTCTGGTGTTGCCTCAGATCACCAAATAGCGGCTAAGCTCGATCAGTTTATTCGCAATACTCCCTACGCTTTAACTAATTGGGAAGCTGAAGAGTCTCAAGCTTATCCTACAATCATTGAGGTGTCAGCTCAATCATCAGGCGATAAAAATGTTAATTCACAACCAGAAAACAATGAATTAGAAGTTCCCCAAATTATTGAGGACTCCAATGCCTTATTTATTGATCGATTTGCTGATTCTTTTACTGATAATGATGAGCAGTCAGAAATTGCCGTAGATACTGTTGACTTGCAGCAATCTCCCTTCTCAACTGAAGTCAATGATATTCCTGAGATTTTTGACGACGAGGATTCTCTGTTTGATATTAAACCAGAAGATCAAGTTTCAGAGATAGATTTAACGCGCACTTCTAAACCGTCATCCAGCGCAACCTTGTCAAATATTGATGAGATGGATGCAATTTTTGCAGAAGTAATTGCTGAAAATGCCGCTAAATATTCTCAAACAACGCCATTCGCTGCCAGTGATGAATTGGACGAACTGTTTGATAAATCGCCCAAGGTTAGTAAGCAGGAAATCAGTAACAATCCAAATCTAAATCTAGATGATGAAAGTGAGCTTGACACACTTCTATTTGGTTTTGATCCTACAACTGAATTAGAAGAAACAGATACAATCATGCAGGTTGCACCTCAAGTAGGCTATAGCAAAATTGACTTTGGTGCAGATACTATTAGAGAGCCTGTTGCTTTCCCAGACACAATTGAATCTATCGAAGAACAATTAGATACGATTATGCAAGGCTATGCTCAGGAAGAGGCGATAGATTTGCGCGATACTTCAGATGTAACTGGGTTTGTAGAGATCGAAGAAATTCCAACTATATTAGAAAGTCCAAATGTTACTCAAACAGAGGAGGATGATTGGAACATAGCCTTAGAAAAGCTTGAATCTAAACTAGTACAGCCAATTACAACAAAAAAAGATAATGGGCTTGAGGCTGAATCTTTAGAGTTATCTGCTGACGAGTTTTTTGCTTCTTTGGAATATGACAAATTGAATAGCTTCGCAGATACTAGCGAAAAACCTACGCCACCAAAGTTTTCAGATAAAGGATCATCTGGATCGATCGCAGATTTTATTGATTTAGAAAATAATGCTGAGATTGAGGAAGAAGAATTATTACTCAATGAGTTTGCCGATGCTCAAGGTGATGCACCTAGTAATGTTACTGATAATGAGTGGGATAATTTACTCAAGAATTTGAACTCGTTTAATTTTAATAATCCCTTACTTGATGATCGGCGAGAGCAACTGGGGTTGTCATCAGTAGCACCGATTAGCGACACCAGTGAAAATGTTTTCGATATTGACTCCCTCGTATTGGAATCACGAAGCATGGCGCTGATTCCTGCTCCACCTGAGAAAGAAGTCTATAGCCTCGATGATACTTGGGTCTTAGGGATTGATTTTGGAAGTACTGCTATTAGAGCCAGCTTACTAAATGCTGATACTGGTCGAGTATATGCTCTGTATCTTGATGATGTTGATGAAATGCCCTGCAAAATAGTATGGACAGAGGATCATAATAGCTTAGACGATCCGATCGCTAAAGATATTCGGGTGCTCACGAAGCGATCGCAAAATGTAGGACTTGAAACTGGTGAAGTAGCTCTTGTCCATTTTAAACAATTTCTTAAACTAGGCTTACCCTATCGCGGGGTGAGTGCTTGGCAGCCAATCATTCAATGGTCAGATTCTCGTCAAGTGAGTCTGCGATGGCTAATTGCAGCTCTCAAAAATTTACTAGAGCAGATTCAAACTAGGGCAAATCATCCCAAACTTCCTGATGTTGGTTTGATTTTACTGAAGTTAAGTGGCGTTGTATTTGGATATCCTGCTGACTGGTCAGACACTTATATTCTGAATGTTCGTGAAGCAATTCTTAAGGCAGGATTAGTTAATCAAGCTGAGCAGGTAATGGCTGTCGATCAGGCGATCGCACCAGTTTTGTCATTGCTTCATGATCAAAAAATTTCTCAGGAAATTACACTGTTAATTGACGCAGGCGCTGTTACAACTAATCTCTGTTTGACTAAAGGATTAAGTGAGACAAAAGATCGCTCAAAGCTATACATTCGTAGTCTTGATTATGCAGGTGTCAGCATCAGTCAAGATATTGTTGCTCAACTGTTCTATCCACACTGGCAGTTAATCACCAATCCTAACCGACATCTGTGTAATTTCGATCATCTCAGCTTGCCAGAGATTGGAACTTCTGCACCTCAGCAACGGATTCTCCTTCAGCAATATTTATTGAGTTCCCAACTTGGTCAACAAATGTTGGAACTAGCCGATCGCGTCAAAGTCACATTTGGCAGAGACGTGGGTATAGATAGTTGGAACGAAGAGTTGATGGGGCAGCCTATAGTCGTGCTGCGGCGGGAATTGGAGAACTTGATTTTGCAACCATTTATCCAACGCCTTAATCGTGAACTCAATACTATTCTCAGTAATGCGGGTATTCTTGGTGAAGATGTACACCAAGTTTTGCTACTAGGTAGCACGATGCATATTCCCCTACTATCACGTTGGCTAGCTCAAAAGCTTCCCAATGCTAAGATCGATCCATTAGCAACTTCTGTAGTCGCTAATGGGTTAGCCGTATCACCGCTTTATCCTAATTTGCAAGATGTCGCACGTCAGCAATATTCTGATTACTTCCTCTTACATGAGATCTGCCGACTCAACCTGACTAAATCAGTTAATCCCAATCAACTGCTTCAACAATTACAAATGCGTGGGATTAATATCAAAACCTGCCGCGATCGCATTTTGAGCATTTTACAAGGTGACTTACCCGAAGGGTTATTTCCTTGGCAAGAGCCAGAAAGCTCAGTAATTCTGGAAGATCCAACTCTCAGTAGCGATTTATTTGCAGGTAGATTATTTGAACTGGAAACCGATGGCACATATCAGCCTAATGTCACCAAGTTCCAGCAATTACGTGTGTATTTACAGGCAATTATTGGCAACATGAGCCAAACCTTGAGTGAGCCACTAGTTTTTCCTGAGATTAAAACTATGGCGATGTCTAAATAAACAAAAGGAGTGCTTAGCACTCCTTTTGTTTTCAAAGCCTTACTTTGCAAGGTTTTGAAAACAACCTAAGTTTGCGTAAGGCTCAAAGCGCTGTAAAATATTCTCTCTTGCTGTGATTTTGGAAAAGTTAAAGAGCTTATGCTAGCGAAACGCATTTTGCCTTGTCTAGATGTGAAAGCAGGTCGAGTTGTCAAAGGGGTCAACTTTGTTGATCTGAAAGATGCTGGCGATCCCGTAGAACTAGCACAGGCTTATAACCTCGCAGGAGCCGATGAATTAGTATTTCTAGACATCACTGCTACTCATGAAGATCGCGGTACGATTTTGGATGTGGTTTATCGCACAGCCGAGCAAGTATTTATTCCGCTCACGGTGGGCGGTGGTGTCCGCAATGTAGACAATATTCGTGAGCTTTTGCGGGCTGGGGCAGATAAGGTGAGCATGAATTCGGCAGCAGTGCATGATCCAGATTTGATTAATCGCAGTAGTGATCGCTTTGGCAATCAATGCATTGTGGTGGCGATCGATGCCCGACGGAGAAATGATCCTCAAAATAGTGGCTGGGATGTATATGTGCGGGGTGGTCGGGAAAATACAGGTATTGATGCTCTCTGGTGGGCGCAGGAAGTGGTCAAACGTGGTGCTGGCGAAATTTTACTGACAAGCATGGATGCTGATGGCACAAAGGCTGGCTACGATCTGGAGCTAACTCGTCAAGTTGCGGATTTAGTTGAAGTTCCTGTGATTGCTTCGGGTGGTGCGGGAAATTGCGAACATATTTTGCAAGCAGTGACTGAAGGTAGAGCGGAAGCAGCTTTACTGGCTTCTTTACTGCATTATGGCGAACTGACGATCGCGGAAATTAAGGATTATCTCCATGCGAACAAAGTTCCTGTGCGATCGCTGACCTCCTCAAGTAAGTGCTAGTTACCAAACCTTAAATTTGTGCCCCGCAGGGGCGCAAATTTAAGGTTTGGTTATGCCTATTCTTACCAAAGTTCAAAAGAGATAGAAAAATTTTATGGTCAATAATTCCCCAAACAGGAAAGCTAGCAAACATAATCAACCCGACGATTGGCTGTACGATCGCTCAGTTTTAGGATGGATACTCAATCCAAATCTGAGGAAGCAGTTACCATTTCTGTATCGCATCTTTGGCTGGTACTGCAAATTGTATTTTAGTCTCACTGGCAAGAGCTATCTTCTAGGTGGACGAGAGTTATTTAGATTTCTATCCAATATTTTCTATCGACTTTCACCTGATCAATATCTAGAACTACAACTATCGGGCTATCAAGTATTTTTGAATCCGACAGATATGCGGCTCTTTCAAGTTGTCAATGAGCTAGCTAGTGAAGATACCGACACGCGAGTTTTATCAGGGTTACTGTCTGAGGGTGATACGTTTCTAGATGTTGGCGCAAATCATGGTAGTTTTGCGATCGTAGCAAGCAAGATGGTTGGTGAAAAAGGTTTTGTCCTTGCTGTTGAGCCACAGCCTCGTTTAGCCAAGGCTTTAGAAAAATCCCTCACAGCCAATGCGATCTGCAAATTCCAAATCTATAATCTAGCAGTTGGTGATACCGATGGTGAAATAGAACTATTAGTACCAATTGGCACATCTGGCTCAGCAGGCATATTTCCAGAACATTCCGCAACCCATCAATACCAAACTTTCACTGTTCCACTCAAACGATTTGATGAATTGGTAGATTGGCAAAATTTTACTGGCAAAGTTTTGTTAAAACTGGATGTGGAAGGCAGTGAATGTGCTTTTCTCTCAGGAGCTAGAAAAATGATTACGGCTTTAAAACCAACTCTGATCATTGAAGTCCATCCCACCAGTCTCAGAGCCGCAGGAGCCACGGGAGATAAACTTAAGAACCTATTGAAAGAGCTTGGTTATAAATACTATGCAGAGATAGCCGATCGCGATCGCATTTTTGCGCTAGAAGACTTAAACACCAATATTCAACGAAATGTAGTGATGATGATGGCTTAAACATATTTCATGCGATCGCCTTACAGCAATGCTTAAACCCGAACCAATAATTTTTTAAAAGTGTTGCAAAAAAGCACTTTTAAAAAATTTATTATGGAACCCACTTCAAAAAACAGCGATTATTATTTTGCTCGGTAATTTCTGCTCCTAGTCGCTTGTAAAAACTCAGTCCCCGTATATTTCGAGCATCAGCATTCCAAGCAAGATGAGTGCAGTCATTTTCCTTAGCAATTTGACCAAGTTTATGCATTAATTCTGTTCCGACTCCCCGATTTCTCATTTCTGCTTCCACATATAGATCGTCAAGCCAAATGCTTGGTTGACCTATAAATGATGAATACCGAAATCCATATAAAGCAAAGCCAACTTCACGACCTGACAACTCTGCAAACAATACGTAAGAAAAAGGAATTTCTCGAAAAATCGTTTTGAGAATTTTTTCCTCTGACACTTTCAACTCACCAGAAAATGCCCCAATTTTGCGATCAAATTCTGATTTTTTCTGAATAAAAGATAATATTAGTGATATGTCATTTGGATTAGCAGATCTAACTTTCATCTATTAACCTATTCTCTTTCCAGTGAATAATTGGTGCATAGACATAACACCAATTATTCACTTTATAACACCTATAGCAAAGCAAGAGATAACTAGGACAAATCAAAACCAAAAAGATGAGTGGCGGCGCTTCGAGCCGCCACTCATCTTTTTGGTTTTATGTTCTAAGCAAACCTTATATTGCTATACATAAAAAAAGAGCGCTACAGCGCTCTTTTTTCTATCTGTACAGAATTTCTTCTTAACTACTCAACAATTCCCAAAAGAGTTTGAGTCTTAGGGTGAGGTAGTTGCGGAGCAATCAAGCCCGAAGAATAAAGATGTGGATTGGTCTGAGCAACTAAACTAAATGCTCCACGCGCTTGTTCAGTTACGGCTACAGTTTTTACATCATAGGTCTGAGTCGCTAATTTCGGATAAAGCCCGATCGCCACAATTGGTACAAGTAAGCAAGCGGCAATAAATACTTCACGAGGTTTAGCATCGCTGACGTACTTATCAAAGTGCAGAGCAGGATTAGGCTGACCGTAGAAAACTTGACGCAAAGTTGAGAGTAGATAAATTGGCGTGATAATTACGCCAACGGCTGCTAAGCCAATCATCACGATCTTGAAGTTAGATGCATAGACATCACTGGTCGTAATGCCAAGGAAAATCTTCAACTCGCTCACAAATCCACTCATTCCAGGAAGAGCCAGAGAAGCCATAGCCGAAGCGGTCATCAAAGCGAAAGCCTTAGGCATGATTTTAGCGATACCGCCCATTTCATCCATCATTAAAGTATGGGTGCGATCATAGGTAACACCTGCCAAAAAGAATAGAGCTGCCGCAATCAAGCCGTGGGATAGCATTTGGAGAACCGCACCACTCACACCCAAATCATTGAATGATGCTAATCCCACCAAAATAAAGCCCATATGTGAAATCGAAGAATAGGCGAGGCGACGTTTGAGGTTTTGTTGCGCGAAAGCTGCCATTGCTCCATAAACGATGCCGACTACACCGAGAACTGCTAACAAAGGTGCAAAGTAAACATGGGCATTGGGCAACATTTCAATATTGAAACGGATTAGAGCATATCCCCCCATTTTCAACAAAACCCCAGCTAAGACCATCGATACTGGTGCAGAGGCTTCCCCGTGAGCATCTGGCAACCATGTATGTAAAGGGAAAATCGGCAATTTCACACCAAAGGCAATCAAGAAACCAGCATAGGCAAGTAGCTCAAAGGCGATCGGGTATTGCTTCATACCCAGTTCTGCCATATTGAAGGTAATAGTATCGCCGTAAAACGCCATCGCTAAACCAGCGACAAGAATAAAAATCGAACCTAATGCTGTGTAGAGAATAAACTTTGTTGCCGCATAGAGCCGCTTGGGTCCCCCCCAAATCGAAATCAATAAGTAAACGGGAATTAGTTCTAATTCCCACATAAAAAAGAAGAGTAGTAAATCTTGAGCTGCAAATACGCCAATCTGAGCACTATATAGGCAAAGCATCAAGAAATAAAATAGGCGTGACTTATGCTTTACATTCCAACTAGCAAAGATTGCTAAGGTGGTGATTAAGCCTGTTAACAAAATAAGCGGCATTGACAATCCATCAACGGCTAATGACCAGTTCAAGCCAAGATGAGGAATCCAAGCGTATGTTTCTGCCATTTGAAACGATGCTTCATGCAAATTGTATTGACTCCAAAATGCATAGATCATTAATGACAATTCAATAAAACCTACTGCCATCGAATACGATCGCACGTTTTTGGCATTATCGTATTTGTCAGGAATAAAAGGAATCGCAAAAGCTGCTACAAGGGGTAACAAAAGAATTGTGGTAAGCCAAGGAAATTCTGCAACAGACATGATGAGGATAAATACTTACTCGTTAATTCAATTGTATGCAGAATTTGTAAACTTGTGTTAAGTCTTTTGACATAAAAGTTAACAAATTAATAAATTGTTCAAATAGACTCAAAGCTATACCTGCATTTGTTTTCTGGGATCAAGATTGACAACCATCTATAAATTATCATCGTGTCAATGAATACCATTGATTTATAGCTATTGTTAAATCGCAAAACGAGAATTAGTAGTTGATGATCGCTTTACTTTCTCAACTACAAGTGCGATCGCGAGACAATTTCTATTAAGATCAAATTTCTATAACAACACCAGTTGAGTTGTCATAGCTCCGCTACAACAACTCTATACATTCACCCTATACGTTCTCACAACACAAATGAAGACTTGGCTCAAACCTGCTCAACGACTAGGAAAACTCCCTCCATATGTTTTTGCACGTCTAGATGAGTTGAAGTTACGAGCGAAAGAGCAAGGTCTCGATTTGATTGATCTTGGTATGGGCAATCCTGATGGACCTACCCCCGAACCAGTAGTCGAAGCAGCGATTGCCGCTTTGAAAAATCCCAAAAATCATGGCTATCCTCCCTTTGAAGGCACGGCGAGTTTTCGTCGTGCGATTACGGATTGGTACAAGCGTCGTTACAATGTCCAGCTTGACTCTGAAGGTGAAGCATTACCATTAATTGGCTCTAAGGAAGGTTTAGGACATTTAGCGATCGCCTATATAGATCCAGGCGATTTAGTCCTTGTCCCAAGTCCCGCCTATCCCGCCCATTTTCGAGGTCCCTTGCTAGCTGGTGGTGAAATCTACGAAATGATCCTTAGTCCAGAAAAGGACTGGCTAATTGATTTAGATGCGATTCCCGAAGATGTGGCAAAACGCGCCAAGGTGATGTACTTCAATTATCCTGCTAATCCTACAGGAGCGATCGCTCCCCGTGAATTTTTTGAAGAAGTAGTTGCCTTTGCTAAGAAATACGAGATTTTATTAGTTCACGATCTCTGCTATGCCGAGCTTGCCTTTGATGGCTATACACCCACCAGTTTGCTAGAAATCGAAGGTGGCAAAGATGTGGGTGTAGAATTTCATACCCTTTCCAAAACCTATAATATGGCAGGCTGGCGTGTGGGCTTTGTAGTCGGCAATCGCCATGTAATTCAAGGTTTACGTACCCTCAAAACTAACCTTGATTACGGCATCTTCTCTGCGATTCAAGTGGCAGCTGAAACAGCTTTGCAACTGCCAGACAAATATCTTGAGGAAGTCTGCGATCGCTACAAAGAGCGGCGTGATTTCTTGATTTCAGGGTTAGGCGAACTAGGTTGGAATATTCCCAAAACCTATGCCACGATGTATCTGTGGATTCCTGTACCTGTGGGCATGACTTCCGCTGACTTTGCTCTTAAAGTATTGGAGAGCACAGGTGTAGTATTTACTCCTGGTAGTGCCTTTGGACAAGGCGGTGAAGGCTATGTCAGAATCAGTTTAATTGCAGACTGCGATCGCTTGGGCGAGGCGCTGAATCGTCTTAAGCAAGCAGGAATACGTTACAAATAGCTAAAGGTGTGGCGCTTCGCGCCACACCTTTAGCCGATTATCTAGGTAAAAAGTAAAAAGTGCTTAATTTATTACCTCTCGCTTTTGAATTTACATCTCCAGGTCCGATCGCCTTTGAGATTGGACCACTTTCGATCCGTTGGTATGGACTGTTGATTGCCTCGGCGATTATTGTGGGGACTGTTTTGGCGCAAACTCTAGCCCAAAAACGTAATGTTGATCCAGAGCTAGTTGGCGATTTGGCGATTTGGCTCGTAGTTGGTGCGATTCCCTGCGCCCGTTTTTACTATGTCCTCTTTGAATGGCATCGCTTTCAAACTCAGGAATGGTACAAAGTCTTTGCGATCTGGGAAGGCGGTATAGCCATTCATGGAGCAATTATCGGTGGGGCGATTGCCGCAACCATTTTTTGTAAGCGCCAAAAAATCTCCACATGGCTGATGGCTGATATCATCATGCCTGCGGTAATTTTGGGACAAGCAATCGGGCGTTGGGGCAACTTTTTTAATTCCGAAGCTTTTGGAAGTCCCACGGATTTACCTTGGAAATTATTTATTCCAATCAATCGTCGCCCCCCTGAATTTGTAAATGAGGCATACTTTCATCCCACATTTTTATATGAATCCCTGTGGAATCTTGGTGTGTTTGCAATTTTAATCTTTGCCTTTTTGCGATTTCCGAAACTGAGGACTGGCACGATCACGATGTTCTATGCGATCGCCTATAGCCTTGGTAGATTTTGGATTGAGGGTTTACGCACCGATAGTTTAATGGTGGGTGGGCTTCGCACTGCCCAAATGATCAGTCTTAGTGCGATCGCCGCAGGTGTTTTTGGTTTAGTTTGGCTATACGGATTGCGTCGGCGTTTACCTGATACTACTCCCAAGGAAATTCCGACCGAAAATCTATGACCAAATCGCCTCATACCGATCCTCGCGAAATGGTAGAAACTGCATTCCTTGCAAGTACTACCGCCATGTTGTTTTTAATTAACTACTACTTTCCTTTAGGACCGTTACTGCGAATGCTATTTCCCCTGCCAACAGCTTTAGCCTATTTACGCTGGAATAGTCGAGCTTCGTGGATGGCGATGGTAGTAACAGCGCTACTTTTAGCAATTCTGATGGGTCCAACCCGCAGCATTCAATATATCGTTCCCCATGGTTTAGTCGGAGTGACATTAGGATATTTGTGGAAACGCGATTTTCCTTGGTCTGGCTCACTCAGCATTGCCACGATGATTGGCTCAATTGGCACAGCTTTCCAATTTGCTTTTTTATCAATTTTATTAGGCGAAAATGTTTGGAACTATTCAATTGTGCAGGTTACAGGACTACTCAATTGGCTACTTCAGCTATTTGGATCATTAGAACAACCAGACTTTGCCACCATCCAAACCTTTGCGATCGCCGCAATTATCTTCAGTAACTTTGCCTATCAATTACTTGTTCATTTAGTTGCATGGATTGTACTTGACCGTCTTGGCAACCCTATCCCACATCCCCCCAAATGGATAGAATCTTTATTGGATTAAATATAAAATATCCACTTAAACGAGCTTTTACCTTAGTTGATCAGCATAGCTGAGACAATCTTTGGAAAAACTTAATTAATTGACACATTCTCGAATAAGAAATTATACTCATTAGTTAACCGCCAGAATGAGTATCGTTCTGAAATATTGGCGCAAATCATCTTCGTTATCATGACCAACCCTGCCGAATCAAATCAAACTGTAATTACAAACTCATCAATTGCTCTATCTGAAAGAGAATTGCAAGTGATTGAATTAGTAGCCGCAGGCTTAACCAACCAAGATATCGCAGTCAAACTAGCAATTAGCAAACGTACTGTCGATAATCACATCAGCAACATTCTGACTAAAACTAAAACTGACAATCGAGTTTCCTTAGTACGTTGGGCTTTGCAATGGGGGAAGGTATGCATTGATGAAGTTAATTGCTGCATTATCGGTACTCATGTGGTCGGTAATGTTTTAGAAGCAAAAGATTTAGAACAGGAATTAGAAAGTGCCTAGTGGTAACTTAGAGCTTAATCGCTACAGGATTGTTTACAGTCCCGATATTGCTTTAGCTATGTATCGGGAGTTAGCATCCCATCTCGAACAAATTGACGACAATATCAATGCTGAATTATTTTGGCAAGAAAGTACTGAATTTAGTTACTTAGGTAGTCAGATAGGAGGATTGTGGCTTACATATCCACAATCCATTCCTGAGCAATTCCAAGTTTTAATCAAAAAAATTTTGAACCATTATGGGGTTTGGTTTTCTGAACCCAATTTAGCCATTAATTCTTAAAAGCCCATAATTCATACTGCGATTCGCACAGTATGAATTATGGGCTTTTAAGTTATTCTCAAAACTATGAAAAAACGCATATTTACTGATTTCGACGGTCCAATCATGGACGTATCAGAGCGCTATTACCAAGTTTATTTATATTGTCTAGATAAGATTCGGAAACCAGATCAAATAGTCACAACCTTATCCAAGAGTGAGTTTTGGGAATTAAAGCGATCGCAAGTTCCTGAGAAAGAAATTGCTAATCTCTCAGGCTTTGCCGACGAGAAGCAATCCATTGCCTTTGCTCACTTGCGTCGAGCCACAGTGCATACAGATCCATATTTTGAGCATGATCAGCTCATCGAAAGTGCCATACCCGCATTAGAAAAAGCTCAACAGTCAGGCATCGATCTTGCGGTGATGACTATGCGCCGCCGTCGCGAGCTAGAACCTGTTCTAGATAAATACAATTTAAGACGCTTTTTTGCTAGCGATCACATTTTTTGTCTTGATGATGACTACATCAAGACTGTTGACATTCAAGACAAACCTAAATTGATGAAAATGGCTCAAGAAAATCTGCCAGAAGTCCAGCAACAATGGATGATTGGGGATACTGAAGCAGATATTATCGCAGCCCAAACCTATGATGTTCCTGTAATTGGTGTTTTAAGTGGGATCCGTAATCAAACCCAATTAGAAAAGTACAAACCAAATCAAATACTTCCTAACTTACTCTCATCGATAAACACGATTCTAGAGCCATAAATCATAAAAAGCAGCGCATTGCGCTGCTTTTTATGATTTATGGGTTTTCAGATTACATTCCCCCTAAAAACTCTTGCTTAGCAATTTTGACCATAACAGCTTGCTGACCAAGATAGAGCATGTGCAACTCAGTAAGAAGTTGCTTAGCTGCATCTAGATCGATGTTTTGGATCTGCTGGCAAAACATCATGTGGGTAAATTGCTTCTCGATAGGTAAGTCACTCATAAGTACCTCTTTTACGAATCAACCAATGACACTAAACTATGACAATAACTAAGGGATTGAAGTTGCTTAACAGTAGATATTAGTCACCGTGTCAACATAACGTAACAATACTTTAAAGTTATTAAAAAAACTGTATCATCATAAACATTTTTTCTAGATATACCCAAAGAAACATTTTCGACAAAAAGTCATAAAGGTATTCCTTATGATAGTCATAAGCAAATCCCCAAACAAAAAGGCTCGCTTAGCGAGCCTTTTTGTTTGGGGATAAGAAAAAAACTAAAGTAAGCCAGTATTTGTGCCTTGCTTGCCTGTAGCTAGTTCAACTTTTACAATCTTGCCACCCATTTTCATAATGCGTTGCTGTTCAGCGAACCAGTTGTCATAGGACACTAACTTCGTGAAATAGGTATTTTGCAACTCTCGTTGTGTACGAATGCGAGTTTGGCTAGGTACACAAGCAGTGATTTTAAAAGTCCGCATAGCGGCGATCTCCTTCAGAGCCAGTTATTTAAAGATTAATTAGAAGTTAATTTCAAAGAAATATTTCTAGACTGATATAAGCGTTGGCGGCGAGATAGGAAGCTCAAGCTAACCTACCTCCGCCGCCTTAGTAAATATTAATTAATTTAGAAATTGAATTAATAAATAAATAGCAATCAACGCTATATCGGCAATTAGCTCAAGCCAGAGCTGATGTAATCGAGATATACACCCAATTCCTTACCAGCGTCAGAACCAACGATGCTAGCTGCAACTTCTTTGATTGCTTGGATCGCTTGAATGGTGGAAACTACAGGTACTCCAAGAGAGTTGTAGGTTTCTTTCAAGCCATTGAGTACGCGCTCATCAAGGATTGAAGCATCGCCAGCAAGCATTGCATAGGTTGCATAGCGGAGGTAGTAGTCGAGGTCGCGGATACATGCAGCGTAACGACGTGTGGTGTACATGTTGCCACCGGGACGGGTGACATCTGAGTACAACAAGGACTTAGCAACAGCTTCTTTAACGATGGTTGCAGAGTTAGCAGCGATCGCAGCAGAAGCACGAACACGAAGTTCGCCAGTTGCAAAGTAGCTCTTTAGCTTTTCTAGAGAAGCGGCATCAAGGTACTTGCCTTGAACGTCAGAAGAATTGATGACGGAAGTAATTGCGTCTTGCATTTTTGTATATCTTTTAGGTTTGCAATTAGTTTTTTGAATTACGGATTCAGAATTCTGAATAGCTTAAATTCTGTTTTTAAATACAATCGATTTGAGAACAATCCGATAACAATCTAAGAAAGTTCGGAAATCGCCTTACTGCATTGCACCGATGACGTAGTCAAAGTAGTAACCAGCTTCGGCTGCATCTTCACCAGACAACAAGGAAGCGGCTGCATTCTTAAGACCACGTACACCTTCGACAACACCAGGAATAGGAGTGCCTAAAGAGTTGTACATTTCCTTAACGCCAACTAGACCGATTTCTTCGATAGGGGTGACATCTCCAGATACAACTCCGTAAGTTACTAGGCGGAGGTAGTAGTCGAGGTCACGTAGGCAAGTTGCGGTCATTTGTTCACCGTATGCATTTCCACCAGGAGAAACAACATCAGGACGCTTTTGGAAAAGTTGATCACCAGCTTGCTTAACGATGCGCTCGCGGGATTCGGTCAAGGTTTGGGCAATGCGAAGACGGCGCTCGCCAGAGCTTACAAAGCCCTTAATGCGATCTAGTTCACCAGGGCTGAGGTAACGTGCTTCAGCATCTGCATTCACGATGGACTTCGTGACTACGCTCATTTAATTTTTTCTCCAATCAAAAATGTGAATAAAAACGATTGATGTGATGCCGTACCATGCAGAAATTCCTTTGCTTTGGCGATGTCCTAGGGACTATCACAAAAAGGTTGGGGCTTATCTGACATGGAAGGTTTCTTTGTCAAAGCAATGATTACCAAAACATTTTGAAGCATTGCGTTGTCCACAAGCTTTTCTTCATCACACTTCTTAACATTTCATATGTTATCACTAGAGGTGAAAACCGAGATCAATTAGCCTGAAAGTATTGCTGCTCCAAGGGTTGTGATACCTCCAAGGATCATTAAGCCTGCGGGCATAAATTTTTTGGTTTTGATGAGCCGCACGATGAAGACGATCACTAACAAAACTGTGATTGCCATACCAACAATTTTTCCCCACTCTTGGTTTTGTGCGGCAGCAGTTCCTGCGACAAGTAACCCAACTCCGCTAATGCTGCCTGAGATGATCGATGCTTTGCTTTGACTTTTGGCAAAACCGATGATGCCGCCAACAATCGCGATAACTCCATAGACAAGTAGGGCAATGGTGCTTGGAGAAAAGGTCATAGTTTATGTTTCTAAGTTTGCAAACTAGTGAATTAAAAATATTACAAACCATGCTAGCGAACTGTATTTCTGGGCGATCGCTGACTCAAACCTTTAGTTACACAACGTTACAATCAAGACAATCAAAAAATGAGGGGATGCGCTTAGCGCATCCCCTCATTTCTCACTTCTTGTGGATTACATTGCTATATTTCTTTAAAGCGCAAATAGATTAGCCATAGAAGAAGCAATACGATTGAGGTATGGAGCTGGGTCAAGAGCTACCCAACCATCTCCCGATGAAACCATGATCTCAAAGTGCAAATGCGGACCCGTTGAGCGTCCTGTTGAACCGACAATGCCAATTTGCTGACCTTGAGCAACACTTTGACCTTGATAAACGTAAATGGCTTCTAGGTGGGCATACCTTGTGCCTGTAGAGCCATGATCGAGTTCAATAAGATTGCCATAACCATCGCCCCAGCCTGCATATTCGACACGACCTGATTTGGCGGCGAGTACGGGAGTGCCAAAAGGTGCACCAAGGTCGATGCCACTATGAAAAGACCAAATACCTGTTACAGGATTAATGCGCCAGCCATAGTTAGAGGTGACGGGCACGGCGTAGGGTAGGGGATAGCCGCCTGTTTGCATAATGACAGTAGGATTGTCTGAGCCTCTAGAAGCGATCGCGGGATTGAAAGGAACAGGATCGGGCTTCCAGATTGCCCCAGGGACGAATACGACTTTGGGCTTACGTTGACAGCCATTACGCTCGAACAGGACATCAGCACGAATATTAAATTTTTTGGCAACGGTGGTGTAATTCTCTTCGTTTTGGAATCGATAGGTTAAACCATCTAGGGGCGGAATCGATAGAGTTTGACCAACCTTAACTTCACCGTTACGAACTTCGGGGTTCAGGCCCATTAAGGTTGCAGTCTTAAGTTCATATTGCTTAGCGATCAACTCAAGGGTTTCACCTTGCTTGACTTTATGCTGTGCAAGATCGTCAAGGGTTGGTTTACCACAAAGCTCTTCGGCTTCTTTCGCATTGGATTGATCAATGGGGGTAGATGGGGTTGAGGTAGTTGCGAATAAGGCTGAAGGAAATAAACTAGCGATCGCACTAGCGATTAGAACTGGGAGCAGGGATATTTTCCAAGACGGCTTCATGGAGTGTTACTTGAGATATATGTGAGAGATATGTGGGACAGTAAGAGGCTAAATTTGTGATTTGATAAAAAAGTAACAAAAGATGAAGAGTTGCGACAAGAATCTTCACAAAATAAATGCTTAAACATTCTCGCAGCGATCGCGACTTTACTAACACCACCGATCTGGTGATTTAGATCTTTAAGTAGCTAGGCAAAAGAAAGCTTAAAACCCACAAAGCTGTGGCTCTATCTCCACGTGCGCCACAGCT
Source organism: Pseudanabaena minima str. Chao 2107 (assembly GCF_051131155.1). NCBI lineage: Bacteria > Bacillati > Cyanobacteriota > Cyanophyceae > Pseudanabaenales > Pseudanabaenaceae > Pseudanabaena > Pseudanabaena minima. Next base: position 4,600,923 of record NZ_CP159508.1, read on the forward strand.
TTGTGGGTTCTAGTTTTTATTATGCCTAGCTATTTAGTACTGAAAAATCCGAGATCAGTTTGATAATCAGTAGTATGAACAGGCTGAAAGCAATGCTAAGTCACGGAAGTTAGTTTTTTGTGACTTAGTAGCCCGTATGTCTACCTTCTGACTTTCGTAAGAAGAAATGCCGATAGCTTTGCCAATGATAATATTGACGAATCTACAAGTTTAAAAAGGTTACATAAATGATAGATAGCGACGAGTGGAAAACGCTTCAAGAAAGAGCGTCAACTCTTGTTACAGAAGAGCTTATGTTTCCGTATGAATATAAGCAATACTTTGAAACAGAAAATATCCCTTCTGAGGAAGACTTAAAAAAGTGTACAGAGCTAATTGACCGTTGTGCAAATGATAGACAACCTCCAGATATATTTACTCAATACTCTGCTGACAGTGGTGACTGGTTGCCTTAATTGCATCTTTAAAGTCATTAAAGAAAGTCATTAAAGTCATTGACATCTTCTCAGGGCTGAAGCGCCTGAGTTTCCCGCGTATCGGAATTTCTATGAGAATTGACAAAATCAAATTCTAAAATCATGACTAAATCGCTAGCTTCTGTTAGTAAAGAACAACTACACATTTTCTTAGATATTGCTACTGAGGCTGCTTGTGCGGGAGGTGCAATTCTCAAATCCTATTGGGGAAACCTGAAGGAAGTCGAAGAAAAGCGTCCAGGGGATTTGGTGACGATCGCTGACAAAGAATCAGAAGCAATGGTTCTCTCTATTTTGCAAAGACATTTTCCTGATCACGGAATTTTGGCAGAAGAATCGGGTGTATTGGGAAATACCGAAAGTCGATATTTATGGGCGATCGACCCTCTGGATGGCACAACTAATTATGCTCATCAATATCCATTTTCATCAGTGTCGATCGCTTTATTGATTGATGGAATTCCTGCTGTAGGTGCGATTTATGATCCTTTTCGTGATGAAATATTTCGGGCAGCGACAGGCTTAGGTGCAACTCGTAATCGTTTACCAATTCATGTTTCTAGAACTACAGAACTTAGTCGTAGTTTGCTCGTAACTGGTTTTGCTTACGATCGCACTCTCGTTGAGGACAATAACTATGCGGAGTTCTGCCATTTCACGCATATCACCCAAGGGGTGAGGCGTGGAGGCTCGGCGGCGATGGACTTAGCCTATGTAGCCTGTGGACGCTTAGACGGTTATTGGGAGCGCGGTCTATCGCTATGGGACTTGGCGGCGGGTGTGGTGATTGTGCGTGAGGCTGGTGGAGTTGTCACTGCTTACGATGGCAGCGAACATATTCCTAAGTCTGGAAGGTTGCTTGCTACTAATGGTCATTTGCATGAACAAATGATTGCAGAGTTAGCATTAATCAAGCCTTTGCCATTTAAGTTTCCCTTTGGACGTTAGTGCTTCTCTATAGCAATGCAAGTTTTACTTAGGACATAAAACCCAAGAATTGAATGGCGGCGCGCAGCGCCGCCATTCAATTCTTGGGTTTTATCTATTTTGTTGTTATAAAAACAGAATAAAAAAGCTGGTGCAAAGCACCAGCTTTTTTATTCTGGGGTTGGGAAACGTTCCATGAGGTAGCAGAGGCAATCTTGGCGCACAATGTCCGTATCAAGGGTGAGCATTGACGGCATTACAGGTGCTTTTAAAAGAATTTCGCCATTTTCGATTTGGAAGTAGCGATCGCCTTTTTCTTCACCCTCTTCGCTCACCGCTGACAAATAGGCTTTCTCGGTTTTCGCTATACCGAAGTTTGTGCCACTTGGTAACTCACAGAAATTCAAACAATCCATCTCGGCAGGAAAAGTGATGTCATCGTCAGGTTCACCAGTGAAGCTGAAATTAATATGTTCGGGGACTTTGACGATCGCTACCGTGTGAAATAAATCAATATCGGCGATCGCCGAATCAGGCAAATTATCAAAACTATCGAGATTCAGACAAGTTTCTACATATTCCATTGCATGAGCCGTGCCATCGGGTAGGTCAGGCTGTCCACATTCCAACACGATCGCAGGGCAAAATTTACTAAAGGCATAGGATTGCACTGTTTTGGGACTGGTGTAGTACACCACAGTTTTATTGAATAGCCGCGCTAAGTGTCGAGAATACTTATCTAAATGAGTAATACAGCCATAGTGAGGATTTTTGCCAGTATTATTGTGAATATCGATGCTGGCGAATACCCCACGCGATCGCATTTCCGTAATTACCTTTTGCGCCATGATTTGTTCTGGTAATGGCTCAGATGCGTCCCCAATTTGCCAAATGCGATTGTAGTCAGGCTGGGGGGCTAAATGCCTTTGACGATATCTTGCTCCTTCGATATTGCCAATAAACAAAGAAAGCGATCGCGGCAGCTTTTTGTATTGATATTTGTGAAGTAACTCACGCATTGCTAACCAACTAGTTGTTTCATTGCCATGTAACAAAATCGAAACAAATAATGCTGGTTGGCGATCGCCTTCTAGGTGGATCAATGTGGGGCGATCTAGTAATTGCCAAAGTTGCGTAGATTCAAGCTCTAGTAAGCCGTATGGTAGGCGATCAAAAATATCAAGCATAGAAAATATCATATAGAGACGGCGCTACGCGCCGTCTCTATTAAACCAAAAGGCACGCTATGCGTGCTTTTTGATTTTAAAAACAATTTAGGCGCACCGATTGGTACGCCTAAATCTAAATGCAGGATAAAGAATAATTGCACTTAACGAAAAATAAACAAGAATCTTATCTAACTAAAAAATAATTATAAAAACTATAAAATTAGTAGGTAAGACCCATGCTGCGGCTGGTTTCAGCACCAAGATAGACACGGACGCTTAGGAAGTCAGTGGGGCAAGCAGTTTCGCAACGTTTGCAACCAATGCAGTCCTCGGTACGGGGAGAAGAAGCGATTTGAGCCGCTTTGCATCCATCCCAAGGAACCATTTCCAAAACATCACAAGGACAGGCACGCACGCATTGTGTGCAGCCGATACAGGTGTCATAAATTTTGACTGCATGCGACATATTGCTATTGCTCCAATCAATATATGTACCTATTTAGGCACGGGATGTTTAAAACCAAGTTTATCGTAGAGGTTTACATTCGACGCTTAGATTGTGAGATAACTTAAAACAAATTAATATTTGAGCCTAGGATCAAGTTTTTGTCACAATTTTTGCCACAATTTCATATATAGCTGTCGCCATTCTTGTTAGGACATAAAACCCAGATAGTGTGAGGCGGCGCGTAGCGCCGCCTCACACTATCTGGGTTTTGATTTGTCCTGATACAGGTTATAGCTATAACTGGAACCAAAATATAAAAAGTTGGGGCAGCGCATCGCGCCGCCCCAACTTTTTATATTTTGATCGCGATCGCTCAAAAAACTATGCAAGACTTTGATTATTAAATAATCAATATTAATAAGCTTCATCCTATGAAACGCATTACCCTGCTTGGCTCCACTGGCTCAATTGGCACACAAACATTGGATATCGTCGCGGAGTATCCTGACAAATTTCAGGTTGTGGGAATGACAGCAGGGGGAAATATTGATCTTTTTGCAAAACAAATTCGCCAGTTTCAACCTGAGATTGTGGCGATCGCTAGCGAAAAAAAGCTTTCTGAACTAAAAGAGGCGATCGCTGATCTAGCCGTCAAGCCAATCTTATTAGCAGGAGCCGAGGGTGTGGAAACCGTTGCTGCTTATGGTGATTCTGAGGCAGTGGTCACTGGAATTGTTGGCTGTGCAGGTCTATTACCAACAATTGCCGCGATTAAAGCAGGGAAAAATATTGCATTAGCAAATAAAGAGACTTTAATCGCAGGTGGTGAAGTAGTCGTGCCATTGGTGAAAAAATATGGTGTGAAGTTATTACCTGCGGATTCTGAACATTCAGCAATCTTTCAATGCTTACAAGGCGTTCCCGAAGGCGGACTAAGAAGAATTATTCTCACAGCTTCAGGTGGTGCATTTCGCGATCGCCCAACTGAGGAGCTAGCATCTGTCACCGTCGCTGATGCGCTCAAGCATCCTAACTGGGCAATGGGTAAGAAGATCACAATCGACTCAGCCACCCTTATGAATAAGGGCTTAGAAGTGATCGAAGCCCATTATCTCTTTGGTGTGGATTATGACCAAATCGAGATTGTAATTCATCCCCAAAGTATTATTCATTCTCTAATTGAATTGGAAGATACTTCTGTCCTCGCACAACTGGGGATTCCTGATATGCGGTTGCCCTTGCTCTATTCCCTATCCTATCCTGATCGCATTCCGACCCAATGGGAACGCCTCGATCTCGTCAAATGTGGCACTCTGACTTTCCGCGAACCCGATCACCAGAAATATCCCTGTATGGAGCTAGCCTACGCCGCAGGTCGCGCAGGTGGAACTATGCCTGCGGTGCTAAATGCCGCTAATGAGCAAGTAGTGGAACTATTCCTCCAAGAGCGAATTCGTTATGTGCAGATTGCAGACTTGATCAAATATGTGTGCGATCAGCATAAATGTGTTTCTAAGCCAGAGCTTGAGGATATACTCGAAGCCGATAAATGGGCGAGAAATGCGGTGATTGAGCAAGTAATGCTGAAAGTCTAGATAAGCCTTTTGTAGTTGTGAAGCCAATAACGCTTATTCAGGAGATAGTAATGGTACCGATTATTTACTAAGAATAGTTTGTCAAACACTACCAATTTACAAAAGTGTTGTCCCACTTTTGTAAATTGAAAACCAAACCCAGTAAGGGTTTTAAAAAACAAAAATGGCTACGCCATTTTTGTTTTGGTAGTAAGATATTAGCAATAAGTACTGATTTGGGGCGCATATCCTGTCTATGACTGACAAAGAACAAATGAGCCTGTTTGATCTAACTCCATCAGAGGTTCCTTTGATAGAGCTTCCCCGCGCAGAAAGCTCTGTTGATGCTCCACCTGCGAAAAAAACTGCGCGTTCTGCTAAAAATACTAGCCCCCCACCTGCGGCGACAGTGCCAGCAAGTGATCAATTTGACAGTCTAGACGCATTAAAGGAAGCGGCTTGCAACTGTCAAAAATGTCCCCTTGCCCCAACTCGGACTAATGTGGTTGTCGAAAGAGGCGATCGCAACGCCAAAATTTTGATCATCGGTGAAGCCCCAGGAGAGCAGGAAGATCTATCAGGACTACCCTTTGTTGGTAAATCGGGACAGCTTTTAGACAAAATCTTAGAATCAGTGGGATTTGACACGACCAAAGATGTTTACATTTGCAATACGGTTAAATGCCGTCCCCCTAACAATCGTGTTCCTACCGAAGTAGAAACAACAACCTGTAAGCCCTACTTGCTAGAGCAGATTCGTCTCGTCGATCCTAAGATTATTTTGTTGACGGGAGCAACGTCACTCAAGTCAATATTGGGTGAAAAATTAGGCATTACTAAAGTCCGTGGCAAATGGTACGAGTGGGAAGGGCGTTTAGTAATGCCAATATTCCACCCTTCTTATTTATTGCGAAATCAAAGCCGCGAACAGGGTAGCCCCAAGTGGTTAACATGGCAAGATGTTAAAGCGATCAAGGCAAAGTATTTGGAAATTATCAGTACTGATAGCGTAGTTGATGATGATGAGGAATTTTAGTGAGTAATTCAAGAAAAGATTTAGAGGAAATGGTAGATGTAGCTCTATGGGAATGGTTATCTCCCCACGCAGCCAGAGCTAGAGTAATTTTAGTTGGGGCAAATCTCGATCTCGTCGATGTAGGGCTTGCATTAACCGAAGACAATACAGTATTAGTCCAATCATGGATTGAGGATGGCTGGTTGCGCCACCCCACGGCTGAAGAACTTAGTGCTTGGAATGCCAATAAAGAGAAAGAGTTTACAAGTTTGGTAGTACCACCCTTTGTCCTTGCAAGGATTGGCTCATAGTCAAAAGATTCGCAGTGCGAGTCTTTTGACCACAAAAAAAAGAGAGATCAGCTATTAACTGATCTCTCTTTTTTATTAATGGTAACCAAAAGAAAAAGCCTAGGTTACTTTCCCTGTTTCGTTCCTAGGCTTTTTCTTTTGTTCGCTCCTCACACCTCTATACTATACATCCCTCATCCCGAAATGTCTACTAGTTTGTCGAGCAATATTGCTTTTTTTCGTAAGCCTTTTGGCTGATGTTTGCACTTTTATTGGCTATTTATCGCGATCGCTACCCATTTAGGGGAGGTTAAAAGCCTTAATTGCGTAGCGATCGCCTCTCAAATAATCACATCACAGGGCGATCGCTATTTACTTGCAATGAAAGTGCGATCGCTTTAAATAATGTTAGACAAGTGCTTGGTTTATGAGATGGCTGCTAAATCTCTGTTTGAATAAGTGCAGAAAAGGCGATATTTTGCAGTTAATATCTAGACTAGAATAATTTGAGATGAGCGATCGCAGGAGAATCTCTAATGACTCAAACAATTGCAAAAAAAATATCACTTTACGACCAAGATCTAAATCTGTGGCTAGAAACAGTGATCGCGCAATTAAAGAGTGGTAGTTTAGAAAACCTCGATATTGAAAATCTGGTAGAGGAGTTGGAAGGCTTGGCAGGCAGAGATCGGCGTGAGTTGAGAAGAAGGCTATCGACACTTCTCGAACATTTACTCAAACGTTGCTATGTTAAAAGCGAGTATGATTATGCTGGATGGGAAATAACTATCGATCGCACTCGATTTGAAATAATTGGTATTTTGAGTCAGTCGCCTAGCCTTAGAAACTATGTAAATAGTGATGAGTTGTTTGAAGAAGCTTTTGCTCTTGCTTTGCGTACTGTAAGAAAAAATCAAGGGTATAAAAATGTTGATTTTCCAAATAACTGGATATTTAGTCGCGATATTGATGACATATTAAATGTTGATTTTTGGGAGATTTTATAAAACGTAAGATGCGATCGCTTACTCAAATCACCACAAGGCGATCGCTATTTGGATGGAAGTAAAATTGCGATCTGAATCAGTGCAGTAAAGGAGATCGCTAAACAATCCAATTTTCTAAACCTAAACCAGAAATACTGATAAAATCTTTTGTGTTGTTCGTAACTACCTGATCATGACGAGATCTCGCTATGGCAGCAATCATGGCATCTAATTCACCTGTTGGCTTACCAATTTGTCTAAGTTCTGATTGGATTTTGCCAAATTCTTTAGCTGCCAATAGGTCAAAACTGATAATTGGCATATCTTGGAGAAAAATCTCAAGTGATGCAAGGTTCTGTGCTACTTGTTGTGAGCAGTAAACTCACTTATAAAGTTCAGCAACATTAATTGTGGAAATATAGCATTCATCAGCACAGGTATTATAAGGACGAAATAACTTGAGAATTGCCTTTGAGCAATGCGATGCAGATGTTGGTGTCAAGTAAATACATGGATAATTAGAAATCGAAGGAGTCAATACTTCTGCCATAGTTCCGATGGCGTTGTGTGTCAATATCAGCAAATATTAGATTAATGTCGGGCTGGTTGCGCCATGCACCGAATACACGATTTAGTCTTGCTAGTCTTGCGCTTGTATCGCTGGATTTATCTGCTTCAATTTCTAGAAATACTGTGCCATCAGGAATATTAACTATATCTAACAGTTGAATCGTTTGACCTGATTTAATGCCTTGAATTTGTAGTTTCATAGTTTTACAGCACCATTAACTTATTGCCAGATTAGCATAACTGCCTTGAGTAATTTGGGGCGATCGCCATTCAAATAATCACATCATAGGGCGATCGCTAGTTAAGGCTAGACCTTTGACTCGAAATCATCGGGATCGTAGCCGATATCACCGACAAAGCAAAAAGAGAGCATTAAGTCAAAAATTTTGCGATCAATTTTGAGTTTGGTGGGGTGATCTTGATCAGGTTCTAGCATTCGTTTGATATCACTGGTAAATTTGCGCCATTCTCTGTGGGCATAGCGATCACTTTCTGTAGCTTTGGGCTTGATTGGTTCGATTAGGTCTTCTAGATAAATTTCAAGGGGAGGTTCATCTGAAATTGTTTCTTCAAACATTACGTCAATTTCTTCAAATAGGTTTCGCATATAGGTGGGGTAGCGACCTGATAGCGCTAGAAATGACATGACGATGCGCTTGTCTTGATCTGTGGGAGTATCTGCTCCTTTTTGACTGCGCGTTGACCAGATAATTTGGAGGATTTTGTAGATATTGATCAGTCGCTTGGCGGTGCGGGGTGTTATGTCTACGTGTTTGCAGCATTTGACTAAGAGTTGAAATTCTGATTCTTCAAATTCGATTGTTTGGGCGATGGTTTCGAGGAATGTAGTTTCATCGGTGGAAGTTTTGGCTTGTATGGTTTGTGGATTTTCTAATGGTTCTGGGGTGTTGATCGCGGATGGCTCAGGTTCAGGAACTTCAGATGGTTGAATATTTAGATCGGGTAAAGGTGCGATCGCTTCTTGTGTTTCTTCCTGTAGTTCCGTTTTTGGGGTGATGTCGTCAGTTTCAACAGATGTAGATGGGGTTTGGGGATTAGCTACTTTTGTTTGGGCGCGAAGGTAACCGTCAATGCTTGAGGATGAAATGGGGCGCATTCGGTAGGGAATCTGGATGATTTTTTCGAGATAGTCAAGTCCAGAGGGTTTGCCGCCACGTTTGAGAACGCCTTCATAGACTTGTTCTAAGGCGCGGGCGATATAGCGATCGTCGATGCCTAATACGACAATGAATAGCTTGGTATTGAGCAGGAGTTGGACTGATTCTAGGACTTCGACAACGCGATCGGGTGGGCAACGGTCTAGGTCATCGATGTAGAGAACGACTCTTGCAGGACCTCTTGGGAAGAACTTTTTTAATTCTTCTCGGTTATGTTGCCAATCGGTAAGGCGATCGGAGAGGGCGGCGAGATCTTGCTTGACCTGTTGCATGAGTCCTAGTCGTTTGCCATAGTCGTCAACTTGGAGCCGATCGCTTACAAAGTCCATGAGTGAAGCATAGTTAGCGGTGAGTCCTACGCGCTGTTTTTGTTCTGCGACTTGAAGCTTGAGTTGAACAACTTCTTTGACAAGGTTTTCGGATTTGTCCTGTTTTTGTTTGAGTAAGAACTCGCGATCGCTTTGAATTTTTGCTTGTTCTTTTTGGACGGAGTTGAGGTAATTGTTGAGGGTTTTGAGGATCGGGATGAGGGTAGTGACGGCTGCGGCGATCGCTGTGATTACTTGCACACCTGATGGAATTTGAGTGCGGATTGATTCCATCCATTGAGGGAAATTGGCGAACCAGTCACGAATTATGTTGCTGAGTTCGGTGAAGTTGTTTTTGGCTTCAGTGGGAATTAGGCGATCGAATAGGCTTGCTAAGCCAGTTTGTTCTAACAGTTTTTGAGTTGCGGTGAAGATGGCTATGCGGGTTGCGGGATCTAGGGTGAGGACGATCAAGAGGGTCATTAAGAACAAGGCAATTAAGCCTTGCCAACTGGTCAGGACTTTCCGTATTAAGGCGATCGTTTCATTGGTAGTTTTACCTGCTTCGGCTAATTTTTCAATTTCATTTTTGTATTTTTCAATTTCTTCTTTAGAAAACAGGAGCCGCGTAATGGCTTTGACAATGGGTGTCCAGAGTGCTGTCGCTTTGCGGTGGTTGAGTTGTTGTTTTACTTCTGCTTCGGCGATTTTGAGTTGGCGTTGCAGTTCTTGTTCTTTCTTCTGGAGTTCCTGCTCCTGCTGTTTTAAACGCTGTTGTTCTTCTTGTTTGCTTTTATCGAGAGTATTCCACAAGTAGTTAGAATTTGATTTGGGATCTTTCCAGTCTTTAAATTTTTTGAGGCGATCGTTGGATTCAATAAAAGCTCTGCGTTCTTCGTCATTTGTCAGGTAAAGCACTCGCCAAAAGTCGCCTCCATTTAGCAAGGCTTGCTCAAACTTTTTATGTTGGTTTGGATCGGTTTCAGGATTGGAATTTGTTTTAGGTTTAGGATTTTTGCTTTGTTTGAATTTTTCTAAATTTTTTTTGCTATCTTTTAAACGCTTAGGGAAGCCAACGAGGAGTAGAAATAAAAAATGTTCTATGACGGACTCAATCCCTTCACGCCAAGATTTATAGGATGTTTTTAATTCTTCGGGTAAGTAGTAAGCTGTAAACTGTTCAGCGAGACGCTTGCTAAGTTTAGAATTACTGATTTTTGATTCTAGAGCTAACTTTTTACTTAGGATGCGGTCGAAAAGTACAACCAACAACATAAAAACAATAAAAACATTGATTGACAGAAATATAATGATGTGGAGACCAAATTGAACGATCCAAAGATTTAGGCTTTGTAAGCTGAATGTTGCAATTCTATTTTGGGATCGTTCTATGTTTGTTTGAAAAGTTTTCCTTATCTTTTTTAAAGGATTATAGATAAGGTGATCGATATTTCGAGGTGATGAAGATTTTGCTGAAGATTTAGATTTTGGTTGCTCTTTTTTATTCTTTTGAAATGATGGGGAGCCGCTTAGGAAATTGCCAATTTGTCGTTCTAAAGTGATTTGACGATTTAATTCATAGAAGATTTCTTGCATTAGGCTTGCCCACAGGTCAGACTTGGCATAAGTCCAAGCATTGAAGCTAATTTGATAGATGTGCCCCACATAGGGAGACATGATCTGGGTGTTGTTAGGAAAGTTTGGATCACCCCAAGCTTGTAGCCTAGTGAGTTCTTGCTTACGAATTGCCTCGATCTTTTGTTGAATTAGATACATTCCAAAGGACTTACCACTCCCCCAACTGCCTAAAATCCCAACAGCCATAGGTGGGTGCATACTGCGGAGCATCAACACTGTTGCCATAGCCTCGATTTCATCCTGAACGTTAAGGCAATCCTCGCCCTGCGCCGAATCATTGGCAACACCTTGAGGAATCTCGATCTGTTTGCTACGATCTACCAAGTTAAGTAGTGGATTTCCATTTAAAGTCCAAAGGCGAATCGTCTTGTCCTCACTGCCCGAAACGATCGCCTTACCATCAGGGCTAAAGGCTACTGTCAAGACACTAGATTCATGTCCAAGGAAAGGATTGTCGATTTGGTTGCCTTGTAAATCCCACGACCGCAGCGTCTTGTCCCAACTTCCCGAAATGATCGTCTTGCCATCTGGACTAAAGACAACTGAACTGACCAAATCCTCATGCCCAAGGAAAGGTTTGCCAATATGGTTACCCTGCAAATCCCATAAACTAAGCGTCTTGTCACCACTGCCCGAGACGATCATCTTACCATCAGGGCTAAAGGCTACTGAATAGATGGCAGAGCCATGTCCAAGGAAAGGGTTGCCGATTTGGTTGCCCTGCAAATCCCATAACCGCAATGTCTTGTCATAACTGCCCGAGACGATCATCTTACTATCAGGGCTAAAGGCTACTGAATAGACAGCAGAGCCATGCCCAAGGAAAGGATTGCCGATTTGGTTGCCCTGCAAATCCCACAACCGCAGCGTCTTGTCATAACTGCCCGAGACGATCATCTTACCGTCAGGGCTAAAGGTTACTGAATTGACTCTATCCTCATGCCCTAGGAAAGGCTGGCTGATTTGGTTGCCCTGCAAATCCCACAACCGTAGCGTCTTGTTATCACTACACGAAATGATCGCTTTACCATCGGGGCTAAAGGCTACTGGACTGCCCGAAGCGATCAATTCGCCATTAAGGTCAAAAAAGGATACTGAAATCCTAGTCCCTTGAACGATAGGTTTGCCAGAAATTGCCTCGAATAGTTGCAAAGTGCCATCATACAGCCCCGCAATTATCTTACGCCCATCGGGTGAGAATGCGGTTGAGCACACCTCGCTCTCAAGGTGAGCAAAAACTACGGGTTTAGAGATATCCTCGGCTGCCGAGTCAGATTCATCAGGAGCTTCTTCTTCAAAAAACACCTGCTGCATTTGCTGTTGCATTTGCTGCTGCTGCATTGGTTGCGCTTCTGACGAAAATTCAGCATCCATGAAATTCTATTGCGGCGAAGCCAGATTAATGATTTACAACAACAAACTTGTAGGGGTAGAGCATTAGCGGCAATATTCACAAATTATCGCCAAAATTTCTATACGCAAATGCTCTACCCTCTTCGCTTTCACCCATAAATTGTCCCTGCGTTACGAGTTTAGGGCATTGCATTCCCAAATTCAAACAACCTCAAAATTTATGTATTTCCGTGGGAATGCAATGCCCCTACTAAACAATCAATCTCGTACACACAATGCTCTCTGTGTGCCGCAACTATCTTGATTCTCTTGTTTCCCCAGAATTGGGGGCTAGGGGGCAATTAATCTATAGATACTCCGCCCAGATATCAACCACCTCTTGAGATCCATACCATTTACCCGATCGCGGCGAATGATACACCCCATCGATCGCCATATTCTTCGCTCCATCCAAATAAGCCGCTTCAATCGGAATTATGCCATCGCCCCATACATCGCCTTGCCCAATCGTGAGTTCGTAACTACTATAGGCAAGCCATTTTTTGGGTGTAGATTTTTTGCCCTGTACCGCATTTCCTGCCACACAGATATATTCAATATCATCATAAAAAGCATCAGGATAATTGTCATTGACAAAACCTAAATTTGGCAGTGACCAAGGTTCGAGACTACGTTGGGGAGTTCCCAGACAAACGAGTTTGGCAACCTTAGAACGCGCATTCCAGACCTTGTCGTAATAGGGGCGATCGCCTAGATAAATCCGTGAGAGCCAGCCCCCTGCGGAATGAGCAATGATATTTACTTTCGATGCACCTGATTTTTCTAATTCTTGATTTACGGTTTGGTCAAGTTTTTTTAAAATTGGCGCGATCGATCTCCCGCCCACCGTTGGAACCCAGTCCCACCATTTCAAAGGGACGACTGTTGCCGATAAGTTTTTACTTTGTAATTTTTGGGCGATCGGAATGTAATCGGTAGCTCCCGCAAGATATCCCGCCAGAATAATATTGGGATTGCTTACAGCTTGAGTTACAGTTGGCATAGATACCTATTAGGTTGGATATACAATTAACTTCTCACAATATGATTTAAGGTACATTATGATCGCTACAGTGCCTATCTCTTCTCGATCAGATATCTCTCATAGTCCTTGGAATATTAGTTGGGAACTACTGCCAGATGATTATGTCTTACCTGATGACCCTGTGGAAAATTTAATTCAACCCGCTTTGGCTGCTTTTTTAAATGAAATTTTAGGGTTGCATGGTTTTATTACTGCCGATGCGATCGCGACTACGGATTTTGGTATTTGTGCAAATGTCAATGGGAAGACGGTAGTCAAAGCTCCCGATTGGGTTTGGATTCCCCATGTTGAGCCACTAGCAGATAAACATATTCGCCGCAGTTATACGCCCTACAAAGAGGGAGATTTACCTGCGATCGTGATGGAATTTTTATCAGCTAGCGATTGTGGCGAATATTCCATGAATCCCAATTATCCCTATGGGAAATGGTGGTTCTATGAGCGAATTTTGCAGATACCTATATACGTTATCTTTCATCCTGAATCGGGAGATCTAGAGGTTTATTTCCTCAAAGATGGACGCTATGAGCGATCAGCAGTTCCTGAAAATGGTTTGTATTGGCTAGATGCTCTTGGCTTACATCTCAGTGTTTGGGAAGGTTCAAGGTTTAATAGTCATGCTTTTTGGTTACGTTGGTGGAATCGTGAAGGTGAGTTATTACCCTGTGGTAATGAGTTGGTTGAGCAGGAACGTCAGCGCGTTGAGCAGGAGCGTCAGCGTAATGAACGTTTAATTGTTCAATTGCGATCGCTAGGTGTTGAACCTGATCCTTAAAGTTGCAGTGCTTTGCACTCAGTTCAAATATTCAACCAGTAACATTAAAACCCAAGAATTAGTGGCGCAACGCTAAGCACTGCTAATTTTGGGGTGGGAAGGCAGACTATGGCAATTCATCATCAGGGCGTTGACTAAGGCAACTACCACCGCGTGCAGCATTACGAAAAGTTTGCACAGCTTCTACGGTATTAATGTGACCGCAATAGGGGCAGTAAACCTGCTCACCAATTTGTGGCTCAATGTCCGCGCGGCTCCACCATTTACGACAGCGATCGCAATGAAAATGGTAGAGAAATTCTAAGGAAACTTTCATAGACTTTGCCGAAAAGCCTGTCTAAAAGTTTTTAGGGCTTCAAGTGGTGATGTAAATAAAATACAACGTTGCAATGTTGCCATGTCGAGGTTTGGTAAAAATTTGCTAGTAGATGATTTGCAATATTGGCGATCGCTTTGAGTATCTAGGTGATAAATATCAAGTACTCCATCCTCCCATAACCAAACTTCAGGGACTCCAAGCAAATAATATTTCTTTAATTTCTCAGTATTGCCGCTAGTCAAAATTACTTCAATGGCGAGATCGGGAATCTTTTTGGGGCTACCAAAGCTATAGGATTCATCGGGTTGTAAAGAGACTTGTTCTACTTTTTCTTGGGTAGCTTGCCCCATTGGGAAAAACTCAATTTCCATTTCTAAAAAGTACATTTCCAACAATGCGCCAATAATCGTTTTAATTAGCTCATGATCGACTGACGTAGACACAATCTCTAAAATCCCATCGTAATAAGCCAAGCGAATACCCCGTGCATCCGCAAAGCCACGCTGAATTAGCTTGAACTGTTCCCACGTGATTAAGGGCTGCTCAATTCTAATTTCAGGTTGGGGTTTAGGTTTGGTTTGTAGCATTTTGATATCTCAGCTAGTTAATTAAAAAAGATACAAAGTATCTTTTTTAATTAATGGATTCGCGATAAGCGGCGTATACGCCCTTGACGTTGTACCAATTTAAGAAAATTCTAGCGATTTCTAGGGCTAATTGGGGTTTACCTTGATCAATTAGCCATTTTAAAAGCGGACGTAGCGATCGCTCGTTTAGCAAGCCACCCAAAGACAATGTTCCCCACAAAAGTACATGCAGCCATGTCATCTGGATCATCAATTTGACTTCCCATGTCGGATGCTTTTGATAAAAGACAACACCCATGCGTCCACGTTGAGCTTCAACATCAACAAGGCGTGGTAATTGCTCAATCGTAAAGGCAGGATGCCAATGATAACCAACGGCTTCAGGACATTTGATCAGTTTTAATCCTAAATTTTTGAGGCGCACACCTAGCTCTAGATCTTCCCAGCCATACTGACGGAAACTCGTATCAAACTTCCCTGCCTCAATTAACCAATGCTTAGCGATCGCCACATTACCCGTTGCAAAAAAAGCAGTGGAAATATCTTGAATTTTAATTTTTTCAGAGGTTGGATCGTCAAAGTTACTGGTATTAATTACTAGCCCGTAAGTAAAGGCACGATCGCCATTTTTAGAAGCTTTTGCCAGAGCTTTAGCATGGGCTGACAAAAATATTGGTGTAACTACGAGATCGCTATCAATAAATACAATGGTTTCGCCCTGCGCTACATCTATTCCTGTATTTCTCGCGATCGCCGCCCCTTCATGATTTTGGAGAACCAACCGAACATGAGGAAATTCATGGGCATGGCTTTGCAAAAATTCTACTGTGCCATCGGTGGAGCCATCATCAACCACCACAATCTCATAGGGTTGGGGAAAATTTTGTGCCTCCATAGCTTGCAAACATTTTTGCAAGATCGGTAAGCGGTTATAAGTTGGGATAACAATTGACCACATAGTGACCATTATAAAAGTAGAGGACGCTAAGCGTCCTCTACTTTTTAATTACTAGCCAATTTTATTGTTTCCAGAGCCTTCGGCTCTGGAAACAATAAAATTGTTTTTTGTATAGCTGTATTGTGTTATGACACCAAAAAGAGAATGGCGACGCAAAGCGCCGCCATTCTCTTTGTCCTAATAAACTTGGCAACAAGCTATAAAAATAAAAGGGTGCAAAAGCACCCTTTTATTTTAGTGACGGGATTGTTGCCAAGATTGCCAGAGGGTAAGACCACCGACATAGCCATAGCTCACGGCATACAAAACCATGAATGGCAAAGTGATATATAAGCCTTTGCTAAGTGCCAAGATTGCGGCGATCGCACTATAAACACATAAGCCAATCTCGATCGCAGCGGTAGCATCTAGGGGAATCTTATAAGCCTTATTGTCCCAGCGATCGCTCTTATGTTTGATATCAAACTTGGGTGTACGGCGAAAATTTGCCCCTGTATTGGATAAGCCAGCAAATACAGCACGGCTATTGCTCCAAGAAATACCCGTACCGAGAACGGCTAATAGGAAAATACGACCAAAGCGGCGATGCCAAGATTTAGGATACAACTCACGCTGGGCATGGAAATACAAAAATGGGGGACCAAAGGTGGCAGGTAGCATGAAAACTGACCAAATGCTCTCAAAGGAAATCCGCATGGCGACCGCCTGCTCAGGCATAAGCAACATTAAGGGAATCGAGAGCAAAACCAAAATTAGCATCAAAGGATGTGCCGAATAGCCTGTCAAATGCATGGTTGCTTGAAATTTCACAGGCAGAGTCAGATCGGCTTGCCAAATTTGACCAATTAATTTCTTGGCACATTGAATGCTGCCCTTAGCCCAGCGAAATTGTTGCAATTTAAAAGCAAGCATGGCAACAGGCAACTCCGCAGGCGCGACAATATTATTGTCATAAACAACCTGCCAGCCCTTGAGTTGAGCGCGATAACTTAAATCCATATCTTCGGCTAAAGTATCAGCGTGCCAACCACCAGCGTCAATAATCGCCTGACGATTCCAAATACCAGCAGTCCCATTGAAATTTAGAAAATAGCCATTATTGGAGCGAGCCTGCTGCTCGATCGCGAAATGTCCATCAATTCCTGTTGATTGCAACTTGGTTAGTAGCGAATATTCAGAATTGATATGTCCCCAACGGGTTTGGACAACGGCAACATTAGCATCAGGATTCTCTACATAATGTCGAATAGTATCCTTGAGCCAGTTTGCTGAAGGAATGAAATCAGCATCAAAAATAGCAATGTAATTGCCCTGTACTAACGGCATCGCATCTTGCAAAGCGCCTGCTTTGAAGCCAGTCCGATTGATGCGATGAACATATTCAATCCAAAAGCCCTGATTTTGGTACTCTTGGACAGTTTCGCTGAGAATAGCTTGCGTGTCGTCAATGGAGTCATCAAGTACCTGAATCTGCATTCGATCGCGTGGATAGTCCATCTGACAAACTGCATCTACCAATCGGCGCGAAACATAACGCTCATTAAAAATTGGTAACTGGATGGTGACAACTGGCAAATCTTCTAAAGCGATCGGATGATGCTCAAGTGGTTCAACTGCCAAAACATAACTAGAGAAGCTATTAGTAAGTGTCTTGTCGAGGCGAAAATTCTCAAAGTTATCGAAATTATTGACAGCGATCATACCTGAACTAGGTGACGGGGACGTTGCGGCTTGGGCAACTTGGTATTCTCGCGCAGGATTAAGTTGCGGAAAAACAAGTTTTTTCCGTAAAGAAAGCTTAGGCTTATGGACAGCAGTGAGCCAATAAGCATTTAGCCCATAAAGTAATAGCCACATTGCTGCCACAGCATTTAGGGCGGCTAGGATCGATATTAGTATCAGAATGACTCTTGACTCCTTCTTACCACACGAAGCACTAATCTTGAAAATTGATCAGACGAGCGAAATTAGCACACTAAGAAATATTACGACGCTTGTCCTGTATTTGTAGAAAAATTTACGATTTGACGCTAAGTATTTATACACCTATCCGTAAATCTTAATAAATATCGAAAGAGGGAAATTCAAGAAATTAAAAAGAATGGGGTGACAAGGGACGTACAGTAACCTAAAGAAGCGATTTTTTGTGGTGCGGCTTTGCTGCACCACAAAAAATCGCTTCTTTATTAAGTCACAAGCCAAAAGAAGGCAGCGCGAAGCGCTGCTTTCTTTTGGCTAAAGTTGAGACATTTCTTTAAGGGCGATCGCCGCCGCCTCCTGTTGAGCTGCTTTAATGCTTTTGCCTTGCCCTTTGCCCCAGCAGCGATCGTCAAACCATACTTCTACGGAAAATAGGTTGCTTGGATTGTTGGCGGTTGTGTCAACATTGCGATATTCAGGCAAACGTTTCCAGCGTCCTTGAGTTAATTCTTGCAGCGCCACCTTGTAATTACCCAATGCAGGAATCGCCAACAAAGCCTCAGCAAAACGCTGCATATGTGGATCAAGCCATTTACGGATAAAAGCTAAATCTTGAGTATTAACATATAGGGCTGCCATTAATGCTTCGAGGGCATCGGCTAAAAGCGATCGCAGGGCTTGCGAGTCATTACGAGCCGCATTGGAAACCACAACATATTTTTGGAGATCGTAAATTCCTGCGATTTCGGCAAGGGTTTTGTCACTGACTAGATGCGATCGTAAAGCGGCTAAGTCACCCACCTTGCGATCGCCATATCTTTCTTGCAAGAACAAACTTACTGACAAGCGCAGCACACTATCGCCCACAAACTCCAACTGATCATTGTTATAGGTGTTGGAAAAACTGGGATGTACCAATGACTGATCGATCAATAGCCAATCAAAACCTTGAGGATTAATCCTCTCCAGTTTCGCTTGTTCTAGTCCCATCTGTTCTAACAAACGGGCTAACTCTCTTTGACGACGTGGATCAATGGTAGATGACATGAGACTTTTTACTGAGATTTAGTAACAAGGGGCTTAAGCCCCTTGTCTGTCTTAAAATTACAGTTACGGATACAATTACAGCAACTTTGTAAATATGATCGTAGTCCATCGTAACCATGACTAAAAGGTTTTTCTCTACACTCTGCCTAGCTTTACTGGCAACAGTGACAACGATTTGGATTGTGGCTTGTCAGCCTAGTACTACAGTTACAGACTCTAAACCCACCGCTAATACCACAGCGCCCGTAGCAGTTTCAGGCTCTGGCGGCGTTAAAGATACCCTCCGTTTAGGCGCAGTTCTCCCTGCTACAGGTGACCTATCGTCGATTGGAGCGCCGATGATCAAATCCATTGATTTTCTGGTGGAAACAGTTAATAAGTGTGGCGGTGTATTAGGCAAACCGATCGCTTTCTTTAAGGAAGATGATCGCACCGATCCACCCGCAGGTGCAGAAGCCATGACTAAACTGGTGAAAGTTGATAACGTCGGCGGTGTGGTTGGGGCATTTGCTAGCAGTGTTTCTACGGCGGCTCTAGCGATCGCTGTTCCTAATAAAGTCGTGATGATTTCCCCTGGTAGCACTAGCCCCGTCTTTACCGAACGTGCCAAAAAAGGTGAATTTAATGGCTACTGGTATCGCACTGCTCCTCCTGATACCTATCAAGCTTTAGCTCTAGCAAATCTTGCCTATAAAAAAGGCGCAAGAAAAGTTGCCACCCTCGTCATTAACAATGACTATGGCGTAGGTTTTGAGAAAGCCTTTGTGGAGGCCTTTGAAAAACTCGGCGGTACAATTGTCAACAAAAGTAAACCAACTCGCTACGATCCTAAGGCAACCACCTTTGAAGCTGAGGCTAAGGGCGCATTTGGTAGTAAACCCGATGCAGTTGCTGCAATTCTCTATCCTGATTCTGGCGGCGCAGTGATCAAGGCAGCTTTTGAACAAGGCTTAACCAAAGATGTGAAGATTTTGCTCACCGATGGTGTGAAGACCGAAGACTTTCCTAAGTTAATTGGCAATACCCCCGAAGGTAAATTGATCTTGGCAGGTGCGATCGGTACAGTTCCTGGTGCTGATGGCAAATCTCTTGACACATTTACCAAAAGCTTTAAAGAAAAGACTGGTCAAGAGTTGGGCGCATTTGTGCCTCATTCCTATGACGCAGCCGCTCTAATAGCGATCGCTGCTGAAGCAGCCAAGGATGGCACTGGTGATGGTATCAAGAGTAAAATCCGTGAAGTAGCCAACGCCCCTGGACAAGAAGTTAGCGATGTTTGTGAAGCAATCAAGCTAGTCAAAGCTGGCACAGACATTGACTATCAAGGTGCAAGTGGCAACGTTGATCTAGATGAATATGGCGATGTTAAAGGCAGCTATGACGTTTGGGAAGTCCAACCCGACGGCAAAATCACTGTAATTGATCGCGTTTCTCCTTAATACCAATTCATATTTAAAGTGTGACAACACTTTTGTGAATTAAAATCCAAACCCAGAAAGAGTTTTAAAAACACAAAATGGCTATGCCATTTTGTGTTTTGGTATAACTATCAACTAAATTAGAGAGGACGCTTTGCGCCCTCTCTAATTTAAGACAAAAAATCTGCTAATCTTTCTGTAAAAATCTCCGCCTTTACCTAAATATAGAGACGCAATATCTATGGCGATCGAACTTAAAGCTGCTGCTCCACAAGAAGTTTCCATCTACATGCCCTATTATCGAGAGCCAAACAAGCGTCAAGCTCTCCCCTATGCTATTTCTCTTTACAAACAAGGCGAAATCACGGGTGAACGTCATATCGAAGGAAGTCCAGCCGTTTCTTTTATGGCTGTATGGCGCGTAGCAAATTTACCATCGGATCTAGCTTTATGTCGCTTGACCTTTGAGGGTGATGCTGACATGAGCTATGAAATGACATTAGAAAATTCAGAATTTGTTGGCTATTTAATCGATGTCGTCTCAAATATTCGGGACAAGGGCTATGTCGATTTCCCCCAAATCTTTTACAGCAAGTTGTTTCGGATCAAATTAGCTAGTGCTGATGGCAATTAAATCTTTTACAAATTTTTGCTCAGATCGCAACCCAAAAAATATCAACTCATGTATAATCCTAAGCTCAAATCTTGCTAAAAAAAACAAAGTCAGCTAAAGTCCTGATGCAGCTTTTTATAAGGCAAAAGAATAGTCAAATTTAAGGGGTTTACATTGTGTCATATGCCGCCCAACGCCTCGAATATCCAGAGAGACAGTCAGAACCTGTAGTCAAAAAAGTCGATCCCATGATTATCAGAGCTGCGAAGCAGATTTATCGCTACTATGCTGATTCCTACGCAGCACAACTACCACGTCCGATGGGAATAGCGATCAATCGCATAGATATGACTGGCAAACTTATTTACTCCCAATTGATTTTGCTACCACAAGAGAGCTTTGTGCCAATGGAATTAATAGAGCTATCTGATTATCATTAAACTTGTTTGATGCCTGTTTAATGCATATTAAATTCAAGTGGCTTAAGTTACTTTGGCTCAAATTAATTTATAAGATATTTATGAAAATTGATTTATAAAATACTTTATTGTGAATAAAGTCTATTGTTAAGAGATTAAGATTTTAACTAGCTATTTGCCTTGGCTCAGAAATTATTCAAATTCTTATTAGGTATCAGTTATGACGTATGCAAGTTCTTCGGTATCAGTCACAGCTACAGCGTCAGTACGTTTTCAAAGTAAGCTCAAAGAAACCAAGAATTTCGGTGATGCTCTGGTTGAAATATTTTCTGACCTTGTACAGTTAGAAATTGTGACTTGGGTCGCGCATGAAGGTGATACTACCCATAGAGCAGGTAATCGCTTAAGAACCACGATTAATCTGATTGATGGGGATATTGAAAATGAGTTAGGCGCAGACTTTTTGCAGGGTTCTCCCTATGCAGAGCTACGTGGCTTTCATGAGATTCAAGTGGAGAAAGGTGCAGAGACGATCGCCAATAATCTCAAAACTCTAGTCGATATTGGACAAAAGGTAACAGGTTTGTTAAATGGTGAAAGTGAGCCAGAGACAGAAGAAGATGCGGTTGATTTTAGTAGCAGTGATCGCTTTCTTAGTCGAGTCTAGTCCTGTCTAATTTATTCGACCTGTCGTGAAGGGAATCTGTATGCAAGATCAGGCTACAAACACCAAAGTTAATGCCGAAAATGCGCCGACTCGGATTAAGTCGGATCGCGTAAACCTTGCTAACAATACTCAACCTTCAACACCAATCAAAAAAGATGGTGCTAGTGAGAGTACAACCCTTAATAAATTTCGAGAAACGATCAAAGATGTTTTAGAAGAAATCACGGTGCTGGAAGTCAACACCATGATTGTCAGCCACATTCCAATTAACAGATTTGATGCAAGACAGTTTTACTCTGATCTACTCGAAAACATCATGTACAAAACAGAGGAGGGGCTGCAAGACATCAGAAGATCTCTCCTTGACCGTAGTAAGGAACTGCAAAAGCAAGGATCGGCAGCTTCACAGACTGAACTTGATCGATATAACCGTGATTTAGAAATTTATAAACGAGCAGAGCGAGCTTTTAACAATCGTCAAAATTTGACTGATCCTCAACAAAAGGAGCAGTTTGAGATTGAACAAGCTTGTTATGAGGAACTAGCGGACAAGGTATTGCAATTAGATATTGCTAAGGATGCCGAAGGAAGAATAATTCCTGATGCGCCAATGATTCGTTATTTCCGCAAGTTATGGGAGCTTGAACAATCAATTTTAAATGGTGAACGTGTCTATGCTCAGACTAGGTTTCAACTCGATGGTGATTTGACCAATCGCTTTTTGGATGATTTGTTTGTACCAGCTAGAAGCAAGATTGATCCCAAGATGGCAAAGTTAGTTTTTGATTTGCATCATCAAGCGGTCGAAAATGCTGAGAAACAATGGTCAGGATTGATCCTCACTTGCGTAAATCTAGTCAAAGACTTGATGCAGTTCCGACCAAAATAACTATGAACGTAATTAATTGCGAACCTAAATTGGTAAAGTTGCGCCCTTGTGGAGCGCAACTTTACCAATTTAGGTTCGCAAGGTTACGTCTCGTAAAAATGAAAATTTACAATTTTGGGTTTCCAAGGTTGCGCCCCTTCGGGGCAAAACCTTGCAAATTTGGGTAACTTATAATTATGGTGGCTATGCCTGATTGGTTGGCTGTTATTGATGACGAAATTAGTTTGTGGCTCAATCCCACTGTTATTGACCAGATTTATCTGGATACAAAGGGTTTAGCTAATGCTAATGAGATTATTTATAGAGTTAATAGTCGGGATTTACTAAAAGTATTAGCCTCTAGTGTGGGCATGGCGGCAAAACGACAAGGGGCAATCGCCATTTGGACTTATTACACTGATAAAACTGGGGCGGAGCAAGATTTAACGAAACCAGATCTACCCATATTGCGGACTTTGATGAATATAGATGGAGATCTGAGTCAAAAAGTTTGTGAGGATATCTTGTATCATCCTCGCGCCGATCGCATTTTAACGACCCATAGTTTTGTGGTTAGTCAAATTTCGCGGCAATTTTTAACTGCGATCACTGATTATGTTGAGCAAAAATTACGCCCATTTGCGATCGCCACTGTATCTTTTACAACAACAATCACATGGTGTGATCCGTTGCAAAATCTGGGGAAAAGATTTAGTTTCTCAGCCGATTTAACTGCTTATTTATCTAATCAATGTTGGGCGATGGCGAGTGCTGCTCCAATTGTGGTCTTAATGATTTGGTGGATTTATTCCAAACTTAATCTGACCTTGCCATCGCTACCAAAATCTAGCCAGAAATTTTTCACAAATTTACTCGGTCTTCTAGAAAGTCAATTTTTTCGGCTGGTGGCGATCGCGGTAGTTATCATTTTAATTTTTTGTTGGATTACGATCAGAGTTGCCATACCTATCGAAGCAAGGGCAAATAGCTTCATCGTTACCCTTGAGTCCTTGGTGGAGCCATATTTGCCTGTAGCGATCATTAGTTTACGCCAATGGATTGTCAATGGATTAGGCAAAATCTTTTTCCGTTATCCTTTCTTCGTTAAATTGATTTTTGGGCGTTTCATAAGATGATGGTGTTACGCAAAGTGGAAATTACCCGATCAAGGCAATGAAACAAGTTGAGATTTGGCGATCGCAAGCAGCCGCAACCCTTGCTTTTCTAGTTCCCAAAATTGTCGGCAATACGATCAATGAAAAAGATGGACTGGTGGATGATCTCGTGCGCGTGTTAAATAACTTACCCGCACGTCCAGAGACTCGACAGCCCTATGCAGGTATTTTTCCTGCGGCCGATTTACCAACATGGCGTAGTCGGGCTGCATTAACTCTTCAATCTTCCGTGCCAAAGATTCCCGATGTTGAAGGGAGCATTTTTGATGGGGCGATCGATGACTTGATTCGTTTTTTACGTAATTTACCCGCACGTCCAACAGGGCGTTCGCCCTATGCAGGACTTTTTCCTGCGGCAGATTTGGCAACATGGCGCAAACAAGCGGCACAGACATTAGTAGCAGCGATCGGTCAGATCACCGATCCAAAACATAATAGTGCTGATGGTCGCATTGATGACTTAATCAGGGTGATGAGTGGCTTAACTTTGCGCCCCATCCTACGAAAACCCTATGAAGGACTTTACCAAGCACCGAATCTGACTGAGCATCGCAAATTAGCAGCGCGGCGCTTAGATCAATTGATTACTGGGCTTAAAGATGATTTCAACCCCAAGGATGTACTAGTTGATAGCACGATTCGGGTTCTCAATAATTTACCTCCCCGTCGTCTCGATCAAGAGCCATATGAGGGCTTATATCCCCGAACTACTGAAACCAATCTAACTACAACTTCTGGGTTGATTACTCAAGAACAACTGAGTGCGATCGCCCCCTATTCCCGACGCGATCGCCTTGAAAAACTGCTGCCCCACTTGAATAACACAATGCAGCGTTACGCAATCACGACACCTCTGCGTAAAGCGCATTTCCTCGCTCAATTGGGACATGAAAGCGATGGATTTAACACTAACGAGGAATATGCTTCTGGTGCAGACTATGAAGGAAGAAGGGATCTTGGTAATACTCAGGCTGGCGATGGTGTGAGGTTTAAAGGGCGGGGGTTGATCCAAGTTACAGGTAGAGCCAACTATATTGATTGTGGTCGTGCATTGGGTGTGGACTTGATTAGTAATCCTCAACGTTTAGCAGATTTTGATCTAGCCTGTCTCAGTGCTGGTTGGTATTGGGATACTCGCAAACTTAATAACCATGCTGATCGCGATGATGTCCTTACTATTACCCGTATCATCAACGGTGGCACAAATGGCTTAGCTGATCGTCAGTCCTATTTAGCCAGAGCTAAGCGGGTATTGGGTGCTTAATGCTAAATATGAAAGGCGACAAAACATCGTCTTTCATGTTTAGCGATTATGTTTTAATGGATAAATCATGCACAGGTTTCGGTGAGGGTAAATCCATGACTCTGCAACCTCTAACAACTGAAGAAGCGATTCCAGAGATCGATTATCCTGACAGTGACGGCAATCCTATGGCTGACAATACCGAACAATATCGCTGGATTGTAATCATCAAAGAAAATCTAGAGATCATGTATGCCGATGATCCTAATGTATTTGTAGCTGGGGATTTGCTTTGGTATCCAGTGCGTCGCACTCAAAAACGAGTTGCCCCTGATGTGATGGTGGCTCTCGGTCGTCCCAAAGGTCGCAGGGGATCGTATAAACAATGGTTAGAGGATAATATTGCGCCACAGGTCGTTTTTGAGATCCTGTCACCCAGTAATAAAGATCGGCGTGGACAAGATTCCCTTGAAGATAAGTTTGACTTTTATCAAACCTACGGGGTTCAGGAATATTACATTTACGATCCCGATGATTTGATCTTAGAAGGCTGGCAGCGAGTTGGCGATCGCCTCGTCCAAATTCCATCAATGCTGAATTGGGTTAGTCCATTGTTAGGGATCAGATTTGATTGGGCAATGGGACAGGATTTAATTATTTCGCGTCCTGATGGACAGAGATTTTTGTCACCTGTAGAACTGAGCCAGCGTTTACAGCAATCAGAAATCCAAGTTTGGCAAGAACAGCAACGCACCGCCCAAGAGCGTAGACGTGCTGAGACACAACAACAACGTGCTGAGCAAGAAAGCCGACGCGCTGAGCAAGAAAGCCGACGTGCTGAGCAGGAAAGCCTACGTGCTAATCGTCTTGCTGAGCGTTTACGAGCTTTAGGTATCGATCCAGACGATGTTTAAACTTGAAGGCAATCTGGGACTCTGTGGCGCACATCGTACTGGCAAAACAACACTAGCGATCGCTATCTCTTCACAGCTAAATATTCCCTTTGTTCGCACCACGACCAGTCAAGTTTTTGCCCAACTTGGTTTAGACCCTGCGGAACCAATGGACTTTAAGACAAGGCTATTTGTGCAGAATCATGTTTTAGATGCTGCCGAGCGAATTTGGCAAGAATCTGTTAGCCCTTTTATAAGCGATCGCACTCCAATTGACATGATTGCTTACACCCTTGGCGATATTCAAGGCAAAACTGAGGTGGATTTCGACCTGCTAAGTCAATACATAGATCGTTGTTTTGCTAGTACCAATCAATTTTTTCAAAATCTTGCCATCATTCAGCCAGGTATCCCGCTTGTTTATGAGGAGGGGAAGGCGGCTCTGAATGCTGCATATATTGAACATATTAATGTTTTAGTGATTGGGGTATGTAACGATCATCGTCTTAAGGCTAATATGTTTTGTAATGCACGCGATGTGATTAATCTAAAAACGAGAATCTTTAATATTTTGGAATATTTTGGAGAGGTTTAAATCTCGCAAAAATGGGTAACTTGATCTATAGGACAAGGGGTAAAAGTTATCTGTAGGTGCGGGAAAGTGAACTTTAATAATTTGGAATTGGAATATATCATCAGCTTATGGCTACGCGATCGCCATTTTAGTACCGTAAACCAGAAAGAACAAGGTTTTACACTCATTGAGTTATTGGTGGTAATCATTATTATTGGTTTGCTTGCCGCGATCGCGCTCCCCTCATTTTTAAGTCAAGCTGACAAAGCAAGATTTGCCGAAGCAAAGGCATATATTGGTACTATGAGCCGCTTGCAGCAAGCATACTACCTAGAAAGAAGGACATTTACTAGTAATATTGGTGACTTAGGACTTGGGGTAGATACTGCTTCCTCTTCCTATACTTACAGTGCTTTGGCAGGTAGTGTGGATGGAAACTTTACGCCTCAGCAACCCAAGCAGCTAATTACAAACGTGGCTGTGCCTAACTCTCCTTACCTCAGGTCACTTGTTGGTGTGGTAGGTATTCCGGGAATAGTGCGGATTGACACTATTTTTTGCCTTGGGAATACACCAAATATTAGTCCTATACCTCCTGGGGCGTTGAATCCCATAGCTCAGACAATGGTTTGTCCTACGGGTTTTTCGTTGCAGTAATAGCGAGTTTGCTTCAACAGATGTTACGCAGCCAAAAATATTTTTAGCCAGAGTGATAGCATCCTGTTTTTTTATGGGTAAGTTACTTTCACAACAACCCAACAAGTTAACTTTCTTGACATACACGGGAATAAAGAATTATGAAATCTGAATTCAAGACCAAGCTCATCCAACACATGCTCAACAAGAAGGATGGCGAAAAGGGCTTCACCCTGATCGAACTTCTCGTTGTTATCATCATCATCGGTATTCTTGCTGCGATCGCACTTCCTTCTTTCCTTAACCAAGCTGCAAAAGCTCGTCAGTCTGAAGCTAAAACCTACGTTGGTTCTGCTAACCGCGCTCAACAAGCTTACTATCTAGAAAAGCAACGCTTTGCTGATAGCTTAACCAACTTGTCAATCGGTGTTGCCGCAACAACTGAAAACTACGACTATACAACAACAGGTGCTTCCAGAGGAACAACTGGTACAAACGCTAATTCTTACAGTGGTGCTGTTCCCCGCGAACCTAGCATCAAGGCTTATGTAGGTGCTGTTAATTTGGCAACTCCTGCTGGATCTGGCGAAGCAACGACCTTGGCTGCTCTTTGTGAAGCAAAACTTCCTCCAGTTAATAACGGCGCTTCTAGCATCGCTGGCGCTGCTGCGGCTGCCAACGTAACCTACGGCTTTGTACTGAATACAAGCTTGGCTCCAGTATGTGCAAACCAAGCTGCCAATAGTGGCTTTGTTCCTGTTAACTAGTTTTTAGACTGGTCTACACTAAATATATTGAGATGGGTAGTTGATTTATATCTTCTACCCATCTTTATTCTATGTATATGTATATAGAGTTTTACAAGCAAGCGAGGTACAAAGGTTTGTTTCCCCGCCGAAGGCGGGGAAACAAACCCGTACTTCACTAGACTGATAAACGCTATATAACAATTTTCAAGTAAGCGCGGTAAGCGACAAGTTATGAACTCTAAATTAAATAAACAACTGCAAGACTTAGCATATTCACACATTGAAAAACAGGAATATGAGGATGCACAAATAATTTTTCAGGAAATTATTAATTCAGGTAATGGGAATACTTCTGATTATTGCTATTTAGGCTTATGTTTGTTTCTGGCAGGAGAAATTGCAGAAGCAGAAATAAATTGGCTCAAAGCATTAGGCAAAAGTGATATCGATAGTCTTGAGAGTGGCGATCAACAATTTATCAACTTTTTAGATGCAGAAGCCGAAAAACAAAAAGAACTGAAAAAATATGATCTTGCTCTTCCAATTCGTAATGTTTTGCGTGAACTCAATCCCCATGATTTTTATAACTTAATTTCCATTGTCAATCTGTTCATTAAAAAAGAAGCATATATTTCTAGTTGTCTAGTTGATTTAAATGTTGTTAATCTTTTGGAAAATGCAGAATTTTCTCCACTTGAAGAAAGTTTTTTCGTTGATTTTTTGGAAAGAATCTTAATCTTTACAGACTGCGACGAAGCCACCTTAAATTTTGTAGAAAAGTTGTGTAGCTTCCATAGTCAATATCTGAAAATAATTATAGAAAAGCTACCTATAATTAGTATTTATCTAAACAATCAAGATAAAAAAGATCGGGCTGTGCGGATTATTGAAATGGGGTTAAGACTAGAACCACGCAATAAATCTTTTTTAAGGAATCTGATCGATTTTTGTTTAACTACAGACAATCCTAAAGCTATTCAAACTGCCAAGAGACTGTATGAAATATCTAAAGATAGTCATGTGATCGATAGGGTCATTTCTTGTGAATCTATGACTAGAACTCTGATTGTTAATTGCTTATATTGGGAAGATTCAAAGCAATTTTATCAGGAATATATAATAAGTTTAAAGGAGATGTTAAATTGTGATTATTCAAATTTAATCAAATATGATGAGGTCAGCTATCTAATTACGACAGGATTTTACTATCCTTACTTTACCGATCAACCGCGTGAAAGACATCTTTTGATGAAAGAGGTTCGCAAAATAGCGAATCAGAAAATTTATCAGGATTATCAAGATAAAAGCCTAGAGTACAAAAAAAGACTGACCTTGAGAAAGACTCTCGGCAAACTTGATCGTCCTCTCAGAATTGGATATCTATCTAGCTGCATGAGAAGACATTCAGTTGGATACCTAGCGAGATGGCTGGTGCAAAATCATAATCATGATGATTATGAAATCTATGGATATGTGGGAGATGCAAAGGAAGATCCTCTAAGGAAATGGTATATAAGTCAATTTCATAAATCCTACACAGACCCAATACCTAATCACCCATCTTTTGCTAATCAAATTCAAAAAGATGGAATTGATATTTTGATAGATTTGGATAGCGTCACCTATGGATGTGCTGCTATTATTTCTGTTCTTAAGCCTGCTCCCGTTCAGGTGACATGGTTAGGTTGGGATTCCTTGAGTCAAAATGCTATTGATTATTTTATTGCCGATCCCTACGTCTTGCCTGAAGATGCAGACGAATATTATCCAGAAAAAATTTGGCGATTACCCCAGACCTATATTGCTGTTGATGGGTTTGAGTCGGCTACTCCCACGGTGCGTCGAGATACTTTGGATATTCCCGATGATGCTGTCATCTATTTCAGCGCTCAAGCTAGCATGAAGCGTCATCCCGATACAATTCGGTTGCAAATGCAAGTGATTAAGTCAGTTCCTAATGCTTATTTAGTGCTTAAAAGCTATGGCGATCAGGATTCTCTTAAGGAATTCTTTTATAAAATTGCAGAAGCAGAAGGGGTTAATACAGATCGTTTACGCTTTCTGCCAATTACAAATAGCGAAGCCGAACATAGGGCGAATTTAATTATTGCCGATGTGATCCTCGATACCTATCCCTATAATGGTGCAACCCATACCCTCGAAACACTGTGGATGGGTATACCAATGGTGACGCGAGTTGGAGAGCAATTTTCGGCGCGAAATAGCTATACGATGATGATCAATGCGGGAATTACTGAAGGTATCGCATGGACAGATGCAGAATATGTGGAATGGGGAATTAGGCTCGGAACTGACCATGATTTGCGTAATCAAGTAATTCTCAAATTGCGGCAGGGTAGGCAAACTGCTCCACTTTGGAACTCGCGCCAATTTACACGTGATATGGAAGCTGCTTATGAGCAGATGTGGCAAATTTGGCTAGATACTGAAGAGCCTGAAATTGAGATTGATCCTGTTGCCGATCGTGAGTTGTTCATTGCAGAAGCAGAGTTACGCAACCAAGATGCGATTCGTTTAGCGCAAAAGGGTAAACTGGAATCCGCGATCGCCTGTTGGCAAGCATCTATTTCCTTGCATCCTGAATACATTGATGCCTATTACAATATGGGGATCTCTCAAGTGGAAGCGGGAAATCTCGAAGATGCGATCGCTTCTTTCCAAACCACGATTGAACTAGATCCAAGTCATGCTAATGCTCTGTATAATTTGGGCTTAGCGCTCTCTAGGCAAGATAAACTAGATGAAGCGATTGCTGCCTATGATAGAGCTTTTGAGCTTAATTCTGAAGACATTGATATTCCCTTAGCTTTGGGAAGTGCTTTCTTTAAACAAGGCGAATGGGAATGGGCTATTAATGCCTATCAATCTGCTCTCGAGATTAATCCTGAGTCTGCACTTGCTTTAGGTGGGTTAGGTGTGACATTAACAGAATTTGGAGAAATAGAAGAAGCGATCGCCTGTTTACAATCCGCAATAGCTATTGCCCCTAATGATGCTCATTTTTACGGTGATTTAGCTCATGCTTTTGCTAGAGCAAAACAAACAGAAGATGCTTCTTTCTGCTATCAAAGAGCAATCAAGCTAGATCCTGCTTTTGGTCAAGCCTACTGGAACTATAACAACGATATCTTAGCTAATATCGAAAATTCTGTAAATCGCAACTATAAATTTAGGATGCAAATAGCCGATCAATTTCTTGAATATTGCTATCAAACAGACAAAATCCTTTCATTAGTTAATTTCTTAACTAACTATGCTAATTCAGGACATGGAGATATTGCAAAAGAGAGAATTCTAGAAGTTGAGAATTTAGTTCTAGAAAATCATACAATATTCTCTAAAACAGAAATTCAAGTTCTATATAATCACCTCCTATTTATCCTTCCCAACTTACGAGATCATCGTCAGAATATTAGTGTTTATAAGCTGATTGGGGAAATGTACCGACAAAGAATAATTCAGCCTAAGATTAGTTCGGAAGTTTTATCTTGTTTGCGAGCTCCCAAAGAAAATCTCAAAATTGGATTTATATCTCCGCACTTTGCCCGTCATCCTGTTGGTTGGTGTAGTCTTGATGTAATTCGAGAATTATCAAACATCACACCACACATATATCTGTATGCAACAAGTGAGATCAAAGTAGATGAACGAACTAGAGAATTTGCCCAATTAGCCGAGAAATCTTACTGGTATGATGGTGATGAATTTGAAGGTAAAGTTAATAGCTTTGATAGTCGTCTAAATCAGGTAATCGCAGATATTACTCAAGATCAGCTTGATGTCATTATCGATTTAGATTCGGTCACGATTCCGATCAATACGCATATTCTGTGTCGCAATCTTGCACCTGTATGTCTATCTTGGCTTGGGTTTGATGCTCCCTTTGTGTCATCAGAAAACTATTGGCTTGGCGATCGCTTTACCCATCCTGAAAGTGTTGATAAATATTATTTAGAAAAGATATTGCGTCTGCCAGATGCTCACATGGCAGTTTCAGGGTTTGATGCTATCTCCATTGATCGCGATGCCTATAGACAAAATTTGGGCATCAATGAAGATCAGGTAGCTTATCTCTATGCAGCTCCAGCACGTAAATTCAATCGCGATAGTGCAAGAGCCTGTATTAACATTTTGCAGCAAGTTCCTAATTCGGTATTGTTACATAAAGGCAATGGCGATCGCGAAGTGATTAGGAATATCTATAACGAAATCTGTGACGAGATTGGTGTAACTGATGAACGAGTTATCTTTTTGCCCAGTTACAAGACCGAAGAAGAACATCGGGGTATCTATGCGATCGCGGATGTTTTCCTAGATTCCTACCCCTACAATGGAGGCAGTCACAATCTCGAAGTCCTGTGGTTCAATTTGCCAGTAGTAACACTGGTGGGCGAACAATCCTTTGCTAGGATGGGCTATTCGTTCTTGCAAGCATTAAGTATTGATGCAGGGATTGCTCATAATTGGGAAGAATATATCGCATGGGGGGTTAGGTATGGTTTAGAGTCAGAGTTCAGAAATTCGATTAAGCAAAAACTGATTGACTCTAAAAATCCTACTAATCTTGCGCCGTTGTGGAATCCTCAAAAACTGGCTATGGATATGTATGTTATTTTACAAACCTTACTGAACAAATGAGAAGAAAGATTCAGGAAAAACTTTCTTGAATCTTTCTTTGATAGCAAATGGAACTAGAAACCAAAATCTTTTGTGGCAAATTGTCTAACACTTTGAACAATTGGTAGTGAAGATAGACCACGTTCTACTAAATCAGGAAAGTTTGTAAGACATTCAATAATGCTATCGGCACAATTATAATTAGGATTAGTTCCGTATTGTAAGGTTAGGTACTCCAAAACTTCGAGACTATAGTCTGGGAAGCCTAGAATATCAGCAATACAGGCTAGCTTGAGTAAGTTGTCAGGTGATTTGTACTGTTCGCTGATATCATCACGAATGAGATCACGCAAATAAAATGCTTCTCCCCAAAGTAATTGCCCCCTTCTTGCTTCTGAACAAATTGGAGATCGAACCCTAGGACGATAAGATGGAATTACATCAAACAGAGTAAAATCACTTTTTCTTAGAAAACTATCAACATCAGCAAACAGTGGTTGTCCAATGTATAAGTGCGAAAATTCAACTTCGATTTGTATCCCTAACACACTGCGATTAAGAATGTTCGTAGCTCCCCTTAGCACATCAAGATCGGCTCCTTGTACATCAATTTGTAAGTAATCAATCTCATTTATATCCTCTTCTTGACAGAATTGATCTAAAGTAATTGTATCAATTTCAAAGCTAAAGTCTAAACTAACTACCTCTTTAAGCCCTGCAATACGAGACAGGTAAGGCTCATTAGGAGGATAAAGAGAGCTACACATAGAGGCTTTAGTAACATAAAGAGTCCTCTCTTCAGCAGCCTTACCTAATGCAATCGGAAAATGTCTCTCAGTCCACTCAATTTGTCTTTTTTCAAGATCAGCATTTGCTACATCACAAGCATCGGCATCAGCATCAAATCCATAGATGGTCATATTGGGCGAAAACAACTCCCAACCTCGAGTTGAATAATCATCATTTTGATCTATTTTACGAGAGCCGATAATACCAACTGTGACATGAATATGCTCTAGCAAACCATTCTTCTTTAAAATTGGCATAAGTAATAGCATATTTGACTCTCACAAAACTAATTAATAGAACTATTCATCGATTAATGAGGAACAGCGATAATATTTAAACTACCCTGAAAATCATGACCAATTTCAATTGGTACTAAATTCTTCAAGTATGGCTGATAGCGAAATAATTTATAGTTATGCTCTCTAAGATAATCCGCTACAGGTAAGTTACTTCCCTGTGCGCCAGCAATATTTTCATACAAGATGATTGGAGCGAATTCTTGTAACAGGCGATCACTACCCTTCAAGACCTGTAACTCATGACCTTCTGCATCAATTTTGAGCATATCAACCCGCTTCACATCATACTTGTCCAGCAGACTGTCTAATGTGAAGCAATCTACCTCCTCAAAACTACCTGATGCTAGACTGTCATCAGCGACAACTTCATTTAACTCACTAGCCGAACCCACTGATAATTTGGCTTTGCCAATGCGATCGCTAGCAGCTCCTGCACAAACATTAACCCAGTCAAACTGATTAACTCGACAGGTTTCATTTAAATAATTTACACATGCCGAAAAAGGTTCTATTGCTAAGACTCTGCCAGTCGCACCAACCCTCTTAGCTGCACTAAATGCATATACTCCAGCATTAGCTCCCACATCAATAATGGTCATTCCTTCCTGAATATTGTCTCGCCAAAACTCAATCTCTCGTTCAAACCAATCTCCTTGAGCAATCAAGACGCTAGTGACAATACTCTTAAAATTCGGCTCAACCGCCATGACCACATCTTCATCAAAACTAACATAAGTCATAGCCTCATCCACTAACAGACTAGTCCATTGCCAGCTTGCATTTTCACGACCTAACTTTAGACGCAAGTCATTTGCTTGATCCATCCAATATTTAGCTTTACCTAGATCGCCAAAACCACGATAAGCCAAATATAACCCTTGTAAAATTGCTGGATTTTCGGGTGTAAGCTTGCGTCCATGCTGCAAATAAGCAACTCCTTCAGCTTGATTTGCCATTAGATGGGTCACTCCTAACATTAAGCAAATAGCAGAACTATCGTGGAAAATCTGATTTGCTAATTTTAGAAACCTTGTGCCAAAAGAATTATAAAAAATAAATTGCGATCGCCTAATTACTTCTGCTAAGAACATATTTGCTTGCTGATAGCCACTTTCAGCTTTTAACATTAGTTCAAGTTCTTGAGTCCCCCTAGACAATGCAGGTAAATAGATTAGACTAACAACTGTATTTTTCTCGTATTCGGCAGTCTGCGGCATATTAACCACTGTATGCAATGCAAGACTATTCGCGCCTGCATCTTCCCCTAAGATGCTTTGAATCAAAATATAATGAGCAGCGCAATGTAAGTTTTGATCAAGCGCAAATCCCC
The DNA here is from genome assembly GCF_051131155.1 of Pseudanabaena minima str. Chao 2107. Taxonomy (NCBI): domain Bacteria; kingdom Bacillati; phylum Cyanobacteriota; class Cyanophyceae; order Pseudanabaenales; family Pseudanabaenaceae; genus Pseudanabaena; species Pseudanabaena minima. Next base: position 4,635,856 of record NZ_CP159508.1, read on the forward strand.
TCTCTAACTTTGCCTTAGCTTCTGCAACTATGCTCGTTTTTATCTGTAAATCTTCTTCTTGAGATGCTTTAATTAAGTCGCTTACAGCCAAGTTATTCCAGTCAAGGGAACTAATAGGGTTATCCCAATTAGTATTCTCAATTACTTCTTCTAATCTAGATAAAATACTCGCATCAGTATCAGGATAATTATCAAATAGATATTCTAGATAGCGATCTCCGAATTGATAATTAGTAGACATAGTATTAACTTACTGGGGACTTTAGGCTTTATCTATCATCAAGTAACCGAGGCTTTCTAAATCGCAAATAGTATTTTGCACCAACGGTAATACCTCGGCTACACCTTGCGATCGCAAAGTGAGCGGATTAACTGGTCTGATCTTTGCATAATATTCGCTCAAAGTGGCAATAGTTTGCGGAGAATCGAGTAAAGGCAATAGACAAGCCGCCATAGAGCTATCAACAGTTACAACTGACTTAACCAAAGATAAATGTTGACTCAAATTCACTGTACGACATTGCATCACACAATTTTGCAAATCTACGCTAAATCGCTGAGTCTGTAACTGTGGATGTAGATATACTTTTGCGGAATACCAGTCATATTCATTCCAAAAGGATGTCATTTGAGGTGGTTGGCTGAAATGACCACACCAAAAATCTAATAGACGATGGACTGGATTAATTAGCTCATACATCCGTAACTGATCTTCAATACTTGCATCTGGCAAACTCATTTCCCAAACCAACGGCAAGTTATCCGACTCTTTAAAAAGCTCTCTGAGATTCCAGTCTCGCCAGTTAACCATACTCACAAACTCTAGTTCAGCCGTTCTCAGTGCTGAGAACATATCTGCGATCTCAAAGCCCTTATCGCCTTGTAATAACTGATTCGTTAAGATCTTCTCTTTACCAGATTCTCCTAAAAAACTAGCATCCCAAGTCTGTACTTTAAGATTGACGTTATCTTTCAGGGCTTGCATTGTTTCAATTACTGTCTCTATTTCAAGATCTCCAATGTCCCGATCCATCACCCCCATCAATGTAAACATTTGCTGCGCTCGGAAGAAACTCAATCTCTGTAAAGCACTATGTAAATTTGCGCGAATAATGCCATCAGGTTTTAGAACAGATTTCATTGCTGCTAGGGCGATCGTAGGATCAGGCATCAGATACAAAGTCTCATCGCAGTTGATGTAGTCAAACTGATAGCCCAGATCACGCAGATCCTCAATTGATAAGCAGTGAAACTCAGCATTATCAAAACCATGATATTTCAGCCTCTGTTCGGCTAGTTTCACTGACTCTGACGATATATCCACACCAATAATTTTTGCATTGGGATTAGCTTCAGCCAAAATCAAAGACTTATATCCAGAGCCGCATCCCGCATCTAAGATCAATCTATCTGTTGTGTCAATGACTTGGAGATCGCGTCGATAAAAAGCTGTAACTAAATTATGGATATATAGCTGATAAGCGTTATCCTTGGGCGACTGTTCCAAAGGGATACGAGGATAGGGGCTACTATCAAACTGTTGCCGAATTTTTTCTAGTATTGGCGATTGATCAGGATTCACTCAAATTCTGCCTAAATTGAAGTTTGTCTATTGTAGACCTAATCAAATTCTAAAAACTATCACCTGACCGACAATTTAACAAGAAATACAGAGGTTTATTTCCCCGCCGAAGGCGGGGAAATAAACCTCTGTATTTAGCTTGGTTGAAAGTTGCTGCTTTGACTTCTCACGATCTATAAAGAGAAGAGGCATAAAGTGCCTCTTCTCTTTATAGGTTTATTGTTGCGATTGTAGTTTGCAATAAAGCGATCGCTTGGGCTCCCGAAATGTGAGCAATTGGCAAACTATCAACCCCCATCGCCACACAAAGTAAACCCAGATAGAGAATCGAATATTTGAAAACAGAACGGGCGACAGTGCGATCGCTCGGTTCCTTTAATAACTGAGTTGCCTTATAAATAAACGCACCACCTAGTCCAACGGCTGACACGGCGTAGACTACTCCCATGACATTACAAGGATAAACCAACAATAACGACACGGGAATTATTAATAGGGTATAGAGCAAGATCTGATGCGCCGTTACCTCTGCACCCTTGACAACAGGTAGCATTGGCACGCCCACTTTGGCATATTCATCGCGAATCATTAATGCTAAAGCCCAAAAGTGCGGAGGAGTCCACACAAAAATAATTGCAAATAAAACCCATGCCGCCCAGCTTAATTCTCCAGTTACAGATGCCCAACCAACCAAAGGCGGGATCGCTCCTGCTGCACCACCAATGACAATATTTTGAGTGCTAGAACGCTTCAGCCAAATCGTATAAACCCCGACGTAGGTGGCAATCCCCGACATAGCCAGACAGGCGGCTAGGAGATTGGCATAAACAGCCAACAGCGTGAAGGAAATGACTGCTAAGGCGATCGCAAAGATTAGGGCATGAAGAGGCTGAATTCGCCCCGATGGAATTGGTCGCCAACTGGTCCGTTCCATTTTGGCATCAATATCGCGATCGTATAAACAGTTAATCGCATTTGCCGAAGCTGCGGCGATCGCCCCTCCTAAAACTGTAATGAACATCAAAAATCCATCTACTTGTCCTTCCGAAGCAATCCACATTGCTCCTGCGGTGGTAATTAGTAACAGGACGATAATGCGTGGCTTGGTTAATTCTGTATAATCCTGAATCACATCGCGCCAGTTGCGAGTTACTTGAGTTGTCTGATTTGCTTCAACAAATATACTTTCTGGGATCGCTGTTTCTTGCATTACGCTTAACTCCTAAAATATTTCGCAGTTATTACAATTAGCGAATCGCAGGTTGCACTTGATTCTGTTCTTGAGTTAAAGATTGGTCTTGCCTAGTGGCTCTAAATGCTAACACAGCGAAGCAAACAAGGATTCCGAGCAATGCTGAACCTGTAGCTTGGTGAGCAATGGTGAGAGGTTCGACCTGTAGGTGCAATTTATAAGTGGCATAGCCGATCGCCACTTGAGCAATTACTAATAAACCTGCGATCATTGCCACAAGTTTTAATACAGAGGCAATCGCTTTTGATAGCCAGACCGTAACCACTAAAACGATGGTAGCAAGGGTAGCTGGGATCACTCCAAGCAGGTGTGCATTCAAAACAATACACATATCCTGTGTGGCAAAGCACTGATGTAACGCCCATTGAGAAGCAACTAATGCACCGAGAATACTTTGTAAATAAACTAAAACTGCTGCCGATAAACCAAACCAAGCAAGCTTTTTTGATGGGCTTCGCATGTTAGCAAAACTGGCTTGATTAGTTAAAGCTGTCGCGATCGCTAGCAAGCTAGAGAAAAATAATAATCCAGTGCCTAAATGGGCAGTGACAATATCAAATCGCAGTAATTGTGTTACCGTCAGCCCACCCAAAATCCCCTGAAAAACTACTAGAGATAATGATCCTGAAGTCGCCCAAGGCAACCATGTTGGCAAAGATTTACGGAAATACCAGCTTGCCCCAAATAAAACAATTGTGGCAAAACCCACAGAGGAAGCAACAAGGCGATGAAACCATTCTAAAAATACTTGAAGGTTCATCTGCTGAGCAGGTAATACCGATCCATAGCACAGAGGCCAGTCGGGACAAGCCAAGCCTGCATTCATCACACGAGTAGCACTACCGATCGCCATCACCATCCAAGTTGCGATCGCTATTCCAAAGGCGATGCGACGAATTAAAACAATTGGCTCTATCAATCGGTTTGTGACTTCAGACTTACTATTGGTAGAGTTTTCAGCCATTGGCAGTGATTGGGTTTCTGGTTTGTAAGAAGATAAAGAGTCAGTCATGCAAGTTTATGAGGTTCAGGCTTTCTTTGTGAATCTTTATAAAACTCAACAGAAGTATTAGTAACAGTTAGAAATTATCTTAAGAGCAGTTCTAGATTTGGTAAGGGGATTTAACAATTTCTTCGCGTTAGGTATTTACACTGACATCCCAAAAGCATAGCTTTGCAATACTTTTTGGATGTCAGTGTTATGGGAGTTATGCCAAAAACTGTGTCGCACGCGCATCGTGCGCCACAGTTTTTGGGATTTTGTAATTAATTGCACTCAGCGACTTAAGTAGCTAGGTGCAATTAATTACAGAGTAAAGCCTGTAAAGTCGCGCCCCTTTTGGGCGCAACTTTACGGGTTTGGGTAATTTATAGGGTTGACCGTTCATCTGTATCATCAAATCGCTTTTGTATGCGGCTTTTGAATTGATCGCGCATACCTTCTTTCATACGGGCTGGGCGATTTTTTTGTAAGATGTCGTGGAGCTGCGATCGCTGCTGTGGTGTCAAGATTTCACGCATAGCTAACATTCGCTCAAAATGTTGCTTTTGTAATTCTTGTTGAAGATTTAGTACTTGATCATGTTTAGAACGAATCGTATCGCTACTGGCTGTACCAGCTAGTAAATCTCGTAACTCTTTATTAGCCTGACGTGATTGCTGTGCTAGCTCTCGGATACGCACAAGATCCCGCTCGCGAATGGTCTTAAGTTTTTGTAACTGCTCAGTCGATAAATTTAATTGCTTTAGCATCCTACCTGAAGGCATATTCACATTTTCATCACGATCTGGACGATTTGGAGCTTGGGCTAATATGTCAGGTTCTAATTCTGGTTTGTTTTCAGAGCTAGGCTGAGAATTTATCTGTGACTGAGTTTGAGATTGGGCTGGAGATTGTGACTTTAAATTAGCGTTACTAGCCCAGATTGCACCACTAGTAGCAATTACGGCTACAGAGATCGCACTATATTGAAAGACTTTTGACTTAAACATAATATTTATCGATATTTAACTGACAAACTAGGAATTTAGGGGGAAGGTTATTCATACTCAAGGGGAGACAACTCCATCAAAAGCTGTGTGTCCGATGTCGTTGTTGATGTATTTGCAGCTTGTAGCCCTGTAATATCAGTAGCATTCCAACTATTGATCAATGACTGCTCGATCGCCACTTGATCATCCTCACTAATTAATTTTCCTTGGCTGATATTGGGGATATTTGCAACTTGATACTGTGAACGGTTAGTTGCCCAATTAAATGTTATCCCTGTGGCGATCGCTGCGGGAATTAACAAAGTCCAAGGTAACCAACGGCGTAAAGGGGCTTTAGAGGATTTTGCTGATCGTTGCGGATGTTTATGGATTTCAGCAAATAGCTGCCGCTCAAAATTTGGCGCAGGTGGTGGGGCGATGGGCTTGTTTTGCTTGAGAAAAGACACTAAGGAGTCATGCGAACCATCGCTAGAGTCTTCCCCAAAATTTTCTGGAAATCCTTGAGAATATTTGTTTTTCATAACTCGACTCCTTGCGCTTCTAAAAACTTTTTGATGGCACTACGGGCATGAAACAATCGTGATTTCACCGTGCCAACAGGAATAGATAAAATTTCGGCGATGTCTTTTTGAGGCAACTCCTCAAGATCATGCAGAACTAGGACAGCACGATGCTCTTCGCTTAGTTTTGCCAAACCACGTTGCATGAGGTCTTGATAATGCATGTGGGTTAGACTCGGTTGTCCATCACTTTCACGGATGATCGCATCATCAGCAAGATTTTCCAGTTGGTCATCTTCGACAGAGATATTACGCGATCGCATTTTAGCTAGAGCTTTGCGGCGATCGCTTGCCACGTTGAAAGCAATACGATAGAGCCATGTCGAAAACTGTGCGGACTGTCGAAATTTGGCTAGTCCTTTCCATGCTCGCAAAAACACATCTTGCACCAAATCATCAAGACCATCGGAACCACATAGCTGATAGAGCGTTGAGCGCACCTTGTGATGATGACGTTGATACAGTTTTTTAAAACCATGGGGATCACCCTGCAAGCAAGCTTGCACAATCGCGAGATCGGGATCGTTATGAGGTGATTCTCTGATATCTATATTTACCGCTCTGAACATCTATAGCGAACATCCATATGAGCATCTATACTTATTTAGGCAATATTGGCAGGTTTAACTTATTTCTAAGCTATTAGTTTTGACTGCCAAAACCTTAAATAGGTTCAACTCATGTCTGTGGTTAGTTCTGTATTAATTCCTATTATTAAACTATGGTTGCGATCGCAGGTCGAGCATATCGAAGCGCTCGAAATTGCGATCGCTGGCAAAAGTCGTCAGATCTTAAGCGGTGATATTCCTAAAGCCACAGTCATTGGTGTGGGGGCAAAATATCAGGGCTTAGCGATTACTAATATCGATTTGTGCGCTGAAGCTATTCACCTAAATATTTCTCAAATCCTTAAAGGCGAAGCATTACGATTACTTGATCCTATCCGCGTGACCATGGATGTCGAGCTTTCAGCCGCAGATTTGCAAAGTTGCCTCAAGTCTCCAATTTTCTTAGAGGCGATCGCTTCTGATACGGCTCCTCTAGTAAATACGGATGGTGAGATTCGAGATTTACTAGAAACACTAGTGCATAAACTAGGTGATGAATTTACCCTCCATGAACTAGCGATCGCAGATGGTGGCGCAAAGTGTCGTGGTGAATTTGCGATCGCTGCTACCTAAAAAACGTCAGTTCAACAAAAGCTGAAAATGGTAAGAATCGCGAAGTGATTCTTACCATTTTCCGTCATTTGAGGCGTGCAAAGCACATTACAAATAGCTATATCAAACTCAAATTAAAAAATCTCATTCAGATTATTGCAAATCAAATTGGTATATTTGACCTGACCCAATTTCTGATCTTTGGTTGAACTTTAATATCCATAAGATAAGATAGGGAAAAAGTAAGTACTATCCATACGATCAAACGTAGTAAATAACTCCATACATTGCCTGAAAATGGGAAATAATATCCAACAATACCTATTATTGGTCCATGAAAGATATAAATTCCATAAGAAATACTACCAAAAAAAGCTAAATATTTGAGGATAGAAGGACTTAATTTAATTCCATAAAATGCTATTGCTAAAAATATCTCAACTGCCGCAATAGTGTAGTTATCAGATCCAAATCCTCCTTTTTTTAAAAAGCTGTAAACAATAATAGATAAAGGCATTATTAGAGAGATTGTATATAAACTTCTATATACATTACTAGCCTTATTTAAAATTATCCTATTTGAAACTATAGCTATAAGTAAAATAGAAATTGGGAGTATTGTAATATCCCCAAAAGTAACTATTTCTCCAGGATTATTGAAGTGTAATATATCAAGAATATTAGCACCTAAACGTAGTTCTTTATTTGCATAAAATAATAAAAAAATACTTATAAGTGGAACTTTAATATTTTGTACTCTAGATGGAACTCTCCATGCAAGAAATAGCCCAAGTAGCCAAAAAATCCACCCAGCTAGATATCCTGACAAAATATTGGGCAAAGGATTAAAAATCCATACTAAGATAATTATTGTAGCTAAGCCAATGAACAGTGGTAATAGCTTCGGTCTAAATTTCCAAATAAGTAAAAAGACTAGATAATAAACAACTTCATAGTTTAATGACCATAAAGCCCCATTTGAAGAAGTAACAGGAACAAATAAGTTTTGTAAAAAAAAGATATTGCCAAGGATAATTTGCCAATTATCTATCGATTTATGTCCAATAAAGTAATCAATACCATACGAAATAACGATTGCTATTAAATACATTGGATATAGACGAACTATCCGTTTTAACAAATAAGAATAAGCATTATTCTTTGAAAATTTATTTATGCAGGTAAGTCCTATAACATATCCTGATAAAACAAAGAAAATCAGTACAGCTTCTCTACCAACGGTAAAATGGTGAAATATACTAGGAGGCTGAAATTTTGGGTCAAAATTACCTCCAAGAGTATGGTGAAAAGCAACCCATAAAGCAGCTATACCTCTTAGTCCTTCAAGTGCATTGTCAAAATTTGACTTTTGACGATTTTCACTGATTGGTTCAAATCGAGTGTTAAAGTCAAGCTTAGATAACAGCATTTAATATTAGAGTAGTTTCTCTAAGTTTATAAATTTACCTTAAATGTCATTCGCCTATTTTTTTGTTAATAGAGCACAGCAATTGATTTTGATCTTCATGATTAATATATGTTGTTTTGCGATCGCTACTCAACCTGTATGGGCTGCATCATTTGCAGTTAGAGTTTTTGATGGCGATAACATAACTCTGGTAGATCGCGGCATCAAAACTAAAGTCCATCTCGCCTGTATTGATGCACCTGAGTTACTCCAAGATGAAGGAGGACATGCGCGACAAGTTCTGCAAAATATTCTTGACGATGAAGAAATTTTTGTCAGAGTTTTTAAAAAAGATAAATTTGGGCGTTACAACGGTGAAGTTTTAGCAGGTGGACAAAATGCTAATAAAGTAATGGTTTCACTAGGACTGGCGCATTATGATCGCCTGCAAGAAAAAGATTGCCAAGGATATGAAGAAATTGAGTTAAAAGCACAAAACGATCGCCTAGGGGTCTGGGCAAATGGTACTGATGTGATGCTACCTAGTCAATTTCGGCGCGAAAATAAATTATTAGGTGTTGGCTATTAACCCAAAAAAGAGGAGCGCATTGCGCTCCTCTTTTTTATTTTTATTAACTATCGCGACGGCGAAAACGACCTCTACGCTTAGCATTTTCAGCCTTACGCTTACGTTTTTCGCCTGCGGTCTCGTGATACTGACAGCGACGAATATCTGCTAGTAAGCCAGCTTTCTGGATTTTTTTCTTAAATCGACGTAGAGCCGATTCAATCCCTTCATTTTCACCAACGATTATTTGAGTCATGCTTATTTTGGTAGCAAAGTATTGTTCTTTATTATGCTGTAGTTTGGCGCATTTTAATTTAGGCGACGGGTATCTAGTTTAGCAAATTTAATCCAAATTTGTAAAGTCTATTTTTTTAAAGTGCTTTGCGCTCAAACCTAGATCAAAGAAATTGTTAAAAGCATTGCGCAGCAATGCTTTTAACAATTTCTTTGATCTAGTGGGAATCCACAAAAATAGCTTTTAACATCCCTTGCTCAGCATCTTGGTGTAATTGAAAGCCTAGTTTGCGACAGAGGCTTTGCATTTTGTCATTGCTATTGAGGATGTAACCAATGATCGCCTCAAGTTTTTCTTCCTTACCAACCTCCAACAGTTGGCGTAATAACTCCGTACCTAACCCTTGATGCTGATAGCGATCGCTAACGATGAGTGCAAATTCCGCTTCGTTTGTACCATGTAACTTACTGAGCCTTGCTACTCCCAAAATCTCATGCTCTGATGTTTGGGGATTTTTATAATCAGCAGCTAAGACGATTTCGCGATCGTAATCAATGAAGCAAATCCGAGTGAGTCGCTCATGGGCAATCCGTTGCTTAAGTTTGACCATGTGGGCATAGCGCAAATAGACGCTCTCTTCTGAGAGACTTTGGTGAAACTGCACCATGAGTGGCTCATCTTCAGGACGGATCGGGCGAATTTTAAGGAGATCTCCTTTTCTTGATTCCCATAGCTGCACATACTTAGTGGGATAGGGGCGAATCGCAGGAACGGGGCGATTGTCAATATCAGCGGTTGTATGAAGAACTACTCGCGCATCTAGAGCAATCATGCCCTCAGGAGAAACCGTCAGAGGATTAATATCAATTTCCCGAATTTGAGGCTGCTCAACGATTAACTGGCTAAAGTTAACCAATAACTGTTCAAGTTTGGCAAGATCGATCGCCTTTCTTCCTCTGACTCCCTGCAAAGCTTGATAGATGCGTGTTTGCTCCATCATTCGTCGCGCAAGGGTAGTATTTAATGGCGGTAGCCCTAAAGCACGATCTTGAAAGATTTCTACTAATTGTCCTCCCATCCCAAAAAGCATTACCGAACCAAACTGAGGATCGAGACTACTTCCTAAAATCAGTTCGTAGCCTTCCATCTTTACCATAGGCTGTACAGTTACGCCCAAGAAAGCTTGAGGATCAATAGCACGCACTTTAGAAGCGATCGCCATAAAAGCACGAGTAACGGCTGCGGCATCAGATAGATTTAAGCGCACACCACCCACATCAGTTTTGTGCGTAATCGTTTCAGAATGGAGCTTCAGAACGACAGGATAACCAAAGCGATCGGCGATTTCGACAGCTTCAATATCGCTAGTAGCAATTTCAGTCGGTACGGTGGGGATACCATAGGCAGCAAGTAATTTCTTAGACTCATATTCAGTTAATAGATTGCGATCGCTGCCGAGGGCTGGCGCTAAGATTTTTTCAGCAAGCAGGCGATCAGGCGCATGTTGATCCGAGTCCGCAGGTAAGGAAGGTGTTTCATAGATCCCTCGTAAATTGTAGGTATACCGCCACATATAGTTAAACAATCTAACGGCAGTATCGGGATAGGGATAGGTGGGAATATTCGCTTGATTGAGGATTTGGGTTGCTGCGGCAATTTCTGCGCCGCCCATCCAACTTGTGAGGACGGGCTTGCCTAATTGACTATAAGCCTTGAGTTTTTCCGCCGTCTGTGTAGGATTGGTCATCGCTTGGGGAGTCAAGATTACGAGTAATCCATCACTATTGGGGTCATTCGCCACAACTTCTAAAGTCTTGGCATAGCGATCGCTACTGGCATCCCCCAAAATATCAACGGGATTGTGATGGCTCCATTGAGGCGGTAAAAATTGGTCGAGTTGTTGCAATGTTTCAGGGGCTAGTTCTGACAATGCACCACCACCACTGATCAGAGCATCGGTAGCGATCGCGCCAGGACCTCCCGCATTGGTGACAATCGAGAGGCGATTTCCCTTGGGTCTAGGTTGTTTGGCGAGAATTTCTGCCATATCAAATAGGTCAGAAATCGTATGTACCCGCAAAACCCCACAACGGCGGAATGCGGCATTCAGCACTTCATCACTGCCTGTCAACGCACCTGTATGCGAAGCTGCTGCTTTTGCGGCTGCTTCTGTATGACCAACTTTCAGAACAATAATCGGTTTGTCCATGGCAACTTCACGGGCTGCTGATAGAAAAGCATGGGCATCTCCAATTGATTCCATATACAACACAATGCTGTGAGTATGGGGATCATCACCCAGATATTCAATCAAATCCCCCCAACCAACATCCAACATCGAGCCAATAGAGACGAAGGCACTAAACCCCACATTTTCGCCGAGGCTCCAGTCTAAAATCGAAGTACAGAGCGCTCCACTTTGACTAATGAAAGCAACATTGCCTGCACGAGCGATCGTTCCTGCAAAAGTGGCATTTAAACCTGCAAGAGGATTCATCAACCCTAAACAATTTGGTCCAATAATTCGCATCCCACCCCGTCTTGCTTCGGCGAGAACTTGTTGTTCTAAAGCTTCTCCTGCTTCACCAATCTCTTTAAACCCTGCCGAAACAATAATTGCACCCTTCACCCCCACTGCTACACATTCCCGAATCACCTGTGGCACTGTTGCCGCAGGTGTGGCAATTACAGCTAAATCAACTACTTCAGGGACACTCGCGATATCAGGATAGGACTTAATTCCTAATACACTATGACGCTGAGGATTAACGGGAAAAACAGTTCCTCCAAAAGGACTACGAATTAAGTTCCATAATAATGTCCTTCCAACACTTCCTTCTCTTTCACTTGCACCAATCACAGCAACAGAGCGAGGATGAAAAATACAATCAAGGGGATGACGTTGTCCTTTCCAAATATCATGGGCAGGATCACCTAAACATATCTGATTTACTAAAACTTTTTCCATGCCATTATCCTAAGCGTAGATATCAAGGTGAGAAACTCACCAATTAGAAAATAACAAAGTCTCTCTTCTATCTTTCCAACTATAGAGAATTGCAAATGAGTAAGTACTTGTACAAAATAAATTACTAAACCCCGTAAATTTGTGACCTGCAGGTCGCGAATTTACGGGGTTATATCTGTAATCAATTATGTCCATGTTCATCTAATTACATCTCATTGGAAATCCCCAAAACATACTCCAGTTGCTTTTGATTTTACAGAATGCTATTGACAAACTAAAAGTCACTATGAGAGAGGGAGTAGGGTAGGGAATAGTGTGAAGCATCTAAGGGATGTAAGAATTAACTTACAAGTAGAGCGATGAAGATTGCTATTGCTGTGACTAAGACGGCAAACATAATTTTATACTTCGAGTGAATTCGCTCTTTATCAGTTAGAAGAGCAGGATCTTCGACATACATTGGAGTCAGAATTGCATAGTTATTGAGCAGTCCTCGATCATCTACGGTATAACCACTTGAGATGGACATACTTGACTCAGGACTGGTTTCAAAAGTGGTTTCTTTAACTGCTTCTGGAACTTCTACAGAGGGTAGCTCATTGCTATCACTACGACTATCTGCTACCTTCATTTCATTGCGATCGATGGTATACATATCGGTGATTCCTCAATGAATAGTTTTATCTCTTCATTACTACAATTATACCATTTTCTATGGTAGCAGGATCAAAAATCAGCGATCGCTAGTTTCACATAAACACCAAAACCAACCTTCAAGAAGGTCATCATGCTGTATCGCTCAATCCTATCCACTTTGTTGATTTTGAATGCTTCGACTTTTTTAGCAAATTCAGCAAATGCCGAAATGCTTTCGCAGCCTTTAACTTCTCAACATAAACTGGCTCAAAGTCAACTACCCAAACCTGAACAAAACAATCTAGAGCGAGGTTTTCAGTTAGTGATTGATGGTCGCGCTCGGTTGCGGCGTGGTGAGTCTCAAGAAGCAATTCAACTATTTCAGCAGGCGATCGCCATTTTCCAAAAAGAAGGGGATCGCTTTTCGGAAGCAAGAACTCAGAATTTTATTGGTAATGTTTATCTGAATTTACAGCAACTAGATCAAGCGATCGCCTCCTATCAGGGAGCATTGAAGATTATTAGTGGCATTCAGTTACAAGATGTTAAGGAAAATTTGCAGGTCAGATTAGATGAAGTCCAAATTTTACAAAATCTAGGCTTTACTCTAAATCGAGCTAATAATTGGCGACGAGCGATCGCCTCCTACGAACAAGCCCTAGAGAAAGCGCGAGCCATTAAAGCCCAAGATCAAGAATTAACAATTCTCAATAATATTGGCAATATCTATGTGGAGATTGGTCAATTTAGTCAGGGACTAGAACGATTGCAGCAAGCTCTGGCTATTTATGAATCCACGAATAATCAAAAAAGTTCGGCAGGAATCTTACTAAATATTGGTTTTGCCTATCGCCGACTAGGACAATTTGAGAAAGCTTTAGACTTCTATCAACAATCCTTAAAGTTAGTGCGTGTCACAGGTGAACGCAAAATCGAAACTAGCATTCTCAATAACATGGCAGGGGTATACCGCAGTCAAGGAAAATATTTACAAGCTTTAGAAGCATACAAAGCTTCACTGGAAGTATCTCAACAGCTTGATTTAACCAATCAGGCAGCAACTACTCTCAGCAATATTGGAGTTGTCTATAAGGAATTAGGACAACTAGATAATGCTTTGCGGTTTCAAGAATTAGCATTACAAAAAATTCAAAAACTGGGTGATCGTCAAGCAGAAAGTATCTTTTTAAGTAATATTGGTTCTATTTACGATGACCAAGGGAATCTCAAACAAGCATTAAGTTATTATGAAAAAGCCCTCGCTATCCATAAAGAACTGAATGATATTCCTGCACAGGGCATCACATACAACAATATTGGTGAAATATATCGACTTTCAAAGCAGAATGACCTAGCAATTAGTAATTATCAGAAGTCCTTGGGGATTTTGCGGGAGATCGGCGATCGCTCTGCGGAAGCAACATCTTTAAGTAATTTGGGACTAGTATATGCTGATCTCAAACGCTATCCCGAAGCTCTGGATGTTTATCAACAGGCTGCCGCGATCCATCGCCAGCTAGGAGAGCGCCGAGGTGAAAGCATAGATCTTAGTAATTTAGGAAATTTATTTGCTAATTGGCAGCAACCAGATTTAGCAATTCTCTTTTACAAACAATCGGTCAATATTCGCGAATCCATTCGCAAAGAACTGCGATCGCTATCTATTGCAGAGCAGAAAACCTTTACTGGGACGGTCGAAAAAACCTATCGTGATCTGGCAAACTTACTTCTTAAGCAAAATCGTATTTTAGAAGCTCAACAGGTTCTTGATCTATTGAAGGTACAAGAACTAGACGACTATCTTAAAGATGTGCGCGGTACTTTAGAAACAGCCAAGGGGATCGAACTTCTAGCACCTGAACAGAGATTTTTAACTGATTACAGTGCGATTCAAAATCGCGCTATTCAAGCGGGGAAGGAGCAACTAGATATTTTAAAAGTTACTCAAGCAAATCGATCGCCCCAGCAAATTCAGCGACTACGAGAGTTGCTCGATGTCCAAGCACAATCATCCCAACAACTCAATACCTACGTGCAGAGTCCTGCTGTGGCAACAATTTTAAACCAAATCAGTCAAGGCGGCGATCGATCAAATGCGGTAAATCTTGAGCAATTCACGGCTTTACAAAAGACTCTCCAGCAACTATCACAAAAAACTGCCATTTTCTATCCTCTTATATTAGAAGACCGATTAGAACTAATTCTTGTGACGGCTAATGGTGATCCGATTCGGCGCACTGTGGCGATCAAACGAGAGGATCTCAATAGTGCGATCGTGGATTTCCGTTCTGATGTTCGTGATCCAAGTTCCCTTGATATCTTGGATTCATCGCAACGGTTATATACTTGGCTGATCGCACCGATCGCGGCTGACTTACAAAAAGCTGGTATACAAACGATCATCTATGCCCCTGACGGACAGTTACGCTATCTGCCGATCGCTGCACTCTATGATGGCAAGCAATGGTTAGTGGAACGCTATGCGATTAATACGATTACTGCTGCTAGCCTCACGAATTTAAGCGATCGCCGCCGCAATAGTCAGCCCCTTGTGCTTGCAGGTGCTTTTACATCTGGCAAATATATCTTTGATGTGAATGGGCAAACTTTTAACTTTTCGGGATTACCTTTTGCGGGTAAAGAAGTTAATAACCTGATTGCTAAACTGCCTAATTCCGCTAAATTTATTGATCGGGATTTTAGCGTTAAGTCTACTGTTGCTAAATTTAATCAATACAACATTATCCATCTGGCAACCCATGCTGCTTTTGTGATTGGGAAACCCGAAGATTCCTTCGTGCTATTTGGTGATGGCAGTCGGGCAACCTTACGGGATGTATCTACATGGTCGTTAAAAAATGTTGATCTTGTCATTCTCAGTGCTTGTGAGACAGGGCTAGGTGGCACACTTGGTAATGGTACAGAAATAATGGGCTTTGGCTATCAAATGGAATATGCAGGAGCAAAGGCAGCGATCGCATCTCTTTGGCAAGTTTCCGATGGTGGTACACAAGCTTTAATGGATGCTTTTTATGGCATACTCCAAGATACAAAGCTAACCAAAGCTGAAGTATTAGCCAAATCCCAACGAGTGCTGATTAATACTGGTAAAGATAGTAACTTTAGTCATCCTTACTACTGGTCACCATTTATCATTATTGGTAATGGCTTATAAGGGACTTGACGAGAAAAAATATACCACCGAGTTTGTATGGCTTCGACTTCGCTCAGCCAACGTTGGCTGAGCGAAGTCGAAGCCGTAGGTACTTTAATTAATCGCAAGTCCCTAAGCATTTTTGTCCGCCTCTAAAGCTTGTCCTATGCCCATAATTAGTGATATCTCTCCGATCGCCACCCTCACGCTCCAGATTAGTGCTGTGGCTATTTGGCTTGGGCTTGTATTTTTAGCTTCTGCAATCCTACGTCGCTTCAAACATGATCCAGAACTTGTGCGGAAGGTTGTACATATTGGCACTGGCAATGTCTTATTGATTGCATGGTGGTTGCAGATCCCGACATGGCTATGTGTGACCGCAGGCGTGACCTTTACGGCGATCGCTTTAGCCTCACACTATACGAATATTTTGCCGATGATCCATGATGTGGGACGCAAAACCTACGGAGTGTTTTACTATGCGCTCAGCATCACGATTTTAGTAGCTCTTTTTTGGGAGCAGCATCCCCAATATGCGGTTATTGGTGTGATGGTGATGTCTTGGGGCGATGGCATGGCGGCGCTAATTGGCAAACGCTTTGGTCAGCATACCTTTGTACATCTAGGCAATAAGCGAAGTTTTGAAGGTTCTTTTGCCATGTTTGCTACCAGCTTGA
The DNA here is from genome assembly GCF_051131155.1 of Pseudanabaena minima str. Chao 2107. Taxonomy (NCBI): domain Bacteria; kingdom Bacillati; phylum Cyanobacteriota; class Cyanophyceae; order Pseudanabaenales; family Pseudanabaenaceae; genus Pseudanabaena; species Pseudanabaena minima. Next base: position 4,652,048 of record NZ_CP159508.1, read on the forward strand.
TCGTAATGCTTGGTATTTTTGGAATTACTCACGGTATTCAGCCCCGTGACCTTGGAGTTGCAATACCTGTTGCCGCGATCGCCGCCCTACTTGAAGCCTATTCCCCTGGGGGAACCGATAATCTCTCGGTTCCCCTATCTAGTGCGGCTTTAAGCTATGTACTCCAATCATTTCTGTGACACAGTGACAAAGATCGCATCTTCGAGCCAATAGTCTTTCATCTCATCAAATCTTTTCTCTTGGATTCCAGATAAAGGATTTGCTACAGTTATTTTTTCCTTTACAGGACGTGATGTGCAACTAAGAAAGTGCAAAAAAACTCACAGCCGAAAGTGTTAGAAAATAGGACTAACCCCATTAGCGGTGAGCATCATGTTTTCTATAGAATATTTTATCATTGCCGTCTTTTGCAAAATTGATGAGTTACTCAAAGAAATAACGGTAGAGCATGGAGTCAGAGCAAAAGGATTTGCCCCAGCCCTAAGTGACAGCGAAGTGATGACGATGGAAATCGTTGCTGAGTATCGAGGAATAGAGACCGATATAGGAATCTGGCAATATTTTCGCGAGCATTGGCAAGCATGGTTTCCCGCCTTAAAAAGTCGCACCACCTTTGTCCGACAGGCAGCTAATCTGTGGCAGTACAAAGCGATACTCCAACAAAAACTAGCTGAACAGTTAGGTGCTTTAGATGATGATGTACATCTGATTGATGGAGTACCCATACCTCTGTGTTACCTCTGTCGTTCATCCCGTTGTCGTAGCTTTGAAGATATTGCTGACTATGGTTACTGTGCAGCTAAAGACATGCATTACTATGGCTTTCATGGGCATGTTCTCATTAGTGGTAGTGGTGTAATTACGCAGTTTGCACTTACTCCTGCTAATGGCAATGAACGAGAAACTCTCTGGGATTTAGTCTCCAACATTCATGGTTTCCTGATTGGGGACAAAGGATATCTTATACCAAAACACAAAGAAGAGGCAACAGATGATATAAGAGAAAAAGGAGAAAGAGGATAACAAAATGGCAGGGGTATATAGATTAGAAATAAGTGAAAGCGAAGAAGAGCTAAAAGAGATGCTAGGGCGGCAGAAAACAGGCTCAGATAAAGAACGAGTGCAAGTATTGTACTTACTGAAAAGCAAGCAAGCTGGCACAGTGCAAGCCGCCGCTCAACTAATCGGGAGAAACCGTAGCACAGTGCAAGAGTGGATCAGAGGATATCGAGAGGGAGGAATAGCAGGAATACTAAGCCATAAACCAAGAGTAGGCAGAATACCCAAAATCCCAGATTGGGCGCAAAAAGCACTGGACAAACAACTGCAACAGGAAAAAGGATTTAATAGCTACGGAGAGATACGACAATGGCTACAGGAAAAACTAGGAATCGAAAGTACCTATAAAAATGTGCATGACTTGGTGCATTACCGAATGAAGGCAAAACCAAAGGTAGCCCGTCCCTATAGCGCCAGTCAAAACCAAGGGCAACGCGAGGAATATAAAAAAAACTCTCGGATAACCTAGCCATGGTGGCATGGTATGCCGTGACCGTGTTGGGATTAACGGGAAAAGTCCGATTCTTTTGTCAAGACGAAACAAGGATTGGTTTGAAAACCATCAGTGGTCGTAAAATAACGGCTCGTGGGGTCAAACCCAAGGCAAAAGTCCAGTGGCAGTTTCAGGCTACATGGTTATACGGCATCGTCGAACCTGCGACGGGGAGAAAGCTTTTTCTATGAATTTAGTCATCTCAACACTGACTGTTTTCAAATATTTCTAGACCTTGTATCAGAGAAATTTGCAGACAGCATAATTATCTTGCAAGTTGATCAGGCTGGTTGTCATCGGGCTAAGCGTTTACGATTACCTCACAATATCATTTTGATATTTCAGCCTGCTCATTCTCCAGAATTAAACCCAATTGAGCGGGTTTGGCTACATTTGAAGCAAGGGTTGAGATTTTCTTTACCCAAAAATATGGATGAGTTGCGGCTTTTGGTCAAGAATCGTCTCTCCGAAATGACTAAATCTGTAATTGCTTCTCTTGTCGGTAGAGATTCCATACTGGATGCTCTATCTGTTGCCTCTCTTTTGTGATTTGGTATTAGTCAACCACTCAAGCAGGATTTACAGACATTTGCCGTTGATTTACAAACGTCTCTGCGCTCGAATATGCATGATTCCCGTCCTCGTTGGTGGGTAAGATTGATTGTCAAGGTACGGCGTTTGATTGAGACGGTTATTGCTCAATTGGTTGCTCGTTTTCATCTTGATAAGGTTTGGGCTAGGGACATCTGGCATCTTTCTAGTCGCCTTAATCGTAAAATCCTTGCTCATACTCTTTGTTTTTGGCTCAACCGTCACTCCCTTCATCCTTTACAGTTTGAATCCTTGGTTGTTTCTTAATTCTTAGTTGCACATCGCGTTTTACAGGATCGATGGCTAATAAAGCGATCGCATGTTGAATTCTTGTGCCTGATACTGGCTCCATCACGTGCAAAACTGCCATTTGTCTGCGCTTCACCAAATCTGAGATCGTGAGATTTCGTTCATACTGAGGAGCAAGTCCTAATTGCTCCATTGCTTGTATTTCTGAGAGAATACTTGTCCCTTGCCGACTCGTGCCTGCGAGCTTAACGACATCTAACTCTGTAGTCTGTGCTGCTGGATTGACCCGACGTGAGAGTGTAGCAATTGTGGCGGCGGCACAACTGTAGGGAGTTGTCTGTAAGACGATTCCTTTGAGGATTCGATGAGATTCAAGTAAATCTGTTATTGGCAAATTTTGATAAACCAACAAAAACACTGATGAAATGCTGATGAGTAGGAAAAGAATTAGTTGCTGTAGGCGTTGCCAATCTTTCCAAGCTGATATTTCTAATAAAAGCATTAGTCCTATACAAAAGCTACAAATGAGCAAAATACCTTGCCATGCGTAAGCTCCTACATAAAGTAAAATCCAATCAGGAACCCAAGGACTATTTTTGCCATAACTCATCAGGATAATGATTAATACAATGATTCCGAATGTAATGGAACCAATCAAGTAAACTTGCTTTTGATAATGGCGTAATGCATTGTCAGCAGTTAGCCCCTTTTGAGCGAAATATCTGCCAAAATATGAACCGATCAAGAAAAATATACAAATTGCGATCGCTAAAAACATCAGTTCATTGGTTTTATGATTTCCAAAATGTTTTATCTATAAGGCGCTTTGCGCTGGTTTAAAAACCAGAAAGATTTTTGAAAGCGCCGCTTTCAAAAATCTTTCTCTACTACTCAAAGCCTTAATAGGCTATGGGAGCTATCCTACTCCCTTCCCACCCAATAATTAGACATTGCGGCGCTTCGCGCCGCAATGTCTAATTATTGGGTTTAATGTATATTATTTGAGTGGGAAGGGAGTAAATATAAATTTTGAATAACTTACCAACGGAGCAAGTTAAATTGCTCCATGTCCACTGTGTCACGACTGCGATAAATCGATAGCACGATCGCTAAACCAACGGCGGCTTCAGCAGCAGCGATCGAAATGACAAAAATGGTAAATACTTGACCACGAATGCTCGCTGAATCCAAGAAGTTAGAAAAAGCCATCAGATTCAAATTAACGGCGTTTAACATTAGCTCCACCGACATTAATACGCGCACAGCATTACGACTGGTAATTAATCCATAGATGCCAATACAAAAAAGTGCAGCCGCAATAATCAAAAAAGGTTCTAAAGACATATCTGTTTACTATTAATTGCAATGTATTAATAGATAATTACCGCCTTCGGCGGTAATTATCTATTTAGAAGCAACAAGTTGCTCTTTGGGCTTTTCTAATAACTCCAGTGAGTCTTCATCAACTTGACCGACTTTCACAGCATCAGGCACAAGCTCACGACGAGCCAACACGATCGCCCCAATGAGAGCGACCAACAGCAAAACTGATGCCAATTCAAAGGGCAGTAAGTAATCACTAAAGAAGTGCTGACCAATCACCACCATCGTTGAAGGCAACTTTGCGATCGTTGGAGTAACAGCCCAGTCTGTCGAAATAACTGTGGCTCCTAGCAACCCAAATAGACCTAAACAAACAACACCCGTAACAACACTGCGTAAAGCTCCATATTTGACATCTTGGTAGTCTTGGCGCTTGTTGACCAACATGATCGCAAATAGGATCAAAATATTGACAGCCCCAACATAAATTAGGACTTGAGCTGCCGCCACAAAATCAGCATTGAGCAACAGATATAGTCCTGCAACACTGATAAAAGTTGCGCCGAGCAGAAAAGCTGCATAGACGACATTTTGTAACAGCACCACACCCATTGCCGAAGCCGTTAGCATTGCAGCTAAAACAACCAAAGATACGGTTTGTGAACCATCACCTAGACCGATATTACTCATTAAAATCTCCTTCAGTAATCTTGTCTGTTATACCAATTTCCGAAATTGTGGCTACACTTTTGGAAATTAAAAGCCAAACCCAGCAAGGGTTTTAAAAACACAAAATGGCTTAGCCATTTTGTGTTTTGGTATTATTTCTCGGAAGTAGCTTCGGCAATTTCTTCAGGACGTAGCCCCGCACGCTTAGCAGTATGAGGTGTTTCATGCCCCTCAATTACACCCTTCGGCAAATAAGCAAGCTCACGAATTGGCGTAACAAATGGATCTTCAGTAACCTTGGTGGGCATCCGTCCGAGGGCAACGCTATCAAAGTTCAACTCATGGCGATCGAAGGTTGAGAGATCGTATTCCTCAGTCATAGACAAGGCATTAGTGGGGCAGTATTCTACACAGTTACCACAAAAAATACATACCCCAAAGTCAATGCTATAACTCTTGAGTTCCTTTTTCTTCATTTCTGTGTTGAATTTCCAATCCACTACAGGCAAGTTAATTGGACATACCCGCACACAGACTTCACAGGAAATACACTTATCGAACTCAAAGTGAATGCGTCCACGAAAACGCTCAGAAGGGATCAGCTTTTCGTAAGGGTACTGCACCGTAATCGGACGACGACGCATATGGTCAAAGGTTACCGACATGCCTTGTCCGATATACTTAGCTGCTTGGACAGCGTCTTTGGTGTATTCACCAACTTTATTAAGAAATTTCAGCATGGTGTTTTGATTGTTGTAGAAAATTTTGAATTAGGGCAATTAGCTTTTAGCTATTAGCTATTGGCTTTTAGCTTTTGGGATTAGGTTTAGAGCAGTCAACAACCTAAATCTACAAAGTCAACTGGTCGCGAAAGCTAAACGCTAAGCGCTAATAGCTAGCCGCCAAAGGCAAATGGGAAAGCTAGTTTCAAAGCTGCGGTAATCAGCAGATTGGCAAGTCCAATTGGTAATAGAAATTTCCAGCCAAGGTCAAGTAATTGATCAATACGAACGCGGGGAACTGTCCAACGTAAGAGGATCGCAAAGAAAATAAAGGCATAGGTTTTGACTAGGGTTGCCGTTAGCCCAATGAAAGCAGCAATAACTTGCCACCAAGCTGTATTCGCTTCAATACCAATAGCTTCGCTAACTTTGTCGATGGGGAATGGTAACTCCCAACCGCCGAGATACAAAATGGAGGCTAGTAGACCAGCTAGCAAAAGGTTGGCGTAAGAACCACCATAGAAGAAGGCAAACCTAATCCCTGAATATTCAGTTTGATAACCAGCAACCAGTTCTTCTTCTGCTTCTGGCAAGTCAAAGGGTAAGCGCTCGCATTCGGCAAGGGCCGCGATGATGAAAATGACAAAGCCAATCGGTTGCCGCCAAACATTCCATGACAGAATCCCATATTCAGCTTGCTGATTGACAATATCAATGGTGCTAAGTCCATTGGTCATTAAAGCGATCGCTAATACAGCCAGTGCTAGAGGAATTTCATAACTGATCGACTGCGCGGCAGCCCGTAAACCACCAAGCAGCGAGTATTTGTTATTTGAAGAGTAACCTGCCATCAGTAAACCAATGGGGGCAACGCTGGAAATGGCAATGATGAAGAATACGCCTGTGCCAATGTCAGAAATAATTAAGTTCTGACCAAAGGGGATGACTAAATAACATAAAAAGACGGAGGTAAATACCAACGCAGGTCCGATCGTGTAGAGCAAAGGATCGGCTTTTGCAGGAATTGTACCTTGTTTGATTAAGAGTTTGCCTACATCCGCAAGGGGAATCAGTAAACCAAAGGGACCTGCATATTCAGGTCCAATCCGTTGTTGAGCCGCAGCAGAAATTTTCCGCTCTAACCATGTGCAGACCAGTGCGCCCACGGTTACGCCTAAAACCATTACTGCCATGGGCAGTAACATCCAAATTACTTTGGCGACATCGGCGGGTAAGCCCAGCCCTGTCAGGATTTCAATTAAAGATCTTTGTAAATCAATTCCACCGTACATTAGCGATCGACCTCACCCATAATAATGTCCACACTTCCTAAAATTGCCATGATGTCAGCAAGCTTCATGCCGCGTACTAGATCTGGCAAGATCTGTAAATTAATAAATCCTGGTGGACGAATCTTGAAACGCCAAGGGAAGACACTATCTTCACCAATGATATAGACACCCAGTTCACCCTTTGGTGCTTCGACACGGACATAATGTTCGCCTGAAGCAACTTTGAATGTGGGTGATGGTTTTTTGCTAATAAACTGATAGTCCATCGAGTTCCATTCGCTCTTAGGACCAGCGAGGACTCTCTGGGCTTCGAGGTTCTCGTAGGAGCCTCCAGGAATTTGCTTGAGGGCTTGCAGGATCATTTTGGTGGATTCGCGCATTTCACGGACGCGCACCAAGTAACGGGCTAAACAGTCGCCGCCATTGTCCCACTGTACATCCCAGTCAAGTTCGTCGTAGAGTTCATAGTGATCGACTTTACGCAGATCGAGTTTTACTCCTGAACCACGCAACATTGGACCTGATAAACCCCAGTTAATTGCCTCATCGCGGGTAATTGTGCCAAGTCCTTCAATCCGCTTACGGAAGATTGGGTTATTGGTGATTAATTTTTCGTATTCGTCAATGACGGGAGTGAAGTAGTTGCAAAAGTCTTCACATTTCTCGATCCAGCCATAGGGTAGGTCGGCGGCAACTCCCCCGATCCGAAAATAGTTATGCATCATCCGCATCCCTGTAGCTGCCTCGAACAGGTCATAGATCATTTCCCGTTCGCGGAAGACATAGAAAAATGGGGTTTGTGCGCCGATGTCTGCGACGAATGTGCCGAGCCACAGTAGGTGAGAGGCGATGCGGCTGAGTTCTAGCATGATCATCCGAATGTAACTGGCGCGACGAGGCACTGGTACATTAGCTAGTTTTTCGGGTGCATTGACGGTGATTGCCTCGGTGAACATGGTTGCGAGGTAATCCCATCGGGTCACGTAGGGCAAATATTGGATAATCGTGCGATTTTCGGCGATTTTTTCCATGGAGCGATGTAAATAGCCCAAAACAGGCTCACAATCAACTACATTTTCGCCGTCTAGCGTGACGATAAGTCTAAGAACGCCGTGCATGGATGGGTGGTGAGGTCCCATATTTATGACCATGCGTTCGGCTTTGGTTTCAATCATCACCATGATTTGCGATCGCCTCTTTACTCTGTAAACTGTTGCTCTGGTTAAGTAGTGCTAGTTTTTGCTAGTGATCTAGGATATGCAGCACATCCTAAACGTTTGTTATTTTAAGTCACGGCTTGGGCTATTGCTTTAGCAATTGACTCTATTAGTTATGTTATTTAAGTAGATATACCTTGATGGTTATCAGTATATCGTCATGTTGGAGCGGGAATATGAGTTAAAAAGTAGCTGAATGATGATTTATGCCATAATTTATCCTGTTAATTCGATAGATAAAAATCTATGCTTTAATAAAAAATTATTACTTAATGATTATATAAAATCCATATAAAACTTGAGACTTTTATTGAGGGATAAATTGCCTTGAAGATGATTATGAACGTGTCAAGGGTAAGTTTTTGGCTGAAGAAATTATGTGAGGCTAGGCGATCGCCTAGCTGTTGATTTTTTATAAAGCTTATTTTCTGAAAATAGATCTAGGTTATAAAAAAACAAAATGGCTACGCCATTTTGTTTTTTTATAAGTAGCTAAGAAAACCCGTAAAGTTTTGCCCCGCGGGGCAAAACTTTACGGGTTTTGCTTTGTAATTAATTATGTATAAGTACTTCCCTATAGTGAAATTAGGGCGACTGTGACAGATCAGTATTAAGACAATTGCTCTATTTTTTTTTGGTCTTGATATTGGTATAAATGACTTTGATTAAGTAGATATCCATAAAATATTGAACCCCCAATCCTTGAAAACACGAACAAAATGCATCCAAGAATTGGTTTTTGATGTTATCTATATCGAGCTACTTAAGATTCAGAATCGCTACCATTATTTAAATCATGGGCAAAGCAAGAAAACATGAATCAGCCCAAGCAGACTAAGCTTCAGTTTATTCGCTTTGATCGAGGTATTAGTCAGTACAATCATGACTACTACGCTGCTTTGGGTTTACCAATCATTAGCAATTCTACTTACATTCGCAATGTATATTTGCGGATTGCCCGCATCTTGCATCCTGATGTATATGGCTTTTCGGCAGAAGAAAAAGAAATTGCCACCCAATATCTCGCAAAACTGGTCAACCCAGCCTATAACGGGCTAATGAGAGAACAGGATCGCATAGCCTATCAAGGGATATTTAAGTTGCTTTCCAAACGTTTAATGCAAAGATCTCGGAATATCCAGATTCATTCGGAGAGTGCCTGTGAGTTAGTAATGAATCCTAGTGATGAGGTTTACGAGCGCTTAGTTACAGAAATCGCCAAAGTACAATACCAATCACTCACCCAAATTCTGGAGCATACGGCAGAAATCAGTGAGTTAAATCTGGTTTACATCCTTTATAAAGAGGGTTATCGGCATGGGGCAGTTAATATGCCACCAGTACTTGCGCCAAAGTTGACACCCAAAAGTACTAAATCGCTTACCACAAACTTTCTTCCACCACCCTCCAAACCTAGCTATACCTACAACCTCCAGTATGCTACTGATCAACAGGCTAGTAATCTGCCAGCCAACCCCGATGAGACGATCATTCAGCCTAGAGTAACAGACTACTACGATATCCAGAATGCTAGTCATCTACGAGCTAAATCTGATGAGACAATCCTTCAGACTAACTTTGCGAGCAATGACATGCAGATGATTAACAATCGCATCAAGGTTTGTGAAATCTATATATTGCAGAATAATTGGAAAGCGGCTCTCCAAGACCTGCGAGACATCTTGAGAACTGATGAAAACAATAGCAAATGTCTTGCTTTGTTAGGTGTGGTTTACACCAATATGAATCAACCCCAAATGGCAAAAGCGAGCTTCAAGCGATCGCTTTATCTTAATCCTCAAGAAGCTTTAGCTCTCAAGCATCTTCTAGAATTAACTGATTCTTCTAATGTGGATCAAAAAAGCGCGAACAATGCAAACAGTAGTAAAGGCGATCGCCCACTAAAGTCCTCAACTATTAAGAAACCAACTCAACCACAAAAGCATAGTTGGCTATCCCACCTGCTCCAATGGGCTTTTTCCCGACGCTCCTAAAACAACGTGAGACTTTACCTATTTTTTCCTTTGCTATACATAGAGGATTTTCTGGGGTGACTTGGAGAGAAAAAGCAGCATAAAAGCCTAAAGTAAATTTTAGTAGTCATGCTATCAGCTCCAATTAATGCCAATTAATTTGTTAGAAGCCTTTGTTCTTGCGACGATACTTTGTGGTTTTTTGGGGATTATTCTCAAAAAAAATCTAATCATGAAAATCCTTTCGATGGATGTGATGAGTACTGGTGTAATCGCTTATTTTGTGGTGATTGCGTCTCGCAGAGGCGTATTCACACCGATTCTTGGCAATATGCTAAGAACTGATTATGCTGACCCAGTACCACAGGCGGTGATTCTGACGGCGATTGTGATTGGCTTTTCGATTCAGGCTTTGATGCTAGTCGGTGTGATCAAACTAGCGAGGAATAATCCCACCTTGGAAATTAAGGAGATCGAGAAGGGCGACCTGTCATGACCGTTTTAACTTTGATCTGGATTGCCTTGCCATTTTTGGTGGGATTCATTATTTATCTACTGCCAAAGGGCGATCGCTATTTGGCGTTAATGGGGGCAGTTGCCTCAGCGTTGTATGTAATTCCGTTGTTTGTTCAGCAAACGCCGGTCAACTTACAGTTGCTCGATAATTTTGGTGTGACCTTGGTTCTTGATCCCTTGGCAGGATTTTTTATCTTGACCAATGCTCTGGTCACGGCAGCCGTGATTATTTACTGTTGGCATAGCGATCGCACTGCCTTTTTTTATGCTCAAGTCATATTGCTGCATGGCAGTATCAATGCGGCTTTTGCTTGCTCCGACTTCATCAGTTTATATGTGGCTCTAGAAGTAATTAGCATTGCCAGCTTTTTATTGATTGCCTACCCCCGTAGCGATCGCTCCATTTGGATTGGTTTGCGCTATTTATTTGTCAGCAATGTTGCCATGTTGTTTTATTTAATTGGTGCAGTGTTGGTGTATAAAGCCACCCATTCCTTTACTTTTAGCGGACTGCGAGTTTCACCCCCCGAAGCGATCGCCTTGATCTTTTTAGGACTGTTAGCTAAAGGTGGCATCTTCGTTTCAGGGTTATGGCTGCCCTTGACCCATGCCGAATCTGAGTCGCCAGTGTCGGCGCTAATGTCGGGAGTTGTCGTAAAAGCGGGAGTTTTGCCATTACTGAGATGCGCCCTATTGATTGAAGAAATTGATCCAATTGTGCGAATCTTTGGAGTCAGTACGGCTCTGCTAGGTGTTAGCTTTGCCGTATTTGAACAAGATACTAAGAGGCTATTAGCATTTTCTACGGTTTCTCAGATGGGTTTTATCTTGGCTGCACCCGCCGTCGGAGGTTTTTATGCGCTTACTCATGGCTTAGTGAAGTCATCTTTGTTTTTGACAGTAAGTAAATTACCTAGCCGCAACTTTAAGGAACTGCAACAGCAATCAATTCCCAGAAATATCTGGATCGCCCTTTTAATTGCGGGATTTTCGATTTCAGGATTTCCTTTGCTAGCGGGATTTGGCGCAAAAATATTGACCCTCAAAAATGTTTTGTCTTGGCAAGATATTGGTATGAATGTGGCGGCTATTGGAACTGCGATCGCCTTTGCAAAATTTATTTTTCTGCCCCATCAGCCAGCAGTTGAGACGCAACCTGCTACTAAGAGCAAAACTGATTTTTGGGTAGCGATCGCCATTTTATTGGGTGGCTTGTTTGTGGCAAATGCTGTTTATTATGAAGCCTATACTTTGGAAAATGCCGTCAAACCTCTTGCAACAATCGCGATCGGTTGGATAGCATATTGGCTAATTTTTAAACGTGCTGCGGTCAAATTGTCCCCTTTGTTAGAGGATTTTGAGAATCTAATTGGTGTTATGAGCCTGATGTTAATTCTACTGTTCTGGATGGTTCTGGCATGATTGGACAATTTATTTTACGAATCGTGATCTGGTTTTTGCTAACCGCCAATTTCAGTATTACAAATATCATCATTGGCGTGAGTATCTGCCTGCTAATGCCCTATTACCGATCAGAAAACGTGCGCTTTAAAGATGTTTTGCAAGGCATCGGCAGAATTATTCAGGCAGTTCCGCAAGCCTATATCGAATCATTCGAGATGATCTGGCAACCCCATACACACGAAGAAGTATTGATGGAAAAAGCCAAATATCAGCGATCGGCGGCGCTGGTGTTTTTAGATATTTTCTTGATCACTTTCACACCTAAAACCATTGTGTTAAAGCATCATGAGGACGGCTGGTATAGCATCCATCGGGTTGTAAGACGAATCTCGAAGAGGAAAAATCCATGAATATTGATCTATCTCCCAGTTCTGTATTGAACTTTGTCGTGGGCGCGATGGTGATATCTTTGCTGATTCCCCTTTATCAAGCTTGGAAATTCAATAATGATATTTGGGAAATCATGCTTGCTTTTTCTAGCTTTGCCGCCAAGTCCGCAGTGATGATTTTGGTAATTGCGGTGTTGCGCGATGATTGGATGATTGGTGTAGTTGGCGTAATTATTTTGAGCGTGGGTAATGCAGGATTTATGCTCTTAGCTCACATCCTTAGACGCATAGGCGAGTTATAGATTATGACTAATTTAATAAATATCCTCAGTTACCTTTGTATATTGCTCGGTCTATGGTTCTGGTTTTGGGGAACCGCAGCACTAGTGACTAGGCGATCGGTACTTTTCAAACTCCATAGCCTCTCCGTATCCGATACCCTTGGCTCGATCGCGATTGTTTTCGGCTTAGTATTACTCCGCCCCAAGGAGTTACCGTTACTCATTCTGGCGATTATTTCCTTGGCTCTATGGAATACGATGCTGTGCTATGTGCTGGCTTACTGCTCTAGCAGTACAAGAAAAAAACAGTGATTAGTAACGCTAAGCTTGCCAATCACTATTGATAAATAGAAGAGGTTAACCTGTAAATGATTGGTAATTATGATGGTTATGTTTATGCGATCGCCGTGCTGTTACCCATATCAGCATCAATGTTAATATTCCAATCTAATCCTTACAATGCCTTAGTTTTGCGCGGCATCTTAGGCGCAGTATCAGCGCTAGTCTATACGATTTTGGGTGCAGCCGATGTTGCGCTCACTGAAGCTCTGGTTGGCGCTTTCTTAGCGACTATGCTCTACGCTGTGGCGGTGCGCTCCTCTTTAGTTTTGCGTTTAGGTGTAGTTGGAGAAGTGGCGATCGCACATGATTTAGAAGAGGAATTAGATAAGCTTAATCTTCCCTCTAAACAGCTAGAGCAACCATTAAATGAGCAAGATGAAGAATTAGAGCAATCTAAGCAGCATAATGCTCCTGTCTCTATATCTGATTTTGAGAAACTGATCGACGCTCTCAAAAGCACTTTCAGTAAGTACTATATGCGGGTTGAGTTAGTTCCCTACGAAAACGAAGCAGAATTAGAACAAGCATTAATTGATAAAATTGTCCATGCAACCCTACATAATTCGGAACATCAAGATTTGGAACATCAAGAAAATGCTGATTCCAAATTTTATCAAATCAAAATCCGTCTGCTTCGTCTCTATGAGATTATGCAAGCCGAGCCAGTTTTGGCTAATGTCCAATTAATTCATACAAGATAATGATGAGAGAAACTGCTCTCCTGTTGTTAAGGGAGCAAAGATCTCTTACAACATCACTCTAAAAACACTTTTTAAAAAATAGATTATGAAATGGATTTATGTACTTGCAGGTATAGCTTTTGTTGTGAAAATGCTGTTTTTGCCGAACCCTGCCCCTAGTTTGCCTTTCTCGATTGTCGAGGCGATCGCCCAAGACAGTGGGGTTAGTAATGTGGTATCAGGCATCATTTTCCGCAATCGCTTGTATGACACTATTTTTGAAGTGATTGTTTTTACGATCGCCATCATGGGTGCAAATTTCTTGCTTGCTAATGAGAAACCATTTACGAGAATTTACCAATTTACTGATCAAACTTCGATTGTCCTTGCCCAACTAGGAGCCACTGTTGCCGCTTTAGTTGCGATCGAGTTAGCAATTCGTGGACATCTTAGTCCAGGGGGAGGTTTTGCGGCGGGTGTAGCAGGTGGAACTGCGATCGGTTTGATTGCGATAACTTCACCTCCAGAGCGACTGCAAAAGCTCTATAAACGCTGGCACGCTGCAACTTGGGAAAAGATATCAGTACTGATTTTTATTGTTTTATCGGTGATCACCCTCTCAGGAATAGAATTGCCCCACGGTCAGTTAGGGGAACTAATTAGTGGCGGCATAATCCCGATTCTGAATATTCTAGTTGCGATTAAGGTGGCGCTAGGATCGTGGGCTGTCGTATTAGTTTTTATCCGCTATCGCGGTTTATTGTAGGAATGGTAGCGCTATGATTATCATTAAGATTTATGGTTGTGATCTATGCAGAAAATATTTGCAGGGTTTCTCTTTTCCATAGGATTTATCTTTTTGACTGTGACCGTTTCATCGCTAGCCATCAAAAATCCCACTCCAAAGGATCGTAGTGCGGCGGCTGGAGGAATTATGATTGGTGTTCCTGCCATAGCGGCTGGAACTTGGCTCGTCTGGAAAGAGAAAAAGAAACAGGATGACTTGCTCGAAGTGCGCCAGCGTCAACTTGAATTTAACTTTTTAACAACTTTACAAGCCAATAATGGCAGCATTACACCGATTAGTTTTGCGATCGCTAATCAGCTATCTCTAGAAGAGTCAAAGCAATATTTAGACAAAAAAGCTACCGAATTAAATGCCGATTTTGAAGTTACAGAAGATGGCGGAGTTAGCTATAAGTTTTATCTCTCTTAAACCCTATACAGTGCTTTTTTTAATCTGAAATGATCGCTACAAAATCTGTGACAGAAACTTCTTCGTACGTTCTTCTTTTGGATTTTGGAAGAACTCTTCAGGATCTGCCTCCTCGACAATTACGCCACCATCCATAAACACAATGCGATCAGCAACTTCACGGGCAAAGCCGACCTCATGCGTCACTACCACCATCGTCATTCCTGAATCCGCTAGCGATCGCATGACATCTAATACTTCGCGCACCATCTCAGGATCAAGAGATGAAGTCGGCTCATCAAAGAGCATCACTTTCGGTTGCATTGCTAAAGCCCTAGCGATCGCTACCCGTTGCTGCTGACCACCTGATAGCTGTAATGGATACTTATGGGCTTGTTGAGAAATACCAACCCGTTCTAATAATTGGGTAGCCACTTCTGAAGCCTTAGTCTTTGACCATTTGCGAACCCATGACGGTGCGAGGGTAATATTTTGGAAAACCGTTAGATGAGGAAAGAGATTGAATTGCTGAAATACCATACCCACTTCGCGACGGATGGCATCAATATTCCGATGATTTTCAGGTGAAAGCTCAAACCCATCAATGACGATTTTGCCCTGTTGATATTCTTCTAAGGCATTAAAAGTTCTGGCAAAAGTCGATTTTCCTGAGCCAGATGGTCCCATAATTACTACAACTTCACCACGGTTTACGGTCAAGCTCACACCTTTGAGCACATGAAAGCTGCCATACCACTTATGCACGTCTTGGGCGACAATCATCGGCTCAGTCATAGATGGATTTGAGGCTATTTGTTCTTGCATGATGATTGGGTAGTTTTGCTAATTATGAAGAATGAGAACAGCATTTGCAAAGCAAATTTTGTTCTCTATAAACTATTTTGATGTATTACACGAGCATCAAGCCCTATTGCCGATCGCATAATTACTTTTAAGACTTCAGCGCGATCGCGATCGGGATAGCCTTGTACCAAAATAATATTGCCAAATCGCGAAGGAATAACTTTACCACTGGGGACAACGCTACGGACTCGATTGAGAGCTTCAGCATCTGAAGATGGAATCACAACTAAATAAGGAGTCGTATCCCTTGCTGGCGGCGGCACTAGCGCTGCAATTTGAGGATTGTAAGGAATAGGAGTAGTCTGCGCTGGTGGCGTTGTAACTGTTGGTGGGACGGAAGTTGTTGGAGGAGTAGTTGTTTTTGGAGGAGGAGTAGTTACTGGAGGAGTAGTTGTTGCTGGTGGAGTACTAGGGACAAATATTGATCGTGGTGGGTTAACTTGCCTTGGCGGGACGACAGGAACGGGATCACGATCAATGAGAACTTCGTTAGGACTTTGAGCAAGATTAGCAGATGGAGTCACTGGTTTAGATGCAGCTACTGGAGTCGTAGTCGGAGAATTTAGATTAGTGCTTGGTTTAGCTGGTGTAACTGGTTGGGGGACATCTGGCAATGGCTCAATCAAGATACTGTTCTTAGAAGGTGCTAAAGCCGTTGGCGATGCGGTGGGAGGGATAAAACTGGTTTGAGGTCGCGTAATTTCGACCGTATCAACGTTGCTGCTGGTATTTGTAGTTGGAAGAGATAATTTGGTTGTGCTAGATATTGGAGTAATAGGAGTTTGCGGTGCAGGAGGAGTTGGAGATTCTCCGACAAAGGCTATATTACCTGCAATCTTTTTAGGGTCAAGTTGGTTGCCAACAGCAACTTGGGTAACACCAGAATTATTATTGAGATCTTTTCCAAGATTGTTACGGAAGATATTTTTGCCAAGACTAGTAGAAGTACCTAAATCAGGCGTGGGATAACCTTTACGGTCTTTAAGAATCACAATTCCATTACGTTGATTATCAGAAATCAAATTATTTCGCAAAGTCGGAGCCGAAAGATTAGAAATGATAATGCCATCGGTATTATTAAGAATACTGTTATTGCTGACAGTCACTCGCGATTTTTGCCCGATCGCTAATCCAAACCCTGTACTTTCAAAAGTATTGTTACGAATTTCCCCTGTACTGCTACCTACCGCTGAGAGTCCATTTGCACCATTCTTTTTAAAGACATTATCACTAACGATCGCGTCAGCAGTACCCGTCAGAAATAATCCTTCGCGATCGCTATTGATAAAAGTATTATTGGTGATCGCTACACGCTTACCTGACTCAACCCACACCGCAGTGCCTCTGGTGTTGGGATTAATCACTGTGACTCCTTCAATCCGCACATCATTGTCGGCAAGCATCGTAATATTTTGGCTAGCAAAGCTGGGACTGATAAATTTACCGCCACCACGAATCACTGTATTCAACCCTCTCGCTGTGGGTGCGCCGCGCAATGTCACACCTGTAGGAAGTTTAATCGGAAAAGACTCACCTGTCTCACTACTGTAGAGCCCTTCCTGTAGTTGAATCACTGTTCCTGCCACAGGTTTTGTGGCAAGCGCCGCCGCGATCGACGGATAAGGATTATTGGGTGAACCATTACCGTTAGGATTAGCACGCGGAGCAACATAAATCAGTGAGGCTGTCTGCGGTAATTGGCTAGTTTTCCATGTTTGCGCCTGTGTTATTGATAGGGCAGGATGCGCTAACATTTGTGGGGCGATCGCCAAAACCGTGATGCTTGTGGCGATCGCGCTGAAGAAACTAGGCTTGCACCGCATACAGGAAATCCTCTTAACCAACGGACAAAAAATTACATAAACACACAATTAATTGTGCGTTTGTGCCAATCAAAATACACGAAAATTCCCCCACTTGCAAAAAATCCTGATGCAGCAAATTTTTTATAGCAATGCAAGTTTTGCAAACCCAAATAAACAAAGGCGGCGCAACGCGCCGCCTTTGTTTATTTGGGTTTTAAATAGAACTGATCTGCCGATAAACGAGTACAAAGCAACGTGGCAGCTTCTACCGCTATAATATCGGGTATAGCCTTAGATAAAGAAATCATCCAAAGACTACTAAGGAGTGAAATCATGAAAGAATCAGTGATTTATCAAGATATTTTGCTAGAAGGCAAGGCTGAAGGCAAGGCTGAAACTACTCGTCAAATAGCTCTAAACATGCTGCGCTCCAACGTCTCTACAGATTTAGTTGCCCAATTTACAGGACTAACTCTCAAGCAAGTCCAAAAACTACAAAAGCTTTCCGCTAAACAATCTCCAATGCCAAAGTCATCAAAATCTAAGCGATCGCCTAAATCTTAAATTAAGGAAATAAACCGCGATCGCTATTTTTGAGTTGTATATGCGATCGCCTAAGTCATAATTTTAAAAGCAAGGTGCGATCACTATTTTTGAAATGTATATGCGATCGTGCAAATCAAATTAAAAGGCACAAATTGGTAAATCATTAACTGGTTTTGGAACTGGACAGATTTTATTGATAATTGGATTTCCTCTAAATGTGGCAATATTCAACCTGTTCAATAGCTGCAACGACGTAACATCTTGAATTTTGTTGTCATTGAGAGCAAGATAATGTAATTTCGTAAGAGTTTGTAAAGGGCTGACATCAGAAATTTGATTGCGATTAGCACGTAGTGAAGTTAAGTCTTTCATATTTCTAAGAGGACTTATATCAGAAATATGATTACCTGAAATGCCTAGAGAAGTTAGTTTTGTTAGTTTTTCTAATGGCTTGATATCGACAATTTTATTGTTCGTTAAATTTAATCGAGTTAAGTTAGTGAAAGAACTAAGTGGTAATAAATTACTTACTCCTCTTTTATCAAGAGACAAAGATGTATAGGTTGATAATTCTTTGCTTGCAAATTTACAATCTGATGTTTTTACTTTTAGTAGCAATAGTTCAATGGTATGTCTGATGTCTTCATTGAGATTATCTTTGTTCTCACACCAATCTTCAAAACTATTGAATGTATCAGTATTTACTTGCTTCGATTCAGACTCTCTGACGTACACAATACAGCTACAAGTTAAGTAAAATGCAGCTAGAAATATTTTTCTTTTTAAGTAAGTTTTTTTCATTTTTTCTATTACCAAGGATTTCCAACCAATGAAAATGCAGCCCAGTTATAAGGGTGCTTCAGTTTATCAAGATTAGGATCATCTTTATTTAATAAATTCGCCTTAATATCTTTTTGTCCATATTCTGAAGATACTACTTTATTTCCATCAATAGACAATTCGGCTTTGTCTGTTGTTCCCGCCACATCTATAGCTTTCACCTTACCTAAAATCATTGATTTTTGTGCTTCTTGCAATGCTTTTGTTTTAGATAAGCCTTTACCTAGTAATTGCTGATAAAAACCTGTCATTGCAACCATTGTACCTGAGTCACTTACAATCCAACCGCAACCAATTACTGATTTTACCCCAGCAACCAATGCTGCACCAGCCGTACCATAGTCAAACCCAGTAAAAGATTCGCAGGTGCTGAATACTAGCAAATCTTTATTACTCAGGTCTTTTAGCTGTCGAATATCAGAAGCACTTAGTATATTAGACTGCCCACTAGAATTATTGTTTCCCAGCAGAATATAACTTTCCGAGTTAAAGGCAGCTACTCCGTGAGTTGAAATATGAACTATTGGAGCATCATTTTTAGCAATCAATGTTTTTAAATTACTACCTGAAAACTGATCGTTCAAATAAATGGGGCTATGTCTGATGCTTGGAGAATTCTGCAACTCAATTTGAGCAATATTCTCTAGCTCTGTTCTGACACTTGGTAAAGGGGTAGAGGAGCCAAATACTGTAGCACCCATTTTGAGAACATTAGCACCTTGTAAAGATCTATACCTGTCTTTTTCTATAACTTGAAAACTAGGAGTAACAGAACTGCTAAAGTCCTCCACTAAAAACTTGCTGCTCTGACCGTCGTATAAAGCAGCTAGAGGAATAGTACGAAATAGGCTGTCAGTCGAGAAGATTAAATTGTTGACTTGAGATAGAGATAAAGCGTCTTTAAGAGGTCTGAAGATCAAATCATATAAACGAGAGTCTGCATATCCATAAAACTGACGCTCATCTGCATAATCCCCATCACGGGTTCGTAAAAGAGCTCTAAAGTCAAGAACAGCCTTATCTATTTTAAGACCCTGATATTGACCATTGATTAATGGAATAGTTTTGTAAATAATATCGCTTGCTGAAGTAACTGCAAATAGATTTAGACTTGTCCCCGACGGATTATCTTGGGTTGTGCCAGACAAAAAGGTGTAAATCATCGCTGACCTTGTACCTGCGGCAATATCACCAGCATTTAAGAAACTCTTGATTTGATTTACAGAATTTAGCTGTGGCACTGTCGGACTAGTATTGCCTTGACTCTGATAGAACTCAATTGTTCTCAAGTTGTCCAGAGCGACGATCGCCTTTGCATATTGTCTGGTATCAATAAATCCTTGGACATTGAGAGAACTAACAGGAGCAAAACTGGAAGTCGTAGTTGGAGTTTCAGCAGGAATGGTTCTAGGTTTTGAGAGACTCAACGCAGGAATATCTGGAGTCAAAATTCTGATATTGCCATCAACATAGGTTCCCGTGACGATAGTTGTAGTGAGCAGACTATTCTCAACACCATTAGCATCCTTCCCAGCACCGATCGCACCCTTAGTCCCATTGTAAGTAGCATCACCCACTGCAAAGAAAGTACCAGTCGATCCAGACTTGCGGTTAATCGTAATTCTGCCATTTTTAGTTGCGCCAGCAGAATAGATACTATATTC
Organism: Pseudanabaena minima str. Chao 2107; assembly: GCF_051131155.1. NCBI lineage: Bacteria > Bacillati > Cyanobacteriota > Cyanophyceae > Pseudanabaenales > Pseudanabaenaceae > Pseudanabaena > Pseudanabaena minima. The sequence continues at coordinate 4,672,162 of NZ_CP159508.1, forward strand.
AGTACCATTCTGTGAAAGCGAATTAACAATTTTGATTGACTCACCACCAGCCTCAATCGTGACATTACCAGCCGCACCATTTTGGGATGAAGTAGTGATGCTAACAGACTCAATGTCACCAAAAGCTTTCAGAGTTACAGTTCCAGCATTTCCTCCATTTCCCGCCGCATAGATAAATCTAGCAGTTGTATCAGGAGAATCATTTGTGGTCTTGATATTACCATTAGAGCTTACTAGTCTGATATTGCCACTTTTACCATTGCCATTAGAATGAGTAACAATAGAAGAGGTCAAGATATCCTCATCCGTTAGCAAATTTACATTGCCACCATTCCCATTACCATCCGCACCAGAGTCAATTAAACCTGTCGTGATTAATTGCTTGGCAGTGAGATTGATATTCGCACCATTGCCCTGCTTAGAATTTGCACTCACTAATCCTTGTCCAATATTAATACTTCCTTCAGTACTGATGATTTGGATAGTTCCTGCATTTTTCTCCACAGAATTTGATACGATAGATCTAACATCACTTGGTGAGCCTAATTTAATATCTTGATTTGCCTTTAGACTTACTTTGCCGCCATTACCATTGTCAGAAGACGTACTGATTTGATACATGGAGATATCCTTAAATATATCTAGGGTTACTGCACCTCCATTTCCATTGCCAAACGCAATAATAGAACCAAGCGTACTACTTCCATTACTGCTCAACAAGTTTACATTACCACCTTTTCCACTGCCAGTGGAATAAGTAAAAATATCTGAAGTTGAAATATCGCCGTTAGCTGATAAGCGGACATTGCCGCCATTATTGCCACTAGTGGACTGTTTCATCTAAAATAGTGCAATAGATATTGGTTTGGAGAGCCCTAATCATGGGAAGAGGAAGGCGAGATAAAGTCTATTTAACAGTAGAGGATAGAGAAAACTTAGAACAAATTAGTCGAAATGGCTATGCACCTGCAAAAAAGATCTTGCACGCCAGAATTTTACTGATGTGTGATGAAGGAAAATACAGCAAGAGAACATGGACTGATGAAGAAATAGCAGAAGCATTGCAGGTGCATAGAAACACCGTAGGTCGAATTCGCCAAAGATTTCTGCAAAAAGGTGAAAAACCTGCACTAGAGAGACAATTAAGGAAAACGCCCCCCACACCGCCCAAGGTCGATGGCTCTAGCGAAGCCCACATAATTGCTCTGTGTTGTGCAGACCCACCAGAAGGACGTGCTGAGTGGACAATCAGACTATTAACGTCAGAACTCAAGCAAAGACAAGTTATTACCGAAATTTCCGCATCAACGGTGTGGCGTACTCTAAAAAAAACGAATTACGACCTTGGAAAACCCAGAGATTTTGTATTCCCGAAAGAGATTTAGCAAGATTTGTGGCAGAAATGGAAGTCGTCCTTGACTTGTATAGCACGGAGCCATGCGAAGAAGAACCGTTGATTGCAATGGATGAAGCATCAAAGCAACTACTCGGAGAGGTTTATCCACCAATAGCGATGCAACCTGGACAAGATAAAAAAGAAGACTACCACTATGAGCGTGAAGGTGTTCAAGCCCTATTCATGTTTGTTGACCCTCATCGAGGATGGAGACGGGTGAGTAGCCGAGATAGTCGAACAAGGATAGATTGGGCTGAGGAAATACGTCAATTGTTGGATGAGGACTATCCGAATGCACGAAAAGTAAAGCTACTCAGTGATAATCTGAATACCCATAATATAGCTTCGCTGTATGAAGCATTTCCTGCACCAGAAGCTCATCGTTTAGCAAGAAGACTAGAAATTTATCATACGCCGCGTAATGGTAGTTGGTTGAATGTAGCCGAAACCGAATTGAGTGTCTTATCAAAACAATGTTTAGATAGACGGATTCCTAGCAAGGACAAACTCAAAGAGGAGATAGACGCTTGGCAAAAGTCTCGAAATCAGAATGCATCCAAAGTAATATGGAGGTTTTCGACAAGCGATGCCAGAGTCAAACTGAAACATCTTTATCCAGTATTTGAGCAAGAAGAATAACCGTATCTATTGCACTATTTTAGATGAAACAGTCCACTAGTATTAATTAGTCCAACAGCAATAGAATTAGGCTTAGATGAATCACTACGGCCCAGAATATTTACATTTCCACTTACTCCACTACCAGTGGAGTAAGTGGAAATATCTGATGAAGAAATATCTCCATTTGCTGATAAGCGCACATTGCCACTATTACCGTTACTGCTAGTAGTAAGTAATCCTGCGCTAATAAATGTGCTTGCCTCAAGCGTTATGTTCCCAGCATTCCCTACATCAAGGTCGGAAGTAGCAACATCATTTATCTCAATTCCACCTCGGCTAGTTAATCTAATATTTCCAGATTTCCCAATAGCTGAGCCACTTTTCGCATACGAACTTATACGACCCATCGCATTGATAAATGCTCCAGAAATATTGAGATTGCGACCACCCGTCTCAAAATCTTGTGTAAGAATTACAGAATTTCCTGCTTCTAGAGTAATTGTTCCTGTAGGTATAAAAAAGTAGCCTTCTGTATTGAATACGATGTTATTGGTGGCAGAGAGAGTCACATTTCCTCTCATGTTCTGAAGATTAGAAATATCAAAGGTTGAATCATCGTCATCGTCAGCATTAACGATAATGTTAGTTGGATCGAGCAGAATACTACCATTCTTTCCATTCTTTGCACCAACATCAACTTTGCCTACAAAATTCAAATTCTGTCTTCCTGAGACCTCGACAAAGCCGCCATCTCCAGTCTCTATGCCACCACGAGCATTGATGTTGCCACGAAAATCAGTATCCGCATCTGCCCAAATAATAACTTTGCCACCATCTCCACTGGTAAGTGCATTAGCATTAATGATGGAATACTTATCAACAAAAGCGAATTGAGCATTTACCAGAATCCCTAAACCCGTAGGATCTGCCCCTCTATAGTCACCACCAACCAGAATCGTGCCACCACCATTCTCCCCTGAAGCATCAAGATTTGCCCCTCTCAAGCTTACTGTTTTTCCTCTAACATCGATCTTCCCGCCTGTAGCACCTGTTGCAAAAAACTTACCAGTTATCTCTAGATCTCCAGTTTCGCCCCCATTTAATAAAATGCTCCCGCCATTAATGGTTGTAATTTTGGCTTCGGCCTCATCAGTATAACTATTACTAAATTCAGCCGTAACATTACCCGCAGTAATTTCGCCTTGATTGATAATATCTTTGGCTTTTAAGAATACTGATTCGCTTTGTACTGCTCCTTGGATTTGAATCGTGTCGTCAGCAATCACACCAAAGCCCTGATTGTATTCTTGGCTACCAACGATGAGGGTATCATCGCCTAGCCCACCATCAAAGTTAATGCCAACTACACTTGTACTGGTCGCTCCATCTAGACTTTGCCAAAAAGCTGATGAGCTGCGATTGCTACTAAATATGGTTCCATCAATATCAAACTGGTAATAGCCGTTACCAGTTATCGTTTGTTTGACGATGTTGTTATTTGCATTGCCTGCGATCGCTAGCCAACCTGTATCCGCATCAAACTGAATAGATGCTATCTGACTATTCAAGTTAGATTGAATTAGTAATCCATAGGAATTTGGGGTGATATTGGTTGATAAAGATGTTGTCGATAAAAGCGATGATTGAGTCGATTCCCCAGACAAATCACTATTCAACCCCAATAATTACATATTTTTGAGCTTCTATTTCATCGATTAATGGTTTTTAATTTAGAATATTGAGCTTAATTTTGTCAACATGATCTCTATACGAATATGCGCGATAGACTTTGAAATGATAAAATTTCGCGATGTATGACAATACTTGCAAGTTCCTAGCCGAGAACTTCCCCGAAGACTTTGCCAGTTGGCTCTTGGGGAAATCAATTCCCCTAACAAAACTTGAACCTTCGGAACTCTCCGCCGAGCCTATTCGCGCAGATTCGGTCATCTTTCTAGAGTCATCTGAAATAGTAGTCCATTTAGAATTTCAGACCAAAATCGATGACAGTATGGCATATCGGATGGCGAACTATTGGTTGAGACTTTATGGTAAATACCCCACCAAAGAAATTCATCAAACTGTCATCTATTTAAAGCCCACAAAATCACCACTCGTCTACCAAAACAGCTTTAAATCTCAGCAACTAAACCATGAATTTAATGTCATTCGTCTCTGGGAACAACCTACTGATATCTTTCAGCAATATCTTGGGCTGTTGCCTTTGGCTGTCTTAACCAAAACAAGTAATCCTGAAGAAACTCTAAGAGACGTGGCTAGACAAATTGATAGTATTGCCGATAAACGAGTACAAAGTAACGTGGCAGCTTCTACCGCTATAATATCGGGTATAGCCTTAGATAAAGAAATCATCCAAAGACTACTAAGGAGTGAAATCATGAAAGAATCAGTGATTTATCAAGATATTTTGCTAGAAGGTGAGGCTAAGGGCAAAGCTGAAGGCAAAGCTGAAGGCAAGGCTGAAACTACTCGTCAAATAGCTCTAAACATGTTGCGTTCCAACGTCTCTACAGATCTAGTTGCCCAATTTACAGGATTAACTCTCAAACAAGTCCAAAAACTACAAAAGCTTTCCGCTAAACAATCTCAAATACCAAAGTCATCAAAACCTAAGCGATCGCCTAAATCTTAAATCATTGAGGTTTTCATTTTGCCTACGGCAAAATGAAAACCTCAATGATAAACATAATATAAACATAATAAAGATGTTTCTATAGTTTCGACTTGAGTACCTCTTCACTCAACGCAACCCACTGAGCAACATCAAGATCCTCGGCTCTCACCTGTCCATTAATTCCCATTGATTCCAAAATCAAAACTAAGCGATCGCGATCTATTTCCGAAATTAAATTGTTCCGGAGCATTTTGCGTTTAGCCGCAAAACCAAGTGTGAGTAAGCGATCTAAGAATTTAGGATCACTTGCAGATGTAACTGGTGGACGCGGAATAATGCGGACAACTGCCGAGTTAACTTTGGGGGGTGGATAGAAAGCGGTTGCAGGAACATCACAGATAAACTGACATTCTGCCAGATATTGAATCTTAACGCTGAGGGCGTTGTAGGCTTTATGTCCTGCCTTTGCTGCTAAGCGATCGCCGATTTCCTTTTGGACTAATAAAACAATTTGTTCAAACTGCTGCACTGGTTCCGCGAGAGTTCCCAACAGTTTTTTGAGAATTTCGCCTGTAATGTTGTAAGGAATATTCGCAATTACTTTGTTAGTATGCTCGGGAAGTGGAATCTCCAGAATGCTCCCTTCAATTAATTGAAAATTCTTTTGTGTCATGGTCTTGCGAAGCTTTTCGCAAAGATCCCAATCAATTTCCACAGCAGTCAAGGATTCAACCAACGGCAACAGTAACCGAGTGAGATTACCAGTTCCAGGACCAATTTCTAAAATGCGATCGCTTGGTTTCAATTGCCCCGCCCGCAAAATTTTATTCAGCACATCATCGCTTCGTAACCAATGCTGTCCAAATTGTTTGCGAGGGCGAATAGTTTTGCTAGGGACATAGATAGGTTTGTCGGGATTGGTCATTGCGATCGCACAAGTAGATCCAAATTTGCAAGGTTGCGCCCCGAAGGGGCGCAACCTTGCAAATTTGGGGTAATTTATTAGTGATAATAACTGAGAATCATCAAATTATTTTCGCTAAGCCGTTAGCGCTGAATGTGCCAAGCCCATCTCCTTCGTTTACAATTCGTCACGCTAGTTCTAGAGATGTTGGGCATGTATCCGATATCTTGACGGAGAGCTTTTATCGGAATACCGATCACCCAGTTAACTTTTTACAGCGATGCTTTACAGACTTGGTATATCCGCTTTTGCGCTACGGCATCATGCTTGATCTCAGTAGTCGTTTTGGTGATAAAACACCTTGCTACGCTTGTCTTGTGGCTACCCATCCTGTTAATAAATTTCAAGCGATCGCATCTTTAGAAATTTGTATGCGTTACGTACCTGTCAAAAACTATCGAGAATTTTGGTTAGGTCGTGAAATGCAGCAATATCCCTATGTGTTTAACCTAGCAGTACATCCACAATGGCGGCGGCGTGGCGTAGCCAAACAACTCTTGCTAGCAGCAGAGCAAACCGTAAAACAATGGGGATTTTCGCGGTTGTATATGCATGTACTTGAGGACAATCAACCTGCGCGTAGTCTATATGATCACATCGGTTATCAACTACATAGCCAAGAAGCTACTATAAATTATTGGCTACTAGGAAGACCCAGAAAATTTTTACTACAAAAACGATTCTAAATTTTTTTCTAAACATTTTAAAAATACGTGAGTTCGATATAGCCATTTGCGTCGTGCGAAGCACGACGCAAATGGCTATATCGAACTCACATTAAAAATACTCATCTCGGCTTCGCGCAACTAATCCCTTCCCAGTCAAGAAATAGCGTTGCGGGGCAAAGCACCGCAACGCTATTTCTTGGTTTTATATGTCTATTGCTTCACTGGGAAGGGAGTAGCACAGTAATTGTCGATCAAACAAACCACAAAATTTTTTGAAAGTGTTGCTTTGCAAAGGCTTTCAAAAAATTTTGTGGTTGGAGTGTAAAAGCAACGCGCTGTAGTGCTGCCATAGTGATGTCTTTCAATGTTTAGACAAAATGTTTAGACAATGCCAAACTGCCAAACTTGGAGATCAAGTTACAATGTTGTTGTGCTGAAATAATTTATCAGGAGTACATCTGCCAACTATGACCATCGTAACCGATATCGCTACCCCTACGGATCTCAATCCTAGTGAGAGAGAGCAAGACCAAAGCTATCAAATAGCGCAAGCAGCCGCGATCGCTGCGGATGATCGCAAGGGAGAAAATATCGTTTTGCTAGCGATCGGTGAAGTGTCGAGTTTGGCGGAGTATTTTGTCATTGCATCGGGATTTTCTAAGGCGCAAGTACGAGCGATCGCGGATATGGCTGAAGAATCAATCTTTGAAAAATTTGGACGTAAGCCTAGAAATATTGCAGGAGAGCAAGATGGCACATGGATTTTGCTAGATTACGGTGATGTGATCGTCCATGCAATGATGGATCGCGAACGTGAATACTATGACCTAGAAGCATTTTGGGGTCATGCACCGAAGCTAGAAGTGTTTTTACCAGAGCCTGAACTAGAGCAATCAGCTTAATTTGAAAACCCTTACGGGGTTTGTTTTTTGATTCACCAAAGTCTTTCACACTTTCGTGAATTGGTGTAAACCTATCAAAAACAAAAAGTAGAGTCACGCCAAGCGTGACTCTACTTTTTGTTTTTGATGTTAATTAACACATCAGACAAGCGATAATTGATAAATCTCGTTTACATTTGGACATATTAGAATTTTATGAAGGTTGGCGATCGCGTTCGTGTCAAAACAGCATTAAATGTTTTCCATCATCCTGAACACAAAGGTAAATCCTTCGATATAGCAGGAATGGAAGGCGAAATTGTCCGTGTGCATACGGAGTGGAATGGTCGCCCGATCAGTCCCAACTATCCCTATGAGGTGAGATTTACACCAAAATTTGTAACCCATTTAGGCGATCACGAAATAGAATCAATTAGTTAAGGTTGCAAGAATTTACAAAAGACTGGCTTAGCCAGTCTTTTGTAAATTCTTGCAATCTGAATAAATCGCTACCATTGGTTTGTATATATGGAAGCAACAATTTTCAGCATTGTCTTTGCGCTCTTGAGTGGTACTTATATCTATCGTTCCTTTCGGATCATCGAAGAAGGTCAGATCGCACTGGTTGAGAGATTTGGGAAGTATCAAAAGACAATGGAACCGGGGATCAACATTGTTCTGCCGTTTATAGATCGTGTCTCCTTGACTAAAAGCTCTCGTGAGCAGGTATTAGAGCTTCCCCCACAGCCTTGCATGACCTCTGATAATGTTAGTGTCAATGTTAGTGGTGCAATGTATTGGCAAATTGCTGACCTGCAAAAAGCTCGCTACAACATTGAAAATGTCGATCAGTCTTTACAAATCTCTCTTTCAACCCAAATCCAAACTCAAATTGGTCGCTGTGAACTAGACAATATTATCGGTGGACAGGAGCGGATTAACGCTGAAATTTTAACTGGCATTTCTGGTGATACCCAAGACTGGGGAATCAATGTCCTGCGCGTCAGACTAGGCGAAATCACGATTCCAAATTCTGTACTTCAGTCAATGGAAAAACAAAAGGCAGCCGAGATCGAGAAAAAGGCTATGATTTCGCTATCTGAAGGTGTGAAGACTTCAGAAATTACCAAGGCTGAAGCCGAAGCTCGCTCTAATCGCGTATTAGCCGAATCAGAGCGTCAAGTGCAGCTAGAACAAACTGAGGCGATGGCTCTGTCAATTGAGCGGATTGCTAATGCGATCGCCAAGCATCCCAATGGCAAGGAAGCAGTACAGTATTTGTTAGCCCAAAAATATCTAGAAATGGGACAGGCGATTGGTGAAAGTCCCAGCAGCAAAGTTTTATTTATGGACCCAGATTCCATCCCTGCGGCGCTTCAATCGTTATTGGCGATGACTGATCGCAAAATCCCTGAAAAAATAAATGATCAGATCACTAAAAAACCTTTTGGTGAAAGTTCAAATATTTCACCCACATTACGCAATTTACCTGAGCTTAAGCCATTTAACTCACAACTAGATAGTGAAAAGGGTGATCCCAGTACTAATTAAAGAACCAGATTTTTTGTGGTGCGGCTCCGCTGCGCCACAAAAAATCTGGTTCTTTAATTAAATCGCAGAATCCTTACGGAGAAATTTTTTAAAAACTTAAAGTGCTGTAAGCAAGTAATCGTTACAAAAAGTGCAACAGACGACAATCCTAAAATTTGGGCAGTTATACTGATCCAAACTTTAGGTTAATCAGAAAGCTATGCAGTCCTTGAAGTTACCTTTTGCGATGCCGCGATCGCTTGCCAGATTGTTCACTTTTGGCATTGCTCCTTTCAGAGATGCCCGTGATTATCAGATTCTATTTCTATCAGTTTTTTTGTTATTAGGGGTTAGCACCCGTGATTGGTCACTGAAACCGCTCGCGATTGCTCTTACTTTTGTGACTTGTTGGTTAACCCAAATATGCATGATATCGATATTTTCTCCAGCAACGCCACAAAAAAACGAACAAAAAAACGAACGTTGGTTGTCACTTAAAAGCGCCACAATTACCGCATTGGGCTTAAGTTTATTATTACGTTCTGATAGTTACATGGCGATCGCCTGTGCATCATTTTTAGCGATCGCTAGCAAATTTATCTTCCGCACCAACGGCAAACATTGGTTCAATCCTGCTAACTTCGGAATCGTCGTTGTTTTACTGCTCGATAGTTTTGTTTGGAATAATCATGCATGGGTTTCTAATGGACAATGGGGTGAAGATAGCTTATATGCCTTGGTATTTCTTGGTTTAGGCGGCATCGTTCTCAAAAAGGTAGGACGTTGGGATACGAGCGTCATGTTTTTAGTTGCCTATTCTCTGTTAGAAGGACTACGAAATCTTTGGCTAGGTTGGACTTGGGATGTCTTAGCCCATCGCCTTACTAGTGGCTCTCTGTTGCTGTTTGCCTTATTTATGATTACTGATCCACGTTCTATTCCCAATGCGAAAGTGGCGCGATTAATCTGGGCTGTAGCGATCGCCGTTTTAGCTTTCATTTTCCGCAATGTTTTCTTTAACTCTGACGCAATGTTTTATGCGTTATTTCTAATTTCACCACTCACCGTTTTATGCGATCGGCTCTGGAATGCACCACGATTCCAATGGCTACCAAAACGCTACAGTGCTTTGCTTTCTAACTAAACCCAATATTAGTGGCAGCACGAAGTGCCAATACTAATGTTGGGTTTAGTTATCTATTTAATTTTTAAGGATAGATACATGAAAAAATTTCTAATTTGGATGCGTGTACTTATGAGTACCGCCCTTGCTTGTTTAGTTGTCTTTACCTATTCACCTGCTGTCTTTGCCTTCTGTGGTTTCTATGTGTCCCAAGCTGATGCCAGTCTATTTAACAAGGCTTCGCAGGTGGTGATTGCCCGTGATGGTAAACGCACTGTTTTAACAATGGCAAATGACTATCAAGGCGATGTAAAAGATTTTGCGCTGGTTGTGCCAGTACCAGTATTGCTGAAAGAAAAGCAAGTTCGGATTGGTGAGCAGAAGATCATCGATCGCCTTGATTCCTTTAGCGCTCCTCGCTTAGTCGAGTACTTTGACTCCGATCCCTGTGCTAGATATGAGGCCTATGATCGGGTTAATCTTGGCGGTATAACTAGAGCAAGTGCAGCCCCAATTTCAGAAGCAAAGGCTCCTCGTGATAATTACCAAGTTACCATCGAAGCTAAGTTTTCAGTTGGAGAATACGATATTCTCATTCTCAGTGCCAAAGAATCCGATGGTTTGGAAGCTTGGTTGATTGACAATGATTACAAAATTCCTCAAGGTGCAAAAGAGCTACTTCAGCCATATATTCGCCAAAATATGAAGTTCTTTGTGGCTAAGGTGAATATTGCTGAACTAAGTAAAACAGGTTCTCAATCACTCCGTCCTCTAATGATGGCTTACGAATCGCCAAAATTCATGTTGCCGATCCGTTTAGGAATGCTCAATGCTAATGGCGATCAGGATTTGCTTGTTTATATTCTCTCGCCGAAGGGACAAGCAGAGGTTGCCAACTATCGTACTATCAAAGTACCTTCTGATGCTGATATTCCCGTTTATGTGAAGAATGAATTTGGTAATTTCTACAAGTCAATGTTCCAGACTTCCTATAACAAGGAAGGTCGTAAAGTTGCCTTCTTGGAATATGCATGGGATATGTCAAGTTGTGATCCTTGTTCTGCTGAACCTCTTTCGCAAGAAGAACTTCGCAAGGCGGGTGTATTCTGGATCGGAGCCGCAGATTCTAGTCAACCTTCAAATCGACGCATTTTGCCTAGACCAATGCCGCCTAGCAATAGTCGAGTCTTTATCACGCGCTTACATATTCGTTATAACCGTGACAAATTTCCTGAAGACTTAATGTTTAAGGAAACCTCAAATCAGGAGCAGTTTCAAGGACGTTATGTTTTGCGACATGCCTTTAAAGGTGAGATGAATTGTGACGCAGGCAAAGAATATCAACGATCGCTACGTCCTCGCTTTGAGAAGGAAGCACAAACTTTGGCAAGTCTAACAGGCTGGAACATCGCCGATATTCGCCGCAAGATGAATATCTCTAGTCTGCCTAATCCTGTAGAAACTCCCTTCTGGGAAAATATCTGGAAATAATATATCGATCCTAAATGAGTTGTAAGATTTGGAGGATTGTGAGAGTGCGCCCCTTCGCGGCGCACTCTCACAATCTATTTAGGATAGCTATAGCTAGCTATAGTTGGTTATGATCGGTACTAATCTTAAACCCACATAGTATGAGAATCAGCACAAAGCGCTGATTCTCATACTATGTGGGTTTAACTTCACTTCAGTTTAACTAATTCTTCTTGTATCTTTCTTGATCCAGTAATACCAATTCACAAAAGTATAACAACACTTTTGTGAATCAAACATCAAACCTAGTAAGGGGTTTTCAATTAAGAAATTGCTACGCTATTTTTTAATTTGGTATAAGGATTTTATTCCAAAACACAAATGGCTACGTTATTTTGTGTTTTGTGCAGATGTTGCCAAGTGTATCAAGACATAAAACTCCAAAGAGAGTTATGCCACTTCGTGCCGCAACTTCATGCCGTAACTCTCTTTGGAGTTTTGATTTTGCCCTAAGATTTTTAGTAGAATTTAGTAGAATTAGATACTCTACTACAAATCCTGAAGGTCATTATTTTGTATAACTATGCAAAATAACAAATATCTATGAAAGTCCCAGACTACCCAGAGAATGAAGATGTTCGTGTGGCAACACTGCGATCGCTAAGCATTCTCGATACAGAACCAGAAGAACGCTTTGATCGCCTAGCTAGAATCGCCAAGAGACTATTTGGAGTGCCGATCGCCTTAGTCAGCTTAGTTGATATGAATCGCCAATGGTTTAAATCCTGTCAAGGTTTAGCAGTAACAGAGATGTCACGCGATATATCATTTTGTGGTCATGCCATTTTAGGTAATGATATTTTTATGATCGCTGACACCTTAGAAGATGAGCGTTTTTACGATAATCCTCTAGTTCTGAATGAGCCAAGAATTCGCTTTTATGCAGGAGTTCCACTAGTTGTACCTAATGGCATAAAGGTCGGTACACTCTGTTTAATTGACCGAGAACCTCGAATTCTCAGTGATGAAGACCGAGAGTTACTGCGTGATCTTGGTCAAATGGCGGCTCAAGAACTATCATCCGTACAGTTAGCCACAATTGATGAATTAACTCAAATATCTAATCGACGTGGCTTTAGTGCATTAGCACACCATGCGCTAAACCTATGTAAAAGAATGAATAAGCCTGCTTCTCTATTCTTTTTTGATCTAGACTTTTTTAAAGAAATCAACGATCGCTACGGACATGCTGAAGGCGATAATGCGTTGGTAAATTTCAGTAAAATCTTAAAAGAATCTTTTCGGGAATCAGATGTAGTCGGTAGATTGGGCGGAGATGAATTTGTAGCTTTATTGACCAATGCTAATCAGACTGAAACACAGCTAATTTTAAATCGCTTAGAACAAGTATTAAAAGACTTTAATAGCAAACAAACAGATCGTGGTTACGATATTGTTTACAGCGTTGGCATGGTCGAGTTTGATCCCAGCCGTCATCATTCAATTAATGATCTGTTAGTAGAAGGCGATCGCTTGATGTACGCACAAAAACGTGAGAAGCGCTCAAAGGAAGTCATTTCATCGTAGGAGCAATTCATGAATTGCTCCTACCTTTCGTTCTTCTTCGTCAGTCCTAACTTTTAATTACTTTTAATTCTTTTTGCGACCTTCTTGATCATAATAATCAGGTTTAATAATCTGCTTAGCTCTTGCAATTGCTAAAGCGTCAGATTCCACATTTTCCACAATTATAGAACCTGCGGCAATATTAACATTCTCACCAATTTGAATCGGTGCAACTAGAACCGAGTTAGAACCTGTCTTACTGCGATCGCCGATTATAGTCTGATGCTTTTTAAAGCCATCATAATTAGCCGTAATCGTACCTGCGCCGATGTTTACCTGTTTACCGAGAGTAGCATCGCCGAGATAGCTAAGATGTGCAGCATTAGTGCGATCGCCTACTTTGGCATTTTTGAGTTCCACAAAGTTCCCAATCCGACATTTTTCACCCACCATTGATTCTCCCCGAATTCGGGCAAAGGGACCAATCCGACAGTTATCAGAAATTTGACTATCTTCGATCACTGAGAATTGTACAGAGCAGTTTTCCCCAATGATACTATTCTCTACAAGACTTGAAGGACCGATCGTTGTACCTGAACCAACTTTAGTATTACCTCGCAAATGGGAATGTGGTTCGATAATCACATTAGGCGCAAGTTCCACTGAGTCATCAATGGTAATCGTCTCAGGTAGTAGCATCGTAACACCTGCACGCATCCATTTTTCTCTTGCTCTTTTTTGCAAGACATCATAGGCATGGGCTAACTGAATGCGATCGTTAATTCCTAAACTCTCGTCAGGGTCTTCTAAATCACTAGCATAAACTGAATTGAGATAATCAAAAACCTCAGTCAGATAATATTCCTTTTGAGCATTATTGGTAGTCAGTTTCGGTAGAGCCTGAGCTAATTCTTGCCAATCAAAACAATAAACACCCGTACTAACACGCTGATTGAGAAGTTGTTCAGGATTACAATCGCGGTGCTCAATGATGCGTTCGATCTTCATATCGTGATCGCAGAATACGCGACCATAGCCCGTTGGATTTGGTAAAAGCGCTGTAAGCACTGTTGCCGAAGCTTTGTGTTGGCGATGACTATCGATTAAAGCTTGGATAGTTTCAGTTCGCATCAAAGGTGAGTCACCAGTAAGTACAACTAGTTCACCTGCAAAATCTTTTAAAGGTTCCAATAATTGCTGAATTGCATGACCTGTTCCCAATTGTTCCGTTTGTTCGGCAAATTCTAACTGTGGATAATCGGCGAGAGCAGCCCGAACTTGATCGCTACAATAACCAATGATCGCAATACGGCGATCGGCTTTCAAGGCATCTGTAGCATTGAGAACACGCTCAACTAATGATTTACCTCCCAGTGGTTGTAATACTTTGGGTAACGCGGACTTCATGCGCGTTCCTTTACCCGCCGCTAATACTGCTACTGCTAACATGTTTTTCTATTTCTCCATTGATAGTAATTTGTGAATAAGGAAATTTCTAAATTTCATTAATAACCCCTCCCTAGCCCTACCTTTGCAAAGGGGAGGGAACTAAATTTCTAGTTTTTCCCCTTTGCAAGGGTTAGTTAAAGGGGGGGATGGGGGATGAGGGTTATCCATTTGGACGGCTCATTTGCTCAAGATCAAGAACTTCGGCTAGCTTCTCCTCTGTCATCAATCCCTTATCCAAAACCACTTGACGTAGAGATTTTCCTGTTGCTAGGGATTCCTTAGCGACATCAGCAGCATTGAGATAACCGATATGAGTATTCAAAGCTGTCACTAACGACAGACTGCCCTCAGCGTATGCTAAACAGCGATCCTCAACCGCCACGATTCCTCTAATACATTTAGTCGCGAGAGTATCAATCGCATTACCCAAAATCTCAATACTCTGGATCAAATCATAGGCAATCAAAGGCATCATCACATTCAGTTCCAATTGACCAGCTTGAGCCGCAAAGGCGATCGCCGTGTCATAGCCGATAACTTGATAACAAACCATATTTGTCATCTCGGCAATCACAGGATTATATTTGCCTGGCATGATGGACGAACCTGGTTGCACTGGTGGTAATTGAATTTCGCGCAAACCTGTCTTTGGTCCTGAATCCATTAAGCGCAAATCATTGGCAATTTTGCAAGTATCTTGGGCAAGGTTGCGGATTGCACCCGATACATTCACAAAGGGAGCCATACTTTGCATCGCAGCCATCAAGTTACTAGCAGGCTTCAGTTCAAATCCTGTAATTTCGCTGAGCTTTTCAGCAACGCGATCGCAATACTGCGGATGCGTATTTAGTCCTGTACCTGACGCACTCCCACCTAAACCTAAAGTTTTTAAATCATTAGCTGCTAGGTGAATGCGTTTAATATGATCGCTAATAATTTGAGCATAGGCTTGAAATTCATCACCAAGCCTGACGGGGACAGCATCCTGTAAATGGGTACGTCCAGATTTGACGATTCCTGCAAAGGCGATCGCCTTAATCCGTAACTGTTCACTGAGATTTGCTAAGGCAGGAAATAGGACGTGATCCAGTGCTAATAATGCTCCAATCCGAATCGCTGTGGGAATTACATCATTAGTAGACTGTCCATAATTCACATGATCGTTGGGATTCACATTTTTGTAATTACCCTTAATGTCACCCAAAATCTCAAGGGCGCGATTGGCTAATACTTCATTGATATTCATATGATGCGATGTACCAGCACCCGCTTGATAGACATCAACGACAAACTGATCGCGTAAATGACCATCTAATATTTCATCTGCCGCCGCCGCGATCGCCATGCCCATTCCGACAGGAATACAACCGAGTTCGGCATTAACTAAGGCTGTAGCTTTTTTGATTAGTAAACAAGCATTCACAAAGGTCGGCAAGGGCTTAAGTCCACTAATCTTAAAGTTATCGATCGCCCTTACAGTTTGAATACCATAGTAAACATCATCGGGCAGGGACATTTCCCCCATGGAGTCGCGTTCGGTTCTAGTCATAGGAATCTTGTGATCGGCTGTTTTTTTAGATATGCGTTATAGCTTAATGTTAACTTGGCAAGTCGAGATTAAATTCATTTATTTGCCCTCAAGAATGGCGATCACTTTTTGTTGAACTGACGTTAATTGAACTTGATTTAAAATCTCGATAAACAACCATGGAGATATTGATTCAGATAGACAATCCATCAATATCTCCATGATCAATATATTTAGAAAATTTTGAGCGTCCTCAAACAGATAAAACTTCGGTGAGAGTAGCAGTTTTGTATCGATAATTAAACTCATAGAACTGTTGAGTGATAATCAATAGTTCATTTAACTTGTTTTCCGCTTGCATAGCTTTAGTTCTTTTGCCTAGTGATAAAGGCTTTATCCTCAACTGAATTTCTGATGAATCATCTCAATTACTTTTGCTTCTTCAGGAGTCATAATGCCGTCTAACATCGCAAACTTCTGACATTGGGCAAACAAAGCTAAAGCATACTCTGGCTTGATGTCCTTTATTAACATCTCAAGCGGAAGTGGTGAATCCATATACTCAGCGATCGCATCTATCGACGCTGGTCTAAGATTAGCCGCTTTTAGGTCAGCCAAAACACTTTCCTTACTTCTACCTTGATTTCCTGCCCAAATCACATGAACCAGAATTTGATCAATAATTTGTTCCTGCGGAATCGCACTTTTTAAACGCTCTTCGCTATCTTTTTGAATGTCTACTAATTTTTCTTCAAAATCAACAGGGTTTAGTTTTGCCTCATAAAAAGCACAACTTGCCTGCCCAAGCGTGTAAAGCATAACGGCTTCAGAGCTTGCAGCAATCACAGCTCCTGCAACTGGAATATTTCTTAATAGTCCTAATCCTGCTTTAATTGCTGTTTTGCCACCAAAAGCTAACCCGAATACGGCGACGACTTCTCCTTTTCTAGCTGGATCTTTAAGATCCATGCCATAGGCACAAGCAATTTGATAAACCATCTCAGCTTGGAGAGAAGTTGTCGCAGCTAGATCAACTGCAAACAATGCTGCGGCAGAACCAGGGACAATCGAGGTAGCAAATCCAGACGCACCCGCAAACACCGCTTTTTGCCCAATAATTCTTTGCGCGATTTGATAAGCTGACTCATTGGGGTGTTTTTGTTTTAATCGCTTTACTTCAGCCTCTGATGCAGTAACATCTACCTGATCTAATATTTTCAGAAACCAATCAGCATTAAAGATCCCAGCAGCCTTCCGAATTAAAGAATTATTCCCAACAGCCTCGATCGCTTGTCCTGCGCTACTAGTTGTCGAAGAAATTCCACCAATGACAGCACCACCAACTGTTTGCGTAAATGCACCAACAGCCCCACCAACTGCTCCTACGGTTGCCACTGCCGCACCACCGACTGCATTTCCAACCGATCCAGCTACCCCACCAACTGCACTTCCCGCACTAGCGATCGCACCGCCAACATTTCCCGCCGCACCCACAACCGTGCCGCCAACTGCACTAGCTGCTCCACCTACAGCACCGCCAACATTTCCCGCCGCACCTGCAACTGTGCCTCCAACCGCACTAGCTGCGTTACCAACTGCCCCTGCTGCTCCTGCAACTGCACCAAATGCGCCATCCCACCAATTACCTGTTTGTGGCTTGTCAGTAGTTACAGCAAGTGCAGAATCTTTTGTAGAAGTTTCATCTCTTGATTGAGAGTCAGCAACAGGTTCAACGGATTCAGAGAGATTAGTCATATCAACAATTTCCCCACTAGCAGGAGCAGTTCCCTTTACAATCTCCTCACCTGCTTGCTCGTCACCTTTAGCAATCTTTTTCAAAAAATTTTTATTGAACATATCTTTTTTCTCTACTAAGCTAATTGCTTGTGTTTCAGGTTTAATATCAAACTCAGGCTTAGTAAAAAGCGATTGAGGTAAAGTTTTTTCGATATCTAAAGCTTGAATGTATCTTAAAGTATCATGTTCAATAAGTAGTATCTCAGCAATCTTTCCGAGATAACCTCCAATACTTTCAGTTATCAAAGACTGAATATTCCCTTGAAATTGTAAGATTTTAACAAGATTAGTGGTGATTTCGCCAAAAGCAGAACCGTGATCTGGCTTCTCTAACAAGATTTTCAAAAATTCAGATTGCTGTTTCTGAATATTCATTTGGGAGGCATCAAGTTTATAAACTTTACCTGTGGTATGCAGTAAATACTCTGGCTCAGGATGGCTATACTCAGTCAGTGTTTTACTCATCTCCGCTAATGGCTGTTGAACTTGGGGAAGCCAAGCCAAGTTATTGCTAGTCATCTCCACAATACAGCCCCCCAATAGCGGCAAATGCGGAACCAGATCCCCAGGGGTACGAAACCTATAGAGTGGTGTTTCTAATTTCACGCTCTCAGTTCCCAAGGGCGGCGCACCAAAAGTATAGGTTTCGAGACTAGAGTAACTTGGCTTTAAGTCAGATTTATTGAGTTTATGGGCGAGTAAAGTTGCCGAAGCTCCGCCCAGACTATGCCCTGTAGTAATGATTTTGGGTTTGTCTTTGAGCAAATCGGGCAGAATATTTTGCAGTTGTTTCCAAATTGGCTCAGTGTAAAGTTGAAAACCAAAATGAAATTCATCGACAATACGCGGTGTCAGTAAGCTATACATCCAGTCCTTGACGCTGACTGTCCCCCGAATCGCAATCACTATTTATTGTTCACCGTTTATTGCCACAAAGCCATAGTGTTCTGTCCCTTCTTTAAGTAGGGCTTACTGAAAAAGTACAAAAGCTTGCTACATAAGGACTTTAAGCTTTTTTGTCATAAAAAGTGCAAGATTATAGCGTCTAGAAGATCAAAACCCTTGCACTTCCGTGGAAAATTGCTGGGTAAATTTGGGAAATATGCGACAAAATACTATTTTGAAAGCTGTATTGCCTTTAAATTCACTCTGTAGACTTTTTCAGCAAGCCCTACTTACCGTCCCCGATATTGGCAGCATTTGTAGTCAATACAAACCATAACTAGGGAATAAAAATACGCCCAGACCCTAAATAATTTTCTATATCAAGACCAATTTCTATCAAACTAGCTACACATTTTTCTCGATACACTTTCTCATCAAGTCGATCCACATTACTAATAGTTACTACTGGAAGACTGAGATCTGTATTTTTTTCACGAATTGTCTGTTCCAAAGAAGTTTTGCCCTTCATATTTCTATTGGCAGTAATCAAAATCATTTGATTTTGTTGAGCAAAATTCCAAACAAACAGATCACTACTATCACGAGGCAACCCCACATCCTCAAATTGAAGAAATTTAATTTCTATTAGCTCTAGCCAACCTTCAGAAGCCACAACTCCCCAAAGAATTAAAGATTTACCTTTGAGATTGTAATCAATCAAAAACTTCATGCTTCAGCCGCTAGCCTCGTTTTCCAAACTTGCAGCTTTTCCCATGCTTTTTTATTTTCAGGTTTAGGATTACGATTAGCTACTTTAGCAAATCTTTCTTTATTGATTTCTTGCCAATAATGACGGTTTATATCAGATTCTTGCAAAACCTGTTGATACTCTGACTCAACCTGTTCACGATTATTTTCAATGTAGGCGATCGCTGCATTGAACTGCTGCTCAGTAATATAAAAAAAATAATTACGAATTAGCTTTACAGGATAACCAGCATGAATATAATCCATCAAATCATACAGAGTAATCCGAGTACCATTGATAGTAAGTCCTCTTTCTGTACGGATAATATCTGACTTGTCTTGAATAGCTGTCATATTTGCCACTCTTATAAACATTTTAGATATTATATCTTTACAAAAAAATCCCCCACATTGCTGTGAGGGATTTTTTTAATTAACTAGCAAGCTAGATTAACCGAAAGCCGTTGTCGTTGAGGCAATCAGGAAGGCTGCATATGTGACGATGTAACCAACCGTGAAGTGAGCCAAGCCAACCAAACGAGCTTGAACGATGGAGAGAGCCACAGGCTTGTCTTTCCACTGAACTAAACTTGCAAGAGGTGTGCGTTGGTGTGCCCATACTAGGGTTTCGATCAACTCTTGCCAGTAACCACGCCAAGAGATCAAGAACATAAATCCAGTTGCCCAAACGAGGTGTCCGAATAGGAACATCCAAGCCCAAACAGAGATATTGTTCATGCCATAGGGGTTGTAGCCATTGATCAACTGAGCGGAGTTGAGCCATAGGTAGTCACGGAGCCAACCCATGATGGTGACAGAGGATTCGTTGAACTGAGCAACGTTACCTTGCCATACACCGAGGTGTTTCCAGTGCCAGTAGAAGGTGGTCCAACCGATGGTGTTCAACATCCAGAACATAGCGAGGTAGAAGGAATCCCATGCAGAGATATCGCAAGTACCGCCACGACCAGGACCGTCGCAAGGGAAGCTGTAGCCAAAGTCTTTCTTGTCTGGCATGAGCTTAGATCCACGAGCATCCAAAGCACCCTTAACCAAGATCAAGGTAGTGGTGTGTAGACCTAGAGCGATCGCATGGTGAACTAGGAAGTCTCCAGGTCCGACAGTGAGGAACAAAGAGTTGTCACCAGAGTTGATACCAGCCAACCAACCAGACAACCAAACGTTACCGCTATTTGGCCAAGCTGTTGCAGCGATGCTATCAGGGTTAGAAAGTAGGACATCAAATCCATACAATGCCTTACCGTGAGCAGCTTGAATCCATTGTGCAAATACAGGTTCGATCAAGATTTGCTTTTCAGGAGTACCGAAAGCTTGCATTACGTCGTTGTGAACGTAAATGCCGAGGGTGTGGAAACCTAAGAAGAGGGATACCCAGCTTAAGTGAGAGATGATCGCTTCTTTGTGATCAAGGACACGAGCAAGAACGTTGTTCTTGTTAGCTTCAGGATCGTAGTCACGAACGAAGAAGATCGCACCGTGAGCAAATGCACCAACCATCAAGAAACCAGCAATGTATTGGTGATGAGTATACAGAGCAGCTTGTGTAGTGAAGTCCTTAGCAATAAATGCATAAGAAGGCATCGAGTACATGTGCTGAGCAACTAATGATGTAACTACACCGAGAGTAGCTAGGTGCCAGCCAAGTTGGAAGTGGAGAGAGTTGTTGTAGGTGTCATAGATACCTTTGTGTCCTTCTCCCAATAGACCACCAAAGGGAGTTCCTTTGGGTGGGTTGTGAGCTTCCATGATTGTCTTCATGCTGTGACCGATACCAAAGTTGGTGCGGTACATGTGACCAGCGACGATGAATAGCACTGCGATCGCCAAGTGGTGATGGGCAATGTCAGTCAACCAGAGAGCTTCGGTTTGAGGATGGAAGCCACCCAAGAAGGTCAAGATTGCTGTACCTGCACCTTGAGCTGTTCCAAACACATGACCTGCGGTATCAGGATTCTGAGCATATACACCCCAGTTACCAGTGAAGAAAGGCGCAAGCCCTGCTGGATGAGGAGGTACGCTCAAGAAGTTTTCCCAACCTACATGAACGCCACGAGCTTCAGGAATTGCTACGTGTACCAAGTGACCAGTCCAAGCTAAGGAGCTAACACCGAACAAACCAGCAAGGTGGTGGTTTAGACGAGACTCAGCATTCTTAAACCAAGAGAGGCTAGGACGGAAGCTGGGCTGTAGGTGCAACCAACCTGCAAATAGCAGGAGAGCAGCAAAAATCAACATCCAGATTGCGCCACCAAATAATTCTTGGTTAGAGCGCATACCGATGGTGTACCACCAGTGGTAAACACCAGAAAGAGCGATATTTACAGGACCAGCAACATCAGTTTGTGTGAAAGCTTCAACTGCTGCCTTACCAAAGTGAGGGTCCCAAATCGCATGGGCGATTGGACGTGTAGTGAGAGGATTCTTAATCCATTGCTCAAAGTTACCCTGCCACGCTACGTGAAACAGGTTGCCAGATGTCCACAGGAAGATGATTGCCAAATGTCCGAAGTGTGAAGCAAAAATCTTTTGGTAAAGACTTTCTTCGGTAACACCATCGTGACTTTCAAAATCGTTCGCTGTGGCGATCGCATACCAGATCCGACGGGTTGTTGGATCCTGTGCGATAGCCTGGCTAAACTTAGGAAATTTCGTTGCCATAATTACTTCAATTTCTCCGTTTTATTAGCCAAGTGCACCGTAACGGGCTAGGAAGAATGCCCAAGTTGTGGCAATTCCACCTAAGAGGTAGTGAGCTAGACCTACTGCACGACCTTGAGTAATACTCAAAGCGCGAGGAGAGATAGCAGGAGCAACGTTGAGCTTGTTGTGTGCCCAAACGATTGACTCGATCAATTCTTGCCAGTAGCCACGACCACTGAACAGGAACATGAGGCTGAAAGCCCAGATGAAGTGAGCGCCCAAGAAAATCAAACCGTAAGCCGACAATGCCGAACCGTAGGATTGAATTACATTGGAAGCTTGTGCCCACAAGAAGTCACGCAACCAACCGTTAATGGTCAATGCACTCTGTGCAAAGTTACCGCCAGCCATGTTGGTTATTGTGCCGCTTGCATCAACAGTACCGAAAATATCGGACTGCATTTTCCAAGAGAAGTGGAAAATAACAACGGAAATACAGTTGTACATCCAGAACAAACCGAGGAATACGTGATCCCATGCCGAAACTTGACATGTGCCGCCACGACCAGGACCGTCGCAAGGGAAGCGGAAACCAAGTTCAGCCTTATCTGGAATCAAGCGAGAGCTACGAGCGTAAAGAACACCCTTCAAGAGGATCAGTACGGTGACGTGGATGGTAAACGCATGGATGTGGTGTACCAAGAAGTCAGCAGTACCAAGAGCCATGTGAGCAGCAGCAACCTTGCCACCAACAACTACAGTATCGCCACCAAAGATGGGGCTAACACTAGCGCCTGCATAAGGAGCAGTTACGCCTGCTGCGGCTGCATGGAAACCTTGAATCCAGTTAGCAAATACGGGCTTCAACTGAATTGCGGTGTCGGAAAACATATCTTGAGGACGACCCAATGCACGCATGGTGTCATTGTGGATGTAAAGACCAAAGCTATGGAAGCCAAGGAAAATACATACCCAGTTAAGATGAGAAATAATTGCATCACGATGACGTAATACACGATCAACTAAGTTATTAACATTCTTAGCAGGATCGTAATCACGAACAAAGAAAATACCAGCGTGAGCAGCACCACCACAGATCAAGAAACCACCAATCCACATGTGATGTGTAAATAGGGAAACTTGAGTTGCGTAGTCAGTAGCAATGTAGGGATAAGCAGGCATCGCATACATATGTTGTGCAACGATGATGCTTAGAGAACCCATCAGAGCCAAGTTCCAAGAAAGCTGAGCGTGCCAAGAGGTTGTGAAGATTTCATACAAGCCCTTGTGACCTTCACCAGTTAGAGGACCTTTGTGAGCTTCAAGCATTTCCTTCATGCTGTGACCGATGCCCCAGTTGGTGCGGTACATATGACCAGCAACAATGAAGAGTACAGCGATCGCAAGGTGATGGTGAGCTTGGTCAGTTAGCCACAAAGAACCAGTTTGAGGATTCAAACCACCCTTAAAGGTCAAGAAGTCAGCATAAGCGCCCCAGTTCAAGGTAAAGAACGGTGTCAAACCTTGTGCAAAGCTGGGGAAAATATCCGACATCAAGGAAGGATTAAGAATGAACTCATGGGGTGCAGGAATCTGACTAGCAGCTACGCCCTTATCAAGGTAATAGTTGACAGGAATCGAAACATGGATCTGATGTCCAGCCCAAGAGAGAGAACCCAAACCAAGTAAACCAGCCAAGTGGTGGTTCATCATCGATTCAGCATTCTTAAACCACTCAAGTTTAGGTGCTGCCTTGTGGTAGTGGAACCAACCAGCGAAGAACATCAAGCCAGCCATCACCAAACCGCCAATTGCGGTGCAGAGGAGTTGATACTCGGTGGTGATACCAGATGCTCTCCAAAGGTGGAACAAACCAGAAGTGATTTGAATACCTTGGAAACCGCCACCTACATCGCCATTCAAGATATCTTGACCGACAACGTTCCAGACCACTTGGGCGCTGGGCTTGATGCTGACAGGATCAGACAACCAAGCAGTGTAGTTAGAGAATTTGGCTCCGTGGTAATACATACCGCTTAGCCAGATAAAAATAATACCTAAATGCCCAAAGTGAGCAGAGAAGATCTTACGGGCAGTATCTTCTTCGGTTGTGAAACTGTCAAAGTCATGCACATTGGCATGAAGATCCCAAATCCATGTTGTGGTTTTTGGTCCCTTCTTAAGGGTGCGGTCAAAGTGACCAGGTTGTCCCCACTTCTCAAAGGAAGTTGGGACTACGTCACGATCAACCGATACCTTTACCTCTGTGTCTGGCTTTTGAGGAGTCATTGTCATGTAAATTTTCCTCTCTCAGACTGTTAAGACAAAGTAGATTAAACGATTAGGCTAGCTCTCTCATAGTGCTGAATCTATGAATGAGATAAGTACTGCTGTACAAGAGACGCTGAGCCACGATGTCGTAATTATAGATTTAGGGTTGTGTCGCTCTAGAATCTTTGTAACAATTGTTTAGAATGTCTCAAATTAGCTCAATCCTTCTCTCTGCAATAAATTTAGACAAACAAGCTAAGTTTCTTAAGTCAATGAGCCCTACATTTTTCTTAACAAAACTTCATTAGATTCGCAAATTTCTTGTTGTGTGGCTTATTTATATGGTGATCTTGTAATTACTCTAAAGGTTGCTTAAACCTCAAAATTGTTAAGGCTAAGATAGGCGTGCAAAGGTAGCTAGTTATGACTGTTGCTATGGAGGACGTTATGTCTAATGATTTGCCTAAAAGTTTTCTAGATCAGTTGCGTGAAATGACTGTAGTGGTTGCTGATACAGGGGATATACATGCAATTGAGATGGTGAAACCTCAAGATGCAACTACAAATCCTTCTTTGATTACGGCTGCGGCTCAAATGCCCCAATATCAGGAAATTGTGGATGAGACCCTAATAGAAGCCCGAAAAGATTTGGGTAAAGATGCCCCGCCAGCTCAAGTGGTTTCCTTAGCTTTCGATCGCTTGGCGATCGCCTTTGGTATGAGGATTTTGAAAATTATTCCTGGTCGTGTTTCTACTGAAGTGGATGCGCGTTTATCCTATAACACCGAAGCAACGATTGCTAAGGCACACTATTTAATTTCACAGTATGAGTCTCACGGTATTTCCCGCGATCGCATCTTGATCAAAATTGCGTCAACTTGGGAAGGGATTAAAGCTGCCGAATCTCTTGAGAAAGAAGGTATTCATTGCAATTTGACTTTGCTATTTGGGTTACATCAAGCGATTGCTTGTGCTGAGGCAGGCGTGAAATTAATTTCACCTTTTGTGGGACGTATTCTCGATTGGTATAAGAAAGATACAGGTAGAGATAGCTATCCTGCTGCCGAAGATCCAGGGGTATTATCGGTAGCCAGAATTTATAACTACTACAAAAAATTTGGTTATAAAACTGAAATTATGGGCGCAAGTTTTCGTAATATGGGCGAGATTGTGGAATTGGCTGGCTGTGATTTGTTGACAATTTCCCCTGCTTTACTGGATGAATTACACCACACCCAAGGTGAGCTAGTACGCAAACTTGATCCCGAAACTGCATCTCAGTCAGATATTGCCAAAATTCCTATGGATAAGGCGACTTTTGAGGCAATGCACGCTAGCGATCGCATGGCTTCGGAAAAGCTTGATGAAGGGATCAAAGGCTTCTCTAAAGCACTCGTCACCTTAGAGGAGCTACTCACTGACAGACTAGCCAAACTCGAAGAGCAAGTACTCGCCGCAGCCTAATTATGTTTCCAGCGCCGAAGGCGCTGGAAACATTGATTTTTATTCCAGAAGTAGGGTGGGCACTGCCCACCCTACTTTGCTTATTGCTATACTTGCCCATATGTCGCCACAATCGCCAAAAGCTTCACTATCTCCGATCAAAAGCAGAGTCTATCAATCTCTGATAGAGCAGTTTGATCTCTTACTTCGTGCCAAATATCCCCTCATATACATAGTTACTGCCGAAGAAGAACCAGTCGAAGATATTTTGACAGAGGTTGCCTTGCAATCTAGCCCTAGCCGCAGAATTTTGTTTTGGGACATCGCCAGAGGCTGGAGTGACAATAATGCGGATAAAGGCTCGGTAATGGCAGCTTTGTCACGAATTGCTCAACGGGATAAGGCAACTAAGGATGGCGATAACGTTTTATATATATTGCGTGATTTGCATCCGATTCTCAAATATCCGCACCACGAGCGCCACATTCCGATTATTCGTGAGTTAAAAAACTTGGCTCGCGATCTTAAACTTGATCGCCGCACTATAGCTCTAACTAGTCATGTCTTAGAAATACCACCTGAATTGACCGAAGAAATTACAGCGCTCGATTTTCCATTGCCAGCGATCGCCGAAATCGAATATTTAATCAATCAAAAAATCTCACCCAATAGACTGAATTTATCCAAATTAGCCTTGGAGCAATTAGTCAAGGCTTGTCAGGGTTTGAGCCGTACCCGTATTCAAAGAGTGTTAGCCAAAGCGATCGCCGAAAAAGAGCAAGTTAACGATGCTGATATTGATGCTGTACTCGCCGAAAAGCAACAAGCGATTAGACAGACGGGGATTTTAGAATTTTTTACTGTTAACGAATCGCTAAAAAATGTGGGGGGATTGGATAACCTCAAGCAATGGGTAAGGATTCGGCGTGATGCTTTTACGGAAGAGGCAAAGCGCTACGGCATTCCTACGCCCAAGGGGGTTTTATTAGTCGGTATTCAAGGCACTGGCAAGTCTTTATCTGCAAAAACGATCGCTAACGAATGGCGATTACCCCTATTACGTCTTGATATTGGACGACTGTTTGGGAGTTTTGTGGGCGAGAGTGAGAGTCGAATGCGGCAGATGATTCAGCTTGCGGAGGCAACTGCCCCCTGTGTTTTGTGGATTGATGAAATTGATAAAGCCTTTGGTAATGCCAATATTTCCATTGATGGAGACTCTGGTGCTAGTCGTCGTGTCTTTGGTTCATTGATCACATGGATGCAAGAAAAAACTGCCCCTGTTTTTATTGTTGCCACAGCTAATAATGTCCGAATTTTACCAGCCGAACTTTTGCGAAAAGGTAGATTTGATGAAATATTCTTTTTGAATTTACCGACCGAATCTGAACGGCAAGAAATTTTTAAAGTGCATCTACAAAAACTACGCCCCAGTCGGTTACGTGAATTTGACCTGATGCTCCTATCTCGACATACTAAAAACTTTAGTGGGGCAGAAATAGAACAAGTAATAATTGACGGTATTCATCGCGCCTTTGGTCGTGGCAGTAGTGGTAACCGTGAAGATTTCACCACTGAAGATATTATTAGTGCGATCGAGGAAACTGTCCCACTAGCCGCGATTGCATCTCAGCAAATCGAATCCCTCAAACAATGGGCTGCTGAGTCTGGTGCAAGAACTGCATCTAATGATGAGCAATTGCTTCAAGAATTACGAAAATTTGCAATTAACTTAGAATAAAGGCAGTGCAAAGCACTCCCTTTATTCTAAATTTTATGTCCCACTTCACTACGATCGCCATCGAAATTAAAAATGGTGACTTGCTTGAGCAAGCCCTACAAAAGCTTGGCTATCCTGTTCAGAAAAACAACTTAGTGCGTGGCTACTTAGGAGATACCACCACTGCGGAATACGTGATCCCTATGCCCAATGCCTATGACCTTGGCTTCCGAAAAATTGGTGATTGCTATGAACTCATCGCTGACATGTGGGGAGTAGCGATGAATGTCGAGGAATTTCTAGGAGAACTAAACCAACAATATGCGGCTCAAATGGTTTTAGAGAGTGCTAACCAACAAGGATTTGCGATCGAGCAGCAGGAAGTATTAGAAGATGGAACTGTGCGGATTGTGATTGGTCGCTGGGCTTAACCACAAAAAAGTGTAGTAAGTGGACTTTTTGTTGATTTTTTGTGGACTTTTTTACAAAGATTTAATCAGAATTGCGAAATAGTGTCAAAACTGGCACACAGGCTCCAATGCATGAGGCGATCGCTCCAATTCCTGAAAAAATATGAGGAGCCTGAACATACTTAACTATTTCGTCTGTAGCAAGAGGCAGGGTTGCGAGTAGCACACACGACACACCTAAGCGAACTGCTAATTGATGAATCATGTTTATTACTTGAATTCTACATTTTTTGATCTGTCAACATCTCACACTAGGTTGACTGATGGGGATCGTCATCTATAAATAGAGTGATATATCGATATTGCAACGTTATATAAATGTCAATAAATATCAATTTCTGTAAAGATGTAAAGCCAAAAAATCTACTAGGGAAAATCTATTGTTTTTCTATTATTTTGACTTATAGATTATTGAGGGGTGCTAAGCTTTGAAACCTCGGCTTAGCAAAATAGTAACCTTGGAATAGCTCAATACCGAAAGATTGGAGAATACTTAGCTCTTCGTAAGTTTCAACGCCTTCAGCTATTACCTTAATATCTAACTCACTGCATACTTGAATAATTCCTTTAACGATCGCTTGGCGACCCTTGTTTTGATCAATATGGCGAATTAGACCCATATCTAATTTGACTAAATCAGTTTGAAACTCAGCTAATAAGTTGAGTCCTGAGTATCCTGATCCAAAATCATCAATTGCCGTTAAAAAACCTTGCTGACGATAGTATTGGACAATTTCTCGAAGATGCCCATGATCCTTAATTTTCTCTCCCTCAGTAATCTCAAAGATAATCTGGTCAACAGGGAAACCGAAGGTTGCGGCTGCCTCAAGAGTTGTGCGAATACATAATTCAGGACGATAAACTGCATTTGGTAAGAAATTAATGCTGACAAAAGATTTAATATCTAGCTTTGCCCCCAATTGCACTGCTTTGACTCGGCAAGCTTGATCAAAGCGATAACGATTTTCATCATTGATCCGTCCTAAGATTTCGCCCGCAGGCTCCTCATTCATCCCCCTAACTAAAGCCTCTTGAGCAAAAACTTCTCTAGTAGTCGTGTTAACAATTGGCTGAAATGCCATCGTAAATTCAAATCCTAGCCCTGCTCCTTTAGCACATTCAGCGCAACCTATTGCGTTGTAGTCTTGGTTCTGTGTCATTTGTGTTACCTAAATATCTGGTTGCATAGTTTTAAAACTTAATTTTTTTGGGAGCCTGTAATTTACGTTCTTTAATATGGGAACCCTTAAATGATGGCAAAGTCAATAATTATCTGTATTTATTCACAAGTTGTGCAACTAAATTTATGAAATCAACTTTAGTCTGCTATAGCCTTTTGGTATTTGGGGGGGCAATGGCGATCGCACCTGATTTGGGTGCAACATCTTTTTTATCCAGCCCACAAAACCAAGTTGCCCAAATACAATCTATTCGTAAAATCAGCCAAAGTACTAGTCGGACTAGTTTTGAAACTGAGTTATTAAAGTTGACAAACCTAGAGCGCAAGAAGGTCGGCTTGTCTCCTCTAAAGCTATCTCCACAATTGACAAAAGCAGCCCAGTTCCATGCAGTTGACATGGCAAGGAATAATTATTTTAGTCATACAGGGCTGAATGGTTCAAGTATGGTAGACAGAGCTAAGGGGACTGGCTATAAATATTCTGCTTTAGGGGAAAATATTGCTGCGGGTAAATCTACACCTGAAGGGACAATTCGACAATGGATGAATAGTTCTGGGCATCGTGCCAATATTCTCAATGCTAAGTTTACAGAGATTGGATTTGGATATGAGAATGCTCCCAACTCCCGCTATAGACATTATTGGGTACAGGTATTTGGAACGCCTCAGCGCTAGATTAGAATAAAAAAGCTCGCATCGCGAGCTTTTTTATTCTTTAAAAAAATTTATGCGCGATCGTCGATATATTCCCCAATATATTATTTTCTATAAACCCTATGGTGTTCTTTGTCAGTTTACTGATGATAGTACGTCGCCACGCCCCACTTTGAAGGAATATATTGACATCCCTGAAGTTTATTCTGTAGGAAGATTGGATTTTGACAGTGAAGGATTATTGCTACTTACCAATGATGGACAGTTAAAGCATCGCCTCATCGATCCGCAGTTTGAACATCCACGGACTTATTGGGTACAAGTAGAGAAAACTCCTACAGAAGAATCTTTGCAGAAATTACGTAGTGGAGTCATAATCCAAGGCTATCGAACCAAACCTACGATCGCGAAGTTATTAGATACTGAGCCAGTTCTACCAGAGCGGAATCCGCCTATTCGGTTTCGTGCCAATATTCCTACAGCATGGATTGAGATGACATTAACCGAAGGGAAAAATCGACAAGTCAGGAAAATGACGGCAGCAGTTGGTTTTCCGACTTTGCGTCTAGTACGTGTAGCGATCGCCCATTTAAGTTTGGGAGATCTAGCTGTCGGACAATGGCGAAATTTGACTCCAACAGAACTACAAGAACTCCGTTTGAAAGTAATCCCGCGCCGACTGAGATAGAACATCGATAATTTCTACTGCTAAGTCTTTATGCGTATTCCACGCCAGTTCTTGGTAGCCAACAATCGGAACTTCTGCTTGAAATAGCTCTGTCAGTAACTTGTAATTAGGATTGATCGAGATTGAGCCGTGCTGCAAAACTGAATTATGACGATAAACTTGAGCGCTACCGATCAGTTTGCGTCCGTCTGCAATTACTAAATC
Source organism: Pseudanabaena minima str. Chao 2107 (assembly GCF_051131155.1). Taxonomy (NCBI): domain Bacteria; kingdom Bacillati; phylum Cyanobacteriota; class Cyanophyceae; order Pseudanabaenales; family Pseudanabaenaceae; genus Pseudanabaena; species Pseudanabaena minima. Next base: position 4,702,713 of record NZ_CP159508.1, read on the forward strand.
TGCGTTGGTTGCTGTCGAGAAGCAACTGGGATTGTGAATATATCCCCGCCCTGCTTTTCCATAGCTTAGATTGATCCCCAAATTGGCAAAACCTCGAATTAGGAATTCGCTGATATATTCATAGATCTCACGATGCGATCGCTTTCTGCCAAAGGTATTGTCATCAAACTCACTCACTTTATCCCCACAAATATCAGCACTGGTAATTACTGCATAGGTCAGTTCGCCTTGATGCAGCACCGCACGCCCCCCACTCGGACGACGAACGATGTCGAGATTATGCTTTTGAGCGATCGCATTCCAGCGAACAGGATATTGCTTTTGGTGAAGCCCTAAAGAGATTGCGGGTGGAGTCCAGCGATAAAATCTTAAAATTGATGGTGATTGCGGATCTTGACTATGAAGATCGAGCAAAGAGTTATCAAGAGCCATTTGCAACTTTCCCGATATCTCGGAATAAGGAACAAGCTGCCATTGTTTGTTCATGAATTTATAAAAATGACAAGAAAGTACCATTTAGGTACTTTCTTATAAAACACAGTTCTAAGCGCCAAAATTTTCTTTTAATACTTCGTCATTTTCATCAGCGATCGCTGCCACAATCGTGATGATCCGAGAAATTTCCGCAGGTGAAAGATCCTCGACAGACCGAGAACATAGCACCAGTACTTGATCATTCTGGATAGCATACCTAGCTTCAAAGGTATCAGCAGCATTTTTTTCTAAAAGCCAGCGCGTCATTTTTGCTTCATCTTTAAATGGCGCAGCTAATACTGTCGAGAAAACAGTAAAGGTATCATTAGGCTCGGTTCCAGTAATGTTGACAACTACCTCTACAGTGCCATATTGAAATTTCCAAGTATCCTCGGTCTGGTTCTCAAGAGCCGAATTGTCAGCATCCATACTGGCGATGACAGTCTGGATCGTTTGCACAATGTGATTAGTCGGAGGTGCAAAACTAGATTCTGCTTCTACAGGAGTTATTGGCGATTCTGTTGTGAAGGTCATAGTTATATATCTAGTTACTATCTGCCAATAGTGTATAGCAAACGTCAATGTTTTTTATCAAACACCAACAGGGCGTTTGATCACAATGTAAGTTTTGCTTATGACATAAAACCCAAAAGATAAGTGGCGGCGCGAAGCGCCGCCACTTATCTTTTGGGTTTTGATTTGTCCTAGCTATTTAATAACGTGAATCGTAGAAGCTGAGCCTGCCATAACCAAGAAAGTGTGAATTTGGGCGATCGCCTTGAGGAAAGGCAGTTACTCCAAACAGATAAACGCCGTCATAACGCGGATTGCGGACAGGTCGCAGTCCTACAATTAGCTTACTGTTAAGCTGACTATTAGCAGGAATTGGAGGATCAAAAGTAATTGTCACTTTATCGCGATCTTGACTTGGCAAAATCTCAGTTTTACTTTTACTGGAAATAGCGATACGCTCTCCTGAAGACAATTGCAAATAGGTAATCGTTTCATTGCTCAGAAAATCAACCGCATCAAAACCTTCTGTCTGATAAAATTCTAGCTTTTGTAGAGGTTCTCCCATATTTTGAGGTAAGGCGATCGTAAAGTAATAGGTCGCACTCCGAGCATAAATCCGATTTACAGTGGTTTCCGCATCCAAAAGAAATGGCAATTGCACAAAATAGGTTTTACCATCACGTAACTTCACAGCCTCTGCTGAAGGATTTAAAAAATTACTAGAGGTGAGATTTTGATCGTTACCTACAAAAAATGGTGTAGCCAAAATTGACAGAGTAGAAATAGGTAGCAATGCGATCGCAGTCATAACTTTTTTACGCATTTTTTTCACCATAAAGACGTACCGTTTTGCTAGCATTGTAGGAATAGCTACTTTTTCGCAGCGATAGGCTTACCGAAAGCCTGACTATCTCATTAAATGCTATCTCATTAAGATAGAGGTATCTACTGTGGTTTCTTCCCCTCCAACATCGTCGAATGCAGTACTAAATCTTGAAGGTTCTCTTTCTTCTAGTGCTGATTCCCCTATCCCAGATTCTGATCGTACCACAGACAATATAACTAGTCGTTCAATGATTGCTATTCTCGATTTCGGCTCTCAGTACTCGGAGTTAATTGCTCGACGTATCCGTGAGACACAGGTTTATTCGGAAGTTTTAACCTATCATATATCAGCCGAAGCTCTGCTGAAGTTTAACCCTAAGGGGATCATCTTATCAGGTGGTCCTAATTCTGTTTATGATGCAGGCGCTCCTCAATGCGATCCTGAAATTTTCAATTTAGGCATACCTATTTTAGGTGTTTGCTATGGAATGCAATTGATGGCGAAGCAACTCGGCGGTAAGGTCGAGCAAGCTGATCGCGGGGAATATGGTAAAGCTGAGTTACAAATTGATGATCCCACAGATCTACTCACTAACGTAGATACAGGTATCACCATGTGGATGAGTCATGGCGACTCCGTAATTGAATTGCCTGAAGGATTTGAAGTATTAGCCCATACTTCTAATACTCCCTGTGCGGCGATCGCCGATCATGAAAAAAAGCTATATGGGGTACAGTTCCATCCTGAGGTTGTCCATTCCGCAGGTGGTATGGCAATGATTCGTAACTTTGTCTATCACATTTGTGGATGTGAGCCAAGTTGGACAACTGATGCTTTTATCGAAAATTCGATCCGTGAAATTCGCGCTCAAGTTGGTGATAAACGGGTATTACTAGCTCTTTCAGGTGGCGTAGATTCTTCTACTCTTGCCTTTTTATTGCATAAGGCGATCGGCGATAAACTCACCTGTATGTTTATCGATCAAGGCTTCATGCGAAAGCTAGAGCCAGAACGTCTTGTCAAACTCTTTGAAGAACAGTTCCATATTCATGTTGAGTATGTTAATGCTCGCGAAAGATTCCTTGAAAAAGTGAAAGGAGTTACCGATCCTGAGCAAAAGCGGAAGATTATTGGTGGCGAATTTATTAGTGTATTTGAAGAAGAATCTCAACGCTTAGGACCTTTTGACTTCCTTGCTCAAGGCACTCTCTATCCAGATGTCATTGAATCAGCAGACACCAATGCTGACCCTGTCACTGGTAAACGTGTTGCTGTCAAAATCAAGAGCCATCACAATGTAGGTGGGTTACCTGATAATCTGCGATTTACTCTCGTAGAGCCACTTCGCAAACTCTTTAAGGATGAAGTGCGTAAGGTTGGTACAGCGCTCGGACTTCCTGAAGAAATCGTCAAGCGCCAGCCTTTCCCCGGTCCTGGTTTAGCAATTCGGATTATTGGTGATATTACGAGCGATCGCTTAAACACTTTACGTGATGCTGACTTGATCGTGCGTCAAGAAATCAATCGCGCAGGTCAATACAATAACCTCTGGCAAGCGTTTGCGGTGCTGTTGCCGACAGTACGTAGTGTTGGTGTGATGGGAGATAAGCGGACTTATTCGCATCCTATCGTTTTGCGCCTTGTCACCAGTGAGGATGGCATGACTGCGGATTGGGCAAGGGTTCCCTACGATCTATTGGAAACTATTTCCAATCGGATTGTCAATGAAGTGGAAGGTGTCAATCGAGTGGTGTTAGATATCACATCCAAGCCACCTGGCACGATTGAATGGGAATAAAGAAGAATGGATGACAATCATCCTTAAGAAATCGGTATAACCGCCAACTGGCGGTTATACCGATTTCCCTTTATTGCTAGGATTAAGTAGCTGATGATCGCATTTAAAGCTACAGGTATGAGTATTCAAGACTTTCAAACCCAAAATACGAATTCTGAGAAATTTTATGCCGATCTACCCGTTCTTCTAAATTTTGCTGATATTACCCATAGCGAAAATTTCTACTCAGTTCCCAATGACTGGGCTGCCATTATTACTGATATTGCCGATTCTACTAAAGCGATCGAGGATGGTAAGTATAAAGATATCAATCTCTTAGGTGCTTGTTCCATTATTGTAATTTTAAATATAGTTGGAGAATTAGAGATCCCCTTTGTATTTGGTGGTGATGGTGCATCTATTCTTATTCCCTCAAAGTTTATCCCAGAAGCTGAGCAAGCATTATTGGCTGTACAGAAATTAGCTAGCGAAGAATTTAATCTTAAATTACGCATAGGTATTGTTCCACTTGCAGTTATTACGTCAAGCTACGACATTAAAGTTGCCAAGCTCCGTATCTCTGAGAACTACGTGCAAGCGATCCTCAGAGGCGGAGGGATCAGCTATGCGACACGTTTGGTTAAGGATCAAGCAACAATGGATTTGTATAGTCCTGTGCACAAAAACTCCTATCCGATCGCTGATTTCTCTGGCTTAGAATGCCGTTGGCAAGATATCCCTACCCGTCATGAGGAGATTCTTAGTTTAATCATTTTTGTGACGGCTCCTAGTCAAAGCCAAATTGATCTCCTCTATCGGGAAGTAATTACCCAAATTGAGCGAATCTATGGTCAGGGGATAGACTGTAACCCTGTTGTATCCGATAACTTGCAACTTGCTTTTAAGAACAATAACCTATCGTCAGAGACAAAGGTTTTTACTGCTTCTCAGGGGTGGCTAAAACAGAAGTTGTATTTGTGGAAATTACGCCTGATTAATCTACTGGGGTTGATCTTTATGACATTTAATATTCAAATTGGAGGATTTAATTGGGGGGAGTATAAGCAAATTGTTTCCGAAGCCACTGACTTCAAAAAATTTGATGATGTCCTCAGAATGGTGATTTCTGGTAAAGCCAGACAACGCCAAAAATTAACTGAGTATCTAGACAAAAAGTTTAAGGAAGGTCGGTTAGTTTATGGCTTTCATGTGTCAGATCGCGCCCTGATGACTTGCTTAGTGTTTGAGCGCGATGGTCGTCAGGTGCATTTTGTGGATGGAGCTGATGGGGGCTATGCCTTAGCAGCCAAAAACATGAAAGAACTGATGAAAAGTTAGTAAACTCTTTGTCTTAGGAATGAAAATTAATTAACTTGTGCAATTAAACCCAAAATTTGTTGTGGCGGGCGAAGCCCGCCACAACAAATTTTGGGTTTAATTAATTTTCATCCATTAGTAGAGATTCTTACTTGCTGTATGTCTTAAGGCATCTTTAAAGCGATCGCATTGCACGGTAGGCTAATAAGAGTGTCTATAGCAAAAGGAAACCTCCCGTGCTTTTATCCAAAGGCTTTGAAGTGGAAATCTATACCTCTACACCAACGGGGGATGTGGTGGGCTTTAGCGATCGCATTGTGGCTAATCTAAATGGGTTTGTGCGTGAGCCAGATAGTCGCAATGTCGAATACATCACACCACCATTTCACAAATATGAGCCATTGTTAATAGCTTTAGTGGAGCCGCGTCAGAAATTACGCAGCTATTTGCGATCGCTTGGTGATTACACTTTGATGCCAGGGAGTACGCTAGCTTTGGGTGGGGTCGATCATTTTTATCGCTCTGATCCTCAGAATCCTTATCACACTTATATTGAGCAGACCTATGGCACGAATGTGGTCACAGCTAGTATTCATATTAATGTTGGTATCCCCGATCTGGAATTATTAATAGCTGCCTGTCGTTTGGTGCGCCTCGAAGCACCACTTTATCTTGCCCTGAGCGCTGCATCACCATTTCTCGATGGTAAGGCAACAGGTTTCCATTCTTCACGTTGGCAAATGTTTCCCAAAACTCCAAAGCTAGTTCCTTTATTTAGCAGCCATCATCATTTTGTGGAATGGACAGAACAGCAATTGCAGCTAGGGACGATGCAAAATGTGCGTCATCTTTGGTCATCGGTGCGTCCCAATGGTGATAATCGTCCTTATAACCTTAACCGTTTAGAACTGCGAATCTCTGATCTAGTGATCGATCCCGTCGCTTTACTGGCAATTACTGCACTTCTGGAGATGCGCCTAAATCAATTTCTCGAAGCTGGAATTGGCTCATCGCTTGATCCCCTTGCACCCAATGCGACTAAGTTCACACCCGATGAACTCGCAACGATCGCCGATCAAAATGAAGTTGCCGCAGCAACTAGTAGCCTTGATGCCGTATTAACCCATTGGCAAACAGGTGAACAAATCACCGCAAGGGAATGGATTGCTAATCAATATGAAGAATTGCGATCGCGTGCGAAGGATAATGGCGTGTGGTGTTTCCTTTCCCCCTTGAAAAAAATTCTTGAACAAGGCAATGAAGCACAACATTGGTTGGCTGCTTATAACAATGGACTTAGTCCGCGCCAAATCATGACCGATGCGATCGCTTCTGCGGAACAAATGGATAAAGAACTGGCAGAAGCTTTATTGTTAACCTAGAGAATAGAGAGTGCTTTGCACTCTCTATTCTCTAGGTTCTGATTCAAAGTTAATGCGGTTATATAAAACTGATGTGGCGATCGCTACTTCAAAGGAAGCTAGGGAAATAGTCGCATCGTTTTCATAGGCAGTAAATATCCAGCGATCGCCTTCTTTATAAAAATGTTCGACATACTTGCGATCTTGAGAAATGAGCAAATATTCCTTGAATGAGGAAATAGTCCGATAGGATGCAAATTTGCCAGTCCGATCATAGCTGGCTGTGGATGGCGATAAAATTTCGGCAATCAAAATAGGATTGACTAAGGTATCTTTTCGTCCTTCTTGATATTCCAATGGCTCAGCCATGACCATTACATCAGGGTAAGTGGCAATACGGCGATCAGGAAGCCAGAGGCGTTGATCGTTGACAAAAACTCGATAGGGACTTGGTAAAGCTATATGTAGCAAAGATAGTAAGTTAACAACAAGAGTATTGTGTGTGGGTGTACCGCCAGTCATCGGATTGATTTCTCCATCAATGTATTCATTTCTTGTCTCTGAAAGAATTTCACGATCAAAGTACTCGGTAAGGGAATATTTTTGGGTGAGAGTTAGCATAATTACCTTCTTAAGTTGAGAGTATTTTGCAGAGATGCTTTGCGACCCTACAAAAGTAGGTTTTTAGGGAGATAAAACTAAAGCTTTGGGAATAGCGCTAATTAGTTTTTGAGTATAGGGCTGTTGGGGATTGGTGTAGATGGATTCGGCTGTGTTTAGTTCGACGATTTCGCCTTTGTTCATGACCATGATGCGATCGCTCATAAACTTGACTACGCCAAGATCATGGGAAATAAAAATGTAGGTTAAGCCAAATTCTGTTTGTAATTCTTTTAAGAGATTGAGAACTTGTGCCTGTACGGATACATCAAGGGCGGAAACAGGTTCATCAGCGATGATTAATTTGGGATTGAGCGCCAAGGCTCTGGCTATACAAATACGTTGACGTTGACCACCTGAGAACTCGTGAGGATAGCGGCGCATGGCACTTTTAGTCAAGCCCACACGTTCTAGCAAATATGCGACTCTTTCTCGTCTAGAGTCGGCTTTGCGATAACGTTCAAAGCGCTCTTGATGACTGTGAACGATCAATGGCTCAGCGATCGCATCACCGACACTCATGCGTGGATTGAGTGAACCGTAAGGATCTTGAAATACTACTTGTAGATCACAGCGTAATTTTTGTAATGCTTCTCCTTTGAGGCGAGAGATTTCGCGTCCTTCAAATTTAACAGAACCCATCACGCCATTAGTTAAGCCCAGAATTGCTCGACCTGTAGTGGTTTTGCCACAGCCAGATTCGCCAACTAGTCCAAGGGTTTCACCACGATAGACATCAAAGCTAATGTTGTTGACAGCAACGAGATAGCGTTTTTTGAGTCCTAAAATGCTGCGAATTGGGAACTCAATTCTGAGATTCTGCACGGAGAGAATTGGTTCTTGTTTTTGCAATTCTGCTAAACGTGCAACAGTTTCCTCAGGTGGAACTACTTCTAAATAACGAGGATCAGATGGCTCTTTTTCCACCATCTGCCCGTTCTGTATTTCCATAAAATCGCTTACCGTTGGCAATAGGCGCAACTGGCGATCAGGCTGTGGACGGCAAGCGATTAAACCCTTGGTATAGGGATGTTTTGGTGTTTGGAAGATGGCTTGTGTATCACCAGTTTCGACAACTTCCCCTTGATTCATGACGATCGCCTTATCCGCAATCTCTGCCAAGATACCTAAATCATGGGTAATAAAAATCATCGACATCTGACGCGATCGCTGAATTTCTTTGAGCAATTTCAGAATTGTCGCTTGTACGGTTACATCTAGTGCCGTTGTCGGCTCATCAGCAATAATTAACTGCGGATTGCAAGAAATCGCCATCGCAATCATCACCCGTTGCAATTGACCACCCGAAAGTTCATGGGGATAGCGTTCAATTAATTGCTCAGGATTGGGTAATTGCACTTCCTGAAATAGCTGAATCGTGCGTGCTTCTGCCTCCTGCTCCGATACTTTTTGATGCAACCGAATGGCTTCGATCACTTGATAGCCGCAAGTAAACAAGGGATTGAGCGATGTCATCGGCTCCTGAAATACCATCGAGATGCGATCGCCTCGGTATTTGAGCATTTTCTGTTGTGACACGTGCACTAGATCAATCGGAGATTCACCACTGGGGCGAAATATAACTTCCCCATTCGTGATTTTGCCAGATTCTCCCAACAATCCCATGATTGCTAAAGCTGTTGCCGATTTGCCAGAGCCAGATTCGCCAACGATGCCAAGGGTTTGTCCTTGAGCAAGGTCAAAGGAAATATTTTTGACAGCATGGACGAACCCTTCATCGCCCCTAAAGCTAACCTGTAAATTACGCACAGAAAGCAAGAAATCTTCAGTCTGGGCTGGAGTTTGGGCTAAATCGAGGGGTTGTGACATAGGTTATTGGCTGGCATATTGTTTATTATTATAAGAGCCTGCTAAGCACGCTCCTACAATAATAAACAATATGCATCTTCCCTATTCGCAACTTCCTACTCCTGATCGCGATCGTGCTGCTTTTATTGCTAGTGATGCAGTGGTAATCGGTGATGTACATCTCGGCGATCACGTGAATATTTGGTACAAGGTGGTAATTAGGGCGGATGTCAATCGCATGGAGATTGGTTACTGCACGAATATTCAGGATGGGGCGATCTTGCATGGCGATCCTGACCAGCCTTTGGTAATTGGTGAATATGTGACAATTGGTCATCGGGCGGTGATTCACTGTGCGGAAATTGGGCGCGGTTGCTTGATCGGGATGGGGGCAATTCTGTTGGAAGGGGTGAAAATTGGGGCAGGAAGTATTGTGGGTGCGGGGGCGGTGGTGACTAAGGATGTGCCTGCGGGTGTGGTGGTTGCAGGTGTGCCTGCGAAAGTGATGCGCGAGCTTTCGGAAGAGGAGCAACAACAGGCGATCGCCCATGCGGAAAATTATTATCAGTTATCGCTGTTGCATATGCAATAAAGGCGATCGCTTATTAGCATCTCGTACAGAATTGATGTTGTATTTATTTTTCCTCTAAAATTCCAATTAAGCTTGTTACTAAATCAGCAAGATCTTCAGGCACTCGATACAAACTGACATCTTGAGTCATCTGCTTAGATTTACGATCTAATTTTGCAAATTGCCAGATTTTGCCAATTGAGACAATCCCATAAAGTGTGGAGCAATCACTGACTTCTGCTTTATCCACTGCAATTAGTTCTACTGCTAGCTGCTTGAATCCCCGTTCAAGGTTTTCATCCTTTGCTTCGATAATCAATAATTGTTGAGATGCTTCTAGGTAGTAGTCTAGAGAGCCTTTTAACTGTTCAGTAACCATTAATGGATAGGACACAAATAGCTGTGTATCAATGTAATCCATAACTTCCATGAGGACTGGAGCGATCAAAAACGCGCGTCTAGCTAGTTCACTATCAAAGGCAATTCTCAGTAAGTTACGTTCTATCCGATGTTGCAAATCAGTTAGAGAAGTAATTATTTGTGAGGTTTTAGGTAAGGTGAGCTTAGCTACCTGCCATTTATAACCAAAGTATGCCAAAAGGTCTTTGGGGTAATAGTTAAGTTTGAAATAATCTGAGAAGTCACAGGATGCTGGTAATTCGATCGCTTTGTGACTCATTGCTATGTTTCCAAGAAGCTAGACGGATATGAGCTTATGATAGTCTAAACTCCAATGAAATAGAGCGATCGCTTTGTGAGGGGATTAGGGTTACACAACCTGAAAAGCAGAGATTAAGATCCCCGACTTTTTTTGTGAACTTGAAAATCACTTTTGATAGCAAAGAAAAAGTCGGGGATCTGGGCAGTTACAGGTTACTTTTGATTGCTGAATTAACTATTAAGAATCTATATCTCTTTTCACTTGCTGTCGCCATTCTTCTAACTTTGTCTCTGTAAATGGATTTTTGCCTTGCTTCAGATCTTCTAGCCATCCTTGTTGATCTGCATAGCTATATTTAACTACATAGTTTCTATTTCGGAGCGAGAGCATTACTTCAATGTTCTCTTGGTAAATCTTGGCGAGAGAAATTTCAAATTCTGAAATTGCTCCATTGCTATCTCCTATAAGCGCTTTGGCAATGCTCCTATTTTGGCGAATATCAAGATTGTCGGGTTCAAGATTAACGGCATTATTGCAAGCGAAAATAACTTCACTTGCTGAGTTGTATATACTGCCCTTCCAGCAAAGCGTGTTCCATGAAGTGCCAGAAATTTTAATATTTGGATTTCTCTTGACTGCTTCATTATAGGTAACTATAGCTCCTTTGATATCGCCTTCTTTAGCTAGTTGTTCTCCTTTAGGAATGAAGTATGGATTGAGTTCTGTTTGCGGATCGAGGGAAATGCTAATATCTAATTTCTTTGCTTCTTGAAATAGGAATAGAGCCGCTTCAGGTTTACCACGCATCCCTTTAGTTCTTGCTTCAGCGACTAGGGCGGGAGCCGCCGCTTTAAGTGTTTGAGGAGAGCGGCAAGTAGCAAGGTTTTGCTGCAAATCTGGTTGTGTTGTCATGTAGTCTTGCAGCCAATAGCAAGCTAGTCCCATTTGACGATCTAAGTCCAGGCTCCACAATTTGATAGTTGTGTCCAAACTGCCAGTGGCAATAGTCTTGCCATCGGAACTAAAGACGACGCTAATGACTCCTTCGCTATGCCCTTTGAAGGTTTGGATTTCTTTGCCTTCCAGATTCCACAATTTGACCGTTTTGTCCCAACTACCAGTAGCAATGATCTTGCCATCGGGACTAAAGGCAACACCACTAACCCCTTCGCTATGTCCTTTGAAGGTATGAAGTTCTTTTCCATCCAGACTCCATAACTTGACGGTTCTGTCCAAACTCCCAGTGGCAATGGTCTTGCTGTCGGAACTAAAGACAACGTTACTGATCCCTTCGCTATGTCCTTTGAAGGTTTGGAGTTCTTTGCCTTCCAGATTCCACAATTTGACCGTTTTGTCCCCACTGCCAGTGGCAATGGTCTTGCCATCGGGACTAAAGGCAACGCTAATGACCGCTTCGTTATGCCCTTTGAAGGTTTGGAGTTCTTTGCCTTCCAGATTCCACAATTTGACCGTTTTGTCCCCACTGCCAGTGGCAATGGTCTTGCCATCAGGACTAAAGGCAACATTAATAACCCTTTCACTATGTCCTTTGAAGGTTTGAAGTTCTTTGCCTTCCAGATTCCACAATTTGACCGTTTTGTCCCCACTGCCAGTAGCAACGGTCTTGCCATCGGGACTAAAGGCAACGCTAATGACCCTTTCACTATGTCCTTTGAAGGTTTGAAGTTCTTTGCCTTCCAGATTCCACAATTTGACCGTTTTGTCCCCACTGCCAGTAGCAACGGTCTTGCCATCGGGACTAAAGGCAACGCTCCAAACAGCATCGCTATGCCTTGTAAAGGTTTGGAGTTCCTTCCCTTCCAGACTCCACAATTTGACCGTTTTGTCCCCACTGCCAGTAGCAATGGTCTTGCCATCGGGACTAAAGGCAACGCTAATGACCCTTTCGCTATGTCCTTTGAAGGTTTGGATTTCTTTGCCTTCCAGATTCCACAATTTGACTGTTTTGTCCCCACTGCCAGTGGCAATGGTCTTGCCATCGGGACTAAAGGCAACGCTAATGGTCACTTCACTATGTCCTGTAAGGGTTTGAAGTTCTTTGCCTTCCAGATTCCACAATTTGACCGTTTTGTCCCAACTGCCAGTAGCAATGGTCTTGCCATCGGGACTAAAGGCAATGCTATTGACCGCTTCACTATGTCCTGTAAGGGTTTGAAGTTCTTTGCCTTCCAGATTCCACAATTTTACGGTTTTATCGTTACTGCCAGTAGCTAGGGTCTTGCCGTCGGGACTAAAGGCAACGCTATAGACCCATTCGCTATGCCCTTTGAAGGTTAGAAGTTCTTTGCCTTCCAGATTCCACAATTTGACCGTTTTGTCCCCACTGCCAGTGGCAATGGTCTTACCATCGGGACTAAAGGCAACGCTATAAACCTCTTCGCTATGCCCTTTGAAGGTTTGGAGTTCTTTGCCTTCCAGATTCCACAATTTGACCGTTTTGTCCCCACTGCCAGTGGCAATAGTCTTACCATCGGGACTAAAGGCAATGCTATTGACCGATTCATTATGTCCTGTAAGGGTTTGGATTTCTTTGCCTTCCAGATTCCACAATTTGACCGTTTTGTCCCCACTGCCAGTGGCAATAGTCTTACCATCGGGACTAAAGACAATGCTGTTGACCGATTCATTATGCCCAAGAAAACGATTTTTTTCTTTCATGGCATAGACTACTTCTTGAATGGAGGTAATTACACGGATCTTGATATCAGAAGAGGCGAGCTGATTTTTTTGTAATCTCTCGCCAGTCTCTACAGCCTCAACTAGCGCCTCAAGCTGGAGATTACCATTCAGCAGCGATCGCATTTTGTAACTATCAGAAACAAATTGCGCGTCAACGCTAGTTTTCAGAGCCATAAACCCCGCAATCCCTGCCCCAAATGCCATCACACTCGCCATAATCCCCACCCCAAATGCCAACCGACTACGCTTTCTCGCCTCTAACTTTGCCTTCTCCTCTTCCTTAAGCGAACTCCGCAACATTTCCACCGTTTCGCCCAATTTCCCCTTAGTTTCTACCAACTCCCTTTGCAACTTCGCCATCTCAGGTGATTGCGACGCACGGATAAACTCCGCTAGATAATCATGCACCAACTGATATCTATCTAAAGGCGACTCAGGAATCAACACCACCAGTCCCGATCGCACAAAAATCTCCAATACCAAATCCAACGCTGACACATCCCCCTGCATCTCAGCCAGCAAATCATGCAAATCCTTTTCTAACTCTTCACGAGTCTTTAACGGACGAGTCCCCCGCTCATCTGTCAACATAAACAACAAAAACTTAGCTAATCGATTATTCTCCTCACCACAATCCACGATCACATCATTCAAGTAGCGTTCCACCAATATCGCCTTCGGATTGTTCCCCAACAGGCGATATTGCTCCAAAGTCTTAATTCCCTGCTGCTGCAACTGTGCCCCCACCACCTGAAGCTCAATCGGACGCACCTCGCCTAGCTCATCCTTGAGGTCATCTGCGATCGCCTCAATCAACTCAGGCTCCAAATAAAACCGTGACTTTGCTGTAAGGGTTTGAATCAGCGACTTAGCCGCATCCACCTTGAGATTCCCCACCCGATACAACACATTCTTACTGAGAATATCTTGATCGATCGCTGCCATGCTCTCGATCTGGTTACATTCCAGCAAATAATGCAGATAGTCCTCCCGCAATGACAATACCACCTTCAACGAAGATAGATTTTGTGAATCATTGAGCAAAGAGCCAATAAACTCAAAAAAGCGCCGACGCTCAGTTGGTTGATTGTAATAAACAAAAAAGAACTCCTCAAACTGATCGAAAATCAAAACTAAACGCAAGTTTTGCGATTCTTTTTCCCTAAGTTTAGAGATGATGCCATTAAGTTTTAACTCTTTGCCTTGAGCAGATATTCCATCTACAAGCATAGGCTCGATCCCCCTGCCTTCGGCATCCCCCTTAGAAAGGGGGACTGGATTATTGGAGTCATCCAAAGCCCCCATTTCTAAGGGGGGGAGGGGGGATCTACCCTGCGCCGAAGCCAGAGATTTCTCCAACTCCTCTTCCCAATTTGTATAAACCCGCAAGGCGATCGCGCAAACATCCCTACCCTCAAAAGAAGTATGCTCCAACTGCGGAATTAATCCCGCATTCACCAGCGAACTCTTACCCACGCCAGACTTGCCATACAGCACGATCAACTTATAGCTAGGCTTAGCAATGCGCGTAATCAACTCATCAAGATCTTGCTTGCGTCCCGAAGCCTCAATTTCCGTCGCTACATCAGTTTGCGACTTGCCGACCGACTTCTTACCCTGTAACCTGCCAGCACCGATAAACGCCCGATAGCCATATTGCTGCTCGATCGCATACTGTTCTTGCTTTGTGACATAGGCTTCGAGATATTGCTTTTGCTTAGTGTAAAGCGATCGCAGTTCTGTTAAAAGTTTGATATAAATCTGTGGATGTCCTGTATCTCCTAACTCCTTTGCTTCAAGAAGTAGTTTTAATCCCTCTTGATAGTTTTTGAGTTTGATTTCTGCTTGAGCAATGATAAATAGATATAAATTGCGCCATTTTTGATAATCCTGAGGAGATCGATCCAAAAAAGAAAGCGCCATTTTCCCGTAGTTTCTGGCAGTTTCCCATTCTTGTTTCTGGAGTTCGACCTCCGCTAGATATCCATAGTCTAATGAGAGGTGATAAGGTTCGTGAAACTCCTGATGTAAAGGCAATGCTTTTTGGACAAATGCTTCAACCGCGTCCCAATCAGACATGCGATAGGCAGTAACAAAAAGACGAATAATTATATTTGCTACGAAATCGGAACGGTTTACCTTTTCAAAAAAATCGATAGCAGATTGAAAACCCGATCGCGCTAATTCCCAATTAGGCACACGATATTTTTCAGCATCCGCAATTGTGTAATTGACTTGTCCAATTTGATTGATTAATAGACCACAACGTTCAAAATCTTGAATTTCTTGCCAATAGTTAAAACTCGCTTGCAAATATTCCAGAGCTTTAGTAGGTGAATTATTGGGTGGTAGTGTGTCTAAACCGCGAATAAAGTTAAGATTAGCTTGCAGTTTTGGTTCAATATTTAAACCGCGATCGCCTAAGTCCTTGAGTGCTATTTCTAGTTCAGAACATTGAATTGAACCTAAACGATGAATCTCCCCCAACTTTTTGAAAAAAGGAATCTCGCTAGGTGCAAGTACATGACCGAATAAAGCTTCACTGCCATCATGCAAAGAAGTGATTAACTCATCAGTAGCGATCTCAAAGTCAAGAGTCGTCGTCCAACTCTCAAAATCTGGAGCAACCCGAATAATCCGCTTATGCACCGCATCGGAAATCCACCACACAATCGGATAGGGGCAGTGATTGCGAAACATTTCGCGATTGATATTCAGATCCAATAGCGCTGCCTGTAGATTATCCAGTTCATCCAATCCCACGATGGACAATGCTGCGGGAGTCTCTGACGGTACTTGCGAAATGATGTAGTTATATAAGTCTTTTTGCGATCGCGGCAACCTAATCTCATGGAGCGGCTGGGGATGAATTTCCTTAAGGCGAGTAATTAGGCGATCGCGCAAATCCTGATAGTTGCATCGTACCAAGAGCAGCTTAAACTCACCCTCATACAGATCCAGCGTCATCGAAAGCTCTTGCAATAAATCCTCATTCTCAGGAGAAATATTGGCAGATGTCAGAGTAGATTCATCACTCATTGCTTTGTGACCCAGATTTAGGACTGCTACATTATTAACCAATTAAACGAAAAAGGCTTGCTTAGCAAGCCTTTTTCGTTTAATTGATAATTAAATTCACCAAAGTTCGCACTGCAAAACCAGTACCACCAGCATTGTTATAACCAGACTCACGCTCAGTCCAGACCGGTCCTGCCACATCAAGGTGAGCCCATGCCTTAGTCTTTTCCACAAATTGCTTCAAGAATAAAGCCCCTGTAATCGCACCGCCAGCCCGTGAGCCTGTATTTTTAAAATCAGCAACCACTGACTTTAATTGATCGAAATAGGGATCTTCGAGGGGCATCCGCCAGAATTTCTCACCAGCATCTTTTGCCGCTTTAGCGATTGCCTCGGCAAAGTCATCATCAATTGACCACATCCCTCCGATATCCTCGCCCAAGGCAACCACACAAGCGCCAGTTAGCGTCGCCAGATCAACGATCGCATCCACACCTAACTTATCGGCATAGACCAGAGCATCGGCAAGGGTTAAGCGACCTTCAGCATCAGTGTTATTCACCTCAATGGTTTTGCCATTGGAAGCAGTGAGAATATCCCCTGGACGCATGGCACTGCCATTGACCATATTTTCGCAAGTAGCGACGATGAAATGAACTTCGATATTGGTAGGTTGTAGATGGGCGATGACTTTCGCTGCACCTAATGCGGCAGCAGAACCTCCCATATCGGTTTTCATGAGTTCAATGCTGCTACCGATACCCGTTTTTAGATTCAAGCCGCCAGAGTCAAAGGTCAAACCTTTGCCGACGATCGCTAATTTGCGCTTCGGTGAGCCATTGCTGTAAGTAAGGTGAATAAACTTTGGTGGAATGTCTGAAGCTTTAGCCACACCGAGAAATGCGCCCATGCCCAAAGCTTCGCAATCAGCTTGTTCAAGAATTTTGACAGTGAAATAATCTGATTCATTAGCGATCGCTACCGCAGTTTCTGCCAATGTAATTGGGGTCACGATATTGGCTGGCGCAGATACTAGCTCTCTAGCCAAAATTACACCATCGACAATCTGCTGTGCCTTAGCGATCGCAGGATTTGCCAATTCAGGATCAGTTTCTAAAATTTCAACTTGATCGAGGAACTGAGGATTGGCATTTTTGGATTTAAAGCGCTTGTCTTGATGCGCCGCTAGTAATACGCCCTCTGCAATCGCTTGAGTTGTCAAATTCACATCTTGGTTATAGGTAGGAAAAGAAAGCGCCAGCTTTTTCACCTTTTCCTTGTTTGCCCATTTCACGGCAGTTGCAGCAGCTTTGCGCCAGACATCCGCAGTGGCTTTAGCAGGATCTCCTAATCCAATTAAAATCACCTTACGGATTGCATAGTCAATACCCACACGTCCACTGACCGCAGCCCCTGTTTCCCCCGTAAACTCTGACTCAGTAATCAAATCCGTTAAAGTGCAAGCCAAAACCTGAATATCCAAGTTTTTTAATGGTTCAGATAGTTCTAGAGTTTTCTTTGCTGAGTTTTCAGATTGCTCATTACTAGCCTGTGGACTAGCAAAAACCGCGATCGCAAGGGCATCACCATGCCAAGCCTGCGGACTAGTTAATGATGGGAGAATATTCATTTTAGATACAGTCTGTAAATTTTGTCACGACGTTATACCTATTATTAAAGCTTAGAAAGCAGAAGGGGCGTGAAGTGTGAATTACTGTTTTCCGATCAAAGCAGTTTTAGCATGTGCAGCTTCTACCCCTCATACCAAAGCACAAAATCGCGTAGCGATTTTGTGCTTTTAAAACTCTTATGGGGTTTGGTTTTCAATTTATAAAAGTGTTGTCACACTTTTGTGAATTGGTATCAAAACCAAAAAGATGAGTGGCGGTGCTTCGCGCCGCCACTCATCTTTTTGGTTTTATGTCCTTCAAATTTTGTGATCAAAATCTAGAGACTTTTATGTGTAATATCTCTAAATTTCTAGGTTTATACTACAATCTGTTATGCCAACATGCTGATGTAAGCATCTTTACCCGATAGCATGATGATTGTGATGTAGGAGCTATCAGAAGATGCTTTGAGTAAGGTATGTTGGTTGCTATTTAAATGCGAGGAGTGACGGACTGAATTATGCGAATTTCTTCCAGTTGGTTGACGCTTGGTGCGAGTTTATCGCTTCTGATTCCAGCTTGGACAGCCAATGCTCAAGAATTTACCATGCCCCTAAGACCCTATACAAAGGTCGTCCTAGAGCCTGACTTTACAATTAAATACACTTCGTTGATTGCTTCAGAAGTGAATACCCCTGCAAAAGTGGATAACCTTAAACTTAATAGTGCAAATAGTGCATTAGTTAGTAATCAACAACCTATCCTCCAAGATATTCAGTTAACGATCGCATCTTTACCCAAAGCCGTCCCTCCAGATACTTCAAAGTTACCTGCATTAGAGTCAACTATCCTCCAAGATAGTCTGCGATCGCAACCTGAAAAAGTCAGTTCTTCGACAGAACCTGCTAGAGTAATCCCTAGCTCAGCCGCCTCTAATTCAGGGCAACTCGATCCTGCTCAGACACTAGTTGTTCCTACTACGCCCAGTCAAGTCAAGCTAGACATTACCAAACCAGTCTCTTTAGCAGAACTTCTGGACTTAGTTGAAAAGACTAATTCCGATGCAATTCGCGCCAGAATTGCGATCGAACGTGCTCGTGCTGTATTACAAGAAGCTGAAACATTGCGATCACCAACGGTTACAGGAACAGTACAGTACAATTACAGTGAATCAGCCCAAGTGCGTCTAAATAGTATTAATAACAATACGCCTCTAGGCAAAACTAACAGTAATCCACTTACTGGCACTATAGGAGTTGAGTACAACATTTTTGATTCAGGTGCTAAGGATGCGGCTATTCGGATTGCGGAAAACAACTTACGCATTGCTGAAGCAGATCTCAGTCGGATCAGACAAAATATTCGCCTCAGTATCGTCACCGCCTATTACAACTTGCAAAATACTGATGAGACCATCCGTATTCAACGCAAAGCTGTTGAAAATGCTGAAAAAAGCTTAAAAGATACGAAAGCTAGAGAAAGAGCAGGTGTCGGTACAAAATTTGACGTATTGCAATCTGAAGTTCAACTGGCTAATGCTAAGCAAGATTTACTCAATGCCGAAGCGTCTCAGTTGGTAGCCCGACGGGAGTTATCTCGTCAGCTAAATTATCCTGCGATCGTCGAGATTACGGCTGCTGATAAAGTTGCACCTGTCCCTGAATGGAAGTTACCAATAGAAGAGACAATTTTACTAGCAGTAAGGAATCGTGCTGAGCTAGATATTCGCAAATTAGAGCGTGAAGTTGCTCGCGATCGCGCCAGCAGCTCCCTAGCTCAATTAGGTCCTCAAGTTAATTTATTTGGTAACTTTAATACTGCTTCTGAATTTACCAGTGGCAGTGGCATTGGTGTTGGCTACCAAGTTGGGGCAAGCCTAAACTGGAATCTCTATGATGGAGGCAAAGCCGCCGCGCAAGTAAATCAATTTAAAGCTGATCAAGCAATTGCCGAAACTCGTTTTGAGCAAGATGCACGTCAAGCTCGTTATGACGTAGAAGAGTCATACATCAATCAGCGATCGCGCCTTCAGCAAATTGAAACTGCAACTAAAGCAGTTGAACAAGCTCAAGAAGCCTTGCGCCTAGCCCGTCTTCGTCTTGATGCAGGAGTTGGCACACAACTTGAGGTAATTAATGCTGAAGTTGCACTCACCACTGCTGATGTTAACCGCGTACAAGCAATTATCGGTTATAACCAATCCCGCGCTAACCTTGAACGAGCTATAAGTGGTTTATAACTAATCAAAAAATAAGGGACGCTTTGCGTCCCTTATTTTTGATATATTCACAATCAAAACCTAGAGACTACTTATGGTGACGATAACGGATGGGTTTATTTACGCTTGTCTATTCTCTATTGCGTTGATTACCTTGTTTAGCATTGACGCTAGTATAAAGAGACTTGAGCGAAAGATGAAACGCATCGATCTTTCGTTGAGCTTGCTCCTAAATCGTATGGAACTTGAAGTTCCATCTCAAATTTCGGATCGAGTCAAGCAGATGGCACTTGATCCCTATAGAAAGTTAGAAGCCACCAAGCTCTATCGAGCAGAAACGGGAGTAGGGCTTAAAGAAGCCAAAGAGGCAATAGAAGAGTTTATTGAACATAATCATAATCTTCAAAACAAAAGATAAGAAAAGACGCTATACGTTTTTTCTTATCTAACTAACGTGATTTAGAACCTATTTAAGAATTGCTTTAGATCCCCCCAGCCCCCCTTAAAAAGGAGGGAGAATCAAATTCTTCCCCCTTTTTAAGGGGGATTGAGGGGGATCTCTTGGAGTTTTTGACCGCAGCAAGTAATTCTTAAATGGTTTCTTAGAGATAAGCTCCCATATCTTAAAACCCCAAATCTTAAGAGGCTCGCTTCGCGAGCCTCTTAAGATTTGGGCGTATAGACAGGGTTCGCGTCGCGAACCCTGTCTATACGCCCGTTTGAAATTACCCCGAACTGAGGTTAACTACGCATAGTGATGCTCGAATCAAAGCTCCAAAGGGAATAGCGCCCCTATTCCCTTTGGAGCTTTAGCACTTATAGATAGCAGTCCTGTATGATTTGTAGATTTTGGGCTGTGGGAAGCACACTCCATTTAGGGTGTGCCTCTACAAGCCATCTAGGATGGCGATATCACGATCTTTTTTAAGCATGTTAAAAAAATAGATGCGTTTGGGTAACATCCTGCTTGTTACAAACAGGGCAGCCATATACTCAAAAAGTTGCCAAAGACGATGAGACCTAGTTAGGGTCTAAGATGAGGATAAATCATGAAAGCAGTGCGATTAAATCTTGAAGATAGACAAGCTTGGCAGAAATTGCAGCATGTTCTGACGAGTCTTGCTTCCGATTATATGGATCTAGTGGCTGCTGAGCAAACAGAATTTAAGTTTGAGCAGCAAGTTCTATCCATTGCTTTTACCCTGATTGCTTCTGATGCCGATCGCGATCGCCTAAACGAATTTACACAAAATATTGATCGATATTTCAATCGCCTACAATTAATTGGGGTGCGGCGGATTGAATGGGAATTTTATGTGATTGGGGAAGCAGTACCATTTTTAACACAGGGGCGAGACATTCGCTTGATTGCAGCGCCAGCACCGCTACCACAAAATGCTCTCGTGCGTAATGATGCTAAGAGACTGCCTGTGCGGAATGGGCAATCAAGCTCTCTAGTTAAGGGCAAATCGAAAATTGGCAACATTGTCCGCCGTTTTCGTGGCTGGCTAGCTGATCCCAAAACGCTCCAAGCAGCTCGTACAGTTAGCCGCATTACAATTCGCGATCCCAGAGGTGCATTGGATGCAGTGCGAATCAATGCGATCGCTAAGTTTAATGACACGATCCAATGGGTTGACACCTTTCCTTGGGAAACTTGGACAAAGGAAAAAGCTCAGCAAATCAAACGTCGCCATCAACGAAATTTGGTGCGCTCTGTAATTGAGGATTTACTAATTGTTGGGGTGATGGTCATAGCCGCCTTGTGGCTGATTGAGGCTTTGTCTGGCCCATCATTTAACTTGGCACTTTTGCCTAAGCAACATCACGACAGCAACATGACCAGTGCCCAATATCGTTGTGGTAATCCTGCGGTCAATCTCAAAAACTATGTCTGTTTGAGTCGGGGAATGCGTTACGACCAAGTGGCAAGTATTTTGGGGACTGAAGGAAAGCCTTTGGGGATTGATCGCAAGTTTGGCGATCGCGCAGTGGTGATTAGTTGGTCAAGCCCCGATTTAAGCATGAATGCTACTTTTGTTAACGATCAACTGGTTTCAAGGGCATATAGACAAATTAATGCAAGCAAATAATGCAAAAGGCTCGCTTTGCGAGCCTTTTGCATCAAGAGAGAGGCAGCGCTTTGCGCCGCCTCTCTCTTTTTGGCTTAACTTAAGTCATAACAAAATCAGTTTCATAACTGATTTTAAGTGGGAGTTTCTAAGACCCTCACCCCTAGCCCCTCTCCCAAAAGGGGAGAGGGGAACAAGAAATTATTCTTCCTCCCCCTCTCCCTTAATGGGAGAGGGGGCTGGGGGGTGAGGGTTCCACGTAACATCAGTCATAATTAGAATTGCCACTTTTTTGTATAACCAACAGGAAATTTGTCTTGAAACGATCGCCAAAACTCTTGGTCTGTTTGAATTTGTGTGTAGTACTCACAAGTATCATGTCAGTATTACCTGCGATCGCGGTTAATACTAAAGCTAATTTATCGCAGACTATCAAAACTACCCCAGCCAATAAACGTGCTGCTGATGAATATCGGCAAATGGGGCTTGCCTATCGTCAGCAAGAACGTTTTGATGAAGCGATCGCCGCTTTGCAAAAATCAGTCACCCTCGATCCTCAAAATCTGGATGGGCGTATTATCTTAGGCTGGACACAGCACCTCGCTAAAAAACATGATGATGCTGCTACTTCGCTTTGGGAAGCAATTTATTTATCACCAACATCACTGCAAGCATTTAATGCGATCGGCATTGTTTATCTGGTGCGTGGTGATTTACCGCAATCTGTAATCCTACATAGCTGGGCAGCAATGCTTAAAACTGACAATGAAATTGCCCACTACAATCTCAGCTTGGCTTATCAACGTTTACAACAATATGATCTGGCGATCGCTTATGCTCAAAAAGCAATTGAACTAGAACCAAATAATCCCCATCCCTTTGTAGCTAGTGCGATCGCCCAATGGACATCTGGTGATCAAACTAGGGCAAAAAAAACTTTTCGAGAGGCGATCAGTGTTGATTCTCGATATCGGAGTCTTGAATTTTTAAACTTTCTTAACGAAGCAGGTTTTAGCAATGAGCAAATTCAAACTGCAAAACAAGTTTTAGCCAGCTTATAGTTTGCTTTATCCAAAAGGTTAGAAGCAAATCAACCTTGTGGACTTTAATCTATAGAAAATATGTGATTATTTCGATAGCACCTGTATTACTAATGGGTAAGCTATTATTACTTATCTAGTTTAGAATCTTTTAAAATCTGAAAGATCTTGTTTGGGTAGAGCAACGCAGAGGATAGATAGTGGAAACCCCAAGAACATTTCGTATAGATCGCGGCATCGGTCAATATGACTTTAATGATTACTATGCTGTGTTGGGCTTACCATTAACAGCAGAGTCATCCCTTGTGCGTAGACGATACCTTCTAATTGCCAAATGTCTACATCCTGATATTCATGGGCGATCTCATTCTGAAAAGCAAGTAGCTACGCAATATCTATCTAAATTAGTTAATCCTGCCTACAATGTACTGTCTCAAGAACGAGAGCGGACAGAATATTCGGCAATTCTCAAGTTGCTGGGCAAACGCTTAATGAAGCGTAATCAAAAATTTTTACCACAGTCTGACATTGCCCAAAAATACTTAGTTTCCTCGAAAGAGGTTAATTATGAACAAACAATCCATGAAATAGCCAAAGTTCAGTATCAAGATCTAGGCAAAGCCTTAGATCACATTGGCTTACTAAGTGAACTAAATTTAGTACATATCCTGCTACAAGAGGGGTACAAACATGCACCAAGTACACCAACTGTAAGTTCTAGTCCTGTTTCTAGTCCTGTTTATACGTCGCCAGCAAAGCCTGCTAGTACTGATGACACCCGTATTCAAAACACTGGTATCAATACCTCCGTTAATAGAGCAAGTTCCGCAAGTTCCACTAGCAACGCGGGCGTTAACAACACAGGAACTAATAGAGCAAGTTCTGCCTATCCAAATAGTGCAGGTAGTAGCTATCAAATGCGGAGCGAGTCTCAAACGCCATTGCGTAACAATAGCAACACATCGAATACTGCGGCTAATGCAGCAAAAAATACTAATCAAACTGCTAATAACAACCAAGCTAGCAATCAAAATAATGCTGCTGATGGCTCACTTAATCAATATATTCGTCAAGCGGAAAACTTTATCAATCAAAAGTTATGGGCTTCAGCTTTAAAGGAACTGCGTAGTGCTATTCAGCTTGATTGTAACAATAGCAAATGTCATGCTTTGTTGGGATTTGTCTATATGAACCAAAAGTTATCAGGCATGGCTAAAGTGAGCTTTCAGCAAGCATTGAAACTAAATCCTGATGAACCAATAGCTAGGCAATATATTGACCAAGTAAGTGGTACTAATGCCAGTAGTAATAATGCTGGTGGTAATAATAACCAGACAAAAACAGATCCTAAAGCCAAGAATGACAAAAAAGGTGGTTTTTTTGGTTGGTTAGGTGGTGGTTAACAATATAGATAGTGCTTTGCACTGCCTATATTATTGGCATTATGAAAAAATTATCGCAAGCAGAACTTAAATTGGCGATCCAACAACAAGCGATCTCTCTCGGTTTTAGTAAGGTTGGCATAGCTAAAGCTGAATCTGGCATCGAGGCAGAACGTTTGCAGTCATGGTTAGCATTAGGATATCAAGCGGATATGGACTGGATGACCAATCCTAAGCGGCAAGATATCTCACAGGTAATGGAAGGAGTAAAGTCAGTAATTTGCGTGGCTTTAAATTACTACACACCTCATCAGCATTCCAGCGATCGCCAAGTTGGTAAAATTTCTCGCTACGGTTGGGGGCGTGACTATCACAAAGTTTTGACCAAAAAGCTGAAAGCTTTGGCAAATTGGTTAAATACTCAAGGGGAGAATATTCAAACTCGTTATTATGTGGATACTGGACCAATTGCAGAAAAAGCTTTTGCTCAGAGGGCGGGGATCGGTTGGATTGGCAAGCATAGCAATGTAATTACGCGGGACTATGGTTCTTGGTTGTTTTTGGGAGAAGTGTTAACTAATTTAGAATTAGAACCCGATCGCCCACACACAGATCATTGTGGGACTTGCACGCGCTGCATTGATGATTGCCCAACGGGGGCGATCGCGCAACCCTTCGTGGTTGATGCCAATCGCTGTATTGCTTTTCATACCATTGAAAATAAGTCTGCACAAATCCCTGATGCGATCGCCAGTAATTTACAAAACTGGGTGGCAGGTTGTGATATTTGCCAAGACGTTTGCCCTTGGAATCAGCGCTTTGCTCAAGAAACTTTAGAGACTGATTTTCAGCCTTTCCCACACAATATTGATCCTCCGCTAGAAGCGTTGGTAAACATGACTGATCAGGAATGGGATCAGCATTTTACAGGCTCGGCTTTGAGAAGAATTAAACGCGATCGCTGGCAACGCAATGCTAAAACTGCGATCGACTCAGCCATTTAGCTTGTATAGATTTATTCGATGAAAAAGCTTAAATTAGAATCATCTCTAAACATCAATTTGAGTAACTAAATCATCTTGGCTGATCTAAAGATTGTTCGACATATTAAAGATGGTGCTGAGCGTTGGAATGCTTGGCGCGAAAAAACTCAGTCTGAAGAGATTGATTTGCAAAAAGCTGACTTATCAGGTTTGAAGTTAGGTGGTGCAAATCTGTCTAAAGTAAACTTGAGTAAAGCTAACTTGAGTAAAACAGATTTGACCCAAGCTAATCTATCGGGAGCAAATTTAACTGAGGCAGCCTTTGTAAATGCCAATCTGAAGGGAGCTAATTTGAGTGGTGCAACTCTCAAGCAAGTTAACTTTAGCCAAGCAAATATCCAAGATGTCAATCTCTCTAACACAGATCTGCGATCGCTAGAACTGAGAGGTATAAATCTTGGCATCGCGAATCTTAGTGGTGCAGATTTACGTGGTGTGAATCTGAGTGATGAGAGTTTTAAAAAGGCAAATCTCAGTGGCGCAAATCTTAGTGGTGCAAATCTTCAAAACACTGACTTTAGTGGCGCAAACTTAAGCAATGTGAACTTAAGTAAGGCTAAACTAAATCGAGCCAAATTAAGAGGCACATTGTTAACTCGTGCCAATTTATGCGGAGCATCCCTTGATTTCGCTGATATTAGTATGGCGGGATGTCTAATGGCAAATTTTAGTGAGGCAATTTTAAACAATGCAATTTTAAACAATGCGAATTTAGGTGGTGCGATTTTAAGTGGAGCGCAACTGGTCAGAGCCGAGCTAAATAACACATTTTTGAATGATGCTTCTCTAAGTATGGCTAACTTTACGAAAGCTAATCTCAGCGATGCTGATTTCAGTCAAACCTATATGTACAGAGCTATTTTGTCACAGACAACTTGTATCGAAACGAAATTTCGTCATGCGGAAATGCAGGAAGTAGATCTGAGTATGGCAATTCTTAAAAAAGCAAATTTTGCGATCGCAGACTTACAAAATGCTTATTTAGGGGGTGCTG
Organism: Pseudanabaena minima str. Chao 2107; assembly: GCF_051131155.1. NCBI lineage: Bacteria > Bacillati > Cyanobacteriota > Cyanophyceae > Pseudanabaenales > Pseudanabaenaceae > Pseudanabaena > Pseudanabaena minima. The sequence continues at coordinate 4,728,759 of NZ_CP159508.1, forward strand.
ATTTGAGTGGTGCGATCTTAATTGGAACTAACTTAGAAAAGGCAAATCTGGCTAATGCTAATTTAACTGATGTAGTTATTGAAAGTACTATTTGGACAGGCGCAAATCTTCAGGGAGTAATTGGGATTTCTCCGAAATAATATATAGCAATGTAAGTTTTGCTTAGGACATAAAACCAAAAAGATGAGTGGCGGCGCTTCACGCCGCCACTCATCTTTTTGGTTTTGATCTGTCCCAGATATCTATCTCTTGTGTTGCTATAGCAAGCCTAAATGTTTTGTAAGAAAGGCAAGGGGCTTAAGCTCCTCGTTCTTCAGAGTAGTTTTGAGGCGGCGCTTTGCGCCGCCTCAAAAGTTTGGGGTTTGAAATGCTAGGATTCAGTTGCAGGTTATTGTTATAAATTCCGTAAGGCTTAGCATGGGAATCGTTGCATATTTGGATTGTCCGACAGGAATTGCTGGTGACATGTGCTTAGGTGCGTTGGTGAGTGCAGGTGTACCTTTAGAATATTTTCAAAATATTGTTCATCAATTAGGACTTGATCGCGAAGTTAAGTTATGGACAGAATCCGTTCATCGAGGTGGGATCGCAGCTACCAAAATGCATGTTGAATTATTAAACTATAGTGGTGCTGAGCCACCCACCGTCGAACCTGAACAAGCTCATTTTCATGCCGACCATGCTCATTCCCATAGCCATGAAGCACATAGCCATGAAGCACATAGTCATGATTCCCATAGTCATGAACATTCCCATCAAACACATTCTCATATAGTTCGTCGATATTTACCTGATATAGAGAAGATTATTCGTGATGCTAAATTACCTAAACAGGTTGAAGTCTGGAGTTTAGCAACATTTAAAGAACTAGCGATCGCGGAAGGTGCAGTACATGGAATAGCACCAGAAGTGGTACATTTTCATGAAGTGGGGGCAATCGATGCGATCGTCGATATTGTCTGCACCTGTGCAGGATTTGCTTGGTTAGAAGTTGACAAAATCTATTGCTCAGCTTTGCCTGCGGGTGGTGGCTATGTAAATTGCGATCATGGCAAAATGCCAGTGCCAGCACCTGCTACATTAAAATTATGGGAAATGCATGGGGTGACTACGTTTGATAATGGTATTCGTAAGGAATTAGTTACACCTACAGGGGCGGCGATCGCTGTAACTCTTTGTGAAAAGTTTGGCGAAGTTCCCTTAATGAAAATCAAAAAAGTGGGTCTAGGTGCTGGTACGCAGGATTTAGAAATTCCTAATGCTTTGCGGCTATGGATTGGTAAGAGCAAAAAAAAAATCTTGAAGTAAAGGGACATCGGGCAACGCCCGATTTCCCTTTACTTCAAGGGGCTCAAACTGTCGAAACGATCGCTGTTTTAGAAACACAGGTTGATGATATGACTGCACAGGCGATCGCCTATACGATGGAGCAGTTATTGAAAAATGGTGCATTAGATGTTTATACCCAAGCAATTGGGATGAAAAAATCGCGTAATGGCATCTTAATTACGGTTATTTGTCCCTGCGATCGCCAAACCATTTGTGAGCGAATTCTGTTTCGGGAAACTAGTACTCTCGGCATTAGGTATCGACTACAGGAGCGCAAAATTCTCTATCGAGAAATTCATGAAGTTGAAACGGAATATGGCAGAGCCCGAGTCAAAATTGCATGGCGTGACGGATTCTGTACGATTCAGCCAGAATATGAGGACTGTGCGAAGTTGGCGCGATCGCATAATATTCCATTAATTCGAGTTCAAGAAGTAGTTAAACTAGCGGGAGCATTGATTAATCATAGGGGCAATTCATGAATTGCCCCTATGATTAATCAATGCAATGATGTTAATGAGGTGCAGATTTATCGCCTGAAGTCAGTAATAATTTCAACTTGAGATCGATTAAATTAATATCAGCTAAGCCTATTTGCACATCACCTTCTAAAACGATTCCTGTACTGATTAAGCGATCGAGCAATTCCAAAATTGATGATTCACTGGATGATTTGTCAGGATAATATGCGCCTCGTCTAGGTAGCAGCTTGCCAAATTCTCCCAAATCAAGATTCAGGTCTTCAGGATCGATATCGAGAACTTCGCAAAGATTAAAAATCTGCTGCTCTAAAGCTTGCAAACTATCGGCGGCTTTCTCGATTTCGGATTCAGTTAACTTTTCAGCATCCATCCGTCGAATTACTTGAGCTTCCATTAGCTGACGCAACAGTTCTACCAATGTGAGAATTAGTGGCGCTAGTCCAGATTTTTTGGGCTTGACAATTAAACTGTCACTACTATCAGTCATTTAAGAATTCCACAGGCTTCTTAGCGTAGTTTATGCTGAAACACAAAATGGCTAAGCCACTTTATGTTGTAAAACCCTTACTGGGTTTGGTTTTTAATTCTCAAAAGTGTGATCATACTTTTGAGAATTTTTACTAGAGCAGGTTGCAACCATTCATGCCACAATCTGTTCTTCGTTATATCTTGCCATGGGAAATAGTCCAAGTTTGATCTGCCATTGAGTCAAGCTCTTCAGGATCATGGGTGACAACGAGGATTGTCCAATTTTTTTTAAGTTCTTGCAATATACCCAAAATCTGCTTACGCATTGACCAATCTAAGCCTGCGGTAGGCTCATCAAGCAATAACAGGCTGGGTTGACGAATTAACTGTACCGCAAGTGCTAATCGTCTCTGCTGACCACCACTCAATGACTGTGGTGATGCGCTGGGACTGAGATGGCTTAAACCCACAGAATTTAATGCTCCTTGGATGCGATCGCTATCTAGATCGATATGTCCTAGTCTTAATTCTTCTAAAATTGTGCTTCCGCAAAAATGGCGTTCAGGAAACTGAAATACTAATCCACATATTTGCTGCAAGTGGTCAGGCAGTAATTCTTGAGAGTGCCAATAAATGTTGCCACTAGTCCAATCGACAAATCCTGCCAAAATTTCCAGTAAGGTACTTTTGCCAGAACCACTTGGTCCCACCATCAAGCCCAATTGCCGATCCTGCAACTCAAAAGATATATTTTGGAGAATTGCTTCAGGTGTCGCGGGCGGGTGATAGCAAAGATTACGGATAGAAAGCATAAAAAATACGAAGGTTAGAATGGCTTAGCCATTCTAACCTTCATTCTAAAAAAGAAGAAATAGCATCTCTTTGGGCTATCAATTTTGCAAATTCTAAAGACTTCGCAGTAAAACTACGAACCTTGTGCGGTGCGGTAAAGACTCGCCACACAAGGTTCATAGTTTTGCAAGTTCTTGACAAGCAATTTGATATTGCTGCTCAATCTGTGCGAATAGTTCGGGCAAGCCTTCGGAATCTTCACGTTTGCCCTTTAGCTCAACTTCAAGACAGAGTTTGCCTAAAGCCTTAGCCCCCAAAATATTGCTACTTCCTTTTAGGGTGTGTGCGTTATAGCTCACCTCTTGCAGATCGTTATTTGCGATCGCCTGTCTTAGGTTTTTGAGTAAGACGGGTGCTTCTTCAATGGTGAATAAATTGATCATGCGCCCAATCAACTTAGGATTAATTTGTTGAAGATTTTTAATTGCGGCTGGATCAATTACTGAAGAACTCGTTGCCTCTGCAACTCTATTGATTACGGCAGTCGCCTCATTAATTTGTCCACCCACAGCCCATTTCTCGATCGTCCGTTGCAGCGAATCCATCATGATCGGCTTGCTGATATAATCATCCATCCCAGCTCGCAAACACATTTCGCGATCGCCTTGCATTGCACTAGCAGTCATCGCAATAATTGTAGGACGCTCATAACCTGTTTGGAGGTCATGCCAATGATTGACCAGATAGGTTGCAGTTTCTAAACCATCCATTTCAGGCATTTGGACATCTAGTAGTAACAAGTCATAATGTTTTACCTGCAAGGCTTCTAGGACAGCCAAGCCATTATCGACGACATCAGGCTGATAGCCCATCTTAATCAACATCGCCATCGCTAGTTCTTGGTTAATTAAGTTGTCTTCTGCAATCAAAATTTTTAATGGTACGCGATCGCCCAAACGAATAACATTGCTAATGCTTTTATTCATCGCATCTTGCAGAGTGTAGTTTGGCTGCTCCTTGGCGATTTTGGTAGTGATGGTAAATGAAAAAGTTGAACCTTGATTAGTCTTGCTTTCGACTTGGATTTCACCTCCCATGTTCTCCACTAAATTTTTGCAGATAACTAGTCCCAGCCCAGTCCCGCCATATTTACGGGAGGTCGCCGCTGTTGCTTGCGAAAAAGGTTGAAATAGTCGCTGCATTTGTTCTGTGGTAATGCCAATGCCTGTATCAGTTACCGAAAACAGCAATTGAAAAGGCTGATCGGCTGTAGGAACTTGAGCAGAGGCTAAACGCACTCCAATTCGCACTGAACCTGTATCGGTAAATTTGAGGGCATTAGAAACCAGATTCAATAAAATTTGTCGCAGTCGGGTTACATCCCCCATGATAAATGGAGGTACATAGGAATGCATACTAACTTCAAACTTAAGACTCTTTTCCTTGGCTTTAGATAACTGTACATCGTAGATATCACGCACCAAAGCTCTTACATCTAGGGCTACGCTTTCTAATTCCAATTTGCCAGATTCAATTTTAGAGAAATCCAAAATATCATTGATTACTGAAAGCAGCATTTCACCACTGACTTGGATCGTGCGTACAAATTTATCCTGTTCGGCGTTAAGATCAGTCCCTGCTAAGAGTTGGGTCATGCCGATCACTCCATTGATCGGTGTCCGAATTTCATGACTCATCATGGCAAGAAAAGCAGCCTTAGTCCGAACTGCTTCTTCGGCTTCATCTTTTGCGTTACGCAGATCTTCCATTAGTTGCATCTGGCGTAGATCTGCTTGTTTTTTGGCGGTGATATCGCGAAAGCACCAAATCAAGCCAAAGAATTTATTCTGCTCAGAACTGACAGGGCTAGTGTAGTAATCAAATACGCGATCGCCATAAACAATTTCGCCATGCCTAACCACATCAGGATCATCGTAAGTAGTCTCTAACAAATTGATCAATACCGCAGGAAGATCGGATTTGATAAAAAACGTCCCTAAGGGTGAGCCATTATGAAACTCCTGTTCAAGCCCATCGCCAGTAAATAAGTCATGGGGAATGTCCCACATTTCGCAAAATCGACGGTTAAAACTAACAATGCGTCCTTGTTCATCGACAGCAAAAATTCCATCGATCGCCGCTTCCTTTTGGGCATGGAGCAGTAGGTTTGTCCGTTGGAGATCCTCAAGCATCCCAATCCTGTCAAAGACCGCCTGCGATAGTTCATGATTCTTTTGAACAAGGCGTATTTGCTGATGTCGTAATCCTAAATGTAAATGCACACGCGCAAACAGTTCGTCAAGCTGAGGCAGTTTGATAACGATAAAGTCGGTACCACCACTTTTAAAAGCTTCAAGCTTTGCTTCGATATCGTCATGACTGCTTGTAAAAATGATTGGAATATTTTCGGTGATCGTGTCAGCTTTGAGAATGCGGCATACTTCATAGCCACTTATTTGCGGCAAGAAAATATTCAACAGGATCAAGTCGGTAGGATGGGACTGTACATATCGCAAAGCACCACTGCTATCTCCAACCGTTTTGACGATATAGCCATGCTTTTTCAGAGCCGATGCTAGCTCATGGCGAAGATCTGGATCATCGTCAACTACAAGTATCGTTGATTGAGAAACATCGATCGCATTTGCTTGCACGACTTGATCACCTTTTGATCACTTTAGTAGAAAGCTTACAGTGCTTTGCGCCGAAGTAAAACTCAGATTTTTACTAAAAGCCCTGCTTTAAGGATATTTTATAGCGATCGCTAGCCTAAAGGCAAAAAGGCAACGCTCTACGTCGCCTTTTTGCTATATTAGCGCCCCCCAACAGTAATCGCATCAACTTTGATATGAGGTTGTCCAACCGTGACATAGACACTGCCACTGATAGAACCACAGAAACCTGCGGCAAGCTCTAGATCACGAGAACTCATCGAGATTTCTTGCATGATTTCTTTCGCATCACCGATCAAAGTAGCCCCTTTGAGTGGTTTGGTAATTTTGCCATTTTCGATCAGGTAAGCCTCATCTACAGCAAAGTTAAATTGTCCTGTGGGCAAAACGCTACCGCCACCCATCTTTTTGCAGTAAATACCTTTATCCACAGAGGCAAAGAGATCGTCTAAGGAAAAATCACCTGCATCAATATAGGTGTTGCGCATCCGACTTGCCGCTGCATAGGCGTAACTTTGGCGACGACCGCTACCTGTGCGTGGATGTCCAGTGCGTAACTCTCCAGCGCGATCGCTAATAAAGTTTTTCAAAATTCCATTCTCAATTAATAGGGTGCGCTGTGTGGGCATTCCCTCATCATCCATATCGATGGTTCCGAACGCTTCTTCAGAACGACCTTCATCCCATGCTGTGAGATTTTCGTGGGCGATTTTTTGACCTTTCATTTCTGCAAAAGGCGTTGTTTTTGCTTCAATGCCCGTAGTTTCCAGTAAATGTCCACAAGCTTCATGGAAGATTACACCACCAAACTGATTTGCCATGATAATTGGATAGGAACCAGATTCCACATAATTAGCATAGAGCATTTGTCCTGCGGCTTCGACGATTTCATCGACGACGGGTTCATAGTTCCAATTGCGAAGGTAGCTGGGATCGCTCGTACCACCAACTCGCTTACCAATAGATGAACGATTTGCACCATCCGCACAAAGCAAGTTAGAACCTATCGACTGGGTAAGGCGAATATCTCTAGCAAATGTACCATCACTAGCGGCAACTAGAATCTCTTGCCAATCACGGAAATAGCCCGATCGCCTTGATTGGATATGTTTCCCTTTTTTGGCTAGCAGTGCATTAGCTCCCAGCAAGATATCGCCCATTTCTCGCATAGGACTACATTGCGCGATCCATGATTCCTTATTCCTTTTGGTGGCATAGTCACGAAATAGTTCCAAATGAATTGAGGGAATGATCGAGTTTTGAGAAGGAAGTTGTAATCCTAGGATTGACAGGGCACGTTCAAGAGCAGATTTTAGTCCTAGAAAGGTCAAATCGTTGGTGCTGACATAACAATCGGCTTTGCCTTTAAATGCACGAATCCCTGCTCCTGTAGATAGGCGTGGTGAAATACTCGTAATTGTGTCATCTTCTGCAAGACAACTAATGTAATTATTGCGCTCTAAAAAAAACTCCACAAAATCTGCACCTGCGGCTCGTCCCAGTCCCAACAGAATTGATAGTGGAGCTTCCCATGTTTCGTCAAAGCGATCGCTAACGGTCGCATATTGCAAATTTGCTAGCTCTTTTGTCTGAATCAGGTTACTGATCATGATGTTTGGCTGTTTGGTTGATTATTTCTTCTGCAAGTGTAACAAATCAATAAATGCTCACACCAAATTCTATAGCTGTATTCACTAGAAGAGAGTAGCGGCACTTCGCGCTGCTACTCTCTTCTAGGTTCGTGTCCTAATACCAATTCTCGAAGGAGTTGTAACACTGTTTTGAATTAAAAACCAAAATCAGCAAGGATTTCAAAAACACAAAATGGCGTAGCCATTTTGCGCTTAAGACTTGAAACTAGAGGCAACGGCTGCACATTTTTGCAACAGCAAAATTGTTACTATGATAAGTTAAATTTTTTATCATCATAGAGTTTTTATTAGATTTTAAGAGCTATAAACAATTGTAAAAAATCAGGGTTAAGAGACTTTGCTATACTTAACATCAAATAAACATCATAGTATTCCCATGAGGTTCTAGATCCTGAGATACTTATTTTAACTACTCTACCAAAATTTGCGATCACTTAAGCTATGTAAACCATAAACACAATGGAGTTATGAGTGAATTTTCATCTAAATTAGATCCTGACAGATGTTTATCACCAAAGGATACAAAAATTAGCGGTTTAGATAACCATTCAAGTGTTGAAATGGAAAAATTCAGATCAAGGATGTTGATTTGCTCAGAAATTTTGCAAAGTATACGTCAATACGATAGTCAGTTCGATAACATCGAAAAAACTTTTCAAGCAATTACTACAAAGCTACTAAATTTAGTTCAGGCTGTTCATGTCTCTATTTATAAACTAAATAAATTTGCCGATCATCGTAGTGGAATAGGGATCAGTGGCAAGATTATTGCAGAGGCGATCGCACCACAATGCCAGCCCTGTTCACAATTTCAGATTGAGAATATTCTGAGGGAAGAATATGCGTGGGGGCAAGATACTACGGGACAAATTCTTGATCTTTATACTGCGGGGATGACTAGATGTGAGATTAACTTAGCAGAAATATTTGCAGGTAAGGCTTACTTACTCGTGCCGATCATATTGTCAGATCAAGAGCCAGAGAATTCATTATGGGGATTTTTGACAGTTCAACAATGTACATCTTTAGGTGGGGAGTCTTTTCAAAGTTCATGGGATCAAGATGATGTGCTGATGCTACAACAGATAGCCATGCAGATTGAGATTATTTTACAACGAGAAAATCGTAGTACCCGTTTGCTAGAGCGGGTAAAAGAGGCGGAGCAATCCTATGCAACTTTGTATCGGTGGATGGAGCATTATCGTTATCTGGTGGAGCAGATTCCAAATGTATGTTATGTTTCACCGATCGCGAACACTCCAGAATTTGCCTATATCAGTCCGCAATTGCAGACACTTTTAGGTGTACATCCTTCCAAATGGAATGCAGGTTTTTTTAATACTTGGGCTGAGTATGTACATCCTGATGATCGCGATCGCGTGCATCAAGCGGTTCGCCACACTATCGAAACAGGAGAGCCTTTTTGTTGCGAATATCGGCTGATTGCTAGTGATGGCAAAATTATATGGTTGCGTGATACTGCTCACCTCGGCTTGGCAACGGATGGTAAAACTCAGGTTTTACGTGGTTCTGCTTTTGACATAAGCGATCGCAAAGAAAGCGAATTAAGATTTCAAGGAATTTTTAACAACACTTTTCAATTTGTAGGCTTACTTTCTCTTGATGGTATATTCTTGGAAGTAAACCAAACAGCTTTAGACTTTGGGGGAATTACGCACGCCGATGTAATTGGTAAACCGATCTGGGAAACTTATTGGCTGGCAATTTCAAAGGCTACGCAAAATCGGATGAAGCAAGCAGTCCAACAAGCTGCTCAAGGTGAATTTGTCCGTTATGAAATGGATATATTTGGCGCTGGTCAGACAATTACAACCATCGATTTCTCGATCCGTCCTCTCAAAGATGAAGCGGGACAGGTGATTTTATTAATTCCTGAAGGTAGAGATATTAGTGAACTTAAAGAGATCGAAAAAACTTTACGTAAAAGCCAATCAATGCTGGCAAAAGCTCAGCAAATCGCTAAGCTTGGCAATTGGGAATGGAATGTTATAGATAGAAAAACCATTTGGTCAGACGAATTATTTCATATTTTTGGACGTGACCCAAATTTAGGTGTCCCCAGTTATGAGGAGGTCTTGCAATATTATGTAGAGGAAGATCGTCCAAAACATATTCAAGCAGTTGAGAATGCGATTAAGAATGGTGAGTCCTATCATTTAGATTTACGTGTACAACAATCTGATGACTCCTATATTTACATAGAAGTATTTGGTCATGCAGAATATGACGATCATGGAAGCATTGTTAATCTTTATGGAACCGCTCAAGACATTAGCGATCGCAAACTCGTAGAAGCAAAACTACTTCAGAGTGAAGCCTTACTTAAGTTAACACTTGCCAATGTACCAATAGGGATTGCTACCTTTGATTTAGAAGGTAAGTTTTTGATGGTAAATCAGGGCTTCTGTCAAATATTTGGATATACCGAAGTAGAATTGCTGAACATGACAGCCATTGAACTCACTCATCCCAATTCTATCGAAAAAACGTTAGCAGCTCTTAATCGTTTACTTGAGAATGAAGCAACTAGTGGTGAACTGGAGAAACAGTATATCCATAAAAATGGTCATGCGATCGATGTGATTAGTCGATTTGGACTGGTGAGCGATGAAAATGGTAAGCCAATTCAATTTGTTGCTGGTGTAGAAGATGTAACTGAGCGCAAGCAAACTGAAGCCAAACTAGCGGCAGCGCAATTAGCTGAGCTGTCAAACAAAGCTAAAAGCGAATTTCTCGCTGTCATGAGTCATGAACTGCGAACTCCGATGAATGCTGTGATTGGAATGACCGAGATTTTAGAAAGTACGCCCCTAACGCGGCAACAGCAGCAATATGTCGCTACGATTCGTCAAGGTGGGGAAGTACTACTATCGGTAATTAACAATATCCTTGACTTTTCACGAATTGAGTCAGGACATTTTGAACTCGAAGAGCGTCCTTTTAAACTTCAACAATGTATTGATGAAGTGCTAGAACTGATGTCATCACGCACGGCTGAGAAATTTCTAGAACTAGTGCCATTTGTAAGTCTAGATGTGCCGCAACAGTTGATTGGAGACTATACGCGCTTACGTCAAATCCTCGTCAATTTAGTAAGTAATGCCATTAAATTTACCGAATCTGGGGAAATTATTATTACAGTAAATTCGCGATTAATCGATCCGCAGACCAACATTTACAAGTTGCATTTTGATGTACGCGATACAGGAATTGGTATTGCCCCTGAAGCGATCTCCAAACTTTTTAAAGCCTTTAGCCAAGCTGATAATTCGATTGCGCGACAATATGGTGGCACTGGATTGGGTCTAGCCATTTGCAAACAACTTTGTGAATTGATGGGAGGAGCAATTGACGTTAGCAGCGTTGTTGGTGAAGGCTCTACTTTCAGCTTTTATATTCAGGTTCGTGCCATTATTGAGGAAGCAGATGCCACAAAGATCTCACTAGAACTAATAGGTAAGAGGATTTTAAGCGTTAATACTAATGCTACACTTCAGCAAGCGATCGCTTTATACACGCAACCGTGGGAGATGAACTTAGAGACTGTCTATTCAGCTACTGATGCGCTGCAATCATTGACAACATCGAACTTTGATGTAATTTTAATTGATCGACAAATTATAGAGTCTGATGGTTCTCAAATGGATGGTTTAGAACTTGCTAAACACATTCAAGAAGTTTTTCCTGAGTTAAATTTAATTCTATTAACCCCTGTAAACATCATTCTTAATGAGAATGATAATGCAGACTTAGCTTGCTTTGGAGATTACATCACTAAGCCGATATCTGCCTCAAAACTTTATCAAGCTTTTTGCAATATTTTTAGTGAAAAAGTCCCAACTTTCTCCCAAGAGACAACTAATACAAGTACTCAAGCTCTATATGCAAGCGATGAGATTTTGAGAGATGAAAATTTTGCTAAATGTTATCCATTTAAAATTTTGGTTGTCGAAGATAATCCTGTCAATCAAAAGATTCTGCTATTGATGCTAGAAAACTTAGGATATAAAGCAGATTCTACGGAAAATGGGCAGAAAGCCATCAATGCTTTCTTAGATCAAGCCTACGATCTGATCTTTATGGATATCCAAATGCCAATTATGAATGGTTTGACTGCAAGCAAAAGTATCCGTCAGTTACCAAGTCATAAGCCTTGGATTATTGGACTTTCGGCAAATGCTTTCTCAGAATCTCGTGAGTCGGCAATGAAGGCTGGGATGAATGACTATCTCACTAAGCCTTTAAAAAGTACAAGTTTAATCGCTGCTCTCCAGAGAATTCCTCAACAGCAACACCTTGTTATTGATCATAGTCAGCCTCCTATTGACCTATCAATCCTCTCAACTCTAGAAGATTCCGTAGGTACACAGAACTTAGATGAATTAATCAATGTCTACTTAGACCATTCTGCACAGGCGATCGCTACAATGAAGGACGCTTTTCAAACTCAGGACTTTGTGAAGATTGAAGCCCACAATCATGCCCTCAAGGGAGGAAGTGCTACCTTTGGAGCTGCCCAGCTTTTTAGTTCTTGCCAAGCTCTAGAATCTATTTGCAAGATGTTAATCAAGTCGAAAGTCCATACTGAAGAAGATATCAGCAAAATTGCTAGTCTTTTAAAGAATATAGAAGACCAATATAACTATGTATATCAAACTTTCCAATCTAGAGGAGGTAGCTCACCAGTGTTATAAAAAAGACTGCCCAAAGGGCAGTCTTTTTCTTTAAATATGGGTTTGTCCTGTTTGCAAATTCCATAAACCTGTGTAGATTCCATTGTTCGCAACTAGCTGATCGTGAGTTCCTATTTCTACTACTTTGCCCTGATCCATTACATAGATGCGATCGGCATTGCGAATGGTGGATAGACGATGAGCGATCGCGATCGTGGTGCGATTTTTGGTGATTCGCTCTAAAGACTTTTGGATCGCTGCTTCCGTTTCATTATCAACTGCCGAAGTTGCTTCATCGAGAATTAAAATCGGTGGATTGCGTAACACGGCACGGGCGATCGCAATGCGCTGTCTCTGACCACCTGATAGCTTTTGACCCCGCTCACCGACGATCGTATCGTAACCCTTGGGCAAGGTTTGAATGAAGTCGTGGGCTTCAGCAATCTTGGCAGCTTCAACAATTTGATCCACAGTTGCTTCAAAAGAACCATAGGCAATATTTTCTAAAACTGAACCGTGAAATAGAAATACATCTTGGCTCACCCAGCCCATGCAAGAACGTAGCGATCGCAATTCTAAGTCGCGAATATCAATGCGATCGAGAAAGATATTCCCTGATTGAATTTCGTATAAACGTAGGAGCAGCTTTACCAAAGTACTTTTGCCCGAACCCGTTGCTCCGACAATCGCGGTAGTTTTATGGGCGGAAATGTCTAAAGATAGATCTTCTATAATTGGGTAGTTAGCAGCATAGCCAAAAGTAACATTCTTTAATTGGATATCGCCAGTAACGACAGAATTTAGTACCTGTGAGCCTGAATGGATTGCGATCGGTGTATCTAATAAATCGAGAATGCGGTTAGTTGAAGCCATTGCCCTTTGGTATTGATCGAGGGTTTCACCTAAGCGTGTGAGCGGCCATAAAAGTCGCTGAATTAGATAAATCATCACGGAGTAGTTACCCACCGACAGCCTGTTTGCCTGTACTTCCAAGCCACCATAATAGAGAATTGCAATAAATCCCATAAAGATCAGGATTCTGATCAAAGGCACAAATGCGGCACTATAGGCGATCGCCTTGCGATTACTTTGACGATATTGATTACTTTCCTTCTCTATCCGTTTACGTTCATAGGCTTCTGTGACAAAAGCCTTAATCGTCGTGATTCCACCGATATTATTCGATAGTTGCCCGTTCAGCAGTCCCACTTTTTCACGAACTTCCGCATAGCGTGGGGCAAGGAACTTCTGAAACCAAATCGAACCCCATAAAATAAATGGCATTGGCGACAGCGCTAACCAAGCCACGTTTGGCGTAATTAAAAAAAATGCACCACCAATCAACAGAATCGTCGCCGAAACTTGAATTACTTCATTTGCACCACCATCTAGAAACCGTTCCAACTGATTGACATCATCACTCAAAATTGACATCAATCCACCTGAACTCCGCTCCTCAAAAAAAGCTAGCTCTAACTCTTGTAAATGCTGATAGGCATCAAGGCGCAAGTCATGCTGGATCGTCTGAGCAAGGTTACGCCACTGGAGCGCATAGGCATACTCAAAAATCGACTCCAAGCCCCAGATCACTCCACTGATAGCCGAAAGTACTAGCAACTGGGCTGCTAATCCTTGCACCCCAAAGGGATTTGCCCAAAAGTTCTCTTTTTGTAACACCAAATCGATCGCTGCCCCAATCAGAACTGGCGGAGCCAAATCAAAGAATTTATTTAAAATCGAGCAAGTTGTCGCTGTCCAAATTTGTTGGCGATAATTACGGGCATAGCGAGTCAGTCGGATAAACGGATGAACATTAGACATGGGATGTAAATAGTTAGGAGCTACTGCGTGGATATTCAGCTAATACTTCTTTGAGGTATTTGCCAGTATAGGATTTTTTGACCTTGGCGACCTGTTCGGGTGTGCCCTCAGCGATAATCTCACCACCGCGATCGCCTCCTTCTGGTCCCAAATCAATCACCCAATCAGCACAACGAATCACATCGAGATTATGCTCAATCGTAATGATGCTATTGCCTTTATCGACTAGGCGCTGCATTACATCTAATAATTTATGTACATCGTAAAAACTTAAACCTGTAGTCGGTTCATCAATGAGATAGAGGGTTTTGCCTGTAGCTCGACGCGCTAGTTCTGTGGCTAGCTTGACCCGTTGCGCTTCACCACCTGAAAGCGTGGGAGCAGACTGACCAAGACGCACATAGCCTAAACCCACATCTACCAGCATCCCTAATTTGGCATGAGCAGAAGGAATATTCTCAAAGAAATGCATCGCTTCTTCGATAGTCATATCTAACACATCGGCGATCGTCTTCTCTTTGTACTTCACCTGTAGCGTTTCACGGTTATATCTTGCGCCTTTGCAAACATCGCACTGCACATAGACATCGGGAAGGAAATTCATTGAGATAATATTCACACCCTGTCCAGAACAAGCTTCACAACGTCCACCCTTGACATTAAAAGAGAATTGCCCTGCTTTATAACCTCTCGTTTTTGCCGCCGTTGTTAGCGCAAAGGTTTCGCGAATGACATCAAATAGCCCTGTATAGGTGGCAGGATTAGATCTGGGTGTGCGTCCGATTGGTGATTGATCGATGACAATGAACTTATCGAGATGCTTCAGTCCCTTAACTTCATCAATGCCTTTGGGAACTGGCACTTTGCGCGAAAAATTATGCTCAAGGGAATGGTGGAGTAAATCATTAATTAAGGTGGATTTACCAGAGCCTGATACACCTGTAATACATACCAATTTCCCAAGAGGAATCTGGACATTGATATGTTTAAGATTATTCAGATAGGCATTACAGATTTCAAGATGTTTTCCATTACCTTCGCGTCGTTCCGCAGGTGTAAAAATCTGTTTTTGTTTGGAGAGATATGCACCTGTGAGCGATTCAGAGGTTTGCTCAATTTCTTTAACACTCCCCTGCGCCACGATTCTACCGCCATGCACTCCCGCCCCAGGTCCGATATCGACAAGATAATCAGCAGCACGAATAGTTTCTTCATCATGTTCTACTACGATTAGAGTATTACCGAGATCGCGCAGTTTGGTTAATGTGGCGAGAAGTCGTGAGTTATCGCGTTGATGGAGTCCAATACTCGGCTCATCCAATACATAAAGAACGCCTGTCAAGCCTGAACCAATCTGGGTCGCAAGACGGATGCGTTGGGCTTCACCACCAGATAGAGACATGGTAGAGCGATCGAGGGTGAGATAATCTAAACCTACATCTAACAGGAATTGCAGTCTTGTTTCTATTTCTTGCAATACTCGATCGCCTATTTGGCGAGTTCGTGCATCAAGATCGAGATTTTTTAAGCGATCGCGACAAGTTCCAATTGGGACTGATACAAAATCATTAATGTTGTACCCCCCAATCCGAACTGCGAGAGATTCGGGTTTCAGTCTTGTTCCGTCACAGGTTGAGCAAGACTCTTCGATCAGATAGTTTTCGAGTTTTTGCCTTTGCGATTCTCCCGCCTCTTTGTATTGCTGTTCGAGTATGGAGATTGCCCCTTCATAGCGTTTGTAATATCCCTCACTGCGCTCACGATAGAGTGAGTCTGGCTTAATTAAAATCTTCTCGGTAGTGCCATGCAGAATAATATCTATCTGTGCCTGAGATAGCTTTTCCCAAGGTGTAGTAATCTCAAAACCAGCATATTCGCCCACACTAGATAGAAGCGAAATATAGTAGGTATGGGTTTTATCTGCCCAAGGTGCGATCGCTGCATAAACAGGTAAAGATGGATCGGGAACTAACAAATCAGGATTAAAGGTTTTAATGCTTCCTAATCCATGACAGGCTGGACAAGCGCCATAGGGAGAGTTAAACGAGAACATACGTGGCGATAGTTCTTCCATAACTGCGCCATGCTCAGGACAGGCAAAGTTTTCTGAGAAAGTTAGTAGATTGCTAACTTTCTCAGATTTAGGGTCTGGGGATGAGGATAAAATCTCCACCATCGCAATCCCTTCAGCACGTTTTAAACAAGTTGCGAGAGAATCGGTTAACCGTTCTTGAATATCATCTTTGCGAACTAGGCGATCGACCACAATTTCAATATCATGGAGTTTGTTTTTCTCTAGTTCGATATTGTCACTCAGTTCACGTACTTCTCCGTCAATGCGAACTCGCGCAAAACCCTCACTGGCTAGACTTGACAATAATTTCTTATGAGTTCCCTTTTTGCCACGAATTACAGGCGCTAGTAGTTGAAACTTAGTGCGATCGCTAAGCTCCATAATCGAGTCCACCATCCGATCAATGGTCTGGGGTGCAATATTGCGATCGCAGATTGGACAATGGGGCGAACCTGCCCGACCAAACAGCAGCCGTAAATAGTCATAAATCTCCGTAACTGTCCCAACTGTTGAGCGTGGATTATGGGAAGTTGATTTTTGGTCAATGGAAATTGCGGGACTCAAGCCCTCGATGTAGTCCACATCAGGCTTATCAACCTGTCCTAAAAACTGACGCGCATAGGCGCTGAGGGACTCGACATAACGGCGCTGACCTTCAGCAAAAATCGTGTCAAAGGCTAGGGATGATTTACCAGAGCCAGACACACCTGTAAACACGATCAGGCGATCGCGAGGAATCGTCAGGTCAACATTCTTGAGATTGTGCTGTCTAGCACCTCTAACGTGGATATGGGTATGGTCTGGCATTCGATCGCGATTTATGCTTTAGCTGGCGTAAAGATTTGTTACTAGTGTAGGCGATCGCTGGGAGATTTGTGGTGCTTGTAGTTATTCTGGCTTCTTGGGAAATACGCATTTTACGGTAATTTTTAGATTGGAGCTTGCACCGCCTGATGCTACGCCAAACTCTAGGGTGACTTCACTGACTTCGGCGCTTCCTAAATTGCGAAAGGCTTTGAGTGTGTTGACGGTGTAGCCACGCACGAGGCTTTGCATGGCATGAAAACTTTGAATTGCTTTTTCTTTGGCGGCATTTTGCGCTTTATCACCGACAAATAAATCACGGTCGTGAGAGGTGAAATTCGTCGTAGTTCCTTCGACTTGAAAATAAATGATGCTGCCGTCTTCGAGTTCGGTGGGAATGAGTTGGGGCATGGTTTTACAGTTTGCAGGGATATTTTGTCATGAATTAGTATTACAGACAGTCAGGATCTTCCCCCAACTCTCTAAGTCTAGCCGACAACCTTTCAGCCCTAAGCCTTTCTACCTCAGCGCGTTGCGCCTCAGCTTCAGCGCGTTGCGCCTCAGCTTCAGCCCGTTGCTGGGCAGCTTCCTCTGGCAATAGCACCAAAGCTCCAGATGAGTCATAAAAACGTAACCAAGTTAAAGTCTCTCGGTCAATCGTTCCCTGCCAAGTACCCAGCCACAAGCCCAAGGACTCACACCATAGCCACCCTCGGCTATCTGGAGCGATCGCTTGATAAGTATCACGGTGATGCCAGCCCTGTAATGAATCAGGCTCAAAGGGATTATAAACAAAGTAATCTTGTGTCCTAAACACGCGATCGTATAACTGCTTTTTCAGCCCTAAATCGACATTGGCAGTACTAGGAGACATTAGTTCAATGATTGTGTCGGGGTAATGTCCATCTTCTTCCCAGACGACCCACCCAAGGCGATCGCGCTGTCCATCAACATCCAATGCTACAAAAAAATCTGGCCCGCGAAAATCACGATTTTTGACTTGGGTGGTGCTGTAGTAGAAGAACATATTGCCACCCACATAATAGTCTGTCGCTTCACCACGATATTGCTGATAGGAGCGAATCAGCACATTCATCGCTACTCGGTGTTGATTAGTTTCCAAAGGCTCTCCGTCATCAAATATCAAGTCTGTGGGCGGCATGGGTGGAGTCCATTCGTCCATTTCGTTAGTTGTCTGTTGGGGAAGAGTATTAACCATATTCGCGAACCAACAAGAAGAGTTTGCATCAGTATTTTATCTTACGGTGCAAATGCAAAACCCCTACAAAATTTTTACCTTTTACCTTTTACCTTTTGCCTTGACAAGCCTGTCTGTCTTCGGCAATGGTTCACTAAATTGTAATCGACGTATTTACGTCTTGTTTATTGACATGAAATGGACGTTTCAGAATCTATCCCACATTAGCTGACCAGTGCCTTGTATGCGGTTTTTTTGGCGAATGTGGAGGTGCGGAGTTTTATGGGGATGATTAAGGAAGGAATAACATCTGTAGGGGCATAGCATTCCCGCAATAATTTCTAAATTCTCAGGTTCCCTTGATTTGGGAATGCTATGCCCAACACCTGACAACGCAGGAACAAGCGATCGGTGAAGGCATAGGCTAAGATCTCCGACTTTTTCTAAGCCAGCAAAGATAGTTTGCTAATTCACAAAAAAAGTCGGAGATCTGGGCATTTACAGGTTCCTTTGATTTGGGAATGCTAGGCTCCAACACCTGACAACGCAGGGACAAGCGATCGGTGAAGGCGAGGAGGGTTTTGCATTTGCAAATGGAGATTTATGTGGGGTGTTGGGGAATGGTGGCGCAAATGCAAAACCCCTACAAGTTTTTTCCTTTTTCCTTGTTTACAAGTCAGGTATAATTACAGGAATCTGTTCGTTACGATTCTTGCGATAAATTTTGAAATCGCTGTCTAAGGTTAGGATGGCACTATTATCATAAATTTCTGACATCCTCACTAAACAGGCATCTGCTAGGGACATTGGTACATTTTGATAGCGATCAAGCAATTTTTCTATGCTTTGAGTCTCTTCATCTAGATGAAATGGAATTTGAACAACTCCTTTGTCAATGAAAGAGAAGATGATCTCTTTGCTAGAAGGTATCCTTTGGAGTAAAAAGCAAGTCTCGGTGATGGCGGCTTCGCAGGTGATTAATGGTGGTGAAATTTTGGCTAGTTCGCGAACTGCCCAATTATGATAAGAGTCACGGCGATCGATCAGTGCGACAAAAACACTAGCATCGAGGATAATTTGCTGGCTCATGCTGAGTTTTGATTTTTGAGTTCATGCTTTTTGAGGGAAAGATCGCCGCCGACATCGAGAGAACCGATGAGATCGCCTGCTAGTTCTAGGGCAGATATGGGTTTATTATCGTTATTTAAGGTGTCTTTTTGTTTGTTTTGACTGCAAATAAATTCAGCAAAATCTAAAATTTGCTTCTGTTTGGCTAGGGGTAAACTTCTGACAAGTTCGATAATCTTTTGCTCAATTGTTATTGTCGCTTTCATATTTTTACTCTGCCATTTATTTTTCTAGTTTAATCCAAATTTTTTCCTTTTTACTTTTGCCTTGAAGCAATGCCACTTAATACCAATTCACTGAAGTGAGCCAACACTTCAGTGAATTAAAAAACAAACCCAGTAGGGTTTTAAGATTCCAAAAATGGCAACGCCATTTTTGGAATTGGTATTACTTGACAAGCTGCTCTTTCCTCATCGGTTGCATTGGGGTTGTTAGTCAAGTAATCACGCAACCCGTTACATCCCTTCACCATTAGGTCATCAAAATTCCATAATTTGACGGTGTTGTCCCTATTGCTAGTGGCGATCATCTTGCCGTCGGGACTAAAGGCTATGCTACCAATATCGCTACGCCCTTTGAAGGTTTGAAGTTCTTTCCCTTCCAAATTCCATAATTTGACAGTTCTGTCCCAACTACCAGTGGCGATCATCTTGCCGTCGGGACTAAAGGCTATGCTATCAATATCGCTACGCCCTTTGAAGGTTTGAAGTTCTTTCCCTTCCAAATTCCATAATTTGACGGTTCTGTCCCAACTACCAGTGGCGATCATCTTGCCATCGGGACTAAAGGCTATGCTATCAATATCGCTATGCCCTTTGAAGGTTTGAAGTTCTTTCCCTTCCAAATTCCATAATTTGACGGTTCTGTCCGAACTGCCAGTAGCGATCATCTTGCCGTCGGGACTAAAGGCTATGCTATCGACGGTATTGCTATGTCCTTTAAGGGTTTGGAGTTCTTTCCCTTCCAGATTCCACAATTTGACGGTTCTGTCCCAACTGCCAGTGGCGATCATCTTGCCGTCGTGACTAAAGACTATGCTATCGACGGTATTGCTATGTCCTTTAAGGGTTTGGAGTTCTTTCCCTTCCAGATTCCACAATTTGACGGTTCTGTCCCAACTGCCAGTAGCGATCATCTTGCTGTCGGGACTAAAGACTATTCTATTGACGGTATTGCTATGCCCTTTGAGGGTTTGGCTCTCTTTTTCTCTCAGTTTCAACAATTTGACAGTACTGTGAACATCCCGCCAGTTCTCACCTCCTGTCACAATAGTCTTACCGTCAGGGCTAAAAGCAATGCTTAAAATACTATTTCTACTCGCTTTAAAGGTTTGGATTACTTCTTCAACGTAGAAAGTATTGAGATTGACATCCCACAATTTGACAGTAGTGTCCCAACTTCCTGATGCAATCGTCTTGCCATCAGGACTAAAAGCAACGCTTATAACACTACTGCTATGCCCTTTGAAGATTTTGATGACTTTTTCTTTATCGAGATCCCACAATTTGACAGTGTTGTCTCCACTTCCTGTGGCAATCATCTTACCATCGGGACTAAAGGCAATGCCATAAACTTCATCACTATGCTCAAAGGTTTTAATTATTTCTCCGTCGAGGTTCCACAACTTGACGTTTTTGCTCACATCACTTGATGCAATCGTCTTGCCATCGGGACTGAAGGCGATGTCGAAAGCCTTGCTACGCTCAAAAGTTCGGATTTCTTTGCCGTCTATTCCCCATAATTTGATAGCTTTGTTACTTCCTATGGCAATTATCTTACCATCAGGACTAAAGGCTACGCTTGCGACATCTCCCTCCTCATGCTTAAAGGATCGGATTTCCTTGCCGTCTAGACTCCACAATTTGATACTATTGGAACTCGCTGCTGCAATGGTCTTACCACTAGGACTAAAAGCTACACTACGAACACTGCCCTTATTATCAAAAGATCGGATTTCTTTGCCATCAAGACTCCATAATTTGAAAGTGGTATCAGAACTATCCGTTGCGATAATCATTTTGCCATCAGGACTAAAAGCTACACTATCGACATCTCCAACGGTGGGAAAGCGGTTTATTTCTCGGATTCCATACACAAATCGCAATAATACCAAAACACAAAGAAGAGGCAACAGATGATATAAGAGAAAAAGGAGAAAGAGGATAACAAAATGGCAGGGGTATATAGATTAGAAATAAGTGAAAGCGAAGAAGAGCTAAAAGAGATGCTAGGGCGGCAGAAAACAGGCTCAGATAAAGAACGAGTGCAAGTATTGTACTTACTGAAAAGCAAGCAAGCTGGCACAGTGCAAGCCGCCGCTCAACTAATCGGGAGAAACCGTAGCACAGTGCAAGAGTGGATCAGAGGATATCGAGAGGGAGGAATAGCAGGAATACTAAGCCATAAACCAAGAGTAGGCAGAATACCCAAAATCCCAGATTGGGCGCAAAAAGCACTGGACAAACAACTGCAACAGGAAAAAGGATTTAATAGCTACGGAGAGATACGACAATGGCTACAGGAAAAACTAGGAATCGAAAGTACCTATAAAAATGTGCATGACTTGGTGCATTACCGAATGAAGGCAAAACCAAAGGTAGCCCGTCCCTATAGCGCCAGTCAAAACCAAGGGCAACGCGAGGAATATAAAAAAAACTCTCGGATAACCTAGCCATGGTGGCATGGTATGCCGTGACCGTGTTGGGATTAACGGGAAAAGTCCGATTCTTTTGTCAAGACGAAACAAGGATTGGTTTGAAAACCATCAGTGGTCGTAAAATAACGGCTCGTGGGGTCAAACCCAAGGCAAAAGTCCAGTGGCAGTTTCAGGCTACATGGTTATACGGCATCGTCGAACCTGCGACGGGAGAAAGCTTTTTCTATGAATTTAGTCATCTCAACACTGACTGTTTTCAAATATTTCTAGACCTTGTATCAGAGAAATTTGCAGACAGCATAATTATCTTGCAAGTTGATCAGGCTGGTTGTCATCGGGCTAAGCGTTTACGATTACCTCACAATATCATTTTGATATTTCAGCCTGCTCATTCTCCAGAATTAAACCCAATTGAGCGGGTTTGGCTACATTTGAAGCAAGGGTTGAGATTTTCTTTACCCAAAAATATGGATGAGTTGCGGCTTTTGGTCAAGAATCGTCTCTCCGAAATGACTAAATCTGTAATTGCTTCTCTTGTCGGTAGAGATTCCATACTGGATGCTCTATCTGTTGCCTCTCTTTTGTGATTTGGTATAAATTAGCTGTCACCATCATTTGTGTATTTGCCTTATCTTTTTCCCTTATCAAAGGATCTAACTCCTTAAGTTTATTTCCTGCACTGATCGTCTTGAGCAAAGCCCCAATTGTTTGCCCATCCTGAAAATCAGCTCTAGCTTCAAGAGTCTTTAATCTCACATCCGCCAACTTAATATCATTATTAGCATCCTTCACATTTTGATTTGCTATAGCCTGTTGCGCCAACGCCTCCTGAACCTTACTCTCAGCATCCGCAATCTTAGCCACTGCCACCGCCACCTGTGCTTCCGAAGTCTGAACCACATTCTCTAACTCAGCCTTAGCTAATTCTAGATTCCTCTTTGCTACATCAACATTCTCATCCGCTTCTTTTTTCTTCTCCAGCGCATCTCTCACTGCCTGCGCTGCATCTCTCTTTGCTTTTTCTGCATTCTCGCCAATTCGTTCAGCCTCTTTATTTGCAACATATACCTTCTGATCGGCATCCTTCACTTTAGTCTCGGCATCTTTCTGAGTATTAGCAACCTTCAGATTTGACTCATTCACTGATCGCGCCGCCCATAAACCCGCACCCGTTGCCAATAACAAAGTCATCCCCAAAATTGCAGAACCAACCTTCACCCTGCGATCTGCCTTTTGCTTCGCATCACCTAAAATCCTTGCCTCTTCCTCAGCTATTTCCTGTTGCCTAAGCGCAATTAACCGTTCCTGTTCCGCAACCTCCCGCGCCTGTTGTTCTGCCTCTAGTTTGAGATAGCTTTCTCGCTTCTCCACCTCCCGACTATCCCGCAAAAACTGATCATCCTCATCACTCAACCTTTTCCCCTTAGCCCAAGCCTCCGCATCCACCAACGCCTGACCCCGCAACAAAAAGGCTTCCTTCTGCTCATCACTTTCTCGCCAAGCCCGAAACGCCGAAGCATAAAACTCTGGACGCAAATCTGCTAACTGTCCCTCCACCCAAGCATTATTAAACACCGCCGCATAAATCGGATTATAGGAAATCAACCGCCCATCCCGTCGCACCACCAACCCCGTCAACCGCAACTTCGATCGCTCCTCACTGCGATCGTCCTCCAACTCCCCATCCGCCAACACCTGCTGATAGCAACCCAACATCCGCCCCCGCAACTTCTCCTCCACACTAATCACGCGATCCCTAATCGTCGTCAAATGTGGTGGCGCATCCTGCGATTCCCAATTCGTGACAATCCGCTCCTGTACTAGAGTCTCAACCCAGCCCACAATATTCTCAGGTGGTGCAATTCCTGCTAACTCCTTCTCCATCATTCCCAACAATCGCTGAATCAGAAAAGGCTGTCCCCCCGTCCACTTCACCGCTTCGGCTAGATAATCCTGCGGATTCACCACCTTACTCGCCAAACCCTGCATCAAAGGCAAAGCCTCCATCAGCGTAAACCCCGCCATCTCGACCGCATAGCCAATATTAAACGCTGAAGTATTATGACTCTGAATCAAATCCGTCGGTGTCGCCACACCCAAAAAAGAAAAAGTGAGGCGATTATATTCGGGCTTAGTCGGACGATCTTCAAAAAATGACCTTACCAAACCAAAGAAATCATCCATGCCAAACTTGAGACTCAATAGGCGATCTATTTCCTCCACAAAAATCACAATCGGCGCATCAATCTCCTGCAACACCACTGTTTCGATAAATTCCGCAAAGCGCTGCACAGGTGACAGCAATTCCCGTTCCCTAATCCAACTCCGCAAATCAAACTTACTTTTTAAATCCAGATCCCCCACCAAACTCCGAATCGCGCTGGCATACCACTGCTCACAAGTCACCTCCACCCCAATCTTCTGCGGATCAATCGTCGCGCACACAATCCCCTCCGCTTGCAACTTATGCGTCACCCGCACCCGCAAACTCGATTTCCCCATCTGCCGACAGTTAAACACATAGCAATATTTACGCTCCTTAAGGAGGTTGTAATAGTCGCGATCGCATTGGCGCTCCACATAGCTAGGCGCATCCGCAGGGAGACTACCACCAACTTGATAATTAAAAGTCATAGCTTTTGTTGCTTGTACTGTGGTTTAGGGTGGGTGATTGCAATCTGTAGCAATCTGTAGTGGACTGTTTCATCTAAAGTGATGCAATAGTCGATCTATCAAAAAGCTTGTTAAGACTGACTTCACCTAGTTTTCTATTACACTATTTTAGATGAAACAGTCCAGTAGTGGACTGTTTCATCTAAAATAGTGCAATAGATATTGGTTTGGAGAGCCCTAATCATGGGAAGAGGAAGGCGAGATAAAGTCTATTTAACAGTAGAGGATAGAGAAAACTTAGAACAAATTAGTCGAAATGGCTATGCACCTGCAAAAAAGATCTTGCACGCCAGAATTTTACTGATGTGTGATGAAGGAAAATACAGCAAGAGAACATGGACTGATGAAGAAATAGCAGAAGCATTGCAGGTGCATAGAAACACCGTAGGTCGAATTCGCCAAAGATTTCTGCAAAAAGGTGAAAAACCTGCACTAGAGAGACAATTAAGGAAAACGCCCCCCACACCGCCCAAGGTCGATGGCTCTAGCGAAGCCCACATAATTGCTCTGTGTTGTGCAGACCCACCAGAAGGACGTGCTGAGTGGACAATCAGACTATTAACGTCAGAACTCAAGCAAAGACAAGTTATTACCGAAATTTCCGCATCAACGGTGTGGCGTACTCTAAAAAAAAACGAATTACGACCTTGGAAAACCCAGAGATTTTGTATTCCCGAAAGAGATTTAGCAAGATTTGTGGCAGAAATGGAAGTCGTCCTTGACTTGTATAGCACGGAGCCATGCGAAGAAGAACCGTTGATTGCAATGGATGAAGCATCAAAGCAACTACTCGGAGAGGTTTATCCACCAATAGCGATGCAACCTGGACAAGATAAAAAAGAAGACTACCACTATGAGCGTGAAGGTGTTCAAGCCCTATTCATGTTTGTTGACCCTCATCGAGGATGGAGACGGGTGAGTAGCCGAGATAGTCGAACAAGGATAGATTGGGCTGAGGAAATACGTCAATTGTTGGATGAGGACTATCCGAATGCACGAAAAGTAAAGCTACTCAGTGATAATCTGAATACCCATAATATAGCTTCGCTGTATGAAGCATTTCCTGCACCAGAAGCTCATCGTTTAGCAAGAAGACTAGAAATTTATCATACGCCGCGTAATGGTAGTTGGTTGAATGTAGCCGAAACCGAATTGAGTGTCTTATCAAAACAATGTTTAGATAGACGGATTCCTAGCAAGGACAAACTCAAAGAGGAGATAGACGCTTGGCAAAAGTCTCGAAATCAGAATGCATCCAAAGTAATATGGAGGTTTTCGACAAGCGATGCCAGAGTCAAACTGAAACATCTTTATCCAGTATTTGAGCAAGAAGAATAACCGTATCTATTGCACTATTTTAGATGAAACAGTCCAGTAGGGTGTGTTAGCGTCAGCGTAACGCACTCAATAGATATTACGTGGAAGGTGATTCCTGCGATGGCGAAAGTCTGGGGCTGGCACGGGGGCACAGCCCCTACAAGTAACCTCTAAATTTTGGGGTAGGGGCAATGCCCCCGTGCTTGCCCTGCCACGCTAACAGCAAGAGATTTATTATCTGAGTTCCACGTAACATAATTTAGTTACTCCAAGTCTCCATAGCGATCGCGGTAGCGCTGCAATAATACCTCAAGTTCCTGTTTCGCTTGACGCTCTTGAGCTACTTGTTCCGCAAGCTCAGAGGGAAAAGGCAACTTTTCGCCATTGTCCAGACGATGCAAGGCAATTTTTTTGTCCTCAATCGATAGCTGCAACCCTAAAACTAAACTCTGTCTATCGTTAATCGGCTCATATTCTTCACCTTTGAGTCGATAACCTTGCAATTGCTGCTCTAGCCATTCATTTTTCGGGTCAAAAAGCCAATATTCCTGCACACCCATCTGAGCATAGAGATCGCGCTTAAAGCCAATATCAGTAATCTGCGTACTTTTGGAGGTAATTTCAAATATCACCGTAGGTACTTGTCCCTCTTCCCAGATTTTATAATTGTCGCGACCGCCAGCCGCCACATCAAAAATCACCATCACATCGGGAGCCACACGCATTCTGGGAAAGCCTTGAGCATAGTATAAAAATTGATTGCCCAAAACTGTTGCTTGTCTGCCTGTTAAATATTGCCGCAGCATTTCCAAAAGTATGGCGATCGCATAAAAATGATCGTAGGTTTCTGCCAAGGGTTCACCATCGCTAGAGGGATATTCAATATCAATTACTTTTGCTTGTAGAGTTGTCGGCATTGGTCACACTCCTAAACTAATTGCTTAAACGATCGCGAAAATAACGACGATATAACTGATTACGAATAATCACACCTGTTTCTGTGCGTAATATTAAACCCATTCCATCTAATTTTGCCGTAGTCGCCAGATCAAAACGGAGTGGTTGCGGTGAATTCACCAGCGATCGCAAAACTTCCGTAAGATGAGCATCTCTTTCCACCTTCGCTAAACGAGTGGTGAGATGTTTCCCAAATAGCCCTACTTCTGTTGATGCACTTTGGAGAATTTGCTCAAGGGAATTTGCGCCACTAGCTAAATTATAGAAAGCGAGTCGTATTAGATAGGGATGTCCACCAATCAATTCAGTGATAGGTTCTATTTGCGATGTTGATAAACCATGCAGTTCTGCAAGCTCATCAACTTGTGCAGTTGTGAATTCATCCAAATCAATGGGTGTACCTACATTAAATGGTGATTGATTAATATCCTTAGTTGTAAAAGATTCCATTGAATAGGCAAGCACTAGCCGCAACTTGCCCCATGTGCGATCGTGCTTGCCCTGCTCATGCCAACCACGCAGCAAACCACAAAAATCCACCTCGATCGCTTCATGCAGAAATATCCGATCCAGATTTTCGATCGCAATCACCAACGGGCGATCGTCATCATCATTCAATAAATATCTTTCAAAAAACTCCTCACAGTTACCATTTGCACCAAACAGCTCATCCCAATCATCGGTCGGTTTCGCCTTCACCCCAAAATCGCGTCCAATAACCGCACAAAAACACTGCAAAAAGCGATCCATATTTTCAAAAACTCGGCGATCGCACTTTTGCAAATCCAGCCATGTGGTGCGATTGCCTAACTGCCGCGCTTCTTCTAAGACTCGTACCAATAGCGAAGACTTCCCCATGCGGTCAGGGGATTTTAAGCGCAGTAGGGCATGGGGCATGGCGATCGCTTTAAAGCATTGTTCCTGTTGAGGCGATCGCGGAATATAAAACTCGGAACCAATCCGCACCGCACCTTCAGGTTCCTCGATCGCAACATTTACCTTCGGTAAAATCTGTCTTTCATAGCTGCGTTCCAACAGCACAGGCGTTTGTGTTTCAGGGATATTCTTGAGCGCAATCAGATTTTTGCCTAACTCAAAAGCATCTTTAACTGATTTCCCCTCAAATAAAGCCCCATAAAATCCCTTGGCAAACTCGATCGCCGCCACATCCCCGATCGCCTGATTCATTCCCAATACATACGGCACATAACGGGAGATCGCCTCCGCTTGCACCTCTGAGAAACAAGCATTCAGCACCACGCAATCGATGCCATTTTGGAGAATCCGAAACAAGTCCGCTAGAGCATCAGTGGGTGCGAGTTGCCAAGTGCCATCATCATGTTCCAACACCAAACCATTTTCTGCCGCACCATGCCCTGAGAAATGCACCACACGCGGCACTTCTTGTAGCAAGATCGGCTGTAAGTCATCAATGCGGACTGCGCCTTTGGTGACGATCGCAAAGCGATCGCGCAAACTCGATTTCTGGCAACATTCCTCAATTTCCCGAAATTCTGCCTCAACCCGCAATCGATCGGTATTCGCAGGATTCGCTGATAGCAATAATACTTTTTTCTTATCCATTTGCGAGCTTGGGGGGAGGCTATTTAAGTTGGAAGCAATGTGTTTTGGTGCGACAAAGCCGTACTACTCAATTTTAAATGAGTGCTGCCCGAATTATTTAGCATTGTTTAAAAAAGCTCCTAAAGGAGCTTTTTTAAACAATGCTAAACTGCAAATCATCGGTGTATCGCGCTACTCATGGGAATTATTACCAAACGTTCATCTAAAAAAGTTCGGGCTAACGAAATCATGATTCGGCTCAAACGTCTTTATCCCGACGCAACCTGTTCGCTTGATTACGAGACCCCAGTACAACTTTTGGTTGCCGTGATTCTCTCCGCACAATGTACCGATGAGCGTGTGAATATGGTCACCCCAAAATTATTTGCCCGATATCCCGATGCGATCGCCTTAGCAAATGCCGATCTTGATGACCTCATGGAGTTAGTCCATTCCACAGGCTTTTACCGCAATAAAGCCAAAAATATTAGAAGTGCCTGTGAAATGATTGTGCGGGACTTTGATGGGCAAGTACCAAATACAATGGAAAAACTGTTGAAGCTTGCAGGGGTGGCTCGTAAAACTGCCAATGTGGTATTAGCCCATGCCTATGGAATTAATGCAGGTGTAACTGTCGATACCCATGTCAAGCGACTTACTAAAAGACTAGGACTAACCAAATTTGAAGAGCCTATTAAGGTCGAGCGGGATTTGATGTCACTGCTGCCCCAAAGAGACTGGGAAAACTGGTCGATTCGGATTATTTATCATGGACGAGCCGTTTGTAATGCCCGTAAGCCTGCTTGCGATCGCTGTGAGCTAGCTGATTTATGTCCATCAGCATCTGTAAAGTAAAAAAATGGCAAAGCCAATTTTTTACTATTGGTTGTGAAGTTTTCTAAAGATACGCCCTCTTTATGCAGTGACATCCGCGCTTATTCCCTAAAATGAAGACAAATTTCTCCCTGCAATCTTTAACTTAATAAAGACTTATGACAGATTTTGTAAAACCCTTCAAAAACGATCCCCAGCTAGGGAATTTATCTACCCCCATTAGCGATTCTGCGGTCGTTAAAGCCTTTATCGGTAATCTCCCCGCTTACCGTGCAGGTTTGTCTCCTAGCCGTCGTGGTCTAGAAGTTGGTATGGCTCATGGTTACTTCATCTATGGACCTTTTGCATTGCTTGGTCCTCTAAGAAATACCGAATTAGGTAGCCTTGCTGGTTTGTTAGCAACTTTAGCCTTTGTGTTAATTTTGACCGCAGGTTTATCCTTGCATGGTCAACATGTAACCAAACTCCAATCTAGCTCTGCTCTTGAAGCTCCTGCTGAACTTGGCTCTCCTTCTGGTTGGAGCGAATTTGCTAGCAGCTTCTTGGTTGGTGGTGCAGGCGGTGCTGCATTTGCATACTTCCTCAACTATCTAGAACCAATGCAAAAATTCCTTGGTTTACTTTGGTCTTAAGTGCATTTCTGGTATTGCTAACATCAATATTCAGCTACATGAATTTGAACCAAATCAAGTCCGCAAAAACTTTATATCTTATTCAAGGAAAACCATAACCATGACTGGATACTACGCACATTATTACGTTTCTTTTATTTTCGTCCCTCTTGCTGGTGTAATCCTTCCCATTCTCGCTATGGGTTTGCTTTTCAACTACGTTGAAAACTAATTTGCTAATTTGGAAATAAGGCTCTTGGTAGTCATATCTCTTAAAACTCGTCCTCCGTATCTTATTTTTATCACATTTTCAAAAACAGGGAAGGCGATCGCTATAGTGTAGCGATCGCCTTCCCTGCTTTTGGTAAGCGCTAAGATAAAGCCATTATCTTTGTTTTTATATATGTCATTTTTAAACTCATCGACATTTGTCCGCTTGGCGATCGCGATCATAATCGCGATTTCATGTTTACTGGTATCTCCTATCAATGTCCAAGCAGAAACACTCTCATTTAGCCATGCCCAGTTAAAAAATAGAGACTTTTCAGGTCGAGATCTGATTGGTTCAGGCTTTGCTAATGCCAACATGGAAGGAGCCAACTTTGAAAATGCCGATGTACGCGGAGCCGTATTTAGTGCCTCAATTTTACGAAGAGCAAACCTCAAAGGGGCAAATTTCTCTGGTGGATTACTTGATCAAGCGGATTTTGCTAAAGCCGATCTCAGTGATGCGTTGTTAGTCGAAACAATCCTATTACGCAGCACCTTTGATTTTGCGAATATTGATGGGGCAGATTTCACTGACGCAATTATGGATGAGGGACAACGCAAATGGCTATGCACTAAAGCCAAAGGTACTAACTCAAAAACAGGTGTAGATACTAGAGCCTCTTTGGAATGTGACTAAATAATGTGAATAATGTGATAAAGATCCCATTTTTATATAACTCTTACTATCTATGAAAAATTTGCAAATTATTGCTGAACGTTTATATCGTTTATATGTATATCTATGCGGAAGAGATTCTCAATACTGATTGCTCTTTGGAAATCTAGTTATGGTTTCTGGCTGAGGCTCATACTCAAGTGGCAATTTCTCTGTATGTTTCTGCTAGTACTGTTAACTATGTTACTCATACATTTGGGAGCGAAAAAGTGGTTATTGTCTGTATCTCAGCCATTACCACAAGTGTCAACCATAAATGTGGGGCAAACCGAAAGTCTTCAGCTTGGAAGTTATTATGAGGTTTCCATTCCACCAACTGGAAAGGATAAGTATATCTCTACCAATTACCGACTCTGGCTCCCTAATGGAGTCGCAAATATTCGTGGTCTGATTCGGATTTATCGTGATAATTATCTAATTGCAACCCTTCAAGGTCAGGAATATAGTGGGGACGATACACCATCACCAACTCAAGTTGTGCTGGAGTTTAGAGAGCAAGAGGCTAAGGCTAAGACTGTTTATACTGTGTCGGCGTTCAATGCTATTGGTGAAAGCACGTCTCAGCCAGTAATAAATACCAATTCCTAATTAGACAGAGAATGGCGGCGCTTCGCGCCGCCATTAAAGTGCATAAAAAACGCCCAATTGGGCGTTTTTTATGCACTTATTAGAATTATCTTGCGTTTATCTAAGCTTACTAACTAAAAGTGCGATCGCTACTAAAAGCCCACCCGTGAGATAGAAGAATTTGACCACATGCAACTCATGCCAACCACTTAACTCTAAGTGATGGTGAAAAGGAGCCATTTTGAAAAGACGCTTGCCCATGCCAGTTTCGTCTTTGGTTGCCTTGTAGTAGGAAACCTGTGCAATCACCGAAATTGATTCCCAGATAAAGATTGCACCGATAATTAGAAAAGCCCAGAGTAAGTTACCGAGGATTGCTGTCGATGCAAGCGCTCCACCTAAAGCAAGTGATCCCGTATCTCCCATGAATACCCTTGCAGGATAACGGTTATGCCAGAGAAATCCTAAATAGCTACCACTGAGGCACATGCAGAAAATAGCAAGTTCTTTATTTTGAGGAAATAGTAATAAACCCATCCCAAACAAAGCGATCGCACCAGTACCACCAGCTAAGCCATCTAAGCCATCAGTAAGGTTGGTTGCATTACTACTACCAAGAAATACAAACAGAGCCAGAGGGAAGAATAACAACCCAAGGGGGATCACAAAATGCAAGGGTAAATTAATCGTCGCGATCGCTTGCCAGTTTTGGGTTAGACCTAGCCAAGTACAAAAACAAGCTGCGAAAAATGCTTGAAGTAAAAGTTTGGCTCTTGGAGACAAGCCTTTATTGGAGTGGCGGCGCAGAATTTTCCAATCATCTAGCCAACCGATAAAAGCAAAAGAAAGCGTCAGCAAACTACAAGCTATGACTTTGTCGTTAAAACCAGACCATACCAACGCCAATAAAATTCCGACAGGTATAATGAATATTCCCCCCATCGTCGGCGTACCTTGTTTTTTGAGGTGAGCCTGTGGTCCATCTTCACGGATGATTTGACCAGCCTTAAGGCGACGCAAAGCTGGAACAGCAAAAGTCCCCAACATTGCTACACCAGCCCCCCCAAACGTGAATGGTAACAGCAGACTTGAACTTATATTAGGATTCAAGAAAAGATCGACACCAACAATTAAACTTATTAAACCGATTGCTAAACCAAGTGCTAGGCTACTTCCTGTCGGAAATTTTGCTTTCCTAACTCTCACACCAGTATCAACCATTGCCGCTCCTCACACCCACAGTAACCATCACACTTTTTTTAGATCAAACTTTAGATCAGCAGCTTTTTTACGGCTTTGTAACAGATGATTAAATATCACCTGAATATACGCTCTTAGATACCAAATAATGACCGCATTTGTCTACAGTGCAACCATTGAATTTTGATAATTCTTGAATCTTTGAACTCAATTTTTGTAAATATCCCTTTAATTTTAAGTTTATTAAATTGCCGATGACGAGTAAGAATTCTCGACAGATTGCTCTAGAAGCATTACGTTTGATTCAAAGACGCAATGCCTATGCTGATGTAGCGCTTGACTGTACGCTGTCGCGGGCGCGTCAGGATAACATTAATCTCCTAGAAAGTGATCGCCGTCTAATCACGGAGTTAGTTTACGGATGTACGCGCCGCCAAAAAACACTGCAAGCGGTTTTGCAAAACTTCTCACAAAAACCAACCACAAAATTACCACCAGACTTATTAATAATCTTACAAATTGGTATCTATCAACTATGTTTTCTCGATCGCATTAAGCCATCAGCGATCGTTCATACCACGGTGGAATTGGTCAAAGAAAATAATTTAAAGGGCTTGTCGGGATTTACGAATGGGGTAATGCGATCGATACTCAGAGCTAGAGAAAAGGAAGATATTCTCGCCAATATTACTGATCCCGCGAGCTTTTATAGTTTTCCTGAATGGTTGATTGAGTTATGGCAAAAAGAATTTGGTCAAGAAGCGATCGCAAATATTTGTAATTGGTTTAATCAAACGCCCCATCTTGATTTACGGGTAAATCTGCTCTATGCGACTAGGGATCAAGTCCTAGATGCCTTTGCCGAAGCACAAATTCCTGCGGAACCAATTCCTCATCTCCCCGATGGTATTCGTGTGGGGCAAGGAGCAGGGGATGTCAGCCAATTGCCCAAATTTAAAGAGGGTTGGTGGTCAGTACAGGACGCTAGCGCTCAGTTAGTGACTTATCTATTAGATCCTCAACCGAATGAGATCATTATTGATGCCTGTGCTGCTCCTGGAGGTAAAACGACACATATCAGCGATCGCCTCAAAAATACGGGCAAAGTTTACGCCCTTGATCGCCTAGCGAATCGTTTGAAGAAAGTTGAACAAAATACAGCACGTCTAGGGATCACGAATGTGCAAACCATTGAGATTGATGCTCGTGAATTCGCAGGATTGCCAGAAGGTTCTGCAAATCTCAAGTGCGATCGCGTCTTATTAGATGTACCTTGCTCTGGCTTAGGTACATTACATCGACACACTGATGCCCGTTGGCGACAAACTCCTGATGAGCCTTATAAATTAGCCAAAACCCAAGCCGAAATTCTTGATCGTGCCACGCAATGGGTAAAACCTGATGGCGTAATCGTATATAGTACCTGCACCCTGCATCCTGCTGAAAACGAAGAAGTAATCACGCAGTTTTTAATTAACCATCCCGATTGGCAAATTGTGCCACCAAGTGCTGATAATCCTGCGGCACATTTTGCAAGCGATCGCGGTTGGGTAAAAGTCCTGCCCCATGAGCATGATATGGATGGCTTTTTTATGGTGAAGTTACAAAGAATATACTTTTAACAATTAGCTTGCTCTAAAAACATCGTGTATCAAGTCTCTACGACCTATAAAAAGTAAATCCACTTAGGCAAAATTTATATTTATATTTTGTAGATTCAAATATCACTTAGTAGTACTTGCTGTAATCCTGAGAACGATGTCTCTACCCCAGTACTCTAAGAACACTATTAAAAAATATTTGCTAACACTTTCTCTATCTAGCTTAAATACGTTATAATTACAAACCTATGCCTATAGGTTTTACTAAAAATATTAACGACACAAATAGGCGTAGGATGTAAACCGCACCAAGCTGTAAATAGCTACTGCTCTTACATTTCTGGGAGGAAATCCAGATAAATTCAAAACAGGAACAAGGAAAAATTTAGTTATGATCAATCGGGCAAAAACTGCTACAGCCACCAATGTCGGCTTCACTCATGAAGACTTCGCGAAACTCTTAGATAAGTACGATTATCACTTCAGCCCTGGCGACATTGTTGCGGGTACAGTATTTAGCATTGAGCCTAGGGGCGCACTTATTGACATTGGCGCAAAGACAGCAGCGTATATCCCGATTCAGGAAATGTCGATCAACCGCGTTGATCAACCTGAAGAAGTTTTACAAAACAATGAAACCCGCGAGTTTTTCATTCTCGCTGACGAAAACGAAGAAGGGCAATTAACTCTTTCGATTCGTCGCATCGAGTACATGAGAGCGTGGGAACGTGTCCGTCAGTTGCAAGCAGAAGACGCAACTGTGCGATCGCTTATTTTTGCTACCAACCGTGGTGGTGCTCTGGTCAGAATCGAAGGTCTACGTGGATTTATCCCTGGATCTCATATCAGCACTCGTAAGCCTAAGGAAGAACTAGTTGGCGAAGAGTTGCCACTTAAGTTCTTAGAAGTGGATGAAGATCGTAACCGTCTCGTCCTCAGCCATCGCCGTGCCCTCGTCGAGCGCAAGATGAACAAGCTCGAAGTTGGCGAAGTTGTCATCGGCGTAGTACGTGGTATCAAGCCCTACGGTGCATTCATTGATATCGGTGGTGTCAGCGGATTGCTCCACATTTCCGAAATCTCCCACGAACATATCGAGACTCCTCACAACGTCTTCAACGTCAATGATGAAGTGAAGGTGATGATTATCGATCTCGATGCAGAGCGTGGACGTATTTCTCTCTCCACCAAGCAGCTCGAAGCAGAACCTGGTGACATGGTGCGTGATCCTCAGCTTGTCTATGCTAAGGCAGAAGAAATGGCTGCGAAATATCGCGAACAACTTAATGCACCTCCTGCGGTCATGGAAATTCCTTTGCCTCCTGTGGATGATGATTATGAAGTTCCTGATGCGATGGAAGAGCCAGAAATTCCTGAAGAAGTTGTAGCTAATGCAGTAGAAGATGCGGCTGAAGCTTAGTCAAGACTAATCAAAAACTAAAAGAGAGTTGAGGTGCTTTGCGCCTCAACTCTCTTTTAGTTTTTATGTCCTGATACACTTGGCGAAGCTATATTTTTGATGTAGTTAAGGGTTATATAGAGTTTGAAAAAACGTTTAGATGTCTTATTGGTTGAATTAGAGCTTGCCCCATCGCGGGAGCAGGCTCAAAAGTTTATTCGGGCTGGCTGGGTACAGGTCAATCAGCAGGTGATTGATAAGGTTGGCACTGAGGTCAAAGATGACGCAGTGATTTTAGTGAAACAACGATCGCCTTTTGTGTCCCGTGGTGGCGAGAAATTGGCAGGAGCGCTTGCTAAATTTGAGGTGAATCTGGGCGATCGCACTTGCTTTGATGGTGGCATCTCGACGGGTGGATTTACGGACTGTATGCTGAAGCAGGGTGCAGCGAAAGTCTATGGGATTGATGTGGGTTACGGTCAGGTAGCTTGGGAAATTCGCAGTGATGAGCGGGTGGTGTTGCGCGAACGGACTAATCTCAGACATCTCACGCCTGAAGATTTGTATGCTGATGGCGATGTCGTTCCTGACTTTGCAGTGTTGGATTTATCTTTTATTTCCCTGACCAAGATTTTGCCTTCGCTATGGAATTTATTGCGATCGCCCCGTGAGACATTATTGCTAGTCAAGCCACAATTTGAGGCAGGTAAAGGACAAGTCGGCAAAAATGGCATTGTGCGCGACTCAAAAATTAGGGCTGAGGCGATCGCTAATGTTTTAACAACTGCTCAAGGTTTAGGATGGCACTTTCAAGGTTTAATACCTTCACCAATTCAAGGTCGGACTGGTAATTACGAATATTGGCTATGGCTAAGTGAGTATTCTTCAGAAATAATTGTTCCTAGCTTTGAGGAGATTTTATCTATTGCCAATCTTCAGTAAAGTAGTTATCCCAATTCTCGAAAGTGCGGCTACATTTTTGTGGTTTAACAACCAAACTTAGTAAGGGTTTTAAAAATACAAAATGGCTATGTTGTTTTGTGTTTTGGTATTATTAAGTAGCTAAGCATAAGAAATAAGAAAGCCTAAAACGTATCGGTTGAGATCCCTGACTTGTTTGTAAATTGTCTTTGCTTGCTTAGAAAAAGTCGGGGATCTGTGTTTCTATAGGTTTCTTTTGCTGACTTAGCTTATATAGTTGTCGCCAGTCTTGTTGGGACACAAACCCAGAATGCGAGTTGCGGCGCGAAGCGCCGCAACTCGCATTCTGGGTTTTGATTAGTCCTAGTACAAATTGTGACAGCTATAGCAATAATAATCTTTCTGGGTTGGTTTTTGATTTTGGGAAATGGGAAAAAAATCCTGAGAATTATTAACCTTTGGTGAATGGGGATCTAATCAGGGAATGCTAAATACAACTGATGCAAATTAATGCTAAACGTTAATGTCCTCACTAAAAAAACTTTGCGATCGCCCACTTATTCATCGCCTATCACTGCAAGCAGTTCTGATTGTTCCCTTTGTTCTGCAAATATTTGTAGCAGTTGGTATGGTGGGTTATCTATCCTTTCGCAACGGTCAAGAGTCAATTAATCGATTAGCAAACCAACTAGTCGGTGAAGTTAATGATCGGGTTCATCAACATTTGGATTCTTACTTGGCAGTCCCTCACCAAATTAATCAAATTAATGCAGATGCTGCAAGAAGTCGGATTTTAAATCTAAAAGATCTAGAAACTACGGGACGTTACCTATGGCAACAAATGCAGGTTTATAAAACCCTCAGCTACATTTTTTATGCCTTGCCAAGTGGTGAATATAGTGGCGCAGGACGTTGGGTAGATGGTGGGATGACCACTATTGATGAGGTGTCGCCACGCACTAATTTTCAGGATTATAGTTATGAAACCGATGCACAGGGGCATCGCAAAAAATTAATCTTTAAAGGGATATATAAACCTTTAACAGAGGATTGGTATCTCAATGCAGTCCGCACAGGTAAGCCCATGTGGAGCCGAATCTATAATTGGGACAATTCACCCGAATTTATTTCCATTAGTGCATCACTGCCTTTCTATGACGATCGCCAGAAATTAATTGGTGTATTTGGGTCAGATTTTCTACTTTCTAGCATCAGTAAGTTTTTAAAAAACTTAAAATCTAGTCAGAAAGGGACAATTTTTATTGTAGAAAGAGATGGCAATCTTGTTGCTAGCTCTAGCGAAGAATCACCATTTGTCTTAGTTGGAAAGACGGCAAGGCGTTTGAGTGCTTCTCAAAGTACTGCTCCGCTGATTCGAGGAGCTATTACCGACTTACAAAGAAAGATTGGGCAGTTGCAATTCATTAAAGTTGAACGATACTTTGATGTGCAATTAGGAAGCGATCGCTACTACGCTTTAGTCCGACCTTGGCAAGATCAATATGGACTTAATTGGTTAGTCATCGTCATTATTCCTGAATCTGATTTTATGGAGCAAATCAATGCCAATACTCGCACTAGTCTTTTACTGTGTTTAGCATCTCTGGCGATCGCGACTATTTTAGGCATCTATACATCCCGTTGGATTGCCTATCCAATTCTCAAATTACAGCAGGCCAGTGAAGTAATCACTAACGGCGAACTTGACCATAGTGTGGAGGTCAAAGGGATCTATGAGATCGAAAGATTGGCGCGATCGTTCAATCAAATGACGGTGCAACTCAAGTCCTCTTTTGGTGAACTTGAAGATCGGGTTGCTGAACGTACTACATCTTTACAGCAGGCTAATCTGCGGCTATTGGAGTTAGCAAATTCAGATGGATTGACGAAAATTCCCAATCGTCGTTATTTTGATAATTGTCTGGCGAAAGAGTGGCAGCGACACCTGCGAGAACAAAAGTTCCTAGGGTTGGTAATGTTAGATATTGATTACTTTAAATACTATAACGACTACTATGGACATCAAGGTGGGGATGAGGTTTTGTTACGTGTGGCTCAAATAATTAATCAGGTTCCGAGACGAGCATCTGATCTGGTTGCTCGCTATGGGGGCGAAGAGTTTGCGGTGATTTTGCCCAATACTTCCGTAGAAGGAGCGTTCAAGTTTGCAGAGCAAATCCGAGAATCGGTTTTATCATTGGAGATTCCCCATGCTAGGTCGCAGGTTAGTAAATATGTCACCTTGAGTTTAGGCGCAGCAGCGATGATGCCAAATCCAGATAATAAACTTGAAGACCTGATTACTCAAGCTGATGAAGCGCTATATCAAGCTAAAAAACTAGGGCGTAATCAAAGTTTTGCTTGAGACATAACCCCCAAGAAGTGAGGGACGGTGCGAAGCACCGCCCCTCACTTCTTGGGGGTTAATTTGCATTAAATTTCTTATTATTTCAATCTCATAAATTGCGGCAAAATAATAGGATTAAATCTATATAACCTATAGCTTTCAGACATGAGAACCTATCAGCCCAGTAATATTGCTCCATCACAAGGAGTCGCGATATTAGCTATCTCTTCTTTAGTTTCAGGTGTGGCAATTGGTGGAGCAACTGCATTTATTAGTAAATTTATTTACTTTATTGTGTTATTCCCAATAGGAATGGGATTTGCAACTGGTGCTGCAATGGGGCTTGCAGTCAAAAAAGGGAAGATTCGGAGTCCGATTACTGCTCTTGGTTTAGGTGTTTTAGGTGGACTGGTTACCTATGGTTCGTTGATGTATGGACAGTACATTAATTTTCAGCAGGAAACTGAAAAGATCATGGAGCGTGAATATAATGTCACAGATAAGAATCAAGCAAAAGAGCAAATCAACAACTTTTTGCAACAGGAAACAGGTTCTTCGGGATTTGTTGGCTTTTTAAAAATGTCAGCCAAGGAAGGAATTACCATCAGTAGAAGAAGTAGTTCTTTCGAGATTAAGGATAATTTTGCTTATTTACTCTGGTTGATCGAACTGGGAATTGTTGGCTTTTTAGCAGCTTCCATTCCTTTTAAATCTGCAAATGAACCATTCAGTGAAGAAGGAAATGAGTGGTATGGAGAGAAACAATGGGTTGGTAGTGCAACAGAAGAATCTAAAGATGAACTCATTCGTCTCCTAAATATGGATGATATGTCAGGGGCTGCTGCTTTATTGTCTAGTCAGACTGATTTACCAACTCCTCGGATTGATGTTTATTCTCAATCTTGTGCTGGTGTTCCTTTTAGTGATTCTGTAATTACAGTTAGCCATATCTCTACCAATGCGAAAAAACAACAAGAATCTAAAGATCTCTTAACAGGACTAGTCTCAGAATCTCAGCGATCGCTTCTTGTCCCTCAAATATCTACGTCAACCTCTGAAACTACCCCAGAAGCATAAATTTATAACAATAAAAAAATGCGGCACTTAGTGCCGCATTTTTTTATTTCTGGACAAACACAAAACGGCTAGCCGTTTTGTGTTTTGGTTTAGACTGTAGGAATAGGGAAAGTAACACCTTGCAGATAAGCATCAAAATGCTGTTTGAAATATTGCCATGATGTCATTTCTGCATCTTCAGTTTTTTCAGATGGTGCATCCCTAAACAAAGGGATACGGGTTTCAATTTCTCTTTTGAGAACCAGTGGTAGTTCGTTAAAATCTTTAACCTTCTTACCAGAGGCGCTATAAATTAGATTCCCCTCACGCTGTCCCATTTTCATCCAAGGTAGCCATAGTCCTACACGATTCCATGACATGACTAATTTTGAAACCGTTGTGGTTGTAGGATCTTCGAGATCAGCTACAGGCACAGAGAGTTTAAATAACTCAACGGCGTTGTACATCGGGCGATCGCAATATTCAGCAAATTTAGGATCGTCAGCAAGGGGATTAGGATACTGAGCAAATAAGTCGAAAATGAAAGTTGCGGTATCGCCTTCAACCTCGGCAGGGATATTGTGGCGAAATGTACCTTGAATCGGACTATTAGCGACATGCACTACAGGTAACATCTCACCAGTCCAAGGATTTTGCCAATGACGGATTATCTCTTTAGTCTCAGGATCAAGATATAGAATCACTTCGCGAGAAGTGAAGTCCCATAAGCCATCACCTTTGTCTATACATCGCGCCACATTCATACCAACGATTTGGAACAACTTACGGTTTGGCTCATTAGGCATAAAGGAATACAGATAACCACTCCAAGCCCAAAAAGACGGTGTGCCATTAGTTGTACATCTAGTTTTAGCAAATTGCGTAGGCGAAAATTCTCTCGTTTCTGCAAACATTGATTTTCTCGCTATTTTAGGTTTTGATCGCTTATCGCTAGCTTCAGTGTACAAAATTTATGCAAAGTAACACACATATAAGCAAGCCTCTTTACTAGGAAAAGACAAAATGCTGCTTAATCACATCAGATTTGGTGCATTCTCGATAATATTGTGAGGCGGCACGAAGCGCCGCCTCACAATATTATTTGTAGCTAAAGAGGCAGCATCCTACCTCATTGTCTAGCGAGTTGTAATTTGATTATCATCTGCCAAAGATGACTTGCCTCAAGAATTAATGTGGCAGCCCATACAAAAATACTAATACCAGCCGCTGCGGCGGCAATATCTTTAATAATACCGATGCGCCGATCCTCCTGTGGTTGCACAAAATCACACAAAATTTCGATCGCGCTGTTAAGTAACTCTGCCACTAACATCATTCCTGTTGCCAGCAAAATCAAAGTAACATCAATCCATTGCTGAAGAATAAATGTCAGGATGAAGAGTGGCACTGATAAAGCAAGTTTGTAAGCGACACTAAAATCAGATACGGCAAAATGAAGCCCCGAAAATATGATTTTTAACTTCCTTATGGGATCATATTTAGATTTTGGTAGCTTAGACATAGACTCGTCGATAAGGGAGCTAAAAACAGTTCCCATATCTTAATCTTTAATGTTAATGAAACACAAAATGCTGTTTGATGACATCCAGTTTGGTGCATTCCCAATAATCAATATGGGAAATAATTAGCTCGCGATCGCCTTCTCCATTGTCCAAAGTATCTGCAAATTTATCTACAGTCAGATCACTCCAACCTGTAACACTAATCCGAGGTTTCCAAGGTAAAGGTGCATCCCAACTCATTGTCCAGCTAGCCTTAACGAGATTTTCGGTACGAGAAATATCATGGAGTTCTAGTTTGAGATTTTTAAACCAAAAGGTAATAAACCCAATCATCTTTTGATATTGCTTAATCCCACGAAAGTTATACACAGGATCTTTGAAATAGACATCTTCGCTATAGATGCTATAAGTCTGCGCTTCAGGGAATTTCGCGTAATCTGCTTTGATGATGTCGAGAATATTGGTCGTTGATGTGGTCATGGGGGCGAGATCCTCTTCTAAATTTATGGCACTAGACTTTGATGATAACCTTGAGAACCCACTGCGCTAAGAATCTCAAGAGAGATTAAGGACTTACAGTAAAATAAAGAACTAGTTTTTGCGCCGTGGCTTTGCCACGGCGCAAAAACTAGTTCTTTATTAAAGGAGACCCTTATGTGGGCTAATGCGATCTCTGCCTATCTACATTATTTGAGCCTAGGACTTATTTTTGCATCTCTATCTACGGAATTATTTACACTAAAGCAAGACCTAACCAATCGTAATGGATGGCGGATTCTGATTGCCGATACTATTTATGGAATCGCAGGAATTACGGTATTAGTGACGGGGATCTTAAGATATTTATATTTTGAAAAAGGTGCAGATTACTATTCCCATCAGCCCGTTTTCTGGATGAAAATATCTGTATTTATTGCGGTTGGTTTATTATCACTATATCCCACAGTTTCATTCTTAATGTGGATTAAAAATCTTCGTGCAGAAAAGTCTCCAGAGGTAAGTCCAGAAAAAGTAAAAACCTTAAGAACAATCATTCATATTGAACTTGTTGGATTCAGTCTAATTCCTCTCCTCGCTTCTATGATGGCAAGAGGAATTACGTTAGGCTTATAAAAAACAAAACAGAGGGGGCGCTTAGCGTTCCCTCTGTTTATGAAAGAGCATCCCTTAACATCGCTAACTTTTCAGGCAAAATGCGATAGTAAATCCAAGTTCCACGACGTTCCTTAGTGAGTAAACCTGCTTCGTATAAAACTTTGAGATGATGGCTGACCGTCGGTTGCGCTAAACCTAACGTCTCTACCAATTCACAGGCGCATACTTCTTGACTAGGTTGAGCCGCAATTAAGCTCAAGATTTGTAAACGCGCAGGTTCCCCCAATACTCGAAATATAGCCGCTAAATAGTTGGCATCGTCAGTGGTGAGGCGACCTTCTAGTAAGGGAGGACAACAGGTAATCGATTGATTTGGCTTCATAACTTTATAGTGCCATGAATTAATGAGAGGTGACAAAATATCGATTATTATAAATATTGATATTAATCAATATCAGGTAAATCAATCATGGCACATATACAGCCAATTAAAAAACTCTCTATACTTGATCGCCTTTTGACGGTCTGGATTTTTCTGGCGATGGCGATCGGGGTGACCATTGGGGCACTTTTTCCTGCGGTTGATCGCGTGATCAATCAGTTTCAAGTTGGCACTACG
The DNA here is from genome assembly GCF_051131155.1 of Pseudanabaena minima str. Chao 2107. NCBI lineage: Bacteria > Bacillati > Cyanobacteriota > Cyanophyceae > Pseudanabaenales > Pseudanabaenaceae > Pseudanabaena > Pseudanabaena minima. The sequence continues at coordinate 4,771,758 of NZ_CP159508.1, forward strand.
AATATTGCGATCGCGATCGGCTTAATTTTGATGATGTATCCACCCTTCGCCAAGGTACGTTACGAAGAGTTAGGCGATGTCTTTCGCAATAGCAAAATCTTAGCGCTAGCCCTATTTCAGAGTTGGATCATTGCACCGAGTTTCATGTTTTTCTTGGCGATCGCCTTTTTTCGAGACTCACCTGAATATATGGTGGGCTTGATGTTAATTGGGATTGCGCCATGTATTGCAATGGTGATCGTATGGAGCGATCTCGCTAAGGGAAACTCCGAATATACGGCGGGATTAGTTGCCTTTAATAGCATCTTCCAAGTTCTGTTTTATAGTTTTTATGCTTGGTTTTTCATTACTGTATTACCGCCGCTATTTGGCTTACAAAGTACTGTGGTGAATGTCAGTATCATTGAGATTGGACAAACTGTTTCTATTTATCTCGGTATTCCCTTTATTGCAGGTTTTTTGACGCGCTTTTTTCTGAGCAAAATTAAAGGAAAAAGCTGGTATCACAATGTATTTATTCCTAAAATTAGCCCAATCACCCTGATTTCATTGCTGTTTACGATTGTGGTGATGTTCAGCCTCAAGGGGAATTTGATGTTAAAAATCCCTTTGGATGTGGTCAGAATTTCCATTCCATTATTAATTTATTTCGTTGCGATGTTTATAGTTAGCTTTTATTTTGCTTGGCTCATTAAGGCAGATTATGACAAAGCGGCGAGTGTAGCTTTCACGGCAGCAAGTAACAATTTTGAACTAGCGATCGCTGTTGCAGTCGGTGTATTTGGGATTAATTCGGGTGCTGCTTTTGTGGCGGTTGTTGGTCCTCTAATCGAAGTTCCCGTTTTAATTAGCCTTGTCAATCTATCTTTTTGGTTCAAGCGCAATTTCTTTGACGCAAAAATGACTTAAGTCCTAAATTTTATTGTTGACAGATTCCCCTAAATACAGCCAAAATAAATATATTGATTATCATAAATATTTGCTTTAATCAATATTTAAAATATACTTAACCTTTAGATAATCTATGGCTGTGCGAGTCGGTATTAATGGCTTTGGCAGAATTGGCAGATTGGTGCTGAGGGCTGCTTGGGGATTTCCCGAATTAGAATTTGTGCATATCAATGAAATCAAGGGCGGTGTAGAAACTGCTGCACATTTACTCACATTTGATTCGGTACATGGACGCTGGCAACAAGATGTACAAGTAATCGGCGATCGCATCCAAATTGATCATAAATCCCTTAGTTTTAGCGAATATGCCAAACCCGAATTAGTCAACTGGCAAGACTTAGGTGTAGATCTAGTTCTAGAATGTTCTGGCAAATTCCGCACCCCCGAAACCCTAAATCCCTATTTCACCAAAGGCGTAAAGAAAGTAATCGTCGCGGCTCCAGTGAAGGAAGATGCCCTAAATATCGTCATGGGAATTAACGATCATCTTTACAATCCAGCGCAGCATCATATTCTTACCGCTGCTTCTTGTACGACCAATTGTCTCGCGCCTGTGGTGAAAGTCATCCATGAAGGTTTAGGTATTAAACATGGTGTGATTACCACGATTCACGATAATACTAATACACAAACCCTTGTTGATGCTCCTCATAAAGATCTTCGTCGTGCAAGGGCTTCAGCTTTGTCCCTAATTCCCACAACTACGGGATCTGCTACAGCGATCACACTCATCTATCCCGAACTCAAGGGCAAGTTAAATGGATTAGCCGTGCGAGTACCTTTGCTGAATGCTTCGCTTACGGATTGTGTGTTTGAAGTAGCAAGAGAAACCACAATTGAGGAAGTCAATCAACTATTAAAAATAGCCGCCGAAGATGAACTAAAGGGGATTTTAGGCTACGAAGAACGTCCTTTAGTTTCTATTGACTATAAAGACGATTCGCGATCGTCGATTGTTGATGCCCTCTCGACAATGGTTGTGGATGGAACTCAGGTAAAGATTCTCGCTTGGTATGACAACGAATGGGGCTATTCCTGTCGCATGGCGGAATTAGCGAGAAAAGTGGCAATCGCCCTCTAATCATCACAAAAAGAAGCGTGCAAAGCACGCTTCTTTTTGTGAAAATAATTTTTGAGAAAATCTATGACCTCTTCTATTACATCTCAAGCAAACTTCAAAAACTATGTGCTAGTCACCCTCACCTATTGGGGATTCACGATTACCGATGGTGCTTTGCGACTTTTGGTATTGCTTTATTTCAATAACATTGGCTACACACCGATTCAAATCGCTTCTCTATTCCTATTCTATGAAGTCTTTGGAGTCGTTACTAATTTTTTAGGCGGATGGATTGGTTCGCAATTGGGGCTAAAAGTTACGCTCTATACAGGGATTGGCTTACAGATTTTCTCCCTTGCGATGTTGTCTTTTCTCAATCCAGAATGGACGCAGTGGCTAGCAGTTCTTTATGTGATGATTGCCCAAGCTTTTTCAGGAATTGCTAAAGACTTAACGAAAATGAGTACCAAAAGTGCGATTCGCCTAGTCGTACCGCAAGGTGCTCAATCGGCTTTGTTTAAATGGGTTGCGATTCTCACAGGTTCTAAGAATGCCCTTAAAGGTGTAGGTTTTTTTGTCGGAAGCGCTTTATTAGGACTATGCGGCTTTGTGAATTCCCTATGGATTATGGCGGGAGGTTTATTCCTGCTCTTGTTCACAGGCTTATTTTTACCCAAGGGCATGGGCAAAATCAAAGCGAAAGTCAAATTCAAACAACTCTTTTCCAAAAGCCCTGAAATTAACCTCCTATCCGCAGCAAGATTCTTTCTCTTTGGTTCCAGAGACGTATGGTTTGTAGTGGGACTGCCTGTATTTTTGCGAAGTGTTTTAGGTTGGTCGTTTTATCAAGTTGGTGGATTTTTAGCCTGTTGGGTAATTGGCTATGGCATCATTCAATCCCTTGCACCGACATTAATTAAGCGCTTTGGTTCTGGTCAACCGCCCCGATCTCAAACTGTACGATTTTGGACAACCTCCCTCATTGCGGTTCCTGCCATCATGGCGATCGCTCTGCAATTAAATTTCCCTGCAAACTTTGTAATCATCGGCGGCTTACTAATTTTTGGTATTGTCTTTGCCTTTAACTCATCGGTGCATTCTTACTTAGTTCTCGCCTTCACCGATGATGACAAAGTAGCGTTAAATGTGGGTTTCTACTATATGGCAAATTCGGGCGGACGCTTAGCAGGAACGGTGTTATCGGGATTAGTGTATCAGTTTGCAGGTTTAGTGGGATGTCTCTGGGTTTCAACTGCTTTAGTTCTTGCCGCCGCCGTAATTACGCGCAAGTTACCCGATCCGCAGATTAGTAAGGCGATCTCATGGAAATCTGATGGTGAGTAGGCAATAGCCTCTATTACAATTCCAATCTTGCTTTTAAGTTAGCTGGAGCAATATAAATACGCGCTTTACCTCGCTTAGCTTGAGCGATAACTAATAAATCTCTATCTGCCAAATCTACAAGATATTTTCTCGCAGTGTTCTCAGTAACGCCAAAATCAATCGCCACCTGTTTTGCCGTAAACTCTTGTCCAGGAGATTTTACGGCTTCTTTCAAGATTTCCAAATGACCTCTATTCAGAGCTTTGGCTAATGGACTTCGATTAACCCAATCCATGAATTGATTAAATTCATCTCTTTTTCTATCTATGTACTCATACAAAGATTTAATAGCTTTTTCGATAGTTTCAACTTGGTTATAGATAAAATAAGTGAGGTCAAAATCATCAGTTTCTGTATAGATAAAAGCTTTATCATAAGCCCCACGTTTTTCTTTGATGAATTTGCTGATTGACACATATTCAAACAACCAATAATCATTTGACCTAAGAATACTCCAATAAAAAATAGCTCTTGCAGTTCTACCATTGCCATCGCCAAAAGGATGAATATAGGCAATCATAAAATGGAGAATAATCGCTTTTATGATGGGATGGATAAAATCTGAACCTTGACTATGCTCTTGATTGGCAAAGTTACATAGATGCTTGAGCCTAGATTGGATCGTCTGCGATTCAGGGGGATAAAATACATTCTCACCATATAAATCAGTCACAATAATATTATTGTCTTGTCTGAATTGTCCTGATATGGCAGCATTATCAATGGCTTTATAGGTTGCTATACTATGTAACTCTAGTATAAATTCTATTGATAGCTCTTCATCTCTTCTCTCAATCGCTTTTTTCATTAATTGGTAGTTATTGAAAATCATCTGTTGAGATTTATCCTTAGGAGCAAGACTCTTTTTGAGCATCTCCTGTGCAACTTCGCGAGTAGTTGAAGCTCCTTCTAACTGGGATGAAGTGATGGCTTCTTCTAGCATTAAGCTTTTCACAAAATAATGTTGCTTGTCACTTGACGAGATGAAGTTATTGCCATCTCTGATCTCTTGACCTTTAGCAATCATTTTGTCAATTGAGTGTAACCTTGCATGGAGTGAGTCAGGGATGTTGTAACTAAAGCAAGATTCTTTGTCTGCCTGTAACTGTTGGAGGTACTTTGCTCTTGCTTTTCTATTGATTTTAGTCGCTACCCATGCAACTAGTTCGTCATCTCCTCTTTCCACTCGCCATTTAAATTCATCCCAATGTAAATATCGACCTTTGCGATCAGTTGCACCATATTTGCTGAGTGATGGTACAACTTTCTTCTCTTCAAACTCATGATCGACATCAGGCTCATTCTTATTCTTAAACTCGTTCACGAGATCAGAAAAAGGCTTTGGCACTCTAATTTTTGACATAGAGTTAGTTTTTAACTTAATCCTAGTAGGTCTAGTCTATGTGATTTTATCTGTAAGTTGGAGATCGCTTGGAAATCTATAAACTAAGATAAAAGGCAGCACGAAGTGCTGCCTTTTATCTTGAGGTCATTCCTATGCTTCATCATCACGAACACAGTCATGCTCCTAATACCAATTCACGAAAGTGTGGCAACACTTTTGTGAATTAAGAAACAAACCCAGTAAGGGTTTTAAAAACGCAAAATGGCGTAGCCATTTTGTGTTTTGGTATAAAACCTATAACCGTGCCTTTTTGATTGGCACAGGGCTAATTTCAATCTAGCGAAATTGTGCGATCGGTTTGGCTTTATGTGGTACTTGGCATTGCGATCGGTGCAGGAATACATGGTTACGTGCCGACCGCTTTTATTGTCAAATATGCAGGAGTACATAATCCTTTAGCAGTTCCCCTTGCAGTAATTTTAGGAGTGCCACTCTATGCCAATATTGCAGGGGTGATGCCGATTACCGAAGCATTAGTCAATAAAGGTATGCCGATGGGTACGGTATTAGCTTTCACAATGGTATACTTTAGACGGTCAGAACTTGAGCTTTGAGAAAATGGGATAATCGGCTAAAGAATTTAATACTGCCGCCAAGATTAATTCATGATTACAATCGAATTTTCAGAAGACGAGAAGAAAAAACTACTGCACGAAAGATTTCATCATCCTCATCCAAGGGTGCAGATCAAAATGGAAGCACTGTGGTTAAAAAGTCAAGGCATGGAGCATCAAGCTATTACCCAGTTGGTCGGGATTTCAGCAAACACCTTACGCAGTTATCTGCGTGAGTACGAAGACGGAGGCATTGAAAGACTTAAGGAGATCCGATTTCACCGTCCAAGTAGCAAGTTAATAGACCATGCACCAAGTATAGAAGCACATTTCCGTAAACACCCACCCGCAAGTATTAACGCAGCAATCGGAAACATTGAAACCCTCACGGGAATTCGTCGATCCCCCACCCAAGTCAGGCTATTTATGAAGCGCATGGGTATGAAATGTCTTAAGGTTGGTGTGTTTCCAGCCAAGGCAGATCCAGATGTACAGGAAACCTACAGACTCGAAGAGCTAGAACCTCGCATTGAAGAAGCTAAAGCAGGGAAAAGAGCCCTTTTTTTGTAGATGCAGCTCATTTCGTTATGGGGGCTTTTCTAGGATTTGTATGGTGTTTTGAGCGGTTGTTTGTGCGAGCACCCTGTGGACGCAAACGTTTTAATGTCCTAGCCGCATTAAATGCTATCACCCATGAAGTCATTACCGTCACCAATGACTCCTATATCAATGCTTTGAGTGTCTGTGAACTGCTCGAAAAATTGGCTACCCTCGGTTTATCCATCCCCATCACCCTCGTTTTAGACAATGCTCGATATCAAAATTGTCAACTTGTCCAAGATTTAGCACATTCTCTCGGAATTGAGTTGCTCTTCCTGCCCAGTTATTCCCCTAACCTCAATCTCATTGAGCGATTCTGGAAATTTGTCAAACAAAAATGTTTGTACTCAAAATACTATGAGGATTTTACGTTGTTTCAGGATGCTATTTCTTCATGTATTGAGAACGCTCATATTAACCATAAAAAAGAACTGCTATCGCTACTCACTCTCCGTTTCCAAAATCTCAAAAAAGCTCAGATTATACCCGTTTAAAGTATAGTTACCGCCCTATCCCTGCCTGAAATCGTGATTCTCAAAAAAGTACTGCGTCCTCAACTGTTAGCTGTATTTGTTGGTCTGATGACGATTGATATTATCAGCATCGGTTACATCTTCAATGCATTGCTGTTGTAGCAATATCGGTTTTGATGAAAGTCAGCCGTCGGCTGACTTTCATCAAAACCGATATTTATAATGAGAATTGCTGATCTATATAGAATTATCTAGCTGATTTTTGGCTACCTGTGGTAGCATCTCTTGTAAGTTCGCTTAATGGTAATGGCAAAAGTCCTTGTACTAAATGCATCCTATGAACCGCTGAACATTACAAATTGGCAGCGAGCTATTGTGTTGGTTATAAAAGGCAAGGCTGAGCAAGTAGAACATAATGGCAAAATGATTTATCCTGGGATGCCATTGCCCACTGTGATCCGAATGCTGCAATATATCAGCATTCCCTACAAAGAAATTCCGCTTACCCGTCGTAATATTCTCCACCGTGATTCTCATTCCTGTCAGTACTGTGGACATACAGGTGATGATTTAACTCTTGATCACGTTTTGCCGCGATCGCGTGGTGGTGGTGATAGTTGGGACAATATTATTACTGCTTGTGTACGTTGTAATGTCAAAAAAGGCAATCGTACTCCTAAAGAAGCTTCGATGCCACTACGCAAGCAGCCACGTCGTCCCCACAGTGGGTTGCATTTCGAGGTGACGAAATATCTGCGATCAGGAAATCATGACGAATGGCAAAAATATATTATTAATTAGTCTAATACCACAACAAAAAATGACGACGAGTGGAGGCGCTTCGCGCTGCCATTCGCTTTTTGGGTTTATTTGCCTTAATGTAACGTGAGTTCGGGATAAGCTACAAAATTGTAAAAGCCAAAACAGTAAAAGCCTCGCTTCGCGAGGCTTTTACTGTTTTGGCTCCTAGAGAGGGTTCGCAGCGCGAACCCTCTCTAGGAGCCAGTTTAAAATTAACCCGAACTCAGGTTAATGTAAGTGACTACAGCAAACCCAAAATACAAGTAGCGGCGCTTCGCGCCGCTACTTGTATTATTTGCCCTAGTTTAGCGCTCAAACGCAAACTAAGGGACTTTTGGAAAGTGTTGCTTTGCAACACTTTCCAAAAGTCCCTTAGGGTTCACATGGCGTTAAACTGTAAAATGTAACCAAAGCTTAATAAACATTTTATAAAAATGACCAAAAATGTATGGGTATTCCCTGGACAAGGTTCTCAGGCTGTCGGCATGGGCTTAGATCTTGCGGAAGTAGGCAAGGATAAGTTTGATAAAGCCGAGCAAATTTTGGGATGGTCGATTTTAGAAAAATCCCAGACGGACGCGAAGGAACTTGCCAAAACCGAATTTACCCAGCCTTGTTTGTATGTAATTTCGGCAATTCTTGCTGATATATTGAAAGCAAAAGGCGCAAAACCAGATGCAGTAACAGGGCATAGTTTGGGAGAATATAGTGCGCTCTATTGTGCGGGTGTAGTGGACTTTGCCACAGGTTTGGAATTAGTGAAGCAGCGATCGCTCCTGATGGCAGAGGCAAGTGGCGGTGCAATGACTGCTCTGCTTGGATTTGATCGCACTGCCTTAGAAACTGCGATCGCCCAAACTGAAAACGTAATTTTGGCTAATGATAATAGCAACGATCAAGCCGTGATTTCAGGAACAGAAGCGGCGGTAAAATCAATTTGTGAACAGGTCAAATCTAAGAGAGCGATTTCTTTGGCGGTAAGTGGTGCATTTCATTCTCCTCTAATGGCGGATGCATCCGCTAAATTTACGGCAATTCTTGAACAGACGATTTTTAATGAAGCGACAATTCCTGTCATTTCCAATGTAGAGCCAAATGATGCTACGACTTCTGGGCAGCTTTTGCGCGATCGCCTTACTCAACAGATGACTTCCCCAGTGCGTTGGCGCGAAATCTGTTTGTATCTTGCGGCACAAGGATATGAACAAGTAATCGAAGTTGGCACAGGCAAAGTTTTGACAGGACTAGTGAAACGCACGACTCCCAGCTTGAAATTGGTGAATGTCAGTACTTTGGAACAGGCGATCGCTTTTTAAAAATCAAAAAATAGAATAGGTGCAATGCGCCTATTCTATTTTGACATGGATTCTAATAGGGGAGCGATCGCCTCCGCTTCTAAAGGCGCAAATAGATAGTATCCCTGCCCCGCTTCACAATTATAATTTCTCAGACAGTCCAACTGCTCAGAAGTTTCTATCCCTTCTGCAATTACATTTAAGCCCAGATTAATTCCCAAAACAATAATTGCTTTTACGATTTCCCCATCTTCAGGATGATGATCAAGTTGGTTGATGAAGGAGCGATCAATCTTGAGCGTATGAATTGGAAATCGATGCAAATAGCTTAACGAAGAATAACCCGTACCAAAATCATCAATGCAAGTTTGAATACTCTGTTCACTTAATTCACCTAAGATTTGCGCTGCTAAAGAAGTTTTTTCGATTAATATACTTTCCGTTATTTCTATCTTCAAATTATGGTTGTTTAGCTTCGTTTTTTGGATTATATTCTCGATTTGACTAGATAGATCCGACTTAGAAAACTGTTTAGCTGATAAATTAACATTCATGGTTAAGTTAGCAGCGATCGGGAACTGCTCCTGCCATGCTCTTAGCTGAAAGCACGCCTTCTCTAACACCCAAAAGTCAATATCTACAATTAGTCCTGCATCTTCCGCTAGTGGAATAAATTCCGCAGGATATATCAATCCTTGGTCAGGATGCTGCCATCGCGCTAGAGCTTCAAAGCCCAATATTTGTCGTGATTGTAAGCACACAATTGGTTGGTAATGTACTCGCAATTCTTGGCGTTCAATAGCTCGACGTAACTCATTTTCTAGTCTGAGTTTTTTGAGAGCCTCCGTATGCATCGCAGGATTGAATATTTCATATCGATTTCTACCTTGTTCCTTAGCCCGATACATGGCTGTATCCGCATCACGCAGCAATTGATCTGGTTGCGTATAGTCAGAAGAACTGAGAGCAATGCCAATACTTGTACTAATAAATATTTCATTGCCATCGAGTATTACTGGTAATTGCAATGAGTCTTTGATTCTATTTACAACCTCGATTACATCATTAATATCTTCGATCTCTTCTAGCAACATCACAAATTCATCACCCCCTAGTCTTGCGACCGTATCCCCCCCACGCAGACAGCCAACTAGACGTTTTGCCACAATCTTTAATAACTGATCACCTGCCAAATGCCCAAGACTATCATTGATTACCTTAAATCGATCTAAGTCTAAAAAGAGAACTGCAAACTGCTCAGGGAGATTGCCTGAATTCAGAAATAAGCGCCGATTGGATAGTTGTAAAGCATGGTTGAGGCGATCTAAAAATAAGGAACGATTTGGTAAGCCTGTTAACGAATCATGAAAAGCATCATGACGTAGCTGTGCTTCCATTTTCTTGCGCTCGGCTAGTTCTGATTGAGCATTTTGATAGAGTTCTGACTGATGGATCGCGATCGCACATTGATCAGCGATCGCCTTAACGAGTGATAGCTCATTGTCAGACCAAATGCGTATGCGATCGCATTGATATAAACTAATTCCACCTAAATAAGTTTGTTGATACAACAGAGATGTGATCAAAAGAGACTGGATATTATACTGTTCTGCCAAGTGTCTTAGCTCTTCTGGAAGATCATCACTAATTTGATGAATAGGAATTTGCTTTCCTTGGATCAAAACATCTTGATAATGGATATAAAACTCACAAGACAAACCAATGACAAGTTGATCAGGATCAATATTCTTTTTACTGGCATAGCATACCCGCATTCGCTGCGAATTATCTGGCTGAAAGATTAAACAATGAGTGACATTTAAAGCTTCTTGTAACAGATCCGCTGTTGTTTGCAGTACCTCTGCTAGAACGAGAGTCTCTCGCATGGATTGAACAATACGATTAATAATAGTTTCGCGCCATGCTTGCTGTTCGATTTGGGCGATCGCTGCTTTTTGTTGACGACGCAACTCAAATTCTTGTAAAGCACGCTGGAGAACACTAGGCAACCGAAATAACCGATCCTTCAACACATAATCAGTCATTCCCGCTTTGATGCATTCAACGGCGGCTTCTTCCCCTAAACTGCCCGTAATCAAGATGAATGGAATATCTTGTCCTGATTGCTTGAGAAAACTAAAAGCTTGTAACCCATTAAAACTTGGTAGTCGATAGTCTGACAAAACGACATCATAGTTTTTGTCTTGCAAAAGCTTCTGGCATTCGATCGCTGTAGCTGTGGTGTCATAGGTAAAATATAAACCTGATGATTCAAGAGCTAATAGTGTCAGCTCTACATCTGCCTCCACATCTTCAATAATCAAAATACGCAGCGAGCGCTGCCCTTCTAATTTTTCCGATTCTCCCAACTCTGACATCAAGTTTCTCATGGTTTACAGACGCAAAGATATAGATTTAGAGTTTTGCTTGTAATCATTCTCAACTACCTGCAACTGCTTGTACTAATTCACAAAAGTATGGACATACTTTTATGAATTAAAAAATAAACCCTATAAGGGGTTTTTTAAAATCACAAAATGGTGTATGCATTTTGTGATTTGGTATTAGTTCAGTATTTAGTCAATAGTTCTTGCTTACCAAAGTATATCTAAAAAAATACTTAAATAAACAGTACTTATCTCTTTGCGATTTAATTAAGAACCCAATTTTTAGTGGCGCGGCTTCGCCGCGCCACTAAAAATTGGGTTCTTGCTCTCTTAAGTAGAGACATTCATAATATCAATTCATATTACGTAGAAGCAGAGATGGTAGTGCTAAATAGGTAAGGATGGGCGGCGCGAAGCGCCGCCCATCCTTACCACCATAAATCCTTTCCTTTTTAGGACTACCGCAGAGATTAGGGGCTTGGAAGCTCCTATAGCAAAAAAAGTTGCTAGTACAAACCAAAAACCAAGAAGTGAGTGACGACGCTTTGCGCCGTCACTCACTTCTTGGTTTTTATGCCTTAAGACCTGTACAAAAAATGTAGGGATTTGGTCTCCAAAGCCTCTTTTAGAACTGTCGCCATTCATAAAAACCAAACAAATGAAGGCGGCGCGAAGCGCCGCTTTCATTTGTTCCAAAAGAGAAAAGCACCACTTTTCTCTTTTGGTAGTTTATTTCTTAATAAGCTTGGCGACAGCTATGACGTTAATCAGGTTAATCAATTGTCGGTATCTGATTTAGCATCATCCAGTAAAACCCTACTTTTTGAGACATTTCTACAAACTGTTGAAAATCTAAAGGTTTGACAATATAACTGTTGACACCTAGATCATAACAAGCTTTTAAATCTCGGTTCTCGCCTGATGAGGTCATGACAACAACCACAAGATTACGAGTACGCGGAGATTTACGAATCATTTCTAAAACTTGAATACCATTGATTTTTGGTATTTTGAGGTCTAAAAGCACTAGCCTAGGCAAAGGCTGGGTGGGTGGTTGCCCATCTCGCCCAAATAAATAATGAATCGCCTGTTCGCCATCTGACACTACATTTATTTGATTGACAAAGTTATAGCTGTCCAAGGCTATTTGGATTAGTTCGACATCATTAGGATCATCTTCAACAAGCAGAATTTGAGTAGGTTCCATATGTATTTAGACCATTAGATTAGACTATAAGAATTGTTGGGACTAAGTGGCGCGTTGCGCCGACTAGTTCTAGAGTTTTATAAAAAAGGTTGCTCCTTGATCTGGATGCCCTTCAGCCCAAATTGAGCCGCCATGACGTTGAACAATCCGTTGCACGATCGCTAAGCCAATGCCCGTGCCTTCAAACTCCCTTTCATTGTGCAATCGTTGAAAAGCACCAAAGAGTTTATCTGCATATTCCATTTGAAAGCCTACGCCATTGTCTTTAATTCTAACGGTTTGATCTGGCAAGCTATCAATTTGAATGTAAGGTTGAGGTTGGTTACGACTAAATTTTACGGCATTGCCAATCAGGTTGTGGAAAACTTGTTGTAAAAGTGTAGGATCGCCAACTAAAGTGGGTAATTCACCGATCGCAAATTCGACTAATGGATTGTGATGAGGATCGGTACGAATGATCTCGATCGCTTCATCAACTAGGGTGCGGATTGAGATCTCAGTTGACTCTAGTGGTCGCCGACCATAGCGAGATAGAGTAAGTAGCCCATCGATGAGATATCCCATCTTTTGGCTACTTTTCTCAATTACTTGCAGATAGTGAGCTACCTTAGCGTCATTTAGAGCTTCATGGCTTTTTAGACGTTGTTGTAGAGCATTGACAAATCCATGCATATGACGCAGTGGCGCTCTGAGATCATGGGAGACAGAATAACTAAAGGATTCTAATTCACGATTAGTACTGGCTAATTGGTTAGCTGTTTGGATGATTTTGGCTTCGGCGAGTTTGCGATCGCTAATATCAGTTACTCGCACTAGGTTAATCGTGCGCCCTCCCACCGTAATGGACTTAACGGCAAGATTGCCCCAAAAGTACTCACCTTTAAGGGTTACATATTCAAGTTCTCGGCTCCAAAAACCTTTAGTTTCTAGTTCTAAATTAATCTCTTCGAGTTCTAAGTCTGAAAATTGCGATCGCTGAAGTGTATGTCCTTCAATGCCAATGAGTTCTGATTTACTAGAAGCAGCAAAGAGGCTTACGGCGGGATGGTTACAGTCTATGGTGAGTAATGTTTGAGGATCAACCAAAAACAGTGCATCAGTGGATTCATTAAACAGGGCTTCCCGCAAATCACGACTACGAGTTAACTCAGCTTCAGCAAGCTTTTGGTCTGTAACATCCATAGCTGTACCGATAATGTGAGTCAATTGACCTGAGCTGTTATAAATCATTTCACCCCTAGCCATCACGTAGATCAATGTGCCATTGGGGTGAATGATCCGATGCTCAAGATCGTAGGATTGATGCAATTGCACCGCAGCTTGTACAACCTTGTCAAAATGTTCCCAATCATCTGGATGAATATAGAGCCGTAATTGCTCATAGGTTGGGGGATAGGCGCTAGGTTCTAGCCCATAAATACGAAAAACTTCATCTGACCATGTGAGAATACCCGTATCAATCTCATATTCCCAACTGCCAATTTTGCCAATCCGTTGAGCGGTTTTGAGGTGAGTATCACTTTTTAGTAAACGTTCTTCGGCTAACTTCCGCGCTGTAATATCAAAATTAATCCCAACAAAGCGTTGCGGTTCGCCTTGATCGTTGCGCTGCACCAAGGCATAGGCTTTGAGATAGCGAATATTGCCGTCGGGTAAGACAATCCGAAATTCGGGTTCGTAATCTTGTTCACCATTAAGAGCCTTTTGTACGGCTGCTTCGGCAAATGGGCGATCGCTAGGATGAACACGACTTGCCCAAGCTACATAAGCATCAGCTGATTGTTCGGGATTAACTCCATAAAGTTCATAGGTGCGCTCATCCCAAAAGAGGCAATTGTGAGCAATATCCCATTCCCAAATACCGATCGCGGCGGACTTCAGGGCTAGGGTTAAGCGATCAGTGAGATTTTGCAGTTGTTGCTTGATTATTTGGCGATCGGTCACATCACGCACAATCACCAATAGCTCATCATCACAGTAAGGGGCAATCCGCACTTCTTCATATACAGTTTTGCCAAACTTAGTGAGTTGATGCTCATAAATCTGGACTTCACCTGTAGCAATCGCCTTCTCATATAGTTGCAGTTGGGCTGCTAGGGTTTCTGAGGATAAAACTTCAGAAATATGATGTTTGATGGGAACATATTTTGACTTGTCGTAGGTTGAGGGCAGAATACACTGCACACAAGTTCCGTCTGGCTTAAGCAGCAATAACAGATCTGGAAGGGCTTGGAGAATCGCCCGATTCCGAGATTCACTTTCGCGCAAATCCGCAGTACGCTGCTCAATTCGCATTTCTAGTTCTTCATTAAGTTGTTTCAGTGCTAGCTCTGATAACTTAAGGGGGGTGATATCTCGTCCTACGGATTGAATCTCAACTAGTTCTCTTTGGTCGTTAAAAATCCCTTGATTGATCCATTGCGTCCAACCAATTTGATTGTTAGTACGGTGATCGCGATTTACGGCAATAAAGCTAGACTGTTCGGGACAGAGAGTGGACAAACCATATAAAATATTTTGCAAGTCATCGGGATCAGCAAAATCAATCCATCTTTTTCCAATCACACTTTCTAGACTGCCGCCCAGCATTCGACATAAAGCTTCATTCGCAAAGGTAATCGTGGTATCCGCAAGCGATCGCAAAATTAGATCACTTTGTTGTTCTACGATCTGGCGATAGTTGCTCTCACTTTGGAAGATTACTCCTTCTATATAGGGGGTCTTGTGGGGTTGCTGAAGATTATGGGTGATATCTCGGACTGTGTAAGCCGAGTTTTGGAGACCAATAATGTCGCTAATCTCATTGGCGATCGCATCTAGACGAATGGGAATTCCTGAAGAATCTTTGAATACTTTTAACCTTGCAGAGAAGCAGCGCATTTCCCCATTAAGCGGCTGAATACGATAGGTAATTTGAGATGAGCCTATTTTTTGAGCTTGAGCGATCGCCCGTTGCATTCTCGCCTGATCATCAATGGCTATCAGATCCAGCCATAAATAACCATTGTCCAGCAGATCATTACAGGAGCATTGATAAATTTCGGCAGCCGCAGTATTGAAATATAGCGCCGCGAGACTGGGCAAAGCCAATGACCAGATGAGATCATCAAAGCTATCCATGATCTCAGCCAGCAAGTTGTCAGGATAATGGATGGATTCTTGGGCATGACGCATGAGGCTAGCCCTCCACTAGAAAGTTTTTTAAAAAACTATCTATAGCAACCAAAGGTTTGCTTCGGACATAAAACCTAAAATACAAGTAGCAGCACGAAGCGCCGCTACTTGTATTTGCATTGCTATAAAAATACTTGGTTAGACTCAAGATTTTACTATAAAAAACTAAAACCTATAGCGCAGGCTCAGCTTGCGCTATAGGTTTTTAAGCTTTGACAAACTGCTTTTCAATGAGTCCTGTCAAACTATTTGTCCAATGCTGCGCCAAATCAAGAGTCTCAGCTTCTACCATGACGCGCATCAACGGCTCTGTACCAGAGGCTCGGACTAGAATCCGACCCCGATCGCCTAAATCCTGTTCAGCTAAAGCGATCGCCTGTACTAAAGCATCACAGGTCTGCCAATTGCGGCGCAATTCCCGATCTTCGACGCGCACATTCTTGAGCAATTGGGGATAGGGATGGAAGCTTTGATCCATAAGTTCAGCGAGAGGGGCTTTTTGTTTCGCTAGAGCCGCAAGATGCAATGCTGCAAGTAACCCATCACCGCTAACGGCATAATGCCGACATAGGACATGTCCTGATTGTTCACCACCGAGCATTGCACCTGATCGCACCATTTCTGCATGGACATATTGATCGCCCACATCGGTGCGGACTAAATTACCACCAAGTTTTTGCCATGCGCGTTCAAAGCCGAGATTTGCCATCACGGTGGTGACGATTGCACTGTTGGGGAGTTGATTATTTTCGAGCAACTCCTGTCCCCACAGGTACAGGATGTAATCGCCATCAACGACGCGACCATTGCTATCAACGGCTAAGACGCGATCGGCATCACCATCAAAGGCAAAGCCCATATCTGCTTGATGTTCCTTCACCGCCGCTCGTAATGGTTCAAGATGGGTAGAGCCGCAATTAACATTAATGCGATCGCCATCGGGTTCTTGGTGTAAGCAAATTACCTCTGCGCCTAAGTTGCGAAATACTTCTAGGGAAACGCGAGTTGCTGAACCATGAGCGAGATCGAGGACAACTTTGATGCCATTTAAATCTGTAGCGATCGAGGATTGCAAAGACTCTTGATAATCAGAAATTAAATGCGCCTTTTCGTGATATTTGCCCCAATCCGTAGAGGAATTAACCAGATCAGCATGAAGCCGTGATTCTAAAAGTTTTTCGATCGCCTGCTGCGTTTCACTACATAGTTTTGCCCCATTTGCCCCAAAGAATTTAATGCCATTGTCTTCAGGTGGGTTATGGCTCGCGGAAATCATCACACCGCCAAATATTTCAGGAGAATTGGCAGTCAGATAGGCAACCGCAGGCGTAGGACATAGCCCAATATGCCAAACATCCCAACCCGCTGCCGTTAACCCTGCGGAAATTGCCGATGAGAGCATATCACCCGATGTCCGCGAGTCTTGCCCGATCGCAATTACATTTGCGCTTTTGCTCTGATTTATAGCTCGATCAAGCTCAACCCGCTCTTTTAAAATCTTGCCTGCACTAATTCCAACTTCTAGCGCCAGTGGAGCCGTTAGAAAACTCCCAACATGACCACGAATGCCATCTGTACCAAACAATTTCATAAACTATCCTCTACACACACCTTATAGTTGTTTCCAATCTGGCTTAGCCAGTTGTAAACCATAGACCAATATAAAAAATAAAATGGCTCACGTTGTGAGCCATTTTATTAAAACATTATGCTGCGACTTCAAATTTTGGGCGTTGCGTCACAACTTCATCGATCAACCCATAATTTTTAGCTTCATCAGGAGCCATAAAGAAATCGCGATCAGTATCTTCAGCAATGCGCTCAATCGGCTGTCCTGTATGGAAAGCCATCAATTCATTGAGCCGATTCTTGTGATATAGAATCTCCTTGGCTTGGATTTCGATATCCGTCGCTTGTCCCTGTGCGCCACCAAGGGGCTGGTGAATCATGATCCTTGTATGGGGCAAAGATAGTCTTTTGCCCTTTGCGCCACCAGTGAGCAAAAAAGCACCCATACTCGCCGCTAAGCCCACACAAATTGTGGAAACATCAGGACGAATGTGCTGCATCGTATCGTAAATAGCCATACCTGCGGTCACAGAACCACCAGGGGAGTTGATATACAAGAAAATATCTTTTTCGGGGTCATCGGCTTCGAGAAAAAGCAACTGAGCAACGATGATATTAGAAATACTGTCGTCAACCTGTTGCCCCAAAAATACGATCCGCTCCCGCAGTAGACGCGAAAAAATGTCAAAGGCTCTTTCGCCACGACCAGACTGTTCAATTACGGTTGGGATCATAGTTTATCTTTACGGTTTACTCTCATCATATTGTACTGATATGTCATAACAGCTAACCGTTGTCTCTATTCGGATTTCACCCCGCAAATATACCCCTTTATGTTCAAGTGCAACCCAGTGAATTTTTAAAAGTGTTGCGAAGCAACACTTTTAAAAATTTCGCTAAAAGAGTAAGTGTCCGCGAAGCTCACAGTTACTCTTAGTCATGCCGATCGCGATAGATTGCTCTCGAAGTACGATTTTGAGCATTGGTCAAACGGACAGCTTCTTTACCGCTCAAATCACCATCCTTGAGATAAACACGACGTTGAGCAGCAATTTTTGCCTCTCTTGCCTCTAATTTTTTATATTCCAATGGGCTAATTGTGCCTTGTTGCACACCCTTATAGATGCGCTCCTGTTGATTAACTTGGCGTTCATGGATCGGACCTGCGGATGCGGAGCTTGGACTCATCAGGCTGAGGGTGCTGAGCACTGATGTAGCTGCAAGGATTGGGAGAATGAAGCTTTTCATGATGTCGATCGCCTTAATTAACTGTTTAACGATTTACGCTGATTTAGACATTTGCTTCGAGTCAAAAGGTTCAAACTTGAGAATAGTTTTTGCCTAAGGCAAAAACTATTCTCAGATAGGGCGATCGCCCCACAAGATGCGATCAGATCCTTTAAACTGGAATAGCTCTAAGATTTTCTGTCTAAATCTTGAAAATCATTTCCAAATATTTCCAAAGCTAATGTCAAGCCCGACCCATTTACCTGAAGCCATCGATCGCATTGTCCAGCGATTTCAGAGGCTCTCCGATCCGAAGCTACGTTATGAGCAACTGATTTTATACGGGAAGAAACTCGAAGCATTTCCCGAAACTCTTAAAACCCCTGAGAACAAAGTGCAGGGCTGTGTATCACAGGTATATGTGGTAGCGAAATTAGATAGCAACGAGCGAGTCGTATTTGCAGGGGACTCGGATGCGTTGATTAGTAAAGGATTTGTCGGTTTGCTCTCGGTCTGTATGGGCGGCTTAACCCAAAAAGAAATTGAGTTGCTCACCCCCGATTTTATTAAAGACACTGGCTTAGTCGCTAGCCTTACGCCATCTCGCGCCAATGGCTTTTATAACGTCTTCAAAAAAATGCAACAACAGGCGATCGAAATTGAATTACCCAGTGTTCGCTAAATAAAAAGCCTCGCTTTGCGAGGCTTTTTATTTAAACGGTGGCGGTAATTGGACTGGTAGTAGAAACCATTGCCGCCAGAACTTGGCTAGGGGAAACCGTGAAGGGTAAGCGATGAATATCAGAATTGGGCTGACAGGCGATCTCGGCAATATGTTCTAATTCGGCGAGGGTGACTTGACTTAAGCCAAGATCGGCAAGGGTAGTCGGTAAACCAATCTCTTGATAAAACTTCAGCAATTGATGACGCGACGAAGCAGCGAGTTGATTGCCTTGAAATTCCTCTAGACGTAATTGCACCAAAATGCCATAGGCAACTTTTTCGCCATGTAATGTGCCGTGGGTTTGATGCAGGTGAGTTAACGCATTGTGAACTGCATGGGCGGCAACAGTGCGACAATTAGCGCCGCCGATCCCACCGATCGCTCCCGCTAGACAGACCGATGCAT
The DNA here is from genome assembly GCF_051131155.1 of Pseudanabaena minima str. Chao 2107. NCBI lineage: Bacteria > Bacillati > Cyanobacteriota > Cyanophyceae > Pseudanabaenales > Pseudanabaenaceae > Pseudanabaena > Pseudanabaena minima. Next base: position 4,790,973 of record NZ_CP159508.1, read on the forward strand.
CGACAACTTCACGCCATGCTTGACTGTTAGGATTCGCGATCGCTTCGGCAGACTTTTGAAACAAAATATCACGCAGGATTCTTGCCTCTTGTACGGCGGCGATGACCATCGTTTTCTCACTACTGCCACTACTGACGGAGGACTCGTACCATTTAGCGATCGCATCGCCAATGCCTGAAACGAGGGTGCGCTTGGGAGCAGTCGCGATTACGTCATAGTCCACAAACATCATGTCAGGACAGCGATCTAGAGTCACATCATAGTCAAAGGCTCCATGGGCATCATAGACATTGCTGAGGGCTGTCCATGCGGCACAGGTTGCGCCCGTGGTCGGCACGGTGACAATGGGCAACTGGCATTGATGAGCAACTAATTTCGCAGTATCAAGGACTTTGCCACCACCAACACCCACAATTATATGGGGATTTTCCTGCTGCACGAGGCGACGCAGCATCGCTAAATTTTCATCACTGCAATCGGCGATCGCTGGTGTGTGGATAATTTCGCGATCGGTACTTTGGAAATAGCTTGCAGTAACTTGACCTGCGGTTTCCCCAGCAATGACTAGAGCTTTATTCCCATAGCGTGACAAATATTTCGGGAGTTGCGCTAAAATCCCGTTTCCCCGTAAAAGTTGGGCTGGTGCGATCGCCAAAATCGGTAATGCTTCCACCGTAAGTGTGTCTGACATCAGGTTAAGACATGGTAAACATAGGTTCTATTCTATCTCTTCTGCTTCTAAATCAGCCAAGTTTGGTGACTCTAGTAAAAACCCAAGAAAAGAATTGCGGTGCGAAGCACCGCAATTCTTTTCTTGGGTTTTTATTTATGCTGAAACTTACTCTAGCGACATTGCCTCATGGTTACTCGGTGAGTCGATTAAACTTACCCAAGTACAACCTCAAGAGTTAGCGGTTGAGCCAATTCGTGCGGATAGTTTGATTTTGCTGGAAGCTGAAGGTCTGCTGCTACATTTGGAGTTTCAAACCAAAGCTGACCCGCAAATTCCGTTTCGGATGCTGGACTATTGGGTACGTGGCAAAAGGCGTTTTCCCGATAAAAAGATCCGCCAATTCGTGATTTACCTGAGAGAGACAAGCTCAAATTTAGTTTTTCAGCAAGAGTTTCAAGATGACTCTACTTATCACAGGTTTGAAGTCATCCGATTGTGGGAACAACCTGTTGCCAAATTTTTAGAATATGTGGGAATGTTGCCGTTTGCTATACTGGTGAATGAGACGAACAAAGAAATTTTGCTGCAAGATATTGCTCTAAAAATTGATCAAATTTCTGATCAGGATAAACGTGAAACTATATCCGCAGCCACGTATGTGTTGGCAGGTTTGGTTTTAGACGAAACTATTATTAAGCAAATTTTAAGGAGAGATATCATGGAAGAGTCTGTAACTTATCAGGCAATTTTGAGAGAAGGTGAGCTTAAAGGGCTAAAAAAAGGACGTGAAGAAGGTGAAATTCAAGGACGTAAGCAGGGATTGTTAGTTATTATTTTGCGTTTACTGACGCGCAAGTTTGGGACTTTGCCACCAAAGCTGCATACAAGGATTGCAAGGCTACAGATTCCCCGTTTAGAGAGTCTTGCTGAGGCTATTTTGGATTTTGAGAGTGTTGCTGATTTGGAACTTTGGTTGAACAAGAAGAAGTAGTTGCTTGTTGCTTTCTTATCCAATTGACCTAATTTCTAAAAGGAATTGACTCAACCATTGCATTTTTTTTTGCGGCGACTAGTTCACGGATGCGAGGTGATTGTAGTCCTAATACCATGTCGTCTTCGAGTATGCCTCTAGCAATGAGTTCTTGATCGACAAATACTTCAGTAGAGTTATGTTGTAGCCAAACTTTGTTATCAATGATATCAATCTGCATAGGACAGCCGTAAATTCGCCTTGCGCCTTGCCAACCAACATGAACTAATAAGTAGCGATCGCGTTTTTCATCAAATACTAATTCAGCAGTAACGTTTTCATTAGGTGAGACGCTTTCTTGGGCATATTCTTCTAGAAAAGTACGCACGATCCGACGATAACGTTCTACTCGATCCATTGTTCTATCTCCTCTTTTTCTGTTTAGCTGATGATAACGCTAAAAGTTTGGACAACTAAATCAACGAAATCTTCAGGCAAAATTTCTCCAGTTGTTTTCCACCAGCGCTGATTGAGATCGAGGGTTCTTATTTGTTCGGCAATAACTGAACCCTTTACTTTACAATCTTCGGGAATAGGAATCATCATTTTGATTTCAGGTTTAATCGTGCTGGTAATGGGATGAACGATTACTATTCCCTGACGTTTTTGGTTGTATTGCGTATGGCTGATGACCAAACAGGGGCGAGCATTTCCTGCCTGTTCTCTGCCTTGGGTTGGGTTAAGATTAATTCTGATAATTTCACCTCTTTGGATATTCATAGAAGTTCGCGCCCTAGTGGTTCGCTTTCAATGAAGTCCGTTACATCGTCAGGATATGTAAAGTTATTAGGAAGAGTGGATATTAGGTCATTAAGGGTTAGTTTTTGATGCTGTGCGTTGATATCTGAGCTTTTGACCGCAATATTGGGAGAGACTGTAACTGGGGCGTATGTTTGTTGTAAGAAGGCGATGAAGTTTAGGGCTTGGCGTTGGGCTTCGATGGGTAATGAATCGAAGGCTTTGAATAGTTCTTGTTGTGTCATGTTCATGGGTTAGTCTCCTAATTTTTTAGGTTAATCACTATTTTAAACTTTTTCTTTTTTCTTAGCTTTCTATTTCTCTAATTTTATCGCGAGAGTTGTTATACCATGCTGAATTTTCGTGATTCCCAGATGTAGGGGTAAAGCATTCCCGCAGAGATTTATGAATTCTCAAATCCTCTTAATTTGGGAATGCTTTACCCTCAATCTCAAAACGCAGGGAAAATCTATCGGTGAAAGCGGAGAGGGTTCTGCATTTGCAAATTGAGATTGTGGTGGGGAGTTTGGAGATTGTGGCGCAAATGCAAAACCCCTACAGATGATTTTTCAGTCAAAATCGTATCTTCAATTTATCTCAAAAAAAATTTGATCGCCTGACGGCTAATAGGGCTGATAAAGAAGGGTAAAGAAAGAGATGAAGTGCAGAATAGATAAGTTTGTCTTCATAGCAAAACACATACAACCCGAAAACCAATTGGGTTGAACCACGAAAGGTGCGCGTCATGGGAAAAACGACTTGCCGAACGACAATCCCGAGCACTGTTGGACCACGAACCACCTCGTAGCACACGAAGACGAAACTTATTATTATTCGTTGTTGTGACAGGTTTACCAGTTCTCCGAATCAAGTCGCTTTCACCGCCGTATTTTTCGTATCTGTCCTGACACCATTCCCATACATTTCCGTGCATGTCATATAGTCCCCAAGGATTTGGTTCCCGATTCTGTCCGACAGGATTTGGCTTTGAACTCGAATTACGTTCATATACAGCATACTTCCCTAACAATGAATCACTATCACCAAAGGAGTAAGCAGTAGTTGTTCCCGCGCGACAGGCATATTCCCATTCTGCTTCACTAGGTAATCTAAATTCTTGTCCTGTCTTCTGTGATATTTTCTTACAAAACTCTTGAGCATCATCCCAAGTCACAGTTTCCACAGGATTTTGTGGGTTGTTTTTAAAGCTAGAAGGGTTAGTCTCCATAATTGCTTGCCACTGGGCTTGTGTCACTTCGTACTTACCCATATAAAAAGCCGAAACATTGACATCTTTAATTTGTGGACGCTCATCTTCATTGCCTTTTTCTTCAGGGGGCGAGCCCATTGTGAATTTACCGCCAGGAATATAGACCATATCCAGATTCACATTCTTTCCAAGGTCAACTGTAAAGTCTTGTGGTTGACTTGGTGATGATAATTTAGGTGTATCTATAGGAGAAGGACTTGGTGTTGATGATTTAGGTGTATCTATAGAAGAAGGACTAGAAGTTTGCGAAGTTGTAGAAGTTGGTAAAGTTGTAGGTGATTCTTTGATAATAGTTGGTGATGCTATGGGCGAAGTTGAAGCACTAGGACTCTGGGTTATTGCTGTTTCAGGTGTTGAGGGTTTACCTCTAGTCGCAGCAAAAGCCACCACACTTATGCCCGAAAGACCAGCTATAGTTGTTATAAACTCCCGTCTAGATAAACGAAATAAGAACTCAGACGGATCTGACAGTTCTTTCTTTGGCTGTTCTATCTGTACGACAGATTTTTTCTTGATGTTAGACTCACTTTGCTTTTTGATTTCCTGTGCAGCCTTTAGTTTAGATACTGCTACTAAACCTTTGATAACAGATTGTCTTTGAGCCTTATTTGTGGCATAAGGAGTAATCACACGCTCTAGAATCGGAGTAACATCCTCATCTCGTAAGCCTAATACCTCTTGCAAATCCTTAAGTTCGTCACTAACATTTTTGGATAAGGGGAATTGATATTTCACTGCCTTTTCTAAAGTTCTGTGATAACGCTCCAAATTCTTAAAACGCTGGCGAACTGGCTCTAAAACTTCATTCTCGATCGCAATAGCCACCCCATCTGACAAACCCCACCGCTCACGCTGCACCTCCAAAATATCCTGACCCACAAAAGATATTTCGCCATTCTCAGCATATCTCTCCACCAAACGGCGATACTCCAACTTCGCGTCAACCCTTGCCTTAGCAAGACAAATCTTAATCCCCTGCCTAATTCCATAAATCTCTGGCTTCATCGCAGGCTTAGCCGACTGCACATGACGCTTAGCATACTCATGCAACTCATCCGCCGAGATCATCCCATCACCATCAGACTCCGCCGCCCCCGACTCAATCCCCTGCACGATATAGTTTGTGTAAAGTGATAGTTCCCCCTCCTTGTCCTCATAGGATTTTTGCGTCGAAGTTGAAGAAGTCAAAACCACACTCCCCTCCACCTCAAGCTGAGGCTTCAGATTGATATCTGCACTCTTAGCCAGCCAACCTTCCGCAAATGCCCCACTATAGCAACAGTCCAAGATCAAAACGTGCTGACGTTGATAACTGTGATCGCGCATAATGCCCTGAATAAAACTCGCCGATACCGCCGTAGACCGAAAAGTATCCTTACTAGTGCGGCGCGTTGCCAGATATAGGCGATCGCTATCATCCGTAATCCCATGCCCTGAAAAATAGAGCAAACCCAAATCCCCCTTTTGACAACTTTGAAATAACAAATCGATCGCTGTTTGCATTTTCTCTAAATCAGGATCGATCAGCGTCTTGACCTCATCAAAAGCCCCAAGCTCAGAATCTTGCAGCACGCGCTGCATCGCCGCCACATCCTTCGGCGCAGCCGCAAGGGGTGGCAAACCCGCCTCATACTGACTCACCCCAATCAGTAGAGCCTTCTTAGCCATTGGCAGCATCTCCACTCAAAAGCGCTTGCAATTCTGCGGCTACTTCCTTGGCTTGGGCGATCGCCTTTTCGCCAGTGCCTTCGATCGTTACTTCGCGATCGCCAACTTTGACATGTACCTTAATCGGTTTCTCTGCAAATTTCTCGCCCACAAACCCAAAAAATTTAACCACGTTGCTAAACTTAACCTCAGCCGTCAGCACCCCAACTAGCTTATCTAGCCCACCTTTGCTTCCTAATTCAATATTTAGGTCATCACTGCGTTCTACAGTCTCAGCATCACCTTGCTCTCGTAGCTGTTTTAGCAATTTTTTTGCAAACTCTTGTTGCTCATATTCATCCAAACTAGGATCGTTTAGGGCAAAAGTAACTTCAACTAACGACTCGCTCACAGCAAAAGCTCCAAGAATAATTGCTAAAAACCACTATAAACTGGAATTTTATTATAGTAGGGTACTACTTTTAGAATTTTCTAATAAGTATAACTAGGTTGCAAGTATCTGCGATCCGCATAATATTACTGCCTCTTTCTGTCATGGCTTCTCTACAATTTAACTTAAAATTTAAACTATAGCGATCGCTGCTAACCTTTGTATAGAGCGAATCAGTACCTCTAAGTTTCTGACTTCCAATAAAAAAGCTTAAGATAAGTTCAGGATGGTTACTAGCTATACTGATTGATTGCAAGGTTTATGGATTACAGCAGTGGTTAGCCCAACACAGCGAGCAAATACAAGCTCTAACAACAAATTTGATACTTCCCTTGATGTCTCAAAATATGACGCCAAGACACAGGAAATCGCCAAGAAGATTTTAAGTGGCAATGAGAAAGGTTCTTTTTGGTCGAAGTTATCTCAGCTTAAGGATGAATTGCGCCTTGACGACAAGCTGATGGCTTGGACAATGGAAAATGAAGGTTTGCGCGTGCAATTATTTAGGTTGATCGATTGCTTGCCTGCATTGCAGAGTAAAGCCGAGATTGCGCGGCATATGCAGGAATATCTTGCTAGTGATGCGGTGGAAGTTCCTGCTTTGCGGGCTTTATTGAATTTCAGTACTGACAATCCCAATTCAATTCCTGCAACGGCAGCAGCGACTACACTCTCGACCTCAGTGGCAACCCTCGCTAAGCGCTATATCTGCGGTGAGAACTTGTCAGAAGCGACTAAATCCATTGAGAAGCTGCGGCGCGATCGCTTTGCCTTTACGATGGACTTGCTCGGTGAGGCAGTGATTAGCGAAGTAGAGGCAGGTGAATATCTCAATCGCTATATTGCGATGATGGAGGATTTGTCGGGTAAGGCGAAGGCTTGGGGCTTGATTGATCAGATTGATAAGGCGGATGGTGAAGAACTCAAGCGGGTTCAAGTTTCTGTGAAATTGAGTGCTTTCTATTCCCAATTCGATCCTCTTGATCCCGTAAAAACCACAGAGAAAGTCAGCGAACCAGCGAGGATTTTATTGCGTAAAGCACAGGCTTTGGGCTGTGGCATCCATTTTGATATGGAGCAGTATGAATTCAAATCACTCACCTTGCAGATTCTCAAACAAGTTTTAATGGAACCAGAGTTCCGCGATCGCACGGATGTCGGAATCACATTACAAGGCTATTTGCGCGACAGTGAGCAGGATTTACGCGATTTAGTAGAATGGGCAAAGTTGCGCGGTAAGCCTGTGACGGTGCGCCTAGTCAAGGGAGCCTATTGGGATCGGGAAACGATTCGTTCCTATCAGCAGGGTTGGGCTTTGCCAGTTTTCTCCGATAAGGTTTCTACTGATGCTAATTACGAGCGCTTGATTCAGATTCTCTTAGAAAATCATCAATATCTCTATGCGGCGATCGGTAGCCATAATGCCAGATCTTTAGCTAAGGCGATCGCTATTGTCCAAACCTTAAATATCCCCAGTCGCGCCTTTGAAACTCAATGTCTTTATGGCATGGGTGATAAATTTGCCAAGGCGATCGCGGATATGGGCTATCGGGTGCGCGTTTACTGTCCCTTTGGTGATTTAATTCCGGGAATGTCTTACCTGATTCGCCGCCTGTTGGAAAATACCGCCAATAGTTCCTTTTTGAGAATTAGTGGTGAAGGTGTTGATATCAGCAAATTAATTGCTGCGCCTGTGATGACGGAACGGGATGCGAATTACAATGGCGCACCTGCTCTGAATATATTTGATGGGTTTGTGAATGCTAGCGATCGCGACTATGCGATTAATGAAGAGAGGGAAACTGCCCAAACTGCTCTACAACAGGTTCGCCGCCAACTTGGTAAAACCTATTTGCCGATCATCAATGGTCAAGCTGTGCAAACCGATAACTATGTGGAATCGGTCAATCCTGCCAACTTCTCCCAAGTAGTCGGCAAAATCGGTCTCGCCAGTATCGAACAAGCGGAAGAAGCGGTTCAAGTTGCCAAAAACGCCTTCGCATCATGGAAGAAACTCAGCGCTAAAGAACGGGGTGATATTCTCCGCAAAGCTGCTGACATCATGGAAGAGAAGCGCGAAGAACTAATTGCATGGATTTGTTGGGAAGTCGCCAAACCAATCCGCGAAGGTGATGGCGAAGTTTCCGAAGCGATCGATTTCTGTCGCTATTATGCTAAGGAAATGGAACGGATTGAAAGCGGTGTACAGCGCAATATCCCAGGGGAAGATAATACTTACATCTATCAACCTCGCGGCGTGGTAGTTGTGATTTCGCCTTGGAACTTTCCCTTTGCGATCGCCTTGGGAATGAGCGTGGCAGCGATCGCCGCAGGTAATACGGTAATTCTCAAACCCGCCGAACAGTCCTCGGTAATTGGCGCAAAAATCGCTGAAGTTCTCCAAGCCGCAGGCTTACCCCAAGGCGTATTTACCTATCTTCCCGCCAAAGGTTCCACTGTCGGTTCCCATTTAGTCAAACATCCCGATGTACATCTGATCGCCTTCACAGGTTCCCAACAAGTCGGCTGTCAAATCGTCACCGAAGCCTCCATTTTACGCTCCAAACAGAAACACATGAAGCGCGTGATTGCCGAAATGGGTGGCAAAAATGGCATCATCATTGATGAAAGCGCCGACCTCGATCAAGCCGTAGTAGGCGTAATGAACTCCGCCTTCGGTTTTGCTGGTCAAAAATGTTCCGCTTGTTCGAGAGCGATCGTTCTCGCACCTGTTTACGACAACTTCCTAGAGCGTCTGGTGGAAGCCACGCGATCGCTAAAAGTTGGTGAAGCCCATCTCCCTGACACCAAATTCAGCGCTGTAATCGATGGAGCCGCCCAAAAGAACATTCTCAATTACATCGCTAAGGGCAAAGAAACCGCCAAACTTGCCTTTGAAGGTGAAGTTCCCAATCACGGATTCTATGTACCACCAACGATTTTTAGCGATGTCGATCCTGATAGTGCGATCGCCCAAGAGGAAATCTTTGGTCCCGTATTAGCGGTAATCAAGGCACAGAGCTTTGATGAGGCATTAGCGATCGCCAATGGTACAAACTTCGCGCTCACGGGCGGCTTATATTCGCGCACTCCTTCTCATATCGAACGCGCCTATCATGAATTTGAAGTGGGCAATCTCTACATCAATCGCGGCATCACAGGCGCATTGGTAGATCGCCATCCCTTCGGCGGTTTCAAGCTAAGCGGTATCGGTTCCAAAGCTGGCGGACGCGATTATCTATTGCAGTTCCTAGAGCCAAGGTCAATCACCGAAAATACTCAGCGTCAAGGCTTTGCGCCTCTTGATGGGATTGAATAGTTAGATTCAGACAAGGGGCTTAAGCCCCTTGTTCTTTGGGATATACTTGATTAATGCTGTATCGCATCGCCTAAACCTATGACCCAGACTATCGAGCAAAAATCCACACTATACGATCACGATCTTAATTTGTGGTTAGTCACCCATTGTGATGCTATTTAGGGGCTTTGCTCCTCAAGCTGTGTGGTTAGAGGAACTAAAATGATTGGCTGCTACCTACCAAAGGATAGCATTTGAATAAAAGCTCGAGACTCAGGTACGTCTTTAAAAATTTTGCTTATACTGTCGGGTGTAATAAAGTCTAAAGCCTTTGCTTTTAGATCTTCTTCTCGAAGAGTTTGCAAATTAGTTGTGCCATAGAGAGCTTGTTTCAATTCACTAGGCTTCTTCCCATAGTTTTTTATCATATCTTTAGCAGCAACTACAAATGTTTCAGTAGAAGGAAATGTCACAACTGGAATTACAAAGGGTAAGTATTCATGGGCATAGCCATCTCTTGCTTTTGCTCGATAAAACTCTTCTATACTGCCCCATAATATCTTGGATATACTAAATCGCCAATCTCTAAAATAATCATCAGGATTAGCCAGTACAGTTTCGCTATCAGTAGTTAGCAATAGAATATCTTTATTGTTAATTACTCCAATCTCAGATTCAAATTCAGAGAAAGCAGCATAAAGAGTATTGGTAACTGATTTTCTAAATTGTGAGGCTTGTTCTCCTGTTAAATAGCAAACATCATTAGTTTTTCTAATTTCTTTACAATATCTATCAACATAGTCATGAATTGTCTGTCTTTTTAGTTCTGTAAAGATAAGTGTGCAACTATCGTCATTTGGATCAGATAAAATGCACTCGCAAATTTTCTTGAAAATTGCTCTATCTGTACCGCCATCACCAATAATACCGATATTTCTCTCAGTCATAGAATTAGCCAATAGTCCCTGAATACCAAAGTTCTGCTAATTGATATTTGGGAATATCTACTGTCCGTTTACCTGTGATCGGATCTTCAATAATTTCACCTTCTACAGTACCGATACCAACAAGGGTATCAAGTGAAGTATTGAGATTTCTGACATCACTGGTGCGATCGCGCTTTTGTAGACGAACTGTATAAACATGATCAAGATGGTTGTGAAACTCTCTTAAAACCGAAGGACTATGTGATGTAATAATAAACTGAGTTGTAAACCCCTCAGAAGTTGGTGAAGTCATTTGCCAAATCCAGCGCATCAGTTCTTGAATATTCCCCGGATTAATACCGTTTTCAATTTCTTCTAAAAGAATTAAAGTTGGTGGTCTAAAGAGTGAAGCAAGAAGACTAATAGCTGCTGCTTTCATAAATCCATCAGAGACAGAATCTGGAGGAAACTCCTGTACCTTTCCTTTTTGACCTAGATCAAATTCCCATATAAGTTTAGAATTTTTTTCATTGTAGCGAACACCTTGAAAGTTAACCTCAAATTGTCTTAATAAAGCCGTAAATCTTGTGAATGTACGCTCTTCATTTTCCTTGATATGTCTAATAACATTTTGTAAACCTCGTCCTGTATTTCCTAGCTCAGCAGGAATTTTAAAGTCTTCTTTTCCCATGTCATTATCTACGTCTTCTCCATCAGGATTTTGGCTGTCTTTAACTAGTCCTTTAAGGAAGTTGGGCTGAAAGTGATAGCTAAATGTATTTGCAAAATCTCCAAAGAAATCTCTACATAACTTTTTTTCTTGTGGATTCAAAGATGGATTTCCCTCAATCTCCTGTCTTAAAGCAATTAAGTTAGTTGATTTATCGTATCCACTACGAAGTATTTTTGTCTCTTTATTCTTTAATTGTATAGCTATATTTTCTTTGCAAATACATGATTCAGAAGATTTGGTGTTCTCATACAATTCCATTTCGTAAGAAATAGTCCCATTAGAATTATTCCAATTAATCATGAATCCCATAGGTTCGTCTTCAGAAGCTAGTCTATAACGATGAGGATATAAATCTCTATGAACATTGACAGATTTATGGGTATTTCCGGGACGACCTCTTCTTACAAGCTTACAAAAATGCTGTATGCCCATAAGTAGATTTGACTTACCAGAATTGTTATTACCAATCAACAAAGTAATCGGGCTAAGCTCTATGGTTGTTAGCTTGTGTGTTCTGTAATTTTTGAGAGTGATCTGAGTAAACATAACGTTACAGACACGAATTTAAAGACATCATTTTGTTTTGCATACTTGCATTATTACACTAAAATTACATCGGTATGGTGTATCACATCGCCTAAATCTATGACTCAAATCATTGAACAAAAATCCATGCTGTACGATCGCGATCTTAATTTGTGGTTAGAAGAGGCGAATCTCTGGGGCAAGGGCGCTATATGCTCCTTACATTTTGACGATTTAGCGTACCAAAAATGATACAATAGTATAATTAAAGATAAATACTCACTTATTTGCCACTTGATTTCTATCTTTTGAGAGCTTCTGCTGTAATTTTCCTATGAGCAATATTAAGAGAATTAAAGCAAGCTTTTTTAAAACCGAATCGGGCAAAGAACCTGTTAGGGATTGGCTAATGACCTTATCGAAAGAAGATAGACAAAAAATAGGAGAAGATATTAAAACAATTGAGTTTGGATTTCCTATCGGAATGCCTACCTGTCGCCCTATGGGTAAGGGATTGTATGAGGTGCGTACTAACCTTGAAAATACGATTGCCAGAGTTCTATTTTGTGTGGAAGGAGAGCAAATGATTCTTCTGCATGGGTTTACTAAGAAAACGCAAAAAACACCTAAAGAAGATTTGAATTTAGCCATCAAGCGCCAAATTGAGTTTAAAAATAAATCTAGGAGTTAACCATGTCTAACAATTGTCATTTAGGTTCTGCTTTTGATGACTTTCTAGAACAGGAAGCAATTTTAAACGAAGTAACAGAAGTTGCCCTGAAGCGTGTTTTGGCTTGGCAAGTTGAACAAGCAATGAAAGAACGTGGTTTAACTAAATCCAAGATGGCTAAGTCTATGCAAACTAGCCGCGCAGCACTTGATCGCTTACTTGATCCTGAGTATGATTCTGTAACTTTACGAACTTTAGATAAAGCAGCTAGGGCAGTTGGTAAAAGAATTAAGATAGATTTGGTTGATGTAATTTAAATCATCCCTCACGAAAACCTATGACCCAGACTATTAAACAAAAATCCACGCTGTTCGATCGCGATCTTAATTTGTGGTTAGAAGAGGCGATCGCGAAGTTAAAAGCTGGTGATTTCCAAAGTCTAGATGTCAAAAATTTAATTGAGGAGTTAGAGGGTTTGGCGGGTAGAGATAGGCGTGAACTCAAGCGAAGATTGACGACACTCATTGAGCATATTCTCAAGCGTTGTTATGTAAATTCACCCAAATTTTATGGGGCTTGGGAAATTGAGATTATTCAGCAACAGAATGAATTAGCCACATTATTAGAACAGTCGCCAAGTCTGCAAAGTCATTTTTTACAAGTTTTTGATTTCGCTTTTGATACTGCGCTCAAGATAGCAAGGCTAGAATATCATGAAGCTAATTTTCCTAATGTATGGCAGTTTAGCCGAGATCCTAGAAAAGTCTTAAATTTGAATTTTTAGATAAGTATTTAACCTGTTATTCGCATGGATAAACAACAAAGAATTGCTCAAGCTATAAAGGATGTTATATCTAAAATGATGGATCGAGTAATGGATCGTGTTCTAATTACAGATCCTTTTATCAAAGAAAATCATCGAGCAAACAAACCACTTTATGCAGCATTAGTACCTGATGAAATTTTTAAAGGTTCACATTTTGAGAGAAGATTTGTAACTCCATTTGGTCTTGTATGGGAAAAGCTAGCTCAAGTTGTTGCCCTAGAAGCTTATGGCAATTGCCAAATGGGGCATACAATTAGTGGTACAGTTGGGCAAGAGAGTCTGAGAAGAATTCAAGAAGTATTAAATAAATTAGAACATAGCAAAGGAAAAAACAAAGTCAAACCTAATTGGAATGAAGAATTACAATATATTCAGGAAGGCGGTGGTAACCAGATTCCAGTAAGCGTAGTTTGTGATATTTTTATCCAGAATAAAGAAAATGGAAAGCGGTATGCCTTTGAGCTTAAAGCTCCATTACCAAATAGTGATCAAACAAAAGTAAGCAAAGAGAAGCTATTTAAACTTCTGGCAATGGAATCCAAGTTAGTTGATTACGCATACTTTGCCTTGCCATACAACCCTTACGGTCAGAAAGAAGACTATAAATGGGACTTTCCTATGCGATGGTTCAATATGCACGAAGATGAATCTGTATTGATAGGCGATGAATTTTGGGATCTGATTGGAGGGGAAGGCACTTACAACAATTTTATTCAGGAAGTCAATTCATTAGGAAAAGATTACAGAGAACGCATCTATCGCGAATTCTTAGGAATAGAACCACCTCCAGATTTTGACGAGTATTTATTGAAGTAGAAAAACGTAAGAGGAGATATCAAATGAATAACGCTAAATTTACCTTTATTGATCTTTTTGCTGGAATTGGCGGCTTTAAAATGGCATTAAGTAATAATGGTGGTCATTGCCTTGGATTTAGTGAAATAGATAGAGATGCAATAAACACATATTGTGACAACTTTCAAGTTGAATCGAGTTACAACTTAGGAGATATTACTAAAATTAAAGAGTTACCTGATCACGACTTATTAACTGCTGGAGTTCCTTGTCAAAGTTGGTCTATTGCGGGTAAAAATTTAGGTTTTGATGATGACAGAGGACAGTTATGGAATGACACAATTTATCTACTTCAGCAATCTCAGCCAAAAGCCTTTATTTTTGAAAATGTGAAAGGCTTAGTTGATCCTCGCAATAAAAAAGCTTTATCATACATTTTAGAAAGAATTCAAAAAGCAGGATATTTCGCTAATTACTTTGTGATTAACTCATTTGATTATGGCGTACCACAAAATAGAATTCGCATATACATAATTGGTTTTAAGGAAAAGAAATACTTTGAAAGATTTACATTACCTAAATTTATTGACAAGAAGCTAAAACTTGGCGACATATTAGGTATTGAAACAAAAAACTCAACAGACAAAAGAATTATCCAAATGGACATATTTGGAAATGTTGTTGAATCAAAAACAATGAGTCTTTCAAATACAAATGGGTTTAATGACTATTTTTTATTTAATGATCTTAGAAATGGTCATACAACAATCCATTCATGGGATATTATTGACACCACTCAGCGTCAAAAAGATATTTGTTTTTTATTGCTTAAAAATAGACGTAAAAGCGCCTATGGAGAACTTGATGGTAACCCGTTGTCATTAGAACACTTTCAAAGCCTAGACTCATCTATTAATCAAGATGAAATTAATCAACTGATTGAATTAGAAATCCTAAAGTCCGAAGAGTATAGTTTTACTATAAAAGATTATAGTATTAGCAATTTAACAAAAGAAGAAGGAATACTACTGTCATTTGCAAACGATCACAAAATTATCATTGACAATTTAAATACTCAAAGGATATTTAAGACCGAGAAGATATCCATTGAAACAACTATTGAATCTCTTAAGGGAAAAAGAATTCTTGAATGTCATGAGGTTCGTTATGATTTTAAAAATACTAAAATAAGCACAGGATTATTTGGAGTGAATCGTATATTCTTACCAACTTCTGACATTTTTCCAACTTTGGTTGCAAGTGACACAAATGATTTCATAACTTTAAAGACGATAGAAGCATCAAGCCATGATGAATTTAAAAATAGATTTATCCAAGAAATTTATAAGCCTAGAGAATTTAGAAAAATTACCAAGAGTGAAGCTTGTTTAATCCAAGGATTTCCTAAAGATTTTAAGTTGCCAGAATCAAGAGCAAAATGGATGAAATTAATCGGTAATAGCGTTTCAGTTCCTGTAATCGATAAGTTATGTAAAGCAATTATTGAAACTGGTGCATTTGAAAATAGGCAAACTAATAGTTTGGACAGTATAAATAATGAGAAATCAGTTGTTTCTCTTTGTGCTTAGCATCTTTTTAAATGAGTGGACAAAAAACTATGATTAAAACTCAAATTTTAGAAGCAATCAAACAAATGCCAAATAGCGAAATATTGCAGGTAATCTAATGTCACAAAATATTGAAAACAAAATAAAATCACTCACTCGTTCAGATGTCCTTCAAACCCTCTCCATCCATCGCCATGAACTAAAAAAACTAGGCGTAAAGTCTTTGCGATTATTTGGTTCCGTAGCAAGAGACGAGGCTAGACCTGATAGTGATATTGATTTTTTAGTGGAATTTGTTAGCGCCCCCTCATTCTTTGAGCTATTTGAAGTGCAATATTTTCTTGAAGATCTATTCCATTGCAAAATTGATTTAGGCATGGAAGAATCATTAAAAGAGCATTTAAGAGAACCAGTACTCAAGGATGCGATCTATGCCCTCTAGAGATTGGAGATTAAGAATAGCAGATATTTTGCAAGCCGTTCAAGATATCGAGCAGTTTACACAAGGGATGACCTTTGAAGAATTTAGTAAAAATAAAATGGTCGTGCAGTCTGTGCTATACAGCTTTGTGATTATTGGTGAAGCATCCGCAAACATACCAGAGGAGATTCAATCACTTGATCCAACAATTCCTTGGCGTAAAATGAGTGATATGCGTAACGTAATGGCTCATGAGTATTTTCAAGTAAATCTTTCTATCGTTTGGCAAACAATTCATAGAAACTTACCGCCAGTTCTACCAAAACTGGAAAAGCTCATAGAGAAGCCATAAAGCTAAACCTATAACCCAGACTATTGAGCAAAAAACAACGCTGTGCGATCGAGATCGCAGTTTGTGGTTAGAAGAGGCGATCGCGAGGTTAAACGTGGAAGATTTTCAAAGTCTGGGTGTGGAAAACTTAATGCGATCGCTATTCTCGTAAAATGTGTTGACACTAATATCAAGTAACTTATGCAATATGTTTTAATTATCCACGAAGTCGCGGACTATCCTGCTTGGAAGAAAGTTTTTGATGAGGCGGCAGATATTCGCAGAGAAGCTGGTGAGCGATCATATCAGGTTCTCAAATACGAGAACGACCCAAACAAAATCGTGCATTTTTCCGCATGGACAGCGATCGCAGATGCAAAGAGATTTTTCGAGTCCCCTAAATTAGTCAAGATCAGGGCTGAAGCAGGAGTCAAGTCTCCTGATTTTATCTACTTGGAGCAACTTGAATCTGGCACGCTCTAATTCTGAAGTGTTAATCAACCTCTTGATTTATTTCTTGCATAGCTAATTTGGGAAATATAATCACAAAAAATCCCATCCATGCAGTTATGGGAAGCGCGACCAGAATCGATAACCAAACTAGTTTGAATAATAGCCAGCTACCACTAATGATCGAGAAACCAGTCAAGATAATTGACCAAGGCTGACACCACCAAGGCTTATGATTCCAAACGCTATCAGGTTGTTCTAAAGTCATTTTTGAGTTCCTATTTTATAAAGAGGTCGTGCGAAGCACGACCTCTTTATATTTTACATGCGTTCTAAAACACGAATACCGAGGAGATTTAATCCTAGTTTGAGGGTTTTGGCAGTAATATCGCAGAGGCTTAGACGCGAGATTCTTTCTGACTCATCGGCTTGGAGTACAGGACATTGCTCGAAGAATTGATTGAACTTTTGGCTGAGTTCAAAGAGATATTGACAGAGACGGTTTGGGAATAGTTCTTCTGCAACCGCATCGATCGCTTCGGCAAATTGCAACAAATGCTTTGCCAAAACAATCTCTGGCTCTTGAGTGAGCTTTATCGCATCAGTATTTAAACTGGCAAAATCAATTTCGCCCTTGCGTCCAATGCCCTGTACACGCACATAGGCATAGAGCATATAGGGTGCGGTGTTTCCTTGCAGGGCTAGCATCTTGTCAAAGCTGAAGATATAGTTGCTGGTGCGATTTTGCGAGAGATCGGCGTACTTCACTGCACCGAGTCCGACAGCTTCGGCGACATCTTGCTTAAACTCCTCTGAGGCTTCAGAGTTGCGGGTTTCGATATCGGCACGGGCGCGAGTAATGGCTTCTTCGAGGAGACTTTTGAGGGCGATAGTATCTCCCGATCGCGTTTTAAACTTCTTGCCATCATCACCCATCACTAAGCCAAAGGGAACATGGGTAGTCTGCACAGTTTCAGGAATCCAATTAGCGCGTTTAGCGACTTGAAAAACTTGAGCAAAATGTCCTGATTGACCGATATCAGTCACATAAATGATGCGAGTGGCTTTGTCTTCACGAATGCGATAACGTAAAGCAGCAAGGTCTGTAGTTGCGTAGTTGTAACCACCATCGGATTTCTGAACGATTAGCGGTAAAGGCTGACCATCTTTATTGGTGAATCCTTCCAAAAAGACACATAATGCACCTTGATCTTCTTGCAATAAGCCAGTTTCGCGTAAGTCAGTAACGACATCAGACAAGAACTGATTATAAAAAGATTCGCCTCGTTCTTCTAATTGAATATTAAGAGCATCATAAATCTTTTGAAACTCACGGCGTGACTGTTCACAAAGTAATTGCCATGCGAGTTTGGCTTCAGTGCCTCCTGCTTGTAACTCCACGACAGCATTGCGAGAAGTTTCCTTAAAGGCTTCGTCTTCATCAAAGCGTTTTTTTGCGGCGCGATAGAGTTCTACTAAGTCACCGATCGCGATCGCATCGGCTTTAGTCAGCGCATCGGGATAAACTTCGCGCAAGTAAGAAATCAACATCCCAAATTGAGTCCCCCAGTCACCGACATGGTTTAGGCGTAGGACTTCATGTCCTTGAAATTCTAAAATTCGGGCAATGCTGTCACCGATAATCGTCGATCGCAAATGTCCGACATGCATCTCCTTGGCAATATTCGGACTAGAAAAATCGACAATTACGCGATCTGGTTTCTCGACCTTGGCGATCGCGAGGCGATCGCTTTTTTGCATTTTTGCTAATTGGGTTTCTAGGTAACTAAGTTTCAGCTTTAAGTTAATAAATCCTGCTCCTGCGATCGTTGGAGTCTCGAACATGTCGTCAACTTTTACGTTTGCGATTATTTGGGCTGCTACATCTTGAGGCTTTTGTTTGAGTTTTTTGGTTAAACCTAAAGCCGCATTACATTGATAATCGCCAAACTTAGCATCCTTAGAAGCTGCGACTGCGGGATCTTGGTTGGCATATTCTTCACCAAAGGCAGCGGCGATCGCCTTAGAGAAGCGAATTTTTAAATCGGATAAAATGGAGGTGGTCATGGGTTAGTTATCGCTTTAAGCCTAGGCAAATCAATATAGCGTTTTTTAAGATCTATTGACTGATGTTACATAAGTAGCGGGGCATAATTAAAACTCAGAGCCACAACCTGTGGCAAACGTTGCGCGTGCGCCACAGGTTGTGGGCTTTTAAAACCCTTACTGGGTTTGGTTTTTAATTCACGAAAGTATTGCCATACTTTCGTGAATTGGTATAAAGAGGGTTTGGAGACCAAACCCCTACCCGTCCTCCTAATTGTAGGGGCTTGGTCTCCAAGCCCTATTTAAATTAAGGGAACTACCTGATTGACTGACAAATCTCTGTAGGGGCAGGTTTAGTAGATCAGTGATTGGCTTACAGCAAAGATTTTAGCAAAACCTGCCCCTACGGTAAGATGCGGATTTCCACAGTTTTGTCAGTCAATCAGGGGAACTACATAAGCTCTTTTGCCTTCTATGTTTTGTAGAGTTACCATAGCGGTAAAAAAAATTATGACAAACTTTAGGGTTAAGGCTTTCAGTCAAGTTTGTAAGCAAGTATGTTTGGGTGTTGGATGTTCAGCGATCGCGCAATTATCCTTATTCACAAATCTCAGTTTTGCTGAACCAAACAATCTCAAGCTGAGTGTGTATCCTAGGGATTCGGATGGAGCTTTTCCGCTTTGTCCTACTGAGGTGAGTCTTACTCAAACACCTCGTCCCTATACTGAGGGTGGTTATACTATCGATGGCTCAGCCTCATCACTGGGCTGGTTTGCAAGGGAATTTCGGATTGAGAAAAGTGATGAGTTTAGTGTGACTTGGGTGGCAAATTTGCAGATCAAGTATCACAACTGCAAGGGGACAGCAGGTATCGCTAAGTATAATGATGAGCCGTTTGAAGGGCATTCATATTTGCGAATGCAGTTTGTGAATGACAAGGTTTACTTGATTTTAGATATGACGGGGATGCGTGATGCGAATGGATTAACGCCTGTAATTTTGAAGAAGGGCGTGAAGAATGGTAATCCCTTTTGGACATGGGGAGGTACAGATTAATTTCAAATTATTGCTCTAGCGCTTTTCACGGGCGCTTAACTCTTCTTTAAGTTTAGGCAGACTCTCTAATTCAAAGATAGTAATCTGTCCAGAATTAGCGCTACCTCTATCATTTTGCAATAGCTCGATCCAATAGCCGTATTTTTTGCCTTGACGTAATTCTCCCTGTAAAGCCCTCAAAATTGGTGAAGCATTTTTAGCTTGCGATCGCTGCACCATAGCTGCCGTTGGATATGCATAAACCCTTTTAGCCGTTGCATAATCACGCATAATCTCTGGTCCATAAATAGAACGCAGTGTCTCTTCTAGGCGAGAGCGCGTGACACCATTGATGATGTCAAAGAATCTAATCTGCTCACTTCTAATTAGGTTGGCATCGCTCTTCTGTATAGAGGCAATTCCCGGCAGCACCACACTAGCTTGAAATTGAAATCGTCTAGATGGGGTGTCACTTTTGCGCACGAGTAGACGTTCGCCAGCCGATGGACGTAATACTGGATTTGTTCTAATCCAGTCAATGACTTGATCGGGTGTTTGTCCTGGTAAGGCGATCGCGGCTGGCACAACTGATCGCCATGTTGTTGGCAGGGCAATACTGGTGATCTGCATCAAAAGAGTTGTCGCGATCGCAATCTTTACACCTTTGATGTTTGCGCTCTTAAAGCAATTCATGGGAGTCCTCTACACCAATTAAATCCTAATTGACAAATTTAGCTGGCAAATAATGGGTGAAAGGATATCACGGATGGGCGTAATTGCAATGACTTTTTCAGTCTTTTTACGATGTTTTGAGGTGCTTAGACTCATTTGTTATATATAGCTATCGCCACTCGTGTTAGGACAAAACCAAAACCCAAGAAGAGAATTGCGGTGCGAAGCACCGCAATTCTCTTCTTGGGTTTTATGTACTAATATACTTGGCGACAGCTATAGCTATAGTCACCTGTATCAGGATAAATCAAAAACCAAATAGTGTGAGGCGGCGCGAAGCTCCGCCTCACACTATTTGGTTTTTATGTCCTAACAAGCATGGCGACAGCTATAGCTATGTAAGTTTTGCTCAGGAAAGCAAAGCCCAAATAAAAGTGGCGGCGCGAAGCGCCGCCACTTTTATTTGGGTGGGGTGTTAGAGTACCCTTTTTGGGTACACTCTCACACCCCATTTAGGATTGCTATAGTTAAATTAAGTAAGGATTGAGAAAATATTCGTAGATTATGGTGTAAGTAGCTAGGCATAATTAATTACAAACCAAAACCCATAGAGTTGCGCCCCTGCGGGGCGCAACTCTATGGGTTTTGGTAATTTATTTTGCACAGATACTTAGTAATTATCAAAACAATACATAGACTGGGTTTTAGAGCTTTATCAAAAAAATCAAAAAAAATATGCTTAGAGTATTGACAAACGCCTTTTAAATCTACATAATAAGGAGCGCTTAAATAAAGAAACGCAAAAAACGAGCTGTAACCCAGTTTGTAAAAAGCAATTCTAGAAATAAGTTTAAGCACAAAAGTTTGGGTTCGTAGTTCAATTGGTTAGAGCACCGCCCTGTCACGGCGGAAGTTGCGGGTTCGAGCCCCGTCGAACCCGTTCTAAAAGACTAAAAAAAGAAGGTACTGTCTTGCAGTACCTTCTTTTTTTAGTCTTTTCAATCCTATCGATATTTTTCATCAAAAATAATTTTTGTAATGAGGATTATTGGTCTGATTACCAAAATTACTAAAGAAGATAAATCTTCTCCTAAATCTGTCAAACTTAGAAAAAGAATTATGTCAATACAGTGATGCAAACGTTTTTGGCTGATTAATTAGTAATTAATTACTGATTAATTGATGTTACGCAGAATGCAGACGCGGAATCTCTTACAGCTAGCCAATCAGGGTAACCACGGGGAAATCGCGACTATCTGAATAATTCTTGTTCTGTAGGGGCTGCGCCCCATACAAAACCCGATCCTAAATGAGTTGTAAGATTTGCAGGGTTGTGAGAGTGTATGCACTCTCACAACCCATTTAGGATTGCTATATCTGCGTAAGGTGAGTGATTAAATATCCCTAGAATTAAGTGAAAGCGATGAACGCTAAAAGTCTCCTCATCCGCAAACAATTACTATCAGCGATCGCTCCTGATCCGTTGATAGTTTCTACGGATACAAGAGTCACAATGGCGATCGCCTCTATGGAGGAAACAGGCTCAAGTTGTGCTTTGGTAGTGAGTAACAACAATGAGTCTGAAGCAATTAGTCTAGTCGGTATTCTTACCAAACATGATATTTTTCAGGCTATTGCTCAGCGGATTGCCTTAGACGACTTATCGATACAGTCAGTAATGCATGATTCGGTGATAACCCTTCAAGAATCAGCCCTGATCGATTTCCCATCTGTCCTCAAGATATTTCAACAACATCGGATTCATCATTTACCCGTATTAGATGGCGATCGCCTGATTGGGTTGCTAGTCAAAGATAATTTAACCAATCTGTTGGCTCAAAATGT
This sequence comes from Pseudanabaena minima str. Chao 2107, assembly GCF_051131155.1. Classification (NCBI taxonomy): domain Bacteria; kingdom Bacillati; phylum Cyanobacteriota; class Cyanophyceae; order Pseudanabaenales; family Pseudanabaenaceae; genus Pseudanabaena; species Pseudanabaena minima. The sequence continues at coordinate 4,812,923 of NZ_CP159508.1, forward strand.
TTTAGAGGGAGGATATGAGGATGGAGATATATCTATACCTGAACTGATCGAAGGTAGTCATACTAGAGATGTTAGTGAACAAATCGACAGCACGATTACCGCAGATATTGCGAGCCTTGATGATCTGACCGCGCTCAGTCATGTAAAAGAATCCTTACAAAATAGAGAACAGTTTTTACGCACAATCTACGAAGGCGTAGAACAGGCGATTTTTACGGTTGATGTCTTAGAAGATGGAGATTTTCGGCTTGTTGCTTTTAATCCAGCCGCCGAAAGATTAACGGGGCGTTTAACAGCAGAAATATGTGGGAAATCACCTACTGAAGAAGTCCGTCAACACTATATAGCTTGTGTCCGAGCTGGAACTTCGATTACCTATGAGGAATACCTAGTCTTTAGGGATCAACCAACTTGGTGGATTACGACCCTCAATCCTATTTATGATGCCTTAGGGCGTATTTGTCGCATTGTGGGAACTAGCACCAATATTTCCCAACGGAAGAAAATGGAAATTGCTCTCCAAAATCTGATTGAGAGTACTTCTGCGGTTACTGGTGAAGATTTCTTCCCAGCTTTAGTTAGTCATATTGCTAAAGCTCTCAATGTTTCCTATGCGGTTGTTACGGAAGTGGAAGGCGATCGACAGCATACCCTTGCTATTTGGACAACTGATACCTTGCAAACTGATTTTTTATACGATTTTGCAAAGTCTCCCTGCCAGCGTACTTTACAAGATGGGATGTTTTTTTGCGATCGCTTTCTTCAGCAGCAGTTCCCAGAGGATCGCGATCTCGTGGGGATGGGGGTAGATAGTTATTTGGGTCTGGTCTTACGAGATAGCCATAATCGTGCGATCGGTACTTTATGTATCCTTGATAAGCAGCCGATCCAAGATCCACTGTGGGCTGAAAACCTGCTGCGAGTATTTGCATCCCGTGCGGCGGCTGAGTTAGAGCGTGAACGTGCAATGCAGGCACTAGAACAGTTAAATCAAGAACTTGAGACTAGAGTGCGAGAACGCACGGTTGCACTACGAGAAAGCCAGCATTTTATCAAACAAATTGCCGATTCTTCACCGAATGTCCTCTATTTGTACGACCTCCAAGCACAGTGTAATATTTACGTTAATCGTGAGATTGGGATTATTCTTGGGTACACACCTGACGAAATTCAAGCAATGGGTTCCAGTTTGTTTGCTAATTTAATTCATCCCGATGATTTAAAGCGATTGACCTCTTACCATACTCAAATCCTTGCGGCTCAGGATGGTGAAGTTCTCGAATTTGAATATCGGGTGCGACATGTAAATGGCGAATGGCGTTGGTTCTATGGTCGAGATGCAGTATTTAAACGTGATGCCGATGGACTTGTGATTCAAACTATTGGCACTGCTCAAGATATTACTGAGCGTAAACGTTTGGAACAAGAACAAAATAATTTGCTATCTATTCTCGAAGCATCGACAGACTATATTCTCATTGCCGATATCGCAGGTCAAGCAGTCTGGAATAACAAGGCGCTGAAACGGATGCGAGGACTGTATAGTGATGCTGAAGTCAAACAACAAAGACCGATAGATTATCATCCTCAATGGACAGTGGATATACTGGAGCAGAAAGCGATACCTACTGTGCTTGCTGAAGGTAGTTGGCTTGGCGAAACGGCGTTACTAGATGCTGATGGACAGGAAATTTTAGTATCGCAATTGTTGCTAGGACATAAATCATCTGAAGGAGAAGTAGAATTTTTCTCTACGATCATGCGTGATATTCGAGAGCAGAAAGATTACGAACGGCAGCTAGAGGAAACAAATGCCGAGATGCTCCGTGCTACAAGGCTTAAGGATGAGTTTTTGGCAAACATGAGTCATGAATTACGAACTCCTCTCAATGCAATTCTAGGTATGTCAGAAGCATTACAAGAAGAAGTCTTTGGTAAACTTAATGAACGCCAAGCAGCTTCGATCTCTACTGTCGAAAGTAGCGGTCGGCATTTATTGGGATTGATTAATGACATTCTCGAACTCTCAAAAATTGAAGCAGGTAAGCTAGAGCTAGATATTGATCAGGTTTCCATTACTGATCTTTGTAAATCAAGTTTGGTATTTGTCAAGCAACAAGCCTTCAAAAAACAGATTCAACTCAATGAGTCATTTCCTAGAGATGTCCGAACAATATCTGTAGATGAACGCCGTATGCGGCAGGTGTTGATCAATCTATTGACTAATGCGGTGAAGTTCACGCCTACTGGGGGACGAGTGACGATCGAAGTACATTACGAACCGATGGATTTTAATCTTGCCGAACGGATACCCATTGTCCGTCCCACGCAGTTACCTGATTCTCATCCTGCCATGCATAAATGGATACCTCATAACGATTGTTATGTCTGTATTTCAGTCATTGATACTGGGATTGGCATTAAACCTGAAGATCAAGAAAAACTCTTTCAACCCTTTGTCCAGATCGATAGTAGTCTGAATCGTCAATATGAAGGTACTGGACTTGGACTTGCCCTAGTGAAACGAATTGTAGAAATGCATGGTGGAGATGTCAGCCTCCATAGTGAACTAGGAGTCGGTAGTTGCTTTACTTTACGCTTGCCCCATATCTCTCAATTAGATCAAAAATCATTACTAACTGCTTCTCCATTTGACGAGAGATTCTCCAAAACAGAACTTTTGACAGCTACTGCTGAACCCCATTATGTCAATCCCTATTTGATTCTTTTAGCAGAAGATAACGAAACCAATATTATTACGATGTCCAGCTATTTAAGTGCAAAGGGCTATCAAATTCTCTGTGCTAAAAATGGTCAAGAAGTGATCGCCATGGCTCTTTCATCTCAACCTGATCTAATCTTGATGGATGTACAAATGCCTGTAATGGACGGGCTTGAAGCAATGCGTCAGATGCGGAAACTGCCGAATTTAGCTAATACCCCGATTATTGCCCTGACGGCTCTAGCGACGACAGGCGATCGCGATCGCTGCATTAAGGCAGGGGCTAATGAATATCTTACTAAGCCTGTCAAACTCAGATTATTAACTCAAACAATCCAAAATCTTTTAGATGTCGGACTGACAAAAAAGAGTATTGCCCCTACCTAAATAATTTAGATCCTGTAGGGGCTGTGCCCCCGTGCCAGCCCCAGACTTCCGCTATTGCAGGAATTGCTTCCACGTAACATCAGTTCCTAACAAGAATGGCGACAGCTATATGTACTATTCCTAAGGTAAGATTAGGTATCTCAGCCCGCATTTGTTTAATCCCTCAAAATACTTAGATCTCATCATTAATCTCATCCCATATCTCAATACTCTATATTCTTAGAAGAATATATCAATGACTAATAACAGCCCCATAAGTTACCCAAGATTAATGTCATTGATTGCCCAAGAGGCACTGATGATCTCATCAATGGCTAATGCTAAGCAAGCGATCGCCATGATGGGGGAACATGCTTCAAGTTATGTGCTGGTGATGGAGGGATTAGATGAAGATGATGAGCATCCGACTTTAGCTGGCATTTTAACTGCGCGAGATGTGGTTCGCCTGAGTATGCAGTCTGATGACTTAGCGCAATTGTCTATTCAGGAAGTGATGAGCCACCCTGTGGTTACCATCCAAAAATCGACAATCGATAATATTAACGCCACTCTAAACTTATTTCGGCAATATCACATTGGTCATTTGCCAGTGCTAGATGGCGATCGCCTCATTGGTTTGTTATCCAAAGATGCCTTGACAGAAATATTGGCGCAGACAGCTTTAAATACTAGTAATAGCGAACAGAAAATTATTAATGAGCAACGTTATCGCGCCTTGATGGATGGAGCTAGTGATGCAATATTGCTGGCAAATCCTCAAGGCAACTTGATCGAAGCCAATTATAAAGCCGAAGAACTCTTGGGCTATAGCCGCGATGATCTGAAGAGTTTACATGTATCGCAAATACATCCGCCCGAAGCCATTGCAGGAGTGCAAAATCATTTCAAAAATGCTATGCAAAATAATTTTGCTTCAGCAATGGAAAGTCTTGTACTACGGAAAGATGGTAATCAGATTCCTGTAGAAATTACAGCCAGTTGTATTGAATTAGATGGGGAAAGGATCGTGCAGGGAATCTTTAGAGATATTCGCGATCGCAAGCAAGCTGAAATTGCTCTATGGAAAGCCAATCAAGAATTAAATTATCACATCGAAAATTCTCCTCTCGCCACCATAATTTGGGATCAAGAGTTTCGAGCTAGTCGTTGGTCAGCTCGTGCCGAAGAAGTTTTTGGATGGAAATCTGATGAAGTCCTAGGTAAGACTTTCTTTGACTGGAAATTTATATATGAGCCTGACATTCCTTCTGTCCAAGCAGTTGCAGCCCAAATCCTAAAAGATGGCAAGGCTAGTTGCCATAACCGTAACTATCGTAAAGATGGCTCGATTATCTATTGTGATTGGTACAATTCAGTTTTACTAGATGAGGCGGGCAATCTTGTATCTATGACTTCTTTAGTACAAGATGTCAGCGAACGCAAACGTACTGAAGCAGCTTTGTTCGACACTAAAAAAAGATATCAGGCTTTGTTTAACCATAAAACAGATGCTGTATTTGTCAATAGCTTTACTGACACAGGCGAATTCAGTGCCTTTATCGAAGTCAATGAAACAGCCTGCGAGAGTTTGGGATATAGTCGAGAAGAGCTGTTAACATTGACCCCTAGCGATATTATCCCTAATGACTTTTTCTGTGATAGATCCGCTATAGAAAAACTCCGCACTCAAAAATATGCTTCTAGTGAGATTTTACACCAGACTAAAGATGGCAAGATTTTCCCTGTAGAACTGAGCTTAGTTGAATTAGAGGATAATGAAGGCAAGCCTTTGGTAATTGCTTCTACTCGTAATATTAGCGATCGCAAGCAAGCAGAAAAGGCTCTCCAAGAAAGTCAGCATTTTATTCAGAAAATCGCTGATGCATCACCAAATGTCCTCTATTTGTACGATATCCAAAAACACCAAAATATCTACTCCAATCGTGAAGTTTTCTCGACCTTGGGTTACTTACCTGATGAAATTAAAGAGTTAGGAGATAACTTTGCTCTCAAATTAATGCATCCTGACGATCTCAAATCGGTTTATCCAGTTTACTATGACCAAATATGCATGGCTCAGGATGGAGAGATTATTGAAAGTGAATATCGAATGAGACATGCTAATGGGGAATGGCATTGGCTATATAGTCGAGATTCAGTTTTTAGTCGCGATGAGAATGGGCTAGTTAAGCAAATCATTGGTACGGCTCAGGATATTACAGAACGTAAGCATTTGGAACAAACCCAAAAGCGTTTGATTGCGATTTTAGAAGCTTCGACTGATTACATCAGTATGTCAGATGCGAAAGGCAATATCTTTTGGAAAAATGCTGAGTTAAAGCGCCTGTGTGGTATTGATCCTCATGAAGATGTGCTGCAATTTAGACTGGTTAATTGCCATCCTCAATGGGCTGTTGATTTGATCGAGCAGCAGGCTATTCCGAGTGCGATCGCTAATGGAAGCTGGCTTGGTGAAACTGCGTTGCTAGATGCGGAAGGTCGCGAAATTCTAGTATCACAATTGCTGCTTGTCCATAAATCGTCACAGGGAGAGATCGAGTTTTTCTCTAGCATCATGCGTGACATGCGAGTTTATAAAGAATATGAGCAGCAACTAGAGCGAACAAATGCTAATCTAATCCGCGCTACTAGTCTCAAAGATGAATTTCTGGCTAGCATGAGTCACGAACTCCGCACTCCTCTCAACGCTATTTTAGGTATGGCGGAAGGATTGCAAGATGGCATTTTTGGCAATGTCAATGAGCAGCAACTTAGAGCATTACAAACCATTGAGCGCAGTGGTACTCACTTGCTAGAACTAATTAACGACATTCTGGATGTCTCTAAAATTGAAGCAGGGCAGATTACTTTAGACTATGCATGTACTAATGTAGCTGCTCTCTGTCAATCTAGCATTGCCTTTGTCAAGCAGCAAGCTCTACAAAAACACATTCAGCTTGATGATAGACTTTCTCGAAATCTACCTGATATATGTGTCGATGAAAGACGAATTCGCCAAGTCTTGATTAATCTACTCAATAATGCTGTCAAATTTACTTCAGAAGGAGGGCGAATTACCCTCGAAGTTACCCAGCTTTCTCTCAATCCAGATCCTAAAGAGGCTAGTACTAGAAACTTCTTGCGAATTGCTGTAATTGATACTGGTATAGGTATCGCACATGAAAACATCCCTAAACTATTTCAGCCCTTTGTCCAAATTGATAGTGCTTTAAATCGGAAGTATACAGGTACAGGATTAGGATTGTCGCTCGTAAAGCGCGTAGTGGAATTACATGGAGGTAAGGTGGGGCTGACGAGCGAGTTAGGAGTTGGAAGTTGTTTCATGATCGATCTGCCCTATGTCTCTTCTTCTACTCAACTAGCTTCAGATCAAGATGGAACTCTCAGCATTGCGTCACTGGACAATGCGATCGCTAATACAACTGACGACTTAATTGCACCTTTACCTTTAGTCTTGCTAGCAGAAGATAACGAAGCCAATATAAATACGATCTCTAGTTACTTAATTGCGAAGGGCTATCGTATGGTCTTCGCAAAGAATGGTCAAGAGGCGATCGCCTTAGCAAAATCTCATCAGCCCGACATAATTTTGATGGATATTCAAATGCCGATTATGGACGGGCTAGAAGCAACTCAACAAATTCGCCTTGAACCAGATTTGGCTGAGGTTCCGATTATTGCCCTGACGGCTTTGGCAATGACAGGCGATCGCGAAAAGTGTTTAAAGGCTGGAGCCAATGAATATCTGCCAAAACCTGTCAAACTAAAAGCATTATCTCAAATGATTCAAACTTTTTTGGCTCACTAGTGGAGTTACCTATAAATGAACTTTTTGCCTAGAGATATCCTATCCGCAGTCTCGCACAATCCTCTGATCGTTGCGCCAGAGCTAAATGTGATCGAAGCGATCGCGCTGATGGATAAAAATGTCTCTAGCTATGTGCTAGTGTGCCGAGAGAATCCTACTCAGATTATGGGAATACTTACAGAGCGAGATATTATTCGCCTTAACTCCCAACGATTAGCATTAGACCAATTAGTCGTTCGGGCTGTGATGACTCATCCAGTTATGACGATTCAAGAGTCAGAACTTACTGATATCAATGCTGTCATGACGCTATTTCAAGAGCATTCTCTGCGGCATTTACCTGTACTAGATGGAGATCGCTTAGTAGGTCTGCTAGAAAAAGAGAACTTAACTGAGCTATTAGCTGGGCAAGTTCAAGCATTTGCTAAAAAAACGATCGCCCAAACACAGAATCATTTAGAAATAGACAATCACCAAGCAGAAGATGCTAAGTTTTGGGCTAGTGAACAACGTTCGCTAAAATTATTTGATGCTCTTCCTAAAATATCAGTACAGGGCTATAGCCGTAATCGCCAAGTAATTTATTGGAATAAAGCAAGTGAGAAAATCTATGGCTATACTGCTGATGAAGCCATCGGGCAGAATCTGGAGAACCTGATTATTCCTCCAGCAATGCGTCAAGGTGTCATTAATTTGATAGAGGCTTGGGTAAATGGGGGAGAGCCTATTCCTGCTAGTGAGTTAACCCTAATGGCGAAAGATGGATCTAATGTGTATGTCTACTCTAGCCATGTTTTATTGAATAATTCAAGGAACGAGCCAGAACTATACTGCATCGATATTGACTTGAGTGAGCATCGGCAAGCTGAATCGGCACTCAAGCATAGTGAAGCCCAAAGTCGAGCAATTTTAGAGGCTATTCCCGATCTTATGTTTCGGGTGGGGGATGATGGCATTTATCGCGGATTTATTACGGCAAATCGAGATTTTGGAATATTACCGTCGGATTCCGATCCCACTGGTCAATCAATGGCAGAGCTGATGCCAGAAGCGATCGCTAATCAACAGTATTACTATATGCAACAAGCCTTGCTGACGGGGGAGTTACAGGTATATGAGCAGCAAATCCAAATTGACGATCGCATACAAGATGAAGAGGTTAGAGTCATCAAAAGTGGTGACGATGAGGTGCTATTTATAATCCGTAATATTAGCGATCACAAGCAAGCCGAAGCCGCCCTTAAACAAAGTGAATTTCAAAATCGAGCAGTTTTAGCTGCTATTCCCGATCTTCTGTTTCGGATGGGTTCTGATGGTCTTTATCGCGGGATTATTACGGACTATCGTGACTTTAATGTATTGTCGCCGACATCAGACCCCACGGGGCGCTCTATGACAGATTTGCTGCCCACCGAGGTTGCTGAACGACATTTTTACTATATGCAGCAAGCCTTGCAGACTGAGGAATTGCAGATATATGAACAACAAATTCAAGTAGGTGATCGCCTCCAAGATGAAGAAGTCAGAGTCTTCAAAATTGACGATAATGAAGTGCTATTTATGATCCGCAATATTAGTGATCGCAAGCAGGCGGAAGCAGCGCTCAAACAAAGCGAAATGACTAATCGCACGATTATTGAGACAATACCTGATCTCCTAATTCAAATGGATATAGAGGGACGATATCTCAGCATGTTTGCGGGTAGTGGTGTGAGGATTGTCAATCCTCCTGCCTCGCCTGACCAGCCAGAAGTCTACGATGTCTTGCCAGCCGATTTAGCGGAACAACGGTTGTATTATGCCAAACAAGCGATCGAGACTGGGCTATTACAGGTATATGAGCAGATTCTTACCGTTGAAAATGAACAATGTTACGAAGAAGTACGTATTGCCCGCCTCAATGATCAAGAAGTACTGATCATTATTCGAGATATTACGGATGCTAAACAGGCTGAATTTAAGCGATTGCAAAATGAAGAACTGATCCGTGTAACTCGGCTTAAGGATGAATTTCTCGCTAACATGAGCCATGAACTCCGTACACCTCTTAATGCCATTCTTGGTATGACCGAAGCAATTCTCGAACAGGTTTTTGGAGACATTAATGAACAACAGATTAAAGCATTACAGACTATTGAGAACAGTGGTTCCCATTTGCTAGAGTTGATTAATGATATTCTGGATGTTGCGAAGATAGAATCTGGTCAAATAGAATTGGATTGCCACCCTACAGCCGTAATTCCACTCTGTCAATCCAGTCTTGCGTTTGTCAGACAGCAGGCGATCGCCAAACACATTCAGATCAAGACTCAATGGCAAAATAATCTGCCTGATCTACTAGTCGATGAACGACGAATGCGCCAAGTCTTGATCAACCTACTGAATAATGCTGTCAAATTTACTGCGGATGGTGGACAAATTAGTTTAGAAGTCACTCTCACCTCACAGGAAGATACTCTTTTAGGGATGGGGAAGTATTTGCAAATTGCGATCACGGATACAGGGATTGGTATATCACCAGAAAATATCCATAAACTATTTCAGCCCTTTATTCAAATCGATAGCGCCCTTAACCGCAAATATCAAGGCACAGGCTTGGGACTCGCCTTGGTGAAACGTATTGTTGAGCTTCATGGCGGTACTGTAGGTTTAAGGAGTGAATTGGGAGTAGGTAGTTGCTTTACAGTCGCTATTCCCTGTGCTGATTTTGTACCAACTGCTTCTGAACTAGAAATCCAGAATGATCTAAGACATGAATCTAGTCAAACAAATCGTGGTAAACATGCCTCGATCTTGTTAGCTGAAGATAATGAAACCAATATTGAGATGATTTCTGCCTATTTAGAAGCCTGCGGCTATGATCTTCTCTTCGCAAAAAATGGACTCGAGGCGATCGCTACTGCCCAAAAAGAGCAACCTGATTTGATTTTGATGGATATTCAAATGCCCGAAATGGATGGTCTCGAGGCTATTCAGAAGATTCGCCAGATTCCCAGTTTAGTTAATGTCCCTATTATTGCACTGACAGCATTAGCCATGACTGGCGATCGCGATCGTTGTATTGCGGCAGGAGCTAATGATTATTGTAGTAAGCCTATTCGCCTCAAAGAACTAACCCAAATGATGGAAAATCTATTAGTGGAAGGCTGAGACTTGGGCTTGGAGACCAAGCCCCTACCTTTACAAATGTAGGGATTTGGGCTTGGAGACCAAGCCCCTACTTATACAAATATGTAGGGATTTGGTCTCCAAATCCTCTCTTAAATGTGTTACATGGGACTCTCACCCTCCAGCCACCTCTCCCATCAAGCGGTGGAGTAAAACTAATTTTTTGTTCCCCTCTTCCTTTTTAACGTCAGTTCGACGAAAGCGAAAAATGGTAAGAATCGCTTAGCGATTCTTACCATTTTTCGCCATTTGCGTCGTGCGAAGCACGACGCAAATGGCGATATCGAACTCACGTCTTTTTAGGAGATGGTCTAAGGGTGAGGGTCTTGAAAACTTCAATTGACGGCAGCTATATAAATCCAATATCGCTAAATATACGACTATAGGTGCTAACGATTATTTGACGAAACCAGTTAAACTTAAATTACTGGTTAACATCATTCAGCAATTCTTGGCGTAAACTTTTATCCCAAATGTTTTTAAGTAACAAAATAGTTTATGGATACGCGATCGCTTTAGGTATTACCTGCTTAGGTACTGCAACTGGATTGTTATGGGGAAATTACCACCATCAAGAAGTATTACAAAAGAGTCAAAGCGTATCTCAAGATCGTAAATCTCTAAACACACTTCAATTAGACGTTCTCTATAATCTTCCTAACCAACAACTATATTCTTACCTAAAAGATTTAAAGAGCCTTCAACAAAAGAATTACCAATTGCTTGAAGCCATTCAAACAACCTTAAGTATAGTGGAAACTCATCTTGCTTCCAGAAAACTCTCGAATATAGAAGGATTAGAACCATTACTACAGGAGTATAAGGAGTTTCTAAAAACATTTAAGCAAGAATATCAGGATTTGCTCGATCGCTTAGACCAACTCACGTTGTCACCTAATGCATCGCCTAAAAATCTCATCGAAGCAGAATTAGAGCTAGTAAAGTTTTTTGAGAGTAAGAATTTTCTTCGTTTTTTTGAGTTTCCTGATCTCCTACCTCCTTTTGCTCAGATTGTATATCAACGGGAAAGAGAAATTGATTTGGCTCTCAGTCAAGCGAAAGTAGTTCGTCTTCAAATAGGGCTGACTAGTTTGTTATTGTCAATGGCGATCGCCGCTTTATTTATCAGGTATACTAGCCATGCGATCGCTATAGAACAAGCTCAAAACAACCAAAAGCTCCAAGATCAACTAATTGAGCGTCAACAAGCTGAAGCTAAATTACTCAAGAGCGAAACCCATCAACGCGCCATACTGAGTGCGATTCCCGACATGATCATTCGCATGAATCGAGAAGGCTTCTATTCAGAATTTGTTACCACTCCCAACTTTGTAGTGGTAGGTGTTTTAAAAGATCTTGTAGGAACGCATGTGTCTGATACGCTTCCTGCTGATGTTGTCACAAAACGCATGAATTATGTCCAAAGGGTATTTGAAACTAATTCCATGCAGGTATATGAACAAACCATCTTTATTGACGGCAGAGAACAAATCGAAGAGGTGCGAATTGTTCCCTATAGTGAAAATGAAGTTTTGTTGTTAGTTCGAGATGTTAGTGAACAACATATTGCCATGCGCGAACGTAAACAAGCTGAACTTGCTTTAGCTGCAAGTGAAGCCAAGAGTCGCGCCATGTTAGCTGCGATTCCCGATCTCATGTTCCGAGTTGGGGCTGATGGAGTTTACCGAGAATTTGTGACACAAAGTCGTGATTTTGCGATCGCTACTGCCAAGCTTGATCGAGCTGGCATGTCGATGGCGGAAGTATTGCCCGCAGATATTATCGAGCATCAATTTTACTATTTACTAAAAGCGTTAGAAACAGGGGAGCTACAGATTTATGAACAACAGGTTCAAGTGGGAGAGCGTTTGATCTATGAAGAGGTTAGAGTCGTTAAGAGCAGTGATGATGAAGTTCTATTTATGATTCGTGATATTAGCGATCGTAAACAAGCCGAACAGCAATTGCAACAACTTAATCAATTTCTAGAAGCCAAAGTCGAAGAACGCACATCGGAATTGCAAAAACGAGAAATAGAACTCCAAAAACTGTCAGAACGCCTTGCCCTATCACTAAAATCTGGAGCGATCGGCACTTGGGAGTTGGATATTGGGCAAAACACTTTGCGTTGGGACGATCGCATGTATGAACTCTTTGGCATCACAGGACAATCTGAGGTACTGAGAGTCAGTGAATTAAACCAAAATATAGCCTACGATATTTGGTCTAACGGATTACATCCTGATGATCGGATCTCAACAGAAACATTGATCCAGCAAGCTGTGTTAGGGAACGCCGAATATGATACGGAGTTTCGAGTCGTACATCCCGATCGCAGTATCCATTTTATTAAAGCCTATGGGATTGTGGTGCGTGATGATCAAGGTAATCCCCAGCGCATGATTGGAGTCAATTTTGACATTAGCGATCGCAAACAATCAGAAATGCAATTGCAACAAACCAACGAAGAATTGATCCGTGCAACAAGACTTAAGGATGAATTTCTCGCTAATATGAGTCATGAACTTCGCACACCACTTAATGCCATACTAGGTATGACCGAGGGCTTACAAGAGCAAGTCTTTGGTGATATTAACGAGCGACAGATTAAGGCTCTTCAAACTATTGAGCGTAGTGCCTCTCATTTGTTGGAGCTAATCAACGACATTCTTGATTTAGCCAAAATTGAAGCGGGGCAAATCAAATTAGACTGTGCTTCCACCTCTATCAGTCATCTCTGTCAATCCAGTGTAGCCTTTGTAAAACAACAGGCCTCGAAAAAACATATTCAATTGGATATAAAACTTCAGAGTAATCTGCCGCCGCTATTTATCGATGAACTCCGTATTCGCCAAGTTTTGATTAACCTCCTGAACAATGCTGTTAAATTTACGCCAAAGGGAGGACGAGTCACTCTAGAAGTTAAGCTGCCTCTGCATGTAGTTACTAGCGATCTCCCTTCATCACAATACTTACAAATTTCCGTAACTGATACAGGTATTGGCATTTCTCCCGAGAATATCCAGAGATTATTCCAGCCGTTTATCCAAATCGATAGTGCTTTAAATCGACAATACGAAGGGACTGGTTTAGGGCTTGCCTTAGTGAAGCGAATTGTTGCACTTCATGGTGGTAACGTAGGGCTAACTAGCGAATTGGGCATAGGTAGTTGTTTTACAGTTAATCTACCCTATGAATGTTCTTCTGAAATAGTTCTCAATAGTAAACCAGAGACAACTTTATTATTAAATAATCCAATCATCAAAGCAACTAATGGGAAATCGCCTCTAATTTTGTTAGTAGAAGATAATGAAGCGAATATTCTTACCATTTCTAGCTATTTAGAAGCTAGTGGTTATCGCATCCTCTTAGCAAATAATGGTGAAGAAGCGATCGCCTTGGCAAAATCTCACCAACCAGATCTGATTTTGATGGATATTCAAATGCCTGTAATGGATGGAATTGAGGCAACCCAACAAATTCGTCTTGAACCTAAATTGGTTTGTACCCCAATTATTGCGATGACAGCATTAGCTATGTCAGGTGATTGCGATCGTTGTCTAGCGGCGGGGGCGAATAAATACCTAAGTAAGCCCATGAAACTGAGACAATTAGAGAATGTGATTCAAGAGCTTTTAAATGCGAGGGTCGGAATCGATACTGCCACATAAGTTTTGCAGAGGACATAAAACTCTAATAAGTGAAAGCCATTTTCCGATTTTTGCGTAGTGCTTCGCACGACGCAAATGTCACTCTATAATGAAGGCAGTGCGAAGCGCCGCTTTCATTTAAATTGAATTCGATTATCATTACCAGAAAATAATTGCTGTGATTCTCGATTTTTTCATATGAATGAGGGTGTAGGGGGTAAAATAAGAAATAATTACTGACTTTTGCGTGTATTTCTTAGACTACACAATGTTATGTCTAACCCTAAAAATAGACTCACTGTAAGTGACCTAAGGTCAGCAAATGAACAAATGTTTATATCGCTGGCAGACTCTTTGCCTGTGGGTATGTATCATACTGACACTCTTGGTAACTGTTGCTATGTAAATGCTCGCTGGTGTCAAATTGCGGGGCTAACTTTAACGGAGGCGGAGGGATTTGGTTGGATCAATGGTATCCACCCTAGCGATCGCGAACTTGTGGCGACAGAGTGGAATAGTGCCGTCCAAGCAAATCGTCCCTTCCAACTAGAATATCGGTTTCAAAATAAAACAGGGAAAATTACTTGGGTTTACGGTCAGGCTGTGGCTGAATGCGATCAGGCTGGCAAAATTATTGGTTATATCGGTACGATTACAGATATTAGCGATCGCAAAGATGCTGAGCGAGCTTTGAAATTGCAGCGAGACTTTAATCACCTGATTGCGGAAATCAGCAGTCGATTTATTGATATTAGCCCAGACCAGCTAGATGCTGAGATTGATCGCTCCCTGCAACTGATTGGGGAAGCAACCAACTCAGACACGAGCTATTTGATCAAATTTTCTTTCGGAGGGCATGTTGACTCGCCGCTCCCCGATGGCACGGTAAGTATGACCAATGAATGGGTTAAGCCTGAATATCCTCGACAAATCTCCCTAGTGCAGAATGTGCCTTTATCCGCGTTTCCTTGGTGTAATGCCAAATTACTGCGACGAGAGATTGTGAATATGCCTAGAGTCAGCGAGGCTCCCATTGAGGCGGCGATCGACCAAGCCACTTGGCAAAGGTTCAACATTGTGTCAGCTCTATCGGTTCCTATAATTCAAAAATCTGTTGTTACAGGAACAATGGGATTTGCCTCATTTAGTAAAGTAGTAATTTGGGACGAGGAAATCATTAGATTACTGCAAATAATGGCACAAACCATTGCCAATGCCCAACAACGCGCCCAAGACAAGCAGCAGATATATGAAAGCGAAGAGCGGTTGCGTTTAGCGCTGCGAGCTGCCAAGCAAGGGCTTTATGATCTCAACTTACAGACTGGCGAAGCGATCACCAGTCTTGAATATGCCATGATGCTGGGCTATGATCCGACAACTTTTCAGGAAACTAATGCTCAATGGATTGAACGTTTGCATCCAGACGATCGCGATCGCGTTGCTAAGGTCTATCAAGACTATTTGGCAGGGACTGTACCAGAATACAAGGCAGAATTTCGCCAACTTACCCAGACAGGGGAATGGAAATGGATTCTCTCTCTTGGGAGCATTGTGTCCTATGATGAGGCAGGGCATCCCTTAAGGATGTTAGGAACGCACACAGATATCAGCGATCGCAAACAAGCAGAAGTAGAACGCTTGATTGCTGAGCAAGTTCGCCAAGAGTTAAACTTATTAGAAAGTATTTTTGATACCCTTCTTGCAGGTTATTGGGATTGGAATCTGCAAAATAATGAAGAATACCTCAGTCCTAAATTCAAAAAAATGTTTGGCTATGAAGATGAAGAGTTGCCCAATTCTCCTGAAACATGGCAACACCTGATCTTCGACGAAGATTTATCCGTAGTTCTAGAGTCCTTTGATCGTCATATCCAGACCCACGGTGAGACTCCATTTTGTAATGAAGTTCGATATCGGCACAAGGATGGCTCTACAGTTTGGGTAATTTGTTCTGGTCAAGTGATTAAATGGGACGAAAATGATCAACCTGTGCGAATGATTGGCTGCCATATTGATATTACTGATCGCAAGCGATATGAAGAACAGATGCGTAAGAGTGAGACTCATCTAAGAACTGCTCAGCGTATTGGTAAATTGGGCAGTTGGGAGTTTGATCCTTACAGTGAGCAGATTATTTGGTCGGATGAAGTATTCCACATTTTTGGTCGTGATCCAGCAATGGGAACTCCTAGTTTTGATGAACTCCAAGAGCAAATATATCCCGATGATCGCGCCCATCATCAGCAAGTAATCCAAACAGCTATTGCTACTACTCAACCCTATGACCTTGAAATCCGATTCTATCGCTGTGATGGATCATTAGGTTACTTGCTTACAAGGGGAGAACCGATCTTGGATGCTACAGGTCAATTAACGCAAATGATTGGTACAGTTCTAGATATTACCGATCGCAAACAAGCGGAGGCAGAATTACAAAACCTTTCCGATCGCCTGACCTTAGCCGTAAAATCTGGGGCGATCGCGATCTGGGATTGGAACGTTCCTGACAATATCTTGATTTGGGATGATCGCATGTATGAACTGTACGGCATTACATCCGATCAATTCCCAAGCGTTTATGAGGGGTGGGTAAGCAGCTTACATCCAGATGATCGCTCTAGAGCCGAATCAGCAATTCAACAAGCCTTGCTAGGCTCAAAGGATTACGATCCTGAATTTCGCGTGATTCATCCCGATGGCACGATTCGCTTCCTCAAAGCCTATGCCTTGGTACAGCGGGATCATCAGGGTAAGCCGTTGCGGATGATCGGCATTAACCTTGATATTACCGATCGCAAACAAGCGGAGGCTCAACTCATGCGTACAACGGCGCAGTTAGCTGCTTCTAACCGTGAACTAGAAGCTTTTGCCTATTCAGTTTCCCACGACTTGCGATCGCCATTACGGGCGATCGATGGCTTTAGTCAAGCTCTACTAGAAGACTATGGGGACAAAATCGATGCAGAGGGGAAAGACTATTTTGCTCGAATTCGCAGTAATGTAACTCGGATGGGGATGTTGATTGAGGACTTATTGCGTCTATCACGGGTATCTCGCTCGGAGATGCGATATAAACAAATCAACCTCAGCATGTTGGTTGCTGAGCAATTAGAAGAACTGCGAGCATCAGAACCAGAAAGACAAGTAGAAATTGTGATTGCTCCAAATGTATATATCCATGCTGATATAACCCTAATGCGGATGGTGATTAGCAACTTAATCCAAAATGCTTGGAAATTTACCAGTCGTCATGCCAGCGCGAGAATTGAATTTGGGGTAATTCCCTCTGAAAATAAACAAGATGGGCAATTTACCTGTTTTGTGAGTGATGATGGAGCAGGATTTGATATGAACTATGCCAATATGCTTTTTGGGGTTTTCCAAAGACTACATAACACTAATGAATTTACTGGGACGGGAATTGGGCTTGCCACTGTGCAGAGGATTATTCATCGGCATGGTGGACAGGTATGGGCAAAGGGGGCGATCGAGAAAGGCGCAACATTTTATTTCACCATACCTGACATCTCGTCTGGCTCTGTATCTAATTTATCGCTCGAAATAGGAGATTAAATCATGACTTTGCGTCCAATCATTCTAGTTGAAGATAATCCTGATGACGAAAAGTTAACAATTCGCGCCTTGCGACGTGGCAATGTTGCCAATGAAATTCTTGTCGCCCATAATGGTGAAGAAGCTTTAACAATGGTATTGAATGCTGATCCACTACCAAGTGTAGTCTTGCTAGATCTCAAGTTGCCGAAAGTGGATGGACTAGAAGTATTAAGACAGATCCGCGCTAATGAACACACACATTTATTACCTGTGGTGATGCTGACCTCCTCTAGTGAAGAGCGAGATATTATTGATAGCTATAACTTGGGTGCGAATAGTTATGTACGCAAGCCTGTGGAAATTGATAAGTTTATGGAGGCTGTGCGTCAACTAGGTCTGTATTGGGCTGTAATTAATGAAGTATACCCAAAGGTGGATAAGTTATGACTGACAACACCCTGACCCTAAAAGTATTAAATATTGAAGATTCTGAGGATGATGCATTGTTAGTCCAGCGAGAACTGCGTCGTTCTGGGTTTAACATTATCTGGGAACGGGTGGAAACAGCCGAAGCTTTGTGTGCTGCTTTGGAAAATCAGATTTGGGATGTAATTATTTCTGACTATCATTTACCCAAATTTAACGCCTCTGAGGCGCTCCAAATCGTTAAGAGTAGATGCCCCAATCTTCCTTTTATAGTGGTTTCTGGCACGATTGGCGAGGCTGCTGCGGTGGAACTGATGAAGGCAGGCGCTCATGATTACTTGATGAAAGGAAGTCTAGTACGACTGTCTGAAGCTGTGCGGCGAGAAGTACGAGATGCAGAAATTCGGGCAGAGCGTCAACGATCGCAGCTTGAACTGGATCTTGTCAAAGAACGTCTGCAACTTGCCGTTGAAGGATCAGGGATTGGGCTATGGGATTGGGGTATTCAAACTGATGAGGTGATTATTAATGAACGATTAGCCGAGATTTTTGGTTATACCCTTGATGAATTGGAACAATTTGGTACTAAAACTTGGTGGCAATTGAACCATCCTGAAGATTCGCAGAAAGCTAAACTAGCTATGGAAAGTCACTTCCAACAAAAAACTCTAGCTTATGAATGCGAATTACGGAAGCATCACAGGTCTGGGGCATGGGTTTGGGTATTGTTACGGGGTAAGGTGGTGGAATGGGATGTAGACGGCAAACCGCTACGAATGACAGGGACAATTCTCGATATTAGCGTTCGCAAACAGGCTGAATTGCGCGTGGAGATGCAAAACTCACTCTTAGAACTCATTGCTAAGGGGTATGCTTTGCCAGATATTCTAAATGCTTTGGTACTTGCAACGGAAGGTCAAATCGAAGAGGGAATTTGTTCTATTTTGCTTTGTAATCATGAAGGTAAGCTCCATCTTGGCGCAGCCCCTAATTTGCCCAATGCCTACAATCAAGCGATTGAAGGAATATCAATTGGACCGAAGGCTGGCTCCTGTGGTACAGCCGCCTTTCGCAAAGAGCCTGTGATTGTGTCTGACATTGCTACTGATCCGCTGTGGCAAGATTTTAAGGAATTAGCTTTAACCCATGGATTAAAATCTTGCTGGTCATTTCCTGCGCTCTCCAGTGATGGATCTGTCCTAGCCACTTTTGCTGTTTATCATCGAGATATTCATTTTCCGCAGCAGCGAGAGCTAGAAGTAATTGCCCTCGCTGCAAATATTGTCAAAATTGCGATCGAGCGCGAATCTGCTACCCAAGCCCTAGAGCAGTTAAATCGAGAATTGGAAGATCGGGTGGAACAACGCACTCAGGCTTTGCAGCGGAGTGAAGCTCGGTTGCAAGAAGCTCAACAAATTGCCCATCTTGGTAGTTGGGAGCTAGATGTAATCACCAAAAAAGTTACTTGGTCAGAGGAAATTTTCAACATTCTTGCCCTTGATCCCCATAGCCCTGTACCAACCTTTGATCAATTTTTTCAATAGACCTCTTGCAGAACTGAAAATTAATCCAGAGCAGAGAAAGTTTTAGAAGCAACAAGAGCGACTTCAAAGTTATAAATGGCAGCAATCAAATTACAACGCAAACCAAAACGACGACGACGATTACGATAAGGTAAAGAGAGAATCTTAAAAATCTTCAAGCGACGATTAACATGCTCAATCGCAATACGTTGACGTGCAAGTTGGCGATTACAACGCTTATCTTCCTTGGATAATGAGCCATTTTGAGGCTTTTTGATAGGAATTTGCGAGTTAGGATGCAACTTTTGTAAGCCTTGATAACCCTTGTCTGCCAAACCTTGTGTCTGTGCGTGAAAATGAACTCCACTTGCCTTGAATAATGAGAAATCATGCTGCTTGCCCTTACCGTAAGCGGTACAAACTATCTTGAAATTAGTCAGATCGACCACCAATTGGGCTTTGAGGGCATGATGCTTTTTCTTACCGCTATAAAAATGTTTCTGGTGATATTTAGGGCGCTCAACCTTTGTCTCAGTTACATCAATGGCAATTATGGCTGGAGCCTTCTCCTGCCACAATGACTTTTTTCCTGCTAACCGAAACTTTTTCGATTTAATTAAGACATTTTCTACTTTTTTGACGATGCGGCAAATCGTCGATTCTGACACTTCCCAGTCGCTAGCAATATGAAAATAGGTGCGATATTCACGCCAATACTGCAAAGTAACCAATATTTGGTCTTCTAGACTTAGCTTTGGTTCTACACCACCTTGTCCTTTGCTTTGGGCTGCTTGTTGCATTAGCTCCGTCATTTGCGCAAATGTTTCTCTTCTTACCCCAAATAACCGTTTAAATTCTGTCGCTGATAGATTTTGACTGGCTTCGTATTTCATCGCTTAATTTGAGATCTGATAAAAAGCTTATAAATCTAACATGTTTTTGGTTCTGCAAGAGGTCTAATTTTTTGCCCCCCATGAGCAAGAACGTTTAAAACTACTGCATGAACGCGCAATTAATGACCGACAGTCCTTTACCATTGATGCTGAAATTATCTGTGCTGATGGCTCCATTGGTTATATTTTTGTTAAAACTGAGCCAATCTGGAATTCTGCTGGAAAAGTGACTCGACTGTTGGGCATTGCTATGGATATTAGCGATCGCTATGCCATGCAAGAAGCACTCCAACGCAGTGAAGAACGTACTCGCGCTACCCTCTTAGCATTGCCAGACCTCGTATTTCGAGTTGACCGTGCGGGTAGATATGTCGATTTTATGGTGTCACCTCAAGGTAAAAACCTCGTCGATCCCCAACAAATAGTTGGTAAAAGTATTCATGAAGCCTTCCCCATGCCTACTTCGGGTACTTATGCAGAACGCAAATATGCAGCGCTGCAACAAGCCCTTGCCACTCAGACTGTGCAAATTTATGAGCAGCAGATTCAGATTGAAGGACGATATATTTATGAAGAGGTGCGCGTTGCTCCCTGTGGAAATGATGAAGTAGTTTTTTTTGTGCGAGATATTAGCGATCGCAAACAGGCTGAGGCTCAACTGCAACAAACCAATCAAGAGTTAGCCCGTGCGACGCGACTTAAGGATGAGTTTTTGGCGAATATGAGTCATGAACTTCGCACCCCTCTCAATGCAATTTTGGGAATGGCTGAGGGATTACAAGAAGAAGTATTTGGGAAAATTAGCGATCGCCAGCTCAAAGCATTACAAACCATTGAGTCTAGTGGAACTCATTTATTAGAACTGATTAACGATATCCTTGACGTTTCTAAAATTGTATCTGGGCAAATTGAACTGGATTGTGCGCCCACTTCAATTAATCATCTCTGTCAAACTAGTCTGGCATTTGTTAGGCAACAGGCGCTCCAAAAGCGAATCCAGATCCGCACCAAGTTCCCACGAAATTTACCTGATCTACTAGTAGATGAACGACGCATCCGCCAGGTATTGATTAATCTTTTGAATAATGCTGTCAAATTTACGCCAGAAGGTGGAAGTATTAACCTAGAAGTTAACCGACTCCAGTTGATTTCTTCTTTTCCAGATCAAACTAACGAGGAGGTGACGGAATACTTGCAAATTTCGGTGATTGATACAGGCATTGGTATTGCTGCAGAAAACATCCAGAAACTATTTAAGCCTTTTGTGCAGATCGACAGTGCGTTAAATCGTCAATATGCAGGTACGGGGTTGGGGCTTGCCCTAGTGAAACAGATGGTAGAACTACATGGTGGCAAGGTGGGGGTAACTAGCGAACTGGGGGTAGGTAGTTGCTTTTCTATTGAGTTACCCTGTGTCCCCAACACGACCTATGCCTCTGAACTGGTTTCTAGAAATCAAACATCCGAGAGTAGCGACTTAGACTCACCAACTGTTTTCAAGTCTCAAGATCCCCTGATCTTGATCGCTGAAGATAACGAAGCCAATATCATGACAATTTCTAGCTACCTCATCGCCAAAGGGTATCGTATTGTGTTAGCTAAAAATGGAGAAGAGGCAATTTCTATAGCACTGACAGCAAAACCTGATTTAATTTTGATGGATATTCAAATGCCAGTAATGGATGGGCTAGAAGCTATCAAACAGATCCGCCAAATTCCTATGTTAGTTAATGTTCCGATTATTGCGTTGACGGCTTTGGCAATGACTGATGATCGCGATCATTGCCTAACCGCAGGAGCTAATGAATATATCGCTAAACCTGTTAAGCTAAAGCAACTGGCGGCTACTATCCATCAACTTTTAGCGACTTAACGAAGATAGGCAATGAATTTAGCATCTGTTTTAATCATTGATGACGAAGCTGATAATTTTGACGTGATTGAAACTATCTTGGGCGATCAAGATTACCTGTTACATTATGCTGCTAGTGGACAAGATGCGATCGACTATCTCGATACATTTCAGCCCGATCTAATTTTGCTAGATGTGATGATGCCAGTTATGGATGGCATTGAAGTGTGTGAACGGATTAAAGCTTTACCTAAATGGCAGGCTGTGCCAATTATTATGGTTACGGCTCTTCACACTAAGGAAGACCTAGCAAGGTGTATGAATGCGGGAGCCGATGACTTTATCAGCAAGCCCTTAAACTCTTTGGAGTTCCGAGCAAGGATAAGTTCCATGTTACGCATTAAGGAGCAGCATGATCGGTTAGAACGCGCTAATGCTCTAATCCATGCACAACTTGAAGCTAGCCTAGAGGGAATTATTGCGGTAGATGAGCAGGGACGGTTAGTCGCACATAACCAAAAAATATGTGAAATATGTGATATTAACGCTATTACATCTGAGGCAAATCATCAAGATTTACCGCTTTTACCACTACTGCAATCGGCTAATTCTCCCCAAGCCATTACTCAAATCTTGGAAGAAACCTATGATGACCCAGAGCAAGTGACTCATGGGGAGATTGTCATTAATCAACTCACCTATGAATATTTTAGTAGTTCTGTAACTTCTCCTAATGGTCGGTTTTGGGGATTTGTCTGGCGATTTCGTGACATTACCGAGCGCAAGCAATACGAAACTAATCTCCAAAAATCTAAAGAAGTTGCGGAAGCCGCATTAAGGGTTAAGTCGGATTTCTTAGCGATGATGAGTCATGAAATTCGTACCCCCATCAATGGAGTTTTAGGGATGACGGAGCTATTAGCGACAACTTCCCTCGATTCAGAACAAAATAAGTTTGTTCAATCTATTCAAACTAGTGGCGAAATACTGTTAACAGTCATTAATGATATTCTCGATTTCTCCAAACTTGAATCCCAAAAACTCTTACTAGAGCATCTACCAATTGATGTACATGGAATTATTGCTGATACCTGTGCGCTTCTGAGTCAGCAAGCGGAATCCAAAGGAATTGGATTAGATTTCCAGATTGATCCGCAAACACCTGCCTATATTCTTGGTGATCCCATCAGGTTACGGCAAATTTTGCTAAATTTAGCAAATAATGCGGTCAAATTTACTCATCAAGGGGCAGTAAGACTTGCTGTATCTGTATCTCCAGCCCTTTCTTCACAGAACGAGAAAGAAGTGACATTACTTTTTGAGGTACAGGACTCAGGAATCGGACTTTCTCCAGAACAATTGCTTAAGCTATTTCAACCTTTTACCCAAGCCTCGATCGCAACAGCTCGTCATTATGGGGGCACAGGTTTAGGGCTAGTGATTTGCCAAAAACTTGTACAGATGATGGGAGGGAGAATTTGGGCGGAAAGTTCTCTAGGTAATGGCTCTAGCTTTTTCTTTGTTTTGCCAGTCTCAGTTACCGATGAACGTCCTCAATCGATGACTCCCTTGGAGGGGAGAACGAT
This sequence comes from Pseudanabaena minima str. Chao 2107, assembly GCF_051131155.1. NCBI lineage: Bacteria > Bacillati > Cyanobacteriota > Cyanophyceae > Pseudanabaenales > Pseudanabaenaceae > Pseudanabaena > Pseudanabaena minima. Next base: position 4,836,493 of record NZ_CP159508.1, read on the forward strand.
GTTGCGCTATGCTAAGCCCGTTAGTTCTGAGCTAGCGACTCAACTACCTCTAAATATTTTGGTTGCCGAGGATAATTTGATCAACCAAGAAATGGTTTTAGCAATGCTCAGTAAAATGGGTTATGCACCTGTAATTGTCAACGATGGTATTGAAGCTCTAGAAGCAATTAAAAGTAGTACATTTAATATTGTGTTCTTAGATGTGCAAATGCCACGTTTGAATGGACTGGAAACGGCTACCTATATTGTGGAGGACTGGGCAAAACTATCAACTAATCCATCACGTCCGATTCTAATTGCGATGACAGCTAGTGCTATGCAAGGTGATCGCGAAATGTGTTTAGAAGCAGGAATGGACGATTATATCAGTAAGCCAGTTTCTTTTGAAACTTTACAAAGAATCATTGAGCGTTGGGGTAATCTTCCTAAAGGAATTGAAGTCCAACAATCTACACCGCAATCAAATAACGACTTTGATGATCATGCGCTTCAGGAAATTGAGAAGGTTTCCTTAAATTTGCCAAAACGGATGATCAATATATTCTTATACGAAGAATGTCCAGTTCTCTTAGCAAAGTTGCATCAAGCTATCTTAGATCAAGATGCTTCGCAAATAGAATATGTGGCACATACCTTAAAGGGAAGTAGTAGAATGCTTGGAGCTAAAGCTTTCTCTGAAATTTGTTTTGCATTGGAAGTTGCTGGGCGTAATCATCAATTAGATGGTAGCGATCGCTTAGTTGCCGAGATTGATCAAAGTTTTCCTTTAGTTGTTGCTTATCTAGAGGATTATCTGGCTAAGAATTCTTCATGATAGTTAGCACAAAGCATCGCCCATGATGCTTTCTAGATCAGAAATTAAAAAATTATTGTTTAGGTCTTCAGGTTGTTTAAAGTAAAGCGATGAAAAATATATTTTCAATTTTAGTTGTTGATGACGAGCCTAATAATTTTGATGTAATTGAGGCTCTCCTGAGCGAATATAACTACGAATTACATTATGCGGCTAATGGTAAAAGTGCGATCGCTAGTCTTACCGCATTTCAGCCCGATCTGATTTTGCTGGATGTGATGATGCCAGAAATGGATGGCATTGAGGTCTGTAAATGGATTAAAGCCAGCGAGTTATGGCAAACTGTGCCGATCATTATGGTGACAGCGTTAAGCTCTAAGACTGATATGGCTAATTGCCTGAATGCTGGAGCCGATGATTTTATTAGTAAGCCAATTAATAGTATTGAACTGCGCGCACGGGTGCATTCAATGCTGAGAATCAAGCAACAATATGACAATATCCAAACTCTATCCCATATCCAAGCCAACACGATTAATATTCTGGAAAGCACTCTCAATGAATTGCGTGGTACGTTAGCGACAAGAATGTCCCATGAGCTAAATACACCCCTCAATGGCATTATTGGCACGATCTCCATGCTGAAAGAAGATATCGAAAGTATGGATATTGCCGAAATCCACGAAATGCTGGGTTGGGCTGACGAATCAGCAAGGCGTTTAGAAAGTTTAACCAAAAAGTTTTTGATCTACTTAGAACTTGAAGTTTCTCCTAGTCGGCAAGAGTCATTTAAAGTAGCGCATACTAAATTCTCTAGGGATATGATGGAATCTTCGCTAAAATCTTATGTTAAAGATCTTAAACGTAGTGATGATCTCCAATTTGACCTTGAGGAAGCAGAGATTGCCCTATCGGATCGCTACCTTTTGACGATTCTCCATGAGTTGATTGATAATGCGGTGAAGTTCTCCACAGCAGGGACAATGATCAAAATTAGTAGTCAAGTGGTAGAAAACATGTTTAATTTGTCAGTAAAAGATTTAGGTCGGGGCATGACCGAGGAGCAAATTAATCGTATTGATGCCTTTGTGCAGTTTGAGCGTAAAACCTATGAACAACAAGGCATTGGCTTGGGCTTAAGAGTTGTCAAAAAAATCGTTGAACTCGCTGGGGGCAATTTTTCCATTACTAGCATTTATCAACAGGAGTCAACAGTAAATATTGCATTACCTCTCTATCCAAGGTTATAGCCTTGCGCCTTTCTGAAAACACCCTTCATAAACTTATGTTTACTTTTGCCGATCCCTTTGCCCATCTATCGCTAACGTCCATAATCACTCTCGACCCTCCTGTTGTGGAGCCTGAGATGACGGTGATGGAAACGATCTCGAAAATGCATAGAGAGAAAGTAGACTATTTGCTAGTGGTCGAAAGGGGGCATCTGTTGGGCATTTTCACCCGTCGAGATGTCGTCAGACTGATCGTCCAACAACAGCCCCTGCATAATTTAATGATCAGAGAAGTGATGACTTCTCCCGTAGTTAACTTGCAAGAGTCAGCTTTTAGGGATGCGTTGGCGGCAAATAATTTATTGCAAAAATATCAAATTAGTCAGTTGCCAATTGTTGATGCCAGCGATCGCCTTGTGGGGGTAGTAACTTCCGAAAGTTTGCAACAATATGAGGCTAGCCAACAGGCGATTGCAAGCTGTTTGCAGTTAATGCAAGAGTTAACCTCTTTTAAAATTGGACTTGACCAAGCGGCACTCGTAGCAATTACCGATGTTAAAGGTGTAATTACCTATGTCAATGATCAGTTTTGCGAGGTTTCAGGCTACTCTCGTGCGGAACTGATGGGAAAGACCCATCGCCTTATTAAATCTGACTATCATCCCCCTGCCTTTTTCCAAGATCTGTGGCAAACAATCTCTAATGGTCAGGTTTGGCGAGGTGAAATTTGCAATCGCGCTAAGAATGGCAGTCTTTATTGGGTTGATAGCACTATCGTTCCTTTTACAGACAGTCAAGGTCGAGCGCAGCATTATCTGGCGGTTCGGATTGACATCACAGCCCGTAAACTTGCCGAAGCTGCTTTAAAATCAAGTGAAAACCGTTTCCGTCGAGTTTTTGCATCTAACATTGTGGGGATGATGTTTACCGACTTTAGCGGCCAGATTACCGATGCGAACGATCGCTTTTTAGAACTGCTCGGTTACAGTCGCGAAGACTTGATCGCCAAGCGGGTTAATTTGGAAACTATTACTCCTGCTGAATATCTGCCAAGCGACCTCCATGCACTCCAGAATCTCAAGCTTAGTCGCGTAATTGCACCTTGGGAAAAAGTCTACTATCACAAGGATGGACATCTAGTCCATGTGCTGATTGGGGTGGCGATGCTCTCTGAGAAGGATTGCGTTTGTGTGGTGGTTGATATTAGCGATCGCAAAGAAGCTGAGGCAATAATTCGCCAACAAGTAGAACGGGAAACACTTCTCCGCGAAATTACCCAAAGGATTCGTCAATCTCTTGATCTTCAGACGATCTTTGATACAGCCTGTCAAGAAGTACGCTTAGCGATTCAGTCTGATCGGGTTGGTATTTTCAAATTTGATCCTGAATCTCGTTTTGATGATGGCAAATTTATTGCCGAATCGATGGGAGAAGGTTTTGTCTCAACAATGTCAATTCCTGTCCATGATCATTGCTTTGGAGACAAATATGCCTCCCTCTACCTTAAAGGTAGATATGCCGCTATGTCAGACATTTATCAATTACCAGATCAGTGTCATACGGATGTCCTCGCCAAGTTTCAAGTGCGAGCAAATCTGGTAATGCCTTTGTTTTATGGTGAGCAGCTATGGGGATTGCTCTGTGTCCATCAGTGCAGTTCGTCTCGTCACTGGACTCAATCAGAGATTAACTTCACGCAGCAAATTGCGATCCAATTGGGAAACTCTCTGCAACAAGTGAGTTTATATGAAACAGTTCAAACTGAATTACAGATTCGTAGACAAGCAGAATTAAAACTGCGACAAAGAGCTGAACAGTCAAAATTACTGCAAGCAATTACTCAACGGATTCGATCCACTCTGAATCTGGATGAGATTCTCAAAGTTACTGTGGAAGAAACTCATCAGGTCTTGAACTCAGATCGAGTGTTGGTCTGTCGAGTTTTTTCTGACAAAACAGTTGTTGTGATTGCTGAATCAGCCTCATCTCAATGTCAGTCAATTTTAGATATTACTTTTTCTGAAGAGGTTTTTCTACAGGTAAATTACGATCACTATGTCCAAGGAAGAATATTTGTTCTCAGAGATCGCGAAACTGAAATGCTTGATACTTCACCATATTTAGTCGAATTTCTTGAGGGAATACAAGTCAAAGCTGCACTCATTGTTCCGATCATTCAAAATGACACCCTCTGGGGATTGCTGATTGCTCATCAATGCGATCATCCGCGTGATTGGCAATCATGGGAGATCAATCTACTCCAACAAATTGTTAATCAGTTAGCGATCGCTATTCAACAAGCTGATTTATTTAAACAGTTGCAGCAGGAGCTTAGGGATCGGCAACAAACACAGCAACACCTCACCGAAATCAACCAACGACTAGCAGTCTCGAATGAAGAACTTGCTCGTGCTACCCGACTCAAAGATGAATTTTTGGCTAACATGAGCCACGAACTCCGTACCCCTCTTAATGCCATTCTGGGAATGACGGAGGGAATGCAAGAGCAAGTTTTTGGTAAAATCTCTAATGCCCAAATCAAGGCTCTCCAGACGATTGAGCGTAGTGGTTCTCACTTGCTAGAACTGATTAATGACATTCTTGATGTCGCCAAAATCGAATCAGGACAGATTGAGCTAGAATACTCCACTATCTCTGTGGACGCTCTCTGTCAATCCAGTCTCACCTTTATTAAACAGCAAGCTCTCAAAAAATCGATCCAACTAGAAACAAAACTGCCCACCAACTTACCTGAAATAAATGTTGATGAACGGCGTATTCGTCAGGTTTTAATTAACCTACTAAATAATGCTGTCAAATTTACGCCAGATGGTGGACATATCACCTTAGAGGTTAGCTGCCAGCCTTTCTCTGCTCAAGATGCTCCTGATTTTACTCCTGTGGATAACCCATTAGCATTAGGCTTAAATAGCTATCTCTACATTGCCATACGTGATACAGGCATTGGCATCGCTCCAGAAAATATCAGTAAGCTGTTTCAACCCTTTATCCAAATTGATAGTGCACTTAATCGACAATATCAGGGAACAGGGTTGGGGCTGGCGCTAGTAAAACGGATTGTGGAAATGCATGGCGGTAAGGTAATGCTGTCTAGTGAATTGGGTGTGGGCAGTTGTTTCACGGTGATCCTTCCCTGTGCAGAGTTAGCCTCATCACCTGTATCGGCGGCTATGGAATATCAGGCTGAAGAAATGAGCTGTGAATCTTTTCAGAGTCAGCAACCTCTTCCTCTGATTTTGCTAGTCGAAGACAACGAAGCCAATATTATTACAATATCTAGCTACTTAACGGCTAAGGGCTATGTCATTGTTTTAGCGAATAATGGCGAGGAGGCGATCGCTTTAGCCCAGTCATCAAAACCTGATTTAATTCTCATGGATATACAAATGCCAGTGATGGATGGATTAGAAGCAACGAGACTGATTCGCCAAATTCCTAGCCTCGATCATGTTCCCATAATTGCTATCACAGCACTAGCCATGGAAAATGATGTAGAGCGTTGTCTTGCCGCAGGGGCTAATGATTATTTAAGTAAACCTATTAAGTTGAGGCAATTAACAAAAATGATTCAACAATTTTTAACCCCCGATTCTTATAACTCTGTACGCTCCAACCAAGAAAGTTTTTGAAAGTGTTGAGAATCAACACTTTCAAAAACTTTCTTGGTTGGAGCGTCTGATCGTTAATTGCTGTCAATCTCAACTTTTAGCTTTTATATAAATTTAATTAGCCATGAAAAAACCTTCGATTTTGGTTGTTGACGATGAACCTGATAATTTTGATGTGATTGAAACGCTGTTAAGTACCAGCGAAGACTTTGAACAGGAAACCCAAACCTATAATTTGCATTATGCTGCTAATGGTAAAGATGCGATCGCATCCCTAGAAATATTTCAACCCGATTTAATATTGCTAGATGTGATGATGCCTGATATTGATGGCATTGAAGTCTGTCGGCGCATTAAAGCCATGCCTAAATGGAGCGCAGTACCAATTATTGTGGTTACGGCGCTAACAACCAAAAAAGACCTTGCTCAGTGTTTGTTTGCGGGGGCTGATGACTTTATCAGTAAACCTGTCAATCGCTTGGAGCTAACCGCAAGAGTGCGATCGATGATTCGCATTCACCAGCAATATCAACAATTAGCAAATTTTAATACTCAATTAGAGGCGATGGTGCAAAATCGTACCGCCCAATTGCAAAATATGCTGTTGGAGGATGCACTCACGAAGTTGCCGAGTCGCACATTCTTAGTTCAAGAACTAAAAGAGAGATTAAAAGCGGGAGACTCATCTCTGGCTCTAGTTTATATCGACTGTGATCAGTTTAAGCTGGTGAACGGTTCCTTTGGTCATGCGGTTGGTAATCAGTTGCTGATGGCGATCGCCCAACGTTTACAGAGACATCTGCGCCCCCGAGACTTATTAGCAAGAATGGGTGGCGATGAATTTTGTTTTTTACTGCATGGAATTGAAGAAGAGCAATCCCTTGAGCCATTTCTGCAAGAAATTCTCCAAAGTTTTGCTCAACCCTTCGCAGTGGCAAACTGTGAAATCTTTATCACTGTCTGTATGGGAATTGCGCTGGGCAAATATAGCGATCATAAACCTGAAGAACTGTTACAAGACGCAGATACGGCAATGTATCAAGCCAAATTACGCGGTAAAGATAGTCATCAAATCTTTGATCGTCAAATGCATCTTGCCATGTATAATCGTCTGATTTTAGAGAACGATCTTCAACGAGCGTTAGAACAACAGGAGTTTATTCTTTTTTATCAACCAATCATCAAGTTACAGACTCAAAAACTAGTAGGATTTGAAGCCTTAGTAAGATGGCGACATCCTGAACGGGGGATGGTTTCACCAGCAGAATTTATTCCTTCTATGGAGATGACGGGCTTAATCGTACCTGTGGGGATGTTGGTATTTAAGCAAGCTTGTGAGCAACTTTATGCATGGCAACAGCAAGGCTGGACAGAACTAACCATGAGTGTCAATCTTTCAGTGCGTCAGTTTTCTTGCACGACGCTACTCGCTGATATTGATCACATCATTGCAGAAACCCAAGTTAATCCCGCCAATATCAAATTAGAAATTACCGAAAGTGCGATTATGGACAATGCTGAATCGGCGATCGCCATCACTAAAGAATTGAGATCGCGTCAAATTCAAATTAGCATTGATGATTTTGGAACGGGGTATTCTTCTCTTGGCTATCTCCATCGTTTCCCTGTCGATAACCTCAAAATTGATCGCTCCTTTGTGAGCCAAATTCAAACTGAAAATCGCAACTATCATGTCGTTGATACGATCATTGCTCTGAGTAATCAGCTTGGCTTAGCCGTGATTGCGGAAGGAATTGAGACTAAGGAGCAGCTTGAATGGTTACAAAAAGTTGGCTGTCAGTATGGACAGGGCTACTTATTTAACAGACCTTTACCTGCCTCAGAAGTTGAGAAAATTTATTTACAATCCTAAAAAGAAGGGCGTGCTTTGCACGCCCTTCTTTTTAGGAACTAGCTAAGCAAATGCTTAGCGCGATCGCAAATTGCCTCAGCATTCATGCCATTAAAATCAAACAATTGACCTGCTGAAGCCGTGGTTTCACCGCGCTTCCATGAGAAAATATCGCGCTTGCTATTGCTGCGGAGCATCACTGGTTCGAGCAGTGCCGATGCACCACCAACGACACCAACTAAAGCATCACCACCAAAGAAAGCCTCAAAATCAGCATCACTAAGAAACTTGCCATCTGGCTCAGAGCAAGTATCCCAAGCTACATCAGTTGCCCGATAAAGGCGACGAGGGCTGATTACTGAGACAATTTTGGAGCCGATTCCTTGTTCCGCCAGCTTTTGGGCAGCTTCGTAAACAGGAAGTAGCATCATGTCACCAATCACCGCAAAGACAACCTTCTTATCACCTGCAATTTCTTGCAAAGTGATCGCGCCATCTTCTAGAGCCTGTCTCGTTTGATCAAAGGTAGTACGGATTGGCAAAGGTGATTTACTTGCTGTAATCACCACACCCTTATTCACTGCCTTCAAAGCCCAGTCATAGCAAACCTGAATGCTATTAGCATCAAGAGGAAACAGTGGGAACACATTGCCATTTCGCATCATCGCCGCAAAATAACCTTCGATTTCAGGACGTTGGTGTGTCCAGCCATTACGTCCTTGCTCTAAGGCTCCTGCGGTAAACAGACATACTGTTGCAGGCGTGGGACGACGCAACTCAGCCATCGCTTGAGTGACGGTTTGCCAAATGGGAAGTCCATTAATCGCAAAGGATTCATAGGAACACCAGAGAGTGCGGCTACCCATTAATGCCAAGCCTACTGCCAAACCTGCACAGGCATCTTCGCTCAGAGGTTCGTAAACCTGTCCACCAGGTTCTTGATTATAGAGAGCGTCAGTGGTGGGGTGATTGATTTTCAGAGCTTGGTTAATATTGGCAATTCCTGAAGCTTCGTTCCCATCAGCATTGGTGACGATATAACGCTTATCAGTTTGTCCAACATAGCCGACTAAACGTCCCATAGCGGTTGTGGAGATCTTGGCTTCGCCAGCCGCATATTCTTCGAGAGGTAAAGTTCCCAAATCTGTTAATTCTAGAACTGATTCTGTAACCGCAGTTTTAGAAGAAGAACCACCACCAGCCCATTCTAAATTGGTGCGAACGGTTTGCCATGCTTCAGGATTGAGCGCACGGGATTTTAAACCAGCAACCACATCGGGATTGTCAAGGGTGTGGTGAGCATAGAGATTATGGGATTTTGCGCCGCGTGCATGAACTCCTGCGCCTTTAAGTTGCTTGATGATAAATACAGTCAGCTTACCCCCAAAGGCAAGTTTCGCCGCTTTATCCACACCAACTAGAACTGCTTCTGTAAAGGCAAGACGTTGCTTCAAAGAGAAGGCTGTACTATCAACATAAGCTCCTTCCTGATGCTGATCGTCAAAGTCCTTGGCATCAACCAAAATTACTTCATCAAAGCCATTCCCTTTCCAAAAAGCAATCATTTCGGCATTGGTCTTGGTCGAAACCATGCTGTGATGTTCTTGGCTAAACCCATTCCAAACGAGAATCGGAATAAAATTGGTGACTTCAGGATAGGCGGTATGGAAATGGGCGATCGAGCTAATTGGATAAGGCTCACCCATCCCGCCATCGCCCATCGTTACTGGGAAAAGCTTATCGCGGTGTAACAGCGCCGCTGCCATCGCAAAATGTTGTCCCTGTCCAAGGGGACCAGCAGGCGCTAAAATTCCGGGGATATATCCTGACAAGTGACCGAGCAAGCCATGCTTTTCACGATATCTTTCGCGCATTTGGCTTACAGTGCTGATGCCCATATCCTCAAGGGAGCGATCCAGAAACATGGCACTGTAATATCCGGGGGCATGATGTCCAACTTCTGTAGGCATATTCTTATGACCAATCATATAGAAGGCAGCTACTGCTTCAGCACTACTAGCAAATCCGCCTGGGTGACCTGATGCTTTGCTCGCTGTGACTTGTAAGGTGAGATAGCGTAAAGCATCAGCCGCTAGTAAGGTTTGAAATACCGCAGCACGATCGCTTGGATCAGTAACACCAGATTTGTCAGGGCTAAGAACTGGTATCCGTCCTAGCTCATCGAACCCCTCCAACGGTTCGCCAAAGTACTGAATGCCTTCACAAAAATCGGGAGTGGCTACGTTCGTGGTTTTAGGGGTGGCGACCATAGATTTTTTTGACCTTGAGTTTATCCAAACTAGAGATTTAACTATGCAATGAATAGAGATTAAAAATATTTAAATTTTCTCTAATAGCTATTTTACAGTAATTCCCGATCAAACTAACCACAAAGAAATTTTTGAAAGCGTTGCGAAGCAACGCTTTCAAAAATTTCTTTGGTTTGGGCTTGTGTGCCAAGCGATGCGCAGTATATGTTGGAAAATCAAAACAAGTTGAAGAAGGGATTGCACCTATTTCAATCTAGTCTAATCACGATCTAACACGATCTAAATAGAAGTTCCATTTACAGCAATTTCAACAAAAAGATTAATGGCAACGCGAAGCGTTGCCATTAATCTTTTGAAACCACTAAAAAAGCACCTTACCCAAAATCTAGATAAGATGCTTTGACATTTTTCTGGAGAAACTTTAAAGGTTGTAGGCTGCGGTTGCTAAAACTAAAATGGCGATTGTACTCACAAAAAACTTAAAGGAAAAAACTAGGAGATCAAAAATAGTCATGGCTTTAAAATACTTAGAGTGTAGAGAGAGCATTTGCTAAAACTAAAACAGCGATCGAACCAGCGTAAAACTTAAAAATAAATCCGCCAAAATGAAATACTGACATCGCTTTGCTCCTCACTTCCTTAACTCTTGATGTAATTAGTATCAGGTTTTTCTCTAAGCTATGACGTGATGTAAGCCTTGATAGTTTCGTAATTGTAATCACTAAACATGTGTGATCGCGATCGCTGTAGCAATATAAAACCCAAAAGATGAGTGGCGGCGCTTCGCGCCGCCACTCATCTTTTGGTACTAAAACGAGCTATATCTTTCCTCAGCAAAAGGTTCGCCTCGATGGTGATAGCCATTGCGTTCCCAGAAACCGAGTTGCATTTTATCGAGAAACTCAAGTCCATTCAGCCATTTTGCACTTTTCCACGCATAGAGATGGGGGACTACTAGCCGCAGAGGGCCACCATTGTCAATCGGTAACGGTTGATCAAAGAGTGTATGCGCGAAGAAATTCTCTTCTCGGACAAAATCTTCCATCGCAATATTTGTCGTATAGCCACCGTAGCAATGTTCCATTACATGTACAGCTTGAGGATCGACTTCAATATATTTGAGAAAGTCTGTAACTTTGACTCCTTTCCATTTCACATCCAACTTTGACCATGTGGTGACACAGTGAAAATCGGCTGTAAATTCTGTTTGTGGCATAGCCATGAAGTCATCCCATGTGAAGGTTTTCTCAGTGGCGAATCCCCATACTCTTAGTTGCCAATCTTGAGTAGCAATCTTTGGGGTGTTCCCATAAGTCATAATTGGGAAACCATTAGTCAGCCTCTGTCCTCTAGGAACACGGTCTGGATTTGGCGATCGCGATTTAAACAAACTTCCAAACATAGAAAATTATTCATCAAAATCAACTTTAAATATTATCGCTGTTTTCAGAAAGTAAGTAGATACGCATAAATTACTTAGAAAGGTGTACTGACTGTGTAGCAGTCAGTACACCTTTCTAGTTTTTGGCATACCCTACTTATAAAAATGCTAATCTTAAGCAAAGTTCTGTTTGGTTTACGAGCATGTCTTTGACAGGGTTACCAAATATTTTGCACGACATTCAGTCGCGCACTAGCTGGCAGCAACGCTGTCAATATTTGCTGATTGTTGAAAAATGGGCGGATATTGTCGGTGAGTCGGTAGCCAAACAAACTTGCCCAATTGGGGTATATCAAAAAGCGTTACAAGTGGCTGTGTCTAGTTCCGTTTGGTCTCAGGCTCTGACCTTTGAAAGAGTAAGGATTTTGGCGAAAGTAAATGCTCTATTTGCAGGTTCTGGTAATTTAGCGATCGCCGATATTCATTTTTCAACTGCAAAATGGGCTACCCAACAGCAAACCTTAAAAGAGCGCAAAGTTGTCACTGAAGACCATCCTAGCTATTTACCACCAGCGATCGCCAATGAGTCATCCTCTCGCCAACTCAAGCCAAATCTTAAAATTAAATTAGAACCCCCTAAAGCCCCTGAAACTGCCAGTGAAGCATTTCAGCGTTGGCAAAATGTGATGAAGTTAAGAACAAATCAAATGCCCAAATGTCCAAGATGCGATCGTCCTGCCTTAACTGGCGAAATATCTCGTTGGCAAATGTGCCGAGTCTGTGCGATCGAGTATTTATTTAAGTAAAGTAGTGAGTTACGCTCACTACTTTACCGTTGTTTCAAGACAAATAAGGGGCTTAAGCGCCTTGTTATATCCTCAATTATTTCTGCAATATGTCAAATCTTGAATCTTTCCACGCTTGCAACCCTAACTTTATTATCTGCTTACAAAAAGAAGAGCATTACTATATAGATTTGGCAACGGCAAGGGGAGAAGATGTGGTGAAGCGAATGCGGAGAGCGATCGCTTTATCTCCTAACAAACCAACCTATCAAGTATTTTCAGGTAGTTTAGGTAGTGGTAAATCAACAGAACTGCTACGTTTAAAATCCGAGCTTGAGCAGCAAGGCTTTGCCGTAATTTATTGTATGGCTGATCAATATCTCCAAATTACTGATGTGGGCTTAACTGAGCTTTGGCTCGTGATTTTGAAGCTGATTTTGCGACAGCTAGAAAGCAAAGGCGATTCATTATCTCTAGCTTATTTACCCAATGCGATCGCCGAAATCGAAAAATTGATGAAAATGCTGCCACCGGTAGGCTCTAATTATGTGCAGCGTTTACAAAAAATTTTGCAAGCACTGCAAGATAGTGAGCAGAATCGCCGACAGTTACATCATCATTTGGAAACACGTCTTCCCAATTTGCTAATCGTGGCGATCGAAGAAGTAACAGGAATTGCCGTTGATCGGCTCAAACAAACTGGAAAAAAAGGGCTAGTATTTTTGGTTGATAACCTTGATCGGCTATCTATAGAGCAGATCGAAAACATTTTTGGCAAAGGTGGTAAATATTTGCGTCAATTTCAGTGTCACACGATCTACTGTTTACCATTGTTAGCGATCCTTCATCCTGATGAGCAGTTTCAGCTAAGATTTCAACAATATTTGAAAGGTAATGTCCCGATTGTTTTGTCAAATTTACAGCTATGCGATCGCGACGGTGTAGTTAATCCTGAAACTCTAAATCTACTACGCCAAGTTGTTTTAGCGAGAATGATGCCAAATATTTCTCCTGATCAGCGATTAGAGCAAATTACTAACTGCTTTGATCATCTGGAAACTCTTGATCTGCTATGTTTAGCAAGTTATGGTCATCTGCCCTATTTACTGTCACTCTTACAAGGTTGTTTGCAATCACAAGATCCACCGATTAATTTAGACACTGTCAACCAAATTTTGGAGAGTGATCGCAACACTCGCCTATCAACAATCAGAGAGCGCGATCGGCTAGCTTTGCAGAAATACCTGACTAACGATCATGTTATCTCTTCGGAATCACTGAATTTGTGTCGCCGCCGCCTACTTTTTGAACATCACGATGATCAGGGATATTGGTTTAGCAGTCCTTTTGCTACTAAAAAATAAAGGGAATTAGCAAAGCTAATTCCCTTTATAGCTAACGTCGATTGTGTTAGGACAAAAGCAAAACCCAAGAAGAGAATGGCGGCGCTTCGCGCCGCCATTCTCTTCTTGGGTTTTATGTCTTCATACACTTGGCGACAGCAATATATTCCTTGTTAAGTAGCTAGACATAAGTAAACTAAAAACCGAGAAGTTTGTTCCGCCCGCGTAGCGGGCGGAACAAACTCTGGTTTTGGGTTTTAATTAAGTTGAGCTACTTACTGCAATGAAAATATTGCTATAGCAATGTAAGTTTTGATTAGGATACAAAACCAAAAAGATGAGTGGCGGCGCGAAGCGCCGCCACTCATCTTTTTGGACTATCTAGGCTGCGACTAGTTGTTCAGCTTGTTGGGTGAGACGTTCAAAGGTTGCCCGCATCTTCAGACCAACGATAATTTGCAATAGACCAGTACCATTGTTAGAGCCTGGATAATCAGGATGCTTGAGCAGTAACTGGGTTAATTCACCATAAAACTTGGTATTGATGCAGCTAAGATGATTTTCGATATAGACCATCTCTTCAAGGCGATCGAATTGTCCATCGATCTCCAAGACGCTTGCGGGTTGACCAAGCCAGCTATCGGGTCCCGAAAATAGCTTAATTCCGGGATAAGAGCAAGTTAGCTTGGTACCGCAGGGAATCCAAGAAATTGTCGAACCTTCATCAAATAGGTAAGCTGGCTCAATTCCTTCAACACCACTGCGTTGAACTAAGCGTACCCGCAATACCTTCCGATCTGTATCATTAGCAATCAGATTTGTGGGTAGGATTTGAATGATCACATCAGCATGGGCTTTTTGAGGATCAATATATGCTTCAAAGTCGGGTCTACGGGACTCGATCGCTTGCATGACATCCGCAAGGGTATGACCACGCTCCGCCATATCTCGTTGAATCTTCCAAGCAATTTTGACTTCATCACTGAGATCGAGGTAAATACTGAAGTCAAGGAGACTACGCACACGCTCGTCATAAATTGGATGTAATCCTTCGATCACAATTACCTTATTTGGCTCAACCAATTCGGGAGGATCGAGCAATCCTGTCTCATGGTTGTAAATCGGTTTCATGATCGATTTGCCTTCCTTGAGGGCTTTGACTTGCTCATACATCAAGTCAAAATTATTCGCACGAGGATCTAGTGCAGTAATTCCAGTTTCTTTCCGTTGTTTGCGATCTAGGCTGTGATAGTCATCCAGACAAATCACGGTCATAAATTCTTCGCCAAACAGATCATTTAATCTGCGTAAAAATGTAGATTTTCCACAGCCAGAGTCTCCTGCAACTCCGATCACAACAACTCGTTTGGGTTTACTGCTCATAATTCTGAACCGATCCTTATAAAATTTGATTAAATTGTATTTATTATTACTTCTTTCCCAAGATCAAATCTACCAAAACAGTGATACCCATATTTGATTTTGATTTAACTTTAATAATTGCTGTTGTTTGTGAATTTAAAGTAAAAATAACGTATATAGAAATCATAAATGGGTTGTAAGAGTGCGTCACTTCGGGGCGTACTCTCACAGCCCTCCAAATCTTCCAACTCATTTAAAATCGCTATAGCTATGAAAGAGATATCTAGGACACAAAATGAAGGCGGCGCAAAGCGCCGCCTTCATTTTGTACTAAGACCTAAAACCAAAGAATTGATTGTCGGCGCTCCGCGCCGACAATCAATTCTTTGGTTTTGATTCGTTCTAGGACAAGTGACTTTAGCTATAAATTATTGTCTTCAGAGTCTTTGAAAAACTTAGCGATCGCCGTTAGAGCTTAGCCGTAAAATAAGGAACCGATTTTTTGTGGCATAGTGAAACCGCACTACTGAAAATTGGTTCCTTATTAAGTTGGAGAATCTTTATGCATGTCATCTCCTCAAAATTTAAATTGTCAAATTCCCGAAAGTTGATTAATTTTGGGAAATACTTTCTAATTTCCTTGTTACTGCTGTTAGGCTTGAATCTTGTCGCCCATGCCAATAATCCTGAAGTTATAATTCAGCCTGAATGGACTGCTAACTTGCAAGCAAGTACTCAACTGATTACGACTGGTGAGCATTTATTTGTAATTGAGAACCCGAAGTATAGTGAAGAGCCAAGAGATTATTCGGCAACTTTATTTGCGATTAATACTGCGTCAGGAAAAGTGCAATGGCAGCAGAAATTACCACCTTATCAGACTCTTGGTAGCCGCCAGTTAATTTTAGAGAATGGAACTATTTATGCTAGTCATGACAATGGTGTTGTGGGATTTGAACCTGAAACTGGTTCTCCTAAAATATCTTTTAAGTATGTAGAAGATATGGGTGGCGGTATTCGCGATCGTTTGATGGGGATACATCAGGGTATCGCTGTATATGGTGATTCTATCCCAATTGATGAGAACTTCTCTAGTAGCGCAGGCTATCAAACAAAAGTATTGGCTATTGATAAAGATAAAATTATTTGGTCATATCAGCTTCCTAAAACTAATGGTTTGATTGGTATTCAGGCAATTAAACCAGAGGTTCAGAATGGAATTCTATTGTTACCTTCCTTTCACGACACAACCGCAGGTCGTATCGAACAATTTACGGTGATGGATGTCGCATCTGGTAAAGTTCTCTGGACTTGGGAAGCACCACAAAATCCTAATGGCTTATGGTCAGCTAATGTTTTTGGAGATACGATCTATACCTCGGTCTTTGGACATACTAAGACGCAGCCATCGGGACGCATCCGCGCGATTGACCTCAAAACTGGTAAAGAGAAATGGTCGTATGTCATTACTGGCAAAGTCAAAGCCGCGAATGAGCGCGAAATCTTGATCTGGGAACCTACACGCAACTCTAGTGGTAATTTTGTAGTTTTAGACAAAGAAACGGGGCGATTCTTACGTAGATTTACAGTGACCCGTGAATATGATAGGGAGCCTACAAATTTAACTTGGGCAGATGGTCGGGTTTATATAGAAGATATGGAAATCAAAAATGTGACCTTGGGCTTCTATGGTTCTGCTGATAACAATAGCTGGATAAGTGCCTTTGACGATAAAACTGGCAAATTAGTATGGCGAACTCCCACTTTGATGAACAGCCATATTTACTATCCACCCATTGTTAATAGGGCATCAGATAAATCTGAGAAGAAACATTTGATTTTTGCTAGCAATTTTTTAAGAAAAGAAGGTAGTAGCAAAGTTCAATCTTTTATCATTCCTTAAAATTCCAAAGAGAGTTGTGGCGCAAAGCGCCATAACTCTCTTCTTACAACAAAGGCATCGCTTAGCGATGCCTTTGTTGTTTAAACCTTGCTGCGGAGAATATCTCGACTGATCGCATTTTGAAAATCTTCTACATGAGACGTGTTTTGTGGTAGCCAAACGTCTCCTGTAGCGATGTCCCTTGGTGGCAAAACATCATAAATAGGCTCTTGCAAAAAGTAAGTGTCCTTAAGCTGTACTAACCACGCTTCCTGTCCTTGGTCTTGTACCCTTGATTGAATGTCAATGAGGCTCGTGGGTGCAATATCCAAATGGCGATCCAGTTCAAAATCTACTGCCAAGTTATTGCGATCGCATGGAAATATCGAAGCGATCGTCGCTAGTCCTTGAATTGCACAAGCAGGGAAAGTCTCAGTATCGAAGCCAAACTCATCCATCAGTTGCCGACAGGTATGGGCTGAGTCGGGATGGTCAGGAAAGCCAAGGGAATGAATCAAGACTCTACTTTCAATAGAAGTTTTGAGAAATTCAGGCGGATTGAAAATAACTAGGGTCGTGTATACCCTCGCTAAATAACAAACAGCCTCTTCAGGGCATAAAGAAATGGCTACGGTTATGGTTGCTCGATCAAGCATGATGCAGAAATGCAAGTACTTTTGATGTTTAAGCTGACAGCATACAACGATTGTTGAGTTTGTGCTTTGCTGCAAATGACTTAATCTTGCACCAAAATCGTTGATTTAGAGCGAAGACTGGCTATTTTGCTTAACCTTAAATTTCAGCAATAAAATCGTTGTACTGACTGACTAATTCCTTGACGGAAAGTTCAAAAAGTTGTTGCCCATGTTCGACAGTTGCTAGGGCAGGATTTGACCCCATCCGTCCATCGGGATAACGTTTGCGAAATTCTTCGTGGCTATAGATACGGCTATCTTTATTGACTGATTCACTAAGTGTCGCCTTTTTGATCGCGTCGGGATAGAGATACATCGTCACTGCAATTTCGCTGGGTGTGGCATGATAGCCTTCCTGGTTGCCATAAAGCTCTTTGACGAGTTTATATATTTCACCACTTGCCCACCAGTTGCCAAGGCGACAGCGCACATCAGGCATCTCGTTATAAATCTCGGTAAAAGCAGTTTTAAGAACGGCGATATTGCCTCCATGCCCATTGAGAAAAAAGAAGCGTTTAAATCCATGTTTGGCAAGCGATCGCACGACATCATGAATTACTAAGGTCAGCGTCGAAGGCTTGAGGCTAATCGTCCCCGCAAATCCTGTGTGATGCTCTGCCATCCCCAGAGTCAGCGTCGAAGTCACTAAAGCATCAGCATTTTCACCAACGGCACGGGCGATCGCTTCGGCACAAATAAAATCCGTGCCAATCAATCCCGTGGGACCATGCTGCTCCGTGGAACCGATGGGAATAATCACCGCCTGCGATCGCTGCAAGTAGGCTTCAACTTCTTGCCATGTGGATAAATGTAGGAGCATAAAATTTATTTAGAAAACTGTTAGAAAACTAGGCAAGGCTTACTTTAAGCTAACAGAGATTTTAGGCGATCGGGTTTGTATTCACTTTGACTTATTCGGAAACGCTTTAGCAACATACTTATGCATATATTAGAAACTATTTAAGAATTACATGACATATGAAATTTCGTTTAAAAGTCTACCAATAGCCCCCTAAGTCCCCCAATTCTGGGGGACTTGAATCTAGTTCCCCCCAGAATTGGGGGGCTAGGGGGGCTAAGATTACAATTCTTAAATGGTTTCTTAAAGTCAAGAGTCTAGCTATCAACAAATATTGAGTTTTTAGTCATGTTTTCAAGCGATCTTAAACCCACACAAATTCTCTCTCCTCAAGAATTAAGCGTTTTAAATGCCAAGTCAAATTTAAAAGGAACCTTGCAATTATTAGGACATTTAGCGGTGATGGCGATTAGCGGCTATCTTTGGGGTGCAAATATGGGAAATCTTAGCGATCGCTGGTTTATTGCTTTACCCGCCTTAGTGCTTTACGGATTTAGCTTTGCGATTATGTTTGCGCCATTGCATGAGGCATCCCATCGCACCGTTTTTACGAATAATCGCGCCAATGATATCCTTTGCTGGTTTGCAGGACTATTATCTTTTTATAACAGCACCTTCTATCGGCTCTATCACAAATGGCATCATCGCTATACCCAGATTCCTGATAAAGATCCCGAATTAAGCGATCGCAAGCCCACCAATCTTAGAGAATATATTATCGAAATTAGCGGCATTACTTGGTGGATTGGCAAGTTTAAGAGGCATTTCCTCACCGCGATCGGCAACTTAGAAAATTGTCCATTTATTCCTGAAAGCTCCCGTGCAGAAGTGATTCGCTCGACCCGTTTACAGCTATTGGTTTATGCCGTAGCGATCGCTATTTCTATCTATTTTCAACAGCCTTGGTTTATCAACTATTGGCTGCTCCCCCTCGCAGTCGGTCAGCCGATTTTAAGATTTTTACTCCTAGCCGAGCATACCGATCGCCCCAATACCGACAATGTGCTCGCTAATACCCGCACCACCCTCACCCTTGCACCTTTAAGATTCCTAATCTGGAACATCTCCTACCATGCCGAACATCATCTCTATGCTTCCATTCCCTTCCATCAATTAGGTGCAGCTCATGCAAAATTAAGTTCCCATTTTGAATGTGTCGAAAATGGTTACTTCAACGTCCATCGCCAAATCATCGCTAATTTTGAAGCGAAGCTTGAGAATTCAGTAGCATGAATACTTTTACAATTAAGAACTTTCAGCTTCAGTGCGGTGCAACTTTGCCACAAGCGCAACTGGTTTACCAGACCTATGGCGAACTAAATGGCGATCGCTCGAATGTGATTCTCTATCCCACCTCCTACGGAGCGCAACACCCCGATATTGAATGGTTAGTGAAACCTGATGGCATTCTCGATCCGACAAAATGGTTTGTAATCATCATCAATATGTTTGGGAATGGGCTATCGAGTTCGCCTAGCAACTGTGCGGAATGTGGCTTAGCTGAGCATGGTTTCTGGTTTACGCATCTCGATAATGTCACGGCTCAAAAGCAATTGCTACGCGAAGTCTTAGGGATTGAACGCTTAGCCCTAGTTTACGGCTGGTCGATGGGCGCTCAGCAAGCCTATCATTGGGGTGCATTGTATGGCGATCGCGTGGAACGGATCGCGGCAATTTGTGGCACTGCAAAAACTACCGATCACAATCGTATCTTCCTAGAGAGTTTGCGCTGTTCCCTCACAGCCGATCCAACTTGGAATGGAACTAGCTTTGATGGCATTCCCGATCGCGGTTTTCGCACCTTTGCCAGAATTTACGCCAGTTGGGCAGCATCCCAAGACTTTTATCGTGAAGGTTTGTATTATCAATTCGGTTACGAATCTCTTGAAGATTATCTCCTGCGTGGTTGGGAATCTGGCTATCGCAAGCGCGATCCGCGAAATTTGATGGCGATGCTTGATACTTGGCTCAGGTGCGATGTCAGCAATAATCCTGTTTATCAAAATGATTATGAACTTGCCATGCGATCAATTCAAGCGAAAACCTTAGTCATGCCAAGTACTACGGATTTGTATTTCACTCCCGAAGATTGCGATCGCGAGGCGGCTCTAATTCCTCATAGTTCATATTTCCCCATTCCCTCGATCTGGGGACATCGTGCGGGCAATCCCTATCAAAATCCTGAAGATGAAAAGTTTATTCGTCAAGCAGTTTGGGAATTGCTAAGTCGCTAAGAATCTATTTGAATAAGCTCTCTTGCATCCATACCCGAAATGCCTTCATCGCTATGCTGCGTCCTTGGCTAAGAGTCATCTCTAAAAACTGTGGTATGACATCACGGATCGGGATAGCTCCAAAAATAGGGCTTAATTCTGATTCGACATAATCGCCATCACGCAAGATATAAATTTTCAATATCTCATCGTATAGCCAGAGTTCAGGTACACCGAGGACGCGATAAACATCAAACTTAGTTTTGGAAGTTACATCCACCTCGATCGCTAGATCAGGTGGAGGATCGATGGTCATGTCTAGTTTGCGAATACCACGCATAGCGACATTGTTTTGAATATAGAAGCAGTCATCGGGTTCTAGTCCTGCAAGTTTATCAACACGCTTGAAAGTCGTGGAGCCAAAACCTTCAAAATCGATCTCCATTGTCTCAAGAAGTGCTTTTATAAAATCTCCAATCAAAACTTTAATTTTTTCGTGTTCAGGTAAGGGCATAACAATTTCTAATACACCGTTTAAATAAGCAATTCTTGATCTGCGCTTGTCGCCAAGGTCTTGGAGAATAGATTCAAATTGTTGCCAGCCGATTTCATGGAGGACTGTGCTTTGTCCCGCTAAGGTTTCAATCTGTGAGATTCGTAATAGGGTGGTCATCTGCGTATCTCCTAACTTTACTCATCCAGCGATCGCTATTTACAGTTTACGCTAGTTATTAGAAAAGATTGGTGTCGGCGCGAAGCGCCGACACCAATTGGTTGTTTTTTGGAAGAGTTTATAATCATTATTAACATCTAACGCGATCGCTAAAAACTATGTCTCAACGTCCTGTAACCATAGATGATATTTTCGAGTTATTTCGTGAAAGTGAACGCCAACGTAAAGAACAGCAACAAGTTGTTCTTCAGTCTTTGGAAAACTATAAGCAAGCTTCTGAAGAAGCTTTACAGAAGTACAAGAGCGCATCCGAGCAAGAAATGGCTGAACTCAAAAAAATTGTTGCACAGACAAATAAGCAAGTCGGCGGGATTACGAGTCGTTGGGGTGAGTTTGTCGAAAATTTAGTTAGACCTGCGGCAGTGCGGATGTTTCGGGAGAAGGGAATTGAAGTGCATTTTACAGCCTTGCGAGTGGAAGCTCAGGATGAAAATGGTTCTATCGAAATTGATGTTCTCGCCGAAAATACTAATGAAGTGGTAGCGATTGAGGTCAAGTCTCATTTAGAAGTTCGCGATGTGAAGCGATTTTTAATTACTTTAGACCGTTTTAAACAGGCTCTGCCTAAGTATCAAAGTTATAAACTCTATGGCGCGATCGCTGGCATTAAGGTGGATGAGCGAGCCGATGAATATGCCACACAGGAAGGGCTATTTCTAATTAAGCCTTCAGGGGATACGGTGGCGATCGCAAATGATCAGGGGTTTGTGGCAAAGACTTGGTAAATAAAGATTTGGTAAATATTGACAAGATTGATACGAGACTGCATTTTAATTTGAGCGATAATCCCGTTTGCTGAGAGATAAACATTGTGATTACGGGATTATGACTAAGGCTCTATCGGAAATTGCTCAAGAAAAAGGGATTCGCTACTTTCTCATTTCCTTCACTGACCTCTTTGGCGTGCAACGGGCTAAATTAGTGCCAACCGCAGCGATCGACTCGATGGAAGCCAATGGCGCAGGATTTGCAGGATTTGCCACATGGCTGGATATGACACCCGCCGATCCTGACCTCTTCGCCATTCCCGATCGCAATAGTCTTTTTCCTTTACCTTGGCAACCCGAAATTGGCTGGATGCCCGCCGACCTCTACATGAATGGCGAACCCGTCAAACAAGCCCCACGTTATGTTCTCAAGCAAGCCCTGAGTCAAGCTGAATCCCTCGGCTATCGTGTCAAAACAGGTGTGGAGTGCGAATATTTTCTACTCTCTGCGGATGGTACGGATATTTCTGATTTAAGCGATCGCGCTAGCAAGCCCTGCTACGACCAACAAGCCCTGATGCGCCGATTCGATATCATTGCGGAAATCTGCGATGCCATGTTAGTGATGGGTTGGGGAGCCTATCAGAACGATCATGAAGATGCAAATGGTCAATTCGAGATGAACTGGACTTATGCTGATGCTTTGGTAACAGCCGATCGCCATGCCTTTTTTAAATATATGGTCAAAGCGATCGCCGAAAAGCACGGCTTCCGCGCCACCTTTATGCCTAAACCATTCCCTCATCTAACGGGCAACGGCTGTCATACCCATCTCTCCATTTGGGATTTAGAGGGAAATACAAATCTCTTTGATGACGCAAAAGGAGAACTCGGTTTATCGAGCCTAGCCTATCAATTTATCGGCGGCGTATTGCATTCCGCAGAATCCGTCTGTGCCTTCACCAATCCCACCGTCAATTCCTACAAGCGGATTAATGCGCCTGTCACTAACTCTGGCGCAACATGGTCACCTAATACGATCAGCTACACAGGCAACAACCGCACCCACATGATCCGCATTCCCGAAGCAGGTCGCTTTGAGTTCCGTCTCGCCGATGGAGCCGCTAATCCCTATCTTCTCCCTGCGGCGCTGATCGCCAGTGGTCTTGATGGCATCAAACACCAACGCGAAGCTGGTCAACGCTATGACAATAATTCCTACACCGATCCGCTTCCCTTCGGTACGGTGAAACAGTTGCCAGCGAATCTCTTAGATGCACTGCGATGTTTGCAAGCAAATACGATTTTGCCCGATGCGTTAGGTTCAGAGTTTGTGCAATCCTACATCAAGTTAAAACAACGTGAATGGAATGATTACAGTACTCGCATTAGTCCTTGGGAATTGGAACATACTTTAGATTGTTGAAACAGGCAAAAAGACATGATGAATTGTAAACTCACGATCTGGTAGATGGTGCAAGGTTTCTCTGATCAAATTTTCTGGCAATCTAGATGACGGATTTAATCCTTTTGAGGGTTTCATTTGTAAGTCCTTGTAGTGATCTTTGATTTGTTTATTAACGGCTGTAATAGCACCATCAATCTTTCCATTCATCACATACCCAATCATGCCACCTTGCTTTAAACCTATTGCATATTGTGGCTCCGAACCAACAAATCTAGTCATCCCATTCATCACGTACTCTCTTGCAAGGGAGTTGGTACGACCATTCTTATCAACTACATTTAGTCGCTTACACTCAAAAGCAAAGTAAACCTCACTTCGATAACCATGTGTGAGTCGCAGATCAATGCGACCGATTTCGCTTTCTCTATTGATATCATCGACAATAGCTTCTCGATCAATCCTGATAGGTAACATTTTCAGATCTTTGTATTGCTCAAGATGAGAGCGAAAACGTTTGGTAATTGGTACTTCATGGGTTTCACCACAATTAGTTCTAAACACATCCCAAACTTCTAACACCATGTTTAGAATATCTGGAATCAAATCATCAGGAAAAAAGTTTGACCACAAATCGGCACTACCAATAATCGCCATTAATCACCCCCTGTAATCGTTAGTGAGGATAGCTGCCGCAATTTCGTCAGCATCATTAAGAGCGGTTGTTTTACTCCAAAATCGATAGGCTAATGGTTTGAGGATATATAATTTATCTCTATCAAAGACCTTGAGATTACGGTAATACGCAATACTACCTTCATGCCTTGGCAGGAGATTCAAAATTCTGCTAATGACTGTATCTAACTCAGGGCTGGATGTATGCTCGTCAAGAGGAGATACATTCTGAGAGATTACTTTTTGTAAAACTATAACTGCCATTTTAGAATTAGAAGCAAAGATTATTTTTCCTGATACTTGATAGCTACCTCGTCTAGACCATCTATTTAGAAGATCGCATAAAAGATTGAGATATTCTAAACGCTCTAGCTTAGTACTATCTTTTAAAGTAGGAATATTTGGACTACCCCGATTTGGTGTAGAGCTAGGAATCCAACAATTTACTGTGTCATTGATCAAGACTTGTTCAAGTTCATCAATCTGATAATAGCGATATACATATACAAGTAAGTCTCGTTTAGCTTGCTCAATTATCTCATTTCTATCCAGAATATTAGTCTCTAGCCGCTTCTTTAATTGCTTCAGTTTAGAGCTAACCTCTCGAATAATTGATTCTGATTCGACATCGGACTGTGTATCTTCTGGAAAGGGAAATGGGAACCGTAAAAGCTCACTCTCGTGAGTTGTATCTCTTTCAGTACCCCAATTTGCAGAAGTATGGAATAGGAAATAGCTGGCTAAATCTGAGTTCAAAGTAGCAGCAAGAAATGTAAGCAAATTAGCGTCTTGTATGTCTCCATGTATTCCTTGAACAGCATGACGAAAAATAACATCAAAGCCTGAATAAGCAACTCTCAAACCTTGTGTCACTAGAACGTGAGGTGCTTTAAAAATTTGATTGTCAGGTAATCTTCGCAAACGTTTAAATCGCTCGCCGACCATACTACAGTCTGACTCTAACACTAGGAGATCGATATCTTTACTTTTCCCTTCTAGGAATAGTTGCTTGGGATTCCAAGATGGTAATTTGCTCCTTTGAGGGTCGTCATTAACGCCCTCTGGTTGGAACCCCTGACCAATAATCCATCGCTTAGTCCTTTTATTTGGCTTAACCGTAAGCTGATCGACTGCATCACCAAGTCGAGGTAAAGCACTTAATCGATCTAAAAACTTTTGATCTCTTGGCGTTCCCCAAAAATACTGTTTCCAATCAAGTGCAGCTTCACCACTACTAAGATCGTAAAGCACTCGCTCTAATTTAATTTGCACACGATCTTCTGGTGCGATGCTAATAATTTCTGCACTTAGGGTTTCTCGTTCGGTTTTAGGAACCAGATAATCAATAAAGCCTTTCGATTTATTGGGTAACTCTTTCGTATAACTGACAACTAACGCTGGTCGAATTGCTCCATCAAAGAGATAAAAACTCATATCCGATA
Source organism: Pseudanabaena minima str. Chao 2107 (assembly GCF_051131155.1). NCBI lineage: Bacteria > Bacillati > Cyanobacteriota > Cyanophyceae > Pseudanabaenales > Pseudanabaenaceae > Pseudanabaena > Pseudanabaena minima. Next base: position 4,861,748 of record NZ_CP159508.1, read on the forward strand.
AATTGAGAACTTGTTCGACAGTGTGATTAGATAGCCAATGATATTGAGCCTCTAACGCTTTAGTTTGGTGATTGAGCAAAATTGATGAAGGAAGTAGGAAACATACAAGACCGTTATCTTTAATATGTCGTGGAGCTTTCCATATAAAACCATAGGCTAATTGTTTCTGAGCCATTGGTAAACTCTCTTGTTTACACCAACACTCCACTAAAGTCTCTTCTTTAGAACCTCTTGCCCAAGGAGGATTCCCTACAACTAAATCAAAATCATTGGGTAGTACAAGTGCATCATCAAAGAAATCTTGACAAAGAATATTATGCCCTACTAAATTCGGCAACACATTACCCTGTTCTTGTAATTCTTGAATTGCCCTTGGCTCTATCTGATCGAGAAAAGCTAGATACAAACTGAAGGCAGCAATTCGACAAGCCGTTTCTGTAGGATCGGCATCAACCCCAAAAAGTTGATTTTGGAGAATATTACTCAATGAATCAGCACGGTATTTATTGCTAGCATCTCGATTATTTCTCAGCCATTCTTCAGCTAGTCGGTTGAATAAAGACACCAAAAAGATTCCTGAACCGCAAGCAGGGTCGAGAAATTTTTTGTTTGAGAGAGATGTAAATTTCTCTAAGGCTACATCAAGAACTACTTCAGCTAGAAATCTCGGTGTATAGTATGTTCCACTTTCTCGCTTTTGTTTAGGTGATTCTACTTCTAGAAACTGTTCGTAAATCCCGCTAATAGTTTCAATTGGAATAACACTAAAGTCATAAGCCCAAAAACCAAGTGAAAGCTGACCATTGCTGAGATCATCTCCTCTCAACAACTTTACTAGTATTTCTATATGATCATTTTGCACATATTGCTGTTCTCTAATTAAGTCTCCTTCAAATAGATCGCCGTTAAAATCCTGCTTTAATTGTTCAAATAAGCTATAAAGTAATTCTCTAGATTTTTTTGGTGAAAACTTTTCTAATAGTTGACGTAAGCTTGTAACATCAGTAGCTCCTATCTTATGAAAGTACCTTGAATCAATAATCTTTCGATCAGTTAAATAGGAAACAAAAATTACTCTCCATAGCAAAGCATGGATGATTTTGAGATCAAGGACTACATCCTTTACTGGCTCAAGCAATTTTGATCTCGCTGCCTTGAGATTTTTAAGTAGGTAGCGATCAACTCGTAACTCAGGATTAAAAGATTCTGGTTTCTTATGGAACAATTCACCAAATTCTAGAGATCGCGCAAACTGCCTTAACTCCAGAGCATCTGCGGCTCGGCTCAATACTTCAACTAATCGGTGATCATCATTTATGTCTTCATTTTCCTTAGCTGGAAGTACTAGACTTGAGTATATGTGAAATTCATTGGGGCTAACTACTAATAGAAATGGAGCAATTCCCTGATTCCAAAGTCTACGGTGTAACTTCCTAGTCTGCTGTGGATCAATACTAGAGACTTCCTTAATGTAGATGTATGGTGATTTATCCTGATATAGAATTCCATCCAGTTCTAAATCTTGCCAAGCTCTCCGCATGACATGAATTTGAGATATACCAATCTGTGCAGCCTCAAGTTCCTCAAAGCTCCTAAAAAATTCAGGCACTTGTTTATCAGCCAAGTTAAGCTGCTCTATCCAGCTTTGGCTGACGGTTACATTCATTCCTTTAAATCTCCTTCAAACACAGACTTTCTAAAACAAGTTCTTATCTATATGTAGATGTAAATCCAGACTATTATAAGCGAATAATGATATTTCTAGGCTAGTTAGTTAAATCATATTAAGCTAATTTAGAAGATAATCGTGTTTGTGTTGACTGAATATTGCCTATAAAGTGTTGATAAAACGCCATTTGAAAATAACGATCGCAAGAAATGGGTGGCTTAAGTATTGAATAGTTGATACATTGAGTGTAAACCCTTGTATTGCAAACTATAAACTCCCCGATGGACAAATTTCTAGATGAGAATATGGGCGATCGCGCAACCTATGAACTGATGGCAAAAGCGATCGCCTTTATTCGTCAGAACCATCGACAACAGCCAGACCTTGCCGCGATCGCGCAACATGTACATCTGAGCGAATATCATTTTCAGCGCTTGTTTACCAAATGGGCAGGGATTAGCCCCAAAAGATTTTTGCAATATCTGACGGTGGAATATGCTAAGTCCAAAATTGCGGAAACAAAGAACTTATTGGAATTGACGGGAGATGTCGGTTTATCTAGTTCAGGGCGATTGCATGACCTATTTGTGAACCTCGAAGCGATGTCACCGCAAGAATTTAAAACTGGTGGTGCGGGGTTACAGATTTGCTATGGCATCCATAAAACCATGTTTGGTGATTGCCTGATTGCCACAACCGAACGAGGTATTTGTAATTTGTTTTTTCTGGATGGAATGGATGATCAAGCTGCCGATTTAATGCTGCGAGAGGAATGGTCAAGCGCTAAGATTATTTGCGATCGCCAAATTACACAACCAATTTGCGATCGCTTATTTAGCCATCTTCCTAATCTGAATACCACGAAGCAACCACCCCTCACGCTCTATGTCAAAGGCACTAATTTCCAAATTCAAGTCTGGCGGGCGCTCCTGCGGATACCCTTTGGCAGCATTACGACTTATCAGGGCTTAGGGCGATCGCTTGGTCGTCCCAATGCTGCTAGAGCGATCGGGAATGCTGTTGGTAGTAATCCCATCAGTTACATCATCCCCTGTCATCGTGTCATTCGCGAATCAGGTGAGTTAGGTGGCTATCGTTGGGGATTGGAACGGAAAAACGCCATATTAGGCTGGGAGGCTAGCCAGTCTGATTATGCGGACTGAGGATATTTTGAGCTTAGACTTAATACGTTGTCAATTTCAAAGATCTCACTGCCTCATTAAAAACAGGCAAATAAAAATCTTGATCTTCTGTCTTCATAATTGCAACTATTCCACATACAGAAGCTGCTAATTGTATAGTTACTTGATATTGAGTTACTTCTATTTTAGTTTCTGCATCAATCATCTTAAAAATATCAATTCGAGCAGCATGATCGTCAATATTTTCTATTAGTTGCTCTAATATTTCTAGAGTTTGTGAAAAGCTGGACTGTGCTTGTTCCGCTAACAAAACCTCTGATAATTCCTGATAATTATTCTGATGGTATTCAGCTTCAGGAATTTCAATGATTTTAACGGTTATGCAAGGTGAGTAAGGCTCTCCAAGAGATTGATAATATATATCCGTAGCGTGATTTGGATCTTCGCTACTTTCTTGATGCCATCCAATTGGTAAAGTAATGGAAACACCAGTTCTTTTGCTAGAAAATCGTAATTTAGGTTTGGCATTGTTCTCAATATTTATAGGCATAAATGTTTTTAATAACTTGGTTTTCTGTTAAATGTTATCTTTACTTTCTTTTACTGCGTTTCCACAAAGCTTTAGGTATTCCTGTAATCGCTCCACCAACACTTCCTAAAGCCCCACCAGCTAAACCGCCAACACCAGCAGTCACACCACCTGCTAATGTGCCTAAACCACCGCCAATCATTTTGCCAACGCCTTTAGTTTTATTCCAAACTCCTCCCTGTTTCCAATTTTTCATTCCTTCCTCTGCTAGATCAGACCCACCACTCATCAAGGCACGACCCGCAGAGCTGCCCATCTTCGCACCTGTAGATAAACCTTCGATCGCACCTTTACCTGTTTCGTATGCACCTACTGCGATCGCCCCACCCAATGCTCCAGCCACACCACCAGCCACAGCACCTACGCCACCAGCCACAGCACCTATACCACCTGCAACTGTACCCAAACCACCACCAATCATTTTGCCAACACCTTTAGTTCTATTCCACGCTCCTCCCTGTCTCCAATTTCCCAGTCCTTCCTTGGCTAGTCCCATTCCCCCTTGAGCCACTTCCTTCCCTCCCAGTAATAAGGCGGCTCCTGGTGCAGCCATTTCTCTACCACGTTCAAAAATGAATTGATTGCCTGCAAAAGGATTATCATCATACTGTCCAACTTTTTGATTTACACCAATTTGGCTATCCCTTAAACCAACTTGTTCACGGGCTTCACCGTCGATACCTACTTGCTCTTGTTGTTCTTTGAATGCTTCATCTTGGAGCAAGAATTTAGTGTGATTATTGGGACCACCACTCTCTAAGTTATGTAGAAAGAATTCAGCATTTCCTTTCCCTGCATACAAACCTGATCCGCCAATATGCTTACCCCCTGCGAGATCCACGATGTCACCTGTGGCAAGATGATGCACAACTTCTGGTCTTTCATCTTCTTCCATATCATTAACATTGTTATTAAATTGTCTAACTTGTTCTTGACTAATCCCAGGAGCTTGAAAGGTGACGACTTTACTGATGTTACCCGTAAAAGCAGAAGCAGCATGTTGGGCTAATGCACCTCCTAAACTATGCCCAGTCACCACCACTTTCCCCCCAGCTTGACTAATTAATCCTTGAATTTGATCTTGTTTTAACTTAAATGCGGTAAATCCAACTGCAACTGGATCGGCATCAGCTAATGCATCACCAGTTTTAGCAAAGTCAGTTCCTTTGAAAGCCAAAACAGGTTGTTTGTCAGAGCCTTCTTTGGGCATGATTAACCCGCAAAATAAACCTGAACCTTGGACTGTACCAAGCCAATTCCTTTGATAGCCTTGATTATCTAGCCACTGCCCCATGTCTTCTGGTATGCCATCGATACCTTTATAGGCTAGTTTATGAGCGATCAGTTCATACACAACATCTAAGCTGTCAACTTTGCTTGCAGCATTTTTATCTACTAGATCTCTCTGAATATGGGATAGATTGGTATACTGCTCATTCTGAATTGACTCACCTAAGATTGGGAATTCTATACTTTTTCCCTGTTCCTCTTCGATCTTTTCTTCTTTTACATCCTCTTGAAGTTGAACTGATTGATTTTGAGCTATTTGATTAATTGGCAGATTAATTTGTGGAACAACTTTAGACACAGTTGCATCGGCTTCTTGTGCATACTTGTCATTTGGCTTACCAACATTCAGCTTTGTCTGAACTACCATTTTTCGCGCTGCCACCTTTAATCGATTCTCTGGACTTCTTTGAACTGATGGAGCAGATTCAGGTGTTGGCGTATTAATTAACTTCTCTAATATATTTTCAGAAGATTTTAATTTCTCTGATAGTGGTTTATCTTGGGCTGAAGAAAGAGGTTCTTCTTCTTGTGTTGCAAGTGGAGCAAAGGGTCTAGTTTGCAGGTTAAGCGATGTAGGCTTTACTGAAGGTGTTATTCGCGATAATCTATCATTTATATTCCCCATGTCTAGCCAACTCCTAATGGTTTCGCTGCAAATTTGCTACCAAATATCATCAAAGAAAGAGTTACTAAATAGTATCATGTTTTTTTAATCAATAAGCAAAAAGTAATAACCTCATTGCGTTCAGAGATATTGCATTCATAAATCATCAAATTATCCAACCAATTTGCGATCGCTTATTTAGCCATCTTCCTAATCTAAATACCACCAAGCAGCCACCCCTCACGCTCTATGTCAAAGGCACTAACTTCCAAATTCAAGTCTGGCGAGCGCTTCTGCGAATACCCTTTGGTGGGATTACGACTTATCAGGGTTTAGGGCGATCGCTTGGTCGTCCTAATGCTGCTAGAGCGATCGGTAATGCCGTTGGCAGCAATCCCATTAGCTTCCTGATTCCCTGTCATCGGGTGATTAGGGAATCAGGGGAGTTAGGTGGCTATCGCTGGGGATTGGAACGCAAGACGGCAATATTAGGCTGGGAGGCTAATTCTGTCTTGCATACTTAAGCGAATCGAATAAAAGCCAGCGAGATCTCCGACCAGTTTTTTGCCTTCATAGGGATTAATGCTATAGCAAAGCAAGGTTTACTTAGGACTTAAACCCAGAAGATGAGTTGCGGCGGTTTGTACCGCAACTCATCTTCTGGGTTTTGGTTTGTACTGACTAACTCTTTTTTTCTATAATAGTGTCCTGAATAATCGCTTTAAGTTTCTACTTCGATTTAGGAGTCAGCTTGGCGATATCTTCTTGATCTTCCTTTGTAAAGCGAACTTCGTAATCAATCAATTGATATTTCCTAATACCTTATCTAGAGCATAGGTTTCATCGCTTTTTATTTGTTGCAGTGATAGTTGAAGGCTTTCTCTAAATCTCGGAATGGATAATAATTCTAGAGCTTCCTAAAAACTTTCATACTCCTTGCATGATAGAAGCATCGTAGAATCATTAGTGCGCTCGATCTTATAGATCTTACGGTAGTCCTCAACAAGTAAGGATGAGTTGTAGTGATGAATGAAGAACTAGGTATTTGTACAAACTATGGCACTTTTCATAATTTTATTACAGAAAACAAGGTTCTCTGTAATAAAATTATGAAAAGTGATGGCTTTTGTTGTTCGATTTGACTGTCCTTTCGCGCTTCGCATTTCTTAGTATAGGTGTTTTCTCAGCGCTGTCTTGGTTCATTTGTCTTCATTTTGAAGTTATTGTTCTAAAAGAGGTTTTTATTTTTGTAGTTATCTTTGACCGTTTCCTTTTGTTCATTATTGTCCAACTTTATCATTGGATTATACCAAGGTATTTTATCTCCTTGCATATCACCGGCTAATGATCCTGCTAATGATTTTGCTAGGGCTGTCGCTATCTTTGATGGTGCAATGGATGCAAGCAAAATATACAGGGCAAGATTTTTAGTTTTCAACTCATCAAACTTTGTCGATAACTCATTAAATTCTTCAGTTTTCTTGATCTTTCGGTCATAACGTAATGAAGCTAACTTATTTGTAGCTTTCATTCTTGCTAAAGAAACGTTATTCAATCCTGGGGTTACCTGTACTTTTTTATTTCCTTTTTCTTTCATCCAACCTTGATTTAATATCTTTGCCACACCTTTATCCCAGTTAGCGTTTCTGTAACCAATCCTGCTGGAACTACTCTCGTACATCCTCATATTGGATAAAACCATTTGATTCTTAACTCTGGAGAGTCCCTTCTTTTCCAGCTTTTTATGTTCGACTTCCCTCATTTCTTGCACTCTAGTGATTAGCTCACTTAACATATCAATAAAACCTTTCATAGTTTCCACTAGCGGATCGTTTTCGGTGAGATAGCTTTTTGCTTTACTTAATATCGTACTGAAATAACCACTGGTTATACTCCGAACATGAGGATTTTCCATAATGGATCTAATTTCTTTCACGCATTCGGCAACCTCTTTCTGAGCATCAGTCCCTTTATTCTTGATATAGGTATTTGAAATATCTCTGGATGTATTTTTGAGAAGATGATAGCCCTCCATCAGCATAAATGGATTGCGTTGAATCAAATTAGGATTCTGGATATTTCTTTGGACTTTACTTCTTACTTTACTAGCTGCTCCTTGCTGCACAGTGTGTGTTAACTCATGAGCAATTAGCTCCTGACCGCTCTTACTGCTGGGATTGTATGCCCCCTGTCTAAAAAATATGTCCTGCCCAGTGGTAAAAGCCTTCGCTTGAATCGATTGATTGAGTTGGTCAGATTGCGAATCTGTATGCACTTTCACGCCGCTAAAATCTGCACCCATCGCTTGCCCCATCTTTGATTGAAGGTTGGGATCTAAAGATTGACCACTACCCCTTGCTTGCTGAATCGATGACTCTAAGTCCGTTGAAGCCTCCCCACCTTTCAGATTCTCCCGTCTCTGCACCAAAGACTTTGTTTGTAATTCTTCGTCTTCGTCTTCCATCGCCTCTTGTCGCTGAATCTTAGAAATCTCAGGCTTCATTTGCAATTCTTCATCTTCAGATTCCATTGACTCTTGCTTTTGGACAGATCTCCCCTGCGGTGATGAATTAATTTTCTGCACTACCTTAGCCGCAGTAGTATCTGCTTCTTTCTCATATTTATCATTTGGCTCGCCAATATTCAGCTTTGCCTGAATTTGACTCGATGCTATCTCATGTTGAGGTTGCATTCTTGAAATTAGCTTACGATTTTTTCTTTGGACTACATCGATAGGCGATCGCGATTCGGTTATCTGCATATCGATCAGTCTTTGTAATAAATTTTCTGACTGATGATTTTGAGTACCCCTTGACGCTTTTTGTATTTCAATCGGATCTGATTCTTCTGACTTAACGGGTGCAAATGGTCTAGTTTGCAGGTTTAAGGTCGTTGACTTTTTAGTGGAAAATATTTGTAAAGGTTTTTCTTTTCTAAGTCTCATGCCATATACCTATACAGCTAATTACTCTTAAAGGGTTTGTTTCAACAATACGCTTTATATTACCATTTCTATTCTTGCATAAGCAGCTATACATTTGCAATGCTCCTTTTAGGTCTTATCTTGGCATTTCGAGCATAAGAACTAACGCTGCAACATTGCCCAAACAAATCCTGAGCCTTTGCCTTGAACTCTTGCCATCTGAATCCATAGCAAAGTCATATGTTCTAAATGTAAGCTCATGGATAATTTACCTGTATCTACTGGTTCCCATCCTAATTGCGAACAGAGAGAACTTACTGCCTCTTTGGCAGACTGATCATTACCTGCAATTAGCATCGCAGGTTTCAAATCGCCATAGTCAGCATAGGTACTATCTTCAAAGTTCTCATAGCCATAAATAGTAAAGGCTTTCACCACAGGAGCATTAGGCACAAATTCTTGAATGGTTTCACTTCCAGAGGCTTGACTTTGCAAACCATGCGATAAATTTGCACCAACAGGATTAGTGCAATCCACTAAAATCTTGCCATCCAGCAATGATTTCACAGGAGCAAGTGCTGTCTCGATCGCATTAAAAGGAGTTGCTAAAAACACTATTTCTGCTTCTTGGACAGCTTCTAGCGGAGATTTGACGATCAGTTCAGAATTGCGGCTGGTGGCTTCTAAAACTGACTTGGATTGCGGATCACGGGCAGCGATGAATACTTGATGTCCGAGTTTTTGTAAGTGATCGGCTAGGGGTGCGCCGACATTACCAGTGCCAATGAATGCAATTTTCATAAAGTTATTCCTAATGCGGTAGTGCCAAAGAAGTAATGATTTTTGAGTAAGGAAGTGCCGCGCGAAGCGCGGCACTTCCTTACTTGTTTAATGCTTCTAATACTAATTTTGCAGTTTCTGAACCAGAGTTTTGCTGTTGACCTGTAATCAAATTACCATCACGGATCGCATGGGGAGAAAAAGGTGCTTGAGTCACAAAATTAGCCCCTAATTGTTTTGCTTCATCTTCAATCCGAAAAGGCATTACTTTCTGACCAACAACTTGATCCGCATAGTCTTCTTCACTATTAGCAAAACCTGTAATCGACTTACCTTGAATTAAATATTCGCCATTAGGGAGTTTGGTTTCCAATAATAGACAAGTGCCATGACAGAGCGCCGCCGTTGGTTTACCCGTTGCATAGAAGCTGCTAAAAAGTTGGACGAGATTTTGATCTTGGCGGAAGGTGAACATCGGCGATTGACCACCACAGACTACGATCGCATCGAAATCATTGATATTGAGCGTAGCGATCGCAGGCGTGTTTTCCAGCAATTGCATAAATTCTGGTTGATTGATGTATTGCAGGGACAGCAGATCATTCTTGGAATAACCCGAAGCATCACGGGGATCGCTCAAGCTATCAAATTCCACTTTACCGCCCTTGGGACTAGCGATCGTCACCTGACATCCTGCATTCATAAATGCATCATAGGGATGAATCAATTCCGCAGCCCAGAAGCCAACGGGAATCCCTAAAGTCGTTGAAGTGGAAGGATTGGCAACAATTAAGAGAATTTGTTTGCTCATGTTTGGATTGCATCAAAAATCACTACAACAAGTGTGGATCGAGTATCATTTATTTGTCCAATGGATAATTTATATAAAAATCATTCATAGTATGAATTTTAATTTGAGTCAGATTGACCTCAATCTATTGGTAGTGTTTGATGCTCTCATGCGCGATCGCCATGTCACCCGTGCGGGAGAACGCATTGGCTTGAGCCAACCTGCCACTAGTAACGCTCTAGCACGATTGCGATATCTGACTCAAGATGAATTATTCATCAGGGCAAAATCAGGACTACAACCTACACCCGTTGCGATCGCCTTAGCAAACCAAATTCAACCTGCTTTGCAACAGATTCAGATAGCGCTGTCATCGGAAGCAAGTTTTGAGCCAATGACTAGCGATCGCGTATTTGCGATCGGCATGACTGACTATGTGGAATTTGTGCTGTTACCACCATTGTTAGAGAAATTAGAACAGGCTGCCCCAAATCTTAAAATCCAAGTGCGTACAGGCGATCGGCAGCAGTTATTTGATTTGTTAGATAATGGCAAAGTCGATCTGATCTGTGGTGTATTTCCTGAACAGATTCCTTGGCATCAAGAACAATTACTTTTTCAAGAGCGCTTTGTTTGTGCCTGTCGTCAAGACCATTCCTTAATTCAAGATTATCTGTCGTTAGAAGAATATCTCACAACTTCCCATCTCCTCATTTCGATCAAGGAAGATATGGTTGGGAGAGTTGATGATACCCTTGCAATTCAAGGGCTCAGCCGTAATATCAGACTTTCTATTCCTCATTTTCTGGTTGCACCCTCTATCATTGCGCGTACAGACTTGATTACTACTCTCGCCGAACGAATTGCGATCGCTTTTGCTAAGGACTTGAACCTCAAAGTTTTTCCTTGCCCCTTAGAAATTGATGGCTTTTCCGTAGTCATGCGCTGGCATCAAAGCACAACCAATCAAAGCACCCATAAATGGTTATGCCAGCTTTTTACTGAAATTGCAGTCAATATTTAAAGTTGTATCTACTATAATTGATGTAAGGATTAATACATGAATTTTAGGTTTTATCATCTATATTTTAGCTATAAAAAACTCTAAACATCTAAGTTACATAATTTTAGCTGTTAGCAATTTCAAACTTTGTAAACAAAAAATACTTGCAATTTTGGTAAAAATAACTATAATAAGGATATACACAAAACTACCCCACTAAAGCCATGAGCGCGATAACCGTCAATCCTGCTGTGAGCCTGAAATCCGATACTTTAAACATCGCTACAGATGAATATGGATTGCTCACAGACCTTTATCAACTGACGATGGGTGCTTGCTATGTGCATGAAGGATGCGATCGCAAACGGGCTAGTTTTGAGTTATTTGTGCGTCGCCTTCCTGAGGGATTTGGATACTTAATTGCAATGGGTATTGCCCAAGCAGTGGAATACTTGCAAAATCTGCATTTTACCTCCGAGCAAATCACCGCTTTGCAAGCAACAGGAATCTTTGCTAGTGCCGATCGCCGCTTTTGGGAATTGCTAGCGAACTTCCGCTTTGAGGGCGATCTTTGGGCAGTACCAGAGGGAACAGCGATGTTTGCCAATGAGCCTTTCTTAAGAATTGAAGCTCCCCTTTGGCAAGCACAACTAGTTGAGACTTACCTCTTAAACACGATCAACTACCAAACCTTAATTGCCACTAGAGCCGCGAGAATGCGTGATGTTGCAGGCGATCGCATTACCCTTTTAGAATTTGGCACAAGACGTGCCTTCAGTCCCCAAGCTTCGCTTTGGGCAGCCAGAGCCGCCCTCGCCGCAGGCATGGATGCTACCTCTAATGTACTAGCTGCCCTGAAACTCGGCAAACAACCTAGCGGCACAATGGCTCATGCGTTGGTCATGGCATTGAATGCAACGGAAGGTAGTGAAGCCCAAGCCTTTAGTGCTTTCCATCAAGTTTTTCCTGAGAGTCCTCTTCTAATTGATACCTTTGATACGATCGCTGCTGCTCGTAATCTTGCCGAGAAGGTCAAATCTGGTGAGATGCAAGTAAAAGGAGTTCGCATTGACTCAGGTGATATGGCAACAGTTTCTAAAGAAGTAAAAGCACTTCTACCTGATGCTGCCATTTTTGCCAGTGGCGATATTGACGAAGCCGAGATTCTTCGCTTGAAAGCATTAGGAGCGCCCATTGATGGCTATGGCATCGGCACAAAATTAGTCACAGGTGCGCCCGTAAATGGAGTTTATAAGTTAGTGGAAATTGATAATATTCCTGTTTCCAAAAAGTCAAGCGGCAAGCAATCGATCGCTAGTCGTAAACAGGTCTGGCGTAGTTTCGAGAATGGTGTAGTAATTGGTGATCGCCTCACCCATATTTCCGCGATTCCTCAACACGATGAGCAACCTATCTTAGAACTGATCATGCACAATGGCGAATTATTGAAACCTTTGGATGATTTAGATGCGATCGCCAAACGTACTCGTAATTCTGTACAGTCCTTGCCTCAAGCAGTTCGCAATATTGCTAATCCAGAGACAGTTCTGGTAAAAGTTGACATGGCTTAGGAGCTATTCCGCAAACATTTCCGCCAAAATATCAAGAACTTCCCTTTGCTCATGTTGGCTAATTTGACCAATCTTTTTCACCAATCGAGATTTATCCACTGTGCGAATTTGATCGAGGACTATTTGTCCATCTTTACCCTGAAACTGACAAATAACACGAGTGGGATAGATTCTGCCTTTAGTTGTCATCGGCGCAATAATCACTGTGGAAATATAGCGGTTCATCTCATCTGGTGAAACAATCACGCAGGGGCGAGTCTTTTGAATCTCGCTACCGATCATAGGATCGAGATTAACCAGAAAAACATCAAACCGCTTAGCTACCACTCCCATTCAGTCTGCTCCCATTCTGTTGGATTAACTTTATCTAAAAGCACATCGTCTTGATATGCTGCCATTGCTGCAAAAGCTTGATCCCAACCAGTCCGCAATTGTTGTAGAGGTCGAATAGTTAAGCGATCGCCGTCAACACTAATTTCAACTTCTGTTTGAATTCCACTTTGTTCTAACAAGGTTTTGGGAATACGGATGCCTTGTGAGTTCCCTATTTTAATGATGCGAGTTCTGATAGCTATACTCATATTCAAATAACTTTCAAGCAAAAAGTAATTACATTGTAGCTACTTTTGATGAAAATTGCTAATTGAATATGATGTATTGACATTGTATATACAAAGCCTTAGGATTGTTTATGAAAAGGTGTTTCAGAGATTAGTTATGTCTACGCCATCTCAACAAACGACAGATCTGAATAAACCCGCAAGTAAAGCTCGCGACCTGTCGATTAATCTGCGGATTAGTCAAAACCAGCGAGACTTGATTGATCGCGCAGCAACATTGCAAGGAAAAAGTCGCTCGGAGTTTATGCTAGATTCTGCCTATCAGAAAGCACAGGACGTTCTACTCGATCGCTGTTTATTTGATGTCGATAAGCAGAGATTTCAACAATTTCTAGACCGTCTAGATGCGCCTGTCATGCCCAATGAAAATCTGCGGCAGTTGCTTACTGCTAATGCTCCTTGGGATTAATCTGTGATGTCCGAATTAGAACAGGTTCTTAATCGACCAGAAAAACTCAATGCATCGCATCAAATCGATCAATTTGATTGTGGAAATGTTCAACTCAATGACTGACTGAAACATAGAGCTTTAAAAAACGAGTTGCAAGGTGCTTCGCGAACCTATGTTGTTACAGTTGAGAAGGTGGTTATCGCCTATTATTGCCTAGCGAATGGTGCGATCGCGCAGACAATCTCCACAGGCAAAGTTAAGCGAAATATGCCCGATCCTATTCCTGTAATGATTATTGGACGTTTGGCAGTTGATCTTAATTGGCAGGGTAAGAGAATTGGCAAAGCCTTGCTCAGGGATGCGATACTTCGTACTTTACAGGCTGCTGAAATTGCGGGAATTAGAGCAATTTTAGTGGAAGCAATTTCTGAAGAGGCAAAGCAATTTTATGAGAAGTGTGGTTTTACGGTTTCGCCTATTGCGCCGATGACTTTGATGATTACAATCAACGATGCAATTTCGTCTTTAATCTAGGCTGATCTATCTAACTAAACTAGCTAATTTCTCTTCATCTAGATCCACACCTCGACGTTCTAAATATTGGCGGAGGTTAATTTGAATGAACAAATCTTGTAATTCTTCGGCAATTTCGGCTGGTGGATTGCCTGATAGAGCCGTTGCAATTAGCCTGTTAGCAATCTCAAATTCTCCACATTCGATCGCTAAAGATGCAGCACTACGATGTAAAACTGAACGGGTTGGTTCAGATTCCCAATGATTAGCAATTAAAGCAGCGGCGCTTGATTCTTTGGTAAATGCCTGTCTCCGTAGATGATTAGATTGTTCTACTTCACCTCTAAGTTTAGCTACTTGAGCCAATTCTGCTAAGTCCATTGCTTCTCTATGTAATACATTAACTTGGGTCATTTTTTTGCTGTGATTGCTATTGGTTTGCTAAATTCAACTACTACAATATAAGCAGGTAGTAAGCCATCAGAAGGTTTAGTCTGTTCTAGTTTTTGCTTGAGTCTGATATTGATACGTTTTTCGTCACCTGCGCGAATACCTGATATTTCCAATCTTGCTTTGTTTTGAAATGGAAGTAGAGAATCATCATTTTCAGTACCTAGCCAGTAATCAAATCCTGTACCTTTGCGCGATCGCTCAATAACCGTAAAGTCTGTGAGCCTAGTAATAATCATAAAAGCAATACCGTAAGCTGCTTGCTCTGTTGTATATTCTAAATCATTCCAACATCGAAGCATCTGTTGTGTGACGGGTTGCCAGTACAACTTAAATACTTCTTGAAAGTCGCCTTCAACTATAAGGTTTATGCCTTGAGGATGTCCGCGATCGCTTAGGCAAACAGCACAAGCTTCGGCTAAGGTAGCCCCAAATACAGGAGTAATTGCTGGGAAACCATTAGCCAATTCAGCTAAAATGATTGGGTCAGAGTTTTTAGAGTCTATATCAGATATTGTGTTGGACTTAAGTGTATCTTAATGATAAACACCTATTTATTTTTAAAGTCGCCAATATTTGCATCGCTATAGTCGCGATATTCCCCCTAGTTTTGAACAACCATGAAAATCAAAAGTTTCACCTTTAGAAATAACACGCAAAACTGGCGGTTAAGTGAAATTAAATTTGACAATTTGAACTTATTAGTTGGTAGTTCTGGCGTTGGAAAGACAACAATTCTCAAAGCACTTGCGCTCATTTTCAATGTTGCACAGGGTAAAGTCCTACCGTTAGAAAATCTAGAGTGGACTATTGATTTTTCTCATTTAGGGCAAGATTATAGATGGGAAATCACAACGAATTCTATTCAAGACTCTTTCTCAAGTGAACAAGTAAAAGTCGAAATTTCAGAAGAAAAGCTTATTAAGTTTGATGATAACGCAGAAATAGAGATTTTACATCGGAGCAAAACAAGGTCGAAATTAAATGGTGAAAATTTGCGAAAGTTTAAGAAAACAGAAAGTGCAATCAGTCTCTTAGCAGAAGAAGAATCTATAGCACCTGTAACTGAGGCATTCAAAAGATTTATTGTTAAAGTAATACCTCAAGATTTAATTGCCTCGATTGGATTTGATCCCAGCAACAAGCTTGTGTTGTCAGATTATGAGATAGAAAACTCAGATGAATTTATTCATCTAAAAGAATTCAAAGAAGAAGCTGTAGATGCTCCTACAGTCCTCACGGCTTATTATCTAGAAAAAAATTTCCCTAAAGCTTTTGATGAAATAAAAGATGTTTATACTGAGATATTTCCTAATGTAGAAGATGTCAGAGTCAATGCTGAGCTAAGATCCGATAATAGATATACTCTTTTAATTGAAATTCTAGAGAGAGGTTCAGCAAACTGGATTTCTCAGTTAGCAATATCGTCTGGTATGTATCGTGTACTAACTTGTTTAATAGATATTTTTGCTGCACCTGATGAATCAGTAATTATCATTGATGAGTTTGAGAATAGCTTAGGCATTAACTGTATGCCCCAGTTAACAGATTTCATTTTAGACAACTCTCCTAACCTTCAATTTATCCTAACCAGCCATCATCCCTACATCATCAATAACATCCCTTGGAAAACTTGGCAATTAGTGAGCAGAACCAACGGCACAATCAGAACCAGAAAAGCTGTAGATATTCCTGAACTCAATACAGCATCTAGCTTAGACAAATTCACGCAACTAATTAACTTACTCGAACATGAGGAACAAACTGCGTGAATCTCTTGTTCTTAGTTGAAGGAGGCAAAACCGAACCGAAAGTCTACAAAGCTTGGCTATCGCATCTATTCCCTGAGATCAACTTTGTAGAAAAACCTGAAGATATGACTACTAACTCATGTCGAATCATCGCAGGTAATGGCTATCCCAATATGGTGAGCGTTCCCAAAATCTATGGAGGAAGCTCCCTCTTAGAAGAATGTTTACTAGACATCAGAAACTATGACAACATCGATCATTTCTTCATTTGTGTAGACTCAGAAGATGATCCTTATCAAACTAGATTCGATGAAATTTACACCAAATTAGAAGACTTCAAAACCAAACTGGGCATAGATCAAACTCAAAACACAGAATTTCACATCATCATTCAAAATTGTTGCCTTGAAACTTGGGCGCTAGGCAATGCTGATATTCCCTATCAATACTCAGCCAAAGGTAATTCCGACTTTTTCTCAGTTTTTCAACCTTACTATGACGTTCTCACCAACGATCCCGAATTAATGAATTATCCACCTGAATATATTACAAAATCAAGATTTCACGAGAAATACCTCAAGCAATATTTGCGAGAATTTGGCTTGTTTTATAAAAAAGAAAGACCTAAGACCATTGAAGATAAGAAATATCTTGATGCACTGATTAAAAGATGTAGATCAACCAGTCATTTATCGAGTCTGAAGTATTTACTGGATATATGGGACAGGATGTAGAAAAGCGATCGCCGTTTTGATTGTCTTGAGGATTTTTGTGATCGCTATTGATTTTTAGCTTTGAGAAAGGCGATTGATCAGTTACTTGTTATCTATTAGAATTTGCCGAAGTTCAGCAACTAAAGGCTGAAGATCAAAAGTCAGGGTGTTCCATACACGCTCCAAATCAATTTGAAAATATTCATGTGCCATTGCATTTCTCATGTCAGTCATCAATCGCCAAGGGAGATTTGGATATTGAATTTTAATCTCTTCAGGAATATTTGCAGCAGCCTCACCCACAACAATAAATTTATACAAAATTGCTTGCGAGAGAATAGGATCTTGACCAAACTCCAGCATCGTTTTATCTGATGTCCATTGCTCAATATCGGCGATTGCATCCAAAATATCGCCAATTCTCAATTGCCAATCCCTAGAAGACATTGATAAGATCCTGCTTAATAGGTGTGCGTAAATGTTCCTTTAAAGACTTTTCTGTACCAACATCAATTTTGCACTGGAATAAATCCTCAAGGAAATGTTGCAGCTTGAACAACTGAAATAATCCACCAGACTGTTCAAACTCTACCAAAAAATCTATATCACTATTAGGGGTTGCCTTATCCCTAGCGACAGATCCAAACAAGTGTAAGGATTTTACACCAAGTTGTTCAAGCTCTACTTGATGATTAGTTAATGTATTTATGACATCCGAACGTCTAAGTAATTTCTCCATAAGTCACCAAACCAAAATGGCTTAGCCATAATTATTACATTGACTTGAAAATTTTGGCGATCGCTATTGATTTTTAGCTTTGAGAAAGGCGATCGCCTCAAAAAATGCTTTAACATGCATATATCGCTTTTCAGATAGGCAACCCATCAAACTAGACTATGGAAAAAGTAGCAAGTTATGAACAAGACTTCTTAACATGGACACAGCAACAGGCTGAGTACCTACAGAAGGGTCGTTGGGCAGAATTGGACGTAAAAAATTTGATCGAGGAATTGGAAGCATTGGGACGTAGCGAACAAAAAGAACTCAGTAGCTATTTTCAGGTGCTTGTAATGCACTTACTTAAATATCAGTACCAACCTGAGAAAAGAACACCGAGTTGGAATAACACACTTTCTAATTGTCGAGACAAAATTCAAGACTGTTTGGAAGACACCCCCAGTTTGCACAGATTTCTTCAAGATGCAGAATGGATAGAGAAATACTATCGACGGGCGCGGAGAGATGCAGCAAAGGAAACACAGAAACCTCTACAGACATTTCCGACTGAATGCCCATATACGATCGCTCAAATCCTCGATCCAGAATTTCTCTCCTAAACACCCAAATGAACATTGCTCTCTTTGGAACTAGCGCCGATCCACCTAGCATTGGACATCAACAGATCTTGCAATGGCTTAATAACCATTACGATCGCACAATCGTTTGGGTATCAGACAACCCATTCAAAACGCATCAAGCAAGCCTAAGCGATCGCATCGCCATGATGGAGCTAACCATCGCCGCCATCCAACCACCTGCTCAAACGATTAGCTTGCATCCCGAACTTAGCGATCCGCGTACAATTAATACCGTCGAGAAAGCCAAACAAATCTTGCCCCATGCAAACTTTACCCTCGTCATCGGTGGCGACCTTGTGCCGCAATTGCCTACATGGTATCGCGCCCAAGATTTGTTGCATCAAGTTAAGCTGCTAGTCGTGCCTCGTCAAGGTGTAAGCATTGCTACTGCTGATATTGATTGCCTTGTAAGTATGGGTACTGAAGTGGCGATCGCCCCAGACTCCACCTCAATACCTAACGTTTCTTCGTCAGACTATCGCAACAATGGCAACAGTTCAGTCATAATACCCACAGTCGCAGCATATATCCAACGAGAGTCGCTTTACGCATGGCAGACAAGTCCCGCCCCATAGCCCCCAAACCCCTAGCAGATTTTAAGGTCGGTGTTGACAACGTGATCTTTTCCGTAGATACCGAGCAGAATCGTCTATTGGTGCTACTGGTAATGCGCCAACATGAACCCTATCGCGATCGCTGGTGCTTACCTGGGACACTCGTGCGTCAAGGTGAATCCCTCGAAGAAGCTGCCTATCGGATTCTCTCTGAAAAAATTCGTGCTAAAAATCTCTATTTAGAACAACTCTTTACCTTTGGTGATATTGGACGCGATCCTCGTGAAGCTCCTGATAGCTATGCCGTGCGTTATCTATCTGTTAGTTATTTTGCTTTAGTTCCATTCTCTCAAGCGGAACTAATTGCCGATGGAGTCAGTGGAATCGCGTGGTATCCCGTCAAGCAAGTTCCCGAACTCGCCTTCGATCATAATCGTATTCTCGAATATGGACATCGCCGCCTTCGTAACAAGCTTGAATATAGTCCTGTGGCTTTTGATGTCTTGCCTGAAGCGTTCACTTTAAGTGATCTCTATCAACTTTATACAACAGTGCTTGGAGAGAATTTTTCTGATTATTCTAACTTTCGCACTCGTTTACTCAAGCTTGGATTCCTTAGCGATACTGGTATCAAAACTTCAAGGGGAGCAGGTCGTCCTGCTAGTCTCTACCGCTTTGATGCAGAAGCTTTTGCTCCATTTAAGAATAAACCAATGGTGTTTATTTAGGCTACTGTAAGGATTTGTGGTTTTCATTTTACCTGCGGCAAAATGAAAACCACTATAGTAAAATTATATTTAAGACTTACGCAAAAGGACGAAATGTAAGGGCAACTCATGAATCGCCTTTACGGTTAAATGATGCTTTCAGAGTGTTTTTGCGTAGGTTCTAATATTTTTAAGTCAGCGCATTCACCAAGTAACTAATGACCTTACAAACAGACATTGACAGCGCCGCCGCTCAACTCAAGGGCAAAACCCCTCAAGAAGTACTCACATGGGCGCTCGGTAACTATGAAAAGATCTCGCTAGCTTCGAGTTTTGGAGCCGAAGATGTCGCCTTGATCGATATGATCTCCAAAATCAAGCCCGATGCTCATGTGTTCACCCTCGATACAGGTCGATTGAATGCTGAAACCTATGAAGTAATTGCTAAAGTTCAACAAAAATATCCTCAACTTCAATTGCGAATCATGTTCCCACAGGCTGAGGCTGTTGAGCAGATGGTCAGCGCTAAGGGAATTAATCTGTTTTATGACAGTGTTGAAAACCGCAAGCAATGTTGTTACATTCGCAAGGTAGAGCCACTTGGTCGTGCGACTAAAGGTTTGGATGCTTGGATTACAGGGCTACGTCGCGACCAAACAGCCAACCGTTCCACAATGGAGACTGTTGAGCTAGATGGCGATCGCAACATTGCCAAGATCAATCCTTTAATTGATTGGACAAATGATCAAGTGTGGGAGTACATTCATGCTAATGCAGTTCCCTATAATGCTCTCCATGATCAGAACTTCCCTAGCATTGGTTGTGCGCCTTGCACCAGAGCCGTCCAAGCGGGTGAAGATCTTCGCGCTGGTCGTTGGTGGTGGGAGATGAGTAATCAAGAATGCGGATTGCATGTCACCAGTGACGGTCGTTTGGTTCGTGCAAAAGGCGAATAAATGATAAAGGCTCGCAAAGCGAGCCTTTATCATTTAAGTATTGTTCGCAAGAAGATTTAAAGTGATCAACATGGCTAATGGAATGCAATATCGCGACTGGTACTTTCGAGGATGGCGATCGCGTTATGGCTTTTGTCGAGCAAAAAATTCTGAGCGACAAAAGCCACCAATTTTACTAATTCATGGATTTGGGGCAGCGATCGATCATTGGCGGAGCAATATTCCTGCTTTGGCGGAAAATCATACGGTCTATGCAATTGATTTATTAGGCTTTGGCGGCTCAGAGAAACCACCGACGCGCTATTCGATTCATCTATGGGTAGAGCAAGTTTTTCAGTTTTGGCAGAAGTTTATTAATGTGCCAATGGTGATTATTGGCAACTCGATTGGTTCTCTTGTTGCGGCGATCGCTGCTAGTCATCATCCTGAAATTGCTTCGGGTGTGGTCGTCATCAGTTTGCCTGATATTGCTGCTTTTAACGATATGGTTCCCAAAGCATTACAACCAATTGAACGCACGGTTAAGGCGATAGTCTCGGCATTTCTGGTTAAACCACTATTCCATTTAGTGCGTCAGCCCTTTACGATTCGTTTAGTTCTTAAGGGAATTGTCTATTGCAATCCCAGTCGAGTAGATGATCAATTAGTGGAAATTATTGCTAAACCTGCTCGCGATCGCCAAGCTGCTGAAGCTTTTCTCCGTCTCAATCGCAGCATTAATCAACCCAATTATTCACCGAGCTTAACTCAAGCTCTTTCTCAATTACAAGTTCCATTGCTAATTCTATGGGGAAGTTGCGATCGCTTAATTCCACCATCTGAAGGGAAGCGATTAGTGAAATATGCACCTAATGCAACTTTAATGTATTTGGAAGGATTGGGACATTGCGCTCATGATGATCATCCTGAGCGTGTCAACCATGAAATTTTAAGTTGGCTAGCTTGATTCTAAAAGATTAGAGACGACGCTTCGCATCGTCTCTAATCTTTTAGAATTTCTTTTAGAATTTAATTTTACGTCGGTTTGGTGAAGGCAGAAGATGGTAAGAATCGCCAAGCGATTCTTACCATCTTCTGCCATTTGCGGTGTGCTTTGCCCTCCGCAAATGGCGATGTCGAACTCACGTTAATTTTTAGTGCAAAGTGCTGAAAATGGCGATAGTCATCATGTAAAATCTAAAAAGAAAAGAAAATAAAGTAACGTTTTGGCAAGTTATAGTTTAAAGTTTTTTGTAGAATTTTAAGATCATAAAAGTAGGAACTTTTTTACGATTTTGTCAGTCCTCCGTAAAATCTGAGACAAGTGCATTTTAATGATCATTGCCAAGGTTTTATTCGGATGTATCAACAAATCATATCTCAGGCATATCAAACCATAGATAAACTATGGCAACGAGCAGTCAGCGCTCCATCGGATATCGCTCTATTTATTAGCAATCTTGATGTGATTGAGCAAAGAGTATTGTATCCGCGCTATCAAAGATTTATCCAAGATTATCAACCCTTTCTCCATAGACCAACACCTGAAGAGTGCAAAATTGTCCAAGAGCTAGAAAAATATGGAGTTGCAATGGCAACTTTAGATGATTTAGCAATTCCTAATAGCGATCGCTTTTTTAGTGCTGCCCAAAATATTTCGCAAGAACTTAAATTAAATGCCCAAAATCCTCTGTATGTAGGCAAGCATACGCTCAACATTAATGCAGAGCAGATTATGCGTTACCCAGAATTATTTTTATGGGGCGCAGATGCCAAACTTCTACGCATTATTGAAAACTACCTCAAGCTACCCGTTGCCTACGACGGTTTGTCTTACTACTACAGTATTCCAGATGGCAGAGAATCTGGTCCTCGGAAATGGCATCAGGATAAAGAAGACTGGCAAATGATCAAAATAGGCGTTTATGTCAATGATGTAAACGAGGATGGTGGTCCCTTTGAATGCGCCACTCCTGAAGCAAATGAATTTCTATGTAGAACCTTGAAGACTAGATCTATACGCCGTTATAAAACTGCGTTTCATCATGAAATTCAAGAGATATTACCCAAACATATGCAGAAAAATTGGTATAAAACCTGCACGGGCAAAGCTGGAACAGTGATTTTTGTAGATACGGCACGATACTATCATCGCGGCAAGCCCCCCACTAAATTTGATCGCTCAGCGATCTTCTTTGGCTATTGCAGTCGTAAACCTAGACATCCCTTTTTCTGTGGGCGATCGCCTCTCTCTGATACAGAACTGCGATATATGGCAAGCCTTTTGCCTGAGGAGGTTCGGGACTGTGTGACTTGGCGCGATCGCTTGACAGGTTTAAGTAAATGGATTCCCAAAAATCGCCTAAGAGTATAACAAAAAGGATTGCTTTGCAATCCTTTTTGTTATCCCCAACGCAATACTGCTGAACCCCAGCTTAAGCCTGCACCAAAACCTGCGATCGCAATTAAATGATCGGGTTGAATTTTGCCAGCCTGTACCCACTCATCAAGGGCGATCGGGATTGAGGCGGCGGAAGTATTGCCATATTTACCCATATTGCTGACTGCCTTAGCGGGATCGATGCCAAAACGGTTGACTACAGCATCAATAATGCGCTGATTAGCTTGATGCAAAATTAGCCAATCGAGATCATGAACTTCTAGATGGGCATAGTGCAATGATTTTTCAATCACTTCAGGAACGCGCCTTACTGCAAACCGATAGACTTCTTGACCATTCATACTGATAGGCTCAAAGGTGCTACGCCCCAAATAATTGATATTGAGTAAATCATTACCCTTGCCATCACTTCGCATCTCGAAACCTAAGAGATGATCTTGGGGCTTACTTTCACTGCTAGCTTGCAAAACGACAGCTCCTGCGCCATCACCAAACAAAATGCAAGTGCGACGATCTTGCCAATCGACCCAACGCGAAAGCACATCTGCACCGATCAACAAGATGTTTTTATAAACTCCTGTGCGGATATATTGCGAAGCTGTGACTACACCAAATACAAATCCTGAACATGCAGCCACTAGATCAAAAGCAACGGCTCGTTCAGCTCCCAAGATTTTTTGAACTCTGGCTGCTGTCCCAAACAAGTCATCACTGGTTGAGGTGGACAAAATAATCAGGTCAATATCTTCGGGTGTCATCCCTGCGGCGGCGATCGCCTTCCTCCCTGCTTGGGATGCCAGATTTGCCACCGAATCATTCTCACCGTCAGCAATGTGACGCTCTCTGATGCCTGTACGCGAGGCAATCCAATCGTCAGTGGTATCTACCATCTGCGCGAGATCGTGATTGCTAAGTACGCGATCTGGTACTGCGGAACCACTTCCGACAAAACGCACTCCGACGAGAGAAGATTCAATATTAGTCATTGGCTGTATTTAGTCTGAATAGCTGGATAAAGGCTGAATAAAAAGTGTTACAGCGCTTTGCGCTGAAATAAAACTTCTATTTTTATGGAAATATTTGCCGAGAAACCGTTTCCATAAAAATAGAGAAATTTAGCCGATCTCGAAAGTGGGCTAAGTTGGTGGGTCATCAGGAGTGTCGTCCGCAGGGACAGATACCTTGGGCTTGATTTGACCACGAATGCGATCGAGTACGCCGTTATCGACTGCATCCTTAGCAACACGGATGGCGTTACGAATACTCACAGAGTTAGAGCTGCCATGACTAATCACACAGATACCTGCTACACCGAGCAATAAAGCTCCACCATACTCATCGGCATCAATGCGCTCTTTCACCTTTTTGAGATTAGGTTTCAAAATTAATGCGCCCAACTTGCCCCGCCAACCTTTAGGCAGCTCTTCCTTCAAAATTTGCATGACGGCATTACCGACACCTTCAGCAAATTTGAGGACAATATTGCCAGCAAAACCATCACAAACAATCACATCAAAATGACCTTTAAGAATGTCACGCCCTTCAGCATTGCCTGCAAAGGTAATTTGGGGATTGTCTTGTAGTGCTTGGTGAACACGAATTGCGAGTTCATTGCCCTTACAGGCTTCTTCGCCGATATTGAGCAAACCAACTTTAGGCTCTTTAATGCCGATCGCATATTGGCTATAGAGCGATCCCATGATGGCAAACTGCTCTAAAAACTTGGGGCGACAGTCCACATTTGCTCCGACATCGAGCAGTAATACGGGTTTATGCGCGACTTGTGTAGGAAATAGTGCGCCGATCGCTGGACGATCTACACCCGATAAGCGTCCTAAGCGTAATAGAGCGGCTGCCATAGCTGCACCCGAATGTCCTGCCGAAACTACAGCGTCAGCTTGCTTGCGCTTAACTAAGTTCATGGCAACGGCGATCGAGGAGTTGGGCTTGCGGCGCAATCCTTCTAGAGGTTCATCGTCCATTTCGATGATCCCTTCTGATGGCACGATCTCAAGGTGATCGCTTTCTTGATAGTTATGTTGCTTGAGGTAATTAGCGAGAATGTCGCGATCTCCCACTAGCGCGATATCTACACCCAATTGGGCTTGAGCTAATATTGCTCCTTCGATTATTTCGCGTGGGGCAAAGTCCCCACCCATCGCATCTACTGCAATTCTCACGTTTTGCGATCCTGTCTGCGTTTTCTGACTAAAACTGTAAAGAATTTTATTAAACCTTGCAAAAATTTTAACAGTTTGAGTAACCTCAGCCATCAGCAATCTCAAACAAGCCATAAGAGATTTTTTAAAAGTGTTGCAAAGCAAAGCTTTTAAAAAATCTCTTATGGCTTGCTTTTGGGCGTTAAAACCCAAGAATTGGTGGTGCGGCGCTTCGCGCCGCACCACCAATTCTTGGGTTTTAAAAGTAAAAAATGGCGCAGCTATTTTTTGCTTTGGGATTATGGTGTTGGCGCAATAGCTCTAGTCGCTTCACGATCAACAGGCAAAATTAAAGGTGTATTTTGACTATTGCCAAGAATTACTAGTTTAGAGTTTTGAGATTGTGCTAGTTTTTCAGTTGCCTCGATTTGGCGTAATTGCAGCACCGCAGGTGTGAGTCCTTCTGCCAAGATTTTTTGAGCATCAGCGCTGCCCTTTGCCTCGATTCGTTTGCGATCGGCTTCTTGCTTCTCTTTTTCTAAGACAAATTTCATTTGTAAATTTTCCTGTTCAGCTTTGAGGCGTTGCTGAATGGCTGCTTGTAAAGTTTCAGGCACTTTCACGTTTCGCAATAGAGCATCATCGACAATGAATCCAATTGGCGCAAGTTGCGATCGCAATTTTTCGGCAAGTTTTAAACTGATTTCTTCGCGCTTAGTGGCATAAACATCTTCGGCAGAATATCCAGCCACAATTTCGCGAGAAATAGACCGAAATCGTGAAATTACAATTTCGCTTTCTTCAGTGCCAATATTCAGGTAAATACTCGGTGCTTTAGCAGGATCAATCCGATATTGAATGCTGATATCAATCCCTAAAGCCAAGCCTTCCCTAGATGTTGCCCCAATTTCTTCTTTGAGATCTCGTAAGCGTACAGAAAACTGCACTACATCGGCAAAGGGATTAATCACATGTAGTCCAGCAGTTAAGCTGCGATCGCTGACCTTACCCTGAAAATCTTCTACCCCAACATTTCCCGCAGGAATCACAATTATCAAGCGGCTCAAGGCATTGATTGTAGTGACTAGAGCAATTAGCCCTGCGATCGCCTTAATCACTAGTTGGGCAATGCGATTATCGACGAGGCGATTGCTACTAAAAAATACCAATATCGAGACGAGTGAGGCGATCGCGGAAACGATAAATGACATTTGTGTATACCTTCAAAATCACCACACAGATATTTTATTTTTAACATAAGATTTTTGATGGCGCGACAAAGCCGCGCCATCAAAAATCTTTACCCGAATCAAAAATTTGCTCTGCGGTTAACGTTAACTGTGGGAAAGCACTCGATATCAAGCGATCGCTACCTCGAAATTGTTGTACTTCATACTCTCCATCGACCAGATTATAAATCGACAAGGTTGGCTGTTTTGGAAAACCGATATAGCGCCGCCCACCCAAGCCAAGATAATCAATAATCCAATATTCAGGAATGCTTAAAGCTTCATAGTCTCTCAACTTCGTCAAATAGTCATCTTGCCAGTTGGTACTAACTATCTCGATTGCCAACCTAATTGTTTCGCCTTTGGTAATGGTGGAACGCTTTTTCCACAGGGGTTCAAATTCTAAGGCTGCTTGATTGAGGACTATCACATCAGGGATGTAGCCCGACCGATGGGTTCCCATCGGTTTTACAAATGCTTGACGGGGTATGAAGCAATCCATGGAGTAGCGATCGATTTCTACTGCTAATTTTGTCGCCGTAAAACCGCCTACTTGTTCATGGGTTCCTGTTGGCTGCATTTCGACGATCGCTCCATCATAAAGTTCATAACGCCCATAACCATCGGGATACCAATCGAGAAATTCTTCAAAGGTAATTTCCCTAGCCGTAGTTTGAAACATAAATACCTCTGCATTTACCGCCGCATTTAACGAAATGGCATCGAGTAGAGCAATCCACCTTGCTTCCAAGTGCGATTTAAACCACGGGGAATATCTAGGGGCGCAAGATTGCGATTGTAGATATCACTGTAATTTCCTACTTGCTTCAGGATTTGAGTTGTCCAGTCTGGAGCAAGTCCCAGCTCAATGCCCAAAGATTCTGATGTACCGAGAAATCTTGCAACTTCAGGATTTTTAGTATCCCTAAAAATCGTGTAATTATTCATGTTAATACCCAATTCATCAGCGTAGAAAGTGGCATAAATTATCCATGTCACGACATCCCGCCAGCGATCGTCATTACCAACCAGTGCAGGGCTAAGTGGTTCCCTTGACAAACTCAGATCGAGAATTTTGTGATCAGCAGGACGTGGTAACTTACTCCTCCATGCAGCAAGTTGTGATTTTTCTGAAGAAATTGCTTCGCAATCACCTTTGGCATAGGTTTTTAAGACTTCATCGAGATCAGGCAAGATAATCGACTCGATCGCTATATTGGCTTCTTTGAATGTAGATTCTAGATTTGTGGCGTTGATTCCTGTTTCCACACAGATTTTTTTGTCTGTGAGTTCTTTGAGGGCGATCGCCAATTCTTCACTCGTTTTAGGTGTTTGTTTATCCGTTTTGCTACTATCTTTGTCGGCTGAAGGGCTACTGGGACTAGGGGTGGGAGAAGCTGAGGTCGTTGGTGAAGGAGAAGGAGAAGTTGGGTCTGTGGGACTAGGTGAACTTGTCTTAGATTCTGTTGGTTTTGCCCCAATTCTGAGCATTACACCCTGACCATCAAAAAAAGTTGTAGGCGCAAAGGAAATATTCGTAGCGACATCACGGGTTAAAGTGTGGGTCGTATTTCGCATCAAGACATCGATTTCCCCACTTTGGATCGCTGTAAAGCGATCCTTGGCTAGCAATGGTTTAAACTCAACCGCTTTGGCATCCCCCAAGACTGCCGCCGCGATCGCTTGGCAATAGTCTACGTCTAAGCCACTCCACACCCCTTTTTCGTCAACATAGCTAAAACCAGATAACTTACCATTTACACCACAGATTAGCTTCCCACGAGCTTTCACCCGCTCTAAAATCCCCTCTGGAGCTTTATCTTTGATGGTGGTCGCAGTTGTTGGGGTTGGGGTTGCTGTTGGCGTGACTGTGGGGCTAGGAGTTGGTGCTGGTTGACATCCTGATAGCAAAGCGATCGTTAAGCTTGCAAAAAAACACCATTGCCTCAGAGGTGTTTGTCTAGATGGCTTTTGGGCGTTACGTTTTAAGAGGACAGCAGTTTTCGGTAAATGCTTAGGCATTAAACTCATGGGTTTACTAATTTCTAGCGCGATCAATCTGATCTATTGTCTATTTGCAGCTTACCTTGATTCGATTAAATCTCATCAGGATTTATACCCAGTGACCTTAAATAAGTTGCTAATTTCTCTTTCTGTTGACGTTCTTGACTAGCAAGTTCTTCAGCTTGTTTAGTACGTTCCTCAGCAGTCAAATATCTAATGCTATTGCGATCATACCAATAGACCCATTCACGCTCCCAATTACCGCTAATACCACGCTCACAGCCAATACCTAAAGCAAGTTCTGGCATCCACACCATTTTTCCACCTTCTTGCAAAAGTGAAACTGGTGGAAGAAGTTCGTAATTGCCATTAACCAACTTGTACACTTCTAAAGATTGATGATTTTTGTAAAGTCCTCTTCTTCCACTTAAGGCATTGTAAACGACATAATAGAGAATTCCTAGGTCTTGATATTGTAAAAGTTTGCGATCATATTCGCCGTTATACTTTTTAGAGATGACTTCTAAAGCAAGAATTGGTAAAACATTTTCTTGCCATAACACATAGCTTAATCTTCCACCTTCATTAGTACGTCTATCTACCCCAAGAGCCAAAAAAGCATCGGGAACTATGGCTTTAGATTTTTCAGGTTCTTCAATGTTTGGTTCATAGTAGAAACACATATCTACACCCCAAAACCAATCTTCGCGCTCACTCCAAATCAATCGCAGCAAATTTAGAAGAAGATTAGGAATGTCATTTTGAAGTTCGTTATCCACAGGGTTTTCGTCGGAATCTGGCAGATCTTCCGCAGTGGGTAGCTGGCGGTATTCATAAGGTACTGTTGTAACCATAGCTTTCTGGCTTGTTACGTTAGCTTTATTTTGCCATAGTATAACAACAATCGCTAACTCGTTTTGAGAAGTTCTTGTACCCAAAATACAGCCGTAGCACTGAGAACTGCGATCGCCCATTCAACACCATTTAAAGGAACCGTTGACATCAGATCGCCAAACCAAGGAACTTGCACAAAGGCTATTTGACAAAAAGTGATAAAGGATATGCCGAGAATCAGTGGCAAGTTACTAAATACACTTTGACGGGCGATCGCACAGGCATGGAAAATCTGACTGAAACCAAGGGTGACAAAAGCCATTGATCGGGCTTGGGACAACATCGCAGGTTGACCTTGATACTTTAGCCAGAAGACTAGGGAAATGGCAGTAATCGTCGCGGCTACAGTTAGCAAAATGCGGAGGTAATTACTTGGACGCAACATGGTTTGAAAACGATGTGCTGGTTGAGATAACAGACTCTCATGGGTAGGTTCAAGGGCGAGAGGAAAAGCCACAAGTGGGGTAGTGATCGCACCAACCCAGATTATTTGCAATGGTGGTATGGAAAATCCTGCGGCGGTATCCATTAAAGTTAGTACTGCTAACGTGAAGGAACTTGTAGCCGTAAGTAAGGCTATGCGTTGCAACCGATCAAAGGTGGCTCTTCCTTCGAGAATCGCGATCGGTAAATAATGGAAGTCTTCCTTCGGTAGAATTAGTGCTGAACTATCTTGTAATTCTTTGCGACAGGTGCGATCGCAGATTCCAACATCGGCGGCTCTGAGTAGAGGAATATCTTCAATATCATTCCCAATTACTGCAACTGCTTTTAAAGGCTTTTGGCTAAATTGGGATGCTTCTCTTTGCCATTGGCGAATCCGCTCTTGAGGAGCATCAAAATAACTATGGGTTTCAATACCAATTACTTTCCCAAATGCGACTGCATCATCTTCAGAAGCTCTGATTAATCCCCGCCATTCAATGCCTGCACGACTTAAATTGTCAAAGCTCAGCACTACGTCCGACTCGACTATTGGCACAATTTTGGTTACTCTGGCGATCGCATCTAAGACAGAGGGAAACCGCACCCATATTCTCTGTTTAGCAAGATCGCACATCCCCAATAATTGGACTTGCGTCGCAATGCGTAATAAATTTTGAGGATAGGTGCTAACAATTAAAGCGGCAGCAGTCATCGCATTAATCGTAATTCCACGCTGCCATGCAAAACCGATTGCCGTAGTCGTCACTAACAGCAGCATCCCAATCCAGACTTGACGTAGTTGACGTAATTCAGAATGGATAACTGAAAATGGCTTCTCTTTGATTAGAGCTGCCTGTTCTTGGGTGAAACGGCTTGTCGCAATCACAATACCCTTGACGGTTCCTGTGGAAATTTCTGTTCCCGCATAGATCATATTGCTGCATTCAAGGGGTGGAGTTTTTTCTTCAAAAGTAAGCTCAGCTCGCTTAGCACAAATTGCTTCACCGCCTAAATTAGTCTGATTTACTAGTAAATCCTCCGATGTCTCTAGTACGCGCAAATCCACATTCGGGCGATCGCCTTCTCGTAGCACTAAAATATCACCTAATACCAAATCCCGTGATGGCAGTTCCATCTCTTCACAATCGCGCAATACGATTACCGAATTGGAGGGAACGTTTTGACGACGTTGCGGGCGATCGCGACTGACCTTCTCTTTAGTCTTAATTGACCATAATGAGATGCCAAGTCCAGTTGCACTATGCAGTACGCCTATAGAAATTAGCGCCCATCCTTCAGCACCATTCCATTGCAAATAAATTGCTGATCCTAATAAAAGATAAGTTAAAGGATTGATTAAAGGTTGTAAGAGAACTTTGCTAATGGGACGCGATCGCGGTAATTTATTCGCTCCCAAATGCCGCAATCTTTGTCGCGCATTCACATAGGATAAACCTTCCATCGAAGATTCCAAAGCTGCCAGTACTTGCTCTACGTCCATGTAGTGCCAAGGTTTTTGAATATCCGATAGAAAGTCAAATTTTGTCATAGTTTGATTTTGGGGCTTCCTTAATCTAGATGTGGTTATTATAGAGCGGAGATTTAAGTTTTTTAAATTTGCCAGCGATCTCGATAAGAATTTTGAAAGTGTTGCGAAGCGCCACTTTCAAAATTCTTTTTGGGGTTTAAGTCAGCGCAAAGCACTGTACTAGATGGGAAATGAGATAAATACCTCTCCACTATTAGACTTTGCTACAATTCGGTCATGCGTAGTAGAGGATCTGAAAATTATGACTTTAGCCACAGCTAGCCCCTCTAACCTAATGACCATAGAAGACTATCTTAACTATGACGATGGGACAGATACGCGCTATGAGCTAGTCAACGGAGAATTAGTCAAAATGCCCACCGAATCTCCTCTAAATTGCCAGATTGCGAAATTGCTAATGTTTGAATTGGCAAAATATTTTCCAATTTCACTAATTTGTCATAAGGATATTGAGCTTGTAGTTAGTGGCAGAAGGGCAAAGGTCAGACTCCCTGATTTAGTTGTACTCAGTGAAGATGGTTTTGTGGCGATGACTGGTCAACAAAGTAACACGATCACTCAAGAAATGCCACCGCCTGTTTTGGTGGTCGAAGTTGTTTCCCCTGGGCAGGAGAATCGCGATCGCGACTATCGCTATAAACGTACAGAGTATGCAGCTAGAGGCGTTAACGAATATTGGATTATCGATCCTGAAATGCGCCAGATCACCATATGCCTATGGGTGGAAGGGCAATATGAGGACAAGATTTATGCAGGCGACATGCAAATTTCATCGACGGTAGTTGCTGGCTTTGCCCTTACTGTTGAGCAAGTTTTAGCGTTTGGATCATAAAAAAGCGGTGTATTACACCGCTTTTTTATGATTTGAGATTATTTGAGGATGTCTTTTAACGTACTGACGACTCGCTCCTGTTGCTCTGCGGCTAGTTCAGGAAACATCGGTAAAGATAGTACGCGATCGCAGATATCTTCGGTAACTAGGAAATCACATTTTTTATAGCCAAGATGTTTGTAGACCGATTGCAAATGTAGAGGCAAAGGATAGTAAATCATCGTGATGATGTTTTGTTCTCGCAATTGTGTCTGTACATAATCGCGTTTGCCTGCACCGATGCAAACTGTATATTGATTCCAGACGCTGCCCGTGCAATGGTGAGGAGTTACAAGATTGGGAATATTTGCATCTTTGAGCAGAGCTGTATAGCGATCGCTAATTTCGCGACGTTGAGCATTCCACTTGTCGAGATAGGGCAATTTCACTTGCAAGAGAGCCGCCTGTAAAGAATCCAGACGCGAGTTCATGCCGATATATTCGTGGTAATAGCGCTTAGGACTACCATGTTCACGCAAAATTTTTAATTTCTCAGCAACTTCAGCGCTTTTAGTGGTCATCATGCCACCATCGCCACAGCCACCGAGATTTTTGGTTGGATAAAAACTAAAACAACCGACATCCCCAATATTTCCTACTTTCTGACCGTTGAAAGTTGCACCTGTTGCTTGAGCGCAGTCTTCGATCACATAAAGATGATGCTTTTGGGCGATCGCCATCAACCTTGTCATATCAACGGATCGTCCAAACAAATGCACGGGCATGATTGCTTTGGTGCGATCGGTGATGGCGGCTTCGATGAGATCCATATTGATATTGAAACTATGTGCTTCTATATCCACAAATACTGGTTTTGCCCCAGTCATGCTGATCGTTTCCGCACTCGCAAAAAAAGTAAATGGTGAAGTAATTACTTCATCGCCCTCCCCAATATCCAAGGCTCGCATTGCTAAATACAAAGCATCAGTACCTGAGTTGCAAGCAACACCATGGTGAGAGCCAATATAATTGGCAAACTCAGTCTCAAATTGACTTACAGTCTGTCCGCCAATGTATTGCCCTGATGCTAGTACTTCTAAGGCAGCTTTGTTGAGGCGATCGCCAATTTGTTGATACTGCTGCGATACATCAAAGGGAGGAATTTTATTCACGTTGAAACGATTCTAGATTGCCTCAACTATTTTAAACGCGATCGCCATTGCTTGATATCAAAAAAGACAAGGGGCTTAAGCCCCTTGTTGTAATTATTTCTTTTCGTGACGGGCGTAGTCATCTTGGAAGCGAATAATGTCGTCTTCACCCAAGTACTCACCATTCTGTACCTCGATTAAGATCAAAGGTATTACCCCCGGATTTTCTAGGCGGTGCGCTGTACATTTGGGGACATAGGTGGATTGGTTGGTGCTAATCATCGTCTCTTGGTCGCCACAGGTTACCTTAGCCGTACCTGAAACCACAATCCAATGTTCGCTGCGATGGTGGTGCATTTGTAAACTTAGGCGATGCCCTGATTTCACCTCAATACGCTTGATTTTGTAACCTCGTCCTTCTTCGAGTGTGGTAAAAGAACCCCAAGGACGTTCCACAGTTGGACCATGACTATTTAGTGAATCCCCATTTAAATTTGCAATGCTGGCGATCGCTGAAGGAGCTTCTTTTACTGGTGACATAACTGCATTTTAGAAAGCTGGTTGGTTATTAGGATAACATTAAGCCCAAGAATCGCGATTGAATTTTATTAGGTTAGATGAGTTATGTCAGAATTCTTGCGTGTGGGATGTCCTGCTCCAGATTTTGAGGCTGATGCTGTAGTTGATCAGGAATTTACAAAAATTAAGCTTTCTAGTTACCAAAAAAATCAAAAAAACAAATATGTTGTTTTGTTTTTTTATCCTCTAGACTTCACTTTTGTTTGCCCCACGGAAGTAATTGCCTTTAGCGATCGCTATGAAGAATTTGCCAAGCTAAACACGGAAGTAATTGGTATTTCTGTGGATAGTCAATACGCGCATTTAGCTTGGATTCAAACACCGCTTGCGGATGGTGGGTTAGGTGGTGATATTAAATGTCCGCTTGTTTCGGATTTGACCAAGGCGATCGCCTCATCTTTTAATGTGCTTGATCCTGTTGCAGGTACAGCTTTACGCGGTTTGTTTATCATTGATAAAGTTGGTATCGTGCAACATGCCACCATTAATAACCTTGCCTTTGGACGTAGTATTGACGAGACCCTGCGGACTCTTAAAGCGATTCAACATACTCAGAGTCATGACAATGAAGTTTGTCCTGTAGATTGGCAAGAAGGTATGGCGACCATCATAGTTAAATAACAGGCACACACACAGTATTATCTTTGTAAAAGATAATTATTTAACTTTGGTTAACTACAGTTTAACTTTGGTTAACTACAGTACAAAACATACTTACCAGATCGGTTAGATTTTTTATAGCAATTTCCGAGCAAACTAACTACAAAAATTTTTATAAAAATGTATCTCTGCAACAATTTTATAAAAATCTTTGGTTAAAGCTTGAGCGTAAAGCGCCGTAATCAAAAACATAAGTTGCATAACTCATCTTGATGGGGGAACCAAGTAAAGCAATGGCAGAACCAAAAAAAGCTGTTTTAATGATGCACACTGATCAAGCACAAGGGGAATTGTGGCAGACAGCTTTGGTAACTCAGCAATTGGATGTAATTTGGGAAAATACTTCCTTAGACTTAGTGCAGTATTTGGAAAAATGCGATCGCCAAAAATTGCCAGATTTGTTAATTATGGACATGGCGATCAAAAGTCCCAGTTCGGAGACATTGCAATCATCATCGGTTTGTCAATGGATTGCTAAGCAACAGGCTGCGACCAAAGTTGTTTTATTCAACCCTAGACAAGAAAAAATCAAAGACATTGAACATAGTTGGGCATTGAGACGTGGGGCATCTGATGTATTGCCGCGCCTATCACCTGAAAACTTAATGGCTGAAGTTGCCAGAGTGACAGCTTTGATCGGATGTTCGTTGATTTCACAGCCCTTAGAAAAAATTGCTAAAAGCTTGGGTGCTAGCACTGGAGCTACACAAGCTAAAGTGAGTGAGGTAGCGTTCATATCAGAAGTTGAGGCACTTAAAACTAGTTCAAAATCTGAAACTAAAAACAATTCTAAAACTAATCAAAAGTCTGATGGTGGGGAAGTAGTTATGTATCGAGGTGTAAGAATTAGGCGATAAAATCATCATATGCCTAGCAATTTACATCCGCAAAACTCACAGGAAGATCAAGACTTTATATTGTTTGCCCAGCATGGTTGGGCAGATACCTGTCATGATATTGCTCAGTTAGCCCGATCTCTCGCGAACTCAAACACAATTATCTATACCCCAGATCTAGGCTGGATTAATACTTGGCTAGAGATTGCTCCTTTAATTAATAAAGTTGAAAAAGTAGCTCTAGAGGCGATCGCCAAATATCCTCAATTACCTTGGCGCATTGTCGCCCATTCGATGGGTGGGCTAATCTGGCTAGAGGTTTTAAATCGTCACCCTGAATGGCTTCCAAAAGTCCATAGCCTCTGTCTAGTCGCGTCACCCATCGGCGGCTCCGATCTTGGCAGATTATTTGATCCATTTCGTTGGTTCCCCTTGATGGCGCGTGACCTTGGCACAAATCGTCGCCTCATTGCCGAAGCGATCGCCTCAAAAATTCCTACGCTTTCTGTTGTTGGTGATATTGGTCATAACACTGATGGCACAGTACCTGTGGGCTGTTCTCAGTTTGCCCATGCTAGTTTTGTCCGTCTAGATAACATTCGTCATGCCCCTCTTAAAAATCATCCGAGAGTTGCTGAGGCTGTGCGTCAGTTTTGGGAAAATCCTATAATTGCACCAATCCAAACTGATGCTGCATCACAGTTAATCTCTAAACTGCGATCGCTTGATCTTACCGAAACTGATAATCAAAATTTTGCTAAGGCAGAGCTAATCCAGACTGGTTTAGAAGAGACAAAACTTTGGGTTTGGGAAAATGCCTTACAAGTTATGCATGTGTTTGTCAGTGTGGGCGATCACTGTGTTTATAGTGCTTATGCTAGTTGGCAAGCCAAAGGAAAATTTGTCACAATGCTCAAAACTCTGTGAGATAAGCTTTGTTCATATCACAAAGTTTTAGGTTTGATTTCTTCGATTAATTTCAAGATTACGCGGCTATCCTCGGCATAGGGAACTTGTTGCAAATAGTTTTCGAGATCGATTCTTGCTTCAGTAAACCGATCTAACTGATAGCAAATTAAACCACGATCGCGCCATTGGGTTGGTACATCGGGATTGAGCATGAGCGATCGCTCGATGGCGGCTAATGCTTTGTCGGGTTCACGGCGGCGGAGATAGATCAATTTTAAATTAGTGAGTAACCGATCTAAAATGCGTCGAATACTAACAGGTTCAAGATATTCAGGCTGAAGCGGGATCTCATAGCCATATAGCTGTGTCAACTTGGCGGCACAGTCTTCAGGAAATAAAATTTCGCCCTTATTGTAGGGATCAATGAAAATCTCTAGATCAGGATGCCGAGGACGAATAATAAAATGGGCTGGGAAACTAATTCCATCCATCGGAAATCCAAGGCGATCGCTAATCACCATATAAACCAGTGATAGCGACAGAGGAATACCTAAACGACGCTCTAAAACATCGGTGATGAAACTATTACGGGGATCGTAATAATCGCTGTCATTGCCACGAAAACCTTGTTTGGCAAATAAATATTGATTAATTTCCTGCACTACCTTGAGTGGGTAATGAATTTGGGCAATTCGTGGTTGCAGATCAGCAACCATGCGATCAAAAATTTCCCGATAATGTTCGAGATCCATACGCGGATACTCTTCCCATGTGATCGCCAATGCACCTTCGAGCAAATGGTCTATCGACATGTCTGGATCAGGTGTGTGGGCAATTTGCCAAAACTTTTGCCTCGCTGGGGAAAGAGTCAACACAGTATTTGCCTTTTACTCAATTGGTAATTATGCACCGCGCTTAGCGCGGTGCATAATTATATCTTCTAATTTAATGTGTATACCTGTCCGCTAAACAGAATGCGGGTAATGCCCTTTTGGACAAGTTTGGGACGGGTAATATGAATCAAATCGCTAGGAAACTTAATCACACGCTGATTGTGATGAGAAAATCGCCTTGCCACTCGATGATTATCAAAAATGGGAATTGTTTTTGACAGTGACTCCTCAGGTGGAATTGCACCGAGATCTTTAAAATCCTTGAGGGGACGAGTAATAATTTCGGCAATGCGATCCACGACGATATAGCAAATTAAAGGTAAATCAGCTCTGTCTAGGGGCAAGATTTCAAGGTGATCGCTGAGACTATGACCGCCACTGAGGTCTGCAAACATTGGCAAGCCAGAGTCAGCATCTTCATCGGTGAAGTCTTCATCTAGTTCATCCTCATCTAGCTCAAGATTATCTTCATCAACTAAGTCATCTTCGTCATCATCCTCAAGATCTTCGTCGTCAAGTTCGCTTTCTCCAATATTCAGGGTTTCATCTAGATTTTCATCCATCGCGATCGCCGTTTCATCACCTTGGTCAAAATTTGGTTCACAATCATGGTTACTAGCTTCAGGCGTTAGTGGCAAATCGTCAGGGATCAAAGCAAGCTGATTTACCTGAAAACCGCCCATATCGTAATTGAGCCGCGATCCTCTTTTTCCTTCAGCCTTTTTTTGACCTACCAATTGTCGATACTCCTCAGCAGGAATTAGCTCTTGTAGCAGTCGCAAGACCGTACTCGTACTAATGCCAAACTGCTTCGCCAGTTGAGTCGTGGTTGCATCAGACTCACGATAGAGGCGAAGTATTTCTTGTTTATCATCCAGCGCAAGTTTAACAGCCATTGATTTGGGATACCCCGAAACCACATCTACGAACCAATCAATATCTTAACGCTTGAGCGTATGGGTTAGAGTTTTAATAAGTAAACTATTTGCAAAACTATTTGCTGAAAGTGTAAATCAATAAAGTAAATTAAAATTTCAAGCCTAGTAAAGTAAGTAGCTAAGCAAAATTAATTACATAATTTGAGCCAAAGTCTCGAAGAACCTTTTCAACATAAGAGACTAAGGAATCCCAAGATTCATAAGCATTGAGCTCAATCCACTCATACTTCATGAAACGCCACAAAATTTCAATCAAGTTTAATTGGGGACTATAAGGAGGTAACTGGAAAATCTCAACTTGCTGTTTCTTCCACTGTTCTAACTTCTCTTGAATCGTTTGACTGGTGTGAATAGAGGCTTGATCCATAACAATCAAACAATCACAGTTGGCTTGCTAGATTGACGAGCAAAGTCATCAATACAAGCGAGAATGACTGTACTGGTGATACTGCATTCAAAAACATAAGCAGATAAGTCATTGTTTCGATTGATCAAACCCACGACATTCAACCGCCTACTGCGTTGACTGGGTAGGCTTAAACCCATCCCTTTCTCCTGCCAAGCATAGGGAACAGTTGGAGTTAAAGAAAAGCCACTTTCATCAAGATATCGCAAATCGATTTTGCCCTGCTTTTCCTGTTCTAGCAATTCGGTGAGTTGTTGCTGTTTCTCTCTATACTCCTGCTCATCAGGTTTGCCACCAACGACTCGTCGCACCCATCGCCAGCTAATGGACAAGCTTTTAAGCACTCGTGTAATCGTATCTTTGCTCACCTTAATTTTCCATTCTTCCTCAATTTTTTGCAGCACTCGTTTGAGTTGTTTCGGTGATTGATTCACCCATTGTTTTATTTGCTCTTGCTGCCTCGGGGTAAACGTGGGTTTACGCCCTCGTCCTGCTCGGTCGCACAATCCCACTAATTTCTGGCTTTCCCATGCCACAAACCAGTTATGAATCGTTTTGCGACTCACATCGAAAATTTGCATCAGTTGCGCTATGCTCATGCCTTGGGCACTCAAGAGAATACAGTGTGCTCTTTGTCGAATTGCTAAGCGCTTACTTTGACGATATATTCGCCACAGTAGTTTTGTCGTTTCAGGTGAAAGTGGCGCAATTAGTCTCACAGCAATTAGATCGGATATAGTGCTTTTTAGAATCTTCCCATTAATATCGTTATGTGTAAATAATTCTGCATGGCTACTTAGATAGCCAAATCTGGGTAAAGTTACAATATGTCAGATACTGTAATTCAGGTTGAAAATCTTAGTAAGCGCTATGTGATTGGTCATCAAAAACAGGAGCGATATAGCACTCTGCGAGATGCGATCGCCAACAGTGCTAGATCTTTAAAACATAAAATTTTTAACTTTAATCAAAAGTTTGAAGATCCTGCCCATGAGGAGTTTTGGGCGTTGAAGGATGTGTCTTTTGAAATTAAACAGAGATAGGATTGGTATAGTCAGTCGCAACAGTATAGAAAAGTTACTTTAAATACAAATATATGGAATTAAAAGGAAAGCGGTTTTTGGTGATTGGTGGAGCAGGTTTAATTGGCTCTCATACTGTTGATCAACTCTTGCTAGAAGATGTCGCAGAAATTCGTATCTACGATAACTTTTCCCGTGGTACACACGAAAACCTTATACAGGCTCTTAAAGATCCACGGGTCAATATTTTCCCTTTAGGTGGTGAATTAATGCATAGAGATATTCTCAATGCAGCCATGAAAGATATCGATGGAGTTTTCCATTTTGCGGCTCTATGGCTTTTACATTGCCATGATTTTCCTCGTTCAGCCTTTGAAGTAAATATTGCAGGAACATTTAATGTACTTGAAGCCTGCTTAAATAATGGTATCAAAAAATTAGTTTATTCTTCCTCCGCTTCGGTCTATGGAGATGCAATTACTGAGCCTATGGCAGAAGATCACCCTTATAATAACAACAATTTCTATGGTGCAACTAAAATTGCTGGCGAGCATATGTGTCGCTCTCTTTATCATCGTTACAAGGGTACTGAAAGGCATTTTGATTACGTTGGCTTACGTTATATGAATGTTTATGGTCCACGACAGGACTATCGAGGCGCATATATTGCCGTGATTATGAAAATCTTGGATCGCTTAGATAAAGGTTTACCCCCTATGGTTTATGGTGATGGATCTCAAGCCTATGACTTTGTATATGTTGGAGATTGTGCTGCGGCTAATATTTGTGCAATGAAATCAGAAGCAACGGATGCTTTTTACAATGTCGGCAGAGGTATCAAAACTACTATTAAAGAACTAGCTGAATTGATTCTTGATGTTACGGAATCTCATCTGCAAATTCAATATGAGCCAAGTGGATTAACATTTGTGAAGAATCGTGTTGGTTGCCCCATCAAAGCTAGTCGAGAAATTAATTTTGAAGCAAAAGTTGATCTGAAAGAAGGGTTAAAGAATTTGATTGAATGGCGTAACAATCATAAAGAAGAGGTATCTCAAAGACGTATTCAGGCGGGCATTAAGTAATGTGTGGAATTGCTGGAGTCTTTAATACAAATGGCGAACCTGTGTCCTCTAGTATTCTGAAAAAAATGACTGATGCGATCGCTCATCGTGGACCTGATGGTGAGGGATTTTTTGTGGATAGTTTTATCGGATTAGGTCATCGTCGACTTGCTATTCTCGATCTCTCTAGTGCTGGTCATCAGCCTATGTCTAGTAATAATAATCGGTATGTATTAACTTACAATGGTGAGATTTATAATTTTCGAGAACTAAGACAAGAATTAGAGTCTAATGGTTATCAAATAAAATCGCAAACAGATACCGAGGTTTTACTATATGCCTATGCTGAATGGAAAGAAAAAGTTTTAGATAGACTCAATGGTATGTTCGCTTTTGCAATTTGGGATAGGCAGGAATGCGAATTATTCCTAGCCCGTGATCGTTATGGGGTTAAGCCTCTTTATTATTTACAACTAGG
The DNA here is from genome assembly GCF_051131155.1 of Pseudanabaena minima str. Chao 2107. Lineage (NCBI taxonomy): Bacteria > Bacillati > Cyanobacteriota > Cyanophyceae > Pseudanabaenales > Pseudanabaenaceae > Pseudanabaena > Pseudanabaena minima. Next base: position 4,902,511 of record NZ_CP159508.1, read on the forward strand.
TAACTATTTCTTATTTGGCTCAGAGATCAAAGCCATTCTTGCTAATCCCATATATAGGTCTAGTATAGACAAAGAAGCACTTTTAGAATATTTTACATTTCAGAACTTTTTTACTGACCGTACTTTATTCAAAGATATTCGACTGTTTCCATCAGGACATTACTTAAAGGTTAATTTAGCAAACCAATCAATTAAACCAAGATGTTATTGGGACTATCAGTTTGTTGAACCAAGCCATCCTAGAGATCAGCATGAATATCTAGAAGAGCTTGATCGCCTGTTTTGTCAAGCTGTTAAGCGTCAATTAGTAAGTGATGTAGATGTAGGTGCTTACTTAAGTGGGGGGATTGATTCTGGAGCAATTACCGCGATCGCCGCTACTCAACTTCCATATATCAAAACCTTCACTTGTGGTTTTGATTTGCATTCTGCATCTGGGTTAGAGCTAAGTTTTGATGAAAGAGAAGCTTCTGAATACATGTCTTATCTTTTTAAAACCGAACATTATGAAATGGTTCTTAAGGCTGGAGATATGGAACGAGTGTTACCAAAACTTACTTGGCATCTGGAAGAACCTCGCGTTGGTCAAAGCTACCCTAACTACTATATTGCTCAACTGGCTAGTAAGTTTGTCAAGGTTGTTTTAGCGGGAACAGGTGGTGATGAGATCTTTGGTGGATATCCTTGGCGCTATTATCGGGCAGTAGTTAATAATAATTTTGAAGAATACGTTGACAAGTATTATTTGTTTTGGCAGAGATTAATTCCCAATAAAACTATTCAGAATGTTTTTCAGCCAATATGGCAAGAGGTTAACCATATTTGGACACGAGATATTTTCAGAAATGTATTTAGAAAATATACACCAGAACTCAACCGTCCTGAAGACTACATAAATCATTCACTCTATTTTGAAGCAAAAACCTTCTTACATGGTTTGTTAGTGGTTGAAGATAAACTCAGCATGGCGCATGGCTTAGAATGTCGCGTACCGTTTTTGGACAATGATTTAGTTGACTTTGCTCAAAAGTTACCTGTTAGTTTAAAGTTGGGTAACCTAGGAGAGGTAGTACGGCTTAACGAAAATGAGCCTGGTCATAAGTCTGAAAAATATTTTCGTAAGTCCAGAGATGGTAAGCTTCTTATGCGTCAGGCAATGCGTAAATATGTTCCTGAGGTTGTTTCACAGAGGGAAAAACAAGGATTCTCTGCACCAGATTCTAGTTGGTTTCAGGGTGAAAGCATTGATTTTGTCAAACGTAAATTATTTAGTAGTGAGACAAAAATCTATGAGTTCTTAGACCGCAAAACCACCCATAGCTTGATTAATGAACACCTGGAAGGCAAAAAAAATCACCGTTTACTTATTTGGTCTTTGTTAAATGTTGAAGAATGGCTAACTAAATTTCTAGACAATAGCTCATGAAAGGGGTCACATCAAGACACTTCCATAGTCTTTATATTTCTAAATCAGTAAAATACATGGAAAAGAATTTAAATATATCACAAAGCAATTCAAAATTAGAAGCTTTAATTAAAGTTATAGGTGATCCGATTACCCATGAACCATTGGAAATTTCACCAAGTTATGAACATTTCATATCTAAAGAAATTTTCTATCCAATTCATAATAATATTCCTATTATGTTGGTTCAAGAATCGCAGATTTTGAAGATGTATGGGAAACGACATCTAGAAGCTTGGAAAATTGTTCAATCTATAGGTGAAGAATCCTATCTCTTTGACGGTATGGAAGGAAATTTTTCAACGGAAAATTGGCTGCCAGCGAAAGATATCAGCAAAATAATTTGTCAATATATTCATAAAGACGATTCCGTTTTAGATGTGGGTTGTGGACTCTTAGAGAAGCCAGCTTATATAGTTGACGCATTCGCCAAGACAAAATTTTTTGGTGTTGATCCCATGTTAGGAATTAAGGAAAGAGCTTTTCCCTTTGTTCAAGCCTATGGTGATTTTCTGCCTTTTCGTTCTAATATTTTTGAAATGATTTTATATGTTTCTTCTCTCGATCATTTGATTAAACCAATACAATCGCTCCGTGAAGCATATAAAATACTAAAACCTAATGGATATGTAGTTATCGAAGAAACAATTAGAAGTGTTGATAAGAGATATTTGCAGTGGTTCTTGAAGCAGCAAATTTTTGGGGTGGCAAGATACAATAAATTTCATAATCATGCTTTTACATTCAATTCTTTAATTAACGTTATAGAGAGAGCGGGATTTAAAAATTTGCAAGTTTATAGAACTTGTGAAGCTAACGAGATGTGTATAGTAGCCCAAAAAATATAAAACTAATCCTTATAAGTATATAAAAATGCAAGGACAAGGATTTTATACTGTTTCTCCATCAGTTGATTATCTACGATCGCTGCCTTACCCCTACGAAGGAGCAATAGCGATATCTAGCGATATTGAATACTTTGATTTTGAAGTATTTGATGCACTTATGAAGTTCTTGAACACTAATAAACCAACAATTTTGGGGCAAGGTTTAGGCTTAGAAATTACTTCAAGTATATTTTTTTATTCAGTTGATCAAAGTACTTTTACTTATTTTGCCGATCCTATCCCCAATAGCAAGCCCTCAATCTGGGCATCTCCGATTCATGACTACTTACGTTCTGGCTGGATTGATACTAATCATGCTTACGGTAACTTTGATAAGATCGGAGGGTTTACCCGCGAATATGCTCTTTCATGCTATGAGGTAATGGATAAATTAGGAGTCAAACTCAAAGTGTTTACAAATCATGGTAGCAGTCAAAATATACAAAATATTGGCGCTGATGCCTCTTATCACTGTGGAGACTTAATCGATCATTGCGCCTATCACGCTGACTTACTAAAACAGCATGGTATAGAGTATATATGGACAGACTCCCTAGTCACACAAATAAAAGAACCTAAGTTAAAAACCTCATTTTTACAAAACATTAAAAATAGAGTTAATAAATTCATTGAACCTGAGTTGTCAAGCAAGTTATATTTTGATATTGATCGTCTTTTAGATGTAATTGAATTACAGGATCAATCTCAGTTTCAAGGATTTTTAAGGTTTCGGAATACAGGTGCTAATGCACCTAATTTATCTTCTCTGAGCTATCAACTAAATTGCATTGACTGGTGTCAAATGTATCAAAATCTCGGCATATCGATTTTGTATCAGCATCTAGGTGTTTTATCTCGAAATAATGGTAAGTGTATACCAACTTCATTAAAAGATTTACAATCCAGACCTGAAGTATTTCTTGCTCCGTTTTATCGTTTACAACAGGAAAAACAAAAAGGGCGTTTATGGGTATGTGGACTGTATCGATGTCTCAACTATGTTCATACAATTTTAAATGCATCTAAATATATATCTAAATGTGAGACATCAGAATCAATTCAGCGTTATGTAATTAGCGATCATAATTTTTCTGGCGATCCTGAAATTTATTTTCAAGGTTTAACATTCTATATTGATCCTACTCTTCCCGTTGAAATAATTTTCAAACATAATCCTTTACAATTGGAATACAATGGTCCAGATTCAACGGGTAAATACTCAGTTACGATTCCTATTCAAAAACTTGTGGATATTTGGTAATGGAAGATGAAATCTTAAAACAAACTCAAATCGCAAATTGGCAGTTTCCTATAGAGGTATGGAATTGTTTGTCAGACTATGAAAAGAGCTTTGTCAAAAATGAATTTACTAGCAATCGTTCATTAGATTATTATAGCAATCACTTAATTTCATTAGGTTTTAATAATCTGGATTGTGTATTAGATGCCGCTTGCGGTATGGGACAATGGTCGATCGCTTTAGCTGGGTTAAATAAGCATATTACAGGGATTGATATTAATATGGAGCGTCTTCTCGTTGCCAATGAGATCTCAAAATCCCATAATATTCAAAACTGCGTATTCCGCTATGGTTCTATCGAACAGATTCCTTATCCTAATTCCTCGTTTGATGGAATTTTTTGTTATGGTGCATTTATGTTTACTGATATGCTGAAAACATTACAGGAATTTCATCGAGTCTTAAAGCCAAATGGGAGACTATATTTAAATGCAAACAGCGCTGGTTGGTATGCTCATTTACTTTGGGATATAGGCGTAAGGAATAAAAACTATCAAATGATTAAGACAGTAATCCGAAGCGCTGTACGCACTTTAAGGGGTAGAAGTAGTAATCGTATTGTCAGTAGAAAGTGGCTAAAGTCACAATTGATAAATATGAATTTTGAATTAATTGACATTACTGAAGAAGGCAAAATCAATATCAATCCAATCCAATCACGTCCCGAATCCTGTTATCCCTCAAGATTTTATGGAATGACATCGATTATCGAGGTTATCGCTAAACGTAAAGAGGAATCATGAAAATAGGCTTTTATGGCGGAATGGCAAATAACATGTATGTTTTTGCCAAAGCCTTTGTAGATATGGGATACGATGTCTGCTTTATACGCGATCGCACTGATAAATACCCATTTAGTCAACCGTCATGGGAAGATGTTTCTGCAAACCTGAGTTATTCACAAGTAGCTATAGCTGCTCAATGGACATCTGAACAATGGACTGATTGGGAAGTTCAGCAATCATGGCAATCTCCTCACTGGATAGTTGATCCAGACCATCGAGGCACCAGCATTGGGCAGCCTCAAATCAAATGTTGGCTCCATAAAATCCTATTTCGCCATTTATTAAAATATCAACCCCGTTGGCAGAAAATTCTATTCTTGATGCAAACCTGTGATGTTCTCTTAGTTTGTGGAATAGAAGGTGAAATCTTAGCCATGTTATCTGGAAAACCTTTTGCCATGTGGATACATGGCGGAGATATTCGTACTGCAGCTGGGTTGCATCCTCCCCATGCTCCAAATTTTCGCCAATGGATTTATTACCAGAGTCAACTCGAACTTTTACGACAGTCATTTAGACAAACAGTTTTCGCAGGTATGCAAGATCCTACAGGAGGAGGAGGGCATATTGGAGATGCTTTTAAAGGTTTAAGAACATCTCGATTTGGGCATTTACCTATACCATTAAAGGCTAACCCGAGGCTATCCTATCAATCTCGGCGACAAACATTAAATGAACTCATGAGCAGACTGGGATTACCAATTCCGCAAGCTGAATTTATTGGATTTATTCCTTCAAGACTAGATTTTTATTGGAAAGGACATGATCGCTTGCTAGAAGCTTTGAATAGGTTAAGCAAAATTGAACGGGAGAAAATACATATCATTGCTTCTGGTTGGGGTAAAAACTACGAAGATATTCGTGAAAGTATTAAACATAATAATTTGGAAAATCAATTCACTCTTCTTCCATATGTAGTTTCCAAACCTATCCTCTATAAGTTTTTTGCATCGGCTGATTTCGTTATCGATCAGTTTCTGATGGGCAGTTATGGAAGTTCCGCAATAGAAGCAATGAGTTTTAGCACGCCTGTCATGATGTATATAAATTCTAAAAATTTTGAAAAACAAGGTTGGGAACCACCGCCTGTTTTAAATGCAAATAATGTTAACGAAATTTATCAAATCTTGAGGAAAATTACAACGTATCAAATCAGCTTAGATGAACTCGCTTCTAGTACTTATCTATGGCTCAAGCGCAATCACAGCCAAGAAGTAGTGATCAATCAACTAGCCGATAAATTACAGCTTAAAGTCTTTCATGATGAAACAAAAAACTGATAATTTTGTTTTGCCTCTTTCACGGACAATAATAGAACCATGAAACTAAGAAAAAATTTAGCAATCTATGCTGTGAGTGACTTACTGGGGCGTAGCATTGGACTGATAGCTTCCCCGATTTCCACACGGTTACTTACACCTCAGCAATATGGTGCTATTGGCTTATTAGGTGCAGTTTGGTCAACCGTCGCTCTCATCCAATACGGAGGTATGGACTCAGCTTATCCATTTTTTTCTGTACATAGTAAAGATAATAAGGAACAAATATTATCGATCTCAACGATTATTGCTACAATAAGTTTTTTTTCACTGTGGATAGTTTTTAGTACTATTGGATTAATCCATCCATGGCTACAAAATTATGCTCAAATTAATAAGCTAGAGCTATTTTTGTTTTTATTAGCTCTAATTCCTAGCTCATTAATTGGATGGTACTTATATCTATTAAGGTTTTTGCAACAAGCACTAGCATTTGCTCGAATTAATTTATTAGGGAAAGTCTTAGGAGTCTTAATTTCTTTACCTATTATTTATTTTGTTCCAAGCCATCAAAGACTAGCCCTAATGTTTTCGATCAGTACAATTTTACAAATCCTTACTTTTGGGTGGGTATTCTATGAATTTCGCAAAATTAAAATCGTTTTATATTCTCTGTCTAACTTCTCCCTAAAACTTGCTAAGAAAATGTTTAGCTACGGTATTATTCTTGTCCCTGGAGCGATAATATACTCAATCTCATTCATTGCTGATAAACTTTTAGTTGGTTGGTTAGCGGGACCAGATCAGGTTGCCATTCTCATACTTGCAACCTCTGTAGCATCTGTTAGCCTATTACTAAAACAGTGGTTTGCCTTAACATGGGATCCTAATCTCATAGAATGGCTAGCGACAAAAAACCCAAAATTCTATTTGCCAAAACTACAGGCAACAGCAATCGCAATCAGTATTGTATTTTGTTTAATTGCTTGTCTAGCAGAGATTTGGGGTCAATGGGTTATTGCATTTCTTTATCCTCCATATTATTTACCAGTTGCTAATTTAGTACCTATAATTTGCCTGACTGCTGCTTGTTCAACTCTATCGCTAGTTGCTGTTGCAACAACGATAATTGCCGACACGCCTATCTATTTTTTACCAATTTATAGTTTAGCTTTATTTGTTAACTGTTTGGCGGGAATCTTGCTAATTCCTCGACTAGGTGCTTTAGGAGCAATCTACGGAACATTTATTGGTGAGATAGGGATTACATTGTCATGGATTCTTGTAGGTAAACTTGTTTTAAAAAACTTACCTTTAAATTGGGGAATACCAACTGCTTTAATTGGATTTTCCATATTTTTTATTATGGTTTATAGTTATTGGCAATATCAATCAAATATTCCATTATCTATGTTCACTTCAAGTTTTTTAATAATAATATCAACGTTGCTATTATGGCAGCAAAAAATATTAGAAACAGTCTTTAAATAACACTAATTATGCACAAACAAATACAAATAATACGATAAGCAAATGCTATTTAAACTATTCCATAAAAAAAAAGTCAGCCATAAACAAAATCCTGTTATCTGTTATAGATGTAACGGCATGATGTTAAATAGTATATATCCATTACAACAGCCAATTGAAAGATTTTCTTCCAGCTTGAATCCAGTCAATTTGCCTAATAAAATTGTTATAGAGCCAAATATTTACCAAGTTAGAGATATTTTATTTGAACTTAATGATATCGGTTTATATAGATTTTATGCACTCAATGAAATAAATGAGCAAAGATTGATTTTGTCGGGGAATGATGTAACGTCTATTGTCAAAGTGTTAGCGCATATATGGGACTATGGTTCTCAAGACATTAATTTGGATAAGCGTCAGATCCAACAAGTTATATTACATAGAAAAATTATTTTACCATGTTCGAGCTTGGCATTTTTATGTTTAGACCTTTTGCAAATGATACATATTAAAGCTAGAGTTATTGCTGTTCTAACAATGGAGGAATGGAACCAACTAGATGATGGACATACGCTTATAGAAATTTTCGATCCAATAGAAGGTTGGTTTATCTATGATCCAAGCTTCAAATGCATATTTAGAGCTAAAAATCAGAAACTATCCTTATTACAGCTAATTGATATCATTAGCAATCATCAACAATATGAAATTGAATTCTTAACAATAAAAAATACAAATGTTTTTAGAAATGCTAGTTATGATTTTAGCTTTTGGGTCGAGCATCGTTCAAATAACGAATATGAATTGCGAAAATGGTATCAAAGAATATTTCAAATCCCCCTTATCTATTTTTCTAATATGTTCTATTTTACTGGAGATCAACGGATTCTAGATAGAGCGAAGCAATATATGACATATTCTGGTAATTATTATAATTATATTGTTTTTGACGATTTTATGACCCTTTTTTACTCAAAATAAAGACTTTTTATCTCACCAAAGTAATTTGCGAATTTGGTGAGATAGTAAATCGTATATTATCCTTAAAATTTATAATCTATATAATTTAAATTATTACTACTGTGGTTACACTTTTCATCAAAACACTAAAGACATTTATAGCTTTTTATTTACAAATTCTATTTTTGCCATTTCTCATATTACTAAGTCTAATCTCAAGGAGCATTAAAAAGACAGTAGATATTGGATTAGGACCTCATCCATTAATTAATAATATTTACCATAAGCGGGCTTTGTTGGCTTATGGATATAAGGCTGAAACATTCGTGCAGGAAGTTTATTTTATTACAGAAGATTTTGATATTAGAGGCGACAAGTGGCTTAATGGTAAATTACGTTTTTTCTTAAGCTATGCACTATTTATTTGGTCGATTTTTCGATATAAATGTTTATATCTTTACTTTAATGGTGGTTCATTGGGTGGAACACCACTTGCAGAATTTGAGCCGTATCTATACAAACTAGCGGGAATTAAAGTAGTTGTAATGCCATATGGTGCAGATGTACAGGATTTGACGAGAACACCCAATCTTTTTTTTAGACATACCATGAGTATTGACTATCCCAATTATCGACTCATGCAGGTCCAAATTGCTAATCAGGTTAGTAGATGGACAAAAAATGCTGATTATGTAATAAGTGGCTGTGATTGGGTGGACTATATGTACCACTGGAATAGACTAATGCTTGGTCATTTTTCTATAGATACAAGCTATTGGAGTCCAAGTTGCTCTGATCAAGAGAATCAACATAAAGATGTTAATAAATTAAAAATTCTCCATGCGCCTAATCATCGCAACGTCAAGGGAACACAATTTTTTATAGACGCTATTAATTCTCTAAAAGAAGATGGATATAATATTGAACTTGTTATCTTAGAGAGAGTTCCCAATTATCAAGTTAAAGAAGTAATTGCCTCTGTGGATATTGTCGCCGATCAGTTAGTTGTAGGTTGGTACGCTATGTTTGCATTGGAAGCGATGTCAATGGGTAAACCAGTTATTTGCTATTTACGTGACGATTTGGAAAGTCTCTATACTCAGGCAGGTTTAATTACAGAAAATGAGGTTCCCATTATAAATAGTAATCCTCTTAAAATCAAATCGACCATAGAGCAGGTGTACAAAGAAAGACATTTACTTGTAGATATTGGACAAAAATCCAGAGAGTTCGTTATCAAACACCATTCAATTGATTCCATCGGAAGAATACTTTCAGAAATCAATCAGACAATTGGTCTAAATCATATTTGAGATATTTCGTTATTATTATTTGACTCTTTAGGTCATCTCTATTGCTTAGTGGTGCAGAAAACTCTAGGCGTTTTTGAAACCCTGATCTAGCAAGGCTTTCAAAAAACAAGCAAATATAAATTTTTTGTGTAAGTGCATGTTCATAATGGCAACATCAACGAGTATAGGTTTGCAGGCTTGTCTTAAACTAGGTCTCACCATCTTATTTGATACGCCAAAAGTTTTCTGCACCACTAAGTCTCTATTGTTAAAGATGCCGTTTAGTTTACAACTATTTTTTCTGCAATAATACGATAATTTCGACTTGGCAGAGTTCTTTTTATACTAGCAAAACCAAAACTCTTAAGTAGTTCTTCAATTTCTGGAAATGTCAGCAGATCGTTTATCTTAGGTGAGACTGCATCAAAATAACCGTGAGCAAGTTCTATTCCAAACTTTTTTTCAAGAAAATACTTCCTTTCCTCAATGGAAAAATTTCGCAGTTTTTGTCTTAGAGACTCGTATGTATTAACTTCAATAAAATCAGTTGGACTCTCAGGAAATCCATATACCATAAGAAATAATTTGCCGCCCTCCTTTACTTTTTTGGCAGCATTTTCAATCGCTTGATAAGTATTACCTGTGTGATGAACTACACCAAAACAAAAGACCATTTCAAAATAATCTTCCTCATTCCAAGTTAATATATCAATCTGTTTAAAAGTCACTTGGTCGGCAAATTGATGACATAGTAGTTGTGCCTGTTGTAAAGCACTTTTACTTTGGTCACACGCTGTTACTCTAGCTCCTAATGTTAAAAAACCATAGGTAAAACGTCCTGTTCCACAACCTAAGTCAAGAATCTTTTTCCCCTTAAACCATTCTTTATTAGAGTCTGTAATCAGGCAAATATTCTCTTGAATCGCCGACATAAACTCAGTATCACTGGGAAGTTTGTAGCCTGTATTAATATCACTCCACTGAAATTCAAAACTATCATGGGTTTGCTCAATGGATTGATCATCAATTCGGTTATTTTTCCAAGTTTGCCCTCTTAGCAACTCGTTCAACTTGCTAACTTCAAACAACAAAAACTTATTTTGCTCTTTCAGAACATTGATCTCTTCATATATATTTTGAAAAGGAGTCAATTTCGTGAACTTAGTTATTATCTTTCTTGTAAGAGTTAATAAAGTTAGCATGGCAAAAGACATAGTTATTGAACTTAATTTACACAAATATCAATTTCCGCTTAATAAAAGTCTAGTACATTGGAAATTTACTAATTATTACTAAATTAAGCCTAAAAAACTAACAATTACAAATCTATAACAATTACAAATCTATAATGTACTGTTATTTTTTGCTGATTATCTGCTTAGTGGTGCAGAAAACTTTTGGCGTATCAAATAAGATGGTGAGACCTAGTTTAAGACAAGCCTGCAAACCTATACTCGTTGATGTTGCCATTATGAACATGCACTTACACAAAAAATTTATATTTGCTTGTTTTTTGAAAGCCTTGCTAGATCAGGGTTTCAAAAACGCCTAGGGTTTTCTGCACCACTAAGGATTATCTGTATTATACTTACTATTGCGTGATGAACAACTATTTCTGTTTTAATAAATCTTCATTCCTAAGTGAAACTATGGCTTGCAGATTTTTAATCGCACATCAAGTCACTATTTTTTGGTAAATCGACAAGCCTACTAAGGTCAGGGTTATTTCATTCTAAATTTTGACATTTTATGTATTTACAAGAATGCATCATTTCGAGGTTCAAAAGTTATATCTTTACAATGCCTGAAATCTCCTAAATTCGTTACAAAACACAGAATGAAATAACCATGCTACTAAGGTTCATTAGTCGCGTTTTGTCATACGTTCGTTAGTTTACTAATAACATTGTGGATTTGACAAAATCTTATACACAAGAAAATTATAACTGAGTATATTTATTTTTACACAAATAAAATACCATGAAAACTTGTTTAGTTACTGGAGTTACTGGATTAATTGGTTCTCATTTAATCCCGTCGCTAATTGAAGATGAATGGTATGTTTATGGCATAACACGTTCTGAGACTCACTCAAGTGATATATCTAATTATCATCCCATAGTGATTGATCTAGCTTCTGGGTTTGATATAAATGCACTCCCTAAAAAAGTTGATGTAATTATTCATCTAGCACAATCTCGAAATTTTCGCAAATTCCCTGAGATGGCTACAGAAATTTTCAGAGTGAATACGGAAATAACGTTAAAGCTTCTAGATTATGGACGGAAAGCCCAAGCTAAGAAGTTTGTATTGGCTTCAACAGGAGGAGTGTATGGAACTGGCGAATTTCCGTTTAAAGAAGGATATCCGTGGGAAACCTCTCAAAAAATAGGGTTTTACGCTGGCACTAAAATATGCTCTGAAATCTTAGCAAATACTTATAACAATTATTTTGATATTGATATCTTGCGTTTATTTTTTGTTTATGGCAAAGGACAAGAAAAAAGCATGTTAATTCCTCGTCTTGTTACAAATATTTGGAAACAAACTGCAATTAGTCTACAAAGTAAAAATGGAATCTTAATTAATCCAATTTATGTGTCTGACGTTATTAGTGTATTAAGCAAAACTATTATAGTTTCTGGTAGTAAAACATTTAATATTGCTGGAAATGAAATTTTAAGCCTACGAGATATTAGTAATATTATTGGAGAGAAATTAAACCGTAAACCATTATTTAGTCTTCAACAAACTCCATTTATCTCTGCAAACAATCTGATTGGAGATATTACTCTTATGAAAGAAGAATTGCTCGTTCCTCAAGTAAACTTTTGGTATGGGATAGACTCAGTGATAGAAGAATTTAAGAGTCAAAATAATGAGTAAGATCATTCGTGTTTTACATTGTCCAACTGGTACTGGAGGAAACCCTCAAGGATTATCTAGAGCTGAAAAGCTACTAGGACTAGCTAGTTGGACAGTTGTATTTTTACAAAACTATTTTCAATACCCTACAGATGAAATTCTAGTTGATCAGACAACCAATAAATTTAGTAGATTATATTTAGAAATTCAACGATGGAGACTATTATATAGAGCGTTAAAAGACTTTGACATTATTCATTTTAACTTTGGAACGTCAATTTTACCCCAAAGTCTATTAGATAATTCTCAAGCTAAATATCCAAATGTAATTAAGTACATATACCAAATCTATGCCCGCTTAGTAGAGTTAAAAGATCTTCAATTACTTAAATTTTTCAACAAAGGTTTAGTTGTCACTTTCCAAGGTGACGATGTACGCCAAGGTGATTTTTGTCGCAATCATTTCCCTATTACTATTGCTAATGAAGTTGAAGTGGGCTATTACTCTGATGAATCAGATAAGTTTAAGCGTTGGAAAATAATACAGTTTGATAAATACGCTGATCGCTTATTTTCTCTTAATCCTGATTTGATGCATATTCTACCTGAACGCACTCAATTTTTACCCTATTCACATATTGATTTAAATGACTGGAAAACCATCCATTTTAGAGATGTAAGTGTGAGGACTATAAATATTATTCATGCTCCAACTCATAGACAAGCAAAAGGAAGTCGATTCATTTTTGAAGCAATTGACAGATTAAAACTAGAAGATATCAACTTTAACTTTACCGTAGTAGAAGGATTGTCCAATATAGAAGCTCGTAAGCTTTATAGTGAGTCAGATCTGTTGATTGATCAGCTACTTGCAGGTTGGTATGGTGGGCTTGCTGTAGAGCTAATGGCACTGGGCAAGCCAGTGATTTGTTATATTCGAGATGAAGACTTAAAGTTTATTCCTGAAGAGATGCAAAAAGATCTTCCGATTATAAAAGCTACACCTGAAACTATATTTAGTGTTCTTGAATATTACTTAACATTAGGTAGATCTGAATTAAAAAATATTTCCAAGCGTAGCCGTTTGTATGTTGAGAAATGGCACGATCCTCAAAAAATTGCCTTTAGAATGAAACAAGAATATGAAATGATCTTACAAACCAAAAAACTGCAATCTGATAAAAATTAAGACTAAGTATGTGTGGTATTGCAGGAATCTGGAAATACAATCGCTCTGATATAGATTTAGAAATACTCAATCAAATGAGTCAAAAAATCTATAGAAGAGGATCTGATGATTTTGGTTTTGCAGGGTGGGGTGGAGATCGAGATATATGCACTTCTCACGAAGCGAATAGCTTGGCAAATAGTTGGATCGCCTTAGCACATCGGCGCTTGTCAATTTTGGATTTAAGCACAGCAGGATGGCAACCCATGATTAGCCCCGATCTCCATCATGCGATCGCCTTTAATGGAGAGATTTATAACTACAAAGAACTACGACAGCAACTAGAAACCAAAGGTATCAAATTTCACTCTAACTCAGATACCGAAGTGCTTTTGCAAGCATATTTATATTGGGGAAAAGACAATCTCAAAAATTTTCTCAATCGCCTAGTGGGAATGTTTGCCTTTGCAATTCTTGACACCCACAAACAAACACTCACCCTAGCCCGCGATTTCTTTGGTATTAAGCCCCTTTATTACAATCGCAATTCGACACAATTTTCCTTTGCTTCTGAAATCAAAGCCCTACTACCAGCCATCCCTAAACCTCTCAAAGCAAATTTACAGCGAGTCTATGATTATCTAAACTCTGGAGTAACCGATCATGGCGCAGCAACAATGTTTGCAGGAATTGAACAATTACCTGCCGCGCATTACTTAGAACTATCTCTCGAAAATCCCAAAATCGCTGAACCGATTTGTTATTGGGATATTGATCTTAACAAGCGATCGCAACTTTCCTATAAAGAAGCCATTACCCAACTGCGTGACCTATTTCTCGAAAACGTACAACTACATTTACGCAGTGATGTCCCTGTTGGAGCAGCCCTCTCTGGTGGTATCGATTCCTCGGCGATCGTTTCGGCAATGCGTTACTTAGAGCCAAACCTAGAAATCCATACCTTCAGTTATATTGCTGATGATCCAGTATTTTGTGAAGAAAAATGGGTAGATATAATTCAAAACGCCTGTGCAACCACTGCCCATAAAGTCCATGCCACATCCACAGAATTAGTAGCTGACTTAGAAGAACTAATCCTTGCTCAAGATGAACCCTTTGGCAGTACCAGTATCTATGCTCAATATCGCGTTTTTAAATTAGCTCAACAGCATGGCATCAAAGTCATGCTAGATGGACAAGGAGCCGATGAACTGCTCGCTGGCTACCGTTCCTGCTTACCAATGCGATTTGCTTCTTTAATCAAACAAAGAAAATATCTAGAAAGCTTACAATTTATCAGGCATACATCCAAAATCCCTGATGTAAATATCTTGCAAGGATTAGCAGGAAGTTTATTACCTAGTAAAATCAAACGGGCAATTAAGCGACTATTACCCAATCAAGCTACAGCGATCGCTACTACTAATTACAAATGGTTTGCCGATCAAGGCGTTACCCCAAGCATTTTTGCTCAAGGTTCTAATAATGATTTATTGCGCGAGTTTCTCTATCAAACCCTCACCACAACCAGCGTACCCATGCTTTTACGCTATGAAGATCGTAATTCCATGAATTTCTCCATTGAAAGCCGTGTGCCATTTTTAACACCTGTTTTAGCAGAATTTATGCTTACGTTACCCGAAGAATATATTATCGCTCCAGATGGTACTAGCAAATCTATTTTTCGAGCAGCCATGCGTGGAATTGTGCCAGACCAAATCTTAGATCGCAAAGATAAAATCGGCTTTGCTACACCTGAACAAAAATGGTTAAAACTCTTACGTCCTTGGGTTGAAAAAAACCTTTCTAGTGACATCGCAAAACAGATGCCAATGTTAAATTTAGTGGGAATAGAACAAGATTGGCAAAATATGTTAATTGGTAAAAGTGTATTTAATTTTAGGATTTGGCGCTGGGTAAACCTAATTAAATGGGCTGAACAATTTGATATTGATTTTAATTAGTTGGCTTTATTGATTTTATCTAAACAAACTTAAATTCATGAAAATATTGATCATTGCTCACTACTTCCCTCCCGAAAATAACATGGCGATGATTGCGACCTTAAGACCATTATCATGGGCTAAGTACTGGAGTAGGGCTGGACATGATGTTTGTGTTTTAACCACTGCCAAAACTGAAAATCAAAACTTACAGACTCAGTTATCTAGTGATATTTCTGGAAGCGTGAGAATTGAAGGGGTTAAGTACTTACTATCACGCCCTGAAACAACTATAAAACCTCAAACCAAGACAAAAAACAAATGGTTCTCTCTATATCCACTTCTCAGAAAAATATTAATCAATACTCGGAAATTTATTGGTGCAGGCTCTTTATTTTATGGTA
The DNA here is from genome assembly GCF_051131155.1 of Pseudanabaena minima str. Chao 2107. NCBI lineage: Bacteria > Bacillati > Cyanobacteriota > Cyanophyceae > Pseudanabaenales > Pseudanabaenaceae > Pseudanabaena > Pseudanabaena minima. The sequence goes on from NZ_CP159508.1 coordinate 4,918,312, forward strand.
GCGATCTTTGGATATTTCCTACAATTCAAAAAGGACTAACAATTTATCAAGAATGGCAGTTTGATATTGTTGTAAGTACCTTTGGTCCCCCTGCATCTCATATAGTCGCCAGTGCTTTAAAGAAAAAGTTAAATATATTTTGGGTCGCTGATTATCGTGATCTATGGCATGATCATCATTTTTCAAGAGCAGAATTTCCATTCTCACTTATTGAGAAAAATCTAGAAAACACAACCGTAAAGAACGCAGATCTAATGACAACTGTTTCTATTCCTTTAGCAGAAAAACTAAGAAAGAGATTTAATAAACCTGTATATACGATCGCCAATGGATTTGAATATCCTGCCACTAGTCAAAACTTATCTAATTTACCTTCATCTTTACAAAAAGTGAAAATAGTCTATACTGGTAATCTCTATTTACAAAGGCAAAATATACACCCTTTATTTCAAGCTATTAAACTACTAGTTCAAGAAGATCCTCATATTCAAGACAAGCTAGAAATATCATTCTATGGATGGGATACAGGCAATCTTGATGAAATTATTAATAAATACTGCCTAGTAAATATGATCAGTATTAAAGGATTTGTACCTAGAGAAATCACAATTTCCTTACAAAGAAATGCAGATGCTTTGATATTTCTAGACTGGAATGATCAAAATGAGCAGGGTATTTTAACTGGAAAAATATTTGAGTATATGTTTTCAGGTAAGCCCATCCTAGGAATTGGTGCTAGTTTAGAGACAGCAGCAGGGAGATTAATTCAAGAATCTGGAACTGGTATCTTATTGGGGGAATCTGTAGAAGCGATCGCCGATACTATTAAAAAATTAATCAATGGAGAAAGCCTTGAATATTCACCGAGACAAGAAGTATTACAACAATATACAAGAGAAGCATTAGCAAATAAAATGCTGGAAGAAATTATCGGGAGTTACATATATTTTGCTAAGACGCTAATAAAATAGTTGATATTTTATGCACCCTGTAAACAACTCCTGATTTTATTGGCTATAAATTCTATATTTTCATAGGATAATTCCGCCCAAATTGGCAAGCTCAAAACCTGATCACTTAGCTCATCACTAACAGGATTTAGTGCGTACTGCCCTGCATAAATTGGTAAACGGTCTTGAGGCACTGGGTAATAAATCATCGTATTTATCCCTGATGCAGCTAAGAAACTTGCTAACTGATCCCGCTTACCATTGAGAACGCGGATTGTGTATTGATGAAAAACATGACCATCAGCAAGCTCTGGGGTAATGATATCGGCAATATCCGCAAGCAATTGATTATAGGTTTTAGCCACAAAAGAGCGTCCCTGATTCCATTGGTCTATATAGGGCAGCTTGACTCTCAAAATTGCAGCTTGCAACGTATCAAGGCGCGAATTATATCCCAAAATTTCATTGTGGTATTTTTTCTTAGCTCCATGTACCCTTAACATTTTTGCCAGTTCTGCAACCGTTTCATCATTGGTAGCAATTAAGCCGCCATCACCATACGCACCCAAATTTTTAGATGGAAAGAATGAAAATGCCCCCACATCTCCGATCGCCCCAACCATTTTGCCAGCGATCGCCGATCTGGTTGATTCTGCACAAGCATCACCACAATTCGAGCAGTGACCATAGTATTTTGCACCAAAGGATTGAGCGCAATCCTCGATTACTTTTAAATTATGAGCTTGAGCAATGTCGATAATTTGTGCCATCGCCGCAGGATTTCCATAGAGATGCACAGGCATAATTGCCTTAGTGCGATCGCTAATTTTTTCGACAATTTTGGCAGGGTCAATATTAAATGTCCGCGCATCAATATCGACAAATACAGGCTTTGCCCCAACATTACTAATTGACTCAGCCGTAGCAAAAAATGAAAAAGGCGTAGTAATCACTTCATCACCAGCCCCAATTCCCAAAGCTCTCAAACCAATAATTAGAGCATCTGTACCCGAATTAACCGCGATCGCATACTTCACCCCTAGATACTTTGCAGTTTCTTGTTCAAAAGCTTTAACATCCTGCCCCATAATGAATTGACCAGATTCTAATACCCGATCAATCGCTGCGTATATCTCAGATTTAATTGATTGGTATTGGGGAGATAAATCGAGAATAGGGATTTGGCGATCATTCATGGTCATAACTTAATGATTTGAGTAGTAGAGATTTTTTGGTAGCGATCGCCAACTGAGTCAGTGGCATATCCATCCGCATCAAATTGTAAGACATCACCATAGGCACTCATCCAACCAATCAGTTTGGCGGGAACTCCTGCCACCATGCCATAGGCGGGGACATCTTTAGTGACCACTGCACCAGCCGCCACAAAAGCCCCCTCAAATAGCGTTATACCGCAAACAATCGTTGCATTCGCGCCAATACTAGCTCCACGCTTGATCAAAGTTGTGGCGTAGTCATTGCTGGTATTGCGAGGATATTCACAGCGCGGTGTTTTGACATTGGTAAACACCATGCTCGGACCACAGAAAACAAAATCTTCGAGAATTACGCCTTCATACAGAGAGACATTATTTTGAATTTTGCAGCGATCGCCAATAACCACATTATTCGCCACAAACACATTTTGAGAAAGCACGCAATCATTACCAATTTTTGCTTTTCCCATAATGTGTGAGAAATGCCAGATTTTTGTACCATCGCCAATCTCTGCACCAGCATCCACATAGGCAGACTCATGGACAAAATAATTTTGTAATGGTTGTGATGATTCAGAACTAGACATACATTGCTTCCTGTGCTTTCTCAAGAACTTCGACTACCGCCACACCATTCCAGCCATCGGACTTGGGGCGTTGGCGGCTAGAGAGGCAGTCGAGAAAATGTTGACATTCTAGTTTCAAGGGGGCAAGGTTGGCGACTTCCACCACATGACTACCCGCATCTTGATTGTTTAACTGCTGATCAATAGTTTTTTCGTGAATGGTCACAGCTTGAGCTACCTCGTCATATACCAGCATTTGCTTTTCCGCCAGTACCACTGTCGATCGCTTGATTTCAGGATAATACCAAGAGCTATGAATATGGGCAGTCTGACCAGTGGTAAATCGTAAATTGACATGGACATCATCAGCAATGCCAGTTTGCAATATCTCATGTCCAAAAGCCTTGATATCAGCAAGCTCTGGATTACCCAACAAATCTAAAACCACCGAAACATCATGGGGCGCAAAAGACCACCAGACATTTTCTTCGCGGCGTACCTTGCCTAGCTTGGTTCTTTGGGTAGATACATGAAAAACTTTTCCTGCTTTGCCACTGGCGAGGTAGTCACGCATCCAAGCGATCGCAGGTTGATAGAGCAATAAATGTCCTACCATTAAAATCCGCCCTGCACCTTCAGCATATTCTGCCAAATGCCTAGCCTCGGAAGTTTTTAAGGTCATCGGCTTTTCGATAAATAAATCTTTCCCTGCTTGCAAGGCAGCTAAGGCTAACTGGTAATGACTAGGTGCGGGTGTAGCGATGGCGATCGCCGTTACATCAGTTTCTAAAGCCGATTCTAAATTTTCGTAGAGAGGAATATCAGGAAAACCTAAAGCAATAGTATTTCTAAGATCGTGATTCATTTCTGCAACACCAGTCAATGCACCAAGATCATAAAAATTACGAACTAAGTTTTTGCCCCAATTCCCTGCACCAACAACTATTACTTTTACTAACGAATTATTCATAATCAATATCAAGCGATCGCATTCTGTATCTTAAAGCAATGTCACCTTAGTGCGATCACAGTCCAAATTTCTCGTGATTCCGCGTGTATCGAGTACAGCTTTCGCCTGTTTAACTAAATTTACATAATCAATATCACTATGATCAGTGGCAATTAGTACCAAATCTGCAACTGCGATCGCCTCATCAGTAAGCTCAATGGATTGAAAAATCTGATCATGAATTTTAATTTCAGGCACAAAGGGATCGTGATAACGAATATTGGCACGATCTTCTAATAACTTTTCAATCACATCAATGGATGGTGATTCTCGCCAATCAGCAAGATTTTTTTTGTAAGCAACGCCCATTACCAAAATTTGCGATCGCGATGGCGCGACCCCCACTTCATTAAGAACTCGCCAAGCCTTTTCCCTCACAAACTCAGGCATCCGCCGATTAATTTCTCCTGCTAGGGCAATAAAGTGGGTTTCAAAATTAAATTCCTTAGCCTTCCATTCTAAATAATGCGGATCAATAGGAATACAATGTCCACCCACTCCAGGACCTGGATAAAAGGGCATAATGCCAAAGGGCTTGGTATTTGCTGCATCTAGCACTTCCCAAACATTCAAATCCATGCGATCGCATAACAGAGCTAACTCATTGACCAAAGCAATATTCACAGCCCGAAAAGTATTCTCAAAAACCTTAACTAACTCGGCTGCTTTCGCGCTGCTGACAGTAACCACATGATCAATGGTTTGCTCATAAAAAAGCTTAGCAATTTCCAAAGAATTAGGGTCAGAAGCGCCTACCACTTTACTGGTGTTCTTAGTGGTATAGCGCTGATTTCCTGGATCAACTCGTTCTGGAGAGTGAGCGAGAAAAAAGTCACTCCCCTGACTCAAATCACTAACTGACTCTAAAATCAACTTCATTACTTCATCTGTTGTACCTGGATAGGTCGTTGACTCCAGAGAAATGAGCTGTCCTTGTCGTAGATGTTTAGCAATCTCATGGGTAACATTCTCAATATAAGTAATATTCGGTGCAAGATTTTTAGTCAAAGGAGTTGGCACACAAATTACGATTACATCTACATCTGCTAAATTCTCTAAACTAGTAGTTGCCTGTAATTTTCCTGTAGATACTAGTTCCTGTAACTCGCGATCGCTAACGTCAGCAATATAATTCTCAGCTTTATTGACGCGATCGACACGAATTGGATTTTGTTCTATCCCAATTACTTGAAATCCAACTTTCGCCTTTTCTACAGCAAAAGGTAATCCCACATAGCCTAATCCCACAACTCCAACAATTGCAGTTCGGTCTAATATTTTTGCCTGAAGTGTATCTAAGATATATTTTGACATTACTGTTTTTAAGATAAGTTAATAGACTTATTAGTGAATTCTGCAAGTTAAAAAAAGATAAATAGGTGTTTATATGATTGCTAATAATATTAGCGTAGTGATTACCTGCTATCGGGAAGGAAACTTACTGTTTGATGCAATTAATAGCATCTTATCCCAAACCTTACTCCCTTCAGAAATAATTATAGTCAATGACGCTTCGAGTGATCGCCGTACTATTGAGGTGTGTCAAGAATTAGAAAAAAATGCTCTAATTAAAGTTGTTTGGCGCGAAGTAAATGGAGGATCTTCCGTTGCTAGGGACAATGGCTTTGAAGTGGCTCAAGGTGATGTTTTAGTGCCATTAGATGCAGATGATATTTTGCTCAGTAACGCCCTAGAGCTTATTAGCAAAACTTTTGAGATGGAACAGCAAATCGGTTTCGTCTATGGAAATTATCTTAGACAAGATAAAGTTAACAAAGAGAAAGTTATTTGTCCTCAAGATATCTCCCTGCGGGAAATGTTGAAGTCTAAGCGATTTTCCCTAAGTTCTAATTGGAAACTCATCGGCACAACTCCCATTCGCAAATCCCTATGGCAAAGCTTGGGAGGCTATGACCCCAGCTTCGGTGTGAACGATCTTCACGATGTCGAGTTTTGGATTAGGGCGATCGCATCGGGTTGTCGTTATGAATATATTCCTGAAATAATTTATATTTGGCGCAAATACTTAGGTAGCAATAGTCGGCAGGTTACACCAATATCTTGGTATCGGATCGCCCAAAAGTATTTTTCGATTTATCAAGAGATAGGATTAACATATCGTGCTTATGAACTGTTACTTTTAGGCAGTAAATATCTAAGGAATCGCTCAGAAATTCAATATTATTCACAAGAAATCAAGCGTTGTATTTGTCAGGGAAATTTCCAACTTTCTACATTAATAACATTAGGAGTTCCAACAGGTATATTGCAATTCTTATCTAGTGAGTTGAGTCAAAGACGATAAATAATTTATTTCAAGAATTTACTTTAAGAAATTTCTGGGTTTGGGCTTGCGCTTAAAGTGCTGTAGATTTTGAGCATGGGTTAAAACCATAGGAATTGAGTAGACCATATGCGTACATTTATGCAGAGGGACAAGCCATGACTTTTACCTCAGATCCATCAAGCGATCGCTTCACACTGCCCGATCATACGCAACTTCCCGAATCGGATGGTACATTTGTGAAAAATTTTCAAGAGCATCCCCAAAGTATCTTGCTCACAGATTCGATTGAGCCGATTTTGCAAAAATACCATCCCGATGGACGATATGCAATCGGGCAGGATTCGGGCATTTATTGGCGGATGACGGAACCACCTGAAAAGGCTTCTGAAACCCCTGATTGGTTTTATGTGCCGAATGTCCCGCCGACGTTAGATGGTCAGTCTCGCCGTTCCTATGTGCTTTGGCAAGAATTTATTGCACCTCTGATCATTTTAGAGTTTGTGTCTGGTACTGGCAAAGAAGAGCGCGATCGCACGCCTTGGACAGGTAAATTTTTTATTTATGAGCAGGTGATTCGCCCTGCTTTTTATGGCATTTATGAGTCACAAAAATCCAGCATTGAGCTATATCGCCATGTGACGAATCACTTTGAATTGGTTCCTGCTAATGAAAGAGGGCATTTTCCCATTGAGGAGCTAGGTGTGGAGATTGGCATTTGGCAGGGTGTTTACCAAAATTTGGAATTGCCTTGGCTGCGCTGGTGGGATGCTGACGGCAATTTGCTGCTAACAGGTTGGGAAACTTCTGAGCAAGAAAAGTTAATTGCCCAACAGGAAAGGTTAATTGCCGAACAAGAGCGTCAACGGGCGGAACAGGAGCGTCAAAAAAATGAGATCTTGGTCGCCCAACTACGTGCGGCAGGAATTGAACCACAGCTATAGCTGCGATTCGATCGCACTCAACAATTTCTCTTGTGTCCAAGTTTGGTACAAATGAGCCGCGATCGCTGCTGCACCAGCTCCAACACCTTCTTTAACAAAGCCTTGTTCATAGGCTTGTAACTGCGGAAACTTAGATTTGGCAAAACTTAGCTGGGTGGCAAGTAAGGGTACATCGCGCACAGCTAAGGCTAGATCAACAGTGTTGCCTGTAGGATCTTCAGCAACCCATCGGGTTGTGCCGATCACGATCGCCTCAGGATTCCAGACTAAATGTTGCTCATTGGCGATCGCTCTCGCGAGAGCATAAACAGCTAACATTTGGGTTCCGCCCGCCAGCAATACACCTACATGACGACTTGCAGCGATCGCCATTCCTGCCACTACAATTTGCATGGGATCGCCCACTGCTGCCACTATTTCCAAGGACGTGGCTGGTTGCTCTAGATGCTGTAATCCCGTTTGAACGACTTCCCACTTTTGATCATGGTTACAGATAGGATGAGAGCTATTGATTTTATCTTTTGCATCTATTCCTAATGCAGTTAGAACCGCGAGAGCTGTAGTCGTGCCACCAACTACACATTCACTCAAGATTACATAGGCCCCTGCTTGTGCTAACTTCTCTCCCCACACTAAGCCCTGTACAAATAATTGCAGCACTGTTTCAATTGGCAAAGCCTTACCCGTACTCAGACACTTGGCTGGTAATCCTCCGAGGGCGATCGCCTTGGTCTTAACTGTCGGTGCGATCGCTAAGCCTGCATCAAAAATAAAAAGCGGTAATTCTTGCGCGGCAATCACGGCACGGGAAATTAAGACGGGGGATGCACCTTCAACAAGGGTTGGTAAAGGGAAGTTGATATTCGCGCCTGTCGCGAGAAACTCAGCATCAGCGATCGCTGTATATTTGCGGTCTTCAGGAGTTGCTCCTGCGGCGGATATATTAGGAATTAATCCTGTTTCCGTAAAACCCAACACACAAGCAAAGACTGGACGTTTACCACGATAGTTTTTGAGCCAAGCTTTCGCTTTTTTGCGTTGTGTGAAGGTCGTAATCATTAAACTTATTTGCAAAAGTTATTGAAAGTAAATACTTCTGAGGTGATTTCGTTAAGACAGTTAAAGATTATCTGAAGAAGTAACCAAAAGGTCACATTTAGGTTCTTACAATGAACGTAACACATACAGCAATCCTAATTTAATTTGTGGGTGAGTAGGTTAATTCATAAATTGTCTCTACTCTTCTATAGCGGTTTTCAAATGAGTGCATACTCATTTGAAAACAAAAAATCAATCCCATCAAGGCTTTTGAGTTTTTATTTTGCATAAGTAAAATGAAACCCGCTATAGGTTGCGAGATCACAAATTTGGGTAAGTGAAGATAATTGAATAAGGTGCATGAATGAAGATAGGCGTTATCAAGGAAATAGAATTTGGTGAACGTAGAGTAGCGCTAATTCCTGAAGTTGTTAGCCGCTTAACTAAAAGTGGATTGGAAGTATTAGTTGAAAGTCATGCGGGCGAGTTGTCCTTTTTTGCAGATTCCACCTATGTGGAAGCAGGAGCAAAAATTATCACTGACAAGAGCGCTCTGATTAATGAATCAGAGATTTTGCTCAAGGTCGGTGCACCTCGCGAAGAGGAAGTGAGTATGTTCAAACAAGGACAGATCACGATTGGTTTTCTAAATCCTCTAGGGAGACCAGAACTAATTCGCCGTCTTGCACATCAGGGTGTGACGGCGATGAGCATGGAGATGATCCCGCGCAGTAGTCGCGCCCAAAGTATGGACGCTCTTTCTTCACAAGCTTCGATCGCTGGTTACAAAGCCGTACTAATCGCAGCAGCAGCTTTGCCTAAATATCTACCGATGCTGACTACCGCCGCAGGAACGATCCCGCCAGCCAAAGTAGTTGTGTTGGGTGCTGGTGTCGCAGGGCTTCAGGCGATCGCCACGGCGCGTCGTCTTGGCGCACAGGTGGAAGCCTATGATATTCGTCCTGCGGTACGGGAGGAAGTCCAGAGCCTTGGTGCAAAATTTATTGATGTGACTCTAGAAGAAGACACAACTGCCGCAGGTGGCTATGCGAAAGAGATTTCGGAAGCTGCCAAACAACATGCTCAAGTGATTCTTGCTAAGCATATTAAGGATGCGGACATTGTGATTACCACCGCTCAAGTCCCTGGACGCAAAGCTCCTGTGATGGTTACCGATGCAATGATTGCTCAAATGAAGCGTGGCTCGATCATTGTTGATCTGGCTGGAGAGCAAGGCGGAAACTGCGAAGGAACAGTTGCTGGCAAAGATGTGAATTGTCATGGTGCAACAATTATTTCGCCAATTAATCTTCCTGCTTCGATGCCGATCCATGCTTCTCAAAAATACGCCAAGAACTTACTCAATTTGCTCAATCACCTGATCAAGAAGGGTGAACTGCAACTTGATTTTGATGACGACATTATCAGCAGCACCTGTATCACTCATGCTGGTGAAATTCTCAATCAACGAGTTAAGGATGCCCTCTCTCAACTAGCAGTCACAGCCTAATTTTGTGATCCCGTAACCCCATAGGAGCGATTTATGAATTGCTCCTATGAGTTGCAGTGAGTGAAATGAGGACAAAGCTCAATTTAATTAAATATCAACCATGAACGAATCATTAATTAGCGCTCTATTTGTCTTTGTACTGGCTTCATTTGCAGGATTTGAAGTAATTAACAAAGTTCCACCGACATTACATACACCACTAATGTCAGGTTCCAATGCTATTTCAGGGATATCGGTAATTGGCGCTTTGATTGTGGCTGGTAGCGATGTTAATCCCAATTTTTCCGTGATTTTGGGACTAATCTCCGTTGTCTGTGCCACGGTTAACGTTGTTGGCGGATTTCTTGTCACCGATCGCATGTTGCAAATGTTCAAGAAGAAAGAGGCGTAAAGCATCATGCTCGAAAATATCTCAGGCTATGTGCCAACAGGAATTCAGCTTACCTATTTGCTGGCAGCTTCCTTATTTATGATTGGTCTCAAACAGATGGGATCACCTGCTACTGCGCGTAAGGGAAATTTACTCGGTGCTGTAGCAATGTTGTTAGCGGTCGTAGCCACATTGCTCGACAAGCAAGTATTGAGCTATGGCTTGATTTTGGTAGCGATCGCGATTGGCTCAGCGATCGGCTCTCTGATTGCTTACAAGGTCGCCATGACCGACATGCCACAAATGGTGGGCTTACTCAATGGTTTGGGCGGTTTAGCTTCTTCTTTAGTTGCCGTGGGCGAATATTGGCGCGTGATTAGTCATGGACTCACCTTGCCCCTAGTCGATAATCTCTCAATTATTGCCAGTGTCCTCATCGGTAATATCACCTTTACGGGGAGTATGGTCGCCTTTGCGAAATTGCAGGGAATCATGAGAGGTGCGCCGATTCGGTTTGCCTATCAGCAAACGATTAATATTTTGCTGTTAGTTACTTTTGCTGTTGGTGCAGCTATGTTAATTGCTAACCCTGCTGATATTGTGGGATTCATTGGCATTAATATAATTTCCCTTTTAGTAGGTGTACTGTTTGTGATCCCCATTGGTGGTGGCGATATGCCCGTGGTGATCTCATTGTTAAACTCCCTGTCGGGTGTTGCTGCTAGTGCCGCAGGTTTTGTGGTGATGAATAATGTGCTGATTATCTCTGGTGCATTAGTTGGTGCTTCAGGTTTAATCCTCACCCAGATTATGTGTAAAGCCATGAACCGCACTCTTCCCAATGTCTTGTTTAGTGGTTTTGGTGCAGCCTTAGTCACAGAAGGTGATGCAGGGGACAATAGCAACAAAACTGTAAAAACTATTGATCCCGAAGAATGCGCGATGATGTTGGGCTATGCGCGATCGGTGGTAATCGTCCCTGGTTATGGGATGGCAGTTGCTCAAGCACAACACTCCGTTCGTGAGTTGTCGGATATGCTGGAACGCAAAGGTGTGGAAGTGAAGTTTGCGATTCATCCTGTGGCAGGTCGGATGCCTGGACACATGAATGTATTGTTAGCTGAGGCAAATGTGCCTTATTCACAACTCTATGACATGGACGATATCAATACCCAGTTTGAAAATACTGATGTGGTGTTGATTATCGGTGCGAATGATGTGGTCAACCCTGCGGCGCGAACTAATCAAGCTAGCCCCATTTATGGAATGCCGATTCTGGAAGTGGATAAAGCCAAAAATGCGATCGTGATTAAGCGTGGTATGAGTGCTGGGTTTGCAGGTGTGGAAAATGACCTGTTCTATCAACAAAAAACAATGATGTTATTTGGTGGTGCTAAAGATATGGTGGGCAAGTTAGCTAATGAGCTAAAGCAAATTTAAGCTAACTTGCTCTGGGTTTACTTAGGGCATAAAACCAAAATAAAAGTGGTGACGCAAAGCGTCACCACTTTTATTTTGGTTTTTGATTTTCAAATGAGTGCTTACTCATTTAAAAACCGCTATATGTGTGGATTATGATAGATATTGTGGCTCATCTGTACAGATAACGATATGACTCAAACCTCGCTTCCACCTCTATCTCAAGAACCACAAAGCCAAAATTTCTTGCAGCCTGAAAGTCCACAGTCAAGTTTATGGGCATCAGATTTTCGACAAGAAGTATCAGCTTTGACGACGCGACTGTTTATCCAATTGCGTCGCCGACCAACAACGCTGATTGCAGGAGTATTACAGCCTTTGATGTGGTTGCTCTTGTTTGGTGCGTTGTTTAGTGGTTTGCCTAAAGGTTTAGTCGGAGATGGTCAGACCTATGTGCAGTTTTTAGCGGCAGGGATCATTGTCTTTACAGCCTTTAGTAGCGCCCTTAATTCGGGATTACCGATGTTGTTCGATCGCGAATTTGGTTTTCTCAATCGCATCTTAGTCGCGCCTTTAGTATCCCGATTCTCAATTATTATTGCTTCTGCAATTTTTATTATTGCGCTGAGTATGGTGCAAACTTTGGCGATCGTCTCAGTCAGTGGCTTTATGGGTGCGGGCTTGCCCAGTCTGAGTGGTTTGGCTGTAATGTCATTAATCTTGATGCTGCTCATCGTCGATTTTACGATGTTGAGCTTAGGACTTGCCTTTGCTATGCCAGGACACCAAGAGATGTTAGCGTTTATTTTCTTGGTGAATTTGCCCTTAATGTTCTCTAGTACAGCTCTTGCACCTCTTGCATTTATGCCGACTTGGTTGCAATGGATCGCTAGCCTCAATCCTTTATCTTGGGCGATTGAACCAATCCGTTATGTGTATAGCCACAGCACATGGGCATGGGATAGCGTGGTATTTACTGCTCCTTGGGGAAATATGACGATCGCTAATGCAGCGATCGCTTTATTAAGTTTTGGTGTATTCGTCGGTATATTCATTCGCGGTACTTTGCGCCGAGGCGTAGCATGATTGCTGAAATAGGTGAAGTTCCTGCTTTGCCTGAAGTCCAACCCTTTGCCGATAACTGGTCATATCTCAAAGCAGAATTAGCTTGGCTGGATCGGGTATTGATGCGATCGCTAGCTAAACAACGTCAAACTAACCAAGAAGTTGATCGCGTAGCAAAATCTGCTGTTGACCGCTCCACTAGCCATTGGTGGAAAGGATTCATTGCGATTGATCCTTCTAAGGGCGGTAGTCTTGCACCCAAACAATTACCACAGATTCCACATCCTCTTGGTCGTTATGGGGATCGTCTTGCGGCTAGTCGTGACAATAATATTCGTCTAGCGATTCCGACCTTGTGCAATCGCCTAGAGCTAGGTCAATTCGAGCGAGATTTACTGATTCTCTGCCTTGCCCCTGAAATTAGCCGCCGTTATGAAAAACTCTACGCTTTCCTAAATAACGATGAAAGCAATTGCAAACAACCTACGGTTGATTTGGCTCTGCGGCTCTTTTGTCGCTCCGATGGTGAATGGCGAAATGCACGTAATACGATCTCGGCAACATCACCTTTGATCAAACGCAAAATTATTCAGCTTTATTTGCCTGTAAATAGTACAGCGCAATCGCTTCTTGCCAAAGCGATGCTACTTAGTGAGAAAGCAGCAACTTATCTGCTCAGTGAAGACTTACCCATTGAATCGGTTATTCCTAAACCTAGAACCAGCAAGACAAAAAGAAAAGGATAGGCGACGCATTGCGTCGCCTATCCTTTTCTTTTTGGAACTACCGAAAAAATTAATCAGCGATCGCCATCAAAGTATTTCTAAGAAATACGCAGTAATTCAACATCAAATATCAATGTTGCATTTGGAGGAATTACTCCACCTGCTCCACGAGCGCCATAACCTAGATCAGGAGGAATAATCAAGGTGTAGCGATCGCCAACACGCATAATTGATAAACCTTCATCCCAGCCCTTGATCACTTGACCAATGCCAAGCTTGAACGAAAAAGGACTATTGCGATCGCGAGAACTATCGAATTTAGTTCCATCTTCGAGCGTACCTGTGTAATGAACAATTACGGTATCGCCTTTTTTAGGAGTTGCACCTGTACCAGCAGTGATCACTTTATATTTGAGACCAGTGCCAGTTTCTTTGATTTCAGAATCACTCATACTAATTAAAGGTGCTGCTGCTATTTTTACTTCTGTTTGATTTGGCACACCTGTAGATGGCGCGCCTGTGCTGGCAACTGCTGGCTGTCCACCTGTAATTTGAGCAACTACAATGACCAGTACCGCAACTGCCATAATGCCAAAGCTAATCAAAATTCCTTTCAAGGCTATATTCTCCAATCAATTACGTGATGACTTAGCTTTTGGAATCTTATACCAATTAATACCAAATCACAAAATGGCTACGCCATTTTGTGATTTGAAAACCCTTACTGGGTTTGGTTTTGAATTCCCGAAAGTGTAGCTACACTTTCGGGAATTGGTATAATTATGACTACACTTCACTTACGCAAAAAACAAAAAAGAGTCCGCTCAGCGAACTCTTTTTTGTTTAACATGCCAGGAACGAGATTTGAACTCGTGACACGTGGATTTTCAGTCCACTGCTCTACCAACTGAGCTATCCCGGCGCTGTGCGTTTTTTTGCGCTTTACTAAGATAACACTGATGGGGAATTTCGAGCAATAAAATTTTAAAAGTTTTCTAGAAATTTGGAATTATAGATAATTTAGATCTGGCATAAAGCGCCACCTTTAATTTTTTACGCAAAAACACAAAATGGCTCAGCCATTTTTGTGTTTTCGCATTATGAGCCAGTCACTACCCAGAAAACTGATCGCAAGCCATCGCGCAAAGCTTTAGCAGGATTTTCAGACTTGATGCTTGAGGGAATTGTTACAGGATGCATCTCAATACCACGACTGCCTAAAACAATTTTGCCAATAACAAGAGCACGGGGCATATGAAAATCCGAAGTCAGCACATATACATCCGTGATTTTACGTTGCTGAAGCTCCGTCACCATAATCGTAAAATTAGTGACTGTATCAACAGCACGGTAGTCTAAATGAATGCGCTTGCGCTCAACACCTGCACGGTCAAACACATATTCAGCATATTCCTCTGGACTGCCTGACGACACAAAAATTGGTAATTGTGGATGTTGTAAAGCAAACTGAGCAGCAAACTGTTCACGGGTGGGAGAACCGCCCAAGACTAGGATCGCCTGTGGTTCTCTAGGCGATGGAGGAGTGGTACTAATTGGCGGCAAGCATGGTACGCCAAAAATCATGCAACCAGAGCCAATTAACCCAGATAAAGCTGTCATGGTACTTCTGCTAGGGAATGGGTTAATCATCATCACTAATGCGCTGCGAATCAGCAAAATATTATCTGCATGATGGAACAATATGCAACAAGATATTTCCGTGGTTCTGAGAAATGCTCTTGTTGAGTCAATTCTCAAAAATCTAGTTCGCGTCGCCCCTCGATCGCTTTGGCGAGTGTTACCTCATCTGCATATTCTAAATCACCACCCATCGGAATGCCAAAGGCAATTCGCGTAACTTTTGTAAAGGGTTTTAATAATCCGCCCACATATAAAGTGGTAGTCTCGCCTTCGACACTGGGCGCGATCGCCATAATTACCTCCGTGACTTTGTTGCCACTGACCCGTCTCACTAGGCTTTGGATATTTAGTTGATCAGGGCTAATGCCATCCATGGGCGAAATTAGTCCACCGAGAACGTGATACTTACCACGATATTCGCGAGTTTTTTCAAGTGCAATCAAATCGCGGGAGTCAGCAACTACACAGATTACAGAATTATCGCGACTGGGATGGGCGCAAATTTCACAAATTGGCTCTGCCGAAAGATGCCCACATATTGTGCAAAGCCCAACCTGTTGTTTTGCCTGAATTAATGCTTGAGCAAGGGCTTCCACCTCTTCAGTAGGACGTTTGAGAATATGCAGTGATAGACGTTGAGCAGTTTTTGCCCCCACACCAGGAAGGCGCTGCAATTGCTCAATCAGGTTGGCTAGAGGTCGAGTATACAAAACAGCGAAGGCGTGAGTTAACGTTAACAATTTTAACGTTAACTCACGCCTTCGCTGGATCTAAAACCCAAAAGAGAGTTGCGCCGCGAAGCGGCGCAACTCTCTTTTGGGTTTTGGTATTATGAATTGGCTTTGGCAAAGCGACTTTGCAAATCGTAGGCTTCTCGCTCCATTAGATTATCTTCGTATTTTTGTTTGCCGCGTTTATATTCCACAAAATATTGATAGCCAAATTGATCTAACCCTCCGTTTTGAAAACATTGGCGCACATGCACCATTTCGTGAGCTAAAACTGATAATTGCTTGATATCTTCAGGCTTGTAAGCATCACGAAGATAAATACGATCGCAATAGGTTTGGGCGATTGTCTCGACTTGACCAAAATGTACAGCCACATTGCCAAGTACCCAACGATCCATCATTTGCGAGTTGTAAATGACATGCACACGATCAATATAGTCGATGAAATATCTCCTCAGATAACGCTTTTGGACATTATCTAAAGGTAGACCTTCGCCATTTTTAGAACGCATGGTTCTTGCGGCTGCTTGATAGGCGATCGACCCTGCTTGTCCCCAAGCTTCCTCCGCGAGACTGGATTTGGTTTCTGAGTCCGCAAAAAAACTCACGTCGGACATCCCTATGGTTGCGACTAAAGCAAGAGTTAGCAAAATTAAAAAAACTATTCTCCGAATGCTATTCATGGCGCTTTACAGAGCTTTTAAAACTACGCCATCCCTCTAGTCAAGAATTGGTGATGAGGTGCTTAGCCTCCTCATCACCAATTCTTCACTTTATATTTTCTATTTATTGGGTGGCAAAGGAGTAACTAAAGAATTGATGTGGATATGACTTAGTTATTGCAGTTTTAATTTTGCTGTAGGCAAAATTAAAACTGCAATAACCTTACTATAGCTATAGCTATCTGTCTTGGCGCAAATCAAAACCCAAGAATTGATTGACACCACTCTGCGCCGCCAATCAATTCTTGGGTTTTATGTTCTAGTAAACTTGGCGACAGCTATAAAATTGGTCTTTCCAAATGAGTCTGCGCTCATTTGCAAACTGTAATAATCTAATTGTTTTGATTTAATTCGTTAGAAACAATCACTACTGTGATGTTATCGCGACCGCCGCGCAACTTGGCTGACTCGATGAGAGCTTGTGCTGCTTGCTGACAATTGCGAATGCCCTTGAGATGATGGGTGATTCGATCATCGCTTAATTCTTCAGTCAAACCATCACTACAGATCAAGAAGCGATCGCCTGGTTGCCATTCGATTTCACGCGCCGTAATTGATTTAACATCTTCCCGTCCTAAGCATTGCAACAACATATGTCGCCAAGGATGGCTTTTAGCTTCATCAGGGTTGACGACCCCAGTTTGAATAGCTCTAGCAATCCATGTGTGATCATCGCTGATCTGTTCTAGTTTGCTGCCACGTAATCGATACAACCGTGAATCACCAATATGGCAGAACCAAGGCTGTTCATCTCGAAACAGCAACACCACAATAGTCGTTCCCATATCCGATCGCACAGGATTAGCGGCTTGATCATTAATGATTGCTTGGTTAGCTTTGTCAATCGCATCTTGCATTAGCTTCTGAGGAGTCACCTCGACATCCCACAGAGCTTCTAAACATGAACGAATGGAATCGACGGCAATCTGACTTGCCACCTCGCCACCTGCATGTCCTCCCATCCCATCAGCAACTACAAAAAATCGTCCCTCAGGGTCGATATAGTAAGAATCTTGGTTGGCTGATCTGACGCAGCCAGTATCGGTTGCTCCCGCAAATAGACGCTTCATGTTAGGTGGTTCGGCTCGACGTATTAAATTGACCAGTTCTGCTATAGCAATCTTTAGTTTAACGCTCACAGGCAAAAACTACAGCAATCCTGACCTTTTGTTTTTCTACAATTTAAGCATGGTAAAAAAATTAGGACTATCGTTCAGGACGATCAATTTTTGATAGCAATCGCAATAAAACTGATACAAAACAAACTGCGACTATCGCCGCAATCATGGCTGGAATCTGCAAGCTATTAATAAACAGAAGAGTGGCACACAATAAACAAGTTGATCCCAATAAGGCATAAATAGCGCCAATCCCGACATTGCTTAAGCGTCGTAATAGGCGATCGGTTTCTTGAGATTTGACCCTGACCCGAATATCACCGCGATCGAGTTTAGCGAGGGTGTCATCAATACGACGGGGTAAGGCGATCGCCGTATTACTGACCTGTGCAGCTTGTCTCCCTAGTTCACCTAGAAAAGCTGTGGATAAATTTCCTGATTCTCTAGCACTACCATTTTCCATAAGATTTGTTGCGTAGGGTTTGGCGACTTCCATAAAGTTAAAGTTAGGATCGAGTCCTTTGCCCAGCCCTTCAAGCGTAGAAATTGCTCTCAGGACAAAGGTAAATGTAGCAGGGAACCGAAAGGGTTGGTCATAGGCGATATCGTACAAATCATCACTGATTGCGGCAACCGATTGTTTTTCCATCGGCTGTCCCATGAAGTTATCGAGCATATATTGGACAGATCGCCTAATTGGCCCTGTATCACCAGTAACTTCTAACGCACCTAGTTCGATTAATGAGTTAATCACTGCCTCCGCATCTTTTTGGGCGATCCCAAAGAACGTTCTTAATAACTTATCGCGGGTGATTGATTGGATCTGTCCCATCATTCCAAAATCATAGAAAATCAATTCGCCTTTACCCGTTACTGCGAGATTTCCAGGGTGGGGATCAGCGTGAAAAAATCCATGATTGAGTAATTGTTCTAAATACGCCTCGGCTCCAACTCTGGCGATCGCTTTGCGATCTATTCCAGCCGCTTCTAAAGCTTCATAATTACTAACTTTGATCCCCGGCATATATTCGAGAGTTAACACCCGACGTGAGGCATAGCGCCAATATACACGCGGAACAATGATGCGGCGATCGCTCCGAAAATTACGACGAAAGGTATCCGCATTCTTGCCTTCGTTTAAATAATCTGCTTCTTCATAAAGAATCTTGCTGCATTCTTCATAAATGCCAACCCAGTCGCGTCCCCGTCCATGTTTAGGATGATTTTGAAAGTATTGAGCAATGCGCTTGAGAATCCCTAAATCGATCGCAAATAATTTTAATAATCCTGGACGTTGGACTTTGACAACGATTTCTTCGCCTGTATGCAATTGAGCTTTATGCACTTGTCCAAGACTTGCTGCTGCAAGGGGAATGGGATCAAAGTAACCAAACATTTCAGCGATCGGTTTACCCAAATCTGACTCAATGATCTGTTGCGCTTTAGTTGCCGTGAAGGCTGGAACTTTATCCTGTAATTTTGACAACTCCTCCACTGACTCAGTGGGCAAAATATCAGCACGGGTAGAAAGTAATTGACCAACTTTGATAAATGTTGGTCCCAGTTGTAGCATTGACTCGCGCAACCAAATTGCTCGTTTGCGAGTACGTTTTTTGACTTTGGCTTCAGTTTTGCCACCGACATAGCTCCATTTCTTCCCATCGATCCAAATCATCCAAGAAAATGTCAGTACTGTTCGCCAAATGTCGATGGTGCGGGCGCGTTCAGAGTAGTTGTCACGACTCCAGCGATAATTGGGTTCAGAGGATAAGGCTGGCACGGCTCACTAACAACGGTAAGATTTTTTAAGAAATTGTAACAAACCTTTACATCTTAGCGCGGATATTCACGTTTTGAATATGAGCACGTAATTTATTGCTGATTGCTATAGCCTACTACACGATTTCGTCCTTGTTCTTTTGCTTGATACAGAGCGCGATCGGCTTTAATCAATAAATCTAAGCTAGAACTATCCTCAGCCGTCATGGTTGCGACTCCACAGCTTAATGACACAAAATTACTGGTTTTTGAACTTTTATGAGGAATATTCAGATTACGCACATTCGTAACGATCCTCTCGGCTACAGTTAATGCGGATTCATAGTCAGTATGAGGAAGAATCACTGCAAATTCTTCACCTCCATAGCGACCAGCAAGTTCCCCACTACGGACAGATTTGTTAATAGCTTGTGCTACTTGTTGTAGACATGTATCTCCAGATTGATGCCCATAGCTGTCGTTATAAAGTTTAAAGTGATCAACATCACAGATGATTACAGAAAGATCTTGTTTAGTTTGAAAGTTCTTCATCAGAAAACGATCAAAATAACGTCGATTAGCAATCTGTGTTAGTTCATCAATATTTGAGGCGTAGCGAAACTTTTCTCCAAGTTGAATAATGGAAATCAAACTACTTAACAAAAATGAGAAGAGAGTAGGAAATATTGGTAGCCAAAAGCTAAACAAAAAAGAGATGTAACTAATTAAGACTAATCCCAATGTTGCGATTAAAAGGAAAGTTAGGATGCCTGTAATAAATTGCGATTTTCCAAGATTATTTCCTCTCAAAAATCCTGAAATTCCACTTACCCCAATTGCAGCCCATACAATAACCCATATCCCTTCAATCCACTTGGGATAAGTCTGTAAAAATGGACGGTTATTTATGGCCCCATTAATAATTTGTGAAATCAGATTTGCATGAATATGTACACCTGGAATTTGGCCATATGGCGAAAAGAAGAAATCACGGAGACTTTCTGCTGTAGAACCAATTAACACAATCCGATTTTCAAACAGATTCTGTGGGTATTTACCATCTAGAACGTTTGTCATGGAAACTTCCTGAAAACATTCTGTCTGGCAGCGATAATTGAGTAAAATTTGGTAGCCACCATTATCGGCAGCCCCATAACCTGTTTGGTAAGAATCTAGTGGTGCAAATCTAGATTTACCTAAAATAACTGTGTTGTCTTTATCTGAAGATATCTGAGGTCTTATATTTTCTAACACCAAATAGTTTAAGGAGATTTTGGTTGAGAAGCTATAAATTATCTCTCCATTAGGCTTTTCAATAGATAGTAATCCTCGCCTTACTGTGCCATCTTGATCGACCACAGTGTCTACAAAGCCAACTTGTTTTTTATAATCAATATAAGGTGGTGGTAGAACACTTGGACTAACAAATTTTTCTGCAACAATTAGATTGGGGGTAGATTGAAAAATCTGTTTTAATTCTTCAAACCCCGGTTCTACTGGGAGATTACGATATACATCTAACCCGATTACTCTTGGATTGCCTGCTTTGACTTTCGCAATTAACTTAGCTACTACATCATCTGGAAATGGCCATTTGCCAACTTTTGCAATATCGCGATCATCAAAAGTGACCATGACAATGCGAGGTTCTAAACCTTCGGATGTTCTTAGTTGGAAGAGTTTGTCTAAGAATTTCAACTCTAATAACTGAAACAATCCAATTATTTGTAGTGAGAAAACTAGAATCACGATTAAAATTGGAATCGTAAATATACTTGATTGAAGTTTATTTACGGTTCTAATTATGGCTTTATTTAACAAGCGTAACGGATTCAAATGATTGAACGACATGATCTTTTAGCAGCTTTTCCCAAGCTTTAGAAATTGTTGGATTTTTAGGGGTTTGCTGTTGTAATCGATTGAGTTCATTGATCATGTCATACCAAATGCCATTTTCACCATATATGATCACGCGATCAATTGGTGACGCTGCTTGCAACTTACTGGTGAGTGTCTGCGATTTGGCTGTGCGTTGAATCCAGCCTGTAATAGCAGGGCTATCTGGGCGGAGGGCTTTCCCGCAGATGAAGGTCATTGTCCATTTGTATTTCTTGTTTACAACAAGGTCTGGAGCTTGACTGGGGTAATTAATTGTAATAAATCCAACATCTGATGACAAAGGTAAAAAAGTTTGGTAAACCTGTTCGCTGTCTTCACTTTCAAGACTCAAAAATATCTGCTTAGCTGTGCTTTTGGTCTTAAATATCAGAAATTCAGGGCGGCTAGAGATGGTTAAACCATAGTTTGACTGTGGCAATATTGGTAATGTTTTCTTATTGGGTTGGGAAGCATCGATTAAACAGCTTTGGTCGCGAGTTGCTGCGCCAGTTGTAGTTTTAGGCGCTCCACCGCTAGGTGGCTTGAAATTAATTGTTTGCGCCATCATAATCTGAGGCGTAAATGCCAATGGCAGTAACATAGTTGTTAATGTTGAAAGGCAAATCTTCGATATCATAGACAGGTTTGAGTACATCTTTATATCCTCAACTGGGAGAAAATACTTATAGCCAATACTCAGTAGCAAAAGGTAAAAATCAACAAAATATTGATTTTTTTACTCGCTTTTTTAGCGCTACTAAAAGTAGTATTGGATACAATAACTAAGAATTATCATAATCTAGTAATTATGATTTTGCTATGTCCAAAAGTTATACAAAAGATATATATATACCCATAACTTCTAAAGCTATAAGCCTTTTGAGTCAATTACCATCATAATTATATGTTTTTTTGGGATTGCTGCTTTTATCGGGTAA
The DNA here is from genome assembly GCF_051131155.1 of Pseudanabaena minima str. Chao 2107. Classification (NCBI taxonomy): domain Bacteria; kingdom Bacillati; phylum Cyanobacteriota; class Cyanophyceae; order Pseudanabaenales; family Pseudanabaenaceae; genus Pseudanabaena; species Pseudanabaena minima. The sequence goes on from NZ_CP159508.1 coordinate 4,940,195, forward strand.
ACACCCACATAGAAGTCAAAATATTTAATAACACCAAAATATCAAATAGCGTAGCTATTTTGTGTTTTTAAAACCCCCTACTAGGTTTGGTTTTTAATTTCCAAAAGTGTCATCACAATTTTGGAAATTGGGATAAAACAAAAGCAGCTAAATAGTTTAGCTTAAAAGCTTTAATTAATTGTTTGATAGTCAAAGTGATCAGCAATTCTCATTATGAAACCGATTTTGGTGTTTCCAGCGCCTTCGGCGCTGGAAACACCAAAATCGATTTTTTGAAAGCCCGCCACTGGCGGGCTTTCAAAAAATCGATTTTTATAATGAGAATTGCTGCAAAGTGATGGAGTTTAAAGCCAGCTACCTACTAATACAAAAGCAGCCCAATAGTAGGGATGTCGGTATTGTGAATCTTTAAGTACTGAAAGTTGTGATTGTTGTAATGCTTCAGCTTTAGAGATAGTGGGTTGCTTGATAAGGATGTCATAAAAGTTTGACATCAGCTGACTAGTTGAGTCATCATTCACTGCCCATAGACTGCCAATCGTGCTACGCGCTCCCGATCGCAAAGCAATACCAGCAAGTCCCAAGATCGCTTTCACATCGCCTTCGGCAGTTTTACAAGCACTGAGGACAAGTAACTCTAGAGGTTGTTTGCGATTGTCGGTGCGATCGCGCAAAAACTTATAGAAATCTGGGACAGTGACGCGATCATCCCAAGCCAGAATAAATGTTGACTCAGGATCGGAGCTAAACTGTCCATGTGTCGCTAGGTGGACTATAGCTGTCCCAGATTCTGATAGCCCTTTCTGTAAGTTTGTTTTAGTAAAGTCACTATTTAGTTCTAAGTCAGTGGGAATTTGCTTGGAGATTTGGTTAGCTTCAAACTTTACCCCTCTTAACTCAGTAAAACCTTGCCTAGCTTCTGATAGTCCGCCTAGCCAAACTTTCAGTTGTCCTCGATCTAGCGGCTTTGCTCCTAATATTTGTAGTCCTGGGGTTAAAGCCATACTGTATTTTTCGATCGCATATTGTTTGCCATCATGTAGGGCTGCCATGGGCAGATTTCGCAATGAGCCATCCAGAACAAATACTAAATTTTTGATTTGCTTTTCGGCGAGGGCTGTTTCTGAAGGACGGATGATCAAGTCGTATAGTTTTTGTGAGACTTTTAAGCGAATACGTTCAGAAAATGCTGGGTTCAGGGCTTGAAGAAATTGATCGGCACTTTCTTCTAATTCTGCCTGCGATATATTCGAGGAAAAATATTGTAGAGGCTCTTTGGGTAATGAGAGGATCAATGCTAGGCGATCGCTTAAGATTGCTGAATAGATCACTGCGGAATTGGAGTCCACAGCATCAATTTGCTGTGGTTGAATATTGAGACAAGCTGCTCGAAAGAAATTTTCTAGTTCTACGACTTGCAGAGACTCAAGGGTAAGCCGCGCTTGGATCAGGTTTTCTTGAGATGGTTTATCGCTTTTTAGTAATAGAGAGACGAGTTCACGGTAAATTGGCTCGATGCGATCGCGAAAGGCAAACTGAACTTCTGGAGATGTCGCAACTAGCTCTCGACGCAGATTTTGGATATTCTTGATCGCCTGACTATAAGCATCAATTGCAAGGTCAGATTTGCCCTGTTTGTTTAAGATGCGACCTGAGAGCCATTTCCAGCGATAGAGTAAGTCATCGGCACTTATTGATTGAGCAAGAACGAGCGCCCGTTGGGAAAGCTGATAGGCTTCCGTGAGTTGTTGATTTTGTTCGTAAAGTCCACCTAAAGCGCCAATAGCAAAGGACTCGGCTCTGCGGTCTTGAATAGATTGGGCTTGCCGCAATGCTACCGTTAATAACTCGGCAATCCTTGATGTGGTAATTGGACGAGCATTTGGATCTTTAATCTTCATCAAGCTTTCGCTCAAATTGACGCTCAAATAAACACTGCGACGGCTAGGCTGCAATTTCGTCAGCTCTGGTTCGATCTGTTGCCATAGTGGTTGAACTTGTTGGAGGCGATCGCTTTCAACGAGCAAACTTAAATTTAAAGCCTGTGCTTCTAAGCGCAGAATGCTTACAGGAGAAGTTTTTGCAGCTTGTTCATATTTTTGTAAAGCGCCATCAATATCTTTGATAAACCTGAAGTTATTGCCAATGCTGATTAATGTGGCACTGCTCTCGGCAGGATTGTTTAGTTTTTGAGAGATCGCTAAGCTTTGTTCGAGGATTTTTTGAGACTTGGCAAGATCTCCAAGGTTCTGTAGGGTCGTGCCGAGGCTATGTAGGGCTACAGATTTAAGGAGTGAGTCTGGTTGCTTTTGGAGACGTAATTCGATCGCTTCTAATTGTTCGCTGGCTAGACGAAATAGCCCTAAAGCTTGCAGTGCCTGTGCTTGATTGGTTTGACTACCTAATAGCCCAATTTCGTCATCAAGTTGGGTGTATCGCTCCGCCGCTATTTTCCAATTGTCTAGAGCAGCTTGAGGATTGCCCATTGCAAGTTGGAGGCTACCCTGTGTATTGCTGATTCTTGCGGCGATCGCTAGTCCTTCTTTACTCGCTAATAGTTGTCTATCCAGTAAATTTGCACTCTGGGCTATTGTTTCTTGAGCTTGTTCCCACTCGCCAAGTTCTTGATAAGCCATTGAGAGATAATTTAGGCACAGCGCCTCATTTAATTGAGCGCGTAATTTTTCAGTTAAGGTGTTTTGGCGAAGACGATAGGTGAATAGAGCTTTTTGCCATGTGGCTACGGCTTCGGTAAGGTTGCCTTGTGCATAGAGGCGGCTTCCTTGCTCTAGCAATGAAGGTTGATTGGACTGGGATAATTGCGTTGATAGGTTGGGATTATCCACAGTTTGGTTACGAGTGGCGATCGCAGGTTGGATGATTGTGATTGAGCAGTAGGTAGCGATCGCCAACATCAATAAAAAGGAGAGCTTTTTTCTACCAATTATTTGCCAGAATTTTTGCATTGTAGCGATCGCTAGTTTTTTCATATTTTTATCCCTATCTATTATCTATTTATATCTATTTAGTTGAATTAGCTGAGCAAACGACTGGAAGTCTCCAAACTGGAACTGATGGGGATTCTGCATAGGCTAACAATTTTAGGTTTCCATTATGATCTTTTTCCCATCTTTGGGCTTCTATTTGAGGTAAGGGTTGGATTTCGGGTGGTGGAAAGGACTGACTTATGACGCTGTTGGTCTCGCTTTGGTCTGTGATATTTGCCTGATTTGACGGAATCTCTGATAATCTTAAATCACGCCAAATCGCCTGACTAGAGATGGGATTGGTAGGATCAGATGGAACACCTCCACGCCCAGTGACGATGAATTCATTTCCTCGAAAGCGATCGCAAGCCGCCACGATTTGCTGTTTATTACCATCGGTTAGTTCATTGTCACCGATTAATTTATTGGCGGTGCGACCTGAGACAAGCCCATTAAATTGTGGACCTAAAGATGAAGATGCGGTGATATCACTGAGTGGAGTCAAGCGATCGACAAACTGAAAACCGATCACCACGCCTCGATCTGCTATAACTACCCGACCTCCAAAACTATTGATCGAAGTCGCAGTAATATCACTATTTTCTGTGGGAATTGCCACCAGAAGGGCTGTATTAATCGTAATATTACCACCTGTCGCAGTTCCAAAGGCATTAGCGGAAATCGTACTACCATTGCGTAAAAGGATTAGGTTTGAATTCAGGTTGATATTGCCTCGACTGCCACTCAACGAATCAACGTTTATGCTTCCCTGATCAAGTAGAATTGATGGCGAGTTAATCGTGATGTTACCCACTGAGCCACTGCCAACATTGCTGGGGGCTGGGACTGTAAGTGAAGTATTAAAGTTGCTTGCACTGATAATCCCCCCATCGCGCACGATCAAGTGATCGCTATTAACTTGAATATTACCTCCATTTCCTGCACCAAAAGTGGCATTGGCAAATAAACCACTCCGATTATTGTCATTCTGTCCAGAGATATCGATTAGTTTGGCATTGATCGATAAGTTTCCCGCATTACCATTGTCTCGAGTATCAACTAAAATCTGTCCTCCATTCTTCAGTAAAATACTATCTGCTGTAATTCTTACATTTCCTCCATTACCAGTTCCCAATGATTCGCTGAAAATGGCTGACGGAAAGCGCGAATTACTCCCATCGAGAAAGATGCTTTTTGCAGTGATATCAATCGTACCTGCATTGCCAAGCCCAACCGTACTAGCCTCCAAAACCGAACCGCCAGTCATTCGCAGATTATCTGTGGTAATTTTCAAGTTACCTCCATTTCCCGTATCATATGCAAGTACGCCAATAAATATAGGAAAGGTTGGATTGTTAATATTTTGCTTATTAACAATCAAGTCGATGTTTTTCGCGGTGATGTCGATGTTACCTGCATTGCCACTACTAGTGGACGCAGATGACAGCACTACATTTTCATTAATTAGTAGCTTGTCGGTAGTAATAATAATATTTCCACCCTTTCCTGAAGAATTTGAATCCGTATATATCCCGCTTGTTAGCGTATTACTAGAGTCTCTGTTTATTGCGAAGAGTTCTGTAGCGCGGACAAATACATCACCGCCATTGCCATTGCCCGAAGTAAAAGATTCCAGAGCCGTTCCGCCGTCAAGATTTACTTGTCTGCCCTGTACCTGAATGCTGCCCCCACCGTTAAGCCCACTTGTATTCGCTACGGATTCTTGATCTAGTCGGATATTGCTAAGACTAGGCGCATTATCATAATTTAAACTCAAGCCATTAATCGTTGGTGCGATCGCTACAAATCCATTACCAGCAACACTACCGAGTTCGATGCGTCCACTTTCGGCGAATAAGTTTGCTCCTTGCAGTGTTACATCCCCTCCAACCAGCGCCAAAGTCTTACCAGTCAGTACGCTTAATGGGCTACCTTGTGCTGCGATCGCGCCATTAGTTAGCCCATTAAACTGCAAGCCAATTGGGGTGCTGACTAATAAAAGTGGTGAAGTTGTTTGGGTGTTTGCCTCGGCTTTAAATTCGCTCCCATCTGGAAAACGAACGCTATTCGCCGTAGTCGCTAAAAACGATCCTCCAATGTTCAAACTCGCATTTTGTCCAAAAATAATCCCATTGGGATTAATCAAAAACAAGTTTGCATTACCATTGGCGCTAATTGTCCCATCAATACTAGAGATATTACCTCCAGTTACCCGAACTAAAATATTTTGAATTAAGAAAGGATTATCAAAATATGCTTCAGTTAATGTGGAAAGCGAAAATTGGCTAAAACTATGAAATAAGTTAGTACCTGCGGTTGTACCACCCGTGATTGTGAACAGAGGGTTTGTATCAACAACAGTAGAATTATTTGGCAGCGTGGTATCTGGAGTAATTTGTGCAAATGCAAGTTCAGGGATACTTACAGCAAAAACATTTGCAAATGCGAAGGCTGCGATCGCTTTTCCAAGATAATTCTGCTGAAAAATCCTCATTTAGTTTCTCACATTATTAGCTTGACAAATGACAGGCGATCGCCACACTGGCTCTGATGGTGAGTCCGCATAGGCTAAAAGTTTCAAGTTCCCATTTGCATCTTTTTCCCATCCTTGGGCTTCGATTTGGGGGATGGGTTGCGCGGCAACTGGTTGAGTGGACTGAGTGGCAACTTGATTGGACGGGGTTTGAGACGTGGGAGTTGATTGTGCTGAGGGGATCTCGGACAATCGTAAATCTCGCCAAATCGCTTGACTGGAGATTGTTTGAGTAGCATCGGTTGGAGCGCCGCCACGTCCAGTAGAGATTAGCTCATTGCCTCGAAAGCGATCGCAAGCTGCCACAATTTGTTTATTAGCATCAGTTAAGTTATCAGGAAGTTTGACTAAACCTCGGCTGAGATCGTTTTCGGGAGAGCGAATTTCCACAAGCCCATTAAATTGTGTACCTAAAGACGAGGTTGCGGTAATGTCACTGAAAGGAGTCAAGCGATTCAACAATTGAAACCCGATCACACCTTTAGCGGTGATAATCACTTGTCCACCGAAGCTATTCAACGAGTTAGCAGTGATATCGCTATTTTCTAAGGGAACTGCCACCAAAAAGTCGGTGTTAATCCGAATGTTTCCACCTGTCGCATTACCTAAGGCATTGGTGGAGATGCTGCTAGCATTCCGCAAAAGTGTCAGTGTGGAGTTTATGTTAATGTTGCCACGAGAGCCACTCAACGAATCAATATTGATTCGTCCCCTATTAAGTAAGATTGATGGCGAAGTAATGGTAATGTTACCCACTGAACCACTTCCAGGGAAGGTGGTACTGTTACTGCGAAAGTTGCTTGCACTGATAAGACCACCATCACGTACAGTCAATTGATCGCTGTTAACGAAAATATCGCCTCCATTTCCCGTACCAAAAATGGCATTGGCAAATAAACCGCTACGTCCACGCTCAACCTGTCCAGAGATATCGATTAACTTCGCATTCACCACTAAGTTTCCTGCGTTGCCACTACCAGCAGTCCCAACAGAAATCTGTGCTCCGTTGTTAATAGATAGATTGTCTGATGTAATTGTCAGTATGCCTCCATTTCCTGTTGAGCCTGCTTCTGCTGCGGATGAGATACCTGTCGGGAAATCATTGGTCCCGAATAGGCTGATGTTTTTTGCGATAACCTCTAGATTACCTGCATTACCCCTTCCAAAAGTACTAGTTGTGAGACTCGCACCATTCAAGATTTGCAGGTTATCAGTAGTAACAGTTACTTTTCCGCTATTACCTGTCACTGGTGTGTTTAGAACCTGTGAAAATATTCCACTTGGATAGAAATCTGGAAGAATAGCAGATCTCCCCGATAAAATTATTTCACTAGCTTTAACATTAATCTCGCCAGCATTTCCAGAACCCAATACCCCAGCACTAATTTGTGCTCCATCTCTCACTTCTAATTTTTTTGTGGTGATCGTAATATTGCTGCCTTTTCCTGTAGAAGCTGATGATGTGTCTGTAAATATACCACTGGCAAAAGGAGCGGGAGACTCTCCTCTGACGGAGAGAAGTTCGGTAGCGCGGACAAATATCTCACTTCCATTCCCATTTCCCAAGGAAGAAGATAGTAGGACTGAACCATTATTGAGGGTTACTTGTCTGCCCTGCACTTGAATGCTGCCTCCACCGTTGATCCCGCTTACATCCACTAAAGCGGCTTGCTCTAGTCGAATGTTGCCAAGATTAGGAGCATTATCGTAATTTAATAGCCACCCATTAGCAGTTTGTGCGATCGCCACAAACCCATTACCAGCGACGCTACCCAGTTCGATGCGTCCGCTATCTGCGGTCAATTTTGCGCCTTGAAGATTTATATCACCACCAACAAAAGCCAGAGTGCGCCCACTCTGCACGCCCAGAGATGGTGTGGGAGGTCGAAAGATCTCTAGAAAATCAGGAGGGCTATAATCCAATCCAAAACCGAGTCCCTGTGCAGCGATCGCACCATTAGTTGTGCCGTTAAACTGTAAGCCAACGGGAGTACTTACTAACAATAGAGGTGATGTCGTTTGCGTACTTGCATTAGCTCTAAATTCACTCCCATCTAGAAATCTAACGCTATTAGCTGTAGTCGCTAAAAATGAGCCGCCTATTTGCAATCTCGCATTTTGCCCAAAAACAATTCCATTAGGATTAATCAAAAACAAGTTGGCATTACTGCCAGCAGTAGTGCGAATTATTCCATTAATACTAGAGATGTTACCTCCAGTTACCCTAACTAAAATGTTTTGGATCGCGAGAGGATTAGCAAAGTCGGCTGTCTCGCCATTACTTAAGGAAAACTGGCTAAAACTATGAAATAAATTGGTATTTGCTGTTGTGCCTCCCGTAATTGTGAAAACTGGACCTCCACCAACAATAGAATTAGTTGGCAACGTAGTATCAGGTGTAATTTGTGCAAATGCAAGTTCAGGGATGCATATTACAGAAAAATTTACCAAGGCAAAGCCCAAGCTTGTTATATTCCTAAGAATCTTTTTTCGCAAAATTTCCATATTAATAAAACCTTTATTGCATAACACAAGCTATTTATTATTCTGGCACTTCCATATCAGCTTAAATTTAATTTACTGCAACGAAATAAGCCATTAGCTTTTAATATTATTGCTATATGTTGCATGGCAGATCTAGTTTGATTTGCAAAAATATTTCTATTTCCCGATTAAGATCGCGATGTTGCTAAAAAATTAGTTTTGTAATCACTGGCAAAACTTATATGTGAGGAGATATATCTAGATGAAATTACTGTGGAGACACATGTTTTTTTGCGGTCTGATCGCTATACTTGGTTGTTTGTTGGAAGATCATTCTATTTTAGCTCAATCTACTATACCGCCAAATCTAGTTCCATCAGCGCCTGTCCGGCCAGAAGAATCTCCACGACGACTACCTCCTGTTGACCAACTAATAACACCAAAGAGTCCTCAAGTAGAACCAAATCGAGAAATACCTGACTCAACCAATACTTTTGTTGTGCAGGAGTTTCAAGTAATTGGTAGTACTGTGTTCTCGGCAGATGAGTTAGCAGCGGCTGTCAAACCTTTTACTAATCGTCCTATCAGTTTCAGTGAATTATTGCAAGCAAGGGCGGCGATCGCTGATTTATATATTCGCAACGGATATATCACATCAGGAGCTTTTATCCCTCCCCAAGAGACAAATAGTGGCACTGTTACAATTCAGGTCGTTGAAGGTAAGCTCGAAGAAATTCAGATTACAGGGACAAATCGTGTTAATCCTAGCTATATTCGCTCGCGCCTAGAGATCGCGACGGGCGCTCCTTTAAACCGCGATCGCTTGCTTAGTGCTTTGCAATTATTGCAGCTCGATCCTTTATTCTCGTTTGTTTCTTCAGAACTTAAAGCTGGCTCACAACTAGGAACCAGTATCTTAGCAGTTAAGGTTGATGAGGCAAATTCCTTTAATGTCAGGGCAATCCTTGATAATTATGCGTCTCCTAGTGTTGGGCAGTTATCACGACAGCTTGAAATAAGTGATCGCAATTTACTGGGCTTAGGCGATCGCATTATCGCTACCTATGGCAATACCGATGGGCGAAATCAGTATAACCTCAGCTACACATTGCCACTTAATGCCTATAACGGAACCTTGAGCTTTCTTTTTAGCAATACCAACAGCAATGTGGTCGAATCCGAATTCAAAATTCTCGATATTTATTCCAACTCTACAAATTACGAATTAACTTTTCGCCAACCACTCATCCAAACTCCTGCCCAAGAATTTGCGCTCGGTTTGACCGCATCTCATAGTGACAGCTTTACAACCCTTCTCAAGTTGCCAATTCCTATTTCAGCAGGTTCAGATGATTTCGGTAAAACTAAGCTCTCAGCTTTACGTTTTTTTCAAGACTATACACAGCGTAGTAGTGAGGATGTGATTGCCTTGCGATCGCAGATTAGTCTTGGGCTAGGTGGTTTTCTAAATTCTACGGTTAATCTCAAATCACCAGATAGCAGTTTTGTCGCTTGGCGTGGACAATTGCAATACATTCGAGCTTTAGCCGAAGACACCTTGCTAATTGTGAGTGGCGGACTCCAGTTTGCCGATCGCCCTTTGCCAGCCGCAGAAAAATTTAGTCTAGGAGGCTCTCAAAATGGTCGAGGTTATCGCCAAGATGTTCTAGTTGGTGATAGTGGAATGAATATTTCCTTAGAAGCAAGATTTCCGATTGCCCGTGTTCCAGAATTACAAGGACTGTTGCAACTTGTCCCTTTTATTGATTTAGGAAGTGTGTGGAATAATGATGGTTCTGCTTCTACTAGCAACTGGATACTAGGATCAGGATTGGGGCTACGTTGGCAAATGGGTGATCGGCTTACAGCTAAATTAGATTATGGGTTGCCCCTGATTTCCATAAGGAATAATCGTCAAGACAATAGCATCTATTTTTCACTGTCATACAAACTATTTTAACGTCAGTTCGACGAAAGCGAACAATTGTAAGAATCGCTTAGCGATTCTTACAATTGTTCGCCATTTGCGGCGTGCTTCGCACGCCGCAAATGGCGATATCGAACTCACGTTATTTTAGTTTCAGTTCAGGTTGTTTGATTACTGGGCTTATAGTTCAAAACCAAAAGACTTTTTGAAAATATTGCATCGCAATATTTTCAAAAAGTCTTTTGGTTTTGAGTTATGAAATCTGTAAATCAATATGAGGTTGAATCAATTTACCACCATCCACACAACCATTCATATCCAGCAGGACATCCTCTGCCAGAGTATTCCTCAGATTCTTCGCCCTTTTTCTCACCTTTTTCAACTGTTTCAGCGATCTTTAGTGGGGGATGCTCTGAGATTTGAATAGACTGTACTTCTATGTTCGTAGTGATATTCTTAGGCTGAGAAATTGCTAAAGCCGCAGTGCTGAAAGAGATTAAAGTAGATGCTGCGATCGCAGAAGCTGATAGTAGAGAAGATATTTTCATGATTAACCCCAATAATTTTACGATTTGAATTCAAGAATTCTAATTTAGATTCAGCTTAGTAATTATTCTGATTCCCCACCCCAAACACATAACTATAAAAGCTCAATTTCAATCTCTATTTTCTGATAGATATAGAAGCCAGAAGATTTAGAGAAACTTATTGTAGTAATTAACTATAGAATTAATATATTCCATTTAAAGAGTGATTGTCTATACTGAAAAGTTATAGGAAAGTTATCATATGCTTCATGGCAGATGCCATCAACAACCAGAGTTACTATCTCCAAAAAATTCTAGAAAATCAGCTTCCACTAGCCTTATGGACTTTAGAATATCGCTAGCTTCATGCAAATATCTAGAGATTTTTAGTATATAACAAAGTAAGTTTTACTTAGGACATAAAACCCAAGAATTGAGTGGCGGCGCGAAGCGCCGCCACTCGATTCTTGGGTTTTGGTTTGTGCTAGCTAACTCTTTTTTGCTGTAAATATGGATTAGCAAGGTGGGCAATGCCTACCTTATTATGTTAATTGCAATTCAGAATGTTTGATTACAGATTTCATAACTCAAAACCAAAAGACTTTTTGAAAATATTGCATAGCAATATTTTCAAAAAGTCTTTTGCGGTTCGTTTTGAGTTATGAAATCTGTAAATCAATATGAGGTTGAATCAATTTACCACCATCCACATAACCATTGAAGTGGAGGAGGACATCCCCTGCTAGAGTAGTCATCTGATGCTTCGTCATCTTCCTCTCCTTGTTCAACTTTTTCAGCGATCTTCAGTGGGGGATGTTCTGAGATTTGAATAGACTGTACTTCTATGTTCGTAGTGATATTCTTAGGCTGAGAAATTGCTAAAGCCGCAGTGCTGAAAGCTATTAAAGTAGATGCTGCGATCGCAGAAGCTGATAGTAGAGAAGATATTTTCATGATTAACCCCAGTGATTTTACGATTTAATTGGAAGGAACATAATTTAGAATCAATTTAGTAATTATTTTGATTCGCCCCCCGGCTCGACACATATTTGGAAAATCAGGTTCATTCTTTATTTCTCTAATAGAGATAGAGAACAGTAGAACTGAGAAACTTATTGTAGAACTTGACTATGAAGTTACTATATTCTGTTCAAATAGTTAATGTCTATACTAAAAAGTTATAAGAAAGTTATTAGTAATTGCTAAATCAGAATATTAAAATAAATTAGCCTAAAATGCTCCTGAATGCTCAGAACTATACTAATTTTAATTGTCTAAATCTACTTTTTGTCGCCAAGAGTAGCTCACGAAAAACTCTTGTCTTGCATAACTTAAAATAAAGATTATTGATTTTTATTGGAAAATTATAAGATTTTTTTGTTAGCAGTAAGGCTTGACATCTATGTATTGCTTCGCAATTATTTAGTATTTTTTCAGCATGAGCAATCAAACATTTTGAGTCATCAATCAATCCCTGAGGAGAGTATGTAATCTTGCGGTTACTCATTAGGTTTTTAGCCTCAGCAATCAAGTACTTTGATTTATCCATTAATGCTTGATGCGATGCTGATTGTATGAGCGGCTGATAACTTTCATGTTGTGAATGCAAAAATCCCTTGCTAGTAGAGCGATCCATCATACGTTTAGAAATATCAATATTTACGTTTAGACAAACTTCTACTTTGTTGTAATTTATAATATCTATCTAATTAAACAGTTTAAACGGTTTAATTAGAGGGATTTTTTTAGTTTCAGTTAAGAACCAATCTAGCGAACAGTCCACAAAGAAGATGAATCGCTTAACCACCAAGGAGTTAATGAGTCACCTAGTAATTGAGAACTATCAGAAATAGAAGATGTTTGAGATTTGTTGCTACCAAGAACAACATTCGACTTGGTTAGCTCAGCACCAAACTCAAGCCCTTGGCTGATTTGCTGTTGATCCAAGATTGAGAATCCAGTATTCTGAAAATTTAGAAGAGGATTAGCAGATCCCCAATCGATGAATTGAGCAGCATCAGACATGCCCAAATCCATAGCAGAAGACTCTTCACCAACTAACATCGCACCTTCAGCTTTACCAGTTAGAGCATCGGTAACATCGCTATTTGACCAGTCGGTAGCGTAGCCATCAAAAATCTGTAAAAACTCGATATTATCACCATCAAGGGAATCGAAAATTGCTTCTTCTCCAAAAGCACCCTTAATTCCTTGCCACCAGCCACCTGTGCGGGCAAAGTATGCTTGCCACCAGCCACCAGTACGAGCATAAAGCTCTTGCCACCAGCTACCTGTACGGGCTTCGAGAGATGGATCAGCGATCGTTTTAGGCATGTAGATGTCAGAGTTGTCGAACATCAAAGCCATAGCGTTGTTGATATTTTGCGTTGTCTTTTGACTAGCAATCTGCTTAGCCGCTACTTCTAGCTGAGCATAATTAATGATTTTATTGATACCACCTATGGCAATATCCCAACCGATCGCATCAAAAGCAATCAAATCTAAACCTGTAATTTTGGCGGTCTGACCACGCTGAATTTCTGCGTCCATGATTCCGCCAGTTTGCCAATGACTTGCCTGAAAACCATTGCCACCTCTAGTTTTATCTACGCCACTATCAAAGCGACCAACAAAGGAAATACCATTAGTCCCAAGTCCAAAGTATTGATCACCACCAACGCTTAAGTCGATGTTTGTCTCGAATCCAACCCTACTTTTATTGGAGTAGCGGAAAAGGTCTAGAGTCGAGGCTTGGTTAGCACGCTCCTTGAGCGCTGACTTGTATTCCGAACTACTTAAATTACTAGCGCCAACCCATGGGCGATCGATACTGCTTTGAAAGCCTAAAACATGACCAATTTCATGAATGGCTACACCTATAAAATCTACCGAACCTTTAGGAGTAGTGTTCTGACGGGTGAAGTTATAATCCCAACTCGTATTTGTGCCAGTTAGGTCGCGCATGACAATGTAGCCGTCAAGAACGTTACTGGCTTTAGTATCTATTCCTCTTCCTACTGACCCCACTGATTTGGCATTAGCACTGTTGATACTTAGTTTGGAGCTAGTCTGTTGCAAACTCACAAGTTGATTAGAGTCAATAGCGTCGTATCTTGCTTTAAATGAATTGCCATTAACAGTCTGTGAGCTAACTACTTGCATATCGGTGATAGTAGGATCAGCATCATTTTTAAGGGCATTAGCATAGGTACTAAACGAGTAATCGTTAGTTCTAGCAATAGCACCAGCAATGGTATTACCAGCAAATTCTTTCTGGACATCAACAGCAATATTGATGGTCACGTTGTCAGTCAAGTATGAAGACCAGATTTTGCCAGCCATCTCAAATGCAGCCATCTGAGTCTGGGATACGCCTTGTGCGTAACTAAAATTAAATTGCATTACCTTTCTGCCCCAAAAATTCTTACGTTGGATTCCCCCCAACACCAATCCCTAACAGACAATGGACACACATAAAGCTATATAAATTAGCTGAGTTATATAGATAACTGAGTTAATTTCATAAGTAGGATAACGCACATATACATCTGTTGTCATTACCAAAAAGTTATCAGAAAGTTATAAGTATTTACATTGCTATTGGCGTTCCTAAATCATTTGCTAGAAAGACCAGAAGCTTAATCCCCTCTGTAAATTAAGAACTTTAGCTTTTCACGATTTACTTAGAATTGCTATAGTTTAAAACCAAGGTTCAATCAGTATATGAGGCTTACTTAGATTTTTTGGACTGATGCTTGGTTGATAATTAAGTTTTCGATTGATACATGGCTTTGTAATTAACCATGAGTTTTTCGGCGTGGTTAATCAAAGCTTTTGACTCATTAATTAATTCTTGAGTAGAAAACTTTTTAGGCTCGCGATAGTTTTTATATTGAGGGCAAGGCAAATCTGAACTGGTATAAATTTCTACAGCATTGTCAGAACTATTGAGATTTATATCTGGACTAGTCTCAACCTTGTTGCAATTCATAATACGCATTAGCTTTTTAAAAATATTACAGTCTTAATCAGAACAAACATATCAAGACCATACTTGGTCAGGAATCTCAAATGTTATGAAGTGGGTTTACACTTCACGATGTATAGTCAAAGCTAATTAGCATTACTCTCTTGCTCTAGCGAATTAAAGTTAGCTTCTTCTCAACATTAATTCTCTAAAGACAAATACACATAAAAAATTAGTAAGAACTAACTCTAAAACCCTATGCATAATACTTTGAACTGATTACTAATGTCACTCCTAAAAAGTTATAAGAAAGTTATAAATACAGCGTGTGTAAGTATTGTAGAGATTGAGAACTACTTCTATTTCAATAAAGTTTCAAAAAACTGTAATGTTAGACTTTAATCAGTTTCAAGTCCATTAAGTGAATTCACCAGTTATTCTAATTTGATAAATATCTATAGCAATCCTAAATGGTTTGTGGAAGGACACCCCATCGGGATGTCCTTCCACAAACAAGAAAATCCACAAATGATATAGGACTGCTATATAGCGCTTTTCAAGCAGGCGAGGTACAAAAGTTTGTTTCCCCGCCGAAGGCGGGGAAACAAACCCGTATATAAACGCTATATGGGGGAAATAAGTATATCTTTCTCAAAATTATGCAACATAAGACATTTATTGGTAATCTTGCGTTAACTTAAAGCAACATAAGTTCGGCAAAATCTCCAGAAACATCGATCGCGAATTCGCGTTACCTATTATTTTTATGGATGCTTTCAATCCAATACCTCCAGAATGGGTCGAAAAAGCTACACATGCTCATAGCTTTTGTTGTCCTAAATGTGGTCAACCACCAAGTAAAGCTGAAGCTGTGTGGATTAACCGCCGATCGCCTGTTTATACTGAAAACCATCAACGTAAATGGCAAGAGTTTTATAAATGTGAATGTCAAGCAGTTTGGTGGGCTTGGAGTAACGATCGTCCACCTTCAGAATTTAGCGATCGCGCTATTCGGAACACCTATGACGACGATTTAATCTGAGCCAATGAAATCTCAAGTTGTCCTAGTGCTAGCTTTATCTTTTGTGGCAGGAGCCTATGCCAGCTTTTTACCAGATTGGACAGGTTTTTATACGGTTTTTGGGCTTGGATTTGCCTTATCGTTGGTGGTTCCTGTCATTTGGCGTTTGGGCCCCAAGCGTTGGGTCTATCTATTAGCCACCTTGTTAGCTTGTTGTGCTTGTTTTTATATAAAAATTCGCACTCCCCAACCCCAAACTGACGATATTTCTAAATATGCGCCGTTGTCCAATGCGATCGTGCGCGGACAGGTAATCGAAGCGCCCAGTTTGACGCGCAGCGAGAGGGCAAAGTTTCTGTTAGAGGTGAAGGAGATTAATACCTCTGGGAAACTCGACCTTAAAGAACTTACGCAGAACCCTGCGGCAAATCCCAATAGTCCCGAAGTTAAGCCCGATGAGGCTAATAAATTTGTAGCGGCTTCTGGAAAATTGTATGTGACAGTGCCATTGATTGAGGTGACAGGTTTACGCTCAGGACAAGCCGTTGAGCTTTCAGGAAGATTGTACTTGCCTAATCGTGCTGATAATTTTGGTGCATTTGATTTCAAGTCCTATTTAGCGCGTCAGGGTGTATTTGCGGGAATGAGTGGGCGATCGCTAGTAGAGCAAGGTGATGCTCCAAGCTTTGGCGAATGGTGGTTTGTGAGTCGGATTGTCCGCGCCCATGTGATGGGTGCAGGTGTGCCAGAGGGTTCATTGCTTAGCTCGTTGGTGTTGGGTAATCGAGCTGTGGATTTGCCGAGTGATCTTAAAGATGCTTTTATTCAAGCAGGTTTAGCGGCTGTATTAGCGGCTTCGGGATTTCAAGTGACATTGATACTAGGTGCAGCGATCGCCTTAACGCGCAATAAATCTCTCAAACTGCAATTTCTGATCGGTAGCCTCTGCTTGGCAGGATATTTACTGTTGACGGGTGCGAGTCCATCGATTTTGCGAGCCGTGGTGATGGGTTTTGGTAGTTTGATTGGTTTAGTGGTGCAACGCCGTAGCCGACCTGTAATTGGTCTAATTGTTACGGCAGTCTTGTTATTGCTTTATCAACCACTTTGGATTTGGGATTTAGGTTTTCAGTTTAGTTTTCTGGCTACATTCGGACTACTGACTACCTCACGTTCAATTTCCGAGCGTTTAGAATGGCTGCCACCTGCGATCGCCGAATTAATATCTGTACCAATCGCCGCTTATATCTGGACATTACCTTTACAACTATTGATCTTTGGTAAGCTCTCTCCCTATAGCCTGCTTGCCAATGTTTTGACAACACCGCTAGTGTCTATATCCACCTATGGCGGACTCATTAGCGGATTCTTAGGAATTATTTTTGTGCCAATTGGGGCTGCGATCGCTTGGTTGCTCTACCCATTACTCCATTGGATGATTGATCTAGCTCAATGGCTGAATACTTTACCTAATGCAAGTACTAGTGTTGGAGCGATCGCTCTCTGGCAAATGTTAATTGCCTATGCATTATTCATCGCGATTTGGGTAGTGCCTTGGTTTGGCAAAATGCAGCGTTGGACGATCGCTTTTGTTTTAGCTTGCGTAGTCCTATTTGTTCCCAATGCGATCGCTCAGGCTAATGCCTTTCAAGTGACATTACCAGCATTTAATGATGTGCCAATTATGTTGATTAAAAATCAAAGCCAAACAGTGTTAATTAACACTGGTGATCAACAATTTGCCAGCTTTACATTGCAACCCTTTTTACAGAAGTTAGGTGTTAATCGCATTGATTGGGCAATATCTACCGGTACGCAGCCCGATGTTAGCGATGGATGGAGTACTTTGATGTCTGGTTCCGTAGCGATTGCCCAGTTCCGTGATATCAGTCTTGGCGTTACCCCCAAAACTTATCAAAATCTTCAACAAGCTCTTGCCAATGCAAAAACTCCCCTAGCTTCCCTTAAGGTTGGGGAAACGCTGACGATTAACAATCAAGTGGATATTCAACTACTCAACCAATCGCCTGATGTGCTTAAAATCAAGACGGGTGAGCTGTCTTGGTTACTACTACCAAATGCTGATTCCAAATCTCAACAGGCGATCACCGCCAAAAAAGAGCTACTTCCTAAACTATCGGCAAATATTCTCTGGTGGACTGGTGGTCAAATTGAGCCAGCTATTTTGCAATCAATCAATCCTAAAATCGCGATCGCTTCAGCAACAAGTGTTGTGGAAGCGATGGTCAATCAACTCTATGAAGCTAAAATTAGAGTGTTTTGGACGGGTCGTGATGGCGCAATTCAGTGGACTCCTGATAAAGACTTTCATACCCTCCGCGATCAACAGGACACGCGATCGCCCATCTAAATTGCCGAGCTAAATCACTGTGCATCTAATCAATTTAACTAATCCAAATACATTCCAAATATATGAATAAGCGATCGCTCCTTTTCCCGATTATTCTGGCTAGCCTTACACTTACAACTTTACCTGCGGCAGCTCAATATACAGGGTTAGGTAAAGATAGCCTTGATCCTGCAATTCTCAAGCGCTATGCTCCCCCTGCATTACCACCAACAGTGACAAGACCGATTGAGTCGATCTTAGATGTGCGATCGCCTGGGTTAGGAATGGTGACACCCGACGGTAAACAGATGTTTTTTACATGGGGAATCACAGGCACAGTGCAGGTATGGCGACTAGATGGAGCGCAAAAATTTCCTGTACAAGTAACAGGAGGACAGGATGCTACCACTATTTCAGGCATGACTCCAGATGGAAAATATTTAATCCTGTCACGCGATCGCCAAGGTGAGGAAAATCCGGGATTATATTTGCAATCCACTAAGGGGGGCGAGTTAGAGGAAATTCAGCATTTAGCAGGGGTGCGGACTTCACTGCAATATATCGGTAATGATTCGCGCACAATTTATTTCAGTGCCAATGATATTAAGCCCGACTCGGTTGTAATCTATCGCTACGATTTACAAACTAAGAAGAAGGTGCAAATCTCTGGAGGCGATGGCATTTGGTGGATTGCCGATGTGTTTGTCAATCCAGAAACAGGCGATCGCGAGAAGTTTCTCTTTGCCAAAGCAACGGGTAGTCTATCCCGCGAATATTATGAATATGATGTTAAGACTCGCCAAACTACACCAATGCTTGGGCAGAATGAGCAGGAAGAATATGGCGTTACCTATGGTGTTAGTAAAGATGAATATCTCGTATTAACACCAAAATTTGGTGAATTTCGTCGCCTTTATCGTTACAAAGACAAAAAATTTACGCCAATTACACCAGAACTAAAAGCGGATGTATCGAACTTTGATATTGATGATCAGCGTCAGCGCATTCTTTACTCAATTAATGATAGAGGGTACACACGCCTTAAAGCGATCGCGGCAAATACTTTTGAGGAAATAAAACTACCTGAATTTGCCAATGCCGATCATATCTATACAGGCTCCACCACTCGCAATGGTCGCTTTACAACTATTGGTGTGGAAACTGCCCAATCTCCACGCCTCAGTTATGTTTACGATTGGCAGACGCAGAGGCTCACCCAGTGGGTATTGCCTAGCACGCCCGAAATTGACACCAGCAAATTTGCCAAGGCTAAGCTAGAAAACTACACAACGCGGGATGGCGTATCAATTCCCATGTTTATCTATGGCTCACCGCAATGTGAAAATGCTGCCCAAAAGCCTCTCGAAAAGCCTTGCCCTGTAGTTGTGCATTTTCATGGGGGACCCGAAGGACAGAGTACGGCTGGATTTAATCGGTATGCCCAGTTATTTGTGAATGCAGGATTTGTATTTGTGGAGCCAAATGTGCGGGGTAGTGATGGCTATGGCAAAACTTGGCTGAATGCTGACAATGGTCGCGATCGCCTCAAGGTTATAACCGATATCGAAGATGCAGCAATCTATATTCGCAAAAATTGGCAAATTAACGGCATCACGCCCAAAATCGGCATCGTTGGCGGTAGCTATGGCGGTTATGCCGCTCTGATGGGTATGTCTAAGTTTGCAGGCAGTTATGATGCAGGTGTGTCGAGTGTAGGCATGAGTAATCTGCTCACATTTTTAAACAATACTGCTCCCTATCGTCGCATTTTGAGAATTAGTGAATATGGTGATCCTGTCAAAGATCGCGATGCTCTGATTGAGTTATCACCTGTGACTTATAGCGATCGCATCAAAGCCCCCTTACTCATCATCCAAGGCGCAAACGATCCCCGTGTACCCGTTGGTGAAGCCATCCAAATTCAAAAAATCCTCGAACAGAAAAAAATCCCTTCACAACTAGTCATTTTCCCCGATGAAGGTCACGGCTCCAGCAAGCGCAGCAACCAAGTCCTAGAAATTGGCTATACCCTCGACTTCTTTAAAAAACATCTACAAAACTAGTAAAAAATGATGGGCGATACAAGGTATCGCCCATCATTTTTTAGGCACTGGTCAGCTAATTCGGGATATGAATTTATAACCCAGAATCGTAATTGCTCAACCTATAGAAAACAATGATTTGAGAGGATTCAAAGCGATAAGAATGGACTCAAAAGCAGAAAAGCCTTGTCTTTTTCCAGTATTGACAATGGAACGAACAGCCGCAAATAAGTCACGCCCCCAATCGGAGCGAAAACCATTCGTAACTTTTCTAAAAATGACACTCCAACGTAAAGCCTGTTCGCTAGAGTTATTAGTTGGCGGGATGGTGTGGTCATCCAAAAACAGAAATAAGTTTTCTCGTAATTCTAGATATCGCTTCTGTAATCTAAGTCCATCTTCTTGAGTAGGTAACAGAGCTAAAATATTGTCGAGGTCTCGATACAATCGACATCGATATTGATAACGAGTAGAGTCAGCTAAATCCGACCATCGCCTTCGCAGCACCAAAGCTCGTAGCAGCAGCTTTTTCATCCTGCCAGAGAAAATCTGGTCTCCTGCATCAATTCCATACTGACAATCTCTGAGTTGATGGGCAAGACAAACTTGCCATTCTGTCGCTGGATTGGTCTTTTGGGCGCTAAACAAATCTGATACCCACACCTCTGGTTGATGCTCTGCCATCACTTCGGCGATGACATCTGCGCCTCTAGACGGTCGGATGATATGAAAACATACTTGTTCGTTCTGAAATACCCATTCCCATTGATTTTTACCGTTTACCCTTGCACTGGTTTCGTCACTGCATACTAGACGAGATGTTTTTAGGGCTTGGAGTATTCCTGTCACCTCCGACTCTAGTTGTCCTTTCACCCTTGTTAAGAGATTGGCGATACCTCCTTCTGATATCTCTAAGCCAAATACTTCACTCAGCATTTGCTGCATTCTTCCATAGCTTATACCGTGACTGTATCTCATCGTTGTCACTAGGGCAGCTATTCTTTCTCCAAAGGGACTTCCTACTTCAAGTCCTACGGGTAATGCTGCGATTTGTTCCTGTCCACAATGCTCACACTTGCATCCATACCTTTCGATTCTGGTAACGATGGGCTTGATTGGTGGTATATCGATCTTGTCGTATCGTTCCAGTAATACCTGCATTGATTCAGCGATCTCTTTCCCACATTCTGCACAACTTTTTACAGTTGCTTTGAGCGTTTGGTCTGGATTTTCACTCAGTTGACGACCTCCTCCATCTCTTCCTATACTTCCTGCTCGTTTGCCTTCTGTTTTTCTGGATTATTGATTTCCGCTTTAAATCCTTTGGCTGGTGGCAAACTTGAGTTCTTTGAAGTCTTCTTTGGTTTCTTTTCTAACTGCTTCTGTAGTTTTTGTAGTTCTTCCCATAACTTAACTATCAAGGCTTCTTTTGCCTCGTCTGTTAGTTCTTTTAGGTTGGGTAGTTCTTTCATTTCTTTAATTTATCAGCTTTTGCCCCTTTGTCAATTTTCCTACGTTGAGCTATTACCCAGAATCAATGAGGGTTTTAGTCATTTATAGTGATTGCTCTTCAAATCCATACGAATCAACGGTTTAAAGCTTTATCACGAATTAGCTGACCAGTGCCCATTTTTTATACACAAAATTTTTCGTTCTGTTCAAACAAGGGAACTTCAATTTCATCATAAAAAGCGATCGCTAAGTCTGTCCATCCCCTATCTCCCCTTGGATAAGTTTCAGGTGTACAAACGTATGCCTCTATTCTCAAATCGTTATAATTTCTGTTTAATTTGCTATCAAATAAAGCGATCGTGTTTTTGAGTTGAGCGATCGCTTTTTTCCGATTTTTACGAATTGCTCTTTCTTCTAAGATAGTTGCATTCAATTTAAACTCAACAAAGCAAAAATAATTGTCATCAAATATCACAAAATCGCAGTAAGATTCCCCAAATCCTAAAAGCCCATTTTTGCCATCAATCGGAATAAAAGCAACAGTTTTAGCATCTATGATATTGAATAGTTTTGTGTTATCAAAATCAGATGCTACTGTATCCTTCCCATTTACTTTAATCGTAAAAGTATTATCTTCAATATTGATGCTCAAAACAATAAACGATTGACCTTTATAATCAATTATAGAAAACTTTTCTCTCAACTCTACTTCTAACACATCGTTTAAATTATCAAAGTTATTTGATAATTTATCTCTCATCTCCTCAAACTTGCTCATCTTCTTCTAGAGTTTTTAGTATAAATGCTATACAAAGCATTAAAATCACCACCTAACATCTCAGATACTGCATCTAAATAATTTTGCTTAATAGCACCTGTTTGCGAATTAAAAATAGATTCACAATACTCAGGTTCTTCTTCGATAGAAGAATTGCCTAACGAATAAGCAGAAAATTCATTTGGATTTAGCCAAAATTGTTTTGGTATCATTTCAGCTACTTCAGCCTCAGACGATGGATTTTTGTCTACAACTCGTTGAGCAAATAATAAATTGTTAAATACTGTTAGAACATATGGACTATGGGTAGTAATGATAAGTTGATTATCATCATTTTGATTAACCATCAAAGCCAACAACTCAATTAAACTCTTTTGAGCAACTGGAAATAAATGTGCTTCTGGTTCCTCTAAAATTCTTAATATTTTGGAATGCTTACACATAACAACAATAATATCCTGTAGAATTCTGATTACTTCTTGCTGTCCTGATGAAGCGTTCCGAAGATAAATAGATTCTCGAGAATTAAGTATGATTTTTTCTTCGCCATTCTCATCAATATATTCACCTTTTAAGATCTCAAATACTTTCTTTTTTGCAAGAATATAATTACTGATATCGTATTCCGAAAAAGAGCTTTTCAAATCCTTTAGATATACTTTATTGTTTAAAATTTTGCTAATAAATTCCAACATTAAAATCTCATCAACTGCTGGTGTTTTTAAATGATATTTAAGATCATTATTCCTTTGCAATCTGCTTTTTATACTTGCAAATAGCTCTCTCTCAAACAGTTCAGAATAACTTACGGTAGCACTTCTACCTGCAATCACAAATAGTGAATCAACTTGATAACAGTTATTAAATACTTTATTTAACTCATCTGAAATTATTCGAGCATAAGAAAGCTTATAACCGTGAGAAATCCATTTATCTGTATCAGATGTTGATTGTAGAAACGTTGATTGTAGAAACTTTTTACTTTCACCTATCAGATCTTTAAATTTGTTATCAAAAAAAATTGAGCTAAACTTACATTGTATTTCTTTATCCTGACTAAGACTTAAAACCAATGACTTATCTAATTCAAAGTCAAAATAAAACTTTATTTCAAAATCATCCTTGAAATTTTTAGTTGATCCAAACCAGTTATAAAATTTTTCTTGCAGTACCGAAATAACATCTAGATTCTCATCAAAGTAATCTCTTTCTTGATCTTGATAAATTTGATTAAATACATCATCTCTGAGTGATTTAAAGAAGTAAATGAGTTTAGCAATAGTACTTTTACCACTAGCTTGTTCACCAATTAAAACTAAAACTTTCTTTATTTCGATTTCGGCATATTCGATCGCACCAAAGTTTTTGATAATAATTTTTTGCATATAGTTTAGATACTTGGTTAGGTGATTTGGTCTTAAAACTAGTTATAGCCTATATTTTATGAAATAAAAAAGGAGGTCTTAAACTAATAAGACTCTCCTTTTTTAAAAGTTTTACTTAAAGATTAAGAGTTAACTTTGCCGTAGAATACGCCACGAATGATTACTTCCTTGGGTTCAACACCACCGAGGTCATTGTCAGAGGTTTGCTCAGTCTCGAAAGTACCAGCAATTTCACCAGTGTCAGCATTCAACTTAGCGATTTGTAAGGACATCGTACCTTTGGAGGTGGAGTCATCCTTGACGCTTCTGTTATCAAAAGAGTTACGCTTTGCGGGTAAAGCTTCAGCAGAGTCATAACCGATCGCTAGACCACGACCCTTAGGATCGATAAAGCCAGAACCACGATAGGTAGGAACATCAGTAGAACCAACGAAATCAACCGATGTGGTGATGCCATTTACCCCAGGAGCAGTTTTGGCATTAAAACCTTTAATGGTAAATAAGATCGCTACTAGTTCACCACCAGGCATTTTGACGGTAATAGGTTGATAGTCTAGACCATCGGTTTCTACCAAAGATAAGCTGCCATCGCTATTACCAGTAACAGTTGCCTTTACGAAGTCAAGGCTAGAAGTCGAGCGAGTCATCAACTTGCTAGCTACAAACTCAGGTTTTTTGCGCTTATTGTTAGATTCTTCTTTAACAAAAAACGAGGTTGGTTCTAAGCAAAGCTCTGTAATTTCCACAGATTGACCTGCACCAACGGGAATAAAGTTGCGACCGCCACGAGAGGAACCTAGAATGTCAGAACATTTATTGGCTAAGCCAGTATTTACAATTTGATCGTAGGTCAACCCTGGTTCAACAGCAGCGATCGCAGTACTTGCAAACACGCCGCTTGCTACTAACATACATAAACTGATACACAATGTAAAAATTGCTTTCGTAAAACTACGAAATTTCATAAATAACCTCTTCTTAATTTAACGGGATTTAACGGTTAGTATTTTAGAGTTAGGACAGATTGTGCAAAGCGCAGCCTATGATAACTCTGTAAAAAAATACGATCTAGTTTTGGGATTTTAAATTGAGATCGTTAAGGAGTTGGCCGTGCTTTAGACTAGCCATAGAGGTTAGCTAACTAAAGACTTAATTTGTAAAATTCCAATCATCATATTATCGCGCACGAGGGTACTTAGCTTGGCACAAACAGAAATCCAATCACAGAACCAATCACAACAGGGGCAAATTGCTGATTTATCTGAGCTTGAGACGATCAGCGATCGCCTATTACAAATTGCTCAGAATCAGCAAAGCAATCCAGCTAATCTTTTGCAAATATTGCGAGTCTTAGAATCAATCCATAAGCGCATTCGTGACGATTTATTTCAGCCTGCTTTACCGACTAGTCGGCATGAGCTATTTAATCTTTTGCGTGATATTGAGACAAATGGTGGCTGGCCACATATTTATCGGATGAAAATCAATGAAATTTGCCGCTACTTAGCACAGCCTGAAGAATTAGAAGAATAAATCAAGATTTCTGTCAAAGTTCACTCCTTAAGTTTGTACCAAAAAGCAGAAGAGGCGTTTTCAGCCTCTTCTGCTTTTTGGTTTTTATGCTAGAACTAGACGCGACGATATTGCTGATAAGCAGCAAAAAATAGTCCGCCGAGGGTAATGAAAATAAGACCGAGGCAAATGCCTGACAAAATTGGTTCTACCATAAATATTTATTAAACTCACTGACTTATATAGTTTACTTTAGCAATTCTCATTATGAAAATCAGTTTTTGCTTTTTTAAGTACCTGTGCAAAATAAATTACCAAAACCCGTAAAGTTGCGCCCCTGCGGGGCGCAACTTTACGGGTTTTGCTTTGTAATTAATTATGCCTAGCTACTTATAGCTGTAGTCAGTTGAAGTAGGACAAATCAAAACCAAAGAAGCGAGTTGCGGTGCAACTCGCTTCTTTGGTTTTGGACATAAACTCAAAAAAAATATGGCGGTGCTTTGCGCCGCCATATTTTTTTTGCTGTCACTCTCTAGTTGGTGGGTGTAGGAGTCACCGATGGGGTAGTCGGTGTCACGGGCTGAGGTGTCACGGGTTGTGGTGGTGGTGTTAGTTGTGGTGGTGCTGCCTCAACATCTCCATTCAGCGCATTTGGTGCAGGCTGCACCAAGAACAATTGCTCTGTGCTGTCATATAATTTCTGGGCTAGCAAATCATTGGCAGCTTCAGTGAGATGGATCGGATCAATGAAGGCTTGTTGGCTTGTATTTTGAAATAGCTGATAGAAATTGACAAATTTAGCCTTGAGAGGACTATTGCTCAGAGATTGTTCGGCAACTTTGTAAGCATTCGTGATGCGATCGCTGTAATCTTTGCCTAGAGATTTCAGGATGTCTTCTTCTTCCTTAGTTAAGGACTTTTGCTTACCTGTGATTTCTGGCTGAAGAATAATCAAAGCAGGAATACTGTTCGCTAGCCTCGTCATTTGCTGAGTATTGTAAAGATAGCGTTCGACCCTTTTTTGAATTTCTTTAGGATCTTTGCTTAGCTGCTCAGCATTAAAAACTTGATATTCAGAGCTAAATGTGGTGATATCGGCTGGGACTACCCATTTTTGCCATGCTTTGACTAAATATAGCGAATTTAGCCAATTATTAAATTGTTGGGTTTGGTGTTGTCGATATTGAGCGAGTGGATCGCGTAACATTTGCTCAACGTTCCCGATTTCGCGAGCAGACTGATTGCTAGGCGATCGCAAATCTTCGTAGCCATCAAGGATCAACAGAGCATTCGGACTATAGGCCATCACCTTATGGGATAGCAGTGCTAATTCATTGCCAGAGCTATAGCCAGGAGCCGCTGCCGCTATCACTCGATAGCTGCCATCACGAATACGTGGTGGCAATGTTCGCATTGCTTCAATTTGATCAGCAAAGTAGGGAATTTCCTTGGGCTTAAACTTTTCGGGATTGCTATTTTGAGCGCGGACGCGATCATTTAGCAATTTCTCGATTTTAAAAGCTAAAGCTTTTTGGTTCTTTTCCGCCATGTTGGTAAAAGCGGTGGAACTACCAACTAAAAATACGCGGATTTCGTTAGCAGGTTTGTCAATAGGTACTGATGAATCTTGTCGAAAGCCCTGATCGTTGATTTGCCAATAATCGCTACTCTGACTGGGTAGCAATTCATAACCCAATAGAGGACTACGTTTTATATGTAGTTGCCCTGCATCTGGCAATCCAGGGTAGTTATTACCATTGGAGTCCTGCAACTTAAAGGCGTAGGACTGGGCGATCGCCACAGTTTTATTGGGGATAAGTTGGTTGGTACTACCTGTTGCTAAAACTGCTCCTCGCGCAATTAGTTCCGCCAAAATCAATAGCAGTGGCAAACCAATCAGGATCAGAAGTAGGATATTTCGCAACCAAGATTTGCGCTTGGATTGCCAAGAAGTTGTATATCGGGGTCTACGCATGACTAGGCTACTGGTGTGCAGCTTTACAGCTTATAACAATTTATCTCTCAATCTCAAATAAGTTCAATTGGCGCTTTGCCCCAATTGAACTTATTTGAGTTGAATTAATTCAATTTTGTAACCATCGGGATCTTCAACAAAGGCTATTTCCGTTGTGCCGTGCTTCATCGGACCTGGTTCACGGGTGATTTTACCGCCTTTCTCACGAATGGCTTCACAGGCGGTATAGATGTTTTCCATACCCAAAGCAATATGACCATAGCCAGTACCAATATCATAGGCGTTGGTATCCCAGTTATGGGTTAACTCAATGACAGCATTGCTTGATTCATCGCCGTAACCCACGAAAGCGAGGGTAAAGCGCCCGTCAGGATAGTCTTTGCGGCGCAAGATCTTCATGCCGAGGACGTTGCTATAAAAATCAAGCGATCGCTCTAGATCGCCAACTCGAACCATTGTGTGTAAAACGCGCATTTTAGTTTTCCTCTCAAGTTTTTGGTTAGAGATATGCAAAGCATATCTCTAACATTTTAACGATCATAATCTTCATCATCTAGACTCTTAGGCTCAACCAACCAGTCAGAGTTTTGTCCACCAATAATTACTTCTTCGATCGCGACATATTCTTTATCAAACTGACGCAAGGCATTTACTAAGGTATCGATCGCGTTCGCATCGGCTGTACCCAAGTCAACCCAACACCGCGCCCACTCGTTTTCGTACTCTAGATCAGTCATATTATGCATAACTGACATCATCTCGTCATCGGCGGCTTGGTTGTCATAGTCAAAATAGCTAACATCCACGCCAGATTCTAGCACCTGCATATTACAAGCATTGAAACCGCCCAACTTACCTAGCAAAAACCAAGAGTTAAATACTTCGTCTAACAGTTGTTTTTCTTGCTGAGATGGAATTTCACTAAACTTTATCCAGATCCATAAGTCGAACCAATCACATTCTCGAAATCTAACTTCCATAACCAACTTGTAGATCTTTCAAAAATCTCGATAACAACATGTCGATACTAGTTTAGGCGATCGCGCCCAACTATCTTTTGAAAACTGCGGATACTACTGTGATTACTGTGGCACTGGCAATTAGTCCAAATGCCAAGTTAACTAATGATTGTGTAGCTTGTCTGTAGGTGTCAAATTTATCGTCTGACTTTTCAATGCTTGCGTCTAGCCTCTCGACATCAGTTTTTAACTCGGCAAGCGATTCTAGTACTTGTTTCTGAAATTCTTCTTGAGACATGATTTATCACTCAATGTTTTGATTTCTAATACTGCTCAATTCATCTTGAGGAGTTGCATCTTGAGGTGGTTCATCTGGAATAAATTCAAGTGTCAGCTTTAGCCGTCCTTTTTGCCATTTTGCCTTATCTGCCATCATTAGTCGGCAAATTATCTCACGGTCAAATAACGCTGTAAGTCCTCCTTTTGATACACATTGATAAATAACCGATAGTAAATCTCTAGGTAAGAAAATAGATTTTCCTTCTAAAAAATCTGTATTTCCTCGACTGTACGGAATTTCAATAACATCATTAAGTTGGTCGAGATCTTTTACATTCATTGTCATCGTTATCAAGTACATCCACAATTTTCATTAGCTTATCATTTTTTACTCTGAATTCACGCCAGAGTAAGTCTTTGGGGCTTGCGATGATCACCTATTTAAAATTCTGGTGCTTGTGATGATTCTCCAAATCTCAGAATATGTAGTATCATCCATCCAAACAATTTGCATAACTAGGATTTCTACTACTCTTGTAAGATGTTTAGCAGTTTGTAACGATAAGTTACGATACAGTGCTAAAGTAAAATGCAAATTAGTCTAAAAGACTTAAGAACCCTGTGCGAAGTTCTTGAGTAATTTGTAAGCAATGTGTTGAGTCCCATCTTTGCTCATGGGTGGGCGATCGCTGAAGCAAACGTTCAGTCGTGAGGAGTATTCCCTACCTGTGGCAACAAATCCCATCAATTTAGGTAAGTCTGGTTTGTCTAATAAGTCGTCTAAGCCCAAAACGGCTTCATTCAAACATAAATGGACACTTTTTATAGTGTTGTTTGTGGCGCTGTTGTCAGGGGGGCTAGGTGCAGGATTAGCATTTGTATTAAGTAGTAGACCTTTTCAGCAACGTCAATTATCGGCTGATGAAGCTGCCGTATTTAACCGTAACGCCGATGGGATGACTTCAGCGATCGCGGGTGTACCGACGCTGACCCGTCCTGTCAACATTTTGGTATTGGGGACAATTATTCTTACTTCTGATTTACCTGATGCTCAATCTAAGCCAAAAGGTAAATATTTTGCTGAGGTCGAAGATAACCTTAACGGTATGAGTGACGCAATGTTACTAATCCGTTTTGATCCTAGTAATAAAAAAGTGTCTGTTCTGTCGATCCCGCGTGATAGCAGAGTTGATATTCAAGGAGTAGGCAAAACTAAGATCAATTTTGCTAACTATGCTGGCGGTGCGGCTTTATCCGCTCAAACAGTTAGCCAAGTACTGGGAGATGTTCCTATTGATCGCTATATTCGTTTTAATGTCAATGGATTTGGCAAACTGATCGACGCTCTTGGCGGTGTTGAGGTTTATGTCCCGAAAAAGATGAAGTACCAAGATGACAGCCAACGTCTATACATTAATCTCAATGCAGGACAGCAGAAACTCGACGGTAGCAAGGCAATCCAATATATGCGCTATCGTCATGATGATCTAGGAGATATTGGGCGCGTTCAACGTCAGCAAGCATTTTTCCGTGCTTTTATTGATCAAAAACTTAAGCCTGAAGCGATCACCAAGCTTCCTGAAATCTTGACCATTGTTAAGGAAAATATTGATACTAATCTCTCTGTCGAAGAAGTACTTGCCCTCGCTGGCTATACATCAAAGATTGATCGTAAAAGCATCCAGATGCATATGGCTCCAGGTCGGTTTAGTAATCCAGGGGAGTTTGATAATCTGAGCTACTGGATTTTAGATAATCGACGGCTTGCTGCTATCATGAGCCAAAGCTTTGGGGTGATGAAGAGAGCCGATAGTAGTCTTGAGGACAGTACACCTCAAACTCTGAGAGTGGCGATCCAAGATAGTATGTCTCAGCCTGAAGGCTCTAAGAAAGCCACAACGGTTTTGTCTAAGGCAGGATATGCCCAAGTATTTCCTGCCAGTGATCGCTGGTCTAAGCCCCTTGCGAAGACTCAAATTATTGCTCAAAATGGAGACAAGGCAAGTGCAGAAAAATTACGTGATTCTTTAGGGATTGGCGAAGTCTTAATCGAATCAACGGGTGATATTGAATCAGATATTACGGTTCGTGTAGGCAAAGATTGGCTTGAGGCAAATAATATTCCTCTGAAGCCTGTTAAACCGACACAAACTAAACAACGTTAAAAAAGAGAGAAGGCAAAGCCTTCTCTCTTTTTTTATAGCTATCGCTTCTTGTTAAAACATAAAACCCAAATAGTGTGAGGCGGCGCGAAGCGCTGCCTCACACTATTTGGGTTTTGATTTTTCCTGATACATGTGGCTACCCAAAAGAGTAATGGCGGCGCTTCGCGCCGCCATTACTCTTTTGGGTCTTAGACATTTGTACTCTGACGCACGATTTTAGTGAAAAGAAAGTCAGGCAAAAGCTTACGAATAAATAATAATTGCTTGGCAATTGCATCAGCGGGGTAGCGTAATTTCCATGAGTTATCAGTACTAGCTTTATAGATAGTTTTGGCAACAACTTCAGGCAATGCTCCAGTTGTGCCAATTTGATTGAGTTTCGTCAACACGCGATCGCTAAATTCGTCATATGCTGGGAAATCGGGATTGCTGGTACGTTCTGCTGATCGCTCATAGAAGTCCGTTTTAATCGGTCCTGGCTCAACAATTTTGACGCGAATATTGAATGCGAGAAGCTCATGTTGTAGAGATTCCGAAAAACCTTCCACAGCCCATTTGGTTGAGTGATAAAGGCTATAGAGAGGGAAAGCAACACGCCCACCAATGGAAGCAACGTTTACAATTACCCCCTGTTTGCGATCGCGAAAATGCGGTAGTACTGCGCGAGTAGTTTCCATCAGTCCAAATACATTGGTCGCAAATTGACGTTGGATTTGTGCAGGTGTGGAAGTTTCAAATGCTCCTAACATGCCATAACCTGCATTATTCACTAACACATCGATCGCCCCAAATCTAGAGATTGTTTCAGCAACTGCCTCGGTAATCGTTTGGTAATCGGTAACATCCAGCTTCAGGCAGATTAGGCGATCAAGTTTTGCCAAGCTATCGGCTCGGTCTGTCTCTTTGTCAGGCGATCGCATGGTGGCTACCACATTCCAACCTTGTTTTTGAAAGTACAAAGCTGTTGCTCTGCCAATTCCCGACGATGCGCCAGTGATTAATACAGTTTTAGTCATGATTTTTTACTATGCAACCTTAGCAAATAATTCCGCGATCGGGCGATCACTTTCTTCTGCTTTAACCACAATCTCCACCAGTTTATTTTTTGCAGGCTCTTCAAATAAAGCTTCAACTGTCACTTGGGCAACTTTAGTACGAGGAATGCTCCCTTCAAACAAAGTGTCTGCACCAGACATGATCAATCCACCTTGTTTCTCATAATTGAGCAATCCTCCAGGACGAACGATGGTGTAGGTTACACCGCTATCTTGCAAATATCTCTCTGCTTGCTTTTTCCAAAATAGTACTAGCCAGAATAGATTTAAGGGATGGAACAATTTCGATACACAAAGGGAAGATACGATCGCAAAATGTTTGATGTTTTTTGCCTTTGCAGCATTCACTAAGTTCTTTGTACCGATGTAATCCACTAAATATGGCTCTAGCGCATTGAGGCTTGGTTTTGCGCCTGTTGCACAGACTAGCACATCACAATCAGCGATCGCCTCTGCTAAGGTGTCTGCAAAAAGTACATTTCCTTTCACTAATTTCACTTCAGGTGGAAGAATTTTTTTGGCGATTTCTAGGTCACGAACTAAAGCTTTTACGGGAATATTCCGCTTAACTAATTCAGTGACAATATGCTGTCCTGTTTGCCCTGTGGCTCCTGCTACAAATGCTTTCATAGATTATGTTCTCAAAAAATTTACTAAGCTATAGGCAAGCCCATTTTCCATTGTAATGGAGATCTCTGTTCGCTCAACAATAATCACCAATAAAACCAACTATTATGAGTTTATATAGGTGCTTGTATATGAATGGCTAGTGAAATTGAGATTTGTTTTGACAACTCTAGTTATAGTCAAATCTAAGGTTTGAGATCCTCAGATTTAGATGTTTGGGGAATTAGTGCGTTGATTTGAGCATCTATGCTAAAACCATAATATGAACCTTTCCCCAATTCTTCTCTCCAAATATTTTGAATTCTCTCATCTTCATAATATTCCTTCATTCCCCAAATCCAAGACTCCCAGACTTCTGGATAGATAAACCCTTTTTGATAAAACAAAAATTCTTCGCTGCACAAATTAAAATAATCATAAAGAGTTTGGCTTGCATCTTCAATGTTTACTAACTCTTTATTAAGATTCTCTTTTTTTATAATGTTATTTAGCTTTTCATTCAATTTGTTGTATCTGTCATTAAAGCTTACAAATAATTCGTTAAAAAGCTTTGCTTCGTCAAGTTGTTGTTTCTGTATAAAGTATATGAACGAAATTAGACCGCCCATAATAGTGAGTGAAATTTTCCAGTCGCATCCTCTAATATATAAAACAACACCAAGAATAATAGCGATAAACAAGATTCCAAAAATAATTTTTAGGTAATTTCTATGTATGCACCATTTGATCTTAATATCCCGATCCAACTTATCTAATATATTCATAAATATGTTTTATATACAATTAGACAATAATAAAGATTAAAATTATTATATGCCTTAGATTAAAGCTCGCATAGCTCTAATCTATTGAAAAAGTGATTGCTTATGCAAATTAGGAGTACCAAGCAAATGACACAATCTTTAATTCCCACAAAACTGCCAACATTATATGATTGCGACTTTTTGCTATGGACAGAAGAAACGATCGCACATTTGCAAACTGGTGACTTTAAGCAATTAGATATTGCCAACTTAATTGAGGAGATCGACTCATTGGGAAAAGCTCAGAAAAATGCATTTAAAGGTCAAATTCGGGCACTTATCGAACATATTATGAAACGATGCTACGTTAACATGCCTCTTGAATATCATGGATGGGAACGGACAATTCGCAACATTCGCCCTGAAATTGAAGACCTGATGGAAACTTCTCCCAGCTTGCAGAATGACTATCAAAAGATTCTCGATCCTGTCTATCAACAATGTCTTAAAAAGCTGCGACCCGAATACAAAAGTACAAAGTTTCCTGACACATGGGAATTTCCGCGATCGCTCGATGACCTTCTCAATTTAGATTTCTGGGCATAAAAGAGAGAGCGCTATGCGCTCTCTCTTTTATGCTAACTTCTGTAACCAGTGAATTACTAGAGCATTCACAATTTCAGGGCGATCATCGTGTGGGCAATGTCCAGTATTGGGAATGGGAATGACTTGAATATCCTTAGTCTTACTTGCCTCGTCATAAACCTTCGCTCCATTAATCGGAGTCCAAGGATCAGCATCACCCCAAAGCACTAGCAAAGGCTTCTCTACTTTAGCCAATAAATCAGAAGTGCGGGGACCAGCAGGAGCAGTCAAAATCGAGGCGAAAACCTTTTGTGCGCCTTCATCACAGGATGGCTGATAGAGCATATCTACTAACTCATCATCGATCGCTTGATGATTGCGATAGACCTGACGTAGAGAATTGCGAATATTGCGCTTTTGGCGAACTTGATTGAATACAAATTTGCCTGTGACTTCAGAGCTAACTAACTTCGCAAAAGCACCCATCACCAAGCGCAAGGGTAAATTTAACTCCTCAGGACGATGATTTAAGCCACCTGCGGCATTAAGCAAGACTGCACCGATCGCAATTTCAGGAGCATTAGTTGTGAGCATTAAGGCTAGTAATGCACCAATGGAATTACCGATAAAGATTGCTGGTTGCTGGACTAATTCGTGATGAAAATCTTTAAGCAGTTCTTCCCAAAGCTCTAGCGAATAATCAAGGGCAGGTTTTGCCGATCCCCCAAATCCTAAGAGGTCGATCGCAAATACTTGATAGCCAGCCTCGGCAAAAGCAGGAATATTCTTTTTCCAGTGACCAATCGATGCACCGAAACCATGAATTAAAACTAGGGGTGTGCCTGTACCAGTCACAGAATATTGAATTTTATATCCACGCCATGTCCATGTTTGCAAAGGAGATAAAAGGCGATCGCGAGTTTCGGTATTTTCTGTAGTTAGCACTGCGGTGACTCTTGGAGAAATAGATGACTTTTGAGTAATTTGATGACTATTTATGATTTTAGGCTGCCTTCCTGCGATCGTCATCTTGCTTAGGATTAGGAATTTAATAAAATCAGCATCTGCTGTAGGGGCGGGTTTTGCTGATAGCCCTTCAGATCATAGTCAAGTTGTCGGCTAAACCCGCCCCTACTTTCACAGATTATTTATAGCTATAGCCGCCACCTGTATCAGGACAAAAATAGTGTGAGGCGAAGCGCCGCCTCACACTATTTGGGTTTTAAGAATGGCGACAGCTATAAATCCTTAGTGTGGAAGTTGATAAAAGACGAGGGCGGTTTGTCCATATTGGCGGCGATCGCAACACACTAGCTCGCCCATTAAGTCAGGGAGAGGACGCAGGCGATCGCATTCTGCAATTACTAATGCATTATCCGCAAGCAAGGGTGGTATAGCTTTCAACACAGGCGCGTAGAGATCGCTTTGGTAAGGAGGATCGAAATAGACTAGATCAAAAAAATTTGGTACTAACTTGGGCAGAATTTTAACTGCATCACCTTTAATGACTTGAAATTTTTGTTCAGGCTTCGCTAATTTTTGCCAATTTTCATTAACGAGGCGACAGGCGATCGCTGATAACTCAAGTCCCACAACCTGATTAGCACCTCTCGCTAGCGCCTCTGCTCCCATCGCTCCTGATCCAGCACAGATATCGAGCCAATTTGCGTTTTTGATGCGACTTTGCAAAATATTAAAAACTGCGGCTCTGACCTTACTGGGTGTAGGGCGGGTAGATAAACCTGTTGGGGTTTTGATCGGGCGATCGCCCTTAATACGAATAGACATAATGAAATTCACTCAGTCAAGGCAGCGCTTAGCCACACCTTCACTTAAATTAAATGACTCGAAAAAGATAAACCCTCAATTTGGTCAATGGGAACCATCCAAATTTTATTTTGATATGGTCGCCACACGGCACTCATCACATAGTGATTGCGAATAGAGATGATGTGAACGTGAGGAATACCAGAAAATTTTGAACAGGAACGCAAAAAATCTAAAGTTCTAATTAAACGACTATGCAAAAATGTTGCCATTTCATCACTACAGTTTTGGCGTAACATCGGCACAACTTGCGGATCGGTATCACCCCTGAGTTCGTAAATAATATGCGTTTTGCCTTTAAAATCAATTTTGCGCGATCGCACTTCCCATCCGCACAAAACGCCAAAGCCAATCACAGCCATACCTAGATCAATATGAAAATCACGCATTTGGAATTTCGTGTTGCTACTCATGTCTGTGTGGGTGTTATACCCAGTCCAAGCGTGAAATCTCTCCAAATTATCGTCGTTAATATCCACGGCTGAACGATAGGGAGAGCTTACAGCACGGTTAATTTGTGTGGTTTCGGAAGGTGGCTCTGATGTCATACTTGTCCCATGAGTGACAGCATTTATTTGCAAAAACTAGACCGATGCAATTAACAATCTTACTAAAAATGCCTAAAAGCTGAAGCAATATATTAATAAGCAGCTTAACATTCTTTTAAATAAGTTCTTGGTTAAATTAGGGTGCTGCGATTTAATAAAAAGCCATTTTGCTAGTGGTTCGGCTTCGCTGCACCACAAAAAACAGTTCCTTATTTTAGTTACAGCAATTACTGAGCAAATGAACCATAAGAATTTTTGTAGAAGTGTTGCGAATCAACACTTCTACAAAAATTCTGGGTTCAGGTTTGAACTCAAAGCGCTAGCCCTTACTCTACTTTCATAACTGTACAGACTTGTATGTTGCCCAAAAGTTCGCTTAGTTACCAACAGTTGCAACCAGATTTTTTACAGCGCGAATTGTTGCAATATCAGCGTACTTTACTAACCAATATTGGGATCTTAATAGGATTGGTAGTGATTGGTACATTGGGGTATCGCCTCCTCGAAGGATGGAGTTGGTTTGATGCGCTCTACATGACAATTATTACCCTTGCCACGATTGGTTATGGCGAAACCAATCCTTTGCATTTTGAAGGGCGGGTGTTTACGGTTGTGTTAATTATTCTGGGAGTTGCTAGCATTAGCTACATTGCAACTCAGTTTACGGCGGCGATCGCCAATGGTCATATTCACAATATTTTTCAGGCTAGGCGGCTCCGAAAAGTCATGCAGACATTAGATAAACATTATATAGTTTGCGGATATGGGCGGACAGGGAGGCAAGTTACTGCTGAATTTGCGGCGGAGGGAAGTATTTCCTTTGTGGTGATTGATAGCGATCCTGTGATGATTGCACAGGCTGAACAGGCTGGTTATTTAGCGGTGCAAGGAGATGCCGCTCTTGATCAAACATTGTTTTTTGCGGGAATTGAGCGGGCGATTTGCATTGTGGCAGCCTTACCATCGGATGCGGAGAATCTCTATACCGTTTTGTCTGCAAAAACCTTAAATCCTGCAATCAGAGCGATCGCCAGAGCGAGTACCGAAGAGGCGATGCAAAAGCTGCGCCGAGGTGGAGCTGATGAAGTCATCTCGCCGTATATTACAGGTGGAAAAAGGATGGCAGCTGTGGCTTTGCGTCCACAGGTAATGGATTTTGTAGATGGAATTATTGCTGGGGAAAATCGTTCATTTTATATTGAGGAATATCGCATTGATGACTCCAGTTATGTGGGAATTTCTCTTCAAAAAGCAAGTTTGCGATCGCAGACTGGTGTTTTAGTTTTAGCGATTCGTCGTGCTGATGGTCATGTGATTGCGGGACCTGATGGCAATACTGAGATTTTGCAAGGTGATGTTCTGATTTCTATGGGAACGCCTGAGCAATTGAGAGCGCTTAACCAAATCCTCAGTCCTCTTTCCAAAGCTCCCAATGTTTTACGTTTACCACGCATGAAGTAATACCAATTCACGAAAGTGTGACAACACTTTTGTGAATTAAAAACCAAACCCAGTAAGGGTTTTAAAAACACAAAATGGCTACGCCATTTTGTGTTTTGGTATAATTTTTTGACGCGCCTTTGCCGCGCTACCAAATATTAAAAATGTTGTTGATGCGCCTTTGCCGCATCAACAAAGATTAAATTGCAGAACTCTAATAATGTGAATTTCATTTCTCCATCGCAAATTATTCAAATTACGATCGCTGATGCGATTAATTTGGTGTTTGGAACTTTGCTTACTCCTAGGGAAATTTCGCTGGAAGTTGGCTATCCAAAATATGAAGCCCATTACACATCGTCAATCGCTTTGGCGATCGCCAATCGCTTAAATCTCAGTCCTTTCCAAATTGCCGAAGCGATCACGCTAACTTGTTCGCAAAATTCAGCAATTACTTCACAATGGCAAATTCAAGCATTAGGGAAAGGCTGGCTAAATATTTTTCTAAGTGATCAATGTATCGCTGAAAGTTTATTGGCTTTAGAGCAATGGCAGATTGAGGGAATTACTAATTACGAAGGATTTTGGCAAAAGAGCAATATTTCCATAGATTTTACAAACAAGTCACTTGATCCAATCGTGCAGTATGCCTATGCCCGTTGTTGTGCGTTGATCAGATTGGCTAAACTTTTTGATGGCGCGGCTTCGCCGCGCCATCAAAAATCGGGTTCTGATTTTACGGCGCAGTCTCTACATTTAGAAGCTGCCGAAATTGGTTTATTGATGCAGAACTTAGTGATCGCCGCTTATTTGGAGAGTGAGAATTCTACAAGCAGTAATAAATCTAGAACTAAATTATCGCGATCACTTGCTGAATCTTTTTTGCAGTTTTACGATCATTGTCGAATTTTTGGAGTTAGTCGAGAAGTAGCTCTGCGACGATTGTTAATAATCAGAATTACGCAAAAATTACTACTAGCGATCGCCCCACCCGAAATTAATTACGCAATGTACTTGTAGCGATAAACGCCGCAGCTTTGCTGCGGCGTTTATCGCAGCATTAACATGGCATCGCCAAAGGAATAAAAACGATATTCCTTGGCGATCGCTTCTTGATATACCGACATTAAAAACTCGCGTCCACCCTCACCCAAAAACGATGACATCATCATTAACAAAGTTGACTTCGGCAAATGAAAATTAGTCACCATCCCATCTAAAACCCGCCATTCGTAGCCTGGATAAATCATCAAATTCGTTTTGCCCTTAAAAGCTTGAAAATTTGAGTTCTCTAGCGATCTCGCCACCGTACTACCCACACCAATCACCCGTCCACCCCTTGCTTTGGTTTCCTTAATTTTCGCGACCGTCTCCTCAGACACCTCACACCACTCGTTATGCATCACATGCTGCGTGATGTCTTCGGTCTCTACAGGTCGAAATGTGCCGATGCCCACATGTAAAGTTACAAAGGCTTTATCAATGCCCCGATCCTCTAGTTTTTGAAATAGCGGTTCTGTAAAATGTAAACCCGCCGTTGGAGCAGCGATCGCCCCAGATATCTCTGCATAGATGGTTTGATATCGCTCAGGATCTGTGTGTGAATCCGTCACATAGGGCGGTAATGGTAGCTTGCCTAACTGTTGAATAATTTTGTCAAGGTCAGCCTCAGCAGGAATATGAAACTGCAACTCTCGCGCTCTGGTAGTTGTGTCAATCCCCTCCACCGTCGCTTTGACATTTTCTGCAAATACGATTGTGCTACCAATCGGCAAGCGCTTTCCAGGCTTAACCAAAGCTAACCAGCGATTAAGCCCAATCGGCTCCATTAATAAAATCTCAACAGGAACCCCCGAAAGCTTCTGACCATACATTCTTGCAGGAATGACTTTGGTGTTATTAAAAACGAGCAAATCTCCTGCACGTAAAAAATTGGGCAAATCGTAAAAGTGCTGGTGCTGCAAATTGCGATCGCTGTCAATCACCAATAGCCTCGATGAATCCCTTGGTGTGACTGGATCTTGAGCAATGCGATCACTTGGCAATTCATAGTCATAGGCGCTTAACGCATAATCAGGCTCAAGTTCAGGCGCAGGCTGTGAAGTCATAGAAAGGTTACATTTTGGGACATTGGTACTACCTAACAATTTGCAGTACTTATGTAAGTGTTTGCCAAAAAGTGACTAAGTTACAAAAAAATATAAGAAATTTTATATACCAATTGCGGAAACAGTGGTATACAGATGGCAGCAGCAACATATGTATCGAACATATGCGGCGATCGCATTTTTAGACTTTAGAAATTGAACGAGGAGTTTATGCAGTACTTAATGACCGATCTTCACCAACGCTTTATTGGTGCATTGCACTATAACAAGCCCCTTTCGGTGGGTGATGTATTTCGCGCAGATAATACTAAGACTTATACTGTTGTTAGTATTAACGATACTCGTGACAAGAGTAAGGATGTCAAGTCCGTGACGGTTATTCCTGTTCGCGAAGCTGTGAATGCTCATTAACTTACTAATTAATAAGCAAGTTAATTGGCTTATTAGGTTATTGTCTGGTAATTTTTCGATTGATAGTCTATTTACATTGCTCACACTAGCTAAAAGTATTAGCTAAAAGTACTATTTCAAAACATTGAAAGTAAGAAATAAGTCTAAGGAATTATCAAAAGAACTCTGAGAGAATCATCGAAGCTATTGACAATACATTGATATAACTGAGTATTTCTTTGTTCTCTTCAGATGTCGCCATCATCAATACACAATAAAAAGCAGCGCTTGGTGCTGCTTTTTATTGTGATAGTTTTATAACTGCCGTCGATTGTGCCGAAAACCCAAGAAAAGAATGGCGGCGCTTAGCGCCGCCATTCTTTTCGGCACAGTTTTGTGAATTACAAAGCAAAGCCCGTAAAGTTGCGCCCCGCAGGGGCGCAACTTTACGGGCTTTGCTTTGTAATTAATTATGCCTAACTACTTAAGGGTTAAAAAATTACGCTTTGTGCATCGCGTCTAAACATCAAAGATGAAAAGCAGCGCATTGCGCTGCTTTTCATCTTTGATGTTTAGATTAAAATCATGCCATGTTTTAAATTATTTAAAGAGGATGCTTCGATGGGGTTACCTCTTAGATCTAAACGTACAAGATTTTTGAGATTAGAGATGGTCGCAGGAAGATTAGTTAATTGGTTGTAAGACAAATCTAATTCTGTAATATCCATGAGATTACCAATCTCAGGTGGCAGATCACTCAGTTGATTATTGCCAAGATATAGCTCGGTTAATCCTGTAAGCTCACCAATTTCTTCGGGCAAAGTTGAGAGATTATTTTTTCGCAAATCTAACTCAGTTAAATTAGTGAGGTGACCGATTTCTAGAGGTAATCTTTCGAGTTGGTTTTCGCTTAAATCAAGCCATGTTAAAAACTTCAGCAATCCAATTTCCGAGGGAACACTTGTTAAAAAATTAGCATTAATATCCAATCTGGCTAGATTGGATAATTTCCCAATAGCTGAAGGCAAAGTGGTAATCTGATTTTCAGCTAAATTTAGAACCGTAAGACTTTTTAACTGCATCACTGCTTGGGGAATGTGGGGCAGTTGATTGGCTTCTAGGTGGAGCCAAGTTAGTTTTTGTAAATTTGCGATCGCTTCTGGCAGAGAAGTCAAGTTGTTTTCACTGAGGTATAGCCAAACTAAATCCGTTAATTTGCCAATCTCTTCAGGAACTGCCCGCATTTGTAGTTCACTAAGATAAAGAGATGTTGCTTCTAAATCTCTGGCAGTCTCTATTTCTTTCAGAATTTCCTGTTCGTTCATAGTCTCGCTTGCATTGTTTGATTATGGTACTCAAGTTGCAAATTGATAATTATTGTTTAAGCTACCTCTCAGAGGGCAATTCCAGCGATCCCACAATTTTGTTTTTGCATGGATTTATGGGTGATCTCTCAGAGTTTAAGGAGGTGATCGCAATTTTGTCTAAACAATTTTACTGTGTTGTGATCGATCTGTTAGGGCATGGTCAAACTAGGGTCATAGATCCCAAAACTGATCAAGATGACTACTACACAATACAGTCCACCGCCAACTTTGTCATCAAATTTTTGGATTTACTTCGTGTGAATCGCTGTTTTTTAGTGGGATACTCTATGGGTGGAAGGTTGGCTTTATATTTAACAATCCACTTTCCACAATATTTTTGTAGGACAATTCTCGAATCAGCGTCCGCAGGTTTACAAACAGCTCAAGAAAGAAGCGATCGCCTCGCTAAGGATCAATTACTCGCCGCCAAGCTAGAAGCTGGTGATTTGCGATTATTTCTCGAAAATTGGTATCAACAACCTATTTTTGCCACCTTGCGATCGCATCCAAATTTTGCCCAGATCCTAGAGCAACGGTTAAATAATTCGCCTACTTTGCTAGCCAAATCTTTACGCAATCTCAGTACAGGAATGCAACCATCATTATGGGAGAAGCTACCAGCAAATAAGATTCCGTTGTTGTTACTTGCTGGTGAGTTAGATCCCAAGTTTGTGCAAATAAATAGCCAGATGCAACAGCTATGCAAGTATTCACAACTAGAGATTATCCCTAGTTGTGGTCACAATATTCACTTGGAGAATTCTGATCTATTTGTTGAGAAGATCAAAGCATTTTGTAGCTATAGCTGTCGCTAGTCTTGTTAGGATACAAACCCAAGAAGCGAGTGGCGGCGCTTTGCGCCGCCACTCGCTTCTTGGGCTTTACAAATGGCGAAAGCTAATTACTGATGTTACGTGGAACTCAGATAATGAACCTCTGGCTGCCAGCATAGCGGGGCAACCACGGGGGGATTGCCCCTACCTATAAATTTCAGATCTTGTAGGGGCTGTGCCCCCGTGCCAGCCCTAGACTTTCGCCATCGCAAGAATTCCTTCCACGTAACATCA
Organism: Pseudanabaena minima str. Chao 2107; assembly: GCF_051131155.1. Classification (NCBI taxonomy): domain Bacteria; kingdom Bacillati; phylum Cyanobacteriota; class Cyanophyceae; order Pseudanabaenales; family Pseudanabaenaceae; genus Pseudanabaena; species Pseudanabaena minima. The sequence continues at coordinate 4,982,295 of NZ_CP159508.1, forward strand.
GTAATTAAACAAAAAAGCGGCGCAAAGCGCCGCTTTTTTGTTTAACTAGAAGCAATATTTCTTAAATCTGGACGGGTTGCGGGTGTAAAGAATAGCGTCTCAAAGGAAGCATCTCGGTTACCTATGGTCTCATAAAAGAAAAATGAGAAGCCATCAAGGGTAAGCTCACGCGCAATTCTGACTTGACCTTTAATTTGGCGCATATCGACATTTTGAACTCTTAAGCCTGTCAAAATTCCCACGGCTACGGGAATTTTTTGGCGGATCTCTTGTAATTCTGGACGCGACAACTCAGTTGTAAAGTTGCCAATGTCATCTCGATATACCTGCACAATTAATTCATCAATATAGTTGAGATAAACCCAGCTATACCAATCTTGCAAGTATTTTTTATAGGAAAATTCCTTTGGATTAGGAGATAAAGAAACTAAGCAGTTAGGTTTGATCGCCTTAACTGCCCTAGAGATTTTACCCATCAAATTTGTGACGTATTTAGCACGCCATCTCATCCATGAGGGATCATTAAAATCTTCAGGTGGTAGCCGTCCGAAGTGCTCTTTCTTATACAAAGCGATCGTGTAATCGTCGTAGCCAAGTTCTACTGGCATCCCAAAATGATCGTCAAGCTGAATGCCATCAACATCATATTTGGTGACGACTTCTACAATTAAATCTGTGAGAAATTTTTGGACTTCAGGGCGTGCAGGGTTGAGCCAAGCAAGACGATGTTGATTATTTTCACCATGCAAGAAAAGATGGGATCCGTCTTTACGTTGGGTGATCCAGTCAGGATGTTGGCTCATTAGTTCCGAGCCTTCCTCGGTCATTAAGCCATATTCAAACCAAGGAATTACTGCAAAATCCTGCTCATGTCCAAACTTGATCGTTTCCGCAAGCATATCTCGCTCTTGCAAACCTGCTATAGGATAGACATCCACGCCAAACTTATCTTTAGCAACTTGACTAGGGTAGAGTGTATAGCCACGATTCCAAACTGTTGGATATAAGGTATTAAAGTTTAACCGCTTTAATCTTTTGATGGCTCTTTCAAGGCTCTGAGTCGAAAATAGAACATCACTATCGACATTAGTCAGCCAAATACCGCGTAATTCATTGCCATTAGAGGGTCTGATCTGCGGTTGAGTCGGTGGAGGAGATTGATCAATCGTGTTGCTAGCAGTATTACTAGCATTACTATCACTAGTATTACTGTTAGGAGTCTGAGCTACCGCCCAAAAAGGAAAATTGATCATCATTGCGATCGCAAATCCTAGAAATGTTAAAACTAGGAAACGAAGCCGTGCTTTCCAAGATACAGAATTAATTTTCCCCATAATTACTAACGAGCTAGGGTAAGCTCTAACTCCTCACACTTAGGCTGTAAATTTTTTGTAAATTTATTGTATAACAATGTAAAAAACCACAAAAGGGAAAAGATACTTATTATCCCTCCCTTTTATGTCAGCTTTTTGGCTGAGATCCCAGTAAATTACGATTTATCTCTAAAATGGGGCATAACAAATCGGCAATGTTTTTGGGTAGAAGATCTTTGACAACATCTTGCATCACCAGATAGGTGATGTTGCAAGACTCCTGTGCGCCAAAGGCTTGCATGATTGTCTGGAACCAATACAAAAACTGTTGCCGCAAAAGTTCTGGGTCATCTAATAAAACAGTCATAGCAGAATGACGCAAAACTCTTAAGGTGTCTTGTTTCCACTTGCCTTGCATGTCTTCCCCCTTTGGAAAAAGCAAGTTGGGATAAGATGTTTTTAGTTTGATCAAAACAGTATCGACAATTTCTTTCTCGACAGCTTTAATGTGTCGATAAGCTTCAACTCGTGAGTCAAAAGAGGAGATATACGTATCCATAAATTGCAGTTCTTCATCGCTAGCATAGCGACCATCTGCATCTGTTCCTAGTTGTTGCAGCTTACTTAACATAGTTAAACGGCACTCAGTTTAGTATTAATCATTTAAGGGCTTCGCCGTAAAATAAACAATTGACTTTTGATGCTGTGGCTCCGCCGCGCCATCAAAAATATGGTTCTTTATTTAATTATTTATAGATTAGCCACGGTTTTCGTGATAACTCTATAAGATGATTTTATACGGGTCTGAGCCTGAAACTATCCGCCACTTTAAGCATTATCTCTAGCGATCGCCCTTTTTTTGTTACGATCCAGATAAATCGATAAATATATTGATTGATTTATCGATGTTCACGACACACATCTATGCGATCGCTCGCCGCTATATCCTGTCATGTTATCTGACAATGACCACATTGAAGGGCTGTTCCCTGAAGCTGCTCAAAATTGGGACTTAAATCGGCTTTACGCTGATTTACAAGTTGTTAGTGGCAAGGAAATCAAGCCCTTTGAAAAGGCTTGTTTGCGTGGGTTGCTATGTCGTTATCGTCCAGGGCAACTTGCCTTTAAGCTAGCTTGGACTTCGGGGGCGCTGCGGGTGGAGTTAAATAAGGGCTTGTATCGATCGCTTGAGGCGATCGCTGATCAGCCGCTTAACACTTTACGGTGGGAAAAAGTACCTGAATGGCTAGAGGCTAAGGGGTATAAAACTCAACGCCAAAATCTGCATAATCCACATAATCTAGCCGCCGACTCTCAGGCTAATTCAGGGACAAATTTTGCCGATTGGGGCGAGGCTCCGAATATTCAAACTTTTTATGGACGTACCGAAGAACTAGCCAAGCTAGAGCAATGGATCGTGCGCGATCGCTGTCATCTCTTGGCAATTTGTGGAATGGGTGGCATTGGCAAGACGGCTCTTGCCGTAAAACTAGTCGAAAATATGCAATCGCAGTTTGATTGCTTTATTTGGCGATCGCTGCGGGGCGCACAGCCGACTGCACAGTTAATTGCTGATCTGTTGCAATTTCTCAACAGTTCACAGCAAAATGGTTGCGGCATTTCTGATTTATTGGAAGTTTTGCGCCAAAAGCGTTGTTTGATTGTACTAGATGACTTTGAAGCGACGCTGCAAGATGGGGAATTGGTGGGAGTCTATCGCCAAGGTTGCGAAGCCCATGCAGAATTATTACAACGTGTTGGTTCTGAGCGGCATCAAAGTTCTTTAATCCTAATTGGGCGCGAACAACCCAAAGAAATCTCCATGCATCAGGGGGAAGATCAACCGATTCGCTATTACAAAGTAAATGGATTACAACGACAGGGAGCCTTTGAATTACTGAGAGCAAGAGGTTTTACAGGTTCCGAAAATGGATTAGAAGCTCTAGTGCAGCAATATCGGGGTAATCCCTCAGCTTTGAGAATTGTGGCGGGGACAATTCAGGAATTATTTAACGGCAATGTTTCGGAATTTCTCAAACAGACAGCCCTTGCTCTAGGCGATGTGTTACGCACGCTTCTCTATCAACAGTTTGAACGCCTCTCCAAACTAGAAAAAGATGTGCTGTATTGGCTTGCAATTAAACATCGTCCTGTATCCCTCTCAACTTTGCGATCAGAGATGAATTTGCAAACCTCTGGCTCAGAATTAATTAATGCTCTAGAGTCGTTGCGGTGGCGATCGCTGATCGAAAAAGTCTCTGAACAGGATGAGGTGATGTTCTTGTTGGAGCCTGTAGTCATGAAATATGTAAATCGTCAATTTGTTGATGAAGTGAGTAAGGAAATTATAGCGATCGCTTCTCAACAAAATCTCAAATCAATTAATCTATTACAAAGTCATGTCCTTGTCGAAGATCGTGCTCCTGACTCGATTCGAGCGATGCAGATTCGGCTAGTTCTCAAGCCAGTTAAGGACAAGTTAACGAAGGCGATCGCCCAAAACAATATCGAATTGGATTCTCTAAGAGAACGTCTCGCGAGTCAGCACCAAGTACAAACAACTGAAGGCACAAGTTACATCGAGGCTAATCTCGCCCTGATTGGCTTATGGTGGTAGTTTATCGCAATGTTATGATTAGTGTTGCGAATTGCTGCTAATCTTGAGCCTAAAATTCTGACTGCTAAACCTATGACAACACCATCTAACCCATTGGCGACAAACCTCAAAGATGCCTATCGTGTGTGTAATATTGCACCATCGGTGATGCAGAGTGAGGAATTACGGCAATACTATGTGGATTTGTCAGAATCGCGGAAAACTAATGCAATTAGCAGTATTAGCTTGATTTTGGAAGATCTTGAATCGGGTGACCATTGCACTATTTTATTTACGGGGCATCGGGGATGTGGCAAGAGTACGGAATTGGTGCAAATCCAAAGACAGTGGGAAAAGGAATATAAAGTAGTTTATATTGACTCAACCCTTGATACTGATGTCAATGATGCTGCATATACGGATATTTATTTAATTGTACTTAAGTGGGTGGGCTATGTATTGCGACAGGAGAGATTACAGTTTGATGCAGGGTTGTTAAAGAATGTGGAGGATTGGTTTAAGGAAGTGACCAATGAAACGGAAGAGTCGGTGGAGCAGTCAGTTTCTTTGCAAGGAGAGATAACACTCAATGCAGAAGTCTCTGACAAAGGACTACCACTCTTACCAACATTTTTAGCAAAATTGGTTGTTAAACTACTTGCTCAAATCAGAGGCTCGGCAAAGGAAAAGAAAACGATTCGGCAAACCTTATCCAAAGACATTTCGAGATTGCAGTCGGATGTAAATTTATTGTTGGCTGATGCTTTTAGCAAATGGAAAAAGAAGTTTCCAGAATGTAAAGGTTTTTTGTTCGTTTTTGATAATTTAGACCGCAGCCCTGTGGATGTTGCCAATCATTTGTTCTTTGACTATGCTTCACAGCTAAAGGAGCTACATTGCCCAATTATTTACACAGTGCCTATTTCGGTGGTCTATTCTCCTCAAAATGTGAATAATACGTTTGAGAACTATCATATTATTCCAATGATTAATATCTATCGGTATGATGTGAGGGATCGCAGTGGTAAGGAGCCTGATTATGATGATAAAGGGTTGGATGCGATCGCGAGTTTAGTAGAAAAAAGGGTTGATGTGAATGCAGTATTTGAGTCGCGTGACGGCTTGATCGAGTTAGCGAAGGCGAGTGGTGGTCATGTGCGTCAGATGATGCAAATGGTGCGAAAGGCGATCGAAAATGCGCGAGCTGTTCGTAGGATGAATGTAACGACGGAAGATGTGATTTATGCGATTAATCAGGAGCAGTTCAATTTTGAGCGGATTATTCCGTCGGAGCATTATCCAACCTTGGTAGAGGTGTATTTAAATAAGAATGCACCTAAGAATGAGTCTGGGCAATTGATGCTGAGCAATATTTCGGTATTGGAGTATAACGGTTCTAGTCGCTGGAATTATCCTAATCCTGTGGTGATTAGAAGTCATATTTTCCAAAGAGCGCTTGAAGATTATCGCCAACAAAAATCTCTAATTGTCTAAATTGAGTGTCTATGAATCCGATTGATTGTCAAAGTCCCAGTCCAGATGATTCTCTAGATACGAGTGAGTTTGTGGCGCTCAATCATGATGTGTTACAAAGCATAACGGCATTTCTGGATTTGGCATCGGGGTTTACAATCGCCTTTGCAGAATGTAATTTTTGGCAAGATGGTGAGATTTTAATCACGGCAATTGCGGATATTTTGGCGACTGATCCTGAACTGGAGCCGATGCAGCTTGAGGTATGGGAGTTTAATGAGCCTGAGTTACATTTGTTGCAAGAGTTGGAAAAGCGCTTAGCAGATCTACCGCGACAATATGACAAAAAGTTGGTGCTGGTGTTGCGTGGTTTAGAAAATGCGATCGGTGTGGTGGGAGACTATCCACCATTTTTAGTAGATTTGAATTTTGTGCGTGATGCCTATGCGCGGGTGGTTCCTCATCCTGTGTTGTTTGTGTTGCCCGACTATTCGCTGACACGTTTAGCAAAATTTGCTCCTGACTTTTGGGCATGGAAATCTGGGGTGTTTAAGTTTAAGACCTCAAAGGAAACTAGGGATTTTGCTGAATCAAAAACAATAGGCTCAGATCGAATTCTTGGCAATTACCTCAAGCCTGAAAAGCAAGAGCGTATCGATTTGTTACACCGCCTCTTAATGGAGTCAAATCCGTCTGGCTCTAACCCAGAATTTAATTCCAATACTTCTAGTCAAATAAATATCTTAAATGAATTAGGAATTGCTTACCGAAGTCTAAGTGATTTCAATCATTCTATTGAATTTGATCAGCAAGCATTAGAATTATCACAAAAGATAGGCAATATGAATTTTGAAGCATCTGCTCTCAATGGTTTAGGTGCTGCATATATTTCTCTAGGACATTACCAGCAAGCGATTCAGTTCTTTCAGCAGTCTCTAGAAATTGCTAGAGAAATCGGGGATCGCAATGGCGAAGCAAATTCCCTCAATAATCTAAGCTCTGCATACATTTTTCTAGGGCATTATCACCAAGCGATTCAGTCTTATCAGCAGTCTCTGGAGATTAAAAGAGAAATCGGGGATCGCAATGGCGAAGCAGCTTCTCTTGGTAATTTAGGTATTGCATACAGTTCTCTAGGGCATTACCAACAAGCAATTCATTTCTTTCAGCAGTCTCTAGAAATTGCTAGAGAAATCGGGGATCGAAATAGTGAAGCAAATGTTCTTAATAACTTAGGTGAATCTTATCGTAATCTAGGGCAGTATCAGCAAGCGATTCACTTTTTTCAGCAGTCTCTGGAAATCAAAAGAGAAATTGGTGATCGCAATGGTGAAGCAAATTCTCTTGGAAATCTAGGCGTTATTTACTATTCACTAGAACAGTACCAGCAGGCGATTCAGTTTCAGAAACAGTCTTTGGAAATCAGAAAAGAAATTGGCGATCAACATGGTGAAGCAACTTCTCTAAAAAACTTGGGACTTGCCCTCAAAGCATTAGGTCGCAGAGGTGAATCCATAGAGGCTCTCAATGATTCAAGAAAAATATATGAAGAATTGGGGCTTTATCATAAGATTAAGAATTCAAGTAAATCCTTTGCGCCGCTAGAAACTGTCGCCAAAGAACCCAAGCGATTTGAATTGCCAGAACCACTCAAACGCAAGCGTCGCAAAAATCTCTTTCAGATTATTTTTATTTGGTTGAGACGCATCTGGTCAAAACTATGGCGACGAAATTAGCGACTCTGAGATATTGGGGACAGTAGATTTAAGCAGTGAGTGGAAGTTCTAAATTTGCGATCGCCTTACGAGCGACTTCCAAATCATAGGGAAAAGGAAGCCGACGGGGTTGGTAATCCTTCGCATAGGGCGCACCGTGACGCAAGACAGCATTCACCATCAAACAAGGTTGATCACTGAGATTAATCGCCGCATGTGGCACATTGGGCGGAATCGTCACCACCGCAGGGCGATACTCACTCAAGGGAATGTATTGATATTGGCGATCGCATAGCACCACCAACACAAAGCTACCGCGTACTACTAAAAGCTGATCGGTCTGGAAATGATGCACAAACAAATCATCGATCGCCCCTGCTGCTACCTGTACAAGCATAGTTTCATCGCTTGCCTGTGGTGTATAAAACTCAGCCATCCCATTTTTGATCGAGGTGAGATAGCGAATATCGACTTTTTTGTTAGCAGCCATTGAAATCTCCGCAATATATCCCTACACACTCAGCTTAATCGTTAGTTTTTTAATTTTTGTTACAAATAAAACGAATAAGATTTTTTATGCATATGGGAATAGCTATCACTGTACTAGAACATAAAACTGAAGAATGGAGTGGCGGTGCGAAGCACCGCCACTCCATTCTAATCAAGTGGCTTTAGCGATACTTTATGTAAAGTGATAGAATATCCCATCAAAAGTTACACGTCATGTAATGAACCAAAGATTTTTTATCGCGTTGTTGCCCCCTGATTCTATGCAAGATGAAGTTAGGCAAATTCAATATGATTTCCGCGATCGCTACAGTACCCAAGCCACTCTCAAATCTCCGCCTCACATCACCCTAATCCCTCCATTTGAAATATCAAGTGATCGCTTAGAACCATTACAAATAGAACTAGAGAAATTCGCTAAAACGCGATCGCCTTTTACGATCAACCTATCAGGATTTGCCGCTTTTCCACCTCGCGTTATTTATCTCAATGTCTTATCCAATCCAATCTTGCCAAATCTCTATGTAGATATTGCAGCTACCCTTGCAAATAATCTCGATATTCACGATCCCTATACTTTTAGACCCTTTGTGCCACATATGACCGTCGCTTTTCGAGATTTAACTCCTGAAAACTTTGAACTAGCTTGGGCAGAATTTAGCGATCGCCAAATTAGTTTTGAGTTTGAATCAATTAATCTGACTCTGTTGAAACATGAAGCCCAAAAATGGAACGTTCTCTCTACTTTTCCTTGGCAATCATCAATTTAAAAATATAGCCAAACAAGTTTTGCCTAGGATCTGATGTTACGTGGAATTCAGAAAATGAACCTCTTGCCGCTAGCATAACAGGGCAACCACGGGGGGATTGCCCCTACCTGTAAATTTTAGATCTTGTAGGGGCTGTGCCCCCGTGCCAGCCCTAGACTTACGCCATTGCTTGGCAAGTCCTAATTGACCTTTAAGCAATCAAAAAGATCACTGAGACTAAGTTGTAAAGCATTTGCCCAACTAGGAACAATTAGTATTTGAGAAGGAAGAGCGATCTCGATTAAGTTTTAATCGGATTTGAACTTATTTCTTAGTTGACTGCTGATGGCATCGATACTCGTCACAACTACTAGCAGCACCAACATCATGGTCATAGCTTTGTTGTATTCAAACCCACGAATGTAACTCACTAACTCGAAACCAATTCCCCCCGCACCGACCACTCCTAAAACCGAGGCAGCACGAATATTGTATTCAAACATATAGAGTGTATAGCCGAGACATAGTGGCAAGACCTGCGGCATAATCCCATACTGAGCAATCTGCCACCAAGAGGCGCGACCCACTTGCAAAGACTCTAGCGATCGCTTATCTACAGCCTCGATCGCTTCTTGATAGAACTTAGCTAAATAACCAATCGTATAAATTCCTAAAGCCAAAGTTCCCGCAGGCGCACCTAAACCCGTCGCCGCTACAAAAAACAAACCTAAGATAATCGATGGAACGGAACGTACAGTATTTTGGAGGAGATTCGCGATCCAGCGTAACCACAATGGCGAAAGAGTTTGTGCTGACAATAGGGCAAGTGGAATTGAGAGGATCGCCCCAATCGTCGTTCCCCAAAGGGACATCTGCACAGTCTCAACCAAAGCTTTGATCGCCACATCTAAAATGCTCAAATCAGGCGGCCAAAGTCGCGACAGAAAATCTGTCATATAAGGCAGACTGGTTTGGATTAACTTGGGATCAATTTTTAAGCCTTGTAATGACCAAATATACGCCCAACCTAGACCGATAATAACTAAAACTCTGAATGCCCAGACATTGTAGCGGTTAGAGGTATAGGGACGAATTCGATCAAGAAGTTTCATTATGCGGCGTTAACGGACTGAACTAGGGAGAGATTTTGCAACTTGGCAAATTGTCTGTCCATATTTTGACAGTCCCCATCATACCAGACCTGCCCTTCTTGCAGAACGATCGCTCGCTTTGCGTACTGAGCGGCAAGGGCGAGATCATGCAGTACGACCACAACTGTTAACCCTTTGCGATTCATTTCCTGTAAGCTACTCATCACTTGATTAATGCCTGACACATCTAACCCTGTAGTAGGTTCATCAGCTAACAAAATATGAGGTGACTGAATCAAAGTACGGGCGATCGCTACCCGTTGACGTTGACCACCACTGAGTTGTCTTGCCTTTTGATAAATCTGTTCTTGCAGACCCATTTTTTGGAGTAACTGCATCGCTACACGGCGATCGCGTTTAGGAAATCCCCATAAACTTTGCCATGTATTCAGTTCTCCTAGACATCCACATAGGACATTATCTAAGCAAGAAAGTTGATCGACTAATCCGCCGCCTTGCACGAGAAAACCCACATTCTTCCGAACTTCATCAACTAGTTGGGGCTGAACGGTTGTGCCACAGATCTGAATTTTGCCTTGACTGACAGGAACTAATCCCACTAGCGATCGCAAAAGTGTTGATTTCCCAGCGCCATTTAGTCCGAGGAGAGCCACAAATTCGCCGTGATTGATTTCTAAGTCAATTCCATTCAAGATGGGACGCTTTAAAGTGGATTGATAAGCGGTGCGGACATTATGACAAGAAATTGCAGGTGAATTGTTTTCTGATACAGGTTCCATAATTTTAAAATTCTAATTATTGAAGTCAAATAGCTATTGGTTGCCTAGCTTTGCTAGGCAACCAATAGGTTATGGTTTGAGTCCAGCTCTTGCAATTGCTGTACGCATAGTTGACAAATGTTGCTCGTGATCAACTTTGACTAATTCGGTTGAGTTGTAGAGACTACGAAATAAATCTTTATTCTCTGGTTCATTCAGTTTCAAAAAAGCATTAATCAACTTTTCGCGTTGATCCGCAGGCACACTATCATCAATGGAAATACCGTGGGCTGGCACATTAGGAACTGGGTGCAGTACCCGCAATTTTTTGCCCTCTTCCTCGGTGATCCAAGGTGGTAGTAAAGCATATTCAGAAACTACAGCCACATCAGCCTGTTCACGCAAAACTGCTTGTAAGGCACTGCTATAGCCGTCACCATAGGTCACTTTGCCAAAAAACTGGTCTAAGCGATCGGGACCATCCACAAACTTCAGCCCCACCAATTCGCTGACAGGGAAGATAAATCCAGAACCAGAAGAACGCGATGTAAATGCCATGCGTTTACCGCGCAACTGCTCAAGAGTTTGCGTAGGATCTGCCAAGGTTTTTAATGGACTATCTACTGGCACGACAAAGATCGAGTTATAGGTCTTACCACCCGAATAGTCAGGACGCACCTCGGCTAGGTACATTTTTGCGCCTGATAGGAGTTCTGCTTTGAGAGCGGCACGACCACTGACAAAGGCAACATTGGCTCGATCAGCCTTGAGCGCTTCTATGGAGGCAGTCTCGTCAGCGATGATCCCCTTTACTGGGATACCCATCTCTTTGGTTAAAATTGCCGAAACCTTATCAACTTTGGTCTGTAAATCTGTAGTGTCACGACGAGTTGCAAAGGCGATCGTTATTTCCTTAAGCGGAGCCTTTGCAGCTTCAGTGGGAGTAGGTTTAGTTTCTTTGGCTGCTTCTGTAGTTGGGGCAGGTGTCTGAGCCGCATTAGGCTGAGATGGAGGCGTGGGGCTATTCCCTGTACAAGCAGTTAAGCCGATTAAAGATATTAACCCTGCGACTACCGCAAAATTAACTGGTAAACACGAAATTTTTTTCATTGATTTTTTGAAAAGCGGTCAATACACTAAGAAGAATTACTTGCAATAACTAATAAAAGTAGCTTAAACCTATTTGAGAATTAAAGTCAATAACTTACAGGTAATTTCTAGGCTTTGTTATTTTGCCGATCGCCTAGGAGCGCAAATTAAATAACATTCAGCTATGAAAGAGGTCGCTAGGACAAATCAAACCCCAAATACATGAAGGCAGCGCAAAGCGCCGCCTTCATGTATTTGGGGTTATATAGAGCGGGTTTAGTGGATGATTTGACTATGCGGCACAGGGTTGTTAGTAAAAAATGCCCATGCAGCAAATGATTATTTTGTGAAATTTCCAATCCTTAGTCGCCAATTTCAAAAAATGACCTACAAATGCGACTCAGCCTCAACCCCATTCTCTAATTGCGATAAAATATAGCTGTCGCCATCTGTACTATGGCAAATCAAAACCCAGAAGACAAGTTGCGGCACTTCGCGCCGCAACTTGTCTTCTGGGTTTGTGTCCTAACAAGACTAGCGACAACTATAAAAACTAAATGCTAAAAAGCTCGCTAATATAGGCTCGTCTAAATCGCCATGACCGAAAATCAAATCCCTGAAGGCGTAGAACGCAAAGTAACAACGATGGGTGGGGCAGCTATTGATGGCGCTCCGATCGCCTATATTATTGTCCTCGCGGCGGTGGTCACTGTCTTAGCATTTATTCCTTTTTCGATCGTACTTGGCTCAGGCAAAGGTATTCCCCTCAGTCAGAGCATTTATCCTCTGCTCGGTTGGTTGCTTGGGCCCCTAGCAGGAGCCTTAGCCAGTGGCATTGGTACATTAATCGGGGTGTTTCTCGCTCCCTATACAGCAGGAGTTCCTGCGATCGCCATTTGGGGAGCCGTGATTGCTAGCTTTGCGGCAGGAGCAATGGTGATTGGACAAAAGCGTAGATATTGGTATTTGGGTTTAACGGTTTTGTTTGTGAGCGAACTTGCCGTTTATGCTTATTTAGCGATCGCCCGTAATGGCATTCCTGTAGATACCTTTATTGCAGGCGCATTTATCGACTGGTCGGCAGTATTGCTGTTTTTGTTGCCAACTCGAATATTATTCACAAAACTAATTAGTAGTAGCAATTTTGTGAAAGTAGCGATCGGTATTTTTGGTGGTACTTGGACTGTGTGTGGACTAGCACATCTAAGTCAAGTTCCATTTACTTACTATCTATTTAACTGGCCAGAACCAATTTGGAAGATGTTAATCCCAATTATTCCCGTCGAAAATGCTATGCGTGGTTTATCTGGTGCAGTGATTGGTACGGGGGTAATTTCGGGATTGAGAGCGATTAATTTGGTGAAACCGAAGGAATCAATTTATTAAGTACTGGTGCAAAATAAATTTCCTAAACCCAAAAAGTTGCACCCGCAGGGGCGTAACTTTTTGGGTTTGGGTTTGTAATTAATATTGGTATTAATCGATTTTGATCATGCTGCTCCTGCGCTAGAATACAACAAAAAACATATGTCAAACAGCCAAAGCGATCGCCAACAGCGTAGTTCTAAACCAAAAAAAATATCTAAGATTAAACGCTTTTTTAAATGGTTAGAATGGCGATTGGCGACACCAGAGTTTATTGGGGGAATGTTTACTGCTTTAACATTGTTCTTCTTTATGGCGGCGACCAATACCCTTGCGGGTTGGCTCTATGTAATTAGTGGCGTAAGTTTTGCCCTACTAATTGTAGGGGCAGTCATGCCTAAGCGCTTACTAGCAGAAATAGCGATGGTGCGATCGCCAATTGATCCAGTCAGTGTAGGGGATGATCTGTGGATAGATTTGACGATTCAAAATACAGGACGAACTGAAAAGAGATTGCTGGAAGTGCGGGATATTTTGCCAGAAAATCTCTCAAATATTTTGCAACAAGAAGTAGTAATTGAGTTGATTGCACCGCTTCAGGAATATCACTGGAACTATGAGGCAAAAACTACTAAGCGCGGCGTATTTTTGTTTCGCTCTACAGAAATTGCTACCTCCAGCCCACTAGGATTATTCCGTAGTCGTCGCGCTTGTCCATCAGGACAGAAAGCGATCGTTTATCCAACGGTGCTACCTCTCGATCGCTGCCCCTTAGTTGATCAATTGGGAAGTGATACGAATCCGCGCCAATATAGCGATGACCATAATTACAGCAATGCTACCGAAGGTTTGACGAAGACTTTACGTCCCTATCGCTGGGGTGATCCAACTAGATTAATCCATTGGCGCACTAGTGCTAAGTTTGGTGAATTGCGAGTGCGAGAATTGGAAGTCACGATTGGTGGACAAGAAGTCGCGATTGCCCTTGATAATTCCGTAGGATGGGAACCTCAAGCCTTTGAAGAAGCCGTAGTAGCAGCAGCTTCGCTCTATTTCTATGCTCAAAAATCGAAACTAAGTGTTAGCCTTTGGACAAATGATACAGGTATCGTTCAGAGCGATCGCGCTGTATTAGAAACCTTAGCAGCAGTAGATATGGCAACGAGTTCCGCAGATCTACTCAAGGATTTGCCCGACTTGCCTGTGGTATGGATATCCCATCGTAGTGATAGCATAGGCTATTTGCCCCTTGGTAGTCGTTGGTTACTATGGCAAGTGTCAGGACAATCATCTCAAGTATCAGTTCCCAATCAGCGATCGCTTGGTTTAACGATTGAAACAATGCTAGATGCTGAAGATACAAGTTACAAATCTTTGCGATCGCAACTTCAAGGTTATCTAACGCTTTAAGGGAACTGACGATTGCTATACTTTTTTGATATCGCGTTACAGAGCTTTGCGTCTAAATAAGACCCAGAATAGATTGTGTCAAAATACTCTTTTGTAACACTTTTACAAAATCTATAACTGGGTTCCTAAATAGCCAATTGCTGAAATATCGCGATTTCACGTTCGCATCGACTAAAAACTGGTGGTATGTCATGGCGCTCAAAATCGGCAAACTTGAGATTGGGTATCGCTTGCTAATTTCCCTAACCGTGATCGCGATCGCCTATGGCTGGATCGGTACTCAGTTATGCACTTTACTGCGTGTTGGTGATTATCTAGTCGTAGGCCTATTGTTTGTATTGAGCGTTGTTGCCATATTTGCCATACCTCAAAGCTTGGGTGGTCTGTTGGCAGCGATCGCTGCGGTGATCACAATCTATTGGCAATCTTCTGATATTACCTATAGTCTGATTACTGCATGTGTCTGCCTAGCCATGTATCTGATCGGTTTTCAGGATGTCCGCTATGACGCTGCACCAGAAAAAAAGCTGTCTATCCTTGAAGTTATCGCAACGTTGATCACCATTGGTTTTATGGTGCAGACTTCACTACTGGTTTTACTGAATGCGATCAGTTGGGTGACGAGTGCTGCTATTGGTGCGCTCGCAGGTGCAATTACCTTGATCGGTAAGCAACTTAGCTACACTGATTTTCCGCAAAAAACGATCTGGATCATATTTGGCTCAGTGACATTTAGTAGCTTAGCGATCGGCTTTGTGGTGAGATTAATTTTGTATGCGATGGTTAAAGAAACGCCCTTGTACTAGTAGCTTAATACTTACTTAATAATGTCAAAACGCAAAGCGACTATGTCACTTTGTATACCTGTCGCTATTTTTTAACACAAATAGTGTAAGGCAGCGCGAAGCGCCGCCTCACACTATTTGTGTTTTGATTTGTCTTGATACAGGTGGCTGCTATATGTTTAAAAACCTTACTGGGCTTAGTTTTTGATCCGCAAAATTGTTATAGAGGCGGCGCGAAGCGCCGCCTCTATTTTTTATGGGTTTGATGTGTCCTAGATATATCTTTCATTGCTATAGCAGTCCTATATCATTTGTGGATTTTTTTGGTTTGTGGAAAGACACCCCGAAGGGGTGTCTTTCCACAAACCATTTAGGATTGCTATGAAAGCTCAAAACCGTTTCAATGCATTACTTGAAAATGTCCTTAATTGTACTTCAGTGGACTTAAGCTTTTAGCGAAGAACTTTTGTTCTTGGTGCGTTTGCTTCATTACTTTTTTGGTAAAAAAGCAGTTTTGTCGTTATTTTTGTTTCTTCCTTGGGTAGTATATTGCAGTCAGGTTGGTAAAGTAGTATGTCTGATTCTAAGCAAAGCCGTAAAATTAATCGCTTTTTTGCCGAATTTATTGCCAAGTTAAGAAAATGGCTGAATAAAATTGGTAGCCCAATCCGTATTAGTCGGCGTTTTGTAAGACAATTGCTCGGTGCAACAAAGGGGCAGCGAAAAGGGGGGGCGGCTGGCTTCGTGTTGCCAACTGTGACTTTGGTGACTTTAGTTGTTACCCTGTTAGTGGTAACCACTGTGTCAAGATCTTCTGAACGGGCGCAAACTGCCTCGAATGCTAGAGCAGAACAGGTGTTTCGGAGCGCAGCCACACCTATTGTCGATCGCGCTAGGGCAAAAATTGACGCGCTCTTAAATGATGGCAAACTACCCCGTACTACACCACCTGAGTTGACTTTAGACAGTGTAATTACTAGTGATAGTGGCAAATATACTTTGCCTGATGAAACTCGCTTACAGCTAGTCTATAACTTTAAAAATCCTAATGCCGCAACTCCAAAGATTAATTATACCGACCCTCAAATTGAGAATAGAGAATACGTCTCCACAGCTTGGAAATTCCCAATTGATACTGATAACAACGGGAAATTTGATTCTTTCGGTTTATATAGTATTCTCTTTCGCGCTCGTCCTCCATCTGTTGTCGAGCGCCCTGTAGTTCCCATTGAGTCAAGAGCCTTGCCGATGGATGAAACGACACTCTCAGGAGCCTGTGTGGCTACTGGGGGGGTTACTAATATTGCTGGGGATGGTGGCTGGACAACCTCTAGCGATAACAAACTTCGTAAGTCATTCTTTGTTTATGCTGTTACAGTTCCTATTAAAGATGCAGCAAGTTTTCCAGCTAATGCTGCTGCAAACTATGAAGTTTATAACGGCTTAAATGCCATTAGTGCTGTCGAACTTCAACAAGACCGCGCCCGATCGCCTCAAAATAATAACGCGGTCTTCTTTGAAGGAGATACGGAACTCGTTCGCATCGCCACTTTCCGTTTAAACGGAAGAATGTATAGTGCTGGCAACCTCATGGTTGGCGCGGCACAAAATAACCCTATTACCCTTTTCCAAGTTAGTAGTTCTGGCGGTTCGCTTACTAATACAGCTACTACCAATCCAAATCTATTTGGTTCTTGCTATTACGAGAAAAAGAATAGTGAAATTTTAGTAGCTGGTAATGTTGTAGAAGGTGATGCGGTTACCAGTAATCCTGCTGATTTGTCCAATGCTGCTTCGGGTAAGGTTAATGTGCATCTGTTCCGAGGAGCTGGTGTTCCCCCAGTGGCAGTGGTAAATGGAAGCACTGGCATTAAAGAACTTGATGAAACCAATCAAAGCGTTGATAGCTCAGTAACAGGTAACCTTAGTTCTGACTTAGCTCTTAATGACTTTGCTTACAACAACCGTATTGGTGCACTCGTCGATGCTGCGATCGCTTTGCGCGGCACTGCTACAGTTACCTTCCCATTACCCGCAAACTTTAGCTCTGCCAATATTGTTTATGCGGGTATTAAAGATCCTGCGACGGTACAAGAGGATCTCGTCAAGCGCATTCAAGATGAAGCTCTATCTTCCCAAACAGAGGTAAATGCCGCCAGACGTAGTGCCTATGCTGCTTATTTTGGTGAACGCACTCGCAGGGTTTCTTTCCGTGAAGTTCCATTTAGAGGTACGGATACTTTCCCCAGCCCTTTGCTAACTCCTATCCCTAACGTAGACGCAACTATACCTCCAGAGTTAGCACCACCAGTTAAATGGATGCTACCAATTTATGCTAACTCAGCCTTTGGTAAAGCTGATACAGCCTTCGACCTATCAACGGGAAATGGATTTGATGCGAAGGGTGCAATTTTAGATAGCACTAATGGTTTCACTCTATTAACTACAGGAAATAGGTTGAGACTTGCTGCCATTAATCCAGAGGAGGTAGTAACAACAAATGAGAGGATGTTAGGTGATCGCATTCTGGTAGGTAACGGATTCCCTGCCAAATGGCTCAAGAAGAATATCATTACCAATGCTCTTGAGTTTGTCTCTGACAAAGAAGCTAATGCGATTACTACCAATTCCTCGATATTCTGGAATGCTTCCACTGACCTCTCTGAAGCTACAGCTAGCTCAGTAGAGCGCTACCGCAATACTCGTGCGATTCCCTTAAGTAACCTTGGTGTATCTGATCGTGGTGGTTTCTGGGAAATCTCTGCGGCTCTCGATCCTTCGGTTACAGATCCTGCCAACCTTGCTAGTGCTAAAACTCCTGAATCTTCACCCCGTACTGGTGGATTGCGCGTTGTTACAAACGCAGGTATTTACAGCAGTCTTCCCAAAGATACTTTTTTAAGTAGATTCCGCACAGGTTTTGCTGATGATCGCAGTAGCAACTCAATCCCTACCCTTAACATTGACGAGTCCAGTGTTCCTCTTTGGAATGGTCAACCAATTGACAACCCCATTACTTCTATTGACGAACGTAAGTTTGCTCAACTCAAATGTGATACCTCTCTAGATGTCACTAATCCCAATAGATGCGTAGATGATGGCAGAAATTATGTAGTCTGGCCAGACTCGATGCCAATGACTAGTAATGTCCGATGGCTAGATGTTACAACAACACCATCAAGAGGAACCCCAGGTTATTACACACCAATTACTGGCGGCGATGGATGGAGTACAACCACCGAAAATCGCAAAGGTGATTTGCAGATGAGAGCTACGGCTGTCTATCACTACAAATATGATGCTTTCAATGCGATCGGTGATGCTAATAATTACCAAGCTCCTATTGCCTGTGTTAGCAGCTACTACGATCCATCGACTCCTCTGACCGCAAGAAACGGTCAAGTTCCATCCAGTACAACAACAGTAGTTGATGCACCTTGGAACTTCAATATTCAAGGTCGCTCAAACAATGGACTTGTATATAATGTTGGCAAAACTTCAGCTTCTCTTGATGTCATCTTTAGTGGTATTTCCTACGACACCACAAGTGGCATGTTTTATGACAGTAGTCTGCCAGGAAATGATCCTGTAAATGGAATCTTTAAATTCAAAGATGCTGCTAGAGACCCTAGCAACAATGTTAACAATCCTTATTCAGAAAGACTGGCTTATCAAGCTAACTTGATCTTCCCCAATGGACGTTTTGCGAATGAGCCGTTACGTGAAGTTCTGAAAAAAATTATTGTTGACAAAGGGGTTGCTACAGCAAGTGCAGCAGGATTGACTTTACCTCAACAATCCACTTTGGATTCTAATCTTTGTGCATTACAGATCCTTGATAAGTCTATTTTTCTGGCTAACTCAAGTCCTACTACAGCAACCATTACTCCGCCTATAATCGCTGGAAATACTGCTGTAACCAGTGTTCAACTCCCTCACGGTACTTTCCGTGAAAGCGCTTTCCTTGATGGTAGAGAAGTTAAGTCTCTTAACCGCAATGAGTCTTTGACAGAAGCAGCTAGAGGAAATCAACCTCGTTCCAATACTGTTGCTGACAATGGCTTGGCGATCGCTACTCCCAATCGTGCTGACATTTATGACCTAGAAATTGAGCAACGTCAACCCCTCGAAATTCGAGCAACTGACATTGACATGGATCGGCTCAGAGGTTCACAAATCTCAGGCGGTAATAATTCAGGCGTTGCCACAGACTATCTGCTCCCTTACAGTGGCATTGTCTATGCATCTCGTGAAGATGCCCTCGAAGACCTTAGCTATTATGATGTCGATGGCTCAGGTAATCCCATTGCTACATCCCTAGAAAAGCGTAAAAACCTTAGCTCTACTGACTTCCTACTCGATCCTACTCGCAAGCCTAGCAGCATCCGCTTAATCAATGGTTATCGACTCTGGCGCAGCACTCTCAATACTGCCAATCTTGTTAATGTTGATGGAACAGGAGCAACGGGACTTGTTTCTAGTGCGACTTATGCTAGTTTCCCTTGGACAGAAGCAACTAAGGGTGAAAAAGGCTTAACCCTTGTATCCAATCTACCTGTATACATTAAGGCTCAGAGAGATCCTGTTAATCCTGCTGATACGACTTTAATACCTAGCTTTAATAGACATACACGCGAAGAGTTTACCCAAAGGCTCAATGAGACTTTATCTAATCCCCCTACTGCACCAGAGTTAGCAGCAGTTTGGAATAATTTCTATCAACGACATGCAGACAATGGAGCAACAGATAAGCTTGATCCTAACTTTGCCTGTCGTCCTGGCTCTAACACAAACTGTACACTTGGTGACGAATGGCGACCTGCAACAGTTTTAGCCGATGCAGTGACGGTTCTCTCTGCTAACTATCGCGATGGCTATCGTACTGATGGAGACTATGATCTTCGTAACAATGCCTACACTTCTACTAGTATTAATTGGCAGTCGCAACTTAACCCCAATGGCGAAAAAATTAAGGATAGCAGTTATGTAATCGACTTGCGCCGCAATGGGTTCTTTAATAACAGCTTTGCTACCAGTAGCCCTTGGATTAAGCGTGTTAACTCGGACAACATTGTTCTCACGAATGATCAGACATTATGGATGGGTGATGTCGATCTTACAATTCCACAGAATGGTAATCTCGCTAGCTACAACGCTAATGGTGTAACACCTATTCAGCGTCGGATTAACCATAGAGAATATGGTATGGAGATGTGTCGCAAGATTCCATCTAGTGAATGTACTTTCTCTGATTGGGTGAAGGATGGTGCAGGTACAACGGCTCTGCCAGACTACAGCGCAGTTACAGGTGCAATCACTACTCCTGTAAATGCACCGCGATATATCGCGGATAGTGATAACCGCTATGCGCGTCGGGTTTCATTCTTAAGGTTTGACGACCTTTATAAAGATGGAAATGAACAATTAATATTTGCTGGTAGTTGTACTTCTAGCCCCTTTATCGTTTGGCCAATGCCTATTGGAGTTGTTAATGGAGCCAGTGACACGACTGGATATACTTATCCGCAGGTGATGGGTGGATTAAGCACTCCCTTCCAAACCAGTAATAACCATAGCTATGGAACTGTACCTTGCCCTGAAACGGGAATGTTGGTTGACCTGTCAGTTGTTGCCTCTGATCAGCCTGAAGGACGCAGACGCAATCAGAATAGTCTTGTTGTCCCATTAGAGACTCAACTAGGATCAACTACATTACCTGCTGTTTTCTGGGGAAGTGGAAATGATAATGGTGCTACATCTGTACCAACTCCTACGGGTAGTGTAACTAATAGCAATGATAATACCAGTGGCGTTGCCTATCCTCCTGGCGGGAGCAATCGCAGTACTAACAACGCTGTATACCGTCGCTTTAACTACAATGTCAGCCTCTCCAACCGTGGTCTTTTAGGAACATCGCAAACTGTGCGTGTTAGGGTAACTGTATTTCCAAATAACGTAAACGCTTATGCAGGTGAGGATGGCACGTCTTACACTCGACTTGATAGCCCTGCGCCAACTACTGTGACGACGACAGCCTCAAGTTTCCCTCTAATAGGTGATGCTACAAACAATACTAAAGCTGATTATCTTAACGGTTTTTACAACGCTGGTGCTGCTCCTCTGATCATGCGGAAATCGGATGGAAGTACCTATCCTACTGTGCCAGTTGGTGGTAAGTTGCCGCGTTTGCCAATTGGTGCTGTTAGTGCTGAAACTGTTGACGCTGAAAGTGCCACCTGTCCTGATGGCACTGGTAATCAAAAACAGTACTGTACAATCATCTCTTGGACTGGCCCAACAAATACAACTAACGATCCTACTACTAAGAATCTTGCAGTTTTAGTTGTGCGAGATAGTGCTTTTGAAAACCAAGAAGAATTTGCAGTTAGGATCGATAACTTGAGAGCAAATCCTGCTGTACCTATTGGTTACAATGCTGGCGGACCAGAGCAGATTAGAGGACGAATTCAGCAAGCTAACACGCCTAGCCCTTGTGGAACCGCATCGACTAACTATTATCAAAATAACGATGATGCTCAATTAAATCGTAATGCTTGCCCCACACCAACTCCCACACCAACTCCCACACCAACTCCTACACCAACTCCTACACCAACTCCCACACCAACTCCTACACCAACTCCTACACCAACTCCTACACCATCACCAACGCCTAGTGGTGTGGGCATAGTCAATCCACCCGTCTTTGCTAGTTTGCAAAGATCATCAATTGGTATGTTGAAGTCTTCTATGCCGAAGTCTTCTATGGCGAAGTCTTCCATGCCAATGTCCATGATTATGCCGCCTGCTGCTGCCTATCCATTCCCCACGAACACTTCCAACGTTAATTACAAGCCATTCCGTCCCTTTATCCCTCCTACAGATGTTGGTGCTGGTGGACAAAATGGAACGCGCTATGTATGGGGCAATGACATTAATGGCAATGGTGTGAAGGATGATCCAACTGAAAGAGATGATATCTTCCCAAATATTCCACCACGTCCAGGTCCTTCGGGAGAAATCCCCATGTTGCCAGGTAACCTCGCTTACCCGATTGACAACACTAACAATCAGCACATGACCAATTCCTTGCCAGGAACCGCAGATAAAGCACTATGGTTTAGATCTGCGGGAAGTGCAGGTAACTATCCTGGAGAAGGAGACAACATCCGATATAGCAATGACACTAACCTATTCCTCAACAATCTCAGTTTCCCCCAAATAGGCGGTGGTGCTGGCAGCTTAAGACCTAACTTAAATAGCACAGGCTCATTGGTGTTACCCAATACTGCTTGTATTAATCTAACTAATGGGTTTGTGGACGAGCGCTGTGAATTAGGTAGCTATACCTTTGCCAGCAATACGATCACTCCTCCTACAGGAACGACCCTACTCAATCTCAATCTCCCCTACAATCCTCACTTCCCTTCAGACAACACTGGTGCTGCAAATACTACTAGCTCTACTCAGCCTGCTACTAGCTTTGTGGTTTGTGGTGGCAATGGTAGTACTCGCAGATATCAGGCGATCGAGCGTTCTAACGTAGGTCGATCTGATATTACTAGTGGTAGTTGCTCTCAGGCTGTCAATAGTGCTGGTGAAGCGATTAGAAACTTCATGGGTGATACGACGACCCTATCAGGTTCTCTCCCAAATCTGAGTGGTGGTACAGGTTTACGCAGCGCAAGGCTTGACCCTGCGAATAATGGCGTTTCCGCAGATAAGTTTGTTGGATTAATTCCCAATGATGATGCAAATAGTCTTGGTACGCTAAGTGCGCCCGTTGCTCTCCAAAAAGAGATCAATAAAGGCACGATTAGATTTGAGGCTATTGCCGCGTCAGATATTTTCAGGGCACTCGTTAGTACTACAGGAGCAGTTTTTACCAATGGTCAACCTGTCACCCTATACACCGACAGCAATGATGTCCAACTGCCAAGATTTAATAAGGCTTTTACCTCTGCTAACGCAACTACAGACTTGATTACGGTTACCGATAACCCGTTCACGGCTGGTAATGCAGTTGTCTTCTCAGGAGCAGGAACTCCTCCTGCACCTCTAACTACGGGAACTACTTACTATGTTCGTGAGGTATCAGGTAATAATTTCAAACTGGCTTCAACTCTAAATGGTGATGCGATCGACCTTACTAGTGCTGGTAGTGGTGCGCTGACCTTGACTTCGCAGCTACAAACGGGAGTTACATACTATGTCCGTGAGACCGCAGCGGTTAATGGAGCTACTGGTACACAGGACTTTAAACTTGCCACTTCCCCAACAGCAACGGCGGCGATCGATTTGTCGGATATCGGCACGCCAACTACCGCTGGTGCGAATGGACATCTTAGATTTGGACTAAATCTGGGACTAAGAGCAGTTAATACCTATGCCGACAACCGAGTACAAGTCTATAACCTAAGCAATATAGGTACACTCCTAGGTGATACTCGGACTTTGTCTGGCACGATTACGCTCAGAGCTAACTGCACAACTACAGATCCAGTGACTGGGGTTGCTAGCCCTAGCACCTGCTCACCGACCAGCGATCGACGTGGACCTAGTCCTGTGTTTATCCTGAGAGGTGATGCTAATGAAAACTATGTATTTAATAGTTTGCAAGTCAGACTAGATGGAGTTGATCCTAACAACGTTTTCTGGGTATTCCCTCGTGTTGAACCTGACTACAACTTTACGGCTGTTGCAGGACCTGCCCCAGCATTACCATTGGTAATCACGGCTACAGGCAGTGCTTATCCCAATAACAAACCTATTTTGTTCACAGGAACTACTCTACCAGGCGGATTATCAGCAGGAACTACCTATTATGCAATCAATACAACTAGTCCATTACTTGGTCCTTCATTTAGGCTAGCCGCTTCTCCAGACGGTGGTGCTATTCCCTTTAGTTCTACTGGTAGTGGTACTCTCACTGTAGGTGATGAAGCCAATGTGACTTTCCAAGGTAATGCGTTTAGCCCCAATATTATTACGGGGAACTTCATTGGCACAATGCCAAGCACTGGTTCTAATACTAACAACACGACTGAGCTTGCAGTCAAAGATAAGTTCTCCTCCTTTAGAGGCGTGAGATTCCTTGGATTCCGTACTACTGGTACGGAGATCAATAATGAAACGCTGTTTGTAGCGATGACTGCTGTTGATCAACCTGCGCTCTTGCCTGTGTTACAACTGCATGTTCCCAACCAGACGGCTGCCACGACTAATATCGTTCAGCCTGATCCAGCCACAACTGCTGGTATTAATGGCACACCACAGGGTACTGGTACTGGACAATGGACTATTCGACCTACCAGAACAGAGGTAAATGTGTACTTTGTGGCTGGTAGCACTCCATCGAGAAAAGGCGTAGCCTATACCACTTCTAGTACAATCCCTAATCCTGTGTCATCTGATTTGAGCGTCCAGATAGGTGAAACAGGTGGTGGCTTAGCTAACTTTGTACGGTTCCTTGAAAATTGGGAAAATGTCCCAGTCAAGATTGCGGGCGGTTTCATCCAAAATACCAAGAGTCGCTTTGCTACTGCACCATACACGCCAAGTATGGTTACATCTGACATAGCAGATACCACGACCATATTTATGAATCCATTGCAAACAGGTAAAGGTAATACGAGTGGTGCGATTTTCAGTGGGTATAATCTGCAATATATGTCTAGAACTGTTAATCGCATTCCCTACTATTCTGCACCGATTCGCCTCTGGGGCTATGATGTGGGTCTGTTAACGCAGCAACCCGATCGCTTTGCTGAACGATTTGCCGTACCAATTCCTGGTTCTAATGAGTTCTTTAGAGAGATCAGTGGTGATGATCCTTGGGTTGAGTCTTTGCTCTGTGCCTTGGAGCCAAATGATCCAACCGCAGTAAATGCTGCTGCTGATGTGATTAATGTAGGTAGAGCGCAAAGGGAAGGTACAAGACCTGTTAACTATGTCAGACGTGCCTTGCGTGGTACTGATCGTCGTCCTGTTTGCGATACTTCAACTTACGGTGCAACTACTCCGACTGACACAGTTCCAGCCACTCTGTACGAGTAAAGTCTGCTTTCACTTATAGATCTTCCTAATAGGAAGATCTATAAGTAATCGGAGATAGTTGACTTTATACTCTTGGCAATTAAAATTTTAATTGCATTTCTGATTGCATTTCTAGATGAGTTTTTAAATTGCGTTGTCCTTGTTCTTTGATGATGGTGGGTTATGTTAAATCTAAATTGCAAAGCTGTGGATACCAGATATCGTAAGCCCCATGATGCGATCGCCCCTTCCTTTGCGGGTTATCTGTCCCATATTCTCAAGACAAGGCGATCGCTTGAGTCAGTAGAGGCTGGCTTCACATTGCTAGAGTCTCTAGTGGCGGCTGCCGTCGTCGGCATTTTGATTGTGTCGATCGCGCCGATGGTTGCCCTCTCAACTTCAGCAAGAGTTAATGCGAGAAGGATCGATCAGGCTACTCAAGCTGGAAGGTCATATATTGATGCAGTGAGAGGTGGCGTGATTGATGTAACTAACTTCCCCAATAGTCTAGTTGCTAGCACTCCCAATGCTCAAGATCAATACACATTTGAGGGGATCGCTGCCCCAACTACAACCAGCTTTCCACCCGCCACAATCTGTAACAATACCCTTGCAACTAATGTTCCATCGGGAAAAGTTCCAGGTATTTGTATTGATGCAAATGGCAATGGATTTAGTATTCAAGATCCTCAAGACTTCTTCATTCAGCCCATGCGAAGTGGACCGCTTAGTTCAGTAGCGACAGCTTCAACTGATCTAAGAAGCCAAGGCTTTTGGTTAGCGATTAGGGTTTACCGTGCTGATGCTCTAGCAGGAACTGCACCACTTAGAACTGGGATTGATACTGGAGGAGCTGATACTGGCTGCGTTCAAGGTAGTACCACTCCTTTCGCCAGTACTGCCTCGATTACCTGTCCCATTGTGACAATGCGATCGCAGATTTTCTTGCCAACGGTTAACCCCAAGAATATTGATGACATCAAAAAAGGCATTGGTTCATAACACTAAACAATCAAGGCAGACTGTCCTATGAAAAAACTTCTCTATAAAATAATGGCATCGCGGCAGCGAAAAAGCCCATTGCGATCATCAAAATCCCGTTATCGCAAAGGTTTTGCATCTGGCTTTACCTTGATTGAGTTGTTAGTAGCGGCTTTGATCGCCTCCTTAATGGTGGTGATCATGCTTGGCTTTTTGGTGGGTGTGTTAGATAGCGATCGTAAAGAAACAGTCAAGACAAATGCCCAAGAAGAACTGCAAGCTGCAATTAGCTACATGGCTGATGATGTGCAAGAAGCAATCTATATCTACGGTGCAGAAGGGCTGGCTAGTATAAATGCTCAATTACCACATGCTCAGTCGGGTGCAGGTAATGAGTGCAATCCAACTGGTACAAATACCTGTACGCCTATCTTAGTTTTTTGGAAAAGATTTACTTTTAATCCCGACGCAACTGCAAACTATAGTAATCCAGCAGCTAGTCCCACATCAGAAATTATTGGTTGTATGCCTTATGGAGACGCGACCCTATTAGCAGCTTGTCGTACAGATAGCATTGCTGGCCGTAGAGCCTATGGTCGAGATACATATACCTATGCACTAGTTGCCTATTACCTCAAAAACGATACTGCAAATCCTGAAACTAGCGGTTGGTCAAATACTGCGCGAATTTTGAGATGGGAGATTAAAGATGGATATGTGGCTTATTGCAGTAATGGTGGCACAATTGGTGTGACTACTGGTTGCCCTGCTGCAACTAAGGTTGATACTAGACCAAATTCTACTCTTATCGTCCCTCCCATCGTCCCTGTAGCTTTATCAGACCCTAACAAATACTTTATTTTGCCATCTACAGGCTTTAACCGTCCTGACTTTGCAACACAGGGTGGTCTAGCAGCTTGGAGAAAGTATGCCAACTTTGATTTTGCGGCTAATCCTTTTGTGACTCTTGTGGACTTTATGGATGACACTGCTTACTCAACAACTCAAGGTGGATCTGCCGTAGCGACTGGTACTCCTGCTGCTGCGACGGCTGCATTTAGAATCCCTGTTGGTAGGAATGACACTAGTACGCCTCAGAGAAATCTAGACTGTGATGATCCTTCAGTTGGTGTGGGAACGACAGATTCGGTAAATAACTTTACACAGAGAGTTCCTGCTGATTTTGCTAATTCTGATGGTAGTAATCCTGCTGGGCTAAGTAGCTTTTATGCTTGTGTTTCGCCAAATACAGTTACAGCTAGAATATTTTTGCGTGGTAATGCGATCGCACGTTTGACCACGCCAGCGACCAATAGAGATTTGAGACAGCCCACAGCAACTAATATTACGTTTTTCCCAACCGCCGATGTGCGAATCTTTGGGCGTAGTCAGATCGGTTTAGGTAGATAAAATATAGGGTGAAATCAAAAAAATGTTTACTTCCAATTTTTTTAGTAACCTTACTAGCAGTTTGTCTAGTTTCTTCCGAAACCTGATTAACAAAAATCAGCGCAAATTTCTAGCATTTGTAAATCCTCCAAAACGTCGCGATCGCTATTCAAAATCTCTGGGTTTCACACTTTTAGAGGTTTTAGTGGTGGTGATCATGGTGGGCATTCTCAGTGCGATCGCTGCTCCGGGATGGCTTGGGTTTGTGAATAACCAACGGATTGGTACTTCTCAAAACAAGATTTTTCAAGCGATTAAAGTTGCTCAATCCGATTCAAAAATTCGCAATGCCAGTAGTGCAAATCGAGTCCGCATTACTTTTAGAACTAATCAAACTGACAATGCTTATCGAATAGATAATGTGAGAACTGGTGCTGGTGAGCAGTCTCTAGAGGCTGGAGTAACAATCTCAAGTATAACGCCTGCTGTTTTGCCACCTGGTAATGCTGGTCAACCCTATATAGAATTTGACTCCAGAGGGCTGGTGTATGATCCTAGTAACTTGGTGACCTATCCTATTTGCATCAACTTATCAGTAGCTAACAGTCCTAGAATTAGATGGATTGCGATTAAAACTTTGCTTGGAGCCGTTGTCACAGGTTCTGAAGGTACTTGTTCATAGAATAAATAAAAAAGAGAGGCGGAGCTTTGCTCCGCCTCTCTTTTTTATTTCTATAGATTATCCATGATTGTCAAAAAAATATTATAATTCCCAGATAATTGCAGTTAAAAATCGCAAAAAATCATGGTTAAAGCTGTGAATGGCTATCGAAAACGTAAGCGCGATCGCCGTTCTTCAATCATTGGGTTTACACTGCTTGAAGTCCTTGTTGTGATGGTGATTATTGGTATTTTGGCAGCGATCGCCGCACCATCTTGGTTAGGGTTTGCCAATAACCAAAGGCTCAACTCAGCCCAAAATCAAGCACTGAGTACATTGCGCTTAGCCCAAAGCAATGCTAAACGCACCCAAACCATGTGGCAAGCAACTTTTAGAAACACGCCTAACGGTTCCCAATACGCAGTACACCAAGCTCCTCCGTCATCAATGACGAAAGAATATTGGGACAGTTTGCCTTGGCAAAACTTTGATGGAGGGGTACGGATTATTGAAAATACAGAGACGCAACCAAGGACAACATTTACTCAACTTACCGCAGTTCCAGAACCAGACATCTATCGTGTGCAGTTTAAAGCTCAAGGTAATCCCAATGGTTTAGGGGAGTTAGGTCGGATCACTTTTGGAACTAGAACAGGCGATCGTAAAAAATGCGTGATTATTTCCACAATACTAGGTGCAATGCGTCAAGCTGAAAACTCAGACTGCAATCAAACCTAGATCGAATAGAAGCGCCGCAAAGCGGCGCTTCTATTCGATCTAGTGAATTTCGTAACCGAACAAATTAGGATCGGCTCCGTCTAGCTTTAAATCTGCCAACCCGTATTCAGCCCAGCGTCGCGTCACCATATCCGCTACATCAGGATCGCTCTCTAGAGGATCTCCCCAATCGCGATCAGTTTCAGGATAGATTTTCGTAGTCGCATCAATACCCATGCGTCCGCCTAGTCCTTCCTTTTCACAGGCAAAATCAAGACTATCAAAGGGATTGTCAGGCAAGATAAACACATCGCGAGTAGGGTCAACTTTGGAACTGAGCGCCCAAACTACCATCCTTGGATCACGAATATTGATTGTATGGTCAACCACGATCACAAACTTGGTATAGGTAAATTGGGGTAAGGCACTCCAGAATGCGAGGGCGGCGCGTCTGGCTTGTCCGGGGTAAGCCTTTTTGATGGAAATGATCGCAGCTTTATAGGATAGTGCTTCCATCGGTAAAAAGAAATCGGTGATTTCGGAAACCTGTTGGCGGAGAATAGGCGTATAGATCCGATTTAAGGCGATCGCCATCATTGCTTCTTCCTTAGGAGGCAAGCCGCTAAAAGTAGTGAGATAGATCGGATCTTTGCGATGAGTCATGCAATGGAATCGAATCAGTGGTGCTTGTTCGTTAATACCACCGTAATAGCCCATGTGATCGCCAAAAGGTCCATCGGTTCCCACTTCATGGGGCGTAATCGTTCCTTCCAAAACATATTCAGCACAGGCTGGAACTTCTAAATCAATGGTTTTACATTTAGTAAGTTGTACACCTTCATTGCCATAGAGTCCTGCAAAAATCCATTCCGATAGATCCACAGGAATCGGGGTTGCTGCTGCCATGATTAATACTGGATCAACACCGATCGCGATCGCAATTTCCAGTTTCTTGCCTGCCTCAGTTGCTTTGCGTAAATGTCTGGCTCCACCACGTACTGACAGCCACTGCACGGTCATCGTGTTTTTGGACTGCTGCTGTAAGCGATAGACTCCTACATTAGGAATGCCATTCTCAACATCTTTGGTGATGACTAGTGCTAAAGTCACGGCTCGACCGCCATCTTTGGGGTAGGGCTTAAGAATTGGAATCTGATCGAGATCGACTTCCTCATCTTTTAACACCACATCTTGACAAGGGGCGTTCCCAAAGAGAACTTTTTGGGGGCGGGATTTCACCACATCAAAAAGAATTTTGCCAAATTCGATCGCTTGAGAGATTTTCTTCGGTGGTTTTGGACTTTGCAGTTTCCCTAATTTTGTACCAAGGACTTCTAATTCTGACTGCTCCCTCATGCCCATCGCCCAGCAGACACGCTCTACTGTACCCAATAGATTTACAGCGACGGGTGTTTTGTAACCTTTGACATTCTCAAATAGCAGTGCTGGTCCCGCCGATTGCAATAGGCGATTGCTGATCTCGGCAATTTCTAATTCAGGATCAACAAGAGCTTTGACGCGATGGAGTTGTTTGCGTTCTTCGAGCAGATTGAGAAACGATCGCAGGTCACGGGTCATAGGAGTTTGGTGGCGCTTTGGCAATTAGTCAGTAACCTATTGTAACTAAATGTTACGCACTCCAATCCCAAAAAGATAAAAGGCGGCGCTTCGCGCCGCCTTTTATCTTATAGTCCTAGGGTTTTGGCATATTCACAGTCAGCATTAGCTCCTTCAGCATCACCAATCTTTGCTCTAGCTAAGCCTCTATTGAAATAGGCGGGGGCAGCGTCGGGCGCGAGTTCAATTACCTTGTTATAGTCCTCGATCGCTCCCGCATAGTCTTCGATTTCAGAGCGATCGTAGGCGCGGTTGTAATATGCCTCAGCATAGTTGGGATCAAGAGCAATTGCAGCAGTATAATCGGCGATCGCTCCAGCAAAATCTTCATTTTCGGCGCGTTCCATACCGCGCTCATTGTAGGCTTCTGCGGAATCAAGTTTGTCCGTCATTGCTTTAAAAAGTAATTACTGATTGTGCTTTTCTTCTAAGATATAGCAATAAAACCCAGAAATTAGAAGACTAAGCTTCGCTCAACTTTTTTGATTTTTGTAGTTTTAGGGTCACGTTGATTAAATTAATTACTGTATGAATTTCCAGCCAAAACTACCATTCCTCCATGTCTACAGTAAATTTTTGCAGTTAATTAGCCCATTACAGGCTTGGCGCGAAGGTAGTCGCTTGCTAAGTGCGAGATTTTTGGGATGTTTATTGGTTGTCCTAATCGCAACTTTACCTTTTCTAGAAAATGCTCAAACTGGAGTGATTGGTGGGGCGGTAGCGATCGCTTGGTTGATGTTATGGCTTAGCGATCGGCGTGATGCTGAGGATCAGACTGTGCCAATTTGGACACCAATTCATCTACCTCTAGTGAGCTATTGGGTGATTGCGGTTATAGCTACATTAATTTCGCCTGTGCGTGTAGCGGCGATCGATGGCATGGTCAAGCTCACAATTTACATGTTGGCGTTTGTGTCCATGAGTCGAATGATGCGCTTGGGATGGCGATCAATTTTGATTGCTGCTTATTTAGTCACATCCCTAATATGCAGTGCCTATGGAGTGCAGCAATGGTATCTTGGTGCACCAGAACTAGCTACATGGACTGATCCTACCTCCGAGATTGCAGGAATTACTCGTGTTTATAGCTTTTTGGGCAATCCGAATTTATTTGCAGGGTACTTGATGCCAGCTTTGCCGATGGGTGTCATTGCCGCTATTCACTGGAAAAGTTGGGGTATGAAAGCTCTAGGAGCGATTACTGCAATTATGGGAGCTTTCTGCATTACCCAGTCGCAAAGTCGGGGTGGACTGATGGGATTGGCAGCAGCAGGTTTTACTCTCGCGTTGCTCTTGGTCTATTGGTGGGGCAAGCGTTTACCAACTTGGACTTTACCTGCCACTTTTGGTGGAACCGCAGGAGCGATCGTTTTAGGGACAATTCTCGTTCCCACATTGCGTAAGCGCGTTGGTAGCATTTTTGGAACCGAGGATAGCAGTAACGCCTTTCGCGTTAATGTTTGGCAGTCTGTACTAAACATGATTAAAGCCAAGCCAATTTTGGGGATTGGACCTGGCAATAAGGCTTTTAACTTAGTCTATCCGCAATATCAACGTTCGGGATATAGCGCTCTGGGGGCTTATTCTGTGCCATTGGAACTAACTGTCGAGACAGGAATTATTGGTGTAATTTGCTATGGCTGGCTAATTTTCACGATCTTGAGCCAAGCATGGATTGCACTTAATCGCTTGAGAAGCGATCGCGACTCTAGTGGCTTATGGATCATCGCAGCGATCGCGACTATTGTGGGGATGATAGCCCATGGCTTAGTAGATACTGTTTGGTATCGCCCTCAAGTGCAATTACTCTGGTGGTTGGCGATCTCGATCGCCAGTAGTTTCTATATCGCTCCAATCAAAAATGAAGAATAAAATGGCTATGCCATGTTGTGTTTTTCTCTAACTTCGCTTTGCCAAGCTTATGGCAAGACCAAAGAAATTTTAAAGGCGTTGCTAAGCAACGCCTTTAAAATTTCTTTGATGTTAAGTAGCTGAGCATAAGTAAACTAAAAAACCAGATTGCTGTGTCGCCCGCGTAGCGGGCGACACAGCAATCTGGTTTTGGTTTATAACTATGCCGAGCTACTTAGCAAAGTTTCCCTTATCCATTTTTAAGCTTCTGAACTCTCTCCAAATCGCGCTTAACTTCAAAACTAAGTTCACGATTTTTAGGATCTGTATTCAGGGCTTTATTGAGATAGATTTCGGCTTCGCGTAGTTTCCCTGCCAAAATTAATTCGCTACTCCAGCGATGATAAGTTACCGCTTGCCAATGGATTACCTCAGGTGAATTAGGAAATCTCTCACTCATTCCCTCGACAACAGCGATCGCCACTACATATTTTTTCTGCTTTAATAAATCCTGCACACGCCGCAGCATATCCAATTTGAGTTTTAGCTCTGGATCGCTATTAATTGGATCGACTTGATTGTTGACTTGCTTTACCTCAATTTTGATTTTGGGATGAGGCTGAGGTTTGGTGGGGGGAGTTGCTTTAGGAGGAGGTGGTGCAGCCTGATATGGGGAAGCATTTGTCGTCGATTTTTTGGCAAACAACTCCTTATTCAAATCTTCCTTGTCAGAATCTTTGAGCATTTTGTAAGCTTCCTGTACTAGACGAAACTTATCCGTCGCTGTTGGATCATTTTGATTGACATCAGGGTGATACTTACGAGCAAGGCGACGATAGGCAACCTTAATATCATCCAAGGTCGCATTGCGGGGTACTCCCAAGAGTCGATAGCATTCGGATAAGTGCATGAAGTGAAATTTAATTATTTAAGAAGCCGATAACAGGACTGGTTAAAAATTTATGGCTATTCTGGCTTTTTGCGAATTGAATATTTCCCTTTGGTTGTAATTGGCGATCCCTTATTTGCTTCTACCAGTTTGATGTACTTATCCAGAGCTTCCTCCTTAGTTGCATGTTCAGAAATAACATGCACTTTACGGCTTCCAGATATTTCGAGGACAACTTGGTGCATAAGTAAATAGTTAGGGAATAGCCTTAAAACTGTAGAAGATAGTTTAGCAAATATAAACCGATAAAGTAAAAGGGGCGCATTGCGCCCCTTTTACTTTATGAAGATTATTAGAGATTTAGCGCTTTGCAAATTTCTTAGTTAGCTTACGCAAACGAATTGACTCAGGTGTGACCTCAAGGATTTCATCGGGACCGATGTATTCCAAAGCGCGTTCCAGACTCATTTCGATCGGTGCTTGCAACTGGACGATGTCATCAGCACCAGCCGCACGCATGTTGGTAAGCTGTTTGCTCTTACAGACGTTTAGCTCCATATCTTGAGGACGATTGTTTTCACCAATGATCATGCCCTTATAAACCTTAGTACCTGGTTTAATAAAGAACACCCCACGATCCTCCGCATTCTTCAAGGAGAATTCTGTAGCTACACCTTCTTCAAAGGAAATTAAGACACCATTGCGTCGGGCGCTAATTTCACCTGCGGCAGGACGGTAATCGAGGAAGCTATGGTTCATGATGCCAGCACCACGAGTCGCACGCATAAAGTCCCCACGGAAGCCAATCAAACCACGCGCAGGAACGACAAACTCTAACTGAGAACGACCACCAGCCGACATTTGCATATCGATCATTTCTGCGCGGCGCTGACCGAGACGCTCGATGCAGCCACCAACAGCATCTTCAGGTACATCGAGAACTAGACATTCGTAAGGTTCACACTTTTGACCGTTAAGTTCGCGATAAATAACTTGAGGCTGAGTAACTTGGAATTCGTAGCCCTCGCGTCGCATGGTTTCAATCAAAATGCCGAGGTGTAATTCACCACGTCCTGATACAGCAAAGCGATCAGGAGATTCGGGATCTTCTTGAACACGCAAAGCAACGTTGGTTTCGAGTTCACGTAAGAGGCGATCGCGTACTTGACGAGTAGTAACCAATTTGCCTTCTTGACCCACAAATGGTGAATCGTTAACGCAGAAAGTCATTTGTAAGGTTGGCTCATCGACCTTGATCATCGGCAAAGCTTGAGGCTCATTAGGGCAAGTGATCGTTTCGCCAATGTTAGCAGTGGCAAAGCCTGAAACAGCGACAATGTTGCCTGCTGAAGAGGTTTGCAATTCAACACGCTTAAGACCGTCAAACCCTAATAGCTTAGTAATTTTACCTTTCGTGAGTGAGCCATCTTCAGAGATGAGAGCTGCTTGCTGCCCAGAAGTAATAGTACCGTTGTGAATTTTGCCAATTACAATCCGACCAAGATATTCTGAATAATCAAGGGTGGTAACTTGCAACTGCAAAGGCTTTTGAGGATCGCCAACAGGTGGAGATACGTGGTGCAAGATCGCTTCAAATAGAGGCTTCATATCAACATTGGGGTCTTCTAACTTTTCTTTGGCAAAGCCACCCATTCCTGAAGCAAATAGATAAGGGAAATCGCACTGGTCATCATCTGCTCCGAGTTCGAGGAACAGATCGAGGACTTTACTAACAGCTACGTGAGGATCGGCAAATTCGCGATCGATCTTGTTGATTACGACCATTGGACGCAAGCCTTTTTCTAGCGCTTTTTTCAATACAAAGCGAGTTTGAGGCATTGGTCCTTCATTGGCATCGACGATTAACAAGCAACCCTCAACCATGCCGAGTACGCGCTCAACTTCGCCACCAAAGTCAGCGTGTCCTGGGGTGTCAACGATATTGATCAGCGTATCTTTGTATTTAACGGCAGTATTTTTAGAAAGGATGGTAATACCGCGCTCACGCTCTAAGTCGTTGGAGTCCATCACGCATTCGACAAGGGCTTCTCCTTCGCGAAAAGCGCCAGACTGTCTGAGGAGTGCGTCAACTAAAGTG
This sequence comes from Pseudanabaena minima str. Chao 2107, assembly GCF_051131155.1. NCBI lineage: Bacteria > Bacillati > Cyanobacteriota > Cyanophyceae > Pseudanabaenales > Pseudanabaenaceae > Pseudanabaena > Pseudanabaena minima. The sequence goes on from NZ_CP159508.1 coordinate 5,017,405, forward strand.
GTTTTGCCGTGATCGACGTGGGCGATGATGGCGACATTACGAATAGGGAGAGACATGGGTGATGTATCGAGTTGATCGAAAAACTTATTATTTCTTTATCTATTATGCGTGAATTTGTCAAAAAACTTTGTATTTATGACCACTTGTAGTAATCCCTAATACAAAAAGAAAGGCGGCACTTAGTAATATTGCGATGTAATATTGCGATCGCCAGTCAAAAGCAAAACCCAAAAGAGAGTGGCGGCGCTCCGCGCCGCCACTCTCTTTTGGGTTTTATGTCCTAATACACAAAGCTTTGGCTACAGAGGGCTTAACCCACTTTGTTGAAGTAAGTTAAAGGAGTCTTTGAAGATCATCACTACACCTAGACCGAGCAGAATTACCAAACCTCCTTGCATAACATTATTTTGTAATTCTTCAGGCAGAGGCTTGCCACCGCGCAAGGCTTCAATGAGTAAAAACACTAACTGACCACCATCGAGAGCGGGCAAAGGCAAGATATTAATGATCGCAAGGTTAATACTAATAATCGCGGTGAAATCAAACAATGCTGCCGCATCTGACTTAACTAACTCTGAACCCATCGCCACGATCGCTACAGGGCCCGATAATTGTGAAGCTGTATTTTGGAAATTAGTAGCCAATTGTTTTAAGCCTTGAATCGTCATCACCACTAAGCGCTCAAAACTCTGAGTGGCATTATCGAAAGCTTCCCCAATATTATGTACGGAACGGCGATGGGGCTTGCCCGTAAAGTCTAGTCTCACGCCGATACGACCTTTACCTGATTCGCCATCAGGCAAGATGGGTATTTCCAGCAATTTGCCGTCACGCATCACTTTCAAGTCAACGTTTTGATTGGCATTTTTGGAAATCAAAGTTTGAAAGCGATCAAGAGTAGTTAGACTCGTGTCAAATTTTGTACCATTTGCTGATAAGACGATATCGCCAGCTTGTAAACCTGAAACGGCAGCAGGTGCATTTGCATCAAGGATTTTTGTAATTCTTACTCCTGGTTGATCGACTGTACCGATACCAACGCTAATAGTCATTACTAATAAGACTAAGTAAGCAAAGACAAAATTGGCGATTACACCTGCACTGATTACGATCGCACGATCCATGATTGGACGATTTCTCATTAAGTTGGGATCATCCGCAGAAATGTTGCTCTCTTCATCATCATCAGGAAAGCCAACATAACCACCAAGGGGAATTGCCCGCAGTGCATACTCTGTTTGTTTACCTTGATATTTCCACAACACGGGACCAAAACCAATCGAAAATCGATTGACATGAATGCCCTGTGCACGGGCAGCCATAAAGTGACCGAGTTCGTGAACCAAAATCAGAATCGCAAGAACGGCAATGGCGGGCAATGCTGACATAATCTTCGCTCTAAAAATTTAGAATTTTAATGTTGTATGCAATACATAAAGATTGCTTAGTTTGCGATCGTAGCACAACGAAAATGTCAAATGCTTGACAAAGATTTTTGCGCTTCGTCCAACCAAAAGAATGTCAAGACCCTATAAGCCTCAATACTTTTTTAATTATTGGATGAGTTGTATTATAAAAACTTATGTTAAGATTAATGTATATACGTAATAAATTATTTCAATTGATTAACTTTTGTTAACTAGGTGCGCCGACATGAACAACACTACTCGCATTGCTGCTGCTATCTCTCGCCTAGTTTTGAGTTCAGACTCAGCACCTGTATCGCTGACACAAGGTGCATTGTTGCTCCTGAGAGTTGTTTTAGGTACGGTCATGGTGCATCACGGGTTCGATAAGCTTGATGATATATCTGATTTTGCAGAATCCTATGTAGCAGCTATTGGTATTCCATTTCCTATCTTTTTTGCATACTGTGCAGCGATTACAGAAGTAGTTGCTTCTCCACTACTAGCCTTAGGTTTTTTAACTAGACCAGCTGCTTTAGGGCTATTTGCAACCATGTTGGTAGCCAACTATCATCATATTTTGACTAGTGGCTTCTTTATTCCGTCGCTAGAGCTGTCATTACTTTACGCTGCGTCTTTTGCATTTTTTGCCATTTATGGCGGCGGCAAATATTCGATCGATACGTTGATTGCTAAAGCCTTAGATAAATTTTTGTCAGTTCCTGCTGGGGTTGACGCGATCGCTGAATCCGTAAAAGTGACTATTAACAAGTAGATTTTTAACTAAACAAGAAAAAAAGGACGCAAAGCGTCCTTTTTTTCTTGTTTGAACATTTCTAAACTAAAAAAACTAGGTGTTATAAAACACTTAGTTAAGTATTTATTCCCTATAGATTGTTGACTATTATTTATAGGTTTTATTTTTACAAAAGCGATCGCCGATCAGATCTTTAGTGATTGTTACAATTTATAGAAAATTGTATTTTATACTACGGTTTTTTATATAGCTATAGCCACCTGTATCAGGACAAATCAAAAACCAAATAATATGATGCGGCGCGAAGCGCCGCATCATATTATTTGGTTTTTATGTCCTAACAAGAATGGAGACAGCTATAAGTGAATTAATCAACAATATTCTCAAATAAATGGCTTAAACCTGCTAAAACTCATAGTGCATAGGTATTACTTCTCATTTCAGATTTTTATAGCAATTATCGATTAAACATACTACAAGAGATTTTTTGAAAAGCCTGCAAAGCAATACTCTCAAAAAATCTCTTGGTTTGTGTTTAATAGCAAAGTACTGCAATTTGCTGAGATAGCGTAAATATTTTCAAGATCAGCGACTAATTGAAGATGACTACGCTAGAATATGTGCGGATGAGTATTTCTAGATCGCATGTTTGTTTTCAGTATTGACAGTCGTCTTCTGTTTCATCGTGTCAGCCTTCTTTCCGAAATCTCTATCTCTACACATATCTGATTGTTGAAGCAAGTATTATGTCTATTTATGTTGGTAATCTCTCTTACGAGGTTACAGAAGATGATTTGAAAGCTGTATTTGCAGAATATGGCAAAATCACCCGCGTTCATCTACCGATTGATCGTGAGTCTGGTCGTCCACGCGGTTTCGCTTTTGTGGAAATGACTGATGAAAAAGAAGAAGATGCAGCGATCGATGCACTAGACGAAGCGGAATGGATGGGTCGTGCGCTCAAGGTGAATAAGGCTAAGCCTCGCGAAAGCTCTGATTCCTTTGGCGGAGGCAGAGGTGGCTTCAAGGGTGGCGGTGGTCGTCCTTCTGGCGGTGGCGGCGGTCGTCGTTACTAAATAAAAAAGAAGCGGTGCATTACACCGCTTCTTTTTTAGCTAAAAGGGGGACGCTTTGCATCCCCCTTTTAGGTTTGTGAATTGATGGCACGGCGCAAAGCTGCGCCATCGCCAATAATTCCTAAATTTTGAATGATTTGATGCTTTCTAGCTTCTTCGAGCTTGTTAAGGTCATTGTAGTTAACCCAAGCAATGCAATCAACTGGACAAGTATCGATCGCCTCTTGCACCAATTCTTCCTCATCGCCATCTTGGGCAATTACCCTAGCGCGTCCATAGTCTTCTTCTAAAAAGAAAGTACCACTAGCAGTATGGGCGCAATGACCGCAACCGATACAGACTGTTTCATCAACAAATACGGCATTTTGCCGCAATTCTCCGCCAAGCTCTGGTTCAAAGCCAGAGCGATCGCTCATTTCTGGCTCTGAACTAGTTGTTATCGCTGTTTCTACAGGCGAATTATCCATTCCAACGTTGGAGAACGAGACGTACTGAGCCATCTTCACGGACTTGCTGCTCCGCTAGGCTAAAGCCCTGTTGAGTTGATTCACCCATAACTGTAGCGATCGCATAGCCTTGAGTGACCTTGCGTAAGAAGCTCTCGACAGTCCAAGGCTGTTGCCAAAACTGCATATCAGCAACTAGGGCATATTCAGACCCATTCCACTGAAAGCCTACATCATAACCATTTGCTTGCTCAATTACCACTTCCGCCGATGTGGTCGTGCCTTCATGTCCGCGCATGGGGGAAGCCCCAGACTTCCAGTTGATTCCTAAATCAGTGAGAGCCTTTTGCAAAGGTTCAAGACTGCGGATTTGGGTTTTTACTTGGCTAAAATGTGACATAAGGGTTATCCTGACTACGACTAAATGGCTAATGGACAAAAATTTTTATTTTATAAAATGAAACATTGGATTTTCTGTGTTTTATTGCCATTGGCTAAAGCTAGAAGCGTCCATGTCTGACAAGCGATCAAGTTGCGTAGCCGACTGAGATGTGAACTGCTGCTGAGCAAAGTTTTCGGATGTTAACTCGCGATGAGCCACGATACCGAGCTTTGCTTCGATCGCTGCCGTCACCTCAGCACAACTAGAACCGACAATGCCTGTGACGCGCTCTTCGACTCGTCCATCTGGGTAAATAATGAATTCCAGAGTTTCCATGCTGGTTCTAGCTATTGAGTTACTAGACAGTTTGACTCAAAGTTTATAGAAACGTCAAGAAGTTGGATGTGAAAATCAAAATGCTTTTCTAATGCTTGTAATAGAGCGATCGCAATGATTAGTAAGGATTTTCAGCTTTTTACGAACTAATTAAATTTATTTTAAGTTTCTTGATCAGATCTAAATGTCATCAAGACATATCTTAAGGAATAGTAGGAATAGTCCTTTCAAAGGGAAATTGTGGATCGAGGACTTGGGTGATCGCATAGGTGCATTCTAAATGTAAGCCATAACTAATTAGCTCCCTTTAGGAATGAAAATTAATTAACTTGTGCAATTAAAACCAAAATTTGTTGTGGCGGGCGAAGCCCGCCACAACAAATTTTGGTTTTAATTAATTTTCATTCCTTACTAGCTTGCCATACCTCATATCTATAGAGACTGCAGTTTTGGATTTGTCTCGGCTTGCCTCAATCGGAAAAGTTGCGATATCACCTCGGAGAATTGGTTTCTCAAAAAAGCAAGGACAAGAGAGTAAGGTCGTCGTAATTGGTAAAATCCACACCCTAGTCCTAATCTCAGTGGAGTAATAACCACATTCAGTCCGACTATCAGGCGGAAAACAGGTGTTTTCGTAGATATAGAGAGTTGTGGGTAAGTCTTGAAATTGATACGTGGCGACGGGACGGTAGTCCAGATAGGCAAACGCTAAGTTGACTAACAAAAAAAATGGTACTACCAAAGTAAAAATTGCTAAAAATGGAAAAAAGACAAATGGGCGAAATAAGATAACTCTCTGTTTACGAGCAGTCTGCGATCTCCATCTGAAGGCAAACCCTATAACCATAATTAAAAATATCAATACAGCGATCGGCTTGACTATTTCCCAAGTAGGGATCATCTGCACAAAGCTCATACCAACAAGTGCTGGTAGGCTAGATACAATAATTAACTGCTTTAGATATTGAGAATTTGTAAATGCTTGTTTAATTAATTCGATGAAGAAAAGCCTCATACGTTTGTGGAGCCAAGCTCGCACTCAAATTCTAGTTTGGTATATCGTTTTAATGTCGGTTTCTACAGTAGTTGCTATTGGGGCTATTCGTCATACTCTATTTGTAGAGTTAGATGCACGAGTTAAAAACTCTATGTATCAAGAGCTAGAAGAGTTTAAACGCCTGCATTCGGAGCATAGGCTGATAGAAGGAGACACTTTAGCTGAAAATGTAGCCACGTTATTCGATGTATTCCTATCGCGCAACGTGCCAGAGGATGACGAATTCTATATTACGATTCTAGATGGACGCTTCTATGATGCTAGCTCAAGAGCTTTGCCTAAATTATTGCAACCTGATGGACAGTTAGTTAAACAATTAGAAAAAATCACGCTCCAAGAGTTTAGGCAAAATGCAACTCCAGAAGGAGAAATTGTTTACTTAACTTATCCAATCTATTTTGGAGAGAGATTTAAGGGCGTATTTGTAGTTGTGCATATTACTACGGGGGAGCGAGAGGAAGTTCAAGACATGCTGGTTGCGATCACGAATATTATGCTGTGGGTTCTGGTGATTGCATCTGTGATTGCTTGGTTAACGGCAGGACGCATTTTAAAGCCATTACAGTCGTTGACCAAAGCTGCACGTAGTATTAGTGAGTCTGACTTAACCCAACGTATTGTCATTAAAGGGAATGGGGAGGTCATGGAGTTAGCCAATACTTTTAACGACATGATGGAGAGGCTTGAGCGAGCATTTACGAACCAGCGTCAATTTACCAATGATATCGGACATGAACTTCGCACTCCTATCACCATCATTCGGGGTCACCTTGAACTGATGGGGGATGATCCTCAAGAACAGCGTGAGGCGATCGCATTGGTTATAGATGAATTAGATCGCATGGCTAGTTTAGTTAACGACTTGATCTTGCTTGCCAAATCTGAACAACCTGCTTTTTTGCGATTAGAGTCGATCTCCCTCAATCTATTGATGTCTGAGCTATATGCAAAGTCTCAAGCGATCGCGCCGCGACAATGGCAACTGAATGCGATCTCAGATGGTCAAATTTATGGCGATCGCTATCGCATTACCCAAGCAGTGATGAATTTGGTTCTCAATGCCACGCTGCATACACACCCAAGCGATCGCATTATCTTGGGTGCTGCTATCACTAATACAGAAGTGCAAATCTGGGTTGAAGATACGGGCGAAGGTATTTCCCTAGAGGATCAACCACATATTTTTAAGCGCTTTAGTCGTGGCAACCACCACCAAATCCGTGGAGCCGATGGTTCTGGTTTGGGGCTAGCGATCGCCCAGTCGATTGTCCATGCTCACGGTGGCTCGATTAGACTTCAGAGCAATTTGGGAACTGGATCGACCTTTACTGTCGTCTTACCCAAATAAGGGCTTCGCAGTAAAATAAGAACCCAGTTTTTTGATGGTGCGGCTTTGCCGCACCATCAAAAAACTGGTTATTTATTAAGTTGCAAAGCCCTAATCACAAGTTTAAGGTTGTGTTATGGCTCATATATTAATTGCCGAAGATGAAACTAGGATTTCTGCTTTTATTGAAAAAGGACTGCGATCGCACGGCTTTACTACCAGTGTCGCCAAAAATGCTAATGCTGCACTTCAGTTAACTCAATATGGTGAATGTGATCTATTGCTACTAGATCTAGGACTACCTGGCAAAGATGGGCTTGATGTTTTAGAAGAATTACGCGGTCAGGGAGTAAATTTACCAATTATTATTCTGACGGCAAGAAACGATATTGAAGACAAAGTTGCAGGGTTAGAGAGTGGTGCTGATGACTACATGACCAAACCTTTCCAGTTTGCCGAATTATTAGCGCGTGTGCGGTTGCGGCTCAAGAAAAAAAACAACCATCACAATAGACCTCTTGCAGAACTGAAAATTAATCCAGAGCAGAGAAAGTTTTAGAAGCAACAAGAGCGACTTCAAAGTTATAAATGGCAGCAATCAAATTACAACGCAAACCAAAACGACGACGACGATTACGATAAGGTAAAGAGAGAATCTTAAAAATCTTCAAGCGACGATTAACATGCTCAATCGCAATACGTTGACGTGCAAGTTGGCGATTACAACGCTTATCTTCCTTGGATAATGAGCCATTTTGAGGCTTTTTGATAGGAATTTGCGAGTTAGGATGCAACTTTTGTAAGCCTTGATAACCCTTGTCTGCCAAACCTTGTGTCTGTGCGTGAAAATGAACTCCACTTGCCTTGAATAATGAGAAATCATGCTGCTTGCCCTTACCGTAAGCGGTACAAACTATCTTGAAATTAGTCAGATCGACCACCAATTGGGCTTTGAGGGCATGATGCTTTTTCTTACCGCTATAAAAATGTTTCTGGTGATATTTAGGGCGCTCAACCTTTGTCTCAGTTACATCAATGGCAATTATGGCTGGAGCCTTCTCCTGCCACAATGACTTTTTTCCTGCTAACCGAAACTTTTTCGATTTAATTAAGACATTTTCTACTTTTTTGACGATGCGGCAAATCGTCGATTCTGACACTTCCCAGTCGCTAGCAATATGAAAATAGGTGCGATATTCACGCCAATACTGCAAAGTAACCAATATTTGGTCTTCTAGACTTAGCTTTGGTTCTACACCACCTTGTCCTTTGCTTTGGGCTGCTTGTTGCATTAGCTCCGTCATTTGCGCAAATGTTTCTCTTCTTACCCCAAATAACCGTTTAAATTCTGTCGCTGATAGATTTTGACTGGCTTCGTATTTCATCGCTTAATTTGAGATCTGATAAAAAGCTTATAAATCTAACATGTTTTTGGTTCTGCAAGAGGTCTAATAATGAAACGACGCAACTGTTAGCTGGTCATATCACTTTAGATTTACGGACTCGTAAGGCTTACATCGGCTCACAGGAAATCGATCTGCCTGGACGAGAATTTAACTTAGCCGAAACTTTCTTTCAGCACCAAGGTCAAGTGCTGAGCCGCGCTCAATTATTAGATCGGGTCTGGGGCTACGACTATGACCCTAGCTCTAATGTTGTTGATGTATATGTGGGCTATCTCCGCAAAAAGCTTGGTAATGATGTCATTGAGACAATTAGAGGGGTAGGCTACCGCTTGCAGCTTTCCTAAGAATTTTCTCATGCAATTCTTAAGTAACCTTCATGCACAAAACCTATTGTACAAATTGTTGAAGTTGAGAACTTCACCTATAGCCATTAGCTATACCAATCAGCAATTTTATTCAACTAGGATAGTTCGACACATGAAAAAAGTACATTTTGCAGCGATCGCCTTGTTAACCTTTACTGGACTGAGTCTTCCTACTGCTCCTAGCATAGCTGAAGAAATTTCTTGCCAAGGAACCTTGGGAGCAGTCACCGTTGATAACGTCAAAGTGCCTTCTGGTAAAACTTGTAACCTCAATGGTACTCGTGTGCAAGGAACCGTTAAGATTGAGTCTAATGCTACCTTAAACGCTCGTGGTGCGCGTATCGTTGGTGATATCCAAGGCGAAAATGCTGCTGCTGTAAATGTTTTGAATCAATCAACAGTAGGTGGTAGTGTTCAAGTCAAGCAAGGGCTTGCCGCTAATGTTTCGGCTTCGAGTATTAATGGTGATGTCCAATTTGACTCTAATCGTGGGGCGCTAGTCGCCAACAACAATCGTATTGGTGGTAGTTTGCAAGCTTTTCAAAACACTGGTGGTCTCCGCATTAACAACAATCGTATTGACGGTAACCTGCAATGTAAAGAGAACCGTCCTTTTCCTCTAGGTAGTGGCAATATTGTCCAAGGTAGCAAAGAAGATCAGTGTTCTGCGCTATAAGTAGCTAGGCATAGTTAATTACAAAGCAAAACCCGTAAAGTTGCGCCCCTGCGGGGCGCAACTTTACGGGTTTTGGTAATTTATTTTGCACAGGTACTTAACCCCAAAAATGAAGGCGGCGCAAAGCGCCACCTTCATTTTTTTACGAAGCCATCAAAAAAGGCACTTGCTTAGCAAGTGCCTTTTTGATTTAGGTTAATGGAATCGGGCAGAGTCGAACTGCCGTCCGCACTAGCGCCTAACCTCCCAGTCATTCACAGGTTTATCCAATCTAATCCTCGTGGAGGGAACTGCTATTTATCTCTAGCAATGGGAGATGCACTGATAAAGTCTTAAGCGAAAAGCCTATCAGAGAAAGCTATTCACAGCATCCGTTGATTGGTTGAGTGGTGCATTTAACGGAGTCATACATCACTCCTCGAAACCGAAAAGTTTGGTTCTTAGGCTGCTACTGGAGCTGCTTTACGAGAGAAAGATACAATGTTGTTCGCATGTACTTGTTTGAGCCATTGATTTACGAGAGATAGCCCGCTCTCGACCTGCATCAAGGGATAGCTTCTACTAACACGTCGAAACCCTTACGATCCCTTATGGTTTAAATATAACATATTAAACAAGAATGCATGATTCTTTGTAAGATGTGAGCAGTTCTCACTATGAAAGCCCACCAACAGTAGGTTTGTGTATTAAAAGCTAAACCCAGAGAGGGTTTTTTAAGCTAAACGTGGCGTAGCCATTTTTAGTTTTGGTATTATGCGATCGCTAATCTATAGGCTAACTCTACTAAATTACTGGGTATTAAGAAAAGGGTAACCAAGTGACTATTGCAAGCATAGAGACGGAATATATATCATCCAAAGAACTCAAAGAGTTGCATGGTTTTACTGATCCCATGATCAAGAAGTTTTTAGGTGAGTGCGACAAGACAGAGAAAAATCCCAAAAGCAAAAGTACAACTCTGCTCAAACTCTATCGGATTGATCGTGTTAACGAGGTTTTAGCCGATCCATCATTCATTGAGTGGCAAAGCAAGAAACAATCATCAACCGCTAAACGTAAGCAATCGGTGGTCAATGTCGAGGCTGTTCAAAATATTGAGGTAGTTCCACCTGCTAAAGCTACTACTGTTGAGCCTGTCGTTAAGGTAGATGCCTTTGATTTTGAGCATAAATTATCGCTATTACAGACTGCGGATTGGGTTGACTTTCAATGGGAACATTTTCGAGAGGAAGATGTTGATAAGTTCTCAGAAGAGCAGCAATTACATGCGGTGATGACAGTCAAAAAAATGTTGGCAGCTTCCTATTGGTTTGAGCCTCAAGATTTTTTCAAGGCTTTTAGTCAATATGGCAAGGGTAGTAAAGACAGCACAGATATCACTAATGAATATAAGTCAAGTATCTTGGAAGATGGATGGAAGGGAATTCCGCTTGTGAGTTTAATGATTCGCGATCGCGAAGATCCTACCAAAATAATGCTGGATTCTGGACATCATCGATGGAATGCGCTTAAGGAGTTAGTTGAGGCGGGCAGTTTCCCTAGCGATTTTAAAATACCTGTCTTTGATTTAAAGAAATTACGTCCAATCGTGAGAGATCAATACAATCCAAGTTTAGAATTTGCGCTGCGCTATGCGATCGCGGGTGGCACATTGGGGCATGACTTTGCTCTAAGAGTAATTGCAAAAAATTGGTTTACCAGACTTTGTACTGGGGTTGATTGCTCTTACTGAGACTGTTTAATACCAACCCGCAAAAGTGTGACGACACTTTCGTAAATTAACAACCAAACTCAGTAAGGGCTTTAGATTTTCAACATGGCAACGTCATTTTGAAAATTGGTATAAGAATTATATGTTTGAGGATGATGCCATGATTTCTCGGATCTATTCGCTGAAGTTTGTGTTGGTAAGTGGGCTTTGTGGGATATTGTTTGCGTCTGATTTATCCTTTGCCATAGCTCAAGCGCAAACAAGTCAAAATCGCAAAGTAGAGGCAGAGCGACTTTTGGAGGTTTGTCGAAACGACTTAAAAACAGGTAAAAATCAACAGGCTTTACAGGATTGTCAACAGGCTCTAGACGCATACAAAGCTATTCGAGACCTGAGTGGAGCATCGAAGTCACTGCTAAATCTGGGAGTTGCTCATTATGCACTCGGCAAATATGACCAAGCGATTGAATACTATCTACAAAGCTTAGCGATCGCAAGGGAAATTAAAGATCGCTTAGCCGAAGGAAAATCGCTGGGAAATATGGGCGTTGTTTACTTAGCTTTTGGCAAATATGACAAGGCGATTGAGTTACATCTGCAATCTTTGGCAATTAATCGAGAAATTAAAGATCGTTTGAGTGAGGGACAAGATTTGGGGAATCTAGGTCTCGCTTACTACTCTCTTGGCAAATATGACCAAGCAATTAATTCTCATCTGCAATTATTGGCGATCGCAAGGGAATTTAAAGATCGTCTGAGTGAGGGGCAGTCGCTAGGAAACTTGGGGTTAGTTTACTATGCTCTTGGCAAATATGACCAAGCGATTGAGTATCACAGGCAAAGATTGACGATTGCCAAGGAAATCAAAGATCGTCTGAGTGAAGGACAGTCCCTCGGTAATCTGGGTATTGCTTACCAAGCTCTTGGCAGATATGACAAAGCGATAGAGCACCATCTGCAATTTTTAGCGATCGCGAGGGATCTCAAAGATCGCCTAGGTGAGGGAGCAGCCCTCGGAAATTTGGGTGTCAGTTATAAGTCCCTCGGTAAATATGACAAAGCGATTGAGTACTATCTACAAAGTTTAGCTATCGCAAGAGCAATTAAGGATCGACAGGGTGAGGGAAAGGCGCTAGGCAATTTGGGAAATGCTTACGATTTCCTTGGTAAATATGACAAAGCGATTGAGTACCATTTGCAATATTTAGCGATCGCAAGGGAAATCAAAGATCGTGATGATGAGGGGCTTGCCTTGGGGAATCTGAGTGCTGCTTATAACTCTCTAGGCAAATATGAAAAGGCAATTGACTATAGTTTGCAATATTTAGCGATCGCAAGAGAAATCAAAGATCGTCGTGGCGAGGGGCAGGCTTTAGGAAATCTAGGTGTCGCTTATGATAGCCTCGGTAAATATGACAAAGCGATTGAGTCCCATCTGCAACTGTTGGCGATCGCAAGGGAAATCAAGGATCGTAATGCTGAAGGTATATCGCTTAACAACCTCGGTTTTTCTTTTGAAAATCTTGGTCAGCTTGAGATTGCTTCTCTTTATTACAAAGAATCAATCAATGTGTATGAGTCTATTCGCAAAGATATCCGCAAACTAGATCAAGAAGAACAAAGATCTTATTTGGGAACTATCTCTAAAAGATATAAAGGTCTTGCGACTTTGCTGTTAAACCAAGGTCGCATCATGGAAGCATTACAAGTTCTCGATCTTCTCAAAGTCCAAGAACTCGAAGACTACCTCAAAAACATTAAAGGTAATGATAGGTCGGCTCAGGGTGTAAGAATTTTAGAGCCAGAGAGAGCTATTAGATCTCAGCTATTAGCTCTTAGCCTAGAAAAAGGCAAGGATCTCAATCGGCAGCTTGCTACGCAGATCCAACAACTTCCTAAATCAGAAATCAACAAAGTTCCCGACTATCTCCAACAAATTCCACAGGGAACAGTGCTGCTTTATCCATTGATTTTAGGTGATCAGCTAGAACTGATTTTTTTCTCTCCCAACACAATTCCAATCAGACGTACTGTCAAAATCTCTAAAGATAAACTTGAATTTTTGATTACTGAATATAGAGCAGGACTAATTGATTCTGAATCCGAAGATGTCAAAGAAGCTTCTAAAGCTCTCTATGATGTTTTGATTAAGCCGTTTGACTCAGAACTTGCTGCTGCAAAAGCTAATACAATTCTCTATGCTCCTGATGGAGTATTACGCTATGTTCCCCTTGCAGCTCTCTATGATGGTAAGCAATGGCTAGTGGAAAAATATCGTATTAGTAATCTCATAGCCTATACCCTCACTGACTTCTCTCCAAAGCCAAAATCTCAACCCATTATTCTTGCAGGAGCCTTTGGTGGTAAGGCTGGAGAGAAAAAATTTGGTCAATTTGGATTGCCAGCTAGTCTCAAAGAAGTTCAATCGATCGCCAGATCATTCCAAAACTCCGTCACCCTAACAGAAAATAATTTCAGTCGCCAAGCGATCGAATCCAAATTCAAAAATCATAATATTATTCACCTTGCTACCCATGCTGAATTTAATGTTGGTGCTCCAGAGAATTCTTTCATCATTTTTGGTAACGGTGACAAAATCCATCTTAATGAAATTACGGATTGGCAAATTCCGAATATAGATTTGATTGTGTTAAGTGCTTGCCAGACAGGAACAGGTAAACTTGGTGATGGGGTAGAAATATTGGGCTTTGGCTATCAAGTCCAGAAAGCAGGGGCTAAAATGGCGATCGCCTCTCTCTGGTCAGTTAGTGACGCAGGCACAGGTTCACTCATGATGGCTTTTTATGACCAACTGCAAAAAAAGAATGTGTCAATCTCTGAGTCTTTGAGGCAATCGCAAATTACCTTAATCCAATCTAAAGAATATCGACATCCCTACTTCTGGTCAGCCTTTTTTGTAATCGGCAATGGTTTATAAATACCAATTTACAAAAGTGTGATCACACTTTTGTGAGTTATAGCTGCCGCCATTCTTGTTATGACATAAACCCCAAATAGTGTGAGGTGGCGCGAAGCGCCACCTCACACTATTTGGGGTTTGTCCTGATTCAGGTGGATTAGTTATAGATGTTGATATATAGCTGTCGCCAAATGCAATAGGACATAAAACCTAAGAATTGACTGGCGGCGCTCCGCGCCGCCAATCAATTCTTAGGTTTTGATTTGTGACTGTAGCTATAGCATTGTTCAAATAATTACGTACTCAAAAAAATGATGTACTTTACTTTATAGTTGCTTTAAGGTTGCTAAGGAACTGAAAAGCCCATGCTATCAAGTCTAAAACTGCTTGCTCTTACTGCAATTACATATGGTCTTACATCATTGCCGATCGCTTTGATGCCAATGACTAGCACTGCGATCGCCCAGAATATATCTCCACGACAAACAGAAGCAGATCGACTGTTACGGGAAGGGTTTCAGCAATTTCAAACTCAGCAAATTGATGCGGCTTTGATGACATGGCAGAAGTCCCTAGCCATTTATCGAGAAATCAAGGAACGAGGTGGAGAAGGAGAGGTACTTGGTAGTCTAGGAATTGCCTATCATGTATTGCGCGACTACGACAAAGCCATTGAGTACCAATTGCAAAGCCTTGCGATCGCCAAGGAAATTAAGGATCGCGTTGGTGAAATGCAAGCGCTGAGAAGTTTGGGAAACTCTTACTATGCAGTAGGGAACTATGAGCAAGCGATTGCTTCTTTGCAGCAATCATTGGCGATCGCAAGGGAAACCAAAGATCGTGTCACCGAAATGCAAGTATTGAGCAATCTAGGCTTTACCTATTACTCTCTCGGCAAATATGAACAAGCGATCAAATACTATCTGCAACATTTAGCGATCGCCAGAGAAAGCAAAGAACGCCTCGAAGAGGAACATTCTCTTAGCTATCTGGGTAATGCGTATCGTTATCTCAGCAAATATGACAAAGCGATTGAGTACGGTCTGCAACGTCTAGCAGTCACAAGGGAACTCCAAGATCGTGAAAGAGAGGGACAATCACTGGGTAATCTTGGTTTAGCTTATTACTATCTCGGTAACTATGACAAAGCGATCAATTATCAACTTCAACGTTTGACCATTACAAGGGAAATTAATGATCGGCTCGGAGAGGGTCAGGCGCTAGGAAATCTAGGAATCAATTATTTGGCTCTGGGTAATTATGAGAAGGTAGTTGAGTACCAGTTGAAACGCTTAGCGATCACCAGAAAAATCGCGGATCGTTTGGGAGAGTCACAAGCGTTAGGAAATCTAGGAATTGCCTATGATGCTCTAGGTAAATATGAAAAAGCGATCCAGTACCATTTACAAGGATTAGCAATTAATCGCGAACTCAAAAGTCGCCAAGGGGAGAGTGCTTCATTGATTAACTTGGGTTTGGCTTATCACAATCTAGGAAAATATAATAAGGCGACTGAATACTATCTGCAAAGTCTGGTGATCAAGCGAGAACTCAAAGATAGGCAAGGGGAAGGAGTAGCTGTAGGCAATTTAGGGCAGGCTTATCTAGCACTGGGCAACCGTGATCAAGCGATTGAATACTATCTGCAAGGTTTGGCGATCGCTAGGGAAATTAAAGATCGTCAAGGAGAAGCTGTAGACTTGCACAATCTTGGCGTTGTGTCTTATCAACAGAACCAACCTGAACTTGCAATTCTCTTTTATAAGCAATCGGTAAACGTTCGCGAGTCTATTCGCAATGACATCAAAAATCTGGATAAAGCCGCGCAACAATCCTATGCTAGTAGTATTTCAGGAACTTATCGTCGTCTTGCGGATTTGCTGCTTCGACAAAATAGAGTCATGGAAGCATTACAAGTCCTTGATCTCCTCAAAGTTCAAGAACTAGAAGACTATCTCAAAAACATCAAAGGTAATGATAGAACTTTGCAGGGTGTGAGACTTTTGGAACCAGAGAAGGTTGTTAGTGAAAAGTTGAATGTGAGCGGATTGGTAAAAAGTTCGGAAATTAATCGCCAACTAGCTATACAAATTCAACAAATCCCCAAATCAGATATCAATCAAGTTCCTGAATATCTACAAAAGATGCCACAGGGAAGTGTTCTTGTATATCCTCTCATTCTCAGCGATCGCCTAGAAATCATTCTCTTTGCTCCCAATACTTTACCGATTAGTCGCACTGTTCCGATTACCCAAAGTAATCTTGATGCGTTAATTGTGGAGTTCAGGACAGCATTACAGGATAGTGGATCTGATGATGTAAAAGAGCCAGCCCAAAAACTCTATAACCTGCTCATCAAACCCATTGAAGCTGACTTAATCAATGCTAAAGCAACAACTATTCTCTACGCCCCTGATCAACAACTTCGCTATGCTCCCCTAGCAGCACTCTATGATGGTAAACAATGGCTAAGCGAAAAATATCGCATCAGTAACCTAATTGCCTATAGTCTCAGTGATTTTAGTACCAAATCTAAGCGATCTCCCAATGTGCTTGCGGGAGCATTTGGCGGTAAAGCGGGAGAGAATAAATTTGGTCAAGTTGCTCTTCCTGCTACGCTCATTGAAGTCCGCGCAATTTCCAAAACGCTACAAAATTCAACTACGCTGGAAGAGAAAGATTTTAGCCTCCAAGCTACCAAAGATCATTTAAGTAATCATAATATTCTCCACTTTGCTACCCATGCTGAATTCAACACAGGTAAGCCCGAAAACTCACGCATCTTCTTTGGCAATGGTGATATTCTCCAGTTAAATGAAATCACTAACTTGCCTCTGCAAAATATTGACTTAATGATCTTGAGTGCCTGTCAGACAGGTGTGGGCAAGCTAGGTGATGGGGTGGAGATTTTAGGCTTTGGCTATCAAGTCCAAAAGGCTGGAGCAAAAACCGCGATCGCCTCTCTTTGGAAGGTTGATGATGCTGGCACACAAGCTCTAATGGATGCTTTTTATCAAGAGTTACAAAGTGATAATCTGGCGATCGCGGAAGCTTTACAAAAGGCGCAGATAAAGATGATTCGCTCATCTCAATACAATCATCCTGCCTTCTGGTCTGCCTTTTTTATCATCGGTAATGGTTTGTAAGCACTATCGTTCTCTGTATTATAGCTGTAGTCAATTTCAATAGGACAAGCCAAAACCCAAGAAGCGAGTGGCGGCACTTCGCGCCGCCACTCGCTTCTTGGGTTTTGGGTACTAACAAGAGTGGCTATAGCTATAGTATGGTTATGGCTTTCAAAAATTAAAGAGATATCGATATGTCGCCTAGCGAAAAATCAACTCAGAAAAATTTAATTGACCCAAAAATCAAGGTTGCGGGGTGGAACTTAGAAGATAAAAAATCAAGTTGGTTTTGAGATTCCTGTGGATGGTTATGATGCAGAACCTTGGAATGGGGTGACGGATTATTGTTTGTATTTGCCTAATGGGGAAGTGATTGCGGTAGTTGAAGCAAAGCGGGCAGAGCCGATCGCCTGAAGTCGCTGAGCAGCAGGTACGCCGCTATGTTACGGACATTGCTAAGCATCAGAGCTTTCAACCCTTTGTTTTTATGAGCAATGGCGATCGCACTTTTTTCTGGGATGTCGATCGCGAGAACAAGCGACAAATAGCGTGATTTTTTTCGTTCAAGTTTTCCGATTCAAAGCTCTCGCCATCCGTCGCCAGAATAAACTTCGCCTTATGCTTAGTCGTGGCGGGACTTGTCCGCAAAGCCGTCAGGGTTGCGCCCAACGCACAAACCTTGATATGAATGGTATTGCGTTGCAGCACACCGCCCACCAGATCAGACTGGTTAGTTAGAACTACTCTGTTCACTCCTGAGCTTCTTGAGCGTAGTCGCTTTATTGCCAAAAGCCTCTAGAAACGCAAAAGGAAACTCCTCTGCATCAAAGGGCGCTTCCCAACCGAGAAACCGCTTCTTCAATTTCGACTGCATTCATACGTTATCTATAAGGTGTTAAGGATGGGCGGCGCGAAAAATTAAATGTAGTGGATAGACACAGCTAATTTAGTGTGTTAGGAAAGCCTTGATTTATTTATACAATAGATATTAATCTAAAATCTATTGCATCACTTTAGATGTGTCTGTCCACTACAAATAATTAACTCTAATAACTCATTTTAAAATCTCCATATTGGTATTCGTAAAATCCGCATCAGCTAAAATCGCCTCGTTAAAATTCACACCCTGCAAATTTGCCCCTGTAAAATTGACACCACCTAAATTTGCGGCGGTGAAATTCGCACCTTCGAGATTTGCTCCACTGAGATCTGCGCCTAGTAACAAAGCTTCGGTAAAATTTGCCTTTTGCAAACAAGCTTCACTAATGATCGCCCCAGCCAAATTTGCGCCCACAAACTTGGTCTCGATCGCTGACAACTCACATAAGTCCGCCAGCATTAATTTGGCATTGGTAAAGTCAGCACCACTCAAATTTGCGCCATTGAGTTTCGCACTCACCAAATTCATCAGCCTAAAATTGCGCTTACCCACGGAATACAGATACAAAACTTCCTGACTGCGATTACTAAAGAGATTGCCGAAGTTGGGGCGATCGCCTTGATCCGCTAATTCTTCTAGAGTCACAGCATCGGTAGCTTCGCTGATTAGGTTGAGCAGAGGATTTTGGGTTAGCTCCGCACTACTAAAATCGTGATCAGGAAGCGACTCGACAATGCGATCGAGTCGCTGAGCAACATTTTGACGCTGGGTCATCAGTTCTTGGATTTGCAGATCGAGTTTGCGGAGATGTTGCTGCACCATCTGTTTAAAAGTGGCGTAGGGGATAGTTTGGGCGGCTTGTAAATCCAATAACTGTTTGATTTCCTCAAGGGATAACCCAAAGGCTTTGGCACTTTGAATAAATAACAGACGCTCTAGAGCATCGGTAGCGTAGAGACGATAACCTTGGGGCGATCGCAGGGGCGCGAGCAGCAATCCCAATCGTTCGTAATAGCGAATGGTTGGGGACGGAATCTCGACTAAGCGGCTTAGTTCGCCGATCAGCCAACCACGGGCGCTATTTTGAACGGGTTCGCTGGGTTCCATAGAAAGATTGATAAGTTTTTTTAATAGTTTGTTTGATTTTAGGGATCTTGACCTTGAAGCTAGCTGCAAGCTCTAACGTGGGTGACATGGGATGGGAAAGCGCCAAAAGCAATAGAAAACAGCCCAAGGGAATCAACTAAAGACGCGAGCAATAGATTAAGGATAGATAACCATGTCACTACAAGCAACATCACAGGGAACATTCACAGTTGGAACGACGGGCAAACTAAGTTTTGATTTTCTATTTGATGGTGGACAATTTCAAGGTGAACTTGCCATATTTAGCTTGAGGGGAATGGAAAATCTAGAAGTTGGTTCGGTTGCCTTCAATCAAGAAGCGGCTCGCCGCGCCCTGACCAATTCCACCCAAGGTCGTATTCTGGTTGCTGATAGTGCTGAAGGTGCAAAGTTTAGCGACAAACTTGATTGGGAAGATAATTACAATAGTGGTTCTTACAAAGGAATTAAAAATTTCTCCATGCAAGCAGGCGATCAGGTTGCCTTCATGCTGATTTCTAATGGAACTGTTAGCCAAACCTTTAATACTCTAGCAAGTGGACTGGATCTAGGACTAAGACAACCTTTATTCTCGATTAGTGCCGCTAACCCCGATCTCAGCAATCAGTTTTCTCAAGTTACTGATGTTGCTGGCAAAGGTAATCTCTTCGCGATGGAAGATGTCCGTCTCAAGGGTGGTTCTGATTATGACTATAACGATATGGTATTCCAATTAACAGGAGCCGAAGGTAATGGCATTCCTGCGCTTGAGGATATCGGTGCATCCACTAAAGATTGGGTAGATACAGCGATCGGGAAGCAAATCATCGATTATGCTAGCCGTCCCACCTTCGAGTCTGGGGTGTTTCGTGTGGATGCGTCAGGACAGGTCGGTGTGGACTATCTCTATGATGGTGGTTGGTATCAAGGAGAAATGGCAATCTTTAGCCTCAAGGGAATGGAAGGATTAAAGGTTGACTCTAATGAGTTTGTACAAGAAGCCACTCGCCGCGCCCTCAGCAACTCTACTCAAGGTCATATTGTGATCAAGGATCGGACTGAGGGTGCAAAATATACCGCTAAATTTGCATGGGAAGATGGATTTAATGGCGGTGCTTATCAAGGTGTCAAAACCTATGCCATGAATGCAGGTGAAGACTTTGCGGTAATGCTTATCCAAAACAGCACTGTCCAAGAACTTGCCAATGATGTCACCAAAATGTGGTCTGGCAATCGCTTACCAATTTTCTCAATTCCCCAAGCTAATATCGGCGCACCTAGCAGCGTTCGCCAAATCGTTGATGTCACTGGTCGAGGTGATACCTTTGGTATGGAAGATGTGCGGACTGACTGGGGAACTACTTCCGATCGGGATTATAACGATATGGTTTTTCGCTTCACGGGAGCTACGGGTGTGGCTCCTTTGATGGATACCAATGTGAACCGCGATCGCGATTGGCGCAATTCTTCTGTCGGTCAAGAGTTGGTGCAGTATGCTACTCGTCCTGACTATAGCGGCGGCATTTTTGACACAGGCGAATCTGGCGCAGTTCGCATTGACTTTCTCCATGATGGTGGGTGGTTTCAGAGTGAATTAGCAATTTTCAGTCTTGATGGCATGGAAAATCTCAAGGCTGGCTCGACAGAATTCATTCAAGAAGCATCCCGACGCGCTCTCAGTGAGTCCAATCTCGGCTATGTCGTCACCAAAGATCGTACCGATGCAGCGAAGTTCTCGGACAAGGTTGCATGGGAAGCGGACTTTAACGGTGGTGCATATAAAGGCGCTCAAACCTTCAACATGGCTCCTCGCGGACATTTTGCCTTCATGTTGGTACAAAATAATACCGTAGCGGCGATCGCTAACGATATCAGCATCATTAATCAAACTGGCAACCTGCCCATCTTCTCAATTCCTGAAGCGAATCCCTTTGGCACAGCGATCGGTCAAATGGTTAATGTTGATGGCAAAAACACCTACGCCTTTGAAGATAATCGTCTAGACTTGCCCAACATTTCTGATCGCGACTATAACGACATCGTGATTCAAGTCAAGGGCGCAACTAGTGATGTACCTCTGATGAATGATTTGGTCAATCCCGATCGCGACTGGCGCAGTTCTACCGCTGGACAACAGCTACTCAACTATGCCAATCGTTCTGAATATGACAAAGGTGTAATTTCCTCAGGTCAATCTGGCAGCCTCGAAGTCGAATTTCTCTACGATGGAGGTGCATATAGAGGTGATGTTGGTATTTTCAATCTGGATGGCATGGATACCTATGCTGCTGGATCGGCGGCTTTTATTGCGGAAGCAGCTCGTCGTGCAGCCAGTAACTCGACCCAAGGCTATGTATTGCTCAGTGACACTACCGATGCTGCTAAGTTTACCAGTGGTTTAGATTGGGAATCCAATTTTAACGCTGGTACATTCAGAGGTACAAGAAGCCTCAATCTTAATCCCAACAGTGCCTATGGGGTCATCCAAGTTCCCAATGGTCGAATTAGTGAAGTCGTTGCCAATCCTGTGATCGATGGCACTAAGCGTCCTCTATTTTCCATGCTAGACAACAATCCTAGCCGCAGTTTCCAAATGGGTAAAATCGAGGTGGGTAATGGCTCCTATGTCATCGCCCTTGAAGATCAACGCCTTGATGGAGCCAGCGATCGTGACTACAACGATATTATCTTCCGTGTCAAGGGTGATATTTCTATTAGTGCCGATACCTTGGATCGGGTGATGGCTGCGAGCAAAGATTGGCGATCAACCGATATGGGTAAAGCCCTAATCGATTATGCGAGTAACCCTACAGCCGCGACGACAACCCAATCAATTTTTGGTTTTAGCTGGAGCGACACATTGATTGGAACTGATGCGAATGAATTTATTTCTGGTGGCACAGGTAATGATATTCTGATTGGCGGCAATGGCAATGATATTCTTGTCGGTGGAGCAGGTAGCGATACTTTCCAGTTTAATAATATTCGGGAAGCTGGGGACACAATTCTCGACTTCGGTGCGGGCGATACGATTAACCTCAGAGGTGTATTTAGCTCAATTAATTACACAGGTACTAATGCGATCGCTGATGGCATTCTCCAATTCCAACAACTCGGAACCAATACTGTTGTTCAAGTTGTTGCCGATGGTTTAGGTAATACCAATAATTTCATGGATTTAGTGACAGTTAACAATACTGGTATTGCTTCTGTTCGTAACAGCCTAATCTTTTAATCGCCAAAGATAAGTGGTGGCGCGAAGCGCCGCCACTTATTAATATGATCAAAATATAGCAATGTAAGTTTTGCTTAGGACATAAAACCAAAAATATGAGTGGCGGCGCGAAGCGCCGCCACTCATATTTTTGGTTTTGATTTGTCCTATCTCTTGCGTTGCTATAACAGCCAAGAATATTCTCAAGTAGCAATTCTCATTATAAAAATCGGTTTTTTGAAAGCCCGCCGTTGGCGGGCTTTCAAAAAACCGATTTTAGTGTTTTCAGTGCCTTTGGCGCTGAAAACACTAAA
The DNA here is from genome assembly GCF_051131155.1 of Pseudanabaena minima str. Chao 2107. Lineage (NCBI taxonomy): Bacteria > Bacillati > Cyanobacteriota > Cyanophyceae > Pseudanabaenales > Pseudanabaenaceae > Pseudanabaena > Pseudanabaena minima. The sequence continues at coordinate 5,039,907 of NZ_CP159508.1, forward strand.
ATCGGTTTCATAACTAGCATTGCTGATTTTCAAGTACTCAAAGCGCAAAAACGGATTTACGATCGCTACTATGCCAAATACCACATCAAATATCAGAATTGTGTTAGTCGAGACAGCGGGGGCGCGAAACCTTGGCTCAGTGGCAAGGGTGATGAAAAATTTTGGGCTAGCGGAATTGTGGTTAGTCAATCCGCAATGCGATCGCCTTGGTGATGAAGCGAGACATATGGCAGTCCATGCATCGGAAATTTTAGAAAATGCAAGGATTGTGGATAATCTACTAGATGCATTAGTTGGCTGTCATCGAGCGATCGCTACCGCAGGTCGCATTGATCAGGGCGAAATGAAAGTTACTGATCCCCAAAAAGGTTTGAGTTGGCTAATGCAAGCGGAAACCAGTGCGATCGTCTTTGGTGCAGAGGATCGGGGCTTAAGTAATGCTGAGATTCAACATTGTCAACAAGTGATCCGAATTCCCGTCCATCCAGACTATCCATCGCTCAATTTGGCGCAATCAGTGGGTATTTGCTGCTATCAATTGCAACTGTTGAAAGCAGATTTTAGAGAAAATCCTCAATGTCACGAAAATTTGACTAGCCAAATTGCCCAAGATTTGATACAGTCAGCACCCATAGACCTTGCTACCCGCGCAGACCTAGAAGCTTGCTACCAGCAACTTGAAGCAGTATTGCTCAAGATCGGCTATGTTTATCCACATACCGCCGCTCATCGATTGCGAAAGTTTCGGCATATCTTTGATCGCGCCAATCTGAGTCCATCGGAAGTTGCCATGCTGCGGGGGATTTTACGCCAAGTTAATTGGGCTACGGCTCATCTTGATTAACTTTCAAATGGTTTACTTCGTAAATCATTTGAAAATATCTGTAGAGACATTTTTGTATCGGAGTTATAAATAGCAGTGGAACCAAGAAACTTTTCATCGCCTGACGCTACCGAAAAAAGTCGAGAAGCGCGTTTAAATAAGTTGCGCGAACGTCGCGCCAAGGCTGTGACAAGCAATAGTGACTCTGTTCTCCGCCCAATTAGTGCTGAAGTTCCACCACGTTTGGGGCGATCGCCTGAATCCAATCGATCCCCAGAACCCATCATCGACAATCGATTTAGCAACCGCTCAGACCGCCGTTCGGAAGGACGAATACAGGAGAATAAGGTTAAGCCCTTACCCAATCGTCAAGGTTTTGTAGAGGCTCGTCCTGAGCAACGCTCTGACAATAGGACTGAGTTAAGACCACGCAAAAAATCCAATGGCAACAATCGGACAATCCCCATCAAGTCTCCTATTAAGTTGTTTGGTTGGCATGTACTGCGTTTAGCGATCGCAGGTATTGGGCTGAGTGTGATTGCTGGCACAGCCATTTCTTTCTGGCAAAATCAGCAATCTATTTCTGCAAAAACTAATGCTACAGAATTAGCAGCCAAGGAAGAGGCTAATAAATCTCCAGATATAGCTCCTCTTGAACTCAAAACTGAGGCAGTTCCTTTGCTAAGTAAAGTCAAAGAATTGGCTGCTAAAGAAAAAGATCTCACCATGCAAATGATGGTGGTTGATCTTGACTCTGGAGCCTATGTACAAGTGGGGGCAAATCAGCCGATCGCTGCGGCTAGTACGATTAAAACCCCGATTTTGGTTGCCTTTTTTCAGGATGTGGATGCAGGCAAAATTAAGCTTGATGAGCAGCTAGAGATGACTGCTGACGTTAAGGTGGGAGAAGCGGGTGATTTTCAGCTTTTACCAACGGGTACAAAAATTTCGGCGTTAGAAACAGCCACCCAAATGATTGTGATTAGTGATAACACAGCCACGAATATGATCATTAAGCGGCTCGGTGGGATTGCAGTCCTAAATCAGCGTTTCAAATCTTGGGGGCTAAATAATATGGTCATCAAGAATCAACTGCCCGATCTTGAAGGTACAAATACAATTAGTACTCAAGATATGGTGACATTACTATCCATGCTCGATAAAGGTAAATTGATTGAGCCGCGCAGTCGCGATCGCTTTATGGATATCATGCGCCGCCCCGTGACCAACACGCTTTTACCTAAGGGACTTGGTGAAGAGGCAAGAATTATCCATAAAACAGGAGATATAGGCTCAGCAGTTGGCGACGCGGGCATCGTTGATATGCCTAATGGTAAACGCTATGCGATCGCCGTAATGGTCAAGCGTCCTGATAATGATCAACGCGCCAATGAGTTAATCCGTCAAATCTCACGGACAACTTACGACTATTTTCTCAATGGTGGTAGTTTACCTGCTAGCAATTCTAGCCCTGCTAATCCAAATGCCCCAGCTTCTCAAGAGTCCAATGATTCGACCAATTCTCCAACGCCAAATAATGGTGGTAGTGGGACTAGCGTTATTGAAAACATTACTTTACCCTTGCCAAATACAACTCCAAATGTGACTCCATCACCAAACCCCAACTCATCACCAAGTCTTATCAATCCACCCGAAGTAACTCGTCAAAACCCATAAACAAAAAAGCCACGCTTTGCGTGGCTTTTTTGTTTATGGATTTTTTAAAAGTGTTGTAATACCAATTCACGAAAGTGTGACAACACTTTTGTGAATTAAAAAACAAACCCAGTAAGGGTTTTAAAAACACAAAATGGCTACGCCATTTTGTGTTTTGGTATAAAGCAACGCTTTTAAAAAATCCTTGATTTTATTGAGGGTGCAAAGCGCTCTCAATAAAATTATGAGTGATCCCTTGGTTGAGAGATGTCGGCGGCTTTTGGCTCAGAGAAACGTGACGTTCGATCGCTACTAATGCTGTTATGGGGTAACGGCTGGTCGGCGATCGCCGCTTCGATATTTGCTGCCATAATTTCGCGAGGGACTACTCCTGTCGTATCACCGATCGCCTGATTAGCACGATCTAAAAAAATAAACCGAGGAATCCCATCAACCCGATATTTAGTCACCTCTGGCAACCACTTAGTATTGTCTACATTTAGCATCACAAAATTCATGCGATCGCTATATTCCTTTTCCAGTGATAAATTATCTGCCGCCATCGACTGACAACTAGTACACCAATCCGCATAAAACTCAATCGTAGTTGGTTTCCCATTGGCTAAAGCTTCATCAATGGGCATTGCTGCCGCCGCAACTGCATCCAGCGATGTGCTACTTTGTTGCGCCTGAAATCCGAAAAACAAGGCTGTCGTTAACAGGATGGCAGCGATCGCCACTAATAAATTTCGCAACTGATTAGAAGTGGTTGGCGTGGGACTGGTTGAATGCTCTGAATTCATGACAATAACTTACGAAAATAACTATTCCCATTATGCCGAGCAAGGATTGCCCTATGCTAAAGAAATTCTAAACGAGTTATGAGTGGGTTATCTACGGGTAAGCCTCTCTTAATTTAGCGTGAATTCGATATAGCCATTTGCGCCGCGCGAAGCGCGGCGCAAATGGCGCAAAATGGTAAAAATCGCTCTGCGATTTTTACCATTTTGCGCTTTCGTCGAATTGACGTTAATTCAAAACTGAAATTACGCAATCAACCATGAGTAATTCCGAAAGTTCCTTTGATGCATCCCAATATGACCTCACCCAAGCTAAATTAACTCTTAGTGAAAAATTAGCCTATGGGGCAGGTGATCTTGGCACTTCGATCACCACAAATTTGCTCTCATTTTTTCTATTATTCTTTTTTACCAATGTCGCTGGACTTGAACCTGCCCTTGCAGGGGTGGTTCTATTAATTGGCAAAATCTTTGATGCTATCAATGACCCGATTGTTGGTGTACTTAGCGATCGCACCAAATCCAAAATGGGAAGGCGACTACCTTGGATGATCTATGCGGCGATTCCTTTTGGACTGTCATTTTTCGCGCAATGGCTAGTGCCTAGCACCGATAAGATGGTTCTCTTTTGGTATTACGTGATCGTGGGAATTGTGTTTAATCTCTTTTTCACAGCCGTTAACCTTCCCTATACTGCACTCACGCCCGAAATTACTCAAGATTATAACGAACGCACTAGCCTTAACACCTTCCGTTTTACCTTCTCCATCGGTGGCAGCATCCTCTCGTTATTTATTGCCCAATTAATTTTTGCCTTCTTTAAAGATCCTGCGCGGCAGACTGATAGCTGTAATACAGGTGGAATGCAATATATTGTGCTGGGTGCAGTCTGTGCCATTATTTCCAGTGTTTCGATTTATTGGTGTGTCTGGGGAATTAAAAGAAGAGCGATCGCCAGCGATCGGCATCGACTTCATAATGAATCCATTGATACTGCTATAGAGGAGATGAGTTTTCTTGAGCAATTAAAAATTGTCTTTAGCAATCGCCCATTTCTGTTCGTGATTGGCATCTATTTCTGCTCATGGCTAGCCTTACAAATCACTGCATCGATCATTCCCTACTTTGTGGTGAATTGGATGAAGATGCAGGAAAGTGATTTTATTCTTGTGACGATCGCTGTCCAAGGTACGGCGCTAGTCATGCTATCCGTATGGAGTGAGATCAGTAAAAGATTTGGTAAAAAAGCAGCTTACTTTATGGGTTCAGGTATTTGGATTATTGCCCAAGCAGGCTTATTTTTCTTGCAAGAAGGACAAGTGGTGCTGCTCTATATACTGGCGATTATGGCAGGTGCTGGTGTTTCCACCGCTTATCTGATTCCTTGGTCAATGATTCCTGATGTCACGGATCTTGATGAACTAGAGACAGGACAACGCCGTGAAGGAATTTTCTATGCCTTCATGGTGTTATTGCAAAAGTTTGGGCTAGCGGCTGGTTTGTTTTTGCTTGGTCTAGGTTTGTCATGGGCTAAATTTCAAGAGAGTGTGCCTTGCAAGCCCTTACCAACTCAACCTGATTCAGCCCTATTTGCAATTCGCTTAGCGATCGGTCCTTTGCCAACGATCGCCCTTGTGATTGGTTTAGGTTTGGCATATTTCTATCCGATTACTCGCGAGGTGCATACAGAGATTTTGATGCGCCTATCAGAAAGAAGAAGAGAACAAAGCGAGTAAACAAAAAGCACCCATCGGGTGCTTTTTCTTTGGTATTACGCTGTATCAATCACATTTTTACTTTGTCGTGCTTTGAGATCAAGATCAAACCAAGAAAAGTTTAAAAACGTTGCTTGACAACGCTTTTAAACTTTTCTCCTAATATATATCTTACCTTTCCCTTGCTTTGCTATATTAGCCTTCTAGAATGCTCATTGTAAAATATTAGAGGCTAGTATTTCTTGCTTGTTTCAGTATAATCGAGTCTAAAATAGCAACATTACTAACACCTAAAAATAATCGTTTATTTTAAAATGCTAGCCCCAAAAAAGAAGTATTGCTATATTCTTTCTTACGTCTTACCTCCTGATTCAGTTTTGCGAGAACTTTGTATAAAGGATGCATTACTAGATAATGAAGGTCTTGTAAAACTTTTTGAGATTGATGATTTCCAGCTTTCATTAAGACTTAGTTCGGAAGGAAAACTTGATGCCTTCTTTTGTAAAACTGAAGATTATCAAGAAGAAATTAATATTGATGCTTTCAAAGAAAAATCATTAGGCATACTCATAAAATCTCTAAATCGGTTTCAATTTGCCTTTATGGACTTACGGAACCAGCGTGGATATACACCGTTTGAAAGAAATCGCCATCAATCTAATATTTATGATATTGAAGTATTAGATTGTGAAACGGGAAATAAAATACTTCAACCTGCTGCAACAATATATAAAGTTGTTGGTGAAATGTCATTTCTTGGATTTCCCAAAAATGTACTTTTGCAAAAGTTTTGTGAAGTCTTAGAAATCCAAAAAGACAATATCGATGAATACATTGATAGATTTTTAAGTCTTGAGAATTTAAATAGTGATCCAGTTTTACACTTTGTCACTTTATATTCTTTGTATGAATATATCAATAAAACATCGGGAAACCGTTTAAAGGAATTATTTACTAACAAAGGACTTGAGAAGAAGTTTAGAAATACTAGAAATTTTGCTGCTCATGGAAAAGTTGAAGGTCAAGAGTTAAAAGAAGTCTTAGAAAACTTTTTGGGAGTTTCTCCGATAGGATTTTATTCATTTGATCGATATAATCCATCTCATGTAAATCTAATTAATGAAGTTATTGTTGAAGCTCAACCTATAATTCAGCAGTATTTGAGGGGAGAATTAGGTCTCAATCAATAAGGTTTCCCTGAAAATATTTTCAAACAATAAAAAAGCGCCCCTAAGGGCGCTTTTTATTGTTTCTGCTACGAAGTAGCTAGCGTGCGACGCTTGGTGACCATGCGGAAGGCTTCGATGATATCGCCCTCTTTCCATGCTGAGAACTTCGTAAGGGAGATACCGCACTCAAATCCAGAGGCAACCTCCTTCGCATCATCCTTAACCCGACGCAGCGAATCAAGTACGGCTGAATGTATAACCTCATTGCCACGTTTGACACGGACATTGCAGTTGCGGATCAGCTTGCCATTCTGGACATAGCAACCAGCCACAGCACCCTTACCAATCGTAAAGATGGCGCGGACTTCAGCCTGACCAAGGTATTCTTCGACCATTTCAGGATCGAGTAAACCTTCCATTGCGTCTTGGATATCTTCCAAGAGCTTATAGATGACGTTGTAATCACGGAAGTCAACACCAAGGTCATCAGCAGCCTGTCTTGCACCTGGAGCCATCGTTGTATTGAAACCAAGTACAACAGCCGAACTTGCCGCCGCTAAGCTGATATCGTTTTCGGTGATTTCACCAGGAGCTGATAGTAGGATACGCAATTGGACTTCGCGTTGAGGTAGTTGAGCCAAAGAACCAAGAATTGCTTCGAGGGAACCTTGAACATCTGCCTTGAGAATAATATTGAGTTCCTTGAGATCGCCTTCTTTGACTTTTTCCGACAAAGTACCAAGGGTGACTCGACGTGAAGCCATGGCTTGTACCAAGCGGGCTTGACGTTGATCCATTGTGCGTTGATCGGCGATCGCACGAGCTTGCTTTTCATCAAGGTAGACTTCAAACTCATCACCCGCCGCAGGGACATCGCCAAGACCAAGGACTTCCACCGCAAAGGATGGCGAAGCCTTATCGACACGTACACCGCGATCGTCCACCATGGCACGTACCTTACCAAAGGCAGCACCAGCCACGAAGATATCGCCAACATGCAATGTCCCGTTTTGAACTAGCAATGTTGCTACGGGTCCCTTCGCCTTATCGAGGTGAGCTTCGATGACAGTACCCTTAGCAGTACGGTTAGGGTTCGCTTGTAAGTCTTCAACTTCAGCAACCAGCAAGATCATTTCCAACAAGGTATCAAGGTTCTCGCGACGGATCGCACTCACAGGAACCATGATTGTGTCACCGCCCCATTCTTCAGCAACGAGAGCATATTCAGTTAACTCTTGGCGAATGCGATCGGGCTGAGCCTCAACCTTGTCCACCTTATTAATGGCAACAACAATTGGTACTTTAGCTGCCCGAGCATGGCTAATTGCTTCAATGGTTTGAGGTTGTACACCATCATCGGCGGCTACAACCAGTACGGCAATGTCAGTGACCTTCGTACCACGCGCACGCATGGCAGTAAAGGCTTCGTGACCAGGAGTGTCAAGGAAGACGATCTGTTGTTTCTGACCATTATGCTCAACATCAACATGATATGCACCGATATGTTGAGTAATACCACCCGCTTCTCCTTGAGCAACTTTACTCTTCCGAATTGCATCAAGTAGGGTCGTTTTACCATGGTCAACATGTCCCATGATCGTAACTACAGGAGGACGACGTTGCAGTTTATCAAGGTCACCAACCTCGATCATTTCGGTCTTGAGCGCTAGTTCAACAACTTCAGGATCGTGGACTTCGTAGCCCAACTCTGCAGCCACCATTTTGGCAGTGCCCACGTCGAGGGTTTGGTTAATATTCGCCATGATCCCCTTCATAAATAGGGTGCGAATCACTTCTGTCTCAGAAAGTACTAGGCGCTTAGCTAGTACGGCGACGGTCATGCCCTCTTCGATTTCCACTGAGGTAGGCTTTTCGGGAATAACTTCGACTTGTTGATGACGGCGATCGCGACTTGGTGCAGATTTTTTACCCTTTTGAGTTGGTTTAATATCGGCAGCCATGGTTGGTTTTGATGGCACAGTTATGGCTTTAGGTCGTGCAGTTGGACGCGCCAAAGACAGACTGATTTGTGCTAACTCAGCAGCAGCCTCAAGATCAGCGGCATCATCATCATCGTCATCAAAATCACGCAGATAGCGCTTAGGCTTATTCAGGCGATTCTTTTCTTTAAGCTCTAATAAATCCTTTTCTTCTTCTTCCTTAGACTTACCTTTACGCTTACTTGACTTGTTCGGTAGAGTAGGCTTTTCCAAAAGTTCAGGCAATACAGGATTAAAGCCACCTGCAACCTCAGGTTTTTTGCCAGTTTTGTCAGCAATTACTGGCTTCTCAGGCGCACGCATTAAAGTGGGCATTGGAGGGCGCAGGTTGTGTGGTGGCTCTGTTGGTGCGGTGATCCCTCGTTCGATTAGTACTGAGTCCTTGACTAATTTGGGACCACGACCTTGAGGTCTACCGTTAGTAGGAGCCACAGGTTGCTCAACAGGCTTGTTCAGTTTTGGCTTTTCAGGCTTGTTTACCCTAACTGTTTCTGGATGTGTTTCGTGTTTGACCTGATGATCGGAGCGGTCTTGCTCAGACTTACTCTGATTGGCTTTTGCCGAAATTCTTGACTCATCTGAAGGCTTTGCGGTTGGTGGTTTAGGCGCAATAACTGCTTTAGGTGCAACAGATACAGGAGGTTTGGGGCGCTCTGGTGCTACAGGCTTATTCAATTTGACTTGAGGTGGTGACACACTTACTAAAGCTTGTTTCGGCGCAAGTGGACGTTCAGCTTTTTCTGCTTGCGGACGTTCAGACCTTGGATTTTCTTTACGGGGGTGTTCTTTGGGTGCTTGTTTGGATTGGTTTACCCTTGCTGCGATCACTGGCTCCTCAACTGAGTTTTTTGCAGGAATCGATACAGCAGCCTTTTCTGGTGATTTGGGTGCAGTTGGCGGCGCAATTAATTCTATTTTTGATTCTGATGGCGATGCTGGCTGAGAGTCTTTGATCGCTTGGGGATTTACTGGTGAGGTCAATTCTGTTTCTGATATTAATTCAATTTTGGGCGCAGGAGCAGTTTCGGACTGTTCGCCTTCTGAGACGGAAGGACGACTAGGAGGCTTAACTAATGAAGAAGCAGAGGGCATGGGCAAGGGAGGGTTGATAACAGCAGTTTTAGCAGGAGGTTCTGAGCTAGGCTCAGTGATCGCATTAGATGAGTTAAGAGGCGGATGCAGTGGAGGCGTAGCTCCTACATTACCAGAGACAGGCGGAGTATTGAGACGAATTGTGGGCTTGGTAACAGCAAGAATTTGTTGCTTGGCAATACGAGCATCGGATTCTTTGGTCTTCGCCACAGCAATTGCTTTCTTTTCAGAAGTTTTGGGATCGGTCGTTTTGGGATAATGTTGAGGGGCTTTGATGCGTACCAATTCCGCCTCTGATTCTGTAATTGTACTACTATGACTTTTGACAACTATATTTAATTTCTCACACACCGCGATGACATCTTTGGTGTCGAGATCTAGCTCTCGCGAGAGTTCATATAGTCGAACTCGATTGCTTATACTCATTGCTCACTCTGCCCTGCGTAACTGTTGTACACGATGAAATTGAATTTACATAGAAGTTGCTTCCTGTCTTTTGCTAGGTTGAATTACATTAGCTGAATTACATTGACCATAGTTAATCTTAGAAGCGCCTAGCTATTCCTGTTGAACAGGCTAGCGAGTATGTTTCAATTTTTAGATGAAACTACTATAGCTATTATTACTCATACAATCTAGTAATATGAGAAGTCAGATAATTTGGCTCACAAATCCTTGGCAAAATCTCACCCAGTTTACTAGCTCTTGTACATTACCCCTAAACACAGTTTTTGAGAAGAGATTTTTTATGTAAGCATTACCTTGTGTTAATTACAGAGCCGAATATTAAGAAAGTCATGCTTTGTAGGAATTCCTCAATATATTTAACTGAATTTAACCGACTAAGTAGGTTTTTTAAAGCTCTGTAAATTTATTAGCGCTTTTACAGTTGTTTACATTAGTTTACTTTAATGTAGGATCGGATCGTCTCGCAGTGTTCTGCCCCCATTGTTTTGATATCTATGACCAACGTACCTGTCTCTCGTATTCGTAACTTTTCGATTATTGCCCATATTGATCATGGCAAGTCTACACTTGCCGATCGCTTGTTGCAATTTACAGGCACGGTGGCGGATCGGGATATGAAGGCTCAATTTCTAGACAATATGGATCTGGAACGAGAGCGGGGGATCACCATTAAGCTGCAAGCAGCAAGAATGAATTATCAGGCTCTTAATGGTGATGAGTATACGATTAACTTGATTGACACTCCCGGACATGTGGACTTTTCCTATGAAGTATCACGCAGTTTGGCGGCTTGTGAAGGGGCTTTGCTGGTGGTTGATGCGTCGCAGGGGGTAGAAGCTCAGACTCTGGCTAATGTGTATTTAGCCTTAGCCAACGATTTAGAAATTGTGCCTGTATTAAACAAGATCGATTTACCAGGAGCTGATCCCGATCGCATTGCCCATGAAATTGAAGAATTAATTGGCTTAGATTGTGCGGACGCAATTCATGCATCGGCAAAACAAGGGATTGGGATTCGCGAGATTCTTGAGGCGATCGTTTTAAGAGTACCCGCTCCGAAGGATACGGTCGATCAGCCTTTAAGAGCTTTGATCTTTGACAGTTATTACGATGCCTATCGGGGGGTAATTGTTTATTTTCGGGTGATGGATGGCACGGTCAAAAAAGGTGATCGCGTCAAATTCATGGCTTCGGGGCAGGAATATGTAATTGACGAGCTAGGGGTCTTAGCCCCAGGACAGATCCAAGTTGATGAATTACATGCGGGTGAAGTAGGCTATCTGGCGGCGGCGATCAAGATGGTTGCCCATGCGCGGGTTGGGGACACGATTACTTCGGCGATCGACTCGGCTCCAGAACCTTTCCCAGGGTATGAAGAAGCTAAGCCGATGGTTTTCTGCGGCATGTTTCCCACTGATGCCGATCAGTTTGAAGAATTGCGCGAAGCTTTGACGAAGCTCAAGCTCAACGATGCGTCTTTAAACTATGAGCCAGAGACCTCGAACGCGATGGGCTTCGGCTTTCGATGCGGATTTTTGGGGATGCTGCACATGGAAATCGTGCAAGAGCGTCTGGAACGTGAATATAATCTCGATTTGATTGTGACTGCGCCATCGGTAATTTATCGGGTGACGACTAATAACGATGAGATCTTAATGATTGATAATCCCAGTGAGTTACCGCCACCCAATTCAAGGAAACAGATCGAGGAGCCATATGTGAAGTTGGAGATCATGACTCCGCAAATTTACATTGGTACGTTGATGGAGTTGTGCGTGGCTAGACGTGGCGTATTTGTCGATACGAAGTACATCACTACGGAACGGGCTACTTTAATTTATGAGTTGCCATTAGCCGAAATGGTGACCGATTTCTTTGATCAGATGAAGTCACGCACTAAGGGATACGCCAGCATGGAATATCAAATTATTGGCTACCGTCCTAATGATCTGGTACTAGTGGATATTCTCGTCAACGAAGAACCTGTCGATGCCTTGGCTTGCATTGTGCATCGTGACAAGTCCTATAACGTCGGTCGGGCGCTAGTATCTAAGCTCAGAGAATTAATTCCTAAGCAACAGTTCCAGATTCCTATCCAAGCGGCGATCGGTTCAAAGATTTTGGCGCGGGAGAATATTTCGGCTTTACGCAAGAATGTGCTCAGTAAGTGTTACGGCGGGGACATTTCTCGGAAGAAAAAACTTTTAGAGAAGCAGAAAAAGGGTAAAAAACGGATGAAGTCGATTGGTACGGTGGAAGTACCACAAGCCGCATTTATGGCGATCTTGCAACTGAACGGCGATTAACAAAAAAGGAGCGCATCGCGCTCCTTTTTTGTTCTTTTTTGTTTTTTATACGAAGATTAGCGATCGCTCGGCGGCGATGACTTCACCGATGCGATTAGTGACAAAGCCTTGGGACTGGAAATAGGCGATCGCCTCATCAGCTCTAGCGGGATCAACGACTACTGCCATACCAATACCCATATTAAAAGTATTGAACATATCTACTTCGGGAACTTCACCCTCAGACTGAAGCCATTGGAACAGCGTAGGAATCTGCCAACTATCACGGAAAATCTGCACGGCTTGACCTTCACCGAGGCAACGGGGGAGGTTTTCAGGTAAGCCGCCACCTGTGATATGTGCAAGCCCGTGAATGCCAAAATTTGCTTTTAGGGCTGCTAAAACTGGTTTGACATAAATTTGTGTGGGCGTGAGAAACACCTCAGCTAAGGTCAAATCTTGAGTATCGATGGAGATTTCTAGCTTATCGTCCCATTTATAGCCTTTAGTTTCGATGATTTTGCGAACAAGGCTATAGCCATTGCTATGGATGCCCGAACTCGCCAAACCAATGACCACATCGCCAATATTGACCTGTGTGCCATTGAGCATTTCTGACTTTTCGGCGATCGCTACACAAAAACCCGCCGCATCATATTCGCCCACACCATAAAACCCCGGCATCTCCGCCGTTTCGCCGCCAAGCAAGGCACAACCTGCCATCTGACAACCATCAGCAATGCCCTTAACTACTTCAGCAAGTTGATCGGGTTCCAGCTTGCCTGTTGCTAAATAATCTAAGAAAAATAATGGCTCTGCACCAGAGGTAAGCACATCATTTACGCACATTGCTACTAAGTCAATGCCGATGGTGTCGTGTTTATTGGCTGCTTGAGCAATTTTTAGCTTTGTACCAACGCCGTCTGTACCTGAAACGAGAACGGGTTGTCGATAACCTGTGGGCAGTTCAAAACATCCACCAAAGCCGCCAAGATCGCCTAATACCCCTAGACGATGGGTTCTGGCGACGGAATCGCGAATTTTTTCCACGAAAGTGCGACCTGCTTCGATGTCTACACCCGCTTGACGATAATCCAAAACTTCTAACTCCCAATCTGCTCAATTAAACTTTTAGATTGGTGGTTTGCACAAATCTAAAACAACTTACTGCTTGCCTAATTCATCAGCCCGATGGGTTGCCGCAAGCACGGCTTCTATCATAGCGGAACGCAAGCCCGCTTTTTCTAACTGAGCGATCGCTGCAATGGTTGTGCCCGCAGGACTGGTGACTTGATCTTTTAATTGAGCAGGATGTAACTTCGTTTCAGTTAATAATTGTGCGGTTCCTAAAACCGTTTGTGTGGCTAATTGCATGGCGATCGCCCTTGGCAATCCTGCTGCTACGCCCCCATCTGCCATTGCTTCAACCATGAGCGCAACATAAGCGGGCCCAGAGCCTGATAAACCTGTGACTGCATTCATCAGTGATTCGGCAACTTCGACGACTGTACCAACCGCCCCAAAAATTTTTCGCACAGCATCTAACTGTGCCTTAGTTACTAGCGCATTTGCGGCGATTGCCGTTACGCCTGCACCCACTTGCGCTGGTGTATTGGGCATAGTTCGGATAATTGGTTTAGAGGGAAACATCACCTCTAGTTGCGCCAAAGTTACACCAGCTAAAATTGACACAATGCAATTAGCGGGAGCATTTGCTAAACCAATGGCAGCCGCATTGAGTGATTGTGGTTTAACAGCAAGAAGCATAATCTCTGCTTCCGCAGCCACTAGATTATTTGGTGTAACTTGCACCCCATACTTTTTTTCTAAGAGAGTGCGACGCTCTGGCATCGGGTCGCTGACGCAGACATCGGATGGCAGGTAAAGGTTACTAGCGATCAGGCGAGACAAAATTGCCTCACCCATTACACCGCCACCGATAATACTGAGTTGAGCTTTCAAAGATTCACCAATAACCTAGATATTATTGAGCGAAACGGCTAACAGGTGCTTCGGCAGCCCATGCTGGAGCAGGTGCTGCGGTAGGACGTACCACGCGAGGCTGAGGCATAGGTGCTTCGTTCAATACTGAAGACTGTGATGTGACTTGAACACAAGAAGGTGCAAACAGGAAGATGCTGTCGCCAATACGTTCTTGATGACCGTCAAGGGCATAAGTACCACCAGCAACAAAGTCAACTGCACGCTGAGCTTGATCGGGGTCCATCATCGTCAAGTTCAGTACAACTGATTTGCGTTCACGTAATGCTTGGATGGCTTGAGGCATTTCTTCAAAAGTGCGAGGCTCCATCACCATTACTTGGGACAGACCATTTGCAGCACCAGGCATACCAATTACATTGCTCATGTTTTCAGAAGTTGCTCTTAAAGCAGTGGGACGTTCACGGGTGCGGCGAGTTTGTGGCTCTTCAGGTTCTGGAGCGATCGCGCCATTATCTTCTTGGTAAATGTCTTGGTATTCACGGCTTGAGGCTTCATCGTACTCATATTCGTACTCTTGTGCTTCAGTCAAACCAACAAAATCCTTGAGCTTTGTAAAAATTCCCATCGTAATTAACTCCTAGTGTGTGCTCCTCAGTTTTGGCTTAAAACCTCAACATCATACTTCTAGACTAGATGAGGAGTGCGATCTAATAAAGCAGTCTTAAAAAATAAGGCAAAGAGTTGCTTTGTCTAGTTGTGCTAAGTTGCCTTTACTGTCCAAAACAGTATTGACAAAATATTTACTCGCAGACTGTAACCGATAACAGGCAAAAAAGCTAGATAGAGTTATTAACTTTTTTTAATACGACAAAACACGACTTTTATTTGACAAAGCCTTGTAGTACATAGGACTTAACTACTTAAGTAAACTAGTTACTTACGAGGAAATCTTTTTGATATTTAACAAGTTTTTAATAATTAGGTAAACTTGATTGCTATCAAGGGCTTTGCTAAACAAATTTGTTTTTGCTAAGAGTGTCTATGTGAGTCTAAATGATGATAATTGGACAATGTGATATCACCATAAAAACTTAGTTAGGCATAGTCTTTCTTAAAAGCTTTTCGTATTAGTCTTTACAAAAGACAAAAGCAATAACATCAAAATAGTTAGTAATACTCATGGGCAATTTCTGATTTTGGGACATCAGTATTGTTGGTTGAAATTAAAGTATTCTAGAATACAAAAATTGAACAATTTATTGTATTTATAGAAATAATTTCTAACTATCTCCATCAGGATTAGCTAAATTCTCAACTTTATTGAGAAAAACTATTTGGTTTAGAACGCTAAACTTATAACAGGTTTGTGCATCTCTGGCAAGCAGAAAAAATCCAATATCTGTAAGGTGGCGCTTCGCGCCGCCTTACAGGTAAACTACAGAGCAAAAATTTGGCTGCCAATGCGAATGATCGAAGCACCTGCTTTGATAGCGATCGCATAGTCGGCGGACATACCCATTGATAGTTCTTGGATATTTGCCCAGCCTAGCGATCGCATTTTTATTGCTAGTTCAGCAACATTGCTAAAAACGTCATAGGCTTGAGACTCATCTAAGCCAAAGGGCAGAATTGACATTAGTCCAACGATATTAAGATTTTGTAATTTTGCTAATTTGGGTAAATCTGCTAAAAGTTCTGATTCTGACCACCCTGACTTATTGGGGTCTTCGGCTAGTTTGACCTGTAATAACAACTTAGGCGATTTTCCAAGTTCAGATATGAGGTGATCGCATTGTTCGGCGAGACTCAGACGATCAATCGAATGAATCCAATCAAATTGGCTGATGGCTTGTTTGGCTTTGTTACTTTGCAAAGATCCGATCATGTGCCATGTGATATCAGTTAAATCTGCTAACTCTGTTTGCTTGATTTTTGCCTCCTGTACACGCGATTCGGCAAAGTCACGCACACCTGCATTGTAAGCCGCGCGGATTGCCTCTGTCGTCGTGTATTTGCTGACAGCAACTAGTTTTACCTGCGGTGGAAGATTGACCCGAATTTGATTTAGGCGATTGGCGATCTTTGGGGCGATCGCTTCAGAATTAACTTCAGACATAACTTTGATGGTAATAAAAATCCAGATCTAAAACCTCTAGCCCACGTGCAGCGTGGACTAGAAGTTTTAGGTTTTGTCTACTTACTCATTAGAGCAAACCTCAGGCAATAAATGAGCAAATAAGCGCAGACTCGTACTTTTCCATGAGGATCACTTTATTATGGGGATTGTCTAGCACTTTATATGCAGCTTTTTGTATGACTGCTCCTGCCAGTACAGATGCCAAATCTCAACGCGATCGCCAGCTTTCTCTCAAGATATTGCTGATAGTTCCCTTTGTGACTCAAGTGATTGCGGCTGTAGGAATTACGGGATGGTTATCGGTACAGAATGGACGGGAGGCAACTCAAGAACTAGCTCCTCAAATTGGACAGGAAGTAACCAATACGATTGAAGCTCATGTGCGAGGTTACTTTGATGCTCCTTTAGAAATTTTGCAAGCTCACGGGGCTATGGCAAAAGCGGGCTATTTGAATTTTGAGAATTTAAACAGTGTCGATAAATTATTTTGGCAACAGATGCGCCAAGCTCAAAGTTTATATTTTTTCTATGCTGCCAATCCTCAAGGGCAATTTCTCGGTGTGGAGAGGCGAGAAGGTAATGCTTTGGTGTTGCATCGATCTTCTTCGCCGAATTTAGCTGCTCCACTGCAAAAAATAATCTATCGCTTAGATAATGCTGGTAAAGCTCTTAACCAAATTGAAGTAAATATTTACGATCCTCGTGATCGCCCTTGGTATAAGGGAGCAGTTAAGGCTCGTCAAACAGTCTGGAGTCCTATTTATCCATTTGTAGCACGTCCGATTTTAGGAATTACGGCTTCTTTGCCGATTTATAGTGAGTCTGGTAACTTGCGCGGAGTCATTGCGATCGACTTAACGCTCTCTCAAATAGGGGATTTTCTAAGACAGCTAAAAATTGCTAAAACAGGGCAAGCATTTATTCTGGAACCATCAGGGGATATCGTTGCCACATCAACTTCGGAAGCGCCTTATATTTCCATAGATCAAAAACAACAGCGCATTCATGCTAGTAAAAGCCAAAATTCATTATTACGTCTAGTCTTTCAAAATATTCAACAAAAATATCCTAACTCTTCTAGTATTCCTAATCATCAGCAACTACAAATGGAATGGGAAGGTGCAACTCAATACGTCCAGATTACGAGATTACGCAATGATCAGGGGCTGGACTGGCTGATGATTGTGGCAGTATCTGAAGAAGACTTTCGCGATCGCATTAATATCAACACGCGCAATACGATTGTCTTATGTGCTTTAGCTCTAGTTTTTGCTAGCTTAACAGGCTTCTATACATCGAAATGGATTGCCAAACCCGTAGAGAAGTTAATTGATGCTTCGCATTTGCTCGCAAATCTATCTGCCTCAGCTGATCTTGCCACTGGTCAACCCTATCACCCCATCGAAACTGCTAATGTGCGAGAGCTATCAATTCTGGCGGATTCTTTCAATCAAATGGCGCAACAGTTACAGATTTCTTTTATGGCGCTTGCTCAAAGTAAAGAGGAATTGGAAATCCGTGTAGAACAACGTACTGCTGATTTGAAAACCAGTGAAATCAAATATCGCACCCTTGTTGAGGCAGCCAATTGCATTATTTTGCGTATTAATACAGTCGGTACTATCAAATTTATTAATGAATATGGTTTAACTTTCTTCGGCTTTCAGAAGGAAGATGAAATGGTGGGCAGAAATATTAGTGGCACGATTGTGAAAGGTAGTGATGACACAACTATTTCTGATTTGCTCAGTTGGATGAAGGATCGTAATAATTCCCATCAGATATCGATGTTTCAAGAAAGTCAAAATATTCGTAGTGATGGAGAGCAGGTATGGATATCTTGGTCAAATCGTCCAATTTTAGATGATTCAGGAAAATTGGTAGAAATTCTCTCTATTGGGGTTGATATTACGGAACGGAAGAGAATTGAGTCTACTCTTGAAGAGTTTGTGAGTTTGCAAAGAGCTACCTTTGAGTCGATCGCTGATGGTGTGGTTGCAGTGGATCGGATGGGGCATGTCAATAGTTATAACCAGCGCTTTGTTGATATGTTTGGACTATCGTTAGAGGTTTTATCGATACCTGACTCTGACCTGAGATTAGAGTTTCTATCGGAAAAGATGCTCGATCCTCAAGACTTTATGAGGCGATCGCAGGAGTTTTATCGCCATCCTGAACGCGAAAGTTATGATTTGTTAGAGCTGATTGATGGCAGAGTTTTGGAACGCTATTCCCGTCCTCAAAGACTTGGTAATCAGATCATCGGTAGGGTCTGGAGTTTTCAGGATATTACGGCTCGTGTGAGAGCTGAGCAAGCTCTTGAAGAACAAAAAACCTATTTGCGATTAATCATTGATAGCATTCCCCAACAAATTTTTTGGAAAGATACAAATCTGGTGTTTAGGGGATGTAATAAAAATTGGGCGATGTATGCTCAACTGGAGACTCCAGAAAGTGTGGTGGGTAAGACTGATTACGATCTGATTAGTAATCCAGACTTGGCAAATATGTTTCGGAAACATGATCAGCAAATTATGGAATCGAATATTCCTGAAATGCATGTGATTCAGCGCAAACTCAATCCAGATAAGTCTGGAAAATCAATATGGCTAGATATTAGCAAGCTCCCAATTATTGATGCAGAGGGCAAAACGATCGGGATTTTGGGGGTGCTTGATGATATTACTGAACGTAAGATGGCGGAAGAAGCTCTCAATGCTGAGCAGGAGAAATCAGAAAAATTATTATTAAACATTTTGCCTAAGCCGATCGCCGATCGCCTAAAACAATTTCATGGTGTCATTGCGGATAGTTTTGAGTCTGTTACGGTTCTCTTTGCCGATCTGGTGAGCTTTACGCGAATGTCTTCTGAACTCTCGCCTCAGGATTTGGTGGATCTCCTCAATCTCATTTTTTCGACGTTCGATACACTTTGTGAAGCCTACGGACTAGAGAAAATCAAGACCATCGGTGATGCTTATATGGTAGCGGGTGGTATTCCGATTCCTACGGAAAAACATGCGGAGGCGATTGCTTGTATGGCTTTAGATATGGTTGATAAAGTTGCTGAACTCCGTGATTTGACAGGTAGACCATTACAAATTCGGGTTGGTATCCATACGGGTGCGGTAATTGCAGGGGTGATCGGTACGCAAAAGTTTATTTACGATCTCTGGGGTGACACAGTGAATGTGGCAAGTCGGATGGAGTCTCACAGTGAGGTTGGCAAAATTCAGGTGACTGCTGCCACCTATGAACTGCTCAAGCATAAATTTGATTTGGTCGAACGGGGGGCGATCGAGGTTAAGGGGAAAGGACTCATGCAAACCTATTGGCTTACCTCAAAATTATAGCCAAAAAAGTTTTGCTCAGGACATAAAGACCTGATAAATGAAGGTGGCGCTCTGCAACACCTTCATTACTAAGGACAAGATGATGATCGCGGTAGATAAGCAAAATAATTCCGATGATGTCAAGGTAACTTCACTATGAATTTAGATGAATTGGCTTTAGGGATGGTGCTTAGAGGGGTTTTGCCCGATCGCACGGTCACGATTGTTAGTATTTCGCGTTATGGCACTGAAGCCGTTGACATTACCTATAAGGACTCTTTGGGTGCATTAGGAAATGAGTTGCTCTATAGAGATCGTGAGTCTGAGCTAGAAATTGTTCAAGTCGGTCATCAGTGGAGCTTTGATGGCGATGGCGCTTTGCTAAGACTTGTTTCTGAAGCATACAGAATTCACTTAGCGCATCTGTTCGATCCTCTTCTGGCTGTGCATACATCTTTAGTAGAGCCGCTTCCCCATCAGATTACGGCGGTGTATGGCGAAATGCTCTCACGTCAGCCTTTGAGATTTTTACTTGCCGATGACCCTGGGGCGGGAAAGACAATCATGGCAGGATTGCTGATTCGTGAGTTATTGATGCGTGGAGACTTACATCGTTGTTTGATTGTTTGCCCTGGGAGTTTAGCAACGCAGTGGCAGGATGAACTATTTACTAAGTTTCATCTCCCGTTCGAGATTCTCTCAAATGATCGCATTGCAACAGCAAGAACAGGAAACGCTCTAGCAGAGATGCCTCTGGTAATTGCGAGGCTTGATAAGCTCAGTCGCAATGAGGATTTGCAGGCAAAACTAGCGCAGACTGACTGGGATTTAGTGGTCTGTGATGAAGCCCATAAGATGTCCGCATCTTTTTTTGGTGGAGAAGTTAAGGAAACTAAGCGATATAAATTAGGTAAGCAGTTATCACAAGTCGCTCGACATTTTTTGCTAATGACGGCAACGCCTCACAATGGTCGAGAGGAAGATTTTCAATTATTTATGGCGCTACTGGATGGCGATCGCTTTGAGGGAAAATTTCGTGAGGGAGTCCATGCCAGTGATGTCTCTGATCTGATGCGTCGCTTTGTTAAAGAAGATATGCTCAAATTTGATGGTAAGCCCCTATTCCCAGAGCGACGCGCTTATACCGTGAGTTATCAACTATCGGCATTAGAAGAAAGTCTTTATCGTCAGGTGACTGATTATGTGCGGGATGAATTTAATCGTGTTGATGCTTTGGAAAATGAAGGGCGAAAGGGTACGGTTGGTTTTGCGCTGGCAATTTTGCAGCGTCGTTTAGCATCTTCACCAGAGGCAATTTATCAGTCGATTAAGCGGAGACGGGAGCGACTCCAAAAGCGTTTGCAAGAAGAAGAACTGCGAAGGCAATATCCGTCAATAGTTCTCTCTAAGTTAGATGCTGTAGATCGTGATATCGATCCAGATGACTTGGAAAATGACATGGAGGACTTTGCGGCGGATGAACGGGAGATGACCGAAGAGGAGTTAGTCGATCTGGCTTCGGCATCGCGGACGATCGCCGAGTTGCAGGCAGAAATAGCCAAACTTAAAGAACTGGAAGAACTAGCGGCTAGAGTGCGGCGCAGTGGGACAGATCGCAAGTGGGAAGAATTATCGGGTTTGTTGCAGGACTGTACTGAAATGTTTGATGCTGGTGGCTATCGCCGCAAGTTGGTGATCTTTACCGAGCATCGCGATACGCTCAACTATCTTGTCGATCGCGTTAGTACCTTACTCGGTCGCACCGATGCTGTGGTCACTATTCACGGAGCGATCGGTCGAGAGGAGCGCAAAAAAGCGGAACAGGCATTTAAACAAGATGTGGCTGTCCAAGTGTTGATCGCCACGGATGCGGCGGGAGAGGGGATTAATTTACAAAGGGCGCATCTCATGGTGAATTATGACTTGCCTTGGAATCCTAATCGTCTAGAGCAGCGCTTCGGACGTATTCATCGGATTGGACAGACAGAGGTTTGCCATTTGTGGAATTTGGTGGCGGCGGAAACCCGTGAAGGTAGTGTTTATGCGACTTTGCTCAAAAAAATTGAAGCGGAACAGGAAGCCTTGGGCGGTAAGGTGTTTGATGTATTAGGAAAAGCGATCGCAGGTGCAGAGCTGCGAGATTTAATGATTCAGGCTATTCGGTATGGCGATCGCCCTGACATTCGGGAAAAGCTCAATCAGGCAGTGGTCGATAAGCTCGATCAGCAAAGACTGCGTGACCTGTTAGAAGAGAGAGCCTTAGCCCATGATTCGATGGATGCTTCTAGGTTGCAGCGTATCCGTGAAGATATGGAACGAATGGAAGCCCGTAAACTTCAGCCGCACTTTATAGCGGAGTTCTTCCTGAGAGCTTTTACGGATTTAGGCGGCAGCATTCGTCAGCGTGAACCCCTTCGCTATGAAATTACCCACGTACCTGCGAGTATTCGTAACCGTAGTCAGCAAGTGGGGTTGGGTGAACCTGTGGGCAGAAGTTATGAGCGTATTTGTTTTGCTAAGGATTTAATTAATGTGTCTGGGAAACCCATAGCTACTTTTGTTTGTCCTGGGCATCCTTTACTTAATAGTGTTATTTCTTTGTTGATGGAGCAGAATCGTGATTTGCTCAAACAGGGGGCAGTATTAGTAGATGAAACTAGTACGAACCAGAATCCGCGTGTGCTGGTTTACCTAGAGCATTCAATTCAGGATGCGCGAACAAATGCTGATGGGAGTAGGCGCGTAGTCTCTCGGCGTATGCACTATGTGGAGATTGATGCTGAAGGACATACTCAAGATGCAGGATATGCTCCTTATTTGGATTATCGACCCTTGCGAGAGGATGAGCAATCGCAGATGCCGACACTTTTGGCTCAATATACGTTCTCTCAAGAAATTGAATCGAAGGCGATTGGCTATGCGATCGCCCATTTAGTACCACAGCATTTTGCCGAAATTCGCGATCGCCGTGAGAAGTTGATCGACAAAACGATCGCTGCGGTAAAAGAACGACTAGCTAAAGAAATCAGCCATTGGGATCGACGGGCAAATGAGTTGAGCGCCCAAGAATTGGCTGGCAAACCCAATGCGAAGCTCAACTCCGCAAGGGCAAGACAGAGGGCAGACGATCTAGAAGCGCGAATGAAAAAACGGTTAGACGAACTTGCTCAAGAGCGACAACTAACACGCTTACCGCCAATTGTGGTGGGCAGTGCCTTAATTATTCCTGCGTCAGTGTTTACGCCGCCAAGCATTGTCGAGAATTTGGAGAAGGAAGATCTGAGCGATCGCCTCAATGTTTCTAACCATGTTTCTAACTATGAAGCGCGTCGCCGCGTGGAGTTAAGGGCAATGGCGGCAGTGATGGCACAGGAAGTACAGCTCGGTTTTAAACCTGTCGATGTCAGCGATCGCCGTTGTGGCTATGATATTGAGTCCTATGTGGGGGATGGACGCTTGCGATTGCTTGAGGTTAAGGGCAGGGTTGAGGGGGCAGATACGGTGACAGTGACTAAAAATGAGATTTTAGTTGCATTGAATAAGCCAGAGAGTTACTTGTTAGCGATGGTCAAAGTGCCACAAGATGAGGATGCTCTCTGTGCTGTGCGTTATGTTCAGCAGCCATTTCAAAGAGAGCCAGATTTTGGGTCGATTAGCGTAAACTATAGTTGGCAAGAGCTATGGGCAAAGGGTCAGGAATTCTAGATTTGGTAAGACTGATCGCATAGGAGTTAACAGGATGGCAACATTAGTACGGATTGCTCAGATTGAGACTTTGCAGGGTCAAACTACGGTTTTGCATGATATTGATTGGCAGCAATTTGAGGCGATTCTAGAAGATTTGGGAGAAAAACGCGCATCGCGGATTGCTTATTTTGATGGTGTATTGGAGATTCAGATGCCTTTGCCTGAGCATGAAGCGGATAAGGAATTGATTGGCGACTTGATTAAGATGCTATTTGCCTATCTCTTAATGGATTACGAGTGCTATGGTTCGACGACTTTTAAGAAGCAAAGTATGCCTGCGGGGATTGAGCCAGACAACTGCTTTTATGTGCAGAATCATCATTTGATGATTGGCAAGACGCGCTTAGATTTGGCGGTTGATCCACCACCAGATTTGGCGATCGAGGTGGATCTGACTTCTCGGACTGCGAGATCTGCTTATGTGGCTTTGGGTGTGCCTGAAATATGGCAGTATGCCGATCGCCAGTTAAGAATTTTTCGATTGCAAGATGGGGACTATGTTGAGTCGCTGGATAGTGCGATTTTCCCGCAATGCCAAGTTACAACAGCGATTAATCGTTGTTTAGAAATTTGTCGCACAAAAGGAAGAGGGGCAGCATTGCGAGAACTTCAGGCATGGATGGGGCAAAATCTAAAGTAATTATTGCTCTACTAAGTTGATGTCTTTTTGGGCTTGTTTTGAAAATAAAATTGTGTAAGCCATTATCCAAACACTTGCTGCATGGTTAAAGCTTCGCCTTTTCGATATTCTTGTCGTGCTGACTCAACTTGATCTAAGAGGTCAGGAACTTGCAGGAGAGCGTTTGTTTCGATTAATGAATCATCGTCACTTTGATTGTTGAGATTAAATGCCAAAAATTCAACAAAGGCTAATGCTTGCTTTTGCTGCTCGATGGGGAGTTGCTGCACGGTGTTGACTACTTTTTCTAAGATGGTCATAGATTTAAGCTTTTATTCTCTTGTTGTCTAGTCTAGATCATAGTCATATCAAAACCAGAATAGGGTGAGGCGGCGCAAAGTGCTGTATGTTGTGAAATTTGTGAGATAATGCCAAAAATCGCAAGCAATCTTGCATTTACATCGATGAGTTCTGCTAAGAACTGGTTACAGAAAAATTAATCGTCATGACTTACAAAAAGAAACTCATCGAGGTTTCATTACGACTAGAGGCGATTAATAAAGAATCGGCGCGGGAGAAGTCAATTCGGCATGGGCATCCTAGCACTTTGCATTTGTGGTGGGCGCGGCGACCTTTGGCAGCTTGTCGGGCGGTGTTGTTTGCTTCGTTGGTAGATGATCCTTCGAGTTTACCTGATGAGTTTCCGACTGAGGATGAGCAGAATATTGAGCGATTAAGGTTATTTGGGATTATTGAGCGTTTGGTGAAGTGGGAGAATATCAATAATCAGGATGTTTTGAATGAAGCAAGGGCAGAAATTCTCAAAAGTACTGATAAGAATTTATTGCCTGTATATAATTTTATGTAATCTAAATGATGATAAAAGAATGAAAAATCTAGTTCTTAGCAATCGTTCAAATTTAGAAAGAGATCATTATATTAGAAAAGCAGATCCTAGTAATAACTATTGGTTTGATTTTTCCTTATCCAAGCTCAAAAAATACAAAGAAACATTTGGCAATAACTTCTCTATAATCCTAGCTGGAAATCAAGATTTAGAGGGTGACTTTTATGTGATTCCATTTGTTGTAGTTGCTGATTTATTTACTGAAGAATATTTATCTAATGATAAAAATGGAAAAACTAGATGGGTAGGAATTATCAGAGGACACGAGATTAAGGTTAATAACTGTAACTATACAAAAGATATTAGTCTTTTTTATGGAAATCCTCTGTTCCTCAATAATCAATATGATCTAATTAATACTGACACAAAAATTGATGAATTAAATGAATATGCTATTCAAAACAGAAGGATAGAAGTAAATTCTCGTCAAAAACAATCACTGTTTAGAAAAAGAGTCCTTGAGAATTTTCAAGGAAAATGTTGTTTAACTGGTATTCCTGAGAGCAATTTCTTGAGAGCAAGTCATATTATTCCATGGTCTCATGGAATCTCTAGCCGTCTAGATCCTTCTAATGGATTATCACTATCTGTAACTTACGACCATCTATTTGATCAGGGTTATATTGGTTTTGATCCATCTCTTAAAGTGATAATCACTCCACAATTTCAAAATTTCAGTCTTCCTTTTCAAGACATTTTAGTTAAAATCAATCAAATGCAAGCGAGTCTACCGCTTATCCATTCAATTAATCAGGAATATCTTGAATATCATCGAAACAAAATTTTGATTAGATGAACACTAATTTTGATTTCAAAATACCTAAATTGCATCTTCATCGCAAAGGTTGGACACAACTAGCCCTCGACTACAACAGCCTCGTCATCTCATGGCAAGCGATCGTGCAACTAGCCAGCGCCGAGAAAAAGCCCACCACCGAACAAGGCAATTTATTTAATATTTGATTTAAAACTGTCTGGCAAATCAAAAAGGCTTAGGACTTTAACTTTAGGAGGCAATAGACAGAGCTATGAAAATCACCCTTGATATACCTCAAATCGACTTAGAGAAATTAATTGCACCAGCGATCGCTGAGCCGCGTATCCCTCTCTATGGCATTACTTGGCAGCAATATGAAAACTTTATTGAGATGTTTTCTGGACATCAAAACCTACATCTAACCTATCTGCAAGGAGTTTTAGAAATCGTGACGCTTTCGCCAGAGCATGAAATGCTGAAAACCCTAATCGCAAGGCTTTTATATATCTATGCCGATGCTCTGGATATTGACCTCTTTAGCTGTGGTTCCACTACATGCAAATCTCAATCAACCAATCGCGGACTAGAACCCGATGAAAGCTTTTGTATTGGCGATCGCAAACAATTCCCAGACCTAGCGATCGAAGTAACCGTCACCAGTGGCGGTATCAACAAACTCGAAATTTATCAAGGTTTACAGATTCCCGAAGTTTGGTTTTATCAGCGCGATCGCTTTACCCTCTATCGCATTAAACAAGACGGTACTGGCTATACAGAGATTACTCAAAGTCAAATTTTTCCTAATCTAGACCTAAACCTCATGGCGCAATATATCCGCCCCGATCGCGAACCTGAAATGGTCAGGGCATGGCGTAAGTTCATTAAGAGCAACGAAATATAAATAAAATATAAAAAAGAAAAAAGCATGATGATTGCTAACCTTCACTCCCCTATCCTGTCTCCCGCCGAATATCTGGCATGGGAAGCCGAGCAAGATACAAAACACGAATACGAAAACGGCAAAATCATCGCTATGACAGGCGGCACAATTCCCCATAGCCAAATTTCTGCCAATCTTGCTGCCCTGCTCATTCCCCATCTGCGGGGCAAAGGTTGCAAAGTCGCCATCAGCGATGCCAAAGTCACCACCCCATCAGGCAAATACTACTATCCCGATCTCATTGTCACCTGTGACGATCGCGATCGCTTTGCGCGGGACTTTTTGCAATACCCCACGATCATTGTCGAAGTGCTGTCACCTGCCACCGAAGCCCGCGATCGCGGCATCAAACAGCAACACTATATGCTGATCGAAACTCTACAAACCTACATTCTGATCACACCAGATCGACCCAGAATTGAGATCTATCAGCGCCGTAGTGACTTAGCTTGGGAATATCTATCCATCGCGATCGAGCCAACAGACTTAGAAGATAAAAATACAACTAACGATCCACTCATTCAGATCACCAGCCTAGACCTAACCTTTCCCATCTCCGTTCTTTACGAAAATATTAATTTCCCTTCTGAACCTAACGACCTATAACAATTTCACTCTCATCTAAATTAATCTGTTAATCAAACCTATGGCAATTAGCAATCAAGAACGTATCGGTCGCGCCCTCAAATATCTCAAAGAAGGACTATATCCTTTCATCGAACGCGAGATGAAAAGCGCCTATCGTACTGATTGGCTAACTGCTGCTAAAGCATCTGTTGACCCAGATCCAAATCTCAAGCGTACACTCGAAGAAATTCTGCAAGAAGATCCTGCGGCTCAACTAAAGCTACTCGATCGCCAATGGAACGAAGTATTTAGAAAAATCCTCAGCAAAACCGATCGCTCTATCGTTAATGAACTAATTGCCACCCGCAATAATTGGGCGCATGGCTCTAGCTCTGTGTCTACCGAAGATGCCTATCGCGCCCTCGATAGCGTTGCCCGTTTGCTCGATTCTATCGGTGCAGCAGAGCAATCTGAGGCGATCGCTAAGCAACTCTATGAACTGATGCGGCAAAGATACGAAGAACAAGCCCGTCGTGAAACCAGAAAAGCAACCGCAGCGATCGAAGGTTCACCCCAACAAGGGCTGAAAACTTGGCGAGAAATTGTCACTCCCCACCCTGATATTGCATCTGGACGCTACCAACAAGCCGAATTTGCCGCCGATCTGTGGCAAGTTTATCTTGATGAAGGCTCCGATGAATATCGCCTCCCCACCGAATTTTTTCGCCGTACTTACATTACGGAAGGACTCAAGCAACTACTCACCAATGCCCTCAATCGCTTATCTGGCAATGGCGGCGATCCTGTAATCGAGTTACAAACTAACTTCGGTGGTGGTAAAACCCATGCCCTGCTTGCGCTTTATCATCTCTGCTGTGCGCGATCGACTCAAGACTTACCAGGATCTGAGCCAGTATTTGCCGCAGCCGAAGTCAAAGAACCGCCCGAAAATATCAACATTGCCGTAATTGCGGGTAATAAAATCTCTCCTGGACAAAGACACACTAAAAACGATGGCACGGTCGTACATACCCTCTGGGGCGAAATTGCTTGGCAATTGGGAGGTAAAGAAGGCTATGAAATGGTACGTTCCTCTGATGAGACGGCGACTAACCCTGGGGATAATCTCAAGTTACTATTCAATCGTTATGCTCCATGCCTGATTTTGGTTGATGAATGGGTTTCCTATGCCCGTCAATTGCACAATCGCGAAGATTTAATTTCAGGTAGTTTTGACACTCACTTCACGTTTGCCCAAACCCTAAGCGAATCTGCCAAAAATGCCGATCGCACTTTACTTGTAGTCAGTATCCCCTCATCGGATATTGAAATTGGTGGCGATTACGGACAAGCAGCACTGGATAGACTCAAAAATGCGATCGGGCGAGTAGAATCGCCTTGGCGACCCGCAAGTGCAGAGGAGAGCTTTGAAATCGTCCGACGACGACTCTTTCAACCGATCGCTGACCCTGCCCTATTTGTGGCGCGAGATGCAGTTGTGCGAACCTTCTCCGAAATGTATCGCAGTCAAGCACAAGAATTTCCTACTGAATGCCGCGAAGCCAACTATGAGCGCCGACTCAAAGAAGCCTACCCCATTCATCCCGAACTATTCGATCGCCTTTACAGTGATTGGTCAACTCTCGACAAGTTCCAGCGCACTCGCGGTGTCTTGAGACTGATGGCTAAAGTGATTCATTCTCTCTGGGAACGAGACGATCGCAGTTTGATGATTTTGCCTTCCAGTGTTCCTCTTGACGATCCGTTAGTTCAGTCCGAACTAACTCGCTATCTTGAAGACAACTGGGTTCCCATCATTGAAAAAGATGTCGATGGTGCTAATTCTTTACCTGCTGCTTGCGATCGGGATAATCCCAACTTAGGGCGATATTCTGCTTGTCGGCGTGTCACCCGCACGATCTATCTTGGTTCTGCTCCAACATTAAGAGCAGCAAATCGAGGCATTCAAGATCGCCACATCAAACTAGGTT
Organism: Pseudanabaena minima str. Chao 2107; assembly: GCF_051131155.1. Lineage (NCBI taxonomy): Bacteria > Bacillati > Cyanobacteriota > Cyanophyceae > Pseudanabaenales > Pseudanabaenaceae > Pseudanabaena > Pseudanabaena minima. Next base: position 5,068,856 of record NZ_CP159508.1, read on the forward strand.
GCGTCCAACCAGGTGAATCGCCAGCTACTTTTGGCGATGCTTTACGCCGTCTTACCGATAGCGCTACCTACATCTATGTTGATGAAAGCGGACGCTACTGGATTTCTACTCAACCCAATGTCACCCGCACCGCTAGCGATCGCGCCACTCGCATCTTGTCATCTGAGCCAGAACGCATCCATACAGAAATCGTGCGCCGACTCAAAAGCGACAAAAACAAGGGTGAATTTGCTGGCATCCACATTGCTCCTGAAAGCTCTGCCGATATTCCAGATGATTCCAGTATGGGTGTTCGTCTAGTTGTGTTGTCTCCAAACTTTCCCTATAGCAATAAGGCAACTAATAGTGAAGCTTATAGTCAAGCTCAGGAAATTTTGAATAAACGTGGTGGCAGCCCACGCTACAACAAAAATTTATTACTGTTTGTGGCTCCAGATAAAAGTAAGCTCTCGGCACTAGAACAATCAACCGCACAGTACCTTGCTTGGAAGTCGATTACCAATGAGCGCGACATCCTCAATCTCGATCCTTTTCAAACTAAACAAGCCGATGCCAAGTGCCAGCAATCCAATGAGTCAGTTGATATTCAGTTAAAAGAAGCCTACCAATGGGCATTAGTCCCTGTCCAACCCGATCCGCAACAAGGAATAACGTGGCAAGAAGTTCGCTTACAAGCTCAAGAGTCCCCTATCCTCAAAGCAAGCCGTAAGCTTTCCCATGACAATTACTTTCTCACTCAATATGCTGCGGCAAACATGAAATTAGAAGCCCTAGATCCCTTTCTGTGGCGAGATGTCAATCATCTCGAAATCAAAAAGCTCTGGAGCTATCTTGCCCAGTACCTCTATCTACCCAAACTGCGCGACGAACAGGTGCTACTACGGGCAATTTCTGAAGGTGTTTCATCGTTACTTTGGCAGGAAAACTTTGCCTATGCCGATGCTTTTGATGAAACCCAACGACGCTATGCGGGGTTGCGGGGTGGTGAAATGAGCTTACTAACTAACTCAACAGGGCTAATCGTTAAACCTGACATAGCTCAAAAACAGTTTGAGGCTGATGAGGCTAAGAGAAAAGAATCTGCAACCAACAAACAGACAACAGACTATCAATACAGCACATCTAGCCAAGGAATTACTAACATCGTCAAAGATGGCAGTTCCAGCACAGCCCAACCAAATCTAAAACCAGAAAATCTGCCACTTCCTCAACCAAAACGTTTTTACGGATCGATCAAACTAAACCCTTTGCGCTGTCAGCGTGACATGGAGCAGGTTACCAAGGAAGTGCTAGAGCATCTAATGAGCTTGGCAAATGCCGAAGTCGAAATCACCTTAGACATTCAAGTGCGATCGCAAGAAGGTATTTCCGATACAGTTATTCGCACCGTTACAGAAAACTGTCGTACCCTCAAATTCAATAGTCAGAGCTTTGAACAGGATTAAATTAGCACCATTTTTATTGCCAGTTTTACTTAACAGACTGGAGTTTAGACTAATTTCATTTGTATAACACCCGATTTTTGCTTACATCCAATCATCATCGTCATCATAGGATACTCGCGTATTGGGACGGCGGCGATCGTCTTCGTCCTTGCCCCGCTTGTTACGGCTGGCAAAACTGCCAATACTTTCGAGGATGCCACCGAAGAGATCGTCATCCTCATCATCGTAATCCTCGTCATCTTCGGCATAGAGTTCCGTTGATAGAGCATATAGCGCTTCCTGCAACTCGGACTGAGCACGATCAATTAGGGCATCATCTTCCTTGGCGATCGCATCTCTCAGTTTTTTAATTGATCCCTCAATTTGTTTGCGACGTTCGTAACTGAGTTTATAGCCATAGTTAAGTGCTAACTCCCTCAGTTGACGCTCGGCTCCCACTGCCAAGTTATCGGCACGGTTAAGTTTCTCGATGCGTTCCCGTTTGGCGCGATCGCGATCGGCAAATTGCTCAGCCTCAGTAACCATGCGCTGTACTTCTTTCTCATCCAAGGTTGAAGCGCCCTTAATCGTGACACGGCGTTCGACACCTGTGCGGCGATCGCTGGCAGTTACTGCCAAAATACCGTCAGTATTTAAGTCAAAGGTGACATCCACCTGAGCCACGCCGCGAGGCTGTGGATCAAGCCCACTTAACTTGAAGCGCCCCAAAGACTTGTTATATTCCGCGAGATCTCGTTCCCCTTGGATCACATGGATTTCCACAGAGGTTTGATTGTCTTCGGCAGTGGTAAATAATTCCATTTTGCGACAAGGGATCGTCGTATTTCTAGGAATTAAGCGTTTGACTACACCGCCCGAAGTTTCGACACCCAAAGATAAAGGTGTGACATCCAGCAGCAACACATCCTTAATTTCGCCCGACAAGATCGCCGCTTGGATTACTGCACCGATCGCCACCACTTCATCGGGATTTACACTTTGGCTAGGCGGCTTACCGATTGCTCTTTCCACCATTTGCTGTACCGCAGGAATCCGCGTCGAGCCACCAACTAAGACCACTTCATCAATCTGGCGCGGACTAATTTGAGCATCACGTAACACGCGATCAAGGGGAATTTGTAAACGCTCTAATAAATCGGCACTTAAACGCTCAAATTGCGATCGCTTTAAACTCGTTTCTAAATGTAAAGGACCTTCAGCCGTCGCCGTAATAAATGGCAAATTAATTTCAGTTACACCTACGGTCGAAAGCTCGATTTTGGCTTTTTCGGCGGCTTCGGTCAGACGTTGTAACGCTTGGCGCTCTTTACGCAGATCGACACCATCGGATTTTAAAAATTCTTCGGCGAGATAATTCACTATTTGGCGATCGAAATCATCGCCGCCTAACTGGGTATCACCCGTTGTTGCCTTGACTTCAAATAAACCATCACTGACCTCTAGGACTGACACATCAAATGTGCCGCCACCAAGGTCAAATACTAAAATTTTCTTGTTGGATTTTTTATCTAATCCATAGGCTAGCGAGGCAGCCGTTGGTTCATTTAAAATTCGTTTAACTTCGATCCCCGCAATTCGACCAGCGTCCTTGGTCGCCTGTCTCTGGGAGTCATTAAAATAAGCAGGAACTGTAATTACCGCACCTGTCACAGGCTCCCCTAGATACCGACTCGCTTCATCGACGAGTTTACGAATTACCATTGCCGAAATTTCTTCAGGCGCAAAATCTTTCTCAAGTCTCGAACTGCGTAACTTGATATTGCCCTGATCGTCACGACGCACTGTATAGGGAACTCGCTTCGTTTCAGCCGAGAGTTCACTATGCTTGCGTCCGATAAACCGCTTGACAGAATAAAAGGTATTGTCAGGATTTAGCACTGCTTGCCGACGTGCCATTTGCCCGACAAGACGCTCGCCATCTTTAGTAAAGCTAACAACGGAGGGAGTGGTGCGGCTACCTTCTGAGTTTGCAATCACTATGGGTTTGCCACCTTCCATAACGGCTACCACAGAGTTTGTCGTACCCAAGTCAATACCTACAATTTTGCCCATGCTTGACGTATATACCTCTTCACTTCCCAAGACTGTTTATTAAACAGCTTAACAATTTTTGATGTTGCTTTACTTTGCTAATATCCTATCTCTAAACATCACGCTTATAGACAAAGGGCTTCTAAGCCCCTTGTCTTTAGATTAGTTGTTTAGCCAAAAACTTTGTTTTTCCAAGTTGTGAGCCCATCGATTAACTCTTTGCGAGTATTGGCAAGTAATAGGTATCGATAGACAAACCATACCGAATAAACAAAGCCAACTAATTCAAAGACGCTAGGCAATATAGGTAATTTATTTAAAAAGCCTAAAAGTTCTGACGTGGCAATCAATACAGGGATAGTAGCAATTATGGCGATCGCTAGGGTGCGATTGGCTTTTTTACCTTCACCAAAGTACTCCTCCCAAAGTTCCTTGATTTGTTTCAAAATATCAAAGCTCACGTTGAGTGAGTCATCTATGGGTGGAGCGGTAGGAGTAGTATCTGTTGTTATAGCTTCAGAAACAGATGTTACTGGCTTGCTTGTTTCTGGGGCTTTGGGAGATTCTTTGTCTGTGTTGGTAGTTTCTACAGTTTCGGCTGGATCTTCTGCGATCGATTCGGTAGTGTTTTCTTTAGGTTCCATAATTTGTTTGATCTTATTGACCAGTCAGTAGGATGGGGAAATTTTAACAATATTTGCTGCGATTTGTTAGGGGATCACTGTAATGAAGTGGCTGCCATCCTCAAAAAAGAGATGGGGCAAAGAGAATTATCTATTTTTGGTTTTGAATATATAGCGATCCTAAATGAGTTGTAAGATTTGGATGCTATGAGAGTACGACCTTTCGGGGCGCACTCTCATAGCCTATTTAGGGTCGCTATATTGAAGCTTTTATATTTAAGTTTTAGAAATAGTAGTGATCGCTACTATCCAAAACTAAAAGAGACATGGCGTGAGTGCCATGTCTCTTTAGTTTATTTCTAATAACATTTAAACTTTCTTCAAAGAATGTTCAAACTGGCTGCGATTTTCAAATACATCAAATAAGTTTTTCATTGATGTAGCTTCTAACAAAAATTCGATATATTCGCTGATTGAGCAGAGTGCAAACCTACAGCCGATCGCCTTTGCGCTCCTCAAAGCAAAAATTAAAGCCCCCAAACCTGAGCTATCCATCTGTTTGAGATGTTTTAAGTCAATAAGTAATACATCAGGTTTTCGATCTAAAACATGACTAGCTTGTTGACGAAAATAGTTAGTACTAGTGGCGTTAAGATGACCCGTTGGCTGCATTACTTCAATGTGCATTGCTTTTTTCTCCTTTCCCCGATTTAGAGGTACTTAAAATATCTAAATTGATTTAATAAATTATTAATTAAAATGTCTGGATAACTCTGTGTGTGGATAATTTTTAGAAAATATTAAGTTGAAAAACCACTTTTTCTATCTAAACAATCGTCTAATTTAGATAAGGCTTTTTGGCTGTGCAACTGTACTTTTCTATTTCATAGGAACATCCTACTTCCTAAATTCAATATTTATTTACCCAAAAGTTATGAAAAGGTTATTTCTAAAGTTATTAATATTGAGTGATCGCCGTCTAAAGATCTGACAATCTTTTCCAGCCCAGTATTTAGTGGTGCAGCACAAATCTCTGCACCACTAAATACTGGCTACTTATTTAGGTCACTTTTCGAGATACTGAGGTGCGATCGCGTAAATACCAACGCCAAGGGATATCTGCTCCCTGCGTAATGCCAATTCTTGTGGTCTGATCAATTGGCTCAGCAAAATTAGGCGATCGCGCCTCTAGCCATAGATCTGAATCGGGATGTAGCTTTACCCCATCAAGTTGTCGATCAATTTTCAATAGTCGGCAAAGTTTGCCAGGTCCGGCTCCTGCCCGATGCGCTTTTTCTTTAGGGTTGTGCCAACTTGGTAAGAGATCGCATTCGATCGCCCGAATTAATACCGCACTGCAAAAATCTTCGCGATCGGTCACGATATTAACGCAGTGGTACATTCCATAAATTAAATAGACATATGCAGTACAGGGTGCGCCAAAAATAGCGGCATTGCGCTGAGTTTTACGCCGATACCCATGACAAGCAGGATCGGTTGCGTCATAGGCTTCAGTTTCGACAATAATTCCCCGATATTCAAGCTCGTCAATCCTTCTTACTAAAGTGCATCCCAATAAATTTGGCGCAACTTCATAGGCAGGACGAGCAAAAAAAGATTTTTCTAGCAGCATCAAAAACTCCAAACCCAAAGAGTGTTCTGTATCTTTCTGCTATATCGGGCAATTAACCCAACTGCTGACCCCATCTAGCCAAAATTCTTTTTTCCAAATTGGAGCATCAACTTTTAAGCTGTCGATCGCATAATGACAAGCCTCAAAAGCTTCGGCACGATGTGGAGACCCTACTGCAACTAAAACGCTAATTTCGCCAATTTTAAGTTTGCCAAGGCGATGGTGAATGACAACTTCGGTGATATCTGGAAATTTTTGATGGCAGCGATCGCTAATTTCCTGAAAAACTTGTAAAGCCATCGATTCATAGGCTTGATAGTCCAGATAATCAACGGCTCTTCCCCCCGTCTGATTGCGTACCATACCGCTCATCAGCACCACTGCCCCATTACGCGCATTGTCGGCGATCGCATAGACTGCTGACACATCCAAAACCTCATGAGTTAGTCGAAAATTTTTACTCATATATTCGCCTAAACCGCGCAGAGCACGGTTTAGTTAAATTAATCTTCGTGTTCTTCAAACTGATCGACTAATTCTTTATTAGGCGGACCAAACGCCACATATATCGCATAAGCTGTTAAAACGATCACACATACGGCGATAGTCACCGCGATCGAAGTTGCGTTTTCCATGAATTGAACCAATGATTTGAGTTATTCTTAATTACAATTATACTATTTTGTAACAATCCTTTTAAGAAGACAAAGTTATGTCACAACGTACCCGCCTTGGCGATATCCTCAGACCTTTGAACGCAGAATACGGTAAGGTCTCTCGTGGCTGGGGAACTACCCCTCTCATGGCTGTATTCATGGCATTGTTTCTTGTATTTCTGGTAATTATTCTCCAGTTGTACAACTCCTCCTTGATCCTTGATGGTGTTAACCTCAACTGGGGCGGCTAGGTTCTAGCTATCCTAAGCAAAGATTAAAGGCACGCTCTGCGTGCCTTTAACGTATCAATAGTTTTCAGTTTTCGTTGTATATAAATTTTAAGGTCACTCTCCATGAATATTTTTGGTATTGGTTTGCCTGAAATGATTCTGATCATGCTAGTTGCTCTTTTGATCTTTGGCCCCAAAAAACTGCCAGAAATTGGGCGCAGTATGGGCAAAGCAATTAAAGGGTTTCAAGATGCTTCCCGTGAATTTGAATCAGAGTTTAAGCGTGAAGCTGATCGCTTAGAGCAACCGGCAACCGTTGCCGATAAACCAACTGCACAGCCAAATCCTGATGTTGCTACACCCGTCGCTGCTGCTGTTGCCACATCTTCAGAAGAACCTAAGGAAGTAACAACTGCCTCGGATGCTTGAGACTCAATCTATTTCTCTGATTGTGGGGCTGGGTAACCCTGGTACCGAATATGAGCGTACCCGCCACAATATTGGTTTTATGGTGATCGATCGCCTAGCGACATCTTGGAGTATTTCTCTTGGCAAAGAAAAGCGCTTTTATGGTCTTTTTGGCGAAGGTAGATTATCGACTCGATTAGCTAGTAGCGGCAAGATCCGGCTGCTCAAGCCAACTACCTACATGAATGTCTCAGGTCAGTCAGTACGAGCCTGTGCTGATTGGTTTAAGGGGAATCCCGCCAATATTCTGGTGATCTATGACGATATGGATCTACCCCTTGGTAAATTGCGATTGCGACCTTCAGGCTCAGCAGGTGGACACAATGGGATGAAATCCATAATTTCCCATCTTGGTACGCAAAATTTTCCTCGGCTTCGTCTTGGTATTGGGCGTGGTGGTAAAGTTGACGGTAATGATAGTGCGATCGCCTCCAAAGCTAATCAAAATGTGACGAATCATGTCTTAGGAGGATTTTCTGCTTCAGAGACTAAAATATTGCCAGAAATTCTTGATCTTGCTGAATCCACAGTGACTAGCATTTTATTCGATGGGCTAGAAAAAGCGATGAGTCTCTACAACAGTCGTAGTATTGATGTTTAAAAAATCAGATCGTCATATCTAAAGTATTGCTGATGCATTGCCGATCTTAAATTTAGAGGTTTATCGGTTGGTCTTCTCTAAATTTTTTAGGACTGCTTACAGGGTATGATAAGACGGGTTTTTAGGGAGCTTGAACACATCGCATAGTACCCAAATTACTGAGATATGCAAGTGCCATTTAATCGTAGTGAGAGGAGAACGTAATTTATGAAAGCCATGATTTTGGCTGCGGGTAAAGGTACTAGAATCCGCCCGATCACGAATATCATGCCCAAGCCCATGATTCCCATCATGCAAAAGCCTGTGATGGAGTTTTTAGTTGAACTACTAAGACAGCATGGTTTTGATCGGATCATGGTTAATGTTAGCCACTTGTCAGAAGAGATCGAAAACTATTTTCGAGATGGGCAGAAATTTGGTGTGCAGATGGCATATTCCTTTGAAGGAACTATTATTGATGGCAAACTCCAAGGTAGTGCGCTTGGTTCGGCTGGCGGTCTCAAAAAAATCCAAGATTTTTCTCCATTCTTTGACGATACCTTTGTTGTTCTTTGTGGTGATGCATTGATCGATCTTGATCTCACCTATGCCGTTAACTGGCATCGTCAAAAAAAATCACTAGCTACGATTATCACTAAGACCGTTCCTAAAGATCAGGTGTCAAGCTATGGAGTTGTGGTAACAGACTCCGATGGTCGCATTAAGCAGTTTCAGGAAAAGCCAAGTATTGAGTCGGCTCTAAGCAATACAATTAATACAGGCATCTATATCTTCGAGCCAGAAATTCTCGACTATGTGCCTTCAGGTGTGGAATTTGACCTTGGCAGCGATTTGTTCCCTAAGTTGGTATCAGCTAATCTGCCTTTCCATGCGATTTCTATGGATTTTCAATGGGTTGATATTGGTAAGGTTCCTGACTATTGGCAAGCGATCCAAGATGTCCTTTCAGACAAAATTAAAAATGTTAATATCCCTGGGCATGAAGTTAAACCTGGCATTTATACAGGTTTAAATGTCTCTGTAAATTGGGATAAGGTAGACATCCGTGGTCCTGTCTATATTGGTGGCATGACTCAAATAGAAGATGGCGCGACCATCATTGGTCCAACAATGATTGGACCTAACTGTCATGTTTGCAGTGGTGCAGTGGTTGAGCGTAGTGTGATTTTCGAGTATTCGCGCTTATCAGATGTGCGATTAGTCGATAAGTTGGTGTTTGGCCGTTATTGTGTTGACAAAACGGGTGCGACTATTGACTTGCAAGCAGCTGCCTTAGATTGGTTAATTACCGATGCTAGGCATCAACAGCAGTCTCAAACTCCTTTAGAATTTTCTAAAGCTCCTTCTTAAAACAACAGGGGAATCGCCTCGCGCTTCCCCTGTTGTTTTATCTGCCACGAACACGCATGAACTGATCAATACCTCTTGCGATCGCATCTGCCATCTGTTTTTGATAGTTAGGATTGCTAAGATTTCTTGCTTCAGTCGGGTTTGTCACAAACCCAGTCTCCACCAAAATAGCAGGCATCGAAGTTCTAGCAATTACGTAAAAGCCTGCGGCTTTGGCACTGCGATCAGTTGCACCAGTCGCTGATATGATTTGTGACTGAACGTAGCTAGCTAGCGTTCTCCCAATTGTTGAGCCGCGGGCAAAAAAGGTTTCTACCCCATTAACGCTATTGTTGCGAGAAGCCAGAGAATTCGCATGAATACTTACAAACACATCGGCATTAACTCTCTCGGCAAGAGCTACACGTGGTTCCAAATCAATTTCTACATCACTAGTACGAGTGTAATAAACCGTGTAACCCATATTTTGCAGGGCTTTTCCTAAGCTAATGCTGATATCTAGGACAACATCTTTTTCCTGTATGCCATTACCAATAGCACCTGGGTCACGCCCGCCATGCCCTGCGTCAACTAGGATTACTCCTCGGCGACGCTCACCTGTATTTAGAGGGGTTTGGGGAACAGGATTGTTACTAGGTAAAGGCGTTTGGTTATTCGGAGCAACGCTATTTAATGAAACTTGTAATTGAATTTGTTGATTATTGAGTCGTTGAGTTTCGCGTAGTTGCCAACCAGAGATCGTTTTGATCCCAATTTCTACAGAGTTTCCTACCTGCGATAACCTAATTCTTTCAATAGGACTATTTGTAGCAAGGCTAGGACGCTGTAAATTTGGCGAGATTTTGGCATTAGTAATAGTTAAGGTATAAGTGCCAGAGGTAGGATCAAAATTAGCCCGATAGCTCACTGGCTGGTTGGCTGAAATTATTAGTTGCCCAGTATTGCTAAAACTCAAGCTTTGGATCTCTGTAGGTGTAGAAGATACAGGGCTAGTAGGGGAATTGATTGGTCTAGGAAGATTCAAATTAGGATTTATGGGAGGAGCAATCGGTATCGCTTGAGCAGTTTGATTCGATGGCGTTAGTAGTAGGGTGCGAGTAGAGGCGATGTATTGACCTTGCCATGCAACTTTGCTATTGGGATCATTGCTATCGAGATCAAGAACTAGTCTGGCGATCGCAGGGTTATTCTGAAATTGCGCGACTCTAACTTGCTTAATCCCAAGTCGATTCATGGGCAAGGTTGATTGGTGCAAGGCTTGTGCCAAATTAGTATTTTGTAAATCGACAATTAAGCGCTCGGGATTATTCTCCCTCTGAATCCGAATTTGGGGGTTAGCATTAACCGTTAGCATTAAGCCATTGTTAGTTGGTCGAATGCCGTTTAGTTGAACGGTACTAGATAAGTTAGAAATATTGTTTATCGATTGTGCTTGTAACTGTCCTAAGACAGGGCTGATATAGCCAGTAGCTACAGTCATCAAAATTCCAACTGCTAGTTGTCGATATCGCAAAGTAGTTCTCCCGTGGATATAAAGATCTAAAAGTTGAGAAGATCGAACAGCTAGATTCTTGATAGATTTTTGCTCTAGGTCAATCCCCACATTATCTATCTTCGGTAAGATTTCAAGAATTGATCGATGCCTTGAGCGATCGCAACTGCCATACGTCCTTGATAGTTACTATCGACTAACCTTGATGCTTCTGATGGATTAGTAATAAATCCAGTTTCCACCAGAATTGCAGGCATTGAAGTTTTCGTAATTACATAAAATCTAGCTGACCTCACACCACGGTCATTTGCACCTGTACTAGCAATAATCTGCTGATGTACCAATTCTGCAAGATTCTTACCCAAAGACGCACTAGGCGCATGATAAGTTTCAACCCCGTTTACCTGTGATGAACTTGCATCAAGGGAGTTAACATGAACGCTGACAAATGCACTCGCTCTAGCATTCTCCGCCATCTGCACTCTTGGTTCTAGGTCGAGGTCTATATCCTCAGTACGTGTATACATCACAGAGTATCCCATTTGCTGCAATATTCTGCCTAGCTGTTTACTCATTGCTAGTACAATATCTTTTTCGTAGACTCCATTTCTGGTAGCACCTACATCTGGTCCCCCGTGCCCTGGGTCAATCACAACTAGTTGGCGACCAGAAGTGACATTGCCATAGTTTGGCTGCACCTGTGATCGCGTATTGGGGGGAATACCTGCATTCACTTGCCCAACACTTGTCAACTGTAAAGCGATCGCTTGGGGATTAGTTCTGACAGACTCACTAATTTGCCAGCCTGAGATCATTTTCACGCTAACGACTACTGCATCACCCACCTGAGTAAGGCGAATTTGTTCAATGGGGCTATTTGCCCCTAAGACTGGTCGGCGTAACTGCGATGAAATACGAGTCGCAGGAATTGTCAAACTATAAGTATTATTTGCTAAATCTAGACTGCTCCGATAGGTAATCGCTCGACTAGCATCAATTACTAGTTGACCATAGCCATTAAACGACAAACCATTAATCGTTGTTGGTAAGCTGTTATTAGATCCAGAAGAACTGGTTACTGGCAAGCTACTGGTATTTTTTTCCGTTACTGATAGCCCTACAGGGCGAAGCAATAATAAACCCCTTGTCTGATCGTAAGAACTTTGCCAATTAACAGGACTAGTGCTATCTAGATCAAAAACTAACCGAGTGATCGCAGGGTATTTTTGGAACTGAGCCACTCTAATTTGCCTCACCCCATAGCGATTTATTGGCACTACGGAGTTATGAATGTAAGGCGAAACTTCAGTTGCTTGTAAATCTAAAATAATGCGATCAGGGTTAGCTACTCGTGATGTCCGCATCTGAGGGCTGCCATTAATTTGTAAGACAAACCCATCAGCGTTAACTTGGACATTGCGTAACTGTAACTGCTGACCTGACGATGGTAGTTGTGCTTGGAGGTCATTATCCCTCAATGGCGAAACAAGAGGTACTTGAGCATTAATTGCTTGTGTACCGAAACATGTTCCAACCATTAACAGTATCAGCCATAGTGATTGTCGGTAGTATGGGTTCAAAAAATTACTCCCACTTGACTAGAGCTTGCCAATCGAAACTTTAAGACAGCAATTCTACAGGAGATAGGTAAACTTTTTCCACTGATGGAGACTTTCCTAACCACCGTCGCGATACTTGAGCAAAACGATCTGGATCGCCGCTTACAAAAAATCGAGTTTCAGCGCGATCGCTACGATTATCTAGGCATCTTAGACCCATCAAATCTAACTCTTGGCTCGCAGCCCTCACCACATAAGAAGCAGGATTTACTAAAGCCACATGAGACGGCAAAATTTGGCGTAAAACCCCCGACAAGTGTGGGTAATGAGTACAACCCAAAACTAAAGTATCAATATTTGCCTCAATCAGTGGTTGTAAATATTCCTGGGCTACTTGCAATGTATATGGATCGTTAATCCGATCAGACTCAATCAAAGGTACAAATTCAGGACAATCTACCTGAAACACATGTGCTTGGGGATCGCTTTCACAAATAGCCCTTACATAAGCTTCACTTTTGACAGTCGCGGTCGTGGCAATTACCCCAATCCTCTTGCCTTTACCCACAGCTGCTCTCGCTCCTGGCAAAATCAACCCCAAAATTGGTAAATCAAAATCCTTTCGCACTATATCTAATGCTAAAGCCGAACTGGTATTACAAGCCATGATTGCCATCTTGACCTGCTCAGACTGCATCCAGTGCAAAATTTCATATACATACTCAATGATCTCCGCAGGCGATCGCTTCCCGTAGGGCAATCTTGCTGTATCACCGAAATAAACCACAGACTCATTAGGCAATTGGCGATGAACTTCTTGTAAAACCGTAAGTCCCCCAACCCCACTATCAAAAACACCAATAGGGAACCGAGCTTCTTGCTGCAAAAACATGCACATCCTCACACTTCACATGCATCACAGTAAAGCATACTTTTCTTAACGTGAATATCAGCGTAACTAATTAACCTCAAATACAATTTCCTCAGACACTCATGCCAAAGCAAAAAATAACTACGCTATTTTTTGCTTAAAAAAACTACTGGAGTTACTTTTCAGTTCACTTAATTGAATTGACACAAGTGCCGTCACTCTTTTGTGAATTGGTACTATAGCTGCCGTCGATTGTGTTAGGACAAAAGCAAAACCCAAGAAGAGAATGGCGGCGCAAAGCGCCGCCATTCTCTTCTTGGGTTTTATGTCCTCATACACTTGGCGACAGCTATATCGATATAAAAACCAGAAAGATATGGCAACGATAGGCGTTGCCATATCTTTCTGGTTTTTATGTCTTAACGGTACTTGCGATCGCTATACTTTTTCTAGACAGCCTGCGATCTCCTATGCGAACAGCATCTGTCATAAATAGAAAAATAACAACTCAAAAACCAAATCAAGGAGTACTCAATGGACTTATCGCGCATTCCCCCTCAACCTAAAGCAGGCATCCTCAACGTCCTGATTGAAATCCCCGCAGGCAGCAAAAATAAATACGAATTCGACAAAGACCTCAATGCTTTTGCACTTGATCGCGTCCTTTACTCCTCAGTCCAATATCCCTATGACTATGGTTTTGTCCCCAACACCCTTGCTGATGATGGCGACCCTCTTGATGGCATGGTGATCATGGATCAACCCACATTTCCTGGCTGCGTTATTCCTGCACGTCCCATCGGTATGCTGATCATGATTGATGGGGGCGATCGTGACGAAAAAATCCTTTGTGTTCCTGCCAAAGATCCACGTTACGCTGATGTCAAAACCTTAGCCGACATAGCCCCCCATCGTCTTGAAGAAATTGCTGAATTTTTCCGTTCCTATAAAAATCTAGAAAAGAAAGTTACTGAAATCAGAGGCTGGGAAGGTGTAGAAGCGGTTCAAGCTCTTGTAACTAAATCAATTGAAGCGGCATTGCCTAAATCCTAAAAATTTTTTGGAGCCTAGAATCCTTCTACCATAAGGAATAGACGAGCCAAAACAAACTATTCTCAAAACAATTTCTAAAAAAGGGTTGACAAAGCGATTTAACCTTGCTAACTTAATAAAGCGCTGAAGGGAGAGACGAGCGAAAGCGAAGCGAACCCGACAAAAGAAAAGCGCTAAGAACCTAGACAACCAAATAGTTTGAAAGCTTTAGGAAACCAATAAACCTCGTCAAAAGAATAAAGACTGGATTATTGAAAGATAACCAGCTATCCGACAGGATAAGCGAAAAGCTTAAAAAAGTCAAACCCATCCGAAAGGAAAAAAGGCTTTAGAAAAGTAGGAAGGAATTCTGAAAGTATAAAGACACCATGGAGAGTTTGATCCTGGCTCAGGATGAACGCTGGCGGTATGCTTAACACATGCAAGTCGAACGAAGTCTTCGGACTTAGTGGCGGACGGGTGAGTAACGCGTAAGAATCTACCTATAGGTTCGGGACAACAGTTAGAAATGACTGCTAATACCGGATATGCCTTCGGGTGAAAGTTTTAATGCCTGTAGATGAGCTTGCGTTCGATTAGCTAGATGGTGGGGTAACGGCCTACCATGGCGACGATCGATAACTGGTCTGAGAGGATGACCAGTCACACTGGGACTGAGACACGGCCCAGACTCCTACGGGAGGCAGCAGTGGGGAATTTTCCGCAATGGGCGAAAGCCTGACGGAGCAATACCGCGTGAGGGACGAAGGCCTGTGGGTTGTAAACCTCTTTTGTTAGGGAAGATAATGACGGTACCTAACGAATAAGCATCGGCTAACTCCGTGCCAGCAGCCGCGGTAAGACGGAGGATGCAAGCGTTATCCGGAATTATTGGGCGTAAAGCGTACGTAGGCTGTTTAATAAGTCTGTTGTCAAAGCCCGAGGCTCAACCTTGGATCGGCAATGGAAACTGTTAGACTAGAGAGAGATAGGGGCAGGAGGAATTCCAGGTGTAGCGGTGAAATGCGTAGATATCTGGAAGAACACCAGTGGCGAAAGCGTCCTGCTGGATCTCAACTGACGCTGAAGTACGAAAGCTAGGGGAGCGAATGGGATTAGATACCCCAGTAGTCCTAGCCGTAAACGATGGGTACTAGGTGTTGGCCGTATCGACCCGGTCAGTGCCGTAGCTAACGCGTTAAGTACCCCGCCTGGGGAGTACGGTCGCAAGATTGAAACTCAAAGGAATTGACGGGGGCCCGCACAAGCGGTGGAGTATGTGGTTTAATTCGATGCAACGCGAAGAACCTTACCAAGGCTTGACATGTCGTGAATCCTCCTGAAAGGGAGGAGTGCCTTCGGGAGCACGAACACAGGTGGTGCATGGCTGTCGTCAGCTCGTGTCGTGAGATGTTGGGTTAAGTCCCGCAACGAGCGCAACCCTCGTTTTTAGTTGCCATCATTAAGTTGGGCACTCTAGAGAGACTGCCGGTGACAAACCGGAGGAAGGTGGGGATGACGTCAAGTCATCATGCCCCTTACGCCTTGGGCTACACACGTACTACAATGGCCGGGACAAAGAGTCGCAAGCACGCGAGTGCAAGCTAATCTCATAAACCCGGTCTTAGTTCAGATTGCAGGCTGCAACTCGCCTGCATGAAGGCGGAATCGCTAGTAATCGCAGGTCAGCATACTGCGGTGAATACGTTCCCGGGCCTTGTACACACCGCCCGTCACACCATGGAAGCTGGTCACGCCCGAAGTCGTTATCTCAACCCGCAAGGGAGGGAGGCGCCTAAGGCAGGGCTGGTGACTGGGGTGAAGTCGTAACAAGGTAGCCGTACCGGAAGGTGCGGCTGGATCACCTCCTTATAGGGAGACCTATTTACATCTAGACTGAACCAATACAGAATTAGGTCAGATGTAAGTCATCCCAAGGTCGTTCGAGATTTATTGGAAAGCTTTCAAACTAAGTCAGGTTCTAAATTTGGCTAACATAAAGGGCCATTAGCTCAGTTGGTTAGAGCGCACCCCTGATAAGGGTGAGGTCACTGGTTCGTGTCCAGTATGGCCCACTTGAGAAGCTAAAAGCTAGAGGCAAAAAAGCCAAAAGCAATAGTTAACTCTGGGGATATAGCTCAGTTGGTAGAGCGC
>NZ_CP159508.1:5090000-5355912 GCF_051131155.1 Pseudanabaena minima str. Chao 2107
TGATAGTTTGCGATCATCTATTTTCTCTAAATATCAAAATTGGAGCGAGCGATTATGAAACTATTTAGAATTCCACTCGTGGCTTTGGGACTACTCTTTTCAATCAGCTTTAATTGCAATTCAACAAAAGCATTAGCGAAGGATTTACCAAAATCACCGATCGCACTCCAAGACAAATATTCGGCTCTGAGTAACTCAACTATTATTGATCTCAAGGAACTTAGCGCGAATCCCAAAAAATATAACTTTTTTACCTTTAGACCTAACTTAGAGAAGCTGATTCTTTCTGGTGAGGCTGATACTCAACATATCAGTATCCTGTGGTATACCATTCCTAATGGGAGTGTGGGGTTGCATTATCATTCGATGACTGAGTCTGTCTATACGATTAGTGGTTCACAGAAAGATGCTAAAGGAGTTTATCCTACAGGTTCTCTTTATTTCAATCCGCCCGAAAGTGGTCATAAAGTCTCCGACAGCACAGGGTTCTTTCTCCTTGCCTATGCAGCACCTCCTGACTTTAAGAACATAGACAAAATCAAGCCCTATACGCCAGTTCAAATCAACACGTTAGATCCTGAATTGGGAAAAAAATATGTATTTACTAACCCCAAAAGTGGCGTTAAGGTCTACAACATTCCCCTAGATCCTAAGGGTGGCATGAGTTCTCAAATTATCAAAAGCACATCACTGATTGGCTATACATACTCAGGGAATTATCTGCTTGTTCTTCAAGGGAGTTGTAATATTGACGGTAGGAGATTCATGAAGGATATGTTGGTGGTTGCGAAGACAATTAAAACTGAGTCTTACAAACTTAGTGCTACCAAAGATAGTTCTTGTATGGCTTTGGGGCTTTCCTTCTAGTCTTGCTATCCAAGAATTAGTAGTGCGGTACTTAGCGTCGCACCATTAATTCTTGGGTAGCAAGGAAGTATCTCATCAAATAAACTGTAATTCATGATTTTTCTCTGGTTTGACGACATATATCTAGGCGGTAAAGTACTATATCCACTAAATTAAACCCTTCCCAAAAAAATAGACTTGGCAAATGTCCTCGCGGAGCAGCGATCTCAAAGGTCAAATTCTCGTATTTACGCCAGATTTTGGGAGAAAATTCCAGATTAAACCAACGGGGTTTGCGCCATCCGATGCGATCGCTAAACTTCTCATAGATATTCGCAAATTCCCAATAAGTATCTTCTTCATAGATCATCTTTCCACCGAGACTCTTCCAAACTTGTTTTTGAGTACTCCAGCCAAAGTGATTATTACTAAATTTCATCCATGCTTGATCAATCGCTATCCAGATATCACAGCTAATGTTATCGATATCATCGGCGTTAAGTTCGGCTACTTTACTTTTATTAGCATGTTCTAAAATAATCTTATTCGTAAGGCGATCACTTTCTTTCCATTGACCTAAACTGAGCAATTCTTGAAGTTGCCGTATTTGTGTATATATCTGTGAATAGTTTTGAATATTGGAATTGGAACGAGGAGTAATTGCAATAGCTGAAGATAGATTTATTAAAGAGTGCAAATCTTGCAATACCTCATTAGCGGAACTGTAACGGTTGGAAATGGCTCTAGCTAATAGGCGATCGAGGATATTTGCCAGATGACTGGAAATAGAAGTTTGTAAATTGTCTCGCCAAATCCAGCGATCGCTCACATCGTCATAGAGATCAAAAGGCGAAATCCCTGTTAATAAATGAATGCAAGTCACACCTAAACTATACAGATCGCTTTGAGGCAAAGCTTTACCTCTCGCTTGTTCAGGAGCTATATATTCCGCGCTCCCGATTAAAGTTCCTGTGCGATTGGCTGTATTGCTTGTAATAGCCTTAGCCGCTCCAAAATCGACTAATACTAAATTGCTTTGAGGATAATTGGTGATTGGTGATTGGGAATTGGAGCTTTTCCTATTTCCTTTTTCCTGTTTTCGGACAATATTGTCTGGCTTAATATCGCGATGAATAACTTGATGATCATGGATGAATTGGAGAACGGGCAGAATATCTTCTAGTAGTTGGTAAATCTTGGCTTCGCTAAAGATGCCCTGACTCTGTAACTCGTTATAGAGATTTTCGCCTTCGATGAGTTCTTGTACTAAATATAGACAGCCATCTTCTTCAAAATAGGCAATTAATTTAGGAATTTGGGGATGTGAGCCTAGTACCTTTAGTTGAGCAGCTTCACTTTCAAATAGGGCGATCGCCTTTTTCATTAATTCAGGTTCTCGAAACTGCGGCAGAAATTGTTTAATCGCGCAGGGTTGCCCTAGTCTTCCTAAATCCTTTGCCCGAAAAGTGCGCCCCATTCCTCCCTGTCCAATTAAGGCGATCGCTTCATATAGCCCTTTGATCTGCAAATTTTTGCCGCAATTTATGCAAAATCTCCCGCCTTCGGGATTATTTGGCTTCTGGCAGTTAGGGTTGAGGCAATAGGGCATATTTCTGACGATAGATTTACATTTGTTTGCGCTAAATGTAAAGTTTAGTTAATTAATATTAAACTTCTGTAGGAAATTAATTAATCATGGTAGTCACACCAATCAAGAATTCGTCAAACGATAACGATACTTCTAAGACTGTTAACAAAACCGTTGGTCTTAATGTAAATCCTACAGGGGCAGGCGTATTTGGTTTCAGTAACTTTGCCGAGACTTGGAACGGACGGATGGCAATGATTGGCTTAGTTGCAGGTTTTGCTAATGAGGTCTTGACGGGTAAAGGTATTCTTGCTCAAGTTGGCATTACAGGCGGAATCAGTGTTTTGTTTGCACTCTTCTTTGCAGGTTTTACAGTTGCTACATTGCTTGGTTACTACGCAGTTAAAGCGACTAAAGACGCTGAGTAACGATATTTGCTATACAGCGCGAAGTAACACATTTCAAACAAAAAAAGGTTGGATGCAAAGCGTCTAGCCTTTTTTTGTTTGCGAATGGCTAAATTATAGGTATAATTTTGAAAACGATTATCATTTTTTGAGCATCAGCATCTATGCTTGAAGTGCAAAACCTGTCGGTGAACTATCGCGAAGTCACGGCATTATCGAATATTTCCTTTAGTATCCCATCTGGCTCATTAGTGGGACTCATTGGAGCCAATGGTGCAGGCAAAAGCACTTTGCTCAAGGCGATGCTCGATCTGATTCCTGCTCAAAAAGGTCAAGTTTTTTATAATGAAAGATCACTCAAGCAACAACGTCAAAAAGTTGCCTATCTTCCACAGCGATCGCAGATTGATTGGGACTATCCTGTGACCGTATGGAATGTGGTGATGATGTCACGCACAATGCACTGTGGCTGGTTTGGTAGAACGAGTCGTCAGTCTAAGGAAATTGTGCGAGCAGCCTTAGAGCGTGTTGAACTTGATGATTTACGCGATCGCCCGATTAAAAATCTTTCGGGGGGACAGCAACAACGGGTATTTCTAGCGCGAGCTTTGGCACAACAGGCGGATATTTTGTTGTTGGATGAACCAATGACCGCAGTGGATAAAAAAACTGAGGCGTTAATGTGGAATATTTACAGTGAACTCAGGCAAGAAGGGAAAACTTTGCTAATTAGTTGCCATGAATGGGGCAATACCCTCGATCGCTACGATCAGTTACTCCTACTCAATCGCCATTTAGTTGCTAGTGGTACGCCACGTCAAGTCTTAACCCCTGCTAATATTCAGAGCGCCTATGGTGCATCGGTTGAGCAGATTTATCCGCGCGATCGCGCGGAAGAAGAATTATTATTTTGCTAATTCTCTAACAAGAGAGTAGGGGCAACTCATGAATTGTCCCTACACTAAAATAAGGGTCTTAAAGCATTTTCGCGTAAGTCCTAAGAGAATTGTGGTTTTCGCTATAAAATGGGGAGGATCGACAGACCGACTCGCTTTAGATAATTTCATGCTCCAAATCACCAAACATACATCTATTGCGATCGACGAAATTAGTATTACTGCCATCCGATCGCAGGGCGCTGGTGGGCAAAACGTCAATAAAGTCTCCACAGCAATTCATCTACGTTTTGATATTAATGCTTCTTCTTTGTCGCCACTCTATAAAGAACGGCTTCTAAATTTAAGCGATCGGCGCATTACGAAAGAGGGCATCATCATTATCAAGGCTCAGCAACATCGTACTCAAGAACAAAATAAAGAAGATGCTCTCAAGCGACTCCAGTTATTAATACAAAGTGTGACGATCACGCCCACTAAGCGTAAACCCACTAAGCCATCACGCAGCGCTCAAACCCGACGGATTGACGATAAAACTAAGCGTGGGGCAATCAAAGCTTTAAGGGGGAATATTACCGAGTAAATGAATCATATTAATTGTTTAAATTACTTGCCTATTGTTGAAACGTTCCATTCTGTGCAAGGCGAAGGTGTATGGATGGGAACTAATGCTTTTTTTATTCGCTTGGCGGGCTGTGATGTCGGCTGTCCTTGGTGTGACACTAAAATCTCTTGGAATCTGAAAAAGCATCCTGAAATGGCGATCGCGGATCTCGTAGATGAAGCCGTAAATGCTAAACCTGCGATCGTTGTAATTACGGGGGGTGAGCCATTGATGCATGATTTGCAGGAATTAACGCAGCAGTTAAAATTACAAAATTTACAAGTACATCTAGAGACATCAGGTGCATATCCTTTTAGTGGTAATTTTGACTGGGTAACCTTTTCGCCCAAGCAGTTCAAACATCCTCATGCCAGTATTTATGAGCAAGTGAGTGAATTAAAAGTAGTAGTTAAAGATGAGTCAGATTTAATCTGGGCTGAACAGAATGCGACGAAAGTTTCGACAAAGGTGGTGAAATACTTGCAGGCTGAGTGGGAAACTGCTAGTAGTAAAGATTTAGTACTGCAATATGTATTAAGTCATCCAGATTGGCGAGTGAGTATCCAAACTCATAAGTTATTGGGAGTTAGGTAAACAAAATGGTAGATATCGGGAATTCCGCCAAAAAGGCAGTAATTTTATTGTCTGGTGGATTGGATTCAGCGACGGTGGCAGCTCAGGCGATCGCGGATGGCTATGAAGCGATCGCCTTATCCTTTCGTTATGGTCAACGTCATGAACGCGAGTTGCTAGCTGCTCGTCAAGTTGCTGCCGCTTTGAATATTAATGAGCATTATATTGTCGATGTAAATCTTGCCCAGTGGGGTGGCTCTGCTTTAACTGACGAGAATATTGCCGTGCCAACGGAAGGCGTGCAATCAGGTGAGATTCCGATTACCTATGTTCCAGGAAGGAATACAGTATTTATTGCGATCGCTTTATCTCTAGCAGAGTCTAAAAGAGCCGAGGCAATCTATTTGGGAATTAATGCGGTGGATTATTCAGGCTATCCCGACTGTCGTCCAGATTATTTGG
Source organism: Pseudanabaena minima str. Chao 2107 (assembly GCF_051131155.1). NCBI lineage: Bacteria > Bacillati > Cyanobacteriota > Cyanophyceae > Pseudanabaenales > Pseudanabaenaceae > Pseudanabaena > Pseudanabaena minima. Next base: position 5,095,377 of record NZ_CP159508.1, read on the forward strand.
AGGCTTTTCAAAATTTAGCTATGCTCTCGTCAAAAGTTGGCATAAAAGGGAAGGCTCCCAAATTAATTGCTCCTTTAGTGATGGATTCTAAAACTGATATTGTCCGACGCGCTAGACTTTTAGGTGTGCCTATTGATTTGACATGGTCATGCTATCAAGGGGGTGAAGTTCCTTGTGGCGTTTGCGATTCATGTCGGATTCGCGATAAAGCTATACTTGAAGCTAATGGACTCAACGCAGCGTAAAGCTAAACTAAAGCAAAAATTAACTGATTTCCGAAAGCGATCGCAGCTAAAAGAAGCTCACCAACTTTTGATTAAGTTAGGGATTCCATTAGATCTATGTCAAATATTTTTGCCAAATACTGCCGAAGCTGATCATCTTGAACAGTGGCTCAGTCAATCATTTCCTTGGCAATCTGGACAGATTGATTGGCATAGAATGTCTGGACATATTTGTGTGAAGTGGCATGAACAACCTGCTTCTATATTTCATGAGCTTTGCCAAACCCAGCAACTCCCTAATTCTATTGTCAATGTTGTCTGGTTCTCTGCTGCTCAACCAATTCTAGCTATGCCTTTGGATGTGGTTAAGCTTTCACTAGAAGCAATTGTGTTTGAGGATTGGGATACATGGATTTTTGATCCAGTTGCGGGTTGGTGTGTGGAGTTCTATCACGAAGGGTCTATGTGCTATGGCAGAATCTAAAAAAGTGAGATGCGTTGCAGTGCAAAACACTGCAACGCATCTCACTTTTTTAACGCGAATTCTATATAGTCGTTTGTGTCGTGCTTTGCACGCCGCCAATGGCAAACTGACGTTTTTTTAGCAAAATTAGCGAGCTAACATTGCAAAATATTTACATCAGCTATGCTATATTAGGAAACGCACGGCAGCTTGGCTCAGGTGGTTAGAGCGACGGTCTCATAATCCGTAGGTCCCGGGTTCAAATCCCGGAGCTGCTATAATAATAAAAAATAAAAGTATAGGCGGCGCTTAGCGCCGCCTATACTTTTATGGGGTTCATGATAGTATGTAGACAATTTACTCCCTAAGACAAAGGACAAGATTATGGGATTACTCGATCGCATTGGTATGGTGGTCAAGTCCAATGTAAATGCAATGGTTACGGCTGCTGAAGATCCAGAAAAAATTCTGGAGCAATCAATCATTGATATGCAAGAAGATTTGGTGCAATTGCGCCAAGCTGTCGCGCAATCAATGGCTGCTTTGAAGCGCCAAGAGCAACAATATAATCAAAGTGCATCTCAAGCACAAGAGTGGGAAAAACGGGCGATGCTAGCTCTCCAAAAAGGAGATGAAAACCTAGCAAGGGAAGCTCTTAGCCGTAAGAAAACTCATGCTGATTCGGCGGCAACCTTGAAAACTGGCTTAGATCAGCAGTCAGGGCAGGTAGAGCTACTCAAGAAAAATTTAATTGCGATCGAAGGCAAGATCTCTGAGGCAAAAACCAAGAAAGAGATGCTCAAGGCGCGTATGCAGTCGGCTAAGGCTCAAGAAAACCTTAACAATATGTTGGGTAAGGTTAATACTAACTCAGCCGCTGCAACCTTTGAGCGCATGGAAGAGCGTGTATTAATGGCTGAGGCTAAGGCAAGTGCTAGCTCTGAACTTGGCATGGACAACCTTGAGTCTCAGTTTGCTCAGTTAGAGGCTGGCAGTGGGGTTGATGATGAACTAGCTGCACTCAAAGCAAAAATGATGACAGGTAGCCCTGCAACTCAAAGTGCTTTGCCTCCATCGGATGCAGCAAAGCCAACGGTCGGAGCAGCGATCGATGCTGAGCTTGAAGCTCTTCGTCGTCAAATGGGTTAATCGCTCGAAGTTAATTTACAAGACGTTTTTTAATTAACATCAACGAAAGTCACAACTAAAAAAATAAGAGTCAGCGCTAAGCGCTGACTCTTATTTTTTAGTTGTGACTTGTTTTAATACCAAAGAACAAAATAGCGTAGCCATTTTGTTCTTTGGTATTGTTGCTATAAAAGGAGAAAAAGCTAAAAACTTGCTCATGATATTATGTAGAGGATTCACTCTTTAGGACAAAGGAAAGGATTATGGGACTACCTGAACGCATTATTATGGTGCTCAAGTCCAATCTAAATGCAATTGTCTCGGCTGCTGAAGACCCTGAAAAGATTCTGGAGCAATTGATCTTTGATATGCAAGAAGATTTGGCGCAATTGCACCAAGCTACCGCGCAGGCGATCGCATCATTAAAAATCCAAGAGCAACAATACAACCAAAGTACAACAGAGGCTCAAGAATGGGAGAAACGAGCAATGTTGGCTATCCAAAAAGGGGATGATGCCCTAGCTAAGGAAGCACTCAGCCGCAAAAAGACGCACACTGAAACAGCGAATACTCTAAAAGCTGGCTTACAACAACAAACAGGGCAAGTGGAGTTGCTTAAGAAAAATCTAACTGCGATCGCAGGTAAAATTGCGGAGGCAAAATCGAAGAAAGAATTGCTTAAAGTCCGTTTACAAACGAGTAAGTCTCAAGAAAAGCTCAACAATATACTTGGCAATGTAAATACTAATTCGGCAGAAGCTACTTTTGCCCGCATGGAAGAGAAGATTTTAAAAGCAGAAGCTTTGGCATGTGCTACTGCTGAACTCAATGCTGATGAACTAGGGGCTAAGTTTACACAATTAGAATCAGGTAGCGATATTGATGACGAATTAACTGCGCTTAAAGCCAAAATAATGATTGTGAGTTCTGCTTCACAAAGTGCTTTGCCTCCATCGGATGCGGCTAAATAGGATAAGCGCAATCTAAGTTAATTTAAACGGAGAAGGTAATGGGATTAATCACGCGCATTGGCATGTTGGTCAAATCCAATCTAAATGCAATAGTTGCGAAAGCTGAAGATCCAGCAAAAATCCTGAAACAGTCAATTAATGACATGCAACGAGATTTAGTGAAATTACGCCAAGCTGTCATGCGATCGATCTCATTGCTTAAACTTCAAGAGGAACAATATAAAGAAAGCGCAACTCAAGCCCAAGAGTGGGAAAAACGGGCGATATTAGCTATCCAAAAGGGAGAGGAAAATCTGGCTAGGGAAGCACTTAGTTATAACAAAACCCATGCTGATTCGGCAGCTACTTTAAAAGCTGGTTTGGATCAGCAGTCGCGGCAGGTAGAAACGCTCAAAAAAGATTTGATAGCGATCGAAAGCAAGGTTGCTGAGGCAAAAACCGAGAAAGAAATCCTCAAAGTGCGGAAAGATTTGGCGGCGACTTTAAAAGCTGGATTGGATCAGCAGTCGGTGCAGGTAGAAACGCTCAAGAAAAATTTGATTGCGATCGAAAGCAAGGCAAGAACCAAGAGAGAAATGCTCAAAGCGCAGTTTTTACAGGAAAAAAACCAAGAATACCTCAACAATATGTTGGGCAAAGTGAATACCAATTCGGCTGCTACTACCGTTGAGTGCGTGGAAGAGAGTTTTCGGCGGCTGGAGGATCGTGCGCGGCTGCAAGAGGTATTATTAGCTAGTGCTAGTTCTGAGGATGATCTCGAATCTAAGTTTATCAAATTGGAAGCTGGCAGTGAGATTGAGGATAAAAACGCGGCTCTCAAGGCGAAGGTACTCTCCAGTAGCCCTGCGCCTCAAGGTGCTTTACCTCCATCGGATGTAGCTAAACCTAGTGTTAAAGCAACGATCGCTGATGAGATAGAATCTCTACGCCGTCAATTGGGTTAACTAAAATGGAGAAGGTTATGGGAGTACTTGATCGCATTGGAATATTGATAAAAGCTAAGATTAAAGCAAGGATGGATGCTGAAGATCCAGAAAAAATTCTGGATCTATCAATTAATGACATGCAAGCAATTTTGGCGGGATATCGCCAAAAACTCGTGCAATCAATAGCAGATCTAAATCTTCGTGAGCAACAATCCAATCAAAGCGCCAATCAAGCCCAAGAGTGGGAAAAACGAGCGATATTAGCCATCCAAAATGGAGATGAAAATCTGGCTAGAGAAGCGCTTAGTCAGATGAAAATACATCTTTATTCAGCGATGACTTTAAATTCTCGTTTGGATTATATGGCTCAGGAGGTAGAAGTGCTCAAGAGAGTCATTGAGATGCAAACAGAATTGGTGCAATTACGTCAAATCCTTGAACAATTAATTGCAACTCTCAAACTCAAAGAGGCTGAATATAATCAATGTACTTTGCAATTACAAGAGTGGGATCAGCGATCGCTATTAGCTTTGCAAAATGGCGATGAAAATCTCGCAAATGAAAATCTAAAGCAAAAAGAAAACTATGGGAGTTTGGCAGAAACTTTGAAATCTGAACTTGATTTACAATTGATGCAAATCGATGCACTCAAGAAAAATTTTATATCTATCCAAGGCAAAATTAGGGATGACACAACAATACCCGATTATTTTATAAAGTTGCCACCGCTAGAATCTGGTGTTGATTCTGAGCTAGCAGCACTTAAGGCAAAAATAATGGAGTCTTGCTCGAGAGTGTAAATTAATCTGTGTAAAGCCTAGGAAGTTTACAGAGAGATAACCAAGACACACAATTACTAACACTAAAACCGATGAATATACGCAAAGAATTGCTAGATGAATTGCTGAGAATAAAAGACTTAATCGGAAATAAGGAAGAGATAAATCAAAGGTGAAGTTTCCAATCATATCCCTGAAACTAAGCAGACTTCCTCTGTCTCATTGTGACCCTAAAATTATGTAACCCACAAGAAGTTTCCATAACCACATCGTCATAGTTCAGTTTTCGGTTTCTAAAAGTATCGTGGACAATACGTGACCTTTTCACACCAACAATGTGATGCTCGACAACAATCCTCTGCTTGGAAATCTGTCGGTTACGTTCTTTTTCCGCATCAGTCAACTCGCCACCACGGGGTTTCTTCTTTGGTTGCAAAATAATTAGGGCTTGCTGAAAAAGAGACTAAGGGGAACGTAGTGTGCAAAGAGGAAGGGGATAATACTTTGAGTGTCTACAAGGAAATTGCCAAGAAAAAGAATTAAAGTTAAAGAGCGGTTTCCGCGAAGGAAGAACAAAGAGTTGCCAGCAAAACAAAAACCAAGAAAAACCGAAAAAAATAATCCGCTTGAGCAGCGCATCTAAATTCATCACCAAGAAAGTGATAGCGATCGCGGTTTCCGAAGTATTTGCCAACTTGGACATGACACGATTTAAACTGAACCGTCGTTTAGCCTGCCCAAACTTACCTTCAATTTGATTACGCACCTTAGCATCATCAAGAGTTTGTTTACGAATAGCCGCTAAATCATCGGGTACAGGTCTGCCCAAAGGCGGAGCGGTAATCCGAATACCGAGATTTCGACAATAGGCCCGATTGCTGCGAGTGCGGTAAATCTGGTCAACGTAAACCGCTGCAGGATAATGTCCAAAGCGAGATTTAAACAATGCTACTTGCTGCTGCAAATCCCCCGATTCATTGAAGTTATCCCAACTGAGATGGTCGAGAAATGCATGACCATCGACACAACTAACCGAGAGTTTAGCGCCAAACTCCACAGGTGTTCCTGCCTTACCTCTGACCATCGGACGTACATGAGGTTGCGTAATTCGTCGATAGGTGCGTGGTTTCTTCGCTAATTGTTCTTTCACTTGTTTGTAAAGAGCATCAATCACTATTTCCGTTTGTTCCCTTGCTTCGTTCAACAGTTTGATGTCAGTGGGATAACGGATGTCGCTTGGCGCGACTGTTGCATTTAGCAGCAGTTTCCCTTGGTTTGCTGGTTCTGGTTCTTTCTGTTCCTTTTCTATATTCTGCTCTTCTAACTTCTCTTTCTTGTCTTCTTTTTTCTCTTCTTTCTTGTCCTGCTTTTCTACTATCTCTTTTTGTCCCGACTCTTTAGGGGGTTTCACTATCCGTTCGTTGATTCTGCCCCCGATCTCTAGATTCAATCGTTTGCGGAAATGTACCATCATGCTTGCTTCAAATGGGGCTTTGTCTCTGTACTCTGATAAGCCTAGGAAGTATTGTAAATATGGATTCTCACGAATTTGTTCTACTGTCTCTTCGTCACTTGTTCCTAGCTTCTCTTTGATGATCAGCGCCCCAAGTGCCATCCGAAATGGTTTTGCTGGCGCTCCTTGTCCTTGACTAAATTGCGCTGCATATTCATTCTCAAATTGTTCCCACGGTACTAGTTCTGCTAATCTTACCCATCGATTTTCTCCTGACAGTTTGCCGCCAAATGGTAAGTAGAAGTTCTCGAATGATAGCTGTCCTGTGGGGGATTGTCGGTACATGCAATTTTATTTGTGCAAGGGTTTTTCTTGCTTTTCTTGCTTTTCCTTGCATTTTATCAGTTTTCGCTCTCCTTGAAAACCATTGCTTGTATGCTTTTCTTGCTTTGTCAGTAAGCCCTAATTATTTTTTATAGAACTCTAAAACGATGACTATTCAACAAATTGATTTGGCTATATTAGAACTTCCTCCGCCCCTAATCTCGCAACGTCAAAAATCACCACAAAAAGCAAGGACAGATAAGTTATGACCAGTCATCTATGGATAACTCTACAATTTGTCCAAAATCTGATTTGTTACGAGTGATTAAAGTTGCATTGTTTGTTAAAGCGATCGCGGCAATTTTGAGATCCATATTTCCTAGACGAGGATAGGCTTTGCGTAAGCGTTGATGTTCTAGGGCAGATGCACGGCTAAAAGGGATAATGGTGATCGCTTGGTAATTGATTGCTAGTTGCTGTAATCCTTGATAGGCAAAGATTTGTTCATCTAATGTTTTTGCTTTAGCTAAAAAAGCGAATCTTCCTCTAATCTGCTCTTCGTAGGTAATGACGGTAACGGCAACCTAAGGATTTTCTATCTCTGAAAGTTTGGCTAAGATTCGCTTTCCTTCTTGTACATTGCGCTGAATCAGGCTGAGATTATCGGTGTCAAAAATATACATGATGCTCTATTCAGCAGATTTGCGCCATTCTTGACCGAGGCGATTTGCTTCGTCAAAAGTGGGGTCGTTTTCAAAGCTACCTGCGACTTTTAACCACCAAGGTGTTTTTTTCTGCACAAATACAGATAGCATCTGTCGCATTTGTGCGAGTTCTGTTTCTAAAGCAGCAACTCTAGTTTCTAGATGTTGAGATTTGTATTCAAGCATAGAAGTTTTTGATGAGCTAAGTTGATGCGGCTATTATAGCAAGATGCTTGCAAGTGAAAAAACTGCCAAAGAATAGATTACTATCTTCCGCCAACTGCAAAAGATGTAAGTGGAATATCAAGATATTCAGGAAGATTAGGTAAATGGATTAGTTCATCACAAAATGGATTGGGAAAACACTCTAACTCATCATTAAACATTGTGATAACTCCAGTAACATTCTTTCTCACACTTTCTGCTGTCACAAAATATCCGCATTTATCGAGATAAGAACGCCTCTGAGAATCAAAACCAAGTTTAAGAAGCAATTCCTTTTGGTTTCCTTGTAATTGATCGACAACAAATTTAGGGTAGGATACTTGCTGCTGTGAAGTAATTTCGTTGGGTTCTATCCAATCTGATAAAACTAAAGAACCGTACATAGCAGAGAACATTTTCTCACATATTTCTGGATCTTGTGTATCTAAGAAAACTAGAAATGGTTGTTTTAGGAACTCATCTTTAAACGATTTACGCTTAGATGCTTTCTTTGAAATTGTTTTTTGAATGTGTTCTACATAATCATTATGAGGAACTTTTATCCAAGAAATATTATCAATTCTTCCCATTCCTGATTTTGCGTGTTTTACAGAGATTTTTGAGTCATCTATGGTAAATTCATAAGGTAATTGATTTTGGTTAATAGATTCTAGACGTTGGTGCAATTCTTCTGCAAACTCTTTAAATGATTTTTCTTGTGTTGATCGTTCATATCCTTTTAAAGCAATTTTAGATAGGTCTTGAGAGTATGTAAAGGAAATAGATACAACAAAATCCAGTTCTCTGACTAGAGGATCTAATTTTTGGTGTAGCAAAAGTTGGGATTCGTCTCTTGACATATTAGCGACTTCAACCAGTAACGTTAAGCCTCCACGACTTACACATAAATCTGGTGGGCTATGAAATCTCCTGTCTTTATCTAGATCTAGTAATAACTCTACTTCAAAAGATTTTTCTGCTAATTGCTTGGCTACTTTAAGTTCAGAAAGTGTTGGTAGTAACTTACTGTCAGAACCGATATCAGCAAGTTTTTCTTGTATACCGTGAATGGATAAATCTTGTAGACTGACAAGTATATCGGCATAAGTACGCCAAATATATGTCATTAATTCAGTTTTATTTTCATACCATTCTGTAAACTTTTTGTTTTTGTGAAAAGCCCAAAAGAGAATCTCAATTTCGTCTTTATTGAATTTAGAAAGCATTGTTTTTTTGTAGAAAAAGAATATTGCAAATTGTATTATCGTTCAATTTTACTCAAGCTCTCGAATGCGTTCTCGCGTGGCATTAACCCCAACAATATATCGTTGCTGTTTGAAAAAATTTACTTTATATTTATATAACCGAGATGCTTTACGGAAATCCACTAAGGCTTCTTTTTTATTCCCTGCATCTTTTTTGATTAAAGCACGATTATAGTAAGAATCAGCATCTTTAGGATCAATGCGAATAGCTTCATTAAAGTCGATGAGTGCCCCTTGTTTGTTTCCTAATTTTGATTTTACTTGCCCTCGATTCTCGTATGCCTGAGACTTGTTAGGGTCGATACGGATAGCTTCATTGAAATCATTGATTGCTCCTTGCTTATCTCCTAATTTAAATTTTGCTAGTCCTCGACCACAGAGAGAATAATAACTATGAGGAAAGAGATGAATGGCTTTATTAAAGTCATAGATCGCTTCTTGATGATTTTCTAAATTATATTTCAAATCCCCACGCCAATTGTAATAAATACTATTGTAAAAAATACTATAACTAGAAAAGTCAGGCTCAAGAAGTATTGTAAATCTGAATTCAGTTAATTCCCATTGCTTATACTCTAAATTGCACTTTGCAATCTCTTGCTTAAATTTATCATTAGAAAGCTCTGGTCTGAGACAAACAAATTGCTTGAAGTCATTGATAGCAGATTGTTTGTCACCTAATTCGTACTTTACAATCCCGCGACCATAGAAAGCATTAGCAAAGTCAGGTTTGAGACAGATAGCCTCTGTAAAATCGCTCATAGCACCTTGTTTGTCACCTAATTCGTACTTTGCAATCCCGCGATTTGAGAAGGCAATTGCAAAATCAGGTTTAAATCGAATCGCTTTACTGAAGTCAGCAATAGCTCCTTGTTTATCTTCTAGTTCATACTTCGTGATTCCGCGAATATTATAAGCATCAACATTGTCAGGTTTAAAATAGACCATTCTGCTGTAAGCATCAATAGCTTCCTTAAAATAATTTTTGCCATGTAATGTATCACCCATACCATAAGCATCGTAACCTTCGCCGAGTAGCGCATCGCCCCTGCCATGAGCAAAGTTAATTTCTCGATAGATAAATTTAGTAATATTTTCAACTTTGACTTCTAAATTTTTGTCTAGTATCTGCTTCGCATTGAATCTCTCATTAGGATATTCACGCAAACAATTTTGAACTATCTCATCAAAAGGTGTCGGTAGATATGCCTTAATCTTGATTTTCATTTTCCAAATATCTGTCACCCCATCAAACGGCAACTCTCCCGTCAGCATTTCCACAATCATCACACCCAAAGACCAGATATCCCAAGCAGGAGAAACCTTCATAGGGGCATCTTCTGAATAAGCAGCATAAACCTCTGGCGGCATATAAATTGGTGTACCCGTGAGGCTAGTCGTCATCGTGCCACTTTCCCGCCCCATCTGTCGCGCAATCCCAAAATCCGAAATCTTCCAAACATTCCCCACCCGCAACACATTCGCAGGTTTCAAATCCCGATGCGTTACCGATTGACCGTGCAAATAGACAAGCCCCGAAGCGATCGCCTCAACAATCTCCCTTACCTCACTAACTGGTAAAACCCGTGATGCTTGCAAATAATCCTCTAGCGTTCCACTCGCAATCTCCATCACCAACCCAAAGCAATCATAATCAAACACCGAATGCTTTAACCGTCCCTCCTCAGAAGTAATGCAATTAATCAGATTAGGATGCTTCAACCTAATCGCCGTCACTAACTCCTTAGCAATAATATCCGAAGGCATCTTATCTTTCCGAATCGCCTTAATCGCCACCTCCTGAATCTTCGTACCACCCACCACCTCACCTGCTAAAAACACTGCGCCAAAAGCCCCCGCCCCCTTAAACTCCTTCAAATAATACTTATGATTGAAGTAAGTCTTCTCGAAAATCTTGTAAAGCTCGTTATCCATAGAAATGCTTGCAGTAGCTAGATTACTGGTTGATCAGGAGGCACAAATCAAATATAACTCACCAATAATCCACATATCAAAAAATTTTAGATCGTAATGTTGTAGCGATTAGGCTTAATTTACTGAAAAAACAGAAACCACACAAAACCAGTCGCAAGGCGCGATCGCTGAAAACTTAATCTCAACCTTCTGATTGAGAACGCCAGCATTTTTCTGTAACATTGACAGGGGATGTTCATCATTAGCTGTTCTAAGACTTCTTAATAAAGCGATCAGTAAAAATGTCGTGAAGGCGATCTCTATTAATTAGTTTGACTGAGAAAAGCACTCTTTAGAATTATGCTTTTTTTGTATTAAGAGATGACCACTATAGTATGATCCTCTCAATCCACAGCGAACGATCCCATACAGCTATAACTATGCGTATCGCCATATTTACCGAGACATTCCTGCCAAAAGTTGATGGCATCGTTACTCGCCTCAAATATACCGTCGAATATCTAGTCAAACTCGGAAATCAAGTATTGGTGTTCTCGCCCGACGGTGGACTTAAAGAATATTGTGGTGCAGAGATTTATGGAGTATCAGCCTTTGACTTCCCCCTATATCCAGAACTAAAACTAGCCCTGCCACGCCCTTCAATTGGTCATGCCCTAGAACAGTTCAAACCCGATATTGTGCATATCGTCAATCCTGCAATTTTGGGAATGGCAGGACTGTACTATGCCAAATCGATGAACTATCCACTGATGGCTTCCTATCATACGCATTTACCCCAATATTTGCAGCATTACGGTTTGGGATTTCTGGAGGGTGTGATGTGGGAACTAGTCAAAAATACTCACAATCAAGCAGCACTCAATCTTTGCACTTCGACAGCGATGATTGAAGAACTGCGATCGCATGGTGTCGAACGCCTTGATCTATGGCAGCGTGGTGTGGATACGGTGCAGTTTCACCCCAAGGTTAAAAGTGCAGAAATGCGATCGCGCCTTACCCAAGGAAATCCTCAAGACACTCTATTTCTCTATGTAGGCAGACTTTCAGCAGAAAAGGAAATTCAGCAAATTTTGCCAGTACTCAACGCCATTCCCAATAGTCGCCTTGCTCTAGTGGGCAATGGTCCCTATCGCCAAGAGTTAGAGAAAATTTTTGCAGGGACAAACACCAATTTTGTGGGTTATTTGCATGGTGACGATCTTGCCTCTGCGTTTGCCTCTAGTGATGCATTTTTATTCCCATCGCGCACGGAAACTCTTGGCTTAGTCTTGCTTGAAGCGATGGCAGCAGGTTGTCCTGTTGTTGCCGCAAATTCAGGTGGTATTCCTGATATTGTCACCAATGGAATCAATGGTTATTTGTTCGAGCCGAATGACAGCAATGGTTTGACTCTGGCAGCCCAAAATCTTTTGCAAAATCGCAATGAATATATGTGCATCGAAGCACGTCTAGAAGCTGAAAAATGGGGTTGGGATGCAGCGACGCGACAATTACAAAACTACTATGAGCAAACGATCGCAACTTGCAAACCCGTTTTAAGTAAGTAATGGCATACTTACTCAAAAATTGTTAAGACGGGCGTAGCCCGCCTTAACAATTTTGGGGATTGTTTCTAAAGAAGTATTGCGATCGCGTCCTAAAGCGGTATTCCTTCGCAGTACAATGGCGATCGCCATCATTATGTCATAAGTATAAATACTCTCTTGATTTCCCTTGAACTCGCTACCGAAATTTACCATCGCCCTTTACTTTCTCTAGTTTTTGAGGCTCAGACGATCCATCGCCAGTATCACCAAACTGACGCTGTCCAGATGTGTACGCTCTCAAACATTAAGTCAGGTCGTTGTCCTGAAGATTGCAAATATTGTCCTCAAAGCGCTCGCTATCCTACAGGAGTAGAGACTTACCCTCTATTGCCATTGGCTGAAGTAATTAGTCAAGCAGAAGAGGCAAAACAACATGGTGCGACGAGATTTTGTATGGGGGCAGCTTGGCGCAATGCTCCTGAAGGAGAAGAGTTTGAGCGCGTATTGCAAATGGTCGAAGCCGTAGCAGGAATGGGAATGGAAGCCTGTGTAACTATGGGGATGCTCCGCCCAGAACAGGCTCAACGGCTAGCAAAAGCAGGGCTAACCGCCTATAACCATAATCTTGATACTTCCGAAAGCTTCTATCCTGAAATTATTACAACCCGTACCTATCGCGATCGTCTTGAAACGATTCAGCATGTTGCAGAAGCAGGCATTCAAGTGTGTTGCGGTGGTATTGTCGGTATGGGTGAGACTGACAGCGATCGCATTGATCTTTTGCATACTTTAGCTAATCTCTCTCCACAACCAGAGTCAGTACCGATTAATGCACTATCGGCAGTAGAGGGAACTCCCTTTGGCGATCTGCCAGCGATCGATCCGCTAATGTTAGTGCGAATGGTCGCGACGGCAAGAATCTTGATGCCCAAAGCTGTGGTGAGGCTTTCCGCAGGACGCGATCGGCTCAGTGTCTCCGATCAAGCTTTATGCTTCCTCGCAGGTGCAAATTCCATCTTTTCTAGTGAGAAATTACTCACGACAGCAAATCCAGACTGGCAAGATGATGCAGAAATGTTTGCAAAACTAGGCGTAAAACCCAAAGGATTTGCATAATAAAAAATGCTCCCAAAGGGAGCATTTTTTATTATGCAAATTCAGGGCGACCCTGTGACATGAAATGCTTTTGGGAACTCATTTCAGGTTCTCCATCATTAGGAACCCTCTGGACATAGGTTCCATCTGCCTTGAGATCCCAAGCTTGACGATTGTCAGCAAGGATGATTTCGAGAATCTGCTTGAGTTCTTTAACTAGAGAGCTTTCCACAACAGGGGTAATCACCTCAACACGCGCATCAAGGTTACGGGGCATCCAGTCGGCACTGCCGATATAGACCTGTTCTTCTCCGCCATTACTAAAGTAGAATATCCGCGAATGTTCTAGAAAGCGTCCGATCACACTAATTACCCTGATGCGATCGCTTAAGCCCTTAACCTTAGGACGAATACAACAGATTCCACGAATGATTAGATCAATATTCACTCCAACTTGTGAAGCCTCATATAAAGCTGAGATAATCTCAGGATCAACCAGCGAGTTCATTTTGGCAATGATATAGGAAGGATAGCCTTGCTTTTGATGTTCGATTTCGCGATGGATCATTTGCAAGAACTTCTCTCGCATATTTACAGGCGCAACTAGAAGTTTACGGTATTCACGTTGACGGGAATATCCAGTGAGATAGTTAAACAAATCCGTCAAATCTGCACCCAAATCATCATTACAGCTAAAAATACCCAAATCACTGTAAAATCTTGCGGTTTTTGGATTGTAATTGCCAGTACCGATATGGACATAACGTACTAGGCGATCGCCTTCTTGCCGCACCACTAGAGCCGTCTTAGTATGAGTTTTGAGATTCTTTAACCCATAGACTACATGTACACCAGAATTCTCCAGTTTCTTTGCCCAGAGAATATTATTCGCCTCATCAAATCTTGCCTTTAGCTCCACCAATACTGCTACCTGTTTGCCATTCTCCGCAGCTCTTACTAATGCATGGACAATTGGCGAATCCCCCGAAGTTCGATATAGGGTCTGTTTAATTGCTAGAACATCAGGATCGTTAGCCGCCTCTTCAATAAATCGCTGTACTGTGGTTGTAAAGGACTGATAGGGATGATGGACTAGAAAATCGCCCCCTTGAATAATTTCAAAAAAACTTTTTCCCTGCTCATATCCTTCTTTCAATCGTGGATGGGTAACCGATTTCCAAGGCTTATCTTGATGTTCTGACATGGGTAAAAAAGCGAGGGACATCAGACCGCCTAATCCAATGAGTCCGGGGATGTCATATACATCAGTTTCTGTAATTCCCAATTGCTCAATTAGCTCTTTGCGGATTTCTGGAGGAATATCACTAGCAATTTCCATTCTCACAACTGAGCCAAACTTCTGCTTGCGTAGCTCTTCTTGTAAAGCTGAAATTAAGTCGTCAGCTTCTTCTTCTTCGATATCCAGTTCCGCATCACGGGTAATCCGAAATGGATAATAACTGAGAATTTCCATTCCTGGAAATAAAGCGTCAAGGTTATGGGCAATGACCTGTTCTAAAGGCACAAATGTATGATCATCGGTCTCAGGGATTTTGACAAATCTTGGTAATACATTAGGCACTTTCACACGTGCAAAGTTCTTTTCCTTAGTTTCGCGATCGCGCACAATCACCACTAAATTAAGACTCAGGTTAGAGATGTAAGGGAATGGGTGAGCAGGATCGACGGCTAAGGGAGTGAGAACGGGAAATAACTTTTCTTGAAAATAGGTTTTGAGATATCGCTGATGTTTCTTATCGATATCCTTATAGTCTAAGAGCTTTACTCCATGATTGGATAACTCTGGACGCAGGGTATTCTCAAAAAACTCATGTTGCATCGTGATCAATGGTACAAGTGCTTCCCGAATTACTTGCAACTGCTTTTCTGGACTCAGCCCATCATCGGAAATAATGTCCATCTGCTCCGCAAACTTTTTCTTCACCCTTGCAACTCTAACCATGAAAAACTCATCGAGGTTAGTACTAAAAATTGCGAAAAATTTAGCTCGTTCTAAAAGTGGTGTCCGCGAGTCAATGCCTTCACTTAAAACTCTTTTATTAAATGCAACCCAGCTTAGTTCACGATTAAAAAAATACATAGAGCGATCAACGGACTCTACATCAGACATTGCATTTTGCTTACCAATTGTCTCTGAATGCTCTGGCAAAGATTCTAAAATTTCTCCTAAGTCCATATTGATGATGTCAACTTCTTCTGGAGAGCTATCGGCATTTTTCTGAACTAAATCTTTTTTGGTTCTGGTCATAGGAGAAAATCTGTTATTTTGCGTAAAATCAGTTACCTACTAGATTACCGAAGTATCGGTCATTGCTATGTGAGCTTAAACACTTCACCACAATATATCCAATCAAAAATCAAGGGTGGTGCGTTAGCTCCACCCTTGATTTACCATAATCACCGATCAAACAAACCAAGAGATTTTTTGAAAGTGTTACTTTTTGATACTTTTAAAAAATCTAGCCCAAGAGTGACTCAATATCTTTACGCAAATCTGCATCTTCAGGCGCAACACTAGAAGGGTAATACTTCACGACTTTACCTTCTTTATCAACTAGAAACTTATTGAAGTTCCATTTTACTTGGCTACCTGTAGTTTCAGTGAGATATTTGTAAGCATCTGTCATGTCACTACCACTGACTTTTACCTTGCTAAACATAGCAAAGGTGACATCATAGGTGAGAGAGCAGAAGCTCTTGATTTCTGCTTCAGTCCCTGGCTCCTGTGCGCCAAAGTCGTTACTAGGAAAACCAAGAATCTCAAATCCCTTGTCTTTGTATTCACGATAAAGAGATTCTAGTCCTTTGTATTGCTTGGTGTAGCCACATTTGGAGGCAACGTTGACAACTAAGGCGACTTTGCCTTTGTACTGAGCGAGATCGACTGGTTGACCGTCAATGTTGGTGATCTGGAAATCGTAAAGTGTGGACATATTTCAGGTTGATTAGGGTTTATCTGGGAGTTGTTTTTAAGGTTGCTATAGTTAGTAAAGACTGATTTCATAACTATTTAGCAATTTGCAGCGATCGCATGGCAAGTGTAATTATCCTAATTGGTGTACCCGCTAGTGGCAAATCTAGCCTTGCTGAGAAGATGCTGTATGCTTCTAGTCAGAATAGTAGCAGCCTAACCTATGGGGCAACTCAGTTAATCAGCCCTGATCGCATTCGAGCCTCACTCTATGGATCTGCAGCTACGCAGGGAGACTGGGCTGAGATTTGGGGAGAGGTACAACGGTCATTTGCCAATGCGGCGAAATCGCAACAATCTGTAATATATGATGCCACAAATTACAAACGCGAATACCGCAAAGATGTTATTGAACTTGCTAAGTCTCATGGGTTTAAGCCAATTACGGGTATTTGGCTAGATGTGCCACTTTGGATTTGCCTATCCCGTAATGAGGTACGCGATCGCGTAGTCCCTGAAGATGTTGTAGTAGAAATGTATCGCACCCTGTCCTATAACCCACCTACTCTCAGCGAAGGCTTTGATCGCATCTTGTTGCGAGATCAGAAATTAGACAACGAATGGATTGACTAAAACCCAGAAAACTGGCGGCGCTTCGCGCCACCAATTTTCTGGGTTTTAGAGATGCGCGTTTTGTGTTAGCTTAAATAGACTCAATCTCTAAGGGGTACAACAGGTTAAAATGGCTAAGCGCCGCAATCAGAAAAAAGAAAAAGCTCTTCGCAACCAAGCGTATGCGCGTAAGTTTCGTAAGCGCACCCCTATGGGTCGCTTTGGACGTAGAAGACCAATGGGCAGCTATAACGATCCTGAAGATTCTGAATCCAATGGAGCTGCTGATACAGGTGCAGCCGATACTGGCGCTGCTGATACTGGCTCTGGTGGCAATAAATTCTAATCTGAATTCTGGCGATCTCCTTCCAGTATTCTACAGATCATGACCACAAGTTTTGCCCTTGCCTTACATACAACAACTACAAAGTTAGAGCTTGCGATCGCGGAAATTAACCCAAACTCTGATCGCAACTCTCAAGTTTATATCATCCACAAGCAGCAGTCATGGGAACTAGGCAGAGAGTTATCTGTACAGTTACATGACTGCTTAAATATGTTTATGGGTGATTTTGCGTGGACTGACTTAGCGTTTTTAGCGATCGCCACGGGTATTGGTAGCTTTACTGGCACAAGGATCGGTGTTGTGGTGGCAAGGACGATTGGTGAGCAGTTACAGATTCCTGTATATGGAATTGACTGTGAGTCAATTGTTGCCAGAGCGCAGCAACCTGATCCACCTTTATCCCTAGGTGAAAGTTTGCTTGCGATCGCCTACGATCAATGGCAAACAGGAATTTATCCGAATTGGCAAGATGTTTTGCCAATTTATGAGCAATAACAAAAAAAGGCGCGATGCGCCTTTTTTTGTCGATAAGCAGCCCTACATCTCGCCCCCTCTGGTCAGCAAAGTGCTAGAATTATGGTGCTGAAAGTACATAAAAGTTGAATTTTCTTAACTAGCGATCGCTCGTTAGATCTAAGGGGGAACCATTTTATTACCTAAGCAAAATCCACTTAAGACGGTAGTTATTCCCAGCTTGACCTATGCTTCAAGACGCGATCGCCATTCGTCATTATCAAAAGATTACCGACTCCCTTGTCGAAATGTCAGAACGTGGTTACCGTTCGACCGACGAGATGAGGCTCTTTTTAGACGGTTACTTATCGGCTCTTCGGGCAACTAATGCTGTAGAAGTCCATCATATCCACCGTCTCGAAGAAGAAGTAATCCGATTTTTATATGATTCTTCTAACTTTGCATCTCCCTATGAGTTTGAGATGGAAGTTGAGCGCGGGGAAAGGTAAACACTGTGCCGCACCCCTGCGGTAAGCGGAGTCTGAAAGCGATCTTGCTTGACGACTTGCAATTCCTGCCGCTCACAAAATATATCTAGCTGTTCACTTTCTTCGGGGAGCCATTGACCACGATATAGGACTGCTGTGCCACTTTTTTTGAGAAAAGGTAATGCATAATCTGCACAAATATCTGGCTTGCCCACTGCCCTCACTACTGCCAAGTCGAACTTCTTTTTGTATTGAGATAGCTTATTAATATCTTCGCCACGACCCCACTGGGCGATCGCATTAGATAATCCTAAAGTTTGGATCGTCTCTTCGACAAAGGCAACCTTTTTTTGTTTGCTATCTACTAAGGTGACTTGCCATGTCGGTTTAGCGATCGCGATCGGCAATCCTGGAAACCCTGCACCTGTACCAATATCAATTACCTTAATATCTTCCCGATCCCAAAAAGCTAATACCCCCCGCAACGAATCCCATAAATGTTTTTCCCAAAAATCATCCGCAGCCGTAATTCGAGTCAGATTTTGTTTGCTATTGCCCTCTAAGACTAATTCGTACAGCTTTTCAAATTGGGCTATTTGGTCAGGGGTTGGTGACCAGTTGAGCGTAGATAGCCAATGCTCACATAGATGGGAAAAGTGGGGCATAAAAAACATGAAGTAAACATTGCGCTTTGCGCGATCTCTACTTTATACCAAAACACAAAATGGCTACGCCATTTTGTGTTTTGGTATTAACCCTTACTGGGTTTGGTTTTTAATTCCCAGAAGTATGGCTATATAGCTGTTGCCAAATGTATGAGGACATAAAACTCAAGAAGAGAATGGCGGCGCTTCGCGCCGCCATTCTCTTCTTGGGTTTTGCTTTTGTCTTAACACAATCGGCGGCAGCTATACTTTCGGGAATTGGTACTAAGACATTAGTCACAAAAAGAGTTACGTCGTGGAACGACGTAACTCTTTTTGTGACTAATATTTGCCGAAATTTAACATTAGGGATAAGATCGAAGGAACATTAAGATTCATGTAGCAATACTAAGCTGTTTCAAAAATTTTATTTTCCAGATAAACACTTTGAATATGTTCTAGATCGCTCAATATATCAATTTCAGGTTTTAGGTAAAATCGCTATTTGCACAGTTGACCTAAACAAAAATTTAAAAAATATTATAAAAAGGAAATATCAATGACTGAACCAAAAACCAAAGTCCGCACAGCCTTTACCAAAGATGATCGTGGGATTTTAAATAATTGGGCGATCGAACCAAAGATGTATTTTGATGACATGATCGATAAGAAAGCTGAGGAGAAAGGCGATGAGCAAGGTGTCGCTACAGAATATGCTGAACTCTTAAAAGGACGCTTGCCACTTATTGGCATTACCTTACTCGTCTTGGCAATGATTGGGATTACCTTAGTTGCTATCGCTTAGGTGACTACTACCTCCCTTCCCAGTAAAAGGATAGCGTTGCGCCGCAACGCTATCCTTTTACTGGGAAGGGAGTAAGAAAAGAACTTTACAAATTATCGGTTTCTAAAAAGGGGGCAAAGCTTGGATTTGCCCCTAGAATTATAGGCTATGACAATTCCCCAAGACCCAATTCAGTTTTTAACGCTTGCCGAAGCCCATGCGATCGATGGCGCAATGCTATCGACAATGGAAAAATTTATGACCCGCATCACAGTTTCATCGATGCGGATTATTACTAAAGTTGCTGAAGACCTACATATTCATGCTGAAGATCTAGCCTCTAGTCAAATTGTGCATTGGATTGAAATGGATTCACAGATTCGTCAAGAGCAAGGTGAAGATGCTGCCTTTTTGAAATGGACTTCGCCTCATCCTGATCTAGATTTTGAAGATACGCGACAGGATGAAGTTACGACTGCGAAGCTTTCCAGTCATGAAAAATTTCTCACACGCATGGTCATTTCGGCAATGCAAGCATTAGTGGCGATCGCTAAAGATTACAGCACTCACATTGAAGATTTGACCGTCGCCCAAATCCTTACTTGGGTAGAACGCGATGCCAAAGTCAAGCGAGAGCAAGGTGTTGAGGCTGCATTTTTGTCATGGTAGGATGAGAGAAGACGAAACATGCGCTAAGATCTACAAGCCATATAGCTATTCAGATGGCTTGTAGATCTTAGCGCTATCACTGAACTAAAAGGAAACCTGAGCATGACAGATGGGCAGAAGACAAACAAACCACTATTTTCGCAGCATTATCTAGATCACAGAATTCAGGGATGTTCTGAATGGCAGCTTGATGTAGTGGGTAAGTTTGAGTCTCTGAAAAAGCTCTATTTGTCTAAAAAAGATTTATTACCAAAACTAAGTGAAGCTCAAACAGAAGCAGAGTTTATTAAACCTGTGCTGGATATCTTGGGGTTTAGTAATATTCCTCAAGTAACGACTCGTGGTAAGGGACGAGCGGAACGACCAGATTATGCACTGTTTACAAGTGAGAGCGATCGCGATAGCGCTTATCCATTACAAAGTAATGAGACGGCTTTTTATGCGCGGGTGAGTGCGATCGCGGAAGCAAAATATTGGGAACGCGCACTCAGTAAAGCTTCGGCAAATGATCAGAGAGATATTTATAAAAATGCCAATCCATCATTTCAGATTACTAACTATTTGACGGGAACTGGTGTTGATTGGGGGATTTTGACAAATGGGCGCGAGTGGAGGCTCTATTATCGATTGGCTTCTTCGACTGCGACTGAGTTCTATCAAGTGGATTTGGTGGAATTATTAGAATCGCAAGATGAGGATAAATTAGAAAAGTTTAAATATTTTTGGTTATTCTTTTGTGGAGATAGTTTTGTTAAAGATCCACAGGGGCGTAATTTTTTAGAACGGGTACGCGAAGGCAGTAATACCTATGCAACACAGGTGGGTAAAGAGCTAAAAACTTTGGTGTTTGAGCAGGTGTTTCCAAGTGTGGCGGGAGGATTTGCAGCAAATGCTTTCCGATTGCAACATCAAGTAACATCTGAAGAAATTTATGAAGCAACTTTATCGTTTCTCTACAAGCTTCTATTTTTGCTCTATGCTGAGGCGAGAAATTTACTACCAATTAATAGCGATTATCGAGATTATAGTCTAATTGAGATGTCGAAAGAGGTAGCGCAAGGAATAGGAAATCAAAAGAAATTTAGTCAAACAGGAACAGGACTATATGATCGCTTGCTAAGCTTATTTCAAATTATTGATCGTGGCGATCCAAGTTTAGATGTACCGCGTTATAACGGTGGACTATTTCACTTTGACTTTAATCAAGATGACGATCAGGTTGATTATCCTGCCAATCATTTTCTATTTAGGTTTAAGCTTTCAGATGCAATTTTAGCCCCAGCTTTAGATAAATTAGCCAGATTTGAAGGATTGCCAATTGACTATAGCTTTTTGGGAGTGCGTCAATTAGGTTCTATTTATGAAGGGTTATTGGAATATCGCGTAGTACTTGATAATGCTGAGAATGGAGAAGTACATTTAGAAAGTGACAAGGGTGAACGTAAGTCTACGGGTTCCTATTACACTCCTGATTACATTGTTAAATACATTGTTAGTAATACTTTGAAGCCAATATTGGAAAAGAGATCGCAAAGGTTTTCTGAGCTAATGGTAGAGATTAGCCAGCTACATCAACAAATGCAAGACAAACGTTTGGGTGTGCAAAGTCGAAATGGATTACAGAAAGATTTACAACGTTTAGAACGAGAAGCACAAACAACATTGCTTGATATCAAAGTATGTGATCCGTCAATGGGAAGTGGTCATTTTTTGGTGGAAGCTGTAGATTATTTGACCGATGAATTGATTCTAATTTTGAATCAATATCCTGAGTCTAATCCAATTTTAGAGATGCTCAATCAAACTCGTGAAAGCATCTTAGAGAATTTAGCCCAACAAGGAATTAGGATTAGTCCAGATCGGTTAGAACCAACTCAACTTTTACAGCGTGTGGTGATGAAGCGTTGCATTTATGGTGTGGATTTAAACCAAATGGCAGTGGAGTTAGCAAAGGTCAGTTTGTGGTTACATTCTTTTACTGTCGGCGCTCCATTGAGCTTTTTAGATCATCATTTACGCTGTGGTAATTCGCTAATTGGGACAACTGTAAAGGAAGCCGAAGCTAGTATGGTCAAGGAATCAACAGGGCAGTTTAATTTACTTGCGGGGCCATTTGTAGGATTGCTCAGGGCTGCGGAGATTATGCGGGGGGTGAGTATTTTGAGTGATGCCACATTTGCTGAACTTGAACAAAGTGAAAAGCTATTTCGCCAATTTGATCAAGCTGCCAAACCTTATAAACAGTTATTAGATATATATGTATCTAAGTTTTTTGGTTTAAAACGCGCTGATCATTTCTTGCGTGTATTTGGTACAAACGCAATTTCGGCTGATCTCACAAAAATGAATAAGGCAGATGCAGCCGTATATAAAAATGCTCAAAAACTCAGTGATGAAAAGCATTTCTTCCATTGGGATCTAGAGTTCCCAGAAGTATTTATCGATTTAGAAAATGCCCGTTGGCAGGAGAATGCTGGTTTTGATGCAGTAATTGGTAATCCTCCCTATGGACTAATTGAACCATTAAAGTGGTCATCTAATTCATACAATGATGCCTTTGTTTATTTTTGGAACTTTGGATTAAAAAGTACTTGTGATCAAGGATATACATCTTTTATTATCCCTGCGGCAATTTTAACAGGAATAAACTATACAGATTTACGTCAAAATATACTCAATATTTCTTGCATAAAAGAAGTAGTTACTCTACCTTATGATATTTTTGCTGAAGCATATATTGATACTTGCATTATCCTAACTCAAGTCAATAGAAGACAAGAAAACTATTTCGTACACACTAAAAAAATGGGCAAAAAAGATGATTTGCATCTTTTAAAGAACATAACCTATCAAGAAATTAGTATTCAAGAATGGAAAGAAGATACTAATTTTAAATTCATTCTAAGTAAAGAATTACTAAGAATCCAAAAAATCAAAAAAGATTCACAATTCACGAATTTAGGAGCTTTTTCTAGAATTGAAAGAGGTGTACAGCTTTACGACACCAAAAAACATACCAAAGAGCAGATAAAAAATGATTTTTTACGAGTACCTAAATTAATTGAATCTCAAGATATTTATTACCCCGAACTACTTGGAGAGGAATTATCTCGCTATCGTCTACAACCACAAAAGAGAAGTTATATAAAATATTGTAATGATTTGGCTAGTAGACGAGAGGAAATTTTATTTACTAGTCCTAGAGTTGTCTTAAGAAGGCTATTATCAAGACGAGGTGAGCTTATGGCTTGCTACTGCGAAGAAACTTTAGTTACAACAGATAATATTCTGAGTATCCTAGTCTTAAACGTAGATATTAATCCTAGGTTTATAACAGCACTAATTAATTCAAAACTAGTTTCTTGGCTTTATACAAGCTCTTCAACTATATCTGTTAAAGATGATTTCCCACAAGTAACTTATGAGGAACTTAAAAATCTACCAATTCCAATTATTAATTTCTCTTTGACTGAAATAGATAGAAAAGAATTGCTATCTCAATTCATCAAATATTGTGATCAATCCAACTTTTTGCCAAGCAAAATTTCAGAATATATTGATTTTGCAGCTAAAGATTTAATCCATGACTTATTGGCTTATCTTGCCGAACAGATGATCGAACTAAACACTCGAAAACAAACTGAAATCAAAAGTTTCTTAAAATGGCTAGAGCGCTTTATCGGCTGTGAAATTGAAACACTTACCAATAAATCAAAAATCCAAAACTATTTAGGTGACTATTATAAAAATGAATCAACCCTTAGTTTTGACGACCTAATCGAAGTCCTCAAGAAAAACAAAAAGAAAATTAAAATTGATCCAGTCGCCCGAAAAGAACAACAATCTCTAGAAAAAGAATATCAAGATAGCCTGAATACTCTTTTACCTATCAAAGAACAACTAACAAACTGTGACAAACTGATTGATGCGATCGTCTATCGCCTTTATGGTTTGACACAGGAAGAAATAGCGATTGTTGAGGGAATGTCAAATCCACAAATTTTTTAACATCATTCAGTAAGGGTTTTGTTATAAAGAATAGCGATCACCAAAACAACTTCTAAATTTTTACTTCTCACAAAAAAAGAGGGAGCGCTTAG
Organism: Pseudanabaena minima str. Chao 2107; assembly: GCF_051131155.1. Lineage (NCBI taxonomy): Bacteria > Bacillati > Cyanobacteriota > Cyanophyceae > Pseudanabaenales > Pseudanabaenaceae > Pseudanabaena > Pseudanabaena minima. The sequence continues at coordinate 5,119,402 of NZ_CP159508.1, forward strand.
CGCTCCCTCTTTTTTAAGAAGTTTTATGTTCCTTCTGTCCAAGAATTGAGATAGTGAACTTGCTCAGGAGTAAGAGTATCAATCTTGATGCCCATAGCTTGTAGCTTCAAGCGAGCAATCTCTTGATCAACATCCTTAGGAATTGGCACAACACCAGCAGGCAAATTACCCTTGTTCTTAACTAGAAATTCACAGGCAAGAGCTTGGTTGGCAAAACTCATGTCCATAACACTAGCAGGGTGACCTTCAGCAGCAGCGAGGTTAACTAGACGACCTTCACCGATGACGATGACGGACTTGCCAGACTTGAGTTGATATTCTTGAGTAAAGTTACGAACAAAGCTAGCAGATTCGCTGAGATCGTTAAGTGCAACTAGGTCAATTTCTAAATCGAAGTGACCAGAGTTAGCGACGATCGCGCCATCTTTCATGGTTTCAAAATGTTCACGACGGATGACGTGCTTGTTACCAGTAACAGTGATGAAGATATCGCCGATCTTAGCAGCTTCATCCATAGGCATCACGCGGAAACCATCCATCGCCGCTTCGATCGCTGCAACAGGATTGATTTCGGTAACAACTACGCTTGCACCCATACCGCGTGCGCGAAGAGCCACGCCCTTACCACACCAGCCGTAACCAGCTACAACGATTACTTTGCCAGCCAACAAAATATTGGTAGCGCGGATAATGCCATCGAGGGTAGATTGACCAGTACCGTAGCGGTTATCGAAGAAATGCTTCGTTTCAGCATCGTTGACAGCGATCGCAGGAAAGGTCAACTTGCCATCTTTGAACATGGCATTGAGGCGAACTAGCCCTGTGGTGGTTTCTTCGGTAGTACCGATGATTTCGGGGATTTGATCAGCGTGGTGTAGTACTAAAGTTGTGGTTACATCGCTACCGTCATCAACAATGATGTGGGGACGGTGAGCCAGAGCCATTTCAACGTGGCGATGGTATGTAGCGTTGTCTTCGCCTTTGATCGCAAATACCGAAATTCCGTGATCGTAAACCAATGATGCAGCTACGTCATCTTGGGTCGAGAGAGGATTACTCGCGATCAAAACTGCATCGGCTCCAGCCGCCTTGAGGGCGATCGCGAGGTTTGCGGTTTCAGTCGTGACGTGGCAGCAAGCAGCGATGCGGATACCTGCAAGGGGCTTTTCGGCAGCAAAGCGATCGCGGATTTGACGCAATACGGGCATTTCGCGGCTAGCCCATTCGATGCGTTGTTTGCCTAGTGGTGCAAGTGTAATGTCCTTAATCTCGTGCTGAACGGTCACGGTTTCAGGTGCAATGGTTGTGGACATGTATAAGTTGAAATTTTTACAAAATTTAACTACATTATATGCCAAGCAAACTAAATATACTAATTTATGAAAGTGTAGCGATACTTTTATGAATTAAAAAAATGTCGCGTCTAAATAGAGAACAAGGCGCTTAAGCGCCTTGTCTGTAAAAATTTGAGATTAATTTTTTAACGCGAAAATCCTGTTGATGACATCTTCGACAACGCGATCGGGTGTGGATGCGCCAGAAGTTACACCGACCTTGATTCTGCCTGTGGGTAGCCAATTGGTAGCTTGCTCGATCGCTTTACCTAGGGGCTTATGTTCGATCGCCTCCGCCGAGAGAATTCGATGCACATCATCAATGTGATAGGAAGGAAGATTTCTCTCGATCGCAATTTCTTGTAAATGGGTTGTATTTGAGGAGTTGTAACCACCGATCACAATCATCAGATCGAGATCCTCTTCCACTATCTCAAACATGGCATCTTGACGTTCTTGAGTGGCATCGCAAATTGTATTAAAAGCGAGGAAATGCTCATTGAGATGTTCCACTCCATACTTTTGCATCATGGTTTTTTCAAACAACTTCCCGATCGCTTCAGTTTCCCCCTTAAGCATTGTGGTTTGATTAGCAACGCCGACTCTTTCAAGATCGCGATCGGGATCAAATCCTTCTGACATGGCTTTACTGAACTTGGTGAGAAACTCTTGACGATTGCCACCATTGAGCATGTAATTAGCCACATACTCGGCTTCTTGCATATTCAGTACTACCAGATAGCGCTTGGCATAAGAACTTGTAGCGATCGTTTCTTCGTGATTGTACTTACCATGCACAATGGAAGTAAAGTCAGCTTTTTTATGCTTCTCGACTCGATTCCAAACCTTCGATACCCAAGGACAGGTTGTATCAACGATTTTACTGCCAAGTTTGTCTAGTAACTGAGTTTCCTGAACACTAGCTCCAAAGGCTGGCAAAATCACTACATCACCCTGTCCTACGCCTGAGAAATCTTTGTTCCCATCATTATTTACAGGTACAAACTGAACTTCCATTTCCTTAAGCTTGGCATTTACAGAAGGATTGTGAATAATTTCATTCGTAATCCAAATTCGTTCTGTCGGGAACTGAGTGCGCGTTTCATATGCCATAGCTACGGCTCTTTCCACTCCCCAACAAAAGCCAAAGGACTTTGCCAAATAGATCGTCACATCACCTTGCGTATACACATAGTTATGCTCACGAATAGTTTGGATCAAGTTACTATGATATTGCGATCGCATGGTTGATTCAGCTTCTTCTCCATGTCCAAAGCCTTGCCGAAAATAATTAGGCGACTTATGCAAAGCCCTCCGCATCGCTTGAGTGTCGAGCGTATTATCCATGCGCTTAGATTTTCCTAGGTAATTGTGCTGAAAGTATTATATAGCAATCGCTAATAATGCTCATCACAAACCTAATACCAAAGCACAAAATCGCACAGCGATTTTGTGCTTTTAAACCTCTTATGGGGTTTGGGTTTCAATTTATAAAAGTGTTGTCACACTTTTGTGAATTGGGATAAACAGGAAAAGCTTTTGAGATCGTCTTTCTTATCTTTATAAGAACTATAGCAATCAAGTTTTGTATAGTTAAGGATAGGCTGGGCTTCGCGCAGCCTATCCTTATGCGCGATCGCTGTAATTTCTGAGGAGCTAAAATAATGATGGATTGTTACTGTCAATAAATTTGTCTCCAGATTCTCAAAACATCAATATGGAAAATCCTGCTACTACCGATCACGAAATTCATCCTTTGATTGCTCAGCGATGGAGTCCTCGTGCCTTTGACAACAAACCTGTTGAAACCGAGAAACTAGCTCAGTTGTTTGAAGCGTCTAGATGGGCTTCCTCTTGTTTTAATGATCAACCTTGGACATTCATCGTCGCAACTAAAGACGACACCGTAAATTATCAAAAACTACTCGATTGCTTAGTCCCCGCTAACGTTGTATGGGCGCAAGTTGCACCTGTATTGGGGCTAATCATTGCCCAAAAGAACTTTAAACATAATGGCAAACCTAATGCTTGGGGTGAATATGATGCAGGGCAAGCGGCTGCAACCCTAGTATTACAAGCGACAGCTTTAGATTTAGTCGCACACCAAATGGGTGGCTTTGATGCTGCTAAGGCGATCGCCACCTTTAATATTCCTGAAACGGCGAAACCTATAGCCGCGATCGCGATCGGGTATGCAGGAGAAACTAGTAACTTGCCCCCAGAGTTACAAGAACGGGAAAATGCTCCTCGCGCTCGTCATCCCTTATCCAGTTTTGTATTTTCAGGTGAATGGGGCAATTCCGCTTCATTTGTTTAGATTTAACGTGAGTTCGATATTGCCATTTGCAGCGTGCGAAGCACGCCGCAAATGGTGAAAAATGGTAAGAATTGCTTAGCGATTCTTACCATTTTTCGTTTTCGTCGAACTGACATTAGATTTATTGCGCTTTGTACCCAGACTCGAAACAAGAAGATCCTTTAAAGCGTTGCCTTGCAACGCTTTAAAGGATCTTCTTATACATAGAGAGCGCTTAGCGCTCTCTCTATTGTTGTTATAGTAAGCCCGCTTGAGCCAAGCCCAAAATTAGCCCTGCGCCAAGAACATGACCAAAGCTAGTAACTGCTAGAAATTCTGGTAACCCAAAGCCTGAAAATAAACCTGGTAATTCCACAGGCAAGCTAGGTCCTACACCTTTGACTTGAATGCCATAGCGAGCAACGACTAACGCAAATACGTTAGCTGTAACCATGATCAAACCAACACTTGGTGACCAGTTAGCGGTAGCGGGAACTGCGGCAAGTAAGTTAAAAGCTAGATGTGTCATAAGTTTATTTTCCTAAGTCTAATTACCTATAATTTTTTAATTTCCATAATCCTAAGAGGTATCTCGACATCAGAAAATTCTTCTTAAGTTAAATTTATTAAACTTAGTAATCGTTTACAGTTAATCAAAAAACAAACTCACAAAGTGAGTTTGTTTTTCTAAAAAGTTTAGATTTCTTCCAAAACTTTGAAGCGAACATGATTAAGAGCAAGTTCACCAATGGAATAAGGTTGAGGTTGAATTGTCTCGAAAAATATTCCCTTCCCAATTTCTACATGATACCAAGGTAAACCCATAAACCAGCGTGTAGGGTAGGGACGGAAGCCAGTATCATCAGGATTTGACTCCATTGGCAACCATCCAATGCTGGGAATATAGAACTCAATCCAAACATGGTTGTAATACTGATGCAGAGGGATATGCATCACCAAATCATTCTCATGAGGACATTTATAGCGTCCGACCGTGCGACAAGCAATTCCATTGAGTCGAGTTAAAGCTAGCAGCAAACCGACATATTCACCGCAAGATCCAGTACCTCTAACTAGAACTTCCTCAGGAGCAGCGATATAAGGTGTAACGCGATAGGAGAGCTTATCGTAGACATAATCACGAATCAATAACATCTTTCGCAAAATATTAGTCTCATCACCCACTGCCTCCCTAGCTGCGGCTTGAATGATCGGATGATCCATGCTCAATCCATCGTCATCCACCAGATAGAGTCTCTGCATTTCAGGAGATAGTTCAGGCACAAATTCCACCTCACTATCCTTAAGTTCATATTTAATCCCATGCAGTTCTAGGGTTGCTTTCCAGCCAAACATGCGAGATTCTTCAGGTTTCAGATTGCCAAGGTTGAAAGCGGCGACACGCTGACCATCAACAATTTCTTCTTCAAAAGGAATCCCAATTGGCTCGATCGCTAATAATTTTTGACGATAGGTATCTGTAGGGTAGGCAACTCGCCATGTGAGGTTATAGACAGAAGTTGGTTCTTCAGAGGACAGTTCTTCAAGATAGATCATCTCTACCTTAAAGCCAGTGGTGAGAGTATAGTTTAGTTTCTCATTTTGGTACTGATTAAACTTCAGTCGATGAATAAAAGTCTTTTCGCGAGCCGCAACTGAAAATGGCTCATCTAAATCGTTAGGATTTTCCCGAATGTAGTTTTCATCACCTGAGTAAACCACATACAGATCATTTCCCAAAAAACCTAATCCCATTGGATTGGGAAATGGAGTCAATCCCCGATGCATAACTTCACCTGTTTTCGCATTAAGTCGATAAACTGTCTCTTCGGTGCGATCGCTCACCCACAATTCTTCACCCATCAAAGTTAATGCTTCAAAACCTGCTCCGGGGGCATCCATAATGCGCAGTAAGGTGCGAGTAGCACGTCCAAACACAAAAATCTTGCCAACTTCGCTAGAGCTTACATACACGCCACCTTCGGATACAGCAATACCATCAACTCGATTGGGCAGTTCCATAAATGGCTGCAAATCAAAGTCAACCATATTGCAGTAATAAATTCCATTGTCCTTAGTAATCCAAAGCGTCTCTCCCGCGATCGCTAAGCCTGTGGCATCTCGAAATTGTAATGCTGTATAGTTATTCAGTACTGTTGCGCCTTCAGAAAAAGGATCGATTTTGAGTAGATGTCCTTGATAAGCATCAACACAAAGCGCATAGGGTTTGCCATTATGTACATCAGTACTTACATTAGTTTGCCACACTAAACCGTGAAGGTTATAAGCGCCAATGGGATAAATCGTGCTTGGTAAGCTAGGCATAGGGTATTAGGCGGGTGATTTGACTTGTAAATTAGACAGATTTTCGATTTTCTGCAAATCTTGATCTGACTTTAAAAGCAACATTACTTCCGTAGCGAAGGTAACAGTAGTTAGAATTGCACGCTAAGTGTGTAATTTCCAAAAGCACAAGAATTTTTTAAAAGTGTTGTCTGAGTTCACAAAAAAAGGATTTGACACGAAGTGTCAAATCCTTTTTTTATAGATTAGTAGTAATTATACCTATCTTAGGACAAGGGACGATTTTTGTACCTGACCAATCGATAAATGTTGTTTCATCAAGATAATGGCGCGGCGTTTGTAGAAGCAATTTCCATGCTTGATCTGCATCTATGAGATTAAATCTTTCTGGATAGTGAGTTAACAATAACTTCTGCACCATCGGATAATAATCTGGATTCATCCCTGGGAAGATATGATGTTCAGTGTGATAGGAAAAATTGACATGCAGGATATCAAATATTTTGGGTACACGAATAGAAACAGTATTAACTAAAACATCATTGACACTGGTCATACGACACACCAAATGATGAGTTAAAATGTAGAAAATAGCGATCGCATAGCCAATCCAGATTGGGACAAAGTAACCTAATAAGATCTTCAGGGGAGAAAAATGTAAGCTAGCTAATACTGCTAGATGTATGCCAAAGATTGCTAAGGTTTCACCAGCGATTGCAATTCTATCTTTTTCACTAACACTAAATGTTGCTACAGGATATGTAGCAGCACGATTATTAAAAAATAAGATCGAAGTCAGATGACGAAATACATACATTCCCCAAATATGCCCTAATCCAATTACTAATAGGATTGGATTGACTTCTGATGATGGAAGAAAGATATTTTGCAGCCATTTACCCCAAGTATTTGGTTGTGAATGTGAATAGTTGCGATCAGGATCTTGTTCAGAATTAGTCTTATTATGGTGTTCGCGATTATGAACAGCTTTCCATAAAGTTGGAGACATCCATAGCATCGCAAAGCCTAAAAGACTAAATGTTTGACGCAACCAGGGTGCAGTAATCACAGAACTATGTAATAACCCGTGAGAACTAAATCCCAAAGTAGCAATGCTATTCCCCATAACAATCGCAATTGGTAAATACAACCAGAGATATTGCCAAGACCACCGATCTAGATAAGATGCGATCGCCCACCCCACGATCAAGAGCATCAAATTAAGTAATAAAACCCAAACTTTATTGGAATCTGGGAGAAATGACTCTGCGGGAAGCAATGGACGCAGTTTTTTGGCATAGTCAGCTTGTGTGATCAAAACTGTTTGATCGATAAGATTATTATTCATTATTCAACTGTGTAAAGGTCTCACAGCGCTTTTCCCTGGAGCAAAGACCAATTAAAAGTGCTGTAGGGAATCAGAAATTTCCTCTAATAGACTTACCATACGAAATAGAGTTAAATTTAACGATATATTCCAGATCTCACTTAAATATCTGCAATTTCTAGCTAAATTTACTGAGAAATTTTAAAAGAGTCTGAGTATTTGGAGTAAGCAAAGTTTTCCGATAGGCATCGGCAGCTTTCTTGATGGCATCGGCTTGCGTAGGATAGGAATGAATCACTCCAGACAGTGCATTTAATCCCTGTTTTGTAGCGATCGCTAAAGTAATTTCGCTAATCATTTCCCCTGCATGACGCGCCACAATCGTTGCCCCAAGAATGCGATCGCTGCCGCGTTGATGCAAGATTTTGACAAAGCCTTCAGTTTCGCCATCATAAATTGCGCGATCGACGTAACTAAAAGGAATCTTAATTTCATCGGTTTCTAAGCCTTGCGCCTTAGCTTCCTTAGCATATAGACCCACATGGGCAATTTCAGGATCGGTATAGGTTACCCAAGGCATGACTAAATCACTGAGCTTACTTTTTCCCAAACCAAAGGGAGAAAAGAGCGTGTTTTTAATCACAATCCGCGCCGCCGCATCAGCAGCATGGGTAAACTTCCAGTTCATGCAAATATCGCCTGCGGCGAAAATTCGGGGATTGGTTGTTTGCAGATAGTCATTAACGACCACACCACGCTGTTTGCTGTATTCCACACCCACAGTTTCTAGATTTAGTCCTTCCACATTTGGCGATCTCCCTGCACCGACGAGAATTTCATCGACTTCTATTTGATGGTTAATTCCATTTTGTTGATAATGGATGATTTTGACATTGCTAGTTTTGCTGACTTGAGCGATCGCACAGTCCAAAAGCAAATGCACACCTTCACGCAGAAACACCTGTTGCACAATTTCGGCTGCATCGGCATCTTCGCGATCAAGTAAATGCGAATTTTTGTGCAGTAATGTTACTTCGCAACCTAAGCGCTGAAAAGCCTGTGCTAATTCACAACCAATTGCGCCACCACCAATGACTGCTAATCTTTTGGGACGCTCAGTGAGGGAAAAGACATTTTCATTGGTTAAATATCCTGCTTCGGTAAGTCCTACTATTTGTGGATCAGAGGCTCTTGCGCCTGTGGCAATTACCGCTTTTTTAAAGTTTAATTTGATGTTTGATTTAGTGTTGTTAACAGCGATCGCCTTATGATCAATAAAACTTGCTGAACCAAGAAATACATCAACACCGAGATTCCGAAATCTTTCCGCCGAGTCATGGTGACTAATGCCAGCACGGATTTTTCGCATCCTTTCCATGACGGCAGCAAAATCGATATCAATATTCTGAGGTGAGTTAATGCCAAAATTAGCAGCATCGCGGATATCCGCAACTACTCGCGACGAACGAATCACGCACTTAGAAGGAACACAACCAACATTGAGACAATCACCTCCCATGAGATTCTTCTCAATTAACGCCACTTTCAGTCCTAACCCTAATCCCGCCGCCCCTGCCGCGACAACCAATCCCGCCGTTCCTGCGCCAATTACGACCAAATCATAAAGAGCCGCAGGTTGAGGATTTACCCAATCTAAAGGATGCACATTTGCTATCAAATCACGATTATATTCATCCACTGGCTGAATGAATTCTGTATATCGATCGCTGGAATATTCTGAGGATTGAGTCATGACTTGATATTAGGGAGATAAAGATAAATAATTGTTGAGATAACTGAAATCTTGCACCATTCTAAAAAGGGTGTGCGAAAAGACGAGAGATGTGAACAAAAGGGCATATTTAAATAACGATATGGAAACCATCGTTGCCATAGTACTTACTCAAAAATGCCCCGAAAGCCTAATTTTACCGTAGAGGCAATTCATGAATTGCCTCTACATCTCATTTTTTTGTGTAAGTCCTAATATAACGTCAGTTTGCCGCAAATGGAAAATGGTAAGAATCTCTAAGTGATTCTTACCATTTTCCATTTGCCCTGTGCTTCGCATGACGCAAATTGCTATATCGAATTCACGTTAATATACAAGAAGGCAGATTAGGACACTTCAATCAATTATGGCTAGTAGTGATCGCTTTCTCACAATTCAAGGCTATCGACCAGAGCATCAAATTTATGCAGGTAGCAGAACAATTGTCTATCGAGGCATAAGCATCGCAGACAGACAGCCTGTTGTGCTGAAAATATTGAGAAGCGATCGCCCGACCCATCAAGATTTGCTACGACTGAGAAACCATTATACAATCGCCCAAAGACTCAATTCCCAAGGCATCGCTAAACCTATTGGCTTAGAAAACTATGGCAATGGCTATGTATTAGTAATGCCTGATGAGGGATATAGATCTCTTTCAGATTACATTTCAGGTAACCCTCTGGATCTAACTGAAGTTTTAGCGATCGCGATCCAACTAGCCACAATTTTGGACGATCTGCATCATCAGTGTGTGATCCACAAAGATATCAACCCCAGCAATATTCTGATTGAACCGATTACGAAACAGATTAAATTAACTGATTTTGGACTAGCAACATTACTGCCCCACCAGACACAGATACTAGTTAGTACAAATATCTTAGAAGGTACACTCGCTTATATGGCTCCCTGCCAAACAGGACGAATGAATCGGGGAATCGACTATCGCTGTGACTTTTATGCTCTAGGCGTAACTTTGTTTGAGCTATTGACAGGACAATTGCCATTTAAGTCAGACGATCCCTTGGAAATAGTGCATTGTCATCTTGCTAAGCCCGCACCACTTGTCAGCGAATTGAAACCAGAGATCCCAGAAGCGATCGCCCAAATTGTCTTTAAACTAATGGCAAAAGATGCAGAGGCACGTTACCAGAGCGCATTGGGCTTAAAGCACGATCTCGAAGTTTGTCTAAATCAGCTTAACCAAACTGGAAGCATCACTGAATTTACAATTGGCGCAAAGGATCTCAGCGATCGCTTCACGATTCCCGAAAAACTCTACGGACGGGAATCTGAAGTAGCGAGTCTCTTAGCCACCTTTGATCGAGTTTCCGCAGGTAATAGCGAACTAATGCTAGTAGCAGGGTCATCGGGCATCGGCAAAACCGTAGTCATTAATGAAATCCAGAAACCAATAGTGCAGAAACATGGTTACTTCATCAAAGGTAAATTTGAGCAATACAATCGCAACATCCCTTTTTCTGCCTTTGTACAGGCTTTTCGCAACTTGATCGGACAACTGATGAGTAAAAGTGACCATCAACTGAAAGTATGGAGAACCAAAATCCTTGACGCAGTGGGAGAGAACGGGCAAGTCATCGTTGAGGTGATTCCAGAGCTAGAAGGAATTATTGGCAGTCAACCCAACGTTATCGAACTATCAGGAAATGCGGCTCAAAATCGCTTCAACTTAGTGTTGCAAAAATTCATACAAGTTTTTGCAACACCCGAACATCCCCTTGTGATGTTTTTAGACGACTTACAATGGGCTGACTTGTCTTCATTAAGGTTAATGCAACTATTGATGCAAGATGCAAGATATCTATTGATGGTGGGAGCCTATCGAGATAACGAAGTATCGCCAGTTCATCCATTGATGATGACAATATCAGAAATGATCAAGACAGGCGTAACGGTGAACACCATTACTCTGCAAGCATTGAGCCAAGACAATATACATCAATGGATTGCTGACACCTTGATTTGTGATTTGCCCAGCGCGTTACCTTTGACAGAATTAGTGTATCAAAAGACAAAAGGAAATCCCTTTTTCTCGATTCAGTTGCTTAAGGCTCTATATGAAGAACAGAGCATTACTTTTAATTGGGATTTGCATAACTGGCAATGCGATATTGCAAAAGCGAGACTAACTTACGCTGATGATGTGGTTGAGTTTATGGCAATTCAATTACAGAAGTTGCCTTTAGATACTCAGGATGTCCTCAAGGTGGCGGCATGTATTGGCGCACAGTTTGATTTACAGATCCTTGCGATCGCCTCCCAACAATCTCCAGAAAGTGCAGCAACAGCCCTATGGCAAGCATTAGAAGAAGGTTTTATTATTCCCACGACGGAAGACTATAAGTTCTTTACGCAGACTGATACGAATGTTGATGCGCCATCTGATGCGAATGCAACTTATAAGTTTCTGCACGATCGCGTTCAACAAGCTGCCTATTCTTTGATCCCTGAAGCAAAAAAGAAGTTCACTCACTTAAAGATTGGTCAATTGCTACTGAGAAATGCTTCAGCAGAAGAAATACAAGATCACATTTTTGTCATTATCAGCCATTTAAATATTGGTTGCAGTCTCATGCCCCAAGGCACAGAGAGAGAACAACTGTTGCAATTGAATTTAATAGCGGCTCAAAAGGCTAAAACATCAACTGCTTATGATGCTGCAATTCAGTATTTAGGAATCTGCATCGAACTTTTGTCAGAAGATAGCTGGAACATTAGACCAGACTTAACTAGAACGATCTATGAGCTGTTCGCAGAAGTTGCTTACTTGAGTACAAATTACGAGCAAATGGAGGAGTGCGTTGAGATTGTCCTCTCCCATACTCAAAATCTAATCGATAGAATTCGAGTATACGAAATCAAAATGTTGGGGATAAAAGCGCAGGGTAAATTACAAGAATCGCTAAATTGTGGATTGCAATTACTTGCATTATTAGGAGTATATTTCCCAGAGCGCCCAACTTCTGCCTACATTCAACAAGTTGCAGAAAGAATTAACAGTTTATGGGTAGAGAATGACATTTTGAGCTTGTTAGATTCTCCGCTCATGACCGATTCAGTGCAGCTAGCTACGATGCGAATTTTATCACAAATGACACCCCCTGCTTACCAATCAGATCCAATGCTGCTGACATTATTGATCTTTAAGCAGATTGAGTCGTTAATTACCATTGGTAATTGCGAGACCTCTCCCTTTCCTTACGCTGAGTATGGATTATTCCTTTGTGGAGTTATGGGTGATTTTAAATCAGGATACCAGTTTGGACAACTTGCATTAAATATTCTTGAGCGTTTACAGCTAAAGGGTGCTAGAAGTCGCACTTGTTTTATTGTGCATAGTTTTATTAGTCATTGGAAAGAACCACTTCGGAAATCATTACCCTATCTCAGAGAAGCTTATCAAATAGGATTAGAAACAGGAGATTTAGAAAGTGGCGCGTTAAATGCTGCACTTTATTGTTCTTCAGCCTTCTACGCAGGACAGGAATTATCATCCCTCGTTGTAGATATGAAAACCTATTTGCAGTCAATCTTGCAACTTAAACAACAGACGACTCTGAGTTTCCATTCCGTCTATTATCAAACTGTGTTGAACTTACTCGGACAGTCGGCTTTCCCCTATCAGTTAGAAGGGGATGTCTTTGATGAAGTGTATCAACTACCATTGCTGCGTGAGGCTAATAACTACGCAGCCCTTTGTTACACATATAGCAATAAAGTTTTTTTATGCTACTTATTTGGTCAATATCAGTTAGCCGCAGATTATGTCGTGACAATGGACTCTTATAGTGGCAATTTGGTTGGAACATTTGTTATTCCGATAAATTGCTTCTATAGTTCTCTGACTTTTTTACAGTTATATCCGTCATTGAATGATACTGAGCGTACTCAATGTCTTGAAAGAGTCGAAGCCAATCAAGAGAAGCTGGAGCAATGGGCTGTAAATGCGCCGATGAATCATTTGCACAAGTTTCACTTAGTAGAAGCAGAGCGACAACATATATTGGGCAATAAAATAGAGGCAATTGAATATTACGATCGCGCGATCGCAGGTGCAAAGGAAAATAGCTACATCCAAGAAGAAGCACTTGCCAACGAACTCGCTGCAAAGTTTTATCTGGATTGGGGTAAAGAAAAAATCGCTCAAGTCTATATGCAAGAGGCATATTATGGCTATGTGCGCTGGGGCGCATCCGCTAAAGTCACCGACCTCGAAAATCGCTATCCCCAACTACTTGCTCCTACTCTTCGAGACTCCTCTGGCTCTTTCCAAAAAAAATCTAATCACTCTTCTAGTAGCACCTCTGAGACAATCGATTTAACGACTCTGCTAAAAGCATCACAAGCAATTTCTGAAGAGATAGAGCTTTCAAAACTCTTAGAAGCGCTCCTAAATATTGCTAATACTAATTCTGGAGCTGATAAATGCGTCTTACTCTTGCAATCAGAACAAGAATTGCAAATTGTCGCGCTCGTGGAATCTGGAAAACCTTCGCAAATCTTGACCGCCCCCATATCCTTAGAACACAGTGAAGATCTGGTGATTGGTATCGTCAATCAGGTCAAGCATAGTTTAGAACCCATAGTTTTGAGTGATGCCCGACAAGATGCCCAATTTGCAAGCGATCGCTACATCCTCAAATATCGACCAAAAAGCATTCTATGTATGCCCATTCTCAAACAAGGCAAATTAATCGGGATTTTATATTTAGAAAACAGCTTGACCATAGGAGCATTTACCAGAGATCGCCTTGAAGTACTAAATCTAATTTGTTCTCAAGCTGCGATTTCCTTAGAAAATGCCCAACTCTATCAAACACTGTATGAGAGTGAAAATAAATTCAGAAGACTAGTGGAAGGAGCCAATGACTTAATCTGGGCTGCAAATTCCGATGGCATATTTACCTATCTCTCTCCCCAATTTCAAACCATGTTTGGTTTTCCCGTTGATGAATGGGTTGGACAACCCTTTGCGAAATTGATTCATCCTAATGATTTAGAAGAAGCTATTGCACCTGCTAGATTGGCTCTAGAGCATGGGAAAAAGTATCAAAATATAGAATTCCGTCACCTCTGCCAAGATGGTAGTTATCTATGGGTAACCCTAAATATGGCTCCCATCTTTGATGTTAATGGAAGTGTGATCGGGCTCCAAGGGATTTTACGGGATATCAGTGAGCAAAAAAGAACAGAGGCAGCTTTACAAGCATCTGAATTAGAACTACGCAGCTTGTTTTTGGGAATGGATGATGTTGTCTTTGTGGTAGCTCGATCTGGAACATATCTCAAGATCGCCCCAACTAATGCAGACAAGCTTTACCTCCCTCCTGATATCCTTATTGGCAAAAGTATTCAAGAGATTTTCCCGCCCGAACAATCTGAGAAATTTCTATCAGTAATCAGGAACACTCTAGACAAGCAACAAACTCAAGAATATGAATATAGCCTGTTGATCCAAGATACAGAGTTCTGGTTTAGTGCAAGATGTTCTCCCTTGAGTGAGCAATCGGTCATTTGGGTGGCTCGCGATATCAGCGATCGCAAAAAAGCAGAAGAAAATATGCGAGATAGCGAAGAACGCCTGCGTCTAGCACTAATGGCTGCGAATCAGGGTCTATACGATCTCAATCTGCAAACTGGCGAAGCGATCGTCAGTCCTGAATATGCCACCATGTTGGGGTATGATCCATCTGAATTTCATGAAACAAACGCCAAGTGGATTGAACGGTTGCACCCAGACGATATAGAGCGAGTCGCAGGTAATTATCGAGCATATGTGAATGGAGAAATTTCCAATTACATCGTAGAATTTCGACAACGCACTAAAAACGGTGACTGGAAATGGATTCTTTCCCTAGGCAAAGTTGTCGAACGGGACAAGCTGGGGCAACCTTTACGGATGTTGGGAACTCACACAGACATCGGCGATCGCAAAGCTGCGGAAGCCCAACTCCAACAACAAGCCAAACAACTCGAAGAATATACCCAGACTCTAGAACAGAGAGTAGAAGAGCGCACTCAAGAGCTTTCGCAGGCTCTATCCAATCTCCAGTCTACCCAAGCAGGACTAATTCAATCTGAAAAGATGGCAGCCTTGGGACAAATCATTGCCAGCGTCGCCCATGAGATCAATACCCCTCTAGGTGTAATTCGTGCAGCAACGGGCAATATCATCGAGGCAAGCAAGGCTTCCCTTCAGCAACTGCCCCAAATTATGCAAAGCTTAACTTCTCAACAGCAAGTAGAATTTATTGCTCTCGTGAATGCTGCAATTCAGAAACCTCACACCCTATCCACCAAAGAAGAACGACAACTGCGACGACAACTGCAAAGCGCACTAGAGAGCCAAGGCATTGCTGATGCTAGCGGCATCGCCAATCAACTGAGTCAGATGCAATTAGGTTCCGAGCTACATCTTTATCAATCCATTCTGCAAGCTCCGAACTGTTACGACACTTTACAGGTGGCTTACAAAATGGCTTTGCAACATCAGAGTATTCGTAGCATTCAACAGGAAGTAGACCGTGCCGCCAAGATTGTGTTTGCGCTCAAAACCTATAGTCATCGCAGCAGCGAATCTGGTGAGAAAATCCTGATTCAAATTAGTGATGGCATCGAAATCGCCTTGACGCTCTACCAAAGCCGACTGAAGCAAGGAATAGAGGTGATTCGCAAATATGAGCCAGTCCCCGAGCTTTTCTGTAACCCAGATGAACTTATCCAAGTGTGGGTTAATTTAATAGATAATGCCATCTATGCGATCGGTAAAACAGGTACTTTAGAAATAGTGATCGCCACCCAAGCAGGAAGAGTAATAGTTGAAATTACTAATTCGGGCACTGCAATTCCCGAAGAAATAATACCGAGACTATTTGAGCCATTTTTTACAACCAAGCCTAGAGGGGAAGGGAGTGGGCTGGGCTTAGATATAGTGCGCCAAATTGTCCAAAAACATGTAGGTGATATTCAAGTGCAAAGTCAATCAGGTCGAACCACATTCAGTGTACGCTTACCTTTGCCAGTAATGGAATCTGGAGAAACCTATGCAGACATACCCATCCCAAAGTAGCGATCGCTTCCCACAAATCGAAGGCTATTCCCTCAATCAGCAGATTTATGCTGACAACAGAATCCTTGTCTACCGAGGTATTCGTCTAGGAGATGGGCAACCTATAGTGCTAAAAATGCTCAGGAGCGATCGCCCCTCCATTCACGATCTGCTGCGATTGAGAAACCACTACACTATTGCGAAAAAGCTAGATTCTTCAGGAATAGTCCAACCTATCGCCTTAGAAATCTATGGCAATGGCTATGTCTTAGTAATGCTTGACGAAGGATATGTATCTCTCTCAGATTACATTACAGCAAATCCTCTCAACCTAAAAGAAGTGTTGGCGATCGCGATCCAGATGGCAAAAATTCTCGACGAACTATATCATCAACGAGTCATTCACAAAGATATAAAACCCAGCAACATTTTGATTCACCCCAATACCAAAGATGTGAAGCTGACTGATTTTGGATTAGCCACACTGCTAACCCATGAAACCCAAACGATCGCTAGTAGCAACATTTTAGAGGGAACCTTAGCGTATATTGCGCCCGAACAGACAGGCAGAATGAACCGAGGCATTGACTATCGAACGGATTTTTACGCATTGGGTGTGACGTTGTTTGAACTATTGACTGGACAGTTACCATTCCGATCTAACGATTCCTTGGAACTCCTACATTGTCACCTAGCAAAGCCTGCCCCCTTAGCGTGTGAATTCAACTCCGATATTCCCGTTGCGATCGCGCAGATCGTCGTGAAGCTTATGGCAAAGAATACTGAAGACCGTTACCAAAGCACTTTGGGATTGAAGTATGACCTAGAAATCGCTCTAGATCGACTCAACGACACGGGCACGATTACACCCTTTGGAATTGGTGAAAAGGATCGGAGCGATCGCTTTACAATTCCCGAAAAGCTCTATGGTCGCGAAGTAGAAGTTCAGATCTTGCTGGATGCCTTCAGCAGAGTTTCCCAAGGTAGCGCTGAGTTTTTGTTAGTAGCTGGATTTTCTGGTATTGGCAAAACTGCTATGGTGAATGAAGTCCACAAACCGATTGTGAGACAACGCGGGTATTTCATCAAAGGCAAGTTCGACCAATTTAATCGCAATATTCCGTTTTCGGCATTTGTACAAGCATTCCGAGATTTGATGGGGCAGTTGCTGAGTGAGAGCGATGCCCAACTAGCTGCATGGAAAATCAGAATTCTGGAAGAGTTAGGGGATAATGGGCGAGTCATTATTGAGGTAATTCCAGAACTAGAGCTAGTTATTGGCAGTCAGCCACCTGTTATTGAACTATCGGGTACTGCTGCCCAAAATCGATTCAACTTGCTATTTCAGAGATTTATTCAGGTTTTCACCACAAAAGATCATCCCTTAGTTCTATTTCTAGATGATTTACAGTGGGCAGATCTTGCTTCCTTACAATTATTACAACTGTTGATGCAAGATACAGGACATCTGTTGATATTGGGCGCTTATCGAGATAATGAAGTCTCACCCGTCCATCCCTTTATATTGGCAGTAGATGAGATTGCTAAGGCTGGAGCACCAGTGCATACAATTACCTTACCCCCTTTGCGTGAGGTGGATCTAAATCAGTTAGTAGCGGATACTTTGATTTGCGATTTGTCCATTGCAAGACCGTTAACCGAATTGATATATCAAAAAACGAAAGGGAATCCCTTCTTTGCGACGCAGTTCCTCAAAGCGTTATATGAAGAAAGTTTAATTACTTTTAACAGGGATACTCAATATTGGCAGTGGGATTTTTCTCAAATTGCATTTGCCTTCAGCGATGATGTGGTGGAGTTTATGGCAACACAATTGCAGAAATTGCCTATAGAAACTCAGGATGTCCTCAAAGTGGCTGCTTGTATTGGCGCACAGTTTGATTTGCAGATCCTTGCGATCGCCTCTCAACAAGCTCCACAAAATATCGCACAAACACTATGGCAAGCCTTACAAGAAGGTTTTATTCTTCCCACGACAGAAGCCTATAAGTTCTTTATGCAGACTGATGCGAATGCTATTGCGCCAACTGATGCGAATGCAACTTATAAATTTCTGCATGATCGCGTTCAGCAAGCTGCTTATTCACTTATTCCAAAGGAGCGCGAAGCAGAAATTCATTTGAAAATTGGTAAATTAATTCAACAAAGCTACTCAAAAATAGAACTTGAAGAAAGGTTGTTTGATCTAGTTGGACACTTAAATCAAGGTCAATCATTAATTACTGAACCAATAGAGCGAGAAGCCTTAGCAAAATTAAATCTGAAAGCCGCAAAGAGGGCGAGAATGTCTACAGCCTACGCAGCCGCAAAGATTTATCTTGACAAAGGAATTGCTCTACTACAGGAGGATAGCTGGCAGTATCAGTATGAATTGACTGTGGATTTGTATCTTACATCCGTTGAGGCAAGTTATTTGAGTGGTGACTTTGCAGGGATGGAACAACAAGCGGATTTGGTATTACAGAAGGCGCAAACTATTTTTGACAAAGTAAAAATCTACGAAATCCAAATTTCAGCGAAAACCTTACAAAGTCATGTCTTAGTAGCTATTGAAATTGGTAGAAAAGCATTACTCCTATTGGGGATTAATCTCCCGAATGAATCCAATGAAGTTGAAGTTGCTCAAGCGATGCAAACTCTGGCTAAGCAACTTGAAAATATCCAAATTGCAGACTTGGTTGATCTACCATCTACAAATGATGTCCAAACTCAATTAGCTATGCGAATTATGGGAATCTTGTTTTCCCCAATCATTCAAGGGATGCCGAGCTTATTACCTTGGCTTGGCGCAACAATGGTGAGTCTGTCTATCCAATCTGGTAACACGGCAGCCTCAGCTATTGGATATGCCATTCATGGTCTAGTAATGTCGGCATTTCTGACAGAAACAGTTATAGGTTACGCTTTTGGGAAGGTAGCTCTAAATTTAATTGAAAAATTTAATAGCGCCGAGATTAAGTCGGTTGTGATGTTTCTATTTGGAAACTTTGTTCAGCCTCACAACGAGCCATTGCTAGCTACAATTCCAATATTGAAATCTGCTTATAATGCTGGGATCGAAATTGGCGATTTTATGCACGCAGGATTTTCTCTGGCTACCTACAGTAATTCAATATTTTTTAGTGGTGGAGAACTGGAACTTTTTGTTCAAGACATGGCTACCTATAGCGTAAAACTGGCTCAGATCAAACAATCTTCTGCACAAGCCTATATTAATTTAGGAAAACAAACAGCCGAAAATTTGATTAAACCAGTCAATTATCCCCATATATTAATCGGCGATACTTACAACGAAGCGATAATGCTGCCTAAACAGCAATTGGATAATGATCAAACTGCGATCGCTGAAACCTATATTTATAAACTGCTATTGGCTTACTATTTTGGTAATTATACGGATGCCATTCACTACGTTAAGCAAGCAGAGCAATGTCTCATCGCCGTGTCTGGATCATTCTTTGTTCCTATTTTTCATTTTTTTGCAGCCCTAACACATCTAAGACCATTCCCCGAGCAAATGGAAGCAGAACAATCGAAAACTCTCATAATGGTGCAAAAACATCAAGACTTTCTCGATAAAATGTCTCGTAATGCACCAATGAACTATTTGCATAAATGGCATTTAGTGGAAGCAGAGCGATACTGTGTTTTGGGCAATAAAATAGAGGCTATTGAATATTATGATCGCGCGATCGCGGGAGCAAAAGAAAACAGCTACATCCAAGAAGAAGCGCTTGCCAACGAACTCGCGGCGAAGTTTTATCTTGATTGGGGCAAAGAGAAAATCGCTCAAGTCTATATGACTGAAGCCTATTACGGCTATGTGCGTTGGGGCGCATCCGCCAAAGTCACCGATCTCGAAAATCGCTATCCCCAACTACTCGCACCGATTCTTCGAGATTCCCTTGGTGCTTTCCAGAAAAAAACTATAAGCCCCTCTGGCAATACCTCTGAAGCAATCGATTTAACGACTCTGCTAAAAGCATCACAAGCAATTTCTGAAGAGATAGAGCTTTCAAAACTCTTAGAAGCGCTCCTAAATATTGCTAATACTAATTCTGGAGCTGATAAATGCGTCTTACTCTTGCAATCAGAACCAGAGTTGCAAATCGTCGCGCTCGTAGAATCTGGAAAACCTTCGCAAATCTTCTCCTCCCCCATATCTTTAGAACACAGTGAAGATCTGGCGATTGGTATCGTCAATCAGGTCAAGCATAGTTTAGAACCCATAGTTTTGAGTGATGCTCGACAAGATGCCCAATTTGCAAGCGATCGCTACATCCTCAAATATCGACCCAAAAGCGTTCTCTGTATGCCTATTCTCAAACAAGGCAAATTAATCGGGATTTTATATTTAGAAAATAGTTTGACTATAGGAGCTTTTACCAGCGATCGCCTTGAAGTTTTAAACCTAATTTGTTCTCAAGCTGCGATTTCCTTAGAGAATGCCCAACTTTACCGCACCCTAGAACAAAAAGTCGAAGAACGTACTCAAGAGCTTTCCGAAGCCTTAACAAATCTCCAGACTACTCAATCAGAACTGATTCAATCGGAAAGAATGGCAGCATTAGGACAACTTACGGCTAGCGTCGCCCATGAAGTCAACACACCTTTAGGAGTGATTCGCAGTGCCACAGGCAATATTATCACTACTTTGAACGTTTTACTCCCACAATTGCCAGTATTAATGCAACGCCTAAATCCTATCCAACAAGATACATTTATCGCTTTGGTAAATACTTCACTTCAGCAACAGCAGTCTCTGTCAACCAAAGAAGAGCGACAACTGCGGCGACGATTGCAAACAGAACTGGAAGCCTTGGGGATTGCTAAGCCCCAAGAGATCGCCAACCAATTTGCCCTCCTGCGAATAGAATCATCCCTAGAAGCCTATCAACATCTTCTCGAAGCACCTGATTGCGATGAAATTTTGCAAGTTGCCTATAAGCTGGTGCAACAAAATCAGAATGCCATTAGCATTCAGCAAGAAGTTGATCGCGCCGCCAAGATTGTTTTTGCCCTCAAAACCTATAGCCACCGTAGTAGTGACGCTGAAGAGAAAAGTCTGATTCAAATTAGCGATGGCATCGAAATCGCCTTAACGCTATATCAAAATCGGTTGAAGCAAGGGATAGAGGTGATTCGTAAATATGAGCCAGTCCCTGATCTTCTATGTAATCCAGATGCGCTTACACAGGTGTGGGTTAATTTAATTGACAATGCGATCTATGCGATCGGGAAAACAGGCACTTTAGAAATAGCGATCACCACACAAGCAGGGCAAATAGTGGTTGAAATTACTAATTCAGGTGAGGCTATTCCCGATGAAATAATACCAAGATTATTTGAGCCATTTTTTACGACTAAACCGAGAGGTGAAGGCAGTGGACTGGGCTTAGATATTGTGCGCCAAATCGTGCTGAAACATGATGGAGGGATTCAAGTAAGCAGTCAATCGGGACGAACGACTTTTAGCCTTTACTTTCCATTGCCTATCGATCTCAAGGACAGGAAGGAAGAACTGCTGTGAATCCACAAAACATGAACTCTAGCGATCGCTTCCCTTTAATTGACGGCTACCTGCTGACTGAAGAACTTCATGCCAGTGCTAAAACCTCAGTCTACCGAGGGATTCAGCTAAAAGATACCTTACCTGTGGTACTGAAACTATTGAGAAGCGATCGCCCCTCAATGCAAGATCTGCTGCATCTGCGGAACCACTACACAATTACCAAAAATCTCAATTTGTCGGGGATTGTGCCATCCCTGAGTTTAGAATCCTATGGCAATGGCTTTGTCTTAGTCATGCCAGACGATCGCAGTATGGCTCTATCAGAATATATTGCCGTACATTCTTTGACTCTAGCCGAGTGTTTAGCGATCGCCATTCAACTAGCCGAAATTCTGCACGCTCTGCACCAACAGCGTGTCATCCATAAAGACATTAAGCCCGCTAATATTCTGTACGATCCTGAATCGAAACAAATTAAGCTGATCGACTTTAGCCTTGCCTCTTTACTGCCCAAAGAAACCGCCGAGATAGTCAGCCCCAACCTTTTAGAAGGAACCTTAGCCTATATATCACCTGAGCAAACAGGAAGGATGAATCGCGGCATCGACTACCGTACAGATTTATATGCCTTGGGTGTGACCTTATTTGAGCTATTTTCGGGGGAGTTACCTTTCCCCTCGGACGATCCTCTAGAACTGCTGCATTGCCATATAGCCAAGCCTACGCCCTTGGTCTGCGAATTGAAACCAGAGATTCCTTTAGCGATCGCCCAAATTATCTTTAAGCTAATGGCGAAAAATGCTGAAGATCGCTATCAGAGTGCTTTAGGGGTAAAGTATGACCTTGAATTCTCGCTCAATCAATTTAACGCAACTGAAACTATTCCATCCTTTGAGATTGCGACAAGGGATCGAAGCGATCGCTTTACAATTCCTGAAAAGCTCTATGGACGAGAAGCAGAAGTTAAAATCTTGTTGAGTGCCTTTGATCGAGTCTCTCAAGGTAGCGCTGAACTTATGCTGGTGGCGGGATTCTCAGGGGTGGGCAAAACGGCGGTGGTGAATGAAGTTCATAAGCCCATTGTCAAACAACGGGGCTATTTCATCAAAGGTAAATTTGATCAGTTTAATCGGAATATTCCCTTTTCAGGATTTGTACAAGCCTTTCGCGATTTGATCGGACAATTGTTAAATGAAAGCGATCGCCAACTAGCCCATTGGAAAGCCAAAATTCTTGAAGCTGTCGGGGAGAACGGTCAAGTAGCGATCGAGGTAATTCCAGAGCTAGAGCTAATTATTGGACATCAACCTGCTGCGCTCGAATTATCCGCTAGCGCCGCCCAGAACCGTTTTAATAACCTGTTTCAGAAGTTTATTCAGGTGTTTACGACATCACAACCACTAACCATCTTCCTAGACGATCTTCAATGGGCGGATTCGGCTTCTCTAAACTTTTTGCAATTGTTGATGCAGGATGGCGGACATCTCTTGATTTTGGGAGCCTATCGAGATAACGAAGTATCTTTGGCACATCCATTGATGCTGACAGTTAATAGCTTGAAACAGGTAGGGGGAAAGATTGAGACGATCACCTTGGAACCTCTCAGCCTAAACGATATCAATCAATTAGTGGCGGACACCTTAAGTTGCGATCTTGCCTATGCCAAGCCCCTAACCGATTTGGTATATCTCAAAACCCAAGGCAATCCCTTTTTTACCACCCAATTTTTGAAAACCCTGCATCAAGAAGGTTTCATTCAGTTCCATGTAATTGATGAAATTAGCCAAGGTGGATGGCAATGCGATCTCAGTCAGATCAGGCTTCAAAGCTTAACCGATGATGTTGTCGCCTTTATGGCGCAACAGTTACAGAAGCTTCCGCAAAATACGCAAACCATGCTCAAGCTAGCTGCCTGTATTGGTTCACAGTTCGATTTGCAGACCTTAGCAATTGTGTCGGAGCGATCGCCAATAGAGACTGCTACGACATTATGGAAAGCACTAGCCGAAGGGTTAATCGTTCCTCTCAATCAAATCTACAAATTCTTTCAAATGGATTCTGAAGTCGTTCAAGAAAATTCTTCTGGATTCCCAATGGATGACTCTAGTTCCTGCTCCTATCGATTTCTGCACGATCGCGTCCAGCAAGCAGCCTATTCTCTAATCCCAGACTCTCAAAAAGAAGTCGTTCACCTGAATATCGGTCGATTGCTTTTGGCGCGTACACCCCACAGCGATCGCCAACTGCCACAATTCCAGATAGTGAATCAACTTAATCGGGGCATATCTCTGATTAGTGACTCAGGCGAGCGCGAAGAACTGGCTTATCTCAACTGGCGGGCAGGAGCAAAGGCAAGGAGTGCCACTGCCTACGAAGCGGCGATGAGTTATCTCGATACGGGTTTACAGCTTTTATCGTCGCAATCTTGGCAAAACCAGTATGCGCTGAGTCTCGGACTGCATCAACTCACCGCCGAAGTTGCCTATCTTGCCCATAATTACGATCGCATGGCAACAATAATGGCGATCGGCTTGCAAAATGCGAGGAATCACCTAGATCGGGCGAAATTCTACGAAACTCAGATTCTGGCGTTAGTAGCCCAAAATCAAGCAAGGGCGGCGGTGGATTATGCGCGGAAGATTCTATCCATTTTTGGAGTGAGCTTTCCCAAAAATCCATCCAAACCGCGAACCATTCTAGGATTCTTGGCAACGCTCTATGGCATGGCTGGCAAGTCACCACAGGATTTGCTCAAATTGCCTGCAATGTCCGATCCTTACAAATTAACAGCCTGTAACATCCTAAATGCGATGGGTGCAGCTTCCGCAAGTGGAATGCCAGAGATTCTGCCATTTATGACGTTTATTGGACTGTCGCTCTATCTGCGTTATGGCAATATTCCCAAATCTTCGATGGCTTATACGATCTATGGTTATTTGCTCTGTGAGCGTCTGGGACGCATCGATCAAGGCTATGCCATTGGTAAAGCCGCGATCGCTCTCTGCCATCAGACCTACTCAAAAGCAGCTTTAGCTCCGACCCTATTTCTCTGGCAGAGATTTATAGCCTATCGCAAGGAACCCCTTCGCGACTTGTCACCAATATTATTGGAAGCCTATCAAGTGGGTTTGGAAGTTGGGGATATTGAATATGCTGCCTATAGCCTCTGTGTCTATTTTACCCAAGCCTTTTGGACAGGTCAGAATCTCATGGACTTGCAACGGGATGCGATCGCTAGTCGTGCGGCTTTGCAAAAGCTCAAGCAACGCTCCATGACGGATATGTTCGCGCTCAACTGTCAGGGCTTAGAAAATCTCATCAGCGAAACTGAGGATGTTTGCCAACTCGTGGGTCAGTTCTTTGATGAAACTGCGATCGCCTCAAGCGATCGCCAACTACGGGTGCATACCAGTTTTCGCAAACTCCATCTAGCTTTCTTGTTTGATCGACCTAAGCTAGCATTGGAACAGATCGCCATAATTGAGACGCTGCTAGAATCAATTGATGGAACCTTTGTCAAAACCCTACTCTATTTTTATGATGCCTTGGTCAGGTTAGCGCTTTATCCCAATCTAGGAAAAGCCGAACAGAGAGAAGCTCTCACCAAGGTCAAGACCGATATCAAACTGCTGACCAAGTTAGCAAGATCGGCTCCCATGAATTATCAACACAAGCTGCTTTTAGTAGAAGCGGAAAAACTGCGCGTTTTAGGCAAGTCTAGCCAAGCGGGAGATCTTTACGATCGCGCGATCGCTGGTGCTAAAGAGAACGACTACACCCAAGAAGAAGCGCTAGCGAATGAACTTGCTGCCAAGTTTTATCTCGAACTAGGTAGAGAAAAAATCGCTCAAGTCTATATGGTTGAGGCTTATTATGGCTACATCCGATGGGGCGCACCTGTTAAAGTTAACGATTTAGCGACCCGATATCCCCAATTACTAGCTTCGGTTTCGCAAAATGCTCCTGCCCCTGACTTTTTGGCAAAGTCTTCTAACCCTACTACTAGTGCAGTTTTAGCTACCCTCGATTTAGCCACAATCCTTAAAGCTTCTCAATCGATTTCTAGTGAAATTGAACTTGATAAGCTCTTGGGAACGCTCCTGAATATCGCGATCGTCAATGCGGGTGCGGAGAAATGCGTCTTACTGTTACAAGTTGAAGAGGAACTACAGATCGCTGCCCTCGGTACATCTGGACAGCAACCGCAAATCCTATCTGCACCAGTATCTCTGGAGTTAAGCCAAGATGTGGCAAGGAGTTTAGTCAATTGGGTTAAACGTAGTTTAGAGCCTCTAGTCTTAGCCGATGCGAGGGAAAATACGCAGTTTGCCAGCGATCGCTATATCATCCAGCACCAACCCAAAAGTATTCTATGCACGCCTATTTTGAAACAGGGAAAGTTGCTGGGCGTTTTATATTTAGAGAATAATTTGACCGTAGGTGCATTCACTAGCGATCGCATCGCCGTTCTCAACCATCTCAGCACCCAAGCCGCGATCTCCCTTGAAAACTCGCGCATCCTCTACGAAAGCCAGCAATCTAAGCTCGAACTTCAGCAGAGTAACGCATTTTTGGAAGCTCAGAGGGAAGCTTCTCCCGATGGCATTTTAGTAATTGATAAGAATCGACGAATTAGTGCCTACAATCATGGATTTGTCGAAATATGTCGCATTCCTCAGCAGATTCTTGACACCAATGATGATTACCAACTTTTAGGATTTGTTTTGGAACATTTAGCTCAGCCTGAGGAGTTCTTAAAAAAGGTGGAATATCTCTACGAGCATCCGCAGGAAGCTAGCTTTGATGAGATTAACTTAAAGGATGGACGAATTTTGGAACGGGCTTCCACCGCAGTAATATTGCCATCGGGAGAGTATTGCGGTCGCATCTGGAACTTCCGAGATATCAGCGATCGCAAGACCGCAGAAGCGCAACTCCACCATCAAGCGCGACTACTGGAAGAATATTCCCAAACCCTAGAGCAGAAGGTGGAAGAACGCACTCAGGAACTCTCTCAGACTTTAGCTGACCTCCAAACTGCCCAAGCCGAATTAATCCAATCGGAAAAAATGGCAGCCCTAGGACAACTCACCGCCAGTATAGCCCATGAACTTAATACCCCATTAGGAGTAATCCGCGCCGCAGCTAGTGGTATTGTCTCAGCCTTTCGGAATTCTCTACAAAGGTTTCCAGAGTTGTTCCAAAGCCTTTCACCCCAACAGCAAGCTGCATTTCTCAAATTAGTAAATACATCCCTCCAAAATCAGCAGATTCTCTCAACTAAAGAGGAACGCAAACTCCGCCGCCAGATTGAAGCTTTTTTAGAATCTCAAGGGATTGACAACTCTGAAAATATAGCCATGCAGCTTACCTTAATGCAGACGGTTGACGACCTGCCATTCTATGCAGCCATCCTGCAAGTAGACAACAGCGCTGACATCTTGGAGATTGCGTACAACATAGTATTGCAATATCAATTTACCAACAACATTCAGCAGGAAGTCGATCGCGCCGCCAAAATCGTCTTTGCGCTCAAAACCTATAGTCATCGTAGTGAATCTGGTGAGAAGAGTCTAACTCAAATTAGCGATGGCATAGAGGTTGCTCTGACGCTCTACCAAAGTCGCCTCAAACAAGGAATAGAGGTGATTCGCAAGTATGAGCCAGTCCCCGATCTTATTTGTGATCCCGATGCACTTACACAGGTGTGGGTCAATTTAATTGACAATGCCATCTATGCGATCGGTAAAACGGGGACTTTAGAAATAGCGATCGCCTCACAAGCAGGGCAAATAGTGGTTGAAATTACTAATTCAGGTGAGGCTATTCCCGAAGAAATCATGCCTCGACTATTTGAGCCATTTTTTACAACCAAGCCGAGAGGAGAAGGCAGTGGACTGGGCTTAGATATTGTGCGTCAAATCGTGCAGAAACATGAAGGAGAGATTCGCGTAAGTAGTCAATCGGGTCAAACTACTTTTATAGTAATCTTGCCTTTGCTAAGGTTTATGGGAGAAGCAGATGTTGAATAGACGAAGGTTTAACCAAATGTCTCTGGGCGCTTTGGGCTTAGGACTGGCAAGCTGTAACCAGTCAAAATATCTGACTAATACCAGTATTGGAAAGGCATCAAGTAATGCCGATCTATTAATTTGGTGGGAACAAGGCTTTCTACCAGAAGAAAATGAACAAATTAATCAGCTCATTCGCAGATGGGAACAAAAGTCGGGAAAAGTTGTTGATTTGAAATTACTGCCCGTCGCTCTGATCGATCAACAGTTAACAAATTTTATCGATCAATCAGAATCTAACCAAATCCCCGATATCGTCTACTCCGTGGGTGTAGATGCTAGCCTCGCTCCCAAATTTGCTTGGCAAGATCAGTTAGTCGATCTTACGGATTTAATCGCCCCCATTCAGAAGAAATATACAAGTATTGCTCTCTCCCATGTTTTCTATCACAATCAAGTTCGTAAAGAACGCAGCTACTACGCGCTCCCATTGTGGCAATCCGATGATTACCTTCACTATTGGGAAAGTATGCTTGAGGAGATTGCCTTGACCCAACAGGATATTCCGCGAGAATGGAATCAGTTTTGGCAATTTTGGCAGATGGCTCAAAAGCAGTTGCGAGCAAAGGGGCGATCGCAGATTTATGGAGTGGGATTATGTATGTCAGCGATCGGTTTTGATACCTATACATCCCTGAAGATGTTTATGGATGCTCACAACGTTAATGTGGTGAATGAGTCGGGAGAATTTCTTTTAAAAAAACCAGAAAATCGCCAGCAGTTTATAACTGCGCTGCAAGAATTTACCAGCTTTTATTTGCAGGGATATACGCCACCTCAATCAGCGCGATGGACAGGAGCAGGAAATAATAACAGCTTCCTAAATAGTGAGATTTTGATGACTCAAAATCTGACGATGTCGATTCCCCTTACTCAAAAGTTAACGCATCCTCAATATGATCGCGATGCGATCGCTAGATATCGTCAGATCGAGACGATCGATCGCCCTCTAAAAGTCGATGGTGGTGAATTGCTAACGCGCAAGGGAACGAAGCAAGCGATCGCACCTAAAAATAGTAAGAATCCAGAGCTTGCCAAGGAGTTTTTGAGTTATCTGGTTCGTCCAGATAACTTGATGTCTTTACTCAAAGGTTTTAAGGGGAGAGTTTTTCCCGTGATGCCTGAGCTATTAAAAGATCCCTTTTGGAATGAGCAGAACGATCCACACCTTTCATCAGCTCTGAAAATATATGCCCGTCCTAGCTATGTTCCTTATGAGGTGATGCATTCAGCTTTTAGCGAGGTGCAAAATCAACAACTTTGGGCAAAAACAGTTCTCAAGGTGATTCAAGACAAAGCCTCGGTAGTGGAATCGGCAGATTGGGCAATTACCAAAATTCAAGACATCTTACAGTTAGCAGAGAAAAAAGTTTGAATATGATGAAAGGATGGTTGCGGCGCAGTTTACTCAGACAACTAGTTAGCTATTTCTCAGGCTTATCAGTCATTACCGTGAGCGTAGTGGCTATTGGTTCTTATTTTCACGCCCGTAGTTCTCTATCAACGGAAGTCGTCAACCGCCTCACTGTAGCAACACAACTAAAATCCTTGCAACTCCAAAAGTGGGTAGAAAATCAGTTGCAAGACATTCTGGTGGTCAGCCAAGATGTAGAAGTTCAAGAGTTACTAGGTCAAATGTTGGCTTCCGATCCCAGTCAACCTGCTTATCAGAAAGCTTACGCTAATCTCAAAAAAAATATTGGGCGCATTAGTCTTGTGAAGCCAAACTTAGGCAGTATTCGTGTTACTCGAAATAGTGGTTTTGTGATCTTCTCTTCCACCGATTCTAAACTTGAAGGAACCTATTTACCCTTGGGCGATCCCGCTACCTACTTTACAAGCGATCGCATTGATACTGTTGTCCCTAATTTTTATATTTCACCACGCACCAACAAGGTTTCCATAACTGTCACTACATCACTTTTAGATGAAAATAATGTTAAAATGGGAGCCGTGACTGCTGACTTTAATCTAGATTACATTGACACATTGATTCGCGATAATACAGGTTTGGGGGAGACAGGCGAAACCTATCTAATTGGTAAAGCTGGTACTAAAACCATTTTTGTGGCTGGCAATCAAGTGGAACCTAACGATCCGTCACGAAAAAAAGCGGTGAATAGCGATGGTATCGAGCAAGCGATCAAGCAACAGAGTGGGTTTGGCTTATATAACAACTATGCAGGAATTCCTGTAGTCGGCGTTTATTGGTGGTTGCCTTCCCAAAACTTAGCATTGATTGCCGAAATCAACCAAGATAAAGCCTTTGCACCAGCCGATCGCTTAGCAATTAATATTCTGATATTGGGCTTTCTATCTTCTGGCATACTTCTCATCGCCATTTATCTGTTTTCCCGCCAAATTACCCGCCCGATTTTAGCAATTAATGCTACTGCCGCACGTTTGGCTGAGGGAGATCTAAACCAAACTGCACCAATCATGACTGAGGATGAGGTGGGAGTTCTTGCCCAAACCTTTAACAAAATGGCAAAACAACTAGAAAGCTCATTCCAGAAATTGGGAGAATATTCCCAAACCCTAGAGCAGAAAGTGGAAGAACGCACTCAGGAACTCTCTCAGACTTTAGTTCACCTTCAAACGACCCAAGCCGAATTAATTCAATCAGAAAAAATGGCAGCGCTAGGACAACTTACGGCTAGCGTAGCCCATGAAGTCAACACACCTTTAGGAGTGATTCGCAGTGCCACAGGCAATATTATCGCTACATTGAACATTTTACTGCCCCAATTGCCAGTGTTGATGCAGCGCCTAAATCCTACACAACAAGCAGCTTTTATAGCTTTGGTAAATACCTCACTTCAGCAACAGCAGTCTCTGTCAACTAAAGAAGAAAGACAACTGCGGCGACGATTGCAAACAGAACTGGATGCGATGGGGATTGCCAAAGCCCAAGAGATTGCCGACCAATTCACCCTCCTACGGATAGAATCATGTCTAGAAGTCTATCAGCCCCTTCTAGAAGCACCTGATTGCGATGAAATTTTACAAGTCGCTTATAAGCTAGTGCAACAAAGCCAGAATGCCATTAGCATTCAAGAAGAAGTTGATCGCGCCGCAAAGATTGTTTTTGCACTCAAAACCTATAGCCATCGTAGTAGTGACGCTGAAGAGAAAAGTCTGATTCAAATTAGCGATGGCATCGAAATCGCCTTAACGCTATACCAAAGCCGCTTGAAGCAAGGGATAGAGGTGATTCGCAAATATGAGCCAGTCCCCGATCTTCTATGTAATCCAGATGCGCTTACACAGGTGTGGGTTAATTTAATTGACAATGCTGTTTATGCGATTGGTAAAGCGGGAACTCTAGAAATAGCGATCGCCTCACAAGCAGGGCAAATAGTGGTTGAAATTACTAATTCAGGTGAGGCAATTCCCGATGAAATAATACCGAGACTATTTGAACCATTTTTTACAACCAAGCCGAGAGGAGAAGGGAGTGGACTGGGCTTAGATATTGTGCGTCAAATCGTGCAGAAACATGGCGGTGATATTCAAGTAAGTAGCCAAATAGGAAAGACTAAATTCAGTATAAATTTACCTTTTGACTTCGTCCTTGACATCTGAATCTCTGTCTTTCAAAGTAAGCCTTGATATATAATTATTTCTTACTTCCGTAGTGAGTACAGCGTTTTGCGCTTACTTAGGGCTTACTGAAAAAGCAAGAAAAGCATACAAGCAAAGGTTTCTAAGGAGAACGAAAACAGATAAAATGCAAGAAAAAGCAAGAAAAGCTAGAAAAACCCTTGCACCAATAAAATTGCATGTACCGACAATCCCCCACAGGACAGCTATCATTCGAGAACTTCTACTTACCATTTGGCGGCAAACTATCAGGAGAAAATCGATGGGTAAGATTAGCAGAACTAGTGCCGTGGGAAGAATTTGAGAATGAATATGCAGAACAATTTAGCGAAGGACAAGGAGCACCAGCAAAACCATTTCGGATAGCACTTGGGGCGCTGATCATCAAAGAGAAGCTAGGAACAAGTGACGAAGAGACAGTAGAACAAATTCGTGAGAATCCATATTTACAATACTTCCTAGGCTTATCAGAGTACAGCGACAACGCCCCATTTGAAGCAAGCATGATGGTACATTTCCGCAAGCGATTGAATCTAGAGATCGTGGGCAGAATCAACGAACGGATTGTGAAGCCTCCTAAAGAGTCGGGACAAAAAGAGAAGGAAGCAAAGCAGTACAAGAAAGAAGAAAGAGAAGAGATAGAAGAGAAGTTAGAAGAGCAGAATATAGAAAAGGAACAGAAAGAACCAGAACCAGCAAACCAAGGAAAATTGCTGCTAGATGCAACAGTCGCGCCATCCGACATCCGTTATCCCACTGACATCAAACTGTTGAACGAAGCAAGAGAACAAACGGAAATAGTGATTGATGCTCTTTACCAACAAGTGAAAGAACAATTAGCGAAGAAACCACGCACCTATCGCCGTGAAGCAAGGACAGCGTATCTCCAAATTGCCAAACAACGCCAACCCAATCGTAAAAGGATTCGCAAAGCATTGCGCCAACAGTTGGGATATGTGCGTCGCAATCTTGCCCATATTGACACTCTAATTGCCGCAGGGGCAAAGCTATCGGAATTGAAGAGGAGTCTCTATCGGAACTTGCTAGTCGTCAGTGAAGTATATCGGCAACAACAATGGATGTACGAGCAAGGTGGTCATCGCATAGATGACCGCATCGTCAGTATTACGCAACCTCATGTACGTCCGATTGTCAGAGGTAAGGCAGGAACACCTGTGGAGTTTGGCGCTAAACTCTCAGTTAGTTGTGTCGATGGTCATGCCTTTCTCGACCATCTCAGTTGGGATAACTTCAATGAATCGGGGGATTTGCAGCAACAAGTAGCATTGTTTAAATCTCGCTTTGGACATTATCCTGAAGCGGTTTACGTTGACCAGATTTACCGCACTCGCAGCAATCGCGCCTATTGTCGAAATCTCGGTATTCGGATTACGGCTCCGCCTTTGGGCAGACCTGTACCCGATGAGTTGGCGGCTATTCGCAAGCAGACTCTCGAAGATGCTAAGGTTCGCAATCAAATTGAAGGTAAGTTTGGACTGGCTAAACGACGGTTCAGTCTAAATCGCGTCATGTCCAAGTTGGCAAATACATCGGAAACGGCGATCGCTATCACTTTCTTGGTGATGAATTTGGAAGCGCTGCTCAAGCAGCTTGCTTTTTTCGGTTTGTCTTGGTTTATCTTTTGCTGGCAACTCTTTGTTCTTCCTTCTTGGAAACCCCTTTTTAACTTTAATTCTTTTTCTTGGCAATTTCCTTGTAGACACTCAAAGTATTATCCCCTTCCTCTTTGCCCACTACTTTTCCCTTAGTCTCTTTTTCAGCAAGCCCTACTTAAAACCCAGAAATATTTTTGAAAGCGTTGCGAAGCAACGCTTTCAAAAATATTTCTGTACTACTCAAAGCCTCCACAGGATGTAAGCCCTGTTTTTAGAGTGAGAATTTAACC
This sequence comes from Pseudanabaena minima str. Chao 2107, assembly GCF_051131155.1. Taxonomy (NCBI): domain Bacteria; kingdom Bacillati; phylum Cyanobacteriota; class Cyanophyceae; order Pseudanabaenales; family Pseudanabaenaceae; genus Pseudanabaena; species Pseudanabaena minima. The sequence continues at coordinate 5,152,619 of NZ_CP159508.1, forward strand.
TTCGTATATCTTTTTGAGAACTTGAAGCTATCTTGCAACACTTCTGGAATCAAATCACCATATAGGCTTATAAAAATGTTTGCTAGCAACAATGCTAATTACCGCAGAATCTTTATCTCGCTTGTGACTAGCTTTTTACTATTCAATGGAGTTGGTTGTAATTCAAATAATCCAACTTCTAAAACAACTCAAGCTGAAAATCAAATAGAAACTCTAGCAAAACAGCAAAGATTTGACGGGATTACGATCACAGTTGCTACCTTTGACAAACCAATTGGCGTAGGAGTCGAGCGCCGAGCAACGGAATTTGAAAAATTGACGGGTGCTAAAGTCAATATGGTAAAGCTTCCACTTAAAGATGTCTTTTCATCCATGCAGCGAGAGTTTGCTAACAAAACTAATCAGTACGATGTCGTAGTTTTCTCACCTCAATGGATGGCTGACTTTGTCGTACCAGGATACCTAGAAAATTTAACTCCCCTTGTAAAAGCCGATCGCCAACTGCAATGGGATGATATAGCACCCTTTTTTCGAGATTTTACCGCTACCTATCAGGGACAAATCTATGCTATTCCAGTGGATGGAGACTTTCACATGGTTTACTATCGCACGGATTTATTAGAAAAAGCAGGAGTAACCCCCCCAAGAACTTGGGATGATTATGTAGCTGTTGCCAAAAAATTTCATGGGAAAGACCTTAACGCCGATGGGCAACCAGACTATGGTTCCTGCATGGCTAAACAACCAAAACACGTCAACCATCAACTTTTTTGGTCTGTCGCTAGTTCTTTTCTCCAAACTCAAGGAACTCAACAGGGCGGATTTTTTGATCGTGAAACGATGAAGCCATTAGTGAATAACGAAGCCTTTGCAAAAGCGCTTGATATTTATAAAGAAACGACTCAATATGCACCTCTAGACGAATTAACTTTGAATCTTGATGGCGCAAGAAAGCTGTTTATGGATGGGCGCTGTGCGCTGACCCTAGATTGGGGGGATACGGGGACGTTGGCGATCGACCCAGCCATCTCGAAAATCCCTGATAAATTCGGTGCATTAGTATTGCCAGGTAGCCAACAAGTTCTCGATCGCAAAACGGGTAAATTAGCAGCCTGTGACAAATTTCTTTGTCCCTATGCCATTGATGGCGTGAACCATGCTCCCTATGGGGCGGTCGGCGGATGGGTTGGAGGGATTAATGCTGCTGCCAAACCCGCCGTTAAAGAAGCTGGATATGCGTTGATTTCCTACATTAGTCAACCTGCACAAGCAAATGTTGATGTCACGATTGGGATTACAGGCTTTAATCCATACCGCATCTCACAGTTTATGAACCGTGAAAATTGGTTAAAGGTGGGTATGCAAGAGGCGGCTGTGAGCAAATACTTGGGTGGGATTTCAGTGAGTTTAAAAAATCCAAACATGGTACTAGATCTGCGAGTTCCTGAAAATGCTCTTTACCAGCGAGAAATTTTGGATAAGGCTCTAACAAAATTTCTTGCAGGGAAAATAACTCGTCAGGAAGCAATTCAACAAATTGAGCAAGAGTGGGAGAAAACAACAGATCGCGTCGGTCGAGAGTCTCAACTAAAAGCTTACCGATCCAGTTTAGGAGCTGAATAATCACAGGGAGAATAGCGATGTTGCGTTGGAATCTCAGTACCAAAGTTGTTGTGGCTTACTCAGGATTAATAGCCTTGATGGCGGGGGCACTTACTACCACTCTTTACTGGCAATTTCGGACAGCCCATCAGCAAGCAATGCACGATCGCCTATTAGATTTGCTGAGTTTGACAGTACCGCTAATTGACAGTGACTATCATTCACTCACCTTAACCTCCAAGGATAAAGATAAACCTTACTATACGATTAATCTCAAACACATCCAAACGGTTCAAGCTACTACTAAAGGGGTCGAACGCATTTATACTCTGCGTCCTCAAGGTAATGGTCAATTCAACATTGTGTTAAATTACGATCCCAACTCTAAACAATCAGTATTGGTAGGAGAGAGTCTAAAAGAATTAACGCCAATCCTTTTAAAAGAAGGTGCAACCCTATCTCAACCCAAAGTTGAGAAGTATTTGTTAAAGAATGGAGATGATAAACCTGTGTTGTACGGGTATGCACCTATCAAAGATCAATTTGGGCGCTTAGAGGGAATTTTAGCTATCGAATTAGATGCCAGTTCTATCGTTCAAACTAAAAACCTTGGCAGAGCGATCGCCTTAGTGATTTTCTTGAGCATTTTAGCCTCAACGATCATCATCGTGCGTTGGTTGGCGCAATGGCTAATTGTCAACCGGACTCTGCGCTTAAATGAAGCTGCTAAGAAGATTGCCAATGGAGAATGGCATCAATCTTTATCAACTGAGAGTGATGATGAATTGGGAGAGCTAGCCAAGTCTTTTAATGATATGGCGCAACAACTGGAAAGCTCATTTCTCAAGTTGGGAGAATATTCCCAAACCCTAGAGCAGAAAGTGGAAGAACGCACTCAGGAACTCTCTCAGACTTTAGTTCACCTTCAAACGACCCAAGCCGAATTAATTCAATCAGAAAAAATGGCAGCGCTAGGACAGCTCACGGCTAGCGTAGCCCATGAAGTCAACACACCTTTAGGAGTGATTCGTAGTGCCACAGGCAATATTATCACTGCTTTGAATATTTTACTGCCCCAATTGCCAGTGTTGATGCAGCGCCTAAATCCTACACAACAAGCTGCTTTTATCGCTTTGGTAAATACTTCACTTCAGCAACAGCGGTCTCTGTCAACCAAAGAAGAACGACAACTACGGCGACGATTGCAAACAGAACTGGATGCTTTGGGGCTGGTTGAGTTCCAAGAGATCGCTATTCAACTTACCCTCCTGCGGATAGAAACTTCTCTAGAATCCTATCAGCCCCTTTTTGAAGCTCCTGATTGCGATGAAATTTTGCAAGTCGCTTATAAGCTAGTGCAACAAAGTCAGAATGCCATTAGCATTCAACAGGAAGTTGATCGCGCCGCAAAGATTGTTTTTGCACTCAAAACCTATAGCCATCGCAGCAGTGAAGCTGGGGAGAAAAGCCTGATCCAAATTAGCGATGGCATCGAAATTGCCTTAACGCTATATCAAAATTGCTTGAAGCAAGGAATAGAGGTGATTCGTAAATATGAGCCAGTCCCTGATCTTCTCTGTGACCCAGATGCGCTTACGCAGGTGTGGGTTAATTTAATTGACAATGCTATTTATGCGATCGGTAAAACGGGGACTCTAGAAATAGCGATCGCCACGCAAGCAGGACAAGTGGTCGTGGAAATTACAAATTCGGGCGCTGCAATTCCCGAAGAAGTCATGCCTCGACTATTTGAGCCATTTTTTACGACTAAACCGAGAGGTGAAGGCAGTGGACTGGGTTTAGATATTGTGCACCAAATCGTGCAGAAACATGGTGGTAGTATTTATGTTAGAAATCAATGCGGAGGGGTCACATTTTCGGTTATTATTCCTTTATCTGAATATACAAACTAGCGATCTGGAATTAAGCCCAATGTAAATCTAAATTAAAGAACTAACGGATTTTAAGTTCCGAGTAATATCCATTCTAACCGTAGAAACTGATGACGAATAAACTGACTATTATTTGTGTTGATGATGAACGCAATATTCTGCTGATGCTGAGAAATCAGTTAATGCATTTTTTCTTAGATTGCAAGATTGAAATTGCCGAAAGTGGAGATGAAGCACTAGAAGTTATTGAGGAGATATTATCTAACGGGGGGGATGTTGCTCTATAGCAATCCTAAATGGTTTGTGGAAGGACACCCCTTCGGGGTGTCCTTCCACAAACAAAAAAAATCCACAAATGATATAGGACTGCTATAGTAATTGCCGACCAAATCATGCCGAAGATGAAAGGAGATGAGTTTTTGATCGAACTCCATAATCGTCATCCTGAGATCCTAAAGGTGATGCTAACAGGACAAGCCAATGTTGAAGATATTGGCAATGTCGTCAATCGCGGAAATCTCTATCGTTTTATATCTAAACCTTGGAACGAAACAGATTTGAGGTTAACAGTAGTAGAGGCTTTGCGGAGATTTGAACAAGAGAAACAACTTGCCAAACATCAGTTAGCCCTTGAGCAAACTAATCTAGAACTAATCGAGCTAAATGCAAATCTTGAGAGAGCTTATGTGGAACTCAAGAGCGTTTCTAAATTAAAAGATGAGTTTCTTGCCATGATGAGTCATGAATTACGGACACCATTCAACTCGATTTTAGGCGTGTCAGAATGTTTGCTTGAAGAAATTTATGGTCAGATCAACCCTCGTCAAAAGGAGGCGATCTCCATCATTGAAAGTAGTGGTAAACATCTTCTGAAATTGATTAATGACATTCTATATTTCTCAAAACTTACAACAGATTTAGTGAAACTGGATATCGAATCGGTAGCGATCGCAGATTTATGTAATTCCAGTCTAGACTTTGTGAAAGAACAGGCTCTCGCAAAGAAAATTCAAATTACGATAAACATATCCCCAGACATAGAATTCTTTGAAGCCGATCCGCTGCGGATGAGACAAGTATTAATCAACTTACTTAATAATGCAATTAAATTCACCCCCACTGGTGGCAATGTCAGTTTGGATGTAAAGATAGATCTGCCACCGAGTAAGCTTGTAACCTCTTCTAACGTGAATAAGACATCAGATGCGTTAGAACAAATAGCTAATAATCAGGAAATATCGAATATTAACTCTTGGATTTATTTTGTAATTACTGATACTGGGCTTGGCATTGCACCTAGCGATCAAAACAGGCTATTTCAACCGTTTATACAGATTGACAGTGGGCTTAACCGTAATTACGAAGGCATAGGAATAGGGCTTGCAATAGTAAAGCAAATCGTCGAACTCCACAATGGTTATGTTGATTTGAGTAGTGAGCTTGGTCAGGGTAGTTGTTTTACTGTGGGCATACCATTTAGGAATTGACTCACTATCAATTGCAATTCTGAGCGCTCCATCCTAAATCCAAAAGTTTTGAAAGCAATGTTAAGATCAGTTAATACAGATATTTTTGCGAATATGCCAAGAATAAATTTTGCCAATTTTGACTTTGGTGATAGATAAACACAATGAGCAAACCAACTATCCTTTGTGTTGATGACGAACGCAATGTTCTCCTCAGCATTAGGACTCAATTAATGCGGTGCTTTCCTGATTTTATGGTTGAAATTGCGGAGAGTGCTGAAGAAGCCTTAGAAGTTGTTGAGGATCTGATCGATAGTGGTCACGAACTTCCCCTCGTCATTGCCGATCAGATTATGCCCAACATGAGAGGTGATCAGTTTTTGATCGAACTTCATGATCGCTATCCTAAGATCCTTAAGGTAATGCTGACGGGGCAAGCCCGCGCCGAAGATGTCGGCAATGTCGTCAATCGTGGCAACCTTTATCGGTTTATGTCCAAGCCTTGGAATGAGAATGATCTCCAGCTAACTGTATCTGAAGCTTTGCGAAGTTATAAAAAAGATCGCACCATCGAAGAGCAGTATTTAGCCCTCGAACAATCCAAATTAGAACTAGAGAGACTTAATGCCAACCTAGAAAAGCAAGTACAAGAACGTACGCAACAACTGCGACTGAGTGAAGAACACTATCGCATTCTTTCAGAAATAAGCCCTGTGGGGATCTTTCGCAACGATGCTAATGGAAATTGTACCTATGCCAATGCTAAAACCCTCGAAATCACTGGACTTTCTACTGAAGAAAATTTAGGTGATGGCTGGGGTAAAAATTTACATCCCGATGATCGCGCTTGGATGTATGCTGCTTGGGCAAACTTTGTCGAACAGTCAAATCTTGGGCATAAGGTCGATTATTGCCTTGAGCATCGGTATGTCAATCATGATGGGGCAGTCAGGTGGGGGGTTGTGCAAGCCGTTCCCGAACGCAATGCCAATGGTGATGTCGTGGGCTTTGTCGGCACAGTATCAGATATTAGTGATCGCAAACAGAACGAAGAATTATTGAGGCTAAGCGAACAAAAACAAAGAGCCTTGATCGAGGCTTTACCCGATCTAGTGATGCGGGTTAGTCGAGAAGGTTTTTATCTTGATTTTTACGCGACCAGTACCTTCAACATAATTGGCAAAACTGGAGACTTTATCGGTACTCATATAAATGACTCCCTCCCTCCCGATTTAGCCACAAGACGGATGAAGGCGATTCATAATGCTTTAGCCACCAAGGAAATACAAATATACGAGCAAGAAATTTTAGTTGAGGGGATTTTACAAATCGAAGAATGTCGGGTGGTAGCTTGTGGAGAGGATGAAGTTCTGATCGTGGGTCGTGATATTAGCGATCGCAAACGCTCAGAAAAAGCGTTGCGAGAAAGCGAATCCCATAAAGCCGCCATAATTCGTGCTTTGCCCGATCTAATCATGCGAATTCATAAAGATGGAACCTATCTTGAATTCCATAGTACAGAGAGTTTTAATGTTTTGGGGAAAGCTGAAGACTTTGTTGGGAATCGTCAAGATAAGAATTTATTTCCTAATGTAGCTGAACAAAGAATGAAGATGATTAACACGGCTCTAGAAACTGGGGATATTCAAATATACGAGCAAGAGATATGGGTGGCTGGAAAGCTGCAAACCGAAGAGGTGAGGATTGTCCCCTATACGGAGGATGAAGTTTTGCTTTTAGTCAGAGATATAAGCGATCGCAAGCAATCAGAATTAGCACTCCAAAGTTTATTGGAAGGTACTGCTTCAGTTACTGGACAAGAATTTTTCCCAGAATTAGTTAAGCATATTGCGATCGCCCTTGATGTTTCCAATGTCTTCATCACTAAGTTGGTTGGCGAAAATCTAGAAACTGTAGCGTGGTATGCTGACAATCAGATTCAGCCAAATCTTACTTATCCAATTGCTTATACTCCCTGCGGAGCGACTTTTCGCGAAGGAATCTACTACTGTTCTTCTGGAGTAAAACAGCTATTTCCTCTTGATGAGGATTTGGTGAAAATGGGTGTAGATAATTATATAGGGGTCGCATTACAAAATTCGGCAGATGAAAAGATCGGGGTGATTTGTGTGCTAAATCATCAACCATTAGCTAATCCAACACGAGCCGAACTATTACTGCGTATCTTTGGGGCGCGAGCATCTGCCGAATTAGAGAGAATGCAGGTATTTGAGGATTTGCAAATATTGAATACAGAGCTAGAGCAACGTGTACAGGAACGAACAAAGGAACTATCAAAAGCACGTAATTTTCTCGAAGCAATTATTGAAAATTTACCTGTGGCTCTATTTGTTAAAAATGGGAAAGAAGAAAGATTTGGTGAATTTTTACTATGGAATAATACCTGCGAACTCATGTTCGGTTCTAGTAAAGAGCAAGCACTTGGCAACTCTGTCTATAATTTTTTCCCAAAAGAAAAATCTGATTTCTTTAATGAGAAAGACCGATCATCATTTGCACTTGGTAAAATTGAAGATATTCCTGAAGAACCAATTGACAGTTTGACTTTGGGGCGCAGAATTCTTCATACAATTAAAGTCCCTATATTCGATGAGCATGGGAAACCTGATTATTTGATCTGTATTTCTGAGGATATTAGCGATCGCAAAGCTACAGAACTAGAACGCGATCAACTTCTCCAAGAACTATCTCAACTCAATAAAAGCCTCGAACTGCGTGTCGAAGAACGAACTGCTGAACTTGTAAACGCCCAAGAGCGAATCATTGCCCAAGAAAAACTTGCCTCTCTCGGCACGCTCACGGCGGGTATAGCCCATGAGCTGCGTAATCCTCTTAACTTTGTCACAAACTACGCACTAGGTTCAATTGAACTCAGTCAAGAATTGTTAGAAGCGATTGAACCTTTGCGCCTTTCTTTCGATTTTGAGACTTCAGATCTGGTCGAGACATTAATCGCCGATATCCAAGAAAATGCCATGACGATTCGTAATCATAGCCAAAGAGCTGAAAATATTATCTTCAACATGATGCAACATGCTCGTACTGATGAGGCAAAAGCAAGCCCGCGACCAACTCAAATTAATGATTTACTCGACCAATCCTTAAAGTTGGCGTATCACAGTAAAAAAATACAAAATAGCAATTTTGACATCACGTTTCAGACCGACTATACCGCTGACTTGGAATTAGTTGATCTAGTCACGGGATCTATGAGTAGAGCATTCATTAATCTCATTGATAATGCCTATGATGCCATGCGTCACCAAAAGAATCTTCTAGATCTCTCCAAAGGCGCAGAAAAATATCGTCCTACGCTCAGCCTTTCGACGCGCAGTCTCGGCGATCGCGTCGAGATTAGGATTCGTGACAATGGCTGTGGGATTGCCCCTGAGATCCAAAACAAGCTCTTAGACCCTTTCTTTACAACTAAACCTCCTGGAGAGGGCACTGGGCTAGGACTTTTCCTTACTCACGATATAATCGTTAAGCAACATAAAGGTACTTTAATGATTAATCCAATTGCTAGTCAATTTACTGAAATAATTGTTACCATACCTTACAGATATACTTAAAAAATAAGATCCTAATTCCAAATCAGAATAATTCATGTATTGGTATTAAGAATACCTACGCCAAAACTCAACTATGAAAGAAGGGACAAATTTAGTATTAGTCGTTGATGATGAGTTTGAAATTCAACGCCTGTTTAAGCAAATATTTAGAAAAAGAATTCGGAATGGAGAGCTAAGTTTTCAATTTGCTCAAAATGGGGTGGAAGCATTAGAGATTCTAAGGGAATCCAATTCGATCGACATGATCTTGACCGATATTCAGATGCCAAAAATGGATGGATTAACGTTATTGACAAACTTGGCAGAGTTTGAATGCCCGCTGAAAGCCGTAGTTATTTCTGCATTTGGCGACATGAAGAACATTCGTACAGCGATGAATCGGGGAGCCTTTGACTTTCTGATGAAACCCATTGATTTTGAAGATTTAGAAATTACAATTAACAAAACTTTGGCATTTGTGCATGATTTGAGAGCGCAAAAGCAAAAGCTACAATCAACTCTGGATCGACTGCATAGCTTAGTTTTCTATGATCAACTGACAGGCTTAAGCAATCGCTATGGACTGTTGCAAAAAATTGCTAAAAGTATGGAATTAAAGCGAACTAAAGGCATAGATTTCGCTTTATTAAAGTTAGATGTAGAACGCTATCCCATCATTAAGTCTGGGTTTGGTCATACGCTTAGCGATCGCCTCTTAGTTGAAATTGCTCACCGATTGGGAGACTGGGATATTTCATCTAAGGTCGTGGCTCGATTAGAAAGCAATGAATTTGCGATATTGCTACAGGATGTTAAAAATTTATCTGTCATTGAAAACTACATTGAACAACTTCATCAGCTTTTCAATCTTCCTGTTCAACTTGACGAGATTACCGTATCATCAAAAACTCGTATAGGTGCAGTCACTAGTGATTTAGAAGATAGTCAACCAGAAGACTATTTGAGAGCGGCTGACACTGCCTTCGACTATGCAAGAAATGGTAGGGAGCGTACGATTTTCTTTGATGATAGTATGCAACTGAAGGCTATTCATCGAGTAAACCTTGAAGTTAATTTGCAAGAAGCGATAGAATCTAAGCAAATCCTTGTGTTTTATCAGCCAATTTTCTCATTGCAAACAGGTAAGATTAAAGGCTTTGAAGCTTTGGCGCGCTGGCTAACCCCAAATAAGAGATGGATTTCACCCTTAGAGTTTATTCCATTGGCAGAAGAAACAGGTTTGATTGTTCCATTAGGGCGTTTTCTTTTGTCAGAAGCTTGCGCTCAAATGGGGCGCTGGAAACATCAATTTCCTGACATTTGCCCTGAAAGTATTAGCGTTAATTTATCCAGTTTACAACTAACTAATTCAGAGCTATTGGAAGACATTGATCGCAGTCTCCTCTCCGCAGGCTTGAATGGGGAAAGCTTGAATTTAGAGATTACTGAGAGTGTTTTAATGGAAAATGTCAAAACTGCGATCAATGTTTTAGAGCAACTGCGGAAACGCTCTATTGGACTTTCAATTGATGATTTTGGTACAGGTTATTCTTCTCTTTCTTATCTCCAATCCTTACCCATCACTGCCCTAAAGATTGATCGTTCTTTTATTAAAGATATTGACACAGATTCAAATAGCTTAGAAATTACGTAATTGCTCAACCTATAGAAAACAATGATTTGAGAGGATTCAAAGCGATAAGAATGGACTCAAAAGCAGAAAAGCCTTGTCTTTTTCCAGTATTGACAATGGAACGAACAGCCGCAAATAAGTCACGCCCCCAATCGGAGCGAAAACCATTCGTAACTTTTCTAAAAATGACACTCCAACGTAAAGCCTGTTCGCTAGAGTTATTAGTTGGCGGGATGGTGTGGTCATCCAAAAACAGAAATAAGTTTTCTCGTAATTCTAGATATCGCTTCTGTAATCTAAGTCCATCTTCTTGAGTAGGTAACAGAGCTAAAATATTGTCGAGGTCTCGATACAATCGACATCGATATTGATAACGAGTAGAGTCAGCTAAATCCGACCATCGCCTTCGCAGCACCAAAGCTCGTAGCAGCAGCTTTTTCATCCTGCCAGAGAAAATCTGGTCTCCTGCATCAATTCCATACTGACAATCTCTGAGTTGATGGGCAAGACAAACTTGCCATTCTGTCGCTGGATTGGTCTTTTGGGCGCTAAACAAATCTGATACCCACACCTCTGGTTGATGCTCTGCCATCACTTCGGCGATGACATCTGCGCCTCTAGACGGTCGGATGATATGAAAACATACTTGTTCGTTCTGAAATACCCATTCCCATTGATTTTTACCGTTTACCCTTGCACTGGTTTCGTCACTGCATACTAGACGAGATGTTTTTAGGGCTTGGAGTATTCCTGTCACCTCCGACTCTAGTTGTCCTTTCACCCTTGTTAAGAGATTGGCGATACCTCCTTCTGATATCTCTAAGCCAAATACTTCACTCAGCATTTGCTGCATTCTTCCATAGCTTATACCGTGACTGTATCTCATCGTTGTCACTAGGGCAGCTATTCTTTCTCCAAAGGGACTTCCTACTTCAAGTCCTACGGGTAATGCTGCGATTTGTTCCTGTCCACAATGCTCACACTTGCATCCATACCTTTCGATTCTGGTAACGATGGGCTTGATTGGTGGTATATCGATCTTGTCGTATCGTTCCAGTAATACCTGCATTGATTCAGCGATCTCTTTCCCACATTCTGCACAACTTTTTACAGTTGCTTTGAGCGTTTGGTCTGGATTTTCACTCAGTTGACGACCTCCTCCATCTCTTCCTATACTTCCTGCTCGTTTGCCTTCTGTTTCTTCTGGATTATTGATTTCCGCTTTAAATCCTTTGGCTGGTGGCAAACTTGAGTTCTTTGAAGTCTTCTTTGGTTTCTTTTCTAACTGTTTCTGTAGTTTTTGTAGTTCTTCCCATAACTTAACTATCAAGGCTTCTTTTGCCTCGTCTGTTAGTTCTTTTAGGTTGGGTAGTTCTTTCATTTCTTTAATTTATCAGCTTTTGCCCCTTTGTCAATTTTCCTACGTTGAGCTATTACGAAATTACTTCGATGATTATTAACTTATCTAATCAGTTGAAGTTGAAGGTAGTTGCTGAGGGGATAGACAAAGAAGCACATACTAACGTTTTGCGATCGCTTTCCTGCGACTATGGACAGGGTTTTCTGTTTTCTCCAGCAGTTGATGCAACTGCTGCGACCAATCTAATTGCTGCTCAGAGTTTTACACCAAAGCACAAAATGGCATAGCCATTTTGTGCTTTTAAAACCCTTACTGGGTTTGCTTTTCAATTCACGAAAGTATTGCCATACTTTCGTGAATTGCTATAAATTGTCGAGTAAAGGAAACGTGAGTTCGATATAGCCATTTGCGGCGTGCTTTGCACGCCGCAAATGGCGAAAAATGGTAAGAATCGCTAGCGATTCTTACCATTTTTCGTTTTCGTCGAACTAACATTAAAGGAAATTTAAAAGAGGGTTAATTGTTGTGGTGGCGGAATAAGCTGATCCCAAGGTAAAACTGGCACTGGAACATTTGCTTTTTCTAACATTTCCTGAAAGTACCTTGCATTATGGGGCGATCGCTCTTCGATTGGGCAGTGCATGAAGAAGTATATTTGCGTTCCCTGTGCGAGCCATTCGCGTACATACGTTTCCCATTCTTGCCAAAAGCGAATATTCAGATCGCGTTCAGGGTGACTGATAAACCGCACAATACTAAAAGGGGCTGTCACTACAGGTTGCAAAGGCAAATTCGGTTTGCGACGCTCCTGTTGGACTGGGACTGATAAAGCAGGATCAATGTCATCACCAAAGGGCAAATCATATATGGGGCGTGAATCTAGTAATACCCGACCGATCCCTAAACTCTGTAATAACTGATTGAGTCGATCACTATGATTCGGCTTAAACCAATCAGCATGACGCACTTCTAAAGCGATTTGATAATCCTGAGTTGGCAACGCTTTCAGAAAATTTTCGAGATCGGCAAAATTCGCAGGGCTATAGCTAGGCGGTAACTGGATAAAGGACACACCTAAGCGATCGCCAAAACCCGATATCAAATCTAAAAACTGGAAAGCCTGCTCGATATAAGGCATCAGCAAACCATTATGGGTGAAATGTTTCGGAAACTTTGGGCAAAAGCGAAATTCTGCGGGTGTATCCTTAGCCCAACGCTCGATGGTTTGGCGATCGGGGATCACATAAAAAGTGGAGTTTACCTCCACCGTCATCAGGCGATCGCTATAAAGTGGCAAAAATTCCGTTGAACGACTTCCTTTTGGGTAAAAATCACCTACCCAACCCTTAAAAGCCCAAACTGCACAACCTAAATAAAATATGTTAGACATTGCAAAAACTAATGAGATTGTGATTGTGCTATAAATACAGCCTATGTTAATTTGATTCCATATTTCTTAATGGATGAAATTTTAGACATGCAACAGTCAAATAGATTAATTGACGCTCATATTGACGACCCAATCACTCCAACCCAAGACAAAACTACTCTGCGTTGTCGTATTGTCCAAACATTAGAGCTAGTCCAAGACACGATCGCTATTTCTCTATGTATTGGGCTATTCTGCGTCATGGTGTTGCAACTTAAGCAGACTTTCCTATCATTAGTTACGACTTTACGCTTTCATGAAGTCACTGCCGATATTTTATTTATCCTCATTTTAGTGGAATTATTTCGCCTATTAATTATTTATCTCCAAGAACAACGAGTATCAATAGGGGTTTCTGTCGAAGTAACAATTGTTTCGGTGTTGCGGGAAGTAATTGTCAAAGGGTTACTAGAAGTCGAATGGAAACAGATATTGGCAACCTGCGCCTTCTTAGTTGCCTTGGCAGTTCTCTTAATCGTTCGGGTCTGGCTTCCCCCGACCTTTGAAGGTATTGATCCCGAACAAAAAGCATCGCAACGCCTCAAAGAGCGTCAATAAAAAAGGGGTGCTTAGCACCCCTTTTTTATTTTGATTTGATTATTTGATCTGACTAAGTAACTGCTTAATAGTTTTGATTAATTCAGGTGGATGATAAGGCTTAGTTAAATAAGCATCCGCTCCCTGTTTCATGCCCCAGTACTTATCGAATTCCTCACTTTTGGTTGTACACATAATTACGGGTACATCCTTCGTAGAGGCATTATTTTTGATCCAACGGCATAACTCATAACCATTCATTTGAGGCATGACCACATCAGTAACAACGAGATCGGGCGTTAAAGCTTTGAGCTTTTCTACTGCCTCAGCACCGTTGTTTGCTTCCGTAACTTCCATACCATGTTGCTTTAAATGTGCCGAGACCATCTCCAACACCATCGGACTATCGTCCACTACGAGGACTTTTACCATGACTGCTTTCCTTGTTTTCCAGTTGTGCGTTAGCGTATATCGTCATCAAAACTCAATGCTTTTAAGAATTAAGTCAGTTTAGAACGATCAATTGCTAATGCAATCATAAAATTTCTAAAACCTTAAAAATAAGATAAGGTTAAGAATATTGCCTAATCAACATTAACTGTTTTTTGATTGCGTCTTTACAGAGTTGTTGAGATAACTTTATCTAAATCATTAACCAATATCAATAAAAGACATCGATATTGTTGACAGTATATCAGAATGCATCTTGGTTAGAGCGTTATGGCAATGGTTACAGTTGAAGGTTTGAGCAAAATTTACAACATAGCGGTCAAAGATTCGGGGCTAATTGGCACTATTAGGCATTTTTGGCATCGTCAATATCGATCCATCGCGGCGGTTAAAGATATATCCTTTGCGATCGCCTCAGGTGAAATAGTTGGATTTTTAGGACCCAATGGCGCAGGCAAAACCACAACACTGAAAATGTTGACAGGCTTAATCCACCCTTCTTCTGGACAGATCCAAGTTGCTGGACATATCCCCTTTCGCAGAGACACCGATTTTTTGCAAAAAATTACCTTAGTCATGGGGCAGAAACAGCAGTTAATTTGGGATCTGCCCGCCCTAGATTCTTTAAAAATGAATGCGGCTGTGTATGACATTCCTGACAAAGTGTTTAAACATCGCCTCGGTGAACTGACGGAGATGCTATCGCTAGAAGGCAAACTCACTCAACCCATGCGAAAGCTCTCCCTTGGCGAGCGGATGAAGGCTGAGTTACTAGCGGCGCTATTGCACCAACCCCAAGTTTTATTTTTAGATGAGCCAACCTTGGGCTTAGATGTTAATGCTCAGGCAAGTGTACGCGAATTTTTGCGGGAATATAATCAGCGCTACAATGCAACGATTTTGTTAACAAGTCACTATATGGCGGATATTACGGCTCTATGTAAACGTGTGTTACTGATTCATGAGGGAGGGCTAATTTATGATGGTAGCCTTGACGGCTTGCATGATAACTTTGCGCCCTATCGGGAAGTGCGGGTGGAGTTATCCCAACCGATAGGCGATCGCGAAGATTTACAAAAATATGGTCAAATCCTAAATATTGATGGTCAAGCGGTTTGCTTTTTAGTGCCCCGCGAAAATTTGACTAAGACTGTTTCCCAAATTCTGGCCGAATTAGAAATTCTGGATTTGTCGGTAAATGAACCTGCGATCGAAGAAGTAATTGGTCGCGTTTTCCGTGCAGGTAGCGTCAATTAATGACGAATTACTATATAGCAATGTAAGTTTTGCTTAGGACATAAAGCCCAAGAATCGAGTGGCGGCGTGAAGCGCCGCCACTCGATTCTTGGGCTTTGGTTGGTTTGTACTAGCTAACTCTTTTTTTGCTATATAGCTATAGCCACAAATCAAAACCCAAATAGTGTGAGGCGGCGCAAAGCGCCGCCTCACACTATTTGGGTTTTATGTCCTAACAAGAATGGCGACAGCTATATTTCGTGAGGGTATCATGATGTTTTGGAGATTGTAACTTTTGTGTAACTAACAAGTAACTTTACGGTCTATCTAAAGTTCGTAGGCAGTATTAGTGTAATGATGGCATTCAAATTGGTTGATTCATGCGAGCAAGAAAAAATCAGATTGTGAGGGGAAAGATCAAAACAGTATTGCCTTTGTATAACTATCAGCAAAAAACATGTTAAACGCTACTCATATGTTTCCACGGGCTCAATATGACGAGGGATCTAAGACTGAAAACTTGATGTTTAATGAAATTTTAAAAGAGTTCTCTTTGCGGGTCAGCATTATTTATAATCTGCAAACTAGCGGTGACATCTCGCCCCGAGAAGCTTACTTGCAAATTGCAGAACTATGGCAAAAGCTAGAAAAATCCACTAACTCTTCGATGTCATAAATAAAAATTGACTCTCTTGGTCTAGTTGTGGACAAGATTAATTTTTTGCAGATGTCTAAAGTTTAGGGGGAAATTCTAGTTGAGGTATTTAGCAACTTCAGAAACAGTGATTGGCTCATTAGATGGATTAGGAACATCCACAACGAAGAGAAATCCCTCAACTTTACCTTTGCCAACCGTATTTAAAGCATCAAGAATTTTGGGCATGTCAGCTTTGATCAAACTGCCGCGATCGTCGTAAATTTCGATCGCCGAGAGACATCCCAAGGTGGCATTCCAGTCAAAGTTTTTGGGATTAACCACTTTATCTTTATTTCGGAAAAAGTCGATCGCTGCACCACTACCATGTATCCGAAATAGCGATCGCCCTACATTCCCCGCCCAAAAGGTTTGCTGAATTGGCGCATAATCTCGCCATGTTGGGGGTAAAAGAGCTTGATAGGCTTGTAAGTTACCTGTGAATTTACCTTTTTGATTTGGTAAAAAAGCATTTACGCCATCCTCAAAAGGCACAAATAAATTCACTAGCGAAAATTGTCCATAGGCATGAAAGAACTCATCGTCAGGTTGTCGTGAAATTCCTTCCATTCGATATAGCCCTTGAGGTGTGCGCCCATTTGTAAAATACCAGTCCAGATTGCGGACTGACTGAAGTAACAATGGCACTGACCAAAGTTGCTGACCCTGTTTTAAAAATTTACCATTGCGATCCTTGATGAGCATTAGACATAAAACATCGCGATTAGGACGGCAGAGAACATATACATGGGCTTGCTGAGGCGCAACTTGCCATTTTAGTAAATCCGTAAGATTGGGAATGGCGGCTGTTTTTTCTGTGATTGGGCGATCGCTAGGCAGGTTTTGCAATGTAGCGCGTAGATGGAGTTCTTGCTGCCATTTAGGAAAGCGTTGCTGTACCTTTAGTTTGAGTTTTGCGAGTTGATTCGGGTCAGCATTGGCAGATTTAGAGAGTGCCGCTAAAGATAGCGCGACCCATTGCGAATCGTCACTAGAATTAATTGTGCGTAAAAAATGTGGTTGCAGCTTGCTATAAACATCAGGCTTAAGTGTATATAGTTCTAAACCCACCTGCATCGCCATATCAATGATCCCCTTTTGGGGATCACTGAGATTTGCGGCTGTGGTCATTTGTAAAACATTTTCGAGAGCTTGCACGGCATAGCTTTTGTCTAGCGCTAAAACCCCAATCGCCCATAGAGACTCTTGCCAATGGGTAGCATTGCTGTCCGTAATCGGATATTTGTTGAGGTCGAATCTACTCGGATGCGCCTTTTGTTGTTGGTCTAGGATTTGAGCATCTCTGGCGATCGCCGTCGCTTTGGTCTGGTAAGCACGGATCGGTGGAGTTTGGGCTTTGACTGGCTGAGATGGACTAGCTGCAAACAAAAAGGCGATCGCCACTACAGCACTAGACATGAATTGATACATAATTTCTTGTCCCAAGAAAATAGGGAAAGCGCATTGCACTTTCCCTATTTTAGTATGGAGCTAAGCGGATTCGAACCGCTGGCCCTCTCAATGCCATTGAGATGCGCTACCAACTGCGCTATAGCCCCAAAAAATCACTAATTAAATTGCTAATTAATTTATTAGCTTGTCTATAATCGCGCAAATCGAGATTTATGTCAAATGCGATCGCTAAAAAAATCAAAACAACAAAGGGACACAAAATGTTCCTTTAGCTTTTGGAAGTTGAGGAGTTTTAATTCTGCAATAAGTAAGCAGCTCAACATAATTAAAACCCAAAACCAGAGATTGTTCCGCCCACGTAGCGGGCGGAACAATCTCTGGTTTTAGGTTTTAATATGCTCATCTACTTACTAGACATCATCAACGCCATTTTGTGATGGGGAATCATCTCAGTAATAAATGCTTTGTCAAAATCAGGAGCAGTTGCGAGGGTTTTCAGAATCAACTGCCATCATATTCTGCATTCCCATCGGTCTTTTCGTTACCGTTGGTGTTTTCATTCCTATCATGCCGTGGTGATTCATGGTAGTTGGAACTTCCGTAACATACCATTGCTTATACCAAGACTTCATTTGCGCGATTTCACGGGTTTGATCGTTCTTAATTGACTCGGCAAGCTTTCTAATCTCAGGACGTTTAGATAGTTTGAGGGCTAGATCTGCCATTTGGACTGCCCCTTCATGGTGTGGAAACTTAACGCGAGCAAAATGCCTGCCAGACAGCATTTCACGCTCATTTCATCAACTCCTGAAAAAATATAGCTCATAGGGCTTGACTCTCCAGTTGGCTAGAGAGTGTATAAGTAATTTAAGTTAATTTACATCTAAATTGCTTGAGTTTTATAGAAGGCGAGGAGCTAGCGATGGTGGCGACATTATCTCAGGATCAAGATCGAGTATTACTGCAAATTGGTCAAGTTGCAGCCCAGAGTCAAGTTCCGATTAAAACGATTCGCTATTATGAAGAACTTGGTTTATTAAAGTCTTCAGGACGTACTGAGGGAAAATTTCGGTTGTTTACTCCTGATACGATCAAGAGAATTACTTTCATCAAAAGGTTACAGAAACTGGGCTTGAGCCTCCAAGAGATTGCGGAGATTTTGGGGGTTCACGATCGCGGTTTAGCTCCTTGTGCTGAAATCAAGCAACAACTAGAGCAGCAGATTCTAGAGATTGATCGGCGCATTGCCGAATTGATGACTTTGCGTGGTGAGATTAACGAATTGCTGGAAGATTGGACTCCCCCAGCCAAGACAACCACAAAAGAGATTTGTCCGATTTTACAGAAATCAGAATCTATCGCAATTCAGAGGTAGTGGCTATTCATGAATAGCCACTACCTGTAACGGTAAATCAATAAGGAAAGAAAAAACAATGGAAAAGATTACCATGAAGCTCCTAGGAATGCACTGTGCCTCTTGTGCCAGTAGCATTGAATCAATGACCCGATCGCTAGCTGGGGTGGCTAGCAGTAATGTCAACTTTGCGATCGAGCAAATAGCGATCGATTACAATCCTCAAAAAACTAGTCCTGAGATAATTCAAAAGGCGATCGCAAATCTTGGTTATGAAGCATTTGTACCAGATTTATCGGCAAATGCAGAGGATGCAGATAAAAAAGCACGGTTAACTGAATTACGGAACTTAACTCACAAAGTCGGATTAGGTAGTGTGATTGGCACAGTTTTAGTGATCGGTTCGCTACCAATGATGACAGGGTTGAATCTTCCCTTTATCCCTGATTGGCTACATAACTCTTTGTTTCAGCTTTGTCTAGCATTACCTATACAAATATGGTGCGGGAGTTCTTTCTATATCGGTGCTTGGAAAGCCTTTAAGAATCACACCGCCACGATGGATACATTGATTGCCTTAGGTACTCTTGCCGCGTTCTGCTATTCCCTCACCGTCACCTTAAACCCTAGTTTCTTCATTGCTCAAGGTCTACAGCCTGAGGTTTACTACGAGGTTTCAGTGGTAGTAATTACGCTGATTTTACTGGGTAAACTGTTTGAGAATCGCGCCAAGGGAGAAACCTCCGACGCAATTCGGAAGTTAATGGGATTGCAACCAAAAACGGCGCGAGTTATCCGTGATGGTCAAGAATTGGATATTCTCATTGAAGATGTGCTGATTGGTGATGTTGTACTTGTGCGTCCGGGGGAGAAAATCCCTGTCGATGGCGAAGCGATCGCGGGTAACTCTACTGTTGATGAATCCATGATTACAGGCGAAAGTATCCCCATTGAGAAGAAAAGTGGCGATCGCGTAATTGGGGCGACCATGAATAGAACTGGAAGCTTACAGATTAGAGCGAGTCATGTGGGCAAAGATACAGTGCTAGCACAAATTGTCCAACTTGTGCAGCAGGCTCAAGGCTCGAAAGCACCGATTCAGAGATTGGCGGATCAAGTAACAGGTTGGTTTGTGCCTGTGGTTATTTCCATTGCGATCGCGACATTTCTGATCTGGTTCAACGTTATGGGCAACTTGACACTGGCGACTATTTCCGCCGTTGGGGTGCTAATTATTGCCTGTCCTTGTGCCTTGGGGTTAGCCGCTCCCACTTCGATTATGGTCGGTACTGGTAAAGGTGCAGAGAATGGCATTTTGATTAAAGATGCGGGTAGTTTGGAACTAGCCCATAAAATTCAAACGATTGTCTTGGATAAAACAGGAACCGTTACCGAAGGTAAGCCCACTGTAACGAACTTTTTTGCCCTCACCCCCAGCCCCTCTCCCAAAGAGGAGAGGGGAGAAAAAGAATTATTACAACTAGTAGCCGCGATCGAGCGTAATTCGGAACATCCTTTAGCTGAAGCTGTTGTGGAATATGCCAAACAGCAAGGTCTGGATCTCCCTAATGTGATTGATTTTGAAGCGATTTCTGGTAGCGGAGTCCAAGGCAAAGTTGGTAATGTGCTTGTCCAAGTCGGAACAAGACGTTGGATGGATGAGCTAAATATTGATACGAGTGCATTGCATCAATATCAAGATGCTTGGGAAATGGGTGGTAAAACAGTGGTGTTGATTGCAGTTGATCGTGTAGCTCAAGGTCTAATTGGGATTGCCGATCAAGTCAAGGCTTCTTCCCATGCGGCGGTTGATGCTTTGCAACGGATGAAAATCGAAGTTGTGATGCTCACAGGTGATAATTTGCCAACGGCTGAGGCGATCGCCCGTGAAGTTGGCATTAAGAGAGTCTTTGCTCAAGTGCGTCCCAATCAAAAGGCAGCAAAAATTAAGGAGTTGCAAGCCGAAGGCAAGATCGTTGCTATGGTCGGTGATGGTATCAATGATGCTCCTGCACTCGCACAATCGAATGTCGGTATTGCGATCGGGACGGGTACTGATGTAGCGATCGCAGCTAGTGATATTACCTTGATATCAGGCGATCTTCAAGGGATTGTCACTGCCATCCAACTCAGTCGCGCCACGATTCGCAATATCCAACAAAATCTTTTCTTTGCCTTTATCTATAACGTCGCAGGCATTCCCATCGCCGCAGGCGTTCTCTTCCCATTCTTTGGCTGGCTACTCAATCCAATTATTGCAGGTGGAGCGATGGCATTTAGTTCTGTTTCTGTGGTCACCAATGCTTTACGTCTACGCGGATTTCGACCAAATTTTACTAACTAGAAAATACAACTATGCTAAAACTTAAATTAATCAATCTCATGCTCAGCCTCACTTTTCTGGGGGTGATCGCCTCCAGTGTATCGGCGACAGAAATGACGGAAATGACTGACGAACATGCTATGCGATCGCCCCAATTCCAGCGAATTGAACAACCTCTCGCACTTAAAATCGGTTTAACCGTAGGTGGACTAGCCCTAATCAGCACTCAGCTATGGTGGTTTCTTTTCAGTAAGCCAAAATCTCAACAAGCAGAAACGAGTGATGGTATACAGGAAGTTAGCATTACTGTAGATGGTGGTTATAGTCCTTCGCTAGTGACTGTGAAACGTGGACTACCTGTGCGCTTAAAGTTCTTGCGTCGCGATCCTAGTAGCTGTTTGGAAAAGGTTCTATTTCCTGATTTCCACATCGCTCAAGATTTGGCTCTAAATGCAACTACGCCCATCGAGTTTACGCCACAAACTGTGGGAAGTTATCAATTCTCATGCGGCATGAATATGTTTCATGGAGCGATCAATGTGGAAGAGTAAAAGTTGACGAACAAATCAAGCAATCGTTTATTCATCGCTAGGCTTAGCAATCTCAAACTTTGTACGGGGTAAAGCTGCCACGATCGCATCCAGAACTTTACTCACAGGAATTATTTCCATTCCATAATTTTGCATCACTTGCATACTAGGAATAATTGCGCGTTTAAATCCTAACTTTGCAGCTTCCTTTAGGCGTAAATCTAATTGAGAAATAGGTCGGACCTGACCACCAAGTCCCACTTCCCCAATCATCACTGTGCGCGAATCGACCGTGCGATCGCGAAAACTTGCTGCCACTGCGATCGCTACTCCTAAATCCACCGCAGGTTCCGCCACATTCAATCCTCCTGCCGCCGCCACATAAGCATCTAGTTTTGATAAAGGAATGCCAATCCTCTTTTCGAGAACGGCAAGAATTTGCAGAAAGCGATTGGTCTCAATACCTGTGGTAGTGCGTCGTGGTGAGGAATAACTAGTGGGACTAACTAGGGCTTGTAGCTCTACCACAATCGGGCGCGTTCCTTCACAGGCGACAATCGTAGCGGTTCCGGGAACAGATTCATCACGATTGCCGAGAAATAATTCCGAAGGATTAGAAACTTCACGCAAACCGCGATCAATCATCTCAAATACGCCGATTTCCTGCGTTGCCCCAAAGCGATTTTTGACCGATCGCAATAACCTGTGAGTAGCAAAGCGATCACCTTCAAAATAGAGCACTGTATCGACCATATGTTCTAATACTTTAGGTCCCGCGATCGAGCCTTCCTTGGTCACATGCCCAACGATAAACAGTGAGATATTCTCCCGCTTCGCCACTCGCATTAGGGCAGCCGTACATTCTCGTACTTGGGAAACAGAACCAGGGGCAGCATTTAAGTTAGAGAAGTACAGCGCTTGAATACTATCGATTACAGCAACTTTGGGACGAAGAGATTGTAATTCTCTCAACACAGTTTCTAAATCTGTTTCCGATAATAAATAAAGATCGTCAGAATTCTCTTCTAAGATTCCCAACCTTTGCGATCGCAGTTTTACCTGTTGTGCTGACTCCTCAGCACAGACATAGAGCGTGGGATAGCGACTCATCAGTTTTTGCGCCATACCCAATAACAGCGTACTTTTGCCAATCCCCGGTTCACCCCCAATCAGCACAAGGGAACCTGCGACAATGCCTCCACCCAATACGCGATCAAGTTCTTCATACCCAGAAGGCGATCGGGCTTGGTCATTGTCGGTAATTTGTGAGAGGGTTAAGGATTCTCTAGGTTTAGCTTTGCCTGTAGATTTTGCTGTACCGAGATGCGAGAATGTGGCGATCGCATTGGTATTTGTGGAGATGATAGGTATTAGCTCCTCTTGCAATGTTCCCCAACTGGAGCAAGCAGGACACTTCCCATACATCTGCGGGAAGTCTTCACCACAATTATTACAAACATATCGACTTTTTGCTTTTGCCATTGTTTAAATATATAATAAATTAGAATTTTTCGTCTATTCCCTTCCCAGTGTAGAATTACACACAAAAGCGAGGATAATTGATGAACAGGGCAGAGCAATTAAAAGCAATAAGCTTTGACACAGAAGAATGGGAAAAATCATTTTACAAATATCAGCAGGAATATATAAGAAAACGGCTGAAAGCGATCAAATATCTGCGCTCATCTGGGGAAGCAGGTGAAATGGCAAAATAGGAGGAAGTAATTTTCAAGAATCGCCAGAGATGCCATGAACAAATTTCCCCTGACCGAATTGTTAGATGAACAAGCGTGCTATGAATGGTTATTAAAGATCCTGCATCCGAAGGGATTGCATTGTCCAAGTGGACACGCAATACCAGCAGGACAAGCGCCACACGATCGCCAACGCGCACCAATCGTCAAATACAAGTGTCGGGAATGTGGGAAAGTGTTTCACATTTTTACAGGGACAGACTTATCAGGAAGTCATTTTGTCACTCTCAGCGCGAGTATGCCCGCGATGAAGATCAAGATGGGTTTTGTGAGGTTCATTGCAATACTATGGAGGGCATTTGGGTTGGTTTACGCAATTTCCTGCGTCCCTTTCGCGGTATTCACAAGAAGTATTTGTATCTGTATGTAGCCATGTTTGAGTGGTCATACAATCTGCGTTGGATTGATTTTGACTTTCTGCGTCGTCTTCTGTTTCCTCCTTCCACCTACTTCCCTACATGA
Organism: Pseudanabaena minima str. Chao 2107; assembly: GCF_051131155.1. NCBI lineage: Bacteria > Bacillati > Cyanobacteriota > Cyanophyceae > Pseudanabaenales > Pseudanabaenaceae > Pseudanabaena > Pseudanabaena minima. The sequence continues at coordinate 5,176,326 of NZ_CP159508.1, forward strand.
GCGTCCTTTTCATCTTGACTTCAAATAAAATATTCCATTTCAAAAATTTGGAAGTTCCGCGACTTTCTGGCGACTCTACACGAGACTGCGGTTAAAGAGCAGGAGGTGGCTATTAGTCAGGTGATTACCAAACAACATTTTATTTTGGTTTAGCTAATATTCGCAGTGATTTGTGGCGTTGTGCGATTAGGGACGATTAGTTAGGCGGTCACCTATTATTACTTCCCAATAAGACGTTCATAAGCTGCGTGCGTACCAATCCAAAACCAATACAACTAAAACATCAACATTATTTAATTTGTTAACTTCAGAAACCCCACCAATAGATTGCAGATCGAGATCCAAACCAACCATTAATCCCACCATCACTAATAAACGATCTGACTGATGTTGATTGATAGCCATTAGAGTTATAACCAAGGCTTTAAAATCAGGCATAGATTAAAGATCTCGCTTACATCAGGCGATCGCTAATCTATATCACTACTCCAAAAAAAGTTGCACCCCTACGGGGTGCAACTTTTTAGTTTTAATTGATTAGTGCAGTGCGGCGCTAAGCGCCGCATATCCTTAACGAGAAATATCTTAGGACTGTGACAAATAGCGATCGCTAAAAAATCAGAAATTAGAGATCGCGCTGCCTAGACTATTTTTAGAAATTTTGAGATATTCCGTATTTACACCTGACTCACGGGTCAACGAAACCTTACCAGTACGGGCAATTTCGCGAATGCCAAACTTGTTTAACATCTTCAAAATCGCCACCATCTTTCCAGGGTCGCCCACCACTTCGATCGTTAGGAAATCATCAGCTACATCAACAATACGGGCGCGGAAAATCTGGGATATTTCAATAATTTCCGATCGCACATTCGGGGCGGCGTTCACCTTAACGAGCATCAACTCGCGCTCAACACAGGGAATATCGGTAAAATCAAGAATTGTGATCACATTAATCAGTTTATGCAACTGCTTAGTGATTTGCTCAATCGTGTGATCGTCGCCTGAGACAACCATCGTAATGCGCGTAAATCCATCTTGCTCAGCAGTCCCAACCGCAAGGCTCTCGATATTAAAACCTCGGCGGGCGAACAAGCTAGCAATGCGGGTCAGCACGCCTGCCTCATCTTGGACGACAACGGAGAGAGTATGTTTCATGGTGACAAATTCGGCAAATAAACAGCACAGTAGACTATATTAATGACTTTGGTTACCTTATTGCGATTATCAAGATACATATTGATAACGATTAAGGTGCTTATTTTTCAAAATTAAGTGGGATACCAAGCCCCACTTAAGCTATCTATTCAAACCTCAAAAAATATGACTGCCCAGTTTCATCATGTTCCCGTGCTTGCCGAACCTACGATCGCAGGTTTAGAAATTGTTGCAGGTGGTGTATATCTTGACTGCACCGTAGGCGGTGGTGGGCATAGCGCATTAATTTTGCAAGCAGCAGAGAATGTGCGCTTAGTAGGGATTGATCGTGATGAAATGGCGATCGCTGCCGCAAGTGACACCCTCAAAGATTTTGCAGATCGGGTTAGTTTTTGGCGCGGTAACTTTTGTGAATATCAGCCATCATCAGATTTAAAATTTGACGGTATTCTGGCGGATTTGGGCGTGAGTTCGACTCAGTTTGATGTTGCCGAGCGGGGATTTAGTTTTCGCGAGTCAGGCGATCTCGATATGCGAATGGATAATCGTCAAACTCTCACTGCTGCCGAAATCATCAATCACTATAAAGAAGTAGAACTTGCGGATATCTTTTTTAAACTTGGTGAAGAAAGACTATCTCGGCGGATAGCTCGTCAAATTGTCGAGAAACGTCCCTTTAAAACTACACTGGAACTCGCTAATGCAATTTCTGCCTGCGTTCCCTCCAGTTATCGTCACGGTAGAATTCATCCCGCCACCAGAACTTTTCAAGCTTTGCGAATTGCCGTTAATCGGGAATTAGAAAGTCTCGAAAAATGGCTAACCATTGCTCCTAATTGGCTAAAGACTAACGGTAAAATTGCTGTAATCACCTTTCATAGTCTGGAAGATCGAATTGTGAAACATACTTTTCGCGAGGACGATCGCTTACAAGTACTAACAAAAAAAGTCATCATCGCTACTGATGAAGAAACTAGAGCAAATCCTAGAGCGCGATCGGCGAAGTTACGTATAGCTCAGAGGATTTAAGAGGTTTATACAAAGGAGCTTTGTCCAATAGGAAACAATAGGCAAACATCTATGCGTCAAATAACTACCAGCACAAGTGATCGTTTTCCTCAAATTGATGGTTATCAGTTGACTGAGCCAATTTTTGAGGGTGCAAGAACTCTTGTTTATCGAGGAACAAGGCTGGTAGATGGACTGACAGTAATCCTAAAAATGCTGAGAAGAGATCGCCCCTCAGTTTATGACCTATTGCAACTGCGTAACCAGTACACGATTTCCAGAGATCTCAATTTGGCAGGAATAGTCCAGCCACTCAGCCTAGAAACCTATGGCAATGGGTTTGTAATTGTCATCGCCGATGAAGGATATATCTCACTTGCTGATTACACCAAGACCCAGCCCCTCAATCTGAGGGAATTTTTGGTGATTGCTATTCAACTAGCCACGATTCTCAATGACCTATATCAACAGCGGGTGATCCATAAGGATATTAACCCCAGCAATATTTTGATTAATCCTGTGAGTCAACAGGTAAAGATTACCGATTTTGAGTTAGCGACAAGACTAACACATGAGATTCAGACAGCCATTAACATCAATGTTTTGGAAGGAACCCTTGCTTATATGTCTCCAGAGCAAACTGGAAGGATGAACTGTGGGATTGACTACCGCAGTGACTTTTATGCCCTAGGGATCACTTTTTTTGAATTGCTAACAGGACAGCTACCTTTTCTATCGAATGATCCCTTGGAACAGATCCATTTCCATCTAGCAGTGCCTGCGCCCCTAATATGTGACCTCAAGCCAGAGATACCCTTGGTCATTGGACAGATTGTAGCGAAACTCATGGCAAAAAATGTAGAGGAGCGCTATCAGAGTGCTTTGGGCTTGAAGCATGATCTCGAAATTTCTCTTCAACAGCTTAATGAAACTGGAACCATTGCCCCATTTACGATCGCTACTAGAGATCTCAGCGATCGCTTTTTGATCCCCGAAAAGATCTATGGACGTAGCCTCGAAATTCAGATATTGCTAAATGTGTTTAACCAAGTTGCCCAAGGTAGTACGCAACTGATGTTAGTAGCTGGTTTCTCTGGAGTTGGCAAAACCGCAGTCATCAACGAAGTACATAAGCCAATAGTCCGTAAACGCGGTTACTTCATCAAAGGTAAATTTGATCAATTAAATCGTAATATTCCTTTTTCGGCATTTGTACAAGCTTTCCGTGATTTGATTAGTCAACTACTGAGTGAAAGCGATACTCAATTGCAGGTATGGAAAAATAAAATCCTTGAAGCACTGGGTGAAAATGGACAGGTAGTGATTGAGATGATTCCAGAACTAGAGAGAATTATTGGCAACCAACCGATTGTTCCTCAATTGACGGGAAATGCTGCTCAAAATCGATTCAATCTACTATTCCAGAAATTCATTCAAGTCTTCACAGATCCTAGACATCCTTTAGTTATCTTCCTTGATGACTTGCAATGGGCTGATTCTGCTTCTCTACAGTTATTAAAACTCTTGATGCAGGAGACAGGCTACCTATTGATCTTGGGAGCCTATCGCGATAACGAAATATCATCAGTGCATCCATTGATGTTGACAGTGAATGAGATTATCAAGACGGAGGTGACTGTCAAGACAATTATTTTACAACCATTAATTCAGGAAGATATTAATCAACTCATCTCGGACACCCTAAGTTGCGATCGCCTTCTGGCTCAGCCTCTTACTGAATTGGTCTATCAAAAGGCTCAAGGTAATCCTTTCTTTACGACCCAATTTTTAAAGGCTTTGCATCAAGATCGAATGATCCAGTTCATCTCTAGTGAAGAAGCAAGTCAAGGCTGGCAATGTGATATTAGCCAAATTAGACTACAGAGCTTAACGGAAAATGTCGTCGATTTCATGGCGCACCAGTTGCAGAAACTCCCTCCTACTACCCAAGAAGTGCTGAAATTAGCAGCCTGTATTGGAGCAGAGTTTGATTTACAGACATTAGCGATTATTTCTGAGCGATCGCCAACAGAAACGGCGACAGCCCTGTGGCAAGCTCTAGAAAATGGCTTAATTATTCCACTTAATCAAATTTATAAATTTTTTCAACACAAATTAGATTTTGATCATCGGGACGAATTATCATCCATTCCAATTTACCGATTTCTCCATGATCGAGTACAGCAGGCTGCTTATTCGCTAATTCCCGAATCTAAAAAAGAAATCGTCCATTTAAACGTCGGGCGGAGAATTTGGGAACGCATATCTAAGGATGAACGTGAGTTACACCTCTTCCAGATTGTCAATCATCTCAATATGGGTATATCTCATGTTCATGGACAAAGAGAGAGAGAAGAACTAGCACAGTTAAATAGGCAAGCTGGCGAAAAAGCCAAAAATTCAGCCGCCTACGAGGCGGCAATGGATTATCTAAATACAGGGTTAAAGCTCTTATCGAGTCAATCTTGGCACACTCATTATGATTTGAGCTTATCTCTGCATCAACTTGCGGTGGAAGTCGCCTATATTTTAGGTGCATATAGCCAGATGAACTCACTGATGCAAGTCAGTTTCCAAAACACTAAAAATCATTTAGATCGCGTCAAGTTCCATGAAATTCAGATTCTTGCCCTAGTAGCGCAAAACCAGACAAGAGCCGCAGTTGACTATACTCGCAAAATTTTGCCGATCTTCGGGGTAAATCTTCCTAAAAAACTATCGAAATTGCGAACGATCTTAGGATTTTTTGCCACCCTTTATCGCATGATCGGCAAAAAGCCCAAGGATTTACTCGATCTACCTACGATGACTAATCCCTACAAATTAGCAGCTTGCCATCTATTCAATGCGATTGGTGCTGCCTCAGAAAGGGAAATGCCTGAGATTTTGCCATTCATCACCTTTACAGGAATCTCTCTGTACTTGCGTTATGGCAATATTCCCAAATCATCAATGGCATATACAATCTATGCGTTTTTGCTTTGTGAGAAGCTTAATCGAGTCGATGCGGGATATGCGATCGGTAAAGCCGCGATCGCCCTATGTCACAAGACTTCATCCAAGGCAGCGCTAGCACCCACGCTTTTCCTCTGGAATCGCTTCATTGCCTATCGTAAGGAATCTTTACGCACCACGTTACCGCTATTGTTAGAAGCCTATCAAGTCAGTCTGGAGGTTGGCGATATTGAGTATGCCGCCTACAGCCTTGCCGTTTACTATTTGCAAGACTATTTAACGGGCAAAAATTTGGCGGATTTGCAAAGAGATGCGATCGCTGCCCGTCCGACTTTGCAGAAACTCAAGCAAAGAGCTATGTCCGCTCTGATCGATGTCAACTGCCAAGCGATCGCCAACCTCACCAACATCACTGACGATCCATGTCAACTAGTGGGGCGCTTTTTTAATGAGACGACAATCAGTGAAAGAGATAAGCAACTGCGACTTTATACTTGCTTCCGTAAACTTCAAATTGCATTTTTATTTCAGCGCTATCCAGTTGCATTGGAGCAGATGGCGCTCATTGAAGTGATGCAGGAATTGATTGAGGGAACCTTTGTCAAAACGCTATGCCATTTTTATGCTGCGCTGGTCAGATTGGCTCAATATCCTTCCTTGTCAAAGCAACAGAAAAAAATCTATCTAACTAAAATCAATGCAGATCTTAAACGTCTTACCAAACTTGCCAAATCGGCTCCCATGAATTATCAGCATAAGGTTTGGCTATTGGAAGCTGAATACTCCAGAGTATTGGGCAAATCTAGTCAATCAGCAGATTTATACGATCGCGCCATTGCTGGAGCCAAGGAACACAAGTATATCCAAGAGGAAGCCTTAGCTAATGAGCTTGCCGCTAAGTTCTATCTTGACTTAGGGAAAGATAAAATCGCTCAAGTTTATATGACTGAAGCTTACTATGGCTATGTGCGCTGGGGGGCGACCGCCAAAGTCCTTGATTTAGAGACACAATATCCACAACTGCTCAGTTTTCTACTTCAGCAAGCTAATTGCTCTAGTCTTGCGGCTCCATCATCTACCCATATCTCTAGTACCAACTCCCAAGCGATCGCTCTTACCGCTCTCATCAAAGCATCTCAATCAATTTCTGAAGAAATTCAACTTGACCAACTCTTCACAACAATTTTAAATACGATGATCGTCAATGCTGGTGCTGATAAATGTATTTTATTACTACAAGCAGAACAGGAATTACAGATCGTTGCTATGGCAAAAGCAGGACAATCACCACAGATATTCGCCCATCCCATCCCTCTAGAACTCAGTGAAGAAGTCGCAACTACTGTGGTAAATCGGGTCAAGCACAGTTTTGAACCTCTAGTACTAGGAGATGCGCGGGAAAGTTCTCAATTTGCAGGCGATCGCTATATTGAGCAACAACAACCTAAGAGTATTTTTTGTAGCCCTATAATTCATCAAGGAGAGGTGTTAGGGGTTTTATATTTGGAAAATAATTTGATCGTGGGCGCATTTACCGATGATCATGTTGAAGTGTTAAATTTCCTTTGCAACCAAGCAGCTATATCGATCAAACATGCTCAAATCTACAGAAGCCTAGAACAACAAGTAGAACAGCAAGCTCAAAAATTTGCGAATTTTAGCTCTCAACGACCAAATCAGCCCCCTCGGAGATAACTAATGAGTAGCCCTACGATTGTTTGTGTTGACGATGAGTACAGTGTTCTGCTTGAGCTGAGAACTCAATTAAGGCGATGTTTCCCTAACTATGCGATCGCTATTGCTGAAAGTGGTCATGAAAGCGTAACACTGGTGGAAAAATTATTAGCTGATGGCATAGAAATACCTCTCGTGATTGTGGATCAGCTAATGCCTGACGTAAGTGGTGAGCAAGTTTTAATAGAACTTCAAAGTCGGCATCCCGAAATTTTAAAAATCATGCTCACCAGTCAAGCAAGCTCTGAAGATGTTAGTAATTTGATTGATCGGGTGGATCTCTATCGGTTCCTACCGAAGCCTTGGAATGCGATCGATTTACAATTCACAGTTACCGAAGCCCTGCGTCGCTATCAACAAGATCGGCAACTGCTCACCCAAAAGCGAGAACTAGAACAAGCTAAGCGCGAACTAGAAAGACTGCATAGTAGTTTGGAGCAACATATCCAAGAACATACCCAACAACTACGGCAGAACGAAAAGCAACTACGGCTGTTTTTCGAGCATACGCCTGTGGGTGTAGCTATGTTCGATCGCCAAATGAACTATTTGATCGCTAGTCAATGTTGGATTCAAGATTATCAACTAGAGCCATCAATCATTGGCAAATGTCATTATGACGTTTTTCCTAATGCTCCTGATTACTGGCGTGAAGTACATCAACGATGTTTGCAGGGAAATGTGGAACGGAATGAAAAAGAGCAATATATTCTTGCCGATGGAACGGAAGCATGGGTGCGTTGGGAAGTGCGTCCTTGGTATGACGATACCGATAGCATTGGTGGGCTTATTATTTTTGGAGAAGTGATCAGCGATCGCATTTTTACTGAAATTGCTTTACGTCAAAGTGAAGCGCAACAACGCGCACTGATCAATACTTTGCCTGACTTGATTATGCGAGTTAACCACAAGGGCATGTATCTTGATTTTATCGTACCCACAACTTTTTCCTTACTTGGTGTTGCTCAAGATCTGATCGGGACAAGGGTAGAGGACACCTTGCCACCTGATTTGGCAGCAAGACGGATGAAAGCTGTACATGATGCGATCCAAACTAGAGAAATACAAATTTATGAACAAGAGCTTTGGGTTGATGGTGTTTTACAAGCAGAAGAATGTCGTGTGGTTGCCTATGGTGAAGATGATGTACTGATTGTGGGACGCGATATTAGCGATCGCAAACAAGCTGAACTAGCCCTCAAAAAAAGTGAAGAAATAGCCAAAGAACGTGAACAACAGTTATCATCGCTACTGAACAATATCCCTCATATTGCATGGCTAAAAGATCGTGACGGTCGATTTTTGGCAGTTAATGAGCCATTTGCTCAAGCCTGTGGCTATACATCCTCTCAATTAATTGGATTGACTGACCTAGATATCTGGTCTCGCGAGCTAGCTGAGGCCTATATGCGTGACGATCGTGAGGTTATAAATTTAGGGAAACAAAAACAGGTTGAGGAATATCTCCTTACTGCGGATGGCACATATCGATGGATCGAAACGATCAAGTCTCCAGTTATCAACGATTTTAACGAGTCAATTGGAACGGCTGGAATTGCAATGGATATTACCGATCGCCAGCAAGCAGAGCTAGCTTTCCAAGGATTAATGCATAGTACTGCCTCGGTTACTGGTCAAGAGTTCTTTCCTGAGCTAGTCCGACAAATTGCGATCGCCATTGATGTTTCCCATGTTTATCTTGCCCAACAGGTTGGAGATAGTTTGGAGACACTTGCATGGTATGCCGATCATCAACTACAGCCCAATTTTGTATACCAAATTGCTGATACTCCATGCAAACTAACATTAAGCGAAGGTAAATATTACTGTTCTAGCGTGAAACAAACATTTCCCAATGATCAAAATTTAGTGGGAGTAGATGTAGATAGTTATCTTGGTGTTGCCTTACAGAATTCAGCAGGTAAAAAGATTGGTGTGCTTTGTGTGTTAAATCGCCAACCCTTAGCCAACCTAAACCGCGCAGAAATGTTGCTACATATTTTTGGGGCACGAGCGATCGCTGAAATAGAAAGAATACAGGTATGGGAAGACCTCCAAAATTTGAATGAAGAACTAGAACATCGGGTACAGGAACGCACAAAAGAATTATCCCAAGCAAGAAATTTTCTCGAAGCAATTATTGAAAATTTACCAGTAGCTCTATTTGTCAAAAATGGTAAAGAGGAAAGATTTGGCGAGTTTGTGCTGTGGAATAGTACCTGTGAACACATGTTTGGTTGTACCAAAGAGCAAGCAATTGGTAAATCAGTCTATGACTTTTTCCCAAAGGAACAATCTGATTTCTTTAATGAGAAAGATCGTTTATCATTTGCACTTGGTAAACCAGAAGATATTCCAGAAGAGCCAATTGATAGTTTAACGTTGGGGCGACGAATTTTGCATACAGTCAAGGTTCCGATATTCGATGAGGATAGTAACCCTGATTATTTGATCTGTATTTCTGAAGATATTACCGATCGCAAACAGGCTGAAATGGCTTTACAAGAAATCAACGAAAGGTTTCGGGCTACCTTTGAGCAAGCTGCTGTTGGCATTGCCCAAAACAGCCTCGATGGCAAATTTGTGCGCGTCAATCAAAAATATTGCGACATTATGGGTTACTCAGAAGCAGAACTACTATTAACCTCTTTTATGGCAATAACCCACCCTGATGATCTAGAAAAAGACAATGAAAATGCTAGGCTTTTGTTTTCAGGAGAGTTGCAAACCTTTACGATAGAAAAGCGCTATATCCGTAAAGATGGTGAAATCGTTTGGGCTAATTTAGCTGTGTCTCTGGCGCGAGACTTTCTTGGAGAACCGCAGTATGTTATTGGTGTCGTTCAAGATATTAGCGATCGCAAACGGTCAGAGAGGCAGCTTCAGTCAGAGAGAATGCGTTTACAGCTAGCCCTTGAGTCTTCCGAGATGGGAACTTGGGAGTCAAATTTCGATACAGGGATTTGGTCAGCAAAAACAGAAGCTATTTTCGGCTACGCTCCTGGAACATTTCCTGGCGATCGCGAAGCCTTTTTGAAACTGGTTTATCTTGAAGATCAAGAACGAGTATTTCAAGCTCTTTCCCATAGTTTTACCACACAGTCCCCGTACAACATCGAATACCGAATTAATCGTAACGATGGGGAGATGCGTTGGGTTGCTGTCAATGGCAAAGTAGTTGAGAACGAAGATGAAACTGGCTTACGGATAGTGGGTGTAGCCCGTGACATTACTGATCGCAAGCAAGCTGAAATTGTCTTACGGCAGTATCAACGGATGGTAGAGATTGCTCCAGACGGTATTGCTTTAGTTGACCGTAACTATACCTATCGCTTGGTTAATCAAACCTATTTAGAACACAACGAACGGACATGGGATGAGATAGTTGGACGCTCAATCCATGATGTCATGGGTGAGTATACATTTCAGACAGTTGTTAAATCGAGGTTTGATCGATGTCTTGCTGGTGAAACGATTGATTATGGAGAATGGTTCTATTTTGAGAAAGCAGGTAATCGCTTTGTCAATGCCACCTATTTTCCCTATTTTGAAATTGATGGCACGATTACAGGGGTGGTAATCATTAACCGAGATGTGACTGAGCGGCGAAAAGCCGAATTGTTGCTACAGGACAGCGAAGAGCGATTGCGTTTAGCCCTCACTGCTGCAAATCAGGGACTCTATGACCTAAACCCACAGACTGGAATTGCGATTGTTAGCCCTGAATATGCCACGATGTTGGGTTATAGCCCTGATGAGGAATTTGCCGAAACCAATGCGAAGTGGATCGAGCGACTTCATCCCGATGATCTAGAACGAGTTGCAGCCAATTATCGAGCCTATGTCAATGGTGAGATTAGTATTTACAAAGTAGAATTTCGTCAACGTACTAAAAATGATGAATGGAAGTGGATTCTATCTATCGGTAAATTTGTGGAGTGGGATGAGGCTGGAAGACCTTTACGGATGTTGGGAACACATACCGATATCAGCGATCGCAAGCAAGCAGAACTAGAACGAGATCGACTGTTACAAGAACTATCGCAACTGAATAGCGAACTAGAACAAGCCAACCATCAACTTGAAGAATACTCACTAACCCTCGAACAGCGTGTAGAAGAAAGAACCAATGAACTAAAAAATGCTCAAGAATGCATAGTTGCTCAAGAAAAGCTGGCTTCGTTAGGAACGCTAACCGCAGGCATAGCCCATGAGCTACGGAATCCCCTTAACTTTGTCAAAAACTATGCGGAAGGCTCCATCGAACTAACTCAAGAGTTGCTAGAGGCTCTGCAACCAATTTTCTCATCCCAAGAATCGCAAACTGCATCTTTTATCGAAACGATCATCATCGACTTGCAAGAAAACGCCTCTACGATCCATCGACATAGCCTCCGTGCCGCAGAGATCATTAGTAGCATGATGGAACATGCCCGTAGCGAACCTGATTCGATGCAGCCTACCCCCTTTAATACTTTGCTGAATGAGGCAATAAGGCTAGCTTGTCGTGCCAAACAATCGCAAGATATCAACTTCAATGTCGATAGCCATACCGACTACGATCCAGAAGTAAATCTAGTTGACGTAATTCCGAATACTCTCATGCGAGCCTTTATCAATTTAATTGATAATGCCTGCGATGCGATGCGTTCCAAGCAAGCTCAGTTTCGTTTGGATCATACCTCAATCAGCACATATACCCCTAGGCTACGAGTTTCCACTCAACTAGTAGGAGAAACAGTAAAAATTTGCATCCGTGATAATGGCTGTGGCATTTCCCCTCAGATTCAATCGAAAATCCTTGATCCCTTCTTCACAACTAAGCCGCCTGGGTCTGGTACTGGACTGGGGCTTTCACTTACCCATGACATTATTGTTAAGCAACATCAGGGCAAGTTAGAGATCGTCAGCAACCCAGACGAGTTTACAGAAATTCTGGTTACGCTTCCTGTTCATACAAAATATCCAGCGCATAGCAATGCAACCCAATCCAAGAGATAAATAGCGGCGCAAATGGCGATATCGAATTCACGTTAGCTATCAACGGCAGCGATCGCTTCGCGAATTACTTCAGAACCAGCACCAACAATACAGGACTTCTCCGTGATAATTCGCTTCCAGAGGCGGCTACCTGCTTGACCATGAAACAATTGCAACATGTGACGAGTGATTTTATGTAACCTCAATCCTTTCGCTGTCCATTGATCAATATAGGGAATCATCGCCTCAGCAACTTCCACTCGACTACGCATGGGAGTTTCATCACCAAAAAATTCGCGATCGCTAGCTGCAAATAGATAGGGATTGTCATAAGCAGCACGTCCAATCATTACCGCATCAACTTTCTGTAACTGCTCATGGACTTGCGCTAAGGTGATAAATCCTCCATTAATTTCAATAAATAAATGTGGGAATTCTTGCTTTAATCGATGTACATCGGCGTAACGCAGAGGTGGAATTTCGCGATTGTCTTTGGGACTTAAACCTTGGAGCCAAGCCTTACGCGCATGAACTGAGAAGCGCTGGCAACCTGCCTCTGCTAGAATCCTGACAAAGTTTTGCATATCTTCGTAAGTATCTAAATCATCAACCCCAATTCGATGTTTGACCGATACAGGAATAGTTGTAGCCGCAATCATTGCTTCAACACATTTGGCAACCAGAGCAGGCGTTTTCATCAAACATGCGCCAAAGTTTCCACTTTGGACGCGATCGCTGGGACAGCCCACATTCAAATTAATTTCGTCATAGCCCATCGCTGCGGCAATCCGCGCACATTCAGCCAGATCTTGAGGATTGTCACCACCAACCTGCAACGCGAGAGGCTTTTCTTCTGGCGAAAATCCTAATAAATAATCTTGATCACCATGCTTAATTGCTGCACTAGTGACCATTTCTGTATATAGCAAAGTCTGTCTCGTAATTTGGCGCATGAAGTAACGATAATGGCGATCGGTGCGATCCATCATGGGCGCAATGCTGAGGGGATAGGTAAGGCGATCGCACTCTTCCTGAGTAGAAAGGGACATTTTCGATAAACTAGTCATGGCAAAATCAGCGATAAAATCGTCTTTATACAGCTTGTTGGAATTAAACCTGATGTTACGTGGAACTCAGATGATGTAACTCTTGCTGCTAGCATAACAGGGCAACCACGGGGGGATTGCCCCTACCTGTAGATTTTAGATCTTGTAGGGGCTGCGCCTCCATGCCAGCCCTAGACTTACGCCATCGCAAGAATTCCTTCAACGTAACATCATTATCTTTAACTGATGTTACGTTGCACCGACGCATCCTACAAATAATTAAGCCTTTCTACTTATATAGTAAACTTGTGTCTGCGCTTTTTGTTTAGAGGTCTTGAAGATTCGTGAGTTCGCCAGTTCTACCCAACAATTCATCTAGTTCTAATTCTGTTGTGATTCTGGGTGTTCTCGCTTCGGGAAGTGGGAGCAATTTTGAGGCGATCGCTCGTGCCATTGAGCAGGGAAAATTGCTAGCCAAAATTGCCTTAGTGATTTATAACGAACCTGATGCTTTTGCCAAACAACGCGCTGAAAAGTTCGGTATTCCTGCAATTTTAGTCAATCATCGCGATTACAAATCACGTCAAGCTCTTGATCGCGCCATTATTGAACTTCTCCAGCAACACAACGTTGATTTGGTGATTATGGCTGGCTGGATGCGAATCGTCACCCAAGTTTTAATTGATGCTTTTCCAGAACGCATTTTAAATATTCATCCCAGTTTATTGCCTAGCTTTAAAGGTATCCATGCGATCGAGCAAGCCTTTAACTATGGTGTCAAGATTACGGGATGTACCGTGCATTTACTCAGTCTCGAAGTTGATAGCGGCAAAATCCTCAAACAAGCTGCGGTTCCAGTGTTGCCAGAAGATAGTTTAGAAGATCTGCAAAAACGCATTCAAGTTCAGGAGCATATTATTTATCCAGAGGCGATCGCTGAGTATAGCCATCTACTCTTTAGATAAACCGCAAACAGGAGGTGCGGCGCTTCGCGCCGCACCTCCTGTTTGCGGTAACTTTTTCTATGCCAAGCTAAAATAAAACAAATCATCTTGATATCTATATGCAAGAAGTCATAACCTTATCCTTAGCCCCAGATGTAAAAGACTCCATCGAAGCGAGATCAAAAATTGAATCAATCTCCCCAAACGAACTTATCGAACGTGCAGTTCTTGACTGTCTACTAGCCAAATCGTGGAACAAGGAGCCGATTATGACTTAGCACTCTTGCACGAGCAAGTGAGAGCGCAAGCCGAAAAAAAGCCTAAGTGGACAACCTTAATCATCGTCGATTCACAAGCCACCAAAAACACCTGTAATGCAAGCATTGATTCCAAAGGTTACTGCTCCTACAAAGTCACCAATGGCATCAAGAAAAATCTCGGTGTGGATTCTCTGGGTTTGCCATTCTTTACACTTTGCAATAAGGCAAGTCTGTCCGACGACAAGGCTTTGATTGAAATGTTTGCTCAAAACATTGTGAATATTCCCAAGATAACTGTCATGGTTGATCATGGCTATCAACCCGACAAGCTCATCCCTGCTCTAGAAGAGATTTATCCGCAGAGCATGACCAAGATTAGGTTTAAGGTTGCACCGAAAATGTCTAGACAGGAAAAGAAGGCTTTGGGTATATCTGGTTTTGTGGTCATTCCTATGCGTTGGATTGTGGAACGTTCCAATGCTTGGATGGAGCTTTGTAAAAGTCTGGTCAAAAACTTTGACAGAACGTTAGTCAATGCTAATGCCAGAATTCACCTTTGCTTTATTAGGCTTATGCTTAAGCGTCTTGCTAAGATGCCAAATGGGTTCTATAGAAAAAATGCGGGTTAACATGACAAAGCAAAAGCCAAAAAGACTTCATAGTCTGATGGCACATTCAATCCTCATTAAATAAATTGAATTCTGTTCAATAGCCATTGGTATCATGCAACGAGGTTAAACATTTCTATATTGCTTGCGTCATAGTTTCGCGATTGTAATGATAGAGGACCCATTCTCAAGTAAGTTTTTTTAAGATCTCCATATTGCTTAGCTTTTAAACGAAACATTTGTGTCATAGTTTTTTAATTGTGTAAGGTAAGCAACTATGAGCGGAAGCATCTTAGGAACAACCAAAATTTTAGGGGTGATGGGTTTTCCCGTCAGTCATAGTCTTTCGCCTGTGATGCACAATGCCGCGATCGCTGCGATGGGGCTAGACTATGTGTATGTGCCATTCCCGATTCCTGTAGAGGATTTACCTACGGCGATCGGGGGACTAAAAGCTATTCAATCAGTCCAAGGCTTTAACCTGACCATTCCCCATAAAGTTGAAGTAATTTCACTACTTGATGAAGTCTTGCCGATCGCCAAGGCTGTTGGCGCTGTCAATACGGTGAAGCGAGTCGGAGATCGCTGGATTGGCACAAATACGGATGTGGCAGGTTTTTTACATCCACTCAAACAACTTAAGTGCGATTGGGGAAATAGCCCTGCGGTGATCCTTGGTAGTGGTGGGGCGGCTAAAGCGGTAGTGGCTGCTTGTTTGGAGTTGGGCTGTCCTGTCATTCATGTCGTAGGAAGAGATCCTAAGAAGATGAAAAAATTTCATGGGGCGATGACTAGCCAACTCCACGATTACAATCTGCGGGTACATCCTTGGACTTCAATACCGCATTTGCTAGAAGTTGCAGGAATCGTGATCAATGCCACGCCTATCGGGATGGCAAGTGATCCCAATACACCAATCTCTGAGGCGGAGATGAATTTACTGCCAAATCATGCGATCGCCTATGATCTGATTTATACGCCACGCCCCACAAAATTTTTACAAATTGCGACGGCTAGGGGACTCAAGGCGATCGATGGGTTGGAAATGCTGATCAATCAGGGAGCGATCGGATTGGAGTTTTGGTTGGAGCAACCTGTCCCTATTGAGATGATGCGCCAAGCATTATTTCAGCATCTGGCTTAATGTTAAAGCACAATAAGGCTATGCCTTATTGTGCTTTAACTTCAGTTTTTCGCTATTTGTGTCGTACTTCGCACGACTCAAATGGCGATATCAAACTCATTTTGTTTTAAAGCAATTAATCGCTCTCTACATTAGATTGCATTACGGTCAAGTATGCATCTAGTTCTTCAATACTTGCAAATACTTCAGAAAGCGGCACAGCTTTAACGATATCAAATACTTTTCTCACTTGAGGTGTAAGGTTTGTAAAAAATACCTTACCTTCCTTTGATTTCATTATTTTCCTTGCCTTGGCAAAGACTCTTAACCCTGCACTGGAGACAAAACTCAAATTCTGGAGGTCGAAAATTATTGTCTGAATATCTTGATTTAGGTTGGACTGAAGAGATTTCTCTAAATCAGATGCAGTCAATGTATCAAGTTGTCCGTCCAAACTTAAACACAAAGTATCAGAATTAGAATTGCTAGCGAGGATCTGCAAAGCCATAAATTTTATCTTGCAATCAAATTAGTTGTAGTTTAATACCAATGTTCAAAAGTATAGCCACACTTTTAAAAATTACAGCAAATTATTAACTAATGGACTGCTAATTTTTACTATAGCAACGCAAGAGATAGATAGGACAAATCAAAACTCACATTCCTATACTTAGACAGGGTGTAGACTTTATTTTTTGAAAGGGTAAAGATGGAAAAAACAGTAGCTTTTCTCCAAGATGATCCGAATAACATTTACCAAAGAAGAAATAGATGCCCTACATCACGAAAGATTCCATCACCCGCATCCGCGAGTACAGCGAAAAATGGAAGCACTATACCTAAAAAGCCAGAAATACGCGCACAAGGAAATCACGAAACTACTAAGAATCACTGAACCGACATTGTTGAGTTATTTACGAGATTATAAAGAAGGTGGGATAACCAAACTCAAAGAACTGACCTTTAATCGCCCACAGAGTGAACTCAAACAGCATCAGGAAAGTTTAGAGATATATTTTCGAGAACATCCACCCAAAACTCTGGCTCATGCAGCAGCAACAATTGCCGAGTTGACAGGAATTGTCCGTAGTCGAGAACAGGTGCGTCATTTTTTGAAATCGATGGGAATGAGTTGTCGTCGAGTAGGACTAATACCTGCTAAGGCAGACGCAGCAGCACAAGAGGAATTTCTAAAAAAAAACTAGAACCACGCTTAGAAGAAGCTAAATCTGGTCAAAGAGCCGTTTTCTTTGTCGATGCGGCACATTTTGTCCTAGGTGCTTATTTAGGCTTTTTGTGGTGTTTTGAACGCTTGTTTGTCAAATCTGGGACAGGAAGGCAAAGGTTTAATGTCCTAACTTGGATTACCTGACTCAATTGCCTTTATGGGCTGGTTTACAAACTATTGCCTTAGTTCAGAGCGAACGCAGAATCAATGGGAAAGTCTCCACTGAAAATCGCTACTACATTTCTAGCTTGCCCTCCAGTGCAACCGTTATTACTGAGGCTGTTCGGACTCATTGGTCGATTGAAAATTCCTTGCATTGGGTTTTAGATGTCTATTTTCACGAAGATGCTTCCCGTATTCGCAAAGATAATTCTCCTAAAAATATGGCGATGCTGCGTCACTTTGCTCTTAATCTCTTAAGTCGCGATAAGTCTTCTAAGTTCAGTATGCGGGCGAAATGTAATAAGGCGGCTTGGGATCTGGCTTATCTAATTCATCTCCTTAACCTTTGACTTTTTTATGCGGTTGCCTTGCCACCCTCCTGTTTTGGGTTGTCACAAATCAAGATTTTATGTAAGAATTCTGAGATGTTTTGTGCTTGTGAGAAAGGATTGAGAATTATGCGTTTAGGACAATTGCTAGCATTGGCAGGGTATCAAAATTCTCAGCCTGAACTAGATGGGCTAGAAATAAAGCGTGTAATTACAGATTCAAGGGCTTGCCAAGATGGGGACTTATTTATTGGCATGACAGGAACTCAAGTAGATGGGGGCAAGTTTGCGCCACAGGCGATCGCACAGGGAGCGATCGCCGCAATTATTTCCCGTGAGGCTTTTGATAATTTATCTGAGCAAGATCGCGCTAAGGCGATCGCCGTTGATGATGTGGTAGTAGCTTGTAGTAAACTTGCCACTGCGTTCTATGGCTATCCTGCTCAAAAGCTGAAACTAATAGGTGTAACAGGGACAAACGGCAAAACGACAACTACGCACCTGATCGAATTTTTATTGCAAACGCAATATGCAGTAGCGTTGTTCGGCACACTCTATACCCGTTGGGCTGGTTACTCTAAGACTGCAAACCATACCACCCCATTTGCCGTGGACTTACAGGCACAACTTGCCGAGGCAATCGCCGCAGGTTGTGACATGGGCTTGATGGAGGTTAGCTCCCATGCGTTAGACCAACGGCGCGTATTAGGTTGCCCTTTTGAGGTCGCCGTATTTACCAACTTGACCCAAGATCACTTGGACTATCACAAAAATCTAGAAGACTATTTTCAGGCAAAGGCTTTGCTATTCAGTGACACCTATTTGCAAGGTCGAGCCATTATTAATTTTGATGATCCCTTCGGGCAGCGTTTGGCGCAAATGACTACAGATAAGCCGATCTGGACCTATAGCATTAGCAATTCCCAAGCAGATTTTTATACTGAGAACCTGACCTATTTGCCCAATGGTGCGACAGGAATCTTGCATACCCCACAGGGCGCGATCGCTTTTCAGTCACCTTTAGTGGGGCGCTTTAATGTCGAGAATATCTTGGCAGCGATCGCCACAGCTCTGCACATGGGCATGGGTTTGCCAGAATTAGTCAGCCGCCTACCCGAATTTAAGAGCGTCCCTGGGCGTGTAGAAAGAGTACAGGTCAGCGACGATCAAGATATCACGGTGGTAGTGGACTATGCCCATACTCCTGATAGCCTAGAAAATCTGCTCAAGGCAATGCGTCCCTTTACGCAGCGTGAATTAATTTGCGTGTTTGGTTGTGGTGGAGATCGCGATCGCACTAAGCGACCATTAATGGGTGGGATCGCCGCCAGACTCGCTGATCGCGTTTATGTAACCTCCGACAATCCCCGTACTGAAGATCCCCAAAGAATCCTTGATGATGTCGTGGTTGGTGTGAACGCGAATATTGGCGATAAACCGATGACCATCGAAGGAGATCGACATAAATGTATCCAAACAGCTATTTATGAAGCTCAAGCAGGCGATACGATTCTGATTGCAGGCAAAGGGCATGAAGACTATCAAATTATCGGGCGGGAAAAAATCCATTTCGATGATCGTGAGGAGGCTCAATCTGCTCTCATCCAACGCCAAAACTTGAGTCGCTAATCACTGATGTTACGTAGAACAAAGATCGTCATAATGTTTCTATATCATCTTAAAAGAGGATTTGGAGACCAAATCCCTACATATTTTTGTAAAAGTAGGGGCTTGGTCTCCAAGCCCAAATCTCAGCCTTCCACGTAACATTAGTAATCAGTTTCAACCTTTAAGATTTAAAGAGAGATATTAGGCAAAAACTGAGCAAATAATGGGCGAATCCTAGGTAAATCCTAGGCAAAAACACGTAAGGAGGATCGGTTATGATGCAAAAGGAAGTATATTCAAAACCAAACCAAGTTTACCAATTCCAAGTTCATTTGCATTAGTGTTTACCGATACTTTTTTTAGAGGAGTTTGCCAATGAGTATATGGTTATTCACAAAATAAAAAACAAGCCCAGTAGGGTTTTTGAGTTTTTATCGTGCCATCAGCAAAATAAAGCTCACTAGTTTCTCAACTCAAAGTATTTTGGCATCAAAATTTTAGGAAGAAGTAGCTACATGGGTTCGCAAATCGCCCCCAAACCTAAGTTGCTAGTTATCGATGATGAACCCGATAACTTGGATTTGCTATTTCGGACTTTTTATCGAGATTATGAAGTTTTACGCGCGAATAGTGGCTTAGAAGGACTGGAATTACTTGATCGCGAAGGAGAAGTTGCGGTAATTATCTCTGATCAAAGAATGCCGATCATGAGTGGAACTGAATTTTTGAGCCAAATGGCGGTTAAATATCCAGATACGATGCGGATTATTTTGACAGGCTATACCGATGTTGAGGATTTAGTTGAAGCAATCAATACTTGCAAGGTATTTAAATATGTCACCAAACCTTGGGATGAAGTAGAACTTAAAAATGTAGTACGTCAAGCCATTGATACGCACAATGTTTTGCGAAATCGTACTGCTGATTTACGTCGCACTCTGCGCCAACAATCACTCCTGAATGCGATCGCCTCATCAGCCGATAGTGCCGCCCCCTATCGCGAAATTATTGCCACAATTGCTGAATCGATCGCACGTAATTTTGATGTTTCAGGTAGCATTTTAAGGCTAGTTGAGAACAGAGTACTTTCGGAAGACTATTTTGCTTACTCCAGTCAACCGATCGCCGAGCTACCACAACTAGCGAAGGTACTCACCTTGCGATCGCAGATTGTGGCAATTAATGATATTAATAGCGATCAGCGTATTTCCGAAACCGATCAATCTATTTATGCCAAAGCGCATATTAAATCAGTTCTATTTGTTCCCCTTGAAGTCCAAAAAGAATGCTTGGCAATGTTAGCTCTCTATCATTGCGACAACCCACATTTATGGAGTAACGATGAATTAGACTTAATTGAATTAGCCGCCGATCAAGCCGCGATCGTCAGTTCCCGCGCCAGAGCCTATGATCGCATTCAAGAACTTGCCAAAAGAGAATCTCTCCTCAATACGATTACCAGTACCATTCGATCAAGTCTCGATCCTCAAAAGATTTTTGCATCAATTACCCAGCAGCTAGGTCAAGCCTTAAACTCCGAAAGTTGTGCTTTGTCTCTATGGACGGAAGAAGATAATTATTTGCGTTGCGTGGGGCTACATTTGCTCGATCCCGATGAGATAATCCATGACATGGTAAATCCTAATGAAACTGCTTTACCGCAATCAATTGCCAATATCTCAGCTAATCCCGTCTTTCAAGCCTTAATTGAATCAAAACAACCTGTTGCCATCTCTGATTTACACGAAAATCCAGAATGGAATATTGTCGATTTGCCATTACGCTCCATTGCCCGATCGCTTCTAATCGTCCCCTTGCTGTCAGAAGGTAAGATTATTGGCAGTATTTCCATGCGTCAAAATAAACTGCCTCGTCATTGGCAACCTGAAGAAGTGTCCCTAGTGCAAGCAGTGGCAGCCCAAGCCGCGATCGCCGTCCAACAAGCCCATCTCTTTCAAAAAACTCGCCAACAAGCCCAGCAGCTACTTGCCCTCGATCATCAAAAAACTGAATTCTTTCAAAATCTTTCCCACGAATTCCGCACTCCCCTCACCCTTACCATTGGTCCCTTAGAAGCAGCAATCGAGAAATCTCAACCACTGCCCCTCGAACAGTCGGTAATTGCTTTACGCAACTGTCGCCGTTTGCTGCGTCTAGTTAACCAATTGCTTGATATTCAACGACTTGATGCAGGCAAGATGCAGGCTTGTTTTCGCCCTTGCAATCTCGTCGAATTTACCAGTCAAACCATTGATGCTTTTCGTCCCTACTGCGATCGCAAAAACATTCATTTGTTTAGTGAGTTTCGCGAATGTCCAGAAATCTATCTGGATTTAGAGAAGTTCGATAAAGTTCTCTATAACTTACTTTCCAATGCAATGAAATTCACGCCTAGTAATGGCAGTGTTACAGTCAGTATCTGTACTGATCAAGATGGTCAGCATTGTATTCTTAGTGTCCATGATACGGGTATTGGCATTCGTCAAGATCAAATTCCATTTCTATTTGATCGCTTTCGTCAAGCTGAAGGTTCCGTTAATCGCAGCTATGAAGGCAGTGGTTTAGGGCTAGCTCTGGTCAAAGAATTAGTCAATCTGCATGGTGGTAATATTTCCGTCACCTCAGACTATGGTCATGGTACAACCTTTGCCATTATCATTCCCATCGGTAGAAAGCATTTGCCCCCCGATCAGGTTACCAACCTACCTGCGGATTTACAGATATCTAGAGCTTCAGTGGAGCTTGCCGATTTAGAAACTGATCTCAGTTTAGAAGAAGATGTATTCATCCATGAGAATGAGCATGAAGAAATTGCCTCTACTCCCACAGGTAAAATTTTAATCGTTGATGATAACCGTGATTTGCGTGGATATCTGCGGCGCGTTCTCAATCAAGCAGGCTATAGTGTCATTTCGGCACATAATGGCGCTCATGGCTATACCGAAGCTCAAGAACACCGCCCCGATTTGATCGTGACGGATTTAATGATGCCGCAAGTCTCTGGTTTAGACTTAATTGCGATGATTCGTCAAGATCAGCAATTAGCAGGTACGCCGATGATTTTACTCACAGCCAAAGCTAACGAAGAAACTCGTATCGAAGGTACAGAAATGGGGGCTGATGCCTATTTAGCCAAGCCTTTTAACGATCGCGAATTGTTAGCGGAAGTTCGGAACTTACTCGCTCTTAAGACCAATGAGCGGCGGGTGGCTCAACTCAATCTCTATCTCACCGAATCAGTTCTTAAGCGGTTTCTTCCTCCAAGTCTTGTTTCCAAAGCCGCCACTGGTGAACTCAGTCTGGATTTGCGTCCTGAGCCAAGGATGATTACGGTTCTCTTTACAGATATTGTCGGCTTTACTTCCCTTGCGAATACTTTGCGATCGCGACGTGTTGCTGAGTTGCTCAATCAATATCTAGGTGCAATGACAGAAGCAATTTTTGCCAATGGTGGCACGGTTGATAAGTTTATGGGGGATGGCATTATGGCTTTGTTTGGTGCGCCTGAGGATTGCAGTCCCAATGAGCAAGTCCGTCGGGCTGTCCAAACAGCAAAACATATGCAGCGATCGCTGGCTCAACTAAATGAGCAATGGGCGGCTCAGGGCATTCCCACAGTGAGGTTTCGCTGTGGTATTCATCAAGGTACAGCCGTGGTGGGGATGTTTGGCAGTGCGGAGCGATCGGACTACACTGCGATCGGACCCACGGTAAATATTGCTGCACGTATCCAATCGGCGGCGGAACCTGATTGTATTCTTGTATCTGCGACGGTTGCTGATTATCTGAATGATGAGGAGCTTCGCAAGCGTGAACCTCTTAAGTTGAAAGGTGTTGATGAGACTGTACTCACATTTTTTGTCGATAGTTAAGAAACAATGTGATATTACAGCCCATTCCCGATCGCAAAGAATGCTGACCAGTAGAAGGGATGATTGTACTTACCAGACTTGATCATGGTCACTTGAGCGCGGCGCAATGCTTCTGTAACTGTGACATTGCCTTTTTTTAATTCGGCATAAAATGCTTCCATCAGTGCTTGGGTTCCATCGTCACTAACTTCCCACAGTGAGGCGATCGCTACCCTTGCTCCTGCGGCTTGCATCTGATAGCCCAAACCTAAAATCTCAACTCCTGTACCTAATTTGCTATTCAATCCAGTTTGACAGGCACTTAGCACGACTAGATCGACATTGTTTAAAGTCCAGTTTTTAAGCTCACTAATAGTTACTTTTTCGCCATTGCCAAACAGAATAAAAGAATCTTCGGGTGTACCGACTGCTAGCTTTCCGTGGGTAGCTAAATGCAAAATCGTATAGGAGTTTGCTCTGTCTTCAGTAATGCTCTTGGTAAATTCCTTTTCAATGAGTTTGGTGGTATTAGGAAATTGGCTAGCAATTTTTTGGACTTCGTTGATAGTTGCGGGTAATCCGCTAAAACCTGCACGAATTTCGCCACCTTTGCCTCCAAATGCACCTGCAAAGATACGCGGATTGGTGATGGGTTTGCTGTTAAAGGCGGTCAAGGATTCGGCGGTGATGTTGTTAATACGATATTTCTCGACTAGCCACTGCTTACCATCATGGAGACTGGCAAGGGGAATATAGCGCAGTTGTCCATCGGGTGCATAGATGATCGTGTCGATGTTAAGTTGGGCAAGTTCAGCTTCAAAGGGCTTGATCAGAATGTTATAAAGCTTCTGTGATTTTTCCTTGACTTCGGGTGATAGGTTTTTGTCTCTTAGTTCGCTCAATAAGGTAATTATTGCTTCATTAAGGGCTTCGCGTTTGATTTTGACGGTGCGGCGCAGGGGTGGGGTATTGGTGTTGAGGAAAATTAGTTCTAGGCGATCTTCGAGAATGAGGGGATAGAGAAGAACGGCTTTAGGAAATTGCGAAAGAAGATCTTTTTGTAATTTGCGATATTTAGCTACGTCAACGTTTTGATTGTCTTCAACGCGGCGTAGTTCGGTGATGAGCTTTTTGATTTCGGGGCTATCGAGGAAGGAATTAAATTGTTTGTTTTGGTCGCGTTCGGCTCGGACAAGTTGGGCAAGGCGTTGTTCTTCTGTTTGGTTTAGTTTGCCTTCACGGTCTTTTTGTTGGAGTTGGTTGAGTTCGCTGGCGAGGGCAATAATATTTTGTTCGGGACGTTGCAGATCAACTCCTTGGGAAGTTTGGTTGTTGCCGCGCACAGTTTTGAGGTAGTCGCTGAGTTCTTGGACTTTGAGGAGGTCAAGGACTTGTTGGGCTTCGAGGATGCGGTCTTGTTTGAGTAGGAGATTGGCGAGGCTGCGATAGGTATTTTCAACGCTGATTAGATAAGATTTTTGAATGTCTTTATCAAGTTTGCGGATATCTTGGCGAATGGATTCGATGACGTTAACGGATTGTTTGTAAAAGAGGATTGCAAGTTCGGGTTGTTTGATGTTTTTAAAAGCGAAGCCCAGATTATTCAGCGAAATCCTCTCTCCATTACGGTCTTTGATTTCCCGATCAATTTCTAAGCTTTGTAGTTGGAACTCGATCGCCTTGTCATATTTGCCGAGGTTTCGGTAAGCGATTCCCAAATTTCCCAGCGCCGCTCCCTCACCGAGACGGTCTTTGATTTCCCGCGCGATCGCCAAGCTTTGCAGTTGGAACTTGATCGCTTTATCATATTTGCCGAGGGAATAGTAAGAGATTCCCAGATTTCCCAAATCTTGCCTCTCACCGAGACGGTCTTTGATTTCCCGTGAGATTGTTAAAGCTTGCAGATGGAACTCGATCGCTTTGTCATATTTGCCGAGGGAATTGTAAGCATTTCCCAGATTTCCCAGCGCATTTCCCTCAACGAGACGGTTTTTGATTTCTCGCGTGATCGCTAAGCTTTGCAGATGGAACTCGATCGCTTTGTCATACAGCCCTAAATTGTAGTATCCAAGTCCTAATCCGTTATAAGCGCGACCTTCACAATCACGATCTTTGAGTTCGCGGCAAATAGTAAGAGCCTTAAGATCTGACTCAATTGCATTTTGGTATTGACTTGCACGTCTCGCTTTAATTCCCAGATCCAACAGTCGATCTGCTTCTGCTTTGATGTCTTGAGTTGTCTGCGCCTGAACCTTTATCAAACCCAAATCAGGCGGTGACACCATCCCCAAAACTCCAGTCAGAGCCACAAACATCAACGCATAAAACTGCGAAGCCATAAACGTTCCTCAAGGAAAAAGCAGAAAGGCAAAAGGAAAAAGTGAGCGAGTTTTGGGGCTTTCGGGCGTGATTACATCCTAAACCCTACCATCTGCACAGCCAATATATCACTAAATTTTCTTGTGTCCCCATCTCCCCGATTTTTTTAAGCATCAATCAATTTTGCCCATCACACCCAACGTAGGGGCGGGTTTTGCAATTAAATTTTGCATTCAGAACAAAATCACCTACTAAACCCGCCCCTACAACAATTTGTGCATATCACCCCAATCATCAAACGGTAATGCGATCGCCCAAACCTGACAACGCAGAGACAAGCGATCGGCGAGAGCAAAGAGGGTTTAGCATTTTTGGCGATCGAGATTTTTTGTGAGGAGTTTGAATATTGTGGCGCAAATGCTTAACCCCTACAAATTTTTTACTTTTGCCTTTTTACTTTTTACTTTTCAGCCATGCCTCCAAATCCGCCACCTTCTCAAAATCCAACACCGCCTCCGCCAGCTCCTCCAACCGCTCCGCCGATAGCTTATCCAATCGCTTAACCGTCTTCAGCGTCACCTTACCAAACTTCCGCGTCAGCAACTTTACCGCAAACTGCTTTAGTCCCTGCTTTAGCCCCAAAACTTGACCATGTTGCGTCCCAATTTTCTCACCCTCAAGCTTGCCCTCAAGCTTACCCTCAAGCTTGCCCTCAAGCTTGCCAATACGCTGACCTTCTTTGAGCGCATCCCGATAAACCCTTGTTTTCTTGAGATCACCTAACGTAAACATCGCCTCAACCTCCTCTCGACTCATCTGGGGAAACTTGTATAGCAAAACTGTCTCAATAAATTCTATCATCCTCTCGCGATCGCCTTGCCCTACTCGATCGGCTAACTGATGGGCTAAGGCGATGGTTTCCCTCTTGGGCGCAACGATCAACCTCACTAACCCTAAACTTAATGACTCAGACTCTGGTAACTCATCCAGATAGATTCGTTCAATATGTCCACCCGCAAATAGCGCCCTAAATTGTTTGGGTATTTCAGGCTCAATGCTCCGTTTAGCAAAAATGGCGACCACCTGCCAATCATGCTCTGGCTTGTACTGACTCAGATATAGAAATATCTCACCGATAAACTCCCAATAAAATTCGGCTCGTTTTTGAAATTGCACCTCCACAAACCATAGATTTTTATCAACCGAGTCGGGAATAAAAATACCATCAAAGCGAAACGCTTTTTCCTTGATCTCTACTGAGGTAAAGCGATAGCCTGCTGCTGTTTCGGGTGGTAATCCCACCAATTCAAATAACAAGCTATCAAAGGTTTGAAATAGCTGAAAAAAGATCGTGTCAGTTCGCATTGGATTATTTTAGCGAATTTTATACGCAGGAACGCAAGAATATCGCTACCATTTACGTAAACCGTTGTGATCGCTAAACGGTAATGCTTCGCCCAAACCTCACAACGCAGAGACAAGCGATCGGCAAGAGCAGAGAGGGTTAAGCATTTGCGGATCGAGATTTTTGTGAGGAGTTTGAATATTGTGACGCAAATGCTTAACCCCTTGTATCTTGAGAGTAATATAACCCGACGCACCCTAGATAGAAAATAACGATTTGTAGCAAGGGAGCCTGATGTTTTAGAAAAGATTGTGGCGAACCAGTTCCACTTATAACTTTGGTTGGTCTTGCTGCTGCTAAATACTCTATTTCTCCCCTTTAATCTCAGTTCAGCAAGAGGTCTATTGATGCTGAGCATTGATTCCATAACACTAACATTGTGTCTTATAGGCGATCTCTGTAAATTATAATAATTTCATCAAAAAGTAGAACCTCACAGCCGACCAACAGTACCATAGCCTAGCAAAAATATGAAACTTAACGGATTTTCTGTCACCATTGCCGAAGGCAAAGAAACATCTGATGGCTACGTTCAGATGAAGCATGGCACACAATATACAATCCTGCTTCAAAACGAGTCTAATCGACGCTGTGATGCTGAGGTTTACATTGATGATCAACAAGTCGGCATTTGGAGAGTAAACCCGTTTACCACGGCGCAGATTGAGCGCCCTGTCCACGATCATGGTCGATTCACGTTTTATCAAGTTGGGACGACCGAAGCAATTCAAGCGGGTATCAGCAGAAACAACAGCAATGGACTAATCCGCGTTTTATTCAAGCCAGAGAGACAGCAGATATCTGTAGATGGTCCTATGATGTCTCGCGCCGCTATGGCTGGAGGCACAGGTTTATCGGGGCATAGCGCTCAAGAATTTATAACGGTTGCCGCTCTTGACTATTCACCACAGGAGTTTGTAACCATTAATCTCCGTCTCATTTCCGTTGTTGATGAGCCTCGTCCTCTGTTTGTTTCTACACCAGTCCCACCCCCCGTAGGTGAAGTAACTGTTCCTAAAATTCAACGCAAAGCCATGACTTGGACTGTATTAAACATGGTCATTCTCAATGGCAAAACCTATGCTTTATTTGGGTCAGATGCTTCTACTAATCCTTATCATGGCGATACAGATACTAATGCAGTTCTTCCATTACTTGCCATCAAAAAGATGGGATTACCCACTCCCGCAGGACTCTATGGTGCAACCAGAACAAATGGTGGTGCAATGAGAGGTACTTGGTCAGGAGGGAAAGCGATCGTAGTCCCTGATGTGCAAGGTAGTTCGTTAACTTCTCAAGCGATCGCCGATCTTCAATGTCGATTACAGGGACTAAAAGTTTTGGGAGAAGACGGCTTTAGGATGGCAGAGTTCCATGATGGTGATAGAAGCGCTGGTATAGCAGGTTGGGATTTTTGGGTAGATGCTTCGGCAATAGAAACGTTGCAGATATCAGGTCAGAGGTATTGGGTCAGCATTAATGATCAATCCGCCAATCCTTGGGGATAAAATAATTTGAGCGCAGATCACCTGTCTAATCTATCGAGAGTGTAAAGTGAAATGTGTAAAGTCTTTGATGTAAGGAGAGAGATAATCAAGATACACAATTACTAACACTAAAACCGATGAATATACGCAACCCGCCAACAATGGTCGAATATCTTTTGGTATTTGTTCGACACACAGTCGTCTGAGTCTTCCTCTTCTTGGTCGGCTATCTTTTAACAATTCATACAGGCTTGACCATTTGCGTCGATACACTGCTGATACTGATAATTCTGCGACTTTACATTTGGACTGGTCAATACTGCATCCATGAGGTCAAATATTGCATCTCGTCCGTTCCCTAAAAATCCATATATCTGTTGACGAAAGTTCTGTAATTTATCAATAATCATGGCTGTAGATATGTCTTTCTTTTTTATCTACTTTAGGCAGTTTGTATCTCTTTTAATCTGCCTTTTTTCCTTCATTACATTGTATTTACGATAGAATTAGACACTAGTTCACCGAGCAAGAACTAGCCATGAAGATCATTGCTAAACTCGTTACAGTCGATGACACACTTGCTGCCGCATCAATTCTTCACGAGTGCGATCGCTAATCCCCAAAATATTACAGCATATCAGGACGACGCTCTTTTGTTCTTAAAATTTGTTGTTCCTTTCTCCATTCTGCAATTAATTTATGATTACCTGATCGCAATACTTCAGGAACTTCCCAACCACGAAAAACGGGTGGTCTGGTATATTGTGGATAATCTAATAATCCATCTTCAAAGCTCTCAAACTTGAGCGAGTCTTCTTTCCCGACTGTCCCTGGACGCAACCGCACGACTCCATTAATTAATGCTAGTGCAGGAATCTCGCCACAGGTCAATACAAAATCTCCAAGGGAAACTTCGCGAGTTACGAGATGTTCACATACGCGCTCATCGACACCTTCATAACTTCCACAAATGAGAACTAGCTGGTCGTAATTAGCGAGTTCTTTAAACATCTCCTGCTTCATCGGTTCCCCCTGCGGAGTCATGTAAATGATTTCACGCTTAGGCAAAATTGGGAGTGATTCCACTGCCGCAAAAATGGGATCGGGCTTCATCAACATGCCCACGCCACCACCATAGGGTTCATCATCGACACGATGATGCTTATCAGTTGTGAAATCTCTAGGATTGGTGAGATGTACTTCCGCAATTTGATTCGCGATCGCCTTACCGAGCAAACTTGTCTGCAATGGCGAAGTGAAAAATTCAGGAAAGAGAGTAACAATATCTATACGCATAAATAAATTCTATATGCAGAGGGCAGCGCGTAGTGCTGCCATCGCCTTTATAGCTGTCGCTAGTCTTGCAACCCAAGAAGCGAGTGGCGGCACTTAGCGCCGCCACTCACTTCTTGGGGTTTGATTTGTGATCTATAAAATACCAATTACCGAAAGTGTCGTCACACTTTTGATAAGTCTTTTAGCAGTTGTAACCCAATTCCAGTAAAGGTTTTGAAAGCCAAAAATGGCTACGCCATTTTTGGCTTTGGTATAATTTAGCCATGCTGTCTGTCGCTGAAACCGAAAAAATAATTTTAGATTTAGTCCAACCTTTCGATCCTGAAGTCGATAGTGAAATTTTGCCGTTGTCGCAGGCGATCGATCGAATTCTTGCCGAAGACATTCACAGCACCATGGATTTTCCGCATTGGGACAACTCAGCTATGGATGGTTATGCATTGCGTTATGCAGACTTAGCAGATTTGCCTGAACTAAAACTCGCGATCACTTCTGATGAAATTCCCGCAGGGACAGCGATCGCTAAATCCTTAAGACAAGGTGAATGTATCCGCATATTTACGGGCGGGATGTTGCCCATTGGTGCAGATACGGTGATTATGCAGGAAGACACTGAACGCACTGATAATTTTTTGCAGCTTAAGGTCAAACCGTGCCAAGGCGAATATGTCCGCCGCAAGGGTGAATTTATTCAGGCTGGCAAAACTTTAGTCAAAGCAGGAACAAGACTAGGCGCAACAGAAATTGGCGCTTTAGCGTCCGCAAGATGCCAAACGGTCAAAGTTTACCGTCAACCGAAAATAGCAATAATTTCCACAGGCAACGAGCTGCTTAGCCTTAAAAGTTCTCAGCCGCTTCAGTTAGGACAGATAATTGATTCTAATCTCTATGCATTATCAGCATTAACTCATCAAGCAGGGGCGATCGCCATAAATTTTGAGGCTGTGCGAGATGATCCCTCTGAACTGCAAAAGGTCATTCAACAAGCGATCGCCTCAGCCGATATCGTTATCTCTACAGGTGGCGTTTCTGTAGGTGATTACGATTATGTTGATCAAATTCTAGAAAAAATGGGAGCTGATATTCATGTGCGCTCAGTGGCGATTAAACCGGGCAAACCTCTTACCGTCGCATCCATCTCTCCATCTCTTAATGTGAATAGAAGTGAGGGTAAAGTTCTCTATTTCGGAGTTCCCGGAAATCCTATGTCAGCAATGACGAGCTTTTGGCGATTTATTCGTGGTGCGATCGCTAAATTAAATGGAAGTAATCAAACTTACTGGTATCCACAATTTATCAAAGCTATCACAATGGAGGATTTACACTCACAAGGGAGGCGCGAAACCTATTTATGGGGAAATCTAACCTACCAAAAAGGAAAACCTATTTTTCAACCTGTGCAGAATTATAGTTCGGGAAATTTAATCAGTGCGATCGGCTCAAATGCCCTAGCGGTAATGCATATAAACCAAACCTATGTACCAGTGGGAGATGAAGCGGTCATTATGCTAGTCTAATCATAAATTTCTATCGTGGCACTAAATCATTGTTAACGGTATAATCTATTGACTATGAATAAAATGAAAGTTCTGTAATTGGCTTAGACGATGAAAGAATTTTACACAGACATAGATCCTATGATTCTCATCCAGTTTTAGTTAAGCCTTGAAAGGCTATGGGCAGCCTTAAGACAGCGTAACTAAAATCTATGTGCCATTGACAGCTATTGGTATCAAGCACATGTATGCAAAGTTCTCCTCTAATGTATTGGGCATATTTTCTGGCTGCTGGCATCATTGAGGATGTTCGTCTTATGCCATTGGATGAAAATAATTTAACTAATGAAAACGTAGCCACACTTTTAAGAGGGTATAGAGTTTCTCCCTCTGCTCCTTTGCAGCAGCAGCTGATTGAAATTCACATGGGATTAATTCGTGAAACGATCGCGGCTTTACCTATCTCATTAATTAACCAAAGAAATATTGGCGACCGTCGATCTAGCAATCGACCAAACATAACCGAGCGTCGAGTCTCAAATCTTCGGGTTGGGGAACGTAGATCAAGCGATCGCGAATTACTCGAAGTTGGTAAACAAGGATTAAAAAAAGCCCTACTCCAATTTAATCCTGAGACAAGTCCCAATTTTTCTGAATTTGCGCGATCTCATATTCACCAGCACCTAGAGAATTTTTTGCAAAGACAATATCTTGATAATCGTAATGAACCTCACGAAGCTGAAGAATCTGATCCGCAAACTACGATTACCCGCAAACAAGAAACTCTCGAAATTTTGCAAGCCTATCGTGCTAATCCCACCATCAAGCTACGTAATAAACTCGTAAATCTAAATATCGGCTTAGTGCGCCGTGAAGCCTATCACTGGAAAAATCAATGCCAAGAAAGTTTTGAAGACCTCATGCAAGTCGGCTCAATTGGTTTAATTAATGCGATCGAGAGATTTGATGTGAGCAAAGGTAATGCTTTTAGCTCCTTTGCCGTGCCGTATATCAAGGGTGAAATCCAGCACTATTTACGCGACAAAAGCCCAACGGTAAGAATGCCTCGCGCTTGGCTTACCACCTATAACCAAGGTTGTAAGATCATTCGTAATAGGCGGACTGAAACGGGGCGAGAACCCTCCAGTCAAGAGGTCGCAAATGAGCTAGGTATTACTGTTAGTGAATGGTATGACATTAAGCTTGCCTGTCAAAACCGATCGCCGATTAGTCTAGATACACCCATTGATCAAAGCGAAGATAACGCGACCTCGATCGGCGATCTGGTTACCGATCAGAAATACCAAAGTTTTCAGCTTGCCCAAGAAGACAATATTCGACTTCAGCAAGCTCTTGACCTCCTAGAAGATCGCACCCGTGAAGTGGTCGAGTTTGTATTTTTAAAGGAATTTACGCATCGTGAAGTAGCTGAAACGCTAGGTATCAGTGCTGTTACTGTTTCACGACAACTCAAAAAAGGCTTAATTGCCCTCAAAAAGATTTTGGCTACACCCATCGAATAATCAAAAAAGCGATCACCATAGGCGATCGCTTTTTTGATTCGATAAAGATTTTCGGTTGACGAAAATTTTGACTAGATAGGAGTAGTTGCTTGCAATCTAGCGCGAGCCATCCGCAAATTTTGCTCAGCTTGAATCTTGCCTTGCTTATCTTCAGCCTTAAGCCCAGCCAAAGCTTGCTCTGCATCTTCAAGTTTTTTGCGTGCTTCTTCGGCATTGATTGTGCTGCCTAATTCGCCGCTACGTACCAAGACGGTTACTTCGTTTTCTTCGACTTCAGCAAAACCACCTGTAAGAGCGATCGCCGCCCAAGCTTTATCCTTGCGAAAACGTAGCACGCCTGTTTCGAGAGCCGAAATTAGAGGGGCGTGATCGGTCAAAATACCCAATTGCCCTGTGGAACTAGGTAAAATCACTTCCTCTGCGACAGTATCCAGAATTGTTGTATCTGGGGAAATTACTTTTACAGTTAGGGTCATTTTTTAAAATATTAATTTGGTAATGGGGGATTGGTAATTGGTAATAGGGGATTGGCAATTGGTAATGGGGATTGGTGGTTACAAAATTATTAACTAGTCAATCTTTAGTTAACTTAATCAAAAAATTAATTTCCGATCACCAATCACCAATCACCGATTCCCAATTACCAATCACCAAATCACCTAAATTAATTACCAGCCTTGAGCTTTTCAGCCTTAGCGATCGCTTCTTCGATGTTACCAACGAGGTAGAAAGCTTGCTCAGGCAGATCATCGAGTTCACCCTTAAGGATGCGATCGAAACCATTGATGCTTTCTTCGAGGGTGACATACTTACCAGGAGATCCAGTAAATACTTCAGCAACGAAGAAGGGCTGAGACAAGAAGCGCTCAATCTTACGGGCGCGGGCTACAGCCAATTTGTCATCTTCAGAGAGTTCATCTAGACCCAAGATGGCGATGATATCTTGCAGTTCTTTGTAGCGCTGAAGAATTGCTTGTACGCCACGAGCTACACGGTAGTGTTCATCACTGACCACGCCTGGTTGCAGCATAGTCGAAGAAGAATCGAGGGGGTCAACCGCAGGATAAATACCCTTAGAAGCCAACCCACGAGACAACACGGTGGTTGCGTCTAAGTGAGCAAAGGTGGTTGCAGGTGCGGGGTCAGTCAAGTCGTCCGCAGGTACATATACCGCTTGTACTGAGGTGATTGAACCTTCAGTGGTGGAGGTGATACGCTCTTGCAAAGCACCCATATCGGTGGCGAGAGTTGGTTGATAACCTACAGCCGATGGCATCCGACCAAGTAGCGCCGATACTTCGGAACCAGCTTGAGTAAAGCGGAAAATATTGTCGATGAACAACAATACGTCTTGCTTGGACACATCACGGAAGTATTCCGCCATCGTCAAAGCAGTTAAGCCTACACGCATACGTGCTCCGGGTGGCTCGTTCATTTGACCATAAACGAGAGCGAGGTACTGAAGTACGCCCGATTCTTTCATTTCGTTGTAGAGGTCATTACCTTCGCGGGTACGTTCGCCTACACCACCAAACACCGACACACCAGAGTGCTTTTTCGCGATGTTGTTAATTAATTCTTGGATTAATACTGTTTTGCCTACACCAGCGCCACCAAATAGACCAATTTTGCCACCACGACGGTAGGGTGCAAGCAGGTCAATTACCTTAATACCTGTTTCAAAGGTGCTAGGTTTGGTTTCGAGAGAGGTAAATTCAGGGGATGGACGGTGAATTGGGAATTTTTCTTCGGTGGTAACAGGTCCTAGTTCATCAATAGGTTCACCTAATACGTTGAAGATACGACCAAGGGTGTTTGGACCAACAGGAACACTAATCGGTGCGCCTGTATCGGTTACATCCATACCTCTAACGATGCCGTCAGTGGTACTCATTGCAACTGCACGAACTTGGTTATCGCCTAGTAATTGTTGGACTTCGCAGGTGACATTAATGTCTTGTCCTGCGGAGTTTTTGCCAGTTACGACAACGGCGTTATAAATTTCGGGGATTTTGCCACTGGGGAATTCGGCATCGACCACAGGACCGATGATCTTGGTGATGCGCCCGACTGATACTTTCTCTGCGGTTGTTACCATGCTTGCTGTTTACTCCAGCCTCTTAACTCAGATTCTAAAAAATTTGCAATGAAATGACGTGCAAGAAGATATATGCAAGAAAATGCAACATATCAATAGGATCAAACTCTAAGAGTTTAACTTTTTTGCACTCACATATAAAGCTAACCGCTTCTCAAAATATCATTTAATGGGGATCGAAAGATCGCTGGTTTACCGAAAACGACTAGATTTTCTGCTATGGGGCAATTGATTTTGTATATTGCAACTAGTTTGGATGGCTATGTTGCGCGTAGTTCTGGAGCGGTGGACTGGCTGTTTACAGATCAGGATTATGGATATGAGGATTTTTATGAGACCTGCGATCGCCTGATCATGGGACGCAACACCTATGAGCAGATCCAATCTTGGGGTGACTATCCCTATCCTGAGAAGCAAGGTTTTGTATTTTCACGTACTGTTCAGCAAGGTCAGAATGAAAATGTGACTTTTGTTGCTGGCGATCTAACTAACTTTGTGAGAAAGCTGAAATCTCAAGATGGTAAACACATTTGGCTAGTTGGTGGTGCAGCGATCGCCAAAACCTGTTTAGAAAGTAATCTTGTTGATAAATTTATTTTGTCGATCCATCCCATAATTTTAGGCGAAGGCATTTCTTTGTTTATCCCACCTCTACCTACCTTAAATTTAAAGTTGGAAAACGCTCAAACCTTTGATACAGGGTTAGTGCAGCTTACTTACCAAGCTTTACATAGCTGTAGTCACTTGCATTAAGCGAGTGGCGGCGCTTCGCGCCGCCACTCGTCTTCTGGTTTTATGTCCTAGGCTAACGATAGTTTTAGGACTGACGTATTAGCCATTTAACTAATTAGAATCAATGAAAATTAATGCCAATCTTTCTACAGAATTGCTCACCTACTATCGCCAGATTAGTACAGAGGTGTTTACAGTAGTTGACTTAGAAACAACAGGCGGAAAAGGTGATCGCGATCGCATTATTGAAATTTCGGTGCTTCAAGCCACGCTCAAAGATGGAATTCAACAAATACTTACTGACCTAATTAATCCTCAAATCCCCATACCTGAACAAATTGTCCGATTTACAGGTATCTCACAGGACATGGTTACTGATGTTGATACCAGTGACCAGATTTTGCCAAAATATTTACCCATGCTGCAAACGGGGATTTTGACTGCACATAATATTGGGTTTGACTACTCTTTCCTCAAGGCTGAATATCAAAGACTTGGTATTGAATTTATTGCTCCTAAGCAACTTTGTACGGTCAAGCTATCAAGGTTGTTACTGCCACACTTACCATCGCGATCGCTGCCTAAGTTGGTCAAACACTACAACTTTGATGTCGGTAAGTCCCATCGAGCCGAATCCGATGCGATCGCCTGTTGGTTACTTTTAGAGAAGCTACTTAACCAACTACTCAGTGCCAAGGATGAGGAAATATTGAATCTATTTGGTCAGCAATGGCTCTCTGGAGAAGACATTGCCATAATTTTACAACTTCCTCTTAACCAAGTTGAAGGGTTTTTGACAGACTCCACAATCAAATCAAGGTTCTCAAATCGTAGACAAATCAATCTTTACCAACGTAGAGAAGTTGAAGAACTGGCTAAGACAATCCCTCCATTATCTACTTAGTAACTGATGTTACGTGGAAGGGTTTCCTGTAATAGTGGAAGATTGGGGCTTGCCCTGTGGCATAGCCCCCTACAAAAAATTTAAATTATTCAGGTAGGGGCAATCCCCCCGTGGTTGCCCTGCTGTGCCAGTAGTACGGAATTCCTGTCTGAGTTCCACGTAACATCAGTTAGTAACTAGATTTTAGAACTATAGATATGATGGAAAGTACGAAGTGCCACCCATCATATCCCAGATTTTAAATTTGCTGCGGTTTGACCGAAGAGAATTTTCTTACTTTCTTCTGTAATTGTTGGTTGACCAGCAAAGGGTTTTGCCTGCTCATAGGCACGAATCACGGCAGGACGCTCACGGATTCTTTCTAGCCATGCTTGCAGATTGGGAAAGTCTTCGATGTTTTGCTGTTGATGCTTGTATAGAAGTACCCAAGGATAGCAAGCCATATCGGCGATCGAGTACTCTCCAGCAATATATTTTCTCCCTTCTAGTTGATGATCTAGAACTCCATAAAGACGATTAGTCTCTTTGACATAGCGATCGATCGCATAGGCAATCTTTTCAGGTGCATATTGAGAGAAGTGATGATTTTGTCCCGCCATTGGACCTAAGCCACTCATTTGCCAGAATAACCATTCCATAACAACTGTGCGATCGCGTAAATTCGTTGGTAAAAACTTACTTGTTTTCTCAGCGAGATATTGCAAAATTGCTCCAGACTCAAATACAGATATGGCTGACCCAGCATCTACATCTAATGGATGGCGATCGATAATTGCAGGCATTCGATTGTTGGGCGCAATCTTGAGAAAGTCTGACTGAAACTGCTCACCGACGCGAATATCTATGGGATGAATTTCATACTCCATTTCTGCTTCTTCTAAAAAGATCGTAATCTTATGTCCATTGGGTGTCGGCCAGTAGTAGAGTTCAATCATAGATTTGGGGGCTTCGCTTGGTTAGTATCGCTATAGCCATTTCAGTTAAGACATAAAGCCCAAAAGGGAATTGCGGCACTCCGCGCCGCAATTCCCTTTTGGGCTTTGGGTTTGTCCTAACATAAATTGGCTAATGTTATTAAGATATCTTGCCTTTCATTGTAGCGTAATCGCTAAAACGTCCCCATTGTAGAAGTTTCTAGTTTGCAACAGAAAAAGGCGGCGCGAAGCGCCGCCTTTTTCTGTTGTTAGAAATAATAGTGACTTTCAATCCAGCTCATAACTTCTTCTTCTGAGCCTAAGTGAGCAGAATGACCAGTCTTAGGATCGTAAACACACCAGTAGGAATTTCCACGGCGATCTATTTTCTGCCAAACTTTAATTTCTTCATTGTGATCAAAAGTTGCTTGGACTAGATTGTGGAATGTTTTACTAATAACATCCAAGAAGTTAGGGGAAATAAAAGAGACTCGCATAATTTCGCCTGCAAGTAATTGCGAATATTTGATACTTACTATTTGTATCTGTTAATACAAACTTTAAGAAGGTACAAATTTATCTGTTTTAGCTAGTTTGGTAGAAATGAAACTTCTGCATGATTTGCATGTTTCTACAGTGACTCAAGCGATCACCAGTGAGTATATTGCCTCTGGACATTATCGCCGCCATCTCAATCATCTACGTTCCATCAATCATCAAAGGCATGATTTGATGCTGCAATCAATGGAGCAATATTTCCCCAGTTCGATCCGATGGACAGTTCCCAATGGAGGACTGTTTATCTGGGTGCAGCTACCAAACCATACACCGATGCAATCTGTTGGTCAGCAAGCAGCCGCACAAAAAATTTTAATCGGACGTGGTAAGCTCTTTTTCCCTGACGGGCAAGGCTATCCTGCCTTTCGACTCAACTTCTCACAGTCCTTAGAAAATATTGAACGTGGTGTTGCGATATTAGGAGATATTCTCAAACAAAACCTCTAGAGGGTTTGATACCAAACCACAAAATGGCTACGTCATTTTGTGGTTTTATAGCAATGTAAGAGATAGCTCGGACAAAAATCAAAACCCAAAAGAAGAGTGGCGGCGCTTCGCGCCGCCACTCTTCTTTTGGGTTTGTGTCCTAAGCAAAACTTACATTGCTATAAACCCTTTACTGGGTTTGGTTTTTAATTCACGAAAGTGTAGCCACACTTTCGTGAATTGGTATGACTAGTTTCTGTTGGGCTAGTACAAGATAGTTGTGTGCAGTCTGGCAATCAGTCTGAATTTGAGCTTTGAGGGCATCAAGGGAATCAAATTTCTTTTCAGGTCGAATAAATTTGATCAGGTTTACACTGAGATGCTGATCATAAAGATCGCCTTGCCAATTAAATAAATGCACTTCAACCGATCGCCGATCGCCATCTACAGTTGGTCGCAATCCGATGTTCATCACTCCTAATATTGGTGATTGTGTGTTTGCATCAGGATGATTGAGCGTTGCTTGGACTGCGTATACCCCATCACGCGGCAAACACTTTTGTGTTGGCAGTTCTAAGTTTGCCGTAGGGAATCCGATCGTCCTTCCTAATTGCTTGCCTTGTACGACTCTGCCAACAAGGTTATAAGGACGACCAAGCAGTGAATTCGCTAAATCAATTTCGCCTTGGGCTAAGGCTGTGCGAATGTTCGAGCTACTGATTCGCACGGGAGGCTGATCTGTATCGCCAAAACTCATCGTTTGTTCTGGAATAACCGTAAGGCGATCGCCCCAAATATTTTGGAGATCGGTGACATCACCTTGGCGCTTACTCCCAAAGTGAAAATCAAAGCCGACACTGATTAACTCGACTTGGAGGGAGTCAATTAAAATTTGCTGGATAAATTCGGCGGCGGTTAGTTTGGCAAGATCAGCATTGAAAGGCAGCAAAACTAACTGCTCAACACCAAGGGATTTGAACAAGGCTACTTTTTCATCAAAAGGTGCAAGTAGCGATCGCTGTTTTTGACTAAAAAATTCTTGGGGATGTGGCGAAAAAGAAACGACGGTACTAGTTAAATTCGGGTAGCGATCGCGCAAAGATGTCGGCAAAATAGGCGCAATCACATGCCGATGTCCCACATGTACGCCATCAAAGTTACCGAGGGCGATCGCAGTGGGACGAGAAATTTGGGTTGGGTCAAAAATTACTCTCACGCTTAACATTTTGACATAATAGAAACCAAAAAATAGGAGACGTGCTTAGCACGTCTCCTATTTTTTGGTAATGGGTACAGTTATTTCACTCATGTCCCAGAGAGTGACACAACCATGCAGAATTGTCATGAGATTCTGGTATGTTTGAGGTTCGCCGTTAGCTGACAATCCATGACCGTTAGAGAAACTTTTCGTCGCACAAAAATTGTTGCTACTATTGGACCCGCGACCAGTAGCCCCGATATGATTCGCCAGCTTATTGAAGCAGGCGCAAGTACTTTTCGCCTCAACTTTTCCCACGGGACTCATGCTGACCACCATCGCAGCATCTGTAATATTCGCCAAGTGTCCAGTGAACTCAATCAACCTGTGGGTATTTTACAAGACTTGCAAGGTCCTAAAATTCGCCTTGGGGTATTTAAAGAAGGTCCAATTACCTTAAATAAAGGTGATAAGTTCACGCTTACTAGCCGCCAAGTTGACGGCAACTCGGAAATTAGTTGCATTACCTATGACACCCTTGCGGAAGAAGTGCCAATCGGCGCAGTAATCATGCTAGATGACGGCAAAGTGGAAATGGTCGTCGAAGCTGTGAATGTGGAATTAGGTGATCTTTATTGCCGCGTGGTCATTGGTGGCACGCTTTCTAATAATAAAGGGGTAAATTTTCCCAACGTTCACTTATCTGTCAGTGCGATGACCGATAAAGATCGCGAAGATTTACGTTTTGGTTTGGCTGAAGGTGTGGATTGGGTCGCACTCAGCTTTGTCTGTACTCCTGAAGATGTACTGGAAGTTAAAGACCTAATTGCTGCTTCAGGTCGTAAAGCTAGCGTTGTTGCCAAAATCGAGAAGCATGAAGCGATCGCAAATATGGAAGCGATTCTCTCGGTTTGCGATGGCGTAATGGTAGCGCGTGGTGATTTGGGCGTAGAAATTCCTGCGGAAGATGTACCGATCGCCCAAAAACAATTAATTAAAACCGCCAATCGCCTTGGTATTCCCGTAATTACGGCAACGCAAATGCTCGATAGCATGGTCAGTAATCCGCGTGCAACCCGTGCGGAAATTTCTGACGTAGCCAACGCAATCATCGATGGCACGGATGCGGTGATGCTCTCTAACGAAACTGCGGTGGGTAAATATCCGATCTTGGCTGTGGAAACGATGGCAAGAATCACGGTTCGCATCGAAAGAGAACAGGATCTAAAAATGCAGCCCCTTGAAAGCATGGGACGCGCTGTGCCTAATGCTATCAGCCAAGCTGTAGGTAGAATTGCGATTCAACTAAATGCGGCGGCGATCGTTACCCTCACCAAAACAGGATCGACAGCCCGCAATGTCAGTAAATTCCGTCCTCCGATTCCGATTTTGGCAGTTACGCCCAATGTCCAAGTAGCAAGACGCTTACAAATGGTCTGGGGTGTACAGCCGATGGTCTTAATCTCCTTGCCATCAGCCAGACAAAACTTTGAAGCGGCTCTTAATCTTGCCCAAGAGATGAAATTGCTCTCTGCTGGCGACTTAGTGGTTATGTCCGCAGGTACTCTGCAAGATGTAGCAGGTTCTACCGATTTGATCAAAGTCGAATTTGTGTCGTCAGTAGTTGGTAAAGGTTTAAGCATTGGCTCTGGCATAGTTCACGGTCGGGCTAGAGTTGCATTCCATCATCTGGATGTGCGTGACTTTAATGAAGGCGAAATCCTTGTGATTGATCGCACCGATGCTGACTATATCGAAGTAATTCGCAAAGCCTCGGCAGTAATTACTGAAGAATCAAGCCTTGACTCCCATGCCGTGGTGATCGGTCGCAGATTGGGTGTACCAGTTTTGATTGGAGTCCCAAATGCTACAGGCTTCATTCGTGACGGTGAACCGCTTAGCGTTAACTTTAGTAAAGGCATGATCTACTCTGGCTCGCGATCGGACGATCTAGCGTTTTAGCTATATTAAAGTTGATGCAAAGCATCAACTTTAATGTTTTTGAGTTAGTCATGGAAAATTTTGCTTTTTACAATCCAGTCAAGATTTTATTTGGCAGAGGTCAAATTGCGAATATTGGTGCAGAAATCCCCTCTGATGCAAAAATCCTCATCACCTATGGTGGTGGTAGCATCAAAAGCAATGGAGTTTATGAGCAGGTAAAAGCAGCCCTAGCAGATCGTAACTTTCTGGAATTTGGTGGGATTGAGCCTAATCCACATCTAGAAACCCTGCTCAAAGCGGTGGAATTGATTCGTACCGAAGGGATTGATTTCTTACTGGCTGTAGGCGGCGGCTCCGTCGTGGATGGTACAAAGTTTATTGCAGCAGCAGTTCCCTTTGAAGGCGATCCTTGGGATATTTGTGCCAAACAAGCACCCATCAAAGCAGCAATTCCCTTTGGGGCTGTGCTGACCTTGCCTGCCACAGGTTCTGAGATGAATACTGCTTCTGTTGTAACTAAGTGGGAAACTCAAGAGAAACTCTTCTTTGCTAGCCCATTGGTATTCCCAAAATTCTCAGTGCTAGATCCTGAAACGACTTACTCTTTGCCTATTCGTCAGGTCAGTAATGGAATTGTTGATGCCTATGTTCATGTAATGGAACAGTATTTGACATATCCTGCCAATGCACCATTACAGGATCGAATGGCGGAGTCTATCCTCAAAACCTTGATTGAAGAAGGTCCCAAGGTCTTGGCGGATCTCCATAATTACGAAGCACGAGCAAATGTGATGTGGTGTGCGACGATGGCGCTAAATGGACTGATCGGTGTGGGTGTGCCTCAAGACTGGGCAACACATATGATCGGACATGAGCTAACAGCTCTACATGGCATCGATCATGCTCAGACCTTGGCGATTGTGCTGCCGAATATGCTGACAATTAGACGCGATCGCAAGCGGCAAAAGCTCTTGCAATATGCCGATCGCGTTTGGGGTCTGGTCGATGGTAAAGAAGATTTACGTATTGATCAGGCGATCTCCAAAACTCGCGAATTTTTTGAATCTGTCGGTGTTCCTACCCATCTCTCAGACTATGGTGTAGGACTAGATGTGATTCCCAAAATCATTGATCGCTTTGAGAAACGTGGTTTTGTCGCCTTGGGCGAAAATCAAGATGTCACGCCTAAAGTTGTCGAGAAAATTTTAGTGCTTTGTGCTTAACTTCTTTCTATAAAGGTGTTGCTTTGCAGCATCTTTAGAAATCTGAAATGCATTTATGTGTGGGGCGGCTTTGCTGCCCCACACATAAATGCAGAGTTATGGAATATAAATATGACTAAAAAACTTCTATTTGTTTGTCTCGGAAATATTTGCCGATCGCCTGCGGCGGAAAATATTATGAATCATCTGATTGAGCAGGAAGGACTAAGCGATCGCTTCATCTGTGATTCGGCAGGAACAGGGGGGTGGCATGTGGGCGCACCACCTGATCGCCGTATGCGTGCCGCAGCCAAAGAACGTGGTTTAAACTTTGTTGGTTCAGCTAGGCAGTTTGAGGCGATTGATCTACGCGAATTTGATTTGATTCTAGCGATGGATAAAGACAACTATCGCAATATTCTCGCACTCGATCCGCAGCGAAAATTTACTGATAAAGTAAAAATGATGTGCGACTACTGTGAAACTCACACGGATAAAGAAGTTCCCGATCCTTACTATGGCGGTGCAGATGGATTTAATTATGTGATCGATCTCTTATTTGATGCCTGTGGTGGTCTACTTAAATCTTTAAAAAGTCATTAAGCTCTTGCAATGCTCTACTAACCCAAAATCAACAATGAAAAGGAGCAAAATATATGCCTACTTCAGTTACAGAGGCAGCAAGCACATCAAACAAAAAAGTTTGGACAGATGCGGCTTTTATGTCTCTTCCAGATGATGCATGTCATTATGAAATTGTGGACGGAGAGCTAGTTGTAATGGGTAATTCAGGAGCATTGCATGGATATATTTCCATTGTCTTGAGTTCGGCTTTGTTTGCGGTTGTCTCCTCTCAAAAGCTAGGAGTACTATTTGATTCGAGTACTGCTTTTAAAATGAAAAATGGCAATAAACGCTCTCCCGATATTTCTTTCTTTGCCAAAGAGCGCTTGCAAGGAATTTCAGAACTTCCTACTAGCTTTTTAGAAGGTGCACCAGATTTGGCGATCGAAATCCTATCCCCTGGTAATACGGTGGAAGAAATTAACACCAAAATCTTAGAATATTTTGAGAATGGAACTCGGTTAGTTTGGGTTGTCAATCCGATCCAACATTACGCTCTAGTCTACCGTTCCGCCCAAGAACCCGATCGCCTTCTGAAAAGAGTCGATTTTCTAGATGGTGAGGATGTTATTAATGGGTTTACTTTTCCTGTGGCGGATCTATTTCAAAGCTTGTCCTTTTAGCGAAAATCCTACAACAATAGATATATTCAGTCTATATAAAATGGGCGATCGCGTTGAGTGTTTGCCAAAAAAGCTTCTAGTTCTTCCCATTGTTTGTTCTCAATTAAACCAATCACTGCTTGCAAAGATTGCTGATAGGTATGGAGCGATCGCAACACTGCTGATTGATTGTATTCTGCCATTAGTCGCCCTAGTTCAGGATTGCCGCCACCAACGCGACTAGTATCACGAAATCCAGAACTTGCTAGGTTTTGCGCTAATTTTAAAACGCGATCATCGCCTTCTTGCTGACAGGATGCAATTAAACTTGCGCTAATCATTACAGGTGCATGGCTAATCATTGCCACAGCGCGATCATGTTCTTCAGGACTACATTCATGGATATTCATGCCTACTGCTTGCCAGAGCGATCGCACTTTTGCCACTGCTTCTTGATCATTGCTAGGCGTAACCACACAGGGACGATTTTGAAATAGATTACGTTCGGCGGCTGAGATACCTTGAAAGGCAGTGCCAGCCATCGGATGACTACCGACAAATTGCTGTCCAAATTGCTGACAGATTTTTGATGCAGGTTCAACGATCGCCGCTTTGACCGAGCCAACA
Source organism: Pseudanabaena minima str. Chao 2107 (assembly GCF_051131155.1). NCBI lineage: Bacteria > Bacillati > Cyanobacteriota > Cyanophyceae > Pseudanabaenales > Pseudanabaenaceae > Pseudanabaena > Pseudanabaena minima. Next base: position 5,220,675 of record NZ_CP159508.1, read on the forward strand.
TCTGTAAAGATCACATTAGCGGGCAACTTTGGGGCAATTAATGCAATTGTGGACAGGATCGAGGCGATCGGTGTGCAGATGACGACGATATCTGTTTGAGCAAGAATGCGATCAGGAATATTTTCAATATCAATATCAGCAATATTTACGGCAGCGATCGCTTTTGCTTGTTTGCAGGTTTCAGGGTTGCGGCTAAGACCCCATACATAATTTTGAGCTTGGTTATGATCTTGTGTTGAGGCGAGCAGATCTAAACCTAGCGAACCACCGATTAGTCCTAATCCAACGATACCAATGTTCATAAAATATATTTAGGGTAGCAAGTGCTTCGCACTTGCTACCCTATTTGAGTTAGAACTTGCGGAGGTCAATACCTGCTTCCTTAGCAAATGCTGATAATCCTTTCTTTTGCAAAGTCTTAATGGCTTTGGTGGAAATTTGTAATTTTACAAAACGCTTTCCTTCTTCCCACCAAATTCTTTTGTCTTGTAAGTTTACGTGTTGTAAGTGCTTATGACGCTTGTGTGAGAAAGAAATCGATACGGCATTATTGGCTTTTTTGCCTGTTAGTTGGCATACGCGACTCATAGTACTAGTCTCCTATTTTTTCAGTCCAGCTAACCATAGTACAACCTCAAAGCGTCCTTCGGCAATTAAGAAAAATATTTTTCAGTGTTCAAAGCCCAAAAGGTAGACAGGGCAGAGCGCTACATTCCTTTTGGGCTTTTACCTATAACTCAGATTTTGTCAGGTATTTGGTTAGACAAACTTCTAAGATATTGAGTAAGACAATCTAAAGTGGCGAAGTCGGTAAATTACAGCCATGCTTAGGGTGTAGCAAAAATGAGTAATAGCAGAATTTTTAATAGTGCTAAGTTCTTTCTAGCAACAGACGGAGAGCCTATTCGCTCAGTCGTTACTGAATCACCAGATACCGTTGTCGTAGCTTGGTATATTAAGCCAAATCAGGAAATTGCGCCCCATATTCATCCTCACGGGCAAGACACTTGGACTATTTTGCAAGGTAAAGGCAAATATTATTTAGATCAACAAGGTACAACCAAAGCGATCGCCGCAGGAGATATTGTTATCGCACCGACTGGTTGTGTTCATGGCGTATTTAACGATGGCGATGAGCCACTAGTTTTTATTTCAACCGTTTCACCAGCTACCGCAGGATATCAACCTGTATTTATCGGGGCATCGGTTTCCTAAAAATCAAAGAGGCAGATTTGCTTGCGAAGCAAGCAAATCTGTCTCTTTGGTTTTTATTGTAATTTTAGGGGTATAAAAATAATGAAACGGTTAATGAAATATTTTCAAGAGATCAAACTTAATAAATTGATTTTATGGTGCTATTTAATTTGGTATTTAGTTGTCATCATTTTTTATTTTGACCCTACACTTAAAATATGGAGCAATGCCATAGGAATCAGTGTAGTAATTGGCACTGCACTAGTGTTAAGCGTTTCTGCTAGCGATAGCAAAGTGGATTATTGGCAAACATTTCGATTGTATTTAATGCCATTCTGTGTGTCTAGCTTTTCATCATTGATTAAAGATCAAGGATTTATTGTAATTATTTTCCCTAAGCCACAGGAAACAATATTAGCGATCTTAAGCTGCGGTATTTTCTTGTCGATTATTGGAGTGATTAAATTCGCACATAGAGCGATTAGCCCAAAAAACAGCTAACTTGTAAGCTAAGCTCGTAAATGTAATACAACACTTGCGATACTTCCCAGCTTCTTGAGGTAAAAATGCCTGCAAAAGATATGTTTCATGACAGCGCTAAAGCAGCTTTGCTCAAGGATGGTTGGACAATTACCCATGATCCACTAAGTTTACGCATGGGGAAAAAGGATTTTTTCGTGGATTTAGGCGCTGAGAAACTTTTGGCAGCGGAAAAGGATAATCAGAAAATTGCAGTAGAGATCAAAAGCTTTGTTAGCCAATCTGAAATCCGAGATTTAGAAAATGCTTTAGGTCAGTATGTTTTGTACCACAACATTCTTAGCGTGCTTGAACCCGATCGCATTTTATATTTAGCTGTACGTGAGTCAGTTTTTGTTGATTTGTTTGAGGAGACGATTGGTAAGCTTTTGTTAGATAGACAAGTTCTGAAATTGTTAACGTTTGATCCAGAAATGGAGGTATTAAAACGATGGATAAATTAGCAAGTTATCGACAAATTATCCGTACTGTCTTACTACCCTACACACAAATTACCTATGCCAATGTACCTGTAAGAAACATTGCAGTTTTTGATGATGAGCATGGACAATACCTGATCATGTCTGATGGCTGGGATGGCGTAAGACATTTACATGGTTGCTTAATTCATATTGAAATTATTGGTAATCGTCTTTGGGTACAGCGTGATGGCACTGAGGACGGTATAACTGACGAACTAGTTGCCGCAGGCATACCCAAGCAAGATATCGTATTAGGCTTCCAAGAGCCAGCAGTACGCAAATATACGGGCTATGGTGTGGCTTAGGCAAAAGAAGTAAATAGTGAAGTATAGAGTTGTTTCCCTGCCTTCGGCGGGGAAACAACTCTATACTTCGCCTGCTTGAAAAGCGCTATATTTAGCCAAAGTAGACCTGCAAAATAATCCCGCAAAAATATACTTTATGACCAATGCACAAATCCCTGTTGTTGTCTCTGGGGCGACAGGCAAAATGGGGCGCGAAATTATCAAAGCGATCGCCCAAGCGCCAGATATGTATCTTGTAGGTGCGATCGGTCGCAAACACATCGGCGAAGATATCGGTGAAGTGGTTGGTATTGGTGAATTAGAGATACCTGTGACTGATAATCTCGAAGTCGTGCTTGCCCAAGCCTCTCAAGAGTCGCAATTACCAGTAATGGTTGATGTCACGCATCCCAGCATTATTTATGACAATATTCGCTCAGCGATCGCCTATGGTGTGCGTCCTGTAGTCGGCACAACGGGCTTAAGCGAACAACAAATTGCCGATCTCGCCATTTTCGCGGACAAGGCAAGTACAGGCTGTATCATTGCCCCAAACTTTTCTGTCGGGGTGATTTTGATGCAACAGGCGGCGATTGCTGCTGCTAAATATTTCCAGCATGTGGAAATTATCGAACTGCACCACAATCAAAAAGCCGATGCGCCTAGTGGCACTGCAATTAAAACCGCCCAAATGCTCTCAGAACTGGGGCAATCCTTCAATCCTGCCCTTGTCGATGAAAAAGAACATCTCACAGGTGCAAGGGGCGCGACTTACGGCGAGAACATTCGCATTCATAGTGTTCGTGTACCAGGGCTAGTGGCGCGTCAAGAAGTGATTTTTGGAGCGATGGGTGAAACTCTCAAAATTGAGCATAATGCTAGCGATCGCACCTGTTACATGGCAGGTGTGTTGCTTTGTGTCCGCAAAGTCCTTGCGCTCAAGTCCCTTATTTACGGGTTAGAAAAATTACTATAGCTATAGTCATACCAAAACACAAAGAAGAGGCAACAGATGATATAAGAGAAAAAGGAGAAAGAGGATAACAAAATGGCAGGGGTATATAGATTAGAAATAAGTGAAAGCGAAGAAGAGCTAAAAGAGATGCTAGGGCGGCAGAAAACAGGCTCAGATAAAGAACGAGTGCAAGTATTGTACTTACTGAAAAGCAAGCAAGCTGGCACAGTGCAAGCCGCCGCTCAACTAATCGGGAGAAACCGTAGCACAGTGCAAGAGTGGATCAGAGGATATCGAGAGGGAGGAATAGCAGGAATACTAAGCCATAAACCAAGAGTAGGCAGAATACCCAAAATCCCAGATTGGGCGCAAAAAGCACTGGACAAACAACTGCAACAGGAAAAAGGATTTAATAGCTACGGAGAGATACGACAATGGCTACAGGAAAAACTAGGAATCGAAAGTACCTATAAAAATGTGCATGACTTGGTGCATTACCGAATGAAGGCAAAACCAAAGGTAGCCCGTCCCTATAGCGCCAGTCAAAACCAAGGGCAACGCGAGGAATATAAAAAAAACTCTCGGATAACCTAGCCATGGTGGCATGGTATGCCGTGACCGTGTTGGGATTAACGGGAAAAGTCCGATTCTTTTGTCAAGACGAAACAAGGATTGGTTTGAAAACCATCAGTGGTCGTAAAATAACGGCTCGTGGGGTCAAACCCAAGGCAAAAGTCCAGTGGCAGTTTCAGGCTACATGGTTATACGGCATCGTCGAACCTGCGACGGGAGAAAGCTTTTTCTATGAATTTAGTCATCTCAACACTGACTGTTTTCAAATATTTCTAGACCTTGTATCAGAGAAATTTGCAGACAGCATAATTATCTTGCAAGTTGATCAGGCTGGTTGTCATCGGGCTAAGCGTTTACGATTACCTCACAATATCATTTTGATATTTCAGCCTGCTCATTCTCCAGAATTAAACCCAATTGAGCGGGTTTGGCTACATTTGAAGCAAGGGTTGAGATTTTCTTTACCCAAAAATATGGATGAGTTGCGGCTTTTGGTCAAGAATCGTCTCTCCGAAATGACTAAATCTGTAATTGCTTCTCTTGTCGGTAGAGATTCCATACTGGATGCTCTATCTGTTGCCTCTCTTTTGTGATTTGGTATCACCTGTATCTGGACAAATCAAAAACCAAATAGTGTGAGGCGGCGCGAAGCGCCGCCTCACACTATTTGGTCAAGCATGGCGACAGCTATATAAAGTTCCACTACGTCTCGAGCAATTGAACAATAAAAAAGCACTTGCATTGCAAGTGCTTTTTTATTGTTCAAGAATACCCCCAGGGGAATTCGAATCCCCGTCGCATCCGTGAAAGGGATGTGTCCTAGGCCTCTAGACGATGGGGGCGTGTTCTTGACCTTTATTAAGATACATACATGACTGAATCTTTGTCAACACTTAAAGCAAACTTTTTTGTATATAGCTGTCGCCAAGTGTATGAGAACATAAAAACCAAGAAGAGAATAGCGGCGCTTAGCGCCGCCATTCTCTTCTTGGGTATCGACGGTAGCCATATAACAAAAATCCACAAAGTGCTGGATTTTTGCTATATTTTGGGGCGAATACCATAGTTGCGATAGCGCCAATAATCTTGCAGGATTTGAGCATGGTCGAAACATAACTGGCTAGGTATTTCCCAAGCTGTAAAGCAACCAACAGACTTAGCATCATCATCAGCCTTTGGTTCACCCACTGCTTCAGCCATGTACACAGCGCTAATCGTATGTAGACGCTCATCTCGACTAGGATCTGAATAAAGCCCTAGCAAGTCGATTAACTCCACCTGTAGCCCTGTTTCTTCTTGAGCCTCTCGCCTCGCGGCATCTTCGAGACGTTCGCCATAATCGACAAATCCACCCACGATCGCCCAGCCGTGAGGTGGATTTAGCCGCTCAATCAGGACAATTGGTTGGTGGGGGCGATCGCGCAGGGCAATGATGATATCAACCGTGGGAACAGGATTTCGATAGGTCACAGGATTAGTAATGTTGTTGTAAGTAATGAAAATCCCGATTATTGATGATGTAGCTTAGCCGCACCATCAATAATCAGTTCCCTATTTTACGGCGAAGCCTTAATGAATCAGCAAGCTCAACATTATTGTGAACTATAAGGTTTCTGACAGCGCTTTTCGCCATCTAGAGGGTAATTACAGCTACAAAAAACAGCTTGACACTGAGTTATGATGCAATTTCATAATCCGAGAGCTATAGGCATTACTCGGCAGGAGAGTATTTCTTTGATCCCAATCAGCATAGAAATTGTAGAAGGTAATCCGAATCTTGCCTCTCTCTTGGGCTGGCATTTGCAGCAGATTGGCTATTCGGTATTTCAGGCGGTCAGTTGTCAGCAAGCAAAGCTGGTATTTCAAAAACAGCAGCCGAGCTTGGTTATCTTAAGTACCGATCTGCCTGATGGGGATGGTATTGAGTTATGTCGTTGGCTCCATAAGCAAAGAAGTTCATTAATATTTGTGATTTCATCGCGCACCAATGAATCTGACATTGTGGAAGGTTTAAAGGCGGGTGCGGATGACTATTTGACTAAGCCTTTTGGGATGCAAGAATTTTTGGCAAGGGTGGAGGCTTTGACCCGCAGATTACGCACATCTGCGCCCCCTGCTTGTTTGGACTATGGTGTTCTGAAGATCGATCTAGTGCAACGCCAAGTGCGTTTAAAGGGAAATGCGATCGATTTAACGCCTCAAGAATTTAGTTTGCTATACGTTCTCGCGCAATCTGAGGGCTTAGCTCTCAGTCGTGCGGAGCTTTTGCAGCGTGCTTGGCCAGATGAGATTAATAATCCGCGTACTGTGGACACTCATGTTTTATCGTTACGCAAAAAACTTGAGGTTGATCCACAGCAGCCCAATTTAATCCAAACAGTACGCAATATTGGCTATCGCTTTAATCCTGAAGCGTTAATGCGATCGCCTTTACGCCCTAATTCTCAAAATTTAAATAACTCAAATAGCGATCGCCCTCCACAGTTTACGGCTCCACCCAGTCGTTCATTTGCTAAATATTAGGGTTATAAAGATTCGTTGGCGATCGCTAAAACTATCTTTGTTCAGCATAGTCGAGGCGTTGCTGGATGCAGTTATCAATTTCTTGTTTGTGATCCCAGTAGTAAGCGATCGCAATCATTCCATTTGATTACGTTAGTTTATCTAGTCTGTGAATCCAACTTATCTAGTAGTTTTAAACCTTTTTCTGGGTTCCCTTTAGCTGCTAACAGCTTAAATCTGGTATGGGTATCAAAGGCGGCGATGTCGATTTTGTTGCGAAGTTCTTCGACCCAGCGATCATAAGCGATCATAATGGTTAAGTTTCGCCAGAAGTTTGCAAGGTTTCGGCAATTACTTCAGTAGCATTTGTATAGAGTCCTGTGGCAAGTTGGGTTTAATGAATTGATCTTGTTCGGGTTGGAGGGTGATAGGCATAGGTTTAGTTGGTGTGATGGTTGTATCAATTATATCTGACGAAAAAAACGACGAATATTGTCTTTGTTTTACCTTTTTACTTTTTCCTTGGAGGGATACCACACATTTATCTGGTGCTATCAATCGTTATAACCCGTTACCAATAATTACAAAGGAAGACCAGTAGTTAGGATGACTAAATTCTTTACTGTTAATCATACTTAGCTGAGCTTTTCTAAGAGCCAATGATATGCTCACATTTCCCTTCTGTAAATTATCATAAAACAGTTGCATTAATAATTGTGTACCATCATCTGATACGCTCCAAAGAGCTGAGATAGAAGCTTTTGCGCCCTCTCGCAGGACTTGATAGCCAAAGCCTAGAATCTCTGTGCCATTTCCTATAATTGCTCCAGATCCAGTTTTATCAGCACTTAAAACGACCAGATCGACATCTTTAAAATTTAGGCGACGGAGATCGGATAGCAATAATTTGTCTCCATTACCAAACAAGATAAAAGAATTAGAAGGGTTGCCGCTATTAAATTCGGCATGAGTAGCCAGATGGAGAATATTGTACTTCGATAACTTTGTCTCGAATGCGCTGAGGCTAAAGTTGTTTTCGGCTAGGATGGTAGAATTTGGAAACAGTTTTGAGATTTGAGATACTTCGATAAGAGTAGAAGGCAAAGAAAGAAAGCCAAAGCGTTTTTCACCTTTGTTTCCACCAAAAGCCCCTGCCAGAATACGAATTGTTTTTTGTAGGATTTTATTTGAATCAAAGAGATTATACGCAATTAGATTGTTGACACTATACTTCTCAACTAGCCATTGTTTATCATCATAAAGAGCAGCAAGAGGAACATAGCGCAAGATGCCATCGGGTGCGTAGAGAATTGTAGTGGCTTGGGCTTGGGTGAGTTCGGCTTCGATGGGTTTAATTAGCAATTTGTATAGTTGTGCAGCAGGTTCTTTGACATCTTCAGAGGCTGAATCAAGGAGTCCATATCTGAAATCAATCACTAGAGTGTCTAGTTCTTTTTTCGAGATTTTGACGGTGCGGCTGATGGGGATGGTGTTGGGTGTAAAGAGAATGATTTCAAGGCGATCACCAAACACCAAAGGATAAACTAAAGCTGTTCCTTGAGGAATTTGTTGGAGATAATCTGGAACTTTGTTGATTTCTGATTTGGAAATTAACTGGATCTGACTAGCAAGTTGAAGATCTAGTTCTGCACTCTTTTCTAAATTGGTGATAGCTAGCATCTGATTGCTAATAGCTTTCTCTGGCTCTAAAATACTTGCTCCCTGAACACTCCTATTAAAGCCTTTCGTATCTTTAATATAATCTTCGAGTTCTTGGACTTTCAGGAGATCAATGAGTTGTAGCGATTCTATTATTCTGCCTTGTTGTAGTAAGAGATCGGCTAGGCGACGATAATCAGCAGATATAGTGTTTAAGTACGACTGTCGATCTTCCTTGCTGAGTTTAAGTATGTCTTTACGAATACCTTCGAGGGTGTTGATAGATTGTTTATAATAAACAATGGCAAGGTTAGATTGGTTTTGTGTTGCTAGCATATTGCCAATATTTTTAAGAGTGTTTCCCTCACCCGCTCTGTCTCTAATTTCCCTTGCAATGGCTAGATGTTGTTGTAGAAACTCAATAGCTTTGTCATAGTTGCCTAGAGCAATGTAAGCAGCACCCAAATTTCCCAATGCCCTTCCTTCACCCTGTCTGTCTCTAATTTCCCTTGCTATTGTTAAGCGTTGTAACTGAAACTCAATAGCTTTATCATATTTGCCTAGAGCATTGTAAGCAAGACCTAAATTCCCCAGTGCTGCTCCTTCACCCTGTCTGTCTCTAATTTCTCTTGCAATTACTAATTGTTGTAGTTGAAACTCAATGGCTTTGTCATAGTTGCTTAGAGCGATGAAAGTAGTACCCAAATTTCCCAATGCTCTTCCTTCACCCTGTCTGTCTCTAATTTCTCTTGCAATTACTAATTGTTGTAGTTGAAACTCCCTAGCTTTGTCATAGTTGCCTAGAGCATTGTAAACAAGACCTAAATTCCCCAGTGCTGCTCCTTCACCCTGCCTGTCTCCAATTTGCTTTGCGATCGCTAATTGTTGCTGTAGGTAATCAATGGATTTGGCATACTGAGAAAGGTTACCGTAAGCAACGCCTAGATTACCCAATATATAAAATTCTCCCTGTCTATCTTTGATTTCTCGTGAAACTATTAACGCATCTAGATAAAACTCTACAGCCTTATCATATTGCCCTAAACTGGAGGAGACTAATCCTAGGTTATTAAGGCTTTGAAATTCTACTTTACGATCTCTATTCTGACGACTTATAACTAGCAATTTTTGAAAAGCCTCTTTAGCTTGAGGTAATTTACCTTGTTGGTAGAAAGCAATTGCATCTCGAGAAAGAGTATTGTTACTTGATAGATCTTGAGAAATGCCGAAGGGTTGAGAAGAAACTACAATTTCAGCATTGCTTTTACCTATTGTTACTATAGACTCAACCTTTCTAAAGATTTCTCCTATCTTCGGATTCTTATCATCATTGACTATTGCTGCTAACTCGCTTAATAATGGTCTCAACTTACTTTCAACTTGTTCTAGTTCCTTTCTAGCATTGCTTTGATCTAGATTTGCTTTTATAGCTTCATTTCGCGCAGATTCTGCTATTTTAATTGCCTCTTCAGCTTGTCTAACTGATTTGTCTAAGTTATCTTTAGTTACTATTAAATCTAGATTTGCCTCTTGAAACTTTTGTTCCGACGATTCTCTTGCAGACTCTGCTAGCTGCTGCGCCTTTTTGGCTTCATCCGCTTGTTGTTCTGCTTGTTGTTTATTTTGATTTGCTTTTTTAGAACTCTTATCTGCCTCCGTAATTTGCTGAGTCAAAAAGTTTTTTTCTGATTGCAATCGACTCTTTTGCTGTTCTAGATCGTTTTTCCCCTCCTTAATCTTATCTATTTGTGTTTTAGCGCTCACTAAATCTTGGTTTGCCTGACCAGCCAAAATTGCAGCAATAGAAGATCCCAGTATTGACAGACTGAGTATAATTGCCCCGAAAAGAATTCTCTTGTTAGCTCTTTTTTGAGCTTGAGATAAAATTTCATTCGCCTCATTTAACTTCTTATTTGTCTCCTCAGCCGCCTCTCGTGTCAGCCTTTCCGACTCCAAAGACAACGCGATCGCCTGTTTCTCCACCTCACGACTATCGCGCAAAAACTGATCATCCTCATCACTCAACCGTTTCCCCTTAGCCCAAGCCTCCGCATCCTCCAAAGCCTGCCCCCGCAACAAAAAAGACTCCTTCTGCTCATCACTCTCCTGCCATGCCTGAAAAGCCGAACCATAAAAACTTGGACGCAGATCCCCCAACGCTCGACTTACCCAAGCCTGATTAAACACCGCCCCATAAATCTGATTGTAAACAATCAACCGCCCCTCTCTCTTCACCACCAACCCCGTTAACCGCAACTGCATCTGGTCATAACTCTCATCGGCGACGATTCCCGAAGAGATCCCCCCTACCCCCCTTGCAAAGGGGGGCTTTTCTGATTCTCCCCCTTCTAAAGGAATCTCTAACAGGATTTCTTCTCCCCCCTTTCCCAAGGGGGGCTGGGGGGGATCTCCATCCAAAACCTGCTGATACAAACCCAAAAGCCGCCCCCTTCCCCTCTCATCACTCTGCAAAATCCTATCTCTAATTGTCTTCAAATGTGCAGGAATATCCTGTGCTTCCCAATTCTCAATTACCTTCTCATGCGCGATCGCACTAACAAACTCATCAGGCGAAATCTGCCCTGCATCAGACTCAGCCGCGATTAAAGTCAAAAGCTTTTGGGTCAAAAAAGGCTGTCCACCCGTCCAACTTAAGATCGCCGCTAACACTGCTTGTGGATCGCTGACGCGATCGCCTAAACCTCGCGCCAAAGGTTCCGCCTCTTGCAGTGTAAACCCATTCATCTCCACCGCATGACCAATATTAAACGCCGAACTTCCCTTACCACGAATCAAATCCGCAGGTGTGGCTACTCCCAAAAAAGCAAAGGTCAATCGCTGATATTCAGGCTTCTCGGCGCGACGTTCATACAAGGAGCGAATCAGAATAAAGAAGCCATCAGTATCAAATTTGAGGCTGAGCAGATTATCAACTTCTTCAATGAAAATTGCAATTTTGTTGGGGATATTGGGCAATAGAACCTGCTCAATGAAATAGTCAAAACGTTCCACTACCGAAATTGATTGAGCATCCAGTTCCTTCCACCATTTCGGAAAGTCGATCGCTTGTTCTAAATGCAAATCGCCAATCAAGCGCTTAATCGTCCCCGCATACCATTGATCCTCGCGCAAAGTCGTCCCCCTTGTCTGGGGATCGATCACTGCACAGACAAAGCTTTCCTGTTGCAACCTTTGCATTGTCCGCACCCGCAAACTCGACTTGCCCATCTGTCGCGAGTTGAACACAAAGCAATATTCGCTATTTTTGAGGCGTTCTAATAATTCGTGATCGCATTGCCGCTCCACATAGGCAGTATTCTCAAGCGCTAAACTACCGCCAACTTGATATTGAAAATTGCTAGATGTTGTAGACATAGAGCCAGAGAATAAAGAAAGTTAATATTGCTATGGTTTCGCTAGTTGAGAGAGATGTTGCAAAATACTGACAACTGTATACAAATCATTACCTCTCTTAATCGAAAATAAATCTGACTCCGCATATTTCAAATTATCCTGTTGCTGAAGTTTGAGAAAAATAAATTCGCTACCATTAGTCACTAATCCAAAGACAGGACGTTCTGGATGGGGATTGGCAATCATGTAAGTCAGTGCTTGCGGAATGCCCACTTCTACGGAATAAGCAGCCCGCTTTGCTTCGATCACCACTACCCAAAATGGTGGTTTAAATACCAAAACATCAATGCGACCTTGAATTACGATCGCCTCTTCCTGTGAAAGAATCGATATCGATTGTTCCGCTTTTAGGTAAAAAGGAGAACGATAGAAGCCAGCTAACTTTAGAATTGGCGATAGTATCACCATTTTAACGATTGGTTCTAAGAGAGAGTGCTTAGACAAATGTAAATAATCTGTCTTGACATCATCTAAAATTAGCTGCTCACTTTCCTTGATATGGGGTAAATTATCGCGCCATTCCCAAAAAAAATCGTTATCAAAACTTTTCTCTAGCCGAAACAACTCCTCTAGTTTGGCTAAATCAATTTCCATTTCTTGCAATGTCTTAGACATATCATTAACCTCCTAGGCAGTGGCATAGCCAGTATAAGGACGCACATCCACAGGATGAAAAGCTAAAACAATATCATGGCGAGGGATTCCTGCGGTGACAAGTTCAGAGGTAACACCATCTTCTGTTTCATCTCGTTGTACCCACACTTTACCGTTAATAATATCAACATGAATAAGCGCACCATGTACGCGGGTTTTGCGATCCCAGCCAAGGGTTATTAACAAGTAGCTATCATGGATCTCATCAAAAATTGGTTTACAAATTAATTCTCCGTGGGAATAGGGAATTTCTGTATATGTTAGTAAAACCGATTGAATAATTGAGCGATATTTAGTTAGTTTTTCCATAATGAAATTACCTCTTGTTCAGCATCGAATACGATCAGTTTCAGATTTTCATCTTCAATTAAAATTTGCCCGATTGGTTCTTCAAAAAATGAAGTATAAACCACATCGCGAATGGCTAAATAGAGAAGATAATCGGGATAAGTACGGCGCAAAACCGAACGATAGATGGCAAACTGTCCAATCGCATCGCGGAAAGCTTGCATTTCTGATTCACCAGTAAAACTTTTGACCTCTACAGCGATTTTCTGCTCTGATCGCTCTGCAATAATTAGCTTTTTTGCTCCTAAATCAACATACATATCCTTACGCCCCCATCGCAAGTGCAAAGGATCGTGGGTAATCGTCCAACCATCTTTGATTAAGGCTTGTTTAGCGGCGTTGTGAAATAGGTCAAGTGCTGGCATTTGTTTTTAATTACCTCCTAAGCGATCGCGAAAATATAGCTTATATAGCAAACAGCGCGGCACAACACTATTATCGATCCTTGAAACTAAACCCTGACTGTCTAGCTTAAAGCTAATCTCCGATCGCAACCGTACAGGTGTATCGGCAACTACGACCTTTTGCATGGCCTCCCCAAGTTCAGGATAGTCCTCAAGGGTTTTGAGATGTCCCATCAAGTAACTGCTGTAAATTCCTGCTTCCGTTGGTGCAGTTCGCAAAAAGTCCTCTAGGGTAATGTCTCGCGAAGCAATCCGATAGAGCGCCGATCTCACTAGATAGGGATGACCACCGATCAAATCCATAAATTGCGAAAGTTCAGCATCAGTCCAAACCAATCGATGTCGCGTCAGTAGTTCCCGCACTTGCTCCGTCGTAAATTCGCGTAGTTCCACAGGAAAGCCCACATTAAAGGGTGATTGATTAATATCTTTTTGGGCGTAGGGTTCTTGGGAATGGACAATGATCAAGCGCAACTTGCCCCACATTGGATGACTGCGCGATCGCTCGTACCAGCCACGCAACAAACCGCAAAAATCCGTCTCGATTTCGGGATAGTTAAACACACGATCAAAATTATCAATGGCGATCGCCAGTGGCTTCTCGTTACCTTCTAATAAATATTTCTCGAAATAGTCCGTACAGTTATCATTTGCGCCAAAAATATCATCCCAATATTCCTCAGTCTTGACCCGCACGCCCAAGCCCCTACCAACAGAAGCACAAAACCATTGCATGAATTTTTCTGGATCGGCAAAGATTTTTTGATTGGTTTGTTCTAGATTTAAGACCACTGTGCGATAGCCTAAACTCTCAGCATGATTAACAACCCTTGCCATCAGTGAAGACTTGCCCATGCGATGTGGTGATTTAATCCTTAATAACGATCCCGCTTTTTTGATTTCTTCATAACAGCGTGACTCATAGCCCGATGCAATATAAAAGTGTGAATTAATCGCAACCTGACCTTCCGTAGATTCCAAGGTGATCGCTGCATTTTGGGGATCTGGTGAATTTTGCTTGATGGTGATAATTGTGGTGGAGTCATCGAGAATGTCGTGCAAGGCTACTAGCATCTCGTTCGCACTGGCATAGCGATCGCGAAAGTTTAGCCTTATCGCCTTATCTAAAAACGCCACAAAAGACGGACTAAAATTGCCTGCATAGCGCTGCCATGATAGTTCACCAGTTTGAGGATCGGTATCGAGTTCTGAACTAATTTTCCCTGTTAACAAAAAAATTGCTGTTAAGCCCAAACTATATAGATCACTAGCAAAACCAACTCGCCCGATCGCCTGTTCCGATGGCATAAAGGTGGGCGTACCAATCACCACGGAGCAAGTGACATCGCCTTGAGCAGTCATCGCCGTTGCCAATGTTGCTTTAACTGCCCCAAAATCAATGAGTACAGGCTGGCGATCGCTAGATCTTAAAATAATATTTTCAGGCTTAATATCCCGATGAATAATGCCGCGATCGTGAATATTTTCTAGGGTCGGCAATAGATCGAGTAGAAGTTTTTTGACTTGAGATTCCGCCAAACATCCTTCATTACGAACCAGATCGTTTAGATCTTTGCCATCAATCCATTCCTGAACTAGGTAGAATTCGTCATTTTCACAAAACGAAGCGTAAAGCTCTGGCACAAGGCAATTATCTTTGCCTAAAGCTTCTAATGTTGCGGCTTCTCGCTGAAAGCGATCGCGCACAATTTGATAAATATCAGGATTATCAGCGATCGCCTTGAGTTGCTTGATCACACAAATCCGTTGCGATGGCATCTGTGTATCTTCCGCCAAAAAAGTTTGACCAAATCCACCTGAGCCAAGCACTCGGAGAACTTTATACCGATTGGACAGGATGGTAGTCATTTTTTAGAAAACTCTAAACTTTCATCTAGTTTTAAGTCTATTTGAGTACTTGTCAACAAAAAAGAGGAAGCGCTCAGCGCTTCCTCTTTTGAGATCAGAATTAGTCAGAAGGAGGGCTGACTTGTTCTTTGAAGGACTTACCAGCAGAGAAGGCTGGAACCTTAGTGGCAGGTATTTCCATCTTTTCGCCAGTTTTAGGGTTACGACCTTCACGGGCTTTGCGATCGCGAGCTTCAAAGGAGCCAAATCCAACCAAAGTTACTTTGTCTCCGCCAGCTACAGTATCGATGATTACTTCAAGCGTTGCAGAAAGAACTTCGTCAGCAGTTTTTTTGTTGACTGATAAGCCCTTTTCGGCAGCTTTTTTAGCAATAGCATCAACTAGTTCACCTTTGTTCATAGGTTTCCCCTTAATATATAGATGATTTGTGAGTATGAGTTTAATGTCAAAGAAATATTTGTGCGATCGCTTTTTGTGAAAGCCGCACTGACTATGACTTCTGTTTGATCATTCTAATAGCAACTTGCCACTTGTGTATATACACAACGGTTAATTTATAGGGATTTGAGCAGTTTTTTTTAAATACTTATTGCCACAATTCTTTATTAAATTGCTGAAATGCTTACTCCGTAGTGGTTTCAGGTTTTTGTTTTCAGCTCAAATGATTGTAACGCATACAGGGCAAGCACTTCACAAAAGTTCAAGTTTTTCCAATAAATCACTGTTTTTTAGCGACATGCCCCACTAACCTCCCAATAGATGAAGGTGGCACTTTGCGCCGCCTTCATCTATTGGGGAGCTATATTTACTTAAATCAAAATCCCAGAAGTGGGTGGCGGCGCTTTGCGCCGCCACCCACTTCTGGTTATACATTCCTTTGGATGGATTCTTATGCGCTTTGTTGGCAATGATTCAAAATTCTGGTTTTTGATCGAGATAATATTGTTAATACTTCTTAATCCAAACCCAAAAAGCGTGAGGTGGCGCTTCGCACTGCCTCACGCTTTTTAAGACTGGCAACAGCTATGAGCCTGTTCACAATCAAACTTCGCAATTCCTAATTCAACTCCGAAAATATGCAGTCATCAACACCAGTCAATATCTCTGGGCTAACTCGTCAGTCACCTCTAATAATTGCGCCATTTTTTCTGTGGGGTACAGCAATGGTCGTGATGAAAGCATTGCTGCCCCAGACCAGCCCTATGTTTATGGCAGCAGTGCGCTTGATTCCCGCAGGTTTATTGTTAATTGTCGGTGCTGCTTATTTTGGGAGACAGCAGCCTAAGGGTTGGCAGGCTTGGTTGTGGATTAGTTTGTTTGCGTTGGTTGATGGCACGATGTTTCAAGGCTTTTTGGCACAAGGTTTAGTGCGGACTAATGCGGGGCTAGGATCGTTACTAATTGATTCTCAACCTCTTGCAGTGGCGGTGATGGCTGCGGTTTTATACAAAGAGAGAATTGGTCTGGGAGCAACGCTTGGGCTATTTGTCGGCATCCTCGGAATTGGACTAATTGGGTTGCCATCGGAATTGATGACAGCTTTGCTCGCAGGGGACTTTACAACGGTTTTAGAAGCGGGAGTATTTACTCTGGGTGAATGGTTTATGTTGGGTGCATCGTTGTCAATGGCGATCGGTACGATTTTGATTCGTCCTGTGGTGCGTCATGCTGATCCCGTGATGGCGACGGGGTGGCACATGATTATTGGTGGGTTGCCTTTATTACTGATTTCCAATCAGTTCGAGCAGAATCAATGGCAAGACTTAAGCGCTTGGGGTTGGCTGGGGATGGCATATATGGCGATTATGGGCAGTGCGATCGCCTATGGATTATTTTTCTTTTTTGCTTCTTCAGGTAGTTTGACTACTTTGAGTGCTTTGACCTTTTCGACTCCAGTATTTGCGCTCATGTTTAGTAGTCTCTTTTTAGGTGAAAATCTAACCTTCGCGCAATGGATAGGTGTAATTTTGACGCTGAGCAGCATTTATCTTGTTAGTATGCGTGGCTCTGGACAAGATATGGGAGATGAAAATCAGTTCGTTGAAGAAATTTCTGAAACTAAAATTTTGCCAGAATCCGATCAAGTTCTTGTTAGCTCGTCTTTGCCAGTATTGAAGAGTCCTAGCAAAGATTCTTTAATGTAGCAATATAAGTTTTACCTAGGAAGGAAGGCAATAATAAATGAAGGCGGCGCTTTGTGCTGCCTTCATTTATTATTGCTATAGCAATCCTAAATGGTTTGTGGAAGGACACCCCTTCGGGGTGTCCTTCCACAAACAAAAAAAATCCACAAATGATGTAGGACTGCTATATAAGCGACTAAATTATAACTTTTAGTTTTTGAACTATAGTTGTCGCCAGTCTTGTTAGGACACAAATCCAGAAGGCGAGTTGCGGCGCGAAGCGCCGCAACTCGCCTTCTGGGTTTTGATTAGTCCTAGTACAAATGACGACAGCTATAGCTATCCCAATTCACGAAAGTGTAGCAACACTTTTGTCAATTAAAAATAAAAACTATTAAGGGATTTCAAAACACAAAATAGCATAGCCATTTTGTGTTTTGAAATCACCATGTTTTTGTTAAAAGTTTAAAAGTAAAATGTTTTTAATAAGGATTATTTTTAGAACTAATTTCAAGCCAAATATTTTGATATATCCGAGAATTTTAAACAGTTGCTAAGACTGATGTTTTTTATTTTGCTATGAATCAAATTAACTTAAAATCTCTGCAATCTTTTTATGATCTAAAGTCACGTTTACTAAAGGTGTTTTTAACCTTTGCGGTTTTAGTGATCATAGGAATTTGGAGTCTAGAAGGGGCAAAGTCCCATATAAACCCCATAGACACAATAGCTTATCCACTTATGATCTCTATTTTTAGTATTAGTACAATTGTATTGTACTTGTACTCGAAAAGCCTAAAATATATTGAAAATATTACCTTTTATACTTTTGCTATTTATTGCTTTGCTAATTTCCAAGCAATGATTTTGGGAATGCCTTCTTTTATCATTGATCTTTATAGCGTTAGTACCTTCGTACAATGGCTGCCGATGATATATGTATCTGCATTTATTATGCTAGAAACTCGTAATGCAATCATTGCTTCAGTATTGTTTTATTTGTCTTTGGTATGCTCAACTATTTTGTATGAGATGTTGCAATATGTCCCTGATTCTGTATTAAACAAGCTATATCCAGCTATAAAGAATGTATGTTTTACTCAACCGATTTATATTTTAATGGTTTCAGGAATTGCGGCTCTAAAAGAGCAGATTATTGAAGTAAATACTGAAGCTAAAGATATGACTATTGCTGCAACTACTGACTATCTCACGGGTATTAGTAACCGACGCTTTGCTTCTCAATCTCTTGATAACTTTCTAAATTTAGCCAAAATAGATAATTCACATCTAACGATATTTGTTGTAGATATTGATTATTTTAAGAAAATCAATGATTCCTATGGACATGATATTGGCGATCGCGTACTGGTGAATATCGCCAATTTTTTGCGTCATAATCTTCGTGATTCTGACTTATTAGGAAGGTGGGGCGGTGAAGAATTTATCGTGATTTTACAGAAAACTGATTTGCAGACAGCTTGTAATCTAGCTGAGCGTTTATACAAGCAAAATTCTCAATTGATCCATGAACAAGTAGGACAAGTGACGTTTAGTATTGGTATTGCTACTTCAAAAGCCGATGATACGACTGATTCTTTATTTAAACGTGCGGATGCAGCGCTTTATAAAGCCAAACAAACTGGTCGCAATCACTTCGAGGTTGACGAGCAATTGGAATAGCAAAAATAATAAATAACCTTTAGTAAACCCATGCCCACTTTATATACTGCAATTACCAATCACGGTTTCGGTCATGCGACGCGCACAGCAGCAGTTCTTGCGGAACTGCAACAGCGATCTCCTGATATCAAGCTAATTATTGCGACTACGGCTCCGCGTTGGTTATTGGAGGAATATATCGAAGGCGATTTTATTTATCATCCGCGTGTGTTTGATGTAGGTGTAATCCAGATCGATAGCTTGCAGGTTGATCGTGAGGCTACATTGAATGTGTGGCAGCAGATTTACAACAAGCAAGCAGATTTAATTGAAGCTGAAGTCAAGTTTTTACAAGAAAATCAAGTTGATTTGATCTTGGGTGACATTCCGCCGATGGTGGCGGAGATTGCGAAAGCGGCGAAAATTCCTTGCTGGATGGCTGGAAATTTTGGTTGGGATTTTATTTATCGCGATTGGGGTGGCAAATTTATCGAACTTGCCGATCGCTTATCAGAAACCTATAGCCATTGCGATCGCCTATTTCGGCTACCTTTTGCAGAATCGATGGGAGGCTTTTCTAACATAGAAGATGTGGGACTAACTGGCGCGAAACCTAGGCATTCGGCGGAATATTTACGGGAAAAGTTCAATTTAGATAGCGATCGCCCCACAGCATTACTTACTTTTGGTGGACTTAACTTACAGTCTATTCCCTACCAAAATCTGGAAAAATTTCCTGATTGGCAATTTGTTACCTTTGATCGCGATGCTCCAGATTTACCAAATCTGACTAAAGCTAATGGCGATCGCCTCCGACCTGTGGATCTGATGGTGGTATGCGATCGCATCGTCACCAAACCAGGTTATGGCACATTAGCCGAAGCTCTGCGAGTTGGCATTCCTGTTATTTGTCTGACTCGTGAAGGCTTTTTAGAAGCGGAAACCCTTATCGCTGGGGTGAAAAACTATGCCAAACACTTAATTATTTCACCCCAAGAGTTTTATGAAAGTGATTGGTCATTTCTAAACATTGAATTTCAAGCTCCAGACTTAGCCAATCAGTTAGATATGCATGGTGAAGCAACGATTAATCAAGCAATTTGCGATTACTTAGGAGTACTCCAATAGTTGTTGAGGGTCAGCTAAGCTGACCCTCAACAGCTTGAATTCAAAGCTCAACTAAGGGGGGGTTATAGCTATTGTCAAGTGTAAAACCCAAGAATTGAGTGGCGCGGAGCGCCTTCACTCAATTCTTGGGTTTTAATTTGTCCTAAGACAACGTGAGTTCGATATATCCATTTGCGGCGGGCTTCGCCCGCCGCAAATGGATATATCGAACTCACGTTAAATGAATCTTAAAAAATTAATTAAATTTACGTGGTGGGTTTTGACTTGGTTGTTTTGATACACTGGGGATCGATTGGCAGCATAAACTAAGGCAACTAATACAAAAGCTAAAAATGACAATGCCATTTTTAGCTTTTAATATCCTTAATGAGTTTGGTTTTTAATTCACGAAAGTGTTGACACCTTTTCGTGAATTGGTCTAAGAATTTCTCTGGCTGTAGCATCGACAAATGTCAACAGCCTATCCTAATTCTATTGGTATTAAGATTTGAGAGTAGCTAATCAGTATAGTGATAGTAACCTTGCGGAGGCATGATGGAAATCTACCAATGCTACAAACTTCTCGGCTTGACATCTAATGCGACTTTAGATGATGTCAATAAAGCTTATAAAGCTCTAGCTTTGCAATGGCATCCCGATCGCATTCCTAGAGAGAATGTACAACAACAGCTACATGCCCAAGAAAAACTGAAAGAGATTAACCACGCAAGGGATAGCTTACGCAAAGCGGTTGAGCAGAAAGCCACCACCTCACAAGCTAAATATTCTCAAAAGACTTCCTATCAAGCTTCAAGCCAAACGCGGCAATATTACCAACATCAAACCAGATATCAAAGTAAGTACCAAAGCACACATCAAAGCACATCTCAAGCTCAACAACAAACATCAGAACGCTCTTCAGAACGTTATTCTTCTTATCAATCTCAGGCTTATCAATCCTATCAATCTACCCAAACACATCAGCAGTCCAATAAACAAAACCATCATCCCTCCGAGCCATACGGTTCATCGCAACAATCTACTCAATCATCGTCAAAGCAGCAAAAGCCAGATCTAACTGGCGCGGATCTTAGAGGTGCAAATCTTCGTGAGAAGTATCTTGAGGGGCGAAATCTTAGCTATGCCAATTTGAGTAATGCAGACTTGAGCGACGCTTTCTTGCATCGTGTTAATTTTCAAGGAGCTAACCTACAGGGAGCGAATTTATTTCGAGCCAATCTATTTCAAGCCAATTTACAAAACGCAGATTTACGCGGGGCTAATTTAATTGGTGCAGATTTAAGTGGCTCAGACTTGCGCGGGGCAGATTTAAGCGGTGCAAAAGTTGGCTTTGGAGAAAAGCTAATGGTCAAACTCACAAATGTCAATTTTACAGGCGCAACCATGCCCAACGGCTCTGTATATTCTTAATCTGTAAAACAAAGCAAATTTTGTGGCACAGCAAAGCTGTGCCACAAAATTTGCTTTGTTAGTTCGATAAGTGCTTATGCAAAATAAATTACCAAAACCTGTGAAGTTGCGCCCCGAAGGGGCGCAACTTCACAGGTTTTAGTTTGTAATTAATTATGCCTAGCTACTTATAGCCATTTGCGGCATGCAAAGCACGCCGCAAATGGCTATATCGAACTCACGTTGTTTTATGGCGTAAAAAATAAAAATAGCGGGCATTGCCAAGTTTTAGTTAGCAATCCACGCTATAGAGGAATTATCCGAGACATTTCAATACACTAGCGATAAAAAAATCAGCAAACATCAGCAAAATTGCTTGACTTGAGATTTATAGCCTAGAAGGCTTTATCACAAATTCAATGAAGTAATTATTATGTTGTCAAACTTCACCGAATTAAATACAAACATTGCCAAGGAATACGCAATCAAATAAGAACCCAATTTTTTGGATCACGGCGCAACGCTTAAAAAAAATTGATAAATTGATGAACTCTAGATTTCTCAGAATTTTAGAGTTCTCGTAAGTCGCGATCACAGATCTTAACAATAATGGGGTAGATATCGCATAGAGAGCGATAGACAGCAAAGTTTTAACTGAATTTTTCTGTCAAATTGGAGCCTAATGATTTTATCTCTTTCGTAAGGATGATTTATGATCCCTGCTAATATCGTAGTTTAAAAAACGGCTGATATCTTTAATTAATTTCAAATCTTATATATTTAAATCTCTTAAATTTTAACTTTATTTATTTTAATGATTAACTTATTGTTTTATCCCTGCTAACCAAACACATTTTACAACCCTTATTTTTAACCACTTCCTAAAAACATCTTTGTTGCTTAACCCTTAAAACATATGTCAATATCATCTGCTCTTTGGGCGATTCCCTTGGTTTCGCTTATTTCTGGTGCGTCTTCGCCAACAATTGTAAATGAAAACTATAACCAATCAACTAGTTCCAACTATCTGATAAATTTTCAAGACAAGCCTTTTGTTAGCAATAATTTATTAGTAGCTATTCAACCAAAATATGTGATCGAATTTCGGTCAAAGCCTGCCAATGAATGGATGATCACGGTAAATAATCAGCCAGTATTTTGGGTCAAAGATTTACCTAATGCTGTGATAGCGGCGGCTCAACTTGCGATTACGATGAATGCACCAGACTTTGATCCCCATCATTTAGAGCCACTGGTCACAAATGATGAATATATTGGTAAATACAAAAATGCAATCTTATTTAAAATCCCCAAATCAGAGGTTGTTAACCCTTCGCTACAATTGACTCAATGGATTAATAACTTACGGGTTAGTGCAGGTGCAGAACCGTTAACTTTAGTAGAAGCCCAGAAGCAAATGTATCAGCTAGCTACTACTGGTGAGCAAATTAATGGCATTGCGTCTTGGTATGGACCTTACTTTCAAGGTCGGCAGACCGCTTCTGGTGAACAGTTTGAGCAGCAAGATTTTACAGCCGCGCACCCTAGTTTGCCCTTTGACACATATCTCAAAGTTACTAATCAGCAAAATGGTAAGTCCGTAGTGGTAAGAATCAATGATCGTGGTCCCTACGTAGGCGATCGCAATCTTGATTTGTCCCATGCCGCCGCGATCGCCCTTAATAGCGATGAAGTTGGTATTGTCCCAATCACTGCCACCATACTAGTAGCCAACAATTAATCAAACTACAGAGCTTTGCGCTAAATTAAAACCCAAAAGGATTTTTGAAAGCGGCGCTTCGCGCCGCTTTCAAAAATCCTTTTGGGTTTGGTTTTTAATTCAGCGTAGGTTTTCGGTACGTGTACCAATATCCAGAAACTGAATTAGCTTTACTGGATCGGCATTAAACATAAAAGCTCTAGCGTCAGGTGCAACTTTGTAGCCTTCCTTTTCCGCAGCTTTTTGAGCTGCGTAGGGCAGGGGGCTAGATAGCTCAAACATTAAGCGAGCATAAGGATCACTTAATACTTCGGCTGTATTGGGGAAAGACACAGGCTGCGTATATTCTGCGGAAAGATGAATGTTATAAAGCAGAACTGAACCGTCAGAAGTACTCAGTTTTTTGAGATTAAGCGCTTCTTCTGTAGGATCGCCATCGGTGGACTCTCCATCGGTAATATTAATAATCGTGGGTGGATAGCTATTGGGATGTTTTTCAATCCATTCCTCTAACAAAATTCGCGCCAGTGCAAACACGCTACACATGGCTGTCCCACCACTAGCAATCGGCTTAAACCAAATGGGAAAGTCATTGTAAACTTCAACTAACCCACCCATACCATCAGGTAGTTTTTGGGCGCGTTTTTCCAATTCAGTGGGATTTTCATAAATCTTGCCGATTGGCGCGATCACTTTCTCACCAGCAAGCCCATTTAATGCTGATGCCACTTCGCTGTTATAACCAATCACACCAACGTCAAAATAATCATAAATCTCGTTGCCCTTGACGCATCGTTGTCCGAGCGAATCCAGCAAACGATTTACTGCATCCGCCACAGCTTGGGCTTTCTGGATTGATTCATTAGTTTTGTGTAAACTTTCATTGGCTCCTTTAGCCGTCCCTCTACTAGCACTATCGTTAGAAAATGCATCCGCCATCGATCCAGATTGATCGATGAGGAAAAGAAAACAACTAGGTTGACGACGACTTATTTCTGCTGAGTAAGGCATATTAAACTTACCCGATTCCTTATTTAGTTATGTCTCAAGAATTACAGCAATTAGCTCTCAGATGAACCATAAGAAATTTTTTGAAAGTGTTGCTTCGCAACACTTTCAAAAAATTTCTTGGTTTGGGTTTGAACGATATGTGCTGTGAGTTCAGTCTAGCAAAGGTAAGCTCAATAAAAAACTTCCCGATAGAAATTCAGCTATTTAACTTAATCGATCGGGCTAACTGCGGCGCTGGAAACGCCAAAACTCGTTATTTTGTAAGTGAGCCTATGGTAGATTTCAAAATAACAAGTTTGATAATGAGAATTGCTGTTACTCAGCATTATGGCGTTTGATTCTACTCTATTAGTCGTTATGATATTTAGAATGGGCGGTGCATTGCACCGCCCATTCTAAATATCACTATCTATGTAGCCCTTAAATCTATGCAATCTATTAGTCTCAAAAAGATATTGCTCAAGAGAGAAATATTATCCTTGCTGAAAGGATTAGTTACGAAACTAACAGATCCTATTGTAATTCAAGATCAAGGTGGTCAAGTCTTGGTTGCAGATTTAGGCGTGGATATGGATAAGGCAGATATTATTAGTACAAGTAGTTCAGACAGCATTAAAGATCCACTTGTAAATGCAGACTTACAAAAGATCCCTGTAGTACTCAGTAATGAAATATTAGGATGGGTAGTAGGGAAGGAACAAGTTGAGCAAGTTGCTAATTTTTTGAATTATTTAGCTAAGCGTGAATTTGAACAGAAAATGCTGGCGGCTGATGCTTTGGATAAATACCGAGAGATTAACCTTCTCTATACGATCGCTAGCAAAATGTCGAACTGTTTAGATGTGAAGGAGATTGGCACGCTTGTAATCGAAGAAGCTAGTCGGTTAATCACATGTACTAGCGCATCAGTAATGCTCCATAATCATCAAACTAATTCCCTAGAAGTTGTATCGGCTAAAGGTACAGCCGAACATATTAGTAGTTTAAATGTTCCTGCTAATGTGGGAATTGCAGGTTATGTATTCACGACAGGGAAATCTGAGCTAGTTAATGATGCGATGCGAGATCCACGATATATTGTCAATGAGAATGAATGCTATGCGATTATTTGTGCGCCGATTCTTACTAAAGATAGAACGATAGGTGTAGTTAATATTAGTAACTCTGAACCTATAAGCTATACATCTCAAGACCTTAAGCTATTTACAGCAATTGTCACCCAAGCTTCTGGAGCTATTGAAAATGCAATTCTCCATGAGAGTAAATTGCGAGAACAGAGAATCAAAAGTAATTTAGAGAGATATCTATCACCTCAAGTAGCTGAGGCGGTTATCAATGAGAAAGAGGAGGTGTCATTAACTACGAGTAAACGTAAAATAGCTATGTTATTTTCCGACATTCGCAATTTTACGACTAAGTGTGAAGAACTAGAACCTGAGCAACTTGTGTCTTATCTAAATGAATATTTTACACAGATGGTCGATGTGGTTTTTAATCATCAGGGAACTGTCAATAAGTTTGTGGGTGATATGATTGTGGCGATGTTTGGCGCACCTTCATCGATCGCCGATCGCGAATATTGGGCGATCGCTGCCGCCATCAACATGCAAAAGCGCATCAAAAACTTGCCGATTGATTGGATTCGTAAGAACTTTATTACAGGGATTGGGATTAGTTCTGGAGAAGTGATCGTGGGAAATATTGGTTCGCCACAGCATATGGACTACACAGCGATCGGTGATGAGATGAATATTGCTTCGCGGTTACAGGGGCTGGCAAAGGGGGGACAGATTTTGGTGACGCGCAGTGTCTATGAAGCAACCCAAGCAAATTTTGAGTTTAGAGAGTTTGGAACTTTGCCTGTAAAGGGAAAAAAGAATCTTGTGGAAATTTTCGAGGTGATTTACGAAGACTAAAAAAAGCCGAATATAAACCCAAAAGAGAATGGCGGCGCGAAGCGCCGCCATTCTCTTTTGGGTTTATATTACTGTAAAAGTAAAGTACTAAAATATTGAAAAAGTGGCGCAATGCGTCGCTTTCCTAGATTATTTTTGAACTCAAAGCGCTGTAAGTGATACATTAGTCATGAGATACATCGTAAAGGCTTAAAGATGAGCAAAAAGCTATTAATTGTTGACGATGAGCCGCATATCCGTTTGCTTTTAGAGCAGACCTTAGAAGAGCTAGAAGATCAGGGCGTAGAACTATTAATTGCAACTAATGGTTTAGAAGCACTGGAGACGATTCAGAGGGAAAAGCCAAACTTAGTATTCTTAGACGTAATGATGCCAAAAATGAATGGCTACGATGTCTGTCAAAAGGTCAAGGGCGAACTAGGACTAAGTGATGTCTATATCATCATGCTGACCGCTAAGGGGCAAGAATTTGACCG
Organism: Pseudanabaena minima str. Chao 2107; assembly: GCF_051131155.1. Lineage (NCBI taxonomy): Bacteria > Bacillati > Cyanobacteriota > Cyanophyceae > Pseudanabaenales > Pseudanabaenaceae > Pseudanabaena > Pseudanabaena minima. Next base: position 5,246,958 of record NZ_CP159508.1, read on the forward strand.
CAGTCGAGGCAAAGATGTTGGGGCAGATATTTATATGACGAAGCCCTTTGACCCTGATGAAATCTTAGAAAAATCTTGTGAAATTCTAGGAATAGAAACTTAAATGAGCGTAAATTTGACCTGTAAGTTAAGTGATCGCGTTCTTGATAGTAGTCAAGGTAGTAGTCAACGTCAGTTAGCGATCGCAGTTTCTGCTGGCGCTGCTGTCGATGGCAATAATGCACCGCTTAACTTGTGCCTTGTCTTAGATCACAGTGGCTCAATGGGAGGACAACCCCTTGACACGGTCAAACGTGCTGCTCGCGATCTCGTAGATCGCATGTATCCGCAAGATCGGATTAGTGTAATTGGTTTTGATCACAAAGCTCATGTGGTAGTCGAAAATCAACCCGTTGATCGTATTGAATCCATCAAAGCCAAGATTCAATCACTCAAAGCATCAGGTGGCACTTGTATCGACGATGGTATCAAGCTGGGCTTGCAGGAAACGAGTAAGGGCAAAGATGGCACTGTTAGCCAAATCTTTGTGCTGACAGATGGTGAAAATGAGCATGGTGATAATGAGCGTTGTTTCCAATTTTCGCGCTTAGCTACGGAATACAACATGACCTTGCATAGCCTCGGTTTTGGTGATAGCTGGAATCAGGATGTACTGGAACGGATTGCCGATGCTGGTGGTGGTGCGATGGCATATATCCCATCGCCTGCTGCGGCTGGGGAAGAGTTTCAGAAATTATTAAAACGTGTTCAAGCAATCGGGCTAACTAATGCTCATTTGATTTTGCAGCTTTCGCCTCATGCCAGACTGGCGGAATTAAAGCCGATCGCTCAAGTTGCCCCTGACACAATCGAATTAGCCTATCAAACCGAGGGAGATGCGATTATTGTCAGACTTGGTGATCTGATGACAGATGTGGAACGAGTAGTGCTATTTAATCTCTATATCAGTCCAACTAGTTATACTGCCGAATACCCCGATCGCTCAGAAATTCCCATTTTGACAGCTCAAGTCCGTTACGACATTCCCTCGCAAGCACAAATTAATGCGCTGTCATCACCTGTAGCGATCGCCGCAACTTTAGTCCAAGACTATACGCCACAGGTCGATCCGCAGGTACAAAACCATCTGTTAGCTTTAGCAAAATATCGTCAAACTCAACTTGCCGAACAAAAATTGCAACAGGGCGATCGCGCAGGGGCGGCGACAATGTTACAATCTGCTGCTAAAACCGCTTTGCAAATGGGCGATCACAATGCTTCGACAATCTTGCAAAACAACGCAACTCGTTTGCAAACAGGCACGGCTCTGAGCGAATCTGACCGCAAAAAAACACGTATCGCTTCCAAAACTGTACTGCAACCGCCTCCCAATTCTTAAACTTCAGATAGGTAAGTGTCACCCAACACTGTTGATCGCGAAGTTCATCGTGAATATATAAACCGTCCATCTAAGTTGCCCTTATGATTATTTGTCCTAGTTGCGCTCATGCCAACCCTGACGGAGCTGTAAACTGCGAAGCCTGTTTTACACCGTTACCGATTGTCAAAAATATTCAATGCCCTAGTTGCGGAGCATCTGTGTTGTCAGATGCTAAATTTTGTGGACATTGTGGGTTTAATCTAAGTGGGGCAACTGCTGTTAATGCGCTCCCAGATATTCATACTGAAAATGCGATCGCACCACCCGTCCCATCGACTGAAGTTTTCCCTGTAATACCTATTTCTAGCGCCATGTCAAATTCTTTACCTGATGCGACGACCGAAGGTGATTCTGCCACAAACTCTTTCGGTGAGGTTCCAACTCTTCCCAAATTTACTGATATCGAAAATTTGCTTGCAGCAGAGGAGCAGAATCTACCAGTTACGGCTCCTGTGAATGAACCGATTAGTGCTTCTGCAAGTGCGCCCATAAGTTCACCCATAAGTGTCAAGACCCAATTACAGCAATTTGCTGCATCTTTGCTGCATGTGCAAACTAATCTCACTATTGAAATTCCTGCCCATTTACCAGTTGTACATATTGGCAAGCCTAATACGGTAATTCCTCCTGATATTGATGTCTCAGGTTTCCCAGATTCAGATATTGTTTCGCGCATCCATGCGGATATTCGGGCTGAGGGCGGTTCTTTCTATTTTGAGGATACGGGTAGCTCTAACGGCACTTATATCAATAATTTGCCTTTACCTGCGGGCAATCGTCATAAGCTGAGGGCTGGCGATCGCATTTCTCTAGGTAAAGGGGATAAAGTTAGCTTTGTATTTCAACTTAACCCGTAATACCAATTCACGAAAGTGTTGCCACACTTTCGTGAATTGAAAACTAAACCCAGCAAGGGTTTTAAAAACACAAAATGGTGTAGCCATTTTGTGTTTTGGTGTAACTTAATTGTTAACTCCATAAAAAAGGGACGTAAAGCGTCCCTTTTTTATGGAGTTAACTGCAATACCATCCGCATCTTGCCTTTGATCGGATTAGGCGATCGCCATTCTAAAATGAGCTTTTCTAACTCAGCGATCGCTTTGGGAGCTTTTAAGGCTGAATCTTTGTTATCGGTTGCTATGTTAATAACGCGATCATTAACAATCTCTAGATCAAAGACAATCGTTCCCATCACGGATATGTTAATTTGCTGAGCTTGGATGTAACGGACTAAAGATGCAGTTAAATCACTGGGTAATTCTGATTGAATCTGCAAAACTTTGATACTACTTGTTGCGCTATTGTTGTTATTAATTACATTGGAATTTTCTAAGGGAATAGACAACTTGGTAGATGGCTCTGAAGGAGATGGAGCTGGAACTGCTTCTCCTGTCACCGTAGTGGTGGTGGATAAATTATCTTTTGGCTCTAAACGTCTTGGTTGAGTTGCTGGTATGGCTGGCTTTGCAGTAGTAACAGCAGGAAGGTTACCCATCGCACTCTGGCGATTATTACTCGAATTGTCAATACTAGACTCAGGGATGATCGCAACTTTTTCAGGCTTTTCGAGATTGTTGTAATTGCGATCAATATTGGGTGGGGATGAAGAAGGGCTAGCAGAATCCGCATTATTAGGTCTTGCTGCTGAAACAGATAGATTCGGTTTGGAATTGATGGGGGTTACTGATTTTGGTGCAGAATCAACCTTTGCACGACTTGTCTCTTGATCTTTAGAAACAGCGGCAGGAGGTGCGTATGGAATTGTAGATGCTTTCTCAGGATCAGAAGCAGCAGGAGTAGAGGCAATTTGATAGCTGGGTTGTTCGCCAAAGGGTGATGAAATGAGACGGATTGTGCCAATACTAACCCCAACGATCGCGATCGCCCCAGCAACAATTTTGAGCCAGTTAGGATGGAGACGACGAACTTCTAGTACTAAGTTGGGCAAAATCACAAACTCATTGCTGCACTGCTCTAGACTTTCGTACAGATCAAATAGTTGTAAGGTCGATAGTTGTAACTTTGGCAGTTTGGGAACAGCAATCGCATGATCGAGAGTTTCAAAATCATCTTGAGCTAACCAGTGATCGCAATAAGCGGTCACAACTTCGATCAAATTGGTGATTTGCTGCTGGTTGCCTTTAATAACTTTTTTGCTATGTGCTAATTGCAGACGAAAATGCAAATTTTGGGCAACGATTTGAGATTGCCAATCTGATAGAGGCGATCGCTCTGTCCATACCTCCAGTAAACAGGTGGGCAATTCGTAGCGGCGGCTCAGAGTATTTGATTCCGAATGGGAGTAACTCATGGGGCTTGTAGCGGTTAGTTTGGCTCTTGCCTTGACTTTAGGAAATGCGCTCAGGTTTAGAGCATTTCCTAAAACCTGCTATAGCTACTTTGATTATATAGGCGATCGCAGTTGCTTGACAGTACTTTGCGCTCACAAAAACCGAAAGAGTAATGGCGGCGCGAAGCGCCGCCATTACTCTTTCGGTTTTTGCATTGCTGACTGATGTTACGTGGATGGAATTCCTACAATCATCTAAATCTAGGGCTGGCACGGAGGCACAGCCCCTACAAAATCTAAATAATTAGGGTAGGGGCAATCCCCCTGTGGTTGCCCTATCAGGCTAGCAGCAAGAGATTCATCATCTGATTTCCACGTAACATCAGTTACTAAAACTGCGATAAACTGACGGGACGAGCTTTGCGCGTGTTTTTATTTGCGCGATCGCTGCCAGAGACGATAGCCAATAAAGGAGGCGATCGCCAACAAAACACCAAAAACTACGACTTTGGTAATGACATCAATGTAATCTTCGACTAACTTGTAATTTTTACCTAGGAAATAACCTGCATAGGTTAGCAAAGTCACCCAGCCAATTGTCCCGATTGTGGAATAGAGGAAAAAAGGAACCACAGGCATTTTGCTAATACCTGCGGGGATAGAAATCAATGTGCGAATACCAGGAACTAGACGACCGAATAAAACTGCCTTTGTCCCATGCTTTTGAAACCAATTCGCTGATTTTTCAATATCTTCTCCAGAAATACCGATCCATTTACCATATCGACCTGCCAACAATTGCAAGCGCTGTTGCCCTAATATTAGCCCCGCATAGTACCAAGGGATCGCTCCCAAAATTGTCCCAATGACTCCTGCGGCGATCGCAGGAATGACCTGAATTTGGGTATTGGGAAAAGTTGCGGTATAGCCTGCTAAGGGCATAATCAACTCTGAAGGAATCGGGGGAAACAGATTTTCTAAAAACATTAGTAAGCCAATCCCCAGATAGCCTAGGGAATTCATCGTATTAGTAATCCATTCCTGCATTGTATTTGCCAATTTTAAAGTTGCTTATGGTTCTACGATTTAATCATGAACCCATTTTTTTTGGTGCAGTTTTGCCAAGCCGCAAAAAATGGGGCTATATTTTACTGCGCGTTTTTTATTTCCCAATTAGACTTTTAAAGCTATCCCAAGCTCAAAAAACAAGAGAAAGTTGCGCCGAAACTCGCTCTTGGTTTTTACCCAATAGTTATGAGGCAGCGCTTCGTACTATTGGGGTTGTAAAGAATGGCGATTGCTACATGTACTGACTTGACTAGCTCCAGCATTTAAAATCGTAGCGAAAATAGCGATCAAGATCATCAATAAACGTTATGTTAGTAACATATGTCGCTAATTGTATTTGTAAGCGTATCTGTTAGACATACATGATTACGATGCAATTACGTGAAATTTATTTAAGGTAATTGTGGCTAGTAGTCCATGAAAAAGTCTGTTGTTTATCGCACTTTGCAAGTCGCTTCGGCAGCCGCAGTCTTATCGATGCTCTCAATATGGTCATCGACAAAACATGTGGATGTTGTTTCTAACCTTCTAGCGGAGATGGGTTCTTTGCTGGTGATTCTGGCGATCGCTGTGGCTCTCCCCTACTTTTGTTTCAAAGTTTTGGGTAAGCTCTATACCCCACCAAAATCCCGAACCACTGATCAATCTTCGGCATCTGCTACTTCACCACTCAATCAAGATGAATTTAATGAAATTATTGAAGAAGCTGAAGTCATGCAGTATCGAGGAAATCGCTATAAACCAGAAGAATTACAGAGCAACAGTGACCAAACAAATATTAGTCAATCTCAGCCTGTCATCAAATATCGAGGCGTAAGTATTGGGAATAGTGCCGATAGTTCTTCCCAAGATTTACCAGATTCCTTCCCAGCATCTAGAGACTCCCAAAAGTCAGCCAAGCCTAAGGAGAGAATCAAATATCGTGGTTCGTATGTGGATTAGTAATAAAGGCGGCGCTAAGCGCCGCCTTTACTTTTTGGCTATAGGTTAAAATTTTTACAGACCAAATTTTTCTTCATAACAGCAACAAACATAATTTCATGGTTTTATTGCAGACTTTGCCCACAGAATCATCTAATCCATCCCTTGACTTAAACGGAACTGCTCAGAAATTCGCAGCACTGCGATCGCAACTTGCTAAACATAAACTAGATGCTTATTTTGTCCCTTCTGCCGATGAGCATCTTAATGAGTACTTGCCTGAAGCCAAGCAACGCCGTCAATGGATTAGTGGATTTACTGGCTCCGCAGGTGATTTTTTAATTAGCACTGACAAAGCATGGGTATTTGTGGATTCGCGCTATTACGAGCAAGCGGATATGCAAGTGGATGCAAATCTGCAAAAAGTCTGCAAAGTTGGATTAGAAGATCATCAAACTGTGGAAGAAGTTCTCGAAGAACTTGGGCAAAAAGCCTCAGCACAGCTACAAACCTTACGATTAGGTATCGATCCCTTCACGATCACTGTCGCTCAATATCGGCGCTTTTATGCACAATTAAGCGCTAGTGGCGTAGAGATTATCCCTGTACTTGAGAACCTCGTCGATGCCGTGCGATCGCAAAGTCCTTGGTCTGAGATCGAACCTACACCACCCTTTGGCGATCAACCTGTAATTTCTCTCCCTGAATCGATTACTGGTGAGAGTGTAGCCAAGAAATTAGAGCGTGTTCGTGAAGCGATGGGCAAAAAGAAAGCTGCGATTTTGCCTGTGACTAAGCTTGATCAGATTGCATGGCTCTATAATTTGCGCGGTCGGGATGTGGAGTGCAATCCCGTCTTCATCAGCTATGCGATCGTCACGAAAACTGAGGCATATCTCTTCACCAATACATCACGCATTGATGAAGCTGTGCGCCAAGCTCTGGCTGGACAAGTACAAATACTTGAGTATGAGCAGTATATTCCCACCTTGCGATCGCTAGTGATTGAGCATAAAAATGTGCTAGTGGCGATCGCTCAAATTACCTATGGGACTTATCTACAACTCAAGGATGCCAAAGCGAAAACCATTGATGCCGAACATCCCGTCGAGACTTTCAAGGCGCACAAAAATGCTGTAGAGATCGCCCAAATGCAGCAAGCCAATCTCAAAGCTAGCCTAGCCAAGACGCTCACTCTCAAATGGATAGAAGAGCAGATTGATGCTGGCAATAGCATCAGTGAACGCGATGTTGCCAATAAAATCGAAGGTTTATATAAGCAACAAGAGGGCTTCTACGATCTCAGTTTCCCGACGATCGCAGGTGCTGGCGCGAATGGCTCAATTGTCCATTACAGCAATCCTAATCCTGCTTGCAAGTTGCTCAATGGCGAATTACTACTGTTAGATTCTGGTTCGCAGTTTTATGGTGGTACTACCGATGATACGCGATCAATTAGCATTGGTACGCCGACAGAAGAACAACGCGATCGCTATACTGAGGTTCTCAAATCCCATATCAATTGTGCGATGCAGAAATTCCCTAAAGGCACAACTGGCAGCCAAATTGATGGGATTGCGCGGTCTTCAATGTGGCAAAGTGGGCTAGATTTTGGGCATGGCACTGGGCATGGTGTGGGCGTATTTCTCAATGTCCATGAAGGACCCAATGGCATCAGCAAGCGTGTCAATCAATCTCTCGATCTTGGCACGATCAACAGCATCGAACCAGGGTATTACAAACCAAAATGGGGTGGTATTCGCTTGGAGAATCTCTATTTTGTGAAAGAAGTTAAAAAACAGGAGTCAGAGAGTTCTCAAGAGGCAGATCCCAATGCAATACCTTGGTACGAGTTTGAATCTTTGACCTATATTCCCTTTGACAAGAAGTTAATCGATCGCCACAAGCTCAATCCTCAACAAGTCGCATGGCTGGAAAGTTACTATGCTGCTGTGGTAGAGAAGTTATCACCGATGCTTTCTGATGCAGAAACAGTATGGCTAAAGCAAGCTTGTAGCTTTTGATAAACAGCAAAAAGAGCGCAAAGCGCTCTTTTTGCTGTTATGGATTGTGTTTGTGAGTCGTTTATAATGCGATCAATACCTAAATTTATCTAGCAATCTAACCTATGTCTGAAGATCTGCTTACCGAAATTAGCAATGCTTTTGAACCCTTTGATCCACCGCCGCAGGGTGCTTATGTCGATTGTGGGACTGTGCGAGGTGATTGGAGTATCTTGACCGAATTAGGCAGAAAGATTGTTCGCAGTAAAACTACAACCTGTCAGCTTTATACTGGACATACTGGAGCGGGAAAATCTACAGAGCTTTTGCGGCTTGAGAAACATCTAACCGAACAGAAATATTTTGTGGTCAATTTTGGGGCTGATGACGAAGATATTGATATTGCAGATACAGAATATGCCGACATTTTGATGGCTTGCACGAAGCATCTGGTTAAGAAGGTTAAGTTTGAAGATCCGAATCCGTTAAAGGGTATTTCAAATTGGTTAAAGGCAAGAGCAGAAAGTTTATCAGATCTGCTATTAACTGAATTGAGCTTTGATGGATTGACTTTAGAGCAACAGGTTTCGCAAATCACTAAAATTACGGCGACGATTAAGGCTCAACCTGATAACCGTAAAAAAATTCGAGATAAAATCAACGCTAATGCTCCATCGTTATTGCAAGTCTTGAATGATTTTATTGATGCTGGCAAAAAATCTTTAGTCAAACAGGGTTATAAAGATTTGGTGTTGATCGTGGATAACCTCGATCGCATTATCGAGAGCCAAAAATCAGCAAATGAACTGAGCAATTACGATGAGATTTTTATTAAGCGTCACGATCAGATGCGGGGTTTACATTGCCATGTGATATACACTGTCCCGATCTCAATGGTTTATTCAGAACGCTGCACACAGTTACAAAACAATTTCAATGAGACTGATGTGTTGCCAATGATTATGCTTCAGAATGAAAAGGGTGAGAAAAGTGAAGAAGGGCTTAATAAGTTTCGGGAAATCATTGCTAAACGGATTGCGCCCATTACAATTAATGGTCAGGATATCGGCTTAAATTTGTCAAAGGCAGTGGAAACACAAGTTTTTGAATCGCAGGAAGTGCTTGAACGTTTGTGTTTGATGAGTGGTGGACATATTCGGCTATTTATCAAGATGATTCAAAAAGCTTTGGATCATACTGATGATCTACCAATTTCTAGAAAAGCGGTAAACCGAGCGATCGAGGATGCGAAGGAAGATTATCTCTATGCGATTTTCGATCATCAATGGAAGCTTTTAAGTGAGGTTAATGCAACTAATCAGATTCCTAATGCTGAAAATGACAAGGAATATCCGCGTTTGTTAGAAAACCGTTGTGTGTTGGAATATCGATATCGCGATCAAGATGACAAGCTCAAGCGTTGGTATGCTGTGCATCCACTGGTTAAGGAACTTGATAAATTTAGGGGCTAAAGTTTATGTCAGGTGTAGTCCAACGAGTTGATGAAAGTGTTGAAAATACTCCTGAAGATGAGTACAAATCACTGTTGCGCTCTTTGCATCGTCGTAAGGGTTTTGGGTTAGTCTTTGTGCGATGTTCTCCTGTAGGTGGTTTGGAACTGATCCAGAAAGTACAGGATGATTTGCCTCAAAAACAAGTTGGAGTTTTAGCACTAGATCAGCCAATTGATAATTTAATTGATCGAGTAAAGGATTTTCCAAATCAAGCACAACTAAATATTTTATTTATCGTTGGATTAGAAAAGTCTCTCGTTGATTACATTAAAACTGGCTATGGTGGAGAGGGAGATTATTACAATCTCGATACGATTCCGCCAATTCTCAGCCATCTCAACTGGCAACGCGAAAACTTTAGAGATCGTTTCCGTCATCTCTGTTTTATCTTCCTATTACCCAAATTTGCAGTCAAATACATCATCCGCCGCGCCCCAGATTTCTATGATTGGGCATCTGGCAAGATTGATTTTCCCTCAAGTCAAGAGTCAGTTAAACAAGAATTACAGCGCATTCTTTTAGACGGAGATTATCAAAAATATTTAGAATGGACACCACAGCAACGCAAAGAACGCATTCTTGAAATTAACGAATTACTTTTAGAGCCAAATCAAGGTCAAAATCAACAAGTGTTGCTCCTAAATGAACAAGGCAATATTTTTGTCTCAAACAACCAATATGAAGAAGCGATCTCCTGCTATAACAAAGTTTTAGAAATTAAACCTGAACAACATACTGTATGGTTTATTAAAGGTGTTTTGCTAAAAATGTTAGGGAGAAATGAAGAATCAATCACATCCTATGACAAAGCCCTGAAAATTAAACCCGACTTCCCCGAAGCATGGAATAATCGGGGTGTCGCACTATTTGATTTGGGTAGATATGAAGAAGCAATTATCTCCTATGAAAAGGCTCTACAATTTAATCCTGAAGACGAAATTACATGGAACAATCGAGGTGCTGTGCTATTTGATTTAGGTAGGTACGAAGAAGCGATTACCTCTCTTGATAAGTCTCTGACTATAAATCCTGATGACCAAATTATATGGAATAAACGAGGTGTTGCTTTATCTAATTTAAGCAGAAACGAAGAAGCAATCTATTCTTTTGATAAAGCTATTTCCATAAATCCTGACTTCGATATGGCATGGCACAATCGAGGTATCACCTTGGGTAATTTAGGAAGAGATGAGGATTCTATCGTCTCCTATGATAAAACTCTCCTCCTCAATTCTGATTTACATACAGCATGGTTAAATAGAGGCAATGCTTTATACAGATTGGGAAGAAACGAAGAAGCTATCTTTTCATATAACAAGGCTTTGCAAATTGTCAAATTACAGAAAGATAAGATTGAAGAGATTGTAATTCTTAACAATATATCTAACATCTATTTTAAAACAGGACGTATTAAAGAGATGTTTTCAACAGGACAAAGAATGATAGAAGTCATGCAAAGTATGAACTTCTCATCAATCCTAGAAATCTCTATATATCCAAAATGGATGAAAAAACTAGTCAAATTCGGGAAAAGTGGCAGATTCCAAGCGATATCTGTACTTATTATGGCGATTATCTTCACGCCTATATGGTTGTTCCTGTACATCATATCTTTTTTCATATTTAGATTCCTCAAGCAAATTTTTCCGAGAAGAATAACTTAATAGAGATTTTGAAAACATCAGCCACGATCCACGCTTTCAAGCCTTGATACAATAGGAGAAAACCACCATGACTACCCTACTCGAACAAGCCTTTACCGCCGCTACTCAACTTCCCCAAGAGAGACAAGATGAACTAGCGCAACTAATCCTGCAAGAAATTTACCGACCACAGCATCAACAAGTCAATAAAGCACCCACACAAAAAAGTCCCCTCCAAATATTTACAGAACTCGGCTTAGTTGGATGTTTTGAAGGAGAACCCGATCTCTCAGCTAACTACAAATCCGTAGTCAAATCTTACATTCTTAAAAAACATGATCATAGTTGATACAGGAGCCTTTGTTGCGCTTTTCAATCGCCGCGATTCTGCCCATTTAGCAGCTCAAAGAGCCTTTGAAACAATCCAAGAACCAATGATTACGACATTTCCTGTCATTACCGAAACTTGTTACTTCCTAGCGGCAACAGTCAGCCACACCGCCCAATCCAACTTCCTTAAAAGCTTTGTCTTAGGAGCCTTTCAAATATTCGACCTCGAACCAACACACATTGATCGCATGATCGTTCTCATGGAAAAATACGCAGATCTCCCAATGGATATGGCAGATGCCTCCTTAGTCGTTTTAGCAGAGCAGTTAAACAGTGGACGCATATTGACCATTGATCGCCGCGATTTCAATGTCTATCGCTGGAATAATAAACCATTTGAGAACCTTTTGATTTAGCAATTCTTTCCACTTTTAAGCCTTGATACAATAAGAGAAAAACACCATGACTACTCTACTCGAACAAGCCTTTACCGCCGCTTCAGCACTACCACAGACAGAACAAGAAGAAATCGCCCATGATATTTTCCGAAGACTGGAAGCCAGAAAAACTTCCCGCCGATCCTTACTAAAAATGCCTTTAGAACAACGCCGCCAAATCCTCGCTCAGCAAGCTGATCAAATGGTAGAGCATTATCAACAAAATCCAGAGTGGAAAGAAATAGGAGTAGGAGATATCCTTGAGTACCACAATTAAACCAAATAGAGGTGAAATCTGGCTGGTCAACCTTGAACCAACCGTCGGTGCAGAAATTCGCAAAACCAGACCAGTAGTTGTGATTAGCTCAGATGCGATTGGTAAATTACCAATAAAACTGATTGCTCCCATTACTGACTGGAAACCATATTTCGAGGAAAATATCTGGCATATCAAGATTGAGCCAGATAGCATTAATGGATTAAGTAAGGTCTCAGCAATTGATACACTTCAACTAAGAGGTCTAGATACTACAAGGTTTGTACGACAGCTAGGGAGGATCTCTGAGGAGATAATGATGGAAATTACGATCGCGATCGCCCTAGTAATCGAATACACGCCAGAGTAACAAGCAAGCAAAGACCGACTCAGATTTTGACAACATCCGTCACGATTCACGCTTTCAAGCCTTGATACAATAAGATCAGCAAACGCATTCATTTAACTCAGTCAGAAACAATGGAAACCTACAAGACCTATATCACCATAGAAAATCCAGATCGAGTTGTCCTCTCAAACTTACCATTTCAAGTAGGACAGCGCGTAGAAATTATCGTCTTACCCGAATATGACCGAGTTGCAATTAGCCAAAAGCTCAAAGCTTTATTTAAAAAGACTCAAGCCCTACCCGAAATCAGCACAATTACAGACGCAGATATCGAATCAGAAATTAATGCATATAGAAATGGACAATGAAAGTAGTTATTGACACGAATATCTTAGTATCTGCGGCAATTCGTGATGGCATACCTGAGATAGTCATTCAATTTATAGTCGATCGCCCTGAATTTGAATGGATCGTATCTCAAGAAATCATGACTGAATACATAGAAGTTTTACAACGGCGAAAACTTAAGTTAATCGAAGAAGTTCAGCAAGAATGGATTGATTTACTCCAAACCGTTACAAGGCTAATTGAAGTCAATATCGAAGTTGACTTTTCTAGAGATCGCAAAGATGCCAAATTTCTCGCTTGTGCGATCGCTGCCAATGTAGATTTTTTGATAACAGGCGATCAGGACTTCGAGGATGTTCAAATGTTAGAAAATACAACCATTTTATCTGTCAGAGATTTCAAAAAATTATTTTGTGATTAACAATCAAGCGATCGACATGGCATAGCAAAGACCGATTCAGATTTTGACAACATCCGCCACGATCCACGCTTTCAAGCCTTGATACAATAGCGGGTGTTATAGGTTATGTAGGGGTGGGTTTAGGTGACAATTCTGTTCTATCAGCAAAATCTATCTACAAAACCCGCCCCTACGCAATCTCAATTTCTACAAAAACTGCCCCTACACAATCTCAATAATGCCATGAAATACGATCGCGAAAAACACCATCGTCGCTCTATTCGGCTCAAAGGATACGACTACAAATCTGTAGGCAGTTATTTCATCACCATTTGCACCTTCCAACGAGAATGCCTATTTGGAACAATTAGCGATGGAGAAATGCAGCTAAATCAATATGGAAAAATCGTGCATTCTCATTGGCAAAACCTACCTAAATACCATCCCAGATTAGAGTTAGATGAATTTGTCATAATGCCCAACCACATCCACGGCATTCTATCTTTGATAGATAACAATGATATTTCTCGCGATCACAGCAATTCTGTAGGGGCGGGTTTAGCAGATAATCTTGTCCTTGAGAACCAGAATTCATTTCCAAAACCCGCCCCTACAAAGAATTTTCCAACAGAGAAGAGCAATCAGGGACTCTCAGAAATTATTCGAGGATTTAAAACATTCTCTGCTCGTCGCGTTAACCAAATCCGTCATACATTAGGAATTCCCGTATGGCAGCGCAATTATTACGACCATATCATTCGTGATGAAACATCATTACAAAAGATTCGCCAGTATATCCAGACGAACCCAAATTTATGGCAAGTTGACCAACTACATCCCAATAATCCCTCTAAGTGGTAACTATTGGCAATACAAAGAAAACGACTTGTTAAGCAGCCTTATTATAGACTCATAATATGGATACAAGTTGTTCCAATTGAATTTGTGATTGCCAGTGAAGAATATCTTGAAAGAGCGCACTATAACCATCAGTATTTGGATGCAAACCATCCTCGCATAAACGCTCATTAACCCAATCTTGTCCACGCTCTTGCCAAAGATCGAATACATCTAAATAGGGAATATCTCGCACTTGACAAGCTGATTTTGTGACTTCTTTGTAGCGAAACTGATCCTCATGATTGAAATGCATACAGCCTAAAAAAGGCATTTTCGACTCATCGACAGGAACCATCCCCACAAACATCACTGGGCAGAGGCTCTGGGCTTTGTCTAGTAAATTGGCAATCTCTAAGGTAAAGCGATCGCTATCCGTCATATTTCTGCCCAAGCGCTTGCCTACTCGTGGAGAATCATTTACCCCTACAGATAGAATCATCAAATCAGGGTATTTATTCCGAAGTTCTCCCCGCAGTAAAAATTCTTGCTCTAAGCGCTGATTGACCTGTGCTGTCGTATCGCCCCTTACTCCTAGGTTATAGAGAACATGACTAGATTCTGTAGCCATCCATTGCCGCCGTAGTTGCTCGACCCAACCGCCATTAACAGGATCACCGTAACCATAGATCAAACTATCCCCAAATGCTGTGACCTTTAAGGGTTGATGGTAATGAGAAAAGAGGTTAGGTGTTCTCAGAAGGTTTAAGGTTGTCATTAGGCAATGGGTTTTGGCTTAATGTTGGATTAGTGTCTTTACAAATCTACATCTAGATTAGCGTAACTAAGTACTTTTACTTAATAATTCTTAGGACTTATTGAGTAAACCAAGAACTCAAGTGTAGGCTGCTGCATAAGTCCTATCAATGTAAGTTTTGCTTAAACAAATAAATAAAGGAGGTGCTTTGCGCCTCCTTTATTTACTGATGTTACGTGCAAGGAATTCCTGTTATAGCAAAGGTCTAGGGCTGGCACGGGGGGCACAATCCCTACAGTAACCTCTAAATTTTCAGGTAGGGGCAATGCCCCCGTGCTTGCCCTGCTTCGCTAGCAGCAAGAGGTCTACCATCTAAGTTCCACGTAACATCAGTTATTTACTATGAATTGTGGCGATCACTTTACCTCAACTCAACAAATGCAGCCTAATTGCGTTTTACATTACATTGCGATCGTGTTTCAGGGCGATCGCAAACGATGATTTTTTTAATTAACTTACGTAGTTCCAACGCTTCTTGATATTCAGGTTGTTCTTGTAGTACTTTCTCAACGGCAGAGAGAGATTCACTATAACGCTTAGCACGGTATAGGGTTGCGGCTAAAGCATATTGAGTATCAATTTTGGCAATGCCACCCCATAATATATTGGCTTTTAGAGAACGGGAATAGGCACTAATAGCTTCCGCATCTTTATTTTGATTGTAGAAAATCACGCCGCGATTGTGCCAGACTTCTGAGAATCCCCCCGACAAATCGATCGCCTTCTGATACGCTTGTAGAGCTTCTTCACTACGGTTTACTTTCTTCAGCACATTACCTTTTTTATACCAAGAGGTATAGTCATCAGGTTCAATGGCAATTACCTGATCATAGGCTAATATTGCCTCTGGATAACGCCCCAAAGCTGTGAGTG
The DNA here is from genome assembly GCF_051131155.1 of Pseudanabaena minima str. Chao 2107. NCBI lineage: Bacteria > Bacillati > Cyanobacteriota > Cyanophyceae > Pseudanabaenales > Pseudanabaenaceae > Pseudanabaena > Pseudanabaena minima. The sequence goes on from NZ_CP159508.1 coordinate 5,262,464, forward strand.
CATCGGCTTTTCCATACCAAGCGTTAGTATATTTTGGGTTCTGAGCGATCAAGTTCTCAAAAGCGATTAACGCTTTTTGGTTTTCACTTCGCTCAAGCAGTCTAATGCCGTCAATGAAAGCCTCATATAAATTTTCACTGTCATTGTCGTCAAAGAACCTGATCTGAGGATTTTCTCGGCGAATTTTTTGACCACGTTCAAAAGATTGAATCGTATCTTTATAACTACCTAGTCTTGACTTGGCATCAGCTTCACCATAGTAAATTACATAATCTTGAAGACTAATTAGGTCTTTCGATGTGATGTAAGGAGTATTAGGCGAGAGTAAAATAGCGCGACGGTAGGCAGCGCGTGCTTCCTCATAGCGTTCTAATCGGAACAATGCTAGTCCTTTAAAAAACCAGACAAAGCTAAAGCTAGGTTTGATTTTTATGGATTGATCCAAAGAAGCGAGAGCCTCTTCATAGCGCTTGAGATCAACTAATGCTGTACCGCGATTAAACCACCATAGATAGTAGTCTTCTGCTTGTACTCGTGGCTCGACGCGATCAACAAAAACTGCTCCTGGACTAATTTGTAATGCTCTGTCGTAGGAAGCGATCGCTTGATCGTATTTTTTGAGTCCAGCCAATGCCAACCCATTATTGTTCCATAGTTCTGGATCTTTGAGTCCGCGTTCATCTTGTAATGCAATTTCAAAACAATTGAGAGCTTCTTGAAAGCGGTTTTGCTTCAGAAAAATATTGCCAAGTAGTTTGTAATTGCCAGGATGATTTGGTGTTGAGCCAATATCACAAGCTGGCTTTTGACTTTGACTATAAGCAGATTGATTGGTGAATACCCAGAAAAAATCTATTGTAAAACCTGATAAAATCAAACAATAAGTGAATAAACGAAGCAATAAAGAATGAGAAGTCATAATTTTCGATAGGAAGGCTGAGTGTCGTAGAGATTTTATCTAGCAACGCGCGGTGCTGGTGGTAATGGTGAAGCTGCGCTTTCTGTAGGAGGGGTATTTGTTTCTGGGGGAAGGCTATATGTTTCTGAGGCAGAGGGATATGTTTCTGTAGGAGGATTATTATATGTTTCTGGTGTTGGACTACGTGGAGGATCTACATTGGGTGGAGGCACTGTAACAGTCTGAGGTGATGGTGCAACAGGATTGGCTAGCTTTTGCTTCGCTTCTTCCATGATTCCCTTGCCCCGTGACTGCCAATAGGGACTCAGGGAAATTCCTTTGACAGTATCGATCACGGTTTTCCATTTTATATCTTTCGTTGATTTATTTCCCTTTAGGTTTAGGTCGTTATTTTTCTTAAGATCTTGCTCCCATTGAGCTAAGAGTTGATCAGCCTTCGCTCTCATCCGACTATCTGGTGGTATGGACTGTAAAATTATCTTTGATTCGATCAAATCACCTCTAGTTTCATATTTGTTTTTGGCTAACGTGATTAATTTATTTATGTCCTCATCAGACTTTCTCTCTTCATCAACACGGGCGATCGCTTGATCCATTGATTGATTTACAGAACTGGTAAATTCTATATTTCTACTGCCATTATTCGCGGCTCTGGACTGCATATAAAAATAGGCTCCGACTGCACCACTAACCGTAACTCCCCCGCCTAAAAGCATAGTAAGTAAGACTCTGGTTATGTCTTTGATATTTGATTTAGTTTGATTTTTATTAGTAACCTTTGCTTTTCTGTAAATTTGAGAATTTGGGAAATTTATCTTAATTTTTTTGGTTTTATGGCTGTTTTTTATTCCTGAGTTTGATGATTCTAGAGAATTTGATTCTGTAGCTAAAGGAGTTTGTATTGAGGAAGAGTTTGATGACAAATTCGTAGGGAGAGGAGATGGTAATAAGAGAGTTCCACGATGATCAGCCAGAGAGGTAATTGTAGATTCAGAAGGGTTAATAATTGGTTGTAGAGATTGCAGCATTTGTCCTGCGTTATTGTAACGAAAGGCAGGTTCAGCCGAGAGAGCCGTCTTGAGAATTTGCATAAACTGTTCGCTGACCGAGCAAAGTTCTTGCCAATTCCATGTATTGCTTGATGTTCTTAGTGCTTCAGGAGGAAAGCCTGTGAGCAACACGATAATTACTACCCCGATCGCATAAATATCGGCTGTGGGGGTTGCTTGTTGCGTTTGCAAAACTTCTGGTGCTAGATAAGCTTGAGAATTTGTCCCTTTGGCATCTAGCAAAATAATCTGCATACGGTCGTAATCGTAGGCAATCGTGTCTAGAGAGATTGATCCATGTGCTTGCTTGCGATCGTGCAATGTGATGAGGTGAGGAAGTATTTGCCGCAAGATATCTTGTGCTTCCGCTTCAGAAAGTCCATGCCCAGATACAGGGGCAAGTAATGTGCGATAAGTTGAATATTGCGTTTGCATAACTTCATCAACTCCAATATTTAGACCTGTTGGGATATAAGCTCAAAAAGTCTTGAAATCTTCTTGCTATACATGTTTCAGAAGTTTTGTGTCAAAAAAACATTAAAATGTAGTCTAGGCAAGCTTTTTAGCAATTTCGCCCATTATATCGCAACGAGTCTAGTAATCATGTATAGCTGTCGTCAAATGTCAGCCTAACAGTGATTGGTTGGCGTTGCAAAGCATAGCTAATCAATCATTTTTGGGATTGCAAAAAATTGGTAACCTAAAATATGGATGGTTGTAATTTTGAGATTTACAACGCTTTGCGTTCAACACCAAACCAAAAAAGCTTTTGAAAGTTGCAAAGCAGCGCTTTCAAAGACTTCCTTGTGATTTGTTTAGCCGAAAATTGCTGTGATTTAGAGCTATTTGCGATCGCCTTGTAGCAATGTGAGATTTAATTACTGATTAATTTCTAAATAAGACCAAAATAAAAATTGCGACTCCATCTTAACAAAAGAAAACAAACAATGACATTAGCAGAATCACTGAGAAAGTTTAACCTTAATCACAAAATAGAAAGTTGCACCTTGAGTAACTAGCTCGGACTGCCATTTTGATGGCGGCTTACCACCAACTTTTCCAAAACTTTCAACCCAGATTGTTCCTCCCATTAGCTCAGCTAACCGCTTACTAATCGCTAACCCCAGACCAGTACCGCCATATTTACGACTAATCGAATTATCGGCCTGCATAAAAGCTTGAAATAAATTGGTAATGCGATCGCCTGTAATGCCAATTCCTGTATCCGTCACTGCAACTTGAAGCTCATATTGATCTTTTTGATCTTCTGCAAATAAGTGATGACCACTAACTACAACTGACACAGTACCTTGGGGGGTAAATTTAATCGCATTCCCAATAATATTGATAAGAATCTGACGGAGACGAGTGATATCACCAATAACATTTGAAGGGACATCGGGATGAATCTTATATTGCAAACTAATCCCCTTATCTCTAGCCTGACCATTTAATAAATGACAAGCTGATTGAAATACATCTGCTAAGGCGTATTCTCTCTGCTCTATTTTCAACATGCCCGACTCAATTTTAGAGAAATCAAGAATATCGTTGATAATCGTTAAAAGAACATCACCACTTTCTATAATCGTCTGCACAAAGTCCTGTTGGTCTTCTGTGAGTTCAGTCGTTGAGAGTAACTGCGCCATCACCAACACTCCATTCATCGGTGTGCGGATTTCATGACTCATATTGGCAAGAAAATCACTCTTAGCCTTAGTGGCGGCTTCGGCGGCTTCCTTTGCCTGTGCTAGGGCAATTTCTGAGAGTTTACGCTCCGTGATATTCCGTGATATTTGAATAACCGTATCTTCAGATAAAGGAGAAATATTGGAAGCAAACCATACCTCTTTACCATCAATCTCTAGCTTGTAATCACAACCAATAACTTGTTTAGTGAGTAATGCCTTTTGAATAGTTTGTAAAATAATATTTGCGGCTTCTTCTGGTAGTTCCTCATGGATCGGCTTGCTGAGAACTTCTTCACGAGTCCCTTTTAAGTTCACATTTTGGGTTTTCGCTATTTTGAGACAACGTCCTTCGCGATTGCGAACTAGCACCACATCAGTCATCGCGCCAAGGAGGATACTCTGCTCGATATATGCAGCTTTGAGTTGAGCTTGACTATCTCTCAAGTCAAGTTCAACTTGTTGATGTTTGCTAGTCTCTTTATTACTAGGAGTATTTTGTAAAGAATCTTTATTAGTTCCAGATAAACCTAAATGCGATTGGTTAATCCATCGCAGCATCAAGGCTCCTAGCGCTATTGCTCCAATTAGGGGTAACCCAAACAGCAGAGTTATTGAATTAGGCGTAAATAGAATCTCTGGTATTGCTTCACTGAAATGATAAGTTAAGTAATTAATAGCTGTCCATGTGACGAAAAGCTGCAATACACAAGGTATTAGCAACAGCCAATAGATGGATATGTTGCGTTTTGGGAAAGAAGATTTACGAAAGCCGTGAGAAGACATTTAGATTTGTGCTAGGGGTTTCCCTTGCCTTTTATTATGGCAGGGCATTGCATTTTTATCAAAACAGGGGATTAGGCTGGACGTACAAACCATAAACTGCGTTTGCCGTCATGGGAAATACAATCTAGGATTAAGTCTTTGACCCTAATCGGTAAGCGTCCACTCCTACGAGATCGCCTTAAACTACTGGGAGAACATTCCAAAATCTTGGCAATCTCTGTAGTTGTCCAGAGTCTAGTAAACAAGTCATCGGGAAAAGCAGACATACTTTCTGCTAGTTCTTTCCAAGCCTGAACATAAATTTCTGTTGCATCAGTATGCTGGATTATGGTTTCGTTGTCATTGCTATTGTCTATCTCTACTAGAGCTGGCGGTCTTGGATCTAATTCGCCAAAAATGTCAGTGTCAATATAAACTTGAACATTAAAGATGTCATCCCAACTTTTGAGAAAATCTTCCTCATTTTCTACTGCTAAATCATTTTCAGTACTTGCTAGAGAATGCTCTTTTAAAAATGGTTGTTCACTACCTCTTTTGACTGTAGCGATCAAATTTTCTAGGGAAGCGATTATATGCTTTTGGTTATGGTTTTTATAGAGATTGATTATCTCTTGGATCGACAGGGCAAGCTCTTTTGGTACGGCTAGCATCTCTACGTCTGGTTGCTGTGTTGGCTGTAAGGGATCGACCACAGGAAAGACCCAACTAAAATTGTTGTGGAACTATAAAAGATTTCAAACAAATCCACGATTTTAAAAGTATAACGCTAGTCTCTATGGAGACAACAACTATTCACTGATTTGTCGATCAGCAAAAGCACGTATGTTTGCAAATCCCCCTCTAATTTCACAAAAAAATACTAATAAATTCCCGATAATTTATTCTGAGAGTTTTCTAAATCATGACACTGGTATTTATCATCCTGAAAAAGCGGGTAGGCTTACAGCCATAGTTGAGGCTCTTAAAAATTCAGCGATCGCCTCGCAATTGGTTTGGCGAGAACCGACTTCGATTAACTCACGATATAAGTCAGGAATGGACATCCTCCAAGAAGTTAGTCGCTTTCATACATCAGAATATATCAATGCTTTGCAGCAACTTACCGATCACGGTGGCGGCTATATCGATGGGGACACGATCGCCTCACCCCAGACCTATGAAGTAGCGCTATTAGCGGTTAGTGCATGGCTAGATGGTGTTGATCTAGTCCTTGAGTCTGGTCGTCCCGCCTTTGTCCTAGCCCGTCCCCCCGGACATCACGCCCGCGCTCAGTCAGGAATGGGTTTTTGCATTTTTGGTAATGCGGCGATCGCAGCGATGTCAGCTTGCGATCGCTTAAATCTAGATCGCGTCGCCATCCTCGATTGGGATGTACATCATGGCAATGGCACACAGGAAGCAGTCTGGGATCGTCCTGATATTGCCTATGTGTCCACCCATCAAGCGCCGTTTTATCCAATGACAGGTCGCAAGGATGAGACAGGCGCTCACGGCAATATTTTGAATATTCCCATGCGATCTGGTTCGGCAATGCCTGAATATTTACCTGTGTTCGAGCATCAGATTATGCCATTCCTACGCAACTTTAACCCTGATCTACTAATTATCAGTGCAGGTTTTGATGCTAATGCTGATGATCCTTTGGCAAGTATTTTGCTCAAGCCAGAGGATTTTGGAGTTTTTACTAAGCTCTGTTTAGAGATTACTCCCAAAATTTTATTTGGTTTAGAAGGTGGCTATGACTTTAATAGCCTATCGCGATCGGTTATTAGTGTCATCGAGCAGTGTCTCTAGCAAGTGGTGGTGCTTCGCGCCGCCACTTGTTCCTTGGGAATAGCGTTGCGGCGCTTCGCGCCGCAACGCTAATTTTTGGGTTGGACGGGAGTAGCTACAAAAAAGGTAGTGGCAATTCATGAATTGCCACTACCTTTTTTTGTAGACGTAAATATAGAAGACGCTTTGTGTCTTGAAATTTTTAGCCTTCTTTGTTGATGAAGGGCAACAAAGCAACTACACGAGCTTGCTTAATCGCGGTGGTCAATGCACGTTGCTGCTTTGCAGTTAAACCTGTAATACGACGAGGCAAAATCTTGCCGCGTTCGGTGATGTACTTACGCAGTAATTCGACATCTTTATAGTCGATTTTGGCAGCAGGCGCGATCGGAGAGAGGCGCTTACGATAAAAAGAGGAGTTCATTGCCATGATTGGGATTACGCGGTTTTGGTGATTAGATTAATGGACTATTTGATTTCTTTGTGAACGGTATGAGAGTTGCAATGAGGGCAGAACTTTTTGAGTTCTAATCTTGCAGTGGTATTACGACGATTTTTCATAGTCGTATAACGAGAGACACCAGGCGATCGCTTATTGGCATTGGTGCGACATTCGGTGCACTCTAGCGTAATAACGAGACGGACACCTTTGTTTTTAGCCATTTTTTTAGTTGTGAGATTACTTAAAAGTGCGATCTACAAGTATTACACAGAATCACCCCACTTCTACGCCCACTAGAAAATTATTATCAAAAACTTGGGCGATCGCAATAACTAATACCAAATCACAAAATGGCTACGCCATTTTGTGATTTTAAAACCCTTACTGGATTTAGTTTTTAATTCCCAAAAGTGTAGCCACACTTTTGGGAATTGGTATAACGTCAGTTTGGCTTAAGCTGGCAAATTTTAAAAACCAAAAGTAAAAGGCTTGCTAAGCAAGCCTTTTACTTTTGGTTTTTGAGAGAGGCTTTGCGTAGCAAAGCCTCTCTCAAAAACTGTTTTAAATTATCCCGAACTCGCGTTAACTAGATTCGTGCAAAGTTATACAGAATAAAACTTTGGTGCGTTGTAACGTCAATTTTATAGAATTAGACACAAGAGTGATATTTATGGTAGCAACCAAAGAAGTATCTTTGCCACGCAATTGTACGTTCAGCCCAACTGATTGGCAAGCGCTTGCGCCCTTCTGGTATCCTGTTGCATTCTCCCATGAAATCACAGCCGAAAAGCCCTATGGCACGCATCTCTTAGATGAGAGATTGGTGATTTACCGAGTTTCCGATGGTTCGATTATCGTTGCTAAAGATCTATGCTTGCATCGTGGTGCGCCGTTAAGTTTGGGTTGGATTGAAAACGATCGCCTCGTTTGCCCTTACCACGGAGTGCAATACGACTGCGATGCTAAATGTGTCTTTATTCCTGCTCAGCCCGATGCCACAATTCCATTAAGACTTAGGCTCAAGACTTATCCAGTGATGGAACGCTATGGGTTAGTTTGGACAAGATTGATTGACAATGGTGAAGTGCCATTTCCTGAATTAGCTGAATGGGAAGATCCAGATTACATTCAGGTATTGCCCAATTCTGTGGATTTGGATGCAGCCGCAGGGAGACAGGTGGAAGGATTCTTAGATGTCAGTCACTTTGCTTTTATCCATGCTAAGTCTTTTGGAGAAAAGGATAATCCTGAAGTACCAGACTATACCATCGAGCAAACAGACTCTGGATTCAAAGCCGACTATATCAGTACTGTTAGCAACTATGCTCATGGCATGAAGCATTTAGCTCCACCTGATTTTTTGTGGCGCAGACTATTTGAGTTGTTTGTTCCATTTACCGCCAAGTTAACCGTTTTCTTTCCCCATGGCAAACTGCACGTTCTCAATGCAGCCTCGCCAATTTCAGCACGGAAAACGCGATTGTTCGTACCAATTTGTCGCAACTTTGATAAAGATGCACCTCTACAGGACACGCTTGATTTTAATGATCAGGTGTTCTATGAGGACAAAGCGATCGTTGAGGAGCAATGGCCAGAGGATTTGCCTATTTGCCTTGCTGATGAGGTACATATTGCAGGCGATAAAAGCTCGATCACTTTCCGTAAAAAGCTAGCCGCGATCGGCTTAGGTAAATCTTTCACTTCGTAGTTAAAGAAATAGCGGTGCTTTGCGCCACTATTTCTTTAATTGAAACCCATAAGGTTGCGCCCCTTCGGAGCGCAACCTTATGGGTTTCTAATTCCGTAAGCTGCGAGGATTAATTCCTGCTTTCATTGCGGTTAAAACCCCGATCGCTTCCCAATAATTTTCAACTACAACACCTTTTAATCCCAACATCTCAGGAGTAACATTTAGTCCTGTTTGATTTTCCTTCACAAAAATAGTTTGCACATGGGGTAATGGATTTAGTGCTAGTAATCCTGCACCACCGCAAGCACTGTAGGGAGTAACGATCGCATCAATCCGATCAGCCGTAATATCATCAGCATTAAATAAATTAGGCGATGTCATAATCCTTGGCGCACGACTTAGCCCGACTAGCACACAGGGTAAAAAGGTATAGCCCAACTCCTCGGCGGCAGCGCGAGGCGACACACTTGGATCGAGGGGCAAAGGTTGTAAAGCTGGTGCATGGGCGCAGGGTATGGCAAACTCCCTCACGATCGCATGGCTAATTACGGCTTCGGCTCCTGCGAGAGCATCAACACCTTTACCTTGGCGATAGTTTTGTAAGGCTTCGCTATCAGGATCGTCGGGAAATCTAGCGACAACGGCGATCGCTTCTACTTGAGAAACTTTAATTAACTTCTCGGCGGCTCTCAGTAAACTATCGAGATTGGCGATCGTTCCCCATGTCGCACCCGAATCTCCTGATCGCAGTTCCACACCCAGATCGTGATCGGTAACTAGTACATCAGTAATATTTAAACCTAATGTTGCCTGTGCTGCTGATATTGCTTGACGATGACGCAATTCTAAATCTGATTCCATACCGCGATCGAGGATTACGCCAATACGATTAGCTCTTACAGGACGTAATCCCCAGTCTCCCTTTGCCATGCGATCAATCGCATAGCCTTCGGTGTATAAAACATTGGGCATCGACCAATATAAACTCGCGCCGTTTAAGACATTGGGATGCGTAATTAAGTTGTCAGCAACTGATGCGATCGCTCTCGCCACTGGCAAGGCATCCCCCGCATAACCGCCAATAGAGGCATTAATGCCAGTAGGTACTAGTAGTAAGACATTAAAAGATTGTAGCTGCATGAAATTCAGTAATGATAACGAAGTTGAGCAACTAGCAAAGAATCAGTTTCTGCTTTGTAAATAATGCGATGCTCGTCAGTAATACGTCTTGACCAATATCCCGAAAAGCCATGTTTTAAGGCTTCAGGCTTGCCAATGCCTTCGTAGGGAGTTCGTTGAATTTCTTTGATTAACGTATTAATGCGTTTGAGGATTTTGGGATCGGTACGTTGCCAGTAAAGATAGTCTTCCCATGCATCGTCAGAAAAAATTATCGTCATTCGACAAGTTCTCTCTGCTTGCCCTTGCCAGATTCTAGATCGGCGATCGCCCTAATTAACCTCTGAGCATTCTTTGGGCTACGCAACAAATAGGCTGTTTCTGCAAGAGCTTCGTAGTCCTCAAGTGACATAATCACTACTGAATTTTGATTTTGACGGGTCACAATTACAGGATCGTGATCATCACAAACCTTCTCTAAGGTTTTCGCAAGATTATTGCGGACATAGGTATAAGTAACTGCATTCATAACTAGTCACCTAGTGATTATATGTACAGTACATTGTACATATCTATGAGCCTAAATATGCCTCTAAGACTTTAGGATCGCTTTGAATTTCTGCGGGTGAGCCATCAGCGAGGTTGTGACCTTCGGCTAAAACCCAGACGCGATCGCATAGGGACATAATCACATCCATATTGTGTTCGATAATCAAAAAGCTCAAGCCTTCTTGATTTAACTTGTGGATCAGGCTACAAATTTCTTCAATCAAAGCAGGATTTACTCCCGCCGCAGGTTCATCAAGCAGAATCAATTTAGGATCGGTCATTAAGGCGCGGGCAATTTCTAATAATTTGCGCTGACCACCTGACAGGCAACCTGCATAATCATCCGCCATCCTGATTAAGCCGACTGATTCAAGAATATGTCTCGCTTTCTCGCGATTTTCCCGTTCTTGCACTGCAATTTTTTGACCCTGAAACCAAGTATTCCAAAACTTTTCGCCCACTTGATTCTGTGCGGCTAGCAACATATTTTCTAGCACTGATAATCGCGACAGGACTCGAGGCACTTGAAAGGTGCGAATCATGCCGAGTTTGGAGATCGCATGGGGTGGTTTGCCTTGAATTGGCATTCCGTCAAATTGCACTGTGCCGCGATCGGGCTTCAGAAAGTTTGATAGCAATCCAAAAAATGTGGTTTTTCCTGCCCCATTGGGACCAATTAATCCTGTGATGCTTCCTGCTGGTACTTCAATGCGGGCATTGCTTACGGCATGAATACCGCCAAAGGATTTTGAGATGTTTTCAGCTTTAAGTATTGGGGCGATCGACATAGATTTCGATAGTTAGCAGTTGACAATAATCTGATGAGTTGAGTCGTTAATAAACGATACCCCCGAAAAGGTCTAGTCTTTGTAATGAAATCGACAACCCACAATAACTATACTGTCCTCTGATACTTCATAAACCAGTCGATGTTCGGTGTTAATACGTCTCGACCAATAGCCTGAGAGGTTAGCTTTTAATGGTTCTGGCTTACCAATCCCTTCAAGGGGAGTCCGCAAAATTTCTTTAATTAGAGTGTTGATTCTTTTTAAGAGTTTTTTATCAGTTTCCTGAAACCATAAATAATCGTCCCAAGCTTCTTCTGTAAATGTGAGCTTCATTCTTCAATTAACTCTCTCTCAGTGACTTTTCCTGCTTTTGCTGATTGAATTGAGCCGAGAAGACGTTTTGCATTAACAGGATTTGATAATAAATACAATGTTTCTTGCCATGATGAAAATTCGTCTAGCGAAATTAAAATAGCTTTGTTGCCTTTGTCATTACAAATAATTGTTGGTTGCACATTATCAATCACGCGATCGATCAAGCCATCTAAATCATGGCTTGCTTGCTGAGTAGTCATTGCGTCCATTTTTCCCTCCTATATATACTTGCTGATTAGTTAGACAATAGCGAGTAAATTTTGCGATCTTAGGTTCAAAATATAATTTTTACTTAGGTAATAGACCAAAAGCTTCTTTGATATTTTTAGAATATTTAAAAATATCGTCAATACTTGAAATTTCCTTTCTAGAAGCTTGATGAGGATAAAAGCTAATATACTTTTTCTGATTATTCAACCACAGTCTACATATACATTTTGTCGTTTTCTTATCAAAAAGTATATTGAAATAATTAACTGTGTCTGTATAACTAATCTTGCTAAGATCAGCAACTTCACTCAAAATCGACTTAACAATATAAAATGCTTCAAGTTCTTCTTGAGTGGTTTCGATTTCGCTACTTTTGGACTCAACAGGATCAGATTCAAAGTTACTATTTTCAGGAGGATTAACAAAATTAGAGGGATTGCTATCCTCAATTACTGATTGAAACTTATCCTTGACCCATTCATTCAAAAACTGATTGAGGGAACGTTTTACAATATCAGAAAACTTGTTTACTACAGCCTGAGTCTTAACTCCATCATACAAAGGTTCTGGGGTTCCATAGCCTAGAAAGAATTTTATAAATTCTGGCGAAGGCTCAGCAAACTGTTCTGCGATGATCTTTTTAATCTCATTAGTGTATTTTAAATCACTAGCATTATCTTTCAAGTCATTAGGTTGAAAAATAGACTTAGAAAACTTTCGTAGTTCGGCAATATCCCCTTCCTGATGCTCTAACATATTGAACTCAAAAAACGGCTTTGAGTCCATAATGTTGACTTTTTCGATATCAGTGAAGAATTTATAAATAACTCCGTTAGTTAGTAATCCAAATCTGGCATGAGTTGCATTGAAATATAAAAACAACTGAGCAATATTGTGAGGTTTGTTTAGATTTTCCCCAATAGATTTACATTCGATAAGTATTATTGGCTTTTCATCACGCAAAATTGCGTAGTCAACTTTTTGCCCCTTAACATCAGGAGCATCTGCTCCAAATTCAGGATAAACTTCCATCGGATCAGAAGTGTCATACCCAAGTGTTTGTATTAAAGGGACGATCAAAGCGCTTTTAGTTGCTTGTTCATTATTTTTAAGCATCTCCGAATCTTTGAGCCTTATAACTTTCTCGCTCACAGTTCTAATTTGCTCAAAAAACTCTAAAGGCACTTTACCCGAATAAGAACTTGCAGGAGCAGGAGGTTTAGATTCAGGTTCTTGTTTAGGATTATCTATTTGTAAAGACATATTCCATGCCGCAGCTTGAGTATTTAACTTTCTGCCATAGATAGCAAATTTATTGAGCAGACTCAGATTTAATTTACTGATCTCCTGTTGCACAATAGGGAAAAAAGCTTTTTGTTCTGGAGCTTCTGCTGCTTCCAGAAGAATAGGATAAACGTCTCCCTTGGGATTCATTAATTTTATAGTTACGCCTTTAGGTTGTAACACGCGATTCAGATTGCTATATACCAGCTTTAATTCATTTTGGATAGCGCTATCTGGCGGAGTTGCTTGAGACATGACAATTTAGCTAGAAATTTTAACTTATAGACAATTCTAGCGCTTAATATCACACTATATAATCCCAAAAAATCCCATTTTTTCTCGTTAGTTTGGTTAATGTGTCTTTTAGCGAGTATTTATTGACATGGGATAATCCCCTACTCAACTTTTTACTGTGGCTTCTTTGTCCGAGGTTTCTTTGTAGAGATTTTTTGTAATTTTTGGATTTGTTTTAGGGTTAGCCCAGTTAACTGAGCCACTAAATCTGGAGACATATTAGAACGCAACATATTGAGCGCAATTTGGTTAGTCGCTTCAACCTTGCCCTTAGCTAACCCCTCAGCTTTGCCTTTAGCTAAACCTTGAGCTTCTCCTTTAGCTAAACCTTCGCGCAAAATTTCTTGATAAACTACTGACTCTTCCATGATCTCACTCCTGAGTAACCTTTGAATTACTTCATGATCTAATGCTAACCCAGAGATAATTGCTGTGGCAGCAGCGACATTACAAGACCGTCATCGCCAGAACAGGAGCATCGCAATTTTTATAAACGAACAATATGTCTACCCTACAATTGAGAGCTATCAAGAAAATCAACATTTTCGTAGAGGGCAGATAAGGGGAATTGGAGATCGATGCTAGTTATCTGAATAAGAGGATCATCTTTCTCAAAAGTTGTCTGCTCGATCGCTATAGACTGATATTCCCAAGCACGATCACTATGTCTTTGATAAACTTCGATACTAGGACGCTCTGAGTCGATCAGGATATAGGCTTGTAGCGTATCGATCGTCATATAACTTTGCTGCTTAATACCGCGATCGCGTGCTTCGGTGGTAGGAGACAAAACTTCCGCAATCAGCACAGGATATTGCAAAAAATCACGGGAGAAGCGATCTCGATCGTCACAGGAAACGACCACATCAGGATAATAATATTTCCGAGATCTAACAAGAACTTTAGCATCGCTGATCGAGATCTTGCATCCTTTTCCACGCAAATGAGCAAGCAGCAATGCTCCTAAATTAAGAGGAATTTGGCTATGAGGGATTGTGCCGCCTGTCATCGCAATGATTTTCCCGTTTTCATATTCATATTTTTCTTCTTGCTGACTTTCCCAAGCAAGATACTCGTCGGCAGACATGATGATTTGATGATCTTCTTGAATTAACTGTGGTTGAGCAATCATCAACTTAATCTCCTAAAACAACATTTAGTCACTATTCCTAAACCGTCATCGCCTGAACAGGAGCAGTGATCGCGCCAGCTACTGGTAACTCACAACGATCTTGATACACGCTTAAGTCAAACCAGAAAGTCGTACCCACACCAACCTCACTCTTGATATGAATCGTACTGTGATGTTTTTCGATAATGTTGCGGACAATCGATAAACCTAAGCCAGTACCTTCGAGAGTATGTACCTTATCCTCGACGCGATAAAAACGATCAAACACGCGATCGCAATCTTCTGCAGGAATACCATGTCCTGTATCCTCCACCTCGACACGTATGTAATTAACGGTGCGATGGGGCTGAGTTGTGGTTTGATCTTGCCAAGGATAAATCCGAATCGTGACTTTGCCGCCCATATCCGTAAATTTCAGAGCATTGCCAACTAAGTTAGATAACACTTGCAAAATCAAATCATAATTGCCCCAGATTCTCTCCAAATCTGGTGCAATTTCATGAATTAGCTCAATCCCTTTAGATGAAGCATTGAGTTTATACGTTCTTACTGTTTGCTCAACAGTCTCTGATAGATCGATCGCCGAGAAATGATATTGACGACCTGACTCTAATCGAGATAGATCCAGCACATCATTAACTAGACGGGTAAGGCGATCGGTTTCGTTATTTGCTGTACCGAGAAATTCTTTTTTCTGATCTTCGCTCAGTTCATCACCATACTCGTGCAAAGTCTCGATAAAGGACTTGATATTAAATAAAGGCGTGCGTAACTCATGGCTAACATTGCTGATAAAGCGACTTTGCGCCGCATTTAGTTCCACCTCACGGGTGATGTCCTGAATCGTGATCGCAATCCCCTTAATGGCATTACTAGAACTTAAGACACTGGTAATCCAAATCCGAAAGGCATGGGCTAGCACGGAATCCCCCTTATCGCCCGATGCCATAATCCGAAATTCGCCCCCCTCACGATCGCCTGTGGCAATCTGCATCAGCGATCGCCCTAATTCGTCACTAAGACGCTCAGGCAGAATATTCAAAATGCTTTTGCACTTCCAGTCACCCTTGATCGGCTCTTGATCCCAACCCATAATCTTGATTGCCGCAGGATTGGCAAGCACAATCCGCATATCTGAGTCGAGTAATAAAGCCCCATCGGCGATCGTCGATACTAGAGTTTCGAGCTTTGCCTTTTCGGCGGTCAATTCCTCAATATTCTGCTCTTCATACTTTTTGAGTCGTTGCGCCATGTCATTAAAGCTGCGAATTAATTCCCCCAATTCACCACCAAAGGGCAAGTCGATACGTTGTTTAAAGTTGCCACTAGCAATATTTTGTACCCCAGCCACCAATTCCCGCAACGGTCGTGTAATCGTTACCGAATTTGATGCTGCCCCCAAAATTACCATCGCCCAAATTGATACAAACACGGCTGTAGTCACATCTAGCGTTAAGCTCGATGAAGCAACCGCTGTGGGATTAGGGTTAATCCCGATCGCAATGATCCCTAACGATTTGCCTTCATGCTGCAAATTTACAAATATGTCCGTAACTTCACCCTGTGGCGTAATATGCTGCCTGACCAAAGGGCGATCGGGACGTGTCATTGGATCTTCAGGTAGCTGAATACGTCGCCTGATGCTTAAAGAATTTTTGACTTCATTAGAGTTAAACGGAATCCCGTAAAAAATCTCGCCATCGGGATCGGCATAGAGAATGTAGCGAATGCTAGAGCTACTATCATAAAATTCTTTAGATAGGCGAGTTACTTCCTGAAGATCGTTTTTGGCTACTAAGGGGGCTACATTAGCGGCAAGCAGTAACCCCAAATCTTTGCCAAAGCGCGTATCATTGAGGCGAGCATCGGTCTGAATATCGTTAACTGCCCAAAAAGTGACAGCACTCATCAGCAAAGAAACTAATAGTGTTATCAAAGCCATTAGCTTGGTTTGCAATGAAAATTCTGTCCACCAACGTTTGGGGGTATTGTAAATTTGAAGCAAAAAGTTCATCTTTTTGTAGTCATTTGGTTGGATATTGTTGGATATTTGTTGGATATTTGTGTGGCTTTTCGTTTAATATGTGCGATCGAAACGCAAGGATGAGGATCTCAAGATGGATGAGGCTAGCATTGTCAATGCGATAGAGGCAGACCTTCAAAACTATAAGGTAAAAACCCAAATCCGCCGCAAAGAATCTCAATTACATGTTCTGATCACCAGAGCAGATGGTGATGATGTTGACTATGCCTCTCTCTATGATATTGTGAAACGCCGTATTGATAAGCTACCTATCGAGGGGGCAGATAGCTTAGTTGTATATGGCAGGTTGTCTGGGGCTAAGCATCCAGAGTGGCACAAAACAGCAGATATTAAGCCACCTTTACCATTAATTGAACTTGATCTTGAAGAACTAGAAGAATTCGGCGATATTGGCGCAGTTGAAAACTTGTCATTTGAAAGTGATGAGACAGAGATTCAAAACGCAAATCTTGAATCGGAGATTCCTGATGACTTAAAAAGTTTTAAGAGTAGTATCGAAAATGATCTAAAAACAGCCGCTAATAAAGCAGTGCTTGATCAGGATGTACAGAATCAATCTGCTCATGCTCCTGACGAAATTAACGATAGCAAGAATGCGGATTTTGATTTAGGCAATCTCGACTTGCAATCACTTAATTTAGATAGCCTCCCGCAAAATGCTTTTGAGCTAGTAGCTTTTGATAAAGATCCTTTTGAAGTAAATGGTCAAGAGTCAAAACCGCGATCGCCCGTAGAACAGAAGCAAGCTTGGACAGATAAGGATGAAGACTTTAACTTTGATTCTCCAACTGTGGCAGCGGTACCAATGCCATTACCTCCACCGCCGCCCACAGTCAGACGCACTCCTAAAAAGTCTGACCCTCCTGTCGAAATGGAAGAACAGGAGCCGATCAAAACTGCTTACCCTAGAGATAAGTCATTAATGTTCTCTGTGGCTTTTGGTGCTGTAGCGATCGTCATTGTCGGCATTTGTGGCTGGCTAATATGGGAGCGTTCTACCCAGCAACAATATCTAGCCAACGCAAGAAATTTTAGCAACCAAGATATTAATCCCAAGAAAATTACGAAGTTAGAAGCTCTGACTGGTACACGTAATCGTTTACAAACGATCATTTCGCAGTTAGAAGAAATTTCTGATCGACCTGCTTCGCTATATGCTGATGCTCAGGCTGAGCTAGCAACCCTGCGTCCAAAATTAGCCGAATTTGATCGCAAAATCAATGTCGAACAGGCGGCTAATAAAAATCTAGAATCCTCGAAAAATACAACGATTGAGGCGGCGAAGTTAACCCAAAATCCACCTCATAAGTCAACTGTTTGGAAATCTGCTCAAGAGAAACGGCAACAAGCTTTAAAACAGCTAGAAGAGATTCCCACTGACTCAGTGTTATACGGTGATGCTCAACAACGCATCAAGGCTTACCGTGCGGAATTAGTCCAAATTAGCAAATGGGTAGAAATCCAACAAAGGGCTGAGTCAGCAGCTAGTACGGTCAGTCCTGCTACGGTAAATCAGCTTAAACAGTTGAAGTCTAAAGCTCCAGAGAAGCAAAAGTTTTTACCTCAATGCCAAACTATTTTGCAACCCCAAGTTTCTAATGCTGAATCGCAGAGAACAGGATTTCCAATCCCTGCTTTGACTAGCTATCTATGTGCCTATTTCTGGGATTCATAGTATAGCTATCGCCATGCTTGTTAGGACATAAAAAACAAATAGTGTGAGGCAGCACTTCGCGCTGCCTCACACTATTTGTTTTTTGTTTTGTTCTGATACAGGTGACTATAGCTATAAGTTGTGAAGTTTTGGGCAAAGCATTCCCAAATTAACGTTAGTTCGACGAAGGCAGAAAATGGGAAGAATCGCTTAGCGATTCTTCCCATTTTCTGCCATTTGCGTCTTGCGAAGCACTCTGCAAATGGCTAAGTAGCTAGGCATAATTAATTACAAAGCAAAACCCGTAAAGTTGCGCCCCGCAGGGGCGCAACTTTACGGGTTTTGGTAATTTATTTTGCACATGTACTTATATCGAACTCACGTTATTTTTACTAACAATCGCGATAAAATACAGCAAATATTCTTTCAATAGTCGGTGCGACTTTAGATGACTTATTCTCTGCGAATTGTGGATATGGCTGAAAGCGATCGCCCCCGTGAAAGGTTACTCAGTCAAGGAGTTCGCAGTTTATCCAATGCAGAATTAATCGCAATTTTGTTAGGGACAGGGCAGGGCGCAGGTAAACTCTCAGCCGTGGGCTTAGGACAGCTAATTTTGCAAACCATTGGCAAAGATCGTACCAGCGATCCTGTAGCAGCTTTACAAACCGTCTCACCGCAAGAACTCATGCAAATAGAAGGAGTTGGTCCTGCCAAAGCAACCGCCATCTTAGCGGCGATCGAGCTAGGCAAGAGAGCACTCTATGCCAAGCCTCCCGATTTAACTGAAGTCACCGACCCATCGGTAGCCGCCGCCGCCCTCAGCCAAGACCTAATGTGGCAACCGCAAGAACGTCTCGCCGTAGTGATGCTCGATAATAAAAATCGGATTATTGCCCAGCGTATTATTACCATTGGTACAGCCACGGAAACCCTTGCCCATCCCCGTGATATTTTCCGTGAAGTTCTCAAAAGTGGTGCAGTGCGTTTGATCGTGGCGCATAATCATCCTTCTGGAAATACCAGCCCCAGTCCAGAGGATATTACGCTTACTCGTCAGTTGCTTGAAGCGGCAAGAATGCTCAGTATTCCACTCTTAGATCACTTGATTTTAGGAAATGGAACTTTTTCAAGTATTCGTGAAGTTTCGACATTATGGAAAGAAGTTCCCCAAGCAGAATAAAAAAGGAGCGCTTTGCGCTCCTTTTTTATTCTTTTGTAAATGAGTCTGCACTCATTTATAGCTATAGCCACCTGCATCAGGACAAATCAAAACCCAAATAATTTGAGGCGGCGCTTCGCGCCGCCTCAAATTATTTGGGTTTTATGTCCTAACAAGAATGGCGACAGATATACAAAACGCGATCATGATTAGCGAGGAGTACCTTGACGCATTGTGTCACGACGGGCTTGGCGTTGCTGTTTCATTTGCTCAAGTTGTTGTTGCTGAGCAGGAGTCAAGACGTTCTTCATTTGGGTCTTAGTATCTTCAGCGATCGCCTTCATCTGTTGCTTTTGAGCGTCGGTCAAATTGAGAGACTTCCGTACCCCCTTGCGATCGCCAGATTGACGAGCTTGTTCCATAATTGCGCGTTGTTCAGCAGTCAAAACAGCTTGGCTACGAGCTTTGGCACTTTCGCGAATAGACTTCATTTGTGCCTTTTGGGCTTCAGTCAAGTTCAACTGTTTCCAGCCTTCGCCTTGACGGGGCTTGCGTTTTTCAGTGATATTTTGAGTAGTATTTTGTGCAGCAACGAGATTTGGAACTGCTACGGCTCCTACGGCTACGGTTACACAAGCGATCGCCAACAAGCTTTTGATATTACGAAACATTTGATTTTCCCCTTTGTGAGAAGGCTTAATTATCTGTACGAGGGTTTTGACAAGCACCACGATCAAAAGGTTCAAAATTAAAAAAATAGATTTTCGGGCGCAGCCCAAATCTATTTTTTTAACTGGCACAACTTCTCAAAATTACGCCAATAATTATGCCTATCCCGACAAAACGAACAATCTGCCAAAATGGTTCACGAAAGCTACTCCAAGAGAGCAGACGACTTTCGAGATTGGCTTCGATTTGTTCAAGTTGCTCGCCTACTTCTTGTAATTGTTTGAGTAGCTCTTCTTTGTGAGGGCTAGGGGGTGCTTGCTTATTGCGAGAATTAGGTTTGCGGCGAATTTTTGAGTTGCTATGATGCTCTGGGCGATCGCCTGAAGTATCTTGAATTTGCGATCTGATTTCTTCTTGTTGTACTAGCAATTCCTGCTGTCTAACTGAGTCACGATGAACCTGTAGAAAACGCTGTTCGATTTCTTCTAATAATTCTTTAGTTTCTTTGAGTTGAGCTTCTACATCGCTCCAATCAGAAATTTCTGTCACAGCATCAATCTAATAAGTGGAATTTTATAAGTAGCTGATCATAATTAAGAAACTGTTTAAGAATTACTTTCTACGGTCAAAGATTCTAGGAGATCCCCCTCAATCCCCCTTATAAAGGGGGAAGAACTTAATTCTCCCCCCTTTATAAGGGGGGCTGGGGGGGGATCTAGACAGTTTTTAAAACCCAAAACTAGATTTTTCCCACCCACTGCACAGGCAGGGCGGGATTTTCAAGTTTAAGGTTACTTATGCTTAGCGATTTAGCAGAGCGTTGCACTACCATAAGTGAATTTTACAGTGATTGTTGCGATCTATAAAAAATGAGATGCGCCGCATCTCATTTTTTACAAACATATGGGTTTGGTGCGGTTAGCGGCAATCCAACCAGCGATCGGGGCAGAAATTTGGAGCCAGCCTTGCTTTTCGCTCTGCACAGTAATTTGTGTACCATTGTCCAGCTTGCCCACGATCGCAAAATCTACTCCTGCACCCTGACGCACATTGATCGGTGGCTGAGGATCGGAAACTAAACGTTTAGTGTAGTCACATTGGGGATTTTGCAAATTGTTGACAGTATTTTGAGAAGAGCTATATTGAGGATTTGTGCGACTTTGGAACTCTCGGATATAGGTAACATTTTGCATTTCTATGGGTGTTAGTAGCTCTTCAGGAAACTGATCAGGTGCATATAGTGGTTTGTACCAAGGTTGGCTGCTGAAATATGACTGCAATTCAGGATCTTGAAAGCGGCGACCATAACGGGCAAATACTTCATTTCGCATGATATCTAGCTCAAGAGCGCTCTTATTTGCCAAATCTTGCTCATTGATTACCCGTTCTGACAGAAATAAATATTTGGCACTAGGTGAGCTAGAGGTAATCTTCACATCGTTTTTGATCGTGGGTGATGGACGGAGAAACATGGTCGCACCCATAACAGCGATCGCCGATACGATTCCCACGGCAATGAGTACTAAGCGATTTTTATAGACAGATTGCAGATGATCTTGGGGCGCAGCTATTGGTGAAAATTTTGTTGCGACATCATCATTGGGGCTAAAAGTCGATGTTAATTCTGGAAAATTAGTCTGCACAGTCGTAGATAAGACTGTAGGGGCGATTGGTACTTTTAGCTTGTGTAAATCGATCAATACAGCTTCGGCAGACTGATAGCGATCGCGAAAGTCATATTTGACTAATTTATCGATGATTCCTGCAAATTCATCACTGACATGGGCGCGATATTTTAAAGCTGCATGGTCAGGAGATTGTCGCCAAGCTAATTCGCCCGTTTCTAGATTTTCAGATAATAAGTTTGGGGCAACTCCCGTCAGTCCTTGGATAGCGATCGCCCCAACTGCATAAAGGTCACTACAGGGTCTAGGCTTGCCGATCGCCTGCTCATTGGGCATATAACCATCTGTGCCGATGGCAACTGTAGAGCCAATAGTTGAGGCAGCGATCGCCGTTCCCACTTGCTTAACCGCACCAAAATCGATCAAGACTAACCTGCCATCAGTGCGCCGCCGCATGAGGTTAGCGGGTTTAATATCGCGATGGATTGCTCCCTGCTGATGGACAAACGTGAGAATCTCTAGCACATCGATCAAAAATGCGATCGCCTGTGCTTCATTCATCCGTCCCACTGAATAGCCATCAGATGATCGTTCAATCGAAGTGATTTCATTGGTGAGGTCATAGCCATCGACCAACTCTTGCACCAAATAAAACTCATGGGCCTCTGTAAAATGTGCTAGCAAACGTGGAATGCGATCGTGATTACCCAGTTTATGTAAAACCCTTGCCTCAGTCTCAAATAAACGGCTAGCAATCTCCCATATAAAATTCTCGTTAGAGGTCGGTTGTAGTCGCTTGACTACACATTTATGATGGTCGGGCAACTGCAAATCTTCAGCTAAAAAGGTCTGCCCAAATCCTCCACATCCAAGGCTTTGGATGATTTGATATCTGCCACTAATCACTTTGCCAATCATGTGCAGGTAAACCAATTAAAGTAGAAGGGGCGTGACATGCTCCTCTACTTTATAACTTATAGTGCGATCGCGCTATGCGTAAAGCATCAGTTGCTCTTTGAGCCTCGATTGCTACCCGTGATAAGCAAGCATAAATCAACACGACATAATTTGCCCTTACTGCTGATTCGAGTTGACGACATTGATGTGAAAGCGTCAATGCACCGATGTAGTCACTACTTGAGCGCAAGGCATTTAAAGATTGTAATAGGCGGGGCTGATCATTCACGGCAAGAGCCTTGTCGATCGCTTGGATGAGTCGAGGTGTATCTTCTAAATACGAATCAATCACATTCAATAAAAAATCTGTCGCTTTGAGATCATTACCTGCGATCTCTAAAATCGTTTCCATAAACTGTGGCTCGATTGCAGGCTCATCATCATCATGATCCCTATCGAATCCTAAAGTTACATCTACATCAATCTGTTGAGTTTCTTGTTGCGCTTCTGTTTGAGTAGGTTGGGATGTGATTGTTTCTGGTTTTAGTTCAATTGATTGAGATGATGGCGACGTGATGGACTCCATATCTTCGATTGTATCTAATTCGTCTGTTTCTGTTGCGATCACTTCTGGTTCTGAATGTTCTGTTGCGATCGCTTCTGGCTCAGTCTTTTCTGATTCGAGATTTTCTGGCTGAGAGGGTTGTGAATCTGTAATTTCAGTTTCAGCATCTTCTAGAGTGCTTGGTTCAGGTGCTGTGACTTCTATCTCATTCACTGCTAACTGACTTGCTTCTAATTCGTTGATCTTATCTGTCTCTGGACTAGAGTCTGGACTGGGATTCTCTGTCAGGACACTATCTGTCGCAACAGAAGTTTCATCTAATTCAGTTTCTGTAGGTTCAATTTCTTCGGACTCTGACTCGTTGACTGAAATCACTTTGAGATTATCAGGCATAATTACATAGGAGATATCAGCTTTCTCAAACTTGATTGCTGGTTCAACTGGTGTAATATTTTCAGGTATAACAACCTTCTCAAAATCAATCAGTGGTTCAAATGGGGTAATGTCATCATCTTTCTCGAACTCAATCAACGGTTCCAATGGCGTAATATCAACAGAGATATCATCTTGATTAGAAGCGATCGTTTGTAGAACTGTCTCATTATCCTCATCTTCAACCTCAGATAGATCGGCATTAGATTCTGGAACTAAAAAGAGTGGCGGTAAACCGTTTTGAGAAATTGGTTTGTATTCAAAATCTGCAATCTCTTCTGGATTATTATCTATTTCTTCTGATTCACTTTCTTCTGGAGCATTCTCTTGATCATCTAAATTCTGATCGGCTTGACTGACATTTAACTCTAAATCATTAGGTTCTAAATTGTTATCTATAGAATGATCATTCTGTGCATTTCTAGAAGCCTCTTGAGCAACTTCTTGAGCAGCTTCTTGAGTAGTTGGCTCCGTTAGTTCTGAATTACTTGGTGCGCTTTCTGACGTAATATCTGGCGTAATAGTGGCATGAGTTTTACTCTCTGCTATTGCTGCAACTGTTTGCTGTAAATTGTCTAATTCAACCTGTAAAGCTTGCAAATCATCGGTTAGCTCTTGAGACTGTTGACGCAAATTAGTTAAGGCGATAGCAATTCCTATTTGAGAAGCAATTAATGATAGAGAAGTGCGATCGCTATCTGACCAACTGTGATAAGCACTACCATGAAAAGCCACCAGAGTTCCCCAAACTTCTTGACCTGCATAGATCTTATTTGCAGCATAGAATGAAATCCCGATCTGTTCTAGCAGCGTCACGATATGAGACGACAGGCTAGAACTACGAATGCTATCAATGGTCTGAGCAGAATGCTCTGTATGGGTAGACTCGATCATGTGACGAGCCAGTGAAAGCTGTCTTTCGGGCATATCAGCCAAAGATGTTAGCCCTGAGGCGATCGCATCAGTCACAAACTCACCTCGTCCATCAGGGTGACAGCGAAAAATTGCGACCCGATCCACCTGCAATAGTTTTTGAGCGACTTGGACGGCAATTTGTAAAACTAGTTCTAAGGATGGCGATCGCTGAATGGCATCGGCAAGCTGGGCAAGCGCTTTTTCCCTAGCAATGATATTGCTAAAAATATCTGAGTTTGGAGCCTCGGTGGACTGTGCTGATATTAGCTTTTCATACCGCTCTTCCCAGCTAAGTTTATGGACGCGCTCCTGCTGCACCAAGATGGCTTTTAGGTGTTCATAGGCGGCGCGATCGCGGCAAAGGTGGCGGATTTGATCTAAGAGGGTAGAATCCATGAGTACGAACGGCTATCCCCGAATATGTTCTAGCGTTGCTCAGATAGAAAATAAAAATTAAACCCTGTAAGGGTTTTAAAACACAAAACAGCGTAGCCGTTTTGTGTTTTGGCGTAACTCTATCTAGACCATGGATCTTAGCGGACTTGATTTGGCGATCGCATGAGACACAAAGCGTAACTTTGAGCATAACTTTTGTTTTTGCTGTCAAGGCTTGCTATACAAACCATTACAGCAAAACAAGTTAAAATCGTAGTTCAACAATAAAAAACAATAAATAATTTGGAAAAGCCTTGATTTGCCTTGGTTTACCGCTTATTTATTTACAAACTAATGTAAGTTAAAAAATATGGCACGCTATACCCTTGCCCAGAGTCCCGAAGTTGTCTTGACCGTTGCAGGCAAAGATTCGCCAAAAGCGCGTGAAAAGGCGATGGCAGAGCTAATGGAACTGATGGATTCAGGCAAACTTGATACTGATCTTGCCGATGGCTTTAGTCCCGACCAATTTATCGAAGTGAGAGAACTTTCCATGTCTGAAGATCGTGAAGATCCTATTACTCAAGCGGTGCAAGTTTTAAACAATCTTGCAACACTCAAAATCAAAGTGCAAGAACTGCGTTCTGATGCGATGCAGGTGCGATCGCAAATCGATATTTTATTTAGTGATGAGATTGTCACTGAGGAGCAAATCAATAGTCTTAAGGAAGGTTTTAAAACCCTCAAAAGCTTTGCTCAGCTTAATATGAAATTTTTGGATGCGCGATCGCAAGCTGAAAATGCACGTCAAGTCCTTGATGAAGCTCTTAAGTCCCCTAATGCAGAAGTTAAAGCTCCTGTCGAAAGTGTAACTGTAGAAACTTCTGGGGAGATTACTGCTGATCCCGAACCTGTTGCCGTTGGAGCGAATGCTGATGAAGAAGAAACTGTAACGGAAATTGAGGATGCGATCGTTGAAGTCCCTGTGAGCAAATCTACCAAAAAGAAATAACACAAAAAGGCAACGCTTCGCGTTGCCTTTTTGTGTTTTTGGTGAAGTTAAAATTAAATCTATAATCACTAAGTCTAGAAATTATGGTTGCTTTACCTGATCGCTTGTTGATGACCTACGAAGAATATATCGCTTGGGAATCAACCCAAGAAATGCGCCATGAGTTTTGTGATGGTGAAGTAATCGCCATGGCTGGCGGCACTCGTGACCATAATCGTGCTTCAGGCAATTTCTTTAAACTATTAGATAATGCTCTCGCTGATCGACCCTGTGAAGTCTATATCGCTGATGTCAAAGTACAGGTAAAACCTAAACGCAAATATTTTTATCCAGACGTAGTGGTTACCTGCGATGAACGCGATCGCAATGATGCTCTAGTAGTTGCTTTTCCTTGTTTGATTATCGAAGTTCTCTCACCCTCAACAGAAGGCTTTGACCGTGGATTCAAGTTTTCGCAATACCGCCAGTTTGAGACTTTGCAAGAATATGTATTAGTTCAAGTCGAGCAGCCAGTTGTAGAAGTATTTCAGCGAAATGGGCAGGGACAATGGGTATTTTTTGAATATGGTTTAAGCGATCGCCTATTTCTCAAATCCGTAAACGTTGAAATAGCCGTTAGTGATTTATATCAACAAATTCAATTTGAGCAAAAAATAGAATAAAGGTGGCGCAAAGCGATGCCTTCATTCTTATGTAACACGAGCGAGAATAATCAAGCCAGCCGTGATCCCAATTAAATTAGGCATCCATGCAGCAGCGATCGGTGAGAGAAATTCTACTTGACCGAGAGCCCCGCAGATAAATAGCAAGAGATAATAGCCAAAAATAATTAACACACTCAAGCCAAATCCGATCGCTGCCCCAGTGCGCTGAGGACGCATTCCTAGCGATGCACCAACGATCGCAAAGACCACACAGATAAACGGCAGAGCATACTTCTGCTCAAGTCTGACTTCTAGCTTACGGATTTCTTTGGTATTGCCAGATTGTTTGAGCAAATCAATATTACGGCGAATATCAGCAATATTCATTTCTTCAGCACTACGCTGCTCTTGGGCTACGTCAAGGGGGGCGCGAGGTAATTGCAGATTTTGATCATCAAAGCGGAGGATACTGCGGTAATTGCCATCTGGTCCTACCAGATAGGTTGTACCTTTGCTAAATCTCCAAACATTTTGCTCAGGTATCCAAACAGCTGATTCAGCAGCTAAAATTTGCTGAAGTTGTCCTTGCGAAAAATCTAAAACTGTTAAGCCCCGCATCTCTTTGCCATCAAAGCTGCGTGCATAAAAACTTCGTACTAAGCCCTGCTTTGTTGTGCCATCTTCCTGTGGCACTTCTCCATATTGCTGATAAAAAATATCTTGGCTTTTAAACTGCACATTCTCTTGATTTAGAGCCGCTCGTAATGTACTGCGTGATTGCCAGTTTGCCGCAGGAACGATCGCCTCATTAAATACATAGGTCATGCCTGTGACAAATAGGCTTAACACCAACGCAGGCGCAACTAAACGGTAAGCACTTACTCCACAACTGCGTAAAGCCGTTGTCTCCCCATCACCTGACATGCGGCTATAGGAAAGCAATGTTGCTAACAACATCGACATCGGGAATGAGTACACCATGAAGCCTGGGATTTGGTAACCAAAAATCTGAAACGCTGTCAAAACGCTTAATCCCGCATCAGTAATCAGGCGAATCAGTTCAAATAGAGAGCCAATCGCTAAAATCACAGAGGAAAATGCGCCAACCCCAAACAAAAATGGGGTCAACATTTGCGTGAATAAATAGCGATCCATGATCGACAATCTCGGTAGCCATCCTAGCGACACGTTTGTAACTTTTTTCCTTGGTTGAGTCGTTTGTAAGGTTGCCATTTCCTTTATCGAGATTACAGGTTTTTGGAGTATTCATCAAAACCAATTTTGTAGGATTTGTTTTGACATGGGTAGGACGAATCTTTATAAATGGTCGATGGGTCAAAAATGAAACTTTTCACCGAGATAATATTTGCGAACATCAGGATCGTCCGCTAATTCTCGACTAGAACCGTCGGCAAAAACTTCGCCTTCACGCATGATATATGCGCGATCGGTAATTGTTAAAGTCTCGCGGACATTATGATCAGTAATTAACACTCCCATATTGCGATCGCGTAGGTTGCTGATGATGGTTTGAATTTCACTAACAGCGATGGGATCGATACCCGCAAAAGGTTCATCTAGCAAGATAAACTTGGGTCCTTCTTGCCCAACCGCCAACGCTCTCGCGATTTCAGTACGCCGACGTTCGCCCCCCGACACTTGAATTCCCATCGTATCAGCAATTTTGGTCAGACGAAACTCTTCTAACAATGTACGCAGTCGATGAATCTGTAATTGCTTTGGTACGTTGGTTTGCTGCATCACCAGTAGTAGATTATCACGCACCGATAATTGCCTAAAGATGGTAGCTTCTTGGGCTAGGTACGCCATGCCCATGCGTGCCCTTTTATGAATTGGTAAACGGGTAATATCTTGTTGATCGAGCCAGACACTGCCACTATCGGGCTGAATTAATCCTGTTGCCATATAAAACGATGTAGTTTTGCCAGCACCATTTGGTCCTAGCAGTCCAACAATTTCCCCCTGCTTAACGGTGAGGCTCACTTGCTGAACAACCTGCCTGCCACTGTAGCTTTTACTAACGTTATCAAGGGAGATTTGCATTACTCAATTTGTTTGGGAAATTTGAAAATTTAACACTGAACTTACTTATGGCAAAGCAGTTTTTATAGCTTTAGACATCAATAAACATCAACATTACTTACCATCAGGAATAATTTCCTGTGGTTTTGGTTGTAACGTTTCAGGAGGAATTATTGAGGTGGGGGGACTGACCTGCTGTTTTTTAAAGGCAGGTTTGATCTGGGTGACAGGTGTTGCTGAAGTTGCAGGCGTACTAGCAACATCACGATCAGGTACTACATAAATGGTTTCAACCTGCTGGTTATCGGGGGGAGCCGCAACAAATTTACCTTCACTGACGAGATAGGTGATAGTTTGGGCTTTGATGCTATTGACACCCTCTTGGGTAACAATCACATTACCTGTTAAAACTACACGCTGCTCTTTAGAAAAATACTGTGCTTGCTCTGCGACCGCATCAATCTGTCGGGCGGGATAAGTCATTTTGACGTTGCCAGTTGCGGTAACTACACCTGTGATCGAGTTAGCCTCTTGGACATCAGCACGGATTGTCAGAGCTGTGTTAGTTTGGGCTTGAGTTGATGACAGTGAGCTAGAGGCGATCGCCAAAACTGGAATTGCTATTAAAAATAGTTTGGTGATTGGTGATTGGTAATGATTTTTTCTTTTTGCCTTGTTGCCTTTTCCTTGTAACAGCGATTGGTAAATCATGCTTAATGGCTTCATAGGTTTTGTACCTTTTGTTCATACAAATTTACAATGGCTGCGACCACTTCTTCTATAGTTAGACCATCTGTATTGACTAAAGTTGCATCTTCAGCCTGAGTTAGAGGTGAATGGTCGCGGGTGGAGTCTTTGCGATCGCGTTCTTGGATTTCATGCTCAAGGGTAGCGAGGTCAGGGGCGACTTGACCTTGAGCAATCAGATCAGCTTGACGACGCTTGGCGCGCTCTTCTGCCGAAGCAGTCAAAAAAACTTTAACTTCTGCATCAGGAAATACATGGGTTCCAATGTCTCGCCCTTCCATCACTACACCACCTGTCTGCCCGATCAGTTGCTGCTGCTTTACCAAAATTTCACGCACGGCGGCTTGGGCGGCGATTGCTGATACGTTTGCAGTGACTTCAGGGGTGCGAATCTCCGTGGTGATATCTTCGCCATTGAGCAAAACCTGCATCGGCTTACCTGCAATCGGATTAGCAAATAGTTGAATTTTTGAGTTGGCGGCGATCTCTTGCACTTTGTCTTGCTCTCGTAAATCAATACCTTCGCGCAACACAGCAAGGGTAACACTACGATACATAGCGCCCGTATCTAAAAATAATAAACCTAATTTATTTGCTACTTGTTTGGTAACTGTAGATTTGCCCGCACCTGCGGGACCATCGATCGCAATGATCGGTTTTCTAGGGGTGATAGTATGACTCAGCAAAATATTATCGATCAAGCGTGTGTTTCCAATTCGAGCCGCGATCGCGAGCATTAACTCTGCTTCAGAAGTAATTTGAGTACATGGTTGCAAGGTCTTGGCATCGACTAATTCAATATACTCTAGATTAATTTCAGGGAGCTTCGCCAAATAATTTTGTGCTGCCTCAATAATTTGGGCTGGATCACAAAGTTCATAACAAAGAAAAAATTGCTGTTGAGCCTGCCGTAGACTTTGATAAATATGAGCTGCTAAAACGCGATCTTTGATGGATAGGTATTGATTGCGGGAACTGTAGGCTAAGCCGCTTGGTTCTCGTACTGTCGGACAGCCAATAATCTCCACAGGCAAGTTTAAATCAACCACCAATTTACGAATAATCGCTAGTTGCTGACCATCTTTACAGCCAAAATAAGCTCGATCAGGTTGTACTGTATTCAAGAGCTTGGTCACGATTGTGGCTACACCTTGAAAATGTCCAACCCGCGATCGCCCACACAGAATATTAGTCATTGCTGGTGGCGGTATTACTTGGGTGACTTTGCTAATGTCATTTATGCCCATCTCTTGAGGATCTGGTGCAAAAATTGCATCAACTCCTGCATTTTCACAAAGTTGGCGATCATGATCTAAAGTGCGCGGATATTTATCAAAATCTTCACCTGCCCCGAATTGCAAAGGATTGACAAAAATGCTGACAACTAGGCAAGCATTTTCAGTTCTAGCCCGATCAATTAGGCTCAAATGCCCAATGTGCAAAGCCCCCATTGTTGGTACAAGTCCAATAGATACTTGTCCTAAGGACTGTTGTGATTTTTGTGCCTTTAAGTAATTACGCAAAGAAGCGATTGTAGTAAGTAGCTGTGTCAAGCAATCAACCTCAACGAAATCACCATAAAAAGCATAGCTGTCTCAGGTAGGAGATGACTATGCTTTTTATAATCGATCATACAAAAAGAGAGTGCTTTGCACTCTCTTTTTATTATTTAGCAGCAATTCTCATTATCAAAATATGTTTTTTGAAAGATTGCCGTAGGCAATCTTTCAAAAAACATATTTTAGTGTTTCCATTGACTTCGGCGATGGAAACACTAAAATCGCTTTCATAATGGGAATTCTGGTTATAGCAATGTAAGTTTTGCTTAGGACATAAAACCAAAAAGATGAGTGGCGGCGCGAAGCGCCGCCACTCATCTTTTTGGTTTTGATTTGTCTAGCTATTTAGTGAGTTCGATATAGCCATTTGCGGCGTGTTTAGCACGCCGCAAATGACGTTTATTTAGACAATACTTCGAGTCTGACGGGAGCAACTCCAGAAGAAATTAGACCAATGACATTAGCGGCTGCTGTAGAAATATCAATCACTCGACCATGGGCATAGGGACCACGATCATTAATCCGTACTACTACAGATTGGTTATTATCCATGTTCACAACCCTAACCAAAGTACCAAAGGGCAAACTGGGATGAGCCGCAGTCAAATCATTAGCATTAAAGATTTCGCCACTGGCACTGTAGTTTCCATCAAAACCAGGTCCGTACCAAGAAGCCATGCCAGACATAACACCCACAATACGACTGTTTAATGCTGGGGTTGAGGATGATCTAGCAGCAAGATTTTTCTTTGGCGCATTGACCACCTCTAAGACAGGATTCGCGCCACCGAGCAGTCGGCGGAGCAGATTTGCTGACTCTAAAACATCCTGCGTTTGATTTTGTAAGGATTCCGGGAAAACTGCTTGCTGATCAAATTTCAACATGCCGCGATCGCCTAATTTGATCACATAGTTGCCATTTTTCCAAGCTGGGATGATTTTACTTGCGTCGATACCATCACGATTAAGTTGATTAATCAGGGCAGCGGCGGCGGTAGCTCTTTCGACAGGGTTTGCTGAAGTTAGCAGGTTTTCAGAGCTATCATCGGCGGATTTAGCCGGACTATCTGAGTTACTAGGGGCTAAATTAGTAGTACTGGTTGTTAGCTTTAGGGATTCAGAGTTCTTTTTGGTTTCGCCCTTAATTTCGCTTTTAGTTTTTGATGTGTCGGAGGAGTTATTTTCTGAAACTGATTTTGCAGATTCTTCAGATTCAATATAAGTAACTACAGGAATACCACGGACGTATACTGTGGCAGCATTTTTGCCATTTAATTTGTGAGTATGGATGCGAGCGATCGAATCATCTTTAGTTCTAGTTAATGCTTGCGATCGCGTTTCACCCACCTTTAAAGAATTAGAAGGGTTAGATAGAGAAGTAGATACACTAGTAGCTTTGACTTCTGTTTGAGATCCTGTTTGAGCCTGTGCGCTATGGCTAGCAAGACTTGAGACGATAGCAAGAGCTACTACTGAGGTAGAGAGAGTGTAGCTCCAGTTCCAATTAAGCATAGGTAAAGCAGAAAAGAAGATAAACGACTAAGTTATTGATGGAAGCTTGACTGTTAAGGGTTTACAAACAAAATTATTGATAAGTAGTTTCGCTAATTTAGAGACAAAACATTAATAACTTTGCTTATGTTGTTCAGATTAACATGGTTATTCAAAATGACAATAATTTACCAGTCAAATCCTTTCTGCAAAAGGCTTGTAGGCTTTCTTTCTTGCTAAAAATTGAAATTTTGCTTCTTTCTCATTAGAATTCTTTATAAAAATGGAACTTTGTGACAATAGTCACAAAAAAATATCCATAAAAGTATGTCTTTAGATGTAGGTATTTTTGCTGTCAAACAAGTTTTATATGCATAACGCCTCAATATACAAGAAAATTTCAGTTTGGTTGACAATTCCCCTTGAGTTTTGTTCGTATGTAAACCTTATGAAGACGTGATCTCAGAAATAAAGTGTCAGAAATAGTAATAAATCAACCTAAAGATAGATACTAAAACCCAACTTATAGAAACTATTTAGAATTATTCTGATAAATATGTTCGATTTAAACTAAATTTAGATTTTTGCGTTAAAAAAATCGTAACTGGCTCAGAATAACTAAGAAGTTAAGCAAAACCTTTCAAGATAAAGTATAAGAATTTTTAATCAATCGACAGAAACTTTTTCAAAAATCTTCAAAAAATCAGGATGTTTTACCCAAAAAGAGTCTGCACTTTGTGCAGACTCTTTTTGGGATTTATACCAATTCGCAAAAGTGTCGTCACACTTTTGCGAATTAAAAAGCGATCGCATCATTCAGTTTGCCACTGCGAAAACCTTCTAAATCCAAGGTGATCGAACTAAATCCATATTCACGAAAGGTTTTAGTCAGATCAGCGATCGCCATAAAGTTCATAAATTCGAGCAGGCGATCTCTTGAAACTTCGATTTTTGCCGTATCACCCATGGATCGCACACGAATATCGCCTTTCCAGCCATGATCGCGTAGATACTGTTCTGCATTGCCTACACGACGTAATTTCTCGATTGTAATCTCTTCGCCATAGGGAAATCGCGAACTGAGGCATGGTTGCGAAGGCTTATCCCACCAAGGCATTCCTAAATATTGCGATAACATACGGACTTCGATTTTGCTAATTCCCACTTCAGCAAGAGGCGATCGCACGCCGCGTTCTTTTGCTGCTTGAATTCCTGGTCGATAATCTTGCAAATCATCAGCATTTAAGCCATCGACAACATAGCTATAGCCCATGCTTTTCGCCAATGGCTTGAGCGTGTCGTGTAGTTCACTTTTGCAGAAATAGCAACGATTAATTGGGTTAGAGGTGTAGTTTGGGTTATTCATCTCATCGGTTTGGACGATTTGATGTTTGATGCCTATAAATTCCGCTTGTACTTGAGCCGCAGCAAGATCGGCGGGTAGTAATGATGGGGAATTTGCCGTAATTGCTAAAGCGCGATCGCCTAAAACATCAAAGGCAACCTTGGCAACAAGAGTACTATCAATACCGCCTGAATAAGCTACCAGTACTCGCGATGACTCATTAAATATTTGACGTAAGCGATCGAGCTTGTCGGATAGGGTAGCGTTTAACATCTCAATAAATTAATTATTACTTGCAGTTGCTGAGAGATTGAGATCTCCGACTTTTTCTTTGCAGCCAAAGATTACTTATGTTAGTCAAAGAAAAAGTCGGAGATCTGGGCAGGCAGATCTAGGCAATTACTAATTTATTTTTGTAACTGAGCTAGACGTGCTTTGAGAATCTCTTGTTGTTTCAAAGATTCCTCCAGTTCTGCACGGGCAGTTGCCACCACTTCAGGTGGGGCTTTTTTGACATAGCCTTCATTGTTTAAACGACCTTGAGTCGAAGCGATCGCTCCTTCCAACTTCTTGAGACTGCGTTCTAGCTTGGCAACCAATTGGGCAATATCGACAACACCGACTAGTGACACGATCGCCTGTACCGTCCCAACAACACCTGCGATCGCCTCTTCGGTTACTGATTCATCGACGGTTGCCACAACTGCCAAATCTTCGACCCTTGCCAAGTCAAGAATATAGCTTTGTCCTGCTTCTAGTAATGTTCTTTCGCGATCGCTGTCGGATTGTAAAATCACCTTCACCTTCAGGCTAGGCTTAATTTCAGCTTCAGCACGAAGATTGCGAATGGTGCGGATTGTGCCAATGATTAACTTGAATTGTTCTTCTAATTCTTCATTAATGTGGGTGGTGTCAACTGCGGGATAGGGTTGAATCGCTAGCACTGGGCGATCGCTGGATGGCTCACTTGTACCGTAGGTAAGTAGTTGCCAGATTTCCTCAGTGACGTGGGGCATAAATGGATGCAGTAAGCGCAAAATCCCATCGAGGACAAAGGCAAGGGTTTGCTGAACGGTGGCGCGAGAAGTAGGGTCGGCAGTTTCCTGTAAACGTGACTTAACTAGCTCAATATACCAATCGCAGAAATCACCCCAGAAGAACTCATAGAGGCTCTTGGTTGCTTCGCCCATGCTATAGGCATCAAGCTGTTCACGCACTTGCAAAACTGTCTGGTAGTAACGCGACAAAATCCAGCGATCGGCAAGTTCTAAATTCTCAACTTGGAGCGTAGCGGAGTCACGCTCCAAGTTGAGATTCATCATTACAAATCGCGAAGCATTCCAGAGCTTATTGGCAAAGTTTCGGGCTGTCTCTACGGTTGTTGATTCATCAGTTTTGCGATTGTAATCAAGGCGAATATCTTGCCCTGCGCCTGTTACCTCCTTAACGAGCGAATAGCGCAACGCATCAGTTCCATATTTATTAATGAGAACTAATGGATCGATGCCATTATTTTTGGATTTAGACATCTTCTGATTGTTTTCATCGCGCACCAGTCCATGAATATAGACCGTATGAAAAGGCATCTTGCCTGTGAAATAGCCCGCCATCATCGTCATCCGTGCGACCCAGAAGAAAATAATGTCAAACCCAGTAACTAGAACACTTGTGGGATAAAAAGTCGCCAAGTCCTGTGTCTGCTCTGGCCAGCCCAAAGTCGAGAATGGCCATAAACCTGATGAGAACCATGTATCGAGTACATCTGGATCGCGTTCTAAAGTTATATCTTCACCAAATTTCGCCTTAGCTTGTGTATATGCCTCAGCCTCAGTCCGTGCTACAAAAATTGTGCCGTCGGGTGCATACCAAGCAGGAATTTGATGTCCCCACCATAGTTGACGGGAAATACACCAATCTTTGAGGCGAATTAGCCAATCACGGTAAACTTTCCCCCAGCGATCGGGTACGAAGGTGGGAGAGTTTTGCTTATCAAACTGTTCTAGCGCAAAGTCTGATAGGGGCTTAATATTCACAAACCACTGAATTGAGAGCAATGGTTCGACAGGTACTTTGCCGCGCTCCGAATAGGGAACAGTATGGGTATAGTCTTCAATTTTTTCTAATAATCCCAATTGTTCGAGCTTTGCCACGACGTTTTTACGCGCTACAAAGCGATCTTGTCCTTGGAACTCGCCGCCATTCTCATTGATCGAGCCATCTTTATTGAGAATATTGATCAAGGGAAGCTGATGCCGTTTACCCATCTCAAAGTCATTAGGGTCATGGGCAGGTGTAATCTTAACGCAACCACTACCAAAGGCTTTATCGACATATTGATCTCCAATGATCGGAATCTCGCGATTCATGATTGGTAACATGATCGTCTTGCCAATTAGATGCTTGTAGCGATCGTCTTCAGGATTGACAGCCACAGCTGTATCACCCAACATTGTCTCTGGTCGGGTAGTCGCTACCACTAGATGTCCAGAGCGATCGGCTAAAGGATAGCGAAAATGCCAGAGATGACCATTTACTTCTTTGCTATCAACTTCTAGATCAGATACGGCGGATTGCGATTCGGGACACCAGTTAACTAGATATTCACCCCGATAAATTAAGCCAGCCTCATAGAGTTTGACAAAGGCTTCGGTGACAGAATTTGATAAGCCTTCATCCATTGTGAAGCGTTCACGAGTCCAGTCGGCGGATACACCTAAGCGCCTCAACTGCGAAACAATCGTACCGCCCGATTCCGCTTTCCACTTCCATGCTCTCTCTAAAAACTGCTCGCGTCCAATCTCTTGATTGGTTTTGCCTTCAGCTTTGATCTGTTTATCGAGAATTGTCTGCACAGCAATGCTGGCATGATCTGTACCTGGTAACCACAGGGCATTAAACCCACGCATCCGATGATAGCGAATCAGGATATCGATTAATACTTCTTGAAAAGCATGACCCATGTGCAAACTACCCGTGACATTGGGTGGTGGAATCATGATGCAGTAAGGTTCTTTTTCGCTTTCGCTGGCAGCTACAAATACGCCACTTTCCTCCCAATATTTTTGCCATTTGGCTTCAGATTCGAGAGGATTGTATTGTTTGGGAAGTTCGGTCGTACTCATAGCAGGTTACTGAAAATTTAGACAAAAGTAATGGGCAACTTAACAATGCTTTGCGTTCAGACTCGAACCAAGAGATTTTTAGAAAGTGTTGCAAAGCAACACTTTCTAAAAATCTCTTGGTTCGTTTGCTCGAAAATCGCTGTAATTAAAGTTTATATTTAGCTTATATCTTATAGTGTTTTCCAGACCATAGGAAAGCCCCTGATGGTATTGCTTACAACTAGACCTTAGTGATGCGGCGCTTCGCGCCGCATCACTAAGGTCTAGTTGTAGACTGGGAAGGCAGGGCTTCCGCATAAAAAACAGAAGGCTTACCCAGTAACGATTTTGGTTCTAAGTATTTTTACTTACTCGCTTTTGGGCTGCTTGACATCCAAGGGTTCCAGATTTTTTATGCGGTTGCCCTGACTGGGAAGGGAGTAGCTCAATCTGTCCTAATGCTATTTATGTAGAATATGTAGAATTTATAACCAAAAATCCAATGAGGCAATATGACTCAAGCAATTGCACCATCATTATCTTTGTACGATCGCGATCTTGATCTATGGCTAGAGACTGCGATCGCCCAATTGAAGGCGGGTGACTTTCAAAATCTTGATGTCGAAAATTTAATAGAGGAGTTAGAGGGTTTGTCAGGTAGTAATAAGCGCGAGGTAGAAACTAGGCTCAAAAGGTTGCTCGAACATATTCTGAAACGATGCTATGTTGATATGCCTGACTGTTATCGAGGCTGGTTGTTAACAATATTCGAGCAACGCGATGAACTAAAAACGCTGCTAAGGCAGTCACCTAGCCTCAAGCGTCACTTCTTGAAAATGTTTGATGATTGCTTTGAAACTTCCTTAAAGCGGATCAAGATTGAATATCCTGACTACCAATTTCCAGATACATGGCAATTTGGTCGCGATATCGACACAATGCTCAATGTTGATTTTTGGGAATAGCGATCGCATTGAGTAGACACTGGTTGTTATCACGTTGTGATATGTAGCTTTTATGATTTTGGCTTGAGATGAAAGCTTAAAGTGAGCTAAAATTTTAGCTCAGAACGAAATTTTCAAATCAATTTACTAGTTGCTGGCGATCACTATATTTTTATTGGCAGTAATTCAAGATAATTAACTAAGCAATACCATTTTGTTAGGAGTACCACTTTGGAAGTCGCGCAACTGTTGGAACTATATAGACAGGGACAACGTAACTTTTCTAACATAGATCTCAGTAACGCTCAACTACGCAGTGTTGTCTTAATTGGTATTGATTTGCGTGGCTCGACCTTAAATAAGGCTGATCTGAGTAGTGCTAATTTAATTGAGGCAAATTTGACAGGGGCTAACTTGATTGAAACCAATCTCAGGGGAGCTTTACTCAGAGGAGCCAATTTTTCGGATGCAGATCTAAGTTGGGCAAATTTAACTTGGTCAAACTCTTCTAATAGTAAATTTATTCGAGCTAATTTGAGTGTTACTAATTTTAGTGGTGCAAATCTGATAGAGGCTGATTTTACAGGCTCAATTATGAAGGGTTCTAATCTGCGGGGCACAAATTTGCGGGGTGCAATTTTCAAGAATTTACGAACTTGTGCGGATACGGAGTTTACGGGGGTTCGGAATTTGGACGAGCGCACTCGCCTATATCTTTGTACGATCGCGAGTGGTACGCACCCATTCACCAAAAATGACAGCCGTCAAACTTTAGGTTGTCCAATTTAATTACGGGAGACGCTTCGTGCCGCCCGTAATTGTTTTATGGTTGCTCTGTAAGTTGGAGTAAATAAGGAAAAGAGGTGTTTTCTTCGTAAGAGCCAACCCACACTTCATAGGTTCCTTCTAGCCAGTCGCCGCCAATTTCTGGGTTGCGATCGCTTACATCGTCACTACACCAACTGCCCCCAGGTCCGCGCACTAGTAGAATTGTATCGCCTGAGCTTTTGACTTGCATTTTTAGAGAACGAAATGGTTTTGTCAGGGTGATCCTGTGATCAGGCTCTGCATCAACAAACCCAATGCAGTCGCCTGTCTCGGTTACTTTACGTCCTGATTTTTTTTGAGTTTCAACTCCACCGCCACTAATCCCCCGCAGTTCGATCTCTTTCGGCGTAAATCTTGGTGCGATCGCAATGTCTTCAAACATTTTTACGAAACTAGCTTTTTTGCTTGAGGGAATTACTGGTTTCTCTGGTCGCGAGATCTCGATTGACGTTGTTGTGTTTGGTGTTGCGGGCTTGGGCTGCGATCGCACTGCTGTAGCCACAGCTAACATTGTGGTGGTCATAGCTGCAAGGGTAATTAGCGATCGCGCTGCAAATTTTCTCATGACACAAATATATTGGCTCTAAGAGGTGGATTTTAGCATTAGCCACAACGGAAAACCAGATTCTTTTATAATCGAGCCAGAGGTGGTATTGCGATCTCCGAGCTAAACTAAAAACGAATTTTTACAGTGAGGCAAAATTATGGTTACTCAATATCAAGTTCGGTTGTTTCATAATGGACGCAATCAAACTTTGAATATTCCTCATGCGTTGGAGATGCCTAGTAATGATGTGGTTATTCGTAGAGATGGTGAAAGGCTAATTATTGAGCCATTTAAGAAAAAATCTTTATTGGAGTTATTGGCAACATTGGAAGATATTGATGAAGATTTTCCCAACGTTGATGAGGGTCTAATTCCACTTGATAACATTCAGT
Organism: Pseudanabaena minima str. Chao 2107; assembly: GCF_051131155.1. Lineage (NCBI taxonomy): Bacteria > Bacillati > Cyanobacteriota > Cyanophyceae > Pseudanabaenales > Pseudanabaenaceae > Pseudanabaena > Pseudanabaena minima. Next base: position 5,301,553 of record NZ_CP159508.1, read on the forward strand.
TTTAGCTATGACTTATCGCTATTTGCTAGATACAAATATTGTCTCGGATTTGGTCAAACATCCTACGGGAAAGGTTGCTCAACGTATTGATGAAGTTGGGGAATTGAGTATCTGTACCAGTATTATTGTTGCTTCTGAGCTACGGTTTGGCGTAGAAAAAAGTAGTTCATCTCGATTAAAACAACAAGTAGATCAAATCCTTGAATTAATGGTGGTGTTACCCCTTGAGTCTCCTGTTGAGTTTTATTATGCTGAGATTCGGGCATATTTAGAGCGAGAGGGAATACCGATTGGAGCTAATGATTTGCTGATTGCGGCGCATGGTTTAGCGCTCAATCTAACGGTAGTGACAGCAAATATACGTGAATTTTCCCGTGTGCCAAATTTGGCGGTTGAGAATTGGTTGATTTAAAAATCCTGATTTTTTAATTTATAATCGAGCGAGAAGTTGTGATGAGAATTTGCAAGATGTTTAGCAATGACAGTAATCACTAAGGAGTACCTTAAGCAGGAGTTAGACCAGTTTAATGATCAACAACTAAAACAAGTTGCAGATTTTATTGCTTTTATCAAGTTTCAAACGAGATTTAGTCAAGAGACAGTCAATATTAGTCAGTTTGCTAATCTCTATCAAGAGTTCGCTCAGGAAGATCGAGAACTAGCTGAAGCAGGGATTTCTGACTATGCTGAACTCTTGAGCAGTGAAGACAAGGTATCTAAAAATTAGGACAGTTAGAATCAGAAGTGATCTCTAATTCAGAAAATATCGTTTTGTTTACGCTTGGGTATAAAGTTTGAATCTAGGCAGATTGTAGATCGCCTTCGTGTTATATCGCTGTAGTCATAGCTGTAAAGGTAACCAGCGATCGCGTTGCAACTCTCCTTATGACACAAATATATTGGCTCTAAGAGGTGACTTTTAGCATTCTGTATTAAAGTCAGGCATAAACAAAGTATAAAAAGCCGAAATTTATCACCGTTAAAGTTTTGGAATGAGAAGAAATCGTGGTGGTTTTATGTGCTTTTTGCCTGCTTTGAGAATATAAAACTATGTTAACTACGGGAGCGCTTTCGGGGAATCGGGCATTTTTTTTTCAAAGTGTGGTAGTATTAGGGAGTGCTAATAACCTGTGTGCTAGCACTAGATCGACAAAAAAGCAAGCGGATGTTATTTACACCCACTTGCCTTGCTGTAGTTACACTGCAAATGTACCTACTACCAAAAGAACCAAAATAAACGCATCATTTGCATTCATTTTCCCACGCAGAACTGCCAAGATAATGGCAAGTACTGTAGTTTCACAAAGAATTTTCATAAATTCTTCCTCTAACTACTTGATTTACTAGCCCAAATTAAATTTTAAGGCTAGCTATCCACAACAAATCAACGACCAGCATAGTGATTCCTTGCCAGAGTAGTCACTATGCTTAATCTGTTTGGACTCAAAAACTTTAGCACGCATACACAGATAAACGCAAATATGGTTAGTGTATTAAGCCGTAATGTAATGCTACCTATCAATATTTGACAATGGCTAAACTCTACTATCGCGGCATGGCAGAGCAGAACGGTAAACCGAAAATAGGTCGAAGTGCTAGATTACTTGGAGTTAGACCTAGAATTGATATAAATATTGAGCAAATGCCCATAGGCTATCTCGACAAGCAAGGGTATTTATTGGCAGATTCAGAACGCGAAATTCGAGGGGAGTTTGTCACCGTCGCGATTAGAGATCATAAAGGAATGTCCGTTTCCCTATCCATTGATGGCTTACCAGATTTTCGGAAACCTGCCAAATTTGGCGGAATAGGAAAAGATCCACTTTGGCAAATTGATGATAGCTACATCATTGGAGATTTAGAAGCGATTCAAGATAGTGCTACACACGTTAGTATTTTGCCAAGAACCACAATGTCTCTAGCAAAGTACGAAGCCGCCTTAGCCAATACTCAAAACTATTGGGAAAGGGTTGATTAGCAATATATGCAAATAGGAGTCTTTAAAGATGGCATGGATATTTAGTTTGTCAGCAGAATGTGGTTCTGAAGAGCATAATGCAAACGAATTTGCTCAATATTTTGACGGGCTAGTATTGACATTTGCCAATCATCAACAATGTAAATGCCGTGCCGAAACCTTTCAAGATATGGAAGAAAACTGGTGGTGTCGAGTTTTGCCGAGCAATATTAGTGAAATTGGCATCGATAGCCCCGAAAGCGCATATTCCATGACAGAGCTAGGGATTTTACTGTATCAATCTCTAAAATTTGCTCCGACCTTTCGCTATGCCCTAGTTGGCGTTGAAGTCGATGAATTCCGAACCTACAGCGAACTCATAGAAGACTTGCCTAACTTATGTTTTGCTGGATTAGTCTTAGCAAAATCCATCCCACAAGAATTGGGAATATTGTCATCTTTTCGATCATTTAGTCCTCATTATGTCTGGCAACCCTATGCAGGCGAGATCTACAATCCATTAAAAACATCCCCAGATCTAAAAAATAAGCTCAATGAACTTTTGGCTGCTTAAAAACATAAAAGCAGCGCTTCGCGCCGCCTTTATGTTTTGGGTTTTCGATATAATCACAGTGAATGAGAAATGAAAGAGCTTAGATAAAAACATGGCAGCGATAGGCATCATGACCGCACAGGTGCGTCCCGAGCGTGAGATCGGACAAATCCATGTTTATGACGGAACAGGCAAAGGCAAATCACAGGCAGCTTTGGGCGTAGTTTTGCGATCGCTAGGACTAGGCATGTCCGATACATCACCCTTTGGCACAAGAATTTTATTATTGCGATTTCTCAAGGGGGCTGAACGTGAATATTCTGAGGATGCGGCGATTTCCGCATTACAGCAAGGATTTCCGCACTTGATCGACCATGTGCGAACTGGTCGCGCCGAATTTTTTGATGCTGAGCATGTCACACCTTTTGATCGCCAAGAAGCAGAACGAGGTTGGGCGATCGCCAAAGGTGCGATGGCTTCAGGACTATATTCTGTAGTTGTCCTCGATGAAATTAATCCCGTTCTTGATTTAGGGTTGATCCCCGTCGATCGTGTCGTTAAAGACTTAAAACATAAACCACCCCATCTCGAAGTAATCTGCACAGGACGCGGCGCACCTCAAGCCTTAATTGATATTGCCGATCTACACTCGGAAATGCGATCGCATGATGATGCCCATGCCGAAAAATATGATGTGACAGGGATCGAGATTTATACAGGTGCAGGTAAGGGCAAAAGCACCTCGGCTTTGGGGCGATCGCTCAAGGCGATCGGTACAGGCATTAGCCGCGATCTCTCCCATCGTGTGTTAATCATGCAATGGCTCAAGGGGGGAGCTGGCTATACCGAAGACGCGGCGATCGCTGCCCTCAAACGTGGCTATCCCCATGTGATCGATCATCAGCGCTGTGGACGTGATGCGATCGTCTGGCGTGGTCAACAACAGGAAATGGACTGCATCGAAGCGCAACGGGGTTGGGAAATCGCTCAGGCAGCGATCGCTTCAGGACTTTACAAAACGATCATCCTTGACGAATTAAATCCCACTGTTGATCTAGATTTATTACCCGTCGAGCCAATCTGCCAAGCCTTACTCAAAAAATCCCGCGATACTGAAGTGATCATTACAGGGCGTTGCCTCAATCAGCCTGCTTATTTTGACCTTGCATCCGTTCACTCAGAAATGGTCTGCCACAAGCACTATGCCGAAAAAGGCGTAGATCTCAAACGTGGTGTAGATTTTTAAGAGAATGTCTGCGGCGCAAAGCGCCGCAGACATTCTCTTTAGGTTTAATTTTCAATAACTTCTACTTCCGTATCAGATTCCTCTTCTTCGGTTTCTGAGGCATTCAGGTAGTAGTGATTGTAGTAACTATAATGATACTCACTATCAGAGGAACCAATCATATTAATCAACAAACCAGAAACATTTGCTCTTGCTGTCGATAAAATCTCTAATGCACGGGAAATTCCACTTCTAGTTGAACGATTAATTGCCGCTACTAAAATAAATGTATCAACCTTTGAGGTCAAACATTGAGCATCAGTTATGCCAATTACAGGTGGAGTGTCAACCAATACATAGTCATACTCTTGTCTCCATTCTTGTAATAGTGCTGCCATCTTACTGGACTCTAGCAATAACATCGGATTTGGAGGAATAGAACCTGATGTCAAAATATGCAAATTACCAAGATCATCTCCTGCCTGAATCAGATCTTGCCATAAGCTAGGTGTAGCTAAAGCCGTAGACAATCCAACTTTATTGCTTAGTCTCGCTAACTTATGAATGGTTGGCTTTCGCATATCGGCATCAACTAAGAGAACTCTATATCCCAGAGTCGATAGAACATTGGCAAGATTATAAGTCAAAGTACTCTTACCTTCAGAAGGTACAGACGAAGTAAAAGCGATTACTTTCATCATGTCATCAGTACCTAAGTAGCGCAAATTTAAAGCCAGCGAACCCAGCGCCTCTTTAAAAGCGTAATAACTACTAGATGGCAATATCCCTTGACTACTTGCTGGCATCAATGAGGATATTTCTGTCATCGGAATTGAAGCAAGTAAAGGAATATCAATCATTTCCCTTACTTCTTCCACTTCACGAATGCGCTGATCTAAGCGATTGAGTAACAGAGCAAATAAGATTCCTAGTGTTATTCCAGAAATTGCTCCAGTAATTAAACTCCTCTCGATATCTGGAGAAGATGGCTTAATCGGAATAAGAGGTGGTTCTAAAACTTTCCATGATGAAATTTCTTGAGCCTCAGAAATTCTTAATTCTTCTAGCTTTTCACTCAGCTTATTGTAGGTTGATGTATCAAGGGCAAGTTGTCTTTGAATTTCTACATACCTTTGCTGAATCTGGGGGATCTTAGAAAAGGCGGTAGCAACCTCAGACTGGGCATTGCGAATGCTCTCTAGTTGAGCTTGGCTTACGGCAAGGGTAGTTTGAGTATCAAATAACTGAGAAGCTAGGTTTTGCTGAATTGCACTATTAGGCTCATTAGTAATATTTGTCGTATTGCCTCTAACGCCTACTATTGACTGAGCGCGAGTCTCCAGCAATCGATAGAGTTCATCACGACGATCTTTGAGGGCTATAACAGTAGGATGATCTTCACGAAATCGAGTTCGCTCTAAAAAGTAGTTAGTTTCAACTTCTTGGAATTGTTTAACTAGTGACTGGTAAGGAGTATCTTGCTGCAAAATCGCACTACCGATCGCTGCTTCTGGTGATTTACCAACTTGACGGCTAAGTGCTTCATACTGTTGTTGGACTTGAGCGATTTTAATTTGTAAATCTTGAGCTTGAGTTTCTAAAGCCTCACGCATTTTGTAAACGGAGGCGGCATAGGTATCAGGATCGACAATATTGTAGGTTTTACGGAATTGTGTAACCGCTAGAGCCGACTTATCAAGTTGTTGCTTAACCTGTGGAAGTTTGTCTTGAATAAATTTAATCGCAGTACTGGATTTAGTACGGCGATCTTTTAAACTGTATTCAACATAAGTTTGGGTTAATGCAGTTAAAACTTCTCGCGCTCGCTTAGGATCGCTATCTGTATAGGTAAGACGCAAAACCATCGTATCTTTTTCGGGACGGATATCTAATCCGTTCATGATCGTCAACGGGTCAAGGTCTTTGAAGGAGAGCGCTGATGGGGATTGCTGCATTTTAGAAACAGCAATTTCAATGAGAGGTCGGCTCTTCAGGATGGCGACTTCTGTACCAAGATTAACCAGAGAGCTAGTGGATAAACCTGGGAGTTGAATATCTGATACAGCGATCGTTGTATTGACTAGAAGAGAAGCACTTGAGCGATATTGTGGAGTTCTGGTAAATGTATAGTAAGTGTTTCCAGCGAATACGGTGACCGATACAGCGACGATGACGATCCAACGCTTGCGGAGTACTCTGAAAAATTTGGCAAGTTTAAACGAATCATCGACATACTTGCCTACATAGGTAGCTTTAGGATATTCAGTCATCGTTGTTTTTACCTAAGTAGCTTTAATCGTTGAACCCTTGATCGTTAATCTTTATATCAAAATCAGGATGATATATCAAATTTTAAATTTGAGTATCAGCAATTATCTTTTAGAACAACCTATTGCGTCCGCTACGATCGCATCATAGGTTTTTGGGCTTTAGATTTACAGCAATTACCAATCAAACGAGCCTCAAGGTATTTTTTAAAAGTGTTGCTTCGCAACACTTTTAAAAAATACCTTGGTTTGGGTTTGAGCGCAAAGCACTTTAAGCATGTTTACTTACTTATAATATAAGTGATTGATTCAGACTGTAACCAAAACCCATCACATCTCAGCCCGAATGCCTGCAACTATTCCGACAATATACTCTACCCTGTTCTTAACAATTCTGTTGTTTATTGGGTTAATTTCTTTTTTGCGTGGTTCAATCCGCGATCGCACAACTGATGCACTATTCACTTTAGAAGAAGTTACGGACGATCACCTATTGAAGCAAGTGCGCGATCATTTTCAGCAAAGAGCTTACAAAGTAATTGAGATTGATCCAGCACGAGATGTTGCAACCCTCTCAGGTCAAGTAAAGCCAAGTCTTTTTTTAGCAATATTTCTGACAATACTCGCAGCAGTTGGCTTAATTTGTCTGGGTATAGTGTTGGGTATTTTAATCCCTGATTTGGAGAATCTTTGGTTATGGCTAATGATCTTTTCGCCGATCGCGGGTGTGTTTTACTGGCGTGGCACTCCTCGTGAACGTCAAGTTAGTTTGCAACTTTTACCTGAGACAAGACTTAAAGTACGCGCCCATAAAGATGAGATCGAAGAGTTACAGCGATCGCTCAACCTAGAAAAAATAGATTAAAGAGTATTAGGGTGGGTATTTTCCACCCTAATACTCTTTATTGCCGCTTTCCAAATAAAATTGCCGCTATTTTTTATAATAGATTAGGAAAACTTTGCTCAAATTTATTGTTATTGGTATTTCATGACTACCGTTTTACCCAGTCTCAGACAAGAGACCATTTCCCCAATTCAGTCTAATTCATTGCAAAATACGACTTCAAGCTTAGATAGTTTGTCTCCTAATCAACAGCTTCTGCCCTTAACTGCCATAGTTAATTCTAACGATCATCTGGAAATAGGTGGTTGTGATGTAGTGGACTTAGTGAGCCAATATGGTTCACCACTTTATATTTTGGATGAAGTTAGTCTTAGAACAGCCTGCCAGCAATATCGAGATGCTTTTGCAAAGCATTATCAAGGACAGGCTCAGGTTTTATATGCTTCTAAGGCATGGAGCTGCCTAGCGGTTTGTGCGATCGTTAGTTCTGAAGGGCTAGGCATTGATGTAGTTTCCGCAGGTGAAATCTTGACCGCCTTGCGGGCTGGAGTTTCGCCGAGTTTGATTTATTTTCATGGTAATAATAAATCTGCTGATGAACTTAGCTATGCCCTAGAGTCAGGCTGCACCATTGTCGTAGATAACTGGCATGAGCTAAAAACTTTGGCTAATCTTGCTAAAGAGCAATCCCTTGAGGTAAGTTTTAACGCGCCAAGGATCATGTTGCGTTTGACTCCTGGGATTGAATGCCACACCCATGAATATATTCAAACAGGACATATAGACAGTAAATTTGGCTTTGATCCCAATGAAATAGAAGCGGTATTTGCTTTTGTTGCTCAGTCTAACCTCAACTGCATTGGTATCCATGCTCATATTGGTTCACAAATTTTTGAGTTGCAGCCACATCAAGATATTGGTGGCGTGATGGTGCAGTGGTTTAAACTCGCTGGAGACAAGTATGGCTTGAAATTTTCTGAGCTAAATATTGGTGGTGGTCTAGGGATTCGCTATGTAGAGTCTGATGATCCTCCTAGCATCGAAGAATGGATCAAAACTGTCAGTGCTGGTGTAACCGATGCTTTTGTTACCGCAGGATTAGCGCTACCTAAACTACTCTGTGAACCAGGGCGATCGCTAGTTGGCGCGACCTGTGTAACTGCCTATACGATTGGGGGAAGCAAAACGGTTCCTGATATTCGTACCTACATCACTGTTGATGGTGGCATGTCGGATAACCCTCGTCCGATTACCTATCAGTCAAAATATCGTGCTGTGGTAGCCAATCACATGAGTGCATCCTTGTCGCAAACTGTAACGATCGCAGGTAAGCATTGTGAATCAGGTGATATTTTAATTAAAGATATTCAATTGCCTGAGACTCATGCTGGAGATATTCTCGTGGTATTTGGTACAGGCGCATACAATTACAGCATGGCATCGAATTACAATCGATTGCCTAAGCCTGCGGCGGTAGTTGTGGGGAGTGGTGAATCTAGTTTGATCATCAAACGAGAAACCCGTGAGGATCTATTGCGTCAAGATTGTCTACCAGAGAGATTATGCCAATCCACAAAAGTATGACGACACTTTTAATTCATAAAAGTCAAACCCAGTAATGTTTTTCAAGTTAAGAAATGGCGTAGCCATTTCTTAACTTGGTATTAAGAACAAACCTAATAGGAGTTTTAAAAACATAAACCAGCCTAGCCGTTTTATGTTCTGGTAATGTAGCAATTCACAAAAGTGTCGTCACACTTTTGTGAATTAAAAACAAAATCAAGTTAGGGTTTTAAAAACATAAAACGCACATCCATTTTATGTTTTGTTATTACGGAAGTAGTTGGAGTTGAGTTGTGAATGAGAGGTCGATGAATGCAGTGGTTTAATATCAACTCAATTGCATTCATTATGAGGGCGATCGATATCCTTGCGGTATTGGGATTGATCTACTTCATGCTGTCCCTCAGCAATGATCGCCGCACCCTATTGATGGTGAGGGGGATCATCTTTTTACTTATCGCGAGTGTGTTGAGCGATCGCCTTGGTATGCGATTGCTCAACTTTGTTCTCGATAAGTTATTAATTGGAGCAGCCGTGGCGATGGCGGTAATTTTGCAGCCAGAGCTACGCCGATTTTTAGAACGTCTAGGACGTGGCGATTTACTCTCGTTGATTCAACCGACAACGAATCGGCGATCGCCTGTGGAGACTGACTCAGTAATTGAAGAAATTAATGACGCTGTGATTGAGCTATCGCAAAACCGTACAGGTGCATTGATGATTATTGAGACAGGTGAACCAATTGATGATCGTGATTTTTCAGTACCAGGGGTGAAACTTAACGCTTTGTTATCAAAAGAGCTATTGCATACAATTTTCCAAACTTCAACGCTTTTGCATGATGGAGCCATTTTGATTCGAGAAGATCGCATTCTGGCGGCTGGTGTAATTTTGCCAATTTCTGAACGAGCTGCCTCAAGAGAAATTGGCACAAGACACCGTGCTGCTATGGGCATTACTGATCGCGTTAGAAATTGTTTTTGTATTGTTGTTTCAGAAGAAACAGGATCGATTGCGATCGCGGAAAATGGCATATTAGATCGTCCAATCTCCAGTAGCCGTCTACGAGAAATATTAGAAACTAAACTAGGTAATTATCGTCCAACGACCTTAGGAAGAACAGTGCCACGCTTTAATTGGCTCTGGTCAAACTCAATTCTCAAAAATATGGTAAGCCGAAAATCGTCAGAAAAGAAATGACAGCTAAGCTATTGCAAACTTTGCCACCAGACCTTGATCATCAACGCTTGCCCAAACACGTAGCCGTAATTATGGACGGTAACGGACGTTGGGCAAAGCAAAAAGGAATGCCCAGAATTGCTGGTCATCGTCAGGGTGTGGATGCCTTGAAGGATTTATTACGATGCTGCAAAGATTGGGGAATTGCAGCCCTGACGGTCTATGCCTTTTCTACGGAAAATTGGAGCCGACCTGCTCAAGAAGTTGACTTCTTGATGGTTTTATTTGAGCGGATGTTGCGTCGTGAATTGGAGGAAATGTGCCGTGAAGGAGTACGCATTTCGTTTGTGGGTGATCTTGATTCTTTGTCTAAGTCTTTGCGATCGGAAATAGAGCGATCGCAAACGGCTACAGCCAATAATCAGGCTATTCATTTTACTGTGGCGATCAACTATGGCAGTCGTCGCGAAATCGTCAAGGTCTGTCGCCAAATTGCTGAGGCAACTTTAGCTGGAGAAATTCAGCCTGAGAATATTGATGAAAATGTGTTTGAGCAACATCTATACACAGCAGGAAACCATAATCCTGATCTGTTAATTCGGACTAGTGGTGAAATGCGCTTGAGTAATTTTTTGCTTTGGCAAATGGCTTATACGGAAATGTATTTTACGAATACACTTTGGCCAGATTTCGATCGCAATGAGTTTCATCGAGCGCTAATTGATTATCAAGAACGCGATCGGCGCTTTGGTAAAGTGTAGGAAATCAAAAACGCTATAGTGTAAGCATAGATAGCCCGTCGCGCTACATATCCTGTCATGGGAGAATAAAAATGCTGAATACAAGCAAGTTAAATGATGTCTATCCGTTAACTAGAAAAGCTAAAGATCAATACGAGCAAGATTTCTACGCATGGACACAGGAACAAGCTCAATTACTTAGACTCGGCAAGCTAGAAGGGCTAGATCTCGAAAATCTCGCGGAGGAAATAGAGTCTTTGGGTAAACAGCAAAAGCAGGAATTGCGAAATCGGTTTGGAGTTTTAATTGGGCATTTGCTCAAGTGGGAATATCAGCCATCTCTGCGGGGTAAAAGTTGGAGAATTACTATTGATTTGCAACGGGAGGAAATACTCGAACTGGTTAGTGAAAATTCTAGTCTCAAGCCATATCTAGAAGAAGCGATCGCTAAATCCTATAAACAAGCGATCGCACTAGTCGTTAAAGAGACACCATTGGATAAAAATGATTTACCGTCAGAATGTCCTTATACTTTCGTTCAAGTTTTTAATCAAGATTTTTACCCCAACTAAACACTAAAGGCGCAAAGCGCCTTTAGTGCCTATTGAAACAAGGGCGCTTTGCGCCCTTGTTTCCTATTGAAAAAAGAGGGCGCTTTGCGCCCTCTTTTTTAGTAATGATTCCCAACTTTGCGGTGGTGAGCGGCGGTGAGAGACTCAGGTTTTGAAACTCGACCTTCTTCAGCGATCGCATAGATAATCCAGTGATCGCTACATTCCATCCGACTCATGACTTCACACTCGATAAAGGCAAGAGCATCAGTGAGAATTGGTGCACCAAAGCTTGATAACTGGGTTTTGACACCTTCAAAGCGATCGGCTCCAGGAGCAAATCTCTTGAGGAAATGTTGCATCAATTTAGAATAATTGCCATCTTCAAGTATGTTCAAGACAAAGCGATCGCCTACTTGCATAAACGACTCGATCGCCCGATCCTTTGCCACTGCGACCGTAAAGCCTAATGGTTTAAAACTAGCTTGGGCAACCCAAGAAGCTAACATGGCGCTACGTGCGCCGCCTTTGGCAGCCGAGATAATATACAAACCACCTGCTAAACGTCCCAAAGCTTTATCAAGATCTGCGTCGATCGCCTTGAGTTGCTTGATATTTTGCTTACGAGTTAGCAATTGTCCCAAGTCAGTACCTGCTTCATCACAGGTTTGATAAGTAGCTTCGTTGGGATTTTCCCGTACCTTAATGGCTGGGAAAGCGGTGACTACACCCAAATCTTTAAACCGATTATTCAGCAGATCAATGGATGAATCTTGATCTCCATGCGGTTCGTATAGCCCAATTACTTGCTTTTCGCTGGCTGCCGCAAGAATTGCACCGATCGCCGTTTCCACATGGGTATTCGATGCTGGCGGTGTGCAGACGACTAAACCTGATGCATGGGCAACAAGTTCACGTAATTCCTGTAAATCGATCGCTTTAAGATCTGCCATTTCTACAGCCACACCAGTTTTTGCGATTCCGCGAGCGATTGCTTGAGAGAGGCGATCGCAATAGCCATAGTCGGACACATAGCAAACCAAAACGTTAGTTTCGCCTTTAGTTTGCGCTTGGCTCCATTGGCGGTAGTTTTCCGTTAGTTCTTTGACGTTATAGCGCAGTAATGGTCCATGTCCATTTGCCACGATTTCCGCCTGTGGCAATTCATCCATCCGCTTCATTGCCGAAATTACCGATCGCGCATTAGGAGCCATCAAGCATTCGTAATAAAAGCGATAGTCTGGTGTAATTCTTTTTAAATTTTCATCGTAAATTGCATCACTGCAATAGTGCATTCCAAAAATATCGCAAGTATACAAAATCGATGTGGCATGGTCAAAGGTCATCATTGTGTCTGGCCAGTGCAAATTAGGCGCATTCACAAACTGCAAAACATGTCCATTACCTAAATCAACTTGATCGCCATTTTTAACTACTTGCTGCTTAAAAGGCTGATTGATTAGTTCGCCGAGAAATTGTAACGCTACCTTTGTCGCTACCACCGTGACATTGGGGGCTAACTCTAATACTTCTTTGACCAAGCCGCTATGGTCTGGCTCCGTATGACTAATCACTAAATAATCAATCTGAGCAGGATCGATTTGCTCTTTTAGCGTATTGAGATATAGCTCACGAAATTTAGCATGGGAGGTGTCAACTAGAGCTAGTTTTTCGCCACGAATGATATAGGAGTTATAGGTCGTACCATTTTGCAAACCAAACTCGATATCAAAGCGATCGCGATCCCAATCAAGCGATCGAATCGTGGTCGTGTCCGCCGCGATTTCGGCAACTTGGATAGTGAGTCGGCGTTCAATCGGCTTCTCAGCAACATTTGCAATAGAAGGAATCTCAATAGCAGCTACCACGATCTTGTCTCCCTATCTGATTTTCAACTATCTCCAGTTTAAGGCTTACTTTTCGACAAGTCCAATTGAATGTACTAATTGATACTATAAGTACCTAAGGGACGCGCAGTAAAATAAAGAAACGATTTTTTGTGGCGCGGCTGCGCTGAATCATAAAAAATCTGATTTTTTATTAAATTGAAGAACCCTAACCAAAAACCAAAAATTAGATGCTGTTGTAAACACCGCTACCTAATTTCTGGGTTATAAACTAAATCCGCAACTATGTCAGACCTTTACGTTTCATGGGAAGAATATCACGCCAGTATCGAGAAATTGGCAGTCCAAATCTATCAATCTCAATGGGAATTTGATCAAATTCTCTGTCTCGCTAGGGGGGGGTTACGCATTGGTGATATGCTTTCGCGGATTTATAACAAGCCTCTGGCGATTCTCTCGACTTCTTCCTATGGCGGCAAAGACTTTCAGGAAAGGGGGAAATTGACGATCGCTAATAATATCACTATGACTACTAATACCCTTGGTAAAAGGATCTTGTTAGTAGATGATTTGGTTGATTCGGGTGTAACCATGATGCGGATTCTCGAATGGCTTCAGCAGCATGAAGAGTTTGCAATTACGGAAGTGCGATCGGCAGTTTTATGGTTTAAGGCTTGCTCTTTAGCAAAGCCAGATTATTATGTGGACTTTTTAGATGGCAATCCTTGGATTCACCAACCCTTTGAAAAATACGAAAAACTAAATCCTAGCGACCTATAGCTATAAGAAAATTACACATCATCAAAACTGGCTAAGGAAATCTATAATTATCCGTAAAGTTGCGAGCTTGCGGGGTGCGACTTTAGCGGTTTTTATTACTAGAGGAGCCATGTAATCAATGACTAAAGGCAGATTAGAGGCATTTAGTGATGGTGTGCTTGCCATTATTATCACGATCATGGTACTGGAACTAAAAGTACCCCATGAAGCAGACTTAGCCGCACTACGTCCATTAATTCCTATATTTCTGAGCTATGTCCTCAGTTTTATTTATATAGGAATCTATTGGAACAATCATCACCATATGCTACAGGCTGTCAGACAGGTCAATGGTGCGGTTTTGTGGGCTAATATGCATTTACTATTTTGGCTATCTCTAATTCCCTTTGTCACAGCATGGTCAGGCGAGAATTTCTTTGCAGCAATGCCAGTTGCACTCTATGGAGTAGTGCTATTAATGTCAGCGATCGCCTATTACATTCTTAGTCGCGTGTTGGTTTGGCATCATGGTAAGGACTCTACTTTGGCGATCGCTCTCGGTAGAGATTTTAAAGGTAAGATATCCGTCGTGATTTATTCAGTAGCAGTTCTACTTTCTTTTGTGAACTCATGGCTAGCTTTAATGTTGTATGTTGCTGTGGCGATCATGTGGCTGATTCCCGATCGCCGCATTGAGAAGACTTTGAGTTCCTAAATTATTTGGCTTCCATCCAGTTTTTACCAGTATGCACATCCACTTCCAACTTAACCGAAAGTTCGACTGCTGACTCCATCGCCGCCTTGATTTTTGGTTGTAATTCGGCAACTTCATCGGGTGGTACTTCAAACACAAGTTCATCATGGACTTGTAGGAGCAATCTTGCTTGATAGTCTTGCAAGAGTTCATCTACTCGCAACATCGCAATTTTGATAATATCGGCACTAGTTCCCTGAATTGGCGCATTGACCGCAGATCGCAACAGCGCCGCCTTTTGATAGCCACCAACCTGACTCAGTCCACGGAAATAGCGCCGCCTTCCTAAAACTGTTTTCACATAGCCGTCCCGTTCCGCTTCAAGTTCTAGATCCTGCATATAAGTAAAAATGCGTTCATAGCGCTGGTTAAACTTCTCGATAAATTGCTTGGCGACCTTGACTGGCACACCGATATCACGGCTAAATTTCTGCGCTCCCATTCCATAAATTACGCCATAATTAATGATTTTCGCTAAGCGCCGCTCATCACTAGTTACTTCTTCTTTCTCTAAGAGCAGTTGTGCCGTGACAGTATGTACATCTTCTCCAGCATTAAAAGCTCTCATTAATTCAGGCTCTTGACTCAAGTGGGCAAGAATCCGCAGTTCAATTTGCGAATAATCCGCCGACATTAATATCCAACCCTCTTCAGGCAAAAATCCTGCTCTAATCCGCTTACTAAAAGCTGTGCGAATGGGAATATTCTGCAAGTTTGGATTAGAACTGCTCAAGCGTCCTGTTGAGGCAACAGTTTGATTAAAATCGGTATGTACGCGCCCAGTCTTTGGCTGAATCAACGATGGCAAAGCATCGACATAGGTGGACTTTAGTTTAGCAAGGGTGCGATTTTCGAGAATCGTGTCAATTAGAGGATCTTCACCTTCCAACTTGTTCAGAACAGTAACATCAGTGGAATAGCCTGTCTTACTTTTGCGTGATTTCTTTGTGAATTTTTCGCCAAGCTTTTCTTCTAAAATTTCACTCAACTGCTTAGGTGAATTAAGATTAAATTCTTTACCAGCTTGTTGATGGGCTGCGATCGCTAAAGCATCTAAATCTTTCTCTAATTCCAAGGAAAAAGTACTCAAAAAATCTCTGTCGATCGTAATCCCACGCCATTCCATCTCGGCAAGGATTGGCTCTAATGTCATCTCGACATTTTGAAATAAATCCCAGAGTTCAGGAACATCCTTTAATTCCTTCTCTAAAATTGGTCTAATGTGATAGGTGATGTATGTATCCATGCCGCAATATTGGGCAACAGAGGGGATATCTACTTCGGCGATCGATTTGCGCTTACCAACTAGAGTTTTGTAGCTGACAGTGCGAATCTGGAGTAAGTCCATCGCCATATCATCGAGCTTATGACTAGCTTCAGGATCGATCACATAACTAGCGATCATCGTATCGAATACTACCCCTGCTAGTTCAATTCCTGCTGCCTTAAACATCAAGCGATCAAACTTAGCATTCTGTAAGTATTTTGGATAACTAGCATCTTCGAGAATGGGTTTAAGAATTTCTCTCACCTCTTCCCATTTCAGATTTTCCCCTTCACTGTGGCTCAATGGAATATAAGCAACTTCACTAATCGAGTCTCCCCAGCAACAACCAATTCCTACTAATTCCGCCTCAAAGGGATTTAGCGCCGAAGTTTCCGTATCCCATGCTACAGGATGCTTCGTACTGCGGAAAGTTGCTGCTAACTGCTCTAATTTGGGAATTGTGTCAATAATCTGCACATCTAACTTAAGCGAAGCAGTCGCTGCGATCGCCTGATCGGTTTCCTGCTTGGCAAAGTCAAACCACAACTCCTCATCCTCTCCATTACCTTGATTTTGAGAGGGCTTGCCCCCATCTCCCTCTGGGAGAGGGGCTGGGGGTGAGGGCTTCTTATCATAATTCCCCGACAACTTTGCCTGAATCTGATCAACGCGATTCACAAAGGCTTTCAGTTCAAGCTCTTCTAATAAAGGAATTAACTCGGCAGTATCAAACCCTGTTAATTGGCAGTCGGCGATCGCGATCGGAAGTGGGACATCAGTTTTGATTGTCGCCATAAACTGCGAATGCTTAGCTGCCTCAAGTCCTTGTTCCAGCTTGGTTTTAATGGCTCCCTTCATTTTCGGTACGGCTGCCAAAACGTTCTCTAAGCTGCCATATTCCTCAATTAATTTAATCGCCGTTTTCTCACCAATTCCGCGCACCCCAGGAATATTATCCGAAGCATCACCACATAGAGCTTTATAGTCTACAACCTGCGTAGGTAATACCCCCAATCTCTCCTTTACCTGCTCAGCATGATACTCCACAATCTTATCTTTCTGCCCAATATTCAGTACCGAAATCCGTTTGTCCGCATCAATCAACTGAAATAAATCGCGATCGCCACTTAAAATCTTAACAGTGTAACCCTCAGCACTCGCTGCCTGCGAGAGCGTTCCCAACACATCATCCGCCTCAAACCCTGCCTGAGTAATTGCTGGCAGATTCATCGCTGCTAAAACTTTCTGTAAGTTCTGTATATCTGGAATAAAACTTTCAGGTGTTTCCGCCCGATTTGCCTTATAAGTATCGTCAATCTCATGGCGAAATGTGGGTGTAGCAAGATCAAAGGCGATCGCTACGGCTGTGGGTTTTTCGCGATCGAGCATCTCAATTAATGCTTTCAAGAAGCCAAAACAAATACTAGTGGGGATTCCTGTCGAGGTTCGCAAACCACCTTCGGGATGTTTGCCAAAGGCGTAAAAGGATCGAAACGCGAGGGAATGTCCGTCAACGAGTAAAAATGTGGGGTGGTTTTGTGCGCTTGAAGTCATGATGCTTGTTTTAAAGTTTTGGCGATCGCTAGTCTTAGGTTAACCGATTGCTGATTATAGTCCTCACATGATGCTCGTTTTAAAGTTTTGGCGATCGCTAGTAGACGGTCAAAGATAAATTGACGGGTAAGATAAAGGCATAGGAAAAGAGTAAGGAAAAATCTATGCCAGCAAAACGATACAAAGTGAAGTTAAGCGAAGAAGAAAGACAAAAGCTAGAACAAATCACCAAAAATGGCAAATCAGCAGCAGCCAAAATTAATCATGCTCATATTTTGCTAAAAGTCGATGAGAATCAAGAGGAAGGAGGATGGAAAGAGCAATCGATTAGTGACATTTTTAACATCAGCATCAGAACAATTGAACGAGTGAGGCAAAGATTTGTCGAAGAGGGATTATACAATGCACTCGTACCCCGTCCACGGCATACATTGAAACTGAAAAAACTAGACGGAGAAACAGAAGCACATTTGATAGCTATAGCTTGCAGTAGTCCACCAGAAGGTCGTAGTCGTTGGACATTAAGATTATTAGCTGACCAAATTGTCACTAAGGGATATGTCGAGAGTATTTCCCATGAAAGTGTGAGACAGGTGCTAAAAAAAACGAACTTAAGCCTTGGTTAAATGCATCATGGGTGATACCTCCTGAAGCTAATGCCGAGTTTGTTTGCCAGATGGAAGAGATTCTCGAATTGTACACTCGTCCTTATGCCCCTGATTATCCCTTAGTTTGCCTTGATGAAAGCTCTAAGCAATTAATTTCTGAAGTCAGACCACCTATACCCGCATCAACAGGACAAGTCGAACGCTATGACTATGAATATCAACGCGAAGGCGTTTGTAATTTGTTTATGATGTTTGAGCCTTTAGTTGGATGTCGGCATGTGGTCGTGACTGACCATCGTACCCAAATTGATTATGCTCACCAAATCAAATATTTGGTTGACCAACGTTATCCCCATGCCATCAAGATTCGGCTGGCTCAAGACAATCTAAATACTCACGTTAAAGCATCTCTTTACAAGGCTTTTTTGCCTTCTGAAGCCAGAAGAATTCTGGACAAAATCGAATTTCACTACACGCCTAAACATGGTAGTTGGCTAAACATGGCTGAAATTGAGTTGAGTGTTTTAAATCGGCAATGTCTCGACCGTCGTATTCCTGATAAACAGCTTTTGATTCAGGAAATCTCAGCTTGGCAAAATTGCAGAAATTCTCTCTCTTGTAAAGTTAACTGGCAATTTACTACTGCTGATGCTCGAATTAAATTGCATCGCCTCTATCCGTCAATAATTACTTCACTGTCTACTAGGGCTAGCAATAAAAATGCACCAATGTTAATGCAAAATCTTAAAAAAGTGTGTCTACGCATCTTGGATAATAAAAGTCTGCAAATTTAGTTCGCACATCTTTTTGCAAATCGTTGAGGGAATATTCAAGTGAATCATGTAACATCAGAAAGATAGTGCGATCGCTTACCAAAAGCTTTTTTACTGTAGAAAAAACAATTTTTTGCCGAATAAAACCCAGATTTGAGTTTTAATTTTGATTTTCTAAAGTTTCATAACGCTTCAGGAAATTAGTATAAGTGAAAAATTATAAATACGATATTGATTAGAAACGTTAAAAGATGCAAGAGCGAAACGGATCTCAACAGTTTGTGATTAGCCCAGAGCAAGAACCAGCTAAGAAACTAAAATTTGCCAAGAATAGTGGATTTCAGACTGAACTGAGAAGGCGGGTTGACAAACTTTTTCAAAGTAGTGATCTTAGAGAACGTGATTGTTCACAGATGTACATGAAGACTGCGATTTTGCTGTTTAGCTTAATCGGGTTGTATACTGCCTTAGTTTTCTTTGCCCAGACATGGTGGCAAGTAGTCCCCCTCTGTATAGCCCTTGGGGTCATCACCGCAGGAATTGGTTTTAGTATTCAGCACGATGGCGCACACCATGCTTATTCAAATATTGCGTGGGTAAATAAGCTCATGTCAATGAGTTTAGATTTAATTGGTGGAAGTTCCTATATTTGGCATTGGAAACATGATGTCCTGCATCATACCTACACTAATATTGCTGGCTATGATATGGATCTAGAAGTAGGAATCTTTGGGAGGCTTTCTCCTTCCCATGCAAGACTGACCTTTCATCGGTGGCAGCATTATTATCTTTGGCTGTTGTACGGTCTGTTAGCGATCAAGTGGCATTTTTATGACGATTTTTATTGCCTGATCACTGGCAAAATCGGCGATCGCACTTATCCTCGTCCTACCAAAGGCAATCTTGCAATTTTCTTTGGTGGCAAGCTCACTTTCTTCGCACTTGCCTTTGCTATTCCTTTACTATTTCACTCAGTATGGGAAGTTTTGGCTAGTTATACCTTAGTTGCCGTAACTTTGGGCATCGTACTTAGTGTGGTATTTCAACTAGCCCATGTAGTTGAAGAAGCAAATTTCCCACTTCCTGTGCAAGAAGTGAACGTCATTGAGAATGATTGGGCGATCCATCAAATTGAAACAACGGTGAATTTCTCTCGTAATAATCCCTTTGTGACATGGCTAATTGGTGGCTTAAATTTCCAAGTCGAGCATCATTTATTCCCGAATATTTGTCATGTTAATTATCCTGAGATTTCCAAAGTAGTTGAGCAGACATGTCTAGAGTTTGGCGTGAGATACAACTATCACAATTCTTTCTGGGCAGGTTGTATCTCGCACTTCCATTGGTTGCGCCGCATGGGAAGCATATAAAAAACGAGCGCCTAGCGCTCGTTTTTTATATGCCAGTTCTTAGTACAGGACAAAAAGTTGCAAAAGTAGAGAGGAAGGGGTTTTATAAAAGATAACCACATCACTCATAAAACCCCTATGGAAGAGATTAACCTATTCCGCGAAAAATTGCAGCAACATCTGCAATGGAATGCAGCAAGACTAGCCTTTGTGTCCATATTTTTAATCGCGCTAATGCGAGTAAAGACAGTAAATCTAGCGGAAATTGCCACAGGATTTAGCGGCAAAGCCAAAGTCGAATCACACTATAAGAGATTACAGAGGTTTTTTCGAGACTTTGAGGTGGACTATGAAAGTATCGCCCTCATGGTTGTAAAAGTAATGAAAATACCTGAACCATGGATAATTTCCATAGACCGCACCGATTGGAAATTCGGTAAGACAGTGTTTAATGTGTTGACATTAGGGGTAGTGCATCATGGTGTCGCATTCCCCTTGGTATGGATAATGCTGGATAAAAAAGGTAATTCAAACACTCGTGAACGCTGCGAATTGTGGAATCGATTTCTAGAAATATTTGGAGCCTGCAAAATCGACTTTTTGTCCGCAGACCGAGAGTTTGTGGGTGGTCACTGAGCCTGCCGAAGTGTGAAGAATGGCTTGACTATTTGTTGTGTGACCCATGTACCCCATTTAGAATCCGCATTCGTAAAAACACCTTGCTCAGTGATGGGCAAAAAGAACTGCGAGCTGACGTTTGTTTTCAAGATCTCCAAATTGGTCAATCGAAAGTGTTGTCCAAACCGAGAAAAGTGTGGAACCATTGGCTTCGTATAGCCGCTATGCGTCTGGAAGGTGGCGATTTGTTAATTGTTGCTACAGCTCATGACCCTGATACTGCTATTTCTGACTATGCCAAGCGTTGGGCTATTGAGACTCTGTTCGGTTGTTTTAAAACCCGTGGCTTTTGTTTGGAGTCCACTCATCTTCAAGATTCGGAGCGCCTCTCTAAACTAATTGCTTTGCTTACTCTGGCTTTATGTTGGGCTTTTTCTTCTGGGCTTTGGCTAGCTCAACTACATCCCCTCAAGCCTAAAAAACACGGTCGTCTACCTAAAAGCATTTTTCGTCTTGGTTTTGATTTCCTTCGTCCCATCGTCTTTGACATTCACCTCAATTCCGAAGCCTTCTTTAACTCGGTTAAATTTTTGTCCTGTACTTAGATGCCAGTTTTAAGAGAGTGCGTCCCGAAGGGACGCACTCTCTTAAAATATTTGGAGTTATTAATAACTATCAGTTTTACTAACAGTCGTATTAATTAGTTGTTGATTTGCTTGGTTGAGACGATCAGCGATCGCTTCTCGAACATCACGATTTACATGAGTATCAGCAAGAACTTCCTGCGCCATTTCTCGATATTCGGCACTAGTGGTGAGATCCACTTGATCGAGTTGGTTGAGGTTTTCATAGACAGTCTCAGGAGAAACCAACACATTACTTTCCATAATTCATTCCTTACGTTATGACAGGCAAGGGGCTTAAGACCCTTGTTAATAGATTGATTTAGGGTAAATCTGTATCACCCATAAGATAGCGATCGCATTCACGGGCAGCACCACGACCTTCGTTAATCGCCCAGACGATTAGGCTTTGCCCACGTCGACAATCTCCTGCGGCAAAAACGCTAGGTAGACTAGTAGTAAATTGACCATGATTCGCTTTGACATTACTACGAGGATCGCGTTCCACTCCTAGAGAATCCAGCAAAGGTTGTTCTGGACCTAGGAAACCCATCGCCAGCAACACAATCTGAGCAGGAATTACCTTTTCAGTACCAGCTACTTGCTTGGGAATGAACTGCCCCTTATCATTGCGTTCCCATTGTACTTGCACAGTGTGAACAGCTTTGACCTGACCGTTTTCATCTCCCTCGATCTTAGTCGCAGTCGTGATATAAGCTCTAGGATCGTCACCAAACTTTGCACTCGCTTCTTCCTGTCCGTAGTCCATCTTGTAGACTTTCGGCCATTCGGGCCAAGGGTTATCCTTAGCACGGGTGGTTGGAGGCTTAGGCATGATTTCTAACTGGACAACACTATTGCAGCCATGACGAATTGATGTGCCTACACAGTCCGTACCTGTGTCACCACCACCGATAATCACCACATCTTTACCCTGTGCAGAGATAAAGTCATCACCTGGCTTACCATTGAGAACTGCCTTAGTATTCGCAGTGAGGAATTCCATTGCAAAATGAATACCTTTAAGCTCGCGCCCTTCGATACTCAAATCACGGGGCTTGGTTGCGCCCGTACAAAGTACAACCGCATCAAATTCCTTGAGCAAATCTTCCGCAGGGAGATCCTTACCAATTTCCGTATTGCAAACAAATTTCACCCCTTCTTGCTCAAGGATACCTAAGCGGCGCAATACCACTTTTTGCTTGTCCAACTTCATGTTGGGAATGCCATACATTAACAAACCACCTGGGCGATCGGCGCGTTCATAAACCGTAACCCAATGCCCTGCTTTGTTTAGCTGCGCTGCTGCACTCAATCCTGCGGGTCCTGAACCAATCACTGCAACTTTTTTGCCAGTACGTTTAGCAGGAGGTTCGGGGACAATCCAACCTTCTTCCCAACCTTTATCGATGATGGAGTACTCAATATTCTTAATGGTTACAGGTGGATTGGTAATCCCCAACACACAGGAACCTTCACAGGGAGCAGGGCAAACCCGACCCGTAAATTCGGGGAAATTGTTGGTTTTATGGAGACGATCTAGGGCTTCGCGCCAAAGTCCCCGATAAACTAAGTCATTCCATTCGGGAATCAGGTTATTGACTGGGCAGCCGCTAGCCATGCCACTGATCAGGTTGCCTGTATGACAAAATGGTGTACCACAGTCCATACATCGAGCGCCCTGTGTGCGGAGATTTTCATCGGGCATATGGACATGAAATTCATCCCAATTTTTGATGCGATCGCTTGGTGCTATTTCCGTCGGTGCTTCGCGAAGGTACTCAATAAATCCTGTCGGTTTTCCCATTGCTTTTCGTTTCTATGTTTTGATGAGTCAGCATTTCTGAAATTATGAAACCAATTTTAGGATTTCCGCGCCTTATGCGCGGAAATCCTAAAATTGGTTTTGATAAGTAAGCTATTTGCTATTTGACTAATAGCCCATAAAGTATTTTTAAACTGCTTAACTTGTTCTAAGCATATTTTACGGTTTTCCTTAATATTAGTTAACGTTGCCACCTGATAATAACGAAAAAGTCGTTGGAGATTGACTCCGATTTGAGAAACAGTGCCACAAAACCCAAAGGAAAGATGGCGGCGGTTTGCGCTGCCATCTTTCCTTTGGGTTTTGATATATATACAGCTATCTGCCGCCATTCTTGTTAGGACATAAAACCCAAATAGTGTGAGGCGGCGCTTCGCGCCGCCTCACACTATTTGGGTTTTGAATTGTCCTGATACAGGTGGCTATAGCTATACAAGATTTTCGTTAATTGTATTTTGGTTATATTATTGGTTTTATGATTACCCCACTCAAACGTAAAAATTTTGATGAGCTTATTCCTGCTGTCCCTACCTCAGAGCAGTATCAATACTATTGGGGCAATGGTCAGAGTGTATTTCGTCGCGTTGCCATTTCGATCGCTTGTGTAATTGTATTCACAATCCTCTATAACCGTGTTCACGAAAACAATCCTAGTAGCTTCGCGGCTTTAGTCATGTTTGTTTGTGCAGCTTTGGGAGGATTGTATTGGATGTTAGAGCCAGTCGCACTAGCTAGCATTCGTAATGCCAAGTTGCGCCGCTTTGCCTATTGTGGTTTTTGGCAGGCGGAAGTGTTGGATGTGTATGTCTCTCAGGAAGTACTTGCTCGTGCTGAAAAAGTGGACTCGCGTGGACGCATGGATGTTAGTTATGATGCGGAAAGTTTTTTGAATATTGAGCTTGGTGATGAGACGGAGTTTGTAACAACTCTACGCTTACCGATGAAGCGCGAACTAAAGCGGATTCGTCCTGAGCAGACGGTATACATGTTGCTATTTTCTAACGATCGCCGCTTTGGTCGGGTTAGCCGCATTACTTCTGATGCCTATATTCCCCAATACAATCTCTGGGTGGGAGATTATCCTTATTTGCGTCGTGACACTTTTGTAGATCTGACTAAATATATGGTTAAGCGATCGCAGAAAGTAACTAGCTAAATTGCGAAACCCAAATAGTGTGAGGCGGCGCTTCGCGCCGCCTCACACTATTTGGGTTTTGATTTGTCCTGATACAGATGGCTATAGCTATACTTTAAAATTGTTGTTGAAAAAGTAATGGGGCATTGACCCGAAACGGCTCTGCACCTAGGGATTTTGGATCGATGCGCCAGCGTTCTTCTATGGTGCTGTACTCGGCAATCTTCTGATCGCGACGATTGTGCAACATGACATTAAAATTTTGCTTTTGGGCTTCAGTGCCTAGCTTAAACAGAAAACTAAACCGCTGCAAATAATCAGATGCTGTCCATCTAGTTGTATTGATCGTGACGATCGCCTGTTTAGCTTCAGCATCGATCTCAATATTTTCCACCCAACCTTCTTGCAGTCGTTGAGTTTTCCACCAGAGACTTGGCTCGACAGGAGTTTGAGGTATGGTGATTGCCTCCTGTGCTGAGGCATGACTTACGATCGCCAATGGGGCGATCGCGCCAATACTTAGCGCTAACAAAACATGATTAACTACTAATTTTAATTTGTCAGTCATCCTAAACCTCATAGTGTATTTTTCAGGACTTGAGCCATTATAATCGCTTTAGAAAGCGCAAAGGAGCTTAAAGTTCCCCATTGCAAGACTATCAAGCAGGAGTAACATCATGCCAGTTGTGGCAGTGATTGACTACGATATGGGCAACTTACACTCAGCCTGCAAAGGGCTAGAGATGGCAGGAGCCACCCCTATAGTGACCAATGATCCGCACAGGTTAGCCGCCGCCGATGGGATTGTTTTACCAGGTGTTGGTTCATTTGATCCCGCAATGCAAAAATTACGGGCGACAAAGCTAGAACAACCGATTCATGAAGCGATCGCATCAGGCAAACCATTCTTAGGAATCTGTTTGGGGATGCAGATTCTATTTGAGAGCAGTGAAGAGGGTCAAGAATCTGGCTTAGGCATTATCAAGGGACAGGTTAAGAGATTTAGCAATGAGCCAAACTTGACGATTCCGCACATGGGCTGGAACCAGCTAGAACTAAAACAAGCTAATTGTCCGCTTTGGCA
Organism: Pseudanabaena minima str. Chao 2107; assembly: GCF_051131155.1. Lineage (NCBI taxonomy): Bacteria > Bacillati > Cyanobacteriota > Cyanophyceae > Pseudanabaenales > Pseudanabaenaceae > Pseudanabaena > Pseudanabaena minima. The sequence continues at coordinate 5,326,628 of NZ_CP159508.1, forward strand.
AGACTTGGGTGCTAGTCCTTGGATGTATTTTGTGCATTCCTACTACACTGCACCTATTGATGACTCAGTAACCGCAGCAACCACAACCCACGGTAGTCAGACAGTGACTGTGGCGATCTCCAAAGATAATCTGATGGCTGTACAATTTCATCCCGAAAAATCATCCAATGACGGGATACATTTGCTATCAAATTTCGTCAGAATGATCAGTGCGTAGCATAATAGTAGAGTCTTGAGAGATTTATGAAGATCCAAATGATCAAAAAACTGGGTATTGTTTCTTGTCTGGCTGTAGCTTGTGCTGTGGTTTCGCCATCTGTAGTTCGCGCCCAATCCAATGCAGGATTTATTTTATTTGGCGGGATCAAGGATAGCGCACTTGACTATTGCCTTGACAGTGGCAGCAGTGGTCGTAATGATCGATACTATCTAGAAGTAAAACCACAAAAATTTAAAGTTTCCGAAGTAATCATTACCTATCCTGATCATTTTACTGGTAGCTTCGATACGTCAGACATCAAACTGCGTGTAACAGATCAATGCCGTGGTGGCAAAGATTTGGAAATTGAATCAGTAACTTGGGATAAAGAAACTCGTCGCATCACAATCATTCCCAAAGAATCAATTCCTTCCAAAACAGCCTTACGAGCTGTGCTATCTAATGTAAGAAATCCTGACTACAGTGGTTTCTATCAGTTTGATGGCAGAGTTATGCGCGCTGATGTACCAGTCCCTGTCTATGTTGGCTCATGGGTAATTACCCTTGACTAATACCAATTTACGAAAGTGTGATAATACTTTTGTGGATTAAAAGCCAAACCCAGTAAGGGTTTTATACCAAAGCACAAAATGACTATGCCATTTTGTGCTTTGGTATAAAACTATAAAAGTTTACTAATAAGCTAAAGAAAAGAGGAGGGCGCTAAGCACCCTCCTCTATTTTCTGATTTTATTGATATAGTTTCTCAGACATTGTGCAACTTCAAGTATGAACATTTTAATTAGTAATGATGATGGTATTTATGCGGCGGGGGTAAGAGCACTAGCTGAGGCTCTGAGTGATACTGAGCATCGGATTACAGTGGTATGTCCAGATCGAGAGCGATCGGCTACAGGACATGCCTTAACTTTGCAAGAACCTTTACGGGTTGATCAAATCGAAGGGGTTTATCCATCCAATATTGAAGCTTGGGCTTGCTCTGGCACACCTTCGGACACAGTGAAATTAGCTCTCGATGCATTATTAAGCGATCGCCCTGATCTCGTATTATCAGGCATTAATCGCGGCGCAAATTTGGGAACCGATGTTTTGTACTCTGGTACAGTATCGGCTGCAATGGAAGGTGTACTAGAAGGTGTACCAAGCATTGCTTTCAGTTTGACTAGTTTCGCCCATTTAGATTTTAGTGCGGCGGCAAATTTCGCAAAGAAAATGGTGAATATGATCGCAACTTATCCACTGGAAGAAGCAATTCTCCTGAATGTCAATATCCCCGCAATTCCAGAATCAGACATTTGTGGTGCTGTTGTCACTCGTTTAGGAATTCGCCGCTATAAGGATCTCTTTGAAAAACGTGTTGATCCGCGTGGCAAAACTTACTACTGGCTATCAGGTGTAGTAGTCGAAGAAGAAGCAGAAGCTGATACAGATATTCAAGCGATTAGAGATAACTACGTAACAATTACACCGCTTAAATATGACTTAACTCTCGCTGCGGCAATTCCTTTTATGAATACATGGACAGAAAAGCTAGCTACACTAACAGGATCGTAATATTGAAGGTGGCGCTTTTCGCCACCTTCAATATTACCGTGAATAGGTTAGAGTTCCTTGATTAGTATCAAGCTCAGCGATACAACCAACTGGTAGAGGTGAATTTTCACCATCATGTCCGAAGGGTAAGTTCATCACAATCGGAATTCCTAAATCAGTCAGGCGATCGCGCCACACCTCTTCCATTGTAAAACTGGGAGTAGAAACTTCTCCTTGGCTAAACCGACCGATCGCAATACCTTTTAACTTTTGCAGATGCCCCGACCAACGCCAATGGGTTAACATACGATCAACTCGATAAGGAACTTCAGATACATCTTCAATTGCTAAAATCACATTTTCCAGATCAGGACAGATATTCGTACCGATGATATGTGTCGCAAGCGTTAAATTTGCGGGTAAGAGAACACCTGTTGCTTGACCATTACTCCATCCTTCCCCTGCTAGTGTAATCGCATTCACTTTTCCTTCCAGCCAATCAAATAACTGCTGTTGCGATCGCTCAGGTTCCTTAGCTAATGTCGTGATTACTGGTGCATGTAAGCCCCCAATCCCCTTATGTTTAGCAAAGCCCCAGAGTAGCGCCGTAATATCAGAAAAGCCAATTAACCATTTAGGGCGATCGCTAAGTTCTTGCCAATTTAATTTTTCGAGTAGGCGCATCGATCCATAACCACCCCGCGCACAGGCGATCGCTACAGAGTCAGGATCATTCCATGCCTCGATTAATTGCTGACAACGTTCCTCATCGGTTCCTGCCAAATAACCCCAAGGCTGACTGAGAGACTCAGGTATCACTAGTTCGTAACCGCGATCGCGCCAGACTTTTAGCCCTTGCTCAAAGCGTTCCCATTCGCGTAACGCTCCACTTGGAGCAATGATGCGAACTTTTTGAGAGGTTGTAATAATCGAAGGGAATTTAGTTGAATGCATAGTTTATAAATATAGAAATTACTCAAAAGCTTCAACAGTCCTACAGCGCTTTGCGCTCAAACCCCAACCTAGAAGTTTTTGGAAAGTACTGCTTAATATTTACCAAAAACTTCTGGTGGTTCGCATTACAGGATAAGCAGTGCTTTGCCCCATTTATAGCCGTCTCCAGTCTTATTAACATTAGTTCGACGAAAGCGAAAAATTGTAAGAATCGCTAAGCGATTCTTACAATTTTTCGCCATTTGCGGCGTGCGAAGCACGCCGCAAATGGCTATATCGAACATAAAAACAGAAGTGAGTGGTGGCGCTTCGTGCCGCCACTCACTTCTGGAGTTTGAATTTGTCTTAATGCAAGTGACTACAGCTATATCTTTATCTAGAATAGAAATAAAAAAGCCTCTTTCATCAAGGCTTTCAAGATTTAAGACTGACGAATTTGGAAATGTTGTTGAGGAATAGGGAATCCTGATTCACTGAAACTTTCGCGAATGATTCGATTGGTGTCAAAGTAGACTTGCCAATAGTGAGTATTGTTGCAGAATGGTCTTACTGCAAGCACTGGTCCCATGGGAGTGAAGTCGATAATTTCGATGACAGGAGCAGGGTTGCTAACTACATTGGGAATATTGCTGATTCGTTCTTGGAGAACTCGCACTGCTTCATTATGGTTAACAGAATGATCCAGTTGTGCTTGAAGGTCTACACGACGGTAGGGATTAGTGGAAAAGTTTTGGATATTGTCAGAGAAGAGTTTATTGTTACCGACAAATGTACGCACGTTATCTGGAGTATCAATGGTTGTTACAAATAAGCCAATTTCTACCACTGTACCTGTGATTCCACCAGCAGCAATAAAATCGCCAACTTGAAAGGGGCGCAAGACAATCAGGAAAACACCTGCGGCGAAGTTCGCTAACAAGCCGCTCCATGCCGCACCGATCGCAATGCCAGCCGCCGCTAAAAGAGCCGCAAAGGATGTAGTTTCAACTCCAAAGTAACCAAGAATGGCTACAACTAGAATGATATTCAGTAGTACTGAGAGACTAGAAGTTAAATAACTAATCAGGGTGAGATCGATGCGTTGTTTTTTAAGCGCACTAGAGGTAATAGTGATCGAAAAATCAATCAGTTTTCGCCCAATAAACCAAAGAATAATTGCAGCAATAACTTTAAAGGCTGCCCCAGCCAACAGATTTAAGTTAGTTGCAATAAAAGTTTGAATCGTTGCTGCATCCATCAAAGTAAAGATTTGCTCCGTTTAAAATTAATGAAGTGAGTAGTTTAGCTAATCATAATTAAACCCCAAAGCTAGACTCCAAACGCCCGCGTGCGGGAATTGTAGGATTCATTGGATTTAAGGTTACTACTGACCATCATAGATTTTGACTTATGGTGAGATAAATTTTATAGAGTTTTTTAGTTTATTAATATTTCAAACCCTAAACAAATGAAAATAACGCTTCGCGTCAGCTTCATTTGCGTAGGGCTTGTATCCCATGTAAAAATCATATTGCCGTGATATTTATGAGATTGTTGTTTGTGCTTGCATGGTGTTTTGCGCTCAAACTGAAACAAGAGATTTTTTGATCGGCAATTGCTATAACATCTTCACAGAAGTAAAGGTAAAGTTATGAGCCGTTATTCTAAGCGCGATCGCCAAATCGAGACTCCCGACCAAATATCTCGTGATTCCACCAAAGAGCGCATTGAGATGTTTTTTTGTTTAATGCCAATATTTGGGCTAATCCCATCGGCGATCGCGTTGGTACGGCAAAGAAGCAGTCGCAAAGTACGTGATGTTAGTCAGGTGGCGATCGCCTTGATGTTGACTTGGGCGATCGCCTATGGCGCGATGGGAGGTGTACCAACAGAGGGTGCAACTTTGCAAGTTACTTCAGAACTCATCAAAGCAACCTTAAGTTCGGGCTATTTCTCTCTTTGTATGTATCTGATGTATCGGTTATATCGCCACCAAGCGATTGCCTTGCCGTGGTTAAGAGTTATGGCTGAACTCAAACAATCACGATCAATAAAACGGGATCAAAAGCCTGATAATTAAAACCTGTTTATTTTAAAGTTGCAATGTGCGGTACAAAGCTGCCCCATTACAGACAGACTTCATTATTTTAAGGAGAATTATTCTATGGCTTTACAAAATGGTAGACGTGCGGCTGGAGGTTTTATGAAAGACTTTCAAGCCTTTATTTTGAAGGGAAATGTGATTGATTTAGCCGTAGCTGTGATCATTGGCGGTGCTTTTGGCAAAATTGTCACTTCTTTAATCGAGGACATCATCACTCCCTTACTCCTAAATCCCGCTCTCAAAGCTGCTAATGTTGAAGATCTTGCCAAACTGCAAATCAATGGAATTAAATATGGTGTGTTTCTTGCATCAGTGATTAATTTTTTAGTCATCGCTTTTGTCATTTTCTTGATCATTCGTTCCTTTGAGGCGATGAAGCGTAAAGAAGTTCGTGAAGAAGCAGCCGTTGAAGTCAAGCCTGATCCTCAAGAGCGTTTGACCTTAGCTGTTGAACGTTTAGCAGAAGTGATGGAATCCAAATAAAATAAATCCCAATAAAATATAAGTGTATGTAAAGCATACACTTATATTTTTGAGACAGATACCTCTAGACTGCCTGCATATCATGCCACTTAGACAATTCAGCCACAAAATTTACTGCTCTCTATCGACATCTCTCTTACTTTTAGGAATTGCTATTGGTCTCAATGCTTGCTTTAGTCAAAATAATGACAAAAAAAACGAAGTAGATAAATCCCCTGTCCCTATTTTCTTATTTATCCAAGCTTCTCCCGATGGCAAGACAATCGAAGGAATTGTCCCTTCTGACTTGGTAGAACAGGTCGGCAGTTTAGATCGGGTAATTCAATCAATTCCTGTAGGCAGCAAATTTTCGTTAATCCAATTTGGTAAGCCACTTGGCATGTTTCAAGTCAGTGCGGTGCGTGGCTCCGATGTTTTTGGGGCGATCGCCAGTTTTAAGGTACAAGCACCAGCCGAAAACGAGAAAAATCAACCGACCAAAGGCTTTGATCCTGCCATCTTACGCCAGCCCAATTTAACAATTGTGGCAAGCGATCACCTGAATCCGTCAAGCGATCACACCTACTTTTTTAACTGCCCCAGCAAAATCCAACCCCTTGTACTCGAAAAATCTCGCAATTTATTTTTAAAACTTGGGGCAAATCAAGCCTCAATCCCACAAGTAGCGATCGCCTCTCTAGTATGTGCAGATATCGATGGTGACAATCAGCCTGAAATTATTGCAGGTTTGCGCCTTGATAACCCAATTCGTCCCGCAGGTTTTGATCCTCAAGTGTGGAAAGAATTTCTATCCCGTCCAGCCCTTGAGCGTCAGGAGTACAGCATGTTAATCATGTTACGAAAATCTGCAAACGGCGATTGGACTTCAGAACCAATTTTGACCCATACTAGAGCGCTTTCCTATATTAATGACAGCGTGAGCAGCTATGCTCTCTATGGCATTCAAGAGATCAATGGTGATCGCTATCCCGAAATAGTTGTCCAAGAAATTGGCTTAAACTCGCTTGATGTGCGCGTATTTACACCCACAGTCGATGCACAAGGCAAATGGCAATGGCGTAGTTATTACCAAAATCAGCGATCTCTAAATATTGTTCAATAAAAAAATTGGTGAGGCGCTTTGCACCTCACCAATTTTTTGTGGTTTTGCAGCGCATCGCACTATACAGTAAAAAGAAAAATTGTTTTATATGCCCTCGGAAAATTCTCTCAGTTACCCAGTTCTCTTCAAGCAAGTACAAATTCTTGATACAGATTTTTCTTCAAATATTTCTGAAACTTTAGCCGATGTTTTTGTTGATGGTGATCGCCAAATTCATCTCAACTTTGATCAATCCCAAATTCCTGCAAACATCAACATTGATCCGCGTTCGGGTGTCATCCTAGGTACAGGGCTGATTGATCTTTATAGCACTAGTTGTGAGCCTGGGCATGAATCTACCGAAACGATATCAGAACTAGTGCAAGCGGCAAAAAATGGCGGGTTTACAACAGTTGGCATTTTGCCCAATACTCAACCTGCGATCGATGATATTGCCGCTCTAGAGTTTTGGCGCAATGTGCAGCAAAAACATGGAAATACTCTGCAACCTTGGGGCGCAATCACCAAAGGGCTGGAAGGTAAACAACTCACGGACATGTCTGAGCTAGCTGATTCCGTAATTGGCTTTACTGATGGCAAAGCAATTAGCAATTTACTGCTTGTGCGTCGTGCGATGGAATATATCAGACCGCTCGGTAAACCAATTGCCCTATTTCCTCAAAATCCTGACCTCGCAGGTAGCGGCGTAATTCGTGAAGGGAAATGGTCGATCCAATATGGCATGTCTGGCTATCCTGCTGCCGCCGAGACCACAGCCCTTGCCGCCTTAATTGAGTTAGTACGCCTCACCAAAGCCCCCACCCATTTCATGAGGATCTCTACCGCCCAGAGTGTAGAACTAATGGCTCAAGCCAAAAATGATGGATTACCTGTAACAGCCAGTACCACTTGGTTACATCTTTGTCACTGCGATCGCGATTTAGAAAACTATGATCCTAATCTCCGTCTGATGCCACCTCTCGGCAGTGAAAGTGATCGCCTAGCTCTAATTGCAGGTATCAAATCAGGAGCCATCGATAGCATTGCGATCGATCACACTCCCCGTGCTTACGAAGAAAAAGTAGTACCTTTTGAAGTTGCTCCCGTAGGTGCGATCGGCTTAGAGTTTGCCCTTCCCATCCTCTGGCAAAACTTAGTAGTAACAAAGTTACTAACTGCTCGTGAACTTTGGCAAGCCCTTAGCGCTAGCCCAGCTAAAACGTTAGGACTCGCACAACCCCAACTCGCAACTTTTTTTGAGCCAAGCTTAGAATGGCTAGTTAAAAATAATGCGATCGCATCTCAATCAAGAAATAGCAATTATATGGGGCGATCGCTCATAGGTAAAATTCTGTAAAAGTCATTACTTGGATGAAAATTTCCCGACCAGATAACCTGAAGCTCCAGCAGCAAACTCACAGGTTTTCATAAACAACATGCCAATTCCTAAAAGGGGATTCTTGAAAAGTTTGGCAGGATTTGCAAAAAAAACACCGTATCTACGAATAATTGAAGTCTGCTTATGTAGTCGATCTTTATTTGTATCCTTATGAATATAGAGATCTAAGGTTTTTGCGTAGTAAAACTTTTTGCGACAAGATGTGAACAAATCCAGTTTACGCTCGTTATGATAAATTAACGTTTTAACCCGACCAATACTCCCAGATCCATACTTTGACTCAATACGATTTGGGAGATCATAGTCTTCCCATCCAGTCATAGACTCATCATATCCACCAACATCAAGATACGCATTCTTATCAAAAAATCTTGAAGCTTCCTGCCAATCAACACCACTATAAAAGGATCTCTCTAGCTTTTTACATTTAGCCCAAACCCCGTCACCAAAGGATTCTTCAGGAATAATCAATGCTTTAAGTTGTGAATTTTTCTGTGCAGTCTCAACACAAGCGCGTACAACCCCCTTAGTCAATACCATATCGCTATCAATCATCAAAACATAATCACCAGTAGATTGATGGACTCCAAAATTTCTCTGAGCGCTTCTTTCGTTACCTTTGTTGTAGACATGCTCGGTATATTGTCTAGCAATCATCTTAGTGTTGTCTTTGGAACTATTATCGACAACAATTAGTTCGATTTTTTCATAGCACTGTTCAATAATAGATTTTAAGCATGGCTCCAAAAAATCAGCAGAGTTATAAGTCGGAACTATAACAGATACTAATGGAATTTCCATGTAATGTTCTCCCAGTTCAAAAGTTTTAATTTGTCTCTACCAAAAGAGCCATAGGTTAATATCAAGCAGATGGAATTAATTATTTCTATGATACATATAGACTTCCTATAAATTTTGTCAAACAAAAATATAAGAATATACTAGTAAAAGAATCACTTTTTTGAATAAAATGCGAATACTTGATCTAAAGTATTTTTAATACTTGGATCTTGTGTTAGCTGATGATAGTAACTTAGTCCATTCACTAATGCTAAATAATCTACAGTTTTCTCTTTATTAAAGTAAGTTTCTCCGCCCACATTAACCCTCGTATTGCCTTTTGTAATAACTTCGCCACTGGCTAGAATATATTTTAATTCTAGTGTAACAGCTCGTTGAATAGCATTCCATACAATAGGTCTTTGATTGGCTTGAGAACTCAGATTAGTATAAAACAATAATGCTTGCTCGATAGAAACACCTTGATAACTACTATCAAAACCAGATTTCTCTAAGAAAGCTCCCTCAGCATTCTGTTGTTGTAGAGACATCATGGCAAATTTTTCACCTAGTCTTACAGCATCTTTACGGTCTAGCACTCTACCTGTCAGATAGAATGCATTAGCATCCTTCCAAAGTCGATTTGTTGCTCTTCCATTTCCATCTCCTTTGATTAGATTAGCTTCTTGGGACATTAACCAAGTAAGGGATTTAGAGATGGCTGGTTGCATATTAATGATTTTTGTACGTAGATAACCAGTCTCATTACTTTCTTGAAACCATCTCGAATTTTTACATAGCAACAGACTTTCACCTAAGTCATTTAAGTAAAAGGCTACACTGGTTGCTGAACTCTTTCCTTTGCTTTCAGGAGAATAGTCCTCAAAGCTTCCTTCTGAATTCTGAAAAGATAGAGGATACTCTATGATTTTAATTCCAACATCAACTAATTGAACATTTTTGGTTAGGATTCCATAGATAATAAATCGACTAGCGTATCTCTGAAAACCAACAGACATAAAGCCTTCTCGATTTCGACCTATAGCACCGCTTTGCCTGTCAACAACAACTGCTTTAACCAGAAAAGCCAGCAAATTAGGATCAGCCTTTGAAAGAACACTCCATTGAGAACCCACAGGAGTCTGTGCTTCGGCAGATGGCATCTCTCTCTCAGCAAACCATAATAAATTACCTGACCAGAAGGTGAAAGATGTCCATATTGCGGTCATAGCTAGTAAATATCTGAAGATCATCAATTTTTGATCCTATTGTTTTGTGGTTTTTAAGCCTTTGGAATCTAGTAACAAAATTATGGCTCCAGGAAGTGCGAGAATCCAACCAAGTATGGTAAAAGTCAGAGACAAAAGTACGGCTTGCTCAGCAGTTAACCCAATTCTGGTGAATAAATAAGCCCATAAACCTTCTTGAATACCTAAACCGCCTAGGGAAATCGGCATTAAGGTCACAACTATAGATATAGGAGTGAACACTAAAAGTTCCAGATATGAGATAGGAATTTTTAATTGTTGAGCAAGTAAATATTGATAAAAAATTATGGATAGCTGAATAACAAAGGAAATTGCGATCGCAAGTCCTAGTGATTGTCGATGTTTAAGGTATTGAATAACGATAAACTGAACTTTGTCAAGGCGATCGCATAGACCACCCAACCTTATTTTCTTTAACCAAGGTCTGCTTAAATTAAGCAACCAAGGACTGGCAATTAAAAGAAATCCTCCCCAAATGATGCCAGCACAAATAAGGAATAGCAAAATAATATCCCAACTACCAATAATTTTAATAGCTGGAGGTATCCCAACAAGGGCAAGAGCAAAAACCGCAGCTAACCCAGTAAATCTTTCCAAAAAAACTGAGGCAAACGCTGTTTCAGGAGCATCGATCACTTTAGTGATTCGATAGACACGATAAACATCTCCTCCAACTGAACTTGGTAAAAAAATGCTGACAAACATCCCCGCAAAATAACTGCTCAGTAAATAGCGAATTGGTATGAGGTAACCTGCGGATTTGAGAACAACTTGCCATCTCAAACAACTCAGCCATTGACAGCCTGTATAAAAGAGCAAAGCAAAAATTATAAAGGGTAAGGATAGATATTGCAGACGGGTTGCAATTTGACTAAGATCAATGCGAGTAAAAATAAAAGCCAGTATCGCAAAACTAACCGTTGCCTTGAATAATATTGGTAACTTATCTTTCATAAATAGCTTCTAACAGCTTTAAAAGTTGGGTAAAATTCAATAATTTCCTAAGTCTTTGCCTACATTTATCTCTCTTGGAAACAGACCATCAGATTTTTGCCACAAACGTAGTCGAACTCCATAAGGCTCAAATACAGATTTTCCTAGCGATCGCACATAATCATAGAGTTGCCTTTGATTTGGCTGGCTAGGTCGGGGGTTATCATCTAGCTGAATCCAAATGCGATTTGACTGATTTAATATTTCAGAAAATTGATCGACACTATTCACTACTTTACCACCTGCCCAGCGATCAATCATTCTCCCCTCCTTTAAGTAAAAGCCATCGAGGCTCAAAATACCTTGGGATGGCAAAAAGTAATCCAGTTTACCCAGTCCAATAGCAGCAGCAGCAGGTAAGTTAGCAATTACCACATCATCTGGTTGCAAGTTTTGCTTCACATAGTCAAATAATTCGGGATTTTGTCTTGCTAGCGCATCTTGATAGCCTGCTAATACCCTACTCGGTTCTAGATTACCCATGAATAGCAGAAAGACACAAGCCAATGCGATCGCTCTTAAAGGTAACAGGTTTTTAATTCCGTTTTCAAGCATTCTACCTAGACTTCCTAAAATACAACATGCGCTATAAACAGATAACGTCACAAAAATCGGATAAATTGCAAAAGTATAACGAGGAGAAATTTGAACTACTAAAATTGTAATTGACAGTAAGAAAAGGCAAATACTACTAAATAGAAAGATTAATTTAGTTTTTCTTTTAATTAGAAAATAAATAAAACCCAACAAGAAAAATAGACTATAGATAACATTGATTCTGCTATTACCTACTAGTAAGCCTTCTGTAAATCCAGTAATATCTCCTAACTGGAGTTTGACCTGTACCGATGAGCCACTTGATATACCTACAGGTGGAGTCAAGCAACGAATTAGGAAGAAGATCACATTAAAGCCAAATATTATTAATACCATGGCACTACTCAACACAATAGACCAATCTTTTTTGAGAGAGAATGGTCTATAAAAGCAGAGAAATCCCACTAAGAAACAAGGCAAAAGTGTCAAATATCCTTCTTGGGTAAGCAAAAAAGCCATTGTGGAAATAAAGAATAAATGTTGATAAGTTTTGCCTTCTCTAAAAATAAATCCCTTAGCGAAAAACCAGAAAGCAAACATAACATTCATTTGCAAGAACTGGTAAAACCGAGTATTGCGCGAAATTGCCAATTCCCATGGATCAATCGCTAAAATCGCCGTAACTAATAGAGCTAGCCATATTTTGCCAGTAAACTTACGCGCTAGTAAAAATGCGATAACTAGAGTGATTGTTCCGAAAATAACGGATGTAAATCTGGCATTTTCAGAAGAGAAACCAAATATTTTCAACCAGAGCGCAACAGAGTAGTGATACAGAGGTCCGCGAGTATACCAAATGCCCGAAGTAGCAACGGGTGCGCCTGTATTAAGAATTCCTCTAATTGCATCAAGGGAAGTGTTTTCATCGGAGTCTCTTGATGTTGCTGCTAAATCATAAGTCCTTAAGCCAAAACCAAGAACAACAATTATCGTCAGCAATATCCATTGTCCCCAACTAGACAATTGCAGCTTAGTGAGTAACCAAGCCCAATTTGTTGACCAAGATTGCTCTTTGTGATCATCTATCAACGATTGTTTAACCCTGTGGCTATGTGTGTATGGCGAATTGTGCCACAGGGAACCTAACAGGGTTATAACTTGAATCCCAATAAATCCAAGCAATATCCATATATTGGTAGAAGGTTGGGCAAATAATAGCCCCATTTCCGACTCTGCGTAACGGTGCTTAAGCAATCCCATCCCAATTAGGAATAATGTTCCTGGAAACATTATTCCTGCTCCAGCGGTTAATGAGTTCCAAAAGCCAGCACTAAAAAAGCCTAATCTTCCGATGAGGAAAGCATTCGCAATAGCTGCTCCCATGCCTAATGATTGCCAAAAAACATTACGAAGTAAGAAGTCTGGATAGTTTAGCAAGTAGGCATTACCTTCAAATTGGCGATTAAATTCTTGAGGATCTGGTAGTCTATAGGCGATCGCACTAGAAGGGGAGTCATCAAAATTTGGGGTGGGAGATGTTTGCCAACTTGAATCCGTAGCAATCTGATTAATAACTTCACCATCCATAGTTTCTATCCAACCATCCAAGAAAAAGCCTAAAGGAATTCTCTTGGAGTCATCTGGATTAATAGTTAAAGATCTAGCTACCCTTGCACTGAAAACATTTTGACCGTTTCTCACTAAATCGGTAACTTCAAATAGGTGTAGACCTTTATTATCATCACTCTCATAGGCACTAACCATTTGACCATTTAATAACAAAGAATATTCACCATCTCCAGAAAATCGAATAAATGAGCGACTTTGAGATTTTTGAAATTGAGAAATATCCCAGTTTCGCCGTAACCAAAGTTCACGTTGATTACTCTCTGTTCCAGTAATCCAAGATCCCTCTAAGTAGCGATTGTAAATACTTGGACTCAATCTACTAAAAGTCTTTTCTGTGACTGGACCTGCTAACTTTGCATCTAACCAGTTTTCATCACCAAATTCAGGTTCAAACCAAGGAGTGTTAAGGTCATTTTCTGCAAGTGAAGAAACTTTCCAATCAGATTCTCCAGTTGTAATACTTAGAGGGCTTGCTCCCTTCACAGGATAGACATAACCTTCAACAACTACACGCACATCCTGTCGATGCTTCTGAACTTCTAAGGAAATTACATTTTTACCAATCTTCAAAACCTTGGATAGATCAACATAAAAAGTTTGTTTCCAGTGATGGTGATATCCTATAAATCGATTTTCAATGCGAACATCATAGGGTTCACTATCATTTATATTTTGATTGATTAAAGAATTCCGACTTGCGAAAGATAAAGAACTATTTGAAGTCGCCAATTGCCGCCCAAGTGGTACACCATTCACATAAAGAATAAAGCTATTGTCTGCACTGATTCTCAACCAAGCAGCCTGCGCCTTGTTCGTAAGATTAAAAGTATGACGAGCATAAAGACGATAACTTGGTTGTGGTGATTCAATCCATTGTGCTGTAGGAGACCATGGAACTGGAGTTAATGGGCTAGGGGCTTTGTCCCATATCGCAAAACCTAACATTCCTAACAAACAACCAAGAGTTAGAACTAAAGCTAAAGCCAATAGAGAATGACCAAATCGTTTCATTGCTCTTCCTCAATAACAATTTTCCATGCACTATCATCCACTGACTGACGATAACGCAGCCAAGCGTTTTGATAGTCTTTATCCTTGAAGCCTTTCCAAGCAAGATGTAAATATGCTTGTCCTAATAATGCTGAACGAGGACGTTGAGCATATTTTTGATTTTCGATAATTTTTAAGGCAATATCCGCAGACTTGTCAAATTTACCACCAACAGCTGTAGCTAACATCAAATCATAAAGAGCTTCCGTGTGATTTGGAAAGACTGTTAAAACTCTTTCAAACGAATTAGCAGCAGTTGCTGTATTGCGATTACTTAGATCGTTAAACTCATTAATACCTTGATTTAAAATTGCTGAAGCTAGATACCCCCTTACTAAAAAGTTTTTCGGTTGGAGGTTCAATGATTCTTGGAAATGAGTTTCAGCATTAACCCAATCTTTTCGGCGATAGCTTTCTAGACCTTTTACGAGTTCAACTAAAGATTTGTCTGGCTGATCATTATAATATCCAGCTTTCCCAAGGCGCTCCCAAAAGAAGTTATCACCTTTCAGAGGAGGATATAAAGTTGTTAAGGTTTTGCTCATGCTTTGGACAAAGCGATAATCTCCATTAGCATAGGATGTATTTAAATTGTAATGAATAATATTTGGTAGCAGTATTGATATGGATAGAAAGATGAACCCTACTAATATCCAAGGTAGTAAGTTTTTCATATCCTTTCCCAATAGCTCTATAGCTCTTTGGTCTTTATCTAAATATAATCCAAATAAATAAATTGAAAATCCCAGAATAGCGATCGCCCAATTCAAGCTAATGTATGTAAAAAAGTTAATATCATAGCCAAGAATATTAGTAAGGAATCTCTCAATAGTGGGGGGCTGGAAAAAACCACTACTTTTGATTAAGGCATTGAGACTAGCATCTGGTGTGTCTGGATCATCTAAGATAATATTTTGTTTCCACTGTGCTTGTATCTCTGAGAAATTTCTTTCTACGTGGCGATCAACTCTAGCGTTCTGACTGTAATAATTATTAGATAAAAATGTAGTTGCAGGGCTCCAAGTAATTTGAACATAGGGAAAGAGTAAAACTACAAGTAACCCACTCCAAAAAAGTAAGCGCAGAACTCTACTTCTGGCTTCCCAAATTGTAAAGGTTAGACCTAGTAAACCAAACAAAAATGGTATTACCCTATAGTAATTGGCGATCGCAAGACTGACTCCAAAAGCCTCTAAAGTATCTGGTGGCAAATTATACCAAGCCGACCTAGCACTCAAGATTAACGCAATAGAACCCACAAGAAGAGTAATTCTTTGCCTGTTCACTTGAGAAAAAGCCCAATTCAGTAATCGTAATACAATTTTCATGGGCGTACAAATTTAACTCATAACAATCTCTAATTATTTCTAATTATTTGTTTTGATTACGGGCTCTAATTTTCTCTGCCTCGTGGCGATCACCTGCCGTAGTTAGACCAAACAAACGATGTTTAAGCGTACTAATTGGATTATAGATCTTTGCTAAGAAAGATTTTAGTGGCGAAACTTTTTTGGTTGCCCAAATAGTAGGTCTTCGAGGTGGTGCTTCATCTGGTTTAACCTCTCGGTAAAAATTGACTAAAATTGATTTGCGAGTGACATTCTCTGGCAGTTTAAGCTGTCGATAGCCATGAAATGTATCCTCGTCACAACAACGGATGATTGCACAGCGATTAAATATAGGCGCAACCTCATAAATTTTTGAAGTTTCTTGATGTTGCAACTGTAATTGACCACCATAACGATCTTGCCAATTTTTGTTGAGGTAAATCAACAGAGTTAGCTCATGAACCCAAGTATCATGTTTAGGATGCAAATTAAAATCAATATGCATATCTAAAAAGCTACCATTAGTTCCTTGGTGAAGCTCGCCACAATAATCAAAGTCCATGAATACTTGTTTACCTGAAACTTGGCTAATAAATTCCCTAAACTCGTCAGACATTAAGTCTTGATGAAGTTGTGAGAATAAGTCCGATGTTTTAGCCCAAAATGATAATTCATGCTTTTGGGTAAATAAGTAATGATGGGAACGATGCATTAGTGAGATGTCTGGGAATTGTGTAAGTAGCTCATCTGCCAAATCTTCATGCAAAAAGTTATCAATTACAATATAGGGAAATGGAGTTGCGTTTAGGAATTGATGGGACAGCTTTTCAGTTTCTTGACAAACATCAGAATTGACAACTGTTAACATTTTTCACCTACCTTTTTGATCACTAGAAAAGTTATTAGCATCAATATGCAAGGCTTATTTTCTACCTTATATTAAGATCTTTTTTTAGTTTCTCCTTGATTTTTCTGGCTTCTTCACGATCACCAGCAGTGGTTAGACCAAATACTCGATGTTTAAACGAACTAATTGGGTTGTAAATCTTCGCAAGTAAAGCTTTCAGCGGAGACACTTCCTTAGTCGCCCAAACAGTTGGGCGACGTGGAGGAATTTGTTCAGGAGTAACCTCTCTATAGAAATTCACTAAAATCGATTTCCGAGTTATATTCTCAGGCAGATTTAACCGTCGATAACCGTGAAATGTTGTCTCATCAGAACGGATAATCGTGCAACGATTAAATACTGGAGCAACTTCATACACTTTAGGATTATCATGATGTTGCATCAGCAACTGACCACCATAATCGTCTTTCCAATCTTTATTGAGATAAATTAAGAGAGTCAGCTCATGTATCCAAGTTTCATTTTTGGGATGCAAATTAAAATCAACATGCATGTCTAAAAATCCGCCATCACGCCCTTGATGCAATTCACCACAATAATCAGCATCCATGAATACTTGCTTGCCAGAAATTTGGCTAATAAATTCTCTAAATTGATCGGAAAGTAAATCTTGATGCAATTCCGAGAATAAATCAGATACTTGAGACCAAAATGACAACTCATACTTTTGATTAAACAAATAGTGATGAGAAGAATGCATAAGTGACAATGCTGGGAAGTCTTGCAATATTTTTTCCGCCAAATCCTCACGCAAAAAATTGTCTATAACAAGATGGGGAAACGGAATTGCATTCAAAAATTGATTATTTAGGTTTTCAGGATCTTTGCAGACTTCCTCGTTGATGACTTTTAACATTTGCTTATCCTTAAACTAAAATGTAAAAAAATTCTTGTATTAATCAAAACTAAAGTTAAGTCTCTAGTTTATCTCCAGGATTGAGAGGTCTAGGGGAAAGCACAACGCGATCGCCTAGAGCTAATCCATCTAATACTTCACGCTGACTATCAAAAGTTCTACCTAATTTAACTTTTCTGACAACAGCTTTGCCTGACTCGGCAAGCATGACCATCCCTTCACCAGCAGACAGATGAATTACGGCGCTTTCAGGTATCACCATACTGGTTCTACCTTGATCAAACTGCACATAACCCTGTAACCCAGGAGCCATTTCTAAATCTTGGACTCTAATCCAAACTGAATAAGTAAATTGTCGATTGACCCCAGCGTTGCCAGGTGTAGGATTAGTTTCCACTGTTGGATTAAGTCGAATTACTTGCCCTATATAAGATTTGCCAGGGTAAGCCACAAATCTAACTGTAGCTTTATCCCCAACTTTAACTGCATCAAGGCGAGCCTGATCAACATAGGCTTTAAAGACAATATCTTGATTTAAGGTCATCAAATTTGTATTTAAGTTCGCCACCTCACCAACACTAATATTTAGTCGGCTAACTAGACCATTGTTTGGAGCATAAATTACGGTACGCTCTAAATTTGTAAGAGCATTTTGTAATGCTATTTGATTATTCTTTAGCTGAAATTCCAAACTTTCAGCCTGACGAGCAAGATCATTACGAGTACGATCTAGCTCTCTTTCAGCAGTATAGAGATCGCGCTTGCGGATTAGATATAAGTCCTCGGTATCTGCTAGCTGAAATCTTGAGAGCGCTCCTTCTTTAACAAGAATTTCTGATTGATTGAGTTTAGCATCAAAAATAGCAGCTCGACTCCTAAGACTTTCAACATTTGCCTCTAAAGAAGATAGTTGATCATTAGTTGTTTGCTCAATGTTTTGCAACCCAACTTCAGAGATCGCAATATTATTACGAGCAGTCTCAACTGCGTTTTCAAAAAGTTCTTTATTTAACTCAATTAATGGCTGACCTTTAGTTACGCGATCGCCCTCTTGTACATATACTTTTGCAACAGAGCCTGACACTAATGGCTGAAGCACAACTTCTTGTAAAGCAACTGATTCACCAGGGGCAGAAACTGAGTCATCTATGGGTTGCTGACTGACTACGGCGGTCTCTACTTTAATCGGCTTGCCCGCTTTTCTTTGTTGGGCTGGGTAACCAATATCAGAGGAATAGCTTCGAGATTCAGGATTTCGCAGTGTTGGCAATAAAATAGTTACTGCTAGAACGCCAATTATTCCTAGGGGAACAACGACTAAAAGTACCAATACAAGACGAGACAATGGACGGGGTACAGCCATATTACACAGATTAGTAGAATCTAGTTATTTGCAATTATCTAAAATTATGCTTGAGTCAAAGCTTTTGTAAATACATCCTGCCATAACAAAACAAGATGTGACCAACCAAAACGTACTTGAATATCTTTTAAGCCTCGGTGACCTAGTTCTTTGGCTCGAACTGGATCGGCTATCAGATCAACAATTGCTTGAAAGAGTGCTTGAGGATCTTTCTCCTTTACTAAAATCCCTGTAACACCAGACTGAATAACATCGACAATACCGCCAACGGCACTAGCAATTACAGGCTTTTCATGCGCTAGAGCCTCAATCATCACAATCCCTAGCCCTTCAGTATCTCCTTTACTATCGACAATAGCTGGCAAAACAAAAATGTCACAAGAGGCATACTCATTGGCTAGTTCTTCTTTGCTAACAAAACCCAAGAAATCAACTACTTTCTCTAGTTTTAGTTCCTTGCATTGAGCCTTGATTTCATCTTCTAAAATTCCTTTACCCACAATGCGTAAACGTACTGGATATTTACTAAGAACTAATGGTAAAGCCTCCAGTAAGTAACGTAGTCCCTTACGTTCATCCAATCTACCTACAAATAAAAGTTTCATGTCTTCTTCAGGATTTCTTGGCACAGTTTTTTTCGGCTCAATCGTTAGACCATAGGGGATGACTGTCACAGCCCCACTGTATAGCTTTTGAATTAGTGCTTTTGTAAATGAAGAATTAGCTGTTACGCTCCTAGCCATTGGTATTTGCCATCGCAAAATTGCCCCGACAAAGCTAAATTTTTTAGCTAATAGAAGCTCTGCTCCGTGAAAGCTAAAAAGCATAGGAATACCAAGTAATTTGCTTGTAGGATAAGCCATTAGCCCATGGGGAAATGGCCAGTTGACATGAAGTAAGTCAGGTTTTTGTTTCTTGCATAACCAAAATAGTTGCCATGCCCCAAGCAAGATATATGAAAGAGCTACCAATATATATAAAGGTTGCTTTTGTAGTTTTGTTGGTGCGCCATCGCGCACTAGGTTTTCAAACCGTTTAAAAAAGTAGCGAAACCGATAAATTTCAATATTATCTAAATTATGCGTCTGTGACCCTTCATAAGCTGGGGCAAAAATTTTAAAGTTGATCCCAAGCGATCGCATTTGCAAAACGGTTTCACGAATAAATGCGCCATGATTACCATCAGATGTTGTGGGGTAAACAGAGGAGATTACAAGGATATGCTTGTCACGAAGATCATCTATAGACATTAGAAAATCACTGGAAAGATTATTTTAAGGAGTTATTTGCCAAAACTAAGTTTGAGTAAATTCATTTAAAAGTTTGTCTGAATCTCCTGAGAAAAACTTGTCTAAGCTAAAATACGCAGAAAGCCATATTATTTTAGAAGTATTTTATGGAAAAGAGTTAATAAATAATATAAATTGCGCTTTTCAAAACTAGAACATTTATAGGTTTCTAATTTTATGTCAGGATCTTTTGCACTTACAGCTAATCTGCCTCAACAACTTCCCTTAGAAAGTCGCTCTGTAACCATTGTTATACCTGCTCTAAATGAAGAAGGAAACCTTGAAAGACTTCTTCACTTGATAGAGAAAGCATTTTTACGTCTGGGATTTACTTTACCTGTAGTCCTCATTGATGATGGCAGTACTGATGAAAGCCCAAAAATCTTGATTCAGTTGCAGCAAAAATATGATTTTTTGACGGTCATCACTCACCCGCAAAGACTGGGAGTAACAGGTGTATGGAAAACGGCGATCGCCAATACCACTAGCGATTGGATCTTTTGGGGACAAGCAGATTTGGAGTCTAATCCTGAGTTGGACATCCCAATATTATTAGAAGCCTGTACTAAGGAAGTCCATGCAGTCGCAGGGTGGAGACAAAATCGCGGAGATGGTAAAAAACTAGCTTCTAATGTGGCAAATACAACTTGTCGTCTTCTCTTTGGCTTAAAGATTCATGACATGAATTGGATCAAGCTTGTACCGAGAGAATTAGTTGCAGGTCTTCCTATGGATGTCATTACTCACCGTTATTTGTTAGCAGTTTTAGCTGGTTTGGGCTATCACATTACCGAGGTTCCTACACCATGGTTTCCCCGATACTCAGGATATAGTAAGTTTGGAAAAAGACGCTTACTTTCCTCTAGCTTAGATTTTCTGAGGGCATTTCGCTGGTTTATTAGTAAACGATTTTCTAAAAAAAATTCTGATTTCACAAGCTCTGAGAAGAAAAGTTCAATAGATACGTCAAATTTTCCTTCTCAGAGTTAACGTCTATTTTCTAGCTCTTAGTCTCACAAAACTCGCAGCACTGTCGGAATGCTATGCAAAGTCTTTAAATTGCGGATAGTGGCGATCGCTTGCTGAAAGTTGAACTCACTAACCTTTTGGGTGATCACTACAATTTCAGCTAACCCATCATGACTTGTATTTTTTTGTAAAATTGCATTTAAGCTAACGCAGTGTTTGCCAAAAGCAGTACCCAAATCGCCGATCACTCCAGGTTTATCATGGGTTAGCAGTCGCGCGTAGAACTGATTTACTGTGTTTTCAATTGGGGCGATTTTGGCGTAATGCTCATGGGAGCAGCCCATTAATTGATTTACTTGATTCGGCATTGATTTCAAGGCAGCCACAACATTGATAATGTCAGCAACTACAGCACTAGCAGTTGCGCCCGCACCTGCACCAGGTCCTGAAAACACAACTTCACCGATGGGATCACCTTCAATCCGAACGGCATTAGTGACACCATGAATATTCGCAAGGGGATGTTGAATCGGGATCAGCGTAGGGTGGACACGAATCTCCAAATTAGTGTCATTTTTGTTGTCAGTACGCCGCGCAATTCCTAAGAGCTTAATCGTAAAGCCTAACTCTTTGGCATAGCCAATATCCGCACTAGTGATCGAGCGAATGCCTTCTCTGTAAATGTCTTCAAGTTTGACGCGATCGCCAAAGGCAAGACTTGCTAAAATCGCCATTTTGTCGGCAGCATCATAGCCATCAACATCGGCTGTGGGATCGGCTTCTGCATAGCCTAATTGTTGAGCTTCGGCGAGAGTTGCACCAAAATCAGCACCCTCAAAATACATCCGGCTAAGAATGTAATTAGTTGTGCCGTTAACGATTCCTGTTAATTCACTGATGCGATTACCGCCTAGGCTTTGCTTGAGCGCTTGAATTACAGGGATACCACCACAAGCGGCGGCTTCTAGCATTACGTATACACCTTTTTGTTTGGCGGCGGTAAAAATTTCATTACCATGTCTGGCAATTACAGCCTTATTAGCAGTAACAATATGTTTGCCATTGGCGATCGCTTTTAAAATCAAACTTTTGGCTGGCTCAATACCGCCAATGACCTCAACTACAACATCGATCGTGGGATCACTTACTATGTCAGCTAAATCATCTGTGACAATGCTGGAAGCGATCGCCACATCACGCTGCTTGTCTAGCGATCGCACACCTACCCGCGCGATTTCGATATCAGGTAGCAGGGGATGGCGACCCGCAGGGTCTTGGAAAATTTTGGCAACACCTGTGCCAACCGTTCCTAATCCGAGAAGTCCAACTTTATATGTCACAGTCTTATTTTTTTGATTTTCGTCGATTTCAATTAGCTTTTATTGTAGTTTTTTTGGGGACGCGATGAATCACTGCATCAGTATCTGCATAAATGAAGGCGGCACAAAGCGCCGCCTTCATTTATTGGGATTTTATTAAAAAGGAAGAGATTGTCATGCAATCTCTTCCTTGGACAAAAATAATAAAGTTGAAAAACAAAAAGCAACGGCTACTACATAATCCAAAAACTAATCCAAAAACTTAAGCTGCAATCGACACCAACAAATCTTTATTTGCTCCTTTTAGGCTTGATAAATTTAGTCCCATATTCATGTCCATATCAACGACTGCAATTTGAGAACAAGGAATCGTATCAGCATGAATTAAACCAGATAAAACACATTCACAGATTTCTAGTAAGGCATCTATTGGTGCAGCAAATTGGATGCTTTGATTTGGAAATACTACTCTTTCAAAAAAATTAGTATTAGGTTGCGCTATACGAATAATTTGTACAGATTCGGTGTCGTTACGATAAATGCAGATTGATTGATTAAATTGAGATTCTAGGTTGCTGGAATTAATTTTTTGCGCTTGTATATTAAACATTTTGATCACTTGTGAGTAGCCACTAACTTTACTGGTTCATGATCCCAGAGTAGGGGATCGTCTCATGGCTAGCAGTGATATAGCGCACATATTCCAAGTTTCTTAATGTTTGGGGATCAATTTTTTAATGGTTTGTGAGAATGGGTCGCAAAGTACCCCATTCTCACAAACCATTAAAATTGCAATTGCTATAGGAATGTAATTTATGGACTTTTACCTAGACTAATCCCAAAAATATTATTTAAGCGATCGCGTACCCATGACAAAGCCGCATATTGTGATCGCTGTAATTCTTCTTCGTTGAGTAATCCCAGACTGATTAACACCTGCTGTCGTTCTGATAATTTTAAGGCAATCTGTTCGCCCAATTCTTTATGTTCACTGAGCAACTTTTGTAACTGTTGTTGCTCCACCACAAATAAAACTGTGTCTACAGTCAAAGCCCGAACTGTTGCTGTCCGAGGTGTACCAGTTAGCAGTGAAATCTCGCCAAAAAATTCTCCTTCACCTAATGTGGCGATCGCCTGATTATTCTTCTCTGAAAAAACTTCGACCACACCCGACAAAATAATGTAAAACTCTTCGCTCGGATCGTTTTCGCGGCAAATAATTTCACTGATATCAAAATGTTTGCGATATCCCCTAGCTATTAAGGCAAATAGTTCTACCTCTGTGCATCTTTCAAAATAAGATATTTTCCTTAGTAAATCACGCAGACTTTTGGAATTTATTACATTGCTAGCTGGAGGAATTGTCGAACTTGCCTGTTTTATAGTTGGTAACTGTTGATGATTTTCTGGATTGGACGGCGTGATAACCTGCTGCATTGCCTCAGGATTGTGCAGGATTATCTCTCTGGTCGGAAAAGGAATTCTAATGCCTCTAGATCTAAACTCATAGGCAATCCGAAAATTAATCGAACTCCGAATTGGTTCGTTAGCGTCAGGATCATCAATCCAGACCAATAACTCAAACTCAAGTGATTCTTTCCCAAATGACTGAAACCAAACTTCTGGAGGTGGACTCGACAATACACGAGGTTCATGTCGAGCCGCAGTCAACAAAGCTTCAGTTAAGACTAATAGATCGGTGTCGTAAGCCACGCTAACAGGGATATGAATACGGCAAGTATGTCCCTCATAGCTCCAGTTGACTGTATTGTTTTCGATAAATCGCTGATTTGGCACAATTACAAATAAATCATCTTCAGTACGAATAATTGTGGAGCGAATAGAAATTTTTTCAATAGTGCCTTTGAGTTCACCAATTTCGATGTAGTCACCAACTTTGATAGTTTGCTCAAACAGTAAAACTAACCCACTAATAAAGTTGCTAGCAATGTTCTGTAATCCAAACCCAATCCCAATACCAACCACACCTGCAATCACAGCTAGCGAACTAAGATTTATCCCCGCCGTTTGCAGAATAATGACACTGCTAAGTGTAATTAGTACATATTTAATGAATACGGTAATCGCTTCTTGTAATCCACGATTAATCCGAAGTTTTGACAATAACGATCGCCTAATGATTTCGCTAATAATTCTTGATACAAAAAAAGTTAAGACAATAAGCCCTAGCAGAGAAATGATCGTGGCGATCGAAAACTTAGTGCCTCCAATATCTAAAATTTGAGCTGTGAAGATTTCATGCAGTTTTGTTAATAAAACATCCATCTTTTAGTTTAATTTCTCCACAAAAACTCAACCCGAAATAATTTTAAAAAGCCCCACCAAGCCCTGCTTTCTAAAATTACTTTAAATTTAAACATTTACAAATAGCTCAGCCCTAAATCATTTGTAGGCTTTTTATTTTGTCTAAAAATAAACCCTTGGAACAATTTTATGCAAACCATTTGAGAAAATCTATGTTTAGGTTGCCCCAATCTAAATATAGATTTCCATAATTTAAAATATAGCCCCAAAATATAGCAATTGGAGAAAAAAGAAAGACAACAATTCCCACCCGTTTCTTAATTTATAGCTATCGCCAAGTGTATGAGTACATAAAACCCAAGAAGAGAATGGCGGCGCAAAGCGCCGCCATTCTCTTCTTGGGTTTTGCTTTTGTCCTAACACAATCAACGACAGCCATATAACTATAGCCACTATCAGGACAAATCAAAACCCGCAAAGTTACGCCCCGCAAGGGCGTAGCTTTACGGGTTTTGATTTTTAATTAGTTATGCCTAATTATACCAAATCACAAAAGTATTGCCACACTTTGTGATTTGAAAGCCAAACCCAGTAAGGGTTTTAGAAACACAAAATGGCGCAGCCATTTTGTGTTTTGGTATTATACCAATTCACGAAAGTGTGGCAACACTTTTGTGAATTAAAACCCAAACCCAGTAAGGGTTTTAAAAACGCAAAATGGCTACGCCATTTTGTGTTTTTGTATTACTTATTTTTGAGTTGTATAAACTACAGTCGCATTTGCACTTGGTATTTCTGATTTTTTAAGTTGAGTGTTAATCTTGCCTAAACCATCCTCAGTACCAATCCATATTTGTTGATTATGGACAAGCAAATTAATAACTGAACTACTGGGCAAGTTATAGATCGATGATGTAATCGCGCCATTGTAGGTATTGGCAAGAACTAACCCATCTCTCATGCCAATCCACAACTCACCATTTTTATGACTCGCCAGAGCCACAATATCTCGTCCAGTTACAGCATTAATGCGGGCGATCGCCTTATTAGTTTTTGGATTAATTTCAAATACATTGCGAGGAGTACCTGCCCAAATCTTGCCCGATGGCTCCACAGCGATCGCTTGGACAATTTGCCCCGATACATAGGGGATCCTTGCGGTGATTTTGGCTGTTCCAGGGTTGATTTTCACCAGTCCATTCAATGTACCTACCCAAAGATTGCCAGCATTATCAAACTGCATCACATTGGCGGCTGTCCCTGGAAGATTGGGCATTCTGGCATAGGTTTCAGCATTGTAAGGACTGATGCGGGTTAATCCTTGATCAGTTCCGACCCAAATAAAACCAGCCCGATCCATCGCTAGACTGAGGATTCGGCTGGAAGATAGTTGAATAGCAATGTTTTCAATTTTGCCAGAGCTAGGCTCAATCTGATATAAGCCTGAGGTTGTGCCAACCCAAAAATAACCACGACGATCTTCTAATAGGGCGGTAACCGTGGAATTGGGTAAAGAGATGGAGTTAACTGCCGCACCAGTTCTCTGATCGATTTGCATCAAACCTTGCCAAGTACCGATCCATAGTCTTCCCTGATAATCAATGAGGGTTGAACTAACTCGACTATCTAGATTTGATTTGGGATTACGGGCAAGAAGAATATTAGCTGGTATGGCTGAATTATGTTTGTTAGGATTAATTGCATTGGCGCTGTTAACGACTCCATAGGTGACGGTGCATAAGCTGACTACATTAACTATTACGGAAATTAATGTACTGGATAACGCACTGGAGATTTTTTTGGCTGCCAACATCTTTACCACCATCATTAGTCGCTATATATGCTCTTTTAAGCGTCAGATGTTAACACAAGAGATTGCGATCGCCACATCAATTTTAGACATCCTCTATAAAACCCAAAATAGTAATGGCGGCACAAAGCGCCGCCATTACTATTTTGGGTATAACCAAAAATAGAATTAAAGACCTCGCAATGCGCGACCGTTAATTCTATGGTTTTGGCTGTGGAGCTACGGGTGCAGGTGCAGGCGCAGGTATTTCAGGTTGGACTGGCTGAGGTGGTGGCTCTAATGGAGCAGGTTGTGCTGGTGGTGGTTCTATTGGCGTTGCCACAGGATTGGTAGTTACAGGTGTAGGATCTGTCCTCACGGGTTCTGTATTGTTGGCAGGAGCAGGATTGCTGGGTATTACTTGTGGAGCAGCAGGTTCGGTCTTCGCGGCTGTTGGTTCTTCTCGTTTAGTGGCTGGCGGTTCTTCGCGGCGATCATTGCGATCGCTATTTGTTGCTGGACTTGAATTATATGTAACTTTGTTACGATTTGGATTTTCAGTAGGTTTAGGTAAGTCAGCACGGCGAAACTCAATTGTACTTGCCTCTTTTACCGTCGCTGTCACCCCAAATTCTGAGGTGATTTGCGGCAAACTTGCTAACTGGGTACTAAATCCAAAAATCAAAGCATTATTAGCAATCCGCTTGTCAATACTTTCTTTGTCAATGCGTTTTGGAGCCGAAGCTTTACCATCGGCTTTGATCCTAATTTCTTCACCTTTGCCAAGGTTAATAATCTCTGATGTGCTTTTGAGTAAAACCGTGACATTGCCATCAAGAGCAATCACCCGCCGATCTTCCGCCGCCTTAGGAGGAATTTCTAGATATACAGTGCCATTGTTACTAGAGATTTCGCCAAAGGGGGTTTGGACTTGAGCTGGAGATTTGCGATCGCTAGCTGCCCACGCCACTAAGCGACCAGATGTGAATTCAACTTGGTTTTGCGGTCTAAGGGTTAGGTTGGATTTCCCGCCAATTCTGATAATCGCACCACTGCGTAAGGTCACTTGGGCAGTAGAGGAGTCTTCGGTGCTAACGCTTTCATTTACCTTAAGTGGTACACCAACAGTCGCAGGTCTTGCGGATGTGGCGTTAACATACTTAACACGCACAGGGTAGCTGCGAATTTCACTAATTTCGGCGATCGCTTCGGTCGGTAAAGCCTCAGAACTAAAAGGTTTAGGAGGCTGACTAATTGTGCAACTAGGCAGAACTACAACCGCTAGAGATAAGACCAAAAGCGGCAGAATTTGCCTAGAGATTTTGAATAACTGCCAACGCTGCATCGTAAATTTTTTGTAGAGTCTACAAAGCCAGTTTTTTCGCTATACTAGAAAGTCTGGTTAAAACCGTAAATTCTAATGTATCTATATTAGTTCTAACTTCGTTGTTTGACCATAGTTAGTAGTAATTCTCCTCATAGCTGTGAGACTGCGCCGTAGCCGCAATCCCTCAGATGTAAATCTATTTAAACGAGTAAGAGTCAAAAGCACATGGCAAAGAGTAATTTGCAGGTCATGCTGACCAAAAATGTTACAAAATTAGGCAAACTAGGTGACTTGGTATCTGTAGCGCCCGGTTATGCTCAAAATTTCCTCATACCTCAGGGTTTAGCTATCCGTGCTACCTCTGGTGTGGTTAAAGAAGTTGAAAGACGTAAAGAAGTTGAGCGTCAACGTTTGATTGCTATTCGCCAAGAAGCAGAAAGCCGTAAGACTGCACTATCAACTATTGGTGGCTTTATTATTAAGAAAAAAGTTGGTGAAGGTAATGCAATTTTCGGTACTGTGACCGATCGCGAAGTTGCTCAGTTGATTACCGCGAAGTCGATGCTAGAAATCGATCACCGCGACATTACGATTCCTGAAATTAATCAAACAGGCACTTTTGATGTTTCGATCAAGCTTCATGCTGAAGTTACGGCAACGATCAAAATTCAAGTTATTCCTGAATAATCCTCTCCAAAAAGAGGCGGCGCTCTGCGCCGCCTCTTTTTTTTGACAAGGGGCTTAAGCCCCTTGTCTGATTTTTGCGAGTTCTACGGCTAGGCTGATCGCCTCAATCGTGCTAGCGGGATCGGCAATACCTTTGCCAGCAATATCAAAGGCTGTACCGTGATCGGGTGATGTGCGAACAAAGGGCAACCCAATTGTGGTATTCACAGCCCGATCAAAGGCTAGGAGCTTAACGGGAATTAAACCCTGATCGTGGTACATGGCGAGATAAGCGTCATGCCCAAGCAAGATGCGATTGCGATCGCTCCAAGCTTTTGCAGGATTAATCCACATCGTATCGGGTGGAATTGGGTTGGTAACTTGCACATTCGGGTGTTGCTGGCGATAGCGATCGATGAGTGGCTGCAACCAGTCCCTCTCCTCAAGTCCTAGTTGTCCCTGTTCGCCACTATGGGGATTGATCCCCGATATGGCAATACGAGGATTTGTAATCCCAAAATCTTGCAACAGCGATCGGCGGAGTAATTCTAATTTTTGCTCAATTAACTCTGGCGTAAGTTGCTGCGTGACCTCACTCAGGGGAATATGTACCGTTGCCAGCAAAGTCCGAAACACCCAGTCCGTATGGGGCGATTTACCCACAAATAACATCCCAAAATCATCAACTTGGCTACGCTCGGCTAATAACTCCGTTTGTCCAGCATAGTCATGTCCCGCTTGTTTCCATGCTGACTTCGCGATCGGTGCGGTAACGATCGCATCAAAATCTCCTGCAAGAGTTTGGGCGATAGCAGCCTCCAAGTAAGCAAAACTAGCTGCCCCACTTGCACGATTGCCTATTCCTAAAGAAATCTCCTCATTAGTGCGGATATCGACAATTTCTAGGCGATCTGGATCAGCGATTAGTAAATTGTCATGATTTCTCAACAAATCATAGGCTTTCCTTAGATAGTGGCGATCGCCAAAAACTGTAAAAGTTGCATCTAGTGCTAATAAATGGCAATCGGCAAGAGATTTTAGAATGATTTCCGTACCAATTCCTGCGGGATCGCCTATAGTGAGAGCTATTCGCGCTCTAGAGTTAGACTGAGATTTTGATCTGGAGCTTGTGTGTGCATTCCGCAGAATATTCATTAAGTCAATTAAGTAATTCTCCAAAATTTTAATACACGCGAT